>NZ_CM192982.1:0-4492500 GCF_041475725.2 Xanthomonas sp. NCPPB 1754
ATGGATGCTTGGCCCCGCTGTCTGGAACGTCTCGAAGCCGAATTCCCGCCCGAAGATGTCCACACCTGGTTGAAACCCCTGCAAGCCGAAGATCGCGGCGACAGCATCGTGCTGTACGCCCCGAACGCCTTCATCGTCGACCAGGTTCGCGAACGGTACCTGCCGCGCATCCGCGAATTGCTGGCGTATTTCGCCGGCAACGGCGAAGTCGCGCTGGCGGTCGGTTCGCGTCCACGTGCACCCGAGCCGGCCCCCGCAGCGGCGGCGGTGCCAAGTGCGCCGCAGTCTGCACCGATGGTGCCGTTCGCCGGCAACCTGGATTCGCATTACACCTTCGCCAACTTCGTCGAAGGCCGCAGCAACCAGCTGGGTCTGGCCGCCGCGATCCAGGCGGCGCAGAAGCCCGGCGACCGTGCGCACAACCCGTTGCTGCTGTACGGCAGCACCGGTCTGGGCAAGACCCACCTGATGTTCGCGGCCGGCAATGCGCTGCGTCAGGCCAATCCGGCCGCCAAGGTGATGTACCTGCGTTCGGAACAGTTCTTCAGCGCGATGATCCGGGCGCTGCAGGACAAGGCGATGGACCAGTTCAAGCGCCAGTTCCAGCAGATCGATGCGCTGCTGATCGACGACATCCAGTTCTTCGCCGGCAAGGACCGCACCCAGGAAGAGTTCTTCCACACCTTCAACGCGCTGTTCGATGGCCGCCAGCAGATCATCCTGACCTGCGACCGCTACCCGCGCGAAGTGGAAGGCCTGGAGCCGCGCCTGAAGTCGCGCCTGGCCTGGGGCCTGTCGGTGGCGATCGATCCGCCGGACTTCGAAACCCGCGCGGCCATCGTGCTGGCCAAGGCACGCGAGCGCGGCGCCGAGATTCCCGACGACGTGGCATTCCTGATCGCCAAGAAGATGCGCTCCAACGTGCGCGACCTGGAAGGCGCGCTCAACACCCTGGTGGCGCGTGCCAACTTCACCGGCCGCTCGATCACGGTGGAATTTGCCCAGGAGACGCTGCGCGATTTGCTGCGCGCCCAGCAACAGGCGATCGGCATTCCCAATATCCAGAAGACCGTGGCCGATTACTACGGCCTGCAGATGAAGGACCTGCTGTCCAAGCGGCGCACCCGCTCGCTGGCGCGCCCGCGCCAGGTGGCGATGGCGTTGGCCAAGGAGCTCACCGAGCACAGCCTGCCGGAGATCGGCGACGCGTTCGCCGGCCGCGACCACACCACCGTGCTGCATGCCTGCCGGCAGATCCGCACGTTGATGGAGGCCGACGGCAAGCTCCGCGAGGACTGGGAAAAGCTGATTCGCAAGCTCAGCGAGTAGGCCATCGGCTGCCATCGGCGCCAGGCTGGAAAAAAGCGTGGAAACGTTGGGGTCAAATGCGGGAGAATCTGTGGATAACGTTGCACCGCAGTCCGGCTGGAAAACTATCCACAGGTTTTCCGACCAGCTCAGGCGTACTAGTCCAACGCGTTTCAGGTGCTGAAATGTCTTTGGAAACAAATAGTTACGGTGGTTATCCGCTGAAAACGGCCCTACCATCACCACCAAGCTTTTGATTTATTCCATATCTTTTAAAGCATAGGGGCACGGAACCACATGCGTTTTACACTGCAGCGCGAAGCCTTCCTCAAACCATTGGCACAAGTGGTCAATGTGGTCGAACGCCGTCAAACCCTGCCCGTCCTGGCCAACTTGCTGGTCCAGGTCAAGGACGGACAGGTCTCGTTGACCGGCACCGACCTGGAAGTGGAAATGATCTCGCGCACGCTGGTGGAGGACGCGCAGGACGGCGAAACCACGATTCCGGCGCGCAAGCTGTTCGACATCCTGCGCGCCCTGCCCGACGGCAGCCGCGTCACCATTTCGCAGACCGGCGACAAGGTCACCGTGCAGGCCGGGCGAAGCCGCTTCACCCTGGCGACCTTGCCGTCCAATGACTTCCCGTCCGTGGACGAGGTCGAGGCGACCGAGCGCGTCGTGGTGCCCGAAGCCGGGCTTAAGGAGCTGATCGAGCGCACCGCGTTCGCCATGGCCCAGCAGGACGTGCGCTACTACCTCAATGGCCTGTTGTTCGACCTGCGCGACGGCTTGCTGCGCTGCGTGGCCACCGACGGTCACCGTCTGGCACTGTGCGAGATGGAGCTGGAGAAAGCCGGCGGCGCCAAGCGCCAGATCATCGTGCCGCGCAAGGGCGTGACCGAGCTGCAGCGTTTGCTGGAAGGTGCCGATCGCGAGGTCGAGCTGGAAGTGGGACGTAGCCATATCCGCGTCAAGCGCGGTGATGTGACCTTTACGTCGAAGCTGATCGACGGCCGGTTCCCGGACTACGAGGCAGTGATTCCGATTGGTGCCGATCGTGAGGTCAAGGTGGATCGTGAAGCGCTGCGCGCGTCGCTACAGCGTGCCGCCATCCTGTCCAACGAGAAGTACCGCGGCGTCCGTGTGGAAGTGTCGCCGGGTCAGCTGAAGATCAGCGCGCATAACCCCGAGCAGGAAGAGGCGCAGGAAGAGATCGAGGCCGATACCAAGGTCGACGACCTGGCTATCGGCTTCAACGTCAACTATTTGCTCGACGCTCTGTCGGCACTGCGCGACGAGCACGTGGTGATCCAGCTGCGTGACGCCAATTCGTCTGCATTGGTGCGTGAGGCTAGCAGCGAGAAGTCGCGCCATGTGGTGATGCCATTGCGTCTCTAACGCTTCGTTCCACGTGGAACACGCAAAAGCCCGGCATCTGCCGGGCTTTTTGTTTGCGCCATTCGGGGGCTTGTTGTGTGTAGATAAGCATCGCGGCCAAGTCGTCTGTGGCGACCAAATGGGGCGTGGGTCGAGCTATGGCGCCTGTGCATGATCTGAAGGGATAAAGCGCTGACGTAAGCGTGGGAGCTATGCCTTCGATCCGATCGATCGACCAAACGCGCTCCACGCGCTTGCCACGGCGCTGCTGTGTTGGCTGGACATCGGTGCCAGGGTTGAGACGCGGTACACATCGAGTTTCAGAATCCACATGGGACGGCCGCGGATCCAGCTCCGACTTGGTCGAACGTCAGGACAAGACTCACCGCGGCGCGTACGTGGGTCCTTTACGGCCTGTTGCCGTCGCCACGCCTCTTCGCGTTACGTCAGCAGTGTCCTGAAATTTTGGACTGGCCTGGCACCTGGCGACTCAGCGAGGTCCGAAAGTCTCAACGTGGCCGGAGCCGAGCCTGATTCATGCGCCCTGTCTTTGGCCGTCGAGCTGGCCTGGTCCGGGACACAGCGAAAGCAGGCAGAGAACAAGACATCTTCTCTCTCATGCGCCGTTGGGTTTAAAACTCTGCTCGTTCAACCTGAACAAATTCAGTCCAAGGTGAACCGACTGATTTGCTATCGCACCATGTCGGCGAGATCTAGCGTTCAGCTGTTCAGCTCCCTACTGTTTTTGACTTATGCACATCGCGCTTTGCTTTTAAATCTATAAATAACTTAAGAGCTTTGTGGTGATGGTAGGCGCAGATTTCGCGTAAAAACACCTCAAGTGATTGTTCTTAAAGGAAATTAGCGGGTCGAAACCCTGTGTTTATCGACCTGTTTTACGGCTTACAAGCTGTGGATAAGCAAAAACACCGCCCTCGGCCCCTTTTTTATCCACATGTTATCCCCTGCCTATCCCGCCGTTGTTGCCGGCCACAACGGCGCGCGTTTCATGCCGATCCCGTATCCTTCGACCCGACCGGCATGCCGGATTACAGCCCGGAGCACACCGATCGATGCATGTAGTGCGGTTGTCCATTCATCGGCTTCGCCGGTTTCACACGGTCGAGCTTCATCCCTCCAGTACCTTGAATCTGCTGACCGGCGACAACGGTGCGGGGAAGACCAGCGTGCTCGAAGCGCTGCATCTGATGGCCTACGGCCGCAGCTTCCGCGGGCGCGTCCGTGACGGCCTGATCCAACAAGGCGCCAACGACCTTGAAGTTTTCGTGGAATGGAAAGAAGGCAACGGCGCTGCGGGCGAACGGACGCGTCGAGCCGGCCTGCGTCATAGCGGGCAGGAATGGACGGGACGTCTGGATGGTGAAGACGTGGCGCAGCTTGGCGCGCTTTGCGCTGCGCTGGCAGTGGTGACGTTCGAGCCCGGCAGCCACGTGCTGATCAGTGGCGGTGGCGAACCTCGCCGCCGCTTCCTGGATTGGGGCCTGTTCCACGTGGAACCCGATTTTCTCACTATGTGGCGCCGCTACGCCCGGGCGCTCAAGCAACGTAATGCGTTGCTGAAACAGGGCGCGCAGCCACGCATGTTGGACGCTTGGGACCACGAACTTGCCGAATCCGGCGAGAGCCTGACGTCTCGGCGCACGCGCTACCTGGAACGCCTGCAGGAGCGGCTGGTTCCCGTGGCAGATGCGATCGCGCCCGCGCTGGGACTGTCTGCGCTGACGTTCGCTCCCGGTTGGAAGCGGCACGAGGTCTCGCTGGCAGACGCCCTGCTGCTTGCGCGCGAACGCGATCGTCAGAATGGCTACACCTCGCAAGGCCCGCACCGGGCAGATTGGGTGCCCAGCTTTCAGGCACTCCCTGGACGGGACGCGCTTTCCCGGGGACAGGCCAAGCTCACCGCCCTCGCCTGCCTGCTCGCACAGGCGGAGGACTTCGCGTACGAACGCGGCGAGTGGCCGGTCATCGCCCTGGATGATCTGGGCTCGGAGCTGGACCGGCACCATCAGGGGCGTGTGCTGCAGCGGCTCGCGTGCGCGCCGGCACAGGTGCTCATCACCGCAACCGAAACCCCGCCTGGCCTTGCAGATGCCGGCGCACTATTGCAGCAGTTCCACGTGGAACACGGCCACATTACGCGACAGGCAGCGGCCCACTGAGCCGCGACGGCCGGCTCATGCCGGCTGGTATAATTTGTCCGCTATCCCCCTTTTCCCACGGTGCGGAGCGGCTATCGCCGCCTTCGCCCGTGTTGTGGAGCCAACGGCACGCGCATGACCGACGAACAAAACACCCCGCCAACACCCAACGGCACCTACGACTCCAGCAAGATCACCGTGCTGCGTGGCCTGGAGGCCGTCCGCAAGCGCCCCGGCATGTATATCGGCGACGTCCATGACGGCACCGGTCTGCATCACATGGTGTTCGAGGTGGTCGACAACTCGGTCGACGAAGCCCTGGCCGGGCATGCGGACGACATCGTGGTGAAGATCCTGGCCGATGGCTCGGTGGCGGTCTCCGACAACGGGCGCGGCGTGCCGGTCGACATCCACAAGGAAGAAGGCGTCTCGGCGGCCGAGGTGATCCTCACCGTGCTGCACGCCGGCGGCAAGTTCGACGACAACAGCTACAAGGTCTCCGGCGGCCTGCATGGCGTAGGCGTCTCGGTGGTCAACGCATTGTCCGAGCACTTGTGGCTGGATATCTGGCGCGACGGCTTCCACTACCAGCAGGAATACGCGCTGGGCGAGCCGCAGTACCCGCTCAAGCAGCTGGAAGCCTCGACCAAGCGCGGCACCACGCTGCGCTTCAAGCCGTCCGTGGCCATCTTCAGCGACGTCGAGTTCCATTACGACATCCTGGCGCGGCGCCTGCGCGAGCTGTCCTTCCTCAATTCCGGCGTCAAGATCACCTTGATCGACGAGCGCGGCGAAGGCCGTCGCGACGATTTCCATTACGAAGGCGGTATCCGCAGCTTCGTGGAGCATCTGGCGCAGTTGAAGTCGCCGCTGCACCCGAATGTGATCTCGGTGACCGGCGAGCACAACGGCATCATGGTGGACGTGGCCCTGCAATGGACCGACGCCTACCAGGAAACCATGTACTGCTTCACCAACAATATCCCGCAGAAGGACGGCGGCACCCACCTGGCCGGTTTCCGTGCGGCGCTGACGCGTGTGCTCAGCACCTACATCGAACAGAACGGCATCGCCAAGCAGGCCAAGGTCGCGCTGACCGGCGATGACATGCGCGAAGGCATGATCGCGGTGCTTTCGGTCAAGGTGCCCGACCCCAGCTTCTCTTCGCAGACCAAGGAAAAGCTGGTCAGCTCGGACGTGCGCCCGGCGGTGGAGAACGCCTTCGGCGCGCGCCTGCAGGAGTTCCTGCAGGAGAACCCGAACGAAGCCAAGGCCATCACCGGCAAGATCGTCGATGCCGCGCGCGCGCGCGAAGCCGCCCGCAAGGCACGCGACCTGACCCGCCGCAAGGGTGCGCTGGACATCGCCGGCCTGCCGGGCAAGCTGGCCGATTGCCAGGAAAAGGACCCGGCGCTGTCCGAACTGTTCATCGTCGAGGGTGACTCGGCGGGCGGTTCGGCCAAGCAGGGACGCAACCGCAAGAACCAGGCCGTGCTGCCGCTGCGCGGCAAGATCCTCAATGTCGAACGTGCCCGCTTCGACCGCATGCTGGCCTCCGACCAGGTCGGCACGCTGATCACCGCGCTGGGCACCGGCATCGGCCGCGACGAATACAACCCGGACAAGCTGCGCTACCACCGCATCATCCTGATGACCGACGCCGACGTGGACGGCTCGCACATCCGCACCCTGCTGCTGACCTTCTTCTACCGGCAGATGCCGGAGTTGATCGAGCGCGGCTACATCTACATCGGCCTGCCGCCGCTGTACAAGCTCAAGCAGGGCAAGAGCGAGCTGTATCTGAAGGACGACGCGGCGCTCAACGCCTACCTGGCCAGCAATGCGGTCGAGGGTGCGGCGCTGATTCCGGCCACCGACGAACCGCCGATCACCGGCGAAGCGCTGGAGAAATTGTTGATGCTGTTCACCAGCGCCAACGAAGCGATCGCGCGCAACGCACACCGCTACGACCCGGCCCTGCTCACCGCGCTGATCGACCTGCCGCCACTGGATGTGGAAAAACTGCAGGCCGAAGGCGACCAGCATCCGACCCTGGATGCACTGCAGGCAGTGCTCAACCGCGGCACCCTGGGTACCGCGCGCTACCAGTTGCGCTTCGACCCCGGCAGCGAGAACGCGCCTGCCACCCTGGTGGCCATCCGCCGCCACATGGGCGAAGAGTTCACCCAGGTGCTGCCGATGGGTGCGTTCGAAAGCGGCGAGCTGCGTCCGCTGCGTGAGGTCTCGCTGGCCTTGCACGACCTGGTGCGCGAAGGTGCCCAGATCGTGCGCGGCAACAAGAGCCACCCGATCACCAGCTTCGCGCAGGCCCATGCCTGGTTGCTGGACGAGGCCAAGAAGGGCCGCCAGGTGCAGCGCTTCAAGGGCCTAGGCGAAATGAATGCCGAGCAGCTGTGGGAAACCACGGTCAACCCCGACACGCGTCGCCTGTTGCAGGTGCGCATCGAGGACGCGGTGGCCGCCGACCAGATCTTCAGCACCTTAATGGGCGATGTGGTCGAGCCACGCCGCGACTTCATCGAGGACAACGCGCTGAAGGTGTCCAACCTGGATATCTGAGGCACCCGCATCGGCCGACACGTCGCAACCGCGGCGTGGTGGCCGGTGCGGTGTTCGCAGGATTGATGATGCGCACCGATCTTCCACCGCCCCCGGCACCATGCACGGTTGCCGGCAAGCCGCCGCTGCTGCCCGTGCTCGTGGGTTTCTGGGTCGACGTGCTCATCGCCGCCGGCCTGCTGTTGACCCTCAGCGTGGCCGGCTTTGCGTTGTGGGGCGCAGTGCGTGGCTTTGGCCACGTACAGGCGGCCAAGGCGCAGGGGCTGACCCCCTCGCCCACCGAGGTCATGGCCGCCATTGGCCAACCCGGTGTGATGGTGCAGCTGCTCACCGCCTTGGTCAGCACGGCCACGCCGGCGCTGCTGTTGTACTACTGGCGCCGCCGCGCCACCGCTGCCGAACAGACCGCCTCGCGGGCTGCCGCGCGTCGCGCCTCCACCTGGGGCTGGACCGCGCTGGTCGCCGCCGCAGTGTTCCTGCTCAGCAACCTGGTCAGCGTGGCGGCTTCGGCGTTAGGCATCAAGCCGGTGCCCACCAACCTGCCGTTGATGGAAGACGCGCTCCAGCAGTGGCCGCTGGCACTGACGCTGTTTGCGGTGGTCATCGCGCCGGCTTACGAAGAACTGCTGTTTCGTCGCGTGCTGTTCGGGCGCCTGCTCGCTGCCGGCCGCCCCTGGCTGGGCATCGTGCTGAGCGGGGCGATTTTCGCGCTGGTGCACGAAGTACCCGGCATCAGCGGCAACGGCCCGGCCGCGATCGCGCAGCTGTGGCTGGTGTATGGCAGCATGGGCGCGGCGTTCGCATGGCTGTACTGGCGCACCGGTACGCTGTGGGCGCCAATTGCCGCGCATGGCATCAACAACGCCACGGCCCTGGCAGCGCTGTACTTTTTCGGGCTTGGCTGAGTCCACAAGCGGTCAGATGCGAGAACCCAGCCGCAGCGGCGTGGCGCCTGGGCACCGGATAAATCCGCACGCTTTGGACAGCCGATCGCCCCGGCCGGGCACGCGTCATCGGCCGCACGGAACCGTTTGACGAAAAGTTAAGACGAGCCTGCCAGAATGCCCTCATGGTTCTAGGGGGATCGAATGAAAGCTAGGCTGTTGATCGTTGTTGCCGTGCTTGCACTGACGGCGTGTGCCACCACAACTTCGCCAACCGGCCGCCGACAGGTGGTGGGCGGGGTATCGCAACAGCAATTGGACCAGTTGGGCGCGCAATCCTTTGCGCAGACCAAGGCCAAGGAAAAAGTCAGCACCGACGGCAAGCAGAACGCCTACGTGCAGTGCGTGGTCAACGCGCTGGTGGCGCAACTGCCGCCGCAATGGCGTGAAACCAAGTGGGAAACCGCGCTGTTCGTGGACAACGAAGCCAATGCTTTCGCCCTGCCTGGTGGCAAGGTCGGTGTCAACACGGGCATTTTCACTGTCGCCAAGACCCAGGATCAGCTCGCCGCCGTGCTCGGGCATGAGATCGGCCATGTCATTTCGCGCCATCACGAAGAGCGCATCACCCGTCAGCTCGGCGCGCAGACGGGCCTGGGCATCATCGGCGCACTCGCCGGCGCCGCCTATGGCGACGGGGCGGCCAGCGCGGTCAATCAGGTCGGCGGTATGACTGCCCAGACAGTGTTCCTGCTGCCCGGCTCGCGGACCCAGGAAAGCGAAGCCGATGTGGTCGGCCAACGTCTGATGGCCCAGGCCGGCTTCGATCCGGCACAGGCGGTGACGCTGTGGCAGAACATGATGGCCGCCAGCGGCAATCGCCAACCGCAGTGGCTGTCGACCCACCCCGACCCTGCCAACCGCATCCGCGAACTGCAGGCCGACGTTGCCCAGCTCGAACCGGTGTACCAGCAGGCCAGGCAGAGCGGGCGCGTGCCGCGTTGTGGCTAGTGCTGCTGACGACATCCGTGCGGCCGCCGTCAACCTGGACGAACACCGATTCGATGCGGCGCTTGCCCGCCTCCCCGCGTGGCGCACGCGTCGCTCCACCGGTCAAGGCCTGTTAGCGACGCTTAGACATCGGTTTCCCGCTTCTGATTGCCGCAACACAACATGGAAACCGTTTTCGGGAACTGAGACTTTCTGCTAAGTTTGCCGGCTCAGATTTTTCGTACAGCGCCCATTCCGCTTTTCGTACCGCCCGACGGCGGATCGTCCGAGGTGAAACATGAAACTGCTCAACCGCAAGCAAGCCCTGTTGTCCCTGTTCATCGCCGCGTCGCTGGGTGGGGCTGTCGTCACCGATGCGGTCGCGCAGTCGGACCGTTCCTCCGAACGCGCCAGCCGCAAATCCAAGAGTGGCAAGGCCGAAGAGCTGTACCCGCAGTCGACCCGCCAGGCACCGACGATCAAGCCGTCCTCCAAGTTGAGCAGCAAGCTGCAGAAGCTGATCGAAACCTTCAACAAGGGCGAGGACTACCAAGGCGTGCGCACCCAGGCCGATGAGATCCTGGCCAACAGCGCTGCCAACGACGCCGACAAGGCGCTGGCGGCCCAGCTGGCCGCGCAGGCTGCCTACAACCTGGACGACACCGCCGCTGCCAAGAAGTACCTGCAGCAGGCCATCGGCCTGAACGCGCTGGACAACAACGGCCAGTTCCAGTCGATGCTGATGCTGGCGCAGTTGCAGATGCAGGACGACCAGCAGGCCGAGGGTCTGGCCACGCTGGACAAATATCTGGAAGAGAGCAAGTCGCAG
Source organism: Xanthomonas sp. NCPPB 1754 (assembly GCF_041475725.2). Taxonomy (NCBI): domain Bacteria; kingdom Pseudomonadati; phylum Pseudomonadota; class Gammaproteobacteria; order Lysobacterales; family Lysobacteraceae; genus Xanthomonas; species Xanthomonas sp. NCPPB 1754. The sequence continues at coordinate 10,128 of NZ_CM192982.1, forward strand.
CGTCCGGAAGACCTGATCCTCAAGGGCCAGGCGCTGTACCAGACCGAGCGCTACAAGGAAGCCATTCCGGTGTTGAAGCAGGCCATCGCTGCCTCGCCCGAGCCCAAAGACAGCTGGAACCAGCTGCTGATGGCGTCCTACGCCGAAGCTGGCCAGACCGGTGAGGCCGTTGCGGCCGCCGAGGCGCTGGCCGCCAAGACGCCCAACGACAAAAAGGCGCAGCTCAACCTGGCCAACATGTACATGCAGGCCGACCAGATGGACAAGGCCGCAGGCGTGATGGACAAGCTGCGTGCCTCCGGCCAGTTGACCGAAGAAAAGGAATACAAGCAGTTGTATTCCATCTACGCCAACACCGAGAACAAAGAAAAGGACGTCATTGCCGTCATCAATGAGGGTATGCAAAAAGGCATCCTCAAGCCTGATTATCAGACATACCTTGCCCTGGCCCAGTCGTATTACTACAGCGACGATGTCCCGAAGGCGATCGAAAACTGGCAGAAGGCCGCACCGCTTTCCAAGGATGGCGAGACCTATTTGAATCTGGCCAAGGTGCTGCATTCGGAAGGTCGCATCCCCGAGGCCAAGCAGGCCGCACAGCAGGCGATCGCCAAGGGTGTTAAAAAACCCGAAGACGCCAAGAAGATCATCAACCTGAAGTAAAAAAAGAAAATAAACCCCCGAAATCCCTGTGTTTTTAGTGGTTACAGGACTCGGGATTGGTATAAGCTTGGGAGTTCCTGCGGTGTCAAAGCCGTCCGAAAACCTGGGGATCATCACAGTGATCCGGGCCCCCACTGAAAGAGCCATTGGCGCATGACGGAACAACTCGTTATCCACAGGCATGACTACGATGCCGGGAACCAGGGTCTGAGCTGGGCCCGCATTATCGGCATTGCTTTTGTAATTGCTTTGCACCTCACTGCACTGATGATGTTGCTGATCCCTGCAGTGGCGCCGAAGGCTCCGGCAGAGAAGGAGCGCACCACCATGGTCACCTTGGTGGATGCACCGCCTCCTCCCCCGCCGCCGCCGCCGCCGCCGCCGCCGGAAGACAAGCCGCCGCCGCCGGTCAAGAATCTGTCGCCGCCGAAGCCGTCACCGGTTCCGCCGCCGCCGGAAGCTCCGGTGGTCGACGTTCCCGAACCGCGTCCGAGCGATATCGTCACGCCGCCGAGCCCGCCGAGCCCGCCGGCTCCGCCGAGTGACATTGGCGCCAGCGTCGATATCTCGTCCAAGAACATGAACCCGCCGAAGTACCCGCCGGCTGCATTCCGTGCCGGTGTCCAAGGTGAGGTCATCCTGATCGTGGATGTGGATGCTAGCGGCAACGTGACCAACGTGTCGGTCGAAAAGTCCAGCCGCAACCGCGACCTTGACCGTGCCGCGATGGACGCAGCACGCAAGTGGAAGTTCAACGCCTCCACCGTCAACGGGCAGAAAGCCGCCGGACGTGTCCGCGTCCCGGTCAACTTTGCTCTGAACTGATCCCACGGGCCGGCCACGGTCGGCCCAGGATCCTGTCTTCCTTTCGCTCCACCCTTCATCACCACACACAACAAAGGTAAGCGTCATGCTGCAGGAATTCTTTATCGCCGCCGCTGCAGGGGGCTCCAATCCGTCGGCCGCTCTGTCGCAGATGGGCTTCGAGCACTTGATCACCGAAATGACTTCCAGCCCCGGCGACTTCGCCGTGTCCTGGGTCGTGTTGATCACCCTGATCGCCATGTCCGCTGCCTCCTGGTACTGGACTGTCATCAACATCTTCCGTGCCACCCGCCTGAAGAGCGCGGCTGACCGCGTCACCACCGCGTTCTGGGATGCCCCGAATGCACAGGACGCCATCCGCGCCATGGAAGAACAGCCGGCTTCCGAGCCGTTCTCGAAGATCGCGCTGGACGCCGCCCAGGCTGCTGCGCACCACCAGCGTGCCGAAGGCAGCACCGGTGGCCTGGGCGAGAGCCTGAGCCGTTCGGAGTTCGTCGACCGCGCCCTGCGTCAGGCCGTGACCCGCGAAAGCACCAAGCTGCAGTCGGGCATGACCCTGCTGGCCACCGTTGGTGCGACCGCGCCGTTCGTCGGTCTGCTCGGTACCGTGTGGGGCATCTACGGCGCGCTGATCAAGATCGGTGCAACCGGTTCGGCCTCCATCGACGCCGTTGCCGGCCCGGTGGGTGAAGCGCTGATCATGACCGCGATCGGCCTGTTCGTCGCAATCCCGGCCGTGTTCGCGTTCAACTTCTTCTCCAAGGTCAACAGCTCGGTGATCGCCAAGTTCGACACCTTTGCCCACGACCTGCACGACTTCTTCGCCACCGGTTCGCGCGTTCGCTAATCCGGTCGTCAAGAACGCCTTCGCAACGATTTAGACGGAGCCCGTTATGGCCTTCAGTAGTGGAAACAGCGGTGGCCCGATGGCCGACATCAACGTGACGCCCCTCGTGGACGTCATGCTGGTGCTGCTGATCATCTTCATCATTACGGCACCGCTGATGTCCCATAAGGTCAAGGTGGAGCTGCCAGAGGCCAACTTGATCCAGAAGGAAGATGCGGAGAAACGCGCCGCGCCGATCACTCTGGCCGTCAAGGAAGATGGGTCGCTGTACTGGAACGACGAGCCGATTTCCAAGGAAGCCCTGGAGTCGCGCCTGTCCACAGCCGCACAGCAGACCCCGCAGCCGCCGCTCAACCTGCGTGGCGACCGCACGACCAAGATGCGTACGATCAACGAGATCACCAAGATCGCGCAGGGTCAGGGCATGCTGGACGTCGGTTTCGTTGCAACCAAAGTGAAGGGGCAGTAAGCCATGGCATTTAGTACTGGTGGAAGCCGTGGGCCGATGGCCGACATCAACGTCACGCCCCTCGTGGACGTGATGCTGGTGCTGCTGATCATCTTCATCGTCACCGCGCCGATCATGACCTACCCGATCGCCGTGGATCTGCCGCAGCGGGTGCTCAACCCGCCACCGCAGACGACCGAACCGCCGCCGCCGATCGAGTTGCGTATCGACGCCAGCAACCAGGTGTTCTGGAACAACAGCCCGACTCCGGTCGATGTGTTGCAACAGAAGATGGAAGAAGTGGTGCAGGCCGATCCGACCAATCAGCCGGAACTGCGCATCGATGCAAATCCGGATGCGGAGTACGAGGTGATGGCCAAGGTGCTGGCCGCTGCGAAGAACTCGCAGATGAAGAAAATCGGCTTCATGCAGCAGTAAACGTATCTGCAAGACCGCAACACAACAGTCATGACGCGACTGCAACGCCACCGGAAACGGTGGCGTTTTTTTATGTGTGCTTCGACCCAAGCGCGTTAATGGCAGCGCTTGTAGACCCTTCAGCGTCAAGCACCCATTGCCGAGCCGATGCCGTGCCGCCAGCGCGCCCGTACCCGCGTCGAGTTGCCGGTGCAGGTCGCAGGTGTGTGCTCGGCCGTGCAGCACCCACGATCACAGCACGGGAGGCAGTCATGGCTTTCAGTACGACAGGGGATCGGGGACCGCTGGCGGAGATCAATGTCACGCCGCTGGTGGATGTCATGTTGGTGTTGTTGATTATCTTCATCGTCACCGCACCGATGGTGACGCGGACAATCGCGGTGGATCTGCCGCAGCACATTTCGCAAGTGACCACACGGCCGGAGCCGCCTGCACCAATCGCCTTGCGTGTGGATGCCGACGCACAGCTGTTCTGGAACGCCAACCCGGTGACCTTGCAGCAACTCCAGTCCAGGTTGATCGAGCAGATGCAGGCAACTGCAGGACATCAGCCGGAACTGCGCATCGCCGCCAGTGTGGACGCCGAGTATGCCGTGATGGCCAGCGTGCTGGCGGCAGCGAAGAACGCGTAAGTGCAGCGCATCGCCTTTGTGCAGTAGTGTTTCTGCAAGCGCGTATTGCGCTTGGCCACGTGCAGTGCATGCAACAACGCACGATGCGGTCGCCCAGGCGCCGCATCGCGGCTTCGGACGCGACAGGTATGGGGAGTTAATCGAGGTTGTTTCTCACCGGCAGCAGCTGGCCGCCGCTAACCAGGCGCTCGTCGTGATGTTCCTGCGTAGCATCCACTACGCGAACGTGGTTGTCGCCAACCCGGGCATCGATCATTTACCGATGGACTCAAGCGCCAACGTTGCTGCCACGCAGGATGCCGACGTACGCGCGCACGCTTGCATCCAATCCCTGGTACAAGGCCTCGCTGATCAAGGCGTGGCCGATGGATACTTCCAGCACCCCCGGCACAGCGGCGAGAAAATCGCCCAGGTTGGCTTGCGACAAATCGTGCCCGGCATTGATGCCCAGGCCTGCGGCACTGGCGCGCTGCGCGGCATCGGCGAACAGCGCCAACGTGGCATCGGCCTGGCCGCTGGCGTGCGCGTGCGCATAGGGGCCGGTGTACAACTCGATACGGTCCGCACCGAGCGCGGCTGCGCGGGCGATGTCCGGGTTACCCGCATCGACGAACAGGCTGACCCGGCTGCCCAGCTGCTTGAACGCGGTGATCAGCTCGGCGAGCTGCGCGGTGTCCTGCGCAAAATCGAAACCGTGATCGGAGGTCAGCTGCCCGTCGCCGTCCGGCACCAGAGTGATCTGCTGCGGGCGCGTGGCACGGCACAATTCCAGCAACCCCGGGTAGCCTGTGCGCGGCGGCGCGAAGGGGTTGCCTTCGATATTGAATTCCACCGCCTGCGCACGCGTGAGCGCACTGAGCGCCAGCACGTCGTCGGCGCGGATATGCCGCTGGTCCGGGCGCGGATGCACGGTGATGCCGTGTGCGCCGGCGGCAATGCAGGCGCGTGCGGCCTGCACCACGTCCGGGTCGGTGCCGCCGCGCGAGTTGCGCAGGACTGCAATCTTGTTGACGTTGACGCTGAGCTGGGTGGTCATGCGGTGATCAGGCCTGCGGTTCGCTGTCACGTGCGGCGGCCAGGGCGGCCGACTTGCGTGCTTCTGCCAGCTCGCGCAGGCGGCGCAGCTCGGCCGGATCGATCATGCTGCTGGTATCGCGTTGGGTGTCGCCCATGCGCGAGGCGAACCAACCGCGCGTCCACAACAGCAGCAGCACCAACGCCACCAGCAGCGAGACCACCAGCAACCACACGTGCGGCGTGCTGAAAGCCAGCACCAGCGCACCCAGTGCCATAAGCAGAAACAGCCAGTGCATGACGCGCTCCCCCGTTGAGTGGCGGCAGTGTAGCGCCGCGCCCGGCGCGGTTCCACGTGGGCGCCTCACCGTTGGTCAGAGCAGCGGCGACAACAGCCGGGCGAAGGCCTCCGGCAGGCGCGAGCGCCATAACGGCCGATGCCGCGCGAATTGCACCTCCTGCGCCTGCTGCAGATCGGTGCCGATCAGCCCGGCCATCTCTGCCGCCACCGCCTGGTCGCGGAACAGCATCGACAACTCGAAATTCAGCCGGAAGCTGCGGCTGTCGAAATTGGCGCTGCCGACGATGCAGACATCGTCGTCGGCCAGCAGCGCCTTGGTGTGCAGCATGCGCGGGCCGTACTCGTAGATGCGGACACCGGCTTCCAGCAACTCGTCGAAATACGAGCGTGCCGCGTAGGTGACCAGGCGCGAATCGCTGACCCGCGGCACCAGCAGGCGCACGTCCAGCCCGCCGAGCGCGGCCGAGGTCAGCGCCATGCGCGCTGCTTCGCCGGGCACGAAGTACGGAGTGACCAGCCACACGCGGTGCTTGGCTTCATGGATGGCGGCGACCATCAGGCGGTGGATCGCTTCCCACGACGAATCCGGCCCGGACACCAGCACCTGCGCATCCACCGTGCCTTGCGCGCGGGTGGGCACATCGTCCGGCCACAGCTGCTGGCCGTGGAAGGCCGCGCGGCCCTGGCCGGTGGCATAGAGCCAGTCCTCCAGGAACACCAGCTGCAGACTGCGCACCACATGGCCTTGCAGGCGCACGTGCAGATCGCGATACGCCTGCTTGCGCACCTGTTCGTTCTCGTCGTCGGTGACGTTGATGCCGCCGGTGAAACCCACGCGGCCATCGATGACGATCACCTTGCGGTGGGTGCGCAGGTTCAACCACGGCCGCTTGAATGGCTTGAGCAATTGCGAGGGATGGAACCAGGCGGTTTCCACCCCGGCCTCGCGCAGCGTGCGCAGTGCGCGTCGGGTCATTGCCGATGAGCCGATCGCATCCATCAGCAGCCGCACCTTGACTCCGGCACGGGCACGTTCCATCAGCGCAGCGCAGATCGCGGTACCGCTGTGGTCGGGCTGGAAGATGTAGTACTCCAGATGGATATGGTCGCGTGCGCCCCGGATCGCTTCGATGATGGCGGCATACGTGGCAGCGCCATCCACCAGCCAGTGCACTTCGGTGGCGCTGCTGGGCGCCAGCCCGGTGGTGGACTGGGCGATCTTGGCCAGCTCGGTACAGTCGGCATCCGGCGGGCAGACGCTGCTGTAGCTCTCCATGCCCGAGCGCGAGCGCCCGCGCCGCAGCCGCTGCCGTTTGACCTTTTGCGGGCCCAGCCAGTAGTAGATCAGCAGCCCCAGGTACGGCAGCGCCGCCAGCGACAACACCCAGCTCAGCGTGGCCACCGGTTCGCGCTTCTGCAGCACGATCCAGCCGGCGATCCACAGCAGATACACCACATAGGCGGCCAGGAGGAGCGCTTCGAGGTGGGGAATGGTGGCCAGCCACTCCCACGCGCCCTGTGCAAGTGCGAGCATGCGCGGATTCTACGGGGCGCATGCGGTGTTGCGATGATCACTGCCCGCGTGAGCGAAGTGGCGATGGCGGCGGCGTCACGCAAACGCTGCCGATACCGGCCTGCACGCGCCGGTGCCCTCGAGCCGGCAAGACCTGCCCGTTCTGCAGGCGTCGGTCGCGTGCCCGGGCGCTTCCAGCCCTGGATGGCATTCGCCAGAGCGCACTGCAGCGCTGGCGGCCAACCTGCCGGGGAAGCGCCGTGTGGGGCGCCGATACCGCGCTGCGCGCCGTGCCCAGGCGGCAAGCCTGGGCCGCAGCGCACGCGGTGTCTCCACGCGCCATAGGACGCTTCGCACTCACCTCAAAGTACATGACACGCTCTAGGATGAGCGCCGGAATGCAAGGCTGTCGCGCGAAGGCTGATGGATGTCCAGGACAACCCGCCTGTTTGAACTGCTTGGCCTGCTGCGCGCGCACAGACGGCCGGTGTCGGCAGCTGCGCTGGCGTCCGAGTTGGGGGTATCGCAGCGAAGCGTCTACCGGGATATCGACACCTTGCGCGCGCTCGGTGCGCCGTTGGAGGGCCAAGCCGGCGTTGGCTATTACCTGAAGCCGGGATTCTTCCTGCCATCGCTGGCGTTTTCGCAGGAGGAACTGGATGCGGTCATGCTGGGCCTGGATTGGGTCAAACAACGCGCCGATCCTGCCTTGGCCAGATGTGGTGAAAGCGCCCTGGCGAAGATCTTGTCTGCCAGAAGGCACGGCGATGGCGCCGGCACAGACATGGCGCCAGCGGCGATTCTGACCGCCGCTTCCACATCCGAGTCGGTCGATCATCCGCAGACCGCCGTGTTGCGCGAGGCCATTCGGCGGCAATGCAAACTGGCGATCGGCTATGTCGATGCGCACGACACGCCCTCCGAGCGCATCGTCTGGCCGATCGCCCTGGTGTATTTCGACGACGTACGCGTCCTGGCGGCCTGGTGCGAGCGCCGCTGCGCGTTCCGGCATTTTCGTGTCGATCGGTTGCAGGTGCGGGCACTGCTGCAAACGCGTTACCCGCACTCGCGCCAGGCGTTGGTGAAGCAATGGCGACAGCAGGACCGCGACTGGCGTTCGCTACTGACAGTTTCTGACAGGCCGCAACGCTAGCGTGTGTTGGCCGCTTCCACTGCGAGGAAGCCAGACCAAGGAGACTGACATGGTTGCGTTTTTACCCGATGCGCTCGGTGCGTTCCTGGATGACGAGGACACCTCGGCAATCGTCATGTTGAACCTGATTCGCTTCCAGGCCGATGGTGGCCGCGAGCGCTATCACCAGTATCTACGGTTGGCCACGCCCATCCTGGCCCGGTTCGGCGCGCACATTGTCTTCAGTGGCGATGGCCTGCCGGTGCTGACCGCAGGCCAGGCACAGCCGTGGGATGCGGTCACGCTGGTGCAGTATCCGGGTCGATCCGCCTTCAAGCAGATGATTGCCGATGCGGAGTATCAGCACGCCTTCGAGGTGGGACGTTCGGCAATTGCCGAGATCGTGCTGCAACCCTTCCACGGCATCACGCTGTAGCCCTCTGCTGGACGCGTTGCAGCACGTTTGCCGGCGCTGGCGCATTGGTCCTGCTGCCGAACGCGTTGCCTGCGCGTCGGGGCCAAGGCCACTGCAGGCAGCGTGGACCCGACAGGATCAAAACAAGTCCAGCTGCGGCGTGTCCGGTCTGGGTGGACGGAACTGCGTGGTATCGAGCCTGGGCAGCCGCCCGAATCCAAGGCGCCGATACGCGATGGAAAACCGCTGCGCGATCAGTTCTGCAAACGGGCCTTCGCCGACCATGCGCTTGCCGAAGCGGCTGTCGTAGTCCTTGCCGCCGCGCATCTGCTGGATCAGGCTCATGACATGCTTGGCACGATCGGGATAGTGCAGCTCGAGCCACTCGCGCCATAACTGGGTGAGCTCGTGCGGCAGGCGCAGCAACACGTAGCCGGCCGAACGTGCGCCGTGGGCTGCGGCTGCGTCCAGGATGCGCTCCAGTTCCTTGTCGTTGATCATCGGGATGACCGGAGCGACCAGCACGCCCACCGGTACGCCGGCAGCGTGCAGCGCCTGCATCGCGCGCAGTCGCGCGTGCGGCGCGGCGGCGCGCGGCTCCATCTTGGCCGCGAGGCGATTGTCGAGCGTGGTGACCGAGAAATACACCGACACCAGGTTGTGCTGCGCCATCTCGGCCAGCACATCGATGTCGCGTTCGATCAACGCTGCCTTGGTCACGAAGCTGACCGGGTGACGGGCCTGCGCAAGCACTTGCAGGCATTGACGGGAAATGTGCAGGCGCCGCTCGGTGGGCTGGTAGGCGTCGGTATTGATCCCCAACGCGATCGGCGAGCACTGGTAGGACGGGCGTGCGATCTCTGCGCGCAGCAGCGCTGCCGCATTCGGCTTGGCGAAGATCCGCGTTTCGAAATCCAGCCCTGGCGACAGATCCAGATACGCGTGCGAGGGCCTGGCAAAGCAGTACACGCAGCCGTGCTCACATCCCCGGTACGGGTTCACCGACTGCGAGAAGCCGATGTCGGGCGAGTTGTTGCGGCTGATGATGCTGCGCGCGATTTCCTCGGCCACCACGGTCTTGGGACGCATGGCGGCCTCGCCGTCGGCATCGAGCGCGCCCCAGCCATCGTCTATCTCGACGGCGGTGGTGACCGCGAAGCGGCCGGGCACGTAGGCGGTGGTGCCGCGCCCCTTGATGACCGTACGCGAGCTGCGGACATCGCGCTCAGCTGCCGCGCTCGCGCCAGGGAAAGAGTTCTTCTGCATGCCGTTAGTATTCTTACTAACGAAGCCTGGTGCAAGCGACGTGCACCGGTCCGAGGAACGAGCACAACCGCTACGACGCAGTGCAGGGCGCAGTCGCAGCTGGAGAATGGAGAATCGGGAAACGGGAAACGGGAAAGCAACAGCAACAGCAACAGCAACAGCAACAGCAACAGCAACAGCAACAGCAGAAAGCGCCGCCGTTGCGATTCCCCATTCCCGATTCCCGATTCCCTATTCCCCGCCGTAAAGCGCCTGCGCCGACTGAAACAGAATCCAGCTGGTGGCAATGAACTTGTCGCCGCCGAGCGGGCGGTTGCCGCGGTGGGTGTGGGTGAAGGCGGTGGGAGCGATCAGCAGGCTGCCGGTGCGTGGGCGCGCCTTGCGTTGCTGGAACAGGAATTCGGTTTCGCCCTGCTCGAATTCCTCGTTGAGATACAGCGTCCACAGCAGATGCCGATGCAGCGTGTCGGCATTGGCATCGCGCGGATACAGCTCGCAATGCCAGTACGGGTAGCCGCCCTGGTCGGCGGTATACCACTGCAGATTGATCGCACCCGGGCGCAGGCAGGTGCGTGCCAGATCGCCCAGCGCCTGGTCGCTCATCTGCACGATATCCTCGGCCACCAGGCGATGCGCTGTGCCATCGGCGGTGGTGACCTGCAGCATCAGCGGTGAAATCAACGCCTGCGGATACTGCCGCAGATACGTGAGCACGCCATCGAACACGGCCTGTTGCAGGCGGTTTTCCACTTCCGCCCACTCGGCCATCCCACTGATGCGCAGGTCGCGGCTGTGTTTGAGGTCGGGAAAGACGCCGCCACCGATGCGGCCGGGATGCAGCTGCTGGCTCTGGCGCATGCGGTGCACGATGGCCGCGCACTCTTCGCGCGCGATGGCGTTGTCGGTGATCTGGATGAAGTCGGGTTGGCTCATGCGCCTGACCATAGCAATCCGGCGCGCCGGCTGCAGCGTGCGACAGGCGGTGCGTGCCGGGGGATCAGCACGCGAGGTTGTCGGGATCACCCGTGCGTGGCCAGGTGGCGCCACCGCACACGGTGGGCAAGCGCGGTGCCGAGGCGATGTGTCCTGCCTGCTTTGCTTGTTGCTTGTTGCCCGTTGCCCGTATCGTGGGTGGAGCATGCAAGGCGCCAAAGAAAAACCCCGCCGAAGCGGTGTTTTTCGTCACGCAACGCGTGCTGCGGCGATCAGAACTTGTAGTTGATCGAAGCGGCCAGCACGTCGCCCTTCACGTCGTAGCTGCCGGCCAGACGGTCGCCGGTGGCGCTGCGGGTGTCGCTGGTCGGGTCGCTGGTGAACAGGTGGGTGTAGCCGAAGTTGTACTCGGTCTGCGCCGACGGACGCCAGCTCATGCCCAGCGAAACCCACTTGCGGCTCGCGTCCGGCACGCGCACGTCGCGGTGTTCGGCCGTGGTCGGGGTCTGGTCGTACGCCAGGCCGCCGCGCAGGGTCACCGTGTCGCTCATGCGGTAGTCGGCACCGATCGAGGCGAAGGTGGTGTCGCGGTAGGAGAAGTCCAGCACGCTGTCGGGCTGGTTGGAGGCGAAGTCCACGGTCACCTGGTCGAACTTGCTCCAGGCGGTGCGGGTGACGTCGGCCATGATCGACCACTGCTCGTTCACGTTATGCGTGAAGCTGGCGGTGGCGCTGGCCGGCAGCTTCACGGTGGCGCGGCCCTTGGTGTCGACGAAGGTACCCGGCGCGGCTACGCCCAGCACGGCGGCAGCACTGCCCGGCACGGTGAAGTCGGCGGTGCCGTCGGTGATCTTGTGTTCCACCTGCGAGCGGTAGCTGAAGCCGATGTGGGTGTTCTCGTCGATGCTGAACAAGCCGCCCAGGGTGAAGCCCACTTCGGTGCTGTCGCCCTTGATGCGCGAGTAGCCATCGGCGCTGCCCGGCGCGAAGCCCGGCACGCGGCGCGCAGCCAGCACGCTGCCGAAATCCACGGCGTTGGCCAGGTCGATATCCAGACGCTCGGCGAACACCGAGGCACCGAAGGACACGTACGGGTTCACGTCATAGGAGAACGCGACGTTGAAGTCGATCGCCTGCAGCTCGGTCTTGGTGCCGTGGTAGCGGCCGACCCAGTCGCGGTCGTATTCGGTCTTGAAGCCGAACGGCACGGTCAGCGAGGTGCCCAGGTGCATGTTGTCGTTCTCGCCGAACGGCACGTGGAAGTACATCGCCGGGACCGGCGCGATCATGCCGGCGTCGCCGCCGTTGCCGCCGGAGACCGGAGCGCCGTTGGCGTAGGCCGCGGTGTCGGGCTGGAACTTGGCCGAGAAGCTGATGGCGCTGACGTCGGCCTGGAACAGGCGACCGTCCAGCTGGCGCATGCCTGCCGGGTTGTTGGCGATGATGGAGGCATCATCCGGGGCGCTGCCCGAACCTGCGAATGCGCGGCCAAGGCCCTTGGCGCTGTTTTCCTTCAGCTGGAACGCGGCGCCGTGCGCCTGACCAACGGCCAGCACGCCAGCGATACCGACGGCCAACAGGGTGGCGCGGCTGAGAGTGGAAGCGGTAGACATAAGTTGTAGCTCTCCGGATAAGGACTGCAATGGTCGGTTCAGCGCCCGCGTCCAGCACCAATCCAGTGCCCGGAGCGCGCCGGAGACCCCCCCCCGACATACGACGCCGTACGCAGTATACCCATGACGATTAACCGAACAATAACGAGGCGCGCGCTGAACGTGCCGTCAGGTTAGGGCTGGGTTCAGCAGCGTGGACCGGCTATTGTCGCCGTCCGATGTTCGTCTCTCTTCCTTCCCGCAAGAAACCCACCCCGCGCTGGGCAGTGCCGTTGCTGTTCGCCACGGTGTGGCTGGCGTATCTGTGGTCGATCAGCCGGCCGGGCGAGGCGCGCAATACGTTGTGGCTGGACTGGGGCGCGCTCTCCAGCGGGGTCTCCAATCTGGGCGACTGGTGGGCCACCTTGCGCGACGGCAGCGTGCTGCGCCTGTTCACGGCGCTGTTCCTGCACGCGGACTGGTCGCATCTGCTCGGCAACCTGGTGTTCCTGCTGATCTTCGGGCTGCCGGCCGAACGCATCCTGGGCCCGTGGCGGTTGTTGCTGCTGTTTCTGGTCGGCGGCGCGGCCTCCAACCTGGCGGCGATCTTTGCCATCGGCACGCCGGACCGGGTGATCATCGGCGCCTCGGGTGCGGTGTCGGCGTTGATCGGCACGTACCTGGCGCTGTTTCCGGGCGCCAAGCTGGGCGTGGTGCTGCCGCTGGGCGTGTTTCTGGAATTCATTCGTGTGCCGGCGCCGCTGTTGATCGGCGCCTGGGCACTGCTGCAGGTGGTGTTCGCCTATATCGGCCCGGCGTTCGGCATGGTGGCGTGGTCGGCACACATCGCCGGCTTCGTGTTCGGCATCGTGTACGGCATCGTGTACGGCCTGTACGTGCGCGCGGCAATCGCGCGGCGGCTGCGCAAGCGCCACGGTTTCTGAGCCGCGCAGCATCCGGGCTGTAGCGGCAGGCCGCACCCCATGCGTGGCCGAGTTACCGGCACGATGCCGCGCACGTCGCTGTCCAGGCGTGCGCCTATAATCGTGTGCATGTCCAAGTCTCTGTACAAAGTCACCTTCCTCAATCACGGCAAGGTGTACGAGCTCTACGCGCGTGAGGTCACCGGCAGCCATCTGTGGGGCTTCAACCAGATCGGCGAGCTGGTGTTCGACGTGCACGACGGGCTGGTGGTGGACCCCACCGAAGAACGCCTGCGCGAGGAATTCGGCAATACCAAGACCTTGCACCTGCCGATGCAGAGCATCGTGCGGATCGAAGAAGTGGAGAAAAAAGGCCAGTCGGTGATTCGCGATGCCACCACCGGCGACAAGGTGGTCACCCCGTTCCCCTCGCCGATCAAGCCACGCTGATGCGCATTGTGGTGCCCGACGACTACCAGGGCGCCGTCGCTCAGCTGCCCTGCCTGCAGCAGATGCAGGGCCACCCGGTGCAGGTGCTGGGCGCGTTGGGCGCGGAGCTCGACGCGCGTGCCGCATCTCTGGCCGACGCCGACGCATTGGTATTGATCCGCGAACGCACGCGCGTGGATGCGGCGCTGCTGCAACGGCTGCCGCGGTTGAAACTGATCAGCCAGACCGGGCGCGTTGGCGCGCATGTGGATGTGGCGGCGTGCACCGCATCGGGTGTGGCGGTGGCCGAAGGCGTCGGCTCGCCGGTGGCGCCGGCCGAGCTGACCTGGGCGCTGATCCTGTCGGCCAGCCGTCGGCTGACCGACTACCAGCATGCATTGCAGCAGGGACGCTGGCAGGCGCTTGGCGATCCCGGCCTGGGCCGCGTGCTGCATGGGCGCACGCTGGGGATCTGGAGTTATGGGCGGATTGGCCAACGCGTGGCCAGCTTCGGGCGCGCGTTCGGCATGCAGGTGCTGGTGTGGGGCGGGCCGGCATCCTGTGCGCAGGCAGCGCGCGATGGGTTCGCGGTTGCGGGCAGCCGCGAGGAACTGTTCGAACGCAGCGACGTGCTGTCGCTGCATCGGCGCCTGACTGCGCAGACACGTCATGACATCACCGCACAGGATCTGGCGCGCATGCGCGCCGACGCGTTGCTGGTCAACACCAGTCGTGCCGAGTTGATCGCCCCTGGCGCCCTGCTCGCTGCGTTGGACGCGGGCCGGCCGGCGCAGGCCGCGCTGGATGTGTTCGAGCACGAGCCGGTGCTGGACCCGCGCGATCCGCTGCTGCGGCATGCGCGCGTGCTGGCGACACCGCATCTGGGGTACGTGGAGCGCGACAGCTACGCGCTGTATTTCGCCGCGGCGTTCGATAACGTGCTGGCGTTCGCGGCGGGCACACCGCGCAACCTGGTCAATCCTGAGGTGTTGGCAACAACGCAGCGGGTGTGATTCCCCGCTGGGTGAGCGCGGCCTGGAAGCAGCCGACCAGCCGCGCGCGCTGCTGCCAGGTGAGCGGCGATTGATGTTGGGTGCCGCATGCACCACTCCCACACCAATCCTCTGCGAGACGACCAAACCCGCCTGACGACGGGCCACGACGTTGCATGGGCCGCTCTTAGTTGCCCGGTTCGGTGGACGCTGGCGTGTCCTTTGGCGGCCCCGGCTGCACCGGTTCGGCTGGCGCTGCGGGTGCAGTGGCCGGCTTGGCCTTGCCTGCCGGTTCGGCCGATGTGGGCTTGTCCGTGGTCGCCGGGCGGGCTGCGGCGGGCTTGGGATCGGCACCGGTCGTGGCTGGCTTGGCCTTCTGCGCGGCCTGCGCCTTGGCTTTGCGTGCAGCCTGCGCCTTGGCGACGGAGCCGGGTTGCTTGAGTTCGGCCAGGGCTTCGGCGATCGGGCCGTCGCCCGGCAGCACGTCGCCGGCGCTGTAGCCCTCTTCGCCTTCGTCGTCGCCGCGCAGGTGGCCCGGCAAGGTGGCTTCGCTGTAGTCGGTCAGGCTGGCCGGCACATCGGCATCGCCGGGCTGCGGTTCGGGGGTGAGCAGTACGTCCGGCACGATGCCGCTGGCCTGGATCGACTTGCCGCTGGGGGTGTAATAGCGCGCGGTGGTGAGCTTGACCGAGTCGCCGTTATCCAGCGGCAGCACGGTCTGCACCGAGCCCTTGCCGAAGGTGCGACTGCCGATGATGCGTGCGCGCTTGTTATCGCGCAGCGCGCCGGCCAGCACTTCCGACGCACTGGCCGAACCGGCATCCACCAGCACCACGACCGGTGCGCCGCTCAGCAGATCGCCCGGAGTGGCGTCGAACTTGGCATCGCTGATCGAGATGCGCCCGCGCGTGCTGACGATATTGCCCTTGTCCAGCAGATCGTCGGCCACCTGCACCGCCGAGGTCAGCAGACCGCCGGGGTTGCTGCGCAGGTCCAGCACCAGCCCGCGCAACTTGCCGCCGGCCTGCAGCTGCTTGAGGTTCTTCTGGAAATCGGCACCGGTGTCGGCCTGGAAGGTGCTGATGCGGATGTAGCCGTAGCCCGGCTCCAGCAGCTTGCTGCGCACGCTGGCCACGCGGATGGTTTCGCGCTGAAGGGTCACATCGAACGGCTTGGGCGTCTTGTCGCGCATGATGGTCAACACGACCTTGCTGCCGGATTCGCCGCGCAGCGGCTCCATCGCCTTGCTGGCATCGATCGGCTTGCCGTCGATGGCCACGATCACATCGCCGGCGCGGATGCCGGCGCGCGCGGCCGGGGTGTCGTCGATCGGCGCGATCACCTTGAGGGTGTTGTCCTGCTGCTGTAGCAATTCCACGCCGATGCCGTCGTAGGCGCCGGTGGCCTGTTCGTCGAAGGCTTCGGCATCTTCCTTGTCGAAATAGGTGCTGTGCGGGTCCAGGTCCGAGAGCAGGCCGCGCACGGCGGAGTGCATCAGCTTCTTGTCTTCGACCGGGTCGACGTAGGCCTGCTTGACCGCGTTGTAGACCGCCACGAAACGGCGGATCTCATCCAGCGGCACCTTGGAAACAGCGGCTTCATTGGCTTCCGGATCGTCCGCGCTGGCCTGGGCGGCGGCGGGGCCGGCCTTCTGCGCCCAACCAGGCGACGCGAACAGGGCCAGCGACAGGGCAACGGACAGGACGGCTACGCGCATGAAGCACTCCGACAAAGAGATAAGGCGCCCCGCAGCGCGGAGCTGACCGGATTATGCGCGAAGCAGCGGTAAATCCGCGTTGAATCGCGGGCGGTGCGCGGCGCTCAGCGGCGTTGCAGCCAGCTCGATGGATCCACCGGCTGCCCGTTGCGTCGCAATTCGAAGTACAGCGCCGGCACGCCCTGCCCGCCCGAACTGCCGACCTTGGCGACCGCGTCGCCACGTTTGATCGATGCGCCGGCATCGCGCAGCAAGGTGTCGTTATGCGCGTACAGGCTCATGTAGCCGTTGCCGTGGTCCACGATCAGGATCATGCCGTAGCCGGTCATCCAGTCGGAAAACACCACCGTGCCATCGGCCACTGCGGTCACGGTGGTGCCCTTGGGCGCGCCGATCAGCACGCCCTTGCTGGTGTGGCCATCGGGCAAGGTGGCGTTGAAGCGCGCCAGCAGATTGCCCGCCACTGGCCAGCTGAGCCCACCGACCTTGGGGGCCGGTGCGTTGGCGACCACCTTGGGCGGGGTCTTGCCGGGGCGATCGGAACGCTCGGTTTTGCTGCGTTTGGCCTGCGCGGCGGCTTCGGCGGCAGCGCGTTTTGCGGCAGCGCGCCGTTCGGCTTCGGCCTTGGCGGCCGCTGCGCGCAGATTGGCGAGCAGTTGTTCCAGCGCCTTGGCGTCCTGGCCGATTGCCTTTTCGCGCTCGGCGCGCTGCTTGTAGCGATCGTCCAGCTGCGCGACGGTGGCCGCCTGTTGCGAGCGGTCCTTCTGCAGCGTGGCCGCCTGCGCCTTCTGCTGCGCGCGTGCGGCATCCAGCGCCTGGCGCCGGGTGGCGATGTCCTGTTCCACTTTCGCCAGGGTATCCAGTTGCGTGGTCAGGGCGTGGATGCGTTGCGCACGTGCGTTTTGCACATAGCGGTGATCGGCCAGCATGCGCGTGGCATCGCCCACCGTGTCCTGCGACAGCAGCACCTTCAACGGTGCATTGCGGCCCACCTGATCGGCAGCGCGCAACAATGCCGCCAGCTGCGTGCGCTGGCTCTGCAGGCCGCGCTGCAACTGCGCGCGTTCCTGCTGCAGGGTGGACAGATGCTGTTCCTGCGCGCGCATCGCCGCTTCGGTTTCGCTCAAGGCGCGTGCGGTCTTGGCCACTTTCTCGTCGGCCTGGCGTAGCTGTTGCGCAGCAGTGCCGCGTTTGCCTTCCAGTTCGCGCCGATCGGCGCTGATGGTCTTGAGCTCATCGCGCAGCTGCTGCAGTTTGCGCTCGGTCTCGCGCTGGCTCTGCGCGCTTGCGCCCACGCTGCCCAGCAACGTGCAGGCCAGCACACCCGCCGCCAGCCACATCCACCCACGGCCGGTGGCGGGAGCGAGCGGCAGGCGCGGCAGCGGTGCGGACGAAGGGGGCAACGAAAGATCCAGTGACTTCAGGCAGGTGCGCGATTGTAGCCAAGCATGATGTGATCGCCGCCACGCCCCAGACTACCGCCGCCGCGCGAGGTTCAGCATGAAGCCCCAAATTCTCCTCCTGGCACTGTCCCTGGTCTGCACGAGCGCCTGGGCCGAGGAGGACGTCAGCAAGGTCAACGGCAAGATCAGCGCAGATGCCGGCAAGACCTACGGCGCCCTGGAAACGGTCAACGGCTCCATCGAGATCGGTGCCGGTGCGCAAACCAAGAACGTGGAAACCGTCAATGGCGGCATCCGCATCGGCGACAACGCGCGCACCGGTGGCGTGGAAACGGTCAACGGCTCGATCACGCTGGGCCAGAAAGTCACCGTGTCCGGCGGGCTGGAGACGGTCAACGGCAGCATCCTGGCCGAGCGTGGCAGCCAGATCAGCGGCGGCGTGGAAACGGTCAATGGCAGCATCGGGCTGGTGGGAACCGAGCTCGGCAAGGGCATCGAGACGGTCAACGGCGACATCACTGTCGGGGTGGGGTCGCATGTGCGCGGCGGCATCGAAGTGAGCAAGCCGAGCTTCGGTTTTTCGTTCCAGCCCTCGCGCAAGCCGCGCGTGGTGATCGGCCCGGATGCGGTGGTCGATGGGCCGTTGCACTTCGAGCGCGAGGTCAACCTGTACGTGCACCGCAGCGCCAAGATCGGCGCGGTGAGCGGCGCCACCGCGCGCAGCTTCGACAGCGACGTCGCACCGAAGGACTGACCAACGCAGCGTGCACCTGCCGGTGCGTGCGCCGGATCCAGGGCGCCCGCTCCAGGCGCCCTGCCCGGCCCGCCATGCAACCGCAGTACACGCAGCCGCGCGCTCACCCCGCCGTCCGACGCACGCTCTAAGATCGGGATTCCGCCGCACGAGGAGTTCCGATGCCCCGCAAGATCCTGTTGTGCCTGGCCGCGACGCTGGCCCTGGCCGGCTGCAAACGCGAACCCGCCGCTGCGCCCGGTGCGCCTGCCGCGCAGACGCCGACCGAGCGCGCGCCCACCGCGCCGGTCAGCCGCCACACCTTCTCCCCGGAAATGACCACGGGCGACTTCGCCGAACTGGTCAAGACACTGGCGTCGGACGACTTCGAAGGCCGCGGCCCGGGGACGCCGGGCGAAGAAAAGACCGTGACCTACATCCGCGACCAGATGCAGCGCATCGGGCTGCAGCCGGGCAATGGCGACAGCTGGTTCCAGGAAGTGCCGATGGTGGAAACCACCGCCGATGCATCCACCGCGCCCAGCCTGCGCAGCGGCGAGCAGACCCGCACCCTCGCCTTCGGCACCGACATCGTGGTCGGCACGCGCTCCGGCCAGGCCGAGGTCAAGCTGGACAACAGCGAGCTGGTGTTCGTCGGATACGGCGTGGACGCACCCGAGCAGCAGTGGAACGACTATGCCGGCCAGGAGTGGAAGGGCAAGACGGTGGTGATGTTCGTCAACGACCCGGGCTTCCACACCGACGATGCCAAGTTGTTCGATGGCAAGCGCATGACCTACTACGGGCGCTGGACTTACAAGTTCGAAGAAGCCGCACGCAAGGGCGCGGCTGCGGCGTTGATCGTGCACGACACGCCCGGCGCCAGCTACGGCTGGGACGTGGTGAAAAATTCCTGGTCCGGCCCGCAATACGACTTGCCGGCCAAGGACGACCCCGACCCGCGTCTGCCGGTGCAGGGCTGGATCAGCGCCGAAACCGCCAAGCAATTGTTCGCCAACGCCGGATTGGACCTGGCGCAGGCCTACAAGGACGCCAGTAAGCGCGGCTTCAAGCCGGTGCCGTTGAAGGCCAGCTGGTCGGTCGATCTCAAGAGCACCATCGCGGCCAAGACCTCGCGTAATGTGGTCGGCGTGCTGCCGGGCACCAGCCACGCCGACGAGGCGGTGCTGTACATGGCGCACTGGGACCACCTGGGCAAGCATCCGGGCGAACGCGGCGACAACATCTACAACGGCGCGGTGGACAACGCCACCGGCGTGGCCGGCATCCTGGAAATCGCCGATGCATTCGCGCACCAGGATCCCAAGCCGGCGCGCTCGGTGGTGTTCCTGGCGGTCACGCTGGAAGAATCGGGCCTGCTCGGTTCCAAGTATTACGTGGCCAACCCGAGCTTCCCGCTGGACAAGATCGCGGCGGTGATCAATCTGGATGCGATGTCGGTGGCCGGGCGCGCACGCGATGTCACCGTGGTGGGCATGGGCAGCTCGGAGCTGGAGGACATCCTCAAGCCGATCGCCGCCATGCAGGGGCGCACCCTGCACGCAGAAGCCACCCCGCAAAGCGGCTCGTACTTCCGCTCGGATCACTTCAACTTCGCCAAGGCCGGCGTGCCGGCGTTGTATGCCGATGGCGGCGAAGACCTGCGCGAGGGCGGCACTGCCGCCGGACGTGCCGCGGCCGAGGACTACGGACGCCATCGTTATCACGCCCCGGGCGACGAATACGACGCCGCCACCTGGAAGCTCGATGGCACCATCGAAGACCTGCAGGTGGTCTATGGCGTGGGCAAGGAGGTCGCTGCCGGCGAACGTTGGCCCAACTGGTACCCCGGCAACCCGTTCAAGGCCGCGCGCGATCGCATGATGGCCGGCAAGCCTGGCGCGAGCGCGGCGAGCGCGCAGCCGGCCGACGCTGACAGCGCGGCCACGCAGACGCACAAGGCCCAATCTCCACGCTGAGGCCGCCGCGCCGTCATTGCCGCACGGTGTGGCACGACTGCATCAGCGGCCTGCCTTGCGCGACCATCGCTGGAAACCAATCTGTTACGCAAAAGGCCTCCCACCGGAGGCCTTTTGCATTGTTGCCTCATATGAGGCATCTGGCGATCAGCCACGCCACATCGCGCAGCTGCGATCTTGCGCGATCAGGGGCTTGCTGCACTGACCTTACATCTCAGCCCATGGATGGGACGCATGGCCATGGGGCAAGCGCGCATGCTCTGCGACGCTCGATCTACCCTACCCGCCTGCAGACGAACGAGACGTGCGCCACTCAGTCGTTCTCCACGCTCACCACGTGACCGTCTTCCGGATCCACGTGCAGTTCGACCTTCTGCCCGTTGCGCTTGGCATCGGCCTTCCACAGGCCATCCTTGAACTTGAGGTCGTGCACATCGGCATAGCCGCCGGTGGAGAGCGATGCGCGCACGTCGGCTTCGCTGAGCTTGGAGGTGGTCTGGTCGCCATAGACGCGGCCGGTCACCGGATCGATGTGCACGTCCACGTCCTTGCCGTCGCCGCTACGCGCGTCTGCCGTCCAGACGCCATGCTCGAACTTGACGTCGTGCACCTTGGTGTAGCCCTTTGCGGTGAGCATGCTGGTGACCTCACCGGAGGTGAGCGCCTTGGCCGGCTTGTCGGCCGCCTGTGCTAACGCACCCTGCGACAGCAAGGCAAGGGCGCCGATCAGTGCGGTCTTCATCAATCGCTGTGTCATGGGAATGCTCCTGCAGTGAAGTGCGCTCATGCTGGAGGGCGGCCTATCGCCATCAGGTGAAAAACGGGCAAGCGGCCGCAACGAAAGTTCAGTTAGCTGAAACGCCGAGGTGCTTGCTCACCTGCGATGCACGCGATGTTTACATCGACGCGGATGTCGCGGCTGAGCACGCATCGTGTGTTATCCACGATCGCAATCGCAGCAACGTGCGTGTGCTTCTCACCTTGCCAACGCCGTGTGCCCGCGCGCTGCGTGCGCTGGAAAAGCCGCCTTGCGGCGGCTTTGCTTGGCATCAGCGTGTCGTGCGTGCAGCGGATGTGCTTGTTGCCGAGGTCGATGCAGCGGAGCTGCGCGCTGCGGCAGTCGCAACCGGCGCACGCGTGGCGAGTGCGGCCTGTGGCGACAGGATCGCCATCTGCGGCTTGTCGGTGCCGTCCTTGTTGGGGTGCACGTTGTACGCGTAACTGAGGTTCCACCACGAACCGGCCGCCCACCAGGTCCAGCCCAGCCACACGTCTGCATTGGTTTCCATGTGTGCCAACATGCCTTGCAGCGCCTGGTTGCACACCGCATTGTTGGCGGTGCCGAATTCGCCCAGAAAGCCGCGCTTGCGGTTGGTGCGCAGCCACTGCGTGAAGTTGCGTAGGCGCTCGGCGCCGATGGTGCTGCTGACACAGGTGCTGCTGGTGCCGCTGGAATCGGCATCCAGATACTGGTGCACTTCGAAGGCGTAGCGATTGAGCGGGTCGTAGATGGCGGTCAGCGCGGTGGCGTTGGAATAGCCATCGTTCGTGGGGGAATACCAACTGTGCGCGCCGGTCCACAATGCGCCGGGCACCAGGATCAGGTTATTGGCACCGGTCCTGCGGATGGCATCGATGGCGGCCTGCGCTGCGCCGGCCCATTCGCTGGCCGAAATATTGTTGGGCTCATTCATCAGCCCGAACATCACCGCGTTGTCGCTGTTGAATGCCAGTGCCAGACGACGCCAGAGATCGGTAAACGTGGCCACCGGTACTTCCGGGCCGCCGATCTTGTAGCCGTAATACTTGGCGTAGTTGTGGATATCGATGAGCAGATACATGCCGGCTGCCTTGGCGCGTGCCACCGCCTGCTGCAGCAACGCGAGCTGTGCCGGGTCCAGTTCGCCGTTCGCGCTGGGCTGCAGCCGCTCCCACAGGATGGGCAGGCGGATGGTATTCATGCCGACACCGGCGAAATAGGTGTAATCGTTGGTCGCGGGGTACATATAGTCCTTGTTGAGGACTCCGGGCTTCTTGGACGATGCGTACTCGGCACCTGAAAGATTGACGCCGGCATAGGTGAGCGCGCGCGTCTGCGCGTGGGCCAGCGACAGGCTACCGAACACGATGAAAAGCAGCGTAGAGCACAGTAGCGCGCGCAACGAAAAGCAGACAGCAGACATGACACAACTCCTCAGACGGGGGCGATGCGGGTAAGTGCATGCGCGTTACGTGCGATGCACTGCATCGGTCTAAGTCAATGCATCAGCCGTGCCCAATTGCTGCCGGTGGCCAGTTCAGCGCCAATATGCGAACTGCATCGCAGTCACACTCTGCAAAGTGCGTTGTCGAGATTGATAGGCCGCACAAAAGCGCGAGATATGGGCCGGTATTTGCGCAAGTGCGGCGTGGGTTCGTCCGTGCTGTCGACTTTGCGTCGTATAGAAGCGCCTGCCGTCAGTGGCATGACGTCATGTCCATGACGCCATGCCACATTGAAGTGCCACCGAGGTTGCAGGCATAGGCTGCCTCGATCTTTCCGCGAAAAGACCAGGAAAAGTGGCCAATCGCGGCAATGCTCAGCCCGGTAGAAAGCGCGCTCGCTACCGGATGGAAGAGCGACGTGTGATGACGATTGCCTGCGGCACCCGCACGTGCCTGCACTGGCGCTGTCGTTGCGAACAGCAGCGACAGCACCCACGTGCAGGCGTCAGGCGGGCGCGGCAGGCGCTTGGCGTGGATCACCTACGGTGTGGTTTGCGTGCCATCCGCGCCCAGCTGACGACTATTTGCTAGGCGCGTTGGTCGCGCTTAATCGGTAATCCGGCGCGCACGTGGGCCCAATATCGACATCTGCGGCTTGTCGCGCCCCTGCGCATCCGGTTGCACGTTGAACGGATACGCCCTGCTCCACCACGCGCCTGCCGCCCACCAGGACCAGCCCATCCACACATCGCTGTTGGATTCCATGTAGCCCAGCATGCCGTTGAGCGCGAGATTGCAGGTGGCCGTGTTGCCGGTACCGAATTCGGCAAGAAACCCGCGTTTTTTGTTCAGGCGCAGCCATTCGGTGAAGCTACGCAGGCGCTCGACTCCGATCGTGGCACTGACGCACCCGCCGCTGGTGCCGCTGGAATCGGCATCCAGATATTGATGCGCTTCGATGGCATACCGATTGAGCGGGTCGCGAATGGATGCCATCGCCACTGCATTGGATTGCCCGGCCACTGTGGAGTACCAGCTATGCGCGCCTGTCCATAACGCACCCGGCACCAGAATCAGATTGTTTGCACCGGTTTTACGAATGGTGTCGATCGACGCCTGCGCGGCTCTTGCCCACGCTTGCGGATCGATGTCGTAAGGCTCGTTCATCAGCCCGAAGATCACGGCGTTGTCGCTCTTGAAGGCGATCGCCAGCCGTCGCCATAGATCGTTGAAGGTGCTGATCGGCACTTTCGTGCTGCCGATGGTGTGGCCGTAATACTTGGCGTAGTTGTGCACATCCACGATCACGTACATGTTGGCCGCCTTGGCGTTGGCGACCGCCTGCCGGATCAACGCCAGCTGCGCCGGATCCAGCTCGCCGCCCGCTTTTGGCTGCAGCCGTTCCCACAGGATCGGCAGGCGAACCGTGTTCATGTGCTTGCCGGCGAAGTAGGCGTATTCGTCGGCCGCCGGATAGTGATAATCGATGTTGAGCACGCCGGGTTTTTGCGAGGATTTGATCTCGGCGCCGGATAGATTGATGCCTGCATACTTCAGGCCGGAAGTGCTTTGCGCCTGCGCGAGCGGCATGAGGGCAAGCAATAGCAAAGACAGCGCGCGGCAACGCGGCCGGCGCGTACGCGTGGTGAGGGATTTCATGGGGGAACTCCTGAGACTTCTGCGTGCGAAAGACCTGTGCAAGGACGGCGCGCTGATGCGGGTATGAGCTCGTTCGATGTAAGACAGCAACGCGTCCATCACCAGACTAGGCGTATACGCCCGCACAAACCACGGTTGAGAGGGATCAATCGGCCAAGCTGTGCAGTGACCCGCAGTTCTTGTGTTAGAGCGCGCACGCATGGCGCGAACGTACCGCACCGTTTGCACACGCTTCGAACAGTGGCGCGCATCGCCTGCGCGATGGCGTGCTGTACATCGCGGGCGAATGCAGCTGCATTCGTGCAATGCCTTTGCGCTGCAGCGCCTATCTGTCCATCACGATGGGTTGCCTGATTGGCGATGCTGTCGCCGGGCAATGCCAGCCACAGCGGCAGACAGTGCGCAGGTTTAGTGCGGACGTCGACGCGATAGCGCGGATTGGATGAGATCGCTCGCGCGTCGTCCATGCATCGTGGCGCGCAGGCGTCGCATCAGGGCGTCGCCGAGACGGCAGCCTCGCACTGCAAGTTGCACCAGCGCATGGACGATATGGCCAGCGCTCGATACCGGGCTGTTGCATGCGATCGAACAGCGCACATCGGCAACACGCAGCGCGTGAGCTGGCGCGCGATTGCCTCTGCCTTCTGCTGCCCGCAGCGAGCCAGCGGCGGTCTGCCCTTCTCCGAAGCAGGCGGCCCCACGCGCTGCGGCAATGACAAAAAAGTGGCCGCAACACTGGTTGCGACCACCTCTGGTTGCGCCGCTGCTTACTTGCCGGCGCGGCGTGCGTACTTGCTCAGGATCGCCATCTGCGGCTTGTCGCTGCCGTCCTTGCCCGGTTGCACGTTGAAGGGATAGTCCGGCTTCCACCAGGCGCCCGCCGCCCACCAGGTCCAGCCCAGCCACACGTCGCTGTTCTTTTCCATGTAGGTCAGCATGCCTTCCAGCGCCTTGTCGCAGACCGGATTGTTGGCCGTGGCGAATTCGCCCAGAAAACCCTTCTGCTTGTTCTCGCGCAACCACGAAGTGAAGCCCTGCAGCTTTTCTTGGCCTACCGAGTCGCTGGTGCACACCGGCTTGGTGCCGCTGTAGTCCTTGTCCAGGTACTGATGCGCTTCGAAGGCCAGGTTGTTGCCCGGGTCCTTGAGGATTTCCAGCGCCTTTGCGTTGGAGACGCCGTAGCTGGTGCTGCGCCAGCTGTGTGCGCCGGTGTAGGCGGTGCCCGGCACCAGGATCAGGTTCTTCGCGCCGGTCTTGCGGATCGCGTTGATCGCCCCCTGCGCGGCATTGGCCCAGTCGGGTGCGGAAATGCCATTGGGCTCGTTCATCAGCCCGAAGATCACCGCCTTGTCGTCCTTGAACTCCAGCGCCAGCCGGCGCCACAGATCGGCCAACGCGCCGGCCGGCACATCGCTGGTGCCGATGCGCTTGCCGTTGTACGTGGCGTAGTTGTGCAGATCCAGGATCAGGTATTGCTTGTTGGCCTTGGCTGCTTCAAGCGACTTCTTGATCAGCCCCAATTGGGCCTGGTCCAGCTGACCATTGAGCTCGGGCTGCACGCGTTCCCACAGAAACGGCAGGCGGATCGTATTCATGCCTTTGCCGGCGAAATAGCTGAAATCCGAGGCGGCAGGGTAGGTGTAATCCTTGAACAAGGTGCCGGGCTTCTTGCGCGAGTTGAACTCGGCGCCGGACAGATTAACTCCGACATACTTCAGGCCGGCGGTGTCCTTCTTCGGGCCGGGCGGCTCCTTGGCCTGGACCAGTGGGGTGGCGGCGAGCAAGGTCAACGCGAGCGCGGCGATGCGCAAGCGGGGAAAGTGCGGGGGAGTGCGGAACATGGGAGTCTCCTTCGGCATCTACGTGGGCGGCCGCGGGGGAGGGCACGGCCAGCGCAGATGGTGCAGCGCCATCTGCTGCTGCGTGAGTCTGGGAGCTCGCACGTTAGTGCGCCATTCACGCGCATGGCGCGGATTTGACCGCGTGCGAACACGCGCAAGGCGCATCATGCCGCTGCGCTCGCGTTCGCAAGAGACCAGGTAAGACGCACTGTCGCAGGAGTGCGACATCTGCGCGTTTTAAGCTACCGACCCATTCTTCCCGTTGTTGGCGCGCCTTGCCGACGACGCAACACCCCCCGGAGTTTTCCCATGAGCACAGCCCACGCCTACGCTGCCCAGGCCGCCGATCAACCACTTGCCCCGTTCGTGTTCGAACGCCGCGCGCCCGGCCCCAACGACGTGCAGATCGACATCGCCTACTGCGGCGTGTGTCACTCGGACCTGCATACCGCACGCAACGAATGGCACAACACGCTGTACCCCTCGGTGCCCGGCCACGAGATCGTCGGCCGCGTGACCGCCGTCGGCAATGCGGTCACCGGCTTCAAGGTCGGCGACCTGGCCGGTGTCGGCTGCATGGTCGACAGCTGCCGCAGCTGCGCCTCCTGCCAGGAAGGCGAAGAACAGTATTGCGAACAGGGGTTCACCGGCACCTACAACGGGCCGATGTTCGGCGGCGGCGAGAACACCTACGGCGGCTATTCCGACCATATCGTGGTCGACCAGAAATACGTGCTGCGCATCACCCACAGCGACAACCTGGCCGCGGTGGCACCGTTGCTGTGCGCCGGCATCACCACCTATTCGCCGCTGGCACACTGGAAGGTGGGTCCGGGCCAGAAGGTGGGCGTGGTCGGCCTGGGCGGCCTGGGCCACATGGCGGTGAAGATCGCCAAGGCGATGGGCGCCACCGTGGTGTTGTTCACCACCTCCGAGAGCAAGCGCGCCGATGCGATGCGCCTGGGCGCCAGCGAAGTGGTGATCTCCAAGGACGAAGCGCAGATGGCCGCGCAGTACAACACCCTGGACTTCATCCTCAACACCGTGGCCGCGCCGCACAACTTGGACCCGTTCCTCAACGCGCTCAAGCGCGACGGCGCCATGGTGCTGGTGGGCGTGCCCGAGCAGTCGCACCCGTCGCCGGCGGTGTTCAACCTGGTGATGAAGCGCCGCACCCTGGCCGGCTCGCTGATTGGCGGCATCCGCCAGACCCAGGAAATGCTGGATTTCTGCGCCAAGCACAACATCGTCTCGGACATCGAAACCATCCGCGCCGACCAGATCAACGAGGCCTACGAGCGCATGCTCAAGAGCGACGTGAAGTACCGCTTTGTGATCGATATGGCCACGCTGGATAAGGCGGCCTGAGTAGTTGTTACGTCACGCTGTAATGTTGCCGTCTGCGTCGCTGTCGATGCGGACGGTAATACACCTCGCTACTCTGCTGGCGAGCTAATCAACGATGTGGATAGAGGGTTCCTTTGTGCATAGAACGTTGATGCACTCAGAGTGGTCAGCGATGAAAAACTCCATAACTTCGCCGTAGAATCCTGTTGGAATATACGACTCAAGTACTTCATCGTGCTGGCTCCAACCGCCAAAGAGAACCTGTGAGACGGTTGCTCCCTCTATCTCATCAAATGATTCCATATTGCAGCGCCAGAATTCAGAGAAATCGCGTTCGTCCAGTATCTTTACGCCGACCACATCGCTAAAAATGATTTGGACAGTCCTATTAGAGGCATGGGCGGTCAAGTGTACGACGCAGCAGTTTTTTTCATAAACGATTTTCGAAACTGATGTGTACTCAGGTAAAACTGAGCTAGGCAGGCTCCGCAAGGTTAATTTCTTCATGTCTACGTCTAATCGACCCGAGTCTCGGTTTGGCTTGTAGTGATTCTCGTTGAAGCCGAACGTGTAGAACCCGGCAAAACAAGACGTTGATTTCGCAAAACCAGCAATAATCGCCTGAATAGTGGTCGGGCTGTTGAGTGATTCCGAAACGAGTTCCTTCAGATGAATCGATGCAAAGTGCCGTGCACTACTCTCTCACCAGGCTGCCACACGCTTCGACGGAGAGAAGCGTACGGGCAGCGCAAGGTTATGTGACATGCCCAAGCTAAGAGCGCAGCTTGCCTGTACCCTCGGGCATCATTGAGTTCGTTGATCTTTAGATGTCGAATGCGAGGCGCAACGTCCAGCTCAGGTATTGCTAGTTCTATCTCACGTAGCTCTTGAGGCGCGACTTCGGGGTCTCTGTAGGAAAGATTCTTCGCCTTGCTGAGCTAGGCGCGATCCATATGCTCCTCATCACCCTCATGCCGCAGCCGGCTCCTTGACCTGCGCGTTCACCCCCAGCAGCTGCACGATGCTTCCCGCCGCATCGCGGCCTTCGGCCACTGCGGTGACCACCAGGTCCGCACCGCGCACGCAGTCGCCGCCGGCGAACAGGCGCGGGTTGCTGGTCTGGTAGGGCAGGCGGCCGTTGCCGTCGGCCGGGGCGACGATGCGGCCGTTGCTGCCGGCTTCCACGCCCTGCGAGGACAACCAGTCGGGCAGGGTGGGCGAGAAGCCGAAGGCGATGATTACCACGTCCGCTTCCAGCAGCGATTCGCTGCCTTCCACCGGCACCGCATTGCGGCGGCCGCTGGCATCGGGCTCACCTAATCTGGTTTCCACCACGGTCACGCCGATGGCTTCGTCGTCGGCGCCGGATTCGATCGACAGCGGCTGGCGGTTGAACAAAAAGCGCACGCCTTCTTCGCGCGCGTTAGCCACCTCGCGCGCCGAGCCGGGCATGCTGGCTTCGTCGCGGCGGTAGGCGCAGGTGACCTTGGCCGCGCCCAGGCGAATGGCGCTGCGCACGCAGTCCATGCCGGTATCGCCGCCGCCCAGCACCACCACGCGCTTGCCGCTGAGGTCGGGCAGGGCGAGCTGGTCTTCCCAGCCGGCGATCGGCCGGCCGTGCGGGTCGTTGCCGCTGACGATGCGGCTGTTCTGCACCAGGAACGGCAGCGCCGGCAGCACGTTCTTCAGGTCTTGCCCGGGCAGGCCGCCGTCGGTGTAGCGATAGGCGCCGGTCCCTAAGAACACCGCATCGTATTCGCCCAGCAACTGCTCGATGCTGACGTCCTTACCGATCTCCACGCCCAGGCGGAACTGCACGCCCATGCCTTCGAGGATCTCGCGGCGCTTGCCGATCACCGACTTGTCCAGCTTGAAGCTGGGGATGCCGAACTGCAGCAGCCCGCCGATCTGCTCATAGCGGTCGTAGACCACCGCCTCGATGCCGGCACGCGCCAGCCGGTCCGCACACGCCAGCCCAGCCGGGCCGGCGCCGATCACCGCCACGCGGTGGCCGGTCGGCTGCACGTTGCCCAGATCCGGGCGCCAGCCCATCTTGAAGGCGGTGTCGACGATGTACTTCTCCACCGCGCCGATGGTGACTGCGCCGAATTCCTCCAGCGTGCAGCTGCCTTCGCACAGGCGGTCCTGCGGACACACCCGCCCGCACACTTCCGGCAGCGGGTTGGTGGAATGGCATAGCGCGGCGGCTTCCTCGATGCGGTTTTCCTGCACCAGCTGCAGCCACTGCGGGATGGCGTTGTGTACCGGGCATTTCCAGCTGCAATACGGGTTACCGCAGTCCAGGCAACGGCCGGCCTGGTATTGCGCATCGGCCTTGTCGAACTTGCCGTACAACTCGCCCCAGTCGCCGGAGGTGCGCAGTTCCACCGGAATGCGCGTGGGCATGGTCCGGGGCAGGTCGAGGAATTGGAAGGCTTGCTTGCGGCTCATAGGGGCTGGGATTCGGGAGTTGGGATTGGGGATTCGCAACAGCGGGCGACATGGGTCTGACGCAGTGCGAATCTCGAACAGCAATCGACGCGTGAGAGCAGGGAGTGGAGATTCGGACATCGGGATTTGCCAAGGCGACGACAGGTCGCATGGCTTGAGCGAATCCCCAATCCCGAATCCCCAATCCCGTCACTCAGGCCGCCCGCCTGAGTGACTCCGTCAGCGACTCGATGCTGGCGGCCTTGGGTTTGACCAGCCAGAACTTGCCGATGTAGTCGCGGAACTCGTCCAGGATCTGCTGCGCCCAGATGCTGCCGGTCAGCTCGCGGTGGCGGCTGATCAGCGTATGCAGATGCTGGCGATGGTTCTCGAAGCCTTCGGCCGAGACGCGGTGGATGTCGATGAGCTCGTGGTTGTAGCGGTCCACGAAGTCGCGTTCGATATCCAGCACGTAGGCCAGGCCACCGGTGAAGCCGGCGCCGAAGTTCAGGCCCACCTTGCCCAGCACCAGCACGATGCCATCGGTCATGTATTCGCAGCAGTGGTCGCCGGCGCCTTCCACCACCGCCAGCGCGCCGGAGTTGCGCACCGCAAAGCGCTCGCCCGCCCGCCCGGCCGCGAACAGCTCGCCGCCGGTGGCGCCGTACAGGCAGGTGTTGCCGACGATCGGCGTGTTGCGTGCCTCGAAGCGCGCGCCGCGTGGCGGACGCACCACCAATCGCCCGCCGGCCATGCCCTTGCCGACGTAGTCGTTGGCTTCGCCTTCCAGCTCCAGCTGCAGGCCACCGGCGTTGAACGCGCCGAAGCTCTGCCCGGCGGTGCCGCGGAAGCGCAGATTCAGTGGCGCATCGCTCATGCCGTGATTGCCGTGCACGCGCGCAATGGCGCCGGACAGGCGTGCGCCGATCGAGCGGTCGGTGTTGTGGATCAGGAAGCGATGGTCGCCACCGCGCTTGTTGGCGATTGCATCGGCGAGCAGGCCGTCCATCTGCGTGGCCAGGCTGTCCGGCGATTCGTACAGGCGCTGGGCGGCGCAGTGGCTGCCGTCGTAGCGGGCATGCGTGAGCAGGCGCGAGAGGTCGACCTTGACGCCGGGGCGCGGCGAAACCTCCAGCTGTTCCAGCAGGTCGGTGCGGCCGACGATCTCGTCCAGCGAGCGCACGCCCAGGTACGACAGCCACTGGCGCACTTCTTCGGCCAGCAGGCGGAAGAAGTGCTCCACCCGCTCCGGCAGGCCGGTGAAGTAGCCGGCGCGCAGGCGCTCGTCCTGGGTGGCCACGCCGGTGGCGCAGTTGTTGAGGTGGCAGATGCGCAGGTACTTGCAGCCCAGCACGATCATCGGCGCGGTGCCGAAGCCAAAGCTGTCGGCGCCGAGCAGCGCGGCCTTGACCACGTCCAGGCCGGTCTTCAGGCCGCCATCGGTCTGCAGGATGGTGCGCTCGCGCAGATCGTTGGCCACCAGCGCCTGGTGCGACTCGGCCACGCCCAGTTCCCACGGCACGCCGGCATAGCGGATCGAGCTGACCGGGCTGGCACCGGTGCCGCCGTCATGGCCGGACACGGTGATCAGGTCGGCGCCGGCCTTGACCACGCCGGCGGCAATCGTGCCGACGCCGGCATGCGCCACCAGCTTCACCGAGACCAGCGCGGTCGGGTTGACCTGCTTGAGGTCGTAGATCAGCTGCGCCAGGTCTTCGATGGAATAGATGTCGTGATGCGGCGGCGGGCTGATCAGGCCGATGCCGGGCTTGGCGTAGCGCAGCCGGGCGATCAGTTCGTTGACCTTGTGGCCGGGCAGCTGGCCGCCCTCGCCGGGCTTGGCGCCCTGGGCGACCTTGATCTGCAGCACCTCGGCATTGACCAGGTATTCCGGGGTGACGCCGAAGCGGCCGGAGGCCACCTGCTTGATCTTGGAGCGCTTCTCGGTACCGTAGCGGGCCGGATCTTCGCCGCCTTCGCCGGAGTTGCTGCGCCCGCCCAGGCGGTTCATCGCAATGGCCAGCGCTTCGTGCGCCTCGGGCGACAACGCGCCCAGGCTGATGGCGGCGCTGTCGAAGCGCCGCAGCACATCTTCGGCCGGGGCGACCTGATCCAGTGGCGTCGGGGTGTCGGCACGCTTGAGCTGCACCAGGTCGCGCAGCGTGGAGGCCGGGCGCGCATGCACCGCGTCCACGTACTTCTGCCAGTCGCCGGCATCGCCGGTGCGGGTGGCGCGCTGCAGCGTCATGACCACGTCGGGGTTGTACATGTGGTACTCGCCGCCGTGCACGTACTTCAGCAGCCCGCCCACTTCCGGCTTGAGCTGGTCGTTCCAGGCGCGCACGGTCAGCTCGCGCGCCTCGGTGTCCAGCCGTGCCAGATCCACGCCGCCGATACGCGCCGGGGTGTCGGCAAAGCACAGGTCCACCACGTCCGGGTCCAGCCCGACGATCTCGAACAGCTGCGCACCGCGATAGCTGGCGATGGTGCAGATGCCCATCTTGGAGATGATCTTGGACAGGCCCTTGTAGATGCCTTTGCGATAGCGGCGGCCGATCTGCGACTGCTCGCCACCCTTGCTCAGCTGCAGGATGCCGCGCCGACCCAGGTCGAACAGCGTCTGGTAAGCCAGGTACGGATACACCGCGGTGGCGCCGACGCCGAGCAGGCAGGCCATGTGGTGCGGGTCGCGCGCGGTGCCGGTCTCGATGATCAGGTTGACGTCGCAGCGCAGGCCCACCTTGCACAGGTGGTGATGCACCGCGCCGGTGGCCAGCAGCGCATGCGCCATCGGCCGGTCCGGCACCGGGTAACGGTCGGACAGCAGCAGCATCACCGCGCCGTCGCGCGCGGCGGCTTCCACCTCCTGGCAGATGCGCTCCAGCCCGGCCTTGAGGCCTTCTTCCAGGCTGTAGGACAGGTCGATCAGGCGGTTGCGCTCGACGTACTGCTCCATCTTCAGCAGCTGGCGCAGCTTGCGCTGGCTGAGCACCGGCGAGTTGAGGATGACGTGGTTCACCGTCTCCGCACCGGCATGGAAGATATTGGTCTCCCTGCCGAGCTGGGTGGTGAGCGACATCGCGATGCCTTCGCGCAGCGGGTCGATCGGCGGGTTGGTGACCTGCGCGAACGCCTGGCGGAAGTAGTCGTACAGTGGCCGGGTCTGGCGGCTGAGCACCGCCATCGGGGTGTCGTCGCCCATCGAGCCGGTGGCTTCCTGCTCGGTCTCGGCCAGCGGGCGCAGCACCTGTTCCACTTCCTCGGTGCTGAGCTGGAACAGCTTGTGATAGCTGCGCAGGGTCTGCTCGCTGAAGGGTTCTTCCACCAGCGAGGGGTCGATCAACTCGGTCTGCAGGTAGGTCACGCCCTGCTGCAGCCATTGCTTGTACGGGGCGCGCGCGCGGTTGATGCGGTCGATGGCATCGGAATCGAGCAGGTCGCCGCGCTTGAGGTCGATGGCCATCATCTCGCCCGGGCCCAGCTTGCCCTTGCGGGTGATGCGCTCGGCCGGCAATTCCCACACGCCGGCTTCGGAAGCGACCAGGAAGTGGCGGTCGGAGGTCAGCATCCAGCGCGCCGGGCGCAGGCCGTTGCGGTCGAGCATGCAGGCCGCGTAGCGGCTGTCGCAGGCCACGATGCCGGCCGGGCCGTCCCAGGGTTCGGTGTTGAGGCCGTAGAACTCGTAGAACGCAGCCAGGTCGGCGTCCTTGAACTCCAGCGACTGGGTCGCCGGCGGCACCAGGATGCGCAGCGCCTGCAGCAGGTCCATGCCACCGGCGATCAGCAGCTCCAGCATGTTGTCCAGGCTCTGCGAATCGGAGCCGTGCATGGAGATCACCGGATCGAATTCGGCAATGTCAAAGCGCGGGGTCTGCCACACCTTGCTGCGCGCCTGCGCCCAGCGCCGGTTGCCTTCGATGGTGTTGATTTCCCCGTTGTGCGCGAGCAGCCGGAACGGGTGCGCCAACGGCCAGCGCGGCAGCGTGTTGGTGGAAAAGCGCTGGTGAAAGACAATTGCGCTGGAGGACAGGTCGCTGCGCTGCAGATCCGGGTAGAACGTGCTCAGCTTGTCCGGCAGCACCATGCCCTTGTAGCTGATGCCGTTGGGCGAGAGGGTGGTGACGTAGAAGTCCGGCACGCCCTGCAGCTGCTGCTCGGCGCGACGGCGCGCCAGGAACAGCGCCAGGGTAAAGCCGTCTTCGGTCTGCTCCGCACCGGCATCGACGAATAGCTGCTCGATGCGCGGCAAGGTGTCGCGCGCCAGCTGGCCGCACACGCTGTCGTCGGTGGGCACCACGCGCCAGCCGCGCAGCTGCACGCCGGCGGCCTGCAGCTGCGCTTCCAGTTCGGCGCGACATCGCGCGGCCTCACTTTCGTCCAGCGGCAGGAACACCACACCGGCCGCGTAGCGCGTGCCCAGGGGGATGCCGGCATCGCGCGCGAGCCCGCGCAGGAATGCATCGGGTTTGCGAATCAGCAGGCCGCAGCCATCGCCGGTGAGCCCGTCGGCGGCGACACCGCCGCGGTGGGTCATGCGCGAGAGCGCCGCAATCGCGGTATCCACCAGCGCGCGGGAGGGTTGGTCGTCCAACTGGGCGACCATGCCAAAACCACACGCGTCGCGCTCGTCGCGCACGCTGTTGTAGAGACCGTAGTCGTTGAGCCCTTGGCGAGTGCGGGGGGCCATGTCTGCCTCTTTGCGATCTTAGGAGAGCGGCGACGACGTCGCAGCGCTCGATCCGTGGAGCGTTCGAAGAGGTCACCGGATGATCGACTAGACCACAGTTGATGCGGTGCCGCAATACACCGTTACAGCTGCAACGAGAACCGCTGTAACCCCTTGTGCCAGCAGGCTTGGCGCCGGTCTTGCGACAGGCGCCAAGGCCGTCTCAGCCGCAGCGCACCGAGGTGATCACGTTCTTGGCGTCCACTTCCAGATTGAGCCGTTCGCCATTGAATTCCATGGTGGTCATCTGGCCGGGTTTGAGCACACGCACCGACTTGGCGCCGGCATCGCTGCGTGCCTGTTCGCCCACCGCATCGGTCAACGGCTGGCCCACCAGCGATTGCACCTGGGTGGCATCGCAAGTGCCGATCGGCGGCGCTTCCGGCGCTGCATCCGGTGCGGGCGCAGCGGCTTGTTCGGCCGCGTGCTGGGCCTTGGCGGTGACGGCTTCCTGCTCATCGGGTTGCGGTTTGTTGCAGGCAGTCAATGCAGCCAGCATCACCAGGGTGCAGGTCAGGCGAGCAACAGGTAGAACAGCGCGCATCGATCACTCCAGCAAAGGGGGGATGCCCAAGCATAAGCACAAAGTCACGCGACGGGCATGGCTTGCGCACACGGCGTTGTCGTAGCGTTGACGCAGCCTAGTCTTGCTGCGGCCAACAATCGCGGCCAGTCCCTCGACCTGTGCGCAATGAAAGCCAAACGTGTTGTTCGCAATGCCGCAGTCGCCGTCAGTACCGCCGGCAAGCTCGCGGCGGTCGCCACCGGCGCCGCCGTCGCCACGGCCGCTGTGGCAAGCGCAGCCGCTGTGGCGCAGGCCAAGGCGACCGCGCGTGCGGCCGGGCTGACCTATGTCAACGACCAACAGCCCGGCATCAGTCGCCGCAAGGCCGGCAAGAGCTTCAGTTACCGCGATGCCGACGGGCAACGCATCGCCGATGCCGACACCTTGCAGCGCATCCGTTCGCTGGCGATTCCGCCGGCCTATACCGACGTGTGGATCTGCGCCAAGCCCAATGGCCACCTGCAGGCGACCGGGCGCGATGCGCGGCGGCGCAAGCAATACCGTTATCACGCCGACTGGGCGCAGGTCCGCGGCGAAGGCAAGTTCGAACGCGTGATCGCCTTCGGTACTGCGCTGCCCAAGTTGCGGCGGCGGTTGCGTCGCGATCTGGTGCTGCCGGGATTCCCGCGCGAAAAGGTGCTGGCGATCGTGGTGGCGTTGCTGGCCGACACCCTGGTACGCGTCGGCAATGCCGAATACGCGCGCAGCAATCGCTCCTACGGGCTGACCACGCTGCGCAACCGGCACATGGAATTTCTGAAGGGCGGACGCGCGCGGCTGAAATTCCGCGGCAAGAGCGGCCAGGACCACGATATCGAAGTGGACGACAAGCAACTGGTCAAACTGATCCGGCAATGCCAGCAGCTGCCGGGGCAGTCGCTGTTCCAGTACCGCGACGACGATGGCCAATTGCAGCCGGTGGATTCGGGGCAGGTCAACGACTATCTGCGCGAGGCCATGGGCGAAGACTTCACCGCCAAGGATTTCCGCACCTGGGGCGGCACATTGGCCGCGCTGCAACGCCTGGCCCGGCTGCCGCTGCCGGAGCGCAGCAGCGAACGTGCGCTCAAGCAAGTGCAGAACGATGTCATCCGCGAAGTGGCCGATGCCTTGGGCAACACGCCCTCGGTGTGTCGCAAGGCCTACATCGACCCATGCGTCTTCGAAGGCTGGCGTGCGGGCCAGCTGCAGGCCATGGCAACCGGTGTGCGTGGCGAGCGCCAGTGGGAAGCGGCCACGCTGAAGTTTTTGAGCGCTTCGCGCAGCAGGCTCAAGACGCAGTCGACGTCTGCGGCAAGGCGCAAGTCGGCCTAAGCGCCCGAGGCTGACACCCACGGCATTCGCCACAGCCAGGGTGTCGGCGTGTGCGGGCATCACGTACCGCGCGCACGCCGGTTCCTGCGCGTCGCTCATGTCCGCCTGGCGACGATCAGCGACGCGGTGTCAACCATTCCAGGTGGCGCCTCGGGACGCAGACAGCAGCGAGTGCCGTACCGAATCCCGAATTTCGATTCCCGAATCCCGAATCCTCAGCCGCAATAGATGGCCGTGATGCTGTTGTTCGGGCCGGTTTCGATGGTGAGCTGATCGCCGCCGCTTTCGCTGGCGCCCTGGGCCGGGTCGGCCAGGCCGCTGGCGGTGGTGCCGCCGGTCGCGCGCTCGCCGCGGCGCACGATGACGCGCTGGCTGTCGCTATCCACGCGTGCACGTTCGATGGTCTGCGCGGCCGCCGCCAGACCCACCGCACCACGCACCTTGTCGCTATGGCACTGGCCGGAGATGGCGCCGTCGATGGGCTGCACCTGTGCCACCTGGTTGGAGGCACAGGCCGACAACAACGCAGCGGCAGCGAGTGGGGCGAGGATACGGATCATCGGGAAGCTCCAGGGCAAGAATGCCGCAAGCGTGAAGGTGGCGTTGTCGGGATGGCATGAAGATGCTGCGCGGCACCGTGTCAGAGACGGGCCTCACCCGTGTCTGCCGGTGATCGTCAGCGCGCCGGACACGCTGCGCCAACGCTGGGCTACCTGGATTCGCTTGCCAATCCAGTGTTTCCGGACAGCGCCTCGCCCAGCAGCGCGAGAGGTGCAGACTCCTGCTTCCAACCCAGACGATCAGTAGCATGACCATCAAACCGCTGCTGCTTGCATTCGTTGCCTGCGCGGCGCTGCCGCCTTCGGTTGCACGTGCAGCGCCCGCGCCCAGCCAAGCCACCATGACGGTGGCAGGTCTCCAACGGCCGGCGCAGATCCGCGTGGACAGGTGGGGCCTGGCACATATCTACGCGCAGACCGACGACGACGCGTTCTTCGTGCAGGGTTTCAATGTGGCGCGAGACCGTTTGTTTCAGCTGGATCTACTTCGCCGCAAAGGGCTGGGCCATCTCTCCGATGCGTTCGGGCCAACCTATGTGGAACAGGACCGTGCCGCGCGGCTGTTTCTGTATCGCGGCGACATGGCACAGGAATGGAGCAGTTACGGGCCCACTGCCCGGCGCGACGTGGGCCGATTCGTCGCCGGCATCAATGCGTATATCGCATGGCTGGACAGTCACCCGCAGGCACTGCCCTACGAATTCGACAAGCTGGGGTATCGCCCCGAACGCTGGGCGCCGGAGGATGTGCTGCGCATCCGCACCACCGGCCTGAGCCGTAATGTCAAAAGCGAAGTGGCGCGTGCGAACGTCGCCTGCAAGGCCTCGCTGGCTGTCGATGCGATACGCCTGAGACTGCAGCCGGCCTGGACCACCACGCTGCCGGACGGGCTGGACCCGTGTCTGCCGAAAGACGTGCTGAAGGTCTACGAGCTGGCGACGCAAAGCCCCAAGCTGAGCGCAAGCACGCAACTTGCGGCAATCGCATCGACGTTATCGGCCATTGACGATGACGCCTCTGCCGAAGGCAGCAACAACTGGGTCATCGCGTCGCAGAAATCCGCCACCGGTCACGCGGTGCTGGCGGACGACCCGCATCGGGCCTACAACGTGCCCAGTCTTCGCTACTTCGTGCATCTCAACAGCCCTGGTCTGGACATCATCGGTGCCGGCGAGCCCACCGCGCCTGGCATCGCGATCGGGCATAACCGAACCAGCGCGTTCGGCCTGACCATCTTCAACATCGATCAGGAAGATTTATACGTGTATCGGTTGCGTCCAGACGACAACGCGGCGTACTGGTACCAGGGCAAATGGGAGCCGCTGCGCAGCGAGCACGAACAGATCGCCGTGCGCGGCGCCGCGCCGGTGACAACAGAGCTGCAATTCACCCGTCACGGGCCGGTGATCTATGTCGATGTCGAACAACATGTGGCGTATGCGCTGCGGTCGGTATGGAGCCAGCCCGGCGCGGCGCCCTATCTGGGCTCGCTACGCTACCTGCGCAGCAACGCGTTCGTGCAGTTCAAGGCCGCACTCGCCCATTGGGGAGCGCCGTCGGTCAACCAGGTCTATGCAGATGTCGGCGGAACCATCGGCTGGGCCACCGCCGGCATGACCCCGCGCCGCGATCACGGCGATGGATTGCTGCCCGTGCCCGGCGATGGCCGCTACGAATGGAACGGCTTCTGGGACAGCACGGTGTTGCCCTGGTCGAAGAATCCCAAAGCCGGCTTCATCACCACCTCCAACGAGATGAACCTGCCCGCCGGCTACCCGGTTGCGCAGCGCAAACTTGGCTTTGAGTGGGCCAATGAGGCTCGCCATGCCCGCATCACCCAGGTGCTCTCGCAGCTGCCCAAGGTGACGCTGGAGGATTCGGAAAGACTGCAGAACGATCAGGTCTCGTTGCCCGCGCAACGCCTGGCCGCATTATTGCGACCGCTGCGTTCGCAGGACCCTGATATCAGCGCCGCACTGACGCTGCTGCGGCCATGGAATGGCGAGGTCAGCGCTACGTCGCCCGCCGCAGCGCTGGAAGAGGTCTGGTTCAGTCGCTATCTGGGCAATGCATACAAAGCGTTGCGATTGCAGCCGTCGGAGGCCGACAGCTTCGGCGCGCCCGATGCCGCGGCCATGCTGGATGCGCTGGAACATCCCGGCGCCGCGTTCGGCGCAACGCCGGCCGCACGCCGCGACCAGTTGCTGCTGCAGTCGTTGCGCAGTGCCTACCAGGCGCTTGTCTCGCTGCAAGGCCCCGATGCCTCGCAGTGGCAATGGGGCAAACTGCATACCAACAAGATCTCGCATGCGATGAGCGCGGTGGCCGGGGCCGATCGCGCGCTGCTTGATGTCGGTCCGTTCGCCAAGGGCGGCAGCCCTTATACGCCGAATCAGTCCAGCTACGACCCTGCCGATTTTCGCCAGACGATCGGTCCTTCTGCACGATTGATCATCGACCTGGGCAATTGGGATAACTCTCGCGCCATGAATTACCCCGGCCAGTCCGGCGACCCGGCCAGCCCGCATTACCGCGACCTCGCACCGCTATGGCTCAATGGAAGCTATTTCCCGCTGCTGTACACGCGCGCTGCGGTAGATGCGGCAACCGAACAGATCTTCGACCTGGTGCCTGCGCAGGCGCACTAACGCAACCGCGAACCGACCGGACGCCGCGCACATCGCGTAGCAAGCGCGAGAATCCCCGCGTTTGCTACGCCGCCTGCGCTCACGCCGGCGCAGTCGCCTCGCGCACGAAGGCTTCATAGGTGCGCAGCGGACGTCCCAGCAGCGCCTGCAACTGCGCCACCGTGCCCTCTGCCGCGTGCATCCCCAGGCGCTGGATGCCGGCCATCATCAGGCGCATGTCATAGGCCAGCCACGACGGGCCGTACGCCGCCAGCTGTGCTTCGAAGGCGGCCACGTCATCGCCGGCGTAGGCGATCTCGCGCCCAAGCGCTGCGCTCCAGACCTTGGCCGCATCCACCCCGGTCAGTGCCTGCGGGCCGACCAAGTCGAGCGTGACGCGTGGCAACGGACCGTCCGCACGGTCGCGGCGCAGCAGCTCGACCACTGCGATATCGGCGATGTCGCGCGCATCGATCATCGCGATGCCCTGTGCGCCGATCGGCATCGGGTAGAGGCCGTATTCGGTGATCGTCTGCTGCACCATGCCTTCGTTCTGCATGAAGTACGCCGGCCGCAGGATCGTTGCCGGAATTTCCAGGCTTTCGATCATGCGCTCGACGGTGTGCTTGCCGGTGAAGTGCGGCACGTTGGTGTACGTGTCGGCATGGATCACCGACAGATACACGATGCGCTCGATGCCGGCTTCCTTGGCCAGATTCAATGCGATCAGCGCCTGGGTCACTTCGTCGGGGGTGACCGCATTCAACAGGAACAGCGTGCGCACCGATGCCAGTGCGGCGCGCATCGATGCGACGTCGGTGAGGTCGGCCACCACTTCGGTGACACCTGCCGGAAAGGAGCGTTTGCCTTGCTGGCGGACCAGCGCCTTGACCTGCGCGCCGGCGTCGGCAAGGCCTTGGGTGACCAGGGAACCGACGGTGCCGGTGGCACCGGTGACGAGAATGCTCATGGTGAATCTCCTGCGTTGGATGGACGGTTGGATCGGAGCGAAGCGGCCGGTGCGGTGGTGCTGCTGCCGGTGCGGCCGCCCGGTGGGTAGGGCAACGATATGCCGTTGCACTGCCAGTACGAAGACGCCAGGATGTAGACATCCCGTTTCAGATGTGGAACAGCATGGACCTCAATGCCCTGATCGATTTCTCGCTGGTGGCCGCCAACCAGGGGCTGGGCAAGGCCAGCCGCGCGAGCGGCAGATCGAAGGCGACCTTGTCGCGGCGCATCACCGAGCTGGAGGAACAGCTAGGGGTGCGCCTGGTCGAGCGCAGTGCCCGTGGACTCAAGCTCACCGAGGCAGGACAGCAGTTGATGGAGCGCACCCAGGTGCCGCTGAGCGAGGTGGCCGAGGCGATGACAGCCGCGCGCGAGGGGTTGTCATCGCCGCGCGGCCGCTTGCGCGTGGCGTCCCCGGTGTTGTTCTCCCAACTGGCGATGGGGCACATCGGCGCCGACTTCTGTGCGGCCTATCCGGAGATCACGCTGGAGGTGGTGGCCGAGGACCGCACTGTCGATCTGATGGAAGAGCAGTTCGATGTCGCCATCCGCATCAACCCAAGCCCGGACAGCCGCCTGGTCGGGCGTTGCTTTGCCAAGGACCGGTTGGTGGTGGTGGCCGCACCGTCCATCGCCATGCCGTCTGGCGATGCGGTGCATCCGGTGCCCGGCGTGGTGATGTCCAGCTTCGAGCCCACGACCTGGACGCTGGATGGTGGGCGCCTGGTCCTGGAGCCGATTCCGCGGATGCGGTTTTCCTCGTTTCTGATGGTGCGCGATGCGGTGATTGCCGGTGGCGGCGTTGCGTTGATTCCGCAGTCGATCGCGTGGCAGCAACTCGCACGCGGCCAATTGCTGCAGTGGGGAACGATCTCCGGCGTGGCGCCGGCGTTGTGGGTATTGCACACCTCCCGGCGCCTGGCAGCGCCGAAGGTGCGCGCCTTCGTGGATTTCATCTGCGCCCGCTATCCGGACGCGTCGTTGGTGTTGAAGGGGTAGGGCGGTGGCGCGGTTCTGTTGAACGTGCGCCAGGTCCGCCAGCGCGTGGCGAACTTCTGCGCGCAAGCGGTTGCCCGTGCCATCGGGCCTTGGCAAAGGCACACAGACACCACGGCCACCCACACGCCCCCCTGCCATCCGACCTATTGACTACAGCTGTCGTCAGGCCTACGGTAGCGACAACTGTAGTCATGGAGAGCGCCATGCGCGGCAAGACCATCGGGGACCAGGAGCTGGCCCTGCTGCAATACATCGAAGAACAGCGGCATGCCAGCGTGGGCGAAGTGGCGGGGGCGTTCGGCGAGCCGCGCGGGCTCGCCCGCTCCACCGTGCTGACCATGATGGAGCGGCTGCGGGCCAAGGGCTTCCTGCGCCGCAAGCAGGTCGAGGGTGTGTACCGCTACAGCGCCACCGCCGGCCAGGACGATGTGGTGCGCGGGGCGGTGGGGCAGTTCGTCGAGAAGACCCTGCAGGGCTCGGTGTCGCCGTTCGTGGCGTGGATGTCGCAACGCGCCGAAGTCAGCGATACCGAACTGGCCG
Source organism: Xanthomonas sp. NCPPB 1754 (assembly GCF_041475725.2). Lineage (NCBI taxonomy): Bacteria > Pseudomonadati > Pseudomonadota > Gammaproteobacteria > Lysobacterales > Lysobacteraceae > Xanthomonas > Xanthomonas sp. NCPPB 1754. The sequence continues at coordinate 52,147 of NZ_CM192982.1, forward strand.
AACTCGAAGCATTGGTTGCCAAGCTGCAATCGCAGCGCAAGGAGGATTGAGTCATGTCGCCCCTGATCGAAGCGGTGTTATGGAAGCTTGGCGCCACCAGCGTGCAGACCGCGGTGCTGGTGTTGGTGGTGTGGGCGCTGTGCCGCGGCGTGCGCCGCCTGCCGGCAGCCACGCAGACCTGGTTGTGGTGGCTGGTGGGCGTGCAGGCGGTGGTGGGCCTGGTGTGGAGCAACCCGGTGCAGTTGCCGGTGCTGCCGGCGCACAGCGTGACCACGGCGCTGGGCTCGGCCGACAGCCTGGCGCCACTGGCAAACGCCACCGCCGCGGCATCCACGGCCGCGCATGCAGGCGTCACCGCGCAGGCCATGCAGGTTGGCGCCTGGTCGACCTGGCCGGTGGCATTGCTGGCACTGTGGGCGGCCGGCGTGCTGGTGCTGGCTGCCGGCACGGCGCGCGCCTATCTGCGCAGCCGTGCATTGGTGCGCGCCGCGCAGCCCTGCAACGACCGCGCCCTGGTGCAGGCGTTGCAGATGGCTGCTGAAGCGCATGGCTTGTCGCGCCCGCCGGCGCTGCGGCTGTCGGCGCAGATCGATTCGCCCCAGTTGATCGGCCCGTGGCAACCGGTGTTGCTGTTGCCCGCTGCACGCTTGCCGCACATGGCCGATGACGATCTGGACATGGCGCTGACCCATGAGCTGATCCATCTGCGTCGTGGCGATCTGTGGTGGGGCTTGCTGCCGGCGCTGGCGCAGCACCTGTTCTTCTTCCACCCGCTGGTGCATCTGGCCGCGCGCGAATATGCAATCGCCCGCGAAGCCGCCTGCGATGCCGCCGTGGTCGCCGGGCACCGCCATTGCCGCCACGACTACGGCCGCTTGTTGCTGCAACTGGGTGTGGCGCCGCGCCCGCGCGGTGGCGTGGCAAGTGCCTCGCCTTCGTTCATCAGCTTGAAGCGCAGGCTGTCGATGTTGCAGGACACCCACGCGTTTCCGCGGCTGGCTGCCGCGATGATTCTGGCCGCGGTGGCGGTCTGCGGTGTGCTGCCGCTGCGCCTGGTGGCCATGCCGGTGCCGGCACCGGTGACGTCTGCCGGCATGCAGCCGGTCGTGGTGACGGCCCCGGCAGCGCCGCGTGCACAGGTCAGCAGCACGGCGGAGCCTGCCGACGCCGCAGCGCCGATGCGCGCGTTGCCGGCGCTGCCAGCTGCGCCGGCGCAAGTGGCCGCCCCTGCCACGCACGGTGTCATCGCCGATGTGCTGGGCGCCGAACCGCTGCATGACGAGGACGCAGACCCGATAGACAGCGGCTGGAATCTCGACCTGGACCGCATCCGCCGCGATGCCCGCCGTGACGCGCAAGCCGCCGTGCACGATGCGCTCGCTGCCGACAACCACGACCTTGAACTGCAGCAAGACCGCATGCAGGCCGCGCAGGACGCATTGCAGGACGCACGCGAACAACTGGCCTCGTTAGGCCCGGAACTGGCGCAGGCCAAACAGGAAGCGCAACAGCAAGCGCGGCAAGCCGAGCAGCAGATTCGCGAAATGACGCAACAGCATCGTCAGGCGCAATACGCGTATGCGGCCGCGGTGCGGCAGGCGGACGCGCTGTCGCGGCACCAGGTCGAAATGGCCAAGCAGGCCGCTCTTCAGGGCCGCGCCGAGGCCGAACGTGGGCAACGGGAAGCGGCGCAAGCGCAACGCGAGGCAGCGCAAGCGCAGGTCGAGGCCGAAAAAGCGCAAGCAGAGGCAGACCAAGCGCAAGCAGAAGCAGAGCGGGCGAAGAACAACTAGGCGCGATCGACCAGACGGCTGCGCTCACCGTCAGGGGCGCATGGTCGGTACCAGCAGTTGGCATGCACCACGTGCAGGTTCGGGAACGCATCGCTTCTTGGCGCGCGCATTACGCCAGCCGATCGCCATCGCCGACAGCTGTTCGCACCGGTTTGCCGGCTGCCGCAGCAGTCCAGTAAGGAGAACCAGCGCGGCTCGCGGTAGACCGCACGTTACCGCGGCGATGGGGTTCCGTTGGCCACGGAGCAGCAACGCATGGCATGCAGCCCGCTGCACATCCGGCCGTGCACGGCCGGCACACGCGCGGCCGCAGTAACAGCGGAGAACAGAGCGTCGCGAGCAGTCGTCGGGTGGGCGTGGCCAGCGCGATCGGAATCGCAGTGTAGGCGCGGTACATGCCGTTTCAGAGCACCGCCCGGCACCCACCGGGCGGTGAGTGGAGTCACCTTTCGCTGCTTTTCGGCGCAGGTCCCGACGCCAAGCAGCGGCCGGCGCACTGCATTGGCATCGCCTGGGTAACGGCAGCACCTGCATCACCACGGGCCCGCCACAGCCCGGCACTCCTGCGTCACGACGCCTGCAGCGTCGGCAACGCCGTGGCCGCGTGATCGCTGTTTCCATCCGCCTGCGTGCCCTGCGCAGGCGGCACTCAACTCGCTGTGCCTTTCGTGGAGATCTCACATGATCCAGACCACTTCCCCCGTGCTGTGCCTGCGCTCGGCGTTGCTGTTGGCCCTTGCCGCAGTTGCCGGCGGCGCGGCCATCGCACACGCCTCTGCCGTGCCTGCAGTTGCCGGTGTGCGCAGCTCACCTGCTGCACCGGTATTTGCTGGTTCTGCTGCGTCAGCAACAACGCAGCTTGCATCCATTGCCGATGTCTTGCCTGTGGATGGCATTGCAACGGTTGCGCCAGTCACGCCGGAGAGTACCGTTGCGCGAACCGTGCCGGTTGTCGCGGCACGGCGCGCGCCTGCGATCGCTCCGCTAGCGCCGGCCGTCTCGATGACGCCTGCGCTTGCCGTCGCCGGTGCCCGGACGGCACCAGCAGCGCCCGCTGCGCCTGCCATTTCTCCAGCGCCACCGGTCGCTCCCGCTGCACCGACTGCAGTTACTGTGCCGGCACGGCCGCGCATGGGCATGCCGACATCCTGCGGCCATGCCATTGCAAACACGCAGAGCCAAGGCGATGCCTACGTGCTGATACATGGCGATCGCGAAGTGATGCACGGCACGCCCGATGATCTGCAGACGGCGCGCCGCTACGCTGGCGATGGAAGACGGGTGTTGTGGTTTCGCGCCGATGGCAAGCAGTACCTGGTGCGCGACCCGACGTTGCTCCATCAGCTGGCCGTGGCGCATCTGCGCAGCCGGCAATTGGCCGACGCGCAAGCCGGGTTGGCCGCACGTCAGCAGGCCTTGAGCGAACGGCAGGCCGCACTCGCCGCGCAGCTGTCTGCGCATGCCGCTCCGCGCCTGCTGCAGGCCTCGACACGCACCGCATCGGCCACGACCTCCACCTCGGCGCAGCCGCCTGCAACCCCCGATGCGCTGCAGGCGTTGTCCAGGCAGCAACAGGCACTGGCGCAACGGCAGGCCGTGTTGGCGAGCAAGCAGGCCGGTGCATCCCGCCTGGCCACGCAGCAGGCATTGAAGGTATTGCGCGAAGCACTGAGAAGCGGGCGCGCGACGCGTATCGACGGTTAGTGGCAGAGTGCCGGCCGCGCAACAGCACAAGCGCAGATGACGGTGCGCTCGCCGATACTGTGCACAGACACAGGCGGCGAGCAGGCCATGACGTATCGGGTAGTGGTGTTGGGCGGCTTCGGTCATTTCGGCGCACGCATCGTGCGTGCGCTGGCGGCAACGGCGCAGATCCATGTCATCGCGGCAGGGCGGCATCCGGGCGATGTCGCGACCAAATGGCCGGGTGCCGCACCCGGTCGCATCTCCACCTGTCGCCTGGATATCGATGCCAGCGACTTCCCTGCGCAGCTGGCGGCCACCGGTGCCGATGCGGTGGTGCATACCGCCGGGCCGTTCCAGGGACAGGAGTACGCGGTGGCCCGCTGTTGCCTGCAGGCCGGCATGCACTACATCGATCTGGCCGATGGCCGCGCCTTCGTCCGCGATTTCCCCGCGGCGATGGATGCCGCCGCGCGGCAGGCCCAGCGCGTGGCGATCAGCGGCGCCAGTACCTTGCCGGCGTTGTCCAGCGCGGTGATCGATGCGCTGTTGCCGCGCTTTTCGGCATTGCACGAGATCGGCATCGTCATCGCGCCCGCACAGGGCACGCCATTGGGCCTGGCCACGGTGCGTGCGGTGCTGTCGTATTGCGGCACGCCCTTCCACTGGTGGCACGCCGGCCGCTGGCAGCAGGTGGTGGGCTGGGCGCGCCCCACGCGCGTGCACTTCGCGCAGCTCGCCCCACGCCTGGCCTCGCCGTGCGATGTGCCCGATCACGACCTGTTGCCGCAGCGCTATCCCGGCGTGCAGACCGTGCAATTTCGTGCGGCGCTGGAAGTGCCGTTCCTGCAGCGCTGCCTGGCCGGCGTCGCCTGGCTACGTCGACGCGGCGTGCCGCTACCGATGCAGCGCCTGGCCGATGTGTTTGCCAACGCCGGGCGCTGGTTCGACCGCTTCGGCACCGATCTGGGCGGCATGCGCGTGGAGCTGCGCGGCACCTGCGATGGCACGGACGGGGCAAGCCGCCCGCTGGTGCTGCACTGGGACCTCACCGCCGCGATGCTGCACGGCCCGGAAATTCCGTGTTTCGCCGCGGTCTTGCTGATACGCAAACTTGCCGCCGGGCATCGGTTGCCGATCGGTGCGCATGCCTGCATGGGGCTGCTGACGCTGGCCGAGTTCGAGCAGGAGTGTGCCGCGTGGCAGATGACCACGGCGGTGACGCAAGCGCACCGGTAGCGGGCGATGCGCAAGACGAGCGCAGCGCCAGGCCTTTGCCGAGCACGCCAGGCAGAAAACCAAGCGCTCTGTGCGCGGCGGGGAGTTCTGAAACCACGTGGCCGGCGCACATCGCTGCGCCGCCGACTCCACGCAACCTCAGACCTCTTGCACCGTGCGAAACGCGTCCATGTCGTTGAACGTACAAAAATGAAAGCGTGGCACCGTGATCGGCCCCGCGGCTGCCAGCTGTGTGAGCCAGCCGCGCACCGCGGAGCGATACGCCGTCTGTTCTGCCGCATCCAGCGTGTCGCACAGGTAAGCCAGCGAAATATGAAACTGGAAGTTGGTGTAGTCGGGGCGCTGCAAGCGTGTCAGTTGCATCAGCGCCTGGCGCGCAGCTTCCAGGCGCTGCGCGGTTTGCGTGTCGGCCGGCTTCAACGGAATCAGCAGATTGTCGTTATTGCCGGTCCTGGCTGCCGTCGGGTTGACCAGGAAGCGGCAAGCGCCCAGCGGCGGTGCGGCGCGCTCCTTCAACCGCGCCAGATAGGCCGCGTTGATATCCGCCAAGGCATGGTCGCGCGGCAGATCGCTCGGCCAGGGCCCACGCGCACGATCGATCTCGTTGACCCCGCCCAGCAAGGTCACGTGGTAGCTGCTCGGCGGCAGCACGGCGAACTTGTGGGCAAAGCGCTGCTCGGGGAATTGGCGGTAGATGTTCAGCACGCGGTCGAAGCTGTCGTAGCCATCGCCCTGTTGTTCCAGATGACCCACGAAGGTATTGCCGGCAAACGGCATCGGCCGTCGCGAGCGCAGAAACTTGCGGCCCACATCCGAGGGCGGTGGCGTCATGGCCGGTGTGGCGAGACTGGTGGCCAGCAGCGAGGTGCCGGCGGCAGCCATCAGGCGACGGCGGCTGATGCGTGTGTCCAGAAACGACGACATGGGAAAACCCTCAGAGTTTGACGTTGACGCCGAGCATCACGGTGGGTGCCATTTTCCAGGCCGATTGCACGTATTCCTGATGGCGGCCGATGCGGTATTCGTAGCCCTGGCCGGTCAGGTTGAGCACATCCAGGCTCACTGCCACTGCCGGCGAGACATCCCAGGCCAGTTTCAGGTCGAGACGGTCCAGCGGTTGTTGGTAGCGGTTGCGATAGAACTCCTGCTGGTTGGTGTAGTTGGGGTAGCGGTCGTCCCACAGCTCGCCGGTACGGCTCCAGGCCAGGGTGCTGCGCAGCGGCCCACGGGCGTAGTTCAGGGTCAGATTCCACAGCTGCTTGGGCTGCTGCGGCAGCACCGACAAGGTGGTGCGGCTGCCATCGCCGAGCACCACCGGGTAGTCCACGTCCAGGAAGGTGACATTGGCACCGACCGACAGTCCGGCCAGCGCGGGCAGCCACGGGCCCAGTTCCTTGATCGCGCCGAGTTCGGCGCCGCGCATGCGGACCGGCCGGTCGGTATTGCGCGGTTGGGTGACCAGCACCTGCTCGCCGTCGATGCTCTGCAGCTGGCCGTAACGGAAAATCTCGTTGTCGATGGTCTTGTGGAACAGCGCGATCGACAGCAGGCTGCCACCGTCGTCGAACGTCCAGTCGTGGCCAAGGTCCAGATTCTGCGAGCGACGCGGCTGCAGGTCCGGGTTGCCCTGGTTGAGCGTGGGCGGGTTGCTGCCCAGCGTGAGCACGCCGCCGTTCAACGCCATCTGGTCCAGGCGCGGTCGCCCGATCGAGCGCGAGGCGCCGAAGCGTAACGTGCCGTTGGCACTGGTCTGCACCTGGCCGGCCAGCGATGGCAACCAGTTGCGGTAGGTGCGTTGCGCACTGACAGGCGCCCAGACGGTGCCGCTCAATTGCTGGCCGCTGCTGCCGAAGCGGGTCTGCTCCAGGCGCACGCCGCCGGCCAACCGCCAGCGCTCGCCGCGCCACTGTGCTTGTGCGAAGCCGGCGCGCACCTGCTCATCCACGCTGTAGGTGCCGCTGTTCTGCGCGGTGATGTCCGCCACGCCGCGCGCCTGGCCGGACACCGCATCCCAGCGCGCGTCGGCCAGGTCCGGGTCGATGATCAACATGGGCGCATTGCAACCCAGGGCGCAGGTGGCGTTGCCCAGCACATCGGCCAGCGAATAAGGCAACCCGCTCCAGGTCGTGCGCTGGAACGCGGTCTGCATGTGCGTGCGCACCTGTCGCAGGCCAAAGGCCAGTCCCAGCCCCTGGCTGTCTTCGTCCATGTTGCGACGGAGTTCCAGTTGCAGGTCGCTCACCCGTTCGGCGTAGGTCGTGCGCTCCTGCTGGTGGTTGAGGTTGGCGTAACGGGTCGGGTCCTCGGCCAGGGCCGGGTCCAGGGCCGTGAATGCCGGCAGGGTGCCATTCCAATCGAAGCCGTAAGCCAGGCCATTCTGCTGGAACCGGTCCCAGGTCTGCGGGTTGTCCACCGTGGCGCGCGAGGTGCTAGCGCGCAGCGCGCCGCGCCACTGGTCAGGCAGCTCGGCCAGCAGTTCGCCGTTGATGCCGGACAGCCCGCGCTTCCAGCGCAGCTGCCCCAACTCGACGAGCTGGTTGAGATTGTCCAGCGTGCCGCTTTGCGGGCCGCTGCGGGTCAGGCGCGCGCTGTTCTGCACCTGGGCGACCTGGGCATTGCGGTCGGAAGATTCGTGCTGGTCGAACGTGTAGCCGGACACATGGCCGCTGAGCGGACCATCCGGCTGCCAATCCACGCGTGCGGTCACGCTGCGCCGTTCGCGGGTGTTGTCGTAGTTGTACCAGCGCCGTTCGCTGGGCACCGCCGCGCCGGTGCCGCCATAGGCCGAAGACGCGCGCGTGCCGTCGGCGTTGTACCAATTGAGGGCGCCGCCATTTTCCTGCTGCGGCACCGAAATCTCACGGCGCCAGACACTGGCCGCCCCCAAAAACGCGAACTGGCCGTCACGCCCGAAGCGCTTGCCCCATTTCAGCTCGCCTTCGCCCACCGGCGTGCGGCCGCCATAGCGGCTTCCCATGAGGTTGGCGCCGCCCTTGGCCGAGGCGGTCAGCAGGCCGTCGGGCCGGGCAAAGCCGGTGGCGGTGACCAGATTGGTGACACCACCGATCGCGCCGCCATCGTTCTCCGGCAGCAGCGACTTCACCACATCGATGCGGTCCACGAAGTTGGCCGGCAGCACATCCATCAGCGCCTGGCGGCTACCGATGTCGTTGCTGGCGAAGGCAAAGCCATCGATCAGCATGCTGTTGTAGTTGCCGTTGAGGCCGCGCACCGTCACATAGCGTGGTTCGCCCTGGTACTCGACCGTGCTCACGCCGGTGACCCGGCGCAGCGCATCGCCCACATTGAAGTCCGGCAGTTGCCCGATGCTGTCGGCGGCGACCGAATCGACGATGGTGGGCGCCGCCTGCTTGGTGGCGATGGCGCGCGTGTTCTGCGACTGGAACGGGTTGCGCACCTGCACCGCGTCCATGGTCAGCGCGTCGCCTCCGCCGGACATGTCGGCGGCGGTGGCGTGCGAGGGAAGCCAGCCGATCAAGGCCAGCCCCAGCGCAAGCGACAGCGCATGCGGAGGCTGTGGCCAAGACGGGGCAATGCGAGTGGGGCGGGAAGGGGGATGCAACAGGCGCATGGCACGATATCAACGTCGGTGGCCCCAACGCAGGGCCGCGGACGGATTAAATTAAGCTGCTTAATTAAAGCAATTATGACAACGACGGACGTTTCGCCCTGCATGCCCTCTTTGTTCGTAAACGCAGCCATTCGTTCGCATTACCGCCGCCGCAGCGATGGGCAGGCCGCCGGTTCCAGCGAGCGCCTGCTGCTGGATCTGATCCGCAGGGCAGGGCAATTCGAGCGTGCGGATCTGCCGCGCGCCAGCGGGCTCAGCGTGCCCGGCATCAAGGGCATCGTCGACCCGCTGGTGGCGCACGGCCTGCTGCAGCTGCGGCCCTCGTTGCGGCGTGGCCGTGGCCAACCCAGCGCGCAGGTGAGCCTGGTGCCGGGGTATGCATACAGCGTGGGGGTGTCGGTGATGGTCGATGGCTTTGCGGTGGTGCTGATCGACTTCGCCGGCCAGGTCCGCGGCATGCGCCAGCTCACGGCCTTCCCGCTGACGCTGGCGGTGGTGCGTGCACAACTGCCGACCCTGGTGGAGGCGCTGCTAACGGCGGCCGGCGTGGATCGGCAGCATGTGTTCGGCGTCGGTCTAAGCATGACCGGCCCGCGCATCGGCGACGGCACCCGGGTCAATCCGCCCTTGTCGCTGGCAGCGGAATGGATGCAGGTGGAGCTGGACCGGTTTGTCGCCGATTGCCTGCAGCTACCGGTCTGGATGGACAACGACGCCCATTGCGCCGCCCTGGCCGAGGCCGTGTACGGCATTGGCCGCCAATCGCCGGACCTGGTGTATCTGTCGATCTCCGACGGCTTTGCTGCCGGCGTGATTGCGGCCGGCAACGTGCGCCGCGGCGCGCACGGCAATGGGGGCGAACTGGGGCGCATCTCGGCCATCACCTGCATGGCGCGGCCAACCCTGGAAAGCCTGCGCCAGGCGCTGGCCGCCGATGGCCACGCGCTGCCGGACCTGCACACCATGCTGCAGCACTACGATGCGGCGTGGCCGCAGATCGATGCGTGGCTGGATGCAGTGGAGCCGACCGTGACGCTTGCGGTGGCGGCGATCATTGCGTTGATCGATCCGCGTGTGATTGTTTTTGGCGCGCGCCTGCCCACCGATCTTGCGCAACGGCTGATCGCCCGCATCGCCTTCGAACCTGCGCCGCGGCGTGGCGTTGCATTGCCGTATCCCACGCTGCAGGTCGGGCAGGTGACGGCGCATGCCACCGTGCTGGGCGCGGCCATGCTGCCGTTCAAGGAAACGCTTTTCTAGCGCACCGCATGCGCGGCGATATGCGCGCCAAGTGCTGGCAACGCGTCCAAACAAGGCCTGCGCCGCACGCCTGCCAGCGCGCGCAACGCAGGCATCGTTTCGCATCCGGGCGGTACTTTTCGCCTAATTTGCCAATTGTCATATGCCACGCGCTTTACTGGCCGCCCGCCGCGTTTTCGAGGTCATCATGCGTATCGGTCCTCTGCAACCTTCTATCGCGCACACTGCCGCGCCGGCACTACCGACGCACACCAGTGCGATCAGCCCGACGCAGGTGCCGCACATGCCGGGCAACACTCCGCCACTGCGAGAAAGGCCGCGTCGCCGCGCCACCAATATGCCCCCGCTGGTGCCGTTGAACGACAGCGCGATGACCGGCAAGCCGGCCCTGGTGGCGCTCGACAGCGAATTCTCAGAGCAGCGTCTGGCCGAAGTGCAGGCGCGCCAGATCACCGTGCAGACACTGCAAGCCAAGCTTGCCACGCATCTTGCGCAGGCCGGCACGGCGCTCAAACCCGACAGCATTGCCGCACGCTTTGCCGCCGGCACACTGGAGCCGGTGTATCTGGATACCGCCGCCTTCAATGCCATGTCGCGCGGGCTGCCCGCACGCGCACGTGCGGCCGCAGGCCCGGTGCTGATCGATGCACAACAAGGTCGCATCATCTTCAATCTGCAGCGCGCGTTTGCCCCTGGCGACACCTTCAGCGACGCGGCGCTTGCCGCGCTTGGCAAGCAGTTGAATCTCTCCGGCCACGGGCTGGCAACGCCGAACTGGCTGCAGCCTGCCGCAGGCACGCCGGGGCGGCGCAAGCTGCAGCAAGCCGCGCGCTATCACGGCCACGAGGTGCCGGCCCGCGACGGTGGCGCCGGGTTCTTCAAGGCCAACGACCATCGCCTGCTGGAAGGCAAGCAAGCGCTGTTGCGCAATCATCGAAAATCGCTCGTGCACGACCACTACTTCGAGGCACCCAGCACGCGTGCGTTCGGAAAGGACGTCATGGTGCATCGCGGGCTGTTCGATAATCACGCCGGCATTCCGGAAAACTCGCTGGCGTCCATCGATCATGCCTACGAGCAGGGCTACCGCAATCTGGAGCTGGACGTCGAAGTCAGTTCCGATGGCGTGCCGGTGTTGATGCACGATTTCAGCATCGGCCGCATGGCAGGCGACCCGCAGAACCGATTGGTGTCGCAGGTGCCGTTTGCCGAGCTGCGTGAAATGCCGTTGGTGATTCGCAACCCGTCTGATGGAAACTACGTCAAGACCGACCAGACCATCGCCGGTGTGGAGCAGATGCTGGAGCACGTGCTCAAAAAGCCCGAGCCGATGTCGGTGGCGCTGGATTGCAAGGAAAATACCGGCGAAGCGGTGGCGATGCTGCTGATGCGCCGGCCGGACCTGCGCAAGGCTGCGGCGATCAAGGTCTATGCCAAGTACTACACGGGCGGCTTTGACCAATTCCTGTCCAATTTGTACAAGCACTACCAGATCAACCCGTTGCACTCGCAGGATGCGCCGCGCCGCGCCGCGCTGGATCGCTTGCTGGCCAAGATCAACGTGGTGCCGGTCTTGAGCCAGGGCATGTTGAACGACGAGCGCTTGCGCGGCTTCTTTCGAAGCAATGAGCAGGGCGCCGCGGGGCTCGCAGACACCGCAATGCAGTGGCTGGACAGCTGGACCAAGATGCGCCCGGTGATCGTGGAGGCGGTAGCCACCGACGACAGCGATGCCGGCAAGGCCATGGAAATGGCTCGGACGCGGATGCGCCAGCCGGACTCGGCCTACGCGAAGGCCGCGTATTCGGTGAGCTACCGGTATGAGGACTTTTCCGTGCCGCGCGCCAATCACGACAAGGACTACTACGTTTACCGCAACTTCGGTGAACTGCAAAAGCTCACCAACGAGGCCTTCGGCGTCAAGCGCACCACGGCCGGCGCGTTTCGCGACGATGGCGAAAGCCTGTTGACCGATCAGCCCGAGGCCGAATTGCTCGCCATCCTGGAAAACCGCGCGCTGGCCCGGGGCCATACCGGCAATGAACTCGACGTGCCGCCGGAAACGCCCATCGATATCAACCGGGATGCCGAGATCGTGAAGCAGCGAACCCAGCAATTTCAGGCCAGCTCCATCCCCGCTGACCCGAACCACATCTCCGCGGTTCGCGAAGGCAAGCAACACGATCACACCGCAGACATGGTCAATGACCCTGCGGCAACGCGTGCGCTGGACAAGCGCGCCAAAGCGCTTGGTTTGCTGACCGACAAATACCGTGGCGCGCCTGTGACCCACTATCTCAATGAGCAGGCCAGGCAGACGGAGACGGATTGAACCTTCCAATCACGGCTTCGGTTGGCAGGTCGAGCGTGTGGGGCAGCATGCAGATGCTCCAAGCCACGCTCGGGCAGCGTCAGGGATTGGGAGAGATCACGCGCCTGTACCGGCAAGCCGGCGCCGGGAGCGGTGGGGCGGCCGATCAGCCGCGTTGCAGTGCCCTGCGTGCAGGTGCCGCGGCGTGCGCTGCCGCGTTACCTGCATACGCATCCGCCGTTGCCTCCCATCGATTCATCGGTGGAGGCGACTGCGTGGCCTGATCGGAATGACCCGCAGACGCCTGCGGTGCGCCATCACGGCGTTGCATGTCGTCCACCGCAAGCATCCACCCATGGCTGGCGCGCCACGTGGCTCAACACGCCGCAATGAATGGCCGGACGGGTGGTCGTGGAGTGCACGCAGCGTGCGTCAAGCGCCCTGTCGTGGGGCAAGTCCGGCCAACCTCCTGCCCCGCACCAACTCCTCACCCAAATCGCATGACCGGTCAAGGCGTGCGCGCCAACGTCAGCGCATTGCGCTCCTGCGCGTCCACTGCCACCAGCCGTTGCATCAGTAGCGACAGCGTCACCACATCCTGGTGGTTGTGTTCGGCCACGCGGCGCAGGTTGCGCGCGCTGCCGCCGCGCAGGTAACTCAACCAGGCGGCCGGGGCCTCGGAGCCGGGCAGGTCGTCTTCGCGCACCACGCGCAGCAGTCGCCGTTCGATGGTGGACAGCTTGCAGTTCTCCCAGGTGCCGCGATAGCGCCGGCGCGTGGGGAACAGCAGATCCACATGGTCCAGTGCAGAAATCGGGTCGCCGCGACGTGCCAGGCGGTAGCGCGTCTTCAGCAGCGGGGCGTCGTAGCAGCGGCCGTTGTAGCTGGACAGGACGGTGCGCGGTGTCAGCCAGGTGCGGAACAGATCCAGCATCGCGCTTTCGGCCGCCATCGTGGACATCATCAATTGACGCACGCGCAGGCCGTTGCCCTGCACGGCATCGACCACCCAATCGGCCACGCCGATCATGAAGGCGCGGGTGCCGGTACCGCCGGCCAGGCCGGTGGTTTCGGTATCGAAGAACAGCAGGTCCATCGGGTCGACGGCATCGTCGCGTTTGGCGAAGGCCAGCGAGAGTGCCTCGGTGGGAATCGCCTGTGGCAGGAACGCCTGGATCAGATGCAGGCCGGGCGCGATCTCGTTGCCAGGCAGAGATCGGTCGGTGGATGGCGCGTGGATGGGTGCATGCGCCGAAACCGCGCGTTCGCGCAGGCCGATCATCTTGCGCAGGCCGGCGATATCGGTGCGGCGCTGTACCGGTGGTGCCGGCGACATCGATGCGGGCGATGTTGTCGCTGTGCTGCGCGCTGTGGGCCAAGGGCGCGCGCTATCCGTATTCGCGGCGATGATTGCATCGACATTCGAAGGCAGCGCCGGCTTGTGGCGCACATCGTGCTCCACCCACGCAAATACCGATGCCTCGCGCGCAGGCGGTGCAGGCATGGGCGCCTGCAAGGCGCGGCGCGTGCGTGTTGATGCGTCGCGCGCCTCGTTGGGGCGACCGGCCACGGCGCCATGACGTGCAGCCGCGTTCTCTCGCAGCGGCAAGCCCGCAGTAGGTAACGCGGCGCTGGAGACCGCGGCCCGCCGTGCACGTGTCGGCATGACCGCATCGTCCTTGCGCGCTGCCGGCGTCAGGCCGCCAACCTGACGGCGCAGCAAGCGCAGACGTTCGGCGCTGACGCCCGTGGCATGACCAGGCGCAGGCGTCGTGCCCTGCGTGTGGGCGCCGGAAGCTGGCTGCGCGGCCTCATCGACAGGCGAGGCATCCGCAGCCTGCGCATCGACCGCCGGCGCATCGTGCAGCGCATCGCCATCGCCATCGTCAGCCTTCGCCGGCGCAGGCACATCCGCCTGCCCGGCCTGACGCCGCAACAAACGCAGCCGGTCCGCACTCACACTCATGCAAGCACGTCCAGCGCCAGGTCCTCGTCCACCTGTGTGGCATGCCGCAATGGCGCATCGGCATCGAACAACAACGCCAGCACCGTCAGCGCCAGCGACTTGGGCGATTCGCCTTTGGCGGCTTCATGTGCGGCCAGCACCGGGCCCACGCAGGCCGGGCAGCCGGCGCTGCAATCGCACCGCCGCACCAATTCGTCCGCGCGCTGCAGCAGCTCGGCCTGGCGCAGCCACAGCGGCTCGCTCAAGCCCACCCCGCCAGGGAAGTTGTCGTACAGATACACCGTGGGCACGAAGGCCTGCTGCAATTCCACCGTGGCCGCATCGCCTTCTTCCACGCCGCGCAGTTGCCCACGCCCGGTCTGGTCGGCCACTGCAAACCAGGCGCCGTCGCCATTGCCCACCGCCTTTTGCAGATCGCGCGCATCGGCCATCACGGCGACCGTGGCGACCACGTGCAGTGCATAGGCAGCGCCCAGAAATCCATCCAGCGCATCCTGCTTGGATGCAAAGGCTTTGCCCAGCGTGGCCTGCGGCAACTGCCACCACACCGCGGTGGTGTGCAATTCCTGGTCGGGCAGATTCACCGGCCCGTAGCCGATGTTTTCGTGCGTGTAGTAGCGGATCTTCTTGTAGCCGGACACGCGCCGCACCACGTGCACTTCGCCGTGGTGGCAATCGCCACGGCCGGCCACGCCGCCGTCGAAGCGGTCCAGCACCTTCAACTTGGTGTAGTCGATGCTGTCGGTGTAGTAGTCCACATGCGTGCGCGTCACGTACGCCTTGCGGCCTTCCCAATCCAGCCGCTCCACCTGGTAGGGCGTGCTCTGCACCATGTGGATGGCGCCTTCGTACAAGGTGAGTGCAGCGGCCGAATAATCCACCTCGGCGATGATCTGCTGCTTGCCGTCGCTCTTGTCCACCACCACAAAGTTGCCATCGGCCACCGAGCGCAGGCTCACCGCATTGGCCGGGTAGCTGTCGGCGATCCATTCCCAGCGGTCGCCTTCCTGGTGGATCACCTCGCTTTCGGCCAGCGCTTCCAGGAACACCAGCGGGTCGATCGGGCCGAATGGCTCGTCGGCAATGAACGGCAGCTCGAAGGCCGCGCAACGGATGTGATCGAACAGGATCAGCGGTTGGTCCGGTGCGGTACGCGCATGTTCGGGCGAGGCATCGGCAAAGAAATCCGGGTGTCGCACCACGTATTGGTCCAGCGGTTGCGAGCTGGCCACCAGCACGCCCAGCGCCGGTTGCTGGCGACGCCCGGCACGGCCGAAGCGCTGCCAGGTGGCCGCCACGCTGCCGGGGTAGCCGTTGAGGATCACCACGTCCAGTGCGCCGATATCCACGCCCAGTTCCAGCGCCGAGGTGGAAATGATGCCGTCGATCGTGCCGGCACGCATTGCACGCTCCACCTCGCGCCGCTCGGTGGGCAGATAGCCGCCGCGGTAGGCGCGAATGCGTGCCGGCTTGCGCGGGTCGTGGTCGAAGATGTCCTTCAGATACTTGGTCAGCACTTCCACCATCAGGCGCGTCTGCGCAAACACCAGCGTCTTCAGGCCGCTCTTGATGGCAATGCGCGCGATGCGGTTGCTCTGCGAACGCGCCGAGGCACGCAGGCCCAGATCCGCATTGACCACCGGCGGGTTCCACAACAGCACATGCTTGTCGCCGGTGGGCGCGCCCGATTCGGTGATGGCATGCACCTGCTCTTCGATCAAGGCCTGCGCGTGCGCATGCGGGTTGCCGATGGTGGCCGAGCACAGGATGAATTGCGGGGTGGCGCCATAGAATGCGCAGATGCGCTTGAGCCGGCGCAGCACATTGGTGACGTGGCTGCCGAACACGCCGCGATAGGTGTGGATCTCGTCGATCACCACATAGCGCAGGTTCTCGAAGAACTGCGCCCACTTGGTGTGATGCGGCAGGATCGCCTGATGCAGCATGTCCGGGTTGCTCACCACGATGTCGCCATGCAGCCGGATCGCCTGGCGCGCATCGCCGGGCGTGTCGCCGTCGAAGGTGAAGGCCTTGACCCCCAGCTCGCCGGCGCGGTTCAACTCCAGCAGCTCGGCCACCTGGTCCTGCGCCAGCGCCTTGGTCGGGAACAGGTACAAGGCCTTGGCGCCGCTGGTCATCGCCGCGCTCACCACCGGCAGCGTGTAGCACAGCGATTTGCCCGAGGCGGTGGGCGTCACGATCGCCACATGCTCGCCGCGCTGTGTCGCTGCCCAGGCATCGGCCTGGTGGCTGTAGAGCTGGCTGATGCCGCGCGCCTGCAGCGCATCGGCCAGTGCGCTGGGCACATCATCGGGGATCGGCGCATAGCAGCCCGCGCGCCCGGGAATGGTGAAGCTGCCGGTGATGCGGTCGTGGTAACGCCGTTCCAGGCGCTGCGTGAGCAACGCGCCGTCGCGGCTGGGCCGGCCGTCGGTGGTGGCCAGCGCGCGTTCGGCGGTTTCGGTGCGGGGAGCGAGGGCAAACGGAGGCATACGGCAAGGGCTCCCAAAGAGGGAGATCAAACGAAAAGGATGTCTCAGGGTATGAGACCGGCGCGCCCGCGCCCAGCCTGCCTCACTGAGCGGATTCAGCAAGCCGGGTATCCTGTCGCCCCCACAGCGTCACGGCTGCCTTGCACGCTGTGGGATCCCCCACACCGAAGAAACGCCGTGCCCGTGCCTGCCAACGTCACTGCTCCGCATTACAAGTCCGTTTCTGCCCGCCGCGCCGATATCGCGGTGCATGCCGCCGGCCTGTTGCTGGCCATCGTCGGCGGCGCCTGGATGGTGGTGCGCGCGCACGCCAACCAGACCATGCTGCTGGCCACCTGCATCTACGCGCTGGGGCTGCTGGTGATGTTCGCCTGTTCGGCGGCCTACAACTTCGCACCGCCGCAGCGCCAGCCGATGCTGCGCAAGTTCGACCACGCCGGCATCTTCGTCATGATTGCCGGCTCCTACACGCCGTTTTTCCTGGTGGCGCTGGACGGCACCTGGCGCTGGGTGATGATCCTCAGCGTCTGGTGCGTGGCCCTGTTCGGCGTGTTCGCCAAGTTGTGCCTGCCCGGCATCGCCAAGGGCTTCTGGGTGGCGATCTATCTGCTGCTGGGCTGGGCCGGCATCGTGGTGATCAACCAGATGATCGCCGGGCTGGACAGCGCGGTGCTGTGGCTCATCGTTGCCGGCGGCGCCTTCTACACCGTGGGCGTGGCGTTCTACGTGCGCAAATCCATGGTCTACAACCGCGCCATCTGGCACGCCCATGTGCTGGGCGGCGCGCTGTCGCACTGGTGCGCCATCTGGCTGTGCCTGCGGCCGTTGGGCGAGGGGTGACCACGCAGTGTGGCGTCCTCGGGCCGGCCGCTTGCCCCGCCCGAAGTGATACTTAATGTCACTGCATGCGCACCGAACTTGTCACCACGCTCAAGCGTCAGGCGACCGAACCCCTTGCAGCTGCAGAGCGCGACAAGGAGCCAATCCTGATCACACAGCACGGTTTACCCAGAGCCTATGTGGTGGATGTTGCCAGCGATGAGCGCATGCAGCAGCGCATTGCGCTCCTGGAAGGAATCGCCCGTGGAGAAATGGCAGTCGCGCAAGGCCGTACGCTGCGCCATGAACAGGCACAGCAACACATGGCGCGATGGCTGAAATAATCTGGTCGGTGCCGGCATTGGCTGATCTGGACGCAATTGCCGACGACATCGCAATCGATAACGCACCCGCTGCAGCGGCGGCGCTGGTCAAATGGGTGTTGCCGCAGGTTGAGCAATTAATTGAACACCCCGACAGCGGAAGCCGGCCACAGGAACTCAAGCGCTCGCGCTATCGCCAGATTGTCGAACCACCTTGCCGCGTGTTCTACCGCGTGGATGGGCAGCACATTGTGCTGGTGCACGTCATGCGGTGGGAGCGCGCGCTTCGCAGGAACCGTCTTTCACGCTAAGAAGAGCGGCCAACAAAACCACGGCACAGCCACCAGGCGGGCGCGGCCGGTGCTCGGTGCGGCATGCACCGCGCCGACACGTCGGTTGTGAGTGCGCCGTCCACATCCAGCTGACGACTGCTCGCCACCGTCTGTTAGCCGCTCTACGGCCGGCAGGCACTCCAAGCGACTGCCGCATCCCATCATTCCACCACGCGCGGTGCCAACAGATCATCCAATCCCACACGGTGCAGCATCTCTGCGCGCAGGCGATCGAGGACCGCAAAGCCCACGTCCGCGCCATCGCCCGCCGGGTCGATATGCACCCGGAACGGCCGCTTGCCGAACGGTGCGTTCACCACCTGCACGATCGCCTGCGCCACCTCGGCCACGTCGGCGTCTTCGGGCACCAGGCGCGCAAATGCCTGCTGCACCTGTTCGCCAAAGCCCGCATACGGGCCGGCCTCGTACGCAGCGGCGCGCGCGGCATCGTCGGGCGTACCGGCATGGGCAAAGTGGTTGGTGCCCCTGGTGAAGGCGCCGGGCACGACGATCGAGGTCTCGACGCCCCAGCGTGCCAACTCGCGTGCGTACTGCACCGCCAAGGCATCCATCGCCGCCTTGGCCGCGAAGTAAGGGCCCAGATACGGCGGTGTGCCGCCTGCCGAGCTGCTGCTGGACACCCACACCAACAGGCCCTGCTGCTGTGCCCGCAAGTGCGGCAGTGCCGCGCGGTTGACCCGCTGGGTGCCCAGCACGTTGATGTCGTAGACCTGCGCCAGCTGTTCGGCGGTGAACGCTTCGGCCGGGCCGAACACCATGTGCCCGGCGTTGTGCACCACCACGTCCAGCCCACCGGCCTGCGCCACGATGGATGCCACCGCCGCGTCGGCCGAGGCCTGCGATTGCACGTCCAGCTCGACCGTGTGCAAGGCCAGCTGCTGCTTGCCCGCCAAGTCGGCCATCTCCTGCACCACGCCGGCATTGCGGCCGGCGGTATCGCGCATGGAGGCGTAGACGGTGTGGCCGGCGGCGGCCAGCGCTTGTGCGGCCAATCGGCCAAAGCCGCTGGACGCGCCAGTCACCAGAATGCGTTTGCGCATGTCATTGCTCCTTGAGAGGGAAAGCCAGCAGCGTGCGCACTGCCGCGCGCCACAGCGGGTCAGACCATGCCGCCGTTGGCGCGCAGGACCTGGCCGTTGATCCAGCCGCCATCCGGGCCGACCAGGAACGCCACCGCTGCCGCGATGTCGTCCGGGCAGCCAAGACGTTCCAGCGGGTTGGCCTTGGACAAGCGTTCGATCAATTCCGGCGACTTGCCGTCCAGGAACAGCGCCGTGCCGGTCGGGCCAGGCGCCACCGCGTTGACGGTGATGGCACGCCCGCGCAATTCCTTGGACAGGATCGCCGTCAGCGTTTCCACCGCCGCCTTGGTGGCCGCATACACCCCGTAGGTTTCCAGCTTCAGGCCGACCACGCTGGTGGACAGGTTGACGATGCGGCCGCCGTCGCGCAGCCGTCGTGCGGCCTGGCGCAGCGTGTTGAAGGTGCCTTTCAGATTGATCGCGATGTGTTTGTCGAACAAGGCATCGTCGCTGTCGGCCAGCGTGGCCAGCTGCATGATGCCGGCGTTGTTGACCAGCACATCCACGCCGCCGAACGCAGTCTCGGCCGCGGCAAACAGGCGCTCGACGGCGACCGGGTCGCTGACATCGGCCTGCACGCTGATCGCGCGGCCACCGGCCGCTTCGATGCTGCGCACCAGTTGATCGGCCTCATCCGCATGGCCGGCATAGTTGAGCACGACGGCAAAGCCATCGCCGGCCAATCGCTGCGCGATGGCAGCGCCAATACCGCGGGAGGCCCCGGTAATCACTGCAACAGTGTGCTGCTGAGTCATGCATGTTCTTCCGTTATGCCGCGGGCTGCGGCGTTGCGGAACTATCCACTGCAATGACACGATAATCATCACACTAAACTGCACAGCACTGTTTCCAGCGCCCGAACAGTGGGCAAGGAGTGTCATGGATCGGTTCGACGCCATGCGGTTGTTCGTGCGGATCGTGGAGCGGCGCAGCTTCACTGCAGCGGCCAACGACATGGAAATTCCGCGCTCCACCGCCACCAAGGTCATCGCCGAGATGGAAGCGCGCCTGGGCGTGCGCCTGTTACAGCGCACCACGCGCGTGGTGCGGCCCACGCTCGATGGCGAGCTCTTCCATCAACGCTGCATGCGCATCCTCGACGACGTGGACGATGCCGAAGGCAGCTTCCGTGGCGTGGCACCCAAGGGGCTGCTGCGGGTGGAAGTGCAGGGCACGCTGGCGCGGCACTTCCTGCTGCCCGGATTGCCGGCGTTCTTTGCGCACTACCCGCAGATCCAGCTGGTGATGAGCGAGAGCGACCGCTGGGTGGATCTGGTGGAAGAAGGCATCGACTGCGTACTGCGCTATGGCCCGCTGCGCGACAGCGAACTGGTTGCACGCCGCATGGCCATGCTCGAACGCCTCACCTGCGCCACGCCGCAATACCTGCAACGTTTCGGCATGCCTGCGCAGCTGGAAGCGCTGGAACACCACCGCATGGTTGGCTTGCGTTCGATCACCACCGGCGTGGTCACACCGCTGGAATTCCAGACCGCCCTGGGGCTGCGTACCTTCGCATTGCCCAGCCCGCTCAGCGTCACCGGGACCGAAAGCTATCTGGCCGGCATCCGGCTTGGCCTGGGCATCGCGCAGGTGCCGCGCTTCCATGTGGCGCACGACCTGCAGCAAGGCACTCTGGTGGAGATCCTGCGCGATACCCCGCCGCCGTCCAACCCGGTGTCGCTGCTGTATTCCCGCGCCCGCCAGCCGTCGCCACGCGTGCGCGTGTTTCTGGACTGGGCCGCTGGCGAATTTGCCAAACAGGCCGGCGTGACGCAGCCAGTCGGGTAGTCGCGCTGGAGCGCTGCATCGGCATGGGCTGGGCAGGGCACCTGCGTTGACGCTTCACCGCTGTGGCACGCGCACACCCACACCAAACCCCTGCATCGGCAGACCCGGCTCTTCAGGCGCGCGCCGCTGCACCCACATATCGCCCATCATGCGGTCCAGCCCGCGGCCCAATCCGGTCACCAACCCGGCGCCTGGGGTAAAGGTGAGTTCGCCGAAATACACCTGCCCGTGCTGGATATACCAATCCACCCGCACGTAATCGAAGTCGCTGGCCAGCACCTTGCTCAGTTCCAGCGCTTGCTCAAGCAACTCCGGCGCACATGGCGGTGCGCGGCCGTCGTCGCGGATGCGATGGAACGCATCGTGCAAGTTGCCGACGAAAAACGTCATCGACAATTTCGGCGTGTCGAAGCGGCCGTAGATCACCTGCAACACGTATTTGAACGTGCCATCGGCCTGGCCAAACATGTGGAACTTGTAGTCCACCGGCACCTGCTGCGCATCGCCGATATATTTTTCCACCAGAATGCGCGGCGGAATATCGCGGTAATGGATCTCGCGCACCATGTCGGAAAAATCGGTGCGCATCCATTGGCCGCAACGCGCGATGATGCGGCGTTTCTGCTGCGCGTCCGGCTCATCGCGCACTACCTCCACCATGGCCGCGCCGTGGTTGGCCTTGATCACCGTCTGCTGCCACTGCGGCAAGCGCAGCAAATCTTGCGGGTCGGTGGTATCCAGCAATAGCGGGATCAAATGCGCCTGGCCGATCCTGGCCGCCACATACGGCCGCACCGCGAACTTGTCGGCCAGCCGCTGGTATTGCGGGTAATCACCGTGCACACACTTGCGGTAGAGGATCTTCTCGTTGAAGCATTTCGGTGCGTACAGATCGGGCAGGCGTCCAAACGTATGCAGGAAGTACAGCCGGTCCTGGTGCCGCCAGGGCAAGGTGCGTACAAGGCTGCGCGCGCCCTTGCGTAGCAGACGCTTGAGGTTGGCTGCGTCTGCCGTGGTGCGCGTCGGCGCGGCCGGGGGGCCAATCCCTGCTGGCCGTGCCAACCCCGGCAGCAGTGCAGCCCATGGCTGGGCCGACGCCCGCTCTGCACCCACCGGCCGCGTGTGCAGCCCCGTTCCGTTCTCGCCCATGGCCAGCTCCCTCCTCGAATATGAGACACCCATCACACTTTCGTGTGTTGTTCGCCACGGTATACGAGAAAAGAACGACAAACGTCACGCATTGTCTCAAGCAGCCCAATTACGCAAACATCGCTGTGTTTTCGGTCCAGAAATGCCGAAATTGCCGGCTGTTGGGTCTGCTTTGATGCGTTGCGGAAGCAGGTGCAGGCGCCACCGCCAAAACCTGGGGACATCCACCGGCGGTCGATCAGACCCAAAGCCATGAGCCATGCATTGCGCGCGGCCAAAGTCCAAACGCCTGCCAGTGCAATGCCATGCGCCCGTCTGCTGCCAGCCCGCCTCGCCGCCAGCGAACGCTGCTATGCAGGCATGTATTTGCTGCGCCTTCGCCACGCGCAGCGGGTCAATGGCATGGCTGAGATAAAAAGCGGCAGCAGCGTGCAGCGGACTTGACCGCGCCATCGCTGCCGCGCAAGGTGCAGGCTCAAGGAGCAACGCAGCTGCGGCATGTGCACCCCGCACATCTTGCATGCATCAGGACAGCCCTATGAACGTCGTTAGCACCGCACTGATCGCGCTCCCCGTCGTGGCACTCAGCAGCTGCACCGACGCGCCGCCGCCAGTGCACACACCCTCGGCCATCGCGCCCACGGCCCACGCGCGCACCGCCAGCGGCAGTGCCGCACCGAACAACGTCTCGCGGTCACCGGCTACGCGTGTAGCGCAGACCCATGCCGCCACAACGCCGTATCTCTGCAATCCCGGCTCAGGCGCCTGCATCGCTGGCGGCCCATTGCTGGCCAGCTCGCAGGCAGAAGCGCACTGGCTGATTGCCCACGGCTACCCGTCGCCGACCGAGCACGCACGCTTGAGCAAGCTGGATCTGGCCCAGTTGCAGGCCGAATCGCAGGCGGGCAATCCGGCGGCCACTGTGCTCTACGGCAGCAAGACCGCACTTGGCGGCCGTTTCGAGAGCGGCGTGGCCACATTGCGAAAGGCCGCAGCCACCGGAAATATCTACGCCTACTATGGGCTGTCCGAGGTCTACAACGGCGACACCCTGCAAAAGAGCCTGGTCGAGAGCGCAGCGTATCTGCGGCTCGCCTATCTGCTCGGCGATCGCAAGGCATCGGCGGCCATCGCACAAAGAGGTTTGAGCGGTATCGAAAGCGTCGTTGCAGATGAGCGTGCGGCAGCGCTGTACCAGACCTTTGTCAACTCCTCGCGCCCGTCTCCGCGGCCGTTTGAGTGATGCGTGATGGCGGGCGACAGGTTGCTGCACGACCCCGGACGCGCGGCCGCGCAGGGTGCATGCGCGGCCAGCAAACGCTGGTGCGGTTGCACGTCATGACCAGCGCGGCATCATGCAAGCGAGGTCATGACGCGCGCGCATCATCGGCACACAGGCACGCAGGCACGCAGGCAGCTTGCAGACCTGCCAATCACAATGACGCGGCAGCCGTAGCCTGGTGTGCGCCGGGTCATCTACATGCAGCTGCTTTTGCGGCAAACAACCGCGCACCAATTGCGCGCGCTGTGTCGAAGTGCGATTGCGGAAAGCCCGCATCCGGCACTGTCAGCAGTTCCGAGGTGCGTACCGGCGCACCGCAGAAATCGAAGATGCCGTGATTGATCTGTGTCTTCATCGCACCGAAGTAGCCGTGCCGCGCGTAGGTGCGCTCGTCTGCGCCGCCGATGGCCAGCATGTGGACGTCCAGGTGCTGTAGCTTCTTCATGATCTTGCCGTCGGCGCTTTCGTCGAACGCCCAGCCCAGCGTAAACACCCGGTCGATCCAACCTTTCAGCAACGCCGGAAACGACCACCAGTAAATCGGGAACACCAGCACCAGCGCATTGGCCCGGTCCAGCCGCGCGTGTTCGGCCGCTACATCTGGCGCAGGTGCCGCGCGCTGCTGAAAGAGCGCGATGTCAGCCTGGTTGAAGCGCGGGTCGAAACCCTCCTGCGCCAGGTCAGCAACCTCGACCGTGTGGCCGCCGCCGGCCGCCTCCAGCCCAGCGCTCACCTGCGCGGCAATGGCGTGCGTCAGCGAGCGCGGCTCGGGATGTGCAACAACAATCAGGGCATGCATGTAGGTAATCACTCCAGGGAGAAGACAAGCACGGCTTTACCTGCAGCCGCATCAACGCGACAGAATGCTAACGACCCGTTGCAAAAGCGCTGTCAACACGAAAGGTGATGTGGTCAGTCAGCGAGCAAAGCCAGCGACGTCGCCCGACCACGCTCACATGGCGCCTCGCGTGCGTCGAAGGAGGCGCACTATCCAGCAGTGCCCAAGGCGTCCAATACGTCGTCCACCTGCTTAGCCAACTGCTGCATGCAATGCGCCCACTGCCGTAGTGGAATGGCCGGCACGCCCATGGTGCTTTCGTCGCACGAACGCGGTGTGGCCAAGGTAGCGAGCAGGCGCAGCTGGTCGCATACGCATAGCAGGCGGTATTGCGTGCCTTCGGACATCCAGTAGCGGGTTCGTCGTGCATGCCGCTCTCCTTGCCATGGCGTGGCTCCCGCTGCACAACGCAGCGGGATGCCGGGAGGCTAGGAACCGCAGACAGCTGGCGGGCTTGGTGTAGTGTTCGTCGCCCTCCCGGCGCAAGAACGCCGAGCAGTACCAGGCCTTTTGGCCGGACACAAAAAACCCACCAAATTCGCGGAGGTGGGTGCCGCTGTCTGTGTGGAGTTCTAGGCTCCGAACGGGAGTGTGCGGGCGGTGGTGGCTAGGGGCAAGTTGCAACACTCGCCCTGCGCCGGTGCGCAACTGGCATACGCGTACTGCGTGTTGGGCGTGTATCGAGCGACGTGAGGTGATGCAACGCAGACCGTAATCCGGCTCCGATGGTGTCGTAGCGCTCCGGAAGCGTGCGATCTAGCGGGACAGGCTGCCCTGGCTAGGCTCGTTCATTCCACGTGCCAGCTCTTGCTGCTGTGTCAGGGCTCTTTCTTGCGCGATGGCTTGGTTGGCCGCCAGGAGTTTCTGGTCCGACTGTTCCACCGGGGTGCGAATTGCCTGGTCGATCTCCACGTGCACACGCTTGTGCCCAGGGTCATCCAGCCGCCCTTCTACCGCAAACACGTTGCCGGTCTTGCCCATCACAACATGGTCCACGCGGCTCAACGCATTGTCTGCCAGCGAGCGATCCCCCGCAGCCGGGTAGGCCTCGCGGTTGTCCTTGCACACGGCCAGCAGGCTACGGCTGACGCGCTCGCTCATGTCGTCGTACGGCTTGCCCACGCTATCGTCGATCTTGCGGACGCCACTGCGAATCTGCTCCAGCATGCGGTGATCCGGGTGCGCAGGATCGTCCGGCCCAAGCGAACCCGTTGCAGCAGGCGCACTGGGCACGACCGGAACATAGGTATGGTCGTGCGCGGGACTGACGCTTCCATCCTGGGTATGGTCGAAATGATGCAGCGTGGACGGCCTGGTACTTGTGTCCTGATACGGAAACGGTGACTTGTTGACGCCTCGGTCGAGCCCTTCGTTCTCGATCAAATGTTCTTTGAGCCCCAGCGCTGCCATATCGATGGTCACCTGCGGCCGGGCACCTTGATACATCACGTTCGCACGGTCTTCGGCCTGCAGAATCTGCTCTACAGCCCAGGTGCCGTAGTAATTGGTGTAATCCGCAGTGGGCTGCAGCTGGCCAGCTTGATTGCGGTGCTCGCCGAGGCCTACCGGGTGCTGGCCTGGCTGCGCGTAGAGGGGAGATGGACGGTCGAAGTAATGCTGGCCCATTGCGGCGATGTTGCTGACCGTTGGAGACAAACTGCCATCCTGATTGAAGCCGAGGCCAGGATTTGCCACTGCCTTAGTGGTAAGCGGATCCCTGTGTACGAAATCTAGCGTCCTCGCATTCTTGGTGTTTAACATGAGATCAAGGCCATTGGCAGTCGGATTAGACTGTCTTTCGTGGCTGAGTAACGCATTCCAACCCGCGATTTCTGCTTTCGCTTCGTCCTCGCGTCCCGACTGGATATATGAACGCAGCTCGTTGGTGTAGTCGTGCACAGGAGTCTTGGCGATTGCCTGACTCCTTACATCATTCAGAAAGTTGGCGGTAGCTTTTGTTTTATCCGCATGATTAAAGCTGTGTTGAATTTCATGCCCAAGTACGAACACCATATCTTTCTCAGAGAATCTGCCCTGAGGGTTGTTGGCAGATGCTGTCTGCAAGCCAATCGGCGGCAAATTCATAACCTTGTTGTTGCCATTATAGGTCCCGCCGGCGGAGACACCCGGTCCAACAAATCCAAAGCTCTCAAGTTGTGCACGTTTCGGGCTTGATGTATCCGAAGGATCGACGGTGGTTGCCGCTTTCTTAAGCTGATCAGCAAGGAACGGTGATCTGTTTAGCGTGGACTGCAAGTTGTCCACCATATCCTGCGTCACAGGATGACTGACTCTGGCCACATCTTGATACGTGCTCCGAGCAAACACCAGAGTCATATGTTGGACTTGCAGCGTAGCCTTTAAATCACTACTAGGAGTTGTGCCTGCTGGCTGAAAGCTTGCCGTCGGGAGCGTGATAACTCCGCTTTGCATGTCGTAACTGCCCACTAAATTTGGGGCTCTATTAGCTGATGACTGTAAGGAAAATCCCTGCAAATGCCCTTGTTTAGCCTCTTTCTCGAACTCTTTAAGAAGCGTTGTGTTGGAGATAATTGCCGTGCGCAGTTGCTGTGCTTGATCCCGCGTCACACTTGGATCAGTTGAGAAACGGGCAAGCGCTGCTTCGAGTTGGGGGCTGACGGCTGCCATCTTTCGTTCCTTGTTGATTAGTTCAACGTACCGATAGATTTGACGCAAAGTCGACCAGGCTCACGGACCACAATGTTCCTCGGGACAACGGAAATAACGATATCCCCACCAACTCCATCTTTTGCAAATTTTGTGTAACGCCAATCCTCAAGCTGACCAATCGGTCCGTAAGTGGGTGAGGCATTAAAGCCCATTGCTTTAAGTGCCTTGTCATAATGATCAAAATCAAGCCCGCAGACAGGAGACATATTAGACCAATCGTCTTTATCGTTTTGAAAAGTCAAGTCCACGCCTTTTAAAAGCGAGGGCGATTCTGGAACATAGGTAAATGCATAGCGCCACCCATCTTGCAGATCGATGCTCCAGTACGCCACTGACAGCTCTGCTGGATCTGGTTTCTTAAGAGTGATCCCCATAACTTCCCGAATACGTTCGGGACTCAGGTCATCACGGGACTCTAGCCCCTCGATCAGTTTCAAGAACCGATTGCCTATTTCTTCAGCGCTAAGCGTAATTTTGTTGGCGGTGACAGCCTCTGGCAAAGTCATGTCAGCGTGCTCCTTCGGAAGCGGCTTCAGTGGTCCATGGGCACAAGCACTTAGTGCAGGTGCGCAGAGTGCGGTTAGGAAGAGCAGGGCTGCTCGGGGGAAGCGCATTGGCAGATCCTAAGGGGTGACAGACGCAGCATACAATGTGTGAATTCATACGTAGAAAAGCTGGCGAGAGCTGCTTCGAGTTGCGGGCTAGGCGTTGCCATCAGCTTCCGTCCTTGGTTAGTTCAGTGTTCCAATTGATTTGACACATAGCCTGCCGGGAGAACCTGGCACTTCATTTTGAGGAAGGAGCGAAATCACAATGTCGTTTCCGCTTCCGTCTTTCGCGAACCTAGCAAACCGCCAGCTTTGTAGTTGGCCGATCTCACCATGCACGGGCGAATCCACAAATCCCAACTCAATAAGCGAACTTTTGTATTCCTCAAAATCGACGCAGTTATCTTGAAGACTTGAAGATCCTTCATCCTCGTTGACAAAAGACAGACCAATGCCCTGCTTGAGAGCACGAGACTCGGGAGTAAGCTCCAATAAGTAGCTCCAGCCATTACTAAGCGCTTGGCCGTGGATATACGACTCAAGAGCCTCAGAGGGGAAGGAAACTTTTTTCAGAGAAATGCCAGTGACTTCGCGGACCCGATCGACTGTCAGATCTTTCCTGGAGTCCAACCCGCCCAGCAGTTTCAAAAATCTTTCGCCAATCTCAACAGCGCTGAGCGTAGGGTTGACCATTGAAGTATCAGGCGTCGTCATTGCACGCGGCTTTTTTGGAAGTGGCGAAGTAGGTTTAACAAGTGTATGTGCGCATGCACATAGCGAAGTTACGCAGAGGATGGCAACTGAGAACATTGCAACCTTGGTGGGTCTCATACGCGATCCGTACACGTAGGCAGGTCATCGTACTTGAGCAAGGCAGGTCGCGGGATCACTTCCGCGCAAAGGATTCACTCATAGCATCGCTGCTCCACTGAGCATGTGACTCAGCGGCAGATCGGTGCACGCATACCATCTCGAATCCGTCCAGACGACGTCCCCCCGCCCTGAGTAGCGGTCGGGTTTAGAGTCCGGGGTTGATGATATCGGTGTTTGCCAGATGTTGGGCATAAGCGGACGGCGTCATGCCGCCAATTGCTTTCTTCGGTCGGTCCTCGTTGTATTCGCGTCGCCAGCGTTCGATCTCGGTGCGCGCGTGCAGCAACGTCGGGAACCAGTGCTCGTTGAGGCATTCGTCGCGTAGTCGGCCGTTGAACGATTCAACATAGGCGTTTTGATTTGGCTTGCCGGGTTGGATTAGCCGTAGTTGCACACCACGGGCATGTGCCCAGACGACCATCGCTTTGCCGCAAAACTCCTTGCCGTTGTCGGTGCGGATCACCTTCGGTAAACCGCGACTGTGTGCCAACCGATCCAGCACGCGCGCAACGCCGTGCCCGGAGATCGCGCGTTCCACCTCGATGGCGACCGCTTCGTGCGTTGCGTCGTCCACGATCACCAGACACTTGATCACTCGGCCGTCGGCGGAGCGGTCGAACACGAAGTCCATCGACCACACCTGGTTGGCCTGCGCTGGCCGCAGCAGCGGCTGACGCTCGCCAACCGGCACCTTCTTGCGCTTGCGGCGCCGCACTTGTAGCTGCTGCTCGCGATACAACCGCTCCACGCGCTTGTAGTTCACCAGGCGTCCTTCCTGTCGCAGCTTGAGATAGATCATCCCCACGCCGTAGCGGCGATGGCGATGCGCCAACGCAAGAATGCGCTCGCGCAGTTCGCCATTGCGGTCTTGGCGTGGGCAATAGCGCAGCGCGCTGGCGCTCATGCCGATCGCCGCCAAGGCGCGACGCTCGCTGGCACCACGCCCGATCCACTCGCGCACCAGCGCACGACGCGCCGGTGCGCTCACCACTTTTTTCGCAACGCATCCTTGATCAGGTCGTTCTCGAACAACTGCTCGGCCAGCAACTTCTTTAGCCGCGCGTTCTCGGCCTCAAGATCCTTGAGCCGCTTGGCGTCGGGCACGCTCATTCCGCCGAACTTGCTGCGCCACAGGTAATACGAGGCCTCGCTGAAGCCATGCCGCCGGCACAGATCCTTGATCGCCACACCGGCATCAGCTTCGCGCAGGAAGCCGATGATCTGTTCTTCAGAAAAACGCTTCTTCACGTCCAATCTCCTTGGGGTAGGGAATTGGACTCCAAACTGAGGTGCTACTCAAAATTGGGGGGACGTCGCAGACATAACGTAATCGGCCCGGGTCGAAGTCGCGATGATCTTGAGCAGCCACGTCACCTGCGGGAACACTACGCGTTCCTCTCTGCTGTCTTCCATCAACCACAGCTCCGATGTCTTTCGGATGCTGGTGAAGTTAGGGATACTAACTCTTGTTGTCAACAGGCAGATTCTTCGAAAAGCGTGGCTTCCAAACGGTATCGCTTGCTCTAACTCATGCCCTTCAAAGCAGCCGACGTCACCACTCATCGCGTCGCCTCGACGGCATGCCTGTCGCGCTCATGCCGCTGCGCCGCTTCCAGCGCCGCCACGAATCCTGCATCGGCATCGGTACATGGGCTTGTAGGTGCAGGTGCCGATGTCTTCTGCAATGCGGAAGCCTTCGCCCAGGCTGCTGCATTGGTGCGGTTCGCATTGCCGCGTGCTGCACCGTGTAGCAGCTGGCGTGAGGCAGCGAAGCTGCGGCCGCGGGTGATGAGATGGTTACCTTCCGTCTCGCATCCGTCACGCCAGGCGCTGCCATCAGTGAGTAGCCCCCATAGTCCCGGTGCTGGCAAGGCGCTCGCCAATATGCATACCCACCTTCAGACCCGGTTCGGTATGCACGCCAGCCTGCTGTTCTATACGCGCGATACAGCGTCAGCGCCGCGTGCCAAAACGCCAACGCCCCGACCAGGTCGGGGCGTTGGTGATCGAGCGCTGCTTGCGCTACATCACTGCGTGCGATGTACGCGACGCATAGTCCTGATGCGGTTTACAGCACGGCAGGCATCCGCCTACCGATCATGCACCCGATTTACTTATTCGATTTGACAGCGTCGCGCACGTCATCGGCAACTTCGCCGGCCTTGCGCTGCACCTTGCCAACATTCTTTTCGGCGGCGCCTTCCAGTTCGGTGCTCTTGTCGCCAGTGACGCGGCCGATGGCTTCCTTGACCGAGCCCTTGACCTGCTTGGCGGCACCGTCGATACGATTCTTATCCATGGATGTTTCTCGTCGTTTGGGGAACCCGTCCAGTCTGTGCGTGCCGGCGTGAGCATGATGTGCGCTTGCGTCCGGATGCCCCGGTTGCGAATGCACTAGTTGCGTTACTACATTCGCGCCAGCCGCATTCAGCCAGCAGGGCCTGGCTGAGCCGAATCTTCAAGGCATGCAGTGGACATGGTCATCGGCTGATTGACGCTGGGATGCTGCGGTAAGCAACGGCCGTAGCGTTACTGCAACTCACTCCACGCTCGCGGCCACCAGCCGCTGCCACAGTGCGGCGTTGGCGTCGCTGTCCGGCTGCAGGGTGGCCAGGATGCCGAGCGCGTGGTCTTCGTGCTCGGCACCGTGGCGGGCGAGCATGGCCAGGGCGGCGGCGAGGCGGCCGTAGCGCAATGCCAGGCCGAGCGGGGTGGCGAGCAGGCTGGTGTCGTGTTCGGGGCGCTGTTCGTCCAGCGCGGTGCCGAGTTGTGGCGGCAGGTCCCAGGCGGTGGCAATGGTCTTGGCCACGGCGGCGGTATGGCGTTCGACCAGGGCGGCGGCTACCTCCAGGTTGTAGGGCACGCCGCGGCGCTCGGCGTAGGTGTCGCGCAGGACGCGCAGGATCACGATCGCGCCCAGGCCCTGCAGCAAGCCGGCGAGTTGACCGGACAAGGTGTCGCCGCCGCGTTCGCGCAGATAGGCGGCTGCGGCGGTGGCGGTGCGCAGGGCGTAATCCCACACGGCGGCAGGCAGGCGTGAGTACAGCCCGCCATCCAGGCTCAGCACCGGCTGCATGACGGCGGCGGCGACGATCTGGCGCACGCCTTCGGTGCCGATATGCACGACCGCGCGCTCCAGGCTTTCCAGCGGGCCGCCTTGCGGGCGGTACAGCGCACTGTTGGCGATGCGCAGCAAGTTGGCTGCCAACGCGGGGTCCTGCGCAATGATCGCGGCGATGCCGCGGCCGGAGGCATCGGGGTCGTTTACCGCACGCATCAGCTGCGGCAACAGGTGCGGGCGACGCGGCAGCAATTGCGGCCGCAGGTCGACTTGTTCGAGCGCGGCGGCGACGGCGGCCAACACCTCGGCCTGGGCGGGGTCGGTGGGCAGCGTGCCCTCGGCCAGCGATGGCGTGGCCATCACCGCCGCATACATGCGCCGCAACAGCGGGCGCATCGGCGGCGGTTCGATTTGCAACGTCTGCGCAGCGGGCGGCGGCACGGGCTGCTGCAGCGGCGCGACAGGCGATGGTGCCGGTGCAATCGGCGAGGGCGACGCATGTGCTGTGGACGCATTGCTTGCCGACGGCGGCGCGATGTCATCGGCCTTGGCGTCGCGGCGTCGCGCCAGCAACCACCACAGACCTCCGGCGAGCACAACGGCACCTAGCAGTCCGGCGGCGAGCAGCAACACAGTGACGAGCATCATGGAAAAATCGTCCGATCAGTGCGGCGACTATCCGCGAAGCCGGTCGCGGCGGCAATGCGAGCGTGTGTCGCTGGGCATTGCCGTCGGACTCTCGGCCAGGCTGGCGCGCACATGTAGCAAGGCCAACGTCGCGTCGTTGCGGGCTGGGGCAACGCAGTGCGTGCAGCAGGCAGCAGCTCATACCTCGCCGAGCCGCCGCCGCCCGGGCGCGATAGTGGCGCACGCGGGCCATGGCCTGCCGATGATGTGCAACGGCCGGTTCATGGCTAGCATGCAGAGACGTTCTCTGCCCAAGCGAGTGCCCATGTCCACCGTCACGCTCCACCGCGTCATACGTGCCAGCCCCGAGCGGATCTATCGCGCCTTCCTCCAAGCCGATGCGGTGGCCAAGTGGCTGCCGCCCAATGGCTTCACCTGCACCGTGGAGCATTTGCATGCGCATGTCGGCGGCACCTTCCGCATGGCGTTCACCAATTTCGCCAATGGCCAGCGCCATGCGTTCGGCGGCACCTACCGCGAGCTGCAACCCAACGTGCTGTTGCGCTACGACGATGCGTTCGACGACCCCTCGCTGCCTGGCACCATGGTCACCACGGTGCAGTTGCATACGCTGCCGTGCGGTACCGATCTGCACGTGGTGCAGGAAGGCATTCCCGCGCAGATTCCGCTACACGCCTGCTACCTGGGTTGGCAGGATTCGTTGATGCTGTTGGCGCATCTGGTGGAAGCGCATCCGGAGAATTGATCGGCTGCCGCGCACCGCGTGCTTGGTGCAGTGCAGCGATGAGGGGCATGTCTTCAGACTGACCGCTGCGCTGCACGTCGCGCTAACGCGGTGCGCGCCACTATGCATCACCAGCTGTGCAGCCCTAGAGCATCTAGGCAGCTTAAAGGGTGCAGGCATCCGCAGTTGGACCACATTCGCTCACCGACAGACACCGCGCACCGCGCGGTGTCTTCGTTTGGGTAAGAAGCCAATGCCGCGCGTCGCACGCGCCGCTGTAAGGCGGTGCCTTCCAGGTCACACCGCGGCCGTCGACCTGCGCTACAGCGTGCCCTGCTTCCACAGCTGCACGATTTCCGCAGGTGCATGTTCTTCGGGGATGCGCAGCGGCTCGCTGGCGCCATCCCAGACGATGCTGAAATAGCGGCGATCGCCACCGCCGGCCTGCGGCGCCGGCAACGCGTGCGCCATGCACTGATCCAGCACGCTGCGCAGTCGCACCCGCTGCGCATCGTCCAGCGCATCCATCGCCAACTGGCGCTCGCGGCGCATGGCCGGAAACGCCGCCACCCCGCCTTCGCGCGCCAGTCGCAAGGTCACGCCGGTTTCCACCGGTGGCCGTTGTGGGCTCATGCGAGCACGCCCACGTCGCGCCAGGCTTGCTGCACTGCTGCGGTTTCGCTGCTGTTGGCGCCGTAGTCGGCGCTGGCCACCTCGACGGTCAGCGCGGCGAAGGTGGCGAAGTCCGCGCTGGCGGCCAGCTCGCCACCGGTGAGCGCGCGATACCAGATGCGCCCGGTCTTCTCCCACGCCGCCCCACCGATCGCGACGGCGGCCCGATAGAACGCGTGATTGGGAATGCCGGAGTTGTAGTGCACGCCGCCATCGTCCTCTTGCGTGTCGACATAGCCGGCCATGGTCGCCGGCTGCGGGTCCTTGCCCAGGGCCGGGTCATCGTACGCGCTGCCGGGCGCCTGCATCGAGCGCAGGCCCACGCCCTTGATGCCGGGCATCAGCAAGCCGGCGCCGATGATCCAGTCGGCCTGGTCGGCGCTCTGGCGCAGCGTGTACTGCTTGATCAGCACGCCGAACACGTCCGAAATCGATTCGTTCAAGGCACCGGACTGGCCTTGATAGATCAGGTTGGCGGTGCGCTCGGTGACGCCGTGGGTGAGCTCGTGCCCGACCACGTCCAGGGCGATGGTGAAGCGGTTGAACACCTCGCCGTCGCCGTCGCCGAACACCATCTGCTCGCCGTTCCAGAACGCGTTGTCGTAGCCGCGCTCGTAATGCACGCTGCCGATCAGCGGCATGCCCGCCGCGTCGATCGAATTGCGCCCATACACGGTCTGGAAAAAATCGTGGGTCGCGCCCAGGTAGTCGTAGGCTTCGGTCACCGCCACGTCCTGGGTGGCGGCGGCACCTTCGTCACGCACCAGGGTGCCGGGCAGGGCGGTGCCTCGCTGGGCATCGTAGATGCGCCGCTGCACCGCCGGGGCGGTCTGTTGCGCCTTGGCATCTGCCGCCGGCGCATCGGCGCGTGCCAGCAGCCCCAGTGCGCGCTGCTGCCGTAGCTGGGCGGTGATTTGCCGCGACAGCAGCGCGCACTGGCGCGCGTGTGCGGGCGCAGCCTGCGCCACATGTTCGAGCAGGTACGGCGGCAGGATCCCGGCGCGGCGCGCGCTGACAAACGCGGACATAAGCGACCTCCACAATGGCTGCGCCAGCGACTATGCGGGCGCCGGCTTTAGGAATTCGTTAGCCGGCGCCGGTGGCCGCGTGCAGTGCGGATCGCATGGGGTGTTGCGTTCATTCCAGCTGCGACAGCGCCTGCGCAATGGGGGTCTGCCCGTCGATGAAGCCGATCGTTTTGCCGATGCTGCCCGGCGTTGCCAGTGCGGCGGCGATCACCTGCGCCACGTTGGCACGCGAGACGCCGCCTTCGGCATCGCTGCCCGGGTCGCGGGTGATGCGGCCCGAGGGTGGGTCCAGGGTGAGCCGGCCGGGGCCGAGCACGGTCCAGTCCAGCGTGGTACTGCGCAGGTGCGCATCGGCAGCGGCCTTGGCCTGCGCATAGGCGAAGAAGGCATCGTCCGGCCCGATGCCGTGTTCCAGCCCTGCGCCGAGATAGGACACCATCACATAGCGCCGCACGCGCGCCTGCTCGGCCGCATGCATGGAGCGAATGGCCGCATCGCGATCCACCGCGTAGGTGCGCGCCGCCTCGCCGCCGCCCGCCCCGGCCGACCACACCACCGCATCGTGACCGGCCAGTTGCGCGGCGATGGCATCGGTCTGTGCGTGTTCGATATCGAACACCACCGGCGTGGCGCCATCGGCCATCACGTCGTCTTCGTGTGCAGGGTTGCGGAACAGCGCGGTGACCTGATGCCCGCCTTGCACCAACAGCGGCGTGAGCAGGCGCGCCACCTTGCCGTGGCCACCGATGACGAGAATTCGAGACATGCACCTCTCCAACAGCTGCGCGCCGACATGGCGCGGAAAGGCGGCCATCCTCGCCAATGCGGTGCTAAGGCGGTGTAATCGCGCGCCGGCACCGCCATACCGCGACAGGCGCATGCCCTCCGCAGTTGCGCGCTGCCGCCGTTGCTTCCTGGGTGGTGCTCCTCAGTGCCAGGCGTGGCGATCGAACATGCCGGCCAGCATTCCCCGCAGCCACCACATCTAGGACACTGACGGGCCAGAGTCTGCGAGAGTTGCTGATGCCGATGTCTTCCGAGTTACGCCCGCGCGTTGGCTGCGGTGCCTTCATCCAGCGCGCCGATGGCCGCCTGTTGCTGGTGCTGCGCGGGCGTGCGCCCGAGCAAGGCCATTGGGGGCTGCCCGGCGGCAAGGTGGACTGGATGGAAACCGTGGAAGCCACGGTGGTGCGCGAAGTGCTCGAAGAAACCGGCCTGCAGGTGCACCCGCAACGCGTGCTCTGCGTGGTCAGCCACTTCGAGCCGGACATGGACCCGCCGCAGCATTGGGTGGCGCCGGTGTATCTAGCCAGCATCCAGGGCCCGGAACAGGCGGTGCTGCGCGAACCGCAGGTGCTGCTGGAACTCGGCTGGTTCGCACTCGATGCCCTGCCCACGCCACTGACCCGCTCGGCCATGCAGGCGGTGCAGCAGGTGCAGGCCGAGCGCGCCGCAGCCCGGGCATGACTGCCTGACAGCCGCGCTGCGGCTCTCCTGCGGCGGCATGTGCGCCGCCGCGCAGGTCACATGGATTTTGTCGCCGCGCTCGGCTATTTTCTGCGCTGCCGGGGCGAGGGGACAGCGCGCCCGGCGGATCGAATCGCACGGCCGGGATGCCGAACGACTGCGTGGCGCCCGGCCACTCATCAGGGGACACGAATGGAATCGCTCTATCCGCAAGGCCCGGCCGTGGTGCCGGAACAGCTCACTGCGCCCAGCAGCAACTATCGTCGCAACGCCTGGCTGGCCATGCTCGGCCTGGGCGGTTTCATCGCCGTGTACCTGGGCCTGCTGGTGTGGTTCGGCTGGACCGCCTACCGGCTGGTCGCCGGCTTGCTGCAGGGTTCCGGCGGCGAGCAAGCGTTCTGGCTTTGGGTGGTGGCCGCCGGCGCGGCGTTTCTGGCGGTGTTCATGGCCAAGGCGCTGGTGTTCAACAAGCGCGCCGAACGCGACACCCGTGCGCTGGAACTCACCCCCGCCGAGCAGCCGGCGCTGTTCGCCTTCCTGTACCGGCTGGCCGACGATGCCGGGGCACCGCGCCCGCACAAGGTGTACCTGTCGGCGCAGGTCAACGCCGGGGTGTTCTACGACCTGTCGCTGATCAATCTGCTGCTGCCCTCGCGCAAGAATCTGGATATCGGGCTGGGCCTGGTCAATGTGCTCAACCTGGGCGAATTGAAGGCGGTGCTGGCCCATGAATTCGGGCATTTCGCCCAGCGCACCATGGCGGTCGGCCGTTGGGTGTATATCGCCCAGCAGATCGCCGCGCACATCGTGGGCAAGCGCGATGCGCTGGACCGCATACTGGCCACGCTGTCGCGCATCGACCTGCGCGTAGCGTGGATCGGCTGGGGGCTGTCGTTGATCGTGTGGTCGATCCGCTCGCTGGTCGAAATCACCTTCCGCGGCGTGGTGCTGGCACAGCGCGCACTTTCGCGCGAGATGGAATACCAGGCCGACCTGGTCGCCGCATCGCTCACCGGCAGCGATGCGCTGGTGCATGCGCTGCACAAGCTGGAAGCGGCCGATGACGGCTTCCAGCGCGCGCTGCGCTTTGCCGCGCGCGAATTCGCCCAGGACCGCCCGGTCAAGGATCTGTTCGCCATCCAGTCGCGCATCATCGAACACATGCGCGTGGTGTTGAACGACCCCGGCCATGGGGCGGTGCCGGCGGTACCGACCGAGACAGCGCCGACGCACCGGCTGTTTCATAGCGAAATCGCACAGCCCTCGCAGATGTGGGCCACGCATCCGCCCAGCGCCGCACGCGAGGAGAATCTCAAGCGCCGCTACATCGCCTGCCCCATCGATGCGCGCCCGGCCATGGAGCTGCTGCATGACGCCCAGGCGCTGCGTGAACGCGTCTCGCTGGGCATGTTCAACGGCCAGGCGCCCACCTGCGTGGACACTGCCGTTTCGCTGGAGCAGTTGGAACGCGACTTCGCCGCGTTGTCGTTGTCGCGGCGCTACCAAGGGCTGTACCTGGGGCGCTCGTGCACGCGTACCGCGCGCACCCTGGACGAGCTGTATGCCACGCCGCTGCCGTCCGGCGACCTGCTGCAGGCGCTGGACGGCCTGTACCTGCCCGACGATGGCCAGGCGATCGAACAACTGCGCGAGCGCGAGCGCCAACGCGCCACCTTGCAAGGCCTGATGGATGGCGGGTTGCGCGCCGGCGGCGGGGTGGTGACCTGGAAGGGCACCACGTTGTCGCGCACGCAGCTGCCGGCGGTGATCGCCGAGCTGGACGACGAGCTGCGGGTGCTGCGTGCGCGCGTCAGCGGCCATGATCAACGTTGCCGCAGCGTGCACCTGGCGGCAGCCAACCGTATCGGCGGCGGCTGGCCGGCGCTGCTGCGTGGCTATCTGGCCGTGCTGCATTACACCGACCACACCATCGCCGATCTGGAAGACGCCAATCTGCTGTACCTGCAGACCTTCCAGAGCGTGATCGCCGATGGCCGCGTCTCGTCCAAGGAATTGCGCAAGCTGGTGGCGGCCTGCAATCAGGTGCAACGCGCGCTGGGTCAGGTGTATGCGCAAGCCGGCCAGGTGCAGATGAACGCGCCGCTGGCGCAGGCCCTGGGCAAGCCGCAGTGGTCGCAGTGCCTGCCGGAATTTGGTCTGGTCGAGGCCGACGAGAACAACATCAATGCCTGGATGAAGGCCGCCGGCAGCTGGGTGCAAGTCACCCTGGACGCCCTGGGCACATTGCGCGATGCCAGCCTGGAAGAGTTGCTGCGTGCAGAAAACGCCGTGGCCGAGCGACTGCGCAGCGGCGACACCTCGCCAACCGACGCCACCCCTCCGGCGGCACCGACCGACTACCCGATCCGCCTGCCGGGCGAGATGCGCCAACGCGATCTGCGGCAGAACCTGTGGCAGCGCTTTCTGGCCGCCGACGGCGTGTTTCCGTCGGTGGCGCGGGTGGCGGTGGCCGCATCGATCGTGGCTGGCGTGTTGTGGGCCGGCGGCGCGGTGGGCATGGCCGAAGTGGTCGCCTACAACGGTTTGCAGCAGACCGTGACGGTGGCCATCGACGGGCAGTCGGCCACCATCCCGGCCAATGAGCGCCATGTGTTTCGCCTGTCAGAGCGTTCGACCCATCACGTGGAAACCCGCACCGCCGACGGCGCGGCGATCGAACGTTTCGATGCGCCCAGCGGCGGCCACGGCGGCCAGTTCGCCTACAACGTGGCCGGTGCCGCGCTGCTGCTGAACTGGCGTGCCAGCTACGGCTCGGCCAGCGAAGACACCACGCGCAGTCTGAGCACCACACGCTGGGAACGCACCCAGGCGCAGGACATCTTCAGCGAGCCGCCGCAGAAGGTCAGCGGCAAGGGCGGCCAGTACCGCGACGTGCTCACGGCCGTGTCCGGGCGTTCGCCCCACGAGCTGTTGGGCGAGCTGGGACCGGAGCGCGATCTGGCGCTGATCACCGCGCATGCGCGCTGGGACGCTGCGGACTCGGCGTATCTGGAGCAGTGGATGGAGCAATTGCGCAGCGCAGCGCCACAGGCCTTGCCCGCCATTTTGACCGAGCGCCTGCAGCGCAACCGGCAAGACGTGGTGGCGCTGCGGATGCAGCAGGACATCGCCACGCCCGAGCAACGGGCGCAGGTGTGCGGCCAGCAGACTACCGCTGCGCAGGCGCATCCGGATGCGCCTGCATTGCAGTACGCGGCGATCCGCTGCCGCAGCGATACCCCCGAACGCGACCAGGCGTTTGTCGCCGCACAGGCGCGCTGGCCGAATGACCCGTGGCTGCAGCGCGCTGCAGCGGCCGTGCAGGTCGGTCAGCTGCATCTGCCGCAAGCCCAGGCGCTGTACGAACAGGCAGCGCGCGCGCCGGCACTGGCCGATGAAGTGCTGCCGCTGCTGGCGCGTTTGCAGCGCTACCGCGGCCTGGCGACGGACCTGCCAGGCATGGCGCAGCAGTCGCCATCACTGGCATCGATCGTGGCACTGGAGGGCGGTGAGCGCACCCAGGGCACGCCGTACCACAGCTATTACGCCCTGGCCCACGGGCAACTGGACACGGCAGTGACAGAGGCGGCCGCCGATGCCGACGTGCAGGCGCGCATCGTCCGGCTCGCGGCCGCGTCCCATGGCGCCAGCGCCGCATTGCTGCAGCAGGCACGCGTGCTACCCGAAAGCGCCGGGCTCGACCCGATCACTGCACCGAGCGCCTGGGCACTGGCCGCGCGCGAGGGCTGGCAGACGGATGCGTTGCGTGCGGCAACCCTGCAAGGGACCGGCGAAGATGGCGCCTACATCGCCCGGTTCTTCGACGCGGTACAGGCCGGCGGCAGCCAGCAGCAGGCCGAAGCGGCGTTGGGCGGCGTGAGCCTGGTCGGCCGCGGCCTGGCCTACACGATGGCGGCGGTCCTACTGGGCCAGCGCTGCCCGGATGCATGGCGGCGTGGCGCCCAGCAGCTGTTGTTTGCCAGCGAGCGCCCCTATCTGGGCTGATGCAGTGCCCGGTGTACGACGATGCAATCGCTCAGGTGAGGGCGCCACGTCCCTCGCTCGGACACTGCCGGCGTAGCGCACGCGATGACGCCGCGTTGCCGAGCGGATGCCCAGCAACGAACAACACCTGCGCTCGCCGCCGTGCGGGTGCGGGCCGGCCGCGGCACAGCTTCCATTTCCCACGCCCCACGGAAAAAGCCAGCAGGCGCTACGCGCCATCGCGTTTTTTTCAGCAGGCAGCGCAGCTGCCGTTGCCGAAGTTCGACGCGCAGCCCTAACGCGCTGCTGACACCGGCTAGGCGCAATCCTTACATCTTCTCGCCTAGGTTGAGATCGACTGGCGCTGCAGTGGCAGCGTCAACATCGACCAGGAGAAATGGGATGAGTCTGCAAATTCCTCAGGGCGCCTTGGTAGTGGTGGCCGACGGCGGCGAAGCCCGCTGGTTCACCAACACCGGCAACGAATCCAAGGTGGTGTTGCGCCAGCACGCGCGCACCGACGTGCAGAACGTCGATGACGACGGCCCGGCCGGCAAGGCGCCGCAAGATCTCACCGAAACAGACCTGGACGAAATGACATTCGCCAAGCAGCTCTCGCACGCCTTGAACGATGGCGCCTTGAAGCACGAGTACACGCACCTGGTGCTGGTGGCCGACCCGACCACCTTGGGCCGCGTGCGCCCGTTGCTGCACAAGGAAACCCAGCAGCGCCTGGTGGGCGACCTGGCCAAGGATCTGACCAACCTGCCGCTGGAAGATATCCAGCGCGCCTTGTCGTAATCAAGCGGAGCATCCAGACGATGGGCTTCGTTCGCCAGTACGCCTCCCAGGCCCCGGAACGCAGCGCAGTGGAGGCACAGACCGGTTTGCAGGTTCTGGAATTCGGTACCGACTGGTGCGGCCACTGCATTGCCGCGCAGCCGCTGCTGCAAAAGCTGTTGGGCGGATACGAAGCGATCGACTACCGCAAGATCGAAGACGGGAAAGGGCGGCCGCTGGGCCGCTCTTTTCGCGTCAAACTGTGGCCCACCATTATCCTGCTGCGCGACGGGCAGGAACTGGCACGCGCAGTCAGACCGCAAACGCGTGAGGACCTGCAAGACCTGTTGTCGCTGCTGGATGCAGCCTGATTGCACGCAACATCGCATCGCCTTGAGATGCGCTTGCACGGCGCTGAGCATCGCTGACGAACGTTGGCGTGCGGTCGTCTGACGCAGGCGCAGCAGGTTTTCATTCTCTGTAAAAAGCGGGCTTGCGATGCATCGTGCTGCTGCAGGTGCTGCGTCACGCAGGGCGTGCGCGACATCGTCGCAGCGGATGCGTACACAGCGGACGGGCGCGTACGCATCGCGCACCAGTGCAGATGAATCGGCCAGAAAACAAGGTGTTTTGCGCGCCTGGCGCCGTCGCGCCTGCATCGATCGGCCGGCTGTAGTAACATAGCGCACTGATCAAGCCCTTGGGCAATGCCCATCCCTTGGTCGTCTGTCCCGCAGCGTCGTTGAATCCACGCGGCCGTCCGGGAATGCCTCCGGTGTCATCTAAGTGCAATGCGTTGCCGTACTTGCGTGATGTGCCGTGTCCTGTGCGTTGCCAGGGCGTGTGGGTAGCGACGGCCTGCGCCCGACGAGATATCCCGGGCGCAACTTACGGAGACCATAGATGCACGATGCCCGCGCGATGCGTTCGCACTTTGGCTGGTTCAAACGCCGCCGCCAGCTGCAACTGGATGACGTCACCGTGGTGGACCGCAGCATGCTGCGCAAGGCCGTCGGCGCTGCGGCGCTCGGTAATGCAATGGAGTGGTTCGACTTCGGCGTATACGGCTATTTGGCGGTGACGCTGGGCCAGGTGTTCTTCCCGGCAAGTAGCCCCACCGCACAATTGATCGCGACCTTCGCCACCTTCACCGTGGCCTTTCTGGTGCGGCCGATCGGCGGCATGGTCTTCGGACCGCTCGGCGACCGTTACGGGCGCCAGAAAGTCCTGGCCGCCACGATGATCCTGATGGCGCTGGGCACCTTCAGTATCGGCCTGATTCCGGCTTACGAGCGCATTGGCTTATGGGCGCCTGCACTGCTGTTGCTGGCGCGTTTGCTGCAGGGATTTTCCACCGGCGGCGAATACGGCGGCGCGGCCACCTTCATTGCCGAATACGCCACCGACCGCAATCGCGGCCTGATGGGCAGCT
The DNA here is from genome assembly GCF_041475725.2 of Xanthomonas sp. NCPPB 1754. Lineage (NCBI taxonomy): Bacteria > Pseudomonadati > Pseudomonadota > Gammaproteobacteria > Lysobacterales > Lysobacteraceae > Xanthomonas > Xanthomonas sp. NCPPB 1754. The sequence continues at coordinate 94,028 of NZ_CM192982.1, forward strand.
GGCTGGAGTTCGGCACGCTGGGTGGCTACATCGCCGGCGCCGCCACCGTGACCGCCTTGCACATGAGCGTGACTCCGGCGCAGATGCTTGATTGGGGCTGGCGCGTGCCGTTCCTGATCGCCGGGCCGTTGGGGTTGCTGGGCCTGTACATGCGCATGAAGCTGGAAGAGACCCCGGCATTTCGCGCCTATACCGAACAATCCGAGCAGCGCGAACGGCAGACCGCCGCGCAGGGCCTGACCACGCTGCTGCGCCTGCATTGGCCGCAACTGCTCAAGTGCGTGGGCCTGGTGCTGGTGTTCAACGTCACCGACTACATGCTGCTGACCTACATGCCCAGCTATCTCAGCGTCACGATGGGTTACGCCGAGAGCAAGGGCTTGTTGCTGATCATCCTGGTGATGCTGGTGATGATGCCGCTCAACATCGTCGGCGGCATATTCAGCGACAAGCTGGGCCGGCGGCCGATGATCATCGGTGCCTGCATCGCGCTGTTTGCGTTGGCGATCCCGTGCCTGTTGCTGGTCGGTAGCGGCAACGACGGGCTGATCTTCGCCGGGCTGATGCTGCTTGGCCTAGCCTTGGTGTGCTTCACCAGCTCGATGCCGTCCACCTTGCCGGCGCTGTTCTACACGCCGGTGCGCTACAGCGCGTTGTCGATTGCCTTCAACGTGTCGGTGTCGTTGTTCGGTGGCACCACGCCGCTGGTCACCGCCTGGCTGGTGGAGCGTACCGGCGACCCGCTGGTGCCGGCGTACTACCTGATGGGTGCGGCAGCGATCGGCCTGGTGACGATGCTGTTCGTGCGCGAAACCGCGGGATTGCCGCTACGCGGCTCGCCGCCGGCGGTGGCCAGCGATGCCGAAGCGCGCGCCTTGCTGCAGGCCGACAGCCCGGTGACGGTGGATGCGCAATTGCCGGTCACCACCACAGCGTCGATGGGCCAACCGCGCACGGCGTGAGTTGTCGGCGATTCGCATGGCATGCATTTGTGGCTTCAGGCGCATGTGGTGCGGTTGCAGCAACCGGTGAGATCACGCCAGAGGCGATGCGGGCGATGACGCTGCGCATCGCCGCCAATGTGAAGGCAGGCGACGGCCGGAACCTTCGAAGGTGACGGTCGGCGGGCTAGCACACCGTCGCCAGCAACCGCTTGGCGGTTTGCGTAGCAGCGGTGTTGGCTGTGCTTGTTCGTCACGCACAGGATGGGTGGAAACTTCGCTTCGCCAAGTTTCAGGTCCACATGCTGTTGCCCGTGATCGACGCAGCGCGTTGCACGATGCTGCAGTTCGCCGCTGCTGCCTTTAGCGTGCGGTGTACGGGTTGTGCTCTGGCAACACGGGCATGCGCATATCGGCCGATGGCGCGCCTTCGCCGGTTTCCACATAGCGTTTGAGGCTGCTGCCGAGAAAGAAACGCCAGCCACGCGCGCAGGCCTCCTTGCACGGCGAATCGCGATACCCGGACTGCACGAAATCCACCTGCGTGCCCTGGCTGATGGAGCGCAGCTCAAAGCGCATCACCGTGCCTTTCCAGGCGTCGGTGTCGAGCATGTTGGAGTCGTGGCAGCGCCAGCACACCAGTTGGTGATCGGCGCCTTCGTCGATGCTCAGTTCCACACGCCAGCCCTGCCGGCTCCAGTCCAGGCGCACCAGATCGTCGGCCAGGCTCACTTCACGGGTCCACCAACGCGCAAGCTGCCTGGGCTCGGACAACGCAGCGCAGACCACTTCAGGCGCGGCGGCAATGACGATGCTGTGGCGGATCTCGCAATTCATCTGGTGAGCATTCGCTGCTTGGACGCCGATGATTGCCGCATTTTAACAGCCAATTGCGCTGCAGGCCCAACAGGGTCCGGTTCGCTTGTGCGGCACTCACATCGCGCTGGGTACCATCGGCCAGGCCCCAACCATGATGAGCAGGCATGACGACGCTTCCGATACCGGTGATGGACGCTGCCGCGCAGCGCGATCTGGCCACGGCCCACGCATTGCTGGAAAACCCCGGCGTGGCAGCGCAACTGGCCAATGCGCTGGGCGCGCCGATCGAGAGCCTGATCACCAAACGGCTTCCCAAGGTAGTGACCCGCAGCATCGATGGCGTGACCCGTCGCGCACTGCAGGTGGCGATGAAATCGGCGTTGCTGAGCCTGCGCGGCAAGGCCGATGCGCAGCAACCGGCATCCACGACGCGGCATACGCTGGCGGTGGCGGTTTCCGGCGGTGCAGGCGGGTTTTTCGGCCTGCCGGGCTTGATGGTGGAGCTGCCGGTGACCACCACGGTGATGCTGCGCTCCATCGCCGATATCGCCCGTGCCGAAGGTGAATCGCTGCACGACCCGGACACCGCGCTGGCGTGCCTGGAAGTGCTGGCGCATGGCGGGCGCAGCGCCAGCGACGACGGCGCCGAATCCGGCTACTTCGCAGTACGTGCGGCGATGGCGCAGCAATTGAGTGCGGCGGCCAGCTACGTGGCCGCACACGGTTTTGCCAGCAAGGGCGCACCGGCGTTGGTCTCGCTGGTCTCGCGCATCGCGGCGAAATTTTCGGTCAACGTGGGCGAAAAACTCGCCGTGCAGGCAGTGCCGCTGGTCGGCGCAGTCAGCGGCGCCACGCTCAATACCGTGTTCATGCGCCACTTCCAGGCGATGGCGCGCGGACATTTCATCGTGCGTCGGCTGGAGCGTCGCTTCGGCGAAGATGCGGTGCGGCGCGCGTACGAGGCATTGCCGCCGCCGCGGTGATGCGTGCCGCTGCATGCGAAGGTCGCAGATGACTGCAAGGTCATCGTGCAGTAGGTGTCGCAGCCACGGGTGACGCTGGCCCAACGCAACGCAACGCAACGAAACGCGCTGCGGGCGAAGGGCCGCGGCATCCGGTTCACCGAACGGTTGCCGCCAAGCGATGCCTGGGCGCGATAATCGCCGCAACCACGACAGATGCCGATGATGCCCAAACCGTTTTCGCCAGCGTCCGCGCGCAACCGCGACCCCATTCTCGAGGTACTGCGCACGCATTTCGCCGACCGGCAGCAGGTGCTGGAGATCGGTGCGGGCACCGGGCAACACGCAGTGCATTTCGCTGCGGCGATGCCATGGTTGCAGTGGCAGGCCAGCGATCACCTCGATCATCTTGCCGGCATGCGGCAATGGCTGGACGAGGCGGCGCTGCCGAACACGCCGCCACCGATTGCACTGCAGGCCGTGCCCACGCCCACGCCCGGGCTCGCACCGCCGCCCAGCCTGCCGGTGCTGCGTGGCGGCCAGCGCGGCTTCGATGCGATCTACAGCGCCAATACCTTGCACATCATGGGCTGGCTGCAGGTGCAGGCCTTGTTCGCCGGATTGCCCGCGGTGATGGCGCCCGATGTGGTGCTGGCGATCTACGGGCCGTTCAACCGCGATGGGCAATTCACCAGCGACAGCAATCGCGCCTTCGACACCATGCTGCGCGAGCGCGACCCTGCCTCGGGTATTCGCGATGCCGAAGCGGTGGATGCGTTGGCGGCATCGGTGGGGTTGCAGTTGATCGATGACGTGGCCTTGCCGGCGAACAATCATTGCCGGGTGTGGCGGCGCCTGACGGCGGCGAGTTAATCACCGGCACTGCTGGGCGGACTTGATGGGCATGTTGTTGGTTCGGCGCGAAGTCTCACCGTGTAGCGACAAGCCTGCGCATTTGCGTGTGGAATCCAACGCGTGCTGCGTCGCGAGGCGCAAATGACGCACCGGTGAGCCGTCTGCTGCGAATCGCACCGCGGGATTCAAGACCACGCGCGACTCTGTGCAGCGGGCCATTCCGCCCTTGGCAACGTCGATCTGCAACGCCGCCTTTCCTAGGTCGTTCAAGCGCTTGTTACGGCACCCGTTGCGAAGGTCGCTTTCGCTCAAACCACCACAACGCGGCGGCCGCGCCGAGCCAGACCAGCAGCCACGGCCAGCGCGCGCCGGGTTGGGTAGCAGGGTGTGCAATGGGTGCGGAGGCAGCGCCGGCCGCCAGGGCGATGGTGGCGAGGCGGCTTTGCTGTGCGTACAGGGCCGGCGCTTCATTGGGCGCGCGGACATGGAGCCAGCGTTGGGTGTTGCCGCTCTCCAGGCGATGCCAGCCGGGGGTTGCCGGCCAGTAGCCGGCGCAACGCGGCCCATTGCCGTTGCGTTCCGGCAGTAATGGGTGGCGAGCCCGGTCAGGGTCGGTCACCAAGGCGTCGGCGTGCAGGTCGCACAGCGGCATGCGGTGTTGCGACCAGCCTTCCTGCACCGGGGTGGGCAGCGCGCCGCCTGGGCGGGCGACGGCGCCGGACAACTGCGCCCAGAGCGCGGCGTGCAGATCGCTGCGGCCGGCCAGCACCAGCGCGAAGCTGTCTTCCACCAGGCCGATGCCGATGCGCCCGCGGCCCTGGGCCCGCCACCAGCCCAGGGCGCTGCCATCGTCGGCGCGGGCGGCGACCAGGGCGTCGGTGGCTTGCGGTTGCAGGTCGCGACGTTGCAGCGGCGCCAGCGTCAGGGCGTCGCCGGGGCCGCCGGCAGGATTCGCGGGCGCGGCCGGCGGCGAGAGTCGCTGCGGTGCGGGCACCGGGCTGCTGGTGCTGCCGCCGCTGACGCCGAGGCCGAGCGCGGCCAGCGCAGCGCGGGTGTTGGCGTCCAGCGGCCCGTCGGTGCGCACCAAGACACCCAGGCCGCGCTGGATCGCGGCGCGTAAGGTCTGGCGCTGCGCAGCACCCAGTGCGACCAGGCGGCGCGGGTCGACGATCAGCAGGTCCAGCCGGTCCAGGCTGGCCGCATCCAGCGCGGCGCCCTCGCCGAGTTGCACGCCAGCGCCGACCGCGATCTGGCTACGCACGTCCAGCCCGGCATCGCTGGCCCAGCGGCGCAGGTATTTCAGCTCCGGCTGCGGCGCGCCGGCCAGGAGCAGCACGCGCATCGGCGCCATGGCAGCGATCAGCACCGGTACCTCCACGCGGCTGCGTTCTGCACCGGCGGCATCGCGTGCACGCACGGCGAACAGCACCTGGCCCGGCGCGCGCGCCAGGCCGCGCAGGCGCACGCGGCCGGCGCGGTCGGCCACGGCGCTGTCCACCACCTGCCCGGCCGGATCGAGCAGTTCCACGCGCGCGTCGGGAAGGCCCTGCACCTGCGCAGACACCGCAATGGTGTCGCCCGGGGCGACTGGCGGTGGGGGCGAGACCGCGACCACGCCGCGTGGGGCGGGGCTGAGCTTCAGCCGCAGCGGAATGTTCAGGCCCTCACGGTCGCGCGCGGGCAGGCCGCTGCCATGTACCACCAGCGCCGTGGTGCCGGGTGCGCGCCGCAGTGCGGTGGCCAGGTCCGGCACGCGCATCACGCCGGGTAATGCGGGCGCCTCGGGCAGGGCGACCCAGCGCGCGAGGTCGCCGGTGGAGATCTGCCCGGCGGCGGTGCTGGCGGTGGCGACATGCAGTTCCCCACCGGTACCGGCGCGCGGCGGGGGCAGCAGCACCGGATAGAGCAGTACCGCGAGCAACGGTTGGGCGGCGAACAGCAGCCAGAGCCGGGTGCGCGCATAGGGCTGCCGGTGGTGCGCCCGCACCAGCCGCACGCAGCCGATGACGGCGATCAGCAGCAATGCCGCACCGACCAACCAGGGCAAGGAGGGCGTCATGGTTGGTGCTCCGGGCGCAATGCATCCTGAAAGCGCCCGCCGTACAGCCTTGGCGATGCGGTCCGCGCCCACGACCGCGGACCGCCTGCTGCCAGGTCTAAAGACCACCTCGGTCCGATCGAGCGGTGCACCGGGAGCAGGCGGATCAGTGCGGGACTCACGGCTGCATCTCCTGTCGCAGCGCATCCAGGTAGCGCTGGCCCCGAGCGTCGGGCGCGGCGCGGCGATGCGGTGCTGCCGACGGGGCGAGCAGGGTGCGCCAGACCTGGACGCGCAGCTGGGTGCGGCAGCGGGCGCAATCGGGTTCGGCGCGCAGGGTTTCCACGGCGGCGGCCAGGCCCAGCGGGTCGTGCAGGCGGTCGTGCTGGGTCTGCAGCCACTGCGCGTAGCGGGCCAGGGTGGCGTCGGGCACCGGGGTTGCCTCGCCCAGCGCATCCCACAGCTGCAGCGCGGACGGGTCCGGGGCCGGGCGGGTGTCCAACCCGGCGGCACGGTCGCCCAGGCCGGTGCGATCGCCGCTCAGCCGCCGGCTGGGGTCGATCGGCGGCAACTGCGTACCCACGCGCGCCAGGTAGATGCGTTCGGCCTGCTGCACCTGTTTGATGAAGCCCAGCGCCTTATTGGCGTACGGCAGCGCGCGCTCGGGGTGGCCCTGGCGCAGCTCGCCTTCGGATTGCCACATCTGGTCCAGCGCCGCGCGCAGCAGGGCGCGGGTTTGCGGGTCGAGCAGGGTGGCGGCTTCGGCGTGGTCGTGGGTATGGCCGAATTCGGCCAGCACGTTCTCTGCTTGGCCGAAGCTGCTGCGCTCGGGCCGGCCGTTGCTGCCGCCATGGTCGTGGTCGTCCAGTGCGGCGGCGCCGGGCTCGCTGGCGTGGGCGTCGTGATCGTGATCGTGATCGTGAGCGTCGTGGTCATGCGCGGCGTGCGTGTCCGAAGCAGCGGCCGGCGCGCTTGGCGCATCGGCGGTGGGTAAATCATCGGCCGGGGCGTCGCTGGTGGGTGGCGCGTCGGCAGTCGGCGGACCTTGCGGCGCGCCTTCGCTCTCTTCGCCGAGGAATTGGCCATAGCGCAGCCGCAGCAGGCGCTGGTCCACCCCAATGGCATCGGAGCGCTTGAGGAAGCTGGCCGCGTCCAGGCGCGGTTTCTCCTTCAGCAGTGCCTGCGCGTCGATGATGATCTGGCGCTGGCTGCGGAAGTAGGCCGGCAAGGTCTGCTTGACGCTGGCTTCCAGGCCGGCGGCCATGGTCTGTTCGGGCGGCGGCCAGCGCAGGATCACACTGGCGCTGCGGCCTTCCTGCGGGCCGGGCTGGCGGGTGTCGTGGACGATGAGCTGGGCAATCAGGTCGTCGCCCGCGGCCATGCCCAGCGCCTGCGGCTGCACGGTGGCGGCGAAGCCGCGTTGCCGGGCCGGGCCGCTGCCGGTGAGCGTGCGGCGCTGGGTGCTGAAGGTGATGTTCTCGCCGCTGCCCTGGGCCAGGGTCAGGCGCAGCTCGGCGCTGGCGGCCACGGCGTAGTCGTCGCTGGCTTCGAAACGTAGCGTCCAGCTGCGGTTGGCCGGGGACCACAGCACCAGGCTCTGTTCGGGGGCAAGCACACGCACCTGCGGTGGGCGGTCGGGCAGCACGTCCAGCCGATGCAGCTGGCGGTCGGCCGGCGCGCCGTCGATGAGGATGCGGTACAGGGTGGCGCGCTCGGCGACCCAATGGCCTTGCCACGTCTCGCTGCTGCCTTCTCGCGCCAGCGCGACGGTGCGGCCGTCGGTAAGCCGCAGGGCCACGCTGCGCGGCGCCGGGCTGACCTGCAGTTGCCAGTCCAGCCGGGTGCCGGCCGGCACCTTCGCATCCAGGCCGGGCAGGCGCGCGGCCGGCAGACCGGTGTAGGCCGGCGGGCTGCTGCGTAGCTGCGCCTGCCGCAGCGTGGGGGCGCCACTGCTGGCACGCGCGGCGGCAACGCGGTCGGTTGGCGGAGTGCGTTGGGTGGCCGGTTGCGGCCACAGCAGCAGCGCACCGCAGGCGAGCGCACCCAGCACGCTCCAGGGCCAGGCGCGGCGCCACGGCCAGGCCGGGCGCAGATCGCGCGAGGTGCTGCGCAGGCGCTGCTCCAGTCGTTGCCGTTGCAGGGTCTGCAGCGGACCGAGTTGAGCGATCGGCGCGAACAGTAAGTCGCTGCTGTCCTCCAGATCTGCATCGCGGTCCAGCCGGCGGATCAGCCAGGCCTGGTCAAGACGCCGCGCGGCCAGCAGCGCCACGCCGCCCAGTGCCAGCAGGCCCAGAAGCAGCAGCACCACGATGGCGACCTGCGCACCGGCGCGCCACGCCAGCGCCGCCGGCAGCGCTGCCCACGGCAGCCCGAAAACCAGCACGCCTGCGGCCTGTCGCCGCCGTGCCGCCTGCCACGCGCGCTGCAGTGCCGGCGTGCTCATGCGGGAGTGGCCCGGCGCGGCGCGGTGGCCAGCCAGCGTTCGAGCGCGAACAGCAGCAGCACCAGGCCGATCAGCCACGGCGCCAGCGGTCGCGGCGTGGTCGTCAGGCGGGCGGCGGCACCGCGCTGCGGGTGCTGGGTCTGCGCCAGTGCGCGCTGCGGTGTGGGTGCTGGTTGCAGGGCGTCGTGCAAACGGGTGGGGAAGTCGGCATCCAGCAGCGCCGGCAGTTGCTGCGGTTGCAATGGTGCGGCCCAGCGCAGCATGCGTCCGCGGCCGAACGCTGCGGCATCGAGCCATGGCGCGCCAGAGGCGGTCTGTTGCACGGGCTGCAGCAGCGCGGCGAGGTTGGGCGGGAGAGGTGTCTGCGCATCCACCAGCAGCTGCCCACCGGCTGCGACCCAGGCCATCACCGGCGCCGGCGGGGCACTGCGCGACAGCCACGCCACCACGGTGCCGGGACCCCAGCGCGAAGGCTGTGCGTTGGCCGGCGTGCTTATCGGCAAGCTGCCCGGCAGCGCCCAGGCGGCATGCACGCCGCGCAGATAGCGCAGGGCCGGCGCGGCGCTGTCGTCGGCAATCGCCTGCAGGCGCAGCGGCGCGGCAGCGGCGGGCGCCGCAAGCGGCGACTGGCCGGGCACGACCTGCCACCGCACCTGATGCGACAGCTGCAGCCGTTGCGCATCCAGCGGGCCCCACTGGGCCGGCACGATCACGCTGAGCGCCGCATCTGGCGGCAGGCTGGCATCGAGCTCGCGCAACAGGCTGGAGACCGGTTGCGTCGCGCCCACAGGCGTGGCGAGAGTCTTGGGGGTCTTGGCATTGGCATCGGCATCGACCGGCGGGAAGCCCGGCGCCAGCCATACCCACCGCGCGTCCGCGACGTGGCGCAGCTGGCGTGCGGCGGCCACATCGACTCCCGGGCTGAGCGCAATGCGTGGGCGTGCATCGTCGTGATCGCGCACGGCCGGTTCGGCCAGCAGCAGCGCCACCGCAACCAGCAGCAACAAGCGCGCCAGCAGCAGCGGCCATTCGTCCAGACGCACGCGGTGGCGTGGGCGCGGCAGCGCACGCAACCAGCGCAACGCGGCGAAGTCGGTCGGCCGGTGTTCGCTGCGCCGGGCCAGATGGATCAGCAGCGGCAGCAGCAACGCGGCCAACGCGGCCAGTCCCGCAGGGAAAAGCAACAGCAGGTTCATCGCGGCACCCGCCTGGCGACATGCGCGCAGCCGACCTGCCAGCTCATCGCCGCGCGCCTTGCCCGAACAACTGGCGTAGTGCCGCCTCGGGTGCTGCGTCCAGATACTGCACTGCGTGCGCGATGCCGGCGGCCTGCCAGCGCGCCTGCTGCGCGCGCTGTGCCGCGCCGAAGCGGTGCAGATAATCGGCGCGCATGGCCGCGCCATCGCCCAGCAATTGTTCGCCGGTTTCCGGGTCGCGAAACCGGTGCCCGCCGCTGAAACTGAAATCGCGTTCGTCGCAGGTCAGCACCTGCAGTTGCATGACCTCGCGGCGCGCGGCGGCGAGTTTTTCCAGTGCAGCGTTGAGGTCTTCGTCGAAGCCATCGCCGATCGACAGCACCAGCGCATGCGTGGCGATGCGTTCCCACAGCGGGCGCACGGCGGCCATGCCCGGCCAACGCCCCCCGGCGCGCAAGCCATGCAGGGCCAGCCATAGCCGGTCGCGTTGCCGCGGCCCGGCGCCGGCCGGCACTGCCACCAGCCCGCCGCCGTGTACCGCGAACAGGCCGACCTGATCGCCCTGCTGCAGCGCGATTTCTGCAGCGCAGGCGGCCAGGGTTGCCATCGCCTGCAGGCGCGTACTGCCGGGCCGCGCGTGATCGGCCTGGCCGGCGGAGGCAGTGGCATCGAGCAACAACCACAGCGTCAGCGGGCTTTCGCGCTCGGCTTCGCGCACGAAGAAGCGGTCCGAGCGCGCGTAGAGCTTCCAGTCGATCTGGCGCAGCGCATCGCCCGGTTCATAGGCGCGGTATTGCGCGAATTCCAGCCCGGCGCCGCGGCTACGGCTGGCATGTTGGCCGATGCCGTGCGCACCCTGTGCATGACGCGCACGCAGCTGCAGGCCACGCAGGCGGCTGCGTACGTCGCTGGGAATCAATGCCGGCACGTCCACACTCACGCCGCGCGACGCCTCAGGTAGGGAATGGCACGGCGCGCAGCAATGCGGCGACCACGTCGTCGGCTGTGCGTTGTTCGGCCTCGGCCGCGAACGAGAGCAACAGGCGGTGGCGCATCACCGGCGCCGCAAGCGCCACCACGTCTTCGCGGGTGGCTGCAAAGCGTCCATGCAGCAGTGCGCGCGCCTTGGACGCCAGCACCAGCGACTGCCCGGCGCGCGGGCCGGCGCCCCATTTGATCCACTGACGCACCTCGTCGCTGGCCTGCGGGCCAGGACGGCTGGCACGCACCAGACGGTTGATCCAGGTCAGCAACTCTGCGCCCACATGCACCTGCCGCACATGCTGTTGCAGCGCCTGCACGCTGGCCGCGTCCATCACCTTGGGTACCTGCGCGATTGCGCTGCCGGTGGTCTGGCTAAGGATGTCGCGCTCTTCCTGCTCGCTGGGATAATCCACCCGCACATGCAGCAGGAAGCGATCCAGCTGCGCTTCGGGCAACGGGTAGGTGCCGGCCTGTTCGATCGGGTTTTGCGTGGCCAGCACGAAGAACGGCGCCGGCAGCGCATAGGTGGTGCCGGCATAACTCACCGTGCGTTCGCTCATCGCTTCCAGCAATGCGGCCTGGGTCTTGGGCGGGGTGCGATTGAGTTCGTCGGCCAGCAGCAGATTGGTAAAGATCGGCCCTTGCTGAAAGCGAAAATGCCGATGCCCGGTGCCGTGGTCTTCTTCCAGCAACTCGGTGCCCAGGATGTCGCTGGGCATCAGGTCGGGGGTGAATTGCACGCGGCGAAACTGCAGTTCCAGCGCCTGCCCCAGCGAGCGCACCAGCAGCGTCTTGCCCAGGCCCGGCGCGCCTTCCAGCAGGCAATGGCCGCCGGCGAGCAGGCTGATCAGCAATTGCTCCACCACCGCGTCCTGGCCCACCACGGCCCGGGCCAGGGCGGCGCGCAACGTGCCCAGCTGGGAGAGCTGCGCGGTGAGGATGTCGTCGTTGGGGGAGGTCATGCGCGAATTCTCGTTGGATGGTTGCTGATGCGCGGCGCGCTTGCGCACGAGGCCTCAGCGGTGATTCTTGATTGCGCAAGCCTGGTTCGACATGGCGAGCACCCTGCGGCGATCAATTGGTCAATGCATACATCACGATGTTGACGCCGAACTTGGTGTTGTCTTCGGCCAGAAAACGCTTGTTGCGCCAGTCGTAATCCCATTCGCAACCGTAATCCTTGTTGCTGTAGAGCACCCCGAGCCGGCCATCGATGCTGATGCCTTTGAGATAATCGTGCACCAGGTCGTCGCCCCAGCCATTGAGTTCGAAACCGGTGGCTGGCGGGCCGTCGGGGAAGGTGAAGAAGGCGCTGTAGAGTCGATGGTTCTTTGGCAGTTTCTGCAACGCCGTCTTGCCGAAGATCGAGGTCATCTGCGCTTCGAACGAGGTGGCGAACAAACCATCGATATCGTGGTTGCAATCGTCCACGAACACAAAGCCGCCGTTACGCACATAGCGCTCGAAGTTGCGCCGCTCGGCCGGGTTGAACTCCACCAGCTTGTGACCGGACAGATAGCAGAACGGCGCCTGCAACATGCGCGGGTCGGCCAGATCCAGCACATGTTCCTGCGGGTCCACCCGCAGCTGGGTGTAGTCGATCAGCGAGGTGATCAGGTTGGACGGCATGCGCGCGTCCACATCCCAATCGCCGGAGTCGTAGCGCAACCGGGTGAACCAGAAATCGTAATTGCCAGCCGCCCGCACGCGCTGCGGCAGCGCCAACGCAGCGACGCTACCGAGCAACAGGCCGAGAAAGTGGCGGCGCGTCGCAGGCGCCGCCAAGTGACGTAGACCGGAAACGGAAGGTGCAGGAAAAGTATCAGGATGCAGAGAGCCTGCTGTGCTCTCCCATTTTCGAATCCCGACTCCCGATTCCCGGCTCCTACTCACACCGCATCCGACAACGAGGTAAACGTAAAGTCCCGCAGCCGCATCGGCGGAATCATCATCACGAAGTTGGATTCATCGCCAGCCACGCGCACCGGCTTGCCCAGCTCGTCGATGTTGTTGAGCATGATCACCGGCGATTCGTTGAAGCGGAAATTCTTCACCGGGTATTTGATCTGGCCGTTCTCGATGTAGAACGTGCCGTCGCGGGTGAGCCCGGTCAGCAGCACGGTCTGCGGGTCGACCATGCGGATATACCAGGTGCGCGTGACCAGGATGCCCTTCTCGGTACCACGCACCAGCTCGGCGATGTTCTTGTCGCCGCCGGCCATCAGCAGGTTGCCCGGCTCGCCGACCGCACGCTTGCCGTTTTTCTGCGCCCAGAAGCGCGAATACTGCAGGTTGGCGATCTTGCCGTTCTCCACGATGGACATCTTCTCGCGCGGCAGGCCTTCCTCGTCCCACGGCATCACTGCCGCACGCGGGTCCCACGGGTCGGCGGTGATGTTCACGCGCGGGTCGTAGACCTGTTCGCCGAGCTTGTTGCCGCCACCTTTCTTGGACAGGAAGCTGCGCCCCTCATCGGCCATGCGCGCGTCGAAGAAATTCATCATGAACGAGATCAGTCCTGCGGCCGCCGCCGGCTCCAGGATCACCGTGTATTTGCCCGGCTCCAGCGCCTTGGCTTCGGCCGAATCGCTGGCCTTGCGCATCGCGATGCGGATGTCCTGCTCGGCCTTGAAGTCGGCTGCATCCTTCAGATTGCGGCCCACCCAGCCCGAGCCGCGACCATCTTCGGTGCGCACGGTGCAGGTGTAGTCGAAGCGCGCACCGCGCTGATAGCCGAAGTTGCCCTTGCTGTTGGCGAATGCGGTAAAGCTCTGGCCGTCTTCGAGGAAGCCTGCGGCGATCAGCCCCTTGCCCTTGCATGGGGCGATCGAGTCGGCCGCCACCTGCGCGCGGAACGCCGGATCGACCGCTGCCGTGGATTCGCTGAAGGTTGGGCTGGGCCTGTAGGTCTGCTTGTCGACCGCCGGCATGAATTCCGGGTTTTCCGGCGCCAGCCGTGCGAGGTCTTCGGCACGGCGCACCACGCGCTCCAGCGAGGCGTCGTCGAACGCGTTGATGGTGGCAACGCCCACGCGCTTGCCGAACGCCACCTGCACCTGCAGGTCGGTGTTGTCGACGATGCCGCTGGTGGACACGTTGTTGAGCGCAAAACGGATATTGCCGTCGATCGAGCCGGTGAGCGTGGCGGTGCACTCGTCGGCCTTGGACAGCTTGATGACCTTGTCCAGGATGGCCTTGGCCTGCGCTTCGGTAAGGATGCTCATGTGGGTTTCTCCTGTCAGCCGAGCGAGCGGGCGGTGCTGATGACGTTGATGCCATCGAAGCGGGCGGTGGACGAACCGTGCGAGACCGCCGAGACCTGGCTCGGCTGGCCCTTGCCGTCGAAGAACGAGCCGCCCAGGCGGTAGTCGCGTTGATCGGCCACGGCGCTGCAGGCATTCCAGAACTCCGGGGTGCGGATCTGGTAGGCCACGTCCTCGAGCATGCGGGTGATGGCGCCGTTCTTGATTTCGTAGAACAGCTGGCCACCGAACTGCGCGTTGTAACGCTGCTGGTCGATGGAGAACGAGCCGTCGCCGATGATGTAGATGCCGTTTTCCACGTTCTTGATCAGATCGCTCACGCTCAGCGGCGTCTTGCCGGCGGCCAGCGACACATTGGCCATGCGCTGGAACTGCACGCTCGACCACGAGTCTGCATAGCAGCAGCCATCGGAGGCGGTCTTGCCCAGGATATGCGCCTGATCGCGGATGGCCTGGTAGTCCACCAGCTTGCCGTCGCGGATCAGGTCCCACTGCTTGGTCTTGACGCCTTCATCGTCGTAGCCCACCGCACCGAGGCTACCGGGTTGGGTCTTGTCGGCGAGGATATGCACCTTGTCGCTGCCGTACTGGAAACCGGCCTTGAGCTTGTCCAGCGTGGCGAAACTGGTGCCTGCGTAGTTGGCTTCGTAGCCAAGCACGCGGTCCAGCTCCAGCGGGTGGCCCACCGACTCGTGGATGGTGAGCCAGGTGTGCGAGGGATCCAACACCAGGTCGTACTTGCCCGGCTTGACCGACGGCGCCTTGAGCTTTTCCTGCGCCTGCTTGGCCGCCGCAATCGCATCTTCCTTCATGTCGTAGGACAGGCCGTAATTGACCACGCCGTTGGGCGAGACGAACTTGCCGGAGGCGGCGCCATCGAGATATTCATAGCCCAGCCCCATCGGCGCGGACAACCCATCGCGGGTGCGGAACTTGCCGCTGGCCTTGTCGATGGCCGTCACGCTCATCGGCGCCCAGATGCGGTGTACGTCCTGGTCGATGTAGGAGCCGTCGGTGCTGGCGAAATACTTCTGCTCATTGACCACGAACAGCATCGAGTTGACGAAATTGGCCCCGGCGGCCGTGGCGGCGGCATTGACGCCGAGCAGCAGGTCCACCTTGTCCTTGATCGGCACTTCCATGGCGTTTTTCTTGATCGGCGTCTTCCAGCTCACCTCGCCCACGCCCGGCGTCGGCGCCAGTTGCACAGGCGTGCCCTGCACCTTGGCATTGGCCTTGGCGATCGCCGCCGCCTGCGCGGCGGCCTTGGCCACGCCCTGCTCGGTGAGCTCGTTGGTGGCGGCAAAGCCCCACGCGCCGCCCACGATGACGCGGATGCCGGCGCCGATGGACTCGGTGTTGACCACGTTCTGCACCTTGTCTTCGCGGGTGATCACGAACTGGCGCAGGTAGCGGCCGATGCGCACATCGCAATAGCTCGCTCCGGCCTGGCGCGCCGCGTTCAAGCCGGCATCGGCCAGACGCTTCTTGCGGCCCACATCGAAGGGCGTGAGCAACTGCTCGGCGGCAATGGCCTTGCCGAAGTAGGCAGGCACGATCAGCCCGCCCATGGTCAGCCCGGTGAGGGCCAGGAAATCACGTCGCTGCACGGGCAACTCCCCAATAGTCCCGCGCGGCGCGCAGGTGGTGTGGTGACACGCACATGGCTCTGCGCGCGGTATCGGCCGATTCTTGCCGGGCGATGAATGCTGCGTCAAATGACTTTCGGCAGGGGTGCGTGTGCAAACGTTGTGCGCAGGCCGATGGCGTGGCACAACCGGCGTGCATCGAGTGGATGGCGAGCGCGGCTGGCGGTGTGCGATGACTATCGTTGCACGTTGGATGCGCAGATCCATTCCTTAAATCAGGTGCAGAGCGCATGCTCTGCGCGCTCACTGCAGGGTCCTTGCCCGCCCACCATCACAGGACACGCTGCAAGTACGTCCCTGTAAGCTCCGTGGCGGCATCCATGCCGCCAAGGGTCCCGCGACGGTGAGCAGGCAAGGACCAGTCAAGTTGGTCGGTGTGCAAAGTTTTCAGCAAGCAAACAGCAATGGTCTCGCGCGGTGCTCTCTGTTCTTCAACAAGCAACCAGCGGACTTTCTGGTGCAGTGTCCTCGCCGATTGCGGGACCGTTGGCGGCATGGATGCCGCCATCGAGCCCCCATGGACGGGTTCACGGCGTGTCCCGCGAGCGGTGAGGGCACCGCGCGCTCGACTGACCAAGCTTGAAGATAGTTAAGCGACCGCAACAAACACAATCTCAGTGCCTAAATGTGCTGAGCCAACGCAGACAACTCAATCACCACGCAGTCGATCCACCAACCCTCAACCCAACGAACGCGCGGTATTGATCACGTTGATGCCATCGAAGCGCGCGGTGGACGCGCCATGCGACACCGCCGAGACCTGGCTCGGCTGGCCCTTGCCATCGAAGAACGAGCCACCCAGGCGGAAGTCGCGCTGGTCGCACACGGCGCTACAGGCATTCCAGAATTCCGGCGTGCGGATCTGGTAGGCGCCGTCTTCCACCAAGCGGGTGACCTGGCCGTTTTCGATCTCGTAGAACAGCTGCCCGCCGAACTGCGCGTTGTAGCGCTGCTGGTCGATCGAATACGAACCGCGCCCATGGATGTACAAGCCGTGCTCCACGTTCCTGATCATGTCGGCAACCGCCAACGGCGTCCTGCCTGGCGCCAACGACACATTGGGCATGCGCTGGAATTGCACGTTCGACCACGAATCGGCGTAGCTACAGCCATCGGACGCAGTCTTGCCAAGCAGGTGCGCCTGATCGCGCGTGCATTGGTAGTCGACCAGGATGCCGTCCTTCACCAACTCCCATTGTTTGGTCTTGACGCCCTCATCGTCGTACCCCACCGCACCCAGGCTGCCCGGCTGGGTCTTGTCGGCGACGAAGGTCACCGCATCGCTGCCCCAGCGGTAACCTGCATCGCGCTTGTCCAGGGTGGCGAAACTGGTGCCGGCGTAGTTGGCCTCGTAACCCAGCACGCGATCGAGCTCCAGCGGGTGCCCGACCGACTCATGGATGGTGAGGAACAGATTGCTCGGGTCGATCACCAGATCGTACTTGCCTGTCTTCACCGACGGCGCGGTGAGTTTGGCGCGCGCCTGCTTGGCCGCGGCGATCGCATCTTCGCGCGCATCGTAGCTGTGCCCGTAACCGATCAGCCCGCCTGGCAGCTGGTGCTTCTGGCCGGCATCGCCATCCAGGTATTCGTAGCCCATGCCCATGGGCGAGGACAGCCCATCGCGGGTGCGGAACTTGCCGCTGGCCTTGTCCACTGCAGTGACGGTGAAGGGCAGCCACAACCGGTGCACGTCCTGATCGATGTAGGAGCCATCGCTGCTGGCGAAATACTTTTGCTCATTGATCGCAAACATGCGCGAGGCCACGAAGGTGGCCCCGGCATTGAGCGCAGCTGCATTGACGTCCATCAGCAGCGCCACCTTGTCCTGCAGCGGCACTTCCATGGCGTTCTTCCTGATCGGCGTCTTCCAGCTGACCTGTCCGGCCGGCGTCACCGGCGCCAGCTGCACCGGCGTGCCGCCCAAGCGCGCATTCGCCTTGGCAATGGCCAACGCCTGCCGCGTGGCGGTGGCCACGCCATCGCTGGTCAATGTGTTGGTGGCCGCAAACCCCCAGGCGCCATCGGCCAGCACGCGCACGCCCACCCCGATGGATTCGGCATTGACCACGTTTTCCACCTGCGCCTCGCGGGTGATCACGAACTGGCGCAGATAACGCCCCACGCGCACGTCGCAATAGCTGGCACCGGCAG
The DNA here is from genome assembly GCF_041475725.2 of Xanthomonas sp. NCPPB 1754. Lineage (NCBI taxonomy): Bacteria > Pseudomonadati > Pseudomonadota > Gammaproteobacteria > Lysobacterales > Lysobacteraceae > Xanthomonas > Xanthomonas sp. NCPPB 1754. The sequence continues at coordinate 111,332 of NZ_CM192982.1, forward strand.
CCTTGGCGGTGGTGAGTGCGGCATCTGAAAGGCGCCGGTTGCGTGCTGCATCCACTGGGGCAAGCAGCTGCTCGGCGGCGATTAGCCGCGTGTTGGGGAGTAGCAGCCCGGCGGCGCCGATGCCGGACAGGGTGAGGAAGGTACGACGGTCCACGTGCGGTCTCTCCAATCGATGCGTGCAGCGCGAGAGGCGCACACCGGCATCCGAGCGTTACCGCGTACACCGATTTGGTCAAGTGCTAGCGGTGTTCGATCCAAACAGTTCCCTGCAATGCAAACCGAACGTGGCCCGCATAAGCGAACGCGAGCAAGCGTGAATCGTGCGCATGGCGGTGGGCCGCGACGACGCAACCTTGACTCGGCTGCGGATGTACCAGCGCTCCAGCGGGGCGTGCGCTGTCTATCGTACGCAGGGAAATTCGACGACACCCTCGAATCACTGCACTGCACTGCATCTGGGCGCAGGCGCACTACCGGACAGTGTCGGACGGGATGTTGAAGCCGGCACTTCAGCGCAGTCTCAGGGCGTCCCGCTACGGCGGAGCTTTCGGTCCAGTACATAGCCGAGTACGCCGCCCAATGTGATCGGCAGCAACGCGTAAATCGGAATGAAGATCAGCGCCAATGCCGACTGTGCATCGGCGCGTAAATCGAGGGTTGCATGCGCCCAGGCGAGCACACCAAAGCCAAGCAGGCACGGCACCAACAATGCAATCGGCCGCCGGTACAAAAAGCTGATGCACAGCAGCGCACCCCAGGCGATCGCATTGAATCCACCCAACAACAGCCAACCACCGAGGCCGACATCCGTGTACTGGCGCAACCACCCCAGTCCGAATGGCAGGCGTGCCGCATACGGCAGCACCACGCCGGCGATCACGAGCAGGAAGCGGGCACTCGCTAAAGTCATTGCAGTCTTCCCTATCTGTCGTTCAAGAGGAAACGCTAGCGCATGCGCGTGAACCGGAGAGGGTCCTACCTTATGAAATCGGTGGGTCGTTCCAGCTGGAATATCGATTCGCCCAAGTCGTCCAGCTTCTTGGCAACGATGGCCTGCGCATCGCAGATACCCCGATTGTAGAAATAAGCTCCCACCTCTTCGGCGAAGAAATCCAGCAGAAACTCCGCATCCATGCGTCCTATCTGCCGCTTCAGTTCCTCGGTGAAATACAGCTGGATCTTGCGCGTGATTGCCGCCCGCTCGCCTTCGCTGAATTTGATCTCGGTCATGGATGCTCTGGTTGGCTCAACCACGGTATCGGGGCGATTTGCGTTGCCACACCGGCAACTTGGGGCGATTGCCGGCGGTTGAACCCAATCACTTGCTGGTCGGCATCGAGATGAAGGGTCAGATGGCAACCGGCCAGCGGGAAGGCCGCCCTGCCCGAATGTAGTCAAGGTATTCGGACTCGGCAATCCCGAGGTTAGTCCAGCGAGTAGGGTCCGCCGCCAGGAATGTGCTGGCATACTTCACGGCAGCGGCAGCGTCCGCAAAGATGGCGGCAGGGGCACAAGGCCCGTCTGGCTCGAAATATGCGAAGTCATGCAGATCCGAATAGTCTTCGCTGCCAATGTCCTCGACGTCATACATCCATACCTCGATGCAATCGTTTGCCGGCCGTAGCTCGACATGGCGAACGTATGCTGCATCGACTGGGCTTTTTCCGAGAAATTGCTCGACCGACGTGCTGCGCCGTAATGTGGCTGGAATATCGATCGGCAAAAGATGTCGCATACAGGCTCCCTGCCTTCAAATTGCCGTTGCTCCTCAAGTAAATCGAGCCGCGCCGCGATGCGGCGTCGGCTCGATTGTGCTTACTTGGACTGGCTTGCCGCGCGCTTGAAATAGGCCGTGCGCATCATCGGGTTGCCGTCCTTGAAATACGCTTCGATTTCGGTCATGACCTTGCCGTCGGCACTGACCGTATAGGTGCGGGTGGAGGCCGGGACGCCTTGATACATCAACTGCATCACCAACACGCCGGGCTCGGGCATTTTGACCGCGGCACGGTCCACCAGGTAGGTGCCCGACGCCTGACCCGGTGTGCCGTCCAGCAGTAGCGTGGATTGCGCCTGCAACTTCGTGTCGTCGTGTTCGACGATTTCGGCAGTGGTTGCCCATTTGTTACCCGGAACCTGCTTGAACTGCAGGACGACACGTTTGGGGCGTACAGCTTCCGGCATCGGCAGGCTGCTGGTGTCCAGCAGCCAGGTTCCGACCAGTGGCGATGGCGTGGTTGATGCGGAGAAGGCGGGGGTGGCCTGCAACAGGACGGCAGCCACCAGTGCAACGCGTGCGGTCTTCATGAGAACTCCCTGATCCAGACGTGATCCTTGCGGTCAGTCGGCCGACTGGTGCAAGGCAGTGCGATTGGAATCGACTTCGCGTAGACCGTCCCACTCCGGCTCCGGCCCGAGGGCGATACTCACTGCTGCCACACGTGGAGTCAAATGACGACCCATGAAGACATGTCGCGCCGGCGGCCCTCGTTTGCCATCGTCTAAAGAGCGCCGCAATCAGCGGGCGCCATGAACCAAGACACCCGCACTAGGCGGGTGTCTTGTGGAATCCAGTTTGCGTGCCTTGCAAGCTGCACCCGCAGCCTTACGCCTTATCGGCATCCAGGTGATATCGCGTCGCTTCGGCCACTTCGTTCTTCGAGCCCAGGAACACCGGTACGCGCTGGTGCAGTTGTGTCGGCTGGATGTCCAGAATGCGTTCGCGTCCGGTGGTGGCGGCGCCGCCGGCCTGTTCCACCAGCATGCTCATCGGGTTGGCTTCGTACATCAGGCGCAGCTTGCCCGGCTTGCCCGGATCCTTCTTGTCCCAGGGGTAGATGAAGATGCCGCCGCGGGTGAGGATGCGGTGCACGTCGGCCACCATGCTGGCGATCCAGCGCATGTTGAAATCCTTGCCGCGTGCGCCGTCCTTGCCGGCCAGCAGGTCGCCCACGTAGGCCTGCATCGCCGGTTCCCAGTGGCGCTGGTTGGACATGTTGATGGCGTATTCGGCGGTGTCTTCGGGCACGCGCATGTTGGCCTGGGTCAGCAGGAAGCTGCCTTCTTCGCGCTCCAGGGTGAAGGCGTGGGTACCGTGGCCCAGCGTGAGCACCAGCATGGTGCTGGGGCCGTAGATGCAATAGCCGGCGGCGACCTGTTGGGTGCCCGGCTGCAGGAAGTGCTCATCGCCCGGCTTTTCGGTGCCCTTGGGTGCGCGCAGCACCGAGAAGATGGTGCCGACCGAGACATTGACGTCGATGTTGGAACTGCCGTCCAAGGGATCGAACAACAGCAGGAAATCGCCGCTGGGGTATTGGTCGGGCACCGGCTGGCTGTGGTCCATTTCTTCGGACGCGCACGCGGCCAGATGGCCGCCCCAGGCGTTGGCTTCGAGCAGGATGTCGTTGCTGAGCACATCGAGCTTTTTCTGTGCTTCGCCCTGTACGTTGCCGGTGCCGGCATCGCCGAGCACGCCGCCCAGGGCGCCCTTGCTCACGGCGATGGAAATGCGCTTGCAGGCGCGCGAGACGATGGTGATCAGCTGGCGCAATTCCGCATCGATACGGCCGGCGTGTTGCTCTTCGATCAGGAAGCGGGTCAGCGAGGGACGCGACATGGGAACGGGCAGCCTGTGTAGGAAGTGGGCCGCCATTGTCGCCATTGCCGCGTTAGATTTCGATCACTTGATGCGCGGTTTGCATCGCCGGTGATCGAATATGTGCGGATGGCGTGTGATAAGCGGGGGGTTGTCCCGCGCTACCGCATCCAGCACGCCGTGCGTCGTCGGGGCGAGGGTGCAGCAGCAAGCACAAAAAAGCCGGGAGGCTTGCGCGCTCCCGGCTTATGACTTCAGCCGCTGTCGCCGATGGCGCTCCGCGCTGCATTACACCCGGCTGACAGTGGCCACGGCCTGGGCCACGTAGTCCAGGTTGCGCTGGCTCAGTGCGGCCACGCAGATGCGGCCGGTGCCGACGGCGTAGATCGCGAACTCGTCGCGCAGGCGGTCTACCTGGGTCCGGGTCAGGCCCGAGTACGAGAACATGCCGGCCTGGCGCTGGATGAAGTCGAACTCCGGCGCGCCCAGCGTGGCGAGTTTTTCCACCAGCCCAGCGCGCAGGGAATGGATGCGCTCGCGCATTTCGGTCAGTTCCTGCTCCCACAGATCGCGCAGCTCCGGGCTGGTCAGCACGCCGGCCACCAGCGCGGCGCCGTGCGTGGACGGGCTGGAGTAGATCGTGCGGATGATGCGCTTGACCTGCGACTGCACGGCCTTGGCTTCGGCGGCGGTGGCCGAGACCACCGACAGCGCGCCCACGCGCTCGCCATACAGCGAGAACGACTTGGAGTAGGAGCTGGCGACCACGTAGCTGTCGATGCCTTCGGCAGCCAGCAGGCGCACCGCATAGGCATCGGCCTCGATGCCCTGGTCGAAGCCCTGGTAGGCGATGTCGACGAACGGGAACAGGTTGCGTTCCTTCAACAGCCCCGCCACCTGCTTCCACTGTTCGCGGCTCAGGTCTGCGCCGGTGGGGTTGTGGCAGCAGGCGTGCAGCAGCACCACGGTGCCCGGCTCCAGCTTGGCCAGGTCGGCGAGCATGCCGTCGAAGTTCAGGCCATGGCTGGCGGCATCGAAATAGGTGTAATCGACAACCTCGAAGCCGGCCGCGCCGAACACCGCGCGATGGTTTTCCCAGCTGGGGTTGCTGATGGCGATGGTGGCGGTGGGCAGCAGCTTCTTGAGCAGGTCCGCGCCCACGCGCAATGCACCGCTGCCGCCGACGGTCTGCGAGGTCGCCACGCGGCCGGAGGTCACCAGCGCAGAGTCGGCGCCGAACAGCAGCTCCTGGGTGGCCTTGTCGTACGCGGCCAGGCCGTCGATGGGCAGGTAACCGCGCGGTTTGGCGTCCTGCGCGAGCTGCTGCTCGATCTTGTGCACGGCGCGCAACAGCGGGATGCGTCCGTTTTCGTCGTAATAGATGCCCACGCCCAGGTTGACCTTGTTGGGGCGGCTGTCGGCGTTGTAGGCCTCGGTCAGGCCCAGGATGGGGTCGCCTGGAACCTGTTCCACGTTTGCAAAGAAGGACACGGCATGACTCGCTGAAGGACGAAAGAGTGGGGTACTTCCGGATCGTTGACCGCTGCTGGGCCAAACCACTTCATCGTAGCAGCCCATGGCCGGCGTAGCATGCTTCGTTCCGTACGCAACAATGCACTGCCAGTACGGATGAGGGACACTACCTGCATGTCCAGACTCACCTTGTTGGCCGCCGCCTGCGGCCTGTTCGCCACGGGCGCCACATCGCCCGTCCTGGCTGCCGATCCGGTGCCGCCCGCCTCCACGCCGATCCAGCGCCTGCCTGCCGTGCAGGTGGACGCAGCGCGCGTGCGCGGGGTGGACGACTTCGACCTGCCGGCCTCGTTCACCGTGGTGGCGGCCGATGACGACAACCGCCGTGGCGCGCAGGTGTCCGAGCTGCTGGACGGCATCCCCGGCCTAGTGGCGCGCGACCGCCAGAACTACGCGCAGGACACCCAGCTGTCGATCCGCGGCTTCGGCGCGCGCTCCACCTTCGGCGTGCGCGGCGTGCGGCTGTTGGTGGACGGCATCCCGGCCAGCATGCCTGACGGCCAGGGCCAGCTGTCGCACTTCAACGTGCTGGGCGCCGAGCGGGTGGAAGTGCTGCGCGGTCCGTTTTCGGCGTTGTACGGCAACTCCTCCGGCGGCGTGCTGCAGCTGTGGAGCGCCGATGGCCAGCCGGACGACCCGTGGCGTCTGCGCGCCACCTATGGCAGCAACGCCACCGTCAACGTCGGTGCGCAATTGCTCGGCCAGCAGGGCGCGGTGCACTACAACGTGGCGGCCAATCGTTTCGACACCGATGGCTTCCGTGCGCATAGCCGCGCCAGGCGCGACTCGGTCAACGCCAAGCTCGGCTTCGATCTGGCCGAGGGCCGCCGGCTGGACCTGGTGCTCAACTATCTGGACGCACCCGATGCCCAGGACCCGCTCGGTCTGACCCGCGCCCAGTTCACTGCCGACCCGGCACAGGCCACGTCGGTGGCCACCCAGTTCGATACCCGCAAGTCGGTGCGCCAGTCGCAGGCAGGCGCCATTTTCACCCAGCAATTGGATAAACAGACGCTGCGCCTGATGGCCTATGGCGGCCAGCGCAGCGTGGAGCAATTCCTGGCCATTCCGGTGGCGGTGCAGCGCAACCCGCTGCATTCGGGCGGGGTGATCGATCTGGACAGCAATTACGAAGGTGCCGATGCGCGCTGGGCCTGGCAGGGCGAAGCGCTGGGCCGGCCGCTGCAGCTGACCGTGGGCACCAATATCGACCGCCAGCGCCAGCACCGCACCGGTTACGAGAATTTCGTCGGCGACACACTCGGCATCAAGGGCGCATTGCGCCGCAACCAGCGCGATGAGGTCCAGAACGTGGACCAGTTCGCGCAGCTGTGGTGGCAGTGGAGCGAGCGCTGGTCGGCGCTGCTGGGCGTGCGCCATAGCGATGTGCGCTTCGAATCGGACGACCACTACATCGTGGGCCGCAATCCCGACGACAGCGGCAAGCGCAACTATTCCGCGACCACGCCGGTGGCCGGCATCGTGTTCCGCGCCGACGAGGATCTGCGGTTTTACGCGTCGGTCGGGCGCGGTTTCGAAACGCCCACCTTCAACGAACTGGGGTACCGCAGCGATGGCGGCGCCGGCCTGGCGCTGGACCTGGGCGCGGCCACCAGCCGCAACTACGAAGTGGGCAGCAAGTGGCGCGCGCAAAGCGGCGCGGCGCTGGAATTTGCGGTCTTCCGCGCCGACACCGACGACGAGCTGGCGGTGGCCAGCAATACCAACGGGCGCAGCACCTATCGCAACATCGGCGCCACTCGGCGCCAGGGCGCGGAGCTCAGCTGGCAACAGCCGATCGGTGCCGCCCAGCAGCTGCAGCTGGCCTATACCTTCGTCGATGCCACCGTGCGCGACGGCTACCTGACCTGTGCCAGCAGCGGCTGCGCCACGCCCACCGCACTGGTGGCCAGTGGTTCGCGCCTGCCGGGCGTGCCACGCCAGCAGCTGTTTGCGCGCTGGCAATGGCAGCCGGCGCAATGGCAGTTGGCTGCCGAATCGGTGGCCTCCGGCGCCACCGTGGTCAACGACCTGGCCACCGAACGTGCACCCGGCTACGCCTTGGTGAACCTGGAAGCCTCCCGGCGCTGGACCACCACGCAGGGCGCATTGCGCGCCTTCGCACGCATCGACAATGTGCTGGACCGGCAGTACGTGGGCTCGGTCATCGTCAACGATGGCAACGGCCGCTACTACGAGCCCGGCCCGGACCGCACCTACACGGTGGGATTGCAGTGGGATTTTGGCGGCTGAGAAACATTCCACGCACCGCACACCACCACGCACCGTGGCCTTGTGGGAGCGCCCCCGGGCGCGACGAGGCTGTCCCGGTCAGACCGTTCCCCACGCCATACCGCACCAGCATGATCGTGATCGACCACGCCCCTGCCGACTGGTTTCTTCTCTCCGAGGGCGATCGCTCTTGGCTGGATATCAACTGCGCGATCTCGGCTGCCGGCTTTTCGATCCTGCTGCTGTTGGACGCCACCGAGCGTGCCGCCGTGCTGGCAGGCCAGCATGCCGCCTGCGCAACGTCGGCGGCCCAAGTTCAAGCCCGGCCACATGACTACGCTGCACGCGACAGCAGCGCGACCGACGGCAAGCGCGTGCTTGCGGCAGTGCGTCAATGGCGTGCGAGAGGAAGTACCGCGGCCGGCCAGTGCGCTATTGCGCGGTGCCGATGGGACTAGCCGATGGCGAGACTGAAGGTTGCGCTGCTGCCTGTGCGTGCTCGCAGCGCGTTGCGCTCTGGTAGACAGCCTCCTGCGCGAGTCCGAGCAAGTCGGCGCAGAGCCAGGCACCGTCAGATCGGCATGCTAGCCTCTGCCACGCATTCACGGCATGGAGCGCGACGATGATGGTCTGCAAGCGAACGGTCGACTTGGCGGCGATGGCGGCCGGCCTGCTGGTCTGCAACGCCGCGTGGGCAAACCACGTGGACATGCGCATCGTGCGCGACTATCCGGCCGGCACTCCAGCCATTGCACAAATCCACGCGTGGTTGCAGCAGCAATCCAGGCTGGGGACGCAGCCCGGGCAAACGCCGCCGCCGGCCGATGCCGCAGCGCTGGGCGCGGTGCGCATCAGCACCGCCATCTTCGATCGTCCGTTGAATACGCGCGCCGATAACATCAGCAACGCCGCGCCGCTGCCCGCACGCGGCCAGACGCGCGACGAAATCACGATCGACGCCTGTACTGCCGGCCAACGCCATCGCTGGATCTATTCCTGGGAGCAGTCCGGTCGGAGTGCCGCATGGCAGCTGCGCTCTTACCGGCTACAGACGGCAACCGACTGCCAAGTGCCACCAGAGCAATCCATGGCCATCGGCACGGCAGCAGAGCACGGTGTGACGGTAACTGGTAAACCTTAGCGCGGTTGGCAGCGTCAGCTCGGTGAATGCACAAGCCTGGCAGTCGTGTCACCGCCCGCGTTCCTTGATTGAATCGACGTGCTTGCCGCGTGCGCTACACGCCTTGCTCTCCTCGCCGATGCTCAGTGTGTCAGTGCCTCACTGGCGAACCTGCGTTGCGACAGATGCCGCAAGCCGGCGGCCGGACGAAACGGCGCGGCATACGCCATTCTGCTGCAGTGCCATCGGCGTCAGGCCGATGACGCGCTGCAGCGTATTTTTCGCGGGAATGGCAGGGTCAATCCCGGTTCCACGATGACGCAGCGCAACAGCATCGCACATGACATTGCGCTAGCACTTGCGCGGGTATACACGTTCGCATCGGACCACTTGCCAGGAGATCACGATGAACGCGCAACCTGCCACCAAGCCGCTCAACACCGATCCGCAGTCGATCTTCAAACCGCGCTACGACAACTTCATCGGCGGCAAGTGGGTCGCACCGAAGGGTGGTCAGTATTTCGACAACACCACGCCGATCAACGGCAAGGTCTTTACCTCGATCGCGCGCTCCACCGCTCCGGATATCGAAGCGGCGCTGGATGCTGCGCACGCGGCCAAGGACGCGTGGGGCAAGACCTCCACCACCGAGCGCTCTAACGTATTGCTCAAGATCGCCGACCGCATCGAACAGAATCTCGAACTGCTCGCGTACGCCGAGACGTGGGACAACGGCAAGCCGGTGCGCGAAACGCTCAATGCCGACGTGCCATTGTGCGTGGACCACTTCCGCTATTTCGCCGGTGCCATCCGCGCGCAGGAAGGCGGTATTTCCGAGATCGACAGCGACACCATCGCGTATCACTTCCACGAACCGTTGGGCGTGGTGGGGCAGATCATTCCGTGGAATTTCCCGCTGCTGATGGCGTGCTGGAAACTCGCGCCGGCGCTTGCCGCCGGCAACTGCGTGGTGATGAAGCCGGCAGAGCAGACGCCGGCTTCGATTTTGGTGTTGATGGAACTCATCGGCGACCTGCTGCCGCCTGGCGTGTTGAACGTGGTCAACGGCTTCGGCCTGGAGGCCGGCAAGCCGCTGGCCAGCAACCCGCGCATCGCCAAGATTGCGTTCACCGGCGAAACCACCACCGGCCGGCTGATCATGCAGTACGCCAGCCAGAACCTGATTCCGGTGACGCTGGAGCTGGGTGGCAAATCGCCCAACATCTTCTTCGCCGATGTGATGGCCGAAGACGACGATTTTCTCGACAAGGCGGTGGAAGGCTTCGTGCTGTTCGCCTTCAATCAAGGCGAAGTGTGTACCTGCCCGTCGCGCGCGCTGATCCAGGAATCCATCTACGACAGCTTCATGGAAAAGGCGCTTGCGCGCGTGGCGGCGATCAAGCAGGGCAATCCGCTCGATCCCAACACCATGGTCGGTGCGCAGGCGTCCAGTGAGCAGCTGGAAAAAATTCTCTCCTACATCGATATCGGCAAGCAGGAAGGTGCGCAAGTGCTGATCGGCGGCGAGCGCAACACGCTCGAAGGCGACCTGGCCGAGGGCTTTTACGTCAAGCCCACGGTGTTCAAGGGGCACAACAAGATGCGCGTGTTCCAGGAGGAGATCTTCGGCCCGGTGGTCTCGGTCACTACCTTCAAGGACGAAGCCGACGCGCTGGCGATCGCCAACGACACGCTATACGGCCTGGGTGCCGGCCTCTGGAGTCGCGACGCTTCGCGCCTGTATCGGATGGGCCGCGCGATCCAGGCTGGCCGCGTGTGGACCAACTGCTATCACGCCTACCCGGCGCATGCTGCATTTGGCGGGTACAAGCAGTCGGGCATCGGCCGCGAAAATCACAAGATGATGCTCGACCACTATCAACAAACCAAGAACCTGTTGGTGAGCTATTCGCCGAAGGCGCTGGGGTTTTTCTAACGGCAGCTGCGTGGCTGATCGCCTCGATGTTTGCGCACACGAAGGCCAGCCGGGCTTGTTCTGTTGCACATCGATGCAAGGGCATGCACACGGTGTCCGCGTGCATGCACGCCCGCACACAGCGGCAGGGTATGGTGCTCGACAAGGCGGCCGGAGCGGCCGCGGGAGTTGGCCGATGCAAGACAGCACCACGCGCACTGAGCTGCCGGCGCAGGTAACGGCCACGCTGGCGGCACTGCAGCTGATCGACAAGCTGCGTGCCCAGCATGGCGATGTGTTGTTCCACCAATCCGGCGGCTGTTGCGATGGGTCTTCGCCAATGTGTTTTGCGGTCGGCGAATTCATCGTCGGCGACCGCGACGTCTTGCTGGGCGAGATTGGCGGCGCGCCGTTCTACATCAGCGCGCCGCAATTCGAATACTGGAAGCACACCCAGCTCATCATCGATGTGGTGCCGGGGCGCGGTGGCATGTTTTCGCTGGAAAATGGGGAGGGGGTGCGCTTCCTGGTGCGGTCGCGGCTGTTTGACGATGATGAATTCGCACGGTTGCAGCAGGCCGGCCGGGCGTAAGCGACGCGGTGAGATTTGCCCCGTGATCACGAATCGGCCTGGTGCAGGTTGGTTTGTGTTTCAACCCACGCAGTCAGCCAGAGACCCGCCAGGAACACCTCTTCAGTCATCGGTCCCCGTCGATGGCGCGCTTCCCGGCTTCTTGGCCGGCGTCTGGTCATCGGCAGGAATCAGGCGCCCGGGCGCATCGCCGGCGCCGCGGTCTTCATAGTGTTCGGCGTCGCGCTTGCCGTGTTGTTCGCCCGGCTGGGTGGGTTGGTCGCGTAACGGGTCGCGGGACATGGTGGACTCCTGACAGCAAGATGGGCGAGCAGTTCACCGCGCCTGCGGTGAAGGGCACGCAAATCGCGCAATGCAAGCGAATTTCTCACGCATGGCTCACGGCAGCGGCGTTACTGATGTCAGCCCCCATGCCGCACCGTGGAGCCGCCCATGCGCCCCCAGGATCGCCGTCCCGACCGTCGCCTGTTCAGTGCCCATGTCGAGCCCGCTCCGCCTAGGCGCGCGCCGCGCAAGTCACGCATGCCGGATACGGCTGGCGTGGCGCAGGATTTCCATTGCTACAGCCTGGCCGACTACCAGCGCCGCCGCCGGCGTGGCGGGCCCACCTGGCGCGATTTATCGCCGGCCTATGCGTTTGCGCGGATCACCCACGCTGCCGATTGGCCGCGCGGGGCCGATATCGATTGCGAGCAGGCCCTGGCTGCGCAGTGGGACAGCATGCGTGGAGCCTCGCGACTGGACTGGCTGCATGTGCGCGACATTGTCGAAGATGCCTGGCTGGCCCTGGACCACATTCCCGAAGCCGCAATTCATGGAGCAGCGCACTGATGGCCCGACCGATCTGGACCGGCACCCTTTCCTTCGGCTTGCTCAACGTGCCGGTGTCGTTGATGTCGGGCGAGCGCAAGGTGGATCTGCATTTCCGGATGCTGGATTCGCGCGACAAAAAACCGATCCGCTTCGAACGCGTCAATGCCGACACCGGCGATGAGGTGCCGTGGAAGGAGATCGTCAAGGCATTCGAATACGACAAGGGCAGCTACGTCATCGTCGAAGAACAGGATATCCGCTCTGCGGCGCCGGAAAGCCATGAAACGGTCGAGGTGGAAACCTTCGTCGATGCAGCCGACATCGACCCACGCTATTTCGAAAAGCCCTACATCCTGGTGCCGGGCAAGAAGGCCGAAAAGGGGTACGTGCTGTTGCGCGAAACCTTGCGCGACACCGGCAAGGTAGGCATTGCCAAGGTGGTGATCCGCACCCGCGAGTATCTGGCGGCGGTGATGCCGCAGGGCGATGCATTGATCCTGTTGTTGCTGCGTTATCAGCAGGAGGTGGTGGACCCGCAGGACTTCAAGCTGCCGGCCGGTGCGGTGGGCGAGTACCGCATCACGCCCAAGGAACAGGAGATGGCAAAGCAGCTGATCGAGTCGATGTCCGGCACCTGGCAGCCGGAGGATTACCAGGACGAATTCCGCGGCAAGCTGGAAAAGATCTTGCGCAAGCGCATCCAGGAAAAGGGCGGCACGACCACCGTGGACGTGGAACCCCCTCAGCACGAAGACGCCACCACCAACGTGGTGGACTTCATGTCGTTGCTGCAGAAGAGCCTGCAGGCCAATACGCGCACGCCAGCCAAGAAATCCAGCACGGCCGAAACGGCAAGCGCACCTGCAAAGAAAGCGGCGACCAAGAAAGCGGCGAAGAAAGCCGTCAGGAAGACCGCAGGCAAGGCGGCCAAGAAGACTGCCGCCAAGACGGCCGCGCCCAGGCGCAAGGCGGGGTAGGCGGGGGCGCAGCACGGACGGTACGGGCGGCATGCCCGCCTATCGGCGCGCGCTTCACGGCAAACGGTGAGGCACTTTCGGTCCGCTGCCTGGCGGGCCGCTCACAGCGCTCGATCACGCGCGACGGTCTTGCGGCGTCAAGGCGAGATCGCATCGGCCCGCTCGCGCGTCACCCGGCTCAACGCGTCGGCGCTGATCTCGGCGATGGAATGCGTGCCGGTCAGCGTCATCGCCACGCGCATTTCCTTTTCGATCAGGGTCAGCAGGTTTTCCACGCCGGCCTGCCCGGCGGCCGCCAGCGCGTAGACGAACGCGCGGCCCAGCAATACCGCATCGGCACCGAGCGCGAGCATGCGCACCACATCCAGCCCGCTGCGGATGCCCGAATCGGCCAGAATCTTCAGTTCGCCCTTTACCGCGTCGGCAATGGCCGGCAGCGCGCGTGCGCTGGACAGCACGCCGTCGAGCTGACGGCCGCCGTGGTTGGAGACCACGATGCCGTCGGCGCCGAAGCGCACCGCATCGCGCGCGTCCTCCGGGTCCAGGATGCCCTTGATCACCATCGGCCCGGTCCAGAATTCGCGGATCCATTCCAGGTCTTTCCAGGCAATGGACGGGTCGAAGTTGGCGCCCAGCCAGCCGATGTAATCCTGCAGGCCGGTGGGGCTGCCGCGGTAGGCGGAGATGTTGCCCAGATCGTGCGGCCTGCCGAGCAAGCCCACGTCCCACGCCCAGCGCGGATGCGTCACTGCCTGCAGCATGCGCCGCAGCGAGGCATTGGGCCCGCTCATGCCCGAGTGCGCATCGCGGTAGCGCGCGCCCGGCGTGGGCATGTCCACGGTGAACACCAGCGTGGTCACGCCCGCGGCCTTGGCCCGTTCCAGCGCATTGCGCATGAAGCCACGGTCCTTGAGCACATAGAGCTGGAACCACATCGGCCGTTCGATGGCCGGCGCCACTTCTTCGATCGGGCACACCGACACCGTGGACAGGGTGAAGGGAATGCCGCGCGCGGCCGCCGCACGCGCGGCCTGCACTTCGCCGCGGCGTGCATACATGCCGGTGAGGCCGACCGGCGCCAATGCCACCGGCATCGCCAGGGTTTCGCCGAACAGCTCGGTGCTCAGGCGCAGATCCGACATATTGCGCAGCACCCGCTGGCGCAGCGCTACATCGGCCAGGTCCGAGACATTGCGCCGCAAGGTGTGCTCGGCATACGCGCCGCCATCGATGTAATGGAACAGGAAGGGCGGCAGGCGTGCTTGCGCAGCGGCGCGGTAGTCGGAAGCGGCGGAAATGATCATCGAAGAGGGGACGGCAGCGGCGGGGAGCGGCCGAGTGTAAGACGATCCATCCAAGACGGCACGGCACCGGGGCAGCGAGTCGGCACTCTAGGTCTGGATGTGGCTCGACGCAGTGCCATGCCCGTTGCTGTGCGCCCGCCTAGGCGGGCGCAAAATGCCCGTGAAACCCTAGCGGTAGCGCGTACGGAAGCCATGCCTGGGCCACCGGCCCGGCATCGATATGTCGTGCGTCCAGCACCATCAGCCCGGTGCGGCCGCGGCGGGTGTCCAGCACGGTGCCGACCAACCAGCCATCGTCTGGGCGGTCGCTGCCGGGCCTGGGGACGAACACATGTTCCTCGGCCAGCACGTCCGGCCCGTAGCGATGCACCTGGCGGCGGTCGCGTTCCAGGTCATAGCCGGCCACGGCATTGAGGAACGGCGAGTTGTCGGGCCCATCGATGCATGGCGCATACAGGCGTGCGCCGGTGGTGGTCGGGGTGCGGCGGTCGTACAACGGCAATTCCAGATTATCCACCGGATGCGGCTGCCAGTGCGCGCGGCCGTTGCTCAGGTCCAGATGCAGGCTGCGCAGTTGCACCTGTGATGGTGCGGCCGCCGGGTCGCCGTGCATGGCCGCACGCATTGGCGAGCGCGCCTGCTCCGGATCGTCGTACACGATGGCGCGCACCACGATGCGGTCGCGATGCGCATAGGCGTCGGCAAAGTGGTATGCCACCGCAAAGTCGGCTTCAAACCAGCGTGGTTGGTCCAACGCATCCTTGGGCACCACCGCAATCCGCGATGGCGCTTCGGGCGTAAAGCGCAGTCTTTCGAAGAACGCGCCCTCGCCGTCCAGCCGGCGGTACGGCGCCATGACCAGAATCAAATGCCGATCTGTCATGGCAAAGCTGTGCATATAGCCGGGGGCGTCGGTGTGCAGCAGCTGCACGTGACGCAACGTGGCATCTGCGCCCAGGTGCCAGAGCACCACGCCGCTGGCGCCTGCCGCATTGATTGAGCCGAAGTTCCATGCGCTGCCGTCGCGGTCGATCAATGGGTGTGCGGAAAACGGCATCGCAGCCAGATCGTCGCGCCAGGTCACCGGGCCGAGCGTGTGCAACGCATCCGGATCCAGCTCAATCGCCGATCCCGCTTCCCATATCGCGAACAACCGGCCATTGAGCATCGCCACCGAGGTATTGGCGGTGTTGACGTCGTCGTTATTGCGGACCGGCTGCATGTCGGGCACGGAGGTGCCAGCGGCGCGATACAGAAAACGTCCGGCCTGCTGTTCCTGGGTGAATTTATGCGTCGCCACCATGGGCCCGACGTGCTGCACCTGGGTGCCGCCCAGCTGCCAGCGATGCACCATGCCATCGCCATCGAACCAGTGTTCGTAGCGGAACCCGGCGCGCTCGGTCCAGGCAGGGCCATTGCGATACAGGCTGCCTGCCAATCCTTCGGGAAGCTTGCCCTGCACTGCCGTGGTGGTCGGCCCGAAGGTGGGGCTGGTCACGCTGCGCCAGCCCAGCAGCCACGGTGTGCGCTGCAACTGTGTATGAAACGCTGCCGCTTCTGCGGCGTGTGCAGGCAGACTGCGTAACATCCAGCTGCCGAGCGCAGCGCTGCCGCCAGCGGCCAACAGGGATTGCAGAAAGCGACGACGGTGCATGGCAGCGCTCCTATCGCGTGCCGGTGTCAGCGCATTTGCACGCTGATGCGCTTCCCGCTGGCCGGCAGGTCGAAGACGATCTCGTCCAAGCCAGGCTTGCGCATGCCGGTGGGGTTGTTGCTGAAGCCATATCCTTCCACCGGCATGCCGATCAGGTTGGTGTCCAGCTTGCCGTTGGCGTTTTCGTCGTGATTGATCATCACGGCATAACGGCCGGGCGGAAGATTCTTGAACTGGATGTGCGGTGTGCTGCTGGTGATCGGCAGCGTCTGCGCCTGCACCGGCGGCTGTGCACTGTCCAGCTGTGCGGCCGAGGCGATCACCGCGATGCGCAGCTTGCCTTGTTGCGAACGCAAGCCGCTGACGTCCACGTTCAGGTCGGCGGCGTGCACGCCGGCGCTGCCGAGCAGCCATGCGAGCGCAACAACGGTATAGGGACGGGCGAGCATGCAACTCTCCTGGCAACGATAGGGATGCGACGCGGTGGGACCGATCGTACGCAGCGTATCCACCTTGCTGCGCTGGCGGCCGTCGCAGATCGGACCGTGAGGGGTCGCCCATACTTGCAGCAGCACGCCAGGTTGCATGTCGTGTGGGCCGAACCTGGGTGCAAGCAGACGAAGCACTGCCTGGCATCCATGCGCGACGCCGCTGCTGTCTGCGCCGTCACCACACCAGCGGCAGCAGGCGCCGGCTCTGCTTCGCATACGCCGGGTAAGCCACCGGGAAGGCGCGCTGCAACGCGGCCTCTTCGATGCGAATGCGGTACAGGAAGACCCAGGTCACCGGCACCACGATCGCCATCACCGACAACGCATTGCCCATGCCCAGCGCCAGCCCGTAAAACGCCAGCAGCGCGCCGGTGTACGACGGGTGCCGCAGCCAGCGATACGGGCCGCGACGCACCAACTGGTGATCGGGCTGGATGGTCACGTCCACCGTGAACCAGCGCGCCAGCACCTGGATGGCCCACACGCGCAACGCCAGCCCGCTGCCGATCAAGGCGCAGCCGGCCCACTGCAGCGGCCCCGCCCAACCCAGCGGCCAGTGCGCCAGGCCGCTGTAGGCCAGCATCACTGCAACGGCCACCGCCGCAGACAACACGCGCCACAGGTATTTCAGGGTGCCTTGATCGTGCGCGCCACCATCGCCGGCGCGGCGACGGCGGCTGAGCAGCAGCTCATAGCCACCCCAGACCAGATTGAGCGCGATGAACAGACTGGAAGCGGACATGGTGTGACTCCTTGGCAACGCGGTGAGTGGATGAGGCCAGTCTGCGCGCGCACTGCACCCATGCCAGGGGCCGCAGGTCATCGATCCCACCTGCCAGAAGTCACCTTCTGCCTGCGCACCATTGCCGAGCGCCTGCATGGCGGTCAGCATCGCCGCATGAACTCTTCCTTCCGCCACCTGTTGCACCCCCTGCGCCTGGCCGCTGCGTTCACCATTGCCGCGGTCGCGCTGTCGTTCATGCCCGATGCGTCTGCCTACGGTGCCTGGCGCTGGGGCGCGCTGGCCGGCTTTACCGCATTGTTCGTCGTGCACACCGTGTTGCCGCAAACGCATGCATTGCGCACGGTGGCCACCCTGCTGCAGGCGGCGTTGGCATTGCTGCTGGTCTGGATGGAGCCGCGTGCCGGCACCGCGCCGGTCCTGCTGGTGATGCTGGTGGCGCAGGCGGGCATGACCTGGCCGCCGTTGCGCGTGCTGCTGCTGGCGCTGGTGTTGAACGCGGGCATGTACGCGGTGCTAGTGCACGCCGGCTTCGATCGGGCCTTGTTGATCGTGAGCATCTATGCCGGCTTCCAGGCCTTTGCCGCACTCACCGCGCATTACGCCCGCAGTGCCGAGCGGGCGCGCGACACCTTGGCCTACGTCAACGCCGATCTGCTGGCCACCCGCGCGCTGCTGGCCGACAGTGCGCGCGATGCCGAGCGTTTGCGGCTGGCGCGCGAGTTGCACGATGTGGCCGGGCACAAGCTCACCGCCATGCGCATCAACCTGCGCCTGCTCAGCGCCGACCCGGCCCTGGCGCAGCGCGACGAGGTGGCGGTGGTGGAGCAGTTATCGGCCGAACTGCTGTCGGACATCCGCAACGTGGTGCAATCGCTGCGCGACGACCAGGGCCTGGACCTGCAGACCGCCTTGCGCGCGCTGGCCGCCCCGTTCCCGCGCCCGACGCTGCGCCTGCAGATCGATGCCGACGTGCGTGTCACCGATGCGCGCGTGGCCGAGCTGCTGCTGCGGCTGGTGCAGGAAGCGCTGACCAATGCCGTGCGGCATGCCGACGCCGATGAAGTGGCCGTGCACCTGCATTGCGAAGGCGCACAGTTGCACGTGGACATCTGCGACGATGGCCGCCGCGCCGAGCGCATCCGCGAAGGCAACGGCATTACCGGCATGCGCGAACGCCTGGCCGCATTGCACGGCCAGCTGGACCTTGGCCGCACACCCACGGGCGGCATGCACCTGATTGCGAGACTACCGGTATGAGTTCACGTCGTATTGCCCTGGCCGACGACCAGATCCTGGTGCGCGCCGGCCTGCGCGCGTTGTTGCAGCAGCAGGGCGTGGAGGTGGTGTGCGAGGCCGACGACGGCCAGGGCCTGCTGGATGCGCTGGCCATCCATACGGTGGACGTGGTGCTCAGCGACATCCGCATGCCCGGCCTGGACGGCATCCAGGCACTGGAGCAGCTGCGCGCCCGCGGCGACCGCACCCCCGTGCTGCTGCTCACCACCTTCGACGACAGCGACCTGCTGCTACGCGCCAGCGAGGCCGGCGCGCAGGGCTTCCTGCTCAAGGACGCCGCCCCGGAAGACCTGCGCGAGGCGATCGAGCGCGTTGCCGCAGGCGACACCCTGCTGCAGCCGGTCAGCACCGACCCGGTGCGCGCCCGCTACCAGTTCCGCGACCAGCAGGCCCCGCGGGAGACCTTCAACGAACGCGAGGTGGCGATCCTGCGCCTGCTGGCCGGCGGCTATTCGAACAAGGAAATCGCCCGCACCCTGTTCCTGGCCGAAGGCACGGTGAAGAACTACGTCTCCACCATCCTGGAAAAGCTGGGCACCCGCGACCGCACCCGGGCGGTGTTGAAGGCGATCACGTTGCGGGTGATTTGAGGGCGGGGAATCGGGAATGGGGAATGGGAATCGGGATTTGGGATTCGGAAAAGCGGGCAGGTGGGGACCGGATCGGAAAGCCCTAGAGCTAAAGAGAACCTAAGCCCCTCTCCCTCCGGGAGAGGGGTTGGGGTGAGGGTACGGCGGAAGACAGCCACCTCGGACAAGCTCAGCCGTGGCCTTAACTTGCAGTCGGCCTCACCGGCCGATCCCGCCTTGCATCCCAGAACAGTGCGCAGCCTTGCACCGTCATCCTGCAACTACGCGCCACCTTGTCCCGCGGTAGAAGGGCCGAAGTTCGCTTGCTACCCGACACGACGCAAGCCCCTCGCCCCCTCGGGAGAGGGGTTGGGGTGAGGGGACGGCCGATACCACTTGCTGCCGTTTCGCCCCGCCCACACGCTGTCCCTAGTGCCGAGCTCGTTCAGGCCTGCATTTCTATGTGACTGTTCCATAAGGGTTTATGGGCAACCGCCAGCGTCGGCCAGCAACCGTAAGGTTGCCGTCAGGTCTGGCGCGGGGCCGCGCATGAAGGGTGATCCGGCGGCCAGCGACGCCGCCCGGGGACGCGCCGCGCTCCGGTCTGCTGCGGAGTCCGTCATGCGCCTGGTCCGGTCGTGGTTCGTGTTGATCGTCGTGCTGTTCACCAGCGCCTGGGGGGCGTCGACCCAGGCCGAATTGCCGGTCAGTTGGCCCCGCGCAGCCCTGCCGATCCAAACGGTCGCCGAACGCGACATGCGGGTCGTCGTGGGATGCGCGTCGGCAGTGCAGGGAACTGCTGCCCATGCCTGTGATCGACTGATCAGGCGCTTCGATGGAGAAGGTTGCCGGCAAGGTCTGGCGAGTCGCCCACGCCAGGTCGGCCAAACCGATGACCCTGAATGCGCGGGCATCGGCACGGGCACGGCCGGCACGTGGTCGAGCCGTGGCCAGATCAAGCCGGCTTTCAGCAACGGAACCGAGCGCGACGAGCGTCTGCGCAGGTTGGCCGACATCTAGCCACGCTCCTAGGGTTACCTGGGATGCACCACGCCCGCAGCGGCGGCAAGGAGCAGGAGCCACGCAGTGCATGCGGCGCCAGATCGATGCCGCGGGCTGGCAGCAGCACGCCGTCATCCTGCAGGATCGGGCGACACGCGCTAGACGCGCAGCAACACGGTCGATGCGAAGGGACGTATAAAGACGCAAGGCCGCATGGAGCGGCCATGCTGGTGTGCAGCGTTGAGGAAGTGACACGATGGGCAGGTATCGGATTGGCTGCGCCGTTTTGGCTATCGCATGTTTGCTCATGGCCGCCACCGGCTGTGCAAAGCAGCCGAGGTTATCGTCGCGACTGATCGTGACCCTCGACGCGCCGATACTGGAACAAGGGGGCGCGGTCATCGTATCGGCGCGTCCGATTGCCGATCACCAGTGGCGCCTGCTTGAGGGCGCCAGGTCAACCAAAGCCGGGTACGAGAAAGAATTTCAAGTCACCGTTGCCTCGCCGGCATCGATCATCGAGCTGCATTACCCTGAAAGCGGAACCTATAGCTTCAAGCTGCAGCCGGCAGCACGTGCCAAAACACGTCCTCTCCAATCGCGTCGGGTGCTGATCGGCCAGGCCGACCTGAGGTAACCCCCCCACTTCTAGCGGTCGCCAGAAGTGGAGCTAAGCGGCCATCGCCAACTTCATGGCAGGCGTGATGCCGCCGAGCGCCATATTCGGGCGCTCGTGGTTGTACGTCCATAGCCAGCGGGTGGCTTTGTCCTGCACCTGGTCGATGGTGTCGAACAGGGTGCGGGCGAGCCAGGCGTAGCGGATGGTGCGGTTGTAGCGTTCAACGTAGGCGTTCTGCTGTGGCTTGCCCGGCTGGATGTGCTCGACCCGGATGCCAAGCCGCTGTGCCCAGGACAGCAACGCGCCACTGATGTATTCAGGGCCGTTGTCGCAGCGGATCACGGCGGGCTTGCCGCGCCACTCGATGATCTGCTCCAGCGATCGGATCACCCGGGCTGACGGCAGCGACAGATCCACCTCGATCCCCAGCCCCTCGCGATTGAAGTCGTCGAGCACATTGAACAGCCGGAAGCTGCGGCCGTCGGCCAACTGGTCGTGCATGAAGTCCATCGACCAGACCTGGTTGATGGCCTCCGGCACCGCCAGAGGCTCGGGCCGCTCACGCACCAGCCGCTTCTTCGGCTTGATCCGCAGGTTCAACTCCAGCTCGCGGTAGATCCGGTAGACCCGCTTGTGATTCCAGCCAAAGCCCTTCACGTTGCGCAGGTACAGGTAGCACAGGCCAAAGCCCCAGTCGCGATGGGCGGTCGTCAGGCGGACCAGCCAGTCGGCGATCCGGGCGTTCTGCTCGCTGGCCTTGGCCTGGTAGCGGAAGCAGGTCTGGCTCACCGCGAAGGTCTGGCAGGCGTGGCGGATGTTCGTGCGCCCGCTCGTGACTGCCGATTGGGCCATCTCGCGTCGCTGAGATGGCCTCACCATTTTTTTGCGAGCGCTTCCTTCAGCAGGTCGGTACTGAGCTGCGCCTCGGCGTACATCTTCTTGAGCCGGCGGTTCTCCTCCTCCAACTCCTTCATGCGTGCGACCATGGACACGTCCATGCCGCCGAACTTGCTACGCCACTTGTAGAACGTGGCCGAGCTGATGCCGTGCTCGCGGCACAGCTCCGGCACGGGCGCACCGGCCTGGGCCTGCTTGAGCACGGCGATGATCTGGCTGTCGGTAAAGCGGGACTTCTTCATGGAACCTCCTCGGGAAAGGGTACGAGAAAATTCCACTTCTGGCGTCTGCTAATGGGCGGGGGGATTACCCTGACGGATCCGCAGACAAAACGCCAAGTGCATTGGCCTTCGATGAGTGTTGTCCATGTCAGCGGCAGCACCTACCCGGAAGGGTGGGCGCGCACTCTAGCGTCCACGTTCGACGTGCCTTTCGAAAGCGATGCGCCAGACAACTATGTGATATCCAGTTTTCCTGCAGGTCGCGTGATTGCCCTGACGCCCAAGGCAATCGATACCTACGTTCGGGACACCAACTGAGCACCTGCATGCAGGCGCATCGCGCAGGAGGTCCGCGGCGGCCGGGTCTCTTATTGTGTGCAACTGAGCCATCGCTCGATCGCGCGGCGGCTCCCGTCCGGCGGCGAACCGTCGGACGGAGATGGACCCAAGGATCAGTGACGCCCGAATTCGGTCGGCGAAATTTCCGGATCGTTGCCGACCTGGGGGTCGCAGCTGAAATGCGTGCCGGTGTGGGTATCTTTCACCACCACGCTGAAAAAGATCAGTGTCCGGTCTTTATTGGCATTGACCACCTGCACCCAACTGCCGTCGGAGGCAATTTCCGCCGGGCCGATCTGCCCCGTCGAATCGGAATTCAGCAGGCTGATGATCTTGAAGCGGTGGGGCACCGATTTGCAGAACGCGTAGCGCAGGGTCACGCCCTGTTCGCCTTTGCCACAGATGAGCAGGTCCGGCGAGAAGCTGTAGAAGTAGGCGCCCCTGCCGGTATTGCCGCCGAACTCAACGTGCGCCACGGTCAGTGTGATGGGGATGATCTTGGGATCGGTCATGACGTTGGTGATTCCTTGAAGAGCGGGGCATAGAGGGAAACGAATCCCGGGTGGCGGTAGCCCGCTTGATACAGCCATCCGAGCTGTTGCGTCACGGCAGCGCGCCGACCCAGATGAATCTGTGCGCGAATCCAGGGGTCGAGCAAGGTCTTGTCGCGACTATTGCCGATATCGGCGCCGAGCACTGCCACGGCACGTTGCCAGGCGGCGCGTGCACCGACGTGATCGCCGCTGGCGTCCAGCTGTTCGCCATACCAGACCAATGCAGTCGCCAGCGCCGACACGCCGATCAGGTCGGCCGGTTTGGCCTGATGCAAGGCATCCAGCCGCGCCACGATCGCCGCCAGACTGGCCGTCTGACGGTCGCCGTGCAGTCCCTGCACCCGATTCAAGCGCAGTGCGATGATAGCGTCCAGCCATTCCCATTCCGGCAGCGGCTGGTGCGCCAGCACGCCTGCCAGCGTTTGCCGCGCCTGGGTGAGTTGGCGTGTGGCAGCAGCGGCGTGCCCGTCCAGCGCGGCCACCCAGCCGGCCTGCGCATAGGCATGCGCCAGATCGCGGCGCCAGGTGCGGTTGTCCGGCTGTTGCGCGACCAGTGGTTCCAGCATCCCCACGCTGGCTTGCGCGTCGGCTTGCGCCTGCGCCAGGTGACCGCGTGCCAGCGCCAGATTGGAGGTGCGCACCAACGAGGTGGCCATGCGCCGTCGCCAGGCGTTGGCATCGGGATCGTGCTGCACTAGCAGGCGCAGTGTTTCGATCTGTTCGCGATAGCCCTGTTCGGCCGGTGCCAGCAGGCCCTGGGTTTCCTGCGCCAGACTCAGCCAGGAAAGGCTGTCGACAAGCTCATAGCGCACGGACGCGTTGTCTGGGGTACGCGCCAATACTTGGCGTTTGAGCGCGATCGAGCGGGCGAACAAGCCGATCGCCGTGTTGGCCTGCCCTTCGCTACGCGCCAGCGTGCCAAGATTGTTGAGCGCGTACGACAACTCCAGTTGCCAGTGTGGATCATCCGGCGCGGTGCGCACCAACCATTCGCTGGCGGCCAGATACTGCGACCAATGGGTGCGCGCCAACGGAAACTGTTTGCTGCGATAGGCCATGTTGCCCAGCCAATACGCCGTCTGACCTATTTCCGCATGCGCCTCCACTGCGTCCGGCGCCTGGGTACGCGCCTGCTCGGCAGTGGACGCGGCACGCGTGAATGCGGCCTGCGCCTCTTCCAGCTTGCCCTGATTCATCAGCACTTCGCCGGTGGTACGCAGCGCACGTGCGTGGTTGATCAGATCACCGGTTGCCATGCCCGACTCGGGCAGATCCTCCAGATACCGCAGCGCACGGCTGCCGACGCTATCGAGCAGTTTGAGGTTGCCCACGGTGCGCAACTGCTCGGCCAGATCGCCCAGCATGTAGCCCACCAGTTGCTGCGCTTGATCGCGGCGTTGTTCGGCCACTTGCTGGGCCTGGCGCGCCTGCCAGCCGAGCAGCAGCGAGGCGCTGGCCAGCACCACCAGCAGTGCGGCGGCGGCGGCGTATACGCTGCGGCGCTGGCGTTGCGAGCGTTCGCAGGCGCGCAGGAAGGCATGATCCAGGGCGTCCAGATCCTGCGGCATGCGTCGCGCAGCCTCGCGTGCTTCGCTCAGCGGGCGGCCGCTGTTGAGCAAGTGATCGCTGCGCCGGCCTTCGGCGGCCCAGCGTTGTGCCGCCAGTTGCAGCCGCTTGCGCGCCTGCAGCAGGCGGCGGTTTTCATGGATCCACTCGGCCGCACGCGGCCACTGCCGCAACAAGGCTTCGTGCGCGACCGCAAAGCCCGGCTCGCCGGCCACCAGCTCGCTGACGAACAGGCGCGCATGCACGAACGCATCCACCAGCACGCGCGCTGCGCCACTCGCCGGCAATGCCGACCACAGCGCACGCCGCGCGGTGACGGCATCGCTGTCGGGGTGGATCACGCTCAGCAGCGTCAGCACTTCGCCCAACGCAGCCTGCGCATTGGAAGGCAATGCGCGAAACGTCTGCTCGGCATGATGCGCCAGCGCGCCTTCCAGGCCGCCCAGGGCGCGATACGCGGCAAATGTCAGCAAGCCGTCGTCGCTGCGCTGCGCATGCAGGGCATGCAGCAGATGTTGCAGCAACGGCAACGCATCGGGCTGGCGCGTGGTGGCATCGCGCAGCACATCATCCAGGCGGCCGGCGCCGCTGTGGTCTTCCTCGAAGCGCAGCCCGGCCATCGCTGCCGGCACGCGGATGATCTGGCCAATCTCGCCATCGCGTGGCGGCAGCAGATCCACGTGCCCATCGCCGCGTTTGAGCTCGACGATGTCCGGCAGCGCATCGATCAGGCGCGGATAAAAATCGCTGCGGGTGAGCATCAGCACGGCCACGTGCGCGCTGGCGCACAGCGCGTGCAAGGCGGCCGCCAGCGCAGCGCGATCGGCGGCCGTGATGCCGGGCGTGGCCACCATCGTTTCGGCATGGTCGATGACCAGCAGCAGATGGCGCCGGGTGTGCACGTTCTCGCGCGCCGGGCCGGCTTGGCGCATCGCCTCGTCGATGGCCGCATGCAGCGGCGCAGGTTGCTGCAGCCATTCGGGCAGGCGTGCCGTCTGCGCAGGCGACAACACCGCGCGCCCGCCCGGTGCCCACTCGCCCAGTGCGCGTGCGAGCGTATCCAGCACATCGCCGCCGCGGCATTGCGCCAGGTTGCAGTACGCCACCGCGGTGGCCTCCAGCCCATCCAGGCCGCCGGGCTGGCACAGCAACGGCACCACGCCGGCGCGCAGCAACGAGGTCTTGCCGCAGCCGCTGGCGCCGCTCACCAGCACCAGGCCACGCTGGCTGTGCAATTGCGCGCGCAACGCGCCCAGCACCTGCGCAATCGCATGGCTGCGGCCGAAGAACACGTCTGCATGTGCCGGGTCGAATGCCTGCAGCCCCATGTACGGGTTGCCGTGCCCCCACGCCTGCGGACCGATCACCGCACCGCGGTAATCGTCGGGAAACACCACCTTCGGCAGCAGCCGGTAGCCACGCTTGCGGATGGTTTCGATGAAGCGCGGCTGGCGGCTGTCGTCGCCGAGCTTGCGGCGCAGCTGGGCGATGGTCTTGTGCACCGGGTTATCGCCGTAGAAGCTGCCGTGCCACACCTCGATCAACAACTGTTCGGCGCTGATGACCTCGCCGGCGCGCTCGGCCAGCGCGATCAGCACTTCCATCATGCGCGGTTCCAGCGTGATGGTCCGGCCGTCGTCGATCAGCGTCAGCCGCTCCGGCTCGACCAGCAATGGCCCAAGACGGAACCGCGGAACGGAGCCCAGCTGCGTGACGCGCTCGCTTCGAAGAGACATCGCTCAAATAACCGGTCGCACAACTGGAAGGGGCCTCGACAATCGCCCTCAGGCGCGGCCAGGCACGGCACGGCAGGGCCGAAACGTAGCACAGCCCGCTGCCGGGTAAGTCGATTGCGGTCGCTGTTCGTTGCGGCGCGCGCGCAGGTGCTGGCGTCAGGCTGCCCCGCGGTGGGCCTCACGTGCTTCCATACAGCAGCGTGTGTTACGCATCAGGCTGTTTCGCGCGCGCCACACGCACTAAGATGCCGCCAGCATCTTGCTGACCAGGAGTCCACGTTGATCATCCATCCCAAAGTGCGCGGTTTCATCTGCACCACCACGCATCCGCTTGGTTGCGAGCGCAATGTGCTCGAGCAGATTGCCGCAACGCGTGCGCGTGGCGTACGCACTGACGGGCCCAAGAAAGTGCTGGTGATCGGCGCGTCCAGCGGCTACGGCCTGGCCTCGCGCATCACCGCTGCCTTCGGGTTCGGTGCAGACACGCTGGGCGTGTTCTTCGAAAAACCCGGCACCGCCAGCAAGGCCGGCACGGCCGGCTGGTACAACTCGGCCGCATTCGACAAGCATGCCAAGGCGGCCGGGCTGTATAGCAAGTCGATCAATGGCGATGCGTTTTCCGATGCCGCACGCGCGCAGGTGATCGAGCTGATCAAGACCGAGATGGGCGGCCAGGTCGACCTGGTGGTGTATTCGCTGGCCTCCCCGGTGCGCAAGCTGCCGGGCAGCGGCGAAGTGAAGCGCTCGGCGCTCAAGCCGATCGGGCAGACCTACACCGCCACCGCCATCGACACCAACAAGGACACCATCATCCAGGCCTCGATCGAGCCGGCCAGCGCGCAGGAGATCGAAGATACCGTCACCGTGATGGGCGGGCAGGATTGGGAATTGTGGATCGACGCGCTGGAAGGCGCCGGCGTGCTCGCCGATGGCGCGCGCAGCGTGGCCTTCAGCTATATCGGCACCGAAATCACCTGGCCGATCTACTGGCATGGCGCACTCGGCAAGGCCAAGGTCGATCTGGACCACACCGCGCAGCGCTTGAATGCACGCCTGGCCAAGCGCGGTGGCGGCGCCAATGTGGCGGTGCTCAAGTCGGTGGTCACCCAGGCCAGCGCGGCCATTCCGGTGATGCCGCTATACATCTCCATGGTCTACAAGATCATGAAAGAAAAGGGCTTGCACGAAGGCACCATCGAGCAGCTCGACCGCCTGTTCCGCGAGCGCCTGTACCGCGAAGACGGCCAGCCGGCGCAGGTGGACGACGCAAACCGCCTGCGCCTGGACGACTGGGAATTGCGCGACGACGTGCAGGACGCCTGCAAGGCGTTGTGGCCGCAGGTCACCACCGAGAACCTGTTCGAGCTTACCGACTACGCCGGCTACAAGCACGAGTTCCTCAAGCTGTTCGGCTTCGAGCGCACCGACGTGGATTACGACGCCGATGTGGAGACGGATGTGAAGTTCGATTGCATCGAGTTGGCTTGATTGCCGGGATTAGAGATTGGGGTTTAGCGATTGGCAAGAGCGGTGGATGGCTGCATCGCTGATCTTCGACGGACCCGAACGTTTTGCGGCAAGGACAACCGGCACGCGATGCTGGTTGCCTTTGCTGTGACGAATCCCCATTCCCTCATCCCAAATCTCCGCCCCCAATGGACAAACTCATTGCCCACCTCGTCCTGGCCTTTCTGGTCAGCGGCGTCTGCGCCGTGCTGTTGCGGTTTATCCGGATGCACGGCGCGCTCAAGGCACTGATCAATCTGCTGATCACCACGACCGTGGTTTGCTCCGTGGTGATGCAGGACGGCTCGGCACCGCCGTGGCAAAACGCGCTGGTGATTGCGTCGTTCTTCAGCATTCCGGCATCGGTCTGCGTGGTGTTGGTGAGTACCGCAATGGCATGGATCATCAACAAACGCCGCGCACGCAGACCGGCTTGAAACCCGTGAGCGCTGCAGACAATACCTAGCGAGCATCTGCCCACTGCCCGCAGACCACGCCTGCCGGCACGCAACGCGTGCTCGTCATTAGAGACCGCGTGTTGTGATTACCACCTTTAGAAAAAGCGCAGAAATCCAGCGCTCTTCCGATTCCCGATTCCCCAATCCCGATTCCCAGCCCTTCAGCGCTTCACATCAAACCGCGCATCGCCCACGCAGGCCTGCACATCGGCTACCGACAGCGGATTGAAATCGCCGGGAATCGAATGCTTCAGGCAACCGGCGGCCAGGCCGAAGCGCGCCGTGTCCTCCAACGACCAGCCTTCGATCAGGCCATGCAGCACGCCGGCCGCAAACGCATCGCCACCGCCGATGCGGTCGATGATGGGGGTGAGTTCCTCGCTGGGCGCACGCGCCACCGCGCCATCGCGCGGCACCAGCATCGCGCCCAGGCTGTGGTGGTCCACGTTGTGCGCCACGCGCTGCGTGCACGCCATCAACTGCAGCTGCGGGAAGGCAGCGAAGGCTTGCTGCGCGGCCGCTTCCACGCGCGCTTCCAGCGTGTCCTGCGCAAACTCGCCGCCCAGCACCACGCCGATGTCGCGGTAGTCGGCAAACACCACATCCGCGCAGGCAAACAGCTGATGCAGGATGCCGCGCGCATCGCCCTGCCAGCGTTGCCACAGCTTGGGCCGGTAGTTGCCGTCGAACGACACCTTGACCCCGGCCGCACGCGCGGCACGTGCCGCCGCCAGCGTGGCCTGTGCCACCTCCGCGCCCAATGCCGGGCTCACCCCCGACAGGTGCAGCCACTGCGCGCCTTCCAGCAGACGCGGCCAGTCGTAGGCGTCGGCCGGTGCCAGCGCAAAGGCCGAGTCGGCGCGGTCGTAGATCACTTCGCTGGGGCGATGGATCGCCCCGGTGGTCAAGAAATACAGGCCCATGCGGCCGTCCACGCGCCGCACATGGCGGGTATCCACATCGTGCCGGCGCAGTTCGCCCAGCACCGCGGCGCCCAACGGGTTGTCCGCCACCGTGCTGACCATCGCCACCTCGTGGCCGAAATGCGCCAGCGAAACGCCGACGTTGGCCTCCGCACCGCCGCAATGCACGTCCAGCCGAGGCTGCTGCAGCAGCAATTCATGACCAGGCGCCCCCAGGCGCAGCAACAACTCACCAAAACACAGGATACGGGCACGGCTCATGCGGCAATTACCTCGGCTGGGTGATGCGTGACGCGGTGGGGGCGCCGCCACGCATTTGGATGACCATCGGTGTCATTCTAGCTGGCACGAAATGCCGGCTGCTACGGCCATGATGCGACGTGAAGTGACCGCTTGCACCCGTTTTTCGCAAATTTGGTGGCGTTTTCTGCTGCGCTGCAAGATGTTACGGGACGATTCAGCTGGTAACGTCGTTTTGACCAGCGGTGTCATTGCCGCTCTCAACCCGCTATTTCACATTGTTCATGGACCCTTGGGAGGGGAGGACATGCAATTTCGGACCACCAGCCGGAAGACACCGGTTACCTTGCTTGCGCTGTCGATCGGCTTGGCGCTGAGCGGCCAGGCTGCCGCACAAGATGCTGCCCAATCGCCCGCCGAGCCCGCCGTTGACCTGGACACTGTCACGGTGACCGGTTACCGCGCCAGCGTCGAGAAGGCCCTGGACATCAAGCGCGGCGAAGCCGGCGTGGTCGATGCCATCGTGGCCGAGGACATCGGCAAGTTCCCCGACCTCAACCTGGCCGAGTCGCTGCAGCGCATTCCTGGCGTGGTGATCACCCGCGACGCTGGCGAAGGCCGCGCCATCACGGTGCGTGGCCTGGGCCCGGAATTCACCCGCGTGCGCATCAACGGCATGGAAGCGCTCACCACCGTGGGCGCCGGCGACCAGAGCGGCGGCACCAACCGCGGCCGTGGCTTCGACTTCAACGTCTTCGCCTCGGACCTGTTCTCGCAGCTGATCGCACGCAAGACGGCCTCGGCCGATGTGGAAGAGGGCTCGCTGGGGGCCACCGTCGACCTGCGCACCGCGCGCCCGTTCGACTACAGCGGCTTTACGTTTGCCGCCAGTGGCCAGGCGGCCTACAACGCCATGGCCGAGAAGGCCAACCCGCGTGTGGCGGCGTTGATCGCCAATACCTGGGCCGACAACACCTTCGGCGCGTTGCTGTCGGTGGCCTACACCGAGCGGCAGGTGCTGGAAGAAGGCTCCAACACCGGCCGCTGGGCCAACGGGACGAGCAACGGCAACTTCAGTGCGGCATCGCCATTTGCGGCCGCACGCTCGGCCGACGTGTACCACCCGCGCTTCCCGCGTTATGTGCAGATGGAACACGACCAGCAGCGTCTGGGCGTGACCGGCTCGTTGCAGTGGAAGCCCACCGACCGCACCACCATCTCGCTGGACGCGCTGTACTCCAAGATCGACGCCACGCGCGATGAGCATTACATCGAGGCCATCTCCTTCAGCCGCGGTCGCGACAGCGGCACGCCGCGCCGCGCCGACCGCGACGGCAAGCCGGCCACCATCGTGCGCAATGGCGAGATCCGCAACAACGCGCTGGTGTACGGCGAATTCGACAACGTCGATATCCGCTCGGAAAACCGCCACGACGAGTGGAACACCGAATTCAAGCAGGTCAGCCTGGATCTGGAGCACCGCTTCAGCGATGCCTTCTCCGTGTCCGGCCGTGTCGGTACCTCGCGCTCGGCGCACGAGAACCCGGTGCAGACCACCATCATCATGGACAAGTACGACGTCGACGGGTACAGCTACGACTATCGTGGCAACAACCGCGCGCCGGTGCTGAACTACGGCATCGACCCGACCAATCCTGCCGGGTGGGAACTGGCCGAAATCCGCCTGCGTCCGCAGACGGTGGACAACGATTTCGATACGGCGCAGATCGACTTCAACTGGAACATCAGCCCCGGCTTCCGCCTCAAGGGTGGCGTGCTGGCCAAGGACTACACCTTCAGCACGGTTGAGTTACGTCGCGCCAGCGAAGTGTCGGTGCCGACCTTTGCCAATGGCACCCGCATCGTGCCGACGGACCTGACCGAGCAGGCAGGCCTGAAGGGCATCAACGGCAGCCCGTCCAACTGGGTCGTTCCCAATCTGGATGCCGTGGCCAACCAGCTCGGCATCTACAGCAACACCGGCACCTACGCCGTGGCGCCGCGTGCCAACAACACCCGCAGCGTCGAAGAAAAGGACCGCGGCGTCTGGTTGATGGGCGAGTTCTCCACCGACCTGGGATCCATCCCGCTGTCGGGGAATTTCGGCGTGCGCTATGTGCGCACCGAGCAGGAGTCCACCGGCTATGCGTTGATCAACAACGCGCCGGCACTGACCACGGTGGGCCGCAAGTACAACAACACGCTGCCCTCGTTCAACCTGGTGGCCGAGCTCGCGCCCGACCTGCTGCTGCGTCTGGGCGCGGCCAAGGTGATGTCGCGTCCCGGTCTGGGCAGCCTCACGCCCGGTGTGACCGTGGCCGTGGCCGGTGGCGCACGCACCGTGTCCGGCGGCAACCCGGATCTGGATCCGATCGAAGCCACCAATGTCGATCTTGGCCTGGAGTGGTACTTCAACGAAGGCGCGATGCTGGGCGTCGGCGTGTTCTACAAGGACATTGAAAGCTTCATCCAGACCGCACGCGAAGTGCGCCCCTATTCCAGCAGTGGCCTGCCGGCCTCCTTGCTGGATGGCACCGGCGCCAGCATCAACGACGACTTCACCTTCAGCATTCCGTTGAATACACCCGGTGGCGAGTTGAAGGGCGTGGAAGCGAATTATGTCCAGCCATTTACGTTCCTGCCGGGCAAGTGGGCCAACCTGGGCGTGCAACTGAACTACACCTGGGTGGATTCGCAGATCCAGTACCTGTCCAGCACCGGCGCACCGGTGATGAAGAACGACCTGACCGGGCTGTCGCGCTCGTCGTGGAATGCGACCTTGTTCTACGAGGGCGAGTCCTTCGCTGGCCGCATCTCGGCCACCAATCGCGACGATTACCTGACCCAGGCCCCCGGCACGGAAGCGGGATTCAACGTGGATGGCGTGCACGGCATGACTGGCACCACCATGATCGACGCCTCGCTGCGCTACAAGATCAGCAAGCAGCTGGAGTTGAGCCTGGAGGGCATCAACCTCACCAACGAAGCGTCCGACGAATGGGTGTGGTCGCCGCAGACCGGCGAGTTGCCGCTGCAGTACACCGAAACCGGCCGCCAGTACTTGCTGGGCCTGCGCTACAAGTTCTAAGTGCAGCCAAGTCGCGCCAAGAGATCTCCGTCCGCTACGTACATCGCGTAGCGGGCGCGAGATCGACGGTGCAACGCATCTGTACGACGCACCGCTGGCCGCATACCGCTGCACGCAATGCAGTGGTGGATGGCAACCTGCCCGCGCCGCGCACAACGCACTGCCCTGGTCATCGGCGTGCATCCAGTGGCGACCAAGGTGCGATGCACGCGCAGGCTGGCACCGCGTAGTCTATGCAGGCCATCGCGGCGCCGGGCAATACATGTGGCAGACCCGTGCCGGCGTGGGGCTGTCATCCCCATGCAGTTTCGAATATTCGCCGCGCGGTGACCCCGTGCGGCGATGCTTTTTGAGGAGTCAGGCAGTGAGCGTGCAGAAGTGGTGGACGAGTGTGCTGTTGTTGATTGCGCTGCCGATGCGTGCGGCCGCCGCCGATGCACCGGAATTGTTGTTCCGCGTCTCGGCCGACCAGAGCCTGCAAGCCGATGTCGCCCGTGGCGATGGCGTGCCCAATTTCCGCGACAAGATCGCGCTGGTGCCCACCGGCAAACGCGGCAACGCCATCGAGTGGGCCGACGACGGCGTACTGTCGTGGAATGCGCCCGGCAACCTCTACACCCAGCGCGGCACCCTCAGCTTCTTCTGGCGTTCGCGTTATCCGGTCGGCGAAGCGCCGTTCGTGATCTTCCGCGTCGGCTACGCCGATCACACCAGCTGGGACATGGCCTGGCTGCGCATCGACTGGAACGGCCACGGCTTCGATGCCTTCGTCACCGATGCCAATCTCGCGCGCACCCGCGTCTCGTTCAAGCTCGACAGGAATCCGGCCGCCAGCGACTGGACCCACATTGCGTTTGCCTGGGACGAAACCCGCGGCGTACGCCTATATGTCGATGGCAAGGAAGCCGCACGCGCAGACTGCGGCGCGCCTTGCGCCAATGGCGGTTCGTTCGATTACGACGCCGCGCTCGACCAGTTCGGCCTCGCCGGCCGCGTGATGTCGCCGCACCAGGTGCAGAGCCGCTATAACTTCCTGCGCGGCAGCGACTTCGACGAGATTCGCATCTACGACCGCATGCTCGACGCCGGCGGCGCGGCCGCACTCGCGCGCCTGCAGGAACCCACCACCGCACCCGCCATCGCTGCGGACGCGCAATACGCCGCCTTCCTGCATCGCTACGGCTGGGACAACGGCCATGCACCGCCCGCATTGACCGCACCGGTCACGCGCATCCGCAAGGTGGAATTCACCGACGCGCGCGACCTCAAACAATGGATGTGGAAGGCCACCGACGGCATCGCCGAAACCACCTGGCCCGGCGTCTACAACCGCTCGCGGCTGCCGGGACGCAACGACTACTTCCAGCTGCCCGACTGGAACACCTATGTCGAAGGCGGAAAAGCGCTCGACCTTACCCTGCCGGACGAGCCGTTCAACCGTATCGAACTACGCGGCGCCGCCTACGGCCAGGCCACCTACGCTGCACCTAATGCACAGCCGCAACCCCTGTTCGCACGTCAACAAGGCGTGGTGCGCAGCGTGGATCAGTTCCCCGAGCGCCGCGGCGGCACCCTGCGCTTTGCCAACACCGCGCAGGAAACCCCCATCCAGGAAATCTGGGCCTATGACGTGCAGCCTGGCGAGGTGCCCAAAGGCAGCGCGCAACTCAGCTACACCGTGCGCAGCGACATCCAGCCCGACTACGACAACCTCGCCGAACTGCGCGCTGTCATCGCTGGCCGCTACCCACCAAGCGAACGCCAGACCGTGATTGCGCTGCCCACCAAGGCGCCGGCCCGCAAGCGCCCCAGCGACAAGACCGCAACAACGAACCAGCACCCCATCGTGCACATCCTGGTGCCCTCCAGCCTGGGCGACCCGCCGCCGGATCAGCCGCTGATGCGCAGCTGGTCCTACGGCTGGGAAAACATGCACGACGGCCTGGACGGCATCGCCATCACCTTGCCGGCGCTGAACCTGCCAGCCACCCACGACGGCAGCATCCCGCTCAACATCCGCATCAAGGACCCCATCTGGCCCGCGCGCGACATGATCGATGTCTCGGTCGCAGTCGTCCCTGGTCAAGCGCGCACGCTATGGCTGGATCTGCGCGACAGAATCCTCAGCAACGACAGCCTGATGCTCAGCATCGCCGCCGCCGCGCCCGGCTTCGACGCCAACGCGCTCGACGGCACCCAGCTGCAGTTGGTGTTCAAACCGCGCGCCGAGGCCATCAAAGAGCACGTTGCCGACCGCTTCAACCAGGTCAAGGACAACTGGGGCTTTTTGGTCGAAGAACACACCACCTCCAAGCGCCAGCTGCTCTACAAGCGGCTGGATGCCGACATCACCGACCTGCTGCGCGTCGACCCGGGCCATGCCCTCGGCCGCCAGTACTGGAACGACATCAGCTACGCCAACCAGAGCGAGTTGCCGGTCGAGATGCCCAGCGTGCCCAAGGGCGTGCCCGCCTGGGCGTTCTGGCAGCTGCAAGACCTCAAAGCCACGCGCCGCTATATCCGCTGGTGGATCGAGCAGCGCCAGGTGGCCTATGGCGATTTCGGCGGCGGCATCTCCGACGACTCGGACCTGGTGCAGCAATGGCCCGGCGTCGCGCTGATGGGCGTGGACCCGGACATGCTCAATGCCTCCATGCTGGCGCTGTCCGATGCCAACTACCGCAACGGCATGTTCACCAACGGCCTGTCCACCATCGAAACCGACGAGCTGCACTCGTACGAGGAGGGCATCAACCTCAACAGCGCCCTGCTGTACCTCAACTGGGGCGACCCGCGCACCGTCGAGCGCCTGATGCAAACCGTCAAAGCCTTCGACAGCATCATCCAGGTCAACCCGCAGGGCCACCTGCTGTTCGCCAGCAACTGGTTCGGCGGCCGCAAGGTCTACCGCGAACCCAACTGGCAATGGCAAAAACCGTACTCCTTCCCCA
This sequence comes from Xanthomonas sp. NCPPB 1754, assembly GCF_041475725.2. Taxonomy (NCBI): domain Bacteria; kingdom Pseudomonadati; phylum Pseudomonadota; class Gammaproteobacteria; order Lysobacterales; family Lysobacteraceae; genus Xanthomonas; species Xanthomonas sp. NCPPB 1754. The sequence continues at coordinate 146,268 of NZ_CM192982.1, forward strand.
TCGTGCACCCGGCCATCCTGATGGGCGGCTATAACGCCGACCCCAACAGCCGCCGCATCGTCACCGGCCTGGCCGACGGCTATCTCGCCCACGCCTACACCAACGCCAAGGGCAACTGGGCCCTGCCCAACGAGATCAACTGGCAAACCGGCAAGACCCGCGGCGGCGAGCTGTTCGAAGGCAGCGGCGGCGCCGACACGCTGCACACTTTCTGGGCCGCCTACCGCTTCACCGGCGAAGATCGCTATCTCAAACCCATTAACTACCGCGTCGCCAACAGCGGCCCGAACGGTTTATCGCTGCTCAACGAAAACTTTCTCGACGTCATGGGCAAGCGCAATGACTGGGCCAGCAAGTTGATCGACGCCGCAAACAAAGACGACGGCAGCGCCCCGGACTTCCCGCACCATGTGGCCTGGGAGCAAACCGGCAACCTGGATTATCTCGCCGCCATTTACCGCAGCGAGGCAAGAGAGAAACTGCAGAACTTCTACATGAACACCGAAGGCCACTGGTGGAGCGACCGCGTGGAATCCCCCACGGTCAACCTGCAACGCGCACGCCTTGGCGGCGTGGCCCTCAAGCGCAACCAAACCTACCCCGGCCACACCGTCAGCTGGCGCTTCGCCGATCCCGAAGCCGCCACCCAAGTGGCCATCGCCATCCCCGCACCCCAGCAAGACCGCTTCACCGTCATCGCCTACAACACTTCCAGTAAACCTCAACGCGCCAGCATGACCGGCTGGAACGTCGCCCCAGGCCAATGGCGCATCACCCAAGGCGTGGACCGCGACGGCGACGGCAAGATCGACGGCACCGGCACCACGCGCGAGGTGGCCTTTGAAAAAAGCGCGGCCATCGACATCGACTTCCCCGCAGGCCGCACCACCATCCTGCAGCTCGAACGCATCGCAGCCACCACCCCGGTCGAACTACGCCCGGACCTGGGCATCGGCCACGGCGATGTGCGCGTGACTGCTGATGCCATTGAAGTGACCGTGCATAGCCTCGGCCACGCTGATGCACCAGCAGGGTTTGTGGTGCTGGAAGATGCGCGTGGCAGGGAGCTGGCAAGAGCCCCGTTCCCGTCACTCGCGGCACCACGCGATCTGCAGCCAATCACCACCCAGGTGCGCCTGCCGCTAACCAACGCCGCGAATCTAAAAACCGTGCAGCTGCGTGTGATGACCGAAGGCAACGTCCCAGAGATTACCGGCCTCAACAATAGTCTCGCGCTACCCACCCCAGCCAAGCCGGCAACCACAGAGAACCGCCAATAACCCAACACACCAAGCCTTTCTCCCGCGCGTGGGAGAAGGGGCCCGAAGGGCGGATGAGGGCAAAGCCATAAAGCCAGCGATCAGTCGCGTAAGCGCATTGACGCAATCCAAAAACTCGGCGAGGATCAAGCCACGCAGTACTTAATGCAGCCGCAAAGCCACACATTTTTTCAGGGGGAAGAAACAATGTTGAGCAAGGCATGGAGCATCGTGGCACTGGGTGTGGCCGCACTCGGTGTGTTTACCCCAACAGCGCAAGCGCGCGTCAGGGCCGCCGGATCGCACCACACCACCAGTCACGGCGGTCACTACAGCGCAGGCCACGGCGCCTCGCACAAGGGTGGCAGCTACCGCAGCACAAGTACCAACAACCACTATCGGCGTCACAAGTCCTAGCAGGCCTCAAGCCAACGCCACTCGGAAGTGCTGCGTAATGCAAGAACTAGGACGCAAAGAATGCGCTATCAAAAACTCCTGAAGCTGCTCGCCGGCCTTGCCGGCGTTATGCTCGCCGCGACAGGCGCATTGCTGGTGGCGCTGGTTGCAGCAGGCCAGGTACGTGAAGGACAGACCGGCACATTGATCAGCGGCATCGAAGTTCTGGTGATGGCCGCTCCCGCGTTAGCAATGCCGTTTTCTGTCCGCGCTGCTTAGCGATTGCTGATGCTGACACTGTGCTGCCTCGCGGCACTCGCGATCTGGCTTTGCTTCTGGCCGAAAGAGAGTGTGACACCGACGCTACACCTGAGAGTCGCTGTCCTTGCATTTCCTGCACTCCTGGTACTCCGCATGCTGCTGGCTCGCCGTCGCAAGATGACGAAGCTTGTTGCTAACAGTTCATTCGAGCATCAGCCACGACGCCGTGTCACCTAATTCTAGTGCTAGGAGAATTCATGGATATGATTCGCGTCATCGCTCGGCTTTGAATTGTCCCAGCGGTTCATTCAAGCCGAAGCCGCTTTGCGGCGCGGCTTAATTCAGGCGCTAGCACCCGTAACCTAGTTTCGTCTCATTCCAACCAAGGAGCTTTAAGATGGTAAATGAAATTGTGCCAGGATCGATTGTTTCGCTTAAGAGCGGTGGCCCGAAGATGACCGTTGCCTGGATCGATGATGGTGACGCTTACTGCGAGTGGTTTGATTCAAAAGGTGAGCCGCGTGGGCAGCGTTACGCTCTTGTTGTACTGGAGCGCGTCTGATTCCGTGTCGCTAACAGTTTGTCCAAGCTCACGCCGCTTTGCAGCGAGCTTAAATCAAGTGTTAAAGCGCATAAACAAATTCAGTCGCTAGTCCACGCCAAAAAACCAGCGGGGGAAACCAAAATGACTCAATGCACAGCTCCGGTTCGCGGACACCACTCGGCAGCAGCCCAAGCGGCTTGTCCAGCCTGTCGCCACCGCAGCTACAGGGGTTCCAGCGGCTATAGCGGATATACACCGCCTTCGTACACGTCTTCTGGTAGCAGCGGGAGCGGCTACGGCAGTAGTAGCGGCAGCAGCCGATCTGGCGGCGGCTCACGGCCACGCTGGTCGCGAGCAGGATCGTCCGTTGCATACACACCTGCTCAGATCGTTTCACTCACGCCGGTCCGCCAAGTCGTTGAAACACGGGCAGCACAACAACCAGATCTTCGCGATGTATTTCTATGTCACGCATGGAACGATCGGCAAGGATCAGCCAAAGAGCTCCATGAGCTTCTTGTAGCTGAAGGGGTAAAGGTCTGGTTCAGTGAAGCCGACCTCGGCCTGGGCGTGCCAATGATGCGCGCAATCGACAAGGGGCTAGCAAACTCAAAAATTGGGCTTGTCCTTGTAACTCCCGCACTTCTTGAGCGTCTTCCAAAAGAAGAAAGTGTATCTGACAGAGAGCTTTCGACCTTGCTGGCACGCAATCAGCTTGTCCCTATCGTCCACAATACGACTTATGACGCTCTTCGTAATGTCAGCCCTATGCTTGCTTCCAGAAGTGGCCTAGATACGTCGGAAGACACGTTGGCGGTAGTCGCCAAGAAGATTGCTGAGCTTGTCGCACTTCAGACATAAACGATACGCGCTCTAACAATTCGTTCAAGCCGAACCTGCTTCGCGGGTCAGCTTAATTCAGGCGTTAGGCTATCCCTATGTTCTCTGATCTTCCGAAGCAGTTTCTGTACAGCGCGTACAAGGTTGTCGCAACGTTTGCCGATGACGTTGGCACAACGAAATCTGTGCAGGGAACTGCATTTGTAGTCGGTGTCGAATCCGATGGATTTGCATTGGTCACTAACCGCCACGTTCTTGACCTTTCCTACAAAGAGACATCCGGAAAATACAAGCAATTCCAGCTTCGCAGAGTCGTTGTTACCGGTAGACGAGACGATGATTCGATTTATCGCTTTGCTCTCGATCCGGCTGCACAAATCAGCGTGCCCGAGGATCCTTTAGACGACGTCGCTGTCATCATCAATCCGCATTGCCGGCCTGTAGAGAACATGGCGAGTCTCAAGATCTTCTATCACTTTGCACTGGAGGATCTTGCTGACGATGCATATGTGCAGGCGCTCACCCCATTCGACGTGGTCGCTTTCGCGGGCTTCCCTGATGAGCACGACAAACTTGCAGAGCGGCCCCTTGTGCGTGGCGGACGAATCGCATCTGATCCGCGGTTCGAGTTTTCCCTCAACGGCAAAGCAGCCGGCCATTGCATCGCTTACGAAGCGTTCTCCCACGGGGGAGCATCGGGAAGCCCCGTTTACGCACCAGCAAAGGGATGGGTCGGAAAGGAAGGCTCTCGCAACGGAAAGCTGGTTGGTATCAACGCGGGTCACCTGCGCGCTGAACTCGGCCATCACACTGGAATCTCGTACTTCTATCGCTCATCCGTGATTTTGGGCGTGCTGCAGGCGAACGGCGTGGCGGTCCCGCAGATGCCTTAACAAATCAATCAAGCGACGTGCCTACGGCACGTAGCTTATTTCAGGCGTTAGGCAGCAGACCAATTTAGTAGCGAACCGAGGGAAGAGAGAATGAGTGACTGCGCTCCAGACCACCAAGGCAACATCACTTGCCCACACTGCGGCTACATCTACTTAAGTAGCGATAACTGTCATTCCACACCTGCGCCAAGAGGCAGTGGGGGTTGTACCAAAAGATGTCATTGCCCCTCATGCGGTGAGTCTTGCTGCATGGAGCGGGATCGACCAGAGCTGAAGCCCTGGTAATCCAGTTGCTGCCTAACCATTAATTCAAGCCGACGCCGCTCCGCGGCGCGGCTTAACTCAAGGTGTTAGGCCACAGGGGAGATAAATGCGGTTTTCTCAGCGACTAGGGATCACGTCAGTAAAAGAAGTCATTCAAAGAGCGGGGTCAGGTTGGACCATCCCCGATTTCTCGGACCGTTTAATTAAGGAACATCCGTCCTTTCAAACTCGACCGGCGAGCGATAGCCCAAAGCACTGTGCAGGCGCTGGCGGTTGTAGAACACCTCGATGTATGTGAATAGCTTTGCGCGTGCCTCGTCGAGGCTTACAAACTGCTCGTGGTGCGTCAGCTCCTGCTTGAGCGAACTGAAGAAGCTTTCCATCACTGCGTTGTCGTACGGCATGCCTTTGCGGCTCATGCTTGCCACCAAGCCCGCCGCCTGCAACTGCCGCTGATACGCGCCGCTGGTGTACTGCGAGCCCTGATCGCTGTGATGGATGGTGCCCTTTGATGGTCGACGGCGTTGTAGTGCCATCTCCAACGCCGCACTGGCCAGGGCTTGGTCGGCACGAGCGCCCATCGCCCAGCCCGCAAGGTGACGGCTGTGCATGTCCAGTATCGCTGCCAGGTACAGCCAACCGCCGCGGGTGGGCACGAAGGTGATATCGGCGACCCAGACCCGATCGCGTCCAGGGCTGACGAAGGGCCATGCCAAGCGGTTCGGCGCCACCATGGTGCGTTGGTAGGTGGGTAACCCCCCCACTTCTAGCGGTCGCCAGAAGTGGAGCTAAGCGGCCATCGCCAACTTCATGGCAGGCGTGATGCCGCCGAGCGCCATATTCGGGCGCTCGTGGTTGTACGTCCATAGCCAGCGGGTGGCTTTGTCCTGCACCTGGTCGATGGTGTCGAACAGGGTGCGGGCGAGCCAGGCGTAGCGGATGGTGCGGTTGTAGCGTTCAACGTAGGCGTTCTGCTGTGGCTTGCCCGGCTGGATGTGCTCGACCCGGATGCCAAGCCGCTGTGCCCAGGACAGCAACGCGCCACTGATGTATTCAGGGCCGTTGTCGCAGCGGATCACGGCGGGCTTGCCGCGCCACTCGATGATCTGCTCCAGCGATCGGATCACCCGGGCTGACGGCAGCGACAGATCCACCTCGATCCCCAGCCCCTCGCGATTGAAGTCGTCGAGCACATTGAACAGCCGGAAGCTGCGGCCGTCGGCCAACTGGTCGTGCATGAAGTCCATCGACCAGACCTGGTTGATGGCCTCCGGCACCGCCAGAGGCTCGGGCCGCTCACGCACCAGCCGCTTCTTCGGCTTGATCCGCAGGTTCAACTCCAGCTCGCGGTAGATCCGGTAGACCCGCTTGTGATTCCAGCCAAAGCCCTTCACGTTGCGCAGGTACAGGTAGCACAGGCCAAAGCCCCAGTCGCGATGGGCGGTCGTCAGGCGGACCAGCCAGTCGGCGATCCGGGCGTTCTGCTCGCTGGCCTTGGCCTGGTAGCGGAAGCAGGTCTGGCTCACCGCGAAGGTCTGGCAGGCGTGGCGGATGTTCGTGCGCCCGCTCGTGACTGCCGATTGGGCCATCTCGCGTCGCTGAGATGGCCTCACCATTTTTTTGCGAGCGCTTCCTTCAGCAGGTCGGTACTGAGCTGCGCCTCGGCGTACATCTTCTTGAGCCGGCGGTTCTCCTCCTCCAACTCCTTCATGCGTGCGACCATGGACACGTCCATGCCGCCGAACTTGCTACGCCACTTGTAGAACGTGGCCGAGCTGATGCCGTGCTCGCGGCACAGCTCCGGCACGGGCGCACCGGCCTGGGCCTGCTTGAGCACGGCGATGATCTGGCTGTCGGTAAAGCGGGACTTCTTCATGGAACCTCCTCGGGAAAGGGTACGAGAAAATTCCACTTCTGGCGTCTGCTAATGGGCGGGGGGATTACCGGTGCTACGCGTGCGCAGATAGCGCTGACGGCGCTTGCTGCCGATGCCGTGCGCTCGACGCAGTCGCTCTACCCGATGCCGGCCACAGGTTTCACCGTGCTGGCGCAGGGCTTGCCACATGCGCAGGGCACCATAGGCTTGATACGTCTGCAGGTGCATGTCTTTGATCCGCTCCAATAACCGCGCGTTCTCTTGCACACGCGCTCCAGGACGGCGTCCGCGCCACGCGTAATAGCCGCTCGGAGATACCCCCAGTGCGTGGCAGAGCCGACGCACCCGGTATTCGCCTTGCTCACGGATCCAGGCGTACTTCATGGCAGTGCTCGCGCGAAATACGCCGCCGCTTTTTTTAAGATCTCGTTCTCTTCACGCAGGCGAGCCAACTCGCGCTGCAGCACGGCCAACTCGTCCTGACTTGCCTTGGGGCGCCCACTCCCAGCAAACGCCGACGCCCCTTTCGCATCGAGATCAGTAGCCCACTTGTAGAGCCGGTTACGCGGAATCCCCAGCTCACGCGCGATCACGGCTGCTGGTCGATCGCCGGCCCTAAGCAGTCGAATGGCTTCGCGCTTGAACTCGGCAGTGAATTGCTGACGCTTCTGCATCGAACACCTCCGTGCGAGGATTGTCCTCGCTTTTGGGTGTCCGAGATATCAGGGGTAGCCCAGGTTCACTTTATACGTCAGCCTGAAACAACTTCTTCTCAAGCTTGCCGCCAACGCTGCAATTCCAAAGTGAGGGGCTGTTAACTGTTTGATGATAGCTGCGAGCAAATCATCGCCTCAAAGCGACGGAACAAGGACGCGCTGTTGTTCAGAGAAGGTGGCCAGTTCACATTAACCCAAAACCGCCTCCGTGTCCTGACACCAAACGCTTCTATCCAAGAATCAATCCCGGCAATCCGGGCCTGGCCTTCCGTGTAAAAATCTAGGCCCCCTTCGGAGGCACGCAGGAAATGGTCCAGCAAAGAGCACCACTTTGTCCTGAGCTTGAGGCAGTCGTGGCGCAGGAGATCGCTCGCGGAAACATGGTTGAGCGTGAGCCGGTGCTATGCGACTGGCCGGAGCCCGGCTCGGTAGTTGCACATCTTCGCTCCTGTCTCAGCACCCCGAAAGATGAGCTGCCGCCGGGTCTCGCAACTGCCATATGCAACGATCCGCACTATGGGTGGTACAACGAGGTCTTCTGTTCAGCACACAAGCACCTGCTCACTGCGGGCCTGCCGCGACCTGGCGAGCCGATGTGGGTAAAAGCCTAACAAATCATTAGAGGCGAGAAGAACGGAGTCAGATTCACTTAGGCATCAGCTCCTGTTCCTTGTCGATCAAGGGCTGCTAGCCTTTGATGATGACTGTGCGGACATTTCATCGCCTTAAAGTGTCGGAACGGGGCCGCGCTGTTGTTGCTCCTGTGAGCGCTGCTGTTCCATTGCCAGCTCTTGCGTGCGCTCATGCGCTAAGCGCTGGTTGACAGATTCCAGTTGGGTAAAGCTCTCTTGAACAGGCCGCTGCGCGGCGTCGGCCGTTGGCATATGGGCGCGCAGCATGGCCGGATCCTTTGGATCGCCTTGCACTACAAACAGGGTCTGCGCAGTGGGCGAGTCTTTGGTCTTTTCGCTGAGCAGCACGTGATCCACCCGGGTTATTCCATTGTCTTTGGCTAGCGTCAGCAGACTGGCTGTCATTCGTTCACTGGTGGCGTCAAACGTGCGGCCGTTGGCGGCGTCTAGCTGCTCCACTTTGCTTCGGATCTGCTGATGCATGGCATGGTCCGGGTGCCCCGCTTCTGCAGGGGTCAATGTGCGGCTTGGCTCATTCGGCGTCGCAAGATTGGGAGAGCTAACGCCGCGTGCGCCAGTGTCCTTGAGCTGGACCATGCCATAGCCGTCCTTGCCCAGGTCGACGATGTTGAACGTCTTCGGAGACCCCAGCTCCAGCCCGTTGCGCTCCAGCTGCCTTGGGTCAAAGCCCAAGGATTTGAGATCGATGCGGACATCCGGAGGCTGGCGGTCATGCGCCAGATGCGCGTAGTTTTGCGCGATGTGACTGATCGGATTCACGCCATAGTAGTTCCGATAGTCGGAATCGCCATGTGGGCCTAGCGTGCCGCTGCTGTCGTAAAAACAGTGCTCAACAGATTTGGTCAGCGCATCGTTGCGGGTAAAAGGGTGCTTGGTGAGTGCATCGTAGGTCAGTCCGTCTGCAAACTGCGGAGCGCCGTTCGGTTGTCGCACGACACACCGATTACTCGACCGGTCGAGCAACTCCTTCTCAACCACACTGTCGGGCATCTTAGGGCTCAGATGTTTGATTCGATCATGCAGGGCACGCATTCCCGAGATTTCCGACAGTGCTTCGTCTGCGCGAGTCGAATCCAGGTAAACACGGGTAGGGCCAGTCAGGTCGACCTGATTTTCCCGATTGTCGTAGGCTTCCTGCATCCGGTTACCCATACTCTTGCCGAAACCCGGCAAGGGCGTCGGCACGATGCTGGGCCAATACGCCGTGCATCGTTTCATGGCCCATGACCTCGGTCAGATAGTCGATGCGCTCTGACCCTGTGAAATCTTTGAACGCTGCTTCACTGATGTTGAGTGTGCCCGCCTTGCCGTCCTTACCATCCTGGAAGTGGCCGCCGTTGTTCTGTCCATGCGAAACAGCGATCGCGCCAATTCGACCTTTCTCAATGGCATCACCTAGCAGGTTCGACAGATAAGGTGATTCGGCGATCGTCTGGCGAATGCTGTCCTCTGCACCAGCAGGAAGTGCAGGGTCTTTTGCCATCTGGGCAAGTAGAGGCTCGATACGTGGGTCAACCCGGTCATGGCTTGCCTCCATCGATCTTGACGCTATAAGCGCACTCTTGTGGACTGCCTTGTTCATTGGTTCGATAGAGAAGCAATGAGACCGAAAAAATCTGACTTCCGCCGTTGATCGCGCGCCAATGCTGGCGTAGCCATCCACCCTGAAACGGCCGCTGCCCGCCGCGCGTATATCCCATCCCTTCGAGCGCTTTGGAAAGTGCTTCTGCTTGCCAAATGCAGGTGGACGTAGGCACGCGCGTGGGGTCGCTATGGTCAGGTAGAGTCACTGCAACCTCTATCCGCGAGAATCCATCTTTCGTTGGGCGATGCGTCGCGTAGAGCTCATAGCCATCGACCAGAGGGACTTCCTTTACTTCACGCCACGGGTATGCCGGATCAGACGGTGGTCCAAGCTTGATGCCAAGTGCTGACTCCATCTGGGGATAGTCCAGATCCGCTGGCACTGTCAGTCCATCAATGAAGCGCAGCAGCCGGCGCTGCAATTCTTGCAAAGTAGTATTCGCAGAGACGATGTCGGCACTGTTGTCGATACCTCTGCTCTTCTCTTGAGGGGGCGGCCTCGCTGTCGCAGCAGATGACGTGCCTGCATCCCGCTTTGCTTCATGGGGTGTGCGAGCACATGCACTTGGCAGCGCTAGTGAAAGCAGCAGCAAGAGAAACAGGTTTCGGAAGCTAATTTTTATCGTTGGGATCCTGCGACTCACGCGGCATCGCGCTGCTGGTCAATTGTCACCCGTGCCGTCTGTGTCATGCACTACCGCGCCCGAATCTGAGTGGCGCGATAGTGATGGATAGCGAGGGAACGTAAAGCTATTTGCGGGAGGGTGGGGGTGCGCTTGGAGTAGCAATCTCTCTAGGTTCAATCCAACTCTGACCCTGCTGCTCAAACGTTGACGCAAGTATCTTCCATCAACGCTTTCCAGATTGCCAGCATCAGCCAGTTGACATGTCACGCAGCGCGTAGCAGTCTTTTGGTCACGGAGCGTAGAAACTCCTAAGACAGCGGTACCCACCTCCGAAATCCCGGTGGGTTTTTTGTGCCTGCAGCTTCCTGCTGGCGCAGCCGACGCGTTGCCTGCGTCGGGAGGGTGGCTAATACAACACCCTTCGGGGAAATACGCCCGCCGTCTGTCTTCGGTTTCTAACCTCCCGACATCCCGTCGCCACCCGGCGGCGGGGCCTGTTCGTCAAGGAGGGCTTTGCCATGCGTCGATCCACGTCCAGTCCCAAGCCAGCGCGCAAGCGCGCCACGGTGCCACCACCCACCGAGATCGTCTGGCGCTCGCTCGACCCCTCGATCCCGCCGCGGCGCTACCTCGAGCGCACCCCCATCCCCGAGCCCCGCCCCGACCCCAACAAGCCGCGCCGCCCAGGCCACCCGCGTGCCCCGCAACACTGCACCGTCGGCTACGGCTACTACCCCGACAGCCACCAACGCATCCCCACGCTGCGCCTGCGCGGCCGCTGGCTGGAACAACTCGGCTTCACCATCGGCAGCAAACTCCACATCCACATGCGCAACGGCGAGCTGGTCGTCAGCGTGGCGGATGATGGCGAGAAGGCGACAGACAAGGCAGCCAACAATTGGCGGTAGCCACCGACTCGACGAGCTTCATGCTGATACCACTGCACACCAGCATGCGTAGCGCTGTGCTTGAGGTGGTGCTTGGACTACCGGGTTACCTGACAACCTATCCAAGCCAAAGTTGCTCCGCGACTCGGCTTAACACAGAGGCTAGATCCTACTTTGGCAGCGATGAAACAAGCGAACTTTTTTATCGCAGTATTGTTGGCATTTGTCGTCGCGGCGTGCTCTCGTCCAGTCGCTCCGTTCTCATCTGCACACGTTGATCAGTCTGTATCACAGCAGAGTCGCTATCCGTTGGCAGCAGAGCCATCGCTTGTCGGAACTTATTCAGGGCGGTCAAAGTCTGGCGGTGGCTACTTCTATGACCACGTCCTTGAGTACAGGGTCTGGCTCCATCCCGAGCAGGGAGCGGTGCCACTGGCTGGAGACGATGACTACTTCGCCGCGTTCGCGCAATACGAGTCGGCGTTGGCCTTCTCGCAGGCGCACAAGGGTGCCGAGCCACCCGTGGTCTTGGTGCGGCAGCTGGAATCGATCAATGAACCCAGTCCAGGCGTCTATCAGCACCAAAGCGGCGCACGGATCACTGAGTGGCTGCCTCAATGGCTGCCTGGATCCAAGCGCGAGCCTGATAGCATCACCAGGTTCCTGGCCGCGCATGCGTCAACGCAGAAGTAGGCCTGGTAGTTCGTCCAAGCCGACGCCGCTTTGCGGTACGGGTTAATTCAGACATTGGAGTCCAATGGGAGCGCTAGAGTATTCCGTAGCAACACTCCGATTCTTTGAAGACGATCTGGTGCCCGACGAGATCAGCGTGTTGCTTTTGGGCAGCCCAACGGCCTCCAGGCATAAGGGGCAAGAACTTAAGTTGAAGAACGGCGCAGTGCGCATTGCCAAGACTGGCAGCTGAAGACTGACTTCAACGCAACGCGAGCCTGAGGATCTCGAGGCACAGATTTTCGAAATCCTGAACCAGCTCACCCAAGACTTGACCGTGTGGGAACACTTGAGCAATCGCTATCAGCCCGATCTGTTCTGCGGCATCTTCATGGCTGGAAGGAATGACGGTTTAGCTCTTTCTGCTAAAGCCCTGTTGGCGCTTGGACAAAGAGGTATTTCCTTAGACTTGGATATCTATGACCCAACCCGCTAGAGATCCTCTACCACGTTAGCAGATCTATTAAATGCCAACCTGTTTTGGGGAGCGGCTTAACCCAGAGGTCAGATGCGTGCGACTGTGCCGCCGCCCACGAAATCGGCTGGCACTCGCTCGACCCCTAGATCCCGCCGCGGCGCTACCTCGAGCGCACGCCCATCTCCGAGGCGTATGAGCCGATCAATATTTGGAGTTTTGTATTTAGTTTCATGCGGCAGAGCAACGCAGTCAGGAGCAACTAGTAAGTCAAATTAACTGCAGTCTTCGCCCACATCCCATCACCACGCGGCGGTCACAGGCCGTCGTGATGGCAGAGCTCTTGCAACGCTGGTTCATGTCGCTCATGAGCATGGAGGCCGCGGTCGAATGCAGTCACAGACGGAAGGATCAGGCGGCGCGCGTCTGACGCCCCGCAGGGCTGGACTGGCCGCCAGCGTCCATTGTCCCGGTGGCTCGCCAGCCGTGCCAAATCCTCACACCGCGCACGGTCGACATGATAACCTGACCAGCGCCATTCGGCGAAGACGGAAAACCAGGTGACCAGCCGACGCCATAGACAAGCGGCGTTGGGAGCTGTCTCGCTGAGCCACGCCTAGCGCAAGTTGCCCAGAGACATGCATGTCATTTCAACCATTACCAGGGAGGTATTCATCATGAAGCTACGTTCCATTGGCGCCACTTTTGCACTGGCTGCGGCTTTCGGCCTTGGCCTGGGCGTCCCAGCTAGCGCCCAGGCGGCGGACCCTTGCTCGGTTTTTCTCTGCATGGCCGCCGTGTCCGGCTTCGGCAAACCGAGCGCCGAATGCGCAGCGCCGATCGCAGCCTTCCACGCCATCCAGATATGGGACCCGCACTTCGATTCGGCGGCCACAGCGGCGGCGCGCCGGACATATCTGATGACATGTCCAGGTGTCGTCCCGGTGAATCAAGCCACCCTGGAAGCCATCATCGGGCAGTGGGGCTACACACCTTGACGGGGTTGCCCGCTGACTCAGGAATTTGCTTCTGAGCCAGCGGGAATAGCGCCACGCCCTGTTTGCCATGGACATCGCACCACACACAACACCTTTATGCGCCGTTGAGCTCCCACGCCTCGATCAGTGGGAAGTGAACGCAGTAGCGTTATATGTTCGTGCGCAGGGAGCACATTCTGCCCTGTTTTGCTCGCTCAGGTGGCTGTGCTCCCAGTGAGCGTGGCAGGCGCTATGCGCTTATCTACAACGTGAAAGAAACGGTGCCGGGGTTACCTAAAAACTTAATCTGACCCCATTATCGCCGTTGTCGTGCTTTGCAGAACTTGTCTTAATCTATCCGTCTGGTGTTATGACAGTTATTGAAATTTTTCCATCGGCTGGTGTCGGCCTTGTAAAGCTCGGCATGTCCCGCGCCGAAGTTCATGCTGTCATGGGGGCGCCTCCAACTAGCTTCAGAAAAGTTCCCACGTCTGCCTATCCTACAGACGCATGGCATCACAACGGGTTTCAGGTTTTTTATGGGGGCATCGAGCCGAGCGTGGAGTTCATAGAGCTCTCCGCGAATTGCGGATTTGAGGTTCTGTGCCTCGGCCAACGTGTATTTAGTACGCCAGCATCAGGGCTCGTCGAGAAATTCCTTGCAGTTACTCCTTTCGATCCTTTTGATAAAGAGTTGGGGTACAGCTACGTGTTTCCAGAACTTGAGCTTGCGTTGTGGCGTCCGGATATGGAAGAGCCGCAGGGAGAATATTTTTCCACGGTGGGCATCGGGTGCGTTGGCTATTTTTCACGCAAAATACCCGCTGAGAGTACGGGGGAAACCTAACTTGAAGCCAGCATGATCCCTTTCGGCGGCCCCCCAGAGCTGGATAAAATTGAAGACACAAAGGGCAAGAAAAAGGGGGCGGGTTTAGGCCGTTAAATAGGTCCACTGGAAGCAGAATCTGGGCAAAAAGGCGGCTCGGACCTACTGGAAGCCCTTGCTCTGGCCCCAACGGCTAACCCACAAACGCCTGCCGATGATCGCGAACAAAGTCATCGAATGTATGCGGGCGCTTCCCGGTGAGTCGCTTGACCTCGAACGTGGGATCGATGTCGTGATGGCCTGCCACCACATCTGCGAATTGCACGGTCAGGCCTTTGGCCATCCACGGCGAGTTGCCGGTCGCACGCATCAATACGCGAAACACCGGCGTTGGCAGGTCGAGATAACGGACCTTGCGCCCGATGATTTTCGATAGACGCGAGGTCGCTGCCTGCATGTCGAGCGTCTCGGGACCAGTGAGGAAATAGGTTGCACCTGCGTGCCCTTCTTCGGTCAGTACCGTGGCCGCCACGCGTGCGATGTCGCGGGTGTCGATCCACGACACGCTGCCCCGGCCTGCCGCCATCGGGAACACGCCCTTGGCGATCGGATCCTTGAACCACAGGAAATTCTGCATATACGCGGTAGGCTTGAGGATGGTCCACGCGATGCCTGAGGCGCGCAGGTGGTGGTCGATCAGCGCATGCGATTTCGCCCACGGCACCGGCGAACGCACGTTGCAATCGGATGCCGACACTTTCACGATCCGACCGATGCCGGCGCGCTTGGCTGCATCGATGGCGGCCGTCTCCTGAGCGACTTGCTCGGGAGTGGGCGGGGTGATGAGAAACAGCGTGTGGCAGCCCTGCATTGCGCCTTGCAGCGTCTCGGGTGTGTCGAAGTCGCCCAGTACGGCATCCATGCCCTTCTGCTGCAGGTTGTCCACCTGCTCCTGCTTGCGGCACATCGCGCGGAATGGCGTGCCCGCTTGCTGTAACTGCCTACACAGTTCGCCGCCGATACCACCCGTGGCACCTGATACCAGAATCATGATTGCATTACTCCTGCAGTTTGACGATGGAACTGGAAGCGCTGGGCACTTCACCCAGATACTCCGAGATGACAGCGCTCATCTCCTCAAGGGTGCGGACGGCATCGTGGATGCGATCGATGCCGATCTTGTCCGCGATTGCTTGATCGACGGGGGCAACGGCCTTTTCGGCGCCGCTGACGGCCTTGATGCCTGCGCGGGTAAGGACAACGAGCTTGGCGCGTAGGTGATGTGGATTCGGCTGGAACTCGACCAGCCCCTGCTCGGCAAGTACATCCACGATGCGCTGCACTGCCTGCCGGGTGAGGCCCATGTTGCGTGCAATGGAAGCAGCGGGCAGCGGCGCTGGTGCGTAACGCAGCGCGGCTAGCACCTGCCACCACGCACTGGTGAGCCCCAGGTGGGCAACCAGCTCGTTGCCAGCGCTGACCAAGCGGCCATTGGCCGCGAACACTGCTAGCGCCAACTCGCGGACATGCTCGTTGTCGGTCTGCATACGAAGGCTCTTTCTCAAGTCGACAACATGTTGTCAATTGAAAAGTGAGCTGCGTGTGATTGTGTAGCGTAAGGTCTGGTTACGAGACATGGCTCGCTACGAATGAAAAGCGGGCCGCTCGGGTACTTCGTCTTGCGAGCGCATCTATGCAATCGACGCAGACCGGCCGAGCATGCTTGGTGTCGAATGCAGAGAGACTTGCCTGCAAATCAATTGAAAAATAATCAATGGAATGGTTTTAGCGGTCCATTGTCATTGGACGAACACGTAGCGTGAATGCAGCAGAGCATGCCGTTCTCGTGGTAGCGCTCAAGCGTTATGTCACATGGACGTCAGGCCCACTGATGCGCAAGGTCTGATCCTGAAGGTACTTGCTCGATCCGATGCCATTGGCCAGCGAGACGAACAGCGTTGAGAGACGCGCTTGTCTTGGTGGCAGCGACCCAGCTGATGTACTCCTCAGTTGGTCGAGATGTTGGCCTGCAGTGCGTGGGTCAGGCTTCCTTACGTGGCCCCTGTCACCAAGAAGCGCACGCGATCGCCACGGTAATGGTAGGCGCTCCACTGACACACCACAGCCGCGCTTGTTTGATTTTCGTCAATTCCACCGACACATGAAATTCGCAGTGGGGGTGCTTGACTGCATGGGTCAAGAATCGTTGCGGAGTCGCGCATGAGTGCAGTCACGGGTGGCAGGGTCGGTCGGGCAGCGTGCCGGCGTGTGTCAATACGGAAAGGTTCGGTACGTGCAGGTGATGGTGCGGGGTGTGGTGAGCAAAGGCTCGCATCACTGCCAAACGGCAAGCAGGCGCTGGCTTCACTCGTAATGGCGCCCCTGCGCGCCGTTGTTCGCTGAGGGGGCGCCATGCGCATCTGTGTTCTCAATGACGCACTGAAGGACCCGACCGGGCTGGAGCAGCGCTGCGTGGCGGCACGCGAGGCTGGCTGCGATTACGTGGTGATGGCCGCGCCCTTCGAGCGCGATGCCGAAGGCCGTTTGATCGAGCCGGCGGCCGGTGCCCCGACGCAAATGCAGCGCCTGCACGAGTCGGTGCAGGCGGCGCGCCGTGCGGGGGTAAAGCTGTTGATCGATGTGCGCCTGGACGAAGTGGGCGGTGCCAGTGCGGTGGTGCGCGATAACCCACAGTGGTTCCGCGCGCGCAGCACCGCGGTTCCGGACCCGCGTCAGCCGCGTGCGACGCCGGAAGTGGCCGAAGCCCGCTTTGCCTACGCACAGGAAGGTGCGGCGCTGGTGGAATGGTGGAGTGCGCGCCTGCTGGAGTGGGTGGGCCAGGGCGTGGGTGGCTTCCGGCTGCTGCAGCCGCAGCAGGTGCCAGTACAGCGCTGGCGCGAGTTGATCGCGCGCGTGCACGCGCAGGCGCCGGAGGTGGTGTTCGCGGCGTGGACGCCGGGTCTGGGGTTGGAGGCCTTGCAGCAGCTGGCCGGTGCCGGGTTCGATGTGGCGTTTTCGTCGCTTGCCTGGTGGGATGGCCGCGGCAGCTGGTTCTTCGACGAAGACAGCGCACTGCGTGCGTTGGCCGCGCAGGTCGTTGCCGTGCTGGACGCGCCCGATGGCAAGCGCGCCGCGGCGCCCGAGCAGCATTGGCAACTGGCGCTGGCGCTGGCGTTGGGCGGGGCATGGCTGCTGGACGATGCGCACCTGGCGGCATTGCCATCGTCGATCCGCATCACCGACGGCCTGCCAACCAGCAATGCTGGCATGCGGTTGCGCCCGCTGCTGCGTGAGGCGACCGGGCTCACCGCGGTGGCGATCGAGCCGCTGGGCGGCTTGCCCTCCTTGTTACTGATCAACGGCGACACCCGGCATGTGGTGCCGGTGCCGGCCTCAGACCTGTTGCGGCTGCTCGGCGATGCCGAGGCCTTGGTGGCCGAAGATGGCCGCACCTTGTCCGGGGCCACGCTGGAGGCGCTGGAGCCGGGCGAAGTGCGCGTGTATCGCAGCGTGCCGGCGCGCCATGTGCTGGCCGTGCCGCGCATGCGCCCGCGTGCGCAGACCGCCGGTACCTGGCCACGCGTGTGCATCGAGTCGGTGACGCCGTCGGTGGATAACGGCCGTTTTCCGGTCAAGCGCACGGTGGGCGACCGCATTTGCGTGGAGGCCGACGCGTTCTGCGATGGGCATGACCGCATCGCGGTGGCGGTGCTGTGGCGTCCGGCCGACGCCAAGACCTGGGCCAGCGCGCCAATGCGTGCGTTGGGCAATGACCGCTGGCGGGCCGAGTTTCCGTTGGAACGCATCGGCACCTACGAATTTCGCGTGGAAGCCTGGCGCGACGTCTTCGCCACCTTGCATGCGGATCTGGAAAAGAAACGTGCTGCCAGTACGGTGCTGCCGGTTGATGTGCAGGAGGCGATTGCGGCAGTGCAGGCCGCACAGGCGCGCAGCGACGGTGCACTGGCCGAGCGCCTGCAGGCAGTGCTCACCCGCATCGGTGCGCAGAGCGAACCCCTGCAGCAGCTGGCCATCGTGCTGGAGCCGGACACCGCGCAGGCGATGGCGCTGGCCGACGACAAGCCATTCCGCTCGGAATATCCGGTCACCTTCCGGGTGGAATCCGAGCGCCGCGCGGCGCACTTTTCCAGTTGGTACGAACTGTTCCCGCGTTCGCAAAGTGGCGATGCGAGCCGGCATGGCACCTTCGATGACGTCATCAAGCGCTTGCCGCACATCCGTGCGATGAACTTCGACGTGCTGTACATGCCGCCGATCCATCCAATCGGCCTGAACAACCGCAAGGGCCGCAATAACTCGGTGACGGCGGTGGAAGGCGAACCCGGCAGCCCATATGCGATCGGTGCGACCGATGGCGGGCATACCGAAGTTCACGCCGAACTCGGTGGACTGGAAGGCTTTCGCCGTCTGATCCAGGCCGCGCGTGCGCAGGGCTTGGAAGTGGCGCTGGATTTTGCCATCCAGTGCGCGCCGGATCACCCGTGGTTGAAGGAGCACAAGGACTGGTTCACCTGGCGCGCCGATGGCTCGATTCCGTACGCGGAGAACCCGCCCAAGAAATACCAGGACATCGTCAACGTCGATTTCTACGCCAGCGGCGCGGTGCCGGACCTGTGGAATACGCTGCGCGACGCGGTGCTGTTCTGGGTCAACGAAGGCGTCACGCTGTTCCGTGTCGACAACCCGCACACCAAGCCGTTCCCGTTCTGGGAATGGCTGATTGCCGATGTGCGCGGCCGGCGCCCGGATGTGGTGTTTCTCTCCGAAGCCTTCACGCGGCCAAAGATGATGTACCGCCTGGCCAAATGCGGTTTCTCGCAGTCCTACACCTACTTCACCTGGCGCAACCACAAGCACGAGCTGCAGGCCTATGTGGAAGAGTTGAACGAGGGCGTGCCGCGCGAATGCTTCCGCCCGCATTTCTTCGTCAATACGCCGGATATTAATCCGCTGTTCCTGCAGACCAGTGGGCGCAACGGCCATCTGATCCGCGCCGCGCTGGCCACCACGCTCTCAGGCTTGTGGGGCATGTACCAGGGCTTCGAACTCTGCGAAGCCACCCCGCTGGCGCCGGGCAAGGAAGAGTATCTGGACTCGGAAAAATTCCAGCTGCGCGCCTGGCCCGAACGTGCGCCCGGCGACATCGTCGAGGAGATCACCCGCTTCAACCAGCTGCGCCGCATGCATCCGGAACTGCAGTCGCACCTGGGCACGCGCTTCTACCAGGCGCATAACGACCAGGTGCTGTACTACGGCAAATTCCTGGATGCCGGCTACCTGTCGCGCAGCCGCAGCATGGTGCTGGTGGCGATCAATCTGGATCCGCACGCCGGGCAGGACGCCGATATCGAGATTCCGTTGTGGGAACTGGGCCTGCCCGACCACGCCAGCGTCGCCGTGGACGATCTGTGGGATGGCCATCGTTTCGCGTGGCACGGCAAATACCAACACATCCGTCTAGAGGCAACGCGACCGTTCGCGTTATGGCGCATCCGCGCAGGAGAGGTCGCATGAATGCAGTGGCATCGTTACAAGCCGACGCAGAGCAGTCGGCCGTGGTTGCCGACCAGCGTTGGTACAAGGACGCGATCATCTACCAGGTGCATGTCAAGTCGTTCTTCGACTCCAACGACGACGGCATCGGCGATTTTCCGGGGCTGATTTCCAAGCTGGACTACATCGCCGAACTCGGCGTAGACACCATCTGGCTGCTGCCGTTCTATCCCAGCCCGCGCCGCGACGATGGTTACGATATCGCCGAATACATGGCGGTGCATCCGGACTACGGCAGCATCGAGGATTTCGAGCAGCTGGTGGCGCAGGCGCATGCGCGCGGCATCCGTATCGTCACCGAGCTGGTGATCAACCACACCTCCGACCAGCACCCCTGGTTCCAGCGCGCACGTCATGCGCCCGCTGGCTCGCCAGAGCGCGACTTCTACGTATGGTCGGACACCGACCAGGAATACGAAGGTACGCGGATCATCTTCTGCGATACCGAGAAATCCAACTGGACCTGGGATCCGGTGGCCGGGCAATACTTCTGGCATCGCTTCTACTCGCACCAGCCGGATCTGAACTTCGACAATCCGGCGGTGCTGGAAGCGGTGCTGGAGGTGATGCGTTTCTGGCTGGATCGCGGCGTGGATGGCCTGCGTCTGGATGCGGTGCCGTACCTGATCGAGCGCCCGGGCACCTCCAACGAAAACCTGCCCGAAACCCACGCGATCCTGCGCAAGATCCGCGCCACCCTGGACGCGGAATACCCGGACCGCATGCTGCTGGCAGAAGCCAACATGTGGCCGGAAGATACCCAGCAGTATTTCGGCCAGAATGCCGACGAATGCCATATGGCGTTCCACTTCCCGCTGATGCCGCGCATGTACATGGCCATCGCGCGCGAAGACCGCTTCCCCATCACCGACATCATGCGCCAGACCCCGGAGATTCCGGAAAGCTGCCAGTGGGCGATCTTCCTGCGCAACCACGATGAGTTGACGCTGGAAATGGTGACCGATTCGGAGCGCGATTATCTGTGGCAGACCTATGCCGCCGACCGCCGCGCCCGCATCAACCTGGGGATTCGCCGCCGCCTGGCGCCGCTGCTGGAGCGCGACCGCCGCCGCATCGAATTGATGACCTCGTTGCTGCTGACCATGCCCGGCACGCCGGTGCTGTATTACGGCGACGAGATCGGCATGGGCGACAACATCCACCTGGGCGACCGCGACGGCGTGCGCACGCCGATGCAGTGGTCGATCGACCGCAACGGCGGCTTCTCGCGCGCCGACCCGGCGCAGCTGGTGCTGCCGCCGGTGATGGACCCGCTGTATGGCTTCCAGGCGGTGAATGTGGAAGCGCAGATGCGCGACCAGCATTCGCTGCTGACCTGGACCCGCCGCGTGCTCAGCGTGCGCAAGCGCTACCAGGCCTTCGGCCGCGGCAGCTTGCGCTTCCTGTACCCGGGCAACCGCCGCATGCTGGCGTACCTGCGCTGCTATCAGGATGAAACCGTGTTGTGCGTGGCCAACCTCTCGCACACCTTGCAGGCGGTGGAGCTGGATCTGTCCGAGTTCGAAGGCCGGGTGCCGGTGGACATCATCGGTGGCGGCAGCTTCCCGCCGATCGGCCGGTTGACCTATCTGCTGACGGTGCCGCCGTTCGGCTTCTATGCCTTCCAGCTGGTCAGCGAAGGCACGTTGCCCGATTGGCATGTCCCCAGCCCGGTGCCGCTGCCGGATTACCGCACGCTGGTATTGCGCAGCGATGCCGACGAAAGCGCCGCACTGCTGCCGCATCTGCCCACCCTGGAAGGCGAAATCCTGCCGGCGTGGCTATCGGCGCGACGCTGGTTCTCGGCCAAGGACCAGGCGCTGCGCAGCGTGCGCATAGCGCGCCGCACGCCGTTGCCGGGCGATGAGCCGATGACGCTGCTGGAACTGGAGGTAGAGCTGGAAGACGGCCGCCACGAGCGCTACATGCTGCCGGTGGGCATCGTGTGGGAGCGCGAGCAGCCGAGCACATTGGCCGAGCAGCTGGCGCTGGCGCGCGTGCGCCAGGGCCGCGAGGTGGGCTATCTCACCGATGCGTTTGCGCTCAAGCCCATGGTGCGCGGTGTGATCGATGCGCTGCGCAGCAATGCAGCGCTGGACTTCTGCGACGGCGACGATGCCTCGCAACAGGGGCAGGTCTGTTTCGAAGCCACCCCGGCACTGGCAACGCTGGATATCCCGCAAGATCCGGAGATTCGTTGGTTGTCGGCCGAACAGAGCAACAGCTCGCTGGTGGTCGCCGACAAGGCCGTGTTCAAGCTGCTGCGGCATGTGGCCGTAGGCGCGAACCCGGAGATCGAGATCGGCCGCCGCTTGACCGAGATGGGCTATGCCAATGCCGCGCCACTGCTGGGCAGCGTCAGCCGCCTCGACGCGCAGGGCACCGTCACCACCATCGCGTTGTTGCAGGGCTTCATCCGCAACCAGGGCGATGCCTGGCGCTGGACGCTGGACCATCTGGCGCGCAGCTTCGACGAATACGCCACCGCGCAGACCGACGAGGCGCGCGCCGAAGCGGTCGCCGGCTACGATGCCTTCGCCGCCGTGGTGGGCAAGCGCCTGGCCGAGTTGCACGAAGCGCTGTCGCGCGCCACCGACGATGCCGACTTCGCGCCGCAACGCATCGACCTGCCCACCGCCAACGATGTGGTGGCCGGCGTGGGACGCCAGGTCGAAGAGATGTGGGACACCGTCAACGCACGCCTGGCCGGCAGCGAAGACAGCGCCGAACGCGAGGCGCTGGAGGCGGTGCTCGCCGAGCGCCCGCAGCTGGATGCCTTGCTCGCCAGGGCGCCGAGCGTGCTGGCCGATTCCTTGCTCACGCGCGTTCATGGCGATTTCCACCTGGGCCAGATCCTGGTGGCCTTCGACGATGTGGTGCTGATCGACTTCGAAGGCGAGCCGGCCAAGCCGCTGGCCGAACGCCGCGCCAAGGCCAGCCCGCTGCGCGACGTGGCTGGCTTCCTGCGCTCGCTCGATTACGCCAGCGAAGTGTCGGCACGTGGCGAGGAAGGCACCGCCGCCCGCGCGGGTGTTGGCGTGGACACGCACCTGGACGAATTTCTGGTGCAATTCCGCCGCCGCTCCACACATGCCTTCCTGGACGCTTACCATGCCGTGCTCGACGCCAGCGCCCATCCGTGGATTGCGCCGGCGGCGTTCAATGCAGCCACCTTGTTGTTCCTGGTGGAGAAGGCTTGCTACGAAGTGCGTTATGAAGCGGCCAATCGCCCTGGCTGGTTGATGGTGCCGATCGAAGGCTTGCGACGCATCCTGCAACGCGCACGCGCCGGTGCAGGAGACACATGATGAGTGGAGTAATGACAGCAGTGAGCAATCGATGGGATCCCGGCGCGGTACGCGCCCTGGCAGAGGCGCGCCATGGCGACGCGTTCGCGGTATTGGGCGCGCACCCGTCCGACAACGGGCGCTTGTTGCGCACCTATCTACCCGGCGCCGACCGGGTCAGTGCGGTGCTCGACGATGGGCAGGTGGTGGCGCTGGACGCCGGCCCGGAGCCGGGCCTGTTCGCCGGCGAGTTGCCGGCGCACGGTGGGTATCGCCTGCGCATCGGCTGGCCCGGTGGCGAGCAGGAGACCGCCGACCCGTACGCGTTCGGCCCGCAGCTCAGCGACTTCGACCTGCACCTGATCAGCGAAGGCCACCACTTGCAATTGGCCGACGCGCTGGGCGCCAACGTGGTCGAAGTGGACGGCGTGCGCGGCACGCGCTTTGCCGTCTGGGCACCGAATGCCTCGCGCGTGGCGGTGGTGGGCGACTTCAACAGCTGGGACGCGCGCCGTCATCCGATGCGGCTGCGTCACCAGGCCGGCGTGTGGGAGTTGTTCGTGCCCGACGTCGGCCCCGGCGCACATTACAAGTACCAGCTGCGCGGTCCGCACGGGCACGAACTGCCGGCCAAGGCCGACCCGGTGGCACGCCGCGCGGAGCTTGCGCCGGGCACTGCGTCCATCGTGGCCGATCCCACGCCGCATCAGTGGAGCGACGATGGCTGGATGGCCACGCGTGCGCGCCGCCAGGCCCATGACGCGCCGATGAGCATCTACGAGATCCACGCCGGCTCGTGGTTGCGCGAAGCAGGCCTGGATCTGGATTGGGACGGGCTGGCCGATCGCCTGATTCCGTACGTGGCCGATATGGGCTTTACCCATGTCGAGTTGATGCCGGTGAGCGAGCATCCGTTCGGCGGCTCCTGGGGCTACCAGCCATTGGGTCTGTTCGCGCCGACCGCGCGCTTCGGAACACCCGATGGATTTGCGCGCTTTGTCGACCGCTGCCACCGCGAAGGCATCGGCGTGATCGTCGATTGGGTGCCGGCGCACTTTCCCACCGATGCGCACGGACTGGCGCATTTCGACGGCACCGCGCTGTACGAGCATGCCGACCCACGCGAAGGCTTCCACCGCGACTGGAATACGCTGATCTACAACCACGGCCGCCGCGAGGTATCCGGGTTCCTGATTGCCAGTGCGATGGAATTCCTGCAGCGCTATCACGTCGATGGCCTGCGCGTGGATGCGGTGGCCTCGATGCTGTACCGCGATTACAGCCGCAACGCCGGCGAGTGGATACCCAACATCCACGGCGGGCGCGAGAACTACGAGACCATCGCGTTCCTGCGCCGGCTCAACGAGGTGGTGCGCGAGCACACACCGGGCGCGGTGATGATTGCCGAGGAATCCACTGCGTTTCCCGGTGTCACCGCCGACGTGGCGCACGGCGGCCTGGGCTTTCACTACAAGTGGAACATGGGCTGGATGCACGACACCCTGCATTACGCCGGGCTGGATCCGATCTATCGCCGCTACCACCACGGTGAGCTGACTTTCAGCATGGTCTATGCGTATTCGGAGCGCTTCGTGCTGCCGATCTCGCACGACGAAGTGGTGCACGGCAAGGGTTCGTTGCTGGGCCGCATGCCGGGCGACGATTGGCAGCGCTTCGCGAATCTGCGTGCTTACCTGGGTTTCATGTTCACCCACCCGGGGCGCAAGTTGCTGTTCATGGGCTGCGAATTCGGTCAACCGACCGAGTGGAACCACGACGCCGGCCTTCCGTGGCATTTGCTCGACGACCCTCGCCATCGTGGTGTGCAGACGTTGGTGCGCGATTTGAACCGGCTGTATGTGCAATACCCGGCGCTGCATGCGCACGACGACGATCCGTCCGGATTCGCCTGGGTGGTGGGCGACGATGCCGGCAATAGCGTGGTGGCGTTCCTGCGCAAGGGCAAACGTGGCGACGCACCGGTGCTGGTGGTGATCAACTTCACTCCGGTCGTGCAGCACGGCTATCGCATCGGCGTGCCACAAGGCGGCCAGTGGCGCGAGGTGTTCAACAGCGACGCCGGCATCTACGGCGGCAGCAACCTGGGCAATGGCGGCAGCGTGACGGCCGAGCAGCAATCCATGCATGGGCACGCGCAATCGCTGCCGCTGCTGTTGCCACCGCTGGGCGCCATCGTGCTGACGCCGTATGGCTGATGCTTCCTGCGCCTACCACCGGGCAAACGGCCCGGCGGTAGGCGGCAGCTGCGTCATGCATCCATCTTTCATCGACAGGGTGCGCCATCTGCTGGCATCGCTTGCATTGCTGCGCTCCCACTCGACTGTGATGGCATGGGTCTGTGCAGGCGGACGCTTGCGCAGCAAGTCATCCAGCAGCCGGTCATCCCGATGATCACGCGCAAACACGGTGATGGCGAGACGGGCACCGGCACGCGCATCGGCGTGATCTCCGATACGCATGGCCTGCTTCGGCCCGAAGCGCTTGCCGCGCTTAAGGGCTGCTCGCAGATCATCCACGCCGGCGATGTGGGCAAGCCGCAGGTGCTTGAGGCGTTGCGGGCACTGGCACCGCTGCATGCCATCGCAGGCAATATCGACGACAAGCCGTGGGCGAACGGCTTACCGCAGACGCTGGATCTGCACATCGCTGGTGTGCGTATCCACGTGCTGCACGATCTGAAGACGCTGGCACCGCAGGTGCAGGCGGATGTGGTCATCAGCGGCCATTCGCACAAGCCGTCGGTGCACATGCACGATGGGGTGCTGTACCTCAATCCGGGCAGCGCCGGGCCGCGTCGCTTCAGTCTGCCGATCAGCGTGGCCATGCTCTGGCTGGGCGATGGCGCGCCGCGCGCGCACGTGCAGCCATTGGCCCTTGGCTGAGTCCGCTGACTTGGCATGCACACCGGCGGGGCCATGCTCGTGGGCCACGTTGTTGCAAGGGATTCCCCATGAATACACGTCGCCAATTCCTTTCTGCTGCCGCGGCCGGTACTGCGGCATTGGCCGCTGCACCGTTGATGGCGCAATCGTCGGCGCCCGGCAGCGTGATGCCTACGCGCGGGAAAACCGATGCGGGCGCATTGCCGACCAATCCGCGCGTCCAGGGCGAACGCTACCGGCCTCGCAGTCGTCTCGGCTTCGGTGGCGTGGCCATCGGCAATGGCTTTGCGCCTGCCACCGACGCCCAGAGCGAGCAAACGCTGGCAGCGGTATGGGAATCGGGCGTGCGGTATTTCGATACCTCGCCTTGGTACGGGCTGGGCTTGTCGGAGCGACGTACCGGCCATCATCTGCACAACCATCCGGCCGACGATTACGTGGTGTCGACCAAGGTCGGGCGCCTACTCACCGCGACCGACACGCCGCCCAAGACGATGTGGCAGCAACCTTCGCCGTTCGACTATCGCTACGACTACAGCGCGTCCGGTGTACGGCGCTCGATCGAAGACAGCCTGCAGCGTCTGGGGGTGTCGCAGATCGACATCGCGTATATCCACGATCTCTCGCCGGAGAACGAAAAAGACCTGGGCATGCCATGGGAGCAGCGGTTCGCCGAGGCGGTGAAGGGCGCGATGCCGGAGCTGACCAAGATGCGCAAGGAGGGCTTGATCAAGGCCTGGGGCTTTGGCGTCAATCGTCCTGAGCCGGCCTTGCGCGCAATCGAAGAAGCCGACCCCGACATCTTCCTGCTCGCCTGCCAGTATTCGCTGCTCGACCATGCGCAGGCCTTGCATGACACCTTCCCGAAGATCGCAAAGCATGGCGCCTCGGTGGTGGTCGGTGCGCCATTGTTGGCTGGCTATCTGGCCGGGCGCGAGCGGTATCTCTACGACGGCACCATTCCGCCATGGGCGCCTGCCAAGCGGCAGAAAGCGCTGGCCATCTGCGACCGGCATGGCGTGGATCTACGCACCGTTGCGCTGCAATTTGCTGCAGCTCCGCAGGTGGTGTCGGCGGTGATTCCCGGTGCGCGCACGGCCGAGCAGGCCCGCGCCAATGCGACCTCGATGCAGGTGGCGATTCCGTCGGCACTGTGGGAAGCGCTCAAGCGCGAAGGCGTGATCGAGGCAGACGCACCGGTGCCCGCGGCGCGTTGAGGGCCGGGCCCGCGCGCAGCGCATGGCGTTTGCGCTGCATGGCAATCAAAACGTCCCGCGTTGAATGAACGGCGCTTGTTGATACAACACGCGCTCGCCACCACGTGGATCCAGTTCCAACCGGCTCGGCGTATCGAACACCAGCGTTTCGCGCCGTTTCAAGGAGTAGGGCCGCCAGTGCGGCGCACCGCGGCGGTTGGGTTCGCCATGCCGGGCAAACGCAATCAGCGCTTCGCTCATTTGCTCGGCCATGCGCTGCGCATCGGCACCATCGCCGGTGCGCGAGCCCGGCTGGCGCACGTTGTCGAACACCAGCGGAATATCCAGGGTATGGAAGGCGCCGAACTTGCCGCCATCCAGCGGCGAACCCCAATCCAGTTGATAGACCCAGGTGGGCGCGCCCTGACGGGCACGCGCCTCGGCTTCTTCGACAGCGCCGCGCCACGAGCGGCCGGCGGTGGTGGCTGCGAAGAACACCTGCGACGGCGTGTACTGCGGATAGAGCCGCCGATATTCGGCAATGACACCTGCGGCAACAGGTCCACGTATTGCTGCGCCTCCAGCCTGGCCGGCAGCTCGTCCCAGCTCAGCGCGAAATTCTTCGCATCGTTACCGAGAAAGCCGCGTGTTTCATCGCGCGTATTGCCGATCACCATCGGGATGCGGGCCGACTGCACCGGCGCAGTTGGCCAGAACGGATGCACCGGCACGTTGCGCGCGTCCAGCACCGGGCCGAAATACAGCGCGGTGTTTTCCACCCGCGAAGGGTCGCGCACACGTGCGGCGGCCAGCAGCTGGGCCACAGGTAGCGTGCGCATGCGCGCGATCTCGCCTGGCGCAATCTTTAACGCATCGAGCAACAGTTGCGCGCGCTGGGTGGCCGCACGCGGCCCGGCCACGGTGACCTGTTGCCCGCTCATGGTCCAGGCGCGATGAAAGAGCCCGCGCGCGGCCGGCATCGCCATCAGCGTGGCGATCTTGGCGCCACCGCCCGATTGCCCAAACACCGTGACATTGTTGGCGTCGCCGCCGAATTCGGCCGCATGCTGGCGCACCCATTGCAGGGCCTGGATCAGGTCCAGCTGCCCGGCATTGCCGGAGTCGGCAAAACCGGCATCGCCCAGCTGCGCCAGCGACAGGTAGCCAAACAGATTGAGCCGGTGATTGACGGTGACCACCACCACATCGCCGCGCTTGCACAGGCGCACGCCGTCGTAGAGCGGGTCGCTGCCGGAGCCGGTGGTGTAGCCGCCGCCGTGGATATAGAACAACACCGGCCGCTTGCCGCCATCGCGCAGGCCAGGTGTCCACACATTGAGGAACAGGCAGTCCTCACTGGTGGGCTCGTTGGCCTTGAGCTGCGGCGCCGCTGCACCGAATCCGCTGGCATCGCGCACGTGGTGCCACGGCGTCTCCGGCAACGGCGCCTGGAAGCGACGCGGGGCAGTGTCGCCGCCATACGGGATGCCCTTGAACACGCAGACGCCCTGGTCGCGGTAGCCGCGCAGCGCGCCGCCACGCACGCGTGCCAGCGGCGCGCCATCGTCGCGTGGCGGCGCAAGTACGGCCGCGGCAGCGAAGCCGGGAAGCGTTGCTGCCGCAGTCGCGAGCAGGCCACCACGCAGCAGCGTGCGGCGTCGCGTGTCGGGGGTGGCTTGGGTCGTCATCGCCCCATCTCCTTCGCCGGTGAAGGTGGTGCAGGCTTGGCTACAGGCGGCTGCGGCTTGGTGACATACGCGATCCAGGCTTGCGCCAGCTGCGGCCATGCGGACACGGTAAGACCGCTGCCGCTGGCAGCACCGAAACCATGGCCGCCCTGCGGGAATACGTGCAGCTCGCTGGGCACCCCGGCGCGCAGCAGCGCAGCGTGCATCAGCAGGCTGTTGCGCACCGGCACCACGCTGTCGTCCTGCGCATGCAGCAAAAAAGTGGGTGGCGTGTGCGCGTCCACGTGCAGCTGCGGCGAATAGGCCTGCACCTGCGCCTGGCTCGGGGCGCTGCCGATCAGGCGTTCGCGTGAGCCTTTGTGCGCGTTGGCGCTATCCATGTCGATCACCGGGTAGATCAGCAACTGGAAGTCCGGTCGTGCGCTCAGTGCATCGGCCGCGTCGATGGGCGGATACACCCGCGCGGCGTAACGCGTGCCCAGGCTGGCGGCGACATGGCCGCCGGCCGAAAAGCCCATCACGCCCACGCGTTGCGCATCGATGCCATAGCGCGCCGCATTGGCGCGGATCAGCCGCAAGGCACGTTGCGCATCGGCCAGCGGCACGTCGGCGCCGTTCGGGTGGCCTTCGCCCGGCAGCCGGTAGCGCAGCACGAACAGGGTGATGCCGGCGGTGTCGACGAAACCGGGCACCAGCGCGCTGCCCTCGTTGTCCAGCACGATGCGTTGATAGCCGCCGCCAGGCGCAACCAGCAGGGCGGTGCCATTGGGCTGTTTGGGCCGGTAGACCACCAGGTACGGCCTACTGACCTGCTGGATGTAGCGATCCGGCTGCGCCGGGTCGCTGCTGCGCTCGACGATGCGCTGCGGTTGCGGCAGCGCCGTATCCCCCGGTGCCAGCGGCGTTGGCCACAGCGCGATCCGGCTGGCCTGTTCGGCGGCAGTGTCGGCGCTCGGTCGCTCGGCCGCCGGCGCGGGGCGCGCCAGCAGCACGCCCAGCACAACGAGCGCCAGGCCATGCCGCGTGGCGCGCGAAAGCGCGGTCAAAGCCCGCGTTTGGCGTGTCTGTTCCATTCACCCCTCCCAGGGCCACTTCGTCACCGCGACCACAATGCCGCAGTGCACATTGCCAATGACACCGGTTTACCATATACAGCACACCGTGCCGCTGTCGATTGGCAGTGCAACAAGACACCTATCGGGGAGACACCCTTGAGCAACGACGCCGCCACTCCGCCACCGTCCACATCCACGCTGTCCGCCATCGCCCAGCGCTTTGTGGAAGCACGCCGTGCAGGGGCATCGCTGCCTGACTTTCCCGGGCAAATCCCCGACGATCTGGTCACCGCCTACCAGGTGCAGGACATCGCCATCAGCCAATGGCACGACCATGTCGTGGGCTGGAAGGTGGGGTATATCGCCGCCGAGCGCCGCGATGCATCCGGCGACGAGCGCCTGCTTGGCCCGATCTTCTCGCAGAAGGTTTGGAATGCTACCGGTGGAACAACCGAGTTCCCGATCTTTGTCGGCGGCTTCGGCGCGGTGGAAGCCGAATATGTGCTCGTGCTCGGCGCCGATGCCCCGGCCGAGCAGACCCACTTTACCCCGGAGCAGGCCGCGCAGGTGCCGGCCACCTTGTTCATCGGGGTGGAAATCGCCAGCAGCCCGCTGGCCACCATCAACCAGTTGGGCCCGCGGGTGGTGATTTCGGACTTCGGCAACAACAACGGCCTGATTCTGGGCCCGGAAGTGACCGATTGGCTGGCGCGCGACGAGGCTGCGCTCACTGCGCAGACGCTGATCGACGACCAGGTGGTCGGCACCGGCGGCGCCACCACCTTGCCCGGCGGCCTGCGCGCGGCCTACGCATTCGCGCTCAGCCGTTCGGCACAGCGCGGGCGTCCGCTCAAGCGCGGTGATCTGATTGCCACCGGCAATGCCACCGGTATCCACGACATCGAAGTGGGGCAGCGTGCCCTGATTCGCTTCGCCGGCATCGGCGATATTTCCTGTACGGCTGTGTCCGCCAGTTGACGGCGGCCCCCGTGACCAGACGCTTGGGAGGGCGCCAATGATCACACGCAGACATTTTCTTGGTGCCGGGCTCGGCGCCGCGGCTGCCGCCCCCTGGTTGGGTGCCGGCGCCACCACGCCGATTCCCGGCGGGCAGTTGCTCACCGCCACCGATGTGCACGTCGGCGATTACCCCACCGTGGAAGCGGTGCGCTGGTTCGGCAAGCAGCTGGAAGAACGCACCCATGGCCGGCTCAAGCTGCGCCAGTACCACTCCGGCCAACTGGGCCGCGAGTCGGAGGCGATCGACATGGCGCGCTTTGGCGCCATCGACATCACCCGTGTGTATTCGGGCGCGTTGAACAACACCTTCCCGCTCACGCAGGCGCTATGCCTGCCGTATGTGTTCGATTCGGTACCGCATCTGCGCCGGGCCATCGACGGGCATGTCGGCGACAGCGTGCTGCGCAGCTTCGAGCAGCGCGATCTGGTCGGTCTTGCCATCTACGATTCGGGCGCGCGCTGCTTCTACAACACCAAGCATCCGCTGCATCGCCCGGAAGATCTCAAGGGCCTGAAATTGCGGGTGGCCTCGTCGGACATCTTCCTCAAGCTGATGCGCATGCTGGGCGCCAACCCCACGCCGATGTCGCTGGGCGAGACGTTCTCGGCGATGGAAACGCACATGATCGACGGTGCGGAAAACAACATGCGCAGCTTCCAGTCCAGCCGGCATTTCGAAGCCGCGCATTACTGGTCGCAGAGCGAACACTCCTACGCGCCGGACATCCTGGTGATGTCGCGCCAGAGTTTCCAATCGCTGAGCGCGGCCGACCGCGGCCTGGTGGTGGAACTGGCGCGTGCCTCGGTGCCGGTGATGCGCAACTTGTGGGATGCCTCCGAGACGGTGGCGCGCAAGCAGGTCATCGACTACGGCGTGAAGCTCAACCAGGTCGACATGCCGGCGTTCCGCGCCGCCGCTGCCCCGCTGCTGGCCGAATACCGCAAGCAGCCGGAGATCGAAGCGCTGTACCGCCGCATCCGCGATTTCGCATAGAGGTGACCCGATGACCGAACCTGAGACTGTTGCCGTCCCGGTCGCGCCGTTGCAGCGCGCGCTGGACCGCGTTTCCGATATCGCCGTGGGCGTGGCCTCCTTGGCGCTGCTGGGCCTGGTGGTCGTGCAGGGCTGGCAGGTGTTTACCCGCTACGTGCTCAACGACTCGCCCAGCTGGACCGAGCCGGTAACCCTGTTGCTGCTGAGCACCGCCCTGAGCCTGGGTGCGGCGGCCGGCGTGCATACCAACCGCCACTTCGGCTTCTACCTGCTGGGCGAACACGTGCCGCCGCTGGTGCGCAAGATGTTCGAAGTGATCCGCCCGCTGATGATCATGTCCATTGGCGCGGTGCTGGCGTGGTGGAGCGCGGCGCTGCTGTTGGACGGGCTGGATATCAAGATGGCCGGTGCGCAGATGCCGCAGAGCATCAACTACCTGCCGCTGTCGATCGGCGGTGCGCTGATGGTGCTGTTTGCCGTGTTCAAATTGTGGCGTCTGCTGCGCCCGGTCCATGCTGGAGGAGTGCGCTGATGGGCATCGCCATGTTGTTGGGCACCTTCGTGGTGCTGCTGTTGATCGGCGTGCCGGTGGCCTACGCCCTGGGCGCGGCGGCATTGGCCACGCTGCTGTATCTGGACCTGCCCACGGTAGTGCTGGTGCAGCAGATTTCTGCCGGTAGCGGCTCGGCGTCGTTGATTGCGATCCCGCTGTTTATCTTCGCCGGCGAGTTGATGCTGCGCGGTGGTATTTCCGAACGCCTGATCGCCTTGGCTTCGTCGTTGGTGGGGCGTGTGCGCGGCGGTCTGGGCCAGGTCAGCGTGCTGTCGTCGCTGTTCTTCGGCGGCGTGTCCGGCTCGGCGATTGCCGATGTCTCGGCGGTGGGCGGCACCATGATTCCGCAGATGATCAAACGCGGTTACGACCGCGATTACGCGGTGAACGTGAGCATGACCGCTGCGCTGGTGGCCTTGCTGGTGCCGCCTTCGCACAACCTGATCCTGTTCTCGGCCGCAGCCGGCGGCGGCTTGTCGATTGCCGATCTGTTCGCGGCCGGCATCTTTCCTGCGTTGTTGATGACCGCCGCGATGATGGTGACCGGCTATGCAGTGGCGCGTCATCGCGGCTACGGCACCGAAGCCTTTCCCGGTTGGCGTGCGGTGGCCCTGCGCCTGATCGGTGCGCTGCCCGGCCTGGGGTTGGTGGGGTTGATCTTCATCGGGATTCGCGCCGGCATCTTCACCGCGGTGGAAAGCGCCGCCATTGCCGTGGTGTACGCATTGATCGTCACCGCATTGCTGTATCGCCAATTGCGTTGGGCCGAGTTCTTCGCGGCGGTGACGCATGCGGCGCGCACCACCGGCGTGATCCTGTTCGTGATCGCCACCGCTGCGGTGTTCGGCTGGTTGCTGGCCTATCTGCAGGTCCCTGCAGCGGCGGTGAAGTTCCTGCAGGCCATTGCCGACAGCAAGAACACGGTGCTGCTGATGATCGTGGTGATGCTGCTGTTGCTGGGCATGTTCATGGACCTGGCGCCGAAGATCCTGATCTGCACGCCGATTTTCCTGCCGGTGGTCAAGGCCTATGGCATCGACCCGATCCACTTCGGCCTGGTGATGGTGCTGGCCGGCGGTATCGGTTTGATCACGCCGCCGATCGGCTCGGTGTTGTTCATCGGTACTTCCATCGGGCAGATCACCATCGCGCAAAGCATGCGCACCATCTGGCCGTTCTGGCTGGCGGCGTTGTGCGTGCTGTTGATCGTGGCGTTTTTCCCTGAGTTGTCGCTGTGGCTGCCGCGCGCCCTGCGCGCCTGAGCCGGGGCGATTGCGTGATTGCGTAACGGCAGACGGGCGGTCGGTACGGCTTGTTCGCGTGGTAACGAGCGCCTGCCATCCACATGCAGGCACGTCAGGCGTCGCTGCCGGCGGGAGGCTCTGCCGCATCTGGTTAACCGGTGGCATTGCACGCCATCGTGGTAAAGCCCGGCATCCGGGACTAGGAGAGAGCATGCGTGTGCGTCCCATTTCATCCCGATGGCGTTGGCTGATGGCCGGCGGCTTGCTGCTGTGCGCCGGCCTGAGCGCTGCGGCGGACTGGAAGCGCGGTATCGAGCACCAGCGCATCGCCGACCAGGGCGATGGCAGCTTTCTCAATCCGGTGCTGGCCGGCGACCATCCCGACCCGTCGGTGCTCAAGGATGGCGATGATTACTACCTCACGCTGTCTTCGTTCGATGCCTACCCGGGCCTGCCGATCTGGCACTCGCGCGATCTGGTCAACTGGCAGCCGCTGGGCCACGCCATCACCCAGAACGTGGGTGCGATCTGGGCACCGGACCTGATCAAGCACGGCAAGCGCTACTACATCTACTTCCCCGCGCGGCGTGGCGACCAGGGCGAGCGCAGCAACTTTGTGGTCTGGGCCGACGACATCAAAGGCCCGTGGAGTGCGCCGATCGACATTGGCCTGGGCAAATACATCGACCCCGGCCATGCAGTGGGCGAGGACGGCAAGCGTTACCTGTTCCTGAGCGGCGGCGATTACGTGCAGCTGTCCGATGACGGCCTGAAGGTGGTCGGCACCCCCAAGCACGTCTACGACGGCTGGAAATATCCGGAAAGCTGGGACGTGGAAGGCTACGCCCAGGAAGGCCCCAAGATCACGCGCCACAACGGCTGGTACTACATGACCACCGCCGTGGGCGGAACCGCCGGCCCGCCGACCGGGCACATGGTGATCACTGCGCGTTCGCGCTCGATCCACGGCCCCTGGCAGAACGCGCCCAACAACCCGATCACCCGCACCAGGAGCGCGCAGGAGCCGTGGTGGTCGCGCGGCCACGCCACCCTGGTGGAAGGCACCGACCAGCGCTGGTGGATGCTCTACCACGGCTACGAAAACGGCTACTGGACGCTGGGCCGGCAGGCGCTGCTGGACCCGATCGAATGGACGCCCGATGGCTGGTTCGTCGCCAAGGGTGGGGACCTGGGCACGCCGCTGAAAAAGCCCAGTGGGCAGGCCCTGCCGCACGGGTTGGCGTTGTCGGACGATTTCCGCGCCAGCACGCTCGGCCCGCAGTGGGCGTTCTTCAATCCGGCTGCCGACGAGGCCAAGCGCCTGCAGGTGGGCAATGGCGTGTTGCGGCTGCAGGGCAAGGGCAGCGCGCCGCGCGACGCTTCGCCGTTGACGGTGATCGCCACCGACCCGGCCTACCAGTTCGAAGTGCAGATGACCGTATCGCCGGGCGGCCAGGGCGGGGCGTTGCTGTTCTACAGCGACAAGCTCTACGCCGGCGTCGGCAGCAATGGGCAACAGTTCGTCATGCATCGCTACGGCGAGGAACGCCCGGCCACGCTGGCGCCCAGCACCAACGGCGGCACGCTATGGCTGCGCGTCACCAACAACCGCCACATCGTCACCATTCACAGCAGCACCGATGGCAAGGCCTGGACCAAGTACCCTGTGCAGATGGAAGTGTCCGGTTACCACCACAACGTGGCCGGCAAGTTCCTGGCCCTGAAGCCGGCGCTGTATGCCGCAGGCCCCGGCCAGGTGGAATTCCGCAATTTCCGCTACCGCGCCCTAGACTGACCGTTCTGCATCGGCGGGCATGTCGTGGCGCTGCCTGCTGTGGCGGGCCCGTCACGGCGGACCCGGTGCAGCGGCAGGCTTCGCTCAGGTCTGCCGGCCGTCGGGCCGGTAGAATCCAATCAACTTTACTGGTTGACCGCTATGCCCGCCCGCAAGATGCCTGAAGAGGGAATGCCTGGCCTGCCGAAGGGTCGGGTCGCAACGATCAACGACATCGCGCGGATGTCGGGCGTGTCCAAGAAGACCGTCTCGCGGATCATCAACAATTCGCCGCTGGTGCGGCAGGACACGCGCGAGAAGGTCGAGGCGCTGATGCGCGAGGTCGGCTATGCGCCGGATCCGCTCGCGCGCGGGCTGGCGTTCCGCCGTTCGTTCCTGATCGGCATGGTCTACGACAACCCCACCGCGCAATACATCGTGGACATGCAGTACGGCGCGCTGGACGCGCTGCGCGGTTCCAGCTTCGAACTGGTGGTGCACCCCTGCGACAGCCGCAGTCCCGGCTATATCGAAGGCGTGCGCCGCTTTGCGCAGGCGCAGAAGCTGCACGGCGTGATCCTGGTGCCACGCGCCTCCGAAGACCAGGCGCTGGCCGACATGCTGGCCGAGATCGGCTGCCGCTACACCCGCATTGCCTCGATCGCGCTGGACACCACCTCGCAGACGGTGATCACCCACGACCGCGACGGGGCAGCGGAGGCGGCCGATTACCTGCTTTCGCTGGGCCACCGCGACATCGCCCTGGTCACCGGCCCCAGCGCCTACCGCTCCTCGATCGAGCGCACCTCCGGCTTTGCCGACGCGCTGACCCGGCGCGGCATCGAACTGCCGCCCGAGCGCATCGTCGAAGCCGGTTACACCTTCGAATCGGGCGTGGCGGCGGCCGAAAAGCTGCTGCTGGGCAAGAAGCGCCCCACCGCTATCTTCACCGGTAACGACGAAATGGCCGCCGGTATCTACAAGGTCGCCCTGCGCGCCGGCATCAGCATCCCGCGCCAGCTCTCGGTGATCGGCTACGACGACAGCTCGCTGGCCTCGCGGCTGTGGCCGCCGTTGACCTCGGTGCGCCGCCACACCCGCGACACCGGCCGCACCGCCGCGGCGATGCTGATCCAGCCCGACAACGCGCCGCAGCTGCCCACCGCCAGCGTGCGGCCGCACCTGATCGTGCGCGATTCCTGCCAGCCGCCGGAAGATTGAGCTACTTGGTCCTGGCGGAAGAGGAACAAAGCCCCTCTCCCGCCGGGGCGAGAAGGCACAGCTTGCGCGGCATCGCCGCGCGTGCCTTGGAGCGCCCGCGCCGCTGGCGCGGGCCGGGGCGCGGAGCGGGGGTTGGGGTGAGGGTAAGGCGGCAGACAGCCACTTTAGAAAGCTCAGGCTTGCGCCGGAAGGCAATAGGCCACCACCCACAAAGCAAGCTGTGCTCTTCAACACAGCGCGCAGCCTCGTACCCTCATCCGCCCCTGCGGGGCACCTTCTCCCGATGGGAGAAGGGAGTTGGTAGTCCGTGCGTCCCCCCACACCGTCTTTCGTGCACTGCGCAATGACACCGGTTAACCAGAGTCGGTAGACTAGCCCCGTGCAAGCCCACGTTCCCCCTTGCTTGCCTCGGAGAAGTGCCATGTCCCTGTACTGCAAAACGCACTACGCCACCCATCCCGACGCCATCAAGGGCGCCAGCAACCACGCGCTGCGCGAGCTGTATCTGCTCGATGGGCTGTTCGTGGATGACGCGGTGACGCTCAAGTACACCCACTACGAGCGCTTCGTGCTCGGTGGCGCCGCGCCGTTGGGCAAGACGCTGGAACTGCCCAGGCAGACCGAGCCCGCCTCGGCCGCGGGCCACCCGTTTCTGGAACGGCGCGAACTGGGCGTCATCAATGTGGGCGCAGGCACCGGCACGGTGACCGTGGACGGCACCGCCTACACGCTGGGGCCCAAGGACGGCCTGTACGCGGCGATGGGCAGCACCGCTGTCAGTTTTGCCTCCGCAGACGCGGCCAACCCGGCCAAGTTCTATCTCGCCTCCACGCCGGCGCATGCGCGCTTTGAGACCAAGCAGCTCTCGATCAAGGATGCGGTGGCACTGGAGCGCGGTGCGCTGGAAACCAGCAACGAGCGCACCATCTACCAGTACATCGTGCCGGCCACCTGCCAGTCCTCGCAGCTGTTGCTCGGCCTGACCGTGCTCAAGCCCGGCAGCGTCTGGAACACCATGCCGCCGCATCTGCACGACCGCCGCAGCGAGGTGTATTTCTATTTCGACCTGGGCGCCAACGACCGCGTCTACCACTTCATGGGCGAACCCGATGCGCAGCGCCACATCGTGATCCAGAACAACGAAGCGGTGGTGTCGCCGCCGTGGTCCATCCACATGGGCGCCGGCACCAGCAATTACGCCTTCATCTGGGCAATGGGCGGCGAAAACCTGGATTACACCGACATGCACGTGCTGGACATCTGCCAGCTCAAGTAAGGCCTGCATCGACGTGCCGGCACCCACCAGGCCAGACATGACGCCGCCTGGTGCGAGGCCAGCGCCAACAACGCTGGCGCGACCCAGTTGGGCGCCGGCGTTGCAGCAGTTCGTACAACCCGGCCGCGCACTGCGCGGCTCACCGATCACACCACGGCACATCCAGCAGGAGCGATAAGGTAATGAGCAATCCGTTCAGTCTCGAAGGCAAGGTCGCACTGATCACCGGTGCCAATACCGGCCTGGGCCAGGGCATCGCATTGGCCTTGGCCGAGGCAGGCGCCGACATCGCCGCCGCCGGCATCCAGGCGCCCACCGAGACCGAAGCCAAGGTCAAGGCGTTGGGCCGCCGCTTCATCGCCATCGAAGCCAACCTGATCAGCATCGAGCCGGTGCAGCGCATCATCGAGGAGACCATCGCCGGCCTCGGCGGGCTGGATATCCTGGTCAACAACGCCGGCCTGATCCGTCGCACCGATGCGGTGGATTTCAGCGAGCAGGACTGGGACGACGTGCTCAACGTCAACCTGAAATCGGCCTTCTTCATGGCGCAGGCCGCAGGCCGTCACTTCATCGCGCAAGGCCGCGGCAAGATCATCAACATCGCCTCGATGCTGTCGTTCCAGGGCGGTATCCGCGTGCCGTCCTACACTGCCAGCAAGTCCGGCATCGCCGGCATCACCCGCCTGCTTGCCAACGAATGGGCCAGCAAGGGCGTGACCACCAATGCCATCGCACCGGGCTATATGGCCACCGACAACACCGCGCAGCTGCGTGCCGACGAAGACCGCAACAAGGCCATCCTGGACCGCATTCCGGCCGCGCGCTGGGGCGTGCCGGCCGACCTGGGCGGCACCGCCGTGTTCCTGGCCAGCAGCGCGTCGGACTATGTCAACGGCGCCATCATTCCGGTCGACGGTGGTTGGCTGGCGCGCTAAGCGCTCGCCTCTGTAAGGCTCTCCTTCTCCCATTGGGAGAAGCTGCCCGAAGGGGGGATGAGGGTCGGGGTGCACGTACATGACCAGACGCGTCCCGCAGCTCCCACACGTTCTTCAGAACCTGATCGCTCACCGACAACGCACCTGAAAAGCGAATCAAGACCGCACCCAGGCGCGCACACCAACCGACTCCACAGTCGACACAACTTCCCCAAACCAATCGGAGCATCCCCATGAAAATCGCACTCATGAATGAGTTTAGCCAGGCCGCCAAGAACCCGGTGATCCTGCAGCAGCTCAACGAGGTCGCCAGCGAGCAGGGCCACAGCGTGTTCAACGTCGGCATGGACGGCGACAACGACCACCGCCTGACCTACATCCACCTGGGCATCGTCGCCAGCCTGCTGCTGAACTCCAAGGCGGTGGACTTCGTGGTTGCCGGTTGCGGCACCGGCCAGGGCGCGATGATGTCGCTCAACGCGCATCCTGGCGTGTTTTGCGGCTACTGCATCGAGCCGACCGACGCCTACCTGTTCGCCCAGGTCAACAACGGCAACGCGCTGTCGCTGGCGTTTGCCAAGGGCTACGGCTGGGGCGCGGAAATCAACGTGCGCTACATCTTCGAAAAGGCCTTCAGCGGCGAGCGTGGCATGGGTTACCCGGCCGAGCGTCGCGAATCGCAGCAGGCCAACGCCGGCATCCTGACCCAGCTCAAGCAGGCCACCGCCAAGTCGTACCTGGACGGCCTGCGCGCCATCGACCCGGAACTGATCAAGCAGGCCATCGGCGGCGAGCGCTTCCAGCAGTGCTTCTTCGACAACGCCCAGGATGCTGAAATCCGCAACTTCGTTGCCGGCCTGCTGGGCAAGACCGAAGCTGCTGCTGCAGCTGCGTAATTAGTCAGTGCGTTTTAGCCCCTCTCCCGCCGGGAGAGGGGTTGGGGTGAGGGTAAGGCGAAGACAGCTGGCCTGAACGGGGAGGCTTGAAAGGCTTGAGAAGACAGGACGGCCGTCCAACATTTCCTTGCCGCCGCACCCTCATCCGCCCTTCGGGCACCTTCTCCCGATGGGAGAAGGAAACAGCGTCGCGTCCTTAGCATTGTTCCCGGAGCCCATCATGCGTCTGCTGCTGTTCGCATTGCTGCTGCTCTGCGCAAATAGCGCCCGCGCCGAACCCCACCGCATCTTCATCGCCGGCGATTCCACCGCCGCCGAATACGGCGCCGAGCGCGCGCCGCAAGCCGGTTGGGGCCAACTGCTGCAGGACTGGTTCGACCCGGCGCAATGGCAGGTGCGCAATCACGCCAAGGGCGGCCGCAGCACGCGCAGTTTCATCGCCGAAGGGCGGCTGGATGCCATCGCAAAAGAATTGCAACGCGGCGATGTCTTGCTGATCCAGTTCGGCTACAACGACGCCAAACGCGAAGACCCCACGCGCTATACCGACCCCACGACCGACTACGTGCAGTTCCTGCGCCGCTATGTCGCCACTGCGCGCGACAAAGGCGCGACGCCCATCCTGATTACGCCGGCCGCCCGGCTGTTGTACGACTTCGGCGCGTTGCTCGACACCCACGGTCGCTACACCTTGGCGATGCAGCAACTCGCCGCGCAGGAACACGTTGGCTTGATCGATCTCAACGCCAGTTCCAGCGACTGGATTCGCGCACTCGGCGAGCAGGCGGCCAAACCGTATTTCCTGTTCGTGCCCGAACAGGGCAAGGCCGACGGTACCCACTTCAGCCGCGCCGGCGCGACCGCCATCGCCTGCCTGGTGGTGCACGGTTGGTTGCAGCTGCAGCCGGCGCTCAAGGCGCAGCTGCAGCGCGACGCCGATTGCGGTGCTGCGCCCGACACCAGCGCGCAACGCGCCGCGCAGGCGCATCCCTCGCTGGTGGTGCACGAGCGCGATCTCGCCCGCGAACAGCCCGGCCCGCATGGCGGCGCCGGCCCGACCACGGCGTATCCGTTCTTCGCAGATGCACCGGCGCTGAAATTCGTGCTGCGCAAACGCGTGCTGCACAAGGGCGCCGGCATCGGCCTGCATCTGCACGACAAGGATGAGATTTATTACATCGTCAGTGGGCGCGGTTTATATGCGCTGGACGGAAAGCAATACAACGTCGCCGCTGGCGATGCGTTGTTGACGCGGCCGGGCAGCACGCACGCCTTGCAGCAAACCGGCGAAGAACCGCTGGTGCTGTTGCTGGCGTACACCGCATCCAAGTAGCCCTCGCGCCCCAGACAGCGCAGCTGCAACGAAGCGCTGCGTTTTTCAAATGGGCTGAGTTGTCATCAGGCACGGCCAGCCTGCGAGTCGCCTGCTTCCACGTGCAGATGGCTGCAGTGGATCAGCGGCAGGAGCCAGCGACGGCAGACAGCCGATCACGCCGGCGCACAAACCATGTCAGGGGTGGTCGCGGCCGACATCCAGCGATGCAAGCCTTCCAGCACCGTCAGGCCTTATCCACCCCGTAGTGCGTCAGCCCCAGGCGCGCCAGTTCGGCCGAGCGGCGGTAGTAGACCTCTTCCCACCCATCCACGCGTTGGCGGTCGGTGTCGCTCATGGCATCGAGAATGTCTTCGATGCTGAGCAGATTCGGATCTTCTTCCAGGCGCTCGAACACCGCGCCCAGGCCCTCGATGGCTTGACGCGCTTGCGCCGCGCCCATGGCGGCCAGACCCCGCAAAGCATCGCTGCGGGTCGCCGCATCCCAGCGGTCGAAATAGCGGGCGTAGCCGCTCTCGTTCATGTCCGCATCCAGCCGCGCCAGCGCGATCAGTTCGCGTTCGCCCGGCGACAGCGCATCCATGCGCCCGCGCAACTGGGCGAGCTTGGCCTGGGCGCGGGCAGCGCGGCGGCGCCACAGCAACTCGGGCATGTTGAGCAGGCCCTCCGCGGTGGGAGGCGCCACCGCGGGCCAGTTCACCCCGAAGCCGTCCTCGGTGATCTGCCATTGCGTGCGTTGCGGCGGCGATGCCTTGAGCAGGAGCCGATGCGCCTGGATGGGCTCGTCGATGCGGATGCCGTTGGCCAGGGTGAACAGCAGGCGGGTGTCGTCCAGCTCCAAGCGCCGGATGCGCAGATGCGTCAGGTCCATTGAGCGAAGGCGATGTAGGGAGGTTTGACCTTAGTGCGCGTCGGCGGTGGTGTCGAGTCGATGCAGGTCACATCGCGGCATCGTGACCGCGCCGCGCCGCCGCGCAGCGGTTGGTCGGCGTGACCTCGGCAGCAGCCTCACACGTCGCCGTCGCGGCTCCAACCCTCGCCGCTGCCGCGTTGGATCACCCGATCGCCCGGCAGCACGTCACCCGCCGGCACCTGCGGTTGCTGCGCAAGCTCGGCATAGATCGGGGTGAAGTCCGGCGCGGTGGCCTCCATCAGCTGCGCAAAGCTGTCGATGACGAAATAGGTCTTCTGGAAGCTGTCGATGCGGTAGCGCGTGCGCATGATGCGTTGCAGGTCGAACCCGATGCGGTTGGGTGCCGGCGATTCCAGCGAATACAGCGATTCGCCCTTGGACGACACGATGCCGGCACCGTAGATGCGCAGGCCCTGTGGCGTGTCGATCAGACCGAATTCCACCGTGTACCAGTACAGCCGGGTGAGGTTCTGCAGCGCGTCCGGGCCGATGCCGTGCGCCTTGACCCCGCCGCGGCCATAGGCCTGCATGAAGTCGGCAAACAGCGGGTTCATTAACAACGGCACGTGGCCGAACAGGTCATGGAACAGATCGGGTTCGGCGATGTAATCGATCTGATCGGGCCGGCGGATCCACCACGTCACCGGAAAGCGTTTGTTGGCCAGATGTTCGAAAAAGTCCAGTTCCGGCAGCAGGCCCTGCACGCCGACCAGGGTCCAGCCGGTGGCCGCCTGCAGCACGCGATTGAGCGCATCGAAGCGCGGGATGTGCGTTTCGCCCATGCCCATCGCGTCCTGCGCCTGCAGGAACTCGTCGCAGGCGCGGCCCACCAGCAGCTCGCGCTGGCGCCGATACAAGGTGCCCCAGGTGGCGTGGTCGTCGGCGCTGTAGCTGTCCCACGGCTGCTCCACCACCGCGGTGGTGTAGACCGGCACATAGCCTTTGTCGGTGAGCTGGTTTTCGACGCGTTGCGGGGCGGTATTCATGCAGCGGCTCTTCCCGGTGATCAGCCGTCACCTTAGCCGGATGTGCGCGCAACGGGATTGCGAATCTTGCGCGGTGCAAGCGGATTGGCGCAAGATTCGTGCGTCATCGTCTGCTGCTGCGCAACATATGGATCAACCCATCGCCCTGGACCGCACCGATTTGCGTCTGCTCGCCCTGCTGCAGACGCAGGGGCGCAGCAGTAATGCGGAGCTGGCCGTGCAGGTCAATCTGTCGGCGTCGGCGTGCCTGCGCCGCACCCAGCGGCTGGAGGCGGCCGGCATCATCGCCGGCTATGGCGCGCGCCTGGACGCGCGCGCGCTGGGACTGGGCTTGCAGGCGTTCGTGCGCGTGCAGCTGGAGCAGCACGGGCAGGCCGACATCGAACATTTCGCCGAGGGCGTGCGCGGCTGGGACGAGGTGGTGGCGTGCTGGGCGCTGACCGGCGACATGGATTACCTGCTG
This sequence comes from Xanthomonas sp. NCPPB 1754, assembly GCF_041475725.2. Taxonomy (NCBI): domain Bacteria; kingdom Pseudomonadati; phylum Pseudomonadota; class Gammaproteobacteria; order Lysobacterales; family Lysobacteraceae; genus Xanthomonas; species Xanthomonas sp. NCPPB 1754. The sequence continues at coordinate 189,331 of NZ_CM192982.1, forward strand.
CAGGTACAGGTCCGCGACCTGGAACACTTCTCGCGGTTTCTGCTCGATCGCCTGCTCAATGCCACCGGCGTGTCGGATGTGAATTCCAGCTTCGTGCTGCGCACGGTGAAGGCGCCGGAAGGTCTGCCGCTGTCGCATCTGGCCTGAGGTGCAAACCAGCCGCGTGCCAGTAGGGCAGGGCGCCGCCCGCATGCCGCAGCCGGCAAGACGCACCGGCGTCGCGCCGGTTTCCAGGCGGACGCAAGAAACGTGCTGCTTGCCACATAAACGATAACGATTTACATTTACCTCACATCCTGGCCGCGTCCGGCCATGTCGTTCGTGTCGCATCGCCAGCCCACGCAGGGTCAGCCAGCCGGTTCGAGTGGACGCCTGCGTGTGCCTGTGCCTTTCCCTGTTGCGTGACGCGCTGCGTCCGCAGCGATCGACGAGAACGCCCCATGTCTGCTGCCATCGCTCCCCTTGGCTTGTTGCCTGCCGCGCTGCTGTGCGCGCTGTCGACCTTGGCTCCCGCCACCCATGCCGCCGAATCCGCCGACGCGACCAACGCCACGACGCTCGACCAGGTCAGCGTCAACGGCACGGTGAGTCGCGCGCAACCGGCCACCACCACGCGGCTGCCGCTGACCCTGCAGGAAACGCCGCAGTCGGTGAGCGTGATCGGGTTGCAGCGGCTGGAAGAGCAATCGCTGTTCAGCATCGACGATGTGATGCGCAACGTCACCGGCGTCAACGTGTCGTTCTACGACACCCAGCGCCCGCTGTATTTCGCGCGCGGTTTCCAGATCACCGACTTCCAGGTCGATGGCCTGCCCACCTACAGCGGTGCGACCAACCAGGAATACGACACAGTCTTCTACGACCGCATCGAGGTGATCCGCGGCGCCAACGGCCTGCTCACCGGCGCCGGCATTCCCTCGGCCACGGTCAACCTGCTGCGCAAGCGCCCGGGCAAGGACTTCGATGCCTCGTTTGCAGTCAGTGCCGGCACCTGGGATTTCCGCCGCATGCAGGCCGACGTCAATGCGCCGCTGGCCGAAGACGGGCGCTTTCGCAGCCGCGTGGTGGCCGCCTGGCAGGATCGCGATTACTACTACGACCGCTACCACGACAGCAAGATGTCGGGCATGGCAGTGCTGGAAGGCGATCTGACCGACAGCACCACGCTCACCGTCGGCTATCAGCGCCAGGACAACACCCCCGTCGGCTCGACCTGGGGCACGGTGCCGTTCTTCGCGGCCGACGGCTCCTTCGCCAACCTGTCGCGCTCGACCAACATGGCGCCGGAATGGACCCGCTGGCAGCGCGAAACCAGCACCGCGTTTGCCAACCTGGAACAACGCTTCGGGCAGGACTGGTTGCTGCGCGTCAACGCCGCCCACACCAAGGGCACCGTGGAGAGCCTGCGCGTCTACGGCACCGGCTACCCGGCCGCCGATGGCAGCGGCGTGTTTCTGCGCGCCAACGCTGGCGAAACGCAGGACACGCGCGATAGCGTGGACGTGTATCTGTCCGGCGGATTCGCCCTGTTCGGCCGCCAGCACGATGTGGTGATCGGCGGCAGCTGGCAGGACCTGCAATCGACCACCTATACCCTGGCGCAGACCTATCCCGACGACTGGGCCACCTGCGGCAGCGAACGTTGCTATTTCATTCCCAACATCCGCCACTGGAATGGCGACGCTTCGGAAGTGACCTATACGCGCACCGGTGCGCGTCGCAAGGCACGCACCACCCAGCGCGGCGTGTATGCCTCCACGCGCTTGCGGCTGGCCGACCCGCTGTCGTTGATTGCCGGCGCGCGATTGAGTTCGTGGGAGACCCGCACCCAGGCGTTCAATGCCAGCGGCAGCTACACCGGCACCAGCGGCCGTTATGACGTCAGCGACGAAGTCACCCCGTACGTGGGTCTGGTCTACGACATCGTGCCGGATGTGTCGGTGTACGCCAGCTACACCGAAATCTTCAATCCGCAGAACTACCGCGACAAGGACAACAACCTGCTCGCACCGGTGGAAGGCTCCAACCTGGAGGCCGGTATCAAGGCGCAGTTGTTCGATGGTCATGCGATGGCCACTGCTGCCGTCTTCGAGGCCAAGCAGGACAACTACGCGGTGCGCGACATGACCCAGCCGGAAGCCTCGCTGCCGGATGGCAGCTCGGCGTACATCGGCGTGGACGGCACCAAGAGCCGCGGATGGGAAGTGGACTTCAATGGCGAAGTGCTGCCCGGCTGGACCATCAACGCTGGCTATACCCACGTCAAGGTCACCCGCGCGCCGACCGATGCGATCTACGCCAACCTGCCCGAAGATTATCTGCAGCTCTCCACCCAGTGGCGCCTGCCGGGGACGTGGGACCGCTTGAGCATCGGCGGCGGCGTGAGCTGGCAGAGCGCGGTGCGCGGCTTCAATATCGCGCGCCCCACCGGCGACGGCACTGGCGCCACCACCCCGGTCACCGTGGTGCAGAACCCGTACGCGCTGGTGCATTTCAACGCCAACTACCGCATCAGCGACCAATGGACCGCCACGCTGGCGGTGCGCAATGCGTTCGACAAGACCTATTGGGCGAATCTGGATTATCAGAACTACGGCGAACCGCGCTTTGTCAGCGTGTCGCTGCGTTGGCGGTATTGAGACATTGCCGATGACGTCTGGGCTTGAGACATTGCCCATCAAGTCCAGGCGTTGCTACCGATAAGGCCTCGCGGCCAGGGCCGCTCCTACAAGCGCGGCGCCGGCCGTGCCGACGTCGCCGATACACCCAAAGACCCCCGCCCCGGTCGAAGCGGCCCCGGCCGCGCGCCCATCCGACACGTCTCAGCGCACCCGAAAGAACCGCCACGCCGTCGTCGAAGCGGCTCAGGCCGCGACCTTGTCCGGCCACCCTCAGGACATCAGCACAAGGCATCAATAACGCAGTCGCCCCACGCATCTGGTCTAAATGCGCGCGTCTCGAACCAGGCGCCCACGCCCGCTCAGTTCCGCATGAGCTCGCGCGGCACCGGCATCAACTGCGGATCGCCTCGCACCGCAGCCGCATCACGGTGCCACGCAGGCCTGGTCCTTGCCACGCAGTTTTTCCCAACGCGAGCGTTGTTCCAGGCAGCGCTCGTACGCCTGTTGCTTGGCCGCTTTGGCCTGGTCGGCGGCGGTCCGGACTGCGCTGCTGCGCGCGGCCTGCAGTTGCGCAATCTTGGCGCGAATCTGCGGCATCACCGCCATTGCGGCGCGCTCGCCTTCGAGGATCGCCGCAGCACGTTGGTTGAAATCGGCCGAGCCGATCTCGTTGACCTTCGGGCGAATGACCACGTCGGCACGTTTGAGTTCGGCCTCGCCCAGGCGCTGGCCCATGATCGAAATCGACTGGTTCACCGTGCCCAGCAGGTCCCCCGGATTCTTGCCGCTGGCCTTGCTGGAGATATCCACCGCCACCACAAATTCGGCACCCAACTGGCGCGCCGCATCCACCGGCACCGGGCTGACCACGCCGCCATCGACGAAGTGATATTGACCGATGGTCACCGGCTCGAACACGCCCGGGATGCTGCTGGACGCGCGCACCGCCTGGCCGGCATTACCGCGCACGAACACGGTGCGTTCGCCATCTTCCAGTCGCGTGGCGACCGCCGCGAACGGCTTGCGCAGTTTTTCGATCGGCTTGCCGCCGAGCTGTTCGTTGACGTAGTCCTGCAGTTTCTGGCCCTGCACCAGCCCACCGGAAAACAGCCGCACATCGCGGATGCTGGTCTGGTCGAGCGCGACGGCCTTTTCCTGCATTTGGAACGCATCCATGCCGCTGGCATACAACGCGCCCACCACGCTGCCGGCGCTGGTGCCAGACACCACCACCGGTGCGAAGCCGTTGGCCTCGAGCATCTTGATCACCCCGATATGCGCAAAGCCCTTGGCCGCACCGCCACCGAGCGCGACGCCGATCTTGATGGGCTTGGGGGCTGCGGCCGAAGGTGCCTGCACCACCGGCGCCGGTGTCGCCTGGCGTGGCTCGCCCCCGCAGGCGCTGAGCAGCCCGGCCAGTGACAGGGACAGGGACAACAGGAGGCACTTGCTAGGAAAGGCGGTCATGGCGAGCGTGCACAGGGCGCGATGTGGACAGCGGCGCAGCATACACGCCGCAGCCCTGGCCGCCGGTCTGCATTGGCGGCGGGCGGCAGGGCGTCATGCGCAGATATTGCGCGCTGCGCGCACACCTCGCCTGCCCTGATGGTATCGGGCGTCCTTGCGTTGGTACCGTAGGGCATGGACTCGGCCAAACGCACAGTCTGCAGCAGCAGCAGCATCTTCGATCACGCGTCTGCGCGGTGTCCGCTGCGTGGACTGGCGCTGTCACTGCTGCTAGCCGCATTGCCCTGTCATGCGCTGGACGCGGTAGCGGTCAAGCGGCAGGTCGATGGCATTCTGGATCGGGACTATCCACGTTGGGAGGCGCTATACCGGACCGTGCACCAGCACCCCGAACTGGGCTTCGAGGAAACCGCGACTGCGCAACGGCTGGCCAAGGAAATGCGCGCGCTGGGGTTTCAGGTCAGCGCGGGTATTGGCCGGACCGGGCTGGTGGCGATGTATCACAATGGCCCCGGCCCCACGATCATGGTGCGCACTGAACTGGATGCGTTGCCGATGCGGGAAACCACGGGGCTGGCGTACGCCAGCGACGTCCATCTGCAGTCCAGTGACCGCGATACCTATGTGGCGCATACCTGCGGTCACGACATTCACATGGCGGCCTGGGTCGGCACGGCCGCAACCTTGGTGCAGCTGCGCGCCCAATGGCGCGGCACGCTGATGTTCATCGCCCAACCAGCGGAGGAAAAGGGTCGCGGTGCGCAGGCGATGCTTGACGATGGCCTGTTCGCCCGGTTCGGCAAGCCGGACTACGGCTTTGCCCTGCATGTCGGCCCGGATGCCTACGGCCATGTGTTCTACAAGGCCGGGGCGGTGACCTCCAACTCCGATGCGCTGGAGGTGGTGTTCCAAGGCAAGGGCGGGCACGGTGCGATGCCCGCCGCGACGATCGATCCGATCCTGATCGCGGCACGCTTCGTTGTCGATGTGCAGAGCGTGATCAGTCGCGAAAAAGACCCGGCTGCGTTTGGCGTGGTCAGCATTGGAGCGTTCAACGCCGGCACGGCCGGCAACGTCATCCCCGACCGCGCGCAGCTGCGCGGCACCATACGCAGCCACGACCCTCAGGTGCGCGACAAGCTGCTCGACGGCGTGCGACGTACCGCGCTGGCCAGTGCGCAGATGGCCGGCGCGCCGGTACCGCAGATCGCCCTGGGCGAGCGCGGGTCCAGGGCGGTGATCAACGATGCAGCGCTGGCCGAGCGTACCGGGGCGGTTTTCGCGCAGGCGTTCGGGGTCGATGCCGAGCGCCAGCGCGAACCGAGTGCCGCCAGCGAAGACTATTCGGCCTTCGTCGCTGCCGGCGTGCCGTCGTTCTACTTCGGCATCGGTGGACTCGATCCACAGTGGCTGCAGCAGGCCCGGCAAACGGGCGAGCGCATTCCGGTGAACCATTCGCCGGACTTCGCGCCGGTGCCGCAGCCAAGCATCCGGACCGGCGTGGAAGCGATGACACTGGCGGTGATGAACGTGATGCCGCCGCCCTCCTGAGATGGGCGCGGCCGCGCCGGGATGTAGGTCAGAAGCGGTTATCGCCATCCAGCAACCGCCCCAGGCCGCCCAGCACCGAGCCTTCGCCGCGCTGTTGGCCGCCGGCTTGCGGGGCGGCCTGCAGCATGCGGCCGGCCATGCGCGAGAACGGCAGCGATTGCAGCCAGACCTTGCCCGGGCCGGTGAGGGTGGCCAGGAACACGCCTTCGCCGCTGAAGAACATGCTCTTCAGGCCCGCAACGCGGCGCACGTCCATGTCCACGCCGGCGTGGTAGGCCACCACGCAGCCGGTGTCCACGTCGATACGCTCGCCCGGGCCCAGCTCGCGTTCGACGACCGTGCCGCCGGCATGCACGAACACCCAGCCGTCGCCTTCGAGCTTCTGCATGATGAAGCCCTCGCCGCCGAACAGGCCGGTGAGGATCTTGCGCTGGAAGGCGATGCCCAGCGACACCCCGCGCGCGCCGGCCAAGAAGCTGTCCTTCTGGCAGATCAGCTGGCCGCCATGCTCGGACAGGCGTAGCGCCAGCACCGTGCCCGGGTAGGGTGCGGCGAAGGCGACCTTGGCCTTGCCGCTGCCGGCGTGGGTGAACACGGTGGTGAACATGCTTTCGCCGGTGACCACGCGTTTGCCGGCCGACAGCAGCTTGCCCATCAGCCCGCCGCCACTTTGACCGGCATGCGAGCCGTCACCGAACACGGTGTCCATCTGCACCGCCGCGTCCTTGTACATCAGCGCACCGGCCTCGGCGATGGCGCTTTCGCCGGGGTCCAGCTCGACTTCGACGAACTGCATGTCGTTGCCGACGATGCGGTAGTCGATCTCATCTGCGCGCCCGCTCATGCCGGTCAACGGCGGCGGCGCGCTACCGCCGCCCTGCAGCTCGGCCAGCTGACGGGCCGGCGTCCAGCCATCGAGCCCGTCGCGCCAGGCCAGCGCATCGGGTTGGCGCTGCGCATGCGCGCGAGCGCTGGCATCGTCGAGGGGGCCGATACGGTCGGCCTGTCCGGGGTTATGGAAATACCACTGGGCCATCGGACGACTCCTGTCTGTGTGTGCGGCGAGTCTAAGCGCAAGCGCCGCGGCGGCGTCCCGTGTCCAAGGTCATGTCTGCAGAGCGTGGTTGTGACGCGGTTGTGCGCCCGTCCGGAGCGCTTCGCCATCGCGATGCGGAGCATCGCCGGCAGCTCGTGCAAGGACACGGCCTGCGCGAGCTGCGGGATGGGTGGCCCTTACTCGCCCACCGTTGCCCAACAGCGCGCGCCATCACGCTGCACCCGCACCGGGCCATCGAACACGGCCGACAGGCTGGCATCGGTGAGTAGCGCCTCACGCGTGCCGTCGGCCACCACCTTGCCGGCGCGCAGCAGGATCACCCGTTCGATCTCCGGCACGATTTCTTCGATGTGATGGGTCACCAGCACCAGCGTGATGCCTTGCCGGGCGAGGTGCCGCATCGTCTCGAGCAGGTGCTGGCGTGCCACCAGATCCAGCCCGGTGGACGGCTCGTCCAGCAGCAACGCCTGCGGGCGATTGACCAGCGCACGCGCAATCAGCACACGGCGCGTTTCGCCGGCCGACAATTGCGCAAATTGCCGGTCCACCAGCGGCAATGCGCGCGCCAGCGCCAGCGCTTCGCGCGCGCGTGCACGCATGTCGTCGCTGATCTCGCGATGCGGCGGCACCACGTAGCTGGCGAAGAATCCGGAGAGCACCGCGCTTTCCACATCCAGCCCGGGCATGTCGGCCAGATTGACGCTCAGATCGCCGGTGACGATGCCCAATTGCGAGCGCAGGCGATCCACCTGCCAGCGCGTTTGTCCCATCACCTTCACTGCGGGCTGGCCGTCGGCGCGCGCTAGCGGGTACAACTCGCGCGTGATCAATTTGATGAAGGACGATTTGCCGCAGCCATTGGGCCCCAGGATCGCGGTGTGCTGCCCCAGCGCGATGCGCAGGCTCAGCGCATGCAGGACCCGGACCTGGCCGCGCATCACGCTGGCCTGGTCGAGTTCGATCAGCTGGGCGGCGTTAGTAACGACAGTGGAATCGGCAGCATGTTCGGTGGCAACAGTCATACGGGTGACAGCAGACGGAAGTGGGGAAGGGGGGTCTGAACCGCTTTAGAAATGTAGGTGCAACCCTACGCATCCGAAGGGTGAAGTTTGCCGCGATCGCCCCCATCATGTCTGCATCAAATGGAGAGCGCTGCTGTGGAGATGCCGATGTTGTCCGATCCGATCATCGACGTTCTGACTTCCGGCGTGGCAGGGCTGGGCGTGTGGGGCATGCTGGCGGTGCTGCTAGTCTTCACCCAGCTCACCATCTTTGCAGTGACCTTGTACCTGCATCGCAGCCAGGCGCATCGCGGTGTAGATTTCCATCCGGCCATCGCGCATTTCTTCCGCTTCTGGACCTGGTTGACCACCTCGATGATCACCCGCGAATGGGTGGCGATCCATCGCAAGCATCACGCCAAGGTCGAGACCGAGGAAGACCCGCACAGCCCGCAGACCAAGGGCATCGGCCAGGTTTTCTGGCGCGGTGTGGAGCTGTATCGGCAGGCGCGTGCCGAGCGTGCCGACATCGAGCAATACGGCAAGGGCGCGCCCAGCGACTGGATCGAACGGCATCTGTACACGCCGCATGCCAACGCCGGCCCGATGGCGTTGCTGGTGATCAACTCGGTGTTGTTCGGATTGCCGGGAATTGCGTTGTGGGCAATCCAGATGGCGTGGATTCCGTTCTGGGCCGCCGGTGTGGTCAACGGCCTGGGCCACTGGTGGGGCTATCGCAATTTCGAATCGGCCGACACCTCCACCAACCTCACGCCCTGGGCGCTGTGGATCGGTGGCGAAGAATTGCATAACAACCATCATGCCTTCCCGAGCTCGGCGCGGTTTTCGATGCGGCGTTGGGAGCTGGATATCGGTTGGGTCGCCATTCGCGGCTTGCAGGCACTGGGCCTTGCCAAGGTGTTGCGGGTGGCGCCGTCGCTGGATATCCGCCCCAATATCGCCGTGCCCGATGCCGACACGCTCAAGGCGCTGCTCTCGCACCGGTTCCAGGCCATGACCGACTACCAGCGCAATGTGCTCAAGCCGGCGTTGCGCGAAGAGGCGGCCGTCACCGGCGCCAAGCTGCGCGAGTTGCTGCCGCGTCGCCTGCGCAAGGGCCTGGTCGACGACGGGCGCTGGCTCAAGCCGGACGCGCGTGCACAGTTGCAGGCATGGGTGGCGCAGCGTCCGCGCATGCGCACGCTGGTCGAGTACCGTGCGCGGCTGACCGCGGTACTGGAAGCGCGCAGCCACGATGCGTCCGAACGGCTCCGGCAATTGCAGCAGTGGTGCCATGAGGCCGAGGCCAGCGGCAATGCCGCGTTGCAGGCGTATGCGGCGCGGCTCAAGGGGTATGCGCTGAGTGGTGCGTAACCCGGGCGGCAGGCGCGCTGTGGTGCGTGTACACCGGGCGCGTGGCGTGATCGTGCGTGCCTTGCTGGTCGTGTGGTGTGCCTGTGTGCCGGCGATTGCCGCGCAGGCCCAGGTCCAGGACAGCCAGCAATATCTGCAGCGCATGGATACCGATGGCGATGGGCGGGTGAGCCTGGACGAATATCTGGCCTGGATGAGCTACGCCTTCGATCAACGCGATACCGATCACGATGGCGTGCTGCAAGGCGATGAACTGCCGGGCCGTCGCGGCAAGCCGATCACCCGTGCGGCGCATCGTGCCACCTTGATCGCGCGCTTCGCGCGGCAGGATGCCGATGGCGACGGCTACCTGAGTGCACGCGAACTGCTGGCGCCGCCCCGCTGATGCGCACCTTCGCGCGTGGCTGACGCTGCCTTCGGCAAGCTCGGCCGCATGTTCACTCTCGACCGGGTCAGCCGCCGCTACGGCCAGGCCATCGCACTCGATGCTGTCTCGCTGACGTTTGCCAGCGGCATCACGACCGCATTGATCGGCCCGAGCGGCGCCGGCAAATCCACCGTGCTGCGCATGCTGGTCGGGCTGGAGTGGCCGGACAGCGGCACGGTCGCTTTCGACGGCACCCCGTTGCAGCGCGCCAACCTGCAGGCGCAACGGCAACGCATCGGCTACGTCATCCAGGAAGGCGGCCTGTTTCCGCATCTGGATGCACGCAGCAACGTGACCTTGCTGGCACAGATGCTGGGCTGGACGCGGGAACGCATCGAGGCGCGTCTGGATGTCTTGTGCGCCCTGTGCCAATTGCCAACGCAGTTGCTGGCGCGCTACCCGGCCGAACTCTCCGGTGGTCAACGCCAGCGCGTGGGGCTGATTCGTGCACTGATGCTGGACCCGCCGGCCTTGTTGCTGGACGAACCACTCGGCGCGCTCGATCCCATCGTGCGCTACGACCTGCAGGCGCAGATGCGCGAACTGTTCGCGCAGCTGGGCAAGACCGTGGTGCTGGTGACGCATGACGTGGCCGAAGCCGCCTATCTGGCCGACAACCTGGTGCTGATGCGCGCCGGCCGAATCGTGCAGCAAGGCCGTGCGCGCGATCTGCTGGAGCAGCCGGCCGATGCGTTCGTGCAGCGCTTTCTCACCGCCCAGCGCAGCATTGGCGATGCCGCATGATGGCGCGTGCGCTCATCGCCGTGGTGTGGCTGATCTGCAGTGTTAGCGCGCAGGCCGCGCAGGTCACCATTGGTTCGAAGAATTTCACCGAAGCGGTGATTCTTGGCGAAATCGCCACCGCCGCCGGCAAACGTGATGGTGTAGACGTGCAGCACCGCGCACAACTCGGTGGCACGCGCATCCTGTGGCGGGCGCTGGAGACCGGGCAGATCGACGCGTATGCCGAATACACCGGCACGCTGGCACAGGAGCTGCTGCAACTGCCCAACGCCAGCCAGGCCGAGCTGCGTGCCGCACTCGACGCACGCGGGCTGGCGATGACCGATTCGCTGGGTTTCCAGAACACCTATGCCTTCGGTATGAAGCGCGAACGTGCGCAGGCATTGGGTATCGCCTCGTTGTCGGATCTTGCACGACATCCCACCCTCAAGATCGGTCTGAGCAATGAGTTCATGCAGCGCGCCGATGGCTGGCCGGGCGTGCGCGCGGCGTACGCGCTGCCGCAGGCCGCGACCGGGCTGGATCACGACCTGGCCTATCGCGCGTTGCAGAGCGGCGCCATCGAGGTCACCGATCTGTACAGCACCGATGCGGAAATTCCGTATTACCAGCTGCAGGTGCTACGCGACGACCGCCATTATTTCCCGGACTACCAGGCGATTTTTGTGTATCGCAAGGATCTGGCGCACCGCTCGCCGGCGATGCTGCAGGCCTTGCGGGGGGTGCAAGGACGCATCGATGAAGCGACCATGCAACGGCTCAATGCACAGGTCAAACTGGAGCGGCAGTCCGAAGCGGCGGTTGCCGCGCGTTGGCTGGGCGTCACGCCGGCCTCTGAAACGGACTCGCGTTTGACGCGGCTGCTGCGGCATACGCGCGAGCATCTGGCGTTGGTGGGTATTTCTTTGGGTCTGGCGTTGCTGCTTGCGCTGCCGTTGGGGGTGCTGGCGGCGCGGCGTCCACGTCTGGGGCAGGTGGTGTTGTCGTTGACCGGTGTGCTGCAGACGCTGCCGTCGTTGGCGGTATTCGTCTTCATGATTCCGCTGTTCGGCATCGGCGCCAAGCCGGCGATTGCCGCGCTGTTCTTGTATAGCCTGCTGCCGATCGTGCGCAACACCCACGCCGGGCTGACCTCGATCCCACGCGAACTGCGCCAGACTGCGCACGCCATCGGATTGCCCGCGTGGACACGCCTGTGGCGGGTGGAACTGCCGCTGGCCCGCCGCACGATCGTGGCCGGCATCCAGACCGCGGCGGTGATCAATGTGGGCACCGCCACGCTGGGCGCGCTGATCGGTGCGGGCGGCTATGGCCAACCGATTCTCACCGGCATCCGCCTGGACGATATCGGCCTGATTTTGGAAGGCGCCATTCCCGCTGCCGTGCTTGCGCTGCTGGTGCAGGCGGTGTTCGAAGGCGCCGAGCGATGGGTAACGCCGCGTGGGTTGCGGATCAGCCAGCGGCAGTGACGCGGCGTTCAATCGCTGAAAACCGAGCGCGCCGCTTCGCTGCCACTGATCCTTGCGCCAATTGTCGTTCGTAGAGCGCGCTGGCCTGCGATGGAGCCTTGCCGGTGCTACCTGACGACGCGCAGGCCTGCGTACATGTGTTGCAACCAGTATCGCTGCAGATGCCTGGCCAGCGATGCCTGCGCGCCGCCTCACCCATCCGGCAGCGCTGCAATGACCTGTGACAACGCGTGGTCGGTGACGCTCAAATGTGGCGCGATGCGCAGACGTCCATGCCGACGCGTGCAGATCACGCCACTCGCGCCGAGCGCCGTTGCCACCGCATCCAATGCCGCTGCCGGCGGCTGCAGTGCGGTGAGATGCGGCGCATGTCCGGGCGTGCACCAGCTGCCCACGCCGCGCGCCTGCAGGGCGGCGTCCCAATGCGCAGTCAACTCGCCCAACGCCGCTGCGATGCGCGCCGGCTGCCACGCGGTGAGTTGTTGCAGGGCCACCGTGGCCATTGCGACCCGCAACGGGTCGGCAACCCCGCCCGCATCGAATCGGCGTGCACCGCTGCGATACCGCGGCGCGCTGGCCACCGGAAATTCCCAACTGCTGCCCGCATCGCGGCCGATCCAGTGTTCTTCGATCGGCAGCCCGTCCGTGCGCCACTGCGGCGCGACCCACAGCCATGCCAATCCCATCGGCCCGAGCAACCATTTGTGCCCGACGCTGACCACGAAATCCGGTTGCCAGCGCGGCAGATCCGGTGGCAACACCCCAAGGCTCTGGCTCAAGTCCAGCACCAGGGCAGCGCCGCGTGCCTGCATGGCGGCACTGATGCGGTCCAGATCCAGCATTCGCCCGTCCAGCCAGTACGCATGCGGCAAGCTGGCAATCCGCAGCGCAGGCGTGTCGGCAATGGCCTGCAGCACTGCATCGGTCAAGCTGCCGCCAGCGGTGGTGGGCACCGCCACCAGATGCGCGCCGGTCTCTGCGCAGCGGCGCTGCCAGATCAACAGATTAGACGGAAATTGCCCTTCCAGCACCAGCACTGCGTCGTCGGCTTGCACAGGCAGATTGCGCGCGGCCGTGGCCAGGCCGTGCGCGGCCGAGGGCACCATGGCCACCGCATCGGCATCGCCGTCCAATAGCGCGGCCGCAAGTCCGCGCACCTGCTCGATCTGCTGTAACCAGGTATCGAACGGCAACCGCCATGGTGTGGCCATTGCATCGACCGCCTGGTGCGCAACGGTCTGCATGGCGCGCAACAACGGACCACGCGACGCCGCATCCAGATGGATGACCCCGGAAGGCAGCGCGAACGCCTGCTGACGCTGGGCCCACGCGAGGGGCCCAGCAAGCGTACTGGACAGAGATGGCGATGACATGCCCACAGCTTACCGCTGGCTGCCACGCTGCCCACACGGCACGTTCACGGGCGCTCCCCAAGCATAGGGCGATGTCTGCACTCTCACCTCTGCTGGGCCACCTCCAGCAACAGCAGTTGACGCTGCTGGAACGCTACGCGCAGACCCGCGCGCTGAGCGACCGTCTCGCCGCACCCTTGAGCGCCGAAGACGCGATGGTGCAGAGCATGCCGGACGCGAGCCCGAGCAAATGGCATCTGGCCCACACCACCTGGTTTTTCGAACGCTTCGTGCTGCAGGCCGATCCGGCGTACCGCGTGTTCGACCCGGCCTGGGATTTCCTGTTCAACAGCTACTACCAGAGCGTGGGGCCGATGCATGCGCGGGCCCGCCGCGGCGTGCTTTCGCGCCCCTCGTTGCAGCAGGTACGCGACTACCGTGCTGCGGTCGATAGGCAGATGCAGCAGCGCTTGCGCGAGGGCCTGCTCGATGCCCAGGCTTGCACCGTCGTGCAGCTCGGCATCCAGCACGAGCAGCAACACCAGGAGTTGCTGCTGACCGATATCAAGCATGCGCTGTGGAGCAACCCGTTGCAGCCGGCCTACCGTGACCTGCCCACACCGCCTGCGGCCGTTGCCAGCCCGCTGCGCTGGCATGCGCGCGACGAGCAGATCGTCCAGATCGGCGCCGCTGCATGGCCACAGGCCGACAGCTTCGCCTACGACAACGAATCGCCACGCCATCGCGTGCTGGTCGGTGCGCATGCGCTGGCCAGCCGTGTGGTCACCAACGCCGAGTTCCAGCAATTCATCGATGACGGCGGCTATCGCAGTGCCGGTGCCTGGCTCAGCGATGGCTGGGCGATGGTGCAGGCGCAGGGTTGGCAACATCCCTTGTATTGGGATGCCGATGGCCGCGAGTTCACGCTGGACGGCTGGCGCACGCGCGATCCACACGCGCCGGTCTGTCATCTGAGCCTGTTCGAAGCCGATGCGTTCGCGCGCTGGGCCGGTGCGCGCCTTCCCACCGAAGCCGAGTGGGAGCAGGCCGCGACCGGCGTGCCGGTACAGGGCAATTTCGTCGACACCGATGCGTTGCATCCGCGTGGCGCAGAAGCAGTGGACACCGGTATCCAGCAGCTGTTCGGCGATGTCTGGGAGTGGACCGGTAGTGCGTACCTGCCGTATCCAGGCTTTACCCCGTGGCCCGGGTCGCTGGGCGAATACAACGGCAAATTCATGAATGCGCAATGGGTCTTGCGTGGTGGCAGTTGCGCCAGCCCGGCCAGCCATCTGCGTGCCAGTTACCGCAACTTTTTCCCCTCCGATGCGCGTTGGCAGTTTGCCGGCGTGCGCCTTGCCAAGGATCTGCCTTGAACGCCGCCGCCCATGCCCTGCAACGCGCGCACGCCGCGCTGACCGACCTGCGCCCGCAGCCGGACGACATCACCGCCGATGCACTGGCGGGGTTGTCGCAAACGCCCAAGACGCTGCCGTCGAAATATTTCTACGATGCGCGCGGCTCGCAACTGTTCGAAGCCATTACGCAGCAGCCGGAGTATTACCTCACCAGGACCGAGCTGGGTTTGCTGGAAGCCAGCATGGGCTCGATCGCACAGGCGATCGGCGCCGGCGTGCATGTGGTCGAATACGGCAGCGGCAGCGGCCGCAAGACCGAGTTGCTGCTGCAGGGCCTGCGCGATGTGGTGGCCTACACGCCGCTGGAAATCTCCCGTACCGCGCTGCTGGAAAGCACCGCGCGGCTGGCCCAGCAATTTCCGCAGATCCAGATGTTGCCGGTGTGCACCGACTTCACCAAGCCGCTGCGCCTGCCCGATGCGCAGCGCCCGGCGCGGCGGCACGTGGTGTTCTTCCCCGGCTCCACGCTCGGCAATTTCGCCGATGCGGCCGCGATCGAATTGCTGGATGCGATGCGCCAGACCATGGGCAGCGATGGTTGCGCCCTGATCGGTATCGATCTGGACAAGGACGCCGGGCTGATCGAGGCGGCCTACAACGATGCAGCCGGCGTCACCGCCGAGTTCACCCTCAACCTGCTGGCGCGGCTCAATCGCGAGATCGGGAGCGATTTCGATCTGGACGGTTTCCGTCACCACGCGGTGTATGTCCGTGAGCGCGGCCGCATCGAAACCTTCCTGGTCAGCCAACGCGCGCAGCAGGTGCGGGTCGGCGGCAAGGACATCGCGTTTGCCGAAGGCGAAGCGATGCAGGTCGAATACAGCTGCAAATACACCGAGGCGCGTTTTGCCGAACTGGCTGCCGCAGCCGGGCTCAAGGTCACCCACGGCTGGAACGATGCCAAGGATTGGTTCGGCCTGCGCCTGCTGCGCCCATTGTGATCCTGCGGGGCAGGCGTGCAGTCGCCCGATGATGCGCAGGTTGCCGCGTTGATCCGGCACCTGCTTGCGCAACGTCGGCCCGAGCAATCGATCTGTCCCTCGGAAGTCGCGCGTGCCTTGAGCGATGACGCGGCGGTGTGGCGAAGCCTGATGCCCCAGGTGCGTACGGTGGCCGCAGCTGCCGCAGGCAGAGGCCTGGTACGGATCACCCAGCAGGGTCGAACTGTGGACCCTGCCACCGCACGCGGACCGATTCGACTGATGCGTGGGCCGCATTTCGACTGAAGCCCCATTGAGTGGATGCGCCAGCTTCCGTATGTTGCGGGATTAAGTAGCGGGATTAAACCGAATGTCGCCGAGCGACTACATCAAAAGGATGTAATCGTTCGGTGACATCAGGCCGCCTGCACCACGTGCAACGCCTTGGGATTACGCCACTGCGCCAGCAGCGCGGCTTCGCGCGCCCTGGCTTCCTGCAGATGCGCATGCTTGACGTGGCCATAGCCGCGAATGTGTTCCGGAATGCTGGCGATCTGCGCGGCCAAGCCCACGTTATCGGCATCCAGCCGTTCCAGCAGCATGTCCACGGTTGCGCTGTAATCGGCAATCAGCCGACGCTCGCCACGCCGTTCTTCGCTGTAGCCGAAGACGTCGAACTTGCCGCCACGCAGGAACTTCAACCGCGCCAGCAGCTTGAAGGCGGTGAACATCCACGGCCCGTACTCGCGTTTGATCAGGTTGCCGTGTGCGTCTTTCTTTGCCAGCAACGGCGGCGCCAGATGGAAGCGCAGCGTGTAGTCGCCCTCGAACTGTTGTTGCAACCGGCGCTGGAAATCGCCACGCGTATACAGCCGCGCCACCTCGTATTCATCCTTGTAGGCCATCAGCTTGAAGGCGTACCGGGCCACCGCCTCGGTCAGTGCGCTGCTGCCGGGCACGCGCTGCAGCTCGTGCGTGCGTACGCGCTCGACCAGACTGCGATAACGCTGCGCGTAGGCCGCATCCTGGTAGTCGGTCAGGAACGCGACGCGACGCGCGATGGCCTCGTCCAGCGAATGCGCCAACTGCTCGTCGTCGAGCGGCGCGGCCGGTGCAGCGACCTCGCCATGCAACGTGCTGCCGTCGGTCTGTGCCAGCGCACGCGGTGCGCTCTGGCCGCTGAGATCGTGCTCTTCCCAGCTGCCTGGTCCGCGTGCATGCGGTGTATCGCCATGCAGATGTGCAGGCGCGTCTGCACCGGCCAGACCCGCAGCGCGTTGCACCGCCGGCAGATCGATCGCCGCCAGGCGCCCCCAGGCGAACGCCTGCTGATTCATCGCAACGGCTGCACCATTGAGTTCGATCGCGCGCATCAGCGCCGCATGCGATAGCGGCACCAACCCGTGCTGCCACGCGTAGCCGAGCACGAACAGATTGCTGGCGATGGCGTCGCCCAGCAACGCCGTTGCCAGCTGCGTGGCATCCAGCAACAACGGCTCCTGGCCACCGAGCGCAGTGCGCACACCGGCGATGATCTCGGCAGCGGGAAACTGCAGGTCCGGTTGCGTGGTGAACGTGCCCGGCATTGCTTCGTAGGTGTTGAGCACCACCTGGGTGCGGCCATCGCGCACCTTGGAGAGCGCCCAATAATCGTTGACCACCACCATGTCGCAGCCCAGCACCAGGTCTGCTTCGCCGGCGGCGATGCGCACGGCGTGGATGTCGGCGGGCTGGCGTGCGATGCGGATATGCGTGGTCACCGCGCCGCCTTTCTGTGCCAGGCCGGTCTGGTCCAGCACCGTGGCGCCCTTGCCTTCCAGGTGCCCGGCCATGCCGAGCAGCGCGCCGATGGTCACCACGCCGGTGCCGCCGACGCCGGTGATCAGGATGTTCCAGGGCCGTTCCAGCGCGGTGCGCTTGGGCGGTGAGGGAAGCGTGTCCAGCAGCGTGCTGGCGTCGCGCCGCTTGCCCTTGCGCGGGGCACCGCCATGCACGGTGACAAAGCTCGGGCAAAAGCCCGCGACGCACGAATAATCCTTGTTGCAGTTGGACTGGTCGATCTGGCGCTTGCGCCCGAATTCGGTTTCCTTCGGCAACACCGACACGCAAAAGCTTTTCTCGCCGCAATCGCCGCAGCCTTCGCACACCAGCGAATTGATCATCACCCGCTTTGGCGGATCGACCAGCTTGCCGCGCTTGCGACGGCGGCGTTTCTCGGTGGCGCAGGTCTGGTCGAAGATCAGGATCGACACGCCCTTGACGGTGCGCAGATGCTGCTGCACGGCATCCAGTTCGCCACGATCGTGAAACGCGACCTCAGGCGGAAACAGCTCGCGCCGCCGCGTCCACTTGCCGATGTCGTCGCTGACCACCGCAATCTCATGGATGCCTTCGGCGCGCAGCTGGTGGGCGATGTCCGGCACGGTGAGCGTGCCGTCCACCGGCTGCCCGCCGGTCATCGCCACCGCATCGTTGTAGAGAATCTTGTAGGTAATGTTGACGCCGGTGGCGACCGACTGCCGGATCGCCAGCGAGCCGCTGTGGAAATACGTGCCATCGCCCAGGTTCTGGAACACGTGCGGGGTGTCGGTAAACGGCGCCTGCCCGGACCACGTGACACCTTCGCCGCCCATGTGGGTGAAGGTGTCGGTGGCTCGGTTCATCCAGGTCACCATGTAGTGGCAACCGATACCGCCCAGCGCGCGCGAGCCTTCCGGCACGGCGGTGGAGGTGTTGTGCGGGCAGCCGGAGCAGTAATGCGGCACGCGCGGGAATTGCGCGCGCGGCAAAGCCATTTCCGCTTCCTTGGCGTCCATCCAGCGCAGCCGCTGCTGGATCGAATCGGTATTGATCGTGCTCGATTGCAGCAGGCGCAGGATGCGCCTGCCGATCACCGCCGCGATGGTGGCCGGCGTCAGTTCGCCGGTGGACGGCAGGATCCACGCGCCCTGCTCATCGTACTTGCCGACAATGCTCGGCCGCGCGCCGGCGCTGGCCGGCCAGTTGTAGAACAGTTCCTTCATCTGGCGCTCGATGAAGGCCTTTTTCTCTTCCACCACCACGATGTCTTCAAGCCCCTGCGCAAACGCGCTGATCCCTACCGGCTCCAGCGGCCAGGTCATGCCGACCTTGTAGACGCGGATGCCGATCTGCGCGCAGGCCTGCGCGTCCAGGCCCAGGTATTCCAGCGCCTGCAGCACGTCCAGGTAGCTCTTGCCGGTGGTGACGATGCCCAGTCGCGCATTTGGTGAATCCAACACCACCTTGTCGATGTGGTTTGCGCGCGCAAAGGCTTGCGCGGCGGCGATCGCATACCGGTGCAGGCGCATCTCCTGGTCCACCGGCGGGTCTGGCCAGCGGATGCTCAAGCCGCCCGGCGGCAGTGCGAAATCCTCCGGCAGCACGATGGTGCGCGCGAACGGGTCCACGTCCACCGAGGCGGACGATTCCACCGTTTCGGCAATCGTCTTGAAGCCGATCCAGCGCCCGGTGTAGCGGCTCATCGCCCAGCCGAGCAGGCCCATGTCCAGGATGTCCTGTACTCCGGCCGGATTGAGGATGGGCATCATCGCGCTGACGAATTCGTCTTCGGACCCGTGCGGCAGGGTCGAGCTGCGGCAGGCATGGTCGTCGGCGGCCAGCGCCAGCACGCCGCCAAACGGCGAGGTGCCGGCGGCATTGCCGTGCTTGAAGACGTCGCCGCTGCGGTCCACGCCCGGCCCTTTGCCGTACCACATGCCGTAGACGCCCTGCACGTTCGCGCCGGGGAACAGGTTGGTTTGCTGGGTGCCCCACACCATGGTGGCGGCAAGGTCCTCGTTCAGACCTGGAGTGAAGGTGACCTTGGCCGCGTCCAGGTGTTTGCGCGCCCGCCACAGTTCCAGGTCCAGCCCGCCCAGCGGGCTGCCGCGGTAGCCGCTGATGAAGCCGGCGGTCTCCAGCCCGGCGGCGTCATCGCGCAGGCGCTGCAGCAGCGGCAGCCGCACCAGCGCCTGCACACCGGACAGGTAGATGCGCCCATCGGTGCGCGTGTACTTGTGGTCCAGCGTGTAGTCCGCATCCACCCGGCCGAGCTCCGGCGTGTTGGCAGAGTCGGGAGAAGAAAGCGCAGCGGTACTGGTCATGGCGTGCCCGGAAAGGGTGGCTGGGCCCCGGTGCATGTCATCTGAAACTATCTGACGCACCCGACGGATTCCAAAACGGCGGTGCAAAGTGTAACAGTCAGCTTTTCCGCGCCCGTCCCTGTGCGGATGCGCAGCCGACGCGCTGCGGGTAGGATGGGGACGGGAAGGGGTCGTTTGCTGTCAGGGGAAAACACAGTGAAAAGGAAATACGCGTGGGCCGCTCTGGCCCTGCTCGGAGGGGTGTGGTCGTTGGCGCAGGCGCAGAGCTTGCCCAAGCCCAAGGAGTTCTATTTCGACGAAGACCGCGGTACCACCAAGGCCGTGGTGGCCGTACAGGGCCAGGGCGATGCAGTCGTCGACCGGCTGGCGGCGATGGTGCAACGTGACGCCCGCGCGGCCGACCCGCGCGCACAGTTGGCGGCGCTGGCCTACGCCGGTGGGCGCACCCAGTTGGGCGATGAGTTGTATCAGGGCGCGCTGGCGCTGGTCTCCAACGGCAGCCAGCAGTACCGGGCCATCACCTGGAACTATGGATGGGACCTGCTGCGTGCCGACCAGCCCGACAAGGCGCTGCAGCAATGGGCCAACCTGGCCAATGGCCGTCCGGCCACCCCGGAATGGCTGCCGACCACGGCTGCACTGGCGCTCTGGCGCGCCGGACGCAAGCAGGAGGCGGTCGAGTGGTATGCCGCAGCCGTGCGCACCTGGCCGGACCGTTGGAGCAGTACCGCCAACTACGCTAGCCTGTTGCCGGAATGGCGCGAGGCAGAGCGCGCCAGCCTGGCCGAGGTCTTTGCGGCCTGGCAGGCCAACCCGCCAGCGTTTCCGTAAGCGCTTCGCCGCGCTGCGGGAGTTCCTGCAGCGCGGCTTGTGCAGTGAATCGACCGGTTGCCGCCATTTGCCGATACGCCAGGCGCCATCTGGCGCGTCGGCCTGCCGCCTACTTGAAACGAAGACGTCTAACGTTGATTCCGCGAGTTCGGTGAAAGGCTGAGCAGGTCTGCGCCTGATCGCAATCACGGCTCAAAACTTCGGCGTACCGACGTTGCGAGGTCGATGCGGGAGAGCAACGCGTTGGTCTGTGGCGTGGCTGCGGGGCCCTTGTCCGCCCACCATCGCAGGACACGCTGCAAGTACGTCTTTGTAGGCGCTTGCGCGGCAGCCGTGCCGCGTAAGGTCCCGCGACGGCGGGCGCAAGGACTAGTTGAGATGGTCGATGCGCAGAGCTAAGACAGCAGCAGGTCGCCTGGCTGGCGCGGCGTCCTCGCTCTTCAATCGAGTCACCAACGAACTGTCTGATGCGCTGTGCTTGCCGATTGCGGGACCGTTGGCGGCATGGATCCCGCCATCGAGCCTCCACGGACGGGTTCACGGCGTGTCGCGCACTCGGCGCTGCAAGCTTGCTCCACGGCCTGGTCCGCCCACCATCGCGGAACACGGTGCAAGGACGTGTTTGACCAACGCATTGTCCGGAGCGGCGAGGGCGCCGCGTGTTCGATACGCTGGCTTCCGCATAGGGAAACGATGCGGTCGTGGCAGCTCCGCGGTGACCGGAGCTCGGGTGGCGTGCACCTTGCACCCCAGCCAGGCCAACGCATCCACCGATGCGCGCACCGCGCGCTATGCGATCCTGTGCATCGCTTTCCAACGGACACGATCGCGCATGGCGGTAGATGCATTTGCCTTGATTCTGGCCATGTTGGGGCTGGGCCTGCTGTTCGCCCGCCTGCGGGTGTTGCCGGACAACAGCGCCGATGTGCTCAACCGCATCGTGCTGTACATCTGCCTGCCGGCGTCGGTGCTGACCTATGTCCCGCGCCTGCATCTGGATGCGTCGCTCGCTGGGGTGATTGCCACGCCATGGCTGCTGACCGCCATCATCGTGCCGTTGCTGTGGGGTTGCAGCCGCCTGTTGCGCTTGGGCCGCGCCGAATACGCCGCGCTGCTGATGTGTGTGGTGTTTACCAATTCAAGCTTCATCGGCTTTCCGATGGTGCGCGCGCTGATCGGCGATCACGCGCTGCCGTATGCAGTGGTCTACGACCAGTTCGGCACCTTCGTGTTGCTGTCCACGTTCGGGTTGTATGTGCTGGCCCGGTACAGCGGCGACACCCCGCCGACCGCACGGCTGATCGCGATGCGCGTGCTGCAGTTCCCGCCGTTGTGGGCGCTGCTGTTCGCCTTGACCCTGATGCCCGAGCAACCGCCGGCCTGGATTGGCTCGGGCCTGAAGAACCTGGCCGATGCGATGTTGCCGCTGGTGATGCTGTCGGTGGGCTTTTCGCTGCAGCTGCGCCTGCCTGCCGACGAACTCAAGCCCTTGGCGGTGGGCCTGGTGTTCAAGCTGCTGCTGATGCCGGTCCTGGCCTTGCCGTTGTCCTGGGGGCTGGGCCTGCATGGGCAGATGCTGCAGACCAACGTGCTCGAATCGGCCATGCCCACCATGATCACCGCCGCCGCGCTGGCCATTTCGCACCGGCTGGCCCCGCGCCTGGCTGCAGCGATGGTCGGCTACAGCATCCTGCTGTCGTTGCTGACGCTGCCTGCGTGGGCCTGGCTGCTGGCGCGGCTGGTGGCGTGAAACCGTAACGCTCGCAGCAGCCAGAGCGCGCTGGCGCCGCAGGCACACGCTTGCGCTTGTTCGGGCTGTGGTACGCCAACACCTGCAACATTGGCGCCATGCTGCATTGCGACGCCGCGGCTGAGCGATACGCGTGGACGATCTTGCGCCGTGCCAGGCTTCCATCGTTGCCACGCACAGCTGCGGCGCAAGGCCTTGCGCGCATCGGCTGAAGGTCTGCGCTGTCGTTGCCTGTCCCGCAGCAGTGCGTTTAACGCGTTTCGACTACTTCCTCACCTTGCCGCGGTGTACGCTGCCGGCTTGCTCCCGGAAGCGAGGCGTGCATGAAGACAGTCCTGGTGGCCGCCTCCAAAGGCGGCGTCGGCAAGACCACGATCGCCACCAATCTGGCCGCACATGCGGCGTTGCAAGGCCAGCGCACCGTGCTGGCAGATGCCGATCCGCAAGGCTCGTCCACCCGCTGGGCAGAGCGCCGCGCCAGCCTGGAAAGTGCGGTCTTGCCGATCGACGCCACCAAGCGCCGCAGCTGGCAGAGCGCCGTGCCGGACGGCACCGATACCCTGATCGTCGATGCGCCGGCCGGTGCCATGGCCGACGACCTGAGCGGATTTCTCGACCACGTCGATGCCATCGTGGTACCGGTGTTGTCCTCGGCGCTGGATATCGAAGCGGTGGTCGGCTTTCTCAACACGCTGGCCAAGGTGCCGCGCGTGCATCAGCGCAAACTGCCGGTGGGCCTGGTGCTCAATCGTGCCCGTCCCTGGACCCAGACCTCGCAACAGGCCGCCGACATGATCGGCAACTGGCCGTATCCGCTGGTGACCCAACTGCGCGACACCCAGGCCTATGTGGTGATGGCCGGGCTGGGACGCAGCTTGTTCGACTACCGCTCGGCGCAGGTGCGCGACCATCAACAGGACTGGGAGCCGCTGTTCAAGTGGCTCAAGAAGTCCTAGAACCGGAAAGTTCCTATGCGCGAATTGATCTTGTTGCGACATGCCCACGCCGAACCGGCCGATACCGGCCAGGCCGATTTCGATCGCCCGCTGTCGCCGCACGGCATCGCCGAGGCCGAGGCGGCCGGGCGTTGGCTGCGCGAGCAGCGGCTGGTGCCCGACCGGGTGCTGTGCTCCCCGGCCCGCCGCGCCCGCGAAACCCTGGAGGCGGTGCTCGAGCTCACCGGCTACATCGAACAACGGCTGGACGAACGCATCTATGAGGCCACGCCCGGCACCCTGGCCAGCCTGGTGGACGAACATCGCGAGGCCGAGCGCCTGCTGCTGGTGGGCCACAACCCTGGCCTGGAACGGCTGGCAGCGCTGATGCACAGCGGCCAGACCGGCGATTACCGCGGCATGCCCACCGCCTCGATCGCGTTGCTGGCCTTGCCGCTGGACGCCACCATCGAGCCGGGCATCGCCCGCCTGACCGCCTTCTGGTGGCCCTGATCCGTGTCATCGTCGCTGCGCTGGTACGCCTGGCTCGCGCTCTGGGTCGTGTTCCCCTGCATGGCGCAGCAGAAGGTGCAGTCCATCGACCCGGCGCAATCGCGCTTCGGGTTCGAGATCAAGACGCGCTTCGGAATGAAGATCGAGGGGTTTTTCCCGCGTTTTCGCGGTGACGTGGTGACCTTGGCCGACGGGCGTCAGCAGGTGCGCTTCCGGCTGGACGCCACTCAGGTGGAGATCCCCGGCAAGGACCGCTACACCAGCTGGATGCGCGGGGAAGATTTTTTCGACGTTGCGCAGTACCCGGTCGTCGAATTCGAGTCGCTACCGTATGTCGACGAAGTGGTGAAGCAGGGGGGCGACATCGTCGGCAACCTGACCATCCGCGGAATCACCCATCTGGAAACACTGCATGTGGTGCCGGCCGAATGCACGCGGCCGGGCTATGATTGCGACGTGATCAGTCGAGGGACGGTCCTGCGTGGACGTTACGGAATGAATGCGTGGCAGATGGCCCTGGGCGACAGGGTGACGTTCATTCTGCGTGGGCGCCTGCAGGAGGCGCGGCGCCCGTGAAGTACCTGTTGAGGGTGTGCGTGCTGGCAACGTTGTTGCTCGGCACCGGATGCGCCAGCCTGTCACAAACCGAACGCAACCGTGCCGCCGGTGTCGCTGCCGCGGCACGCAGCACTGTAGTCAATTGCAGCCAGGCCGATCGCTGTGCGCAACCCTCGCCATTGCGCGCGCTGGGCGGGGAGGCGATGACCGCCTCCACACCGGCGGCGCCGCGGCATTACGCCACCATCGTCGACCACGGCGAAGAATCGCTGGTGGCCCGGCTCAACCTGATCCGCAGCGCCACCCGCAGCATCGATCTGCAGACCTACATCTTCGACAAGGACGACAGCGCGCGCATGGTGCTGGACGCACTGGTGGACGCCGCCCAACGCGGGGTCAAGGTGCGCATCCTGATCGATCAGTTGTCGGCGATCGCCGATCTGCAGATTCTCGGTGCGCTGGCCAGCAGTCATGAAAACCTGCAGCTGCGCATCTACAACCCCACCTTCGGCAAGGTCAAACTCAATTACTTCGACTATGCCGGCAGCGTGCTGTGTTGCTTCCGCCGCTTCAACCAGCGCATGCACAACAAGCTGCTGGTGGTGGACGACGTGCTGGGCGTGGTCGGTGGGCGCAATTACCAGGACGACTATTACGACTGGGACAGCGAGTACAACTTCCGCGACCGCGACGTGATTCTGGCCGGGCCGGAAGTGCGCGCCATGGCCGCCAATTTCGATGCGTTCTGGCGCGCCCGGCGCAGCGTCCCGGCCGAGCGTCTGAACGATGTCGGGCGCCTGCTGCTGGAGCAGGGCGTGCCGACGATGCCGCCGGCCGAGTTCCGCCGGCCCGACCGGGTGGCACGGGTGGACCGCGAAGCGCGCGACCCGCAATTCGTGCGCGACGCCTTCGTGACTCCGGCCATGCCGGTGCAACGTGTGCTGTACGTGGCCGATCTGCCGCAAAAGCACCGCCGCGAACATGCGGCCAAGGCGGTGTCCACGGCGCCGGAACTGGATGGCCTGATTGCCGGCGCGCAGCAGGAAGTGCTGCTGCAGACCCCGTACCTGGTGTTGTCCGACCAGGCGCAGGCGATCTTCCGCACGTTGCGCAAACACCCGCAGCCGCCGCGCATCGTGGTGTCGACCAATAGCCTGGCCGCCACCGACAACCCCATCGTGTATGCGCTCTCGTACAAGTTCAAACGCCGCAACATGCGCGAGCTGGGCTTCAACGTGTACGAGTTCAAGCCGTTTCCGCTCGACGCCCCGGTGGATTACGCCAACCTGGTGCCGGACCCGCTCAACCCCGCTTCCGGGGTCAATCAGGACAGCCGCAACAATCGCCTGATCGGCGGCAGTGCAGCGGGCAATGCGATGCGCGGCAGCAGCGACCCGGAAGGCAACGCCAGCGCGAGCGCCGGCAGCGTGCTGCGCGGCAGTGGCGGCGGCCGTGCGCCGGGCGGGAGCGAGGTCGATCGGCGCGTGTTGCGTACCGAAACGCGGCCCTCGTTCCTGGGCACGCGCGCGGTCAACAAGCCGCTGCCGGTGACCCGCGCCGGTGCGCGCATGGGCTTGCACGCCAAGTCGTTGGTGGTGGATCGCCGCATCGGCGTGATCGGTACGCACAACTTCGACCCGCGCAGCGAGAACTACAACACCGAAGCGGCCGTGGTGATCGACGATGCGCGCTTTGCGCAGGCGTTGGCTGCCAGCATCGAACGCGACATCGCCCCGGAAAATGCCTGGACGGTGGCGCCGCGCGAAAAGCCGCCGGTGCTGAGCGGGTTGAACTACAGCGTGGGCAAGGTCTCCGAAGCCTTGCCGGTGCTGGATTTCTGGCCATGGCGCTACGCCACCAACTACGAGTTCCAGCCCGGCCCGGATTGCCCGTTCCCGCTCAAGCGGCAGGACCCGCAGTTCCGCCAGTGCTATGTGGCGGTGGGCGATTTCCCGGAGGTCAATGTCGGCCCGAAGTGGCTGCTGGTGCGCATGTTGACCGCCTTCGGCGCCGGGCTGGTACCGATTCTCTGATCGGCTGGCGTGTCGCGCGGGTCGCAGCAACCGATGCCCGCGGTGCAGCGCGCTGCGGTTGGATGCACGCAGTTGGCTGCGGATCGGCCCCTGGGCGCCGGAAATCGCCGAAGCGGATGCAGTTGTCACGGGCGAAGGTCGCGTAGTGCATCGGCGCCCCAACAAATGCTGTCTGCCATCGGCAGCACTGCCCAGTTGCATCGCGCCCCAGGCGCCGGGATGCTCTTGCGCTTCCCGCTTCCCGCTTCCCGCTTCCCGCTTCCCGCTTCCCGCTTCCCGCTTCCCGCTTCCCGCTTCCTGTTCCCCATTCCCCATTCCCCATTCCCCATTCCCCATTCCCAGCCCATGACCTTCCGCGAACCCGTCGATTTAGCCGCCCTCAATGCCGCCAGCCGCGATACCTTGATCGAGCATCTGGGCATCGTCTTTACCGAAGCCGGTGACGATTGGCTGCGCGCCACCATGCCGGTGGATGCGCGCACCAGGCAGCCCTACGGCCTGCTGCACGGTGGCGCCTCGGTGGTGCTGGCCGAAACGCTGGGCAGCAGCGCCGGCAACCTGTGCGTGGATATGTCGACCCAGATCTGCGTGGGGCTGGAGATCAATGCCAATCACCTGCGCGCCGCCACCCAGGGGCTGGTGACCGGCACTGCACGGGCGGTACATGTGGGGCGTAGCACGCATGTCTGGGACATCACCATCGAAAACCCGGCCGGCAAACGCGTCTGTGTGTCGCGATTGACCCTGGCGGTGGTCGCGCGCAGCAATGGCTGAGCTCGCCCGGCAGCGGCATGCATGGAACAGCGTCATCCGCTGCCGGCACTGCGCGGCGGCCACGCTGCTGTCACAATGGTTGCGCCTCCTTCCCCCGTTACCGGTTCCGTTCGTCGAATGAGCGAGTCATCCCTGGACGCCACGCGCGACGCTGGCGGCGCGTTGCGTTGGTTCCGGTACCTCTACCGGGTGCCACTGTTGTTGCTGCATCTGTGTCTCGGCCTGCCGGTCACCATGCTGTGCGTGGTGGTGCCGGCGCTGGCGCAGATCCGGATCGGGCACGACGACACCCTGGAGGAGCGGATGATCCGCTGGTGGCAGGGCACCTTGATGCGCGTGTTCGGCTTCCGGCTGCGCCGCTTCGGGACGCCGCTACCGGGCGCGACCCTGTTCGTGGCCAACCACGTCAGCTGGGTGGATATCTCCATCCTGCACAGCCAGCGCGTGATGGGGTTTGTGGCCAAGCGCGAAATCGCCGGCTGGCCGCTGGTGGGCTGGCTGGCAACCAAGGGCCAGACCATCTTCCACCAGCGCGGCAATACCGAATCGCTGGGCGGGGTGCTGCAGGAAATGCTGCTGCGCCTGCAAAGCGGCAAGCCGGTGGGGGTGTTCCCGGAAGGCCGTACCCGTGGCGGTACCGAAGTGGGCCCGTTCCATGCGCGCATCTTCCAGGCGGCGGTGGAAGCCGGGGTGCCGGTACAGCCGGTGGCGCTGCGGTACGGGCTGCGCGGCAACGCGCAGGCGGTGGTGGCCTTCGGTGAGCGCGAGAGTTTCTTCGCCAATATCGTGCGCCTGTTGGGCGAACCGTCGCGGCTGGCCGAAGTGCATTTTCTCGAGCCGATTCGCGCGCTGGACATCGAAGGCCGCCGTCGCATGGCCGAGACCTCGCGCCAACGGATCGTCGCAGCGATGGAATCCTAGCCGACGATGCGCACGCGCCTCTCCCCTGCGGCCAGCCGCAACGCCGGTGCGATGCGCGCATGAACGCCTCCGATTACTTGCCGCCGCGCTGGCTGCGCAATCCGCACGTGCAATCGGTGCTGGGCAGCAGCGCCTTGCGGCGCATCCGTAGCCGCCAGTTGCTGGCCGCCAGCGGTGCGGTCACCAGCGAACATATCCTCGATGGCGGCGACGGTGTGCGCCTGCAGGGTTGGATGAGCATCCCGCCCGGCGATGCGCCACCGCGCGGCACCGTGCTGTTGCTGCATGGCTGGGAGGGCAGCGCCGATTCCAACTACATGCGCCTGACCGCCGCGCGCCTGCTCGGTCTGGGCTACCAGGTGTTCCGGCTGAACTTCCGCGACCACGGCGGTACCCACCATCTCAATGTAGACCTGTTCCACTCCGACCGCATCGAAGAAGTGGTCAATGCCGCAGGCGATCTGTGGCGGCGTTTTCCTGCGCCGCAGTTGCTGGCTGCAGGGTATTCGCTGGGCGGAAACTTCGCGCTGCGGCTGGCGCTGCGTGCGCCCGCCGCCGGCCTGCCGCTGGCGCGCGTGGCGGCGGTGTGCCCGTTGCTGGACCCGGCCGCCACCATGACCCAGCTGGAGAAGGGCCCGCAGTTCTACGACTGGTACTTCCGCCGTAAATGGCGTGAATCGCTGCTGCGCAAGCGCAAGCTGTTCCCCGAGCAGCACGGGTACGACGACGCCACCCTGGCGCTGGACATGCGCGGGCTGATGGCCTGGCTGGCGGTGAAACACACCGGACACGGCTCGCTGGAAGCGTATTTCGACAGCTATTCGATTGCCGGCCAACGCCTGGCCAACCTGCAGGTGCCGGTCGACATCCTGATGGCCGAAGACGACCCGGTGATTCCGTTCGCCGATTTCGCCGCCTGGCAGTTGCCGGCGCATGCAAAGCTGGAAATCGCGCGCTGGGGCGGGCATTGCGGCTTTCTGGAAAACGCCCGCGGCGACGGCTTTGCCGAACGCTGGGTGGCCGAGCGGCTGGCGTCAGCGCGCGAATGACGCCGACACGACATCCGTCCTTGGATGCAGTGATCGCCGTTTTGCCAGTGGTCGTCGGTTGCGTGATGGTCTACTTCAGCGCGATCAGCCTCTACACCCGGCCGCAGACCGGGCAGATCCTGTTCCGCTCACGCGCAGGATCGGTTTCCGTCGGCGTCCAAGCTGCGCTCTGGCATCTGGGCCAGTTGGTGTTTGGGGCGCTCTGCGTGGCCTACGGCGCGAGCGTGCTGCGTCGGACGTCGGCAAGCGTTTGAACCTCTGGCCGGCGCGAACGATCGATGCGAGTTCGCACCGCCGATAACGCCCATCCTGCACACGGCGCGGGCACAGCGCCAGGCAGCAGCGTGCGTCGCCCATGCAAGCCGCCGCAGCGCGCATCGTTACAATAGCGGTTTGTCCGGGACCCGCCACCGCCATGCAAGACGCCATCCTTCAAGCCCTGCGCCGCAATGCGGCCGACGATGCGGTGGCGCTGGCCCGCGAGTGGGTCACCAACGCGCCCGATCATGCCGGCGCCCACCGCTGGCTGGCGCTTGCGCTGCAGCAGCAAGGGCAGCCGGTGCTGGCACTGGACAGCATCGATACCGCGCTGACGCTGACGCCCGAAGATGCCGACCTGCACCTGCTGCGCGCCGGCGCATTGCTGGCCACGCGCGATCTGTCCGCCGCCGATGCCGCGCTGTCGCGCAGTACCGCGCTGGATCCCAACCAGTTCAATGCCTACGTGATGCAGGCGCATCTGGCGGTGGCACGCGGCGATCTGGACGAGGCCGAGCGGCTGAGCCGCACCGCTGCGCGCCTGGCGCCGGAACACCCGCAATTGCTGGCGGTCGATGGCGTGGTGGAAATGCGCCGCGGCCACAGCGACCGCGCGCTGGCGCTGTTGACCCGCGCTGCCGAGCAGCTGCCCGACGATGCCCGCGTGCTGTTTTCGCTGGGTTTTGCGTATCTGCAGAAGGAGCATTTTGCGTTCGCCGAGCGCGCCTTCGAGCGCGTGATCGAGCTCAATCCGCCGGGCACTGCGCTGCGCGCCTTCATTGCGCAACTGGCCCAACGCCAGGGCCGCCTGGACGATGCACTGGCGGCGATGCAGGGCGTGCTCGAGCAGCCCGGCGGCGATCTGCCGGCCATGCGCCGGCTGGCCGGCGAGATGGAGCTGCAGGCCGGTCGTCCCGATCAGGCCGCCGCGCACCTGCGCCTGGCACTGGCGCACTGGCCGGCCGATCGCCGCACGTTGCACGCGCTGCTCACCGCCTGGGAGCGGCTGGGCGCGGTGGACGATGCGCGCGACACCCTGGATGCGGCACTGGCCACCTCGGCCACGGCACACGACCTGTGGCTGGCGCGCCTGGCAGTGGAGCCGGTCGGTGGGCCGCAGGCGCAGGCGGTGATCGAGCGCTGGCTGCTGGCCATGCCCGAACACCTGCCGGCGCTGGAAGCGCTGATGCGCGTGCACGACATGCAGGGCCAGGCCGACGAGGCGGAAATGGTGGCGCGCCAGATCGTGGCGGTGGAGCCGGGCCGCATCAGCGGCGAGCAGCGCATCGTCGAAGCCTTGCTGCAACGCGACCCGCCGGCGGCGATCGCCTGCGTCGAATCGTTGATCGAGTCGCTGCCTGCACCGCAGCAGACCGTGCTGCGGCCATGGCTGGGCAATGTGCAGGACCGCGCCGGCCAGCCCGATGCCGCCGTGGGTACCTGGATGCAGTTCCACCGCGAACAGGCCCAGCATCGGTTGCCGCTGCCGCCGCAGGCAGCCAGGCAGCCGACGCAGTGGCCTGCGCTGGGCAGCATTCCCGACACGGTCACCGCACGCCCGCTGTTCGTGTGGGGCACGCCCGGCTCGCATGTCGAACGCCTGGTCGCGGTGATGGGCGCGGCCACCCCACTGGTGCGTGGCGACCGCTATGGCACCACGCCGCCATCGGATGCGCTGCAGAGCTACCGCACCCTCGAACAGTTGGCCTCTGGCGAATTGGCACCGATGGCGTTGGTGGAAGGCTGGAAGGCGCAACTGCCGCGCCGCGGCATCGACGATGGCAATGTCATCGACTGGTTGCTGTGGTGGGACAACACCTTGCTGACCGCGCTGCGCCCGCATCTGCCCGAGGGCCGGCTGGCGATCGCGTTGCGCGACCCGCGCGACATGTTGCTGGACTGGCTCTCGGCCGGGGCGTCGGCGCCGCTGGCACTGCAATCGCCGCAGCAGGCCACCGACTGGTTGCTGATCGCGCTGGAACAGCTGGCCACGCTGCACGAGCGCGACCTGTACCCCCACCGCATCATCCGGCTGGACGGGGTCGAAAACGACCCGCAGGGTATTTCGACGGCCCTGGAGCAGGCGTTCGGGCTGAGCTTCCCGCTGGTCGAACCGCGTGGCCCGGCACGGTTGGCCTCTGGCCGCTGGCGCGATTACCGCGGCGTGCTCGGCGCGCAGTTCGATCTGCTCACGCTGATCGCGGTGCGCTTCGGCTACCCGCAGGACTGAGGCGCCATCAACGCGGTCGCGCCCACGGCAGTTGGGCGTGGCCGCAGTCGCTTCGTCGCATCGTGTGCAGGCGCGGTACGTACGCGGCGGTAAACCCGGCCGAGCGCATCAGAAGGTTCCATCGCGACGTCTTCCGCTGTGGCGCGGACCCAGGCACCCTGATCCGTATCGCTTCCCTCGGAGACCCGCCATGCGTCTGACCAGCAACAGCATCGAAAACGGCAAGCCCATCGCGGTGGAATTTGCCGCCGGCACGCCGGAGGGCTTTGCGCCCAACCGCAATCCGCACCTGGCCTGGAGCGAGGTGCCGGCCGGTACACAGTCGTTTGCGCTGCTGTGCCTGGACCCGGACGTGCCGACCGTGCCCGACACCGTCGGCCGTGACGACCTGCAGATTCCCGTCGAGCAGCCACGCACCGATTTCGTGCATTGGGCCATGGCCGATATCCCCGCCGATGTGCATGAGATTGCGGCGGGCAGCTGCAGCGACGGCTTCGTGGTCAAGGGCAAGCAGCAGCCAGCCGGCCCGGCCGGTGCCCGGCAGGGCTTGAATTCCTACACCCAGTGGTTCGCCGGCAATGCCGACATGGCCGGCCACTACCGTGGCTACGACGGCCCGTACCCGCCATTCAACGACCTGCGCGTGCACCGGTATTTCTTCCGCGTGTTCGCGCTGGACGTGGCCAAACTCAGCCTGCCCGACAGCTTTACCGCCGCCGATGTGCTGTTGGCGATGCAGGGGCATGTGCTGGCCGAAGCGGCGTTGCACGGCACCTACACGTTGAACCCGTCGCTGCGCTGAGTGATCGCGCCGATGGCGTCGATCGCCCATCCCTTGACGCCAGCCACGTCCGGCCGGCGTCGCAGCACAGGTAATCCCCTTGAAAGCATTCCAGATTGGCAATCAAACCGGCCTTGACAGCCTGGTCGCGGTCCAGATGCCTGAGCCGGTCGCAGGGCCAGGTGAGGTCATCGTCGCTCCGCGGCTGGTCGGCCTGATCAACCGCGACCTGCAGATCCTGAAAGGCACCTACGGCGGCAAGCTTGCGCCTACGCGCGTTCCGGTTGCCGAGGGCGTGGGCATCGTGACCTCCGTCGGTGCCGGTGTCGGCCAGGTCGCGCCAGGCGACCGTGTCGTCAGCGGGCACTTTCCCACCTGGCTGGAGGGCAGGTTCGATGCCGAGATGTTCGCCCACGACCTGGGCGTGACCCACG
Source organism: Xanthomonas sp. NCPPB 1754 (assembly GCF_041475725.2). Classification (NCBI taxonomy): domain Bacteria; kingdom Pseudomonadati; phylum Pseudomonadota; class Gammaproteobacteria; order Lysobacterales; family Lysobacteraceae; genus Xanthomonas; species Xanthomonas sp. NCPPB 1754. The sequence continues at coordinate 221,923 of NZ_CM192982.1, forward strand.
ACGGCTGGCTGGCCGAAAAGGTGTCGCTGCCTGCCAGCGCCCTGATCAAGGTGCCTGCGTCGCTGGAGGACGAGGATGTCGCGGCGCTGGCATCGGCCGCGGTGACCGCCTGGAACGCGCTGGTGGACGTGGCCAGGATCAAGGCCGGCGACCTGGTGCTGTGTCTGGGAACCGGTGGCGTCTCGATGGCCGCGCTCCAGCTGGCCAAGCTGCACGGGGCCCGCGTCGCCATCACCTCGTCCAGCGACGACAAGCTCGAGCTCGCACGCCGCCTGGGCGCCGACATCACCGTCAACTACCGCACCCACCCCGACTGGGCCGAGGCAGTCGTACAGCTGTCCGGCGGCGGCGCGGACGTCATCATCGAGACCGGCGGGCAGGACACCTTGGGGCAGTCGATCAAGGCGGCGGCCGCGAACGCGACCATCGTGGTGATCGGCGTCACCCCCGGGGCGTCTTCGCCCATTCCCGATTACGTGGCGTTGATCCGCAAGAACGTGACCATTCGCGGGATCGCCAACGGCAGCCGGGCGATGTTCGTGGACCTGCTACGGGCGATCGAGCAGCACCGCATCAAGACCCTGCACAGCAAGACGTTCCGGTTCGATGAGGCGCCCCAGGCCTTGGACTATTTCGCCAAGGCGCAACACGTGGGCAAGGTGCTCATCCAGTTGTGATGCGGGGCGGCGGCGCAGCGTGCCATGCCGTTGCCGGACCCCTACTGCGGCTGCGCTAGCCGCCGGCTTCGATCATCTGGTCGAGCACGTAGACCGGTTTGGCGTCAGGCGCGCTGACGGCCGGGTAGCGGGTCACGCGCAGCAGCGTGCGGATTCCCTCTTCATGGTCGAAACCCTCGATCGTGCCGTCGTAGGGCTGCCACGACGTGGCGGCCGCTGTCGCGGCGGCCGCGCCCGGCTCGTGCTCGCGCACTTGCAGGCAGCGGCGCGCAGGGTCCAAAACGCAGGGCACGGTCTCTGCGGCCACTTCGATCAGCAGCGTCTGCCCCGGCCCGCCATACCGGGTGTCCGCGGTGGGCGTACCGCCGAAGATCAGCACGGTGCCGTCGCTGCGGGTCAGGGTCAGGCCAGGCACGGCTGCCGCGTTGTCCATGACCACTGCAAAGCGCCCGGACAACAGGTCGCTGGCCGCGCGTTCCTGCGCCATCCGGCGTGCATCGGCGCACATCCGCTTGCTCGAGACCACCCGGCCAATCTGCACGTGCGCCTGGGCCACGCTGTAGTTGGCGCCCAGCGCGTTGCAGGTCTGGCTGACCTGGATGCGCTGATCGTCGAAGTCCAGTTGCACTGGCGACACGCCGTCGACGAACAGACTGCGCAAGGCCGTGCCATGCGCATCGCTGGCCTGCTGCAAGTGCCAGTGCTGCGCACGCAGGGCGGCGCGCAACGGGACACTGTCTGTGTCGGGGGGAGCGGTGACCGGTGCCCGCGCAGCAGCGTGGCCGGAGCCGGGCGGGTCCGGCGATGCACCCGACCCGCAGGCCGTCACGCCCGCCGCCAGCAATGCAGGGGCGAAGAACACGGCACGCATGCGCAGCTCCCGGTGGTCGATGCGTCAGTGATACCGCCAGCGTGCGCCCGGGGCAATGACCGGCGTCACGACGTGGACGCATCAGAGCCACCAACCAAGCGACTGCGTCCGATATCCGGCGGGGCGGCCGTTGCCCGCAATCGGCTGGCAGCGCGCGGACGCGGCAGTGCCCAGCGCGTTTGTGTGCGCCCGGCCTGCACGTCGCAGCCATCACGACGTGCAGGCCGGGGCGGTGGAATGTCAGCCCGCCGCCGCCGGCAGCCACAGCAGCAGGGCGGCGCCCAGCAGCATGCGATACACCGCAAACACCGTGAAACGGTGCTTCTTGATATAGCCCAGCAGCCACTTCACCACCACAAAGCCGGTGATGGTCGCCGCCACGAAGGCCACCGCCACGTCGGTCCAGTTTTCGGTGCCGAAACCGCCTTCCTTGTACATCTCCAGCAGCGCGTAGCCGCTGGCCGCAAACATGGTCGGAATGCCCACCATGAACACGAAATCCGCCGCTGCCGAGCGCTTGCTCAGGCCCAGCAGCATCGCGATGAAGATCGTCGAGGCCGAGCGCGACGTTCCGGGAAAAACACCGGCCACGACCTGCGCCAGGCCTACGGCGATGGCCACCTTCCAGGTCACCACATCGCGCTCGGGCAGCTTGCCGGCGAAGTGTTCGGCCACCAGCATCCACACCCCGCCGATCAGCAACGCCCAGGCGACCGGTTGGAGCGTTTCGGGCAATTGCCAGCCGGCCTTGCGCACGATCAGCCCGACCACCGCAGTGACCAGGAAGGCCACGCCGACCTTGAGCACGTAGTCGCGATTGGCGCGCTCGCCCAGGCCGGTGGCCAGGCCCCACAGGCGCTGCCGCAGCGCCAGGCAGATGGCCAGGATCGCGCCGGCCTGGATGACGATATTGAAGAAGTCAGAACGGCGTCCGAGCCATTGTTCGGCGATCAACAGGTGGCCGGTGCTGGAGATCGGCAGGAATTCGGTGAGGCCTTCGAGAATGCCCAACAACAGGGCGGAAATCAGATCGGACATCGGACTGGGCAGGGGTGAGGGAAGCGCCAGGATAGTGCATTGCGGCATGCACCATATCGGTGCGTTCTAGTTTGCGCTTTGCACTTTTACGGTGCGATGCTGGCGGTACAGTCGCGAGCGATGTAAGCAAAATCAAGGGCTTGTGAAGCGCACAGGCTTGGCACGGTCCCTGCTGTAGTACCGCCCACGAGCCACTTAACTCCTGCCTGAGGTTTCTTCCGATGTCCGTGGAAAATGTTGAAAAGCTGATCAAGGACAACAAGGTCGAGTTCGTCGACCTGCGCTTCGTCGATATGCGTGGTGTACAGCAGCACATCACCTTTCCGGTCAATATCATCGAGCCGGCGCTGTTTGAAGAAGGCAAGATGTTCGACGGCAGTTCGATCGCGGGCTGGAAGGGCATCAACGAGTCGGACATGGTGTTGCTGCCGGACGCGGGCACCGCGTATCTGGATCCGTTCTTCGCCGATCCGACCATCGTGCTGACCTGCGACATCCTCGACCCGGCCACCATGCAGAGCTATGAGCGCGACCCGCGCGGCATCGCCAAGCGCGCCGAGGCCTACCTGAAGTCCTCCGGCACCGCAGACCAGGCGTTCTTCGGCCCGGAGCCGGAATTCTTCATCTTCGATTCGGTGCGCTTTGCCAACGACATGGGCCACACCTTCTTCCAGGTGGGTTCGGAAGAGGCGGCCTGGAACACCGGCGAAAAGTACGACGGCGGCAACAGCGGTTACCGCCCGGGCGTGAAGGGCGGCTACTTCCCGGTTCCGCCGACCGACAGCCTGCACGACCTGCGCGCCGAAATGATCAAGACGCTGGAACAGGTCGGCATCGAAACCGAGGTGCACCACCACGAAGTGGCCACCGCCGGCCAGTGCGAGATCGGCACCAAGTTCAGCTCGCTGGTGCAGAAGGCCGACGAACTGCTGACGATGAAGTACATCATCAAGAACGTCGCCTACCGCAACGGCAAGACCGCCACCTTCATGCCCAAGCCCATCGTGGGCGACAACGGCTCGGGCATGCACGTGCACCAGTCGCTGGCCAAGGGCGGCGTCAACCTGTTCACCGGCGACGGCTACGGCGGCCTGTCGCAGCTGGCGCTGTGGTACATCGGCGGCATCTTCAAGCATGCCCGCGCGATCAACGCCTTCGCCAACTCCGGCACCAACAGCTACAAGCGCCTGGTTCCGGGCTTCGAGGCGCCGGTGATGCTGGCCTATTCGGCGCGTAACCGTTCGGCCTCGTGCCGCATTCCGTGGGTCACCAACCCGAAGGCGCGCCGCATCGAAATGCGCTTCCCCGATCCGTTGCAGTCCGGCTACCTGACCTTCACCGCGCTGATGATGGCCGGCCTGGACGGCATCAAGAACCAGATCGACCCGGGCGCCCCGAGCGACAAGGACCTGTACGACCTGCCGCCGGAAGAAGAGAAGCTGATCCCGCAGGTGTGCTCCAGCCTGGACCAGGCCCTGGAAGCGCTGGACAAGGACCGCGAGTTCCTCAAGGCCGGCGGCGTGATGAGCGACGACTTCATCGACGGCTATATCGCGCTGAAGATGCAGGAAGTCACCAAGTTCCGTGCTGCGACCCACCCGTTGGAGTACCAGCTGTACTACGGCAACTGAGTTCCACCGCGGTGATGGCGGAGGCCCCCCTCCCACCTCCGCCATCGCCGCACATGTTCGATCGATCCAGGGCTCCGGCCGTGGATCGCAGGGGTAACGAGAGAGCACATCGTTCGCGGCGCGCGGGCCTGACCTCTCCCACGAGGCGGATGCATGGCATCTGCTGGGGTCCGCGCAATCGCGAACGATCGGATGCCGGGGTGGCATCCAGGTGACTGACACCGCCGGGCGGCGCAATGCCGGCCGGTTCTTTCCTCCATTCGGGGTATGCGCATGAAATTGATCACCGCCATCATCCGGCCGTTCAAGCTCGACGAGGTCCGCGAGGCCTTGTCTGCAGCAGGCGTGTCGGGCATCACCGTGACCGAGGTCAAGGGCTTCGGGCGCCAGAAAGGCCACACCGAGCTGTACCGCGGCGCCGAGTACGTCGTCGACTTCCTGCCCAAGATCAAGATCGAAACGGTGGTCACCGACGACCGTCTGGACGCGGTGGTCGAAGCGATCCAGAACGCCGCCGGCACCGGCAAGATCGGCGACGGCAAGATCTTCGTGACCGCGATCGAGCAGGTGGTGCGCATCCGCACCGGCGAGATCGGCGCCGATGCGCTCTGACCCCACCAGCCCCGGAGTTCGTATGAAGACAGCTCTTTTTGCCGGGTGGAAAGCCCGGTTCTACAGCGTGTGCATGCTGATGCTGTTCAGCGCGCTGATGGTGGGCGGCATGGGCAGCGCGCAGGCGCAGTCCGGTGCGCAGGTCACCCCGTTGCCGACCGAGCCGGTCACCACCGAACCGCTGCCGTCGGCGCAGCCGGCCGCCCCGCCGGCCGCCGCCGCCGAAGCCGCACCGGTGGTGGAAAAGGGCGATGTCGCCTGGATGCTGACCTCCACCTTGCTGGTGCTGCTGATGGTGGTGCCGGGCCTGGCGCTGTTCTACGGCGGCATGGTGCGCGCCAAGAACGTGCTGTCGGTGCTGATCCAGGTGGCGGTGGTGTTCTCGCTGCTGACCGTCCTGTGGGTGCTGTACGGCTATAGCCTGGCGTTCTCCGGCGAAGGCGCGTGGATCGGCAATCTGGACAAGGCGCTACTCAAGGGCGTCACCATCGAAACCCTGGCGGCGACCTTCACCAAGGGCGTGAGCCTGCCGGAATACGTGTTCGTCGCGTTCCAGGCGACCTTTGCCGGCATCACCGGCGCGCTGATCGTCGGCGCCTTCGCCGAACGCGCCAAGTTCGCTGCGGTGCTGCTGTTCTCGGTGATCTGGTTCACCTTCGGCTACCTGCCGCTGGCGCACATGGTCTGGGCCACCGGCGGGTACCTGTTCGGGTTGGGCGCGCTGGATTTCGCCGGTGGCACGGTCGTGCATATCAATGCCGGCGTTGCCGGCCTGGTCGGCGCCTACTTCGTCGGCAAGCGCGCCGGGTTGGGGCGTGAGGCGATCAAGCCGCACAACGTGACCCTGACCTTCGTCGGCGCCTCGCTGCTGTGGGTGGGCTGGTTCGGCTTCAACGCCGGTTCCAACCTGGAAGCCAATGCCGGTGCGGCGCTGGCCTTCCTCAACACCTTGCTGGCTACCGCCGCCGCCATCCTGGGCTGGTCGCTGACCGAGAAGATCATCAAGGGCAAGTCGTCCGCCCTGGGCGTGGCCTCGGGCATGGTGGCCGGCCTGGTCGGCATCACTCCGGCTTGCGGCACCGTGGGTCCGTTCGGCGCGATCGTCATTGGTCTTGCCGCCGGCGTGCTGTGCGTCTGGGGCGTCACCGGCCTGAAGCGCCTGCTGGGCGCCGACGACAGCCTGGACGTGTTCGGCGTGCATGGCCTGGGCGGCATCATCGGTGCCATCCTCACCGGCGTGTTCTCGGCGGCCTCGCTTGGCGGCCAGAAGGGTGGCGATTACGACATCGTGCACCAAGTCGGTATCCAGGCCCTGGGCGTAGGCATCACCGTGGGCTGGATCGGCGTGGTGTCGGTGGTCGGGTTCCTGGTGGCCAAGCTGGTGTTCGGCCTGCGCGTCAGCGAAGAAGCCGAGCGCGAGGGCCTGGACATCACCTCCCACGGTGAAGCTGCGTACGAGTCCTGAGCATGCACACCCGCGGCCGCGCTGCCGCGGGTGGCGCCCTGACCCGGCCGGGACCGCCCAGCCGGGTCCGTTTTCCCCCGCCGCCCATTGGGCGCGGAACCACTGCCGAGGTGCCTGCATGACCAGCCCCACGCCCGTGACTGCCGGCGCGGATGCACGCTGGATCGGTGCGACCCGCCGCCGTCCGGCCTCCATGGTGTCTCCGTGCGCTTCGCTTTGCGCGACATCGATGCATGGCGCTGCGCTTTGCACTAAATTGGTGCAATGGTGACGTCCTCTTCCATGCCATCACTGGACAGCCTGGGCACACCGGTCGCCTGGGCCGACCGCGAGGGCCGCGTGCTGGGCGTCAACCCGGCGTTCGCGCGCTGGCTCGGGGTCAGTGCACGGCGGTTGGTCGAACAGCCCCTGGCCGCGCTGGAAGTGCAGGGCGACGCGTTGGCGCGCTTTCTGCTCAACGACGAACGTGACGTCTTGCGCCTGCACCGGCTGGCGCTGGGCCTGCCCAACGATGCGCCGCGTTTTGCCGAAGGCTGGCTGTCGCGGCTGGACGATGGCGGCTGGCTGCTGGAAACCCACCCGGTCGACGAATTTCCCGCGCTCGATCCCACCCACGCCCTGCCCAATGCCTTGAGCGCTGCGCTGAAAGGGTTGGCGCACGAGCTGCGTAACCCGCTGGCCGGGCTCAAGGGCGCCGCGCAGCTGCTGGCGCGCCGCGCGGCCGGGCGCGACGAAGACGAGCGCGAGCTGATCGAGCTGATCGGCACCGAGATCGAGCGCCTCAACACCCTGCTCGAACGGCTGCTCTCGCCCACCCCGGCGCGCCCGCACGACCGCCTCAACATCCATGTCGTGCTCGAACGCGTGCTACGCCTGGCCGAAGCTGAAGGCGGCTGGTCGGTGCAGGTGCAGCGCGACTACGACCCCAGCATTCCCGACATTCTGGGCGATGGCGACCGCCTGACCCAGGCGGTGTGGAACCTGGTGCGCAACGCCTTCCAGGCCGGCGCCACACGCGTGACGCTGCGCACCCGCGTGGAGCATGGCCAGCGCATCCGCGACCGCGTGCATGCGATGTCGCTGCGGCTGGAAATCATCGACGACGGCGGCGGCGTGCCGGAAGAACTGGCCGAGCACCTGTTTCTGCCACTGGTCAGTGGCCGTGCCGAAGGCAGCGGTCTGGGCCTGGCGCTGGCCCAGCAGGTTTCGCGCGAGCACCACGGCACGCTGACCTATCGCTCGCGTCCGGGCCATACCGTTTTCACCCTGCTGCTGCCCGAGCTGGCCGGCGATCACGACAAGGAGCAACCGCATGGCTGAGGCCGCCGCCGTATCCCATATCTGGGTGGTCGACGACGACCGGTCGGTCCGTTTCGTGCTGTCCACCGCCTTGCGCGATGCCGGCTATGCCGTGGACGGCTTCGACAGCGCCGCCGCCGCGCTGCAGGCGCTCGCCATGCGGCCCACGCCGGATTTGCTGTTCACCGACGTGCGCATGCCCGGCGAAGACGGCCTGACCCTGCTCGACAAACTCAAATCCAAACACCCGCACTTGCCGGTGATCGTGATGTCGGCCTATACCGACGTTGCCAGCACCGCCGGTGCCTTCCGCGGCGGCGCGCACGAGTTCCTGTCCAAGCCGTTCGACCTGGACGACGCGGTGGCACTGGCCGCACGCGCGCTGCCGGACGCCGATGCCGGCGTCGAAGAAATCGTCGCCACGCGGCTGGCCGAGGGCTCGGCTTCGCTGATCGGCGACACGCCCGCGATGCAGGCCTTGTTCCGCGCGATCGGGCGCCTGGCGCAGGCGCCGCTGTCGGTGCTGATCAATGGCGAGACCGGTACCGGCAAGGAGCTGGTCGCGCGCGCGCTGCACAACGAATCGCCGCGCGCGCGCAAACCCTTCGTCGCGCTCAACACCGCCGCCATCCCGGCCGAACTGCTGGAAAGCGAATTGTTCGGCCACGAAACCGGCGCCTTTACCGGGGCGACCAAACGGCATATCGGCCGCTTCGAACAGGCCGATGGCGGCACGCTGTTTCTGGACGAAATCGGCGACATGCCGTTGCCGCTGCAGACCCGCCTGCTGCGCGTGTTGGCAGAGAACGAATTCTTCCGCGTCGGTGGGCGCGAATTGATCCGCGTCGATGTACGCGTGATTGCCGCCACCCACCAGGACCTGGAAGCGCTGGTCGAACAAGGCCGCTTCCGCGCCGATCTGCTGCACCGCCTGGATGTGGTGCGCCTGCAGTTGCCGCCACTGCGCGAACGGCGCGGCGACATCGCGCAACTGGCCGAAAATTTCCTGGCCATGGCCGGGCGCAAACTCGACATGCTGCCCAAGCGGCTCTCGTCGGCCGCGTTGGAAGACCTGCGCCAGTACGACTGGCCCGGCAACGTGCGCGAACTGGAAAACGTGTGCTGGCGCCTGGCGGCGCTGGCGACCTCGGACATCATCGACGTGGTCGACGTGGACGCCGCATTGGCGCGCGGCGGCCGGCGTCACCGCAGCGGCCGCAGCGACGGGCAGTGGGACGACATGCTTTCCAGCTGGGCCGCGCAACGCCTGAGCGAAGGTGCCCAGGGCCTGCACGCCGAAGCGCGCGAGCGCCTGGACAGGACCTTGCTCGAAGCGGCCCTGCAACTCACCCAGGGCCGTCGCGCCGAAGCTGCTGCCCGCCTGGGACTGGGCCGCAACACGGTCACCCGCAAACTCGGCCCGGGACGCAAACGCCGCTGATCTGGGGCCAACGCCCCTCGCCGATGGGGACGGGGTTGGGGCGAGGGTGCCTGTGCCGATGAAAGCGCGAGTGCCCGCGCACCTATCCAGCGATGCCTTGATCGAGCCGAGGCTGCCCGACAGTGCCCGCGGCAAGCATTGATGAGTGGTACGCCGCCGCATCCGGCGCTGTCGATGACGCCACCGCAACCCTGCCGTGCCGACGCCGTCGTCCGGGCAGTCACGCAGCGTGCCTGGCGCCTCGCACACCATCCGACAAGCCGACCGGGCACACCGACCCCGTACACTCCCGTGCCGCCAGCAGGCCCATTTCATGACACGTGAACATGCGCCCGCATAGGTTTCCAGCCTGATCAGGAAAACTGCTCGATGCGTTACCGGTCGCCCACGATCGTTGCCCTCACCGCGCTGGCGCTGGCCGCCTGCAGCAGCACGCCACCGCCGCCCAAGGCGCCTCCGCCGCCAGCGGCGCGGATCGTGCCTGCGCGCCCGGTGCAGCAAGCCGAGGCCGCGCTGGCTTCGGCCTCGGGCAGCCTGGTCAGCGGCCGGGTGGTGCTGGTGCCGGCGCTGCAGGGCATCCGCCTCACCGGCACCATCGGCGGCCTGCGTCCGGGCGGTGTGTCCGGATTCCATGTGCACGAACGCGGCGATTGCAGCGCGGCCGATGCCAGCAGCGCGGGCGCGCATTTCAACCCGGGTGGCGCGCCGCACGGGCGTGCCGGTGGCGGCGCGCATCATCTGGGCGACATGGACAATCTGCGTGCAGACGCCGAAGGCGTGGTGCATCTGGACATGATTCTGTCCGGCATCAGTCTGGGCGATGGCGCCCCGACCGACGTGGTCGGCAAGTCGCTGATCGTGCATGCCGACCCCGACGACTATCGCAGCCAGCCCAGCGGCAATGCCGGTGCGCGCCTGGCCTGCGGCGTCATTCGCGTCACCCAATGGGGCACGCCCCCTTCGCAGCCCTGAGTCGGGGCGTCAACGGCTGCAGTTGCGGCCTTTCTTCAGGAGTACTCCATGCGCATTGTTCCGACCACCTTGTTTCTGGCCACCGCCCTGGTGCTGACCGCGTGCAAGCGCGAGGAACCAGCGCCGGCCGAGCCGGCACCCGCACCGCAGGCCAGCACGCCGGCCGAAGCGGCGCACGGTGGCGAACACGCCGCCTCCATGGTCACCGAGGCGGCGGCCACCACCACCGCAACCGCCGAGCTCAAGCCGACCAAGGGCAATGACGTCAAAGGCACGGTGACGTTCAAGACCGTCGACGGTGCGCTGCGCGTCACCGGCCAGCTCAGCGGCCTCAAGCCCAATACCGAGCACGGCTTCCACATCCACGAAAAGGGCGATTGCAGCGCACCGGACGGCAGCAGCGCCGGCGGTCACTTTAACCCGTCCCAGTCCGATCACGGCAACGTCAGCACCGAGCCGCACCATGGTGGCGACATGCCCAACATCACCGCCGACGCGCAGGGTAACGCCAGCATCGACGGCCCGGTCTCCAGCAACGTCAACCTCGGCAAGGCCGACCAGTTCGATATCGCCGGCCACGCGGTGATCGTGCATGCCGACGCAGACGACTACAAAACCCAGCCCACCGGCAACGCGGGCGGCCGCCTGGCTTGCGGCGTGATCACCACCGACAACGCGCAGGCGGCGACCAAGTAAGCGCTCCGCGACCGTTGTCGATGCACGGCAACGGTTGAATACGACGACGTTGCGGGCGATGTCGGCCGACCGGCCGGTGGACATGCAGGCAGCGCTGCAGCTCACACACCAACGCCGCGGCGACAGCGCCGCGGCGTTTGCGTAGGCGCGAGGTGCAGCGTCCAACCTTCGCTCCGATCGCGATATGGCGCACACATGGGTGCATGCGCCTGGATGCGGCAGCTTGCCGATGCCGTAAGCGCGAGCCGTGCGCATCCAGCGCAGCCATTGTCGAACGAACGCCGCAAACGCCGTCTTCCACTGCCCCTTGCGATCACCCGGTGATCCGCTTGCCAGCGGTCATTGTGCGTAGGCAGACGCGGTGCTTGTCAAAGGCCGCTCGGGCCAGAGCCAATCGGGCACGCGAACAGTTCGCTTGGGGGCAGTGCACGCTGTTCGAGGAGATCGAACCGGTGGCATCCAGCCCGCCAATCGCGCAACAACCTCAGGTGTTGATCGATCACGGCAAATGCGGCTCACCGCGCAGCGATCACTCAATAATTCGCCCACAACCCCGGTGTCGCCAATTCCAGCAGATGCGCATCGGGATCGCGGAAGTAAATGCTTTGTCCGCCGCCCGGCCATTGCGTACGGCCTTCGATGGCGACCCCGCAGGCATGCAGGTGATTTTCCCAGCCGGGCAGGGCATCGCTTGCGACCGCCAGTGCGAAATGCTGGCGCCCGTTGCCTTCATGCGGCGGAATCGTGCCGCCTGGCAGCGTGACCGTCGCCGAGGTGCTGCCTTGCAGGAACAGCAACAAGACCTGCCCAGGCGCGATGGCGTAGGCGGCCATGCGCGTATCGCGGTGCATCGGTTGCAACCCCAGCACGCGCGCGTAGAAGGCGCATGCGCGCTCCAGGTCCGCAACATACACGCCGGTCTCCAGCACGCCCTGCAGCGCAGGGGGCAAGGCCGCCGGCGTCTGGCTCACGCCGCCAGCGCCTGCCGCGGATCCTGGCCCGGCTCGATATGCACGTACAGCACGGGCAGCCCATGCGCTTCCAGCACGGCGGCCATCTGCCGCTGGCGTGCCAGATAGTGCTCATAGACGCCGCGCAGGCGTTCGCAATCTTCGCGGTCGTGCGCGTAGTAATCGCACCACCCTGCGGGATCGAACAAGGCGATACGCACTTCGCCATCGATGTAGCGCAACACCGGCTCGGGGGGCTGCTCCAGCCACTCTTCGGTGTGCGGCGCCAGCAGTGCGGCTTCGATCAGCGGCCACAGCGGCGCCAGGCCCTGATTGTCGTACTGCATCGACATCATCGCCGCCAGATCGTTGGCGGTGAGATACCGCGCATGCTCGATGCGGGCGCCGAAGCTTTCCTGCGCCAGCAACGCGGTATCGGCCTGCGCCATTCCCTGGGCCAGCAGCACTTCCTCCATGGCGTCGGCCACGCCGGCAACCGTGTGCGGGTCGCCGGACAGCAGGAACGGCAACACGCGCAACCCACCGCCGGCCAGTTGCGCATCGGCCTGGAACGGCAGCGGGATCTCGCCTTGCGCGTCGGCACCGAAGGCCAGCACCCGCGGGCCCTGGTCGCGCCCGGGTGCACGCGCCTGCAGCTCTTCCAGGCGCCGATGCAGCGGCCAGCCCGGCCGCAACACTTCGGACGGATCGAAATGCGCCAACGCCACGCTCAATTCCAGATCGCGGACTTCCGGGATCCATTGCGCCAGGTCGCGGCCGATGCGTTCGGCCAGCATGCCGGCCTGCGCCGGCGCCAAGGCGCCGCGCTCGGGGGCGCTTCCGCCGGTCAATTCCAGCGCCAGCACACCCATGGCGGTTACGCCGTGTTCGGTCTTGCTCATGATTCGCGGTTGGCCCATCACGGGGTCGAAGCTACACTGCGGCCATTATGCCTGCCGGCCCTGTGCAGGCCATGTCCCCGAGTCCTCCATGCCAGGTCAACCGATGCCCGCAGCCCGTCCCGTCGCCATTTTGGGCGGCGTTCGTATCCCGTTCTGTCGTCAGAACACCGCGTATGCGGATGTGGGCAACCTGGGCATGTCGGTGCGCACGCTGGGCGCGTTGGTCGAGCGCTTCGGGTTGCATGGGCAGCAATTGGGCGAAGTGGCGATGGGCGCGGTGATCAAGCATTCCGCGGACTGGAACCTGGCGCGCGAGGCGGCGCTGTCGTCGGGTCTGTCGCCGCTGACGCCGGGCATCACCCTGCAGCGCGCCTGCGGCACCAGCCTGGATTCGGTGATCACCATCGCCAACAAGATCGCGCTGGGGCAGATCGACTCGGGCATCGGCGGCGGCTCTGACACCACCTCCGAAGTGCCGATCGTGTACGGCAAGAAGTTGCGCGCACGGCTGCTGGCCGCCAACCGTGCCAAGGCCACCGGCGACAAGCTCAGGGCGCTGCTGCGCGGCTTCAAGCTGGCCGAGCTCAAGCCCGAGTTCCCCGGCGTGGCCGAGCCGCGCACCGGCAAGAGCATGGGCGACCACTGCGAGGACATGGCCAAGGAATGGAACATCTCGCGCGATTCGCAGGACGAATGGGCGGTGGCTTCGCACCATAAGCTGGCCGCTGCCTATGAGCGCGGTTTCTTCGACTCGCTGATCGCGCCGTTCCGCGGCGTCTCGCGGGACAACATCCTGCGCGCGGACACCTCGCTGGAAAAACTCGCCACGCTGCGCCCGGCCTTCGACAAGACCTCTGGCCGCGGCACGTTGACCGCGGCCAATTCCACCCCGCTCACCGATGGTGCGGCCGCGGTGCTGCTCTCCAGCGAAGCCTGGGCGCTGGCGCATGGCCACACCCCGATGGCCTATCTGCGTGATGCGCAGGTGGCGGCGGTGGATTTCGTGCATGGCGAAGGCCTGTTGATGGCGCCGACCATTGCGGTGCCGCAGATGCTGGCGCGTCAGGGCCTGACCCTGCAGGATTTCGACATCTACGAAATCCACGAGGCCTTCGCCGCGCAGGTGCTGTGCACGTTGCGTGCCTGGGAGAGCGAGGACTACTGCCGCAACCGGCTGGGCCTGGACGCGCCGCTGGGCCGCATCGACCCGGACAAGATCAATCCGCTGGGCTCGTCGCTGGCCACCGGCCATCCGTTCGCCGCCACTGGCGCACGCGTGGTGGCCACGGCCGCCAAACAGCTGGAAGAGCGCGGCGGCGGCCGTGCATTGATTTCGATCTGCACCGCCGGCGGCATGGGCGTGGTGGCGATCGTCGAGCGCTGATGCCGTGGTGCGGTACGGGATTGCGCATTCGGGATTGGGGATTTGCAGAAGCGGCAGTTGAATTCTGCCGGTGCGGGTCCGCCATCCTTAATTCCATCGCTGTATGGCTAACAATGCGACGTCAGCTTCTTCGATGAAGCAGATGGCCGCTTGGCGCGCATTGACCCCGTTCGCGGGAGTGCAATGCGGCGGTAAGCACATTGCATACCGCCGCTGTCCCGACTACAGAATGCGATCGTCCGCTGCGTGCGGATCGACTGGCGCCGGGTCGTACGTGGTGACGATTGGCCCGCGCAACGACTGCTGTGGCATGACGTCGCGTACCGGTTCGCCGCGTGCGGCGCGCAAGGCATTGGCGTAGCAATGCTGTGCCGACAGCAGGTCGCCGGAGGCGGCAAACCCGTGTCCCAGCTCTTCCCAGGCCTCGCTGCCGGCGCCGCTTGCGATGGCGCGATGCAGGAATTCCTCGGCCTGCGACCACTGCTGTTGATGACGCGCGAGCCGCGCCAGTGTCAGCAACAGCCCTGGGCTGTCGGGATATTGGGTCAGCCAGCGCTGCGCGCTGGCGCGGCGCGAATCGTATTTTTCCAGCGGCAGCACGCCGTACAGCCGTACCAGCGATTCGTCCCATTGCGCGTCCAGCGCCTGCTCCAGGCTGTGCACGGCGGCATCGTCCCAATGCAGCACGGCCGCACGTTGCGCGTAGGCGCCAACCACTGCCGGAGTGGTGCGTAATGTCTTGGGCAATGCTTCCCAGCGCTCGGCCAGTGCATTGGCGTCGCTGGCCTGCAACAGGGTCTGCTCGGCCAGCGTCGCTTCCAGCGTGCTGTAGGCATCGGGCGCCAAGACCGCCTGCTGACGCAGGGCACCGAGCTGGCCATAGGCTTCGTCGGCGCGACCGATCTGCGCCAGGGCGTGGGTGCGCAACAGCAGGCCGCGTGCCGGCAACGGCTGCGCGTTGGCGCTATCCAGTGCATTGATCGCATCGACCGGGCGCTGGCGCGCCAGGTGCCGCTCGCCCTGCAACAGCGCATAGCCTGTCGGGTCGCGCTCGGCCAGTTGCTTTGCCAGTGCCGTGGCCGCCGCCTCGTCGCCGCGCGCATCGGCCACGCGCACCGCGCTGGCCAGGGCAATGCCGCTGACCTCATCGTCTTCGCTGGCACTGACCAGCAGCCGCTCGGCGCGCTGCCATTGGCCATGATCGGCAGCGCGCAGACCTTCGATCAAACGCGCACGGCCCTTGTTGCGGCGGTACTTGCCCCACACGCGGAACGGCAGGCTGATCAACGTCCAGAGCAGCCACAGCACCAGCAATGCGATCAGCAGGATCAGCAGCGCTTGCGGCATGGCGGCGTGATAGTCGTTGCCCCCCACACTGACAACGACGTTGCCCAGGTCGTAACTGTTCTGATGCGACAGCCACTGTGCACCAAGCACGCCCAGCGCCACGGCAACCAGCAGGATCAAGACGGTACGCAACACTTTCATTGGGTGGATCTCCCTTCACGCATGGCCTGCAGTTGCAGCAGGGTGGTGCCCAGTTCCGGCAGGCGCGGACGCAGTGGCGCTTGTTGCAGGCTGCGCAAGCGTGCACGCAGCTGACGACGTTGCGGCGAATCCGGCCAGAGCCGGGTGGTCCAGGTCTCCACGCGGCGCAGCGATTGCGCAAAACTGGCGGCATCGCCACGTTCCGCGGCCGCGCGGGCCAGGCTGATTTCGATCTGCACTGCATCGCGCGCAGCACGCCGGTCGCCGCCGGTCAGCAAGGCGTCGCCGCGGCTGGGGCGGATGTCCACCAGCGGCGCCAGCGCCTTTTGCCACCACGGTTGCGCCGCGGCGCTGGCCTGTGCGGTCTGTTCCGGCAGGCGCTGCAACTCGGCGGCCAAGGTATCCAGATTCTTGCCCGCCTCCGCCTGCGGGCCAGCCCCCAGACGCTCCAGCGCATCGCGTTCCTGTACCAATGCCTGACGCAGATTGAGGTAACCGGGGTCGTCGATGCCGTTGAGTGCGCCGTTGGCCAGCGCATAGGCGCGCCGCGCGCCATCGGCATCGCCGGCGATACTCAGGCGCTGCTGGCCGAGCCGCAGCAGCAGCTCCACTTCATCCAGGCGCAGCGCCTGTGCGCCATGACGGTTGGGGTCGGCCAGCTTTTGCACGGTGTCTTCGAGCAACGCGCTGCGCTGACTCAAGCCCAGCATCTCGTCGCGCAGGACGCGGTTGGTGGCCGCCGCGTCCTGCAGACGCTCGTTGGCCAGGCGCTGATCGCGGCGCAGCGTCTCCAGCATCTGCTGGGTGCCGTCCCAGCGTTGCTGCTGCGCCTGCGCGGCCTGCAGCTGCGTTGCCTGATAGTTCTGCCACGCGCGCCAGCCCAGGAACAGCGCCACGCCCACGGCCGCCACGGCGACGACAAGCAGCAGCCATGCCAAGGGAAAGCGTCGCGCAGGAGCGGGCATTTCGGTCATTCGGACATCCTCGGGCAGTCACGACCGGCGCAGGCGCCGCAGTCATCGCACACAGCATGGCGTGCAGCGCCGGACGGCGGCAAGCTGTGCTTGAGTTCGCAGTTCAGCAAGGTCGTGGTGGTGTCATGATTGCCGCCTCAGCAGCAGCGGCGAGCTGCTGCGGCAACGGGCCTGCTGCGCGCATGCCATGCACGAAACCGGCTGCACGTGCGGCGTCGAGCATGCGATCGCTGGATGCCACTACCGGACGCTGTTGCCACGCAGCGACCAATTCGGCAGGCAGCTGTTGCAGAACCAGCGTCAGCGCTTCGGCGCTACTGAGCGCCAGCACGCTGCGCGGCAGTGCAAGCGACAACGCCTGGATGGACGAGGCGCGCAAGCGCAGCGGGACGCGTCGATAGACATCGGCACGCACGATGCGTGCACCGCGCTGCTGCAACGTGGGCGCCAGCATGCCGCGCCCGCCGGGGGCAGTGATCAGCCCGACGGCCTGTAGCGGTGCCTGCAGCAGCGGCAGCGCAAGCAGGCCTTCGCTGTCCATGCGCGCCGGCCGCACCACGCTGTCGATGCCGCAGGCGTGCAATGCGCGCGCAGTGCCGTCGCCCACGCTGACCCAGTGCGCCTGCGCCGGGCGCTGCAGCGGCGCCAGACGATGCGCTGCCTGCACCGCGGCCGGGCTGGTGAAAATCGCAATCGGCGCTGCCAGCGCCTGCCGCAGCGCGTCTCGCGCCTGTGCGGTGTCATGGGTCTGCAGGCGCCATGGCGACAGCGCAAGTACCCGTCCGCCATGCCGCGCAACTGCCCGCCGCAACGGCGCATGTTCACCGCTGGGGCGCAGCGAGATCAGGGTCCAGGCAGCGTCGGGATGGGCAAGGCCGGTCATGAGGTGATTATGCGAGAGCGTGGGTCACCTGCGGCCCACTGTCGCCGCATCCGGGGATGCCAGTACGAATCGATGGCGCAATGCCGGCAGCCAGAGCGATGATTCGGCAGCCTGACTGGCGCCCTTCGACTCGATCCGGAACCTCTTGCAACCGCTGGGAATCCGGTCACGATCCTGGCCGACAACCGTGCTGGAGCGGCGAAGTGATCAAGTCCTACCTTATCAACATGCAGCGCAGCGGCGACCGGTTGCAGGCCATGTCGGCGCGCTTCGATGCGCTGGGCCTGCCGTTCGAGCGCATTGCTGCCATCGATGGCGCCACTTTGACGGACGAGCAGATCGCCCACTTTGTACGCGAGCGCCCGTTGGAAGGGTCGGGCGATGCCTTCAGCACCGGCCCGCGCAAGTGGACGGCGTCCAACATCGGCTGCTTTCTCAGTCATCAGGCAGCGTGGCGCATTGCGGCCGATTCCGACGACGCCTACACGGCGATTTTCGAAGACGACATGCATCTGTCCGATGCGCTGCCGGCGTTGCTGGGCAGCACCGATTGGCTACCGGGTGGCCGCAGCATCGTGCGGCTGGAGCCGTCCTACAACCGCATCAAACTCGATGCCAAGGTGGCGGATGTCGCCGGGCGCCAACTGCGCCTGGTGCGGCCATCGACGTATCAGCATTGCTGGCCGGTATGCGCCGGCGCGCTGATCATCAGCAGGGATGCGGCGCGATTGCTGCTGGCTGCGAAGGCGCGCTGGCACACCATGGCCGATATCTTTTTGTTCGGCTGGAACGAGTCGCCGGTGGCGCACCAGTTGTCCACCTATCAGCTCTCGCCGGCTGCGTGCATCCAGGACAAATTCTTCCATGCAGCTGCGGAAAACATCGTGTTTACCAGCACGATCGATGCGCCGCTGACGCACGCACAGAAGCAGCGCAGCACGCATTGGAAAGCCAAGGCCACCGCGCTGTTGCGGGTGGCGCAGGGCTATCGAAAGGTGGTCTTTGCACCTTAGCGTGGCAAACAAGCACTCGCGCGCAGGCGTCGGTCGTGCCGGGCGGTTTGATGCATGGCGCGCTATCTGCAACGCCACCGGCAGGCATCGTGGCGGATACCGCGTGCTGACTGAGCGCGTGATCCGGGCTGGGCCAAGGCATCGAAAAGGTTGTTGCATGCGGCCAGCGCGATGCCGGCCCACACATCGCACGTGGCGATGACTGCATTCACCATGCGGTACCGCATGTCATGCAGGTGCACAAGACGCTCGCAGAACATTGCGGCATGATGCCGCCCTTCGCCGTCTTTCAGTCTTTGCCGATGACTCCTTCGTGCACGCTCGCATCCGCCCTGCAGTCGCTGCAGCAGCAGTTCATCGCCATGCCGCCGGTCCTGTCGATGGGCATTGCCGTGGACGGTCTGCACGATGGTGCGTTGCGCCTGCGGGCGCCGCTGCAGGCCAACGTCAACGACAAGGCCAATGCGTTCGGCGGCAGCCTGGCCTCGCTGATGACGCTGGCCAGCTGGGGGTGGCTGACCCTGCAGCTGCAATTGGCCGGGCACCACGCCGATGTCTACGTTGCAGACAGCCAGCTGCGCTATGTCGCGCCGGTGTACGAAGACCTGGTCGCCAATGCCGAGCCGTCCGAGCTGGGGAGCTGGGAGGCCTTTCTGGCGACGTTCCGGCAACGTGGCAAGGCGCGCATCGGCATGCGCGCGCAGATCGCACTGGGCTCCGGTGCCGCCGCGGCCACGTTGAGCGGGCGCTTCGTGGCGTTTCCAAAACGGTAGGATGCCGGCTGGATTCGGGGGAATACGCATGCGTGCAGTCATTACAACGATCGTGCTGCTTGGGCTGGCACTGCTGAGCGGGGTGGCCAATGCCGGCAGCCGTGCCCAGGCGCGGGCGCTGGAAACCATCCAGGCCGCCTACACGGCCGCCGTGCGCTGGAACGATTTCGATGCCGCGCAGGGCTTCGTCGAGCCGGCCTATGCCCAGGCGCATCCGCTCAGCGACCTGGAACGTTCGCGCTACGAGCAGGTGCAGATTTCCGGCTACCGCGAGGTGCGCGTGGGCCAAGACCCCAATGGCGACCTGCGGCGCGAGGTCGAGTTGCGGGTGATCAACCGCAATACCCAGGCCGAACGGCTGGTGCGCAGCATCGAGATCTGGCGCTGGAATCCCGAACAGAAGCGCTGGTGGTTGGCCAGCGGCCTGCCCGACCTGTGGAAGGGCCAGTAGCCTGGCCCCTGCGCGCCGGGCGTCGCGTGCGCCAGCTGTGCGACAATTCCCGCCCGCTCGACTGACCCTGACCCCGTGAATTTCGAAGAGCTGCAGGCCTTTGTCGGCCGCAACCCCATGTTGTCGCTGGCCCTGGTGGGCCTGACCATCGCCCTGATCGTCACCGAGGTCGCGCGCCTGTTCCGCGGCTATCGCGCGCTCAAGCCGGCCGAGCTGACCCGTCTGATCAACAGCGAAAATGCGCTGGTGATCGACCTGTCGCCCACTGCCGACTTCGAAAAAGGCCACATCGCCGGCAGCCGAAACGTGGCGCTGGCCAAGTTCGACCCGGCCGGCAAGCTATTGGCCAACGCCAAGGCCTCGCCGGTGGTGGTGGTGTGCCGCAGCGGCACCACCTCCGCCGGTGCAGCCAAGACGCTGAAGAAAGCTGGTTTCGAACAGGTGTACTGGCTCGAAGGCGGCGTCGCCGCCTGGCAGATGGCCGAGCTGCCACTGATCAAGGGCCGCTGATCCGCCTTGTGCGGCAACCGGCACGCCCCCATTGCTGGCGTGAGAGACTTGCGCTTTCACGTTTGCATCACTCAACGCTGCATCCACCGAACCGTTTCTGGAGTTAGGAATGTCCGACGAAATCCTCAACGGCGCCGCTGCGCCGGCCGACGCCGCTGCTGGTCCCGCCTTCACCATCGAAAAGATTTACGTCAAGGACGTGTCCTTCGAATCTCCGAACGCACCGGCCGTCTTCAATGACGCCAACCAGCCCGAGCTGCAGCTGAACCTCAACCAGAAGGTGCAGCGCCTCAACGACAACGCCTTCGAAGTGGTGTTGGCCGTGACTCTGACCTGCACCGCCGGTGGCAAGACGGCCTATGTGGCCGAAGTGCAGCAGGCCGGCGTGTTCGGCCTGGTCGGCCTGGACCCGCAGGCGATCGACGTGCTGCTCGGCACCCAGTGCCCAAACATCCTGTTCCCGTACGTGCGCACCCTGGTCAGCGACCTGATCCAGGCCGGCGGCTTCCCGCCGTTCTACCTGCAGCCGATCAATTTCGAAGCCCTGTACGCAGAAACCCTGCGTCAGCGTCAGAACGAAGGCACTTCGCTGGCCGATTCCGAGCCGGCTGGCAACGCCTAAGCGTTGATTGCGCCGATGAGCGATTGGACCCACAAGATCGCCGTTCTCGGCGCCGGCTCCTGGGGCACGGCCCTGGCCGCGCTGCTCGCCAGGCATGGTCATCCGACCGTGCTCTGGGGGCGCGATGCGGCGATGGTGGATACCATCGACCGCACCCACGAGAACGCGCGCTATCTGCCGGGCATTGCGCTGCCCGACAGTCTGCGTGCCACCACCGACCTGCAGGCGGCGGTGGCTGACGCCACCTGGATCCTGGTGGTGGTGCCCTCGCATGCGTTCACCGAGACCATCCGGCTGATCGCACCGCTGCGTCCGGCCGGTGCCGGCGTTGCCTGGGCGACCAAGGGCTTCGAACCCGGTTCCGGGCGGTTCCTGCATGAAGTGGCACGCGACATCCTCGGCCCCAGCGTTCCGCTGGCCGTGGTGACCGGGCCCTCCTTCGCCAAGGAAGTCACGCTCGGCCTGCCGACCGCCATCACCGTGCACGGCGACGATGCGGCGTTCGCACAAGTGGTGGCCGATGCGATGCACGGCCCCACCTTCCGCGCCTACACCGGCGACGACATGGTGGGCGCCGAGCTGGGCGGGGCGATGAAGAACGTGCTGGCGGTGGCCACCGGCGTGGCCGACGGCATGCAGCTTGGTCTCAATGCACGGGCCGGTCTGATCACGCGTGGCTTGAACGAGATGCTGCGTCTGGCGGCGGTGATCGGCGCACGTCCGGAGACCCTGATGGGCCTGGCCGGATTGGGCGATCTGGTGCTTACCTGCACCGGCGATCTGTCGCGCAACCGGCGCCTGGGTCTGGCCCTGGGGCGCGGGCAGAGCTTGGACGATGCGATCCGCGAGATCGGCCAGGTTGTCGAATCGGTGCAGACGGCCGATGAGGTCATGCGTCAGGCCGAACACCACGGCATCGAACTGCCGATCTCCAATGCCGTGCGCGCGGTATTGCACGGTGAAATCACTCCGGAAGCAGGCCTGAAGGAACTGCTGGCACGCGAGCGCAAGCCAGAGTACCCGCAGACCTTGTTTACCTGAGAACAGCCGACAAACCGCTGCGCTTACTGCCAGTCGTGCGTGGGCCGGTGCTTAGAATCCTCGTGCGCCACCCTTGCATGACGGTTCCGCGCGCTGTCCACGCCACCGGATGATTGCTCGCTCCGTCTTGTTCGCCGCGCCAAGACCGGTAGCGCCTCGGCATCCGATGCGAAAATGCACAACACAACGCCCGGCAGTACCGGGCGTTTTTTTTGTTTGGCCGCTTGCCGCGCGGCGCAAGCACCGCTTTGGCGGATCGGGCGCCAGGTCGTTGGGGCACCCAACGCGAGCGCGGCCCACCCTCGTGACGCAGATGCATCGTTGGCGAGGTTCCCTGTGCGAAGTGACGCGCATCGTGACGTGCATGTTCAAACCGCCAACCGATCGCCCAAAAGAAAGAAGCCCGGTCGGAGGACCGGGCTTCCAGTGCAACGCGGGAGAGAGAGCGCGCTGCAGTCAAACGTGCGGCTTACCAGCTGAAGCGCGGGCCGACCGACCATTCCTTGTTGCCGTCGCCATCCATACGGATGTCGCCATTGATGCCCCAGTTCTGGTTCAACTTCACCTGGGCGCCAAGGCGGCCGTAGAAGTTGTCGCCGATGTCGATGCCACGCTTCTTGGAGAAATCTTCGTAGCCAGCCAGGGCATAGACTTCGAAGTGCTCGCCGAAGGCGTTACGCAGACCGGCTTCAACGCTGTAGCCGTCGAAGTTGATGTTCGGGGTGTCCAGGTCCAGCTTGCGGTAGGCAACGCGCGCAACGAAGTCGGTGCTCGTGGCGATTTCGTGGTTGAAGCCCACGCCGACGCCCCACTGCTGGAAGTCCGAGTCGGTGTTTTCGAACACGTTGTTGTTGTCGTCAGCATTCTGCTTGCTGTAATCGCCGAACACGTGGAAGTTCGGAGCGATGGCATAAGAGGCCTTCACGCCCCAGCCGTCCGCATCGCGACCTTCGGTCGGCGTGCGCACGTAGTCGCCTTCGACGAAGTTGTAGGAGAGGTTTTCAGCAGCCGAAGCCGCAAACGGCAGAGCTGCGAGAAGGCCGAGGGCCAGCAAAGAAGTCTTCATGATCGGGATACCTGTACTTATTTGATTGGACCGGCGCTGAGGCGGATGCCGTTCGCTGCCGAGATGTAAATTCTCCGTTATTCGATGGAACGCGACATGAATTTTGGACTGACCAGTTGATGAATCATCGCGCCAGATTCAGCTGCGCTTTCTTGTGTAGCGTGCAGATGCGCGTACAGCACGTGCAAAACGTGATGCTCTAGCGCTTACATGGCGCCGACGTGAGGCATGTGTACACAAACGCGGCAGATCGCCTGGTTTCCAACGTTTTACGCGCGCTCGCTCCACCAGCACATTGCACTGACACCGCCGCTGGGAGCATTGCACGCCTGTTGAACACACCTGTGGAGCTGCATCGTGGCGAAGAAAAAAACGTTGGCGCGCTTTCTGGCCGAGACGCTGCAGAGCGCCGGGGTCGAGCGGATCTGGGGCGTCACCGGCGACAGCCTCAACGGCTTGACCGATGCCTTGCGCGAGATGCAGACCATCGCGTGGATGCATGTGCGGCACGAAGAAGTGGCCGCGTTCGCCGCAGGTGCAGAGGCGGCGGTGACCGGCCAGCTGGCGGTGTGTGCCGGCAGTTGCGGGCCGGGCAATCTGCACCTGATCAACGGGCTGTTCGATTGCCATCGCAGCCGCCAGCCGGTACTGGCGATTGCCGCGCATATTCCGTCGTCCGAGATCGGGCTGAGCTATTTTCAGGAGACCCACCCGCAGGAGCTGTTTCGCGAGTGCAGTCACTTCGTGGAGTTGGTGACCAACCCGGCGCAATTGCCGGAAGTGCTGCATCGGGCGATGCGCACGGCCATCCTGCAGCAAGGCGTGGCGGTGGTGGTGATTCCCGGCGATATCGCGCTGCTGGAGGTGGACAAGCATGTCTCCAGTGCGTGGCCGGCGCTGCGTCAGCCGCGGGTGCTGCCCGCCGCCGAGGACGTGCGGCAATTGGCCGAGCTGCTGCAGCAGAGCAAGGCAGTGACGCTGTTGTGCGGCAGTGGCTGTGCCGGCGCGCATGACGCAGTCGTGGCGTTGGCCGACACGTTGGGTGCGCCGGTGGTGCATGCGCTGCGCGGCAAGGAATACGTGGAGTGGGACAACCCGTTCGATGTCGGCATGACTGGCCTGATCGGTTTCAGTTCCGGTTATCACGCCATGCTCAATTGCGACACCTTGCTCATGCTGGGCACGGATTTTCCGTACCGGCAGTTCTACCCGAAGGACGCGACCATCGTGCAGGTGGATCGCGACCCGAGCGCGCTCGGTCGGCGCACGCCGTTGCAGCTGGGCATTGCCGCCGATGTGGGTGAAACCATTGCAGCATTGCTGCCACAGCTGCAGCGCCGCGAAGAACGTGGCTTTCTGGAAAAGTCGCTTGCGCACTACCGCAAGGCGCGCGAAGGGCTGGACGATCTGGCGGTGCCGGCAGATCCCGGGCAGCCGCTGCACCCGCAGTTCGTGACCCGGCTGATCAGCCAGATCGCCGATCAGGATGCAGTGTTCACCTGCGATGTCGGCACGCCCACGGTGTGGGCCGCCCGCTACCTGCGCATGAACGGCAAGCGTCGCTTGCTGGGGTCGTTCAATCACGGTTCGATGGCCAACGCAATGCCGCAGGCGCTTGGTGCGCAAGCGGCATTTCCCGGTCGGCAAGTCATTTCGCTATCGGGCGATGGTGGCTTTGCGATGCTGATGGGCGATTTCATCTCGCTGGCGCAATTGAACCTGCCGGTGAAGGTGGTGGTGTTCAACAACGCTTCGCTGGGATTTGTGGCGATGGAGATGAAGGCTGCCGGTTACCTGGATACCGGTACCGAGCTGCGCAATCCGGACTTTGCAGCGATGAGCAATGCGATGGGCATCCTCGGGATTCGTGTGGACGAATCATCGCAACTGGAGCGTGCATTGCGCCAAGCCTTCGCGCATTCGGGTCCAGCGTTGGTGGATGTGCGCATCGCCACGCAGGAGCTGGCGGTGCCGCCGGCGATCAAGCTCGAACAGGCCAAGGGCATGGGCCTGTATCTGCTCAAGGCGGTGATGAGCGGGCGTGGCGATGAGGTCATCGAGTTGGTGAAGACCAACCTGCGTTAATTCAGTTGTACTCGCGCACACTGGCTGTCCTCTTCAGGCCGCTTCGTCCATGCCCCGTTCGCTGCTCCGGCAACTGTTGCTGATCTGGATGGTGATCGTGGCCGCCTGTGTGGGCGTGGCCACGATGTTGTACGGCCTGTATCGGCAGACCGAGGGTGTGCGGCTGGAAGAGGCGCGCCAGCAATTGGGCGGGCAATGCGCGCGCATCGTGCAACGCTATGCCGGGGCAAGCGAGGCGGCGCGTCGCGGCGACGATGGCGCAGGCCTGGCAGCGGTGGTGGTGCAGTTGGTGCTGGCCGATGCGCCAGGCGTCGAAGGCGGTGTCTGGGACCTGCACAAGGGCTTTGTTGCCTATGCCTACCCGACCTACGACGGCAGCGATCACAAGACCGATATTCCCGCCGCGGAGTGGGCCAACATCGTCAACACGGCGCAGCAGAGCGTGACGACAAGGCAGGCGGCGCAATACCGTCGCGACGGTCGCCGCGAGGTGCTGCTGATCAGCGCTTGTCCGTTGGCATCCGGCAGCGCGGCATGGACGATGACGCGGGTGCCGGCCAGCAAGGCCGACGCATGGCGGCCATTGGTCGTTGGCATGCTGCTGATCTTCGCGATGGTGGCGATATCGGCCATTGCGCTGGGCGTGCTGGTACGGCGCTGGAGCCAGCGCCTGCAGCGGATCCAGCAGGCGCTGGCCGCCGACACCCAGACGCCGCACATTCCGCCGACCGGTGCGCCGGAACTGGACCGCCTGGGCGCGGCGGTCAACGACTATGCGCAGCGCAACGCGCAGGCGCTGGCGCAGACGCGCCGGCTGGCCGACGAGCTGTCGCGGCACGAACGGCTTGCCGCACTGGGGCGCATGACGGCCACGGTGGCGCATGAGATCCGCAACCCGATCGCCACGATGCGGTTGGCGCTGGAAAACGAGATCGCGCGCCGCGATGCGACGCCGGACGATGCGGCGCATGGCGAGTTGATGCTGGCGCAGATTCGTCGCCTGGATGGCGTGGTCGAGAGTCTGCTCGGCATGGTGCAGCCGATTCGTCTGCAACTGGAGACGGTGGTCGTGCAGGACTGGCTGGCGACGCTGCTGGAACACGGCCCGTTACCGCCGGGCACGCCGCCGCCCCGCCTGCTGCTTCCGGCCGCGCCGTTGCGCTGGACCCTGGATCCGCAGCAACTGGGGCGCGCCGTGCACAACCTGCTGCGCAATGCTGCGCAGCACGCCGATCCAGGCAGCGAGGTCACGCTGCAGGCGGCAGCAGTGGAGGGCATGTTGCAGCTGCAGGTCTGCAACCGTGGCGCGCCGATCGCAGAACCGATCGCTGCGCACCTGTTCGAGCCGTTCGTCAGTGGCCGCGCCGACGGCAATGGCCTGGGGCTGGCGCTGGTGCGCGAGATCGCGCGTGCGCATGGCGGGCACGCGCGCTACGCACATGCCGACGGGCTGACCCATTTCATCCTGGAGTTGCCATGGCGCGCATCCTGATCATCGACGACGACGCGGCGTTTCGCACCACCTTGCAGGCCACCTTGCGCTCGCTCGGGCATACGGTGGTCGCCGCCGGGAACGGGCCGGACGGGCTGGCGCGGCTGAGCGAAGGCGGCATCGACATGGCGTTCGTGGATTTCCGCATGCCGGGCATGGATGGCATCGCGGTGCTGCGTGCGCGCCTGGACGATGCGCAGGCGCGTCAGGTGCCGCTGGTGATGCTGACCGCCCATGTGTCCAGTGGCAACACGATCGAGGCGATGACGCTGGGCGCCTTCGATCATCTGGTCAAGCCGGTCGGCCGTGCCGATATCGTGGAGGTGGTGGAGCGCGCGCTGCTCAGTCGTGCCGATGCGCAGGCTGCAGCGACAGACAGCTCGCCTGCGCCGGTCGAAGATGAGGATGCACTGGTCGGCCACAGCCCGGCGATGCGCACCGTGCACAAGCGCATCGGGCTGGCAGCGGCGTCCGATCTGCCGGTGCTGATCACCGGGGAAACCGGCACCGGCAAGGAATTGGCCGCACGCGCGCTGCATCGCGCCAGCCCGCGCGCCAATGCGCCATTTGTCGCAGTCAACTGCGCGGCCATTCCGCTGGACTTGATGGAGAGTGAGCTGTTCGGCCATCGCAAGGGGGCGTTTTCCGGCGCCAGCAGCGACCGACGCGGGCTGATTCGCGAAGCCGATGGCGGCACGTTGTTTCTGGACGAAATCGGCGACATGCCATTGCCGATGCAGGCCAAGCTGCTGCGTTTCCTGCAGGAAGGCGAGGTGACGCCACTGGGTGGCAGCGGCCCGCAGAAGGTGGATGTGCGGGTGCTGGCCGCCACCCATCGCGACCTGGCGGCCTGCGTGGCCGACGGACGCTTTCGGAGCGACCTGCGTTACCGCCTCAATGTGGTGCCGATCGAACTGCCGCCATTGCGCGAGCGTGGCCAGGACATCCTGCTGCTGGCGCAGCACTTCCTGAGCGCCGATGCAGCGCGTGCGCAGAGCCTGTCGCCGGCCGCGCAAGAGCGCCTGCTCGCGCATCGCTGGCCTGGCAACGTGCGCGAATTGCGCAACGTCATGCAGCGCAGCCAGGTCTTGGTGCGTGGCGCCAGCATCGATGCGGCGGATCTGGATGAAGCGCTGGGCGAGGCGGGCGAGTTGCCGCCGCAGGAGCCATCGGTGGTGACCGGGACCCTGCCCGAGGCCGTGGCGCGGCTGGAAACGCAGATGATCCGGTCGGCGCTGGAACACAGCCAGGGCAATCGCGCCGAGGCCGCGCGCCGGCTGGGGATCCACCGGCAGCTGCTCTATCGCAAGCTGGAGGAATACGGCCTGTGACACTTGTACGCACATCGATCGCAGGCTGCGGGACAGGTGTCCCCAAACCAGACAGGGTGGATGAAATGCAGACGTCTCCGTCCGGCTGCAGAGCAAATAAAGCTCTTTCAAAACAATCAGTTATTGGTTGGCACGATTGCTGCTTTGTCTCTGGTACGCGGCCCCTTCCCGCCGCGCAGGAGACATCCCCATGATGCGTCAGACTGTTCTTGCAATTGCCCTGGCCTGCACCATCGGCGCCGCCGCCGCACAGGTGGCCGCCCCGCCGCCGCCGCCGGCGCCCAACGGCCCGATCGGCGGTCCGCCAGCCCCGCCGACCCCGGTCGCCGCCACACCGGTGAGCGTGAGCGGTACCGTCGAGCGCTTCCTGCTCAACCCCAATGGCGAGGTCGACGGACTGTGGCTGCGCGACGGCACCCAGGTCGGGTTTCCACCGCATCTGTCCAGCGAGGTGAAGGCAGCCGTACGGGCCGGCGACAATGTCGTCGTCAAGGGCTTCCGCCTGGGCAATCTGCCGGTGCTGCAGGTCAGTTCGATCCGCTCCGGCCGTAGCGGCCGCGAGGTGGTCGACCGTCCGCCCACCTTCGGCGCCGCCCCGCCGCCGCCGCCGACCCCCGGCCAGCTGACCCCGTTGCAGTCCGATGGCACGATCCAGCGCCTGGTCTATGGGCCTGCCGGCGAGGTCAATGGTGCGCTGGTCAGCGATGGCACGGTGGTGCGGATGCCACCGCATCTGGCGCTGCAGTTTGCCGATCTGCTGCGCGTGGGTGAGCCGCTGAGCGCCAGCGGCTTCGGTGTGGCCACCCCGGACGGCCGTGCGATCGAGGCGACCCAGCTGGGGCGTGATCGCTCCTCGCTGCGTGCGCTGTTCACCGCGCCGCGTCCGGACGGCCCGCTGCCGCCACCGCCGCCGGGCGCGCCGGTTCCGCCGGCCGGCCGTTGAGTCGTACCGCTCCTGTTTTGTTCGTTGGTTTCCTCCGCTGGTCACGCAGCCGCGTGGCCAGCGGCTTGACCGGCAATGCCGGTCCTTTTTCGGAGTAACACCATGCATTGGGTCGACCCTGATTTCCTCCCCGCCACCCGCGGCACCCTGGCGCGTTTCCTGCTCAACCCCAAGGCCGATATCGACGGCCTGCTGCTCACCGATGGCACCGAAGTGCACACCCCGCCGCATCTGTCCGAGGCGCTGCTGAAGGCGCTCAAGCCTGGTAGCGCGCTCACCGTACGTGGCCTCAAGCCGCGCGACGTGGAGATGCTGGTGGCGCTGGCAATCGATCCGGAAGGCGGCAAGCGCATCCTCGATGAAGGCCCGCATGGGCCGCATGCCAAGCCCAAACCCAAACCGCCCGGCAAACCGCCCAAGCCGGAAGTGGCCCAGCACAGCGGCACCATCACCCGGTTGCTGCACGGTCCGCATGGGCAGGTGCATGGCGTGCTGCTGGACGATGCGGTCACGGTGCGGTTTCCGCCGCATGCCGGTGGCGACTTCGCCAAGCAGCTAGTGGTCGGCAAGCCACTGGTGGCCGAAGGCGAGACCAAGGCCACGCCGCACGGTGTGCTGATCCATGCCCATGCCTTGGGTGGCAAGGCGGCGACGCTGAAGCAGATCGAGCATCCACCGCACGGCCCTGCGCATAAACCCAAGCCCAAGCCCAAACACTAGGAGCCTAACATGCGGCCACCGCGCGCCACTGAGATGCCCGCCCCGTGGCCTGCCACGTGCGCCTTCGTGCGCGCTCGCAGCGGAGCGGTGCCATGCCGATGACCAAGGCCAGGCCCCGTGGGACACGCGCGCTGGAAGCACTGCATTTCAGCGTGGCCGATGTGCAGGACGGGCTGGGGCCGTTCCTCAGCGTGTTTTTGCAATCCAAAGGCTGGTCGGTGGCGGCGATCGGCACGGTGATGAGCGTGGGCGGCATTGCCGGCATGCTCGCCACCACACCGGCCGGCGCGCTGGTCGATGCCACCCGGCGCAAACGCGCCGTGGTGGTCATCGGTTGCCTGGCGATCCTGCTTGCCACCGCCTTGATCTGGCTGCAGCCCACCTCTTCGGGCGTGGTCGCCGCCCAGATCGCCTCGGCGTTGGCATCGGCCGGCATTGGCCCGGCATTGACGGGCATTACGTTGGGGCTGGTGCACGCGCACGGTTTCGACCATCAGCTGGCGCGCAATCAGGTGGCCAACCATGCCGGCAACGTGCTGGCCGCGGTGCTGGCCGGCTGGTTGGGATGGCGCTATGGCTTCGCCGCCGTGTTCCTGCTGACCGCCTTTTTCGGCGCCCTGGCGCTGGTGGCGGTGCTGGCGATTCCGGCTGCGGCCATCGACCACCGCGCAGCACGCGGTCTGGCAAGCAACAACGGTGGGGATGCGTTGAGCGGTTGGCGTGTGCTGCTGACCTGCCGCCCGCTGGCGCTGCTGGCGGTGACGCTGGGGCTGTTCCATCTGGGCAATGCGGCGATGCTGCCGCTGTACGGCATGGCGATCGTGGCGGCGCACGCCGGCGACCCGAGTGCATTGACGGCCACCACCATCGTGGTGGCACAGGCCACGATGGTGGTGGTCGCGTTGCTGGCGATGCGCTGGATACGCGTGCATGGGCACTGGTGGGTGCTGCTGGTGGCGTTCATGGCCCTGCCGTTGCGCGCCTTGGTGGCGGCATCGGTGATTCACGGCTGGGGCGTGTTTCCGGTGCAGATCCTCGATGGGCTCGGCGCCGGCTTGCAAAGCGTGGTGGTGCCGGCACTGGTCGCGCGGTTGTTGCAAGGCACCGGGCGCGTGAATGTCGGCCAGGGCGCGGTGATGACCGTGCAGGGCGTCGGTGCGGCACTGAGTCCGGCGTTTGGTGGCTGGTTGGCGCATGCCTTCGGCTACCGCATCGCGTTTCTGACCTTGGGTGCGATCGCGCTGCTGGCAGTGGCGTTATGGGCCGGCTGTCGCGGCATGTTGCAGGCAGCGGCTTCCATTCAGGCCGAGACAGTGCTGTGACCGGTGCGCAGGGCGCGCGCAAGCGGAGCGACCGATCGCTGTCCGTCGCGGCTTGCGCGCTATCGATCGCACTGCGTTGGTAGGGACGAGCAAGTGCGCTCTGACCAGGGGCGTGTCCTGTCGGCCGGCAGGCCTGGCAGTCGCGCAGATGACGCGGCGCACATCATCGCCTCGTTGGTCCGGATCGATGCAGTGTCTGTCGCTGTCCAACGATAGCTACCACCACAGATGCCGCGTTCTGGTGAGAGATCAGGTGCGGTAGCCACCATCTCATCGCGCGTCCGTCGATGCGGTCTTGCCAGCAGGCACGCAGGCGCATGCCGTTGCGTACAGTCCCGGCTATCGCCCGGTTACTGGCCGCCAGCGAAATTCCATTGCCGCCAGGCTTCGAACACCATCACCGCAACGGTGTTGGACAGATTGAGGCTGCGGTTGTCCGGGCGCATCGGCAAACGGAGCCGGTGCTGCGGCGGAATTGACTCCAGCACCTCGGCCGGCAGGCCGCGGGTTTCCGGACCAAATAAAAACGCATCGCCATCGGCGAACTGCGGTGTGTCGTAGCGCACCGTACTGCGGGTGCTCAGCGCGAAGACGCGCTTGGGCGCGATCGCGGCCAGGGCGCTGGGCAGGTCGGTGTGCACCTGCAACGGCGCGTATTCGTGGTAGTCCAGGCCGGCGCGCTTGAGCTGCTTGTCGCTGAGGTCGAAGCCGAGCGGCTCGATCAGGTGCAGGCGCGCGCCGGTATTGGCGCACAAGCGAATCACATTGCCCGTATTGGGCGGAATTTCAGGCTGAAACAGGATGACGTCGAGGACAGGTGCTGGCATGCGCGCAAGTGTAGCTGCGCGCGTGCTTAAAGGCTGATGGCGGCGTTGACCAGCGCTTCCAGTTCGGCCGGCGAGGGCTGCAGCTGCGGCGTCGGCAGGTTCACGATGACCTGGCCCATCAGTGCACCGATGGCGCCAGCTGCCTGGCTGGAGGCGCTCTGCGCGCTGGCGGCGGCGCTGCGCACCACCAGGTCAGCACGCTGTTCAGCCGAAGGGCGCACCTGCACCGCCGCCAAGGTGACGATGCGCGGGCCGGCCTGTTCGGCGGCCAGCGCGGCCACTTGCTCGGCCGAGGGACGCACTTGCACGGCGGTCAGGGTGCGAATGGCGCTGTTGCGCTCCAGTGTCTGCTGGGCGATCTGGTCGGCGGCCGGGCGAACCTGGACGGTGTCCAGGGTGGTCAGGCTCGCGGCCTGGGCAAACCCGGCCAGGGTGGCGCCAGCGAACAGGGCGGTGGAGAGGGCGATGCGCAGGGTCTGGGTCTTCATGGCGGGGTCTCTTGGTGTTGTTAATCAGTGGTGTGGTAGTAAGGTAGTACACCGCTTCGGTACGCACAAGAACTTTCGCGTGGCTTTTTATTTTGTTCAGCGAAAAGTCAGTTTCAGCGGCTGCCGGCGGTTGCGAGATACAGAAGAGCAAACGGTGTGCCAACAAAAAGCCATTGTTTTTAAAGGGTCTTCAGTCGCGTAGGAGTGTCCGTGTCCGGACACCCGGACGCGCTGCAGGACGGCGGACACCGCGGCCAAACGGGTATGCACGCTCAAGGCAAGGCGGTTCGGTGCGCTGAATGGGTGGATGGCGGGTGCCACCGCGCGCCGGATCGCCAGCAGGCAACTGCGGCACAATCCGGCTTTCCCCACAGGTGTGATGACTTATGCGCGTGCTGATGCTGTCTGTTCTGGTTGCCACCACCACTGCGGCGTGCACCTGGGTGCCGATCGAACAAAGCGGCAAAAGTGTGCGGGTGCTGCCCGCAGGCCCTGTGCCAGCGGGGTGTCAGCAGCAGGGCGAAGTGGTGGTGACGGTCAAGAGCAAGGTCGGCTTCTACAACCGCAACCCGCTGCGCGTGCAGGAAGAGCTGGAAACGCTGGCGCGCAACGAGGCCCCCGGCGCCAACGCCAATGCGGTGCAGGCGCAAGGCCAGCCGGCCGACGGCAGCCAGCGTTTCAACGCCTTCCGCTGCCCCCCGCGCTGAACCGTTGGGCTGGGGCGCAGGCGATTCAATTGTAAAGATGCGGTAAAACCAGCCAGCGGCTAGACTAGCGCCCCCTCGCCTGACGCCATGGCGCTACTTCGATGCTCTTCCAGAATGTCTCCATCGCGGGACTGGCGCATGTTGATGCGCCGCACACGCTGACTTCCAAGGAAATCAACGAACGCCTGCAACCGACCTACGACCGCCTCGGAATCAAGACCGACGTGTTGGGCGACGTTGCCGGTATCCATGCACGGCGCTTGTGGGACCAGGATGTCCAGGCATCGGACGCCGCCACCCAGGCCGCGCGCAAGGCGCTGATCGATGCCGGTATCGGCATCGAGAAGATCGGCCTGCTGGTCAATACCTCGGTGAGCCGCGATTACCTGGAGCCGTCCACGGCGTCCATCGTGTCCGGCAACCTGGGCGTGGGCGACCACTGCGTCACCTTCGACGTGGCCAACGCCTGCCTGGCCTTCATCAATGGCATGGACATCGCCGCACGCATGCTCGAGCGCGGCGAGATCGACTATGCGTTGGTGGTGGATGGCGAGACTGCCAACCTGGTGTACGAAAAGACCCTTGAGCGCATGACCTCGCCGGATGTCACCGAGGAGGAGTTTCGCAATGAACTCGCCGCGCTGACACTGGGCTGCGGTGCAGCAGCCATGGTCATGGCGCGCACCGAGCTGGTGCCCGACGCGCCGCGCTACAAGGGCGGCGTGACCCGTTCGGCCACCGAGTGGAACAAGCTGTGCCGGGGCAACCTGGACCGTATGGTCACCGACACCCGCTTGTTGCTGATCGAAGGGATCAAGCTGGCCCAGAAGACCTTCATGGCCGCCAGGCAGGTGCTGGGCTGGGCGGTGGAGGAGCTGGACCAGTTCGTCATCCACCAGGTCAGCCGCCCGCACACCGCCGCCTTCGTGAAGTCGTTCGGCATCGACCCGGCCAAGGTCATGACCATCTTCGGCGAGCACGGCAACATCGGCCCGGCCTCGGTGCCGATCGTGCTGAGCAAGCTCAAGGAGCTGGGCCGCCTGAAGAAGGGCGACCGCATCGCGCTGCTGGGCATTGGCTCGGGCTTGAACTGCTCGATGGCCGA
This sequence comes from Xanthomonas sp. NCPPB 1754, assembly GCF_041475725.2. Classification (NCBI taxonomy): domain Bacteria; kingdom Pseudomonadati; phylum Pseudomonadota; class Gammaproteobacteria; order Lysobacterales; family Lysobacteraceae; genus Xanthomonas; species Xanthomonas sp. NCPPB 1754. The sequence goes on from NZ_CM192982.1 coordinate 255,702, forward strand.
AGTGGTTTGGTGATGCACGGAAAGACGCGTTAAAAAAAATGGATTTTTAGAACGCGTTCTTGCATCATGTTCGTTCTCGCAACATGAGCAGGTGCCATGGATGAACCACCCGCTTTCGACCCGGGTCAACCCCACAATGCTCTCCCGCCGCTACCGCCGGCGGGAGATATAGAAACCCGCAGCCTGCTCAAGGCCTGCATCGTCGCACGCACCGCCCTGGCCGAACTGAAACAGGCCACCGCGTTGTTACCCAACCCGGCCGTGTTGATCAATACGATTCCGGTCCTGGAGGCGCAGGCCAGCTCGGAGATCGAAAACATCGTCACGACCACTGACGATTTATTTCGCTACGCAGACGACCAAGAGCGCGCCCAAAACCCCGCGACCAAAGAAGCCCTGCGTTACCGCAGTGCGCTGTACGAAGGCTTTCAATCGCTCAGACAGCGGCCGCTGTGTACCGAAACCGCAATTGTCGTGTGCAGTCGTATCAACGCGGTACAGATGCAGGTTCGTCGCGTGCCTGGTACTGCGCTGGCTAACGATCAGATCCAGCAGATCATTTATACCCCGCCAGTGGGTGAAACGCTGCTACGCGACAAACTCGCGAACTGGGAGCGCTTTATCCACGAACACACCGATGTCGATCCATTGATCCGGATGGCGGTTGCGCATTATCAATTCGAAGCGATCCACCCATTTACCGATGGTAACGGTCGCACAGGGCGGGTGTTGAATCTGCTGATGCTGATCGAACAAGGATTACTCGATGTACCGGTGCTGTATCTGTCGCGCTACATCATTCGACATCGCAGCGACTACTACCGCTTGCTGCTGGACGTGACGCGGCATGGGCACTGGGCCGAGTGGATTCATTACATGCTCGCTGCCGTCGCTGAGACTGCTGCATGGACAACAGCCAAAATCCAGGCGATTCGCGGCTTGGAGGCACAGGCGCAAGATCACGTCCGCAGCCTCGCACCGAAGGCCTACAGCCGCGAGCTTGTCGATGTGATCTTCAACCAGCCGTATTGCCGCATCCAAAATGTTGTAGAGGTGCTGGGCGTGACCAGGCAAACCGCTGCACGTCACCTCAAGGAACTGGTAGATATCGGTGTCTTGAAAGAGCAGCGTTTAGGCAAGGAAAAACTGTTCCTACATCCGGCATTTTTACAGCTGCTGTCCAGCGACGAGCATCAACTGCCGCCGTATCGGGGGCATGCCAGGCAAGCCGAGTGACGCTTGGGAGCTATTCGAATCTCCGCTACGGCTGGCGTGCCTTGGCCCGGACGCATCGTGACAACCAACGTAATCTGCACTTGTGTGCGGTACAGGGCAGCACCTGCACCGCGCGAAATTACTCGAACTGAATCGGACGCGTTTTTGCATGAATTACCCCGGCTACCCCTTTACCCCCAAGCGCCTTGAAGTGCGCCCCGGCGTTGCGATGTCGTATCTGGACGAAGGCCCGCGCGATGGCGAGGTGGTTGTCATGCTGCACGGCAATCCGTCGTGGAGTTATTTGTGGCGGCATCTGGTGAGCGGCCTGTCCGATCGCTACCGCTGCATCGTGCCCGATCACATCGGCATGGGGCTGTCCGACAAGCCGGACGATGCGCCCGACGCGCAGCCGCGTTATGACTACACGCTGCAATCGCGCGTGGACGATCTGGATACGTTGTTGCGACATCTGGGCATCACCGGGCCGGTGACGCTGGCAGTGCACGATTGGGGCGGCATGATCGGGTTCGGCTGGGCGTTGTCGCATCACGCCCAGGTCAAGCGGCTGGTCATCACCAACACCGCAGCGTTCCCGCTGCCGGCGGAAAAGCCGATGCCGTGGCAGATTGCGATGGGCCGGCACTGGCGGCTGGGCGAGTGGTTCATCCGCACGTTCAATGCGTTCTCGTCCGGCGCTTCATGGTTGGGCGTGTCGCGGCCGATGCCGTCGGATGTACGCCGTGCGTATGTGGCGCCGTACAACAACTGGCGCAATCGCATCTCCACCATCCGCTTCATGCAGGATATTCCGCTATCGCCGGCCGACAAGGGGTGGTCGCTGCTGGAGCGCTCGGCGCAGGCGCTGCCTGCGTTCGCCGATCGTCCGGTCTTCATTGCCTGGGGCCTGCGCGACATTTGCTTCGACAAGCACTTCCTGGCCGGCTTTCGCAAGGCACTGCCGCAGGCCGAAGTGACAGCATTCGACGATGCGAATCACTATGTGCTGGAAGACAAGCATGAGGTGTTGGTGCCGGCGATTCGCGCGTTTCTGGAGCGCAATCCGCTCTAGCGCATTGCGCCGGCAGCAGCGTGCGGCCACGCGTCAGCTCACTGCACGCAATGACTGGAATGACTGCATCCAAATCCGATGCAGCGCATCGGTCATCCCGGCCAGATGCCTGCCGACGCGATTGCGAGCACGACACCAGGTGCTGCGCTACGGCATTACACCGGCGGCAGCGGGTTGCGTTGTGCGTCGTCCACGCCAACCCAATCGGCATCGGTCAGTGCGTGCAGGCCGTGCGCCAAACGCGATTTATCGCATTGCGCACTGCGCTGCCCGAATTCCAGCGAGGCCGGCACGGCCGCGCAGGACGAGGGGCGGCGGTCGTGGATGCTGCAGCGGCTGTAGCGCCCGATGTCCGCGTCCAGCGCGATGCAGCGCGGCTGCGACTGCGAGGTGCCGCGCATCACCCGCTCATGCGTGCGTAGGGCGTCGGTCAGCTCGATCGGCACCCTGCCGCCCAATGCAGGATCGGCTTCGCTCCAATGGAAACTGACGCGGAAATAGGCGCAGCAGGCGCCGCAGGTAAGGCAGGGGTGTGCCATGGAATGCCGAGCCTGGCGCGGCGAAATCGCGTGGGAAGCGCGGCATTTTGACCGAACCGCGCCGCGATACAAGTAGCGTGCCGCGGTGACCGGTTAGCGATTCAGATGCGCGCCGCCATGCCTGGGTGGGCGGCGCTCCACGCGTGCCGCGCACCCAGGCATGCGCTGCGAACGCGTTGCGGCGATTGGGTCGGGTACTGTCGCGCAGCGATGCGTCATGGCGTCAGGTGATGATGAGCCGCGCTTGCGCCCGCGCCGCGCGTCGCCTTCAGGCAGCCTGCAGCGGCCGGCGTCATTGGCGCATGGGTGATAATGCGCAGATGACGACCCTCTGCAATATCGCGGCCACCCTTCCGCAACTGGCGCGCGAGCGCCCCGACCAGATCGCCATCCGTTGCCCGGGCGCTCGCGGTGCCAACGGGTTTGCCGCCTACGATCTGACCTTGAGCTATGCCGAGCTGGATGCGCGCAGCGATGCGATCGCCGCCGGGCTGGCACGCCACGGCATCGGGCGCGGCGCGCGTGCGGTGGTGATGGTGCGGCCGTCGCCGGAATTCTTCCTGCTGATGTTCGCCTTGTTCAAGGCTGGCGCGGTGCCGGTGCTGGTGGACCCCGGCATCGACAAACGTGCGCTCAAGCAGTGCCTGGACGAAGCGCAGCCGCAGGCATTTATCGGCATTGCGCTGGCGCAGCTGGCGCGCCGTTTGCTGCGCTGGGCGCGCTCTGCCAAACAGATCGTTACCGTCGGCGGACGTTATGGCTGGGGCGGGGTGACGCTGGCGCGCGTGGAGCGCGATGGTGCCGGCGCCGGGAGCCAGCTGGCCCACACCGGGCCGGACGATGTGGCGGCGATCCTGTTCACCAGCGGCTCGACCGGCGTGCCTAAGGGCGTGGTGTATCGCCACCGGCACTTTGTTGGGCAGATCGAATTGCTGCGCAATGCGTTCGGCATGCAGCCGGGCGGGGTGGATCTGCCGACGTTTCCGCCGTTCGCCTTGTTCGATCCGGCGCTGGGGCTGACCTCGGTGATTCCGGACATGGATCCGACCCGCCCGGGCAGTGCCGACCCGCGCAAGTTGCATGATGCGATCGCGCGCTTCGGTGTCACCCAGTTGTTCGGTTCGCCGGCCCTGATGCGCGTGCTGGCCGATTATGGGCAGCCGCTTCCCAACGTGCGCCTGGCCACGTCGGCCGGTGCACCGGTGCCGCCGGATGTGGTGGCGAAGATCCGCGCGCTGCTGCCGGACGATGCGCAGTTCTGGACCCCGTACGGCGCCACCGAATGCCTGCCGGTGGCCGCGATCGAAGGGCGCACCCTGGATGCCACGCGCGCCGCCACCGAGGCTGGTGCCGGCACCTGTGTGGGCCAGGTGGTCGCGCCGAATGAGGTGCGCATTATTGCGATTGACGATGCGGCCATTGCCGATTGGAGTGGCGTGCGCGTGCTGGCGACCGGTGAGGTCGGCGAGATCACCGTTGCCGGCCCCACCGCCACCGACACCTATTTCAACCGCGATGCGGCCACGCGCATCGCCAAAATTCGCGAACGCCGCAGCGATGGCAGCGAGCGCGTCGTGCACCGCATGGGCGATGTCGGATATTTCGACGCCGAAGGACGCTTGTGGTTCTGTGGGCGCAAGACCCAGCGCGTGGAAACCGCCAGCGGCCCGCTGTACACCGAACAGGTGGAGCCGGTGTTCAACGTGCATCCGCAGGTGCGGCGCACCGCGCTGGTGGGCGTGGGTGCGCCCGGACAGCAGCAACCGGTGCTGTGCGTGGAGTTGCAGCCGGGGGTGTCTGCTCCCGCGTTCGCACAGGTGGAAAGCGACCTGCGCGCGCTGGGCGCTGCCCACCCGCACACCGCAGGTATCGCGCGTTTCCTGCGCCACTCCGGTTTTCCGGTCGACATCCGCCACAACGCCAAGATCGGCCGCGAAACGCTGGCGGTGTGGACAGCGCAGCAGCTGCACAAGAACGGATGACAACAGGGAGCGCCTAGTGGTCAGGCGGGTATGGATGGCGCACTCGTAAATTGCAGCGCGCAAGTGGTCGATTCCGATCACCGCACCCGCCCGCCACGGATTAGGCGCAGTGTTTGTTGGTCGCTGCGGCCCTTGACGGCAGCCTGCACGGCCGCGCGTCGACGCAAGATCGCCAAGTCGGGTGTGGCCGGCTATGGTGTCGTCCCTCAGAGGCGAGGTGTGGTGCGATGAAGGTATTGGTGACCGGTGGTGGCGGTTTTCTTGGCCAGGCGTTGTGCCGCGGCCTGCGCGCGCGTGGGCACGAGGTGGTGAGCTTCCAGCGCGGCGATTACCCGGTGCTGCAACGCCTGGGCGTGGGCCAGATCCGCGGCGACCTGGCCGACCCGCAGGCGGTGCGGCATGCCTTCGCCGGTATCGATGCGGTGTTCCACAATGCCGCCAAGGCCGGCGCATGGGGCAGTTACGACAGCTATCACCAGGCCAATGTGGTAGGCACGCAGAACGTGATCGAGGCCTGCCGCGCCAATGGCGTGCCGCGGTTGATCTATACCTCCACGCCCAGCGTCACCCATCGCGCCACCAACCCGGTGGAAGGACTCGGTGCCGACGAAGTGCCGTATGGCGAGAATCTGCGCGCCGCCTACGCGGCAACCAAGGCCATTGCCGAGCGTGCAGTGCTGGCGGCCAACGATGCCCAGTTGGCGACAGTGGCGCTGCGACCGCGCCTGATCTGGGGTCCGGGCGACAATCACTTGTTGCCGCGCCTGGCCGCGCGTGCGCGTGCCGGGCGGCTGCGCATGGTCGGCGATGGCAGCAATCTGGTCGACAGCACGTACATCGACAACGCCGCGCAGGCGCATTTCGATGCGTTCGAGCACCTTGCCGTGGGCGCTGCCTGCGCAGGCAAGGCGTACTTCATTTCCAATGGCGAACCGCTGCCGATGCGCGAGTTGCTCAATCGTTTGCTGGCTGCGGTGGACGCGCCGGCAGTCACGCGCTCGCTGTCATTCAACACCGCCTACCGCATCGGCGCCGTGTGCGAAACGCTATGGCCACTGTTGCGTCTGCCAGGCGAGGTGCCGTTGACGCGTTTTCTGGTGGAACAGCTGTGTACGCCGCATTGGTACAGCATGGAGCCGGCACGTCGCGACTTCGGCTATGTACCGCGCATCAGCATCGAAGAAGGCCTGCAACGGCTGCGATCCTCATCTTCCAACGACATCGCCATCACCGGATAAAGACCGGCATATCCACAAGATACGTCTGCGCCGATTCGGCACGACAACTTCTGGATACCTTGCCATGCTGCATTACGCCATCATCTTTTTCGTCATCGCCATCATCGCTGCTGTGCTGGGCTTTAGCGGTATCGCCGGTGCGGCGACCAACATCGCCTGGATCCTGTTCGTGGTGTTCCTGATCCTGGCAGTGATCTCGATGTTCCGTCGCGGCAAGGTATAACGCTTAGCTGCGATACGTCACGGCAGCGGCGCTGCCGGTTGGCGCTCACAGGGCCCGCTTCCGCAAGGACGCGGGCCCTGTGCGTTGTGGCCGGAGATGCGCGCATTTTGAATGTGCGTTGTTGAGTCCAAGCGCGGCGTCGTGGTCGAGGGCGCGCGCTTGTATGCGATGTAACGGCGGCAGCGCCATCAAGGCAGTTGGACCGCACTGCGCAGCAATTGGTCGTCGGCATGCCGTTCTAGTGCAAGCTCGATCAACCGCGTGATCAGGCTGCGATAGTCCAGCCCGCTTGCCTGCCACAATTTCGGATACATGCTGATGCGGGTGAAGCCCGGCAGCGTGTTGACCTCGTTGATCACGATGCGTCCATCGGCGCACAGGAAGACATCCACCCGTGCCAGGCCTGCACAGTCCAGCGCCTGGTAAGCCTGCACCGCGATTTGCTGGATGCGCTGCTGGGTCCGCGCATCGATGTCGGCCGGGATCACGATCTCCGCGCCGTGTTCGCTGATGTATTTGGTCTGGTACGAATAGAACGCGTCGTGCACCACCACCTCGCCGCAGACGCTGGCCTGGGGTGTGGCATTGCCCAGCACGGCACATTCGATTTCGCGCCCGGCAATGGCCGCTTCCACCAACACCTTGTGGTCGTAGGCCAAGGCCAAGGCGAGTGCAGCGGCGAACTGATCGGCGCTGCGCACCTGGCTGACGCCCACCGACGAGCCCTGGTTGGCCGGTTTGACGAACAGCGGCAAGCCAAACTGCGCGATCAACGCCTCTACATCGGCCATCGCGGCGGTGTGGCGGTTGAAGCAGACGAACGGCGCCACCGCCAGCCCGGCATCGCGCAACACGCGCTTGGCCATGTCCTTGTCCATCGCGACCGCCGAGCCCAGTACGCCGGAGCCCACGAAGGGCAGGTTGGCCATGCGCAGCAGCCCCTGCAGCGAGCCGTCCTCGGCCAGGGTGCCGTGCACGATAGGGAACACCACATCGATCTGCGCCAGCGCCTGCTCCGGCTGGATCGGCCGCACCTGCTGCTGTTGCGCGCCCGGCAGCAGCGCTACGCCGCGCCCGCTACGATGCAGCGCAATGCGCGCCGGGTCGTCGGCATGCAGCAGGAAGCTGTCGGGGTCGTTGACGTGCCACTGGCCTTGCTTGTCGATACCGATCAGCACCGGCTCGAAGCGTTGCGGGTCCAGCGCATCCAGGATATTGCGCGCCGATTGCAACGAGACCTCGTGCTCGGCCGATTTGCCACCGAAGATGAGGCCGACCCGAATCATGCGCATTGCCTGCTCCTGCCATTGGAAGTGGACAGGATGCCTGTGGCGTATGCGCTGAAGGAAGTCGTGCTGCAGCCAACCATGGCGAACAACGCCGGCGTGCCCGATGCGCCTGACCATGCGCCGCGGTGCCCGGCAACCTGCCGTCGCAACGACCGCACGACCGCCGTACCGACAGCCGGCGCACGTGCCACACCGCCGTCAGGCAGCTGCGACATGCAGGGGCGGTAGAATGCGGGCATGCCCGGATCACTCTTCAATTCTCTCAAGCCGCTCGCCGGCCAGGCCCTGCAGGCAGCGCTCAACCGTGCGCTGGCGCTGGACCCGGATACCCGCGACGCCCTGCTGCCGCTGGAAGGCCAGCGCATCGCGCTGACCCTGGAGGCGCCCGCGCTGGCCCTGCAGATCCGCGTGCACGAGCGCCGGTTGCTGGTCGGCCCGGTCGATCAGGCACAGGAACCTGACCTGGCGGTGCGCAGCAGCCTGGCCGGCTTGCTCGGGCAACTGCCGCTGCTGGCCAACGCACGTCGCGCCGGCGCGCCGGCCGGTCGGCTCAAGGTTTCCGGCGATGCCGAACTGGCGCGCCAGCTGCAGCAACTGGCCGGCCGCTTCGACCCGGATTGGCAGTTGCCGTTCGTTACGGTGTTCGGCGACATCCTGGGCGTGCAGATCGCCGGCGCGGTGCGCGCAGCGCTGCAGCAGGCACGTCGCAGTGCGGTGGATCTGGCGCAGAGCGCGGCCGAATTTGTCACCGAAGAATCGCGCGATGTGGTGCCGCGCGCCGAGCTCGAGGCTTTCCATGACGACGTGGACGAGCTACGCGATGACGTCGAACGGCTGGCCGCGCGCGTGCGCCGCCTGCGTGCGAGCGGAGGCACGGCATGAAGGCGATCCTGCGGGCAAGCCGCATCGGCCGGGTGATCCTGCGCTATCGCCTGGATGCCTTGCTGGAAGGCACCCCGGCCGAGCGCTGGTTGCGTTTGGCCAAGCCCTTCGTGCCGCGTGCCAGCGCCGAAATCGCCGCGCAATCGCGCGGTGCGCGGCTGCGCCTGGCGCTACAGGAACTGGGGCCGATCTTCGTCAAGTTCGGGCAGATTCTGTCCACCCGGCGCGATCTGATTCCGGCCGACGTGGCCGAAGAACTCACCTTGCTGCAGGACCGGGTCAAGCCGTTCGATGGCCAGGCCGCGCGCCTGATCGTCGAAGCCGCACTCGGCCTGCCGGTCAGCGTGGCGTTTGCCAGCTTCGATACCGTGCCGCTGGCCTCGGCGTCGATCGCGCAGGTGCATGCGGCCACGTTGCCGCCCGATGCCAACGGCGTGCGCCGCGAAGTGGTGGTCAAGGTGCTGCGTCCGGACATCGAACGCCAGATCGATGCCGATATCGCGTTGCTGCACTCGCTGGCCACTTTGGTCGAGCGCACCCACCCGCGTGCCGACAAGATCCGTCCGCGTGAAGTGGTGGCCGAGATCGAAGGCACGCTGGCCGCCGAACTGGACCTGCAGCGCGAAGGCGCCAACGCCAGCGTATTGCGCCGGTTCTGGGAAGGCTCGGACGATCTGTACGTGCCGGAAGTGATCTGGTCGCACACCGCCGAGCGCGCGCTCACGCTGGAGCGCGTGTACGGCATTCCATCCGACGACATCGCCAAGCTCGATGCGGCGGGCATCGATCGCAAGGCGCTCGCGGCCAAGGGCGTGCGCGTGTTCTACACCCAGGTATTTCGCGACAACTTCTTCCATGCCGATGCGCACGCCGGCAACATCTGGGTCGATTCGGACCCGGAACGCCGGCTCAACCCGCGCTTCATCGCGCTGGATTTCGGCATCATGGGCCAGCTCTCGCAGGAAGATCAGTACTACCTGGCCGAGAACTTCATGGCGATCTTCCACAAGGATTACCGCCGCATGGCCGAGTTGCACGTGGAGGCCGGCTGGATGCCCAGCAACGTGCGCATCGACGAACTGGAAGCGGCCGCGCGCTCGGTATGCGAGCCGTATTTCACCCGGCCGTTGTCGGAGATTTCGCTGGCGCAGGTGCTGATCAAATTGTTCCGCGTGGCGCAGCGCTATGAGTTGACCCTGCAGCCGCAGCTGATCTTGCTGCAAAAAACGCTGCTCAATATCGAAGGCGTGGGCCGGCAGCTGGACCCCAAGCTGGATATCTGGGCAGTGGCGCGACCGGTGCTCGAACGCATCCTGCGCGAGCGTTACAGCCCGCGCCTCGTGCTGCGCGAACTGGGCAAGCGGTTGCCGGAGATCATGACCCATGCGCCGGACATGCCGCGCCTGGTGCACAGCTGGCTGAAGCAGCAGGTGGAAGGCCGCCATCAGATCGACATCCGCTCGCCCGAACTGCTCGCCCTGGACCTGAGCCTGCGCAAGCTGCAGACCCGCGTGGTGACCGCCATCACCGGCAGCGGGTTACTGGTGGTCGCGGCCGTGCTCTATGGACTGCATCCGGATGGTTGGTACCTGGGTACGGTGCCGGTGTGGAGCTGGATCAGCGGCGGCGCCGGTTCGGCCGCGCTGCTGGTCGCCTGGTTGCGGCGATAGGGGACGACCATGCCCGACGCAACCGATACCTTGGACGCAAGCACACCCGTAGCGGCGATTGCGGCGCTGGATGCGCCACCGCGCACGCAAGAATCCAGCTATCCGCCGGTGTTCGCCGCGCAGATGGGCGGCCGCCAGAAGCGCGCACTGGGCGAGGTGTTCGGGCTGCGCAACTTCGGCGTCAACCTGACCACGCTGGCGCCGGGTGCACGTTCGGCGCTGCGGCACGGGCATTCGCAACAGTACGAGTTCGTCTACATCGTCAGCGGCGCGCCCAGCCTGATCACCAACGCCGGCGAGCAGTTGCTGCAGCCGGGCATGTGCGTTGGCTTCCGCGCCGGCGATGCGCATTGCCTGATCAATCGCAGCCAGGCGGTGGTGACGTACCTGGAAGTGGGCGACCGCAGTGCCGGCGATTGCGTGACCTATCCGGACGATGACCTGATGCTGGTCCCCGTGGCGGACGGGCAGCGCGCGTACCGGCACAAGAACGGCACGCCCTACTGAGCGCGCCGGTGGTGGTCCATCTGTTGGCGTTGCACGATGGCGCAATACACCGCGATACGCGCATCCGTCTGCTGCCCTGACGCTGGCGTGGTTGGGGCAAGTGAGACGTGAAGCAGCCACCCATGCGGCGGGCAGGCATCAGTTGCGTGTGGAGCGCGCAGCAATTGCACCGTACGAGCGGTCCAGGCCGCAGCCATTGCCGTACACGTGGCTGGCGACAGCACGGTCTGTTCGCCGTCGGCAGCGGCGATGCAGTGGCATGCGGTGTCGGCGATGCGGATAATCCGCCGGTGAGCATATCCCCCAAGCATCTGCAGATTCTCTACCAGGACGATGTCCTGGCCGTCGTCGACAAACCCGCCGGCCTGATGGTCCATGACAGCAAGCTGGCGCGTGGGGAGGACGACTTCCTGGCCGACCGTCTGCGCGAGCAGCTGGGCAAGCCGATCTTTCTGGTGCACCGGCTCGACCGCGCCACCAGCGGCTGCCTGCTGCTGGCCTTCGATCGCGACAGCGCCAGTGCGCTGGGCAAGGCCTTGATGGCGGGCGAGGTGGAGAAAGATTATCTCACCGTCTGTCGCGGCTGGCCGGCCGAGGAGCGCTTCATCGTCGACCATGACCTGGACGGCGGGCCGGGCAAGCCGGTCAAGAAGCCGGCCGTGACGCATTTCCAGCGTCTGGCCACCGGCGAGCTGGAGATTCCTTCCACCGGGTTCACCACCTCGCGCTACGCACTGCTGCGCTGTCAGCCGCAGACCGGCCGCTTCCGGCAGATTCGCCGGCATATGAAGCACCTGTCCCATCACATGATCGGCGACACCAGCCACGGCGACGGCCGCCACAACCGCAGTTTCCGCATGCTCGGCATCCACCGCATGTTGCTGCACGCCGAACGCCTGGAATTTCCGCATCCGGGCGGTGGCCGGCGCATCAGCATCACCGCGCCACTGGATGCGGAGTTCACCAAGGCGTGTGTGTTGTTTGGTTGGGACGTGGCGCAGTTGTAGGTGGCGCCACCGCTGTCGCGCGGGAGCGCCCTGATCGTCCTACGGGGGAGGGGCGCCACAGAGGCGGATGAGGGCGCGCGCTCAGCCCGCCTGGTCAACGCGCATGCCACTCTCCGCTAACTCAAAGCCCCAGCAAAGCAAGCTCTGACGATTCCCCATTTCCCATTCCCCGCCTCTCAGGGCTTCTTGGCCGGCGCAGGTTCGTTGACGATCTTCTCCAGGTCCTTCTGCAGGTCGGCAAACAGCGGCAGCATCCTTTGCTGGATGGCGCCCATCAGGTTCTGGGTCAGGGCCGGGGTCTTGTCGAGCAGGCTCTGGCCGGCCGAGCTCTCGTAGAACTCGGCCATGGCCAGCACGTCCTCGCGCGAGAACGAGCGCTTGTAGATATCCACATACATCGGGCGCAGTTCCGACCACGACAGCGCCTTGCGCACGGTCTGGCGGGTGCGTTCCTGGATGCGCTGCAGCTGTGCCTGTTGGTCGGGGTCGAGCTGGCGCTGTGCGGTGAGCTGGGCGAATTGCTGCTGCTGCAGTGCTTCGATCTGCGGCAGCATCGTATCCAGCATGGTCTGCGCGCGCGAGGCGGCCAGCAGGCGGTTGATGTCGGCATCGCTGGGCGCCTGCGCCAATGCCGCCGGGGCAGCCACGGCCAGCAGGGCCGACAGCAGCAGCCGGCACGCAAGGTGGCGCGTGGCAGTGAGCGAATGGGTAGGTGTCATCGGAGCATCCTGCAAACGGGGGACCGGCCGCAGCATACGGGAGCCGGCGTTCGCGCGCGCGTCCACGCCGCTGCCGATACAATCGGCGCACATGGCCAGCGACCCGATCCAGATCACCCCCAGCCTGACGATTCCGCCGAGCGAACTCGTCGAACGCTTCGTGCGTGCCAGCGGCGCCGGCGGGCAGAACGTCAACAAGGTCTCCACCGCGGTGGAGCTGCGTTTCGACGTGGCTGGGTCGCCGTCGCTGCCCGAGCCGCTGCGGGCGCGGCTGCTGTCGCGGCGCGACCGCCGCATGACGGCCGACGGCGTGCTGGTGATCGACGCGCAGCGCTTCCGCACCCAAGACCGCAACCGCGACGATGCGCGCGAGCGGCTGGTCGAAATCATCAGTGCGTGCCTGTCGGTGCCCAAGCGCCGGGTCGCCACCAAACCGAGTCATGGTGCCAAGCTGCGGCGGCTGGATGCCAAGCGGGAACGCAGCCAAATCAAGCGTGGACGCTCTGCGTCCCACTGGGAGTAAGCGTGAGTCAACCCGACCCGTCGTTGCCACCGGTAACACAGGCCAACATCCTGCTGCAGCCATCTCCGCCCCGGATGCCGCGTGCCCATGGCCGCTTCATCCGTTGGCTGGGCCGTACCGCCTTGCGCGTGACCGGCTGGCGCCTGCTCGGGCGGCTGCCCGACGAGCCCAAGCTGGTCATGATCGTGGCCCCGCATTCGTCCAACTGGGACGGCTTTTTGGGCTTTGCGGCCAAGTTCGCGCTGGGTTTTGAAGTGCGCGTGCTGGGCAAGGCGCAGCTGTTCTGGTGGCCGCTGGGCCCGCTGCTGCGCAAGCTCGGCGGCATTCCGCTGGACCGCAGCTCGCCACAGGGCACCATCGGCCAGGCGGTGCGGCTGATCCGTAACTCCGAGCAGATGTGGTACGTGATCACCCCCGAAGGCACGCGCAAGCGGGTGGAGCAATGGAAGGCCGGCTTCTGGAAGATCGCTTCCGATTCCAACGTGCCGATCCTGCCGGTGTATTTCGACTACCCCAGCAAGACGGTGGGCATCGGCGAGCCGTTCTGGACCGGTAACGACATGGCCGCCGATATCGCCGCCATCCGCACCTGGTACCGACCGTGGCGCGGCAAGCATCGCGATACGTTGTGAGTGGCGTGGCGCGCGGTTGAAGGATCGTCGGCGTTGGTTGGTGAACCGGTGCGCCTGTCGTCGAATATGCATTCCATCGAGGCACTTCATGATCGCTAGGTGCGCACGCGCGTTGTGTCTGTCGCTTTCTCTGCTGCTCATCGCCGGCCCGGCGCTGTCGGCCACGCCGATGCTGGTGATCCACGGTGGTGCGGGCGTGGAGAAATCCAGCCTTTCCAAGGACGAGCAGGCGCAGGCGCGCGAGGCGATGCAACGCGCACTGCGCGCCGGGCACGCGGTGTTGAACCGCGGTGGCAGTGCGGTGGATGCAGTGGCCGCCACGATCACCGTGCTGGAGGACGCACCGCAGTTCAATGCGGGGCGTGGTGCGGTGTTTACCCACGACGGCAGGAACGAACTGGACGCGGCCATCATGGACGGCGCCAGCGGCAAGGCCGGCGCGATTGCCGGCGTGCACACGGTCAAGAACCCGATCCAGCTGGCACGCCGCGTGATGGACCACTCCAAGCACGTCATGCTGGTCGGCAACGGCGCCGAGCAATTCGCGCGCGAGCAAGGCGTCGCCCTGGTCGACCCCAGCTATTTCCGCACCGACAAGCGCTGGAAGCAGCTGCAGAAGGCGCTCAAGGCCGAGGCTGGCGATCGGCAGGCGCAGGCGCAGCTGGACCTGGAAACCGCCAAGCATTTCGGCACGGTCGGTGCGCTGGCGCTGGACCGCGACGGCCATCTGGCTGCCGGTACCTCCACCGGCGGCATGACCAACAAGCGCTATGGCCGCGTGGGCGATGCGCCGATCATCGGCGCCGGCACCTATGCCAACAGCCAATGCGCGGTGTCGGGCACCGGCTGGGGCGAGTTCTACATCCGCGCCGTGGCGGCCTACGACATCTGCGCGCGCATGAAATACGCCGGACAATCGCTGCAGCAGGCGGCCGAGACCGTGATCGACCAGCAGATCCCAAAGGCCGGCGGCGACGGCGGCGCCATCGCGCTGGATGCACAGGGCAACCTGGCGTTTCCCTTCAATACCGAGGGCATGTACCGCGGCTGGATCGGTGCCGACGGCACCCCGCATGTGGCGATTTTCAAGGACGAGACGCTGTAGCGCCGCCATCCCCAACCGCGTCCGTCGACCCAATCCAACGGCACATGCCAGCGGGCGCGAAACCCGCTAGCGTGGCCGGCTGCACTACCCACTCAGGAATCACACGCCATGTCGCGTACCGTCGTTCTGGCCGCTGCCATCACCTTGGCACTGGCTGCTTGTTCTGGAAAAGAGCCGTCCGGCCAGGAGTCCACCACCGTGACCGAGAAAACCGCCCCGGCCCCGGCCGCGGATGCTGCATCCAACCCCTTGCTGACTGCCAGCACGCTGCCGTTCCAGGCGCCGCCGTTCGACAAGATCAAGGACGCCGATTACCTGCCGGCGTTCGAAGAAGGCATGCGCCAGCATCTGGCCGACATCCGCAAGATCGCCGATAACCCCCAAGCGCCCACCTTCGACAACACCATCGAAGCGATGGAGCGTGGTGGCGAAACGCTTACGCGCGTGTCGCGCATCTTCTTCGGGCTAGTGCAGGCCGATACCAGCGACGCACGCCAGAAAATCCAGGAAGAGATCGCGCCCAAGCTGGCCGCGCATCAGGACGAGATCAATCTGGACCCCAAACTCTTCGCACGCGTCAAAACCATTTACGACCAGCGCGACACGCTGAATCTGGACCCGGAGCAGAAGCGTCTGGTCGAGCGCGACTACGAAGAGCTGGTACGCGCCGGCGCGCAGCTGTCCGATGCCGACAAGGACAGCCTGCGCAAGCTCAACGTGGAAGAAACCACCCTCTCCACGCAGTTCCATACCCGCCTGGTCGCCGCCTCGGCCGCCGGCGCGGTAGTGGTGGACGACAAGGCCAAGCTCGATGGCCTGAGCGAAGGCGATATCGCCGCCGCGGCCGATGCCGCCAAGGCCCGCAAGCTCGATGGCAAGTATCTGCTCACCCTGCAGAACACCACCCAGCAGCCGGTGCTGGCCTCGCTGAAGGATCGCCAGCTGCGTGCCGAGGTGTTGAAGGCCTCTGAAACGCGCGCAGAAAAGGGCGATGCCAACGACACCCGCCAGACCATCCAGCGCCTGGCGCAGCTGCGCGCGCAAAAGGCCAAGTTGCTGGGCTTCGACAACTACGCCGCCTACAGCCTGGGCGACCAGATGGCCAAGACGCCGGATGCTGCGCTCAAGCTGCTGACCGACACCGTGCCGGCCGCCACCGCCAAGGCGCGCCGCGAAGTGGCCGACATGCAAAAGGTGATCGACGCACAACGTGCTGATGCAAAGACCGGCGATTTCAAGCTCGCCGCGTCCGATTGGGACTTCTACGCCGAGCAGGTGCGCAAGGCCAAGTACGACCTGGACGAGGCGCAGATCAAGCCGTACTTCGAACTGGACAACGTGCTGCAGAACGGCGTCTTCTACGCCGCCACGCAGCTGTACGGCATCACTTTCAAGCAACGCACCGACATCCCGACCTATCACGCGGATATGAAGGTGTATGAGGTGTTCGATGCCGACGGCACTTCCATGGCGCTGTTCTACACCGACTACTTCAAGCGCGACAGCAAGTCCGGTGGCGCGTGGATGGACGTGTTCGTCGAGCAGGATGGCCTTACCGGTGCCAAGCCGGTGGTCTACAACGTGTGCAACTTCACCAAGCCGGCCGCCGGCCAGCCGGCGTTGCTGAGCTTTGACGACGTCACCACCTTGTTCCATGAGTTCGGCCATGCGCTGCACGGCATGTTCTCCAAGGTCAAGTACCCCTCGATTGCCGGCACCAGCACTTCGCGCGACTTCGTGGAATTCCCCTCGCAGTTCAACGAGCACTGGGCGTCCGATCCGAAGGTCTTCGCCCACTACGCCAAGCACTACCAGACCGGCGCGCCGATGCCGGCCGAGCTGGTGGAAAAGATCAAGAAGGCCAAGACCTTCAACAGCGGCTACGCCACCACCGAATACCTGTCGGCGGCGCTGCTGGATCTGGCCTGGCACACCCAGCCGGCCGACGCGCCGCTGCAGGACGTGAGCAAGTTCGAAGCCGACGCCTTGAAGCGCTTCAAGGTGGATCTGGCCGAAGTGCCGCCGCGTTATCGCAGCAGCTACTTCGACCACATCTGGGGCGGCGGTTATTCTGCCGGGTACTACGCGTACTTCTGGTCGGAAGTGCTCGACGACGATGCGTTCGAATGGTTCAAGGAAAACGGCGGCCTGACCCGCAAGAACGGCGACACGTTCCGCGCCAAGATCCTCTCGCGCGGCAACACCGTCGACCTGGCCACGCTGTATCGCGATTTCCGCGGCAAGGACCCCAGCGTCAAGGCGCTGCTGGAAAACCGTGGATTGACCGAGTAAGCGTGTGCTGCGTAGGCGATGTTTGCATGCGAAGGCATGCATGCCTGGCCAGTGCTGAGCAATCAAGACGGGATGGCCACGTGCCATCCCGTTTTTTGTTTGTGCGCATGTACGCGCTACATGACGGTATTGCCACTTTCAGGATCAGCATTCAGTTTTTAACGCACCGTGCCCGGGTACGTGCCACGTCATGCCGGTCGTATCCGCATGCCTGCCGCTGCAGTGCGAGACGCGCAGATCGAGACACGTGGCAGTGGCACTCGCGATGTCGAAGAGACCGACCTTGCCGATCTTTGCGTCGCGCTGTGCACGCGGTCACCAGGGCGTCGACAAGCATGACACGCACCATGGCGTAGCCACACCCGCCACCCACGCCGGCCCCGCAGCCGGCCATTTACGGCGTTGCCACCACTCCATCCGACGCAGTGGCCGCAGCGTCCTGCCGCCACCAACGCACGCGGTTGCCGGGGGCATTCAAGTCCACACGCTCGCCCATGCACGGGGTGATCAGTGCGACACCAGCAGAGTCGGCCAGCGCCACGATCCGGTCCAGCGGCTCCTGCCACGCGTGCATGGCCAGATCGAAGGTGCCGTTGTGGATCGGCAGCAGGCTACGGCCGCCGACGTCGATGAACGCCTGCAAGGTCTGCTCCGGCTGCATATGCACGTGCGGCCACATGTGGTCGTAGGCGCCGTTTTCGATCAATGCGACATCGAACGGCCCGAGCTGCTCGCCGATGGTCTTGAAGTGCGGGCCATAGCCGCCGTCGCCGCTGAAGAACAAACGCAGGTCACCTGACTGGATCACCCAGGAACACCACAGCGTGCGCCCATTGTCGAACAGCCCGCGGCCGGAAAAATGTTGCGACGGGGTGGCGGTGAGCTGCAGGCCGGCAATGCTGATCGACTCCCACCAATCCAGCTGCCGCACCTTGGCCGGGTCCACGCCCCAGCGCACCAGCAGGTCGCCCACGCCCAACGGGGCCACAAACACGCCGACACGGTCGGCCAGCGCACCGATGGTGGCGCGGTCGAGATGGTCGTAGTGGTCATGCGACAGGATCACCCCAGCCAGCGGCGGCAGCGCGTCCAGCGCAATCGGCGGGGCGTGGAAGCGCTTGGGTCCGGCGAACGGCACCGGCGAGGCGCGTTTGGAAAACACCGGGTCGGTCAGCCACAGCCCGCCCGCCAGCTTCATCAGCAGGGTGGAATGGCCTAGCCGGTACAGGCTGCGATCCGGTGCGGCCAGCAGTTGCGCGCGTGTCAGCGGCTGCACCGGCAAGGGCGCGGAGGGCACCGTGGTGCGGGGCTTGCCGAATACCATGGCCCACATCAGGCCGAGCTGCTCGCGCAGGGTCATGACGGTGGTCGGCAACGGCATCGCATTACGGAAGCGGCCAGCGCGAAACTGCGGCGAATCGACATACGGGGAAGGGCGTGGGGAAGCCATAGGAAGTCCGGGCAAGACGTGGGAGAGCAGAAGGACGAGCGATCAGGCAACGGCGATGCAGCAAGCACTGGGTGGACCTGGCGTCAGGATCGGCATGGACGGGCGTACAGGCAGCTTCCTACAGACCAACGGCGGCGGGGTGACAACCGCACAGCGCACCAGCACTGATTACACTACACAGTGTAGTTTTATTTCGTGAAAGTAAACTGCCGGGTGTAAAATCGCCCCATGTCGACCGCATCTTCCCCTCCGGCCACGCCCCAGCGCCTGACCGACCGCAAGCGCAACGCCATCGTGGAGGCCGCCATTGCCCAATTCCGGCAGCACGGCTTCGAAGCGACCAGCATGGACCGCGTGGCCGCCACCGCCGGCGTTTCCAAACGCACGGTCTACAACCACTTCCCCAGCAAGGACGCCTTGTTTGGCGAGATCTTGCGCGGACTGTGGCAACGCAGCGCCGAGGCGGTGAACCTGGCCTATCGGCCCGACCAACCGCTGCACCTGCAGTTGATCGCCCTGCTGCAACAGAAACTGCGGCTGTTGGACGACCCGGCGTTCATCGATCTGTCGCGCGTGGCCATCGCCGAAGGCATCCACTCGCCGGCGCGTGCGCGCGAATTGTTGTCGCAGCTGGGCAGCAAGGAAGAGGGCACCACCACCTGGCTGCGTGCCGCACTGGCCGATGGCCGGCTGGCAGGCGTGGAGCCTGAATTCGCCGCGCAGCAGTTGCAGGCGCTGGTGAAGGGCTTTGCGTTCTGGCCGCAGATCACCATGGGCCAGCCGCCGCTGTCGCCGCAGCAACAGACGCAGGTGGCCGAATCGGCGGTGGCGATGTTCCTGGGGCTGTACGCGCGCAAATAAGCGCGGGCAGCCCGTTCATTTGCTAACAAGGCGTAGCGAGTATTCGTCAGGTGAGCGCAGCCGGCGCACTCACAGACGCAGCGGACGAGTGGGACGTGCCCCGATTTCGCGCACCGGCCGCGCCGCCTGGCGGCGCGCGCAGCCGTTTTGGCAGCTGCGCTTAGTCTTTCGACCACACTGCCAAGGGATAGCCGTGCGGGTCGGCAAAGTGAAAACGGCGCCCGCCCGGGAACGCGAACACCGGTTGGGTGATGCGTCCACCTGCCGCTTCGATACGCGCCTGGCTGCGCGCCAGATCATCGGAGGCGAGCACCACCAGCGCGCCACCCGGCTGCGGCGTGCCATGGAAGAAACCGCCGCTCAGGCGGCCGTCGCGGAATTCGCAGTAGTCAGGGCCGTAGTCCTGAAATGTCCAGCCGAAGGCCTGCCCGTAAAAGGCTTTGGCGACGGCGATCGAGTCGACGGCAAATTCCAGATAATCGATGCGGTGCTGCGTGGTGTCGGTCATGGCGTGCTCCTGAGCGAGTGCACAGCATGCAGATGGCGCACGCGCGTGGCTTGGCGAAAACGGCCAACTCAGCGTGCATGCTGCTGCACCAGTGCGCGCGGACTCAGCCCTGTGAGTTGACGTGCATCGCGCACCAGATGCGGCGCATCGCCGTAGCCTGCATGCAGCGCGGCCTCGGTCAAGTTGCGGTGCCTTCGCACGATCCGAAGGAAGCGCTGCAGGCGCAAGACGCGCTCCAGCGTCTTGCTGCCATAGCCGAACGCGTCCTGACAGCGGCGGCGCAGCGAGCGCTCGCTGATTCCCAACGCGTCGGTCAACGCGCTTAGCCGGGTCGGCGCGCCGACGGTCAGTTGTTCGAACAGCCAAGCCATCTGCGGATCGCGCGCTGCGGCGTGCTGTTGGCACAGTGCCTGCAAGGTCTGTAACGGGTCGGCGCCGTCTTCCAGGCGATGCTGCCATGTGCGGCCCCGCTCGCCCCACAGCGTTTCCAGCGCAACGCGTTGGTCGGCAATGGCGTGTAACGGCAGCTGCGGCAGACCGGCTGCCACGCCCGCTGCCAGACGGACACCGGTCAACGTCGTGCCTGCCGCCACCGATGCGGGATTGGCAATGCGATCCGGCCCGGCGACGAATACTTCGCTGCCATTCCAGATCAGATCGACGCTGCCATCGGGCAACACCAGCACCGGTTGCGGCGCGTGACTGCCCTGGCGAAATTGCCAGCTGCACTGCAGCTGCGCGCGTAACGCAGGCGGTGCCGCGCTTTCGGCATAACACGGCTCAGCTGGGTCGGACATGACGGCACTCTGCGTAAGAGTGGATGCGGGCGCGTGCAGTGCCGCAACGTGGAGCGCGCCATGATTCAATGGCATGCACTGCACGGCAGCCCAGTTGCATGCACGGTATCGGGCCTGACGCGGCACCGCAGCACCATCGCGCCCTCATCCGTGAGGTGAATTGCTTGCGGCCAGCGCATCGGCTGCTGCATGACGTTTGCGCTGGAACCAGGCCACCATCGGCGAGGCCATGACCGTGGTCACCAGCGTCATGCCGAACAACAGCGTAAACAGATCCGGCCCGATCACGCCGCTATCCAGGCCGATCTTGATCACCACCAACTCCATCAGCCCGCGTGCGTTCATCAGCGAGCCCACGGTGAGACTGTCGCGCCAGTGATGGCCGCTCAGGCGCGCACCCAGCGTGCAGCCGAGCAACTTGCCGCCCACCGCCACCCCGATCACCAGCACAAGTCCGCTCAGGCCGGCGCCGGCGAATGCACCAGGGCTGGTGGCTTGACCGGCAACCGCAAACAGCACCGGCATCAGCAGGGTGATGGCCAGCGGCTCGATACGCCCGGCCAGATGTTCCAGCAGGCGGTCATCGCGCGGCAGGCAAATGCCGAACAGGAATGCACCGAAGATCGCATGCAGCCCGATCCACTCCGCCAGCGCGGCGCACGCCAGCAGACCGATCAAGACCCATACCAGCGCGCTCGGTGCATACCGGCCGTCATGCGCATGTGGCCGCAGCACGCGCGCATAGGCAGGCCTGAGCACACCGAACACGGCGGCGATCAAGACCAACGCACCGATGGCCGTGAACGCCACGCCGCCATGCGCGTTGTTGCCGGTCAGGGTCAGCACGATCGCCAGGAAGATCCATACCGTGGCGTCGTCGATCACGGCCGCGCCCAGCGCCAGGCGGCCGGCGGGCGTCCGCGTCATGTTGCGGTCCTTGAGGATGCGCGCCAGCACCGGAAATGCCGTTACCGACATCGCCGCGGCAATGAACAGCGCGAATGGCCAGAAGCTGACGCCTTGCGGTGCGAAGCGCGGGAACAGCCACGGCGCGGCAGCCAGTCCGAGCAGCAGCGGCAACACGATGCCGGACACGCCCACCAGGATCGAGGCGCGCACTTGCGCCTTGGTGCCTTCCGGCGCACGCAATTCGACACCGACCACGAACATGAAAAGCACCACGCCCATCGTGGCCAGGCCGGACAGCGGCGGCAGGCTTCTGGCGGCGAACAACGCCATGTGCAGGTCGGGCAGCCAGGCACCGAATGCGATCGGACCGAGCAACAACCCGGCCGCCATTTCGCCGATGACCGGCGGCTGCCCAATGCGTTGCAACAACGCACCGCACAGGCGCGCAGCGCCCAGGATCACTGCCAACTGCACCAGCAACAACGTGGTCGGATTCATCGCGTGAGCATTCCAGTGGTTGAGTCGGCTCAGCCGCGCGTCCTGCAGGGCATCGGCAAGTTCCCCCCCAACCGACGACACGGCGATGCGCGGCATGCCGGCGCTTAGTGTATGCATGGCGACGCGCTGCGATCAGGTTGGCGATCAACGCGCGCAGGCAATGCGTCCTGACGTAAGGGATAGATGGTCGAATGCAGGTCACGCATCTTGTCGCGTTCGCTCGCATTGCTGCAGGGCACACACGTTTGGCGCGCTTGATCCAGCATCTTCCGGCGGATGTGCGTGATGGATGGCGCGACGCGTGCTCGCATGGCCGCGATGCCAGACGATGACGCCGGGCCATCGCGAACGACTCAACGCTCCGAATCGCCGCTCTCGTCATAGCCACGCGGCGTGAACAGATCCGGCTGAATCAGCTCGATAAACGCGCGTGCTTGCGGCAACAGATACTTGCCCTTGCGCACCACCACGCCGTAGCTGCGGGTCGGGAAAAAATCCTTCAGCGAGCGCGTGGCCAGCTTGTCGCGGTCGGCATCGGTGAGGCAGATCGCGGTGACGATGGAAATACCCATGCCCATCGCCACGTATTGCTTGATCACCTCCCAGCCGCCCACCTCCAGTGCCACGGTGTAGGGCACGCGCGCCTGCTGAAAGACCAGATCGACCAGGCGGTAGGTCACCTGCCGGCGCGGCGGCAGGATCAATGGATATGGCGACAGATCCTGCAGCGAGACCTCGGCCTTGCCGGCCAATGGATGATCGGGCGGGGTGATCAGCAATTGCTCGAAACGGTAGACCGGCGCGTAGTTGAGGTCGGCCGGCACATCCAGCATCGAGCCAACCGCCAGATCCACTTCATCTTCGCGCAGCAGGTCGGTGCCATCGGCGCTGATGGCGTTGTGCAGGGTCAGCCGCACGTCCGGGTGGCGCGCGCGGAAGTTGGCCACGATGCGCGGCAGCAGGTACAGGATGGTGGAACTGTTGGCGGCGATATTGAGCTCGCCGGCATCCAGCCCGCGCACCTTTTCGCGAAAGCTCGCTTCCAGCCCATCCAGGCTTTCCACCAGCGGTTGCGCCATGTCGTACAGCAACTGGCCTTCGCGGCTGGGTGCCATGCGTCGACCGGAGCGTTCGAACAACGGCACGCCCAGATCACGCTCCAGTGCCTGCAGCTGCAGGGTCACGGCCGGCTGGCTGACATAGAGCGCCTCAGCGGCCCGTGAGACAGAGCCCAGCCGCACTGTCTGGCAGAATGCGCGCAGCGGCTTGAGGCGATCAGATTTGTAGGAAAATCGCGGGGTTGGCGCCATGAGCGTGCGTTGCGCTGGTCTAATATAAGTCGAGCTTATTTACAGCATTGATAAAACTGCTTTGTCAAATAATTGTATCGGGCGCACGGTGCAGGTCCGGATGCACAAGGACCCCCACATGGCTGCCACCGCGTTTGCTGCCCGTCCCACCGACCACGCCACGCCCGGCATTGCGCTGACCACCCAGATCGCCGGCCAGGCAGAACTGCTGCCGGCCGCCGCGCTGGCCCTGCTGGTTTCGCTGCACCGGGCGATCGAGCCCGGCCGCCAGCAGCGTCTGGCCCAGCGGCGCCAGCGCCAGGCCACTTTCGATGCCGGTCAGCTGCCGGACTTCCGTACCGATACCCAGGCCATCCGTGCCGGCGATTGGCGTGTGGCTCCCCTGCCGGCGGCACTGCTGGACCGCCGTGTCGAAATCACCGGCCCGACCGACCCGAAGATGGTCATCAATGCGCTGAACTCCGGCGCCAAGGTGTTCATGGCCGACTTCGAAGATTCCACCGCGCCGACCTGGCGCAACCTGCTGGCCGGCCAGCGCACCCTGGCTGCGGCGGTGCGCGGTGACCTCAGCTTCGATGCGCCCAACGGCAAGCACTACGCCCTGCGCCCGGAGGCCGAACGTGCAGTGCTGATCGTGCGCCCGCGCGGCTGGCACCTGGACGAAAAGCACGTGTTGATCGACGGCCAGCCGTTGGCCGGCGGCCTGTTCGATGCGGCGCTATTTGCCTTCCACAATGGCCGTGCGTTGCTGGCCAAGGACCGCGGCCCGTACCTGTACCTGCCCAAGCTGCAGAGCATGGAAGAAGCCGCACTGTGGGACACCGCGCTGGCGCATATCGAAGCGATGCTGGGCCTGCCGCATGGGCAGATCAAGGTCACCGTGCTGATCGAAACGCTGCCGGCGGTGTTCGAGATGGACGAAATTCTCCATGCGCTGCGCGAGCGCATCGTGGGCCTGAACTGCGGGCGTTGGGACTATATCTTTTCCTACCTGAAAACCTTTCGGGCGCACCGCGACCGCGTGCTGCCCGAACGCGGCCAGGTCACCATGACCCAGCCATTTTTGAAGGCCTATTCGGAGCTGCTGATCAAGACCTGCCACCGCCGCGGTGCGCATGCGATGGGCGGTATGGCCGCGCAGATTCCGATCAACCACGATGAAGCCGCCAACGAACAGGCCATGGCCCGCGTGCGTGCCGACAAGTTGCGCGAAGTGACCGCCGGCCACGATGGCACCTGGGTGGCGCATCCGGCGCTGATTCCGGTGGCGATGAAACTGTTCGACGAACACATGCCCACCGCGCATCAGCAGCATGTAGTGCGCAATGACGTGCAGGTGACGCGCGACATGTTGATCGCGCCCTCGCCGGGCAATGTCACCCGCGCCGGGTTCGAAGGCAATGTCGAAGTGTGCGTGCGCTATCTGGCGGCCTGGCTGGACGGCAATGGCTGCGTTCCGATCCACCACCTGATGGAAGACGCCGCCACGGCCGAAATCAGCCGCGCGCAGCTGTGGCAATGGTTGCATCACGGCCAGCACCTGGACGATGGCACCGCCATCGATCAACACCTGCTGCAGGCCACCTTGCGCGCACTGCCTGCACGGCTGGGAACCGCCACCGCGCTGCCCGGCGCTGCACGGATCGATGAAGCGATCGCCTTGCTCGAAGAGTTGAGCCGCGCCGACGAACTGGCGGACTTCCTTACCGTACCGGCGTACCGCCTGATCGATTGATTTCACCCTGCGGCGACGCCTGCCACCGGCGTCGCGCAGTTTCCACTTCAACGCATTCCAACGCCCGTTGCGCACACGCGCTCAACGACGGCCTTGCCATGCCGCATGCCCACCATTCTTCCTCGTTCCATCCGTCGTACCTCTCAGGAGAACGCAAGATGAGCACTACACTGCAAAGCGCCGAACAACTGCAGCAGGACTGGGCCAACAACCCGCGCTGGAGCGGCATCACCCGCAATTACAGCGCTGCCGATGTGGTGCGCCTGCGCGGCACCGTGCATGTCGAGCATTCGCTGGCGCGGTTGGGCGCGGAAAAATTGTGGGCCTCATTGCATGCCACGCCGTTCGTCAATGCGCTGGGCGCATTGACCGGCAACCAGGCCATGCAGCAGGTCAAGGCCGGCTTGAAGGCGATTTACCTGAGCGGCTGGCAGGTTGCCGCCGACGCCAATCTGGCCGGGCAGATGTATCCGGACCAATCGCTGTACCCGGCCGATTCGGTGCCGGCGGTGGTCAAGCGCATCAACAACACCTTGCTGCGCGCCGACCAGTTGCATCACGCCGAAGGCAACGATGCCATCGACTTCCTGCAGCCGATCGTGGCCGACGCCGAAGCCGGCTTCGGTGGCGTGCTCAACGCCTTCGAACTGATGAAGGCGATGATCGAAGCCGGCGCGGCTGGCGTGCATTTCGAAGACCAACTGGCCTCGGTCAAGAAGTGCGGCCACATGGGCGGCAAGGTGCTGGTGCCCACGCGTGAGGCGATCGAAAAATTGAATGCCGCGCGCCTGGCTGCCGACGTGCTGGGCGTGCCGACGGTACTGATTGCACGCACCGACGCCGAAGCCGCCGACCTGATCACCAGTGACGTGGATGCCAACGACCAACCGTTCACCACCGGGCAGCGCACGGTCGAAGGCTTCTTCAAGACCCGCAATGGCCTGGATCAGGCGATCAGCCGCGGCTTGGCCTATGCCCCGTACGCCGACCTGATCTGGTGCGAAACCGGCAAGCCGGACCTGGAATTTGCGCGTGCGTTTGCGCAGGCCATCCATGCCAGGTTCCCCGGCAAATTGCTGGCCTACAACTGCTCGCCGAGTTTCAATTGGAAGAAGAATCTGGACGATGCCACCATCGCCAAATTCCAGGCCGAACTGGCGAGCTATGGCTACAAGTTCCAGTTCATCACCCTGGCTGGCTTCCACGCCTTGAACTACGGCATGTTCCATCTGGCGCACGGCTATGCGCGCCGGCAGATGAGTGCGTTCGTCGAATTGCAGCAGGCCGAGTTCGAGGCGGCGGAGAGGGGATTTACCGCAGTCAAGCACCAGCGCGAAGTAGGCACCGGTTATTTCGATGCAGTGACGCAGGCGATCCAGCAGGGGCAATCGTCCACCACCGCCTTGCGTGGCTCCACCGAAGAAGCGCAATTCCATAGCGACAAGGCGGCCTGATGGCTGGCGGCACCTCAAACGGCAGCGGCTGTACATGAGGCAATGCAGTGCAGCGACACCTGGCGCTGAGTTGATGCAGCTGTTGCTACAGCAATAGCCGACCAAGGCAGATTCAACCGGCGCCACATTGCGCCACCCTGGGAGGGGGAAGGGCTCGGAGAACCGAGCCCTTTTTTTACGTCCGATACCCGTCAATTCGTCTCTTTCTTGGTGAGAAATAGTGTGATCTGGTGCTGAACAAGGGGGTCCTGTAGGATTTGTCCATGGGCTAATGGTGCAGGCTGGCCTAAGGGAAAACCGATGACGTGCCACAACACCGCAGGCGCACTCGAGCCGACAGGGAACGTTGCCAAAACGGTCCCCGATGGGCTGCATGCGCTGATGACTGCCGAGGAACTGGCGTTTTTCGCCCGTTTCGGCCGTTCGCGCGAGGTGTCCGCGGGCCAGTCGCTGTTCGAGCGCGGTGCGGTGGGCACGCAGATGTACATCGTTGTCAGCGGCCAGATCGACCTGGATTTCGGCGAGGACCTGATGCTCAAGCATCTGGGCCCGGGAGAATTCTTCGGCGAGCTCGGCCTGCTGATCGGCGATCACGCGCGCAGCGCCGGCGCCAGCGCCTCCACCGACAGCCGTCTGATCGAGCTGGCACACGAGGATTTCCAGCGTCTGGTCGACCAGGACCCCTCGATGGTGGCGCACTTCCTGCGCCGCTCCATCGTGCGGGTGGTCAACAACGAACAATTGCTGATCCGCCAGCTGCGCCGCCGCAACCACGATCTGGAAGCGGCGCTGGACAACCTCTACGTCACCTCGCACCAGCTCAACCACACCGAAGAACTGAGCCGGACCGACGAGCTCACCGGCCTGCACAACCGGCGCGGGCTGGCGTTGCATCTGCAGGAATGCCGGCGGGCCGGCCACATGCCGGGTGTGGGCCTGATCCTGATCGACTGCGACCGTTTCAAGCGCATCAACGACGAGTTCGGTCACCTGGCAGGCGACCGCGTGCTGCAGAACGTGGCCCATGCCCTGCGTTCGGTGATCGCCGAAGGCGACCTGGCCTGCCGTCTCGGCGGCGATGAATTCTGCGTGCTCGTCGCGCAAGGCACCAGCGAGCTGGTGCACCACATCGGCGAATGCATCGTGCGCGCGGTGGAAGCGCGGCTGTGCAACGGCCAGGGCGAACAAGGCTGCTCGGTCAGCGTAGGCTCGTGCATGATCGACGCGGACGCGGCCTGGAACGACTGGTACACGCTCGCCGACAGCGCCTTGTACGAGGCCAAGCGGCAGGGCGGCAATGTGCTGTGCATGCAGGAGACGCTGGCCCTGGATCAACCGCCTGCCACCGGTCACCGCTGAGCGATGAGCAGCCGTACCCACGCACGCAAGGACGCGTCGTCGGAAGCGATCCAGGCGCCGCGGCTGCGCACCTTGCTGTTGACCGATCTCTGCGATTCGACCGCGCTGGTCGAACGTATCGGCGACAACGCCGCAGCCGCCTTGTTCCGCGAGCACGACCGCCTGGTGGTCAAGCTGCAGCAGCACTGGCGCGGCCGCCTGATCGATCGTTCCGACGGGCTGCTGCTGCTGTTCGACCGCCCCATCGATGGCCTGGGTTTCGCGCTGGATTACGCGCGCGGGCTCAAGACGATGGGCGATGCGCATGCGCTCACGCTCTGCGCACGTCAGGGCCTGCATGTGGGCGAAGTGCTGACCTGGCGCAATAGCGACGAAGCGATCAGCATCGGCGCCAAGCCGCTGGAAGTCGAAGGGCTGGCCAAGCCCACCGCCGCACGCCTGATGTCGATGGCACGGCCGGGGCAGATCTTGCTCTCGGCGGTAGCCGAGTCGTTGACCCATCGCGCCGCACGCGAACTCGGCAACCGGGCCGACCGGTTATTGTGGAAATCGCACGGGCGCTGGCGCTTCAAAGGCATGCCCACCGCGATGGAGATCTACGAAGTCGGCGAAGTCGGCCTGACTCCCCTGCGCATGCCGAAGAACTCGGCAAAAGCCTGGCGCGATGTGCCGCTGTGGCGCAGGCCGGCCGCGTTGGTGGCTGAGGTGGGGGTGGTGCTGGGGATTGGTTTCGCAATCTGGCTCTTTGCACGGCCGCAACCAGCGCTCGCGTTTGCAGAACGCGACTGGGTGGTTGTCGGGACGGTCCGCAACCTCACCAATGACGTGATGCTGGACGGAGCACTCGATCAGGCATTTCGGATCAGCCTGGAGCAATCGCGATACGTCAACGTTCTCAGTGAAGACAGAACACTGAAACTGTTAGCACTGATGCGCAAAGATCCCACCAAAGATCCGCTGGACCGCAAGAACGCGTCGGATGTCGCATTACGCACCGGTGCGAGAGCGGTGTTACTTCCTTCCGTGGGTTACGTTGGGGGGCGCACACGTTTCGTCGTGGAAGTGGTCGACCCGAAAACTCAGCAGACTGTTGCTGTAAGTACCGCATTCGGCTCAAATCCGTCGATTCTTTCTGCTGTTGATACAGTGACGGGCGAACTGAGGACGCAGCTCGGCGAAAACCGTGACAGTATTCGACAAAACAGTCCTGCCTTGCCGGATGTCACCACATCTAGTCTCGATGCGTTGCGCGCTTATGCATTGGGACAACAACGATACTCGGAAGGGAAATACGGTGCTGCTTTGGATTTCTTCCAGAAAGCAGTCGATATCGATCCGCACTTTGCGCTGGCCTGGCTTGGTCAAGTGCGCGCCCATTTTGCCAATGTCGATTACAAGAAGGCGACCGAAACGCTTAGGGTTGCTGAGCAATTCAAGTCCAGGCTCCCCCCGCGCGAGGCGCTTTACGTAAAAAGCTGGGGCGTGCAGATTCTCGATCCAGCGCAGGCGGCCGATTCCTGGATACAGATGGCGGAGTTGTATCCCGACTATGCACCTGCCCAAGCGAACGCAGCGATGGACTTGTTCGTCGCTAATCGGTTCGCTGACGCTCTGCCGTACGCGCGTGCTTCGGCGCAGGGGAAGTACGATCTTTCCAGCGTATCGCTCGATATGTATGGGCGTATCTTGCTGGCTCTTGGTCAATACGACCAAGCCGATCAGGCAGTGAGAAAGGCGGTCGGATCAGGATGGAATGGCGCGCTGCTGCGTCAGGCTGCTGTCGCGGCTGCGAAGCGTGACTACTCGGGCGCACGCGATGCGCTTGCTCGAGTCGACAAGACGAATTTCCATGCCGATATCACGCGAACCACTATCGCTCTTGATGAAGGGGATCTGCACGCGGCGGTCGCGCATGCCCAAGTCGGACTGAGCGCAGGATTGAACAGGAGAGGAACTGATCGGATCAACTATTACGTCCCGCTAGCAACTGCGTTGCTTGCCTCCGGGCAGCGACCAAAAGCCGCGAAGGTCGCCGAAGAGGGGGCAAGGTTGGCATTGCGGGATTTAGGCGCAGATGTCCCAATCGATAGGATCGACAACCTGTCCACCGCATTGGCTGCCGCGCTCATCATGGCCCGCGCCGGCGATACCCAAGGTGCCGCTAGGGTCCGGCAGCAGGTCAAGGTGGCGCCACTGGCCTACGCCAACCGCTTGGTGGTGGAACTGGGTGCGGTTGTCGATGCGGAAATTCTATTAGCCGAGCAGCGGCCAGACGATGCATTCCGCATGCTCAGTCCCTATCTGGATTCGATGTCGCGATTTCAGACAAGGGCAACGGCAATGCGCGCTGCCCAACTTGGACAGCGTGACGCAGATGCGCGGATTCAACACGACTGGATCCGCCAGCATCGAGGTTTGGCTTACGCGGAGATCGAATGCGGATACTGTCTGCAGCCGCTCAATCTGGTGGATCTGAGAACAGCAGAAGATTCGTGGATAGCAGAGACGCAGGGGTAAACCTGCAGCGTGCCAAAAAGCTGTTCTTTATTTGAGCGTCCTATCGCCGTTGTAACCGGCATCCAGCTGAGGGACGATGTGTGAGGTCCCAGACGTCAGCATGGTGTTGATCTGCTCACGCGCACCTGCGATTACATCCTTATCTGCCAACTGGATATTGCATGCGCAATCGCGAACGAATGCCTCGATGTCGTCGCCAGGTGCGGCGATGTGCCCAACCTGTCGTAGTGCCTCTAATGTGTCTGAGACGAATAATGCACGAAAGGCATCATCGGTAGACAGTAGATCGATCAGGTTGCTTGCAACAGCAGGTTCAAGCTTCAGCATTGGCATCGCTGGCACTTCAGTGGGATGAAGTAACACATAGCGGCTCTAACGGGGCTGGCTTGAGCGGTATCAGGCATTGGCTCAAGTTAGGCAACGGCGGGGCGTTATTCCTGGAGCAGAAATATCTGCACACGGTGTACCTCAGATCGCTGGAGAAGATGATGCTGGTCAAGCGTTGCGCAATTGTCGTGCTGGAGCCACGTGAGACCGTGTCTTACACATTGGACAGTCTTCTACGAGGCGGCAATGGGCTGGACCATTCGATGCAGTGGTTTGCGCTCGCGCCGCATCTCGACGCCCCGGTGGCCGTGTCAGAAGCTCAGCGGGCGTTGCTGGGTGAGCTTAGTCCCTCGCACTGGACGACCCGCTTGCCATACGAGAGTGAAGCGCTTGACGGCTTGATCGCGCAGGGCCTGGTGCTGGAGGAACAAACGCAAGGCAGCAGGTTTGCTAAAGCCGATTCGCGTCTGAGGGCCTCGCACTGGCATCCGCTTGCCGCGGTGCTGCACGCATTTACGCGATGGGATGGGGTAGATGCGGTCAAGAACACCCGGGATTCTGGCACCGATACAGCGGTGGCAATGCGGCGTGTCTTGGGGCCTGCGCCTCCGGAAGTGTTGCCGGCAAATGACCGTCGAACACTCATCGGCCTGCCGCCCATGGTCGCAAACGATTTCGATGACCTGCTGGGACGGCGTGTCACTTGTCGTAATTTCGATCAGAGCAGACCCGTTCCTCTACCGACGTTCGCCCACATGTTGCAGCGGGTGTTCGCTGCTCATGCCAAGGTAAAGGTGGGCGATGACCTGGTTTTTCTTAAAAAGAATGTGCCTTCCGGTGGTGGCTTGCATCCTATCGAGGCATACATTTTGGTGAGGAACGTCCAAGATCTGGAATCTGGCGTCTACCACTATCGTGCAGATAGTCACGCCTTAGAGCGTATGTCAGGTCTTGAGTGCTCCGATGACTTCGTCATGCAGGCTGTAGGACAGCAACACTGGTTCGCAGACGCGCATGTACTGGTTGCCTTGGTGCCGCGCTTTGATCGAACCTTCTGGAAATACAGGCAGCATGCCAAAGGGTATCGCGTGGTTGCGTTGGAAGCCGGGCACTTGTCGCAGACGCTGTATCTGGCGGCAACCGACCTCGGTTTGGGGGCGTTTATCACCGGTGCGGTGAACGAAAAACATCTTGAGCGCGCGCTTGGTTTGGACCCGACTTCGCAAGGCGTTCTCGCCGTATGCGGCTTTGGCTGGCGCGCCACGACCATGGTGACGGCAGAGCTGGATCCTATGGGTGCGATTTGGTCCGCAGCGACTTGAGACGTATCGGACAATCGCGTGAGGTCAGTTTGCTCGCTTTCTCGCTATGTCCGAGCGTGTGCCGTTGACGTATTGGTAGCTGCCCTTGATACACCCGGTTTACCCGCCGGTATCTGGCGCCGCTTACTGACAATCCGAGCCGCGCTCCGGTGTTGCGTAGCACCTGCGAAGGCCGACGGCAGAGTGCCGTCGGCTTTCGTTTCCCGGCTAAAGCAAGTCCCGCGCAGGCTTACTTCCGAATCGCCTGCGTATGCGTCTTCAAGGCCTCGCTCAGGCCGTTGATCTTGTCGGCGCCTTCCGGGACGGTGATGCTGGAGCCTTCCAGGTCCGCACCGATCGGTTGCACGCGGCCGCCCAGGCACTGGCTCAGGAAGCTTTCGGTCACGGCGTTGAAGGCCTTGCTGTTTTCCGGGCGGCGGAAGCCGTGGCCTTCGTCGGGGAACAGCACGTAGGTGACCGGAATGTTCTTGGCCTTCATTGCGTTGACGATCTGGTCGCTTTCGGCCTGCTTGACGCGCGGGTCGTTGGCGCCCTGGCCGATCAACAGCGGCTTGCTGATCTTGTCGACATGGGTCAGCGGAGAGCGGTCGGTCAGCCACTGCTTGCCGGCTTCAGTGGCGGGGTCGCCCATGCGCCGGGTCAGCTGCTTGTAGAAGCTGGCCCAGTAGGGCGGCACGGTGCCGAGCAAGGTGTTGAGATTGGCCGGGCCCACGATATCCACGCCGCATTTGAAGGCGTCCGGGGTAAACGTCATGCCGACCAGCGTGGCATAGCCGCCGTAGCTGCCGCCCATGATGGCGACCTCGTCCGGTTTGGTGACGCCTTGCTTGACCGCCCATTGCACCGCGTCGAGCAGGTCCTCGTGCATCTTGCCGGCCCACTCGCCATTGCCGGCGTTGGTGAATGCCTTGCCGAACCCGGTGGAGCCACGGAAGTTCACCGACAACACCGCATAGCCGCGGTTGGCCAACCATTGCTCGTACGGCCCGTAGCCGTAGCTGTCGCGCGCCCACGGGCCGCCGTGCACGAACAGCACCAACGGCACCGGCTTGTCGGCCTTGCCGTCGTGGTTGGCATCGGCTTCGGCCGGCAGGGTGAGGTAGCTGATCAGCTTGAGGCCGTCGCGTGCGGTCAGCTCCTGTGGCCACATCGGCACCAGCGGCTTGCCCTCCAGTGCGGGCCGTGCGGAGAACAGCTTGGTCAGCTTGCCGCCATCGGCGCGATCGTAGCGGTAGTACGTGAGCGGGGTTTCTGCCGCGGAATAGCCCACGATCCAGATGCGGTCGTCGAGCGTGCGCGCGGCCACGCTGGCATCGCCGCCGCCAAGGGATTTGAGTTTCTGCAGATCCGCGGCAATGCCGTTGTCCAGCGGCTTCCATTCTTCGCGCAGGTAGTCGGTGGACACCGCCTGCACCGCCCCGGTCTTGGGGTCGTTCAAGGTGGCGCCGACGTCGGCGCGCGGGTTTTCGAACAGCAGCGTGCGTGTGTTGCTGGCCGTATCGATGGCATACAGCGCTGCAGTATCGCGGTTGCGCGAATCCTGCATGTACAGCGTCTTGCCATCCTCGGTCAGGCCTTCCGGCGCGGTATTGGTGACGTCCTCGAACGGAATGCGGTCCACGCTCTTCCAGCGGTTGCCATCGGGCACCAGCAACTCCCTGCCGGCATCGTCTGTCGCGCGCGTGGCGTAGCGCAGCTGGTAGTCGCCATCGAGCAGGTATGCATCCAGGCTGTCGGTGTTCTTCTGCACCAGCGTGCGCTTGCCGGAGGCCAGGTCCACGCGGTACAGGTCGTGCCACTTGGCATCGCGGTCGTTCATGCCGACCATGATCGATTCGGGATGTTGTGCGCTGACCCGATACACCTCGGCATTGGTCTTCTTGAACGGAGTGAGATCCTTGTTGCTGCCGTCAGCCAAATTGACCGAAAACAGGTGGAAATCTTCATCGCCGCCGTTGTCGCGCAGATACAGCAAGGTATTGGGTTGATAGGTCCAGAAGTAATTGCGAATGCCGCGTGCGGTGTCCTTGGTGATCGCACGCGCCTGGTCGGGCGCATCCACCGGCGCAACCCAGACATTGAGCACACCCGCCAGCGGCGCCACCCAGCTGAGGTACTTGCCGTCCGGACTGATGCTGACATTGGCCCGCTCGGGATTGCCGAACAGCGCATCGCGGGTGATCAGCCCAGGCGGCGCTGCGGGCGCTGCTGCCGCCGGTGCAGGTGCTGCCGCTTTCTCGGGAGCGGGCGCAGGTTTGTCGCTGCACGCAGACAGCGCGAGCAGCATGCTGGAAACAAGAAGCAGGCGTTGCATGGGAACTCCGGTGGCAAGGCGGCCGGGCCGGCCGATTTGCCACGCTAGCGGCAGCGTGCGCGCAGGCGAACGTGCCGTTGGTCACCCTGCCATGCGCCGCTACGCAGACGCGGACACAAATTCCACCAGCGCCGCACCGTCGTTCACCAGGTCGCCTTCGGCCACCAGGTACGCCTGCACGGTGCCATCGCTGGGCGCGTGCAGGGTGTGCTCCATTTTCATCGCTTCCAGCACCACCAGTGCCTGCCCACGGGCGACCGGCTGGCCCACTGCTGCGGGCAGGGACACGATGCGGCCGGGCATCGGTGCGGTCAGTCCGCCGGTGTCGTGGGTGGGCTGGTCGGCTTCTGCCAGTGCATCGTGGTGACGGAAGACGGCCCGCTGCGTGGCCCCGATCAGGGTCAGCGTGGCGCCGTCGCGCAACACCTGTGCACGCCATTGCCGGCCGTCCATCTCCACGCGCACGCCCGTCTCTTGCCGGTGGTAGCGCACGGCATGCGTCTGGCCTGCGTCGGTGACTTGCCAGCCATCGGCATCCGGGCGCACAGCGAGCTGGCGGCGCTCGCCGTTTGCTTCCAGGACGATGCGCTGCGCTGCATGCGCACCGATGCGCCAGCCGTCCGCGTGCTGCCACGGCGAATGCGGATCGGCCGGATCAACGGCCGCTGGCGGCAATGCATCGGCAATCAACACCGCTGCCAGGCACCACCAGGCGTTGTCGGGGCTGCGCGCCTCTGGAAACAGCACGGCGTGTTCGCGCTCGATCAAGGCGGTGTCCAGATTCGCCGATGCGAACGAATCGGTCGCGATCAGGCGCGACAGAAATGCACTGTTGGTGGTGACCCCTACTGCGTGGAATTGCGCCAATGCCGCACGCATGCGGGCCAATGCAGCCGTGCGATCGGTATCCCAGACGATCAGCTTGGCGATCATCGGGTCGTAGTACGGGCTGATGGTGTCGCCTTGCTCCACGCCTGCATCGACGCGCACATGCGCGCTGGCAGCAGGCATCTGCAACTGACGCAGCGTGCCGGTGGACGGCAGAAAACCGCGCTCGGCATCTTCGGCGTACAGGCGCGCTTCCAGTGCATGCCCGTGGATGCGCAGCTCGTGCTGCCTGCGCGGCAAGCGCGCGCCAGCGGCAACCCGCAATTGCCACTCGACCAGGTCGGTGCCGGTGATCAATTCGGTCACCGGGTGCTCCACCTGCAGACGGGTATTCATTTCCATGAAATAGAAATCGCCGTCCGGGCCGGCGATGAATTCCACCGTGCCGGCACCGACGTAGCCCACCGCCTGTGCCGCATCTACCGCCGCCTTGCCCATCGCCGCGCGCCTGGCTTCGCTCATGCCCGGTGCGGGCGCTTCTTCCAGCACCTTCTGGTGGCGGCGCTGCACCGAGCAGTCGCGTTCGAACAGGTACACCACCTCGCCATGCGTATCGCCGAACACCTGGATTTCGATATGCCGCGGCCGCTGGACATATTTCTCCACCAGCACGTGCGCATTGCCGAATGCCGACTGCGCTTCACGCTGGCAGCTCGCCAACGCGTCTTCGAACGCTGCGCTGGTATCCACCCGACGCATGCCCTTGCCGCCGCCGCCGGCACTGGCCTTGATCAACACCGGGTAGCCGATGGCGTCGGCTTGCGCACGCAGGAATGCCGGTGCCTGCTCGTCGCCGTGGTAGCCCGGTGTCAGCGGCACGCCGGCCCGTTGCATCAGTGCCTTGGCCGCACTCTTGTCGCCCATCGCGCGGATCGCCGCTGCCGGCGGGCCGATGAAGACGATGCCAGCGTGTGCGCAAGCCTCGGCAAATGCCGCGTTTTCCGACAGGAACCCATAACCGGGATGGATCGCCTGCGCACCGGTGGCGCGTGCCGCTTGCAGGATTGCTTCGCCCCGCAGATAGCTCTGCTGCGCGGGCGCGGCGCCGATGTGCACCGCCTCGTCCGCCAGGCGCACATGCCGTGCATTGCGGTCTGCATCCGAATACACCGCCACCGTCGCAATGCCCAGGGTGCGGCAGGTGGCGATGACCCGGCAGGCGATCTCGCCGCGATTGGCGATCAGGATCTTGTCGAAGGGCGCTTGCGTTGCTGCGGCGATAGGGTCGCGCTGGGTCATCGGATCAGTCTCTGCACGTCGCCGTAGCGGCGGGTCGTCTTACGAAGATAAACGGCTTGCCTGTTGCACACCGGCATCGAGCGCAAGCAGGTTTGTTGTCACACGGCGCTGTGTTGCTGCAAGCCACCTGCGCAAACGTCGACGATTGCCGGCACGCATACACACAACCTCACTCCCAGCCTGCACACCAGCATCGGGTGCCGCAGCACGCAGAACCGCGGCTGCAATGCTCCCCCTCACTCACATACGAAACACGCCAAAGCGCGTGGGTTCGATCGGCGCGTTCAAGGCCGCCGACAATCCCAGGCCCAGCACGCGGCGCGTATCGGCCGGATCGATGATGCCATCGTCCCAGAGCCGAGCACTGGCGTAATACGGATGGCCTTGCTGCTCGAACTGCGCGCGGATCGGCGCCTTGAACGTATCCTCGTCTTCGCCCGACCATGCACCGCCCTTGGCCTCGATACCGTCGCGACGCACCGTGGCCAGCACGCTGGCCGCCTGCTCGCCACCCATCACGCCGATGCGCGCATTCGGCCACATCCACAAGAAGTTCGGCGAATACGCGCGCCCGCACATGCCGTAGTTGCCCGCACCGAACGAGCCGCCGATCACCACGGTGAACTTGGGCACCTTGGCGCAGGCCACCGCCATCACCAACTTGGCGCCGTCCTTGGCGATGCCGCCATGTTCGTATTTGCGCCCGACCATGAAGCCGGTGATGTTCTGCAGGAAGACCAGCGGAATGCCGCGCTGCGTGCACAGCTCGATGAAGTGCGCGCCCTTGAGCGCGGACTCGGAAAACAGAATGCCGTTGTTGGCAATGATGCCGACCGGGTAGCCATGCAGGTGCGCAAACCCCGTCACCAGCGTGCTGCCATAGCGCGGTTTGAATTCATCCAGGCGCGAATCGTCGACGATGCGCGCGATCACTTCGCGCACATCGAACGGCTTGCGCGTATCTGCAGGAATCACGCCATATAGTTCGTCGGCGGCATAGCGTGGCGGCAACGGTGCCTGCAGCGCCAGCGATGCGGCAGGTTTGCGCCAGTTGAGCTGCGCGATGATGGCGCGCACGCGCGCCAGCGCCTGCAGATCGTTGTCGGCAAAGTGATCGGCCACGCCGGAAATGCGCGTATGCACATCGGCGCCGCCCAGGTCTTCGGCACTGACTTCTTCGCCGGTGGCGGCCTTCACCAGCGGCGGGCCACCCAGGAAGATGGTGCCTTGCTCGCGCACGATCACCGTTTCATCGCTCATTGCCGGCACATAGGCGCCGCCAGCGGTGCACGAGCCCATTACGCAGGCAATCTGTGGGATGCCGTTGGCCGACAGGTTGGCCTGGTTGTAGAAGATGCGCCCGAAGTGGTCGCGGTCCGGAAACACTTCGTCCTGCAACGGCAGGAATGCGCCGCCGGAATCGACCAGATAGATGCACGGCAACCGGTTTTGCTGCGCGATCTCCTGCGCGCGCAAGTGCTTTTTCACCGTCATCGGGTAATAGGTGCCGCCCTTGACGGTGGCGTCGTTGGCCACGATCACGCATTCCACGCCGGACACGCGGCCAATGCCGGCCACCACGCCCGCGCACGGGACCTGGTCGTCGTACATGCCATGGGCGGCCAGGGGGGCGAGTTCCAGCAATGGGCTGCCCGGATCCAGCAAGGCATCGATGCGCTCGCGCGCCAGCAGCTTGCCGCGTGCGGTGTGCTTGGCGCGTGCGGCGTCGCTGCCGCCACGCGCGGTCCGGGCGAGGGTGTGGCGCAGGTCGTCGATCACCGCGCGCATCGCGGCGGCGTTGTGTTGGAAAGTCTCGCCGCTGACCTGCAGCTGGCTATCGATCACGCTCATGGTGGCTCCGTCAGGCGGTGCGTTCGAACAACTCGCGACCGATCAGCATGCGCCGGATTTCCGAGGTGCCCGCGCCAATCTCGTACAACTTGGCATCGCGCCACAGGCGTCCGGTGGGGTACTCGTTGATGTAGCCATTGCCACCCAGCACCTGGATGGCCTGGCCGGTCAGCCAGGTTGCCTTCTCGGCGGCATACAGGATGGCGCCGGCTGCGTCCTGGCGGGTGGTACGCCCGGCATCGCAGGCGCGCGCCACTGCATACACATACGCGCGGCAGGCATTGAGCCCCACGTACATGTCGGCCAGCTTGGCCTGCATCAACTGGAAGGTGCCGATCGGCTCGCCGAACTGCTTGCGCTCGTGCACGTACGGCAGCACCACGTCCATTGCTGCGGCCATCAGCCCGAGCGGCCCGCCGGCCAGCACCACGCGTTCGAAATCCAGCCCGGACATCAGCACACGCACGCCGCCGTTGAGCGTGCCCAGCACGTTTTCCGCCGGTACTTCGCAATCGGTGAACACCAGCTCGCAGGTGTTGGAGCCGCGCATGCCTAGCTTGTCGAGCTTCTGCGCCGTGGAAAAGCCCGGCATGCCCTTCTCGACGATAAAGGCGGTGATGCCGCGCGCGCCGGCGTCCGGGTCGGTCTTGGCGTACACCACCAGCACGTCGGCATCCGGGCCGTTGGTGATCCACATCTTGCTGCCGTTGAGCACAAAGCGGTCGCCGCGCGCATCGGCGCGCAGCTTCATCGACACCACGTCCGAACCGGAGCCGGCTTCGCTCATCGCCAGCGCGCCCACATGCTCGCCACTGCACAGCTTGGGCAGGTAGCGTTGCTTCTGCTCGTGGCTGGCGTTCTTGCGCAACTGGTTCAGACACAGATTGGAATGCGCGCCATACGACAGCCCGATCGCACCGCCAGCGCGGGAGATTTCTTCCATCGCCACCACATGCGCCAGATAGCCCATGCCGCTGCCGCCGTACGCGTCTTCTACGGTCAGGCCGAGCAGCCCTTGTTCGCCGAGCAGGCGCCATAGCTGGGCGGGGAACACGTTATCGTGGTCGGCTGCCGCGGCCAGCGGAGCGATATGGTGGCTGGCGAAGGCGGCCACGCTTTCGCGCAGCAGGTCGATCTCTTCGCCAAGCTCGAAGTTCAAGGACGGCACATGCATGCAACAACTCCACAGGGATCGGGATGTGCCGGGTGGGAGCGGGCGGGCCGCGCGGCGGATGCGGCCAGACTAGCGGTCCGCAACAAAAAAGTGAACTAAAATTCAACTATTGAACCAAGAATCACACCATGGCTTATCGACGCTCCGCCCTGATGGAAGAACGCCTGGCCGGCAATCGCGAACGGATCCTGCACGCCGCCCGCGTCCTGATCGCCGAAGGCGGTTACCGCAATGCACCGGTCACCGCGGTGGCCGCGGCGGCGGGCGTATCAACCGGGCAGATTTATCGACATTTCCCGTCGAAAGCCGAACTTTTCGTGGAAGTTCTAAACGAAGCGGTACAGCGCGAGATGGCCATCCTGCGTGCCATTGCGGCTACCCAGGCCAGCGCAGCCGAGCGCCTGCGTAACGCGATCGCCACTTTCGTACGGCGGGCGCTGGCCGGCCCGGCATTGGCATACGCCTTCATCGCCGAGCCGGTGGAGAGCGAGGTCGACGCCGAGCGCATCCGCGGCCGCCGCCTGTTCGGTGAGGTGTTTCGCCAGTTGCTTGCCGAAGGCGTGGCGGCCGGGGAGTTTCCGCAGCAGTCGCTGGATGCCGCGGCTGCCTGCATCGTTGGCGCGTTTACCGAGGCCCTGGTGGGGCCGATCGCCCCCAGCCGTGGCGACCCGCAACAGGGCGAGCAACTGGTCGAAGCGATCTGCGGCTTCTGTCTGCGCGCGGTAGGGGCAGCGCAAGCGCGCAGCTGACAGTGCACTGACCGAGCGCATGGATGTGCCTCCCGGATGCGGCTGACTGTGCATATACTGTGCACCTACCTTGCCGGAGCCGTGCGATGGTCGCCGTTCTCAATCCCCTGGCCTTGACCGAACGCCTGCGCGTGCCGGACCGAACCATCCTGTCGCCGCCGGCCATGGCCGGTCTGCTGGATCTTTCGCAACAGGAACTGGCCGACCTGGCCGGCGTGCATCGCAACAGCCTGCGCGTGCACCCTGAAAGCCCGCGCGTGCAGGACCTGCTGCGCAATCTGTCGCGGCTGCTGGTGGCGATGGCGCAGGTGCAACCGGACGAGCGCCAGGTGGTGTTCCACCTCAAGAACACGCCGATCCCCGCGTTCGAGTTCGCCACCTTGCTGGAAGTGGTCAAGCAGGGGCGCACCGACGATGCGCTGACCTATCTGCGCACGGTCGCCGCAGGGGCCGCCGGTTGAAGCTGAGCGCCCCGGCGCACTGCACGCTCTATCGCGCCTTTACCCCGCGCTGGGCCGCCGAACCGCTGAGCGGTGCCGGTGCGGCGCGCTCGGGTGGGCGCTTCAATCGCTTCGGCCAGCCGGCGCTCTATCTGTCGCTGCAACTGGAAACCGCCGCGGCCGAATATGCCCAGGCTGCCCCGTTCCTGCCACCGTTGACGCTGGTCAGCTACGCCGCCGATCTTCCGGCGCTGGCCGATCTGCGTTTGCTCGATGCCAGCTGGGATGCGGTGTGGGCCGACTGGGCCGACGACTGGCGCAAGGCGCTGGTCAACAAGATCGAACCGGTGAGCTGGGTGCTCGGCGACCTGTTGCGCGAAGCAGAGATTCCCGGCGCGATCTTCCCCAGCATGGCGCGGCCGGAAGGCGTCAACGTGGTGCTGTTTCTGGACATGCTGCAGCCTGAGCGCGTGCTGCAGGTGCTTGACGATGGCCGCCTGCCGCGCGATGGCCGCAGTTGGGGCGATCCGCCGACAGTTTAGCTCGGCGATTCCGTCGGCCGGTCACGCGTGTGCTTCATGCTGTTCGTTGCCGCCGGGTCGGCATGCAAACGCATGCAGTAGACCTCTGATCAGCCGCGAACCACCTTCAACCACTCAGCACCTGCACCACACCCGCAAGCACCGGTGCAGCCACTGCGGCCGGTACGATCGCGCCGCGCCGGTACGGCAGCAGCCACAGCGACAACACCGCCGCACTGGCGGTCAACGTGCCCAGCCACAGCACTGCGCCGATGCCCCAGCCCTGCGCATGCACCGCCAACGCGAAGGTGACACACAGCAGCAACCAACCCAGCACACGCAGTTGGCGCGACCGTGCAGTGCCCAGCAGGCGGCCGCGAAGTTCCAGTTGATGCTTGTCCATCGCCAGGCATAGCGCAGCAAAGCCGGAAAAATTCAGCGCCAGCAACAGCAACACGCTCATGCGCTTTCCTGGATCGGCGCGGTGTGCGGCACGGGCGTTGCGGCAGCCGCAGCGCGCGCGCGTCGTGCCGAAGCCGGCTGCGGCGCTTTCCAACGCTGCAGGCGAAAGGCGGCAATGCCTAGGCTAAGGCCCAGGAACAGGCACACCAGATCCACACCGGCCAGTGCCCATTGCCCGGCCGGCAGCGTCACGCCCAGATGCGCATCGGTGGTGATCGCGTTGAGCACCGGCACCAGCGCGAACAACGCCGCGCCCAGATAGAGCTGCCAGCTCCACATCGCACGCCGCGGCCACACGAATGCGGCCAGCAATGCCGTGGCCCACGCAGCAAAAAACACATTGGCCTCCATCGCTGCACGTGCATCCAGGCCGACCGGCAACACGCGGTTGGCCCAGAAGAAGCTGGCAAAGGCGATCGGCAAACCGGCCACGGTGCCGATATTGAGTGCATCCACCAGGCGCAGTCCGAAACCGATTCGCCCGGCTTTCAGATGCTTGGGGCGTTCTTTCACTGCCCACATCACCACGCCGCTGGCCACCATCAGGCAGCCCAGCAGGCCGGAGCCGAAAAACAGCGCGCGCAGCCATGGCCCGGCGAAATGGGCCAGATGCAGGCCCACCATCACCCCGCGCGTCTGACTGGCACCGCCCGGCGGCCCGCTGCGTTGCAGGCGCTCGCCGCTCACTGCATCGAACAGGATGGAGGGCACGTCGGTGGAAAGGTTGTCGGCCAACTGGCTCACCCCGACGGCAGCGTGCGCATCGTTGGGCAGTGACACCGCCACATTGCTCACCTGGCCACCACGCCAGTCGCTGCGCGCACGTGCCACGAACTGCTCCAGCGGCAGCATGTGCGCCGGTACACCGGCGGCCTTGCGCGTATCGGCCACCCGGTTGGCCGCCTCGTCGTAGAAGCGCATCTCATCGCCGGCATAGCGCGCCTTGATGCCCCACGGCAGGTACATGAACATCAAGGTCACGATGCCGGTGTAGGTAATCATCGCGTGGTACGGCAGCGCGGTCACCGCGCTGACGTTGTGGAAATCCAGCCACGACCGTAGCCCCTTGCCGGGGCGGAAGGTGAAGAAATCCTTGAAGATTTTCTTGTGCGTGATCACCCCGCTGATGATCGCCACCAACATGAACATCGCGCAGAACCCCACGATGTAGCGCGCCCACATCACCGGCACGTAATGCAGGTCGAAATGCAGCCGGTAGAAGAACTCGCCGCCCAGCGTGTCGCGTGCGGCGATGTCCTTGCCGGTGGCCGGGTCGATGATGGCGGTGCCGTACATCTGCCGGCGCTCTGCCGGTTTACCGTCGGCGGGCGCGGGATTCTGCCAGTACATGCTCACCACCGGAGTGCGCGGATCCGGCAAGGTGATGTTCCAGCTCACTGCATCGGCTGCGTGTGTCTGCAGATACTGCTCGGCACTGCGCAGCGCGGTGGCGGTGCTCACGGTGGTGGTGGGCAGTTCCGGGCGCATCCAGCGGCTGATTTCGTCGCGGTAATAACTGGCCGTGCCGCCCATGAAGATCAGCAGCAAGACCCAGCCGACCAGCAGCCCGGTCCAGGTGTGCAGCCACGCCATCGATTGGCGAAAGCCCTGCTTCATGCCGCGCTCCGTTGCAGCCACGTGGCCAACGCAAACATCAACGCCGCCGGCACCGCGATGCCGGCCCAGGCACGCCACACGCTGGCGGTGGCGAAGGCCCACAACGGCGCACACGCGCACACCACGATTCCGATCAGCATGCTGGTCAATACCGCTTCACTGCGCGGCATCGGCAGCACCAGCGCCAGCAACAGATTGGTGGCGCTGGCCAGCGCGTAGCCACCGAAGATGGCTGCCAGCGTGCGCGCAAGCACGCCCAGCCAGGGGCGCCTGAACCAGGCAAGCGGCAGGGGCGAGGCGCTGGACATCACGCCACCGCGCGCGATGGACGTGGGGCAACCGCCATACCGCAACGCAACGTTGCCCAGCCGGGTGGGCCGGCAACCGCTAGTGGTTCCCGCGTGTGGCATCGGACGCGCAAGCCCGGCGTCGCCACCGCGCAGCGGCAGCGCCCGTTCCATGAGTGCGCGGGAGATGTGCCGACCACGCTTACTCGGCCAGGAACGTCAGCGTGCTGATGTGATGCACCATCGACACCTGCTTGCCGGCGATCTCGCGCTTCACCGGTTCCTTGTGGGTGGCCACCAGGATGTGACGGCCGGCGCGCAGCGTGGGCAGCGTCACCTGGCCCTTGGCATCGGAGGTCAGCGTCTTCTGCCACTTTTGCGGGTCGATCACCGTCACTTCCACCTTGGGCAGCGGCTTGTTGCGATAAAGCACGGTCAGCGTATTGCGATTGGCAGCGGTGGGAACCAGCTCGAAATCGAGCTTTGCAGCCGGTGTGGCACGGCCGGCGCGTGCGTAATAGCTCACCGTCTCGAAGCCGCCGGCTTCCCCCTTCCACGGCTCGAACACGCTGTCGTCGCTCAACCACGCATCGCCGCTGCCGGCCAGCGGCGCGGTCAGGAACTCGGTCCCGCGCT
Organism: Xanthomonas sp. NCPPB 1754; assembly: GCF_041475725.2. NCBI lineage: Bacteria > Pseudomonadati > Pseudomonadota > Gammaproteobacteria > Lysobacterales > Lysobacteraceae > Xanthomonas > Xanthomonas sp. NCPPB 1754. Next base: position 299,822 of record NZ_CM192982.1, read on the forward strand.
GCAGCGGGCCGGCCTTGCCGGCAGTGCCGAACACGTTCGGCTTGACCACGCGCTTGATCTCGTCTTCGCCGTGGTCCAGCGCGTCCTGCGCCGGTTCGCCGAAGAAGATGCGCACCGGGCCGCTGCCGTCGCGCTCGATCCAGATTTCGTGGGCCTGGGCAGACAGGCTGATGCTGGCCAAGGCCAGGCAGGACAGCAGGAAGGATTTCATCGCGGCGACTCCTCAAGGACGGGACCGGCGAGGCGAGAACCGCGCCACCGTGGTTGTTGGGAATGATACGCAATTCCCACAACGGAGACCAATGCGCGGCATGCGGCGCTGCGGCAATTGGCCAGCCGGGGCGAGCGTGCCCGTGGACAGAAGCATCCGCCCACCGGGCGCGCAGCGCCCATCGCTGCGAAAACTGTCATACAGGCTGGTCAGACTGGCGCAAAGTGTGCTCTATACTCCGGCGCTAGCAGAGGTCTTCGACCAACAGCCAGGGGTGAGCGCGTGCGGAATTACGACCTCGAGTTCCTGAAAAAATTCTCGATGGTGATCGGTTTACTCGTGGTGATCACCCTGGGCCTGATCGCCCTGGCAGCGTATTTGCAACGCGCTATCCCCGACGAAGTCTCGCCTACCGCCGCAAAACGTGTGCAGCAACGCATTGCGCCTGCCGGTGCGGTGTATGCCGGCGCCACTGGCGCGTCCGCGCAGGCCGCAGCCCAGGCCGCGGCGCTGGCCAAGGCCGCCTCGCAGTCTGCTTACGGCGGTACGACCGACGGCAAGACCATCTTCAACAACCTGTGCACCGCCTGCCACACCACCGGTGTCGGCAAGGCGCCCACGCTGGACCATTCGCATTGGGATGCACGCATCGCACAGGGCAAGGACACCTTGTACAAGCACGCGATCGAGGGCTACACCGGTCCGGATGGCGGCATCATGCCTCCCAAGGGCGGCAACCCGGCGCTGACCGAAGAGCAGGTGCGCGCCACTGTCGATTGGATGCTGGGCAACCTCAAGTAAGGGCTCGGCGAGTCGGCGGAGGAGGATGGGTCTGCGATTCCCGCCTGGTACCGCGCATTGGCTGCGTTGCGCGCCCGATCGAACGCCTCGCGTGCAGAGGTGACCTAGGCGCTACAGCACTGCATCAGTGCACGCGTTAGCCGCATCACGGTTGCGCAGCGTATGTGCCTGGCGGTCATTGACCATCGTTTGCTAGCCTGTTTCCGCGCTTTTTCGTTATCACGCGCCGCCTTTCCGGGCGGCGTTTGCGTTTGATCCACTCACTGGAGTCGTTCGATGTCGCCTCGCCCGCTGGTTGTGCTCGGTTTGGTTGGTCTGTTGGCCCCGTTGCTGTGCAGCGCCGCCGATGGTGCCGCGCAGCGGCTCTCGATTGCCGACGTGCAGGGCGAAGACAGCCGCAGCCCGTACGACGGTCGCGTGGTGGAGGTGGAAGCAATCGTCACCGCCGATACGCGCGCGGGGCTGGCCGGCCTGTTCGTGCAGCAGCCCGGGTTCGAACCGCGGCGCTCGCATGGCCTGTTCGTCACCGGGGCCGGCAATGCCGAGCTGGCGGTGGGCGACCGCGTGCGCATCGTCGGCACCGTGCGCGAGGTTTCGGCAGGTGGCGAGGCGAGCCTGACCACCGTGGACGCCAGCAGCATCGAGCGGCTTGCCAGTGGCCAGCCGGTGCCGGTGCGCATGCTCAGCGGCCCGCCGGCCAACTGGGAAGCGCTGGAAGGCGAGCACGTGCGCATCGCCTCGCTCACGCTCAATGGCAGCGACCGCCTGGATACGTACGGCGAGCTGGTCGCCGCGTTCGGCGGACGCCTGTGGCAGCCGAGCGAGGTCGCCGCTGCCGGCACGCCGGCGTTCGCGCAGGTGCAGGCCGATAACGCACGTCGTCGCGTGTTGCTGGACGATGTGCGCAACGGCCGCAGCCCCAAGACGGTGTCGTATCTGCCGGCCGATCCGGTGTTGCGCAGCGGCAGCCTGCTCAAATCGGTCGATGGCATCGTCGATCAACGCTACGACGGCAACTATCGCATCCAGGTGCTGAGCCCACTGACCTTGCCGGCGATGCCCACAGCCGTTGCGCCGCAGGTGGGCGGCGATCTGCGTATTGCCTCGTTCAACCTGGAGAATTTCTTCAACGGCAATGGCCGTGGCGGTGGCTTCCCGACCAAGCGTGGCGCACGCACGCACGAACAGTTCCAGGCGCAGCTGGCCAAGCTGGTCGCCACCATCGTGCCATTGGACGCCGACGTGGCTGCGTTGATGGAAGTGGAAAACGACGGCAACGGCGCCGATGCGGCGGTATCGCAACTGGTGGCCGCGCTCAACGCTGCCGGCAAGGACAAGGATTGGCAGTTCGTCGATACCGGCAGCGGCCCGGGCGACGATGCGATCCGGGTCGGCATCCTCTATCGCAGCTCGCAGGTCACCCCGGTCGGCAAGCCGGCCACGCTGACCGGCGGGCCGTTCGAGAACCATAGTCGCGTGCCGCTGGCGCAGGCGTTTCGCAGTGCGCGCGGAGCCACCTTCGTGGTGGTCGCCAATCACTTCAAGTCCAAAGGCTGCGGCAACGCCAGCGGTGCAGACGCCGATCAGCAGGACGGCCAGGCCTGCTGGAATGCCACCCGGACCGAATCGGCCAAGCGGTTGCACCAGTGGCTGCAGACCGACCCCACTGGCGCGCAGACCAAGCTCGCCGTGCTGCTGGGCGACTTCAATGCCTATGCGATGGAAATGCCGATGCGCAGCCTGCGCGCCAGCGGCTGGCAGGACGCGTTTGCAGTGGCCGGTGTGAAGCAGCCCTACAGCTACGTTTACGACGGCCTGAGCGGGCGCCTGGACCATGCGTTGCTCAGCCCGGCGATGGCCAAGCAGCTGCGTGGCGCGGCCGAATGGCATATCAATGCCGATGTCATGGACGACGCCGGCTACGCCAAGCGCAACCTGCCGGGGCCGTGGCGCAGCTCCGATCACGACCCGGTGTTGCTGGGTTTTTCGTTGTAGCGCTGCCGATCGTGGCTGTGCACGCTGCACGCGTGCCAAGGCGAATTGGGGACGCGCGTGCTGCTGCAAACCGGGCGGTCATCGAGGATTGCGTAGGCCGTCGTCAAGCCAAGCGGACGCGGCGGACGATGACGCGAAGGTGATCACGGCGGCAGCACTGACGCCGACGCCGACGCGCGGCATGCGTTGAGGTGGTCGAGCCCAGCAGGGCGCGCATCGACCACCGATGCGTGCCCCACCTCCCTTCCCGCCTGGCGACCGCTCTGGCGATGGTGCCGTACGCCGATCGGTCGCTAGTTCGCGCATGTCCCATGTCGGCGACGCAGCCGCAGATTGAGCAGATGCGTGCTGGCCAGCAGCAGGCTGCCGGCGACCGTGACCGGTGTTTCCAGCGCATCGCCGACCAGACCGCTCGCTCCAATCACCAGCCCGGCCAGTCCGCACAGCGCCAGCACCCAGACCGGCGCCGGCAGGGCGTGCCGGCGATGCGTGCTCCATAGCGCGTAGCCGCTCAGCGGCACCGCCGCCGTGGCGAACATCACATGTATCCACTCGGCCCGGCTCCAGGCGCCCAGTAGCGGGAGCGTGGCGGCCAGCAGCGGCAGGGCGAGGCAATGCAACAGGCATAACCCGGACAGGGCGATGGCCGAGCTGTCCAGCAGGGAGGCGGTGGCGCGCATCAGAAGCATCCGGTCCAGTAAGTGTTATATAGTAACACTCCTTTCCCGCCAGGTTCTCAGGATGTCTCTGTCCCCCCAGCGCGATGCGCGCCTTCCCGTCACCGTGTTGTCCGGCTTTCTGGGTGCGGGCAAGACCACCTTGCTCAACCGCATCCTGCACAACCGCGACGGCTTGCGGGTGGCGGTCATCGTCAACGACATGAGCGAGGTCAACATCGACGCGCAGCTGGTTCGCGAGGGCGGCGCGGCGTTGCGGCGCACCGAAGAGACGCTGGTGGAATTCAGTAACGGCTGCATTTGCTGCACGCTGCGCGACGATCTGCTGCAGGAAGTGCGGCGGCTGGCCGAGCAGGGTCGCTACGACTATCTGCTGATCGAATCGACCGGTATTGCTGAGCCGATGCCGGTGGCAGCCACCTTCGCGGTGCGCGATGCCGATGGTTTCAGCCTGTCGGACATCGCCCGGCTGGACACCATGGTGACGGTGGTGGACGGCAGCCATTTCCTGGAAGACTTCGGCTCGGCTGCCACGCTGGCCGACCTGGGCCAGCAAGCCGGCCCGGACGACACGCGCGGGCTGGTGCAGTTGCTGGGCGAACAGGTGGAGTTCGCCGATGTGCTGGTGATCAGCAAGTGCGACCGCATCGACGCGCAGCAGCTGCAACGCCTTCGCGCCGTGTTGCGCGCGCTCAACCGCGACGCGGCAATTGTGGATGCCGCGCACGGCGAAGTGCCGCTGCAGCAGCTGCTGGACACCGGGCGTTTCGATTTCACCCGTGCGCAGCTGGCGCCGGGCTGGATGCAGGAGCTGCGCGGCCAGCACACGCCCGAGACCGAGGAATACGGCATCAGCAGCTTCGTGTACCGCGCACGCCGGCCATTCCATCCGCAGCGCTTCGCGCGCATGGTGCACAGCGGCTTGCCGCAGGTGATCCGCAGCAAGGGCTTCTTCTGGCTGGCCAGTCGCATGGATTGGGTGGGTGAACTGTCCAGCGTGGGCGGTGCCACCCAGACCAGCGCGGCCGGGTTCTGGTTCGCTGCGCGCCACCGTGTGGATGCGCAGTCGGTCGGCCAGCCGCTGCAGACCAGCGTCACGCCACTGCCATACACCGATATCGGCTGGCAGCGGCAACAGACGCAGTGCTGGACCGCGCCACTGCCGCAACCGCACGAGGTGGGCGATGCCAACGAATACGCCGCGATGCAGCGGTTGTGGCATCCGCTCTGGGGCGACCGCCGCCAGGAGCTGGCGGTGATCGGCGTGGACATGGATGCACCGCGCACACGCGCCGCGCTGGACGCGTGCCTGCTCAGCGACCAGGAACTACGGCAGGGGCCGGCGCAATGGCAACTGCTGGACGACCCATTTCCGCACTGGGCGCGTTGAAGGCAGCACTGCTGCCGCCCGACAGGCGAGCCGCGGACATCGCCAGTCCCATTGCACTGGCGAGATCGCAGTTTTGGTCAACGGCACGCTGTGTCGTGGCTGACGCCAGGGCGTGCGTGGGCGCTGGCGGTCCGCGGACGCTTTGCGCGCAACGACGACGCGCTCAATAGCCGTTGTTGATCGCCTCCTGATGGTCGTCGCGTTCGTTCTGCTCGGACAGCGCACGCTCCTGCGGCGTGGTGGGGATGCTGTCCATCAAGCGTGGCGCACCCATCCGATGCAACTGGTCGTCGGTGCGCTTGACCATGTCTTCCAGCGCCAGCACGTTGGTATAGCCCTGCATCATGCGTTCCAGGCGTCGGATCTTGTCGGGCGGAGCATCGCTCTCCTTCAAGGATTGCAGGCGCCGCTGCGCGCGCGTGTAATACCGTGCCATCTTGGTCATGTCGATATTTTCGCGGACCGCAAGCAACGCACGGCGATTGGACTGCATCACGTCATATTGGACCATGGCCAGCCGACTGCTGGTGGTCCTCGGCGCAGCGATCTTCTCCAATGGCGCCAGCGCCGCCAACATCCCATCGAGCTGCCGATCGCGCACGGCGTCGCGCTCGGCGATCAGGGCCGCGCGCATCTCGAACACCGACCTTTCCTGCGGGCTAGGCGCCCGGCGCTCCTTGTAGAGGCGCCGGCCGATGTTATGGCACTGCTCGTTGAGCGCGGCCAATTCCAGATTCATGTTGCGCACCGGGCGTAGCCGCCTGGACGGCGAGGGCGGAGCCGGTGTCGCCGCTTTCGGGGAAGCAGCCGGTGCTGGCCGCACGGGGAACGTCGGCTGCTGCGGCGGCCGTAGCGGTTCGCGCCTGGCCACGTTTGGAACCTGCTGCTGCCGCTGTTGCTCGGGAGCGCGTTGACGTTGCTGAAAGCGTTCTGACGCGCGTGGCGGCGACGGCGGTTGCTGCGGTGGCGCTGCTGTGTATATCGGCGCACGATTGCGCGGCTGAGGCATCGCCTCGGGCGCCTTCCATCGCGCATCGACGCCAGCCTGCAGTGCCGGTGGACGCGGGTGCGTGCCTTGCCTGGCAGCGTTCGGTGCCGATGTGGCCAGCGTAGGCTGGCTCTGCGCCGTTTTCGTGGCTGGCGCTCCCATGCACATCGACGGCAGCTGTTTGCGTAGCATGGCCAGCGACTTGCGTGCCGAAGCCAGCATGCCTTGCCGCGATTTGGCCGCGCCCTGCGCGGTGCCGGCCTTGGGCGCGTGAGACAGCAGGTGCGGCGACGGCGTCGCACCTGCTGTCGCTGCCGTATCGGTGGCTGCCGGATTGAACGGCTCCGGGGCAACCGGATGAGTGCTGCGAAAGAACGAAGTCAGGCGCATCACAAACTCCCGCGGGAATGCACGCTCATGCTAGCGACCGCCAACCGGCGCGGAAGGCGGATGGCGAACCGACGTCGCGCAGGCCGAAAGCGGGCGTCAACCCAGACGTATTCCCCAGGCGATCGCCGCGATGGCCGGTGCGGCCAGTGCCAGCCCCAACCAGCCGCGCAGGCCCAGGCGTTCGGCAAATCCCAATGTGCCCACCAGTGCCCCCAGCACGACCACACCCAGATTCATGCTGGCAAACACGGTCGCCGGGCTGTGCGGCAGCAGCTGGTGGGCACGTACGTAACACAGGATGTTGCCGAAATTGAGCGCACCCAACAGCACGCCGGCAAGCATGCTGCGGGTGCTCAGGCGTGCGCCACGTGCCCAACGCACGCTCTGCACGCCAAGCATCAGCAAGAAGGCCAGCGCAAAGCACAAGGTCAACGAGGTCAGCGATGGTGTCCCGGCCTGCGCGATGTGCTTGAGCAGCAGGTCGATGAGCGCAAAGCCCATCCAGACGCCAATCAGCCAGGGCAGGCCGGTTGTGCTCGGCAGCGGATCGGTCGCTAGGTGCTGACGGGGGCGTCGCACGATGCACACGATGGCCGCCATGCCCAGCGCAAGCCCTGCCAGTTTCCAGCCATTGACCGGTTCGCCGAAAACGGTGAAGGCGGCGGCCAACGAGAGCACCAGCGACAAGCGTTGCGCGACATCGGTGCGCACGACGCCGGCCACCGCGACCGACCGCGCCAGCACCAGGAAGATGGAAGGCAGCGCCACGGCCAACAGCAGCAACGCCAACCAGGGAGTGGTCGTGGCGCTTAGCGTGTCCAGCGCCGGATGCAGGATCAGCCAGGCCAGGAGTGCAGCGGTGGCGTAGTTCCAGGTAATGGCCTGAAACACGTCGATCTGGTGGCGTGGCGCAAGCTTCAACAGCACCGACACCAGGACACTGCAGACAACGGCAAACAGCAGAAAATGCATGGGCAACGCAACGAAGTGTGCAGGCAGGGCGATGAACGCGGCCGGCGGGGCGGCTATTATGCAGGCATGTCCAATCCCTCATTCCCCACCGAATCGGCTGCGTTGACCTTGGACGGGCCGGTCGGCCCGCTGGATGTCGCGGTCGATCTGCCCGAGCCGGATGTTGCCGCACACGCGGTCACCGCCATCTTCTGCCATCCGCTCTCCTCCGAGGGCGGCAGCATGCACAACAAGGTCGTCACCATGGCCGCGCGCGCGCTGCGCGAGCTGGGCATCACCGTGGTGCGCTTCAATTTTCGCAGCGTCGGCAATTCGGCCGGCGCGTTCGACCATGGCGATGGCGAGCAGGACGACCTGCGTGCGGTTGCCGAGTGGGTGCGTGCGCAGCGGCCAGGCCACACGTTGTGGTTGGGCGGTTTCAGCTTCGGCGCGTATGTCTCGTTGCGCGCCGCCGGCTCGCTCGAACCGCAGGTGCTGATCTCGATCGCGCCGCCGGCCGGGCGCTGGGATTTCAGCGACATCCAGCCGCCGGCGCAATGGTTGGTGATCCAGGGCGATGCCGACGAGATCGTCGACCCGCAGGCGGTCTACGACTGGTTGGAAACGCTGGAGCAGCAACCCGAGCTGGTGCGCATGCCCGACACCAGCCATTTCTTCCACCGCAAATTGATCGACCTGCGCGGTGCGATCCAGCATGGTGTCCGGCGCTGGTTGCCGGCCGCAGCCTGACCGCGGCACGGCCCACGCGTATCGCCAGGCGATGCGCTGTTGAGCGGTCCGCGCAACAGCCGGCGGCCCGCGGAGAATGCAATGAGTGAGATGACCCCGTCGCAGCGCTACGCCGCCGGCGTACAACGCGGCGACTGGCGCGCCGACCCTGCGCAGCAGGCGGCCTTGGCCGAGCTGGACCGCATCCACGAGGCGCTGGTGGACAGCGCGCAAGATGGTTGGCTGGACCGGCTGTCGGCGTTCTGGAAAAAGCCCGAGCCGGTACGCGGCTTGTACTTCTGGGGCGGTGTCGGGCGCGGCAAGACCTTTCTGGTCGATCTGTTCTACGACGGCCTGCCGATCAAGCAGAAATACCGCACCCACTTCCACCGCTTCATGCGCGGCGTGCACGAGCAGTTGCGCGAGCACGCAGGGCAAAGCGATCCGCTGGCACGCATCGCCCAGCAGTGGCGCGAGAACCTGCGCGTGCTGGTGCTGGACGAATTCTTCGTTACCGATATCGGCGATGCGATGCTGCTGGCACGTTTGCTCGAACGCCTGTTCGCCGAAGGCGTGACGCTGGTGACCACGTCCAACACCGCGCCGGAAAACCTCTATGCCAACGGCTTGCAGCGCGACAGTTTCATGCCGGCGATCGGGTTGCTGCAGAAGTTCTGCGTGGAGCTCTACGCCGAAGGCACCGAGGATTACCGCATGCGCGCGCTGACGCGTTCGCCGGTGTATCGCGCGCCGTTGGATGCGCAGGCCGACGATTGGCTTGCGCAGCGGTGGGCCGAGTTGAGCGGCAACGCCGAGGCGCGTGCCGGCAATATCGAAATCGAGGCGCGCAAGATTCCGGTGCGCGCACGCGGCAAGAGCATCGCCTGGTTCGATTTTGCTGCGCTGTGCGAAGGCCCGCGCGGACCCAGCGACTACATCGAGATTGCGCGCGAGTTCACCACCGTGTTGCTGGGCGGTATTCCGCACTTCGACCGCATGAACGAAGACGCCGCGCGCCGCTTCGTCAACCTGATCGACGAGCTGTACGACCGCCATGTCAATCTGGTCTGCACCGCGCAAGACGCACCGCCGGCCCTATACAGCGGCCAGCGCCTGGCCGGTGCATTCGAGCGCACCGCTTCGCGCCTGATCGAAATGCAGAGCGCGGAGTATCTGGCAACGGCGCATCGCGCGTGAGTCGGTCATCGGATAGGCGATGACCTGTGCGATTGCCACTGCCGTGCATGTGCGGTGGTGGCACTGCACTGCCGGCAGCGTGACCGCTCAACTGCGGTTGACGACGATAGTCGGGTTGTTGCTGGTACGTCCTTCAATTCCTTCGTGGAGCCGATGAGGCGCCCCAGGTGATGCCGTGCGCATCCGGCGATCGTGATACGTGCCGCCGCCATGTCACCGGCGGCTGGCCTCTTTCTTCCAGCGCTGACCCTGCAGCGCGACTGCGACGCAACTCCCAGCCAGCGTCCAAAGTTCTGGTCGCAATGGCCGATGGTCCCTCACGGAGCCAAGCCGCAGAGGACATCCCAATAAATCGCTTGCAATTAGATCGCGCACTATGTAAATTGCGTCCCATGGACACCGCCACGGCCACCACTGCCCGCACCGACGCGCTGCTGCAGCTCGACAACCAGCTGTGCTTTGCGTTGTATTCGGCCAACCTGGCGATGCACAAGCTCTACCGCGGCTTGCTGAAGGCGCTGGACCTGACCTACCCGCAGTACCTGGTCATGCTGGTGCTGTGGGAGACCGACGAACGCAGCGTGTCGGAGATCGGCGAGCGCCTGTACCTGGATTCGGCCACGCTGACGCCGTTGCTCAAGCGCCTGCAGGCGGCCGGGTTGGTGACCCGCACGCGTGCGGCCAACGACGAGCGCCAAGTCATCATCGCGTTGACCGAGACCGGCCGTGCGTTGCGCAGCAAGGCGGGCGCGGTACCGGAGCAGGTGTTTTGTGCGTCGGCCTGTTCGTTGGACGAACTGCGTCAACTCAAGCAGGAACTGGAGAAGCTACGCTCCAGCCTTGGCGCCGGGTGAGCTTCCGGCATGTGCACTGTTTTGCAACGCGTTGTACACGATTCAATCGTCAACTATTGAACCTATTGAACCCTCATGCGCCCCTCGCGCTCACCCTGGAGAACCACCATGGCCTCACCTGAAAAAGTCCTCTACACCGCCCACGCCACTGCCACCGGCGGCCGCGAAGGCCGTGCCGTGTCCTCGGACAAGGCGCTGGACGCCAAGTTGTCCACCCCGCGCGAGCTCGGCGGCGCCGGCGGCGACGGTACCAATCCGGAGCAGCTGTTCGCAGCCGGTTACGCTGCCTGTTTCATCGGTGCGATGAAGGCCGTGGCCGCACAGGACAAGCTCAAGCTGCCGGGCGAAGTGAGCATCGACAGCAGCGTGGGCATCGGCCAGATCCCGGGCGGCTTCGGCATCGTCGTGGAACTGCGTATCGCCGTGCCGGGCATGGACAAGGCCGAACTGCAGACGCTGGTCGACAAGGCCCATCAGGTCTGCCCGTACTCCAATGCGACCCGCGGCAATATCGACGTCACCCTGACCCTGGCGTAATGCAGGCCAGGCCGCGATGCGCAGTGCGTGTCACGGTTTCAACGACGGCCCGGCGCATGCGTCGGGCCGTTGTGCGTTGTGGCTTGAGAAGATTGCAGGTTAGCGCACGCATTGCCCGGCGATGACGCGCCAGCGGGCACTTCGGCGTCGCCTGTCATGGCATGCGCCGCGCGGCGTACGCACCGTGACGCACGGCAAGCGCATCGAGCAGACGCGCGCAAGGCGACACGCTGCTTAGCGCCTCGCCGTAGCCGCCACGCCAGTGGAGGCCACGACATCCGCCGGCTGCGGGTGCGCGTTGAGTTCCAGCATCTGCAAGCGCTCGCCGTTGAAGCGGTACTCCAGCGCTTGCTGCACGGCGTAGAGCGCTTGCGCCCGCACGCACAGGGTGCGGGCCTGCGCTTGGAGCGCGTCGCGGCCCTGCATCTGCTGCTGCATCTGCGCATCCAGGTCCGCACCACGGCGTTCCATCTGCGCAGCGCGTCCGCTCATCACCGTCCACATCATGCTGCGGGTGAGGCTGCCGGCCAGCTCCTCGGCGGCATGTTCGACGTTGGCTTCAAAGCGTTCGTCGAACAACGCTTGCTCCCACCGTCCACGCCCGAGGCTGCCATCGACCTGCGCCCGTGCTGCCGTGCGCAATTGCTCCACCTTGCGCCGCTGGCGCGCGCTGCCGGACAGCACGTGCACCACGCCATTGAGCGCATCGAACGTGATGTCGACCACCGACTGGGCAACCGACGCCACCGCCGGCATCAACGCGCGCGTGCCTTGCTCCAGCTCGCGCAGGCGTTGCGCGTCGGCGGCGCTGACCGGCTGTGGTTGGCGGTCCACGTTGAGCTCGCCACCGTGGAAAAAGATCTCGCGCGGCAGGCCCTGTTTGCGGCGCAGCCAGATACCGCCGTTATCTGCGAGCACGTCGTAGGAGGTGCTGACCGTGCATTGCTGCGAGGACAGCCGCGGCGTTGCGGTCTGGGCCTGTGCGGCGCAGGCCACCAGCAGCCACAACGGTGCGAAGAACACGGTGCTGCGCATGCGGTGGCCTTGGGAATCGGGCCTTCAGCATTGCGCACGGTGTAGGGCGCCGCCATGGGAAGGAAGTCAGGGTGCCGCCGGTGCGCGTCGACAGGCGGTTGCAGCGAAGCGTGAACCCGGTCGAGCATCGGCGCACTGACGGCATTCAAACGACGCGCTCACTTGATTCTCACGGCTGATGGTGTGAATTATGTTGCACAGCAGCATCGGAGCCACGCAATGCTCGACCCACGCATCGAAAAGGTAGACCTGGCGCTTACCGAGATTGCCCAGGACCCGTCGGAAAAGGTGGCGCTGTGGCAATGGGCATGCCGCGAGATGCTGCACGAGACGCTGATCGGCATGCACCAGCTTTCGCATCTGGCCGGCATCGCCCGGCAGGTGGCCACCGACTGGCGCGAGCCGGTGGATGTCATCGCTCCCGCAAAGCCCTACCTGGCCGCGTCGGCGCTTGCCGACCGCCGTCTGCCGCAGGTGCTCGACGGCCTGGGCAGCACGCACGACGACAACGACCGCGCCACCCTGTGGCGATTGCGTTACGCGAGCCTGATCGCCTCGACCCTGCAAGGCATGCAGGCGCTTGCCGAAAAGCACCGCATCGACCGCCAGGCGATGGCGATCGGGCCGTTGAACTAGCGGCGATCGGGCCGCACCCTCGTAATCGTGAGTGTCTTGCACGTAGCAGTCGACGCTTGCGCGGCCGGCAGAACGGGCGCGCGACCGAGCGGCATCACCGGATCATCTTCAACCCCAGGTTTTTCTGCACGATGGTGCATGACGGCGTGGTCTTGCCCTGAGGCTGCCGTGCGGCGCAGCCGCATTCCACCGTCTGCCACCAATGTCTTGCGCAGCACGTGAGTCCGGCGGGCCGCCACCGGCCTATCAGGGCAGCGATGGCGCAGCGATGAAAATGATCAGGCAGCTGCTCGTCTGAATCGAATGACGTTCATCTCTCTCCCACAACAGGCGGGCGCCACCCGCGTCGATACCAGAAAGCCTGCCTTGCATTGGTTCGGGCATTGGTGACAAAACGCTTCAGCCGTGTGTGAGAAGTTGGCGCCCAACTCAAGGGCGGGCGACCCAAGGCATCCAGGCGCGCTGCATCTTTCAGGATCGCTGTCGTCGTGCGCGGCGAGATGGGCTGTGCGTCATCCAGTCCGTAGGCTTGCCGCGCCGCATCGGCGGCCAGCGCCTTACGCGTCCGCGGCGATAACTCTTGCAGCCTCTGGCGCGTACTTTGGACCAGGTCGGGGGCGATGACCGGAGTTGAGGCATAGATCTTGCGAGGTACGGGCGGGGTGCGAACGACGCTCTCCACGCCGCGCAGATGTGCATGGAACTCGGTTTGCGGATCCTCGATTTCGGCTTGCAATGCGCGGGTCCTGGCCAGCGCATCGATTGCACCCGGCTTGTCGAAGCGCTCAATCGGATAGGTGGATGTGCGGTGGTATGTTCCGGCCCAGCGCGAATCCCTGAGTAGAACCGCCGGACCATCGGACCACGAGTCGAGAACGACGGCCGAGTCTTGGGCCTCTGCCGAGCCTGGAGGCTGGTACAGCGCGTACATGTGGGCGCACGCTTGGTCACAGACGTTGGTTATCTGCCCGCCACCCTCCATGCGGGCCGCATGCCGGCGTGTGTTGATCGCTGCGTTTTGGTCACAATTGCCTGCGCTGACAGCCAGCGCGCAACCTGCCATCAAATTGATGTCATGTTTCCCGGGCCAGTAAGACAGGAAACTGTAAGACAGGTAACTACAGGTGGAGCTGCGCCCATTGCTGAGCCGAAAATCGCTCTCGATATTGCCTCGTCCATGATGCAAGGCCAGCCGTGTCTCGTGCACCGTTGCCGTAGCGTCGGCTAGGCGTTGACGGTCGCGAACGTCTTCAATGGGCCTGCCGCTGAGGCGCATTCCGAGTGGGTAGGCGGCCTGCTGGACTTCGTGCGGCTGCAGGGTCGGTTTCCCGGAGCGCCTCCGCCTCGCACGGGCAGCGCCGAGTCTCGCCAAGCCCTGCAGGCTAGGCGGCACCGATGGCTCGGGTAAAGGCGTGGGGGCGGTGACCTGCTCTGAGGCAGGGCTTTCGGGATGCTCAGGTGACGCTGCCACGCTCGACCCAGACATCGCCGGCTTTGAAATGCATAGTCCCATGTCGCTCTCCGATCATGAACCCCGCACCCAGTGTGGCAAGGTGCTCGGCGAACGTTGCTGGTTCGCCGAAGTCGTGTGTGGGATCACGAATGATTGGCGCTGGCGCCGCCGCGCATTGGGTCGCTTGGGAATGGAAAATCGCAAGCGCGAAGGGTGTAGAGAGGCACGACGAATACCGTTAGTCCAGAGCGACCACGGCCTTGCCGAAGTTCTTGCCGCGCAACACGTCGATCAGGCCCTGCGGGGCGCTGTCCAGGCCGTGCAGCACGTGCTCGCGGTACTGAATTTTGTCTTCGCGCAGCCACTGGCCCATTTCGCGCAGGAAGGCAGGCATCAGGCGGATGAAATCGTGCTGGATGAAGCCGCGCACCGTCAGGCGTTTGCGCAGCACCTGGCCCATGAAGTCGGGCAGGCGATCCGGGCCGGGGTGGGCTTGCCCGCGGCTGTTGTAGGTCGCGATCACGCCGCAGACCGGGATGCGTGCAAAGTCGTTGAGCTGCGGCAGCACCGCATCGAACACCTTGCCGCCAACGTTTTCGAAATAGATGTCGATGCCGTCCGGCGTTGCGGCGCGCAACTGCTCTGCAAAGTCGTCGGCGCGGTGGTCCAGCGCCACCTCCACCTGCAGCGTGTCACGCAGGTAACGTACTTTTTCTTCGCCACCGGCGATGGCGACCACGCGCAGGCCCTGCAGGCGTGCCAGCTGCGCCACCGTGGCGCCGACGGGGCCGCTGGCGGCAGCGACCACCAGCGTTTCGCCGGGCTGTGGCTTGCCGATTTCATGCAGGCCCGCATACGCGGTAAACCCGGGCATGCCATAGACGCCGAGCGCGGTGCTCAGTGGCAGGCTGTCGTCCTTGGGCAGCTTGCGCAGGGGTGTCGTGGGGGTCAACAGGCTATGCGTCTGCCAGCCGCCGGGCAGCACCAGCAGATCGCCAGGCTGATAGTCGGCGTGATTGGACGCAATGACTTCGCCGACGGTGCCGCCTTCCATCACGGCATCGATGGCCACTGGCGCGGCGTAAGAGGGACCTTCGTCCATGCGGCCACGCATATACGGGTCCAGCGACAGGAAGCGATTGCGGACCAGAATCTGGTCGTGCCCGGTCGGTGCGACGGCGACCTCTTCGATGCGGAAATTGTCGGCGCTGGGTTCTCCGTGCGGGCGCGATGCCAGCACGATGCGGCGGTTGATGATGGACGTCATGGGAATGGCTCGTAGGCAGTCCGCGCGTGCGCGGTCGGATGAGCACAGCCGCTGTGCGGCTGCGCGGGAGAGTGCTGTCACAGGCGCAGCAGGGTGCATGGTCGGCACACAACGCGACATGCCCCCTGATGCACTAGCGCGTTGCCGATGACTCCGGCGCGCTGGCGCTGTCCAGTTGCGCGATCTGATCGGCACTGAGCGCCACGCGTGCGGCTGCAAGCACATCGTGCAACTGGGTCACGCTGGTGGCGCTGACGATCGGCGCGGTCAGGCCGGGGCGTGCGATCAGCCAGGCCAGCGCAATCTGCGCAGGCGTTGCATTGTGCGTCACGGCCAGATCGTCCAGCGCCTGCAGGATGCGCAGGCCACGCGGGTTGACGTACTGCTTGACCACCGATGCACCGCGTGCGCTGCTCTTGCCGGCGTCGTCGGCGCTGCGATATTTGCCGGTGAGAAAGCCGCTGGCCAGCGAGTAATAGCTGATCACGCCCAGCTCGCGTTCGCGCACGAGGGGCTCCAGCTCGGCTTCGTAACCGGCGCGGTCGTACAGGTTGTATTCCGGCTGCAGGCTTTCGTAGCGCGGCAGCTTGTACTGCTCGGAAATATCCAGCGCATCGCGCAGGCGCGCAGCACTGTAGTTGGACGCGCCGATCGCACGCACCTTGCCTTGCTCAATCAGTCGGCCGAATGCCGCCAGCGTTGCTTCCAGCGGAATCGATTCGTCGTCTTCGTGCGCCTGGTACAGATCGATCACATCGGTCTGCAGACGCGTCAGCGAATCTTCCACCGCTGCTGCGATGTTGTCCGGCGACAGGCCGGGATGCTCGCTCCACTTGGCGACCTTGGTGGCGATCAGCACCTTGTCGCGCTTGCCGCTGCGCGCAAGCCAGCGCCCGATGATGGTTTCCGATTCGCCGCCGCGATTGCCCGGCACCCAGCCGGAGTAAGCATCGGCCGTATCGATGAGATTGAAGCCGGCATCCACGAATGCATCGAGCAAGGCAAACGAGGTCGCCTCGTCCGCGCTCCAGCCGAACACATTGCCGCCGAAGACGATCGGTTGAACCTGCAGGCCGGAGCGGCCGAGTGCGCGGGGTTGGGTCATCGTGGATGCTCCTGATTCGAACTGGCAACAGGATAGTCACGCACACCGATGTTGCGTGTGACATCTGCGTGGATTCAGCGTTCCGCCGATCGTCCTCAGCAGCTCACAGGATCTGAACATGTCGGCGACGGGGGACGCGGCAACAGGCCTTGTGCGAATGCACGACGGGCACATGGCAGGCCCGGGAGCGCATGCTAGGCTCGCGCTACTTTTTCCCGGATGAGGGTGCTGCGATGATCGGCAACAAGCTGGCCTGTGCATGTGTGATGGGTGTGGTGGTGGCGATGAGCGCGCCGCTGGCGATGGCGGTGAAGCCTGCCGATAGCGCGAGCTTGCCCGCGCCCGACGCCGCATTGCAGGCGGCCATCAACGGCAACTGGCGCGACCGCGTGTACGTGCAGCGCGATCAGTATCGCCATCCCGGTCAGACGTTGGCGTTCTTCGGCATCAAGCCGACCCAGACCGTCATCGAAATTACTCCCGGCGGCGGCTGGTATTCGGAAATCCTGGCGCCGTACCTGCGCGAAAAGGGCAAGTACGTGGCCGCAGTGGTCGACCCGGCGTCGGCACCGGAAGGCCGCAGCCGCGATTACGCGCAGCGTGCGCGCGACGAACTGGAGAAGAAGTTCCATGCCAAGCCGGAGGTGTATGGCAAGCCCTCGCTCGTGTCGTATGTGCCCAAGTCGCCGTCCTTTGGCGTGGACAACTCCGCCGACCTGGTGCTGACCTTCCGCAACGTGCACAACTGGCGCATGGCCGGCACTGCCGAGGCGATGTTCGCCGGCTTCTACAAGGTGCTCAAGCCCGGCGGCGTGCTTGGCGTGGTCGAACATCGCGCCAAGGCCGATGTGCCGGCCGACGACAAGAGCGGCTACGTTGGCCAGGCACAGGTGATTGCAATGGCCGAAGCCGCCGGTTTCACCCTGGTTGGCAAGAGCGAGGTCAACGCCAACCCGCGCGACACCAAGGATTACCCGGGCGGTGTGTGGACGCTGCCGCCTAGCAACAGCCATGACAAGGCCGACGATGCCAAGTACCAGGCCATCGGCGAGAGCGACCGCATGACCTTGAAGTTCGTCAAGCGCTGACGCCCGGCTGCATGCCGGCGCGTTGCGCGTGTCGGCATGCAGATGTTTGACGTCATTAGGGCATGTGCAGCGCGTCGCGCAACAGGATTGGCAATGTTGGTGTTGTTGAACAAACCCTACGGTGTGCTCTCGCAATTCAGCGACCGCTCGCAGCCGCCCAAGCGCACGCTGGCCGAATTCGGCTTGCCGCCCGATGTGTATGCCGCAGGCCGTCTGGACCACGACAGCGAAGGCTTGCTGTTGCTGACCGATGACGGTGCATTGGCGCATCGGCTGACCGACCCGCGCCACAAACAGCCCAAGACTTACTGGGTCCAGGTGGAGGGCGCGCCGCAGCCCGAACAACTCCAGGCGTTGCGCGACGGGGTGGTGCTCAACGATGGACCCACCCGGCCGGCACAGGTGCGCATGCTCGACCAGGCACCGCAGCTGTGGCCGCGCGATCCTCCGGTGCGCGTGCGCAAGACCGTGCCCGATGCCTGGCTGGAGCTGCAGATCACCGAAGGCCGCAACCGTCAGGTGCGGCGCATGACCGCGGCGGTGGGCTTGCCGACCTTGCGCCTGGTGCGCGTGGCGATCGGCGATTGGCGGCTGGACGCGCTTGCACCTGGGCAGTGGCGCGCTGAAGACACTGCCAGCGCGCGCCCGAGCCGGAGCCGGCGCTGAGGTGTGGCGTCTGTGGCGGGCGCGGTACGCGTGGCATTGCGTTAACGCGTGTAGCCGCTGGCAGGACGTTCGCGTCGCCGGCGGGCGCAACGACCGGAGCGTGTGATCGGGGAGATCCTGTTCTTGTCTCGCGCTTCGCCTGAGCCACGTATGGCCGACCGTTATTCGATAGGTTTGATGGTCGTCCCATATCTGACGCAGACGGCACGCAGCGTGGGCCCCTCAATCGCTGACATCGATGCATTGCGCTGCACGCAGACATGCATGCCACAAACGAAAAACGCCACGGCGCCAAGCCGTGGCGTTTTTGCATGACTTCGCGCGATGGCTTATTCGATACCGTCGCTCGGGGTCACTGCACCGCGGCGCTGGTAGGCCGCACGGCGTGCGTTGGCATTGCTGGCATGTTCGCGATCCAGACGATGCACATTGCCGCCGAGCACCTGCTGGTCACGCTGACGCTTGCGGTACACCGCATAGCCGATCAGGCCCAGGCCTGCGACCGCGGCGGCAACCGTCACGGCCGGGTTGCGCTTGACCAGTCTGCTGGCGGCCTTGCCACCGGTGCGCACTGCGCCGAGCGCGGCGCCGGTCTTGAGCCATTCGCTTGCGCTCGGTCCGAAATGACGCAGGCTGCTGCCGGCGTGGCGTGCCTGATCGCCCGCATTGGACGCGGCATGACGCAACTGGTCGCCTGCAGTGCCGGCCAGTTCCAGGGCACGCTCCAGGGCGCGTTCGGTGATCACAGTCAGCTTGCTCATCGGAGGCGTTTCCTTTCTGAGTACGTGATCTGCAGTCTGTGCGCTGATGCGTATAGGCGGCGTTAGCGGGACCGGGTGCCGTTTGGCTTACGGTTAGGTAGTGCGCCGCGGTGGATTCCGAGTGCCCGTCTGTTTCACCGCCGCCGCGGGTCCGTGCGTTTCAGGTGCCGCGTGGTTTTGCTCTGTGGGTAGCTGCGGCTGTCCGCGCCGCAGGAGATTGCGAGCGCCCGTCTGTTTCACCGCCGCCGCGGGTCTGTGCGTTTCAGGTGCCGCGTGGTTTTGCTCTGTGGGTTGCGGCAGCTGTCCAGGGATCGTCCGGCCACGGATGCCTGGGATACCGCCCCTTCATCTCTTTTTTAACGTCCGGATACGTATTCGCCCAGAAACTCTTCAAGTCCTGGGTCACCTGCAACGGCCGCCCGCCGGGCGAGAGCAGGTGCAAGGTCAACGGGATGCGGCCGTCGGCGATGCGTGGGGTTTCGGCCAGGCCGAACAGTTCCTGCAGTTTGACCGCCAGCACCGGCGGTAGCGGTTGGCCGGCGGGGTCGAGGGCATAGCTGATGGGGCGCTCCATGCCGGAAGGCACGCTGATGCGGGTGGGCGCATGGCGGTCGATCCACTGGCGGCGCTCCCAGGGCAGCGCGCTCTTCAGTGCTTCGCCCAGGCTGGCCTCATCCAGCGCGTCCAGGCGGGTCTTGCCGGCGAAGGCCGGGCGTAGCCAGGTGTCCAGCGTCTCCAGCAGTGCGGCATCGGAGAGATCGGGCAGCGCCAGCTCTGGCATCCATCTGTGCAGCGACTGCACGCGGGCGCGCCACTGCTGCAGGCTTTCTGTCCACGGCAGGGCGTCCAGGCCGAGTTGACGCACTGCGTCGGTGAGCGCGGCTGCGGCGTGTGCCGGGTCGACGCGGCCGGCCGGGCGGCTGTCGAGCACGATGCGGTCGAAGCTGGATTGGCGGCGGGCGACCAGGGCCCGTTTGTCCGCGTCCCACTGCACCACGTCCTGCTGCACGAAGCGCTCGGGCAGGCTGCGACGCAGGTAGGCTTCATCCACCGGCGCGGCGCGCAGCAACAGCGCATCCTTGGCTTCATAGCGCAGTTCGCTGGCCACCAGCCACGGTTCGCCGCGCAGATCGCTATGGTCGAACAGGCGCGCGCTGCGGCCGTTGGCGAGCAGGTAGCGCAGCGGGTCGGCCGGATGGCGTGCGGCGATGCGATCGGGAAATGCGTGCGACAGCAGGTCGCCGAGCGCGTGCGCCTCCACGCTGGATGGCGGGGCGCTGTCGCAGCGCAGCCGGCGCCGCCATTGTTTGGCAGCGCTGTCGATGGCAGCCAGGCCGCCACGATCGGCGTCGGCCGCGCTGCGGCCCTGACGAAATGCCGCCAGCGCCCGCCAACGCGCGGCCAGCCCATCGCCACCCTGGCGCAGCGGATCGCGCGCTTCCAGCAACGCGGCCAGGTCGCAGGCCAGCGCCACACGCGGCGCATCGCCGGCCTGCGCCAGCATCGCCGCCAGGCGTGGATGCGTGCCCAGCGCGAGCACGCGCCGGCCGAGCGTGGTGATGCCGCCGCTTGCGGTGAGCGCGCCCAGCCGCTGCAGCAGCTCGTGCGCGGCGGCCAGTGCGCCACTGGGCGGCGCATCGACAAAGCGCAGTGCGCTGCTGCCCCAGGCGGCCAGTTCCAGCGCCAGGCCGGCCAGTTCCACCTGGGTGATCTCGGCACGGCGCTGCGGTTCCAGCCGTTGCGACTGCGGCCACAGCCGGTAAGCCCAGCCGCTGGCGACACGCCCGGCGCGGCCGGCGCGCTGGTCGGCCGAAGCCTGCGCAATGGCGGCCACG
This sequence comes from Xanthomonas sp. NCPPB 1754, assembly GCF_041475725.2. NCBI lineage: Bacteria > Pseudomonadati > Pseudomonadota > Gammaproteobacteria > Lysobacterales > Lysobacteraceae > Xanthomonas > Xanthomonas sp. NCPPB 1754. Next base: position 320,388 of record NZ_CM192982.1, read on the forward strand.
TCCAGCCGCGAAAACCCGCTGTTGGGGTCGTAATGCGGCTCGCGCGCCAGCCCGCTGTCGATCACCACGCGCACGCCGGGCAAGGTGACCGAAGATTCGGCCACGTTGGTGGCCAGCACCACGCGGCGGCGGCCTTGCGGGTCGGGCTGCAGTACCTGGCTTTGCGCCTCCACCGACAGCTCGCCGTGCAGCGGCAGCACCTGCACCGCCGGATCCAGCGCCTCCTGCAGTGCGCGATGCACCCGCGCGATCTCGCGCTGGCCGGGCAAAAACACCAGCACGTCGCCGGGATGCGTGGACAACGCGTGCTCCACCGCGCGCCGCGTCTGCGGCTCCAGCGCTTCGTCGCGGCGCGCCGGAAAGTGCGCAATCTCCACCGGGAAACTGCGCCCGGCACTGCTCAGCCGCGGCGCTTCCAGAAAGCCGGCCAGGCGTTCGCCATCCAGCGTGGCCGACATCGCCACGATGCGCAGGTCATCGCGCACCTGCGCCTGCACATCCAGCGCCAGCGCCAGACCCAGGTCGCCGGCCAGATGGCGTTCGTGGAATTCGTCGAACAGCAGCGCGCCGACGCTTTCCAGCATTGGGTCGTCCTGGATCAGCCGGGTCAGGATGCCTTCGGTGACGACTTCGATGCGGGTGCGCGCGGAGGTCTTGTTCTCGAAGCGGATGCGGTACCCCACCGTTTCGCCGACCGGCTCGCCGAGCTGGCGCGCCATGAACTGCGCCGCGCTGCGGGCCGCCACGCGGCGCGGCTCGAGCATCACGATCCTGCGGCCGGCCAGCCACGGCGCGTCCAGCAACGCCAGCGGCACCTGGGTGGTCTTGCCGGCGCCGGGCGGGGCTTCCAGCACCAGCCGCGGATGCGCAGCGAGACTGTCGCGGATCTGCGGCAACAACGGGGAGATCGGAAAAGCAGGGTCGGTCATGCGCGGGAAGGATACGTTTGTGCTGCATAGAGTGCGACAGAGACCTGTGCGCGACTGCCGGCAGCCCGCTGCGTTCCGGCTCACCACAATACAGCGCACGAAACGCTCCACGCTGCAGCGAAACATTGGGTGCGAGAGACGTAATCGCAGCGCTAAATCGGAAATCCCCGTATCCCACTTGGTCAAGGTCTTTCCACAATCGGCAGGCCACTCCGCCAATCCAGAGACGCTATGAACGACTACGGTTCTTATCGCTACCTGCCTGCCGATGGTTGGTACGCTACCTATCCCCAAGTGACCGATACCGACCAGGTGCGCGTCTTCCAACGTGTGGCGCTATGGCGGGTTGCCCCGCACGGTACCATCGTGGGTCTGATCTCCTCGCCCGACGGCGACCAGGAGGACATCGAGTCGCAGCTTCTCAGTGCCCCGCGCGGACAAGGCGTCCACTACATCCACATGGATGATATGACCGAACAAGAACGCGAGCAGATCCGCAACAGACGTTTCAGCTGATCGCACCTGCTGCGTTTTGGGCGCCGTCACGCGTGATCTGACGACGACGGTACGGATGGCGCATGGCCATTCGTACCGTGGTGGCGATTTAGAGCGTGCGTGCGGTTCTCATGCTCTTGCGCCGACAAAGGGCATCCGCTGGACAAGCGCCAGCGGCCAAGCGCGTGCGCTGAAGATCATCCCGCTTCGCGCATCCGGGCGGTCAGGCCCTTGAGGAAGGCGCGCAGCAGCTGGTCGCCGCAGGGGCGGAAATTCTTGTGGCCGGGTTGGCGAAACAGTGCGGAGAGTTCCGGCTTGGACAGCGGGAAACCGGCGCTGGCGAAGATGGCGTGCATGTCGACGTCCTTCAATTCGAAGGCCACGCGCAGCTTCTTCAACACCAGGTTGTTGCCGACGCGGGTTTCCAGCGGGCGTGGCGGCTGGCTCTCGTCGCGGCCGCGGAAGCGCAGCACCAGGCCGTCGAGAAAACGCGCCAGCATCGCATCGGTGCAGGGCTCAAAGCCCGGCTCGTCTTCCTTCTTCAGCCAGGCCTGTACCTGCGGCTTGTCGAGCGCGAACTCGGGGTCGGCCAGGTGGGTGATGTCCACCACCTTGTCGTCGCTGAGGTCGAGCATATAGCGGATGCTGCGCAGTACATCGTTGTGGATCATGACCGTTCCGGTGCCCCGGCCTGTCGCCGGAAAGCGGCCATTCTACGGGGCTTGAGTGAAACCGGTCTGACACCGTGCGCAGGGGGTCATGCGCACCGGCGGCGATGGAAGCGCAGGCCGTCGTGCAGACGGGCCCGAATTGCCTGCACTGCGGCACGACGCAGCGCTCAGCTGCCGCGATAGGTGGAGTACCCGTACGGGGACAGCAGCAGCGGGACATGGTAGTGGCCGTCGTCGGCGATGCCGAAGGCGATCGGGATGCAGTCCAGGAACGGTGGATCGGCCAGCGCCATGCCGGTTGCCTGCCAATAGCGGGCAAGGTCGAATTCCAGCCGGTAGCGGCCGGGTTGCAGCGCGAGCGCGGCCAGGTCCGGGCAGCGGCCGTCGGGATTGGTGACACCCTCGAAGTGCAGCGTCTCGCCGGCGAACAGCCGCAGCGGCACGCCCGCGGCGGGGCGGCCGCTGGCGGTGTCCAGCACGTGCGTGGACAGCGTGCTCATGCCACCGCCTGGGTGGGCTGCGGCCATTGGCCGACGAATTCGGGTTGGTCGTAGGCCAAGTACTGGTCGACGACGGCCTGGCGGTCGTCCAGGAACAACTGGTCGGCCACTGCGCGGGCCAGCCGCGGCAGCGCCACCTTCAGCCCGGACAGCGCGGCGGCCGATGGGCCGTGATTGATCAGCGCCGAATAGTTGAAGGCGAACAGCCCATGCAGCAGCGCGGCATCGTCAGGCGTGCGTGGCAGCAGTTCGAAACCGGGGCCCAGATAGGGGTGTGCGTCCAGCACCGGATTGGCCTGGCCCGGCGGTGGCCGATAGCGGTCGCCCCAGCAGGCGATGCGCCCGGACAGCGCAGCCAGTTCCGGACGCAGCTGCGGATCGGTGACCAGGCCGGTGGCGATGGCAAGGAAATCGAAGCGGTGTTCGCGCTGCGGCGTGCGCACGACGATCTCGTCATCGCGTTCGGCCACGTCCAGCCACGGCGCGCCAAGATGCAGCGCGAAGCCGGCATGCGCACAGGCGCGCTGGAAGGTGTCGTTGGTGGGCGGTTGGTTGTGCGCGAAGAAGCTGGCCATCATCCGATACTTGTCTGCATCCGGCAGCGCCAGAAAACGCGGAATGATGCCGGCCTGTTCCATGTGCCGGAACGGATTGATGCGCGGCAATTCGCTACGCCGCACGAACACCTCGGCACTGGCCAGGCCTTGTTCGAGCGCAAAGCAGGCATTGTCGAAGGCCGAGGCGCCGCCGCCCAGAATGCCCACACGCTTGCCGGCCAGTGCGGCGAAATCGATCTGGGCAGATGTATGCGCATAGCGATGCGCGGGCAGGGCGCGGCTGATCCACTCGGGCACCACCCACTGGCCCCCGCCCTGGATGCCGGTGGCCAGAATCAGTTTGCGCGTGAGCAGGGCGGCGCCCATCGCCAGATGCAGGCGATGGATACCCGGTGCGAAGTCCGGCTCCACGCGGACCAGGCAGGTGGCGTTGCGCACCGGCAAGCGCAGCGTTGTGCGATACCAGCGCAGATAATCCATCCAGCGCGCGCGCGGAATCTTGTCCAGCGCATCCCATGCGGCGCTGCCGTACTGCGCCTCCCACCACGCGCGGAAGGTGAGCGATGGCACGCCCAGATCGATCGAGGTGATGTGCTTGGGCGTGCGCAAGGTCTGCATGCGCGCGTAGGTCACCCACGGGCCTTCCTGGCCCGCCGGGTTTTCGTCGATCACCAGCAGGTTGTGCACACGCTCGCGTTGCAGCGCGAACGCCGCCCCCAGGCCGCTCTGCCCGGCGCCGACGATGATGACGTCGTAGACGTGCCCGCTCGGATGCACGCGCGGTTGCACCCAGGCATCGCCGCCGTGGGCCAGGCATTGCAGGTCGTGGGCGAGGGTACGTTCGAGGTGGGCCGGCTCATGGCAGTGCCTCCAGGCGCAGGTGAACGATCTTGCCGATTTCGGCGATGGCGGTGGCGATCTCTGCATTGCGCGCGGCCTCCAGCCGCTGCGCCAGCGCGGCCAGAATGCCGGCCTTGTCGTGCAGCCGCACGCAGATCACGAACGGAAATCCGAAACGGTGGCGATAGGCCTGATTGAGCGCGTGGAAGCGCTTGAATTCGTCCTCGCTGAGCCGGTCCAGCCCGGCCGAAGCCTGCTCCGCGGCCGATGCTTCGGTGAGCGTGCGGTCGATCGCGGCCTTGCCGGCCAGCTCGGGGTGGGCGCGGATCAGTGCGACCTGATCTTGCGGCGATGCGTCGTAGACCACCTGCATCAGGCCCCGCTGCACATCGGCCAACGGCCGCCGGCGCAGCGCACGTTCAACCACCCACGGCGAGTGCTCGAACAGGTCGCGGTAGCGCGCCAGGAAGGCGGCATCGTCCAGCGCGGGGTCGTCGACCACGCTCATGCGTGCGTGCCTTGCAACGAGACATGCGCAGCCACCACTTTCCAGCCGTCGGCAAAGCGCACCCAGCTCTGGCTTTGCCGCCCGCGTGCGCTGCTGCCCTCGCGAATGAACTCTGCGTGCGTAGTGGCAAAGTCATGCCCGAAGCCGTGTACCTGCACATGTGCGAGCTGGCGTTGCGGCGAACCACCGCGGCCGCTGCGAAATGCGCGGATCGCATCGATGCCGTACAACACTTCGCCCACGCCATAGCGCACCGTGCTGGGCGCTGCATGAAACAGCGCATCCATCGCCGCGATGTCGTCGCGCATCAGCGCGGTTTCGTAGGCATGGAAGGCGGCCGTCACTTGCGCGATCACCTCGGGCAGATCGATCCGGGAGGCGGCAATGCTCATGCCGGGTGCACCTGCAGCCAATGGCGCGCAATATCGATGCGGCGCGCAATCCAGGCATCGCCGCTGGCCAGTACATGATCGACAAAGCGCGCCAGCGCCGCCGCGCGTGCCGGCTTGCCCACGATGCGCCCGTGCAGGCCGATCGAAAGCATGCGCCCGCCTTCGCTGCGCAATTGTTCGAAGCTGTCGCGCAGATAGCGGAAGAACGGCTCGCCATCGGCAAAGCCGTTATAGGCGACGAATTTCATATCGTTGGCATCCAGCGTGTACGGCACGATCAACTGCGCACGGCCGTGGCGGTGGTCGTAGTACGGCACATCGTCGGCGTAGCTGTCGGCGTCGTAGACGAAGCCGCCTTCCTCGGCAATCAGGCGGGCGGTGTTGGGGCTGGTGCGCCCCTGATACCAACCCAGCGGGCGGCTGCCGGTGACGCGCGTATGCACGGCGATGGCCTGCGCGATATGCGCGCGTTCGGTGGCCTCGTCCACGTGTTGATAATCGATCCAGCGCAGACCGTGACTGGCGATTTCCCACTGGGCCGCCTGCATCGCGGCCACCGCATCCGGATTGGATGCCAAGGCCTGCGCCACCCCGAACACCGTCACCGGCACGTTGCGTGCAGTGAACAAGCGATGCAGCCGCCAGAAGCCGGCGCGGCTGCCGTATTCGTACAGGCTTTCCATGGCCATGGCGCGTGCGCCGGGCTGCGCGTGCGCACCGACCATTTCGGACAGGAACGCTTCGGACCCGGCATCGCCATTGAGCACGCAGTTTTCTGCGCCTTCTTCGTAATTGATCACGAACTGCACTGCGATGCGCGCGCCGCCCGGCCATTGCGCCGCGGGCGGCGTTGCGCCATAGCCGAGTAGGTCGCGCGCAGCGTTCATGCCTGCGCTTCCGCGTGCCAGGCGGCCAGTGCCGCTTCCACCGCCAGGCCGTGCGTGCAGGCATCACCTTCGGCGCGCAGTACCGCTTCCAGTGCGGCCAGGGTGATCAGCACCTTGTGCTTCATCGCGTTGTAGCCCATCGCGCCGATGCGCCAGATCTTGCCCTGCAGCGGCCCGAACGCGGTGCCGATCTCGATCTCGAAATCCTCACGCATGCGGCGGCGCACCGCCTCGCCGTCGATGCCAGGCGGAATCACCACGCCGGTGACGTTGCGCATGCGATGCGCATCGTCGCCGAACACTTCCAGCCCCAACGCGCGGATACCTGCACTGACCGCGCGCCCGGCCGCCGCGTGGCGCGCGAAGCGTGCATCCAGGCCTTCCTGCAGGGCCACGCGTGCGCATTCGCGGGCGCCGTACAGCATGGTGGTGGCTTCGGTGTGGTGATTGAGGCGCTTGTCCGACCAGTAATCCATGATCATCGCCAGGTCGAAATAGTTCGAGGCGATGCGCGGGCCGCTGCCGTTGGCGATGTCGGCGCGCACGATGCCGCGTTCGACATGGCGACGCGCGAAGATGGCCTCGGCCGCGCGCTCGGACACGGTGATCGGCGCCGAGCCGGACGGCCCGCCCAGGCATTTCTGCAAACCGCCGGTAACCACGTCCACCTCCCAGCGGTCGCTGGCGACGGGCATGCCGCCGATGGTGGCGGTGGCGTCCACATAACTCAGCGCGCCAGCTGCGCGGCACAACGCACCGACGCCATCGAGCGGCTGGGCCATGGTGGTGGAGGTGTCGCCGTGCACGGTGGCCACCAGCCTGGGCGCCACGCGCTCGATCGCCTCGGCAATCGCGCTCAGCGGCAGTACCTCGCCCCACGGCGCATCCACCGTGTGCACATCGGCGCCGAGACGGCCCAGGATTTCGGTGAGCAGCAACCCGAAGCGGCCGAAGTTGAGCACCAGCACGCGCTCGCCAGGGCTGACCAGCGACACCAGCGCCGCTTCGATGCCGGCGCGCGCGGTGCCATCGACCAGGAACGTCCAGCGATTCTCGGTGCCGAACAATGGCCGATAGAGCGCCATCACCTCGTTCATGTAGGCGGTCATTTCCGGATCGAACTGCCCCAGCAGATCGGCGGCCATCGCACGCAGCACGCGCGGATGCGCATTGACCGGGCCCGGGCCCATCAACAGGCGCTGCGGGGGATCGAGTTCGCCAAAGGTGTGCAGCTGACGCAGATCAGGTGACAAGGGGTTCTCCCAGGTGTTCGATGAAATGGCGCATGACCGCCAGTGCAATCTCGGCATCGGCCGGATCGACATGCTCGTCCGGATGATGGCTGATCCCGCCGGCGCAGCGCACGAACAGCATCGCCGTAGGACACAGCGCTGCCATCACCATGGCATCGTGGCCCGCACCGGAGACCAGCTGGCGCGGTGCGATGCCTTGCGCGGCAACCGCATGTTCCAGCCGCGTGATCAGTGCCGGCGCGCAGGGGCTGGCAGCCAGTGTCTGCAGTGGCTCGATGGCGATGGCGATGCCGCGGTGGATGGCGATCTGCGCCAGTGCCTGTTCGATCTGATGCACGGCGGCATCGCGGCTCGCGTCGCTGCCGGCGCGCACGTCCAGCGTGCAGTCCACACGCCCCGGCACCACGTTGGTGGCGCCGGGTGCCATCTGCAGCGTGCCGACGGTGGCAACCAGATCGCTGCTGCCTACGCGCGCGATGCGCTCGATGGCCAGCAGCGCTTCGGCGGCGGCGCTCAACGCGTCGCGGCGCAGTGCCATGCTGGTGGTGCCGGCATGCCCGGCGCGGCCCTCGAAGCGCAGCGCGAAGCGCCGCTGGGCGGCGATGGCGCTGACGATGCCGAGCGGCAATCCTTCGGCTTCCAGTACCGGGCCTTGTTCGATATGCGTTTCCAGATACGCCAGCACGCTGCCCGGGGCGCGGGCGGCGTGCTGCACGTGGGCGATGTCCAGGTTCCACGCGGCCAGGGCGCTGGCCACCGTGACGCCGGCGGCGTCGGTGACCGCCAGCCTGGCGGGGTCGAGCGTGCCGGCCACCGCGCGGCTGCAGAACATGGACGCGGGAAAGCGCGAGCCTTCCTCGTCGCCGAAGGCGATGACCTCGATGGCGAACGGTAGCCTGCGCCCCTGTGCATGCAGCGCAGCGACGCATTCGATCCCGAGCAGGATGCCGAGCGGGCCGTCGTAGCGCCCGGCATCGCGCACGCTGTCCAGGTGGCTGCCGATCAGCAGCGCCGGCGTGTCTGGCCGCGTGCCGGCGTACCGGCCCACCAATGTGCCGAGGGGATCGATGCGCACCTGCATGCCGGCCGCCCTCATCCAGGTGCCCACCTGTTCCACCGTGGCGCGGTGGGCAGGACCAAGCCAGCCGCGGAATAGCCCGGTATCGCTATCGCTGTAGGGCGCAACGCCCAGCGCGTCGCAGCGTGCCACCGCACGCGCACCGCCAGGAGCGGTGAGGTCGGCGGTCGCTTGGCGGGACGGCAGGGCAGCGGGCATCGACAGGACCAACGGGGCTCGCGGAGCCTTCAACAGCGGTCCAGGAGCAGGCGGGAGAGGTGACGCTTGGACTATAGGGAGGCAGTCCTGTCGCCATCAAAGAGTTTTTTCGCGGGCTTGTGCTGCAAAAAATGCAATGCGGTACCTGGCCCGATGGCATGGGGCTGCCAGCGGCAGGCGTGCCCTTGCGAGAACCTCATCCGGCGAACGCGTGCGCGTGTCAGCGGCACCTCGGCCACGGTCTTGCCCGAACCGGTTGGCGGCAACGCCGCGAATGCACCGCAACGCCGTGGGTGCTGCGTCACGCGCAGCCCATGCGCCACACGCCGCGCGAAGGAAAACCTCGGAACGTGCTCATGGGGCGGGGGCGGCTGTTCATACAGTTCGGGAGGATCGCGCTGCAACTGCATCGGCCGATCGACTGCATGGCGCTGCTGCGGTCAGGCGCGCCTTCGCGCGCGTGCGGCAGCCAACGGCATGACGGGGCTGCCTGGCGCCGCTCAACCGCCGTCCGCACATCCAAGGTCGTGCCGTAACGCAGCCACGCACTCGTCCACGAAGGTGCGCACCTTCGACGAGCCGCGGCGGCCTTCGACATGGACCACGTGCACCGGTTCGGGCGCGATCTCGAAGGCATCCAGCACGCTGACCAGCGTTCCGTTTTGCAGGTGTTCGCGGACCTGGTAGGACGGCACTTGCGTGAGGCCCCACCCATCCACTGCGGCAACGATGGCGGCGTTGAATGCGCTGACGCTCAGGCGCGAGGCAACGTCCACCTCATGCGCACGGCCATCCAGACGAAACGCCCACTTGGGTGCGCGTTCGGCCGCGGAAGTGGAAATCGTTGCATGCTGCGGCAGCCTGTCCGGGTGCTGCGGTATGCCGTGTTCTGCAAGATAGCCGGGCGAGGCACAGACCATGCGACGGACGCTGCCGACCGGGATGGCAGTCAGCGACGAATCGGGCAACGTGCCGATCCGGATCGCCACATCGATGCCTTCCTCCAGCAGCGGCACGACGCGGTCCACCAGCAGTGTCCGTGCGCGCATCGCCGGGTAACGGCTGAGGAAGTGCGCTACGACAGGTGTGACATGCAGTGCACCGAACATCTGCGGGGCAGTCACGGTGAGCAAGCCGCTGGGGAGCGTATGCAGCCCAGCGGCGCGGCTTTCGACATCCTCCAGCTCGGCCAACAGGCGCCGGCAGTCGCTTGCATACTGCTGGCCTGCCGCGGTGAACCGCATGGTGCGTGTGCTGCGCACCACCAGCAGCACGCCCAGCCGCGCTTCCAGCTGCGCGATGGTGCGCGTGACTGTGGCGGTGGAAATGCCGAGATGGCGTGCGACACCCGCAAAGCTGGTGTGCTCGGCCAGCGCGGCAAACAGCGTCATTTCCTGGATGCGGTCCACCTGCGCCTCGACTTCGACAATCACCTTCGACCGGGCACGCAGCCTAGCAGCCCGATGTGAGCAACCCCTGGATGCCGCATGCGCCATGCAGCGCATGCAAACGCAACAGTGGCCGCGGCATTGCGTGCGATGCAATGCTCAATTGAATCCCAGGGTGGTTCTCGTGCTGGACCGGCGCACCTAGCATGGCCGCCTTTCCACACGCTTTGCCGCACCAGCATGCACGCCGACCCACGCATCAATTCCCACCGGCAACATGCGCCGGCGTTACACGGGCGCCGCTCCATCCTGCGCCTGGGGTGGATTGGCACGGCACTGGCCCTGGGGGCCGGCAGATTGCGTGCAGCCGACACTTCCGGCGCATACACCCCACCACTTGACGGAGGCAGCATGTCCCACGACTCCACCCAGCGCATCAGGTATCGCACCCAGCAGGTTGGCGATGTCCAGGTGTTCTATCGCGAAGCAGGGCGCAAGGACGCACCGGTCCTGTTGCTGTTGCATGGGTTTCCCAGTGCCAGCCACATGTTCCGCGACCTGATGCCGCTGCTGGCAAGCCAATACCGTCTGATCGCCCCGGATCTCCCCGGCTTCGGCATGACCAAGGCACCGCCGCGTGGGCAGTTCGATTACACCTTCGAGGCGCTCTACAAGGTGATCGAAGGCTTTACCGACGCCTTGGGGCTGACGCGTTATGGCCTGTACCTGTTCGACTACGGTGCACCGGTCGGCTTCCGCCTTGCGGCCGCGCATCCGGAACGGGTGAGCGCCATCATCAGCCAGAACGGCAATGCCTACCTGGATGGCTTCAGCGACCAATGGGACGCCTGGCAAGCCTACTGGCGTGAGCCAAGCGCCGCCAATCGCGAGGCCTGCCGTGCATCGTTGTCGCCGCAGACCATTCGTGAGTGGCAGTACGGTACCGGTGTCGCGCCCGGGGCACTGTCGCCGGACGGCTACATGCTGGATATCGCCTACATGGCGCGCCCGGGCGCCGAAGAGATCCAGCTCGACCTGATCCTGGATTACCGCAGCAACGTGGCAGCGTACCCGGCATTCCAAGCGTATTTTCGTACCCATCAGCCGCCATTGCTGGCCGTGTGGGGCAAGCACGACCCAGCCTTTATCCCGGCCGGCGCGCAGGCCTACCGCAAGGATCTGCCAAAGGCCGAAGTGCACCTGCTGGACACAGGGCACTTTGCACTGGAGACGCATGCGGTGGAGATTGCGCACTACATCAGTGAGTTCTTGCCGCGTACGCTCGCGCCGTCTGTATGACGCGGGGCCGTGTTGATGCCACTGCATCGCCAACGTGCGCTGAGGTCCAACGGCGCTGCCTGACACAGGATCGCCAAATGCTGCCGTTCTGGAGCGGCCTTGCACTGCTTCGAGATGTGGTTGGTAGTCCAGTGTGAGATGGCGCGCACTCACACTGGAGCAGACGGTACGGGGCTTGGAGCAGCTAACAAAACGACTGCAGCCGCCAGGCGGGCGCGGCCTGTTCCCGGAATCGGCATGTACCACGCGTACACTGCGGTTCTGAGCGCGCCTTCCGCGCCCACCTGACGGCGGCGCGCGACGTGTTGTTGGCCGCGCTCAGTCTGCCGACAGCGACCCCAGGGTGAAGCCGGAAACCGCATTGACCTTGCCGCGCCACAACACGCCACGGTTGCTTGGCAGCGGCTGGCCGCCCGGTGAGAAGCAACGCGCATCGATCAGGTGGATGAACTGCGGCGGCGTGCTGCTCTGCTGCGCATCGTCTTCGGAATCGTAGATGCTGGCGTGGCTGGCAAACGCGCGACGGATATCTTCTTTTTCATCGGCCGCGCCGGGGTAGGCCGCAGAGAACTCCTGCGCAAATGCCTCGAAATACCGCTTGCCGCTGACCAACTGGCCGGAAATGACGATGCCTTCGACAAACAGCGTGACGCCGAACTGCACGTCCGAGGTGTTGGCAATGCCGACCAGCTTCTGCAGATACCAATCCACGCTCTGGCCATCGAACGCCAGCTTGACGTCTTCCAGCGACGGTTGATGTTGATCTTGGTCTGTCATGTTGCTCTCCTTGAGTGGATTGGACGACGCGTTAGCCGTAACGCAGATGTGGATGGCGCGCCGTTGGCGTGCCTAAGCATGGCACACGGATCGCCAAGGTTGCCGTGGTTGGGTTCGCTACGAAGGCTTCGGCACGATGGTCTTGCGACACATGGACACTTTCACCCGGTGCATGCCCATGGCGCGCATGGGGCGAGCGACCGCAGCGGAACGACCGCCCTAGTCACCACCCCGCCACCACCCCATCGGAGCGCGGATCACTGGCGCCGCTGATCACGCCATCGACCTCGCGCACCAAGGCACCGGCATGCCCCATCACCGCGCTGTACGCCGGCAGCAGTTCCACCGCATGCCCGGCGTTGCGCAGGGCTTGCACGACGGCCGGGTCGAAGCGGTCTTCCAGCTTCAACGCCGTGCAGTCTTCGCCCCAGGTGCGGCCGAGCAGCCAGCGCGGTGCGCTGACCGCCTGCTGCAGCGGCATGCCGAAGCGGGCGTAGCGGGAGAACACGGCGGCCTGGGTTTGCGGTTGGCCTTCGCCGCCCATGGTGCCGTAGGCCATCACGCGGCCATCGTCGAAGGTGGCCAGTGCCGGGTTGAGGGTGTGGAAGGGTTTGCGGCCTGGGGCAAGGGCGTTCCAGCCATCGGGGGCGAGGCGAAAGCTGCAGCCTCGGTTCTGCCAGGTGATGCCGGTGCGCGGCAGCACCAGGCCGGAGCCGAATTCGAAGTAGGTGGACTGGATGCAACTGACCGCGCGGCCGTGCGCGTCGATGGCGCCGAACCAGACGGTGTCGCCTGCTTGCGAGGGCTGTGGCCACGGCAGTGCGGCGCTCATGTCGATGCGTGCGGCGAGCGCATCGAGTGCGGTGCTGTCGTCGAGCAGGGCTTGCGCGTCGAGCGTCATCCAGGCGGGGTCGCCCAGGTGTGCGTCGCGGATCAGGAACGCCTGCTTGCTGGCTTCGATCAGCCCGTGCAGGTGTGCGTAGCTGTCTGCGTCTTCCACCTTCAGGCGATCGAAGAGCGCCAGGATCAACAGCGAGGCGAGCCCCTGCGTGGGTGGCGCGTGGTTGTAGAGGCGCGCGCCCTGGATGACAACCGATAACGGCACGCTGACGTCGGCGCGATGGATCGCCAGGTCGTGTGCGCTGAGCGGGCTGTCCAATGCCTGCAGGTCTGCGGCGATATCGTGTGCGATCGCGCCACGATAGAAACTCTCCAGCCCTTCATCGGCGAGCCGCTGCAGGGTGCGCGCGAGCTGCGCCTGGTGCAGCAGCGCGCCTTCGCCCAGCGGGACGCCGTGCGGCTCGAAGATCTCGGCATAGGCGCCGGGTTGCAGACGCAGTTCTGTGCCCTTGCTGGCGGCGATCTGCGCCCCGCCCAGCGTGACCGGCACGCCGGCGCTGGCGTGATGGATCGCATCGCTCAACAGGCGTTGCAGCGACACGCTGCCGTTTGCCTGCTGCAGGGCCAGCGCCCAGCCGGAGACGGTGCCGGCCACGGTATTGGCCGCGCCTGGCCCGCGCCACGGAACGTGGGCGTGGCCGCGATAGAAATCCAGTGTTGCCGCCTGCGCCGCGCGGCCGCAGGCATCGATGGCATGCACGCGGCCATCGGGTTCGTGGATGAGCCAGAAGCCATCGCCGCCGATGCCGGTCATGTGCGGGTAGACCACCGCCAGGCAGGCGGCGGTGGCCACGGCCGCTTCGACGGCATTGCCGCCGTCGCGCAAGACATCGCGCCCGGCCTGTGCGGCCAAGTGGTGCGGTGCGACCACCATGCCGCGGCGCGCGCGCAGGGTATGCACCATCAGCGTGACTCCGGCGGCGGGCTGAAGGCGAGCAGGCCGTCGCGTTCGAGTTGCGCGGCCAGCGCAAACAGGCGGTCTTCACGGCCGGGCGCGGCGATCAGTTGCACGCCCAGTGGCAGGCGCCCGGGACGCGGCAACGGTGCGGCCAGCACCGGGCAGGCGGCCAGGCCGAGTGGCTGGGTAAAAATGCCCAGGTTCGCGCGTGCGGAGACGGGCAAACCGTCGATCTGGATGGTGTCCTGGTCGATGCGTGGCGCCACGCACGGGGTGGCCGGCGCGATGAGCACCTCCACCTGGTCCCACAGCGCGTGCATGGCATCGGCAAACCATTGTGCGAAGCGGTGCGCATCGGCCACCGCGCTGGCGGGCAGCTGCAAGCCGGCGAGCAGGCGGTCGCGGGTGGCCGGGTCGAACTGCGCGCCGTGCGCGGTGAGTGCGCTGCGGTGACGATGCCCGCCTTCGGCAGCGGTCAGGACGAAGGCAGCGGCGCGTGCGCGTTCGGCCTCCGGCAGGTCGATCGACGAAAGGCTGTTGCAGGCGGTGAGCAGGGCCTGCAGCCCGGCCTCCAGATCCGGATCCAGATTGCGTTCAAACCAGCCGCCCAACCGCGCGACACGCAGGTTGCCGGCATGGCACGAAGGCAGCGGCTGCCCGCGCAGTACCTCATGGATGCGGCGCAGGTCGGCCACCGAGGTGGCGAATGGGCCGGCCACGTCCAGTGCGTCGACAAACGGGAACACGCCATCCAGGGGCACGGCGCCGTGCGTGGGGCGCAGGCCGTAGATGCCGCACAGCGCGGCCGGCACGCGGATGGAACCATTGGTGTCCGAGCCAAGCGCGAACGGCACCAGCCCGGCCGCCACCGCAGCCGCCGAGCCGCCCGACGAGCCGCCCGCCAGGTGCTGGAGATCGTGTGGATTGGCGGTGGTGCCGTAATGCGCGTTGACGGTGGCAAAACCGTACGCGAATTCGTCCATGTTGGCGGTACCCACCAGCACGGCCCCGGCGTCGCTGAGCCGTTGCACCACCGCCGCATCGCGGCTGGCCGGCGGGCAGTGCGCACGCACCGCGGCGCCGGCGGTGGTGACCTGCCCGGCGACGTCGAACAGGTCCTTGACCACGAATGGCACGCCGGCCAACGCGCCCCCGTCGCTGCCCCCGGCAAGCGCGGCCTGCACGCGCGCGGCATCAGCCGCGGCACGCGCCGGCAGCAGGCGGGTGATGGCGCACAGGCGGTCGTTGGCCTGGTTGATGCGCGTCAGCGTCTGGGTGGCCAGTCGCGCGGCCAGCGTGGGCTGGCTGCGCGTGGTGCTGACGATGGAGGCAATCTGGCCGCGCGCACCGCCGCCCTCGTGTGCCGTTGCAGGCGGCGCATGGAAGCTGGCCAGCAGCTGCGCGTGCCCACGCAGCACTTCGGTATTGCGATCGACGCCTGCCTGCCATTGCGCGGGGAGTTGCATGGATCACCTGTTGGAAGCGGGGATTGGGGAGTTGAGATTTGCTTGTGTGCTTGGCGTGCGGGTCGTGCAAACGTGCTGGCTGATGCGTTGAGAGCCGACACGAGGCTGTCGGGATTGCGCGTCACCGTTACGCGGTCGTTGTGACCGCAAAGACCGCAGACGTGCAGCTTCCGGCATTCGATCTAATCATGCAGCAGCGTCATCGCGCGTCTTTCTGTCTCACGTCCTGATCGAACGGCTCTCCCGCGGAGCGAGAAGGCACGGTTTGCGCGCCACCGGTGCGCGTGCATGGGAGCGTTCGCATCGCAAACGCGGGCTGGGGCGCTGGCGGCGTTGGGCGAGGCTGTCACGGCAGTTGGAGATGTGCCAGGCATTTGTTTCCACATTCCTCACCAGCGACTCTACCGATGCAGCACTGTCATCCGCATATCGAACCTTCATTCGCCCTGCGGGCACCTTGTTCCATCAAGGGGACCGAGGTCCGATGGGAAAAGGGGAAGTGGTAACCCCACTGCCGGTGGTTGCGGCGCGGTGAGGCGGTCGACCAGCAGCTGTTCGAATGCCGGCACGTCCACCGCATGCACCACCGTCTGCGCCTGCTCGCCCAGCCCGGGCTGATACCCCGGTGCCCACGACAAGATGTCGCCGTACCCGGCATCGAAGGCGGTGTTGGTGTCGACGTACAGCGTTTCGGTGCGGGTGGCCAAGTCGGGGCGCAGCCACACGGCCGTGGCCAGTTCGTCCCACATCGGAAAGCCCGGCTCGCGGCGGCGCAGTGCATGGCCAATCGTGGTGTCGGCCGCACTCATGCGCGCCAGCAACTCGGCGGTGAGTTCGGTGGCGGTGGAGGGGTCGACCGGCACCATGGTGATCTGCCGCCACGGCGCGCGCATGACGATGCTGGCCGCTTCCGGGTCCCAGCGGATATTGAATTCGCGTCGCGGCGAATTGACGAACTCGCGTGCGAATTGCTGCGCACTCACGCTGTTGCGTTGCTGCCGTGGATTGAGGCTGCCACCCATATAGACCAGCTCGCGCGCCAACGTGGCAAAGGACGGGTCCAGCGATTGCGCCAGTGCCAGATTGGTCAACGGGCCGGTTGCGATGATGCTCACCTCGCCCGGGTATTGACGCACCATGCGCAGCATGAACAACGCGGCCGGCTCGTCTGCGGGGCGCACCACGCTGGGATTGCCCAATGCCAGCTCGGGCACCACATCGTGGGCGTGATAGCGCGGCGCGCTTTGCACGGTGTCCCCGTCCACCCAGTGCCTGGTCCATGCGCCTTTCCAGACGAGTTTGCCGTACAGCGCTTCCCAGCGCTCGGTGGCCAACTCGCTGTTGAGCAGCGGATGCACCGGGCCGGGAAGCACTGGAATCTGCGGATGGCCAGCCAGTTCCAGCAGGCGGCAGGTATGCGCCAGCGCCTCATCGCGCCAGATATTGCCGCTGACGGCACTGATGCCCAGCACCTGCACGTCGGGCGATTGCAACAGCAGCAGCTGTGCGGGCGTGAAGCCGTCGATGTCGTCTTCGAGAATGACGCGGCGTCTGGATGAGGGGCGGTGCGGATCGTTCATTGCGTTCTTGTCGTGGAAGGTTGAAGGCGTTGCAACGGCGATGGAGAGAGGCATTTGTGGGAGCGTGTCTGCGCGCGACGGTGCGTTACCGGTTAAGCCCGTTCGTACTCGGGCGCGCTCCTACGTTGCATATGTCATGTCGTTGTCGGTGCTATCTGTGTTGCAGCAATAGCGTGCGCTCGTACTGGGCCAGGTCGGTTTCCAGCTGCCATTGCAGCCGCGCCTTCTCGCTGCCCTGGCGGAATGCGCGACAGGCAGCGTCATCGGTTTCGCGCTGCAACGCAGTGGCGCAGGCCTGCGCAACTTTACCGTCGGCATCCCACAGGCTGGTGCCCGGCAGGAAGCTGTAGGTGAGGCCATTGCGGGCCAGCTGTTTGAGCGTGGGGTAGTCGAGGCCTTGTTCCTGCATCGCGCGTTGGTACTCGTGGGTCATGTCCGCACGCGAGACGCCGGCATCGTCGGTGGACAACACCACCGGCACGCCGGCACGCAGATACAGCGCCAGCGGATGCGCCATGCCCTTGACGCCCAGGATCACATCGTTGCTGGTGAGGTTGATCTCCACCGCAACCTGATCGCGTCGCATGCGTTGCAGCAGTGTCTCCGCATCGTCTTCGTAGGGCAGGTCCACGCCATGACCGATGCGGCGTGCACCGGCATCCACCGCCTGCCGAATATGCGAGCGCAGCTGCGCCGGCGGCACCAGCCCCAGCGCCAGCTCGCCGGCATGCAGCGACAGCGGCACACCGGGATAACGCGTTGCGAAGAAGCGGAACATCGCCATGTGCCGTGCGTAATCGGCCAGCGCCACTGGATTGTCTTCCGGCGCGACGATGTTCAGCGCCACCGCGCGGCTGCCGCCGGCCGCGATCAGCGCATGCGCCAGCGCCATCTGCCCGAACACCATCGGCTGCGGCAGCACGCGCAGCACATACGGAACATAGCGGTACTCGACCGTGCAGCCGGGGCGTGCATCGGCCTGGTCGCAACGCAGTACGCGCCGGACCTGCGCGTCGATGTCGGCAAGGTTGCGCTGCGCGGCCTGCACCAGCGGCGCCAGGTCGGGCTGCAACGCACGCAGATTGGCTGCGTCGTCTTCGCCCTTCCACGGCAGTAACTGCATGCGCTTGGCAGCCTGATCCATCTGCGGCGGGTTGGCGATGATTTCCACATACGGCACGCGGTCGCGTGCGGCCTGCTCCAGCACTGCGGCGACGGTGTCGGCAACGCGGGTGCGGACCACCGCATCGAACTTGCCGAAGGTGCTGAAGAACTGATCGTGGCCGCTGGGGTGCGTTGGGCCTGGCAGGAAGTTGCGCATCGACAGCGAATTCACCATCCGCCCGTACAGCGCGGCATTGCGGGTCGCCAGGCCGCCCGCCGGCTCCTGGCCGGCCCCGCAGGGCGGCGCGCGCAGGCTCAGGTCGTCCAGTTGCACGCAGGCGCCATCGTCGCTGGCCCACTGCAGATAGTCTTCCGCATACACCGAACCGGAGAGGTGGTTATGCAGGTCGCCACCTTTCGGCATGGCCTGCAGCCAAGTGCGTAGCTGTGCCGGCTGCGCGGCCGCCTCACGGAACAACTGCGACACCTGCAGTTGGCGTTGTTGCGCAGGCGCCGGTGCTGGTGTTGGCCGTGCGTGCACGGCAACGGGCAAGCACGCCCACACGCTCAGGATCAGACAGCGGCAAACAAATGGCATGCAGGAGACTCGTTTTGAGAGACGGTGGCGTGCGACGGCCGGCGGCCCCATAGCGTGCCCACCAGCGCGATCCGAAGCCACCCACGTACGCGCCGGCAAGCAGACCTGGAACACGTGGAGGCGCGCATCATTCCAGCGCATAGCGCAGCACGAACAAGCACGCGATGGCCCAGGTGGCCGGGTGCACCCCACGCCAGCGGCCGCTGCCGAGCCTGAGCGCGGCATAGGTGACGAAGCCGAACGCAAGCCCCGTCGCAATGGAATAGGTCAGCGGCATGGCGAGCATGCAGATGGCGGCCGGCAAGGCGTCGCCCACATCGTCCCACTGGATCTGCGTGCATTCGCGCAGCATCACCGAGGCCAGGTAGATCAGCGCGGGTGCGGTGGCGTAGGCCGGCACCATCGCGGCCAGCGGCGAGAACAGCAGGGCAAGCAAGAACAAGGCGGCAACCACCAGCGCGGTGAGGCCGGTGCGCCCGCCCACCTGCACGCCGGCGGCGCTTTCCACATAGGCAGTGGTGCTGGAGGTGCCGAGCAGCGAGCCGGCCAGGATGGCGGTACTGTCGGCAAGCAGCGCGCGGTCGAACTGGCGGCGCTGCGCGGGCGTGTGCAGCAGGCCGGCGCGTTGCGCCACACCCATCAGCGTGCCGGTGGCGTCGAACATTTCCACCAGCACGAACACCAGCACCACATGCAGCACCGCAGCGAGCGCACCGCCGCCGCCATGGCCGTGCAAGGCGCCGACGATATCCAGCTGCAGCAAGGTGGGCGCCAGGCTTGGCGGCAGCGCCAGGACGCCTTGGTAGCGCACCAGCCCCAACGCCAGCGCCGCGCCGGTCACCGCAAGAATGCCCAGCAACATGGCACCCCGCACGCGGCGCACTTCCAGCACGCCGATCAGCAGTAACCCGGCCAGCGCAAGCAGCGGCTCGGGCCGGTGCAGATCGCCCAAGGTCAGCAAGGTCTGTGGATGCGCCACCACCAGCCCGGCCTTCTGCAGCCCGATCAGGGCCAGGAACAAGCCAATGCCCGCCGCAATGGCGCTGCGCAAGGTGGGCGGAATGCCATCCACCAACCAGCGCCGCGCGCCGGTGACGGTGAGCAGCAGAAAGAGGCAGCCGGAAACGAACACCAGCCCCAGAGTCTGCTGCCAGCTGTAGCCCAATGTGGCGACCACGCTGAAGGCGAAGAATGCGTTCAGGCCCATGCCGGGCGCCATGCCGATGGGGTAGTTGGCCAGCACGCCCATCAGCAGCGAACCCAGTGCTGCAGCCAGGCAGGTGGCCACGAACACCGCGCCGTGATCCATGCCGGTGGTGGCCAGGATGTCGGGATTGACGAAGACGATGTACGCCATCGTCAGGAAGGTGGTGGCACCGGCCAGCAGTTCGGTGCGCACGCTGCTGCCGTTGGCGGCAAGCGCAAAACCGGGCCAGCGCATCAGCATGCGCTCGGGGCGTACAGCCGGTTGACGGCAGGACAAACGAACATCGGCAGAGATCTCATCGATACGGGGCGGGGTGCGTGGCAGGGCACGCACGCGGGCGGCCCATCTTGCCCTGTTGCGCTGCGCTTGCCACGGGCATCGGGCACGGATTGCGCTGCAGGAGCGTTTGCACACAGGTGCGCGGAAGCGTCACGCGGCATCGCGCATCGTTGCGGCGCATGCCGCGCCGCCGCTGCACGCATGGCAGCGCACGTGCCGTGGGCGATGGCGCGCTGTGTCGCCTGCCATCGTGAAGGGCAAGCGAGGCGTCAGGCTGCGCGAGGTGAATGACAACCGCAATGGCGCCGCGACGACCGAGCTCAAAGATCCAGCACCAACTGTGGCGAGCGGCTGCGCGAACAGCACACGGTGATCTGCCGGTTGGCGGCGCGTTCGGCGTCGCTGAGCACGCTGTCGCGGTGATCTGGCGTGCCAGCCAGCACGCCGGTCAGACAGGCGCCGCACATGCCTTGTTCGCACGACAGCGGCACCTCGATACCGGCATCGCGCAGGGCGCTGGCGATGCTGCAATCGGCCGGCACCTGCACCACGCGGCCGCTGGCAGCCAGTTCCACCTCGAACGCGCTGTCGGCATCGTGGGCGAGGCTGGGCGCGGCGGCGAAGTGTTCGCGATGCAGTTGCGCCGCCGTCCAGCCATGCGCCTTTGCCAGCACGGTGAAGTGGTCCATGAACGCCGCCGGCCCGCACAGATACAGCTGGTCGCGCGCACGTGCCTGGCGCAGTTCCTCGGGCACATGCACGCGTGGACTCTGCCCGCCATCGCTCAGGTGCAGGTACACCTGCCCATGCGTAAAGCCTTGTTGCAGCCGCTGCGAAAACGCCACATCCGCATGCCGGCGCGCGTAATAGTGCAGCACGAAGGCCTCGCCGCGCGCTTCCAGCGCCTCGGCCATCGACAGCAGCGGGGTGATGCCGATGCCGGCCGCCAGCAGCACATGGCGCTCGCCGGGGTGCAGCGGAAACAGATTGCGCGGTGTGGAGATGCGCAGGCGGTCGCCGGTTGCGAGCTGTTCGCACAGATGCCGTGAGCCGCCACGCGAGGCGTCTGCCAGCTTGACGCACAGCAGATAGTGGTCGCGCACATGCGGCGCGCTGGCGATCGAATACTGGCGAACCAAGCCATCCGGCAGATGCAGGTCGACATGCGCGCCGGCCTCGAAGGCCGGCAATTGCGCGCCCACCGGTTCCAGCCGGATCGCGCGCTGGCGGTGACCCTGATCGACGACGTCGGCAACGCGCACTTCATGCAGGCTCATGCGGGTGTCCTCGGCCGTCAGCGCAGGAAGAAGTCGCTATAGCCCTGGCTGCGCAGCCCGCGGCGATAGGCGATGGAACTGCGATCGGCGGGAATGTGCACTTCCAGCAGCGGGTCCAGCGGCAAATACTCCGGCCGCTGCGCTTCCACCATGGCGCGGTCTTCTTCGAACACGCGCAGGTTGAAGGCGTGCACGTCTTCCACCGGCAGATGGGTGTCGAAATTGCGCGCGATCGGCACCAGCAGCCGGGTGGCGTGCTTGGACACCGGGCTGGCGGCATTCATGATCACCAACCGCTTGCCCGGTACCGGGAAGTGGATGGTGAGCGTGGCGGTGAAGGGCAGATGCACTTCGAAGTGGCGTAGCCACTGGAAGTCCGGCGCCACGTCGGGCAGCGGCATGTCCACCGAATAGTTGGCCACGGTGCTCAGGTAATCGGCGTTGAAGCCGGTCGGCGTTTCGGTGGTGGTGTAGGCCGGCACTTCGCGCTTGTCCGGCTGTGCGAACGTGGCGGTGTGCACGAAGGCGAAATGCGCCACGTCGATGAATCCTTCCAGCTGCCGCGCGGCGCTGCCGCCGATGTCGAAGGCCGGGCAGACGATCTGCTGGAAGCCGTCTTCGTCCCAGCCCGGCATCGGTGGAATCTGGATGTCCGCATCGCTCACCCCGGCCGGCTTGGCCAGGCACACCCAGATCAGCCCGTAGCGTTCGGCCACCGCATAGGTGTGCAGACGCATCCTGGCCGGGATGTTCTGGCTGGGGCTGGCCGGGATATGGTTGCAGCGCCCGCCCGCGCCGAAGCGCAGGCCGTGATAGGCGCACACCACGCCGCCGCCATCGGCCGTGCCCATGCTCAGCGGCACCCCGCGGTGCGGGCAGACGTCGCGCGCGGCCACCAACTCGCTGCCCAGCCGGTACAACACCAGCGGCTCGTCCAGCAGGGTGGCCTTGAACGGCGCTTCGCTCACCTCGCTGCTCAGCGCCACCGCATGCCAGTGCCGGGCCAGGCGCTGCCAATCGGCGGCCTCGAAGGTGCAGTGCAGCGGCAGGGCGGGGACGGCGACATCCATGGGCGGTCTCTGGCGTGGGGCGGGAGCGGTGCCGGATTGACTCTAGGAAGCCGGGGGTGTGTGATCAAACATCGATTTTCAGCCCAGCCATTGCAAAAAATGCAACGCCAACCGAGCCCCGCCGCATGCTGACCTTTTCGCGCTTTACCCGGTATTTCATCGAAGTGGCCCGCTGCGGCAGCATCCGCAAGGCCTCCGAGGTGTTGCACGTGTCGGCGTCGGCGATCGACCGGCAGATCCTCAAGGCCGAAGAAGAACTGGGCGCCCAGCTGTTCGAACGCCTGCCCGGCCGGCTGCGGCTCACCGCCGCCGGCGAGCTGTTGCTGGTGGACGTGCGCGGCTGGGAGAAGGCATACGCACGCACCCTGGAGCGCTTCGACGAGCTCAAGGGCCTGCGCCGGGGGCATGTGGAGATCGCCATGATCGACGCGCTCAGCGAAGGCGTGGTGCCCGCGGCGGTGGCCGCGCTGGTGCAGGAGTACCCGGGCATCACCTTCAACCTGTCCACCGCGCGCAACCAGCGGGTGATGGAAATGGTGACCTCGGCCGATGTGGATATCGGCCTGCTGCTGGACCCGGTCAGCAGCGTGGACCTGGAGGTGCGCGCGTTTGCGGACATTCCGCTCGGCATTGCGATGCCGGTGGGGCACCCGTTGAGCACCCGTACCGAGCTGCAGCTGAGCGAGACGCTGGAGCACCGTCTGTTGCTGCCGGCCGCGCCGTTGATCGTCGGCGAGCACGCCAAGGTGCTGTACCAGCGCCAGCACATCGATGTGAAGCGGCTCACCCACTGCAACGACGTGCGCACCCTGCGCGGCCTGGTGCGTGCCGGCGCCGGCGTGGGGCTGATGTCGTGGCTGGACGCCGCCCCGGACGTGGCCGACGGGCGCCTGGCCTTCGTGCCGTTTCGTCAGCACCTGACCAAACCGATGACGCTGGCGCTATGCGTGGCCCCGCAGCGGCAGCTCTCGCGCTCGGCGCAGCTGGCGATCCAGGCGCTGGCGGCAAAGATCGATGCGATGGCGGTGCCGGCGGTGGGGTGAGTGTGTCGCGCAGGCGGCCCTCATCCCTGCCCCTCTCCCGCAGGGAAAAGGCCGTGCGTTCGTGCAGGCTCGTGGCTGCAGGCACCGCTGACCGCATGCAGATCCCGTTACGGATGTTCTTTCCCCCGCCTGCCGGAGCAGGTGCCCGCAGGGCGGATGAGCAACCTCACCCAGTACAATCACCCCTGTTCTTTCAGGCGATACCGCAGCATGCAATTGATCGATATCGGCGCCAACCTCACCCATGACGCGTTCGATCGCGATCGCGATGCGGTGCTGCAACGCGCACGCGATGCCGGGGTGGCGCAGCTGCTGATTACCGGCGCCAGCCGCGAGCATTCGCCGCTGGCCCTGCAACTGGCGCAGCAACACCCCGGATTTCTCTACGCCACCGCCGGCGTGCATCCGCATCACGCAGTGGAATTCACTGCCGAATGCGAAGCGGAAATGCGTACCCTGCAGGCGCATCCGCAGGTGGTGGCAGTGGGCGAGTGTGGGCTGGATTACTTCCGCGATTTTGCGCCGCGCCCTGCGCAGCACAAGGCCTTCGAACGCCAGCTGCAGTTGGCCGCCGATAACGGCAAGCCGCTGTTCCTGCACCAGCGCGACGCGCATGAGGATTTCATCGCCATCATGCGCAGCTTCGAAGGCCGCCTGGGTGCGGCGGTGGTGCACTGCTTCACCGGCACGCGCGACGAACTGTTCGCGTATCTGGACCACGACTACTACATCGGCATCACCGGATGGCTGTGCGATGAGCGCCGCGGTGCGCACCTGCGCGAGCTGGTGCGCAACATTCCGGCCAACCGGTTGATGATCGAAACCGATGCGCCGTATCTGCTGCCGCGCACGCTCAAGCCGATGCCCAAGGACCGCCGCAACGAGCCGATGTTCCTGTCGCACATCGTCGAAGAGCTGGCGCGCGATCGTGGTGAAGATGTCGCGGTGACCGCCGCCAACAGCACGGCCGCGGCGCGTGCGTTCTTCCGCTTGCCGGAGCCTGCCAGCGCCACGAGCGGCTGACAGCATTTCGCAATCGTGCTGCAATCGCGCGCTGTTACCGCAGTGCACACGTGCCGCACCGAGCCGGCCGTATCTGCCGGCGGTGAGCGCAGTGCTGCTGTGCGCGGCGCTGAGTGGATCGAGCTGCGCGCGGAAGTTTACGCGGCCAGCAATTCCCACCCCTGCGCATCGCGCAGGCGCAGGCCGGGTTCTGGCGCGTCCACGCTGATGCGCAGGCCGTCGGCCCAGGGCAGTTGCCGTTGTTGCGGAAACCACCGCCGGCGCTGGTCGACCACGATCAACAGGCCGTGGTCATCGCCCAAGGCCGCAAAGCCCTCCAGCGGCGGGGCGAAGGGTTGCAGGCCGAAGTGATGCGCCAGGCTGCGCGTCACCACCTCGACATTGCTGCTAGGCAGGCCGATTTCGCTCAGGCACCGCAGTTCTTCGCCGCCGAACTGGCCTTTACCGACCGGTGCATCCTGCAAGGCATTGCGCGCGATCAACTCCAGCACTGCGCCATCGGGCCCGGCGAAGTACACCGAGTGCGACTGCCACACGCCGTCCAGGGCGAAATGCTCGCGACCGTGTGCATCGCTCAGCAAGGTGGCGCGTGCGCCAATCCACTGCGCAGCGGCTTGGAAGCGCGACGGGGCCACGTTGAAGGCCAGATGCACGCTGCCCACCGGCCGCTGCGCCTGCACGCATTCCAGTGTGCTCCAGCCGATG
The DNA here is from genome assembly GCF_041475725.2 of Xanthomonas sp. NCPPB 1754. NCBI lineage: Bacteria > Pseudomonadati > Pseudomonadota > Gammaproteobacteria > Lysobacterales > Lysobacteraceae > Xanthomonas > Xanthomonas sp. NCPPB 1754. Next base: position 345,310 of record NZ_CM192982.1, read on the forward strand.
CGCACCGCGTTGCCATGGATGGGCAACTGCAGTACATCGCGGTAGAAGCGCAGGGTCAGGTCGGGGTCCAGGCAGGGCAGTACCAGATGACGCAGATGCATGGCGGCAATGTCGTTGGAAAACCGGCATTGAACGACCTCAAGCGCAGTTGAGGTCAAGCGTTTCACTCTGCGCGTCGTAACCGGTGGTGAGTAAGTGCCGGCCTGCGGGCTGACCTGGCTTAGTTTTGCCTGCAATTGCTGGCATCGATCAATTTCAATGTTCACAGCCACTCGTTAGTTGCCCGACAGTTCGCTGCTTCGCAGGCCGGGCCTTCGCATACGCAAGCGGGATTTCCATCGGCGTGGACGCGGCGTGCGCATCATTGCCTATGCTTTAGAAAAGCATGGGAGATGTACAAATGGGAAACTGCCTACGCATACCCTCTGCAAACATGGCGCCCGCGTTGCCGGAGCATGGCACTGCCGAAGCGTCCACCAGCAACCCCATGCCGCATGCAGGAAATATGACGGCTGGGCCGCAGGAGCACACTGCCGTCGAGGGTTGCGCAGGACGCCAGATTGCCGATATGTGGCTGTCATCCCTGGAGCGACCGGCCCGCAGACCCTCCGGGAGTAGGAGCCAACCCACCGCCCAGTCGCGCCCCAATCGAAGTTGGAAAAGTTGACCGAGCAACGCCAATCGATGCTACAGCGCGCGATCATTCTGGAAGACCAGTGGCGGAGTCTTCAGGAACGCTGCGCGAGAACAGGTGTTGGCGGCCGGCAAGCATTCAATCTCGATATTCTCAAGGGAATCATTGACCGGGACAAACAGGCGTTGGAGCGCATGGGCGGTGAAGGTAGCTATATCGCTGAGCGCCACCTTCACCGAATCGAACGCACACTGCTGGATTTTCGACGTCCCCCCGCTCTGAGTAGCGGCCGGGTTTAGAGTCCGGGGTTGATGATATCGGTGTTGGCCAGCTGTTGGGCATACGCAGATGGCGTCATGCCGCCAATGGCCTTCTTGGGTCGCTCCTCGTTGTATTCGCGTCGCCAGCGTTCGATCTCGGTACGCGCATGCAGCAGGGTTGGGAACCAGTGCTCGTTGAGGCATTCGTCGCGCAGCCGGCCATTGAACGATTCGACGTAGGCGTTCTGGTTTGGCTTGCCAGGCTGGATCAGCCGTAACTGCACGCCACGCGCATGTGCCCAGGCCACCATCGCTTTGCCGCAAAACTCCTTGCCGTTATCTGTGCGGATCACCTGTGGCAAGCCGCGACTGTGCGCCAGCCGATCCAGCACGCGTGTCACGCCATGGCCCGAGATTGCGCGCTCCACCTCGATGGCGATCGCTTCGTGGGTTGCATCGTCCACGATCACCAGACACTTGATCACTCGGCCTTCGGCGCTGCGGTCGAACACGAAATCCATCGACCACACCTGATTGGCCTGCGATGGCCGCAGCAGCGGCTGACGCTCTCCTATCAGCACCTTTTTGCGCTTGCGGCGCCGGACCTGCAGCTGCTGCTCGCGGTACAACCGCTCCATACGCTTGTAGTTCACGATGCGTCCTTCCTGTCGTAATTTGAGATAGATCATCCCCACACCATAACGGCGATGGCGATGCGCCAACGCACAGATGCGTTCGCGCAGTTCGACGTTGCGATCTTCGCGCGGGCAATATCGCAGCGCACTGGCGCTCATGCCGATCACTGCCAACGCACGACGCTCGCTGGCACCACGCCCGATCCACTCGCGCACCAGCATGCGACGCGCCGGTGCGCTCACCACTTTTTTCGCTGTGCATCCTTGATCAGGTCGTTCTCGAACAGCTGCTCGGCCAGCAACTTCTTCAGCCGCGCGTTCTCGGACTCAAGGTCCTTGAGCCGCTTGGCATCGGGCACGCTCATCCCGCCGAACTTGCTGCGCCACAGATAATAGGAAGCCTCGCTGAAGCCATGCCGCCGGCACAGGTCCTTGATCGCCACACCGGCATCAGCTTCGCGCAGGAAGCCGATGATCTGTTCTTCAGAAAAACGCTTCTTCACGTCCAATCTCCTCGAGTTAGGGAATTGGACTCCAAACTGAGGTGCTACTCAAAATCGGGGGGGCGTCGTTCCAGCAGCAACTCCACCTGCGGCCACTTGCGGCGGAAGTCGCGAATCAGGCGCGGCACCACCGGGCTGAAGGCGGCAGAGGCGGTGAAGCCCAGGCGCAACCGTCCGGATTCGCCACGCGCCACCCGGCGTGCGGTTTCGGCGGCGCGTTCCACATCGGCAAGCACGCGCCGCACCTCGCCCACAAACGCCTCGCCAGCCGGAGTGAGCTCGGCGCCGCTGTGGGTGCGCCGAAACAACGGCGTGCCCAGCTCGCGTTCCAGGGTCTGGATCTGCTGGCTGAGCGGCGGTTGGCCAATGCCCACGCGCGCGGCGGCACGGGTAAAGTTGCCTTCTTCGGCAACCGCGAGGAAATAGCGCAGGTGGCGCAGCTCCATCCATCTGTTCCAGATATGGCAACTGCCAGCATCATATATTGGACAGGGGGTGGCGGCAGGCGAATACTCCCCTTCCCACGTCACACGTGCACTGCCGTGTCTTTCTCCGATCATCGCCCGGGTTTGTTGCCTGACCCACCCACCCGTTCCGGCCCCGACGCCGACGCCGACGCACCTGCAGCGGTGCGCATTCGCCTGGCGCTGTTTCTGGCCGGCTTTGCGACCTTTTCGCTGCTGTACAGCGTGCAGCCGCTGTTGCCGGAATTTGCGCGTGCCTTCAAGGTGGACCCAGCGACCGCCTCGCTGCCGTTGTCGCTGGCGACCGGTGCGCTGGCGCTGGCGATTTTTGGTGCTGGCGCAGTGTCGGAAAACCTGGGCCGGCGCGGATTGATGTTCGTGTCGATCGCATTGGCGGCAGGACTCAATCTGATTGCTGCGTTCCTGCCGCACTGGGGCGCGCTGGTGGTGGTGCGTACCTTGTCCGGCATCGCGCTGGGCGGGGTGCCGGCGGTGGCGATGGTGTACCTGGGCGAAGAATTGCCGGCCAACAAGATGGGGGCGGCCACCGGCCTGTACGTGGCCGGCAATGCCTTTGGCGGCATGAGCGGGCGCATCGTGATGAGCGTGCTGACCGACTACACCGATTGGCGCACCGCATTGGCGGTGTTGAGCGTGTTTGACCTGCTGTGCGCGCTGGCGTTCTTCTGGTTGCTGCCGCCGTCGCGCAATTTCGTGCGCCGGCACGGCATCAACCTGCGCTTCCATCTGCGCGCCTGGGCCGGGCACCTGCGCGATCGCAATCTGCCGTTTCTGTTCGCGCTGCCGTTCCTGTTGATGGGTGTGTTTGTGTGCCTGTACAACTACGCCGGCTTTCGCCTGGGTGGGCCGGAATTCGGCTTGAGCCAGAGCCAGATCGGGATGATCTTCAGTGCCTATGTGTTCGGCATCGTCAGTTCCTCGGTGGCCGGTGCGGCATCGGACCGGTTCGGGCGCGGGCCAGTGGTCACGATCGGCATCGTGCTGTGCGGGCTCGGCGTGGCGCTGACCCTGGCGCACGTGCTGGCGTTGGTGGTGGCCGGCATCGTGGTGGTGACGATCGGGTTCTTCATCGCGCATTCGGCCGCCAGCGCATGGGTGAGCCGGCTCGGTGGTGCGCATCGCAGCCATGCCGCGTCGCTGTATCTGCTGGCGTATTACGCCGGCTCCAGCGTGATCGGCGCGCTCGGCGGCTGGTTCTGGCAACACGGCGGCTGGGCCGCGTTGGTCGGCATGTGCCTGACATTGTTGATGCTGGCGCTTGCGTCGGCATACGTGCTGCGCCAACGTGCCGACGATGCACGCCCCTATGGCCGGTTTGCCCCGCATCCTGCGCGGGGCGAGTGATGCAGCGCGCCCGACGCTTCTAGCGCGCCCGCTGGCGCCGTGTGGCTTGCGCGGCTGAAGACGTGGCGGCCGTTGCATCCCCGGCTGCCTGCGCCAAGGTTGCCAACAGATGCGCACGCCGCCGCTCCAGATCGGCCAGCTGGCGCTCGATCAGCTGCAGGCGCGCGCGATGCGCCGGCGCGGTTTCCGGGCACATCTGCGCGCCTTCCACCAGGCGCATGCACTCAGGAAAGCCGACAATCTCATCCAGGTTGAAACCTGTTGCAATCAGGCGCTGTATCTGGCGCACCTGTGCAATGCATGCATGAGGAAAGACCCGGTAGCCGTTGGCGCTGCGCGAGGATGTCAGCAACCCGTGCGCATCGTAATGACGGATCGAACGCACGCTGGCGCCGGTTTGTTGCGCCAGCGCACCAATGCGCAGCAAGGGTTCGGAGCAAGCGGCCATGCGCCAAGCATACGCTGCGCGCACGGCTTGACCCTCACATTGGTGTGAGGCTGCACGATCACGGCTCTCATTCGTCTGGAGCTCACCCGATGTCCGTTCGCCTGTTGCCCGGCAGCCGCATGCTGCCGCTGCGCTACCTGTTGGCGTGTGTGTTGTTGATATGCTCGATGTGGGCGACAGCCAGCCCGGGCGCCATTGCGGCCGCACGTAGCTATACCGTCACCGCACCCGATGGCGTGCGCCTGGCGGTGCAGGAGCACGGCGCCACCGATGGCCCGGCCATCGTCTTCGTGCATGGCCTGCTCGGGAGTCGCATCAATTGGGATGCACAACTGGCCGATGTGCGCCTGCAGCGGTATCGGCTGATTACGTACGATTTGCGCGGGCATGGCGCTTCCGGCAGGCCGGCTGCCGCATCGGCGTATCAAGACGGCATGCGTTGGGCCGACGACCTGGCTGCCGTGCTGAAGGCCGCAAACGCGCGCCAGGCGGTCCTGGTGGGCTGGTCCCTGGGCGGCGCGGTGATCAGCAACTACCTGAGCCGATATGGCGATACCGGGCTTGCCGGCGTGGTGTACGTCGACGGTGTGATCGAACTGCGCGCAGAGCAGTTGGGCGCGCATCCGGCGGTCTATCGCGATCTGGTTTCGCCCGATCTGCGTACGCATCTGCAGGCGGTGCAGGATTTCCTGCGGCTGTGCTTTGCCACCCAACCGGCGGTGCCGGTGTTCGAGACCTTGCTGGCCAACGCATCGCTGGCCTCGTGGGACATGCAGCGTGCCGTGCAAGGCATGTCGATCGATGTCGGCGGCCTGCAGCGCACGCGCCTGCCGGTGCTGCTGATGTACGGCGCGCGCGATGCCCTGGTCGCCACCGAGCCGACCGTGGCGCGTGCGCGCCAGCTGCAGCCGCGCGCGCAGACCGTGCTGTATCCGGATGCCGGGCATGCGCCGTTCCTGGAGGACAGCGCGCGTTTCAATCAGGATCTGCTGCGCTTTGTCGAGCACTGAACGCGCCGCGCATTGAGCGCCGGCAGCCACAACATGCCCCACCGCGAACGGCTCGAAACCACCTGCGCGGCCATGGCGTGATGCCGTACCGTCTGCGTGCCCGCATCCAGGGCGGCGCGTTGCGCGTATTCGGTGTAAATCTTCACTTGTCGACGACGGTGTGATGTGCACAGCTATGCGCGAACAAGCGCGCCGGTCTGGCGGCCGACACGGCGCCGCGGCGGGCCGGGCACGTGGCGCTGGCGCAACGTGCTCCCATGGCTTTCCGGAACTACCACATGACCGCTGTCCCTGCCCACGACGATCACCCGCTGCAGGACTTCATCGCGCGCCATCGGCGCCTGTTCGTGCTCACCGGTGCCGGCTGCAGCACCGATTCGGGCATTCCCGATTACCGGGACCTGCAAGGCGGCTGGAAGCGTCCACAGCCGGTGACGTTCCAGGCGTTCATGGGCGAGCTATCCACGCGGCAGCGCTACTGGGCGCGCAGCCTGGTCGGCTGGCCGCGCTTCGGCCAGGCACAACCCAATGCCACCCATCACGCGCTCGCTGCGCTGGAAGCGCGCGGCCAGTTGGAAGTGCTGCTCACCCAGAACGTGGACCGCCTGCATCAGGCCGCTGGCAGCCAGGCGGTGATCGATCTGCATGGCCGGCTCGATGTGGTGCGCTGCATGGGCTGCGAGCGCCGCATGCCACGCAGCGAATTTCAACTGTTGCTTGAGCAGGCCAATCCGGGCTGGGCAGCGCTTGAGGCCGCGCAGGCGCCCGATGGCGACGCCGATCTGGACGATGTGGCCTTCGAGCATTTCGTGGTGCCGCCGTGCCCGGTGTGCGGTGGCGTGCTCAAGCCGGATGTGGTGTTCTTCGGCGAGAACGTGCCGCGCGAGCGGGTGGAGCGCGCCTTTGCGCATCTGCACGCTGCCGATGCAGTGCTGGTGGTGGGTTCGTCGTTGATGGTGTACTCGGGCTTTCGCTTCGTGCAGACCGCCGCGCGCAACGGCTTGCCGATCGCCGCGCTCAACTTCGGGCGCACGCGTGCGGACGCGCTGCTGACGTTGAAGGTGGAGCAGTCGTGTGCGCAGGCGCTGGCGTTCCTGCACGGGCCGACGGACCTGCCGCGTGTACGTAGCGTCAATGACGCCGGTGCGCGCTCTGCATGACGCAGTGATCCATCGCAGCGGTTGTGCCGGCGCGCGCGGCGCAGTGCAATAAGCACCCCATGTCAGCTGTGGATGCCGCCTTGAGCCAGTTGTTCTCCCCCATCACCTTCGGTCCGCTCGCGCTCGCCAACCGGATTGTCATTGCGCCGATGTGCCAGTACTCGGCACAGGACGGCCGCGCCAGCGATTGGCACCGCATCCACCTGGGCACCTTGTCGCAATCGGGCGCCGGCTTGCTGATTCTCGAAGCGGCGGCGGTGGTGCCGGAAGGGCGCATCAGTTACGCCGATCTTGGTTTGTACGACGATGCGACCGAGCAGGCCCTGGCCGAGGTGTTGCAATCGGTACGACGCTGGTCGCCGATGCCGATCGGCATCCAGCTGGCGCACGCCGGCCGCAAGGCGTCGACCGATCTGCCGTGGAAAGGCGGCGAGGCCATCGCACCCGATCATGCGCATGGCTGGCAGACCGTGTCTGCATCGGCGCTGCCGTTCCGGCAGGGACAGCCGGTGCCGCAGGCATTGGACGAGGCGGGGATCGATGCCGTGGTGGACGCCTTTGTCGCATCGGCAAAACGTGCCGAACGGCTGGGCCTGGAGTTGATCGAACTGCACGCCGCACATGGTTATCTGATGCATCAGTTCCTGTCGCCGCTGAGCAACCAGCGCAGCGATGCGTATGGCGGGTCGCTGGAAAACCGCATGCGGCTGACGCTACGCATCTTCGATGCGGTGCGTGCGGCAGTGTCCGAAAAAATCGCCGTTGGCGTGCGCATCTCGGCCACCGATCGGGTCCAAGGCGGTTGGGATGTGCAGCAGAGCATTGCCTTTGTCGCAGGCGCTGGATGCACGCGGCGCGCATTACATCCACGTCTCCAGCGGCGGGCTTGATCCACGCCAGCAGATTCCGTTGCAGGCGGGCTATCAGATTCCGTTCGCGCAGGAGATTCGCGCGCAGGTGAACACGCCGGTGATTGGCGTAGGCTTGATCACCGAGCCGGCGCAGGCCGAGGCAATTTTGCAGGAAGGCCAGGCCGACGCGATCGCGCTGGCGCGTGGCATCCTGTACGACCCACGCTGGCCGTGGCATGCCGCCGCGGCACTGGGCGCATCGGTCACGCCGGCACCGCAATACCTGCGTTGCGAACCGCGCGATGCGCGGGGCGTGTTCGCCAACTGACTTCACCTGACGTCATACCGAACAAGGACACCGCATGCCGATAGGATTTCTGGGCTTGGGCACGATGGGCCTGCCGATGGCGCACAACCTGCTGCGTGGCGGGTTCGCGTTGAGCGTGTGGAACCGTTCGCACGAACGCGCCCAGCCGCTGCACGACGCTGGCGCCACGGTGGTGGAGCAACCGCACGATACCGCGCACGGCCCGCTGCTGTTTTCGATGCTGGCCGACGACGATGCAGTGCGCCAGACCGTGCTGGAGCGTGGCGTACTGGATGCGCTGCCGGCGGGCAGCGTGCACGTCAACATGGCCACCATTTCGGTGGCGCTGGCACACGAGTTGACCGCGCTGCATGCCGAACGTGGCGTGGCCTACGTGGCCGCGCCGGTGCTTGGGCGTGTGGATGTAGCCGAAGCCGGCAAGCTCAATATCCTGGCCGCCGGCGATGAAGCGGCCGTGGCTCGGGTGCAGCCGATGTTCGATGCGCTGGGGCAGAAGACCTGGTACATCGGTCGCGCACCGGAGCAGGCCAATGCAGTGAAGCTGGCCGCCAACTTCTGCCTGGCCAGCGCCATCGGCGCCATGGCCGAAGCCAGTGCGCTGGCACGCGGTCACGGTGTGGATGCCACGCAATTTCTGGGCATGCTCACCAGCACCTTGTTCGCCGCGCCCGCCTACCAGGGCTATGGCCGGCTGATCATGCAGCGCCAATACCTGCCGGCGGGTTTCACCGCCACGCTGGGCCGCAAGGATGTGGACCTGGCCATCCAGGCCGGCGCCGACAAGCAGGTGCCGATGCCGTTGGGCGAACTGCTGCGCGCAGGGCTGGACGAGGCCATTGCGCATGGCGACGGCAACGCAGACTGGGCGGTCCTGGCGGACGTCTCGGCGCGGCGGGCAGGGCAGGTGGCCTGATCACCTTGCGCAACGCGGATTGAGCCCTGCGCAAGGCACTTGGCTTCATGCCACGACGGCCCACCGCTTGCTCACCCAAACATGCAGCGGACCTTCTAAAATGCCGGCTCGTTACAGCCGCCGCTCCAGGGAGGATGCGATGCGACACCTGCAGATCACGCTCGGCTTGGCCGCGCGCGCGCCGCGCGCACGGGCTTGCGCCGGTGGCACGCGATGACCGACGCACCGGTCATCCACCAGGGCCCGGTGGGCCCCGACCATCCCGAGCACCCGGACCACTACCTGTTCGCACAGATCCGCGAAGCGGTCAGCGTGCTGGACGCCGAGTTAGGCAAGCCCGTGGACCAGGCAAGCGAGCGCATGGCCGCGCGCCTGCTGCCGCTGGCCAAGCAGCATGGCTTCGACCAGGTGGACTACGTGGTGCTCAGCCGCCATCTGGGCGAAGTCGGCGAGAACGTGTTCCTGGTGCGTGGCGAGCTGTCCGACCCCGCGCATCTGCGTGCACACATCACCACGCAGGAAGCCATGGAAACATCGGTGGACGCATCGCTTGCGCAGCTGGAGGAGATCAACCGGCGGCTGATGCTGCGTTTGCCGCCGCGCTGAGTGCCGATGCCGGACGTGCGTGGCGGTGCCGCGCATCCGCATCGGTGCACGCATGGCCCTGCCGGGCGACACGTGATGTTGGCTGCACGTCATCTTGCAGAGCGTCAAACATCGGCTGGACGGCACGCCGGTTTTTGCACCCGTTCGCACTGCAAAAGTTACCGACGCAAGCACTGCGTCGGTGATGTCGCGCATTGGCTATCATTGCGCCGATGCGCTCCGACTACATCCTCACCCTGTCCTGTCCCGACCGCACCGGTATCGTCTATCGCGTGACCGGGCTGCTGTTCGACCTGGCCTGCAACATCCTCGACGCACAGCAATTCGGCGACGACGAAAGCGGGCGATTCTTTCTGCGCGTGCATTTCCACAAACCGGCAAAGACCGACATTGCCGCGCTGGAGCAGCGCTTTGCCGTGCTCGCTGGCGAATTTCAGATGACATGGCAACTGCATGACGCACGCCGCCGCGCGCGCCTGCTGGTGCTGGTGAGCAAGCAGGGCCATTGCCTCAACGACCTGTTGTTCCGCATGCACAGCCGGCAATTGCAGGTGGACATCGCTGCGGTGGTCTCCAACCACACCGACTTCGCGCCGTTGGCAGCCTCCTACGGCATCGCCTTCCACCATCTGCCCGTGAGCGCCGACACGCGCGCCGCGCAGGAAGCGCAGCTGCTCGCCCTGGTCGATGATCTGCAGATCGATCTGGTGGTGCTGGCGCGCTACATGCAGATCCTGTCGCCGCAGCTGTGCCGGGCACTGGCCGGGCGCGCGATCAATATCCATCACAGTTTCCTGCCCAGTTTCAAGGGCGCGCAGCCGTATCACCAGGCGCACGCGCGCGGGGTCAAGATCATCGGCGCCACCGCGCACTACGTCACCGAAGATCTGGACGAAGGCCCGATCATCGAGCAGGACGTCGCCCGCGTGGACCACGCCATGACCCCGCGCGACCTGATCCGCCTGGGCAGCGACACCGAATCGCTGGTGCTGGCGCGCGCAGTACGCCGCCACGTCGAACACCGCATCGTGCTCAATGGACATCGCACGGTGGTGTTTCGGTGAGGTCGGGATTCGGGAATCGGGATTGGGGAATCGCAAAAGCGGCTTGACCGATTGCGTTTCAGCCGTGGCGCTACCGCTCTTGCCAATCCCGAATCCCGAATCCCGAATCCCGAATCACGGCTCAAAGCGATACCCCGCGCCATAGACCGAGCGGACCCAGTCCTCGCCGCCGGCGTCGGCGAGCTTGCGGCGTAGATTCTTGACGTGGCTGTCGACAGTGCGGTCGGTGACGATGCGGTGGTCGGCGTAGAGCCGGCCCATCAGTTGCTCGCGCGAGTACACCCGCCCCGGGGCGGCGGCGAGGGTGCGCAGCAGGCGGAACTCGACCTGGGTCAGGTCCAGGGCGCGGCCGTCCACGCTGGCGCGACAGGCATCCTCGTCGATATGCAGGCCCGGTGCCGGTGCGCCGTGGGGGTCGTGGCGATGACGGCGCAACACTGCCTGGACACGCGCCACCACTTCGCGCGGGCTGAACGGCTTGCAGATGTAGTCGTCCGCGCCGATCTCCAGGCCCAGCAGGCGGTCGATTTCCTCCACGCGTGCGGTGACCATGATGACCGGCACCGCGCTTTCCCTGCGCAGGTCGCGGCAGATGTCCAGGCCGCCACGGTTGGGCAGCATCAGGTCCAGCAACACCAGGTCCGGCTGCTGCGCGCGGAATGCGCCCAACGCTTGCGCGCCATCGGCGATCCAGTCGTGCGAATAGCCGGCCGCGTGCAGGTACTCGCCCAACACCGCGGCCAGGCGCGGTTCGTCCTCGACGATCAGCACATGCCCGATCGGGGACGCGCTGCTCATGCGGCCAGCGCCGGCAAGCGCAGCACCATGCGCAGCCCGCCCAGTGCGGAAGCCTCGGCGTGGATCGAGCCGCCGTGTGCCTCGGCGATGTTGCGGCAGATCGCCAGGCCCAGGCCGCTGCCGCCGCTGGCACGATTGCGTGAGGCCTCGGTGCGGTAGAAGCGTTCGAACAACCGCGCGCGCTTGTCTGCATCCACGCCTGGCGCGCTGTCTTCGACCACCAGCTCCAGCACCGCGCCGCGGCGCACGCAGCGCACCTGCACCGTGCCACCGGCGTCGGTGTAGCGCAGCGTGTTTTCCAGCAGGTTGCCCAGCAGTTGCTGCAGACGGCGCTCGTCGCCGTCCAGCTGCAGCGGGCCGGCATCGATCTGCGCCTGCACCTGCAGCTGCGCGGCGGCAAAGCGCGCGCGCAAGCCGTCCAGCACGGTTGCCAGGATGACCGCCAGATCGACGGGAGCGCGCCGATACGCCAGCGCACCGACATCGGTCAGCGACACGTCGTACAGGTCCTCGATCAGCTTGCCCAACTGGCCGACCTGCTGGTGCAGCGACCCCAGCGAGTTGGGTGTCATCGGCCGGATGCCGTCCTGCAGTGCTTCTAGTTCGGCGCGCAGGACCGCCAGCGGCGTGCGCAGCTCGTGCGAGATGTCGGCCATGAAGTCGCGCCGCGCGCGTTCGTTGTGCTCCAACGCTTGCGCCAGCAGGTTGAAATCGCGCGCCAGCTGGCCCAGTTCGTCGCGCGCCGCGGCGTCGATGCGGGTGGCGTAGTCGCCCGCAGCGAGCAGGTGGGTGGCCTGGGTCAGGCCACGCAGGCGCCGCAGCAAGGTGCGCGACAACAGCCAGCCGAGCAGCGCGGCGACCAGCAGGCAGGCGCCGCCGATCGCCCACCACGCGCGTTGCTGGGCGGCGTAGAAGCGCGCATCCGCCGCTGCCAGCGCCTTCTGGAACGGCAGCATCGCCATCCAGCCGACGGTGCGGCCGCCAACCACCACCGGGCGCAGGATGTCGTGGCGGCCGACATCCGGATTGCCGATCACCGGCGTGTAGTCCTGGTCGAGCAGCGCGAAGCGAAACACCGCGCCGGTCTGGTCGGAAATCGGCGGTGCCTCGCGCGGCGGGCCGGGGCCACGCTCCGGGCGCATCAGGACGAACCAGGCATCGGGATTGTCGCGCACGAACTCCCAGCTGCCGTGCCGCGCGTATTCGGCCCTGACCCGTGGCAAGGTCTCTTGCATGCGCTCTACGCCCTGTTCGTTGAGGTAGTCCAGGAACTGGCGTTTGACGAAGGCCTGCACCGCGATGCCGTTGATCAGCAGCACTGCCACGCACGCGGCGAGGATGGCGAGAAACAGCTTGGCGGTGATACCCAGTTTCATCGAAGAGGTGATGCGAAGCGCGGTAACCGCAGCTGCTGCGTATTAGCCGGGTCGGGCCAGGGGAAATCAAGCGAATCGACGCCGCGGCCGGCAATCTCCAAATTTGCTGCACATTCGCGCCGTAGCGTGGCCACATTCGGATAAACCGTGAGTTCGTCGCATGTTGCCCGTCGCTACCCATCGTTTTCGCACTGCGTCCGTGCGCTTGCTGCTGCTCGCCGCCGCGACCACGCTCATGGCCGCGTGTTCTTCCAGGCAGCCGCCGCAGATGCCGCAGACGCAGGTCGGCGTGCAGACGTTGAAGGCGCAGCGGCTGGCCGTGGACCAGACCTTGTCCGGTCGCACCGTGGCCTACGTCACCTCGGACGTGCGCCCGCAGGTCGGCGGCATTTTGCGCAAGCGGCTGTTCACCGAAGGCCAGGACGTCCAGGCCGGGCAGGTGCTGTATGAAATCGATCCGGCCAGCTACCAGGCCGCGTACGACACGGCCAAGGGCGATCTGGCGCAAGCCGAGGCGGCGGTGTTGTCGGCCAGGCCCAAGGGGCAGCGCTACCAGACCCTGGTCGGGCTGGATGCGGTCAGCAAGCAGGACGGCGACGATGCGTTGGCCACGCTGCGCTCGAACCAGGCAGCGGTGGTCGCGGCCAAGGCATCGTTGCAGACCGCGCGCATCAATCTCGACTACACCCGCATCACCGCGCCGGTGTCCGGCCGCATCGGCACCTCCAGCTACACGCCGGGCGCGCTGGTCAGTGCCGGCCAGAGCGAGGTGCTGGCCACCATCAACCAACTGGACCCGATCTATGTGGACGTCACCCAGTCCAGCGTCCAGCTGCTGCAGTTGCGCCGCCAGCTCGACGCCGGCCAGCTCAAGGCAGTGGATGGCAAGGCCGAGGTGACGCTGCAACTGGAGGACGGCAGCACCTACGCACACAGCGGCACGTTGGAGGTGGTGGATGCCGCGGTCGATACCGCCACCGGCACGGTGAAGCTACGCGCGGTGGTGCCCAATCCCGAGCGGGTGTTGCTGCCGGGCATGTATGTCACCGCGAAGCTCTCGATGGCCGTGGACGAGCAGGCCATCCTGGTGCCGCAGCAGGCGATCAGCCGCAACAGCAAGGGCCAGGCGGTGGCGATGGTGGTCGGCAGCGACAACAAGGTCGCGCAGCGGGTGCTGACCACCGGCGATGCGATCGGCGACAAGTGGGTGGTGCGCCAGGGATTGAAGGCTGGCGACAAGGTCATCGTGCAGGGCCTGCAGAAGGCGTCGGTCGGCGCCGAGGTCAGGGCCGTGGAAGTGAGCCAGACCGCTGCGGCCGACTCGGCCGCCAACGCGTCGCCATCCACGCAGGGCACCGCCGCGGCGGCGCCCAAGGCCGACTGAGGAACCGCCATGGCCCGCTTCTTCATCGACCGCCCCATCTTCGCCTGGGTCATCGCCATCGTGATCACCCTGGCCGGCGCGCTCTCGATCCTGTCGTTGCCGCTGGAGCAGTATCCCAACATCGCCCCGCCGACGATCAACGTCAGCGCCACCTACACCGGTGCCTCGGCGCAGACCGTGCAGAACTCGGTCACGCAGATCCTCGAGCAGCAGATGACCGGGTTGGACCACCTGCTGTACATGTCTTCCAGCAGCAGTTCCGCCGGCACCGCCTCGATCACCCTGACCTTCGATTCCGGCACCGACCCGGACACCGCCCAGGTGCAGAACAAGGTGTCGCAAGGCGAGGCGATGCTGCCGGAGGCGGTGCAGAGCAATGGCGTGACCGTCACCAAGTCCACCGGCAGCAGCATGTTCATGGTGCTGGCCTTCACCTCCGAAGACGGCAGCATGGACAGCACCGACATCGGCGACTACATGGTGTCCACGCTGCAGGACCCGATCAGCCGGCTCAACGGTGTCGGCGGGGTCAACGTGTTCGGCTCCGAATACTCGATGCGGGTGTAGCTGGATCCGGACAAGCTGCGCACCTATGCGCTGATGCCCGCGGACGTGAGCAACGCGATTTCGGCGCAGAACGCCGACGTCTCCTCCGGCGCGCTGGGCGCGTTGCCGGCGGTGCAGGGTCAGCAGCTCAACGCCACGGTCACCTCGCGCAGCAAGCTCAAGATCCCGGCGCAATTCGAAGCGATCGTGCTGAAGTCGCAGCCCGGCGGCGCCACCGTGTATCTACGCGACGTGGCGCGAGTGGAGCTGGGTTCCAAGTCGTATGCATCCAGTTCCAAGTACAACGGCAAGTCAGCCTCGGGCATGGGACTGGAGCTGGCGACCGGCGCCAATGCGCTGGATGCGGCCAAGGCGGTGGAAGACAAGCTCGAACAGCTCAAGCCGTACTTTCCCACCGGGCTGAAGTACGAGATCGCCTACGACACCACGCCGTTCGTGCGCATTTCCATCGAGGAAGTGGTCAAGACCCTGCTTGAGGCGATCGTGCTGGTGGTGCTGGTGATGTACCTGTTCCTGCAGAACTGGCGCGCCACGCTGGTGCCGGTGATCGCGGTGCCGGTGGTGCTGTTGGGCACCTTCGGCGTGCTCGCCTTGCTCGGCTATTCGATCAATACGCTGACCATGTTCGCGATGGTGCTGGCGATCGGCCTGCTGGTCGATGACGCCATCGTGGTGGTGGAGAATGTCGAGCGCCTGATGAGCGAGCAAGGCATGTCGCCGCGGCAGGCCACCCACACCTCGATGGGGCAGATCTCCGGCGCGCTGGTGGGCATCGCCCTGGTGCTGACCGCGGTGTTCCTGCCGATGGCGTTCTTCGGCGGCGCCACTGGCGAGATCTACCGCCAGTTCTCGGTGACCATCGCCGCGGCGATGCTGCTGTCGCTGCTGGTGGCGCTGACCCTGAGCCCGGCATTGTGCGCCAGCCTGCTCAAGCCGATCGCGCGCGGCGGACACGTCTCGCGCCAGGGCGTGCTCGGGCGCTTCTTCGGCTGGTTCAACGCCCGCTTCGACCGCAGCGCCGAGGGTTACGGCCGCGGCGTGGGCACGTTGATCGGCCATCGCAAACTCGGCGGGCTGGTCTACCTGGCGCTGCTGGTGGTGATGGCGCTGTTGTTCTGGCGCCTGCCCAGTTCGTTCCTGCCCGACGAAGACCAGGGCATGCTGATGGTGATGTTCACCACACCGGCCGGCGCCACGCAGCAGCGCACGCAGCAGTCGATCGATCAGGCCACCGACTTCATCCTCAAGCAACCGGAAGTGGCGGGGATGATGACCATCTCCGGCTTCAGCTTTGCCGGCAGCAGCCAGAACTCGGGCATGGGTTTCATCAAGCTCAAGGATTGGGCGCAGCGCGATGCGCCTGCGCAGGAGATCGCCAACCGCATCACCGGCGCGATGATGGGCGCGCTGCCCGATGCGCAGGTGTTCGCACTGTCGCCGCCGGCGATCAACGGCCTGGGTACCAGTTCCGGTTTCACCCTGCAGTTGCAGGACGTGGCCGGCAAGGGCCACGACGCGCTGGTCACCGCCAGGCAGCAACTGCTGCAACTGGCCAACGCCGACAAGGACCTGACCGCCGTGCGCTTCAACGGCCTGGACGATGCGCCCACCTACCGCGTGCAGATCGACGACGCCAAGGCTGGCGCGCTCGGCCTGGATGCGGCGGACATCAACACCACGCTGGCCACGGTGATGGGCGGCAGCTACGTCAACGATTTCCTCAACAACAACCGGGTCAAGCGCGTGTACGTGCAGGGCGAGCCGAGCGCGCGCATGCTGCCTGCCGACATCGGCCGCTGGTACGTGCGCAACAGCAGTTCGGAGATGGTGCCGTTCTCGGCGTTCTCCAGCAGCGCGTGGGCGTATGCGCCGCAGGTGCTGAGCCGCTTCAACGGCGTAGAGTCGATGGAGATCACCGGCAGCGCTGCCAGTGGCATCAGTTCCGGCGAAGCGATGAACGGCATCGCCGTGCTGGTGGGCAAGATTGGCAAGGACGTGGGTTACGCCTGGTCGAGCATGTCCTACCAGGAGCAGGCTGCCGGCGCGCAGACCTGGATGCTGTACGCGGTGTCGCTGGTGTTCGTGTTCCTGTGCCTGGCCGCCCTCTACGAGAGCTGGTCGATCCCGATCTCGGTGATGCTGGCGGTGCCGGTGGGCATCGTCGGCGCACTGCTGGCAACGTGGCTGCGCGGGCTCTCCAACGACATCTATTTCCAGGTCGGCCTGCTGGCGACGATGGGCCTGGCGGCCAAGAACGGCATCCTGATCGTGGAGTTCGCCAAGGAACTGGAAGAAAAGGGCCAGCCGCTGATCGAAGCGACCTTGCGTGCCGCGCGCATGCGCTTGCGCCCGATCGTGATGACCTCGCTGGCGTTCCTGCTCGGCGTGCTGCCGATGGTGGTCAGCAGCGGCGCCGGCTCCGGTGGACGCCATTCGCTGGGCACCGGCGTGCTCGGTGGCACGCTGGTCTCTACGCTGCTGGGCATCTTCTTCGTGCCGTTGTTCTACGTGATGGTGCGCAGCGTGTTTCCGGGCAAGGCGTCTGATCACGCGACAGCCGCTGAGACGTCCGAGGTGGCCCCGTGATGCGCTTCAGCTTTGCAAGTGTGGCAGCGGCCTGCGCCATCGCCTTGAGTGGTTGCGTCAGCATGGCACCGCATTACGCGCGCCCGGATGCGCCGGTGCCCGGGGTGATCGGCGACACCGGCAGCACCGGCAACGCAGGCACCGGCATGCCGAATGCAGCCGCTGTGGATTGGCGGCAGGTGGTGACCGATGCGCGTCTGCAGCAGGTGGTCGCGCTGGCGTTGGACAACAACCGCGACCTGCGCGTGGCAGTGCTCAATATCGAGCAGGCACGCGCGCAGTACCGCATCCAACGTGCGAGCCTGTTTCCCGCCGTCGATGCCACCGTCTCGCATACCGCGCAGCGCGCTGCGGCAGCGACCAGTTTCACCGGCGCCCCGCAGATCATCCGCAGCGCCAGCGGCGAGGTGGGCATCAGCAGCTGGGAGCTGGACCTGTTCGGCCGCATCCGCAGCCTCAAGAACCAGGCCCTGGAAACCTATCTTGCCAGTGAGCAAACCCAGCGCAGCACGCGTCTGAGTCTGGTCGCTGAAGTGGCCAACGACTGGTTGACCGTTGCCGCCGATCAGCAGCGCCTGGCGCTCGCGCAGCAGACCATGGACAGCCAACGCAAGACCTTGCGTCTGACCGAGCTGCAGCACGACAACGGCATCGTCTCCGGTCTGGATCTGGCGCAGATCCAGACCAGCGTGGAAAGCGCGCGCGCTGATGTGGCCAACTACACCACCCAGCTGGCGCAGTCGCGCAACGCCTTGAATCTGGTCGTGGGCACGCCGGTGCCGGCTGCGTTGTTGCCTGCCAGCGATGCGATCGAGACGGGCGTGGCGCTTGCGCCGTTGCCTGCCCAGCTGGAATCGCGGGTGTTGTTGCAGCGCCCTGACGTGCTGTCGGCCGAGCACACGCTCAAGGCCGCCAATGCAGATATCGGCGCAGCACGTGCGGCCTTCTTCCCCACCATCTCGTTGACCGCCAATGCCGGGCGCGGCAGCGATGCGTTATCCAGCCTGTTCGATGGCGACCATACATGGTCGTTCTCGCCCAGCGTGAGCTTGCCGATCTTCCGTGCCGGCGCGTTGAAGGCCGAACTGGATGTGGCCACGCTGGAAAAGGACATCACCATTGCGCAGTACGAATTGGCGATCCAGACCGCCTTCAGTGAAGTGGCCGATGCACTGGCCGAACGCACGCAGCTCGAAGAACGCATGCATGCGCAGCAGGCGATGGTGGACGCCGCACAACGCAGCTTCAGCCTGTCGGATGCGCGCTATCGCCACGGCGTGGACAGTTACCTGGTGACGCTGGATGCGCAGCGCACGCTCTACAGCGCGCAACAGACATTGATCAGCTTGCGGCTGACCGAGGCGAGCAATCGGGTGACCTTGTACAAGGTACTCGGCGGTGGCGCCGATGCGCAGAGCGGCGCGTCTGTGGCGGGTGCGGCGCGTTAGCGTATTGCCCGCACGCTCGTAGGAGCGGCGCAGCCGCGACAGACATTGTCGGTCATGCCTGTCGCGGCTGAAGCCGCTCCTACAACAAACATATTCCGATCAACTGCACCAGCGTCGGCTTAGGCACCTGGTCAAATCGGCGCTGCACCGGGGACGTGCCCGGGACAGCGCCTTGCCCAATCCCTAATCCCGATTCCCTGGCTTTTCAGCAGCCGAATGGCTGATCATCCCGGCCCTCAACGCGCCGCATTCGCATTCATCACCGCGTTGCGATTGGCATCCAGATACTGCGCCGGGTCGCGCATGCCGGTGGTGTGGCATTGGCCGGTGGTGTGGCCGCGATTCACGCCACCCGGCAGCTGCGCATTGACCTGCTCCACCGTGCCGTCTTCCGGGTCGTTCAACACCAGGTCCGAGGCAGCGTTGCAGTAGTCGTTGGTGTACCAGTTGGTCTTGGCGAACGAGGTGGTGTAGTAGTTGACCTTGGCGCGTGCATCGGCCGGGATGCCGGCCAGCCAGGCCTTGGCGCCGTCGTAGGTCATGTCGCTATTGGTGCCGCAGCCCACGCCGAACCACGAACCCACCGCGGCCAGCACCCCAGACAGATTGGTGCCTTGATACGGCGTGCCCACCGATTGCATCACTCGCCCACCGGTGGCGTTATCCAGCCCGCTCCAGTAGTAGGCATACAGGTGCAGCGCCGCCATGCCGCCCTGGCTGTGCGCGACCGTGGAGAACGACGACCATTGGCTGGCGAACTGCGCGATTCGCTGCGCAAACTGATCGTTGCTGCGGTTCTGCTTGGCATCCAGGAAGGTCGAGGCGTTGGTGAATTGCGCCTGTGGCCATACGCCGTTGGAGCAATAGCCGTGCACCAGCACCAGTTGCGAACCGGCGGCCTGAGGCTGTGCCGTTGTCATCGCAGACGCCAACGCAGTCGGGCGCGGGCCCATGCGCATGCTTTCATCGATTGCCGTGCTGGCGCGCGCGATGCTGGCGCGTCGCAACGCGGGCACCTGCAACGGTAGCGTGGCGGCCTGCACCAGCGGGATGTAATGGTCCGGGTCTTCGATGCGCAGGCTGCGCAGCGTAAACGGCGCACGCGCACCGGCGCGCGCAATCCAGCGTTCGTCCAGGCTTAGCGGGAGCTGGCCTTGTTGCGGCGTCAGCATGCCGCCGATCCAGGCCACCGGGATGTCCTTGCCCTTGGCATCGGTGCCCCAGACCTGGCCGAACACGCGGTAATGCGACGGCGCGTTGCCTCGCGCAGCCACTGGCAGCGCGATCGTCAGCCGCGTGCCCGCTGCAGCACGTGCGCCCAGGGCATTGCCGAGCAGACGTAGCGACGTATCCACCACCGGCACCACATGCTCGCTGGTCCGCACGAACGGCTGGCCGGCCTGGTCATGCCCATGCACGACGACCTGGGCAATCCAGGTACCCTCGCTGGTCGGTTGGAATGTGCCGCCGTACACGCCATCGCCAGCGGCGCCATCGTCGTGCTTGCCGTCGTCGGCCATCGGCAGGCTGCGCACACCGCCTTGCGGATCGATCACACGCAGGCTTGCTTCGTCGATCGTTCCGGCTTGTGCCGTCAGCAGCGTGGCGCCGCGTACATCGTTGCCGCTCAGCAACGCGTTGAGCGTGAGCGACTGGCCAACCTGCTGCTGACGTGTGCGCAGGTACGAAGCAAGCTGCGTGCGCGCATCGCCTTCCATCAGCACGTAGCCACGCTGCGCCACCGGCGAGGACGACTGCAGCGTCAATGACCAGGCGCCGTTGCGCGCCGACTCCACGGCGTAGCGCACGCCGCTGGTGCCGTGCTCGGCGGTGCCCAGCAGCGTGCGCTGCGCTTGCAGCGGCGTCGCCACGGCGGCGGTGCGCGCGCCGGCAAGCTGAGGTGCAGCCACTGCCGCCTCCCAGGCCTGATCGCCGGCCAGCACCATGAAGCGCAGGTGCCCGTTTTCCACCGGCAAGCTGCCTTGCCAGCGCGCGGATTGACCGGCCGGTGCCAGTTCCACCGGCAGCAATGCACTCTTGGACAGAATCGCCGACTCGGCCGGATCTGGCGCACGCATCTGCGCGAACTCTTCCGGTGGGCCAGCCAATTGTTTGGGCTGCAACTCGGCTGCCGCAAGCGGCGCGCAGAGCAATGAGAGGGAGCACAACAGCGACAACGGCGACGGCTTCGGCATGGCAGATCTCTCCGTGAGCATTGCAGAAGCGATGCCATCGCGCACGGCAACGACATCGGATGCAGCGCCCCCTCGCCGCGATTCGTAGACGGTTATACCGCGCTCTTGTGACAGGTCTGCTGTGCGCTGCAACACTCGCGGTGCCGCGCGCAAGTCGTTAGAAATCAAGCAATGCTGATGGTGATCGGGGTCGCGGACGCGGTGTTGTTTAGAGAAGCGCGTGCAGCGCAGGAACACGCAATTCTCTCTTCAACCTCTTGCGATTTAGCTGGAGCGGCCAGATGGCCTTGACCCATGACGCATACAGCGCATTCAGCTGTTCTCATCCTCGTCGGCCTTGCCACGGCTGGATAGCCAGATCAGCAGCAGTGTGACCGTCTCAAGCCCGCGCCGATTGGCACACGGACAGGTTGCTGTCAGGCCTGATCGGCGCGCACGGAACGCATGCGATCTTGCTGCGAAGCACGCGAGCGATAGTGCGCAACCCACTCCACAGACTGGGCGATGCCGCCGAACGGAAACAGGTGCAGGCGGACATCTCCATGGGCTTCTGTCAGGCGGCTGGCGAGGCGATCGACAAAGCGATCCGGTCCCGCGTTGCCGAATAACTTGCCAATGGAAATGCCATAGTTTGAGAGCACCGACGCGCAGGCGCCGACACCGCAGCTTGCCGCATAGCGTGCGAGAACGGCGACACTGGCAGGACCAGGCACGCCCACCCGCACCGGATGCGTCATGCCACGCGCGCGCAACGCTTCCAGCCATGTCACCACGATGTCGGCGTCGAACCCGAACTGCGTCACGATCAGGGGCGCCATGCCACGCTCCTGGATGCTGCGACACTTGCGTTCCAGCACGTCCCATTGTTCTGTCGTGCGCAGGATCGGATGCCCCTCCGGGTGACCCGCCACGGCGATGGTGCGGATGCCTGAGCGTTCAAACACACCCGTCTCGATCAGCGACACGCTGTCGGGAAACGGTCCCTTCGGAGTGGAGGGATCGCCCGCAATCACCAGGCAGCGTGTGACGCCGGCCTCATCGACCAGGCGCGCGATACATGCCTGCAGTTCCCCGAGCGAGCCGATGCGACGCGCGGAAAGATGGGGCACAGGTTCGAAACCAAGGCTACGCACCATCTGTGCTGCGGCCAGCCGCACCGCCTGGTTTTGGCCTGGCAGGTAGGGGATGAACATGGCGCAGCCAGGCAGGATGCGTGGGGCCGCATTGGTCAGCGCGCCGACGTCCTTGGCGCTGACCTCCAGCGAATAGGCCTCGGTCACGGTGCTCGCGAAGTTCGGCGTGTCGGTAGAAATCACGGGTCTTGCCGTCTTGTCATGATGATCGGGTGGCATCGCCACGACGCACTGATCCAGCGGAAAGGAGCCAAAATCCCCATGTGGTCTCCGCTGGACTGGCGAAAGGCTCAGTCTTCCGGCGCGTCATCGCCGTAGAACTTCACACCGAGTTGAATGCGCTTGCGGCCGCTGTCCACACGATGCCGATTGGTGTCGCGCAGGGAATAGACGCAGCCGCAGTATTCCTGTTGATAGAAGTTCTCGCGCTTGCTGATCTGAATCATGCGCGAGGCGCCACCGCCCTTGCGCCAGTTGTACTCCCAATACATCAAGCCGGGATACCTGGACGCGGCGCGAATGCCGCAGTCGTTGATCTGCTGCATGTTTTTCCAGCGCGAGATGCCCAGCGAACTGGTGATCACCGGAAAGCCGTGCTCGTGGGCATACAGCGCGGTGCGTTCGAAGCGCATGTCAAAGCACATGGTGCAACGCACGCCGCGCTCAGGTTCGTTTTCCATCGAAGCGCATGTCAAAGCACATGGTGCAACGCACGCCGCGCTCAGGTTCGTTTTCCATCCCGCGCGCCCGCTCGAACCAGTTGTCCCGATCGTAGTCGGCATCGATGAAGGGCACGCCGAACTGTTCGGCAAAACGCACGTTCTCATCCTTGCGCAACTCGTATTCCTTGCGCGGATGAATGTTGGGGTTGTAGAAAAAGATGGTGTAGTCGATGCCGGAGGCCAACATCGCCTCCATGACCTCGCCAGAGCACGGCGCGCAGCACGAATGCAGCAAGACCTTGGCGTGGCCATCAGGCAGTGGAAGTGGCATGCGTTGGGCAGTGGAATCCATCAGTGGGGTCCTTGCGTGTAGGCAGTGGCATTGGCGGGCGCGCGCGCCAGTTCGATGAAGGCGCGCAGGTAATCGATCGCGATGTCCGCCTCGCGCGCGCCCAGATAGATCTGCTTGGGGATGCCGCGCGCACCCAGCCGCACCGGCACCACGTCCATCCTGGCCGCATATTCCTCCACCAGCCAGCGCGGCATGGCGGCCACGCCGCGGCCGCTGGCCACCATCTGCATCATGATGTCGGTGGTTTCGATGGCCTTGTGGCGCCGCGGCGTGACGCCGGCCGGCAACAGGAACTGGCTGTAGATATCCAGGCGCTCAAGATCCACCGGGTAGCTGATCAGCACTTCGCGTGTGAGCTGCTGTGGCCTGACGTAGGCCGCCGACGCCAGCGCATGGCGCTTGGCCACGACCAGCACCTGCTCGTAGTCAAACACCGGCTCGAACCTGAGCCCTGGCTTGAACAGCGGGTCGGGCGTGACCAGCAGATCGATCTCGTAGCCGAACAACGCGCCGATGCCGCCGAACTGGAACTTCTGCTTCACATCCACATCCACATCCGGCCAGGTGGCCAGATACGGCGCCACCAGCTTGAGCAGCCACTGGTAGCAGGGATGGCATTCCATGCCGATGCGTAGCGCACCGCGCTCGCCCTGGGCAAACTGCCCCAGCCGCTCTTCGGCCAGATCCAGTTGCGGCAGCACCCGGTTCGCCACCGCCAGCAGGTACTGGCCGGCCTGGGTCAGGCGCAGGCTGCGCCCCTCGCGCAACCAGATGTCGGTGCCCAGCTGCTGTTCCAGCTTCTTCATGCTGTGGCTCAGCGCCGACTGGGTCAGATTCAGCACGCCTGCGGCGGCAGTCAGCGAGCCTTGCTGCTCGACCTGCTGGACGATGGTGAGATGGATGCGCTCAAGCATTCAATGATCCGAATTCATGGATTGTTGAAATAACACCATTTTACTTCATCGAATGCGAGCCCTAGCATCGGGACTCGTCGTTCAGCCGCTGCCGTGCGAACGGGTTCGGACCAAGGCGCGGCCGATGGGTCGGGCCGCAAGCGTCCTGGCGCACTGCACGACGTCCCCACTGCGTAAGGTTGCCCAGCATGACTGTCAAACACCCACTCCGCGTCGTTGCGGTCTCCGGCGGGATGCAACGCCCCTCCAAGGCTGTCGCACTGGCAGAACACCTGCTGGAGTTAATCGCCGATCAGGTGCCGTGCGAGCGCCATTTGGTCGAACTTGGAGCGTTGGCGCCGCACTTCGCGGGCGCGCTCTGGCGTACCCAAGTGCCCGACACGGTGGAGCAGGCGCTCTGCCTGGTGGAGCAGGCCGACGTGCTGGTGGTGGCAACACCGGTCTACCGCGGCTCCTTCACCGGACTGTTCAAGCATTTCTTCGATTTCATCGATCAGGACGCCTTGATCGACACGCCCGTGCTGCTCGCCGCAACCGGGGGCAGCGACCGCCATGCGTTGGTGATCGACCATCAGCTACGTCCGCTTTTCAGCTTCTTCCAGGCACGCACCCTGCCGCTGGGCGTTTACGCAACCGACCGCGACTTTCTGGACTACCGCGTGCACAACGACGCGCTGGCCGAACGGGCCATGCTGGCGGTGCAGCGGGCATTGCCGTTGATCGAGCTGACCGGGCATGCACGGTCCATTGCCGCGCCGGGTGTGGCTGCGGCCTGAGGGCCCAGCTCGCGGTAGCCAGGGAACCGGATCGGCCGGCAAGCGCGCGCTGATCCACTTCCCGGCCTGCATGCCGCCGGCATGACCCGTTACGCAGCGCATGCGCGCGTTCCCTTCTTAGAAACAAGGCATCGGTTCGCAATGACTCACGCATTGAATTTCACCATCAAGAGCCTGCGCTTCGATGAGGACTACCGTCCCTCGGCCACGACGCGCAACACGACCAATTTCGCCAACCTGGCCAGGGGTCAGCGACGTCAGGAAAACCTGCGTAACACGCTGGCGATGATCGACAACCGCTGCAACGAGCTGGCGCACTGGGATAATCCCGACCGCGACCGTTACGCGGTGGAGCTGGACATCATCTCCGTCGAAATGCACATCGGCGAACGCGCGCTGGACGATGCGTTTCCGTTGATCGAGATATTGAAGCCCACCATCGTCGATCGCCACACCGGCGCGCGTATCGACGGTATTGCCGGCAATAATTTCTCCTCATACGTGCGCGACTACGATTTCAGCGTGCTGCTGCCCGCGCACAACCAGGATGCGTCCGGCTTCAACGTCCCGGACGATTTTGGCGACCTGCACGGCAAGCTGTTCAAGCACTTCGTGCATTCGCCCGCATATTGCGCGCACTTCCGGAAGCCGCCGGTCATCTGCATCAGCGTCTCCACCAGCAGAACCTATCACCGCACCGGAAACCGGCACCCCATCCTGGGCATCGAATACCGCCAGGACGCGTTTTCGTTGACCGACCAGTATTTCGAAAAGATGGGCCTGCAGGTGCGCTATTTCATGCCGCCCAACAGCGTTGCGCCCTTGGCGTTCTACTTCTTCGGCGACCTGCTCGGCGACTACACCAACCTGGAGCTGATCGGCACCATCGCCACGATGGAGACATTCCAGAAGATCTACCGGCCAGAGATCTACAACGCCAACGCTGCAGCAGGGCCGACCTATCGGCCGAGCCTGAAGCATCAGGACTATTCGTCCACCCAGATCGTCTACGACCGCCAAGAGCGCAGCCAGCTCGCCGTGACGCAGGGAAAGTTCACCGAAGAGCACTTCATCCGGCCCTACGGCAACCTTCTTGCGCAGTGGGCCTCCAGCCACGCTTCCTAATCAACCAGAACCCATCCCATTACTCATCATGACAAAGCTGCTTCCCACCTCAACCGCCGGTAGCCTGCCCAAGCCGTCCTGGCTTGCCCAGCCCGAAACGCTCTGGTCGCCCTGGAAATTGCAGGACGCCGAACTGATCGAAGGCAAGCAGGACGCGCTGCGTTTGTCGCTGCAGGAACAGCAGCACGCCGGCATCGATATCGTCAGCGACGGCGAACAGACCCGTCAGCATTTCGTCACCACGTTTATCGAACATCTCAGCGGTGTCGATTTCGAAAAGCGGCAGACGGTCAGGATTCGCGACCGCTACGACGCCAGCGTGCCGACCGTCGTCGGCGCGGTCAGCCGCCCAAAGTCGGTGTTCGTGGACGACGCCAGGTTCCTGCGCCAGCAGACCCGCCAGCCGATCAAGTGGGCGCTGCCCGGCCCGATGACGATGATCGACACCCTCTTCGATGCGCACTACAAAAGCCGCGAAAAACTGGCATGGGAGTTTGCCAAGATCCTCAATCAGGAAGCCAGGGAACTCGAAGCGGCCGGCGTGGACATCATCCAGTTCGACGAACCGGCCTTCAATGTCTTCTTCGACGAGGTCAACGACTGGGGCGTTGCCACCCTGGAGCGCGCGGTGGAAGGGCTGAAGTGCGAGACCGCCGTCCACATCTGCTATGGCTACGGGATCAAGGCCAATACCGACTGGAAGCAGACGCTGGGCTCGGAGTGGCGCCAGTATGAAGAGTCGTTTCCCAAGCTGCAAACGTCCTCGCTCGACATCATTTCGCTGGAATGCCACAACTCGCACGTGCCGATCGATCTGATCGAACTCGTTCGCGGCAAGAAGGTGATGGTCGGTGCCATCGACGTGGCAAGCACCACCATCGAAACACCGCAGGAAGTGGCCGAGACGCTGCGAAAGGCGCTGCGCTTCGTCGATGCCGACAAGCTCTATCCCTCCACCAACTGCGGCATGGCGCCGCTCGCCCGGCACGTGGCGCGCGGCAAACTCGGTGCGCTCAGTGCAGGCGCGCAGATCGTGCGTGACGAGCTGTCGGCTTAGGGCAACTAACAACACTCCTACGCAGCCGTCAGGCGGTCGCGGTCGGTGCTCGGAATTCTCATGTGCCGCTTGTACATTGCAGTTCTGAGCGCGCCGTCCGCGCTCACCGCACGGCTGCTCGCTACGTTTTGTCAGCCGCTTCTAGTCCCATTGCCACAGCAGTGTGCCCCGTGCCGTCGGGCGGGCCCGGGGTGCGCGCAAACGCGGCAGATGCCGGTTCGTGGACATCGTCCATATCATCGCCAGCGGCTGCGCACGGGCGTCGCCGGCGCCTGATCGCGCCGGCGCCATGCATGGCGCAACGCGCATGGCCCACGCATCCCATCGCAGGCCGCATGACACCGGCCCCGCTCTCAGCCGCTGCGTGCACCGCCACGGCGTGCATACAAGGCCGTCAGCAACGGCACCAGCAACGAGGTGACGATGACCGCGCTGGCCACCAGCGCCGTCGCGGCCGGCGCGGCGGGTGCGAACTGCGGTGCCATGCCGGCGATCAGCGCCGGAGTGGCCACGGCGGCACCGGCGGTGCTGGAGGCCGCCACCCCGGCCGTGCCGTTGCCGCCGCCGATCCAACGGTCGGCCAGCAGCAGGGGTAGCCCGGTGATCACGATGACTGCCACGCCCAGCAGCACCCCGCTTGCGCCGGTGTGGGCGATGGTCGACAGATCCAGCGTGTTGCCGAGCGCGAAGCCGAAGAAGGGCACCAGCGTCGTGGTCGCCTGCGCGAAGAACTGCCGCAATTGCGCATCGAGGTTGCCGAGCGCAAAGCCCAGCAACAGCGGCAGCACCGCACCGACGAACAGCAGTGGGTCGAAGCTGGCCAGGCCGCTGGCACCCAGGATCAGCATGGAGATCAGCGGGCCCGATTCCAGCGACATCAGCACCACCGCCCCTGCGTCTTCGCTGCTGCCGTATTGCTGCATCAACGCGGCGTACAGCCCGCCGTTGGTCATGTCCATCGCAGCCACCAGCGCCAGGACCGACATCCCGGCCAGCGGCCCGTTCGGCACGCCGCCGATGGGAAGCAGCGGTGCGCACAGGACTGCCACCAGCCAGGCCACGGCGATCTTGGTCAGCACCAAGCTGCCCGAACGGCGCAGCACCCGTCCGGAGGCGCGCAGCTGGATGGTTGCCCCCATGCAGAAGAACCACACCGCCAGGATCGGAACGGTGCCGCTGATCAGCCCGTTGCTGAAAGATCCCAAGGTGCTGCCGGCCTGCGGCCAGAGCGTGTGGCAAACCGCCCCAAGCAACAGGGGGACCAGCATCATCCCGCCGGGAAGTCGCTCCACCGTGGCCTTGATGTGCATCTGCGTTCCAGTGAGCGCGTCACCACGCGCGGGGCTGGCAGCATCGCGCAGGCACCTGCGTGCATGAAGATCCCGGCGCGAACGTGCGCAGCCGCACACGAATGCGCCGGCCATGACCGGCGCTGCCGACCTTGCTCAGTAATTGACCTGCAACTGCAGGCGCAGCAAATCGCCTTCCACCACCGGATACGGCGCGGTGCTGACGTCGGTGCGCTTCATCTTCGAATAGGCGAACACCAGTTCCAGCGCATCCATCGGCTGCCATTCGACACCGGCTTCCACTTCGTCCAGACGCATGCGCGGGGCATTGGTGTCGAACTTGGAGCCGCCGCGGTAGGTCTGCCATTTCAGGTAGGGCAGCAAGGTGCCGTAGTTGAAGTCGTGCTTGAACATGGCCTGCACGTAGCCGCCGCTCAACGAGCGGGTGCGGATGCGGCGTTGGGCCACATCCAGTTCCGGGCCACGGCCCACCGTCCACTCCGCCTGCAGGCCGAACGGCTGCGGGTAGTAGATGATGTGCGCGGCCACGCGCTGGTCGGTATAGCCATTGGGCTCGGTGATGGCCGGGGTAAAGCTGCGGCCGCCGATATTCACTGCCGCCGCAGTCGGCACGAAGCGGCCGGCGTAGGCGTCGGCGCCCACTTCCAGGTACTGGCCGTTGGCGAACTTGAACGGGTAGGTGGCGTGCACCACCGCGTGCATGCTGTCGTTGCGCTCGGCGCGGTTGGCGCCCTGGCCGTTGTACACACCGGCACCGATTACGCCGTAATCGCCGGACCCCTTCAATCCCGACTTGACCAGGTCCTGGAAGCGGCCCTTGGCCACGGTGGGGCTGTAATAGAACACCGCACCGATATCGCGTTCGTCGCGCAGGCCGGAGTTGAGTGCATCGGCACGATCCAGCGAGAGCCGGTTCTGGCTGGACTGCAGATTTTCCCAGCCGTACGGCATTTTCGACTGACCCACACGCACGCGGTATTCGCGCTTCTTGTCGAAGAAGATATCGGCGTAGGCATCGCGCAGCTGCGCAAAGTTGGAGGTGGTGGAGCCGGTGGGCGTGCTGGCGAAATCCGGCTGGAAATACAGCGACACGTGCTCGTTGAGATCGCCGCTCAGCACCAGGCGCGCACGGCGGATGCCCAGGCTCTGGTCGTTGCCGATAAAGCGGTCGCCCGGCGCGCGCAGGTCCTGCGCATCGCCGCCGATGCCCTGGTTGTAGCGGATCTGCGTGTAGCCGCGCAGGCTCAGTTTGTCGTACCACTTCTTGCCGGCGTCGCCGGACTTGGCCGGCGCTGGCGTTGCAGCCGGCGCCGGCGCAGGCGCGGCCTGGGCAACGGCAGTGTCGGCGGGCGTGGCGGCGCCCGGCGCGGGCGGGAGCGGTTGCGCAGGCCTTGCCGGCATTGCCGACGCCGGCAGCTTGCCGTTTTCGTCCACCTGCACGAAGGTGCCCAGCTTGTCGCGCCCTGGCGCCGGCTCGGCGAAGATCTGCTTGGTCTTGCGGTCGACGTACAGCTCCAGCTCGGCGGCCAGCGTGCTGCCGCTGGCGGTCGCGCTGAGGGCGCACAGAACAGTGGCGAAATTGCGTTTTTTCATTGGTCCGGCTCGTGCAAGGGAAACGGGTCGGCGGCTGCGTCGATCCGGTGCTGCCAAGAAGGCGGCTGCACGGCGTGGAAGCGCCTGCCAGGCGCCGGTCGTCCTGACGTAGCGGCAATGGCAGCAGTTATATTTAGATTTGATGTCAGTTTGGTGACACTGGCGGACCTCGCTGCCGTGGCCCTTGTGTCACGGTCGTGTCGGGGCGATGGCAGTTATGCGACCAACGTGAGGCGGGCCCAGCTGCGCACGATGGTGTGCAGACGATCGACAGAACTGGATTCGGAAGGTGTGGTCGTGGGCATGGCGGAGATTGCGCACGGGCCGTCCAAGCTTTCGACGTGGCCCATCGCCGATGGCTGCGCGGCGTGCTCTGCTGGACTCGCCAGCGTGGACAGCGTCTGCGCCACCACTGGGTATCGGCAGGCACGTGTCACCGGCGGCGACATCGGCCCGGTCACGCGGCCGTCTGCTGCGCGGGGGAATATGTCGCGCAGCGCCAGGCCGTGCAGGTCTCCAGCGCTGGCAGCAACCCAGTGCCGCATCGGCGCGCTCACCGCGCCACGCGTTGACCAACCGAGACGCGCACGGCGGCTGATCGGCCTTTCAGAACAGCGCCATAGCTGATCGCCTGAACCAGTGCCACTGGTCCAACGCACTGGAGATCATCCCGACACACGCAGCCACGCCGACCAGCCAGCCACCGCCGCTGGTTGCATGCGGTGAAGCGCCACGAAGTTCGCCGGGTTCCAAGGGGCCACGTCGCACTTGCTCAACGCTGCGCGAACCACTGCGTGCCGAACGCTGGGCAGCGCAGTGGTCGCGCCGTGACTCAGCGCGCCGCGAGTGCCGCCGCCACCGCGTCGCGCAACGGCGTGGTGGGGCGGCCGATCAACCGGCCCAGCGTCTGGCTCTCATCGAACAGGGCGCCGTCGCGCGAGGCGGCCGAGCACTGCGCCAGCACCTGCGCAAAGCCGGCTGGCAGGCCGATCTGCACCAGCGCTGCCGCGTAATCGGCTTCCGGCAGGTCGTGATAGGCCACCGGCTTGCCCGACTGCTGCGCCACCTCGGCGGCGTACTCGGCCATCGTGAAAGCGGTATCGCCTGCCAGCTCGTACACCTGGCCGGCCTGTGGGGCGTCCGAAGCCAGTACTGCAGCCGCCGCCGCGGCATAGTCGGCGCGCGTGGCGGCGCTGATTTTGCCGTCGCCCGCACTGCCGATCACCGCGCCGTGGGCGACTTCTACGGCGATCGAGCCGGTGTAGTTCTCGGTGTACCAGCCATTGCGCAACAACGCGTGCGGCACGCCGCTCTCGCGCAGCAGCGCCTCGGTGGCCACATGCTCGGCGGCCAGCGACAGCGTGCTGGTATCGGCATGCAGGATGCTCGTATACGCCAGCAGCTCTACCCCGGCGCGCTTTGCAGCCTCGATCACGTTGTGGTGTTGCGGCACGCGCTGGCCAACCGCATTGGACGAGACCAGCAACACGCGGCCCACGCCGGCGAAGGCGGTGTCCAGGCTTTGCGGGTTCGCATAGTCGGCCTGACGTACCGCGATGTCGCGTTTTGCGAACTCGGCAAGTGACGCGGTATCCCGCGCCGTTGCTACGATGCGGTTGGCAGGCAGATGGCCAAGCAGCGCTTCGACAACCAGCGCACCCAACTGCCCGCTGGCGCCGGTGACAAGAATCAGGGGGGATGTAGATGTCATGACGGGCTCCGGTAGGTTCGCATAAGAGATTTGGTCTACTATCTAGACCTCATTGGTCGCCCGCATAGTGTCAGCCCCGCCCCGGCCTCCGCAAGGAGGCAGTTTCGCTCCCCCTGGTTACCGTGAGATACCCCACGTGAATGCGATTGCCCTGTTCCCGCTGCCGCCGTCCCTGGAAGGACCCTTCGACGCCACTAAGTGCCCGGTGCGCGATGTACTCGACCAGATCGGCGACAAGTGGACCCTGCTGATCCTGCTGACGCTGATCCCCGGCCCATCCCGCTTCAGTGCCATCCAGCGCGCCGTGCCGGACATCTCCAAGCGCATGCTGACCCAGACGCTGCGCAATCTTGAGCGCAACGGCATGATCACCCGCAAGGTCTACGCCACCAAGCCGCCGAGCGTGGAATACGCGCTCTCCAAGCTGGGAATTTCCCTCCTCGGCCCGGTCTCGCAACTGCTCACGTGGGCGGGCGAAAACCACGGCAGCATCCGCGCCGCGCGTGAGCGATTCGATCGCGCGCAGCAGGCGGCAGTGGCGTTGGATCCCGACGAAGCGATGGCATAGGCGCAGTGCTGCGTCACCGCGATTCAAGCCAATGCGCTGAGGTGGTGCAGCGGCGCTCCCGCGTGCGCATCGGCTGGGCTGTCGGCCGTGACTGCAGAAGGCACTCGTGGTGTCCCTGCTCGCATCTCTCTCATGTGCGGTCTGATGCGTGAGTCAGTCCGCGCTGTGAAGTGCTGTCGGATGGAATGAAGTGTCAGGGCGCCAACCGGCGACGACACAGCGTCAGTGCAGCCCAGCCAACCCCGCCGCCAGCGATGCCACCCCAAATGATGCCATCGGTGAAGCGATAGCCAGTAAGGTGTGCCACACCGGCACCGATGACGAAGCCGGAAAGCGAGAACCAGCCAACCATCCGACGGCCCGCCACGGCCCGATCTTTCGCGGCACGCCTGCGACGAATCTTTTCTCGTGCTTCCAGATCCGGCTGAAGTATGGCCTGCGCGATTGCGTCTGCTTGTGACTTATCCATGCACCGATTCCTGAAGAGCGCCAGCGCTTGAATTACGCTGCCGCCTGCCCGCGAGACGGACTTGGCTTGAAAGAGTTGTTAGGCCGCATTCTGCGCCGCCACACGCGACCGGAACAGTAGAAACTCCAGGCGGTGATTGCAGTTGGCGCAGTATAGGTCCCGTTCGATGCCGGGGCTCTCAACCTTGCGAACAAGATGCAGCGGGTAATCTGGCAGTGGCCGCTCCGGCAGGCCCCAGTAATCCGGAAAGTACGATCCAAAATCTGCATCACAGAAGTCGCAGAGGACAATCTCTTGGCCCCAAATTTCAAAGGCGTGGTACTCGTGCTCTCCGCGAATGCACTCGTCTAGCTCGCCAGGCACATGCCCGCAGTCGAAGCACGGGGCGACATCAATCTCTTGCAGTTGAAGTGAGCAAATGGGGCAGCTGGTCATACGGCCTGACGCTTGAGGTACGCCGAGCCGCAAAGCGGGTTCGGCTTGAATGAATGGTTACGACGCATCGCCGAACTCGCGCAGATGCGGCACATACGCTGAGAGCACAGACACACAGAGGCACTCGGAGACTATGAGCCACTCCTGCATCGAGTCTAACGATGCGGTGACGTGCAGGAAGTGACCTGCGGTGCGATCCCGCCAGCCGCCGGAAATGACCTTGTAGAGGACGTGGCCTGTAGTGAGCGGGCTTTCCCAGTACTCAAGCATGTCCCCTTCGTCCATCGCCTGGAATGCCCGAACGAAAGGAAAGTGGATCTCAAGGTGGCGGTCGACTCCCGCCGGCGCCGCCACAACAATGCGCAGGCCAGAGCTGGTGCTGATGATCTCGGTAACGTCTGCGCCTTCATGCCATTGGACCTCGGAGCCGACAGGTTCTAGAAACGTCTGCATGCGGCCCAATGCCTCAATGAATTGTTAGACGGCAACACTAACTGCAAGCAGCACGAGTTGCCAGATGAGCAGGAGCACAGTGGGATAGAAGGTCAGCGCGAACCCCAGCGCTCTGGCGCCAGCACCGCCACTGTAGGTCGCAAAAAACGTCAGCCTTCCAAGCAAGAACGCACAAGCGCATGCCGGAACTGCGGCTTGGATGCCGCGGTGCGGGTTCATGAGGGCGGCGACGTAGACCGGCAGCGCAAACGCTAGCTGCTCTGTCGTATTTTGAAGCAAAGATTGCAACGTTTTAGCACGAATGGTGCCATCACTCATCGCGCTGCCGTCAATGTCTGCAGGCGTAACGAAGCGATGTTTGGCCATGCGTGCGATAGCGACAAACATCCCCGTGGCCGGCAACAGCAAGCTGATAACTGCCCGCTCTGGTGTGTCCCAGCGCAAGAACGCTCGTGATAGCAGGAACACAACGAGTAGAGAAGCAAAAAGGCCAGATGCCATACCGAGGACCACGCCTCGCTGCTTTCTGTCTAAATGCACCGTGGCTCCCTCTGCCGGCGGACGTTCGAGGACACCTTGGCGTAGGTTTCAGGCATTGATGCGTCTCAAGCGGTAGGTCATTTCTTCCGCGATTTCCGGGTCACTGCATCTCGCAAACTCTTCAATGACCGCAATGGACTCGGGTGTATCGATATCAGCGAGCGCATGGCTAAACCATTTCGCGATGACGCCTGGCTCAGAACACGTGTACTCGAACATCTGAAACCCGTTCGCAAGTACCTGTCGAATGTACGTGACGCTGGATGGGCGACGAAGCAACTGGATTTCGCGCGTGATCTTTTGATGGAGCTCATGGCCGGGCATCACCAACAGCCTGTTGAAAACCTCAGCCCTCTGTTCCTGATCCGGAATGCTTTGAGCATGGCAAACGAGATCGTATGTGGCCTGCCAATCATTGTTGGCGATGGCTGCGGCCATCCCGTGCAGGACTTTTTCTTTGATCGACGTCCCCCCAATTTTGAGTAGCACCTCAGTTTGGAGTCCAATTCCCTACCCCAAGGAGATTGGACGTGAAGAAGCGTTTTTCTGAAGAACAGATCATCGGCTTCCTGCGCGAAGCTGATGCCGGTGTGGCGATCAAGGATCTGTGCCGGCGGCATGGCTTCAGCGAGGCCTCGTATTACCTGTGGCGCAGCAAGTTCGGCGGAATGAGCGTGCCCGACGCCAAGCGGCTCAAGGATCTTGAGGCCGAGAACGCGCGGCTAAAGAAGTTGCTGGCCGAGCAGTTGTTCGAGAACGACCTGATCAAGGATGCGTTGCGAAAAAAGTGGTGAGCGCACCGGCGCGTCGTGCGCTGGTGCGCGAGTGGATCGGGCGTGGTGCCAGCGAGCGTCGCGCCTTGGCGGCGATCGGCATGAGCGCCAGCGCGCTGCGCTATTGCCCACGCCAAGACCGCAATGGCGAACTGCGCGAGCGCATTCTTGCGTTGGCGCATCGCCATCGCCGCTACGGCGTGGGGATGATCTATCTCAAGCTGCGACAGGAAGGACGCCTGGTGAACTACAAGCGCGTGGAGCGGTTGTATCGCGAGCAGCAGCTACAAGTGCGGCGCCGCAAGCGCAAGAAGGTGCCGGTTGGCGAGCGTCAGCCGCTGCTGCGGCCAGCGCAGGCCAACCAGGTGTGGTCGATGGACTTCGTGTTCGACCGCTCCGCCGACGGCCGAGTGATCAAGTGTCTGGTGATCGTGGACGACGCAACGCACGAAGCGGTCGCCATCGAGGTGGAACGCGCGATCTCCGGGCACGGCGTTGCGCGCGTGCTGGATCGGTTGGCACACAGTCGCGGTTTACCGAAGGTGATCCGCACCGACAACGGCAAGGAGTTTTGCGGCAAAGCGATGGTCGTCTGGGCACATGCCCGTGGTGTGCAACTACGGCTAATCCAACCCGGCAAGCCAAATCAAAACGCCTATGTTGAATCGTTCAACGGCCGACTACGCGACGAATGCCTCAACGAGCACTGGTTCCCGACGTTGCTGCACGCGCGCACCGAGATCGAACGCTGGCGACGCGAATACAACGAGGACCGACCGAAGAAAGCAATTGGCGGCATGACGCCGTCCGCTTATGCCCAACATCTGGCAAACACCGATATCATCAACCCCGGACTCTAAACCCGACCGCTACTCAGGGCGGGGGGACGTCGATAGCTCTTGAGTAGCTCAAGGTATCTCGCAAGCCCCCTCCTCAGATTCCCATCTTCAGTCAAGTGTATGTCGATAAGGTCTGGATCTAGAAAGCGCGCCGCATTCTGGACCAACTGGCCAAGGCGCAGATCTGGCTCGAGTCGCCAGACCTCTCCGAGCAACTCCAACATCTCGTCAATTCTTGCGGGATCTCGCATAGCTACCTAACGATTGAATTAAGCCGAGTTGCGAAGCAACTTCGGCTTGAATGAGTTGTTAGGCTGCGACCGATGACCCAGCCTGCCTAATAGAAAAAGAAGTAGCTCAAAAACAAGATATACGAAGCCAATAGCGGCTAGGAAGAACCAGCCTCCTGACCGATTTGGATGGCATGCCTGAGAGTCTAGCAAGCACCCTGAGACGCGCATAAACGGAAATCCTGCTGTGACAATAGCAGAAAGAACAACCGCCATCATTAGCAGGTAGACGCTCGTTCCCGTAGAGTTGGAGCTAAGGAGTTGACGGTAGTGACGGAGGACGAGATAACCCCGCAGCGGAATTAGCGTGATGGCAATGAAGCCAACGGCCCCCAGCCCGAGAATTGCGAGACGCATTAGCTGAAACTGCATTGCACTTTCCATGACAGCCTAACACCTGAGTTAAGCCGGGCCGCGAAGCGGCGTCGGCTTGGACGAATTGTTAGGCCCACCTTCGCCCGGCTCTGCATACGACTCGGGCTTGGAAGCACCTGCTTCAAACAGTTCATTGAGCATCGACCACGCCCGAACTCGAGCGCGTTCCGCCAAGTCTCCCGCGCGGAGGATGTTGCCGGCTTGGAGTTC
Source organism: Xanthomonas sp. NCPPB 1754 (assembly GCF_041475725.2). Lineage (NCBI taxonomy): Bacteria > Pseudomonadati > Pseudomonadota > Gammaproteobacteria > Lysobacterales > Lysobacteraceae > Xanthomonas > Xanthomonas sp. NCPPB 1754. The sequence goes on from NZ_CM192982.1 coordinate 381,490, forward strand.
ACGTCGCACCAGAGTGCCAAGGTGGTTCATGTGAAGGCAGTTGTCAGCCCACCGAGTAAGTGTTTCCTGCGAGACGCTCATTGCAGTTTCCAGTTGTTCAATTGCTCAGTGTGGGGCCTAACGCCTGAGTTAAGCCGACGCGCGAAGCGCGTTCGGCTTGAATGAATTGTTAGGTGGCGGCTAGGATTACTGCCATGCACCCATTTTCCGAGCTAGCCACGCGATGCGCCGCGTTGACCAATGGCCTGTTGGAAGAAAATAGAGCACATGTGCTTGCTGAGCTGCAAGAGCACGGCACAACTGTTCTTGTCAAAGCTTTGCAGGCGATTGAGCTGCAAGGGGCAATTGTGGCCGTTGGGATGGTCGCGATGTTTGATGCCGCATTACAAGATGCTTTGAATTGCGGGGATGGGTTTAAGGAGGCACTGAACATCATCGAACAGGCCGGAGAGGACGAACTCTTTGTGAGGTTTAAAGACGTCCAACTCGCAGTTAACGTGCTCAAGCATGGTGCAGGCCGCAGCCACAATGAGCTCATGGCTCGTAGAGATCAGCTGCTTTTCCGTGTCCGAGGGGACGATGAGTTCTTTAATGAGGGTGATGTATCAGAGCTAGCGACGCTCGTGGAGGTGGATAGTGCCTTCTTGCGCTACTGCTCTGAAACGATCGATCTAGTCGCTGCGCTGATCAAGAGAGAGCGACCGGCCGCATGGGTCTGACGCGGAAATCTATCCCCGCCACCTAACGCCTGAATTAAGCCGGCCCGCGGAGCGGGTTCGGATTGAATGAATTGTTAGGCGCCACCCAATGCAGTAAGGAAATCCTGCTCGCCGTCGGCACCCCACCAAGGAACAGATACTTGCCCGCCAAGCTCACGGAGCTGGTCTAGCAGTGCAAGGAATGATTGGATCTCGTTCTGGCCCCATACGGCGCCCATCCTATAATCAAAGTCGAGGCTATCCGCAAAAACGAACACTCCAAGATCCGGGATAGGAGAGGAAGAACCAGCGATGCCGCCGAGGACCACGTGGAATGCCTCCGCGTCGCCCGACGCGACAAGTAACGCGTCCTCATAACCAGAGAATGGCTTTTCACTATCAGACGCCTTGATCCAGAGGTGGCCACCATTGACTGTGACGTTTCGAGCGCCTCTGTCGTAAAGATGCTTGAAAGCGAGTGGAACAAGCGAAGAGTCCGAGAAGGCTACCTGCACTTCTGGAAGTGACCCGTCATCGTTCGCAAAGTATTCTAATAGGTTCATGTGGCGCCTAACGCGTGAATTAAGCCGACCCGCGCAGCGGGTTCGGCTTGAATGAATTTTTAGACATCATATCTTGCACTGGCATTTCGCTATATATCTGAATACCGCTCCTGGTTTGAACTTGTGGGCGTCACGTGCAGAGATGAACTTATAGATACTCATGTCGCAGCCACGATCAGCCGACGTCTTGGAAATCGAGAGGTGGCGGGGAGACTCCCACGGTGCTTGGCTAAAAATCAGGAATACGGGGCCAATCTCTTTTCCGGCATTGCTGGGCACGTCGCATTGAACCGATGGAAAGGTGAGCACCTCTGGTTCTGTGTTAGCGATCAAAGTGCGGCCACCATCACGAATATGAAGCTTGGGCGTGCAGGCGCTTAGGGCAATTATGAGAAGTGCGATTATTTGTCTCATGATATCTAACGCTTGAATTAAGCCGAGTTGCGAAGCAAATTCGGCTTGAATGAGTTGTTAGGCAGTGAGTGGCCGCGAAGGTTGGATGGTGCAACCATGCTCCCCAGCATTGCCGCCTGGACCGAGTGTGCCATAGCTTGTGGGAGGGAACTTGCCCAGCGATGCAGTGGTGCGTGATGTCATCGAAGTCAAAAGCAAATGAGCGCAGCGCGGTAACAACGTCTGACGGCGAAGCACCAAACCTACCGGCATGAGCAGTGGCGATTACTGCGCCACGTAGCCGATCACACGCCGACCAGCAAACTCACCGAAGCTGCCCACCCCTAGATTTGTTCCCCCACTGCCTAACGCTTGAGTTAAGCCTCGCCGCGAAGCGGCGTCGACTTGGACGATTTGTTAGCCCCACGCTACACCCACGGATTCTCATAGATAGTCTCCCGCAGTAATCGGGCCGCAAAAAATGCCATTTGCTCAAGCTCTGCCTCGGTGGTTTGAGGCTGCTCAAGGAGCATGGCGTCATCCCATGGCTCGTCGATGTGCACCCATTTATTGCGGTACTTGCGTAGCGTATGCAGGTTTTCTTTCAAAGTGTTCGGAATTGGGGACAAATCTATCAGGTCTACCAATCGCCCCTTTTTTGACTGCGCATACTCAGATCGAAGGTAGGTCTCAATGCCGGACATCGCGGTGAGAATCGATGCCAAATGAGCTGAATGCACAAATGCAATGTCTGTCTCACGGACTATGACGCTACACCACTCGGAGAGGATGACGCCACCCTTAAGCAGTTCCTCGTCAAGTGCTGCCAAGTGTGACCAACGATCATCTGGGGTCATGGGCTAACTACTATTGGACCGCCTAAAAGCGGTGTTGCGCCAAGTATCGACTAAGCCCAGATAACTAGGAAGGGGAATTCCTATCCCGCAGCAATGACTTGCCGGATGGCAACCCATGGTCTTGGCACCGATGCTGGGTGCGTTATCCGACGTTTGAGCAGGCGTACGAGTTACACCCGTGAAGCTGCAGGCGCAATGACGCGCCTGCCCCCCAAGCTGTTGGATCAGGTCCGTGGTCGGCTGCGGTTTCGCCATTACAGCCTGCGGACTGAGCAGGTGTATGTGGGACGGATCCGGCGCTTCATGCTGTCCACTGGCAAATGGCATCCAGGACAGATGGGGCAGGCAGAGGTCGAGGCGTTCGCACCGAGCTGGCGACGCGGGCCAGCTGTTGGCCGGCACACAGAATCAGGCGCTGGCGGCCCTGCTGTTCCTGTATCGCGAGGTTCTGGGCGTGGAGTCGCCCTGGATGGAGAATCTGGTGCGCTCCAAGCGACCGCGGCGCATTCCCGTGGTGCTCTCGGCGGAGGAGGTCGCGCGCTTGCTGACGATGCTGGAGGGGTGTTGCCGGCTGATGGCGGGGCTGCTGTACGGCAGCGGGATGCGGCTGCTGGAATGCCTGCGCTTGCGGATCAAGGACGTGGACATGGTTCGCGGTGAGATTGTGGTGCGCGATGGTAAAGGGGGCAAGGATCGGCGGGTGCCGCCGCCGCACAGTCTGCGTGGAGAATTGATGCAGCAGCGCGAACGGGCGTTGCTATTGCACGCCGCTGATCTCGCCGAGGGCGCAGGGCGGGTGTTTCTGCCACATGCACTGGCGCGCAAGTATCCCAATGCCAATGTCGAGCCCGGCTGGCAGTATTTGTTCCTCGCCGCGCGTCGCTCTGTGGATCCGCGCAGTGGCCGCGTTGGTCGGCATCACGTATCGGAAGAAGTCCTGCAGCGTGCGGTGTGCAATCGGCACGGCGCCAGGCTGGCATTGCCCGGCCTGCAACCTGCCATGCGCTGCGGCATTCGTTCGCAACACCTTTGCTGGAGGCAGGCCACGATATTCGCGCGGCGCAGGAACTGCTCGGCCACAAGGACGTGACGACCAAGCAGATCTATGCGCATGTGCTGGGACGCGGTGCGTAGGCAGTATGAAGTCCGCTGGACGGACTCAGCGGTTCTGGTGGCGACGTCTAACGCGCAGGGCCGCGATGCAATGAATGGATGCTTGCGACCACGCCAGTGAAATCGCATGTTCTGACACACCAGAGCGTGCGATGAGGGCGGCCAATCGCCGCACTTGCTTGCAGCGACTCAGTACTCGACTGCAGACAAGTTGCGATGACTGCGTTGCATCAGCATGTTCCACCGAATGCGTTGCACCGCGCTGGCCATCCGAAACCAGCTGGCCACGCTGCGCTCGCTGTCCCTAGCCGTCCAACAACGCCTTGTCCCGCACCGCACCCTTGTCCGCACTGGTCGCCAGCAACGCGTACGCCTTCAATGCAGTAGTGACCTTGCGCGAGCGCACTTCCACCGGCTTCCAGCCCTTGGCATCTTGCTCGGCACGACGAAGGGCGAGTTGCTCGTCCGAGATCAGCAGGTTGATCGAGCGCTGGGGAATGTCGATCAGGATCCTGTCGCCGTCGCGCACCAGGCCGATCGCGCCGCCTGCGGCGGCTTCCGGCGATGCGTGGCCGATCGATAACCCCGAGGTGCCGCCGGAGAAGCGGCCGTCGGTGAGCAGGGCGCATTGTTTGCCCAGGCCCTTGGATTTGAGATAGCTGGTGGGGTAGAGCATTTCCTGCATGCCGGGGCCGCCCTTGGGGCCCTCGTAGCGGATGACCACCACGTCCCCCGCAACCACCTCATCGGCAAGGATGCCCTTGACTGCCGCATCCTGGCTCTCGAACACGCGGGCCGTGCCTTCGAACACGTGGATGGATTCGTCCACGCCTGCAGTTTTCACCACGCAGCCGTCGCGGGCGATATTGCCGTACAGCACGGCCAGGCCGCCTTCCTGCGAGAACGCGTGTGCGACATCGCGGATGCAGCCCTCGCTGCGGTCGGTATCCAGGCTGTCCCAGCGCGTGGCCTGGCTGAAGGCGATCTGCGTGGGAATGCCGGCCGGGCCGGCTTTGTAGAACGTGTGTACTGTTTCATCGTCGGTCTGGGTGACATCCCATTGCGCGATGGCCTCGGCCAGCGTGCGTGCGTGCACGGTGGCGGCGTTGGTATGCAGCAGGCCACCACGTGCCAGCTCGCCGAGAATGGCCATGATGCCGCCGGCGCGATGCACGTCTTCGATGTGGTACTTGGGCGTATTCGGCGCGACCTTGCACAGCTGCGGCACGCGCTTGGACAGGCGGTCGATATCGTGCATGCCGAAGGCAACCTCGCCCTCCTGTGCGGCAGCGAGCAGATGCAGGATGGTGTTGGTCGAGCCACCCATGGCGATATCCAGCGTCATCGCATTTTCGAAGGCTTCGAAGGTGGCGATGCCGCGCGGCAGGGCAGTGGGATCTTCGCCGCCGTACCAGCGGTGACACAGTTCCACCGCCACGCGTCCGGCGCGCAGGAACAGCTGCTCGCGGTCGGCGTGCGTGGCCACAACCGTGCCGTTGCCGGGCAGCGACAGGCCCAGCGCTTCGGTCAGGCAGTTCATCGAGTTGGCGGTGAACATGCCCGAGCACGAGCCGCAGGTGGGGCAGGCGCTGCGCTCGAACTCGGCCACCTTTTCGTCGGAGGCGGTGTCGTCGGCGGCGATCACCATCGCGTCGATCAGGTCGAGCTTGTGCTCGGCCAGCTTGGTCTTGCCGGCTTCCATCGGGCCGCCGGAAACGAACACGGTGGGGATGTTGAGCCGCAGCGCGGCCATCAACATGCCGGGGGTGATCTTGTCGCAATTGGAAATGCACACCAGCGCGTCGGCGCAATGCGCATTGACCATGTATTCGACCGAGTCGGCAATGATCTCGCGGCTTGGCAACGAATACAGCATGCCGTCGTGGCCCATCGCGATGCCGTCATCCACGGCGATGGTATCGAACTCCTTGGCCACGCCGCCGACGCGTTCGATCTCGCGCGCGACCAGCTGACCAAGATCCTTCAAATGCACATGCCCGGGCACGAACTGCGTGAACGAGTTGGCGATAGCGATGATGGGCTTGTGGAAGTCGCCATCGCGCATGCCGGTGGCACGCCACAGGGCGCGGGCGCCGGCCATGTTGCGGCCGTGGGTAGAGGTTTTGGAACGGTACTCGGGCATGGCGAATTCGACGGCTGATTGGCGAGCGGTGGCTGGCAATTAGAGCGCGTCGTGACTGTTGCTGCTGCAACCGTCGCCGCACGCGCAGGGTCCGCACGGTAGCACGCACGCCGACGTGCACCTGCAGTGCAGCGGCGGGCGCTGCCGGCATGCCGTGCAGTGACCGCACGTACGCCATTGCCTTGCGAGGCTGCACGTGCGCGGCGCCTTTGCCTGTCATGTAATGCGATGTAAACGTATGCGTCCGGGCATGCAGTGGCAGGAGTGCGAACCGGCGCGCAGATCCGGGCGCTGGGGCGCGGCCACCATCGAACCGGACCGCTGCGGCCGAGGGGAGCTGCGCCGGCGAGGATCTTTCCAACGGCACCGCAGGAGGCGCCCCGATGTCCGACCATCCCTCTCCACGCCGCGTACCAGCGGCATCATCTCACTCCACCACGCCACCGGTCGCCGGCGGCATCAGCCGCCGTCGCGTGCTGCAAGGCGCGGCCGGCGCTGCGGTCGTGGCCACCACCGGTTGGGCAGGCCATGCGGCCGCGCAAAGCGCCAGCCTGCCGTTCGCTGGCCTCAACCTGTCCGGTCTGGCCTCCAATAGCTATGTGGAGAACGCCGAGATCGGCACGCATTACCGCGCCATCACTGCCCAGCATGTGGCCGCGGCGGGGAGCTGCCCGCTCTTCCGTCTGCCGACCACTGCCGCGCGCTTCACGCGTGGACAGGGCGCGCCGTTGAACGAGAGCTACTGCAGGCAGGTGCAGGACGCGCTGGACAATATCGCTGCGCGCGGCAAGCGCGCCATCGTGGAGTTGCACGATTACATGCGGCTGCCGCAGCGGGTGGCGGCCAAAAGCGGTTATCGGCGCGATGCCAGCGGTGCAGTGGTCGATGCGCGTGGCAACCGTGTCGGCGACCTGGCGGCGGCCGGGTTGTGGGCCGACACCTACCCGCTGCGCAACTTCAATTACGTGGGCTATCTGGACAGTCGCGACCAACTGCTCAAGCTCTACGAATACCGGGTGATCGGCACGCCGGGGTGCACGCTCTACAACGACGCCGGCTTGCCGGATCTGTGGGCGCGTCTCGTCAACCGGTTCAAGCAGCACCCGGCGGTGTTCGGCTGGGGCGTCATGAACGAGCCGTACCAGGGCGCCGAGCGCAACGCCGATGGCAGCGTACTGTCGATGGCCGCACATTGGCAGAAGACCGCCACCGCCTGCTCCAAGGCCATCATCGACCGCGATCGAACCCATTTCGTGTTCGTGTGCGGCAACGGCTATGCCAGCGCCCGGCGCTGGCAGGACGATTCGATGGGCCTGTTCGACATCCCGGACCCATACGATTGCATCGTGTACGAGGCGCACAACTATCTCGACAGCAATGGCAGCGGGGGCGGTAACTGGATCGGGCCCGGTGGACGCAACGAGGTGATCAAGCCGGATACCGGCATCGACATGGTCAGCCCGTTCATCGAAGCGCTGCAGCAGGCCGGCAAGCGCGGTTATCTGGGCGAGCACGGCTATCCGGCCGGCAATCGCAGCGCGGAGATCGCCACCACGCGCATGCTGGCGCACTTGCAGGCCTACAACATTCCCAGCACGCAGTGGTGCTTCGGCCCCGGGTGGCCGGACGACGACGTGCTTGGCATGAGCCGCGACGTGGGTGCGGACATCCAGGCCAAGGCCAACCTGGCGGCCGTGCAGGCGTTCTTCGACGTGCGCCTGTCCAGCTACGTTCCGCCCCGCTAGCGGGCATCGCCGCCGCTACGGGGAGGTGGCGGCGGTTTACACTGCGGCATGCACATGGACATTCCCTGCCGCGCTGGCTGCGCGGCCTGCTGTATCGCCCCATCCATCAGTTCGGCCATTCCCGGCATGCCGCACGGCAAGCCGGCGGGGGTGCCGTGCGTGCAACTGGACGGGCAGGGCCGCTGCCGCCTGTTCGGCCTGCCGACGCGGCCGGCGGTCTGCACCAGCCTGCGTCCGTCCCAGGACATGTGCGGTGCATCGCGCGCCCAGGCGCTGGCGATGTTGACGGCACTGGAGCACGCCACGCAGCCGTAGCCGCGCGCACCTGGTACCGTCGCGCCCGCGCCAGACAGGTGCGCCGGTGCTGCGGCTCAGCCGGCGGGTGAGGCGCCCAGGTACTGATCCTTGAGCCGCACGTAATGTTGCGCGGAGTAATGCAGGCTTTCGATTTCCTTGTCGCTGAGCGTGCGCGCCAGGCGTGCAGGATTGCCCAGCCACAACTCGGCTTCGCCCACCACCTTGCCCGGGCCCACCACTGCGCCGGCACCCACAAAGCCATACCGTTTGACCGTTGCGCCATCCAGCACGCAGGCGCCCATGCCGATCAGGCACAGGTCTTCGATGGTGCAGGCATGCAGGATGGTGCCGTGGCCCACGGTGACGTCCTCGCCGATCACGGTGGGGTAGCCGGCCTTGTTGAACGGGCTGTGGTGACTGACGTGGATGATGGTGCCGTCCTGCACGTTGGTACGCGCGCCGATCTGCACATGATTGACGTCGCCGCGGATCACGGTGCCCGGCCAGACCGAGACGTCATCGCCCAGGCTCACCTCGCCGATGATGGTGCAGGCAGGATCCACGTAAACGCGGGCGCCCAGTTGCGGGGTGTGGTGCAAAAAGGAGCGAATCGGGGTCACGGCATCTCCGTCAGGTCAGCGTGCCGCCCACTGCGGACACGCCGCGGATGATACCTGCGCTGCGGTTGCCGCTGCGGCAGCGCACCGGGCTGCAGTCACCAACGCACGGATGCAATGTGTGCGAGGTGGCTGGCAGAGGTGGCCGGGTGGGCCGACGTGCAATGGAGTGTGTCGCGTCGCCAGAGATTCCAAAGCCGCGGGCAGCACGTCACGCGGTGCATCCGGAGACATCGCAGCGCTGGCCAAGTGTGTTGGCGCATTTCCGATAAGCGCACAGCGTTGCGGTCATCGGCCTTGAACCGGCAGCGCAATGGGCTAGCGTGTGCAGGCGGTCGCAAGCCACTGCGCATCGGCGATTGCACGCATCGCTGCACCGCGGTTTAGCCGGTCTCGCACACTGCGCCGTTCAACGGCCACTGCAGTGCCTTCGCCTCAACCCTCTCTCACCACAGGACATGCCAATGCCTCAGCACACTGCATCGTTTGGGCATTTCGTGCTGGAGCGCATGACGCCGTTTCAGTGGAGAGCCGTTGCGGTGTGCGTGTTGCTGACGATGCTCGACGGCTTCGACGTGATGGCGATGGCGTTCACCGCACCGCACGTGTCGGCAGACTGGCAGCTGTCGGGCAAGCTGCTGGGCATGCTGTTCAGCGCGGGCCTGATCGGCATGGCGCTTGGCGCACTGGGGTTGGCGCCGCTGGCCGACCGCATCGGTCGTCGCGCGCTGACGCTGGCATGTCTGGCCATCCTGACCGTCGGCATGGGCATGTCGGCAGTGGCCAGCACTGCATGGCAGCTCGGGGCGCTGCGGCTGCTGACCGGTCTGGGTATCGGCGGTATGTTGGCCTGCGTTGCAGTCACGGCAGGGGAGTTTTCCAGCCCCCGTTGGCGCAACACTGCCATCGTGCTGCAGGTGACCGGCTACCCGGTCGGTGCCACGCTGGGTGGCATGATTGCCGAACTGTTGATGCAACAGTGGTCGTGGCCCGCGGTGTTCGTACTCGGGGCGGTGGCATCGTTGCTGTGCGTGCCGTTGGTGCTTGCATTCCTGCCCGAGTCGCTGGAGTTCCTGATCATGCGCCGGCCACCCGATGCCGTCGCGCGCTTCAACGCCGTGCTGGCGCGGATGGGAATGCCGCCGCACGACGCATTGCCGCCGCTGCCGCCGCAATCTGCCACGCAGGCACAAGGCTATCGGGCCCTGTTTGACGCTGCCATGCGGCGGCACACGCTGCTGATCGCGCTTGGCTTTTTCTCGCTGATGTTTGCGTTCTACTTCGTGATCAGCTGGACGCCGAAGCTGCTGGTGACCGCCGGCGCGTCGGCCACGGACGGCGTCACGGGCGGGGTGCTGTTGAATCTTGGTGGCATCGGCGGCGGCTTGCTGTTCAGCGGGTTGGCATCGTGCGTGCGGCTGGCGCGCCTGACGATCGGGTCCCTGTTGCTGATGGGCCTGGCGATGCTGGCCTCCGGCCTGTGCAGTACGCAGTTGAGCTGGGCCTTCGCCGTCGCCTTGCTTACCGGGGCAGCGATGTTCGCTGCGGTGGGCGGCATGTACGCCATTGTCCCGATCGTCTTCAACGCTGCGGTGCGCTCGACTGCGCTGGGCTGGGCGATCGGGGTGGGGCGCTTGGGTGCGATCTTGTCGCCGTTCTGCGCCGGGGTGTTGCTGGACGCCGGATGGTCACCGGCCATGTTGTATCTGGCCTGCAGCGTGCCGTTGCTGTTGGCCATCCTCGCCGTGCTGGCGATGCGGTTGCCCAACCGCTGAGCGGCCCGCCCACAGCCGCGTCCGGCATCACATCCGGGCCGTTCTCGACCTGGCCGCGGGCCAAAGAAATTGTGCCATGTGCCGATAACACCGCAGACCGCCAAGTCGTGGCGAACTTTTCCTGGACATTGTGCAGACCAGCGCCGGCATGCTCAGAACCATCGACTCAGATCAACTCCGCCCCGGCATGTACGTCTACAAGCTGCTGGGCGCGTGGGTGCACCATCCGTTCTGGAAGACGTCGTTTCTGGTCGATTCCGACGATGTGGAGAAGATCCATGACAGCCGCATCGAGCAGTTGGTGATCGATACCGCGCGCGGGCTGGATGTGGAGGCGCCCACGCCCCCTGGCGTGTCCGCCGAACCAGCCGCGCCGCCGAGCCCGGCACCTGCTGCGCCCGAACCGCCGGAGCCTGCCGCCGCGCCGCGTAGCGTGCGCACCAACAGCGTGACCGCCCAAATCGGCATCGAAGCGGAGGTGGTACGCGCACGCCGCATCTTCGAAGACGGCCGCGACATGGTCGAGGCGATGTTCCGCGATGTGCGGCTGGGGCGCACCGTCGACACAGAAGCGGCCATGCCGCTGGTGGAAGCCATCAACGACTCGGTGCTGCGGCATCCGCAGGCCTTGATCAGCGTGGCGCGGCTCAAGACAGCCGACGACTACACCTATCTGCATTCGATGGCCGTGGCCGGGCTGATGAGCGGTTTGGCGCGCCAGCTCGGCCTGCCCGAATCGCAGGTGGTGGAAGCAGCGATGGGCGGCCTGCTGCACGACATGGGCAAGGCGGTGACACCGTTGGAAATTCTCAACAAGCCCGGCCGGCTCACCAACGACGAAATGGAGATCATGCGCCAGCATCCGCTGGATGGCCATCGGCTGCTGGTGGCCGGCGGCGTGCAGAACGCGGTGGTGCTGGAAATCGCGCTGCATCACCACGAAAAGATGGATGGCAGCGGCTATCCGAATCAATTGGTGGGCGAGAATATTTCGTTGATGTCGCGCATGGGTGCGGTCTGCGATGTCTACGACGCCATCAGCTCGGACCGCCCTTACAAACGCGGTTGGGATCCTGCCGAATCGCTCAAGCAAATGGCGTCCTGGAAGGGCCATTTCGACCCGGTGGTGTTCCAGGCTTTCGTGCGCCGGCTGGGGATTTATCCGGTCGGCTCGCTGGTGCGGCTGGAGTCGCAAAAACTTGCAGTGGTGATCGAACAGACGCCCGATGCGCTGCTCAAGCCCAAGGTGCGCGTGTTCTATTCGGCCAAGCTGCGCAGCCACGTGTTGGTGCAGGACATCGACCTGTCGCGTCCGGACTGCCATGACCGCATCGCGCAGATGGAAAGCCCTGCCGAATGGGGCTTCCGCGATCTGGAAAAGCTCTGGCTGCCCTAGACGGGCTATACAGGCGTTGAATCGGTCGCCGCCGCGGCAATGCGCGCGGTGCGTCATGCGCGCCGATCACCGCGACACCCCTTGCACAGAAGCGCCACCCCGCTAGCGAACGCGACCATGCTGCGCTGCAGCTTGGCAATGTAGTTATGATCAATAACTATTCCGGAACGCAATCACTTGCCGGCCGGAACCATGTCTCAGCCTTGCCCGGATCACCGTCGCCCCCCGTCAGCCGCAGCGCCGGCCCGCCGCTGCAGGCTGCGTGCGCGGCAGGGCGTCGGGGCTGACGCACCCGCGGCGCGTGCACCCGCGGCGTGCCTGTCCACATCGGCAGGCCCGGTGGCGTCTACAATGCGGTGCACGCCGTGGATCGGCGTTGCGGATGCGGCGCATTGCGCGTACCGGTCCGCCCGCTGCCCTCGTCGCGAGAACCGCCATGCCCGTCACCGCCCTTGCTGCGCCCTTGCCCGATGCCGTCACCACGGTGGATCAGGCGCGGCTGCTGCGGTTGCTGGGGTATCGCATCACCCGCACCGAGTTGATGGTGCGGCGGATGTTCCAGGAGTGCGTGGCCGCCTTCGACCTCAAGCCGGTCGACTTCTCGCTGCTGATGCTGGTGGATGGCAACCCGGGCATCAACCAGCGCCAGATCGGCGATGTGCTGCACGTGTCGCCGCCGAATCTGGCGATCGTGGTGGCCAGGCTGGTCAAGCGTCGCCTGCTGCGGCAGGTGCGTGGGCGGCAGGACCGGCGCATGCAGCACCTCTCGCTGACCGCGGCCGGTGCCGCGCTCCTGGCCGCCGCCGAGGCCGAAGTGCTGCGCATGGAACAGCAACTCAGTGCCGTGCTCGGTTCCAGCGAAGCACCGTTGTTGCGCGCCCTGGACCGTCTGGACCGTCTGGACACGCCGTAACCCGCCTCGGTCGGCGGCCTGCCGCCCGGCAGCCATTCCCAACGAACGTTTCCACTGCACGTGCTGTGCGTCGTGCGGGGCGCGCGCTTGCCTGACGTCGCTGATGTGGCACGCACCGCTGTTGCTTCCCAACGCTGGAGATATCTGCAGTGATTCGATCATCGGTGATGCGTGGTGCGGGTGTGGCAGCAGGCTGGCGGCTGCGCGCGTTGCTCGGCCTGGCGGCATGCCTGGCAGCGGGTGCGGCGCCTGCGCAAAGTGAGCCACAGAGCGCGGCGCTGACCAATGGCATCAATACCGGGGGCACCAGTTTCCTGGATGGCTTTACCAGCACCACGCCCGGCCTGGCGGTGGTCACCTATCTGCGGCACAACGCGCTGGATGCCATCAAGGACGCACGTGGCAACGATATCCCGGTGTTCGACAACCCGCGGATCGATTCCACCGTGTTGCTGACCCAGTTCGCCTACGTCACGCCCTATCACGTATTCGGCGGCGCGCTCGGCATCACTGCGCTGGTGCCGCTGGTAAATCTGGATGCCTCCTTCGGCCGCAACAGCATTGCCACGCTGCGTGACAATGGCGCCGGCGTGGGTGATGTGACGTTCGGGCCGTATCTGCAAATGCCACCTGTGATCCGCAACGGGCGACCGGTGTTCTCGCAGCGGTTCGAATTCGACGCCGTGGCACCGATTGGCAAGTACGACGGCAATCGCGATCTCAACCAGAGCTCCGGTTACTGGTCGCTCATTCCAAGCTACGCATTCACGGTACTGCCCACGCCCAATTGGGAACTTAGCGCACGCATCAACTACATCTACAACTTTCGCAGCGAGCGCCGTCCGAACTTGCCGCCAGGCTTCGACTTCCGCAATGGTCAGGCAGGCGATGCGGGATGGATCAACTTCGCCACCTCCTGGGAGGTGGCACCGAAGCTGCGGCTGGGCATCAATGCGTATTACCTGACCCAGTTCCGCGACAACCGCACCAACGACCAGCGCGTGCCGGACAGCCGTCAACGCGCGTTCTATGCAGGGCCGGGTGGCGTGTGGCGCTTTGATGCAAACAACATCCTGTTCGCCAACGTCTATCTACCGGTGGAGGTGCGCAATGCCGCGTCCGGCAACAATGTCAATTTCGAGTATGTCCATGTGTTCTAGCGCCGGCACGGCTGGCTCCTTTGGAGGATGGCGATGAATTTGCAGAACAAGACGATCGTGGTGACCGGCGTGGCGTCGGGCATTGGCGCGGAGGTCGCACGGCTGGCGCGGTTTCATGGTGCCAAGGTGATCGGGGTCGATCGCACGCCCGTGCAGATGACCCTGCACGGCTTTCACCAGGCCGATCTCGGCGACCCGGCATCCATCGATGCCCTGGTGAAGGCGTTGCCGGACCACATCGATGCCCTGGCGAACATTGCCGGCGTGCCGGGCACCGCGCCGCTGGATGTGGTGGCGCGGGTGAACTATCTGGGCTTGCGCCATCTGACCCAGGGGTTGCTGCCACGCATCGTGCTGGGCGGTTCCATCATCAATGTCGCCTCGATCCTGGGCGCCGAATGGCCGCAGCGTCTGGACCTGCACAAGCAGCTGGCGGCAACCGACAGCTTCGAAAGCGGCCGCGCGTGGCTGGCGGCGCATCCGGTGGCGCACGACACCTGCTACCAATACTTCAAAGAGGCCTTGATCGTGTGGACCTTGCTGCAATCGCGGCCCTGGTTCGCCGACCACGGCGTGCGCGTGAACAACGTCTCTCCGGGCCCGGTGTTCACCCCGATCCTGGGCGATTTTGCTGCCATGCTCGGCGAGGAACGTGTCAAGGCAGACGCCAAGCGCATGACCCGCCCGGCCTATGCCGATGAAGTGGCCGAGGGCATCGTGTTTCTGGCATCCGACGCAGCCCGCTGGATCAACGGCATCACCCTGCCGATCGATGGCGGGCTGGCTTCCACCACGCTGTAATCCCCACACGTTTTTAGCAGGAGGCTAGACCATGAATGCCCTTACCAGCGCAACCGCCGCTGCGACCGACTCGCCCGCGTGGCATGGCTGCATCTTCAATGGCGACTGGGTGCCCGGTCGCGGTGGCAGCGTGCCCATCCATGAGCCGGCAACCGGCGCCTTGCTGCATGAAGTGGGCAAGGCCGACCTGGCCGATGTCGCCGCTGCCATCGCACAGGCCAAGCAGGCGCAGCGTGCCTGGGCCGCGACACCGCCGCGCGAACGCGCAGCCGTCTTTCATCGTGCTGCGCAGGCGATGCAGGCACGCAGTGCCGAAGCCACGTTGCTGATTGCGCGCGAAACCGGCGGCATCCTGCCCAAGGCCCAGCGCGAGGTGGACGAATCGGTGGTGTTCTACCAGCAGGCTGCCGCAATGCCGTTGCAGGCCAGCGGCCAGATGTTGCCGACCGCATCCGGCCAACTCAGCCTTGCGCGCCGCCTGCCATTGGGCGTGATCGGGGTGATTTCGCCGTTCAATTTCCCATTGATTCTGTCGCTGCGCTCGGTGGCGCCGGCGCTGGCGATGGGCAATGCGGTCATTCTCAAACCCGACCCGCGCACGCCCTACACCGGTGGCGTGATCATCGCGCAGGTGCTCGAAGAAGCCGGCCTGCCCAAGGGCCTGCTGCACGTGTTGCATGGCGATGCGCAGATTGGCCAGGCGCTGGTGGAATCACCGGATGTCCCGATGATTGCGTTCACCGGCTCCACGGCCGCCGGCCGCCGCATCGGCGAAATTGCCGGCCGCCATCTGAAGAAAGTCTCGCTGGAACTGGGTGGCAACAACGCGGTGATCGTGCTCGACGACGCGGATCTGGACAAGGCTGCCTCGGCGGTCGCGTTCGGCGCCTACATGCACCAGGGCCAGATCTGCATGGCAACCGGGCGTGTGCTGGTGCACCGCAGCGTGGCGCAGGCACTGACCCAACGGCTGGCCGAAAAAGCGCGCCATTTGCCGGTAGGCGACCCGGTCAGCGGCATCGTGGCATTGGGCCCGATCATCGATCAACGCCAGCTGCAGCGCGTCGTCGACATCGTCAACGATAGCGTCGCAGCCGGCGCGGTCGTGGAGGCTGGCGCCACCCATGAAGGCCTGTTCTATGCGCCGACCGTATTGTCCAACGTGCGTCCTGGCATGCGCGCGTTCGACGAAGAAGTGTTCGGCCCGGTGATCAACATCACCGTGTTCGACACCGACGACGACGCTGCCGAGTTGGCCAACCAGGGCGAGTACGGGCTGGCGGCCGGCATCCTGTCGGCATCGGTCTCGCGCGCGCTGGCCCTGGGCGAGAAGTTGCACACCGGCCTGCTGCATATCAACGACCAGACGGTGGCCGACGAAGTCGTCAATCCATTCGGCGGCACCGGTGCGTCGGGCAACGGCACCAGCGTCGGCGGCCCCGCCGATTGGGAGCAGTACACGCACTGGCAATGGCTGACGATCAAGAGCGAAGTACCGCAGTATCCGTTCTGATCGCAACGGCTTGGGGATGGGGCGGCTGGCTCGGCCTCTCCATCGCTGTATGGATGGCGGTCACGTGCCCGGCCATTGCCTTGGATTTTTGGTGCGGCGTTGCATCAGTTCTGGATGCAGGCAAAGGCTTCACTGGTCGAGCGCGCGGTGCCCTCGCCACGTGCAGCGTGTCCTGCGATGGTGGGCGGGCAAGGACCCTGCAGCTGGTCTGCAGAACGTTCTCCCTGCTACGCGCGCAGCGAGTGAGCGAAGTCGTTCTGCTGGTCGCTCCTACTGACCGGCCCGAAAGCGCGTCGGCGAGCAACCGGCGTGCCGTGCGAAGTAGCGACTGAAATAGGCGGCGTCGAAAAATCCAAGGCTGGCGGCAATCTGTTGCACGCTCAGGCTGGTGTAACGCAGGGTGCGGCGTGCTTCCAGCATGATCCTGCGCTGCAACAACTGTAGTGCGGAGGCGCCAGCCAGGCGCTGGCATAACGCGTTGAGGTGACCGGGCGTCAACCCGAGTTGATCGGCGTAGCGGGAAATCGGCCAGTGGGCGCGGTAGTGCTGGTCGATCAAGCCTTGATAGGCGCGCAGATGGCGCAGTGCCGGGTCTGCCTGCGGGCTGATCGCTGCGGCATGCCGGGCCCGCTCCAGTGCCGTACGCGCCATCCAGATGACCAGCTGCGCCGCCGCAGCCTGCGCTGCGAGGTCATCGCCGATCGACCGGCGTGCGTGGTCCTGCGCAATGCTGCCAAACAACACATCCAGCCATTTGCGCGCATGCTGGGCGTGCACAACGGCAGGCGCGGCCATGACCTGTTGCAGTAACGGCGCAGCGTTCAGCGCCGTCCTGACCAGCGGCATGCACATGGTGATGACGTGGCCACGCACTGCCGGGTCGAAGGCAAAGCCATGCACGCAGAGCGGCGGAAGCCACACCACGCTGGCACCGCGCAGGCGTTGGGTGCGCCCATCCAGCTGCAGCGTGGCCGGTCCGCGCTGCACATAAACCAGTTGCGCCAAATCCTCGTGTCGGTGCGGCACGATCTGCCAGTCGTGCAGTCGGCTGCGTGCGGCAATCGATTCCCAATGCAGCAATTCGGCGGCATCGGCGTGTTGCTCGCCGTACAAGCCGAAGGCAGGGACTGCGGCAGTGTCGGGCACGGATGTGGCCATCGTCGAAAAGTCCAAGGACTGCACGCAATCATCCCTTCAACGCAGCGCTTTGGCTACCGACACTGCACGCATCGCCATCCAAGCCAGGAGCAGTGCATGCGAACGCAGGTTGCGATCATCGGCGCCGGACCATCGGGCCTGTTGCTGGGCGAACTGTTGCGGCTCGCCGGCATCGATTGCGTCATCGTCGAGCGGCAGACGCCCCAGCATGTGCTGGCGCGCATCCGCGCCGGGGTATTGGAGCAGGGCAGTGTGGAACTGCTGCAGCGCGCCGGCGTCGGCGAGCGGTTGCAGCGCGAAGGCTTGCTGCATCACGGCTTCGAATTGTCCCTGGACGGTCAGCGCGAGCGTATCGACCTGCTGCGCGGCTGCGGCCGCGGCGTCACCGTTTATGGGCAGACCGAGGTCACCGCCGATCTGATGCATGCGCGCCAGCGCAGCGGGGCACCCACGCATTACGACGCCCAGGACGTGGCCCTGTGCGATGTGGGAGGCACCACGCCTGCTGTGGAGTTCACGCAGGACGGCCAGCGCAGGCGTCTTGACTGCGACTACATCGTCGGCTGCGATGGGTATCACGGCGTCAGCCGTGCCAGCATCCCCGCCGAGCGGCTGCGCCTGTTCGAGCGCGTGTACCCGTTCGGTTGGCTCGGGGTGCTGGCCGATACGCCACCCGTGCACGAAGAACTGGTCTACGCACGTCACCGGCGCGGGTTTGCACTATGTTCGATGCGCTCGCCCACCCGTACGCGCTATTACATCCAGGTGCCGGCCAGCGCGCAGGTGGAGGCCTGGAGCGATCAGGCGTTCTGGGACGAGTTGCGTGCACGGCTCCCGCCTGCGTTGGCGGCGCAACTGGTCACCGGCGCATCGATCGAGAAGAGCATCGCACCGCTGCGCAGTTTCGTCGCCGAGCCGATGCAGTATGGCCGCTTGTTCCTGGCTGGCGATGCTGCACATATCGTGCCGCCCACCGGCGCCAAGGGGCTGAATCTGGCGCTTGGCGATGTCGGCTTGTTGGCGCAGCTGTTCGAGCGTTGGAAGACAAGCGGCGATGCCGGTGTGCTGGAACAGTATTCGACCTTGGCCTTGCAGCGTGTGTGGAAGGCCGAACGGTTCTCGTGGTGGATGACCACCCTGTTGCACCGCTTCGATGACGAAGACGCATTCACTGCGCGGCTGCACGGAGCGGAGCTGGACTATCTGCTCGGTAGCGAGGCGGGCCGCGCGACGCTGGCGGAAAATTATGCAGGTCTCCCGTTGGCCGCGCTATCGGACTGATGGCGCATTGGTGATTGCGAACTAGCAGACGCCGCGGAGCGGATTTCTAGCTGGACATCCTGGTTCGATGTCGCCTTGGCTGCGCAAGTGCGATGCGTGCGCACAACAGCGCTTCCCCAAACCGGCTTGAATGATGCGCGTCAGCTCACATGCATTGCTTCCACTGCGGTCATCGCCCGCTCGACCGCGACACCCCGGGTCCATTCTGTACACGGTGCAGCAGCACGCTGGCGCTCACCACATGGGTGATGTTTTTCTCACCAACGGTTGCACAAGTGCCCAGGTGCATGCTCAGGCGGCTAGCGGGCCGGTGAACGGCACCGGTAGGGTGGCGATGACGCGTTAATGCAGCTGTGCGCACGCGCGTCTTCCCCCCGCTCAACGGACACGTTGCTGGCGTCCCCAATGAGCGCACTGCCACCCCTCCACCCAGGAGTACTCCATGAAGAAGTTGCTCTCCCGTGCCTTGTTGCTGGTCATGCTCATCGCACCAATGGCTGCGTTCGCGCAGACCGCGGTAACGGCCAATCCCGATCATCAGAAGATGCTGCTCGGCAGCACCTGGTATGAAACTGCCAACAAGCGGCTGGTCTACGATTTCTGGCGCACCGTGTTCGAAGCTGGCCAGGTGCAGTACGCGCCGATGTACATGGACAAGAACTACATCCAGCACAATCCGAACGTGGCCAATGGGCGCGATGCGTTTATCGCCTTCCTGACGGCATTCGTGAAGCCGACGCCGGTGCAGCCGCGGGTGCGATTGCCCTTGGTCGCCATCACCGCCGATGGCGATCTGGTCACCCTGGTGTCGGTGCGCACCTTACCCAACCCCAATAAGCCCGGCACCACGTACACCACCACCTGGTTCGACATGTTCCGGACCGAGAAGGGCCTGATCAAGGAACATTGGGACCCGGACACCATCGCCGGACGTGCCAGCACCGGCGGCCAGTAACCACCGCTGCACACCAGGCTGCGTTGTGTGGCCCTGCGTGTGTCCTCGACGCTCGAAGATGAGCTCATCACAGCGCCCACCTCACAGTGGGCGCTGTCGTGTTGCGGCCCCAGTGTCAGCTGATGCGAAATCCCATCGTCGCTTCCACTGCTTGCTGCCAGCCGGCGTAGAGCGCTTGGCGCTTGTCGTCGGCCATGGCCGGTTCGAAGCGGCGATCCACGGCCCACTGTTTGGCGATTTCTTCGCGGCTGCCCCAGAATCCAGTTGCCAGCCCTGCCAGATACGCCGCACCCAGCGCAGTGGTTTCCGCCACTTCCGGGCGGAGTACCGGCACATTGAGAATGTCACTCTGGAACTGCGCCATGAAGTCGTTGGCGATGGCACCGCCGTCGGCACGCAGTTCTTTCAGCTCGATGCCGGAATCGCTTTGCATCGCGGTGAGCACGTCGCGGGTCTGATAGGCCATCGATTCGACTGCTGCACGCACGAAGTGTTCCTTGGTGGTACCACGCGTCAGCCCGAACACCGCGCCGCGGATATCGCTGCGCCAGTACGGCGCGCCCAGGCCGACGAAGGCCGGCACGATGTACACGCCATCGTTGTCGCCGGCACGCTCGGCATAGGCTTGCGAGTCGCTGGCCTTGCCCAGCATGCGCAAGCCATCGCGCAGCCACTGCACCACCGAGCCGGCAACGAAGATCGCGCCTTCCAGCGCGTATTCGACCTTGCCGTCAATGCCCCAGGCAATCGTGGTCAGCAAACCGGCCTTGGACGCCACCGCCTTGTCGCCGGTATTCATCAGCATGAAACAGCCGGTGCCATAGGTGTTTTTCGCCATGCCCGGTTCGAAGCAGGCCTGGCCGAACAACGCGGCCTGCTGGTCGCCGGCGATGCCGGCGATGGGCACCTGTTCGCCATAGAAGTACTGGGTCTGGGTCATGCCATAGACCTCGCTGGACGAACGCACGTCCGGCAGCATCTGCGCGGGCACGTCCAACATGGCCAGCAGTTCAGCATCCCACTCAAGCGTGTGGATGTTGAACATCATGGTGCGCGAGGCATTGGTGTAGTCGGTGACGTGCACCTTGCCGCCGGTGAGATTCCAGATCAGCCAACTGTCGATGGTGCCGAACGCCAGTTCGCCTTTCTGCGCGCGTTCGCGCGCGCCTTCGACGTGGTCGAGAATCCACTTGACCTTGGTCCCGGAAAAATACGCATCGATCAGCAGGCCGGTCTTCTCGCGCACCATCTGCTCATGCCCGGCCTCCTTGAGCTGGGTGCAGATGTCCTTGGTCTGCCGCGATTGCCACACGATGGCGTTGTAGATCGGCTGGCCGGTGCCCTTGTCCCACACCACCGCGGTCTCGCGCTGGTTGGTGATGCCGATCCCGGCGATCGCGCGCGCATCGATCTGCGCGTTGTTGAGCAGCTCGGTGATGGTGGTATAGACGCTGGTCATGATCTCGCGCGGGTTGTGTTCCACCCAACCCGGCTGCGGAAAGATCTGGCCGAATTCGCGCTGCGCCACGCCGGCCACCTTGCCCTGGCGGTCGAACAACATCGCGCGTGAGCTGGTGGTGCCTTGATCGATCGCAAGGACGTACTGCTTTTCCATCGAAAATTCCTCGAACAATGCCGGCATTGGCGCACGGCGAGAAAGGTCGGTGCAGGCGATGACGCCGCGTGGCCATCAGGGTTTGGCCACAGGTAACTTCACGCGTCGTCAGCGTGATTGTTGGCTTGGCGCAGCACCATCACAGTGGATCGAGCGGTTTGCTGCCGCCTTGCAGATGGCGCACCCGCGCCGGCAGGAATGGCAGGATCAGCCACTGATAGGCCAGCGCGCCGATCGGCCCGCCGATCAACGGGCCAACGATCGGGATCCACCAATAGTTGTCCTTGGCCGGCAACGCGGCCTCGCCCCAGCCGGCGAAATACGCGAACAGGCGCGGGCCGAAGTCGCGCGCCGGGTTCATCGCCCAGGCCTCCAGATAGCCCATCGACGCGCCCAGCGTGGTGACTAGCAAGCCGATCATCAACGCGCCGGAGTTGGCAGTGGGTGCGGCCTCGTTGAACTGCTCGGTGATGGCGAAGATGCCGAAGATCAGGAACGCCGTGATGATGATCTGGTCGACCAGTGCATGCATCGGCGTGACCGCCAGCCCCGGTGCGGTGAAGAACACCCCGGCTGCGCCGCCGGCTTCACGGGTGAGCTGCTGCACCTGGTTGAAGTGATCGATCACCGGCCCGTACAACTGATAGACGATGGCCGCGCCCAGGAATGCGCCGACCACCTGCGCAAACCAGTAGGGCAATACCTTCTTCCAGGAAAAACCGCGGAACAGTGCCAGCGCCAGCGTGACCGCCGGATTGGCGTGCGTACCGGACACCGAGCCGGTCACGTAGATCGCCAGTGTCACCGCCAGGCCCCAGGCGATACACACGCCCCAATAGGCGTTTTGATAAGGGCTGGGGTCGTACAGGATGTACATCGCCGCCACCGAATCGCCGAGCGCGATGATGATGAACATCGCGACCGCCTCGGAGATCAACTCACCTACGAGTTGCCGGCTCATGCGTGCATGCCCGCAAGGTCGAAGATGCAGAAAACAGCGTGCAGCGCGCTTGCTCGCGCGCAGCGGTGGTCGGTGATGCTCATCTGGGGTGCCCTCCACGTGACTTGGGTGACGCTGGCTGAAGCGCCGGAATACGTTGCCGGGCGACCCGTCCTCGCCGGCAACGCGGTGTGTTCAAGCAGAAACGGCATCGCGTTGCCGGATCGACTGCGTCTGCAGATAGTCTTCCAGGCGCTGCCGCCCGGCCGCATCGATCCGCAGGCCGAGCTTGCTGCGCCGCCACAGGATATCGTCGGCAGCCACCGCCCATTCGTGTTGGCGCAGGTAATCCACCTCGGCCTGGTACAGGTCCGCACCGAAGTGCGTGCCCAGATCGGCCAGGCTCTGCGCATCGCCAAGCAGTTGTTCGGCGCAGGTGCCGTAGTTGCGCACCAGCCGCTGCGCAGTCGCCGCCGGCAGCCAGGGGCGCGCGCGGCCGACGCGTTCCAGCAGGCTGGCGATATCGCGCTGCTCGCCGCCTGGTAATGCCTCCCCATGTGCGGTCCACGCCGGCTTGCGTGCGCCCAGCGCGTGGGTGAGTCGGTCCACTGCCTCTTCGGCGAGCTTGCGATAGGTGGTCAGCTTGCCGCCGAATACGTTGAGCAACGGCGCACCCTCGGTGACCACTTCCAGCTGGTAATCGCGGGTCACTTCGGCTGCGTTGTCTTCGGCATCGTCCAGCAACGGGCGCACGCCACTGTAATTCCACACCACATCGGCGGGGGAGATCTGCTGCTGGAAATACAGGTTCACCGCATCGCACAGGTACTGCACCTCGGCAGCATCGATCTTCGGCGCGGCGGGGTCGGCTTCGTAGTCCACGTCGGTGGTGCCGATCAAGGTGAAGTCGTGCTCGTAGGGGATGGCGAACACGATGCGCCGGTCCGGTTGCTGGAAGATGTACGCATGGTCGTGATCGAACAGCTTGGGCACCACGATATGGCTGCCCTTGACCAGCCGCAATGCGTGTTCGTGCGGCACCGAGGCCACGGTGTCCAGGAACGCCACTGCCCAGGGGCCGGCCGCATTGGCGAGCGCGCGCGCCTGCACCGTGCGGCGTCGGCCCTCGCGGTCTTCGAGCTCGGCATACCAGAAGCCGGCATCGCGCCAGGCGCCGACACAGCGCGTGCGGGTGTGGATCTTGGCGCCGCGCCTGGCGGCGTCCATCGCGTTGAGCACCACCAGCCGCGCGTCCTGCACCCAGGCATCCGAATACACGAAGCCGGTGCGCAGCGATTCCTGCAGCGGCGCACCGACCGGGTGCGTCCGCAGCGACAGCCGCCGCGAGCGCGGCAGGCTGCGCTTGCTGCCGCCCAGATGGTCGTACAGGAACAGCCCGGCGCGGATCATCCATGCCGGGCGCAGGTGCGGTTGGTGGGGCAGCAGGAAGCGCAACGGCCAGATGATGTGCGGGGCCAGCCGCAGCAACACTTCGCGCTCGGCCAGTGCCTTGCCGACCAGCGCGAATTCGTATTGCTCCAGATAGCGCAGGCCGCCGTGAATGAGTTTGGTACTGGCGCTGCTGGTATGCGCGGCCAGGTCGTCCTGCTCGCACAGGCACACCGACAGACCGCGCCCGGCCGCATCACGGGCAATGCCGACCCCGTTGATGCCGCCGCCGATTACCAGAAGATCGTATATCTCGCCCATCGGTGCCTCCGTCCGGGCGCGCTGATGAGCGAACCCAAGTTGTCATGTTCGAACATATTCGAACATCGAACCTTGCGGGGGCGTGAAGATGGACAGCTTTAGTATCAGCGGTGACGTACGCGCGAATCGGCGATGAAAGAGCAGATTAAGAGATGGCGTACCTAGCTGGCCCGATGGTCTTCGGCGGCTATCGCGTAAAAACGCTCAAAAACGAACATCGAACTCAGGCAGTTCCGTCCGCGTCCGCCAGGTGCACCCGGGTACCGGCCTCGGCCAGGACGCTCGCCAACTCCTGCGGCGGCGGCCGGTCGGTGAACCAGTCGTGCACCTGGGCGAGGGCGCCCAGCCGCACCATGGCGTTGCGACCGAATTTGCTGTGATCGGCGGCCAGCAGCACGTGCCGCGAGTGCTCGATGATGGCCTGCGCCACGCGCACTTCCTGGTAATCGAAATCCAGCAGGGTGCCGTCCAGATCGATACCGGAAATGCCGATCACCCCGAAGTCCACCTTGAACTGGCGGATCAGCTCCACCGTCGCCTCGCCGGTCACGCCTTGGTCGCGCCCGCGCACCACACCGCCGGCCACGATCACCTCGAAACTGGGGTTGGCGCTGAGCATCACCGCCACGTTGAGGTTATTGGTGATCACGCGCAGCCCGCGGTGCTGCAGCAACGCGCGTGCGACTTCTTCGTTGGTGGTACCCAGGTTGATGAACAGCGAGGCATCGTCGGGAATGAAACGCGCCACACGTGCGGCGATGTGCTGCTTTTCGCGGGCCTGCAGCGCCTTGCGTGCGGTGTAGGCCAGATTCTCCACGCTGGAGGGCATGCTGACGCCGCCGTGATAGCGGCGCAGCACGCCGGCATCGCAGAGCAAGGTCAGATCGCGCCGGATGGTCTGCGGCGTCACCTCAAAGCGTGTGGCCAAACCTTCGACCTCGGCAAAGCCCTGCTGCCGCACCAGCGCCACCAATTGCTCCTGGCGCGGGTTCAACGCCGGCGCCGGGACCGTCCTGTAGTGAGTCGACTCCATGCGCAGATGATCGCGCATACGCGTGAGGATGCAAACACGGCGGGGTGCACGCTGAGCGCGACAGGGGCTTGCCGGCGAACATCGGCCTGAAGCGGTGCACGCGTGGCGACATGCCGGACGCGCTGCGCTGAGGCTTCACGGTTCTGGGCGCATACGATTCCCCGGCAGGCTCGGTCAGGGCTCGGTAAAGATCGCCGCCTTCGGTGTGTGCGTGCTGAAGCGCCAACGAGAAGGTGGCCAGCAACGCGCGGACACGCAGTGGGTCGTGCCGATGAAACGCGGGCGCCGCAAACGCGTTGCTCGCTAAGCCCGGTATCGACCGCAACCGCCAGACGGTGCGCAGCCGGCCGGATGCCGGCTCAGCCCAGCTCGCTGCGATAGCCGGTGTCGATGCTGATGCTGCCGCCTACCGCACGCGACACGCAGGCACAGAGCTTGCGATTCTCCCGGCGCTGCTCGTCGCTGAAGAACACGTCGCGGTGATCGATATCGGCGGAGCTGTCCAGCACGTCCACCGCGCACAGGCCGCATTCGCCACGGCGGCACTCGGCGATCAGCTCCACCCCGGCGTCGGCCAGTGCGTCCAGCATCGATTCGTTTTCAGCGACCGGCACTTCCAGGCCCAGCCCCGGCAATTTCACCACGAACGCCTGCGCCGGCACCCGCCCGCTATTGCCGAAGGTTTCGAAGTGCAGGCGCGCACGCGGCCGGCCGGCGGCGTGCCAGTGCTGGCGCACCGCCTCGAGCATGCCCAGCGGCCCGCACACATATACCTCGGCATTGGGCGACAGGCGCGCCAGTTCGGCAGCCAGATCCGGCGGGCCGGCGCTGTCGTCGCATTGCAGTTGCAAACGTTCGCCCAGCAGTGCTTCCAGCGTGTCGACATACGCCATTGCGCTGCGCGAGCGGCCGGCGTACAGCAGACGGAACGCGCGGTGGCCACGCGCCAGCCGCTGCGCCATGCCGACGATCGGGGTGATGCCGATACCGCCGGCAATCAGCAGGATTTCCTCGCCGCTTTCATCCAGCGCGAAGTTGTTGCTGGGCGGCGACATCTCCACCACATCGCCCGGGGCAAGCGTCCACATATGCAGCGAGCCGCCACGGCTGTCGGGCATTTGCCGCACTGCGATCTGGTAGTACCCGTCGGCACGCGGTTCGCCCACCAGCGAATACGAGCGCACATCGTCGCGACCATGCAGCTGCACACGAAAATCCACATGGCTGCCCACCTCGAAGCTGCGCGCAGCGGTGCCGGGATCGAGCACGATTTCGCGCACGCCCGGGCAGGCGTCGGCAATGCTGACGACGCGGGCGCGATGCCACTGGGTGTCTTTACGCATGAAGGGCTCCAGGCAATGAGGTCTGCCGGCCGGCGCCGGCTGTGATGGCGCCGCAATGCGGCGCTGTGAGCGATGACATGGCTGGCCGCATGCGAAGTGCTTAGCCCACCATGCGCAGCGACAGATCCTGCGCGCGTTGTTCCTGCGCGATCAGGCGGTCGATCACGCGTCGCGCCCACATCCCGCCGGCATCGACGTTGAGGTTGTAGAAGGTGTGATCCGGATGCGCATCGATGGCGCGTTGCTGCGCCTCCAGCACCACTTCGTCCTCGCCGAAGATGCCGGCGATGGTGTTAGTGTGCGTGGTGGTGGTCGATTGATCGTGCAGCGCATAGTTGCGCATGAAGGCCCAGAAATAATGACACGTGCGATCAGTTTCCGGGGTCACGGTATTGAGCACATAGGCGTTGACGCCCTGGCTGCGATCGCCTTCCGGCGCGCCGGTGCCGGCGATGGCCACGCCGACATCGATGGCGATGGTGGCGGGTGCTTCGAAGCGAATGATCTGCCAGCGATCGACCTTGCCGTGGTAGTCCAGATGGCGGGCGATCTGGCCGCCCCAGAAGGGCGGTGGGTCGATGTTGCGCATCCAGCGCGACACGACAACGCTGCGATCGCCATGCACTACATCGAAGGGCGTTTCGGCCACCTCGTCCTGGCCGATGCTGGAGCCGTGCACGAAGGTCTCGTGGGTCAGGTCCATCAGGTTGTCCAGCACCAGCCGATAGTCGCACTTGGCATGGATGGTGCGGCCATCGCCGGCCCAGGCCGGATCATGCGACCAGTGCAGGTCGGGAATCAGGCGCGTATCGGCCTTGGCCGGGTCGCCCGGCCAGATCCATACGTAGCGGTGTTTTTCGGCCACCGGAAAGCTGCGCACGCAGGCCGAGGGATTGATGGTGTCCTGCGAGGGCATGTGCACGCAGCGCCCCTGCGTGTTGTAGACCAGCCCGTGATAGCCGCAGACCACGTCGTCGCCGCGCAGCTTGCCCATCGACAAGGGCACCAGCCGATGCCAGCACGCGTCTTCGAGCGCGACGACCGTACCGGCGGTGGTGCGGTAGACCACCACATCCAGGTTGCAGAGCTTGCGCGGGCTGAGCACGTGCTTGATCTCATGGTCCCAGGCAACGGCGTACCACGCATTGAGGGGAAACAGCGGCTTGGACTGGGACATGACCGTGACTCCTGGGTGTGTAGGCAACCTGGATGCGACGCGGCGTGCGCCGGCCTGCAGCTAGTTGGCGCGCATCGCAACGCTGGCGTCTGCTTGTGAGCGAAGTTATGTATACACCGGAGACAATGTGGGCGCGTCACGGGGTTGCCGAAATTGTGCGAATATCGATTTGAATCACCGATTATCGGATTGACCGCCCTGCCGGCTGCGCCTACCGTGAGCCCACGCTCGCTGTGCTGGAAGGGAACGCAATGGCCGAAATCGTCGCTCTCGCGGAAGCGGTGTCGCAGCTGATCGCCGATGGCGATTGCGTGGCGATGGAAGGCTTCACCCATCTGATTCCGCATGCGGCCGGGCACGAGGTGATCCGCCAGCACAAGCGCGCGCTGCGGCTGGTGCGCATGACCCCCGACCTGATCTACGACCAGCTGATCGGCGCCGGTTGCGCGGCAGCGCTGCGGTTTTCCTGGGGCGGCAATCCCGGCGTCGGCTCGTTGCACCGGCTGCGCGATGCAGTGGAACACGCCTGGCCGCAGCCGCTGCAGATTCGCGAACACAGCCACGCCGATATGGCCAATGCCTATGTGGCCGGTGCGTCGGGGCTGCCGTTTGCAGTGCTGCGCGGGTATGTCGGTTCGGATCTGCCGCGCGTCAACGACAGCATCAAGTTCCTGCAGTGCCCGTATACCGGCCAAACGCTGGCCACCTCGCCGGCCGTCAACCCCGATGTCACGGTGATCCACGCCCAGCGGGCCGACCGCCGCGGCAACGTGTTGCTCTGGGGCATTCTGGGCGTGCAGAAGGAAGCGGTGCTGGCAGCGCGCAAGGTGATCGTGACGGTGGAAGAGATCGTCGACAGCCTGGACGCGCCGCCCAATGCCTGCATCCTGCCGCGTTGGGTTGTCGATGCGGTCTGCGTTGTCCCTGGTGGTGCGGCGCCCTCGTATGCGCATGGCTACTACGCGCGCGACAATCGGTTCTATCTGGCCTGGGATGCGATCGCGCGCGCCCGTGCGACGTTCCAGGCCTGGATCCAGACGCATATTCTCGACACCGACGATTTCGCCGGTTTTCAGCGCGTGTATGCACAGTCCCAGCAGCAGGTGGCCGCATGAGCGCCTACAGCACCAACGAGATGATGACGGTGGCTGCCGCGCGCCGCCTGCCCGATGGCGCAGTGTGTTTTGTCGGTATCGGCTTGCCGTCCACTGCCGCCAACCTGGCTCGGCTTACGCATGCACCGGACGTCACCTTGATTTACGAATCGGGCCCGATCGGTGCGCGCCCGCAGGTGTTGCCACTCTCGATCGGCGACGGCGAACTGGCCGAAACCGCCGACACCGTGGTCTCCACGCCGGAGATCTTCCGCTACTGGCTGCAGGGCGGGCGCGTGGATGTGGGCTTTCTGGGGGCGGCGCAGATCGATCGGTACGCCAACCTCAACACCACCGTGATTGGCTCCTACGCTGCGCCGAAAACGCGCCTGCCCGGCGCCGGTGGCGCGCCGGAAATTGCCGCCAGCGCCAAGCAGGTGTTCATCATCATGCGCCAATCCGAACGCAGCTTCGTGTCGCGGTTGGACTTCATCACCACGGTCGGGCATCTGGACGGTGGCGATGCGCGCGCGCGGGCCGGCCTCCCCGGCGCCGGCCCGACCGTGGTCGTCACCGACCTGTGCGTGATGGAACCCGACCCCGTGACCCGCGAACTCACCGTGACCTCGCTGCATCCCGGCGCCACGCGCGAGCAGGTCAGCGCGGCGACCGGGTGGCCGATCCGGTTCGCCGCCGACCTTGCACAAACCACGCCGCCCAGTACCGCCGAGCTGGATGCCTTGCGCGCGCTGCAGGCACGCACCGATGCAGCGCATGGTGTGCAGGCAATGGGAGCCCAGGCATGAGCGAGGTGTACCTGATCGATGGCATCCGCACGCCGATCGGCCGTTACGGTGGCGCCTTGTCCAGCGTGCGCGCCGACGATCTGGGCGCAGTGCCCATCGCCGCATTGCTGGCGCGGCAGTCGCAGCTGGAGCCGGCCGCAATCGACGATGTGTACCTGGGCTGCGCCAACCAGGCCGGCGAAGACAATCGCAATGTCGCGCGTATGAGCCTGTTGCTGGCCGGCCTGCCGTCTTCGGTGCCGGGCAGCACGCTCAATCGCCTGTGCGGCTCGGGCCTGGACGCGATCGGCACGGTAGCGCGCGGCATCCGTGCCGGCGAACTGGATCTTGCCATTGCCGGCGGCGTCGAATCGATGTCGCGCGCGCCGTGGGTGATGGGCAAGGCCGACAGCGCCTTCGCCCGCACCCAGCAGCTGGAAGACACCACCATGGGCTGGCGCTTCATCAATCCGCGCCTGCAGGCGGTCTATGGCACCGAACTGATGGGGGAAACGGCGGAAAACGTGGCGCAGCGGTACGCCATCGCGCGCGAAGACCAGGATGCGTTCGCACTGCGCAGCCAGCAACGCGTGGCGGCGGCGCAGGCAGCCGGTTTCTTCGATGCGGAAATCACCCCGGTGGCCGTGGCAGCGCGCAAGGGCGGCGATGCCTCCACGGTCGAACACGATGAAGCGCCGCGACCCAACACCACCGCCGACATGCTGGCCAAGCTCAAACCGGTGTTCCGCCAGCCCGGCACCGTGACGGCCGGCAATGCCTCCGGTCTCAACGATGGCGCCGCTGCCTTGCTGCTGGCCTCGGCGCAGGCCGTGCAGGCTCACCGGCTGACGCCGCGTGCGCGCGTGCTGGGGTTCGCCTCGGCGGGCGTGGAGCCGGCGTACATGGGCATCGGCCCGGTGCCGGCCACCCAGCGCCTGCTGGCGCGCTTGCACCTGCGCATCGCGCAGTTCGATGCGATCGAATTCAATGAAGCCTTCGCTGCGCAGGCGCTGGCCTGCACGCGTGCATTGGGCCTGGCCGACGATGCCGCACACGTCAATGCCAACGGTGGCGCCATTGCGCTCGGGCATCCGCTCGGCATGAGCGGTGCGCGGCTGGCGCTGACCTTGCTGCGGCAGCTGGAGGCGGGCAACGGGCGACTCGGGCTGGCCAGCATGTGCATCGGAGTGGGGCAGGGCGTGGCGTTGGCGATCGAGCGCCTGTGAACCGGCTGTTGCAACCTCCCTCGTCCTTCCCTTGCACCCATGTCGTTCTGGTCGTCTTGTTGCCGACGGAGATTCAAGATGCGCGATCCCACCGCTGACCAACCTGCCATCGCCGACCCGCTGCTCGGCTACCGCCGCAGCCGGCCCGGTACGCAGCCGGCGTACCTGCATCCGGCATACGCTTCCACCACATTGCGAGGGCCTACGCGTGATCCGATCGACCTGCCGGTCACGCTGTCGGAAGTCACTGGCCCGCGCCTGGATCGGCTCACGCTGGGCGCGCACGCGGCCGATCTCACTGCAGGGTTCAGTGGCGCGCCGCTGGGCGAGCGCATCATCGTCTCCGGCCGCGTGCTCGACGAAAACGGCAGGCCGGTCCGCAACAGCGTGGTGGAAGTGTGGCAATGCAACGCGGCTGGTCGCTACCAGCACGCTGGCGATCGGCACGATGCACCGCTGGACCCCAACTTCCGCGGCACCGGCCAGGTGCTGACCGATGAGCACGGCCGCTACAGTTTCAAGACCATCAAGCCGGGCGCGTATCCGTGGCGCAATCACTACAACGCCTGGCGGCCGGCGCACATCCATTTTTCGTTGCACGGCGATGGCATCGGGCAGCGGCTGGTCACCCAGATGTATTTCCCCGGCGACCCGCTGCTGGCGCACGACCCCATCTTCAACTGTGTCGACGATGCGCTGGCGCGCGAACGCATGGTGTCCAGTTTCGACTGGGAAAACGCGGTCAGCGAGTACGCGTTGGCCTACCGCTTCGACATCGTCTTGCGCGGTCGCAAGCAAACGGTCTGGGAGTGACACGATGAGCCTGCATGCAACGCCGTCGCAGACCGTCGGCCCGTATTACCGGCTGGGATTGGAGCCGCTGTATCGCCAACAGATCGCACCTGCGCAGGCCGCGGGCACGCATGTGCAGATCAGCGGTTGCATCTTCGATGGCGCCGGCGTGCCAGTGGCCGATGCGGTGCTGGAAGTGTGGCAAGCCGATGCTGCGGGCATCTATGCGCATATGGCCGACGGTCGCTGCGAGGCCCACGACCCCAGCTTCGACGGCTGGGGCCGCGTGCCCACCGATGCCAACGGGCGTTTTACCTTCAGCACCATCAAGCCGGGCAGGGTGGCGGGCCCGGACGGCAAGCAGCAGGCGGCGCATCTGACGGTGCTGGTCTTCATGCGCGGCCTCTTGCGCGGGGTGTCGACGCGGCTGTATTTCGCCGACGACCCACAGCTGGGCAGCGACCCGATCCTGGCGCTGGTGCCGGCCGAGCGGCGCGCCACCTTGCTGGCCCAGCCGCATCCAGGCAGTGCGTACACGTGGGACATCCACATGCAGGGCGACGCGGAAACGGTGTTCTTCCGCTATTGATCCGCATGCCGATGTTGAAACGCCGTATGCGTACAGGGACAGCGCTGCATCCTGCCGGCACGCGGCCACGTCCACAGGGCCATAGGCGCCGCTGCACGAGCGCCTGCTGCCGAAACATCGCCAGGGTATCTCCGGCGACAAGCAATGCGCCGTGACGCCTCACGCACATGCATCCGGGGCAGCGCGCATCGTGGCAGGCAGGTGCACACGTGCACTCGCGTGCACGCAGCGCAAGCACGCATGGCCTCATCCACCTCATCCCGGCAGTGCCAGGCGCGCCCGATGCATTGCCCTTTGGTCTAGTTGGCACCTTGGTACATCGGTGCGATGCTGCCGGCTCGCCTAGAGATGCAATGCATGAGTGCGACATCTTCGTTGTTGGGATCCTTGTTCGGCGAGCCTGCGTGCGAGGCCTTGTTCGACGATGCCGCGCGTGTGCAGGCGATGCTGCAGTTCGAATCGGCGCTGGCGCGCGCCCAGGCGCAGTGCGGGGTGATTCCCGCGCAGGCCGCGCAGGCCATTGCCGCTGCCTGCGATGTGCAGCACTACGATCTGGCCGCGCTGGCGCAGGCCACGGCGCTGGCCGGCAATCCCGCCATTCCGCTGGTCAAGGCGCTGACCGCGCAGGTGGCCGCGCACGACAACGCCGCCGCGCGCTGGGTGCACTGGGGCGCCACCAGCCAGGACGTCATCGATACGGGCACGGTGCTGCAGCTGCGCGCCGCACTGGATCTGCTGCTGCCGCGTCTGCACGCCCTGTGCGCCGATCTGGCGGTGCTGGCCGAACGCGAGCGCAACACCGGCCTGCCCGGTCGCACCCTGCTGCAGCAGGCCGTGCCGGTCACCTTCGGGCTCAAGGTCGCCGGTTGGCTGGACGCCCTGCAGCGTGCGCAGCGGCGCCTGCACGCCTTGCGGCGCGATGCCTTGGTGCTGCAGTTCGGCGGCGCGGCCGGCACCCTGGCCTCGTTGCAGGGCCGTGGCCTGGAAGTGGCGCAGGCGCTGGCGAGCGCCCTGGCGTTGCCGCTGCCCGCGCTGCCCTGGCATACCGCGCGCGACCGCATCGTCGAGGTCGGCTGCGCCTTCGGTCTGCTGGCCGGCACGCTGGGCAAGATCGGCGGAGATGTGGTGTTGCTGATGCAAACGGAGGTGGGCGAAGCGTTCGAGCCGGCCGCCGCCGGCAGAGGTGGCTCCTCGGCGATGCCGCACAAGCGCAATCCGGTCTCCAGCGTGGCAGCCGTGGCTGCGGCCACCCGCGTACCGGGCCTGGTCGCCACCTTGTTCAGCGCCATGGCGCAGCCGCACGAGCGCGCAGCCGGGCAATGGCATGCCGAGTGGGACACCTTGCCGCAGATCGTCTGCCTCACCGCCGGCAGCCTGGCGCAGATGCAGCTGTGCCTGTCGGGTCTGGAACTGGATCGCCCACGCATGCAGGCGCATCTGGACAGCCACGGCGGGCTGCTCTACGCCGAGGCGGCCGTGTTCGCGCTTGCGCCACACCTGGGCAAGCCGCAGGCGCACGCCCTGGTGGAACAGGCCGCGCTGCGCGCGCAGGCGCAGCAACGGCATTTGCGCGAGGTGCTTGGCGAGCACGCGCAGGTGAGCGCGGTGCTCACGCACGCGCAACTGCAGGCAGTGTTCGATAGCGCAAGTTGGCGCGGCATGTCCTCGGTGTGGATCGACCGCGTGCTGGCTGGATCTTCTTCCTGTTGACGGTGCCTCGATGGCTTATCTCCAGTTGCCCACGCATCGCCTGCACTACCGCCTGGACGGCACCGAAGGACGCCCCTGGCTGACTTTCTGCAATTCGCTGGGCACCGATCTGCACATGTGGGACGTGCAGCTCGAAGCCTTCGCTCCGCACTACCGCATCCTGCGCTACGACCGCCGCGGCCATGGGTATTCGGAGACGCCGCCCGGCCCGTACAGCGTCGCCGACCTGGGTCAGGACGTGCTGGCACTGTGGGACGCCCTGGAGATCGCGCAAAGCGATTTCTGCGGCCTGTCGATCGGCGGGCTCACCGGCCAGTGGCTGGGCCTGCATGCACCGCAGCGCTTGCGCCGGCTGGTGGTGTGCGCCACCGCGCAGAAGATCGGCAGTGCCGCCACCTGGGAAACCCGCATCGAACAGGTGCGCAGCGAAGGCCTTCCGACGCTGATCGATGCCACGCTGCAGCGCTGGTTTACCCCCGAATTTGCCATCAGCCATGCGCAGCGCCTGGACATGATCGCTGCTGCCTTCGTGTCCACTTCGCCTGCCGGCTACATCGCCTGCTGCCAGGCGGTGGCCGATGCGGACTTCCGCGGCGCATTGGACGGGCTGAGCCTGCCGCTGCTGGCGCTGGCCGGCGACGACGACCCGGTGTGCCCGCCGCCTGACCTGCGCGAGATCGCCTATGCCGCGCCGGACGGGCATTACGCCCAGGTGCCTGGCCGCCACATCTGCAACCTGGAATCGCCGGCCGCGTTCAACCAGGCGGTACTCGGCTTTCTTCAGGGCCAGTGAGCTTTCCCACCTTGCAAGGACACCCCATGCACGAAGACGAACGTTATCAAGCCGGCATGCTCGAACGCCGACGCGTCCTTGGCGATGCGCACGTCGACCGTGCGCTGGCCGCGCGTAGCGAATTCACCGAAGAATTTCAGGACCTGATCACCCGCTACGCCTGGGGCGGCATCTGGACCCGCGACGGCCTGCCGGCCCACACCCGTTCGCTGATCACCCTGTCGATGATGATCGCGCTAGGCCACGACGAAGAATTCAAGCTGCACGTGCGTGCGGCGCGCAACAACGGCGTCACGCCTGCGCAGATCAAGGAAGTGCTGCTGCAGGCGGCGATCTACTGCGGCGTGCCGGCCGCCAACCACGCGTTCGCGCTGGCCAGGCCGATCCTGGAAGAACAAGCGGCCGACGCCGGCGCAGCCTCGGCGGCGCAACCGCGGTAAGAGTGGTCTCAGGGCGGCGGGCAACCGACTGCGCTCAGCGCCCGGCGCGTGTGGTCGGCATTCGATGCGGCGGGAACCACTCGTACACTGTGGTGCCTGGCGCGCCGTCCAGAATCGCCTGCCGACTGCGCGCACACGCGTATTGGCGGCGCTCAACCCACCGCAACCGGAGACATTGCATGCTGCATCGATTGGTCTGCCTGCTGGTGGTGTCATTGGCAACCGCGGCGCTGCACGCACAACCGCAGCCCGGCCCCGGCACCGTGTCGGCGCGGGTGCGTACCGACGATGGCCAGACGCTGACCGTGTGGTCGCGCGTGCCCGCGCAGCCACGTGGCACGATCGTGCTGGTGCACGGCCGCACCTGGAGCGCATTGCCCAACTTCGATTTGCAGGTGCCTGGCGAGCCGCGTGACGCGCGCTCTGTCCTTGCAGCGCTCGCGCAAGCCGGGTTTGCCGCGTATGCGGTGGATCTGCGCGGCTACGGCGGCAGCCCACGCGACCGCACGGGCTGGAATACGCCCGCCCGTGCAGTGGCCGATGTCCGCAATGTGCTGGCCTGGGTCGCGCAGACCCATCCCGGCCTGCCGCCGCCGGCATTGCTGGGCTATTCCAACGGCGCGCGGGTGGCGTTGCTGCTCGCGCAGCAGCAACCGCAGGCGATGTCTGCCCTGGTGTTGTTTGGCTTCCCCGATGACGTGGATGCAGCGCCCGCGCCGGCGGTTCCGGCAGATCGGCCCTTGCGCGCACCCACCACGGCCGCTGCGGCCGGTGAGGACTTCATCACCGCCAATGCGGCACCACCGGGCGTGCGTGCGGCTTACGTCGCCCAGGCGCTTGCAGCGGATCCGGTGCGCACCGACTGGCGCGCCATGGAGGAGTTCGCCTTCCACCCCGAGCAAGTCGCGACGGTGCCGGTCTTGCTGTTGCGCGGCGTCGACGACCCGATCGCCACCCAGGCAGACAACGCGCATCTCTACGCACGCCTGCGCAGCGAAGATCGCAGCTGGGTGACCCTGCCGCACGCCGACCACGTGGCCCAGGTCGAAGACAGCCACGCAGCGTGGGTGGACGCGGTGGTGAGCTTTCTGCGCCGGCCGCGCTAGGAGCCGTCAACAAAAGACTGCGCGGCCGTCAGGCGGGCGTGGCCGGTGCCCGGTGCGGCATTGCAACCTCGTGCATTGCGGTTCCTGTGCGTCATCCGCACCCATCTGCCGACTGCTCGCTATGTCTTGTTTGCCGCTCTGAGTCGGGAAGCGTGCAACAGCAAGTGGCGATCAATCCGAACAGGCCTGGCCTGGCACTTTGCGATGTGCAGCCTCGCATGTACGTCGGGCACACGCGCAATGTGTGGACGCGATTGCTTTTGACCTCTGCCAGCCACCACTGCGCCACTAGCGCTTATGCAGCACAGGGGCAGGTCAGATGCCCCGCGGGCGACGCCCGCGCCAACGCAAGGTGCTGCACTAACTCAGCAAGGTTCCCAGCCGCTGCGCCGCCTGCTTCAGCGGTTCCAGCAACTGCGTTTGCATCGTCTGCAGGCTCACCCGCCCGGCCTGGGCGCCAATGTTGAGCGCGGCGATCACCTCGCCGCGCAGGTTGCGCACCGGCACGGCGATCGAGCGCAGGCCGATTTCCAGTTCCTGATCGGTCAGGCACATGCCTTCGCGGCGCGTGCGCGCCAGCACCTCCAGCAGCGCCGAGGCCTGGGTCACCGTGCGGTCGGTCCGCGGACGCAAGGTGGTGCGTTCCAGATACGCCTGCAAGGTGTCGCCGGGCAGGGCGGCCAGCAACACCCGCCCCATCGAGGTGCAGTAGGCCGGCAGCCGCGTCCCCGGGCGCAGCCCGATCGACATGATGCGCACCGTTTCCGACCGCGCCACGTACAGCAGATCGTCGCCATCCAGCACGCCCAGCGAACACGATTCGTGCAGTTGGTCGCGCAGCCCGTCCAGGACCGGCTGCGCGGCCGCGGTCATCGATGAAGACGCCGCGTACGCGCCGCCGATGCCCAGCACGCGCGGCAGCAACACGTAGCCACGTCCCTGCTCGCCCACATAGCCCAGCTTGGCCAGCGTATGCAGCACGCGCCGGACGGCTGCGCGCGAGATGCCGGTTTCCAGGCTGATCTGCGACATCGTCACTTCGCGCGCATGCTGTGCGAACACGCTCAGCACCACCAGCCCGCGCCCCAGCGAGGTCATGAAGTCCGGATCGCCCTGGGCGGCGGCGATCTGCTGCATCAGCTCATGCGGCAGGCCGCGATCGCTGCCGGCCGCAACCACGGCGGCGGGACGTTTGCGGCGGCTGGAGGCGGGCTCGGGCATAGGAGTGCGGCAGCGGACAGGTCCGTGCATGGTAAGCGCTCGCGCCATGACATGCCCCGGCTCACACTCTGCGCGTGGGCATGTAAGCGCTTCACCCTGCTTGCCGCATAATCGCCGCTGGTTTGTGACGGATCGGTGCGCTTAGTCCATGAAAACCCCCAACGGCCTGCAGCCGCTGATCGACGACGGCGTCATCGACGAAGTGCTGCGACCACTGAAGAGCGGCAAGGAAGCATCCGTCTACGTTGTGAGCGCAGGCGCCGAGATCCTGTGCGCCAAGGTCTACAAGGACATGGCGCAACGCAGTTTCCAGGCGCGCGTGCAGTACCAGGAAGGCCGCAAGGTGCGTGGCAGCCGTCAGGCCCGCGCGATGGGCAAGGCCACCAAGTTCGGCCGCAAGGAAGCCGAAACCGCCTGGAAGAACACCGAAGCCGACGCGCTCTATCAACTGGTGGATGCCGGGGTGCATGTGCCCAAACCGCGCGGTTACTTCCACGGCGTGCTGCTGATGGATCTGGTCACCGATGACGCCGGCCACAGCGCACCGCGGCTGGGCGAGGTGGACCTGGAACCCGAGCAGGCGCGCGCCTTCCACACCAGCCTGATCGGCGATGTGGTCAAGATGCTGTCGCTGGGCCTGGTGCACGGCGATCTGTCCGAATACAACGTGCTGGTTTCGCCCGATGGCCCGGTGGTGATCGACTTTCCGCAGGTGGTCAGCGCCGCCGGCAACAATGCCGCGCGCGACATGCTGCTGCGCGACGTGCACAACCTGCGCGACTGCCTGGGCCGTTTCGCGCCCGAGCTGCTGGACACCCATTACGGCGAAGAGATGTGGGCGCTGTTCGAAAAGGGCGAACTGCGCCCGGACAGCGTGCTCACCGGGCGGTTCAAATTCGACACTCGTCGCGCCGATGTACGCGCCGTCCGTGCCTCGATCGAAGATGCGCGCCAGGAAAACCTCATTCGCCAGCAAGGCCGCGAAGCGGCTGCCGAAGACAACGACTAGGAAGCGCCAACAGGCCGCAGCAGCAGCGCATTGGTTGCGATGCAGCGCAGCAAATTCAGCGCGCATGCTGCAGTCATTGCGACATCGCCGAGCGGCCAATCTGCGCGTGTGCGGCCACTTTTTCCAGCAATTTTGGGCTTTTTTGCGTACGTGCCCGGACCACCGGCCTTTTTGTCGGTACTGATTAACGATTTGAATAGTGATGGTTCATAACAATCTGGCAAGCTCGACCATCGCTTATCGGAGAGTTCGTCATGTCGTTTGATCCTGATGTCGTGCGTCTGTTCGCCCAGCTTCAAGA
This sequence comes from Xanthomonas sp. NCPPB 1754, assembly GCF_041475725.2. Classification (NCBI taxonomy): domain Bacteria; kingdom Pseudomonadati; phylum Pseudomonadota; class Gammaproteobacteria; order Lysobacterales; family Lysobacteraceae; genus Xanthomonas; species Xanthomonas sp. NCPPB 1754. The sequence goes on from NZ_CM192982.1 coordinate 419,752, forward strand.
GGCGGCGCAGCCGCCCATGGAAACCCTGCCGATCGAAGGCGCGCGCGCGATGATGCGCGCGGTGGGCGCGCAGTTCGGTTTCCCGCGCATCGAGATGGCCGAGGTACGCGATCTGCAGGCCGATGCCGCCACCGGTGCAGTGCCTTTGCGCTTGTATCGCCCCACGGGGGTCGCGGCCGGCCCGGCCCCGACCTGCCTGTTCGTGCACGGCGGCGGCGGTCTGGTGGGCGATCTGGAATCGCATGACGATGTGTGCCGGCAACTGGCGGCGCGTGCTGGCTGTCAGGTGTTGGCGATCCATTACCGTCTGGCCCCCGAGCATCCGGCGCCGGCCGGCGTGGAAGATGTCATCGCGACGTTGCATTGGCTGGTTGCGCACCCGGACACGGTCGGCGCCGATGTGCAGCGCCTTGCCGTCTGCGGCGACAGTATCGGCGGCGCCATGGCCGCGGTTGCCGCATTGGCCGCGCGCGATGCCGGCATCGCTTTGCGTTGCCAGCTGCTGGTCTATCCGCTGACCGACGCGCGCCAGGACAGCGGCGTGTATCCATCGCGCTCGCTCAATGCCGGCCTGCCACCGTTGACTGCGGCAGCGGTGGAATTCTTCAACCGCCATCTGCTGCCGGATATGGCGGTGGCCAATGACTGGCGTGTCTCGCCGATGCTGGCGCCGGATGTCGCCGGCGTTGCGCCTGCGCTGGTCGTGGTCTGCGACCGCGACATGCTGTACGACGAAGGCCGCGCCTATGCCGAGCGCCTGCGTGCGGCGGGAGTGGAGGTCACCCTGCATAGTTTCCCGGGCATGATCCACGGCTTCATCAACATGGGCAGCGTCTTGCGTGCCGCCGGTGAAACGCTGGACCTGGCGGCGTTGACGCTACGCCAGCGCCTGCTGCCCGCGATCGAACGCAGGGCCGCCTGACAGCCTGCGGCAGCCGTGCCGAGGCACGCGCTGCCGCACCTGTGGCGGTGTCACTGCAGCGTCGGGGCGTGTGTCACCGCGTGCGGGCTCGCCTCGCAAAAAGAACACCTGGGTGCAGCCGTGCGCCGGCAGCTGTGTGGGCGCCAAGGGCGCTGTGCACCACGCGAACCGTCACGGTCGTCATCGGTGGCTCGTCGGCAACCCGCAGGTCCTATCGAAACCAGTCAGCATGGCGCCGGGGTCGATTGAACGCAGCGCTTTCAACTTCGCCCTGCATTGGCCCACGCGCACGTGATGCTCAAAAATTGAAGCGGAACGTGGTCATCAGGACGTGGTTTTCCCGATCCACCGTACGCGTGTTGACGAACTGATTCAGGTAACCGACATCGGCGTTGGCAATGGCATTGAATTTCCAGTTGATGCCGACAAACACCCGGTTCTGATCGAGACCGCGTTGTGCGCCCCATCGGGTCTGATCCAGATTGACGAACACTTCGTTGAACGCCACCCACGACAATTGCGGACTGAACCCGCTGGGGCGCACCGCGCGGATCATCTGCCGCACGCGATACCCTTCATCGCTGAAGCCTTCGCGGTGACGCTGTTCCAGGCGCGTGCGGCTGGTAATGGTGATCTCGGCGATCGGATCGAATTGATATTGAAATTGCCCCCACCAGCGATTCTCGCGGTTGGATGGCTGCCCGGCCGGATGGCTGATGATGGTGTCGTAACCCATCCAGACACTGGCCTTGGGATTGAGCCGATAGAACACGGCAGGGCGCAAGATCAGTTGATCGAACTGTTCGCCTTCCTCGCGCCAGCGCGGATGCACATCCATGCTCCAGTACAGGTTTTCGACCGGCAGCTTGCCTTGCGCGTAGACGCTCAGCCAGTAACGCCCGTCTTCTTCGGTCCTGGCATGCGCCGGCCAACTGCATGCCAGGGTCAACAGCAGGAGGGCGCAGGCGCTGCGAAACATCGCCGGCAGTAACGTGCGAGATGCGTTCATGTGTCGAAATGTGTCGTCGTTGGCAAATCATAGCAATAACGCTTGAGTCCGTTTCGACCGTTCGGTCGGCTCAGGTCGCCTTTGCTCGCCCGCATGTTCGCTAATCGGCACACGCCATCGTTTCGCGATGACTGGCGCGCTCACGGCTGCCTTCAGAGGGATGGATGGCCCGGCGATCGCTGCCGACGGGCAGCGATCGTCGCGTCGATCACGCCACCTGGCTGCGTCGCGCGCGCTCCAGATGCACCAGCAGCAGCGAGATCGCCGCCGGCGTCATGCCGGGAATCCGTTGTGCCTGGCCGATGTGCTGGGGGCGCACGCGTTCGAGTTTCTGTTGCACTTCGATCGACAGGCCGCGCACGCTGGCGTAATCGAAACCTTCCGGGATCGGCGTGGTTTCGTGACGTTGCTGACGCGCGATATCGTCGCGCTGGCGATCCAGATAACCGGCGTACTTGACGCTGATCTCGACCTGCTCGGCCACCTGCGCATCGTCCACGCCCGGGCCCAGGGTCGGCACCCGCATCAAGGTGGCGTAGGTGAGCTCCGGGCGCTTGATCAGATCCAGCACGTTGGTTTCGCGGCTGACCGTCACGCCCAGCGCGTCGGCCACCTCGCGGCCCAGCGCATTGCCCGGTGTGGCCCACAGCGTCGACAACCGCGCGGTTTCGCGTTGCACGGCCTCCTGCTTGGCCGCAAAGCGCGCCCAGCGCGCGTCGTCCACCAGGCCCATCGCACGCCCGACGCCGGTCAGCCGCGCATCGGCATTGTCCTCGCGAAGCTGCAAGCGGTATTCGGCGCGGCTGGTGAACATGCGATACGGCTCGGTGGTGCCGTGGGTAATGAGATCGTCCACCAGCACGCCCAGGTAGGCCTCGTCGCGGCGCGGCGACCACGCCGGCAGCCCCTGCACGTGGCGCGCTGCATTGAGTCCGGCCAGCAGACCCTGGGCGGCGGCCTCTTCGTAACCGGTGGTGCCGTTGATCTGCCCGGCGAAGAACAGCCCGCCCACCGCCTTGGTCTCCAGCGAGGCCTTGAGCCCGCGCGGGTCGAAGAAGTCGTATTCGATGGCGTAGCCGGGGCGGGTGATGTGCGCGTTCGCAAAGCCGTGGATCGAGCGCACCAGCGCCAGCTGCACATCGAACGGCAGCGAGGTGGAAATACCGTTGGGATAAATCTCGGCCACCTCCAGCCCTTCGGGTTCGACGAAGATCTGGTGGCTGGTCTTCTCGGCAAAACGCACCACCTTGTCTTCGATCGACGGGCAGTAGCGCGGGCCGATGCCTTCGATCTGCCCCGAATACAGCGGCGAGCGGTGCAGCGCGTTGCGAATGATCTCGTGGGTCTGTTCGGTGGTCTGGGTGATCCAGCAGCTGACCTGGCGCGGATGGTCGCTGACCTGGCCCATGAACGACATCACCGGCAATGGGTCGTCGCCGGGTTGCTCGGCCATCACGCCGTAATCGAGGGTGCGCCCGTCGATCCGCGGCGGGGTGCCGGTCTTGAGCCGGTCGATCGCGAACGGGCGCTCGCGCAGGCGCGCGGCCAGCGTGGTGGCCGGCGGGTCGCCCATGCGCCCGGCCGCGTACTGGGTTTCGCCGACATGGATCTTGCCGGCCAGGAACGTACCGGCGGTCAGCACCACCGAAGGCGCTTGGAAACGCAGCCCGGTCTGGGTGATGACGCCGCGCACGCTGTCGGCTTCGGACGTGCCGTTGTGGATGATCAGGTCGTCCACTGCCGCCTGGAAGACGGTCAGGTTGGGCTGGGCCTCGACGATGCAGCGGATCGCAGTGCGGTACAGGTTGCGATCGGCCTGGCAGCGCGTGGCACGCACTGCCGGCCCCTTGGAGGCGTTGAGCGTGCGCCACTGGATGCCGGCCAGATCCGCGGCGCGTGCCATCGCCCCGCCGAGTGCGTCGATCTCCTTGACCAGGTGGCCCTTGCCGATTCCGCCGATGGCCGGGTTACAGCTCATCGCGCCCACTGTCTCGATGTTGTGGGTGAGCAACAAGGTGCGCGCCCCTGTGCGTGCAGACGCCAGGGCGGCCTCGGTGCCGGCATGACCGCCACCGATCACGATGACGTCGTAGCGATAGAAGGAGTCGGACATGGGCGTGGACCAGGAGCGGGAAAAGGAAAACGGCCGCGAAAGTATCGGCTGAAGGGCGGGCGAGGTCACTCGTTCGCTATAAATTGTGATGAAAATCACAATTTACGTAAGTGACCCTCAAGTTGGCATGTTTCGTGCGGATATCCCTACTGCACCCGTCGTGGCATTGCGACATGGGCGCAAAGGCTGGAATTGGAACAGGGGCCAGCCGCGCGTGCGATGGGGTAGCGTAAGGGTCGGTAGTCGGGGGACTGCCGACCCTTATTTTTTAAGGTTTCTGCGAAATGGAGCACGCGCCCGTTCCGCTGCAGCCTGCTTGGCAACCATCGAAACAAAAACAGAAAGCCCCGGCATGCCGGGGCTTTCTGTGTTGTAGGCGCCGATATCCGACAGGGCCGGAACAGGGGGGATCCAGATTTCCCTGTCGGACATCGACATAAGTCGTCAGTGGGGCTGGCCCGGTCAAAAAATGACGTGGCGGGTCACACAGAGCACCTAGCTTGCGGCCAATCGTCAGCTGAACGCAAGCCCCCAATGTCGCCAAGTGTGGGCCAGGTCGCAGTCAGCCTCTCACGGAATCTGTTCGCGTGTGTTGCGCGGCGCGGTTTGCCGCTGGATCTCGCGAATGACGCGCGGCGGCGCGCCGATACGCGGTGGCGGCCGCGACGGCGGCGCGCCGGTTGCCGGCGGGCGATTGGGTTGCTGGGGCCGCGAGCCGCCGGGGCGCTGCCCATTGTTGAACGAGCCGTTCGGGCGCGGCGGACGGTACTGCGGACGGCGATCGTACTGCCGGTAGTAGTAGCCGCCACCACCGCGATAGACCGGATACACAGGGTAGTCGTACAGGCCGATCGACCCGGCGCCATACCCATATGGCAAACCATACGGGTTGCCGTAGAAGTACGGGGAGTAGCCGGGCGGATAGCGATACTGCACGGCAGGCGCACCACGGTAATAGCCGCCCGACCCACCGCCGGTGTAGTCGTAGGTTGCGCAGCCGCCCAGGGCCAAGAGCCCGGCGGCGAAGATCAGACGGAATTTCATGGATGGTGCCCTCCTGCAACCATGGTGCCACTGTCGAACCGATGCATTGAATCGGTCCTTAATTGTGCGGCATTGCGACGCTTTGTCATCGATCCAGCATGCGCGGCGGCACTGCGTGCGACCCGTGAAGAGGAGGCGATACGTTAATCTTGCAGGCATGATCGAGACGGTCCCCCTTGCCCATTCCGACGTCCTGCAGGCCGCTGCGCGGATTGCGCCGCACTGCGCGCCGACACCGTTGCTGACATCGCACAGTCTGGACGCGCTCAGCAGTGCGCAGTTGTTCTTCAAGGCCGAGCATTTGCAGCGCAGCGGCGCATTCAAGTTCCGCGGTGCCTGCAATGCCGTGTGGTCGCTGCCGGATGAGCTGGCTGCGCATGGTGTGGTCACGCATTCCTCCGGCAACCACGGCGCGGCGCTGGCGCTTGCCGCACGCACGCGCGGCATCGGCTGCCATGTGGTGGTGCCCGAGGGCGCGGTGGCGGCCAAGCTGGCCAATATCTCCCGGAACGGCGCCACGTTGTGGCGTTGCGCGCCGACCATCGCGGCGCGGGAACAGATGTGCGCCGAGGTGCAGGCCGGCAGCGGCGCCACGCTGGTGCACCCGTATACCGATCGTGCAGTGATCGCCGGGCAGGGCACCGCCACGCTGGAGCTGCTGCACCAAAGCGGCGGGCTGGATGTGCTGGTGGCGCCGGTCGGCGGTGGTGGGCTGGCGGCCGGCGCCGCACTGGCGCTGCAATCCTCGCCGGACTGCGAGCTGGTACTGGCCGAGCCGGCCGGCGCAGCCGACACCGCGCGTTCGCTGGCGGCCGGGCAGCGGCTGGTCGATTTCGTGCCGGACACCATTTGCGATGGCCTGCGCGGCACCTTGGGCGCGCCCAACTTCGCAGTGCTGCAGCGCGCCGGGGCACAGGTGATCACGGTGGACGATGCGGCGGTCGTCCAGGCGATGCGGCTGGTCTGGCAGTTGCTCAAGCAAGTGGTCGAGCCGTCTTCGGCGATCGCCCTGGCCGCGGTCCTGGCCCAGCCGGCACGGTTTGCCGGGCGGCGGGTGGGGCTGATCCTGTCCGGCGGCAATGTCGATCTGGATGCCTTGCCTTGGGCCGCGGCGTGAGCAGGCGCTCACGCGGGCTCGGCCTGTGGGGCTGGGGCTGGCGGTTGTGCATGCTGGCGCTGATCTGGCTGGTGGCCGTGGCAGGCTGGATCGTGTGGATCGGCGACCGCGATCAGGCCGCACCGGCCGATGTGATCATCGTGCTGGGTGCGGCCGCCTACGATGCGCGCCCTTCGCCGGTGTTCGAAGAACGCATCCGGCACGCATTGGACCTGTACGCGCAGGGCTACGCGCCGCGGCTGTTGTTCACCGGCGGCTTCGGCAACGGCGCACGCTTTGCCGAATCGCAGGTGGCCCGACGCTACGCGCTGCGCCACGGCATTCCGCCGGAGGCCATCGTGATCGAAACCACCTCGCGCACCACCCGGCAGAACCTGGAACAGGCGCGCACGCTGATGGAGCGGCACGGCCTGCATCGGGCGATCATCGTCAGCGACCCACTGCACATGGCGCGCGCGCTGCGGCTGAGCCAGGAACTGGGTATCGACGCGCTGGCTTCGTCCACGCCGAGCACGCGGTTTCGCAGCTTCCACACCAGCTGGCGCTTCCTGTTGCAGGAGGTGTATTACTTCCACCGCGATCTGGTGGTGCAAGGGCCGTGACCGCAGGCCTATGATGCGGCTTTCCCAGCGGGCAGGTTCGAGCATGAGCGAGACCCATCGGCAACACGCCATTGGCCTGGTGCAGGCCTACTACGCAGCATTCAACCGTGGCGATTGGGACGGCATGTTGGCGTTTCTGGCCGAGGACGTCGCCCACGACCTCAATCAAGGTCCGCGCGAAATCGGCCGCAACGCATTTGCCGCGTTCCTGCAGCGCATGAACGACAGCTACCGCGAGCAATTGCGCGATGTGGTCGTCATCGCCAACGACGATGGCACCCGGGTCGGTGCCGAGTACGTGGTGCATGGCGTCTATCACACCACCGACGAAGGCCTGCCGGAGGCCAACGGGCAGACCTATGTGCTGGTGGGCGGTGCGTTCTTCGACGTGCGCGGCGACAAGATCACCCGCGTGACCAACTACTACAACCTGCAGGAATGGATTGCGCAGGTATCGCGCTGAGCGCATCGACCAGCGCTGCGTAACAGCGCACCTGGGTGCGATGAAGCGTTATCGACGACGACGCTCGCGCCCGGGTGCGCTTCTACGCGGGTAGGCGGGAATTACAGCAACACGATCCCGACCACCACCAGGATGAAGATGCTCCACTTGAGCACCTGGTACAGCGGGTTGTTGCGTTCCTTCAGCGCCTTGGCCTTGAGGCGGGCGGCGTAGAAATAGCGGAACACGCGATTGATGCCGCCGGTCTTGTCGCCTTCCTGATTGGGCGAGGCGCCGGCCGAGAGCAGGCTGCGGCCGACGAAGCGGTTCACCGCCGCCGCCCAGCGCCAACGCATCGGGCGTTCGATATCGCAGAACAGGATGATGCGGTCCTGGTCGGTGTCGTTGCGCGCGTAATGGATATAGGTCTCGTCGAACATGGTCCACTCGCCATCGCGCCAGCTGTGGCGCTGGCCGTCGACGTCGATGAAGCAACGGTCGTCGTTCGGTGTGGCCAGGCCCAGGTGCAGGCGCATGGAGCCGGCGAACGGGTCGCGGTGCGGGCGAAGTTCGCTGCCCGGCGGCAGCTCGGCGAACATCGCGGCCTTGACCGTGGGAATGGATTTCAGCAGGGCGGTGGTCTGCGGACACAATTCGGCCGCCGACGGATGCGCGGTGCCGTACCACTTCAGATAGAAGCGCTTCCAGCCACGCCGGAAGAACGAATTGAAGCCGATGTCGGTATAGCCTTCGGCAGCGCGGATCTTCTGCATTTGTTGCAACGCCACCGCTTCGTCGCGGATCAGTGGCCAGCTCGCGCGCAGCGGCGCCAGCTCGGGAAATTCCTTGCCCGGGTCGATGAACGGGGTGGTCGGCACCCGCGAACACAGGTACATCAGTGTGTTGATGGGGGCCATGAAGGTGGAATGGTCCAGCAACTGCCGGCTGAGCCGGTGCCGCACGCGACCGCGATAATGGATGTAGAGCGCCGATGCGATGAACAGCGCGATGAGGAGCCACTTCAACATGAGGGAGGCCGATTGGGGGCGGGGGGCCGCAAACGTGAGAGTGGCTGCCAATAAACGCACGCAGCACTGCTGCGTCGTGTCGGTAGCCACCATCGAACAAGGTAAGCCGCAACGAAGGAAGTGCGGCCGGTCACTTCAGAATTCTAGCAACTGTCACCGCCGAGCCTGACCGCTGAGCAGTGGCATGGGCGCAATACGCTGTGTCTCACCGGCAGTGGATGCGCGCGGACCGGCGTTCTGTACCGCCGTTCAGTCGATGCGGCGGCGGATCGGGATGGCGCTGACCGGCACGCTGGCGACCTCATGCCCGTGTTCGCGGATGGGCGCGCCCGGCGCCGGTGCCCAGGCATGGGCGTAGATCACTTCCCAGGAGCTGGGCAGGGTGCCGTCCGGTCGCCGCAGCGGTTCGTAGGCAGCGCTGGCGGCCGCGAAGCGACCGCGTCCGGTCAAGGTGGCGCGGCGGTTGCTGAGTGCATTGGTTGCTCCCATCGCACGCAGCTCGCGCATCAGTGCGGGCAGGTCGTTGTAGGTCAGGGTGAACAGGTCGCGGTCCAGCACCGGGTCGCGGAACCCGGACATCAGCAGGGCATCGCCGAATTGGGCGATCGGCGGAAAGCGGCTGACGTGCGGGGCCGGGTCGGTCTGCGCAAAGGCCTCGCGCAATTCGATCAGCGTTTCCGGGCCGAAGGTGGAGCACAGCAGCAACCCGCCCGGGCGCAGCGCGCGACGGAAACCGGCGAACACGGCCGGCAGGTCTTCCACCCACTGCAGGCACAGATTGCTGAAGATCACATCCACGCTGCCGTCGGCAACCGGTAGCGCGCGCGCATCGGCGCATACCTGCGTGAACGGCTTCCACCAGCCTGCGGCCTTGCGCGCCTGGCGCAGCATCGGCATGGCCTGATCCAGCGCGATCACCTGTGCCTTGGGCCAGCGCTTCTTGATTACAGCGCTGGCATGGCCGGGGCCGGCGCCGACATCCAGCACCACCTTGGGCACCTGCTCGCCCAGGTAGTCGAGGGATTCGAGCAGGCGGGCTTCCGCTTCGCGTTGAAGCGCGGCGGCGGCGGTATAGGTGCTGGCGGCACGCGCAAAGGCGCGCCGGACGTGGCGGGGATCGAAAGTACTGGTCATGGCAAGGCTATTGTCGCCCCTGGCAGGGGCGGAGGGAATCGATCGGGCGTGCAAGGCGCCGCGCTAGAACGTGCCGGGATAGCTGCCGCCATCGATCAACAGATTCTGTCCGGTGATATAGCCGGCCTGCGCGCTGCACAGAAAGGCGCAGGCCGCGCCAAACTCGTCCGGCTCGCCAAAACGCGCCGCCGGAATGCCCGCACGCTTGCGTTCGGCGACCTCGTCGGCGCTGCTGCCCTGTTGCTGCGCGATGGCGGCGAAGTTGCCGCGCAAGCGGTCGGTGGCGAACTGCCCAGGCAGCAGGTTGTTGATGGTGACGTTGTCGGCCACGGTGCTGCGCGCGAGCCCGGCGACGAAACCGGTCAGGCCGGCGCGCGCGCCATTGGACAGGCCGAGGATGTCGATCGGCGCCTTCACCGCGCTGGAGGTGATGTTGACGATGCGGCCGAAGCGGCGTGCGCGCATGCCATCGACGGTGGCGCGGATCAGTTCGATCGGCGCCAGCATGTTGGCGTCCAGCGCGCGCAACCAGTCGGCGCGTTCCCACTGGCGGAAATCGCCCGGCGGCGGGCCGCCCGCGTTGTTGATCAGGATGTCGACCTGCGGACAGGCCGCAAGTGCGGCGCTGCGTCCTTCCGGCGTGGCGATATCGGCAACCACGCTGCGCACCTGGCCAGCGCCGGGCAGTGCGCGCAAGGCGTCGGCGGCGTGCTCCAGTGCCTCACGGCCGCGCGCGGCGATCACCACATTGGCGCCTTCGCCGGCCAATGCACGTGCGCAGCCCAAACCCAGCCCTTTGCTTGCGGCGCAGACCAACGCCCAGCGGCCAGCGATTCCCAGATTCATGCGAGATGTCCTCGATCAGCGATGTCGCATGATCGACGATCGGCTCATGGCACGGACGCAACGAAGCGTTGCAGCGCCTCGCTCACCTGATCTGCATGACCCAGAAACGGCGCGTGACCACCGCCGGCAATGGTGAGCGCCTGCGCGTGTGGGCTGAGCGCGGCGGCGGCGTGCATGCCGGCGGCAGGCACCAGGCGATCGCGTTGCCCGGCGATCCACAGGCTGGGGCGTGCGAGTTGCGGCACGGCGCGGCGCAGATCGGTGCGTTCGAGCAGGGCGAGCCCTTGCTGCAACGCCTCCGGTGCCGGTTCGCCGCGCGCGGTGAGCGTCTCGCGCAGGCTGCGCAGTTCGCTGCGTGCATGCGCCGAGCCCAGCGTGTCCAGCGCAAGAAAACGCTCCAGCGTGCCGCGGTAGTCGCGCGACAACTCGATCCCGAATTGCACGAACACCTCGCGCTGGACGGCACTCGGCCAATCGTTGCCACGCACGAAACGCGGCGTGGCGGCAATCATCGCCAACCCACGCACCTGCGGCAGGGTGGCGGCCGCATGCAGCGCAAACAGCCCGCCCAGCGACCAGCCGAGCCAGACCGCCGGCGGTGTGGCGGCCGCAATTTCTGCAACCACATAGGGCAATGCCAGCGGCGTGCTGTCGTCGCGACTGAAGCCGTGCCCGGGCAGGTCGACCAGATGTAATTGATAGTGCGGCGCCAGGCGCTCCACCAGCGGTGCGAACACGCCGCCGTGCAGTGCCCAACCGTGCAGGAGAACCAGCGCAGGCCCGTGGCCGATGACATCGATATGCATGCGCGCATTGTCGCCGATTGTGGCGTGCCGGCACGCATGGTGGGATGCGCGCTGGTCATTGGAGGCACGCAGATCCGATGGTGGGTGCAGCGCCTGGGCGTCAATGCGTGGCGGCTGCACGCAGTGCGACGATCTTTGGAGCCAGCAGTGCCCATTGCGCGCGCGCATGGCCGCACCAGTGCCAGCGCGCCGGCCAGTGTCGGCGCCGTGCGCGCCGCGCCTGGATCGCCGCAGCCAGCCAGTCGGGATCGAAGCCGTCCCAGACGCCGGCCACGCTGCGCAGATTGCCGATCAGCACCGGGTGCACTTCGTACAACAACATCGTGCGCACCTGGTCCAGGGTGAAGGGCGAGGCAGCCAGGACGCGCGCGATGCCGTCGTCGTCGCAACTGCCGCTGTCCAGGTACAGCCGCGACAACGCTTCCCACACGCGACGTTGCGCCGCCGTATCCGTGCCAGGTGTCGCCAGTGGCATGTCAGTGGCCGGGTGCGATTGGATGCAGGCGCGCACCGGTTGCACGGCGGGTCCAATGCAGGCGATCCATCCCGCAATGCACGGTCAGCGCGCCGTTGTCGCCTGCCATGCAGCTGCGTCGTGCAATCGCTGCGGTGGCTGAGTGGCCCACGCGTGCTCGCATGCAGGCCAGCCACGCACTGCCGCGTGTCTCAGGCAGAGGCACGCAGCGGCTGCCGACTGACCACGTCGCGCGCCTGCACGATGGCCTCGATCAATGCCTGCACCTGCTGCGGCGTATGCAGCGCAGACAAGGTGACGCGCAAGCGCGCCTTGCCTTCGGGCACGGTGGGCGGACGAATGGCGCCAACCATGAAACCTGCGTGTTCGAGCGCAGCCGACATCGCCATCACGGTTGCTTCCTCGCCGCATAGCAGCGGCTGGATCGGCGTGTCGGAGGCCATCAGTTCGAAGCCGTACTTGCGCGCGCCATCGCGGAAGGCACCGATCAATTCGACCAGGCGCGTACGCCGCCAATCGTCGCGGCGCGCCAGGCGCACGGCCGCCAGGGTGGCCGCCACTTGCGCCGGCGGCAGTGCAGTGGTGTAGATGTAGGGACGCGCAGTTTCGGCCAGATGGCGCACCAACGCCTCTTCGCCCACCACCACCGCGCCGTAGCCACCGAGCGCCTTGCCCAGGGTGACCAACTGCAACGGCACTTCGGCCACGCCCAACCCGGCATCGGCCACGCAACCGCGTCCCTGCGGACCGAGCACGCCGACACCGTGCGCGTCGTCCACATAGAACAGCGCGTGCTGCATGCGTGCCACCAGGCTCAAGGCGCGCAGCGGCGCGACATCGCCATCCATGCTGAAAACGCCGTCGGTGGCCAGCATCGCCGCGCCTTCGGGCGCGCCCTTGAGCTGGCGCATCGCGCCTTCCACGTCCAGGTGCGGATAGCGCCGCAGCCGGCAACCGGCCAGCCGCGTGGCATCGAGCAGGCTGGCGTGATTGAGCCGGTCCTGCACGCAGACGTCGTCTTCTTCGCTGAGTAACGCTTGCTGCACGGCCAGATTGGCGATGAAGCCGCTGCCGAACAGCAACGCCGACGGATAACCCAACCAGTCGGCGATTTCGCGTTCGAGCGTTTCGTGCGCGGTGTGGTGGCCGCAGATCAGATGCGAGGCGGTGGCGCCGGCACCATCGCGGGCAGCGGCATCCTGCAGCGCGGCGACCACTTCGAACTGTTGCGACAGACCCAGGTAGTCGTTGGAACAGAAACCGGTCAGCCAACGGCCATCGATCTCCAGCCGCACGCCATCGCGCCGCCCCACCTGTCGCCGCACCCGCACCCGTTCCTGGGCCACACGCAATTTACGCAGCGACGAAATCCGTTCGTGCAGATCGGGGCGAGCCATGGGGGCGTTCAACGGCAGGGAAGGCCCGCTAGCGTAGCGTGCCGGGCTCGGGGCGCCCAGCCGCCACCGACGACCGGCGCCCGGCGCCGGGTCAGGCGGCGTGCTCGCAGGCCGCGCTGCGGGTGATCTCCGCATGGATGGTGCCGGGATGATCGTGCTCGGCCGCATCCACGGTGATCTGCATCGGGCGCAGGCCCAGGCGCTGGAACAGGGCCTGGTCGCGCTCGGTGTCCGGGTTGCCGGTGGTGAGCAGTTTTTCGCCGTAGAAAATCGAGTTGGCACCGGCCAGGAAGCACAGTGCCTGCAGTTCGTCGCTCATCGCCTCGCGGCCGGCGGACAGGCGCACCATCGATTTCGGCATGGCGATCCGGGCGACGGCGATCATGCGCACGAACTCGAACGGATCCAGCTGCTGGGTGCCGTGCAGCGGCGTACCGGGTACCTGCACCAGTTGGTTGATCGGCACCGAATCCGGATGCGCCGGCAGCGTGGCCAGCGCCAGCAGCAGGCCGATGCGGTGTTCGCGGGTTTCGCCCATGCCGACGATGCCGCCGCAGCAGGTCTTCAGGCCGACATCGCGCACATGCTCCAGCGTGTTCAGGCGGTCCTGGTACTGGCGGGTGTGGATGATCGAGTCGTAATAATCCGGCGCGGTGTCCAGATTGTGGTTGTAGTAGTCCAGCCCGGCATCCTTGAGCGCACGCGCCTGGCCGGCGTCGAGCATGCCGAGCGTGGCGCAGGTTTCCAGGCCCATGGCCTTGACCTCGCGGATCATCGCCGCGACCTTGGGGATGTCGCGCTCCTTGGGCGAGCGCCAGGCCGCGCCCATGCAGAAGCGCGAGGCGCCGGCGGCCTTGGCCTGGCGCGCCTTGGCCACGACCTCTTCGGTCTCCATGAGCTTCTGCGCGCTCACGCCGGTGTCGTAACGCTGGGCCTGCGGGCAGTACGCGCAGTCTTCCGGGCAACCGCCGGTCTTGACCGAGAGCAGGGTGGACACCTGCACTTGCGCCGGGTCGAAGTGCGCGCGATGCACGCTGGCCGCGCGGTGCAGCAGCTCCGGGAACGGCAAATCGAACAGCGCCTGCAGCTCTTTGCGATCCCAGTCATGGCGGACGACAACAGACATCGGAGTTTCCTGACAGTCAGCGGCTTGGAAGCCAGGCAGTCTGGTGAGCATGGAAGAGGCTGTCAACTTCAATCAGGTTCGATCGGTTTACAGATGGCCGCAGCGGGTGCTGCGGCTGTTGCTGCCGAGCCTGTGCCTGGTCTGCGCGGAGGCCGGCACGCCCGATGGCGATCTATGCCCCGCATGCCGCGCCGCCTTGCCCGATCACGGCCATGCCTGCCTGTGCTGCGCCACGCAACTGTTCGTCTCCGACGCGGTGGCGCTATGCGGGCAGTGCCTGCAGCACCCATCACCGCTGCAGCGGGTGCATGCCTGTTTTACCTATCGCTGGCCGGTGGATGGGCTGCTGCGGCGGTTCAAGTTTCATCAGGACCTGGCGGCAGGCCGCCTGCTCAGCGAACTGATGGCCCGGCGCTGCGTGGGGCTGCCGCGCCCGCAGGCGTTGGTGCCGGTAAGCCTGCACCGGCAGCGTCTGCGCCAGCGCGGTTACGACCAGGCGCTGGAGCTGGCCCGACCGCTGGGCCGCGCGCTGCAGCTGCCGTGCCTGCCGTTGCTGCGACGCGTTCGCGCAACCGCACCGCAATCCGAACTGGACGCGGTCGAGCGGCAGCGCAATCTGCGCGATGCCTTCGAGGCCCGCGGCGCCTTGCCGGCGCATGTGGCCTTGGTGGACGACGTGATGACGACCGGCGCGACACTCCACGCCGCGGCGAAGGCCTTGCGCAAGGCGGGTGTTCAACGGGTGGATGCGTGGGTCTGCGCGCGGGTGCCGTGATCTGGCCTGCCGGCGTCAGGTGCGCGAGGCTTCGCCCTTACCCTCACCCCAACCCCCGCTCTGCGCCCCGGCCCACGCTTGCGGCGCGGGCGCTCCAAGACACGCGCGCCAGTGGCGCGCAAGCCGTGTCTTTTCGCCCCGCAGGAGAGGGGCTCTTTGTCTGACAGCAGAGCGCGCCGAATGGCGATGCGGCTTCGGCGGGTGGACGGCGGAGGACGAGACGAGGAGTAGAGCCATCAAAGATGCGCGCATGCTTCGAACCCTCACCCGTCATCCCAATATCTGGTCTGTAATCGACGGATTCCCGACTCCCGACTCCCGACTCCCGAATCCCGAATCCCGAATCCCGAATCCCGAATCCCGAACCTAACGCCCCGCTACCGCCACGGCGATGCCGACGAAGATCGCCAGGCCGACCCAGTTGTTGTGCAGGAAGGCGCGGAAGCAGGGGCCACGCTCGCGGTGGCGGGCGATGCGGAATTCGTAGGCGACCAGCAGCGCCGCAACGGCCAGACCGGCCCAGTACGCCACACCGAGATCTGCGCGCAGGCCGACCAGCACCAGCGTCGCGGCCATCAGCGCATACAAGATGCCTTGTGCGATCAGATCGAATCTGCCGAACAGGATGGCGGTGGATTTGCTGCCCATGCGGATATCGTCGTCGCGGTCGACCATGGCGTACCAGGTGTCGTAGGCGGTGGCCCACAGGATGTTGGCGGCATACAGCAGCCAGCCCAGCAACGGCACGCCGCCTTGCACGGCGGCGAAGGCCATCGGGATGCCCCAGCCGAACGCCATGCCCAGATAGACCTGCGGCAGGTGGGTATGGCGCTTGAGATAGGGGTAGCTGGCGGCCAGGAACACGCCGGGCACGCTCAGCGCCACGGTGAGCCAGTTGAGCGTGAGCACCAGCGCGAAGGCCACCAGCATCAGTACCACGAAGACCCACAGCGCCTCGCGCCCGGAGACCGCGCCGGTGGCCAGCGGACGCGATTTGGTGCGCTCCACGTGCGGATCCAGCCAGCGGTCGGCGTAATCGTTGATCACGCAGCCGGCCGAGCGGGTCAGCCACACCCCGGCGGTGAACACGAACAGCGTCCACAGCGGCGGCAGGCCATCGGCAGCCAGCCACAACGCCCACCAGGTGGGCCAGAGCAGCAGCAGGCTCCCGATCGGGCGGTCGCCACGGACCAGCTTCCAGTACTGGCCCAATCGCTGCGGCCACGTCAGCGCGCGCGCTGCGGGCAGTTGTTCGACACCATGCTTGCTCATGCGGCAAAGGGTAGCAGCGCGGCTCGGCCGTGGTCATGTGGGCGCGGGGTGGGCGCTGTGCGGGCGGCAATTCTGGCAATGCCCTGCCATCCATGATGGCCGGTTGTCATGGGGTGCGGCTGGCCGCAGCGATCAAGGTTGCGAGCGGCCAGGGCCGGGCGTTGGCGCGGGTGGGCTGCGGCAGGTGGTGCGGTTGCCACGCAGGCTCGGCAGTGGTCGCGCTCACGCGCGTGCCCAAGCTGACGGTCAGGTGGGACGTTGAGCAGGCTGCCTCTGGCGACGGCGCTTGAGATGGCCACACCGCTGCACGTCTGGACCCTGTGCGCTTGAACCTGGGCATCCGGTGTCGCCCGGCGACTGCCCGGGCCGAGAGGCCGGTGTCGTTGCATCTGGAGTGACGCCGTGGCTGGCCAGGTCGCGTGTCGCCCGGCCCCATCACGCGCACGCCGGCTGTTCTGGCATAATGCGCGGCCAGGCGCTCGTAGCTCAGCCGGATAGAGTAGTGGCTTCCGAAGCCATTGGTCGGGGGTTCGAATCCCTCCGGGCGCACCAGTTCAGTTCCAGAGCTTGTGCTGGGATTTAAAAAAACCCTCGAGAGATCGGGGGTTTTTTGTTGCCTGTACAGCGAACGGTCCACCCGGAGCCATTGGCATCCACACTGATCGGGCATAGATGGGCGCACCTGCCCTCAACGCAGAAGCGCAAAAGATGGATGCCCCAAGCAGTCAAGCGGCTTCATGGAACGCTTCAACGACAGCGACCAACGCGGCGTCCTGGATATGCGTGGCTTCTGCAGTTTGAGCGACGCGAGCAGACAGACCGCTGCCGCTTGGCTGGTTGCCTGCAGCCGATAACGACTGCATGGACGCGGCGGGCAAACACCCGCCGGGTTCTGCGATCAACATCATCAGCATGCCTGTCCATTCAACTGCGGGAGTGGCATCGCCGGACGCCAGGGTCTAATGGATGCCCCATTCCTGGAGCAGTACACGCGCCCGCCGCTCGATGAAGCGGTTCGCGTTGGCCTGCGCCTGCTCGGACTCCTGCTTGGCCTCCGCTTCCCCGATGACACCCTCATGCGCTTCGTCAAACTGAGCCATCGCCCACGTGATCGCCGCATCCTGCGCCGCTTTTCCTTCCACATCGTGCATGGAGATGTAGGCCTTCAGTGGCGGCCACATTTCCACACGCCCGGTGAGTTCATTCCTGCTGCGCAGCAGCGTCTGCCTGGACAGCCCCAGGTCGGAATTCCTCAGTGCTTCCAGCAGCAGGCCCAGTGCGGTCTGGTGGTCCTGCGTGTGCATGAGCTTGTGCTTGAGCATCTCGGCAAACGCGGTTTTGGCGTCTCCTCGCACGGCGGGCCCGCGCCCACCCACTTGCGTCATGCCATCCAGGTTGAGCGTCTTGATGGTGTGGTCGCTCAAGAATTGGCCGAAGCTGCTGCGGAATTCGGGTGACCGAATGGCCTCGGCTACCACCTGGTCCAGCAGGGGCATGTCGGCCGATGTGATGGATGCGCCAAACATCCTGGCATTTTGCATCAGGCCTTGCGTCCATTTCTCAAAACGCTCGCCCAGGTCGGCATCGACACTGCGCAACACGCGCGTGAACTCGGGGACGCGGTTCCACGACGACCCGGCCTGTTGCGCCGCCGGCACGGGCGCGCGTCGTCTCCGCTCGGCCAGCCGCTGTGCCGCGCGCTGTGCCTGGCGCTGCGCCCGCTCCGGGTCGCGGATCTGCAGCAATCGGTCTGCCAGATGATCCGGCACCTTGATATCGCATTGAGCGGGCAGTCGTGCCAGCGACTGTGGAAGAGTCTGCAGGCCCGTGTCGCGCAGGTCCAGCAGTTGCAGCTGGGCCAGATCCCCCACGCTGTCCGGCAGCTGCTGCAGCGCAGCGCAACTTCTCAGCGACAGTTCCGTCAAGCCGCGCAGTTGCCCGATGTCCTCAGGCAAGTGCGCCAGCCGGCGGTTGGATGACAGGTCGAGTTTTTCCAGCAGATGCAGCTGCGTGAGGCTGCCTGGCAGCTGCTCCAGCTTGGAATTCGATGCCACCTCCAGTGACCTGAGCCCCTGCATGAGGCCGATGTTTTCAGGCAACTGGCGAAAATGCGACGAGTGCGACACGCGCAACTCGCTCAACCGGCTCAGTTCGACGATGCTGTCCGGCAGGCGCGCATAGTGCCCGCGGCCTAGCGCGAGGCCGCGCAGACCCTGCATGCGCCCAAGGTCTGCGGGTAATTCGTCTAACGGGACCATCGCCAATTGAAGGGTTCTGAGATTGGACAGGCGCGTCAACGAGGGCGGCAGCGTCTTCAGGTCCGGCGCGCCAGTGATCTGCAAAGGCGGAGCCGGCGCAGCTGCCCCAGGCTGTCTGGCAGCGACTGAAGCCCGGTATGGAGCAGCGTCAATTTCTGTAGCGCGTCGAGCCGGCCGATCGCGTCAGGTAGCGTCGTGGCAGGCAGGCAATCGACGACAAGTTCGGTGCTGCGGCGGCTCGCTGCACGGCGGATGGCGTCTGCGGCGTTTTGCAGTACTTCCCGCGACATATCTCTCGACCCGTCGTGCAGGTTGTAGCCCGTTCGAACCCGCTCTGCCATCGGTAGGCTTTGCGCAAGCCAATCATCGATGTCGTGCTCGATGCTGCGCGGTGGCGCAGAAGAGGCACCCGCAAGTGCAGCCGGCTGGCCCGACGGACGCAGAGGTGAACGGAAAGGGCTCCCGTGCACTGGGTTTCCAGGCGTCGACGTGCCGGCCGCTGACGTGCTTTCGCGCCGTCGCGGCCGCGCGAGCAGGGGGCTCAACAAGCCCTCTGCGTTCGAAGGTTGCCGTGAAGGACTGTCTTGCGCGGGCGCTTGATCGGCGTTGTCCGTTCGCGGGCGAGAGCGGAGTAGGCGATTGACATTGAACATGGAGATACACCCTGCTTGGTCGGCTAGCTGCGGCGTTCAAGCGTGCAGGCTACTGCGATGCGACTGCCATCGCCGCATCAACGCGAAGAGGCTGCATCGCCTGGCGAATCGGTTTTTGTAGAAGCGCGCCGGTGCTGCATCCCTGCTCACCGACAGCGGTGATTGTTCGGCATTCGATGTCATCGGCTGTCGGCGCGATGTACACGATGGCAACGGGCGATCGATCAGGTGACGCGCCGCATCGCTCGCGACGCAGTCTCCACGCGTATCGCCGGTCTTCATTGTCAGGATGTCGATGCTCGCGGGAGAGCTTCCGGTATCCCGTCGCCTGTTCGCCAAGGCACATGGCTGCAGCGGCGCCGGAACGTGCCTCCAAGCATCTGGAGGCACGTTCATACGAAGGTCGCCGAGCGATACCGCAACGCATCAGCGCGATGCTGCCGCACGTCGTGGCCCATCGACCGGCGTTGCCTCAACGCCTGCCTTCGAGCACCAACGCCAGCGGCAAGACGCCGAAACGAAACCTCGCTGTGGCATGCGCATTATCTGCGACGGATCCGGATATTGCGCAGATTCTGCCGCAGGTCTCCCTCGAAGTTGTCGGCGATGCCTTTGGGGATAATCTGCTTACCCACCGGGACACCGCCGGCGTTTTCCAGCTTCTGGTGGATCTGTCCGTCTTTCTGCTTGTCCAGTTGATATTCTTCGTAATGCAAGCCCGCCAGGACGGGCGTCTTGAGAATTTCAACCGATTTACTGATGGCGGTGCCGCCCACGTAGCCTTTTGCGAACTCAGCGGCGCTCGGCCGTTCGGCCGCGGTTTTACCGCCACCTTTGGCGACGCCCTTTGCAGTTCCCTTTGCCGTTCCCTTGGCCGCGCCCTCGGCTGCTCCTTTGGCCGCGGCTTCGGCCACTCCCTTGGCCACGCCCTTGGCCCCGATTCTGGCCGTGGGGCCGCCGACTGCCCCAACCACCGCCCCGGCCATATTGATGCCGGCCAGCTTCAAGGCCAGCGACATGTCGCCACCTTGAATCGCGGTGTCGACCACCTGCGCCGCCTGCGCCTCGCTCTCCAATGCAATCGACGCCGCATCGGCAATTTCGCCGATGATGGGGATCCCGTTCAATGCGCTGAGCCCCACGGACATCCAGTCCAGGATCTTGCTGTCCCACTTGAGGAACTCGTGCAGGCCGTGTTGGAAGGTGCCGACGTCCTTTTTGGGCTTCTTGATCGCGGGCGGATCGTCCTTGCCCACCAGCATGTCCGCGACAGCCTTTTGCTGATCGGGCGAGCTCGCCTCGTGCGTGGCCGGCGTGTCCACGGTCTTGTTGGCTGCACTCATGTGGTCATAGAACTGCCGGAAATCGTCCTGGCTGATCTTGCCCGAATCGACGACATGGCCGCCGCCGAAGAAGTGATGGGGCTTCTTGTAGCCGGTGATGGAGTTGTTCAACAAGCCGAACAGCAGCGGGTCGGCCAACAACTGCGTCGCGGCCTGCTTGACGGCCGGGTCGGCCTTGTCGTCCTTGGAGATCGCGTCGAGCTTGTCGCGCGTGATTTCCTTGCCGTCGCCGTAGAACGCGTCCTGATGACTGTTGATGGTGTCCAGCGTCTTCTGCTCGTCCGCGGTCAGGTGCATCGCGGAGGTGGATTTCTGCAGGAAATCCGGCGTGCTCATCGAGCCCGAATCCCCTGCAAATTCCTTCCACTCGTCCGGATGATCGCGAAAATATTGAGCAGCCGCGATCACCTGCGGCGGGCACTTGCCGGTCTTGCTGTCGCCATCGACGATCTTGGCGAATTCGTCCTCGCTCAGGTTGCCGGGCAGATAGTCGGAATAGCGATACAGCTCGCGCAGGGCATCGCTTTTGGTCATGACCGACGCCTTGGTTTTGTCGGGGCTATCGGATGCGATGTAGTTCTGCGTGTAGCTCTTTGCCTGCTTGTCGTTGTATTCGGCGATCTGCGGATGGTAGTACGAGAAGTCTGTGAGGTCCTGCGCCTTGATCTTGCCGCCGCACTTGCCGTCCTTCTGCGAGCCGATGGCGAAGAACAACCGCGGATCCTTCTGCAATCCTTGCAGCGCTTTCTTCAAGTCAGGCTGCGTCGACGGGTCGTTGATCTTGGCGTCCAGCTGATCGAAGGACAGCGAGTCGACCTGGTCCTTGTGCCGATCCAGAACCGAAACAATCTCCAGTTCGGATTGATTGAGCTGGCCCTCGTTCCAGGTGACCGTCGAGCCCTCCGCCGCCGGCGGCGGGTTGGACCCCTTGATATTCTTGGGGTTGAACTCGTCGTTCTTCCCGCCCAGTTCCTTGACCTGCGGATGTGAATCAGAGAAATCCCAAAGATCCTGCGCGCTGATCTTGCCGCCGCACTTGCCGTCTCCCTGGGAACCGATCGCAAAGAACAAGCGCGGGTCCTGTTTCAGGCCCTGCAATGCAGCCTTCAGGTCGGCGGGCGTGGAAGGGTCGTTGATCTTGTCGTCGAGATTCTTGTACTCGAGCGGCATCTGGTCCTTGTGCGCATTCAGCGTCGAAACGATCTGAAGCTCCGACTTGGTCAGCGTGCCATCGTTCCAGGTCACCGTCGAACCTTCCAGCGCCGGCGGCGCATCCTTCCCCTTGATGTGCTTGGGGTCGAAGTCGTAGCCCAGCGATGGCCAGGAGGTGCGCTTTTCGATCGGCTGGGTGGCTTGATCGTCCGATGCGGAGGACGGGGTGCTGGCATCGCCGCTTGGCGTGTTTGCCGGTGCATCGGCCGACGCATTGCTTGATGTACTCGTTGGCGTGTTGGTTTGGAGGGCTGCCAGCCACTGGTAGATCAGCAGGAAGATGTCGTCCATCGTCGATGGCAGGTCGGAGCCGTCCTTGAACGAATCGGACCCAAGCAGCTCCGATGAAGACGACTCGTTGAAAGAGGTGCCCAGCAGTTGGCTGGGGTTGCTCCCGGTAGAAAGCGTGTTGAGCGACATAGAGGCGGCCTCGCGAATGACAGAATTGGCAGAGCACCTTCGTATAAGTTGATTCTTATACGGCCGCACGGATGCGCCCATGCGGTGTAGACGTATGTTGCCAATCTGCGCAAGGTGCACCCTGGCCGACGAACTATTTTGGCGAAAAAAGCGCAAAAATCGGCCCGTCGATGCGTTGCCTGCCGGCGCTGCTTGGCGCCGATAGTTGAGCGGCGATTGTTCCTGCTGTGGGCCGGCGCACTCATGTACATCGCTACGATACGTGCTTGGAGATGCAGATCATCGCGGTGTTCCGGCGGCGTGTGCAGCGATCACCAGCGTTCCGTCACGCGGCGGCCGAACCCCTCAGTATTGGAATTGTGAGGGCTGTTCTGACTGCAGCCCTGGATGTGCTGAGAAACCAGGGGATGTCATGGAACCTGGTTGCATGACATTTCTTTTATTGCCCGGCTGGAGCCGTGAATCACGGCCATGAAACGTGTTGGGATCATCTGGGTCGCCAGATGGGGCTTGCACCGAATCAACGCGCTGGCCAACGCTGGAGCTGACACGGATGAAGTACGCAGGATAAAGTGCGCAGTTAGTTAATATCTCGGTAACTCGCTTGCGTCAGTAGACCCGCCTGGACGCGAAATTGCCGGCGGTGCCTGCAGGCGCACTTATCAGTCTTGGTTCCTTCGCCAGGTCAGGGGCGCAGTCCTTCTGATTGTGTCCGTTTTATTAATGTGTGGCGCAGGTTTTGGTTGGGAAATTTACCGGCACCCCACTTCGTGTATGGCGCAGGTGGTTCGTCCCACTTCGCTTGGGCGCGAATTTGTGGGCAAGACAATGTGCCGCGCGCTGCTGGCGCGTAGCAACCCATCGAATTTCCTCACGGAGCACTTCAGATGACGTTGGAATCGCACAATCAACAAACAGCGAATACCGCTTTTTTTATCGGCCTGAGCGCATGCCTTGGGTTACCTGGTGAGCTTGCGCAGCGGCTCGGCGAAGGCGAGACCATTCTGGGCCCTGCCGGCATGCTGTGCCGCGTCCACACGCAGGGGCAGCCAGACGCATTGATGGCCTTCCCTGAAGTGATCTTGCCCCTGGCGGCACGCGAGCTTGGAGGCGAGGAGGTGGTGATGCTGCTGTCGCTGCAGGAGCAACTGCTGACCGAGTATGGCTGGCGGCTCACGCTGTCGGATCTCGGCCTGCTCTGCGTCTGCCCGCTGTTGCTGGTGCGCACGCCTGCAGAGGTGGCCGCTGCACTGGACCGTGGGCAGGTGGTTGCCCGTGTCGTGCTGGACGCGCTGGCGACGCAGGTCGAGACGGCCAAGGAGGTGGCCTCATGAAACTCTCCAGCGATATCGGCACCGCTGCAAGTCGCGGCGCAGCCTCGCACCCTCCCGTCCAACCAACGCAGGCCGAAGACGTTGCTGCCCCGCGGGAAGAACGCGCACCCACTGGCCCGCTTGCGGGCCTGGCCTCTTCCAGCGCGGCGCTGCGTGGTCGTCGCGCATCACTGGCCGGTCGCGCCAGTCCTCATGCAGATGAAGAAGGGGCCATGCTCGGCGGCTCGCATCGGTCCGACTCGTCGCAAGCGTCGGACGCGTCGGACGCAACGTTTTACACCGCGCAGGTCGTGTTCCCAGCCCGGGAAATCGACACACCGGATGTGCCTGCCGCCGCGGCGACCTATGCCGAACGCAGCACGGCGGCGGCCGCCGAGGTGAAAGCGCAGCTACGTGCCCGCCTGGACGCTCTGCCATTTGCTGCGCCCTCCGAAGAGCAGACGGCCCTGCAGGCCAGCTATCTGGAATGGGCTGACGCGCGCGTGCAGGAACGCATCACTGCCTTCGGGCCGGATGCCGGGTACCAGGCTGTCGGTGACATGAAGACAGCGGGCACGAAAGCGGCATTGCCGATTGCCTACGAATGCCTACGGGCGTTCATTATCGGTGCGATGCGCAATCCGGTCGGTCTTGCCACGGGTGCGGCCTATGCGTCCCGGCGCCCTGCCGACGCGGAGGAGCTGAGTACGGCGATGGTTGCAGGTGTCGCGGCGGGGTCTGCGTCCTATACCAGCGATACGTTGTTGATCCCGGCAATGGACCGGCGCGCGCGCGTTTCCAACCTGCCGAGGTTTCAGGCCATCGACCCCAAGATCCTGGTGCCCGATCCGCCACCGGTCATTCTGGAAATCACTGCCGAGGGCAAGCGCTTCACGCGTCCGGGCGAGAACAATGCGCCGACGCTTGCCGACCTCAAGGCGCAGACCTACGACCGCCGCCTGGGCATCACGCAGCGCCAATCGACCCTGGACGACAAGTCACTGGATACCTTGTTGCTCAAGCCAGTGATCAACGCAGGGTTCAACGCCGCGCGCCGGACTGGTGGTGAACCGGGCTTACTGACGCCTGTCGGCCAGTGGGGGTTGAGCGCGCTGGCCATTGGCGCTGCCGGGGTCGTGCAAAAGGCACTGCTGGAAACAGGCAAAGCCGTGGCACGGACCGGCCAAATGCGTGTCCCGGATCTGGTTGGCGGAGAGCAACGGCTGAACCTGTTTGCGTTGGCGTTGCCCGACAAAGCGCGCCGGCCTGCACAATGGTCCGACGCCGTGCATTTCCCGCCTACCTATTTGCTGGACACCGGAAAGGAAGCGTTGGCGTTGGCAAGGCAGGGCTTCAACAGCGCAAACGCCGTCGCCACCACGGCACGCGACCTGTTGACCCGCCACATGCTGAGCAACGTCATGGCCAGCTTCGGCTCGATGGGGGCCGGGCGCATCATCACAGCGCCGTTGCGTCGGGGGAGCCACATCCGTGTTGCTGGCGAAGCCGCCAATTCCACGGCTGTGGTCGTGCAGCAGGCCGTGCAAACCCTGTTCAACGATACGTTCTGGAATGCGCTCAAGGCCAAAAACGGCGCCAATACCTCCCAGGCGGCGCGCCTGGACAACGAACGTGCCGCGCTTGCAGCCGAGCATCAACGCACCATCGAACGAACCCTCGAGGCCCTGGCCGAGCCTGTGGACCAGGCGATCGCCAGGCTCTCGGGGCCGACACCTGCCGAGGCAGAACGTGCCATGGAGGAGGGGATGCGCGCCGCGCCTGGCCCTGGGCCGCTTGGCCAGACACTGCGTACTGCGCTGCAGACATTGCGTACGGAGATCGGCACGCAGTCCGTTTCGATCGCGACCATCGATGCGGTACGCACTGCACTACGCGAGGGGTGGAGTCAAACCTTTAGCGGCGTCCCCCGCGACGCGGCCACGCAGGCACTGGATGGCCAGCTGCAAACGCTCAAGCGTGCACTGCATGACAGCGAAGCACTTCGCCAGTGGCAGAGCGGGCGAGCATGAGCGCTCAGCTGTCGCGTTGATACTCAGGAGCGTTGTACACCACCAAGCCACAGACGTCGCGTTCGTCGCGTCTGTGGCTTGGTGGTGTCTGGCAGCTTAGCCATTACCAGCAATCATGGAACACCACGGCCTCATGCCGCGATCTGCGCAGGTCGCTCACTGCACGAGGCAGGCATTGCATCCGCGACTCGATGGCGTCGCCGCTCCGGAACGCGTCGAACTTGACGCGCACGTCAAACACCGGAAAGAACTCGCCGGCAAGGCGGTCGTCTCCTCGTCAGCGCCAATGCACCAGCTGCCGTACGCTGCAAACTGCTGCAACAGAATGCGGGACGCCATGCCCGCGTCCGTGCTTACTTTCGCGGACATCCCTGGATTGGATTGCCGACACCGTGACTCCGGCTGCAATTGTGGCCGATTGCCGTTAAGACGATGCTGAAAAAGCGCACGCTGCACGCCAGTGGTCAATTACGTGGGCCGCCACCACCGGTCGCTTATGCCAGGCAGATGCATCAATCAAGTGCACCTGCCTGGCGCCACCGACTCGCGGCGGAGGTGCAGGGGACGATCAGCCGCTGTAGGTCTTATGACCGACACGCGTCGCCCCGTTGGCCTGCGAAGCGTTAGGGGCAATCACTTCGTTGGGCGCATCTGTTTCCAGGTTTGCCAGTACCACTGTCGCGTCGGGCGCATCGGTACGGAACACGGCTTCCTTGACATGGTTGAACTCGCAATCCTGGACCCGCAGGTGCGTGTCGATATCGCGATACCCACCGTTGGTCCGGAAAACCTTGCCGGCACCATTGACAGTGTCGCCCGACATCAGCACGTCGGCAGTGCCGTTGTCCTGAACGACCTTGTCCGAGGCGTTGTTGAACGTGCAATTGATGATTTCTACCTTCGGGCGGCCACTGACGTCTGCGTTGCAACCGGCAATCCCCGCATCATGCGCACGGTTGCCCAGGCCATCAATGGTGACCGCATCCTCGCTGACGTCCTCGTTAACGCAGTTGACCATCTTGCCGCTGCCCATGAAATGCACACCGTCGCCACCGCCTCTCATGCGGACGTTGCACAGGCTGCCGCCTTCCTCGACGACAAACAGCGGTTGCTGGTGCTCATTCTGAGAGCCATCACCAAGGCCGGGCCCGCCGATGTACGTCTGGTTCTTGCCATCGAACACCTCGCCCTTGTGCACCACGATGGTCTTGTTCTGAACACCGGGGGGGGCGCTGACGACCTTTCCGGAAGGCAGTGGCGCCTGCGTGCCGTTGGGGGGATCGCCATGGCTGGACAATGTTGTCGGTTGAGCGGGTCGGGTGGGCGGTGAGTCACTGTCGGCATCTGGGTCCCATTTGCCGCCTTTGTTTTTGTTGTAGCAGCTGCCATCGCCAGTCCCGCTGTCGTGCTGTCCGTCGAGGTTGGTGGAATAGGGCGGATTAGACGCCGGTCCCGACGGCATCGGATTGGGGACGATCGGTGGCTGATCTTCTTTGGATGGGTTGTCCTGCGGTTGCAGCATGCCGTTGATCATGCGTTGTATGCAGTAAGCGAACATACTCATGATCAACGCATTCAAGGTCTGCTGCTGCGATAGGTATAAAGGTGACGGCTGTAAGTTCGCTGTGGTGTGCGAGGGGATGGCGAGATTCATTGGTGAGTTCCCTTGTTAGAAATTAGGAACGGACGAAGACTTGTTACAGGTGATAAGTCGCGGCAGCGTCGCGATGTAGTGCAGCGCGGCGGCTTGTCACCTCACGCGCGCAGCCACAGATAGTTTCCCGTCGCAATGCCTTCGAACATTTCGTCATGTGCAATGAAGATGTTGTTGTTCCAGTAACGGCCATGCTCAGCGTAGTGGGCAAGCAGGTCGCATATCCACGCGCCATCGACGTCATCGTCCAGCGGTACCCGCACGATCAATACGATAACGCCGTCATCGTTCAATCCAAGCTGTGCCTGGTCCTGCGCATACACCGACAGATTGGCCTCGAGCAGGAGCCTGAAAACGATCAGTGTCCGCCCCGCAGGTGGCAGCCCGTAGGCGATGCGCAAGTACAGTGCTTCTTCCTGCACGTCGTCCTCTTGCTGTGGCTTCGGCAGGTGCAGATAGACCTCGAAGCCTTCTACCCAAAGCACACGCCGGCTGAGCACCGACTCCACATCCGGCAAGTCCAGTGCCTCGCACATCTGTCGAACGATGGTTTCGAATCGCGCACTGCTCATCTTGGGTGAGGCATGCACAGGGCCCCCTACAAGCCCTGCGCATGCCGGCGCCGATTACTGGCCAACCAGCTGCTTCGCGTTGTCGCCCGCCTTGCCGATGAACTTGTTGAGCGCCACGTTGAAGTCAAGTTCGTTCTTCTTTGCAGTGAGGTAATTGTTCATACGCTCCTGCTCCGCGGCTGAATCGCCAATGCCACTCATCAGACTGGTGATCTGATTGCCCGACATACTAGTGGCCGAGTGATTGCTCCATCTGTTTGAAAGGTCTGTTGTAAACGGGTCCATGCCCTGACCTAACATCGGCCCTAACGATTGTAAATTTGGCATATCAATACTCCTTAGATAAATAGACGTAACGTGGTGCGCCTGTTGGCGCGTTTTGCTTGACCATCATGGCCAAGTAACTCGATGATCAAGGCATGCTGGAGATGTGCGCGACGATTTCTCGCGCAGCGTTGATGCCGTCGTGCAAGACAGTGAAGTCGTTGCGCGCAACCTGATCGCTCGCGGCGGACCAGTGCACACGAAGCTGTTGCGCTGTCGCGTGCAGGGCTGCCTCGATGTTGCGCAGTCGCTCGCCGGAGACATCCAGCACCTTGGTCTGCAAAATCTTGCTCATATCCTGGGTGACCGTATCGGTCATGGCATCGAACATGGGGGGCTCTCATTGCGCCGCTTGCTGCGGCAGGGATGTCATGTGCTTGGTGCCATCCGGCGTTTCGACATAGTGCAGGCCGTCGGCGAGCAATGCCGCGTCGTAATTTTCCGGAAGTTTTACGGACGGATCTTGCTGGCTGATCTCGACGTGTAACGAACGGACTTCAGGGCCCAGGTCGCTACGCACGTCGGCAATGCGGCGGCTTGCACGTTCGGCGTTGTCGCTGCTGCCGGAAACCGAAAAAACGCCATTGCCTTCGTAACGGACGCTGAGCGCGGGGTCAGCTAGGGTGTCGCGCAGCGTCGCCAGTACTTCGTCCACAACGGCGACATTCACGGCGACGGCTGGGTGGTACCGATGCACCTGCGTGCGCAGGCGTGCGGCGTCGGCGCTGCTGGGGACCAGGCCTTCGATCAGCACGCGCGTGCCGACGCGTTCAGCGTGCGCTTCGTGAAAACCAAGTTGTTTCAACAACGTTTTGGTCTGATTGACAGCATTTCCTGGACGTTGCGGGGTGGCGGCATCGGACAGAAATGCGGGTTGCAACGAGGGGATCAACGCTGCTGCAGAGAGCGCTAGCATGGCACCCACCGCCGTGCGCAGGACTTTGCGCCTGGACGCGCGCGGTGCCGGCGCGGCGGCTGGGGAAAGCAGCTGCTCCAGCAGCGCCACATCGTGTGGCCAATCGGCACCAGCATCGCCAATACACAGTACCAGGGGGCCGAAGCGGACTGGCTGAAACGCAACAAAGGACGTTTCTGGCACCGTGTCGCTGCTATAGCGGATCTGACCATCTTGGTCTACCTCGATAATGAGTGAGCAACCAGGCCAATCGTCTATTCGGATATCGGTTTGGGGATCGCTCCCCAGGGTGTAACGACCTTGTGCCAAATCTAATCGTGCGCCTGCATGGGTTCCTGTCAGTACGCGAAGCTGCATGGTCATGGGCGAACCTCCTGAGCCACCTGTTGTGGTTGCTCAATCAGCAGTGTGTTCAGACGTGTGATGGCATGTGTACGATCGACCTGTCTGCGCGGTTTTTCCGCATTCAGCAGGATCAGTGGAAGCAGGAGATGAAAATTGCGTAGCGCGGGCACCGGCTCCAACTCCGATGGCATCAACTCCAGCAACCGGGTCCGCAAGGCCAGCAGGTTCTCCGCCGCGCTGGCCTTGTCGTACGCGCGTAGATGCTCGCGCATCAACCTCCAGATCGTTGCGGTCAAGGGGGCGACGGCAGGATGCGAAACGCCGACGGCGCGCAGCTCGACAAGCGCAGCAGCCAGCGCGTGGCGCTTGGCCACTGGATCGGCGTCGCGCCTGGTCACGTAGCGATCGACAATCGCGTCGATGCACGTGCGGATGCTGTCGCTCAATTGCGCTGGAGCGGCGCTGTGCCATGGACCGGCCTGCGGATCGTCGGTATGCGTGCTGCGGTCACCGCCGTGCTGGTCGCCCTGGCCATGCTCCCGGCTCTGGGCCGGGAGCATGGCCACGCTCACCCGTCCGCGCAGTGCGCACTCGCGTTTGGCTTCGATCTCTTCCTGCTCGTTGGCGTCGAATTCATCCTCCTGGCCGTCCAGCGACCGGATCCCGCGGCGTCGCCTGCGCGGTGGAGCAGGGCGCAGACGCGGTGCTCGTGCCGCAATGTCGGTAGGCGACCCCGCGCTGGTGCCTGCCGCATCGGCATGATGATCGCCATGGTGATGCGAGCCGCCATGCTCGATGGAAACCGAGGGCCGCAAGGTGCCGGGCGAGATGCGACGGATCATGGGAACGCCGCCTGCATCAATGCCTGGCCGAACTGCATGATGGCCGAGGCACCCCACGGCGCCGTCACGGCAATGGCGGCCACCACCACCACCAGCTTGAGTGCGAACGAGATCGATGCATCCTGTAGCGACATCACCGCCTGGACGAAGGCGATCAGCAGCCCGGCCAACGCAGCGACACCGACCACCGGCAAGGACACCTTGAGGCAGAGCAGCAAGGCTTCGGAAGTGAATCGCACTAGATCGTCATGGTCCATGGCGTCACCGATAGCTCAGAACCAGGCCGTGAATCAGCATCGACCAGCCGTCCATGGCGACAAACAACAGCAGCTTGAACGGGATCGCCACATTGGTCGGGGTGACCTGTGAAAGGCCCATCGCCATCAGCGCGTTGGCCACCACCAGGTCGATGACGATAAACACCAGATACAACAGAAAGCCGATACGGAAGGCTTCGGTCAATTCGCTGAGCGTGAATGCCGGTGCCAAGACCAGCAAGTCGTCCGACTTGAGCGTGGCGGCCTTGTCCTTGGGCCAGATCTGCTGTGCAGAACGCATGAAAAACGCCTTTTCGCGCTCGCGTGTGTGTTTGAGGAGGAATTGCCGAAACGGCTCCCGGCAGGCGTCGAGCAGCACCACCACGCGGCTGTTATCCGACCCGGCGCCGTAGCTCTGCGCGGCCTTGAACGCCTCCATGCCCACCGGGGCCATCACAAAGCACGACACCAGCAATGCAACGCCATTGAGGACCATGTTGGGCGGCACCTGCTGTACCCCGATCGCATTGCGCAGCAGGCCAAGTACGACCACGATCTTGGTGTAGGAGGTGACCACCATCGCTGCGAAGGGCAGCAAGCCCAGCATGATGACCACCAGCAGCAGCGAGCCGACGTCAGGCATCTGCATGCGTGCTCTCCGACATGCTGAGGATCTGCACACCCAGATGTTCGCCCACTGCCAGCAGCCTGCCGGTGCCGATGGTCTGGCCGTAAACGACCAGGCGGATGTCGGCTTGATCGACCGGCACCGACAACTCCAGGATCTGCCCGGGCTGTAAACCCGACAAGGTCGATAGAGACAGCGCAAGTTGATCCACTTCCAGCTGCACCGGCAGTTCCAGTTCTGCCACGTTGCTGGTGGACGGCGCGACTTCCGGCTCAAACGTATCGTGTTGCATGGTGGGGCTGGCCTCCAGAATCATCTGTTGCAGGTTCAAGCGCACCGGCGCGCGCAATACCACGCCTCCGGCGATACCCCAGAGCACATCGCCGCCGGTCACCGCAGCCGAGGCCGTGCAATGCAGCAAGACATCGCCAGGCCGCAGCGACTGCAGCAAAGCCGCCGATGCGGTGCGCCCGCCGATGCGCAGGCGCGTGTTGACGCGCAGTGCAGCCAGCCAGGCTGGCAGCTGCGCAGGCGGCGCAAGTCCGCCGACTGCGGCCTGCAACGTGGCCAGCAGCGACGCGCTCGCCGTCAGCGCAACGGCATCGAGATCGCCCAGTGTCATGCCGATGCCGTGGCAGTCGTCTGGCTCTGCATCGCGCTCGAAGGCGATCACCTCGGCAGCGCCCAGGCCGAGCGGCGCAAATGCGCCCAGGCGATCGGCCAGCAGCATTCCCGCGATCGAAACGCGTAGTGCGTCGTCGTCCTCGTTCAATAGCAGCGCCAGGCCGTCGCGCGCGGCAATCCGCAAATCCATCTGGCCGGCATCCAGCTGCAGGCGCAGGCGGGCCGCATCGTTGGGCCAGATGCGACGGCAATGCGTGGCAAAGCCGCATTGCCGTGCTGCGCGTGGGTCGCCGAACACTCTGCCAAGCTGGGCGCGCTCGGCCGCAACGCGCGTCAACGCCTGAGAGAGTGCACGTGCCGGTGGAGTCTGGCTCTGCTCGGTTAGCAAGATGGAGTTCCTCCAAATGGCTTTCTGTCGCCAGTGCCGCGTTAGACAACCTCGATGCTGATCTGGAGCGTGCTACTCAGCGTGGACGTCAGGGCAGCCTCCAGGCGCTGCCTTCCGCACCAAAGTACCTCGCGCGCATCTGGCGAACTGGTATTGAAGCGAAGCGATAGCTGGTCCGGCGAAAGCCGCAAAAACAACGTCGTCTGTGCGACGACCTCTTGGTCGATATCCAGCCACGCTTCCCAACTCCCTGCGCTGCGCACCGGTTGGGCATTGCAGAACTCGGCCACCCGCAGCGCGATGCGGTCGATCGCCATTTGGGCGCGTTGCGTGCGTATCCACTCGGTCGCAATCTGTCGCCCCACTGCGCCATCGTCGTTGCCTTGGGACGGCTCTTGGTGTTTCGTCCCCTCGATACGTAAGGGCGGGTCGGTTTGCACGGGCACGCTGTCATGCGCCTCGGTGAAGCCCTCCTCGGCATCAGGCTCCGGCCGATCCTCGTCGCACTGCGGTGGCAACACCATGCAGGGAAGCGCGAGCTGTGCGCTGCGCAAGCGCTGGCGCAGTTGCAGGAAGCTGGAGCGCAGCGCCGACCGGGCCGGCGTGGCTGGAGCCGCCGGCCGCTGCAGTGCGCCGCTGACCGGCAGGATGCGCACATGGCGGAGGGGCGGCTTGCGCATCACACCACCACTCTACCGATCGGCTGCAGCTGCACTTCCGAACCCAGCTCCTGGAACGAATAGACCTGCAGCCAGGTCAGCCGTGCTTCGATCATGCGGCGCACGTATCTGCGCACGTCCATCGATGCGACCACCGCCAGCGGATGCTGCGCATGGTCGCCGACGATGCGTTCCACCTGTTCGACAAGCTGGTTCGCCTGCTCGGGCGGAAGTGCCAGGAAATTGCCGGCCGCGGTCGCGCGAATCGATTGCCTGATCAGTTGTTCGACAGCATGGTCGAGCATTACCGCGGGCAGCTGCCCGGTGCCTGCGGTTGCGGTATGCGCCAGATAACGGCCCAGGTCGCAGCGCACATATTCGGTCAACATCAGAAGATCCTTTTCCTTCGGCCCCCAGACCACCAGACTCTCCAGGATGCTCTTGATATTGCGCACCGGAATCCTTTCTTCCAGAAGACGCCGCAACACATCGGCTATGCGCTGGGCGGGCATCGCCTTGTTGACTTCCGCAACCAGCCCGGGATAGTCCACGGCCACCTGCTCCAGCATCCACTGCGTCTCCTGGATGCCGACGAACAAGTGCGCCCGTGCATGCAGGGGTGCGATGGCCTGCCGGGCCAGTGCGGCCTGCATGTCGTCGGTGTTCTCCAGTTCGGCGCGTGTCTCGGGGACATCGTGGATCAACACTTCGTATTGCATGCCTTGCAGCGACTCGGTCTGCCATATCGCGATTCCGGGAAACGGCAAGCCCAGCAATTCGACCAATTGCCGCCGCTCGCTTTCGATCGCCTGATCCAGCCGCGCGGGGTCGAGCAGAGCGGCCAGCTGCGGCGACAGCCGCATCGACAAAGGGGAGGCGAAATCCGGGGCGTTTTTGCGAATATGTGGCGCCTCGCCTTTGGCACCTTTACGGCTCGCCGAAGGCAACTTGCGCTGATCGGTGCCGCTGATGTCGCGTTGCTTGCGCCAGATCGTATAGCCGCCGGCGCCGACGGCCGCTGCCAGCAGCAGGAACAGCACGGCGGGAAAGCCGGGGACGAACGCAAAGCAGGCCAGCAGCACGCTCGCTGCCATCAGGGCCCGCGCATTGCTGGTGAGCTGACGGCCGATATCGAGCCCGAGCGAGCTGAGCCTGGTCTCGTTCTCGTTGGCCACGCGGGTGATCATGACGCCGGCAGCCACCGATATCAGCAGTGAGGCGATCTGCGACACCATCGCATCGCCCACCGACAGGATCGCAAAGCGGTTGGCGGCGTCGCCGGCCGTCATGCCGTGGTAGGTCACGCCGACCACGATACCGGCCAGGATGTTGACCATGGTAATCACCAGGCCGGCGATCGCATCACCCTTGACGAATTTCATGGCGCCATCCATGCCGCCGTGCAGTTGGCTTTCCATGGCCAGCCGCGCGCGTTTGCGGCGTGCCTCATCTGCGGTCAGGTTGCCGCCACGCAGGTCGGCATCGATACTCATCTGCTTGCCGGGCATTGCGTCCAACGTGAAGCGCGCACCGACCTCGGCAACGCGTTCGGAACCCTTTGCGATCACGATGAACTGCACGGTGGTGATGATCAAGAAAACCACCAGGCCCACCACCAGATTGCCGCCGACCACCAACTCGCCGAAGCTCTCGATGATATGGCCCGCCTCGGCATGCAGCAGGATCGACTTCGTCGAGGCGATATTCAAGGACAGCCGCAGTAGCGTGGTGAACAGCAGCAGGGAAGGAAACGACGAGAGCGAGATCGAGTCGGGCACATACATCGTGACCATCAACAGCACCACGCTCAGGGTGATGTTGATGCCCAGCAACGTATCGATCATGGGCGTTGGCAGCGGCAGGATCATCAGCCCGATGACCGCCACCACCAGGGCGGCGATCGCCACTTCGCCGCTATAAGCGAAATACCTTGTCGCTCGCACGCGGTCTCCTAGCATGGCAGGGCTCCATCGCCGTCGCCGTGGTCGCGACCGAGTTCATCGACCCAGCGCAACACCACCGCAACCGTTTCGAACAGTGGCTCGGGGATTGCATCGCCCAATTCAACCTGATACAGCGCACGCGCCAGTGGCGGATTGGCAACGATCGGAATGCCCTGGTTATGCGCGAAGGCGCGCAGTTCCAGTGCGCCGTCGTCCACGCCCTTGGCAACGACCTGCGGCAAGCCGAAGTCGTCGGGCTCGTAGGCCAGCGCCACTGCGTAATGGGTCGGGTTGACCACCATCACCTTGGCCTTGGCGACGCGCTCGCGCGGGTCGCCGAAGACCAGCTCTTTGGCGAATTCCTTGCGCTTGCCCTTGATTTCGGGGTCGCCCTCGCTTTCCTTGAATTCGCGCTTCTGCTCGTCCTTGCTCATTCGCTTGTCGCGGATGAACAGCCAGCGCTGCACGCTCCAGTCTGCAGCGCCGACCAGGACGAACAGCAGCACGCCCAGTGCGAAGAGCATGCCCAGCGTGCGCCAGGCAATTTGCGCAACGTCAAGCGGTGTCTCGTAGGCAAGCCCAATGATCATCGGCATGAGGGCGCGGATACCGACCCACAGCACCACGCCAATCAAGATGGCCTTGATGATCAACTTCAGCAAGTTGATGAGGCTTCGCAACGAAAAGAGTTTCTTGACCCCGGTTGCGGGATTGAGGGAATCGAACTTGGGCGCCACCGGCTTGAGCGAGGCATTCAGGCCAGTCTGGAACGCACCGCCCGCCATACCGGCCACCAGGCAGGCAGCCAGGAACGGCAGCATCAACAGCAATCCCTGGATGCCGATATGGCCGAGTGCGCGGTTGATGGCCGCTGCATCGCGTGTATGTTCGGAAAAATCGAAGCCGATCGTCATCAATGCGCGCATGTGATCGGAGAAGTAATCGCCGGCCGATTTCATCACCAATAACGCGCCGAAGAGCACCGCCGCTGCAGTGACGTCCGGGCTGACCGGAACTTCCCCGTCCTTGCGCGCATCCCGCAGTTTCTTCTCGGTCGGCTTCTCGGTTTTTTCTTCCGACATTGCCTTCTCCTTCCGCGATCGCTGCGCCCCCGATTGTGGGCAGCTGTGGTGGAGCGATCCGTTTTCCAGGCGAATGTGTGGATGGCCTGGCGAAGCCGGAATGATTTGTTCGCCAGCGAATTCCGATATTCGCTTCCGAAAGGATCCGGCCGGCGTGGCGCGCGTAGCGTTCCCCACATGTACGGTCCGCATGCCATAAAAAACGAGGTGCAGTGTGGAGAAGATTCAATGTCCCGGGTCGGTCGTGAGTGGGCTCATCGAACTGATCACGGTCGGACTCACCCATGAAAAGATTCAGGACGCTGCCGCTGTGCTGGCCGCAGTGCGCGTCCTGCGGCCGGAGCTGAAAGCGCTGGACACCTTCGATGCATGGATTTCGATCAAGCGCGGCAATTACGTGGAAGGTGCGCGCCTGTTGCGCGAACTGGAGAGCGACGCCGGCTCCAAGCCGCTGTGCAGGGCCTTGTACGCCTGCTGCCTGTTCGCGATGGGGGACCCGTCGTGGCATGGCGTTGCAGACGGGCTGATCGAAGAAGACGCCGATGCCGATGCGGTGGCCCTGGTCAAGGCGCTGTCCGGGCGAAGCACCCCAACGTCCGCGCCGGCGGAAGTACCGGTCGATTCTTCAGCACCGATGGAAGTTCCGAATTCGCAGTACCTGCGCGCCTGAGTGACGCCAGTCCCAACCCCATAGGAGTATGCGATGACGCTCATTCCTCCTGTCCAAGCGATTGCCGGCACCAGTGCTGCCGCGACCCAAGCGCTGTCGCCGGTGGCAACGCCCAACCAAGCGCTGGTGAATCGCTTTCAAGCGCTGATGCAATCCTCCAGCCCCTTGCCGCCCGCCATGCAGCGCGTAGGCAACCCGAGCATGATGAGCCGGGTGGTCGATGTGCAGAACGATGGCGTGCGCACCATCGCCGAGCATATCGATGCCTTCAGCATGCAGGCACCGACCATGGGGCTGCAGGAAATGGCGGCGCAGCAGATCAAGTTGATGCACGAGCTGACCATGGTCGGCTTCAACCTCAATGTCAGCGTGGGCGTGGCGCAATCGGGAAAGAACGCCGTGCAGACGCTGGTGAAGAACCAGTAGCATGCGCGCGCCGAGATGCCTGGTGGTGCTGCTGGTGGCGCTGCTGCTGTCTGCGTGCAGTCAGCAGCTGTACTCCGGGCTCACCGAAAATGATGCCAACGACATGCTCGAGGTGCTGCTGCATGCGGGCGTGGATGCGTCCAAGGTCACGCCAGACGACGGCAAGACCTGGGCGGTGAACGCACCGCACGATCAGGTGTCCTATTCGCTGGAGGTGCTGCGCGCGCATGGTTTGCCGCATGAACGGCACGCCAATCTCGGCGAGATGTTCAAGAAGGACGGGCTGATCTCGACACCCACCGAAGAACGCGTACGTTTCATCTATGGCGTGTCGCAGCAGCTATCGCAGACCTTGTCGAATATCGATGGGGTGATCTCGGCCGATGTGGAAATCGTGCTGCCCAACAACGACCCGCTGTCCACCTCGGTAAAGCCGTCCAGCGCTGCGGTGTTCATCAAGTTCCGCGTCGGTAGCGATCTGACCAGCCTGGTGCCCAACATCAAGACGTTGGTCATGCACAGCGTGGAGGGACTCACCTACGAAAACGTCAGCGTCACGCTGGTGCCGGGCGGAGCGGAGAGCGATGCGCAGTTCACCGCATCGGCACCGCCGAGACCTTCGCCATGGCCGTGGCTGGTTGGGTGTGCGTTGGCGTTGTGCCTGGCGGGTGCGGCGGCGCTGTATTGGTGGCCAAACCCGCAGGCGGGCCGGTGGGGCGGCTGGCAGCGCCTACGCGAGTTGAAGAAAGGCAAAGTCGGGTGAGCGCGGGATGGACAACACGCGGATCGACAATGCGGCACGCTGTGTTCAGCGCTGGACGGACGCGTTGGCGCAACTGGCAGAATCCTTGGACGCCGCACGGGTGGCGCATTGGCTTGGCCCGGTGGCAGCGTTAGGCTGGGCAGCGGCGCCCGTCCACCGTCGTATGCGGGTAATCCAGGCGTGGTCTGGATGGTCGGAATTGTCGCCGTCTGCACTCGGCCTGCATGCGAACCAACTTGCCTTGCTGATGCCCACGCGATTGGCCAAGGTCCTGATCGCGCGCGCGTTGTTCTCGCGCGGGTTGGCGGTGCGTCGTTGTATCGAGCGCGAACGTCTGGACTGGCTCGAACAGTGTGTGGGGCCGGCCGTGCTTGAGCATGTGCGACAGAACGCGTCCGCCGGCCTCCCCGTGCCCCTGTTGCCTCGCGATGCCGATCAGGCGGCGTGGGTCGGCGACGGTTGGCGTCGGATGCAGGCCGATGGCGTCTGGTCCAACCCGGTTGTTGCCAAGCTGCTGGCGCTGTCATTGCCGTTGGGCGCCGCGCAGGTGGCCACCGTCGCAGCAGACGGTGCGAGCGATGCCTTCCTGACCGCGCTTCCCACCCTGATACCGGAGGCGTCATGCGTCTGTGGTTGAGGTCAACGCCCGATGCGATCGGCCTGGATTGCGATGTCATTCCGCGCGAGGCGCTGGCCTCGGTGTTGGCGCTGGACGCTGCCACTGCCGAGGTGCACGCACGCTGCGAACAGGCCCTGAGCCAGGCGCAGACGCGCGCACAGACGCTGGTCGACGAGGCCCAGCAGCAGGCCGAGGCGATTCTGCACGATGCGCGCCAGAAGGCCGAGCGTAGCGCACGCCTGGGATATGCAGCGGGCCTGCGACGTCAGCTCGATGAGTGGAACGAATCGGGCCTGCGCCATGCCTTTGCCGCCGAAGCGGCCGCGCAGCGGTCACGCGAGCGTCTGGCCGAGATTGTGGCGCGCACCTGCGAGCACATCATCCTCGGACACGATCCTGCGGCGCTGTATGCGCGTGCGGCGCAGGCCTTGGAAGGTGCCCTGGACGAGGCCAAGGCCCTGCGGGTGAGCGTGCACCCCGACGCGGTGGACGCTGCGCGGCGCGCCTTCGATGCGGCCGCCACCGAGGCGGGCTGGACCCTGCAGGTCGAGCTATGCGGCGATGCCGACCTGGCCGTGGGCGCCTGCGTGTGCGAATGGGATACGGGCGTGTTCGAGACCGATCTGCGCGATCAGCTGCGCAGTCTGCGGCGCGTCATTCGCCGCGTGTTGGCCGCACCCCAGGAGCCGGCGGATGCTGGCTGAGACGCCCCTGCTGGAGACAGCGCTCGAACGCGAACTGGCCACGCTCGCGGTCGGTCGTCGTTACGGCAAGGTGGTCGAAGTCGTCGGCACCATGCTCAAGGTGGCCGGCGTGCAGGTCAGCCTGGGCGAGGTGTGCGAGTTGCGCCAGCGCGATGGCAGCTTGTTGCAGCGGGCCGAAGTGGTGGGCTTCAGTCGCGATCTGGCGTTGCTGGCGCCGTTCGGGGAACTGATCGGGCTGTCGCGCGAGACGCGCGTGATCGGATTGGGGCGCCCGTTGGCGGTGCCTGTGGGACCGGCCTTGCTGGGGCGCGTGCTCGACGGCCTGGGCGAGCCATCGGACGGGCAAGGAGCCATCGCCTGCGACACCTGGGTGCCGATCCAGGCGCAGGCACCGGACCCGATGCGTCGGCGGCTGATTGAACACCCCATGCCGACCGGCGTGCGGATCGTGGATGGCCTGATGACGCTGGGCGAAGGCCAGCGCATGGGCATCTTCGCTGCAGCAGGCGTCGGCAAGAGCACCTTGATGGGAATGTTCGCGCGCGGGACGCAGTGCGATGTCAACGTGATCGTGCTGATCGGCGAGCGCGGGCGCGAGGTGCGGGAGTTCATCGAGCTCATTCTTGGCGCCGATGGGCTGGCGCACAGCGTCGTGGTGTGCGCAACCTCCGATCGCTCGTCGATCGAGCGCGCGAAGGCCGCTTACGTCGGCACCGCCATCGCCGAGTATTTCCGGGATCGGGGCCTGCGCGTTCTGCTGATGATGGACTCGCTGACGCGCTTTGCCCGCGCGCAACGCGAGATCGGTCTGGCCGCCGGCGAGCCGCCCACACGCCGCGGCTTTCCGCCATCGGTGTTCGCCGAGTTGCCGCGCCTGCTCGAACGCGCGGGCATGGGCGAGAGCGGGTCGATCACCGCGTTCTACACCGTGCTGGCCGAGGACGATACCGGCAGCGATCCGATCGCCGAAGAAGTGCGCGGCATCCTCGATGGGCACCTGATTCTCTCTCGCGAGATCGCGGCCAAGAACCAGTACCCGGCAATCGACGTGCTGGCCAGCCTGAGCCGGGTGATGAGCCAGATCGTCCCGTACGACCACTCCCAGGCCGCCGGCCGGTTGCGGCGCCTGCTCGCCAAGTACAACGAGGTGGAAACCCTGGTGCAGGTGGGCGAATACCGTCAGGGAAGCGATGCCGTTGCCGACGAAGCGATCGACAGGATCGATGCGATCCGCGACTTTCTCAGCCAACCGACCGACCAGCTCAGTGCCTACGAAAGTACGCTGGAACTGCTGGCCAGCGTGACCGACGATGCGTGAGCCTGCCTACACCTGGTCGGTGCTGCACCAGCTCAAGGCACGCCGCTGCGAGCGCATGCAGGAACGCCTGAGTGACTGCAGGCGTGCGTTGGAACACTGCGACCGCGAACTTGCCAGGTGCAGACAGGAGGCAGAGGCCTGCACCACACGCTTGGCCAACTGCGATGCCGCACTGATGGACAAAACCGGCGTGGGGGGTTCGATCGATATCGACACGATCCTGCAGCACGAACGCTTCCGCACCGTGCTGCTCGAGGCCTGTCGCGCTGCCGAGCAGGCGCAGGCAGCGGCGGATCAGTCGTTGCAAAGTGCCCGCGATGAGCTCGCGTCCGTGCAGCAGGCACTGAGCAAGCTGCAGGCACAGGCGCAGGTCTACGCAGACAAGGCCGCCAGTGCGCGCCGCGCCCGACAGGCGCAACGCGACGCAGCGGAAGAAGAAGACGCGATCGAGGCACTGGTCGCGCTGCGTTCGCACCGCGCCGCACATGGGGGCGCCCGATGAACGACGCCACCGATGCCTTGCTGGCCATTTCCTCGCAGGGCGTGTCGCTGTTGACCCTGCTGGCACTGTGCGGGGTGCGCGTGTTCGTGATGTTCATCGTGCTACCGGCAACCGCGCAGGACAGTCTTCCCGGAATCGCGCGCAATGGCGTGATCTACGTCCTGAGCTCGTTCATCGCCTATGGGCAGCCGGCCGATGCGCTGGCGAAAATCCAGGCGGCGGGCCTGGTCGGGGTGGCGTTGAAGGAGGCGTTCGTCGGCCTGCTGATCGGGTTTGCCGCATCGACGGTGTTCTGGATCGCCGAGAGCGTTGGCCTGCTGATCGACGACCTTGCCGGTTACAACAATGTGCAGATGACCAACCCGCTCAGCGGCCAGCAAAGCACGCCGGTGTCCACGGTGCTGCTGCAACTGGCCATCGTGTCGTTCTACGCATTGGGCGGCATGCTGATGTTGCTCGGCGCGTTGTTCGAATCGTTTCGCTGGTGGCCGCTGACCCAGCTTGGGCCGAACATGGGGGCGGTTGCCGAATCGTTCGTGATCCAGCAATCCGACAGCATGATGGCCGCCGTCGTCAAACTGTCCGCACCGGTGATGCTGGTGCTTGTGCTGGTGGATCTTGCGATCGGCCTGGTGGCGCGAGCGGCCGACAAACTCGAACCGTCGAACTTGAGTCAGCCAATCCGTGGGGTGCTGGCGTTGTTGCTGCTCGCCTTGCTGACCAGCGTCTTCATCGCGCAATTCGGCGAAGCACTTGGTTTCCTGCATTTCCAGCAGCAATTGCACGATGCCGCCAACCTGGCTGGCAAGGGAGGCGCGACGCACTGATCTTTATTGAGACATTCCCGGCTTTGCACTTCCTACACTGGTCGCTATCGACTTTTTCACTTGCCTAGCAGAGGGAACGCCATGGCTCCTGCCTGTACCACCGCCCACCGCCGACGTGCTCCATTGGCCGCCGTACTGATGCTCAGCCTGCTGCCGCTGTTGTCGCCACATGCCGACGCCGCCCAGGTCCCGTGGCATTCGCGCACGTTCAAATACGTCGCCGACAACAAGGATCTCAAAGAAGTGCTGCGTGATTTGTCCGCCAGCCAGTCCATCGCCACCTGGATCTCGCCAGAGGTGACCGGCACCCTGAGCGGCAAATTCGAAACCTCCCCGCAGAAATTCCTCGACGATCTGGCGGCCACCTACGGCTTTGTCTGGTACTACGACGGTGCCGTGCTCAGGATCTGGGGTGCGAACGAATCCAAGAGCGCGACCTTGAGCCTGGGGACTGCATCGACGAAGTCACTGCGCGACGCACTTGCACGCATGCGCCTGGACGATCCGCGCTTCCCGGTGCGTTACGACGAGGCCGCGCATGTGGCGGTGGTCTCCGGGCCGCCAGGGTATGTGGATACCGTTTCGGCGATTGCCAAGCAGGTCGAGCAGGGCGCGCGTCAGCGCGATGCCACCGAAGTGCAGGTGTTCCAGCTGCATTATGCGCAAGCGGCCGACCACACCACGCGCATCGGCGGCCAGGATGTGCAGATTCCCGGCATGGCCAGCCTGCTGCGCAGCATGTACGGCGCACGCGGCGCGCCGGTCGCGGCGATACCCGGGCCTGGCGCCAACTTTGGCCGGGTACAGCCGATCGGCGGTGGGTCCTCCAACACATTCGGCAATGCGGCACAGGGTCAAGGCGGCGGAGCCAGCGGCATCCTCGGGCTGCCTTCGTCCTGGTTCGGCGGCGCCTCGTCGTCCGATCGCGTGCCGGTCAGCCCGCCGCTACCCGGTAGCGGAGCTGCTGCGGCTGCGGGGTCGCCCGCCAGCGTCTGGCCGGAGCTCAGCAAGGGACGGCGCGATGAATCCAATCTGATCGACGCCGGTGGTGGAGCGGAGCTGGCCTCCGATGCACCGGTGATCGAAGCCGACCCGCGTACCAATGCCATCCTGATCCGCGATCGACCCGAGCGGATGCAGAGCTATGGCACCCTGATCCAACAGTTGGATAACCGGCCCAAGTTGCTGCAGATCGATGCCACCATCATCGAGATCCGCGATGGCGCCATGCAGGATCTCGGTGTCGACTGGCGCTTCCACAGCCAGCACACGGACATACAGACCGGCAACGGCAGTGGCAGTCAGTTGGGCTTCAACGGCGCATTGAGCGGCGCTGCCACCGATGGCGCGACCACGCCGGCTGGGGGCACCTTGACGGCCGTGCTGGGAGACGCCGGGCGCTACCTGATGACGCGCGTGTCGGCGTTGGAGACGACCAACAAGGCGAAGATCGTGTCTTCGCCCCAGGTTGCGACGCTGGACAACGTCGAGGCGGTCATGGACCACAAACAACAGGCATTCGTCCGGGTCAGCGGATACGCATCGGCCGATCTTTATAACCTCTCCGCCGGGGTGTCGTTGCGGGTACTGCCCAGCGTGGTGCCGGGCTCGCCGAACGGTCAGATGCGTCTGGATGTGCGTATTGAGGATGGCCAGCTCGGATCCAACACCGTGGACGGCATTCCGGTCATTACCTCCAGCGAGATCACGACCCAGGCCTTCGTCAATGAAGGCCAAAGCCTGCTGATTGCAGGATACGCCTACAATGCCGACGAGACCGATCTGAATGCGGTACCGGGCCTGTCGAAGATTCCATTGGTCGGTAATCTGTTCAAGCACCGCCAAAAAAGCGGGACCCGCATGCAACGGCTGTTTCTGCTGACCCCGCATGTGGTGTCGCCCTGATGGATGGTGTGCGAAAAGCCACCGGTGGCAGCTGCGAGTGCCTGATACTCGGTGAATGCCAAAGCCCGAATAATGACGGGATTGTTTGAGAAATCATCAGACCGGCCATGCAATTGGCGTGCGTGTGTAGCGACTCAGAGTGCCCAAGACCACCGCCTGGATGATAATCGGGCGGCGCTGGGAATCGGTATGTGTCACTCGCACATGCTGGTTTTTATACGTGCCTCAGCCTGTCTGAGCGATCACATGGCAGTCGTGTCGCCTGCGAGAGGCGGGTTGCTGGCAGTCAGCTCGGTATCTGGGGTAGACGATGAGGGGCCGTCTATGCCTTGAACTGAGCGCGATTGCGATCGGGCGCATATCGATGGCCTGAGCCGGCATCATTACGCGTGGCCGGTGCGTGGGTGCAGCAGCCTCCAGTCGAGCGACGATGGCGTGATGATTTGCGAGCGCGCGCCGAAAAAAATCACGCCAGCAACGAAGGCTCACTTGAGAAGGCGTGTCCCGGAACAAAAGATCTGGCGATTGACTGACGCTTTGACGCCGGAAGGGCGCTGCTCGCATGCCAATGGCTGTCTGTCGGGCACCTGTGATCGAAAAAGACAAGCGCGCGCCCGAAGTGGTAGCGAATGTTCGCGGTTACAGCAATGACAGGGCCTGCAGGCTGGCGCATGAAGCGAGAACCTGCAGGCTGTGGCCGGTAGGGGCGACCAACAGTTCGTTACTGCATCGGTCCGGTGTTGCTCGCAAGGCTGAAGCCAGTGTTGAGGCCGCCACCAAGGCCGCCACCATTCTGCGACTGGATAATGTCTCCGATGATGCTCATGAGTGCCAGTGTAATTGGCGAAAGCGAGCCGTTTTGCGGGCCATTGTCACCGCTACCATCTTCATATGGGTCACCCTTACCCTCATTGGCTTTGTTGCCTCCATTAAGCAGGAACATGATGAACATGGTCAGTAGTTGGTCTAGCTGCTGTTCCGAGATGCCTTGATTGCCCTGGTTTGAATCGGATTGCGGGCTTTGGATCCGGTCAGCCCGGAACAAGGACGAGTTGGCGCCGAACTGTGTGTTCAAAGAATTCATCATGACGATTCCTCTCTGATTAACTGGGATTTGTCTTTGTATCAACCGCCGTGCCTAGACGGCGGTGGCTGCGGGGCGG
The DNA here is from genome assembly GCF_041475725.2 of Xanthomonas sp. NCPPB 1754. Classification (NCBI taxonomy): domain Bacteria; kingdom Pseudomonadati; phylum Pseudomonadota; class Gammaproteobacteria; order Lysobacterales; family Lysobacteraceae; genus Xanthomonas; species Xanthomonas sp. NCPPB 1754. The sequence continues at coordinate 464,220 of NZ_CM192982.1, forward strand.
GTTTTGCGCCCCGATCGAACAGTAGAAGCGGCAACCCATTATCGTCAGAAAGTTTGCGAAATCGCGCTTGTCCGCGCGAAGAGCGCAAGTGAAAAAATGTTCTAGGATCGATAAGTAAATCCGCGCGGCATTGTTGAAAAGAGGTTTTTTCGCTTGCCTGTTAAGTGCTTCGTCGGTCCTGAGTAAATCGCGTACAGGTGGCGTTATGTTGCCGCCGTCGAGCGTCGTGGGTCGTTGTGTGCCGGCGCTCTACTCACCTGGAGACCTGTATTCAATCGAGATCGAGGTAACGACACATGATCAATTCAACGATCGCATGCAAGTATGTCGATAAAGCATCCAATTGGCAGTGGGAGGCCTCGTCCGGGCTTTCGCCAAAGCGGCGCATGCGCGCGCAATGGTCCGGACGTGGTCGTCGGGCAGGAGCTGGTCCGCAGCGTATTTTGTTTGCAGCAGCACTGGCATGCGCGGCGCCTTTCGCACGTGCGGATTGCTTCGAGGAGGCCGCCGGCTATCAGCACGTCAACCCTTGGGTGCTGCGTGCCATTGCCTGGCAGGAATCGCGCGGTCGTGCCGACGCCATCCATCGCAACAATAACGGCACGGTTGATTACGGGAAGATGCAGATCAACTCCATCCATCTGCGGCGGTTATCCAGCTATGGAATCTCCAGGGACGCATTGATGCATCCATGCATCAGTGTGTATGTGGCAGCGTGGCGGTTGCGCGAGATGACCAACAAATATGGAAATACCTGGGCTGCAGTCGGGGCCTACCATTCCGAAACGCCGGGGGAACGCGATAAATATGCGCATGCCATTCATTCGATTCTGCTAAGGCGCGGTGTGATTGATGAATAGCGGGCGTGCCACTGCAGGAGGACGTAGGCGCAGCCCGATGTGCGCGGGGATTCCCTGGTGTGATGGCGTAGAACCGTAAAAAGCGGCGGCGCCCCGCGACGGAGTTATCCGCAGAAAATAGCGCGGTGACCATGCTGTCGCGCATACGGTGACTGAAATGGCGATCGCCACAGCAGCATCCGTCATCATGGGTCGACAAGGTGCGCCGCGCGGCTGGAGACCTGTGGTGCAGAGACCAGCTAGCCGCGACCTGAGCTGAGAACTGGCATACGCAGCCTAGCTTTCGATCAATCCCTGCTGTCCGCCGCCGCCGCCGGTTGGTTTGTTAGGACGTGCTGGAGGCTGCGCATGGAGCCACCACACAGCTGTCGCACACGCACTGCCGTTGAATCGGCAGTGCGTGTGCGACCACCACGTGCTGCACTCGCCGATGGCTGCGCGATAGCCGGCGCGAGGCGCAGTCACGCTCACTCAGTTCGCGTGCGAGCGGCCTCGGCTTCGCGCACTGCCGCTGCAGCCTGCCAGGTGCCGGCGATGACCTTGTACTGCATGCCGGCGGCCATGCCCGCCAATGTATTGGAGAGCAGCGCGCTGCGTGCTGGCGACAAACCGAGCCAGGTGCCAATCATGTTGACTGCTGTACCGAATGCGATGTTGGAGTTGATGGCGGCCGTGCGCGCGACAGAATGATCCATGACCCGCTCATAATCCTCGCGCTTGGCCTTCCAGGTTGGTTCCCAGATCTGCTGCGTCCCGGCTTCGTCGGCTTCGTGTTGGGTGACATTGAGCCAGTCGGCTGTCTCCAGACCGACATTCAAGACCGCGTTCACCGCCGCTTGCTGAAAGACGACCCTGGTTGCCTCTCCCATGTTGAAGGGCGACATCAGTCCTGCCCAGCGCTGCCTGGCCGATGCAAAGTCTGGTGCCTCCAGCTCGTTCGACGCCAGGTTGGTCAGGACGTTGGCCATGCCGTAAAACCTGCCTGCACTGGTGACGTGGGGATCGCTGACGCCACCGTTGGTCGGTGACCGCATTCCCACCATGCGGAATGTCGCCTGGATGGCGTCGCGGGCCGCAGCATAAGGGGCGACCTTGAGCTCACTGGCCAGCAGCCTGGCCGCCATCTCCGGTCGGCCAGAAGCCTTGCCCGCAGCGCCGATGGCGATATTGCTCAAGATGCCGGTCAGCGCGAGCCGGGTGACCAGATTCGAGTAATGTTGCTGCTCGCTCCTCTTGTGATGACGTTCGTCTTCGGACAGCGCTTCCCACTGTTCAAGATTCAGGTTGTGAAAACCTCGGGCGGCGGCATCCGGATTGCGGTTTTCGCGGTTGCGCCGCAGCGTATGCAGGGCCAGATGCAGCGTGCCCGACACCGCCTGCATGGCAACGACTGCTTCGGGTGGGAGCTGGCGAAACGCGGCAAACAGCGCTTCGCCGATCAACTCGCGCACGAACGTGGTCGGTCCCACGGAGGTGGTCTGGTGCACGAGATGTCCCAGCGCAGCGCCCAGGTATTGTTTGTCGAAGCTGATCGGTATGACACCGCGCGCCGCAGCTGCGACCGCTGTCGCGGCGGGTCCAAGGAGGGTGGTGACTCCATGTGTTGCACCTGCGCGGACCGACGCCGCCAGTGCGCCCAAGCGCGCAGTGCCTGTCGCAGAGGTGGATGCATGCGCTTGGGAGCCATGTTGTGCAGCGTGTTCCTGGGGAAGTGATGGCAAAGCCGACGGTTCCAAGGAGTCTTCAGCGTCGTAGAACTGCTCGCTGCTGCTCTCTTCCCCACGCAGCGGAGCATGCGGCTGCGGACTTCCATAGGGGGACAGGTCTGCGTCGTTGGCGGTTTCATATCCGCTGTCGCTTCCTGTGCTATTGCGTCGTCCCGAAGGTCTGGGCGGCAGGGCGGAAAGGGGAGAATCGATCCTGGGCGTCGATGTATCGTCGCGTCGTTGTGCCGGTATCTCGATCACAATATCGCCGCTTGTGGCTTGCGGTTGCTGGGAGGTACTGGCTGAAGAGATCTTCGTCACGGCTTGTCCTCGCGTTGGGGGGATATCGGCATGCTCTCGCCTAGGCTTGCGGGGCAATTGATCGATAGCGCCGGACGATGGGTACCTCATCAAGAAGGGCATGGCGGCGAGGGGCTTGATTGCAGCGTGGGGATCGCGATCGGCAGCCAGACGCGTCGACCGGACAATCATGCGTGACGTGCGGCACGCCGACCCGGCAAGGTGCATATGCTGCGCTCAGCTGCCCGTGCAACCAGAGCGTGACTTCTTCGCTCGCAATCGATGCGCCCAGGCGTCCCTGCTATCCACGGCCACCTTGCGTGGTATGTGTCATCGTCGTCGGCGAGCTTGAAGTTCGCATGAATCCACGGAATCTTGACGCGCGCTTGGCGAAACGATCATTCCACATCCGAACAATCAATTCGTCTGTGCTGGCCAAATATGTTTGCTGCCGCGGCCGTCCTTGCAGGGACGAAGACGTGCGCGTGTGCCAGCGCTGCGGTAACCCCCCCACTTCTAGCGGTCGCCAGAAGTGGAGCTAAGCGGCCATCGCCAACTTCATGGCAGGCGTGATGCCGCCGAGCGCCATATTCGGGCGCTCGTGGTTGTACGTCCATAGCCAGCGGGTGGCTTTGTCCTGCACCTGGTCGATGGTGTCGAACAGGGTGCGGGCGAGCCAGGCGTAGCGGATGGTGCGGTTGTAGCGTTCAACGTAGGCGTTCTGCTGTGGCTTGCCCGGCTGGATGTGCTCGACCCGGATGCCAAGCCGCTGTGCCCAGGACAGCAACGCGCCACTGATGTATTCAGGGCCGTTGTCGCAGCGGATCACGGCGGGCTTGCCGCGCCACTCGATGATCTGCTCCAGCGATCGGATCACCCGGGCTGACGGCAGCGACAGATCCACCTCGATCCCCAGCCCCTCGCGATTGAAGTCGTCGAGCACATTGAACAGCCGGAAGCTGCGGCCGTCGGCCAACTGGTCGTGCATGAAGTCCATCGACCAGACCTGGTTGATGGCCTCCGGCACCGCCAGAGGCTCGGGCCGCTCACGCACCAGCCGCTTCTTCGGCTTGATCCGCAGGTTCAACTCCAGCTCGCGGTAGATCCGGTAGACCCGCTTGTGATTCCAGCCAAAGCCCTTCACGTTGCGCAGGTACAGGTAGCACAGGCCAAAGCCCCAGTCGCGATGGGCGGTCGTCAGGCGGACCAGCCAGTCGGCGATCCGGGCGTTCTGCTCGCTGGCCTTGGCCTGGTAGCGGAAGCAGGTCTGGCTCACCGCGAAGGTCTGGCAGGCGTGGCGGATGTTCGTGCGCCCGCTCGTGACTGCCGATTGGGCCATCTCGCGTCGCTGAGATGGCCTCACCATTTTTTTGCGAGCGCTTCCTTCAGCAGGTCGGTACTGAGCTGCGCCTCGGCGTACATCTTCTTGAGCCGGCGGTTCTCCTCCTCCAACTCCTTCATGCGTGCGACCATGGACACGTCCATGCCGCCGAACTTGCTACGCCACTTGTAGAACGTGGCCGAGCTGATGCCGTGCTCGCGGCACAGCTCCGGCACGGGCGCACCGGCCTGGGCCTGCTTGAGCACGGCGATGATCTGGCTGTCGGTAAAGCGGGACTTCTTCATGGAACCTCCTCGGGAAAGGGTACGAGAAAATTCCACTTCTGGCGTCTGCTAATGGGCGGGGGGATTACCCTGCGACATGTGTTGGTTGATGGACGTCGGTGCCCGTGCGGATCGATGGCGCAATGACGGGTTAGAGCGTTCGAGCGATCGCCCAGGACGCGTGGTGTGGCTTGGAGAGCAGATGGCAGCATTTCCAAGCACCAAGATCGCGAACCAACAAGGTGCAACCGCACCAAGGCAGCAGTTGGCCGTTTGAGCCGCATTTTCCCTACCACCACTGCGGCCTATCTGTTTCTGCGCATACCCTGATTCGCATGCCAGCCACACGCTGCCGAACCCTGCGGACCGGGGCGAGCCGGGCTGGATGAGGGAATCGAGTGGCTGCGTCGGTCCGTGGCCAGTCCGCTGTTGAGCGATTGCATTGCTGCGATCATGGAAAATTGCAGCAGCGGTTGGCTATTTTTCCAGGCCTTGCAATTACGGTAACGCGCCAGGGAGTTGCCGGTAACTCGAACGGGCTGACTTACGAATCTGCCGGTAAGTCATGGAGATCGAAAGCCGAACTGCACAAGGCGAGTTTGATCGGTTTGCTGCCGGACTCAAGACATAATCCCGTGCTGCTGTGGGAAGCAAACCATACGTATACCTTCAGCAATGCCGTGCAATGGGCGAAAGGATCCAGGCTACGTTGCACCCGATTGGTGCGGCTCAGCCTGTCGCTACGCCGGTTATCCGCGTCGCTAGTCATGAGCCCGAGTGCCTGGACGCTGCTGGCGTAAAAGCCAGAGATCAGCTCGACAATCCTAAGAATCGGCACCGTGTGCTTGGGATTGGGCCCTTTCCGTAAGCACCAAGACATTCAAAGCATTCGGCCCGCCGCAAGATGAGTGCGACGGGCCGAATGCCGTTTAAGGGTCACAGGTTTTGGAGGGGCGCTTCGCGCATCGCTAGATGACGTGCCGCGATGCCATCGCCGCAAAGGTTGGCAGCCGCCGAGGCAGATGCCAACCTCCAGATCAGATCAAAGCATGTCCGGCGGCGGGGCGGTGGCCTTGGAGTGCTGCTTGCCGCGTGCATGTTCGATGGCAGTGCGCAGCTTGCGTGCAGCTCCGGTCACGGCAGAGGCCGTCGTTTCGGCGCTGTTGGTAGCCGCGATCGGCGGCAGGCCGGCGACGTGCGCCTCGATGCTGCAGGTTCGATCCGCCGCGCCGCCGCGCTGGCCGTTCTCATCACGCAAATGCACTTCCACACGGGTGATGTCGCTGGCGAAGTGGGCCAGCTGGGCGGTGCAGGTCTTTTCGACATGCGCCACAACGGACGGATCGTGCGGCACGTGCTTGTCGGTCTGGATCTGAATCTGCATAGAGGATCTCCTTCGCGGTCATCCGCTGCGTCTGCCGCAGCGGTGGCTCGATTCTGCGTCAGCGGCGTGTTGTCGCAAAGTGACAACGCGGCATGCCCATTCATGCGCGGGTTGGCTGAGTGGGCGCGCAGGTCCTTGGCAAAGCGCAGCGCGCGCTGGTTGGCGTTCTGCGCCGCTGAGCCGAGACCCGGTCCGCCTGCGGCCATGATGGCGTGACTGCGCCTTGGTTGCTGCGAAGCAGCAGGATGCCTGCGGCATGTGGGTCTGCTCCGCGCTATCGATCAGATCTTGCACTGTAAACGTCGTTGTACTTGCCGACAGTGTCCTCCCGGTCCTGTCCGAGTCTGTGAGTCATCGCGGCTGGGTTGCCTGCGGACGCGGCGCATTGCGTGCCGGTCGGTACGCTTGCGTCCGCATGAATCGACACCGCGGCGGTGATTGGCCCGATAGGAAGGTGCCTTAAAATGCCGGCACCGCGCGGTCCCGCGCTTGTGCGATGTCTGCCTGTGTCCGAATTTCGATCCGCGTCTGCCCGTTCGAGCGTGTTGCTGCGTGTGCTGCTGTGCTGCGCCTTGTGGCTTGTCCATGTGGGTGCTTTCGCCCAGGAAGAAGACACGCTGTTGGAGACAGCTCAGACGCAGTTGGACAATGCACAAAAGTCGCTGGACACAGCCGATGCCGCATTGGAAAAGGCCGACGACGAGCAGCTGCGTAAGCTGATTGACCAAGTGACAACGGCGCAGCGGCAGGTACAGGACCTGGCGCGCGAGCTGGATCCGCCACTCAAGCAAATCAGTTCACAGCTGGCCGGATTGGGGGATGCCCAAAGCGGCGAAGCGAGCGATCTGAAAAAACAGCGGGAAGCGCTAAAAAAAGAGCAGAGCGCGCTGGATGCAGAATTCAAACGCGCCAATCTTCTGGATTCCAAAGCGCGTGATCTGGCCGATCGACTTGAGCAAAAGCGCGCACAACTGTTCAGCGTGCAGATGTCCACGCGTGTGGCATCTCCTCTATCGCCGGCTCTCTGGAACCAGATTTCACAGCAATGGCCGGATGACCGCGCGCGTTTGCGAGCTTTGTATGATGAGGCAGCGCAGCTCCTGCGGAGTGGGACGGCCGCCAATGGTGTGGGCAGCCTGGTGACTGGCGCGCTGATCGCACTACTGTTGGCATTTCCGCTGCGCATTTTCCTGCGACATCTCGGTCGTCGCTATGCCGCCTCACGTGCGCCTGGGGGCCGTTTGCGCCGCTCCGGATTGGCCCTGTGGTTTCTGTTGATCGGAACGCTCAGTCTTGGCATCGCGGCGTGGGTGCTCGTCGAAACGGTTCGTGCCATTGCTCAGGTGCCGGCCGATTTGGATCAATTGCTGAGTGCTTTTGTCATTATCAGTTTCGTCGCTGCGTTTATCGGCTCGCTGAGCGCCAGCTTGTTGATGAAGCACCAGCCCACCTGGCGGTTGTTTCCACTGGATGACGCGACCGTCGATCGCCTGAGGCTGCATTGCTTGGCGACTGCGGCGGTGAGCTGGTTCAGCGGTATGGCGATGAAGCTCAACGAGGTGGCGCACACGAGCGATGCCGCAACCACTGCCACCGACGCAATTGCTGCGCTGTTGTATGCCGGTTTGATCCTGTCAGCCCTGGCTGGCCTGAGTCTGTCGCTGCGTGCACGCGCTGCGAGCGCCGGGCAAGCCAATGTCGACAGCAGCGAGCCACCACCTGTGGTGTCGCGAGGTGGCGGTTTCATCGTGCTGATCCGCCTGCTCGGGCATGTTGCGGTGATTGTGTCGCTGTTGGCTGCCCTGTTCGGCTATATCAATCTGTCGCTGTTTATCGCCCGGCAGATCATCTGGATCACGCTGATCTGCAGCCTGCTCGGGTTACTGGTGGTGTTCGCCGACGACCTGCTGACCTGGATCTTCAACCCGGACGGACGCTTTAGCCGTGCGCTGTCGCATGCCTCTGGTGCCGGCAGCGGGCGCCTGGTGCAACTGGGCCTGTTGCTGTCTGCAGTGGTGCGTGTCCTATTGATTCTGCTGGGCATTGCCGCATTGGTCACGCCTTATGGGGCCAACCTGTCCGCCGTGACCGGCTGGGCCGAAAACGTCTCGCACGGTATCAAAATCGGCAATGAGCTGACGATCACGCCGGCGGCGGTGGTGCGTGCGTTGCTCGTCTCCGTCCTAGGACTGGTCGTGGTCCATGTGGTGCAGAAGTGGCTGCTCAACACCTATCTGCCCAAGACCGAACTGGATGCGGGAGCGCGGAATTCGATCAGCACGGTGGCGCGCTATCTGGGCTGGTTGATCGTGGTGGTGTGGGGGCTCACGGCGCTGGGTCTGGATTTGAAGCGGTTGGCGCTGGTGTTGAGCGCACTGTCGGTGGGCATTGGTTTTGGTCTGCAGGCGATTACGCAGAACTTCGTGTCCGGGTTGATCTTGCTGGCCGAGCGTCCGGTGAAGATCGGCGATTGGGTGCGTATCGGCGATCAGGAAGGCGACGTGCGCAAGATCAGCGTGCGAGCGACCGAAATCCAGGTGGGCGACCGCTCCACGTTGATCGTGCCCAACTCGGAGTTGATCACCAAGAGCGTGCGCAACATGACGCTGTCCAATCCGATGGGCCGTGTGCAGTTGCAGTTCTCGGTGCCGCTGGAAACCGATGTGGCCAGGGTGCGCGACATGTTGCTGGCCTTGTTCGCCGAGCACGAGAAGGTGCTGGCCGAACCGGCGCCATCGGTGTTCATCGATTCGCTGGCCGGCGGGCACGTCAATTTCAACTCGTTCGCCTACGTGAGCAGTCCGCGCGATTCGTATGGCGTGCGCAGCCAGCTGTTCTTCGCGCTGCTGCAGCGCATGGCGACGGTGGGCATTGCGTTGCAGTCGCCGCAGGAGATCCGCTTCAGTCGTGCAGGGGCCGCCGTGGCACGCGAGGCCGGAGATGGTGCGCCTGCGTCGGATGACTGAGCTGGCGAGGTCGGCGAGGGCTGCGCAGCGGCAAGTCGGTCGGCTTGCGCTGATTGCACAACCATGCCCGACCATCGATGGACGCATGTCGGCACATCAGGAGCGATCCGCCACCGGGATGTCCTTGACCAAGGCCAGGTCGTCCACGCTGACGTCTTCGGTGTAATCAAGCCAGGCACGAATCTCCAGGTCTTCCACCGCATGTTCCAGGCCCACCGGCATGCGGATGCGCCCGGCGGCGTCGGGCACGACCCATTGCTGTGCCAGCACGACCTTACGTTCGGAGGACACCGCTTCCACCCAGAACGCGCGCGTGGGCCGGCGCTTGGCGTATAGCTCGAGCATGTAGCGGCCGGCATCGGTCTTGCGCGCAGCCTGGGTGAGCATGATCGGCTGACGCACGCGCGGACGCGGGCCCTGCTGGGTGGCTTCCAGCGGCGCGTCGACGGCGATGCCGCGGGTGAGGTCCGGGTCGCGATACAGCTTCATGCTCTGGTGGCGGTCCACCACCAGCGCACACCAGTCGCCATCGGCCGAGCCGTCTTCGAACGCCGTGCAGCGGTCCACATAGGCCAGCGTGCCTTTGGAATGCGTGCGGTCGAACTGACGCGAGGTGTTTTCCAGGTACACCGTTTTCAGGTTGGTGTCTTTGTCGTATTCCAGCAGCACCGGTGGGCGCACCTGTTGCACGCCGACCACCACATCGCCATTGCCATTGATGCGCAGCATGCGCGTACTGCGCCCGGTCCACAGCGTGCGCGCGTAGGCCAGGTAGCGCGGATAGTCCTTGCCGCTGTCGCGGCTGGCGGCCGCGCTGGCACTGGGTGGGGCATCGCGGGCCAGCAACGAGCGGCCAAAGCCCAGCGTGCGCATGCCTGGTTCCAGCAACTGCAGCAGCGTTGCGCCCGAATCGAGCGTGCTGCCTGCGCGCGTGTGGACCTGTTGTGGCGCGATGTCCTTGCCCAGGAACAACAGCAGGTTCTCGCGTTTCTGCTTGGCCAGCACGTCGCTCAGGTCGTTGGGCATGGCCAGATGATCGGAGGCGATGACGATGATGGTGTTTTTGCCATACCGGCTGCTGCGGATGCGTGCGACGAGTTCGCCGATCAAACGGTCGCTGCATTTGATTGCATGCAGCAGACCGATATCGCCCAGTGCGCTGTCGTACTGCTGGCCCTTGCACGCCAGTGGCAGGTGGCCGGCCGGATGGTGGGTGTCCATGGTCAGCGTGGTCAGCATGAAGGATTGGCCGGCACGCGACAGCGTCTGGAAGGTATCCCAGGCGTCGTCCAGCAGGACATCGTCGTGCACGCCCCATGCAGAAAAGTGCTTTGGCGCGACACCCTGGTCGTGGAAATGGTGCACGTCATGCACCACGTCGAAGCCATGGCTGGACAGGAAACGGCCCTTGCCGGCGAAGCTGGCATCGGCACCGCCCACGTAATGATTGCGGTAGCCCTGATCCTTGAGGTAATCGCCCAGGCAGCGCGCTTCGGGCAGGAACATGCCCATGCGGTCCATGCTGTTTTCATCGCCCGGCGCGGTGGTGAGCGGCACGCCGCACATCGAGGCGACCATGCCGGCGATGGTCCAGCCGCTGCCTTCGGCGGAGGCGAGATTGCGTACGTCCACCGCTTCGGTCGCAAGCGCGCGCAAATTAGGCATCAGGCCCGGAAACACCTGTTCGTCGAAGTAGGTGCGCTCCAGGCTTTCGCCGTAGATCCAGACGATGTTCTTGCGCTTGTGCAGCGGTTGCTGCGGCACCTGGTATTCCGGCACCACGGTGGCGTAATCGACCGGGCGCAGCTGGTAGTACAGGCGCTTGCCATCGCGATACAGCGGGCTTGCGGCGATGCCGACCAGCAACATGCCCACAAAGCCTGCGAACACGGCGCCGCCGTCACGCGGACGCTGGAAGCGGCGTACCCGCACCAGCAACAGCGGGCTCAGCGAGAGCAACAGCATGCCGACGAAAACCGCGATATAGCCGGAAAAGTCGCTGACGCCGGCGCCGTCCATGTCGGCGCGCAGGTGATACAGCGTGGCTGCATTGATACCGTCGCCGCTGAGCCGGTCGACCAATCCCCAGGCGCTGAGCAGCAGCAGAAAGAGCGACAACAGGCCAGCCTTGAGCCATGCCAGACGCGGAGAAGCGACCAACAGCCACAGCAATAGCAACAACGAAACCAACAACATCCAATGCATGCGCAGCGTCCGTGGGGGAATGGTGCGAGCGCGTACCGGACGCCTTGCTCGCCATGTCCTGTGCGCCACCTGCAATGTGACACCCGGATGACGGACTATGCCGCGCCGAAGCTGACTGAAATGTTTGTTGCAGACAGATCCGGCCTGACCTCCGGCCCAGCATCGCCGGACAGCGGCGACGCATCCGTGCGCACCAACCAGTGCGAAGATGCTGAAGCGCAGGTGGCGTCAGATCCCTTGCGCCCACGCGTGGTAGTGGTTGTGCTCGCTGCAGCGCTGCAGCGCTGCAGCGCTGCTGCACGTAGCGAGCAGGGGTGGGGACACGGTGGTGTGCGCAGGACGCCTGCAATTCGCTGCATCGAGCACGATGCAAGACGCACGAACGGAACTGGCGCTTTTCTTGCACCGTTCGCTGCGTGTCGTGCACGCATGCAATGCGGAGATCACAGGCGCTACCCCTGACGCGCAATCGCTCACACCTGCCTGCGCGGTTGAACGGACTGTCGACACGATAAGAAGCAGTCGTCACTGAACGTGGACAGCGCGCAGCAACCGTCGCTTACACGTCACATGCCGGTTCCGGCCGCGCCCGCCGGGTGCGTGCGGCGCGGTCTTGTCAGTGGCACTTGTTTACAGGTTGGTGACTGACGCAGACCCAATGCCTGACCGCAGGGCACCAAGGCGCCCACCTGCGGCAACCAGCCCTAACGACTAGCGGTGCCCACGCTCTTCGCGCGCTCGCACGCGGCGGTCGAACAGCAGCGCACTGACCACGATGCCCAGCCCCAGCACGACCCCGAGCAGGAACAGCACCATCGCAATAGCCGGGTAGCCCCATAGCTTCAAGCCGGTTTCGATGCGCATCATCTGCGCCGACGCCATGATCAGCGCAGCCGTGACGATGCCCGCCGCCACGCGGTTGGCGATCTTCTGCAGGCTTTCCATCAGGTGCGATTCTTCCAGCCCGGTGACGCGCATCTGCAGGCGGTTTTCCGCAGCCAGCGACAGGATCTCGGACATGCGGCGCGGTCCTTCGCGCACCAGGTGCTGCAGTTCCATCGCCTCGCTGGCCAGGTTGGCCGCGGACAGGGATTTCTTCAGGCGCGCGCGCATCACGTGCTGCAGATGGCGCTCGACGATGCGGCGGGTATCCAGCGTGGGCGACAACGCGCGGCACACGCCTTCCAGATTCAGCAAGGTCTTGCCGAGCAGGCTCAACTCCGGCGGCGTCCGCAAGCCGGTCGAGGTGGCGATGCGCACCAGATCCAGCACCACCCGGCCTTCGGAGGTGGCATCGTGCGCTGCGTAGCGCGCGATCATCTGCCCGGTTTCGCGCTGGTAGCGTTCTTCGTCGTAATCCTCCAGCCGCGTGCTCAGCGCAATGGTCTCTTCGGCCACTTCCTCGCCGCGCCCATCGACCGCGGCAAACAGCAACTTGAGCAGGCGCTCGCGCAGGCGCGGCGGCACATGCGCCACCATGCCCAGGTCGAAGATGGCCAGACGCCCGTCCTGCAGCACCCGCAAATTGCCCGGATGCGGGTCGGCATGGATTTCGCCATGCACGAACATCTGGTCCAGATACCCCTTGACCAGTTCCGCGGCCAGCTCGTCCATCGGCTGTTCGGTGCGGCGAAGACCGGAGATCTTGTCCACGCGCACGCCTTCGGCCAGCTGCATGGTCAGCACCTTGCGGCTGCTCAGGTCCCACACCGGTTGCGGCACCCACAGCAAGGGGAACGGCTTGAGGTGCTTGCCGAAGCGCGCCAGGGTTTCGGCTTCGTCTTCGTAGTTGAGCTCGGCGCGCAGGGTCTTGCCGAATTCGCCCAGCCAGTCGGCAAAGCGCACACGCCGGCCAATGCCGGTGAGACGGTCGGCGGCAGTGGCGAAGCTCTTGAGCACGTCCAGATCCGAACGCACCTGCGCGGCCACTTCGGGCTTCTGCACCTTGATCGCCACCGGCGTGCCGTCGCGCAGCGCAGCGCGGTGCACCTGCGCCAGCGAGGCGCAGCCCAACGGGACCGGGTCGAAGAACGAGAACGCCTTGTTGACCGAGACCCCGAGCTCTTCCTCGATGATCTGGCGGATGCGCTCCACCGGCACCGAACTGGTGTTCTCCTGCATGCGCTCCAGCGCGGTGGCAAATTCCGGCGGCACGATGTCCGGCCGGGTCGACAGCATCTGGCCCAGCTTGACGAAGGTGGGTCCGAGCGATTCCAGGTCGGAGACGAACTGGTCCGGGGTGCCTTCTGCAGGCACTTCGTATTCGTTGATGGCCGCCGGGTCCAGGTTCATGCCAGCGAACACGCCCGAGCCGCGGTAGCGCAACAGCAAGCGCAGGATCTGCGTGCGCCGGCTCATGCCGCCAACCACGGCATGATCTGCCGGGCTTGCGGCCGGGGCGCGGTGCGGGTCGTTCTGACTCAAGGCCATCTCCGGGGGCGTCATGCAGGCGGCGAGTGTGGCCAGCGACGGGTCGTCGCCTAGTGAATCCGCGCGCTCCCGCACACCGCAGGCAAACCTGCCCAAAGCGAGTACGAACGGCCGCAAGCGCAGGCGCTGCGGTGCCTGCATCGCTCTGCCAACAGCGTGCAACGACCGCGCAATGGCCGCTCATCACCCCACGCGGGTGCGGGATCGGCGAGAATTCGCGACCACCCCAGAAGGACCTTGCGCATGGCCGGTGCCAGCCTGTTCACCCTGCTCGACGACATCGCCACACTGCTGGACGACGTTTCCATACTGACCAAGGTTGCGGCCAAGAAGACCGCAGGCGTGTTGGGCGACGATCTGGCGCTCAATGCGCAGCAGGTCACCGGCGTCACGGCCGACCGCGAATTGCCGGTGGTGTGGGCGGTAGCCAAGGGCTCGCTGGTCAACAAGATGATCCTGGTGCCGGCGGCGTTGGCGATCAGCGCGCTGGAAGCGTGGCTGCGCGGGCGCGGCTACAACGTCCCGTTGGTGATGCCGCTGATGATGATCGGTGGCGCCTACCTGTGCTTCGAGGGCGTGGAAAAGCTGGCGCACAAGTTTCTGCACAACGATGAGCAAGAAGCACAGCGGCATGCCGAACGCACCCGCGCGCTGGCCGACCAGAACGTGGACGTGGTGGCGCTGGAAAAGGACAAGGTGAAGGGCGCGATCCGCACCGATTTCATCCTCTCGGCCGAGATCATCGTGCTCTCGCTGGGCGTGGTCTCGGAGGTGTCCTTCGGGCAGCAGGTGGCGGTGCTGGTGGCCATTGCGCTGGCGATGACCATCGGCGTGTACGGCGTGGTCGCCGCGATCGTGAAGCTGGACGACCTGGGCCTGTACCTGACCAGGAAGGGCGCCGCGCTGGCGGCCCTGGGTCGCGGCATCCTGGTGGCGGCGCCGTGGTTGATGAAGTTCCTGTCGGTGGCCGGCACGCTGGCGATGTTCCTGGTCGGCGGCGGCATCCTGGTGCACAACATCCCGGCGCTGCATCACCTGGTGGTGGATCTGGCCGAGTCGTCCGGCAGCATGGGCTGGCTGGTCGAGGCGCTGGGCAACATGCTGGTGGGCGTGGTCGCCGGTGCGCTCGTGCTCGGCGCGGTGATGCTGTTTCAGAAGCTGCGCGGAGCCAAGCCCGCGCACTAAAAAGTCGAAACGTGCCCCTGACATTACACATCTTCGGCAAGCGTGTATTTCAGGGGTTAAAAAACGTCTGTTAATCCTTGACAAACGTCACGATCTGCTTGGATGATCGAAAAACCAAGGACGCCTCAAGAGACATGCAATGAGCATCTGCCGTGCAGGGATTGCGCTGGTCGTAGGACTATTCTTTTGTGGTTTGGCAAACGCTCAATCCAATGTCAAAGCGCCTTGGGAGGAGTACGACAAATTAATTCACAACCGACAGGCATTGACGGCGCTGGGGCCAACGCTATTTGGTGACCAGGTTGATCTTTACAGCGGGACGTTGAGTTTTTCGAATGTCGATGTGGATGTGCCAGGCAATTCCCTGGCGATCAGCATAGGCCGTAGCCTGACGGTTACCAACCGGCAGGGATATAGTCTCAACGATCTCTCTTTCGCTGATTGGGACCTGGAAGTGCCACGCCTAACTGGCGTTTTTGCCAGTACAACCGGTTGGGCAAGTGCGTGCACTCACAACGGTAACGGCCAGCCTCCCACCGCTACATCTGCAAAGGGGGCGGTGTTCCAGGCGAGTGAGTATTGGCATGGCAATCAACTCATCATCCCTGGGCGCGGCCGACAAGACATGCTTGTCGCCAACAACGCCAGTCTGCCCAAGCCGACGAGCGGCGGTCCCTACACCTGGGTCACTCCCGATTTCACGTATTTTTCCTGCATTCCCAAGCAAAAGAATGCGTCCAGCGAAGGGTTTTTGGCGATCAGTCCGGACGGTGTGAGGTACTGGTTCGACTGGCAGGCTCAGTACATGGAGCCTACGCTCCAGCGTCCCACAAGCGGTGGCACCAGCGATCTGGGTCGGCGCCAGGCCGTTCTCTATGCGACCCGTGTCGAAGATCGTTTCGGAAATTGGATCACTTACAGCTACAGCAATGCCTCAAATGCACCCGCGCGGCTCAATTCCATTTCCAGTAGCGATGGTCGATCCGTTGCGCTGACCTACAACCAGCGTGGACATATCTCCCGCATCACCAGCGGGACGCAGACATGGATCTACAACTATACCTATCCCTCAACCCAATTTGGCTATCTGACCGCAATCGATCTGCCCGATGGCAGTCGCTGGTCGTTTGACCTGGCTGCATTAGGAGCAGCGGCAATCGTCTACGAGCAACCAGTGTCTCCAGAAGATATTGTCCGTACGTGCGGTTACCCTGGTTTCATCGTCAGTCCCCCAGATGCAAGGGGGGCGATCACCCATCCCTCCGGCGCGGTGGGCGAGTTCACGGTGTCTGTGATCGGTCGGGGGCGTTCGAACGTTCCGCGTGTCTGCAACAACTACACCACCCCGAACAATAATCCCAACGATGACGTTGCGCGCTACGCGATGACCTATGACAGTTTCGCGCTTACTCGGAAGCGCCTGTCCGGCCCTGGCATCGATCCGGCGGAATGGAACTATGCCTATGGCGGTGTCGCCTCGTTTGCCCCAGGCACTGGTCCCACCTGTACCAGTGGCGATTGTGCGGCGGTGGTGTGCAAGTCCGAGAGCTGTTCCGGCACCCAGGTGACCGAAGTCACTGAGCCCGAGGGCATCTGGGTTCGCTACACCTTCGGCAATAGCTACCGCTACAACGAAGGAAAACTTCTAAAGGTGGAGCGCGGCTCGGGTCCCGCTGCCATCCAGCAGGTCGAGACCACCAATTACCTCTGGCCGTTCGACGGCCAGCCATTCGCTGCCAAAATCGGCAGCACACAGCAGGACCGGGGCGACGGCTTTTCGTCCGAGTACCTGCGACCCGAAAGTGCAACGAGCGTTTCCCTGGATGGCGTCGTCTTCAATCGCAGGGTGGATGCGTTCGATGCGATGGCTCGCCCGCTGACGACGACCAAATGGAGCAGCCTGGGATTCAGTCGCCAGGACACGGTGACCTATCATGACCAGCCGGCGCTTTGGGTGATGGGGCAATCGCTGCGCCAGCTCAACACCACCACCGGAAGGGTCGTCAGCAATACGGACTACGACTCCGCCACCGCGCTCCCGTTGCGACACTATGCCTTCGGCAAGCTGCAGCAGACACTTACTTACCATGCCAACGGCATGGTCGCGAGCGTGGCCGACGGTGCAGGCAACACCACGGCGATTCCATCGTGGAAACGCGGTATTCCCGAATCCATTCGCTACGCCGACGGTGCTGTCGAGTCGGCGGTGGTCGACGACATGGGCTGGATCAACGCCACCACCGATGAAAATGGCTATTCCGGCTCATACAGCTACGACGCGATGGGGCGGCTGGCGCGTCTAGGCTATCCCGCTGGGGACAGCATCGCCTGGAATCCGGTGGTCTCTGACTTTCGGATTGTCGCCAGCGCCGAGGTTGGCCTTCCTGCCGGACACTGGCGTGTCATCACGACCCAGGGAAACAAGCGGGTTACCAGTCATCTCGATGCGCTTTGGCGTCCGGTACTGGAAGAAACAGTCGACCAGGCCGATCCGGGCGGGACGGCGGTGCAGGTCATCAAGCGTTACGACCGGGCAGGGCGCCTGGCGTTCCAGTCCTATCCGCAACGCGGCATCTCTGCGTACACCCAGTCCGTCCCAGGAACGCGAACCCAGTACGACGCATTGGGGCGGGCGATCCGTGTGGAGTACGACGCCGAGAGCGGTGTGCTGGCAAGTACCACCGCGTACCTGGCGGGGTTTCAGCGCAGAACCACCAATCCCCGCGGCAATGCGACGACCGAGCGCTTCCAGGTCTTCGATCAGCCCAGCTACGCAGCGCCTGTAGGGATCGACGAACCGGAAGGCGTTTCGACCACGATCAGCCGCGACGTCTTCGGTAAGCCGTTGGAGTTGGTGCGCTCTGGGCCTGGCCGTTAGTCGGGCTGCAATCGAATGAATCAGGATGCCGTTAGGCCTGGATGGGCGTAGCGGCACGCGTTGGCCAAACCTTGAAGGCGAGCCGAATGTTGCGTTTTCTCCTTATCGTATGCGGCTGGATGCTGCTGTCCTCGGCCGTGTATGCGCAAAAAGCAAATCCCTATGTGTGGGTGCAACTGGATGCTCCAGCATCAGGCATGACGCTGACGGCGCCCGCAAGTATCGTAGTCAAAGCCTCTGCCGGCACTATTGATGATGGCGTTAGCGTTTCCAGTATCACGCTTTACCAAAATGGCGCTGTCATCGCGCGTGTGAATTACCAGGAAACAATTTCGTTTGTCGTCAACGGCGTGCAGGCCGGGACACATCAGTTTTCCGCGCGTGCCACCAGTAATCTCGGCGGTGCTCAAACAAGCCCCACCACTGCCGTCACGGTGGTGGCGGCTGGAGAGAAGCCACCGAGCATCGCCTTGAATGCTGCGACCGGCGCACCGTTTTTCGCGCCGGCCACGGTCGGTCTTTCCGCCAACGCCTCCGATAGCGATGGCAACGTCACCCAGGTCGACTACTTTGCCAATGGCGCTGCGATCGGAAACAGTGGTGCTGCGCCTTATGCGATCGCCTGGACAGGGGCGCCGGTGGGAAACCACAGCATCACCGCGCGTGCGACCGACAACAACGGCAAGCAGACCACCTCCGCGCCATTGACGGTCAACGTCGAGCAATCTGTCGTCACCGGTAATATCGATGGGGTAGGGGCAGGTCAAGGCAATACCTACACCATCGTGGGCTGGGCGTGCTCGACCGGGCGCAACGCATCGATCGATGTGCATGCCTACCTCGCCGGTCCGGCGGGAAGCGGTACTTTCTTTGCCGCTGTGTCTGCTAATCAAGCGAGTGAAGCCGGAGTCGCCAGCGCATGCCGCGCACAAGGTGGCGCGTACCGTTTTTCGATTCTGCTGGATGCGGCAGCACGCCAACGCTACGCGAACCAATTGATCTACATCCACGGAATCTCGCCAGTTGGTGCGTCACACAACCTGATCGCCAACTCCGGCACGTTCCGCGTTCCGCCGCCGGTGTCTGTCGCGCGTCGCTACGTGTATGACGAATACCAGCGGCTGTGCAAGACCATCGAACCCGAGACAGGCGCCACGGTGGTCGACTACGACGCTGCCGGTAACATCAGCTGGACTGCCAGCGGGCTGTCGCTGCCGGATACGCAGGCCTGCAACCGCGAAGAGGCACTGGCTTCCGGGCGCGTGGTGCTACGCACCTACGATGCTCGCAACCGCTTGTCCTGGCTGTCCTTCCCCGACAAGAACGGCGATCAGCGCTGGACCTACACGCCAGACGGCCTGCCCGCCCGGATCGAGACCACCACCACCGACGGTGGCGGCAAGACGGTGATCAATACCTACCAGTACAACCGTCGCAGGCTGTTGACCGGCGAAGGAACCGAAGGCTGGACGAGCTGGAGCGTGGGCTATGGCTACGACGCCAACGGCGCCTTGGCCAGCCAGGTGTACCCAAGTGGCTTATCGGTGGACTACGCCCCGAATGCGCTAGGGCAGCCGACCCGGGTTGGCGGCTATGCCGCTGGAGTCGGCTATCACCCCAATGGCGCAATAGCGCGCTTCACTTATGGCAATGGGGTCGTCCACAGCATGGCCATGAACGCGCGGCAGCTGCCGGCGATGGTGGCGGACTCGGGCGCACAGCAGTACCAGTACCAATACGATCCCAACGGCAATGTCAGCGCCATCCTGGACCAGACCCGTGGCGATGGGTATAGCCGCACCATGGAGTACGACGCGCGCGACCGGTTGCGGGTGGCGGCATCGGCCAGTTTCGGTGGCACCGGCGCGCATCGCTATGCCTACGACGCACAGGACAATCTGCGCACGCACGTCACCGGGGATACCAGCTACGAGTACTACTACGACGGCGCCAACCGCCTGACCAACCTGATGAATGTCGCCACTGGCGCCAGCGTGGTGGGGCTGAGCTATGACGTGCAGGGCAACCTGTCCAACAAGAACGGGCAGGCCTACACGTTCTCGCAGGGCAACCGGCTGCGTTCGGTGGCGAACAAGGAGTGGTACGCTTATGACGGCTACGGCCGACGGGTGATCGCCTGCGGCAGCGCGGCCTGCAACTATCAGCTGTACAGCCAGCTGGGCCAGCTGCTCTACACGCAAGACGCCCGGAGAGGCATCAACACCGATTACATCTACCTGGCCGGCAGCGTCGTGGCCCTGCGCACCCGCCCGGCCGCGGGCGCCGCCGAGACCGTGACCTACCAGCACACCGATGCGCTGGGTAGTCCGGTGGCAACGACCAACGCGGCGGGTCAAGTCGTCGAGCGCACCCAGTACGAACCCTATGGCGCGGCGATCGGCAAGACGGTCGATGGCGTGGGTTATACCGGCCATGCAATGGATGGCGGGACCGGGCTGATTTATATGCAGCAGCGGTATTATGATCCGGTGGTCGGGCGGTTCTTGAGTATTGATTCAATTCCTGTAAATAAAACTACTGGCTCTGGCTTTAATGTCTACATATATGCAGCGGGAAATCCCTATAAATTTAAAGATTCAGATGGTCGTTGCGAAAAGGTTACGGGATCTAATATATGTCAGCGTGGAATTGCTTGGTCGATAGGTCCAATTGATACAGGTGGCGGGTCCAGAAGGCCCCTTAATTTCTCAGTGAAAGCAGGCGTGGAGTTGGGTGTTGAGGCGTATTCAAAGGTTTCGCAAACTGCAGATAATTTCAATGAAAAGACAGGTAAAAAATTGGTTGTCACTGACGGGATGCGTACTCCAGCAGATCAGGCAGCTCGTATGCGATACAAAATTGCGAATGGGGCTGGCGTTAGGGAATATGCAAATAAAGCGGCGGCGCGTGAAATATTGGCCGCATACACAGAAGCGATTGCGAGCCAGCAAGATCCTGTTTCAGCGATGGCCGCTGAAATTCAAAAGCAGGTTAACTCGGGGGTATATATATCAAAGCATTTGAAGGGAACGGGTGCGGATTTCAGAGATCGTGATATGACCGGAAATGAGAAGTTGATTTTGCAACAGTCAGCCTATGATTCGGGCGCTACAAATGTTTTAAGGGAGGGAATACCCCCTCACACTCATGTGGAATATTGAAATATGAAAATATTAATTAGAAGTTTCTTTTGTGCACTTCTTGTTTTGGCTTGTTCTGCTGGATGCAGGGAGTGGAAATCGGGAAAAGCTTCTCTGGAGTCTAACGATATAAGGATTAATGTTGATGGATTAAGTGCAGTTGAAGTGGGGGTGGTTACGCCAGATAAGAAATTTATTTTCATGAAAAGTGAGGAATTTTTATGCCGGGGTATACTGCAGAAGGGTGGTATGATCTTTATTGATCCTTCTGCCGCCTCTGGCTATATGTGGGACAATGAGGGAATAAAAAGGGAGGTTGTTGTTTTTTCTAAGAAAGGAATATATAGGGTGGTAGCCTCAGAAAATTTGGAAACGGAGTTCGATAATTCTTCGGCTAGATCTTTTGAGTATAACAACAGGGATGCTCACAAATTCGATCTGGGCGGATCCTGCTCCATTATTTCGAAGGGCGGATAATAATATTTCATAGTAAATCGTCGGCTGTTACTCTGCTTTAATATTATGTCGAGTCTGGAGCTAATATTTGAGGGTTGTTTCTGGAGGAAGAGGCAGTAGGTGATTTTGGAGCGAGTGGTATTCCACGAATAAAAATAAGAATTGGCGGGTGACTCTCGAGGAACATCACGCATAACTTAAGCTAATGATAAATGGGAGGATCATCTGGCAATGAGGAATTTAAGGGTGAGACTCATAAGAAATTGATTGAGGGCTACGTTAAGCAAGTCTGCTCCTGTCGTGGCTGCCCTAAACTTGAAGGGTGTCGAAGTAAACGCGATCTAAGGACTGGGTGAAGACGGTAAGTTCGGAAAAATAAATTCCGGTATTGATCTGTCCACAGCATGGCCATTAAGCAGCCCAGGAGTTGGGCCGCTTTTTACCCGATATGCCGACGAGCTCTTCAAGCAACATGCTCAAGGTCGCCCAGAGTGGCGGCAGCTCAGTACCAACATGACCCAACGGCAATGTCAGCGCCATCCTGGACCAGACCCGAGGCGATGCCTACAGCCGCACCATGGAGTACGACGCGCGACCGGTTGCGGGTAGCGGCATCGGCGAGTTTCGGCGGCACCGGCGCGCATCGCTATACCTACGACGCGCAGGACAATCTGCGCACGCACGTCACCGGGGATACCAGCTACGAGTATTACTACGACGGCGCCAACCGCCTGACCAACCTGATGAACGTCGCCACCGGCGTTAGCGAGATAGAGGTCGCTCTATCTGACCGGATCATTGGGGAAGACTTCGAACAGCCTTAAAAAAGATTTCAGGGGCAACTCATCACGGCCGCTAATCGGCGTTGATCACCCGGTTCTTGCCAGCCGCCTTGGCGTCGTACATGGCGCGGTCGGCGCGGCGGATGACCTCGTCCTGGGTCTCGTCGGTCCCGCGTAGCGCCACGCCGGCGCTGAAGCTGATGAACACGCGCACGTCGTCATGCAGCAGCGAGCGCTGCGACAATGCACGTTGCAGGCGGATCACTGCCGCGCTGGCTTCGAAGATGGTCGAGTCCGGCAGCAGCAGCACGAATTCCTCGCCGCCGAAGCGGGCGATGGCATCGGTGGTGCGCAGCACCGCCTTGGCCACCTCCACCGTGTGGCGCAGCGCGGCGTCGCCACCGGCATGGCCGTGGGTCTCGTTGAGGCGGCGGAAGTCGTCCAGGTCCAGCATTGCCACGCATAGGGGCTGGCCACTGCGCTGGGTGCGCACGGCTTCACGCTGGAACAATTCTTCGAAGCCGCGCCGGTTGAGCGCGCCGGTCAGTTGGTCTTCGCGCACCAGGCCGGCGACGTCCCTGAGCTCCTGTTCGAGCAAGGCGATGCGCTGTTCGGAATCTTCCACCTGCCGGCGTGCCGCGAGCAGTTCGTCGCGCGCTGCCAGGGCCTGTGCCTGCACGCCGGCGGTGTCCTGCAGCAGGTCCTGCAGCAGCCGGTTGAGGTCGGGGATGCCGCGCGCCTCGCCGATCGCCTGCGAATAGCCGGCAACGCGGTCGTGGTATTGCCCGGTGCTGGTGGCCATGCCGTCCAGCCGGTCGACGAAGGACACCATCATTTCGCGCATGGCGGTCTTGGACTCGGCGATGCCCTGCTTGAGCAGACCCTGCTTGTAGGTCACCTCGCGCAGGGTGCCGCGTGCCTGTTCGATGGAACTGACATCCAGCGGGCCGGAAATCAGTTGCCGCACCACCGAGATCTGGCCCTGCAACCAGCTGCGATCGTCCAGGAGTTCGCCGACGTTCTCCAGCAATAGGTCGAACAGGCCCAGTAACAGGTTCTGTTGTTCGCTGGCATCTTCGGCGCGCAGGCCGATCTGGTGGCTGAGTTCGCGCAGGCGCTGTTCCAGCGTGATCAGCTCGTGTCCGGGGCGCCAGTGGCGCAGTGCCGATGCCAGCGTTTGCGCCTCTTCGGCCAGCTCCGGGCTGCGTTGCAACAGCGTGGCCAGGGCGTTGCCCAGCGCGTGGCGCAGCAGATCGCGCAGCTGCTCGGCTTCCGTGCGGCCTTCGGCCAGCGAATCGCCGATATCGATGGTGCGGATGTATTTGTCGATGAGCTGGCGCAAGGCACGGCCATAGCCGGGCCAATCGCCGGCCGCGTACGCCGCGCTCAGGCGCACGCCCATGTCGCCGAGCTCGCCATGCAGGCTGGCGATGCCTTCGGCGAACGCGAGCAGCAGCGCTTCGGGATGCGCGGCATGCGAGAACAGCCGTATCAGCAATGCAGTGGCAGCGGCCGGATCGTGCGCGCCGGACTTGGCCTTGGCCGGCACCAGCTGGTGCGCGGCCAGGCCATGACCGCTGCGCTCGCCATTGATCACCGTCGGCAGGGCAGCGGCAGGGCGCGCGGTGTCCGTGCCGCCCCAGGGCAACAGGCGGCGCAGCCCGCCACGGGGGCGGCTTGGGTGTTCGGGCTGGTCTGCCATGCGCCACGGTCTCGAGAGGTCTTGTGCTAACGCTCGATATCGGCCCATGGAGGGGGCGCTTGAGCAAGCCGGGCCGTAGTGCGCGGCAACGGCATGCAGGCCGGGCGCGAATCATGGTCGCCAGGCGCGAAGCAAGGCATCGATGAACCGGTTACCTGGATGAGGGCGAACGCGGCCGCAAGTTCCCGCATTCGGTGCATGTCACGGGCAACGCACCGAGACGGGGATGTCATCGCACTGCAATGTGGCGCTTATGCCTTGAGGCGTGCGCAACTGCGCGTAAAGGAATGTGGGCTGTCGCAGAAAAGTCAGCACGTGTTCACGCATATTTTATTTGGTCGGGGTGTAGATTCCTCTGCAAGGGCGACGTGGAGTACGCGCGTTGCCCACGCTCCTCACTCGTAGCAAGTCGTCTGGCTGAATCGGCAGACGGCGGTTTTCGCTTCGCCGTTTTTCCGTCTCCACCCACATTACGACGGATGTTTCGATGGTTGCCATGATGCCGCTTCACGCTACTACCGCACGCTTAGAGCGCAGTACGCTGCTCCCGACTCTGAAGAAGAGCGGGCGCCCGCGCGATGCGCGTGGCCGCTTCATCCGTCACCACGAGCGCTTGCCGGTCTCGTTGGCAGACACGCGCGGTGCTTTGTTCGTGGTGTCGGAAATGGCGGACTTCATCAAGGCCGGCGGGTTGGGCGATGTGGCGGCCGCGTTGCCGCGCGCGCTGCGCCACCGCTACGACGTACGCGTGCTGATCCCTGGCTACCGCGCCGTGCTCGAGCGTGCGGGCAAGGTGGAGATCGTGGGCCGCGTGTTGGCGCATGCCGCGCTGCCGGCCTGCGACATCGGCCGCATCGTGCAATCGGACGGGCTGCCGATCTACATCCTGCTGTCCAAGGAATTGTTCGAACGCGACGGCTCGCCCTATGTGAGCACCAGCGGTTCGGAGTTCGAGGACAACGCGATCCGTTTTGCCACCTTGTCGCATGCCGCCGCGCAGATTGCGGCCGGCCACGCCGGCCTGGGCTGGAAACCGCGCCTGCTGCATCTCAACGACTGGCCCTGCGCGCTGGCGGCCGGCTATGTGCGCTGGTCCGGCGGCACCACGCCGTGCCTGCTGACCATCCATAACCTGGCCTACCAGGGCCTGGTGCCGTATTCGATGGCCGCCGCGCTGGGCATCCCTGCCGAGCGGGTGGCCGAGCTGGAGTTCTATGGGCAGATGTCGTTCCTGCGCGGCGGCATCGTCAATGCCGACCACGTCAACACGGTCAGCGTCAGCTACGCCAAGCAGATCACCGGCCCGGCACAGGGCTGCGGCCTGGACCGGCTGTTGGCCGGTCGCGCTGCCAAGGGCGCGCTCACCGGCATCGTCAACGGCATCGACGCCAGCTGGGATCCGCGCACCGATGAATACCTGGATTCGCACTTCAGCGTGAACCAGTGGCAGGGCCGGCAGGCCAACGCAGCGCAGGTGCGCAAGGCATTCGGGCTGCGCGAGAGCACCGGCCCGCTGTTTGCGGTGGTGTCGCGGCTGGTGCATCAGAAAGGCCTGGACCTGATTTGCGAGGTGGCCCCGCAGATCGTGGCCGCTGGCGGCCAGATCGCGGTGATCGGCGGCGGCGAGCCGGAGATCGAACGGCAGGTGGCCGAGCTGACCAGGCGCTATCCCGGTCAGGTGGG
The DNA here is from genome assembly GCF_041475725.2 of Xanthomonas sp. NCPPB 1754. Taxonomy (NCBI): domain Bacteria; kingdom Pseudomonadati; phylum Pseudomonadota; class Gammaproteobacteria; order Lysobacterales; family Lysobacteraceae; genus Xanthomonas; species Xanthomonas sp. NCPPB 1754. The sequence goes on from NZ_CM192982.1 coordinate 489,502, forward strand.
CGCCTTCATCGGCTTCGAGGAAGGCCTGGCGCGGCGCATGTTCGCCGGTGCCGACTTCCTGCTGATGCCCTCGCGCTTCGAGCCCTGCGGCCTGAGCCAGATGTATGCGCAGCGCTTCGGCTGCCTGCCAATCGCGCATGCGACCGGCGGGCTGATCGACACCGTGGACGATGGCGTGACCGGCTTCCTGTTCCAGCACGCCAGCGTCGAAGCGCTGCGCCGCTGCCTGGAGCGCGCCTTCCGCACCTTCCGCCTGCCCAGCCTGCTGTCTGCGATGCGGCGCGCGGCCATGTTGCGTCCCAGCGGTTGGGACGTGGCAGGCAAGAAATACCTCTCGCTCTACGAACACACCGCCGCAACCGCGCCCGCGCTCGCGACGGTGTCATGAGCGAACGGCAGGGCGGGCAGGAGCAGCGCACGGAAGCAGACGGCATGACCACGGAAGGGATCTCGGAAACGTCGCAGACCCTGCAAGCCCTGGCCAACGGCTTGCCGGCCGATGCCTTTGCGGTGCTTGGACCGAAACCGCTGGCCGAGGGCCGCCGTCAGGTGCGCGTGTTGGCACCGGGCGCCGAGGCGATGGGCTTGATCGACCCGCGCGGCAAGCTGCTCGCGCGCATGCAGGCCAGCGCCATCGATGGCGTCTTCGAAGGCATCCTGGCGGCCGATGGGCCGTACCGGCTGCGCATCGTGTGGCCAGACAGGGTGCAGGAGGTCGAAGACCCGTACGCGTTCGCGGCCACGTTGGACGAATCGCTGTTGCTGCAGATCGCTGCCGGCGATGGCCAGGCCGTGCGTCGTGCGCTGGGCGCGCAGCATGTCCACTGTGGCGATGTGCCGGGCGTGCGCTTTGCGGTGTGGGCACCCCATGCCCAACGCGTGGCGGTGGTTGGCGACTTCAACGGCTGGGACGTGCGGCGGCATCCGATGCGGCAGCGCATCGGTGGCTTTTGGGAACTCTTCCTGCCGCGCGTGGAAGCCGGCGCCCGGTACAAATATGCCGTCACCGCAGCCGATGGGCGGGTGCTGCTCAAGGCCGACCCGGTGGCCCGGCAAACCGAATTGCCGCCGGCAACCGCTTCGGTGGTGCCCAGCGCCGCCGCATTCGCCTGGACCGATGCGGCCTGGATGGCCAACCGCGACCCCGGCGCCGTGCCGGCGCCGCTGTCGATCTACGAGGTGCATGCCGCCTCCTGGCGCCGCGACGGACACAACCAACCGCTGGACTGGCCAACGCTGGCCGAGCAGTTGATTCCTTACGTACAGCAGCTCGGCTTCACGCATATCGAATTGCTGCCGATCACCGAACACCCGTTCGGCGGTTCCTGGGGCTATCAGCCGCTGGGCCTGTATGCGCCCACCGCGCGCCATGGCAGCCCGGACGGCTTTGCGCAGTTCGTCGATGCCTGTCACCGCGCCGGGATCGGCGTGATCCTGGATTGGGTCAGCGCGCACTTTCCCGATGACGCGCACGGCCTGGCCCAGTTCGACGGCGCCGCGCTGTACGAGCATGCCGACCCGCGCGAAGGCATGCATCGCGACTGGAATACGCTGATCTACAACTACGGTCGGCCGGAAGTGACCGCTTACCTGCTGGGCAGCGCGCTGGAATGGATCGAGCATTACCACCTCGACGGCCTGCGCGTGGATGCGGTGGCCTCGATGCTGTATCGCGACTACGGCCGCGCCGAAGGCGAGTGGGTGCCCAATGCGCATGGCGGCCGCGAGAACCTGGAGGCGGTCGCGTTCCTGCGCCAGCTCAACCGCGAAATCGCCACCCAGTTCCCCGGCGTGCTCACCATTGCCGAAGAATCCACCGCCTGGCCGGGCGTGACCGCCGCGATCAGCGATGGCGGCCTGGGCTTCACCCACAAATGGAACATGGGCTGGATGCACGACACGCTGGGCTACATGCAGCGCGATCCGGCCGAACGTGCGCAGCACCATAGCCAGCTCACCTTCGGGCTGGTGTACGCCTTCGACGAACGCTTCGTGTTGCCGCTCTCGCACGATGAAGTGGTGCACGGCACCGGGGGCCTGCTCGGGCAGATGCCGGGCGATGACTGGCGCCGCTTCGCCAACCTGCGCGCCTACCTGGCGCTGATGTGGGCGCACCCGGGCGACAAACTGCTGTTCATGGGCGCCGAGTTCGGCCAATGGGCCGACTGGAATCACGACCAGTCGCTGGACTGGCATCTGCTGGACGGCGCGCGCCATCGTGGCATGCAGCAACTGGTGGGCGATCTCAACGCCGCACTGCGCCGCACGCCGGCGCTGTATCGCGGCAGCCATCGCGCCGACGGCTTCGACTGGAGCGTGGCCGACGATGCGCGCAACAGCGTGCTGGCGTTCGTCCGCCACGATCCTGCCGGCGGCGCACCGTTGCTGGCAGTGAGCAACCTCACCCCGCAACCGCATCACGACTATCACGTGGGGGTGCCGCGTGCTGGCCTCTGGCGCGAGATCCTCAACACCGACAGTGCCCATTACGGCGGCAGCAACCTCGGCAACAGCGGTCGCCTGGCGACCGAGCCGGTGGGCATGCATGGGCATGCGCAACGTCTGCGCCTGACCCTACCGCCGCTGGCCACGATCTATCTGCAAGCGGAGAAATAACGATGAACCAGCGCAATGCAATCACACCGGCCTGGGGCGCCTGGCCGGCGGGTGAGGGACAGGTGCGCTTTGCGCTCTGGGCTCCAGCAGCCAAGAGCGTGGACGTGGTCTTCGACGACGGCGCGCGCCGCGCGCTGCAGGCGGGACAGGACGGTTTTTTCAGCGCCGTCATCGACTGCGCTGCCAATGCGCGTTACCGCTATAGCGTCGACGGCGCTGAGCCGGTCCCGGACCCGGCCTCGCGCTGGCAGCCCGAAGGCGTGCACGGCCCCAGCGCGGTACAGCCGACCGACGGCTATGCCTGGCAAAACGCCCAGTGGCAGGGACGGCCGTGGGACGAGGCAGTGATCTACGAAGTGCATGTCGGCACCTGCGGCGGCTATGCCGGTGTGCAGGCGCAACTGCCGCAGCTGGCGGCGATGGGCATCACCGCCATCGAACTGATGCCGTTGAGCGCGTTTCCCGGCGCGCATAACTGGGGCTACGACGGCGTGCTGCCGTATGCACCGGTGGAGGCGTATGGCACACCGGACGAACTGAAGGCGCTGATCGATGCCGCGCACGGGCATGGCCTGATGGTGTTGCTGGACGTGGTCTACAACCACTTCGGCCCGGACGGCAATTACCTGCACAGCTATGCTGCGCCGTTCTTCAACGAGGACAAGCCCACCCCATGGGGCGCAGCGATCGATTTCCGCAAGCCGCCGGTGCAGCGGTATTTTCTCGACAACGCGCTGATGTGGCTGCACGAATACGGTTTCGACGGCCTGCGCCTGGATGCGGTGCATGCGATATCGCCCAACGCGTTCCTGGATACCTTGCGCGAGACCGTCGAGGCCAGCCTGCCGGCCGGGCGGCATGTGCATCTGGTGCTGGAAAACGAGGCCAATCAGGCCTCGCAACTGCAGCGTGGCTATACCGCGCAGTGGGACGACGACTTCCATAACGCGCTGCATGTGCTGCTCACTGGCGAAGAGGAAGGCTATTACGCCGCGTTCGCCGACAAGCCGACCGAGCACCTGGCGCGCGTGCTGGGCGAAGGGTTCGCCTATCAGGGCGAGCCGGACCCGCGCGGGCATGTGCGGGGCGAACCCAGTGGCGCCTTGCCGCCGCACAAATTCGTGGTGTTTGCGCAGAATCACGACCAGATCGGCAACCGCGCCCGCGGCGAGCGGCTGAGCGTGCTGGTGTCGCCGCAACGCTTGCGCGCGGCGTTGGCGCTGACCGCATTGACGCCGATGATTCCGCTGTTTTTCATGGGCGAACCGTGGGGCGCCAAGCAACCGTTCCTGTTCTTCACCGACTTCGGCCCACCGTTGGACGATGCGGTGCGCGAAGGCCGCCGCAAGGAGTTCGCGCACTTCGCCGCGTTTGCCGATGAAGCCCAGCGCGCCACCATTCCCGATCCGAACAGCCATGCCACGTTCGCGGCATCGCGTGCGCCGATCGCCGATGCCGTGCATGGCGACGGCGCGCAGTGGGCAAGCTGGTTCACGGCGCTGCTGGACGTGCGTCGTCAGTGGCTGGTGCCGGGCCTGGCGCAGGCGCGCGCCGTGCGTGCCAGCGTGCTTGCCGATGGCGCGGTGGCCGCCACCTGGGAGCTGCCGGGCGGGCTGTGGCATATCGCCTTCAATGTCGGCACCCAGCCGGTGCCGTTGCCGCCGCTGCGCGGACGCGTGGCGCATGTCGAAAACGTGGCTGCCGATGCGCGGGAACTACCGGTCGATGGCTTCATCGCCTGGCACGAGGCGCAGGCATGAGTACGCGCGATCCGGGCGGGGATGATCTCAACACCCTGGCCGCCGCGGCCGGGGTGATGGTGGATTGGGTGGATGCCAGCGACCAGCCGCGGCAGGTCTCCGAGCAATCGGTGCATGCGGTGCTCAGCGCGCTGGAACTGCCGGCCGCCACCGCGGCGCAGCGCGCCGACAGCCTGCGCCGCTGCCAGGCGCAGGCCGACGAGCCGGCGCCGCTGCTGACGGTGCAGGTGGGTCAGCCGCTGCCGTTGCGCGTGGCGGCACACGCCAGTGGCCGCTGGAGCGACGACAGCGGCGCCAGCGAAGACGTGCGTGCCGATGCGCAAGGGCGCCTGCGCGCGCCGCAGCGTTTCGGTTACTGGACGCTGCAGATCGGCGCGATTACCCAGCAGGTGGCCGTGGCGCCGCCACGTTGCTTCAGTGTGGCCGATGCCTGTGGCCAGCCATCGCCGCGTGCCTGGGGCATGGCGCTGCAGGTGTATTCGGCACGCAGCCTGGATGACGGCGGTATCGGCGATGCCGCCGGCACGGTGGAATGGTTGCGGCACGCGGCCTTGGCCGGCGCCGACGCCCTGGCATTGAGTCCGGTGCACGCCGCGCGCCCGGTGAGCGGCGGCTACAGCCCGTATTCGCCCAGCGATCGGCGCTTTCTCGATCCCTTGCATGCCGCGCCGGTGCGCATCCTGGGCGAACTGGCGCTGGATGCCATCAACGCGGTGCCCGGCCTGCGCGAACGTTTCGATGGCTTGCATAACGCTGCATTGATCGATTGGCAGGCCTCGGCGCACGCCAAGTGGGAATTGCTGCGCCAGTTGTACACGCGCGTTTCGCCCGATCATGCCGATCTGGTCGCCTTCCGCAACGCAGGCGGCGCGGCGCTGGAGGGCTTTGCACGCTTTGCTGCGCAGGATTTCGGCGACAACGATCCGCAGCTGCATGTGTTCACGCAATGGCTGGCGGCGCGCAGCTGGTCCGATGCGCAGCGCGAGGCGCACGAGCGCGGCATGAAGATCGGTTTGATCGCCGATCTGGCGGTGGGCTTCGACCCCAACGGCGCCGAAGCCGCAGCGGCGGCCGACACCGTATTGCGCGGGCTGGTGCTGGGCGCGCCGCCGGATGCCTTCAATGCCGATGGCCAGCATTGGGGCATCGGGGCGTATTCGCCCACGGCGCTGCGGCGCAGCGGCTACGCGCCGTATATCGCGCTGCTGCGTGCGGTGCTGCGCGACCGCGGCGGCATCCGCATCGACCACATCCTGGGCCTGATGCGGCTATGGGTGGTCCCCGATGGTGCCAGTTCCAATGAAGGTGCGTATCTGGCCTACCCGTTGCACGATCTGCTCAACCTGCTGGCGCTGGAATCGTGGCGGCACCGGGCGATCGTCATCGGCGAGGACCTGGGCGTGGTGCCGCCGGGCATCCGCGAAGAACTCTCGCAGCGTGGAGTGATGGGCATCGACGTGTTGATGTTCACCCGCGACGACGATGGCGCATTCGTCTCGCCGGCGCTGTGGCGGCCGGATGCGATCGCCACCACCACCACGCACGACCTGCCCACGCTCACCGGCTGGCGCACCGGCCGCGATATCGAATGGCGGCGCAAGCTGGAATTGATCCAGCCCGCGCAGGCCAGCGACGATGCCGCCGCGCGCAACAAGGACGTGGCACGGCTGGATGCCGCTGTCGAACTTGCCGGCCTGAGCAGTGCGCACGACCCGCTGCTGGGCGCATTGCGCTTCACCGCCACCAGTGTCTCGCCGCTGGCCTTGTTGCCGGTGGAAGACGCGCTGGCCCTGGACGAACAACCCAACCTGCCGGGCACCGTCGAAGTGCATCCCAACTGGCGTCGACGCCTGCCCGATCCCTTGCCGCATGCGCGCCTGCATTCGGCGCTGCACGGCTTTGCCGAGGCGCGTCGCGTCGCGGCCGTTTCGGAACCGCATCCATGATCGATCTCCGCGCCACCGCCCGCCTGCAGCTGCATGCCGGCTTCACCCTGCACGATGCGCTCGCGCAGGTGCCGTACTACGCAGGCCTGGGTATCAGTCACCTGTACCTGTCGCCGATCGGCACGGCCGTGCCGGGCTCCACCCACGGCTACGACAACATCGACCCCACCGTGGTCAATCCCGAACTCGGCGGCGAAGACGCCCTGGTGGCGCTCTCGCAGGCCGCGCGCGAACACGGCATGGGTCTGATCGCCGACATCGTGCCCAACCACATGGCCACGCATGCGCAGAACGCGTGGTGGTGGGATGTGCTGCGCAATGGCCGCAGTGCCAGGCACGCCGACTGGTTCGACATCGATTGGCGCGCGCCCGGGCGCGACGGCAAGCTGTGGCTGGCAGTCCTGGACCGCCCGTATGCGACAGCGCTGGCCGAAGGCCTGATCACGCTGGTGATCGAAGACGACGGCAGCGCGGCGTTGGCGCATTACGACCAGCGTTACCCGATTCGTCCGCAGACGCTGGACATCCCCGAAAAGGGCGCACGTGCGCAGTGGCTGCGCGACTACAACGACGGCGCCAAACGCGGCGACGGCCGCCTGCACAAGTTGATCGAACGCCAGCCGTATCGCCTGAACTGGTGGCGCGTGGGCAACGACATGCTCAACTACCGCCGCTTCTTCGATATCACCTCGCTGGTGGCCTTGCGGGTGGAATTGCCGGCGGTGTTCGACGCGGTGCACGCCTTGCCGCTGCGGCTGGTGGCCGAAGGCCATCTGGACGGCTTGCGCATCGACCACGTGGACGGGCTGACCGACCCCACCGGCTATGTGCGCAAGCTGCGCAGCCGGCTGGATGCGGCCGGCCGCACGCGTGGGCTCAAGCCCGGCACGCTGGGCCTGTACCTGGAAAAGATCCTCGCACCGGGCGAGCACCTGCCGGCCGACTGGCCGTGCGATGGCACCACCGGTTACGACTTCATGGACCAGGTGGGCGGCGTGCTGCACGATGCGGCCGGCTTCCGGCCATTGGCGCGTGCCTGGCAGAAGGTGAGCGGGCGCAGCGGCGATTTCGCGCAGGAAGAACGCACCGCCCGTGACGAAATCCTGCGTGGCCCGCTGCAGAGCGAATTCAATCGCGCCGTGGGTGCGTTGTCGGCGTTGGCGCGGCTGGATCCGCCCACGCGCGAGTTCAGCCCGCAGATGCTGGCGCGCGGCTTGTGCGTGCTGCTGCGCTGGTTCCCGGTGTACCGCACCTATGCCGGCGCCAAGGGCATCACCGGCAGCGAAGCGGAGCGTTTGCGCGCTACCGCCGCAAAGGCGCGCGAGGGGATGCCGGAATCGATCGTGGCGGCCGTGGATGCGATCGAGCGGTGGTTGCTCGACGATGCCGGCGCAGACCGTGCGCAGATCGCCTTGCGGCGCATCCTGCGCCGTCGCGTGGAGCAGCTGTCCGCACCGCTCAATGCCAAGTCGGTGGAGGACACCGCGTTCTACCGGCACGGCGTGCTGCTGTCGCGCAACGAGGTCGGCAGCCACCCGACCCATTTCGCCAACGAAGCGGCCGAGTTCCACGCGCAGAATCTCGAGCGCGCCAAGCATTACCCGCGCGCGTTGCTGGCCACCGCCACCCACGACCACAAGCGTGGCGAAGACCTGCGCATGCGGCTGGCGGTGTTGTCCGAGCAACCGCGCTGGTGGGTCGAGCAGAGCGCCCAGTTCGATGCGCTGGCCGACGCGCTGGAATCGCCGGCCCTGGCCGGGGGCGACCAGCAGATGCTGTGGCAGACCCTGGTGGCGGCGTGGCCGATCGGCCTGGGCGCCGACCAGACCGAGCCGCTTGCCGGCTACGCCGAGCGCATCGCGCAATGGCTGCTCAAGGCGGTGCGCGAAGCCAAGCTGCACACCAGCTGGACCGACGGCTCGCCGGCCTATGAGCACGCCGTGCAGGCCACCGTGGAGCAGGTGCTGTGCAGTCGCGCCGGGCTGCCGCTGCGGCGCGCGCTGCTGCGCGCAAGCAGCTACATCGCCGCCGCCGGCGCGCGCAACAGCCTGGTGCAAACCACCTTGCGCCTGACCGTGCCCGGCGTGCCCGACCTGTACCAGGGGACCGAAGGCTGGGATCTGTCGCTGGTGGATCCGGACAACCGCCGTCCGGTGGATTACGTCCAGCGCCAGCAGTGGCTGCAGCAGGCGCGCGACTTCTCCGGGTTGCTGCGCAGCTGGCGCGATGGCGCGGTCAAGGCGCGCCTGACGGCGCTGTTGCTGCAGTTGCGCCGCGAATTTCCAGCGCTATTTGCGAAGGGCGACTACCAACCCTTGAACGTGGCGGTCAGCGGCGATGCGCAGGTGCTGGCATTCCGTCGCCAGTATCGCGGTCAGTCGCTGGTGGTGGCCGTCACGCGGCTGGGCGCCGGCGTCGAGGGCGAGGGCGATCTGCCGTTGCTGGTGGCGCCTGCCACCTGGGGTCAGGCGTCGTTGGCATTGGGCGAGGGCACATACCGTAATGTGCTCGATGGCAGCACGCTGCAGTCGCAGCGCGGCCGCGTGGCGCTATCTACGCTGTTTGCACGTGCGCCGGTGGCAGTGTTGTTGTCCCAAGAAAATTGACCCCTGAGAGAAACGTACGCAATGAATGACATGGAACGGCAGGCGCGGCTTGCCCAGTTGGCACGGGAGATTTGGGAGGCAGAGGGCCGCCCGGACGGGCACGCGGACCGCCATTGGGCCATGGCCGAGCGGTTGGTGGAGGCCGAGGAGCGCGCCGCCGAACAGGCCGCCGAATACGCGGCCACCCCGATCGCTGCACGCCAGTAACGGCGCGTCTGGCAGCGTGCATGGGCCGGCCTGCTGCGCGCCGGCCCGTGTGCTGCGGACTGCACCGCCAGTGCAAAATCGCGCACCGTTTGCGTTCACCGTTCTAAGGAGTCACCGATGGCCACTCGCAAGTTCACCCAGCGCTCGCGCATTCGCGAAGGCCGTCCCAACCCACTCGGTGCCACCTGGGATGGGTTGGGCGTCAACTTCGCGCTGTATTCGCGCAATGCCACCCGGGTGGAGCTGTGCCTGTTCGACGAACGTGGCCGCGAACAGGAGCGCATTGCGCTCCCCGAATACACCGACGAGGTCTGGCACGGTTATCTGCCCGACGCACGGCCCGGCCAGTTGTATGGCTACCGCGTGCACGGGCCATATGCGCCCGATGCCGGGCACCGTTTCAACCACAATAAACTGCTGCTGGACCCGTACGCCAAGCAGATCGTTGGCGAACTCAAATGGGCGCCGCACCTGTTCGGCTACATCATCGGCCATCGCGACAAGGACCTGAGCTTCGACCGCCGCGACAGCGCCGCGTTCATGCCCAAATCCGCCGTGATCGACCCGGCCTTCACCTGGGGCCAGGACCGCCCGCCGCAGACGCCCTGGAACCGCACGGTGATCTACGAAGCGCACGTGCGCGGGCTGAGCATGCTGCATCCGGCGGTGCCACCGGAAGAGCGCGGCACCTTTTCGGCGCTGAAGACCGACGAATTGATCGACCACATCAGTTCGCTCGGCGTCACCGCCGTGGAATTGCTGCCGGTGCATGCGTTCGTGGACGATCAATATCTGCTGGAAAAAGGCCTGCGCAATTACTGGGGCTACAACACGCTGGGCTTTTTTGCCCCGCAGGCGCGTTACATGTCCACGCGCACGGTGGCCGAGTTCAAGCAGATGGTGGCGCGCCTGCACCACGCCGGCCTGGAAGTGCTGCTGGACGTGGTCTACAACCACACCGCCGAAGGCAACGAGCTCGGGCCCACGCTCTCGTTCAAGGGTATCGACAACGCCAGCTATTACCGCCTGGCCGACGATCGCCGCTTCTACATCAACGACACCGGCACCGGTAACACCTTCGACCTCACCAATGTCGGCGCGCTGCGCATGGTGATGGATTCGCTGCGTTACTGGGTGCAGGAAATGCACGTGGACGGCTTCCGTTTCGATCTGGCCAGCATCCTGGGCCGCGAACGCTATGGCTTCGATCCGTCCGGCAGTTTCCTGGATGCGGTGCGCCAGGATCCGGTGCTCAGCCAGACCAAGCTGATCGCCGAGCCGTGGGATATCGGCCCCGGCGGTTATCAGGTGGGCAATTTCCCGCCCGGCTGGGTGGAATGGAACGACAAGTTCCGCGACAACGTGCGCGCGTTCTGGCGCGGCGACAGCGGCCAGCTGGCCGAGTTGGCCACGCGCCTCACCGGCTCTGCGGACCTGTTCAATCACAGCGGCCGCCGCCCCACCGCATCGGTCAATTTCGTCACTGCGCATGACGGCTTCACCCTGCGTGATCTGGTCAGCTACGAAACCAAGCACAACCTCGCTAATGGCGAAGACGGCAGGGACGGCAGCGACCACAACATCTCTTCTAACTATGGCGTGGAAGGCGAGACCAACGACCCGGCGATCAAGCAGCTGCGTCGCCAGCAGATGCGCAACCTGCTCGCCACCTTGCTGTTGTCGCAGGGCACGCCGATGCTGCTGGCCGGCGATGAGTTCGGCCACAGCCAGAACGGCAACAACAACGCGTATTGCCAGGACAACGAGTTGACCTGGATCGACTGGACCGCTGCCACCAAGGCCGCCGCCGCCGACCAGGCCGCATTCGTGCGCCGGTTGATTCGTATTCGGCAGCGCTACCCGCTGTTGCATCGCGCGCGTTTCTTCGACGGCAAGTTCGACGAGGCGCTGGGCCTGAAGGATCTGACCTGGCTGGCGCCCAACGGCACCGAGATGGATGAAGCCGCCTGGCACGACCCGGAAGCGCGCGCGTTGATGCTGCGTCTGGATGGCCGCTCGCCGACCACCGGCCTGCGCGAGATTGCCGCCAACGTGACCTTGCTGATGCTGATCAATGCCGCCTCTACCGCGGTGTCGTTTACGCTGCCGGCCATGCATGACGAACATTGGCGCGTGCTGGTGGACACCGCGCGCCACGGCGGCCGTGTGGTGGCCGGTGGCAGCGAATGGAAGGCCCCGGCGCATTCGCTGACGCTATTGGCGGTGGAGCGCGATCGCATTGTCAGCAGTGCGCGGATCGTCTCCGAAGGAGCGCGCTGATGGCGAGGATGGCCTGATGGATGTCTTGTTGGCAGGGGCGACCGGCCTGGTCGGCAGGCACGTGCTGCAGCAATTGCTGGGCGATACGCGGTGCACCGGCGTAGTGGCGATGACGCGGCGGCCGCTGGCGCAGATCCATCCCAAGTTGCGCAATCAGGTGATCGACTTCGAGCGGCTCGAGCACTGGACGGCACCGCGCATGGAAGCGGCCATCTGTGCGTTGGGGAGCACGATGAAACAGGCCGGCTCGCGCGATGCGTTCTATCGTATCGACCACGATTACCCGCTCGCCATCGCGCGCGCCGCCTGCGCACAAGGTACCTCGGTGTTCGTGCTGAACTCGGCGGCCGGCGCCAACGCGCAGTCGCGCATTTTCTACAGCCGCGTCAAGGGCGAACTGGAGCGCGATCTGCGCCAGATTGGTTTCCCCTCGCTCACCTTCGTGCGCCCCGGCCTGATCGGCGGCGAACGCGAAGAGCGCCGCACCGGCGAGCACATCGGCAGCGTCGTCCTTGGCGCGCTCGGCCCGCTCCTGCCGCGCCGGTTCCGCATCAATCCGGCCGAACGGATTGCCGCGGCGATGGTGTCTGCTGCGCTGGCACCGGCACGGGGCGAGCACAGCATCGAGGCGGCGGAGTTGGCTGGCTAACGCGGTCTCGTCGCTTCGGCGTGGGAACATCGGATACGGGCGAAACGCCACCGTGTCGTCGAGCGTGCCTGCGCGCGAGGACGCGTTACCGATGCAGCTGGGTCGCGCGCAGGCACGCTCCTACGAGTCTGCGAGCAGCCGATCGGTATCTCCGTCAGCAGGGATGGTGCTTACACGCCCAACGACTGCCCGCCATCCACGGCCAACACTTGCCCGGTGATCCAGCTTGCCTGTGGCGATGCCAGAAACAACGCGGCATCGGCAACATGCTGCACCTGTCCGAAGCCACCGAACGGGATGCTGTCGCGGATGCGTGCGTAGAGCTCCGGCTCCGCGCGGCTGCGTTTGTCCCACAGACCATCTGGAAATTCGATCGAGCCAGGCGAGATCGCATTGACGCGGATGCGCTCGCGCGCCAACTCTGCAGCCAGGGTGGTGGTGTAGTAATTGAGCGCGGCCTTGGCGGTGGAATAGGCGATCGCGCGCGGGGTGGGGCGTTGCGCATTGATCGAACTGATGTTGAGGATCACCGCAGCCGCGCTGCTGCGCAAATACGGCAACGCGGCGCGGTTGCAGCGCACTGCGGCCATCAGGTCGACATCCAGGCCCGCCTGCCAGCTTGCATCGTCGTTGCCATGGCCAAAGCCGGAGGCGTTGTTGATGACCACGTCCAGGCCGTCCAGCGCCTGTGCTGCAGCGTGCACGTAGGCATCGATCTGCGTGGCGTCTGCCAGGTCGCAAGGCAGTGTATGCACCGGGGTGCCATGCGCTGCCAGTGCGTCTGCTGCGTGTGCAAGACCGGCGGCATTGCGTGCGCAGATCGAAACCTGCGCGCCATGACGCACGAAGCCTTCTGCGATCGCCAGGCCAATGCCACGGCTGCCGCCAGCGATCAGCACGCGTTGCGGACGAACTGCGGTGTTTGACATGGCGGCTGCTCGGTTTGGATGGCCGTATTATCCGATAGCCGCGCGCCACGGGGTCGCCACGCGTATCGCAAGTGCGGCACGGACGACGATCGCCCTGCATGTTTGCGCTGCACCGGACCATTGGCCTCAGCCGTTTGCATCGCCGCATTGCGCAGCGCCGCAGAAAACAGACATGCGCAACGCACGCGGCATCACCACGTACGGTGGCGACCGCTGTCATATCGCTGCCATGGACGATGGCGTTGCATGCCCCGCCTGCCTCATCACTGCCGGCGATCAGCTCATGCGTTTTTGCTTGCTCGGCGCTAACCAAACGTTTACACATCGGCGGCGCGCTGCGGGCACAACGTGCGGGTCATTCAGCGGGATTTGCACATGGAAACCCATATCACCGTGATCGGCGCCGGCTTCTGCGGCACCGCGCTGGTCCGTGCGCTGGCGCAGACGGCCGATGCGCAGGTACGCATCACCCTGGTCGGCGTGGCCGAGACCTTTGGCAGCGGGATCGCCTACGGCGCAGCGCGGCCAGAGCATCTGCTCAACGTGCGTGCCAAGGACCTGGGCATCGACGCACAGGCGCCCGGTGCCTTTGCCGATACGCTGCACCTGGGCGAGAGCGGGCGGCTGGAATTCCTGCCGCGGCTGGCGTACGGCGACTATCTGCGCAGCGAACTGGATGCAGCAGTGAGCAGTGCGCAGGCGTCGGTCATGCGGCTGTCGCAGGAAGCGGTGGCGGTGGAGCGCGTGCGCAAGGGGTTCCGCGTGTTTCTGGCCAATGGCGATGCCTTCCAGAGCGATCGCGTGGTGCTGGCGGTCGGCGCACTGCAACCGCAGGCGCTGGCGGGTATCGGCCCGCGCTTGAGCGTGCATCCGCGTTACATCGGGTGGCCGTGGCAGGGCAACGCATTGGCGCGGCTGTCGCCGGACGACGATGTGCTGATCGTCGGTACCGGGTTGACCATGGTGGACGTGGCGCTGACCTTGCACACACGAGGGCATCGCGGCCGCCTGCTGGCGATTTCGCGGCGCGGACTGGCACCGCAGGCGCATCTGCGCCAGCCCGGCGCGCCATTGGAATTGCCGCCGCATCTGCAGCGTGCGCTCAAGGACGCCGACCTGCGTGGCCTGCTGCGCGGAGTGCGTCAGCTCAGTGCGGTGGTCGACGATTGGCGTCGCGTGGTGGATGCGCTGCGCCCGCATCTGCAGCCGCTGTGGCAGCGCCTGGAACTTCCCCAGCGTGCACGCTTTTTGCGGCACCTGCGCCCGTACTGGGAAGTGGCGCGCCATCGCGTGGCGCCCGGTGCGGCCGAACAGCTGGCGCAACTGCAGGCATCGGGCCAGTTGCAGATTGTCTCTGCGCGCTTGCTGCGGGCGCGCTGGGTGCCAGATGGCGTGGAGGCGGTGATCCGCCCGCGTGGTGCTGCCGACGCGCAGACCGGTCATTACGATGCGGTAATTCGCGCTACCGGGCTGGATACCGACATCGATCGCACCAGCGATCCCTTGATCGCCGGCATGCGCGAAGCCGGTCTGTTGCGGGCCGATCCCTTGGGCCTGGGCGTGGACACCGATGCGCAGTTGCGCGTCCGCGACAGCGCCGGTCAGATCGTGCCGGGACTGTATTGCGTCGGGCCGCTCTTGCGGGGGCGTTACTGGGAAATCACCGCCGTGCCCGAGTTGCGCGTGGCCACGCGTGCATTGGCCGACCGCTTGTTGCTGGGCGCAACGCCGGCGTTACAGCCCACGCCCGAGCACGTGCCGCGCGAGGTCAATGCGCGGTTGTAAGTGCGGCAATTGACGAGATCTTTGACGATCTTGACCTGCGCATCGCGCCGCCCGCGCATGCGCAGTGATGGCCGGCCTCTGGATCTGTGCGCGGCGTCCGCCGGCGAGCGCACTCATGCCGCGCGATGCGTAGTGCCGCGCGCTCATGCAGGCCGAACTGGGTCATGTTGGCGGTCCTGGGCGCATGCAAGCCCAGGCCGTCGCATCCATTTCCCCGCCTGGAGTCCGCCATGCCACGTCTTGTTCCTGCCGCACTGTTCGCCACGCTGTGCGCGTGTGCGCTGCCTGCCCTGGCCACCGAATCGCTGAACAACCGCGCCGAAGTTCTCGCTGCCCTGGACGCCGGCTACGACGTCAGTGTGAGCACCGACCTTGCACGTTGCACGCCCGAAGAAGGCACGCCGGCCACGCAGACCCGCGGCGGCCGCCACATCGACGCCTATCGCATCACCGCCGACGGTACCGTGGCCTTTTCCGATGCGCATTTTACCGTGGCCAACGACGGCAAGCCGATCCAGCAATTCATGCGCTACCAGCTGCGCCCGGATGACACGCTGCGCTTCACCACCTACATGTACGACTTGCCGGGCCTGCAGCAACGCGGGCCGGTGCTGGCGTATCAATGCAAGATTAATGCAGGCGTGCGCTTCCATGCCGATTGAGCGCGGCTGACAAGCCGTTTGCTGACCCTGTCGGCCAGCTCTTGCGGTTGCGTGTAGCCGGCGACATCGGTAGCGGTGGCGTGCCACCTGCGCAGACGCCCATCAACGTCAGCGTGGCGTGTCATTCACTTAGTTGCTGTCGTGTCGTCTTGGTGACGGTTGCTGTCCACGGCGACAGCGATCGCAGCAGGACCCGCACCGCCGGCCTGCCAACCGCCGCCCAGCGCCTTGAAGGTCGCAACCGCGCTGCGCGCCGCGTCGGTACGCGCCTGCACTTGCGCGTCGGAGGCGCGTAGCAGGCTGTCGTCGGCGTTGAGCACTTCGATCAGGCTCACCGTGCCTTTTTCGTAGGCCAGCGCAGAGGCGCCGCGTGCCTTGCCGAGTGCATCCACGCCCTGCGTCAGCACCGCTGCCTGCTGCTCGCGTTTGATCAGTGCGGTGAATGCGTTTTCGACGTCTTCGGTGGCGCGCAATACCGCAAGGCGATAAGCCGCCAATTGTTCGGCTTGCTGGCCTTTGGCCTGTGCGATCTGTGCGTTGATGCGGCCGAAGTCGAACAGCCGCCAGCGCAGGCCGAGTACGCCGGACGACTGCGCGGCGTCGCCGGTAAACAGGTTCGCACCGGAGATGGCGGTGGCGCTGCCAAGCAGGCCGCTCAGCGAAAACTTGGGGTAGTACTCGGCCATCGCCACGCCGATACGCGCATTGGAGGCGGCCAGCCGACGCTCGGCCACGATCAGGTCGGGCCGGCGCCGTAGCAGGTCGCCGGGGGTGCCGCTGCCGGCGATCTGGGGGGCTGGCGGAATGGGTTTGGTCGCCGACAGCTCGGCACGGTGCGTGCCGGGCGGCACGCCAAGCATCACGTCCAGCGCGTTCATTGCCGCAACCAGGCCGGCTTCCAGAGGCGGCACGCCGGCCTGCGCCTGCGCGAGTGCGCCCTGGGCCTGCTGCAACTGCAGTTCGGCGGCAAGGCCTTTGCCGTGGAGCAGCGTCACCATCGAAACCAGCCCTTGCTGGGTGGCGACCTGGCGCTGCGCCACGTCCAGCCGCGCCTGGAGGCCGCGGATGCTGATGTAGATATCGGCGGTCTGTGCGGCCACCGCCAGACGGGTGGCCGCGGCGCCGGCTTCGGTGGCCTGGTAGTCGGCCAAGGCCGCCTGGCGGCCGCGGCGCAGGCCCCCGAACAGATCCAGCTCCCAGCTGGCGCCCAGGTTGGCTTCGTATACGCTGGCATGGCGGTCGAAGCTGGGCGTGCTGCTGAGCACCTGGCCCAATGGGGTTTCCAGCGATTGGTAGGCACGCGTGGCGCTGCCGCTGATGTTGCCGGCCGGCAGTAGCGCCGCGGTGGCGGCACTCAGCCCGGCGCGCGCCTGGGCCACGCGTGCGCCGGCCTGGGCCAGGTCCAGGTTTTGCGCCAGCGCCGCATTGATGTAGCGGCTCAGGTCGGGATCGTTGAAGCCGTCCCACCAGGTCGACAGGTCGGCTGGCACTGCGGCCTGGCGCTGCGCGATATCCGCCTGGCCGATGTAGCGGTCCGGCAGCGGCACCTCCGGCCGGGCGTAGTCGGGACCAACCGCGCAACCTGTGACGAGGCTGGCGGCAACGAACACTGCGAGGGTGCGGAGTGACGACATGGGCGGGGCCGGAATGACGAGTGGTAAGTGACTATAATACGAAATAGTCACTTTTGTAAGTCGGCAGCGACGGCGCTAAGCTGTCGCGATGAGCAAAGCATCCAACTATCCCGTGTCGGGCCGCGGCCCGGCCGACCATGATGTCCGCGACCAGATCGTGGTGGCCGCCACCGAGCATTTCAGCCGCTACGGCTACGAAAAGACGGCCGTGTCCGACCTGGCAAGGGAGATCGGTTTTTCCAAGGCCTACATCTACAAGTTCTTCGAATCCAAGCAGGCCATCGGCGAGATGATCTGCTCGCATTGCCTGGGGGAGATCGAGGCCGAGGTGCTGGCTGCGGTGTCTGCCGCGGCGTCGCCGCCAGAGAAATTGCGTAGCCTTTTCAAGGCGATTATCGAGGCGAGCCTGCGGCTGTACTCGCGCGAGCGCAAGTTGTACGAGATCGCCACGTCGGCCGCGACCGAGCGCTGGCCGCCCGTCATTGCGTACGAGGGCCACATCCAGGCACTGCTGCAGGACATTCTGGTGCAAGGGCGCCAGAACGGTGACTTCGAGCGCAAGACGCCGCTGGACGAACTGACCCAGGCCACCTATCTGGTGATGCGCCCCTACATCAATCCGGTGCTGCTGCAGCACAGCCTGGATCATGCCGGCGACGTGCCGCTGCTGTTGTCCAGCCTGGTATTGCGAAGCCTGTCGCCGTAAAAAGATGTTTGTGACTATTGACTGATTTAGTCACAAGTCTCAGGATGCGAGCCTTCATCCGATCGCTCCGGGATTGCCATGCGTCGCCGCCGCCTTGTCGCCTTTACCTTCCTCTGTGTCTTGCCGCTGGCGCTGAGCGCCTGCGGCGGCAAGGCGCAGCCCGATCCACGGACCGCCGCGCCGCGGGTGCGGGTTGCCACGGCTGGCGATGCCAGCGCTGCGGTGCGCACCTTCTCCGGCACGGTAGCGGCGCGCGTGCAGAGCGACCTGGGGTTCCGGGTGGCCGGCAAGGTGTCCGAGCGGCTGGTCGATGCCGGGCAGAGCGTCAAGCGCGGGCAACCGCTGATGCGTATCGACCCGGTGGATCTGCAACTGGCTGCGCGTGCGCAGCAGGACACGGTGGCCGCCGCGCGCGCCCGGGCGCAGCAGACCGCCGAAGATGAAGCCCGGTACCGCGACCTGCGCGGTACCGGCGCCATCTCGGCTTCGGCCTACGACCAGATCAAGGCCGCCGCCGATGCGGCCAGGGCGCAGCTGAGCGCCGCCCAGGCCCAGGCTGACGTGGCGCGCAACGCCAATCGCTACACCGACCTGGTGGCCGACGCCGACGGCGTGGTGATGGAAACGCTGGTCGAGCCGGGCCAGGTGGTTGCGGCCGGGCAGCCGGTGGTGCGGCTGGCGCACGGCCCGCGCGAAGCGGTGATCCAGCTGCCGGAAACCCTGCGCCCGCAGGTCGGCTCGGTGGCCCAAGCCACGCTGTTCGGCAACGCCGCCGTCACCGTGCCGGCCACCTTGCGCCAGCTGTCCGAGAGCGCCGACCGGCTCACCCGCACCTTCGAGGCACGCTACGTGCTGGACGGCGCGCTCGCACAGGCACCGCTCGGCACCACGGTCAGCGTGCGCGTCCCCGGCGGCACCGCTTCCGGGAACCAGGCCGGCCTGCAGGTACCGCTGGCCGCGCTGTTCGACGCCGGCAAGGGGCCGGGCGTGTGGGTGATTGCCGGCAACCCGACCAGGGTGAGCTGGCGGCCGGTGACGGTGTTGGGCCTGGACGATGACCACGCCAACGTGGCCGGCAAGCTGGCACGCGGCGAGCGCATCGTGGCGTTGGGGGCGCATCTGTTGCGCGAAGGCGAGCAGGTACGCATTGCCGGCGAAGGCGTGGCCGGTAGCAGCGCGGCCACCGCTGGCAGCACCGCCAAGGCGGCAGGAGCGCAGCCGTGAGCGAGGGCCGGTTCAATCTCTCGGCGCTTGCCGTGCGCGAGCGCTCCATCACGCTGTTTCTGATCTTCCTGATCTCGCTGGCCGGCCTGGTGGCGTTTCTCAAGCTCGGTCGTGCCGAGGACCCGGCATTCACCATCAAGGTGATGACGATCGTGACCGCCTGGCCCGGTGCCACGCCGCAGGAAATGCAGGACCAGGTGGCCGAGAAACTCGAAAAGCGCATGCAGGAATTGCGCTGGTACGACCGTACCGAAACCTACACGCGTCCGGGTCTTGCGTTTACGACGCTGACCTTGATGGACAGTACTCCGCCTGGGGAGGTGCAGGAGCAGTTCTATCAGGCGCGCAAGAAGGCCGGCGATGAAGTGGCCAACTTGCCGGCCGGCGTGATCGGGCCGCTGATCAACGACGAATATGCCGACGTCACCTTTGCGCTGTTCGCGCTCAAGGCAAAGGGCGAGCCGCAGCGCTTGCTGGCACGCGATGCCGAGACCCTGCGCCAGCGCATCCTGCACGTGCCGGGCGTCAAGAAGGTCAACATCATCGGCGAGCAACCCGAGCGCATCTTTGTCGAGTTCTCGCATGAGCGTCTGGCCACGCTGGGGGTCAGTCCGCAGGACGTGTTTGCCGCACTCAACGCGCAAAACGCGTTGAATGCGGCCGGCTCGGTGGAAACGCGCGGGCCACAGGTGTTCATTCGCCTGGATGGTGCGCTCGACAGCCTGCAGAAGATCCGCGACACCCCGTTGGTCGTGCAGGGCCGCACGCTGAAATTGTCCGATATCGCCACCGTTAAACGCGGCTACGAAGATCCGTCCACCTTCATGATCCGCAGCGGCGGCGAACCGGCATTGTTGCTGGGCATCATCATGCGCGATGGCTGGAATGGCCTGGATCTGGGCAAATCGCTCGACGCCGAAGTGGGGGCGATCAATGCCGAACTGCCGCTGGGCATGCGTCTGAGCAAGGTCACCGACCAGGCCGTCAACATCGATGCGTCGGTCGGCGAGTTCATGACCAAGTTTTTCGTCGCGTTGCTGGTGGTGATGCTGGTGTGCTTCGTCAGCATGGGCTGGCGCGTGGGCATCGTGGTGGCGGCAGCCGTGCCGCTGACGCTGGCAGCAGTGTTCGTGGTGATGCTGGCGACTGGCAAGAATTTCGACCGAATCACGCTGGGCTCGCTGATCCTGGCGCTGGGCTTGCTGGTCGACGATGCCATCATCGCCATCGAGATGATGGTGGTGAAGATGGAAGAAGGCTATAGCCGCGTTGCCGCCTCGGCGTATGCCTGGAGCCACACCGCCGCACCGATGTTGTCCGGCACCCTGGTCACCGCGGTGGGCTTCATGCCGAACGGATTTGCTGCTTCCACTGCCGGCGAATACACCAGCAACATGTTCTGGATCGTGGGCATTGCGTTGATCGTGTCGTGGGTGGTGGCGGTCGTGTTCACGCCGTATCTGGGCGTGAAGATGCTTCCCGACCTGAAGAAGGTCGAAGGCGGCCACGCAGCCATCTACAACACGCCGCGCTACAACCGCTTCCGCCAGGCGCTGGGTCGCGTCATTGCCCGCAAGTGGCTGGTCGCAGGGTCCGTGGTGGGGCTGTTCGTGCTGGCGGTCGTGGGCATGGGCATGGTCAAGAAGCAATTCTTCCCGATCTCCGACCGGCCCGAAGTGCTGGTGGAAGTGCAGCTGCCGTACGGCACCTCGATCAACCAGACCAGCACGGCTGCCGCCAAGGTGGAAGCCTGGCTGTCCAAGCAGAAGGAAGCAAAGATCGTGACCGCCTACATCGGCCAGGGCGCGCCGCGCTTTTTCCTGGCGATGGGTCCGGAACTGCCGGACCCCTCGTTCGCAAAGATCGTGGTGCGTACCGACGACCAGCACGAGCGCGATGCGCTGAAGCTGCGCTTGCGTGAGGCGATCGCGCAAGGCCTGGCACCGGAAGCGCGCGTGCGCGTGACGCAATTGACCTTCGGCCCGTATTCGAAGTTTCCGGTCGCCTACCGGGTGAGCGGCCCGGACCCGACGGTGCTGCGCGGCATCGCTGCGCAGGTCATGCAGGTGATGCAGGACAGCCCGATGCTGCGCACCGTCAATACCGACTGGGGCGTGCGCACACCGACCCTGCATTTCAGCCTGGACCAGGATCGCCTGCAGGCGGTGGGGCTGACCTCGGCCGCGGTCGCCCAGCAGTTGCAGTTCCTGCTCAGCGGCGTGCCGATCACGCTGGTGCGCGAGGATATCCGCAGCGTGCAGGTGGTGGCGCGGTCGGCCGGCGATACCCGTCTGGATCCGGCACGCATCGCCGACTTCACCCTGGCCGGCGGCAACGGCCAACGCGTCCCGCTGTCGCAGGTAGGTAAGGTGGATGTGCGGATGGAAGAGCCGGTGATGCGGCGCCGCGATCGCGTGCCGACCATCACGGTGGGCGGCGATGTCGACGACACGCTGCAGCCGCCGGATGTCTCGGCTGCGATCACCAGGCAGCTGCAGCCGATCATCGACAAACTGCCCAGCGGATCTCAGATCAAGGAGGCCGGCTCCATCGAGGAGTCCGGCAAGGCCACCGCCGCGATGCTGCCGCTGTTCCCCATCATGCTGGCGGCCACGTTGCTCATCATCATCCTGCAGGTGCGCTCGATCTCGGCGATGGTGATGGTGTTTCTGACCAGCCCGCTCGGCCTGATCGGCGTGGTGCCGACCTTGATCCTGTTCCAGCAGCCGTTCGGCATCAATGCGCTGGTGGGATTGATTGCGCTGTCGGGCATCCTGATGCGCAACACGCTGATCCTGATCGGACAGATCCATCACAACGAAGCCGAGGGTCTGGATCCGTTCCATGCGTTGGTGGAAGCCACCGTGCAGCGTGCGCGTCCGGTGATTCTGACGGCACTGGCGGCGATCCTGGCATTCATTCCACTCACCCATTCCGTGTTCTGGGGCACCTTGGCCTACACGCTGATCGGCGGCACGTTGGCCGGCACCGTGTTGACCCTGGTGTTCCTGCCGGCGATGTATTCGATCTGGTTCAAGATCCGGCCCGATCCCGGCAAAGGGAATAACGCACCGGACATTGCCCGGCCTGCATGAAGCACTTCTGCGACGGTGGCCACGGTGCCGTCGCAGCGCAATGTCGTGCGCCATCGTCACCACCTTCCGAACGCATGCCCTGCAGGCCGCACGCGTATCGCCGATGTCTTTCTCTTGATTGAAGGAACCGCAATGCAACAGCAGACCGTTGTGCTGATCACGGGCGTGTCGTCCGGCATTGGCCGTGCCGCCGCAGAACACTTCGCCCGAGCCGGCTGCATCGTTTACGGCAGCGTGCGTCACCTGGCCGGTGCCACACCGTTGACGGCCGTGGAGCTGGTGGAAATGGATATCCGCGATGCCGCATCGGTGCAGCGTGCGGTCGATGGCATCGTCGCCCGCGCGGGCCGCATCGATGTGCTGGTCAACAACGCAGGCACCAATCTTGTCGGTGCCATTGAAGAAACCAGCGTCGACGAAGCGGCCGCATTATTCGACATCAACCTACTCGGCATCCTGCGCACCGTGCAGGCCGTGCTGCCGCACATGCGTGCACGCGGCCAGGGCCGCATCGTCAATGTCAGCTCGGTGCTGGGGTTCCTGCCGGCGCCGTACATGGGCGTGTATGCTGCCTCCAAACATGCGGTGGAAGGGCTGTCGGAAACGCTGGATCACGAGCTGCGTCAATTCGGCATTCGCGTGACGCTGGTGGAGCCTGCGTATACGAAGACCAGCCTGGGCAGCAATTCGCCGGTGGTGCAGGCCACCATTGCCGATTACGACCGCGAGCGTGGCGTGGTGGCGCGGGCAGTCACGCACAGCATCGACACCGCGCCGGAACCGCATGGCGTGGCCGCCACCGTGGTGGAGGCGGCGCTGGGCAGGTGGCGCATGCGCCGCACACCCGCCGGGCAGGCATCGCTGCTGAGCAAGCTGCGCCGGTTCCTGCCCGCCAGCGCGGTGGACGGCAGCCTGCGCAAGCAGCTCGGGCTGCGGTGAGGTGCGTCAGGGCGTCGATACGGCCGTGAACGCAGGGGTGGGCCGTACGGCGTGATTGCGTCAGTCCAGGCGCGCATGCCGCCATTTGGCGGTTCTGCAGCGCCACTTGATGCTGGATTCACCGAGGATGCCGCCTTGGCCTCACAATAGGCGGCCAGTCCCCACCACCGATGTCGCCATGCGCAAGACCTACCAGCTCAACCTCGAAGGCAAGAACCGCGATCGTCTGCTGGAATCCAGCAAGCACGATATCCGCAAGTACATCCGCCGCGAGCGCCGCAAGGAGCTGCCGGCCGGCGCGGACTACTGGGACTTCGAGATGCGCTTCGGTGTGGATGAAGCCAGTGCCGTGGCACTGCCGCCGGCCGAGCTGATCCGCTCGATCAACGCACTCGTCGCCGACGGTGGCGAGCAGTTCTTCGTCGAAATCCTGCGCAAGCCGGGCAAGCGCACGCCGCGCGCGCAGAGCGATCATGCGTTCGGTGATGGCGAACTGGATTTCGAGCAGGACTGAGGTTTGATCGTCGTCCCGTCGGCGGCGCACCGCTACGGGACGAGCAGTTGCTGGCGGATTGTCGACCGCATCGCATGGACGAGCCAGGCCTCGCGCGTTGCGGATGGCAACTGGCAGGGGTGCAGGAGGCCTGCGGTGCCTTGACGCTGGCGAGCGCCCTTGTTGGCGGAGCGACGGGGACGCTGCCATCGGCCAACCCTGCTGGTGCTTGGTAGCGGACACTTACCGCTCGGACGCAGCGGTTCGAGCGGGCCGTGGCTGGCCGACGCTGTTGCGCCAGCGCGTTTTGCTGGGCGGTTGCGGCTTAGGCATGCTGAGCGCGTTCGGCTGCCGAGGCGCGCGGTTGCCAGGCCAGCCCGCGCTGCAGTGCGGCGGTGTGGGCGCAGTCATCACGCGCCGGTGCTAGGACTGCTCGCGACGATGCGTTCGCTACTCTCAGCCCGGCTTGCCAGCCTGCGCCTGCGCCGCGGCACGTAATTTGTCCTTCTTGCTCGGCCGCTTGCCCTTGATGCCGCCGTTGTCATCCGCTGCACGCACCGCTGCGCCGGGCGCATGGTCGGGGGCAGGCGCCTGGACCGGAGTTGGCTCGAACCCTTCGATCACGCTGGTCGGCACGCGCAGGCCCTGGCGTTTTTCGATCAGCCGCCACTGCTGGGCGCTGTCTGCCGTGACGAAGCTGATCGCCACGCCGCTGGCACCGGCGCGTGCGGTGCGGCCGATGCGGTGGGTGTAGTCGACAGTGGAGCGGGGCAGGTCGTAATTAAGCACGGCCGGCAAGGCGTCGATGTCGATGCCGCGCCCGGCCAGGTCGGTGGCCACCAGCACCTGCACGTCCGCCTGTTTGAAGGCGCGCAGCGTGCGTTCGCGGCGGCCCTGGCTCAATTCGCCGTGCAGCGGCAAGGCGGCGATGCCGGTCTTGCTCAGTTTCTCGGCAACCTTGTCGGCGCTGTGGCGGCTGGCGACGAAGACCAGCAGTTGCGGCCATCCGTATTCCAGCAGCAGGTGACGCAGCAGCTGCGTACGTTGGCCGGCATCCACTGCGATGGCGCGTTGCGCGATCGCCGGTGCCTGTTCGGGCGTGGCGTCGAGGGTGATGCGCAACGGATCGCGCAGGCGACGCTTGGCCAGCGACGCGATGGCGGCTGGGAAGGTGGCCGAGACCAGCACGCTTTGCCGCTGCGCCGGCAGCAAGGCCAGGATGCGATCGAGCTCGGCGCCAAAGCCCAGGTCGAGCAGGCGATCGGCTTCGTCCAGCACCAGCGTGCTTACCTGCGAGAGGCCCAGCGCATTGTGCGTCACCAGGTCCAGCAGCCGCCCCGGGGTGGCGATGACGATGTCGGCGCCACCGCGCAAGGCCATCAGCTGCGGATTGATGGCTTCACCGCCGGTGGCGGCGACGATCTTCAGCCGTCGCGGCAAGGCGGCGGCCAGCGACAGCAGGGTCTGCGCGACCTGCGCGACCAGCTCACGCGTCGGTACCAGGATCAGCCCGCCCAGCACGCGCGGCGCCTGTTCCGGCGCCTGCAGGCGCTGCTACAGCAGCGGCAAGGCATATGCCAGGGTCTTGCCCGAGCCGGTCTGCGCGGTGGCGATCAGGTCGCGTGCGGCCAGCATCGGCGGAATCATCGCGACCTGGATCGGTGTGAGCGTGCGCACACCGGCCCTGGCGAGCGCGGACTCGAATACGGGCTGTAGCTGTAGCGACAGCAAATCTGCTTTCAGTGACATCGCGCGATTATCCGCGCATTGTCGACGGCGTGCATGCCGAAACGAAGTGCAGGTGCGCTGGCCGCGCATGGCGCTCCATGGCGCCGCCAAGCGGCAGTGGCAACAACCGGTGTGTCGACCCGAGGTCTGCTGCGTCCAATGCGACTTCGCCTTGGCCGTGGCCCGGTCTCCCGGGGTGGGTCAGGCTATGGGGAGCGTGCGCCTGTGACCCGGGTGTTTCCCACGGAAAGCGCCAGAAGTGGCGAAAAATCTGAAGATCCACGCGCGACTCTCCGGAACGAGGCGACATCGCGCACTCTCAGGACTCAATGTTCAGACCTTCCCTAGCGCAGCGTTGCTCAAGCGGTCCGAATTGATGAAGACCTTCCGGAGATGCACACGGACGATGCAATGCTTCGCCTATGGGGAATACGTTCTAACTGCGCGCGTTGTTTGACTGGCGATGAATGCTAGGTAGAAATTCTTGTTTCTAAAAGTGGTGGTATCACGCTATGGAAGCAAAGATTGCCGACGGCAGGGTCCACTTCATGCGCAGAGGGGACTTCCTGCGCGCAGAGGCAAATGCGCCAGTGCAGAGTTGTGGGCGACGGCAAGGTGCTACTGCCAGCCGGCGCCGAAACGCGTTGTTGCAGAAGCGACAAAGCAGGCACACAACGCGCTTTCCAGTTACAAGGGATGTAGCGAGGCCGCTTTATCCGTTCAAGGTGTGGTCGCCATCGCGACTTGTCAGCGTGGCTGTGGGCAGCCTGCCGGCTTGCCAATGGCATGTATGCGCCGAGTGGCACACTCTTTTGCGGTGGTCGCCATTTGCAAAGAGTGCAATACCACCTTTGCTTAAGTTGATGCACTCATCGGTAAATTTCGCTTCTCGCACCAAATATTCCTGGTGCAAAAGAAAAGAATCTAAACATGGAGGAATATTGACGTTGCGGCGTCACACTGAGGTGAAAATTGTATTTCTTATTGGCGCTGCAATAAGCCTTAATCGTGGAGATTTTTTTACATGACAAGTCCGATTCGTGGCGCATCAAGCAGTAGCTATAACTAGTCCCATGAAAGCAATCCAGAAAGCTCGCCACCGCAGCAGGGACAACCTTCGAATCCACCTCCGTCTGCTCAGTTCAGCGGTCTGCAGCACTTGAGTAGTCGCCATCGTCGGCCTGGAGAGCTCTTAAATGTCAGATTCTCGACAGAGGAGCCCACTGTTCACGATTTGCCTCGCGAGGATCGAAAGCCTGGTATTGTGCTGAGTGATGACACTGCACTTAGTTACAGCGCAGGCCAGCTCTACGCTACGTATCCGCGAGGTCTTCCCAGCGATGTCAAGAGGTCTACTAAGAGAGATCCAAAACTATATGCTGCATACAAAGACTTATTAAAAAATAATGGTTATAAAGGTTAGAAATTAAAGATAAACCTGTCTTAGCCGGGCCGACAAATTGTCGGCCCGGTCGCATACGCGTTCCAATATTGCAGCGCGGTCTGAGTTATAAGGCGTTTGGCTAAGGAGCCTCTGAACAAGGCGCCACAGATACACGAAATTGCCCGCCTCATGTTGATGAGTGATCCATGCAACTGATGTTCGGTGACACCGAGAGCCTGGGCAAGCGCAAGCAGACCCGGCACGAGATCTTCCTGGCCGAGATGGAGCAGGTCGTTGCGTGGCAGAAACTGCTCGGGCTGATCGCGCCGCACTATCCGGCGTCGGGGCGGCCAGGGCGGCAGCCCTACGCACTGGCGACGATATTGCGGATCATCTGCTGCAGCAGGGGTATGCGTTGAGCGATCCGGCGAGGGAAGAAGCGCTGCACGAGATTCCGACCTTGCGGCGATTTGCCCAGCTCGGTGGGTTGGACGACATTCTCGACGAGACCACGATTCTCAACTTTCGACGCTTGCTGGAGGCCCATGGTGTTGCTGGAAGCGGTCAACGCGCCTCTGACGCGCAAGGGCCAGAGTCTACGTCCCGGGACGATCGTCGATGCGACGCGGATCGCTGCGCCCGGTTCGACCAAAAGCGCCGATCACGCGCGCGACCCTGAGATGCATCACGCCGAGAGGGCAAGCAGTGGTATCGGGATGAAGGCGCACATCGGCGTGAATGAGTGTTCCGGGCCGGTGCAGCATGTGCATCGGACAGCGGCCAATGTTGCCGCTGTCACGGTGACGCACATCGTGCTACATGGCAAAAAAGACAGTGCTCAGTTGGCCAACGCCAGATCGTCCAGCAAGGCGCGCAGGAAGCGCGCCGCTTCACCGCCGGTGGCGGCGCGGTGATCGAAGGTCAGCGACAGCGGCATCACCTTGTGCGTTTCCACTCCGCCCATCACCGGGGTGAGTTGGTAGCGCGCGCGGCCGGCGGCCACGATCGCCACGCAGGGCGGCACCACCACCGGCGTGGCGTAGCGGCCGGCAAACATGCCGAAGTTGGACAGCGAGATGGTGTAGCCGCTCAGTTCGGACGCGGCGATGCTGCGGCTTTCCACCTGCTGGCGCAACCGGTTGACGCCTTCGCGAATGCCATGCGCATCCAGCATGTCGGCGTTGCGCAACGCCGGCACGAACAAGCCTTCTTCGGTATCCACGGCAATGCCGATGTCGACTTGGTGGTGCAGGGTGCGGCTGAGTGCGTCGCCGTCGAACCAGGCATTGAGTGCGGGCACCGCCTGGCAGGCGCGCACGATGCCGCGCACCAGACGCACGGTGACATCGTTACCGGGCTGCCAGGCGTGCAGATCGGCATCGTCGTTGAGCGTGGTCGGCACCACCTTGGTGTGTGCATCGGCCATCACACGTGCCATGTTGCGGCGCACGCCCTTGAGTTGCTCGGGTTGGCCCTTGGCGCTGATGCCGGGCGACTGGGTGCGCATCGGCTTGCCGCTGGCCGACAGCGTGGAGCGGGCGTTGCCCTCGTCCGCCCTGCGGGCACTTTCTCCCGCAGGCGGAAGAAGGGTTGCTGTTGCGGGTCGATCCCTGCCGTCGGCAGCTCTCCCACCGTCACCGATCGGACCACCTCTCCCGCTGGCAGGAGAGGTCGGCGCGCCATGCGCGCCGGGTGAGGGCTGCGCGGTACCGGCGGCCGCTGCCTGCTTTACGTCTGCCAGCGTGACCGTGCCGTCCGGGCCGGTAGCGCGCACCTGTGCCAGGTCCACACGCAGCTTGCGCGCCAGCGCGCGCACCACCGGCATGGCGCGCACGCCGCCGACGGTAATGGCCTGCTCGCTCTGCACGGCGTTGGAGCTCTGCATCGCGCCGACCACGGTGCCGGCATCGTCGCGATCGCTGCTGCCATCGCCAGCATCGGCATCGGCAATTTCGCCGCCGTTATCGGAGGCCACCACGCGTGTGGTGTGCCCAGCCGCACTGTCGCCGGTGCTGGGCGTGGGTGCGTGCGTCGGCGCCGGTCCATGCGAATGGCCGGTGTCCTGGCCGTCGGCGCGTTGCGGCTGCGAGGCATCCAGCGCGAACTGCGCCAGCACCGAGCCGGTCACGATCACATCGCCGGCGGCGCCGGCGAGCTTGACCACGGTCCCGGAAAACGGCGAGGGCACCTCGACCACCGCCTTGGCGGTTTCCATCGACACCAGCGGGTCGTCCAGGCGCACGGTGTCGCCCTCCTTGACGAACCATTCCACGATGGTGGCGTCGGGCAGGCCTTCGCCCAGGTCGGGCAGGTGGAAATTCTTGTTGTCGCTCATGGCAGGTTCTCTTGCGCGGCCGGCAGCTGCGGCGTGGTGTCGTCGAGGAGTTCAAGGTCGGCGGCCGGCAGCCAGCCCTGCGTGCCGTCGGCACGTTCGGACCACCACCAGCCACCGTGTTCGTGATGCAGCAACACGTCCTCGCCTGTCTGGGCATCGAGTTCGCGTGCGTCGTAATCGCGCAGGGCTTCGGCCCGGCCGTCCCCCAGCGGGCGCAACCAGGCCAGCGGCGCCCAACCGGCGCGTCCGCTATCGGTCGTGACCCAGGCAAACGCCGGCCATTCTTCGTCGCGCACGCCCACGCCGACCTGCTGGCCTGCCTGGAAGCGGACCGGGTTGGCGTAGGCGGCGCGATGGTCGCAAAGCAGACGGGCGCGCATATCAGCCGGCAGCCACCGCGCGACGTGCCGCGGCGACGATGCGCTCCACGCTCGGCAGGAACTTCATTTCCAGCCGGAACAGCGGGATATGCGTGTCGTAACCGGTGACGCGTTCCACTGGCGCCACCAGGTCGTACATCGACTGTTCGGCCAGGCGCGCGGCGATTTCCGCACCGAAACCGGCGGTGCGCGGGGCTTCCTGCACGATGACGCAGCGGCCGGTCTTGGCCACCGATTCGGCGATGGTGTCGAAGTCCAGCGGGCGTAGCGTGGCCACGTCGATGACTTCGGCGCTGATGCCTTCGCCAGCGAGTTTGTCGGCCGCTTCCAGCGCCTCTTTCACCTGCGCGCCCCAGGTCACCAGGGTGACATCGGTGCCGTCGCGCAGCACGAAGCACACATCCAGCGGCAGCGCTTGCCCATCGTTGGCCACTACTTCCTTGTACTGGCGATAGATGCGCTTGGGCTCCATGTAGATGACCGGATCCGGGTCGCGGATGGCGGCCAGCAGCAGGCCGTAGGCGCGCTGCGGCGAGGACGGCAGCACCACGCGCAGGCCCGGCACGTTGGTGAAGATGGCTTCGTTGGCTTCGCTGTGATGTTCCGGCGCGCGGATGCCACCGCCCCACGGCACGCGCAGCACCATCGGGCAATGCAGGCGGCCACGGGTGCGGTTGCGCAGGCGGGCGGCGTGGCAGATCAGATGGTCGACCATCGGATACACGAAGCCGTCGAACTGCGCTTCGGCGACGGGCTTCATGCCTTGCGCAGCCAGCCCGACGCTCAGCCCGGCGATGGTGGTTTCGTCCAGCGGCGTGTCCAGCACGCGGTCGCTGCCGAAGCGTTGCTGCAGGCCGGCGGTGGCACGAAACACGCCACCGTTGACGCCGACATCCTCGCCCAGCACCAGTACCGCGGGGTCGTGTTCCAGCTCCCAGGCTAGCGCCTGGGTGATGGCTTCGATCAGGGTGATGGGCGAACTCATGGCGATCTCTCCGCGCGTTGCCGCAGCGTTGTAGGGGGCACTGGCGTGCTGCGAGGTGTCGGCAGGCACATGGGTGAGCTCATCCATGGCGCGACTCCAGCGCCATCACCTCGGCGCGCTGTGCCAGCAACTCGGCCGGCGGGTCGCCGTAGAGGTAATCGAACATCGCTTCGACCGGCTGCACCGGCGTGTTGAGATAGGCGTTGACCTCTTCGTCCACGCGCGCGCTGCATTCGGCCTTCCAGGCGTCTTCCTGGGCGGCGTCCCACAGGCCTTGCGCGGTGAGGTAGCGGCGCAGGCGCAGCAGCGGTTCGCGCGCCCAGCCCTGCTTGACCTCTTCTTCGCCGCGATAGCGCCGCGCGTCGTCGGCGGTGGTGTGGTCGGACAGGCGATAGGTCAAAAACTCGATCACCGTGCCGCCATCGCCGGCCAGTGCGCGCACGCGTGCCTGACGCATGGCTTCGAGCACGGCAACCAGATCGTTGCCGTCCACCTGCAGGCACTGCAGGCCGCCGGCCAGGCCCTTCTGCGCAAGCGTCTGCGCGCCGGTCTGCGCCGAGCGCGGCACCGAGATCGCCCAGCCGTTATTGATCACGCACAGGATCAGCGGCAGCTTGTAGGCGCCGGCCGAATTGAGTGCGGCATAGAAGTCGGTCTTGGAGCTGCCACCGTCGCCGCAGCAGGCCACCGCAACCTGCTGTTTGCCCTGCAGCTTGAACGACAGCGCCGAACCGGCCGCGTGCAGGCACTGGGTGGAAATGGGCACGCAGATCGGGAAGTCGATCGCCGCATCGGCATCGCGCGGATAGTCGCTGCCGCGCTCGTCGCCGCCCCAGTACAGCAGCACATCGCGCGGGCGCACGCCGCGTTCGAACATGGTGCCGTATTCGCGGTAGCTGGGCGCGAACACATCGCCGCTGCGCATCGAAGCGCCGATGCCCACATGCGTGGCCTCGTGGCCGATGCAGGCCGCGTAGGTGCCCAGCTTGCCGGTGCGCTGCAAGGCCACCGACTTGGTGTCGAAGGTGCGCACGAACAACATGCGCTTGAACAGGGCGAGCAGTTGTTGCGGGTTGGCAGCGTCGGCCGGAATGTCGTCGCGGACCCATTGGCCGTCCGCGTCCATGTATTGCAGATAGTCGATCTGGAACTGCGCGGCTACGCTCATTGCGACGACACCTTCATCAAGAAGTTTCAAATGATATGAGTTGCCATGTTAAGGACGGCGAAGCAAAACGCTGTCCTGCACCGCAGCAGACAATCATGCTGGCTTGCACAAAAAAAAGGGCGCGGACCAGGCCGCGCCCTTTGTCGCAGTAGAGAACTGCGACGTGTTGCACTGCGATTAGCGGCGCCCATCACCTCCGCCGATCGGCGTCACGATCAGCGCAGTGTTGTCGGCTGGGTTGGCATCGGGCGAACGCGAGGTGGCCGTGGCCTGCACCCGCACCGCGCCGTCGGCCGGGATGGGCCTGGCAGCGACGGTCAACTGGAAAGTTGCCTGCGCGCCGGGCAGTACCACCGCGGCGGTGCTGCAGACGAAGCGGGCCCGACGCAGCGATTGGGTCTGCTTGTCGCAACGCCAGCCTTGCGGCGGTACCAATTGCGACAACGCCGACACCGTGTTGCCTTCGATCACCAGGCCGGAGCCTTGCGCCGGTGCGGCGCCGACATTGCTCACCAGCACGCGGTAGGTGGCGCTGAAGGCGGTGGTCGGCAGGCTGCTTGGGCCGTCGAAACGTACCGCCAGGTCGCTGCGGGGTTGCGCCTGTACCGTCACGCTGGCCGCATCGGTGTCGTTGCCCGACTGCGGATCGGGGGTTTGCGAAGCCGCCGATGCAGCCAGGGTCAACGTCCGTCCGGCCAACGCCGCACCCGCCTCCACCTGCACCGAGAAGTTCTGCGCGTTACCGGCTGCCAACGCTGCAATGGTGCAGGTGACCACCGTCTGGGTGCCGGTCTGCGGCGGTTGGCACACCCAGCCAGGTGCGGCGGTGACGCGTGGGCTCACTGCGGCATCGAACGCGAAGGCAACCGCAGCGAACGCCGCACTGTCGGGGCCGCGGTTTTCGACGTCCACACTGAAGTCGATGCGCTCGCCTTCGGTGACCTGATCGCGCGCAGCAGTGACCGCCACGCCCAGGTCCGCATTGACCTGTTTGGTCATGCGCAACAGCACCACGGTGGGATCGTGATCGGACAGCCGCGTCGGTGTATTGGCATCGTTACGCGCGGTACCGGGGAAGTCGGCATTGATGCGCGCGTGGCCCACCGACAGCGAGGCGATCTGCGGCGCGCGCATCAGCGCATCGTTGGCCAGGATGTGATCCAGCGACTGCACGTTGCCGTCGAAGGCGTACGAGTAGCTCTGGTCGGGCGTGTTGAACCAGGTCAGGTCGGTGTAATCCGGGTTGACCAGATCGGTGCCATCGCCGCCCACCACGGTCTGCGCATCCGGCGCCGGTTTGCCGGTGACGGTGCCCATCGCATCCACATAGCCGTCGTTGAATTCGAAGGCGTTGAAGTCGCCCATGACCAGCACTTTTTCGTCGGGATTCAGTTGCTGACGCGTTTGCAGCAGGCGCGCCAGATACTCGGCCTGCGCCTGACGTTTGGCGCGGATGCGCATGCCGGCGGCATCGTCGGTTTCGGCGCCGTTGAGCGAACGCTGATGCACCACGATGGCGGTCAGCGGCAGCACGCGGCCGTCGGCCTGGTGCACGTTGGCGGTGAGCACCAGCGGCGGGCGGTCGTTGAGCAGGCTCACGCCGCCACCCGGCTCGGTCCAGGTGGTGGTCTTGCCTTCCTGAGCGATCGAGAGAACTTCCACGCGCGCCACGCCGCCAGCGATCTGTGCGGTCTTGACCAGGAAACCGACGTCGATGCCGCCCACGTCGTTGCCTTCCTGCAGGTACGCCACGTACTTGGGATCCTGCTGGCCGGCGGCCACCGCATCGGCGTTGACGCGTGCGGCCAGCGTCTGCAGCACGCTGAGGTTTTCCACTTCCACCGTGCCCAGGATGTCGGGCGTGTGCAGGTAGTTGCGGATCGCCAGCGAGGCCTTGTTGAGGCGGGCCTGGAAGGCGGCCGGCGTGAGCACCGGTTCGCCGATCGCCGGGTCGTTCTGGTCGTCGAAGAAGCGCTCCATGTTGTAGGTCGCCACGGCCACGTCGTCGGCCTGCGGTACCGGTGCCGGGCGCGGTTGGTCGGCACCGTTGCAGCTCACCTGCGGGGTGCGTTCCGGATACAGCGTGTAGCGGCGGAAGCTGTAATCCAGCGGGCCGACCACATCGAGCACCTGGCAGCCGGAGGCCAGATCCAGCCGCTCGGCGCCGACGCCGGCACTGCCGACCGCGATCACTTCGGGATTGGTATTCCAGCGCGGCACGCCGGCAGGCGAGCCGGCCGGCAGCGGGTCGGGCAACTGCACGCCCGGCTCGCGGTAGGCGCGCGGCACGCCGGTGACCACGGCATGGAAGACGCCATTGCTGGTCGCCGTGGCGTTGGTCTCGTTGACGCTGCCGCCGGTGGGGGTATTGACGGTGAGGCTGGCGGCGGCCACACGCATGCCTTCCAGCGCTTCGAGCTGATCGAAGGCACCGTTGGGGTTGGGGAAGTTCGCGCTCAACGCCACCGGCATCGGCAACGGGTTGCCGGTGGAATCGGCCAGCACGGTCAGGCTGCCGCCGATCTCGGTGAGCGGTGGCTGGGTGGGGTCGGCGGTGGGCACGTATTCGATCACCGTGCCCTGCACGCGCACCCGGTTGCCGATGGCGGCCGCCTCCGGCGGTGCGCTGCCGGTGTAGACGTACACGCCTTCGGAGGTGGACGGGTCGGCGTCGGCTTCGCTATCGGGTGCCTGCAGGAAGAACCCGGCGCTGCGGCGTGCGGTGACGATGCCCGAGGTGGCCACCACCTGGCCCTCCAGCGGCGAGCGCGCACCCTTGCCCTGGATGGCGTGGATCGGCAGCAGGCTGAAGTCGTCGTTGAGGATGGTGCCGGTGGCGCTCAGCGTGGCCGGCAGCGCGCCGGTGAGGCCGCTGATCTGCAGCCGGAAGCTTTCATCCGGCTCCGGCGTGGTGTCGCCCAGGACATCGACGGAAATGGTGGCGCTGCGTTCGCCAGCGGCGATGCGCAGGGTGGTGGCGGGCAGGGCGACATAGTCGCTGCCGGCAGTGGCGGTGCCATCGACGGTGGCGGCGGTGAAGCTCACCCCGCCCGCACCGGCCGGCTGGCTCAGGCTCAGGGTGAACACCAAGCTGCGGGTGCCGGCATTGCCTTCGGCCTGGCTGACATCGGCCAGCGTGGCGACCGGCTGGCCGCCGCCGCTGCACAGGCGCGCGGGGCTGGCGGCATTGCGCGGGGCAGGCGCGCCGGTGGCGAAGTCGGCGGCGTTGTTGTCGGTATCGGTGCAACCGTCGTTGCCGCGCAGCACCGCCAGCGTGTTGCTGGGGGCCGGCGTGGGCGCATTGCCTTCGGCGCAGCTGGCCGTGCTGCCATAGCCGACCAGATCGGCATTGCCGGTGGGGCAGGTGCCGCTCAACGCGGAGGCGCTATTGCTCAGCGCCACCTTGCCGGCGGTGCCGCTCATGGCCAGCGTGCCGATGGCATCGGGCGTGGGCAGCGCCACGCTGCCGCCGCTGCCGTCGGCCTGCTTGATCAGGTAATAGCTGCCGGCCGGGACAGTGCCCGCCAACGGGGTGACCTGCCAGCTGCTGCCGGCGGCCGAGGCGTACTGCACCGACCAGCCATCCAGGCTGACCGGGGCACTGCCGATGTTGTGCAGCTCGATGAAATCGCTGCGGAGCGTGGCGCCGCTATTGCCGCCACCGCCGTAGACCTGGCTGATGACGACCTGGGCATTGGCGTGGCCGGCCACGGCCAGCGCACACAAAAATACGGCTGCACGACGCTGCAACACATGCATGAGATGAGAGTCCCCTGATCCTTGAGACGTGAAACGCTCCCCTGGTCCGGCCACGTCCCTGGCCGGCAGCGCCGTTCGATTCTGCATGAATTTGCAGACCTAGGTTGACGATATGGTGACAGCGGCGCAGTGGCTGAGACCGCACCGGGCGCCTGCCAAGTGGTTCAAAGCTGAAGGAAGCGGGCTCGACGCTGAGGCCTGGGCGTGCCAATCGTGCATACGGATTTCTACGAGGCACCTGCGCACGTATCTCGCTGGCCCCGATCCCCTCAGGCAATCCCGCCAGGGCTGCAAGCAGCCAGCCAGGGCCGGCGATAGCCGTGGGCCAATACGCTTCGCCATCCGCCATCCGCCAATCCCGAATCCCGAATCCCGGCCGCTGCGTTACCCTGCGTGGCCCGATCTTCAGCGCGATGCCATGCCCGTCGACAAGAACCTGCGTGACCTGGAACCTGGCATCCACACCGACCTGGAGGGGCGGCTGACCTACGGCGGGTATCTGCGGCTGGATCAACTGCTGTCTGCGCAGCAGCCCCTGTCCGAGCCGGCGCATCACGATGAAATGCTGTTCATCATCCAGCACCAGACCTCCGAGCTGTGGCTGAAGCTGCTGGCGCACGAGTTGCGCGCGGCCATCGTGCATCTGCAGCGCGACGAAGTCTGGCAATGCCGCAAGGTGCTGGCGCGCAGCAAGCAGGTCCTGCGGCAACTGACCGAGCAGTGGTCGGTGCTGGAAACGCTCACCCCGAGCGAATACATGGGGTTTCGCGACGTGCTGGGGCCGTCGTCGGGCTTCCAGTCGCTGCAATACCGCTACATCGAGTTCCTGCTCGGCAACAAGAACCCGCAGATGCTGCAGGTGTTCGCCTACGACCCGCACGGCCAGGCGCGGCTGCGTGAGGCGCTGGAAGCACCCAGCCTGTACGAGGAGTTCCTGCGCTATCTGGCGCGCTTCGGTCACGCGATTCCGCAGCACTACCAGGCCCGCGACTGGACCGCCGCACACGTGGCCGACGACAGCCTGCGGCCGGTGTTCGAGCGCATCTACGAAAACACCGACCGCTACTGGCGCGAGTACGCGCTGTGCGAGGACCTGGTGGATGTGGAAACCCAGTTCCAGCTGTGGCGCTTCCGCCACATGCGCACGGTGATGCGGGTGATCGGCTTCAAGCGCGGCACCGGCGGCTCCAGCGGCGTCGGCTTCCTGCAGCAGGCGCTGGCGCTGACGTTCTTCCCGGAACTGTTCGACGTGCGCACCTCGGTGGGCGTGGACGGCCGCCCCCCGCAAGGCGCCCCGGACGCCGCGCAGGGCTGAGCAAGGCCAGGCATGCGCAAGGGCAAGGCAAGCGCACGCAAGCGCGTGTGCTTTCGGAACAGGGCCGGCGCGATCTCACACCGGCCCGCGGTGCCCCAGCACGCGGCCAAATTCCGCCAACTCCACCCACGGCCATCAGGCAGCTGACTCCGGCGAATTTGACGCGTACATGACGTCTAAGTGATCCTCGCGCGTCGCCCGGGCTCGCCTCGGTGCACCCAGCCATCACTGAATACGCAAGGGACCTCTATGAGCGTTGACGCGACCGCGCCGACATCCGCCTCCACACCGCCGCAGCCGCCGGCGCCTCCCGAGTTCCCCACGTTGCTCGGCCACCCCCGGCCGTTGTGGCTGCTGTTCATGACCGAATTCTGGGAACGCTTTGCGTTCTACGGCATTCGCTGGGCGCTGGTGCTGTACATCGTGGCGCAGTTCTTCAATGGCGATGCCACCGGCCAGGCGCCGGCGGGGCGGACCTATGGCGCCTACCTGGCGCTGGTGTACGCGGCGGCGATCTTCGGCGGCTACGTGGCCGACCGCGTGCTCGGTTACCAGCGCTCCATCCTGGTCGGGGCGGCCGTCATGGCGACCGGCCTGTTCCTGATCGCCATTCCCGACCACACCATGTTCGAGATCGGCCTGGCCACCGTGGTGGTCGGCAACGGGCTGTTCAAACCGAACATTTCCACCATGGTCGGCAAGCTGTATTCGGTGGCCGATCCGCGCCGCGACAGCGGCTTCACCATCTTCTACATGGGCATCAACCTGGGCGCGATGATCTCGCCGGTGTTGACCCAGTTGCTGGCCGAAAAGGTCTTCGGCACTGAAGTCATGCCGTCCTACAAGATGGTGTTCATGGCTTCCGGCGTGGGCATGCTGATCAGCCTGGTGTGGTTCTGGTTCGGCCGCGTCCAGCTCAAGGGCATCGGCGCACCGGCGCCCAACGCGCAGGGCATGGGCCGCGTGCTGATGGTGCTGGTGGGCTGCCTGCTGGCGATTCCAGGCGTGTACTTCCTGCTCGCCGTCGGTGCGGACGTGTTGCAGATCGTGCTGACGGTGCTGTTCATCGGCCTGTCGGTGATGCTGCTGGTGGAAGGCATCCGTGAAGGCAAGGTACAGCGCGACAAGGTGATCGCGATGCTGATCATCTTCGCCTTCAACGTGCTGTTCTGGATGTTCTTCGAACAGGCCGGCAGCTCGTTCACCTTCCTGGCCGACAACATCGTCAACCGCAATTTCGGCAGCTGGACCTTCCCCACCGCGTGGTTCCAGTCGGTGAACTCCATCGCCATCATTGCGCTGGCACCGGTCATCGCGTGGATCTGGGTCAAGTCCGGCCGCTTCAATCCGTCGATTCCGCGCAAGTTCGGCCTGGGCCTGCTGTTCAACGGCCTGGCCTTCCTGCTGCTGATGTTTGCGCTGTCCAGCCTGGTCAACGACGCCGGCAAGATTCCGTTCTGGACCTTGTTCATGGTCTACGTCATCCAGTCGGTCGGCGAGCTGTGCCTGTCGCCGATCGGCCTGTCGATGGTGACCAAGCTGGCCCCGGTACGCCTGGTCGGTTTCGGCATGGGTGGCTGGTTTTTGTCCACCGGCATCGGCAACAACCTGTCGGGCATTTTCGCCGGCCATGTCAGCGGAAACGAAGGCATGAGCGTGTCCTCGGCGCTGGGTGGGTATACGTTCGGGTTCTGGGCGCTGGTGGGCGCCGGCGCGTTGCTGTTCCTGATCGCGCCGCTGATCAATAAATTGATGCATGGTGTGAAGTGAGGAGAACAGCGATGCCGATCAAACCCCTTGTCTGTGGCCTGCTGCTGACCGGTCTGTTGAGCGCCTGCGGGCAGACCAGCAGCCCGCAGGAGGCGCCCAAGCCGTTGGATACCTCGATGCAGAAGCCGCCCAGCGCCGATCCCAGCCAGCCGGTGTCTTCGGGCAACACGCCGACCGCGGCCGACATCGCCGCGGCCGCTGCGCTCAATGCGCAATACGACCCCTCGCGCGATCCGGCGGCCGATCTGGAGACGGCCAAGGTCGAGGCCAAGCGCGGCGGCAAGCGCATCGTGCTCAATGTCGGCAATGCCGCCTGTGAGCCCTGCAAGGCGCTGGACGAGTTGATGGGCGGCGATGCGGAGCTGCGCAGCTTCCGCGACGCGCACTTCGTGGTGGTCAAGGTCAACCGCGATGCAGCCAACGAGAACGCTGCCTTCCTGTCGGCGTTCGCCCAGCTCAACGACGCCCCGTCGCTGCTGGTGCTGGACAGCGACGGCAAGCTGCTGACCACGCAGTCCGGCCCGGAGTTGCGCAAGGGCGAGGGTTTCGACCGCAAGAAGCTGTTCGATTTCCTCAAGCAGTGGGCGCCACCGCAGGCCTGACGTTGCGCGAACACGTCACACAAAAACCCCCGCATTGCTGCGGGGATTTTTGTTTGCATCGTGCCGATGGCTATCGCCCGGCGCGAACTCAGCCTGTGACTTCCACGCGCGCAGCCCTGGCGCGATGTGATGAGGCCTTGCTGGCGACGGCGGCGCACACCGGCATGCGATGCCCTGCGTCAATGCGCGATTTGCGAGCCAGCGAACAGTCGTTTCCGAGCGCGCCGACAATCTATCGAAATCACGCGACAGCGCCGCGGCACGGCATCCAGGCCAGTGCTGCGCCAGCGCCATGCGCCAGCGCCGATTGCAACCGGATCCGATCCTGCGCGGCGCCAAGGCACCACGCACTGGCTCCCGGCGTAGCGCTGTTCAGTCCTTGCTGGCCATGCGCGGCAGCCCGTCCTTGGCCAGCCGGTCGATCAGCGTTTCCAGGACCTGCTGTTCTTCGGCGCTGAACACCGACATCAGCCGTTGTTCCATCTCGTTGACCAGCGGCGCGACGGTCTCGTAGACCTGCCGCCCGGCTGGCGACAACGCCAGCATCGAGCGGCGGCGATCGTCGCCATGGGTCTCGCGGCGGATGAAGCCGCGCTCCAGCAGGCGCGCCACGGCGCGGCTGACTGCCACCTTGTCCATCGCCGTGCGGTCGGAGACCTCGCTGGCCGAGGAACCCGGATACAGCGCCAGGATCGTGATCACCCGCCACTCGGGAATCGCCATGCCGTAACGATCGCCGTATACCTTGGCGATGTTGCTGCTGATCCGGTTGGACAGCACGCTCAGGCGATACGGCAGGAACTGCTCGAGGTTGAGCAGCACGGGATATTGCGGCGGATGCGGGCTGTCGAGATCGCTCATGTTGCACTGTGTCTTGATTTTGGTTTCATTTGCAACTACAAACCGAGGGTGGCCTGCGCATTCTCGCGGGTCTTCTGCTACTCCGCATAGCCCTGCGGCCCCCCAAGCGTGGAGAAACGAAGATGAGCGCACAACCGAACACCACTGCAACCCGCCCCGATCCTGGCATGCAGGTCACCACCTTCGACAATCCGATGGGCATCGACGGCTTCGAGTTCGTCGAATTCGCCGCACCGGCCGGCCAGGGGGAACAGCTGCACGATTATTTCCGCAAGATGGGCTTCAGCGCGGTGCTGCGTCACCGCAGCCGCCCCATTACCGTCTATCGCCAGGGCGGGGTCAACTTCCTGCTCAACGAAGATCCCGATTCGTTCGCTGCCGATTTCGCCGCCGCGCACGGCCCCTGCGCCTGCGGCTTTGCCATCCGCTTCCGCACCCCGTCCGAGACCGTGCTGCAGACGGTGCTGGGCAACGGCGGTGAAGCCGTGCAGAACAAGCCCGACACCCGCGCGGTTCCGGCGCCGGTGGTCAAGGGGATCGGCGATTGCATGCTGTACCTGGTGGACCGTTACGGTGAGGCCGGCAGTATCTACGACGCCGATTTCGAGCCGATCGACGGTGCCGACCAGCACCCGGCCGGCTTCGGACTGACCTTCATCGACCACCTGACCCACAACCTGTATTTCGGCAACATGCAGCGCTGGTCGGACTATTACGAGCGCCTGTTCAACTTCCGCGAGATCCGCTATTTCGACATCAAGGGCGCCAAGACCGGCCTGGTGTCCAAGGCGATGACTGCGCCGGACGGCATCGTGCGCATCCCGCTCAACGAATCCTCCGACCCTAAGAGCCAGATCAACGAGTATCTGGACGCGTATCAGGGCGAAGGCATCCAGCACATCGCCTGTTTTACCGACGACATCTATACCAGCGTGGAAAAGATGCGCGCCGCCGGCGTGAGTTTCCTGGATACGCCGGACACGTATTTCGATGTGGTGGACCTGCGCATCCCCGCGCATGGCGAAGATGTCGAACGCCTGCGCCGCAACAAGATCCTGATCGACGCCGACCCCGATACCAAGCAGCGCAAGCTGCTGCAGATCTTCACCACCAACTGCATCGGCCCGATCTTCTTCGAGATCATCCAGCGCAAGGGCAATGAAGGCTTTGGCGAAGGCAATTTCCAGGCGCTGTTCGAAAGCATCGAGCGCGATCAGATCAAGCGCGGGGTGCTTTGAGGGCGGGGATTGGGTATTGGTGATTCGGGATTCGGGATTGGGGATTCGCTTGGGGCAAGACCCTCGAGCGCCACCTCAGCAAGACCAGGCTGTCTGATAAGAAAAGCCCATGAAAACGGACGTGCTTGAAGCCCCTCTCCCCACGGGAGAGGGGTTGGGGTGAGGGTACGGTGGAGCGATGAAAATCAAACCGCCATTGCCTACCGTCACCCGTGCCCACGCCCGTGCATCGCGTCGCCACATGACCGAGGCAGAGCGTGCACTTTGGCGCCGTCCGCGTGGGAATCAGCTCCAAGGCTTCAAGTTCCGAAGGCAACATCCGATTGCACCGTACATCGCAGACTTTTGTTGCATTGAAGCTAAGGTGATTGTTGAGTTGGACGGATCGCAGCATCAGGCATCCTTCGATCAGGCAAGGACGCGGTGGCTTCAATCGAAAGGCTGGATCGTGCTGCGCTTTTGGAATAACGATGTGCTGCTTTCGCTGGATGCTGTGGTTGAGGCGATCTTCACGATAGTCGCGACGCCGTACCCTCACCCCAACCCCCCTCCCGGTGGGAGAGGGGCTTGAACATTGCGTTTCTCTAACATCGCACCTCCCTGCAACCATCGCACCTCCCTGCAACGGTGGTGCCGCAACCGAAGAGCCCATGCCCATGCATGACCAGACTTCCTACATGACCGGCTTCGGCAATGAGTTCGCAACCGAGGCGGTGGCCGGCAGTCTGCCGGTCGGGCAGAACTCACCGCAGCGCGTGCCGCATGGCCTGTACGCCGAGCAGTTGTCCGGCACCGCCTTCACCGCGCCACGCGGCGAGAACCGGCGCAGCTGGCTGTACCGCATTCGTCCGGCAGCGGTGCATGGGCGTTTCTCGCTGATCGAGCAGTCTCGGCTCCACAACGACTTCGGCGGCGGCCCGGTGCCGCCGGATCAGATGCGCTGGAGTCCGTTGCCGTTGCCGTTGCCGGCCACGCGCACCGATTTCGTCGATGGCCTGTACACCATGGCCGGCAATGGCAGCCCGGAGGCGATGACCGGCGTGGCCGTGCATCTGTATGCGGCCAACGCCTCCATGCGCGATCGTTTCTTCTACGACGCCGACGGCGAGCTGCTGCTGGTGCCGCAGCTTGGCCGGTTGCGGGTCTGCACCGAACTGGGCGTGCTTGAACTAGAGCCGCAACAGATCGGCGTGATACCGCGCGGTGTGCGTTTCCGGGTGGAACTGCTCGATAGTGAAGCGCGTGGCTACGTCTGCGAAAACTTCGGCGGCCTGCTGCGCCTGCCGGACCTGGGGCCGATCGGCGCCAATGGCCTGGCCAATCCGCGCGATTTCCAGACCCCTCGCGCCGCCTTCGAACAACGCGAAGGCAGGTTCGAACTGGTGGCCAAATTCCAGGGCCATCTCTGGCGTGCCGACATCGGTCACTCGCCGCTGGATGTCGTCGCCTGGCACGGCAATTACGCGCCTTATCGTTACGACCTGCGTCGCTTCAACACCATCGGCTCGATCAGTTTCGATCATCCCGATCCCAGCATCTTCACCGTGCTGACCTCGCCCAGCGACACGCACGGGACGGCGAACATGGATTTTGCGATTTTCCCGCCGCGTTGGCTGGTGGCACAGCACACCTTCCGCCCGCCGTGGTTCCATCGCAACGTCGCCAGCGAATTCATGGGCCTGGTGCATGGCGTCTACGATGCCAAGGCCGAAGGCTTCGCGCCCGGTGGCGCCTCGTTGCATAACTGCATGAGCGGGCACGGCCCGGATGCGGCCACCTTCGACAAGGCGTCACAGGCAGATCTCACGCGCCCGGACGTGATCGCCGACACCATGGCCTTCATGTTCGAAACGCGCGCGGTGTTGCGCCCTACGCAGCAGGCATTGAACGCCGCCCATCGGCAAGCCGATTACCAGCAGTGCTGGTCCGGATTGCGCGCTGCGTTTCAACCGCCGACAACGGAAGACGCAACCTAGCGCGCGGCCAAGACCTCGCAAGCAATTGGCAGATGGTGCGGACGATGCTCAGGCACACGGTGCCTGGAGTGGAGGGCGGCCGGATGCCTGCCCCGAGTACCAGCCGGCTGCACCTGGCGGCTGAGCGGCAGGTTGTCCGACGCTCCCAAGCCGGACTGCAGCTGCTCTGTCAGCGCGCCAGCGATATGATGCGAGCGGTGGGTGCGCGGGCTGCTGCCGTTGCGGTGATGCGGCGCTCGGCTCCAGCCCCTGCGCATGTTGAGCGACTCGGCACGAGCCGGTCGGCGCGCGCTGGCCACCACTGCCAGATCACGCGGATGTATCACGCGGCTTGCAAGGTCTCCGGCAGCAGCTCGCCGATCCGTGTACGGACACGTTCGGCGTAGCTCGCCGAGGTGATCTGCGGCAGCGCGTGCAACGCCTCGGCGATGGTCGTGCGGATCTGATCGTCGTCGCGCGCGGCGTGCAGTTGCCGATGCAGCGCAGCGGCAAGGGCATTGCGTTGCAACTGCAGGATATCGAGCAAATACAGGCGTGCATTGGTCGCTGCACGGCGACGCAGGCGCCGCAGCTCTTCTTCGCTGGGCCCTGCGTCCGGTAGGGCCACGGGTGCTTCGTGCACATCGGGCAGCGCGGCAGTGGCTGCCGTGCGCGTTTGACCCGCAGCACCGCCTGCAGCGGGTCCAAGATCCAGAT
Organism: Xanthomonas sp. NCPPB 1754; assembly: GCF_041475725.2. NCBI lineage: Bacteria > Pseudomonadati > Pseudomonadota > Gammaproteobacteria > Lysobacterales > Lysobacteraceae > Xanthomonas > Xanthomonas sp. NCPPB 1754. Next base: position 533,230 of record NZ_CM192982.1, read on the forward strand.
ACCCCATCGCGCACAGGCTCTGCACCAAGCCTGTGCCGTCGCCGCCCAGCAGCATGGCGAGCGTGGCCAGATCGCGCTGGCCGTCGGCCAGGATCAACGCGCGCCGTTGCAGCAGCGTCAGCGGGCTGCGGTGCGATTGCAACGTGGTTAGGGCGAGCTCGGTCTTGCGTGGGATCATGGCGGCGGTCCTGCGAAGCCAATAGCGTGACGCCCGCCAATGAAGCGCCGATGACATGGCGGCGACGGTGTGTGGCCACGCTCTGCACATGGTCGCGATGGTGGCTGTGTACGCTGTACTGCAACTCTAGGAAACGCGCAGATGACATCCAGACTATTGGGCCTGATGAGCGCATTGCTCGTACTGACCAGCTGCAACCGCGCCGACCAATCGCCCGCGCCGGCCGCGCCCGCCAACGCCGAGCACGCACCGGTTGCGGCCGCTGACGACCAACCGGCGGCCACTGTCCCGCCGGCCACGGCGCCAGCTGGCACATTTCCACCGCGCACCCAGCAGGACCCCGCTGCGCTTGCGCGCATGGATGGCTATGGCGATTTGCGCTTTGGGATGGATGCCAGCCAGGCGCGGGCTGCCTGGGGTGGCGATTTGCAGGGCGAGGCGGCACCCGATAATGGCTGTTACCTGCTGCGCCCACGGTGGGCCAGCGATGCGCGTCGCTTGGGCTTCATGTTCGAAGGCGGGCAACTGGTGCGCTTGCAGACCAACGAAGCGAAAGAGACGGCGCCGGGCGGCGGCAAGGTCGGCATGACATTGGCGCAGCTGCGTGCGTTGTACCCCGACGGCCTGACCGAGCAGCCGCATAAGTACATTCCAGGCGCGCTGACGCTGCGTCTCCCCGACGCTGCCACGCAGACCGCGCTGGTATTCGAGACCGATGCAGACGGCAAAGTCACCAGCTGGCGCGTGGGCAAGCCGCCGCAGGTGGATTACGTCGAAGGCTGCGGCTGACATGCAAGGTGCGATGGCGGTGTCGTCTTGCGCAGGCGTTTGTATCCTGCGCTAGCGGAGGGTGTGTCATTCCTGCTGCGGCCCATGCGTCGCGCCGGTTAGCGATGGTGGGCGGTCGCAGAATCGCTCTGCGCAACGGTGGCGCAGCGCCGCGCGTGGTTGTTGAGTCGCGCCACACTGCAGTTGCATGCCCATCCGTGGTTGGCGAACGCACGAAGTGAGCGCTCGTGAGTCGATGCCCCATGTGCCGGCGACCGGCTCAGCCAGTTGCGCCGTTGAGAAGGTTCTGAGCAGCAACCGGACCTGATCGGCAAACAATCCACGCCGGGCAGCAACGCCTTAGCCATCCTCGGACGCAGGCCCCGGATGCTGCTTCTCGGTTTCTTCGTTCTCGCCAAGATCGCCTTTGACCTGCGGCAATCCTTCCTGCTGCGCGTCGCCGTGGTTCGGTACTTCCGGGCGGTTTTCCATCATCAGCGACAGCGCTGCCTTGGCCATCAAGTGCGCGCTGATCGGTGCGGTGATGAACAGGAACACGGTGATCAGCAATTCGCGCGGCTGCGGGTCCACGCCGAGAAACAGATGGTAGCCCACCGAAGCCAGCAACACGCAGCCCACGCCCAGCGTGCTGGCCTTGGTCGGTGCATGCAGGCGCTTGAAAAAGTCCGACAGCTTCACCAGGCCGAAAGCGCCGATCAGGATGAAAAACGTGCCCGCCAGCAGCAAGGCGCTGAGCAAGTATTCGGTGAGGGCGATCATTCGACGATACTCCGCCGCAACACGTACTTGCTCAGTACCACGGTGCTGCCGAAGCCGAGCATCGCAATGACCAGGGCCGCCTCGAAATAGATCGGCGAATCCAGGTACATGCCCAGCAGCATCAATTCGGCAATGGAGGTGACCGAGAGTGTGTCCAGCGCCAGGATGCGGTCTGGCACGGTCGGCCCGCGCAGCAGCCGCCACAAGGCCATCAGGATGGCCAGGCCCACCGCATGCATGCAGATCACGATGGTCGATTCGATGAACATGTGGCCGGTCATGGAAAGATCTCCATCAGGGGCTTTTCGTAGCGGGTCTTGATCTCGGCAATCAAGGCCTGCGGATCGTCCAGATGCAGCACGTGCACCAGCAGATATTTGCGGTCGTCCGACAGCGCGGCCGAGACGGTCCCCGGGGTCAGCGTGATCATGCTGGTCAACGCGGCAATGCCGTGGATGTTGGCGATGTCCAGCGGCACCCAGATGAAACCGGGATGGATACGCGATTCTGGCCCGAGCACCTGCGCAGCGACCTTGATGTTGGAGCGCACGATGTCGCCCGCGGCCACCAGCAGCATGCGCGGCACCGAGCGCAGCGAGCCGATCTGTGCGAACTCGCGGTCCAGCCGCGCTGCAAAGATCGGTACCACCACGCCCAGCAGCATGCCCAGGACCCATTGCTGCGGGCCGAAGCTATCGCTGAGCAGCAGCCAGAACACGAAGACCGTCACGCTTAAGGGCGGCGAGGGAAACAGGCGGCGACGCAGTGGCAGACGCGTGTTCATGGCTGCCTCCGTTGCGGCGTGGTGGCGCGGACCTGGTCAACATACGCGCCGGGGTCGCGCAACTGCGCAGCGGCCGCATCGGTGTAATGCATCAGGGGACCTGCGGCGCCGGTCATCGCAACCAGCCCGCTCAGCAACAGCACCGTGGCGGCGGTCTCCACCGGACGCATGCGGCCACGCCGCGGCGGCTGCAGTTCCGGCGCATTTTCCGCCGCCGCCGGCACCCGCCAGAACAAGCGTACGCCGGCGCGGGTGAGGCCGATCACGATCAGCAGGCTACTGCCGAGCACCGCGATCCACACCGGCCCGACCAGCCCTTCAGGCACGTGTTGCAGCAATGCGGCCTTGGCCAGAAATCCGGAGAGTGGCGGCAACCCGGCCACCGCCACCGCGGCAATCATGAACATCGTGCCCGGAATGGCCCGCCCCGGCAGCGGCGCCACTACTTCCTTGCGGTCGCTGGCACTGCCGCGGCGACGGCGGATCAGGTCAGAGACCATGAACAACGCAGCGGCGACAAAGCTGCTGTGCGGCAGGTAATACAGCCCCGCGCCCAGTGCGCCGGCATCGTCCAGCGAAAACGCGATGAACAAGGTCGCTGCCGAAAACACCACCAGGTACGACACCATCACCCGCAGCCGCGATGCGGCCATCACCCCGAACGCGGCCATCAGCAGCGTCGCGATGCCCAGCCACAACAGCGCGTGGCGACCGAAGCCGTGCAGCGCGCCGGCACCGGCGCCGAACCACAACGACGATACCCGCAGCGCTGCGTACAACCCCACCTTGGTCATGATGGCGAACAATGCAGCCACCGCCGCCGGCGCACGCGAATAGGTTTCCGGTAGCCACAGATACAGCGGCAGCAGCGCGGCCTTGCTGCAGAACACCAGCAGCAACAAGCCCAGCGTGGCCCTTGCCAACGGCACGTCCTGCGCCGGCAGATCGGCAATGCGCTGCGACAGCTCGGCCATGTTGAGCGTGCCGAACACACCGAACAGCAGGCCCAGCGCAATCAGGAACAACGTCGACGCACACACGTTGAACACCACGTAATGCAGGCCCACCCGCATCTGCAACCCGCGCCCGCCGCTGAGCAGCAGGCCGTAGGAGGCGATGAGCATCACCTCGAAGAACACGAACAGGTTGAAGATGTCGCCGGTCAGGAATGCGCCGTTCAAGCCCATCAACTGGAACTGGAACAATGCATGGAAATGCGGTGCGCGCCGGTCCCAGCCTGCGCATGCATGTAGCAGGCACGCAGAGCCCAGGATCAAGGTCGTCAGCAGCATCCACGCCGACAAGCGGTCGCCCATCAGCACGATGCCGATGCGCGCCGGCCAGTCGCCGAGCAGATAGACCAGGATCTGGCCGTCGGCCGCGCGTGCGAACAGGGCGATGACCGCCGCGGCCAACAAGGCGATGCTGACCCACGCCACGCTGCGCTGCACGCGCGGCCCATAGCGACGGTGCTCGACGAACAACGATGCCGACGCGCCCAGCATCGGGATCAGGATGGGCAGGATCAGCAGATGGTTCATCGCCGGGCCTGCCGCGTATCCGTGCCGGTCGCGGCATCTTCGTGCGCATCCACATGGTCGCTGCCATTGTCGCTACGGCTGCGGATCGCCAGCACCAGGCTCACCGCTGTCATCGCAAACGCGATCACGATGGCGGTCAGCACCAAGGCCTGCGGGAGCGGATCGGTGTGATGCATCAGCTCGGCCGGCACGCCGTCGCGCAACACCGGCGGCTGGCCGCTGCGCAAGCGCCCACCGGCAAAGATCAGCAGGTTGGTCGCATACGACAGGAAGGTCATGCCCAGGATCACATCGAAGCTGCGCGCGCGCAGCAGCAGATAGATCGCCAGTGCGGTGAGGACGCCGATCGCGCTTGCCACTGCCAATTCCATCAATGCTGCTCCGCGGTGCGTGTCGAACGTTGGGTGGGGTCGATCTCGCCGCGCTGCGAACTGCGCGTACGCGAGGGCTTGATCGTGCCCATCATCGACAGCATCAACATCGCCGCACCGAACACCACCAGGTACACGCCGGTATCGAAGCCCAGCGCACTGGCCAGTTCCAGCTCGCCCAATAGCGGCAGCGGAATTTCCAGATGTCCGCTGCTCAGGAACGGCAGCCCGAACACCAGCGAGCCGGCGCCGCTGACCAGCGCGCACAACAAGCCGATGCCGATCAGGCGGATGTAGTCGAAACCAAAGCGCGACTCCACCGAGGCCGTCCCCTGAATCACGTACTGCATCAGCAATGGCACCGCCAACACCAGCCCGGCAATGAAGCCGCCGCCCGGCGCGTTGTGCCCGCGCAGGAACAGGAACAGCGACACCGTCAATGTCAGCGGGAACATGATCTGCGCCAGATCGGCCGGCACCGGCAACTTGATCGGCGGCCCCGGCATGGTGCGCTCCGGTGCCATGCGCGCGCGGCGCAGCAAGGCGTGCACCACCAGCCCGGCGATGGCGAAGACGGTGATCTCGCCAAAGGTATCGAAGCCCCGGAAATCCACCAAAATTACGTTGACCACATTGCGCCCATACGCTTCGGGCAAGGCGCGCTGCAGCAGTTCGCCGGCGACCGAATGGCTGGGTTGCGTCATCAAGGTATACGCCAACGCCGCAAGACCGGCACCGCCGGCAATGGCAATTGCGGCATCACGCATCTTGCGCAGCCGCGCACGTTCGGGCAACGAGCGCTCGGGCAGGTAGTTCATCGCCAGCAGCATCAGCACCAGCGTGACCATTTCCACCAGCAACTGCGTCAGCGCCAGATCCGGCGCCGACAAGAACACGAACGTCAGGCTGACCGCCAGCCCGGTGCCGCCGAGCACCAGCACCGCCAACAGGCGCTGCTTGTACAGGAACAGGCTGCCCAGGGCGCATGCGATCATCAACAGCCACACCATCCACCCCAGCGCCGGCATTGGCATGGGTGCAGGCCATTGCGGCAATGCACCGCCTTGCAGGAACGGCACCAGCGCCACCACGACCGCGCTTAGCACCAGCAGCATCAACATGCGCTGCAGGTTGCCGTTGGTGACGGCGTCGGTCATGCGTGCGGTGGCACTGAACAAGGCACGCAGGTTCCATTGGAACAGTGCCTTTCCCGGCGAACGGTTCTGGATTGCATACAGATCCAGCGTGCGGCGCAGCGCCACGTACAACAACGCACCGCCGACGATGCCGGCAACGCTCATCGCCAGCGGCAAATTGACGCCATGCCACAGCGCCAGGCTGTAGTCGGGCAGCCGGTCGCCCAAGATCGCGGTGGCACTGGCGCGCAATACGGGCGCCACTGTCCATGCCGGCACGATGCCCACCGCCACGCAGGTAAGTACCAGCACGTCGACCGGAATCCGCATCCAGCGCGGCGGCTCGTGCGGCGTGGTGTCCAGCGCGCGCGGGCCTTCGCCGAAGAACGTGTCGTGCACGAAGCGCAGGCTGTACGCCACGCCCAGCAGGCCGGCCAGCAGCGCAGCGGTGCTGGCCAGGATGCGCATTAGTTGCGGCGCTTCGGTATCCAGCGCAACCGCGAAGAACATTTCCTTCGACAAGAAGCCGTTGAGCAGCGGAATGCCGGCCATGGCCAGCGAAGCGGTGATGGCCAGCGCGCTGGTCACCGGCATCAACCGGCGCAGATTGCCCAGCTTGCGCATGTCGCGCGTGCCGGTCTCATGGTCGATGATGCCGGCGGCCATGAACAACGACGCTTTGAAGACCGCATGGTTGATGAGGTGAAACACGCCGGCCACCACCGCCATCGGCGTGGACAGGCCGAACAGCATCGTGATCAGGCCCAGATGCGAAATGGTCGAGTACGCCAGCACGCCCTTGAGATCGTGCTGAAAGATGGCGTGCCAGGCGCCCAACAGCACCGTGATCGCGCCGATGCTGGTCACCGTATAGAAAAACAGATCGGTACCGGCCAGCGCCGGATGCAAACGCGCCAGCAAAAATACGCCGGCCTTCACCATCGTGGCCGAATGCAGATACGCCGACACCGGCGTGGGCGCCGCCATTGCGTGCGGCAACCAGAAGTGGAACGGGAACTGCGCGCTCTTGGTGAAGATGCCCAGCAACACCAAGCCCAGCGCGTACGGATACAGCGGGCTGGCGCGGATCACATCGCCGGCGGCCAGGACGGCATCGAGCTGAAAACTGCCCACGATGCGGCCGATCATCAACACGCCGCCCAATAACGCCAGGCCGCCGCCGGCAGTCAGCACAAAGGCCATGCGTGCGCCTTCGCGCGCGTCCTTGCGGTGCGACCAGAAACCGATCAACAGGAACGAGCTGATGCTGGTGAGTTCCCAGAACACCATCAGCAAGAGCAGGTTGCCCGACAACACCATGCCGAGCATCGCGCCCATGAACAGCAAGAGATAGGCAAAAAAGCGCGACGCGCTATCGCGTGCGCTCAAATAGTAATGCGCGTACAGCACCACCAGCGCACCGATGCCCAGCACCAGCAGTGCGAACATCCAGGCCAGGCCATCGAGCCGCAGCGAAAACATCAGGCCAATCTGCGGCAGCCACGCGTGCTCGCTGGCAATCACCTCGCCGCGCAGCACCGCGGGCGTCAACAGCGCCAGCACCAGCAGCCCGGCCAACGGCGCGGCCGCAGCCAACCACGCAGTGATCGAACGGGAGGCGCGCCAGAGCAGCGCAGCGGCAGCGGCCATGACAAATGGCAGCGCCAGCAGAATTTCCAACGAGAAAGGCATGCAGGGAACACAAGATTCGCGAGCAGGCCCGAGAGCTTAACAAACCGTTGACTGACGTCCGCGTCAACGCCGCCAGCGCACATGGCCTGCCATCGGCCCCACTGGGCTGCACATCGCAATGCCGCACTCGCTATGCTGCAGGCATGCATGCATCGATAATTGCCCCGTGACTGCCGCCAATCCCGCTCCGTCCACCGCTGCATCTGCGCCGCGCGCCCTGGTCTTCGGCGGCAGCGGGCAAATCGGCGAGCGCTTGCTGACCCGCCTGCTGAGCAGCCGATGGCAGGTGACGGCGTGGTCGCGCCAGCCGCGCGCAGCGCGCTCCGGACTGGTCTGGCGGCAGGGCGATCTGGCTGTGCCGGCAGCTGCCGGCGAGGCGTTCGAGGTGATCTTCAGCTGTGGTCCGCTGGACCACTTCGCACGCTGGTATGCCGAAAACCCGGTGGTAGCGCCGCGTATCGTGGCGTTCGGTTCCACCAGCGTTGAGGTCAAGGAACACTCCATCGACGCGGCCGAGCGCGACGTGGCCCAGCGTCTGGCCACTGCCGAACAGGTGCTGTTTTCCGCCGCGCGTGCGCGTGGCGCTAGCGCCACCGTGCTGCGGCCGACCCTGGTCTACGGCGCGGGACGCGACAAAACCTTGACCCAGATCGCCGGGCTGGCGCAGCGCACCGGCGCGTTCGTACTGCCCGCCAACGCCACTGGCCTTCGCCAGCCCGTGCATGTGGAAGATCTGGCCAGCGCCGCTCTGGCGGTGGTTGGCCAGCCGGCCACCCAGCAGCGCAGTTATGCCGTGGGCGGCGGCGAAGTGCTGGCGTACACGCAGATGGTAGAGCGCGTACTGGAAGCGCTGCCACGGCCTGCACGTCTGTACCAGGTGCCGCCGAGCCTGTTCGGTCTTGCACTCACCGCAGCGCAACGCCTGGGCCGCCTGCGGGGCTTGAATGCCGCCGCGCTACAGCGCATGCGCGAGGACCTGGTATTCGATCTGGAGCCGGCACGCCGCGATTTCGGCTATGCGCCGCGTGCATTTCGCCCACTGCCCGAAGAGCTCGGGATCGGCGCGTGAGGCCTGGCTGGTCTGTCGGCGACGCTCAGTAACGCCAACCCAGCTGGCGATACGCCTTGGCCAGCACCCAGATCGGCCCGATCAGCAGATAGGTCAGATCGGTCAGGAAGCTCGGTTTGCGGCCTTCGATCTTGTGGCCGACGAACTGCGCAATCCACGCCAGCACGAACACCGTCAGCGCGGTGGTGAACAGGCCGCCAAGCCCGACGCGGCCTTCGATCAACCGGCACACACAGCCGAAGAAGAAAAAGATCCCCAGCATGCCCAGCCCCAGCGGGCGCGACAGCCGGTTGTAGTACGACCACGCCGCAAACATCGACAGCGCGGCCCACACGCCGCTGCTGAACCAGCTACCGCCGACCGGGATGCACCACAACAGCGCCACCACCGACCACAGGATGGCAGGCACCGCCAGCACGTGGATCTGCTGATTGGTCGCGTTTTGATGATCGTCGGAATAGCTGGCGAAATAGCGCTCGATCGGTCGCGCGGTCGTGGTGCTTTGGCTCATGTTCCCTCCCAGGAATGATCCAAGCATACGCGCGCGGATGGCGCCATGGCAGATGTGCCCTCGCCACGCCTTGGTGGCGTGGCGAGGGACGCACCGTCAGTTCACCGAGACCGCGCTCCACGCCGCCGCTACTGCGCGGTATTGCGTGGACGTGCTGCCGTACAGATCGGTGGCCGCGCTCAGCGTGGCCCGACGGGCCGCCGCGTAGTTGGTGGACGAGGTCATGTAGACCGTCAGTGCGCGATACCAGATGCGGCTGGCCGCGGCGCGGCCGATCGCGGTGAGTGCCGTGGAGCCGCTGCAGACCAGACTGGTCGGGGTCAGGTTGTAGCTGGTGCCCGAGCCGAACCCGCTCGGCACCACCGCCCCTTCGGCCAGCAGATAGTAGAAGTGATTGGCCACGCCCGAGCTGTAGTGCACATTGAGCGAGCCCAGGCTGCTGCTGTAGCAATCGGGCGATTTGCCATCCAGGCTTGGCTTGAACATGTAACGCAACGCCAGTGTGCCGGTGCTGTTGTTGGGGATGATCTTCTCGCCAATCAGATAATTGCCCGGCTCGGCACTGTTTGCAGCGGAGTACTCCACCATGGTGCCCATGATGTCGGACGTGGCTTCATTCAAACCGCCCGATTCGCCCGAGTAGGTCAGCGCGGCGGTGCGGCTGGTTACACCGTGGGTCATCTCGTGGCCGGCCACATCCACCGACACCAGCGGCGTGAACGTGCTGCCGTCGCCATCGCCGAAGGTCATGCAGAAACAGCTGTCCTGCCAGAAGGCGTTGTTGTAGCGACTACCGTAATGCACCCGGCTCCGTGCACCGGCGCCATCGTTTGCAATGCCCGTGCGCGAATGCGTGGTGCGGTAATAGTCCCAGGTCAACGCCACGCCGTAATGCGCATCGACCGCTGCGGTGACCGTATCGCCGGTGGTGCCGCTGCCCCAGGCATTGTCGGCATCGGTGACCAGCGTGCCATTGCCGGAGGTGCTGTTGCGCATGTTGTAGGTCGCACCGCTGCCGCGACTGAGATCGGTCATTTCGTAGCTGGTGCTGCTGCAGCGCGTCGTGTTCACCGTCACGCTGCCCGCATACAACGAACGTCCTGTGCCAGCGGCGCTGGTGCCGCCGCTACATGCGGTATGCACGGTATCCCAGGATTCGAGGATGCGCTGGTTCACCGCATCGACGATGTAATGCATCTCGGTCGGTGTCTGGTCGGGTTTGACGCCGCTGTAAATTACCTCGTACACCAGGCGCGGCGCGCCCTGGCGTGCATACAGCGCCAGACTCGCACGCGGCGCGGCATCCTGCGCCACATCGAAGTGCGAACCGGCCACACGCAACGCGCTTGCCGCATCGATTCCCGGCACCAGGCTCGGACGCACCGTGGTGTCCATGGTCTGGCTCAATTCACGCATCACCCCGCGACGCGAGTGCACCACCACGTCGCCGCCGATCACCGGCAGGCCCTGATAGGTGCGATCGAAACGCACATGTTCGGTACCGTCAGCATCGACGATGCTGTCGCGTGCGATGAAGGCGTCGGCCGGCGCGCGATTGGCCAATGCAGACGCGTTGTTCCCCAATAACGATTGCGCGCGCGAAATAGCGGCATTTGCCGATACATCGGCAGCATTCGCGGCAGCAGAAAACGAGAGCGCGCAGCAGATTGCCGCGCCCAGGACATGGAATTGCATGACGACTCTCTCCAGAAAACGTGTAATGCAAAGACCGGCAGCCCCCCGACAGCCGGTCGCCGATGGCACCTTGGGTGCCGGCAGTTACGCTTGCACAGTCACGAAATGGACAGTAGTAAAAATTACGGATGTGTTGCGTTCTGTGCGCCCGGCCACTTTCCGCTGTGGCGCACATCGCAGAGGCGCAGCGGATGCATGGTGTCATTGGCCGCAGCGGCCAAGCATGCGCGCAATGCAGTGGTGTCAGGCAGGGTTGCGCCGTATCGTTGCGCCAGCGCGGGGTGTTGCGGTGTCCCATCACCACGCGCGCTGGCCGTTGAATGACGATCAGCTTGCGCGATGTGTCGTGACTCCCACGGTGCATGTGGAAACAAGAACGCCGGCCAATCTCCTGGCCGGCGTCTTCTTGATCTATCGCTGAAAGATCAGCGACCTCCCATCGCAACCTTCTGCTGTTCTTGCTGGGCCTGTTGCTGCTGCGAGTGACCAGCCAGCAACTGCGCGCTGGTTTGCTCAAGTGTCGGAGCAGGTTGGTTCAGGTCCACCGCCGCACGGAAGCCCGGCGTGGTGCCCATGACGAATGCCTTGCCGTCCTGCACTGTCACGTTCTGCAACTTGTCCGCGCTGTCGATCCCATTCTGCTTCGCCTGCAGCGTGACATGTGCCGCCGTCTCGTTGGAGATCATGCTCGGCAGCCTGCTGCGGATTGCGTTATGTAGCGCGTGGTCGGGATGCGATGCATCGTTGAGCGAAGGCCCTTTCGGCCCAGCAACCTGCGCCTCGCGGGTCTGCGCCGGTTGTGCAGCCAATGCTGCACGCGTATCGCGGCCGACAACACCGTCCTGCTGCAGCCCATGCTGCTTCTGGAACGCCACTACCGCCTCACGCGTGTTGTCGCCGAAGCGCCCGTCTTCGGCCAGGCGGTTGCCTTGTGCATCGCGTACACCGAGACGGTTGAGGTCCTGCTGCAGCTTGCCCACATCCTGACTGTTGTCGCCATGCCGCAGGGCACTTGTGCCGCTTGCCGGTGCTGCCTGCGTGTGGCGCGCACCCGCTTCGTGTTGGTGACCCTGATTCCAGAAGGTCTCGGGGCTGGTCAATTTGCCGTTGGCATCGCGCAATTGGTAATGCACATGCTGCGCATATTGGCTTGCGCCATTGGGCCCACGTCCCCCCATCGTGCCGATCGCGTCGCCTGCCGACAGCGTTTGCCCTTCTTTGACCTTGACGCCATCCAGATGCAGGATCTCGTGCGAGTTGCCTTGTGCATCGCGAATCTTGACGGTGCCGTAGCTTCCGCCGGCAAAGGTCACCGTTCCGGCGACCGGCGAATGCACGGTTGGATGCTGCAGATTGCGTCCTGCCTGACCGCCCTGATAATTGAAGTCGGTGCCGCCGTGGTCGCGCGCGCTGCGGTGCTCGCCGTAATGTCCGGTGATATGCGGCGCGGTGCCGTTCTGCGGCGGAAGCATGCGCTCCATGGTGGCCTGGAACGAATGCGCGTTCGAACCGGCATGCGGTGCTTGCGTCGGTGCCGAATGCTGCGCGGGCGCGACGGTCTGTCCGAGTTGACCGTGTTCGAGCTTGTGCATCACATCGGGCGTGAGGTCGCGCTGCCAGCGCGCGAAGCGGCTTTCGCGGTCAGCCAGTCCATTGGGCGGATCGCCGCCGTTGATCGCAACGCCTGCTGCATGCGCATCCTGCCTGGCCGCTTGCGGCACATTGTGCTGCCAGTACCAGGTTGCGATCCGCGACGCGTTTTCCGGTTGCGCGGCCAGTTCGGGGTGCGCGACCAGGTCGAGTTTCAGCGCTTCGCCGGCCTCGCGATACTGATCCTTGCCGGTGAGCTGGATGTAGCCGCGACCACGGTAAAGATAGCCATCGCCGGGCTCGTTGTTGCCCATGCGCCCGCCATACATCAATTCGGCGAGTTTCTCCGGCTGGCCGCGCAATGCCTCAAGGCGCGCTTCTTCCAGCGCCTCCGGTCCTTCGCGCAGTGCAGAACGCACTTTCGAGCTCACTTGCGAGGGGCCGCGGGTATAGCGGAACCCTTCTTCCAGGCGATTGAGTCCGCCCGATTCGTGGCCTACCTGGGCCATGAAATTCGCCAATTCGTTGGGCCGGGTGATTCCTGCTGCATAGGCTGCCTGCAGCAGCCCAGTTTCGCGATCGGTTGCCATGGTGTAACTCCTCATTTCTCAGCAACATGAAAAGACGGACCCATCCTTGTCCGCGTCAGCCATTACTTCCCTTTAATTTTGTTTCTGGGCTCCAGCCTCATCCAGCGCCGCGACTTTCTTGAGCGTGGCGGGGTCGAAGTCCTGGAACGTCACCGTCCCAAAATCCTTGTCGGTTAATTCCAGGGTGTTGTGTTGTTCGGTCTCGGTATCGGAAAGATCGCGCACGACCTTGTCCAGCAACCAGGTCTGCCTGTCTGCCGAATACTTGAACGTGAAGTCGTCGGCCCAGCGCTCGCGCGACCCGCCTGAGATGGAGATGGTGAATTGCCCGGGCTGGACGCGCGAAAACGCATACGGGTCGCCTGCCAGGCCGCCGCAGCGGGCACAGGGCACGATGCGATTATTTTCAGCGGCCTTTTGCAGGCTGCCATCGGCGTTCTGGGTCAGCAGCAGGACGCGACGTGGCTGCCCTTCGCCGAGCTTTTCGTTGCCGGTTGCCGGCGGAGAAATCACGACAAGTGCGTCCGAATGTCCGGCGCCAGTCAGGTCGCCGCGTTGGGTATCCAGCGCCTTCGATCCTGCTGGAACGAAGGAGTCGATCGTTGCCATGGGTACAGTCCCTTGTGTCGGTGTGGCAGGAGGTGTCGCGGCCGGTGCGGGTGGGCCGGCCGCGGCTGCGGGTGCATTGGCCGGCGTTTCAGGCGCATCGGCTGCCTGCGGACCGTTACACGCGGCAAGCGCTACTGCCAGCACGGGGATGAGCACTCTGAAGGGGGGCACGGCCGTCTCCTGATTTGGGTTTTTGCGTGGCGCGGTGTTGCCCGCGCCGTTACAGCGACTGGTCGTCGACCTTGACCAAGGTCCAGCATGGGCGCTGGGCGAAGTGGTAGACCTGTTGATCGCCGCTGTCAGGTGTACGCACCAGCACCTGGCGACCGCCTGCGTTCTCGGACACCACGACCTCGCGGCCCGCGGAGCGGGCCACGTCCAGGTTCGGGATAACCGGCCATTTGACGTCGGCTAGCGCAACCTCGCGAGTGACTGGCGCCGGTTCCGGCTGCGCATCCGGATCGATCCGGATCATGGTCAGCGGGTCGGCCGTGGCTTTCTCCTGGGCCGCGATGTCTGCACTGAAGCTTTTTAGAAATGCAGAGAAGTCGGCGGTGGGGCAGGTCGTCGGCTGAACGGGCGTGGCCGACGCCGTAGCAGGGGTTGAGGCGGCAGGCGCGGTACCCGCTGCCTCTGCTTTCGCCGCGGGCATTGCCGCGCCTGCTGGCTCTGCTTGCGGTTTGCAGGCAGCCAGCGCCAGGCTCAGTGCGAGGGCATGCAGAGATGTTCGTAAAAGGGCCAACGGATCCTCCTGATCGTATCGGGCGATGTGCGAGCGCGCAGGATGGTATCTGCGCATTGTGTGCAAATGCGTGAAGGCTTGCGGGGGCCAGAGTGCGGCGAGCCGGCCGGACGCGGCAGGCCCGCACCCTGGGAGCGTGACCGGAATGACGGTGGCCGATTGCTCAAACGATGCCAAGGCCGGTGAGTGTCCTCGACACGGGCCGGGTACCTCATCTGGATCCATTGCAGCAATCGTCATGCAGTGATGGATGGGATGCCTGCAAATCACCCGTTTGGTGCGTGCAACTAGATTCCGTTGGAAAATACTTCGAGTGCGTCCGCACCCACCCATCCTTGCGCGCAATTGCCAGTGGATTGTCCTGGTGCTGCCGCGTGGCAGCTCTCACTACTTTCAGGCTTGATCTGCTTAATCGGCCTGTCGCCATAGGTTTTGCACAATGCGTTGTTTTTGCACTTTGCAATGGTGTCCGCTGGAATTGCGGCCACGTAGTAATAACGCGGGTTTTGTCCGGCTCGGCCGATCGCCTGGACGCAGACGAGCTGGCCTTGGGCAAGATTGGCTGTAGCCGTTGCGCTGCTGCCGGTGACGGGAACGGCATCCAATAGATCTGCTCCGTTCGCCTGGGCGACGCCGGCGAAGAAGCCCTTATCGCCACAATCGGGCAAAAACTCCACATCGTAAAAATCACGCGTGTCGACATTGCCTGCTGTGCATCCTGTTGCATCCGTGCAGGTTGCGCCAGCGGCCTGTATCAGCGCGGCTAGTCTGGCGTTGACCTGCAATGCTGCGGGTGCGTTGTTCTTCGCAGGTGCTACCGGTGCTGATGAGGGAACGGCGTGGGGTGCAGATTCGCCGGGAGTGCAGGCGCTCAGTGCGAGCGCTAGACCTGGAATTAGTGCGCTGCGCAAGGCAGGCAGCACGCGACACAAGTGACTTGACATGGTCATTGCGGCCTTGCTGGGCAAGAGAACACACCATCGCAGTGGGCGCGGTGGGGATACTGGTGGGCGAGTGTGTGCGATAGCCGTCATGAAGCTTCACGCTTGATCACCAACCTGGGCTTCAGTCGGTAGTCGAGAAATCGAAACGCCGAGAATGTCGGCGCTCTCAGGCATAGGCGTCTGCGTACTTCGCCGCCTCGCCCCTTTCACCGGGCGCGTGCAATCAATCCACCGAAATATCCGCCAGCCGCTGCAGCGCTTCGGCATATTTCGCACGCGTGCGATCGATGACGTCGGCCGGCAGGCGCGGGCCGGGCGCGGTCTTGCCCCAGTCCAGGCTTTCCAGATAATCGCGCACAAACTGCTTGTCGTAGCTCGGCGGGCTGGTGCCCGGTTCGTATTGGTCGGCCGGCCAATAACGCGAGGAATCCGGAGTCAGCATCTCGTCCATGATGTACAGGCGGCCATCGGCATCGGTACCGAATTCGAACTTGGTATCGGCCAGTAATATGCCGCGTTCGGCAGCAAAATCGGCTGCGAACCGGTAGATGCGCAAGGTGGCATCGCGCACGCGTTCGGCCAGCTCGGCGCCGACCGTCTTGACCATTGCATCGAAGTCGATGTTTTCGTCGTGGTCGCCAACCGCTGCCTTGGTCGAAGGAGTGAAAATCGGCTCGGGCAGTTTCTCGGCCTGACGCAAGCCGTCGGGCAATTCGATGCCGCTGATCTTGCCGGTGCGCTGGTAATCCTTCCAGCCGCTGCCGATCACATAGCCGCGGGCGATGGCTTCCACCGGCACCGGCTTGAGCTTGCGCGTGACCACGGCGCGTTTGGCGTACAAGGCCGGATCGACACCCTCGGGCAATACCTGCTCCACGCGGATGTCCACCAGGTGGTTGGGCATCAGGTGTTCGGTCTTGTGAAACCAGAAGTTGGATACCTGGCACAGCATCTCGCCCTTGCCGGGAATCGGGTCGGGCAGCACCACGTCGAACGCGGACAGGCGGTCGGTGGCCACCATCAACAGATAGTCGCCCGGGGGCGCATCGGCGGGCAGGCGGTCGCGGGGAAGATCGAAGACATCGCGGACCTTGCCACGGTGACGCAACGGCAGGCCGGGCAGATCGGATTGCAACAGCGTGGTCGACACAGGCACTCCTAAGGACGTCGCTATGACGCTGTCCCCGGGACCCGGCGGGCCCGCGGGTAGGCAGCGGGCCGCGTAGTGTACGGCGCTTCGCCGCCTCCCGCAGAATTTATTGGAGGCCCGCGCGGTGGGGCTTGTGCAGGAGCCGTCAGCCAGGCTGGGCGGGCGTTCGGGTAAGATCGCCAGCCCGCCTCCCGCCCCCGATCGCCCCCATGTCCTGGTACGGAAAACTGCTCGGCGCATTGGCCGGTGCCTTGCTGTTTCGCGGGGCGCCGGTGGTGGGGCTGCTGATCGGGCTGGCGATCGGCCACGCGGTCGACGCCGGCTGGTTCAAACGGCGCGCGGAAAATCCGTACGAGGCGCTGGGCCTGGAGCCGGACGCCACCACTGCCGAGATCGACCTGGCCTATCGCCGGCTGATGTCCCGCTACCACCCGGACAAGGTCGCCAACGCCGACCCGGAAGCCCGCCGCCAGGCCGAAAAGAAGGCCAGCCAGATCAACGCCGCCTACGACCGGATTCAACGGCAGCGCAAGCGCTGAAGCAAAGGCTCACGCCGAAAACCGCTGTGTTACGCAGTGCCGGGCGTCGACGCAGCGCGCTGTACATCGAAAGCCCCAGCGCCCAGCGGCATCCGGCTTTCCTCTCCGGGCCACGGTTGCGACAATGGCGCTCCTGCATTTTTCCGAGCTGCCCATGCAACCGACGGCGATCGCCCCGTCCATCCTGTCCGCCGATTTCGCCCGTCTGGGCGAGGAAGTGAACAACGTCCTCAAGGCTGGTGCCGACTGGGTGCACTTCGACGTGATGGACAACCACTACGTGCCCAACCTCACCATCGGCCCCATGGTGTGCCAGGCGCTGCGCAAGCACGGCATCACCGCCCCGATCGACGTGCACCTGATGGTCGAGCCGGTGGACCGCATCGTGCCGGATTTCGCCGAAGCCGGTGCCACCACCATCAGCTTCCACCCCGAAGCCAGCCGCCACGTGCACCGCACGATCCAGCTGATCAAGTCGCATGGCTGCCAGGCCGGACTGGTGCTCAATCCGGCCACGCCGGTGGACATCCTGGATTGGGTGCTGCCCGAGCTGGACCTGGTATTGGTGATGTCGGTCAACCCGGGCTTTGGCGGGCAGGCCTTCATCCCGTCCGCACTGGACAAGCTGCGCGCCCTCCGCCGCAAGATCGACGCGACGGGCAAGCCGATCCGGCTGGAGATCGATGGCGGGGTCAAGGCCGACAACATCGGTGCGATTGCCGCGGCCGGCGCCGACACCTTCGTCGCCGGCTCGGCCATTTTCAATGCGCCCGACTATGCGCAGGTGATTGCGCAGATGCGCGCGGCGGTGGATGCGGTGCGATGAGCCGGCCCGCGCCGCAGATCCGCAGCGCCACGCCTGAGGATGTGCCGCTGCTGCATGAACTCATCACCGCGCTGGCGGTGTACGAGCGCGAGCCGGACGCAGTCAAGGCCGGCCTGGAGGAGTTGCGCGCCAGTCTGTTCGGCGACGGCGCCACCGCGCATGCGCTGATCTGCGAGCAGGACGGTCAGGCGCTGGGATTTGCGGTGTATTTCTTCAACTACTCCACCTGGCTCGGCCGCAACGGCCTGTACCTGGAAGACCTGTTCGTCCGGCCGGAAGCGCGCGGCAAGGGTGCGGGCCTTGCACTGTTGCGGCACCTGGCGCAGCTGGCCGTGCAGCGTGGCTGCGGGCGGTTCGAATGGTCGGTGCTGGACTGGAACCAGCCGGCCATCGACTTCTACAAGGCGGTCGGTGCGCGCCCGATGGACGGCTGGACCGTGTACCGGCTCGACGGCGAACGGTTGGCCGCGTTTGCGGCAGGCGACTGAGCCGGGCACGCCGCGCAATCCAGCCTCATGCAAAAGGAAGGCCGCCCCCATCGGGGCGGCCTTCAAGAAAATTGGAGGCTGATCCTGCCTCCGCCCGTCGTCCCTGCTATGGCCTTCCACTCTCCGGGTCATCGATGACACCGCAATGACAGTGCGCAGCCAGCGCCTATTCACGATCTGCCCATTGGCCCGCTGCTAGCCTGCGGCCATTACCCTCACAGCATCGGCAGCGCGCATGGCCCCGTCCCACTGGCGTGTGATCCTCAACGGCAAGTCCACCGACAACATGGACCTGCGTGAGGCGGTGGGAACGCTGCGCAAGCGCGGCATCCAGCTCGATGTGCGGGTCACCTGGGAAGACGGCGATGCCGAGCGTTACGTGGGCGAGGCGGTGGCCGATGGCGTGCACACGGTGGTGGCCGCCGGTGGCGACGGCACCCTGAGCGAAGTGGCCGCCGCCCTGGCGCACCACGAGGGCGATGCGGCCTCGCTGCCGTCGCTGGGCCTGGTGCCGCTGGGCACCGCCAACGACTTCGCCACCGCCGCCAATCTGCCGATCGCCCCGCTGGAGGCGTTGACCCTGATCGCCGAGCGCGTCGCGCAGCCGGTCGACCTGTTGCGGATCGACGCCGACCACGGCCCACACTGGTGCGCCAACGTGGCCAGCGGCGGCTTCGGCACCCAGGTCACGGTGGAAACCGACGAAGGCCTGAAGAAGATGCTCGGCGGCCTGGCCTATCTCATCACCGGCATGTCGCGGCTGGGCCGCATCGACCCGATCAGCGCCCGCTTCAGCGGCCCGGAGTTCAGCTGGGAAGGCGAATTCATCGCACTTGGCCTGGGGAACGGGCGCCAGGCCGGTGGCGGCCAGGCGCTGTGCCCGGAGGCACTGATCGACGACGGCCTGCTGGATGTCACCATCGTCCCCGACCTCGACGGGGAAGTGGCCGCCACGCTCGGCACCCTGGTCACTGGCGGCAAACAGGCCGCGCTCGAACGCGTGGCCGTGCGCGCCCGCGTGCCGTGGCTGGAAATCGTTTCCCAGCAACCGCTGACTTTGAACCTGGACGGCGAACCGGAAACCTCGCGGCACTTCCGCATCGAATGCGTCCCGGCGCGTCTGCGAATGCACTTGCCGGGTGAGTGCCCTTTGCTTGGCGGGTGAGAATCGGGAATCGGGGATGGGGGGATCGGGAAAGCTTCGCATGCGTTTCGGGTGGGCCAGGCAATCGCCGCAGCCCACCTTCGCCGTTGTTGAACGACGTTCGCCCCCGGCTGCTGCCCTGGGCCAGCAGTTGCGCTACAGTAGCCGCGTGTCCCGCCTGACGACTCCACGCTCCTTCTCTTCCGCTCGCCGCTGGTGGCGATGGTGGCCCGTTGCCGTCGTCCGCCCCGCCACAGAGTCCCGGAAGGAAAGTCGTCTTGATCACTGCAGAGCAGTTCCAGCGCCAGGCCGCTGAAGGTCACACCCGTATCCCCGTTGTCCGCGAAGTGCTGTCCGACCTGGACACGCCGCTGTCGGTCTATCTGAAGCTCGCCGACGGCGCCTACACCTATCTGTTCGAATCGGTCGAAGGCGGGGAGCGCTTCGGGCGCTACTCCATCATCGGCCTGCCGGCGCGGCGCGTGTACAGCTTTCGGGGCCACACGCTGGAGGTCAGCGAACACGGCGAAGTCGTCGAGACCCGTGAGGTCGCCGACCCGTTGGCTGAAGTCGATGCGTTGCGCGCCGAACATTCGGTGCCGCAACTCGATGGCCTGCCCGGCTTCACCGGCGGGCTGGTCGGCTGGTTCGGTTTCGAATGCATCCAATACATCGAACCGCGCCTGGGCAGTGGCGACAAACCCGACGAACTCGGCACGCCCGACATCCTGCTGATGCTCTCCGAAGAGCTGGCGGTGTTCGACAACCTCAAGGGCCGTCTGTACCTGATCGTGCATGCCGACCCGCGCCAGCCGCAGGCCTATGTGCGCGCCAATCGGCGCCTGGACGAGCTGGCGCATCGCCTGCGTCAGGGCGGCGCCGGTTATCCGCGGGCGCAGATTTCCGACGCGATCGACGAAGCGGACTTCCATTCCTCGTTCACCCGCGAGGAGTACCACGCCGTGGTGCGCAAGGCGCAGGAATACGTGCGCGCCGGCGACATCTTCCAGGTGGTGCCATCGCAGCGCTTGCGCGTGCCGTTCCGCGCGCGCCCGGTGGACGTGTATCGCGCGTTGCGTGCGTTGAACCCGTCGCCGTACATGTATTTTCTCGATGTCGGCGGTACCCAGGTGGTTGGTTCGTCGCCGGAAATTCTGGCGCGCCTGCGCGATGGCGTGGTCACTGTGCGCCCGATCGCCGGCACCCGCCCACGCGGCGCCACGCCCGAACTGGACAAGGCACTGGAAGCCGAACTGCTGGCCGACCCGAAGGAACGCGCCGAGCACGTGATGCTGATCGATCTGGGGCGCAACGATGTCGGCCGCGTGGCCGAACCGGGCACGGTCAAGGTCGGCGAGCAGTTCGTGATCGAACGCTATAGCCATGTCATGCATATCGTCAGCGAAGTGACCGGCACCCTGAAGGCCGGTCTGAATTACAGCGATGTGCTGCGCGCCACCTTCCCGGCCGGCACCGTCAGCGGCGCGCCGAAGATCCGCGCGCTGGAAATCATCCGCGAGCTGGAGCCGGTCAAACGCAATGTCTATTCCGGCGCGGTGGGCTATATCGGCTGGCATGGCGATGCCGACACCGCCATCGCCATCCGCACTGCCGTCATCCAGGACGGCTACCTGTATGTGCAGGCCGGCGGCGGCGTGGTCTACGACTCCGATCCCGACCTGGAGTGGCAGGAGACCATGAACAAGGGGCGCGCGCTGTTTCGCGCAGTTGCCCAGGCGGCCAAGGGCCTGTGATGGACGGGCAGGGCAGCACGACGCGCATCAGCTTTCGCAACGACTACAGCGAAGGCGCGCATCCGCGGCTGTTGCAGGCGTTGGCGCAGGCCAGCGCCGATCAGCACGCCGGCTACGGCACCGATCGGCACACAGCGCATGCGGTTGCCTTGATCCGCCATGCCGTCGCGCAGCCGCAGGCCGACGTGCATCTGCTGGTCGGCGGCACGCAGACCAATCTGATTGCGATCAGCGCGTTCTTGCGCCCGCATCAGGCCGTCATCGCGGTGGACGCGGCGCATATCGCCACGCACGAGACCGGCGCCATCGAAGCGACCGGCCACAAGGTGCTCACTGTCCCGGCGCTGCACGACAAGCTGACGCCTGCGTTGATCCGGCCGGTGCTGGCTATGCATGGCAACGAACACATGGTGCAGCCGCGCCTGGTCTACATTTCCAACAGCACCGAAAGCGGCACCCTCTATACACGTGCAGAACTCGAAGAATTGTCTGGCTTCTGTCGCGCGAACGATCTGCTGCTGTACCTGGATGGCGCGCGCCTGGGGGCGGCGCTGACCGCCGACGGCAACGATCTGGATCTGCCCACCATTGCCGCGCTGACCGATGCGTTCTATATCGGCGGCACCAAGAATGGTGCGCTGCTCGGCGAAGCGCTGGTCATCGTCAATCCGGCGCTGCAGCCCGATTTGCGTTATCTGATCAAGCAGCGCGGCGCGCTACTGGCCAAGGGCATGGTGCTTGGTGTGCAATTTGCGGCGTTGTTCGAAGATGGTCTGTTCTTCGAACTGGCCGCGCATGCCAATGCCATGGCGCAACGCCTGCGCGCTGGCCTGCTTGCGGCAGGCGCGCATTTCACCAGCGACTCGCCGACCAACCAGCAGTTCATCGCCGTCAGCGCGCAGCAGGCCGCGCAGCTGGCGCAAGGCTACGACTTCGAGCGCTGGGAAATGCGCACCGATGGCAGTCAGGTGATCCGCTTCGTGACCTCGTGGGCGACCACGGCCACGGCGGTCGATCGGCTGTGTGCGGATGTGGCGGCCCTTTTGCAGCAGCACGCAGTGCAGGGCCATGACTAGACCTCAAGGACGACAACGATGAACACAATCGCTGGTTGGATGCTCGCCGCTGTGCTGACGCTGCCCACTGTTGGAATGGCGCAGATCAATGCCCTGCCGTCGCAGCCGCATTTGTTGGTCAAAGGCCAGGCGTTTCGCACGGTCGATCCAGACCGCTTTATCGTTGACCTCAAGATCAGCAAGACGGAATTACAGCCCGACTTGGCGCGGAAGTTTGTCGAAGGCCGTGCCAGGTTGGTTCTGGATGGATTACAGCGCGATCACGTTCTCAAGGACTCCCTTTACGCCTCTGCACTCTCGATTTCTCCGCAATCGCGTTATGAGGCGGGCAAATCCGTCTTCGAGGGGACCCGGGTGGAGCGCAGGATTCGTGGCGCCTTTACTTCATTGAAAGATGTGCGTGCCTTCCTCGGCGACTTGGACGCCAACGAGAATGTGCAGGTGTTATCGATGCAAACGGCCTACGCCGATGCTGCCGCGTTACGTGCGGAACTCAAGCGTGAAGCCGCGACGCAGTCACGCCAGTCCGCTCAGGGGCTTGCCGCTGCGTACGGCGTCCGGCTCGGCGGCATTTACAGCATTTCGGATGTCGCTCCCAATTTTGCCTATGGCGTCGAAGCAGGCACCTGGTCGGCCGCCACAGCGGCAACGCCAGGCTCGATCGTGTCTCCGCCTTCGCCGCCGGCTCCACCGTCGTCGCCTGCGCCAAGCGCAGTGGGCCAGGGAGTCGGCGAGAGCCTGATGACCGGCACTATCACTTATACCGAAAACATCTATGCGGTCTTCCTGATCGCGCAATGAGTCCTTTGCCATGCTGCTGATGCTCGACAACTACGACAGCTTCACCTACAACCTCGTGCAGTACCTGCAGGCGCTGGGCGCCGAGGTCATGGTGGTGCGCAACGACGCCATGAGCGTCGACCAGATCGCCGCGCTCAAGCCCGAGCGCATCGTCATCTCGCCCGGTCCGTGCACGCCCAACGAAGCCGGAATCTCGCTGCAATTGATCGAGCAGCTGGGTCAGACCACGCCGATCCTGGGCGTGTGCCTGGGCCATCAAAGCATTGGCCAGGTCTACGGTGGCGATGTGATCCGCGCCGGCAACATCATGCACGGCAAGACCTCGCCGATTCGTCATCAGGGCAAGGGCGTGTTCGCCGGCCTTCCGGACAGCTACGAGGCCACGCGCTATCACTCGCTGGTGGTGGACAAGACCACCTTGCCGGACACACTGGAGGTCACCGCCTGGACCGAAAATCCGGATGGCTCGATGGAAGAGATCATGGGCCTGCGCCATCGCCAGTTTCCGGTCGAAGGCGTGCAGTTCCATCCCGAATCGATCCTGACCCAGCACGGACATGCCTTGCTGAAGAACTTTCTGCAGCGTTGATTGCGATGTGCCTGTGCCATCGTGACGTATCGCATTGCGGCATCGGTGCAGCGACGATGCGAAATCGCGACATCGCCCGACGCGCGCCGTACTACGCACCGTGTTCAAACACCGCGCCGCCTTCCACTGCATTCGAATCACGATGAGCACACCCGACGACAGCATCCATTTCTACGAGCCGACGCAGGGTCACGGGCTGCCGCACGATCCGTTCAACGCCATCGTCGGCCCGCGTCCTATCGGTTGGATCGGCTCGCGCAGCGCCGAGGGCATCGCCAATCTGGCGCCGTACAGCTTTTTCAATGCATTCAACTACATCCCGCCGATCGTCGGCTTTGCCAGCATCGGTCGCAAGGACAGCCTGCGCAACATCGAAGCCACCGGCGAATTCACCTGGAATCTGGCCACCCGGCCGTTGGCAGAAGCAATGAACGCCAGCGCGGCGATGGTGCCTGCGGAGGTCGATGAATTCGGTCTGGCCGGCCTGCAGGTGGCGCCATCGCGGCTGATCGCTGCGCCACGGGTCGCTGCCAGTCCGGTCAGTTTCGAATGCCGGCTCAGCCAGCTGCTGCCGCTGCAAACCGCTGCCGGTCACGCCATCCAGACCTGGTTGGTGCTGGGCGAAGTGGTCGGCGTGCACCTGGCCAGGTCGGCGCTGCACGAGGGCATCTATGATCCGGGCGCAGTGCAGACGATTCTGCGCGCGGGCGGGCCGGCCGATTATTACGAAGTGCAGCCGCAGGCGCGTTTTCGCATGACGCGTCCAGGCCAGTGATCGTCGCAGCTGCCACGGCAGTCGCGTCGCCTGGCGCTTGCGCTTTCCTGCATTGATCGCGCGCGTCGCAAGCCGCCTGCGTCTCCATCCATCACGTTCTGCCACGGTTGTTTCCATGCCCATCACGCCGCAAGAAGCCCTGCAACGCACCATCGAACACCGCGAAATCTTCCACGACGAAATGGTCGAGTTGATGCGGCAGATCATGCGCGGCGAGGTCTCCGACATGATGGTCGCGGCCATCCTCACCGGGCTACGGGTCAAGAAAGAGACCATCGGCGAAATCGCCGGTGCGGCCACGGTGATGCGCGAGTTCTCGCGCCGCGTGGACGTGGCCGATCGCCAGCACATGGTGGACATCGTCGGTACCGGCGGGGACGGTTCGCATACCTTCAACATCTCCACCTGCGCCATGTTCGTCGCCGCAGCCGGCGGTGCCAAGGTGGCCAAGCACGGCAATCGCAGCGTCTCGTCCAAATCCGGCAGTGCCGATGCACTGGAAGCATTGGGCGCGGTGATCGAGCTGCAGCCCGAACAGGTTGCCAGCGCGTTGGCGCACACCGGCATCGGCTTCATGTATGCACCAGTGCATCACCCGGCCATGAAGGTGGTGGCACCGGTGCGGCGCGAAATGGGGGTGCGCACTATCTTCAATATCCTGGGTCCGCTGACCAATCCGGCCGGCTCGCCGAACATCCTGATGGGCGTGTTCCACCCCGACCTTGTCGGTATCCAGGCGCGCGTCTTGCACGAACTCGGCGCCGAACGCGCGTTGGTGGTGTGGGGGCGCGACGGCATGGACGAACTTTCGCTTGGCGCTGGCACGCTGGTTGGCGAATTGCGCGATGGCCAAGTGCGCGAATACGAAGTGCACCCGGAAGATTTCGGCATCGCCATGTCGGCCAGCCGTAACCTCAAGGTGGCCGATGCTGCGCAATCGCGCGCGATGTTGCTGCAGGTATTGGACAACGTGCCCGGCCCCGCGCTGGATATCGTGGCGCTCAACGCCGGTGCTGCGTTGTACGTGGCCGGCGTGGCCCACAGCATTGCCGATGGCGTGCTGCGCGCACGCGCGGTCATCGCCGACGGCTCGGCGCGCGCGCGGGTGGACGCCTATGTCGCCTATACCCGCCAGCTTGCCGTGCAGGCCTGAGCCATGCCGGCAACCGCCACGCAGCGGCCATCACCCGCCGGCGTCCCCACGGCCGCGCTGGCAAGCTGCGTGATGGCGCCCAGCCGCGCTGCAGTACGCCCGTCTTGACCGATAATGCCCGCCCGCCAGGACCCGATACGATGAGCGACATCCTCAACACCATTCTTGCCCGCAAGGCCGACGAAATCGCCGAGCGCAGTGCGCGCGTGCCGCTGGCCGAGTTGATCGCGCGCAGCGCCGACCTGCCGCTCACGCGCGGATTTGCAGCTGCCATGCAGGCCAGCATCGCCGCAGGCGACCCGGCCGTGATTGCCGAAGTGAAGAAGGCCAGCCCGTCCAAGGGTGTCATCCGGCCGGACTTCCAGCCGGCCGATATCGCGGTCAGCTATGAATTCGGTGGCGCGACGTGCCTGTCGGTGCTCACCGATGTGGATTTCTTCCAGGGATCGGATGCCTATCTGCGCCAGGCGCGCGACGCCTGCACGCTGCCGGTGCTGCGCAAGGATTTCACCGTCGACCCGTATCAGGTCTACGAAGCCCGCGTGCTCGGCGCCGACTGCATCCTGCTGATCGTGTCCGCGCTGGAAGACGCCCAACTGGCCGATCTATCGGGCCTGGCCATGCAGCTGGGCCTGGACGTGCTGGTGGAAGTACACGACATCGACGAGCTCGAGCGTGCGGTGCAGGTGCCGGTGCCGTTGATCGGCATCAACAATCGCAACCTGCGCACCTTCGAAGTGACGCTGCAGACCACGTTGGACATGCGCGCGGCGGTGCCGCGCGATCGCGTGCTGGTCACCGAGAGCGGCATCGTCACCCAGGCCGATGTGCAACTGATGCGCAGTCACGATGTGAACGCGTTTCTGGTCGGCGAGACCTTCATGCGCGCGGCCGAACCCGGCGAGTCGCTGCGTCAGCTATTCTTCGCGCATGACTGAGTCGTATCCCGTTCCGCGCGAAGACGCACCGCTGGTGGTCTTCGACTTCGACCACACGTTGTACGACGGCGATTCCGGCAGTCATCTGTTTGCCTGGCTGATCAAGCGCAACCCGTTGCGCTTGCTGGTTGCGCTGTTGGCCTCGCCAATTCTCGGCCCGATGGTGGCGATGCTGCCAACCCGGCGGCGCGGCGTGTCCGGCTATGTGTGGATCGCCACGTTCGGCCTGCACCGCGCGCGCGAGTTCAACCGTTTCATCGACGCATACGTGCTCAAGCATGAAGCGCAGATCCGCCAGCGCCTGCTCCCGCATGCCTTGAAGGTCTTCACCCAACACCGCGCCGCCGGCGACCGTGTGGTGGTCGCCACCGGCGCACCGCCGGAGTTGGCGCGCGCCATTCTCGGTTTCGTGGCCCACCAGGACGTGCCGGTCATTGGCAGCCTGGTCGGCCCGCGCCTGGGCGCAGTCACTGCGCGACGTCACTGCCATAACGAAGAAAAGATGCGCATGCTGCGCGAGCGCGGCTACGCCGATATCGCCATCGCCTACTCGGACAGCACCGCAGATCTGCCGCTCTTGAAGGCCGCGCGCGCGCCGGTGGTGGTCAATCCCAAGGCCAACCGCGAAGCGCTGTTCCGCCAGGTACTGCCGACAGGCACGCCCATCCTCAACTGGGGTTGCCGCGACCGCGGCGGCAAGGCGCTGTAGGCGAGCGCAACATTCAGGCAGCTAGGTCGTTTCGCGCGGAGCGCAACGATTGCGCAGTCCAGCTTGCGATGGCGCATTTCCATGGCGGGTCGCGCGGGCAAACGGATGCGACCTGTAGCGCAACGAATCTTCAGGATCGTGACGCAGTCGCGATGCAGAGCGTGCGGTTCGACGGCGCGAAGACTCTCTTATAAGAGGTATCGCGCAAAAGTGCCGCTGCAGAGGGCATGAAGTGCCGATGTTGGCACCGTCGCAATCGAATCCATCGGAGCCGAAACCGGCATGCAGCCAGTGCACAAGGCACTGGCTGCACAGCGCCGTCAGCGGGTGCCGTACAGCACGACGGTCTTGCCGCGTGCATGCAGCAGGCCGTCGGCCTGCAGCTTCTTGAGCACGCGGCCGGCCATTTCGCGCGAGCACCCGACCAGGCGTGCCAGCTCCTGGCGCGAGACACGCAGCTGGGTGCCCTGCGGGTGGCTCATCGCTTCCGGCTCCTTGGCCAGGTCGTGCAGCGTGCGCACGATGCGGTCGGTCACGTCGAGGAAGGCCAAGCGGCTGGCTTTCCTTGTGGTATCGAGCAGCCGTTTTGAAAGCTGAACACCGATCGCATACAGGATCTTCGGCGCATCCGGCGACAGGCTGGTCTGGAACAGCTGCTGCAGCCGCTCGTAGCTGATCTCGGCAAGCTCGCACTGGGTGCGGGTGCGCAGGATCACCTCACGGGTATCGGATTCGATGAACAACCCCATCTCGCCGACGAATTCGCCGCTGCCGAAGTAGCCCAGCACCAACTCACGGTCGTCATCTTCCTCGGCGATGATGCTCACCGAGCCGCTGATCACGTAGTAGAGGGTGCCGGCCGGGTCTCCTGGCCGGAACACATCGGTCCGGGTCGGATAGCGCCTTCGATGGCTGTGCGCCAGGAAACGCTCGATGGTGCCCGCGTCCAGCGCCAGGGAAGGGGTAGCGTTACGTACCGTCGTAGTGACAACCGTCGTATTTCCTGGGCTCATGGTAGTTCCGCGTGTGATTCCTGAAGCTTAACGGCATGAGTCATGCAAGGTAAACCACTCTTAACATCGGCATTTCGTTGCTGGGATCTTTGGCTCATAATTGACTCCTTTCCCGCTTTCCATAAGGACAGACCGACGTGGTCAAGCCGTTGCCTCGTCTGAGGCTACAGGGGTTCAACAACCTCACCAAGGCGTTGAGCTTCAACATCTACGACGTCTGTTATGCGCGTACCGAAGAGGAGCGTCAGCGCTACATCGAGTATATCGATGAGCAATACGACGCCGATCGTCTGACGCAGATCCTGACCGATGTGGCCGAGATCATTGGCGCCAACATCCTCAATATCGCACGTCAGGACTACGATCCGCAGGGCGCATCGGTGACGATCCTGATCTCCGAAGAACCGGTGATCGACAAGAAGCAGGCCGGCAAGGAGTTGATCTCCGATGCCGTGGTTGCTCATATGGATAAGAGTCATATCACTGTCCATACATATCCGGAAACGCACCCGCAGGAAGGCATCGCCACGTTCCGCGCCGACATCGACGTCGCGACCTGCGGCGTGATTTCGCCGTTGAAGGCGCTCAACTACCTGATCGAGAGTCTGGAATCGGACATCGTGATCATGGATTACCGCGTGCGTGGCTTCACGCGCGATGTGAAGGGCAAGAAGCATTACATCGATCACAAGATCAACTCGATCCAGCAATTTCTCGCCAAGAACGTGAAGTCGCGCTACGAGATGTTCGACGTCAACGTCTACCAGGAAAATATCTTCCACACGAAGATGCACCTGAAGGACTTCGACCTGGATCAGTACCTGTTCGAAGAGCGCGCCAAGAACCTGTCGTTCAAGGAGCGCATGAAGATCGAAACGCTGCTCAAGCGCGAAATCGAAGAACTGTTTCACGGACGCAACCTGAGCGAATAAGCGCAGGCGCATCCTGTCGCGTGCTTGCTCGCAAGCGCGCAAACGCCTTCAGGCGGGACGGCCCGCCACGCGACGACCTCGCGTTCCACAGCCGACGGCGGCCCAGTGTGCAGACACTGGGTCGCTTTTTTTTTTGTCCGTTTTTTCTGTGAGGAGTACTGCAATGCCCTGGATCTATCTGTTGCTGGCCGGCCTGTTCGAGATCGGCTTTGCCATGGGACTGAAATACAGCGACGGGTTCACTCGCCTGTGGCCGACCGTGCTGACAATCGGCCTTGCCGGCATCAGCCTGTGGTTTCTGACGCAGGCGCTGAAGACCATTCCGGTGGGCACCGGCTATGCGATCTGGACCGGCATCGGCGCCCTGGGCGTGACCATTGCCGGTATCGCGCTATTTGGCGATAGCGCCTCGTGGTCGCGATTGGCATGCATCGGTCTGATCGTGGCCGGCGTGATCGGGCTGAAGCTGGTCGGGTAGTCAGTCCTCCAGCGTTTGCTGCGCAAACGCTGGGCTCCGACTGGAGGCTGCCTATCCACCCGTTCGGCCGTAGCTGCACGCGCAATGCGGGAACAGCCCCAGTTTGCGGCGCAAAACCTTGGGACCCCGACTCAGAGGCCTATCCCCACGCCTTTGGCGCGCGCCCCCCTAAACAAGGGGGGGCTGTGCTTCAGTGGTGTGCCGGCCAGCGGTTGATCGCCGTGTTGGGTGTACTTAGGTACGGGCTAGATTCTGGTTGCCAGTCCCCAATTCCCAATTCCCAATTCCCAACTAGAGGCGGTAAGCAACCGCCTTCATCAGCTTGGAGGCCAGGGCCATCGCGCTGGGGATCGGAGCCGGGAGCGGGCGGGCGCCAGCCTGCTCGGCCTGGTCGGCATGGCGGGCCTCGTCGATCTTCATCACGCGCAGGATGGCGCGGCTGCGTTGGTCGTTCTGGGGCAGGGTTTCCAGATGCTCGTCCAGGTGCGCTTCGACTTGGCGTTCGGTTTCGACCACGAATCCCAGGCTCCAGTCGTCGCCGCGCAGCCCGGCCAGCGCGCCGAGCGCGTAGCTGCCGGCGTACCACACGGGGTTGAACAGGCTGGGGCGGCTGTCCAGCTCGTGCAGGCGGTCGGCGCACCAGGCCAGGTGATCCGTTTCTTCCTGGGCAGCTTCCAGCAGGTGGTGCTGGGTGTGTGCGTCGCGGGCGACGGCGGCCTGGCCGAAATACAGGCCCTGCGCGCACACCTCGCCAACATGGTTGATGCGCATCAGGCCGGCCGCATGGCGACGCTGCTCCGGGTCCAGGACGACGTCGGGCGTGTCGGCGGCGGGATTGGGACGCTCGGCCGGCGGATTGCCGAAGACGGTGTCCAGCGCGCGCTGGGCTTCGACCAGCAGCCGGTCGAGCGGGCTATGCAGGCGGGTGGGGGAGATCTGGGTCATACGGCGATTCTGGCCCCGCTCCGCCGTGCTGCCAACCGCCATGGCGCGGTTGTTGCTGCAACTTGCGCCGCCGCCGAACGTCCCGTACAATCCCGCCTCTTCTGTTTCGCCTTCACAACGCGTGGCAAAGTTCCAGTGGTCATCGGCCGCTGCAATCCGCCCGACCACTCAAGAGTTTTCTCATGACTACGTTCACCGCCAAGTCCGAGACCGTCCAGCGCGACTGGTATCTCGTTGACGCCGCCGGCAAGACGCTCGGCCGTCTGTCCACCGAACTGGCCCGCCGCCTGCGCGGCAAGCACAAGCCGGTTTATACCCCTCACGTCGATACTGGCGATTACCTGGTGGTAATCAACGCCGAGAAGATCGTCGTCACGGGCAACAAGCTGAAAGACAAGAAGTATCACCGCTTCACCGGCTACATCGGTAACTTGAAGACCGAGAGCCTGGAGCAGGCGCTGCAGCGCCACCCGGAGCGCGTGATCGAAATCGCCGTCAAGGGCATGCTGCCGAAGGGCCCACTGGGTCGCACCATGTACCGCAAGCTCAAGGTCTATTCGGGTGCCGAGCATCCGCACGCCGCCCAGCAGCCGCAAGTTCTGGATATCTAATCATGGCTATCACGCAAAACTACGGCACTGGCCGCCGCAAGTCCTCCACCGCTCGCGTGTTCCTGCGCAAGGGCACCGGCAACATCACCGTCAACGATCGTCCGCTGGACGAATTCTTTGGTCGTGAGACTGCGCGCATGATCGTGCGCCAGCCGCTGGAACTGACCAAGAACACCGAAAGCTTCGACATCATGGTTACCGCCTCCGGCGGCGGCACCACCGGCCAGGCCGGTGCGATCCGTCTGGGCATCGCCCGTGCGCTGGTCGAGTACGACGAAACCCTGAAGTCCGAGCTGCGCAAGGCTGGCTTCATGACCCGCGACGCTCGCGAAGTCGAGCGCAAGAAGGTCGGTCTGCACAAGGCCCGTCGCGCCACCCAGTTCTCCAAGCGCTGATCCAAGGCGTTTGGTGCATCCCGGTTCGCCGGATGCCTGCTTCAAGAGCCCGGCCATGCCGGGCTTTTGTCGTTTTGGGTCCTGGTGTGTGCCCTGTACGAGCGCGTGGCCAGGATCGCCCTGGAGGCCGAACGCGATATGCATGAACGCAGATGCGCCATGCGTCGCCGCCGGACGCCGGGCAACAAAAAAGGCCCGATCTTTCGATCGGACCTTTTGAGTTTGGCTGCCCCGGATGGATTCGAACCACCGAATGCCTGAGTCAGAGTCAGGTGCCTTACCGCTTGGCGACGGGGCAATAAAACGCGTTGGCCCAAGATTATTGCATGCCGGTGAGGGCGTGAACACCTTGGTGGCTATGGGTGGACTCGAACCACCGACCCCAGCATTATGAGTGCTGTGCTCTAACCGGCTGAGCTACATAGCCTAGGGAGCCGGCAATTCTCACGATGCGTCGTGCTGTTGTCAAGCATTTCGTTTTCAGCTTGTGAGCCGGGCGTCGCCGTGGCAGAGTCGGTGGCAGTAGATTTTCAGGAGTCCGCATCGTGATCGATCCGGACGGTTTCCGGCCAAACGTCGGCATTGTGCTGATGCGGCAGGACGGTCAGGTATTCTGGGCACGACGCGTGCGCAGGGACGGCTGGCAGTTCCCGCAGGGTGGCATGAACACCGATGAGACACCCGTTGAAGCCATGTACCGCGAGTTGCGCGAAGAAACCGGGTTGTTGCCCGAGCATGTGGAATTGCTCGGCGCCACGCCTGGCTGGCTACGCTATCGGCTGCCCAGCAGGGCAGTGCGCCGCAATGAGCGGCAGGTGTGTATCGGGCAGAAGCAGGTCTGGTTCCTGCTGCAGTTCACCGGCGATGAATCCCATCTCAAGCTCGACCATACCGACACCCCGGAGTTCGACCACTGGCGCTGGGTGGATTTCTGGTATCCGGTCGAGCACGTGGTGATGTTCAAGCGCGGCGTCTATGCGCGCGCGCTGCGTCATCTGGCGCCGCTTGCGCAAAGCCTGGCCGGCCCGGCGGCAGTCGGTGCGATGCCCCAACGTGCGCTGGAGGCGTGGCTGCCGGGCAGCAGCGCGGCGGGGCACGACAGCCCACGCAAGCGGCCACGCAAGCGCAGCGGGGCTCGCGCGATGCGGATTAATAATGATTAACGGATGGAATTGACACCTATTCTCGTTTGCGGTGCAATCAGCGCCGGTCCTTTCCGGATCGCCAACACCCGACCGATACTGTGTACGTCTGCATCTGTAATGGGGTCACCGACCACCAGATCCGCGAAGCGGCCGAGAATGGCTGCGCCAGCCTTGCCGAACTGACCATGCGTACCGGCTGTGGCTCCAATTGCGGCTCATGCCTGGAGATGGCGGGTGATCTGTTGAACCAGGCACATGCCACCCGCGCATTGCCGTTGCCGCTCCTGGGGCTGGCCAGCGCCGCCTGAGGCAGGCGCTTGGGACCGAGGTCCCGACGATGGCTGTTCCGGGATTCCCACGCGGTACCTGATGCCAGATGCATCCGGCCCGGGCCGCGAATGCCAGTTCCATTCCTGCCTCGCCGGCGCCACCTGCGGCGAAGTGGTCGCCCGTTGATAGCCAGCACAAGACTGCGGCGGTTCCACGCCTGATCCGCGATTTCAGCTGGCAGCTGCCAGGCAACTGGCAGCTGCCCGCGGCGCGCGACGCGTCCCGCAACTGATCACGATTCGCGTTCCTTCATGTGCCGCGCCAACGCGCTAGAGTGCGGCTGGCTCACTGTCTCGGAGACATCGCATGAAGGGCGATACCAAGGTCATCGAGTACCTCAACAAGGTGCTCTACAACGAACTCACTGCGATCAACCAGTACTTCCTGCACGCCAAGATGCTGAAGAACTGGGGCCTGAATGAACTGGCCGAGCATGAGTACAAGGAATCCATCGACGAGATGAAGCATGCGGACAAGCTGTCCGACCGCATTCTGTTTCTCGAAGGACTGCCCAATTTCCAGGCCTTGGGCAAGCTGCGCATCGGCGAGAACCCGACCGAGATGTTCCGCTGCGATCTGACCCTGGAGCGCGAGGCGGTTGTCGTGCTGCGCGAGGCGGTGGCGTATGCGGAGACCGTCAAGGACTATGTGAGCCGCCAGTTGCTGGTGGACATCCTGGAGTCCGAAGAAGAGCACATCGACTGGCTGGAAACCCAGCTGGATCTGGTGGCGCGCATCGGCGAGCCCAATTACCTGCTGACCAAGCTGGACGACTGAACGCGCATTTGGTCGAGGTTGTCTTGTTTTGGTCTTGAATTTACGAGTGCGCTGTAGTTCTGCCGGTCGGTGTTTCAGCGATGGGTCGCTGATGATTTTCCTTCACAAATCGGTTGCCGGATGAGCGTGCGTAGCTTCGCCCCCGTCCCCTCGCCCCAACCCCTCTCCCGCAGGAGAGGGGCTCTGGTGTCCTTCCGGGCCCAGGATCCTGGGCCGCTCACCGCGCTGTCAGGGCAACGGCCGAATAACGTTCGTGGTCAGGGCGGCTGTGCCCAAGCGTGTTCGCGGCCGAGATGGCATCCCTCAGCAGTTCGATGCAGGTGGCGGCGCCAGGCGTCTGCTGCTGCTTCGACAGCGCTGATGCGACTACGGATTTGTGGCGCTGGCAGCGGCTTGCAGGCGGGCGACCTGGCCTAGCAGCGCCAGGCGGGCGCGGGCGTATTCGGCGATGACCAGGGCGACCATGACTGAGGGGCGTTCGATAGTGCCGGTGCGGGCGGCCAGTTCGATGCGCCGGGCCGCGTTGGAAACCGCCTGCGCACCGACGTTGGCGCTGGAGGACTTGAGGGTGTGGGCGAGGTCGCGCAGCTGCATGCTGTCGCGGTTGGCGGCGGCCGCTTCCAGTTGCTCGATGATCAGCGGTGCGTCTTCCAGGAACAGCTGCAGGATGGTGATGGTGTCCGCGCCCGCCACTTCGTACAGCTCGTCGATCACGCTGTTGTCCAGGATCGGCAGTGCGCGTGCCTGCGCAGCGGCGCTGGCGCTTTCGGGGTCGTGGGTCGCCTGGCCGGCGCTGCTTGGGCCGGGCAGCAGCGCCTGACGCGGCAGCCAGCGCTGCAGACAGGCGTCGAGCTGTTCGCGTGCGACCGGCTTGGACAGATAGTCGTCCATGCCGGCGGCCAGGCAGCGTTCGCGATCGCCGGCCATGGCGTTGGCGGTCATGGCCACGATCGGAATCGGGCGGCCGCCGCTCTCGGTTTCCATCGCGCGCCAGCGGCGGGTGGCGGCATAGCCATCCAGCACCGGCATCTGGCAATCCATGAAGACCATGTCGTAGCGGGTGGATTCCATGCTGGCCAGTGCGGCTTCACCGTCGGTGGCGGTGTCGGCCTCGAAGCCAAGCACGGCCAGCAGCTTCTGCGCGACCAGCAGGTTCACCGGGTTGTCTTCGACCAGCAGGATGCGCACCTCGCGCGCATTGGCCATCGGCGGCGGCAATGGCTCGGGGATCATCGCCGAGGCCAGCGTGGTGACGTGGGCGGGCTTGGGTTCGGGCGGCAGCACCAGGGCGCGCAGGGTTTCGTCCGGGCTCTGTCGCGGCACCAGAGTGGTGTGATCCTGCAGTTCGGCCGGTACCGGTTCTTCGCCGTACAGCCAGATCAGCCGCGCGCTGTTGGCGTTTTCCGGGCGGGCGAGCGCGCGGTGCACCGCGCGCGCGCTGTAGCGCAACGTGTCGTGGTCGGCGATGACGCAGCGGAAGCCCTCGCTGTCGTTGTGCCGGCGCACGCGTTCGAGCGCTTCCTGGGTGGTTTCCATGAGCACGTGCGACACCCCCCAGCTGTCGAGCAGGCGCTTGAGGCGTTGCGACAGGCGCGCATCGGAGCTGATCACCATCACCCGTGCGGCATCGGCGCCGGTGGCCTGCTGGAGGTCGCCGATGACCTTGAGCAGCGGGATTTCGAACCAGAAGGTGGAGCCGCGCCCGGGTTCGGATTCCACCCCGATGCGGCCGCCCATCAGGTCGATGATGCGCTTGCAGATCGCCAGCCCCAGGCCGGTGCCGCCGTACAGCCGCGTGGTGGAGGCATCGGCTTGTGCGAAAGAGCGGAACAGGCGTGCCTGCTGGTCCGGGGCGATGCCGATGCCGGTGTCGCGCACCTGGAAGCGCAGCAGGTGCTGGGCGCGCGTTTCGCCCAGGCGGCGCAGCTGGATGTCGACGCTGCCGCGTTCGGTGAACTTGATGGCGTTGCCGATCAGGTTGCCCAGCACCTGGCGCAGGCGGATCGGGTCGCCGCGCACCAGCAGCCGTACCGACGGTTCGATATCCAGGCTCAGGCGCAGTTGGCGGCCTTCGGCGGTGCGCTGCAGCAACTGGATGACGCCGTCGAGCAGCTCGCGCAGGTTGAAGGTGGTGATTTCCAGTTCGAGCTTGTTGGCTTCGAGCTTGGAGTAATCGAGGATGTCGTCGACGATGCGCAGCAGCTGCAGCGAGCTGCCGGTGGCGGTCTGCAGCATGTCGCGCTGGTCAACGCTGAGCTGGCCGCTGGAGATCAGCTCCAGCATCGGAATGATGCCGTTGAGCGGGGTGCGGATCTCGTGGCTCATGGTGGCCAGGAATTCGCCCTTGGCCAGGGTGGCGGCCTCGGCGGCCTGCTTGGCGCGCAACAGTTCCTGTTCGAGTTCGCCGTGGCGCCGCAGTTCCTGCTGCAAGCGTTCGCGGGCCAGGTCGGCCTCTTCCAGGCGCTGTGCCAACGCATGCTGCGCCTGGACAGCCCGGTGGGCCGCAAGTGCGGCGCACAGCCCGCAGACCACCGCCAGTACTGCCGACACCGCGCTGACGGCGCGCCAGGGGCCTTGCAGCGACGACCATTGCAGGCCTGCGCCGAGTGCGACCGCCAGCGCGGCCAGCACTGCCAAGATGCTCCAGGCGCGAAGACCTGCTGCCCGCTCTCTCACTCAGAGCACCGCGCTCGTGAAGTCGAAGTCCAGTTCCTTGCCGACCGTCTGCACCAGGTTGCCCTGGATGAAATCCACGCCGCTCATCCACATCGCAGCCGCGGCCTGCGGATCTTCGATGCGTTGGCCGATGATCAGCAGGCCGCGCTGGTGGGCGATGTCGATGACGCCGCGCAGTTCGTCGCGCACCGCCGCGTTGCCGTGCGCATCGGCGAAGCGGTTGGCCATGCGCACGAAGCTCAGCGGCAGCTGGGCCAGCAGTGCGTTGGCTTCGTCGCCGGGTTCGAACTGGCTGAGGCAGAACTGCACGCCGGCCGGCATCAACTTGGCGCAGAACTGCTGCACGGTGACGGCATGGATCAATGCATCGTCCAGGCGCAGATCCACGATCAGCGACTGGCCGGCCACGCCACGTTCGACCAGCGCCTTGAGCAGCCAGTCGGCGAAGGCGTCGCGGGCCAGCGTGCGCGGCGATTGCGAGACGAACAGGCGCAGCGGCGGGCTGGCGTGCTGGTACAGGTGCAGCAGGCCCAGCGCGTGGTCCATGACCTGCTGGTCCAGATCGGCGATGCGCCCGGCGGCTTCTGCGGCAGGAATGACCTGGCCTGCCGAGAGCAAGGTGCCGTCAGCCTGGCGCAGCCGCAGCAGTACCTGGTACTGCGCGGTGTCGCCGCCGGCCACGGCCACGATCGGCTGATAGGCCAGTTCGAGCTGGCCTTCGACCAGCCGCAGTTGTTCCTGCTGTTCGGCCTGGCTGGGCGCCAGGTAGGTCTGCACGCCGTCGCTGCGCAGGCGTGCCTGCAGCGCGGTGCGTTCGACCGCTTCCAGCGCGCTGCCGGTGTCGTCGAAGCCCACGCCCAGCGGTGCCACGCCGATGGCGCAGCGCACGTGCACGGATTCTTCTTCGCGCACCGGGAAGGCGTTGGCAGACAGCCGCTGGCGGATCTCCAGTGCCTGCTGTTCCAGGCTGGCTTCGGGCATGTCGACGGCCAGCAGCAGGAAGCTGTTGTCGTTCAGGCGCGCCAGCGGGTAGGGCTGGGCGGCGCTGGCCAGGCGGTGCCCGGCCTGGGTCATCAGGCGCTCGTAGGCGGCATAGCCGTAGCGCTCGCGCAGGCCGAGCGCGCTGGCGATCTCGATGAAGAACAGGCCGCCGGACTGCTTGCGCTCCAGCGCATCGGCGAGCAGGTCCATCACGTGGCCGCGGGTGGGCAGGCCGGTTTCCGGATTGCTGCGCGCGCTGACCTGTTCGCCGGCTTGCTGCAGCGCCTGTTGGCGTGCGCGCCGGATGCGGTTGGACACCGCAGCGATCAGGTGGCGCGGGCGGATCGGCTTGGTGAGGAAGTCGTCGGCGCCGCTGTCGAGCACTTCGAACTGGCGCTCCGGGTCCGGGTCGCCGGTCAGGAACACGATCGGCAGCAACTGCTGACCGGGCTGCTGGCGGATCAGCGTGGTCAGGCGGATGCCGTCCAGCTCGGGCATGTGCAGATCCATCAGGATCAGATCCGGGTGATAGTCCTGGATCGCCTGCGGCACGCTGGCGGCGGTCATTTCGACCTGCGCATGCATGCCGGCGCCATGCAGCACGCTCTGCGCAAACAAGGCCTGCGAGCGGTCGTCCTCGACGATGAGGACGCGGTACGGCGCATCGGCGGCGACATTGTCCTCGCCGTCGTGCGGCGCGGTGGCCGCTGCCGATGTGGGTAACGCCGTGGGCGCCGATGCTGCGGCAGCACGCGCGCTGCCGCTGGCCGCCGACGCGCGCGGCGCCGACACGGCCGCGGCCGGGCTGGGCACCGCTGCAGCGGCAGGCGCAGGAATGATCGCCGCGCTCACCGGCACAGCGGTGTCGACCGGCGACGCAACCTCATCGGCCCAGCGACGCCAGTGGTCGGCCGGCGGCGTCTCGGCGCGAAGTGGACGATTACGCGTGGCGGTGTCGTCACGTGTGGTGGAAGAAACCGGATCTCGGGCGGCCATCGATACTCCCTACAGTCGCTGTGATTATGCGATGAACTTCACGGTAGCGGGGAGCTGCGTGCAGTTGGCGTAGCGGCGGGGCGCATCGGCGCAACCAGCCGACGCATTCCCCGCCACAGCAATCGCCAGACCCACCACACCACCAGCCCCGCCAGCAGGCTGGAGCCCACCGCCAAACCCAGTGCCAGCCAGGGGTGCGCCAGTGCCAGTGCCAAGGCCGTGGTGGCGATGGTGTCCTCGGCCAGCGAGGCGATCCAGTTGCTGGCCGGTTCGGGCGAGGTGTTGAGCAATGCGCGCGTGCCGGCCTTGAGCGTGTGGCTGGTCAGCGCCACGCCGGCACCGGCCGCCAGGGCGCCCGCGCCCAGGTCGCCGTCGGGCGAGAGCGTTGCCGCGGCCAGGAAGGCGCCGGCGGGCACGCGGGCCAGCGTCTGTAGCAGGTCCCAGCCCGAATCCACCCCCGGGATCTTGTCGGCGAAGAATTCGGCCACTGCCAGCGCGCCGGAGGTGCCCAGGACCCACCACGACTGCGCCGGATGCAGCGCCGGCGGCAAGTCGATCCAGCCCAGCAGGCCGGCCAGGCCGACGCCGAACACGGTGAGATAGACCCGGATGCCGGCCAGCCAGGCCAGCAGGATGCCGATCACGAACAGATGCGCTTCGCTCATGGCGTGGTTCCCTGCAAACAATTGCAGAACTATCGCAGAACTTTGGGATAACCGCCGGTCCAACGCCAGCGCGACCATTGTCTGGGCTCTGGCACACTACGCCGCCCATGATTGCGCCGGCCCGTCCGGACCCGATGCCTATGAGACCAGCCGCACGCGTGCAGATCGTCCAACGTGCCTCCGGCGGCGGCCGGCCCGGTCGCCGCTGGTTGTGGCTGCTGCTGGCCATCGTGTGGCTGGCTTCGCTGGGCGGGGTGTGGTGGATGGCCACGCGCACGGCTGCACCGCGGCTGGTGAAGGCCGAGGCAGCGCTGCAGCAGGCGCAACGCAGCCAGGCCCAGCAACGTCGGCAGATCGAGCAGTTGCAGCAGCGCCAGGTCAATCTGGCGATGTCCGACAAGATCAGCCGCGCAGCCAATACCGAAGTGCAGGCCTCGCTGGCCGAGCGCGACGAGCAGATCGCCGCGCTGCGCGCCGACGTGGCGTTCTACGAGCGGCTGGTGGGCTCCACCGCGCAGCGCAAGGGGCTCAACGCGCACTCGGTGCAATTCACTGCCGAAGCCGGCGGCACCTGGAATTACAGCGTGGTGCTGACCCAGAACCTCAACCGCGGCGCGATCAGCCAGGGCCAGTTGCGCTTTGCGGTGGAAGGCGTGCGCGCCGGCAAGCTGGTGACGGTGAGCTGGAACGAGTTGCACCAGAAGCCCGATGCCGCCGGGCAGCCGTACTCGTTCCGCTATTTCCAGCAGCTGGACGGTAGCGTGATCCTGCCGAAGGATTTCACCCCGCAACGTGTCAAAATCTCCCTGAGCGGCGATGGGGCGCCGGTCAGTCAGACATTCGATTGGAAAGTCGCCGGCAATGGCGCGGGGGAGTAGCTCATGTTCGGAAACAAGTCCAACCGTGGTGCGCAGACCGTGGTCGATACCTTGATCGGGCCGCAGGTGGTCATCCGCGGCGACCTGATGTTCAGCGGCGGGCTGTATGTGGAAGGCCGCATCCTGGGCAAGGTGATCGCCGAAGACGGCGCCAGCGCGACCCTCACGGTGGCCGAGCAGGGCAGCATCGAAGGCGAGGTGCGTGCGCCGGTGGTGATCATCAACGGCCAGCTGACCGGCGATGTGCATGCGGCCGAGCGGGTCGAACTGGCCGCCAATGCGCGCGTGCAGGGCAATGTGCACTACCAGGTGGTGGAAATGAGCGCCGGCGCGCAGCTCACCGGGCGGCTGATCCATGCCGCGACGGCCGGCGCAACCGCGGCGCTGCCGGCGCCGGAAGCCGGCCGTGCCGAGCCGGCCACGGCGTTGCAGGCCGCAACCGCCGACGCCTGAGTGCGGCATGCGCGGTGAATGCCGCGGCAGCCGATGCGGCGGCCTGGCTTGAAGTAGGACCGTCTGGCCCCCATGCTGGCGCCATGAGTACGCTCGTTTCGCTTCCTACTGTCGCCCCGGCGCCGGACTACCAGTCCATCGACCGGCCACTGAACTTCTCCGTGGCCGCTGCCGCCAAGGTGCGCGAGCTGATCCAGGAAGAAGGCAACGCCGACCTGGCATTGCGCGTGTACATCCAGGGCGGAGGGTGTTCCGGTTTCCAGTACGGTTTCGAGTTCGACGAGAACCGCGCCGAGGACGATCTGGCCGTGGCCACCGATGGCGTGACGCTGCTGGTGGATCCCCTGAGCCTGCAATACCTGATGGGCGCCGAGGTGGATTACACCGAAAGCCTGACCGGCGCGCAGTTCGTCATCCGCAATCCCAATGCGAAGACCACCTGCGGGTGCGGAAGCAGCTTCAGCGTCTGATTGCCTCTGGATAGATGCGGATTGTTCGACGTATCTGGGCAAATGCGAATTGCTGGCGCTTAGCGCCTATTCCTGCAGGCACCTGCGTTGATGCCAAGGCGATTGCCGAACGTGTGATCGATCGCGGCAGGGCTGCGCGCTGTTTGCGTGAGATGTTGACCCGGCTCGCGCTGAGGTGGGCGTTGCAGGTGGCGGGACTGGCCGGTATGCCTCGCTCGCCTTGCAGTGCGCGCTGTGATGAGGGTGGTGCATCGCTTGTTGTGCGGCTGCAGTTCGTCGGCGACCGCCGGCCGCCATCACGATGAGGCGGCCAACCCGAGCTGCGCAGTGCGTACATGGCCGCCACTGGTCAGGCATGCGTGTGAGTGCTTCCACGTTGCCCAATGACTGCGGCAATGCTTCAAGACGATGACAGCGCTGTGCGCCACGTGGAGACGAGCGA
Source organism: Xanthomonas sp. NCPPB 1754 (assembly GCF_041475725.2). NCBI lineage: Bacteria > Pseudomonadati > Pseudomonadota > Gammaproteobacteria > Lysobacterales > Lysobacteraceae > Xanthomonas > Xanthomonas sp. NCPPB 1754. The sequence continues at coordinate 574,359 of NZ_CM192982.1, forward strand.
ACCGCGCGCGTCGTTGCGAGCCACGTGCGTAGTTGAAAATGCCTGCGTCCTGCGCGGCGCTGCAGGGTGCTTCAGCACGACGGCAGGAATGCAGCGAGTCGCTGGCGGTCGATCGCCGGGCACGCACCCGATTGCTTGGGCTGCGCCCGCAAGGCGGGCGATCTGCACGCGCGCGTAACGCGCCACGCCACTTTCTGCGCTGCAGGTTTCGCGGCGCGCGCGCCAGCTTCGTGCGTGCGCGATGGTGCGCAGATCCGGATGACCATACTGCGTGCGTGCTTACCGCTGGCGCCACGATATGCGCGTTTTCTCCAGGCATTGCCGCTTGTCCACGCTGATCCACCGCAGTCGTGTGCGACACCGTGCTGATGCGCATGCCATGCCTTGTGTCGATTCCACGCCTTGGTGCAGTGAGCGTTCCCGCTCGTTCCGCACCTGGATCGGGCACCGGCACCGATCCGGTGTCGGCTGATTGCTGCGCGTCTGTTCCGTCCTTCCCCAAGAGAGCATTACTTCATGTTGCAGATCAACTCCCGATCGGCGTTTGGCCTGGCGGCCATGTTGGGCATCGCCAGCGCAGTGCTTGCACCCGCCGCGCAGGCCGCGCCCGCGCGCGGTACCTTGCTTGCCAGCAATTTCCTGACCAGCTACAGCCGTGACGCGATCGGCGCGATGCTGGCCTCCGAGCCGCAGGCCGAACAGCCCAAATGCAATGTCCGTGTCGCCGAATTCACCTATGCAACCGTCGGTGTCGAAGGCGAACCTGCAACCGCATCTGGCGTGCTGCTGGTTCCAGATGGCGAGCGGTGCGTAGGGCCGTATCCGTTGCTCGGCTGGGGACGTCCGACCGGAACGGTTCGCACTGAGGAGCAGGCCAAGGACATCCGCGATGCCAAGGGCAACGACCCACTGGTCACGCGCCTGGCCAGCCAGGGGTATGTCGTGGTCAGCAGTGATTATCTGGGGCTCGGGAAGTCCAACTACGGTTATCACCCGTATTTGCACAGCGCGACCGAGGCGAGTGCGACCATCGATGCGATGCGTGCGGCGCGCAGTGTGTTGCAGCGCTTGAACACGCCGCTGTCCGGCAAGGTGATGCTGTCGGGTTATTCGCAGGGCGGCCACACGGCGATGGCCACCCAGCGTGAGATAGAGACGCATCTGTCCAAGGAATTCCATCTGGTGGCCAGTGCGCCGATCTCCGGGCCTTACGCGCTGCAGCAGACATTTTTGGACAGCTGGAGCGGCAGCAATGCGGTAGGCGAAAGCAGCTTCGGCATCATTCTGGGCAGCTATGCCATCGTCGCGATGCAGCACACCTACAAGAACATCTATCTGGAGCCCGGACAGGTGTTTCAGGAGCCGTGGACTGCCAAGGTGGAGCCGTTGTTCCCGGGCAAGCAAAGCCTGACCGATCTGTTTCTCGGCGACACCTTGCCAGGCATCGATCAAATCAAGGCGTATTTCCAGCCTGGCTTCTACCGCGACTTTGCCAGCAACCCCGCCAACCCGTTCCGCCAGGATCTGGCGCGCAACGATCTGCTGGCGTGGACGCCGCAAACTCCGACCTTGCTGTGCGGTTCGTCCAACGATGCCACCATTCCGCTCAAGAACGCGCAGACCGCCATCGCCAGCTTCAAGCGGCGTGGCAGCAACCAGGTGGCGTTGGTGGATATCGGCACCGGCAACTCCAGCGACAACTCGGCCTTCGCCCATCTGTTGACGAACGAGCCGTGCATCGTGGCGGTGCGGTATCAGCTGTTGGACAAGCAGCGCTGATACAGCGCTCGTTGCTTGACCCTGCCGAAGGGTTTGCAGGTGCGGGCGTATCCCAAGCCCGCACCTGCACCGTTCTTCACTGCAGCCGGTGCAGTGCACTGCCGTGACCACTGGCGAACGTGCGTGCGCTTGCATGGCCGCGCCTGCGCGCGGTCCCGTGATGGGGGCCGCGCGACCAGGCGTGAACCGCGTCCCAAGCCGGTGGCCAGCGCGGGCGGCGCCCGCGTCTGAACACGCACCGCAGGCACGCTCGGTCGAGTGCGTACGATGGTTGCAGGCGCTGCCGATTATCGGCAGGCTTGCGCCGATGTCAGAGTCTCTTTTTTCATCTTCCGGTTTTGCCTTCACCCACGCGCCGCTCGATCGCGGCGATATGTTGCGTGACGATCCCGACGCCCTGGCGCGTCTGTGGCCGCAGGGCCGTGTGCTGTTGATCGACGCCAAAGGCGCGGCGCTGGCCGATGCCGATGGCCAGCCATTGTTGCTGGATGGCGCCGAACTGGGCGACGGGCCGGAGGCTGCGATCTTCCTGGGTCTGCGCGATGCGGTGGGCTGGTTTTGTGTGCCGGCCGACATTGTCGTGGTGCAGGCGCCGCAGCGGATCGATCTGCGCCAGGCCGCCGCCGACTGGCCTGCCGAGATCGCTACCGCCTTCGCCTATGCACGCGCCATGTTGCACTGGCAATCGCGCACGCGCTTTTGCGGTGTCTGCGGCGGTGCGATCGCGTTCCGGCGCGCCGGCTTCATCGCGCACTGCACGCAATGCCAGACCGAGCATTACCCGCGCGTGGACCCGGCCATCATCGTGGCGGTCAGCGATGGAGCGCGCTTGCTGCTTGGTCGCCAGGCTAGCTGGGCCCCAGGACGTTATTCGGTGATTGCCGGGTTTGTCGAACCGGGCGAGTCGCTGGAGCAGACCGTGGCGCGCGAGGTGTTCGAGGAAACCCGCGTGCATGTACAGGACTGCCGCTACCTGGGCGCGCAGCCGTGGCCCTTCCCGGGCGCGCTGATGCTGGGCTTCACCGCGCGTGCCGCAGCGACCGAGGTGCCGCAGGTCACCGGTGAGCTGGAAGACGCGCGCTGGGTCAGCCATGCGCAGGTCAGCGCTGCGCTGGCCGGCGAGGGCGACATCGGGTTGCCGCCGCGCATTTCCATTGCGCGTGCGTTGATCGAGCATTGGCATCGTGCGCATGGCTGAGCCAGGCCGGCTTTTGCAGTGTTGCAGCGGCGCTCGCGTCCGCTCGGCTAGACTCGGCTGAGGAGGCCTGCCCATGTTCACCACCTTGGTTGCCGTCGTCGTCGCGCTCACGCTGGGCCATCTGGTACCGGCGCAGGTAGCCAGGCTGCGCAATTTCGCCTGGTTCGGCCAATGGCTGCGCCGGCTGGACGGTTACGCGGCCGGGCGCGGTGCGTGGCAAGGGCGCTATGGCGTGCTGCTGGCGGTGCTGCCGGCGCTGGTGGTGCTGCTGGTGCAGTGGCTGCTGGACGATGTCTGGCACGGTTTTCTGGACTTGCTGTTCGGCGTGGCGGTGCTGGCCTGGACCTGGGGCCCGCGCGATCTGGATCGCGATGTGGAAGCGGTCATCGACGCCGACGAGCCGCACACGCGACGCGAAGCGATTTCGCACCTGCAGGCCGCCGGCGGCAGTGTGCATGAAGATGCGCCATCGCTGGTGGAAGCGGTGGTGGTCAACGGCCTGCGGCGCTGGTTCGCGGTGCTGTGGTGGTTTTTGCTGCTGGGGCCGTTCGGCGCGGTGCTGTACCGGCTCACTGCGCTGGCGGTGGAAAGCCCGCTGGCCGTGTTGCTGCCGCCCCGCAATCTGGCTGGCGCGCGCTGGTTGCTGGCGGTGCTGGAATGGCCGGTAGCGCAGTTGATGACGATGTCGATGGCGCTGGTGGGTAACTTCGATACGGTGTTCCGCGCCTGGCGCGAGGCGCACGGCAATCGCTGGTCGCTGGAGCCGCATTTTCTCGGCGCGGTGGCGCGCGCCAGCGTCAGCGCCGAGCTGCGCGAGGAAGCGCACGACTACACAGATTCGGGCCTGGTACCCGTTTGGCGCCGCCTGCCGGAAGTCCGTGATGCAATGAGCCTGGTCTGGCGCGTGCTGCTGCTGTGGTTGGTGGTGCTGGCGTTGTTGGTGATTGCGGGGTGGGTGCGTTAGCGCCGCGCATGATGTCGTGCGAAAAAATGTGTAGCGCGCGTCCGCCTGGGAACCTCGGCGCATCGCGCTTGTTTGCGGTCTAACCCGGCGCCAGCAGCGTAAACGGGTACCACGGCAGATTCCTTGCGATCCAGTACATCGGCAATGCCCATAACCAGAACTTCGGTTCGGACATCACGGCCACCACGGGCAAACCAGCGTGCGCGCCAGCCGGCTTTCCAGGCGATCAGGCCGGGCAGGGTGAACAGGCCGAGCACGGCGGCCGGATTCATTGCGAAGGCGCCGGGCAGGTCAAAGTGGACCAGCGCATACAGTGCGCGGGTCATGCCGCAGCCGGGGCAATAGCAGCCGGTGACGGCGCGGAACACGCAGGGCGGGAACGGGCTGTTGCCCGCATTCGGATCGAAGCGATACAGCAACGACACGCCAAGGGCGGCCACGCTGGTGGCCGCCCCCAGTCCAAGCCAGTGGCGTGGACGCAGTTCCATTACTGCATGTGCTGCAACTGCTGCATGTAGTCCATGTAGCCCTGCATGCCGCCGGTGGCCACCATGCCGATGTTGATCAGCAGGCCGATCGCGGCCAGCACGCTGGTCACGATGCACCAGGTCTTGGCGGTGTTGGAGGCGCGACGTGCGCCGTCGATGTCGCCCTGGTTGAGCAGGCCGTTGACCTTGCTGGAAAACACGATCGCCACGATGCCGGAGATCAGCGCCGGGCAGCACAGGCAAAAGCCCAGCACGGTGGAAACGATCGCCCAGATCAGGTGATTCGGTACCGGGCCGGGCGCGGCGCTGGACGAGGGATGGATCGGCGGTGGCATGGCACTCATGGTGAAGCTCCTTGGGTGGTAAACAACAGCGAACTGATGGGTGAGTGGGGTGGATTATCGGGCGCCATGCGCGGCGGCGATGCGCCCGGTGTGCGCTGACGACGGCCGGATGACTCTCATGCGCGCTTTGGCGCGCGTGTGAGCCGGGGCCGGCGTGTCGGTCGCGGCAGCGGCGAGTAGCGTTGCGCGGTGCCGGAGGGCTGCTCGCGCAAGCGAACGGGCGCTCCACGCCTGCGCAGCGAACGAACGCGGTGGCATGCCCATCGCTGCCGGCACAGCCAGCCGCTGGAATGCATGACGCCCGCCGGTCACGGCAGACGCCTCAGGCGCGATGATGTTGAGCACAACGACGTCCCCCCGGTACGACCGGCCGCGTCCGCTTGGCGGCTGCGACGGCAAAGCGTGCAATGGCGCACAGGCTACTCGCGGCGCGCCATGGACGCAAAGCCTGCAACGGCCGGGCTCAGGGCTGATCCTGCCGCAGCGCGCGCACCTGTTGTTCGAGCAGCGCGGCACTGGCCTGATCGCCGGCAACCGCTGCCCCTGCCACCACGTCGATCTGCGCGCGCATCCGCCGCGGCACCCGCATGCGGCCCAGGCGCGTGTCGCGCCGGCTCCACATGCTCGACCACATGCCGCGCAGCGCCATCGGAATGACCGGCACGTTGCGGCGCTGCAGAATCTTTTCCACGCCGGATTTGAAGGGGGCGATTTCGCCATCCTTGGTCAACGCGCCCTCGGGGAAGATGCACACCAGCTCGCCATCGGCCAATGCGGCATCGATGCGGTCGAAGGCCTGCTGCATCAATGCGGGGTCTTCGCGCGCGCCGGCGATCGGGATGGCCTTGGCGGTGCGGAAGATCCAGCGCATGACCGGGATGCGGAAGATCTTGTAGTACATGACAAAGCGCACCGGACGCGGGATCACCGCCGACAGGATCAGCGCGTCCATGTAGCTGACGTGGTTGCACACCAGCAGGGCGGCACCCTCGTCGGGCACGTGCGCGTCGATGTTGCGCGCGCGCAGGCGGTACAACACGCTCACCAGCACCCAGCTGAGGAAGCGCATCAGGAATTCGGGCACCAGGGTGAAGATCCACAGTGCCACCAGCGTGTTGGCGATCGCCAGCGCCAGGAACACTTGCGGAATGCTCAGGCCCGGCAGCGGAATCCGCACCCCGAACAGCACCACCTGCGGCAACTGCAGCGCGATACCGATGACCGCCGCAGCCACGATGAACAACGAGTTCTGGATATTGAGCCCGGCGATCACGCGCGAGAGCTCGGCCTTGGGCGTGCGGCTCTGGATCAGCGCAAACAACGGCACCACGAACAGGCCGGTGAACAGGCCGATGCCGACCAGGTCGATGATCAGCCGCACGCTGCCGGGCTGCTGCACGAACTGGCCGATCGACAGGCCGGTGGCCGGCGCCGCGCCAGGCCGGGCGAAGTACAGGTCCAGCAGGAAGGCGCTGATGCCGAACGCGCCCAGCGGCACCAGGCCGATTTCCACGGTGCGGCCAGACAGGCGTTCGCACAGCAGCGAGCCGGCGCCGGTGCCGATCGAAAACAGCGCCAGCGCGAACACGTACAGGTCCTGCTGGCCGCCCAGGTTGAGCTGCGCATAGGTGGGCAGCTGCGCGGTCAGCACGGTGCCGATGAACCAGAACCAGGACACGCCCAACACCGCGTTGCGCACCGCCAACGTGCGCCGGGTCAAGCGCATGATGGCGCGCGATTCGGGGATGGGGTTCCAGTTGATTTTCAGCTCGGGCGCGCCGGCGTCGACGCGCGGTACCAGCCGCGCCACCAGGTTGCCGGTAACGGCAATTGCGATCACCGCTGTGGCGGCAGCCTCCGGCCCATGACTGCCGGCGATCTGGAAGATCAGCCCGCCGAAGATCATGCCGCACAGGATCGAGATCGAGGTGCCCATCTCGACCAGGCCGTTGCCGCCGGTGAGTTCTTCCGGCTTCAGCACCGACGGCAGGATCGAATATTTCACTGGCCCGAACAGCGTGGACTGCAGGCCGGTGCAGAACAGCGCAATCAGCAGGATCACCATGTTCTCGGTGATGAAGCCGACGGCAGCCAGCGACATGATCGCAATCTCCATCGTGGTGGTGATCACGATGAGCTTCTGCTTTTCCAGCTTCTCGGCGATCTGCCCGGCCAGCGCGGAGAACAGGAAGTACGGCAGGATGAACAATGCCGGCGCCAGGTTGGTATACAGCGTGCGCTGGGCGGCATCGATGCCGAGATAGAACAGCAGGCCGATGATGGCCTGCCGATAGACATTGTCGTTGAACGCGCCCAGCGCCTGGACAGCGAAGAACGGCAAGAAGCGGCGCTGCCTGAGCAGGGCGAACTGACTGTGACCGGACATGCAGTTTCCTTTGCGAACGCGCGCAGCCTAGCAGGCTTCCACGGCGTGCTGGTGGATGGCGGCTGCGTTCAGCGGCTTCTACGTGCCGGCGGCCTGCGTTGCGCGAGCTGGGCGCGCAGCAAGGCCACGAAGGCGCGTGCGGCCGGGCTGGGATCGGGCCGCCACACCGCGTAGGTCAGAAAGCGGTAACGCTCCTTCAAGGCCACCGTGACCACGCCGTGCATGGCCCCGGCCATGGTCTGCGGGACGATGCCCACGCCCAGGTTGGCGGCGACCAGTTCGCGCACCAGATCGGCGTGGGTGACTTCGTACTGCTGGCGTTGCCGCAGGCCCCCGTGCGCAAACGCAGCATCGATGATGCCGCGCACGCCGGCACCGGGAACCAGCCCGGCCATCGGTTCGTCGTCAAGCTCGGCCAGTGCCACCCGTTTGCGTGCGGCAAAGCGGTGGCCCGGTGCCACGATCAAGGCCAAGGCCTCTTCATGCAGCAGCAGGCGCTGCGCCGGCACCGCAAGCTGCGGGCCGACCCCCACCAGGGCGACATCCAGCCGGCCTTCGCCCAGATCGTGCAGCAAGGCCTCGCTCATGGCGGTGCGCAGATGCACGTCCACCCGCGCATGCGCGCTGCGGAACTGCTGCAGCAACGCCGGCAGTTGCACGGTGGTGAGCGAGGAAATCTGCCCCAACGCCAGCCGCCCGCGCACGGTACCCAGGGCCTGCGCCATTTCCTCGTGCAGGCGCTCGGCAGCGCGCAGGGTCTGGCGGGCGTTGTGCAGGAACACCTCGCCGGCGGCGGTGGGCCGCACCTGGCGGGTGCCGCGTTCGAACAGGCGTGCGCCGAAGGTCTCTTCGATCTTGGCGACCTGGTGGCTGAGCGCCGATTGCACGGTGTTGCAGCGGCGCGCAGCAGCGGTGAAGCCGCCTTCTTCGGCCACGGCAATGGCAAATTCCAGTTGGCGCAAGGTCAGCATGCAATCTCGAAAAAAGATGGCGACGGTGAAAACAATACATTGGAAAGATGCGTGTCGGCTGCCCACACTGTGCACATTCCTTGACCAGGCAGCAGCCATGCAGACCGAGCCCACCTCCCACCCGCCCTTGCCCCGTCGCCTGGTGCTGCTGATGGCTGCCGCCACCGGGTTGGCGGTGGCGAGCAATTACTACGCCCAGCCTCTGCTGGAAACGCTGGCGCAGGCGTTCGGCATCCAGGTGCGCAGTGCCGGTGCGGTGGTCACCGCGGCGCAGCTGGCTTACGCGGCAGGGTTGCTGTTGCTGGTGCCGCTTGGCGACCGGCTGGAGCGCCGCGGCCTGATCGTGGGCCTGTTCGTGCTGAGCGCGCTCGGGCTGCTGGTGAGCGCCAGTTCGCACAGTTTTGCGATGTTGCTGGTCGGCACCATCGTGACCGGCGCCAGCTCGGTGGCGGCGCAGATCCTGGTGCCGTTCGCCGCCACGCTGGCGGCGCCCCACGAGCGTGGCCGGGTGATCGGCACGGTGATGAGCGGGTTGCTGCTGGGGATCTTGCTGGCGCGCACCGCGGCCGGCGTGCTGGCCGGTGTCGGCGGCTAGCATACGGTGTACTGGATCGCCTCGGTCGCGTTGTTGCTCACCGCCGGGCTGTTGTGGCGCGGGCTGCCGCGCCATCCCGGCAACGCGCAACTGGCGTATCCGCAGTTGGTGGGCTCGGTGCTGGCGCTGCTGCGCGACGATGCGGTGCTGCGTTCGCGCGCGGTGCTGGGCGGGCTGATCTTTGCAGGATTCAGCATGTTCTGGACCACGCTGGCGTTTTTGTTGTCCGGGCCGAGTTATGGCTATGGCACTGCGGTGATCGGCTTGTTCGGCCTGATCGGTGCGGCCGGTGCACTGGCGGCCAATCGTTCCGGGTATTGGTCCGATCACGGCCATGGCGACCGCGTGAGCTGGGGCGGGCTGGCGATGTTGCTGCTGTCGTGGGGCTTGCTCGCGTTTGCGCCGCAGTCGATCGGGCTGCTGATCGTCGGCGTGCTGCTGCTGGATATCGCAGTGCAGGGCGTGCATATCGCCAACCAGAGCGTGATCTATCAGCGCAACCCGGCGGCGCGCAATCGCATCACCTCGGCCTACATCACCTGCTATTTCATCGGTGGTGCCGTGGGGTCGACGTTGGGCACGGCCGCGTATGCGCAGGCCGGGTGGATGGGTGTGGTGATCGGCGGCGCGGTACTGGCTGCAGCGGCACTGGGTTGGGTGGGGCTGAGCGTGGCGCGCAGGCAGTGGAAGTGAGCGTGGCCGGTGGGGCGACGACGCAGCGGTTGCACGCAGTGGCGAATACGCGGCATGGCCGTGTTCGACATCGCTTACCGCATCGAGGCTGCATGTACGGCGCGGCGCCCATGCCTGTCGACCGCTGGCGGCTAGGTCTTGCTGGCCGCCAGACGCGGCGTGTTCTCCGCCGGCGCCGTTGTCACCGCCAGCGCTGCAGCGCGGAGCTTGGGCAGCAGGCGCAGCGTCAATGCCAGTTGGTCGCGCACCAGGCGTTGCTTGGGCGGTAGTTGCACCGGATGGTGTTCCAGCGCTTCGGCGGTGGCCAGTTCTTCGCTTTCGTCGTGCGCCGGCAGCGGTTGGCGTTGGCCAAGGGCGCTGGCGATCTCGCTCAGTGCGCGCTGCAGATATTCGCCGGCTTGCGCGATGGTGGCGTCGTGTTCGCCCTCCAGTGCGGCGCGGTGCGCGCCCAGTGCCGACAGATAGCCGAGCAAGGTGTTGGACAGCGCCAGGAAGCGAAAGCCCGCATCTAGATTGCGCCGATAGCGGCCGGGTTCGCGCAGCATGTTGGATAAGGCCACCGACAACGCAGCATCGGCGTTGTGCATGTCGCGGCGCGCAATGCGGTAGGGCAGGTCGTCGCGCTTGCCGCTGGCGTACTGCTCCAGCACCTGGGCCAGATAACGCGCGCAGCTGGCCAGCACCGTGGCCATCACCTGGTTCAGCCGGCGGCCCTGCCAGTCCGGCAGGATCAGGAACGAGGCGGCCGCGGCAATCGCGCAACCGATCAGGGTGTCGATCAGGCGCGGCCAGATCAGCACGAAGCCATCGCCCAGCAGGTTGAAGCAGAACAGCGCCATCACCGTGATGCCGGCGGTGGCCAGCATGTAGCGATCGGTGCGGGTGATGAAGAACACCAGCGCGCCGGCCAGCGCCAGCAGCAGCTGCACTTCGGTGGTGGGGAACAGCTGCATCAGCGCCCAGGTGGCGACCAGGCCGATCAAGGTGCCGGCAATGCGCTGCACCAGCCGCAGGCGCGTGGCGCCGTAGTTGGGCCGGCACACGAATGCGGTGGTGAGCAGGATCCAGTACCCGTTGTCGGCGTGGATGGATTGCATGATGGCGTAGCCCACCAGCAGCGCGATGGCCATGCGCAGGCCATGGCGGAACAGCACCGAGCCGGGCGTGAGTTGTTGCGCCAGCCGCGCGCCCATTTCGCGCAAGGTGTGCGGCGAGGAATCGCGTAGCCGGGTGTCGAGGTTGTCGCTGGTGGAATCGGATTGCGCCGCTTCCGACAACCTGCGTTCGATGCTCTGCAGATTGGTCACCAGCAGCTCCAGCGCGCCAAGCAGGCGGGCCAGTGCGGGGTCGGCGCGCGCGTGCAGATAATCCAGCGATTGGCGCAGGTCTTCGGTGGCAAGGCGGCTGCTGTCGCCGTAATCGAACGGTTGGCGCAGGCGAATCGCCTCGCCCAACGCCGCGCACGCCTTGCCTTGCAGGGCGAGCAGGCGCTGGCAGCGATACAGCACGTCGCTGTGGAAGAACGCGTCGGTGAGCGCCTCGTAGGGATAGTGCGAGGAGCTGGCGCGCTCGTGGAAGTCCTGCGCCATGTAATACAGCCGGAAATACAGGCCCGACTGCACGCCCGGCCGCCCCGAGCGGCCGAAGCGGCTCATGATGGCGGTCTTGGCCGCATTGAGCGCGCCGACCACCTTGGCGTTCTGTTCGGCCAAGGCCAGCCGGCGTGCATGCAGGTCGCTCTGGCGCACCGGTTCGAACAGATCGGCCTTGAGCTTGAGGTAGCGGCCCAATTCGAAAAACAGCCGCGACAGCCGCTCGCGCACCGGGCGATTGGCGAACAGGATGGTCCACAGGATCGACAGCACGCCGTACCAGGTGGCGCCGATCAGCAGCAGCGCCGCGCCGTGCCAGGCGACCAGCGGATCGCGGCTGCCATGCTGGTCCATGCCGATCATGGCGTAAATCGACAAGGCCACCGTGGCCTGCGCGATCGAGGCATAGCGCTCGCCCAGCGCGCCGAGCAGGGTCAGCGAGAACGTAGCCAACGCCATGCCCAGCACGAACGGCAGCGGATACGGAAACAGCACCACCACTGCGGCGGCGGCGGCGGCGAAACACAGCAGCGAGAGCAGCACCGATTTGATGCGGCCCAGCCAGTTGTCGTCGGTTTCGGCAATGGCGCTGGCGATCGCGCCCAGAAACAGCGCCGGCACCGCAGTGAGCTGTTGCCAGTGCCAGCACACGCCCATCGCCACCGCCAGCGCGATGAACACACGCAGGCCATAGCTGGCCTTTTCATGGGCCCACAAGCGGCTTAAGCGGGTTTCGAAGGAGGGAGTGGCCACAGTCTCTACAAGGCAGGGAGCCCGGGCATTATTGCCGCAGCCACGCGCCGCCGGTGTGGATGGCGGCTAGTTCTTTGTCAGTAGCCGCACGGTGCCAGGCGCCGCAGGTGGCCCGCGCCGGTATCGGCAGGATGCCTGGTGGTGCGCAGGAACCTGCAACCACCGCGTGGCGACAGCGCGCAACGCGGTGGTTGCAGGCGCGAGGCGCTTAGCCCTGCGCCGCCTGCTCGCGGGCGATGGCCCGCCAGCCGATGTCGCTGCGCTGGAAGGCGTTGGGCCAGTGGATCGGCTCGAGGCCAGCATAGGCGTTGCGCTGGGCGTCCTGCACGCTGTCGCCGAGCGCCGCAACGCACAGCACGCGGCCACCGGCGCTGATGACCTCGCCGGCAGCATTCAGCGCAGTGCCGGCGTGGAAAACCTTGGCGCTGGCCGGCACCGCGTCCAGCCCGGTGATGACCTCACCGGTGACCGGGGTGTCCGGGTAAGGCTTGGCGGCGATGACCACGCCCAGCGACGGGCGCGGGTCCCACTGCGCGTGCGCGCCATCGAGCCTGCCGTCGATGGCCGCGTCGAGCAGATCGACCAGATCCGACTGCAGGCGCAGCATCACCGGCTGGGTTTCCGGGTCGCCGAAACGCACGTTGAATTCGATCACCTTCGGCGCGCCGTGCGCGTCGATCATCAGCCCGGCATACAGAAAGCCGGTGAACGGCACGCCATCGGCGATCATGCCCTGCACGGTCGGCTCGACCACCTCGCGCATGACCCGCGCATGCACCTGGGGCGTGACCACCGGCGCCGGCGAGTAGGCGCCCATGCCGCCGGTATTGGGGCCGGTGTCGCCGTCGCCGACGCGCTTGTGGTCCTGGCTGGTGGCCATCGGCAAGGCGTGTTTGCCATCGACCATGGAGATGAAGCTGGCCTCTTCGCCGTCGAGGAATTCTTCGATGACCACGCGTGCGCCGGCATCGCCGAACGCATTGCCCGAGAGCATGTCGCGCACCGCGTCTTCGGCCTCGGCCAGGGTCATCGCCACGATCACGCCCTTGCCGGCAGCCAGGCCATCGGCCTTGACCACGATCGGCGCGCCTTTCTCGCGCACATACGCCAGCGCGGCGTCGACTTCGGTGTGCACGGCGTAATACGCGGTGGGAATGCCGTGGCGGGCGAGGAAATCCTTGGCGAAGGCCTTGCTGCCTTCCAGCTGCGCGGCCTTGGCGGTGGGGCCGAAGATGCGCAGGCCGGCGGCATGGAAGCGGTCGACCACGCCCAGCACCAGCGGCACTTCCGGGCCGACCACGGTCAGCGCGACGGCTTCGCGCTGCGCCAGCGCGAGCAGGCCGTCCAGATCATTGACCTTGATCGCGACATTGCGGCATTTGGCTTCGGTGGCGGTGCCGGCATTGCCCGGTGCCACCAGCACCTCGCGCACGCGCGCGGACTGCGCGATCTTCCAGGCCAGGGCATGTTCACGGCCGCCGGAGCCGATGACGAGGATTTTCAAGGCAGTTGCTCGCTAGTACGGGGGAAGGGGCGCTACCTGCAGCCTTCGCGCTGCAGTGCATTGGGAAACGGGTAGGTCCAGGTCTTGGTGTCGAGCGCGAACACGTGGGTCTTGTCCAGGGCCACCCCGCAATCGCTGCCGTGCTCGCGGATGCGCAGCGGCCAGGTGCGCGCCTGCGGCGCGCTGTTGTCCACCTCCAGCGCGAAATCCACGTCGAAGGCCTCGGCAAGGCATTGCGCCTGGGTCTGGTCCGGCTCGCGCGCGTCGTCGTCGCAGGCCAGTGCGCCGCTGTTGTCGATGTGCGCCCGCAGCGAGCCGGCATTGACCAGGCCCTTTGGCCCGGGCACGACCAGATCCTGCGATTCGAGGATCAGGCCCTGGCCCATCCAGAAACTGTGCACGGCAAAGCCGTAGAAATCGCTGCCCAGACGCAGGACGTCCACGCTGCCGGGTTGGCCGGCGCTGCCGTAGCCGTCGGCGAGCCGTTCGGCCACGACCTTGAAACCGTCGCCATCGCCGCGCAGCACGAAGAAATCGATCAGCCCCGGATTGCCGTGGCCGGCATCGCTGAGGCTGTGGCAGACCGCCAGCAGTTGCTGTACCTGGTCGCCCACCACCACCGGCTGTTCGGCGCAGACTGCGCTGTCGGCCTTGAAGCCGTCGGCTTCGCCGCTCCACTGCGCGGCCAGGCCGGCCTTGGCGCCGTAGCGCGTGCGCAAGAACCCATCCAGCCGCTCGGTGCGGCTCAGACGGGGGCCGTCGCTGGGCGCGGCAGGTGCTGCGGCGCCCGGCGCCGCAGCGGGCGCAGGCGCCTGCCTGCACGCGCTCAACAGCGCGGCGGTGGCAAGAAACGCGGCAAAACAACGCAGACGCTGCATCGACCTATCCCTGTGTCGGTGACATCAATGCCGGAAATGGCGCACGCCGGTGAACACCATCGCGATGCCGTGTTCGTCGGCGGCGGCGATCACCTCGCCATCGCGCATCGAACCGCCCGGCTGGATCACCGCCTTGATGCCGGCCGCAGCCGCCGCATCGATGCCGTCGCGGAACGGGAAGAACGCATCGGACGCCATCACCGAGCCGGCCACGGTGAGCTTGGCTTCTTCGGCCTTGAGCGCGGCAATCTTGGCGCTGACCACGCGGCTCATCTGCCCGGCGCCCACGCCAATGGTGCGGCTGTCCTTGGCATAGACGATCGCGTTGGATTTGACGTACTTGGCCACGCGCCAGGCAAACAGCAAATCGCCCAGTTCTGCCTCGTTGGGCGCACGTTGGGTGACCACGCTCAACTCGCCCAGCGACATGCTACGGTTGTCGGCCGACTGCATCAGCAGGCCCGAGCCGATCCGCTTGGTGTCGTAGTTGTTCAAGCCATTGCCGTGCGGAATCTTGAGCACGCGCACGTTGGCCTTCCTGGTGGCGTATTCCAGCGCGCCGGCCTCGTAGTCGGGCGCGATCAGCACTTCGACGAACTGGCGGTCCAGAATGGCCTTTGCCGTCGCTGCGTCCAGGGTCTTGTTGAACGCCAGGATGCCGCCGAACGCGCTGGTGGGGTCGGTGGCGTAGGCCAGTTCATAGGCATCGCCGCAGCCCGCGCCCACCGCCACGCCGCAGGGGTTGGCGTGCTTGACGATCACGCAGGCCGGCGCGTCGAACTGGCGCACGCATTCCCACGCTGCATCGGCATCGGCCAGGTTGTTGTAGCTCAGTTCCTTGCCCTGCAACTGCTGGAAGGTGGCCAACGTGCCCGGCACCGGATACAGGTCGCGGTAGAACGCGCCGGACTGGTGCGGGTTCTCACCGTAACGCAGGTCCATCACCTTGACGAAGTTGGAATTGATCTGCGCCGGGAACGGGCTGCGCGTGGGCACCGCCTCGCTGCTGTCGGCCACTGCCGAGAGATAGTTACTGATCGCCGCGTCGTACTGGGCCACGCGATTGAACGCAGCCACCGACAGCGCAAAGCGCTTGGCCGCCGACAGCTGCCCGTCGTTGGCTTCCAGCTCCGCCAGCAGGTCGGCGTACTGCGCCGGGTCGGTGGCCACGGCCACGCGCGCGAAATTCTTGGCCGCACTGCGCAACATCGCCGGGCCGCCGATGTCGATGTTTTCCACCGCATCGGCCAGGGTGCAATCGGCTTTCACCGTGACCGACTCGAATGGATACAGGTTCAATACCAGCAGGTCGATCGGCACGATGCCGTGCTCGGCCATCACCGCTTCGTCGACACCGGCGCGCCCGAGCAGGCCGCCATGCACCAGCGGGTGCAGGGTCTTGACGCGGCCATCCATCATTTCCGGGAAACCGGTCAGCTCGGCAACGTCCTTCACCGGCAGGCCGGCCTCGCGGATCGCCTTGGCGGTGCCGCCGGTGGACAGCAGCTCGACGTTGCGCGCCACCAGCGCGCGGGCCAGGTCGATCAGGCCGGTCTTGTCGGAAACGGAGAGCAGGGCCCGGCGCACGGGCAGGAAATCAGAGGCCATCGGTGGGGGATGTCGTTGCGGAGCAGCCGATATTGTAGGCTGCGCCAGCGCTCGAATGGACTCAACACCCCGTATGGCCTCGATCTATGCATTGAAGGGACGCTTCCAGGCGCTGCTGCGGCCGATGGTGGGCGCGCTGTATCGCGGTGGCATCACCGCCAATCAGGTCACGCTGGGCGCAGCGGCGGTGTCGCTGATGGTGGCGGCGGTGGTGTTGCGCGGCGGCCCCAGCTGGCCGCTGCTGTATCTGCTGCTGCCGGTGTGGATGCTGCTGCGCATGGCGCTCAATGCGGTGGACGGCATGCTGGCGCGCGAATTCGGCCAGCAGTCGCGGCTGGGCGCCTACCTCAACGAGCTGTGCGATGTGGTGGCCGATGCGGCCTTGTACTTGAGTCTGCTTGGCGTGCCCGGTGTGAGTGCGCCCTGGCTGTGGATCTTCGCGCTGCTGGCCGCGCTGACCGAGTACGCCGGCGTGCTCGGCCTGATGGTCGGCGCCAGCCGCCGCTACGACGGGCCGATGGGCAAGAGCGACCGCGCCTTCGTCATCGGCGTGCTGGGCGTGGGCCTGGCTTGTGGCTGGCTGGGTGCGCGCGGCGTCACCTGGGTCGCCATTGCCGTGAGCCTGGCCTGCGCGGTCACGGTGTGGCGGCGGGTGCGCGCCGGCCTGGCGCAGGCGCCCGCAGGCACCTAGCGATCCATTCCCGCAGCAACGCCGCTGGCCGCTGCGCTGTGGTGATCTCTGCGATTCAACCTTTCGACTTTTCAGGATGCTTCGATGCGCACAGTGCTAGAGCGCGAGTTCGTCAGTTTCGATGGTGTGCCGCTGTTCTACCGGCACTGGCCGTTGCACGATGCCGCTGCCACCGGCACGCCGAAGGCGGTGGTGCTGCTGCATCGCGGCCATGAGCACTCTGGCCGTGTGATGCATCTGGCCGAAGAACTCGACATGCCCGACGCCCAGTTCTTCGCCTGGGACGCACGCGGCAACGGCCGCTCGCCGGGCGTGCGTGGCGATGCGCCGGGCTTCGAAGCGCTGGTGCGCGATCTGGACAGCTTCATCGCGCATCTTCGCGCCACCCACGGCATTGCGGTGCAGGACATCGTGGTGATTGCGCAGAGTGTGGGCGCGGTGGTGGCCGCCACCTGGGTGCACGATTACGCCCCGCCGCTGCGCGCGCTGGTGCTGGCATCGCCGGCGTTCAAGGTGAAGTTGTATGTGCCGTTTGCACGCCCCGGGTTGGCGTTGCTGCATGCGCTGCGCGGCAACTTTTTCGTCAACAGCTACGTCAAGCCGCAATGGCTGACGCATGATCCGGCGCGCGTGGAAAGCTATCGCACCGATCCGTTGATCACCCGTCCGATTTCGGTGCGCGTATTGCTCGGTCTGTATGCGGCAGCCGATCGCGTGGTGGACGATGCACAGGCCATTACCGTGCCGACCCAGTTGCTGGTCTCCGGTGAGGATTTTGTGGTGCATCGCGGCCCGCAGGACCGCTTCTACGAAAACCTGCGCTCGCCGATCAAGCAGCGCCACTGGTTGCCGGGGTTCTTCCACGACACTTTGGGCGAGCGCGATCGCGCGATGGCCATCGCGCACATTCGCCAGTTCGTCCAGGCGCGTTTTGCGCAACCGCCGGTGCGCGCCGCGCTGGGCGATGCACACCGTGCCGGGCCCAGTTTCGAAGAGGCCGAACGGCTGGCCTGGCCGCCGCAGCGCAATAGCCTGCAGGACCTGCGCTGGCGTGGCGTGCGTGCCGGCCTGCGCCTGGGTGGCAGGCTCTCCGAGGGCATCGCGCTTGGTCTGCAGACCGGTTTCGATTCCGGCAGCACATTGGATTACATCTACCGCAATCAGGCGCGTGGTCGCGGGCCGTTGGGGCGCATGATCGACCGCACGTATCTCAACGCGATCGGCTGGCGTGGCATCCGCATCCGCGGCAGCCATCTGGGCGAATTGCTGCGCGATGCGGCGGCGCGCTTGCGTGGCGCCGGCAAGCCGGTGCGCGTGCTGGATGTCGCTGCCGGGCACGGCCGCTATGTGCTCCAAGCGCTGGGCAGCGGCGCACAGCGTGCCGATGCGATCGTGCTGCGCGACTTCAGCCCGCTCAACGTGACCCAGGGCACGGCGCTGATCCAGACGTTGGGCGCAGGCGATATCGCCCGCTTCGAACAAGGCGATGCGTTCGACCCGGCAGCGCTGGCCACAGTGCAACCGGCACCGACGCTGGCGGTGGTGTCGGGCCTGTACGAGCTGTTTGCCGACAACGACCAGGTCGCGCGTTCGCTGGCCGGCCTGGCCGCGGCGGTGCAGCCGGGCGGTTATCTGCTTTACACCGGCCAGCCCTGGCATCCGCAACTGGAATTCATTGCGCGCGCGCTGACCAGTCACCGCGATGGCGTGGCCTGGGTGATGCGCCGGCGGAGCCAGCAGGAGATGGATGGCCTGGTGGAAGCGGCGGGCTTTCGCAAGGTGGCGCAACGCATCGATGCGTTCGGCATCTTCACCGTCTCGATGGCGCAGCGAATCGACGCATGAGCCACGTTGCCCGCCCATCCGGCCGTGCCGCGCTGTGGCTGGCGTTGCTGGGACCGTTTTTCTTCCTCAGCTACGGCCTGGCCAACACGCTGGCCGGGCGGGCGACGCATGTGCCATCGGTGGTGTTTGGCTGGGAACACGGCATGCCGTTCTGGCCGTGGACCATCGTGCCGTACTGGTCGATCGATGTGTTCTACGCGGTCTCGTTCTTTGTCTGCCGCAACCGCCGCGAGCTGGACACGCATGCACTGCGCTTGCTCAGCGCCCAGCTGATCTGCGTGGCGTGTTTCGTGTTGTGGCCGCTGCGCTACAGCTTCGTACGGCCGCAGACCGAGGGCGTGTTCGGCTGGTTGTTCGCGGTGCTGCTGGGCTTCGACAAACCCTTCAATCAGGCGCCGTCGCTGCACATCGTGCTGCTGGTGGTGCTGTGGGTGCGCTATGGGCAGCATCTTTGCGGGGTGTGGCGCTGGTTGCTGCATGCCTGGTTCGCATTGATCGGTGTGTCGGTGCTGACCACGTATCAGCATCACTTTCTCGATATTCCTACCGGACTCGCGGTGGGCTGGCTCTGCGTGTGGCTATGGCCGGAGCGGGTCGCCGCACCATTTGCGCAGGCACGGTTTGCACGCGACCTGCGCCGTTGGCGCCTGGCCGCGATGTATCTGGCCGGCGCGCTGGTCAGCGCTGCGCTGGCGCTGTGGAGCGGCGGTGCAGCACTGTGGTTGCTGTGGATCACCCTGGCCTTGCTGCTGGTTGCCTTGAATTACGCGCTGCTCGGGCCGGGCGGATTCCAGAAGCGCAGCGATGGGCGCCTGAGTCTTGCAGCCCATTGGTTGTATGCGCCGTATCTGTTGGCGGCATGGTGCAACTCCCGGCTCTGGACACGGCGTGCGCCGTTGCCGCGCGCGGTGTGCGATGGCGTGTGGCTGGGGCGGATTCCGTTGCCCGGCCAGCGCGACAAGCGTGCCGCCGTGGTGGACGTGTCTGCAGAGCTCTCGTTGTACGCCGCGCAGGCGCAGGACCGTGTGGTGCCGATGCTCGATCTGGTCGCGCCGTCGCCGGCGCAGCTGCGCGAGGCCGCGCAGGCGATCGCGCAGGCGCAGGCGATCGGGCCGGTGCTGGTGTGTTGTGCATTGGGCTATTCGCGCAGTGCTGCCAGTGTGGCCACCTGGCTGGTGCGCAGCGGTCGCGCCCAGGACGTGGATGCGGCCATCGCACAGTTACGCGCCGTGCGGCCGTCGATCGTGCTCGGGCATGCGCATCGCGCGGCGATCCTGACGGCATGCGACGGTCATGACGGTGGCGACGACATCCCCGAACGGAGAGCGCAATGAATATCGCCCCGCTGACCTTGGCGGCCATGCGCGCAGTGCTGCGGCAAGGTGCAGCATTGGACCGCCTCTCACTCCTGCTGCTGGCAGCGGCCATCGGCTTGCTTGGTGTTGCGCAGGCGCCGCCGTTGATGCAGTTGAGCTATGCCATCAGCATGCTTGCGGGCGTGCTGCAGCGCTATTGGGCGTTTCGCGTGGGCCTGGATGCCGACCTGCTGGCAGCCTCCATCGCGCATCTCGAACGCTGCGGTGGCACCGGGCAAGACGCCGCGCACCAGCTCGATGCGGCGATGCATGCGATTGGCCTGATACCAAAGCTTTCGCCCACCCGCGACTGGGCATCGCGCTGGACCGGCATGCGCCGCCTGCTGCGTTGGCAGCTGGCAAGCGTGGTGGTGCAACTGCTGTTGGTGGCTGCCGCGCTCGCTCTCAGGATATTCGGATGAGCAACCAACCCGATTTTGCTCGGCGCGAACCGCGCCATGCCACGCCAGCGCAGCGGGCGCTGTGGCAACGGCTGCAGGGCTATCGTTTTGGCCAGGACGAAGCAGCGTTTGCCGCCTTCGTTCGGCGCGTGGCCAAGCAGGCACAGTGCAGCACCGAACAAGCGCAGGCGTTGGTGGAGGAGTACCGCCGGTTCTGTTTTCTTGCCTGCACCGACACCGTCGACGTCACCCCCAGCCCGTTGGTCGACCAGGTCTGGCACACGCATCTGACCGACACCCGCGAGTACTGGCAGCAGTTCTGCCCGCACGTGCTGCAGACCACGCTGCATCATCAACCCGGACGCGGCGATGCCGGCGAAGAGGCGCGTTTCCAGGCGCAGTACCGCCAGACGCTGGAGCGTTACCGCACGCAGTTCGGCGAGCCGCCGGCGCAATGGTGGCCTGTGGCGCGACCGCCGCAATCGACGCTGGATCCGCTGCACGGCCACACTGCCGAACAGACCTTGCAAGCCTTGCGTGGAGCGCCGCGGTCAGCTGGGCCGCAGCGCGGTGTGCCACATGCCGTGGTTGTGTGGGCAATCATCGCGGTGGCAGTGGGCATGGTCTGTCACTCAGCCAATGGCGGGGCGCTGTCGCCGCTGCACTGGCGCGGTGTCTATTTCCTGCCGCTGTTCATCGCGCTGATCGGTCTGGCCTGGTCGATGGCGGCATGGTTGCGACGGGTGCTGCGACGCGGTCGCACCGCAGCAGCAGTGGATGCCAGCGAGCTTGCATATCTGGGCGGCGGTGCCGATCGCGTGGCCGACCTGTGGTTCACCGAATTGCTGGTGCGCAATGCGGTGTATCTGGAGCGCGACGCAACCGAACCGGCACGTCGCTGGGTACGTTGCCACCGGCAGATTGCAGTCCCGCCTGCGCTGGAGCCGGCACTGGAAGCGGTGCGCACCACCGAAGACCCGGTGTGGGCCTTACGCGCGTTGCGCGCGCTGGCCGCACCGCTGGAGCAGCGCTTGATCGACAAAGGCCTGTGGCTGAGCCAGGCGCAGGCACGCGCGGTGCGCCTGGCATGTACCGTGCCGGTGGCGCTGGTATGGGGGCTTGGCCTGTGCAAGCTGGTCATCGGCGTGCAGGGCAACCATCCGGTGGGCTACCTGCTGTGTCTGATGGTGCTGACCACATTGCTGGTGCTGGGCTTTGCGCTGGTGCCCGTGCGGCGCACGCTCGGCGGCGAGGCCCGCCTTGCGACACTGCGTCAGACGCGGCGACGCGATGCGGCGCGCAACGGCGGTGATCCAGGCGAGGCGGTGGCGCTGTACGGCACTGCGGCACTGATCGGAACCGCTTGGGCCGACTACCACAGCCTGCGTGCGCCGTATGGTCACGCCGGTGGCAGTGGCAGCAGCTGCGGCGGGGGTGGCGGCGACTGCGGCGGCGATGGTGGTAGCAGCGATGGTGGCGGCGGCTGTGGCGGCTGCGGCGGAGGAGGCGACTGATGCAACACGGACAGCGACAGCGGCAGTTGCTTTGGGCGCGCGTGCTGCGCGGACGTGGCGCCACGCCCAATGGCGTGTCGTGGGTGGGCATCGCATGTGCGGCGTTGGCCGGGCTGATGTTCTACATCGGGTTGAGCGCGCCTGCGCGCGAAGGGGCCATGCCGCTGCTGCTGGCGGTGCTCGGGATGCAGGGGCGGCTGTGGTGCAACCGCATGGATGGCGTGCTGGCGCGCCAGGCGCGCATGGTCGCGCGCGCCGGTGAGGTCTACAACGACGCGCCCGATCGGTTGTCCGATGTGCTGGTCTGCGTGGGCCTGGGCTATGGACTGCAGGCCGGTTTGCCGTGGGCTGCGCAACTGGGGTGGGCGGCGGCGCTGTGCTGCGTGACCACCGCATACGTGCGCATGCTGGGCCTGGCCTGCGGCACGCCAGAGCCGCGGCAGGGGCCGATGAGCCGCGTGCAACGCATGCAGTGGTTGTCGCTGGCAGGCGCGCTGGCCTTGCCGCTGCAATGGATGGGCCAGCCGCGTCTTGCGGCCTGGCTGCTGATCGGAGCACTGGCGGTGTTGATCGCCGGTGCCTTGCTGACGGTGGCAGTACGACTGCGCACGATCGTGCGCACCCTGGAGCAGAAATGATTGCCCGTTTGATCGCGCGCGCTTGCAGCGGCGCCATTCGTACCTTGACCGGCGCGCGTGCGCTATGGCGCGGTTGCGCGCCCTCCAACGAGCGTCGCGTGTATTACGGCAACCATGCAAGCCACGGCGATTTCGTGCTGATCTGGTCATCGCTGCCAGCCAGCCTGCGGCATGAAGTGCGCCCGGTGGCGGCGGCCGACTACTGGCAGCGTACCGCCCTGCGGCGCTACCTGATCCACGCGGTCTTCAACGGCGTGTTGATCGAACGCGACCCGGCGCAGCGCACGCGCGACCCGATCCAATGCCTGTGCGATGCGGTGGACGCCGGCGATTCGTTGATCCTGTTTCCCGAAGGCACGCGCAACCCGGACGACGGCGTGCTGCCGTTCAAGAGCGGGCTGTATCACCTGGCACGGCAACGCCCGGAACTGGAGTTCGTGCCGGTGTGGATCGATAACCTCAAGCGCGTGATGCCCAAGGGCAAGTGGTTGCCGTTGCCGCTGCTGTGCACCACCACCTTTGGTGCGCCATTACGCCTGGATGCGGACGAAACCAAGGATGCGTTTCTGGCGCGTGCACGTGCGGCGTTGCTGGCGTTGTCGCCCGATCAGTTGGAGGCGCGCGCATGAGCCTATATGTGTACAGCGGGCAGCTGCAGCAGTCTTCGATGCATCAGCAGACGCTGTGGCTGTTCAGCGGTATCGCGCTGGTGCTGGTCATCGCCACGCTGATTTCCGAAACCCTGCGTTGGCGCGCACGCGAACGCCCCAGCGCAGTGCTGGACAACCTAGTCGCCCGTATCCGTGCGTGGTGGGTGATGGCTGCGGTGGTCGGCCTTGCGTTCGTGTTTGGCCGCGCCGGCGTCATCGGCTTGTTCGCGCTGGTGTCGTTGTTTGCGCTGCGCGAGTTCATCACCTTGACCCCGACCCGGCGCGGCGATTACTACGCGTTGTTGGCCGCGTTCTACATCGTGCTGCCGTGGCAATACGGCCTGGTGTGGACCGGCTGGTACGGCATGTACACCTTGCTGATTCCGGTCTACGCGTTCTTGGTGTTGCCCATCCTGGCCACCATCGGCGGCGACACCACGCGCTATCTGGAACGCACCGCCAAAGTGCAGTGGGGTCTGATGATCTGCGTGTTCTGCATTTCGCATGTGCCGGCGCTGTTGAACCTGGACATTCCCGGCTATGCCGGGCGCAATCTGCTGTTGATCGCCTTCCTGGTGATCGTGGTGCAGTCTTCGGATGTGCTGCAGTACGTGTGGGGCAAACTGGCCGGCCGCCATTTGATCGCGCCGAAATTGTCGCCGTCCAAAACGGTGGAAGGATTCATCGGCGGCGTGTTGTCGGCCAGCCTGCTCGGGATGGCGCTGTGGTGGATCACCCCGTTCGCGCCGTGGCATGCCTTCGGCCTGGCGTTGGTGGCCAACCTGATGGGATTTTTCGGCGGGCTGGTGATGTCGGCGATCAAGCGCGATCGCGGCATCAAGGACTGGGGCCATATGATCGAAGGCCACGGCGGCGTGCTCGACCGCCTGGATTCGGTGTGCTTCGCCGCGCCGGTGTTCTTCCACCTGATCCGCTATGGATGGGCGTGACCGCTTGTCACATCGCTCGTCATGAAATCGCAACACGTGCATCGCGTGCCGTTGGCAATCTGCAGCATCGGATCGGCGCAGCGCGCGTCGGTCGGCCGCCGCATCTGGCCAACCGGAAAGCTGACCCGCACGAAACCACGCTGTGACCGGTAACCCGTGCGCGCACCGTCTGGCAGAAGCACGCTTTTACGATTCCCGATTCCCGATTCCCGATTCCCGATTCCCGATTCCCGGGCCTACGTCAGCCCGTACTCTTTGAGCTTCTTGCGCAAGGTTGCCCGGTGAATGCCCAGCATCGCCGCGGCGCGGCTCTGGTTGCCTTCGCAGTGGTTGAGCACTTCGACGAACAACGGGATCTCCATCTCGCGCAGCACGATTTCGTAAACATCGTCCGCGTCGCTGCCGTCCAGGTCGCGCAGATAACGGCGAACGGACTGGGCCACGTGTTCGCGCAGGGGCGACTTCGGGGCGCCACGACTGGTGTCAGGACGAGAGGGGGCTGCGTTCAAAGGAGGTTCCCAGTGTCACGAAGCCGGGACGCGTGGCCGGCGAGGGGGAGTGAGTCTAGCGCGTGACCTCATCGCTCGCCACGCCCATGTGGCGGTCGCGCCCGTTCACCGGAAGTCGAAACTGAAGGCGGCGGTGCTCGCGGCCGGTTCGCGTACCCGGAACGCGACCTGCACCGCCTGACCCGGCGCCAGCGTGTCCTGCGCCGGCGGCGATGGTCCCAGATACTCCTGCGGCGACAGGATGCGGGTACCGATCACCCGGCCGTCGGCATCGGACAGCGACAGCTGCAGCCACGGCCAGGCCTGTGCCCAGCGCGCGTCGTTGCGGAAGCTGGCCTGGATCTGCAGCACCCCGGCCACACCGGGCAGCGGCCGCACCTCGCGGTTGAGCAGGGTCAGCGCCTCCGGCTCGCGCCAGGCCGGCAAGCTGCAGCGCGCCAGCGTGCAGGCCGCGCCGACCAGCGGCCGCAAGCGCGCGTTGGCGGCCAGGTGCGCGCGGTCGGCGATGACGATCTGCAACCCGAGCACGCCGACCAGCCCGACCAGCAGCGCCCACTGGCGCCCGCTGGCGCGTAGCCGCGGGCGGGTGACGCCACGCCGCGCGAAGGCGGGGGCGGCCAAGGCGGGCGCGGGCAGGGGCTGCATTTGCACGGCAGTGGTACGGGGCTGCGCGATGCCGGCATCGGACTGCGCGTGCTCGCCTGCCAATGCGCTGGCTGCGCCGGACTCGGTGGTTGCCGGGTCGGGATGGCTGGAGGAGCGGCCCGGGTGCGACTGGCCGTCGGCTGTGCCCGCCGTCCGCTCGCTGGCGCTGGTGTCGGCCTGCGTTGCGGCTGCCGCCGTTGCCACAGCTGGGGTAGATCCCGCAGACGCTGCTGGCGTTGCGACTGAAGCCTGGCGCGCGGGCGTTTCTGCCAGCGCCTTCGGCGTGCCCGGCGCATTCTGAAATGCCAGATCTGCATCCGCCGAGGCGCGTAGTGCCCGTTGCTGCGCTGAATTCGATGGGCCAGGTGCAGCCCGCGCGGTTGGGTGCCCGAGCTCGTCAGCATCGGTCGCGGCCAGCTCGTCGTCGGCCCGGGTATCGGTGGCGGCCGACGCCGAGCGAGGTGGATCGAGCATCGCATCAGGAACGTCTCCGGCCGCGGGCGCGCTCGCCGAAGCGGACGGCGTCGCGGTGCCGGGCGCGGGCAGTGGCGTCTGGCCGGACACCGGCGCCTGGAGACCATCGTGCCCGGACATGCCCGTTGCGCGCTGCGGCGACGAAGCCACCGCGGCAGCAGGCAATGGCACACGCGGTGCCGGCTGCGCATCCACCTCTGGCGCTGGCGCCGGCGGCAACGCAGAGCCCGGGGCCGATGTGGCCTGCTCGGCCGGCTCCGCAGGTGGAACCACCGGGGTCGGAACCAGCGGCGGAGCAGCCGGCGTCGCACGCAGGAACGTGGCCAGGGGGCGGCGCGGTGGCGGAGTCTCGGACATCGGCAGGCGTGCAGCGGGAAGACCCCTATTCAACCACGCGCACGTCCAGGGGCGAACCTGTGCCGACGGCGATGCGGTCAAGCCGCCACGCGCATGCCTGCAGGTGTTCGTCTCCGGCCCAGGTGGTCATGGCGGCGTCTGCGTCGATGCCCACGCAACGCACGCAGCGCATGCCTTCTCCGAAAAAGGGCCGCCGCCACGCCCATGCAAGCCGACGAAGACGCCCGGGCGCATCCAGGATCAGGAGGCCACAGCCAGCGGAATATCGCCTTGAAATCTCGTGCCGGTTGCGTCGGCTCGTCGATTCCCGATTCCCGATTCACCGCCTGCGCCGCGTCTTCCCTTCAGCCAGCAACAGATCCAACAGGCCGGCGCGCTGGCGCGGCGTCAGGGTATCGAAGCGCGTCAGCAGCACGCGTTGCTGGTCATCCAGCCGGCGGTACTGCGCCGGTTCTTCGGCGATGGCCGACACCGGCGGGCCGAACACGCGGTCGCCGCGGCCGGTGGCCAGGTATTCGAACGCCATGCCGCTGCGCCTGGCCAGGCCGATCAGGTTTTCCACCGACGGTGCGGTGCCTTCGGCCATCTCCCATTGCGCCACCGCGCTGCGGGTGACACCCAGCTCGCCGGCCAGGGCTTCCTGGGTCAGCTTGGTGAGGCTGCGGGCTTCGCGTACTCGTTCGTACAGCTTGCTCACACGGCACCGTTGGAGGGCAGGCAGGGGCGGGAGATATAGCCCTAGCAGCGCCTGGAGATAGTTCGTATAACTTTCATATCGCCATATGTTTGCGATACTGTCGGTGGATCAATGATCGCTACATCACAGCGAACTCAAGGAGGATGTTCATGGTCGAGCCTGCCGGTCGAAAACCCGACCCCCAGCGGCGCAGCCCGCCCCCGCACGCCGCGCCCGCTGACGCGCCGTGGCCGGCCCATTCGCCGCTGGACCCTGCGGTGAGACGTTTTCGGGGCGCGGCCCGGTACGCGATCTGGCGGCGTGGCCACGAGTGGACGGCCGTGGCCGATGGTCCGCAGTGGTCAGCGGCGCTGGCACCGCGGGTCTGGGCGCTAGGTCAGCGGCACTGGCCGCTGCTGGCGGTGAGTGCGCCGATGCTTGTGGTTGCCGGCGCAGTGGCGCTTGCAGGTGTGCGGGCGTGGTCGCCGGTGGCCTGGACGGCGCTGCTGGTGGCTGAGGTGCTGCTGCGGGTCTGGGTGGCCCGGCAGGCCGGGCCGTGGCGCACGGCGGCGCTGCAACGCGACGGCTGGCAACCGGTGACCCGGTTGCGGGCGATCAGCGTGGCCGATGCAGTGACCACCGCGCAGATTCGCGCCGGCCGGCCACGGCGCTAGCCGGCGTGGACGATCAGCCGGATCAGCCGCGGCGCACGCCGTCGATCCGCATCCAGTCTTCGTCGCGTTCGCAGCGCAACTGTTCGAACCAGGGGGCGTAGCGTTTGAGCAAGTCGTCTTCCTGGCCGTGCAGGATGCCCGACAGCGCGATCCGTCCGCCCGGTGCTACGCGCGCGGCCAGGGTGTCGGCCAGGGCGTCCAGTGCCGAGGCCAGGATGTTGGCCACGACCACCTGGTAGGTCTGCACCGGTTCGTCCTGCGGCCTGTAGACCGTCAGCTGCGCGTCCACACCGTTGCGTTGTGCATTGTCGGCGGTCGCCAGCAGCGCCTGCGGGTCGTTGTCCACGCCGACCGCGCCGGCGGCGCCCAGCTTCAGCGCGGCGACCGCCAGGATGCCCGAGCCGCAACCGAAATCGAGCACGCTGCGGCCCTGCAGCTCGCCGCGGCCGGCCAGGCTGTCCAGCCAGCGCAGGCACAGCGCGGTGGTTTGATGGGTGCCCGAGCCGAACGCCAGGCCCGGGTCCAGCCGCACCACGGCAGCCCCCGGGGTGTCGGCGGCTTCGGGCAGCGCGTGATTCCACGGCACGATGAAGGTGCGTTCGCCAAACTGCATCGGCTTGAACAGGTCCATCCAGGCGCGTTCCCAGTCGCTGTCTTCGACCATGCGAAACGCCACCTGGCTCCAGTCCAGGCCCGGATCGAAGGCTTCCAGCGCTGCCAGCACCACCAGCGCGTCGCTGTCGCCATCGAACAGCGCGGTCATCGTCAGCCGGTCCCACAGCGGCATTTCGCCCACGCCCGGTTCGAGAATGGCGCGCTCGTTGCTGGTATCGGCATCGGCGTCGAGCATGGTCACCGCCAGTGCGCCCACATCGTCCAGGGCGTTCTGGAAACGGGGCAGGGTGACCTCGGAACAGGAAAGCGTCAGTTCAAGAAACGGCATCGTGGCGGTCGGGCAATTCGAAAGCACGCATCCTAGACCATTCGTGCCGGCGTGCCTGCCGCGCTGCAGGCGACGGCGTTCGCAGGCGCCGTCGCTTCGGCGGTGTCTTGCCCATGCGTGCGGTGAAAACTGCCTTGCTGATCAAGATGCGTCCGCCGCCAGGCAGACGGCTGCTGCTGGCGAATGGACGACTGCCCGGTGCGACGCTGCCAAACAGCGCATCTGCGGCTGGATGTGGTGCCCGGCGGATGGCTGTAGGCCGATGCCGCCACGCCTGGGACTGAACCGATGATGCTGCTGCGCAATCGGGCACGGGCTTGGTCGACGGCCGCGTCGAGCAACCAGGAAGAGGCGCTGCGTCTTTGCGAACACGCGCAAACGCGTGCGCAGACAGCTGCGTGATGTGCTGCCGTGTTGCGTACCGCCGTGCAGCGCGATGTGTGCGGCACGCTGCGTCCACCGATGACGCAACAGCGCTGCAGCTGGGCATCGCAGCGTCGGCGAGTGATGTTGCCAGAGGACAGGCTCGCTCGAAGCGGCGCTCTCCAACATGCGCTGCTATCGGATGCCCAACCGGCGAAGATCGATGCCGCATCCGGCAATCGGCAACCGATCAACTCAACCGCAAGCCACACGCAGCTGAGCAACACCGACACCACACCAACACCCAACACGCAGCACGGCAGAGCAAGCACCACAGCGCAGCACACCGCACAACCGAACGCATGCAGCGCGCCACTCACGTGCAGTCCGTTCAGGCCGTGACGCATGTCGCCCCCTTCCCGCCACCTCCACTGGCAGCGTCTGCTTGGCGGCGGCTGTGCGCGTGGGTGGGTGCTAGACTCCGCGCCGTCGCTGCGGGTGGTTCCGCAGCAGGGTCGCCGCCATCCATGCCGCTTGCTCGTGCCCGCCATCTCTGGCTGCTGCTCGCTCCCGCTGCGCTTGCGGCGGCCGCGTGGTGGTATGTCCGCGCGCAACCGGTCGAGCGTGATGTTGACCGCGCAGCGCCGGTTGCTGCACAGGCGCCGCCGGTCAGCGCTGCCACACCGCAGCTGCACGCGGCGGCCGAGCACGGCGCCGCGTTGCAGCTGCCGCATCGCGATGCGGTGGAAGCGCAGCCGGATCTGTATCGCTACGCGCAGCAATTGCAGCAGCAGGTGCGTGCCGGCGACGCACAGGCCGGGTGGCGGTTGAGCCGTGTCTACGATTACTGCGCGCCCTATGCGGCCAGCCCGTCCGGCTATGCCGCCGATAGCGCATGGATCGCCGCGCAACGCACGCCGGGAGTGGCAGCGATGCATGCCGCACGCGAGCGCCTGGCGCAGCGTTGCGCCGGCTTCGCCCCCACCGACGGGCTGAGTCCGCGCATGGTTGCGCAGCAACGCCTGGCCGCGGCGCGCGCCGGCAGCCTGGCCGCCGAGGCCGCCATGCTGGCGTTGGGCGAACCGTTGCACGCATCGCCCGGCTACAAGCGCGCGCTGGTGCAACGCGTGCTGGCCTCGCGCGATCCCGAGGCCTATCTGGCCCTGGCCCCGGCGATGGGCGCGCGGGCCAGCGGCGATGACAGCCTGCAAGGCTATGTGGCCGGCGATCAGTTCGCCGAGCTGGCCTGGCAAGTGGCTGCGTGCCGGCTGGGGCTCGATTGCAGTGCCAGCAGCACCTTGGTCACCAGTTATTGCGCCAACGCGGGCATCTGCTCGCGCGACAGCGCACAGGATTTCGTGTCCTTCGTATTCGATGCCGCGGTGCCGCGGCAGGGAGCAGGCAGGGTGGATGAGATGGTCGATACATTGGTCTCCGATGCGGGAGCGCAGTCATGAATTACCGTCGGTTGGCGCACGGCGCCAAGTTCTGGTTATGGGTGGCGTTGTTCGTGGCGTATTCGGCGGCGGCAGTGAGCATCGTGATGATCGATACCGCCGATCACCGGTACCAGCCGCTGTCGGTCAAATCCACCAGCGTCACCGCCGACGAACAGCAGCGACGGCATGGCGCAAGCCAGGTCGCCGCGGTCTACCGCGCCGGCAGTGCCATGCCGTTTTCCACCTTGCCGGCCGGCTCCACCTTCCAGGTGGTGTGGCCGGACGGCTCCACCGAAACCATGACCGTGGTCGACCCGTCATCGGCCAGCGGCATCGTGCCGGTGCCCGGCAGCCAGCAGGCGCCTGCGCCGCGGCGGTGAGGGGTGCGGCGCGTTACATATCGACACGGCCGCAGCCGCTGCGTCTCCGGTAGCGCAGGCGGCGAAGGCGGCTAGGTGCGGCTGCAGCTTCAGTCATTCTCATGTGTGCAGACGACCGAGGGTCTGCAGATCGGATCCGGCGCTGGCTTGCGCCATCCGGGCGTCGAACCCTCGGGCTCTGTAGGAGCGCACCCGGGCGCGACAGGGCTTTATCGGTAAGCCCGGTCGCGCCCAGGTGCGCTCCTACGCATAGACTGGCCGGCTACAGGGTTGGCGGCGCGACGCAGTGTCGGCGCGATGCACCGGGGAACAACGAAAAAGCCCGGTTTCCCGGGCTTTTTTGCTTCATCGATACCGCGGCAAGTGCGATCAGGTCAGCGCGATCGACTTGTTCTTGCGCTCGGCCAGACGCTTTTCCAGGTAGTGGATGTTCTGCCCACCGGCCTGGAAGCCCTTGTCGCGCATGATGCGCTGCTGCAGCGGGATGTTGGTCTTGATGCCGTCCACCACCATCTCGCTCAGCGCCACGCGCATGCGCGCAATCGCGGTTTCGCGATCGGGGCCATGCACGATCAGCTTGCCGATCATCGAGTCGTAGTTCGGCGGCACCTTGTAGCCGCTGTAGATGTGCGTATCCACACGCACGCCAGGGCCGCCTGGCGGATGGAAGGCGGTGATCAGGCCCGGGTTGGGCATGAAGGTTTCCGGATCCTCGGCGTTGATGCGGCATTCGATCGCATGCCCGCGCAGCACGATGTCGCTTTGCTTGATGCTCAGCTTGTGGCCGGCGGCGATGCGCAGCTGCTCGCACACCAGGTCGATGCCGGTGATGCGCTCGGTGACCGGATGCTCCACCTGGATACGCGTGTTCATTTCGATGAAGTAAAAACGCCCGTTCTCGAACAGGAATTCGAAGGTGCCCGCGCCGCGGTAGCCGATGCGGATGCAGGCGTCCACGCAGACCTTGCCGATCTCGTTGCGCAGTTCTTCGGTGATGCCCGGCGCCGGCGCTTCTTCCACCACCTTCTGGTGGCGACGCTGCATCGAGCAATCGCGTTCGCCCAGATGGATCGCACCGCCCTGGCCGTCGGCAAGCACTTGGATTTCCACGTGGCGCGGATTTTCCAGGAACTTCTCCATGTAGACCTGATCGTTGCTGAAGGCGGCCTTGGCTTCGGACTTGGTGGTTTCGATGGCAGCCTTCAGCGCAGCCTCCGAATGCACCACGCGCATGCCGCGTCCGCCGCCGCCGCCGGCCGCCTTGATGATCACCGGGTAGCCGATTTCGCGCGCGACCTTGGTGTTGGCGACGATGTCATCGCCCAGCGGGCCACCCGAGCCGGGCACGCACGGTACGCCGGCGGCCTTCATGGCGCGGATCGCTTCCACCTTGTCGCCCATCAGGCGAATGGTGTCGGCCTTGGGGCCGATGAAGATGAAGCCGGATTGCTCCACGCGCTCGGCGAAATCGGCGTTTTCCGACAGGAAACCGTAGCCGGGGTGGATGGCCTGCGCATCGGTGACCTCGGCCGCGGCGATCAATGCCGGAATGTTGAGGTAACTGTCGCTGGAGGCGGCCGGGCCGATACACACCGACTCATCGGCCATGGCCACGTGCTTGAGGTTACGGTCGACCGTGGAATGCACCGCGACCGTGCGGATGCCGAGCGTGTGGCACGCGCGCAGGATGCGCAGCGCGATTTCACCTCGGTTGGCGATGACGACTTTATCGAGCATGGGATTGGGGATTCGGGATTGGGGATTCGTAAAAGGCGCTGGGTTCGCGGAGATGTCGCGACTTGTCCAACGAGCGGATCAATGCGTTGAGCTTGGCAAACGTGCGATTCAGCAAGTCGGCAATTGCCGCATCGGGCGATGCGAACTGCAGTCGTGTTGCGATCTGCAGCTGCGTGTCCAGCTCCGCCAACGAGCCACGCGCCATCGAGAGATAGCGCAGGTACTCGGCCGTGGAGCGATGTGCAGCTCCTTCGGCAATGTTGGATGGAATGCTGATCGCGGCGCGGCGCATCTGTGCCGTCAGCCCAAAGCGTTCGGAATCAGGAAAGTCGTGGCTCAGGCGATAGATCGCTTCGACGAGCGACATCGCGTCGCGCCACACCGTCAGGCGCTCGTGTGGTCGCTCTTGCGAATCCCGAATCACGATTCCCGAATCCCGGCGCTTCAGCCAATCACAAACAACGGCTGGTCGAATTCCACCGGCTGGCCGGTTTCGCCGAGGATGGCGACGATGGTGCCGGAGGCGTCGGCTTCGATGGGGTTGAACATCTTCATTGCCTCGATGATCGCCAGGGTATCGCCGACCTTGACCTGCTGACCGACGGTGACGAACGCCGGCTTGTCCGGCGAGGGCGAGGTGTAGAACGTGCCGACCATCGGGGCGCGCAGCACGTGGCCTTCCGGCAGTGCGGCGGCCTGCTTGGCGCCGCCGGTGGAGGCTTCGGTGGGCGATTGCATCGGCATGGTGGCCGCGGCGGCCGGCGCCTGGACGGGGGCCGGCGCGTACTGCTGCTGCACCGGGGCGCTCAGCATGGCCGCGCCCTTGGGTACGCGTGCCAGGCGCACGCTTTCTTCGCCTTCCTTGATCTCGATTTCGGCGAGATTGGATTCTTCGAGCAGGTCGATCAGTTTCTTGATTTTGCGGAGATCCATAAGGGCCTCTGGAAGTGAAACGGTGGGGAGTGCCGGCGGATGCCGGCGGAATGGGATCAGGACGCCGGCGCGCTGGCCGAGGTCATGCGGCAGGGGTCATGCGTCGCGCTCCAGGCGCGCGATCACCGCTTCCAGCGCCAGCCGGTAGCTGTCGGCGCCGAAGCCGCAGATCACCCCGTCGGCCTTGTCGCTGAGATAGCTGTGGTGCCGGAACGGCTCGCGCGCGTGCGGGTTGGACAGATGAATTTCCACGAACGGCAGCCCCACGCCCAGCAGCGCATCGCGCAGCGCCACCGAGGTATGGGTGAAGGCGGCCGGGTTGATCAGGATGTAGGCGGTGCCGTCCTCGCGCGCGGCGTGGATGCGCTCCACCAGCACGTGCTCGGCATTGGACTGCAGGCAGTGCAGCACGTGCCCGGCCGCCTGCGCGCGGTCCACCAGGGCCGCGTCGATCTGCGCCAGCGTGGTACGCCCGTAGACCTCCGGCTCGCGGGTGCCGAGCAGGTTGAGGTTGGGGCCATGCAACAGCAGCAGATGGGCCATGGGATCCGGAAGAGCGGAAAGGCCGGAAGTCTGCGCGATGTCGCCGATGCTGTCCAGTTCGACGAACTTAGGTCTGTTTAAAACGATTGTTTTAAATTTCGAATGGTTTGGGCGGTGGCTAATGGCGGCGGGCAATGGCGTGTCGGAGGTCATCGTGCCGGCCTTGAATCGCCCGGACCGCTGCGAGCGGAACCGGCAGCCGGCCGTGCGCATCCGGAGCGCAGCGTTTGCGCCTGACGCGATGGAGACAGCCGTCCCGGCCGGTTACGCGGCAACAACTGCTGGCGGCATCCTCTCCTGTCGGGCGTCGGAATGTTGTGCCGGCGGCAGCAATTCGGTGAGTGCCCGGCTTGTTCATGGCAAGCGCGCAGGAGGTGAGTTGCAGCAGGGCCGCGATCTGCGTTTTGCGCGCAGATGCAGGCTCCCAACAACGTGGCGTCGGGCCGGACCGGCCGGCGTGCCAGATGAAGGGCGACCAGCGCGATCGACCCCCTCTGCTGCCTCGCTTCCCGCAGCTTCCCGCAGCTTCCCGCCGTGCAGGCCGCGGCCACGGTCGCCTGCTGCGCATCGCATGCATCAAGCGTTGGAGGTGCCAGGGGCACCGAACAGGCGAGGCCGCGCGCAGCCTGACGCCACCTATGCGCATGCCAACATCGGCCGGTCAGGTCTGCAGGGCGCCGGCAGCGCGGGGCGTGCAGACCCCGGCCAGGAGGGGCCGAACCCGTGCTTGGACCTGTCGCAACACGCCTGTGGCGCGGGTGTCGGCCTACACGGTTCGCAAAATCTTCGGCCTGGCCGCGCCAACAGATGGCCGCCCAGACCACCGGCCGCAGCGAAGGCGCGCCTTACCGCGCAGCGCGCAGCAAGGCGTCTTCGGTAATCGCGCCGGTCAGCACGGTCGGCAGGATCGCCGGTGGGGCGCCGGGGCCGTAGACCACGTACAGCGGCACGCCGACGGCCTGGTGCTGGTCCAGGAAGGTGCTGATGGCGGGGTCGACATTGGTCCAGTCGCCCTTCATGTAGACCGCATCGACGCGGCGCAACGCGTCGCGGAATTCGGCGCTGCTCAGCACGTTCTTTTCGTTGGCCTTGCAGGTCACGCACCAATCGGCGGTCATGTTGACGAAGACCACGCGGTTGTCGGCACGCAGGCGGTCCAGCAACTGCGGCGAGAACGCCACCACGCCCTCGGCCGCGGTGGCCGCCGGCAGGCTCAGGCGCGTGACCGCGACCACCGGCACCAGGGCCAGCACCAGCATCGTCGTGGCCAGGCCCATGCCCAGGCGGTGGCTCTTCCAGCGGCTGCGCTCGAAGCACCACAGCCCCAGGGCCAGCAGGGTGGCGCCCACCAGCATCAAGGCCAGCGCATCCACGCCGCGCTGCTTGCCCAAGACCCACAGCAGCCAGATCGCGGTGAGATACATGGGGAACGCCAGCACCTGCTTGAGCGTTTCCATCCACGCTCCGGGGGTGGGCAGGCGCCGCGCCAGCGAAGGCACGAAGCCGATCAGCAGGAACGGCAGCGCCAGGCCCAGGCCCAGCACCAGGAATACCAGCATCGCCAGCAGTGCGGGCGCGGTGAAGGCGTAGGCCAGTGCCGTGCCCATGAACGGCGCGATGCAGGGGCTGGCGACCACGCAGGCCAGCACGCCGGTGAAGAAGTCGCCCAGCGGCCCGTTGCGCGCGGCCAGCGACTGGCCGATGCCGCCCAGGTTGGTGCCCAAGGTGAACACGCCCGACAGGCTCAGCCCCACCGCGAACATCAGATACGCCAGCGCCGCGACGAACCACGGCTGCTGCAGCTGGAAGCCCCAGCCGGCGGCCTGCCCGGCGGCGCGCAAGCCGATCACCAGCCCACCGATGGCGGCAAAGGACACCAGCACGCCCAGCGAGTACCAGATCGCATGGCGACGCGCGTGGCTGCGGCTCTCGCCGCTATGGGCCAGGCCCAGCACCTTCAGCGACAGGATCGGCAGCACGCAGGGCATCAGGTTCAGCACCAACCCGCCAAGCAGAGCCAGCACCAGCATGCCCAGCAGGCCCTTGTCGGCATGCGGCGGCGGCGTGCGCTCCGGGTTGCCGGCCGAGGCATCGGCGACCGGGACGGCCGTGCTGGCGGCCGGCGCCGGCTCGACCGGTGCCTGACCGGCGGCCAGCGGCGAAATCATCAACGGCGCGGCCTGCGCCTGGTTCTGCGGCGACACGGTGCCGGCCGGTACATCCAGGGCGACGCGGCGGGTCATCGGCGGATAGCAGATCCCGTCGGTCTGGCAGCCCTGGAAGGTGGCCACCAGGGTCACGTGGGCCGGGTCAGGGTGGTCGCGCAGCAGCGGCAAGGTCACTTCGGCCTGGTCGAAATACACCACCACATCGCCGAAGTGTTCGTCGCGGTGGGCCTTGCCTTGCGGCCAGCGCGGCAGCCCGGTGCGCACGCCGCTGGCGCCTTCCAGGGCCAGCGAGGTGCGGTCGCGGTAGATGTAATAGCCTGGCGCCGGGGTGAAGCGCAGCAGCAGGCTGTTGCCGTCGCCGACGATGGCTTCGAAATTGAACGCCTGCTCGGCCGGCAGCGGCAGCGCGTCCACCCCGGCGGTCTGGCCGGAGGCGCCGAACAGGCGCGGGCCGGCGGCGTTGCGTGGCACCAGCGCGCCCAGGTTTTCGCGTGGCGCAGCGGTGGCCCGCGCCCCGGTGGCATCGGCCGCGGGCAGGTCGAGGCGGATTTCGCGCCGCTGCGGCGGATAGCACACGCCGGCATCGGCGCAGCCCTGGTACTGCACCTGCAGGACGGCGGTCTGCACTGCCGGGTCGGCCTTGCCGGCCAGGGTGGCCTGCAGTTGCTTGCGGTAGGTCTGCACCTGGCCGAAGAACTCGTCGTGCTTGCTCTCGCCTTCCGGCAGCGCCAGTTCGCCCGCGGCAAACCCCTTTCCGGCCTTGACGCTGATGCGGTGGCGATACAGGTAGTAGCCCGGTGCGATCTTCCAGTGCAGCGCGATGCGGTCGCGGCTGTCGGCGGTGGCGCTCAGCGCGAAGGCCTGGTCCACCGGCAGCAGGTCGGCTTCGGTTACGGCGGCCTGCGCGGGGGCGGGCGCCAGTACCGCCAGCGGCGCGGCGAGCAAGGGGGCGGCCAAGAGCGCGCAGCGGGCGATCCAGCGGGACAGAGACTTCATGGACGTCAGAATTCCTTGCGGGTTTCGGCCCGGACCCAATCGAGATATGCCGGCAGCCCGGCGCTGGCTTGGACAGCGACCGCCTCCGGCAGTTCATACGGATGCAAGGCCTGCAGCCGCGCGATGGCGTCGGGCAGGCAGTCGTCCCAGGTCTTGATCAGCAACTGCACCTCGGTGCTGCGCTCGATCGCGCCCTTCCAGCGGTACAGCGATTGCACGCCGGGCAATAGGGTGACGCAGGCGGCCAGCCGTTCGTCGAGCAAGGCCTGCGCAATGCGCTCGGCGCTGTCGGTATCCGGGCAGGTGCTCACTAACAAATGGAGGGAAGGTGCGCTCATTGGACCCGGCAGTGTAATCCCCTGTTTGCGGGGGATCGACCGCCGATTCCGGAAAACAAGACGTTAACTTCGTGGCCCCGGTGAGATGGCGTGCTCAAGCGATCCTGCGGTCAGCACGCGGCGCCTTGGATGGTTCCGTGTTCGCTTGCGCCCTGCCGTGCACGGCAGGGCGGCTACCCGGGTTCGGTCAATGGGGGATCAATGCCGTGGCGCCTGCCGGCAACGCATGCCGTCTGTACAGACGGCATGCGTCACCGGTTGGGGGGCAAGGCGCCCGGCGCGATCTGCTCCGGGCCCCGCGCCTCACCCGCCCGGCCGGTGCAGCCCAGGCCAACAGGCAACACGGTTGCGCTTGCCGCCAGGCGGGTGCGGCGGGCCCGGAATCGGCATGTAACACGCGTACAGTGCGGTTCCGAGCGTGCCGTTCACCCCGCCTGGCGACTGCGCGCGACGGGTGTGAGCCGGTCTTAGTTGGCCAGCTGGCAACTGGCCGGCTTGGCCGAGTCGAACAGGCTGGCGGTGGCCCATTCGGGGTGATCCACGAACGGGTTGCGGTTGCCCTGGAAGCTGAAGATCACCTCGTTGCGGGCGCGCTCGGCATCGTCCGGCGGGTCGGCCTGAT
Organism: Xanthomonas sp. NCPPB 1754; assembly: GCF_041475725.2. Lineage (NCBI taxonomy): Bacteria > Pseudomonadati > Pseudomonadota > Gammaproteobacteria > Lysobacterales > Lysobacteraceae > Xanthomonas > Xanthomonas sp. NCPPB 1754. The sequence goes on from NZ_CM192982.1 coordinate 611,953, forward strand.
GCCAGGCCAGCAGGGTGGAGAGCAGGCCCATGTAGGCCGGCGAGGCCGCGGTCTGCACGATCTTGCTGCGGTCGTCGGTCAGCTCCAGGTCCGGCTCGGATTGTCCGGTGGCCGCATCCAGCCCGCCTTCATAGCGGATGGCCATGTACATCACCGCGCGCGCCATGTCGCCCTTGCGCCGGCCCCACACCTCGAAGGTGCCGCTGTTGCCGTCGGGCGTGCGGACCCAGTTGGAATTGCCCGGGTATCGTCCGCTGCCGCCGCCACTGCCGTCGTTGACCTCGGTCACCCGCTCGCCGCAGCTGCTGGTGCAGGTGGCATAGGGCTTGTTGCCGCGGTCTGCGTTGAAGCTGGTGTCGGTCAGGTACAGCATGTGGGTGTCGGTATAGGGCGCGTACGGCAGGCCGCGGTCGCCGGTGGCGCTGCCAAAGCCCAGCGAGTTGGGCCAGGTGTGCTCGCGGTTGTAGGTGAGCCCGCTGCCGGTGCCGGCGCGGTCGCTGACCTTGGCGTAGCTGCGGTTGCGGTAGGCGTCCAAAATGCGGCCGCTGTTGTTGGGATCCTCGTCGGCCATTTCCAGGATGGTCCAGGTGCTGGTGCCGCTGCCGCTGTACGGGTAGACCGTGTGCCCCTTGATGGTGGCGTGCAACGAGCAGCGCAGCTGGCTGGCGCTGGCGGTATTGACCCGCGCGTAGTACCCGGTACCGCCGCCGCTGGCGGTGGCCACGGTGAAGGCGATGGACTGGTTGGCGGCCGGGCTCAGGCCGCTGGCATCGCGGATGGCGCTGGCGGTGATGGCCAGCGTGCAGCGCTCGCCGCCGACCAGGGCGGTGTTGGTGGACAGGGTGAAGCGGGTGCCGCTGGTCGGGTACGTCAGCGCCACGTTGCCGGAGCTGGCGCAGCTCAGCGCAAACGCACCGCTGCCCAGCGTCACCGCTTCGCTGAAACCCACGGCCAGATCGCCGGCAGCCGGAAAGCCGGTGGCGCCTTGCGTTGGTGTGGTGCTGCTGATGGTGGGAGCACCGGTACTTCCACCGCCGTCGCTGCCGGTGAAGGTCTGGCCGCGGTTGCAGGCGCCGAAGGTCTGTGCCGCCGAGCCGGCCCAGCTGAAGTTGGCCGCGCTGCTGCCGGTACCGGTCAATTGCAGCGAACTGCCGACCGCGGTGCTGTTGCTCTCGCTCACCGGCAGGTTCTGGCTGGTCACGCCGGCCGCCGGGCCGCCGCTGCCGGTGATGGCGCCTTCATAACTGAGGAACTGCACCAGCTGCCCGTTGGGGTCGACCAGCGCCACGCCGTCGTTGGGGCCGTTCTGCACGCCGTTGCTGGCATAGCTCACCGTGGCCATACGCACCTGGCTGCCGCAGCTGACCACCGTGCCGGCCGGCACCGCCGTATTGGCGTACACCACTGCCGCACTGGGGCTGTTGCCGTTGTACAGGTAGATGCGGTAACCGCTCAGCGATTCGCCAGCAGTGGCCACCACTTCCACACCCTCGCCGCTGTCGCCGGAGGCGCCCGCGTCGTCGTAGTGCAGTTCGTTGATGAAGACCGCCGCATTGGCGGAGGTGGCACCGAGCGCGAACGCGCAGGCCAGGGGAAGGGTGCAACGCAGGGACACGAAACGGGACGGCAACCTCATCGACAGCTCCTTGTGATCGGGGAATGCGTTCCCGACTGTAAGGCGCGCGCATGACAGGCGATGGAACCTGGTTCCATTTCTAGAGCATTGGACCAGACCGCTATACGCCTGCCAGGTGGGCGCGCCCGGTGCCCGTGGGCATGCACTCCATTCCGGTTCCTCCGCGATGTCCGCGCCCACCTGACAACCGCTCGCTCCGTTTTGTCGGCCGCCCCGGTGGTTCGGAGAGAAGCGGTCGGCGAAAAATTTTTGCCGCCAGCCCTTGAAAGCCGCCCGCGCAGCACAATCTCTGGCCCGCACCCGCTTGTCGGGTTTTTTCCGCGCGCTGTGCTGGCAGTCGTCATGTGCGAGTGCTAACATCGCCGATAATTTCCAGGCCAATCAAACACTTAAGAGGTCTTCTCTCTATGAGCATCAAGCCGCTTCACGACCGCGTTGTAGTCAAGCCGATCGAAGCCGACGAAGTCTCCGCCGGCGGCATCGTGATTCCGGACTCCGCCAAGGAAAAGTCCACCAAGGGTGAAGTCGTCGCGATCGGCGCCGGCAAGCCGCTGGACAACGGCAGCCTGCGCGCGCCGGTGGTCAAGGTTGGCGACAAGGTCATCTACGGCCAGTACGCCGGCAGCAGCTACAAGTCCGAAGGCGTCGAGTACAAGGTGCTGCGCGAAGACGACATCCTGGCCGTCATCGGCTGATAGCCGTTGCCGGCGGGATTCGGGAGTCGAGATTCGGGATTGGTCACCGCGGCTTGCCGCACCAATCCGCCTCTCCTCCGGATCCCGCTCTAGCCAATCCCCAATCCCCAATCTCAAATCCCGGAGTAACAACCAATGGCTGCTAAAGACATTCGTTTCGGTGAAGACGCACGTACCCGCATGGTTCGTGGCGTCAACGTGCTTGCCAATGCCGTGAAGGCCACCCTGGGCCCGAAGGGCCGCAACGTCGTGCTCGAGAAGAGCTTCGGCGCGCCGACCATCACCAAGGACGGCGTTTCCGTCGCCAAGGAAATCGAACTGGCTGACAAGTTCGAGAACATGGGCGCGCAGATGGTCAAGGAAGTCGCTTCCAAGACCAACGACAACGCCGGCGACGGCACCACCACCGCCACCGTGCTGGCCCAGGCCCTGATCCGCGAAGGCGCCAAGGCCGTGGCCGCCGGCATGAACCCGATGGACCTCAAGCGTGGTATCGACCAGGCCGTCAAGGCTGCGGTCGTCGAGCTGAAGAACATCTCCAAGCCCACCACCGACGACAAGGCGATTGCCCAGGTCGGCACCATTTCGGCCAACTCGGACGAGTCGATCGGCAACATCATTGCCGAAGCGATGAAGAAGGTCGGCAAGGAAGGCGTGATCACCGTTGAAGAAGGCTCGGGCCTGGAAAACGAGCTGGACGTGGTCGAGGGCATGCAGTTCGACCGCGGCTACCTCTCTCCGTACTTCATCAACAACCAGCAGAGCCAGTCGGCCGACCTGGACGACCCGTTCATCCTGCTGCACGACAAGAAGATCTCCAACGTGCGTGACCTGCTGCCCGTGCTGGAAGGCGTGGCCAAGGCCGGCAAGCCGCTGCTGATCGTCGCCGAAGAAGTCGAAGGCGAAGCGCTGGCGACCCTGGTGGTCAACACCATCCGCGGCATCGTCAAGGTCGTGGCCGTCAAGGCACCGGGCTTCGGCGACCGTCGCAAGGCGATGCTGGAAGACATGGCCGTGCTGACCGGCGGTACCGTGATCTCCGAGGAAGTGGGCCTGGCGCTGGAGAAGGCGACCATCAAGGACCTGGGCCGCGCCAAGAAGGTGCAGGTCTCCAAGGAAAACACCACCATCATCGACGGCGCCGGCGACACCGCGGCGATCGAATCGCGCGTGGGCCAGATCAAGACCCAGATCGAAGACACCTCGTCCGATTACGACCGTGAGAAGCTGCAGGAGCGCGTGGCCAAGCTGGCCGGTGGCGTTGCAGTGATCAAGGTCGGCGCCTCGACCGAAATCGAAATGAAGGAAAAGAAGGCACGCGTCGAAGACGCCCTGCACGCCACCCGTGCAGCCGTCGAAGAAGGCGTGGTCCCGGGCGGCGGCGTGGCCCTGGTGCGTGCGCTGGTGGCCGTGGGCGAGCTCAAGGGCGCTAACGAAGACCAGACCCACGGCATCCAGATCGCCCTGCGCGCCATGGAAGCCCCGCTGCGCGAGATCGTGGCCAATGCCGGCGAAGAGCCGTCCGTGATCCTGAACAAGGTCAAGGAAGGCAGCGGCAACTACGGCTACAACGCCGCCAATGGCGAGTTCGGCGACATGGTCGAATTCGGCATCCTGGACCCGACCAAGGTGACCCGTTCGGCACTGCAGAACGCCGCCTCGATCGCCGGCCTGATGATCACCACCGAAGCCATGGTGGCCGATGCGCCGAAGAAGGACGAGCCGGCGATGCCGGCCGGCGGCGGCATGGGCGGCATGGGCGGCATGGATTTCTGATCCACGCCACTTCGGCTGTTGCAGCAAAAAAACCCCGCCCAACGGCGGGGTTTTTTTATGCGCGTCACTTGCGTAGGCACGCGGCAGTTGCCGATGACCGGCGGCCGTACCGTCAGGACGAAGGCGCAGTGCTGGCTGCGGCCTGATCCGGCGACGGATGGGTGCGCGCAGGCGAGCGTTGCTCAGGCGATGCGCTGGCTGCGGCGAGCGCCTCCTCCTCGTTTGCCTCGGTGATCTCGGTGATGGTGACGCTGCTGGCGGGCCTGGTCTGCGCGCCGGCGTCCTCGATCCCCTGCAGGGCGCTATCGGCAACGGTCTGCGCGTACTCCTGCGCCTGTTCCGGCGACAGGCTTTGCACATATCTGGCGGTGTCCTGCACGTGCTGGATGAGTTCCTCGGGCGAGGACGGCATGCGGGTTGCGAGCGCGGTACCGTCGGGCCCCCTGAAGACACGCATGATCTGACCGCCGCCCCAGTTCATCGCCAGCTCTGCGCCACGCGCCATGGGGCCGGGCATGGTCATCGACATCAGCGACATGATCGCGCCGGCGTAGTAGGGCGATGAGGACGAGGCTTCGATCAGGCTCTTGTCTGCGAAGGTCTTGGACAATTTCTCCACGCCCAGGGCCAGCGCCATGACCAGGCTGCCGGAGCACATGGCCTTGAAGCGTTCCATGGCGTCCTGACGGGTCGCATGTGCGTTGACCGCCGATTGCATCATCACCGCCGTCACCACGACCGAGTCGGCCAACAGATCCACCGTGCCGATGCGATCGGGCTGGATCAGGTAGACCGTCAGCCCGGTCACTCCGGCTCCCAGCAATGCCAATGCCAACTTGGGGGCGATGTCGTGGTTGGTCACCTGGCGCGGGAGGGTGGCTGGCTGGTCCTGGTCCACTTGTAGCGCAGCGCTCAGTCGCTTGCTGCATCGGTCCAGGGTCTCCAGCAGGTGCGTGCACTGGGCATTGAGCGTGCGGGTGAGCTCGCGCCCTTGGCTTGGGTCGGTGAAGTCGCGACGTGCCTGTTGAAACGCTTCCCGGCCGTGCTCCAGAGCGGCGCAGATCTCGTTGAGTTGCGTGCGCAGTTGCGCGCTGACCTGGCCGGGCGTCAGGCGTGCACGCAACCGCTGCGCCTGGCTCTGAAAGCCGGCGTTTTCTGCAATGCCGGCGCCCAGATGCGACAGCTTGTGCTGCAGCCGGTTGCCAAGCACGTTGAGGCTGTTCCAAAGGAAGGGCGTCAGCACCATCGCCGCGCATGCCGTCGATGCGGCCGCGGCAAATCCCAGGTTGTTTTCCACTGCTTCGGCTTGGTGCCGCATGGAGGGGGTGCCGAATTTCTTGGGCAGTTCGGTGGTGAGAAACAATCCGTTGAGCAGAACGGAATAGAAGTGCATTTCGTTGGCGTCGCGCCCCAGCTGCCCGCCCATCAGCGGGAACGGAAGCCCGTCGGCGGTGGGGCGCAGTGCAGATGCCGAGAGCGTCATCACGCCCTTGGTTGCCGCGGCGATGGAATAGGCGAAGGTCTTGGCCTGGTTGCCCAGCAACGGACTGGGGACCATCAGTGGCCAGAGATTGACCAGGTTGGCCAGCGACTTGAGCGCCCGCCCGGTCGCAGGTGTGCCGTGCTCCAGCGGCTGCAGGGCGTCTTCCACGGCCTTGATGTCGCCGAGCAACTGCTGCCTGAAGCGTGCTTCCAGGCCGGTTGCCGCTTCGATGGCATCGCGCAGCTGCGTGATCTGTTGGCGGCACGCGGCCAGAGTGTGCGGGGCGCTCTGTTCCGGGTCGGTGTGACGCACCATCTGCAGGAATGCGGGATCGTCCGCATGGATCTGCAGCATGGTGCGCAGGTCCGCCAGCGACCAGAGATTGGACGCCCCCTTCGATACCGCAGCGTAAGCCTGCTGAACGCCGCTTGCCAATGCGGCGTTTGCGCGTGCGGCAAGTGTTGCGGCGGTGGACGGGCCGGAGGCGCGTTCGGGTGAGTCGGCCTGCGGTTCGGTGTCGTGCGAAGGCACCGGCGAAGCGCCGTGCTCGGAGTCGGCGCTGGATGCGCGCGAACGGCTGCGCGGAGTGAGCGCAGCCAGGCTGGGGTGGAGCGGGGTTTGCGTCGGCGATGTGGCGTCGGCGACGGGGGCATTGTCGGTATGGATGTCGTGCAATGGCGCCAGAGAAGAGGGGCCTGCGGTTTGCTGTTTCTTGATCTCCATGGTGGGTTTCCTTGATGAGGGGGAGCGGCCAGCGCGTACTGGCTGGCGCGCCTGCATCATTCGAACAAGCCTGCCCGGCCGGCCTAACGCGATGCGAACTACTGCGTTGCAGGAAGAACCAACCAGGCAGGACGATGGCAACTTGTGATCGCATGACCTGTTGCCAGCTGCGCAGGGTCGAGTGCGCTGGGAGCGCAATCATCGCAGTGAGGGCAGCCCCAGCCTGCCGGATAGTCGATCGCCGTCACACTCCGCGACCACCTGTTGACACCGATGTCATCGCAGCTTTAGCGTCGCTGGGCAGGCGTTTGCGCCGAGCGGTCGGGGGGCCATCGGACAAGGGGCAGCGGTGCACGCATCGCTGGCAGGCGTCGTTGCAGCGCATTGCCACGCCGGCCACGTCCGGCCTCTCCCGGGGGATCTTATGAACTGCCGCAGTCATCGCCTTGCCTTGTCGATTTCCGTCTCCCTTGCCGTGACTGCCGCGTACGCGCCGCCGCTCATGGCCCAGCAAACCGAACCCGATGCCACGCGCGCCACCTCCACGCTGGATGCGGTCAGCGTCACCGGCTCGCGCATCAAGCGCGCGCAGGTCGAAGGTGCGCAACCGGTGGTCACCATCAGCGCGCAGCAGATCCAGCAGGAAGGCTTCGCCACCGTCTACGACGTGCTCAACAGCATGAATCAGCAGGGCTCGGTGGAAGCCGATACGCAGTGGGGCTCGCATACGCCCAACGCCTCGCCGATCAATCTGCGCGACCTCGGGCCGGGACGGACGCTGTTGCTGGTCAACGGGCATCGCGTGGCCGATTACCCGCTGCCCTACGGCGGCGAGAGCAACTTCTCCAACTACAGCAATATTCCTTCCGCTGCGGTGGAGCGCATCGACATCCTCACCGGCGGTGCGTCGGCGATCTACGGCTCAGATGCGGTGGCCGGCGTGATCAACGTGATCCTCAAGCGCGACTATCAGGGCGACCAAGTGCGCCTGCGCGGCGGCACCGCCACCGAAGGTGGGCGCGACAGTTTCGACGTGTCCTGGGCCGGCGGGCGCACCGGCGAGAACTGGAGCCTGACCTACGCGCTGCAGGCCACCAAGCGCGACCCGTTGAGCGGGCGCGATCGCCCTGAAATGGACGATTCGGACGACATGTCCTATTCCAACTGGACCGGCCAGAACCGCCTGTACGGCTTCAATCCGTTCACCGGCTTGAGCCTGATCGACGCCAATACCAACGAGCGCCTGGCACCGCCGGCCGGCACCTGCGCGCGCTTTGGCGGTGAGTTCATCGACGGGCAGCGGCTGAGCTACAACCAGAACACCGGCGCGCTCACCAATGCCGGCGATTACTGCGGCGTTGCGCGCGATTACGGCGACTGGGGTCTGGTCACCGGCAGCGAGGATTATTCGGCATATCTCTACGGCACCTGGAAATTCGGCGAGCACACCGAGGCTTGGGCCACGCTGTCTGCCAACCGCAGCATCGGCCGCTGGACCTACGACCCGCCGTACGCGTACCTGGGCCCGTTCCAGGACGCGGCCACCGGGCGTTCGTTGAACCTGATCCGCCAGCTCACCCGGCGCGAAGCCGGCGGCTGGGACCGGCTTGCCAACTACAACAAGGAGCAGTCCTGGGATCTGAGTGCCGGCTTGCGCGGCGTCTGGGCCGACCGTTTCGATTGGGAATTGAGCGTGGGCCGCTCGCGTTACACCGTCGACGAATACATTCGCACCGTGGACACCGCGCGCGCCACCGACTACTTCCTCGGCAGCTCCCTCGGCACCGCCGCCGATGGCACGCCGATCCATGCGATCAACGAGGCGCGCCTGTACACGCCGCTGTCGTCGGACCAGTACGACGCGCTGGTCGCCAAGTCGCATAACTCGGCGTATTCGTGGGTGAATCAAGCCAGTTTCAGCGTGAGCGGCGATGTGGTGCAGGGCTGGGCCGGGCCGATCCGCTTCGCCACCGTGGCCGAAGTGGCAAAGCAAGGCTATCAACTCTCGCCCGACCCCTGCGCCAACGAGTGCTACCCGGTGGATGTGGTGGACAGCGGCGGTGGCGAACGCATGCGCAGTTCGGCCGGTCTGGAATTCCAGATTCCATTGCTCTCCACGTTGAGCGCGAATGTGGCCGGCCGTTACGACCGCTACGGCAATTACCGTTCTTCGGCCGCCATCCCCACCGATGTGGGCACGCAGAGCGACACCACCTGGAGCGCGGGCCTGGAATGGCGGCCGGTGGAAAGCCTGCTGGTGCGCAGCACCGTGGCCACCAGCTTCCGCGCACCCGACATGCATTACGTGCTTGGCGAACCCAGCTCCACCAACCAGACGGTGATCGATCAATACCGCTGCATTTCCTCGGGCGCGTATTTGACCGGCGGCTGCAACGACGAGAACAACAACATCTTCTACACGGTGGACGTCAATCGTCGCGGCACCCCGGATCTGCGCTCGGAAACCGGCCGCTCGTTCACCGGTGGCGTGGTGTGGGACATCGCCCAAGGGCTGTCGTTGAGCGTGGATTACTACCGCATCCAGCTGGAGGAAATGATCAAGGACCTGGACCGCGATGAGATCCTGTCGGCCGAAGCCGGCTGCCGTACCGGCACTACCATCAGCGGCGGCACGTGGAATAACCCCGGCGGCGCGGGCTATTGCGACACCATCACCTCGCGCGTGATGCGCAATGCCGACGGCACCATCGCCAGCATCGAGCGCGGCCCGATCAACCTGGCGCAGATGGAAACCTCCGGCATCGATGCGTCGCTGAAGTATCGCCTTGCCACCGCAGGCTGGGGCAACTTCCAGCTGTCGCTGGACTACAACAATCTGATCGCCTACCGCGAGCAGATCTACCGCACCGACAGCGACGAAAACCGCCGCGACGAACGCGTGCGCAGCCGCGTGCGTGGCAGCGTGCATTGGGACAACGGCGGCGCCTGGGACTGGACCGTGTATTTCCGCCGGATCGGCTCCATGCGCGCGGTCAACTGGGGCACCTGCGAACGCTTCGACGACGGCTATCAACCCAGCGCCTCCGATGCGTGCCTGGTGACCGACACCGCCAACGTGCATCTGGGCGAAACCAGCAAGCGTTACTTCGGCCGCGTGGGCCCGGCGATCTACTGGAACCTGAGCACCGGCTACAAGATCACCGACCACGCCAAGGTCAATTTCTACGTCAACAACGTCTTCAACGAAGTGGGCTACGACCACAAGGAACGCTTCTACGGGTACGGCTTCTACAACACCACGCTGTTCAACCCGATCGGCCGCGAAGTGGCGGCCGAATACGTGTTCACGTTCTGAGCGAGTGCGGCGGGCGTCTGGTGTCTGCACTGCTTCCGGCAGGGCCGCAGGACCTGGCGAGACGACCAGCTCGATCAGCGCGTCATCGATTGTTTGCATCGCGCCGATTGGCGGCAGCGCCATCGTCACCCGTTGGATTGGCGGCCGCCGCGGTAACCTGTGCCGACTTCACCGCTGCGGCCGCATGCATTTCAACGCGGGGGTGTGCCGGAGCCCGTGGAAGGGCGTTCGCGTCCACCTGTGCCCGGTCCGTTGCCGATGAAACAGTGGCAACGCGCAAAAGTGCGTGGTATCAATGCATCCCATGAACGCACCCCGCAGCCAGTTTTATTTTTGGTACTACGGTTTTCCGATGCCGCTGGCGGAGGAAGGATTGCGCTCACCCTGAAGGCAACTTCAGCAGCATTCCCGAAAAGCCGCCAGCGCACACCTGGCGGCTTTTTTGTTGCCGCCGCGCCTGGCTCCCCGATGCAACACCGCCCACCGAGACACTGTGATGCCGCCTGTAACCGATGACCTGCGTATCCGCAAGATCGAAGCCCTCGCACCGCCTGCGCAACTGCTGTCGCTGCTGCCCTGCGATGAGCGCGCCTCCGAAACCGTCACCAATGCGCGCGCCGCGCTGCACGACATCCTGCACGGGCGCGACGATCGCCTGGCCGTGGTGATCGGCCCCTGCTCGATCCACGACCCGGTCGCGGCGATGGAGTACGCACAGCGCCTGCGCCCGTTGCGCGACCAGTTCGGCGACGCGCTGGAGATCGTGATGCGGGTGTACTTCGAAAAGCCGCGCACCACCATCGGATGGAAGGGCCTGATCAACGATCCGGACCTGGACGGCAGCTTCCAGATCAACAAGGGTCTGCGCGTGGCGCGTGGCCTGCTGCGCGATATCAACAATCTCGGCCTGCCGGCCGGCGTGGAATTTCTCGACATCATTTCGCCGCAATACATCGCCGACCTGGTGGCCTGGGGCGCGATCGGCGCACGCACCACCGAGAGCCAGGTGCATCGCGAAATGGCATCCGGGCTGTCATGCCCGGTGGGCTTCAAGAACGGCACCGGCGGCGACGTCAAGATTGCGGTGGACGCGGTGGGCGCGGCCTCGCATCCGCATCATTTCCTGGCCGTGACCAAGGACGGACACACCGCCGTGGCAGCGACGGCGGGCAACCCGGATTGCCATGTGATCCTGCGCGGCGGCAAGCAGCCCAACTTCGATGCGGCCCATGTGGAAGCGGCCAGCCAGGTGCTCAACGCATCCGGCCTGCCTGCGCGCCTGATGATCGATGCCAGCCACGCCAACAGCAGCAAGAATCCCGAGAACCAGCCCAAGGTCGTCGAGGACATCGCCCATCAGCTGGAAAACGGCGAAACGCGCATCGTCGGCGTGATGGTGGAAAGCCACCTGGTCGGTGGGCGTCAGGACCTGTTGCCGGGGTGCGAACTGACCTACGGCCAGAGCATTACCGACGGCTGCATCGGCTGGGACAGTTCGGTGCAGGTGCTGGAACGCCTGGCGAGCGCAGTGCGCGCACGGCGCATGCGCCGGATTGCCGAGGCTGCGTGAGTGGCGACGCAGCAGCATCGGCAGGACACGTGCTGATGCTGCGTGGGGCATCGCCAACACGCAATGATTGCCAGGCAGCGCGTTGGCTGGTCTGCGGTGAGCGTGAGGCCTCGCGCGTCCCCTCATCCGGCGCTGGGGGTCATCTTCTCCCGATGGGAAAAGTGTCTTGCGGCTGGCACGCGCGTCGGTGCAGCGGGCGTCGGCAACTGCGCAGGCGATGAAGTGGATGCGCCGAACGCTCGTCCACGCCTCACCGAGGAGAGAAGGCACAGCTGGCGCGCCGATCTCGTGCAGGTGCAGCACGTTCAAGGTGACGCGCGGCGGTGCCATCGGCGACGACGCTCAGCGACGACCAATCGCTGCATCGATCGGCTTTGGCAGTGAGCGCAGGCGTCTGGCAGGCCGCTGCAGGCCAGGAACGTCGGGCCGGCGCAGGGAGCCGGCCCGACGGATTGGACACCACCCAGTGATGGCCCGTTTCGCTCAGTGACAGAAGGGGGAGAGAGCCTTCCTGGCACAGGAAGCGAGCGGGCAGGACCGTTATCCACCCGGCACGTGACCCTGCGATGTCGCTGCATGTCGTGCGCAGCAATGAAGTTCGAGAAGCGTTAAACGCCGGGATTGCGCGATTGCTGCGGTTCAGCGCATCGCCGGCGCAGCACCGGTCACCGGCCGCGCGCCAACTTCCAGGCTCGCCGCCGATTCCCGATTCCCGCAACGGCACCAGCCTCGTTCACGCGTCGCGGTCAGCGCAACCGGGATAGTGGCGGCAGACTCTTTCCTGCCTGTGCCCATGCCCTCACTTCGCGACCGCTTCCAGCGCTGGCCACGGCCGTGGCGTCGTGCAGTGGGCGTGGTGTTGGCGCTGTACGCGCTGTATCTGCTGGCCGGCAACCTGTATCTCAATACCCCGCTGTTCGACGCCAGCACCAATCGGCAGCCGCACAAGTTCACCATGCAGACCGGCCCGGCACTGACGCTGTTCCCGGGCGAGGTCATCGCCTGGAACGTGCGCATGCGCGGGCAGGCCAACCGCACCGTGTACGTCTTCCACGCCGACCGCGCACATGCGCGTATTGCACTGCTGGCCTTGTTTCGGCGCGAAGTGCGCCTGCCGTGGCTGCATGCCACCGGCGTGAGCGCGGAAGTGGAAACTTCCGATACGCCGATTCCGCCACCGCCGCGGGGCAACCAGGGCTGGACGTTGCGCTTTGATGCAATCACCAGCAACAGCATTCGCAGTGCCCGCCTGGGCAAATTGCTGATTGCCGGACAAGGGCACGGCAAGGTCGGTTTCCTGAAGCAACTCAAGGGCGGGCCGTCGGAACTGTTTCCTTCCGAAGCGGGCTTTACCGACGCGGTGGTCAGCTACGACGGAGTGCAGGTGTTCAACGGTGCGCAGCTGGATGCGCGGTTCCAGTTTCCACGCCATTACCGCGACCAGGCGCCGGGCTTGCGCAAGCTCGGCATCACCGCCGCACGGCTACAGCTCAAAGCCAATTCCGTGGCGCTGAAGATCGACACCGGCGCGCCGCATGTGGACATCGGCAGCGGACCATCGGCCGCGCGCGTGGAGGCCGATATCCGCCTGGCCAGCGGCGCGCTGCAGCCGGGCAGCCGTGCGGTGTGGCGGCTGCCATTGCTTGCGGGCGTTGGCGCCACCGACCGCGGCATGCTCGCGCTGCAACTGGACGTGGCGCAGGACATCCGCGTGCAGGCGCGGCTGCCGCGCGATGAGAAGACCGGCAGCGAGCTGCACGCCGATCTGCGCATCGCCGGGCGCAACGTTCCGTTCGAACGGCCGGCGCAGCTGTTGCCGCGCCTGTCGGGGCAGGTGCGTGGGCGCTGGAAGTTCGAATCGTTGAACTGGATCGCCGAGCTGTTCGTGCGCAAGCCGTGGTTCCAGCTGGAAGGCGGCGGTCTGGTCGAAGCGGACCTGCGCCTTGCACAGGGCCGGTTGAGTGCCGGCAGCACGCTGGACATTCCGCGCGTGGAGGCCGTGGCGCAGGTATTCGACACGCGCCTGGCCGGCGTGGCCAAGGCGCACGGGCGCATCGACGATGCCGCCACCCCGCAGGCGCATCTGGATGTCAGCATTCCCACCTTCAAGGCGGCGCCGCGCGATGCGCCCAAACAGCTCCTGCTGGACGGCCGCGATCTGCAACTGGCCATGCATGGCGATGCCGAGCTGGCCCGCCTGAGCGACACGCTCAAGGCGCAGCTGCGTTTCAGCGATGCGCGTGTGCCCGATCTCACCGCCTACAACCGCTATCTGCCGGGCAATAACGTGCGCCTGCTCGGCGGCAGCGGCAGCCTGACCGGCGATGTGGCGCTCAATGCCTCCGGCGATGTCGGTAACGGGCATGCGCACCTGCGCGGGCAGGGCGCGCACCTGGCGTTGGCTGGCGTGCAGATGCGCGGTGATGCCGAGTTGCAGGCAACGCTGCAGCGCGCCGACTTCAAGAACAAGTTCTTCGACCTCAGTGGCACACGCATACGCCTGCGCAACATGCGCGTGGGCGACGACGGCAAAGACGCCGATTGGTGGGGCGAGTTGCAAGTGGGTGCCGGTACCATCCAGGCCGAGGCACCGTTCCAGGTGGATGCCGAGGCAGCCCTTCGCATGCGCGATATCGCACCACTGCTCTCGGTGTTCGCCCAGCGCGCCGACTATCCGCGCTGGGTGCTGGGTCTGCTGGATTCGGGCGAAGTGGATGCGACCGGCCGGCTGCGTTGGCGCAAGCAGCAGCTGCTGATCGACGACCTGCATGCGGAAAACGCGCGCCTGTCGCTGCGTGCGCGGCTGGCCTTGAACGATGCGCAGCGGCGCGGCGATCTGTATCTGCGCTGGGGTGTGCTGGGTGCCGGCATCGAACTCGATGGCAAGCAGCGGCAGTGGCATCTGGCAGGTGCGCGCCAGTGGTATGACGCGCAGCCCGCACTGTTGCCGGCGGTCTCCAAAACCAAGTGATGCGGCCGCTGGCGTGAGCGTGCTGCGCCCTGCTCACGGCTGGCTTGGCACACTGTGCCCAGCCGCGTGCGCGGTTTCCAGGAGCCTGCCGTCATGACGATGCCTGTTCGCGCCCGCTGGCGCGCCTTGCCACGCTTACTGCGATGGCCGCTATCGGCACTGATTGCGCTGTACGCAAGCTATTTGCTGCTGGGCAACCTATTGCTCAACACGCCGCTTGGCCCGGCTGCGCTGAATCGCTCGCCCGACAAGTTCACGATGCACTGGGGCCCGGCGCTGACCTGGTGGCCGGGGCGTGTGGTGCTGTGGGATGTCGACCTGCAAGGCCATTCGGCACGCACGCACTGGAATGTCAGCGCGCAGCGGATGAGTGGGCAGATTCGGCTGCTGCCATTGCTGCACCGCCAGCTGCTGGTGCCGCAGTTGCATGTGCGCGGTGTGCGTGGCGGTATGCAGGCTGCAGCCGCAACGCCCGGGACGGGGGCGATGCAATCCCCTGCGGCGGCGCAAGCGACGCGTGCTGCTGTTGCTGCGGCGAAGGGGGCCGCGGATACGCCGGCCGCTTTAGCAAACGAGCGGGCGCCCACAGCAACGGCCAATGCCGAACACTCGGCGACGACGCAGACGCCCGCGCAGGATCTGCGCGTGACGATTGCAACGGCCACGACGGACGCGAAGCCCGGAATGCCTATCACCAGCACACCGCAATCAGCCAGGCGCGCCGACACGCAAGCCGGTACACCCGCCTCGCCAACCGCCTGGACCCTGCAATTGGACCGCATCGTTGCCGAGCAGGTGCAGGCCGTGTCGCTGCGTCAGCTGCACATCGAAGGGCAGGGCCAACTGCAACTGGGCCTGTTCAAACAACTGCGTGGCGGGCCGATGGAAATCTTCCCCTCCCATGCAGTGTTCGAATCGGCGCGTGTGCGGTGGGGGCAGGACGAAGTGATGCGCAATGGGCAGCTGCGTATCGACGCCAGCATCGCACGGCATGCACCGGATCAGGCAAGCGGACTGGCGGTGCTGCAACTCACCGATGCGCTGATCGCCGTGCATGGCGACACCGCAGCGCTGGATGTCACCCGTCATGCGCAGGGCCGGCACACGCTGGCGACCCGTGCCGGCAAGGGGCGTGCAGATGGCGAGCTGCGCTGGATACGTGGCGCGTTGCAGCCCGGGAGCCAGCTGCAATGGCGCGCGCCGCTGCACGACAGCACGCGCGCGCCGGCCGCATTGCTGGGCGAATTGACGGCGCAGTTACAGGTCGACCAGGACATGCGGCTCAAGGTCAGCATGCCCGAGCCGGCCGATGCCGGGCTGACGCTGGACGCCGACCTGCGCGTGCAAGGCAGGCAACTGCCGGTGCAATCCATGCGCAGCCTGTTGCCGCGCACGTCCGGGCATGCGCGGCTGCATTGGCAGCTGTCTTCGTTGCGCTGGATTGCTGCGCTGTTTCCGGATGTGGATTGGCTGACCCTGGAGGGCGAGGGCCTGGTCGATGCCGATCTGCGGATCGATCGCGGCCAGCTTGCTGCCGGCAGCCGCCTGCAGGTGCCGCACGTGCACGCGCAGGTGGGCGTGATGGGGCATGCGATCACGGGACAGGCCAGTGCAGATCTGCGCGTGGACGCCGATGCCAGTGGACAGTTGCTGCCGGCGCTTGCACTGCAGATGCAGCAGTTTTCGATCGCGCATACCGACGCACCCGCGCGCCCGTTCGTGCAAGGCCGCGATCTGCGCCTGGATCTGCGCACACGCGCCGATGCGCGCAACCTGAGCAGCCTGCGCGATGCCACGCGCGCGCATCTGGTCTTCGCCAATGCCCGCGTGCCGGATCTGCGTGCCTACAACCGCTATCTGCCGCAGCAGCAACTGCGCTTTGACGGCGGTAACGGCGTGCTCAGCGGCGATCTGCAGATCGAGCCGGGTGGGCGCATCGGCAAGGGCGGTGTGCGCATCGGGGCGCGTGCAGCGCGGCTGCAGTTCGCCGGCCTGGCGTTGCGCGGCGATGTGGATGCGGATCTGCGCCTGCAGCGCGGCGATCTACGCGCCGAACAGTTCAGTCTCGATGCCAGCAGCATCCAGCTGCGCAATGTCGGATTCACCGGCCCGGATGGACAACACCGCGATGGCTGGTGGGCGCGCATCGTGCTGGACGATGCGCGCATGCAATGGCGACAACCGGTGGGCGTGGATGGGCGTGTGCGCATCCAGGTGCGCGATCTGGCATTTCTGGTGGCGCTGTATGCACGCGACCGCTCGATTCCGAACTGGATGCTCCGGCTGGTGGATGCAGGCCAGGCGCAGCTGACCGCACGCGCGCACTGGCAAGGCGACACGGTCATCGTCGATCGCTTGCAGGCGCGCAACGAACGCTTTCAGGTCGATGCGCGCCTGCGCCTGCAGGGCAATCAACGTCGCGGCAGTCTGCTGGCCCGCTGGGGATTGCTGAGCGCGGCAGTGGGCTTGCGCGGCGACACGCCCGAATGGCATCTGCGAGGTGCGCCGGAGTGGTATCGCGCGCAACCTGACCTGTTGCGCTGACGCCTGCATCGCGCGCGCAGGCGTGAAGAAAAAACACCAGTTCTGTACTGCCTGGTATTGTTTTGCAGTGCAGCGTGCAAGTCCGATTCGGGGCGCGCACTATGATCCTGCATCCCGACGTGGGGGAGGGAGCAAAGCCCGCTGGCAGTTCGCTGCAAGCGGGCTTTTTTATGCCTGCAGGTTGCCGGGTCAAGCGCCAATCCGCGCGAGATTCGTTGCAAATGAAGGCAGCACCTCATGCCGTGGCTGCCGCCTGCGCGCATCGCGGCGAGCAGGCTTGCATGGCGTGGCGCTGCGCCCAAAACCTGGCGAGCGATCATGCTGCTGGATGTGCACGGCGTGCGTGCAACCGTTCGTACGCGTGATCCCTGCCATCGCGGGCAGCGGCCGCGTCCGCCTGGCGGTTTTCGTTAACCGTTCTTATTGCTGCAACTCCAGCAGCCACAGCGTGCTGCCGCCAGTGATGAACAATCGTTTTTGCTCCAGGTCGAAGCTGCAGTTGGACGCCGTGGCCGGTGTCGGCACCAGCCCGAGGTATTGGCCATCGGTGTCGAAGACGCACACGCCCGCGCCGGAGCTGCTCCATAGCCAGCCCTGGCGGTCCACGCAAAAGCCATCCGGCAGGCCGTCCGGCACCACCGCGAAGCGGCGCCGGTTGTGCAATGCGCCATCGCGCCAGTCGAAGGCGGTGATCTCCGGCGAGGTCGGGCCACCTTCGGGCGTCTGCGAGACGTACAGCACGCGTTCGTCGGGGGAGAACGCCAGCCCGTTGGGGTGATCCAGGCCGACCATGCACTGCAGGGCACCGCCATCGGGCGGCAGCCGGTAGACGCCGTGATGGTCCAGCTCCTGTGGGCCCGGGCAGCCCTGGCTGGGCTTGAGCAGCCCGAACGGCGGGTCGGTGAACCAGATCGCGCCGTCGTGCGCCACGATCAGATCGTTCGGCGAATTGAGCCGTTTGCCCTCGAACCGCCCGACCACCAGATGCTCCCGGCCATCGACATCGCTACGGGTGATCGCGCGGCGCCCGTGTTCGCAGTGCACCAGTCGCTGTTGCGCATCCACCGCATTGCCATTGGTGAAGGCGGTGGCATCCAGCAGCACGTCCACCGCGCCGTCCTCGCGCCAGCCAAGCACGCGGCGGCCGACCACATCGCTCCAGACCAGCGTGCGCTGCGCCTCCCACCAGGCTGGCCCCTCGCTCCAGGTCGCCTGGTCGTAGAGGGTCAGCAGGCGCGCGTTGCCCAGGCGCGCCGCCAGCCCGGCGTGGCGCGTGGCGGGGGGCGGGCACTCGGCCGGCCGGGCGGCGCCGGGCGCGCGCAGGCGGCAGTGGCGGTCCATCAGCGCGGCGCCGGATGGCCGAACGGATGCGCGGTGGCCGCGCCCGGCGATTGCGCAAACTGCACCATCATCTGCAGGCAAGGTTCATCGCCCAACTGGCCGGAGCGATGGCCGCGCTGATCGGTGGTGCCCTGGTCCTGGCCGAAATGGATGTCGCCAGGACCCATTTCCACGCGTGTGCCATCGCCGGTTTCGATGAACCAGCGGCCACGCAACGGAATCACCCATTGCGGGTGCGGGCTCTCATGCCAGTCGCCGACCCAGCCTACCGGCAGCACCGCGAACTGGATGCCGAGCACCTCGCCGGGAAACGGTCGCAACCACTGCGGTGCGGCACCGCCACCCACGCTCTTGCGACCGAAGCCGGGCAGCTGCGAGGCGTTGAGGCAGCTGTTGCCATCCGGCCCGGTCCATAGATGCAGAAAGGGCAGGCTGGGCGGCAGCGCAGGATCGTTGCCATCGGTCTGGAGCGGAATCTGCGAGGGCAGCAAGTGAGCAGGCAAGGTGGTGGGCGACATGGCGGGACCTCGTGCGAAAGCCGCAGTGCAGCATGGCTGTCGTCAGGGCTGCGTAAGCGAGATGTTCAAGGCGGCGAAATGCTGCACGCCCTGTTGCAGTCGCCCTGGGGGATGTCGCGCATGCGTGTACTCCCCGCGTGGCGGGGATGCCAAAATCCGGTCATGCCGATGCCGACCGTTTCCATGTCTCCTGCGCTCACCGCCCTGATCGAGCGGGCCGTGGCGCGTGTCCGTCAATCATTGCCTGCCGAGCAGGCGTGGCCGGGCGGCGGGTTCGATCGGCAGCTTGCGCAGGTCGCACTGGCCAGCGAGTTCGCGCTCGATACCTTGGCGCGGCAACCGGCGTTGCTGCAGCACCTGGCCCAACCCGATCCGCCGCCACTGCCACTGCCGCAGCTGGATCCGGCCCAGCCACCGCTGTGGCCTGCGCAATTGCGACGCTATCGCAGCGCCGAGTCCATGCGCCTGGTCTGGCGCGATGTGCTCGGTCTGGACAGCGTCGAAGCCACCCTGGCCGGCGCCACCCGGCTGGCCGAGCACTGCCTGCAATGCGGCCTGCAAGCGCTGGAGCAGCAGTTCCACACCCGCCACGGCAAGGTCGTTGCTGCAGACGGCAGCGTGCAGCGCCTGGTGGTGTTCGGGCTGGGCAAGCTGGGCGGTGGCGAGCTGAATTTTTCCTCGGACGTGGATCTGGTGTACGCCTATCCGCAGGGCGGCCAATCCGATGGCGCGCGTCCATTGGCAGCAGAAGAGTATTTCGCGCGATTGGGCCAGCAGCTGGCCAGGTTGCTGGACGAAACCACGGCCGACGGCTTCAGCCATCGCGTGGATCTGCGCCTGCGTCCATTCGGCACCGCCGGCCGCGTGGCGTTGTCGTTCGCCGGCATGGACCAGTATTTCCAGCGCGAAGGTCGCGATTGGGAGCGCTATGCCTGGCTCAAGGCGCGCGCGGTGGCTGGCGATATCGACGCCGGCGAAGCCTGGCTGGAAACGCTGCGCCCCTTCGTCTACCGGCGGTATCTGGACTTCACCGCACTGGATGGCTTGCGCGAAATGAAGGCCGCCATCACCGCCGAAGTGGCGCGGCACGATCGTCTGGACGACATCAAGCGCGGGCCCGGCGGGATTCGCGAAATCGAGTTCCTGGCCCAATCGCTGCAGCTGATTCGTGGTGGACGCGAACCGAGTCTGCGCGAACGCCGGCTGCTGCCCGCGCTCCAGGCGCTGGTGGCCGCAGGCCAGATCGACCAGGAGAACGGCCAGGCGCTGTCGACGGCGTATCGTTTTCTACGCCGGCTGGAAAATCGCCTGCAGATGTTGCGCGATGCGCAGACCCACGTATTGCCGCAGGCGCCGCTGGATCGCGAGCGCATTGCGTTGGGCCTTGGGTATGCGGATTGGTCGGCATTGCTGGACGCGCTGGCACCGCAGCGCACACGCGTGGCCGCGGAATTCGCCGAACTGCTGGCCCCGCGCGTGCGCGCCACCGCACCGGACGCGCTTGCCGATTACTGGCGCGCGCTGCCGGAAGGCGATGCTGCGCCGTTGGCGGGGATTGGCTTGCACGATCCCGATGGCGCGCATCAGGCGCTGGCCGATTTCGCGCAGTCTTCCGGCGTGCGCGCGCTGTCCGATAGCGCGCGTGCGCGGCTGGATCGGGTGATGCCGGCACTGCTGCACGCGGCCACCCGCGCCAGCCAGTCGGATGCGGCAGTGCGTCGCATGCTCGGCCTGCTGCAGGCCACCTTGCGCCGCACCAGCTATCTGGCGTTGCTCGACGAGCAACCCAGCGCGCTTGCCCGCCTGGTCGATGTGCTCTCGCGCAGCGCGCTGCTGGCCGAGCGGCTGGCGGCGTATCCGTTGCTGCTGGACGAATTGCTCGACACCCGCATCAGCGGCCCGCTACCGGATCGCGCAGCGTTGCACGCGGCCTGCGCCGAGACCTTGCAGATCGACGACACCGAAGCGGCGCTGCGTGAACTCAACGAGCGCCGGCTTGCACTGAGCTTCCGTATTGCGCTGGCCACGCTGGATGGCCGCCAGCAGGCGGTGGAGAGCACCCGGCAACTGGCCTGGCTTGCCGAAGCGGTCGTGCAGACCGTGCTGCACCTGGCGCGCAGCGACATGCTGGCCGCGCACGGACACGTGCCCGGCGGCAGCTTCGCCATTGTCGGCTACGGCAGTCTTGGCGGGCTGGAGCTGGGATTCGGATCGGATCTGGATCTGGTGTTTCTGTACGATCATCCGCCCGAGGTGGACGCCTCCGACGGCAAGCGCCCGCTGGAAGCCGGGCGCTGGTTTGCGCGGCTTGCGCAGAAAGTGATGGCATTGCTGGCTGCCGAGACCGGCGCCGGCCGGCTGTACGACATCGATGTGCGACTGCGCCCGGATGGCGGCAAGGGCGCACTGGTGTCCTCGCTGGCCAGTTACCGCGACTACCAGCGCGATCGCGCCTGGACCTGGGAGCATCAGGCCCTGGTGCGTGCACGCGCGGTGGCCGGCGACGCGGCGCTTTGCGACGCGTTTGCCCGCGTGCGTCGCGACACGCTGATGCGGGTGCGCGACACCGCGCAGTTGCACGAAGACGTGCGCAAGATGCGGGCGCGCATGCGCGCCGAACTGGATCGCAGCGATGCCGGCCGGCTGGATCTCAAGCAGGGCGCTGGCGGCCTGGTGGATCTGGAATTCGTGCTGCAGGCCGGCGTGCTCGGGCTGGCAGCGCAGCAGCCGCAGCTGCTGGACGCCTGCGACACGCCAGCGTTGATCGACGCACTGGCGCGCACGCACTGGCTCCCGGACGAGAGCGGCGCACCACTGCATCAGGCGCACGCAACGCTGGTCGATGCCGGCCTGAGCTGCACGCTGGACCGCCGCCCACGCCTGCTCGCACCGACGCCGGCCATCCAGCAGGCGCGCGGCATCATCTTCAACGCAGCACGTGGGCAGGGCCTGACGTTTCCGCTGGGCAAGGATGAAACAGCGCTGTAAGGGCCCTGGTGAGTGCGCCGCTTTCGATGCAGCTGCGGCAAACGGCGGCAACGGTGCCTGGCTGTCCTGGCGGAAAGCCCCGCATCCATGCGCGTCATGCGTTCTACCGACGCGGCGCACTCCGCCACAGCAGGGCGCGAAACGGGCCGAGCAGGAACACGCCCATGCCCAGTTTTACCGCCAGATCGCCTGCGGCCCAGCTGACCCACGGCAGGCTCGCGCCGGCAAACGCAATGCTCCAGAAGATGGTGGTATCCAGGGTGGCGCTGCAGGTGGTGGCCACGATCGGCGCGCGCCACCAGCTGCCGTCGCGCAGGCGGTCGAACACGCTGATGTCCAGCAATTGCGCGGCGATGAAAGCGCTGCACGAGGCCACCGCGATGCGGGGCGTCGCCAGCCAGATCGACAGCAGCACCGCCAGCGCGAACCCGCACCAGGCAACGTGGCGCGCAGCGCGTGGACCGAAGCGGCGGTTGATCAGGTTGCTGAACCTAGGTCAGGGCGTGAAGCTTAGGTCGCGCTACGCCTGGGCGAAATATGCGCTGGCCTTGCGCATATTCCACCGACGTGCCCCAGCTCGCGCACTTCGCATTCCAGCGCTTTCAGCCGTGTCTGCTCGCCCGTCGTCAGCCGTCAGCCGTCAGCCGTCAGCCGTCAGCCGTCAGCCGTCAGCCCCTGACGCTGCCGGCATCACGCTCGGCTTGACGCACCCAGTTGTACAGCGGCTGCGACGGACAGCCAATTTTCCCGGGAATCGATTCGATTGCCCATCGCGAGCTGACTTTACTTGGTGCTCCCGCACCAGCCGAACCGCCCACTCTTGCGCTTCCGAGGAATACTTCGTCTTGCTCATGGCCCTATCTTCTCAAGAGTTGAGCCTTCCGACTTGCCGGGGCTGGGTCACCCCGCAATGCTTCGCCGTCCCGACCATGACTTCGGTAAAACCACGAAATTCAGAGAGCTCTGCGCCAAACTTTCTTCTCACTGCAGGGGATCAACATAAGGCTATGTATTTCAAAGCCCCCGTGCAGGCTCACCTGGACATTATGTGGCTCATGTCACGGGGCAGATTGATCAGGCCATCTTTAGAAAAAAATTCTCAAACAGGTTTCGAGGTCTCACCAACACCAAATGCGGCTAATACAACGTAGACAGCGATCATCAGATGGTTGCGGGCGGCGAGCAAAACCGGATTTCACGAGTGGAAGATGCCGACCCGATCACCAACCGCGCTCTCCTAACGGCCGCGCAGGAGTTTTGTTAGTCGCTGTAAAGATCCTGACTTTCAAGTAATTCATAAAAAGGGTAGGAAGACATGAAGGCAGAGTTCGCACGATCCCATTCACTTTCGTCACTCGAGCACATACGTCACCCCGAATCTGGTATGGGCAACGACTGTGATCTAGAAGCTGGCGAACGGCCCAGCCATAGCGTCTTCCGTCAGTCCGGAGATAGCAGATTGCCTAACACCAGGCCCCCCCGGCGACGCGGCATGAGCAGCGGGTCTACTAGCCCCAGGTCCACTGGGCAAGGCTCCGGTCATACTGATAACAGCGGATTAGAAACTCCGCTACTGATCTCGTTAACAGGCTTCCAAAAGCCCAGGCATATGGGATTGGTGCGCCGGGAGTCGGGCCGACTTGTTTCTGCCGATCCGGTGGTGCACGCGCTGCTATCTTTCGCGCAGCTTGACCAGCCATTTCCATCGCAGGTCGCGAGCACTGACGGTGTCCGACTAGAGTTGGTGTCGCGTCGAGACCCGGAGAAAGCGCTTGAGGAGTTCAAGGACGCATTCACGGTTGAGACGGCGCAATTGATGCCTGCCGCCGACTCGTCAGAGCGGACAGCTGAGAAAATCGATGCTGACATTCATATCCCCTTATTGCTTAAGGCGATTGAACGTGGCTCCGCAGCATTTGGCCCAAGCGCTTTGATCGAGATGGCAGACGGCCGCCAGATCAGCGCGAAAGCATTCCTCGCCTCGTGTGCCCCAGATGTCATGTCCAATGACGATGTCCTGTCGACGTTCATCAACCAGAAACTCAAAGGGGACGAGGACCTCCAGGTTCGTCTGGGTGCACAGGAATTGCTACATGTTGCGACCAAGAAAGAGTTTCAGCTCGGCGGCTTGGCTGGTAGTATTGGTGTCAGCAGCATACTCGGCTCCGCATGGGAGCTCGGCGCTTCGGAACTGTTGAAAAAAGCCATCTTCGGGAAAAATTTCTCGTCCAGTCAGTATGCTCTGCAATTGGCCGGAATCGATTCAGTGCCGCCTTTGCTAATCGAGACCATGGACACCATGTGTGTGCTTGCAATCATCAAGGGTATGAAGGGTGAGGACTGGTCCATGCGCGACCTGCTCCCCAAGGCAATGAAAGCCGGTGCCATCTCCTCAATTGTGTCATTCCCCAATAACGTCTTGCAGTACACAGGCTTTAAATCAGGATTAGGTGATCTTGCGGCCAATATGGCGACAACCGAAGCGGCCATCTTTGGCGCCGCCTCTGGCATTCCACCCGAAGTCAAGGAAAGCGAAGAGACGATGCGTGCTGGATTGTTCCAGAGCATTAAGGACGGTGTCTTGGCGTGCCCCAGCGAGAAGATGGGCCCGGAAGAGGCGATTGAGCAAATGGCACGTCATGCGCTCGATGTTGCCCCCGGCGAGAGCACCGCCGTCAAGTCTATGGGGCTGGCATCCATTGTCGGGATGATCCCGCTGATCGCCGGCAGCAAAGCCACAGGATTACTCTCGGAAAAAGTGCTGCGTATCTTCCGGAGCACCGTCTTTAATCCGATTGAAGCCATCGCTTTGAATGCACTGGCGCTTGGAGGACGCATTCATGTTCCTGGGCTATTTGAATCAGACAATGCTAAGCACGCGCGGGTCGTGCAAACCATTCTGGCGCGAGCAAGCGAGCAAATGGAAAGCGGGGCACGGGAAATTACTGCAGAAGAATTGCATCAGATTTTGGCTCCCAGGAGTGAGTTCCTTCGCCATGTAGGAACCGCAATTGTCAAGGGCATGAATGCAAGCTTCGAAGTCCTTCCCGCGCTGGCCCGTAAACTTGGATACGGCGAAACTCCCTTGAACAAACGTATTCCGTATCAGGATCTGGCGGTGTCTAATACTTCGCACCAACCCGCGCCTGAGCCGTAATCGACGTAATATCCCGGGTAGCAATCAGTGGTCGGGGACATGGGGTACATCCCTCCTGTCGACTCTCCACAATTCAATGCCAGCTAGAATTAGGGGTCTGCGGTCGATGTATTGAGGGTCGGCAGGGATTCGTATTGATACTCTCTCTGACAGAGAGTTAGCTCACTTTTGGCTGTTGTTTACACGATCCCTGCCGACCCTCAGGAACGCCAGCGGGTAGGAGAACGCGCCCCAGGTCAGCCAGTCGTTGATCGGGTATTGCACCAGGATGTTGGACAGCAGGACCGCTGCGCCCATTGCCAGCACCGCCCAGAGCGATGCATGGGCGGTGAGCGGGGCGAACACAGGTGTCGAGGCAGGGCGCATGGCGACACGGTTGATTGGGCGCGCAATTATCGCTTCGACGGCAGAGCTGGACCAGCGCAGCGATACGCGCCTCGACCACGGCGCCGCTGCGCGAAGACCCCTTCCCGTATCGCGCAGCCGCCTGGCGCCGGACCGTGCCTGTATCGGCGGCGGCGGCGACGCTCGGCTGCACCGTCGGCATGCGATGTGCGCAGCGGGGCAAGCCTGCGCCACGACATTGGGTCGTCATCGGTGACGCGTGCACATGACGCCTGACCGGCGGCATCGGCAGTACGCGGTGATCGCAAAGCAGGCGGCAGCCTCGACGCAGGAACTGCGGTGATGAGCGGGCGCAGGTGCGCGCAATGGGCGCTTGCATGTACTCGCGGCAACGGCGCGCACCTTGAGGCAGCCACGCGCGGCGAGCTGGCACGCAGCGGCACCTGCTGCCGCAGGCGCGCGCACCTCGCTGATGGCGACACAACCTCGCCCGCTGGCATTTCAGCGGTAGACATCGCACGTATCGTCCCGGCTCCCGACCCGCCGTCTGAGTGATGGCAGCCCTTGCAAGCCGCGCGACCTGCCGATGCCGATGGAGAGAGCCGCCGAATGTGCAGTGTCGCGATGGTGCACCGGCAGCGCTCGGCCTTGCCGTGGTCTGCAGCGGCCAGCCGCGTGGATCCCGGCCCGCGCGGCCATCGATCGCAGCCGGCATCCGTGTCCTGTTTTCCGTGTCGACATGATCGCGCCGGTGGTCGCGAGCGTTCGTGCACGTCCCTGCGATGCCATTCGGCCTCGCTCACTGCTGTGCCCCCTGGAGAGATCCATGCTTACTCGCATCCGCTGTCGGCCGCTGCTGGCTGCCGTGCTGTCCGCTTCGCTGTTGGCCTTCGGTAGCGCCAACGCTGCCACCACCGTCCCCGATGCCCGGATTGACGCGATCACGGCCAGCTTGCGCACAGCGCCCGTGTCCTTCGACGTGCATCTGCCACCACGCGACCAGGTGGCCCTGAACGCCCTGCTGGCCGACATCCAGGACCCGCTGTCGCCGCAGTACCACAAGTGGCTGTCGGCGGCCGAATTCCAGCGGCGTTTTGGTCCGGCGCCTGCGCAGCTCGCGCAGGTACGCGCCGCCCTGCAGGCCGCACACATGACCGTGGTGCAGCAAGGGCCAACCCTGCATGTCAGCGCGAATGCCGACAGCGTGGAGCGGTTGTTTGCCGCGCCGCTGGTGGCTGATCTGAACGCCGGCCAGCAGGTACGCCTGGCGGCTGCCGCTCCGCTGCAGCTGCCGGCCGCGCTGCGTGCCAACGGTGTCACCGTCACCGGCCTGAGCCGCGGGCTGCCGGCGGCGCGCATGGACTCGCGCATGCTGGCCGGCACGCCCGGCAACCGCACCGGTGATGGCACCACCAGCTATTGGTACAACGATCTCAAGCAGGCCTACGGCTATCCTTCCTACCAGACGATGATCGGTGCGCCAGGCAAGCAACAGCGGCTCGACGGTAGCGGCAGCACGATCGCCGTCCTGATCGGCAGCGACGTGCTGGATACGGACATTGCCGCGATGTTCGACCACGAGCGCTTCAGCCGCTATGCCGGCAACCATGCCAACCCGACACTGTATGCACGCCGCTATGTGGCCGGGGCCAAGCCCGGGGTGCAGGACGGCAATCGCGCTGCGGTGCGCGAGGCAACGCTCGATGTGGACATGGCACTCGGCGGCGCACCGGGCGCGCACGTGCTGCTGTACGTGATCCCCGATCTGTCCATCGATTCCATCCTGGCCGGCTACCGGCAGATCGTGCAGGACAATGAGGCGGACGTGGTCAGCTCCTCGTTCGGGTTCTGCGAACAGATCTTCACCGCGGCCTATAACGGCAAGGACGCCACTTCCATCCTTGGCTTGTTCGATTCGGTCTTCAAGCAAGGCAATGCGCAGGGCATCAGCTTCGTCGCCTCCAGCGGCGACAATGCCGGCCTGGATTGCCCGGACACGCAATACCTGGTGGAAGGCAAGAACGGCCGGTACGTCCCCAGCGTGCATTGGCCCGCCGCCGATGCGCATGTCACCGCGGTCGGTGGCGGCAACCTGCTCACTGCCTACAAGAAGGGCAGCCTGGATTCGAGCTACCTCAGCGAAAGCGCGTTTGCCGACCCGTTGCAGGCCGAGGACCCGTATGGCGTCGGCGCGCTGCTCAGCGGCGGCTACTGGGGTGCCGGTGGCGGCGTCAGCACGCTGTTCCAGCGTCCGGCATATCAGCTGCGCGCGCTGGGCGGCACGCGCACCTCGATGCGCGCATTGCCCGATGTCGGCATGTTGGTCGGCGGCTGCCCGGGAATCGCCGTGCATCCCTGTCAGCAGGGCACAAGCTCGGTGTCCATCTACGTGGCCGGTGCCATCACCAAGGTGATCGGCACCAGCGTGGCGGCGCCGGAGTTCGCCAGCGTGGCCGCGTTGCTGGTGCAGAAGCAGGGCCGGCAGGGCAATCTCAACGATTACCTGTATCGCCTGGCCGCCAACGGCCCGCAGGCCTATCACCGCGGCATTCCCGGCAACAACGGGGTCGTCGGCAACGACGTGCCGATCGCCGGCAAGTACAACTACACCACCGGCTTGGGAACCCCGGTCGTGCGGCTGATGATCGGCGCGCTGGATGCGGCGCCTGCCGGCATTCCGCGTTCTCCCAGCAATCCGTAAACGCAGCGCGGTTGGAGGCATCGGCGTCGTGGCAACGCCGCCGATGCAACGACGATCGCGCTGCGGTCGATCAGAGGTGGCCCCGGCCTGCGGCGCAGGGCGTGCACGTCACCAGGTCTGGCTGCTGCCGTATGCGGCGGCCGCTTCTGTCGGTACGAACGCCAACGCCTGGCCTTGTTCCGCATGCACGGTCCAGCCGCTGCCTGCGGGGCTAGGTTGGAACGTCACCATTTCGCCGACGTGGAAGCCTGCGACGGGGTCGTCCTGGCGTGCCTGCCATTGCAGCACTGCGGTGTTCTCGGCATGTTGCGGGTCCTGCAGGCGCACTTGGCGTGCACCCGCAGGCAGGGTGTCGACGGCTTGCACGCGCATTGGCGGCAGCTTGCCTGCACGTGCCTCGCGGCGTGATTCGGCCACTGCATTAGATACAGCAACGGGTGCGGAAAACACAGAGCCCGCCACACCGGACGCGATCAGCACTGGCATGGCGAGCGACAGCGCCGAATAGAACTTGGATTTTTCGCCGGGTGTGGTCGCTTCACCGGCGTGTGCGCAGGGCAATGTCAAGGCGGCGAACAGGCATGCGCTGGCAGCGAGAAAGGAACGGGCGTGCATCATGGTGTTGCTCCAGGAGTAGGGGCGGCGCGTGCAATCGACAGTTCCTTGTCCACCGCGTCGCGCTGATGCAGGAAGTCGAATACCGATTCGACCGTGACCACCGAATAGTTACCGGACACACGTTCGCTCACAGGATGATCGGTGACCGCCGCATTGGCGGCGACAAAGCGCGCGCCGATGCGCTGGCTCAGGTCCAGATGCAGAGCGCTGGGGTGATAGCGCGGTGCGCAGCCATGCCTGTGCATCACGGCGGTTGGCAATCGCGACCGCCGGTTGCGCGTCGGCCGCCAGCGCGACGGCCAGCACTTCCAGCACCCATTGGTTGGAGTTTTGATAGTCGGTGGAAAACGGATACGCCACGATGCTGTAACGCGTTTCATGCAGGCGGTGCGCAAGATCGCCACTGCCAGTCAATCGCGCGTACAGACGTTGCTGCAGTGCCTGGGTGGGAATGCCCACGCGCAGATCGCTGCTCAACGCGCTTTCGCCGATGAAGTTGCTCAGGCCTTCCTGGTAAAGCTGTGACGCATCGCTCTTGCAGCGATTGAGCAGGTGGCGCACCCGCCAGCCGCCATCATCGTCGCGCACGGCAAATGCCAGGTGGCTATGTTTCAGGCCGTAGCGGCTTAGATCCTGGCCGCCGCGCGCCAGCAGCACCACCTTGGCATCGGGCAACGCATCCAGCGCCTGCGCGGTGGAGGTGGCCATGTCGAACATCGCGGCAGCGGCGTGCGGCGTGGGATAACGCGGCACGCAACGCGGTGTTGTTGCGTTGGACGCCAGCGGTAATGCGGCCAGTACCAGCAGCGCAATTGCCTTGCGCCGGGTTTGCCGCATCCATCGCGCGTGGATCGTCCCTGTCATGCACATCGTCCTTGTCTCGCTGGCCCGCTGGCGGGCGTTGGGTTATGGCAGCAGGCGCGCGCGTACCTGCATGGCGATGCGCTCGGTTTCGCGCACAGGAACGATATCGACAGCGCTGGCGAGAACTTCATCGACTAAGTGCAAGCGCTGGCGTTGCCGCAACGCTTGCAAATAGGTGTCAACGCGCCCACGTGCCTGCTCGCCGAACGCGGCAGCGACCGGTACGCGGGTGGCACAGGCTTCGGAGAGCAGATTGACCGAATCGGCGCTGGCCACGATGGCATCGGCCCAGCCGAGCAGTCCAGCGTAGGGGTTCGGCCCATCGCGCTCATCGCACCACAGCAGATGCGGCAGGCCGGCGCAGGCCGCGCGCAACGCAGCGAGTGCATCGCCCGGTGTGCGGCGCGAGGTGGTCACCAGCAGGCTGCCGCCCAGCGCGCGCAGTTGGGCGCTCACGCGCGTGCACAGCGCCGCCAGCGCCTGTGGCGTCCACGGCACCTGGGCGGTGGTGCCACCGACCAGCAGCGCCAGCCGCGGGCCCGGCAAGCCGCCCAGGGCGGGGAAGGCGGCCCGCCCGGCCGCCAGCCACGCATCGTCCACCGGGTGCAGGCTGCCGAGCAGGGTGAGCACGTTGCTGCCGCGCAGTGCATCGTGCTCGGGCACCACCAGCAGGTCCCAGTGCCGCGGGTCCAGCCGCGGATCCAGGATCTGCACGCTGCGGCTGCCGTGGGCACGCAGCAACCGGGTGGCCAGCGCCGCCTGCCTGCCGCAGCCGATGGCCAGCGCCGGGGGCTGCTGCAGTTGCCGGGCAAATGCCGCGCCAAACGCCTGCCGTGCGCCGGGGAGCCGCCGCGGCGCCGCCCAACGCCACGGCGCGTTGGTCTGCAGGTGCAGTGGCTGGTAGGCAGCGGGGTGCAATGCACGCGCCAGCGCCTCGGCCTGGCGCGCATTGCCGGCACGGCCGTCGCTCAGTGCCCAGGTCAGCCCCATCGTTTCAGATCCGACATAGATTTGTTTCAGATTGAACGCGTGTGGCGGCAATCGCGCCACTCTACACTGCGGGTCTTCACACTGGCGCCGACGCCGCAGCCTACCGTCGCACCACCCCTTCCTCTGGAGTGCTCATGTCCGACTCGCTCAATGCCGCCGCACTGGATCAGCTGTTCCGCACCGCCCGCACGCAAAATGCGTTTGCCGACACGCCGGTCAGCCACGAGGTGCTGCGTGAGCTGTATGAGCTGGTGAAGTGGGGACCCACCGCGGCCAATAGCGGCCCGGCGCGCTTTGTGTTCGTGACCAGCGCCGAAGGCAAGGCCAAGCTCAAGCCGGCGCTGTCGGAGGGCAATGCCGCCAAGACCCTGGCCGCGCCGGTGACGGTGATCGTGGCGCACGACGAAGACTTCCACGAGAAGCTGCCGTACCTGTTCCCGCATGCCGACGCCAAGAGCTGGTTCGACGGCCCGCGCGAGGGCCGCACCGAATCGGCGTTCCGCAATGGCTCGCTGCAGGGCGCCTACCTGATCCTGGCCGCGCGTGCGCTGGGACTGGACGCCGGCCCGATGTCCGGCTTCGACAACGCCAAGGTGGATGCGGCGTTCTTTGCCGGCACGCCGATCAAGTCCAACTTCCTGGTCAATCTTGGCTATGGCGACCCGGCCGGGCTGTTCCCGCGTTCGCCACGCCTGAGCTTCGACGAAGCGGCGCGCTTCGAGTAAGGCGATGCATGCGTGCCGGCTGCCGCGCAGCGCCGTGGACGGCGTGCGTCGGCCCGGCACACCGCGTGTGCCTGCCGCGTCAAGCGACGCAGTTGGCCGTTCGCCTGACGATCGCTTGATCTGGCTCGCCGTGTCGACGTACATGGTGTCTTGCGTTTCCTGCAGTCCTCGTCCGTCTGCATCTGTCCCACCCGCGTTGATCCAACGCGTCTCTCATCCCATGGAGTTCCAATGAAGACCACCCACAAGCTGTTGCTGCCGCTCGCCCTGACCCTGGCCATTGCCGCCTGCTCCAAGCCGGCCGAGAACACTGCCGCTCCGGCCGCTGAAACCCCGGCGGCGGCCACCGCACCGGCCGACGCCGCTGCTGCGCCGGCACCTGCACCGGCGGCTGCCGCCTCGACCGCCCCGGCCGTGGAAGTGGCGTCGGGCACCTACACCCTGGACCCATCGCACACCGACGTGCTGGCGCAGTGGAGCCATTTCGGTTTCTCCAACCCGAGCGCGCACTTCGGTAATGTCGACGGCACCCTGGTGTACGACGCGGCCGACGTGACCAAGTCCACCGTGCAGGTCACCCTGCCGCTGTCCGGCTTGAACAGCTTCACCGCCAAGTTCGACGAACACCTCAAGAGCGGTGATTTCTTCGACGCGGCCAAGTTCCCGACCGCCACCTTCAAGAGCACCAAGGTGGAAGCTGCCGGCACCAACAAGCTGACCGTCACCGGCGACCTGACCATCAAGGGTCAGACCAAGCCGGTCGTGCTGGACGTCACCCTCAACGGTGCCGGCGAGCACCCGATGAAGAAGGTGCCGGCCGCCGGTTTCGACGCCACCACCACCATCAAGCGCAGCGATTTCGGCCTGGGCCAGTACGCCCCGAACGTCAGCGACGAAGTGAAGATCCGCATCACCACCGAAGCCCTGCAGGCCAAGGCGGGCGATGCTGCGGCGAAGGATGCCGCTGCCAAGTAAGCGGTCTGGCTGCTGTCCAGGCAAAGGCCCGCTTCGGCGGGCCTTTGTCGTTGAGGGTAACGGCCAAGTGAGATGCCGTCGGGCGTGGTCACGTCATGTTGGGGCGGCCTGCGTGCCGGGGCGAATCCTGGGAAACACCGCCGCTCACGGCATCGCCGGCAGCGTGGACTGCGTGACCGTGGCATCGGCAAACAGGTGGCCGTCGCGACGTTTGGCAAACCTGGCGCCGCTGCACTGTCTCGACAGATCGCGCCATCGCCATCGCCGCGAATCAACGGCCGGGCGCAACGCGCGGCAACGGAGTTGCGGCTGTCATCCACGCGTCATCCGGTCCACGCAGGCTGGGCGCATTTTTCTGGAGCGGTGATGTCTGTCGTGCGCTTGGGTAGATTGTTGCCGCTGTTCCGGCAAGGGCAGCCATTGCGCCACCGCGATGTCCGGCCTCGCGGCACGCGCACCGTTGGCGCGCGTTCCATCCATGCACCGCGGTATGCCGGTCAGCCTGGACGCGGGAGAGTGCTCGCGTTGTCGGCAACGTTATGAGGCAAGCCATGCACAATCGCTCTTTTGCCGGAACGATGCGGCACGCACTGCTCGGTCTGGCGCTCTGCCTGCCGATGGCAAAACCGGTCGTGGCAAAAGAGACCGCCGCTGCAACCGCGCACCTGCGCCTGACCATCGTGCTGGTGCGGCATGGCATCCGTGCACCGACCCAGCCCGGCAGCGAGCTGGATCGCTACAGCGCGCAGCCATGGCCGCACTGGCCGGTGGCCGCGGGCCAGCTGACGCCGCACGGACGAGCCGGCATGCAGGCGCTGGGCGCACGTTATCGCGCGTTATTCGCGCCGCCGCTCGGACTGGCGGCCAGTGGCTGCGCGGGCACCGAACAGATCGTCACCATCGCCGACAGTACCGCCCGCAACCACGCCAGCGCGCAGGCGCTGCTGCAGGGCATGGCGCCGGGCTGCGCAGTGCACTACCAGGCCCTGCCGGAGGGCGAGCGCACTGTATTGTTC
Source organism: Xanthomonas sp. NCPPB 1754 (assembly GCF_041475725.2). NCBI lineage: Bacteria > Pseudomonadati > Pseudomonadota > Gammaproteobacteria > Lysobacterales > Lysobacteraceae > Xanthomonas > Xanthomonas sp. NCPPB 1754. The sequence goes on from NZ_CM192982.1 coordinate 644,905, forward strand.
GATGGCGGCAAGGCGCCCACGCCGCCGGTGCGGCTGGAAGCTGAGACGCGCGCGCAGCTGGCGCACTTGCAGGCGGTGTTGAGTGCCTGCCAGCACGGACGCTGCGCCACGCCGCCGCCTACCCGCCTGCTCTACGAGCCGGCTACGCGCGATGGCTCGCCGGCCGCGGCCAGCACCCTGAAGCTGGCCGGCGGACTGGCCGAGAACCTGATGCTGGAAGACATCGAAGGCTTCGATGCGGCGCAGCTGGGCTGGGGCCGGGTGGATCGCGCCGCAGTGGCGCAATTGATTGCCCTGCACAACACCTCGTTCGCCCAGAGCAAGCGTCCGTTGCCGGTTGCCACGGCGGCGGCATCCAACCTGCTCGCGCATCTTCTGGCCACCGTGCAGGCCGCGGTCGGGCAGACGCCGTCGGTAGCGGCATTGGCGCCGCCTTCCACGCGGCTGCTGGTGCTGGTGGGACACGACACTACCTTGGCCACGCTCGGTGGACTGCTCGGCGTGCAGTGGCATCGCAGCGATCGTCCCGACGACTATCCACCCGGCGGTGCGCTGGTGCTGGATGTGTTCGAACGCGACGGCATGCCGTTGCTGCGCGTGCGGACCTTGATGCCCAGCCTGGCGGCGTTGCGCAGCGGGCGCTTCGACGGCGATGCGCTGGCCTCGTCCACACTGGTATTGCCCGGTTGCCACGGTCAGGCCTTGTGTCCATTGCCGGTTGCGTTGGCCTGGCTGCGCACGCGCATCGATCCGGCCCAGGTGCAAGTGGCGTTGCCGGCCATGCAGTCCTGGCCGGCGTCACCGTAGCGCATGTCATGCGCGGCGAGTGCGCAAGAAGCGGCTTAGTGACGCGTTGAGAGCCGACGCGCCTTGCGTGCACGCAGGGCAATCACTCCTCGCCGTGCTCGCCGCGCGCCTTCCAATAGCCTTTTGCGCGCACCCATTCCTTGTCCACACCCAGGTGGTCTTCGAGGAATTTGCGCATGGCGCGCGCGCGCATCGATTCGGCGCCGATCCAGTAGAACGTGTCGCCATCCTCTGGCTCGTAGTCGCGCAGGCTGTCTTCCAGCAGGGTGCTGCTGACGGCATCGAAGCCATTGCGCTCCAGCCAGTTCACCCGCACCTCGGCCGCGCTGAGCAGTTCCTGCCGCTCGGCGGCATCGGCGATCTCGATGAATACCTGCGCGTGCATGTCGGCGGGCATCGCTTCGAGCCAGCGGCCGATCGACGGCAGCGCGGTTTCGTCGCCGATCAACACGTAGTGGTCATAGTCATCGGCAACCAGGAACGAGCCGCGCGGGCCGCCCAGTTTCAGTGGATCGCCGGGCTGTGCGCGCGCGGCCCAACTGGACGCCACGCCCTCGCCGTGCAACACGAAGTCGATGCTTAACTCGCCGCTCTGCGGATCGAAATCGCGCGGCGTGTAGTCGCGCGCCGGCGAAGGCAGCGCGCCTTCTTCGTAGCGCGGGCCTTCCGGCGTCATGGTCGGCAGGACGAAGGCGCCGTCGGCGTTGGGAAAGAACAGTTTGACGTGATCGTCCGGCGCATCGCTTTGAAAGCCGGCCAGGTCGCTGCCGCCGAACACGATACGGCGCATGTGCGGGGTGATCGCTTCGCAACGCAGCACCTGCACGGAACGCAGGCGTGGGTCGCGACGGAGTTGGGTATTGGTGTGTGCAGCCATGGGATGCAATTCCTGGAGTGCCGCACGGATGCGCGGCGGTGCGGGGGAAGAGGGAGCGTTACGAAATCAATGCGTGATCAGTCAATGACGTGGTGAGTGGCGATCGGCCATGCTGGTGTGCTGTCATCCAGCGCAACGGCGTGGTCTTCAGCTCTGCAGGAGAAGTGCCCGCAGGGGCAGATGAGGGGGCGTGTGAAGCTGCATGCAATTGCATCGCTTCACCTCGAATCGGGGCAGCGGGGGCGTTGTATCGCCCTGCGCGGTTCGCAGATCGCTGTCGGGCCGAGCCCAGGCGTTACCGCACACCCGCTCAGTCGTCGTCGCGCTCCATGCCGTCGGCGGCGGCGTTGAGTAATGCAGCAATTCGCGCGGTTACTGTCTCGCTCCATTGCCCATGGCGCGCGAACAAGCCATGTTTGATGCGATGAATCGCCTCGCGAATCGGGGCCGGCGTTTGCGACTTGATCAGCTCACGCGCGCGTCGATGGGTGCGGGCCAGTGCGGCATCGAGCGCATCGCGTTGCTGTGCAACGTAGTCGCTGCCAGCGGCAGTGACCTGATAGCGCTTGCGGCCGGCATCCAGATCGGTGTGCACCCAGCCGGCGGCCTCCAGTTGCGCCAGCGCCGGATAAATCGCCCCGGCGCTGGGCGTGTACAGCCCTTTGAAGAGGGCGGCGATCTGCCGCATCAGCTCATAGCCATGGCACGGGCGCTCGGCAATCAGCGCCAGCAGCAGCAGGCGTAGATCGCCATGCTCCAGCGGGCGCACGCGCGCGCCGGCACCGCGCGCGCGGGCAGATGCCGCATCGAGATCGGCCGTTGGGCTGACGGGAGGGCGCTGTTTCATTCGATATATCGAAGCATGGAGAAACGATATATCGAAGTGCGCTGATGCGCAAGCGCTGCGGCTTGCAGGCGGCTGACGCCTGCCTGGTGACGAACGCCGATGCTGCAACGCGTCTAGACACTCGTGAAGTTCATAATTACGATATAATTACTTTGACATTACGGGCTCGACCCCGGCGAGGCAGAGGCATGAGTCGACAGTGGGACACCCAGGCCGAAAGCCGGCGTCAGCGTCTGCAGCGGGCCGCCGCGCTGGCGCCGCAGGGTCGCGTGGTGGCTGCCGAGGATGTCGTGGCGTTGCTGGAAGCGGTCATCGAGCCCGGTGACCGTGTGTGCCTGGAGGGCAACAACCAGAAGCAGGCCGATTTCCTGGCGCGGTGCCTTACCGAGGTGGATCCGGCGCGCGTGCATGACCTGCACATGGTGCAATCGGTGTTGTCGCTTGCCGCGCATCTGGACGTATTCGAACGCGGCATCGCCAAGCGCCTGGATTTTTCGTTCTCCGGCCCGCAGGCCGCGCGTCTGGCCGGGCTGGTGAGCGAAGGTCGCATCGAGATCGGCGCCATCCACACCTACCTGGAATTGTTCGGCCGCTACTTCATCGACCTGACCCCGCGCATCGCATTGGTCACCGCGCAGGCGGCCGATCGTCACGGCAATCTCTATACCGGCCCGAATACCGAAGACACGCCGGTGATCGTGGAGGCCACCGCGTTCAAGGGCGGCATCGTGATCGCGCAGGTCAACGAAATTCTCGACACCCTGCCGCGCGTGGATATTCCCGCCGATTGGGTGGATTTCGTGACCCAGGCGCCCAAGCCCAATTACATCGAACCGTTGTTCACCCGCGACCCGGCGCAGATTTCCGAGATCCAGGTGTTGATGGCGATGATGGCCATCAAGGGCATCTATGCCGAATACGGTGTGGACCGGCTCAATCACGGCATCGGCTTCGACACCGCCGCGATCGAACTGTTGCTGCCCACCTACGCCCAATCGCTGGGGCTGAAGGGCAAGATCTGCCGCCATTGGGCGCTCAATCCGCATCCGGCGTTGATCCCGGCCATCGAATCGGGCTTCGTGCAATCGGTGCATTCGTTCGGCTCCGAGTTGGGCATGGAGAACTACATCGCCGCGCGTCCGGATATCTTCTTTACCGGCGCCGACGGCAGCATGCGCTCCAACCGCGCGCTGTCGCAGACCGCCGGGCTGTATGCCTGCGACATGTTCATCGGCTCCACCTTGCAGATCGATCTGCAGGGCAACAGCTCCACCGCCACGCGTGACCGCATCGCCGGCTTCGGCGGCGCGCCCAACATGGGCTCGGATGCGCGCGGTCGCCGGCATGCCAGTGCTGCCTGGCTCAAGGCCGGGCGCGAAGCGGCAACGCCGGGCGAGATGCCGCGCGGGCGCAAGCTGGTGGTGCAGATGGTGGAGACCTTCCGCGAACACATGGCGCCGGCATTCGTCGACAGACTCGACGCCTGGGAACTGGCCGAGCGCGCCAACATGCCGCTGCCGCCGGTGATGATCTACGGCGACGATGTCAGCCACGTATTGACCGAAGAAGGCATCGCCAACCTGCTGTTGTGTCGCACGCCGGAAGAACGCGAACAGGCAATCCGCGGCGTGTCCGGCTATACCGCGGTGGGCCTGGGCCGCGACAAGCGCATGGTCGAAAACCTGCGCGACCGCGGCGTCATCAAGCGGCCGGACGATTTGGGCATTCGCCCGCGCGATGCCACGCGCGACCTGCTTGCAGCGCGCACGGTCAAGGACCTGGTGCGCTGGTCCGGCGGCCTGTACGACCCGCCGAAACGTTTTCGCAATTGGTAAGGGCACAGCATGGAAACCCTGCGATATCGCTTTGATGGACAGCGCGGTGCACGCGCCGGGCTGGAACACGCGCTGGTCGGTGTCGTGGCCTCCGGCAATCTGGAAGTGCTGGTCGAGCGCGTGCCGCTCGAGGGCGCCATGGAGATCGAGATCCTCACCGCCGCACGCGGCTTTGGCGCAATCTGGCAGGCAGTGCTGGACGATTTCGCTGCACGCCATCCACTGCGCGATGTACGCATCAGCATCAACGACGTGGGCGCCACGCCGGCGGTGGTGAGCCTGCGCCTGGAACAAGCGCTGGAAGTGCTGCAGGGAGCTGACGCATGAGCCGCCCGCTCCAATGCGTAGGAGCGCACCCGGGCGCGACGGGCATTGCCGGTAATACCCCGGTCGCGCCCAGGTGCGCTCCTACGCATGCCGTCTGGAGACAGGGATGAGTGCCACCGTTCCCATGGCCCAGCGCAGCTACTACGAAGCCGATGCCCGCGAACGTCTCGAGGGTCTGCTGGATGCCGGCAGCTTTCGCGAATTTGTTGGCCCGCGGCGTCGCTTGATCAGCCCGCACCTGGCACAACTGGAAACACCCGGCGCCTTCGACGACGGCATCGTGGTCGGCGAAGGCACCTTGCGCGGCCGCAACGTGTTGATCGCTGCGCAGCAAGGCGCCTTCATGGGCGGCGGCGTGGGCGAAGTGCATGGCGCCAAACTCACCGGCCTGCTGGAGCGCGCCGCAAACACGCAGCCGGCAGCGGTGCTATTGCTGCTGGACACCGGCGGCGTGCGTCTGCACGAAGCCAATGCAGGGCTCATCGCCATTTCCGAAATCATGCGTGCCACCTTGAGCGCGCGTGCCGCCGGTGTGCCGGTGCTGGCCTTGATCGGCAGCGGCAACGGTGCGTTCGGCGGCATGGGCATCGTGGCGCGCTGCTGCAGCGCGGTGATCATGTCCGAAGAAGGCCGCCTGTCGTTGTCCGGCCCGGACGTGATCGAAACCGTGCGCGGGGTGGAAGAGTTCGACGCGCGCGACCGTGCGCTGGTGTGGCGCATCACCGGCGGCAAACACCGCTACCTGCTTGGCGAAGCCCACACGTTGGTGGCCGATCGCATCGATGCCTTCGCCGATGCAGCGCTGGCCACGCTCGATGCACTCGCCGAAGCGACGGGTGAGGCCGCATTGCAGGCGCTGGAGCATGCGCAGCAGCAGTTGACGGCGCGCATCGATGCCTACGGCGATTGCCGCGACGGGCTGGAGATCTGGAAGCGCCAAGGCATCGTCGATGCGCAGCGCCTGCCGCTGCTCGATACCGAGGCCTTTCTTGCCGCGACCGCAGATCGGAGCCTTCCATGGACCTGAGTCACTTGCTCGATCAGCTGTTTCCGCTCGGTCACGCCATCGCGCGCAACGACGATGTGCTGACCGGCAGCGCAACCACCGCCGCCGGCGATGTCACCGTGATCGGTACCGCCAACAAGCTCGAAGTCGGTGTCGATCACGCCTTGGCCCTGGCTGCCACTGTCTTGGCGAGTACCCGCGCATACCCGCAGCGCCCGATCGTGATGCTGGCCGACACCGCCGGGCAGCGGCTGGCACGGCGCGACGAGCTGCTCGGCATCAACGGGTATTTCGCGCACCTGGCGCGTGCGCTGGAGTTGGCACGCACGCGCGGTGCGCGGCTGGTCACACTGGTTTATGGCGAATCGGTCAGCGGTGGATTCCTGTCGTTCGGGCTGATGGCCGACCATATCCATGCATTGCCCGATGCGCAGATCCGGGTCATGGATCTGCGTGCGATGGCACGCGTGACCAAGCAATCGGTCGACACCTTGCAGGCGTTGAGCAAGAGCTCGCCGGTGTTTGCGCCGGGTGTGGAAAACTACGTGCGCATGGGCGCGGTGGAATCGCTGTGGGAAGGCGATCTGGCGCAGGCGCTGCTCGACGCACTGGCCGCGCCGGTCGACGGCGACCAGCGCCGTGCACGCGGCGCGCAACGCGGCGGGCGCACGCTGGCGCGCGATGTCGCCAGCGCCGTGGCTGCGGGCGAGGCCTGAGCGTGGCCGGCCGCCACGCTCTGGTGTGGTTGCGCGAAGATGCGCAGTGGCAGGCCGTCACGCCTGGCGCGCAGCCACGGCTGCGGCAGTGGTTCGCGGCCGGCCTGCCAGCGGTAGTGGCGCGTGGCGATGGCAGTCAGGCACCCGGCAGCGTTCGGCTTGGCGTGCCGCTGCCGCCCAGCGAAGGCAAGCAGCGTTTGGCCCTGCAGGCGCACGTGGCCGATATCGCACGCTGCACTGCCCCGCTGACACTGGATGCGGTGACGCCACAGGCGCCTGTCACGGTGCAGCCGGTACTGCAGGCCCTGCTCGCTCAAGCGCACACGCATGCGTTGCACCCGCACGTCTTCGGCAGCTTTGCCTGGCAAGCCCTGACCGGCCTGACGTACGTGCACGCGCAATCGGATCTGGATCTGCTGTGGCCCATCGAAACGCCAGAGCAAGCGTGCGCGCTGGTCACGCTGCTGCAGCGCTGCGAGCAGCAGCACGGGCTGCGTGCCGATGGCGAACTGCTGTTGCCCGAAGACAACGCGGTGAACTGGCGCGAGTACGCCGGCACTGCGCAACAGGTGTTGGTGAAATCCAACCAGGACTGCCGGTTATTGCCGCGTGCTGCGCTGTTTCCGGTCCGGAGTGCGGCATGAGCGCACAGCTGCAGCAAACCTGGGTTGCCGGTGCGCCTGCACCACCGCACGATGCTGCCTACCAGCTCGGACGTCTGGCGGTTGGCGCCCTGCATGCAGAGCTGGCCTGCGCGCCCAAGCCTGGCTTGGTGACGCCGTTCGACAGCGGCAGCCACACCGACATGGATGCCGCCACCTTCATGCGTAGCCTGTTCGCCTTGCGTGGCTATTTTGTCGCCATTGCCCAGGCCGGCATCGACCATGCGCCATTCGAGCGGCTCCGCGACCTGGGTATCGGGGCCGAGTCCGCGATGTTGCGCGCCACCTGTGGCATCAATACGCATCGCGGCGCGGTTTTCAGCCTTGGCCTGCTCACTGCGCAGGCTGCACGCCTGTGGGTTGCGCAGCGGCGGCGACCCACTGCAGAACAGGTCTGCAATAGCGTACGCGCCTGGCGCGATGCATTGCAGGCTGCACCGTTGGATCCGCACAGCCACGGCCAACGGGTGCGTGCGCAGTACCGCATCAGTGGCGTGCGCGAACACGCCGCGGCAGGGTATCCGGTGCTGCGCGAGATCGCCCTGCCTGCGTTGCGTACTGCGCTTGCGGGGGGCGCCACGCGTGAAGCGGCGCTGGCACAGACCTTGATGCAGCTCATCGCCCAGGTGGACGATCTCAATCTGTTGCATCGTGGCGGGGCGGAGGGCCTGGCATTCGCCAAGGCGCAGGCGGCAGCCTTCCTTGCCGACGGCGGCGTTGCGCACCCGCAGTGGCGCGTGCAGTTGCATGCCATCGGCCAGCAGTTTGTCGCGCGTCGCCTGAGCCCTGGCGGCAGCGCGGATCTGCTGGCCTGTGCATGGTTCTTGCATCGGCAGGAGCTGGCATGAGCCGCGTTTGCTCGCTGGCTGCAGAACATGTGGTGCATGCGCAGGCGCACTGCCGCGGCGTTCTGCTCAGCGGCGCAACGCCGGCTGGCCTGCCCGCCGTCGCAACACACCTCGCACATTGCTCCTCAGTCGACCTTCGCATCCAGGTGTCTCGCCACATTGCTTGCAATACGGAACACGGCAGCGTGCGCGCAAGGCATTTCTGCGAACACGGTCAGGCTACCGCATGAGCCTGGCCGTGCTCTGCCCGGGCCAAGGCGGCCAACATGCCGAGATGTTCGCGCGTGTCGGCGATGCGCCTGCGGCAGCCGCCGTCCTCGCCAGCGCACAGCGCGTGCTTGGCGCCGCACCACAAACACTGGCCGCAGATCCGGGCCGCTACGCCAATGCCATCGCACAGCCACTGGTCTGCGCCGGTACGCTGGCGCACTGGCAGGTGCTGCATGCGCAACTTCCCACGCCGCTGATGGTGCTCGGCTATAGCGTTGGCGAGCTTGCCGCCCATGCGGTGGCCGGCAGCATGTCCATCGACACCTGCCTGCAGCTGGCAGCGACGCGCGCCCGGTTGATGGATGCGGCCAGCCCGCAGCAGGCAGGGCTGATGGCGGTAGTCGGTGTGCCCTTGCGCGGCCTGGAAACGCTGTGTCAGACGCACGGCGCAGCGCTCGCCATCGTCAACGGCGACGATCATGCCGTACTCGGCGGCCCGCGCACTGCATTGCAGGCGCTTGGCGAGGCTGCCAGCGCACAAGGTGCGCGCGTCACGCTGCTGCCGGTCAGCGTGCCGGCGCACACGCCGTGGTTGAGCGCGGCTGCCGAAGGCTTTGCCATTGAACTGGCAACCGCAGACCTCGTCGCGCCCAAGTTGCGCGTCTTGGCAGGCATCGATGCGCGTGCGGTCGGTACGCACGCCCTGGTGATCGACACGCTGTCCAGGCAGATCGCGCAGACCGTGCGTTGGTACGACGTGCTGGTGCAAGCCGCTGAGCGCGGCGCACGCGTGTTTCTCGAACTCGGCCCCGGCAGCGCATTGGCGCGGATGGCGCGCGAGGTGCTGCCGGCATGCGAAGCGCGCTCGGTGGACGAATTCCACAGCACTCAGGGTGTTCTCGAATGGGTCACGGCTGCGTGCGAGCGCGCGGCATGACGGTCCGGCAGGTGCTGCACACGGTGTGACCCCAGGGTGGCGGGCGGCCATCCGTGTTGTACGCGTATCAGGTGTCTGGGAGGGCGCATGACCCCGCAAATTGCAACGATTCTTGGCTTGGTGATCATGTTCATCGTCGCCACCGCATTGCCCATCAACATGGGGGCGGTGGCGTTCGCGCTGGCCTTCATCATTGGCGGCGTGTGGGTGGGGCTGGAGGGCAAGGAAGTGCTGGCCGGCTTTCCCGGCGACCTGTTCCTGACCCTGGTGGGCATTACCTATCTGTTCGCCATCGCGCAGAAAAACGGCACCATCGATTTGCTGGTGCACTGGGCAGTGCGCGCGGTGCGGGGGCGCATCGTCGCCATCCCCTGGGTGATGTTCGTCATCACCGGGCTGCTGACCGCATTCGGTGCGCTGGGGCCGGCAGCGGTGGCCATCATCGGGCCGGTGGCGCTGCGCTTCGCCAAGCAGTACCGCATCAACCCGTTGATGATGGGCCTGCTGGTGATCCACGGTGCACAGGGCGGCGGCTTCTCGCCGATCAGCGTGTATGGCGGCATCACCAACAAGGTGGTCGAAAAGGCCGGGCTGGACGTCAGCGAGATGGCGGTGTTCCTCACCAGCCTGGGCTTCAACCTGATGATGGCGATCATCTGCTTCTGCGCCTTCGGTGGGTTGAAGCTGATGCGCCGGCAGGAGCTGTCGCTGGCCGATGCGCAGTACGTGGCGGTTGCCGGCGACCAGGCATCGCACCGCGGCTTCGCGATCGAAGGGCATGGCGCGCTGGTGGCGCCGGGCGGCGGCACCCTGTCCACCGACCCGCTGGCATTGGAGGCGGTGTTCATCACCCGCGACCGCGTGATCACCTTGATCGGCCTGCTGGGCCTGGGCGTTGCTGCGCTGATCTACAACCTCAACGTCGGCCTGGTCTCGATCACGGTGGCGGTGGCCCTGGCGCTGATCTCGCCCAACGCACAGAAGGGCGCGGTGGACGGCATCAGTTGGTCGACGGTGCTGCTGATCAGCGGCGTGGTGACCTATATCGCCGTGCTGGAAAAATCCGGTGCGGTGGACTACATCGGCACCGGCGTGTCGCACATCGGCATGCCGCTGCTGGGCGCGCTGCTGGTCTGCTACGTCGGCGGTATCGTCTCTGCATTCGCCTCCTCGGCAGCGGTACTGGGCGCCACCATTCCGTTGGCGGTGCCATTCCTGATGCAGGGCCAGTTGGGCGCGGCCGGGGTGATTTGCGCGCTGGCCGTGTCCTCCACCATCGTCGACGTCAGCCCGTTTTCCACCAACGGCGCGCTGGTGGTGGCCTCGGCGGCCAAGGAAGAGCGCGACGGCCTGTTCCGCCGCTTCCTGATCTATAGCGGCCTGGTGGTGTTGCTGGGGCCGCTGGCGGCGTGGCTGGTCTTCGTGGTGCCGGGCTGGCTGTGATGCGGTCCGCGCGCCACAGCGCAGCGGGGCGCCCACGTAGAATGGGTGCCCCGACCCGATGCCGACAGCCTGCCCGCCATGACCCTCGCTCCTGATTCGCGCGCCTCCAAAAAGCGCGTGCCGCTGTACGAGGAAGTGGCCGAGCGCCTGCGTCAGAAGATCTACGATTACGCGCTGCCGCCGGGCGAGTGGATCGACGAGCCGGCCCTGGCCGAAGAGCTGGGCATCAGCCGCACGCCGCTGCGCGAAAGTCTCAAGCTGCTCGCGGCCGAAGGCCTGGTGCAACTGGATGCCGGCCGCGGCAGCCGGGTCACCCGGCTGACGCTGGAAGACCTCAACCAGCTGTTTCCTGTGATGGCGATGCTGGAAGGCCGCTGCGCGCACGATGCGGTCAAGCGCATTGATGCGGCCGGCGTGCAGCGCCTGGAAGAGCTGCACGCGGCAATGGAAGCCGCATCGGCGGCCGGCGATGTGGCCGAGTATTACCGCAACAATTACCTGATCCACGAAACCGTGCAGCAGTACGCCGGCAATCCATGGTTGATCCGGGTGACGCACGATCTGCACCGCATCTTGAAGATGCACCGCGGCCGTCAGTTGCTCACGCCCGGACGCATGGCGCAATCGCTGGCGGAACATCGCCAACTGATGGACTGCGTGCGACGTGGCGATGCCGAAGGCGCCGAGCGCACCATGCACGGGCACCTGTTGAGCCAGGGCCAGGCCCTGGCAGCGTATGTCGCGGCCGGTGGCATGCTGAACGTACCGGCGCCGTTGCCGCGGGTAGGTGGGGTGTAGAGATTGGCACGGTCCGGGCGCAGCGCCAGGCGCCCCGAGATCCCGCCTTCCTTCCTCCCATCGCAAGAAGGTGCCCGACGGGCGGATGAGGGTATGTCGACACGCATCACCGGCAATGCCCAGCGCTTGCCAATGCGCAGTTCCGCCGCCTAATCCCCGCTCAACGCAAGCAAGTCTTCCACGCGTTCGATCAACCGCGTTCCGGCCAACCCGGCGAACACGTCCGGATGCGCATAGCCCCAGGCCACTGCGGCAAACGGCAGACCCACGAGCTGTGCGGCTTCCCAGTCGGCGACCTGGTCGCCCACGTAGACCGCTTGCGACGCAGTGTGCCCGGTGGCACGCAGCACACGACGCAAGGCGCGTTGTTTGCCCAGCAGATGCGCGCCGCCTTCGATGACGGCAAATGTGGCGCTCAGCTCTGCGCCTAGCGCGCGTTGCACGTTCTCCACGGAGTTGGACGACACCACGGCCAGCCGGCTGCCGCCGGCATGCAACGCGCCCACGGTGTGGGCAATGCCGGGAAACAACGCCACCGGTGGCGCGGCGCGCATGAGCCGGATGAAGTCGGCCGCCACCCATGGCACGCGCCACGCGCTCAGGCCCGATGCCTTGAGCAATTCGCGCGTGCTTAGGCGACGTGCATCGTCGACTTCATGCGCTTGCGCGGCGCGAAAGCCATGCCGTTCGGCCAGCAGCCGCTGGGTGCTCAGGAAAAAACCAAACGAATCGGCAAGCGTGCCGTCGAAATCGAAGATGATCAGTGCGGGCATGGCAACGCGCAGGGCAGGGCGTCATAGCCTAACCAAGGTGGTGCCGGCACCCACGCGCACAGGTCCCCACATGTGCGCGCAGGCGACGTCGGCGGCGACATCGATGTGGCGCGCAGTCGTCAGCCCCGATGGAAAGCCCGCAGCGACCGCACAGCGCGCGTACAAGCCGCAACGTGCCTTGCCGCGCCCGGCGGTGGGCCCCGTCGGTAGTACAGCTGCGCTCAGGCTTCGGCGAAGTGCGGCACGATCGGCGTATCGCTTTGCGCGCTCTGTTCGATCACCTTGCGCTGCATCGCCGCCAGGTACGCGTCCAGCTCTTCGGTGGAGGCGAACACGTCGCTCAACGGCACCGCCTTGACCATGTCGAAGACCTTGCGGATCTGCGGTTGCGGGTTGCTCACCAGCACCTTGCCCTGGCGCGTGGCCAGCGCCTTGCGCGCCTTGAAGATGCAGCGGATGCCGGCGCTGGAAATGTATTCCAGTGCGCTCAGGTCGAGCACCAGCGTGGTGATGCGGGTGCCCAGCAACGGCGACAGTGCCGCGTCCAGGTCCTGTTAGGTGTGGGTGTCCAGCCGCCCGGTCAGAATGACGCGTTGACGGGTGTCTTGCGGCGGGTCGATCTGAATGGCGAGCGTGGTCATGACAGGGCCTCGGGGACAGGGGCGTACGGGTGCAGCAGGGTGACGCGCACGACGTTATATGCACCATCGCGGCGGTAGTCGATGTGATCGGCGAACTGATGGACCAGAAACAACCCCAGCCCGCCGATGGCGCGGTCGTCGAGCTCGTCGGTCACCTCGGGCATGGGCGCGGCGCAGGGGTCGAAAGCGCTGCCTGCATCGTGCATTTCCAATACCAGCGCCTGCGCGTCCAGCTGCAGCTGCAAACGCAGCGGCTGTGCCGCGCACTGGCCGTGGGTCAGCGCATTGCAGCCGAGCTCTTCCACGATCAGCCGTACCTGGCCGATGCGCTCGGCGTGCAGGCCCTCGAGCGTGAGCGATTGTTCCAGCGCATCGTTGGCGCCCGCCAGCTGGGCCAGCGATGGCGCGATGGCCAAATCGAGCTTCATGCAGTCGTTGCCTTTCCGGGCGCGTCCCGGCCAGCGTGTGCGACCCGCCCAGCATGCTCCTGGCGCAGCCGGATCGCCAGCAGCGTGATGTCGTCGTACGGATCGGCCGTGCCGGTGAAACGGGCGATATTGGCGATCACCGCCTTGCACTGCGCCGCCGCGCTGCGGCGCGGGTGCAGCGCCGTCAGCAACCGCTCCAGTCCGTAGCTGGCGCCGCGCTCGTCCATCGCCTCGGTTACGCCATCGGTGTAGCCCAGCAAGGTCTGCCCTGCGCTCATGCGGCCCTGCAGCACCGGGTAGGATTCCTGCGGCTCGATCCCCAGCGGTGCACCGGTTTCCAGCGGCAACGGGCGCGCCTTGCCATCGATATCGATCAACAACGGCGGCTCGTGCCCGGCGCTGGCCAGCCAGTAGTCGCCACTGACCACGTTGATCAGGCCGCACAGCACGGTGGCGAACATGCAGGTCTCGTTGTTTTCGGCCAACCGCGTGGAGGCGGCAATCAAAATCGCGTCCGGGCGCGTGTACCGCCGTGCGGCAATCTCCAGCACGCTCACCGCGCGCGCCATGAACAGGGCCGCCGGCACGCCCTTGTCGGAGACATCGCCCACCACGAACCACAGCAGGCCCGGTTCGGTTTCCACGAAGTGGTAGAAATCGCCGCCCACCGCCTTGGCCGGCTCCAGCCATGCGCAGGTTTCCAGATGCGAGCTGGCGCGGTCGAAGGTGCGCCCGGACGGCAGCATTGCCTGCTGGATCTCGCGCGCAATCTGCAGCTCGCTGTGCATGCGTTCGCGCGCGGCGGTCATCTCGCCGATCTCGGCGATGTGGTGGCGGATCGCATCGCGTGCGCTGTCGAAGGCGCGTGCCATCACGCCTACCTCGTCGTCGCGTTCGATGTGCTGCAACGGGTATTCGAATTCGCCGCGCCGGAAGTGCTCGGCGGTGTCCGTCAGTTCTTCGATCGGCCGCGTCAACTTGCGCGTGATCCGCCGCATCAACCACCACCACACCAACGCGCCCAGCAGCGCGGCCAGCGCCACCCACGCCGCCAGCCAGTTCAGGCCGGCCAGCACGTAGCCTTCGGAGGCCGACAGCACGAAGGTCCAGCCGCTGCGCCCCACCGCCGCGCTGTGGGTCAGAAAGCGCTCGCCATCGGGCGCGGTATGCGAAAACGAGATCGGCTGGCCGGCAGCGACGGCGCGCTGCAATGGCCGCAGATCCGGGCGCGACCGGGCCACGTAGGCCGTGAGCGAATGGCGCAGATTCAGTGCCGGGTCGGGGCTGAAGACCAGCAGGCCTTCCGGCGACAGCAGCATCGTCTGGATGCCGATATCGCGCGGCAGCTGATCGATGATCTCGCGCAGATGCTGCAGCGGCAGATCCACGCTCACCATGCCGACCGGCGCCGTATCCGGTGCATCGCCAGGCCGGCGCAGCGGCAGGTTGTAGCTGGTGTACAGGCCGCCGCCGTTGGCATCCAGGTAGGGCTCGGACCACCATGCGCGGCCCTCGCGCTGGGTGCGCAGATACCAGGGCATCGCGCGATAGTCATAACCCAGTTCCAGCGCGGATTTTTCTGCGATGCGCGTGCCGCTGCGGTGCACGTACCACACAAACCCGCTGTCGCCGGCCTTTTGCGTACGCGGTGCGATGATCAGCCGCGCCGCCCCGATATCCGGGTCGCCGGTGAGCGTGGCCAGCAGCAACGCACGCAGATTGAACGGCTGCAGCCCCACGCCGCTACTGCTGGCGGCCAGCGTGCGCCCGCTCACCTGCACCGAATCGAGCAAGGCCGCCAGGCTGCGCGCGGTCTGTTCGGTCAGGCCATCCACCTCGGTACGCGCCGCCTCCACCAGCTCGGCGCGTGCGCCCAGGTAGAACACCGTGCCCAGCACCGTCAGCAGGGCCACCAGCACTGCGGTGGCCGCCAGCAGCACACGCATGCGCAAGCTGCGGCGCCAGGGCATGCGCGCGGCGACCGATGTCTGGGGTGGCAGTGATCGCGGGCGGTTGCGCATGGCGCATTCTTCGTGGCAGCGGCTGCGCTGGATCATGGCAGCTTTGCTGCCACGCACAACTCTCCCTGGCAGCCTCATCCTCACGAGGTCTCGATTGACCGGCCGAACGCGAGCGGACTAGATTGGCCGCCCACCTGCCACGGAGGCCGGCCTTGCGCCAGATGTTGACCCCAAGCCTGCTGGCCCTTTTGCTTACGGCCTGTCACCCCCCGGAGACCAGCATGACCCAGACCCATTCCCCCGCCACCGAGGCAACTGCAGCAGCCGACGTCCAGGCCGGCGGCCGCGGTCTTGCCAAGGTGAATCCGAGTCCGCGTAGGGCCTACGAGGTCACGCTCACCGTGGACAAGGCGCCTGGCGCGTTTGGCCTGGTGGAGGCTGCGGCGCAATACGACGTCAGCAATGAGCAGGAATGCGGCAAGATCCAGCCCGAAACCGGCACAGCCGGCCGCATCACCAGTCAGGAAAATGTCGCGCTCAAGAAGATTTCCGAGACCGAATACCGCGGCACCGTGTATCTGGATCTGATGCAGGACGAGGACTACTACGGTCGCGGCGTGTGCCATTGGGAATTCAGCGGCGCCAGCGTGTTGCTCAAGGCCACCGGTGCCGAAGAAGACACGCGGTTCTTGTCGTTTATCGAAGCCAAGACGGTGACCGCGCAGCAGGCGGTGACCAAGTACTACTGGAAAGACGGCTATCCGCGCTCGGAATCCAAGAGTTTCCCGGACACCGGCGAGCGCAGCCCGGAGAACTTCAAGCCTGAGATCCGCGACAATCTCTTCACCATCACGCTGGCTGCCAAGGAAGTTGCGCCATGAGTATTCCGTCACCGCAATATGCCGGTTTATCCGAGGACGCCTACAAGGATCGCGCCGTCGGTCGGCGTGCACCGGGGCACGAAGAGATCGTCACGATCGAGGGAGAGCGTTATGCCGTTCTCGATCACGTCAACAATCAATCCAACGGTTACCAGGGCACGGTTTACCGCCGTGAAACCAGTGGCGAGATCGTGGTTGCGCATCGAGGCACCGAGGGCGCGGTCAATGACGTGCTCACCGATGCCACTATGGTCACCTCGCGGACCAATCCACAGGCTGCAGATGCGCTTGCGCTGACCAAGCATGCGATGGACATCGCCAAGGATGTCGGCAAGCGAACCGGTCATCAACCGGAAGTGACCGTCACCGGCCATTCGCTCGGCGGCGCGCTTGCGCAGGTTTCCGCACACCACTACGACCTCAAGGGCGAAACCTTCAACGCGTATGGCGCGGCCAGTCTGAGTTATCGCATTCCGGAAGGTGGCAATAGCGTGATCAATCACGTCATGGCATCGGACCCGGTCAGCGCGGCATCGCCGCACTTCGGGCAGGTGCGCATGTACGCCAAGCCCGATAAGATTACCACCTTGAGTGGTGCCGGCTACAGCAATAGCAAGGCAAACTTTCTGATTCCGGACTACCCGCTGGTTGCTGCCGGCGGGTCGCTCGGAGCGCACAAGCTGGGCAACTTTCTGGGCGAACATTCTGCGCTCAGGGACCCCAACGCGCGCCCACTTGCCGAGCAGAACAAGCGCATGATCGAGGAGTACCGCAGCGATATCGATGGGCTGCGCACCGGTACCACTATCCTTACGCGTAGCGCGCGCGGCCTCGGCCAGGATGCCATCGATGCCATCCGCGGCCCGCTCGCGCCGGGCGAGCCGGCCAAACGCGACGCACGCGAGCATGGCAACGGCCATACCTCCCTGCGGATCGATCAACCCGGGCACGTGGGCAATGGCCTGTTCCAGGATGCCCAGCGCGGCGTGCATGCGCAGGACGCACGTGCTGGGCGCACGCCCGACCAGCACAGCGCGCAGTTATCCGGTTCGCTCGCATCGGAAATGCACGCCGCCGGTGGCCAGCGCATCGATGCGGTGATGATGAGCCCGGATGCCGCACGCACCTTCGCCGTGCAAGGACGTGTCGACGACCCGGCACAGCTGCGCGTGAGCGTGGACACCATGACGGCAATGAATACCCCGCTGGAACAAAGCAGCCAACGCGTCGCCGAAAACGCGGCGCGTCAGTCGGTGGCATTGGAGCAGCAACAGTCGCAGACCCAGCAACAGCAGCAGGGCGCACGCGCCATGGGCTGAGGGGCGTGTGGCGCTGCCGCGTTTAGGTGTGAAGTGACACATCACGCTGCGGCCCATGCCGCACGCCGTCCGGACTGCACATCGCCACCATCGAACCTTGCATCAAGACGCCGGGCCTGCCCGGCGTTTTTGCGTTCATTCGCGCAGTCATGCGCACCACTGCTGCTGCATCTGCACAACAACCGGCCCGCGCGAGGCGTGCAAATGCAAGGTTTTCCTGCATCGAGCTATGCCACAACTCCCCGCACCTATAGCGGCCTCAACCGGGCTGTACGGCCGTGCTTGAATCGCCACGGATTTGCAGCAATGCACGGCCAGGCACATGCCACGCCGCGCTCACGCACCAGGCAAGACAGGGGATCAAGCAAGGCGCCAACCGGCGCGACATCCATCGATCGAGGGAGCGTTTCATGACCATCTTTTGCAGGCACTACCACCGTGTATGGCTCATCGTGCTGCTGTGTCTGTGCAGCGCCGGCGTCAGCGCGCAAGGCATCGCCAAAGGCGCGGACGTCAGCTGGCTCAATCAACAGGCCGCCAACAATCCGCCGCAGGTCTTTCGCGATGCAGCCGGCAACACCACCGACTTCATCAAGCTGTTCAAGGATGTCGGCGGCAACGCCATTCGCCTGCGCGTCTGGGTCAACCCGTCCGGCGGCTGGAACGATGGCCGCGACACCCTGGACAAGGCCAAGCGCGCCGCCGCGCAAGGCATGCGCATCATGATCGACTTCCACTACAGCGACAGCTGGGCCGACCCGGGCAAACAGACCAAACCGGCGGCGTGGGCCGGCCACTCCGTTGCCCAGCTCAATACCGATGTCTACAGCCACACCCAGGGCATCCTCAAATATCTCAAGGACAACGGCATCACCGTCAGCTGGGTGCAGGTGGGCAACGAGATCAACAGCGGCATGCTGTGGAACGAGGGCAAGACGCCCAACTTCGCCACCCTGGGTCAGTTCATCAACAGCGGCTACACCGCAACCAAGGCGGTGTATCCCAACGCCAAGGTTGTCGTGCATCTGGCCAACGGCTACGACAACGCCAACTTCCGCTGGTTCTTCGACAACCTGCGCTCGGCCGGCGGCAAGTGGGACGTCATTGGCATGTCGCATTACCCCCCCGTCGGCAGCTGGCAGGATTACAACAGCCGCCTGGACACCAACATGCGCGACATGATTGCGCGCTACGGCAGCGATGTGGTGATTTCCGAGGTCGGCATGGATTGGCAGCAGGCGGCCACCACCCGCGCCATGCTCAGCAACCTGCTCAGCCGCAGCAGCAGCATCGGCGCCCGCGTCCTCGGCGTGTTCTATTGGGAGCCCAACGCCTACCCGGGCTGGCAGGGCTACACCATGGGCGCAGTCAACAACAACGGCCAACTGACCGAAGCGCTGCAAGCATTCTGACCAGCACGCTGCCACGGGGCGGCGCCCGCCGCGGGGCGATGTCCTGCGCAAACCCAAAGACCACGCCATCGCGTAGGAGCGCCCCCGGGCGCGACGGGCTTCACCGAGAAAGCCTCTCGCGCCCAGGTGCTCCTACGGGCGGGCATGCACAGCGGCCCACTCGATACGGCAGCGCCCGGCCATCGCCTGCCGCTGGCCCTCATCCTTTGGTCGTACACCGGCCGCGCCCGCTGCGCCGCATCGGCGTTCCAACAGGCACCGAGGCTCCACGCAGCGCACAACAGCGTCCCATTCCATACGCACCCGTAGCGAGGAATGGCAACAGGTGCGTGCGGTACACTTGGGGGTTCACGAATTCACGATGTCGACACACCCGCGGGGTGTGTCCCCCCGGGAGCGCTAATGAACTGGTTGAACGAAGTGCTGCACAACGATCCGAACCCGCTCGAGACCCAGGAGTGGCTCGAATCGATCAAGGCCGTCATCGACGTCGAAGGCCCGGAGCGCGCCCATCAGCTGCTGGAAGGCATGGTCGAACAGACCCGCCGCGCCGGCGCTTACCTGCCGTTCTCGCCCACCACCGAGTACGTCAACACCATCTCCCCGGCAAACGAGGCCAAGCACCCCGGCGACTCCGCGCTGGAGTGGAAGATCCGCTCGATCATCCGCTGGAACGCCATGGCCACGGTCGTGCGCGCAAACCGCAAGCCGGGCGACCTGGGCGGCCACATCGCCTCGTTCGCCTCCAGCGCCACGCTGTACGACGTGGGCTTCAACCACTTCTGGCGTGCGCCTTCGGACAACCATCCGGGCGATCTGCTGTTCATCCAGGGCCACAGCGCCCCGGGGATCTACGCCCGCGCCTTCCTCGAAGGCCGCATCAGCCAGTCCCAGCTGGACAACTTCCGCATGGAAGTGGACGGCCAGGGCATCTCCTCCTACCCGCACCCGTGGCTGATGCCCGAGTTCTGGCAGACCCCCACCGTGTCGATGGGCCTGGGCCCGCTGGCCGCCATCTACCAGGCGCAGTTCATGCGCTACCTGGAAAACCGCGGCCTCATCGAGAAGTCCGACCGCAAGGTGTGGTGCTTCATCGGCGACGGCGAATCGGACGAACCCGAAACCCTCGGCGCCATCGCGCTGGCCGGCCGCGAAGGCCTGGACAACCTGATCTTCGTGGTCAACTGCAACCTGCAGCGCCTGGACGGCCCGGTGCGCGGCAACGGCAAGATCATCCAGGAGCTGGAAGGCGTGTTCCGTGGCGGCGGCTGGAACGTCATCAAGCTGCTCTGGGGCGGCTACTGGGACGCCCTGCTGGCCAAGGACAGCGACGGCGTGCTGCGCAAGCTGATGATGGAAACCGTCGACGGCGAATACCAGAACTGCAAGGCCTTCGGCGGCGCCTACACGCGCGCCAACTTCTTCGGCAAGTACCCGGAGACCGCGGCCATGGTGGCCGGCCTGTCCGACGACGACATCTGGCGCCTGAACCGTGGCGGCCACGACCCGCACAAGGTGTACGCCGCCTACCACCAGGCCGTGAACACCACCGGCATGCCCACCGTGATCCTGGCCAAGACGGTCAAGGGCTATGGCATGGGCTCGGCCGGTGAGGCGCTCAACCCCACCCACCAGACCAAGAAGCTGGACGATGCGGCGGTCAAGCACTTCCGCGACCGCTTCAACATCCCGGTCACCGACGCCCAGCTGGAAGACGGCCAGGTGCCGTTCTACCACCCCGGCGAAGATTCCCCGGAAGTGCAGTACCTGAAAGAACGCCGCAGCGTGCTCGGCGGCTTCCTGCCCTCGCGCCGCCCCAAGGCCAGCAAGTCCTTCGTCGCGCCCACGCTCGACAAGTTCGAGCGCCTGCTCAAGGACAGCGGCGAGCGCAGCTATTCCACCACCATGTCCTTCGTGCAGAGCCTCAACATCGCCCTGCGCGACAAGGAACTGGGCCCGCGCATCGTGCCGATCGTGGCCGATGAGGCGCGCACCTTCGGCATGGAGGGCATGTTCCGCCAGATCGGCATCTATGCCCCGTTTGGCCAGAAGTACAAGCCGGTCGATGCCGACCAGCTGATGTACTACCGCGAAGACCAGACCGGCCAGGTGCTGCAGCAGGGCATCAGCGAGCCCGGCGCCATCGCCTCGTGGATGGCTGCCGGCACCAGCTATTCGGTCTCCGA
Organism: Xanthomonas sp. NCPPB 1754; assembly: GCF_041475725.2. Taxonomy (NCBI): domain Bacteria; kingdom Pseudomonadati; phylum Pseudomonadota; class Gammaproteobacteria; order Lysobacterales; family Lysobacteraceae; genus Xanthomonas; species Xanthomonas sp. NCPPB 1754. The sequence continues at coordinate 665,819 of NZ_CM192982.1, forward strand.
CGTGCCGATGCTGCCGTTCTACATCTACTACTCCATGTTCGGCTTCCAGCGCGTGGGCGACATCGCCTGGCAGGCAGCGGACATGCGCACGCGTGGCTTCCTGCTCGGCGGTACCGCCGGCCGCACCACGCTCAATGGCGAAGGTCTGCAGCACGAAGACGGCTTCAGCCAGGTCATCGCCGGCTCCATCCCGAACGTGCGTAGCTACGACCCGACCTTCGGTTTCGAAGTCACCGTCATCATGCAGCACGGCATGAAGGCGATGATGGAAGACCAGGTGGACGAGTACTACTACATCACCCTGATGAACGAGAACTACGCCCACCCCGGCATGCCGGAAGGCGCAGCCGAGGGCATCATCAAGGGCATGTACCTGCTCAAGGACGCCGGCAAGCCCAAGAAGGGCGAGCTGCGCGTGCAGCTGCTGGGCAGCGGCACCATCCTGCGCGAGGCCATCGCCGCGGCCGAGCTGCTGGACAAGGACTTCGGCGTCACCGCCGACATCTGGTCCTGCCCCAGCCTCAACGAAGTGCGCCGCGACGGCTACGCCGTAGAACGCTGGAACCGCCTGCACCCGGAAGCCGAACAGCGCAAGCCCTACGTCACCCAGCTGCTGGAAAGCCGCCAGGGCCCGGCAATCGCCGCAACCGACTACGTGCGCGCCTTCGCCGACCAGATCCGCGCCTTCGTCCCGATGACCTACACCGTCCTCGGCACGGATGGGTTCGGCCGCTCGGATACGCGTGCCAACCTGCGCCGGTTCTTCGAGGTCGACCGTTACTACATCGCGCATGCGGCGATTGCCGCGCTGGCGAAGGATGGCAAGATGACGGGCAAGGATGTGGCCCGGGCGATCAAGCAGTACAAGATTGATCCTGAGAAGGCGAATCCTGTTGGGGTTTGAGGTTTAGTGGAATTGCTTTTTTAATCGAGGCGGCCACTGGCCGCCTCGATTTTAAGGGGGGTGGGAGTCTGCGATTAATAGTAGGCAAGGACGGTGCGATGGATGAGAAAAGTTTTGATGCCAAGCGAAGAAACTTAATATTAGTCTCATTCTTCCTGGTTTTTATTAAATATGCAGATGCTGAAATAAATAGTTCTGCAAATATATCATTTCTGAAAATACAAATTGGAAATCCTGCGGCTATAATTCATGCTGTGTGGGTCCTGTGGCTGTATTTCCTCTTGCGAGCATATCAACACTACTCATATTATTTGAAGTTGGATTATCAGCGTTCAGTTCAGAAACTCTCTGCACCTCTAATGCATAGGGCGGTTGCGGGTATAGGGATTCCGGACGAGCACGAAATGGCGCTCTATGAAGAGATGGAAAGGTTTCACAAGTACAAATTAGTTTTCCGCCCGCATTTCCTTTTTGAGCGAGTGGTTTCTGATTTTAAGTACATTATGCATCTTGCAAGACGGAAATATTACCGAAAAAGGTCGCGTATAAATCTCTTGCGCAAGCCAAAGCTACGTTATTCTGGACTGGCACGGTATGAGTCTTACGGTGAAGGCGACGCGTGGCGAATTGTTGTCTGGACAGTAACTGATAGAAGTCTTGGGGGGGCGGGTAAGATGCCTCTCGAGATGGTCGCTAAAGTGGGAGTAGGCTATTTCCATGGCGCTGCCCTGTTTATTCGGATGCAGACTGCTATGATTATGAGGTCCGCGCCATTTTTTGAATGTAGACTTCCCTTTATAATTGCGATTATACCCGTCTTTTATTATGGAATAGACCATATCTAGTGGTTGCTTAGTAGCACGATTAAATTAAATCGCTCTATAGTTAAGTTGGGTTAACATTAAAAAAATTACTCCTTGCGCGTTTATCTCTTCTTACTTCGCGCCCATGTATTTACAGTATTTATATTTTTAATTTTTATGTCTGTTTCTTAATTTTAGGTTGCTGATGTCGGGGATGAGTTCAGATAAAAGAACCTAGGGTGCTAATACAGTCTGATGTAATCAGAACTCTAATTTTTGGGCGGGAATGGCATTAAGTATCCAACATTCCTGGTGTGTATATCTAACGTCTAAATTGCTCTGGTGTAGGTCTGTTGCTGCCTGATACGCCAAGCTGTTCGCCAGTGTTGGATTTGCTGCAAATGTCGCTCTTGCGTTCAGCCATTTTTGGTGTAAATCCATCGATGTTACGAAGGATACGACCTTTATGTCTTTATTGGCATTATTGGACATGACGCCCGCATATTTATATGAATCCATCACCGTCATTGCACCGTCGCCATCGACATCCATTGGTGCTGAAATCCACTTGAAAACGTGCAGTAGGAAAAGATTCGCTACCCACGGCGTAGGCCCTGAGTGAATATTTTCAGTGGTAGGTGCGCTAATGCTTGAATGTAGGTTGGTCGCGCCAATGATAATTACATCAGCTCCGGGCTCTTTGGCTACTTTAGTGCCTGCACCAACATAGTTAAAGATGCCGGCAACACATTGGCCTAGGTATAACACCGCTTTGCTAAGCCCGGGTGCTGATCTGATTGCTTGCAATAACGGAGATGGCGTAATCGGTGAAGGCGCATCTAAACCTTCTATGCTCCCGTGGCCGGTTACAAATAAAACCATATTAGTGTGGGTGTTTTTACCTAGATCTACAAAGAAATCGGCGGACTTTTTGATTAAATAATTATTACCCGTTCCGCTCGAAAATATTTGGCTGATCAGGCTGCGATTGCTGCCATCTATATAGATCGAAATATCGGAAGGGGAAATTCTTGAAATCTCTAAGCAGAAAACTCCAAAGGCGAGGTCCCTGATATGGCGGTCTTCAGGTTCTCCATTTGAAGCTAGGAATAGTACCCAGTTAGTCCTTTCAGTAAGTAATCCCATTAATTTTCCTGAGAGCTATAGCGACCTGCGACGGCCATTGCTTAGGGAATCTGGTTGAGGAATATCCGAAAAATAAAAAACCTCATCTACTCCTAAGTTAAATTCGCTGTCCACTATTTTTTCCAGAAGACTGCCTCGGCTGTCGAGTTTAAATATTTCACGGCCAGCCTTTAAGAAGTAGGGAGAGCCGTCTACGACACCGGCTCTACCTGATCTAAATAGTAGCCACTGCCCTCGATTAATGCATTCCCTTACGGACTCTTCGATTCCTGGAAGGTCACTGGATTCAATTCTAAACGACCGGATCATTTCTATCTCCCTAACGGTTGCCAAGCATGCTCTCCGTGGATGAGGTGATTCAACTGCTGAGATGGCCTATACAACAACCTATGAGTCGCACCGGTTGCGACTGAACTTTGGATAGCACACTACATCGATTGATGCAAGAGAATTGGCGGCGTGGTCGGACTGACTTATTCGGTGATCATGAAGTAATTGGGTCAGGTTGACAAAAGGGGACGGAGGTAATTTAGCGAGCCGGTCGTACAGGCCGGCCCGGTGATGTCTGATAGCAGGGGCTGTGTCACCGCCGTCAAGCTGAGGTCTGCTTCTTGAGCAGGAGGCCCCGCCATGCCGCGTCTGGAACTGCCCGGGGTTCCGCTGCATGTCGTCCAGAGCGACGTGAACCGATGAGCGGTCTTCCTGGACGATGAGGATCGGCATTACCACTGCCTGCTACTACGCGTGGCCTGCGAGCGCATGCGTCTGTGCTGATGGACCATCTCGTGCACCTAATGGTCTAGGCTGATAAGGCGGGCACGGTGTCTTCGGCGATGCGGCTCAGCGGCCAATTCAGGAGCGCGCCTTGGGCGACTCGCGCTTCCAGGCCATGGTGGAGCGTGATTGGGCAGGCCAACGACGGGCCGTCCGCGTGGTCGTCCCGCCGGAGAAATTCAGATTGATTACTTGTTCCCGTCGTTTCAAACCCGACGTCCCCCCAATTTTGAGTAGCACCTCAGTTTGGAGTCCAATTCCCTACCCCAAGGAGATTGGACGTGAAGAAGCGTTTTTCTGAAGAACAGATCATCGGCTTCCTGCGCGAAGCTGATGCCGGTGTGGCGATCAAGGATCTGTGCCGGCGGCATGGCTTCAGCGAGGCCTCGTATTACCTGTGGCGCAGCAAGTTCGGCGGAATGAGCGTGCCCGACGCCAAGCGGCTCAAGGATCTTGAGGCCGAGAACGCGCGGCTAAAGAAGTTGCTGGCCGAGCAGTTGTTCGAGAACGACCTGATCAAGGATGCGTTGCGAAAAAAGTGGTGAGCGCACCGGCGCGTCGTGCGCTGGTGCGCGAGTGGATCGGGCGTGGTGCCAGCGAGCGTCGCGCCTTGGCGGCGATCGGCATGAGCGCCAGCGCGCTGCGCTATTGCCCACGCCAAGACCGCAATGGCGAACTGCGCGAGCGCATTCTTGCGTTGGCGCATCGCCATCGCCGCTACGGCGTGGGGATGATCTATCTCAAGCTGCGACAGGAAGGACGCCTGGTGAACTACAAGCGCGTGGAGCGGTTGTATCGCGAGCAGCAGCTACAAGTGCGGCGCCGCAAGCGCAAGAAGGTGCCGGTTGGCGAGCGTCAGCCGCTGCTGCGGCCAGCGCAGGCCAACCAGGTGTGGTCGATGGACTTCGTGTTCGACCGCTCCGCCGACGGCCGAGTGATCAAGTGTCTGGTGATCGTGGACGACGCAACGCACGAAGCGGTCGCCATCGAGGTGGAACGCGCGATCTCCGGGCACGGCGTTGCGCGCGTGCTGGATCGGTTGGCACACAGTCGCGGTTTACCGAAGGTGATCCGCACCGACAACGGCAAGGAGTTTTGCGGCAAAGCGATGGTCGTCTGGGCACATGCCCGTGGTGTGCAACTACGGCTAATCCAACCCGGCAAGCCAAATCAAAACGCCTATGTTGAATCGTTCAACGGCCGACTACGCGACGAATGCCTCAACGAGCACTGGTTCCCGACGTTGCTGCACGCGCGCACCGAGATCGAACGCTGGCGACGCGAATACAACGAGGACCGACCGAAGAAAGCAATTGGCGGCATGACGCCGTCCGCTTATGCCCAACATCTGGCAAACACCGATATCATCAACCCCGGACTCTAAACCCGACCGCTACTCAGGGCGGGGGGACGTCGCACGCTGAGCAGCGAAGGCGACTCGTTCATCGGAGATGTGCTGAGGCAACCCTTCGCGTAGTCCAGCGAAAAGACGATTTCCGGCGTGCCCTGGATCAGTCATCGCATTGGTCGGAGGGTTGCTACGTTCTTGTGATGAGTCATTCTGCCCAAGTGAGTTACTTGATCGTACTTCGCGCGCGGGCTCATTCACTTCTGGCGTGGACGGGGACGTCGGATGTCGAGACTCCAGCTCGCGAATAGTGTCAATCAACGCGTTGGGCGTTTCCACGGTGGGCAACCATGTACCTGCATCAATCTGCTTTCCGGTGACGCGAGACACCGTTTCGCTAGCCCACGACGAACAATTGTTATTTAGCTCCCAGGTGACATTCTCGCGAAGCGACTGGTCGAGGGCTTTGGTTTGAGCCGGTGACAGGTCGTAGTAGCGGTCTGCATCAGAACGCTGTGTCTTTTCCATTCCGGAGCGAATATCGGTGCCAGCCCCGTTATCCTCCACCATCGGATGATCGTCGGGCCACAATCCATAATACTCTATGGGCGAATTGCCCCGTTTGACCGTAATCCAGGCATGGCCATCGGTCAGGCCACCCTGTCCACCCCTGCTATGTATTCCAAGCACAACGCGCTCACTAGCCGGTTCGGTGCCCATTGCATCGCTCCTTGACTGGAATTATGGAGTCAACGTTTCTTCAGTGTCTGCGTATACCAGTACGACCTTTTCGCCTGCGTACGGTACGGTGACCTTGGGTGTCCAAGGCTCAGCGGGTGGCAAGGCAGCCTTCGCCATGGCATCACACTTCTCTTTGATGCCACATCTGCGGATGGCGATACGCAATACGCCGCCCTCATTTACGAAATCAATACCGGGAGAATAAAACAGGCTTTCTGCAGGCATGTGGTACGTGATTTGAAGTGAATCGCCTGATTTTTCGATCTTGACCGGCTGAACATCATTCTTTTTGTAATCAGAGCGCATGTTTCCTCCTGCACAAGCAGCCAAGGTTGAGAGTGCGAGTAATCCCGTAGCAAACATCAGTCTAATTTTCATATCCATGTTCATGCCCAGCATGGGATCTGACGAGGTACGTTAGCACCTGCTACCTCGGCAAGCTAGAAGTCAGGCTATCGAAACTCGCTCGCAGCCACGCTTGGGTGTAACAGCAAGCCAATAAATAGCCGATGTCTTCATGCGGGTGAGCTCATCACTACGCCAAGACTCGAGCCGCATCGCTTGACGGTAACCTACTTGTTAGGGGGCGCTGTCTTGACGATTTGCCTCAGTCAATAATTGCTCGTACGACTGCACGCGTATACGTAAGCGTACAAGATGCCAGGACATCGCAAAGGCAAACAACAGTATGAAAGCCAGCACGCCCTGCGTCAGGGTGATCTTGCTCAACACCGTCCAGTCTCCCATGCGCCAATCTTTCAGCTGAAGATACAGGGCAAGTAGGACAGGCATGAAGCCAAGCTTCTCCATTCCACCGGTAAACAGCCCCAAGCGGTCGTGCATGTTGGTGCGACGGTCACGCATGAATGCCTCGCGCCGGCGGCGTTGTTCCAGCGGAAATCTGCGAAGCGACGCAACGATCGATTGATACTGATGGAACTCCCGCTCCATCAGCTCTGCGTGATCCGCGTATGGGCGGCGGAAGCTCGGCCACTCGCGTTTGAACGAGAGCACGCCGTAGACCAGAAAACCTGCCAACTCAACCGCCAGGCCTGTGGCGGCTAAGTACACACCTACCTTGCCGCTCAGCAATGTGCCGGCCAAGATCCCAACGCCCGCACCGATCAAGCCGATCGCCAAGCTCCAGCGTTCGACCGGACCGGCGCGACCCTGTTCGGTCATATGGGTGTAGTGAGCAATTGCTGCAGAGAGCGAGGGAAAGCTAGGGTCTGTGAGCGTGATTGCCTCTCCATCAACGGCGGCGCTGCGTTCCGTTGCTACTTCATCCATTGAACTCATCTAGCTTCCCTCGGCGATTACGCGTCGAACCAACGTCTTTGACGATCAGTATTCCTCAGCCGCAGGTGGTGCGCCAGCTGGCTACTAAAACGCGTCAAACATCCTCGTCAGCGGCTATTGACACACGCACGCCGCGCTCGCAATCTAATACCAAGGAGCGTCGAAACTCCTCAGAGAGCGGTACCCACCTCCGTCAAACCGGTGGGTTTTTTGTGCCTGCGTCCTGCAGGTACAAGCCGACGCAATGCCTGCGTCGGGAGGGCGGCTAATACAACACCCTTCGGGGAAATATGCCCGCCGGCTCTCTGCGGTTTCGAACCTCCCGACATCCCGTCGCCGTTGGCGGCGGTTCTTGGGTTGTTCCAGGAGGGCATTGCCATGTCTACCGCACCATCCATGCCGGCATCTGTACCGGTTGATCTGTTGCCAGCTTCCGCTCACCGCCTGCGTTGGGATGTAGCCGAGGTGCTACGCCGGCTCGTCGCACGCGCAGCTGTTGAGCAGGCGAGCATCCATCCCGCGCATCCGCTGAGTCGCCAGCTTGGTGCGCTGCTGCACACCTTGCGCCGCCGGGTCGCGTGCAGTGCTGGGGGGTGCAGCAGCGCGTTGCCGCATCCACCAACCACCAGCCGGAGGTGCCATGACACGCCGCCGCCCACCCACGGCATCTGCCAGCGCACGGCCCACCCGCACGCGTGCGCGCCCCACGCCGCCCAAGCGCGTGCAGTGGGTCGTGGTGGAACCCGACCGCACCAAGCTGCCACCGATGCTGCCGCCCGACCCGGACGTCTCTCCGCAAGGCCCCGGCACGCTACGCGCAGCCCGCCGTGCCCGCCGCCCGCGCCAATGCACCGTCAGCTACACCCATTACCCCGGCGCCCACGACCACGCCGGCGACCAGCACGTACCGCACGTCCGCCTCAGCGGCCTATGGCTGGAACAACTGGGCTTTGCCATCGGCACCAAGCTGCGTATCACCGCCAGCGCGGGGCAGCTGTTGATGGAGGTGTTGCCACCGGTGGAGGTGCCGCTGTAGCCGCGGTGCTAGATGTTGCCCACGCAGCATGCAAGACAATCCGTCCAGAGGCATAAGACACGTACTGCGTAATGATGTCTCTGCCTGATTAGTGCTTAGCTATAGTGGTCGCGCGCCTTCTATCAGGCTTGCGCGCCGACCATGACTACTGAGTAGAGGTAAGTATGCGGATGTTGACTGCGTTCCTTTCAGTTTCCCTTCTATTGCCTAGCTGCAGTGCGGTGTCAGCCACCAAGGCGCGGCACTCCATTGCATATCCCACAGAACTCCAGGGGATGTGGGATCTGGGGCCACAATCGTGCAAGCTACCCTTGAATCCTGATTCTGATTCACCCATACGCATCGAGAAGACCCGGCTGCGTGGGTACGAGCACGAGGAGGTTCCGGTAGCAATCAAGCTTGTTTCCACCGGCCCGCACGCCTGGGTTGTTTCCGCCAAGTCGGATATTGCGCCAGATATAAGAACTGATGACTTGTACATTTTGAAGGGCGAGCATCTAGTGATTTCCGACGGTGAATCAGTGAAGCAGTATCGTCGGTGTAAATAATTTAAAAAGTTATCGCATGATCAAGGAGAGACGTCATGGCAGGTGAAGACGGGAATGTCGTTCAACCTGCGCCGTACAGGCTGCAGCAGTTTCATAGCCCCAGGCTCGGCAATCAGCGTGTCGAAGATTTCGAAGGTTTGGTCACCCATCATCCAGGGGCAAATGCGCGTGCTCAAGTGGTGGACGGCATTCCTGTCAATGTCGAAAACCCGCGTACCCGGTCTTAGGGTGTGATTGGCGGGGAAATTCAGGAGCTGGAGACACGTAGAACTGACGGCGGATCTTCCAGCGCTCTGGGCGCGGATCAGATGCTCTTGACCAAGGATTTCTTGCTTGAAAATAGCCGGATCCCGCCAAGTGGTGCCAACGTTCGCGCCGTTGATGTGCCTTCGCCTGTTGCAGGCTATGTAGCCCGTGTTGATGCCGGCCGGTTTGGTGCCGTAGATATCTACGATCGCAAAGGCGGCGAATTGGTCGCGCGCATCTTGCATCTGGATCCAGTCGGTGTTTCGGTAGGAGACAGCGTGGAATACGGTCAGTTGCTCGGTACGCAGAGCAACAAGGGGCTCCCTAACGCCGGCAAGCATGTCCATATGGAGATGGACAAGCGTTACTACCAGCAATCCGAAGACTACATGGAAGACCCGCGAGCGGGCGTCTATCGGTTGATGCCCAGACACGGAGTGGTGGCATCGAGCCAAGGCCAATTGTGGACGATGGCACCATCCGCATTGGCGAATCGTCTGACATCGTGCGGCATGTGCAGCGCACATAGAATGCTGAGGGATTCCGAGGCGCAGATAACCAGCCGCTTCAGGAGGATGGCGTGTACCGTCTGTCGATGCAGCCGGCTGTCATCAACTACCAGCAAGTCTTCATTGTCCAAGGTGCCATCAACGACCCGGCACACCAGCGCGCACACATGCCGACCGTGGAAGCCGTGCAGACGCCAGAGATCCAGTCATTTGATCGCCTGCAGGCAATCAACCAGACCCAGGCGCGCGAACAACAGCAGGCGCTGGAGCAATCGCAGCAACCCGTCAGCCAAACCGGTCCATCAATGACGCGCTGAACGTCATGCCACGCGGCGACTTCTGGTCGTGGGCTTGCATCGCTTCCGTCGGGTTGGGAGATCGCACTTGGGTGACTGCCACTGCAGCCTTGCACGCGTCGGTTGCCGCCACGCTGGCCGATGCCGGACAGATGGATCGCCGACGACGCACTTACTCCTTGGGTTTCGATCGATACGCTGCTTAAACGGCAGGGAAGTAATTAAGCGAGCGACTCATGCAAGCCCGTGCGACGCTGTGCAATAGCGTGCCTGCTTCGCTTCCGTCACGATAATTTCTTCTTGAATGCGAGATGTTGGCGACGTCGCGTCAGCTGCGTCCGGACCTTTCCGTACCTGATGCGCGTCATCCAGCAGGGTGGGGATCGTTGTGGATCTTCTTGGCTGATGATCACCGGCATCACCAAAATGCCACGCACGATCTGGGTCACCGGGTAGGTTTGAAGGTGTGCTGGGCAGACCAAGTACATGTCGTCTGCGTGGGTGTCCTAGGGTAAGAGATTCGGGTGGTTCGATTGTCTCATCTGTTTTAACTCGCTCGTTTAATATGCGGCGTTTTTCGGATTATTGCAGATAAGTTCGCGGCCACGTCCACTGGCGAGTGCGTATTTTGTAAGAATTTCTCTGTGGATCGATAGAGGTAATTTCCATGACAAGTAGTATCAATCGTTACTCATATAACCCAACTAATTTCCCTCAGTTTGAGCAACTGTCTGCCAGCCAGAACCAGGCCGAGCGAAGCCATCCTAGCGCTCCGCTCAAGGATCGCAGTCATGAAGAAGCGTTTCCCGTGCGCCTGGCATCTACACGGATAAAGAGATCCTCCGGAGCAGGTCGGGAGTTCGCATTGAACCGAAATAAGCCGATCAAGGGCGTTGGCTACTCGACCCAGCCTGCTGTAACAGCTTCAACCGGGACCTCTAAGCCTGGGGTTCTCTGCATGACTGACGGGATGGACCTTTGCGTTGGGGTTGCGGTCGGGGGAGAAAAACCCTCCCAGAATGCAGGCAAGGCGCGGGTGTTCCATGTTATGCCCGAAAATCGCAGAGCGCAGTGGGAAATTAAAAGCTATATTGAGAGTCTTCGTTTGCAGGGGTATGCCGCTAAAGCAGCAATCCATGGAGGCGATAGTAGCTCTCGCTCAAGCGTCTCAAAGATTCAAGCCATTGAGGCAACCCTTGGGGCGATGGACGTACCGATTGAATTTAGCAGCACCGGTGCTGGTGCCAATAATGGCAACGGCCCGCTGGGCGCCGTCGTAGAAGAAAACGGAACTGTAAGGTTCGTAACAAATCTCGTTAAGTAGTCATCTGGCGGATTAGCTCCACGTGCAGGGGCTAGTCCGCCATTCCAGCACTCTGTCTACTTATTGATCAACGGCGCGGCTTGCCGGGCCGATATGCTTTTGCTTCAGTGTCAGCGTGGACCACTGCGACCGTTCGCCCACATCCGATCAAGCGAATTTCGGCATCTGGGGATCAGCCATTGGCATGGCAGTTTTTGTCTAGGAATCGTATGTGTCACTGGCGCCACATTTGCGGGTAACGGTGCGCAAATTCCGTCTTCGTTAGAATCGATTCCTGGGAAATCAAGAAATTCGGCTGGTAGGGGTTAACGAGATGTTGCATTGCGTCCTGCTGCCCAGCTACAGCAGATCCCAGCCGACACATGTGCACGCATAGGGCGGGGACTCTGAGCATGCTTACAGCGCTGAGTGCGCCCGGTTGGCCTTCAAACCCTCAAGCGCTGCTAAAAAATGACATGCCAGCGCGTAAATGGATTGACGCCCACTACGCTTGCGACGTAGGGCGAATCACCAGGCTGCCGACCTCGACATCCTCTGGCTGATCGATCGCATCGGCGATGGCGTGCGCGATGGCCTTGGCAGGCAGGCCGCTTGCCTCGGACTGCGCCTGCAGGGTTTGCCGCAGCGTTGGGTCGCTCACGGTCGGTTACCAGTCGCCGAGCGCGTTCAGCCATGCATTCAAGCGCATGTTCGGGGCGGCACCCAGGCGCTTGGTGAGGCCGGGCGAGAGATAGCGCAGCAAGCAGCCGGTTGTGGCGATCATCCGGAGCCTTGTTTGCCTGTCCTGCGGCGCTGCCTGGAGAGGCGACCGTTGAAGTAGGCCTTGCGCGCGTCAACGCATGCGCGTGGAGCATGCCTGGCGGCCGCCACGCTGATGCGGGGCGTCCTCACACCGCACTGCGCAGCGGTGCATACAGTGGCCCGCGCACCACCGCAATCGCTCGCGCTGCAGTGCGGGGGTAACCCCCCCACTTCTAGCGGTCGCCAGAAGTGGAGCTAAGCGGCCATCGCCAACTTCATGGCAGGCGTGATGCCGCCGAGCGCCATATTCGGGCGCTCGTGGTTGTACGTCCATAGCCAGCGGGTGGCTTTGTCCTGCACCTGGTCGATGGTGTCGAACAGGGTGCGGGCGAGCCAGGCGTAGCGGATGGTGCGGTTGTAGCGTTCAACGTAGGCGTTCTGCTGTGGCTTGCCCGGCTGGATGTGCTCGACCCGGATGCCAAGCCGCTGTGCCCAGGACAGCAACGCGCCACTGATGTATTCAGGGCCGTTGTCGCAGCGGATCACGGCGGGCTTGCCGCGCCACTCGATGATCTGCTCCAGCGATCGGATCACCCGGGCTGACGGCAGCGACAGATCCACCTCGATCCCCAGCCCCTCGCGATTGAAGTCGTCGAGCACATTGAACAGCCGGAAGCTGCGGCCGTCGGCCAACTGGTCGTGCATGAAGTCCATCGACCAGACCTGGTTGATGGCCTCCGGCACCGCCAGAGGCTCGGGCCGCTCACGCACCAGCCGCTTCTTCGGCTTGATCCGCAGGTTCAACTCCAGCTCGCGGTAGATCCGGTAGACCCGCTTGTGATTCCAGCCAAAGCCCTTCACGTTGCGCAGGTACAGGTAGCACAGGCCAAAGCCCCAGTCGCGATGGGCGGTCGTCAGGCGGACCAGCCAGTCGGCGATCCGGGCGTTCTGCTCGCTGGCCTTGGCCTGGTAGCGGAAGCAGGTCTGGCTCACCGCGAAGGTCTGGCAGGCGTGGCGGATGTTCGTGCGCCCGCTCGTGACTGCCGATTGGGCCATCTCGCGTCGCTGAGATGGCCTCACCATTTTTTTGCGAGCGCTTCCTTCAGCAGGTCGGTACTGAGCTGCGCCTCGGCGTACATCTTCTTGAGCCGGCGGTTCTCCTCCTCCAACTCCTTCATGCGTGCGACCATGGACACGTCCATGCCGCCGAACTTGCTACGCCACTTGTAGAACGTGGCCGAGCTGATGCCGTGCTCGCGGCACAGCTCCGGCACGGGCGCACCGGCCTGGGCCTGCTTGAGCACGGCGATGATCTGGCTGTCGGTAAAGCGGGACTTCTTCATGGAACCTCCTCGGGAAAGGGTACGAGAAAATTCCACTTCTGGCGTCTGCTAATGGGCGGGGGGATTACCCGGGCTCATCCATGCGCGACGCCAACACACTGTTGGTCTCATACAGAGGAACTGCCATGTCTATCGAACGGGAGCAGACCCATGCCAACCATTCGCGCCGTCTGGTGCTACGCACCGCACTGCTGGGCAGCGCTGCGATGATCTGCGCCGGCGCAACGGCCAACGATGCGCGTCCGGCAAGCGCGCGGCGCGACAAGGTGGCCTCAGCTACAGCGCAACTGACGCTAGGCATGTTGGTGTTCGAGGGCTTCCAACTGCTGGATGTGTTCGGGCCGCTGGATATGTTCGGCAATCTTGAAGGCAAGGTGAGGATCGTGATGCTCGGCGAACGTGTCGGCGCAGTCGCCAGTAGCGCCGGCCCAACGGTTGCGGTGGAATACGCGCTGGATTCGGCGCCCCGAGTCGACATCCTGATGGTGCCGGGCGGCATGGGCACGCGCCGCGAGGTGCACAACGCCGCGTTGGTTGCTGGCATTGCGCGCCTGGCGCATACAGCGCCGCATGTGGCCAGCATCTGTACTGGCGCAGCATTGCTTGCGCGCGCCGGCCTGCTGGATGGGCGGCGCGCCACCACCAACAAGCGCGCCTTCGCCTGGGTGACGTCGCAGGGCCCGAAGGCGGAGTGGGTGAAGCGTGCGCGCTGGGTGGAGGATGGACATCTATTCACGTCCTCAGGCGTGTCCGCTGGAACGGACATGGCGCTGGCGCTCATTGCGAAGATCTTCGGCCACGACGCTGCCAAGGAAGTCGCCAGCATCGCGGAGTATGTCTGGAACGAAGATGCCGGCGACGACCCGTTTGCCACCGTCCTCGCTGCCGGCTGAGTGGTTGCGCTGAGGCTGTCCTGTCGATCCGGCTCAGCGGCAAGATGCGACCAGAGCCGCAATACACCAGTTGGGGCCAGACTGCTCGCTGATGGAGCGCCGTGCAGCGCTTGATCCTGGTCCACCTGTCTACCAGCCCGCAGCAAGGAGCCGCGCCCCCATGCCATTGGCCATCTTCCGTCGTTACCTTTCGTTCGCGGCCGCCGTTGCCGTTGCCACTATTTCAGGATGCGGCATGACCAAGCCCCCGATTTCAAAAAAGCAGTTTCCGCAGAATGTTGCGGCACTGCTTGCAGGTAAGGAATCGGCTGTTGTCGAAGCCGGGAAACTGGCCGATTTTGCCTGGAGTAGGCTGTGCTTCGAGCGCGAGGACAGTTTGTTGCTCACGTTCGATCAGGGCGGTGAGACATCCGTACTGTCGTTGCCTTACGAAGAGTTCTTCGTTGATGAAGCCCATGTAGCCAATTCGCTGGAAAATAGCTGCATCACGCCGGCCGACCGCATCCTGGTCAAGAGAAAATACTCGGGCGATCACGGGCGTATCGAGTTTCAAAAGGCGAAGCAGGAGGGCTGAGCCATGGCCGAGGTCACCAATTCGAACGGTGCCAAGCGCGGTCGTGGCGGCGACCATGTTCAGACGGATTCACATGCGCGCAGGTGAGTGAGCAGGAGGATGTGCTGCACTGGCGGCATCGGCATATCGCGCCGCCCCTGGTCCCATTGCTGCAGGAATGGGCTCAGATACGCACGATTCCAGGCATTTAGACGCGTACGCGCGGCATGGCGTGCGCGCACGCGCTCAACCACCGCTGCCGCAGCGACGTCGTCCCCATGTTCCAGATGGCGGAACACAAACGCCAGTAATGTGCTGTCGGGACTGGCAAGCAGTACATCCTGGGCGATTGCCCCGGTGCTGTGGCCTTCCTCCATCATGCGCATGACCATCTCGAGGTCGCGATCGAAGAATGGCCCGGACAACTGCTGCGCGATCACATCGAAGTAGTACGCGTCCAGGGCAGGGAGGGCAGCGGCCAGATGGTCGAAGGCGTTGCCCAGCTGCGCATCGCTGCGAGCCGGGTCCAGTCTCACGCCGCCATACGTGCCGATGTCCTTGGGGTTGAGCGCATGCTTGCCGAGCAGCGGTGCGGCGCGATCGTATATGTGCAGGTCGTACAGCTCGGTGGTTGCCGAACGTTGCTGCCAGTCCAGCAGCCGGGCGTGCTGCAGGCCTGCCTGGACAATCAACTCCCCACACGTCGCGTCGTGGGTGGCCCACAGACACTGGCGGCTGCCGTCGCGGTCGCGGGTCCAGCACCATGGATGCTCAGGTGGCGCGGCAACCGGCGACCAACCTGCCTGCTGCAGCGCGGCGCTCAGGCGCTGCTCCACCAGCATCGGGATCAGTTCCTGCACGCGTGCGAGCTGGCGCCGGGTCCTGTTGCGTGCGGCCAGCAAGGCAGTGGGCGTGCGCTTGGGCTGCAGGAAGAAGCGCAAGCCGGCGTTTTGCTCGATCTCGCCAGGCTCCTGGCTCTCGCTGAGGTGAGGCAGCGCGAGATCTTCCGACACGCCGCGCCGGCGCTTGAGTCCACGCCGCGCGGCGATGCCACGGATCGCCTGCAGGTCGTCGCAGGCGACAAGACCGTCCAGCGACGACGCCAGGCCGTCCTCGGCGGTGAATGTGGCGTCGAGCCAGCCGTTGACCAGCAGGCCATAGAAGTTGGTGAACAACTCGCCATCGTCGGCCTGATCGGCAAGCGTCAGCACGGCACGGAACAAGGCGGAAACCGGCATGGCGTGGCCGGTTCCCGTTTGCTGGTAGAGCACGGATGCGTTTTCTTCCAGGTGTAGATAGCCCGTGCCACGATCGCTCTCCAACCAGCACGATGTCTCGGCAGCCCTCGCTTGGGCGCGCAGCGCCGCATCGTCGATGGCCTCCACCGGCGTGCGCACCAGCACGTCGTGGCGCAGCAGCACCTCATGCATGCGCAGCCAGGTCAGGCCGGTGTCGTAGCGTGCCTGCAGGTGGAGCAAGGCGTGGATGAGCGCGGCCTGGTGCGCGGCGTTTTGCGTACTGCGATCGACCAGGTGGATGGCGCGTTCGATCACGTCCTCGATCGCGTGCTGTGACATGGGCAACGTCCTTGCTGGGGGCCGCGACAATACGCACCATCGTAGCGGCTCGCGACAACCGATCAACGACTTCGCCGGCCTGCAGCATTTTGCGAGTGCACTTAAGTCCGCCTCTGGTGCCCATGTGAGTTGTCGCTAGCTCTGTGCAAGGCCGCTAACAGGCATTGGCTTTACCTGCTGGAAATCGCGTCTTCAACGGTGTGTCGTGATGACGTGAAGGGTGCGTGGTTGCGTGCTCTTGAAAGAATCCGTAGCCTCGTGGATCACAGCGCGGCGACGGCCTAGCGCCGATCATTGCCTGCATGAATATCGGGAACCAGATCACGGCGCGCACCGTGACCGTCACCTCGGGCGACACCGGGCGCGCGCACAGTAAAGTCAGTGTGGAATTGTCGGCGCGCCCTGATCCGCGGTGGCAATCGTGCTTCCACTTCGTCGTGCAGGGCCGCGATGGGTTCTACATGGAAGGCCGCCCCATCTTCGACCAGTCAAACTTCGAAGGTGTCGTGCCAGCCTGGCAGGTAGATGCCTTTCGGCACGAATTGCCGGAGGTTTTGGCCTTGACCAACACGCTTGCGCGCGCGCAAGCCATCAAGGATGCGGATCGGCGATAGCGCAGAGCCCGCGACGCCTGCCGGGACGATTGCAGCGTGAGTCGGCCAACCACCGCGCGGCAAAAACTGCACAAGGCGCGGGTTCATCTGCTCTGCCACTGGAAGGAAGCTTCTTCCTTCTTGCGTAGATGCCAATGCAGGCGCGCCCGGCTGTTCGGAACACCTCTGTCCCCGCTTTACATCGTCAGATGCCGCTCAACAGCGAGGGCTGTCTGGAGACGGTGCGAACATGGCCGGTTTCTGTGTCGAAGGATGCAGAGCGTTGCGGCCACATCGCGGGCAAAAGCGCATCGCTCGGCCAGGCAGATGTGATGCCTTCGGTGATATGTGCCTCACTTTGGGCGTGGCACTTGCACCGGAGTTCAAGACTTCACGCAACCTGCCGTTAATCCACGCTCACCAGAAGGTTCGATGGAACTGTGGAGGCTGTGTTGAACGTGATGATTCGATTGCTCGTTGTGTCCTTGGCGGCTGCGTGTGTCGCCCCCGTACTGGCTGCCGAACAAGCGCCTGCGCAGATCGATGGCACGGGTGCGCGCATCCGGATGTTTGGTCAGAACGGCGTGGGAATCGTGTTGTACAAGGACGCTGTGTGTACCGCCACGTATGGCGAGAAGGTGCGTGCGTCCGGTTCGTTGGGGAGCGCGTTCGGCTCGCTGATGGGATCGGTGAAGAACCAGGCGATCGGCATCCCGGAGACCCAGAACACGCGCAACCTGCACGAGCGCAAGATGATCGGTTCCAAGCCGTTCTACAAGGAATATGCGATCGAAGCTGGCAAGCCGGTGGTGGTGGAAGCCGGTGCCAGTTCGCCGGCGCATTGGACCAGCACGCCGGGCTTCAAAAGCGGTTGGACATGCGGGCCGTTGCTGGCATCCACCTTTGTTCCGGAGGCGGGTGCCGATTACGAGGTTGCGTTGGACCTGGACTTTCGCAACTCGGTCTGCACCTTGGCGGTCAAACGGGTTGCCGTTGATGGACAGGTAACTCCTGTCGATGTGGCGCCCGTCTCCAAAGACTGCAAATAATCTCTCGCGTTGCATCAGCTCAGGATGTGGCCAGCGATGATGCAGGCCAATGACGAGACGTTGGCCTGCGTGATTGCAGCACGCGGGCAAAAAAGCAGGAATGGCATCCCTGACGACAGACGTGGCTAGATGGACGACGAGTCGTTGATGCTGTCTGCCGCCTCTGCACGGATATGCTGACGATATGGTCGACGCGTTTCTTGCACGCACTTGCAGTCTGTGTCACTGCGCATCGCGCCAACAGCGCCGGATGCCCGACAGCGTCAACCGAACACCGTTTTTGCTGGTGGTGAGGAATGCGCATGCCGGTATGGATCGCCAGGCCCCGTCATCGCGCCTCACCAATCGGTCGGCGCGTAATCCTTCAAGAACTGCCCCCACACATGTTCGCCGGTGTTGAAGCCGTGGATGATCGGGTCGACGATACGCGCGGCGCCGTCGACGACATCCAGCGGTGGGTGGAAACGTTCTTGCTGCACCTTGAGCGCGGCGATCTCTGCCGGGTCTTCGTCGGTGACCCAGCCGGTGTCCACACTGTTCATATGGATGCCGTCGTTCTGGTAATCGGCCGCCGAGGTGCGCGTCATCATGTTCAACGCGGCCTTGGCCATGTTGGTGTGCGGGTGGCGCGTGGTCTTGAAGTTGCGATAGAACTGGCCTTCCATCGCCGAGACATTGACGATGTGCTTGTCGCGTTCGGGCGTGCGCAGCATCAGCGGCTTGAGACGCGCATTGATGATGAAGGGCGCGATGGCGTTGACCAGCTGCGTTTCCAACAGCTCCACCGACGGCACTTCGGCCATCAGCATGCGCCAGGAATTGCGGCCGCGCAGATCGACCTGCTGCAGGTCCTGATCCAGTCGCCCATCAGGAAACAGATGCTGCTGGCCTACCAGCTCGTCGTCCAGCAACGCGATCTGCGAGAGTTCGGCGGCACGGGTGAGGCCGTCGGCGCTGTCGAGCCCACGGCCATGCACCGCGGGTAACGCGGTGGCCGAGGCATCGCGGAGCAACTCCGGGGTGCGCAGGCCTTCGTAATGACCGACAAGATTCCGCACGGTCTCCGGCAGTTCGTGCAATGCGGCGGTTTCGCCGGCCATCATGTGGGCGTAGAACTGCGGCGGGCGACGCACGGTCTGGCAGGCGTTGTTGATGATGAAGTCCAGCCGCTCGCGCGTGGCCAGCAGTTCATTGCAGAACGCTTCCACGCTGGGGGTATGGCGCAGGTCCAAGCCGAACACCTGCAGGCGATGACCCCACTGCGCGAAGTCCGGTTCCTGCGCATAGCGCGCGGCCGAATCGCGCGGGAAGCGCGTGGTGACGATCAACTCTGCCCCGGCGCGCAGCAACTTCAACCCCGCCTGGTAGCCGATCTTGACGCGCCCGCCGGTCAGCAGGGCGACGCGCCCGCGCAGGTCGGCGGTTTCGGTGCGCTTGAAGAAGTTCACCTCCGCACAGGTGGGGCACATCTGGTCGTAGAAATGATGCAGCTCGGTGAACTTCTGCTTGCAGACATAGCAATGGCGCAGCTCGGGCGAATGCGTGGGCTCTGCCGCGGCAGTGGCGTTTTCGCCGTTGTGGGCGTCGTGCAGGCCGGCGGCATGCGGCGGGAAATAGTTTGGCGTGCTGAACACCGGTTTGCGTCGTAGTGCGCGGATACCGCGTTGTTCCAGCAGCGCTTCGGCCTTGCGCACCTTTTCCTGGTGGCGCTCTCGCTCTCGCTGCTTGAGCAACTGCCGCCGCGCCTTCGGCTCGGGGTGATAGACCTTGGCAACCACTTGATGCAGCCGCACGCGGTCGGCTTCGGGCAGGGTGTCCAGTACGCTGCGGTCGGCGTCGATGGCCTCCAGCACGTCCAGGGCCGCGCGCAGGCGGTCGGTCAGGGGCAGCTCGTCGTTGGGCACGGGTGGGGCGTTGGTGTTCAAGGCAGATCCGGAATGGGCGGCTGGCAACGCAGGCACGATGGCCGGCAGCCAGCAGGCGAAGACGATGACAGGAGCAGGCGGGCAGGGCGCCGCTGCGCTTGGCCGCTGGGCGGGATGTCGGCAGGCGGACATTTTCGCCGATTGTGGGTGGCTGGCGCCAATACGGGCGGCTGAGCGGGTCAGCCAGGCTGTTGCCGCGCGCTCGGCTGGCGGCCTTGGGCGCTCCATGAGCGACGAGCTGTCGGTGAACGTCCCCCAGCTGCGGGCAGGATGCGACTGGCCGGATGTTTGGGTAATCTTCCGCCACACCGGCGCGAATTGGCGCCCGGGGCATTCAAGGGGACATCGATGAAGACTTCCATGCTGGCCATCGGGCTGGCCGGCTTGCTGTGTGCGTGCACCGTTGTGTCGCCCGATCCGGGGCAGCAGGCCGTGTTGGTGGATAAGCCCTTGTTCTTCGGCAAGGGCGGCATCCGCCTGGACGATGTGCGCGATCCCGGGCGCACTTACACTTGGCTGACCACGTCGGCCAGCTATGTGGATGTGACGCCGCAAACCGTGCAGGTGGCATTCGACGATTTTTCCTCCAGCGACAACATCCTGTTGGACTTCTCCACCCAGATCCAATACAGGATTACTGCGCCGGCGCTGCTGTTGTCCAGGTTTGGGCAGGATTGGTTCAAGAACAACGTGGCCAGCCAGTACGCGTCCATCGTGCGCGACCAGGTCAAGCGCTACGACATGACCAAGATGATGAGCGACCCGGACACCGCCAGGAAGATCGACGATTCGGTGACGCAAAACGTCAGTGCCTTGGTCAAGGAACAAGGCCTGCCGATCCAGATCCAGAACATCACCTTGGGCCGCGCACGTCCGAATCCGGATGTGTTGCAACAGATGAATCTGACTGCCGCGCAGCAACAGCGGGTCAAGACCCTGGTGGAGGCGACCACCGCAGAACGGCAGCGCGAGCAGGAGCAAGAGGCCAAGGCCGACGCCGACAACGCGTACCGCAACCGCATGGGGCTGACGCCGGAGCAGTACCTGGCCAGCCAGATCCCCGAGCTCAATGCCGAGGCCTGCAAGAAAGCGCAGGCGTGCTACATGGTGCCATCGGGAACGGCGGTGATTGCAAGATAGGTGCGTCTTGCCGGCCGCCAGGCGCACGCACCGGGCGATGCGCCTGCCTGCATTCTTCCACGGTGATCGCGTGCCACGCTCGCGCACCATCGCGCTGCTCACGCAGCCTGCAACATCGCTGGGCTACGGTCGCCAGTGAGCGTCGCGGCGGGAGAAAGCACGATGGGTCTGTTGGTCGATGGGAAATGGCAGGACAGGTGGTATGACACCAGCAAGAGCGAGGGGCGGTTCGAGCGCTCGCAGTCGCAGTTTCGCAATTGGGTCACGCGCGATGGCAGCGCCGGGCCGCATGGCCAGGGCGGGTTCAAGGCGGCTTCGGGGCGTTATCACCTGTATGTGTCGCTCGCCTGCCCATGGGCGCACCGCACGCTGATCTTCCGGCGCCTGAAAGGGCTGGAGTCGATGATCGACGTGTCCATCGTGCACTGGCTGATGCGCGAAAACGGCTGGACCTTCGCCGATGGGCCAGGCGTGGTCGGCGACACCGAGAATCACGCGCAATATCTGTACGAGGTGTACCTCAAGGCCGACCCGCATTACTCGGGCCGGGTCACGGTGCCGGTGTTGTGGGACCGCGAGCGCAAGACCGTGGTCAGCAACGAGTCGGCAGACATCATCCGCATGTTCAATAGCGCCTTCGACGCGATTGGCGCTGCAGACGGTGATTTTTATCCGGAGCCGCTGCGCGCGCAGATCGATGCGGTGAACGCGCGTGTCTATGACACCGTCAACAACGGGGTCTACAAGGCGGGCTTTGCGACCACCCAGGCGGCCTATGAGGAAGCGGTGTTGCCGTTGTTCGAAAGCCTGGACTGGCTGGAGGCGCGCCTGAGCGCACAACGCTATCTCTGCGGCGACCGGCTCACCGAAGCCGACTGGCGCCTGTTCACCACACTGGTGCGGTTCGATGCGGTGTACGTGGGGCACTTCAAATGCAATCTCCGGCGCATTGCCGACTACCCGCAGCTGTCTGGATTCCTGCGCGAGCTCTACCAGATGCCGGGGATTGCCGACACCGTGAACTTCCAGCACATCAAGGGGCATTACTACCAGAGCCACGACACCATCAACCCCACCGGTATCGTCCCGATGGGGCCGCTACTGGATCTGGATGCGCCTCATGGGCGTGGCGACTGATTCGCATGGTCGACATGGCACAGCGGGTATGGTGGCGTATGCTGCGCACCCGCGCGATCAACAGGCGACGTCATGCTCAATCATGTCATGGTAGGAACGAACGATATCGCGCGTGCGCGAGCGTTCTACGATGCAGTGCTAGGAGGTGTCTTCGGTGCGCCTGCGTCGTTCGTCAATCAGGCAGCAAGCGGGCACACGCGCCTGTTCTACCGGCATGCAGGCAGCACTTTTTGTGTGAGCGAGCCGATCAACGACGAAGCCGCCAGCCCGGGTAACGGTGCAACGGTTGGCTTCAAGTGCGACTCGCCGGAGCAAGTGCAGCACTTTCATGACAGCGCGGTCGCTGCCGGCGGCATTTCCATCGAAAGACCGCCCGGTTTGCGTGAGAGCAGCATGGGGCCGACGTGGTTGGCGTACGTGCGCGACCCTGATGGAAACAAGCTGTGTGCGATCTATCGCCCGGCGTGAGCAAGGTCTGTTACGCGGTCTGTCACAGGCATAATTTGCTGAGTTGATAGCGGCGACGGAGCGCTATGCGAGCACGGCCTGCACAACCCGTGGCAGGCCTTCAAGCATCATGCATGGATCCGTGGAGATGCGTTATCGCTTGGCCGCATCGCGCATGATCAGCGTCGCCGCGCCTACCGTGATTGCGTCTTCGACCACGCCGGTGCTGGTTTGGCCATAGCGCTCGATCGCACGCATGCGTGCATTGAAGGTGAGATAGGCGGCGGCAACGGCGGTCGTCGCACCGAGCAGCGCGGCGATGCCGCGTTGTTCGCGTGGCGCCAATGCAGTGCCGACGATCACACCTGTGGCGATGCGCGCAATCATGCCGGGCAGCACGATGCGGTCGGGCGCGGTCTTCATCTTGTCGCCGGCCAGCTCGCCGCCAGCCAATGCCAACATGCCGGCCGATGCCAGTGGGTTGGCGAGCAGTGCCGGCGCACCATTGTCGGCAGGCAGCTTGCCGGTGCGTGCAGCATTGGCGACGGCCGCCAGCGGCGTCATCGACCGCATGCCGGCGACGACGCCCATCAGGATGGAGTGGATCAAAGCCATGTGCACCTCTGCATGTGCTCGACCATCGCAGGCGGAATGCCTGCGCGTGGCACGCTGTCATCGATCTGCGCAGACTAGGGCGTGGCGTGTGTGGGAGTTGGCAAGATGTTGTGCACGCTACGCATCGGTTGTGCTCGCATGCCGGCCGCTGCCATGCGCAAACCGCTGGCGCAGCAACCGGTGGTGTCCGTGGCTGACCGCTGCGGTGCATGCCATTGCCTTGGGCACTTGAATATCCCGAGGCCATGCCTTGCGTCAGCGCTCGCTCCGATCGGCAGCCTTGCTCCCGAGCAACACCTTCAAGCCGTGGGTGATGCCGCGCGGCCCGATGCTCAGGTGGTCCTCATCGTTGAGAACCTCAAGCGTGAGATGCAACGACGGATAGCCACGCGCACGCAACGCACGCGCCATGTTCTGGGTATCGATGACCATGTCGTAGGTCTGGTGATAACGCACTTGCTCGTACTCACCGACGTACATGTACACCTGCGCCGGCAGATCGCGATGCGTGGCTGCAAAGGTCTTTTCCTGCGCCACCATGGCATGTTCGCCATACCAGTACGACGGGCTCCCGAGGATATAGCCAGAAAACATCTCCGGGCTGCTGAGCAGGATGTCCGTGCCGAGCAGGCCGCCGTACGAATGCCCCAGATACAGGCGCCGCTGTTCGTCGGTTCGGTAGTGGTTGGCCACAAACGGCAAGACCTGCTCGCGCAGGTAGCGGATATAGGCAGCGCTCTTGCCGTGGGTCGCCACCGGCGCCGCGTTAGGGCCGTCTTCCGGCGTCGGCGTATAGTCGCGCCTGCGGCTGGGCATGGGTTCCTCGCCGACGGCGTAGGACAGCCCAACCAGGATGAAATCCTCGATGGCCGGGCCTTCGCCATTCAAGCGACGTGCGATCTGTTTGACCAGCGCAAACGCGTAGTCGCCGTCGGTGGCGTACAGCACCGGGTAACGCCGCTGCGGATTTTCCGCATAAGCGCGTGGCAGGGCGACGAAGACCTGATAGCGACGCCCCGAGACTGGATCCGGTACGTCCCAGACCTGCGTATCGGCCAGCTCATAAGGGTGGCCCTCGCCACGCTGGCTGCCCGGGGCGTGGGCAGGCGTGCGCACTGCGACCGCTGCCTGCGGCGTTGCTGCTTTAGCCGGCGTCGGCGCTGGTGCCTTGCCGCAGCCGACCAACAGCGCGATCCCTAATCCTGCCAACATCGCATTCTTCAAAGCAGTCTCCTGCAGGGTCACCCCGGAATCGTCTGGGGACATCGGCACGCGGCGTTTAGTTCAGCCGACCCATCGAGGTCAACGCCGCCGTCGTGGCCATATCGTTCGGATTGGTGCCCGGCATGTCCTGCGGCACAGGCATGCCCTTGCTGCGGTAGAAATCGATCCAGTATGGCGAAATCTTGCCGGTCTGCAGGTTCTTGAAGTTCATCGGTTGCAGGGCGAACACGTGATGCGCGCGGAAGGCGCGCTCGATGAAATCCGAGCAGTAATAGCGGTTGTCGTCCTGCACGTAAGTGTCGTTGTAGGGCTTGCCAAGCATGCGCCGTGCCTGGGCAATGGCATCGGGGATGGCAGGACGATGTTCGGGGGTGAGCCGATACACGAAGATCTGCCGCTGCTTGGCGGTGGCCTCATCGATGAATGCCTGCAGTGGTTGCTCGCGCGAACCGTATTCGTCGGCATGCAGCACCACCGCAACGTCGCCTGCATGCGCCACCAGCGCGACATGGTCGAAGCTGGGTTGCCCCTGGGTGGAAGTTGCATCGTCGATGGCGCCGCTGAGGCCAGTGTGCGCCGCAGTGACGAACAGCAGATCGCCATCGCGCACCTTCAGCGCCAGCGCCGTGGCGGGCAATAAGGCGACCAGCAGGAACAACAGCAGTGCGATGCGCATGGTGCGAGGCTTGAGGACGACGGAGCCGGCATTATCGCCGGGATGTGCGGCGGCGGTGCCAAACGCATGTGGGCACTGGGCACGTATCACGCGCATCGGTCGCAAGGCGCATGCGCTTGCCTGGCCATTTAACCTCAGTGTCGTTGGGTTGGACTGTAGACTGGCCTTGCCAGCGGGCGTCGCCGCCGCCATCGCGTCGCGGCAATCCCTGTCCGTCTGGAGTGTTGTATGCGTGTGTCTTCTGCGTTGTCGCCGATCGGCCGTCTGTTTGCGTTGGCTGCATTTTTCGAAGGGCTGCCCTGGGCCGGATTGTTGGTCGGCATGTTTCTGAAGTATGGGCTGCAGAGCACCGAGCTCGTGGTCTGGGTATTCGGGCGCCTGCATGGCGCGGCGTTCCTGTTCTATGTCGCGGTCAGCATGATTGCCGCACTGCGGCTGCGCTGGCCGTGGTGGGCATGGGCCTTGAGTCTGCTGGCGGCGTTGCCGCCGCTGGTGACGGTGCCGCTGGAGATGTGGTTCCGGCGTCTGGGCTTGCTGGGCCAGCGGCAACCTGTTGCGCACTGAACCGTTGCGCGCCCGGCGCGCGCAGCCCCCTGGCAGCACGTTCGCCGCTGACACCGGCCAATCCGATCAAGATGCCGGTGCTTCTTATGGCCGGTGGCAAGGACGAGCGCGCCGGTCGAACACACCCAACGGATGGAGTGCGCACTCAAGGATGCCCGCGTAATCGCTGTACTTCCCCAACGAGGGCCACGGGTTCTTCATCGAGCCGCATCGACGCGGGTACGACACGCGCGTGCTGGCGTTTTTGAGGAAGCACTTGGGTGGCAGTACGGCCAAGCGAGTGGCCGCCGTGTCATCCGGGTCTAACCGGATGACACATGTGGTGCGGCGCCTAGGCGCGATGACGCTTTAGCTGCGGACATGGCGCAGCAGCGGCCACCGTACCGCCTGTACGCCGCTCAATTGGCCGGCATCGGCTGCATCTGATACTGCGCCGGCGGGGTCGCACCGAGCAGGTACTGCACGAAGTAATCCCAGCGACGGCGGGTGACGTACGGGGTGAGATCGCCGTAGCCGTGCTTGGCGTTGGGCAGCATCAGCATGTCGAAGTTCTTGTTGGCCTTGATCAAGGCATCGGCCACCAGCAAGGTGAGGTACGGCGGCACGTTGTCGTCCAGGGTGCCGTGCACCAGCATCAGCCGGCCCTTGAGCTTGCTGGCGTGATTGGCGTTGGCCTGGTCGTCGTAATTGGAGGTGCCGTCGGTGTTGACGATGTGCTCGCCGTGATACTTCTCGGCCCAATCGTCTTCGTAGCCGCGATTGTCGTGGTTGCCGCTTTCCGACCAGGCCACCTTGAAGAAATCCGGATAACGCAGCATCGCGCCGGTCGAGGCGTTGCCGCCGCCGGAATGGCCCCAGATGCCGACGCGATCCAGATCGATCCAGGCATAACGTTGACCCAGCTCCTTCAAGCCGGCGACCTGATCGGGCAAGGTGTTGTCGCCCATGTCGGCGTACCAGGTGTCGTGGAAGGTCTTGGAGCGCCACGGCGTGCCCATGCCATCGATGGCAATGACGATAAAGCCCAGTTCGGCCAGCGACTGGTTGTCGCCATGGCCGGCGAGGAAACTACGCCCGCGTACGGAGCCGGTCTGCGGGCCCGGGTAGACGTAATCGATGACCGGATACTTGCGGGTCGGGTCGAAATTGGCGGGCTTGAACATCAAACCGTACAACGTGGTCTTGCCATCGCGTGCCTTCACCGTGATGGGCTCGGGCGGCACCCAGCCCGCGGCTTTGAGACGGGTGATATCGGCTGTCGCAAGGGTGCTGACGGTGCGGCCGTCGCCGGCTTCGCGCAGCAACGTGACCGGCGGCGTGACCGAGGTGGAATAGGTGTCGACAAAACGTGCACCGTCGGGCGACAGCGCGATGTTGTGATTGGCCGGTTCGGGCGTGAGCAACACCGGATCGCCGCCATCCAGGCTGACTTTCCACAGCTGCTGGTAGTACGGGTCCACGCCTGCGCTGCGGCCGACGCCGACAAACCATGCGGTGCGCGTGACCGGGTCCACGCGCAGCAATTCGGTGACGTTGCCTTCGCCCGTGGTGATGGCGCGCTTGGGTTTGCCGGTGGCCAGATCGTAGAGATACAGCTGGCCCCAGTCGCTGCGTTCGGAGAACCACACCGCCTCGTTGCTGGCCGGCAGATACGCCCAGTTGGCGGCGACCTGGCCGCTTTCGTAATAGGTCTTGACGGTTTCGTCGAAGGCGGTGCGCACCGCGACGGTGCTGGCATCGGCAATACGCAACCAGGTCTGCTTGTGGAAGCGCGAGGTGGAGGCGAATGCCAGCGTCTTGCTGTCCGGTGCCCACTTCACGTCGTCCCACAGGCCAGGCGAGCAACTCACGTCGTCGCAGAGCGTGGAGCGATGTTGATCCGGCGGTGTTTTCAGGCGCAGCACGCTGCGGGTGGGCACGTCGATGATGACGCGCTCGATCATGGTCACGTCCTTGTCGCCGGCCAGCGGATATTTCCACGCCTGCAGTTCCGGATGTCCCAGCTTGGTGCTGACCAGGTACATGTCGCCGGTCTTGCGCTGGTCCTGCTGGAAGGTGGCGATCTTGCGGGAGTCCGGCGACCACGCCAAGATGGCATTGTCGGTGTGCTGCCAGCCGGCGTTATCGGTGGCGTAACCGAAGTTTTCCACGCCATCGCGGGTGAGCTGGGTTTCCTGGCCGCTGGCAAGATCGCGTATCCACAGGTTCCAGTCGCGTATGAAGGCTTCGCTGCGCTTGTCCGGCGACAGCACGCCCGGTTCCGGTTTGTCCTTGGCGTACAGCTTGCTGCAACGCGCACGCGCATCGCAGACCACGGCGGTGTCGCGCACGTTGAGGCGGTAGCGACCATCGGCGGTGACCTTGACCACCGGTGCGAAGGTGTTGGCCTTGAGCGGCTTGTCGCCGGTCTTCAATAGCTTGTTGAGCGAAGCAACCAGCGCAGCCTGTTTGAAGAGCGGTGCGGTCTTGCCGGTGCTGGTGTCCAGCTGCAGCAGCCGGTTGCCCTTGGCATCGTGATCGACATACGCCACGTGCGTGGCATCCAGCCAGTCGATGCGGGTGAGGGCGTGGTCCACCAGTGGCTGTGCGGCATAGCTGATCAGCCGTTCGGCGCGCGCGTAGTCGGCCTCGGTGACGGCAGGGGCTTGCGCGCCGGCAAGTGCCGGCAGAGCGGCCAGGGCGACGGCAAGGCACAGGTGCCGCAGCGGCAACGGGGTGGTGGGCATGAAGATTCTCCGGGATGAAAGGAGCGCGCAATGCGGTCGGCGCGACCGTCCGATGCTACCCGCCACGTGGGCTGGGCGCCTCTGCCAGAAGTCGTGCCCGCGTGGTGGCGTCCGTTGCGAGCCGCACCCGGCTCGCAACGGACGCCGCGTGGCCGAGAAAGCGGGCCGGCAATCGAGCGGTTGCCCAGCGGATCACCCAGGCCCTGCACCACCGCTGCGTGGCGGCGCGGGGTCGATCTCCATCGCCATCGCCATCGTGGGCGAAGACACCCACGGCCCGCACGTGCGCCGCTGCGCGATCAGCCACCGACGACGTGCCCTTCCGCGATGAACTACGCTTCTCCCGTGCCCCGGCATGGCCATGCGGCACGATATGGGGTGTTGCACGCACGCAATGTTGACTGGAGGCCGCCTGATGTCCTGGTTTCGCCGCTTGGCACTGTCCCCCTTCCTCAAGGCGCATCCGCCAGTCAGGACGCAGCCTGCCGCCATGGATCTGATTGCCGCATATGCGCCAGTGCTGCCTGCCAGTCTGCTCGAGCTATGGCGTAAAAAAGGGCTGGGGCATTATGGACGCATGCAATTGGCGCTGATCGACCCCCGGCACTGGCAGCCGGTGCTGGATCGCTGGATCGTCTCGCCACCTGACGCAGTACAGCGTATTCCGATCGCGCTCACGCCCTTCGGCGCACTGCTGTACTACCGCAAGCTCACTGCCACCGACGAAGACGTGGTCTATGTGGATCCGGTCTCCAAAGCCACCGGCGATCTGAGCTGGAACCTCGAGGACTTCTTCAACCAGTCCCTCTGCGATGCGGCGTTCTGCGATTCCCTGATTCCATCGGCCCGGCTTGCCGCCGCGCGCAAGGAGTGCGGCCCACTCGCTGCGGGCGAGGTCTACCAGATCGACCAACTGCTGCTCTCGATGCAGATGCTGCGGGTCGACAAGGTCGATGCGTTGGCGCTGCACACCCGGCTGCGCGACGCTGTCGATGCCCCCGCACCCGTGGCCGACGCGCCCGCGACCATTGCCGATGCATTGCCTGCAGAGCAGCGCCCTGTGTTCGAGGGCATCTTCCAGCAACCACAGGCGAGCGGCGACCTGCACGGCCTGTACCTGTCGTCCTATATC
Organism: Xanthomonas sp. NCPPB 1754; assembly: GCF_041475725.2. Lineage (NCBI taxonomy): Bacteria > Pseudomonadati > Pseudomonadota > Gammaproteobacteria > Lysobacterales > Lysobacteraceae > Xanthomonas > Xanthomonas sp. NCPPB 1754. The sequence continues at coordinate 695,128 of NZ_CM192982.1, forward strand.
GATTGGCATCGCATGCTGTCACTGGAACCCGGCGGGCAGTATCGCCTGCTGTTCTGGAAGATCGATCATCGCAGCCATGCCCGTACCGATGTGCGTGCGTATTCGGGGCGCTTTGAGGTGACGCAGACCGAAATGGGCGATCGCTACCTCACCCTGGACATCCGCTTGCGCCGTGATTCGAGCGGTAGCGATGCCAACGATGCGCAACTGCTGGTCATGCGCTCGGGTACGGAGATGTTCCTGCTGCGCACCGACGAACTGGCAGACATGGCAACGGCCATGGAGGGCTCGAAAACACTCGGACGCAGCGAGTACTACTTCCGCAAGGTGAGGTTGACCGATGCGTTCGTCCCGGAGCCATCCGGCGGGCGCGCCGCGCCACCGCTTGCCGATCTTCCACACGTGTTGCAGCAACAGGTGAATGCCGAGGCGATCATCGCCACCATCACCCATGTGGACGAGGTCGACCCGGACGCTGAAGACGACGGCGCCGGCACCGTCATGTGCACGCTGGACCGCGGCCAGGACGATGGCCTGCGCATGAACATGCCGCTACGCTCGCCACCAGGCATAGGGCGTGCCCTGGTTGGCTGGGTATGGGAGATGGACCTCGCCGCGTGTCGTGCCGGCATCAGGTATCAACGCGGCAGCGATGGCAAGGTGGAAGACGGCCCGGTTGTCGGCGATGTGTTGACCAATCGCCTGAGCACCGAATGAGGCGACAGAGCGCAGCGCCGGCAGCGCGGTGGCCCGCTCGTCTACTTGCTCATGCAGCGCTTCCAGCGTTCGTTCACCCGCTGCGCAAACCACGCGGTGGTGAGCGTGCGGGTGATCTTTGGGCTTTCCAGGGTGATGCCGGGCAACACGGCACGCGGCAGCGGCTTGCCGGCGCTGCGCTCTGCCAACGCGAACACCTGGCGATACAGGTCGGAGTCGGCGAAATCTGCGGTGTTGCCGGCCTCCAGTGCGCGGCGGAGCTGGCGGTCGCTCATCGCCAACTGGCTGCCCAGGCTGCGTGCGGCGCGCTCGGTGCTGCCGGGCGCATCCAGGCTGGCGCCCGGCGTGAGCAGGTCGCCGTCCAGGGCTAGCGCGATGCCGCTGGCCCTGCTCAGCGCGGCCTGGAAGGCGGCATTGCGGCTGGCGTACCAGCCGGCGTTGAAATCGGCGAAGCGGTACAGCAGCGCGTCGTAGTTGGCGGGATAGCCCAGCAGATGCTGGGTACCGAACCACAGCCCGCCACGGCGGCTGAAGACTTCGTGGCGGATCGAATCGCCGGGCGGGTAGGGGTAGCGCTGCGCATGCTGCTCGGCGAAGGCGATGCTCACCTGCATCGGCCCGGCGGTATGCACCGGGTTGAATCCGTCGAACAGCCGCGCGCCCAGCGGCACGCTGCCGGTGAAGTCTTCGAAGATGCGGCTCAGTTCCTGTTCGGTGCGCGCGGCAGCGATGCGCGTGGCATAGCTGCGCCCATCCGGCGAACTCAGACGCAGGGCGGCATCGACCATGAAGCCGGGAATGTGATGCGCGCTGGCGCGGCGGTCGATCTCGGCACGCGAGATCTTGCCCAGGTTGGGCACGACCGGATTGGCCTGGTAAGTCGATTCCTGCTCGGTCACCGCCAGCACTGCGCAGATGTGCTCGGCGCTGGTGTCCAACGCCTGCGAGGACAGCGCCACATACACATCGCGGGCCCAGCCGGCGCGGTCGGGCAATGTTGCCGGCAGGCGCTGCGCGATATCGGCCTTGACCGCATCGGGCGAGCGTTGCGGGGCACGCGGGGCCTGTGTGGCGCAGGCCGACAGCAAGGCGATGGCGAGCAGGGTGAGCGCGCGGGGCAGGTGTGAGATCACGGCGTCTCCGGAAGATCGAGGGGCGGCAGCTGCCGTGCGGCAGTGTACGCGGCCGCGCCGGGGGAGCTTCACCCACCGGCGCGTGGGGTTGCCGTCTCGTCGCATCGCGATGGCAGGCGATCGAGCAGATGGGGTGGACTGCGTGTCGCCGTGCCTCAGGCGCATCGCGCGATAGCCAGGCGACGATGCGGGTCTGGCTGCCGTCTGCGCGCCCATGCGATGTGCTGGGCTCTCCCGTCATCCGGATTCAAGAGTGGCCCCCCTGGGCCGATAACGAACGCGACCGCTTGCGTCGATCACGTGCGCTGTCGTGTGCGTTGGTCATCATGACAGTCGCATCACATCGGGAAATGGGCGTTTGGCCTGAAATTCCGCTGGATTCCATCGCCATCCAACCGTGGGAGTGCTTGAAATGCCGCAGCAACCAGCAAGCCGCCACGTATGCGCAGATGGCATCGGCTTGGCGTGCGCACGCTGCGGCCCGTCCTCGACGTGATGACGCGATGAGCATGTGCGTGGTCCGGTGGCGACATGGGCTCGCTGCGTTTGCCTTGCTGCTGGGCAGTGGCATGGCGTCGGCGCAGCCTCAGCCGTGGAAGACGATCGAAGCGGCGACCATCGACGACCCGGTGGTCGCCTTGCAGATCGCACAGGGCGCACTGCAGCGGGCTAGCGGCGACCACGACGTGGAGGCCGAGTTCTGGGCCTTGCTGGCGCAGGCGCGCGTGCTTATTTCGCTGGAAGACAGCGAACGCCGCCAGGTGGCGCTGACGCAGGCGCGCGGAAAGCTCGACCAGCTGCACGGCAGCACCTCGCAGGCGCAGCTGTGGCTGGATATCGTGCAGGCGCTCAGCGACGTGCGCGAAAACCCCAATCGCGTCATGGTGGCGCGGCTGGAAGCGCTGCGCCAACGGGCCAGCGCGCTGGGCCGCAACGATCTGCTGTGCGAAGTCGAGGCGGTCGACATGTGGAGCATGCTCGCCTCCGGCAGCAGCGATGAATCCTGGAGTGCGGCGCAGGCCAGCTATCAATGTGCGGCGCGCGAAAAACTCCTGGGGCTGGAGCTGGATGCGTTGACGCAACTGGGCGCATTGGCCAGCCGCGTCGGTGGTCGGCCCGCCGAAGACAGCGAAACCGAAGACTATCTGCAGCGTGCGCTTTCACGCCTGCACGACCAGCCGGCGCGCTTCCAGCGCAGTCTGATCGAATACGAGTTCGGCACTGCCTTGGCAACCAGGCAACCCGAAGCGGCGCTGCTGCATTTCAGGCGCGCCTTGGCGCTCAGCCGCGAACTGCGCGACCAGGCCGGCGTGGCTGCGGCGCTGACCAGCGCCAGCGAAGCCCTGATCGAAACCGGCGATGCCGCTTCTGCATTGACGATGGCGCGCGAAGCCCTGCCGTTGATGCAGCAGCAAGGCAATATCGGGCGCGTTGCGGCGTGTCATGCCGTCTTGCTGCAGGCCTTGATCGCGTTGAAGGCTGAGGGCCTGGACGCCGAAATCGTCGCCGCCAAGGCCGCGGACGATCCCAACCTGACCTTGAACCGTCGTGCGCAACTGGTGGACGCGATCGCCCAGGCGCTGGCATTCCGCGGCCGCCATGCAGAGGCCTACCAGGAACTGCAACGCGCCAACGCGCTGCGCGCGCAGAGCCTGGACCGCCAGCGCGATACGGTGATGTTGCGGTTGCAGGCGCGCTACGAAGACGCACGTCGCGGTGCCGAAACGGCCGAGCGGCGCCGCCGCAGCGAGACCGCGCAGCTGGCACTGCAGGCGCGCGAAGCGGGCCAGCGGACACTGTGGATCGCGTTGTGCGCGGCCTGCCTGTTGCTGCTCGGTGCACTGGTGGTGCTGGCCTTCGGCGCACGGCACCGGCGGCAGTTGTCGCGGCTGGCGATGCGCGATGAACTCACCGGCCTGCCCAACCGGCGCGCCATTCGCACCGAGGCGCAGCAGCAGATCGAGCAGGCCTTGCGCTCGCACACGCCGGGCATGCTGGCATTGATCGATCTGGATCACTTCAAGCAGATCAATGACGTGCATGGGCACGCCACCGGCGATGCGGTGCTCAAGGCACTGGCCAGTGCGTCCCGGCTCGCCTTGCGCGCGCAGGATCGCCTGGGCCGCCTGGGCGGCGAAGAATTCCTGCTGGTGCTGCCGGGCTGTGGCGAAGAGGAGATTCCCGCGGTGTTTACGCGCCTGCGCAGTGCGGTGGCAGCGATCGACATCGCCGGCCTGCCGCCCGACCAACCGGTGCGCTTTTGCATGGGCGCGGTGCGCATCGTCGCCGACACCGGGCTGGATGTGTTGCTGAGCCAGGCCGATCTTGCGCTGTACGCCGCCAAGACCGCTGGGCGCGATCAATGGGCGGTGTGCTGATCCTGGTGCACGCACCCGCGCTGCGACATCGAGGCGATGCTGCGGCACAATCTGCCGGCCGATGGCGACCGCTGGTTGCCGTGAACCGATCGAACCACCCAGGACCGCATGCGCACCGATAGCCGCCTTTCCCGCATGTTGCACGTGTTGCTCCACATGGCCAGAAGCCCGCAGCCGATGACCTCCGAGCAGATCGCCAGCATGCTGTCGACCAATGCGGTGGTGGTGCGCCGGACCATGGCCGGGCTGCGCAGTGCCGGCTATGTGCAATCCAGCCGCGGGCACAACGGCGGTTGGCAGATCGGCTGCGATCTTGCGCAGGTGACGCTGCTGGATGTGCATCGCGCGGTTGGCGGCCCGCACCTGTTCGCGATCGGTGCCGATCACCCGAATCCGCAATGTGGGGTGGAGCGTGTGGTCAATGCGGCAATCGCCGATGCGCTGGCCCACGCCGAAGCGCTGCTGTTGCAGCGCCTGGGCACGGTGACGCTTGCCGCACTGGCGAGCGAGTTCGATGCCTTGTGCAGCGCGAGGGCGCCATCTGGCGGCAACGCGGCGGGCAAGCGCACGCGGCAGCGCTGAATCACGTCACTGGATGCGCGGCGCGATACCCGTGGTGTCTCCGCCGTCGATTAATGTAACATCGAAAGATGCATTAATCGGTGGCGGCACCCAGGAGCGACCATGCAGCACGAGGTGATCATCATTGGCGGCAGTTATGCAGGGCTGTCAGCCGCCTTGCAGTTGGCGCGGGCGCGACGCCGCGTCTTGCTGGTGGACAGCGGCCGGCGGCGCAATCGTTTTGCCGAAACCTCGCATGGCTTGCTGGGCCGCGATGGCGCATCGCCCGCGCGCATCGCCGATGAGGCGCGTGCGCAGGTGCTGTCGTATTCCAGCGTGCAGTGGGCTGATGGCGAGGTCGTCCAGGTCCGCGGGCAGGCGGATGCGTTCGAGGTCGTCTTTGCCGATGGCAGCGTGCATGCCACCCGCCGGCTGATTCTGGCCATGGGGGTGGTCGATCGTCTCCCTGCGCTGGCCGGTCTGGCCGAACGTTGGGGCAGGCAGGTGTTCGTGTGTCCGTATTGCCATGGCTACGAACTGCAGCAGGGGCGCATCGGTGTGATCGCGACCTCTGCGCTTGCTGCGCATCAAGCCGCCATGCTGCCGGATTGGGGCCCTACTTGGCTGTTCTTGAACGACACGCTGGTGCCGGACGAATCCCAGCGGGCGCAACTGGAGACGCGCGCGGTGCATGTGGTGACCGGCGCAGTGGCGGCGCTGCAAGGCGAGGGCGATGCGCTGGAGCTGGTGCTGCACGACGGCCAGAGGTTCGCGTTGGACGGGGTGTTCATCACCACCCAGACCGAGATCAGCCCGTTGGTGAGGCAACTTGGATGTGCCACCAGCGAGGGGCCTTTCGGTCGCCTTCTCGCTGTGGACGCCATGCAGGCAACGACGGTGCCGGGCGTATTTGCCTGTGGCGATATCGCAAACCCGGCCGCATCGGTGGTGTTGGCGGCAGCCGGCGGCGCGATGGCCGGCGTTGCAACGCATCGCAGCCTGATCTTCGGCCTGGGTAGCTGACGATTGCGCAAGTAGCGACGCGCGTGCACGCCAGCGGTGTGCGGGCTGCGACTCAGCGCCGCATCCCCGACTGACGCAGGTCCTGCATTGGAATCCTGTGCCTGGCGAAAAACAGCAGTGCAAGAGCGCCGTAGCCGGTGACGAATGACGGCCAAGCCCACCTGACGACTGCGCAGCGGTTGGTCGCTCTGAGTGGGGGCGCGTAAACTTCGCTGCCATGTGGATAGAAATTCAGTCTTGAAAACACCTCGTCCATCACCGCCGCCGGCCTCTGAACGCAAGAGTTCACGCCTGATCGACTGGCTCGTGCGCGGCGTGGTTGGTATCGCGGTGATCGCATGTTGCGGACGTTTTTGGCTATTGGGTGAGGCAGTCTTCGAAGGACGCTATGTCAGCGTTATTCGTGGCCGGCCGGCACGGATCTTTCTGGTCGACAGCGACCCGCATCGCTTCTGGATTGCTGTTGGCTGGGATGCACTGCTGAGCTGCGTACCGTTGCTGATCGTCGGCGGGTTTGCATATGCAAGTTGGCGCGCGCGCCGCCACGTGCGGTGATGGCACGGTTGGCGGCGATTGCAGTCTTCGTGCTGCATGACCCGGCGTGTGCGTGGCCACCGATCATGCGACGTCGCTGCCATCCGATACCCAGCGGTTAAGGCGCGGCGGCAGGCAATCGTCTGCAGCGTGCAAATGCTGGTGCGCGGCGCAAACGGCGTGTCGGGCAAACAGCGCTGACCAAAAGCAGGCCGGATTCGCATCGGCCCGCGGCGCTCGCGCAACCATCAATGCGCTTTTTGCTTGCGCGAAGGTCGCCGCGCACCGTGCCTGGGCCAGGTGTCGTAGCTGTAGACGAACTGCTTCTGGTCGGCCCCCACGGTCGGGTCGCAATGCCAGGAACCGGCGACACCGCCGGGTTCCAGCACGCCGCCGATCTCGCGTACCGCCTGCGCTTCGAAGGCGCAGATGGGCCCGTAGACGGCCACATCCCAGTCTGGTCGCGACGTTGGATGCGCGTGCTGTACCAGCACGACGTCGCTGCCATGGAAGCGATGGACCTGCGCGGCATGTTGGCGATCGGTGCTGAAGTAGCAAGGTGCACCGATGCTCAGTACCACGATGTCGCCGTCGCGCGACACCGCGCACTTGCCCTGGTGCTCGCCCAGGCGGATCACACGCCCGCCCACCGTTGCGGTGGTCACCGGATAGCGCGTGGTCACTTCCGACATCGGCTGCGATGCTGCGCTTGCCGATGCCGTCTGCGCGTGTGTTGGTGTCGCAGTGACCGGCAGTAGCCAGACCAGCAGGGCAATGATCAAATGGGCGCGCATGCAACGTCCGTGTCGAGGGCGCGGCAGTATCGCAGATCCCGCCGGCGGCACGCTGCAACCGCCGCGGTAACCGTCATGCCGGCCTCGCGTGATCATGCAGTGCGCATGCGTGCCGCGAGTGCACGCCGTCTTGCATTCGCCACGCGATGATCGCGCGGGCCGTATCGCCAGCGTCAATGGCGTGGAGGCGCCACTCAGCGCCGTGCAGGCAAGCTCGCCAGCACGCCATCCAGGGCAAGTTGCGTGGTGAAGCCGGCCTTGGCCAGGCGCTTGCTCACTTCGTTGGGCACATCGCGCCCACTGGTGAGCTTGTTCGGCGCGCCGGTGTAATGAAACAGCCGCCCGCCTCGGCGCAACACGCGTGCCAGCTGACCGTAGAAAACCTGCGAATACAGCTCGCCCGCAATGCCGAAGCGGGGCGGGTCATGCAGGATGGCATCGACCGAATCGTCGGCCAGCGTGGCGATGTGCTGCGCGATATCGGCATGGGTCAGCTGCAAACGCCCGCCGGCAGCGGCGCCCTGCGGATCTGGCGACCACGGGTTGAGCGTGCGCAGCCACAGCACGTCGGCATTCTTTTCGAACGAGAGCAGCTGCGCGACCCCGGCCTCCAGGCAGCAGGCGGCGAAGTAGCCCAGGCCGCCGCAGGTGTCCAGCACGATCTTGCCGCGCGGATCCACCAGCGCCACCTTGCGCCGCGCATCCTCGAATGGGGATAGTTGCGCGGACGGCAGCATCTTGATGCCATCGATCTCGAACGTGGGCGCGCCCCATTCGGTGGGCACCAGCTTGATCAATGCGCCGCTGTAGCGCGAGATCGGCGCGAAATCCTCGCCATCCCAGAAGTACAGCGTGCGCTCCTTGAGTTTGCCCGGATAGGGATAACCGCGGCCGCGCCATTGCCAGGTCTGTGCATCGAGCTGGGCAGTGTCGGTACTGCGGCCCAGGTCGAGCGAGCCGGTCCAGTGAGTCAGACCACTGCCGCGCGCGGCAAGCAGGGCTTGGGCATCGGCGAGAACGAGTAGGGGGCCGGAGTAGTGGGGCACGGCTGACAGCTCTGTGTGCGGCGTGCGGCACGTGCCGCACCGCTGCAAGGAAGGGAGCGGCATCGTAACCGACCTGTTGCGGCATCTGCTGCCGGGCCACCACCATGCGCTCGCCACCGAGGTCGACTGCCCGCGCCGTTTCGCTGACACACGCTGCAACGCATACTGCAGGCAGTCCGTATCGACACCTCGTCGGATCGGCGTCAACCGTGGAGTGTGGGCAATGCTGAAAGGTGTGTTGTTGGGGTTCGCCTGCTATGCGGCCTATTCGATCAGCGATGCGTTCGTGAAACTGCTCGAGGGCACGCTGCCGGTCTATGAAGTGCTGTTTCTCGGCGCGCTGCTGATGCTGCTGGCGGTGCAGTTCCTGAAAAAGCCCGACGACCAGCTGCGCGAGCTGGTGATGGCCAAGCAGCCGGCACTGTGGCTGCTGCGTGCGCTCACCGGCGCCATCGGCAATCTCACCTCGGTGATCGCCTTCACCACCTTGCCAATGGCCGAAGCATTCGCGCTGATCTTCCTGATGCCGATCTTCGTCACTGTGCTGTCGGTGATCTTCCTCAAGGAAGAAGTGCATTGGCGGCGATGGTCGGCGGTGATCGTCGGGTTCATCGGCGTGTTGATCGTGCTGCGCCCTGGATTTCGTCATCTCACCCACGGGCATGTGGCGGCCATCGTGTGCGGCCTGGTCGGCGCCATCTCGGTGATCGCCTTGCGCATGGCAGGGCATAGCGAGAAGCGATTGACCTTGTACGGCGCTGGCGTGATTGGCCCGTTGGTGATGGGCGGGATCATGATGTTGCCGAGCTTCGTCTGGCCCACGCTGTCCCAGTGGGGCTTGTTGGCCGGCTACGGCTTGCTCGCCGGGCTGGCTGCCATCTGCATGATGTACGCCACGCGCATGGCCCCGGTCAGCCTTGTCGCACCGACCCAATACAGCCAGATGCTATGGGCCATCGCCTTCGGCTACCTGCTGTTTCACGATCATCTGGACTGGCCGATGGCCGTGGGCATCGCGCTGATCCTGGGCGCCGGTCTGTTCACCCTGGTGCGCGAGGAACAGGTGTCGCGTTGGTGGCGGCGAACCAAGATTGTTTGACGGCGGGGATTGGGGAGTCGGGATTGGGGATTTGTAACAGCGTTAGTCGACTTGACGTGCAGCTTTGCTGCTTTTCGAATCCCTAATCCCGGCTCATTCAGCGCGGCTGCCGCCAGCCTTCAACGATGCGTTGATAGTCGCCGCTGGCCTTGCTCAGGTGCAGCCATTGGTCCACATAGGCTTTCCAGGCGTGGTCGTCGCGCGGGAGAAGGAAGGCTTTTTCGCTGTATTGCAGCGGTTGCTCCGGTGCGATGGCGCACAGGCCTGGCAGCCTTGCCTGCTGATACAGCGCTTCGGAGGCGTCGGTGATCATGACGTCTGCGCGATGCGCCAGCAGTTCCTGAAAGATGGTGGTGTTGTCGGCGAACAGCCGCAACGTGGCCTGCGGTAACTGGCGGTGCGCGAAAGCCTCGTTGGTGCCGCCCGGTGGTTCGATGAGGCGCACCTCCGGCCGGTTGAGCTGTTCCAGACTGCGGTAGCGCGCCTGGTCGGCGCAGCGCACCAGTGGAATCTTGCCGTCCACATCCAGTACCGCGCTAAAGCTGGCCTGGCGTTGCCGCTGCAAGGTGACGGAGATCCCGCCGACCGCGATATCGCAGCGGTCGGCCAGCAAGTCCGGCATCAGTTGCGGCCAGCTGGTGCGCACCAGGCGCACGCGTGCGTCCAGGCTGGCGGCCAGCGACTGCACCAGGTCGATGTCGCTGCCTTCGAACTGCCCGTCGCCGCGCAGCAACGAATAGGGACGGTAGTCGCCGGTGGTGCATACGCGCAGCACCCCCGATTGCAGCACCGCATCCAGGCGCGACGCCGGTGTGGCGGCGTGCGCCGTGCCGCAGCTCAACAACAATGCAAGGCAGATGCGATGGCGCATGGCATGGTCTCGGCGAGGTCTGGGCATGATAGCGGTGGCTGCGGCGGCCTGCGCTGCAAGGCGTCGCATGCGCGCCAGGTCAGGCTTGCTTACCGGCTTGGACGTGGCCGTCTGCGGTTGTGGATGCGCGACCGCGCAAGAGGGCCTTGTGCGCCGTGCGATGTCGAGTGTGATCATTCGCGCCATGCCGACTGCGCCACGTCAACAGCATGTCACGCAGGCTCATTGCAGGCTCACGGCGGAGTAGCGCGATGCAGCCTAGCGTTAACGCTCCTGTCGAATTCCATCGGAGCTGCTCATGCATCTGAATCCACGCACCGCGCGCACCATGACCAACGCCGACGCCGCTGTTCTGGCACATGGCACGCCCGATCCCGATACCAACGAAGAAGACACGCCGCTGGAAGAACAGCCGCCGCAACGCGGTGGCCTGAACGATGAGGTGGGCGACCCGGAGCAGGAGGACGACGGAGCGCTGCCGGGGCGGGTAGGCGGCGGCCTTGCGGGTGGTTGAGTACTGACGGTGCGACTGCGCTGGTATGAGCTCTACCTGCCGTCACCGTGACAGCACGTCGCATGCCGGTCCCACTTGTCGGCGCGTGTCTTTCAAGACACGGGCGTCCACGCCTGTACCGCGTTTTGTTCTCTTGATAGTAGCGCCAACGAAGAGTAGGTCAGTGTCGCGTTTGTCCCTGCTTCCTGTTGGCCATTTTTTCGCCTGGCGTCGTGTCTCTGCGTGCTCGTCCTCCGTCTTGTGCGCTCGACGTTGCTTGTCACGCGTGCGGTCGGGAAAGCGGGCGGGAGCATGGCAAGTGCATGCCGCGTGCGGCTGCGCTGCAATGGGGCAGCGCTAGCGGCGCCATGTTGTGATCTGAGGCGCGGCTGCAGGCTTGATCTATTGCATGTGGTGCTGTTGGCGTCGTCATCAATGCCGTGCACTGCCTTGCTGCCCCGGCGATGACCTGGCGACAACGGGCATTGCGGCAAGCGATCCGTCAGCGCAGTTCCGACCGGCACGAGTTGGCGAATCAGGCGGGCGCGAGCCAGCTGTCCGATGCGCAGCGACTGGGTACCCGGGTGCCCAATGCGCACAGCGCCCACGCGTTCGGTGCTTGTCTCGACAGTGGGTGTCTACACGCCACCACCGACGCACCATGATGGGGCGAGCTGCCCACCATGCGCTGGCGCATCCATGCCCTTGCGGTTGCCGCGGCGCAAACCCCTGGTATGCGTCGGCGCGATCTCGTATTTTTGACGGCTTGTTCACTTGCCGGTGCCGTGCCCATGTCTGACCCGTCCGTGCCCGATCATCTGCAACGCAGCCTGTCCAATCGCCACCTGCAGTTGATCGCCATCGGCGGGGCGATCGGTACCGGCCTGTTCATGGGCTCTGGCAAGACGATCAGTCTGGCCGGGCCGTCGATCCTGTTCGTCTATCTCATCATCGGCGCGATGCTGTTCTTCGTGATGCGCGCAATGGGCGAACTGCTGCTTTCCAATCTGGAATACAAGTCGTTCATCGATTTTTCCACCGACCTACTCGGGCCGTGGGCCGGGTTTTTCTGCGGGTGGACGTACTGGTTTTGCTGGATCATCACCGCCATTGCCGATGTCATTGCCATTGCGGCCTATGCGCAGTTCTGGTTTCCGGGATTGGCGCCGTGGATTCCCGCGATCTTGTGCGTGTTGTTGCTGCTGAGCCTGAATCTGGTCACGGTGAAATTGTTCGGCGAGATGGAATTCTGGTTTGCGCTGATCAAGATCATCGCCATTGCCGCATTGATTATCACCGGCGCCGGGCTGGTGGCCTGGGGCTTCCGTTCGCCGTCGGGCAACGTGGCCTCGCTGTCGAATCTGTGGAACGACGGTGGCATGTTCCCCATGGGCATCGGCGGGTTCTTTGCCGGCTTCCAGATTGCGGTGTTCGCCTTCGTCGGTATCGAGCTGGTCGGCACCACGGCTGCAGAAACCGCCGATCCGCGCCGCAACCTGCCCAAGGCGATCAACTCGATCCCGGTGCGCATCTTGATTTTCTATGTGCTTGCGCTGATCGCCATCATGGCGGTGACGCCGTGGCGACAGGTGGTGGCCGACAAGAGCCCGTTCGTGGAGTTGTTCGTGCTGGCCGGCGTGCCGGCGGCGGCGAGTTTGATCAACTTCGTGGTGCTGACCTCGGCCACCTCCTCGGCCAATAGCGGCATCTTTTCCACCAGCCGCATGCTCTACGGCCTGGCCGAAGAACAGCATGCGCCCAAAGGCTTTGCCAAGCTGTCGCGCGCGGCGGTGCCGGCGCGCGGCCTGCTGTTTTCCTGCCTGTGCCTGCTGCTGGGCGCGATGCTGGTGTATCTGATTCCCAACCTGGTCACTGCGTTTACGCTGGTCACCACGTTGTCGGCGGTGCTTTTCATGTTCGTGTGGTCGCTGATCCTGTGCGCCTACATCGCCTACCGCCGCAAGCGCCCGGAGCAGCACGCCGCCTCGGCGTTCAAGATGCCCGGCGGCGTGCTGATGTGCTACGTCTGCCTGGCATTCTTCGCCTTCGTCATCGTGCTGCTCACCCTGCAGGACGACACGCGTCAGGCATTGCTGGCCAGCCCGGTGTGGTTCCTGCTCCTGGCCATTGGCTATGCAGTCAAACGCCGCGGGAACCGGCAGCGTTGAGCGATCGGTGCGGAACTCATCGCGTGTGCAGCGTGCGGCGGTGACCGCACGCTGCGAGCCGTCATGGCGATGCGCGTGGCCGGTGGATCATTCACCGCTTGGGTCAGGATGCGCCGCTTCGCCTTTCTCTGCCGGGCTCGGTGACGCGATGGCCGCCCCGGCGGGCACACGCTGCAACGGAATCTGTTTCTTTGCTTTCCATTCCGGCGTGACCGGCAGACCGTAGTGCTGAAAGAGCTTGGCAACGTTTTCAAGATGGTCTGACGTTCGGTCGGCATATTCGCTGAATCGCCCCGAATCGTTATCGATGCAGAGCTCGCCGTCCGTGTTGTAGTACAGGGTACCGCTGATGCGCGCCTCCGGTATCCGGCGATTTTCCTGCCAGGGGGTCTTGTTCCATGGTTGGCCGCCCACGAGGGTGACATGGCCTTGCGCGTACGGCTGTTTCTTCTTGCGCGCGTCCTTGCTTGTCATCGGCTCGTCCAGGACCACGCCAGGATGCCCTTCGCCGATGACCAAGCTGCCATTGCTGGCGATGTTCCATTTGTACTCCACCTTCTTGTCGCGCAGATCGTCCAGGCGCAGGCGCTGAGCCAGTGGCGTACTGGGCGGGACGTCGGTTGCAGTCTGTCCGCGGAACGTCGGGGTGCTCCTGATGCGATCGATGGCGTCCTCGCTCAGCCCGAGATCGTTGGATAGCTTGGCTGGATCGAGACGATGCAGCGTCTTCAGTGCCGGACCGGTCGAGACGAACAGGCGTGTTGGATTGATCTTGACGTGCTCGGGAGCCTCCGTTATTTCCTGAGCCTGGATCGGCGTCCGGTGGGTACCGTCTTTCAGATGCTTTCCGCGCGCAGGCTGGGTGCTGCCGAACAGCGTATCGAGATGGCTGCTGTCTGCGACGAACGCCGGCGATCGCCCCTTGGCTGATGCGCTTCGGCGCAGGCGGGGCAGCTCGCGAAGCTGGGAATGGACGCCGATTTGGATGTCGTCGCACACCGCTGGGGCATGTCGCGGATCCACATGACCGATAGGCTCGTGTAGCCCGCCAGACGCCGAGCCGGAGATCTTCATGCGCGTACTCCTAGAATGCGTGAGCGGAAAATGTAAGACAGCCAGAAACTGCATACCGCGCACAGCAGAATCGATGTGCGATTTGGCGAACGCTTTCGCTGCCTTGCAGAAACCGCACGGCGAATTGCAGGTGTGACCAGGGACGGCCGTCGTCGCCGTCGCCGATGGGCATGTGCCGGCGTTGACGCCATGGTGGACGCGGAGGATGCTTGGGCTCTTTCATCTCACAGTCGATGCATGATCACGATCCACCCGATTGCCGGAACCCGGCACACCCCAGGTTGCTGGGTCGACCTGTGCCAGCCAAGCCCGCAGGAGCTGGCGCAAGCCGCTGAGAAAGTGGGGTTTGCCTTGCCTGATCGTGCGGCGATCGGCGAAATCGAATTCAGCAGCCGGGTGCGTCGCCAGGGCGATGTGTTGTTTCTCAATGTGCCGCGTTTCCAGGACGAGGACGGCCCCACGGCGCCGTTGGGGTTTGCGCTGTCGCCCACCATGCTGGTGACCTTGCGCGAGCAGCGCATCGGCTCATTGGAGGCCCTGACGACGCGGCTGGAACACGAGCCCTGCCACAGCTCTGACGATTTGCTGCTACGCATGTTCGATCAACTGGTCGGGCGTCTGGCGGACCGGCTTGAGGGACTGGAAGCGGCGGTCACCGAAACCACGCGGCTGGTATTCGACAGCCCACACAAGACCAAGGGCCTGGAGCGCATGTTGCACCAGGTCGGCGACATGGGCCGCCAGCTTGGCGGCCTGCACAACGCAGGGCAAGGCATGCTGCGCCTGGTCACCTATCTGGATGGCGCCGCCCCGGACTGGTTCGGGGCCGATGCAGCCAAACGCATCACCCTGCTGCACAAGGACCTGACCACCTTGAGCGAATTCCAGCAGCACATGGACGACCGCATCGAGTTCCTGCTCGACAGCGTGCTGGGCATGATCAACATGGACCAGAACAACGTGATGAAGGTGATGGCGGTGGCGTCGGTCGTCGGCATTCCGCCCACCGTGCTGGTCGGCATCTGGGGCATGAACTTTTCTTACATGCCCGAACTCAAGGGGCACGACCATTACTTCTGGGCGCTGGGCATCATCGCGCTGAGCGTAGTGGTGCCGCTGGCGTGGTTTCGCAAGCGTGGCTGGGTGTGACGAATCAGCGCCCGTAAACCGTGGGAGCGCTGCTGGGCGCGCTATGGCGTGACCGGGAAGGCCCTCGCGCCCAAGGGCGCTCCTACGGGGTTGGCCGGAAAACTGCCCGGGGTGCATGGCGTGCAACCGGGCAATGTGCAGTGCTTGCTGCTGTCGGGCGGCCTGGTCAGCCCTTGGCCTGGAAGCTGGCTTCTTCGTACGGCTGCACCACCACCCAGCCTTCGCCGGCAAAACGCATCTGCAGGCTTTCGCCCGAGCCGCGGCCGAACAGCGTGCCGATCGAGACGTCGGTGACCAGCTCGGGGGTCAGCGTGCCGGACCAGGCGACGGTGGCGTTGGGGTCGGTGAACACCGGGCCGCTGGCGGCGGTGACCGGCAAGGTCAGTGGCTCGTAGTGCGAGGTGATCGCCACGATGCCGTGGCCGCTCAGGCGCACATTGAACAGCCCACCGGAGAGCATGCCGGCCACTTTGCGCATCATGGTGATCTTGTGTTCGACGCCCGATTCGAACGCCAGCACGTCGTTGCCGTTGACGAAGATCGCCTCGCCGTTCAAGCGCAGCAGCGTGATCATCTTGCCGACATCGGCCAGATACACGCGGCCCTGGCCTTCGGCCTTCATCAACTGCATGCCTTCGCCGCTCACGGCTTTTTTCAGCAGATTGCCCAGGCCCTGTTCCAGCAGTCCCTCGCGGGTGAACTTGACGTTGCCGGTGCGCGCCACCATGGCGCCGGCCTTGGACCACACCATGCCGTCGAGGCGCACTTCCAGCAGATGCGGGTTTTCCAGTTCGAACGGATCGGGGCTGACGTCCTTTTCCTTGGAATGGGCGAGAAATTCGTTGAGCGTGCGTACGGCCATGGGTCCGTCCTGGAGTGAAAGAGTGCGTATGATACGCGGCCCTCTGCGGTGCAGTCGCGGGCCGGCGCCGGGAGCATAAGTGCTGCGCATCGCCGCACGCGATGACAGCGGCAATGTGGCGATCAGCAATCGCGCTCTACGCTTGCGGGCGAACCAGGTGCGGATCGAAGAGCTGCGCTCCACGCGGCTGCGCACACCATCAGAGCGCGTCGCCGGTGCGCAGGATCGCCATGGTGGCCCGTCTGCCACGGCTCGTGCGGGCAATGCCCCATCGCACGCCTGTTCGCAACGTGTTGCCAGCAAAGGCAGAGCGCGTCATGTCGCCGCGACGGCGGTGCTGCGCATCGGTGACGTGCACCGTCCGAGACCCGACGCCAATGATCCGACCCTGCCGCTGCCACGCACTGCGCGGCAGCGGCACCATCCTCAGCGCGCGGCCGCCTCGGGCTTGCGCACGCGCTTGGCGGGTGCGGTTTTGGCATCCTTGCCCGGATACAGGTTCAGCAGCATCAAGGTGACGCCGTTGGTCCAGCCGAAGCCGTCCTGCAAGGCGTATTCGCCACCGCCGCCGCCGGCCGCATCGGTCTCCAGGCCGTACTTTTCGACCAGCTTGTGCTCGCGTGCGAACAGCGCCTGTACCTGGGCCAGAAAACGTTCGCCAATGGTGCGTGCCAGCGCGTCTTCGCCGTAGCGCCGCAGGCCATCCACGGCCACCCATTGCAGCGGCGCCCAGCCGTTGGGTTCGTCCCATTGCTGGCCGGTCTTCACTGCGGTGGTCGCCAGGCCGCCGGGGCGCAGCAGCGTTTTACGCACGGTGCTGGCGGTGCGCTTGGCGTGATCGTCCGAGGCCAGGCCGGCGAACAGCGGGTACAGCGCGGCGGCGGTGACCTGGTTGCTCAGCGTGCGCGTCTGCCAGTCGTAGTCGGCGTAGTAGCCGGCGGCATTCCACAGATGCGCGTCGATGGCCTGCTTGCGCTGTTGTGCAAGTGCGGCGTAATCGCGGGTGCACTCTGCGCCGGCTTGCGCGCAGGCCTGCGCCAGCGTGCGCTCGAGGTGGTAGAGCAGGCTGTTGAGGTCGATCGGGAGGATGGCCGTGGTGCGGATGGTGCGCAGGTTCTGGCCGTCGGCCAGCCAGCGGCTGGTCTAGTCCCAGCCACTTTCGGCGCCGGCACGCAGGTCGCGGTAGACCTCGGCGGCCGGGCGGTCTTTCACTTCTGCGGCGGTACGGGTGTCGTGCAGCCAGGCCTCCGGGCGCGGGGTGTCGCGCTCGTCCCAATAGCGGTTGAGCACGCTGCCGTCGGCCAGGCGCACCACGTGGCGCGCGGCCTGGCCGGGCTGCAGGTCATCGCTGCCCTGCATCCAGTAGGCGTATTCCTTCTGCAACTGCGGCAGGTAGCGCTGATACACCGCCTCGCCTTCCACGCCGGCCTGCAGCTCCACCATGTAGGAGAAGAACGGCGGCTGCGAGCGGCTGAGGTAGTAGGTGCGGTTGCCGTTGGGAATATGCCCGTAGGTGTCGATCAGGTAGGCGAAGTTGTCCAGCATCTGGCGGCTGAGCGTGGTTTCGCCGCTCTTCACCAGGCCCAGCATGGTGAAGTAGGAATCCCAGTAATACACCTCGCGGAAGCGCCCGCCCGGCACCACATACGGATGCGGCAGCGCCAGCAGGCTGCTGTGCGGCGGCACGTGGTTCTGGCTGCGCACCAGCTTGGGCCACAGCAGGTCGATGTGCTCGCGCAGCGCGGTGTCCTGGCGGATCGCGTCGGTCTGCACCGGCGGCGATTCTTCGAAATTGGCATCCACGAACTTGCGCAGGTCGAAGCCGGGGTGATCGCGCTGCGCCAGATAGTCGGCATTGATCAGCGCCGGGTCGCGCAGCGGCAGGAAGTCGACAAAGTGCTTCTGGTCGTCGAACAGCTCACCGCGCTGCACGGCCTGGAACAGTTCCGGGTAGGCCAGGTCGGGCGTGGGCGGCGTGGGCGCCGGCGCATTGACGACCGGAGGGTCCAGCGGCGCGGCGGTCAGCGTGCCCGGCGCAACAAACATGCTCAGCGACAGGCCAAGCAGCGACGTGCAGCACGGGGGCGCGGCAGAACTCATGACATCTCCAGAACGGGCAGTGGCGTAGGGCATGGTAAACGACCGATGTGGCGGGCGGGACCGAGCGGGGTGCCGGCACGCCGACAGGCTTCGCACGGGGACGACTGGATTCAGCAAGCTGATCGGCGTGGTGCCGCAACGTGCGTCTGTCCAGGCATATCGGCGCGGCACTCAGGCAGCTTGAATGGTGGCGCGCCGGCATCCCTGCAGTCTGGCTGCTGCAAGATGCGCGCCAGTGACGTGCCGGAAGACCGCCACCTGCCCGCTTGCGCTAGCGCTCGTTCTTCAGCAGGCGCTGTAATTCCAGCGCATTGGAGGTGGCGCACCCGGCTGCGGTGTTGTCGAAGATCACCCAGCGTTCGGGCGGTGGCGGCGTGCTATCCGGGTGGCTGGCGCGCACCGTGGCGGCCAGCGCCTGCAGTGCGGTGTGCGCGTAGCTGCTGTAGTAGATACGCGGGGCGCCATGCCAGCGCCAGTAAAGCGGCGCAGCAGCCAGGCTCGGGAGGGAGGCCGCGGGCACCGGCGCCGGGTCGGCGGCGCAGCGTGCAATGCGATGGCGTGCCAGCAGCGCCTGCGCAGGTGCGGCGAACCAACTGGCGTGGCGTGGTTCGCAGACCACGCCGCCGTCCCAGCGCCGGCGCAGCATCGCGAAAAACCGCGAGGCCACCGCGGCATCGAAGGCCGCGCTGGGCGGCAGTTGCAGCAGCAGGCAGCCCAGTCGTGTTCCCAACGCGCCGGCCTGCGCCAGGAAGGCATCCAGCAGCGGCCCGGTGCCGTGCAGGCGCGCGTCGTGGCTGATGCTGCGCGGCAGCTTGACCGAAAAACGAAAGTCCTCCGGTACGCTGTCGGCCCATCGTGCGTAGGTGCTGGCGCGATGCGGGCGATAGAACGAGGAATTGATTTCCACCGCGTCAAAACGCGTGGCGTAGCGCTGCAACACGCTGGCGCCCTCGCCGAACTGTGCACGGTCGGCGGCAGGAATCGACCAGCCCGCGCAACCACAACGCACACGTGCAATGGCACCGGATGGACGAGCTGGCATGGCAGGCAAGCGGAGGGTGGCAGCACTCTATGCATGCGCGTGCGTCAGGATGTCGTGTGCATCGCGATCACGGGCGAATCACGCAGCGCTTCGATACTGGGCGCATGCCAGAAGGTCCCTCACTTGTCATCCTGCGCGAAGATACCCAAGCGTTTGTCGGTCGCAAGATCGTGCGCGTGTCCGGCAATAGCAAGCAGGACATCGCCCGTCTGGACCAGCAAAAAGTGCTGGCACTGCGCAGCTGGGGCAAACACTTCCTGATCGAATTTGCGCACTTCAGCGTGCGCATCCATTTCCTGCTGTTCGGCAGCTACCGCATCAACGAAGACAAGCCCAACGCGGTGCCGCGCTTGTGCCTGGAATTTTCCAACGGCCAGCGGCTGAACTTTTATGCCTGCTCGGTGCAGTTCATCGAGCGCCCGCTGGACGAGGTCTACGACTGGACGGCGGATGTGATGAACCCGCTCTGGGACCCCGCGCAGGCACGCCGCAAATTACGCGCCGCGCCGGCACTGCTGGCGGCCGATGCACTGCTGGACCAGACCATCTTTGCCGGCGTGGGCAACATCATCAAGAACGAGGTGCTGCATCGTATCCGCGTGCATCCGGAAAGCACCGTGGGCGCACTACCGGCGCGTAAGCTGGGCGAACTGGTCACCCAGGCACGCGACTACAGTTTCGACTTCTACACCTGGAAAAAAGCCTTCGTGCTGAAGAAGCATTATCAGGTGCACACCAAGACCAGTTGCCCGCGCGACGGCGCGCCGCTGCAGTACCGCAAGCATCTGGGCAAGGCCGGGCGTCGCGCGTTTTTCTGCGAGGTCTGCCAGCGTCTGTACCGCGCCGACGAGGCCTGAGCTGCGCCGCGCCGCGGCCGGGAAAGCGGCGGGCAGATCGGGTAAGGCCTGCCGACGGATTGCGGTCACTCAGCACCAGCTCGCACTAGCCGAGACCTGCGTGCGCCTGTCGTTGGCTTGCCAATGAGCGGATGGCGATGCGTCTTCGGTGGGAGTGCTGGCGTACCGGTGCAACAGCGTTCGGGCAGATGCACTGCGCGGTTGGGCGTCGCCCGGGTGTGCAGTTTTTCGCGGTGCTGGCGGTTGGCCTGCGCATCGCATGGCCGGCGATGTGCCTTGCCTGTTTCGGATGCTGGTGTCGAATGCGCTCAGCGGCGCGCCCTCTGTTTGGCCCGTGGCGCACTGGCAATTCGCTTGCGCAACCTGCGGCGCAATGTGAATGGCGGCTGGCCCTTCCTGGCCAAACAACGAATTCCAAACGCGCGCCGGCGCGGCGCCCGCTAGATTTGCGCGTCGCACACCAGGGTTCGCCGTGTGCGGCATCGGCACTCTCATCTCATCGGTCTCCCGCATTGTGATTACCCGCAGGAAGGAAGCGCTTGTCCCGCATGTCGCCGCTGTCGCATGCACGGGCGCCATCCTGTTCTTTCTTGCCTGCCTGTTGCTGTACATGCCGCCGCCGCGCGAAACCGCGCAACACGAGGACACGTTGCAGGTGTATTTCGTGCCGCGGCCGCAACAGACGCCGCCGGCACCGCAGCAACCGCCGCAGGAGCCCGAGCGCAAACCGCGCGTTGCATCGGCCGCGCGTGCGACGCCGCCGGCCACGCACACGCCGCCACCGCCGCGGGAGCCGGCCGCCGCCACTGCCCCTGCCAGCGATTCGATGTCCGCCCAGCTGTATACCCGTGACGGGCGCCTGCGCATGGCGCAGGTGGACCCCATGGCGCAGACCGGCAGTGCGGTGCCGCCGGGGATGGCCGACGAACGCGCGCAGGCCAAGGCGCGCAAGATCATGGAGCGGGTCAACCCGGTGCAGTACCAGCAAACCCGCTTCGCCAAGGACTGGAAGAGCGATGGCACCCTGGGCGATGTGGCGGTGCAGGAAATGAATCGCGGCATGAAGAAGTTCAACGACATGCTCAACGGGCCGCAGACCCAGGTCGCCAAGGCGCGGCCGCCGCCGGATGTGCGCTTCAATCCCGCGCTTGCCGGCAATCAGGCCGAGATGGGCAGCGAGGCGACGGGCGATGCCTATAAATCGGCGCCGATTGCGCATGAAACGCTGCCCGACCTCAAGGGTGAAGCCAGCCGTCGCATCCGCGAGGCATTGGCGGCGCTGGAACAGCGCAGTGCGCGTTGCGATGCCTCCAGGCGCACATCGCTGTTGTCGCCGGTACGCACGCACCTGTCGGATCTGGAACGCGCCGAGCACGCCTTGAACAACGGCGCCGACCCGGTGATGGCCGCACAGATGTTGCCGCGTCAGGCCGACAGCGCCTACGACCTGGCCCGCCGCGCGCTGTGGTACGCCGATCGCCAGTTGAAGCAGTGCGCGCTGGGGTGAGGGTACGTCTGCGACGCAGCAGACCGGTTCGCAGGCCTCAGGCCAGACTCTGCCGGTAACGGTCCTTTTCTGCGCTCAGCGCGACCTCGGCACGTAGAAACACCTGGCCGATCGGCTCGTCCGGGGCAGTGGATTGCGCTTGGCCCAACAAGACGGTCAGGCCCAGCGCATGTTGTTGCTGGGCGATCTCGCGCAGGCTCTGCAAGGTGCGCTCGGCGTCGGGGCCGCGCAGCACGGCGATGAATTCCGCACTGTCGGTGACGCGGTCGATGCTGTTGCCTGGCCCCTGCACCAATGCAGCGAATGCCTGGTCGAGCTGCTGCAGGTTGCGCCCGAGCAGACGTTCGCTCTGGCGCTCGGCCAGTGCGGCCAATTCCTGCACTTCCAGAATCACCAGGTGATAACCCGTGTCGGCAACGGCCTGGCTGGCGACCGGGACGACCGGCTGCAGGATGGCATCGCGCTCGAGTTGCAGCTCGCGCTTGCGCTCGTCGAGCAGGCGCATGGCCACCCGTGCAAGCGCCTGCAGGCCGGTGCGCTGCAACTCGGTGAGCGTGCGTGGCTCGGTGTCGAGCACGCAGACCGTGCCCAGTGCAACGCCTTCTTCGGTGACCAGCGGCATGCCGGCATAGAACCGCGCGCCGGTGTCGCCGGTGACCACCGAGATGTCGGCAAACCGGCTGTCCTTGCGCAAGTCGGGTACTTCCATCAACTGATCGGGGCTGCGGATGGCGTGGTCGCACACTGCCTGGCTACGTTCGGTCTGCTGCAGGCCCAGCCCCAGCCGCGCCTTGAACCATTGGCGGTCGCGGTCCACCAGCGACATCAGCGCGATCGGTGTGTCGCACAGGGACGCGGCAACCTGCACGACGTCTTGATAGGTGTCTTCCGGCAGGCTGTCGACGATGCGATAGCCATCCAGGACCTGTTGGCGAGAGGCTTCGTCAGCCACGGGCATGTCTTTCATCGAATAAGCCAGGCAAGCGCGAACGCGAAAGCCGCAAGCATACCGGCAGCGCCGGTAATGCGGCGTGGATGCCGCCCTGCGGAGCGCGCAGCGTGAGACACCAACACCGCACGCTGACAACGACCGCGTGTGTCGTGGTTGCGTGCCGAGCGGGCAGGGCTGCCATGGCGAACTCGCTATAGGCGAGGTGTTCAGCATGTGCTGGGTGTACCGCACGCTCTGGCGAGTTTTTCGCCCGGGCCGTCTGTAGCAAGATTGCACACAGCGGCAGACGGGCTCACCCTGCAGTGGCGGGCCAGTGCGATTGCTGCTTCAACAGCACAGCGCATGACAGGCACTCTGCCGTATCCCTGCTGCTGTCGAGCACGCCTGCAGGCCGCGATCTCAGGGCAGCGGTGCATGTGCCCCTGGTGCTGTCGCGCCACAGCCACGCGGGAACACTCGCGGTGGCGACGCTCGTTCGGGCAACGACTGACGCGGCGGACAACCACACGCTGCATCACACATACCCCCTGCCGGCACCGACCACGCTGCATGCAGCAGCGCAGCCGGTGCGGCAGGTGCGATCAGCGTTTGACCGGCTTGCCGTCCACGTCCAGCACCTGCACTTGGCCCAGCTTGAGTGCACGCACCGGGGCTTCGATCTTCTTCAGGTCGCCGACGATCACCCAGGTCATCGCCTCCGGCTTGATGATTTCCTTGATGGCCTTTTGCGCGGCCGGCTGGTCGATCGCTTCCAGGCGCGGCTTGAGCGTCTGCACGTAGTCGTCGGGGCGGTCGAATTGCACGATGCCTTCGATCGCCCCGAGCACCGCGCCGGTGGTTTCGAAGCTGCCGGGCAGGGCGCGGATGCGCTGGTTCTTGATCTTCTCGATTTCCTCGCTGGTCAGCGGCTTGTCGCCGATGATGGCGGTGGCTTCCTTGAAGATCTCGTTGGCCGATTCGGCGGTCTTGTCGGTCTGCACCGGTGCCGAGAACAGATAGGGCCGTTGGCCCTGCGCGTCCATCATGCGGGTGCCGGCGCCATAGGCCCAGCGCTTGTTCTCGCGCAGGTTCATGTTCAGGCGCGAGGTGAAGGTACCGCCGAAGGCGCCGTTGGCCACGCCAATCGCCAGGTTGTCCGGCGCCTTGGTGGACGGAGCCAGCAAGCCGGCCAGAATCACCGATTGCGGTGCGTCCGGGCGGTTGATCAGGTACACGCGCGGCTTGGGCTGGGCGGCGACGTTGGCCAGGTTCTTCTTCGGCAATGCCGTGGTCGGGGCCTTCCAGTCGCCGAAGGCGGCATCGAGCTGGGGAATGATCTGCGCCAGCGTGGTATCGCCGGCCACCAGGATGCGCAGGTTGTCCGGGCGCAGCCACTGGCTGTGGAAATTCTGCAGATCCTGCGCTTTGAGGCTCTTGATCGCCGCCTCGGTGCCACTGCCGGTGAGCGGGATGCCGTACGGGTGCTGGTTGCCGAACAGCAACGGCGGCAACGCACGCAGCGCCAGGCTGTTGGGCTGGGTTTTTTCCTGGGCAATGCCGGACAGCCACTGGCCGCGGACGCGTTCGATGTCGGCGGCCTTGAATGCCGGGTTGCGCACGATGTCGGAGAACAGCTGCAGCGAGGGCTGCAGCTGGTCGTTGAGCGCATCCAGCGAGGCGCTGCAGCTGTCCAGATCGCAGCCGACCGCCGTGATCGCGCCCAGGCGCTGGCGGCGCTGCGCCACTTCCACCGAATCCAGTGCGGTGGTGCTCTCGTTCATCAGCGCGGCACTGAAGCTGGCGGTGCCGAGCTTGTGGCCCTGGTCGGCGGCGTAGCCGGCGTCGAACAGCAACTCCACCTGGGTGACCGGGATGGTGTGGCGTTCGGCCAGGATCACCTCGATGCCGTTCTTCAACTTGCCGCGCTGCAGCTTCGGAAAGCTCAGGTCCGGGAATCGATCGGTCTGCGGCACGCCCTTGCTGCGGTCCTGCGTGGAGGCGGTGACCTTGAACGTGCCCGCGGCCGGCAGCTTGGGCGCCGGCTTGCCGGGTTCTTCGCCACGTGCCACCACCGCCTTGTCTTCGGCGGCCGGGTCGAAGTCCTTGCCGGCCGGCAGCACGGTCAGCAGGTAATCGCCCTTGCCGAACCAGGTGGCCGAGGCCTGCTTGACGCTGTCGGCGGTGGCGGCCTGGGCGCGCTGCAGATCTTTCTTGTAGGCGCCGGGGTCGCCGCGATAGACCTGGCCCTCGGCCAGGATCACCGCCTTGCCGGTGAAGCCGCCGACCTTTTCCAGCCCGCGCACGAAGCCGGCGCGGTAGGCCACCTGCGCGCGCTGCAGTTCGTCGGCGGTGGGGCCCTGGGCGATGAATTTCTTAAGTTCTTCGTCGATGATTGCCTCGACCTTGGCCGGGTCCACGCCGTCCTTCACGTCGGCCTGGATCTGTACCTGGCTGGACAGCGCGAACGGCTGCACCGAGGCGGAGACGTCGTCCACCAGATTGTCCTGATAGACCAGGCGCTGATACAGCCGCGAGGTCTTGCCGCCGCCGAGCACGGTGGTGGCCAGATCCAGCTGGATGAGGTCGTCGGTGCCCAGTTGCGGTGCGGCCCAGGTGCGGTAGATGCGCGGCTGCGAGACATGGTCGTGCTGCACGCCGCGCTTCTGCGCCGCCAGCGGGGTCACCCACGGCTGCTGGCGCGCCACCGGCTTGCCGGACGGGATATCGCCGAAGTACTGCAAGGCCTTGGCGCGCGCCTGCGCCACGGTGATGTCGCCGGCCAGTACCAGGGTGGTGTTGGCGGCGCCGTAGTTGTCGTTGAACCACTGTTTGACGTCGGCCAGCGAGGCCGCGTCCAGGTCTTCCATCGAGCCGATGGTGTCGTGCTGGTAGGGATGGTTGGCCGGGAATAGGTTGGACAGGATGTTCTGGTCCACGCGGCCATACGGGCGGTTCTCGCCCTGGCGCTTTTCGTTCTGCACCACGCCGCGCTGGGTATCGAGTTCCTGCTGGCCGATCGCACCGAGAAGGTGGCCCATGCGGTCCGATTCCAGCCACAGTGCGGTATCCAGCGCGGTGGTCGGCACGGTCTCGAAATAGTTGGTGCGGTCGAACCAGGTGGTGCCGTTCATGTCGGTGGTGCCGACCTTTTCCAGCGGCGCGAAGAAGCTGCCCTTGTTGTTTTCCGAGCCGGAGAACATCAGGTGCTCGAACAGGTGGGCAAAGCCGGTCTTGCCGGCCGGCTCGTCGCCGGAGCCGATGTGGTACCAGATGCTCACCGCCACCACCGGCGCCTTGTGGTCTTCGTGCACCACCACGGTCAGGCCGTTGGGCAGGGTGAAGCGGGTATAGGCGA
This sequence comes from Xanthomonas sp. NCPPB 1754, assembly GCF_041475725.2. Classification (NCBI taxonomy): domain Bacteria; kingdom Pseudomonadati; phylum Pseudomonadota; class Gammaproteobacteria; order Lysobacterales; family Lysobacteraceae; genus Xanthomonas; species Xanthomonas sp. NCPPB 1754. Next base: position 720,822 of record NZ_CM192982.1, read on the forward strand.
TATCGGGAATGGCGCTGCTGGCCGCGCTCTTGGACAGGCTGGCCGGGGCGGCAGCAACGGCGGGGGCAACGGAACCGGCAGCGACGCCAAGCACACCGGCGATCAACAGGGACAGCGGACGCAGCATGTGACACTCCAGGACAGGGCAATCGGCCGAGGGTAGTGGCTGCTTGGCGGCGGGGCAAATGCGGATCGGCAGGAGCCGGCCTGGCGGCTCACCGCGTTCGGTGCCGGGCAGGAGCCGGGCGCCGGCGCGTCGCTCGCGCGGCGCATTGCCACGGCACGACGGCCAGGCGAGCGCCAGCGCCACGACTCAAGTTGCTCGTCGCCTCGCCGTTACCTGGGGCGACCTATCCTGACCAGACGCCGCCTGCCGATCACGCCATGACCGTCCTGTTGCCGCCCGTGCCGATGCCCGTCGATGACGCCCTGCGCGTGGAGGCGGTGCGCCGGCTGGGCGTGCTGGACACAGAGGCCGAGGCCGAATTCGACGATATCGCCTGGCTGGCTGCACACGTCAGCGGCGCCACGATGGCGCTGGTGTCGCTGCTGGATGCCGACCGCCAGTGGTTCAAGGCGCGTTGCGGCACCGATCTGGAAGGCACCCCGCGCAGCGCCTCGTTTTGCGCCCACGCGATCATGGGCACCGAGTTGATGGAAGTGCCCGATGCCGAAGCCGACCCGCGCTTCGTCAACAACCCACTGGTGATCGCTGCCCCCGGCGTGCGCTCGTATGTCGGGGTGCCGTTGATCGGGCGCGAAGGCTACGCCTATGGCACCTTGTGCACGCTCAGCACCCAGCCGCGCATGCTCGAGGACAGCCAGAAGCAGGCCCTGGTCCGCCTGGCACGCCAGGCCGTCAACCAGTTGGAAGCGCGCCGCGACCGGCTGGACGCGCAGGCGCAGCGGCAGACCTTGAGCATGTTGCTGGAAGCCATGCCCGACGGTGTGGTGGCCTGCGGCACCGACGGCTTGCTGCGCGAGTTCAATCACGCCGCCCGGCAATGGCATGGCACCGACCCGCGCCTGCTGCCACCTGAACAATGGGCGCTGCATTTCGATCTGTACACCGCCGATGGCAACAGCCTGCTGCCCACCGAGGAAATCCCGCTGCTACGTGCCTGGCGTGGCGAACACGTGCGCAATGCCGAACTGGTCATTCGCGCCACCAACCAGCCGCCGCGCAGCGTGCTCTGCAATGCGGACCCGGTGGTCGGCGACAAGGGCACGGCGTTGGGCGCGGTGTGCGTGATGCACGACATCACCCAGCTCAAGGATGCCTCGGCCGCACTGGCCGGCGAACGCGCGCGCCTGCAGGCTCTGGTGGACGCCTCGCAGGACGTGGCCATCATGGTATTCGACGTGCAGGGCCGTCTGGAACTCTTCAATCCCGGCGCCGAGCGCCTGCTCGGTTACCGTGCCGAGGAGGTGCTGGGCACCTGCCCGGCGCAGTTCCATCTGCCGGCCGAACTGGAGCGGCACATGGCGACGCTGGCGTTGTCGCCCCCTTCGTACCTGAAACTGGCTGCGGCCGCGGCTGGCGATGTGCTGGCCGAAGAACTCTGGACGCTGGTACGCAAGGACGGCGATCTGCGTCGCGTGCGCCTGTGTTTCAACGTGATCCACGATGCGCAGCAGGGCCTGGCCGGGTATCTGGCGATGGCCATCGACGTCACCGCCGAATTGCAGGCGCAGGCGGCCGCGCAGCTGGCCGCCGAACGGTTCACCGGTGCATTCGAAACCGCGCCACAAGGCATGGCCATCGTGTCGCTGGAAGGTGAGTGGCGCGACGTCAATCCGGCGCTGTGCGGCATCCTGGGCTATTCGCGCGAGCAATTGCTGCGCACCACCTTCCAGCAGATCACCCATCCCGACGATCTGCAGATGGACCTGCAATTGGTCCAGGACCTGATCGACGGAAAACGCGACAGTTACAGCCTGGCCAAGCGCTACATCAGCCAGCACGGCGCGGTGATCTGGGCGCAGCTGTCGGTGTCGCTGGTGCGCGATAGCAGCGGTGCGCCGGTGCATTTTGTTTCGCAGATCCAGGACGTGACCGAGCGCCACGTGGCCGCCGAGCGGCTGGCCGAAAGCGAAGCGCGCCTGCGCGCGATCAGCGACGCCACGCCCACCCTGGTGGCCCAGTTCGATGCCGGGCAGCGCTACCTGTTCGCCAATGAAGCGCATCGCCACTGGCTCGGCGTGGAGCCTGCCAGCCTGGTCGGTCGCCACATTACCCAGGTACTGGGCGAAGACCTCAGCGCCGCCGCGCGCGCTGCGCTGGCACAGGTGGTGGCCGGGCAGCGCGCCAGTTTCGAACATGTCCTGGGCGGCAGCACGCCGCGCGATGTGGAAGTCACCCTGGTGCCCGAAACGCAGACTGCCACGCCCACGCAGGGCTTTTTCCTGATGGCGCACGATGTCACTGCGCACAAGACCCTGCACCGCCTGATGCACGAGCGCGCCACCCGCGATGCCTTGACCGGCCTGCCGAACCGGCACGCGTGGTCCGTAGCGCTGCAGGTGGCGGTTGCGCAGGCGCAACAGCAGCAACGCGCGGTGGCCGTGATGTTCCTGGACCTGGACGGCTTCAAACGCATCAACGATGTCCACGGACACCGTGCCGGCGATGCGGTGCTGGTGGCGTTCGGCAGCTGCCTGCAACGCGCGGCAGGCGAGCGCTATCTGGTGGCGCGTCTGGCCGGCGACGAATTCGTCGTGTTGCTGGATGGGTTGGAAGATGCGCAGGCCGAATGCGCCGCGGTGGCAGAGCGTATCCGCACGCTTGCCGCGGAAGGCGCCACGTTTGGCGATGAGCATCTGCCGATCCAGCCCAGCATCGGTGTGGCCTGGCAACACGGCGCACAGGCCGAGGCATCCAGTTTGATGCATGCCGCTGACGAGGCGATGTATGCAGCCAAGCGCGCGCGGCAGCCAGAGGGGCAAGCGCCTCGATCTTAGGCGTGGTGTGGTGTGGGTGCGGGGCAGCTCATGCGCACTGCCGGAAACTGCGTACTTCTGCTGTTAGGTGCAAACGTAAACCGCAAACCGCAAACCGCAAACCGCGAATAGCCAGTGCCTGACTGCATGATGGCGGGCATCGGATCGGCGCGGCAGCCAACGGTTGCCGGCGGCGTCAAGCGAGTGGGACGACGCAGAGCACACCGATGGCACACGCCAACGGGCTATCGCGTGGGACAGCCTCGCCGGGAAGACGCCGCGCCCGCGTCGCAAAAAGGCAACGATACGCGTCCGTGCCTGGGGAACGCTCGATAGAGCGCGTCGAGACCGACCCCGGCACGTTGCGCGCCGCGGTTGATGCTCAGGTGCCCGGTCAGTCGCTTTACAGCACCCCACCATCGCTTCGCGCAGGCTGGCGTGGTGGGGTCGGCCCACGATTGCGGCGAACCCTGATGCGGACGCATGGCAGATGGCGGGCTTATTGTGCCAATCCCAGACCATCAGTCGCCGTGATTGCTGCACATGCCACCGACATCGCCTGCCGCACAGGCGCGAGCGCTCGTGTGCGTGGCAGGCGATATCGCTCACGCACGTCGCCTGTGCTCGTGCACAGCGTGCTTGGCGGCCGCCGGCTTCGTAGCGGCAAGCGCGTTCGTTGCGCCACGTACCGGCGGTGTTCCGGCATCCGATGTCAGCCGGAACACCGCCACGGCGTGGGTCAGGTCTGCCGCCTGGTCTTCCATGCTGCGCGCCGCCGCGGTGGCTTCTTCCACCAGTGCGGCGTTCTGCTGGGTCATTTCGTCCAGCTGCATCACCGTGGTGCTGACCTGTTCGATGCCGGCGCTTTGTTCGGTGCTGGCCGCGGTGATCTCGGCCATGATGTCGGTCACGCGCTTCACCGAGCTGACCACCTCGGTCATGGTGCTGCCGGCCTGTTGCACCAGCTCCGAGCCTTGCGCCACTTTTTCCACCGAATCGGAAATCAGCTGCTTGATTTCCTTGGCAGCACCGGCCGAGCGCTGCGCCAGGGCGCGCACTTCGGTGGCGACCACGGCAAAGCCGCGGCCTTGCTCGCCTGCGCGCGCTGCTTCCACGGCCGCATTCAGCGCCAGGATGTTGGTCTGGAAGGCGATGCCGTCGATCACCCCGATGATGTCGGAAATACGCGCCGACGATTGCGTGATCGCCTGCATGGTGCTCACCACTTCCTGCACCACGCGGCCGCCGCTCTCGGCCACATCGCCGGTGCCCTTGACCAGTTGGTTGGCCTGGCGCGCGTTGTCGGCGTTCTGGCGCACGGTGGAGGTGAGTTCTTCCATCGAAGCGGCGGTTTCTTCCAGGTTCGCTGCCTGATGCTCGGTGCGCGTGGACAGGTCGGCATTGCCGCTGGCGATCTCGCCTGCCGCGGTATTGATCATCTCGGCCGAGTGCTGGATGCCCTGCACGATGCTGGTCAATTGGATGGCGGTGCGGTTGGCTGCATCGGCCAGGCGACCGAACGCGCCTTCGTAATGCGACTCCACGCGCTGCGACAGGTCGCCGTCGGCGATCGCGGCCATGATGCGGCCCACATCGTCCAACCCGGCGTCGGCCTGCTGCATCAGCCGGTTCAGCGCCTGCACCATTTCCGCAAACGCGAACTGGTAATGCGATTGGTCGCCACGTGCGGAGAAATCGCCGCGCGCAGCTGCATCGGCCAGGCGCGCGATGTCGCTGTTGATTGCAGACAGATTCTCTTTCACCGTATCCAGCGCCTGATGCAAGGCTGCGCGCTGGCCGGGCAGGCGACGCATGTCGCGGCGCAGATCGCCACGGCCGTAGTCGCTCATCACGTCCATCGCTTCGTTGATGGCATCTAGATGTTCGAATACCACCGTGTTGACGCCGTGCGCCAGCGTGCCGTAATCGCCGGGGAAATCTTCCGGAATGCGGTGCGCGATGTTCTCGCCCTGCTGCAGGCGGATCATGGTCTGCATCTCGCCGTTGAAGCGCTGCAGCTGGGTCTGCATCTGCTGCATGCTGTGCATCAGCTGGCCGGTTTCATCGCGCGATTCCACGCGGATGTCGTTGTCGAAGCGGCCCGAGGCGATGGCTTCGGCAGTGCGCGAGGCAGCGCGCAGCGGCGCGGCCATGGCCGAGGCGATCAGCCAGCACAGCCCGATCACCAGCGCCACCAGGGCGCCGCCGATCAAGGTCAGGGTGCGCGTGAAACCCCACGCCTGCACTTGGATGTCTTCGGCATACACGCCCATCACCAGCACCCAGTTCCAGGCCGGAAAGGTCTTGGCATAGCTGATCTTCGGTAGCTGTTCCTTCTTGCCCGGCTTGGGCGCGTCGTAATAGCTGAAGCCGTCGCCGCTATCGATGGCGGTCTTGATGTCGCGATACACGTATTGCCCGGCATCGCTCTTGTAGTCGGTCATGTCGGTGCCGACCGGGCGCTTGGGATGCATCAGGATGCGCATCTGCGGGTCGACGATGAAGAAGTAATCCACCCCGTCGTTGGTGCGCATGTCGGCCAGCGTGGTGCGCGCGGCTTCCTTGGCTTGCTCCAGGCTCAGCTCGCCGGCTTTGACCTTGTCGGCATAGTGCTGCATCACCGTCAGGCCCATCTCCACCTCGGTCTTGACGCTGAGCTTGCGCGCCTCCACCAGATCCAGATATTGCAGGCGCGCGGCGGCCATCGCCAGCAGGATCACGCCCACGGTCAATAGCGTGCACAACAGGACGAACTTTCGGGTGAGCGGGAGATTGGCAACAGAACGACGCAAGAGGGAAACAACAGGCATGACAACGACATCCAGAACGCGCGCACGGCGCTACATCATGGATAGCGGCTGATTCACATGCAGGTTGAATACTAACTGCGGCAGCGTCCGCTCAGGCGATGCAACAACGTGCCAATGCAATGTAGGAGCGCACCGGCCGCGACAAGACGTATCGGTAACGTTCCTCGCGCCCGCGCGCTGCTATGGAAGCATCAGCATTGGTCCATCGATGCAACGGCGGACACGCACTGCGTGTCCGCCGCATTGCATCAACCTGCAGCGCAGAAGCCGAACTCGGCAGTGGCGCCGGGCGCCAGCGTGCGGTTGAAGTCCACGCCGCTGGCCTGGAGTGTGGTGCCGCTCTGTGACCAGGTAACGTTCCAGGCGTTGTTGACGGTGCCGGTGACTGTCAGCGAGATCGACCAGTTGCCGCTGGCGGTGCCGGTATTGGTGACCTGCACGCGGTTGCAGTAGCCTCCGTTCCACCTACTGTCCGGGATCACCTTGGTACTGAAGCCCGCGCTTGGCGTCGGGCTTGGCGTCGGTGTCGGCGTGGGGGTCGGCGTTGGCGTCGGTGTGCTGTTGCTTACCGTTCCCCACAGCGTCCGCAACAAGGTCATCTTGTCTTCGCGCACGCTGATCCAGTCGTCGCGCAGGATGCCGCCGGTATCGCCGCTATTGGGGTTCCACGACCAATAGAACCCTTCGTTGATGCCCTTGCCACGCAGGTACTTCACCAGCGCGTCCTGCCAGGCTTTGTCGCGCGCATCGCCTTCGCCGTACTTGCCGCCGAATTCGCCCAGCAGCAGTGCGTGATTGCCGGCAAACTGGCCGAAATGGCGGTCCCAGATCGCAGGCATGTTGTTGGGGAATTTGCTGTCGTTGAAGTACGACTGCACGAACACGTCCGGGCCGTACACATGCGGTGCCAGCAACAGTCGGTTGGCCGGAATGTTCAATGGGGTGCAGGCCAGCGGCTGCAGGCTGCCACCCCAGAAGATGCCGCCATTGGTCGAACACACCGGGTTGTCGGTGATGCCTTCCACCGCAATGATCCACTTCGGCGCCACCGCAAGCACGGCGGCAGAACCGCGCTCGGCGGCCTTGTTCCAGTCGGTGGCGGCGTTGCCCGTGCCCCAGGTCGCGGCGCCGTGCGGCTCGTTCTTCAGATCCACGCCGATCACCCTCGGCACGTTCTTGTAGCGGTTGGCGACAAAGCGCAGATCGTCCAGCCATTGCGCTTCGGAATATGAACTGGTGTACCACAGCTCGGAAATCGCCGCGCAGTCGGGCGTGTGGTGATCCAGCAGCACATACATGCCGCGTGCGTTGAATTCGTTGACCACCTTGTCGAGGATCTGCAGCGAGGTCAGGCCCTGCAGATCGGCGTTGCGGCTGTAGTCGATGCTGCTGGGCATCTGGCCGCTACGCAGCGTGGCCGGGCAAAACGGCAGGCGCACCGCGTTGAAGCCCAGGCCCTGCATCTGGTTGATCATCTCCTTCCAGTTGCGTGCCCACAGGCCATGCATGACATGGTTGCCGGTCTCGAAGCCGAACACGTTGACGCCCTTGAGCTGAACCACGTTGCCGTTGTCGTCGACGATCTTGTTGTTGCTGACCGAATAGCTGAAAGCCGGTGCGGCTGTGAGCGCTAACATCGTTGCCAATGCGAGGGTACTTGCAGTCCTGAAAATGGACATGATGGTCTCCCTGGATGACCGAACTCGACGGCCGAGTGCGGTGAGGGGGGCATCTTGGTCTTCGGCTGCGCCGTGTGGCGTGACCGCTGCCACAGAAGAGCGCAGTGGCGCACCGATCACACGCAAGCTGCGGGCGAGGTCGCTTTCCCGCACACTATCGCTGCTGCGTGCTGTCCGCAGGCTGTCCTTTTTGTCCCCCGGAGTGTCCCTCAATGTCCTTGTTGCGTGCCGAAATGGCGCAATGGCGCGCCTCCCCCGCGCGCGAACTCATGGCCGGTGCGGTCGCCACATTTGCGCTGATTCCCGAAGTGATTGCATTCGCGTTCGTCGCCGGGGTGGATCCGCAGGTGGGCCTGTTCGCATCCTTCGTGATCGGCATCGTGATCGCGTTTTGCGGGGGGCGGCCGGCAATGATTTCGGCTGCGGCCGGCTCGGTGGCGCTGGTGGCTGCACCGCTGGTGGCCGCGCACGGGTTGCCCTATCTGCTGGCCGCCGGCCTGCTCGCTGGCATGGTGCAGATCCTGTTCGGGTTGTTGCGCCTGGGCGTGCTGATGCGCTTTGTCAGCAGTTCGGTGCGCACCGGTTTCGTCAACGCGCTGGCCGTGCTCATCTTCGCAGCGCAACTGCCGCATCTGCTCGGGGCCAACCTGACCACCTGGGTCATGCTGGGCGCAGGCCTGGCCATCATCTACGGCCTGCCGCGTCTGCGCCTGCCGGGGCTGTCGGCGATTCCCTCGCCCCTGCTGTGCATCCTGCTGCTCAGCGTGGCCGGTACCGCGCTGCATCTGCCGCTCAAGACGGTGGCCGATCTGGGCAAGCTGCCCAACGCGCTACCGTTCCTGCAATGGCCGGCGGTGCCGTTGACGCTGGAGACGCTGCGCATCATCGCGCTGCCGGCACTGGCCATTGCCATGGTGGGCCTGCTCGAGTCGATGATGACCGCGCGCGTGGTCGATGAGCTCACCGACACGCCCAGCAACAAGAACCGCGAATGCACCGGCCTGGGCATCGCCAACGCGGCGGCCAGCCTGTTCGGCGGCATCGCCGGCTGCGGCATGATCGGGCAGACCGTGGGCAACGTGAAATACGGCGGCCGCGGCCGGCTGTCCACGTTGTTTGCCGGCGTGTTCCTGCTGATCCTGATGGTGCTGCTCAAGCCGTGGGTGTCGCAGGTGCCGGTGGTGGCGCTGGTGGCGATCATGGTGATGGTGTCGGCGGAGACCTTCGACTGGCGCTCGCTGCGCACCGTGGCGACCCACCCGCGCACCTCCAGCGTGGTGATGCTGGCCACCGTGGCGGTCACATTGTTCACGCACAACCTGGCGGCAGGTGTGGCGGTCGGCGTGCTGCTGAGCGGGGTGTTCTTCACCTTCAAGGTGGCCGGGTTGCTGCAGATCGCGCATCACGATGGCGCGGATGGCGTGCGCACCTACAGCGTGCGCGGGCAGGTGTTCTTCGCCTCGGCCGATGTGTTCATCGACGCCTTCGACGCACGCGAGGTGCCCGGCCGCGCAGTGGTGATCGATGTCGGCCGCGCGCACTTCTGGGACATCACCGCGGTGGCGGCACTGGACAAGGTGGTGCAGCGTTTGCGTCATCACGGGCTGGACGTGCAGGTGAAAGGCCTGAATGCCGGCAGCCGCCGCCTGATGCAGCGGCATGCCTTGGGCGAAGACGCGCTGGAATCGGCACTGCCTTAGAGCGTGTTATTCACGTTGAGATGGAATGCGCCTGGCACGCCTGCGGCGCGTCATCCCGGGCTGTCCGTGCGCTGAGCGCGCCTGCGAGCGAATTCAAGTTCCGGCGGGCGACGCCGATGATTCGGCATCCTCATTGCCGGTCGTCGCTGTGATGCCAGTGGGTTTCAGCCCGAGATGTGTACCTGCGTGCCAAGCCCGGCATGACGGGTTCGTGTCCGCCCGCCGGAGGGCGCAGCCGTGACCAACGCACCGTTGCTGGAACGGATGGTGGACCTGACCGCCATCCGCGATGCGGACCTGCTCGATCTGAGCCTGTTGCGCACCGTGCGCGAAGTCTGCGCGGCCGAAGAACTTTCGCTGCTGCGCATCGCCCCGGACAGCAACAGCATCGCCGAAACGCGCCTGCGCGACGATGGCCGGCTGGCGTTGACGGTGGCGGAGATCCACGATGCGCGCACGCGCATCCAGCTGGCCGAGGTGCATGGGCCGGGCGATGTGGTGCAGCTGCACGAAGACGGCCGCGCCCTGCTGGTCTACCCGATGATGGAAGCGCGCGGCATCCGGACCTGCCTGCGGGTGGGCGGGACGCGTATTCCCGGCGTTGCCGAGCAAGCGATGCTGCAGGGCTTTGCGCGCTTCTTCCAGAACTACCGCAGCCTGCTCGACGACGCCCAGCGCGATGCGCTGACCGGCCTGCGCAACCGCAAGACCTTCGACGATGTGATCCTGCGGCTGTTTGCCGGTGGTGCCGACTCCGCCGCAGAGCAGGGCGTGTGGCTGGGCATCGTGGACATCGATCACTTTAAGCGCGTCAACGACACCTTCGGGCATCTGTATGGCGATGAGGTACTGCTGCTGGTCGCACAGCTGATGCAGCGTGCCTTTCGCCAGGACGACCTGCTGTTCCGCTTCGGCGGCGAAGAGTTCGTGATCGTGTTGCGCGGCGTGGACCGCGACACGGCCGTGAGTCTGTTCGAGCGATTCCGGCTGGCGGTGGCCGAGCACCTGTTCCCGCAGGTGGGGCAGGTCACGCTCAGCACCGGCATCGTCGAACTGACGCACGGTCGGCTGATCAGCGAAATGCTGGACGAAGCCGACAAGGCGCTGTACTGGGCCAAGCAGAACGGCCGCAATCGCGCGGCGGTCTATGCTGAGCTGATTGCCGGTGGGCAATTGCAGCAGGTTGCGCAACCAGTGGGCAGCATCGATCTGTTCTAGGCGCCAGCGCGGCGCTGAAACAGGCCAGAGCTCTTGGCCGTGGATGCAGACACGAAGCTTCTGCAGTATTCATCGCACCCGCATCGCATGCTTCGGCGCAGCCGCAGGTATCGGCCTGCACGCGATGCTGGCTACACTCCAGGGCTATCCATGATGCGGGGTGTGCAATGAAGCGAGTTGCCGTGGGACTTCTGGCAATGGCGGTCTCGACCGCACTGATGGCGGCCACGCCGAGTTTCGATGGCGCGCGCATCTCGCGCGACGTCAAGGAACTGGCCTCCGACGCCTATGAAGGCCGCGGCCCGGCCACTGCCGGCGAAGAAAAGACCATTGCCTACCTGAGCGAGCAGTTCGCCGAAGCCGGCCTGCAGCCGGGCGGCGACCTGGCCAACGGCAAGCGCGGCTGGACCCAGGCGGTGCCGTTGCGGCGCGCCGATATCGTCGGCACGCCGACCATTGCGGTGCAGAACGCGGGCAAGCCGCAAACGCTGACCCAAGGCAAGCAAATCGCCATCCGTGCCGCGCTGGATGGCTCATCCAAAGTGGAGATCGCCAACGCGCCGCTGGTGTTCGTCGGCTACGGCGTCAAGGCGCCCGAGCGCAACTGGGACGATTTCAAGGGTGTGGACCTGAAGGGCAAGATCGCGGTGGTGCTGATCAACGACCCGGATTTCGAAACCGGCAAGGGCGACTTCGACGGCACCGGCATGACCTACTACGGCCGCTGGACCTACAAGTACGAAGAAGGCGCGCGCCAGGGCGCACTCGGCGTGCTGGTGGTGCACGAAACCGCGCCTGCCTCGTATGGCTGGGACACGGTGGCCAGCTCCAACACCAACACCATGTTCGACGTGGTGCGCGACAACCCGCGCAGCGCGCATCCCACGCTGGAAGGCTGGATCCAGCGCGATCTGGCCACCGAGCTGTTCAAGCACGCCGGGCTGGATTTCGAGACCTTGAAGAAGCAGGCGCAGACGCGCGGGTTCAAGCCGGTCGAGCTCAAGGACCAACGTTTGAGCGCCAGCTACCAGGTCAAATCCGATGTGATCACCTCGCACAACGTGGTGGCGCGGCTGGAAGGCAGCAAACATCCGGACGAGACGCTGATCTACAGCGCGCACTGGGACCATATCGGCGTGGGCAAGCCGGATGCACGCGGCGACACCATCTTCAACGGGGCACTGGACAATGCCAGCGGCACCGCCGCGCTGCTGGAGCTGGCGCGTGGTTTCGCCCAGGGGCCAACGCCTGAGCGCTCGGTGGTCTTCCTGGCGGTCACCGCCGAAGAAAAGGGCCTGCTGGGCTCGGAGTTCTACGCCTCCAAGCCGCTGTACCCGCTGGACACCACGGTGGCGGTGATCAACATGGACGGCATGAATCCGTTCGTGCCCTCGCGCGACTTCGGCATCTACGGCACGGCAAAGCTCGAGCTGCTCGATCAACTGAAGAGCGTGGCCGCGCAATCCAAGCTGCGTTACACGCCCGATCCCAAGCCGCAGGCCGGGTATTTCTTCCGTTCCGATCATTTCTCGTTCGCCAAGCGCGGCGTGCCGGCGCTGTCGTATGCAGCCGGCCAGGATTGGGAAGTGGGCGGCGTGGCGGCAGGAAAGGCGGCCGCCGACGACTACACCGCCAAGCGCTATCACCAGCAAGGCGACGAATGGAAGCCGGATTGGACCTTCGCCGGCGCCGCCCGCGACCTGGGCGTGCTGTATGCATTGGGCCAGCAGCTGGCCGACTCGCGCCAGTGGCCGAACTGGAGCCAGGATTCGGAGTTCCGCGCTACCCGCGACGCCAGCGCGGCGGCACGCAAGTAAGACGGCTCACAACGTCATTGCGTGAGGACCAGGGCGGCTGCCCTTGCGCGATGGCGCATGTGCCATATCGATATGCCGCGTTTGAATAAGCCTTGCCTGCCATGCGGCTTGTGCTTGCCGTTGTCGGTCACAGCAAGCGGCGAACGTTCGGTGCAATGCCCTCCTGCTGGCGGCATGGATGCCGCATCGCGCCCCAGATGCATTCACGGCGTGTCCGGCGAGCGGCGAGGGCACTGCGCACGCGACACGGCGGGCCTGAGGATCGCCGAGCGCTCGCAGACGTCATTGATGCCTCGATCAAGCGGTTGCATCAGCAAACAAACCACGTGCGATGAGCCGCTTTCCCGGGCATCGCGCAACTGTCTGGTGCGGCGAGGACGCCGCATACTCGACCAATCAAGCTGTTGCCGCAGGCCTTGAGAACGTTCGACCACCGCAATGCCTGGAATTCCAGAGCGCCTTGAGCGATGCAGAGCGACCAACCAATCGCTTGTCCCAACCTCTGACCGCATCGGCACAACGCAACGCCAGCGCCCCGTCGCCGCAACCGATTGCACGCCATGGCACACCAATTGCATCTCTCCGGCAGGATGGCCCGGCCAGCGGTCCGTGACAGGGTCTGCGCTAGGCTGCAATCTGTTGGGGCTGCGTTCGGTCGGTGCGGCGTAGTCTGCCGCGCGGTCCTCGTGGGGGAGGGCGAAGACCGTACGCGGCGTTCGTTCCTTTAACGATCGATTCTTTAGGATGAGCTGCGAGGTGAGATTGCAGCCAGGAGAACTTGTGCATCGGAGTGGTTTCAGAGCGTCTTGGTCGTACACCGTCGGGCTCGCCCGCTCGGCCGCGTGCCAGGCAACATCGCACTGCATGGCGGGGATGGACCTCCCGTGTCAGCCCGCACTGTCGTCCTCGCGCGACGGGCAGCCCTGATGGATGGCACCGTGACTCCTTCCCCGACAACGACTGCAATGCCCCCCGTTTCCGCCCTCGATGCCGGCACGCCCACGCTGCCGCCGGAAGCACCGCTGGCGATGCCCGAACAGAACCTGCGCGAAGGCAGCCTGCAAGTGCGCCACCAGCGCACTTCGCCGCCCGGCATCGGCGTGCGCCGCTTCTATTTGATCGGCGGCACCTTCGCCACCACCGCCATCGCCGTGTGGGTGATGCTCAGCGTGCTGTGGCCCGACGGCATCAGCGTGCTGGAAGGCTGCCTGCTCGGCCTGTTCGTGTTGCTGTTCGCCTGGATCGCCATGTCCTTCGCCAGCGCCGTGGCTGGTTTCGTCACCGTGGTGGCGCGCGCCGGCCGCAAGCTCGGCATCGACCCGGAGCAACCCCTGCCCACGCTGCGTTCGCGCACCGCGTTGCTGATGCCCACCTACAACGAAGACCCGCGCCGGCTGTTGGCCGGCCTGCAGGCCATCTACGAATCGGTCGCCGAGACCGGCCAGTTGGAGCATTTCGATTTCTTCGTGCTCAGCGACACCACCCGCGAGCACATCGGCCGCGCCGAGGAGCTGGTCTATAACGAACTTTGCGATCGCGTCGACGGGCACGGCCGCATCTTCTACCGCCGCCGCGCCGACAACGCCGCGCGCAAGGCCGGCAATGTGGCCGACTGGGTGCGTCGCTTCGGCGGCAGCTACCCGCAGATGCTGATCCTGGACGCCGATAGCGTGATGACCGGCGACACCATCGTGCGGCTGGTCGCCGGAATGGAAAACAACCCGGACGTGGGCCTGATCCAGACCTTGCCGGCAGTGGTCAACGGGCAGACCCTGTTCGCCCGCATGCAGCAGTTCGGCGGGCGCGTGTACGGGCCGATCATCGCCTTCGGCGTGGCCTGGTGGCACGGCGCCGAGAGCAATTACTGGGGCCATAACGCCATCATCCGCACCCAGGCCTTCGCCGATCACGCCGGCCTGCCGTCGCTGCGCGGGCGCAAGCCGTTCGGCGGGCATGTGCTCAGCCACGACTTCGTCGAAGCGGCGCTGATGCGGCGCGGCGGCTGGGCCATGCACATGGTGCCGTACCTGCAGGGCAGCTACGAAGAAGGCCCGCCCACGCTGACCGACCTGCTGATCCGCGACCGCCGCTGGTGCCAGGGCAACCTGCAGCACGCCAAGGTGGTGAGCGCCAAGGGCCTGCACTGGATCAGCCGCATGCACATGCTGATCGGCATCGGGCATTACTTCACCGCGCCGATGTGGGGTCTGTTGATGCTGATCGGCATCGGCATTCCGCTGGCCGGCGGCGGTATCGATCTGGCCGGCGACCTGCCGTTCTCGCCCGCCCGTTACTGGCACGGCAGCAGCCAGGGCAATGCGATCTGGATCTTCATCTGCACCATGTTCGTGTTGCTGGCGCCCAAGCTGCTCGGCTACATCGCGTTGCTGCTCAACCCGCGCGAACTGCGCGCCTGCGGTGGTGCCTTCCGCGCTGCGGTGAGCATCCTGCTGGAGACCGTGCTGGCCGCCCTGATGGCGCCGGTGGTGATGTACCTGCAGTCGCGCGGTGTGTTCGAGGTCCTGGCGGGCAAGGATTCGGGCTGGGATGCGCAGGTGCGCGACGACGGCAAGCTGTCGTGGCCGGCGCTGTTTCGCAGCTATGGCGGTCTGACCGTGTTCGGCCTGTTCATGGGCGCGGTGGCCTACGCGGTCTCGCCCGCGCTGGCCGCCTGGATGGGGCCTGTGATCGTCGGCATGGCGTTGTCGATTCCGGTGGTGGCGCTGACCTCGCTGCGTCGCACCGGCATGGCGCTACGCCGCGCCGGCATTTTCTGCATCCCCGAAGAACTCGACCCGCCCAAGGTGCTGGTGCGTGCCTCCGAGCTGCGCCGCGCCGCTGCGCTGGAACCGTCGCTGATCTGAGTGTGCGTCGGCGCCGGCCTCATTGGCCGGCGCTGTGGCGCGGTCGCCTGCAGAGGCCCGTGGCGATCGGCGGGCCTCAAGCCTCTGGCGCCGGTTGATCTGGCCCACCCCTCGCGCAAGGCATAATGCCCAGCCCGCAAGCGGAGCTGGATGATGCTGGAAGTGATCGAACGCGAGACCGGACCGAACCCGCAATGGAGCGTGCTGTGGCTGCATGGCCTGGGCGCCGATGGCAGCGACTTCGCCCCGATGGTGCCCGAGCTGGTACGCCCGCAGTGGCCCGCGCTGCGCTTCGTGTTCCCGCATGCGCCGATCCGCCCGATCACCATCAATAACGGCGTGCGCATGCGCGGCTGGTACGACATCGTCGGCATGGATTTCGCCCAGCGCGCCGACAAGGCCGGCATCGCCGAATCGGTCACCCAGGTCGAGGCCTTGATCGCCCATGAGCAGAGCCGCGGTATCGCGCCGGAGCGCATCCTGCTGGCCGGCTTCTCGCAAGGCGGCGCCGTGACCCTGGCCGTTGGCCTGCAGCGCAGCGTGCCGCTGGCCGGGCTGATCGCCATGTCCACCTATCTGCCGGATCCGGCCGCGGCCGCCAGCCAGTTGCAGCCGGCCGCCCTGCGCCAACCGCTGTTCATGGCGCATGGCACGGCCGACCCGGTGGTGCCGTTCGCGGCCGGCCAGGCCAGCATGCAGACCTTGCGCACGCTGGGTTTCGCACTGGATTGGCACACCTACCCGATGGGCCACCAGGTCTGCCTGGAAGAGATCGAGGCCTTGCGCGACTGGATGCAGGCGCGCTTCACCGCTGCCTGAGCCCATGGCCCAGCGCGCACCGCAGATCGCCTGGATGCCGGACCTGTGCCGGCTGCCGCGGTTGGGCGCGATGCTGGGCCTGGCCGAGCTGGTGGTGCTGGTGGTGACCTTGGTCCCCGACGCCGGCGCGCGCAGCATCACGTTGTCGCGGTTCCTCTCCGCCAGCGGCCTGGCGCTGTGGCTGGCGTTGGCGGTCACCGTGCTGCTGTGCGTGTTACGGCCCACCTTGTCGCGATTGCCGCCACGGCTGGGCGGGCTGAGCGCCTTGCTGATCGCTGCCGTGGTGGCGATGCTCGGTGCCGGCATCGTGCACGGCCTGTATGCGGTGCTCGGGCAGGTCCCGCTGGGCGCGCAGGTCGGCTTCTGGCGGTTCACGCTCGGCAGTGCGGCCACGGTGGTGCTGATCACTGCGCTGGCGCTGCGCTACTTCTATGTCAGCGACCGCTGGGAGGCGCAGGTGCAGGCCAATGCACGCGCCGAGGCGGATGCCCTGCAGGCGCGCATTCGCCCGCACTTCCTGTTCAACAGCATGAACCTCATCGTCAGCCTGCTGCGGCGCGATCCGGTGGTGGCCGAACAGGCGGTGCTGGACCTGTCGGATCTGTTCCGCGCCGCCCTCGGCGCCGGCGAGGGCGTCTCCACCTTGCGTGCCGAATGCGAACTGGCCGAACGCTATCTGGCAATCGAATCGCTGCGCCTGGGCGAGCGCCTGCAAGTGCGCTGGCACCGCCAGGAACCGTTGCCGTGGGAGCTGCCGATGCCGCGCCTGGTGCTGCAGCCGCTGGTCGAAAATGCGGTACTGCATGGCGTTTCGCGCATGCCCGAAGGCGGTACGCTATACCTGTCGCTGCGTCAGCGCGGCAACCAGCTGCAGATCCGCATCGTCAATCCGGCGCCGCAGCCCGGCACCCAGTTGCCGCTGCTGGCCGGCGCCGGGCATGCCCAGGCCAGCATCTCGCACCGGTTGGCGTTCCAGTTCGGCGCCGGGGCACGGATGGCGGCCAGCTGGGCTGAAGGCTACTATGCCTGTGAGATCACATTGCCGCTGCCGTGAGGGGAAAGTCACTGCAGCGAGGGGGAGTCCATGACGGCCACGCAAGTGCGGGTGCTGATCGCCGATGACGAGCCACTGGCGCGCGAGCGCCTGCGCATGCTGCTGGGCGAGCATCCGCAGGTCGAGGTGATCGGCGAGGCCGAAAACGGCCAGCAAGTGCTGCAGCAGTGCGAACAGCTGCGCCCGGACCTGGTGCTGCTGGATATCGCCATGCCCGGCGTGGACGGCCTGGAAACCGCGCGGCTGCTGCGGCAAGGCCAGCCGCCGCCGGCGGTGGTGTTCTGCACCGCCTACGACCAGCATGCCTTGTCGGCGTTCGATGCGGCCGCGCTGGATTACCTGATGAAACCGGTGCGCCCGGAACGGCTGGCATCTGCACTGGAGAAAGTCGCCACCTTCCTGGCCGGCCGCGTGCCCGGCACCGCGCCCAGGCCGCTGCGCACCCATCTGTGCGCGCGCCTGCGCGGCAGCCTGCGGCTGATCGCCATCGGCGACATTCGCTATCTGCAGGCCGAAGAGAAGTACGTCATCGTCCATCACACGCGTGGCGAGGACTTGATCGAAGAGTCGCTGAAATCGCTGGAAGACGAATTTGCCGACCGCCTGGTGCGCATCCATCGCAATTGTCTGGTGGCCCGCGATGAACTGGTTGAACTGCGCCGCAGCGGCGATGGCCAGGTCCACGCGGTGCTGCGCAACGTGCCGCAGACCCTGGAAGTGAGTCGTCGCTGCGTGGCCAGCCTGCGCGATCAACTACGCCAACTGTGAGTTCGGTGCCGGCTCCGCGATAATGCCGGCATGACCACGCTCCGTATCGCCACCCGCAAAAGCCCGCTTGCCCTCTGGCAGAGCGAACATGTCGCCGCCGCGCTGCGTCAGCACCATCCCGGCCTGGAGGTGGTGCTGGTGCCGATGAGCACCCGCGGCGACGAAGTGCTGGACCGATCGCTCGCCGCCATTGGCGGCAAGGGCCTGTTCCTGAAGGAGCTGGAGTTGGCGATGTTGCGCGGCGAAGCCGATTGCGCGGTGCATTCGCTCAAGGACGTGCCGATGGAACTGGACGCCCCGTTCGTGCTGCCGGCCATCCTGGAACGCGGCGACCCGGCCGATGCGCTGGTGTCCAATCTCTACGCCAGCCTGCAGGCGCTGCCGCTGGGCGCGCGCGTGGGCACCTCCTCGCTGCGCCGCCAGGCCCAGTTGCGTGCCGCGCGCCCGGATCTGGAATTGATCGACCTGCGCGGCAACGTCAACACGCGGCTGGCCAAGCTCGACAACGGCGGCTACGACGCCATCGTGCTGGCCTGCGCCGGCCTGCAGCGGCTTGGGTTGGAAGCACGCATCAGCGCGCGGCTGGACGCGCCGGAATGGTTGCCGGCACCTGCGCAGGGCGCGGTGGCGGTGGAATGCCGTGGCGACGATGCACGCATCCACAGTCTGCTGGCGGTGCTGGATGCCGGCCGCACGCGTGCCTGCGTGGAAGCCGAGCGCGCCATGAACCGTGCCCTGCACGGTAGTTGCCATGTGCCGGTAGCCGCCTTCGCGCGCTGGGAAGGGCAGGGCCTGTTCCTGCAGGGCATGGTGGGCAGCGCCAGCGACGGCCGCCTGATCCACGCCGATGCGCACGGCAGCGCCGAAGATACTGAAGCGCTTGGCCGCCGCGTTGCGCAAGGGCTGTTCGACAAGGGCGCCGCGCAGCTGCTGGCCGAGCTGTAACACGCTGTCGCGTCAACGTGTAACGCGACCGACATCGACGCCGGCGCCCAAGCGCAAGCTCCAGACCTAGCCGCTACACACGCAATGCCGCCCCCACGCAGCGCCCGCTCTTCGTAGGAGCGGCACTGGCGCGAGAGGCTTTATCGGGAACGCCCTCGCGGCCAGGTCCGCTCCTACCGTTCGCGGTTGTTTACTTGAACGTGTAGACCAGATTGACCGTGGTCAGCGTATCGGTCTTCTTGTCGCCGTCGCTGACGTCGCTGTTGTGACGCATCTGCCACGCCGCCTTCAATGCAAAGTGCGAGTTCATGCTGACCTGCACGCCGAAATCGTTTTGCGCATAGGTGTTGTACTCGCCCGATTCCACCAGCAGCGTGTTGATCAGATCGGTGTTGTCGGTGACGGTGTACTTCAGGTCGAACAGGCCGCGGCCGATCAACCCGGTTTCGTTACGGTCTTCGTCGCTGTTGTGCGCGCGGCGCACACCCGGGCCCACCTGCGCATCCAGGTAGAAGCGGTCGGCGTCGATCAGGCGCGTGCCATAGCCGATACCGAAGGTGGCCAGACGGTCGTAGGTGGCGAAGTCGTCGTGTTCGTAGCGGCCGGTGGCCGTGAGCTGGCGGTGTTCGCCCAGCTGCAGTGCGCTGCCGACGCTGCCGGTGTAACGCTCGGCGGTGGTCTGGCGCTCGCGCGTGGTGCTGCCGTCGTCGTTGGTGTTGGTGTATTCCGAACTCGAACGCAACGCGGTGGCATCCAGGCTATGGATCCAGTCACCGTCGGTGTAGCGCAGGCGCACGCGGCCGTTGAGGCTGTCGGTGGTGCTGTTGCCATGCGCCGCTGCGTAGCCGAGCTCGCCGCTGCTGCCGCTCCACGGCGACGGCAGTACCACGGCGGCCGGGTCTGCCGGCGCCGGTGCGACTGCCTGGGCCCAGACGGAGGGCGTGATCAACAACAGCGGCAACAGGGCAGACAACGGGACACGGCGGGACATGGGCAGCTCGCTTTGGAAGGCGGGAGAGGGGTGGAAGCGATTTCATGATAACGGACTGTGCGGTGACGTCATCGCCAAGTGAATATCCGCTTCATTGCCGGTTGGGACGCCGAAGGCGGCATGGACCGGAGCGGCCCTGCAGACGGGTGCGGCGATGAAAGGCGATTTTTGAAGTGGTCGGCGATGTGGTCGCAGTGGCTGGAGCGACCTGCGAGGTCGTTGTCAGGGGAATGAATGGTGGTTCGGGGCGAATGCCGGGCGTGAACCGCAGCGACCTGCGCGGGTGCGCGTGCGCATGGCAGGCGGCCTGGCGATGTCATCAGGACTTCTGGCCAGCCAAGTGGCAGGAGCCTCAGCGGCCCGCGCGGGTCGCGTGTCAGCGCTACCGGCGATGCCTGCCAACCCGGGGCCTGCGCGACCGCGCGCACGACCCCGGCACGCAGTGGCTGTGCGACCGACCCAACAGACCAGGCCGCTGCATCGCACATCCTCCGGGCGCTTGCCGCTGTCTGCCAGCCGTCACATCGCGATGCTCACCCCGCCGCGCAAAGACTCGGACATAATCGACGCATGGACCGCTACGAACGCATCAACTCCCTGCATCGCTTGCTCAAATCGGCACGCTACCCGGTCACGGTGGCGCGGCTGCAGGATGAGCTGAGCTGTTCCCGCGCGACTGTCTACCGCGATCTGGCGTTTCTGCGCGACGCGCTGATGGCACCGGTGGAAGGCGACGGCGAATCGGGCTTTCGCTATCTCTCCGGCGAAAGCGACCGCTTCGAATTGCCCGGCCTGTGGCTGAGTTCGGAAGAACTGCACGCACTACTGGCCTCGCAACAGCTGCTCGCGCGCACCGGCGGCGGCGTGTTGTCTTCGATGCTGGCACCGCTGCAGCAGCGCATCGAAGGACTGCTGGCTGCCCAGGCCGGCGTCTCGCAGTGGCCAGTGGATCGGGTGCGGGTCATTCCACATCGCGGCCGCAAGCTGGACGAAGCCAGCTTCCGCACCGTGGCCTCCGGCGTGCTGGAGCGCAAGCAGCTGAGCTTCGACTACCGTGCGCGTTCCACCGACGAATCGACCAAGCGGACGGTGTCGCCACAGCGCATTACCCATTACCGCGACAACTGGTATCTGGACGCGTGGGATCACGGTCGCGACGGCGTGCGCAGCTTTGCGGTGGACCGCATCAACCACGCGCGTCTGCTCGATGCGGCGCCGCGCGATGTGCCCGACAGCGAACTGGACGAGCAGCTTGCCGCCAGCTACGGCATTTTTTCCGGGGCGCCCAAGGGGTGGGCGACCATCGTGTTCAGCTCCAAGGCCGCGCGCTGGGTTGCCGACGAACATTGGCATTCCAAGCAGCAGGGCCGCTTTCTGCCCGATGGCCGCTACGAGCTCAAGTTGCCCTACAGCAACTCGCGCGAACTGCTGATGGACGTGCTGCACTACGGCTCGGACGCAGAAATTGTCGAGCCCATGTCGCTGCGCGAGCAGGCCAAGGCGTTGTTGTCGCTGGCGCTGAGCAATTACGACTGAGCGTGGTAGACAGTTGACGCATACGGCAGGGCCGCAGTTGCGGCAGGCACGTGCACGCGTCTGGAAGCTGCATCAGCCCTGGTAGGCGCAGATGCGATCAATGGCGCCCAAGGCCTGAAGTGGCCGAGGTGCGAAGCGGATTCGGCCTTATGACGTCTCAGGCCCCATCTTGCACCGCGAGCATCTGCTGCGGCTGCAAGCCCAGGCAGTGGAAGTCAACCAAATCCTCACCCTGATGCCACTGCTGCTCTACCCAGGCCTGTCCCCACCGATCCACCTCGTAAACCTCGAACGTTTCGCCGAGCATCGAGAGAAGCCGGTCTCTTTCCAGTTGCGGCAGGTGGCAGACAGTGGACTGGCGGAGATGCGTGACCTGGACGCGCGTACCGACCCGAACGACCAGGCCGATGCTGTCAGTTGTGGTTTGCTCCGGCATGGAGCCTGATACCTGGGTTAGCCGAGCCGCGACGCGGCGTCGGCTTGGACGAATTGCCAGGCCGCGCGACAGGCTCGATCACAGGAGCTAGCGCTGCCACAGGCCGTGATCGTTTCCGCCGAGCAGGTAGATGGCACATCGACCCCGGCCGGGAAGTTCCATCGGTGGGACTGCGACCGTGCCGCCTGCCTCCATGATGGCCGAAACAGCCGATTCGATGTCTTCGACGAGCCAGTAGGGGCGAACAACGGGCCGTTCCGAGTCGCGCAGAGGTGCGCGAACACCGACGAGGCCGCCGCCGGCCAGGTATGCGGTGCGGGCGTTACCCAGCTCGGGTACCGGCTCGCCGAATTCGGCGCCCTGCACCGCGTAGGCGGCGCAGACCTCCTCCGTGTTGCAGGTAACGATCTCCAGGTACTGAACCTTCAAGCCACACCTCCAACGGATGACGTCCGATCGCGCTAGCGCTTGTTCGGCACTTCAAAGCCTAGGCGGTCCACCTGTTCGCGCAGCTGCGGTACCCGCTTGAGTTTGTCGGTATAGATGGAATAGTCGTCGCGCATCTTGTTGACCAGCATGCGGTACTGGTCGCGGCTCATGTCCGGCTTGCGCGAGAAGATCCAGGCCAGGTCGCGGCCCGGGTAGGAGATCAGCATCCACGAGCCGTCGGGGGCGATCTCCAGGATGCGCTGCTTGGCCGGGATGACCTTGTAGAACCAGACGCGCCAGTCGCGGTTGCCGCTGTCGGCATCCACCGAGGCGCGCGCATTGACTTGCTTTTCCGGTTCGCCGAACCCGTCGCGGTACAGATAGCGCACCGCCACCTTGCCGTCTTCGACCAGGGTGTATTCGTCGCGGCTGGTGACGTGGCCACGCTCGACCGCGTTGGGCATGCGCGCAATCACGTACCAGGTGCCCATGATCTTGGACAGGTCGATTGCCGGCTCCGTGGCGGACGTGTCCTTGGCGTGTGCCACGGGCAGGCCGAGGACGAGCAGAACAGCGAGGGCGATCGTAACGGTCAGGCGCATCGCAACATCACAAAGAGGCAATCGGAGCAGCACACTACCGCATGCAGGGGGCAAGTTCGCGTCAACGGTCGGGTCTGGCATCGGCAGCCGGGCAATCCGCGGCAGACGCCGGGCGGCTGGGGCCGGCTGGCGGGCGCCGATCAGGCGCTGGCGCCGCGATCGACCCGCTGGCTGCGCCGCGCGGCGTCGGGCCGGTGCCGCGCGCCGACGTTGCAGGGGTCAGCAGCACGCGTGGAGGCCGGTGACGCGCCTGGGCAGGCGCCCGCAATCGCGCCCCGCAGGATGCCCGCGTCAAGGTCGCAGCCTGTGAGATGGGCTGCGGCAATCCTGCGCGCCTGTTGTGATCCTTCCTGCCACGGAGTG
Source organism: Xanthomonas sp. NCPPB 1754 (assembly GCF_041475725.2). Lineage (NCBI taxonomy): Bacteria > Pseudomonadati > Pseudomonadota > Gammaproteobacteria > Lysobacterales > Lysobacteraceae > Xanthomonas > Xanthomonas sp. NCPPB 1754. The sequence continues at coordinate 743,793 of NZ_CM192982.1, forward strand.
CCGCCATGTCGCATCGTCCTGCTTCCCGTTCCGAACGTCCCGACCCGCGCGTGCTGCGCCCGGTGCGGCAGATCGCCCTGGCCGGGCTGGCCCTGGTGCTGGTCTGGCCGGCCGCGCGAGGCAGCAGCGAGTGGATCGGCTGGTTGCCGCTGTGGCTGGTCGGCATGCCGATGCTGGCGTGGTGGAGCCTGCACCGGTTTGCCCTGCCTTCGTTGGCAACGCGTGGCGCGCGCCGGGTTGCGCCCCGGCGGCGTGGCCCGCAGGCCCAGCGCCGGCGCAGCGCTTCGCGTACGGCGACACAGGCGCGCGCAGCCTGACCTTCGGCAGGGTTGGCCGGCGGGGCGCTGTGCTACGTTCCGGGCATTCGTGTTTCCGGAAACATTCATGTCCAAGTTCGCCTCGATCTGCCTGGTTGCCGGCCTGATCACCGCTGGCGCCGTCTCTGCAGAGGAACCCCCCGTGTCCAACGATCCCTACGCCTGGCTGGAAGATGTCACCGGCGCCAAGCCGCTGGACTGGATCAAGACCCAGAACGCCAAGACCGAGGCGCGGCTGGCCAGCACGCCGGCGTTCAAGCAGATGGAAACCAGCATCCGCGAAGTGCTGGATTCGGACGCCAAGATTCCCGGCGTGCAGAAGATCGGCGCGTTCTACTACAACTTCTGGAAGGACAAGCAGCACGAGCGCGGCCTGTGGCGGCGTACCACGCTGGACGAGTACCGCAAGGCTTCGCCCAAGTGGGAAACGGTGCTGGACCTGGATGCGCTCAACAAGGCCGAAGGCGAAAACTGGGTGTGGCACGGTGCCGACTGCCTGCGCCCGGACTACCAGCGCTGCCTGATCGCGTTGTCGCGCGGCGGTGCCGATGCCGATGTCACGCGCGAGTTCGACCTGGGCAGCAAGCAATGGGTCAAGGACGGTTTCTTCCGCCCCGAGTCCAAGGGCGGGCTGGGCTGGATCGACCGGGACACCGTCTACGTGTTCACCGATTTCGGCGCCGGCAGCATGACCAGCTCCGGCTACCCGCGCATCGCCAAGCAGTGGAAGCGCGGCACGCCAATGACTGCCGCGACCGTGGTGTACGAAGGCAAGCCGACCGATATGTACATCGCGGCTATGCATGACGACACGCCCGGTTTCGAGCGCGATTTCGTCAGCCGCACGCTGGCCTTCTACAACGACGAGTTGTATCTCAAGGGCGCCGACGGCAAGCTGGTCAAGGTGGACGTGCCCAATTCGGCCAGCAAGTCGGTCAAGCGCCAGTGGCTGACGCTGGAACTGCGCGAGCCGTGGACGGTGGGTGGCAAGACCTACAAACCCGGCACCTTGCTGGCCACGCGTTTCGACGATTTCATGGCCGGCAAGCGCAACTTCGATGTGTTGTTCGAACCCACCGACACCACCTCGCTGGCCGGCATGGCGTGGACCAAGTCGCATCTGGTGTTGAACGTGCTGGAAGACGTCAAGAACCGTCTGAGCGTGATCACGCCTTCGCGCGATGGCTGGAAAAAGAGCGCGTTCGTCGGTGCGCCGAGCTTCGGCACGGTGGATGTCGGCGCGGTGGATAGCGACGACAGCGACGCGCTGTGGCTCACTGTCACCGATTACCTGACCCCCACCACCTTGTCGTGGGTGGAGGTGGGCTCTGCGCCGCAGCCGCTCAAGACCATGCCGGCGTTCTTCGATGCCGGCAAGGACACCATCGAGCAGCACTTCGCCACCAGCAAGGACGGCACCCGCGTGCCGTATTTCCTGGTACGCCCGAAGACCTTGAAGCTCGACGGCAGCGCGCCGACCCTGCTGTACGGCTACGGCGGTTTCGAGATTTCGATGACGCCCAATTACTCCGGTGGCCTGGGGCGCGCGTGGCTGGAGAAGGGCGGCGTCTACGTGGTGGCCAATATCCGCGGCGGTGGCGAATACGGCCCGCGCTGGCACCAGGCCGCGCTCAAGCAGAACCGCCACAAGGCGTATGAAGATATGGCCGCGGTGGCCAAGGATCTGGTGGCGCGCAAGATCACCTCGACCAAGCATCTGGGCGTGCAGGGCGGCAGCAATGGCGGCCTGATGACCGGCAACATGCTCACCCAGTATCCGGAGCTGTTCGGTGCGGTGGTGGTGCAGGTGCCGCTGCTGGACATGAAGCGCTACAGCCACCTGCTGGCCGGCGCCTCGTGGATGGCCGAATACGGCAACCCGGACACCGACGACTGGAAGTTCATCCAGACCTTCTCGCCGTACCACCTGTTCGATGCGAAGAAGACCTATCCGCCGGTGATCTTCCTGACCTCCACGCGCGACGATCGCGTGCACCCCGGCCACGCGCGCAAGATGGCCGCCAAGATGATCGAGGCCGGCAAGGACGTGACCTATTACGAGAACATCGAAGGCGGCCACGGCGGCGCGGCCAACAACGCGCAGGCCGCGCATATGGCCGCGCTGGCGTACAGCTTCCTGTGGGAGCGGTTGGCCGACTGAGGCGCCGTCCACATGCGGCATGATGCGTCGCGCGACACGAGGCCGCTGGCAGTTTGCAGCGGCCTCGTGTCGTTAGAGGGTTTTGTCGTGGGTCAACATGCCCGAGCGTGTGCGATGTTGGCCTTGCCGATGGCGTTGGCGGTCAGCGGGTGCGCAGTGGAGAACGCGCGTGCTACGCAATGCGCGAGGCGTCGGCGCCTTACGCAAAACGTCCGTGCAGCGCACTGCGGGTCACGCAGCCTGCTACAACCGCTTCAACCCACGCGCAATCCGCTCCACCGCCTGCTGCAGACGCGGCAGGCTTTGCGTGTAGGCAATGCGGACGTGCTGGTTGGCGCGGTAGTGGCCGAAGTCGATGCCGGGCGTAAACGCAACATGTTCGGTTTCCAGAAAATGCGCGCAAAACGCCTGCGCATCATCTGAAAATCCGCTGATGTCGGCATACAAGTAAAACGCGCCTTGCGGTTCGACTGCGATCTCGAAGCCCAGCGCACGCAAGGCAGGCAGCAGGTAATCGCGACGCTGCTGAAACTCACCGCGGCGCGCTTCGAAGATGGCGATGCTCTCGGGCGTGAAGCAGGCCAGTGCGGCGTGCTGGGCAATTGTCGAGGCACTGATGTAGAGATTCTGCGCGAGCTTCTCCAGTTCCGGCACCGCGTCGGGCGGTGCGATCAGCCAGCCCAGCCGCCAGCCGGTCATGCCCAAGTACTTGGAAAAACTGTTCAGCACGAACGCGCCATCGTCCACCTCCAGCACGCTGTGCGCGTCCAGGCCGTAGGTCAGGCCGTGATAGATCTCGTCGACCACCAGATGGCCACCGCGCGCATGCAGCGCCTGCGAAAGCGCAGCCAGTTGCGTGCGCGACAGCACGCTGCCGGTGGGATTTGCCGGTGAGGCCACCAGGGCGCCCACGCTGTCGGCGTTCCAGGCGCTCTCCACCAGCGCAGGGGTCAATTGATAATCGCTGTCCGGGCCGACCGGGACCAATTGCGCGGCGCCTTCGACCAGGCGCAGAAAATGCCGGTTGCACGGGTAGCCCGGGTCGGCGAGCAACCAATGCTTGCCCGGATCCACCAGCAGGCTGCTGGCCAGCAGCAATGCGCCAGACCCCCCGGGTGTCACCAGAATCCGCTCCGGATCGAGGTTGCAGGCGTAGCGTTGCGCATAGAAGCCGGCAATCGCCTCGCGCAGCGCCGGCAGCCCGCGTGCGGCGGTGTAGCGGGTGTGGCCGGCTGCCAATGCCGCCTGGCCGGCAGCGACGATCGGCGCGGCAGTGGTGAAGTCGGGCTCGCCGATTTCCAGGTGGATCACGTCGTGGCCGGCCTGCTCGAGCGCATTGGCGCGCGCCAGCAGCGACATGACATGAAACGGGGCGATGTCCTGGCTGCGACGGCTATAGCCGCCTGCGTACGGAAGTGTGGAATCCATTGGCTCGATGATAGACCAGCATGACCCAGGACACATGGCGCCCGACAAGGGGCTCTTCCACACTCCGGTGCCGGGATGGCATTGCGTTCATCCAATGGACCCCAATCTGATGAAGCCGTCCTCACTCTTCTGATCGCCAGCCTGATGACCACATCCCCTGCCTTCGCCGCCCTTCCGTCGCCGCCAGACGTCGCCAAGCACCCGCATGTGGTCAAGGCGCCGTTCGGTGCGACCCGCAACGACGACTATTACTGGTTGCGCGACGACAAGCGCGAAGACAAGGCGGTGCTGGCGTATCTCGACGCCGAGAATGCCTACACCGACAAGGTGATGGCGCCGCTGAAACCGTTGGAAGAAGCGCTGTACACCGAGATCGTCGGGCGCATCAAGCAGGACGATGCCAGCGTGCCGTATGGCGAGCGCGGCTATTGGTATTACACGCGGTTCGAGACCGGCAAGGATTATCCGATCCAGGCGCGTCGCAAGGGCAGCATGGAGGCGCCGGAACAGATCCTGCTAGACGTCAACCAGATGGCGCAGGGCAAGGGCTACTTCAGCGTGGGCGATGCCGCGGTGAGCCAGGACAACCGCATCCTCGCCTGGGCCGACGATGCCGTTGGCCGCCGTCAATACACCATCCGCTTCAAGAACCTGGACACCGGCGAACTCTATCCGGACACCGTGGAAGGCGTCTCGGCCAATGTGGTGTGGGCCGACGACAACAAGACGCTGTTCTATGTCGAAAACGACCCGGAAACGCTGCTCACCGTGCGCGTGAAAAAGCATGTGCTCGGCACGCCGTCCAAAGACGATGTGCTGGTGTACGAAGAGAAGGACGACAGCTTCTACATGGGCATCGGCCGCACGCGCGACGACAAGTACATCACCATCGCGGTGGAAAGCACGGTTTCTTCGGAAACCCGCTATGCGTTGGCCGCCAAGCCGGACACCTTCACGGTGCTAGCCAAGCGCGAGCGCGATGTGGAATACCACGCCGAGCATTTCGATGGCCGCTGGGTGATTCGCACCAATGCCGATGACGCCAGGAACTTCAAGCTGGTCACTGCACCCACCGGTGCGACCACGCGCACGCAGTGGACCGACTGGGTGGCGCACGACGACAACGTCTACATCGAAGACTTCGAATTGTTCGATGGATTCACCGCCATCGAAGAGCGTTCGGGCGGACTGGAGCGTGTGCGCTTGCTCATGCGCGATGGTAGCCATGAATACGTCAAGGCCGATGAACCGGCGTATTCGATGGGTCTATCTGTCAACGCCGAGCCGGATACCGTCTGGCTGCGTTACAGCTACACCTCGCTGACCACGCCGGCGACCACCTACGAGCTCAACACGCAGACCGGCGAGCGCCGGTTGCTCAAGCAGCAACCGGTGATCGGCTACGACGCCAGCAAGTACGTGACCGAACGCGTGTGGGTGACGGCACGCGACGGGGTCAAGGTGCCGGTGTCGCTGGTGTACAAAAAGGGCTTCAAGAAGGATGGCAGCGCAGCGCTGTTTCAGTATGCGTACGGCAGTTACGGCATGTCGATGGACCCGGCATTCAATCTGCCGGCGATCAGCCTGCTGGACCGCGGTGTGGTGTATGCCATCGCGCACATCCGCGGCGGCCAGGAAATGGGGCGCCAGTGGTACGACGACGGCAAGCTGCTGCACAAGCAAAACACCTTCAATGACTTTATCGATGTCACCCGCGGTCTGGTCGCGCTAGGTTACGCCGCCAAGGACCGGGTTGCCGCATCCGGTGGGAGCGCGGGCGGTCTGCTGATGGGCGCGGTGGCCAATATGGCGCCGCAGGACTATCGCGTGATGGTCGCGCAGGTGCCGTTCGTCGATGTGGTCACCACCATGCTCGACGCCAGCATTCCGCTCACCACCAACGAATACGACGAGTGGGGCAACCCGGAAACCCAGGACGATTACCAGTACATGCTGTCGTACTCGCCGTACGACAACGTGCGCAAGCAGGCGTACCCGGCGCTGTTCGTGGGCACCGGCCTGTGGGATTCGCAGGTGCAGTACTGGGAGCCGGCCAAGTGGGTGGCCAAGCTGCGTGACGACAACACCGGCACCCAGCCGATCGTGTTCCGCACCAATATGGAAGCCGGGCATGGCGGCAAATCCGGACGCTTCCGCCGCTACCGCGAGCTGGCCGAATCGTATGCGTTCGTACTGGATCAGTTGGGCGTGAAGTAGCTGGACGGGCGGGATTGGGAAGTCGGGATTCGGGATTCGTTACAGCGGATGGCTTGGGCGGCAGCTGGCTGCTCGCTGGGATGCGAGCGGCTTGCGCGTCTTCCATCTTCCGCCTCACCGCCTTCGTTTTTCCTTATCGGCGTGGTGCGTTCGCTGCCTCGCCCTGCAGCGAGCCGGGCATCGCAGTCAGGCGTCGCTGCGGCTGGGGCTGCGTATCTGACCGCAGCGCGGTGGGGCGACGCGGCAGATCTGGCGGCCAGCGCGCGCTGCACGCCGCCCGCTGCGCAGAGCGCGCCCTTCTGCAGCGATAGAATCATCGCTGCAGGGCCGACTCACCAAACCGCAGCGCTGGCCGTATCATTTGCGCATGACGCGACCGACTCGATTCCGCTGGGCCTGGTGGTTGCTGGCCTACGCCAGCCTGGTTACCGGCATCGTCGGGATCTTCGTCCCGGGGCTGCCGACGACGGTCTTCATCCTGATCTCTGCCTGGGCGGCCTCGCATGGCTCCGAACGCCTGCACAACTGGCTGCTGTCGCATCCGCGCTTCGGCCCGGCGATCGTGGAATGGCAGACCTACCGGGCAGTCAGCCGCAAGGCCAAGTGGATGGCGACGCTGACCATGACGGTCTGCGCCGCGATCATGCTGTGGTGCGTGCCGGTGTTCTGGGTCAAGTGCCTGTCGATCGGCAGCATGGCCGTGGTGGCGATCTGGCTGTGGTTGCGCCCGGAGCCGCCGCCGCGCCCGCTGCCAGGTGCGCACTGAACGCAGCGCGCCTGCCAGCGCACGGCCGTAACGGCGTTCTGGCTATACTTCGGCCCATGAGCATCATGTCCCGACCGTCTGTTCGTCTCGCACTGGTTGGTGCGACCTTTCTCCTGCTTGCCGCTTGCGGCAACAAGGGCCCGCTGGTGATGCCGCAGAAGCCGGTGCCGGTGGAAGCCCAGCCGGTGCCGCAGCCGGCGGATGCGTCGCAACCGCTGGACGAGTCCACGCCTGCGCCTGCGCCGGTGGATGGCGCTACCAAGCCCGCATCCACCACCGACCAGCCCGCTAGCAGCGGCAATGAGCGCTGACGGTCGCAGCGGGCGTCTGCGTTTCACCAAAATGCATGGCGCCGGCAACGACTTCGTGGTGCTGGACCTGCGCGACGGTACGCCGCCACCGGATGCCGCACTGGCGGCGCAGCTGGCCGACCGCCACTTCGGGGTGGGCTGCGATCAGATCCTGACCATCGAGGCACCGCGCAGCCAAGGTGCCGTGGCGGCCTACGGCATCTGGAATTCCGATGGCTCGGCCGCACGCCAATGCGGCAACGGCGCACGCTGTGTCGCCGCGTGGCTGGTGCGCGACGGCACGGCCCAGGGCGAGCGCTTCATCATCGACAGCCCAATGTCCGCGCACGCGGTCGAGCGCCTCGACGGCGACCGCTACGCGGTGGCGATGGGTGTCCCGCAGTTCGAGCCCGCCCAGATTCCGCTGGCCGGGTTTGCACATGCGCGCGACGAATATGCGCTGCCGGTGCACGGCGAGACCGTGCGCTTTGGCGCGGTGTCGATGGGCAACCCGCACGCGGTGGTCGAAGTCGGTCGCGTCGATGCAGCACCGGTGGAACGCGTAGGCGCGCTGCTGCAGCAGAACGCGGCGTTTCCCGATTCGGTCAATGTGGGTTTCGTGCAGGTGGTCGACCCCGCGCATGTGCGCCTGCGCGTGTTCGAGCGCGGGGTGGGCGAAACGCTGGCCTGTGGGAGTGGCGCCTGTGCGGCCGCGGTGGTGTTGATGCAACGCGGCCGTGTCGAGCGCGATGTGCAGGTGTCCTTGCCCGGTGGCGAGTTACGCATTCGTTGGCCCGGCGACCAGGAGCAGGTGGTCATGTCCGGCCCGGCGGTGTTCGTCTTCGATGGAGAATGGAACCGATGAGCGAGAACACGGACAAATTCGGCGCGCACGAAGTGGCCACCTGGTTGCGACGTCACCCCACCTTCCTCAAGCAGTTCCCGGATCTGGCGGTGAGCTTGCTGGTGCCGCGCGACGACGGCCCCACCGCTTCGTTGGCCACCTACCAGCTGGAAGTGCTACGCGACAAGAACCGCGAACTTTCGCGCCGCCTGCACGAGCTCGGCAGCAATGCGCAGGAAAACGAGCGGCTGGCAGTGCGCACGCATCAACTCACGCTTGCGTTGATGCGCCAGACCAGCGCGGCCGACACGCTCAAGGCGATGGCCGCCTCGCTGGCGGAAGATTTCAACGGCGAACTGGTGCGGCTGGTGTTGCTAAAGCCCGTCGATGCGCTGGATGCGGACTGGCTGCAGACCATCGCAATCGACGATGCACGGCTGGCGCCGTTTCGCGATTGCCTCAACGATGGCGAGCCCATCTGCGGCCGCCTGCAAGCTGAAAAACACACGCTGCTTTACGGCGCACAAGCGGGGCAGGTGCACTCCACCGCGTTGCTGCCGCTGCCGGGCATCGGCCTGATCGCGGTGGGGAGCAGCGATGCCAACCGGTTCTATCCCGGCATGGGCACGCTGTTCCTGCGCATGATGGGCGAATCGTTGAGCGTGGCGTTGCAGCGCTTCGACGTGTGAGGCCATGGCTGCGCACACCGACGTTGGCGACATGGGGCGCTGGTGGTGGCGCTGCTTTTGCAGCAGGGAGAGTGAGGTGTTGGCAGTCGAGTCTCTGCGTTGTCTGCACCTGCAGGGCGCGCGCGTCGCGCGCGTGTTGCAGATGACGGCAGTCACCCCGCGCAATCGGGAGCGCTGAGGTGTCATCGGTCGACGAGTTCCTGACGTACCTGCAGGTCGAGCGGCAAGTATCGGCGCACACGCTGGACGCGTATCGGCGCGACCTCGCGGCCCTGGTCGTCTGGGCAGCCGAGCAGGCGACCGAAGCTGGCGTGCAGGACGCTGCAGTGCCTGGCGAGACTGCACAGCTCGACAGCGCGCACTTGCGGCAATTCGTTGCGGCAGAGCATCGACGCGGGCTGTCGGCAAAGAGCCTGCAGCGCCGCCTGTCGGCATGCCGCAGTTATTACGCCTGGTTGCTCAAGCATGGCCGCATTTCGGCCAGCCCGGCGGCGGCGCTGCGTGCGCCCAAGGCGCCGCGCAAGTTGCCGCAGGTGCTGGACGCCGACGAAGCCGTGCGTCTGGTGGAAGTGCCGACCGATGCGCCATTGGGCCTGCGCGACCGCGCGCTGCTGGAAGTGTTCTACTCGTCCGGGCTGCGCCTGAGCGAGTTGTGCGCGTTGCGCTGGCGCGACCTGGACCTGGACAGCGGCCTGGTGATGGTGCTCGGCAAAGGCAGCAAGCAGCGCCTGGTGCCGGTGGGCTCGCACGCGATCGCCGCCTTGCGCGAGTGGCGGCGCGACAGCGGTGCAAGCGCCGACAACCACGTCTTCCCTGGCCGTGCCGGCGGTGCGATTTCGCAACGTGCAGTGCAGATCCGCATCAAGCAGCTGGCCGTGCGCCAGGGCATGTTCAAGGACGTGCACCCGCATATGCTGCGCCACAGCTTCGCCAGCCATATCCTGGAATCGTCCGGCGATCTGCGCGGCGTGCAGGAGTTGCTGGGCCATTCGGACATCGCCACCACCCAGATCTACACGCATCTGGATTTCCAGCACTTGGCCAAGGTCTACGATGCCGCGCATCCGCGTGCCAGGCGCAAGAAAGCTGCAGAGTGAGCGCCAAGCTGTAAGCAGCCGGCAGCCGGCGTCATCGATTCGTGCGGTTCATTGCCGCAGGTCGGTCTGCATGTCGCGTGCAACCGTGTTGCTGTCTCGCAAGTGAGCGCCGCCATCCCTGCCTGCGGCGACTGGTCGCGGCGTGCTTGAACCCGGCAGGGGCGTCCCCACCTCCTTGGAAACCCTCGGAGGATCCATGGACCCTAGCCAGAACCCCAATATCGTTCACGCCACCACCATCATCTCGGTTCGGCGTGGTGGGCATGTCGCCGTCGCCGGCGATGGCCAGGTCACCCTTGGCCATACGGTCATGAAGGGCAATGCACGCAAGGTGCGTCGGCTGGGGCGCGAGGGTCAGGTGCTGGCCGGTTTCGCCGGTGCGGCAGCCGATGCGTTCACCTTGTTCGAATTGTTCGAAGCCAAGCTCGACAAGCACGGCCAGCTGACGCGCGCTGCAGTGGAACTGGCCAAGGATTGGCGCACCGAGCGCCGGCTGGGCAAGCTCGAAGCGCTGCTGGCCGTGGCCGACAAGGAAACTTCGCTGATCATCAGCGGCACCGGCGATGTGATCGAACCGGAAGACGGCATCATCGCCATCGGTTCTGGCGGCTCGTACGCCTTGTCGGCCGCACGCGCGCTGCTGGCGCACACCGAGCTGGATGCCAAGACCATCGCCACCGAAGCGATCAATATTGCCGGCGATATCTGCATCTATACCAATCGCAACGTGGTGGTCGAAGAGCTGTGATTCGGGATTCGGGATTGGGGATTCGCAAAAGCGCTCCTTTCCCTCCGCCCGGATATCCATCGATCGTTCCCATTCCGCTTTTACGAATCTCAAATCCCTAATGCCAAATCCCGATACCGCCACCATGACTCCGCGCGAAATCGTGCAGGAGCTCGACCGTCATATCGTTGGCCAGCACGATGCCAAGCGCGCGGTTGCCATCGCGCTGCGTAACCGCTGGCGCCGCATGCAGTTGCCGGAAGAACTGCGCAACGAAGTGATGCCCAAGAACATCCTGATGATCGGCCCCACTGGCGTGGGCAAGACCGAGATTGCGCGGCGCCTGGCGACGTTGGCCAATGCGCCCTTCGTCAAGGTCGAAGCCACGCGCTTTACCGAAGTGGGGTATGTGGGCAAGGATGTGGAGCAGATCATCCGCGACCTGGCCGATACGTCCGTCAAGCTGTATCGCGAGCAGGCCAAGGTGCGCGTGCGCAACCAGGCCGAAGAGCGTGCCGAAGACCGCATCCTGGACGCATTGCTGCCACGTCGCGCGGCCGGGATTGGGTTTGATCCGGAAGCGGCGCGCAACGAGCCCTCGTCGCAGGACAACGAAACGCGCATCAAGTTCCGTCGCATGCTGCGCAACGGCGAGCTGGACGAGCGCGAGATCGAACTGGACGTGGCGGTGAACGCCAGCATGGACATCATGACCCCGCCGGGCATGGAGGAAATGGGCCAGCAATTGCGGCAGATGTTCTCCAATCTGGGCAGCGGCAAGTCGCAGAAGCGCAAGCTCACCATCAAGGCGGTGCGCCCGCTGTTGATCGAGGAAGAAGCCGGCAAACTGGTCAACGAAGACGACGTGCGCACTGCGGCCATCGAGGCGTGCGAGCAGCATGGCATCGTGTTCATCGATGAGATCGACAAGGTGGCCAAGCGCGGCGAAGCCGGCTCCAGCGGCGGCGATGTCAGCCGCGAAGGCGTGCAGCGCGATCTGTTGCCGCTGGTGGAAGGCTCCAACGTGTCCACCAAGTACGGCACGGTCAAGACCGACCACATCCTGTTCATTGCATCCGGTGCGTTTCATCTGGCCAAGCCCAGCGATCTGATTCCGGAGCTGCAGGGCCGCTTCCCGATCCGCGTGGAACTGACCGCGCTGACCAAGGCCGATTTCGTGCGCATCCTCACCGAGCCCAAGGCCGCTTTGATCAAGCAGTACGAGGCCTTGCTGCAGACCGAAGGCGTGGCATTGACGTTTGCACCCGACGCGGTGGATCGGCTTGCCGAGATTGCCGCGCAGGTCAACGAGCGTCAGGAGAATATCGGCGCCCGTCGCCTGCACACGGTGTTGGAGCGTCTGCTGGATGTGTTGAGCTATGAAGCGCCCGATCGCGATGGGCAGAGCGTGACCGTGGACGCCGCCTATGTGGATGCGCAGCTGGGTGAGCTGGTACAGGATCCGGACCTGAGCCGCTACATCCTCTGACGGTGCTGCACGGCGACGTGCGAACGGTTTAGAAAAGACCCGCCATTGGCGGGTCTTTTGTTTGCAGAAGGCACTGCGAACAAGCCAGGTCTTGGTGCAGATTGGCACTGCGATGCAAGCCAAACAGCAGCGCCACTGCGCAGTGGCATTGCCTGTCATCTGTCACCGCGCACGGCTACGCACCTGCAGTGGCGCTGACGTCAATCCTCGCCAATATCTTCGTTCCACACATCCGGGTTGGCGGAAATATAGCCGCCAAGCAGGTCGATGCATTCCTGGCTCTGCAGATCGATCACGTTGACGCCGTGCTCGCGCAACCACGCGATGCCGCCCTGGAATGTGACCGATTCCCCGACCACCACCGTGCCGATGTTGAACTGGCGAACCAGCCCGCTGCAGTACCAGCACGGCGCCAACGTGGTGACCATGATGGTGTCCTTGTAGCGGCGCTGGCGGCCGGCCTTGCGAAATGCGTCGGTCTCGCCGTGTACCGAGGGGTCGTTTTCCTGCACGCGGCGGTTATGGCCGCAGCCGAGCAGGCGCCCGTCGTTGTGGTATAGCGCCGCGCCGATCGGGATGCCGCCTTCGGCCAGGCCCTGGCGTGCTTCGGTAATGGCGGTGTCCAGCAATGCGCGGTAGTCGGGGGTGGTGATCATGCGAACTCCAAAGGGGCCGCGCCGGCAGGGCGCAGCATGTCGAGATGGGGAATACCATCTTCCAGGTACGGTGCGGAAGCAGGTGCAAACCCGTGCGCCGCGTAGAACGATTGCAGGTGCGCCTGCGCACCGAGCTGGATCGCGTGACCCGGCCACTGCGTGTGCACCAACCGGATGCCTTCGCCTAACAGCGCATGCGCAAGTCCAGTGCCACGAAATGCAGCGGCGACGACCACACGGCCGATGCTCGGTTCGGAATAACTCAAGCCCGGCGGCAGCACGCGCAGGTAAGCCGCCAACGCGGCGTCATTGGCGGTGCCCAGCAGATGCAGCACCGCCGGATCGGTATCTTTGCCATCCAGTTCCGGATAGGCGCATTGCTGCTCCACCACGAACACATCCGTGCGCAGCCGCAGCAGCGCATACAGCTGCGTGGTGTTCAGTTGCGCAAACCGCAGGTGCTGCCAGTGCAGGGCAGGAAGGGGCATGGTGGGCATCACTGCATGATAGCGGCAGTGCCGCCGTTGAGCTGCGACGTCATGCCGGTGTGGGGTACTGGCTGCCTGACCTGCGCCGACACTGGTGCCCACGCGCGGATACCGGTTTGTGCCTAGTCGACTGCGCTGTCGGTATCGACGGCCACCACCACCGACATGCCCGGCCGCAGCCGCGGCGCCAACGGCTGGTCCGGATCGACGCTGATGCGCAGCGGAATGCGTTGGGCAATCTTGACGAAGTTGCCGGTGGCGTTATCGGCCGGCAGCACGCTGAATTCGGAGCCGGCAGCCGGCGAAATGTCCTGTACGCGGCCATGCAGACGCGCGTTGTCCAGCGCATCCACGGTGAAGCTGGCGCGCTGGCCGATGCGGATCCTGGCCATCTGGGTTTCCTTGAAATTGGCCACGATCCACAGCGTGTCCGGCACCAGCGACATCAGCTGCGTGCCGTTGGTGACGTAGGCGCCCTGGCGCACGCCAAGCTGGCCGAGCTGGCCGTCGCGCGGGGCCAGGATGCGCGTGTTGTCCAGGTTGATCTGTGCCAGCTGCACGGTGGCCTGTGCATTGGCGAGCGCGGCTTCCAACGCGGCGCGGTTGACGGTCACGCTGCGGGCGTTTTCTTCGGCAGCCTGCACTGCGGCACGTGCCTGCGCCACGCCGGCATCGGCTTGCGCGCGCGCGGCAAATGCGGTGTCGCGGTCCTGCTCGGAGACCAGTTGCTGGCTGGCCAGCTGCTGCGTCCGTGCATAGGCCGAATGGGTGCGCTCGCGTTGTGCCTGGTTGCTGCTCAGCGCCGCGCGTTGCTCGGCGATCGTGGCTTCGGCGCTGTGGCGTTGTTGATCCCAGTTGGCAAGGTTGGCCTGGGCGGTCTGCACTTGCGCCTTGGCCTGTTCGAGTTGCTGGGCATAGATGCGATCGTCGATGCGTGCCAGCAACTGGCCGCGCTTGACGTGCGCAAAGTCCTGCACCGGTACCTGCGTGACATAGCCGCTCACCTGCGGCGCAATCACCGTGATCTGACCGTGCACCATCGCATTTTCGGTGCGTTCGATCGCACTGACGAACGGCGGCAGGCGCCAGGCATACAGCACCAGCGCCACGCCGATCAGGGCAAGCCCGCCGAAGCCGATGACCCCGGCCAGACGACGACGCCGACGACGTTGCCGGTCGGCAGGCGGGGAGGAATCTGCTGGTGTCTTCATGGGCGCGCAGTGGGAGCAGGAGGAGGAGGGGGCGATACCGAGGGGCGCAGATAGCGGCGCCACAGCAGCACGGACAGGATCCACACGCCGGTGGCGATGGCGATGCAGCCGATCAACAGGAACACGTCGTTGTACGCCAGCACATTGGCCTCGCGCGTGGCGACCGTGCCCAGCGTGCGCACGCCTTGGGCCTGACGCAGTGCCGGGTCGCCGATGCTGCGGCCATACAGGCTTGCATAGGCCTGTACGCGCGCGGCCACCTGCGGGTCGGTCAGCGCCAGATGTTCCACCAATTGGCTGGAATGGTATTTCTCGCGCACCACCTGCACGGTGCCGAGCAGGGCGCTGCCGAGCAGGCCGCCCATGTTCTGCGCCATGCCGAACAGCACGATGAAACTGATCAGGTTGCCCGGCTGCGCGATCACCCGGCCGATGCCGGCCACCATCGCCGGGCCGATGAAGAACGTGCTGCCGAAGGCGAGCAGGAACTGGCTCACATACATCTGTTCGGGGCGGGTGAGGCTGGTGGCATCGGCATCCATGAAGCAGCCCACACAGATGGCCGCCACCGCGATGATCAGATGTTCGGCAACCCGCGCCGGGTTGATCAGCCACGCGCTGGCCGCCACGCCGACCACCGCGCCCAGCAGCATCAGCGCAAACAGGGTCTGCAGTTGCGTATTGGCCAGGCCCAGCGTCTGGAAGAAGCCGATGGCGCCGGTGCTTTGTTCCGACAGCACCAGGCGGATCAACAGGATCGCCAGCCCCAGCCGCAACATGTCCGCACTGGCCAGCCAGCGCGTGTTGATCATCGGATTACGGCGGTTGTGTTCGATCCAGGCCGCCGTGCACAGCAGCACGATGGACGCGGCCAGCACCACGCCCAGCCACGGCGTGCTGGTCCACCACAGCAGGCGCCCGAGCGAGAGCACCGCGGCCAGGCCGGCGGCGCCGGCGGCGAACAGGCTGAAGGTGAGGAAATCCAGCGGCTCGAACACGCGATACCGGTCGCTTGGCGGTAACTTGAGCGCCAGCACGCAGGCCAGCGCGAACACCGCCAGCCCGCACTCGAACAGGTACAGGCCTTGCCACTCGCCAAATTTTAGCAGGTCGGTGGAAAACACCCGCGCCAGCGGCAACGCCAGCTGGGTCATGCCCAGGCCCAGCACCACGGCCTTGAGCCGATATTTCGAGGGAAAGGCCTGGATCACGTAATACAGACCCAGCGAGCTGAGCGCGGCGCCGACCAATCCATGCGCGGCACGCACGGTGATCGCCGAGCTCAGGCTGTGCACGAACAGGTGCGCGAAGGCGATGAGCGCGTACAGCGCCAGGAAGATTTCGGTGAACCGGCGCAACCCGAACTGCTGGCGAAACTTCACCAGCAGCAGGTTCGCCGACATGTTGGTCATCACATAGGCGGCCGGCAGCCACGCCATTTCGGTGGCATAGGCGCCCAGCGTGCCTTGCAGGTAGGTGAGGTTGGCAGTGACCAGGGCGTTGCTCAGTCCTCCGGTGAGCGCCACCACCACGCCCACCAGGCCGTACTGAATACGCCGCCGGATAGGGTGCAGGGGGGGGGAGGCCGACCCCGGCAGGGTGGGCCGCTCGTGGGGCTGCCAGTCGCGCTGGACGTACTTGTCGCGCACTGAGTGCTCGCAGGGCGGTCGCAGGTGAAAACGCGATTGTGGTCCGGTTGCGGTCATGGCGGCGTCAGCAGTGCGATAATCCAGCCATGAGCGAATCCCCCTATACCTCCGGTACCACCCATTTCGGCTTTCGCGATGTCGCTGCCAAGGACAAGCAGAAGCTGGTCGGCGAAGTGTTCACCTCGGTCGCGCGTAACTACGACCTGATGAACGATCTGATGAGCTTGGGCGTGCACCGCGCATGGAAACGCTACTTCGTGGCGACCGCGCAGGTGAAGCCAGGCGACCGCGTGCTGGACCTGGCCGGCGGTACCGGCGACATCGCCGTGCTGCTCAAGGAGCGCGTGGGCAATGAAGGTGCGGTGGTGCTGGGCGACATCAATGCCGGCATGCTGTCGGTGGGCCGCGACCGGCTGACCAACCGCGGGCTGGTGTCCGGTTTCGACTACGTGCAATGCAATGCCGAAGCGCTGCCGTTCCCGGACCAGAGTTTCGACCTGGTGACAATTTCCTTCGGCCTGCGCAACGTCACCGACAAGGACGCCGCCTTGCGCGAGATGTACCGCGTACTGAAGGTCGGCGGCCAGGCGCGCGTGCTGGAATTTTCCGAAGTCACCGCCGAGTGGTTCAAGCCGATCTACGACTTCCACTCGTTCAAGATCCTGCCCAAGCTGGGCCAGTTGTTCGCGCGCGATGCCGATAGCTACCAGTACCTGGCCGAAAGCATCCGCAAGCATCCGCCGCAGGAATCGCTCAAGGGCATGATGGGCGAGGCCGGGTTTGCGCGTTGCCACTTCAAGAACCTGACCGGCGGCATCGTGGCCATCCACTCCGGCTACAAGATCTAAGCAGGTCGTTTCAGCCTGGTTGGCGTCGGCGCGCGTAGCGTGCGCTGGCGCTCGCCCGCCGCGTGCACGGGATCGCGCGTGGCGTGGAAGCGGTGTCGCACATGGATACACCAGCGAAGTTCTGAGACTTCCGTCGCGTTGGCTCCACACGCTCTCGGCGACACTAAACGCTCTTTTGCCGGAGAGTTGGATGCGCTTGTACGCCGGGCTCTCGCGCGTGTTTCCCCGCTCCTTCAGCGCCAAACTGCTGGCGGTGACCTTCCTGGGCATCCATCTGCCGTTGCTGTTGTTGATCGCCTGGTTGGCAGCGCAGAGCGAACTGGACGGGCGCCCGCTGTGGTCGGTGGTGATCGTGGCATTGCTGGCCACCCTGGCCGGCACGGCGCTAACCTTGGTCGCGCTGTACCGGCTGCTGGCGCCGCTGCGCATCGCTGCCGATGCGCTGGATTCGTATTACGCCGATCAACGCCTGCCTACGCTTCCCGAACAGGGTGACGATGAATTGGGCCGCCTGTTGCGCGGCATCAACCGCAGCCTGCGCGGCATCGATGCCGGCATGCGCGATCTCAAGAAACACGCCTTGTTCGACCCGTTGACAGAAGCGCTGAACCGGCGCGGCTGCGAACAGGCGATGCGCGATTCGGTGATCGCCTCCCAGCGCGAAGGCTGGCCGTTCGTGCTGTTCGTGCTGGACATGGACAACCTCAAGCAGATCAACGACCGCTTCGGCCATCTGGCTGGCGACCGCGTGCTGGTGCGTCTGGTGAACTCGGCGTACGGCTGGTTGGGCGCGCAGGACTGGGTCGGGCGTTGGGGTGGCGACGAATTCCTGATCGGCATCCATGCCAGCGAAGACGACGCCACGCTCAAGCTCAACCAATGGCTCTCGATGCTCGAGCGCGAAGATGCCGACGAGGCGCCGCTGCATGTGAGCGCCGGCAGTGCGGTGTGCGAACAAGGGCTGGATGCCACCGAACTGTATCGCCGCGCCGATGCGGCGATGTACCGCGCCAAGTTCTCCGGCGGCCGGCGTCTGGTGCGCGACGGGCACGACGCCCCGCGCGGCCATCCGGTGGCCTGACCTGGGCAAGCCGGTTGCGACAGCGCGTGGCAGGCCATCGCGCGCATGGCCACCGATGGCACGGGCAGGCTGCGGCGCAGGGCGCTAAAATGCCTGATTCTCCTTAGCTGCGGTGCCGTCGATGCGCTTCCCGTTCCTGTCGCTGTCCCTGGCCGTGTCCATCGCGCTGGCCGGCTGTTCCAATGACTCCACGCCGTCGGCCTCCCCCACCGCGCCGACCGCCACTGCCAAGGCTCCCGTGAAAGCAGACGCCCGCAACCACGACGAAAGTTCCTACGCCCAGCCGCAGCTGGTGGTCATCAAGGACCTGGCGCTGGACCTGAAGCTGGATTTCGATGCCAAGCAGATCGGCGGCACTGCCACCTACACGCTGGAGTGGAAGGACAAGGCCGCCAAACAACTGGTGCTGGATACGCGCGAGTTGAGCATTGCGCAGGTACAGGCGGACGATGGCAAGGGCGGCCTGTCGCCGCTGCAGTTCGCCCTGGCACCGGCCGACAAGACCTTCGGTAGCAAACTCACCATCGAAGCGCCGCATCAGCCGGGCAAGGTGGTGATCACCTATCACACCGCACCCACCGCCTCGGGCCTGCAGTGGCTGGAGCCGTCGATGACCGAAGGCAAGCAACTGCCTTTCATGTTCAGCCAATCGCAGGCGATTCACGCGCGCAGCTGGGTGCCGCTGCAGGACACCCCGAGCGTGCGCTTCACCTATAGCGCGCATGTCACCTCGCGCCCGGACGTGATGGTGCTGATGAGCGCCGACAACGACCCCAAGGTGGCACGCGACGGCGATTACAACTTCAAGATGCCCGAGCCGATTCCGTCCTACCTGCTGGCGATCGCCGCCGGCGACGTGGTGTTCAAGCCGATTTCCGCGCGCTCGGGCGTGTGGGCCGAGCCGGCCATGGCCGACAAGGCCGCCAAGGAATTCGAAGACACCGAAAAGATGATCGGTGCCGCCGAAAAACTGTATGGCCCGTATCGCTGGGGCCGTTACGACATGCTGGTGCTACCGCCGTCGTTTCCGTTCGGCGGCATGGAAAATCCGCGCCTGACCTTCGCCACGCCTACCGTAATCGTCGGCGACAAGTCGCTGGTCTCGCTGGTCGCGCACGAACTGGCGCATAGCTGGTCGGGCAACCTGGTGACCAATGCCAGCTGGAAGGACATCTGGCTCAACGAAGGGTTCACCACCTACGTGCAGGGCCGCATCACCGAGGCGCTGTACGGCAACGAGATGGCCGAGATGGAGCGCGAAATCGACCAGGGCGATTTGCTGGCCGAAGTCAAAGACATGCCGCCGGCCGACCAGGTATTGGAGTTGCCGCCGCTGGCCCAGCGCGACCCTGACGAGGCCTTGAGCCAGGTTGCCTACGTCAAGGGCGCGTGGTTCCTGCAGTTCCTGGAGCAGCGTTTCGGTCGCGAAGTATTCGACCCGTTCCTGCGCGGCTGGTTCGACGATCATGCCTTCCAGAGCGCCACCACCGACCAGTTCGTCGATTACCTGAAGAAGAACCTGCTGGACAAGCATCCCAACACGGTCAGCGCAGCCGAAGTGGATGCGTGGCTGAAGCAGCCGGGCATTCCGGCCTTCGCCGCCAAGGCGCGCTCGCGCAGCTTTTCGATCGTGGATACCGCACGCATCGCCTGGAGCGGCAGCGGCACCTTGCCGAACAAGCAGGTCACCAGCGAGTGGGGCACGCAGGAATGGGTGCACTTCCTCAGCGGCATGGGC
Source organism: Xanthomonas sp. NCPPB 1754 (assembly GCF_041475725.2). NCBI lineage: Bacteria > Pseudomonadati > Pseudomonadota > Gammaproteobacteria > Lysobacterales > Lysobacteraceae > Xanthomonas > Xanthomonas sp. NCPPB 1754. Next base: position 763,489 of record NZ_CM192982.1, read on the forward strand.
GCCACGCTCAAGCCCGAGCAGCTCAAGCAGCTGGATGAGGCGTACCACTTCACCGGCACGCCGAATGGCGAGATCGCCATGCGCTGGTATCCGCTGGCCATTCGCAGTGGCTACACCGATGCGCGCGCTGCCGCGGGCGAGTTCATCGAACGCGTCGGCCGCCGCAAGCTGGTGCTGCCGATTTACGCCGAATTGTTGAAGACGCCCGACGGCATCGCGTTCGCCGAACAGGCCTTCGAAAAGGCCAAGCCCAGCTATCACCCGATCACCACCGCATCGGTGGCCGAGATGATCGCCAAGGCCAAGGCGGCACCGCCGGCGCAGCCGTAAGGGCAGCGGAGGGCGTTGCAGACGCCCTCCGGCCACCTCCATCGCTGCCGTAGGAGCGCACCCGGGCGCGAGGTGGCTTTACCGGGAATGCTCCATCGCGCCCAGGTGCGCTCCTACGGTCGCCGGCGGTTTGATCGCGGGTACGGCAGGCAGGCTGGTATCGTTGACATTGAATTCTCTCCGGAGTCGACGATGAAGTATCTGCTGAGCGCGGCCTTGTGCGTTGCCGCCTTGAGTGCCTGCACCGACCGCGAGGCGCAACGTCAGGCGCAGGCCACCGCGCAGGCGCAGGCCAGGGAAGCCCAGGCCGATGCGCTCGCCAAGCAATACGACGAAGCGGTGAAAGCGCAGAACTGGGACATGGCGCGTGCGCATGGTGCGGCCTTGATCGAAGGTTATGCCGGCACCGCGGCTGCCACGCGTATCGAACCGGGCTATGCCGATATCAAGGCCAAGGGCGAGCAGGCGCGCGAGCTGCGCCGCATGCAGGCGCTGTGGCAGTACTCGCAGGTGCCGGCCAAGGGCGGTACGCAGCGCTCGGCGATGATCGAGGCCAAGCAACGTGTGGATGTGGATGGCAGCGGGCCCAAGCCGGTCAGCCTGGTGTTTCGCGATCATCCGCAGTGGAAGCGCCACAGCTACCTCGTGCTCAAGGCCGGCGATTTCAATTGCTACGGTGGCTGCAAGGTGCAGGTGGCGGCCGATGGCGGCGCGCCGCGTGCCATGGCGGCGCACCGCCCGGACACCGACGAAGCCATTGCCATGTTCATCGACGATGACAAGGCGTTGTGGAAGCTCGTACGCAACGCCAAGCGCATCAGCATCACGTTCCCGGTCAAGGCCGGCGGTACGCGCACCGCAGAGTTCGAGGTCGGCGGCCTGGACACCACGCAGATGCCCGGGTGGAAGTAGGCCGGCTCGCGATGACATGCCGGCGTACATCGAATGTGTGTGCGGGCTGGTGCAGCACTAGCGGGCTTGATCGACTGTGCGGTACCCCGGTGTGATGGCGCTGCAGCGCGTCGGCACTGCGCGCTCGGGGCGGTCGGCAAAGCTGGCGCGCATTCGTTCGGTGGCAGGCGCGCGCGCGTTGGAGTGTCCGCGCAAGTACATGCCGAGCGGGCGCCACACGCACCGGCTTGGCGGTGCGTGCAGACGCCATGTCGACCGCGTTGGGCGAAGTCGCTGATGGCGCCCTGCAAGTTGGCCGCACCGCCGCATGCCGCATCGAATCGATCACTTTCTTGTCTTTGCACGGATGGACAGCATGACACTCACCGCGCGCGCTCCCACGTTGTCCGACTACCGCCATTGGGTCTTCGACATGGACGGCACCCTGACCGAGGCTGCGCACGATTTCGCCTTGATCCGCCGCGCGCTGGACATCCCGCCAGAGGCGGACATCCTGCACCACCTGGCCGCGCTGCCGGCCGACGAAGCGGCGACCAAGCATGCCTGGTTGCTCGAACACGAGCGTGCGCTTGCCCAAGGCGCACGCGCCGCGCCGGGCGCAGTGGCACTGGTGCGCGCGCTGCATGCTGCCGGTTGCCGGCTTGGCATGCTCACCCGCAACGCACGCGAGCTGGCAAAGATCACGTTGCAGGCGATCGGTCTGGACGATGCGTTCGCCTGGGACGACATCGTCGGCCGCGACGAGGCGGCCCTAAAACCTGCGCCCGACGGGCTGCACTATTTCGCGCAGCGCTGGTCGGTGCAGGGCAGCGCGCTGGTCATGGTCGGCGATCATCACAATGACCTGGCCTGCGGCCGCGCCGTCGGTGCGTGCACTGTGCTGGTCAATACACCCGGCGATCCCTGGCCCGGTTTCGCCGACTGGCGCCTGCACAATTGCACGCAGTTGCTCGCGCAATGGGCGGGCCAGGCGCGCGTTGTGCCTGTGCAACGCGGGTAACGTGCAGCCGATCGGGCATCGGAATGGTTAACTGCCTGCCGACGCCATGACGCGTCTCAAAGGGGGCTCGCCGTATCCGCATCCGCCTTTCGGACACCTGCTCCCGGCGGAAGAAGAAATGCGTGGCGCCACCGCGCGGTGTTGCTTGCCTTAGCGCATCGCGCTGCACCAGCGGCGCAGCGATCGGGGTCCAGCACACGCCCGGCCTTGCTGAACATCTTCCCGACCGTCTGCACCACCTGTGTCACAGCACGTTCGGCGCAAACTGTGCCAAAACCGTGACAGCGCCAAGTGCCCAGCTCGCCGTCATTGCCCCCAACCCTTGCCGACTCGACGTGGTGCGGCGCACCAGTGTGCTGGCATGACGTTTGCTCAGGTCTCTCCCGACGTTTCCTACGTCCGCATCGCCACGGCGGTGACAGCGCCTGCGCTGCGGGATGTTTCAACCGACTGGTTGTTCAAACGAGAGGGGTAGACGCACATGCACCAATCTTCCTGTCGCAGCGTATGCAGCACTGCGCTGCTCATGCTTGCGCTGAGCGCCGTTCTGTCTGGCTGCAAGAAAGACACACCGACCGAAACTGCGGCGCCGGCAACGGCTGCAACACCTGCCGCTGCGCCCGCCGCTGCACCTGCCGCCGCGGTCGATACCGATAGCGAGTTCACCGCCAATGCCAGCAATGCGGACAACTGGGGCGGTGTGGGGCGCGACTTCGCACTCACCCGGCATAGCCCGCTGGCCGAGATCAATCGCGACAACGTCAAGAATCTGAAGATGTCGTGGGAGATGAAAACCGACGCCACGCGCGGCCACGAAGGCCAGCCGCTGGTGATCGGCAGCATCATGTACATGGTCAGTGCGTATCCGAACAACGTGTTCGCCATCGATCTGGCGGCGCAGGACGACGGCGGCAAGGTGTTGTGGAAATACACCCCGCAACAGGACGAACGGTCGGTGGCGGTGGCGTGCTGCGACACGGTCAACCGGGGCGCCTCCTATGCCGATGGCAAGCTGGTCTTCGGCAGCCTCAGCGGCGATGTGATCGCACTCGATGCCAAGACCGGCAAGGAAGTGTGGAAGCAAAAACTCGCCCACCCGGACAAGGGCGAAACCATCACCATGGCGCCGATCATCGCCGACGGCAAGGTGGTGGCCGGCATCAGCGGCAACGAATTCGGCGTGCTCGGTCGCGTGGCCGCCTACAACCTCGCCGATGGCAAGCAGGCCTGGTCCTGCGATGCGGCCGGCACCGACAAGGCGATCTGCCTGGGTCCGGATTTCAACAAGGCCAATCCGCAGCATGGCCAACTCGGCGACCTGGGCGTCAAGACCTTTCCCAACGAAGAATGGAAGCGCGGCGGCGGTGCAGCGTGGGGCTGGTACAGCTACGACCCGAAGTTGAAGCTGGTGTACTACGGCACCGGCAATCCCGGCCTGTGGAGCCCGTCGTATCGTTGCGGCAAGACCTCGCAGGAGGAGTGCAACAACGGCGAGCATGACAACAAGTGGTCGATGACCCTGTTCGCCCGCAAGATCGATACCGGCGAGGCGGTGTGGGGCTACCAGAAGACCCCGTTCGACCAGTGGGATTACGACGGCATCAACGAGCCGATCCTGGTCGACCTGACCATCGACGGCAAGCAAGTCCCCTCGGTGGTGCAGTTCGATCGTAACGGCTTTGCCTACGTGCTCGATCGGCGCGATGGCACGCTGCTGCGCGCGCACAAGTTCGTGCCGGCCAACTGGGCCGAACGCATCGACATGAAGACCGGTCGCCCGGTCAAGGTGGCTGCGCATTCTCCGCTGGAACGCGGCAAGAAAGTGCAGGCGTTTCCGTCGGCGATGGGCGGCAAGGACCAGCAGCCGTGCTCGGTGGATCCGGCCAATGCGGCGGTGTTCTTCTGCGGCACCAATAACTGGCACATGGAGCTGGAACCGCAGGAGCGCGGCAACACCATGATGGGCCTGCCGTATGTGTTCGCCAACGTGATGATGAAGCCGAACGAGCCGGGCGCGCTGGGCATCGTCAAGGCGTTCGACGTGGTGGAAGGCAAGTCCAAGTGGGAGATCAAGGAGAAGTACCCGGTGTGGAGCGGCACCCTGGTCACCGACGGCGGGCTGGTGTTCTACGGCACGCTGGATGGCTGGTTCCGCGCGGTGGACAAGGACACCGGCAAAAAGCTGTGGGAGACCAAGCTGCCGTCCGGCATCATCGGTAACCCCATCGCCTACAAGGCCAACGGCCATCAGTACGTGGCGGTGTTCTCCGGTATCGGCGGGTGGATCGGCCTGCCGGTCACTGCGGGCCTGGATCCGTCCGATCCGTATGGCGCGCTAGGTGCGGCAGGGCTGGCGTTCGGTGCGGGCTTTGACAAGATCCCGCTCGGCGGCATGGTCCACAGCTTCCGTATCGATGGCGCCGGCAAGACCGTGACTGCCACTGCGACCGCCACTGCGGCCGCAGGTGGCGGTACCGCCAATGCCGCAGCGAAGACGGCACGATGATCTGCACGCAAGGCGTTGGACGCGCACCTCGGCAGCGTGCTGCCGGCGTGCGCGGCATCACCCGGCACCTGCAGCAGGTGCTGGTGCTGGTGCTGTGCAGCCTCGGACTCGTCGCCGCAGGCTGCACACGCGAGCCGTCTTCATCGACGGCTCGCGCTTCTCGTTCGGATGTGGTGCCCGCTGCGGCACCTGCATCAACCAACTCGCCGGCAACACCGCCGCCAGCGCCCGACCCGCACGTGCTGCGCGTGTGCGCAGACCCGGGCAACATGCCGTTGTCCAACAAGGCCGGCGAAGGCTTCCAGAACAAGATTGCCCAGGTCGTGGCCGCTGCCATGGGCCGGCGCCTGCAATACGAATGGCGCACCTACTACCAGCGCGGGCTGGCACGCAGCACGATCAACGCGGGCCGTTGCGATGTGCTGATGGATCTCAACAGCGATTTCGAGCAAGGGGTGGTCACGCGCCCGCTCTATCGCTCGACCTATGTATTGGTCACACGCAAAGGCTTGAATGTGCGGCCTGCTTCGCTGGACGACCCGGCGCTGAAGAAGCTGCGCCTGGGCGTGTTCCAGAGCTCGCCTGCGCGTCAGGCGCTGTACGAGCATGGCATCAGCGGTGAGGTGCAATACCTGTTCTACGATTCGGCCACTGCGCCGGAAGAACACCCCGGCAAGCTGGTCGAACGGGTTGCCGCCAACACGCTGGATGCGGCCGAATCCTGGGGCCCGGTGGCCGGGTATTACGCACAGCGCAACGGTCTGGGAATGGTGCCCTTGAACACCATCGACGATGCGGTGCTGGAGTATTCGATGGCCTGGGCGGTGTCGCGCAAGAATGCAGACCTGCGCGATGCGTTGAACACGGCGCTGCAGCAGAGCGCGGCAAAGATCGACCAGATCCTGCGCAGGTATCACGTGCCGCTGGTGCGCTGTAGCGACTGCGTGGTGGCCGGCGATCTGGCGTCGCACGGGCCGTATGTCACGCCGACACCGGCATCCACTGCACCCAGTCCGGCGGCCTCGTCGCAAGAGTTGGCGCAGCTGCAATTGCGCATCGCCGACGGTGCAGACCCGAACCAGGAACTGGCGCATGCACTGGACGCGGGCGACGCCGTGCGTGCGGCATGGCTGCTGCGCCATGGCGCCGATGCCAATCGCGCGAACCTGCTGGGCGAGCCGCCATTGCACCAGGCCATCCGCAACCAGGAGCCGGACCTGGTCGGCCTGCTGCTGGATGCCGGCGCGCGCATCGAGGCGCGCGACGCCAGCGGCTGGACCGCACTGATGAAAGCCGCCTGGGCCAATGACGCCGACAGTGTCGGCAGGTTGCTGGCCAAGCGCGCGCCGGTGGACACCGTGTCCAGCGACGGCTGGAGCGCGCTGGATCTTGCGGTGTCCTATGCCGACGTGGGTGTGGTGCAGGCGCTGCTGGACAAGGGCGCGACCGTGCGGCGCGCCAACCCCACCGGGTTCACCCCGGTGATGTTTGCGGTGGCGCGCGACGACCCGGCCATTGTGGAGGCTGTGCTGGCACGCGGCGCCGAGGTCAATCACGCCAATCAGGCCGGTGTCACAGCGCTGATGCTGGCTGCCGCGGCCGGGCGCGAAGCGGTTGCCCGACGCCTGCTGGCCGCAGGTGCCGACCCGTCTGCGCGCAACCGCGACGGCAAGAGCGCCGCGGATCTGGCGCAGGCACGTGGCGACACCGCGCTGGCCACGCTGCTCGCCGAGGCCCGGCGCCCGGCACCCAAATGATTGCTTCACCCGTCGCGCGCACCGGGGTGCGCGGCGTTCCCTCCGATCAAAAAGGTTCGTTCATGCGCACGTCCACTACACGTTATCTCGATCGTTCCGTCCGCGCACCGCTGTGCGCGTTGATGTTCAGCGTCGTGCTGGCGGCATGCGGCAAGGACGCGCCGCCGGCCCCGGCCGCCGATACACCGCCGCCAGCGCCCCCGGCGGCGGCCAGCGCACCGGCGCCTGCGCCAGCCGCCGGCAGCGCAGCGCCTGCACCTGCACCTGCGCCTGCGGCCGCAGGGATGCCGAATGTGGCGGCCGGGCCTGCCCCGGATCCAGCGACGCCGGCCGCACCACCTGCCACGATCGTGCCGATTCCCAAGGGACCCGAGGTCAAGGTCACGCCCGAACTGGTCGCCGAAGGCAAGAAGATCTATTTCTCGGCCGGCTGCAATGCCTGTCATGGCGGTACCGGTGGCGGTGGCATGTGCCCGCCGCTGACCAACGACATCTGGGTGTACGGCAGCGACGACGACACCCTGCGTACGCTGATCAATGAAGGCACCGCGGCCATGATCACCCACGGCAAGACCCGCGTCGGGCACGAAAAGGTCGTCGGGCAGATGCCGCCGTTCGCGCCGGTACTCAAGCCCGGCGATACCGAAAAGTTGCTCGCCTTCATCCACTCGATCAACAAGACTGCAGGCAAGGCGCAATGAGGCCAGCGCCTGCTCGCTGGCCATGCATGCTTGCAGCAACGCTGCTGGCCACGCTGCTGCTGGCCGGCTGCCAGCGCGACGCTGCCTCGCCGGCCTCCACCGCCGCACCCGCGACGACGGGCCCTGCAGCACCGGCGCCGGCAACGCCGCCGGTGTTTGCGTATGTGCCCAATCAACGCAGTGGCACCGTCTCGGTAATCGATACGCACACCGATACCGTGGTGCGCACGCTCAGCGCGCAGGGCCAGCTCGGCAAGCGCTTGCAGCAGCTATTGCCCGGCCCACAGGGGCATCTGTATCTGATCGATGCCGAGCATCACCGGCTGGTCGAGCTCGATGCCGAAAAAGATGCGGTGTTGCGCAGCGTGGACATCGGCGAGAACGCCGAAGGCATCGCGTTGTCGCCGGACGGCAAGCAGTTCGCGGTATGCGTGGAAGGCCAGAATCAGGTGACGCTGATCGACGCGGCGCAATTTGTCGTGCAGCAGGTGATCGCCACGCGCGGGCAGGCGCCGGAGCATTGCGCCTACACCCCGGATGGCAAGTGGTTGCTCACCAGCAATGAAGGCTCCAACGACATGGACATGATCGAGCTGGCCACGCATCGATCGCGCGGCGTGGTGGCCACCAGCGGGCATCCGCGCGGCATGGCGTTCGCACCCGACGGGCACAGCGTGTACATCGCCCAGGAAACCGCCAATGTGGTGGACGTGATCGACCTGCAGACGCGTCAGCGGCGCGCCAGCCTGCCGGCCGGCGTGCGCACCGCCGGCGTCGCGCTGTCGGCCGATGGCGCGCGGCTGTATGCCTCCAACGGGGGCGCCGGCACGGTCAGCGTGATCGATCTCAAGACCGCACGCACCCTGGCCGAGATCCCGGTCGGGCAGCGTCCGTGGAATCCGGCGCTGACGCCGGCCGGCGACAAGCTCTACGTTGCCAACGGGCGTTCCAACAGCGTGAGCGTGATCGACACCGCCAGCTTGCGCGAACTCAAACAGATCCCCGTCGGCGAGCTGCCGTGGGGCGTGATCATCGCGCGCTGAGCGGCCGGCAGGCCGACGCGCGTCAGGGAGGCCGGATGAAGACACGCGCTGCGGTGGCCTGGGGTCCGCACCAGCCGTTGACCATCGAAGAGGTAGACCTGCAGCCGCCGCGTCCCGGTGAGGTGCTGGTGCGCCTGGTCGCTACCGGCATTTGCCATGGTGATGCGCATGCGTTGGCGCATGGCCACGCCGGCAGCTTCCCGGCGATCCTGGGGCAGGAGGGCGCCGGTGTTGTCGAAGACGTCGGGATCGGCGTCACCAGCGTGCGGGCCGGCGATCACGTGATTCCGCTGTACATGCCCGAATGCGGCGTGTGCAAATTCTGCCGTTCCGGCCGTACCAATCTGTGTCAGGCGATTCGCAGCAGCCAGGAACGTGGCCTGATGCCCGATGGCAGCAGCCGGTTCTCGTTGCATAGGCGGCCGGTTCTGCATCACATGGGCACCAGCACGTTTTCCGAATACACGGTGTTGCCGGAGATTGCGGTCGCACGTATCCATCCGGATGCGCCGCTGGAGCAGGCCTGCCTGCTCGGTTGCACGGTCACCACCGGCGTCGGTGCAGTGCTCAACAGCACGCATGTGCGGCCGGGAGATTGCGTGGCGGTGTTCGGGTTGGGCGGCATCGGATTGTCGGTGATACAGGGCGCAGTGCTGGCCCAGGCCGGTCGCATCATCGCGGTGGACATCGACCCTGCGAAATTCGCACTGGCACGCACGCTGGGCGCCACCGATTGCCTGGATCCGCGCGACTACGGTGCGCCGATCCAGCAGGTGATCGTGGACCTGACCGATGGCGGCGCCGACCACAGCTTCGAATGCGTCGGCGATGTCGGTGCGATGCGCGCCGCGCTGGAGTGCTGCCACAAGGGGTGGGGCGAGAGCGTCATCCTGGGCGTGGCCGAGGACACGCAGGAAATCAGCACGCGCCCGTTTCAATTGGTCACCGGGCGGGTGTGGCGCGGCAGCGCCTTTGGTGGCGTCAAAGGCCGCAGCGAGTTGCCTGGTTATGTCGAACGCTATCTGCACGGCGACATTCAACTGGCGCCGTTGATCACGCGCACGCTGGCGCTGGACGACATCAACCAGGCGTTGGCGGACCTGCGTGCGGCACGCGGCATCAAATCCATCGTGGTGTATTGAAGGAGACGCACATGGCAGCAGGCAGATGCAGGACAGCGACGCTGCATCGCAGGGGATTGGCAGGCGCATGCGCCATGACCTTGCTCGCACGCAGCGCACTGGCCGTTGCAGCGGAAGCGCCGCAAGTCACCTGGTTGGACCGTATCGAGGTGACCGCCACGCCGATCCCGGGCACCACCATCGATGCGGCGCAATTGCCGTACATGGTGCAGTCGGCAAGCAATGCCGAACTGTCGCGTGGGCGCAGCAACAACCTGAGCGATCTGCTGCAGCGCCGCTTCATTGGCGTGGACGGCAACGACGTGCAGGGCAGCGCGTTCCAGAACGATCTCACCTTCCATGGCTTTCGTGCGTCGGCGCTGCCGGGCGCCTCGCAAGGGGTGTCGGTGTATCTGGATGGCGTGCGCTTCAACGAACCGTTCGCCGATATCGTCAGCTGGGACATGCTGCCCGAAGCGGCAATCAGCGCCGTGACGCTGATGCCGGGTTCCAACCCGTTGTTCGGGCCGAACACGCTGGGCGGCGCGGTGGTGCTGTCTACCGCCTCCGGGTTGACCGCGTCCGGATTACAGGGGGAAGCGAGCATCGGCAGCGGCGCGCGCAAGCGGCTGGATGCCAGTTACGGCGTTGCCGGCGCCGACGGCTGGCATGGCTTTGTCGCGCTGACCGGCTTCGACGAAAACGGCTGGCGCGCTGCCTCCGAAGGCCGGCTTGGCACCGTGTTCGGCAAGGTCGGTAAGCAAGGCGAGCAGACCGATTGGAGCCTGTCGCTGCTGCACGGGCGCAGCCGTCTGATCGGCAATGGTCTGCTGCCCGATACACGCTACACCGACGAAGGTCCGGAGCCCGGCTTGTATCGCGCCGATCGGCGCTCGGTCTACACATCGCCCGATCTCACCCGCAATCGCAATACGCTATTAAGCGTGCAGTTGGACCATCGTTTCGATGCAGACACTGCGCTGCACGCGCTGGCTTATTCGAAGATGGGGCGGCGCGACACCGTCAATGGCGACATCGGGCAGGACTACGAGGAATTCGTCGAAAAGTGCGCTTCCGGTTACGCCACCGATGGCAGCGCACTGGATGCCGATTGCGACGTCGCCCGCACCGATGCCGACACGCTGCACACCGGCGCGCTCAACACCACCCAGATGCGTCAGCACGCGCAGGGCATTGCGCTCAATCTGAGCATGCAATGGGGTGCGCATGCGCTCACCGCCGGCGCCACCTTCGATCGCGGCCATGTGCGTTATCGGCAATTCGCCCGCGACGGGTGGGTGCAGCCCGACCGCTCGGTCGTTGCAGATCCGGCGACCGACCGCACGTTCTTTTCCGGCGTGCGCGGCAGTACGCAGACATTGGGCGTGTTCCTGGCCGACACCTGGGCACTGGACGATGCCACCCATCTCACCGCCGCGGTGCGCTGGAATTATGTGGTGGTGGACAACGTTCTTTCCACCGCCGACGACGGCGACCGCCCACGCGAGCGCTTCGTTTATGCCAAAGCCAACCCGTCGCTGGGGCTGACCCGGCGGCTCGCGTCGGCGGTGACGCTCTACGGCTCGGTCGCGCAGAACAGCCGTGCACCGACCGCCATCGAATTGGGCTGCGCTGATCCCACCCAGCCATGTCGGTTGCCGACCGGTCTGCAGGCCGATCCGCGCCTGGAGCAGATCATCTCGCGCACCTACGAACTGGGCGCGCGCTGGACGCCGTCGGCCGATCGCAACGCCACGCTGTCGGTCTACCGCGCCGACAATCGCGACGACATTCTGTTCTTGCGCGCACCGGACACGCAGTTGGGTTACTTCGACAATGTCGGCCGCACGCGCTATCAGGGCGTGGACGCGGCACTGCATCTGCGCAGCGGCGATTGGCAGTGGTCGGCCGGCTACAGCTACCTGGATGCCACTTACCGCAGCGACGGCCAATTGCTGTCCGGCGAGCGTGTGATCGCTCTGCGGCCGGGACTGCGGATCGCCGCGCTACCGCGGCACAACCTCAAGCTCGGGATGGAGTGGCAACGCGATGCGCTGACGCTGGGCGTGGGCGTGCGTGCGGTCTCCGGGCGGGTGGCCAGCGGCAACGAAGATGGCCAGGTCGACAATGCCGAAGAAGGCGAGGCCGCGCCCGAGCGTCTCGACATCGGCACCGCCGGCTATGCCCTGGCGGACCTGCAGGCGCGCTGGACCATCAACGCGCGGGTGTCGCTGTTCGCCCGGATCGACAACGTCTTCGACCGCCGCTACGCCACCTATGCCGCCGTGGCCGAAGACGTGTTTCCCGACGGCGAACTCGCACGCCCGCAGGATGCGCCAGTGGAAACCGGCCCGGCACGATTTCTCGCACCGGGGGTGCCCCGGCAGTACCTGATCGGCGTGCGCTGGGCGCTTTGATCGCGGGAAATCGGGAATCGGGAATCGGGAATCGGGAATCGTAGAGCGTCAGCGCGCTGCTTTTATCTATTCCCGATTCCCGATTCCCGATTCATCCGGTCTCCAGCCCGTGCTTGCGCAACTTGCGATACAGGGTGTTACGGCTGATGCCCAGGGCATCGGCGGTGCGGCTGACATTCCAGCGATGGCGTTCGAGTTGTTGCTGCAGCACCAGCCGTTCGGCCTGATCCAATGCAACGCGGCCGGGCATATCGTCGGCCGCGACCGCGCGCGCATCGACCAGGCAAGGTGCGCTGCCCGCGTCGACGATCTCCTGCGGCAGATTCGGCAGGCGAATCACCTCGTCACTGCACAGCACGGCCGCCGTGCGCAGCACATTACGCAATTGGCGCAGGTTGCCCGGCCAGGCGTAGCTGAGCAGCTTGTGCAGCGCATCTTCGCTGATGCGCACGCTGCGCTCGCTGTTTTCCTCGCGTAACAGGGTGCGGATCAGTTCGGCCTTGTCGCTGCGTTCGCGTAGCGGCGGCAGATGCAGCACCACGCCGTTGAGGCGGTAGTACAGGTCCTCGCGGAATTCGCCGGCGGCCACCATCTGCGCCAGGTCGCGGTGGCTGGCGCTGATCACGTGCAACTCCAGCGGCATTGCCCGGTCGCTGCCCAGCGGTGTCACGCTCTGTTCTTCGAGTACGCGCAGCAGCCGCGTCTGCAGCGGCAGCGGCATGTCGCCGATTTCGTCCAGGAACAAGGTGCCGCCGCTGGCCTGCAGCAGCTTGCCGTGACGGCCTTCGCGCGCGGCGTCGGTGAACGCGCCGCGCGCGTAGCCGAACAGTTCGCTCTCGATCAGCGCCTCGGGAATCGCCGCACAGTTCACCGCCACGAACGGCCGCGCTGCCCATGGCGAGCCGCGGTGCACCGCCTTGGCGAACTCCTCCTTGCCGGTGCCGGTGGCGCCGCACAGCAGGATCGACACGCGATGCGCGACCAGCTTCAGCGCGTTGTCCAGGTTGTGGCGCATGCGCGGATCGGAGCCGACGTGCTCGCGTGCGTAAGCGGCCTCGCCATCGTCGGCGGGGGTGGCGTGTGCGCCGCCAGCAACCGCGTTGCGGCGCGGCGGCTGCGCCAGGGCGAAGAAACGGCGCCCGTGGCAGGCGCAGCGGATCGACCAGAGCGTGCTGGCAGCGTTGCGCGCGCGCTGCTCCACGGTGTCGAAGTCCAGCTGCATCACCTGCGAGATGTCGCGCCCGACCAGCAGGCTGCGGTCGCCCTTGCCGAGCTGTTCCAGCGCCGCTTCGTTGACGGCCAGCACGCAGCCGTCGGCGCCGATCGCCATCAGCGCCTCGTGCAACAGGCCGGCGAACTCCGGGCGGCTGTGGAAGCGCAGGATCCACGCGTGCCGATACTGCTCCAGGAAATACGAACGCGCGATCTGTGCCGCCGACATGCGCACCAACGCGCTGGTGTGGCGCTGTACCAGCTTGGTGTCGCGCGCGTCCGGCGTGGACGCATCCAGCACCGCCAGCAATTGCCCGTGCGGGTCGAGGATCGGCGCACCGCTGCACGACAGCGGCAGGTGCCGGGCCAGATAATGCTCGCCGCGATGTACGCCTAGCGCGCTGCGCTCCACCGCGCAGGTGCCGATACCGTTGGTGCCCTGGTAGCGCTCGGCCCAGCTGGCGCCGCAAAACAACCCGGTCTGGCGGAATTCGCGCAGCAGTGCCGGGTCCTGCACGCTGTGCAGCAAGGTCGCCTCGGCGTCGGCGAACACCACGGCATAGCCGCCGCCGGCGATCTGCTCGTAGAGGTTCTCCATCTCCACCTTGGCGATGCGCAGCACTTCCTCGAGCCGCTGCTGGCGCTCGCGCAGCCCGCTGCCGTCGTGGACCATCGGCAACGGGGGGGGCATCCGGACTCAGCCCATACTCGTCCAGGCAGCGCTGCCACGAGCGCGCCAGCGCCGGCGGCAGCGGTTCGATCTGGCGGAAGCGGCGCATCCGCGCCAGCAGCGCCGATTCGGCCTGGGCATCGGACAAGGGCCCGGCCGTGGCCTGCAGGAGGTTGGCGACAGTCACTTCCGACACGTGGCGCTTCCTCGGTCCCTACCCGGGGCCAGAGCGGCAGTGACGCATAAACCGGGGCGAGGCTCAAACCGCGGTGCAGCAAACGCCGGGGATGCGGATTCGGGAGTCGGGATTGGCAAAAGCGGCTCGGCTGGGGGCGGCTGCCTTTTCGCCTGGGCCAAAACGAAAAAACCGCGCCATCGCGCGGTTCCTCGTGGCCTCGAGGCGCCAGGACCCAGCTTTTATGACTCCCGACTCCCGAATCCCCACCTCCCGGCTACAACGCGTAGCCGAACTGCTGCTTGAACTGGTCGTTGAACTCGGCGAAGTCGAAGCGCTGGTTCTGGGTGCCCGGGTGTTCCACTTTCAGCGCGCCCATCAGGTTGCCCATGCGGCCGATGGTCAACCAGTCGTAGCCGCCCTGGATGCCGTAGATCAGCCCGGCGCGGAATGCATCGCCGCAGCCGGTCGGGTCGACCACGCGGCGCTCGTGCGCCGGCGGAATGTCGTAGGTCTTTTCCGGCGTATGCACCAGCGCGCCCTTCGGGCCCTGCGTGGTGATGTAGGCCTGCACGCGCGAGACGATGTCTTTTTCGTCCCAGCCGGTGCGTTCCTGCAACAGGTTCGACTCGTAGTCGTTGACCACTACGTACTGGGCCTGTTCGATGAACTGGCGCAGCTCCGGGCCGTTGAACAGCGGCATCGCCTGGCCGGGGTCGAAGATGAAAGGGATGCCGCCGGCAGCGAACTCTTCCGCGTTCTGGATCATGCCTTCGCGCCCGTCCGGGCCGACCAGGCCCAGGGTCACGCCCGGCACATCCTTCACGTGGTTTTCGTAGCTGCGCATCATCGCGCCCGGATGGAAGGCGGTGATCTGGTTGTTGTCGTGGTCGGTGGTGATGAACGCCTGCGGGGTGAACAGGTCGTCGATGATCTTCACCCGCGACAGGTCGATGCCCAGCGTTTCGAAGTGTTCGCGGTACGGGCCGAAATCCTGGCCGACGGTGCCCATCGGGATCGGCGCGCCACCGAGCAGATGCAGGTTGTAGGCGATGTTGCCGGCGCAGCCGCCGAACTCGCGGCGCATGCGCGGCACCAGGAACGACACATTCAGGATATGCACCTTGTCCGGCAGGATGTGGTTCTTGAACTGGTCCGGAAACACCATGATGGTGTCGTAGGCGAGGGAACCACAGATCAGTGCGGACATCGAGTCGGGCCTTTGCGTTGGGAAAACCCGCCAATTGCCGGGCATGGCAGCGGGACGGCGCGTGCGCCGCGGCGCAAAGGGTAACGGCTGCGGCCGATCAGGGCCACAACCGCATGCCATGGCCGGCGTGACCGCCACATGAAAACGGGGGCGAAATCGCCGATTTTTCCTTGCTCACCCCGGGGGGGATTGCTAGGCTAGCCGACTTCGTTTTCTGCCCAAATTTTCGCCAGTCTGGCGGCGGGCATGCGACTCACCCAGGAACGACTCCCTCGATGTTCAAGAAACTCCGCGGCATGTTCTCCAACGACCTGTCCATCGATTTGGGCACGGCCAATACGCTGATCTACGTGCGCGGACAGGGCATCGTGCTGAACGAGCCGTCGGTGGTTGCGGTGCGGCAGGATCGCGCAATCGGCGGCACGCGCTCGGTCGCTGCCGTCGGCGCGGAGGCCAAGCAGATGCTCGGCCGTACCCCCGGCCACATCACCACGATTCGCCCGATGAAGGACGGCGTCATCGCCGACTTCACCTACACCGAGGCGATGCTGAAGCACTTCATCAAGAAGGTGCACAAATCGCGCTTCCTGCGCCCCAGCCCGCGCGTACTGGTGTGCGTGCCGGCCGGCTCCACGCAGGTCGAGCGCCGCGCCATCAAGGAATCTGCGGAAGAGGCCGGTGCGCGCGATGTGTATCTGATCGAAGAGCCGATGGCCGCAGCGATCGGCGCCGGCATGCCGGTGACCGAGGCGCGCGGCTCGATGGTCATCGACATCGGCGGCGGCACCACCGAAGTGGCGGTGATCTCGCTCAACGGCATCGTGTACTCGCAATCGGTACGTGTGGGCGGCGACCGTTTCGATGAGTCGATCACCAATTACGTGCGCCGTAACCACGGCATGCTGATCGGTGAAGCCACCGCCGAGCGCATCAAGCTGCAGATCGGCTGCGCCTACCCGCAGGACGAGGTGCAGGAGATGGAAATCTCCGGCCGCAACCTCGCCGAGGGCGTGCCGAAGATGATCAAGATCAACTCCAACGAAGTGCTCGAAGCGCTGCATGAGCCGCTGTCGGGCATCGTCTCGGCGGTGAAGCTGGCGCTGGAGCAGACCCCGCCGGAACTGTGTGCCGACGTGGCCGAGCGCGGTATCGTCCTTACCGGTGGCGGCGCGCTGCTGCGCGACCTGGACCGCCTGATCTCCGAAGAAACCGGCCTGCACGTGCAGGTGGCCGACGATCCGCTCACCTGCGTGGCCCGCGGCGGCGGCCGTGCGCTGGAGCTGGTGGACATGCACGGCAACGAGTTCTTCGCGCCGGAGTGAAGCGCTCGGGATTAGGGAGTCGGCATTCGGGATTCGCAAAGCGTGTCCCGGCCTTCGGCCTTGACCGATTGCGGTGTAGCCCTGTTTGTCTAACGCTTAGTCGTACCGGGGGCCGCCAACTGCTCCTCGAATCCCCAATACCTAATCCCGAATCCCGGCCTTAACGTGCCCTCCTACGCCGGTCCTCCCGTCGCCTCCCGTCCGGGCGAAGTCACCTCCACGCTGCGGCTGCTGGTCTATCTGGTGCTGGCGGTGGTGCTGATCGCGCTCGATAGCCGCGGTGGCTGGCTGAGCCAGGTGCGCATGCAGGCCAATCTGCTGATCCAGCCGATCTGGGCGGTGGCCGGGCTGCCGGGGCGCATCGGCTCGCAGGTGCGCGACAACGCCGCAACGCATGCGCAACTGGTGGAAGAGACCCGGGATCTGCGCAATCAGCTATTGGTCGCCAATGCGCGCCTGACCCGGTTGCAGACCGCGGCCCTGGACAACGCGCAACTGCGCGAACTGCTCAACGTGGCCGAGCGCCGCGGTCTGGATGTGCAACTGGCGCCGATCCTGAACATCGATCTGGATCCGACGCGCCAACGCCTGCTGCTGGACGCCGGTAGCCGCGAAGGGGTGGTGCTGGGCCAGGCGGTGATCGATGCCGGCGGCCTGATGGGACAGGTGATCGAAGTCACCCCGCTGCATTCCACCGTGTTGCTGCTCACCGACCCCGACCACGCCGTGCCGGTCAGCGTGGCGCGCAATGGCGTGCGGCTGATCGTCTACGGGCGCGGCGACCGCCTGGAACTGCGCGACATCCCGCTCAGTGCCGGCGTGCAGGTGGGCGATGAAATCGTCACCTCGGGCTTGGGCGGCCGCTTCCCGGCCGGCTTCCCGGTCGGCAAGGTCTCCGAACTGCATCCGGACGATACCCACGCCTTCCTGGTCGGCGAACTGACCCCGGCCGCCAAGCTCGATCGCGGCCGGGATGTGTTGCTGCTGCGTGCCGGCAAGCCGTTGCGGTTGGTGCCGGGGGCCGGGATTGGGGATTCGGGAGTTGGGATTCGCAACAGCGACAACAGCAACGGCGGCGCGGCAGCCGCCAGCGCGCCGGTGGCTGCCACGCCACGCACGCCGGTGGGCGGGATTTCCAACGTAATGATTGATACCGCGCGTCCGACGGCCGCTGCGGCATCGGGCACCGGCACTGTTCCCGCGCCGCGCACACAGTCCGTGTCGACACCTGCCGCGCCTGGTGTCCAGTCGGCCCGCGCATCAGCGTCAGCATCCAGCGGCCACGCCAGCCTGCCGGCCAGTCCTCCTGGGTCGAACGGCCCTGAACTCCAGACCCGCGGTTCCCGCGCAGCGTCATCGCAGGGCTCACAGGCTTCAGGGAGTGGAGACGCTGGAAGGGGCAACGGCAACGGCAACGCCGCACCAGCACAGGCGGCCGCTTCTAACCAATCCCCAATCCCCAATCCCCAATCCCGTTCTTCTCCGCAGGAGACGGACCAATGACCCGCATGCGCAACACCTGGATCCTGCCGGCGAGCATCTTCATTGCGCTGGTCCTGGGTCTGCTGCCGTTGCCGATGGTGGTGCAGCCGCTGCGGCCGTACTGGCTGGCGCTGGTGCTGGCGTATTGGGTGATCGAGGAGCCGGACCGGGTTGGGCTGGGCCTGGCCTTCGTGGCCGGCGTGCTGGCCGATCTGCTGTATGGCGGGCTGCTCGGCGAACAGGCGCTGCGGCTGGTGATCATGACCTTCATCCTGCAGCGCTTCCGCGCGCGCATGCGTTTTTTCCCGGTCTCGCAACAGGCGCTGGCCATCGGCGGGCTGCTGCTCAACGACCGCATCGTGTCTTCGGCGGTGCATCTGGCGGTGGGCGAGCCAACCCTGCCGTGGAGCTACTGGTGGGCGCCGCTGCTGGGCATGGCGCTGTGGCCGCCGCTGTTCGTGGTGCTGGATGCGGTGCGGCTGGGCAAGCGGGGCAAGAAGTAAGCCATGCACGGGCGCCGTCATCCCAAGAATCCGCATGCGGAGGCCGAACAGTTCCGCCGTCGCGCGGTGCTGGGCTTTGTGATGGTGGTGGTCTGCCTGGTCGGCCTGGGCGGCTGGTATTTCAAGTTGCAGGTGCTCGACCACGAGGTCTACGCCACCCGTTCGGAGGCCAACCGCATCAAGCCCAAACCGGTGGTGCCCGGGCGCGGCATGATCTACGACCGCACCGGCCGGCTGCTGGCCGAAAACGTGCCGGCCTTCCGTCTGGACGTGACCCCCGACAAGGTCGCCGACATGAACGCCATGCTGGACGCGTTGGGCAAGGTGATCCCGATCGCGCCGGAGGATCTGGAGCGCTTCAACCGCGAGCGCCGCGCACGCCGCAGCTTCCTGCCGGTGACGCTCAAGCTGCGCATGAGCGATGAAGAGATGGCACGGTTCGCGGTGGAGCGCTGGCGCTTCCCCGGCGTGGAGCTGGAGCCGTATCTGACCCGGCGTTATCCCTACGGCCCGTTGTTCGCGCACATCATCGGTTATGTGGGCCGGATCGACGAAAAAGACCTGGCAGTGCTGGGCGAGGGCAATGCTGCGCTCACCCATATGGGCAAATCCGGGCTGGAGCGCTACTACGAGCAGGATCTGCGCGGGCAGGTCGGTTACGAGCAGGTCGAAACCAATGTGCAGGGGCGGGCCATCCGCACCGTCGGCCGGGTCGCCCCGCAGTCGGGTGCGGATCTGCGCCTGTCGGTAGACGCCGACCTGCAGCGCGCGATGGTGGCCGCCTTCGGCGAGCACGAAGGGGCGGCCATTGCGATGGACCCGCGCACCGGCGAGATCCTGGGCATGGTCAGCCTGCCCAGCTACGACCCCAACCTGTTCGTCAACGGCATCTCGCATACCGATTTCAAGATGCTCAACGACAACCCGTCCCGGCCGCAGTTCAACCGGCTGGTGCTGGGCGGCGTGGCGCCGGGCTCCACGCTCAAGCCGCTGATCGCGTTGGCCGGCCTGGACAGCGGCCTGCGCCGGCCGGAAGACCGGGTGCTGTCCACCGGCATGTTCTACCTGCCCGGCGTCAGCCGCGGTTGGGGCGATTCGCACCGCGGCGGGCATGGCTGGACCGACCTGCGCAAGTCGATCGCCCAGTCGGTCAATACCTACTACTACCGCCTGGCGGTGGATATGGGCATCGAGCGCTTCGACCACTATATGTCCGAGTACGGCTTCGGCCAGCCTACCGGGGTGGACCTGCTGGGCGAAATCGGCGGCATCCTGCCGTCGCCGGCCTACAAGTACAAGACGCGCAAGGAGCGCTGGTATCCCGGCGACACGGTCAACATCGCCATCGGCCAGGGCGACTGGAAGGTCACGCCGCTGCAGCTGGTGCGCGGCGTCTCGGCGATCGCCAGTGGCCTGCTGCTGCGCCCGCACCTGGTGCTGGAAGAACGCACCGGTTTCGATCATCCCTGGGAGCCGATGATCCAGCCGCCCGGCAAGCCGCTCAGCCAGAACCCGGCGCATCTGCAGGTGGTGCGCGAGGGCATGATGGACACCATGCGGCCCGGCGGCACCGGCTATGCGATCACCCCGGGCGCGCCGTACCAGATGGCGGGCAAGACCGGCACCGCGCAGGTGGTCAGCCGCAAGGGCGTGGCGGCAGTGGACCCGCGCAGCCTGCCGTTGCACCTGCGTCACCGCGGCCTGTTCGTCGGCTTCGCGCCGGCCGACAACCCGGTCATCGCGGTGGCGGTGGCGGTGGAAGGCGGCGGTTTCGGCACCAGTTCGGCGGCGCCGATCGCACGCAAGATCTTCGATGCCTGGCTGCTGGGCAAGATGCCCGCCGGTCTGGAGCCGCTGGACAGCGAGCTGGGCATGACCGCCGTGGGCGTCAATCAGTTCGAAGCCGGCGTCACCGACGCGCGCGCCGCCGGCGACGCCGCCGCTGCCACGCTGGACGAGCTGCCAGTGGTGATCGGCCAGAGCGCCGTTGCGCTGGACCCCAACACTCCCGCGCAACCGTTGGTGCCGGATGTGCCGGACGCGGTGCAGGAGACCGACCATTGAGCGACATCCTGCGCTGGTTGGTGGACATGGCTGCGCGCTTTACGCGCAGCCTGGACTGGGTGCTGTGCCTGGCGCTGGGCGGCCTGATGGCCATCGGCCTGTCGGTGCTCAAGAGCGCCGGCGGCACTGCCAATGGCGAGCACCTGATGCTGGCGCAGGGCATCCGCTTCATTATCGGGGCAGCAGCGATGTGGGGCATTTCACGCATGTCGGTACTGCGCCTGCGCGCCTGGACACCGTGGGTGTACGGCTTGTCGATGCTGCCGCTGCTGGCGGTCTTCGCGCTGGGCACCGGTAAGTACGGCCGGCAGTGGCTGGACCTGAAAGTGTTCTACCTGCAGCCGGCAGAGCTGCTCAAGATCAGCCTGCCGATGATGGCGGCCTGGTATCTGCACCGCATGCCGCTGCCGCCGCGCATTGCCACCGTGCTGGTGACCGGCGTGATTATCGGCGTGCCCACCGCGCTGATCATGTTGCAGCCGGACTTCGGCACCGGCGTGTTGATTGCTGCCAGCGGCGTGTTCGTGCTGTTGCTGGCCGGCCTGCCGTGGTGGTGGGTGGCCGTTGGTGTGGGCGGTGTGTCCGCGGCTGCGCCGGTGGCGTGGTTCTGGCTGCTGCGGCCGTACCAGAAGGACCGCATCATGATGTTCCTCAACCCCGAAAACGACGCGCTTGGCGCGGGTTGGAACATCATCCAGTCAAAGATCGCGATCGGTTCGGGCGGGTTGAACGGCAAGGGCTGGGGTCTGGGCTCGCAATCGCACCTGAACTTCATTCCCGAACAGACCACCGACTTTGCGTTTTCCGTGCTCAGCGAAGAATTCGGCTGGATCGGTGTCGCCACCGTGCTGACCCTGTACCTGATCGTCATCGGCCGCTGCCTGTGGATCGCCTCGCAGGCGCGCGACACCTATTCGCGCCTGGTTGCCGGCGCCACCGGCCTGGCGTTCTTCGTCTACGTGCTGGTCAACGGCGGCATGATCTCCGGCCTGCTACCGGTGGTGGGCGTGCCGATGCCGCTGATGAGTTACGGCGGCACCTCGGCGGTGTCGTTGCTGGCCGGCCTGGGCCTGGTCATGGCAGTAAAGTCGCATCGCCCGGTGCACGGTTACTGAGCCGTGCCGGAAATATGCTCGTACGGCAGGTGCGCCTTGAACATTGTCCCTTTGCTGGCGACGCGGCAGCCCGTGGCTGGAAGGCTGCCGCGCGTGTCAGTGGCTGAGCGTTGCAGCCTTATTGGGAAACCCGGATGCTGCCGTTAACGTCGATAAAGACCTGAAACACGTTGCCGACTGTGAAAGTCGGCTGGTTCAGGGTTCGCAGCGCAGTGCCGAGTCTGCAGTCGGTCGTGCTGAATCCACCTACTTGAAATGTGGAGCCGACAAGAACCGAGGCAAGGGTTGTGGTCCTGCCGTTCGAAGGTACCGGGGTGCAGCTCCATCCGCTGCGAACTTTGACGTTCTGTACGAAAATTGCTTTTACGCCGGGGTTTTTATTTGTCGCAAAAATGGGAACGGCCTGCTGCGCGCTGGCCGTCGTGGCGACTCCCGCTGCCAATGCGAGCAAGGCACAGCATGCGGCTTTCCTGAAATCACGAGCGTTCGAATACATGGTCATTTAAATTTGATTTCGGTTGGAGGAGGGCAGCCTGTTGCAGGCTGCGGGGGGTATTGCGAGTGGCGCATTTAATTGTTGCCTGAGCGTCGCGCATTTTGTCTATGGTGAAGTTAATGGATAATATGGAATTGCGGAGAAAGTCACGAAAGTGTGTGGGTCGGATATGGATGTATATGACTGGGATTTTTATCTAATATAATTCGATTAAATGGAGTGGTGGGCCGGGGTATTATTTGCCACTGAAAACTATGTGAATTAAATTCACTGGCACCTTTGGATAAACTGGTCAAGCCGGCCGCGTGTGGTGACTGGAATGAAGGCTCAACGAGACCCATGCCATCGCGCGTGCAAGGCACCTAAGAGCGCAGTCCTGTGCAGCACCAGCGCAGATGATCGTCGGCCGCTCGCCGCCGGGCAGATGCAGTGCATCGCCATGGCTGCTTCAGTCGGCATCGACGGCGATGGCAGTCGGCGCTCAGACGGAGGATCGCCACTCTGCTGAGGGCTCTTGATCCGGCGACCTTGAAGTCGCGTCGGCGTCTGGAGTTTTGCGGGAGCCTGTAAAAACCGGCTCCCTGGGCGACTGGTTCGGTGCCACGGTGGCCGATTCGCAATCGCTGCCGCCAGCTGCGCCGGGCGCTTGTAGAGTCCGCACGCTGGCGCCACTGCGTCGATCGCGACGTGCAGGCGACACATTCCTTCGCATTCGAGTGATCTCCCCGATGAAACTGCTCGCCACTGCCATCGGCGGTGCCTGTCTGGCGCTGGCCGGTCATGCCGCCGCCATCGATTTCGCCACTGGCGATTCCCGTCCGCTGTCCGAGCCGGTCGTTCCGGCCACCTGCAAGCTGCTGCGTGCCGGCCGGACCGCCAGCGATCGCCAATTCGACCCGGCATTGGAAAGCGCGCCGCCCGATACCCAGGCCATCCAGGCCGCGCTGACCGATTGCGCCAGCAAGCACGGTAGCGTGCTGTTGACCACCGGCAGCGGCGACGCCTTCCTGACTGGCCCGTTGTCGATCCCCGCTGGCGTGACACTGGTCGTCGATCAAGGCGTCACCGTGTACGGCTCGCGCAACCCGGCCGACTACGGCAACGGTTGCGGCACGGCAGGCGCCAGAAGCGGAGGCTGCCAGCCGTTGATCGCCATCAAGGGCGCTCGATCCGGCGTGATGGGGGTGCGCCGCAATGGCCACCAGGGCACCATCGATGGCCGCGGCGATCTGCCCATGCTGGGCAAGACCACCACCTGGTGGGAGTTCGGCGAGGCCGCCAAAGGCGCAGGCCAGGTGCAGAACAGCCCGGACCTGGTCAAGTTGCAGAACGCCAGCGCTTTCACGCTCTACGACATCAACCTGGTCAATGCACCGTACTTCCATTTCTTTGCGCATATCGTCGACGGCCTGACCATTTGGGGCGTGCGCGTGAAGTCGCCGGCCACCAGTCCCAATACCGACGCGCTGGACCTGGACAGTGTGCTCAATGCCACCATCCAGGACAGCGACGTGATGAGCGGCGATGATGGCGTGGCGATCAAGACCATTGCGTCCAGGTCGGCCAACATCAGCGTGCTGAATTCGCGCTTCTATGGCACCCACGGCATCTCGATCGGTAGCGAATTGATGTCCGGTGTCAGCAACGTGCTGGTCGACAACAACGTCATCGTATCCACCGATGCCAACGGCAATCGCAGCACCGACAACAATGGCCTGCGCATCAAGACCAGCCTGGCCAAGGCAGGGGCGGTCGACCTGGTGACCTACCGCAACACCTGCCTGTACGGAGTGAGCAACCCGCTGGTGATCAATCCGTTCTACGGCAGCGCCCGCGGCGGCAACGTCCCGACCTTTCGCAGGATCGTGGTCGATGGCTTGCGCAGCGTCGACGGGCGCGGCGGCAAGGGATGGGTCCTGCAGGGCGCCGATGCGAGCGCTCCGCTCGATCTGGTGCTGGCGAACGTGGCGTCCGACAACCTCGGCAATACCACCGGCAATGCGCGGATCGGTCTGAGCAATAGCGCGTTGACGCCGAGCGGCAGCAACGTGGTGACCACCGCAGTCCAGCTCGACGGTGCGGTGCCTACCTGCCCGGGCGCTTCACAGTTTCCAGATCTATAAGCGGTGCGGCGCGACCTTCGCCGGTCGTGTCGCTGACGAGCGCTCCTGCGCAGCAGCGCAGGCCGGTTGCGAGAAGGCAGCCTATGCTCCGGAGAAGGGTGCAGACGCCAGGCTTGGCCCGGCAGATCGGCAGGGCCACGCGACGATAGCGGCCTCATCCATTTGCGCGAGGCCGCGGTAATGCGACCTCCGCCAGCCGCAGGCCTTGGGAGCGCCTTCAGCGCCCGCCGCAGATCACTGGCCGGTTCGCTCTGGCGGAGGCGGCATGCTGCGGAGAGCCTTGACATTGGCCAAAGTTCTTCGTTTTCATGGCCTTATTGCCAGAAGTTCATCTGATGTCTGTTACCCTCGGCCGATGATTCGACGCACCCTGACCTGCCTGCTCACCCTCGGCCTTGTCGCCTGCGCGACCCAGCCCAGTCCTCCGTCGCCGCCACCGGCTGCCAGCGCGCCGCCGGCCAAGCCGCCGCTTGCGCCATCGGCATCAGCACCGCCGGCCAGCGCCGCCGCCGAGGCGCCCGCGCTTCCGCCAGTCGACCTGACTCCGGTGCCGTTCGAGATCGCCCGCGCCAACTTCGTGCGCGACACCTCGGCCAGGTACGGCATCGATGCCGCGCAGATCGAAGCGGTGCTGGCGCAGGCGCAATTCAAGGACGCCATTGTCACTGCGATGTCGCGCCCGGCCGAACGGGTCAAGCCGTGGAACGAATACCGGCCGATGTTCATCACCCAGGCGCGCATCGATGGCGGCCGCAAGTTTCTCGCCGAACATCGCGCCGAGCTGAGCAAGGTCGAAGCCGCCACCGGTGTGCCCGCGCAGGTGATCGTGGCCATCATCGGGGTGGAAACCAGCTACGGCAGCAACGCCGGCAAATACCGCGTGCTGGACGCGCTGTACACGCTGGCGTTCCGCTATCCGCGCAGCGGCGACCCGGCCAAGCTCGAACGCGAAGTGCGCCGCGAACTGTTTTTCCGCGACGAACTCGCCCAGTTGTTCGCGCTCGGCAAGGAAGAGCAACTCGACGTCAGCACCCTGATCGGCAGCTATGCCGGCGCAATGGGCATGGGCCAGTTCATGCCGTCCAGCTATCGCCAGTTCGGCGTGGATGGCGATGCCGACGGCAAGCGTAATCTGTTCACCGACTACAACGACGTATTCGCCTCGATCGCCAATTACTTCGTCAAGAAGGGCGGCTGGGTGCGTGGCTGGCAGGTCGCGGTACCGGCCACGCTGGCCGCCGGGCACGAAGAATTCAATCCCACCGACTGGTCGCCGGTGTACACGCTGTCCGACCTGTCGGCGCGCGGCTATCACCCGAGCGCACCGGTGGTGGCCGGCAGCACCGCCACCCCGATCAGCCTGGACGACGCCAACGGCAAGCAGTACTGGCTGGGCTTCCAGAACTTTTACGCGATCACCCGCTACAACATTTCCAAGATGTATGCGATGGCCGTGTTCCAGCTGTCCGAGGCCATCGCCGGCAAGGAGTTACCCCCGGCATGAACAACATTGCAGGCCCCAAGTGGCTGATCCCGATGGCGCTGATGCTCGGCCTGGCGGCCTGTAGCAGCGCACCGAAGAAGACCGCCGGCGGCACCGGCAGCGGCGCGATCAAGGGTGTGAAGGTCGAAGGCAAGGGCCCGGCGTATGTCGCCACCGGTTGCCCGTCCACCTCGCCGTATGCGCCCGCCAAGGAAGATCCGTCCACGCGCGGCGACTACACCGCCGGCGGCTTGTACAAGCCCGGCGTGAAAGACTCCACGCCCGATCATGTGCCCAATGTGGCCTGCATCCCCGAGCCGCTGGTGACCAACGAGCCGCGCTCGGCGGTGGGCAATCGTTCGCCGTACGAAGTGCTGGGCAAGCGCTATGTAGTGATGGACAACCCCGGCGACTATGTCGAACGCGGCACCGCCTCGTACTACGGCAACAAGTTCCATGGCCGGCTGACCTCCAACAAGGAGGTGTACGACATGTACGCCTTCACCGCCGCGCACAAGACCTTGCCGCTGCCCAGCTTTGCGCTGGTGACCAACACCGACACCGGCCAGTCGGTGGTGGTGCGCGTCAACGACCGCGGCCCCTTCCACGACGGCCGGGTGATCGATCTGAGCTACGCCGCGGCGGTGAAGTTGGGCATCACCGGCAAGGGCACCGGCAATGTCGAAGTCCGCGGCCTGACCGAAGCCGACAACGGCAATCTGCTCGCCAAGCGCCGCAGTGGCCAGACACCGGTGAATACCGCCGTTGCCGCGGCGCGGCCGGCTGCCGGCGCCAGCCAGATCGATGGCCTGGTGCAGCGCTTGCCCACCCGCACCGTGCCGCCGCGTGCGGTCGCCACCGGTACCGCCACCGCGGTTGCCACAACTGCCGCTGCACCCACTGCCGGTGCACCGGTCACTGCGGCCGGCGAGCGTTGGCGCTACCGCGTCGCCGATTCGCGCCAACCCGGCAATGCCGACAACTTCGATGCCTGGATGAAGGCGCAGGGCGTGCGTGTGGCCACCGGCAAGCCGGCTGCTGCGGCCCCGCGACCGGCCCCGTCAGCGTCCGCCGCCGTGCCCGCCGCGGCGCCGCCAGTGGCGGTTGCGGCGGTCAAGCCGTCCGAAAGCACTGCCTCGCGCCCGCTCAAGGCCGACCCAGCGCCCGCCAAGGCGCCCAGCGTGGCCGAAGCTGCGCTCGGCGACATCCTGCTGCAGGTCGCCAGTTTCGCCAGCCGCGAAAACGCCAATCGCGCACTGTCGCAACTGGCTTCGGCGGGGATTGCCGGCGCCAGCGTCAGCGACATCGTCAGTGGCGGGCGCACGCTGTGGCGGCTACGCGTGAATGCACGCGACCATGCAAATGCGTCGGAGATTGCCCAGCGCATTGCCGGCCTCGGGTTCGGTCGCCCGCAGATCGTGGCCAATTAACGCGGCTGGGTGGGCCACTGCGACGCCGATCGAGCGTGAGCGCATCCGTCGCTTGCGCGCTGGCTGCAGTGGCGTTATCGGGAACGGCTGAGCCCACCCGGTCAGCGGGTAAACATTGTGCATCTGCATTGCGCATCTGCAAGGGATGCGAACAAGGTCGGCTTCGATATGCACGTCGCGCACGTCGGAGCCTCGCATCGTCTGCCTCCAGCTCACGCCTGCGCACCGGCGTCGCCCGTCGAATGCGCTGCAAGCAATGCCGCACGTGCGCGTGTCGCCGCATTCGGCAGTTCGCCTCGGGCACCGCAAGCGTCCGTGCGCCTGGCTGCCATCGCTGAACTGCGCAAGCGCACGCATCGCGCAACGCGTCGCCCTGATCGCCGCGGCGCCTTACAATTTCGCATTGCCCGGCTTTCGGGCCCGTCAGGAGTCGTTCTTCAATGAAATTCCGCTTCGCCGCCGCTGCCGTGGCCACGTTCGCCTTCGGCCTGGTCTGCGCCCAGACACCTGCGCCGCAGCCGACTCCTGCCGTGGCTGCCGCCCCGGCCGCCTTGCCGGTGCCGCCGGCGCCCGCACCGGCCGTGTCCAAGTCCTGGATCCTGATGGACTACGCCACCGGGCAGGTGCTGGCCGGTGAAAACATCCACCAGCAGCTGGCGCCGGCCAGCATCACCAAGGTGATGACCTCCTACGTGGTCGCCGCCGAGATCAAGAACGGCAAGGTCAAGCGCGACGACCAGGTCATGATGAGCGAACGCGCCTGGCGCGAAGGCGGCGCGGGCACCGACGGCAGCTACAGCGGCTTCCCGGTCAACCAGACGGCGCGTCTGGAAGACATGGAAAAGGGCATGGCGATCCAGTCCGGCAACGATGCCGCCATCGCGCTGGCCGAGCACGTGGCCGGCAGCGAAGAAGCCTTCGCCTCGCTGATGAACAGCTACGCCGCCAAGATCGGCATGAAGGATTCGTACTTCGTCAACGCGCACGGGCTGAGCGCCGAAGGGCATCACTCCACCGCCTACGACCTGGCCCTGCTGGGCCGCGCGATGGTGCGCGATTACCCGGAGACCTACGCCTACAACAAGATCAAGGAATTCCAGGTCGGCACCATCAAGCAGAGCAACCGTAACCGGCTGCTGTGGCGCGACCCGGCGGTGGACGGCATCAAGACCGGCCACACCTCCGAAGCCGGCTACTGCCTGCTGAGCTCGGCCAAGCGCGGCGATCAGCGCCTGATCGCGGTGGTGATGGGCGACAGCTCCGAAGAACAGCGCGCCACCGATAGCCTGGCGCTGCTCAACTGGGGCTTCCGCTTCTTCGAAACCCACAGCCTGTATGCGCCCGGCAAGGTCGTCACCAAGCAGAAGGTCTGGAAGGGTCAGCAGGATGAAGTGCAGCTCGGCGTGGCACAGCCGTTGCTGGTCAGCCTGCAGCGTGGCCGCTACAACGACCTCAAGCCCAGCATGGAAGTGCCCAAGAACCTGCAGGCACCGATCAAGCAGGGGCAGCAGGTTGGCACCGTGAAGGTCAGCCTGGACGGCAAGGTCATCGCCCAGGCCCCGCTGGTCGCCATCAACGCCGTCGAAGAGGGCGGATTCTTCAAGCGCCTCTGGGATGCGTTCTGGATGTGGTGGGAATCGGAGTGATCCAAACAAAAAAGCCGGCGTTTGCCGGCTTTTTTGTTTGCGGGATTGGGGATTGGGGATTCGAAAAAGCGAGGGCAGCGGCGAAGCCCCGCGCTGCTCTTCCAAATCCCGCTGGCCCGCTCTTGCGAATCCCCAATCCCCAATCCCCAATCCCGAATCCCAGCCGTCAAAGCATCCGGCTAATCGTAAAACTGCCATACACCGGCGTTTCGCGCTGGGTGTCGAATTCGCGGGTACGGTGGTAGCGGGCGAGGGCGAATTTCCAGCGGCCGTACATCACTGCCAGGCCGTAGCCCACATCGCCGACGAACGGGCGCTTGTCCACGCTGTGGCTGTTGCGGAAGGTGTTGCCGTCCAGGGTGATGTCGCGGATCACCCAGCGCGCGTCGGTGGTGACGAACAGGTGGCCGGACCAGCCGCTGGCGCGCCCGAGCCGGCTGGGGGCGGTGTTTTCGCCCGCGGGGCGAGTCGGGGTGCTGCCGAAGTCGTCCGGCAGCTTCCAGCCGAAGCGCGCCTCGCCGCCTGCATTCAAGTGCGTGGCCATGTTGCCGACCGCGCCGCCCCAATGCGAAATGAAATCCCAGCCGAACCCACCGGCATTGCCGCTGGCATCGGCCGGCCAGCGATGCATGCGCTCGTGCACCAGGTTGATCAGCGGTTCGTTGTGCAGCTGGTTGTCCCAGCCCTGGAATTTCTCGTCCCCGAGCGCATCGTGGATCGCATCCTGCGCTTCCTTCGCAAGCGCCCACGGGCCGACAACGCCGACCTGCAACTGCGTGGTGCGCAGGTGCGCATCGTTACGCGCGTTGTAGCCGAAGCTCGCCAGCAGGATGCCGGCATAGGGGCGGTCGTCCGGGATGACGTCGCGGCGGGTGTAATCGGTCGGGGTGAAGATCGCCTGGCCGATGGAGAACACCATGTTCTGCTGGTCGAATTCGCCCGGGTGCAGCCGCTCCAGATAGCTGTTGACCCACCGCGCAGTCCGCGGCAGGCACGGATCGTCGGTGTAATCGACCAGGTTCGGCGACACCAATGTCAGTACCGCGCCGTTGGAATACCCCTGGTCCTGATCCTCGCCGCCGAACAAGTCGTTATCGACACGGAAGTTCACCGCAGGCGGCGTGCGCCCAAGACGGCTGGAATCGCACTGATCCGCCGCCAGGGCCGGCAACGACAGCCCGGAAAGAGAAAGCAGCAAGGCAGCAGACAACGCGTGCGGTCGGAGCATGGAGGACCTGGGGAGGAGAGCTGGAATCGGAAAAATGCCTGCGTCTTCTGTTGCGCCGTGTGAACGCGCGCGTCATTTGCCGCGGCTAAAGCGAGCTGTAGCAGCCGTCGAACACAGCCGTGTGCGATGTCTGTGTGGCAGTGACAGCCCTAGGCAGCAGGCAAGCGCTGCTGCCATGAAAAGCTGGCGCCGATAGCATATGATCCGCCGCGGGGAACCAGCCCCAAGGAACGGCGGCCTTTGCAGGCCAATTCATTACCAACGGATCGCGTTTGCCAACGGCAGCGCAGGTGTTTAGGGGAGTAACATGAGCAAGACGATTTCTGTGGGCGCAGCGCTGCTGTCCAGCGTGCTGGGTATTGCATTGGCCAGCGTTAGCGCGCCGGCGTCGGCCGGGTTCAAGGACGCCTTCAAGGGCTCCGCGCAAGATCAGCGCAAGGAGGGTGTGGCGCAGATCCCGACCTGCACCAAGTCGCTGGGTAGCCTGTCGGTCATCGAGCCGGAAGACGCGGTCAACTGGTGGTCGGGCCAGCAGCTGCCGGCGCCTTCCAAGTTGATCAAGGTGTTCGTCAACAAGTCACGCTGCTTCACCCTGGTGGATCGCGGCGCCGGCATGGCGGCCTCGCAGCGCGAGCGCGATATGGCGGCCAATGGCGATCTGCGTGCCCGGTCCAACATGGGCAAGGGCCAGATCCGCGCGGCCGATTATGTGATGACGCCGGACCTCATTTCGCAGAACCACAATGCCGGCGGCAGCGCCATTGCCGGCATGTTGGGCGGCCTGGTGGGCGGCAATGCCGGCAACCTGGTCGGAGGCCTGAACCTCAGCAAGAAGACCGCTGACGTGGTGCTGACCATCACCGATGTGCGTTCTTCCGAACAGGTCGCCATGGCTGAAGGTAACGCCAAGAAGACCGATTTGGGCTGGGGCGCGCGTGGCAACGTCTTCAGCGGCGGCGACTACGGCGCGGCCGGTGCGGGCGGTTACGCCAATACCGAGATCGGCCAGGTGATCACGCTGGCATATCTGCAGGCCTACACCGACATCGTCAGCCAGCTCGGCGGGCTGTCCGGCAATGCGGCGGCATCGAACACGCAGCAGGCGGTCACGGTCACGCGTGCAGGGCGTCTGCTGGCCAATGCCAAGGGCACGGGTGCGGCCGTGCGCACGCTGGAGCCAGGCATGATGCTCTACCCCACCGGGACCAAGGAAGGCGTCATGTGGGAAGTCGAGGACGAGATGGGCAACCGTGGCTGGGTCTCCTCGGCCATGTTGGAACTGTCCAAGTAAGCCGCGGATGCAATCGGCGCCAGGCGTGACGGCGCTGGCGTAACGCAGCGGGGCCGCGCGGCTCCGCTGTCCCATTCCGCGCGGGGCGGGCTTGGGTTTGCCCATCGTCGGCCCGATAATGGGCGGATGGATATCAGCACCGACAACCCCGATCACGGTTTTCAGTTTCCCGGCACCTTCGAGCTCAGCGCCATGGGCACGGCCGAGCGCGGACTGGAAACCGAGCTTCCGCGCCTGCTTGCTGCCACCGGCGTGGAGCTGCTGCAGGAGAGCGTGAGCTGGAAGCATTCTTCCAGCGGAAAGTATGTCTCGGTCAAGATTGGCTTCCGTGCCGAAAGCCGCGAGCAGTTCGAGGCCGCACATCAGGCGCTGCGCGATCATCCGGAAGTGAAGTGGACGCTGTAGCGGCCGAGCCCGTGAGCAGCTCTACGGCTGGCCTGCCTGCGCAATTACGCGACCTCGGCCAGCAGAATTACGCGCCTGTGTGGCGTGCAATGCAGCGTTTCACCGATGCGCGTGGCGAACACACGGCCGATGAGGTCTGGGTGGTCGAGCATGCGCCGGTGTTTACGTTGGGCCAGGCCGGCAAACCCGAGCATGTGCTGGCCCCGGGCGAGATTCCGGTGCTGCAGGTCGATCGCGGCGGGCAGGTCACCTATCACGGCCCGGGCCAATTGGTCGTTTACCCGTTGCTGGATCTGCGCCGGCTGAAGATCGGTGTGCGCGATTACGTGTGCAAGATCGAGCAGGCGCTGATCGATACGCTGGATGAGTGGAACATCGTGGCCGAGCGCCGCGACGGTGCTCCTGGTGTGTACGTGGGCGGGGCCAAGATCGCCGCGCTCGGGATTCGCGTGCGGCGTGGCTGCACCTTCCACGGGTTGTCGTTCAACGTGGCGATGGACCTGGAACCGTTCCACCGCATCAACCCGTGTGGCTACCAGGGTCTGCAGGTGACCTCGGTGCTAGACTTGGGCGGCCCCTCCGGGAT
Source organism: Xanthomonas sp. NCPPB 1754 (assembly GCF_041475725.2). Taxonomy (NCBI): domain Bacteria; kingdom Pseudomonadati; phylum Pseudomonadota; class Gammaproteobacteria; order Lysobacterales; family Lysobacteraceae; genus Xanthomonas; species Xanthomonas sp. NCPPB 1754. Next base: position 795,717 of record NZ_CM192982.1, read on the forward strand.
GGACGCCGTCAAGGCGGTGCTGCTCGACCAGCTGGCGCGCCAGTTCGGCCTCGTGCTGCAGCCCACTTCCGCATTGCCCGACCTTTCGCTTCCGGCCTGAGCGCCCCGTATCGTCATGACCCAGCCTATCGCCCGTTCCATTCCCTTGCAGGTCGTCTCAGGCGACACCGCCGCGCCTGCGCCGCTGCAGACCGGCGTCAAGCAGATCGGTGGCGACAAGATCAACCGCTCGCCGGTGCAGTTCGTCGATGCGCCGGTGCTGCGCAAGCCGTCGTGGATCCGGGTGCGGATTCCCTCCGGCAATGCGGTACAGAACCTCAAGGCCAAGCTGCGCGAAAACCGCCTGGTCACGGTGTGCGAAGAAGCCAGCTGCCCGAACATCCACGAATGCTTCAGCCACGGCACCGCGACCTTCATGATCCTGGGCGAGGTCTGCACGCGGCGCTGCTCGTTCTGCGACGTGGCGCATGGCCGGCCCAAGCCGCCCGACGCGAGCGAGCCGGCCAGCCTGGCCGCCACCGTTGCTGACATGGGCCTGAAGTACGTGGTGGTAACCAGCGTGGACCGCGACGACCTGCGCGACGGTGGCGCGCAGCATTTCGTCGACTGCATTGCGGCGATCCGGGCCAGTTCGCCCAACACGCGTATCGAAATCCTGACCCCGGATTTCCGCGGCAAGGGTCGCATGGACCGCGCGCTGGAGATCCTGGCGCTGAGCCCGCCGGACGTGTTCAACCACAATATCGAAACCGTGCCGGACCTGTACCCGAACGTGCGCCCCGGCGCGGACTACCAATGGTCGCTGACGCTGTTGCAGCGCTTCAAGGCGCAGCATCCGTCCATCGCCACCAAGTCCGGCATCATGCTGGGCCTGGGCGAAACGATGGAGCAGGTGCAGGCCACGCTACGCGACCTGCGCGCGCACGATGTGGACATGATCACCATCGGCCAGTATCTGCAGCCCACGCCGCATCATCATCCGGTGATGCGTTACTGGACGCCGGAGGAATACAAGGCGCTGGAAGACTACGGCAATGCGCTGGGCTTCAGTCATGTCGCCTCCGGCCCGATGGTGCGTTCTTCGTACCACGCCGATCGGCAGGCTGCAGGCGCTGGCGTCGCCGCCTGAGTCGGTAACAGGCAATCGGGCGACTGCCGCTGCCCGTGTGCGATCGATGTCTGAACCAGCCCCGCGGTGCGGGTGCGTCGATGCAGGCCGGTCCTGCGTGTTGTCGGTAGGCCACTGATCGACCAGTGGCGACGCGCTACGGCCGGCCATATCGCGATGCCAATCAACCACAGCCCCGTGCATCGCGCGGGGCTGTGTCGTCTCTGGCCCATGCGGCGCGCAGCCGCAAGGTACGGTCTCGTTCACAATCCGCTACAGGCCCGGCGCTAGGCTGATTCAGCCAGCGGATGACAACGCCAGCAACTTTCGGCACTGTCATGCTGTCTGATCCGTTCACCGCCCTTCTTTCGTCGGCCTCGTGCCGAGAGCCATTCGATGACCTACAACGTTTCTTCGTGCATGAAGGCCGGCCTGCTGGCGCTGGTGTTGACCACTCCGATGGCCTTGCTTGCGCGCGCCGATACTGCGCTGCCCGCCGCTGCCACGCCCGACCAGGCGACGGCCACCAAACTCGTCTACGGCCTGCTCTCCGACAGCCGCTATGCCTACCGGCCGCGCACGCTGGACGAGGCGATGTCCAAGGACGTGTTCAAGCGCTACCTGGAAACGCTGGATGGCGGCAAACAGTTCTTCACCCAGGCCGATATCGACAGCTTCGCGCCGCTCCAGGCCGGCGTGGGCGACGCGTTGCGCGGCGGCAACCTGGAGCCGGCGTTCCAGGTGTTCTCGGTCTACAAGAAGCGCGTCGATCAACGGGTCAAGTACGCGCGCGACCTGCTCAAGCAGGACTTCGATTTCAGCGGGAACGACAAGTTCGAGTACGACCGCAAGGACGTGCCGTGGGCTGCAGACGACAAGCAGTTGGACGTGCTGTGGCGCCAGTCGGTGATGAACGATTGGCTGCGCCTGAAACTGGCCGGCAAGAAGCCCGACGACATTCGCAAGACGCTGGACAAGCGGTATGTGGCACTGGCCGATTCGGTCAAGCAGCTCAAGGGCGAAGACGTGTTCCAGTTCTTCGTCAACGCCTATACCAATGCCGTCGACCCGCATACCGATTACTTCACCCCGCGCACTGCCGAAACGTTCAATCAGCAGATGTCGCTGTCGCTGGAAGGCATTGGCGCGCAGCTGCAGAAGCAGGACGACATGGTGGTGATCCGCGAGGTGATCCCGGGCGGTCCGGCGGCGGTGGATGGCACGCTCAAGCCGGGCGATCGCATCGTTGGCGTTGGGCAGTCCAAGAATGGCGCGATCGAAGATGTGATCGGCTGGCGCATCGATGACGTGGTGGCCAAGATTCGCGGCAGCAAGGATACCCAGGTGCGCCTGGAGTACATCCCGGCCGAGTCGGGCATCGACGGCAAGCACCGCACGGTGACCCTGACCCGTCAGAAGGTGCGTCTGGCCGAGCAGGCTGCCAAGGGCGAAACCATCACCTTGCCGGCCACCGGCAGCGAGCCGCAGCGCCGTATCGGCATTATCAAGCTGCCGGGCTTCTACCAGGATTTCGAAGGCCGTCGCCGCAACGCAACCGACTACGCCTCGGCCACGCGCGACGTCGCCAAGCTGCTGGCCGGCTTCAAGACCGACAAGGTCGATGGCGTGGTGCTCGACTTGCGCAACAACGGCGGTGGGTCGCTCGACGAGGCGATCGAACTGACCGGCTTGTTCATCGAGCAGGGGCCGGTCGTGCAGGTCCGCGAATCCGGCGGCCGCGTCACCGTCAACGGCGACAGCGACCCCAAGGTCGCCTGGGACGGCCCGCTGGCTGTCTTGATCAACCGCGGCTCGGCGTCGGCATCGGAGATCTTTGCCGGTGCCATCCAGGACTACGGGCGTGGTCTGGTGATCGGCGAAACCAGCTTCGGCAAGGGCACCGTGCAGAACATCGTCGACCTGGATCGCTGGCCTGCTGCCGAAGGACAGCGGTATGGGCAGGTCAAGTTGACGATCGCGCAGTTCTTCCGCGTCAGCGGCTCGAGCACCCAGCACAAGGGTGTGGTGCCGGATATCGCCTTCCCGGCCAGCGTGGATGCCACCGAGTTCGGTGAGAGCACCTACGACAATGCATTGCCGTGGACGCGGATCGCCGCTGCGCCGCACACCCAGTACGGCAACTTCGCACCGCTGCTGCCCAAGTTGCAGGCTCTGCACACTGCGCGCATCGCCACCGACAAGGAATTCCAGTGGTGGGAAGAAGACGTCAAGCAGTTCCGCGACGAAAAGGCCAAGAAGTACATTTCGTTGAATGAGGCCGAGCGCGTTGCCGAGCGACAGAAGCAGGATCAGCAACGCAAGGATCGCCAGCAGATTCGCAAGCAACTCGGCCTGCCGCTGGATCCGCTTGCCGAAGACAGCGACGACGGCCTGACCGGTAACGAGCGCGACATCGTCAAGGACACTGCACGCGAAAAGGCCGCCGAAAAGCGTCCGGATCCGCTGCTGCATGAGTCGGCGGCCATCCTGGCCGATGCGCTGGGCTTGCTGTCGCAGGACAAGCCGTTGTCGGCGCAGGTGCTGCCGAAGTCGACCGCACCGGGACGTTGGGCAGACTGAGCCAGACTGCCGATTCAATGCATGGGCGCCACCGCTTGCCGGTGGCGTTTTCATTTGCACAGTAGTGTTGCCGCTGGCAGCGTCTTAGGCGATGGCCTGCCAGCAGGCCAGCAGGCCTGCAGGCCGAGCAGCAGCAAGGTGCCGAAAAATATCCGGCGGAATGCCTCGGGAGAGATGCGGCGTCGCAGCTTCGTACCGGCCCACACTCCCAGCGCGGTGGGCAGCAACGCCAGCAGCGATGGGAGGCCGGCCGAGAGCGGCACGCCACCGTGCCAGACCAGTGCGATGGCCAGCGCAAGCGTTGCCGTACCGAAGCACGCGGCCAGTGCGCGGATCAACACCTCGCGTGGCAGGCCCAGTGCAGAGAGGTACGGCACTACCGGGAGGACCAGCACGCCGGTGGCGCCATTGAGCAGGCCACCGACCAGGCCGATCAGCGGGCTGCTCCAGCGCTCGTGACGTGGCGGCAGGGTCCATTGCCGGCGGGCAAGCCCCAGCAGGGCATAGGCAACCAGCAGGACCCCAAGCGCGCCGCGCAAGTAACGCGGATGACCGCCAATCATCAACCCGGCGCTCAACCAGGTGCCCGCCACTACCATGGCCAGCACCGGCCACAGACGCCGCAACAGCTCGGTCGCAGCTGGCCCCCAGGCCTGTTGCAGATTCGTCGCCAACGAAGGCAGCACCAGCAGCGCGGCGGCCTGGCTGGGCGGCAGCCACAGCCCCAGCAACCCCATTGCCACCGTTGGCAGCCCCATGCCGGCCACGCCTTTGACCGCGCCAGCGAGCAGGAATACCGCGGCAACCATGACCAGCTGCGAGACGTCTTCATTCATGGGGAGCAGCATCGGCGCGGTGGCGGTGCCCGGCAAGCTGTCTTTGTTTGAGGCAGACTTCGGCCACACCGAAGGCTGGAAGTGCAGATGCAGGTGGAATTCACCGACTTGCGGATCTTTGTTGCGGTGGCCGATACCGGCAGCATCACCGCCGGCGCCGACCGCGTGGCGCTGTCGCTGGCGGCCACCAGTGCGCGTATTCGCGCGCTGGAGCTGCAGGTCGGCGCGGCCCTGTTCGAGCGTGGCCGGCGGGGCGTGACGCTCACCGCCGCCGGCCAGGTCCTGCTGCGTCATGCACGGGTGCTGGCACGGCAGGAACAGGCGATGCGCAGCGAGCTTGGCGATTACGGTCTTGGTGGACAGGTCACCCTGCGATTGGCCGCGAACACCGCCGCACTCTCCGAATGGCTGCCCGAGTGCGTCGCGGATTTTCTGCTGGCCCATCCGCGGGTGGACCTGACCCTGGCCGAATGGGGCAGCGAGGAGGCGGCCGATGCCGTGCGCGACGAACGTGCCGACCTGGCCGTGGTGGCCGGGCATGCCGACTTCACCGGCCTGCAACGGCGCCCGTTTCGGCAGGATCGCCTGGTGGTCGCGGTGGCTGCCGGCCATCGGCTTGCCGGCGCCGGCAGCCTGCGCCTGGCCGATATCGCGCCGATGCAGTTGCTGGCGTTATCGGCCGACAACGCCTTGCAGCGCCACCTGCGGACGCATCTGGCCCGTGCCGGCGTGCAGCTGCGCATCCGCGCACGCGTGCCGGGCATCGAAACGCTGTGCCGCATGCTGGCACGCGGCGTGGGTGTGGCCATCGTGCCGCACGCGGCGCTGGCTTGCTCCAGTGTCAGGCAGCAGCTGGCGGCGGTACCGCTGGAGGAAACCTGGGCGCGGCGCGAGCTGTCCATCATCTGGCGCGACGCCCCCTCGGCCACCCTGCAGGCCTTGCTGGAATGGCTACAGGCCAGCGCCGCGAACGCCGGCATTCACCCGGCTTGATCACCGCAGCGCTGCGTGCATCGGCTGGACCGTGTCACCGCCGGCGCGCGCGCCGGCTGCCGGCCGCTGGCTCTTGCGCGCTCTTGTCCTCAGCGTGGCCAGTCGAACTCGGCCATCACCGGGTAATGGTCCGACGGCAGAATGCCACCGGGACGATCGTCCAGGGTCGCGAAGCGGGTAGGACGCAATCCGCGATACAGGATCCAGTCGATGCGCCGAGTCGGGTGCGTGGTGAAGTCCTGGAAGGTGTTTTCCGGCCCGCTGCGCTTGCTGGCCTGTGCACGTGCATCGCGAAGTACCGCGGTCAGCGTGGGGTAGGTGATTTTGTCCGGATCGCTGTTGAAGTCGCCGGTCAGCACCACCGGGACAGTGGCGGGCAACTGCGCGATGCGCGACAGGATCAGGCGCGCGCTGCGCTCGCGGGCGGGCTCGTCCTCATCGCGATACGGAAAGTGCGTGTTGAACAGATAAAAGCGGCGTTTGTCGCTGCGTCGCTCGAACAGCGCCCAGGTGGCCATGCGTGGCAGCACATTGCCCCAGGTAATGCTGCCGGCGCGTTCGGGAGTGTCGGACAGCCAGAAGTTGCCCGACTCCACCACCTTCAGTACACGCGCGTCGTAGAACACGCCCATGTGCTCGTCGCTGTCATCGCCGCGCCGGCCCTGGCCGAACCAGCGGTAGTCGGGCAACTGTTCGGCCAGAAAGGCAGCCTGTTCGCTCACCAGTTCCTGCGTGCCGAACACGTCCGGATGCGTCTGTTTGATCAACGCGACCATGGCAGCGCGACGCACCTGCCAGCGTTTGTCGCCATCGGTATCGGCCGGCACGCGCACGTTGAACGACATGACCCGCAGTGGCGCAGCCGGCGTGACAGCCAGCGCGGGTAAGGCGATACACAACAGTGTACCGATTGCGAGAAGGCGGCGCAGCACCTGCGCGATGGAGCGTGGCATGCAGGGAAATTCCTTGAAGAACAAGAGCGCCGAGTCTAGCCAGAGATGATGACCGCTGCGTCACGGCGACGACCACCGATGCAGAGGCAATTGGCCGCTTGACGCCATCGGGCATCGGCGTAGCATTTGCACCAGGCAGGCGGACAGACCGCCGGCTCACCACTCAACCGTGAGGGATTCTCATGGCAACACCGTACGACTATCTCGTGTTCATCGGGCGTTTCGAGCCCTTTCATAACGGCCACGCCGCCGTCGCCCGCCATGCGCTGGGCAAGGCGAAAAAGCTCATCGTGCTGATCGGCTCGGCCGACACGCCGCGCACCATTCGCAATCCTTGGACCGTCGCCGAACGTGCGGTGATGATCGAATCCGCGTTGCCGGACGAAACTGCGCGGCTGATCGTGCGCCCGCTACGCGACCATCTCTACAACGAAAGCCTGTGGATTGCCGAAGTGCAGCGGCAGGTTGCCGAAGCGGTGCAAGCCGATGGCGGCTCGCTGGATGCGAACATCGGCCTGATCGGCATGGACAAGGATGCCAGCAGTTATTACCTGCGTGAGTTTCCGCAGTGGCCGCTGGAAGATGTGCAACACACCGCAACGCTGTCTGCCACCGAATTGCGCCGCTACCTGTTCGAAGCCGGCGACATCGGTTTTCACGGCGGCCTGTTGATGCTGCGCGGCAATGTGCCGGCGCCCGTCTACGACATGCTGGAAGCGTTCCGGCGCAATTCCCCCAGCTACGCGCAGCTGGTGGCCGAATACCGCTTCATCGAGCAATACCGTGCTGCGTGGAAAGACGCGCCATATCCGCCGACGTTCGTGACCACCGATGCGGTGGTGGTGCATTCGGGCCACGTGCTGCTGGTGCGGCGTCGCGCCGAACCGGGCAAGGGCTTGTGGGCATTGCCCGGCGGTTTCGTCGGCCAGGAGGAAGGACTGCTGGACTGCTGCCTGCGCGAGCTGCGCGAGGAAACCCGGCTCAAGCTGCCGGTGCCGGTGCTCAAGGGCTCGTTGCGTGGCAAGCAGGTCTTCGATCATCCCGAACGCAGTCAGCGCGGACGCACCATTACCCATGCGTTCCATTTCGAGTTTCCGGCCGGCGAGTTGCCTGCGGTGCGCGGCGGCGACGATGCCGACAAGGCGCGCTGGATTCCGATCGCCGAAGTGATGGCGATGGGCCCGCGCCTGTACGAAGACCACCTGCATATTCTTGAATTCTTCCTGGGCCGTGGCTGACGCGCGCAACGACGACGTGCTGCCGCGATACCACCAGGGCCGCACATGCCGTGACCGCTTGAACCGTGACCTCCCGCCGGCGGACAGACCGCCGGTTCATTCGACGCGAAGGAGCTTCCGTCATGCATTACCTCGATAACCTGCTGCTCAACACCGATAGCTACAAGGCCAGCCACTGGCTGCAATATCCGCCCGGCACCGACGCGTCGTTTTTCTATGTCGAATCACGCGGCGGACTTTACGAGCAGACCGTGTTCTTCGGCCTGCAGTCGATCCTGAAGGAAGCGATCAACCGGCCGGTGACGCACGCCGACATCGACGATGCAAAAGCGTTGCTGGCCGCGCATGGCGAGCCGTTCAACGAAGCCGGCTGGCGCGATATCGTCGACCGGCTTGGCGGTCAGTTGCCGATCCGCATCCGCGCGGTGCCCGAGGGCGCGGTGGTGCCAACGCACAACGTGCTGATGACCATCGAGTCCACCGACGCCAAGGCATTCTGGGTGCCGTCGTATCTGGAAACCTTGTTGCTGCGCGTGTGGTACCCGGTGACGGTGGCCACGGTGAGCTGGCAGGTGAAGCAGATCGTGCGCGGCTACCTGGAGCGCACCAGCGACGATCCGGAAGGGCAGTTGCCTTTCAAGCTGCACGATTTTGGCGCGCGTGGCGTGTCCAGTCTTGGCTCGGCCGCGTTGGGCGGTGCCGCGCATCTGGTGAACTTTCTCGGCACCGACACCTTGTCGGCGTTGCTGCTGGCGCGTGCGCATTACCACACGCCGGTGGCCGGGTATTCGATTCCCGCTGCCGAGCACAGCACCATCACCAGCTGGGGCCGCGAGCGCGAGGTGGATGCGTATCGCAACATGCTGAGGCAGTTCGCGCGTCCGGGTTCGATCGTGGCGGTGGTGTCGGACAGCTACGACATCTACCGCGCCATTGCCGAGCATTGGGGTACCACCTTGCGCGAGGAAGTGATCGCCTCCGGCGCAACGGTGGTGATTCGTCCGGATTCGGGCGACCCGGTGGATGTGGTCGAGCAGTGCCTGCTGTTGCTGGACGAGGCGTTCGGCCATCAGGTCAATGGCAAGGGCTACAAGGTGCTCAACCATGTGCGGGTGATCCAGGGCGATGGCATCAATCCCACCTCGCTGCGCGCGATTTTGGAGCGCATCACCGCCGCCGGATACGCCGCCGACAATGTCGCCTTCGGTATGGGCGGTGCGTTGCTGCAGAAGGTGGACCGGGACACGCAGAAGTTTGCGTTGAAGTGCTCGGCGGTGCGCGTGGACGGGCAGTGGGTCGATGTCTACAAGGACCCGATCACCGACCAAGGCAAGCAGAGCAAGCGCGGCCGCCTGACCTTGCTGCGCAACCGCAACGATGGCAGCTACCGCAGCGCCTTGCTCGATGAGATGGACGCCTACCCCGACAGCGAAGACGCGCTGGTGACGGTGTGGGAAAACGGCGTGTCGCAACAGGAGTGGACGCTGGAGCAGGTGCGCGCGCGTGCCAACGCCGCACGTCGCTGACGCGCGGCGCGCAGGGTTCGCCATGCACGCTTCCATCGACGACATCTCCTTGTTGCCTGCTTCGGCGCTGTTGGCGCGCCTGCGCGCCGCAGCACCCCACCTGCAGCGGCGCGTGCCGCTGCAGGACGAGGCCAGCCGCTGGCATGCGCTGCGCATCGGCGCGCGCACCTATCGCGCAGCGTTGCCGATCACCTTTACCCCGTATGCCTCGGTGCGGCCGTGTTCGGCGCGCTGCGGGTTCTGTTCGGAAAATCTGCGGCAGCACGGCGGCGGTCGCGCGGCAGCGACGTTGCGACCCGGGCCTGCGTATTTCCAGCAGTTGAGTGCTGTCTTGCAGCTGCTGCGCGATGTGCCGTTGTCGTATTCGCTGTCCGGTCTGGAAATGACCGACGATGCGGCGTGGTTGCAGACCTTGCTGCAGACCCTGGCAACCACGCCCAACGGCCCGCGCGTCGAGCAGCGCGTGCTGTACAGCAACGGCGCCGGGCTGGCGCGTGCGCACGGTACGCGGTTGATCGATGCGCTGGTCGCGTTCGGGCTGTCGTGGGTCGAGCTGTCGCGTCACCATCGGCTGCAGGAGCGCAACGACGCGATCATGCGTTTCCGCCCCGACGAGCCGATCGCCGATGTGGCGACTTTCGTGCAGACGGCACGGCGGCTGGCAGCACGGCTGCCGCTGCGACTGGTCTGCATCGTGCAGCGCGGTGGCGTGGACAATGCCGACGCCATTGCGCAGTACATCGCGTGGGCGCGCAGCTGCGGCGCCAGCCAGGTGATCTTTCGGGAATTGTCGCGGTTGGACGATGCCTATCGCAGCAACGGCACGCTGCGCTACATCGGCGAGCACCGCGTGGGCGTGGACACACTGCTGGAGGAGTGCATGCAGCAGCCCTGGTGGTCGCGCTGGCAACCCGATGGCCTGACCGAAGGCTATTACTTCTGGAATGTGCGGCTGCGCGATCAGACGGGCTTGCAGATGGTCTTCGAAAGCGCCGACTACGCCGCGATGCATGCGCGCCACGCGACCGGCGATCTGTACAAGCTGGTGTTCTTCGCCAACGGCCGTCTCTGTGCGGGCTGGGATCCGGATGCCGATGTGCTGTGGGAGCCCACCGATGGATGAGTTCGATCAGCGCAGCTGGTGGACGCCGGCCCCGGACGATGCTGCCTGGGCGCTGCCCGACGATCTGCGCGCGGCCGACCCGCTGAGCGGGCGCGATTGTGGCTGGGTCAATCAGATGCGCCCGTTTGTGCGCCATTTCAGCCGGCCGGGCGAGCAGGTGTTCGACCCGTTCTGCGGCTTTGGCAGCACCTTGCTGGCGGCCGCGCTGGAAGGCCGCAACGCGCATGGCATGGAAATCGATCCGGCACGCGCGCAGTTGGCACGCATGCGTCTGGCGCGGCATGCGGTGGCGGCGCCGGTGGTGGTCGGCAGCCTGGCCGATATCGCGCCTGCGGCCCCGATCGACCTGTGTCTGACCAACGTGCCGTATTTCGGCTGCCACTGGCATGGCGACGTGCTGCCCGGGCAGCTTTATGCGAGCAGCGATTACGCCAGCTATCTGACCGGCATGCGCGCGGTCTTCCATGCGCTGCGCAAGCAGATGCGGCCTGACGGCGTGGGCGTGGCGATGGTGCAAAACGTGGTGGTCGGCGGCCGCGTGATTCCGCAGGCCTGGGATCTGGGCCGCATCCTGGCCAGCCTGTTCACCCTGCGCGAGGAGCGGGTGCTGTGCTATCGGCGTCCGGCCGCAGCGCTGGCGCATGCCAAGACACAGAGCGATCGCAGCCACGAATACGCATTGATTTTTCAGCATTGTCGTGCCCGGCTGGATCTGCAGCAGGCTGCGCAATTGCTGCAGGCGGTGCAGGCACAGGGCCTGCCGGTCGTGGTGCATGGCAGCTACGCGCGCTGGCTGGCGTCGCCGACCTCGGTGCCCGAAGGCCCGGCCGATCTGGACCTGATGCTGCGTGGCGAACAAGCGCTGTGGGACCGCCTCACCCTCTGGCTGCAGCAGCAGGGCTTCGCGTTGAGCCTGTGGGGCGAACCGTGCCGGGCGCCGGTGGCACTGGCGGTGGTGCGTGCGCACCACTACCTGCGTGCCGAGCGCATCGGCGCCGATGGCCGCCGCCTGCAGGTCGACCTGCAATTGCCAGTGGATGAACCGCCGTTGCCCTGACCCGGCAGCGCGACGCCGCGCGCACACGGGTTGCCGCTATGCTCTGTGCCGGTTTTGGATGCCGGAATCTCCCTATGTCTTGTTCTTCCCTGATCGCGCGCGGCGCACTGCTTGGCGCGCTGGCAACCCTGGCTGGCTGCGGCGGCAGCAAGGGCGACACGATGCTGATGCGCGAGTCGTTCAATTCCGATGACACCTATTCGCGCAGCGTGGCGGCCAGTTCGCCGCAAGCCTGCGAGGCGGCGCGGCGTGTGCTGTTGAGTCAGGGCTACGCCGTCACGCGCGCAGATGCCGCCGCGGTGGAAGGCAGCAAGAACTTTCAGCTCAAGGAAGCAGACCAGAGCGAACAACTCAATCTGCGCATTTCCTGCGCCAGCCAGGACGGCGACAAGGCGCAGGTGTTCGTCAGTGCGTTGCAGGACCGTTACGCACTGAAAAAGAGCTCCACCTCGGCCAGCGTGGGCGTCGGCGTGCTGGGCTCGTTATCGTTGCCGGTCGGCAGCAGCGGCGATTCGCTGGTGCGCGTATCCAGCACCACGGTGCAGGATGCGGCTTTCTACAAGCGCTTTTTCGAACGCCTGAATTCGTATCTTCCCAAGGTCACCGAAGCGGCACCTGCTGCGGTGAGTGCACCGCCTGCGCCTGCAGCCACACCAGCGCCGGCAGCTGCGGCTCCGGCCGCGCCTGCCGCAACCACCACGACGTCGGCAGCTCCTGCTGCAGCTCCTACCACGGTTGCACAGCCTCCGGTTGCGCCATTGCCCGTCGAAGCGCAAGACCCCCCACCGGCACCGGCGAAGGTGCCGCAAACCGAGCCTGCCACGCAGCCGTGACGGCGCGGTTCACGCTCCGCTCCAAAGCCTGAATAGCGACTGCGCGCTTCACGTTGTGTTCTCGACCCAGCGGCCAGAGTGCGCCCATGCCTCGCCGAGCGAGAAACGTGGAGAAAAACGATGAAAATGCGCACCTCCCTGCTGGGTATGTCCCTGATCGGCCTGATGGCGACGAGCACTTTCGCACAGGCTCAAAACTACGCGCATCAGCAGCGCTATACGGAAGCGGACGAAGGTCGCAGGTTCAATGACGGCACCCGCGTGCGCTGCCGCAATGTCGAAGTGCAAAAGAACTCGACCGACCCGAACCGCATCGGCGGTACGCTGGCCGGCGCTGCAATCGGTGGCCTGTTGGGCAACCAGGTTGGCGGCGGTAACGGCAAGAAGCTGGCGACCGTGGCAGGTGCCGTGGCGGGTGGCGCGGCAGGCCGCACCATTCAGGGCAATCGCCAGCAGGCCAACGGCAATCGCCAAGTTGAGCGCGTCTGCGAACGTCGCTGAAGTTCGGTGCGGCGATTGGTCTAAGTTGAGTCCTGCAAGCCCCGGCCATGCCGGGGCTTGCTACGTTTGAGGGTGACGTCGTGCCGACGATTCATTGCGTATGCCATCGATGAGTGTTGTCCACGCGCATGGCAGTTCGTCATCGCGCGCACCATCGGCGCCGATGCCTCCGCGGTATGCGCGCCTGCGCCGGCTTGCTGCGCTGGCATGTGCAAGCGGTTTGCTGGCGGGGCAACTGCTGCAGGTCGCCGATGCTGCACCGAGCCAGACCGCACGTGCTGCCAGCGCAGAGTGCCTGGAAGCGCTGCTGCGACGGCTGGGCTGGACCATCCAACGGGCCGCAGTGAGCGAACCGGTACTAAAGCGTGGTGAACCGTGTACGCGCGGCACGCTTGCGCAGGCGCAGGCCGCCGGCGATCTGCACCTGACGCTTCCGGCCGATTGGGACACGCGACAGCGCGGCGCAGCGCTCACCGCTGTGCTGGACGATGCAGCCACGCACTGCGCCTACGCGTTCGAACTCGGTGCAGCCACCCGCCGCGCGGTCACGCAATTGCAGAACAACCCGCGCTACCGCTTCTCGGCGCTGCAGCTGGGTTGGGTCGGATTCGGCTGGCGTGGCGCAGCGGCGCAGGGCTGGAGCGGTTTTCGCAGTTTCGGTCGCGGGTATCAGCCGCGCGGCAGCAATGCGCGGGCGCTGGATGCGTTCTACCGCGGCCAGGTGCGTTCCGAGTGCGGCGTGGGCCGACAAGTGGCTCAGCTCGCCACCCAGCGCGAATTGTTCGGCGATGCCGGGTTCGATGACGTATTTACGCCTGGCGAATTGTCGATCGGCACGTTCCTGACCTTGCACGACACCGACAGCATCCTGCTCGGTACGCATGCCGGCGACTTCTTTGCCGACGGCAAGGCGGTGAAAACCTCACAGCTCGGGCGGCAGGCGTTCGTGGGCGCACCAGGCTTCATCGCGCATGTGTTCGATAAGTCCTACCTGGATGACATCCACAATCAGGCCGAGAATTTCGTGGTGGTGGATGTCAGTGATGCAGCCGCGCAGGCGCTGGCGCAGCACGGTGGCTTTGCGTACTACGACGCGCGCAACCGGCAGATCTGGGAGCTGGCCAAACAGTTGCGCGGGCCAGGCAAGCGCCGCTTCGAGCGCCTGCTTTACGAGCGTGATCCAGCGCTGCGCGCCACGCTCGACCCGCAGCAGCAGACCCAGCTGCAGCAGCTGCAGGCGCTGCTGGACGACCCGTTCTACCAAGGCTTTTGGGTTTATGTGCACCCCAAGGGCACCAAGCCGATCGGCTACCACGTGGCACGCCTGCTCGACCGTAACCCGCGCACGCCGTATGCCATCGACCTGACCTTGCACAATCTGCGCACCACCTTGTACTGGCGATGGATCGACTGGCAGCTGCAGCAGTGCAGCGCCGCCACCGTCGCGGAACAATCCATTGAGAATTCCGCCACGCCAGCGTACGCCGAGCGTGGCACCCTGCACTGATCAGATCATGAGGAGCGATTATGGAACTGGGTATGGTGGGACTAGGCCGCATGGGCGCCAACATGGCCGAGCGCCTGGTCAATGGCGGGCATCGCGTGCATGGCTACGATCCGGGCGCGAACGCGCGCACCAGCGCGCAAGCCAAGGGCATCGTCACCGCCGATGCGCTGGCAGCGCTGGTGTCCGCATTGCCGAGCCCGCGCGTGGTGTGGCTGATGGTCCCGGCCGGCAAGATCGTCGATGACACGCTGGCGCAGCTGCTGCCCCTGCTGCAGGCCGGCGACATCGTCATCGATGGCGGCAATTCGTACTACAAGGATTCGCAGCGGCGCGCGGCGTTGCTGCAGGACAGCGGCATTGCCTTTGTCGATTGCGGCACCAGCGGCGGCATCTGGGGTCTGCAGGAAGGCTATAGCTTGATGGTGGGTGGCGACGAAGCGGCGGTGACGGCCTTGCATCCGATCCTGGCAACGCTCGCACCGGCGCCGGACAAGGGCTGGGGGCGGGTTGGCCCGAGCGGTGCAGGCCACTTCACCAAGATGGTCCACAACGGCATCGAATACGGAATGATGCAGGCCTATGCGGAAGGCTTCGCGCTGATGCAGCACAAGGCCGATTTTGCGCTGGATCTGCACCAGGTTGCCGAAATCTGGCGCGATGGCAGCGTGGTGCGTTCGTGGTTGCTGGACCTGACGGCCGATGCGTTGACGCATAACCCGACCATGGCCGGCATCGCGCCGTTCGTGGCCGATTCGGGCGAGGGCCGCTGGACGGTTGCCGAAGCGATTGATCTGGAAGTCTCGGCACCGGTCATCACGTTGTCGCTGATGGAACGGCTGCGCTCGCGCGACAAGGATTCGTTTACCGACAAACTGCTCGCAGCGATGCGCAACCAATTCGGCGGCCACGCGGTGATGACCACCACCCCGGCAGCGCCGACTATCGGTAGCAAGGACGCGTAAGGACTTGGATGCAACCACGGTGCGCGCCGGGACTACGGCGCGCGCTGTTGGAAGTGCAAAACCGTTGCAGCGTGATCAACCGCGCGCGGCATCCAGCCACTGCACTCGGCCGTCCGCAGCGCTGCGTTGCGCAAGGTCCACCAACCGCATCAGTTGCACCGCATCGCTGCTGCTGACCGGCGCTGTGCCGGTGCCTGCCAGCGCGTCGCGAAAGGCGGCGTAGCACTGCCGATAGTCGCCCGGCAGGTTGTCGGGCTGATGGGTGTGGACGCGGCCTTCGTCATCGACGCGGGTGAGCGTGCCCGGTAACGGGTCCACGCCCCAGCCGACCGTGCCGGGGCGACGGCCGGCGCGCAGCTGGTCTTCCTGCGTATCCAGGCCGTGCTTGAGATAACTGCCGCGCGTGCCATGCACGGCGAAGCGCAGGCGGCCATCGGCCACCAGCGATCCCGCGTGCAGAATCACGCGCAGCCGAAGGTAGTGCAGGGTGACGTGGAAATAATCCACGCTGCGCGCCTGGTCGCGCTGACGTTGCAGATCCGCGCCAATGCCCTGCGGCATACCGAACAACTGCATTGCCTGATCGAGCAGATGCGGGCCCAGGTCGTACCACAGTCCGGCACCGGGGCTGTCGCTCTCGCGCCAACGGTCGCGCACCTGCGGGCGATAGCGGTCGAAGTGCGAATGAAATTCCACCACCTCGCCCAGCTGGCCTTCTTCGATCAGCCGGCGCACGGTGAGAAAGTCCGCATCCCAGCGGCGATTCTGGAACACGCTGATGATGCATCCCGCCGCATCGGCGGCATCGACCATCTGCTGCGCTTGCGCCGCATCCAATGCAAACGGCTTGTCCACCAGCACATGCTTGCCGGCGGCCAGGGCTTTCAGCGCGAAGGATGCATGGGTGTGGTTCGGGGTGGCCAGCACCACGGCATCCAGTGCCGGATCGGCCAGCGCACTGTCCAGATCGGCCACTACGGTGACGCCGGGAAAGTCGGCCTGTGGCTGTTGCGGCTTGGACGACACCACGCTGTGCAACTGCAGGCCGGGGGTGCTTGCGATCAGCGGTGCATGAAAGGTGCGGCCGACATAGCCATAGCCGACGACGGCCAGATTGAACAGTTTAGGCATTGAAAACGGTTCATCGCAACGACGGAGGGAGCCCGCATGGTATTGCACCTGCCCGTGTGCGCAGGGTTCACAACCTCTGCATGCAACGGTCACGTCTGCTCGACGAGCGCCACCGCAAGCTGCGCCCACATTCAACAGGAGGTGCTTGGTATGAAGAACATGACGCATGCACGCAAGCTGCTGGCTCTGTCGCTGTCGCTCGGTCTGACCCTCGGCGCGTCGCAGGCATTTGCGGCACCGCAGGAACATGCCGACCACAAGGACCACGCTGCCGGCATGAACGAGTCCAAGAAGCCGGTCACCGACACCTGGATCACCACCAAGGTTAAGGCCGACCTGCTGGCGACCGACAATGTCTCGGGTACCGACGTGAAGGTCGAGACCAAGAACGGCATCGTGACCCTGACCGGCGCGGTTGCCACCCAGGCCGAGCATGACAAGGCCGTTGCCGTTGCCAAGGGCATCGAGGGCGTCAAGAGCGTCAAGTCGACCGGCCTGAAGGTCACCGCTGCGAAGAAGTAAGCGCAGCTGCTGCGAATGCCGGGCCGCCGAGGCGAGGCGGCGACCCGAGCACCAGGCGCACTCCACGGAGTGCGCCTTTTTTGTTTTTGATGAACCGGCCGGCAAGCCGACAGCTGGCAGGGCGCTCGCGCCATTTTCACGCATGCTGCACGTATGCTATGCCCATTCAGCTATGTCACAGACTGACCTGATTTCTCTGAATCATTAATCTGGCAAGCTGCGTGATCGGAGACAATGCCGGTCAGCCCTTGGCCCTGCAGCGAGTGCAATTCGGTCCAGCAATGCAAACAACGGTCCAAGCAGACAAGTGGGATCGCTGGCGCCTGCCTCTGTTGGCGGCCGCCGTGTTCCTGATTGTGGTGGTGCCCTCCTTGTTGCTGCAGCAGATGGCCCGCAACGCCAACCAGGCCGCGTCCTGGGTGTCGCATAGCCAGGAAGTGCAGGAGACCGCGCAGCGCCTGGAGGCGGCGATGCGCGATACCGAATCGGCGGCGCTGATGCGCTCGCATGGCGTGGAGCGCGAGGCGCTGAACGAGCGTATGCGCCGCGGCCGGCGCGAATCGCTGGCCGCCGTGCAGCGACTGATCGAACTGACCAAGGACAACCCCGCCCAGCAAGTACGCATGGGGCGCATCCAGAGCACCATCGAACGGCGTCTGCTGTTGGCCGAGCGCATTGCGGTGACCACTGCGCCGGAGCAGATACGCGCGCTGATCAACGACATGACCCTGAACAACCCGATCCGTGTGCTGATCGACGACCTGCAGAGCGCCGAAGGCCGGTTGCTGGCGCTGCGCAATGCGCGCGCCGCAACCGAGCGCATGCATTACGCGGTGCTGAGCTGGGCGGCGCTGGCGGTGCAGTTGCTGTTGCTGGGCACGGTGACCTGGCTGCTGCAGCGGCAGATCCGCCGCCGGCTGGCGGCCGAGCAGGAATACCTGCGCGCCAACGGGCGCGCCAGCTCGGTGCTGCAAACCGTGCGCGAGCCGATCGTGCTGCTGGATGCCAGCCAGCGCATCGTGCTGCATAACCCGGCCTTCGCCGACCTGTATGGCCTGGAAGAGCGCGGCAACGAATTGATGCCGCTGGAAGAGGTGGGCGATGGCGTCTGGCGCGATGCGCAGATCCATCAACGGCTGGCGGACGTGTTGTTGCGTGGACGCGAGTTGTGGGATTTCGAACACGAGCAGCGCGCCGCCGACGGCGTGCTGCGCACCATGTTGATCAATGCACGCCGCATGCCGCTGCCCGACAGCACAGACGAAGACGTGGTGCTGATGACGGTGAGCGACATCAGCCTGCAGAAGGCCGCGCAGTTGCGTATCCAGGAGCTCAACCGGCAGATGGAAGGCAAGGTGGAGCAGGTCTCGGAAGTCAATCGCGAGCTGGAAGCCTTCAGCTACTCGGTCTCGCACGATCTGCGCGCACCGCTGCGGCACGTGGCCGGGTTCTCCGACAAGCTGGCGCGCCATCTGGGCGATGCGGCCGACGAGAAGTCGCGCCATTACATGGAGGTGATCAGCAGCTCGGCGCGGCGCATGGCCTCGCTGATCGACGATCTGCTGGTGTATTCGCGCCTGGGCCGCGGTGCGCTGCGCCTGCAGGCGGTGGACATGCAATCGCTGGTGGCCGAAACGCGTGCGATCCTGGATTCCAACGTGCAGAGCGAGAACACCGGCCACCGGGTGGAATGGCATATCGCGCCGCTGCCGGTACTGGTTGCCGACGAAAACATGATGCGCCAGCTGTGGATGAACCTGCTCGGCAATGCGGTCAAGTACAGCGCCAAGCGCGAGGTGGCCAAAATCGAGGTCAGCTATACGCCGATGTCCGACGGCGGCCACCAGTTCAGCGTGCGCGACAACGGCGCCGGTTTCGATATGGAATACAGCGGAAAATTGTTCGGTGTGTTCCAACGTTTGCACAAGGCCAGCGAATACGCTGGTACCGGCATCGGCCTGGCCAGCGTGCGGCGCGTGTTGACGCGTCACGGCGGCCGGGTGTGGGCCGAAGGCGTCGTCGACGAGGGCGCCACGTTTTATTTCGTGTTACCTCCTGCGCTTGAAGCGCCCAACCAAGAGTTCATTGCATGACCGCCATCCGTACCATTCTTCTGGCAGAAGACAGCCCGGCCGATGCGGAGATGGCGGTCGACGCCTTGCGCGAAGCCCGCCTTGCCAATCCCATCGTGCACGTCGAAGACGGCGTGGAAGCCATGGACTACCTGTTGCGCCGTGGCATGTTCGCCGACCGCGAGGAAGGCCTGCCGGCCGTGCTGCTGCTGGACATCAAGATGCCGCGCCTGGACGGGCTGGAAGTGCTCAAGCAGGTGCGCAGCGACGAAACGCTCAAGCGCCTGCCGGTGGTGATCCTGTCGTCCTCGCGCGAAGAAAGCGATCTGGCCCGCAGCTGGGACCTGGGCGTGAATGCCTATGTGGTCAAGCCGGTGGACGTGGATCAGTTCTTCAACGCGGTCAAGACGCTCGGTACCTTCTGGGCGGTCATCAACCAGGCACCGGAGCTGGACTGAACCATGCCGCATGAGGGGGGGCAACCTGGAGCAGCTGAAGATCCTTCTGGTGGAAGATTCACCGGAAGACGCCGAGCTGTTGTCCGATCAGTTGCTCGAGGCCGGACTGGATGCGGCATTCGAGCGCGTGGACAGCGAGCCGTCGCTGCGCGCCGCGCTGGATGACTTCCAGCCGGACATCGTGCTGTCGGACCTGAGCATGCCGGGCTTTTCCGGCCACCAGGCGCTGCGCCTGGTGCGCCAGAACGGCGCCACGCCCTTCATCTTCGTCTCCGGCACCATGGGTGAGGAGACCGCGGTCAAGGCGCTGCAGGATGGTGCCAACGACTACATCATCAAGCACAACCCGACGCGCTTGCCGAGCGCGGTGATCCGCGCGATCCGCGAAGCACGCGCGGATCTGGAACGCCAGCGCGTGGAAAGCGAACTGATGCGCGCGCAGCGCCTGGAAAGCCTGGCGATGCTGGCGGCCGGTCTGAGCCACGACCTGCGCAATATCCTGCAACCGTTGTTGATCGTGCCGGACCTGCTGGCCGGGCGCACCGACGACCCGCAGCTGCGTCAGCTGGCCAACGTGGTGGCCGAATGCGGCCGGCGCGGGCATGAGATGGCCGAGTCGATGCTGTCGTTCGTGCGCGGTTCCAACAAGCCACGCGAGCAGGTGTCCATCGCCAACCTGTTCCAGGCCGTGCAGATGCTGCTCAAGAGCAGCCTGCCCGACGGAGTACGCCTGCAGATGGACACCATCGCTGCGGATCTGACCATCGAGGCCAACTACACCGAATTGCAGCAATGCCTGCTCAACCTCGGCTTGAACGCGATCCAGGCGATGCCGGAGGGCGGCAGACTGATCCTGGCAGCCGATCGCTACGATGCCTCGCGCGTGCGCATGAGCGTGGCCGACACCGGTGTGGGCATGAGCGATGAAACCCGCGCGCGCCTGTTCAGTCCTTTCTTCACCACCAAGGCCGATGGCACCGGGTTGGGACTGATTTCGTGCAAGCGCATCATCGAAAGCTATGGTGGCAGCATCGTGGTCGATAGCCGGCTGGGCGAAGGGACGCGCTTTGACATGATCGTGCCGATGCGTGCGGTGTCGGCGGCGGTGACCGAAGCCGAACTGCCGCTTCCGCTTGGCCATGGGCAGCGCATTTTGCTGGTGGATGGCGAGGCAACGCGCCTATCGCTGCTGGGCAATGCGCTCTCCAGCCAGGGCTATCAGCCGCAGCTGGCCAGCGATGGCGCCGCGGCGCTGCAGCTGGTGCAGCAGCACGCGATGCCGGACCTGGTGATCATCGACAGCGACATCATCCTGCTCTCGGCCGTGAGCGTGCTGCTGAGCATGCAGGAGCTGGGGTACCAGGGCCCGGCGATCGTGCTGGAAGATGTCGGTGCGCCGTTGCAGCGTGCGCATTTCCCGTCGGATCTGCCGGTGCATGTGCTGCGCAAACCGCTGGAAATGCGCCGGGTGTTCCGCGCCGTTTCGCATGCGCTGGAAGTGGCCTGACACCACCTTTGCGCGCACCCGGCGCATGCGTCGATGGGTGCAACGCGATTGCAACAGTTGACGTCCGTGCCGGCCGCATGCGCGAATAACGTATGACCACCGTGCTTCTCAGCCTCGGCAGCAACGTCCAGCCGACCCACTACCTGCGCCTGGCTGTCGCCGCCCTGCGCGCGCGCTTTGGCCAGATCGTCGTGTCACCCGCGTACCGCACGCCTGCGGTGGGCTTCGAAGGGCCGGACTTCGTCAACAACGCGGTAGTCTTGCAGACCGATCTGGAGCTGGACGCGCTGGATCACTGGCTGCATGCACTGGAAGATGCGCATGGGCGCGATCGCAGCGGCCCGCGTTTCAGCGACCGCACCCTGGATCTGGACGTGGTGTTCTTCGGCGACCGTATCGTCGAAGGCCCCGGGCATCTGCGCATCCCGCGGCCCGAGCTCAAGCACGCATTCGTGCTCAAACCGCTGGCCGACATCGCGCCGGACTTCGTCGACCCGCTGAGCGGGCAGACGTTGGCAGCCCTGTGGCAGGCGCACCCGCAGTACGGCAGCGCGTTTGCCACGGTGGAGCTGGATGCGGCTGCGCCGCAGTTGAGCGTCACGCAATAGTGCTGTTCTGGCAGCGCGGTTGAGCGCGGCCGAGCACGCGCGCACGTAGCGCAAGGACGTGTGCAACCGTCCGGCAATGCCGCATTCGGCGAGGTGGCAACCGGGCGCACGTGCATGACACGGGGGGCGTCCCTGCGCAGCGAAAGTGCGCAGGCCCCGTAAGCGTCGTTCAACTGAGCTGGCGGCCGCCATCGACGTGCAGGGTATGGCCGGTGACGAAGCTGGCCTCGTCCAGCAACCAGCGCACCGCTTCGGCAATTTCCTCCGGCGTGCCGATGCGCGCCAGCGGCGTACGCGCGAGCAACGCCTGCTTGGCATCGGCGGACTTGCCTTCTTCCGGCCACAGGATGGCGCCAGGCGCGACTGCGTTGACACGCACGTGCGGCGCCAGTTCCAGCGCCAGCGAACGGGTCAGCATTTCCAGCGCGCTCTTGGAGGCGCCGTACAGCGGGTGGTTGCGCATCGGCGCCTGCGCGTGCAGATCGGTGAGGTTGACGATGGCCCCGCGGCGCTGGCGCAACTGTGCGGCGGCCGCTTGCGCGATGAAGAACGGCGCGCGTGCATTGACCGCAAACAACTCGTCCCATTGCGCTGCAGTGGCCTCGCCAATGGCGGTGGAGTAGAACGCCGAGGCGTTGTTGACCACCCCATCCAGGCGACCAAACGCGGCGACGCAGTCGGCCACCAACTGCGCAGGTGCGTCGGGCAACCGCAGATCGGCGTGCAAGGCCTGTGCGCTGCCGGCACGCTGGACGCACAGCTCGGCCACGCGTGCGTCCAGCACCTCGGCGGAACGGTGTGCGTGCAGTGCAACGCGGTAGCCGGCAGCGTGCAGCGTGGTGGCGATCTGCGCGCCGATGCGGCGGGCTGCACCGGTGATCAACACCACCTTGGAACTGTCTGTCATGGCGTACTCGCTCGGCGTTGCGGAGGGCTCGGCTATCCTGTGCATTGTCCCCGCAACCGGTGCCCGCATGCACGCCGACCTTCCCACACCCGATCCGGACGCGCTGGCCCACAGCGACCGGCTGGCTGCGCATGTGCGCGCCGAAATCCAGGCCGCCGGCGGTGCGATCCCGTTCTCGCGCTTCATGGAGCTGGCGCTGTATGCGCCTGGCCTGGGCTATTACAGCGCCGGCGCCAGCAAGTTCGGCGAGGCCGGCGATTTCGTCACCGCCCCGGAATTGGGGCCGTTGTTTGCGGCCACCGTCTCCGGCGCGTTGGCGCCGGTATTGCAACAGCTCGGGCCGCAGGCGCGGGTGCTGGAAGTGGGCGGCGGCAGCGGCGCGTTTGCCGAAGTCACGCTCAAGCGGCTGCTGGAACTGGACGCGTTGCCCGAGCGCTACGCGATCCTGGAGCCCAGCGCGGACCTGCGCGAACGTCAACGCGAGCGGTTGGGGCGCAGTCTGATTCCGCCGGTGTTCGATCTGGTGGAATGGCTGGATGCGCCGTTCCCGGACGATTGGGATGGCGTGCTGTTTGCCAACGAAGTCATCGACGCCTTGCCCACGCCGCGTTTCGCACTGCGCGATGGGCAGGTGTATGAAGAAACCGTGGTGCTGGATGCCCAGCAGCACTTCGCGCGCGGCGAGCAACCGGCCGATGCGTTGCTGAGCGCGGCCGTGCGTCACCTGGAGCGTTATCTGGAGCAGCCGTTCGCCGATGGCTATCGCTCCGAGTTGCTGCCGCAGTTGCCGTACTGGATCCAGGCGGTAGCCGGCGGTTTGAAGCGTGGCGCGATGTTGTTCGTCGACTACGGTTACCCGCGCGGCGAGTTCTATCGTGCGCAGCGCGAGGACGGCACGTTGCGTGCGTTTTACCGGCATCGCATGCACGAAGATCTCTACCGTTGGCCGGGCCTGCAGGATCTGACCGCATCGGTGGACTTCACCGCGTTGGCCGAGGCAGGCACCGGCGCAGGTTTCGAGTTGGCCGGGTATTGCACGCAAGCAAGCTTCCTGCTCGGCAATGGGCTGGACGCATTGTTGGCGCAGGCCGATACGCGCACCGATGAAGTGGGGCGCATGCGTCTGCGCGAACAGATCAAGCGGCTGACCCTGCCCAGCGAGATGGGCGAGCGCTTCCAGGTGATGGGCTTCTCGCGCGATGTCGATTTTGCCCCGGCATTCCTGTCCGGCGATCTCACATGGCGGTTGTGAGTTCGGCACTCCGGCCGTTTCACCGGCCGCGGTTGTGGGTGGGCGTGTGGATCGCCGCAATCGTCGTGGTCATTGCCGTGTGCCTGGGGCCGCCGCCGGAGTTTCCGGAGTTGCCGTCCAACAGCGACAAGGCCGAGCACTTCATCACGTTCGCGTTGTTGTGCTGGGGAGCGGTGCAGTTGTTTGCGACTCGGCGCGCGCTGGCGTTGGCTGCGTTCGGATTGGTGTTGCTGGGCATCGGCATCGAAATCGCGCAAGGCGCGCTGACCACCAATCGCAGCGCCGACCCGTACGATGCATTGGCCGATACATTAGGCATTCTCGCCGGTCTCTGTCTGGCATGGACGCCGTTGCGATGTGTGATGTTGCGGATCGATCGGCGCCTGTTTGGACAGCGGCGACGGTGACGGAACGATGCCTCGGCAGGCCAGGCGCCTGCCTGCTGCCGTAAACGGAGCCAGGCGGCGACGCGATCCTGATCAACCTGGCAGCGTATTTCCGCAGCGATCTGAAGCATCGTACGCCAGGACCGCTTGCGCCAAGCAGCGTGCCGAAGCCGCGGCGGGGCGCCAGGTGCCGGCTTGGCGATGACGGCTTGTGCAGCCGCTACGCTGCATCGCGGACCCGTGGTTCGCACCTCGCCACCGCTGCCGCGGCCGTTACAGCTTCATTCTCAGCCCGAGATACAGCTGCCGTCCGGCCGCTGGCGAGAACATGGGCTGTGCCTGTGCCCAGAAGAAGCTGTCGTACCACACGTAGGCATACTCGCGACCGGTGGCATTGCGGACCTGCACGTCCACGCTCCAGTTCGGGTTGATCGTATAGCGCGCGGTGAGGTCGAGCGTTGCAAAGCCGCCGTACTTGCCCGCCACGTTGCGCTCTTCGAGGTAGTAGTCGCCCTGGGCGCGTCCCTGCAGGCCCAGTTGCAGCGCCTCGGTCGCGCGGTAGTCCACGCCGATGTTGCTGATGTAGCGGGGCGTGGCGATGACTTCGTTGCCTTGCAGCGAAAGCGCGGCGGCACGGTCGTCGCGCGTGATCTTGGCTTCCTGGTAGGCATGCGATGCCCAGAGCGTCCAGCGATCGCCCAGTTGTGCGCTGATCTGCGCATCCACGCCGCGGCGACGCGTCTTGCCCAAGGTGACGGTGGTGCCGGTGGCCGGCATGTTCGACACCTCGTTTTCCGCATCCTGTTGCCAGACGGCGATACGCGCCTGGCTACCTGCAAATGGGCTGAATTTCATACCCAGCTCGACGCCGGTGTTGGTGGAAGGGCGGATGCCGGCTTGCCCTGGGGTGAGATAGGCCGGGGCGGTGGAGCCGGTCAACACCTGGAAGGTACGGCCCCAGTTGGCGTACACGTTGGTGCTGGGCGTCAGGGCGTACATCACGCTGAGTTTGGGCTGCCCGATACTGCCGTAACGCTGCAGCGGTGCGCGCACCGCACCCGGTAGCTGTGTGTCGCCGTCGAAGCGGTCCACGCGATAGGCCGGCACCAGCTTCAGGGCCTCGACCGGCTGATAGATGGCCTGTACGTAGGCGCCCCAATTGTCGAAGGTATAGCGGTCGTCGTTCTGGATGCGCGCTGGCACTGCGGCAAAGTCGGTGGGCTCGGCATAGTTGAAGCGTTCGCGCCGGTACGCATTGTCCTGATGTTCGTAGTTGATGCCGCCTTCCAAGGTCAGCAGGTCGTTGGCGCGCCAGGTCAGGGTGTTGAGCATGCCCACCTGCGTTTCGTTCCAGCGCCGACGCTGGCGCGGGGCATTGCCGGTGGGCAGGTCGCTGAAGGTCACCCGGCGGTCGTCCTCGTAGCGGTTGTAGTAAAGCTTGCTGCCCAGGAACAGGGTGTCGGTCAGTTTCAGGTCCAGATGCACGCCGAGCTGCTGCATGTCGCGGTCGTCGCCATCGTTGCGGTTGCGGCGGTCCGAGCTGCGACGGTCCGCCTGCAACTCTGCTGCGGTCATGAAGCCCGGCTCGTCGGCCTGGGTGCGGTACGCACGTGCCGTCAGGCCGATGCGCATGCCGTCGTCGAGACTGCCGTAGAACCATTTGCCGCCCAGCACATGCTTGCTGGAGCGATCGTGCGCACGATAGCCATCCGACGCCTGTGCGCCGATGAAGTAGTTCTGCGCGAATCCGTCGCGTTCGCGCCCTATCGCGATCTGCGCATCGCGGCTGGCGTAACTGCCGTAGGCCACGCGGGCATCGGTGTAACTGCCGCCCTGGCGGGTGCCGAAGTTGATGTTGCCGCCGATGTTGTGCAGCCCATAGCGCGGATCGTTGGTGCCACGCACCACCTCGATGTAGCTGATTTCCAGCGGAAACAGCATGTCGATGAAGCGCTGGTTGCCGCTGTTGACGTTGCTGGGAATGCCGTCGATCAGGGTCTTGATGGCATTGAGATAGCCCTCGCCGTTGAAGGCGCGGAAGCTGACCTTGCCCGATTCGGCGCCCTGACGGGTTTCGGTCAATTGCATGCCTGGCATCTGCCCCAGCAATTCCCAGCTGTAGGACACGTTCTTGTCCTCGATCTGGTCGGCGCCCAGGACATCCACCGACGTCAGCACCTGATGCGCACTGAGCTGGCCTTCGTGATGCTGGTGGACGTCGACCTTGCCGAGCGTCAGCGCCGAATCGGAGGACTGCGCGCATGCGTCGGCAGCAAACAGCAGAGCGGCGACAGTCGCCACGAGGGGATGGATCTTCATGAAGCGGGCAATACCTGCGGGCCAATGGAATCGTGTCAGTAATGACATGTTATAACATATTCTGACAAATACAATTCGCGTCGCGCTGCTGCCGCCTTTGGGGACGATCGGCAAGTGATCGTGTTGCAACGCCTGATGGGCCGCTTGCGTGTCGGCGATGCGCCGCTCGCGGTGTGGGGAACAGCCAACAGCCAATGGCGCTGCATCCAACAGCCACAGCATGCAGGCGATGCAGGTGCCGTGTCGCTCCGCGTTGGCGGCGGACGGGGTCGATCCCGCCGGCGCGGTGTTGCGGTGCTTATCCGGGCATGCGCACTGCGCGCTCGCGCAGCCACTTGGTGGCTACCCACTTGTCGCCGGCCAATACCGGCGCACCGGCGTGCAGGCTGCGTGTCATCGGGTGCGGGCGGTCGTAGCTGAAAAACACTGCATTGCCCTTGACCGCAGCGACATCCAGATGCGCATCAGGAAAACGCGTCGCACCGCCGCGTTCTGGCGTGTTGAGGTACATCACCAGCGAGGCGACGCGTTGCCCGCCGGCCTGCACCAACACCGGGGTGCAGGCTGCGTCCGGATCGAAGTAATCGTAATGCGGCCGGTATTGCGCACCGGTGGCGTAGCGCAGCACTTGCAACCCTTCGCCGTGATCGACTGGCCAGTCGAGCAGGCGCGCGATGCGCGCTTCGATACGTTGGCACAGCGCATCCTGGCCAAGGCGCAGGCACATGCTGTCGCTGGTGCGCGCGGCATGCACCACGTGTTCTCCGTTTGCATTGTCCACGGTGCGCGAGCGCGCCAGATGCGGCTGGGCCAAGGCGACCAATGCATCGCATTCCTCGTCTGAAAGAAAACCGCCGAGTACCACCACGCGCGGCAGCAACAGGCTGACCAACACGCGCACATCGCGGTCGCCCAACGCAAGCAGCGAGGCATCGGCGTCTTGTTGCAACGCGGGCACGCGCACCGGCATCGGCAAGCCGTTCGCTTGCGCGTGTTGCCGGATGTGGGCACGGACCAGTGCCTCGACCGCATCGATGGCGTCCTGTTCGTTCCAGCCCTGATCCAGTAGCGGCTGTAGCGCTTGCTCGGGCGGATGGCCGGCCACGGCTTGCGCCACGATCCAGTCGGCCAGCGGGGTCGGGATATCGGTGTGTGTCATCGCTCTACAGTGCATGTCGGCATGTGGCATTGGTATGTCAATTGTGTCGTGGTAAGACAAATGAAACAGATGCCCTCTATAAAAGTGACGGGGATCTTGAACGTGCTCGCCACTGCAGTGCGCGGAACGCCACCAATTCTTGACGACTCCTCTTCATACCGACCTTTGACCTGGAGATCAGCCGCATGGCCGTTCGCAACAGCAGCAAGACACTTCTCATGACCTTTGGTACCGCACTGGCGCTGTCGGCCTGTGGTGGCGGAGCCGACCGTGTTGCCTCGCCAGGTGAAGGCGCATTCCCGCCGGCACCGGCCCCCACACCGACGCCGGCGCCCACGCCTGCACCAACGCCTGCACCCGCACCGAGCGGTCCGGCCGCCGATTGCCCGAGCGGTTTTTCCAACGTCGGCACCATCGCCAACAACACGCTACGCGCCTGCCAGTTGCCGGAAACCATCAATGGCAACCTGGTGGTGCCGGCGCGCGCGGGCACCGTTTACTCGATCAGCGGCCGCGTCAATGTCGGCACCGACCGCGGCGGCAACGCCACCGCACCGGCCGCCGGCAGCACGCAGGGTGTCTTGACCATCGAGCCGGGCGTGACCCTGTTCGGGTCGGCCGGTAGCGACTACATCGTGGTCAATCGCGGTTCGCAGATCTTTGCCGAAGGCAGTGCGACTGCGCCGATCGTCTTCACCGCGCGTCAGGCGCTGGAGAGCACGGTCAGTGCCAATACCATCGGCCTGTGGGGCGGCATCGTGGTGCTGGGGCGCGCGGCGATCAACAACTGCCCCGGCACCACCGTGTCGGGGACGCCGGAATGTCAGGCGCAGGTCGAGGGGACCAACGCGTTCTATGGCGGCAACAACGCCACCGACAACAGCGGGTCGATGCGCTACCTGCGCGTGATGTATTCGGGCTTCGAAATTTCGCCCAACAACGAATTGCAGGGCATCACTCTGGCGGGCGTGGGAAGCGGCACCAAGCTGGATTATGTGCAGATCCACAACAGCTCCGACGACGGCATCGAATGGTTCGGCGGGACAGTCAACGGCAGCCACCTGGTCATCACCGGTGCCGACGACGATTCGCTGGATACCGATGCTGGCTGGAGCGGTGCACTGCAGTTCGGCATCGTGGTGCAGCGCGCCGGTGGCGGCGACCGCATGAACGAGTGGAGCAGCCTGCGCCGCCAGCCGTATTCGCGCCCGAAAGTGGCCAACTTCACCTACGTGGGCAACGCGCGCGCCGGTGCGGCGATCATGCTCAACCAGGGCACCCAGGCCGCGTTCTACAACTCGGTGGTCACGCGCCCAGCCGGCGGCACCGGCGATGGCCTGGTGTGCTTCAACCTGGCCGATACCGACACGCTCGGCACCTTCAACTCGGTGTTCTTCGCCTGCCCGACGGCCTTCGGCAGCGACGCGCGTGCGGCCAGCCAGTTCGCAGCCGGCACCAACAATGTCGCCAACGGCGTGTCCACCTTGCAGAACACCTTCGTCAATGGCGCCAATGAATCGGCAGTACCGGCGTTCCAGGGCCTGAACGGGGTGAGCAGCTTCTTCCAGCAGGTGAACTACATCGGTGGCGTGCGCGATGCCAACGATACGTGGTGGCAGGGCTGGACCTGCGGGCTGACCGCCGACCGTCCCTGCTGAGGCATGGCATCGCACGGCGGCCATCGGTCGCCGTGCGATGCGTCCAGCTTCATCTTTCTGTTGCCAGGGCTCCCACGATGCGAACCTCTGCTGTTGCCCGTCTCTCGCGGACGGGCCTGTCTCTTTCCATTTCCACCTTGCTGATGTCCGGCGCCGCCATGGCGCAGTCGACCACCAGCGACGCCGACGCCGGCAGCAGTACGTCCAGCGCGGCCAGTACCAGTGTGCCCAAGCAACTCGACCAGGTCGTGGTGCGTGGCGACTACATTCCCGAGCCGATGCTGCAAACCTCCGAAGTGGCCTCGTTCGTGACGCGCGAAGACATGGAGCGCACCGGCGACAGCAGCGCCGCGGTGGCGCTGACGCGTGTCACCGGGCTGAGCCTGTCGCGCGGCAAGTATGTGTATGTGCGCGGTCTGGGCGAGCGCTATTCGTCTGCGTTGTTCAATGGTTCGCCACTGCCCAGCCCAGAGCCGATGCAGCGCGTGGTGCCGCTGGATCTGTTCCCCAGCGATGTGCTGGCCAGCGTGACCGTGCAAAAGACCTATTCGGCCGATTATCCGGGCGAATTCGGCGGCGGCGTGATCGATCTGCAATCGATGGAAATCCCCGACACGCCGTTCCTGTCGTTGACCGTGGGTGGTGGGGCCAACAGCGTCAGCACCGGCGAAAAAGGCCTGACCTATTACGGCTCCGACGATGACGAGTGGGGTTTTGATGATGGCATCCGCAAGCAGCCTACCGCCTTGCGCGATG
The DNA here is from genome assembly GCF_041475725.2 of Xanthomonas sp. NCPPB 1754. NCBI lineage: Bacteria > Pseudomonadati > Pseudomonadota > Gammaproteobacteria > Lysobacterales > Lysobacteraceae > Xanthomonas > Xanthomonas sp. NCPPB 1754. The sequence goes on from NZ_CM192982.1 coordinate 825,669, forward strand.
CGATCAGGACCGGCCGCCGAGTCGATCTGGGCAGCTTTTCGCGCGAGGACATCCGTCGCATCGGGCGCAGCTTGAACGATGCCAACCTGTATGTGCTGCAGGAAAAGGACAGCATCGCTCCGGACGTCAATGTCGGCGGCAGCGCCGGCTACAGCATGGATGTGGGCGAGGCCAAGCTGGGCATCATCGCGGTGGCCAGCTACGACAACGAATGGCGCACGCGCACCGGCAAGCAGCAGGACGGCATCTTTGTCGGCGACAGCGTCGAGTTCAATTCCAACTACGACTTCGCCACCACCCGCAACAACGTGCGCAGCAACGGCATGCTGGGGCTAGGGTGGGAATATGGCCGGCATACCATCGGCTGGACCACGCTCTACGTGCACGACACCTTGAAGGTGGCGCGCAGCCGCGCCGGTCGCGACGAACTGGCAGGTTTCGACGTGCGCGACGACAACACCGAGTGGTACGCGCGGCAGTTGATCAACAACCAACTACGCGGCACGCACGCCTTCGGCGAATACGACGACCTGAAGATCGAATGGCGCGCTGCAGTGGCCAACGCCAGCCGCGATGTGCCTTACGAAACCGGGATTCGTTACGAGCGGCTGGACGGCTACTGGGCGCACGATGCCTCACGCGTGCAGAACTACACGCGTTTCAGCAAGGTCGACGACAAGGTGGCCAGCGGTGGCGTGGATGTCACCTGGCGCTTGCCGATGGAGCACGACCTCACCGTCAAGGGCGGGCTGGCCTATCTGGACAACGACCGCAGCGCGTGGAGCCGCGAATTCCGTTTCCTGGCGCTGGACGGGCCGCTGCCGTTCCTGAACCAGTACCAGCGCGTGGATTATCTGTTCTCCGATTACAACCTCAGCAACGATCTGCTGCGTCTGCGCGAAACCACCGGTAGTTTCGGTGCGGCTGCCTACGACGCGAACTTGAAGGTCAAGGCGGCGTATCTGCAGGCAGAGGGCGAGATCATGCCGACGCTGCGCGCCACGGCGGGCGTGCGTTACGAAGACGCCACCCAGGCGGTGCATCCGTACGACATCTTCAGCGGCACGCGCCAGGACGGTGTGGCACCGTTGCACAACAGCTATGCGCTGCCGTCGGCCACGGTCACCTGGAATTTTGCCGAGAACCAGCAGCTGCGCTTTGGCGCTTCCAAGACCATCGCACGCCCGCAGTTTCGCGAAATGGCGCCACAGCAGTATCTGGACCCGGACATCGACCGCCAGTTCTTCGGCAACCCGTTTTTGGTCGACAGCGAGCTGGTCAATCTGGACGCACGCTACGAATGGTTCTTCGAACCGGGCCAATACGTCACCGTCGGCGCGTTCTACAAGAACATCGACAAGCCGATCGAAGCCATCGTCAACGACGCCCCCGGCGGCGGCATCGTGCAGAGCTTCATCAATGCGCCCAAGGCGACGCTGTACGGCGTGGAGCTGGAGGCCAAGAAGTATCTGGAGTTGCCGATCGCTGCCGACTGGTGGGGCGACAAACGCATGTTCGTGTCCGGCAATTACACCCGAACCACGTCCGAGGTTAGTGCCAGCGATGGCGATACGGTGCAGCCGTTCGGCTTCAGCGCACCGGTGCAGGCGACCTTGTTCATCCGCGATGGTTCGGCATTGCAAGGCCAGTCCGATGACATCGCCAACCTGCAGATCGGGGTGGAAAGCGAGCGCACGCTCAGCCAGGCGACGTTGATCGCCAACTACGTGGGCAAGCGGGTGTCCGCGCGTGGTCGCCCCGGGCAGCCGGATTACATCGACAAGCCGGGCACCTCGCTGGATCTGGTGATCAAGCAGGGCCTGACGTGGTCCGGCGAGACGGTGTCGGTGAATTTTGCCGCGCGTAACCTGCTCAAGACCAAGTACCAGGAGTACCAGAAGGTAGGGAGCAACCGGGTGGACCTGTACACCTACCAGCCTGGCATCAGCTATGACATCAGTGTGACAGCGCGCTTCTGATCTGAGGTGCAGCTGCCAGTGTCGCAAGCGCCCGCTGTGCGTTGCATGGCGGGCGTTTGCGTTTAGTCGTATGGCGCCGTGTGTCGGTCTGTGTCATCGGTTTCTTCGAACTGACACATTGCAGCCGCATTCTGTCATCCAATCGAAATCCTGAGACGGATGTCCGCTTTGCAGCGCGCCTGGCCCTCGTTGAATTCCTTGTTGCTGGCGCCAGGCGTTCGCACGGCGGTGGCGTGTTGCGTGGTTGCGTTGCTGGTGCTGCAAGGTGTGCGCCTGTTGTGGCTGGTGCTCACGCCGATCGGGCCGTTGGGCACTGCGCAGCGCGGTCGCGTCACTACTCTCGACGTGTCCGCATTGCGTCGCGATGTGTTCCATCGCAGCGCCTCCGACACCAATCGCGATGGCATGGTGCTGCATGGCGTGCGTGCTGGCGGCACCCAGGCGGCCGCCTATCTCAGCGGTAGCGATGGCCGGCAAGGCGTCTACCGCGTCGGCGACACGGTTGCGCCCGGCGTGGTGGTGCAGGCGATCGCGGCCGATCAAGTGCTGCTGCGCGCTGGCGCCAGTGTGCGTCGCATTGCATTGGGCGAGGCATCTGCTGCGGGTGCATCGCTCCGGCCTGCAGCAACGAGCGCAACCGCGCCGACCGTTGCTCCGGCAGCCGTGCAATCGAATGTCACCACGGCAGCAGGCGCGAGCGCAGCCACCGCCGTCGATGCGCAGCAGCTGCTCGCCAGTGCCGGCTTGCGCGCCAGCGCCGATGGTGGCGGTTTCACCATCATGCCGCGCGGCGATGGCGCACTGCTGCGTCAGGCCGGTCTGGCGCCGGGCGATGTGCTGACCCAGATCAACGGCCGCACGCTCGATGCAGAACATCTGCGCGAGCTGCAGGACGAATTGCGCGATGGCCAGAGCGCCACGCTGACCTACCGCCGCGACGGCCAGACCCACACCATGACCTTGAAGCGCCCGCAATGACTGCTGTTCGCCCGCTCTGGCTGCTCTCGGCCACGTTGTTGCTCGCGCTGCCCGCGGTGCCGATGACTGCGTTGCATGCCGCCGATGCACCGGCCGTGCGCCTGCAGGACGTGGACCTGCGCGCTTTCATCCAGGACGTCTCGCGTGCCACCGGCATTACCTTCATCGTGGACACGCGCGTGCAGGGCTCGGTCAACGTGGCGCGCGCGCAGGCGATGTCCGAAGCCGATCTGCTGGGCATGCTGCTGGCCGTGTTGCGCGCCAATGGATTGATTGCGGTGTCCAGTGGGCCATCGACCTATCGCATCATTCCCGACGACACCGCCGCGCAGCAGCCGGGTAGCGCCGCCAACGGCAACCTGGGATTTGCAACGCAGGTCTTCACCCTGCAGCGCGTGGACGCACGCAGCGCGGCAGAAATCCTCAAGCCGCTGATCGGGCGCGGTGGTGTGATCATGGCGATGCCGCAAGGCAACAGCCTGTTGATTGCCGACTACGCCGACAACCTGCGACGCATTCGCACGTTGGTGGCGCAGATCGACACCGACCGTGCGGCCATCGACACGGTGACGCTGCGCAACAGCTCGGCGCAGGAACTGGCGCGCACCCTGACCTCGCTGTTCGGGCAAGGCGGCGAGCGCAGCAATGTGTTGTCGGTGTTACCGGTGGAAAGCAGCAATTCCTTGATCGTGCGTGGCGACCCGGCACTGGTGCAGCGCGTGGTACGCACCGCAGTCGATCTGGACGGGCGCGCCGAGCGCCGCGGCGACGTCAGCGTGGTGCGCCTGCAGCACGCCAGTGCCGAGCAATTGCTGCCGGTGCTGCAGCAGCTGGTCGGGCAGACGCCCGGCAACGAGGCGCAGGCCGGGCAGGACACACGTTCCACTGCGCTGGACGTGGCTGCGGCGAGCGGCGCGGCGCAGACGCAGGTGATCGCGCCGGCAGCAGGCAAGCGCCCGGTGATCGTGCGCTACCCGGGCTCCAATGCATTGATCATCAATGCCGATCCGGAAACCCAGCGCGCTCTGATGGATGTGATCCGGCAGCTGGATGTGCATCGCGAGCAGGTATTGGTCGAAGCGATCGTGGTGGAGATCTCAGACACCGCTGCCAAGCGCCTGGGCGTGCAGCTGCTGCTGGCTGGCCGCAATGGCACGGTGCCGCTGATCGCCACGCAATACGGCGGCGCCTCGCCAGGCATCGTGCCGCTGGCTGCGGCGGCGGCTGGCACGCGCAGCGGCAATGCCGACGACGATTCGGTGCTGGAACAGGCACGCAACGTGGCTGCGCAATCGCTGCTGGGCCTGAGCGGTGGCCTGATCGGCCTGGCCGGGCAAAGCAACGACGCGGTGTTCGGCATGATCATCGACGCGGTCAAGAGCGACACCGGCTCCAACCTGTTGTCCACGCCCTCGATCATGACCCTGGACAACGAGCAGGCGCGCATCCTGGTAGGCCAGGAAGTGCCGATCACCACCGGCGAAGTGCTCGGTGCGGCCAACGACAACCCATTCCGCACCATCCAGCGCCAGGACGTGGGCGTGGAGCTGGAAGTGCGCCCGCAGATCAACACGGCCGGCGGCATCACGCTGGCGATCAAGCAGGAAGTCTCGGCCATTGCCGGGCCGGTCAGCGCGCAATCCTCGGAGCTGGTGTTCAACAAGCGCCAGATCGAAACGCGCGTGGTGGTGGAGAACGGTGCCATCGTGGCACTTGGCGGCCTGCTCGATCAGAACGACCGCCAGACCGTGGAGAAGGTGCCGCTACTTGGCGATGTACCCGGCCTGGGCGCGTTGTTCCGGCACAAGTCGCGCAACCGCGACAAGACCAATCTGATGGTGTTCATTCGCCCTACCATCATTCGCGATGCAGCCGATGCCCAGCGCATGACCGCGCCACGCTATAACTACCTGCGCGAGCGCCAGCTGGCCGATGGCGATCCGGAAGCGGCGCTGGATGCGCTGGTGCGCGACTACTTGCGTGCGCAGCCGCCGCAGCTGCCGGCCGGTCCATCGTCGGTTGCGCCGGCACCGGCAACACCACCTGCGCCCGGCGCACGTCCCGTGCAGCGTTGATGCCATGAGCAGCGCCCGCGCCAGCATTTCCTATGCATTCGCCAAGCGTCACGGCGTAGTGCTGCTTGGCAGCGACACCACCGCGCAGATCGGTTTGCGCGAAGGTGGCGATGTGCAGGCCCTGATCGAGTTGCGCCGCGCGTTGGGCATGCCATTGCAGGTGCGCACGCTGGCGCCGTCGGTGTTCGACCGGCATGTATCGGAGATCTACGCCGATGCCGGGCTGGAGCAAGGTGTGCAGGTGGAAGCGCTGGATCTGCATGGCAGCCTGGATTCGTTGATCGACGACATCCCCACCGCCGATCTGCTCGACAGCCAGGACGATGCGCCGATCATTCGTTTGATCAACGGCATCATCGCCGAGGCCGCGCGGCTGGGTGCATCCGACGTGCATTTGGAATCCTACGAGTCGCGCCTGCGCGTGCGCCTGCGCGTGGATGGCGTGATGCGCGAGGCAGCCACGCTGCCCGGACGCATCGCACCGCTGCTGGTGTCGCGCGTCAAGGTGATGGCGCGGCTGGATATCGCCGAAAAACGCATCCCGCAGGATGGGCGCGTGTCGCTGGTGATGGGGGCCAAGGCACTGGATGTGCGTGTGTCCACGTTGCCCACGCGCGGCAGCGAGCGGGTGGTGTTGCGTATCCTGGATAAGGAGCAGGGCACGCTGTCGCTGGCGCAGCTGGGCATGCCACCTGCGGTGATGCACACCGTGCAGCGCGCATTGCAGGTGCCCAATGGCATCGTGCTGGTCACCGGGCCCACCGGTTCGGGCAAGACCACGACCTTGTACGCGGCGCTGCGCCTGCTCAACGATGGCTCGCGCAACATCCTCACCGTGGAAGATCCGGTGGAATACGCCATCGATGGCGTCGGCCAGACCCAGGTCAACGCACGTGTCGGCATGACCTTCGCCGCCGGCCTGCGCGCGATCCTGCGCCAGGACCCGGACGTAGTGATGATCGGCGAGATCCGCGATACCGAGACCGCGCAGATTGCGGTGCAGGCCAGCCTCACCGGCCATCTGGTGCTCTCCACCGTGCACACCAACGATGCGGTGGGCGCGGTCACGCGGTTGGGCGATATGGGGATCGAGCCGTTCTTGCTGGCTTCCAGTCTGCGACTGATCCTGGCGCAGCGGCTGGTGCGGCGCTTGTGCCCGCAATGCCGTAGCGAGCGTTCGATCGATACCGGCACGCGTCAACTGCTGGATGCGCCGGCCGATGCAGTGATCTACACCGCCGTGGGCTGCAACGCTTGCCACCACAGCGGCTACGCCGGCCGCGTAGGCATCTACGAGGCGATTGCGGTAGACGATGCGATGCGCCGTTTGATCGGCGACAACGCCGACGAAGACGCGCTGGCTGCTGTGGCCTTCGCACGCGCGCCGCGGCTGGGCGATGCCGCACGCGCTGCCGTGCTGCAAGGCCTGACTACGCTGGAAGACGCGCTGCGTGTGACCCGCCAACAGGACGACGCGCATGCCGCAATTTGATTACACCGTGCTCGATCTGCATGGGCGCAACCGGCACGGCGTCATCAGTGCCGACAGCGTGCACGGCGCACGTGCGCTGCTGGAACAGCGGCAATGGGTGCCGGTGCGCCTGGAAGTTGCGGCCGCGGCCGGCAGCACGGCCGGCCGCGCAGCGCGCTTCAGCGGCAAGGATCTGGTGCTGTTCACCCGCCAGCTTGCCACGCTGGTGGAGACCGCGCCGCTGGAAGAGGCCTTGCGCACCATCGGCACCCAGTCCGAACGCCGCGGCGTGCGTCGGGTCACCAGCCAGACGCATGCATTGGTGGTCGAAGGATTCCGCCTGTCCGATGCGATGGCACGCCAGGGCAAGGCGTTCCCTGCGTTGTATCGGGCGATGGTGGCCGCCGGCGAAAGCGCGGGTGCGTTGCCGCAGGTGCTGGAACGACTGGCCGATCTGCTCGAACGCCAGGCACAGGTGCGCAGCAAGTTGCAGTCTGCATTGGTCTATCCGGCGGCGCTGGCAGCGACGGCCGGTGCGGTGGTGATCGTGCTGATGACCTTCGTGGTGCCCAAGGTGGTGGACCAGTTCGATTCGATGGGCCGTGCCCTGCCGTGGCTGACACGCGCGGTGATCGGCGTGTCGCATTTTCTGCTGCATGCCGGTATCCCGCTGCTGATCGCGCTGGTGATTGCGGTGGTTGCGGCGTTGCAGCTGCTCAAACGCCCGGCACTGCGCCTGACGGCGGACCGCGCGTTACTGCGTGCGCCACTGCTGGGCCGGTTGCTCCGCGATCTGCACGCCGCGCGCATGGCGCGCACCCTGGCCATCATGGTCAACAGCGGCTTGCCGTTGATGGAGGGGCTGATGATTGCCGCACGCACCGTGGACAACCGCGCGTTACGCCTGGCCACCGACGGCATGGTCACCGCGATCCGCGAAGGCGGCAGCCTGGCCGCGGCCATGAAGCGCGCGGGGGTGTTTCCGCCAACGCTGCTGTACATGGCCTCCAGCGGCGAAAACAGCGGACGCCTGGCGCCGATGCTGGAGCGTGCCGCTGACTACCTGGAGCGCGAATTCGAGACCTTCACCGCCGCCGCGATGAGCCTGTTGGAGCCGGCCATCATCGTGCTGCTCGGCGGCGTGGTGGCGGTGATCGTGTTGTCGATCCTGCTGCCCATCTTGCAATTCAACACCCTCGCGCTTGGTTGAGCGCGTCCGCTTATCCATGGAGATCGTCATGCAGTCCATCCATCCACGTGCACGCCTTGGCTCGCTGACGGCACATCGACGCAGCCGTGGTTTCACCCTGGTCGAACTGATGGTGGTCATCGTCATCATCGGCCTGCTCGCCACGGTGGTGATGATCAATGTGATGCCCAGCCAGGATCGCGCGATGGTGGAAAAAGCCCGCGCCGACGTGGCGGTATTGGAGCAGGCGCTGGAAACCTATCGCCTGGACAACCTCAGCTACCCAAGCACCGAACAAGGGCTGCAAGCCTTGCTCAACCCGCCGGTCGGATTGACGCGGCCGGAGCGCTATCGGCAGGGCGGTTACATCCGCCGGTTGCCGGAAGACCCATGGGGCCATGCATACCAATACCGGCGCCCCGGCCGCCATGGCGGCTTTGACGTGTACTCGTTTGGCGCAGACGGTGCCGAAGGTGGCGATGCCGACAATGCCGATATCGGCAACTGGCGCTGAGTGACGGCCGTGTCTGCAATGCTGGGCCCTCCAAGGCCGTGTTCATCGCGCATGCCGATGCGCGTGGCGAACCGATGCGCGCGTGGCTTCACCTTGCTTGAGGTGCTTGCCGTGTTGGTCATTGCCGCGCTGGCTAGCACGTTGGCGGTGATGACCTTGCCGGATACGCGGCGCGATCTGCACGATCATACCGACACCCTGGCCAGCGCGCTGATGCATGCACGCGACGAGGCGATCATGAGTTTGCGCATGGTGGAGGTCAGCATCGATGCCGGCGGCTATGGTTTCCGTCGTCAGGCCCAGCAGCAGTGGGTTGCCTTGGATCAGGCGCCATTTGCCGCGGTCCGCTGGCCGCAGGGCATCCAGGCGCAGCTGCCTGCCGACAGCAGACACGTAAGTGTGCGCTTCGACCCCACCGGTGCGGCCACACCGCAGCGCATCGCGTTGGGCGATGGCCGGCAACAGATGCAGGTCGTGGTAGATGCCGCAGGCGTGGTGCAGGTCGATGCGCCATCTCGCTAACGCACGCGCATCAAGTGGATTTTCGCTGCTCGAACTGATCGTCGCGCTGGCGATCTTCGGCATGGCGGTGATCGGCCTGTTGAACCTTTCCAGCGAGAGTACCCGCACCGCCGTGGTGCTGGAGGAGCGCGCGTTAGCCGCGGTGGTGGCGGAAAATCAGGCGATCGAGGCGACGCTGGCGCCAGCTGCCGCGATCCGCGCACCAGCGAACGGGCAGGTGGTGCTCGGCGGGCGCAGCTGGGAGTGGCAGCGCCAGTCGATGCCGGCCGGCGCGGCAGGTTTGGTGCAAATCGAGGTGCGCGTGCGCCCTGCAGGCCAGGCGCAGGAAGTTGCCGGTCTGAATATCTTGCGGAGCGCCGAATGATCGGCAAGCAACGCACGCGCGGCTTCACCTTGATCGAATTGCTGGTGGCCCTGGCGGTGTTCGCGTTGGTGGCCGCAGCTGCGGTGGTGGTGATGCGGCAGAGCATCGACCAGCGCGATGCCGTGCGCGCGCGGCTGCAACAGATTCGCGACTTTCAACTGGCCCATGGCCTGCTGCGCAGCGACCTGCAGCAGGCGGCCGTGCGCCGCACCCGCAACAGCGAGGGCAGCGCCGCACGCAGTGCATTTGTCGCCAGTGCGCCCGGAACGTACGGGCCATTGTTCGGGTTTGTGCGACGTGGCTGGAGCAATCCGGACCAGGCACCGCGTGCGTCGCTGCAATACGTGGAATACCGCGTCGTGGATGGGCGGCTGGAGCGCAGCGCACGCTCTGCGCTCGACGGCGCGGCAGCTGGCACGCCGCAGGTACTGTTGCGCGGCGTGCGTTCGGCGGCGGTGGCATTCCATTACCGGGCGCAGTGGAGCGATGGCTGGAGCGGCGGGCTTGAAGCATTGCCGGACGCGGTCGCACTGGAGCTGGACCTGGAGCACTGGGGGCGCGTGCGCCAACTGTTCCTGTTGCCGGAAGGGCGCACGTGATGGCACTGCACGTACCTGCCAGGCAACGCGGCGTGGCCTTGCTCACGGTATTGCTGCTGGTTGCCGTGATGACCTTGCTGATGGCGGCCGTGCTGGAAGACCTGCGCTTTGGTCTGCGTCGCAGCGGCAATGGCCAGGCGATGACGCAGGCGCAGTGGTACGCCCTGGGCAGCGAGGCCGTTGCGCGGCAGCGCTTGCAGGCGCTGTCCCAGCGGGATCCGCTGCGCACCACGCTGGACGGCGGCTGGAACGACCAGCCGGTCCGCTTTCCGCTGGACGACGGTGCGGTGAGCGTGCGCCTGCGCGATCGCGGCGGCTGCTTCAATCTCAACAGCGTGGTCGTTGGTGCGCCCGAACAATGGCAGCGTAGCGATGAGGGAGCACGCCAATATCGCGCATTGCTCCAGGTGTTGGGCATCGCCCCGCAACAGGCATATGCGCTGACCGACGCATTGGTGGACTGGATCGACTCCGACACACAGCCGGGCGTGCACGGCGCCGAAGACGAGCGCTACCTGCAGGTCGCCGCGCCGCGGCGTACCGGTGCAACCTTGCTGGCAGGCGTCAGCGAACTGCGCGCCATCGCCGGTTACACGCCGCAATTGATCGCGCAACTGCAGCCGTATGTCTGCGCATTGCCGGAGGGGCGCTTGTCGCCGATCAATATCAACACGCTGCGCCTGGACGATGCACCGGTGCTGGTGGCGTTGACCGGAGGAGCGCTGGAGCTGCCGGCCGCGCGACGCGTCATCGCTGCACGGCCGGCTGGAGGATGGCGCGATGTCAGGATGTTTCTCAGCCAGCCGGCGCTGATGCAGGCCGAGCTGTCCAATGCGGTATTGGAACAGCTCGAACTACGCACCCGCTACTTCTCTCTCTACAGCCAGGTCGACCATGCCGGCGCGCAGGTCATGCTGGAAGCGTTGCTGCAACAGGAAACGGCCGGCCGGGTCCGACTGGTCGCGCGCCAATGGAGTTCTGACCAATGACCACGACGTTGTTGTTGCTGCCAGCCGATGCAGCCGTCCAAGCCACTGCAATGCGTGTGGATGCGCAGGGGCAAGTGCAATCGATGGGTCAGGCCGCCACGCCGCCTGGGCCCTCCGCGCGCAACCTCCTGGTGGTGCCGGGTGTGGATGTCCATCTGCGCTGGTTGAGTTTGCCTGGCCGCAGCATTGCGCAATCGCGGGCCGCTGCGCGCCTGCAATTGGCCGAGCATCTGGCTGTCGACGCGCAGGCCTTGCATGTGGTGATCGCCGCTGGCGCTGAGGCCGATGGCACGCGCCTGGTCGCCGCAGTGGACAGCGTGGTGATGCAGCACTGGCTGGCGCGCGCGACGCAACTGGGCTTCGTTCCCGATGCGGTGGTGCCGGATTGCCTGCTGCTGGAGCCCGGTGCCGATGCGACGGCCGCAGTGATGCACTGGGACGGCCGATGGCTGATCCGCGGCGCACAGCTGGCCTGCAGCCTGGAGCCAGAGGCGGCGCGTCTGCTGTTGGGCGATCGTGTGCCGGCCGTGCCGCCGGTGCCCGACCCGACGCAGTCCATTGCCTGCTTTGCGCGCAATGCTGCCCACGTGCCGATCGATCTCCTGCAGCACCCGTTCGCGAACAAGGCCGCTGCTGAGCAACGGCGCGCTTCGCGCCGTCTGGCGGTGTTGGCCGCATTGGTGCTGCTATCGCCGGGGATGCTGTTGCTGGCGCAGACCTTGCGCTACGAGATCGGTGCGCGTGTACTGCAGGCGCGCGCCGCCACGCAGTTGGGTGTGCGCGATGCAGCGGCGGTACCGGCCGCATTGCAGGCGCGTTGGCAGGCCGGCACGGCGGCCGATCGCCTGGCGATGCAACTGAGCACCTTGTTCGGCGCAGTCGATACCCTTCCAGCGGCAGAACTGGATCAGCTGGACTACAACGCCGCACAGCCGTTGCGCGCGACCTTGCTGCACACCGATGACGCCAGCCTGCAGCAGCTCTCGGCGCGGCTTGCGGATGCCGGCTGGCACGTGGATCCGGGCAGCAGCCAGGTCGAAGACGGTCGCATGCGGACACCGTTGGCGCTGGAGCCATTGCGATGAAGACATCTGTGCAACGCGGCACGTACTGGTGGCAGACACGGGCGCCGCGTGAGCGGCGCATGCTGGGTGTGATGTGCGCCGCACTGGCGGCATTCGTGGGCTGGTATGCACTTTACATGCCATTGCGGCACTGGCATGACCGGGCTTGGGCGCGCTATGCCCACGCTGCGCAGCTGGTGCTCGATGCATCTGCACAGGCGGCATCGACCAGACGCACCGCCGCACCGGGACCAGCGGCCTTGGCCAAGATCATCGCAAGCAGCGCACGCGATGCCGGCGTCAACATCACCTCCCAACAGCGCAGCGCCGCAGGCGGGGTGGAGGTGCAGATCGAGGCCGTCAGTGCCGCCACGCTGTTCGGCTGGCTTGAGCGGTTGCGACAGGCGCACGGCCTGGCGCCGACCCAACTGCACGTGGCACGCGAGCAGGGCCAACTCCGCGTACGCTGCGGGTTTGCGGAATCGGAACCGTGACACGCATGCGCTGGGCCTTGCTCTTGGTGTCGATGGTGGGGGTCGCCCTGCTGGCATTTGTCCCGTTGCGCCTGGTGCTGCCGCGCGAGGGACTGCCGTTCTCGGTGCTGGATGTGGAGGGCCCGATCTGGGCCGGCACGTTGCGGCAGGTGCAATGGCAAGGCATCGCCTTCGGCGATGTGGCGGTGCGGCCGCGGCTCTGGTCGCTGGTGCGTGGCGAACGCCAGGTGCAGTTGCAGTCCACACAGCTGCACCTGCTGTTGGTGGATGGGGCGCAACGCGGCATACGCAATGCACGGGGCCAATTGCTGGTGCGCCAGCCCGGTGGCGTGGCGCTGATCGATCTGGCGTTGCAGCTGCAGCAGGTGGATCTGCTCTTCGATGCCACCGGTTGCGTGCAGGCGCATGGGCGGGTCAGCCTGCAAGTGCTGGCAAGCGGTGCGGGCGAGCTGCCCGGTCTGCCGCCGCTGCGCTTGTCCGGGCAGCCGGCGTGCGTGGATCACACCGCCGTGCTGACCTTGCTGCCCGACACCGCATTGCCCGCTGGCGTGCAGGCCGAAGCACAGCTGCAACTGTGGCCCGACGGACGCTGGCAGCTACAGTCGCGTGTCGATCCGGCGCAGGACGCGGTGTTGGGCGTCGGCCTGCAATTGCTGGGCTTCGCCGCCACGCCGGAGCGCGGGATGGTGCGCAACGACCACGGTCAATTGCGCTAGTGGCGATGTGGCTGGCTGCGCGCCGTAGTGCCGGTTTTCTGCACCATGCACGTGCGCGCGGCACCGCTGGCGCATCCATTGCGGCCGATTAAGCGACACGCCGGGGCATCCGCCGACAAACCTGTCGTCATGGTGCGGTGGCGAGTGGTTACGGCACGTCAGCGCGCACGCAACCTGCATAGCAGCTCCGGCACGCCTGCACTTTGGCGGCCGAAGGAGTGCAGCCGGTCTGCCGCGGCCGGATGCGTCGCCGATCCGGCGCTTTCGCGATTGCACGCGGTCTGATGCGCGCGGGGCAAATTGGTACTATATTGGACCTAACAAATCCAAGTCGGTCCGGAGGACAGGCAGTGGCCAAACCGAGAACCAATGCCAGGACGGACGACGACCCCAGGATGGATGCGCTGGCGCTGGAGGCTTCCGCGCCGACGCCGCTGTATCTGCAATTGGCCGCCAAGCTCAGCGACGCCATCCGTGGCGGGCAGTGGAAGGCCGGCGAGGCGCTGCCGGCCGAGCGCCAGCTGTGCGAACGCCTGCAGATCTCGCGGGTAACCCTGCGCCAGGCGGTGGATGTGCTGGTCGAACAAGGCCTGGTCTCGCGCCGGCAGGGCGCCGGCACCTTTGTCACCACCCAGATCCAGCATCAGCTCAGCGGCCTGACCAGTTTCAGCGAGACGCTGCGCATCAAGGGCTATGAACCCGGGACGCGCTGGCTGGAACGGCGGCTGCGCCCGGCGCATGGCGAAGAAATCCTGCGGCTGGGCTTGTCGCCGGATGCGGCGGTGGCCTCGCTGACGCGTCTGCGCAGCGCCGACGACCGCGTGATGGCCTATGAGCACGCGGTGTTGCCGCAGCGCATCGTCACCGACCCGCAGCAGATCGGCGATTCGCTCTACAGCTATCTCGATGCCCAGGGCACGCCGGTGGTGCGCGCGCTGCAGTACTTCCGCGCCATCAATCTGCCCGCGCGGCTGGCCGAGCATCTGCGCATGAAAACCGGCGAGGCGATCCTGCACGTGGTGCGCGTGGGCTACGCCCGCGACGGCAGCGCGATCGAATTGACCGACACCTATTGCCATAACGATTTCTACGATTTCGTCGCCGAACTGCGCCGCTGACGCCAACGGCCTCCCCCACGACAACTTCAGAGCCAGCCGATCCATGACTACTGCCAGGCCCGCAAATCCCGTTGTCTCGATCGCCATCGTCGGCGTGCTGTTTTTCATCATCGGCTTTTTTACCTGGATCAACGGGCCGCTGATCACCTTCGTGCGGCTGGCGTTCGACCTCAACGAGGTCAATGCGTTCCTGGTGCTGATGGTGTTCTACCTGTCGTACTTCTTTCTGGCCTTGCCCTCGTCGTGGATTCTCAAACGCACCGGCATGAAGAAAGGCCTGGCGCTGAGCCTGGTGGTGATGGCCGTGGGCGCAGCAGGCTTCGGCCAGTTCGCCACGCAGCGCTGGTATCCGGGCGCACTCGGCGGCTTGTTTGTCATCGGCAGCGGCCTGGCCTTGCTGCAGACGGCGATCAACCCGTACATCAGCATTCTCGGGCCGATCGAAAGTGCCGCGCGCCGCATTGCCTTGATGGGCATCTGCAACAAGATCGCCGGCATCCTGGCGCCGATCCTGATCGGCTCGCTGGTGCTGCACGGTATCGGCGACCTGTCCGCTCAGGTGGCCAGCGCCGATGCGGCGACCAAGGAAGCCTTGCTCACCGCCTTCGCCGCCAAGATTCACGCGCCATATCTGGTGATGTCCGGCGTCCTGCTGCTGCTGGCCATCGGCGTGCTGTTCTCGCCATTGCCCGAGCTCAAGCCCTCCGAGGCCAACGCCACGCCGGGCGCGACCGGTGGCGTGCAGAAATCCAGCATCTTCCAGTTCCCGCACCTGTGGCTGGGCGTGCTGTGCCTGTTCGTCTATGTGGGCGTGGAAGTGATGGCCGGCGATGCCATCGGCACCTACGGGCACGGCTTCAATCTCCCGTTGGACAGCACCAAGATCTTCACCTCCTACACATTGGGCGCGATGTTGCTGGGCTACATCGCCGGCCTGGTACTGATTCCGCGCGTGATCTCGCAGGCGCGTTACCTGAGCGTGTCGGCGGTGCTGGGCGTGCTGTTCTCGCTCGGTGCCTTGTTCACCCACAACTACGTGTCGGTGGGCTTCGTCGCCGCGCTTGGCTTTGCCAACGCCATGATGTGGCCGGCGATCTTTCCGCTGGCCATTCGCGGACTGGGCCGGTTCACCGAAATCGGCTCGGCACTGCTGGTGATGGGCATCGCCGGCGGCGCGATCATTCCGCAGCTGTTCGCCATCCTCAAGCAGCATTACGACTTCCAGGTCGTGTTCGCTGCGCTGATGGTGCCGTGCTATCTGTACATTCTGTTCTATTCGCTGCGCGGTCATCGCGTGGGCCTGCCGGCCCAGGCCAAGTGATCGCGGCGGCATGATGCGTTCCGACGGACAAGGTACCTCCATGCGCAGGCCCACCATCAAAGATGTCGCCGAACGCGCCAAGGTCTCGTTGAAGACCGTGTCGCGGGTGATCAACAACGAGCCGTCGGTGATGCAGGCCACGCGCGCGCGCGTGCTGCGCGCCATCGCCGACCTGGATTACGAACCCGACCCGTCCGCGCGTAATCTGCGCAGCGGCACGCCGTTCGTGATCGGCCTGGTGTACGACAACCCCAACCCGTACCACATCATCGGCATCCAGAACGGCGTGCTGGCCGCGTGCCGGGAAACCGGCTTTGGCCTGCAGATTCATCCCTGCGATTCCACCTCGCCGTTGCTGGCCGAAGAACTGGCCGAATGGGTGCAGCGCTCGCGCCTGGCCGGGGTGGTGTTGACCGCGCCGATGTCCGAACGCCCGGAATTGCTGGCCGGTCTGGCTGCTCGCGGCATCAAGAGCGTGCGCATCATCGCCTCCACCGACGACCCCGGCGACGGCCCGTGCGTGTACATCGACGACCGCGATGCCGCCTATGAAATCACCGAGCACCTGATCCAGCTCGGCCATCAACGCATCGGCTTCCTGTGGGGCGGCCCGCAACATCGCTCCAGCGGCGAGCGTTACGCCGGCTATGAAGCGGCATTGAAGGATTACGGCATCAGCCTGGACAAGCACCTGGTGATTCCCGGCGACTACACCTTCGACGATGGCTTCCGCGGCGCACGCCGGCTGTTGTCGCTGCGCGAACCGCCCACCGCCATTTTCGGCAGCAACGACGAGATCGCTGCAGGCGTGCTGGCCGCAGCCAAGTCCACCGGCATGAACGTGCCGTATCAATTGTCGATCGCCGGCTTCGAAGACAGCCCGTTCTCGCGCCAGTCGTGGCCGGCATTGACCACCGCCAAGCAGGCCACCGATGACATCGCGCGGCATGCCGCACGCTTGTTGATCAGCCAGCTGCGCAGCGACGCCTACGACGACCAACCGGCGCAATTGCAGAGCCGTGGTTTCGTGCCGCAGTTGGTGGTGCGCGGCTCCACCGCGCCGGCGCCCGCGTCCACCGGCAAACCCCTTCCTCCTGAATCTGCCTGAGCCACGATGAGCCTTCCCTCCGAAAGCGAGACCTTGATGTTCCGCGAAGCGGCGCAGACCGCCGATGTGGTTGCTGCACAGTTCGCGCGTAATGCCGACACCATCGCCGCGCTCGCGCAGTCGCTGCGCCAGACGCCGCCGCCGTTCGTGGTGACCTGCGCGCGCGGTAGCTCCGATCATGCGGCCACCTATGCCAAGTACCTGTTCGAAACCCAGCTCGGCATCGTCACCGCATCTGCGTCGCCATCGGTGGGCTCGGTCTATGCAGCGCCGCTGCAGCTGCGTGGCGCGCTGTACATCGTGATTTCGCAATCGGGCAAGAGCCCGGATCTGCTGCGCAATGCCGAAGCGGCCAAGGCGGCCGGCGCGCGCGTGGTCGCGCTGGTCAACGTGGAAGATTCGCCGTTGGCGCAACTGGCAGAGGTGGTGATTCCGCTGGGCGCAGGCCCGGAAAAGAGTGTGGCCGCCACCAAGAGTTATCTTGCCTCGCTGGCCGCGGTCCTGCATCTGGGCGCGGTGTGGAAAAACGACCCGGCCCTGCTTGTCGCGCTCGACGCATTGCCGCAACAGTTGCGCAGCGCGTGGCAGGCCGATTGGTCGGCGCTCACCGCCGGCCTGGTGCCTGCGCACAACCTGTTCGTGCTCGGCCGCGGCCTGGGCCTGGGCGCAGCGCAGGAAGCAGCATTGAAGTTCAAGGAAACCTGCGGCCTGCACGCCGAAGCCTACAGTTCGGCCGAGGTCAAGCACGGCCCGATGGCCCTGGTGGGGCCGGGCTTCCCGGTGCTGGTCTTCGCACAGCCCGACGAAACCGGTGCCGGCACCCGCGCACTGGCCGAAGAATTCCGCGCGCGTGGCGCGCAAGTGTGGCTGGCCGCGCCCGGTGGCGATCTGCCGCTGGCAGAGGCCGCGCATCCGGCTTGCGCGCCGCTGCTGACCGTGCAGAGCTTCTATCGCGCGATCAATGCGCTGGCGCTGCAGCGCGGCAACAATCCCGATCTTCCGCCGCATCTGAACAAGGTCACGGAAACCGTCTGATCATGCACGCTCTCGCGACTCAGGCACTGTGTAATGCACGCGTGCTCACCGACAACGGATTGCAGGACGGCCTGGTCGTGGTACTGGCTGGCACGCAGATCCAGGCGATCGTGCCGGCCGACGATGCGCGCGTTGCGCAGGCGCACACGCGCGTGGATCTGGGCGGCGCCACCTTGTTGCCGGGCTTTATCGACATCCAGGTCAACGGCGGCGGCGGCGTGTTGTTCAACAACGCACGCTACCCGCAGGCGCTGGCCACCATTGCGGCCGCACATCGCCGCTTCGGTACCACCGGCATGCTGCCGACCTTGATCAGCGATACCGCGCAGGTGATGGCCGAAGCGATCGATGCCACGCGCCAGGCCATCGCACAAGGCGTGCCCGGAGTGCTCGGCATCCATCTGGAGGGCCCGTACCTGAGTCCTGCGCGCAAGGGCACGCACGACGCAGGCAAATTCCGCGTGCCGGACGCGCACGAGATTGCCGTCGATACCTCATTGGACAACGGCGTCACCCTGATCACGCTCGCACCCGAACGCGTGCCGCTGGACGATATCCGTGCCTTCGTTGCCGGTGGCGCGATCGTGTTCGCCGGCCACACTGCGGCCACCTACGAGCAGGCGTGCGAGGGCATTGCCGCCGGCGTCAGCGGCTTCACGCACGTGTACAACGCGATGTCCCAGCTGGCTGGCCGCGAACCCAATGCAGTCGGCGCAGCGCTGGAAGACCCTAACGTGTGGTGCGGCGTCATCGTCGACGGCGTGCACGTGCATCCGGCCAGCCTGCGCGTGGCGCTGGCGGCCAAGCCACGCGGTAAATTGCTGCTGGTCACCGACGCCATGCCGATGGTCGGCAGCGACAGCGCCAGCTTCGACCTCTACGGCGAAACCATCACCGCCGTGGACGGCGTGGTGCGCAATGCCGATGGTGCATTGGCCGGCTCTGCATTGGACATGGCCACCGCCGTGCGCAACAGCGTGCGCTGGCTGGGCGTGGACCTGGCCGAAGCTGCGCGCATGGCCTCCACCTATCCCGCGCAATGCATTGGCCTGGGCGAACGCCTGGGACGCATCGCACCTGGCTACCAAGCCGACCTGGTACTGGTGGATGACGATGTGCAGGTGTTGAGCACGTGGGTGGCTGGGCAGCGCGATTAGGTGCCACTGGCAACATGACTTGGCCAATCTACGCATTGTGCGCGCCGCATTGCGTGATGCGGCGCGCGTGTTGTGTTTGATCTGGGAAATACAGGGTCGTGCAGCGGCCCATGCACCGAATCGGCGCATGCCGCATGCTTCGCCTTGCTCACCTGACAAATGCGCTCGTTGCCGCCAGCACATAAGGTGCAAGTGCTGTTGCCGGGCCAAGGGAACTGCGCCGGACGCTGGCACCGTGCACGCTCCGCGGCAGCGATGAAACCAGTCCTACGGTGGGCAGGCTGTCGTCTGACCCGACACGCGTGCAGCTGGCGATCGGCTTTCCGACGACAGCGCAGCGTTCCATGCTGCGAAAGTTTTCTCATCGTCTCCGTTCGCGTGCGCAGACGCTTTGCGTCGCAACACTCGGGTGGTGCGGCCTTATGCGAACAGGCCGCAAGGCGCAGTGGTCTGCATCGGCGCCAAGGGCAGTGAGACAGCGATCACGCCGTCATCCCGATATCTGCAGGGAAGCCGGTGTTTAGCGCATAAAAATAGACGTATGCAGCAGCGGGTTGACACTGCAACCCACCGAAGGCACCTTCGCTGGTAACGTTCTCAGCGAAGAAACGTCTGCTCCACGTTTGAGAAGACGACAACCGGCCGTTGTTCCAGCGGTCCGGCGTGTACCCGCATGTGGTCATGCAATGCGGGCAGTTGTTCGTATCCGGCACAGGGGACGGATCACGGGCATGGCACGCGCGTCGCGCGCCGTTGTGCAACCAGGCGGTTGCCATCCGACATCAGTGATGAGGTCCACGCAATGCTGTTTTCCCGTCTGTTCGCGTCATCCCCTTGTGTTCCGGTATCTGCGTCCGTCAACCCACTGCGCCGCTCATCATTGAGTGCTGCTGTCAGGCGCCTGCTCATGGGTGGCGCCAGCCTGGCCTGCATCGCAAGCCTTCCCGCATTTGCGCAGGAGCAGCCCGCACCCGCGCAACAACAGACACCACCACAAACCAGTCCCTCGGTCTCCACCCTGGACGAAATCAAGGTGGTGGGTTACCAGGCCAGCCTGGGCAAGGCGCTCAACGTCAAGCGCAACGCCGATGCGATCGTCGATGCGATCAGCGCCGAGGATATCGGCAAGTTTCCCGATACCAATGTTGCCGAATCGCTGTCGCGGTTGTCCGGCATCACGGTGGACAGGCAATTCGGCGAGGGCGAAAAAGTCAGCATCCTCGGTACCGATCCTGCGCTCAATCGCGTGCTGCTCAATGGTCAGACCATTGCATCGACCAGCTGGGGCGGAGACCCCAACGACCCGGACAGCCGCTCGTTCAACTACAGCACGCTGGCACCGGAAGTGGTCGGCCTGATGAAGGTCTATAAGACGCCCGAAGCGCGCATCGACGAAGGCTCCATCGGCGGCACCGTGATCGTGCATACGCGCAAACCGCTCGATCTGGATCGCAATACGCTCACCGGCACGGTGAGTTATGGCTACAACGATCGTTCCGACGAAGGCAAGCCGAACGCATCGGCGCTGTATAGCTGGAAGAATCAGGACCAAACGTTGGGCGTGCTTGCCTCGGTGATGCATTCGCAGCGCGTTCTGCGCCGCGACGGCGTGGAAATTTTCGGCTACGACAATGTGCAGGGCGCCGGGTTTCCGCCCGGTGTGGTTGGCAACAACACCGGCGTGTTTCCGACGTCGATCAACACGGCGTTATTCCAGCAGACGCGCAAGCGCGACGGTGTCAGCGCGGCGCTGCAATGGAAGCCGGACAGCGATTTCGAGCTCAACCTGACCGGTTTGTACGTCAAGGAAAGCTTCGACAACTACAACCAGAGCCGCTACGGCTACTGGGGCTCGACGCCCGGCGATGCGCAGGCCTTGGGCTTCGAAAACGGTATCGCCACTTCGGGTACCTTTGGCGATCAGTCCAACACCTATCTCGACGGCTATCTGCGCAATAGCCAGGTCAGCACCGGCAGCATCCACTTGCGCACCGACTGGCATGGCGAGGGTTGGAACGCCTCCAGCCAGGTGGGCTACACCAGTTCGCAAGGCGGCGCCGAGCGTATCTACGGCATCCAGTTCCGCAATCTGGCTGGCTACAGCTACGCCATCGACGGGCGCCGGACCGCGATGGACTACAGCACCGATCCCACCAATGCGGCGGCGATGCAGCTCAACAACGCCTCGGCCAGCCATAGCCCGCAATACGACAAGGAGCGCTATCTGCAGCTGGATTTCGATCATGCGGTGGAGTGGGGGCCATTCACGCAGATCCTCACCGGCATCAAGCTCACCAATCACGCCACCGGGCAATCGTCCTATAGCCGTACCTGGACCCCGAACGATGGCAGCACGCTGGCGGCATTCTCGCCGGGTACCACGCCGTCGGGCTATCTGGATGGGCTGTCGACCAGCACCGACATGCAACGCTGGTCGACCATCAACAGCGGTGCGATCGGTCGGTATATCGGCGAATTGGAAGGCGATGATGGGTTGCCCATCAGCTATGCGGGCAACTACAGCATCCAGGAGCAGAACCGTGCGTGGTTCCTGCAAGGCAATTTCTCCGGCGAGCGGTATCGCGGCAACATCGGCGTGCGCTATGTGCACTCACGCGATTCCACCGATGGCTACAGCTATGCGCCGGGCGGCGGCTACACACCGGTCAACTTTCTCAGCAGCTACGGCAAATGGCTGCCTTCGTTCAATATTGCCTACGACCTGCGCGACGATCTGATGCTGCGGTTTGCCGCCTCCAAAGTGATCGCGCGGCCGCGCTACACCAACATGACGCCGTACGTGGCCACCGACGACACCACGCTGACGGCCTCGACGGGGAACCCAGGACTGAGTCCATACGAGTCGACCAATCTCGGTGCATCGCTGGAGTGGTATTTCTCCGACAGCAGCTTGCTCAGTGGCGAATTCTTCTCGCGCGATATCTCCAACTACATCCTCACTACCGTGCAGGACCGTGTGTTCTTCAACAACGCTACCGGCGGCTCAAGCACCTACCAGACATCCGTGCCCACCAACGCCGGCGATGCCACGGTGCGCGGTGTGGCGCTCAATCTGCAGCACAATTTCGGCAATGGCTTCGGCGTGGTGGCCAACTACACCTATTCCGATTCCAACACCGACGGCGACTACAGCCTGCCGTACAACTCGCGCAATGCCTACAACATCAGCCCGTACTACGAGCAGGGCAAGTGGAGCGCACGGGTAAACCTGGGGTGGCGCTCGGAATACTTCACCCAGATTGGCCGGCTCAACGGGCAGCAGATGACCGACGCGTTTACGCAGGTAGATGCATCATTCGGCTACCAGGCCACCGAGCGGCTGCGCGTGGCGCTGGAAGCCACCAACCTGCTGGATGAAACCTATTTCAGCTACATCGGCAACAAGAACCAGCCGTACTACATCTACAAGAACGGTCGCTCTTTCATGTTGAGCCTGAATTTCAAGCTGTGATGCCCGGCCGGGGCGGCTGCTCGTGTGTAGCCGCCTTGGTTTAGAGCGGCTAACAAAACGTCGCGAGCAGTCGTCAGGCGGGTGCGGACGGCGCACAGGAACCGCAGTGTACGAGTGGTACATGAGGATTCCGAGCACCGGCCGCGCCCGCCTTGCGGCTGCGCAGTAGTTTTGTTAGCTGCTCTTAACGGCGTAAATCAGATCTCCAATACATCACTGACTTCGAATGGGCAGGTTTCGGTCCATGGGGTGCTGCAATTCCGTCCTTGCTCGCGTCCCCACATCGCGTCGCACCTGGACACAGGTGCGCGACATGCAGCTATGCACCGATCCGTCGCGCTGCCGCAATCGCGGCAATGCGCGCCTTTGTCAGTGCCTCGCCGATCTGCGGCCCTTGCAGACCTTCAGCCGCCAGATTTCGCGCATTGATCGCCAGCGCGGCGGCATGTAGCCGTTTGAGTGCTTCGCCCTGCGGGTACGCGGCTTCTTCACTGCCCAGACGGCCACGCTTGTCGGCTTCGCAGACCAGTGCCAGCTGCGCGATACGCTCCGGGCGGCGAAACGCATCGCAGCGCACCAGCAGCTCGTGCAGGGTGCGGTCGCGCAGCTCGGCCAGGCGATGCACGTTCAAGTGTTCGCGGCAGGCGATGATGGCAAGTTGCCGAAAGTCCTGCGGCACCTTGAGCCGCTCGCACAGCGCCTGCAATGGCGCCACGCCGCGTTGTTCGTGCATGACGTGGCGCGGCCATTCCTCAGGTGGTGTGAGTGCCTTGCCCAGATCGTGGGTCAGTGCGGCAAAGCCCACCAGCGCATCGCCGGGCGCGAGACGTGCCGCCATATCGCTGACCATTTCCTGGTGAATGCCCGTGTCGACCTCCGGATGGAATTCGGCGCGCTGCGGCACGCCGTACAGCGTATCGACTTCCGGCAGGATGACCCGCAGCGCATCGGTGTCGTGCAGCGTGCGCAGGAACGCCGAGGGCTGCGCGCAGCTCAATGCGCGCCGCAGCTCCTGCCACACGCGCTCCGGCACCAGGCTATCGAGTTCGCCGCTGGCGGCCATGTCCCGCATCAATGCCGCAGTTTCAGCAGCGACAGTGAAGCCCAGCGGTGCCAGCCGCGCCATGAAGCGCGCGGCACGCAACACGCGCACGGGATCTTCGACAAACGCCGGACCGACATGCCGCAAGACGCGCGCCTGCAGATCACGCGCACCGTTGTACGGGTCGAACAACTCACCCGTCTCCTCATCGCGCGCGATCGCGTTGATGGTGAAGTCGCGGCGTAGCAGGTCTTCTTCCAGGGTCACCGATGGGTCGGCGTCCACCACGAAGCCGCGATATCCGCGGCCGGATTTGCGCTCGGTACGCGCCAATGCGTATTCCTCGCCACTGCGCGGGTGCAGGAACACCGGGAAATCCTTGCCGACCGGCTTGAACCCCTGCGCTTCCATCTGCGCCTGATCGGCGCCAACCACCACCCAGTCGCGGTCGCCAGCCGGCTGCTCAAGCAATGCATCGCGGACTGCGCCGCCAACGAGATAGATCTTCATCAGCGCATGATGCCCGAGCAATCATGCGCCTGTCTGTGCGCTCTCCCGGCTGCTTGCGGGACCACTGGCGGCGAGGACGCCGCCAACGCGCTCATGGAAGGGTTCACGGTACATGCAAAAAGGGTTAGGGCACCGCACGCTCGACCCGGAGAAAAGGTCACCCGCGCACAGGTGCATCGCCAGCGATGTAGTAATCGGCGGTGCTGCGCGGCAATGGGGGGCGACCGCGCATGCGGTCGGCGATTTTCTCGGCAATCATGATGGTGGTGGCGTTGAGGTTGCCGGTGATGATGCGCGGCATGATCGAGGCGTCGATCACGCGCAGGCCCTCCATGCCGTGCACGCGGCCCTGGCCGTCCACCACCGCCATGTCGTCGGTGCCCATCGCGCAGGAGCAGGAGGGGTGATAGGCGGTTTCAGCGCGAGAGCGGACGAATGCGTCCAGCTCCGCATCGGTCTTGCAGTCCGCACTGGGGCTGATCTCGCGGCCGCGGTAGGGGTCTAGCGCCGGTTGCGCGATGATCTCGCGGGTGATGCGGATCGCGTCGCGGAATTCCTGCCAGTCCTGGTCGGTGGATTGGTAGTTGAACAGGATCGAAGGATGCTGGCGCGGGTCGCGCGATTTGGCGTGCACACGCCCGCGGCTGGGTGTGCGCATCGAGCCGACGTGCGCTTGGAAGCCGTGCTCCTTGACGGCATTGCTGCCGTTGTAATTGATGGCCACCGGGAGGAAGTGGTACTGGATGTTGGGCCAGTCGAATTCCTCGCGCGTGCGGATGAAGCCGCCGGCTTCGAACTGATTGCTGGCGCCGGTGCCGGTACCGGCAAACAACCATTCCGCGCCGATCGCAGGCTGGTTCCACCACTGCAATGCCGGATACAAGGACACCGGCTTGGTGCATGCGTACTGGATATACACCTCCAGGTGGTCCTGCAGGTTCTGGCCGACGCCGGGCAGGTCGTGCACCAGTTGCACATCGAGTGCGCGCAGCAGATCGGGTGCGCCTACGCCGGAGCGTTGCAGCAGCTGCGGCGAGGCGATCGCACCCGCGCACACCAGCACTTCGCGGCGTGCATGCGCATCGATTCCTTCGCTGCTGTTGCCCACCAGGTAATGCACGCCGATGGCACGCTTGCCTGCAAACAAAATGCGGTCGGTGGTGGCATGGGTGACGATATGCAGGCCATCGCGCGGCTTGGCCATGTCCAGGTAACCGCGCGCGGTGCTGGCGCGGCGCCCGCGTGGCGTCACCGTGCGGTCCATCGGTCCGAAGCCTTCCTGCTGGTAGCCATTGAGATCGTCGGTACGCGGGTAGCCTGCCTGTACGCCTGCCTCGACCATGGCATGGAACAACACGTTGTTGTCGTTCTTCGGCGTTGCCACGCTCACTGGACCGTCGCCGCCGTGATAGTCGTTGGCGCCGATGTCGCGCGTCTCTGCCTTGCGGAAGTACGGCAGGACATCGCGGTAGCTCCAGTCCTCCAGGCCGGGGCGCTTGGCCCAATGATCGAAGTCCAGTGCATTGCCGCGGATGTAGCACATGCCGTTGATCAGCGACGAACCGCCCAGGCCCTTGCCGCGACCGCATTCCATGCGCCGGTTGTCCATATAGGGTTCCGGCTCGGTTTCATAGGCCCAGTTGTAGCGACGTCCCTGCAACGGAAAAGCCAGTGCTGCCGGCATCTGCGTGCGGAAATCCATGCGGTAATCCGGCCCGCCGGCTTCGAGCAGCAGCACGGTCACGCCGGGATCTTCGGTCAGGCGTGCCGCCAGCACGTTGCCTGCCGAGCCGGCGCCGATGATGATGTAGTCGTATTCGCGTTGCATGGTGTTCTCCTGATGCGATAACGGTGCGGTGGCGGTCAAGGCATACGGCACAGACGCAAGCGTGCTCCCGGGGAGCGATAGCGGCGCGTTATTGCCACCACGCTTGCGTGCGCTGGCTCTCTGCCCTCAGAACACCGACGCGTAACGTTCCAGTTCGATCTGGACCGATTTGGTGCGCGTGTAGGCCTGCAAGGTCGCCAGGCCGTTTTCGCGCCCCACGCCCGACTGCTTGTAGCCGCCCACCGGCATCGGTGCCGGCGATTCGCCCCAGGTGTTGACCCAGCAGATGCCCGCTTCCAGGCGATGGATCAGCCGATGTGCACGCGCCAGATC
The DNA here is from genome assembly GCF_041475725.2 of Xanthomonas sp. NCPPB 1754. NCBI lineage: Bacteria > Pseudomonadati > Pseudomonadota > Gammaproteobacteria > Lysobacterales > Lysobacteraceae > Xanthomonas > Xanthomonas sp. NCPPB 1754. Next base: position 851,547 of record NZ_CM192982.1, read on the forward strand.
CGGCGTGACCACGCCTGCAGCCAGCCCATACGTGGTGGCGTTGGCGCGCGTCACCGCTTCGTCTTCGTCGTCGTAGGTGAGCAGGCTCAGGACCGGCCCGAAGATTTCCTCGCGCACGATGGTCATTACATCGGTGCAATCGCTGAAGATGGTCGGCGCCACGTAATAGCCCTGCGCCAGTGCGCCGTCTTGCAGGCGCTCGCCGCCGCACAGCAGACGTGCGCCTTCGGCCTTGCCCTGTTCGATATGCTCCAGCACGCGCTGCATATGCGCGGCGCTGACCAGCGGACCGAAGGTGGTGCGCTCATCGAGCGGATCGCCGATATGGATCCGTTGCACGCGGGCCAGCAGACGCGCTTCGAATGCATGACGCAAGGCGCGCGGCACGAACACGCGGGTACCGTTGGTGCACACCTGCCCGGAGCTGTAGAAGTTGGCCATCATGGCGATGTCGGCCGCCAGGTCCAGGTCGGCATCGGCGCAGACGATCAGCGGCGACTTGCCGCCCAGCTCCATGGTCACCTCCTTCAGCGACGAACTCGATGCGCTGGCCATCACCTTGCGGCCGGTGGCGGTGCCGCCGGTGAAGCTGATCTTTTCGATCTGCCGATGTTCGGTGAGCGCCGTGCCCACGCTGGCGCCATCGCCGGGCAACACATTGAACACGCCATCGGGCAGGCCGGCCTCGGTAAAGATTTCGGCCAGTTTCAGCGCGGTGAGCGGGGTGACTTCGCTGGGTTTGAAGATCATCGCGTTACCGGCGGCCAGGGCGGGCGCGGCTTTCCACAGCGCGATCTGGATGGGGTAATTCCACGCGCCGATCGCACCCACAACGCCCAGCGGTTCGTGGCGCGTGTAGAAAAAGCTGCCTTCGCGCAAGGGCACCTGCGCGCCCTGCAGCGCCTGCGCAACGCCAGCGTAATACTCCAGCACGTCGGCTCCGGTGACCACATCCACGCTGCGGGTCTCGCTCACCGGCTTGCCGGTGTTGAGCGTTTCCAATTCCGCCAGCGCATCGTTGCGCTCGCGCAGCAACGCCACCGCACGCAGCAAAATGCGCGAGCGCTCCACCGTCGTCAGGGCCGCCCATTGTCGCTGGCCTGCCTGCGCGCTATCGACCGCGGCATCCAGATCGTCGGCACCGGCATTGTGCACGTTGGCCAGCACTTCACCGGTGGCGGGGTTGACCACTTCGAACGTGTGGCCGCCGCGAGCGGGAACATAACGGCCGCCGATATACAGCAACTGGTCGGAAAAACGTGGCATGACAAACCTCCTGTGGGACGGTCGCCGCAGCGACGCACCTTCAGCGGGTGAGGTGCAGAAACTGCAGGTGACGTTCGTATTGATCGATGATGTCGTTGATGATCTGTTCGCGGCTGTAGCCCACCAGGTCGTAGTCCTGGCTGCCTTCGTACAGGTAGACCTCGGCGCGGTAGTAGCGCTGGTTGCGGAAGCGCTGCGCGGCAAACGACGGGGTCAGATAGCCGCGCATCACGATTTGATAGCGGAAACCCTGCTGTTCGCCATGATCGACGCTGATTTCCATGTCGCCGTCGTCGATGCGGCTGCTGACCTTCCAGCCTTCCTCCTGCAGCTGTGCGGTGACCGCTTCGATGGCCGGGCGCACCTGGTCGTGCATGAAGCGATACACCTCATCGCGCGCCGGGAAGTGCATCGCCTGGCCCAACCGCTGGCGCCAGCCGCCGTGATGACGCGATTGCCCGATCAAGGGGCTGGGGCTGTAAAGCTGCGCGCGTTTGCGCTGCGATTCTTCGCTGAGGGCGCGTGACAGGCCCCAGGCCATCAGCAGCAGCACTGCAGAGAATGGCAGCGACGCCAGCACCACCGCCGATTTCAGGGCGTCCATGCTGCCGGCCAGCAACAAGCCTGCCGTGACCACGGCAGTGAGCACGCCCCAGAACACGCGCAGCCAGCGCGGGCCATCGTCGTGCGGTTCGCCGCCGTGGGAGGAGAGCGTGGACAACACCACCGTGCCGGAATCGGCAGAGGTCACGAAGAACACGAAACTGATCGCCACCGTGACCGTGATCACCGTGCGGCTCCAGGGGTAACTCTGCAGCAGGGAATACAACACCGTCTGCGGTGCATCGATGGCCTGCTGCGCCCATGCTGCCTGGCCGTGATGCAGCAGCTGATCCAGCGCGCTGTTGCCGAAGATCGACAGCCACGCCAGGGTAAACCCGAGCGGGATCAGCAATACCCCCAACACGAATTCGCGAATGGTGCGGCCGCGCGAGATGCGCGCGATGAACAGCCCGACGAACGGCGCCCAGCCGATCCACCAGGCCCAATAGAACACCGTCCAGTTGCCCAGCCAATCGGCGCGGCCACCGTAGGCATACACGTCGAAACTCTTGTTGACCACGCTGCCCAGGTAGTCGCCCAGATTCTGCATCAGCGCATTGAGCAGGTACTGCGTCGGGCCGGCGAACAGCATGAACAACAGCAGCGCAATGGCCAGCAGCATGTTGATGTCCGACATCCAGCGCACGCCTTTTTCGACGCCGGACACCGCCACCACGATGGCCGCGCCCATCATCGCCACGATCAGCGCCACCTGCACCCAGTGCGTATGCGGCACGTCCATCAAGGTGCTCAGGCCGGCGTTGAGATGCAGCACGCCAAAGCCCATGTCCGCGCCCAGGCCGAACACGGTGGCCACGATGCCCAACGCATCCACGGTATAGCCGATCGGCCCGTTGATGCGTTTGCCGATCAGCGGGTACAACGCCGAGCGCAACGCCAGCGGCAGGTTATGGCGGAAGGCAAAATACGCCAGCGCCATGGCGGCCAGTGCGAACACGCCCCAACCGTGCATGCCCCAATGCAGGAACAGCACCTGCATCGCCTGTCGCGCGGACGCCTCGCCACTGCCGGTACCGCCCTGGGGCGGTTGCAGATAATGCGTGAGCGGTTCGGAGACGCAGAAGAAGAACAGCGTGATGCTGATGCCGGCGGCGAACAGCATGCCGGCCCAGGAGAGATAACTGAATTCCGGCTCGTCGTGATCGGCGCCGAGCTTGATGTTGCCGTAGCTGGACAGGGCCGTGGCCAGCACGAACACCAGATACAGCGTCATCGCCAGCAGGTAATACCAGCCGACATTGCGCGACGCCCAGGTCTGCGCATCCAGCAGCACACGCCCCGATTCCAGCGGAAACAACGACACCAGCAAGGCAAACGTGCACACGACCGTGGCAGCCAGCACGAACACCGGGCGCAGGGTGCGTACCGGCAAGGTGTGCGGCGCTGTCGCACTCATGGCAACGCACTCATACGCTGCGTATCACGTGTTGTGCTCCCAGCGAAAAACCGCCTGCGTTATCGCACAGGCGGTGTCGAGGGGGCGTCAGCGGTCGAGTTCGCCAATGCGAACCCGTTGTCACTTTTCCGGTTGCTTGAAGCGGCCAGCACAACGTAGCGAGCAGTCGTTAGGTGGGCGTGGGCGGCGCGCTCAAAACCGGAGTGTACGAGCGGTAAGCGCCGATTCCGAGCACCGGCCGCGCCCGCCTGGCGGCTGCGCAGTCGTTGTGTTGGCTGCTCTTAACGCAGCAATTGCCTTGGCACGCGGATATCCATGCCCACCGCCAGGTGATCTGAAAACGCGGCCGGAATGGCTTCGGTATGTTCGATCACCAGGCTGTCGCTGACCAGGATGTGGTCGATCGCCCGGTCCGGACGCCAGCTGGGAAAGGTGTGCACCTCGCAACTGGGCGGTTGCAGACGGGTATGGCGATAGAGCGACTGCATCTCCGGGCGATCGGCCATGCAATTGAAATCGCCCATCAACATCGCGTTGGGATGGTCGGACAACAGTTCGGCGATGAAGGCCAACTGCGCCATACGCGAATTGGCGCCCAGCGACAGATGCGCCACCGCCACGGCCAGGCCATCGCGGCCCTCACCGAATTTCGCCAGCAGGATGCCGCGCCCGCCGATGCGGCCGGGCAGGGCGTGGTCCTGCACTTCCACCGGTTCCAGCTTGCTCAACAAGCCGTTGGCGCTGGAGGCCACCCCGCCCATGCGGCGGTTGGGTTGGTGGCTCCAGTAATCGAAACCGGCGCGCTCGGCCAGATAGTGGGTCTGGTTGGTGAAACCCGAGCGCAGGCTGCCGGGGTCTGCCTCCTGCAGGCCGACGATGTCGCGTTCGCCGACCAGCTTGGCGATGCTGTCCAGGCTGGTGCGCTTGCTGCCCAGCGGCAACGCGTGCGACCAGCTACGCGTCACATAGTCACTGTAACGGCGGGTGCTGGAACCGGCCTGGATATTGGCGGTCAGCACCCGCAGGGTGCGCGAGTCCGAAGCGTTCACGACGTTGCGTTCGCGCGACTCACTTGGCCAGCGTGGCGCGTTCGCGCGCGATCAGGTGATCGGCAATGCGCAGCATGTCCGGGAAGCTCTGGCCCTTGACCAGGTACTTGCCGTTGATGATCAGCGACGGAGTGCCGGTGATCTTGCTGCGGGTGGCGAACTGCTTGGCGCGGTTGGTCTTGGCCGAGACGCCGAAGCTGCTCATGGTGTCGATGAAGGTCTTCTGGTCCACGCCGTACTTGGCATAGAACGCGGCGATGTCCTGCACCGAATCCTTGCCGCGCTCGCCCTTGAGGGTCTGGTCGACGTGGATGGCCTTGTACAAGGCCTCGTGGGTCTTTTCCTGCACGCCCAGGGTTTCGGCGGCATAGAAGGCGCGGCCGTAGTCATCCCAGGTGCCACCGAACATGGCCGGCACATAGACAAAATGCACGTCCGACGGCAAACCGGCCTTCCACGGCCCGATCAGCGGCTGGAACGCGTTGCAGGCAGGGCAGACATAGCCGAAGACTTCGGCCACTTCGATCTTGCCGGCGGCCTGTTGGTAGGGCTGGCCAGCGTCGATGTCCAGATAATCGGTGCCGGCGACCGGCTCGGGGCCATTGGGTGCACGCGGGGCAGCGCTGGGCGCGGCGGGCGGTTGAGTGGTGGCGCTTTCGCCGACTGCAGGCGGAGCGGCCGGGTCTGCGGCCGGGGTAGCGGCAGCAGGCGCGGGCGCCGTTTCGGCAGCTGGGGTGGTGGCGGCAGGTGCGGTGTCGGACGAACCGTCCTGCGCCTTGCAGGCGACCAGGATCGGCAACAGCGCCATCAGCGTCAGGGCGAAGCGTGTCTTCATCGGATTGGATCTCCAGCGTGGGGCGAGAAAAGGGCCGGACGGCCGCGGGGCGCATGATGCCACGCGCGGCCGTCGCTGGCGGTTATGCGGTTCAGCGCTTGGCCGGCGCGGCGTGCTCGCGGGCGATCAGGTAGTCGGCAATGCGCAACATGTCCGGGTAATTGCGTGCGCCGATCAGGTAGCGGCCGTTGACGATGATGGCCGGCGTGCCGGGAATCTTGCTGCGCAGCGCGAACTCGCGCGCGGCCTTGAGCTTGGCCTCCACCGCCTCGCTCTTGTAGGTCTCGATGAAGCGCTGCTGCGGGATTCCGTAACCGGCATAGAACGCGGCCAGTTCTTCGGGCGCCACGTTCTGGGTGGGCACGGTCTGCTTTTCATGGATGGCGTCGAACATGGCGCGATGGCTGCGCTTGGCCACGCCCAGGATGTCGGCGGCAAAGTAGGCGCGCGCAAACGCGTCCCAGAAGCCACCGAAGGCGGCCGGTACCGGGGTGAAGCGTACGTATGCCGGCTGCTTGGCCACCCAGGCTTCCAGCACTGGTTCGAAATGTGCGCAATGCGGGCAGGTGTAGCCGAAGACTTCGGTCACTTCGACCTTGCCGGCCAGCGGGGCGTACGGCTGGCCGCCGTCGATCAGGGTGTAGTCCTCGCCTTCGACCGGCGCGGCTTTCTTGTCGGCGGCGCAGGCCACCAGCGGCAACAGGAACATCAACAGCAGGGGCAGACGGGAAAGCAATTTCATGCGGGCTCCGTGGGGGCGAGGGGAGAGCGGTAAACGACGACGCCGGTCGCGGGACCGGCGTCGTGAAGCGGCGTGGCGACGGCAGGGATCAGATCACGAACGTGCAGGCGCTCCTGCAGGTGGCTGCGCCGCTGCCGCGTCGTCGGCACGATCATGCAGGCCTTGCAGATAGCTGGCCAGCGCCTGGATCTCCTGCTCGGTCAGCGGATGCGCCACTTGCGCCATGATATTGAACAGCGCCGGATTGCGCTCCTGGGTGGTGCCGGCCTGGTATTCCTTCAGGCGCCGCGCCACGTAGTCGGCATGCTGTCCGCCCAGGCGCGGATAGGCCGGGCCCGGATTGCCGCCGCCCGATGGCCCATGGCAGGCCATGCAGGCCGGCACGCCGCGGGCGATGTCGCCGCCGCGGTAGAGCTTCTCGCCGACCTCGTAGAACTTCATGCCCTGGTAGGGGCCCTCGGCGATCGCCGCGTCGTCGGCGACACCGGCGGAGGCCTTCTGGGTGGCGAAGTAGGCGCCCAGGTCGCGCATGTCCTGCGCGGTGAGGTCCTTGACGAAGGGCACCATCACCGCCGACATCCCGGTATTACGTTCGCCGCTGGCAATCAACGCCACCTGATGCGCCACGTAGCGCTCGGTTTGCCCGGCAATGCGCGGGTACATCGCCACTGCCGGATTGCCGTCCGGTCCATGGCAGGCTGCGCAGGCAGCAGCCTTGGTCTGGCCGGCCTTGGCATCTCCCCAGGTGGTCTTGGCCAGGTCCACCTCCAGCGGCGCAACGCGTACCGGCGGCGGATCGGGGATCGGCGTGACTGCCGATTGCGCAAACGCCACGGCCGCAATGACCGGTACGGCGAGTGCGGCGAGGACTAGCACACGAGCATGGCGCATCAGCTAAAGCTCCGTATGGACCCGGCCCGCGCGCGTTGGGTACTGGCAGTGGCAGGCGTGCTTCGATTATCGACACGCCTTTGCGCCAGGGTCAACGAACAGTGCAGCAAAACTGCCGGGCCCGAACGTGCGATCCTAGGCGGATGTCGCTTCTTATCGAACAAGCCCGCTACCACCTGTCCGCCCACAACGCCCGGCAATTGCCCGACGATGGCGGCTACGAGGTGGCCTTTGCCGGCCGCTCCAACGCCGGAAAATCCAGCGCGCTCAATGCGCTGACCCGCCAGAACGCGCTGGCGCGCGTGTCCAAGACCCCCGGCCGCACCCAGCAGCTGGTGTTCTTCCAGATCCAGCCCGAGCGCTACCTGGTGGATCTGCCCGGTTACGGCTACGCCAAGGTGCCGCAGGACCTGCAGGCGCACTGGCAGGCCTTCATCGACCGCTATTTCCGCACCCGCGAGGCGCTGCGCGGGCTGGTGGTGGTGATGGATATCCGCCACCCGCTGAAGGACTACGACCTGCAGATGCTCGGCTATGCCGCCGAACGCGGCCTGCCCGCGCATGGTTTGCTGACCAAGGCCGACAAGCTCGGCCGTGGCCAGCAGATGCAGACCCTGCAGAAGGTCAAGAAGGAAGTGACCTCGCGCTTTGGCGACAGCGTGACGGTGCAGACCTACTCGGGCGAATCGCGCCAGGGTGTGGACGAATTGCGCGCAATTGTCGGTGCTTGGCTGGGACTGGATGTGGAAACCGCTGCGGCCGAATGATGCCGTGCAACACGAGTGTCGGGCGTGGGTGGATGCCCAGCGCCTCGTCACGACGGCAGACTTCGGTCTGCCGTTTGCGTTTCCAGCGGCAGTGATCGGTGGGTCGCCTGCGCAGCGATGCGCGGTCTGAGCATTGCGTAGGGGCGCGCATGGCAACGCTTGCGGTGATGACCGGGCTGTGTCGGACGATGCCGGCGCTGCAGAACGCGCAGCCCGGTCATTTGATCCAGATCACGCCATCGCCGCGATCGATGGCGGGCATGCATCGGTGGAAATGTCATGCCCCGCCGGTGTCGCCAATCCTTTCGCGTCGGGCGGGTATAGTGCGGGCCTTGCGGTGGCAGGGGAGGACCCCCACATCGTCCCACCCCTTTCGTTTGCGAGCCTGCCCTTGTCGAGTCCCAGCCACGTTGCCGAAACGCCGATCACCGAACGCGCGGAGCTGGTCCAGGTGCTGGCCTCCGGCGAGAAGCCGAGTGCGGACTGGCGGATCGGCACCGAGCACGAGAAGTTCGGCTTTCAGTTGGATGACCTGCGTGCGCCCACCTTCGAAGGGGCACGCGGCATCGAGGCCTTGCTGACCGGGCTGACCCGTTTCGGCTGGGAGCCGGTGCAGGAAAACGGCCGCACCATCGCGCTGCTGCGCGATGGTGCATCGGTCACGCTGGAGCCGGCCGGGCAACTGGAGCTCTCCGGCGCGGCAGTGGAAACCCTGCACCATACGTGCGTGGAAACCGGCACCCATCTGGACGAAGTGGCGCAGGTCGCCGGCGAGTTGCAGCTGGGCTTTCTGGGCATGGGCTTCCAGCCCAAATGGCGTCGCGACCAGATGCCGTGGATGCCCAAGGGCCGCTACCAGATCATGAAGAACTACATGCCCAAGGTCGGCTCGTTCGGCCTGGACATGATGACGCGCACCTGCACGGTGCAGGTCAACCTGGATTACGCCACCGAAGCGGACATGGTGAAGAAGTTCCGTGTGTCGCTGGCATTGCAGCCGATCGCCACCGCGTTGTTTGCCGATTCGCCGTTCACCGAAGGCAAGCCGAACGGCTACCTGAGCTACCGCTCGCACATCTGGACCGACACCGACGCCGACCGCACCGGCATGCTGGATTTCGTGTTCGAAGACGGCTTCGGCTACGACCGCTACGTTGATTACCTGCTCGATGTGCCGATGTATTTTTCCTACCGCGACGGTGTGTATCACGACGCCAGCGGGCAGAGCTTCCGCGCTTTCATGCAGGGCAAGCTGCCGGCGTTGCCGGGTGCGTTGCCGACGCTGCGCGATTGGTCCGACCACATGACCACCGCGTTTCCGGAAGTGCGTTTGAAGAAGTATCTGGAAATGCGCGGTGCCGATGCCGGCCCGTGGGATCGGTTGTGCGCGCTGTCGGCGTTCTGGGTCGGCCTGCTGTACGACCAGACCGCGCTGGATGCGGCCTGGGACCTGGTCAAGGATTTCAGTCCGACCGAGCGGCATGCGCTGCGCGACGGCGTGCCCAGGTACGCGTTGGGCCTGCCGTTCCGCAACGGCACCGCGCGCGATCTGGCAGTGGAGGCGGTCAACATCGCACGCGAGGGCCTGCGTCGCCGCGCACGCCTGAATCGCGACGGGCAGGACGAAACCGGCTTTCTGGATGTGATCGCCGAGATCGCCGAAAGTGGTGTCACCGCCGCCGAACGCAAGCTGGCGCTGTATCACGGCGCATGGAAGGGCGATATCGACCGCGTGTTCCGCGAGTTCGCCTACTGAGCGTGGGTTGGCCGGTCGCCAGCGCGTGCTGGCGCTGGCAGCCGTTGGCCGTCGGCGATTGCGTGCCGGAGTCGTCGCGTCAGCCGATGTGGCCAGACGCGCAAGGCCATGGCCGGAACAGCGGTGGTGGGCTCGGATCATGACAGCTGCCGCTTGCCCGGCCCGGCAGGCCGCACTCCATCACACGTCAGCGCCGCTCGGGCATGCAGGGCAGTCGTACGGTCACGCGCAAGCCGCCACGCGGGCGATTGTCCAGGCGCAGGTCGCCGCCGTGCGCCAGCACGATGCTGTGCGCCACCGACAAACCCAGCCCGATGCCGCCGGTGTCGCGATTGCGCGAAGACTCGCCACGCACGAACGGCAGCAACAATTGTTCGCGCTGGGTCGGGTCGATGCCGGGGCCGTCGTCGTCGATCCACAACACGCCGTCCTCGCCATCGCGCTGCAGTTGCAGACGGGCGCGCTTGCCGTACTTCAACGCGTTTTCGAGCAGATTCATGACCGCGCGGCGCAACGCCAGCGGGTCGCCGTCCAGGGTGATTTCCGGGCCGGGCAGCAGCTCGGCGTCGGCGCCGATATCGGTGGCGTTGTCCACCACGCTCTCCACCAGCAAGCGCAGATCCAGCGGCGCGCGCTCGCCGCGATGACGATCGTTCTGGATGAAGTCCAGCGCTGCGGAAATCATCGCCTTCATTTCGTTGATATCGGCCAGCGCCTTGTCGCGCAGCGGTGGCTGCAGGCCATCCAGACGAAACGACAGCCGCGCCAGCGGCGTGCGCAGGTCGTGCGCAATCGCTGCGACCATGTGCGTGCGTTCGTTGATCAGGCGGTTCAGGCGCGCCTGCATCGCGTTGAACGAATCGGCTGCGCGCACGATTTCCGGCGGGCCGCTGCGTTGCAGGGCGGCGGCATCGGGATTCCGGCCCAGGCGGTCGGCAGCTTCGGCAAAGCGCTTGATCGGTGCCGACAGCGCGCGCGAAAACCACCATGCCAGCGGCACGTTGGCCAGCAGGCCGGCCAGGAACAGCAGCACGACGTGGGTCTTGAACTCGCCCGAGAGGCGTCGACGCGGCGATTCCACCGTACGCCAACGGCCATCGGGTTGTTGCAGGGCGGCGGTGAAGCCGTCCAGCAGCGGTACGCCGGGGGTCAGGCGCTCGCTTTCCCAGGCGCCGGGCAACTCGTCCGGGCGCAGCCCGTCGCCGGGCAGCGCAGCAGGGTGGCCGTCACGCGGCCAGTCGTCCGGAAACGGCGGCAGAGGTTGCGTGCCAGGGCGTTCGTGCGCCCCGTCACCGCCTTCGCCCGCGTGGTTCTGGTTGGACCACCGCTGCGGCGGCAGCATGCCTGGCTGGGGGCCTTCACGATCATTGGCGTTGCGGTAGAACCGCACCTGGCGTTCGGGCACGTCCAGCCAGTGCGCAAGCAGCATTTCGGCGAAGGGGTCGCGCACCTGGCCTGTCGGCGGCACCGGGGCTTGCGCCGATTCGTGCACTTTCAGGGTTTGGGTACCGGCCGGCATGCGGGTGGAGAGCAGCGCCACCACTTCCGGCGGATGGACCGGAGGCTCGTAGACGGGGGTACGCATCATCAACAGGGCGATGCCCACCGCCTGGGCGGTGACCAGGGCCACCGCCAACAACACAAAGGTCCGCGCAAAGATCGACAGCCCGCGCCGTGCCGGTTTGCTCACAGGCGCGAGACGCTCGGCAGCAGCATGTAGCCCTCGTTGCGTACGGTGCGAATCAACTCGGTATGGACGCGCTCATTGATTTTGCGGCGCAGGCGGCTGATCTGGCTGTCGATGGCGCGGTCGTAGACGTCGGTGTCGCGGCCGCGGGCGTAGTCCAGCAGCTGGTCGCGGCTGAGCACGCGCTGCGGGTGTTCGACGAAGGTGCGCAGCAGCGCGAACTCGCCGTCGGACAGATTGATGAAGATGCCGGTGGGGTCGCGCAGGTCGCGGCGCACCACGTCCAGCCGCCAGCCGGCGAATTCGTAGACGTTTCCGCGCTGGTCGGCCTGTTCGTTGCTGGCCTGGCTGCGCCGCAGCAGGGCGCGCACACGGGCCAGCAATTCGCGCGGATTGCAGGGCTTGGCGAGGTAATCGTCGGCGCCGACTTCCAGGCCGATGATGCGGTCGGTGTCGTTACCCAGCGCGCTGAGCATGATGACCGCAGGTGAACCGCGCTCGCTGGCCAGGGCGCGCGCTGCACTCAGCCCATCTTCTCCTGGCATCATCACGTCGAGTACGATGAGGTCCGGGCGGCGCTGCGCCATGACAGAGCGCATCTCCGCCACGTTTTCGGCCATATCCACCTGGTAGCCGTGAGCGCTCAGAAATTCGCCGATCAGCTTGCGCAGGTCCGGATCGTCGTCGACCACGAGAACGCAGGGTTGTTGCAGGTCCATAGGGATCATCGTCTGTGGCGCGGAGCTTGGCCCGCGCAAGGTGGTGGCTGCCGGATACATGGTGCTCGCAATTGCAGGGCTGGAACACGCATCATAATGATCGAATTTGTCAACCATTGGCACACGTGTAACGCACCATGACAGACCAAGACATCGCGCAGGAAGCCACGGCATCGACACTATGCCGTTGTACTGGCGCGTGCGTGCATGACAAGGCATTTCCAATGATGCGGGTGATCAGTCGCGACAACGGCGTGGGGCTGACCCGCGACATGGTGCTGATGGCCGATACGCTGCGCGCCGGCGGCGTGCCGGTGCAGGAAGTGGGATTCACCAGTCAGCGCCTGCACGACACTGGGCGCGAGGCACGCCTGTGGGCCAGCCGCACGCTGTTCGGGCGGGTGCCGCTGCAGATCTTTTCCGAGCGCGTGTACAAGCGCTGCCTGCCGCTGGGGCAGATCAACCTGCTGGTGCCCAACCCGGAGTGGCTGCTGCCCAAGTGGCTGCCATTGCTGCCGCGCTTCGATGCGGTGCTGTGCAAGACCCACCATGCCGAGCGAATCTTCCGCAGCCTCGGGTGCGCCACGCGCTTCATCGGCTTCACCAGCCCGGATCGCCATGACCCACGCGTGTTTCGTCAGCGCGCTTTCTTCCACCTGGCCGGGCGCAGTACCGCCAAGGGCACGCGCGTCTTGCTGGACACCTGGCAGCAGCATCCGGAGTGGCCGCTGCTGACGGTGGTGCAGAACCCACGCACCGCCGGCAAGCCGGTCGTGGCCCCGAACATCGACCACCGCGTGGGGTATCTGGACGATGCCGAACTGCGCCGCATGCAGAACGCGCATCTGTTCCATATCTGCCCCTCCGAGGCCGAAGGGTTCGGGCACTACCTGATGGAAGCGCTAAGCGTGGGCGCGGTGACGTTGGCGACCGACGGCGAGCCGATGAACGAATTGATCAGGCCCGAACACGGGGTGCTGATCCCGGTGGCCGAGGTGCGTCAGCGTCGTCTGGCATCGTATTACTACGTGGACGCGGCAGGCATCGCGCAGGCAGTGGAAACCGCGCTGGCATTGCCACAGGCCCAACTGGACCAGTTGTCGGCCAACGCGCGCGCGTTCTACCAGGCCAACGATGCGGCATTTGCCGCGCGCTTTCGTGCTGCGGTGCTGGCCTCGCTACCGGAGCATGCAGTGGACGCTGCGGTCGCCGCGGCGCCGGCTGCCGTCGAAAACTGACGGCGACAACGCCTGCGTCGCCACTGTCGGACCCCGCATCTTCCCGTGCGTAAGCCGAAGCAGGTGCTGCACGCGCCTTGCATCTGCGTTGCGGATGCCGGCAAGCGCCAATCCACGCCGGCGCGCGGCGCGCGATGGCAAATGCGCAGCACAGTCAGCTGCAACTCTTCCCGGACCAGCGCGGCCCAGCCCGCGTCCGCCGTCTGCAGGCCGTGCGCAGATGTGCCATCCAGCCAGGGAGATCACGATGGTCCACGCACCACCACGCGTTGTCGTTACCACTGCAATACTCGCGGCGCTCAACCTGGCAGGTTGTGCCAATTTCTGCGGTGCTAGGCACCATGCGCCTATGCCCTACGCGCATCGCGAGCCACCGCCACCGCCACCGCCGGGTGCAGGAATCATCGATGCGTTACCGCCCTGTGCGCCGGAACACGATGTGATCCCAATGCCGCCGCCTGCCGACGTCGCGCACCGCGCTGCGCCGCAGCGGCAGGATCGGGGAATCGGCGACGGCTGCCTGGTACATAGGGGCGTGGCACCGCCACCGCCGCCACCCTTCGATAGCGACCCATTCGACGCACCGGATGCCGCAGATGAACCGCCTGGCCTGCCGCCAGACGATTCCGAATTCGACGCAGCGCTGCAGGCGTGCGCGACCGCCGAAGGCAGCGCAGCGCCGTTCCCGCAGGCGCCTTCGCCGGACCTGCCGCCCGAGTTGCTGGCGCAATGTCTGGATGCCGCAGGATTCGCTCCGCCGCCGCCGCCGTTCCAGCCCCGGCGCTGATGCGGGCACGCCACCCTAGCGGTCGGCAACGGTAGGGATGATCGAAGGGTCAGATGCTGCGGCAATGGCCCGCAACCATCCTTGCGCTGGGTGCCTGGCGCGCCTGCGACGCGCGAGGCGTCGCCACGTCTGCGCAATGTGCGTGCTGCACTGCGGCTAACAGGTGGGCTCTTAATCCCCGTGCCACCGGCGGCATTGGGGCATCGCGCCATGTGCCAACGCGTGGCGGTCATCGCGCTCGACAAGACCACGGTCGGCAGGCCGCTGGCCATAGCTTTTTTCGAAACAATCCATATACTGCCCCCCAGTATTTTGCTGGAGCTGCCATGCCGCATTCGCCGCACGAGAAAAAGCGAGCGCTAGCACGCGTGCGCCGGCTGCGCGGGCAATGCGACGCGCTGGAGCGGGCGCTGCAGGCGGGCGCGGACTGCGCTCCGGTCTTGCAGCAGATCGCCGCGATCCGAGGCGCCGTGAACGGGCTGATGTCGCAGGTGCTTGAAGCGCATATCCGTGAAGATTTCGGGCACGCCGCCGCATCCGATGCGCAACGCGCCGAGCGGGTGCAGGATCTGCTCGGTCTGGTCCGGTCCTACCTCAAATAAATCTCCCACCGGGTCGGCGCTTGTCGCGCCCCCGTCCTCGAACCTCATCGTCAGGAGCGTCATCCCATGAAATCCCGTGCAGCAGTCGCATTCGGACCCGGCAAGCCGCTGGAAATCGTCGAAATCGACGTCGCGCCGCCGAAAGCCGGGGAAGTGCTGGTCCGCATCACCCACACCGGCGTGTGCCACACCGATGCCTTCACGCTGTCCGGCGACGACCCGGAAGGCATCTTCCCGTCGGTGCTCGGGCATGAAGGCGGCGGCATCGTCGAGGCGGTCGGCGAGGGCGTGACCAGCGTCAAGGTCGGCGACCACGTCATTCCGCTGTACACGGCCGAATGCCGCAAGTGCAAGTTCTGCCTGTCCGGCAAGACCAACCTGTGCCAGGCCGTGCGCGCTACCCAGGGCAAGGGCCTGATGCCGGATGGCACCACGCGCTTCTCCTACAACGGCGAGCCGATCTATCACTACATGGGCTGCAGCACCTTCAGCGAATACACCGTCGTGCCGGAAATTTCGTTGGCCGTGGTCAATCCGGAGGCGCCGCTGGAGAAGGTCTGCCTGCTCGGCTGCGGCGTCACCACCGGTATCGGCGCGGTGCACAACACCGCCAAGGTCAAGCCAGGCGAAAGTGTTGCCGTGTTCGGCCTGGGCGGCATCGGTCTTGCGGTGATCCAGGGCGCGGTGCAGGCCAAGGCCGGGCGCATCCTGGCCATCGACACCAATCCGGGCAAATTCGACCTGGCGCGCAGCATGGGTGCCACCGATTGCATCAACCCCAAGGACTACGACAAGCCGATCCAGGAGGTCATCGTCGAGTTGACCGATGGCGGCGTGGACTTCAGCTTCGAATGCATCGGCAACGTCAACGTGATGCGTTCGGCGCTGGAGTGCTGCCACAAGGGCTGGGGCGAGAGCGTCATCATCGGCGTGGCTGGCGCCGGCCAGGAAATCAGCACGCGTCCCTTCCAGCTGGTGACTGGTCGCGTGTGGCGCGGCAGCGCCTTCGGTGGCGTCAAGGGACGTACGCAATTGCCGGGCATGGTGGAGCAGTCGATGAAGGGCGAGATCGACCTGGACCCATTCATCACCCACACCATGCCGTTGGAAGAGATCAACGAGGCCTTCCACCTGATGCACGAGGGCAAGTCGATCCGCACGGTGATCCATTTCTGACCAGGCGGCCAGGAGCGGCGCGCGGCCGCTTCCGCGCACGTGGTACCCGACACTCCGGGAGGAGCGTGATGACTAACGTGTCGATTCATCCTTCGGTAGATGATGGTGTTGCGCGAGGTGGTGCAGAAGATTTTCAAGGCGGCACGCTTGAATGTCACTGCGCCAGCGACAAGGTGACCGTCGAGGTGTCTGCGCAGACCGCGCATAACCATGCTTGCGGTTGCAGTAAATGCTGGAAACCCGATGGCGCGAAGTTCTCGGTGGTGGCGGTGGTTCCGCGCGACAACGTCAAAGTCACCGCGCACCGGGAAAAGCTGAAGATCGTCGACGAAAGCGCGACGATCCAGCGCCATGCGTGCACCGGTTGCGGCGTGCATCTGTATGGGCGGATCGAAAACAAGGACCACGCATTCTACGGTCTGGATTTTGTGCACACCGAGTTGTCGAAACAACAGGGCTGGTCGGCACCGGGCTTTGCCGCGTTCGTCTCGTCGATCATCGAAACCGGCACGCCGCCGGAGCAGATGGATGGCATACGCACGCGCCTGACCGAACTGGGCTTGCCGCCCTACGACTGCCTTTCCCCGGCGTTGATGGATGCCCTGTCGGCGCATGTGGCACGCAAAAAGGGTCTGTTGCATTGATGGTCCAACCTTGCAGCCGGCGATCCGGCTGCAGGGTTTCTCTTCGTAAGGAATCTCATGGAACGTATCGAACACCGCGCCTGCTTCGGCGGCTGGCAGGATGTCTATCGGCATCAGTCGCACACCTTGAACTGCAGCATGCAGGTGGGCATTTACTTGCCGCCACAGGCCGCCGACGGCCCGTTGCCGGTGCTGTACTGGCTGAGCGGTTTGACCTGTACCGAACAGAATTTCATCAGTAAGGCCGGCGCGCAGCGCTATGCGGCCGAGCATGGGGTGATCCTGGTTGCGCCCGACACCAGCCCACGGGGCGAGGATGTGGCCGATGCGGACGGTTACGACATCGGCAAGGGCGCGGGCTTTTACGTCGATGCCACGCAAGCGCCATGGGCGGCGCATTACCGCATGTACGATTACGTGGTGAACGAATTACCGGCCTTGATTGAAGCGACCTTTGCCACCACCGGTGCACGTGCGATCAGTGGCCATTCGATGGGTGGGCATGGCGCGTTGACCATCGCATTGAAGAATCCGGGCCGCTATCGCAGCGTGTCGGCGTTTTCGCCAATCGTGGCGCCCAGCCAGGTGCCGTGGGGCGAGAAAGCATTTGGCCAGTACCTGGGCAACGACCGTACGACCTGGAAAGCCTACGATGCCACTGCATTGATTGCTGACGCGCAGGAGCGGTTGCCGCTGCTCATCGATCAGGGCGATGCCGATGAATTTCTGCAAACCCAGCTGAAAACCGCATTGTTCGAAGATGCGGCCAGGTCCGCCGGCTACCCGGTGACGGTGCGGCTGCAGCCCGGCTACGACCACAGCTACTACTTCATCGCGAGCTTTATTGGCGAGCACATTGCGCATCATGCTGCGGCCTTGCGTGGTTGAGTGCCGCTGTTGGCGTATGCCGCTGGAGATGCAGTCCGGTGGATGAGGGGCAGGGGCCACGCCGATGCAGTGCGTGGCTTCACGTGTGGCTGAGCGGCGTCCCTCGCCCGCTCTGCCATCGGTGGCACTGGGCACTGCCAGCGCCGCCGACACACGACGGATTGCAGTTCAGCGAACGTCGCGCAGTTCCCAGTGCGAGCCAGCCAGGGCCTGCATGCGCTGTTTGAAAAGGTCGCCGGGAATGCTCGTCGTTGCAACCAGATCGATGCGCAGGTCGTGCTGCTTGCCGGTGACCGTCGCTGCCGGGTCGGTGATGCCCAGGCTGGGATCCACTTCGTCGGGGTCGGTCTGTAGCTGGCGCCAACGGTCGAACCACGCCGGATCGCGCAAAGCTGCCTGCAATTGCTCGGCAAAGGCCTCGGCGCCATTGGCGGTGAAGCTCACCGAGGGCGCACTGCCACGGGCGAGCTTGGGATCGGGCAGGCTGATCGAATAGCTGACAGGCATATGCAAGGCTCAGATGGATGACGCCGGCACGGTAGTGCAGCGCAAGTGAGCATCCCGTCGACGGGCGGGCAGGGGACTCCACACGCGCAGGTGGACGGCGCCAGCAGCCAACAGCCAAGTCTCCGTCCGCTGACTCCGCACACAAAAAAGGCGCCTTTCGGCGCCTTTTCTTTGGAACTACGACGACTTACTTCAAGGCCTTGAAACGCAAACGCTTCGGGCCGGCGTCGTCGCCCATGCGGCGGCGCTTGTCTTCTTCGTACTCGCGGTAGTTGCCCTGGAAGAACTCCACGTGCGAATCGCCTTCGAAGGCCAGGATGTGCGTGGCGATACGGTCCAGGAACCAGCGGTCATGCGAAATCACGAAGGTGTTGCCGGGGAATTCCAGCAACGCATCTTCCAGCGCACGCAGGGTTTCGATGTCCAGGTCGTTGGACGGTTCGTCCAGCAGCAGCACGTTGCCGCCCTGCAGCAGGGTCTTGGCCATGTGCAGACGACCGCGCTCACCACCGGACAGCGAACCGACCATCTTCTGCTGGTCCTGGCCCTTGAAGTTGAAGCGGCCGATGTAGGCGCGCGACTGGATTTCGATGCCGTTGATGTTGAGGATGTCCAGGCCGCCGGCGATTTCCTGGAATACGTTGTGGTTGCCCTCCAGTGCGTCGCGGCTCTGGTCCACGTACGACAGCTGCACGGTCGGTCCGACCACGATCTCGCCGGAGTCCGGCTTTTCCTGGCCGGTGATCATCTTGAACAGGGTCGATTTACCGGCACCGTTGGGGCCGATGATGCCGACGATGGCGCCCGGCGGCACGATCATCGACAGGTTGTCGATCAACAGGCGGTCGCCGAACTTCTTGGACACGTTCTTGAACTCCATCACCGCGTTGCCCAGGCGCTCGCCCGGCGGGATGAAGATCTCGTTGGTTTCGTTGCGCTTCTGGTAATCGACCGATTGCAGCTCTTCCAGGCGGGCCAGACGTGCCTTGCCCTTGGTGCGGCCGCCCTTGGCGTTCTGGCGCGACCATTCCAGTTCCTTCTGGATCGCCTTCTGGCGGGACTTTTCCTGGTTGTCTTCCTGCTTGAGGCGCTCGTCCTTCTGGGTCAGCCAGTCGGTGTAGTTGCCCTTCCACGGAATGCCGCGGCCGCGGTCCAGTTCCAGGATCCATTCGGCGGCGTTGTCCAAGAAGTAGCGATCATGGGTCACCGCCACCACGGTGCCGGTGTAGCGCGCCAGGAACTGCTCCAGCCATTCCACCGACTCGGCGTCCAGGTGGTTGGTGGGTTCGTCGAGCAGCAGCATGTCCGGCTTCTGCAGCAGCAGGCGGCACAGCGCCACGCGACGCTTTTCGCCGCCGGAGAGCTTGCCGACGATGGCGTCCCACGGCGGCAGGCGCAGCGCATCGGCCGCCACGTCCAGCTGGTTTTCCAGCGTATGCGCATCGCCGGCGGCCAGGATCGCCTCCAGGCGCTCCTGCTCCTTGGCCAGCGCGTCGAAATCGGCGCCTTCTTCGGCATAGGCCAGATACACCGCATCCAGCGCGGCCTGGGCCTGCAGCACGTCGCCCACGCCTTCTTCCACCGCCTCGCGCACGGTGTGCTCGGGATTGAGTTGCGGTTCCTGCGCCAGGTAGCCGACCTTGATGCCCGGTTGTGGGCGCGCCTCGCCCTCGAAATCGGTGTCCACGCCGGCCATGATCTTCAGTACCGTGGACTTGCCCGCGCCGTTCAGGCCCAGCAGGCCGATCTTGGCGCCCGGGAAGAAGCTCAGCGAGATGTCCTTGATGATCTGCCGCTTGGGCGGGACCACCTTGCTGACGCGGTTCATGGTGTAGATGTATTGCGACATGGGGGCTCCGTGGACGCAGGCAGCCCGCCGGCCGAGGCCGGAGGCAGCGGAAAAGGGGTTGCGCCAATTATACGGGCAAGTGGCTTGAGCCGCGGCAGCACCCTTGCAGCTAAACCGCACCTTACTTTCGACCTGAATAGGCTTTTTCGTAATCGATTCCAGCAAGAATGCGTTAAGGCGGCCCGCCCCTTAATGAAATTACGACACCGCGAACAGGAACTGTCATGAACCGCAAACGCATCGTTACCGTTGTGCTTTCCTCCATCCTGGCGCTCGGTGCCTTCGCACCTGCGGCGTTCGCCGGGGATTGGGACCGCGACCACGATCGCCGCGGCCATGACCGTCACCATGGCCACGATCATCGAAGAGACTGGCGCGACGCCCGCCGTGACGACCGTCGCGAGTGGCGCCAGGACCGCCGCTACTACAGCAACGGCTATCGCGAGGGTTACCGCGACGCCCGCTACCAGGACCGCCGCTACGACCGCAATCGCGTCTACGTCTACGATCGCCCCGCGTACTACCGCGCCGGCCCGCCGCCGCGTCCGTATTGGGCCCGTGGCCAGCGCTACCACGGCCCGGTCTATGTGGTGAACGATTACGACCGCTACGACCTGCGCCGCCCGCCGTACGGCTACCGCTGGCAGCGCGACGACCGCGGCAATCTGCTGTTGGTGGCCATCGCCACCGGCATCATTGCCGACCTGGTGCTCAACAACTAACGCGGGGCGGCTGCCGGGTCGTCCCCGGCCGCGACCGGCAATCAAGCCGGTCATCACGCAAAGGCGCATCTTCGGGTGCGCCTTTGTCATGTGCGCAGTGCGGGCACACGGGCGGCGCCGGCTGCGCGATTGGTCACCCGTGCGGCAGGGGCTTACAATCGGCGACCCTACTGGCAATAGCTGCCCCGGAGCTTGGAATGTTCTCGCGCGATGTCCGACTGGAAACCTACGACCCCGAACTGGCCAAGGCCATCGCTGCTGAAGCCGGCCGCCAGGAGGATCATGTCGAGCTGATCGCCAGCGAAAACTATTGCAGCCCGCTGGTGATGGAAGCGCAGGGCAGCCAGCTGACCAACAAATACGCCGAAGGCTATCCGGGCAAGCGCTACTACGGCGGCTGCGAGTTCGTCGACATTGCCGAACAACTGGCGATCGACCGCATCAAGCAGGTGTTTGGCGCCGATTACGCGAACGTCCAGCCGCACAGCGGTTCCCAGGCCAACCAGGCGGTGTATCTGGCGCTGCTGCAGCCGGGCGACACCATCCTGGGCATGAGCCTGGCGCATGGCGGCCACCTGACCCACGGCGCAAAGGTCAACGTCTCCGGCAAGCTGTTCAACGCGGTGCAGTACGGCGTCAACGAGCAGGGCCTGATCGACTACGACGAGGTCCAGCGCCTGGCGACCGAGCACAAGCCGAAGATGGTGGTGGCCGGTTTCTCCGCGTATTCGCAGAAGATCGACTGGGCCCGCTTCCGCGCCATCGCCGACAGCGTCGGCGCCTACCTGTTCGTGGACATGGCGCACATTGCCGGGCTGGTCGCCGCCGGGGTGTACCCCAGCCCGATGGAACATGCGCACGTGGTCACTTCGACCACGCACAAGACACTGCGTGGCCCGCGTGGCGGCATCATCGTCGCCAAGGGCGCCAGCGAAGAGCTGCAGAAAAAGCTGCAGTCGATCGTGTTCCCCGGCATCCAGGGCGGCCCGCTGATGCACGTCATTGCGGCCAAGGCGGTGGCGTTCAAGGAGGCGCTGGAGCCGGCGTTCAAGACCTATCAGCAACAAGTGGTCAAGAACGCCCAGGCGATGGCCAATACCCTCATTGCGCGCGGCTACAAGATCGTCTCCGGCGGCACCGAGAACCACCTGATGCTGGTGGACATGATCGGTCGCGATGTCTCCGGCAAGGACGCCGAAGCTGCGCTTGGCAAGGCGCACATCACCGTCAACAAGAATTCGGTCCCCAACGACCCGCGCTCGCCGTTCGTCACTTCCGGTCTGCGCCTGGGCACCCCGGCGATCACCACGCGCGGTTACCAGGAACAGGACAGCATCGACCTGGCCAACTGGATCGCCGACGTGCTCGACGCGCCAACCGACGAAGCCGTGCTGGCGAAGGTGCGCGATGCCGTGACCGCGCAGTGCAAGCGCTATCCGGTGTATGGCTAAGGTGCCGGGATTGGTGATTCGGGATTCGGGATGCGCTAACGGCGCGTCCTTGCTTGTGCTGTTGCCAATCCCCAATCCCCAATCCCAAATCCCGGACGTCTGATGCATTGCCCCTTCTGCCAGCACAACGATACCCGCGTGATCGATTCGCGGGTGTCAGAAGACGGCACGACGATCCGTCGGCGCCGCGAGTGCGAGGCGTGCGGCGAGCGGTTCAGTACGTTGGAAACGATCGAGCTGAAGCTGCCCACCGTGGTCAAGAGCGATGGTGGACGCGAGGCGTTCGATGCACGCAAGCTGCGCACCAGCTTCGACCGCGCGCTGCAGAAGCGGCCGGTGGCCGAAGAGCAGATCGAGGCGGCGGTGCGCGCGGTGGTGCATCAGCTGCGCATGTCCGGCGAGCGCGAAGTGGGTTCGCTGCGGGTAGGCGAATACGTGATGGTGGAGCTGCGCAAGCTCGATCATGTCGGCTATGTGCGCTTTGCCTCGGTGTATCGCAGCTTTCAGGACGTGGCCGACTTCCGCGAGGAAATCGAAAAGCTCGAACGCGAACTGCCGGTCGGCAGCGAACAACTGCCGCTGCTGGAAGCGGCATTGGAACGCGCCGGCAAACCCGGCAAGCGATGAGCGCGATGCGCATCGCCTGCGTTGCGCAAACGCCGCAGTACCTGCCTGCGATTGCGCAAGCGCATCTACAGGCCTTCGGCGCGCTGCTGCCGGAGTGGAGCATCGATGAGGCGCTGAGCGAACTGCGCAGCCATGCGTGCGATGGCGTCATTCCTACGACCTGGGTGGCGCTGGATCAAACGCAGTGGCTGGGCTCGGTGAGCCTGCTCGAAAACGACGACGCACGCATCCGGCAATGGTCGCCGTGGTTGGCGTCGTTGTATGTGCAGCCGCAGGCGCGCGGGCAGGGCATAGGCGAGGCGTTGGTCGCACACTGCGTGCAGGCCGCAGCGCAGCTGGGCGTGCCGCTGCTATACCTGTATTGCCAGCCGGGCTTGGCGCCGTTCTACCAGCGCCTGGGATGGCAGATACATACCGGGTTCCTGCTGGGTCCGATGCAGATCGTGGTGATGCGCATTACGCCGGGAGTGCAACGCAATGCGTGAGGCCACAACGACCGCCAGCGCCGACGACCATCGCTGGATGGCGCAGGCGCTGCGTCTGGCCGAGCGCGGCGCCTACACCACCCGGCCCAATCCGATGGTGGGCTGCGTCATCGTGCGCGATGGCGTCTGCGTGGGCGAGGGCTTTCATCAACGTGCCGGCGGCCCGCATGCCGAAGTCTTCGCGCTGCGTGCAGCGGGTGAGTTGGCGCGCGGTGCCACCGCGTACGTGACGCTGGAGCCATGCGCGCACTATGGGCGTACCCCGCCATGTGCGCTGGCCTTGATCGATGCCGGCGTTGCGCGTGTGGTTGCAGCAATGGCCGACCCGTTTCCGCAGGTCAATGGCGGCGGGTTTGCGCTGCTGCGCGAGGCCGGGATCGAAGTGCTGAGCGGCGTGATGCACGCGCAGGCGCGCACGCTCAACCAGGGATTTCTGTCGCGGGTGGAGCGTGGGCGGCCGTGGCTGCGGGTCAAACTCGGCGCCAGCCTGGACGGACGGACGGCGCTGGCAAGCGGTGAATCCAAATGGATCACCGGAAGTCACGCGCGTGCCGATGGGCAGCGCTGGCGCGCACGTGCTGGCGCGATCCTGACCGGTGCAGGTACGGTGATGGCCGACGACCCATCCATGACGGTGCGGCTGGGCGAGGACATGCCGGTCGTGCCGCCGCTGCGCGTGGTGCTCGATGCCGGGCTGCGGACGTTGGCGTGCAGGAACATTCGTCAGGGCAATGCGCCAACGCTGTATCTGCATGGCGAAAATGTGGCCGCACCTTCGCTGGACGATGCGCAGTTCCTTGCGATGCCGTTGCAAGCTGGACGCTTCGATCTGGCGGCGGTGCTGGCGCTGCTGGCCGAGCGCGGCATCAACGAAGTCCACGTGGAAGCCGGCGCCATGCTGAGCGGTGCGCTGCTGCAGGCCGGACTGGTGGACGAACTGCTGGTCTACATGGCGCCGGTGTTGCTGGGCGACACCGCAAGGCCGCTGGTCGCTGGCCTTGGCATCGAAACGATGGCGCAGCGACATGCACTGCAGCTGCTGGATGTGCGCCAGCTGGGGCAGGATCTGCGTCTGCGCTATGCGCCGGCTGTTGCCGGGTGAGAGCTGCATGGCGCGTGCGATGCTGCGCGGCCGTGCTGTTGCGCGCATAAAAAAGGCCCCGCATGCGGGGCCTTGGTGTATCTGCGAGGCGCCGATCAGAAGCTCGCGCGCACGCCGACCTTGTACTGGTTGGCGTTGTCGACGAACTGCGCTTCGGCGACCAGGCCCCAGGTGCGGGTGAAGTTGACCTGGCCACCCAGGGTGCCGACGAACTCACCCTTGTCCACGTCGCTACCGTCGATGTAACCGGCCTTGATCCAGGCTTCGGTGCGCGGCGAAGGCTTGCCACGCAGGCCCAGGTTGGCGAAGCCCAGGTTGCTCGAGTCCGACGCTTCACCCAGTCTGCGGCCGTTGACGCGCGATTCGACTTTGCCTTTGTTGCGCAGGACAGCGAACTCGGCGTTGAAATCCACGCGCTCGGTCATTTCCTGGCGATAGCCGATACCAGCGTGGGCCTGCTGCACAGTGATTTCTGCAGTGATACCAGCAAACGGGCTGTAATTCTCGGTCGCGCGCTGATAGCCAGCAAAAACGTAAACCGGCTCGGCAATCTGCCAAGAGCCTAGCAGGTAGCCACCGTCGAGATCATCGGCGTCGCTGTTTACACTGATTTCGGTACGGTTCCAGCCGCCTTCGACGTAGTTGTAGCTCAAGCCTTCCGCAGACGCGGCAAACGGTGCGGCAGCCAGCAGGGCAGCCAGAATCAGGGTGTTACGCATTGGATGTCTCTCTCCGAATTGATGTCCGTGTCTCCACCCCGTTGCGAGGTGGAAAAGAACGACGTCTCCCGTCGCGGCGCGTAAATTAACAGATCCTTCACAATCCTGGCTATGGGGGATTTCCCGACATGACGCAGTGTCCTGCCAGCCTTGGTCCCCGCTCGGCCATTGCGTCGATGTGCCCTGTTAAACTTGCGCACCGGTTCGCCGGTACTCACGAACGTCTTCAGGGCGGGGTGCGATTCCCCACCGGCGGTAGGCATGCGCAAGCGTGCGAGCCCGCGAGCGCTTGCACTCCAGGGTTGAGCGGATCAACGCCAAACGCCTGCCGGGCAAGGTCAGCAGATCCGGTCCGATGCCGGAGCCGACGGTATAGTCCGGATGAAAGAAGACGGCCAACGCGCGGCCTTGCGGCTGCGCGCGCGCCTGTTTGCTTTGCCTTGCGGCGTTTTTCGCTCAACTCCTGCGAGAAACGACTAATGTCCATGCACCACCTGCCGCGCTGCGCCGCGGCCTTCCAGCGCTCCGTCACGGCAGCCGTGCTGCTGCAAGCGGGGGCACGCTGATGTTCACCGGCATCATTGAAGGCGTCGGCCAACTGGCCGCGCGTCAGCCGCAGGGCGGCGATGTGCGCTTCACCTTCGCCACCGGCACGCTGCCGTTCGAAGCGGTCCAGTTGGGCGAAAGCATCGCGGTCAATGGCGTGTGCCTGACCGTGATCGCGTTCGACGCGGCCAGTTTTCAGGCCGATGCCTCGACCGAGACGCTGTCGCTGACCACCCTGGGCGCGTTGCCAGAGGGCGCACTGCTCAATCTGGAACGCGCGATGCGGCCTACCGACCGGCTTGGCGGGCACCTGGTCAGCGGACATGTGGATGGCCTGGGCCAGGTGCAGTCGGTCCATGACGATGCACGTGCGCAGCGTTGGCGGTTTGCTGCGCCGGCGTCGGTGTTGCGCTATGTGGCCAAGAAGGGCTCGATCTGCGTGGACGGCGTGAGCCTCACCGTCAATGACGTAGACGAAGACGGCTTCGAGGTCGCCTTGATTCCGCATACCGTGGCCCACACCGCGTTTGCGCAGACTGCGGTCGGTGCGGCGGTGAACCTGGAAATCGATCTGGTGGCGCGCTATGTGGAACGCCTGCTCGGCACGCGGGGGGCAGCATGAATTTCGCACCCGTTCCGGAACTGATCGAAGAACTGCGCGCCGGGCGCATGGTGGTCATCGTCGATGACGAAGACCGCGAAAACGAAGGCGATCTGATCATGGCCGCCGAGTTGGTCAAGCCGTCTGACATCAACTTCATGGTCACCCACGCGCGCGGGCTGGTGTGCCTGTCGCTGACCCGCGAGCGCTGCGCGCAGCTGGGTCTGGCGCCGATGGTGCGCAACAACACCGCGCAGTTCCAGACCAACTTCACTGTCAGCATCGAAGCGGCCGAAGGGGTGACCACCGGCATTTCGGCCTACGACCGCGCGCACACCGTGCGTACCGCCGTACGCCCGGATGCCCGGCCCCAGGATCTGAGCCAGCCTGGGCATATTTTCCCGTTGATCTCCCAGCCCGGTGGCGTGCTGACCCGTGCCGGCCACACCGAAGCGGCCAGCGACCTGCCGATGCTGGCCGGGCTGGAACCGGCCGGTGTGCTGGTGGAAGTGCTCAACCCGGACGGCAGCATGGCGCGCCGCCCGCAATTGGAAGTGTTCGCGCGCGAGCATGGCCTGAAGATGGGCTCGATCGCCGACCTGATCGCATATCGGCTTGCCAATGAGCACACCGTCGAGCGCGTGGACGAGCGGCAGATCACCACCGAATTCGGTCCGTTCAAGCTGGTGACCTACCGCGACCGCATCGCGCACGACCTGCACTTTGCGCTGGTGCGCGGTCGCGCCGATCCGCAGACGCCGACGCTGGTACGCGTGCAGGTGGAAAACCCGTTGGCCGACCTGCTGCACTGGCAGCGCGATGACTTCGGCGTGGCAGCCACCGACGCCTTGCGCGCGATCGCCGCCGAAGGGCAGGGCGTGATGGTGGTGCTGTCGGCGCCACGCGACAGCGAATCGCTGCTGGCACGGCTGCGCCAGCAGCCCGAAGCGGCCGCCAATGCCAAGGACGTGAGTCAGTGGCGGCGCAACGGCGCCGGCGCCCAGATCCTGGCCGACCTCGGCCTGGGCAAGTTGCGCGTGCTGGGCACCCCTCGGCGCCAGGTGGGGTTGGCCGGGTTCGGGCTGGAGGTGGTTGAGTATCTGGAATGCCACCCCGGTGAAGGCGTGCGCTCGGTGCCGCCGTCTGCCGTTCCCTGAGATGGCTGCGAGCTCACTTGGCCGGTCCCGTTGGTCTGGACTGTCAGTTAGCTGACGGCGCGCGGCTGTCAGCTGCGCGCTGCGTGTGGCGGCGCTGAAGTGGCCCGGGGCCGGCTACCGGTTCCAGCCGTGGCCCGCCCCCGGCCGTTTGCGCAGTGGGCCATTTGCCACGCCCTGTGTTGCTGAAACGCATGGCCGGGTCTGCTTTGGCCGACCCGGCCCACACGCGTCGGCCAGGCCTGGGCCCGGCAGCTGTTAAACTTCCCGCCCCCTCGAGTTGCCGACCCGCATGACCCACTACGAAGGCGATCTTCGCCCCACCACCGCGCGCTTTGCGATCGTCGCCAGCCGCTGGAATGCCCGCATCACCGACGTGCTGGTTGCCGGCGCGCGCCAGAGCCTGGCCGGCAACGGTATCGGCGAAGACGCCATCGACGTGATCCGCGTGCCGGGCGCCTGGGAGATCCCGATCGCCGCCAATCGCGTGGCGCAGTCCGGCCAGCACGGCGCGATCATCGCGCTGGGCTGCGTGATCCGTGGCGATACCCGCCACTACGAGCACGTGGCCGACCTGTGTGCCGAAGGCCTGATGAGCGTGCAGCTGCAGACCGGCGTGCCGGTGCTCAATGGCGTGCTGGCGGTCGAACGCGTGGAAGATGCCGAAGCCCGTGCCGGCGGCAGCCACGGCAATAAGGGCGAGGAATGCGCGCTTGCAGCGCTGGAACTGGTGAATTTGATGGAGTTGTTGCCATGAGCAAGCCCGGTGGGCATTCGCGCCACGGCCGTCGTGACGGCATCGACCCGGTGCTGCGCTCGCGCGCACGTCGGCGCGCCTTGCAGGCGGTCTATGCCTGGCAGATCTCCGGCGGCTTCGCCAAGCAGGTGATCGCCCAGTTCGCGCACGAGCAGGCGCACGAAGTGGCCGATCTGGCGTACTTCGAGAACCTGGTTGAAGGCGTGCTGAGCAACCGTGCCGAGCTGGATACCGCGCTGACGCCGTACCTGGATCGCAGCGTGGAAGAGGTCGATGCGATCGAGCGCGCCGTGCTGCGCCTGGCCGCCTACGAATTGCTGTACCGCCAGGATGTGCCGTACCGCGTGGTGATCAACGAAGCGATCGAAACTGCCAAGCGCTTCGGCTCCGAGCACGGCCACACCTACGTCAACGGGGTGCTGGACCGCGCCGCGGTGGAGTGGCGCAAGGTGGAGTCGGGCGCCAGCGGCGCCTGAGCGCCGCGGGAACTGGGGAGTCGGGAATAGGCAATCGTAAGAGCACCGTTTCCGATACCTCACTGAGGCGCTTTTGCGATTTCCGATTCCCTTTTCCCGATTCCCGTCGCTATGCCCGAATTCGATCTAATTGCCCGTCTGCGTGCGCGCATTGCAGCGCGTGCCGATGTGCCGCTGGGCATTGGCGACGATGCGGCGTTGCTGCAGCCGCCGGCCGGTGAACAGTTGGCGATCACTGCCGATACGCTCAATGCAGGCGTGCATTTTCCGCACGAGACGCGCGCTGACGATCTGGGCTGGAAGACCCTGGCGGTCAATCTCTCCGATCTGGCGGCGATGGGCGCGCAACCGCGTTGGTGCACCTTGTCGTTGTCGTTGCCGCACGACGATGCGGCATGGGTGGATGGCTTTGCCGATGGCTTCTTCGCGCTGGCTGATGCACACGACATTGTGCTGGTCGGTGGCGACACCACGCGCGGGCCGTTGTCGTGCGCGGTGACTGCGATCGGCAGCCTGCCGCCGGGCGCCGCGCTGCGGCGCGATGGTGCGCGCGTTGGCGATGATGTGTGGGTGACCGGCGCGCCGGGTGAAGCCGCCGCCGCGTTGGCGTTGTGGCAGGCCGGCCAGTTGGATGTGACCTGCGCGGCGGCCGACCCGTTGCACGAGCGCTGGCGCGGCCGCCTGCTGCGTCCGCAGCCCCGCGTGCAGGCGGGGCTGCGCCTGCGCGGGCTTGCGCATGCCTGCGTGGACATCTCCGACGGGCTGCTGGCCGATCTGGGGCATCTATGCGAACGCAGCGGCGTGGGCGCGCGCCTGGTGCTTGCGGCCTTGCCGGCGATGCCGCGCAGTGCCGGAATCGACGTGGTGCAGTGCCTGGGCTGGCAACTCGGCGGTGGCGACGATTACGAGTTGTGTTTCACCGCCGCGCCGCAGCATCGCGATGCCGTGGCGCAGGCAATGGAATTTGCAACGGTGGCTGCAACGCGCATCGGCCAGATTGTCGTCACGCCAGGCGTGGTGGTACACGACGCCGAGGGCAACCCCTGGCACCCACCGCAGCGCGGCTACCAGCATTTCGTCGGCTGAGGCGTGGGGTTGGAGCGTGCAGTGGATGCGGGCAGTGCCGGTGCGCTGCGCTGAGACGATGCTGCTGCGCTGATCGTTGGGTGCCGTAGCGGAGGCGGCGGTGGCGCCTGCTGCGAAGTTGGGTGGAGCGCATTGGAAACAACGGGTGCTGCCAGCCCTCATCCGCCCTCCGGGCACCTTCTCCCGCGAGCGGGAGAAGGCAGCAAACCAGTTGCCCGGCCGCTCCCGCTTGCGCAAGCAACGAATCCCGAATCCCGAATCCCGAATCCCGGCCCTTGAGCCATACCGTACCGTCTGGTACGTTCGCCCCGTTCTCCCCCGAACCACGGATGCATCGCAGTTGCCGCTGGGCCATCCCGGCCTGGCCTCGCGTGGGAGACAGCAGCATGAGCAAGCGTTGGATCGGGAGCATCGCCGCACTGGCGTTGCTGTTGGCATCGGCGTCGGCCGTGGCAGGCGCCTTCAGCAAGACCTATGAACGCATTCCCGGCTGGGACGGTGCCCAGATGGGCGCATTGGTGTTGGTGCCGCAAGGGCAGGGCGCCGGGCCGTTTCCGCTGATCGTGATGCCGGCCAGCTGGTCGTTGCCCAATCTGGAATATCTGGGGCGCGCCACCCAACTGGCCAGCGACGGCTACGTGGTGGTCAGCTATACCTCGCGTGGATTCTGGGATTCGGCCGGGCAGATCGATATCGCCGGGCCGGACACGGTGGAAGACGTCAGCGCGGTGATCGACTGGGCGTTGGCGCATACGCCGGCCAATCCGAATGCGATCGGTGCGTCGGGCATTTCGTACGGGGCAGGCATCAGCCTGCTGGCAGCCGAGCGCGACCCGCGGATCAAGGCGGTGGCCGCGCTCAGCGGTTGGGCCGATCTGGAAGCGGCGCTGTATTCCAATCGCACCGTCAGCCAGCAGGGCGTCGGCCTGCTGGTGGGTGCGGGCGCACTCACCGGCCGGGCTGGCCCGGATCTGGCGCAGATCGGCGCACGCGTGGCGCAAGGCGATTACGATGGCGCGGTGCAGGGCTTCCTGCCGCAGGCCGCCTCGCGCAGCCCTGCGACCGATGTGGCAGCGCTCAACGCGCGTGGGACCGCGGTCTTGTTGGGTAATGCCTTCAACGACGGTCTGTTTCCGCCGAACCAGACCATCGCGTTCTTCAACCAGTTGCGTGGCCCCAAACAACTGCTGCTCAGCCAGGGCGATCACGCCACCGCAGAGCTGCCTGGTGCATTGGGATTGCCGAATGAGATCTATACCGCGACCACGCGCTGGTTCGATCGCCATCTCAAGCAGGTGCGTAATGGCGTAGATGCCGAAGCACCGGTGCGGCTATCGCCACGTGCCGGGCAATGGCTGGACTATCCGGACTGGGCATCGGTGCAACAGGCAACCACGCAGCTGGGTCTGTCCGCACCAGCCGGCTTGCTTAGTCCCACCGGTGGATTGACCGGCGGGACGTCCAGCGGGTGGCAATCGCGCATCGCCACCGGCGTGCCGACCGTGGCCGATTCCGGGGTGGTGCTGGTCAGCGGTTTGCTGCAAGGCATCGGCCTGCCGGTGAGCACCTCGATTCCGCTGGTCAACCGCGCCGGTGCCGCCGTGTGGGTCGGCTCGCCATTGACCAGCACCCGGCGCCTGACCGGTAGCCCGTCGCTACGCGTGACAGTGGTGCCCAGTCAGTCCAACGTCAGTCTGTTCGCGTATCTGTACCGCATGGATGGCTTGGGCGTCGCGCAACTGATCACGCATGCGCCGTACTCGTTGCGCAATTCCACACCGGGCCGTGCAGTCACCCTGGACTGGCCACTGCAGGCGGCGGCAACCGAGATTCCCGCAGGGCAGCGACTGGTGTTGGTGATCGACACCCGCGACGCGCGCTACACCGATGCCAGCGAGGGCGGTGGCACGGTGACATTCACCTCGCCAGTTGCAGCGCCCTCCGTGTTGAACGTGCCGCTTCGGTAGGGCAGCACGCCGTATCTGCATCGTCCCAGATCGTCCGCCGCGAGACTGGCGAACAGCGGCGGGTGGCGTGCCATCCGCCGAACCCGCATCTGCATCGGTCACGTCGCGTTCGCCCAGGCGAACGCGATTTCTGGCTGTGCGCGCGGACACGAGATCGCTTTCGGGAAAGTACGCACGAAGCCTAACTCGATGCCGCTGCTGCGGCACACCGCAGGAGACCCGAGATGCCGATCACCCGAACCGGTCTGCCGCACGCTGTGGCGTCAACCAGCCAAACGCAGGAGACGTCGCAGGCTTCGGCGAGTCAAGGAGTCGTCGACTCAAGCACAGTGCCACCCCGGCGTGCCGAGACGTTCGACGGGCTATCTGCGCTGCCGAATGATCTACGCCGCGAGATTGCGCAGCGGTGTGGACCGCGCAGCCTCGTGCGCCTGGGCAGCGTCTCGCGGCAGATGGCGGAAGACACCAGGGATGTGCGAGCGTTCCTGACAGCGCGGCCGCGCTATGACCCGAGCTTGGAGTTCGGGGACGTCCATAGTGCAGAAAGCATGCGTGTCGCCCTGGACGAAGTGACGCATTTCCCCTACCCGGACGATGAGGAGCGCAGCGAGCAGATATTGCGCGGATACGGAAGGCTTGCAGCGCGGATTCCATCATTGCCGCAGGCGCAGCGATTTGAGGCGTTTACCGCGGTGTTGAATCACGCCACCCGCCATTCCGGGAATATGGCATTTCGCGTGGTGGCGCGCTTGACGGATGACCTGGGATGCTTGCCCGAGGACCTGCGCGCGCTCGCGTTCCATGCAATCTTGCCCAGTTTGATTGCCACGCGCCGGCAAGCGCTGCAGGCTGCTGCCGGAGCAGCGCACGTTGGCCACATAGGGGCAGTCGCAGAGGCTGATGCAGGGGGCGTGCAAGGTGATGGTGAGCCAGGGCCGCAAGGCGCAGTGGCTCCGGCCCAGGGTGGCGCTGCCGGAGGCATCGGCGGAGCGCTTCCGTTTAATTTGCTGGCATCGGCGATCAGGCATCTGCCCGAGGAGGCAGTCAACCTGGCGATCACCGAGGCTGCTGCACTCCAGACCGGCCCCCGCCTGCTGGCAGAGGTGACCCTACGCCTGCATCTTGTCGGATTGGAGCCGATCCATCGATTCCAGCAAGCGTATGCGCAGCTTGCCGAGCACCTCGCGCGTTCCGGCGATGGAGCCGAAGCCTTGACCCACCTGGTGGCTTTGTTGAACAGACTGCCCGATCCGGGAGTGCGCCAGGCTGCCTTCAGGGAATTGACGCGCGCCGTGCACGCATTGGACAGCACAGAGAGCGGCGCTGCGGTGCTGAGGCGGTTGGCTGGGGCGTTGCCGCACCAGCCTGCCGCGGTGCGTTACCTGTGCAGCCTTGATGTGCTTGCAGCGGCGGCGAGCCTCTTCCCGAGCGAGCAGATACCGGTCATTGCCGCCGTCCGTGCGCAGGCTGCTGCGATCCCGAACCAGGCCGCTGAACTTATCGCCAGATGCGACGACGCGATCGCCACGGCCAGCATGATGCTTGCGACTGTGTCGCGCAGGTATATGGACATGTGAGCACTGTTTGATTGAGTGTGGTCTGGTCACGCAGCGGACGCGCGTGCCTGGAGTCCCCCTGTCCGGCGCGACCCTTGAGCAGATGGAACTTCGCAGCGTCGCTGCCATCTGCGTGCCTGCAGCCGGCGCAGCCAGGCAAGCCAACCGTCGGAACGCGCGGCGGGCCATCTGGTTGAGGCGCAGCGCTGGCCCGCGCATTTTATGCGGACTTTACGCAGCGCCGGCGGCAGATCCATAGCGACTTTACGCGGCGCAGGCAGAGACTGCGCAGGTTGGCGGAGCGGTTCCGCCGTGGACGATCCCGATGCATCCCTTGACCTGTCTGCTCCATCGGCGCTGCGCGCACGGTGCGGCAGCGCTTTGCCATGTTGGCACGCACACGCTTCCTACGCCGTTGCACATCGCACTTATCGCGCCGCCGTGCGCGCGTTCGGGGGAGTGACCGACATGCCTGGCTGGTTGTCCCTGTTGTGCGGCGTGGCCGTACTCGTTGCTGCTGCGTATCTGCTGTACGTGGTGCTGCGGCCCGAAGACTTCTGATCCGAGTGCGCCTCAATGACTGAAACTTTTCTTGTGTACGCGCTGGCCATCGTGCTGGCGTGGCCCCTGGGCCGTTACATGGCTGCGGTGATGCGCGGTGCACCGATGCGCGGCGATGCGCTGTTCGGCTGGATCGAACGGCCGTTGTATGCCTTGCTTGGCACGCGTCCGCAGCAGGGCATGTCGTGGCGCGGATACAGCATGGCATTTCTGCTCAGCAACCTTGTTGTTGGTTTGCTGACCTGGGTGGTGTTCATGACCCAGGCATGGCTGCCGTTCAACCCGGATGCCATCCCCAACATGCGGTGGGATACCGCCCTGCACACCATGGTGTCGTTCGTCACCAACACCAATCAGCAGCATTACTCTGGCCAGGCGCAGCTGTCGTATCTGTCGCAGATGACCGGCATCGTCGGCCTGCAGGTGGTGACGCCGATGATGGGCTTGGCATTGGCGGTTGCAACGCTGCGCGCATTGTTCGGTGGGCGTGCCGCCAAACAGGCGTCGATTGCCGCAACGAATCCGGACACGGCGGCCGTGGCGGAGAGTTCGGAGCCGGAACCGTCGCGTCCAGGGCGCCAGCACGGCGGGTCTGGGTTGGAAGCCCTGCCTGAAGCGGACGTCGGCAATTACTGGGCCGACGTGATTCGCTCCAGCGTGCGCGTGTTGTTGCCGCTGTGCCTGCTGTGGACCGTGCTGCTCGGCTGGCAGGGCGTGCCGTCGACATTACAGGGCGCGGCGACGGCAACGCCATTGGATAGCAGCGCGGGCATGCCCAAGCAGACCATTGCGGTGGGCCCGGTTGCGGCGATGGTGGCGGTGAAACAGCTGGGCACCAATGGCGGTGGCTGGTATGGCCCCAATAGTTCGGTGGCGCTGGAAAACCCAACGCCGTTGAGCAATCTGCTTGAAACGCTCGCGTTGGTCTTGCTGCCGATGAGCGTGGTGTTCATGGTCGGCTACCTGACCGGGCGCAAGCGCCTGACGGCATTGGTGTTCGGCACGATGCTCACGATGTCGGCCGCGTCCACCGCGCTATTGCTGTGGTCCGAAGCGCATTCGGCCAGCGCCAACTCGCCGGCGCTGATGGAAGGCAAGGAAGTGCGCATCGGTGCCGATGCCTCGGCATTGTGGGCGGCGTTGACCACGCAGACCTCCAATGGCTCGGTCAATGCGATGCACGATTCGTTGGCGCCGTTGAGTGGCCTGGTCACGCTGGTGGACATGCTGATCAACGCCATCTGGGGCGGTATCGGCTGTGGTCTGCAGCAGTTCGTGGTGTATCTGTTGCTGAGCGTGTTTCTGGCCGGTTTGATGACCGGGCGCACGCCGGAGTTGTTCGGCCGCAAGATCGAATCGCGCGAAGTGCAGTTGCTGGCGCTGTTGATCCTGCTGCAGCCGCTGGTGGTGCTGGGCTTTACCGCAGTGGCGCTGGCTGTCCCGGCACTGACTGCCAATTCCAACCCCGGCTTCCATGGCATCAGCCAGGTGTTCTACGAGTACACCTCTGCATTCGCCAACAACGGTTCGGGTTTCGAAGGCCTGGGCGATGCCACGTACTGGTGGAACCTGAGCTGTTCGGCGGTGCTGGCGCTGGGACGGTATCCGGCGTTGATCCTGCCGCTGATGGTGGCCGCCCGCATGGCAGTCAAGCGGCGTGCGCCGGAATCGGCCGGCAGCCTGCAGGTCGAAACGCCCACCTTTGCGCTGACCCTGATGGCGATCGTGATCGTGCTGACCGTGCTGCAGTTCATGCCGGCACTGGTGCTGGGCCCTATCGCTGAACACCTCGCCCTGGCGGCGTCCTGAGAGTTTTGAGCAATGTCTACGATCGATACGACTGAAAAACGCGAGCGCGGTGACGCAGCGTTGTTCGATGCCGCCGTGCTGGTTGCGGCGATGCGTGCGGCGTTCGCCAAGTTGGCGCCGCGGCATCTGCTGCGCAGCCCGGTGATGGCGGTGGTGATGGGCGGTACCTTGCTGGCGGCGGTGATCACCGCCAGCGGGCATTCGCATGCCGGCTTCGGCTGGGCGGTGACGGCGATCCTGTTCGTCACCGTGCTGTTCGGCAATTTTGCCGAAGCCATCGCCGAAGCGCGCGGTCGCGGCCAGGCTGCATCGCTGCGGCGTGCGCGCAAGGACCTGGTGGCACGCAGGGTGGAAACCGCACTCGGTGGCCGCGAAACGCGTGTGCCGGCAGCGGAGTTGCGTCCGGGCGATTACGTGATGGTATCCGAAGGCGAGTTCGTGCCGGCCGATGGCGAGATCGTGCGCGGTGTGGCCACCATCAACGAAGCGGCGGTGACCGGCGAATCGGCACCGGTACTGCGCGAGGCCGGTACCGATCGCAGCGGCGTGATCGGCGGCACGCGCGTGCTCTCCGACGAGATCGTGTTCAAGGTCACTGCCGAACCGGGACACAGCTTCCTCGATCGCATGATTGCGTTGGTGGAAGGTGCCAACCGGCAAAAGACACCGAACGAAATCGCGCTGACCTTGTTGCTGGCCGCGATGACGCTGACGTTCTTGATCGTGGTGGCATCGTTGCCGGCGATCGCGGGCTTTGTTGGCGTCACGCTGGATCCGCTGCTGCTGATCGCATTGCTGGTGTGCCTGATCCCGACCACCATCGGCGGGCTGTTGCCGGCGATCGGTATCGCCGGCATGAACCGCGCGCTGTCGGCCAATGTGCTGGCCAAATCGGGCAAGGCCGTGGAAGTGGCCGGCGACGTGGATGTGCTGCTGCTCGACAAGACCGGCACCATCACCTACGGCGACCGCCAGGCCACCACATTCCATCCGCTGGCCGGCGTCGACCGTGCACAACTGCGCGATGCGGCCATGCTCGCCTCGCTGGCCGACCCCACACCGGAAGGCAAGTCCATCGTCAAGCTGGCGCGTCAGCAAGGTGCGGTCGCAGTGGAAGCCGAGGGTGGGCATTTCATCGCGTTCACCGCGCAGACGCGCATGTCCGGCGTGGATATCGGTGGGCGCAGCATCCGCAAGGGCGCCGGCGATGCGATCGTGGCGTATGTGCAGGCGCAGGGCGCGACGGTCTCGCCGGAATTGCAGGGCCGCATCGAGGACGTCGCACGTGGCGGTGCCACGCCGTTGGTGGTGGCCGAAGGCCGTCATGTGCTCGGTGTGGTCGAGTTGAGCGACGTGGTCAAGCAGGGCATCAAGGAAAAATTCGCGCAGTTGCGTGCGATGGGCATCAAGACCGTGATGATCACCGGCGACAACCCGCTCACCGCGGCGGCGATCGCTGCCGAAGCCGGCGTGGACGACTACATCGCCCAGGCCCGCCCGGAAGACAAGCTGGCACGCATCCGTGCCGAACAGACGGGCGGACGGCTGGTGGCGATGGTCGGCGACGGCACCAACGACGCCCCGGCGCTCGCGCAGGCCGATGTGGGCCTGGCAATGAACTCCGGCACCCAGGCGGCCAAGGAAGCCGGCAACATGGTGGATCTGGATTCGGATCCGGCCAAGTTGCTGGCGGTGGTGGAAGTGGGCAAGCAGCAGCTGATCACGCGTGGCGCGTTGACCACCTTCTCGCTGGCCAACGACGTTTCCAAGTACTTCGCGATCCTGCCGGCGCTGTTTGCAGCCGCCATCCCGTCGATGGCAGCGCTCAACGTGATGCAGCTCTCCAGCCCGCGTCATGCGGTGCTGGCGGCCTTGATCTTCAATGCGTTGATCATTCCGGCATTGATTCCGCTGGCGTTGCGCGGGGTGCGTTTTCGTCCTTCCAGCGCCACCGCGCTGCTGCGCCGGAACATGCTGATTTACGGCGTGGGCGGCGTGTTGCTGCCGTTCGCGGCGATCAAAGTGATCGATCTGGCGCTGGTTGCCGTCCTCGGTGCCTGAGCCACGCGTGATGCCCCTTTCTACTTCCGGGAACATGTCCATGTCTTCTTCCTTGCCATTACGCGACGGCGGCATTCTGCGCGGTTCGCTGATGCTCGCGGTGTTCATCTTGTTCGGGTTGGGCCTGGCCTACTCGCTGATCGCCACCGGCATCACCGGTGCGCTGTTCTCCGAGCAGGCCACCGGTTCGCTGGTGCGCGTCGATGCGCGCGTGGTTGGTTCGGCCTTGGTGGCCCAGCCGTTCACCGATGCGCGCTATTTCCAGCCGCGTCCGTCGGCCGCCAAGTACGACCTCACCGCCGCGGCCGGCAGCAACCAGGCCCGCTCCAATCCCGATTTGCTGGCCCGTATCGCGACCACGCGTGCACAAGTGGCCGCACGCGACGGCATCGCCCCTGAAGCCGTACCGGGCGAGCTGCTGACCCAATCCGGCAGCGGCCTGGACCCGCACCTGAGCCCGGCCGGCGCCCAGGTACAGATCCGCCGGGTGGCCGCCGCACGCGGCTGGCCCGAGCAACGCGTTGCCGCCCTGGTGCAGGCGGCGACCGAAGCGCCCCAGTTCGGGCTGCTTGGGCAGCCGCGGGTGAATGTGTTGGCTTTGAACCTCGCGTTGGATGAGGCCGGGGGCCGGAACCCGGGACCGGGGACCCGGGAAATGCCGAAGCAGTAACTGCAGGATTACGCATTTGCTTGTTGCCAAGCGTGCTACCTGCCAACGCAGTCATCATGCAGCATTGCGCGGTAGGCTCTTCCGGGGCCCGGGTCCCGGGTCCCGGGCCCCGCTTCGCCCACTCCCAATCCCCGACTGTCCATTCCCGCATGTCCGATGCCCGCACCCAGCAAGCCGACGCCCTGATCGGCGAATTACAGCGCGAACATGGTGGGCGGCTGACGGTGTTCCTGGGCGCCGCGCCCGGAGTCGGCAAGACTTACGCCATGTTGTCGCGGGCGCGCGAGCGCCTGCGCCAGGGCATGGATGTGGTGGCCGGCGTGGTGGAGACGCACGGGCGCAGCGAAACCGCGGCGCTGCTGGAAGGCGTGCCGCTGCTGCCGCGCGCCCGGGTCAGTTACCAGGGCCGCATGCTGGAAGAACTGGATCTGGATGCACTGCTGGCACGCAAACCGCGGCTGGCCCTGATCGACGAGCTGGCGCACCGCAACGTGCCCGGCAGCCGCCATGAGCGGCGCTGGCAAGACATCGTGGAGTTGCTCGATGCCGGCATCGACGTCTACACCACGGTCAACATCCAGCACCTGGAAAGCCTCAACGACATCGTGCTGCGCATCACCGGCGTGCGCGTGTCCGAGACCGTGCCCGATGCCGTGTTCGACCGCCTGCGCGACATCGTGCTGGTGGACCTGCCGCCACGCGAACTGATCGAGCGCCTGCAGCAGGGCAAGGTGTATCTGCCCGAGCAGGCCACGCAGGCGTTGCAGGCGTTTTTCTCGCCTTCCAACCTCACCGCGTTGCGCGAGCTGGCGATGCAGACCGCTGCCGACCGCGTCGACAGCGATCTGCGCGATACCCAGGCCGCGCGCGGCTTGCCTGGCACCGCTGCGTTGCGACGCCGCGTGGTGGTGGCCATCGATGGCCGTGGCAGCTCGGATTATCTGGTGCGCGTGGCGCGGCGCCTGTCGGAGCGGCGCGATGCACCGTGGACGGTGGTCACCGTCCAGACCCGCACCGTGACCGATGCGGCCTGGCAGCTGGAAATCGATCGCGCATTCGCGCTCGCCCATCGTCTCGGTGGCGACAGCGCGCTGCTGCACGGCACCAACGTGGCCGATGCCTTGCTGGATTTCGCTTCGCAAAACGGCATTTCCACCCTGGTGCTGGGGCGCACCCGCGAGCGCCCGCTGGCGCGCATGTTCAACCGCACGTTGACCCAGCAATTGCTGCAACGTGGCGCGCATTACGAATTGGTCATCGTCAGCTCCGCCGATGCGCGCGCACGTGCGCGCCAGCGCTGGCGTAACCCGCGCCAATGGCTGCAGCGTTACGATATGGCGTTCGCTGCGATCGCGGCAGCCAGTGCGGTGGGGGTGGCGTGGTTGCTGCAACGCTGGACCGATATCGACGACCTGTCGATGGTGTTCATTGTCGCGGTGGTGCTGGTGGCCTCGCGCACACGCATGGCTGCGGCGGTGGTTGCCGCATTGCTGAGTTTTGTCGCCTACAACTTCTTCTTCATCGAACCGCGTTTCACCTTGCAGATCAGCGCGCGCCAGGGCGTGGTGACGGTGTGCATGTTCCTGATCGCCGCGTTGGTCGCCGGCCGGCTGGCCTCGCGCCTGCGCAGCCAGGTACTGGCCTTGCGCGCGGCCAATGCGCATGCCAACGCCTTGCAGGCGCTGGGCCGCCAGCTCAGCACCGCGGCCGATCTGGGTCAGGTGCTAGAAGCCGGCCGTCGCGCGCTGACCACTGCGCTGGATGCCGACGTCTGGCTACGCCTGGAGCAGCGCGAAAGCGACGCACCCGCCAGCTTCGGTGCGCTCGATCGCAGCGCCGCAGACTGGACCCAGCGCCACGGCCAACCGGCCGGCCGCTTCACCGATACCCTGGCCGGCGCGCAATGGTGGTGCCTGCCGGTGCGCCACGAGCGCGGCACGCTGGGTGTGGCCGCGCTGCGCCTTCGGCAGACCCTGCAACGGCCCGGCCTGGAGCAACGCCGCCTGGCCGAAGCGATGGTGGAAGACATCGGCCAGGCCGCGCTGCGCACGCGCCTGGTCGCCGATCTGGAAGGCGCACGCGTCAGCGGCGAAACCGAGCGCCTGCGTTCTGCCTTGCTCTCGTCGGTCTCGCACGATCTGCGCTCGCCGCTGGCCTCGATGATCGGCTCGGCCAGCAGCCTGGCCAGCTACGGCGATGCGATGGACGCGCACGACCGCCACAGCCTGCTCGACACCATCCAGCTCGAAGGCGAGCGACTGGATCGCTACATCCAGAACCTGCTCGACATGACCCGGCTCGGCCACACCGGCCTGACCTTGAATCGCGACTGGATCGGCGTCGATGAATTGATCGGCTCGGCCACCCGCCGCCTGCAGCGCTACCAGCCGGAGGTGCGCCTGCAACTGGACCTGGCCGCCGACCTGCCGGCGATCTGGGTGCACCCGGCGCTGGTGGAACAGGCCATCTTCAACGTTCTGGAAAATGCGGCGAAATTTTCGCCAGCCGGCGTGCCGGTGACCGTGCACGCGCAGCTGCGCGCCGGCGCGCTGCAGATCGACATCGGCGACCAGGGGCCGGGTATTCCCGAAGACGAGCGCGCGCGGATCTTCGACATGTTCTACAGCGTGGAGCGCGGTGACCGCGGGCGCAACGGCACCGGCTTGGGTCTTGCCATCTGCCAGGGCATGATCGGCGCGCACGGGGGCAGCGTGGAGGCATTGGCAGGCGCGCATGGTCACGGCACCACAATCCGCATTACGCTGCCGTTGCTCGTTCCCGCCGCGCCACCTCGCCCCGATGCCGACTGACCTCACCGCCATCCCGCCCGCCCGCGTGCTGATCGTCGACGACGAGCCGCAGATCCGTCGTTTTCTCGACATCAGCCTGCGTGCACAGGGCTATCGCGTGCTGCAGGCCGGCACCGGCGAAGAAGGCCTGGCCTTGCTGGCCGGGCAGGGCGCCGAACTGGTGGTGCTGGACATCGGCCTGCCCGATCGCGATGGGCATGAAGTCCTGCGCGAGATCCGCCAGTGGTCCAACGTGCCGGTGATCATGCTCACGGTGCGCGCCGGCGAAACCGAAAAGGTCGCCGCGCTCGATGCCGGCGCCAACGACTACGTCACCAAGCCCTTCGGCGTGCAGGAATTGATGGCCCGCATCCGCTCGCTGCTGCGCCAGGCCGGTGCCGGCAGCACGGTGGAAGAAAGCGTGTTCGACGACGGCCGGCTGCATATCCATCTGGGCCTGCGCGAGGTCACCCTGCACGGCGAGGCCGTGCCGCTGAGCCGCAAGGAATACGCCTTGCTCGCACTGCTGCTCAAACACGCCGGCCGCGTGGTCACCCAGCCGCAGTTGCTGCGCGAAGTGTGGGGCCCCACCCACGAAGAAGACACCCACTACCTGCGCATCCTGGTCGGCAAACTGCGCCAGAAACTGCAGGACGACGCCGCCGACCCGCACTACATCGTCACCGAGCCGGGCGTGGGGCTGCGGTTTATCGGGGGCACGCGATGAGTCCTGCGCATCGCTAGGCGGGTGGCAACACCTTCCCCGGATTCAAGATGCCATCCGGGTCCAGCGCCGCCTTGATCGCGCGCATGGCCGCCAGCGTGGCTGGATTGAACGCCTGGCTC
The DNA here is from genome assembly GCF_041475725.2 of Xanthomonas sp. NCPPB 1754. Classification (NCBI taxonomy): domain Bacteria; kingdom Pseudomonadati; phylum Pseudomonadota; class Gammaproteobacteria; order Lysobacterales; family Lysobacteraceae; genus Xanthomonas; species Xanthomonas sp. NCPPB 1754. The sequence continues at coordinate 892,955 of NZ_CM192982.1, forward strand.
ATGAAATCGCGCTTGGCCACGCCGATGCCGTGTTCGCCGGAGAGCGTGCCCTCCAGCGCCAGCACCAGCGTAAACAGCCGTGGCAGGGCGGCGTGTGCGCGGGCATCTTCGTCGGCATCGGCCGGGTCGTACATGATGTTGACGTGCAAGTTGCCGTTGCCGGCATGGCCGAAGGCGACGATGGGCAGCGCGAATTCCGCAGCGAGTGCTTCCACGCCGGCGACGAGTTCGGGAATGCGCGACACCGGCACCACCACGTCCTCATTGATCTTGCCCGGCTTGATGGTGCGCAAGGCCGGCGACAAGGCACGGCGTGCGGCCCACAACCTGTCGCGCGCGCTGCCATCGGCGGCCACGTCCAGGCCCAGTACGCCCTGGCCATCGGCCGCCTCGTGCAGGACTTGCAGCGCGTAGGGCAAGGTGTCGTGATCGCCGTCGGCTTCGATCAACAGCATGGCGCCGGCGTCGGGTACGTCGCTGCCATTGCGGCGTAGCAGCGCAATCGCGCTGGCATCCATGAATTCCAGCATGGTCGGCGTGGTCGGTTGTGCCATCAGCCGCGACACTGCGGCTGCGGCGCTGGAGGCATCGCGATACAGCGCGCGCAGGCCGGCTTGCGCGATTGCGCGCGGGGTCAGCTTTAAGGTCGCCTCGACGATGATCGCCAGGGTGCCCTCGCTGCCCACCAGCAAGTGGGTGAGGTCGTAACCGGTGGAATTCTTGGTATACGCACCGCCGCAGCGGATCACCTCGCCGGTGCCAGTGACGGCCACCAGGCCGAGCACGTTGTCGCGGGTGGCGCCGTATTTCACCGCGCGCGGGCCGCCGGCGTTGGTGGATAGATTGCCGCCGACGCTGCAGATCTCCGCGCTGGACGGATCCGGCGGCCAGAACAATCCGTGCGGCTGCAGCGCCTGCTGCAGGTCGCCATTGAGCACGCCCGGTTGCACCACCGCGCAGCGGTCTTGCGGACGCAGTGCCAGGATCTGGTTCATGCGCGCCATCGACACCACCACGCCGCCGGAAAACGGCACCGCCGCGCCGGTGGTGCCGGTGCCGGCGCCGCGCGCCACGATCGGCACGCCGTGCGCACGGCACGCCTGCACGATCGCCACCACCTCATCGGTGTCGCGCGGCAACGCCACTGCGGCAGGCAATGCCCAGCGGCGCGAATCGTCTTCGCCATAGCGGCGGCGCGCATCGTCGCCGGTCAACCAGCCATCGGTACCCAGGCGCGTGGCCAATACCTCGGCAAGTGCGGTGGGAAGTACATCGGTCATGACTTGCGATCCTGTGGTGCCGCGCGCTGGATGCATTTCCACCCCAGCACGGCGACGGTGAGCGGCAGCCAGACCCAGCGCAGCTCGGAGAGCAGCGTGCTCAGGCCACGCGCATTGAAGAAGCCGGTGGCAAATGGCGACACCCGGATCGGCCGCCATGGTGCGAACCAGCGTGTCTGGCTCCACGGCCAGCCCAGTGCCACGCCCAGGCCGCCGGAAGTCATCGCATCCAGCAGCGGGTGAGAGGCGGCACAGACGAACAAAAACACAGACGCCTGCACGGCATCCGCGCGCAACAGGCGATGTGACGCAACGCCGAGCAACCCCACGATTGCGGCGAACAACAGCGAGTGGCTGGCACCGCGATGACCAAACGCATCGGCGTAGGGAATGTGCAGCGCGAACGCCAGCACATCGGCATCGGGCAGCGTCGCCGCCGCCACGCCGGCCGCGAGCAGGCGTGGCGAGATGCGGCCGCGTTCACTGGCGCACCACAGCGCCAATGGCACGGCTGCGTGGGTCATGACGGTTGGCATAAAAACGTTGGCGTGAGCGTCGGTGGCGGTCAGCAATCGTCGGCGCGGAACGCGTCGCGGATCCAGTGCAATACCGGCGGTTCGCCGCTGGCATCGACCACATCGAAGCGGCACGGCAGCGCGGCCAGGGTCGGGTGGGCGCCAAGAAACAACTGCGCGGCCAGCAGCAGCTTGCGACGTTTGCGCCAGTCCACCGATGCCGCACCGCCGCCGAAGCGGTCGTCGCGCCGGTAACGCACTTCCACAAATACCAGCGCTGGCCCGTCGCGCATCACCAGATCCAGTTCGCCGCCACGGTAGTTGGCATTGCCAACCACCAGCCGCAGCCCGGCCTGCTCCAGCAACGCGCGCGCGGCCGCCTCGACCGCCGCACCACGCTGCTGACGCGCTGCCGGCATGGCTCAGCGGCCGTCGGCGATCGGCGTCGGGCGGCCGCCGCTGAAGGTGGACCAGGCCGGCGTGCGCAACACATTGCCGAAGCCATCCAGGTGCAGGGTGCCGGTGGCGCCGCGCAGGCCGCCATCGGTGCCGGTGGCGAGTTTTTCCAGGTACGCAGTGATCTTCCAGGCGTCGTAGCCGAACGCGAACAGGCGGGCGGCCGGGCCGCGTGCGCTGGGCAGGGTGCTGGCCACCTGGCTGACCGCCGGCAGGCCGGACACGCCCAGGGCGGTCCAGGTTTCGCTCGGGTAGACGATGCCATCCAGCGCCAGATCGTCTTCGACCTTGCCGGTGCCGGCCACCAGTTGCGAGGTACCCACGCGCGATTTGCCGGCGAACCCGGCCAACGCCAGCTGCGGCGCCAGCGCACGCGCAGTATTGCCGCGCACTGCCAGAAACACTGCATCGGCAGTGCCGTAATTGCGCAACTGCGCACCGATATCGCCCGGCGCATCGGCCACGCTGATGCTGCCGGCCACCGTGCCGCCGCGTTCGCTGAAACGGTCGCGGAAGGCCTTGATGGTGCGCTTGCCGTTGTCGTCGCTGGTGCCGACGATCAGCACGTTGCGGCGTTCGCGCGAGAGCAGGTATTCGGCGGCCATGATGCCGTCGTCTTCCGGCGCCAGCGAGAAGCCTGCGCTGCCGGTGGGCGGGGCCTTGTTGTCGGTGGGGCGGTTGAGCGCCAGCACCGGCACCGCCAACTGGCCGCGCGCAAACAGCGCGCTGACCTCGTCGCGCCCCAACGGGCCGACCACGTAATCCACCCCGGCGTTGACTGCCTTGTCGTAGGCGGCATTGGCGCCGGCCGGGGTGCCGGCGGTGTCGAAGAACTGCACTTCCGGGCGGCGGCGGGTTTCGGCGTAGTAGCCGGCCAGCAGGCCATCGCGTACCGGCGCGGCGGCGGTGGCCAGGTTGCCGGTGATCGGCAGCAGCACGCCCAGCTTGACCGGTGGGCGGTAGCCATCGCGCTCGGCCGGCGGGCGCTTGCTGGTGTCGAAGCCCCACTGCGCATCGCGCTCGAAGGCGCGCGGCAACGCCAGGCCACGGCTGATCAACGCGCGCCCGGCAAAGTTGTACAACGGGTCGCCGGCCGGCAGTGCAGCGGTGCGGCCCTTGAGGGTGGCGTCGTCGAGCGCGGCAAGCAGGCGCACGATCGCGCGCTGGTTGTCGCTGCGCACGGTGCCGGTCAGGCTGGCATCGGCACGCGCGCGGTCGGCTGCGGCGCCGAACAGGTCGCCGGTGGCTTCCAGCGCCGCAGCGCGTGCCACCAGCCAGCGCGTCTGCAGCGGCTGGGTCAGCCCCTGCGGGCTGTCGCCCAGGGCCTGCAACGCCTGCGCGCCCTGCTTGTCGAGCACCGCCAGCTCGCCGGTGAGCAGCCCGAAGCGGGCCCGCTCCTCGCCGCTCAGGTGGCGTGGGTTGACCTGCGCCAGCAGCGTGCGGGCCCGCGCATCGTCACCGGCGTCGTGCCAGCCGAACGCCGCGGCCGCCAGCAACCGGCTGCGCTGCGCGCCGCTGGCACTGGCGGCTTCGGCTTCCAACTGCTGCGCGGCGTCGCGCGGTTTGCCCTGATCCAGCAGTGCCAGCGCTGCGCTCTGCGTCGGCGAGGCGGTCGGCGTGACGCTGCTGGTGGCGCAACCTGCGGCCAGCATCACCATCAGCGAAAGGGCAGAGATCCTTGCAACACGCTTGTTCATTTCAGATCCATTGGACAGGGGCCGCCGGGGCGGACCGTTAAAAACGCTACGATTCTACCCTTTGCCCCCGGAAAACCGCTGATGACGTCCCCTGGAACCCTGCACGTGGTCGCCACGCCGATCGGCAACCTGGCCGACCTGTCGCCGCGCGCGCAGGAGGTGTTGCGTGGCGTGGCCGCGATCTGCGCCGAAGACACGCGCCATACCCGCCAGTTGCTCGGCCATTTCGGCATCGACCGCCCGCTGCTGGCGCTGCACGACCACAACGAAGACGCCATGTCCGAACGCATCGTGGCGCGCCTGCGCGAAGGCGAGTCGCTGGCCATCGTCAGCGACGCCGGCACCCCGTTGGTGAGCGACCCCGGTTTCAAGCTGGTGCGCGCCGCCCGTGCGGCCGGCATCAAGGTCAGCCCGGTCCCGGGCGCCTGTGCGGCGATCGCCGCGCTCAGCGTGGCCGGCCTGCCCAGCGACCGTTTCGGCTTCGAGGGATTTCTGCCGGCCAAGAGCGCCGCCCGCCGCGAGCGCCTGGCGCGGCTGGCCGGCGAGACCCGCACCCTGGTGTTCTACGAGTCGTCCCACCGCATCGTCGAATCGTTGGCCGACCTGCGCCTGGCCTTCGGCGATGACCGCCCGGCGGTGATCGCCCGCGAACTGACCAAACTGTTCGAAACCGTGCTCGACGGCAGCCTGGCGCAGCTGCAGGCCCAGGTCGAAGCCGACGACAACCAGCGCAAGGGCGAGTTCGTGGTGATGGTGCAGGGCGCCGCCGACGCTGCCGACGGCCAGCTCGCCGAAGGCCGCCGCGTCTACGCCAAGCTCGCCGAGCACCTGCCCCCGTCCACCGCCGCCAAGCTCGCCGCCGAGCTGACTGGCGCGCCGCGGAAGGCGTTGTATGGCGGCTAATGCGGTCATCCCAGGAGCATGCCTGGACGCGACGGTGGCGGGTCGGTACCCCCTTTCGCGCACGGGTGCGCTCCTACAAGGCAACGGCCAGCGTGAAATCGCCGCGCCGTTTTGCACTGCAGCGATAGCGTAGAATGCGCCCCGGCGGAGTCGGCCAGACAGTCGCGTCACTCGCAAGAGTGCCGAGGAAAGTCCGGGCTCCATAGGGCAAGGTGCCAGGTAACGCCTGGGCGGCGCAAGCCGACGGACAGTGCAACAGAAAGATACCGCCTACGTTCCCTTCGGGGAGCCGGTAAGGGTGAAATGGTGCGGTAAGAGCGCACCGCGAGTCCGGTAACGGACCGGCACGGCAAACCCCACCTGGAGCAAGACCAAATAGGGATCCATTGGCGTGGCCCGCGCTGGATCCGGGTAGGTTGCTTGAGCGCTGCGGTGACGTAGCGCCTAGACGAATGACTGTCCACGACAGAACCCGGCTTATCGGCCGGCTCCGCCGCCTTCGTTCGGGCGTTCGCCCTTCTCGAAGGCGCCCACGCTTTTTACCGCCGCAGGCGATACAAAACGCGGGTCCCGCTCCGGGCATTCCACATCCCCGCGGCTGTCGCCGCGCCCCCTTGACTCAAGGGGGCTTGCAGGTAGGCAGTTGGTCGAGGCGTAGGTCGTTGGTCGAGGCTCTCGCGACGCGTCGCCGCCTTCATTCGGGCGTTCGCCCTTCTCGAAGGCGCCCACGCTTGGTACCGCTGCAGGCGGTACAAGACGCGGGTCCCGCTCCGGGTCTGCCACATCCCCGCGGTTGTCGCCGCGCCCCTTGATTCAAGAGGGCTTGCACTCGGTAAGTTGTCTGGTGCTTTCGGCTGTCTGCGATCAATGCGATTGCTGCTTCGATCTTTACTGCTTGGCTTGGGCTTTGCCCTCGCGGCGAACGCTGTGTGCGTTGCTGCGGCCTTGCTTGACGCGTTTTTCTGTTTTGCGCTTAACCGAACGAGCGGGTGAATAGCTCGTCCAGGGCGTCGATGATGATCTGGCCTTGGTCCTTCAATGTGCCGGCAGGTTTGTTGAGCACGGCCAGCGGCACCGAGGTCATTTCCAGAGGCTGCAGGATGACGCTGTGGCCGGCGACGGTGAGTTCCGGGGTGAAACGGGATGGGGTCGGGGAGTGGCCGGACTTAATGACCAGGGGCACGACGACGCGGCGAGGAGAGGCGTCGAAGATCTTCGACTGGACCACCACCACGTACGGGATGTTCTTGTTCTGGCCGACATTGGCATAGACATCGAACTGGTCGGTCATAGCGTGGAGAACTCGTCGGCGAAGGAGCCGTGCGCTTCAGTGAAGACCTTCCATTCGCTCGCGGCGCGTTGCAGCTCAAGCGCTCTGGCGCTGTGGTTGTCGCGTTCCTTGGTGACGTACTCGGCCAGCAACTCTTCCACCTTTGCCGAAAGGTTGCCAGTCATCGCGCGGGCTTGCGCCGCCAGGTCGGCATTGATGGTCAGATTCAGCGGCTTCTTCTGCGCTGAAACGTCGTAATAGCGATTCATGCATTGGCTCCTGGTTATGCGCACGCTATGCGCATGACTGTGGCTTGTCAACGCGAGCCAGGGATCTCCAGGCGTGTCTCGCCCTGGAAACTCCCATTCGGCCCGAAGCGTCGTTCGTGGATGAAGCCGTGGCCGTGATGGTCTGCCGCAACGATGGTGCTGGCGCGGGTGCCGTAGCTGGGGCCGCTGATGAAGGCGGCCGAGAGCAGGCGTTCGGTGGGCAGGTCCACGCCGGTCTGCGGTAGCGCAGCGTCGGGGGCGATGGCCGGGTTGCCCAGGGCGGCCCACAGCGGCTGCAGGTCTTCCTCGCCGCTGGCGCACCAGCGGTGCAGCACCCTGGTCAGCGCGGCGGTCTTGGGCCACGGCGCATCCAGCGGTCCGTTGGACATGCCATGGATGCCCGCAGCCAGTCGCCGTGCCAGCGGTGGGTGGTTGCTCAGGTGCTCGCAACGGTCGGCGTCGCACAGCAACAGGTTGAAAGGTGGGAACTCGTGGGCGGCACCGGCCAGTGCGTTGCCGTAGGCAGTAGCGCTCAGGCTGCCGGACAGATAGTCGGCGATCAGATGCCCGCGCGAGCGCCCCGAGGCCGTGGCGAGCGGGTCACGCACGTTGGTGACCACCGCAGCGCGTCCGTCCCGACCCAGGCCAACCCAACTGCCACCGGAGCGTAGGTCGCGGCCGGCCAGCATGTTGTCGGCCGGCGCCGCCCAGCTCGCCAGTGCCGCAGTGGGACGTTCATGGAATTCGTCGCGGTTGCCCACCAGCAGCAAACGCCAGCGCGGGTGGGCTTTCCAGGCGAGAGCGACCAAGCACATGCCGCCGATTGTCATCTTGTTTGCGCAGTTGGGATACGTAGCTGGCGCAATGTGAAGTGAGACGGCAGTCGGGTTTACATGGCCTTCACCGCCCTGAATTTCCGTTCAATCTCAAAATATGAGACGAAACAGCAACTTGTGGATAACCTTTGAACAAGTCTCTAAAGAGTGCCGCAACTCATTGATGCAACTGGCGATTTGTGGTCTTGAAAACTGTTGACAACCTTTGACGCACTGCTAAGGTGGGCAACGGAGGGAAAACCAGGTGTTTTGTGGTTTTTCGTGGTTCAATGATCCCCCAGCGGGTATTCGAGGTTGCATTCGGTGTTTCAGGGCGAGACTGCCATCACGGTGGACGACAAGGGGCGTATGGCGGTGCCAACCGCATACCGCGACCTCGTTGCGCGTGTCAGCGGCAATCGCCTGGTCCTCACCTACAACCCCTTCGAAGCCGGATGCCTGTGGCTATATGCGGAAAAGGAGTGGGAGCGGGTGCGCGACGACGTGATGTCCAAGCCCAATACCCAGCGCGTGGTCCGCACGCTGCAACAGAAGCTGGTGGGTTCATCCGCCGTGCTGGAGCTGGACGCCAACGGCCGTCTGAGCATTCCGGCCAGCCACCGCAATGCGGTGGGCATCGAAAAAAAGGCCGTGCTGCTGGGCATGGGCGACAAGTTCGAACTCTGGAGCGAGCAGGCACATCGCGCACTGATCCAGCAGACATTGTCTGACGGGGATCTGGGCGATGAATTGCTCGATCTCAGGTTGTGAGCCGGGGTGCCCGGATGCGCGGTGAAGCGCAGCCCGGTCACCCGGTGTCGCAGCCGCCGGCGGCGCATGTGCCGGTGCTGTACACGCAGGTTCTGGATGGCCTGCAAGTGACCGAAAACGGAACGTATCTGGATGGCACGTTCGGGCGTGGCGGGCACGCACGCGGCGTGCTGGAACACCTTGGCCCGGGAGGTCGACTGCTGGTGATGGACAAGGACCCCGAAGCGATCGCGGTGGCCGAACAAAGCTTCGGTGGCGATGCGCGCGTGTCCATCCATCGCGGCAGTTTTGCCGGACTCGGCCAGGTGGTGGCCGCGGCCACCGTCGACGGGATCCTGCTGGACCTGGGCGTGTCTTCGCCGCAGCTGGACGTGGCCGGGCGCGGTTTCAGTTTCGGCAAGGACGGCCCGCTGGACATGCGCATGGACCCGGACAACGGCCAGAGCGCGGCGCAGTGGCTGGCGCAGGCCAGCGAGCGCGAGATCGCCGATGTGCTGTGGACCTATGGCGAAGAACGCCAGAGCCGCCGCATCGCGCGCGCCATCGTGGCGCGGCGCGCCGAACAGCCGCTGCTGCGCACTGCACAACTGGCCGACCTGATCGCGTCGGTGATGCCGCGCGGCGACAGCAAGACCCACCCGGCCACACGCAGCTTCCAGGCCATCCGCATCCACATCAACCGCGAGCTGGCCGATCTGGAAGCCGGGCTGGACGCCGCCCTGGACGCGCTCAAGCCGGGCGGCCGGCTGGCGGTGATCAGCTTCCATTCGCTGGAAGATCGCATCGTCAAACAATTCATGGCCCGCTATGCCAAGGCCCCGCCGAGCAACCGCCGCTTGCCCGAAGCCCAGCCGTTCGTTCCCGCGCTGCAGCTGGTGAGCGGCGCGATCAAGGCCGACGACGCCGAATTGATCGTCAATCCGCGTGCCCGCAGCGCGGTGTTGCGGGTAGCTGAAAAGCTGGGAGTCGGGATTCGGAATTCGGGATTGGAAGAGCGCTCCAAGCGAATCCCAAATCCCCAATCCCCAATCCCGGCGTCTCAAGGAGACGCCGCATGAGCCGCTTGCTGCTCGTCGTGCTGCTTGCCTGCAGCATCGCCTCGGCGATCGGTGTGGTGTACATGCGCCACATGCATCGCAAGCTGTTCGTGCAGTTGTCCAAGCTCGAGCACACGCGCGACGAATTGAATATCGAATTCGGCCGGCTGCAGCTGGAGCAGGCCACCTGGGCGGAAAGCAACCGGGTCGACCAGGTCGCACGTGCGCGCATCGGGATGAAGTTCCCCGAGACCAACGACATCGTGGTGGTGCGCCCATGAGCTTGCGGCAGGACAACCGCGTTGCACGACGCAGCCGCCCGCAGGGTGGCGCTTATGTGGGTGCGGCCATGACAAAACGGCAGGACAGCCGTTTTGCACAGCGCAGCTGCCCGCAGGGTGGCGCTTATGCAGGTGCGGCCATGACAAAACGGCAGGACAGCCGTTTTGCACAGCGCAGCTGCCCGCAGGGTGGCGCTTATGCAGGTGCGGCCATGACAAAACGGCAGGACAGCCGTTTTGCACAGCGCAGCTGCCCGCAGGGTGGCGCTTATGCAGGTGCCGCCATGACAAAACGGCAGGACAGCCGTTTTGCACAGCGCAGCTGCCCGCAGGGTGGCGCACACGGAGGTGCGCCATGAAAACCGGCCGCAACCGCCCCCGTAGCAATTTTAACCTCCGTGGTCGCCTGACCCTGGTCGGTATCGCGCTTGGCCTGTGCTCGGTGACGCTGATCGGCCGCGCGGCCTACGTGCAACTGGTCAATCGCGATTTTTACCAGCGTCAGGGCGAAGCGCGTTACCTGCGCGAACTGCCCATCGCCACCTCGCGCGGCATGATCACCGACCGCAACGGCGAGCCGCTGGCGGTGTCCACGCCGGTGGAATCGATCTGGGTCAATCCGCAGGAACTGCTGCGCAACCCGGACCGCATTCCCGAGCTGGCAAAAGCGCTCGGGCAGCCGCTGGACGAGTTGAACGCCAAGCTGGCACAGAAGGCCGGCAAGGAATTCATGTACCTGCAGCGCCGGATCAATCCGGACAAGGCGCATGCGATTGTCGACCTGAAGATTCCTGGTGTGTTCTCGCAGCGCGCGTTCCGCCGCTTCTATCCGCAAGGCGAGGCGATGGCCCATGTGCTGGGCTTCACCAACATCGACGACCGCGGCCAGGAAGGCCTGGAGCTGGCATTCGACGAATGGCTGCGCGGCAAGCCCGGTTCCAAGAAAGTGGTGCGCGATGCGCGCGGCGCCATCGTGGAAAGCGTGGACCTGGTGCGTCCGGCGCAACCGGGCAAGGATCTGACGCTGAGCATCGACCGCCGCATCCAGTTCCTGGCCTACAAGGAGCTGCGCAACGCACTGGTCGAAAACAACGCGGCCGGCGGTTCGATGGTGGTGATGGACGTGGCCACCGGCGAAGTGCTGGCGATGGTCAACCTGCCTACCTACAACCCCAATTCGGTCACCGGCATCAATCCGTCGGCGCGCCGCAACCGTGCGGTCACCGATCTGGTCGAGCCGGGTTCGACGATGAAGCCGCTGACCGTGGCCACCGCGCTGACGGCCGGCGTGGTGACCAAGGACACCGTCATCGATACCAACCCCGGCTACATGTCGGTGGGGCGTTTCACCATTCGCGATGTGCCGCGCAACAACGGTGTGCTCAACGTCACCGGCGTGATCACCCGCAGTTCGAACATCGGCGCGGCCAAGATCGCGGCCAAGGTGCCCGACCAGACCTTCTACCAGTCGATCCGCAACTTCGGTTACGGCAGCGCGCCGCATAGCGGGTTCCCCGGCGAATCGGCCGGCGTGGTGCTGCAGCCGGCGCGCTGGAGCGGCCCGTCCAAGACCACGATGTCCTACGGTTACGGCCTGTCGGTGACGCCGCTGCAGATTGCCCAGGCGTACGCCACGCTGGGCAACGGCGGCAAGCTCACTCCGCCGACCTTCGTGCGTGGCCAGCACAACGAAACCCGTCAGGTGATCACGCCGGAAGTGGCGCGCCAGGTCATCGACATGATGGAGACCGTGGTGACCCAGGGCGGCGCCAAGGGCGCGGCGATTCTGGGCTACCACGTGGCCGGCAAGACCGGCACGGCGCGCAAGAATGGCGCCAACGGCTACGAGCGCGGGCATTACAACGCCCTGTTCGCCGGCCTGGTGCCGGCCACGCGCCCGCGCTTTGCCACCGTCATCGTGATCAACGATCCGCAAGGCAAGGTGTATTACGGTGGTCTGGTATCGGCGCCGGTCTTCCATCGCGTGATGGAAGGCGCGCTGCGCTTGATGGACGTGCCGCCGGACGATATCCAGTCGTGGCTGGCCGCACAGGCGGCCGGCAAGACCGGCCAGCCGGTGGTCAAGCCGCAATCGGCCGATCCGGATCCGGCCCTGGTGCCGGACCCGGTGGATGAAGTCTCTGCCGGCATTCCGACCGCACTGGCGCCTGCGCCGGCTGCCGCGCCAGCACAGCCCGCGCCGTTGCAGGAGAGCCGCCAGTGAGCCGCTCCATGGCGCTTTCGCAGTTGCTGCCGGATGTGGCATTGACGCACGACGTGCAGGTGTCCGGGTTGGTGATGGATAGCCGCGCCGTGCGCCCGGGCGATGCATTCGTGGCGATCGCCGGTTTCGGTGCGCATGGTCTGGGCTTTGTCGAACAGGCGCGCGCCAATGGCGCGGCGGCGGTGTTGTTCGAGCCGCCGGCTCCCGACGGTCTGCCGGTCCCGGCCGATGCGATTGCCGTGCCTGGCTTGCGCGCGCGCCTTGGCGTGATGGCCGATCAATTTCATGGCCGGCCATCGCAGGCGATGCGCATGGTCGGCGTCACCGGTACCAACGGCAAGACCTCCACCGTGCAGCTGCTGGCGCAGGCCTTGACGCTGCTCGGTACGCCCACCGGCACGCTCGGCACGCTGGGCGTCGGTCTGTATGGCGCGACCGTGCCGACCGGTTTCACCACCCCGCTGGTGCTGCCCACGCACGCCCTGTTGGCGCAGTTGCGCGATGAGGGTGCGCAGGCCGTGGCAATGGAAGTCAGCTCGCACGCGCTCGATCAGGGCCGCGTGGATGCGGTGCATTTCGACGTGGCAGTGTTCACCAATCTCACCCGCGACCATCTCGATTACCACGGCGACATGGCGCAATACGGCGCGGCGAAAGCCAAGCTGTTCACCCGCGCGGGGTTGAAAGCGGCCGTGGTGAACCTGGACGATGGCTTCGGCCGCACGCTGTTCGCTGCGCTCGATCCCGCGCTGCGCGCGATCGGTGTGAGCTCGCGCGCGCATGCCGACGCCAGCGTGAGCGCGCAGGCACTGCAGCTGGACCACAACGGCATCAACTTTGCGTTGAATGTCCAGGGCCAAGTGCATCCGGTGCATTCGCCGCTGCTGGGCCGTTTCAACGTGGACAACCTGCTGGCCGTGGCCGGCGCGTTGTGGGCGATGGAGTTTGCGCCTGCGCAGATCGCCAGTGTGCTCGGCCAGTTGCAGCCCATCCATGGCCGCATGAACCGCCTCGGCGGCGCACATGGCGCACCGTTGGTGGTGGTCGATTACGCACACACGCCCGATGCGCTGGAACAGGCATTGAGCAGCCTGCGTTCGCATGCGCAGGACCGCCTGATCTGCGTATTCGGCTGCGGTGGCGAACGCGACACCGGCAAGCGCCCGCAGATGGCGGCGATTGCCGAGCTCAAGGCCGACGTGGCGATCGTGACCGACGACAACCCGCGTGGCGAAGACGGCGATGCGATCGTGGCCGATATCCTGCGCGGCTTCGCGCGACCGGATGCCGCCATCGTGCAGCGCGACCGCGCCGCTGCGATCCATCAGGCCATCGGCATGGCCAGCCCATCGGACATCGTGTTGATCGCCGGCAAGGGCCACGAGCCGTATCAGGAAATTGCCGGTGTGCGGCACGCCTTCGACGACGCCCTCGTGGCGGCGCAGGCGCTGCTGCCGCGCACCGTGTTGGGAGTGCGGCCATGAAGCTCACGCCACTGTCGTTGATCGCACATTGGGCGGGCGGCGAGCTGCACGGCGACGACACCATGATCGATGCGGTCGGTAACGACACCCGCACGCTTGCCGACGGCAGCCTGTATGTGGCGCTGCGCGGCGAACGCTTTGATGGGCACGATTTCGCCACCGAGGCGGTCGCGCGCGGTGCCAGCGGTGTGCTGGTCGATCGCCTGCTGCCGGCGCTGAGCGTGCCGCAGGTGGTGGTGGACAACACCGAGCTGGCGTTGGCGCGCATCGCCGCCGGCATGCAGCGCGACCGCGCCACGCGTGTGCTTGCGCTGACTGGCTCCAACGGCAAGACCAGCGTCAAGGCGCTGCTGCTGTCGATCCTGCAGGAAGCCGGGCGCGTGGATGGCACCACCGTGTACGCCACGCCGGGCAACCGCAACAACGAGATCGGTTTGCCGCTGGCAGTGATCGCCGCGCCCGACGATGCGGACTTTGCGATCTACGAAATGGGCGCCGGCAAGCCGGGCGATATTGCCTATCTCACCGAGATTGCGCAGCCGCATGTGGCGTTGGTCAACAACATCGCGCCCGCCCATCTGGAACGTCTGGGCAGCTTGCTTGGCGTCGCACGGACCAAGGGCGCCATCTACGCCGCGCTGCCCGCCGATGGCGTGGCGGTGATCAATGCCGACGACGCGTTCGGCATGTGGTTCGAACAGCAGTTGCAGAGCCAGCCGGTGCAGGGACGTCGCGTGTTGCGCTATGGCTTGCAGGCCAGTGCCGAGATCACTGCGCGTCAACTGCGTCTGCACACCGGCGGCGCGCAGTTCACCCTGGTCACGCCGCAGGGCGAGGCGCCGATTGCGCTGCCGCTGCCAGGCCGCCACAACGTGCTCAACGCACTGGCGGCAACCGGGCTTGCACTCGGTGCCGGCATCGCCTTGCCGGTGATCGCCGACGGTCTGGCGCAGGCGCGCGCGGTAGCCGGCCGGCAGATCGCGCAGACCTTGCCCAATGGCGCGGTCCTGATCGACGACAGCTACAACGCCAACCCGGGCTCGCTGGATGCGGCCATCGATGCCTTGGCCGCCGCACCGGGCGAAGGCTGGCTGGTGCTGGGCGACATGCGCGAACTCGGCGCCGAAGGCGTGGCACTACATGCCGCCGCGGGGCGTCGCGCACGTGCGGCCAAGCTGCAGCGGTTGTATGCGCTGGGCGAACTGAGCGCCGCTGCCGCGCACGCGTTCGGCGAGGGCGGGCGTGTGTTCGCCACGCACGCCGAGTTGATCGACGCCTTGCAGGCGGATCTGGTCGATGCCACCAGCCAGCAACAGCAAGTGCCGCAGCACGGATCAGGAAATACGCAGGAACATGCAGTGATTCACCAACAGCAATCGCCATCCACCAACGCGCTTCCGGGCGTCGCCTCCATCACGATCCTGATCAAGGGCTCGCGCGGTAGCGCGATGGACCGCGTCGTCACCGCGCTGCTCGCATCGGCGGAGGACGCATCCCATGCTGCTTGAGTTGGCCCGTTGGCTGCAGCAACTGGAGAGCCTGTTCGGGCTGTTCAACTATCTGACCTTCCGCGGCATCCTGGCTGCGCTGACCGCGCTGTTCCTGTCGTTGTGGATGGGCCCGGCGGTGATCCGCAAGCTCGCCCAGTTCAAGGGCGGCCAGCCGATCCGCCAGGACGGCCCGCAAACGCATTTTTCCAAGGCCGGCACGCCGACCATGGGCGGTTCGCTGATCCTGCTCACCGTCACCTTGTCGGTGCTGCTGTGGGGCGACCTGCGCAACCGCTACGTGTGGTTGGTGCTGGCAGTGATGATCTGCTTCGGTGCGATCGGCTGGTACGACGACTGGATCAAGATCGTCAAACGCGATCCCAATGGCCTGAAGTCGCGCTGGAAGTATCTGCTGCAGTCGATCTTCGGTCTGGCCGCTGGCTTGTTCCTGTACTACACCGCCGACGTACCGGCGGCGATCACGTTCTACATCCCGATGTTCAAGTCGATCGCGCTGCCGCTGGCCGGGGTGAGCTTCGTGGTGATCGCCTACTTCTGGATCGTGGGCTTCTCCAATGCAGTGAACCTCACCGACGGCCTGGATGGTTTGGCCATCATGCCGACCGTGCTGGTCGCCTGCGCGCTGGGCGTGTTCGCGTATGCCTCGGGCAACGTGGTGTTTGCCGAATACCTGAAAATCCCGCTGATTCCCGGTGCTGGCGAGCTGATCATCATCTGCTCGGCGATCGCCGGGGCAGGGCTGGGCTTTCTCTGGTTCAACACCTACCCGGCAATGGTGTTCATGGGCGACATCGGCGCGCTGTCGCTGGGCGCAGTGCTCGGCACCATCGCGGTGATCGTGCGTCAGGAGATGGTGCTGGTGATCATGGGCGGCGTGTTCGTGATCGAAACGCTGTCGGTGATGATCCAGGTGGCCAGCTTCAAGCTGACCGGCAAGCGCGTGTTCCGCATGGCGCCGATCCACCACCATTTCGAGCTCAAGGGTTGGCCGGAGCCGCGCGTGATCGTGCGCTTCTGGATCATTTCGGTGGTGCTGGTGCTGATCGGCCTTGCCACGTTGAAGGTGCGCTGATGAACGACATGTCCCGCCAGGCCACACGACTGGACGCCATCGGCGGCCGCTACGACCCGTGGCTGCTCGGGGCGGCAGTCACGCTCGCCTCGCTGGGCGTGGTGATGGTGGCGTCCAGCTCGATCGAACTGGAAGCCAGCCCGTTCTATTACCTGACCCGCCACCTGCTGTTCCTGGGTGGTGGCATCGCGCTGGCGTTCTGGGCGATGCGCACCGAGCTCAAGACCATCGAACAGCACAACCAGATGCTGTTGCTGGCCTGCTTTGTGCTGCTCGTGGTGGTGTTCGTGCCTGGCCTGGGCAGCACCGTCAATGGCGCCAAGCGCTGGATCAACCTGGGCGTGTCGCGGTTCCAGGTGGTCGAATCGGTGAAGGTGTTCTACATCATCTGGCTTGCGAGCTATCTGGTGCGGTTCCGCGACGAGGTCAACGCGACCTGGCAGGCGATGCTCAAACCGGTATTTGTGGTCGGCTTCTTGGTCGGCCTGTTGCTGCTGCAGCCGGACTTCGGCTCCTCGATGCTGCTGCTGAGCGTGACCGCCTGCATGCTCGTGCTGGGCGGTGCGCCGATCGGGCGCATCATCCTGCCGATCCTGCTGCTGCTGCCGGCCCTGGTGGCATTGGTGATCTTCGAGCCGTACCGCATGCGGCGCGTGACCTCCTTCATGGACCCGTGGGTGGATCAGCTGGGCTCCGGTTACCAGCTGTCCAACGCCCTGATGGCCATCGGCCGCGGCCAGTGGACCGGCGTGGGCCTGGGCGCTTCGGTGCAGAAGCTCAACTACCTACCCGAATCGCATACCGACTTCATCTTCTCGGTGATCGCCGAGGAGCTGGGCTTTGTGGGCGTGTGCGGCGTGATCGGGCTCTACGCGCTGCTGGTCGGTCGCGCCTTCTGGCTGGGCATGCGCTGCGTGGAGATGAAGCGGCATTTCTCCGGCTATATCGCCTTCGGCATCGGCCTGTGGATCGCGATGCAGAGCTTCGTGTCGATCGGCGTCAACCTGGGCATCCTGCCGACCAAGGGGTTGACCCTGCCGCTGATTTCGTCGGGCGGCTCATCGGTGCTGATGACCTGTCTTGCGATGGGTGTGCTGCTGCGGGTGTCCTACGAAGCCGATCGCGCCGAGCGCCTGCGCAGCAAGTTGTCTCCGCAGGGCGCGGCCACCTCGCCAGCTGAGCCGGCCGAGCCGGTGGTCGATTCGGTGCCGCCGGCGTACGCGCCTGCGCACAAGCCGCAGCGCGACACTGGCGCTACGCCTGCGCCGGCCGCTCCTCCGGTTGCCGCCGCCTACGTAGCGCCGGCGTCAGCCATCCTGCGCGGCACCAGCCGCATGCAACCGCGTGTGGAACCGACCTTCGGGAGGATTGCGTGAGCGTTTCTGCCCATGCCGCGCAAATGCCCGCACCGTCGTCTGCGATGATGCGGCCGGTCATGATTCTGGCTGGCGGCACCGGCGGGCACATCTTCCCGGGCCTGGCCGTGGCCAAGGTGCTGCGCGCGCGCGGCGTGCCGGTGACCTGGCTGGGCGCCGATGGCGCCATGGAAACCCGCCTGGTGCCACAGCACGATATTCCTATCGATACGCTGGCCATCAGCGGCTTGCGCGGCAAGGGCGTGGTGAAGCTGCTCGGTGCGCCGGTGCGGGTGATGCGCGCGGTGCGCGCTGCCGGCTTCGTGCTGCGCAAGCGCCGTCCGCGTGCGGTGATCAGCTTTGGCGGCTTTGCGGCCGGCCCGGGCGGCCTGGCTGCGCGCCTGCTCGGTGCGCCATTGCTGGTGCACGAACAGAATCGCGCCCCCGGCATGACCAACAAGGTGTTGTCGCGTTTCGCGCGCCGCGTGCTGACCGGGTTTCCGGGCAGCTTTGCTGGCGAAGAAGCGGTAGGCAACCCGGTGCGTGCAGAAATCGCTGCATTGCCGGCGCCGGCCGATCGCTTGGTGGGCCGCACCGGCCCGGTACGCGTGCTGGTGCTGGGCGGCAGCCAGGGCGCGCGTGTGTTGAACCAGGCGGTGCCGACAGCGCTGGCTGCACTGGGTCACCCGGAGGTCGAGTTGCGCCATCAGTGCGGCGAGAAGCTGCGCGCCGAAGCCGAAGCGGCCTACCTGCAGGCAGGCGTCAACGCCAGCGTCGAACCCTTCATCGCCGACATGGCTGCGGCCTATGCGTGGGCCGATCTGGTCGTGTGCCGCGCTGGCGCATCCACCCTGGCCGAACTATGCGCCGCCGGTGTCGGCAGCGTGCTGGTGCCGTTCGCCGCCGCCGTGGACGACCATCAAACCCGCAATGCCGAATACCTGGTCGGCGCCGATGCCGCCGTGCTGCTCAAGCAGGACGACAGCCTGGCAGTGCGCTTGCAGCAGGTGCTGCAGACGTTGCTCGCCGACCCGACTCGTCGCCTCTCGATGGCCAACGCCGCACGCACCCTGGCCAAGCCGGACGCCGCCGAGCGCATCGCCGACATCATTCTTCAAGAGGCCGGGAGTGGAGATGGCCGGCCTCCGGCTGTCCAAGAGCGAGCGGGATTGGGGATTCGCAACAAGCAAACGCACAAACAGGGCAGCATGCAGACATCCGTAAATGGCGACCGTTCGGCGCAGTTGATCGCCACCAATCCCCAATCCCGACTCCCCAATCCCGGCGCCTCCGCAGGAGGTGCCCCGTGATCCGCCGTCTGCAAGACAGTGGCGATTTGGTGCGGGCGTTCCCGCGCGTGCATTTCGTCGGCATCGGCGGTACCGGCATGAGCGGCATTGCCGAGGTGATGCTGACGCTGGGCTATGAAGTGTCCGGCTCGGACAACGCCGACAACGCGGCCACGCGCCGGCTGGCCAAGCTGGGTGCGCGCGTGATGCGCGGCCATTCGGCGGCCAACGTGCTGGGTACCGATTGCGTGGTGGTGTCCAGCGCCATCCGCGAAGACAACCCCGAGTTGATGGAAGCGCGCAGCCAGCGCATTCCGATCATGCCGCGCGCGGCGATGCTGGCCGAGCTGATGCGTTTCCGTCGCGGCATTGCGGTGGCCGGCACGCATGGCAAGACCACCACCACCAGCCTGGCGGCTGCAGTGTTGAGCGAAGGCGGGTTAGACCCGACGTTCGTCATCGGTGGCCAGCTGCTGGCTGCCGGTGCCAACGCAAAGCTCGGTGGCGGCCAATGGCTGGTCGCCGAGGCCGACGAGAGCGATGGCAGCTTCCTGCGCCTGAATCCGTTGATGGCGGTGATCACCAACATCGATGCGGATCACCTGGAAAACTACGGCAACGATTTTGCCCGCGTACAGGCCGCATTCGCCGAATTCCTGCAGCGCCTGCCGTTCTACGGCCTGGCGTTGCTGTGCATCGACGACCCGGAAGTGGCTGCACTGGCCGGCAAGACGCCGCGCCACGTGATGAGCTACGGCATGAGCGAAAACGCCGACGTGCGCGCCGAAGATGTCGTGCAGGACGGGCCACGGATGCGCTTTACACTGCGCCTGCCCGAAGGCACCACCACGCCGGTGACGCTCGCACTGCCGGGCCGTCACAACGTGCTCAATGCGCTGGCGGCTGCCGCAATCGGCTGGCAGCTCGGCGTGGCGCCGGACACCATTGCGCGCGCGCTGGAAAACTTTGCCGGCATCGGCCGTCGGTTCAACGATCTGGGCGAAGTCACCACCAGCAGCGGGGCACGTGTGCGCGTGGTCGACGATTACGGCCATCACCCGCGCGAACTCGAAGCGGTGTTCGCCGCCGCGCGTGGCGGCTGGCCGGACAAGCGTCTGGTCGTCGCCTTCCAGCCGCACCGCTATAGCCGCACCCGCGACCAGTTCGACGCCTTTGCCGCGGTACTCAGCACGGTCGACGCATTGGTGCTGAGCGAGGTCTACCCGGCCGGCGAAGCGCCGATCCCGGGCGCCGATTCGCGTGCATTGGCACGCGCCATCCGTGCGCGCGGCCGCAGCGAGCCGGTGGTCGTCGGCCAGATCGCCGGGCTTGCCGAAGTGTTGCCGGACGTCCTGCAGGACGGCGACCTGCTGTTGATGATGGGCGCCGGCGATATCGGTTACGTGGCCCAGCACATCATCAGCAACGGGTTTGTCGGAGAGCAGGCATGAGCGCGTTGGTCGGCAACGTTCGCACCAGCGATCCGGCAGCCTTTGGACGCGTCGCCGTACTGCTCGGCGGCACCTCGTCCGAGCGCGAGGTGTCGTTGAATTCCGGCAGCAACGTGCTGGAAGCGCTGCGCGCGCGCGGCGTCGATGCGCAGCCGGTGGATGGCATTCCGGCGTTGGCCAAGGCATTGGTCGCGCAGCAGTTCGATCGCGTGTTCAACGTGCTGCACGGACATAACGGCGGCGGCGAAGACGGCATCGTGCAAGGCCTGATGGAAGCCTTCGGCGTGCCCTATACCGGCTCGGACGTGCTGGGCTCGGCGCTGAGCATGGACAAGATCCGTACCAAACAGGTGTGGCTGTCGCTGGGCCTGTCGACGCCGCGCTACGCGCGGTTGGCTGCTGGTGCCAGCGCAGAGGCAATCCATGCCGCTGCACAGCAGATCGGGTTGCCGGTCATCGTCAAGCCGGCCAACGAAGGATCCAGCGTCGGCGTCAGCCGCGTGTTCGACCAGGCGCAGCTCGAAGAAGCAGTGACCCTGGCGGCGCGCTACGACGGTGCGCTGTTGATGGAGCAATTGATCGAAGGCGACGAACTCACCGTCGCCGTGCTCGGCGACACCGCGTTGCCGTCCATCCGCATCGTGCCCAAGGGCCAGTGGTACGACTACAACGCCAAGTACATCGCCGAGGACACCCAGTACCTGTGCCCGGGCCTGGAAGGCGAGGCCGAAACGCAGATTCGCCAACTCGCGCTGGACGCCTTCCGGGCTGCCGGCTGCCGTGGCTGGGGTCGCGTGGACGTGATGCGCGATGGCAGCAGCGGCCAGCTGTATCTGCTCGAAGTGAACACCGCTCCTGGCATGACCAGCCATTCGCTGGTGCCCAAGGCTGCCCGCCAACTCGACATCGATTTCGAAGAACTGGTCTGGCGCGTGCTGGAGCAGACGCTGTGACGCGGGGATTGGGGATTCGGGATTCGGGATTGGCCAACAGCGACGCGATGCGCGCCCTTGCTGTTGCTGCTGCCGTGACGAATCTCCAATCCCCAATGCCGAATCCCGTGTGCGGAGCACACCAATGAACGCCACCCTGCGCATCCTGGCCTGGTTGCTCGCGCTGGCGTTGGTCGCGCTGCCGGTGGTGGCCGTGCTCAATGGCTGGGTCGGTGCCGAGCGCTGGCCATTGGCGAAGTTGCGCGTGTCCGGCGACTTCAAGCGGGTGCCGGCCGAAGAGTTGCGTGCGGTGGTGTTGCCGTATGCGCGTGCCGGCTTTTTCGCGGTGAAACTGCAGCAGGCACAGGACGCCATTGCGCGGTTGCCGTGGGTGGAAAGTGCGCAGGTGCGCAAGCGCTGGCCGGATGTGCTGGAAGTGCACGTGACCGAGCACAAGCCGTTCGCGCGCTGGGGTACCGACCGCATGCTGTCCGAGCAGGGCCGGCTGTTTCGCACCCCGCCGCTGTTGAAGGATTTCAAGTTGCCGCAGCTCGGTGGGCCGGACAGCAAGACCCAGGACGTGGTGGCGCTGTACAACGAATCGCGCGCCCTGTTCGCACCGACCGGGCTGGATGTGGAGCGTCTTGAAATGGACGCGCGCGGCAGCTGGTCGCTGGGGCTGAGCAATGGCGTGCAGATCGTGGTCGGCCGCGACGATGCACGCGCACGGCTGCAGCGCTTCGCCCGCGTGCTGCCGCAGCTGTCCGATCCACAGCGCCCGATCGCCCGCGCCGACCTGCGCTACACCAACGGATTTACCGTCGAACGGCAGCGATTGGAGAGTGGGGATTCGGGATTGGAAAAAGCGCAGCCCCGGCATCGCGCAGCACCTTCCGCACCTCCCGTCGCCCAGGCATTTCCGCGTTTTCCCAATCCCGTATCCCGAATCTCGAATCCCGGCTTTAAGACATGAATCGCAAAGGCGACAAATCCCTCATCGTTGGACTGGACATCGGCACCTCCAAGGTCGTTGCGCTGGTCGGCGAATACTCGCCCGGCAATCCGATCGAAGTGATCGGCATCGGTTCGCATGAATCGCGCGGTCTCAAGCGCGGCGTGGTGGTGGACATCGAATCCACCGTGCAGTCGATCCAGCGTGCGGTGGAAGAGGCCGAGCTGATGGCCGGCTGCGAGATCCGCTCGGTGTATGCCTCGATTTCCGGCAACCACGTGCAGTGCAAGAACTCGCCCGGCATCGTGCCGATCCGCGATGGCGAAGTGACCTGGAGCGATCTGGAGCGCGTGCTCGATGCCGCCAAGGCGGTGGCCATTCCGGCCGACCAGCGCATCCTGCATGCGATTCCGCGCGAGTACGTGCTGGACGATTCGCAGGAAGGCATCCGCAACCCGGTCGGCATGACCGGCGTGCGCCTGGAGGTGCATGCGCACCTGGTGGTGTGCGCGCAGTCGGCAGCCGCCAACATCACCAAGTGCGTACAGAAGTGCGGCCTGCAGGTCGACGATCTGGTGCTGTCCTCGCTCGCGTCGTCGGTCGCAGTGCTGACCGCCGACGAACGCGAGCTTGGCGTGGTGCTGGTGGACATCGGCGCCGGTACCACCGATCTGGCGGTGTACGTGCAAGGCGCGATCTGCCACACCGCTTCGTTGCCGATCGCCGGTGACCATGTCACCAACGACATTGCGCACATGCTGCGCACGCCGACGCCGGAAGCCGAGCAGATCAAGGTGCGTTACGCCTGCGCGCTGGCACAGCTGGCCACCGCCGAAGAAAGCATCCAGGTGCCGTCGGTGGGCGACCGCCCGCCGCGCCGCATGCCGCGCCACGCACTCGCGCAGGCGGTGCAGGGCCGTTACGAGGAAATCTTCGAGATGGTGCAGGCCGAACTGCGTCGTTCGGGCTTCGAAGAAATGGTGCGCGCCGGCATGGTGCTTACCGGCGGTGCCTCGAAGATGGAAGGCGTGGTGGAACTGGCCGAAGAAATGTTGCAGATGCCGGTGCGCGTGGGCATTCCGCAGCACGTTACCGGCCTGGGCGAAGTCGTCGGCAACCCGGTACACGCCTCCGGCGTAGGCCTGCTGCTGATGGGCAGCCAGATCGAACACCCGCGCCGACCATCGATTCCGACCGGGCGCGCAGGCAGCTTGTTCAAGAAATTGAAGAATTGGTATCGCGGGGAATTCTGAATGCCGGGATTCGGGAGTCGGGATTCGGGATTGGAAAGAGCAAGAGCGAAAGGCAAAGCGGCGGCGGTTGCGAAGATTAAGTAGAGAGCGGCGAGCAGGTAGGCGATAAAATTATTTGCAGGCATTGCGTCGAGGAGTAGGTGACACGAGCCGTGGAGCGCAACAGCGAATCTACGGCCCCGGCACACGAATCCCGACTTTCAAACAACAACACTCGCCGTGGTGCGGAGTGGGCAGGGACCCTCGCTTGTGCGAATCCCCAATCCCCATTCCCCAATCCCGGCTCAAGAGGACACTGACATGGCACATTTCGAACTGATTGAAAAAATGGCTCCCAACGCGGTCATCAAGGTGGTTGGCGTCGGCGGCGGCGGTGGCAATGCCGTTGCGCACATGGTCAACACCAACGTCGACGGCGTGGAATTCATCACCGCCAATACCGACTCGCAGGCCATCAAGAACTGCGGCGCCAAGCTGCAGCTGCAGCTCGGCACCAACGTCACCAAGGGCCTGGGCGCAGGCGCGAATCCGGAAGTCGGCCGTCAGGCCGCGCTGGAAGATCGCGAGCGCATCATGGACGCGCTGCAGGGTGCGGACATGGTCTTCATCACCGCCGGCATGGGCGGCGGCACCGGTACCGGTGCGGCACCGGTGGTTGCGCAGCTGGCCAAGGAAATGGGCATCCTGACCGTGGCCGTGGTCACCAAGCCGTTCCCGTTCGAAGGCCGTCGCCGCATGCAGGTGGCGCTGAAGGGCATCGAGGAACTGAGCCAGCATTGCGATTCGCTGATCACCATTCCCAATGAAAAGCTGATCACCGTGCTGGGCCGCAACGCCACCATGATCCAGGCGTTCCGCGCTGCCAACGACGTGCTGCAGGGCGCCGTGCAGGGTATCGCCGACCTGATCGTGCGTCCGGGCCTGATCAACGTCGACTTCGCCGACGTGCGCACCGTGATGTCGGAAATGGGCCTGGCCATGATGGGCACCGGTTCGGCACGCGGCGACGATCGCGCGCAGGCCGCTGCCGAAGCCGCCATCCAGAACCCGCTGCTGGACGACGTGAACCTGGCCGGTGCCAACGGCATCCTGGTCAACATCACCGCCGGCCCGGACTTCACCATGTCCGAGTTCGACGAGATCGGCCGCACCATCGAA
Organism: Xanthomonas sp. NCPPB 1754; assembly: GCF_041475725.2. NCBI lineage: Bacteria > Pseudomonadati > Pseudomonadota > Gammaproteobacteria > Lysobacterales > Lysobacteraceae > Xanthomonas > Xanthomonas sp. NCPPB 1754. The sequence continues at coordinate 916,930 of NZ_CM192982.1, forward strand.
GCGTTCGCGTCGGAAGATGCCACCGTGGTCGTCGGTACCGTGCTCGACCCGGACATGCAGGACGAAGTGCGCGTGACCGTGGTGGCCACCGGCCTGAACCGCGCGGTTGCACGCCAGGCCCAGCGTCCGGACCAGCGCGCGCCGATCAAGCTGGTGCGTAACGCCACCACCGGCCAGCCGGAATTCGGCGACTTCGACACCACCAGCGGCGATGCGGTGTCCAAGGCCGTCGGTGGCAGCATGGGGCTGGGCCTGCGCCGTCCGAGCAGCGACTCGGTCGGCAGCGGCAGCCACAACGGCGGCGGCTCCTCGACGCCGGCGGCGGACCTGCCCAACGATTATCTGGATATCCCGGCGTTCCTGCGCCGCCAGGCCGACTGAGGATCGTCGGCTGCGTTGCTACGGTGACGCAGCCCGTCCCGCCCGGGGCCCGCTTCGGGTTGCACTGCCATGTCATGTCATTCCTGCCGGATCGGTGCCGATCCGGCAGCTTTTGTTATCGCGTGACTGACTGATTACGGTTGCCGTCACGCGCGACTTGTTAAAATTCGGATAATCTCAGCGATTAGACAGTCGGTTCAGCGTCTGTCTGCATTGTTCATCCAGACTTCGCATATGACCCAGCAACGCACTCTCAAGAACACCATTCGCGCCACCGGCGTCGGCCTGCACAGCGGCGACAAGGTGTACATGACGTTACGGCCGGCTCCGGTCGATCATGGCGTGGTGTTCCGACGGGTGGACCTGGAACCGGTCGTCGAAGTCCCCGCAGATGCCGAACTGGTCACCGAGACCACGCTGTGCACCGGGCTGACCTGCAACGGCGCCAAGATCCAGACCGTCGAACATCTGATGTCCGCATTGGCGGGCCTGGGTGTGGACAACGTCATCGTCGAGCTGTCTTCGGCCGAGTTGCCGATCATGGACGGCTCGTCCGGCCCGTTCGTGTTCCTGCTGCAGTCGGCAGGCATCGTCGAACAGAGCAAGCCCAAGCGCTTCATCCGGATCAAGCAGACGGTAGAAGTGCGCGACGGCGACAAGGTGGCGCGTTTTGAGCCCTACGAGGGCTACAAGCTCGGCTTCACCATCGAATTCAATCACCCGATGATTCCGGCCAAGCAGTCGCGCCAGGAAATCGAGTTCTCCACCTCGGCGTACGTCAAGGAAATTTCGCGCGCGCGCACCTTCGGTTTCATGCGCGACCTCGAGTACATGCGCGAGCGCAATCTGGGCCTGGGCGGTTCGATGGACAACGCCATCGTGCTGGACGAGTTCCGAGTGCTCAACGAAGACGGCCTGCGCTACACCAACGAATTCGTGCGGCACAAGATTCTGGACGCCATCGGCGACCTGTATCTGGCTGGCGGCGCCATCCTCGGCGCCTACGAAGGCTTCAAGTCCGGCCACGCCCTCAACAACAAACTGGTGCGTGCGCTCCTGGCCGACCAGGCCGCCTGGGAATGGGTCAGCTTCCCGGAAGGCACCGAACAACCGCCGGTCACCTACGCCAGTCCTGTCTACGCCTGATGTCAGGGAATGCCCTGGTTGGCGTTCAAGGTGTGAACTAGGTCGGATTTCCGGCCCGTTCTTAACATTTATTTAAGACTTCTCTAACTCCTGCGGGCCACATGCCCGCTAGGATGCGTCGGGTCGTGTGCGGTCTTCGCAACGCTTTCACGCACTGGCGGCCGCTCCGGATGGGCGGCATGGCTTCACCGTTTGGTCGGTAACACGTCCTGCAGAGAAGCCAACGCGTCGCGCAAGCCTTTGTGCGTCGCCTCGGAAACAGGTTTGGGACGGTCGCGGTTCTGCTGCGTTGGGGAATGCAGCGGCACGGTTGCGGTCTTGACGGTCACCGCGGTGGCCTTCAGTCCGACGGATCGGGCGGCATCCAGGATTTGGGTTTCGGCAAGCCGCACCTTGGCATGCCAGACCGGCGAATCCACCAGAAAAACGAGCTGTTCGCCTCGGACATTGGCCAACCGGCAACGGGTCGCCAGATGAGGTGGTAACAGGGGGCGCAACTGCCGGTCCAGCGCATCGAGCCACAAGGCTCGGCGCAAGGGGTCGCCAGCCTTTTCCCCCAGCGCGGCCTCGATGGCCGGTTGTGGAGTGGAAGGGTTGCGTGCGTTGGACTTGGGCTTGGACATGACACTCATATGGCGTTGAAAAAAGTTGTAATCAAATCGCGGCAGACCCGGGCGCAGCGTGTGGCCCGACAGTTCCAGGACTTTGCAGCGGATCGACCGATGGTGGTGCTTGGCGCGGTATTGGGCCTGGGCATGTTGATCGGCGTCGGTGCCAGCACCGCCACCGGCATGGTGACCAATTCGGCGCTGCAGGCCAAGGTTGCGCAGCAGCAGGCCGAGCTGGCCCAGGCGCAGCGCGCCTCGCAGGCGCAGGTCAATGCACTGGCCGCCCGGCTGGGCGAGCTGCAGGCGCAAGCCACCCGCCTCAACGCGTTGGGCGAGCGCCTGACCGAAATGGGCAAGTTGAAGGACGGCGAGTTCGACTTCGACGAGCCGGTCGGCGTCGGTGGCGGCGATGAGCCGGTCAGCGACATGCCGGTGAAAGACCTCAAGGAGACGCTCGGGCAAGTGGAGCAGCAGTTCTCCGCCTCCGGCCAGCAATTGAACGTGCTGGCCTCGCTGATGTTCGATCATCAGCTGGAGCAGAATTCGGTGCCCTCGCGGATGCCGATCCGCAACACCTACATCACCTCCGGTTTCGGCGGCCGCGCCGATCCGTTCGACGGTGGTTCGGCCTTCCACAAGGGCGTGGACTTCCATGCCAACGTGGGCGACCCGGTGCTGTCGGTGGCCGATGGCGTGGTCAGCTACGCCGGCGTACGCGGCGGTTACGGCAACGTGGTCGAAGTGGATCACGGCAATGGCTATGTGACCCGCTACGCGCACAACTCGCGCCTGGTGGTGAAGGTGGGCGATCTGGTGCGCGCCGGCCAGCAGGTCGCGCGTGCCGGTTCCAGCGGCCGCTCCACCGGTGCACACGTGCATTTCGAGGTCTGGGCGGATGGGCGCGTGGTCAATCCGCGCAAATTCCTGGGCGAAGCCACGCCGGTGGGACGTCAGCGGCGCGGTTGACGGGGGCGCGGGCCGCGCTTGATTCGTGAAGGCCCGCCCCAAGCTACAATAGGGTGTTGCCATCGACAGGGCGCAGTGCGCCCTGTTTCGTTTACGGCGGTCGGGTCTGTGGGGACCGGCGTCGGTCAAACCGTTCCTTTCCAACCGGTTTCTTCAATGATCAACAGTCTGCTTACCCGTGTCTTTGGCAGTCGTAACGAACGCCAGCTGCGCCAGCTCAACCGCCTCGTCACCCAGATCAATGCGCTGGAGCCGACGATCGAGAAGCTCTCCGACGCCGAGCTGCAAGCCAAGACTCCGGAGTTCAAGCAGCGGCTTGCCGCCGGCGAGTCCCTGGACAAGATTCTTCCCGAAGCCTTCGCGGTATGCCGCGAGGCCAGCCGACGCGTGCTGGGCATGCGCCATTACGACGTGCAGCTGATCGGCGGCATGGTGTTGCACCTGGGCAAGATCGCCGAGATGCGCACCGGCGAAGGCAAGACCCTGGTGGCCACGCTGCCGGTGTACCTCAATGCGCTGCAGGGCGAGGGCGTGCACGTGGTCACGGTCAACGACTACCTGGCGCGCCGCGACGCCGCGCAGATGGGCAAGCTGTACAACTGGCTGGGCCTGAGCGTGGGCGTGGTGTACCCGGGCATGCCGCATAGCGACAAGCGCGAGGCCTACGGCGCCGACATCACCTACGGCACCAACAACGAATTCGGCTTCGATTACCTGCGCGACAACATGGCGCTGTCGCGCGCAGACCGTTACCAGCGCAACCTGCATTACGCGATCGTCGACGAAGTCGACTCGATCCTGATCGACGAAGCGCGCACCCCGCTGATCATCTCAGGCCCGGCCGACGAATCGCCGGAGCTGTACATCCGCGTCAATCGCATCGTGCCGCAGCTGACCAGGCAGGAAAGCGAAGAAGGCGAAGGCGATTTCTGGATCGACGAAAAGGGCAAGCAGGTGCATCTGTCCGAGGCGGGCATGGGCCACGCCGAAGAGTTGCTGTTGCAGGCCGGCATCCTGGAAAACGCCGAAGACGGGCTGTATGCCGCGCAGAACCTGAGCGTTGTGCATCACCTCAACGCGGCGCTGCGCGCGCATGCCATCTATCAGCGCGATGTGGATTACATCGTGCGCGATGGCGAAGTGGTGATCGTGGACGAATTCACCGGCCGCACGCTGTCCGGGCGTCGCTGGTCGGATGGCCTGCACCAGGCGGTCGAAGCGAAGGAAGGCGTGCCGGTCCAGCGCGAGAACCAGACCCTGGCCAGCATCACCTTCCAGAACCTGTTCCGCATGTACAAGAAGCTGTCCGGCATGACCGGTACGGCCGATACCGAAGCCTACGAATTCCAGAGCATCTACGGCCTGGAAGTGGTGGTGATTCCGACCAACCGCCCGACCGTGCGCAAGGACCATCCGGACCAGGTGTTCCTCAACCGCAAGGGCAAGTTCAACGCGGTGCTGGCCGACATCGAAGATTGCGCCAAGCGCGGCCAGCCGGTGCTGGTGGGAACCACCTCGATCGAGACCTCGGAGATGCTGTCCGAGCACCTGCGCAAGGCCGGGGTCAAGCACGAAGTGCTCAACGCCAAGCAGCACGAGCGCGAAGCGACCATCGTGGCCAACGCCGGCCAGCCGGGCGCGGTGACCATCGCCACCAATATGGCCGGTCGCGGTACCGATATCGTGCTGGGCGGCTCGTTGGAATCGGAGTATCACGCCCTCGGCGAAGACGCCAGCGAAGATGCGCGCTTCAAGATCAAGACCGAATGGCAGCGTCGTCATGACGCGGTCAAGGCGGCAGGCGGCCTGCATATCATCGGTACCGAACGCCACGAATCGCGGCGTATCGACAACCAGCTGCGTGGCCGTGCCGGTCGTCAGGGCGACCCGGGTTCGTCGCGCTTCTATCTGTCGCTGGAAGACAACCTGATGCGCATCTTCGCCTCGGACTGGGTCCAGAAGGCGATGCGCATGATGGGCATGAAGGAAGACGACGTCATCGAAGACCGCCTGGTCAGCCGGCAGATCGAAAAGGCGCAACGCAAGGTGGAAGCGCACAACTTCGACATCCGCAAGAACCTGCTGGATTTCGACGACGTCAACAACGATCAGCGCAAGGTGATCTACGCCCAGCGCGATGAATTGCTGGACGCCGAGTCGGTCAAGGACAACGTCGACGGGATTCGCGGCGATGTGATCTACGACCTGGTCGCACGCTTCGTGCCGCCCAATTCGGTCGACGAACAGTGGGATCTGAAGGGCCTGGAAGCCACGCTGGAGTCGGAGCTGGGCATGACCTTGTCGCTGACGGACATGGTGCGTGCGCAGGAAGAAATCGACGCCGAGCAGATCGCCGCCAAGGTGCAGACAGCGGTGGATGCGCACTTCGCCGAGAAGGAAGCTGCCATCGGCGCGGACACCATGCGCGCGCTGGAAAAGCACGTGATGCTGACCGTGCTCGACCAGGGCTGGAAGGAGCATCTGGCCAAGATGGATTACCTGCGCCAGGGCATCTACCTGCGCGGTTACGCGCAGAAGCAGCCCAAGCAGGAATACAAGAAGGAAGCCTTCGAGCTGTTCTCCGAGATGCTGGAGAACGTCAAGCGCGAGGTGATCAATCTGCTGGCGCGCGTGCGCATTCGCAGCGAAGAAGAAGTGGCCGAACTGGAAGAGCAGGAACGTCTCCAGGCGCAGGCGCGCTTGATGGCCTCGCAATTCCAGCACCAGGATGTGGGTGGCTACGGCGCCGAGGAGGAAGTGGAGCAGATGCAGGGCGGCAACGCGCCTGTGCCGGTGTCGCAGGTCACCCGCGACGAACCCAAGGTGGGCCGCAACGACCCATGCCCGTGCGGCAGCGGCAAGAAGTACAAGCACTGCCACGGTCAACTCAGCTGAGGCTGAGTTGACCGTGGAGCAGCCCGCTTTGCGGGCTGCTCACCCGCTATCCGCGTTGCCGATAGCGGGCTCACGGCGCTGATTCCAATCCCCTGCGCCTTCGGCGCGCCCCCCTTACCAAGGGGGGCTTTGCTTTCGGAATTATCGCGATGCTTTGCGGGCTACGAGGTTAAGCGGTAAGTGCGGCGTTGATCTGTTGCTCCGAGGCGGAGATTTGGGATTGGGGATTGGCAATGCCTGCGCAACGCCTGCGTTAGCAAATCCCGAATCTCCGATCCCGGCCTCATTGCGCTGTACCGCTCACTCGCGGCACTCTTGCCGCCATGCCTGATTCTCTTCGATCCATTCACGTCGTTGCCGGCGTGATCACCGACCCCCGCGGGCGCATCTTGCTGACCCGCCGCACCGAAACGCGCGACATGCCTGGCCTGTGGGAATTTCCGGGCGGCAAGCGCGAGCCTGGCGAGACCTCCGAACAAGCGTTGGTGCGCGAGCTCAACGAAGAGCTCGGCATCGAGGCGCAGGTGGGCGATTGGGTGATGGAAGTGCCGCAGCTCTATCCGGACAAGCGGCTGCGCCTGGAAGTACGTCATATCACGAGCTGGAAAGGCAGCCCGCGCGGCCGCGAAGGCCAGGCCATGACCTGGGTGGCGGCAGACAAGCTGGCCCGCTATTCGATGCCGCCGGCCGACGTGCCGGTGGTGGGCGCGCTACGGCAGCCCGACCGTTACCTGATCACGCCCGAGCCGGAGGAAGAGGCGCGCTGGCTGGAGGGCCTGGAGCTCGCATTGCACAACGGGATCACCCGGATCCAGCTGCGTGCGCGGCAGCTTGCGCCGGCGCGTTGGCAGGCGTTGTTGCAGCAGGTGATGCGCCTGCGTGGTCGCGCGCGTGCGCAACTGTTGCTCAATCGCGATATCGCGCTGGCTGCGGATCTGGGTATTGGCGTGCACCTGGGATCGGAGCAGCTGGCCGGTCTGCAGGAACGCCCGCTGCCTGCAGACCGACTCGTGGCTGCGTCGTGCCATGGCTTGGACGACCTGCGCCACGCCCAACGGATCGGCTGCGACTTTGCGGTGCTGGGCCCGGTGCAGGCGACCGCGTCGCATCCGGGCGCCACACCGATCGGCTGGGACGGTTTCGAGACCTTGCGCGAACAGGTCTGGCTGCCGATCTACGCGCTCGGCGGCATGCAGGGCGAAGATGTGCGTCAGGCGCGCTCGCATGGTGCGCAGGGTATCGCGGCGATCCGCGCGCTCTGGCCGCAATGAGCGCACCGCAGCGTCTGACGGCCGAACCGCCAGCGCAATGCCTTCGATCCCTGTTGCGGCGTGCAGCGGTCCTGCGGTGATCCCGCGCCGCCGGATGCCACGCATACGCTGCTAGAACGTCACCCAGAAGCAGTTGTATTGCCTGCGTAGCCGCAGCACGCTGCGCGCCGGCGTGCCGCTGGCGAGGTTCTGTTCCAGCCGCAGTCCCCAGGGGCGCGGGCGGCTGGGCGGGGTAGGCAGTGGCGCGTCGATGGCGCTGCCATCCAGCGACAATGTGGGCGCGGTGGTGTCGGCGTCCCAGGTGGGGGTGTCGCTTTGCGGATACATCGGCACGATATCCAGCAACGGGCGCTGCACGATGGCTTCCAGCCGGCTCAGCACCTGATTGGCGGCGGCATCGGATTGACCGCTCCACAGGTACAGGCTGGACAGGCGGTTGACGTCGCGGCTGTCCACCGCCAATTGCAGCAACGACACCAGTTCGCTCAGCCGCCGCGGGCAGCCGTAGCGATACAGGCCGGTATCGCCCTGCGGGCGGATGGCAGGCGGTGCGCGGCTGGCCGCGCCGACGTCTTCGCAGCGCCGGTCGGTGAACAGGGTTTGCCCGTCCGGCGCGACGCAGCGATGGATTTCCTGCGCCTGCACGCGCGCGGCGGGACAGGCGCAGAGCAAGAACAGCAGGGGCAGAAGGCGATGCATCGGCGCAGCGTAGCCGGGTAAGCGTGAGCTGGCGACATGCATGCGCGCGGGTGTGCGAGGGCGACGACTGGAATGCGAAGCAGGTGCTCAGCGTCCGAGCAGCTGCAACACCTGCGTGGTCGGCTTGGCCAGATTGAGGGTGTAGAAATGCAATGCCGGCGCGCCACCTGCGATCAGGCGCTGGCACAAGGCCGCCACGACCTCTGCGCCGAAGGCGCGCACTGCGTCGGCGTCGTCGCCGTAGGACTGCATCTTCTTGCCGATCCAGCGTGGGATCTCTGCGCCGCATTGCTCGGAAAACCGCCGCAGCTGCGAGAAATTGGAGATCGGCATGATGCCGGGAATGATCGGTATCTCCATGCCCATCCGCTGCACTGCGTCGCGGAAATGAAAGTAGGCATCGGCGTTGTAGAAATACTGGGTAATGGCCGCATCGGCGCCGGCATCGACCTTGGCCTTGAAATAGCGCAGGTCGCTGAGCGCGTCGGCCGCCTGCGGATGGGTTTCCGGATAGGCGCCGACTTCGATCCGGAACGCGGCGCCGTGCTCGGCGCGGATGAAGGCGATCAGGTCCGAGGCGTAACGCAGGTCCCCGGGATGGCCCATGCCCGACGGCAGGTCGCCACGCAGCGCAACGATGCGGGTGCAACCGATGGCGCGATACAGCTTGAGCAGCTCGCGGATTTCCTGCCGGCTGCCGCCGACGCAGGACAGGTGCGGCGCCGCTTCGAAGCCATGCTTCTGCTTGAGGTGGCGTACCGTTTCGGAGGTGTAGCTGAGCGTGGAGCCGCCGGCGCCGAAGGTGCACGACACGTACTCCGGCGCGTAGCCTTTCAACCTGGCTGCAGTGCGGTCCAGTTGCGCGCGCTGATCATCGGTCTTGGGCGGGTAGAACTCGAAACTGAGATGCGTCATCGCGGCGGTTCCGGCGGATCGTCTGGCGATAATATCGCTTCATCGCGATGAATGCATATCAGATTGCGACGGTTCCGATGCGCACTGTCGCAGGGCCGGTGAGGGCGGCAGCACGCGGAATGGCAGGTTGGCATAGCCGGCGCGGCCGGCGTTATCGCGCACTTCCACAAACAAGCGGTAATTGCCCGGCTGGGGTGCGACCAAACGCACCTCCTCGCCCGTAGCGCGTGCGCCGTTGCGACCACCGGGCACGCGGTTCGGCGCAATGGCGGCATCGACCAGCGGTGGCAACGTCTCGGGGTCGCCCCCGATGCTGCGCGCGGTGCTTTCGCTGCGCACGTGCCAGTCGTAGCGCAGTACGGATGCGCCGCTGGCACGAATGCGTGCGGTCACGGCCTGGCCTGGGCGAAGGCTCACGCTGTCGGCGGCGCGTTGGCCAGCCAGCGTGAGCGCCGCTACCGTGGGCGCCCGGGTGGCTGGCCATTGGCCGGTCCACAGCAATTGCAATGTGTCCACGCTGGGCGTGGCCTCGCCCGAAGACAGGAACAGGCCATACCAGGTGGGCGTGCGCTCCTGCTTGTCGCCCCACAGGAACACGAACGAGCCCAGCCCCTGGCGGGTGTCGCTGGCGATGTCGCTGCGGTAGCGCTGTTCCAGCAATAGCGCCTTGCGCGTGCTGTCGTCTTCGATCGGTGCGCCCCACGAGGTGGTCGGCGATTCCCAGTGCCCGGTGGGGCCCCATTCGGTGACCACGTAAGGGCCGCGCCAACCGCTCTCGTGCAGCTTTTGCGGGAGCGCTGCGATATCGCCGTAGAGCTGCACGGCGATCAGGTCCAGTGCCGGCGCGCGCGTCTTGAGTTGGTCGATGAGTTGCTTGTCGAAACCGGCCAGCGTGGTGGTGACCGGATGATCCGGGTCGATGGCATGGATCGCCTCGGCGATCTCGCCGACCGCATTCCAGACCTTGGGATTGGTGTAATCCAGATTGAGCTCGTTACCGACCACCCACATCAGCACCGCCGGATGCGCCGCCGATTGCCGTACCTGCGCAAGGATGCGTTGCAGTTGCTGTTTCACTGCCGTTGCATCGTCGTAATCGAAGCCATGCCGCTGGTTGCCGACCTCGATGCCGACCGCCACTTTCAGGCCGTTGCCTTGTGCGCGATCGAGCAGGGCGCGCTGGCGTTGCGGGTCCGGATCCACGCGCCAGGTGCGCAACGCGTTGCCGCCGCGTGCGGCCAGCGTTTCCATGCTGCCATTGCCCAGGCCGGCACCCTTGATCACGAAGGGAGCGCCATCCACCAACAGGCGGTAGCCGTCTGCTTCCTGCGCAATGCGCACCTGCGCCGCGCTGACCTGCGTGCTCGCGACCAGTGCGAACACGCAGACGGCGATGACACGCGCATTGCATGACAGTTGCATGGCGACTCCTGGTGGTCAGCAAGGCACCAGCATAGGCCGGGATACCGTGATGCGGGCGGCCGCGCAGCATCTGCCTGGTTGGGGTTGCTTGCGGTCAATCGCATCCGGTTCTGGGGCTGGGTTGTTGCAATCGCGCGCCGCTTGCCTGTTTGAAGTTGCGGCGCATTCGGTGAGCGCAAGCGTTTCGTTGCATTGGGCTGCAATGCGACATGCAGGAAGAGGTTGGCGAAGACCGCTTGTCCATGCGCATGGTGTCCTTCGAACATTACGCAGCACCGCGGCGTTGTCGAAGACCCACCATCGCTGGCTTGCCGCTGCCGTGGCAATACCTGCTGGAAACCGTGGGTGCATCTGCGCCGGGCGTTGACGCCTGCACGCCTACACTGGGCGCACTTTCCATGGAGCGCTTTCATGAGCGATACCACGATGACCGCCATCGCCATCCGCGATGGCAAGGGCGACGCCGACGCGCTGTACGCCACCGAACAACCGCGCCCGCGTCCGGCACCGGGGCAGGTGCTGATCCGCGTGCATGCCGCCGGCATCAATCGCCCGGATCTGCTGCAACGCGCCGGGCACTACCCGCCGCCACCTGGCGCGCCGGAAACGCTGGGGCTGGAAATCGCCGGCGAAATCGTCGAGCCGGCTGGTCGCTGGAAGGTGGGCGAGCGCGTGTGCGCGCTGCTGGGTGGCGGTGGCTACGCGCAATACGCCGCCGTCGATGCGCGTCACGTACTGCCCATTCCCGCCGGCATGGATCTGGTGCACGCCGCCGCGTTACCGGAAACCATCTTCACTGCCTATGCCAATCTGTTCGAACACGGCCGGCTCGCGGCAGGCCAATGGCTGCTGTTGCATGGTGCGACCTCGGGCATCGGCGTCACGGCGATCCAGATGGCCAAGGCGGCGGGCGCGCACGTGCTGGCCACCGCGCGCTCGGCCAGCAAGGCGGCACAGGCGCGCGAGTTGGGCGCCGATGTGGCGATCGATTCGACCACTGCGTCGTTTGTCGAGGTGGCCAAGGCGCACGGCGGCGTGGATGTTGCGCTCGACATGGTGGGCGCTGCGGTCTTCGCCGACACCCTGGAAGCGCTCAACCCGCGCGGACGCATCGTCTACATCGCCTCGCAGGCCGGCGCCACCATCGAGGTGCCGATTCCGGTGCTGATGCGCAAGCAGGCGGTCATCACCGGCTCGACGCTACGCCCGCGCAATGCAGACGAAAAAGCCCGGCTGGCGGCGGAAGTGGAGCGCGTGGTGTGGCCATGGATCGAGCAGGGCAAGCTGCGCGTACTGCTCGACAAGTGCTTCCCGCTGAGCGAAGCGGCTGCGGCGCATCGTTACCTGGAGCAGGGCAGTCACCTGGGCAAGGTGGTGCTGGAGATGTAGCACGTAGCCACTGGCCTCAACCAGCTCGGCGCCAGCGGCTGCAGGCGCCGTGCGCCCGGCGATCGACAAGCGCCGGCCGCGCCACCGCGCAATCGCACAGCTACCTCGGCACGAGGTTCGCGTGGCAGTTCGCGGCCGCATCGTTTTACGCACACAGAGTTCGCACTGTTGCGCCTGAAACCACTGCCGCCTCGTGAGAATCCGCAGCCTGTTAACTCACGATCAATGGCGGCACACGAATGATGACGCGCTCTTTCTCTCAGGCCGTCCTGGCTTGCGCCGTCGCGCTGGGTATGACCGGTGTCGCGCAGGCAGCCGAACAGGCACCTGCGCAACTCGCCGTCGGTGGCGCGCTGGCGCCGCAACGCATCCTGCAGGTGGGATTGGTGCTCAAGCCGCAGGTGACCATGCGTCAGCAACAAGCGGCGGTGGAGCAGTGGTTGACCCGCGATGGCGGCGATCCGGTGTTGCGCGGCCAACTGGCACGCGCATCGGCTGCTTCCACCCGCGATATCGCACAGGTCAAGGCCTATCTGAGCCGGTATGGCATCACCGATGTACGCCCGGCCATCGATGGCCGCCTGCTGCAGGTTCGCGCGACAGCGGCGGCATTGCAGGCTGCCCTTGGCACCCCGCTGCGTGCAGTGAGTGCCGATGGCCGCCTCGGCGTTGCCGCTGCGCAGGGCACGGTCGCAGTGCCGGCCGGCTTGCAGGCGGTGGTGCAAGGTGTGGTTGGCCTGGACGGCACGGCCGGCGCCAGGGTCACCCCGCACTGGGCGCCGCTGGGCGCCGCGCGCACATCGTTGTTGAACAGCAGCGCCGTGACGGCCGCCAACAGCGGCGGCGCAGAAGTCGTGCGCCACAGCATCGAAGAGCTCAATAGCGCGTACGGCGCCGATACGCTGGCACCGGCCAGCGATATCGTCGGTGCGGTCATTGCCGCCGGCAATCTGGAAAATACCCTCGCGCGGCTGCAGAGCTCCAGGACCTGCACGGCCTGCACACCCCGGTCACGGTGGTGACGGTGGGCGACCCTAGCGCGCCGGGTTACCAGTCCGATGCCGCCAGCAAGGATTCGGAAGTCGAGTGGGACATGGATACCCAGTTGCTGGTCGGCAGCGCCGGCGGGTTGAAGCGCCTGATCATCTACAACATCCCGGACTTTTCCTGGAAGAGCATGATCGATGGCATGGCGCGCGCGGCCGACGACAATCTGGCCCGCGTGGTCAGCATGTCGATCTATGGGCAGGAAATCCAGGTCAACGACGCGGTCTTCCAGGCCATGGACGCAAGCCTGACCAAGGCGGTGCGTCAGGGGCAGAACTTCCTGATCTGCAGCGGCGACGACGGCGTCTACCTGCCGCTGAGCGCACGCGCCAACGCGCCTTATTACGACACGCTGGCGGGGCGCCCGGACCTGCGCCAGGTCGGTTGGCCGGCCTCGCACCGCTACGCGATTGCGGTGGGCGCCACCGAGTTGCTGACCCAGGGCGGCAACCCCGGCAGCTACGCCTCCGAGCGCGTCTGGAATGCCGGTGTCGGCCGCCACCTCAGCCAGGGCGGCCTCAGCAAGATTGCCTATGCGCCGCAGTGGCAGCGCACCCTGCTGCCGGGGCAGACGGCCTCCGGCTACCGCGCTGTGCCCGACGTCAGCTTCAATGGCTCGTTCTACAGCAGTGCGCAGATCCGCGGCACCGATGCGCAAGGGAACGAGGCTGCCTGGTATGTGTGGGGGACCAGTGCCGCCACCCCGACCTTCGCCGGCTATATCGCCCGGCTGTTGCAGTCGCATCCCACTCTGGGCTTCGTTGCGCCGCAGATCTATCAGTACGCGAGCCAGCGTCACGATGCGCAGCGCGCCCATGACGTGGTGGTCGGCAGCAATGGCCTGTATCGCGATGGATACAACGCGAGCTACGGTTGGGACTTCGCGTCGGGCTGGGGCAGCATGAACATCGGCGACTTCGACCGCTTCCTGACGCAGGCAGCGCCATGACCTTCACTGCGCATGGCGAGCTCGCTGTCGCTGCGCCTTAATCCACCGATATTCCAACGTTGCGTAGCGGCGGTGCTGGTTACCGTGGCGGCGTACAGTCGACCACCCCTTCGATGTGGTGGCCGTCCGGGTCGATGACGAACGCGGCGTAATAGTCATCGCCATAAGCCGGTCGCAAGCCGGGTGCGCCATTGCAGTGACCGCCGTGCCGTAGCGCGGCTCGGTGAAACGCGTCCACGGTGGACGCGTCGGTAGCGGCAAATGCCAGATGGAATCCGACCCCCGGGGCACATTGCGTTGCCTGGCGTTGTTTCAACGCCAGGCAATCCTCGCCACCGGGCCTGCCATCGCCGACCGCCTGGTCGAGCGTGCCTGGCTCCAGATCGGACCACACCCGCACATAGCCAAGCGCACCCAGCGTTGCGTCGAAAAATTCGGCGGATATCCCGATCGTACGAACGCCCAGCGAAACGTGCTGCAACATCGGTGCAGCCTTCGATGGCGACGGCACATCGGCGTGCCGGCAGCGATGCTGATCTGCACGCGCGCCGGCGTCAATCGCATGCTGCAAAAGAGGCTAGTGGCGTGTGGTCGAGTACCGCCAATTCCAACCGCCACGCCGGCAACATCTGCAGCCGTCGCGCATTGCCTTCGTGGCGCAACTGAGCAGGCCGGATAGGCAGCGGCTGGCATACAGGTATAGCAAAACAAGCAGGAGCGATGTCTCGCAGTGGGCTGCACGCTGACCGTACACTGCGCTGTCGCGTGCGTTCTCCGCATCGCGCCGCTGCAGCATTGGCCAGGCAGTGTGCGTGCAGGCGTTCGCATCGGGCCACCCCTACCAGCACGAAGGTTTCGATGAAGCATCCAGACGCATTGCGTATCGCCCTTGTCGGGATCGGCAAGATCGCCCGCGACCAGCACGTGCCGACCATCGCCGCGCGCGACGATGTGCAGCTGGTGGCCACCGTGAGCCGGCATGGCACGGTCGACGGTGTGCCTGCCTATCACACCCTGGAAGACGCATTTGCCGCCCAGCCGCAGATCGAAGCGGTGGCCTTGTGCACGCCACCGGTCGGACGGCACGCATTGGCGCAGGCCGCGTTGATGGCCGGCCGCCATGTGTTTCTGGAGAAGCCGCCGGCCGCCACGCTCGCCGAAATTCATGACCTGCAGGACGTGGCGCAGCGTGCGCAACGTAGCCTGTTCACCAGCTGGCATTCGCGTTGCGCAGCCGGTGTCGAGCCTGCCCGTGCATGGTTGGCCGACAAGCAACTCGTGCGCGCGCACATCACCTGGAAGGAAGACATTCGCCACTGGCATCCAGGCCAGGACTGGATTCTGGAACCTGGCGGCATGGGGGTGTTCGACCCCGGCATCAATGCGCTCTCCATCGCGACCCATCTGCTGCCGCGCAGCTTGGCGCTGCGCGACGCCGAGCTGCATACCCCGGAAAACCGCCAGGCGCCGCTGTATGCCAGGCTCGCATTCGTCGACACCGCAGGACTCCCGGTAACGGCCGAATTCGATTTCCTGCAGACCGGCCACCAGCGCTGGGACATCGAAGTGGAAACCACCGCGGGCCTGCTCATGCTCAGCGAAGGCGGGGCCAAGTTGAGCATCGATGGGCAACTTAAGGCGCTGCCAGCGTCCAGCGAATACGACGGCTTGTACGGGCGCTTCGTGCAGCTGGTACGCGCGGGCCAATCGGAAGTGGATATTGCACCGTTCGTACACGTGGCAGATGCGTTCATGCTCGGCGCACGCCAGGTCACCGCAGCGTTCGCCTGGTAAGTCGTTCTGCCGCTCGCCAACGGTGAACACCGCTGGTCAATGCCAGCGGTCCTGCGGCCGACTGCGATCGATGGAAGCGGGGTTCGGGGCACACAATCGTGCGCCGCTGCCAGCGTCGTCCGCCCACCGCGGTGCGCGGTGCGCAGGAAACGGGCCGACTGCAAGGCGTGTTGGCGGTCCATCGATGCGAGTGGGCGTGTACTGCACCCCGCGGCATCCTGGTGCAGTCGATCGGCGCCAGCACGTAGAGGCAACGAAGCCCCCATACGCCGGTTTGCGTCGGGGGCTTCGCCTTGATCGCACTGCGGCGTGGCGTGCAACGTCGCACGCCGACGCGCCAGTCACCATTTCAAACGATGGGAGCACTGCAAGGTAGTGCCACCGCCATGCTGTGGTGGCTGCTCAGCGGCGCCACATGCGCGCCCCGCGCGCCGGCAGGGTAAAAGTGTACGAGCTGCTGGAAATGCGCACCACGTTGCCCGAGCCCAACGCGTCCACGTAGTCGGCATTCCAGTACAACACGCTGTTGTTCATTCCCACCGTGGTGGTGACCGGGTTGCCGCACTTGTTGATGCCCACGATGCCCAGGCTGCCGCGACGGAACAGGATATGGCAGGAGCTGGACGACAAGACCTGCATGTCGGTGCCCTGCACGCCGTTATGGAAGCCGATCATGCGGCGCAGGTCGTCGCGGAGATAGGCGTTGACCCAGCGGTTGTCGCCGCTTTCGTTGTTGTCGGTATAGATCATCGGCATGCCGCCGTTGCGACCGATCAGGTATGCGTAGGCCAGCGTCTCATCCACCGGGTCGAGAATTGCGTAGCGGAAGCCGGCGTTGTTGGGAATGTCGTGGGTCACTGCAAAGGTCACGGCGCGATTGCCCGGCAATGCCTGTCCGGACGCGGCGGGGTCCACCAGCTGCTGCATGCTGGCGCCGATGGCGAACGCATTGCGCACCGCATTGAACAACGGAAAGTCGTAGGCTGCATGCGGCGTGGATTGCAGATACGGCGCCAGGAACTGGTCGTAATCGCCATTGCCAGTACCGCCGCCGGTAATCACTTCACCGAAGACATACACACCCGAGCGGATGCCGGCATCGAAGACGCGGTTGAGATGGTCGAAGGTCATGTGCTTGGCCGCATCCACCCGGAAGCCGGTCACGCCAATGCTCTTGAGCGCCTGCAGATAGGCGCGCTGTTGCTGCACCACCCAGTCGTTGCCCACGAGATCCGGCAGGCCTGGATCGCTGCCGCCGCCGCAAATGCGGTAATTACGCACCTGGTAGGCGTCGTTGTAGTTGCTGATGCATTGCGCCGGGCCGAAATCGCTGGCGCTGAGGAAGTTTGACTGCAGCGTGCCGAACAGACGCAGCGAATCGTAACGGCCGGGGTTTGCAGCGTACTGCGACAGCACCGCGCTGCCCGGGTAATTGAGATCCGAACGCGTGGCCGCTTCGTTGGCCATGTGGTTGAACACGATGTCGGCATAGGTTTCCACGCCGTTGTTGGCCAGCGCCTGGACCATCTTCTTGAATGCAGCGGTGTCGCCGAGCGGGTTGTCGATCAGGCGGATGTCCTGGGGTTGATAGCGCGCCCACCAGGCACTTCCTTCGGAGCGGTACGCGGGGGCGACCAGCACCTTGCGATAGCCGGCATCGGCAATCTGCTTGGCGCGCGCTTCGACGGTGGCATACGGCCAGTTGAAGGCATGCAGGATGACATCGGCCTGCGCGTTGGCGGTGGTCAGCAGCAGGACCAACGCGGTCAGTAAGAGACGTGCACCGCGTTGTATCAGGGAAGGTGGGGCATGAGCAGGCGTGTTGCGCATCGGATCGATCTCCAGTGGTAAGCGCAGGCCGACGCGCAGTGCGCGATGCCCGCATCAAGGCTTCCGGCCCCTGTTCCGGAAAGCGCGCGCACGGCGTGCAGCGCGCGGTGATGCTAAGCGCGCATCGCGGCGCAGCATGGGGGTTGTGCATACGTATTCACTGCAGCGGGCCAGCAATCTGGGCGCGGGGTTGGGCGCCAACGGCGCGATTGGTCGCAAAAATCAGGGAACCACGTGGCCGTTGCAATCTCGCCTGCACTTGCCTTGTCACATCAAGGCTTGGCGATAGGCAATGCTCATCGTTAGCATGCGGCGCGTGCAACGTGGCCGGCGCAATCTCGCTAGACCGTCGCGGGTGACACAGATCAGCTGCTTCGCTGTTCGCCGCCGGCAGTGTGCACGTCATCGTTGCACGCTGCGCTGCCCTCGTGCGGCAAGGCCTGAGGTGCCGATTCGCGGCTTGTACGCTGCATCCGCATCGCGCCGAGCAGCGATCGCCCGCCGCAGCGGCGATAAGCCCGAACCTGCGGCTGGCTGCGCCTGGCAGCGGCATGGCTGCAATCTGGATTGCAGGCGATCCCAACGGCTCGGCCCGGCCACGACGATGGGCCGGTGCTGGCCGCGTTAAACTAGTCGCCAGTCCACTGCCCGGCCTCCCGATGCGCAATCCATTGCAAGAACAGCTGCTCAAGGCCGGCCTGGTGAAAAAAGCCCAGGTGGACAAGGTTGCGCGCGAGCAGGTCAAACAGCGCCATGCCAAGGGCGCGGCGGTGCAGCCGGCGGCGACGGACAAGGTCGATGCGGCGCGCCTGCAGGCCGAGCGTGCCGAGCGCGATCGTGCGCTGGCCCAAGAGCGCAACGTGCAGGTGCGCCAGCAGGAAGTGCTCGCGCAGGTGCGGCAGATCGTGGAGACCAACAAGGTCAAGCGCGAAGGCGAGATCGACTACCGCTTCAACGACGGCAGCGTGATCCGCAGCGTGCTGGTCAACACGACGCTGCGCAGCCAGTTGGCCAGCGGCGCGCTGGTGATCGTGCGGTACGGTGATGGTTTCGAGCTGATTCCGCGTGCGGCCGCCGACAAGGTTTACAGCCGCGATGCCGATGCGGTGGTGCTGGACCACGGACGCAACAGCGCGCCGGCTGCGGCCGACAGCGATGACGAGTACTACAGCCAGTTCAAGGTGCCGGACGATTTGATCTGGTAGCGCCGGCGAACGGCCGCGTTGGGTGATTGCGGACGGTTCCCGCTCCGCCGCAGGCGCGCCATCGCTGCATGCTGCGTACCTGCATGCTGTCGGTGCATGTTCGGTGACTGTCGGGAACCAGGCCAGGCACTCGGGCCAGTCCGATCGCCGCGCGGTCGGCTGATGCTGATCAACGTAGTCGTGCGAACGCCTGCGCGCTACCCTGGCGCTCTTTGTCGCCGCATACCCCACTCATGTCGATCGTCCTGACCCAGTTCGCCCGCACCCGCTTGTTTCCGCGCGATGGGCGTCGCAATGCCATCCAGGACTGCACGCCGGAGCAGTTCATCCAGCGGCTCAACGACGAGGCGCCGCTACGCGTGATCGAGGGCTATGCGCCGTTTTGCCAATTGCATGTGCACCGCAACTGGACCTCGACCCGCTGCATCACCATTCCCATTACCGAAGACAACCGGCACCTGCTGCGTTCCGGCTACGAGGCACGCAGCACGCAGGAATTGGCCGTGCTGGTGCGCTGGTTCGAAGGTGTCGAGCCACCGGTGGCCGCCTATCTGCTGCCCATCCTCTACAGCCGTGAGCAGTTGGCCAAGGAAGGCACGCCCATCGAGGCAGACTGGGGTGTGGTGGGTTGTCTGTACACCGCAGAGCCGGACGAGATTCCGATGGCACCGATCACCATGTTGCGCAATGCGCTGGGCGTGGAAGAGGGCGGCTCGGGCACGCCGCTGGACCGCGAGGCATATCGGCGTAGCGTGGCGTTCTGGGAGCGCAATGCCAATTGGCGCGGGTGAGCGCGTCGTTGCGATCCGCGTTCTTGTCCGCCACTTAAATCGCGCATGGCGCGTGTAGTTGCCACATCCATCCTGACTGCCAATGCCGGGACGTACGCCACGGCTGCGTGCTAGGTTGCCGCCCTGCGTGTAACGGATCGGAGAATCGCCATGTCGTTAGAAGTGCTTGGTGCTGGCCTAGGCCGAACCGGGACGCTGTCGCTGAAGTTCGCGCTGGAACATTTGGGATTTGGACCGTGTTATCACGCCACGGAGGTCGCCGCGAACATGCGTACGGCACTGCCGCTGTGGAATGCCGCCGAGCGCGGTGCCGCAGACTGGTCGACCATCTTCGCCGGCTACCGTTCGAGCACCGACCATCCTGGTTGCTATTACTGGCGGCAATTGATTGAGGTATATCCGCAGGCCAAGGTCGTCCTGACGGTGCGCGATCCCGACAGCTGGTTCGAGTCGGTGACCCAGACCATCCTGATGCCGGGCAGAAAGAGCACCTTCGTCGGCCCCGAAGGCGAAACATTCAGTACGTTCTTGAAGCAGCAGATGGGCGGGCGCAGTCAGGACCGCGCCTTCATGGTCGACTACTTCAATCGCTGGAATCAGGCGGTGATCGATACGGTGCCAGCCGAACGGCTGCTGGTATTTTCGGCTCGGCAAGGCTGGGCGCCACTATGCAGCTTCCTCGGCGTACCGCTGCCGCACAAGCCTTACCCACACTTGCACGCACGGCCGCGGCTGCGTTGGTTTACGCGCGGCTTGCGTCTGCCGGACGACGTTGCCGCACGCGAGCGACACGTGCGCGAATATCTGGAGTACCTGCGCGAAGATCTGTTCGGATAAACGCACATTGCGTGGCTTATTCTGCGACACATGCCCGATAATTTGATTTTAAAAATAAAGTACCAACCATAATGTTGATTGGCCATATGACTATTGCTAGCCTGAATAAGGCGAATGTCAGAGTTCGCCATTTCTGAAACTTCCAGAAGAGGTGCGCGTGATGAAAACTGCCAAAGCCATGCTGTCACTCGTGTTTTCGAAGATTCTAAAAATGTTTGGTCCGCGCAAGGTGGCGTATATCTACACGCAGTGACTGCAATGCCCGGGCAGGCTTTGCCGGATGGCCCGCATGCACGCGCATCGTCGGCGACGGCGATGCGCGCTGCCGCAGGTTACCGATGTGCTGCAAGTGCAGTGTGCGGATGTGCGGCAGACGTTATGCCGTCTTGCCGGGACTTGGAGCCAGGCGCGGATGCGGATCATGCGGTTGCGAAGTGTTCACTCGTGCATATCCGATGAGCCCGATGCGATGACAACCGACAGGACGCCGATGTGGGCATGCCCTCCAAGCAGCGCGAATATCCCAATCGCTTTTTCGACTCGACAGTCTGGAACGACTTCGCCTTTCGCGACGACGATGTCGTCATCGCCAGCTATGCCAAGGCAGGGACGACCTGGGTGCAGCAGATCGTCGCGCAACTGATCTTCGGCGGCGCCGAGGAGATCGAGGTCTCGCGGCTGTCGCCCTGGTTCGACTCGGTGTATCCGGACAAGGCCACCAAGCAGCGGCTGCTCGCCGAGCAACGCCATCGCCGCTTCGTGAAAACCCATCTGCCCGCCGATGCGCTGGTGCTATCCGAACGCGCCCGCTATCTCTACGTCGGCCGCGATGCGCGCGACATCGTCTGGAGCCTGTACGACCATCAGCGAGCAGTCAGCGCGGATGCACAGGCGCGTCTGGATGCGGAGCCCTCCAGCAACGGTAAATTGAAGGTCATGCCGCCGCCCACGTGCTCGGTGGAGGACTATTTCCAGAACTGGATGCGCGCCGATGGTGCGCCGCTGTGGCCGTTCTGGGAGGGCGTGCGTTCCTGGTGGGCGCTGCGCGATTACGACAACGTGCTGCTGGTGCATTACGCCGCGTTGCTGCATGACCTGCCTGCGCAAGTGCGGCGCATTGCCGCATTCCTGGATATCCCGCTGGATGCCCAGTGCTGCGAGCGCGTGCTGGCGCACTGCAGTCTGGACTACATGCGCGCGCACGCGGCGCGCTACGTTCCACAGGGCGCCGGTTTCTGGCGCGACGGCGGCCGAGCCTTCTTCAATCAAGGTCTCAATGGGCGGTGGCGTGACCGACTGGCACCGGCAGTCGATGCGGCCTATCGCCAGCGTGTTGTCGCCGAGCTTGGCACCGAGTGCGCGCATTGGCTCTCCACCGGCGATGTTGCGTCGGCGGCGCATGCGACGACCGGGATGGTTGCTTAGGGTGGCCAGCGACTCTTTCGCGGAGAGGGGCATGGATGCATCGTCGGCGCACGCCTACGATCAGGTGTCGCAATACTACGATCGCCTGAGGGACCACTGGGCCGCTGCCAGTGCAGCGCAGTGTGCGCAGGCATTGGCGGCACTGGTCGGCAGTGGCACGGCGCTGGAGTTGGGGATCGGCACCGGCCGTATCGCGCTGCCGCTGGCGGCTGGCGGCGCGGCGGTCTGCGGCATCGACAACTCGCCTGGCATGTTGGACATGCTGCGTGCCAAGCCCGGTGCAGAGCGACTGACCCTGGTCTGCGCCGATTTTGTCGATGTCCCGGTCGCCGGGCCGTTCGACCTGATCTATTCGGTGTATTCGCTCGGCTATCTGTTGACGCAGGACGACCAATTGCGTTGCCTGCGCGCGGTGCGCGAGCGCCTGGCAACGTCCGGCGTGTTCGTCCTGCAGACGATGGTGCCGCAGGCGGAGACCTTGCTGGCGGACGGCAAAGTGAGGTCGTTGGAGGCGCCGGCCCTGGACGAGGGCGAGGTGCCGGTGATGCTGATGTGCTCCAGCGCCGATCCGGCCCGGCAGCTGATCCAGCAGCGCATCGTGATGATCGGGGAGTCGGCGACCCGCGTCTTCAACGATCGCTATCGCTACCTCTGGCCTTCCGAGCTGGATCTGATGGCACGGATCGCCGGCTTGCGCTTGCGGGCCAGATGGGGCGATTGGAGCGGGCAGCCCTACACTGCGTGCAGCCGTAGCCAGATCTCCGTGTATGAGCCTGCTGCGATGGATACGGACGAGGCGAGCGCACGCGGCTGACAGTGCCATCGGCGAAGATCGGTCAATAGCGGCTGCAGCAAATGTCGGCGTGTCGTGGCCCTGGCCGCCGCGCGGTCTGTCACGTTCGGCCGACCACAGCGCAGGCGACAACGCGTAGTGCAACGCGTGCGCAGATTCAGCTTCGACGTCGTGCCGATCATGGCCTTGAAGCACAACGGGCGCCTTGCGGCGCCCGTTGATTGACACTGTCGAGGATGGGCGAACATGCGCCCACGTCTCAGTAGCGGTAATGATCCGGCTTGAACGGGCCTTCCACCGGCACGCCGAGGTAATCGGCCTGGTCCTTGGTGAGGGTGGTCAGCTTCACGCCGATCTTTTCCAGGTGCAGACGCGCAACTTCTTCATCCAGGTGCTTGGGCAGGATGTAGACCTTCTTCTCGTAGGTGTCGCGCTTTTCCCACAGGTCGATCTGAGCCAGGGTCTGGTTGGCGAACGAGTTGGACATCACGAAGCTCGGGTGGCCGGTGGCGCAGCCCAGGTTCACTAGGCGGCCATCGGCCAGCAGGAAGATCGCGTTGCCATTGGGGAACACGTACTTGTCCACCTGCGGCTTGATGTTGATCTTCTGCACGTCCTTCAGCGCCTTGAGCGCATCGACCTGGATCTCGTTGTCGAAGTGGCCGATGTTGCAGACGATGGCCTGGTCCTTCATCGCCTGCAGGTGCTCGACGGTGATGATGTCCTTGTTGCCGGTGGTGGTGACATAGATGTCGGCACGGCCCAGGGTAGATTCGATGGTGTTGACTTCGAAGCCTTCCATCGACGCCTGCAATGCGCAGATCGGGTCGATTTCGGTGACGATCACGCGGGCGCCATAGGCGCGCAGCGAGGCGGCGCTGCCCTTGCCGACATCGCCGTAGCCGCAGACCACGGCAACCTTGCCGGCCAGCATCACGTCCATCGCGCGCTTGAGGCCATCGGCCAGCGACTCGCGGCAGCCGTAGAGGTTGTCGAACTTGCTCTTGGTGACCGAGTCGTTGACGTTGATGGCCGGGATCAGCAGCTTGCCGGCTTCGGCAATCTGATACAGGCGGTGCACGCCGGTGGTGGTCTCTTCGGAGACGCCCTTCCAGTCCTTGACCACGCGGCCCCAGTAGCCCGGGCGCTCGACGGCCACGCGCTTGAGCAACGCCTTGATGACGCCCTCTTCGTGCGAGGAGGCCGGCTCGTCCACCCAGGTGCTGCCGTTCTCGAGCTCATAGCCCTTGTGGATCAGCAGGGTGACGTCGCCGCCGTCGTCCACCACCAGCTCCGGGCCGGTGAGGGTGCCGTCGGGCAGGGTGAAGGTCAGCGCGTCCAGCGTGCAGTCCCAGTACTCTTCCAGCGTCTCGCCCTTCCAGGCGAACACCGGGGTGCCGGTCGCGGCGATCGCAGCGGCGGCGTGGTCCTGGGTGGAGAAGATGTTGCACGAGGCCCAGCGCACATCGGCGCCGATGTCCTTGAGCGTTTCGATCAGCACGGCGGTCTGGATCGTCATGTGCAGCGAGCCGGTGATGCGGACGTTCTTCAGCGGCTTGGTCTGCGCATGCTTGCGGCGGATCGACATCAGGCCCGGCATTTCGTGCTCGGCGATGTCCAGCTCCTTGCGGCCCCAATCGGCCAGGGAGATGTCGGCAATCTTGTAGTCGGTATGCGGGGTGATCTTTGTGACAGCGTTCATGCAATGGCTCCGGTAGGCAAACGAATGTCTGCAATGCCGGGCGCCGTTGAACGGTAACTGCTGGTCGAGCCTGGCCGTGTACCTGCACCTGTGGTGCAGTGAGCGGATCAGTCCGCTCTACCGGTCGCAGCGCCCCTCGACGAGAGTGCCCGATTATATCGGCAGCACCCTCGCGCGGCATGAATTGCGGCCGACCCCCTACCAACGGCAGGGGAGCGGCCGACAGGCGGCTGCTATGGTCCGGAGTCGATCATCAGCGGGGACGGACGATGCGGGCGAAACGGCATGCGCAAGGCTTGCGGCAGCACACATGGGCGTTGGCAGGGGTGCTGGCATTGAGCGCACCGGTGATGGCCGGGACGGCTCGCGCGGCAGCGACCAACGCGGCAGTCGCTCCACCAGGCCCCGCGCCAGGCAGCAGTTACCAACTGCCGTCCAAGGCGCTGCAGGCGGTGGTGGATGCCCCGCGTGCGCCGCTGCTGCAGCTCTCGCCCAGGCGCGATCTGGCTGCGATGCTGCAAATGCCCGCACTGCCGGACATCGCCGAGGTGGCCCAGCCGGAGCTGAAGCTGGCCGGCCTGCGCATCCATCCGAAGACCTTTGCGGCCAGCCGCTTTTCGTTCGCCAGCAAGCTGTGGCTGCTGTCGGTGGCCGACGGCAGCGAGCGGCAGATCGCCGGGTTGCCCTCCCCGTTGTCGCTGGCCGATCTGAGCTGGTCGCCCGACCAACGCCATCTGGCATTCCGCCGCGAAGATGCCGCCAGCGGCGCCAACGAACTGTGGCTGGTGGACGTGGCGGCCGGGCAGGCGCGGCGGCTGCTGGCCGGCTTGAACACCAGCGTCAACGACGACTTGCGTTGGTTGCCCGATGGCAGTGGTTTGCTGTTGCAGCAACAGGTTGCAGGGCAGGGCACACCGCCGACCCGCGACGCGACCCCGACCGGCCCGGCGACCCAGCAGACCAGTGCGGCTGCCGGGGTGCGCTCGCTGCCCACGTATCAGGACCTGCTGCGCAACGAAGCCGATGCGCGCGTGTTCGAGTACTACGCCACCGGCCAGCCGATCATCGTCACGGTGGCCGGGCAGGTGCGCCCGATCGCCACGCCAGGCATCTATCTCAACCTGTCGGTGTCGCCGGATGGCCGTTACATCCTGAGCGAACGCAGCGAGCGGCCGTTTTCGTATCTGGTGCCGGTGGACAACTTTCCGCGCCGCATCCAGGTGCTGGACCTGCAGGGCAAACTGGTGCGTCAGATCGCGCAGCTGCCATTGGTGGAAGGCCTGCCGACCGGAAACGATGCGGTGCCGACCGGCGTACGCGACATCGCCTGGCGGCACGATGCACCGGCCACGCTGGTGTGGGTTGAAGCGCAGGACGGTGGCGACCCGGCACGCGAGAGCAAAGTCCGCGACGCGGTGCGGATGCAGGCCGCGCCGTTCAACCGCGCGCCGGTCACGCTGGCGCAATTGGGCAGCCGATTCGAAGGCATCCAGTGGGGCCGCGGCGATCTGGCGATCTTGAGCGAAAGCTGGTGGAAGACCCGCCGCACCAAGCAATGGCGCATCGCACCGGATCAACCGCAACGCGCGCCCGAACTGTTGTGGGACCGCTCCTCGCAGGACCGCTACAAGGACCCGGGCACGCCGACGACGGTGGCCGACGGCAAGGGCCGCCCGCTGCTGCAGACCAGCAGCGACGGCAACAGCCTGTTCCTGTTCGGCAAAGGTGCTTCGCCGGAGGGCGACCGCCCGTTCGTCGATCGATTCGATCTGCGCAGCAAGCAGGCCACGCGGCTGTTCCATTCGCAGGCGCCGACCTATTCGGCGCCACTGGCCCTGCTGGACGCGCAGGCCACGCAACTGCTGCTCAGCCGCGAATCGCCGGAAGAACCGGCCAACTATGTCGTGCAGTCGTTGGGCGATGGCGCCGCGGCGCGCGCGTTGACGCACTTCGCGCACCCGCTGCCGCAATTGCGCGGCGTGCAGAAGGAGCAGATCCGCTACAAGCGTGCCGACGGCGTGGACCTCACCGCCACGCTCTTGCTGCCGCCCGGTTACGACCCCAAGCGCGACGGGCCACGGCCGTTGCTGATGTGGGCCTACCCGGGCGAATTCAAAAGCGCCGACACCGCCAGCCAGGTCACCGATTCGCCGTACCGTTTCAACGCGATCAGCTACTGGGGGCCGCAGGCGTTTCTGGCGATCGGCTATGTGGTGCTCAACAACCCGAGCATGCCGATCGTGGGCGAAGGCAATGCCGAACCCAACGACACCTATGTGCCGCAGCTGATCGCCGATGCGCAGGCCGCGGTGGACGAAGTGGTGCGGCGTGGCGTCACCGACCGCGAGCACATCGCCATCGGCGGGCATTCCTACGGTGCCTTCATGACCGCCAACCTGCTCGCACACACGCGCTTGTTCAAGGCCGGCATCGCACGCAGCGGCGCCTACAACCGCACGCTCACCCCGTTCGGTTTCCAGGCCGAAGAGCGCAATTACTGGCAGGCGCAATCGGTGTACCAGGCGATGTCGCCATTCAATTACGCCGACAAGATCAAGGACCCGCTGCTGCTGATCCACGGCCAGGACGACAACAATACCGGCACCTTCCCGATCCAGAGCGAGCGCATGTTCGCCGCGATCAAGGGCCTGGGTGGCACGGCGCGCCTGGTGATGTTGCCCAACGAATCGCATGCTTACCGCGCGCGGCAATCGATCATGCAGATGCTGGCCGAGAGCGAGCAGTGGTTGAAGACCAATGTCGGCGAGCCGGTAAAGGAGACCGGCGCTATGCGCACGCGTTGATCGGTGGTGCGCTGGCACGGTAGGAGCGCGCTCGCGCGCGATGCGCCGTTACCGATGAAGCTTCGTCGCGCCCGGATGCGCTCCTACAGCGGATGAGGATGTGGCTGATGTGCTGCCGGCAACGGCTGCCGAGCCGTATAGATGGGTGCCGCGATCACCTGTAGGAGCGGGCCTGCCCGCGATGGGGCATTACCGGTAACGCCCCATCGCGCGCGAGCGCGCCACGACGAGATTCATCGCCACGTGCGCCAGCACACGATGGTTGGTGTTGAAACCGTCGTGCCGGTCGCGATCATCTAATCCTTTTGGGTTAGTCTTCGACGACTTTGCGCTTGAAGAGGGTGTGCGTTTCCGATGAACGAGTACCGCAGCAGTCTTGTGTTCGCTACCCCCGATCTTCCCTTGCGCGACGATGTGCGTCGGCTCGGCGCACTGGTGGGTGATCTGCTCGCCGAGCAGGTGTCTGCGGAATTCCTCGATGAAATCGAACGCGTGCGCACCACCGCCATCTCGCGGCGCGAAAGCGATGCCCCACCTTCCACGCTGAGCGAACAACTCACCGGACGGCAGCCGCGTGACGCCGAAGCGTTGGTCCGGGCGTTCAGCACCTATTTCCAGGTGGTCAACATCGCCGAGCGCGTGCACCGCATCCGCCGCCGCCGCGAATACCAGCGCAGCGGCACCGATACGCCGCAGCCCGATGGCCTGCATGACGCATTGCGCCGCCTCAAGGCGCAGGGCGTGACCCTGGACGAACTCAGCCAATGGTTGCCGCGCATCGATGTGGAGCCGGTGTTCACCGCGCATCCCACCGAGGCGGTGCGGCGCGCGCTGCTGGAAAAAGAACAGCTGATGGTCGCCAGCCTGGTCGACAACCTGGACGGCATGCGCACGCCCAACGAACGCGCCAGCGACGCCGCGCGCTTCCGCATGGCCCTGACCGCGTCGTGGCAGACTGCCGATTCCTCGCCGGTGCGCCCCACCGTGGACGACGAGCGCGAGCACGTGGGCTTCTACCTCACCCAGGTGCTCTATCGCGTCATCCCGGTAATGTACGAAACGCTGGAACACGCCATCGAAGAAACCTACGGCAGCGTGCCGGCATTGCCGCGTTTGCTGCGCTTCGGCACCTGGGTGGGCGGCGACATGGACGGCAATCCCAATGTGGATGCCAAGACCATCGCCGGGACGCTGGACGCGCAGCGGCGCGCGGTGCTGGACCGCTATCAGAAAGAACTCTGGCAGTTGGCCAGCCTGCTCAGTCAATCGACCACGCTGGTGCAGGTGAGCGCCGAACTCACCGCACAGCTGGAGCGCTACCGCGCGCTGCTCCCCGATGCTGCCGCGCGTTCGCGCCCGCGCCATGGCGACATGCCGTACCGCCTGCTCAACGACCTGATGCGCGCGCGCCTGCAGGCCACACTGGACGATGCCGAGGGCGCTTACAGCGCACCTTCGGAGCTCGAGCACGACCTGCAATTGATCCTGGACAGCCTGCAGGCCAACAAGGGCCTGCATGCCGGGTGGTTCGCGGTGCGGCGTCTGCTGTGGCGCGTGCGCAGCTTCGGTTTCCATCTGGCGCGGCTGGACGTGCGCCAGGAATCGAGCGTGCATGCGCGCGCGGTGGCCGATGCCTTGGGCCAGACCGATTGGGATGCGCAGGATGCCACCCAGCGCGCTGCCGTGCTCGGCCCGTATGCCGCAGGGCAGGAACCTTTGCCGCGCGTGGACGATGAAGGCAATGCACGGTTGGATGCGGTATTCGCCGCGCTTGCCGATGCGCGCACCCGCCATGGCGCCGATGCATTGGGCAGCTACATCATCTCGATGGCGCATAACCGCGCCGACGTGTTGACCGTGCTGGCACTGGCCCGGCGTGGTGGCTTGGTCGACGATGCCGGCGCGGTGCCGCTGGATATCGTGCCGCTGTTCGAAACCGTGGACGATCTACGCGGCGGCACCGGCACCGTGCAGGACCTGCTGGCCGACCCGGTGTATCGCCAGCATCTGGCCGCGCGCGGCGATACGCAGATGGTGATGCTGGGCTATTCGGACAGCGGCAAGGACGGCGGCATCGCCGCCTCGCGCTGGGGCCTGCAACGCGCGCAGGTCGAGCTACTGGAAGCGGCCGCCGAATTGGGCGTGCGGCTGACCTTCTTTCACGGCCGTGGCGGCTCGATCGCGCGCGGCGGTGGCAAGACCAGCCGCGCGCTGGATGCCGCACCGCGCGGCAGCGTGGATGGCCGCCTGCGCGTCACCGAGCAGGGCGAGGTGATCCACCGCAAGTACGGCATCCGCGCTCTGGCGTTGCGCTCGCTGGAGCAGATGACCGGCGCGGTGCTGCTCTCGAGCCTGCGCCCGCGTGCGCCCGAGCCGCGCGAGGCGCATTGGCGCCCGGTGATGGATCTGGTGGCCGAACGCAGCACGCTTGCGTATCGCGCCTTCGTCGGCGCGCCGGAGTTCATGCAGTACTTCCGCCTGGCCACGCCGATCGATGTGATCGAGCGCATGACGCTGGGCTCGCGTCCGTCGCGGCGGCTGGGCCAGGACGCGGCCTTGTCCAACCTGCGTGCGATTCCCTGGGTGTTTGCGTGGAGCCAGGCGCGTGCGGTGATTCCCGGCTGGTACGGCGTGGGCAGCGGCCTGCAGGCGGCGGTGGATGCCGGGCATGAAGACACCTTGCGCGAAATGGCGCAGGACTGGCCGTTCTTCCGCACCTTTCTGGACGACATCGCCATGGTGTTGTCCAAGGGCGACCTGAATATCGCCGAGTTGTTCTCGCGCTTGTCCGGCGACCTGCACACGCGGTTTTTCCCGCTGATTCGCGACGAACTTGCCTTGACCAAGGCCTGGGTGAAGGCGCTGCTGCAACAACAGTCGCTGTTGCAGCACGACCCGCGGCTGGCGTTGTCGATCCGTCTGCGCAATCCCTACATCGACCCGATCAGCGTGCTGCAGGTGGATCTGCTGCAACGCTGGCGCGCCACCGATGGCGAAGACGAAGCGCTGCTGCGTGCGCTGGTGGCCTGCGTCAACGGCGTCTCGCAGGGCGTGCAGAACACCGGCTGATTGCATGGCCGGCTGCAGGGGCGGGTAGGGAACAGACCACCGCAAGCCAACGGCAATCACGCCGTTGGTCGGAGAGCGCGCACGAACGGCAAGCGGACTCTGGCGTAACCGGACAAATCTGTCCGATAATGTCGGCATGATGACGTCCCGCCCCGATGCCGCGCTGCGCCGCCGGCAGATTCTCGATGCCGCCGACGAGGTGTTCAGCGAACACGGCGTCAATGCCCCGCTGGAGCTGGTGGTGGAGCGCGCCGGTCTGGGGCGCGCCACGCTGTATCGCAATTTCCCCGACCGGCTGGCACTGATGACTGCATTGATGGTGCGTGGCCTGGATGGGCTGGAGCGCCTTGCCGCCGACCTCGCCGACCGTCCGGATGGCCTGGCGGTGCTGCTGCACGATGTCGCCGAGCACATCGCCCAGTCTTCGCCGCTGGTGGATTTCTGGCGCTCGATCGAACGCGCGCATCCGGCGGTGGAGGCGGCAGATCGGCGGGCGGTCGGCATCTTCCTGCCGTTCGTCCATCGCGCCCGCGACGCCGGGCTGTGCCGCGCCGATGTCGACGAGGAACAGGTGCTGTTGGTGATCGACATGCTGGGCAGCTGTCTGCGCGGCAACGATGAGGCCGAACGCAAGCGGCTTGCGCATCGCTCGGCCGATCTGTTGATGCATGCGCTGGGCATGCGGGTACCCGAAGGCGGCACGCGATGACACCGGCCACACGCGCCCGCATCGGTCGCTGGGCCCTGCGCACTGCGCTGGTGCTGGCCGCCGGATGGGGCGGCCTGGCGATCTACTACGCACTGGCTGGCAACGCCCTCGTACGCGCCGGGTGGGTGGCCTCGTGGTGCGCGATGGCGGTGGCAGCGTTGTGGGGGGTACGTCGTGGCCGCGAGAACTGGGCCCTGGTGGGCATCTTCAGCGCCGCGTTCGTGGTGCTGGCGGTGTCGTGGTGGCTGATGCAGCCCAGCCAGGACCGCGACTGGGCCGACGATGTCGCCCAGCGTCTGCAGCCGCAGGTGCACGGCGACATCGTCACCCTGCACAACGTGCGCAACTTCGATTGGCGCAGCGAGACCGACTATGTGCCGCGTTGGGAGACGCGCCAATACGATCTGAACCGCCTGGTCAGCGCAGATCTTGCGCTCTCGTACTGGATGGGCCCGGCGATCGCGCACACGCTGGTGTCGTTCGGCTTCGACGATGGTTCGCACGTGGTGTTCTCGCTGGAAATCCGCAAGGAACGTGGCGAAGCGTTTTCCGCGTTGGGCGGATTCTTTCGCAGTTTCGAAGAAACCCTGGTCGCCGCCGACGAACGCGACATCCTGCGCGTGCGCACCAACGTGCGTGGCGAAGACATGTACCTGTATCGCCTGGCGATTCCCAAGGCCGGGCTGCGCCGCATGTTCATGGGATATGTGGAACTGGCCAACGAACTCGATCGCAAGCCGGCGTTCTACAACACGCTTACCAGCAACTGCACCACCATTGTGTTCGCGCTGGTGCGGCAACTGCAGCCCACACTGCCGCTGGATCATCGCCTGCTGCTGTCCGGCTATGTCGACCAATACGCCTACGACCATCACGGCCTGATGCCCGGTTATCCCTTCGCCACCTTGAAGCAGCGCGGGCATTTCACCGCGCGTGCGATCTCCGCCGACAAGGCCGCGGATTTTTCTGCGCGCATCCGTGCCGGCATGCCGCTGGCGCCGGCGCCAGGCGCAACCGCGACCACGCCGCGATGAGGCCGCGCATGCACCGAGCGCGTGCCGCTGCATTCCTGGCGGGAGTGCTGGCAACTATGTGGTTGAGCGGCTGCGCCATGGTGACGGTGCAGTCGCGCAACAGCGGCGACTACATCGCGCAAACGCGTGGCGATGTGCTGAGCACCGGTGAATTGAGTCAGTCCGGCAGCGAAACCTTGCAGGTTGCCGGCCTGCAACCCAAGGCCTGCCGCGCTGCGCCGCTGCCGTGCCTGCAGCAGCTCACCAGCGAGGCCGGTATCGGCGATGAGCGGCGCTTGGCCACGCAGGCAGAACTGTGGACCGCGCGCGCCATCGCGCTGAGCGGGCGCAACCCCACCACGATGAGCGATGCCGCGGTGGAGGCCTGGTTGGAGGCCGCGCGGCATGCGTATGCGTACCTGTTCTTCACCGCGCGTGCGCCCAGTGCGCGGGCGTTCGAGAATCGCCAGTCGCAGGTGCGCGATTACTACAATTACGCCGTGCAGCAGGTGGTGGAGCGCCTGTTCGCACGATCGCAGCAAGCCGGCGAAACCACTCCGGCATCCACCACGGTCGGGCGCTGGCAGCTCGACGTCGATCTGTCCGCCTACCGGCTGCCGGGCGACGGCAATACGCCACGTGCGATCTTCGCCGCCTCGGCGCTGCGCTTCAATGGCCTGCGCAGCACCTACCGGCGCGATGGATTCGGCGCCGAGCTGGTCGCGGAAGTGGACCCGCAAGTGGTTGGCGACCCCGCCGGGCTAGCATTGCAGCAGGCCGTCGCGGCGGGTGCGGCGCCCGATCGCCCGTTGCCGACGTTCAGCGAAATGCCGTACGCGCCGGCAACGATCTTGCTGCGTTTCGAGGGCGAGACGCTTGCTGAGGTGTTGCGCAGCCACCTGGTCACCTTGGTGCCGTACGACCCGTATCGCCAGAGCGAAGTGGTGCTGCATGGCCAACGCGTGCCGCTGGCAGGCAACTTCACTGCCGCGTATGGATTGTGGCTGGCCAAATCCGGATTTGCGGAGCAGTCGCTGCGGTCGATGCTGGGCAGCGCACGCGGTATCGATCGTCCGCACCTGTATCTGATGCAGCCCTATGATCCCAACCGACGCGTGCTGCTGATGCTGCACGGTCTGGCCAGCAGCCCGGAGGCCTGGGTCAACGTGGCCAATGAAGTGATGGGCGATGAAACGCTGCGCCAGCGCTACCAGATCTGGCAGGTGTATTACCCGACCAACGCGCCGATGGCGATCAACCGTGCGGAAATCCAGTCGCTGGTGGAACGCAGCCTGCAGCACTTCGATCCGTCCGGCAGTGCGATCGCGTCGCACGACATGGTGTTGGTCGGGCACAGCATGGGCGGGGTGATCGGGCGGCTGCTGGTGTCGTCCTCTGGCGAGCAATTGTGGGATTCCCTGCTGCAGAACTACCGGCTGGACGGCGAACGCGGCGCGCGCATCCGCGCCAAATTGTGGCCGTTGCTGCACTTTTCGCCGATGCCGCAAGTGGACCGCGCCATCTTCATCGCCGCGCCGCATCGCGGTACGCCGTTGGCCGAGGGCGGGCTGGGGCGGTTTGTGAGCAAGCTGGTCCGTTTGCCGGGCGCGTTGCTGGATCGCTTCGGCGATGTGATGCAGGACCTGGCCAACAGCGAACGCGACGATCCGGGCGGCGCTCCCCGCCGCAAGGGCCGCGCGTTGGTGCCCACCAGCATCGACAACCTGCGCGACACCGATCCGTTCGTGCGTGCCACGATGGATCTGCCGATCTCTCCAAACGTGCAGTACCACACCATCATCGGGCGCGAGAAACCGCAGGTGCCGCTGGCCGATTCCGACGACGGCCTGGTGCCGTATCGCAGCGCGCATCTGGACGGCGCGGCCTCGGAGCTGGTGGTGACCTCCTGGCACAGCGTGCAGGAAACGCCGCAGGCCATTCTGGAAATTCGTCGCATCCTGCATGTGCAGTTGCAGGCAGAGCAGCAGGCCTCGCACGCGCCGGATCGCTAGCCTGCCGGTGGGGCGGCTGCCGTTTCGCGTGCTCCACTGGCGGCACCGGCATGCAGCGTGAAAGCTGCCGGTCTTAGCGCCATGTTGACCGCGACCGTGCTATCAGGCGGGTCTCGTACAGGCTCGAACAGGGAAGAGGCGATGCGCAAGGTGTCGGCGATGTTGTGGGTACCGGTGTTGTTGGTCGGATGCGGGCGTGGCGAAGCTCCAAAGGATGCAACCACTGCTGCCGGTGCCACGGGTGCTGCGCCGATGCAGCCTGCAGGCACCTCCAACGCTGCAGCGGCCGTCGACCAGGCCGCACCGGAATTTCCGGCCATCCCCACCATCGTGGTGCCGGAGATCGTCGGCGTCACTCCCGCGCAACGTGCACTGGAAGCATCGCTGCAGGACATTCTCGACCCGATCCAAGGCGTCAGCGTCGCCCCGGCACGCTGCGGCGATGGCGGTGCCCTGATCACCGATGCCGGCATCACCAGCGTCGACGCCAACGGCAACCTGTTGCGCAATGGCGAGGGCGGTCTGTTCGATCTCAAGGCCGACGGCAGTGGCACCGCCAACTTCGAGGGCGGGCTGGTCAACGTCAATGCCGACGGCAGCGGTACCATCAATGCGATCGGCGAAGGCGGGTCCGGTGGGGCGCTCATCGATGTGCAGTCCGATGGTGGCGGCACCTACAACGGCCCGGCCGGCTTGATCAGTCTGGACGGCAAGGGCGCCGGAACCTGGAACAGCGAAAAAAGCGGGCTTGTCGACAATCGCGGCGATGGCAGCGGCACCTGGAACGGGCCACGCGGGCTGGTCACCATCAACGCCGATGGCTCGGGCACCTGGAACGGTCCCGATGGCCTGGTGCAGAACCACGGCGACGGCACCGGCACGGTCGGTACGCCGCCGCGCGAAGTGCGCATGCCGCCACTACCGAAAGTGCCGCCAGCAGGCCGCTTCCCGCCGCTGCAAAAGTTCGCACCGCCCGGCGCACCCTGCGGTTACCTGATCACCTTGAACGACCGCATCCTGTTCGACTTCGATAAGTCCGACATCCGCCCCGACGCGGCGCGCGTGCTCGACACCCTGGGCGCCGCACTGACCAAGGTCACGGCAAAAGACATGCAGGTGCGCGGGCACACCGATGCCAAGGGCAGCGACGATTACAACCAGGCGCTGTCCGAGCGACGCGCCAATGCCGTGCTGGCAGCGTTGCGCGCCCGTGGTGCCGCGCAGTCGGCCAATGCGCAGGGCTATGGCGAATCGCAGCCGGTGGCGCCCAATACTCTCAACGGCCAGGACAATCCGGGCGGGCGGCAGCTCAATCGACGGGTGGAGACCTTCCTGCGTACCTGACGCAGGCGTGACGGTAGGGGAGAGCGCTTGACCGCGCGCTGGTGCGGACTGCCTTGCATGCCACCGCAATGCGCGTCGATCGCAGGCTGGCGGGCGGCCGAAGGCAGCCGGCCACACCTGCCGTTGGCGCGTGCGCAACCGTCAGATGATTGAGGTGTGTGTCTGCGCCACCACCTAGACCCGTGCATCCAGGGTCCAGGCATCGCCTCGCCGGCGCGCATGCCCTGCTGTCGGTGGATGCATGCGCCAGGCAGGCAGCGCACAGCGTCGACAATGTTTGCCTCCATACGGCAATGACTGTGCCGACTTGCGCATGCGTTGCGCGCATTTGTCATGTTCGCAACCACGGTCACCAAACTGACATACCGCATCACCACCATGCGCGGCGCCTGCCTGCAGGTGTGATGCAGTTCCGCCTGCGCGGGCTGCCTCGCTTCCCCACATTCGCGGCGGCGCAGCCTTGGCGCGTGTCCATGGCGCGCTGCTGCATTCATCGGATTGGATCATGATCGTTCGTTGCTCGCTGTTGCGTCCTTCGCGGTTGTCGCAGGCGCTGTGTTTGTCGTTGTGCGCCCTGTGCGGCCATGCCGCGGCCCAGGAGACGCAGGCCACCACGCCCGCACAGGGCGACATGGCCACGCTGGACAAGGTCACTGTCGCTGCCACGCGCTATAACGCGACCGACATGCAGATGGCCGCCACCAATACCGTCAACGTGTTGTCGGCCGACGATCTCAAGACCACTGCCGTGCACAACGTCGCCGAAGCGCTGGGCCTGATGCCGGGCGTCAACGTGATCAATACCGGGCAATCGTATTTCGGCGGCATCGACGGCGCCGCGCGCGGCGAAGGCATGTTTTCATCGGTGCGCGGCCTCAATGCCGAATACAACGTCAACCTGATCAACGGCATCAACGTCGCGCAAGGCATGCCGTACAGCCGCGGCGTGCAATTGAGCCTGCTGCCGCCGTCGGGCCTGCAGACCATCGTGTTGAACAAGACCTCCACCGCCGACATGGACGGTGATGCGATCGGCGGCACCATTGATTACCGCACGCCCAGCGCATTCGATTCGCCCGATCGCCAGGGCGGCAGCGTGACCTTGAGTGGACGCCTGGAAAGCCGTGCACGCGACTACGGCGATTCCGGGCTGGGCAGCGGCGCAGCCGGCGACTGGCATGCGCGTTTCGGCGATGCCGGGCAGTTCGGTGTGTCGGTCAGTGCGTATTACGACGAGCGCCATTTCGTGAACAGCGAAGTGGCCTCTGCCTCGGCTGCACGCAACGATGGCGCATGGAAATTCGCACGTGCCGACGCCAGCGGCAATCTGGCCGCAGGCGCCGACCCGCAAGAGGTCCTGCAGAGCACCGGCGTCAATATCGGCTACTCGCAGGGGCAGACCCGACGCTACGGCGGCAACGCGGCCTTCGACTGGCGTGTGGATCCCAGTTTGCATCTGTATGCACGCATGACCTACGCCTTTGCCAAGACCGAGCAGAACACCGGCTACACGCAGTTCGTGCCGGCCAATGTCAGCTTCACGCAAATCGGCAGCAGCGGGGTGTATCAGCCGCAGATCAACCGCGTTGCAGTGCGTTACTGGTACGAAACCAACCCGGAAGAGGCCGACCTTGCCACCGTGCAGTTCGGCGCAGAAAAGCAGCTCGGCCATTGGACGTTCGCCCCCAACATCTTCTACGGCACCGGCAATAACGACCGGCCGGATCACGTGGAAATCTCCGCGCGCAACGACCAGTACAGTTCGACCAACTTTGCCTATGGCGCCAACCGTTTCATCAGCTACGACGGCGACGGTTTCCCGGTTCCCTTGCTCACCCCGGCCATGCAGGCGCAGGCCTCGGACGTGGGTAGCCTGTATGCGCGACGTACCGGGCAGATTTCCAAGCAATACAGCGGCCAGGACAAGGGCGGCGGCAAGTTCGATGTGGCCTATGACTTCGATGCGGGGCTACTCAGCCGCATTGCCTTTGGCGTGAAGTATGTCGACAGCTCGCGCAGCTTCACCGATCGCGATTGGACCAATGCCAAGTACACCGACGGCACCTTGTTGCGCGATACCGGCCTGATCGCGCAGCGCTATGATGCGGTCTATCCAGGCCAATACGCGTTTCCCACCGTGCGCCTGAGCAATGCAGCGCTCAACGACCTGATCGCACGCACCCTCACCCCTGCCAGTTTCGACAGTTGCGGCCAGTTGGCCATCAACAATCTCAACTGCAACACCATGCGCGCAACCGAAGCGGTGAGCGCTGCCTATGCAATGGCCACCTTGCGCACCGGCAACTGGGAAATCCTGCCGGGCGTGCGCTTCGAACATACCGCCATCACCAACACGTTCTGGGCGCAGCCGGCCGCCATCAACGGTGCCGAGCAGGTCGGTGCATTCGCCAACAACCACACGCGCTACAACGTCGCCTTGCCCAGCGTGTTCGTCAATTACCGGCCCGATGGCGATGGCGCGGTGTATCGCGGCTCGGTGTGGACCAGCTACACGCGCCCGGCCTTCGTGCAGCTGGGCGGCGGCCGCTCCACCGACATCTCCAGCGATGGCCAGACCACCATCACCGAAGGCAACCCGGATCTGAAACCGATCAAGTCGCTCAACGTGGACCTGTCGGGCGAATGGCAGAACGACAGCGGCGGCCACGCCATGCTGGCCGGCTATTACAAGCGCCTCACCGATTACATCTATGAAAGCGGTTCGAATGCCGCCAATGCCGGCGAAAGCGAAAGCGGCAATATCCGCTTCGTGCGTCCTCAAAACGGTGGCGACGGTCGCGTGCTGGGCATGGAAGCGGCCGTGCGGCAAACCTTCCAGGGCCTGCCCGCACCGCTGGACGGCTTCGGCATCGGTGCCAACATCACCCGCCAGACCACGCGCGTGGACCTGGGAGAAGAAGGCTTCGCACACGAACGTATCCAGAACGCGCCGAACCTGCTCGCCAATGCGGAGCTGTTCTACGAAAAGGGGCCGTGGTCGGTCAACCTGAGCTATCACTACTCCGGCGAATACGTGTCGGTGTACGACTATCTCAACCAGGGCGCAAATTGGGACAACCTGTGGATCAAGCCGATCACCCGCGTGGACCTGCATCTGGGCTATGCACCGAACGATCACCTGCGCGTGGATCTGTCGGTGGCCAACCTCACCAAACAGCACAGCTACTGGGCGCACGTTGGCCATGACACCGATGCGATTTCCGACATCGTCGATTCCGGTATGACCAGCCTGTTGACCGCCAAGTATGTGTTCTGATCGCGCACGATTCGCATCCGACGACCTTCCAGGTGCGCAGCAGGATGCAGATGTCATGACGGACGCGATGCATAGCGCAGGCCGTGCACGCGCCTGCGGTGGAACGGAGCAGTGGGCATTGCAACGCGCGCCGTCGGCCAGCGGTGGGGAGCCGCGATGGGCCGCCCGCGTTGTCGCGAGCGCAGGTGCCGCGATGGGGATCGCGGCACCTGCGCGGCAGGCCAGGCGCAGGCAGTGCGTCGGCATTGCACCGAGGTCTGGCACGCCCCGTAGTACGCCAGTGGCAACCGGCAGCGTGCTGTGCCTGGTACTGACGGCTGCGCTGGCGTTGGGCGGCTGCACCACGTCGATCCCGAGCGTGTCCACCGCGCGCGGCTCCACAGCGCACGGTGGCGATCAAGCGACAGGCACCGCCGGCAAACAGGTGGGCACCGGAGCGCCGCCATCGACGCAGGCCGCGCAACTGGAGCGCGTGGTGGTGGTGTTCCGGCATGGCGTGCGCGCACCGCTGCAAGGCGAGGCCGCCGCCGCGCACTATGCCGACCAACCCTGGCCGCAATGGTCCACGCCCGCCAGCCT
The DNA here is from genome assembly GCF_041475725.2 of Xanthomonas sp. NCPPB 1754. NCBI lineage: Bacteria > Pseudomonadati > Pseudomonadota > Gammaproteobacteria > Lysobacterales > Lysobacteraceae > Xanthomonas > Xanthomonas sp. NCPPB 1754. Next base: position 955,802 of record NZ_CM192982.1, read on the forward strand.
GCTCACTCCGCATGGTCGCCAAGGCGTGCGCTTGAGTGGCGAGTACCTGCGTCAGTGGCTGGTGCAGCAGGCGTTGTTGCCGAGCAACGGTTGCCCGGTAACCGGCAGTGTGTCGGTGTGGGCCAATACCGATCAACGCACCATCGATAGCGGCGCACTGCTGGCCGACGCGCTTACACCCGGCTGCGGCATTCTTGCCGGGCATCGGGAGGCTGGCAGCAACGATCCGCTGTTTCGACCGATCGAGGCCGGCACGGTGCCGTTCGATGCGGCGGCAGCGGTCGCATCGATCCAGCAACAGACCGGAGGCCCTGCCGCCTTGCTGCAAGGCCATGCTGCCGAGCTGCAGGCATTGCAGCAGATTCTGGGCTGCACGCGGACGCCGTGCGAGTTCGCGCAGATGCCTTCGACGCTGGCGCCGTCGGCCAACGGGCGCGGGCTCAAGTTAGGTGGGCCAATTGACCTGACCTCCGGCACCGGCGAGGTGTTGCTGCTGCAATACGCAGAAGGCCTGCCGCTGTCGCAGGTCGGTTGGGGCCGTGCGACGCCCGAGCGCCTGGCCCAGGTCTCACGCCTGCATGCATTGCTGTTCGATATTTACGCACGGCCGCACTACATGGCCTCGCGTTCTGGCGCACCGCTGGCGCGCGAGGTCTTGCAACGCTTCGGTGACGCGCAGGCGCCGAAGGTCTCGGTGTTCGTCGGCAGTGACACGCATATCGCCGCGTTGAGCAGTTTGCTGGGCGTGCACTTTCATCTGCCCGGCTACGGCGCCGACGATCCACCGCCGGGCGGCGCGTTGGTGCTCGGCCTTTGGCGCGAGAGCGACGGCCGCCAGCTCGTGCGCGCCCGTTACCTGGCGCAATCGCTGGATCAACTGCGCACGCTGGTACCGCTGGATCTGGCCCATCCGCCGCTGCAGCAGGAACTATCGCTGGGCTTGTGCGCTCCGGAGCAACGCATGGCCTGCCCATTGGCGGATTTTGCGATGGCGCTCGAACAGCAGTTACAGCTCGATCGGTAGCAACAGGTTCGCGACCGCTGTTCTGCGGTGGTCCACATGGCATGTGGCTTCGCCCCGTACCCTCACCCCAACCCCTCTCCCGCGGGGAGAGGGGCTTGAGCGGCGGCGGCGTCGTTGTCCCTTCTCCCGCAAGGCGGGAGAAGGTGCCCCGTAGGGGCAGATGAGGATGCGTGCGCAGCCACGTGCTATGGGCAAATGAGTGGCTTCGCCCCGTGCCCTCACCCCAACCCTCTCCCGCGGAGAGAGGGGCTTGGGCGGCGGTTGGCGTCGTTGTCCCTTCTCCCGCAAGGCGGGAGAAGGTGCCCCGTAGGGGCGGATGAGGGTGCGTGCGCAGCCACGTGCTATCCGGCAGGTGAGTGGCTTCGCCCCGTACCCTCACCCCAACCCCTCTCCCGCGGGGAGAGGGGCTTGAGCGGCGGTTGGCGTCGTTGTCCCTTCTCCCGCAAGGCGGGAGAAGGTGCCCCGTAGGGGCGGATGAGGGTGCGTGCGCAGCCACGTGCTATCCGGCAGGTGAGTGGCTTCGCCCCTTACCCTCATCCCAATCTCTCTCACGCGGGGAAAGAGACTCTATTTCGTCACGCCCGTACGCGTGCGGGTCCGCCGTTAGCCGAAGCCTTCGCAACCTGCCACTTCCTGGCGTGGGCAACCCACCGACGACCCCAAAACCGCAACTGGGCCGCATCAGCGGCCCAGTCGTTATGCGTCTACCTAGCTCTCGCAGGAGCGGGGCGATTATTTCAGCTTGGCGGCGGCACGCAGTGCGTCGGCGCGGTCGGTCTTTTCCCACGAGAACGAGGTCGCGCTGTGCTGCGCGCCGGTGCCGTCGGTGTAGGTGAAGTCCTTCGGCTTGCGGCCGAAGTGGCCGTAAGACGCGGTCTGCTGATACATCGGGTGGATCAGGTCGAGCATCTGGATGATGCCGAACGGACGCAGGTCGAAATGCTTGCGGATCAGCTTTTCGATCTGCTCGTCGGCGATCTTGCCGGTGCCGAAGGTGGTGACCGAAATCGAGGTCGGCTCGGCCACGCCGATGGCGTAGGAGACCTGCACTTCGCAACGGTCGGCCAGACCGGCGGCCACCACGTTCTTGGCAACATAACGCGCGGCATAGGCAGCCGAACGGTCCACCTTGGACGGATCCTTGCCGGAGAACGCACCGCCACCGTGACGCGCCCAGCCGCCGTAGGTGTCGACGATGATCTTGCGGCCGGTCAGGCCGCAATCGCCCACCGGGCCGCCGATCACGAACTTGCCGGTCGGGTTGATGTGGAACTTGGTGCCCTTGTGCAGCCACTTGGCCGGCAGCACCGGCTTGAGGATTTCCTCGCGCACCGCTTCGATCAGGTCCTTCTGCTTCACGCCCGGGTCGTGCTGGGTCGACAGCACCACTGCATCGATCGCCGTCGCCACGCCATCTTCATAGCGCAGGGTGACCTGCGACTTGGCGTCTGGACGCAGCCACGACAGCGCCGAGTTCTTCTTCTTGCGGATCTTGGCCTGCTGCTCGACCAGGCGGTGCGAGAGGTGGATCGCCGCCGGCATGAAGCTGTCGGTTTCGTTGGTGGCATAGCCGAACATCAGGCCCTGGTCGCCCGCACCCTGCTGCTCGGGATTCTTGCGATCCACGCCCTGGTTGATGTCCGGCGACTGCTTGCCGATCAGGTTGAGCACGCCACAGGTCTCGCCGTCGAAGCCGACGTCGGAGCTGTTGTAGCCGATGTCCAGGATGACCTTGCGGGTCAGCGCTTCCAGATCGATCCAGGCACTGGTGGTCACTTCGCCGGCCACGATCGCAACGCCGGTCTTGACCATCGTCTCGCAGGCCACGCGGGCGCGCTTGTCCTGGGCCAGGATGGCGTCCAGCACTGCGTCGGAGATCTGGTCGGCGATCTTGTCCGGATGGCCTTCGGAGACCGATTCGGAGGTGAACAGGTAGCTGGACATCAGGCTTATATCCCTTGATTCGGATGAAAAGATGGGTGCGGATGATACACGCCCCGTGTGTCGGTTGCATTGTGCGCCTGAATGGATCGGTTTGGGGTTAAGCCGACGTCGGTCCGCCGCCCGGGCGCACGCGCCTGTGCGTTGCCCGTGACGATTAACTGCCCGGTGACGCAACGGTGCCGGCCGGCCGCACCCCGCCTCAAACATCCCGATCCGTGCATGTCCGGCCTGCTAGCATCGGCCGATGGATTCATTGACCCAGATCGTTCTCGGCGGCGCCATCGCTGCCGCCATCGCGCCGCCCGGACAGCGGCGTGCCGCCTTGTTGGCCGGCGCGGCACTGGGCACCTTGCCCGACCTCGACTCGCTGGCATTGCTGCCGCTCACCGACGACCCGGTCACCCTGATGACCGTGCACCGCAGCGTCAGCCATTCGTTGTTCGTGCTGCCGCTGGTGGGTTGGTTGATCTGGTGGCTGTTCCGCCGCTACGGCAATGGACGCGTGGCCAGCGCACCCACGCGCTGGTTCTGGGCGATCCAGCTGGCCTTGATCACGCATCCGCTGCTGGATGCGTTCACCGTCTACGGCACCCAGCTGTGGTGGCCGTTGCAGCCGCATCCGACGATGTGGTCGAGCGTGTTCATCATCGACCCGGCATACACGGTGTGGCTGTTGCTCGCCTGCGTGGTGGCCTGGTTTGCGCGCGCGCGCCCATTTGCGCAACACGTGCTGGTGATCGGGTTGGTGGCCAGCACCGCGTATCTGGGCTGGTCGTTGATTGCCAAGCAACTGGTCGACCGCCAGGCCGATCGTGCGCTGGCGGCGATGGGCCTGGCCGATGCGCCGCGGTTCTCGGTGCCGATGCCGCTCAACACCTTGCTGTGGCGCGTGGTGGCGATGACGCCCAACGGCTATGTCATCGGCGAGCGCTCTCTTGTGGCCGACACCGGCCCGATGCACTTCCGTGGGTTTTCCAGCAACACCCAGGCGTTGGGCGAAGTGGCCAGGTTCGATTCGGTGCGTCGGCTGACCTGGTTCAATCGCGGCTTCATGCGCGCGCGCCTGGTCGACGATGACCTGATGCTCAGCGACCTGCGCATGGGCCTGGAGCCGGACTACAACTTCAACTTCGTGGTGGCCCATCGCGACAACGGGACGTGGCAGCCGATCGTGCCGCGGCAGGTGCAGGCGGCATATCGTGCGCCGGTGGCACGCGACCAGATCGGTGCAGTGCTGGGGCAGATGTGGCACCGCATCTGGCACGAGCCCCGCAGCACCGTGCTGACCGGTGACCTGGAAGCTGTCGGCGCTCCGGTCGTCGCGCCCGCATCGGCAACTCAATAAACCGTGGCGCGCGCCTGCACGAACGAATAGAAGAACACGGCGTCCGGGTCGCTGTGCACCTGCGCCAGTTCACGACGCATGCCATCCACGGTGGCGGCCTCGACCGCGCCGGCCTGCAGTAATTGATCGGCCGCCGAGAGCAGCACTTCTTCCCAGAACCCGATCATGGTCTTGCGCCGGCCCGGTTCGCGGTTGTCCAGATGCAGCGTCTTGATCTGCGTGTGCACATCGCGAAAGCCCCCGGCCAGCAGCAGGTTGCCCAGCTTGGCACCGACGAACGGGTCGCCGCCTTGGTCGTGCTGGAAATCGTTGAATGCCATCCAGTAGCGCCACAGGTTGGGCGAATACGGATGCAGCAGGAACGAAGCATTCATCACCTCGGTCACGTACACCGGCGAGCCGGGCAGCAGCACGCGCCGCACTTCGTTGAGCACGCGCGCAGGCGAGGGCACGTGTTCGAGCACCCAGCACAGAAACGCCGCATCGAACTGACGCGCCTCGAACGGCAAATCGCTCGCATCGGCCTGCTGCAGTGTGTAGCGCGCGCGGCACCACGCCAGCCGTTCGAGATTTGCCCGCGCCGCGCCCAGCTGCGCCTCGCTCAGATCCACGCCGGTGACATGCAGTTCGGGAAAACGGCGCAACAGGATTTCAGTCTGCGCGCCGACGCCGCTGCCCACTTCCAGCAGGCGCCGCGCGCCGCTGTAGTCGATCTGATTGAACAGCGTGGTTTCCAGCAAGCGCGCCTGTTTGAGCAGACGCGCCTGTTCGGTGGCGGAAAAGCCGTGCAGATAGGTGGGGGTGTCGCTCGGTGCGCTCATGCGTGCGGCTCCAGCAAGGCAGGAAAACTCAGGCAGCGTCCGATAGTGCGGGCGGCACGCCGGCGATCAAGGCATCGAAGTAATCACGCGTCAGGGCCAACTGGGCTTCGGGCGTTTCGGCGCGATTGACCACCGCCCGGAAGTCGGCGCTTTGCGGGTGGTCCTTGGCATACCAACCCAGATGCTTGCGTGCGATGCGCACGCCCTGCGGTTGGCCATAAAACGCGTGCAGCGCTTCCAGGTGGCCGAGCAAGGTATCGCGCACGAACGCCAGCGACGGCGGCGGCAATACCTCGCCGGTGGCCAAAAAATGTGCCACTTCGCCGAAGATCCACGGGCGGCCTTGTGCGGCGCGGCCGATCATCACGGCATCGGCGCCGGTCTCGCGCAGCACCTGAGCGGCTTTCTGCGGCGAGTCGATATCGCCATTGGCAACCACCGGGATCTGCAGCGCGGCCTTGATCTGCGCAATCGTCGCGTACTCGGCGCTGCCGGTGTAATGCTGGTCGCGGGTGCGTCCGTGTACGGCGAGCGCGGCGATGCCGCAGTCCTGCGCGATCCGCGCGATCGTCGGGCCGTTGCGGTGGTCGCAATCCCAACCGGTGCGGATCTTCAACGTCACCGGCACGTTCACTGCCTGTACCACCGCGGTCAGGATGCGTGCCACCAGGTCTTCGTCGCGCATCAGCGCCGAGCCGGCCCACGCGTTGCAGACCTTCTTGGCCGGGCAGCCCATGTTGATGTCGATCAACTGCGCACCGTGGTCGACGTTGTAGCGCGCCGCCTCGGCCAGTTGCTGCGGCTCGGTGCCGGCGATCTGCACGCTGATCGGGTCCGGCTCGCCGGCATGGTCCATGCGGTGCAGCGATTTGCGCGTGCCCCAGAAGCGCGGGTCGGAAATGGTCATTTCCGACACCGCCAGGCCCGCGCCCAGCCGCTTGCACAGCAGCCGGAACGGTTTGTCGGTGACGCCCGCCATGGGCGCGAGGATCACCTTGGGAGCGATGGAGTAGGGGCCGATCTGCATGGCGCTAGTGTAACTTCAGCGGTGACGGCCCTTCGTGCTGCCAACCTTGCGGCGGCCGGGCCGGCAGCAGGCGGGCCGGCATGGCCGACACCGCCGCTGTGGTATCGCCTACTGCCAGACGGCCAGATTATCCAGGTATAGCTTGGCCTGGGTGCCTGCACTGGCGCGGTATTCGACGATGTTGTTGCCGGCACGCAAGGTCGCCGTCAGCGGACTGCTGGCCCAGTCGCTGGCCGAACTGGTCTGGGCGAAGGCCGGGGTGCCGACACGCACGCCATTGACGTACAGGTCTACGCTACCGGCGCTTGCGCCCGGTGCGGAATAGCGCGTGGTCAGCGTATAGCTTCCCGCCTGCGGCACGTTGATGGTGGTCCGCAAACGCGCGCCGGGGTTGCCGCCGAAGTCGACATAGCCCAGCCCCTGGTAGTTGTGCACTGCGCCGGAGACGCCATTGGCGACAAGGCTGCCGATGCGCAGGAAGTCGAAGTTCTCCGCTTCGTATTGCCGCACGCCGGTATAGGCGGGTGGCGCGGCCGGTGCCTGCAGTGGTGTGACCGCCGCGGCGCTAGCGCGTCCGGTGGCCGAGCCGGAGCACTGGATGGTGATGTCCAGCGGCCCGTTGTGGGCGACGTTCAAGGTCAGGCCATCGCCGCTGGGCGTGGCGATGATGGTACTGGCCTGGTGCTCGCCGCGATCGGCGAAGGTATAGGTCGGCGTGGCGCTGGCGCCGCTGATGGCGATGGTGTCGGTCTTGAGCGGGCCGGTTTCCGAATCGAAATTGGTCAGGTAGACCGACACCGCGTCGGCGAACTCCTTGACCACGCCCGTCGTGTAGGGGCCGTAGGTCATGTTGAGCGCGGCGCAACTGTTGTACTTCAGGTTGAACGCGCCGCTGGCAGTCTTGTTGGTCTTGTAGGGGTTGTAGGTGACCCAGGTGTTGTCTTGACGTGCCACATAGAGATCGCCGGTGGATTCCTGCGGGAACAAGGCATTCAGTTCCTGGGTCTTGGCGGCGATGGAGGGCCAGCGGGTGGCGTACGCGCTGCGCTTGACCTGTACGGGGAAGGACTTTGCAAGGTCATCGCTCAACTGCCATACGGTCGGGATGGCGGGGTAGCGCCCGGTCTTCTTGTACCAGCTGTGCTGGTTGAGATAGGTGCCGTCGTCGTCCATCAGATACAGGCCGGAGAACAGCGTTTCCGGCGATGCATACAGACTCTGATCGTTGCCGCTGGTGGTGTCGTCGACCACTACCAGCTTGGTGCGGTCGATCACCTGCTGGCGATCGAGGATGTGCAAGGTGCCGTCGAGAATCTTGCGGTAGACATCCATATGGATGTTCTTGAACTGCGGGAAGAACTGCCAGCGCCGCGTGTTGTAGCCGTCGGCGGTGGTCCCGTTTGGCAGGCTTTGAACGGTATCGGTCCAGATCAGTTCCGGGCCGTCGAAATAGGTTTCGCCGGTCAGCGTCAGGTGCTCGATCAGATGCGGGGCGCCCGCGGCCAGAGGATAGGCGCTGCCATCGGCGGCGTACCAGCCGCTGCTGTCAGGACGGATGCCGTAATGGCCCGCAAATCCCGACAGAAACATGCCCAGGCTGACGCTTTCGATGTCGTGGTAGCCGTAGTTCATCGTGAACTTTTCTTGGATGATGAAATTCTTGGCATAGCTGCCCAGGGCGGTGCGTAAGGCCTCGTTGCGCTTGACCATTGCCAGCGGGTTGATGTTTGCGCCCCAGAAGCCGCCGGTGAAGCTCACCGCCAGATAGCCGCCGTACTTGTTGGTCAGCTTGAGCAGGTTGGCCCAGTGCTCCCAGCGCTGCGCTGCCGAGACCGAGCAGGCTTCGTCGAATCCCCAGAACTGCTCGGCGTAGTTGAAACCGAGGAAGTTCGGGTAGTCGCGGAAGAACTCACCGTAGACCGTCGATTCCAGATCGGTGCCGTTGGGATAGTCGGGGAAGTGGCTGAAGCCGCCGCTGGACGGTTGCACCATCGCCCAGACACCGTTGGCCGCAGCTGTCTTGATCCACGAGCGTGCCGTCTCGATCCCGTTCGCCACCTGGTTCCAGTTGCACTGATTGTCGGTGGCGCCTTTGTGACTGATCGAGAGCGAGATCAGCAGAACCGTGTAGGGGCGCAGGTCTGCAGGAATCAGGTCGATGATCTTCTGCGGATCGGCGGCGTTCCAGGTGTCGGCATGGATCACGAACATCGGCTTATCGGGCGCGAGTCTGCGCCGGAATGCCGGGTCGGTACTGGCGCTCGCCATTGCCGTGGACGCCTGCGTGGCGGTTGGCGCCATGGCGCGCGGGGCGCTCACGGTGACCGTCGCCGACGGCGATGGGGTCGCAGCGGTGCCGGCATCGGCGGCATCGCCGCCACAGGAGCTGAGCAGGCAGGGAAGTAGGACGCAGGGCAGCAGGAATGGCGTGCGCGATCGACGCAGGATCATCGGTAGTTCCGTTGAGCTTGGGGGGCAGGGCCAGGCATACCGCGTCACTGCCATTGCGTGAGGCGGTAATGCGCCAGTCGACGATGCAGACGCATCTCGGTAAGCCGCGCCGCCAGGAGCGTCCTCGCATGACAACAGGCAATGGTCGTGGTACGCCCGGTGGTGCGGCGATAGTAGGCAAGCGCAGATAGCGCGCTAGCGCGTGCAGCCGATCAACACGCTTTATGCGATGCGCTTTCGTTTTTCGAGCACCCAAAACAGCGCTGGGTCACGTGGCGTCGCGATGGCGCAGCCGGTGGTGTGACGTTGGCAGCAGAGCGTGCGCAGCGTGGCGAAAGCAGACATGCGCTCGTTGCAGCGTCACATCGTTCGGCGCGATGCGCAGCGACGCGGCCAACCGCTTGTCGCGATCGTCATTGGGCGCGGGACATGCACGCGCATTCCTGGAAAAAACCTGGGCGCCTGCGTGGGTGCGGTGTCGAGGGCATGCGCGCGTGGCGCACGCCAATGGCAGTGAACCGTGGTCTCAGTCGTCCGCGCGCAGCCGCGGCATCGACACCGCCGCACCTTCCACCTCGGTGGAGCGCGCCGCATAACGGGTGGCAAAGCGCACGTGGGTTGCGAAGCTCGCAGCCGGCACCTGCGCCAGCGAGGCAACCAGCGCACCGTTGAAGGCATCGCCCGCGCCGGTGGTGTCGATGGTCTGCGCGCTTTCCGCGCCCACGCGGTAATGCGCCTGGCTATCGCCGCGCAGCTGTTCTTCGGCGTGCGAAATGAAGGCGCCCACCGCGCCCAGGGTCACCACTACGGTACCGCCCGGCAGCAGCTTGCGGCACAACGAATGCAACGTATTGCCGTCCAGCGCGGCGACGTCGTCGGCATTGATGCGCTCGCCGACATGGCGACCGAGCAGTGCGGCGAATTCGGTTTCGTTGGGCGTCAGCACATCCGAGAGCTTGAGCAGGCCAATCGAGGTCGGTGCATTGGCCGGCGCGGCATTGAGCACGGTCAGCACGCCACATTCGTGCGCCAGCGCCAGTGCGGACTCGATCGTCTCGGCCGGGGATTCCAGCTGCGCCAGCAACACCTTTGCCGCAGCCACCAGCGGGCGTTGGTTCTCGATGAAGGCGGGGCTCAACACGGCGTTAGCGCCGGCGCCGATCACGATGGTGTTGCGGCCGTGCCCGTCGACATAGATGCCGCCGGTACCGGTCGGTTCATTACTGGGCTCGGCGATCAGCGAAAAGCCGTCCTGCGCGGCCAGCGAGCGCGCCAACGCACCACCGGCGTCGTCGCCCAGCGCGCACAAGAAATGCGTCTTGGCGCCAGCGCGTGCGGCCGCAACCGCCTGATTGAAGCCCTTGCCGCCCGGGCCGGTGCTGTAGCGCCCGGCGATGGTCGCGCCCGGCACCGGCAAGGCATCGCAGCGCCACACGTGATCGACATTGAAGGACCCGACAACGACGACCGAACTCATAAATACCTTGCCTTGAATGACTGACTTGAAAGACTGGATGAAACGCGGCGTGCAGTGATTAGACCGTCACGCCGATGAACCCGCACCGCCTCAACCGAAATGCGACAGCACACCGGCAATGGTAGCGGTCATGAAGGTAGCGATCGAACCGCCGAGCACCGCACGCAGGCCGAACTTGGCCAGATCGTGACGACGTTCCGGCGCCAGCCCGCCGATCCCGCCGATCTGGATCGCGATCGAGCTGAAATTGGCGAAGCCGCACAGCGCGTAGGTGGCGATCAGGCGACCTTCTGCGCTCAGGCCTACGCCCGGCACTTCGCCCTTGACGATGCGCGACAACTCGCTGTAAGCGACGAACTCGTTGATCACCACCTTCTGGCCGATCAACGACCCGACCGTGGTCGCATCCACCCACGGGGTACCGATCACCCAGGCGATCGGCGCCAGCACGTAGCCGAAGATCGTCGACAGGTTGGTCGGGCGGCCCAGTAGCGCGGCGGCGCCGGTGACCTCGCCCAGCCAGGTCAGCGGTGCGTTGATCAGCGCGATCAGCGCGATGAAGGCCAGCAGCATCGCGCCGATGTTCAGCGCCAGGCGCAGGCCATCGCCGGCACCGGCCGCGGCCGCATCGATGACATTGCTGGTGGTTTTTTCCACTTCCATCTTGACGGTGCCGCGGGTCAGCGGGGTGCCGGTTTCCGGCACCAGCAGCTTGGCGACCACCAGCGTGGCGGGCGCGGCCATGATGCTGGCGGCCAGCAGGTGCTTGGCATAGAACGCCTGTTGCGCCGGATCGCTGCCGCCGAGCATGCCGACGTATGCAGCCAGCACGCCACCGGCGATATGCGCCATGCCGCCGATCATCATCGTCAGCAGCTCGGACTGGGTCATCTTCGGGATATACGGGCGCACGGTCAGCGGCGCTTCGGTCTGGCCGATGAACACGCTGGCGCACACGCTGGTGGTTTCCGCACCGGAAACGCGCATCACCTTGGTGATCGCCCACGCCATCGCACGCACCACCATCTGCATCACGCCCAGGTGGTAAAGCACGCCCATCAGCGCCGAGAAGAAGATGATGGTGGGCAGCACCTGGAACGCAAAGATGAAGCCGTAGCTGTCGATGTTCATCAGGTTGCCGAAAATGAAGGTGGACCCTTCATTGACGAAACTCAGCACCTTGACGAAGCCCTTGCCCAGCGCGTCGAACACGTCGCGCCCGCCCGGCACCAGCAACACCAGTGCGGCGAACGAGATCTGCAGGGCCAGACCGGTGGCGACCAGCTTCCAGTCGATCGCGCGGCGGTTGCTCGAAAACAGCCAGGTGATGCCGATGAGCACCGCCAGACCGAACAGGCCGAAACCGATCCTTCCCAAACCTTCGACCATTCCAATCCCCGGGCTGCTGACGGCAAAACGGGAAGCCTAGAGCAGGGGGTGACAGGGGGCAAGGCGAGGGGCATTCAGATGGCCTCGGTCGGCCCACAGACGAGAGGCGGCGGGCACGGGCAGGCCCGCGCTGGCGCGCTGTGGGACCGTGCTTGCGCAAAGTCGGGAGTTCGCATGGGCGAGGTGGGCGGTTTTCATCGCGTGGCGGCGCGGCTGGTGGCGGTCGTGACGCCCGCCCGGATGCGGTGTTCACCGTCATGCGTCAGCGTTCGGGAAACTGCCGCGCAGCCTGGAGCGGCTGAAGCGCGTGATTGGATCTACTGCTGCGACTGCTACGGCTGTCGTTGCTGCATCCGCTTCATTAGGCGCGGTGTCTTTGGCACAGATGGCCTGGGACAGTTGGCGTTTGTGCGCGAGTGCTGCTGACCGTTGCACGCATGTCCGCCGGCGTCATGCGCTGGTGTCTCCAGGCACGGTGCCGCATCCGGTGTCGGGGCACGCCGTCAATCCGTCCATGCGGCTGGTTGGCGCATGCATGCCACCAATGGCCCCACCCTGGTTGCGACGCCACACGCCGGCGATTTTGCCTGTTGATCGGCAAGCAGTCGCTGCAGCAAGGTCTCGCGTCTGTCACGTGTGGATAGGCGTGGAAACGCCCATGCAAGCCGAGGCATTCGGTGCAGATAACCACCAACGGCAGACCAACACCGACAAAAGCGCCGATCACGATGCATGCGCAGTGCAGGCGGTGCTGCGAACACGCAGTCGAGCCGGGAACAGGTCGATGCACGGCGCTGCACACGCCGCGCGCTGTGCCTGCCCGACGCCACGGCCTACACTGCGCACGCCGGTCCAGGGCAGGTGCCCTGGAGGTTGCGGGAGTTCGCCATGCTTTACCGACGTCTGGGTTCCACCGGGCTGCAGCTATCGGCCTTGTCGTTCGGGGCCTGGGTCACCTTCGGCAAACAGATCGGGCGCAGCGAAGCGCGCAATCTGATTGCCGCCGCCTGGGACAACGGCATCAATTTTTTCGATAACGCCGAGGTCTACGCGCGCGGCCGCGCCGAGGAAGTGATGGGCGATGTGATCGCCGATCTGCGTTTGCCGCGCGATGGCTTCTGCGTGTCGAGCAAGGTGTTTTTCGGTGCGGTCGACAGCCCGCGGCCGACCCAGCGCGGGCTCTCGCGCAAGCATGTCACCGATGCCTGCCACGCCGCGCTCAAGCGCCTGCGCGTGGAGTACCTGGACCTCTATTACTGCCATCGGCCCGATCCGGACACCCCGATCCAGGAAACCGTACGCGCCATGGATGCGCTGATCCGCCAGGGCAAGGTGCTGTACTGGGGCACATCCGAATGGAGCGCCGCGCAGTTGCGCGAGGCCATCGCGATTGCCGAACGCGAACATCTGCATGCGCCGGCGATGGAACAGCCGCAATACAACCTGCTGCATCGCGAGCGGCTGGAGCGCGAATACGCGCCACTGTGCGAGAACGGGCTGGGCACCACGATCTGGTCGCCGCTGGCCTCGGGCCTGCTGACCGGCAAGTACAACGCGGGCGTGGAGGCCGACAGCCGTCTGGGCCAGCCGGGCAACCAATGGTTGCAGGACGAAGTGCTGGGCGCGCCGGAAGCGCGCCGGCTGGAGCGCGCCCGCGCGTTCTGCGCGGTGGCGGCCGAGCTTGGCCAGTCGCCGGCGCAGTTGGCCATCGCCTGGTGCCTACGCAACCGGCATGTGTCCAGCGTGATCCTGGGCGCGAGCCGGGTCACACAGTTGGAAGAGAACCTCGGTGCCCTGGACACCCTGGATCAGGTCGATGACGCCGGGTGGGCACAGGTGGAGTCGAGCACGCGCTGAGCCATTGGGTCGATCGAGTGCTGCGGTGGATGCTTGTAGTAGTCACCGCAGCTGAGGGCAGCGACACACGTCCGTTCGATTGGCGCGATCAATCGAAGACTAGAGAGCGATTTAAACATCCGGCCTTTCAAATGAGAATGGCTCTTGATCATTAAATGAGAATGGTTATTATTTGTCTGGCCAACCGACTGGAGAACCAGATCATGACCGCCCACCCCGTGCTGCTTCGCTCCGAACCGGTCAATCTGCGCGACCGCGCCACGCCGCGCGCCGTGCCCGCCGAAGACCTCATCAGCAGCCAAGCGCTGCTCAAGGGCCGGCGTGAAGTGCTGATCCAGCACGGCGATCGCGTCTATCGCCTGCGCCACACCAGCAACGATAAGCTGATCCTGACCAAGTAATTCCAGCCACTCGGCTGCGCACAGCCACTGTGCGCAGCCGCTGCCGCAACGATCGTCATGCGCCGTCAGTGCCGATGGCGCGATCCTGCTCCACGCGCAACGCTCGATTGCCATGGCATCCCATCTTTGCGTACTCGCTCAACGCGTGTGCGCAAGGTCGCAGCGGGCGCTGCCGCCGCCGCCCGCCACTCAACTCCATCTTCCCTGCCGCGTTTGGCTTATGCCGCCCGCGCCGCCGGGGGACGCGTAAAGGTTCCTGATGATCCGCCTGCATCCGCTGGTGGTCGCGCTGTCGCTGGCGCTGCCCGCTATTTCCTTGTGTGCCCGTGCTGCCGAACGCGATGCCGGAGCGGAGGGTGCGCGTGAGGTGCACGACTTCGACCGGCTCCAGGTCACCGCCACGCGCACCCAGCGCGCGCTGGTGGATGTGCCCAGCACGGTGGATGTGATCGACCGCGAACAGCTCGACAACCAACTGGTGCGCGAACTCAAGGATCTGTTCCGCTACACGCCGGGCGTGTCGGTCACCAGCACCAGCGGCCGCTTCACCGGTGCCAACGGCATCCGCATCCGCGGGCTGGATGGCAACCGCGTGGCGATGCTGGTGGATAACGTGCCGGTGTCGGACACCTTCAGCTTCGGCAGCTATCTCAACGCCAACCGTAACTTCGTCGACCTGGAAACGCTCAAGCGCGTGGAAGTGGTACGCGGGCCGGCCAGCTCGTTGTATGGCTCGGATGCATTGGGCGGCGTGGTCGCTTTCGTCACCAAGGATCCGTCGGACTATCTGAGCGCAGACAAGCACAGCTACGTCGGCCTGAAGTTCGGCTACGAAGGCGACTGGAACGGCCTGTTTGCCGGTGCCACCGGCGCGTTCGGTGGCGAACGCTGGAGCGGCTTGGTGGCGGTGAGTCATCGCCAGGGCCAGGAGGCGCAAAACCAGGGCGATGACCGCAGCCGCGATTTCACCCGCACTGCGGCCAATCCGCAGCGCATCGATGGGCGCAGTGTGCTCGCCAAACTGGTGTACGCCCCAAGCGCACAACAGCGCTTCAAACTCACGGTCGAAGGCAACGAAGACTACGGCAGCATCGATGCATTGACCGGCGTCGATACGCGGAGTCCGACGGCGTCGCTACGCATCCTGTCGCAGCAAGGACGCGATCATCAGACACGTGCGCGGGTCTCGCTGCGGCATGAAGTCGATGCGCTGGATTCCGTGTGGACCGACGATCTGCAGTGGCAGCTGTATCGCCAGGACAGCGAGAGCCTGCAACGCACCAACGAACTGCGCGGCAACACCACGCGCCGGCATAACGAACATAATTTCGATCAGCGTGTTTACGGCCTGCTGGTCAACGCGCATAAGTCCATCGAAACCGGCACCCTCAGCCACGAAATCACCTATGGGCTGGATGGCACCTGGACCGATACGCGCGCCAAGCGCGACGGCTATTCGGTCAATCTGGCCAATGGCGTGGTGAGCAACCGCGTCGGTCAGGACGTGTTTCCGGTGCGCGACTTCCCGATGAGCGAAACCACCAAGCTCGGGTTGTATGCGCAGGACGAGATCGGCCTGCTCGATGGCCAGCTGTCGCTGGCGCCGGGCGTGCGCGTGGATTATTTCCGGCTGTCGCCGCAGGTGGACGACATCTTCCGCGAAGACAATCCCGGCGTTGCCGCCGAGACCATCGACGAGACCCAGGTGTCTCCCAAGTTCGGTGCGGTGTGGCGGTTTTCGGACGCCTGGTCGGCGTATGTCAATTACGCGCATGGCTTCCGCGCGCCGCCGTACAACGACGTCAATATCGGTTTCACCAATCTGCAGGCGCGCTACACCGCCATCGCCAATCCGGATCTGAAATCGGAGACCAGCCGCGGCGGCGAACTGGGCCTGCGTTTCAACGATGCGGTCGGCTATTTCGGGCTGGCCGTGTACTACACCGACTACCGCAACTTCATCGAATCGTATGCGCCGGCTGGCGTGAATGCCGACGGGCTGGCGCTGTTCCAGTCGCGCAACGTGGACGATGTGGTGATCAAGGGCGCAGAGGCGCGCGCGGGCATCGATCTGGGCATGCTGGCGGGTTGGCAAGGCTGGTCGTTGAACAGTGTCGTTGCCTATGCGGAAGGCGACAACCTCACCGACGGCAGGCCGCTCAATTCGGTCGACCCGTTGCGCGGCACGCTTGGCATGGCCTTCGACAGTGATCGCTGGGGCGCAGAAGTGATCGGTACCTTTGTGGCCCGCAAACATCGCCCGCAGCTGGACAGCTATTACGTGCCGGCCGGCTACGCCACGCTGGATCTGATGGGGCATTGGGAATTCGCGCCCGGCGCCAAGCTCACCGCAGGCGTGTTTAACCTGGCCGATCGCCGTTACGTGGACTGGAACGCGCTGCCCAACGGCACGCTGGCCAGCAGCACGGTGCTGGACCGCTTCACTGGCGCCGGGCGCACTGCCTCGCTCAGCCTGGCCGTGAGCTGGTAGCGGCCATGCCCAACCTCTGCGCCATCCCGTTGCCCCTGCATGCACGCGCTACCCGCGCGGCACTGCCGCGACCACGGCAGTTGGCGGCGCTAGGGACGGTGCTTTGCCTGTATCGGCCTGCGTTGGGCAACGAACTGGATGGTTGGCAGCACGCGGTCGCTGCAGCCGCGTCCCGTCGGGTGGACAGCGACGGCGTGCACGAGGGCATCTGGTTCTTCGATGCGGCAGGACACTGCTGCTGGCGGCTCTGCCTGTTGCCCGACAGCGATTTCCTGAGCTGGGACCGCCTGGTCTCTCGGCTGCCGCCACTGCCGATGGACACGCATGAACTGGGCGTCGGCGAACGGCTATGGCGCCGCCTGGCCGGACGCATGCGCGGCGATGCATGGCGCTTGAGCGCACTGCGCTTGCAGCCTGCGGCCAGCCACGGTCACCCCATCACCGCCAGCCTGGCCACCGTCTCTGCGCTGGGCGCTGAGGTTGCTGCACGGTTGGCGCGCGACGAGGGCATCGACGGCCGCGTGGTCGTGGACGATTGTTGCTGCGCGCGCGCTGCAGTGCTGCGTACTGCCGCGGTGAATGCCCGCGGTGCCGACCCCGTGTCATGACGATGTCGCTGCTGCGCGCGCGTCCCTGATGTTCCCCAATGACTACCGAGAGTGCCGATGAGCCGATTGTTCTCCCGCTGTGTCGCCGCCACACTGAGCCTGTTGCCGTTGATTGCCGCCGCCGATGCTCAGCGCGATCGGCAGAGCATCCTGGCGATGCAGGGCGAGTACGCGGTGGATTTCGCGTTCGACGAAACCGTGCTGCTCAAGCCCGGCTACGAGCGCGCTTCGGCGATGCGCAGCGGCGCCAGCGAAGTGGTCATCGTGGTGGAGGATTCGCCGCGCAGGCTGGTGCTGCAGCACGTGCTGGTCGACGAAAAGACCGGGCACGTGACCAAGCATTGGCGGCAGGACTGGACCTTCGAGGCACCGCAACGGTTTGAATTCACCGCCGAGCAGACCTGGACGGTGCATGCGCTGGCGCCGGCCATCACCAGCGGCACCTGGACGCAATGTGTGTACGAAGTCAGCGACGCGCCGCGTTATTGCGGCACCGGCCGCTGGGACTACGCCGATGGCCACCCCACCTGGACCAGCGATCCCAGCTGGCGCCCGTTGCCGCGGCGCGAGTACACCAGGCGCAGCGACTACAATGCGCTATCGGTGATCAACCGGCACACGCTGACGCCGAACGGCTGGACCCACGAACAATTCAATACCAAGGTGCTGCGCAAGCCCGACGGCACCCAGGAAGCGATTGCACGCGAGTTCGGCTTCAACGATTACCGCAAGACCACCGAGGTGGACTTCGCCCCGGCCTATGCGTACTGGAAAGGCACACAGGGGTATTGGGCCAAGGTGCGCGCGCGCTGGGCCGCATTCCTGCAAACGCCACCGGGCCTGCATCTGAAAACCAAGCCGGACGGCATGGCGATGATCGTGCCGATGTTCGAGCAGGCTGAGTCAGCGCAGAAGGGCAAGCCGGTCAAGGACGCGCAAATCGATGCGGTGTTCGCACGGTGGGTCGAACCGGCGAACTAGGCACCCTGACGCCGTAGGAGCGCATCCAAGCGCGATATGGCATTCCCGGTAAGGCCAATCACACCGCAGGGGGCTCTTGCGAGGTCGCGCCCGGGTGCGCTCCTACGAGCGAGAGGGTGCTTTGCCTTTATTCCTTGAACATCAGGAACGCGGCCACCAGGATCAGGCCGAACGCGGCCCAATGGTTCCACTTCAGCGACTGCCCCAGGTAGAAGGTGGAGAAACCGGCAAAGACCAGCAGCGTGATCACTTCCTGCATGCCCTTGAGCTGCGGCGCCGAATACACCGCGCTGCCCAGACGGTTGCCAGGCACCTGCAGGCAGTATTCGAAGAACGCGATGCCCCAGCTGACCAGGATGGCGATCATCAGCGGCGTGGTCTTGTACTTCAGGTGCCCGTACCAGGCGAAGGTCATGAACACGTTGCTGGCGATCAGCAGCAGAACCGGGTACAGGTAGGCGGTGAAGGGGGCAGTGGGCATGGCGGCGAGCGGCAGAGAAGGGGGGCCGAAGCATAAGCCAACTTCGTTAAGCGCACGCGACCGTGCCGCCGGGGCCGCGCTAGCGCTGCATGCCCCAGCGACGCACCGTGAGCCGCTCGATCGCCTGGAACACCACGCCCTCCACCAGCAGCCCCAGCACGATCACCATCGCCAGCCCCGCGAAGACCTTGTCGGTGTAAAGCTCATTGCGGTTCTGGAAGATGTACCAGCCCAGGCCGCCCTGGCCGGAGGTGGCGCCGAACACCAGTTCGGCGGCGATCAGGGTGCGCCAGGCGAATGCCCAGCCGATCTTCAGCCCGGACAGGATCGCCGGCAGCGCCGCCGGAACCAGCAGTTGCGCTACATAGCGCGGGCCGCGCAGGCCGTAGTTGCGCCCGGCCATGCGCAGCGTGTCCGGTACCGCCTGGAAGCCGGCGTAGGTGGTCAGCGCCAGCGGCCACAGCACCGAGTGCACCAGCACGAACACCAGGCTGCCGGTGCCCAGCCCGAACCACAGCAAGGCCAGCGGCAACAGCGCAATGGCCGGCAGCGGGTTGAACATGGCGGTCAGCGTGCCGAGCACATCGCGGCCCCAGCGCGTGGAAGCGGCCAGCGCGGTCAGCACGAACGCCAGCAGCACGCCCAGCGCATAACCTTGCGCCAGCACACGCAACGACGCACCGACCCGGCGCAGCAGTTCGCCCGACAGCAGCCCGTCGTAGAACGCGCGCGCGGTCTGCACTGCGCCGGGCAGCATCAGATCGTCGCCGACCAGCCGCGCGGCGATCTCCCATGCCGCGACCAAGGCCACCAGCACCAATGCCTTGCGCAGCCAGGGCGGTGCGTGCCAACGCGTGGGCGTGGTCGCGGCGCCCAGGGCAGGGTCCAGCGGGGTCAGTGCCACTTCGTACTCGGGCCGCACCGGTGGAATCGGCGGCACTGCGCTTGCGGTGCTGCGGCTCATGTCAGCGCCTGGCGTTGGCGCAGGGACGGGCGACGCAGCGGTGCCACCTTGTCGTCGTCCAGCGTGTCATCGGGCAGATCGAACAGCAGCCGGTGAATGCGTTGCGCGGTCTGCTGGAAGGCCACGCTGCCGGCACTGTGCGGGCCGAAGGCATGCGCGTTGAGTTCGGCGCGCACCTGGCCCGGGTGCGGCGACAACAGCAGCACGCGATTGCCGACCACCAATGCTTCTTCGATGGAATGGGTGACGAACAACAGCGTGAAGCGCAATTGTTCCCACAATTCCAGCACCTGCTCCTGCATGCGCGAACGCGTCAGCGCATCCAGTGCCGCGAACGGTTCATCCATCAGCAGGACACGCGGGCGCATCGCCAGGGCGCGTGCGATGGCTACACGCTGCTTCATGCCGCCGGACAAGGTGTGCGGGTAAGCATCTGCAAATCCGCTCAGCCCGACCTGGGCCAGACTGTCGTCTGCCCGCTCGCGCGCCTCGGCACGGCCGAGTTTGCGCGCCGCACGCAGCCCGAACACCACGTTCTCGCGCACGGTTTTCCATGGTGCCAACTGGTCGAATTCCTGGAACACCACCACCCGGTCCGGCCCGGGACCGGTGACCGCATGACCCTGCAGGCGGATCTGTCCTTCGCGCGGCGCAACAAAACCGGCAACCGCCTTGAGCAATGTGGATTTACCGCAGCCTGAGGGCCCCAGCAGCACGAAGCGGTCGGCTTCGTGCACATCGAAGCGCACGCGATGGGTCGCGCGCACCACGCGCTGGGCCGAGGCATATTCCAGGCTGACATGATCGACCTGCAGCAGGGGCGTGCTCATCGCTCAGCTCCCGCCCGCAATCAGCGGGTCGTCGAAAAAGTAATCGCCCACCTTGCCCGGCGCCTGCTTGATCGCCCCGCTGTGCTGCATGAACTTGCCCAGCCCCAGCGTGTTCTGCGGTGCCACGGTGAACTGCACTTTCGGGTCCTTGAGGATCTGCAGCACCAGCGCGCGGTCGATGCCCGAGCCATTACGACGCAGGAAGATATCGGCCGCCTGCTCCGGATGGGCCGTGACGAACTTCGCCGCCTGGTCCAGTGCGGCGACAAACGCGCGGTAGGTCTTGGGATTGTCCTTGCGGAATTTTTCGGTGGCGTACAACACCGTTGCCGACGACGGGCCGCCTTCGATCTCGTAGGAACTGGTGACGATATGCGCGGCCGGGTTGCGCGCCAGTTCCTGCTCCTGAAACGGCGGGCTGGCAAAATGCGCGGTGATTTCGGTACGCCCACGGATGATCGCCGCGGCGGCATCCGGATGCGGCAAGGCGACCTGTAGCGCGTCGAGCTGATGGGTGCCCTTGTCGCCCCAGCGTTGTTGCGAGGCGTGTTGCAAGAAACGTGATTGCACGGAGACACCCGTCGCCGGCACCGCAATACGGTCCTTTGGCGTGAAATCGCCGATGGACTTGATGCGGGGATTGTTGCTGATCAGGTAGTACGGGAAATTGCCCAGCGATGCGACGCCGCGGACATTCTGGCGGCCGCGCGTACGGTCCCAGATGGTGAACAACGGCCCGACACCGGCACCGGCGATATCGATCGAACCGGTCAACAACGCATCGTTGACTGCCGCCCCACCGGAGAGCTGCAGGAATTGCACGTCGATGTCCACACCGGCGGCCTTGCCCTGCTGTTCGATCAACTTCTGGTCCTGCGCCACGTCCAGCAGCAGGTAAACGATGCCGAATTGCTTGGCGATCCGCAGCTTGCCTTCGGCCTGCGCATGCGCGCTGTGCAACAGCGGCAGCGCGGCCAACACCAGCAGCGCGATGCGCCGCGAAAAACGCCGGCGCGGCGCAGGAGCGTGGGAAGTGACGGTCAAACGCATGCGGCGCTCCAGTCGGGAAGGGGAGGGAACAGGTGCAGGCTCAGAACGGTGCATCGCCTTCGATGGTGGTGCGGTTGAGCCGACGGCGCAGATGATCCGGCGTGCCTGCAGCCAGATGCATCACCGAACGGTTGTCCCAGAACACCATGTCGTGCGGCTGCCAGCGATGCCGATACACCAGCCCAGCATGCGTGGAGTGTTCGAACAACCTCTGCAACAGCGCGCGGCTTTCGTCCTCGGGCAAGCCGACGATGCGCGTGGTGAAATGCTCGCTGACGAACAGCGCCTTGCGGCCCGTCTCCGGATGCGTGCGCACCACCGGGTGCTGCACCGGTGTCACTTCGGCAATCTGCTCCGGCGTCAGTGCCGGCCGCCACGGATTGCGGGCGCGCAACTCCTCGTACTTGGCCAGATAACTGTGTTCGGCACGCAGGTCCTGCACGGCGCGTTTGAGCGATTCGGGCAGCGTTTGCCATGCCAGGTGCTGGTTGGCAAAGAGGGTGTCGCCGCCTTCGCCGGGCAGCTCCTGCGCATGCAGCAGCGACCCCAGGCTCGGTGTTTGCTTGTACGACAGATCCGAGTGCCAGTAATGCCCGGCATCGCCCAGGCCGATCGGCTCGCCGTTCTCCTTGATGTTGGACACCACCAGCACTTCCGGGTGCCCGCGCAGTTGAAAGTTGCGCAGCACGTGAATCTGCAGCGGCCCGAAGCGACGGCTGAATTCCACCTGCTGGGCCGGTGTGATGCGTTGATCGCGAAACACCAGCACGTGGTAATCCAGGTGCGCGCGATGGATACGCGCGAAGGTGGCGGCGTCCAGCGGTTGCGCAAGGTCCAGCCCGATCACTTCGGCGCCCAGCGGAGCGTCGAATGGCACGATCCTGACGCTGGAGCTCTGCACGGGGGAAGACGCATCGCGCCGCGTGTGCACACGCGCTGCGGAAGTGATGCTGGCCATGACGTGGCACCTCGACGGCAACGAAAGGCCGCCTGGGCCGGCGGCCGGACATACCACTCTAGGCAGTCGTGCCACCGCTGCGAACGTACGATTTGCAAGGTGCTTATGCGCTGCAGACATATGCAGCACTCACAGAAGAGCAAGGCCCCTCACGCTGCGCGCCACAGCGTCCGTGAGCTGGCCTGCAGCACAGCCACCGGGCCGCGCGTCGCATGCCGTTGCCCGCATGCGACGCGTTTTACCCGCGCTTATTCGCTCCGCAATGCCAATGCCGGCGGCGTGGACAGGATGCGCCGCGTGCCCGACCAACCCGCCAACAGACTCAAGGCCAGCCCGAATGCGCCGCCGAGCAGCAGGCGCGGCCAATCCGGTGTCAACGCCATCTCGAACGCCTGCTTCCCGACGACCGCGCCGATCACGGCCGCAGCGGTCACCGCCAGCGTCGCCGCCAGCAAGCCAAGCGCGCCGAATTCCACCAGCACCGCACCGCGTAGCTGGCCACGGCGTGCGCCCAGGGTGCGCAACACTGCGCTGTCGTAACGGCGTTCGCCCGCGGTGGCCTGCAATGCGGCCAGCAACACCAGCATGCCGGCCAGCAGGCTGAAGCCCATCACCAGTTGCACCGCCTGTGCCACCTGGTCGATGACCTCGCGCACGCGGCCCAGGATGGCATCGATATCCAGCAACGAAATGTTCGGATAGTCGCGACTCAGCGCCGCCAGCTTGGACGCATTGCCCGGCGGCAGGTGGAAGGCGGAAATCAGGTTGTACGGCGCATCGCCGACCGATCCTTGATTGAGCAGCAGGAAGAAGTTGACCCGGAACGAATCCCAGTCGGCCTTGCGGATGCTGGTCACGGTGAACGTGCGTTGCTGTTCGCCCAGCAGCAGGGTGATGCGATCGCCCAGTTTGAGCTGGTAGCGCTGCGCCCAGCCTTCTTCCACCGAGGCTTCCGCCGCGGTGCTGTCGGCCGCCCAGAACTTGCCCTGCAGCAGCGTATTTGCCGGCGGGAACGCGTGACGCCAGGAAAAATTCACCGGGCGGTTGTCGCCGTCGCCATCGTCGGCCGGGTCGCGGTCGCCACGCACCGGCGGTTTGTCGTTGATGGCCACCAGGCGCCCGGTGGAAAACGGCTCCACGGCCGCATCCTTCACCCCCAGGCCGCGCAGCGTCTGCAGCACCGGCTGGGTTTGTTCGGGCTGGATGTTCATCAGGAAGTAGTTGGGCGTATCGGCCGGCAGGCGGTCGCGCCATTGACCGAGCAGGCCCGGGCCGACCACCGCCAGCAGCAACAGCGCGCACAACGACAGCGACAGCCCGACCAGTTGCACCACGCTCAAGCCGCGGCGCCGTGTCAGCGAGGCCAGGCCAAGTTTCCAGGCACCGCGCAGACGGTGCTGGATCGGTCGCAGCAACGCGAGCAGGCCCAGCCCCAGCAACATCGCCACCAGTGCCAGCGCGGCCAGGCCGCCCAGCACCCAGCCGGCCAATACCAGGTTGCCGGTGGCATAGACGGTGAGCGCCAGCGTGGCGGCCAGGGCGGCGCCATACACCAGCAACGAACTCGGTGGCACTGCAGCAAAGCTGCGGTTGAGCACGCGCATCGGTGGCACGTTGCGCAGCCGCAGCAGCGGCGGCAGGCCGAAGCCCAGCAACAGCACCAGGCCGATGCCTGCACCGGCCAGGGCCGGGGTGGCCTGCGGCAGCGGCAACCGGTTCGGGATCAGGCTGCCCAGCGCCTGCACCAGGCCTTCCTGCGCAAGCATGCCAAGCCCGATACCGACCAGGCAGGCCGGAATCGCCGTCAGCAGCAACTGCAGCGACAGCATTGCCAGGATGTCGCGCTGGCGGGCGCCCAGGCAGCGCAAGACCGCCACGGTGTCGATGCGTCGCATCGCGAACCGGTTCGCTGCCAGGGCCGTGGCCACGCCGGACAACAGCACCGCCAGCAACGCCGACAAGGCCAGGAAGCGGCCGGCGCGATCAAACGCTGCACGCATGCCGCGTTGGGTGTCTTCGATACCCACCAGGCGATACTCGCTGGCGCGTGGCTTGAGCCAGGCGCGCAAATCGGCGATGGCATCCGGTGCGCCGGCGAACATCAACCGATAGGAGGCGCGGCTGCCTGGGCCGAGCAGGCCGGCGCCGTCGATATCGGCGCGATTGACCAGCAGCGGCGGCGAGAGCTGCATCAGCTCCCCGGAGGCATCGGGCTCGGCGCGCAACACGCCGGTGATGGTCAGATGGCCGGCACCGAATTCCAGTTGCTCGCCCACGTGCAGGCCCAGCGCTTCGAGCAGGCGCGGATCGGCATAGGCCTGGCCCGGCGGCGGTGCGCTGGCGACGCTGCCTTCCGTCCCGGTGCCGTCCTTGGACACCAGCAACTGCCCGCGCAGCGGGTAGCCGGGGCCAACGCCGCGGATATTGGCCATCTGGCTGGCATCGCCATGGAACAGCACGCTGGGAAAGCTGACCATGCGCGTGCTCTGCAGGCCGCGTCGCTGGGCTTCTGCGGCGAAGTCGGCTGGGATCTCCTGCCGCCCGGTCACGCCCAGATCGCCGCCGAGCACTTCGGCCGCGCTGGAGGTCAGCGCGAGCGTCACCCGGTCGACCAGGGTGCCCACCGCGGTCATCACCGCCACGCCCAGCACCAGCGCGGCGAACACCGTCAGCAGATCGCCGGCCAGGAATTCGCGGCGCACGGCGCGCGCGGCTTGGCGCACGACGTTCATGCCGCCGGACCGGTCTGTGCGTGCAGGCGGCCGCTGTCGATGCGGTAGATGTGCCTGCAGCGCTGCGCCAGGCTCATGTCGTGTGTGACCAGCACCAGGGTGGTGTCGCTGGTGGCATTGAGCGCGAACAACAGGTCGCTGATCTGCGCGCCGGTGGCCTGGTCGAGGCTGCCGGTGGGCTCATCGGCGAACAGGATGCGCGGGCGGGCCACGAAGGCGCGCGCCAACGCCACGCGTTGCTGCTCGCCACCGGACAGCTGGCGCGGGTAATGCCGCGCACGTGCACTCAGGCCCACGGCCTCCAGCACTTCGCGCACCCGCGCCGGATCCTCGCGCCCGGCCAGTTCCAGCGGCAGTGCGATGTTTTCTTCGGCAGTCAGCGCCGGCAGCAGGTGAAAACTCTGGAACACGAAGCCGACATCGCGGGCGCGTAGCGCGGCGCGCGCTTCTTCGTCGAGCTGGCCCAGGTCCTGGCCCGCCAGCGCAATGCTGCCGCGGCTGGGCAGGTCCAGCCCGGCCAGCAGGCCGAGCAGGGTGGTCTTGCCGGAACCGGACGCGCCGACGATGGCGATGCTGTCGCCTTCACTGACCGTCAAGCTCACGTTGTCGAGGATGTGGAGCGTTCCCTCCGGGCCACTGACGGACTTGCCGACCTCGCGAACGTCGATGGCGGTGCGGGTGCTGGAGCGGGGGGCCAGACTGTCGATGAGGAATCTCCGAATGCGTGAAAGAACACTGCGATATGGCGTGCTGGCCCTGTGGCTGCTGACACTCTCCCTGCTTGCGCCGGGGATTGCCTCTGCCAGAAGTCCGGTCGCCACTGCGCCGATCCTGGTGGTGGGCGACAGCCTGAGCGCTGCGCACAACATCCCGGTGCAGTCCGGCTGGGTAACCTTGCTGGACCAGCGCCTGAAGCGTGACATGGCGACGCCCCCGGCAGTCGTCAATGCCAGCATCAGCGGCGAAACCACCTCCGGCGCGCTGACCCGGCTGCCGGGCCTGCTGGAAAAACACCGCCCCGGCGTGGTGGTCATCGAGCTCGGCGGCAACGACGCGCTGCGCGGGCTGACCCCGGCCCAGCTCAAGGGCAACCTGGAAAAGATGATCCAGCTCAGCCAGCACGCCGGCGCCAAGGTGCTGCTGCTCGGGATCGACGTGCCGCCCAATTACGGCCCAGCCTACCGCGAGCGGCTCAAGGCGACCTATGCGGACCTCTCCACACAGTACAAGACCGCGCTGGTGCCGTTCTTCCTGGAAAAGGTCGCGCTGCAGCCCGGCCTGATGCAGGCGGACGGTCTGCACCCCACCGCCGCCGCGCAACCGAAGGTGCTGGAGACGGTATGGCCGGCATTGCGCCCGCTGCTCGGCCGCTAAATGCCGCGGAACACGAAACGTTATCCGGTCTTCACGCTCTTTCCACCGTCGATCCGGCATGTTTCACAAAGCTGAAGACCGAGGAAAGTCCATGCGTCAGACCAAGGAAACGTCCGGCCTCGTGCTGGTCGTCGAAGACAACCGCAATATCTCCGAAATGATCGGCGAGTACCTGGAAGGCCGTGGCTTCGAGGTCGACTACGCGCAGGACGGCCTGGACGGCTACCGTCTTGCCGCGGAGAACAGCTACGACGTGGTCGTGCTGGATCTCATGCTGCCACGCCTGGACGGCATCGAAGTGTGTCGCCGCCTGCGTAACGACGCACGCAAGTCCACACCGGTGTTGATGCTGACCGCCCGCGACACGCTGGACGACAAGCTCACCGGCCTGGGCTTTGGCGCCGATGACTACCTGACCAAGCCGTTTGCGATTCAGGAACTGGAGGCGCGCCTGCGTGCCCTGATCCGCCGCGAGCGTCGCCAGGTGGGCTCGGAAGTGCTCAAGGTCGCCGACCTGGTGCTGGACCCGGTGAGCATGCGCGCCACCCGTGCCGGCACCGAGCTGCAGCTCTCGCCGATCGGCCTGCGCCTTTTGACCATCCTGATGCGCGAATCGCCGCGTGTGGTCACCCGCCAGGAAATCGAGCGCGAAATCTGGGGCAACGGTTTGCCCGATTCGGACACCCTGCGCAGCCATCTGTACAACCTGCGCAAGATCATCGACAAGCCGTTCGATCGTCCGCTGCTGCACACCGTGCAGAGCGCCGGCTATCGCATCGCCGACATCGCCCAACCGATGGCGTGATGTCACGCGCCGGCCGCCGTTCTGGCGGCCGGCTGCTGTATAGGCGCTCACGCGCCGCTCGATCTCCTGTGCTGCCGGCTGGTTGCACGAAGGACTCACGGAAGCGTTGCCTATACTCCGGCGCTCTTCCCTGGATGCAGTAATGCCACACGGGCTTCCGAGAAAAATACGTCTCGCCTTCCTGTTGCAGGTCGCGCTGGCGAGCCTGGCGCTGGTGCTGGCCGGGTATCTGGTGTCGTTCGTCATCAAATACAGCCTGGTGCGCACCGTGCTCGCCGACGAGGCCGTGCATTTCTGGCAGATGCAAAAGAGCGTGCCGGACAACCGGCCGCCCAATACTCGCAATATCCAAGGGTATTTTTCGCCCGCCGGTACCGCCGCCGAGGCTGCACCGGCCGCACTGCGCAACCTGTCTCCGGGTTTCAGCGAAGTGGCTGCCGCCGATGCGCTGGTGTATGTCGATCAACGCCCGGAGGGGCGGCTGTATCTGGTGTTTCCGCGCTCGCGTGCGGCGCATCTGACGCTGTGGTTCGGTGTGGTGCCGGCAATCGTGGTGTTGGTGGCGATCTATGGCGTGTCCTGGTTCACCTATCGGGTTTCCAAGCGGCTGGTCTCGCCGATCAGCTGGCTGGCCCGGCGCGTCTCGCATTGGGACCCACGCAACCCGGATGTGGACGAACTGGCTCCGGAGCGGCTGCCTGCCGAATTGCAGGGCGAAACGCGCCAGCTGGCCGCCGCGCTGCATGCGCTGGGGCTGCGCGTCAGCGAGCATGTCGCGCGCGAACGCAATTTCACCCGCGATGCCAGCCATGAATTGCGCACTCCGCTCACGGTGATCCGCGTGGCCAGCGACATGGCCTTGGCCGACGACGAGTTGTCGGCGCGCACGCAGCGCAGCCTGCGTCGCATCCAGCGCGCCGGCCACGATATGGAAGCGGTGATCGATGCCTTCCTGATCCTGGCGCGCGAAGCCGAGATCGACCCGCAGAGCGAAAATTTCGATGTGGCCGAGCTTGCCAGCGAAGAGCTGGAAAGTGCGCGCGAATTGCTTGGCGACAAACCGGTGTCGTTGCGCATGGTCGGCGACCGCAGCCTGCAGATGTTCGCCCCGCCCAGGGTCATGCGGGTGGTGCTCAGCAACCTGTTGCGTAACGCCTGCGCTTACACCGATACCGGCAGCATCGAGGTGGAGGTGACCCACGACCGCATCGTGGTCCGCGATACCGGCATTGGCATGAGCGAAGAGGCGCGTGCCCGCGCGTTCGAACCGTTCTTCCGCGCCGACCCCACCCGCCCGCAAGGCACTGGGCTCGGCCTGTCGATCGTCCGTCGGCTATGCGATCGCTTCGGCTGGCGTATCGAACTGCAGAGCCAAGCCGGCGTCGGCACGTCCGTGGCGGTGGTCGTCGCCTGAGGCGTCACTTTGTGGTCCTGGCGCTTGCTGATGACGCCTTGCTGCCGCTCAACAGTCACGCGGCATGGCAGGAAGACGACGACCGGCTGCTGCACGCGCTCGGCTAACCGCTTCGATCACCCTATTTACCGCTCGGCAGCCGGAACGCTCAACGTGGTGCCAACAGTGCACCGGCGCGTGGACGTTTGCAGTGCCTTTAGCGACGTTGCAGGTGCTTGGCATTGCCGGTATTTCTTGCCCACACCGCCAATGCGGTCGCCACGTGCCCAAATCGCAGACGCCTACGTCCGTTGTGTGTGGGAACAGGGCCGGCAGGCTGCCGCCTTGAAAAAACGCGCCGGCATGGAGCGGCAGCCAAGGTCTCCCCTGCAGGCCGGCCGATCCGGCGACAGGCGCGCCGGATCGGCTCGGTTGCGTTCTAGCGTTGTTCCAATACCGGTGCCACGACCTTGCGCCAGATCGCGTAGCCATCGGCCGTCATATGCAGCCTGTCGGCGCGGAACAGTTCTGCGCGCGGTTTGCCGCTGGCATCGAGCATCGGGGTGTAGATGTCGACGAAGTCCACACGCGGCAGCGGGGCTAGCGCGTCCTTGATCAGGCGGTTGGCCTTGATCACGGCCGGCAGCAGTTGCGCGCGCGACGGGCTGGGCTTGATCGACAGATAGCTGATGCGTGCCTCGGGCAGGTCGCGGCGTACACGTGCCACGAATGCCAGCACATCATCGCGCACCTGTTCGGGTGTGCGGCCACTGTTGAGGTCGTTGTCGCCGGCGTACAGCACGACCTGGCGTGGCGCGTATGGAATCACGATGCGGTCTGCGTACCAGGTGCTGTCGCGCACTTCCGAGCCGCCAAAGCCGCGATTGATCACCGGTTTGCCCGGGAAATCCTGGGCCAATGTCTCCCAGAACCGGATCGATGAACTGCCGACGAACACGATGCCGTGCTTGGGCGGCGGCTGACGCGCGTCGCTCTCGGCGAAGCGTTGCATGTCTTGTTCCCAAGCGGCATTGGAAACCTGCGCCGGCACCGCCGGAGCGGTGTGCAGGGCGTCGGCATACGCATGGCCGGACAGGAGGACTAGGGCGCACAGCACGCTGCGCAGGCGATGGATGGTCATGCAGGAACCTTCAAAGTGAAGCGGGCTGCCATGGTGCGCCAGGCTGGAAGCTGAGGGCAAACCTGCCGGTAGCTGGCGGGGCGGGGCGCCACGGTGCAAGATTCGCACTTTCCCCAGCAGCGACCATGCCATGCGTTTGATTTGTTCCCCTCTTCGCCCATGCGGCAGGACGCACTGACGCATGGCCGATCAATTGGGGCACGTCCCGCGCGGCCCGCGTCGCATGCTCAAGGCGGCGATCTGGTCATGGCAGGGATTGCGCGCGGCGTGGCTGCACGAATCCTCGTTCCGCCTGGAGGTCTGTCTGGCGGCAGTGCTGGTGCCGCTCGGTCTGTGGCTCGGGCAGTCGGGACTCGAGCGCATTGCACTGATTGCACCACTGTTGATCGTGCTGGCGGCCGAACTGTTGAACTCGGCCATCGAAGCGGTGATCGAACGCTACGGCCCGGAACATCACGTATTGGCCGGGCGTGCCAAGGACATGGGCTCGGCGGCGGTGTTCGTGCTGCTGATCAATGTGCTGCTGTGCTGGGGATTGATCCTGTTGCCGCGGCTGTGGTGACGCGCGGCAGGCAGGGCGAGCCGGGCAGGGGCGTGTGCATGCGGGCTTGACCTGGCACGTGGCATGCTCGGGCTCTCTTCCAATGGAATCGCCTGCATGCCTGTCCTGATTCGCGCCTTGGTGTTGCTGATCCTGACCGCGTCGCTGTCCGGTTGCGGCTACAACGCGATCCAGCAGAAGGAAGAGGGCGTCAAGGCCGGTTGGTCGGAGGTGCTCAATCAGTATCAGCGCCGCGCCGATCTGATTCCCAACCTGGTACGCACCGTGCAGGGCTACGCCCAGCAGGAACGCCAGGTCCTGACCGAAGTGACCAATGCGCGTGCGCGCGTCGGCCAGATCCAGGTCAACGCCGATGACGAAGCGTCGTTGAAGCAATTCCAGCAGGCGCAAGGCGAGTTGGGTAGCGCGCTGTCGCGGTTGTTGGTGGTCAGCGAAAACTATCCGCAGCTCAAGTCGGACCAGTCGTTCCGCGATCTGCAGGTGCAGCTGGAAGGCACCGAAAACCGCATCACCGTGGCGCGTGGCCGCTATATCCAGACCGTGCAGGACTACAACACCTACATCCGCTCGTTTCCGCAGGTGATCACGGCCAAGATCTTCGGCTACCAGCCCAAGCCCAATTTCAGCGTGGAAAACGAAGCGCAGATCTCGCGCGCCCCGCAGGTGGATTTCGGTAATCAGCAGACGCCGCAGCAGGCACCGCAGCAACAGCCCGCGCCGCAGCCTGTGCAGTAATCAGTTGCTGTGCGTGCACGGCGCTTGTGCAGTGGTCGCTAGCAAGCGCAGTACGCGCGCTGTCGAGCAACGTACGGGCACGCGCCAGGTGATGCGCGCCGAGCCGCACATCAGCCCGAATCTGCGACCAAGCCAACAGACCGTGTCGAGGCGAGAGCTAGCTCTCCCATCGGGGAAGGGCTTGGTGAGGGTAGGTCGCCAGGCTTTGCAGTCGTTCGACCAGCCGCGGATTCGCTTCAGGCGCACACGTTCTCTGTAAGAGGCAATCTCCCGCAGGGAAGAAGCAATCGCAAAACCCCGCGCTGATGGACGATCGGCGCGCATCAGGTAGGAGTTGGCAATGCGACGAATGTGTTTGCGAGTGGTGTGGATGATGGCGTTGCTGCTGCCGGCATCGCTGCTGGCGCAGGAGTTGGCTGCCATCCCGCCGCTGCGCTCGCCGGTGGTCGACGTCACCGGCACCCTGGATGCGGCGCAGATCCAGCAACTCGAGCAACAGGCGCTGGCCTTGCAGCAGCGCAAGGGCGCGCAGTTGCAGATTTTGATCGTGCCGACCACGCAGCCGGAAGCGATCGAGCAATACACCCAGCGCGTGTTCGACCAATGGAAGATCGGTCGCAAGGGCGTGGACGACGGCGTGCTGCTGCTGGTGGCCAAGGACGACCGCCGCGTCCGCATCCAGCCGGGTTACGGCCTGGAAGGCGCCATTCCGGACATCACCGCCAACCGCATCATCCAGGAGTATCTGGCGCCGCGCTTCCGTGAGGGCGATTACGCTGGCGGCATCACGGCGGCGACCGCAACCCTGGCCGGCCTGATCGAGGGCGAGGCCCTGCCGGCGCCGGTCAGCGGGCATGCCGAGGGCGGCAACGGCGCGGGCGGCGGTGGCTGGATCATGGCGCTGTTCATCGGCTTCGTGGTGGCCATGGTGGCGCGAGGCATCCTGGGCGCGCTACCGCGCCCGCTGCGCGCCGTGCTGACCGGCGTTGCCGCCGGCGGTGCGGCGTTGCTGTTGACGTCGTTGCTGTTGGCCAGTGCGGGCGCGGCGCTGATCGGCCTGCTGGCCGGCCTGTCCTCCGGCTCGCCCGGCCGCTTTGTCGGTGGCGGAGGCTGGGGCGGCGGCTTCGGCGGCTTCGGTGGATTTGGCGGCGGCGGCCGCGGCGGTTTCGGCGGCGGTGGTGGCTGGGGCGGTGGCTGGGGCGGTGGCGGCGGGTCATCAGGAGGCGGTGGCGCCTCGGGGAGCTGGTAATGCGGTGGCTCAGGCATATCTTCGCGCCCTCGGCGCAGCGCACTTTTCCAGCCGCATGCATGGACGCCATTGCGGCGGCGGTGACCGCGAGCGAGCGCTCGCACACCGGCCAGATCATGGTCGCGGTCGAGGCCGACCTGCCGCTGGAGGCGTTGTGGCGCGGGCACAGCGCGCGGCAGCGCGCCGAGCAGGCCTTCGCCCAGCTGCGGACCTGGGATACCGAAGCCAACAACGGGGTGCTGATTTACCTGCTGCTGGCCGACCACGCCATCGAGGTGGTGGCAGACCGCGGTCTGCGCAGCCGGGTGCCGGAAGCGCGCTGGGCAGAGGTGTGCCGGCGCATGCAGCAATTCCTGCGCGAAGGCCAGCACGAAGCGGCTGTCCTGGCCGGCATCGAGGCGGTGACCGAGCTGTTGGCCGAGCATTTCCCGGCCACAGACGGCGCGCAGCATGAAGACGAGCTACCTGACCGGCCGCGGATTTTAGGCTGAGCGCGTGCGAGGTGTCAGAATAGCGGCCTCGCTTGTTTGTGATACGCGGTCCGCATGATCTATCTGCACGCCATCGACCCCATCGCCTTCTCGCTCGGCCCGGTGCAGGTGCACTGGTACGGCTTGATGTATTTGGCGGCGTTTTTCTCGGCCTGGGCGCTGGGCCGTTCGCGCATCCTGCGCGGTCGCCTGCCCGGGGTAGACATGGATGGTTTTTCCGACCTGCTGTTCTACGGCATGCTCGGCGTGGTGTTGGGCGGGCGCATCGGCTACATGCTGTTCTATGCGTTCGAGACCTTCCTGGCCAACCCGCTGATCCTGTTCAAGGTCTGGGAAGGCGGCATGAGCTTCCACGGCGGCCTGCTTGGCGTGTTGATCGCCTGCTGGCTGTGGGCGCGCAAGCACCGGTTGCACTTCTTCGATGTGATGGACTTTGTCGCCCCGCTGGTGCCGCTGGGTCTTGGTTTCGGGAGGCTCGGCAATTTCGTCGGCGGCGAATTGTGGGGAAAATTCACCCAGGCCGGCTGGGGCGTGATCTTTCCGCACGCGCCGGAACTGGCGGACCGGTTGCCCGCGCAGATCCAGGCGCAGTACGCCGCCGGCGCGTTGAACCAGTTCGCACGCCACCCATCGCAGCTCTATGAAGCTGCACTGGAAGGCGTGGTGATGTTCGTGGTGTTGTGGACGTTCTCCATGAAGCCGCGCTCACGGTATGCGGTTTCTGGCCTTTTTGCATTGCTGTATGGCGTGTTCCGTTTCATCGTCGAATTCGTGCGCGTGCCCGACGCGCCGATCGGCTACCTGGCCTTCAATTGGCTGACGATGGGCCAGATTCTGAGCCTGCCGTTGATTGCGGTTGGCCTGGTGCTGCTGGCGATGTCGCGCCGCGCGCCGGTGTTGCAGCCGGTGCTGCCGGCGCCCGCAGGCGTGGAGGCTGCCAAGTGAAGCCGTACCTGGAGTTGTTGCAGCACGTGCTGCAACACGGCGCAGAAAAGTCCGACCGCACCGGTACCGGCACGCGCAGCGTGTTCGGCTGGCAGATGCGCTTCGATCTCAACGACGGCTTCCCGTTGGTGACCACCAAGAAACTGCACCTGCGCTCGATCATCCATGAGTTGCTGTGGTTCCTGAAGGGCGACACCAATATCGGCTACCTCAGCGACAACCAGGTACGCATCTGGGACGAGTGGGCCGACGACAACGGCGATCTCGGTCCGGTGTACGGCAAACAGTGGCGGCGCTGGACCGGCCCGGACGGTGTCGAAATCGACCAGATGCAGTGGCTGGTGGATGAAATCAAGCGCAATCCGGATTCGCGTCGGCTGGTGATCAGCGCCTGGAATGTCGGCGAGCTGCCGCAGATGGCGCTGATGCCGTGCCACAGCCTGTTCCAGTTCTATGTGGTGAACGGCAGGCTCAGTTGCCAGCTCTATCAGCGCAGCGGCGACATCTTCCTGGGCGTGCCGTTCAATATCGCCAGCTATGCGCTGCTGACGCATATGGTGGCGCAGGCCACCGGCCTGGGCGTTGGCGATTTCGTGCACACGCTGGGCGATGCGCACTTGTATTCCAATCATTTCGAGCAGGCACGCGAGCAACTGACGCGCACGCCGCGCGCGCTGCCCACCTTGCGTTTGAATCCCGAGGTCACCGACCTGTTCGGGTTCCGCTTCGAAGACATCGCCATCGAAGGTTATGACCCGCATCCGGCGATCAAGGCGCCGGTGGCGGTTTAAAACTCATTACTCAAAGAAGAAATTATGCAGAGACGTCTGTTCCTTTCGGTTGCGGGTCTCATGTTGGCTTCGACCAGTACACTGGTTTTTGCCGAGACTGTGCGTGGTCCGGCAGGTAGCATTGAGCTTCCTAATGGCATTACGGGTACGGTAGCCCCGTCTAACCTGGTGCATCCTGATATTGACAGAAGCGCAATCATTACGTTGAACAGCGCGCAGTTCGATGCAAACAGGCCGGTCACGGTTGAGATGAGCTGCGCACCGGCGATCGGTCCGTTGGATTCGGCAACAGGCATGGAGCGATTGGCGGCGGCAACGTTTCATCTCGATAAAAAGCTAAAGCGTGAAAAAGGCGAGTGGATCAAGTTCGGTCCTCTTCAGGCTTATCGCACCGATGCCTCGCGTGTAGATGGTACGCGGCTCACGCAATGGATGATTCCATTAGTTACCTCGTTTGCCTGGGTCAAGTTCAACCGGCCCAGCACAGCGCCCATGGAGCAAGACGTGTTGAACGCTGTCGCCGGGATGAAAATCCTGTGTGGTCCTTTTGCTGAAGATAAGAAGAGTGATTGATTTGAAACTTTCGTTGATCGTGGCGCTGGACCGCAACAACGCCATCGGTCGCGATAACGAGCTGCCGTGGAAGCTGCCCGATGATCTCAAGCGCTTCAAGGCGCTGACGCTGGGCAAGCCAATCCTGATGGGGCGCAAGACGGCGCAGTCGCTGGGGCGTGCGTTGCCGGGGCGGTTGAATCTGGTGCTGACCCGCTCGGGGCAGGTGCCGTTCGACGGCATGCAGGCGGTCGCATCGGTGGAGCAGGCGATCGAACGCGCCGTGCAGGAGGGGGCGCAGGAGCTGTGCGTGATCGGTGGCGGGGAGGTGTATCGCCTGACCATGGAACGCGCCGATCTGCTGGCCGTGACCGAAGTGGACACCGCGGTGGATGGCGCCGATACGCACTTCCCGCCGATCGACCCTGCGGTGTGGTCGCCGGCGAGGCGCGAGTTACATGCTGCCGACGCCCGGCATGCCCATGCGTTTTCGTTCGTGGATTACGAACGCCGCTGAGCGATGCAGGGTCGCGCCCGGCACCGCGATGGCGACGGGCGCCTCGCGCGCTCAGTCCTGTGGCGTATCGACTGACGGCTTGGGGCCGGCCGCTGCGTTCCCCGCATT
Organism: Xanthomonas sp. NCPPB 1754; assembly: GCF_041475725.2. NCBI lineage: Bacteria > Pseudomonadati > Pseudomonadota > Gammaproteobacteria > Lysobacterales > Lysobacteraceae > Xanthomonas > Xanthomonas sp. NCPPB 1754. Next base: position 991,296 of record NZ_CM192982.1, read on the forward strand.
GCCGCGGTTGCCGCGCGAGCGCTGACGCCCCTGACGCTCACGTGGACGCCGCGGTGCGCGTGCGACCGGTGCCGGCCCGGTCACTTCCCGTCCGGGCACCTGCACCACGCGCAGCTCCTCGCTATCCAGCTGCAACGCCGTGAGCTTGCCGCCCCAGACCGCGCCGGTATCGATCGCATGCACACCCTGGGTGATCGTCAGGCCCAGTGCGGACCAATGCCCGCAGACGATCTTCAGGTCGCGCTCGACCCGTCCCGGCACTTCGAACCAGGGATACAGGCCCTGTGCCTGCGTCCCCGGCGTGCCCTTGTCGTCGGTGGCGATGCGCCCACGCGGGGTGCAGTAGCGCATGCGGGTGAACAGGTTGATGATGGCCCGGCTGCGGTCGTAGCCGCTCAGGCCCGGCGACCAGCCCGGCTGGTCGCCGTACATATTGCGCAGCAGCTTGCGATAGCCGCCGCCCTGCAGTTGCTGCTCGACCTCGCGTGCATGCTTTTCGGCCATCTGCGTGGTCCACTTCGGCGCCAGCCCGGCATGGATCATCATCCAGCCCAGGGTGCGGTCCACGTGCGCCAGCTTCTGCATGCGTAGCCAGTCCAGCAACGCATCGCGATCTTCGGCCATCACGATGCGCAGCAGATCCGGGTTGACCTTGCGCTGCTCTTCTTCCGAACGCGCACCGATCGCCAGCAGCGACAGGTCGTGATTGCCCAGCACCACTACGCTGTGCGCGCGCAGGGAATGCACCAGGCGCAGCGTTTCCAGCGATTGCCCGCCGCGGTTGACCAGATCGCCGCAGAACCACAGCGTGTCCTGGGCGGGGTCGAAATTGATCTTCTCCAGCAACCGCTGGGTGATGTCGTAGCACCCTTGCAGGTCGCCGATGGCCCAGACGCTCATTGCGCGCGCTCCCTTACTCCGGCATTCATCAGTGCAGCGTCCTGGGCACGCTCAGCACGAAGGCGGCGATCGGAGCGATAAATTCGGTGCCATCGTCGGCCACCATGTCGTAGTGGCCCTGCATCTGTCCCTGCTCGGTCTCCAGCAGTACGCCGGAGGTGTAATGGAAAGCTTCGCCCGGTCGCAGCCACGGCTGTTCGCCGACCACGCCTTCGCCATCCACCTGCTCGGTGCGCCCGTTGCCATCGGTGATCTGCCAATGACGCGCGATCAGGCGCGCAGGCACCGCGCCCGCATTCTGGATGCGGATGCTGTAGGCAAAGGCGTAGCGGCCTTCGTCCGGGGTGGATTGATGGGCGAGGAAGCGGGGCGATACCTCGACCTCGACGCGGTAGCGCGGATCATCTTGCATGGCGAAAGTCTAAATAAAACGGTGTGGGAGCGGCGCTCAAGCCAGCTCGACATTGGCCAGCCGGATGAAATCCGCGACCTCCAGTTGTTCGGCGCGTGCATCCGGGCGCACCTGCGCGGCGTCGAAATGGGCCGGTTCGCAAATGGTGGACAAGGCATTGCGCAGGGTCTTGCGGCGCTGCCCGAACCCGGCGCGCACCACATCGGCGAAGCGGCGGCGGTCGTTGATCTGCACCGTGGCCGGGTCGCGCGGCACCAGCCGCACCACGGCCGAGTCCACCTTCGGCGGCGGCCGGAATGCGCCCGGCGGCACCACGAACAGCGCAGTCACCTCGCAATACGCCTGCAGCATCACGCTGAGCCGTCCGTACACCTTGCTGCCGGGGCCGGCGGCCATGCGGTCGACCACTTCCTTTTGCAGCATGAAGTGCATGTCGGCCACGGCAGCGGCATGGTCCAGCGCATGGAACAGGATCGGCGAGGAGATGTTGTAGGGTAGGTTGCCGACCAGGCGGATCGGCGTGCCATCGGCCAGTGCAGTGAAATCCACGCTGAGCACATCGCGGTGGATGATGCTCAGCGCGCCGATCGGGGCCGCCGCTTCGGTCAACGGCGCGATCAGGTCGCGATCGAATTCGATCACGGTCAACGCGCCATGCTTGCGCAGCAACGGAAAGGTGATGGCGCCCTGGCCCGGGCCGATCTCGACCAGATGCTGGCCGGCGCGCGGGTCTACCGCCTGCACGATGCGGTCGATGTAATACCGGTCGGCAAGAAAGTGCTGGCCAAGCGACTTCTTGGCCGGTGCGCTGAAAGAAGAATTCATCTGCGCAGTTTAACGGAGGCCGCGCCTGCACGCGGTGTCGTTCGCGTGCCCGCCTGGCCTGGCGGATCGGCGGCGTGCGCCATGCGGCAGGCCCGCGCCGAGCAAGCACACGTGGTGTTAGCGGCGCGCCGCCAATCGCGCGCACAACGCAGTGGCTGCCATCAGGCTGGAGGGGTCTGCGATTCCGCGGCCGGCCAGTTCCAGCGCAGTACCGTGATCCACCGCCACGCGCGGGTAGGGCAGGCCCAGGGTGATATTTACAGCCTGCTCGAAGCCGCTGTACTTGAGCACCGGCAGGCCCTGGTCGTGATACATCGCCACCACCGCGTCGAAACCGCGCAGTTTCTGCGGCAAGAACGCGGTGTCCGCCGGCAGCGGGCCGATCAGCTGCATGCCCTCGCCGCGCAGCTGCTCCAGCAGCGGAATGACGATATCCAGTTCCTCGCGGCCCAGGTGACCGTCTTCGCCGGCGTGCGGGTTGAGGCCGAGCACGGCGATGCGCGGGTGCTCCAGACCGAAGTCGCGCTGCATCGCTGCATGGGTAATGCGCAGGCATTGCAGCAGCGCATCGGCGGTGATCGCATCGGCCACCGCGCGAAGCGGCAGATGGGTTGTCACCAGCGCGACGCGCACGATGCTGTTGGCCAGCATCATCACCACCGGGCAACCGGCTTGTTCGGCCAGCAGTTCGGTGGTGCCGGTGTAAGCAATGCCGCCGGCGTTGATCACTGCCTTGTGCACCGGGCCAGTGACGATTCCCTGCAGGCGGCCGGCGAGGCAGTCACCCGCGGCGCTGCGCAGGCCGGCGATCACTGCTGCCGCATTGGCCGGGTCGGGTGCGCCCAAACGCGTGGTCACGGCCTGGCGAACGGGATGCAGCGGCAGGTCGCCGGGCGCACGTGCCGGCTGGTCGGGATCGAGCAGCCGTACAGGCAACGACAGCGCCGTTGCGGCGCTGTGCAGGGTGTCTGGGTCGGCGTAGGCAATCAGATGCGCGTCCGAGCGCGGCTGCTGCGCAAGCCGGATGCATAGCTCCGGCCCGATTCCGGCCGGCTCGCCTGGCACCAGCGCGAGCGACGGGACCATCATGCTATCCGGCTGCCCGGTCTCAGCGCGTCGGCTTTGCCGGCGGCGGCGAAGGCGCTGCCGGGTCTGCCGATTTGGCCGGAGCGGCAGTGGCATTGTCATCGGCGCGGTCGCCGGTGCGGTAGCTCACGTACGCTTCGCCACGCAGTTCCTGCAGATAGCGGTTGTACTCTTCTTCCAGCTTGCGGCGACCGATGGTTTCACGCACCTGCGCGCGCTGGTTCTCGGCGCTGACGTCGGTCTGGCGGCTGCCGACGCGCTGCACGATGTGCCAGCCCGCCTGGGTCCGGAACGGTTCGGAGACTGCGCCGTCGGTCAGGCTTTCGACCTGCTTGCCGAAGTCCGGGCCGAACGCATCGGCGGGGAACCAGCCCAGATCGCCACCCTGACCGCGGCTGTTGGTGTCCTCGGAATACTCCTTGGCCGTCGCCTGGAAATCGGCACCACCAACGATGCGTGCGCGAATCGTATCGATCTTGGCCTTGGCCTGCGCCTCGGTCTGGTTCTCGCCGATCCGCACCAGGATGTGGCGTGCGTGGTACTCGGTGACCATCTTCTTTTCGCCGCCGGCATTGGCGTCGCGCATTTCCACCAGCTTGAGCAACTGGAAGCCGCTCGGGCCGCGCAGCGGTCCGGCCACCTGGCCGGGCTGCATGTCGCGGATCAGCTGCGCAAATGCGTTCGGGATTTCATCCAGGCTGCGCCAGCCCAGATCGCCGCCTTCCAGCGCGTTGGGGCTATCGGAATAACGCACCGCAGCGGCCGAAAAATCCAGCTCGCCCTTGTCGATCAAGGCTTTGACGCCATCGACCTTCTTCTGGCCGGTGGCGATCTGCTCGGCAGTTGCCCCTTCCGGCAAGCCGATCAGGATGTGCGCCAGGTGGTACTGGCTACCGGTGGCGGCCTGTTGGGCCAGTGCGGTATCCACTTCGCCTTCGCTCACGCTGATGCGGCTTTGCGCAAAACTCTGGCGCAGGCGCTGCACGATGATCTCGTCGCGCACCGATGCGCGGAAATCGGCGTAGCCCATCCCGTCGGCTGCCAGCTTCTGGCGCAGGCCGTCCACGGTCGTGCCGTTCTGCTGGGCGATGCTGGCGATGGCGCGGTTGAGTTCTTCGTCGCTGACGCGGATACCGTTGCCATCGGCACGGCTGACCTGCAGCTTGACCAGCACCAGGCGCTCAAGCACCTGCCGCTGCAGCACATCGTCTGGCGGCAGCTGGTTTTCGCGACCGGCGTACTGCGACTTGACGTTGCGGACTGCGCGATCGAGCTCGCTCTGCAGCACCACGTCTTCGTCGACGATGGCAGCGATGCGATCCAGCGGCTGGGATTGCTGTGCCGAGGCCAACGGCGAAACCGTGCTGGTGATGGCCAGCAGCGAGGCAAGAACAACAGAGAAAGGCTTGGTCATGGAATCAGGTTCGGATCGTAATCGTCCGGATTGGTCGTGGTGTTGCTGGGCGGGACCAGGTAGAGGTCGTCGCGGTAATAGCCGAGAATAGCACGGCGCAAAGTGCGGTCCGTGTTCTGCCCGAACGAGCTCAAGCCCTTCAGCACGAACTCAATCTGGATCGAGTTGTCCATCTCGCCATCGCGGTTGCGCACGAACCGGCGCACCAGCCCGCGTACCGCCAGGCAGCAGCTGTCCCATTGCACGCCACCGATGATTTCCAGCGGCTTGCGGTCCAGCAGCGAGTAGTAGTACCGACCGACCGCGCTCCAGCTGGGGTTGATCGGGTACAGGAAGGAGAAATCGGCCTGCTTGAGCTGGTCGCTGTTGTCGGTGAGGTTGCGACGGTAGCGATACGCCAGGTTGATGATGCCGTCGTTGTTGAGCAGGTAGCGCGTGCGCAGGCTGGCCAGATCTTCCTTGCGTGAGTTCGGGTTCCACTGGTAGGTGGCGCCCATCGACCAGCGGTCGTTGATCATGTAGTTGGCGTCAGCCACCCAGGCAGACTTGCCCTGTTCGACGGTCTGCTCGCTGCCGGCTGCCGAATTGTTGCTGTTGTTGATGGTGACCAGCGAGTCGCTGAAGTACAGGATCTGGCCCGCGCTCAGCGAGAGCTTTTCGCGGCCGTCGTCCTGGCGCAGCCAGCGCGAGGTCACTGCCAGGGTCAGCTGGTTGGCATCGTTCTGGCGGTCGGCGCCGGTGTAGCGGGTGTCGCGGAACAGCTGCCCGTAGCTGAAGGTGAACGGACGGGTGTCGAACACCGGCAGATCGTCCTGGTCGCGGTACGGCACGTACAGGTAGTACATGCGCGGCTCCAACGTATTGAGATAGTTGGTGCCAAACAGCGAGGTTTCGCGATCGAAGTACAGGCCGGCGTCCAGCGAGGCGATCGGCAGGCTGCGCGTGGGCGTGCGGTTGCCGGTCAGCGGTGCGGTATCGGCCAGCGTGGAATCCAGCTGGTACGCGGTGTAGCGCCACGCCACGGTAGGCGTCAGGAACCATGCTGCGCCCGACAGCGGCATCGAGATGTAGGGCTTGACGTCCAGGCGCGCGCCGCTGCCGTATTGCTTGTTGCGGATATTGGTACGGACGTACTCGTCGCCATTGTTGTTGTTGGCGTTCGGGATGAAATTCACCTGGTACGAATCGTCGTGGGTGAAGCGCACTGCCTCGGCATAGATACCGGCCTCGAAAATGCCCAGCGGCTTTTCCCAGGTGAAATACGCGCGCGGCTGCCGGTTATAGGGCAGGGCCTGCTCGTCCAGCGTGTAGTCGGTGAGCTGCCAACGGTCGGCCATCAGGCCCGCGGTCCAGGTCTCGCCGGTGCCGTAGATGCCCACGGTGCTCTGCAGGCTGGAGGCCGAGCCCATGCCGTTGATGCGGCTGGTGAAATCTTCCACGTAGCGCGTGTCGCTGACCCAGGAGATGCTACTGCGCGCCTGCCAATTGCTGTTGACGTTGTGGTAGCCGCTGTAGAACACGCTGCCACGGTCCTTGTCGCGCAACTTGTCGTTGGGCAGGTAGTTGCCGGTGACTTCGCCGCGACCGCCCTCGTACAGGTACCGGAATTCGGTGCCGAACATGAAACCGCGCTTGCTCATGTAGCGCGGCAACAACGTGGCGTCGTAGTTCGGCGCCAGGTTCAGATAGATCGGCTGCAGGTAGTCGAAGCCGTTACGGCCGGACAGACCGAATTGCGGAAACAGCAGGCCGGTCTGGCGGCGGTCGTCGATCGGGAACTTGAACCACGGGAAGTACAGCACCGGCACCTTGCCGATCTGCAGCACCGCGTTGCGCGCGGTACCGAAACCTTCCTCGTTGTCGACGTCGATCTCCGGCGCGCGAACGCGCCAGATCGGCTGCGAGGGGTCGCAGGTGGTGTACGTGGACCGATGCATCTGCCCGACCTGGCCCTGCAGGTCCACCGATTCGGCGTCGCCATTGCCGCGGCGCTCCACCAACTGGTACTGGATGTTGGTGACCTTGTGGGTGTCGGTGTCCTGATTGCCCTCGGCGCGGTCGGCGACCATGCGGAAAGAGGTGTCCTGGTAGCGGACATTGCCTTCGGCGATGTAGTTGCCGGTTTCGGTGTCCATGCGCAGGTTGTCGGCACCCAGGAACTGGTCGCCGCGCTTCAACGCAACATTGCCTTGGTATTGCGGGGTGGTGCTGGTGCCGGAGAGTTGGTCGCCTTCGATGTCGGTCGGCAACTGCTGGCGCATTTCTGCGGCCTTGGGGTCGGCGGCGGGGGCGCCGTCGAAGCCGGGTAGCGGGTCTACGGCCGGGCACAGTCCCCAGTTCAACGGCTTGTCGGCAGCCATGGCCGGGAGGCAGATGGCGATGCTCAAAGGCAGGGGCAGCAGGCGGAGAGCTCGGCGCACGCGTGGGTTCAACCAATAAAATGGCGACTAGCTTGCCGCATACCCCGCATAGGGGCAATGAAGAGCGCCGGCGCCGGGAGGGCGAGGTTCATCGCACTCGGTGACGCGACCGGCGCCCTGGCCGGGGTTCAGCGCAGCGCTGCCACGTGCGCCACGCTGCTTTCGCGCAGCGCCTGCAGGTCGTAGCCGCCTTCCAGCATCGAGACCACGCGGCCGCGTGCATGGCGGTCGGCGAGTGTGCGCAGCGCGCCGGTGAGCCAGGCGAAATCGTCGTCGTCCAGCATCAGGTCGGCCAGTGGGTCGCGCAGATGCGCATCGAAGCCGGCGGAGATCAGGATCAATTGCGGGCGGAAGGCATCGACGAGCGGCAGCATCTCGTCTTCCCAGACATTACGGAAGCGCAGCCCGTCGCTGCCCGGTGGCAGCAGCAGGTTGTGGATATTGCCGACGCCGCGCTCGTACACGCTGCCCGAATGCGGATACAGCCCGGACTGGTGGGTGCTCAGGTACTGCACGGTGGGGTCGCGTTCGAAGATCGCCTGGGTGCCGTTACCGTGATGGACGTCGAAATCCACGATGGTGATGCGTTCCAGCCCATGCCGGTCGCGGGCGTGGGCGGCGGCCACGGCGATGTTGTTGAACAGGCAAAATCCCATCGACACCTGTGCGGTGGCGTGGTGACCGGGCGGACGCACGGCGCAGAAGGCGGTGCGGGCCTGGTCCTGCATCACCGCATCGACCGCGGCGATGCCGGCGCCTGCGGCGCGCAAGGCGGCCGCGCGCGAGGCCGGCACCATGCGTGTATCCACGTCCAGCTGACGATAGCCGTCGAAGGCGGTTTCCAGCACCGCATCCACCTGCTCGCGCTCGTGCACGCGGCACAGGTCGCCCAGCTTGGCCAACGGCGCTTCGCGCCAGTCCAGATCTGGGAATGCGCCGCGCAGGGCCTGGACGACCGCTTCCAGGCGGGCGGGGCTCTCCGGGTGCTCAGGGCCGGCGTCGTGACCGAGGCAGGCGGGATGGGTAAAGACCAACATGGGGCAACTCTAGCCTCTGTGCCGACCCGGGCACATGCTCAACCGCGTCGGCGGTCGTGCCGCCACAGGACTTCCTGCCGACCATCGGCACGCGCCAGCACGCGCGCCAACACGAACAGCAGGTCGGACAAGCGGTTGAGATAGCCGATCGCCTCGCTGCGTACCGCTTCCTGGCGCGACAGCGCAACGGTCTCGCGCTCGGCCCGGCGCACGATGGTGCGGGCCAGATGGCAGCGCGCGGCGGCCTCACCGCCGGCCGGCAAGATGAATTCCTGCAGTGCGGGCAGCGTCTGGTTGAAGGCGTCCAGCTGCGTCTCCAGCGCCTGGATGTCGGCCGCGTCGATGGCCGCGTGGCCGGGGATGCAGAGCTCGCCGCCCAGGTCGAACAACTGGTGCTGCACGGTGGTCAGCAGTGCGGCGATCGGCTCCGGCACACCGGGGGCGGCCAGCAGCACGCCGATGGCCGAATTGGCTTCGTCCACGGTGCCGTAGGCATTGACGCGCAACGCATCCTTGCCGGTCCGGCTGCCGTCGCCCAGGCCGGTGCTGCCGTCGTCGCCGGTCCGCGTATAGATACGAGAGAGTCGATTGCCCATGGCTTAGCCGGCGTAGGGCTGGCGACGCGGTGCGGACAGGCGCTCGGCAGCCACCTGGATCACCGCGGCGGCCGCCACGTACAGCGCGGCACTGCGCAGATAGGGCCCCAGCCAGTCGGTGTAATTCTTGAACCAGCCGGCCACGGTCGGGTCGGCCACGCTGGCGCTGATCCAGTAGAAGCTGCCCTGGGCGATCAGCTGGCACAACGCCACGGCGATCAGCAGGGCCGGCACCAGCCGCGCCAGCGCGCTCCACTGTGCGCCATGATAGTGCCGGCGCAGCCACATGCCGCCGGCCCACAGCGCGAAATACGCCGGGATCAGGCACCAGTAGGCCGGCGACACGCAGTAGTGCTGCCAGAAGCTCAGGCCCTGGCCGGTGATCACCAGCCAGTCCACCGCCACGGCCAGCAGCATCAGCAGTGGAAATGCCAGCTTGGTGCGCGCAGCCAGATGAAATCCGCCGATGAAGAACACCGCCCAGGACGCATCCGGAACCGGCGCGAAGTGATTGATCCGCGTGGCTGCCATCAATACGGCGAGCAGACTCAGAATCAGGGTGTCGTGCGAGCGAGAAGTCATGCGCGGAGCGGGCCGGATTACAGGCCCTGGAGTGTAGCGTGGAAGTGGTGCTGCCCGCGGCTTGGGCACGGCAGCTGCAGAACGAGTGCGCAGTGCCAGGCGCGCGTGGGCGGCGCCCGGAATCGGCCTGCACCACGCCTAGATCGCCGCGTCCGGGTGCGCCGTCCGCGCCCGCCTTGCGACTGCCCGCCACGCTGTGCCAGCCGCTGCATGCATTTTGGGGGGCGCGTGACGCGCTGCGCTGCGTGCGAGCCGGGCAAGGCGCAGATGGGCAGCGGGCGCGGCAAGATGTCCCGCCCTCCGGCGGCAACGCGCAGGGGGCGAAGGCTTATCATGTGCGGATGACACATCCCCATGACGTTCTGATCGTTGGCGGCGGCCTGGTCGGCTCCAGCCTTGCGATTGCGCTGGACCGCCTCGGCCTGGATGTCGGGCTGGTGGAGGCCACCCCGGCCGGCACGCCGCCGGCAGTGTTTGATCAACGCAACCTCAGTTTCGCCGCGGCCACGGTGAACGCGCTGGGTGCGCTCGGGGTGATGGCCAAGCTGCGCAGCCCGCCCGGGCCGATCCGGCGCATCCATGTCAGCCGCGCCGGGGACTTCGGCCGCGTGCAACTGAGCGCGGCCGATTACGGCCGCGACGCCTTCGGCCAGGTGGTGGTGGCACGCGACTTCGGCGATGCCTTGCAGACCCGTCTGGACGAACTGACCCATCTGCGGCGTTACCGGCCTGCGCGGTGCATCGGCATAGAGCCGGTGCAGGACGACGTGCGCGCGGTGCGCCTGGCCACCGATGCGGGCGAGCAACGTGTGCAGGCCAGACTGGTGGTCGGCGCCGATGGCAGCCATAGCGCGGTGCGCGAGCTGCTGCATATCGGTACCGATGCCCATGATTTCCTGCAGACCCTGTTCGTGGCGCGCGTGCGTGCGTCACGACCGCCCGATGGCACGGCCTGGGAGCGTTTTGGCGAACATGGGCCAACTGCGCTGTTGCCACGCGGCGACCGCCATTACGGTGCGATCCACTGCGTGGCGCGCGCCGAGGCCGAGGCCGTGGCTGCGCTCGATGACGCCGGCTGGCTGGCGCGCCTGCAGCGTGCCGCCGGCTGGCGTGCCGGGCGCTTCGTCGCCACCGGCGAGCGCAGTGCCTATCCGCTGGTGCAGGTGCTGGCCAACAGCCTCATCGCCGAGCGCGTGGTGCTGTTGGGCAATGCCGCGCAGACGCTGCATCCGATCGGTGCGCAGGGCTTCAACCTGGGGCTGCGCGATGCGCTGACGCTGGCCGAATTGATCGAGCACGATCGCAGCGATGCCGGTGCCGGTGCGTTGCTGGCCGAGTATCTGGCGCGGCGGCGGGTGGACCGCGAGCACACCATCGGGTTTTCCAGCGGTCTGGCGCGACTCACCGGCAACCCGGCGCCGTTGCTGCGGCCGTTGCGTAGCCTGGGCTTGTTTGCCACGTCGCAGGCGGCCCCGCTGCAATCGATGCTGGTAGGCGGTGCCATGGGCTTTCGTGGCGATGTGCCGCAGCTGTGCCGGAGCAGCGCATGAGCCGGCGCAGCACGCGTGATGCGGTGATCGTCGGCGGTGGCGTCGTCGGCGCCGCCTGCGCGCTGGCGTTGAACGATGCCGGCCTGAGCGTTGCCCTGGTCGAAGGGCGTGAGCCTGTCCGCTGGCACGCCGATCAACCCGATCTGCGTGTCTATGCCTTCGCCGCCGACAACGCCGCGTTGCTCGACAGCCTGGGCGTGTGGAATGCGGTGCGTGCCGCGCGTGTGCAGCCTTACCGGCGCATGCGGGTCTGGGATGCCGGTGGCGGTGGCGAGCTGGGCTTCGACGCCGACACGCTGGGACGCGAGCAACTGGGATGGATCATCGAAAACGACGTGCTGGCGGACCGCTTGTGGGCCGCCGTGCATGCGGCCGGCATCGAAGTGCATTGCCCGGCACGCGTGGTCGAACTGGAGCAGGACGCCGCCAGCGTGCGCCTGCGCCTGGACGATGGCAGCCGGCTGGAAGCGGCAATGGCCATTGCTGCCGATGGTGCGGCCTCCACCCTGCGTGAACTCGCCGGGCTGCCGGTCTCCCGGCATGCCTACGCACAGCGCGGCGTGGTTGCCTTCGTGGAAACCGAGCACCCGCATCAGGCCACCGCCTGGCAGCGCTTCCTGACCACCGGGCCGCTGGCCTTCCTGCCGTTCGCCGATGGCCGCAGTTCGATCGTGTGGACCTTGCCGGATGCCGACGCCGAGCGCGTGCTGGCGCTGGACGATGCCGATTTCTCGCGTGAGTTGACCCAGGCCTTTGCCGCGCGCCTGGGCGAGGTGCGCGTGGTGTCGGCACGCACTGCCTTCCCGCTGCAACGGCAGCTGGTGCAGCAGTACGTCAGCGGCCGCGTGCTGACCCTGGGCGATGCCGCGCATGTGGTGCATCCGCTGGCCGGGCAGGGCGTCAACCTGGGCCTGCGCGATGTGGCGGCATTGCGGCAGAGCGTGCGCGAGGCGATGGCCAAACGTGCCGATTGGGCCGCGCCGCATCGCCTGCAACGCTGGGCACGTACCCGGCGCAGCGAGAACACCGTGGCCGCCTACGGCTTCGATGCGATCAATACGGTGTTTTCCAACGACGAAATGCACCTGACCTTGTTGCGCGGATCGGTATTGGGCCTGGCCGGCACGTTGCCGCCGTTGGTCGATGCGCTGTGGAAGCGCGCCTCCGGCGGCGCGTGAGCCAATCGCACCCGCCGCCGGAATCGGCGTCGGCGGCTGTCTGTCATGCCTTGATATGCCTTTGATGCTATAGCGAAGGCAGCAGTTTCCATACGACGTGCGTGGCTGCCATGGCTACAGTCGCGCCATGACCTCGTCTGCGCCTCCTTCGTCCAAGCCGGCAGTGCTGTTGTTGTGCGGCCTGCTGTGCGACGCCGCCATCTGGCAATCGCAGCGCGTCGCGCTGCGCGATCTGGCCGATGTGCAGGTGATGGATTTCGCCGGCTTCGACAGCATCGCGCAGATGGCCGCGCATGTATTGGACGTTGTACCGCCGCACTTTGCGCTGGCGGGACATTCGATGGGCGGGCGGGTCGCGCTGGAAATCATGCGCCAGGCGCCCGCGCGCGTGCTGCGGCTGGCCCTGCTCGATACAGGCATCGCGCCGCGCCGCGACGGCGAACGCGAAGAGCGGCTTGCATTGGTGCGACTGGCGCATGCCCAGGGAATGCAGGCGCTGGCTCAGCGCTGGTTGCCGCCGATGCTGCACCCCGATCACCGCGCCGATGGCGCGTTGATGGATGGCTTGATGGCCATGGTGCAACGGCAAAGCGCGCAAAGTTTTGCTGGGCAGACCAATGCCCTGCTGGAACGCCCCGATGCGGCACCGGTGCTCGCGCACATCACATGCCCGACGTTGTTGGGAGTCGGGCGACAGGACGCGTGGAGCCCATTGGCGCGGCATCAGGACATGGCGCGACACATTCCGCAGGCGCGGCTGGCGATTTTCGAACACTGCGGGCACATGGCGCCGGTGGAGGCACCTGCCGCCGTCAGCGACGCGCTGCGCGACTGGTTGCAGGCCGCGTGATGGCGCGCCCGCCGAACGCATGGGACTACGGGGCCACTGCTGCCGAAACACGCAGTTCGCCGGGTGTCGAGATTGCCTTGGTCACGCCTTGAGGAACGCTGCATGCACGGCGACGTCTCGATCATCATTGCCTGCGAGCAAGCGATCCGCCGGTTCGCGCTGTACAACGACCGCCATGATCATGCCGGCCTGGCCGCGTTGTTCACCGACGATGGTGTGTTCGCGCGTCCCAGTGCACCGGATGCGCCCGTGCGGGGGCGCGAGGCCATCTTGCAGTCGTTTCGCGAGCGTGCGCCGCGCACCACGTGCCACCTGATGCTCAATACCTTGGTCAGCGTCCAGTCGCACACGCTGGCGCACGCGCACAGCCATGTCCTGCTCTACACCGCCGGCGATACCTCCGCAGCGCCGCCGTGGACGGCGCAATCGCCGGCATTGCTGGGCAGCTTCGAGGATGTGCTGGTGCTCGAGCAGGGGCGCTGGTTGTTCCAGCAACGGCTCGGGTCGCTGCTGCTGCGGGTCGGCACCGGCTGAGTCGGCGCATCCGGGCTGCAGACAACACCGTTACCCATCGCTGTCCCGATGGCGCATGTCGCGTGCCGCCGTCTTTGAGTCCTGTTTTCTCCCCCTCCCCGTCGCGTCGCGTCGCAGTCATCCATTCCCTTTGCATCGGAGATTCGCCTAGTGGAACGCGTCCGTTCGTCTGTTCGTTGTGGTTCGGTGTTGCCGCATGCGCTGTCGCCTCGTCAACCTGCATTGATCATCGCTGCCTTGCTGGCCGCAGCGTCGCCAGCAGCGTGGGCGCAGGCCGTGCCGGAAACCGCGGCGCCACCGCAAGGCATCAATTTGGGTGGCACCAGTTTTCTAGATGGCTTCAGTTCCATGAAGCCTGGATGGACGGCCATCGAGTATCTGCGGTACTACGATTTCGATGCGATCAAAAATGCCAACGGCGATAATTCGCCGGCGTTCCGCGACCCCAGCGTTGGGGTCAGCGTCGCGTTGACCCAGCTCATCTACGTCACGCCCTACACCTGGAAGGGCGGTTCGTTGAGCTTCAATGCGATCGTGCCGCTGGTCAATTACGACACCTCCGTCGCTGCCGATAGCCCGGTGCGCTTGAGCAGCAATGGCTTGGGTATTGGCGATATCTCGTTCGGGCCGGCGCTGCAGATGCCGCCGGTGATGCGCGATGGGCGGGTGTTGTTCTTCCAGCGATTTGCCATCGACGCCTTCGCGCCCGTGGGCAAGTTCGATCGCGATATCGCCATCAACCAGAGCACCGGTTTCTGGTCGGTCGCACCGCATTGGGCCTTCACCGTGCAACCCAGCGACAACTGGGAAATCAGCGGGCGGCTGAATTACCTCTACAACTTCCGCACCAGCCGCGCCGGCGGTGTGCCGCCGATTCCCGGGTTCCGTTTTCGCAACGGCCAGGCCGGCGATGTGCTGTGGGCAAACTTCGCCAGCTCGGTCAAGGTCACCGAACAATTGCGTCTGGGCATCAATGGGTATTACCTGCAGCAGTTAAAGAACAACCGCACCAACGACCAGAGCATTCCCGACAGCAAGCGCAGGCAGTTCTACGTTGGTCCCGGGTTGTCCTGGCGGTTCGACGAAAAGAACCTTCTCAACTTCAACGTTTACCTCCCCATCGAGGTCGAGAACTCGGTGGCGGGCAATAGCTACAACCTGATGATTGTGCACTCGCTGTAACGTGTGCCGGTCATGTGTCCCGCATTGCCTGTGCCGCGGTGCCGGCATGTGGACGACGCTGATGCGATGCGTCACGCGAACATGCTTGCGCAGGAGGCCCGGCCTCATCGCTCAAGCCGGGTGCCTGGCGCGCAGGGGTATCGACGAGCAAAGCGCCCGTCTCACAGTCCCATGCTGTGCCGTTGCGTGTTGGCGTGTTCGCGGAACAGCAATTCCGCGCGTGCGCCATCGCGTTGCTCGATGGCCGAGACGATCGCGCCGTGTTGCCTGTGTCCGTAAAACAGATCGTCGTAGGCAAGCGCGGCAGTGCGTTGGCCGAACACGACGTTGACCGGGCTGACGAACGGCACCAAAGTGCAGCGCTCCACCGTTTCGGTCAGGATCGGCTTGTTGGCCGCCTCCACGATGGCGCGATGGAAACGGGCATTCATTGCGCCATATGCCTGCTCGTCGTCGGCACGGAGATTGCGGCTGGCCAGGATGCGGTCGCCTTCGCCCAGGCAGGCGTACAAGGTGGCGAGCAACTCGGCGGGGGCGCCCCGTTCGGCGACGGTGCGCGCGGCCATGCCTTCCATCACTGCGCGCACCGCCAGTGCATCCAGGCTTTCCTGCTGGCTGAAGCGCCGCACGGCGTAACCACGGTTGCCTGCCTGCACCAGCAGGCCTTCCTGGCACAACGCCGGCAGGGCCTGGCGGATCGGCGTGCGCGAAAGCGCCAGGCGCTCGGCCAGTGCCGCCTCGGTGAGGCGCTCGCCCGGCGCGAAGGTGCCGCACAGGATCAATTCGCGTAGCTGCTGGATCGCTTGCAATCGGTGGTTGTTCGCCATTGGCTCCATTCTCTCGCGCCATACCGCAGCGCACGTTCCTTCGACAGGGAAAACTCGCACTTACGTGTATAAAAACCTTGCGGATGAGATCGCTTGATGGCAATTTGGATCCCAAGGATACCGTTTTGGCGATCCGAAGTCGTTGGTCGTCCTTTGTTGGGATCCATTGCGTTGCAGATCCCAATCACCCACTGATGCGCGCCTGCCCCGACCGGGGCCCGGCCCGCGTCGCAGGAGCACAACATGGCAAGCATCATCGGCGGTATCGGGACCTCGCACGTTCCCACCATCGGGGTGGCCTACGACAAGGGCAAGCAGCAGGACCCGGTATGGAAACCGTTGTTCGACGGCTACACGCCAGTGGCCGCGTGGCTGGCCGAGCAACGGGCCGACGTGCTGGTGTTCTTCTACAACGACCACTGCACGACGTTCTTCTTCGATCTGTATCCCACCTTCGCGCTGGGCGTGGGCGAACGCTTTCCGGTTGCCGACGAAGGCGCGGGGCTGCGCGAGCTGCCGCCGATCCGCGGCGACGTGCAGTTGCAGGCGCATATCGCCGAATGCCTGGTCAATGACGAATTCGACCTGACCGTGTTCCAGGACAAGCCGATCGACCACGGCTGCGCAGCGCCGCTGCCGCTGCTGTGGCCGCATGTGCCGGACTGGCCGGGCACGGTGGTGCCGATCGCCATCAACGTGCTGCAGTACCCGCTGCCGACGGCGCGGCGCTGCTATCGCCTGGGCCAGGCAGTGCGCCGCGCGATCGAATCGTATCCGGAAGATCTTCGGGTGGTGGTGGTGGGCACCGGTGGGCTATCGCACCAGATCCATGGCGAGCGCACGGGCTTCAACAACACCGAATGGGACATGGAATTTCTGGACCGGTTCCAGCATGCGCCCGAGACACTCACCGATCTCACCCACACCGATTACGTGCGCCTGGGCGGTGCGGAGAGCGTGGAGCAGATCATGTGGCTGGCGATGCGCGGCGCGCTGGATGGGCCGATCCGCAAGCTGCATCAGAACTACTACCTGATGACCACCACGGCGATGACCGTGGTGCTGTACGAGCCGGGCGAAGAAGCGGCCGGCGCGCCGCGTTCGGCCGAGCTGCTTGCGCGCACTGCCGCTGCGGCCTGAGGAGGTGCTGATGAATCCGCAAACCCATGGCATGGAGCAGATCGGCGGCACGTACCTGTTCGATCTGCGTACCAGCAATCGCGCGCTGCGCCTGAACCGCTTTTTCTGGCACATGATCCGCGCCCCGTGGCGCGATCGTTTCTTGCAGGATGCAGAAGCATTGATGCAGGAAGCCGAACTCACCGAGCAGGAGAAGGCGCTGATCCGTGCACGCGACTGGCTGGGCCTGGTGCAATACGGCGCCAACTTCTTCGTCATCGAAAAATTCGCGCGCGTGGTGCGCATGACCAATCTGCAGGTCTACGCAATCATGCGCGGCGAATCGTTCGAAGACTTCATGCAGACGCGGCGTGTGCCCCATGCGCGCTGAGCCGGGCGTATCGGCTCAGCGCCGCATCGTCGCGTTACCCGACTTCCCAACCCAAGGTCTCCCCCAATGACCATGTCCTCCGTGTTCTTCGAACACCGCATCAAGGTGCGGCACCTGCGTGTCATCGAGGCGCTGGACCGACAGAAAAGCCTGTTGCGCGCCTCACGCGTCTTGAATGTCACCCAGCCTGCGCTCACGCGGGCCTTGCAGGAGATCGAAGAGATCGTCGGTGCGCCGCTGTTCGAGCGGCATTCGCGCGGCGTCCGCCCCAACGCGATGGGCGAGGTGCTGGTGCAGACGGCGCATGTGGTACTGGGGCAGTTGCGACGCGCGCAGGACACCTTCGAAGGGCTGCTGCAGGACGATGCGCTCACGATCACCGTGGGTGCCTTGCCGGTGGCGGCCAGCGGTCTGCTGCCGGCGGTGCTGGCCGCGCTGTATCGCACCGAGCCCACGCTGCGGGTGCGCCTGCTGCACGGCCGCACCGATGAGCTGTTGCCCAAGCTGGCCGGTAACGAGATCGATCTGGTGGTCGGGCGGTTGTATCCGCTGGCCCGCTACGACGCACTGATTCGCAAGGTGTTGTACCAGGACCCGATTGCGCTGGTGGCGCGCAGCGACCACCCGCTGTTCGCCAATGGGCCGGTGCGCGTTGCCGAGGCGGTCGCGTACCGGCAGGTGCTGCCGACCCTGAGCCAGCATGTCGAACGCGACGTGGCGCAGGTCATGCGCGAGCACGGTCTTGCGACGCGCGACCAGTTGCGTTCCAGCTCGGCCAGTTTCACGCGCGAAATCCTGCTCGGCACCGACAGCATTGCGGTGATGCCGAGCATGATGGTGGCCGGCGACATCGCACGCGGCGAGTTGCGTGCCTTCCAGCTGCAGCAGCCCTCGCAGGCGCGCGCAGGCGGGGTGATCTATCGCGATGGCGCCGCAATCCACAAGCCGGGCGTGCGCTTGCTGATGCGCGAGCTGGAGCACCAGCTGGCCCTCATGGCCGAACAGGGCGCGGTGTGGGTGGACGACCGTGTTGGCGAAGACGATGTGTTGCTGGATGCCTCTGCGTGATCGCATAATGCCGGCGCAACACGCGGCACTTCGCGATTCCTGCTGAGCTGCATCAACGCGCAACGGGTTGTCGCGCGCGGCTGCACACGGTGGATCGTGCGCCGCGCCACAGCAACGGGCAGCCCAGGCTGCCCGTTGCTGTGGCGGTGTGCATTCGCGCCCGATGCGACGGCACCTCAGGTGTCACTGGCCAAGGTGTCCTTCAGGCGCGCTTTTTGTAATTTGCCAGTCGCCGTGCGTGGCAAGGCATCCACCAGCCGCAGATGCTTGGGCACCTTGTACTTGGCCAGCCGTGCGGTCAGGTAGGTGCGGATCTCCTCCAGGTCCGGCGCCGCAGCGGCCGGCACGATCGCCAGATAGCCCACCTCGCCCCATTGCGGGTCGGCCAGGCCGACCACCGCGCACTCGCGGATGTCCGGATGGTCTGCGAGCAACGCTTCGATCTCTGCCGGGTACACGTTCTCGCCGCCGGAAATGAACATGTCCTTCTTGCGGTCGACGACCCAGAAGAAGCCGTCGGCATCGCGTTGCACGATATCGCCGGTACGGAACCAGCCCTGCCCATCGAGCACGTCGGCGCTCGCCTGCGGGTCGCGCCAGTAACCGGGGCTGAGGTTGGGACCGCGCAAGAGCAATTCGCCGGGAACGCCCGCCGGGCAGTCGTTCCCATGGTCGTCGACCACGCGCGTCTGCACCGATGGCGTTGCGATGCCGGCCGCACCCAGCTTGTTGCGGATCACATCGCAGTCCACCGACATGCCGAACGCCGTGCCGGCTTCGCTCATGCCGAAGCCGCAGACCATCGGGATGCCATCGTCCAGCCAGCCAAGCAGATCGTCGCTGGCGTGCGGCGCGCCGCCGCTGACCAATGCGGTGAGATGGCGCAGCGCTGCCGCATCGAAGCCGGGCTGATTGCGAAATGCCTGCATCATCTGCGGCACGCCGACGTAATGCGTGATTCCCAGCGATGGATCGGCAAGCCAGCCCAACGAGCGTTTGGGATCGAAGCCATTGGAGACCTGGATCGAACCGCCCACCGCCAGCGCTGAGCGCACATTGGTGACCAGGCCGATGATGTGGAACATCGGTGCTTCGCACAGAAAGCTGCTGCGTGCGTCCACGCGTGTGGTGACGCCGAAGTTATGCGCGGCATGCTGCAGGTTCTGCTCGCTGAGCATCACGCCCTTGGGCTGACCCGAGGTGCCGGAGGTAAACAGGATCAGGCTGACACGATCCGGCGGAATCGATGGCGTGTCGGCAGGCTCCAGTGCATCGGCGCTCGCGATAAAGCCTGCTAAGGCTTCCATGTCCGTGCGACCGGCAGCGACATCGTCGCCCAGCAATACGCGTGGCTCTGCGCGTTGCAGCAGCGCATCGAGCTCGCTCGCGCTCAACCGCCAGTTGAGCGGTACATAGATCGCGCCGACCCGCCCGCAGGCGAAGTGCAAGGCCACCTGCCACACCGAATTGCGCGCCAGCACGGCGAGCCGCTCTCCATCGACGCAGCCACGCCGGCGCAACAAGGCCGCCAGGCGGCCCACCAAGGCGTCCAGTTCGGCATAGGTCCATTTCAGGCCCAGCACTAGGTCGCGTGCGGCAAACTGTTGCGGCGAGAGACGGGCGTGGAAGGCGATCGAGTCAGTCGGCATGGCCATGGCGCGGTCTTCTGGAAGAGTGGGAAGTGACTGGTGTGAGTGCGAGTGCTGCGTGCGAAAGGTTTAGACGTCCCGGAGAACGTGATGCGCACGTGGCGGATGCAGCCACGCGTGCGCCTGCGCACGGCAGGCACGCAATGCGCTATCGGTTGGCGATGTGTGCATGCCGGTACGCACGCAGGCGCGCGTTGTTTCGGCTGTGCGCTAGCTCAGGTAGAGGGTTTTGGTTTCGAGGAAGGCATGCAGACCTTCGATACCGCCTTCGCGGCCGATACCCGAGTGCTTGAAGCCACCAAACGGCATGCTGATATCGACCCACATGCCGTTGATCGCATGACTGCCGCTGCGCACGCGGCGCGCGATGCGATAGGCGCGTTCGGCGTCTTCGCTGTAGATGGTGCCGTGCAGGCCGTAGTCGCTGGCATTGGCCTTGGCGATGAGGTCGGCTTCGTCGTGGTAGTCGATGAAGCTCACCACCGGTCCGAAGATTTCCTCGCGCGCAATGGTCATGTCCGGCGTCACCTCTGCAAACACCGTCGGTTCGACGAAGAAGCCGCGCGACAGGTGTGCCGGGCGGCCTCCGCCCATGGCCAGGCGTGCGCCCTGCGCCTTGCCTTTGGCGATGTAGGACTGCACACGCTCGAGCTGGCGGCCCAGGGCCAACGGGCCCATCCCGGTGTCTGCCGCAAACGGGTCGCCCAGTTTCACTGCGCTCAGTGCCGCGCAATATGCCTGCAGGACTTCTTCGCGGCGCTGCGCCGGCACCAGGACGCGCGTCAACGAGAAGCACACCTGTCCGGCGATCGGCATGGAGTAGGGCACCAGGGTGGGCAGCACCTTGGCGATGTCGGCGTCCTCCAGCACGATTGCTGCCGATTTGCCGCCCAGCTCCAGGCCAACCCGTGCCAGGCGCTCGGCGCAGGCGATGCCGATCGAGCGGCCGGCCTGGGTGGAGCCGGTGAAGCTGACCTTGCCCACGTGCGGGTGGCGGATCAATTGCTCGCCCACTTCGCGGCCGGCGGGGAGCAGGTTGAACACGCCATCGGGCACGCCGGCGGCGCTGATGCACTCGGCCAGGATATAGGCATCGATCGGCGTTTCCGGCGAGGGCTTGGCCACCACCGTGCAGCCGGCAGCCAGCGCGGCGGCGACCTTGTAGCACAGCAATACCAGCGGCGCGTTCCAGGGCGTGATCGCGGCGACCACGCCGACCGGCTCCTGCACCACACATGCACGCGGCCACCGTTGGGGCGCACACGTGGTTCGACGAATGCGTGGGTGGCAATCAGGTCGGCATAGTAGTCGAATAAATCCGGCGCCTGCTGCGAGGCGCGCTTGCTGAAGCCAAGGGTCGCGCCCACCTGGCCCGTCCATGCTTCGGCCAACTCCGGCATGCGTGCACGCAAGTGGTCGGCCACCCGCTTGAGTGCCACGCTGCGCGCTTGCGGGGAGAGCTGCGGCCAGGGGCCGTGGTCGAAGGCGCGGCGTGCAGCGGCGATGGCCGCTTCGGTGTCTGCGTGCGAGGGTTCGGTGTAGCGCAGCAGCCGTTCTTCGGTATGCGGCGCGATCACATCGACCGTGCGATCGCCGGTGCTTGCGCGCCATTGCCCGTCGATGAACAGGCCCAGGGGACCTCGCGCGGCGATGCCGCGCAGCGTTTCGGATAAGGCTTCCATACTCCCTCCTCGGTGCAGAAAACCACTGGCAGCGCCAGCGATGCACGCACAACGCGCACCGCTTCGGACGCCGTAGGACGCGCTTACGCTCGGTGTTTGCTGAGGTCGTACTCGCCCAGGCCGGGCTTGTAGCTCTTCTCGTCGATGAACTGACGGATGCCTTCCTTGCGGGCGTTGTTGTCGAACGAGTTGGCCGCTTCCTGCATGCGTACCAGGTAATCCTCGGCTTCGTCGTAGGTCATGGTGCCGACGCGGCGCACCGCATCCTTGGCGTACTTGAGCGCGACCGGGTTCTTGCGCAGCAACAGTTCGGCCACTTCGCGGGTGCGTGCCTCCAGGCGTTCCAACGGCACGCTTTCGTTGACCAGGCGCCATTCGGCAGCCTTCTTGCCATCCACCATTTCGCCAGTCAGCGTCATCCACATCGCATCGCGCATCGACAGCAGTTCCACCGCGACCTTGGTGACGCCACCGCCGGGCAGTATGCCCCAGTTGATTTCCGACAGGCCAAACTGCGCCTCATCGGCGGCAATCGCCAGATCGCACGCAAACAGCGGGCCGAAGCCACCGCCGAAACACCAGCCGTTGACCATGGCGATGGTCGGCTTCTGATACCAGCGCAGGCGACGGAACCAGCCATACGATTCGCGCTGCGAGCGCCGCACGCCACGCAGGCCCTGCGCTTCGGTTTCGCGGAAATATTCCTTCAGGTCCATGCCCGCCGACCAGGCGGTGCCTTCGCCGCCGAGCACCAGCACGCCGACGTTGTCGTCGAACTCCAGCTCGTCCAGCACGTCCATCATGCGGCGGTTGAGCGCCGGGCTCATCGCGTTGCGCTTGTCGGGGCGCGCGAACTTCACCCAGGCGATGCGGTTTTCGATGCGAACCGATACCACGTCATGCTCGTTCAAGCGGCGTCTCCTTCGAGTCGTGAGAGTGCTGGTGTGTTGATGGGCTCAGAGTGCTTCGGCCAACGCGGTGTCTGGCGCGGCGGCGCGCTCCAGTGCAGCGCTGGCGTTCAACTTGCAGAGCAGCCGCAGCAGGGTCTGTTGTTCGCTGGCCTGCAGGCCGGTGCAGGTGCGTTCGCCCGCGCGCGCCAGGCAGCCCTGCGCAACCAGCAGCGTGCGCTCGCCCGAGTCGGTGAGGTACAGGCCCTTGCTGCGACGATCGCGGCCAGCAAGGCGTTCGATCAGGCCTTGCTCGGCCAGCGCATTGGCGATCTTCATGCCGGCGGCGCGGTTGACCAGCAGACGGTTGCCCAGCTCGGTCTGGTCGCAGCCGGGTTGATCGCGGATGTGGATCAACGCGGTCACGCGCGCCGGGGTGAGCTGTAGCTCGGCCAATTCCTGGCGCGCGGCGTGGCTGGAGGCCAGGGCGGCGAGTTGCAGCTGGTAGCCAAGATCGGCGGCAAGTGAAAGGCGAGCAGTCATCGGTCCGTCCAGATTGTATCCGTTAAATACAATCTAGCCGACCGAAGCGGGCCCTGCAAGAGGGGGCGATGGCGTGATGCGAAGCACAGTGCGCGGCTGCGTAGTACAGCCGCGCCCGCCGTACGACGATCAGCGGATCAGCGGATCAGCGGATCAGCCAGCCAGCGAGCTGTTCGCGGGTCAGGTAACCGCTGTGACGGGTGTCGAGCGCGTCGAATTCATCGGCCAGGGCAGGGTTGGCCTGCGCCTCCGCACGGCTGATGCGGCCATCGCCATCGGTATCCATGGCTTCAAAATCGATGCGGTAGCTGCCGACCACGCTGTTGGGCTGGATCGAACGCACGATCACGCTGGATTCGCCGCGCGGGCGCTCCAGTTCGGTTTGATGGGTGACTTCGCCACTGGACAGCGGCTGGGTGCGGATGGCACTGGGCACGTCGATCAGCGGCATGCTGCTGGCCGGCGTGGGCGCCTGCTGCGCCTGTGCGGCAGTGCAGAGCAATAGCGACAGCGTGGAGACGAGTGTGGCAAGACTGCGGTTGGTCATCAGATCCCCCTGATGCGGAACAGCCCACAAGCATAGAGCCTGGCGGCCTTTTGCGCTGTGCGTGACGGTGGCGCGCCGCTTGGCGATGGGGATACGCTGTTGGAGTGTCAGAGGCGGCGAACGGGTCTTGTCGCGCTGCTGCATCGTTGCCCTGAGCGAGCACTGCGCATTGCATCGCGCAGTGCTCTGGTTGGCGCCACTCAGCCGGGAATGAAGGGGAAGACGATCTTCAGTAGTCCCTTCAGGCCGCCCTCCGCCGTGCTTGTCACCGCCTTGGCACCCAGGCTGTTGAGTGCGCGGCGCACGTCGTCCCAGCGCAACTGCGCAATGTCCTTCTTGAGCAGATCCGACACCTCTTCTGCGGTGGGCGTGAGCTTCTGCAATGCGCGCACAGTGGCGTGCGGATCCGGTTGCAGGTAGCCCCAGCGCTCGGCGATTTTCAGCAGCGTGTCGAAGCGCACCGCGACCACTTCGCGGTTGCGTTCGTACACCGGCAGCGCACCGACATCGAGAATGGCTTGCTCGAACTGTTGCGCGTCGTCGGGATGTTCGATGCGCACCGCCAAAAAGCCTTCCTTGCGGCTGCGTTCGCTGACATGTTTTGCACCCGAGCGCAGATTGTCTTCGGTGAGCACGTTGGCAACGATGCGCTGCATCGCGGCGTCGCCCTCTTCGGGCACCAGCGAGCGCCAACGCGCATAGCCATCGCGCCGCAGCGCCTTGACCTTGGCCGAAGTCACCCGCAACTGCAATGCGACCGCAGCGTTGGAGCTGTTGCGCGAGATGGCGCCATCGCGTTCGAGCAGCACGAAGATCAACAATTCCAGGTCACGCTTGGTCAGCGACTGGAACCCCTGCAACAGGGTCAGGCGCAGAAATTCGCTGCCGAAGGCGGCCGCGTCCTTCAATTCGATCGGTTGCATGGGGAGTCCTCCACAGGTGACCTGCAGCATGCCAGGACGCTGTTGCGCGGCCTGAGAACCAATGCGACGCACACGCCAGTTTCAGTGTCCGGTTTCGCGCCCGCGACGATCGGACCTGAACGTTTCAACTGCGCCGCGGTCCTGCAAGGTGACGAACACCTGCTTGCCATCGGCGCCGCCGAAGGCCACGTTGCTGGCCTTGCGCCCCTTCAATGCAACCGTGCGCAGCAGCTTGCCCTGCGGCGACACCACTGCAATCTGCCCGGCATCGTAGCGGGCGATGTACAGATTGCCGTCGGCATCGCAGCGCATGCCGTCCATGCCGAAATCGGGGAAGCTGATCAGCAGCCGTTTGTTGCGCAGGCTGCCGTCGCTGCCACGGTCGTAGGCCCACACCTTGCGCGACATGCTTTCATTGACATACAGCTGTTTGCCGTCGGGGCTGACATCCAGGCCGTTGGGCGTGGTCATCCCTGCCTCCAGCAGCCGCACCGCGCCGTCGCGGCCGATGTGCCACAAGCGCCCGCCATTGTCCTTCCAGTTCGGGTCGCTGGCGTAGAAGCTGCCATCGGGCGCCAGCGCCAGATCGTTGGGGCCATCTGCCTCGGGCAATGCCGCGAACGTGCTGACCGCACGCGTCTGCATGTTGACCTGCAGGATCTTGTGGCCGGTGTAATCGGCGACATACATGGTGCCGTCGCGAAAGCGGATGCCATTGCCGGTGCTTCCCTCGGGCAAGGTGACGAACACCTCGGCACGTGCGCCGCCGTCGGCCTGCAGCGCGATGCGCGCGATGGTGCCGTCCTTGCCCAGGTTCACCGCGTACAGCGCGCCATCCGGACCGGTCGCCGGGCCTTCGGCATTGTGTGTGAATGCGCCATCGCCGATCAGATCGCGCGCAACGAAGGGAGTGTCGGCAGCGCTGGCGAGCGAACTGGACAACAGGAGCGCCAGCGGCAGATAGCGAAGATGGGCAACGACGGTCATGCGCAATGCTCCGGATGTGATCGCCAGCAGTGTGCCAGAACGTGCAGCGCGACCATGGCGGTGATCACACCCGATCAAGTAAGGTGCGCGAGCAGTACGCCCACACTCGCGAAGGAGGTTTGCATGTCCGTGGAATCGATCACACGTCGCCGCTTGCTTGCCGCCTTTGGCGGTGCAGGCATCCTGCTGGCTGCACCGACGTGGGCAGTGCCGAAGAAAAAGCCCGGAAAACCGCTCAATGTCGCGTTGGTCGGGTTGGGTAGTTATGCCAGCGAACAGCTCGCGCCCGGCCTGGCGCTGACCAAGCATTGCAAGCTTGCCGGGATCGTCACCGGCACGCCGTCGAAGATTCCGCAGTGGCAGTCCAAGTACGGCATCGCCGACCGCAATGTCTACAACTACGAGAACTTCGATCGTATCGCCGACAACGACGACATTGATGTGGTGTACATCGTCACGCCAACGCATCTGCATGCGCCACTGACCCTGCGTGCGGCTGCCGCGGGCAAGCATGTGTGGTGCGAGAAGCCGATGGCGATGCACGCCGGTGAATGCGAGGCCATGATTGCTGCCTGCAAACGCAACAAGGTGGCGCTGACGATCGGCTACCGCATGCAGCATGAGCCCAACACGCGGCGCGTGATTGCGATGGCCAGCGAAAAACCGTTCGGCGCGATGCAACGCGTGCGTGCCGAGGCCGGGTACAACGGCTATCAAGGCACCGCCAAGGCCGACCGCCCGTGGCGGTTGCGCTCGCAGTTCGGTGGCGGCGCGATGTACGACATGGGCGTGTATCCGCTCAATGCCGCGCGTTACACCGTGGGCACCGAGCCGCTGGCAGTAACGGCCAAGCGCTGGACCGACCGACCCGATCTGTTCGATGAAGTCGACGAGCACATGGACTTCACCCTGGAGTTTCCCAATGCGGTGCGCGCCGAGTGCAAGACCAGCTTCGGCAAGAACATGAATGTGCTGCGCGCCGAATGCGAGCGCGGTTGGTACGAGTTGTCGCCGTTCCAGAGCTACCAGGGCGTGACCGGCAAGGCCAGCGATGGCCGCGTGTTCGACGCCAAGGTGCCGCATCAGCAAGCGCTGCAGATGGACGAAGACGCGCTGGCCATCATGAACGGCACGCCATTACGTGCGCCGGGCGAAGAAGGCCTGCGCGACATCCGCATCGTCGATGCGATCTACCGCTCGGCGCGCGAGGGCAGCAAGCGCATCGTGCTGTAAACGAGCTGGTTCCGGCGGCCAAGTGCCGCCGGGGCCACCGCAATAGCAAGCAGCGGCCCAGGGCCGCCAGGCATGGCAGCACACAGCGGCCAACACACATTCTGACTGTGGAGCGAGCAAGCGGCCAACCGGCCGCGGTGCGTCACGCCCGCAATCAATGGCCGACAGCTGCAAGCAGCACACCAGCGGCAACCAGCGGCCGCAGAAATGTTGATTCAGTGAGAAGAGCAAGCGTCAATTTCGCAAAAGCGAGTCGCGCCAGTCGGGAAGCAATTTCTACTACAAGGCACGGGACCAACCATCACGAGGATTCCCGTTGCACGCCTCAGGCGCGCTTCAAACGCTCAGAGCATCGCTGTGCAGGAATGATTCAAAACGCTCCGTGAACGTCGCGCGGTGGTCGAAGGAATCGACGACAGAATATACAGCCGAACCGGCCAACCGCTTTTACGATTCCCGAATCCCGAATCCCGAATCCCAAATCCCAAATCCCAAATCCCGAATCCCAGCCTCACTCCCGCATCGCCAGTACCGTGATCTCCTCGCGATCGTGATACAGCTGCTTGGCGCGCACGATCAATGATTTTTCTGCCTGTTGCTCGAACAGGTCCAGGCACAGGCGGGTCTCGTCCCAGCGCTTTTTCATCGGCAGCTTGAGGTTGAAGATGGTGTTGCGGCACCAGCCTTCGCGCACCCAGGTGGCCATGCGTTCGGCCACGCGGCGCGGCTGCTCGACCATGTCGCAGACCATCCAGTCCAGCGGCTGCGCGGGCTTCCAGTGGAAGCCGTCGGCGCGCAGGTGCTCCACCAGCCCGGTCTCCAGCACATGCTCGCGCAGCGGGCCGTTGTCCACGCTGGTGACGTGCACGTGCTGCCGCGTCAGTACCCAGGTCCAGCCGCCGGGCGCAGCGCCCAGATCGGCCGCGCGCATGCCCGGCTTGACCAGTGCGTCGCGTTCTTCGGGCGTGAGCAGCGTCAGCAGGGCCTCGTCGAGCTTGAGGGCAGAGCGCGAAGGCGCTTCCGGCAGCAATTTCAGGCGTGGAATGCCCAGCGGCCACGGCGCGCTGTCGGCGTTGTCGGCCACCGCCAGCAAGGCGTGGTCGCCGTCGAGAAAACAGACGTGCAACCGCGGTTGGCGCGGCTGCGGCTTGTCGGTGAGCAGGCCGGCCTTGCGCAGGGCCGGTCGCAGTGCATTGCCGAAGCTGCGCGCCAGGCCTGCAAGCGGCTTGCCAGCGTCCGAATCCGGGTGTTCCACCCACAGATCGCCAAACCGCTGCTGCCCGTCCAACGCGGCCAGGATCGGCGTGATGCGGTCCTTGGGGTCGATACCTTTCAGCTCGGCAATCACTACCAGCTTTTGCCGGGCGAAGATCAACTCGCGCCACTGCAGTTTTGCTGCAAGTTGCGCAGCCTCGTCGCAGACGAACAGCACATAGCCGTCGTTGCGTTGGGTGCGCGCATACCCGGCGATGCCGACGAATGCAGCGCGCGCGCTCAGTTCTGCGGCAAGCTCAGGTTCGAAACCCTGCCGGCAATAACACAGCAGGCCGCTCATCGCTGCACCTGCAGGAGGGCGCCCGCTGCGCCGGCGACATCAGTAATGGTCACCGCCGCCCTCGCCATAGTTGCGCAGCACTGCACACGCCTGGTCGCGCAGTACGTCGCGCACCACCTCGATGCCGCGGCGGCTCAGTTCACCCACCCAGTCGGCCGGCAACGGGCCTTCGTCGAATTGCGTCAGCGCCATCACGTCGTCGGCGCGCGCGCCGATCAGCAGGCGGTCGATGCCGGCCCATACGGTCGCGCCGTAGCACTGGCAGCACGGCTGCGCGGAGGTGGCCAGCGTCACCGGCGACAGCACATCGTTCAAGCGTGGCGTCTGCAGGCGCTGTTGCGCCAGCATGTAGGCCATGTTTTCGGCATGCGCCAGCGAGGTGGTCTGCGGCACCACGCGGTTCACTGCGGCGGCGATGATGCGATGGTCCGGGCCGAACACCACCGCGCCGAACGGGCCGCCGCTGCGTTCGCGCACATTCATCCGCGACAGCTCGATCGCCAGGGCCACCTTGTCCTCATCGCTGGGATAGGCGCGGCTGTCGTCGACATGCGCGTGGATCCAGTCGGGCAGGGTGAGGTGGATGTGCGCGTAAAGCATCAGTGGACCGTTTTTGTAGGGGGAGTGGCGGGGCGCAGTGTATCGGCCTGCGCGTCCTTTGCGGCACATTGACCGGCCACGCACTGGCAGGCGCTGATCTCGCGGAAGCCGCACACGCTCATCATGCCGCCAGCCTGGCATTGCGCCAGTACGCCGTTGGGGTCGGTGGCGCTGTTGACGTTGACGCAGGCCGGAAACGCACCGCAACAGTTGCCGACGTTCTTCACCGTGCAATCGGCATCGGTGCGGCAAGTGGTGGTGACGACCACCGCTTTGCCGGCTGCCGGGCCGCGTGTCGAGCCGGTCGCCGGAGGTGGCGTGGCGGTATCGGTCGGTGGTGCGGCCACGCAGCCAATCGACCCAAGACAGGCCAGCAGCAACAGCGTGCTCAGACACCGGGACAAAAGACGGGACATGCAGCCGCTCCGATCAGGATAGGTGAGCGGCCATGGTAAGCCCCGGGTGCGCGGAATGTGGCACGCGCAGGATCAGCTAGAAAATTCCGCAAGCCAGATCGTGCGCGCGTTGTGGCTGATGACGCTGGCGACGGCGTCGCGTGTGACCGAAACACGCCTGCAGCCTTGGAGCAGCTAACGAAACGACTGTGCAGCCGCCGGGCGGGCGCGGCCGCTGCCCGGAATCGGCATGTACCACGCGTCCACTCCGGTTGCTCCGCGCCGTCGTATCCGCCTGACGACTGCCCGCTAGGTGTTGTCAGCTGCTCTTGGTGAAGTCAACGCCGTCTGCGCAGTGACCGGTGGCAGCGCGTGGCAAGGTCCAGTTGCTGCATGCTTTCGTCGCGGCGATCGCTGGGCAGATCGTCATCCGGCCGACCCGGAAGCAGCGTACAGAACACCTCGGCCGGAGTCGCCGCGTTGGAGACGGGCGGCTGCGGCGAGCAGGCCGCCAGGCCGATCGACAGCGAAAACACCGCGCCGCGCAAGGTATTTGCAGGTGGGCGTAAGCATGGTTGCGGGAGGCACATGGCGGCATCGCTGGCTGATACAGCCTGAAATCTAGGCCGCTGCGTGCATCAGGTACCGGGGTCATTTCGCTTCCGCATGCAGTGCTGCGCACCACAGCACGCCGACCAGCAGGCAGGCGATGGCGGCCAACTCCAATGGCGTGGGCAGCCGCATTTCCCAGGCGAAGCCGTACAGCAGCGCAAACACCGTCTCGAATACGATCATCTGCCCGACCAGGGTCAGCGGTAGCACGCGGCTGGCACGATTCCACAGCGCATTGCCGATGATCGAGGCCAGGATGCCCAGCAACAGCGACACGCCCCAGAAACTGGCCCACTCGAGCGGTGCATGCGCGGCACTGCCGATCAGGGCCGCCGGCGCCAGCAACAACGCCAGTGCGCCGGTGACCACGCCGGTCAGCAGCGACCAGTCGCCGCCGGACAGATCCGGGCGCCGCCGCAACCAGCGTGCATTTGCGATCGAATAGGCCGACCACGACACCAGCGCACCCGCCGCGCACAGCAGGCCGGCGATCCGGGTCAGGCGATCGCTTGCCTGCTGGCCGGAGTCGTCCTGCACGGTATCCACTGCCACCAATGTCACGCCGATCACGCACAAAACGCAGGGCGCGGCCAGACGTCGCAATTGCACCGCACCGGCGGCACGCGTCCCGATCACGGTGACCACCACCGGCAACAGCCCGATGATCAACGCCGTTGCCGCGCTGCCTGCCCACTGCACGGCGCTGCCAAGCAGCACGTAATACATCAGGTTTCCCATCAGGCTCAAGCGCACCAACGCCCACCATTCGGCAGCGCCCAGCCGGGCAGCGGTCTGCCGCGCGCGTGGCGCCAGCAGCAAGGTCGCCACGGCGCCATACGAGAGATACCGCGCCACCGCCAATTGCAGCGGCGTAAAAGCGCCCAGCAATTGCGGCGCCAGAAACACCAGCCCCCACAGCGCGCCCGCACCGATTCCGCAGGCGACACCCACCATCAAGCGTTCACGCATCGTGCTGTTCCTCAGGGCATGCATTGCAGCGTGCCGTGCGGCAGGGCGTTGATCAAGGCGGGCCCTGCAGACGGATGCAACGCCGCACGCTGCATCAGTGCGCTGTTCCAGCTTCTGTGATGTCGTCGGTCACACGCATGGCGCCGCGTGCGTGCGATGGCGCTGCGCAAATCAATGGGATGCCATCGCAGCGCATGCGCCACCGCCACGATCGTGATGGCCTGAAGCGGTCCACGGCGTGGCAGCCGCTTGCTGCGCATCGGCGTTGCGGCCGAAAGGGTGCGTGACGACGCAGGTGCGGCCTCTGCAGCCGTGCAGCCGCCGCCCAACCTAGGGAGCAGCGACGCCCGCCTTGCAAGAGCGCCGCTGTCTGTCCTGCGTGGTTACTTGGCCCAGGTATCGCGCAAGGTCACGCTGCGATTGAAGACCGGCGTGGCCGCGCTATGGTCGCGACGGTCGGCAACGAAGTAACCGCTGCGTTCGAACTGGAACGCCTGCTCCGGCGCAGCCATCGCAGCGCTCGGCTCCACGTAGCCGCGCACGTTGCGCTTGGACTCGGGGTTCAGATAATCGCGGTAGGTCTTGCCTTCGGATTCGTCGTCGGGCTTTTCCACCGAAAACAGGCGGTCGTACAGGCGGATTTCCGCTTCCACCGCGTGTACGGCGCTGACCCAGTGGATGGTGCCCTTGACCTTGCGGTTGGCGCCTTCCATGCCCGGACGCGATTCCGGATCGAGCCAGCCGCGCAGTTCGACGATCTCGCCGTCAGCGTTCTTGATCACCTCGTCCACGCGCGCAATGCCTGCGCCGCGCAAGCGGATTTCGCCGCCCGGCACCAGGCGCTTCCAGCCCTTGGGCGGAACCTCGGCAAAATCCTCGCGTTCGATCCACAGCTCGCGCGCAAACGGTACTTCGCGTGTGCCGAAGCTCTCGTCCTTGGGGTGGTTGGAAAACTGCAGCGTTTCGGTATGGCCTTCCGGCAGGTTGGTCAGCACCAGCTTGAGCGGGTCGATCACCGCCATGCGGCGCGGCGCCGCGGCGTCCAGATCCTCGCGCAGGCAACCTTCCAGCACCGAGAAATCGATCAGCGAGTTCTGCTTGCTGATGCCCACGCGGTCCACGAACAACCGCATCGCCGCCGGCGTATAGCCACGCCGGCGCAGGCCGTGCAGCGTGTACATGCGCGGGTCGTCCCAACCGTCCACCAGCTGCTCTTCCACCAGCGCGGTGAGCTTGCGCTTGCTCATCACCGTGTAGTTGATGTTGAGGCGCGAAAACTCGATCTGACGCGGCTTGGCCGCTTCGCGCGGTAAGCCCTTGTCCAGCAGCGGCTGCAGCAGTTCCGGGTGACCGGCCAGGTCCACCTTGTCCACGCACCAGTCGTACAGCGGGCGGTGGTCTTCAAATTCCAGCGTGCACAGCGAGTGGGTGATGCCTTCCACCGCATCGCCGAGCGAATGCGCGAAGTCGTACATGGGGTAGATCGGCCACGCAGTGCCGGTGTTCTGGTGCTCCACATGCTTGATGCGGTACAGCGCCGGGTCGCGCAGGTTGATGTTGCCGCTGGCCATGTCGATCTTGGCGCGCAGCGTACGTGCGCCGTCGGGGAATTCACCGGCACGCATGCGTGCGAACAGCTCCAGGTTTTCTTCGACGCTGCGCTCGCGGAACGGCGAATTGCGGCCGGGCTCGGTCAGCGTGCCACGGTATTGGCGCACCTGTTCTGCGGACAGGTCGCACACGAACGCATGGCCATCGCGAATCAGCTTCTGCGCGGCCAGGTAATACACCTGGAAATAATCCGAGGCGTGGCGCAGTTGTGCCCACTCATAGCCCAGCCAGCGCACGTCGTCCTGGATGGCCACCACGAACTCGGGGTCTTCCTTGGCCGGGTTGGTATCGTCCAGGCGCAGGTTGCACAGCCCGCCGAACTCGGCCGCCAGGCCGAAATCCAGGCAGATCGCCTTGGCATGGCCAATATGCAGGTAGCCGTTGGGCTCGGGCGGGAAGCGGGTGCGGATGACCGTGTGCTTGCCGCTGGCCAGATCCTCGCGGACGATCTGGCGGATGAAGTCTTTCTTCTCCGCCGGGGCGGTGGCGTCGGTGGCTAGGGTCTCGGACATGCGCGCATCAGCAATGGGTAAACCGCAAGTTTAGGCGGTGGCACCGGTTAGGGGTAGGCGCGGGGCGCGGCGGGGCGGCTTCCGGGCGTTGGTTTGCGCGGGGTTGGGTCCCGGGCAGCCCCTGCAGGCCGTGCCGGCGATGTGCGGATCTGTCGTCGCCGGTTTCACGATGCAACCCACGGCACGCCAGGCGGCGCCGACGGATCTGGCGAGCAGGCGCGGTCGGCGTGCCCATTGCGCAGCAACCACGGCGCAAGGCCCGCTCTCACCTCACGCTTGGCCTTTTCACGTTGTTGGCCCGCACGCGCGGCCTTGCGCGCGTGCTGCAGGACTAGGCGTGCCTGCGGCCGGGCATGGCTGGCGGGTATCGGCCGCGACGCGTACGCTGCGCCGACCCCGTTGGAGCGCTCCTGCCCATGCCACTGCCCCGTCTGGTGATCGGCGACAAGACCTTGTCTTCCTGGTCGTTGCGGCCGTGGCTGCTGTTGCGACACTTCAGGGTGCCGTTCGAGGAAGTCGCGCTGCCGCTGGCGACGCCCGAATTCCAGGCGCGCATTGCCGGGTATTCGCCGACCCGCCAGGTGCCGGTGCCGTGGGACGACGCCCTGCATGTGTGGGATTCGCTGGCGATCTGCGAATACATCAACGAGCGCTGGTTGGACGGCCGCGGCTGGCCGGCCGACCTGGCCGTGCGTGCACAGGCGCGCGCGGCCGCGGCAGAGATGCATTCGGGCTTTGCGGCCTTGCGCAGCCAATTGCCGATGAATTTGGCCCGCGCGCCGGGCCCTGCCCAGTGGGATGCCGCGGCCGAGCGCGACATCACGCGCATTCAGGCGCTGTGGGCCAGCCTGCGCGCCGAGCACGGCCATGCCGGGCAGTTCCTGTGCGGGCAGTTCGGCATTGTCGATGCGATGTATGCGCCGGTGGCGCTGCGTTTTTCCAGCTACGGCGTGCCGCTGTTTGAAGCGGCCGGAGATTATGTGGCGGCGCTGGATGCATTGCCGGCGCTACGCGACTGGCGCAATGGCGCGCAGCGCGAACGTGCAGAGCGCAGCTGAGATGCAGATCGCCTACCGCGCCAGTCACCTCATCGATGCGCATCTGGCCAAGCACGCGCTGGAAGATGCCGGCATCACCGCGTTTGTCTTCGGTGAATCGCTGCTGGGCGGTGCCGGCGAGCTGCCCGCCTTCGGCGTGCTGCAGGTCTGCGTGGCAGATATGCATTTGACTCAGGCCCAGGCGGTGCTGGCGGAGATCGGCTTGTGCGGGCAGGTCACGCGGGCGCTGTAGCGCAGCGCCAGTCGTAGGAGCGCACCCGGGCGCGACGAGGCTCTGCCGATAAACGCCACGTCGCGCCCAGGTGCGCTCCTGCGATGTATGCGCGTCATTCCTGCTGACGCCACCCCGGCGGCGCTGCATCCGGCGCGGCCAATGCGCGCAGACGCTTGAACAACACGGTGGTTTCGGCCACGTTCCAGACCCGCAGTGCGACTTCGAAGGTATCCAGCGGCTTGGTCAAAAAGTCCTTGGCGCCCAGGCCCAGGGCGCGGTGGCGCGCGCTGCGGCTGGGGTCGGCGGTGAGCACGATCACGGGCAGGAACCGGCCAGGGTCTGACAGCCGCGCCAGCTGTTCCAGCAGCGCGTAGCCGTCCAACTCGGGCATCTTCAGATCCAGCAGGATCAGGTCCGGGGCAAATGCCGAGACCAGGCCCATGACCCGTAGCGGATCGGTGGTGGCGATCACTTGCTGGAAACCTTCGCGTTGCAGCAGGTCTTCGAGCAACCGCACGTTGGCCGGCTCGTCGTCGACGATGAGGATGCGGGAACCGAGAATTTCGTCGCGTGTCATGCCAGCAACCCGTCGATCACGGTGAAGAATTCCGCCACGTCGAGCGGCTTGGTCAGATAGGCGCGCACGCCTTGATTGCCCACGCGCGCCAGTGTGGCGGTGGTGGCATCGGCACTGATCACCACCACCGGGATGGCCGCCAGCGCCGGCTGCGCCTGCAATTCGCGCAACAGCTCTTCGCCGTTGCCATCGCTCAGGTGCAGGTCCAGCAGGATCAGATCCGGCGCGCCGTGCTGCAATAGCGCACGCGCCTGCGCCAGGCTGGCCGCCTCGAGCAGCTGCCACTGCGGGCGACGCTCGGTGAGCGTGCGGATCAACGCCTGATTGGATGGATTGTCTTCGATGCTCAACAGCCGGCACACGCCGCTGCCGGCACTGCTTGGCGGTACCAGCGGCCGCGCCGGTTCACTGTGCCGATGCTCGCCCTGCGGCAGCGAAATCCAGAACCGCGCGCCCTCGCTGCTGCTGTGCACGCCGATCTGTCCACCCATCGCCTCGATCAAGCGCTTGCTCAGCGCCAACCCCAGCCCGGTGCCTTCCACCGCAGAGCGCTCGGCGCCCAAGCGCTCGAACGGTGTAAACAGGCGGTCGATCTGCGCCGGGGTCAGCCCCGCGCCCTGGTCGGCAACCGTAATACGCACCTGTTCGCCATCGGCCTGCGCGCTCACCTGCACCTGCCCGCCAGTACGATTGAACTTGACCGCGTTCGACAGCAGATTGAGCAGCACCTGGCGCAGCCGCTGCGCATCGGCGCGCACCGTCCACGGTCCGTCGATGGATGCCGGTTGCAGTGCAATGCCATGCTTGTCGGCATCCGGCGCGATCAGTCCCAGGGCTTCGTGCGCGGCCGCGCGTACCGAGACCGGCTCCGGACTCAGATCAAGTTGATCGGCTTCGATACGCGCGATGTCCAGCAGCTCGGTGATCAACCCGAGCAAGTGCCTGCCGGCACCCAGAATGTGCTGCAGATGCCGCCGATGACCCGGCTCGGGCAGATCCATTTCCAGCACCTGCGCATAGCCCAGGATCGCATTGAGCGGAGTCCGCAGTTCATGGCTGCTGCGCGAGAGAAATTCGGTTTTTGCGCGGTTGGCGGTTTCGGCCTCGCGCCGCGCCAGTTGCGCTTCGGCTGCGCGTGCGGCCAACAATTCGCTGGCTTGCGCCAGACGCTGGCCGACCTGGCCCAGTTCGTCGCCGGCACGCGGCTGCGGTGCCAGCGGCAGGCCTTCGCCCAGCCGGTCGGCGTTGGCGGCCAGGGTGCGCAGGCGCCCGGACAATGCCGAGGCGAACCATGCCACGGCAAATACCGCGCCCAGCCCGCCCAGCATCGCCGCGCTCAAGGTGATGATGAGGTTGCGCTGGCGCAGCCCTTGCGCCTTGGCGGTACGTACCTGCAACTGCGCGGTTTCGTAGTTGCGCAACTCGCGCAGTTCCGCACGCAGGATGTCGAGTTTGTACTTGCCATCCCACAGTTGCCGGATCTCTTCTTCGCGGCTCAGATCCGGTGCCAGCAATCGGCGCCAACCCTGCATTTTTTCCGCAAAAAGCGGCTTGATGCGCGCAAAGCGCCGCGCTTGGCTGGGATCGGTGATGCGTTGCGAAAGACGGTCGGCCACGCGCTGCAGCCGCGGCTCGGCATCGCGATACGGGGTCAGGAATTCATCGCGCCGCACCAGCCGATATCCGCGCACGCCGGCCGCGGTTTCGGCCAACAGTGCGTGCGCTTCATACAGATCGCTGAGCACTTCCAGGGTCTGCCGCACGTCGTTTTCGGCGGCGATGTTCTGCCGTTCCACGCTGTAGATCGCCATCAACGCAACGGCCAGCAACAGCAGCGGCAGGGTGACCACCGCCAGGCTTTTGCGGGTAATCGGCCAATCGTTCCAAC
The DNA here is from genome assembly GCF_041475725.2 of Xanthomonas sp. NCPPB 1754. Taxonomy (NCBI): domain Bacteria; kingdom Pseudomonadati; phylum Pseudomonadota; class Gammaproteobacteria; order Lysobacterales; family Lysobacteraceae; genus Xanthomonas; species Xanthomonas sp. NCPPB 1754. Next base: position 1,027,709 of record NZ_CM192982.1, read on the forward strand.
GCACCGCCAATGCATTCATAGCGCAAGTCCGGATTGGACCGCGTACACCGCGGCCTGGGTGCGATCTTTTACCTCAAGTTTCTGCAGGATTCGCTCCACGTGCACTTTGACCGTGCCGGGAGAAATCCCCAGTTCAGCTGCGAGGGTCGCGTTGGTGAGTCCGCGCGGGAGCAACGACAACACCTGTTTTTCGCGCTTGCTCAACGCGCCCAGACGGTCGTCCTGCAGTGGTTTGCGCCGCCGCGTGGCAACCGGTTTGGCCGGCTCCGCCACCATCGCCGGCAGCAGCAGCGCGAACGCCTGCAGCGCCTGCACGTCGTCATTGCCGGGGGCCGGGCGGCCTTCGCTCCAGGCCACGCAGAGCATGCCGTGCGTGGTGCCCAGCGCGTGGATCGGCACCCTGGCTTCGCGGATGTCGGACGGGCGCGGTGGCATCAACCAGGCCGCTTCCTGGCCGTCGCCGGCGGCGCTGGCACCGGGCGGCAATGCACGGCCGCGGCTGGCCAACACTTGCGCGCGCGGGCCGCGCTGCGCCAGTACCGCGCCGTGTTCCAGGCCCAGCAGCAGCAGCACCCGCCCAAGGACCGCATCGCAGGCCTGCTCGGGGCTGTGCACATGGCGCAGTGCAACGGCAGCTTCCCACAGCGCCTGCCAACGCGCGCTATCGGAGGCCTCGCGGCGCAAGGCTAGGCGCCAATCGCCAGCATTGGTGGGAGTTTCCATAGGCTCGCTCTAGGCCGATCAGCATATTTGAGTATATGCCACCCGGCAGAATTGTTGGGGCTGCTTGATTTCGATACTGAGCCTGCCCGCTGAGGCACCCCCATCAATCACACGGAGATTTCCCATGCGTCGCACCCTCTTCTCTCTGGTACTGGCTCTGGCTGCCACCCCGGCGCTGGCTGGCGGCGTGATGCATTACACCGACAAGGCCAAGCTGCCGGCCGGCGGCGAAGAACGCGAAGTCGCTGCGCTGTTCGACACCTGGAACGCGGCGTTGGCCACGGGCAACCCGCACAAGGTGGCCGACCTGTACGCACCGGACGGCGTGCTGCTGCCGACGGTCTCCAACGAAGTGCGCGCCTCGCGCGAGCAGATCGAAAACTACTTCGAGATGTTCCTGACCAAGAAGCCGCAGGGCGTGGTCAATTACCGCACCGTGCGCGTGCTCGACGACGACAGCGCCGTGGATGCCGGGGTGTACACCTTCACGCTGACCGACAAGCACGGCAACAAGAGCAACGTGCAGGCCCGCTACACCTTCGTGTACGAAAAGCGCGACGGCAAGTGGTTGATCATCAACCACCACAGCTCGGCGATGCCGGAAGTGGACACGCGCGCGGCGGTTGCCAAGGCGAAGTAATGCGGCGCGGGCGACAGGCGCTGGCCGGGCAGGCTTGAAAGTGGCTCTGGCCGGCGCCATCCAGCAGGCAATCCTCACGATTGCGGAGTTGCACCATGCTGGGAATCGGCGCCTTCAAACAACGTATGCCACGCCCGGGCGAGGCACTACCCGGGCGCGAGCAAGCGCTGCCGCTGCATAACACGCACCTGGTCAACGGCCATCCGTTGCGCGGAGAGTTCATCGGTCTGGCCCAGGTGCAATTCGGGCTCGGCTGTTTCTGGGGCGCGGAACGCAAGTTCTGGAACGTGCCAGGGGTCTACACCACAGCGGTGGGTTACGCCGGCGGGCAGACGCCGAACGCGACCTACTCGGAAGTGTGTTCAGGGCAGACCGGCCACACCGAAGCGGTGCTGGTGGTGTTCGACGAACAAGCGGTGTCGTTCGCACAATTGCTGCGCACCTTCTGGGAAAGCCACGACCCCACCCAGGGCATGCAGCAGGGTAATGATGTCGGCACGCAATACCGTTCGGCGATTTACTGCACCACGCAGGCGCAGTACGACGCCGCGCTTGCCAGCCGCGATGCGTATCAGCAACAACTGACTGCAGCCGGGTACGGCGCAATCACCACGGAGATCCGTTTCCCGGCGCCCACGTTCTATTACGCCGAAGACGATCATCAGCAATATCTGGCCAAGCACCCCAATGGTTATTGCGGGCTTGGCGGCACGGGAGTGAGCTGCCCGATCGGGCTGGATGCCTGACGGAAAGGCGGGCCGGATTGAAACGCTGTCGTCCACATGATCGTGGCAGCGTGCCGATGGCCGACAGTGACCGGCAGCGTTATCACGATCAGGCACTGCATGGGAGTGCGTGCTAGGCAACTTGAATGGCTGCGTCGGAGACGGCGCGGCCATTTTTTTAACGGAGATCGCAACACACGCTGGCGATGGGACGATATGTCTGTAAGGTGAACCGGCTCGGCGACGCTGTACAGCGAATCGGTGGTGTGAGTTGTTGCGGCGAGCGCCGCAGAGGGCCGGGCAGCACATCATCGGAGGCTGCTCAGCGCGGGCAAATACTCCTGGTGATTGGCCGCGAACGGTATGCAGACTCGATACAAGCAATCAGCACGGTGAGCCAGGGCGGGCATCAGCTGTACCGGCTTAAATCCGTTGGATTAAACGAATTCTCCGGCAAACATGCCGCGCAACTGGGCAAGCGTATCGGTGCGCTCCGGATGCAATTGCCGCATGCATGCCAATGCAAAATTCACCGGGCTGGTGCCAGGTGCGGTGATGACGCCATCGGCGCTGACGACCTTTTCGTGGCGATAGTGCGCGGCGCCTGCGTACGGCACCACGTGCTCCTGCAAGAAGGCCAACGCGTTGCTGGTGTGCGCGCGCTCATCGAGCAGGCCGGCATAGGCGAAGGCGAGGGTGGCGCCGCAAATCGCCGCGACCGGGCGCTGCTGCTGCACGCGCTCGACCAGCAAGCCGCTCAGCCCGGGAATTTCGCCGGCTTGCCAGCGTTCGCTGCCGGGCAGGATCCACAGATCGGCCTGCAGTGGCGCCAGATCGGAGAGGGCGAATTCTGGCGTGATGCGCACCCCGCCGATGGACTGCAGCGGTTGCCCGTCGATACTGGCGATGGCGACCTGGTCGCCGAACCATTCGCGTGCTGCCGGCAGCACCACGCCGATTTCCCAATCGGCCACGCCATCGACCATCACCACTGCAATGTTTGCCATTGTCCGTTACGCCAGTTGAGTGAATCCGGATTCTAGGCAGTGCGCGTGCAGCGGGTGTAAGCGATATGTGGAGAGCAGGGGGTTTGGTCCAAGCGGTACACGGCGCAGGCATGGCTGTACTGTGCCGCGCGGTCTTCTGTCTGTCGTGCAGGGGCGCTGACAGGCGGCTGCTGTTCGATCCCCGCCAATGCCGGCTGCGGAAGCGGCAACGCCCACGTCCACGTCCACGAGCTGCCCGCATCCTTACCCGTTATCGCGATGCAGACCGGCTTGGCCGCACATCTCTAAACCAGACTCAAAAACGACAACGCCCGCAGCCAGGCAGCTGCAGGCGTTGTATGCAGAACAGGCTCGCTGTGTGATTAGCCAGCGAGCTTGTCGGCGATGGTCTTGCGCAGTGCGTGCAAGTCCTTGGCGAACGTGTCGATACCGCCGGCCAGCTTCTCGGTGGCCATCGGGTCGGCGGCCAGGCCCGAAGCGAAGCTGTCGCTGTCGATCGGGGTGAACTGGGCATTGTCGGCCTTGGCCGGCGAGAGCTTGCGCGGCAATTCGCCGTGCTCGGCGTCGAGCTTTTCCAGCAGGTCCGGCGAAATGGTCAGGCGGTCGCACCCCGCCAACGCTTCGATCTGCGCAGTGGAGCGGAACGAGGCGCCCATGACCACGGTGGACGAGCCGCGCTGCTTGAACTCGTTGTAGACGGTGCGCACGAAGACCACGCCCGGGTCTTCGTCGATGCTGGCCGGGGTCTGCCCCTGGGCGACGTAGTAGTCCAGGATGCGGCCGACGAACGGCGAGATCAGGAACACGCCGGCTTCCGCACATGCCAGCGCCTGCGCGCGGTTGAAGATCAATGTCAGATTGCAGTCGATGCCTTCGCGTTGCAGCTGGCGCGCGGCTTCGATGCCTTCCCAGGTCGCTGCAATCTTGATCAGGATCTTGTCCTTGGACACGCCGCGCTCGGCGTACATCGCAACGAACTTGCGCGCCTTGGCGATGGTGGCCTGGGTGTCGTACGCCAGGTCGGCATCGACTTCGGTGGAGACACGGCCCGGGACCAGCTCGGCCAGCTTGACGCCGACGCCGACGGTGAGGCGGTCGGCCACTTCGTTGACGGTGCTGGTGCGGTCTTCGCCACCGTGTTCGCGGCCCCAGGCCAGTTCGCGTTCGATCAGGTCGGCATACACCGGCAGATCCAATGCCTTTTTGACCAGGGTGGGATTGGTGGTGCAGTCGACCGGCTGCAGGCGCTTGATGGCGTCGTAGTCGCCGGTATCGGCAACGACGACGGACAGTTCACGCAGCTGGGCGAGCTTGGAGGGGGATGCAGTCATGCGGGTTCTCTCGAATCGTGGAACGGGTCGGGGATGGCGCAGCGCGCTACGTTAGCGCGCCGCGCGCCGGAAGTCGCCCGCTGCTGCGGGTTGGTCGTGCACGGCAGTCACGCGCAGGCGCAGGTCGCGTCCGTCGGGCGTACGCCAATCGATGCTCTGGCCGACCGACAGGCCGAGCAACGCGCTGCCGACCGGCGCGAGCACCGAGATGCGGCCGTGCTGCACATCGGCCTCATGCGGGTACACAAGGGTGAGCGTATGCCGTTCGCCATGCAGTTGGTCCTCGCATTCGATGCGTGAGTGCATGGTGACAACATCGCCGGGAATCTGGTCGGGCGGCAGCACGCGGGCGCGGCCCAGTTCGTCGCTCAGCGCAGTGGCGGCGGGATGCTTGTTGAAGGCTGGCGAATCGAGCAATGCCTCAAGCCGGGCAAGGTCGTGGCTGGACACCAGGATGGATGGCGGCAAGCCGCTGTGGTGTTGCGAAGTCATGGCAGTCTCCTCATAGAAACGGCTCGCCGACATGGCAAGCAGCACTGACAAGATGAGGGCGCCGGCGGCTGATCGCAATGCATGGATGGCAAACCCAAGGCCCTGGCAAGGGCCGCCACGCAGGCGCTGCAGGCCTGGTGCAGCGAGCAAGCGCTGCGGTTGGATCAATTGGAGGAGGGCATGACGGCCGCTGCACACGAGCCTGCTTCCAGCGCATGCCGCAAACGCCGCACTATCGGTCTCAAGCAAGCGAACAAGACGCTACGCGTAAATCGCATGGTCGCATGGTCGCGTGGGCAGCGTGCCCTCGCCAGCCGCGTCGAGCAGACAGCGGCGGATTGATGCTGGGCAAGAGGGCTGTACACAAACAAGCTGGGCAAGAGGGCTGCACACAAACAAAAAGCGACGCTCGCGCGCCGCCCAATTCCAAACCTCCAACCGCAGCCAAAGCGACCGCAACCGCGATACGCTTTTACGATTCCCGATTCCCGATTCCCGATTCCCTAAGCCGCAACCGCCTTCGGTCCCATCGTAGGCTGATCCACGGTGAACAGGCTCTCGGGCAATTCCTTGAACAGTTGCGACAGCTGCTCCAGAAACGCGGTCATGGCCGAACTGCGCCGCCACGCCATCGCAATGCGGCGGCTGGGCTGCTTGTCTTCACGGAAGCGGATCAGGCGGATGTTTTCCGAGCGCGCAACCGGAGGCTTGACCGCCAGCAGGGGCAGCAAGGTCACGCCGACATTCGCCGCGACCATCTGGCGCAGGGTTTCCAAACTGGTGGCCTGAAATTCGGATTTTTCCATCGCCCCGGCCAGGTGGCAGACATCCAGTGCTTGGTCGCGCAAGCAGTGGCCATCTTCCAGCAGCAACAGGCGCTGCTCGGACAAGTCGTCCAGGGTCATGCTGTCGTGTCGCGACAGCGGGTGGCCTTCCGGCACGGCCAGCACGAAGGGTTCTTCGAACAGGAATTCGGCATGCAGTTGGTCGTCCTGCAATGGCAATGCAAGCAGCGCGGCATCCAGCCGGCCTTCGCGCAACTGGTGCATCAGCTGGTCGCTCTTTTCTTCGATCAGCAGCAATTCCAGACGCGGAAAACGCTCGCGGATGCGCGGTACCACGTGCGGCAACAAATACGGGGCCAGGGTGGGAAAGATGCCCAGACGTACCGTGCCCGCTTCCGGGTCCTGGCTGCGGCGTGCGGCTTCCTTCATCTGTTCCACCTCGGCCACGATGCTGCGCGCACGCACGGCAGCTTCGCGGCCGGCCGGGGTCAGCATGACCTTGCGCGGCGCACGCTCCACCAGCGACACGCCGAGTTCGTCTTCGAGTTTCTTGATCTGGGTGGACAGCGTCGGCTGGCTGACAAAGCAGGCCGACGCAGCGCGGCCGAAATGCTTGTGGTCGGCCAGGGCTACCAGATATTTCAGGTCACGCAGATTCATGTGCAGCAGCCTTCATTGCGGTGACGGGGAACGACTGGCGCGTGTTGCAAGCCTAGCGCCCGGGTCGGCCGGGCGCTAAGCAGGCGCTCGCTTATGCCGCCTGGGCCACGCTGTCGGCAGTGGCCGGTGCGCTGGTGCGGATCAGATGGTCGAATGCGCTCAACGCGGCCTTGGAACCTTCGCCCATCGCGATCACGATTTGCTTGTACGGCACCGTGGTGGCGTCGCCCGCGGCGAACACGCCGGGCACATCGGTCTGGCCGCGGTCGTCGACGATGATTTCGCCGCGCGGCGACAGCGCCACCGTGCCGCGCAGGAACTCGGTGTTGGGCAGCAGGCCGATCTGCACGAACACACCTTCCAGCTCGATGTGCTGGATATCGCCGCCGGTGCGGTCCTTGTAGACCAGACCGGTCACCTTCTGCCCGTCGCCCAGCACCTCAGTGGTCTGCGCGCTGGTGATGATGCGCACGTTGTGCAGGCTGCGCAGCTTGCGTTGCAACACTTCGTCGGCGCGCAGCTTGTCGTCGAATTCCACCAGCGTGACATGCGCCACGATGCCGGCCAGATCGATCGCCGCTTCCACGCCGGAGTTGCCTCCGCCGATCACCGCCACGCGCTTGCCCTTGAACAGCGGGCCGTCGCAGTGCGGGCAATACGCCACGCCCTTGTTCTTGTACTGGTCTTCGCCGGGCACGTTCATCTGCCTCCAGCGCGCGCCGGTGGACAGGATCACGGTCTTGCTCTTGAGCGAGGCACCATTGGCCAGCTTGATTTCGATCAGGCCGTCGGCACCGGCCGGAATCAGCTGCTCGGCACGCTGCAGGTTCATGATGTCCACGTCGTACTGGCGCACGTGCTGCTCGAGCGCGGCGGCCATCTTCGGGCCTTCGGTTTCCGGCACGGAGATGAAGTTTTCGATCGACATGGTGTCCAGCACCTGGCCACCGAAACGCTCGGCCGCCACACCGGTGCGGATGCCCTTGCGTGCGGCATACACCGCCGCTGCCGAACCGGCCGGGCCACCGCCCACCACCAAAACGTCGAACGCTTCCTTCGCGGCGATTTTCGCTGCGTCGCGCTTGGCGGCATTGGTGTCGAGCTTGGCGACAATCTGCTCCAGCGTCATGCGGCCCTGGTCGAACAGCTCGCCGTTCAAGTACACGGTGGGCACCGACATGATCTGGCGGGCCTCCACTTCGTCCTGGAACCAGGCACCGTCGATGGCCACGTGCTTGATGCGCGGGTTGAGCACGGCCGCCAGGTTCAGCGCCTGCACCACGTCCGGGCAGTTCTGGCACGACAGCGAGAAATAGGTTTCGAACTGGTAGTCGCCCTCCAGGTGCTGCACCTGCTCGATCAGTTCGGCTGCCGCCTTGGACGGGTGGCCGCCCACCTGCAGCAGCGCCAGCACCAGCGAGGTGAACTCGTGGCCCATCGGCAGTCCGGCAAAGCGCAGCGAAATGTCCTGGCCCGGCGTGGTCAGTGCGAACGACGGCTTGCGCTGGTTGTCGTCGCGGTGGATGTCCAGGCTGATCTTGTCCGAGAGCAGGACCAACTCTTCCAGCAGGTCGAGCATTTCGCGCGAGCCGGCACTGTCGTCGATCGAGGCGTTGATTTGAATCGGCCGCGTCACCCGTTCCAGGTAGGCGGTCAGCTGGGTCTTGAGATTGGCATCCAACATGGAGAACTCCTGGGAATGGGCAAGGGGAGGGCGTGGCGTCGCTGCGCTGAGGCAGGTCGCCGGGAAGGAAGGGAGTGAACCGCAGCCGGCGCGAGGTCGGGATGCGTGCTGGCGGCGGCTGGCGGGCAGCCCGGCACCGGCTCCGGTTCACCCCCGGCCCTTATCGGGCCGGAGGTGACAGCCGGCTTAGATCTTGCCGACCAGGTCCAGCGACGGAGCCAGGGTCTTGGCGCCTTCCTTCCACTTGGCCGGGCAGACCTGGCCAGGATTGTTGGCCACGAACTGTGCCGCGGTCAGCTTGCGCAGCGTCTCGGTGACGTCGCGAGCGATGGAGTTGTCGTGGATTTCCAGGGTCTTGATCACGCCTTCCGGATTGATGATGAAGGTGCCGCGCAGCGCCAGGCCTTCTTCTTCGATATGCACGCCGAACGCGCGGGTCAGCTTGTGGGTCGGGTCGCCGATCAACGGGAACTGCGCCTTGCCCACGGCCGGCGAGGTCTCGTGCCACACCTTGTGCGAGAAATGCGTGTCGGTGGTGACGATGTAGACCTCGGCGCCAGCCTTCTGGAAGGCGGCATAGTTGTCGGCGGCGTCTTCCACTTCGGTCGGGCAGTTGAAGGTGAACGCGGCCGGCATGAAGATCAGCACCGACCACTTGCCCTTCAGGCTGGCTTCGGTGACTTCGATGAAGTTGCCGTTGTGGTACGCATTCGCCTTGAACGGCTGGACCTGAGTGTTGATGAGAGACATTGAGTTTCCTCGTGCGGTGAAAAGGGGGCGGGGGATGGAACAGGCGCCATGGTAGACAGGATCGATAGATTCCTCAAATCGATTGATGGAATTGCATAGATAGTCTTAGGCTATCGACTCGTCAGATGGCATCTAGCGCAATCGCGGTGCACGCCATGGTCGATAATGGTCAGCCGATGTTGCGTGTAGGTGAACAGCCCGTATGTCCGACGATCTCGCCGCCATTCCCGCCGATCAGCTGCTTCGCCGCGCCGCCGGACGGGTCGAGCGCGGCGATGCCGAAGCACTGCTGCTGCACGCGCTGGGCCGTGATCGTGCCTGGTTGTTCATGCACGGGCGCGATGCGGTGCCTCTATCGGTCGCGCAGGCCTTCAATGCCCTGGTGCAGCGCCGTGAGGCCGGCGAGCCGGTGGCCTATCTGACCGGCTCGCGCGGATTCTGGACGCTGGACCTAGCGGTCTCGCCGGCCACGTTGATCCCGCGCGCCGATACAGAAGTGCTGGTCGAGCTCGCGCTGGAGCGCCTGGACACCGTGCCAGGCCGTCGTGTCGCCGATCTGGGGACCGGCAGCGGCGCGATCGCGCTGGCCATCGCCAGTGAACGTCCGCAGGCGCAGGTGATCGCCACCGATGCCAGCGCCGCGGCGCTGGCGATGGCCCGGCGCAATGCAGACAGCCATGGGCTGCGCAATGTCGACTGCCGGCAGGGGAGCTGGTTTGCGCCGCTGGCTGGCGAGGCTTTCGACCTGATCGCCAGCAACCCGCCGTATATCGCCGCCCACGACCCGCACCTGCAGCAGGGCGATCTGCGCTACGAACCGGCCAGTGCCCTGGCCTCGGGCAGCGACGGGCTGGACGATATTCGCCTGATCGTGGCCGATGCGCCTGCGCATCTGCTGCCCGGCGGCTGGTTGCTGCTGGAGCATGGCTGGGACCAGGGAGTGGCGGTGGCCGAACTGCTGGCCGCACGCGGCTTCGCTGCGGTGGCCACGCATCAGGATCTGGAGCGGCGTGATCGCGTGACCTTGGGGCGCTGGTCGCCAGCTGCGGGCCAGGCCGGCTGAGCAATTGCCGCAGCGTCATTGTCGGCAGACTGGCCGCACGTTCCGGAGCGGAGCACGCGCGTTCGATCGAGCGGTTGCGCGCACCGAGTGCGCCCGCCTGCCGGCAAGCGCGCAAGGTCGATGTGCTCTTCAGCGCCTCGCCCATCACCGCGCACCGGTCTTTTCGATCACATGGCGTTGCCCGTGTGCGCCCGCAGCAGCCGATACACTAGCGGTTTCCCGCAGGACCGACGCATGCGCACGCTCTATCCCGAGATCACGCCCTACCAGCAGGGCAGCCTGAAGGTCGACGACCGCCACACGCTGTATTTCGAGCAGTGCGGCAATCCGCAGGGCAAGCCGGTGGTGATGTTGCATGGCGGCCCTGGCGGCGGATGCAACGACAAGATGCGGCGCTTCCACGACCCGGCCAAGTACCGCATCGTGTTGTTCGATCAGCGCGGTTCCGGCCGGTCCACGCCGCATGCCGATCTGGTAGACAACACCACCTGGGATCTGGTGGCCGATATCGAACGGCTGCGCACGCATCTGGGCATCGACCGCTGGCAGGTGTTCGGGGGCAGCTGGGGCTCCACGCTGGCGCTGGCCTATGCGCAGACCCACCCGCAGCAGGTCACCGAGCTGGTGCTGCGCGGCATCTTTCTGCTGCGCCGCTTCGAACTGGAATGGTTCTACCAGGAAGGCGCCAGCCGGCTGTTCCCGGATGCCTGGGAGCACTACATCAACGCGATTGCGCAGGACGAGCGCGGCGACCTGATCGCTGCCTTCCATCGCCGCCTCACCAGCGATGACGAGGCCACGCGCCTGGCCGCGGCCAAGGCCTGGAGCGTGTGGGAAGGCGCCACCAGCTTCCTGCATGTGGACGAGGACTTCGTCACCGGGCATGAAGACGCGCACTTTGCCCTGGCGTTCGCACGCATCGAAAACCATTACTTCGTCAACGGCGGTTTCTTCGAGGTCGAAGACCAGTTGCTGCGCGACGCGCATCGCATTGCCGACATTCCCGGCGTGATCGTGCACGGCCGCTACGATGTGGTCTGCCCGCTGCAAAGCGCGTGGGACCTGCACAAGGTGTGGCCGAAGGCGCAGTTGCAGATCAGCCCGGCTTCCGGGCATTCGGCGTTCGAGCCGGAAAACGTCGATGCCTTGGTGTGTGCCACCGACGGGTTTGCGTGAGCGAATGCATGCACATCGATCAGAGTTCGCTTTGGTCGATGTGCATGATCACTCCGCGGCACGCGCTGAGGTGCGATGACATACGCATGACGTGTAGGAGCGCGCGTGCGCACACTGCGGCGTTACCGGTAACGCTCCATCGCGCGCAAGCGCGCTCCTACAGATTGCAGATGTTCAACGTGCCTGCATGCAGGCGCCAAACGCTGCTGCTCAAGGCGCCAGCAAGGCATCTGCCAACGGCGGCAGGATGCGCGCCAGGCGCGCTGCCCAGGCCTGTTGCCCGGCCGCGTCGGCAATCAGGTCCTGGCGGATTTCCAGTTCCACATGCAGCAGGCCGCGGCCCTCGCCATACACCGGGATGGCGTAATCGGTGGCATCGCTGACCGCATACGGCTGGTTGTCGCCCACCACCAGGTCGGGTTCGGCACGCAGCGCCTGCAACAGGCGATGCGCCAGCCGCGTATCGCGGTGGTAGAGCACGCCGGCATGCCAGGGCCGCGCGTTGCCGGCCATGACCGGGGTGAAGCTGTGCATCGACACCAATATTGTCGGCTGACTGCGCTGTGCACGCGCATCCAATTCGGCGGCGATGCGTGCGTGATACGGCGCGAAGATCGCAGCGATGCGCTGCTGCCGGTCGCTGTCGGTCAGGTGCTGGTTGCCCGGAACCAAGGTGCCGTCGCTGACCGCCGGCATCAGGCTGGGTGCGTCGTGCGGGCGGTTGCAGTCGATCACCAGGCGCGAATACGTCTGCGCGATGGCCAACGCATCCAGCGCCTCGGCCAGCCGCTGCGTGACCTGCGCAATGCCGATATCCCAGCCGATATGGCGATCCAGCTCAGCCTGCGGCAGGCCCAGGTCGGCCAGCCGCGCCGGCACGCGCTGGCCGGCGTGGTCGGCGATCAACACCCACGGCGATGCGGCCTGCGCGTTGTGCACGGTGAACGGCGCCGGATCGTCGGCGCCGAGCAAGGGTTCGATGGCTGCGTCAGCCACGCGGGGTGCCGTCCAATGCGTGATCGGCCAGATACAGGCCGGCCCACAGCTTGGGGTCCATCTGATAGCCCTCGGCCATCTTCTGCACCAGCCAGGCGCCGACCTGCGCGCGTGGAATTTCGTGCACGGTGATGTCTTCGCTAGCATCGCCGCCGCCGTCGCCGACCTTGCGCAGACCGGTGGCGCGCACGAAGGCGATCTTCTCGCTGCTGGCGCCGGCCGAAGTGGGGCCGATCATCAACACTTCGGCATGCTCGGCGGTCCAGCCGGTTTCTTCTTCCAGTTCGCGAATGGCCGACAGTTCGATCGACTCATCGGCATGCACATCGCCTACCAGCCCGGCCGGCATTTCGATGGTGCGCGCCTGCAGCGGCACGCGGAACTGTTCGACGAACAACATCGCATCGTCCGGCGTCACCGCCACGATGATCGCGGCCAGGCCGCCGGCATGCACTCGTTCGGAATACTCCCAAGTGCCACGCACGACCATGCGCTGGTACTTGCCTTCGTAAACCACGGTGGGCGGGGTGTCGTGTCGGTTCATGGGCGGGGACCTTGTGCCAGGTAAACGGGAGGAAACGGTGCGGCGGCGCCGGTGCTGGCGGCCAACAGACGGCGCCGGGTGAGCGGGCCGAAGCGCAGGCTCTCGCACAACCCTGTGAGCATGTCCGCATCGGCGTGGGCACGCGTGAAGCCGGTTTCGGTCAGCGCCAGCGGCGCGTCGAGCGCGATGGTGGTGAGCTGACGCCACAGCAATGCGTGTTCGCGCTGTTCGCGCAGCCGCACCGCCATTTGCGCCGCGCCGCGAAGGCGCAGGAAGGGAATCTCGTCGATGCGTTCCAACAGCGCATCCAGGCTGCCGAAGTGCGCCAGCAGCACCGCCGCCGATTTGGCGCCGATGCCGGTCACGCCGGGGATGTTGTCGATGGCATCGCCGCATAACGCCAGGTAGTCGGCGATCTGGTGCGCATGCACGCCATGGCGCGCCTTCACCCCGTCGATGCCCCAGCGCTGGTTGCGCGCGTAGTCCCATTGCTCGTCATGCTCGAGCAATAACTGCGACAGGTCCTTGTCGGCCGACACGATCACTCCGCGCAAGCCGTGCGCCCGCGCGCTGTGCAGCGCGCTGCCGATCAGGTCGTCGGCCTCGTAATCGCGGTGGGCCAGCACGCTCAGCCCGAGCGCTGCGCACAGCGCCTTGCAATGCGCGAACTGGCGGCGCAACGCATCCGGCGCAGGCGTGCGGTTGCCTTTGTAGGCCGGGTAGATCGCATGCCGGAAGCAGCTGTCCAGGGCTTCGTCAAAGGCAATGGTGATGTGCTGCGGATCCTCGCGTTCGAGCAGGTCCAGCAGAAACCGCGCAAACCCGTGCACCGCATTGGTCGGCCAGCCCTGCGCATCCTGAAATTCGTCCGGGATGGAATGCCAGGCGCGGAACACGTACAGGCTGGCATCCACCAGATACAGCGGGGTCGGGCGCCGGATGGCCAGCGGCGCAGCGTCGAGCGGGGCGGTCGGTGTGGTCACGGGGTCCAGTCGCGCAGCAAGGCACGCGGGTCCGGGCGCTCGCGTTCGGGCACCTGCATGCGCGGCGTGCCGATGTGGATGAAGCCGGCGATGCGTTCGTTGTCTTCCAGGCCCAGGTAGCCCGTCACCGCCGGGTCGTAGGCCATCCACGCGCTCAACCACTGCGCGCCGAAGCCGTGCGCCTGCGCGGCCTGCAGCAGCGCGAAACAGACGCAGCCGGCGGTGAGCAGTTGCTCCTGCACGGGCACCTTGTGCTCGGGGCGCAGCGAGGCGATCACCACGATCACCACCGGTGCGTCGCTGAAGCGTCCACGTTCCTTGGCAAGGGTGGCCGGCGATGCCAGCGGGTCGGCGGCCAGGGTGCGCTCGGCGAGGAAATCCCCCAGCGCAGCGCGCGCGGCGCCGCTGATGCGCAGAAAACGGAACGGCACCAGCTTGCCGTGGTCGGGCACGCGCACCGCCGAGGTGAGCATGCGCAGCAAGGTGTCTTCATCCGGCCCGGGCGCGCCGAGTTGTTTGGAGGGAACCGAACGGCGCGCGTCCAGCGCCTGGAGCGAATACGGTGCGTGCATAAATCCGGGTCGGGGCAACGAGGCATTGAATTATAGACGGCCGCTTCCCAACGCTCGCCGCAGCATGGCCGGTGGGGGCCGTGGCCGCCGCGATCGACCTCATGTAATGGCACCCACCTGGATTTCATTGGCCGCGACGTTCTCGGACAAGTAGGCACGCTGTCGTGGATCAGCCCGATCTCCGGGCGCCTGATGTTCGCCAACCGGCGTGGTGGCAGCTGTGCCTCGCTTCACCGGAGGAGCTGGCGATGACGGCGTTGCTGGACGGCCTGCGCCTGCACTGCGATGCCGCTGCCGCTGCCGCTGCGGCGCGATGCAAGGCGTGGCTGATGGTCCGGAAGCGCCCGCGAAGCTGAAGGCTTAACACCCGCAGGCGCAGAATGACTGCCGGCAAGCTCCACCGCGACGTGGCGAGCTAGGATGGCCGCTTGACACGCAAACCCTGGGCGGTCACGAGTAAAGTGAGTAACATGTCACACTTAACGGATGCGCGAACCGCCTACCATGCACGGGCGGAATTTGGGGCCGCGTCTGTTTTTTCTCGTTCGAAAATTTTCACGCCTGCAGAGGCGGGGAGCCTTTGCGCATGACTTTTCAGCCCAGTCCGTCGGGACACCCGGGCCGTGACCAACGCTTGCTCGAGCAGGCCCACGACGTGTTCGTGCCGGCGCTCGCGCAGGTTTTTGCTGCTGCAGTTGCGCATTTCGACGATGTGCTGTTCGACCGTGCCGAATCCGCTGGCGCGTCGCAGTTGCTGTTTCTCGATGGCATGCGCGAATTGCGCCGCAAGCGCGAAGAGGTCGCCCGCCAGTTCCGCCAGCAGCTGGAAGACGGCTGGCAGGCGTTGGTGCTCGGCACGCCGTTGTCGGCCGAAGTGGTGCTGGCCGGCGACATGGGCAGCGGCCCGCTGAGCCTGGTGCCCGAGCACGTGCTTGAATCGCGGCTGGCTGTGCGCAATCTGGCCACGGTGCTGTTGCGCGATTTCAAACAGGTGCTGGCACGGGTGGACCGCCGCCTGGGCTGGATCGCCGGCGGGCTGGAGCTGATGGCCGACACCAACCCGATTGGCCCCGAACATCTGGGTGTGGCGATCCACGAAGCCTTCGCCACCTGCGATCTGGCGCCGGAAGTGCGACTGGTGCTGATCAAGCTGTGCGAGCGCGATCTGGCCGAGCCGATCGGCAAGTTGTACGCACGCCTGGACGAAACCCTGGCCAAGGCCGGGGTGATGCCGGAAATTTCACAGGCCAAGCGCGCGCCGCCGCGCATGCAGCCGCGTGGCGAAACGCCGGAAGAGCGCGCCCAGGTCGAGGCGCAGGGCGGTCACGCCGAGGTAGGTGGCGACGATCAGGGTGATCAGTACGCACCGGCCTGGGCCAACCGTTTCCTTGACCGTTGGGCGCATAGCCGCGGCCGCATGCAGGCTGCGACGCAGCGCGGGCATGCCGATGGTGGCGGGGCTGGCGGCATGGACGGTGAGGCCGACCATCCCGGCGGTAGCCAGGGCATGCTGCTCGAGGCGCTGCACGAGTTGCTGCAACAGACCCGCAGCGTGCGCGACACCGCCGCTTCTGCCGCCACCGTCGCGGTGGGGCAGCAACGCCCGTTGAGCCAGCGCGAAATGATGTCGGTGCTGTCGCTGTTGCAGGCCACACCCAGCGCGACGCTGCAGGCGGCCATCGGCGACGACACCGAATCGCTTGCGCAGCGATTGAAGAACGAGGTGCTTTCCAGCGCCACGCGGCTGGGCGTGGACCCGGCCACTGCAAAGCTCGACCCGATGGACGAAGACGCCATCGACCTGGTCGGCATGCTGTTCGATGTGATGCTGGACGAGCGCGATCTGGAAAATCGCTCGCGCGAAATGATCGGCCGCCTGGTGGTGCCGTTCGTCAAGGTCGCGCTGCTGGACCGCAAGATGTTCGTGCAGAAGACCCACCCCGCGCGGCGCCTGCTCAACTCGCTGGCCGAGGCCTGCGAAGGCAACAACGGCGACAGCGCTGCCGAGCGCGTGCTGATGGGCAAGGTCGAAGAGATCGTCGACCGCCTGGTGGCCGAATTCAACGAGAACCTGGCGATCTTTCTCACCCTGGAGGAAGAATTCCGCGACTTCCTGTCGCAGCACCGGCGCCGGGTGGAAATTGCCGAGCGTCGTGCTACCGAGACCCAGCGCGGGCAGGAAAAGCTCGAACTGGCGCGCAGCCGCGCGCTGTCGGAACTGGAGCAGCGTGCCCCCGAAGACGCGGGCCTGCCCAAGGCGGTGGACGACTTCCTGCGCCAGCCGTGGCTGCATCACCTGACCATGGCGATCCTGCGCGACGGCGAGGAAGGTCCCGGCACCATCGAGGCCCTGGCGCTGGCCGACGGCGTGCTGGAAGAACTGGCCGAAGCGCGCCGCCATATCGTCGGCAAGCCATGGCTGCAGGTGTGGCAGCCGGCGCTGCACCGCGTGTTCGCCAGCGTAGGCCTGCACGGGGATGCGGTGGTGGTGGCGATCACCGCCTTGCACGACACCCTGCAGGCGATCGCCGAAGCGCGCCCGGAACTGGAAAAAGCCCTGCCGGAACTGCCGCAGGTCAATCTGCCGCCACCGGCCGCCGAAAGCGTCAGCGTGGTGCTGGGTGCCGAAGCGGTCGCGCAGAGCATCGACAGTGCCGACGCCGAACGTTTCCGCGCGATGGATATCGGCACGTGGCTGGATTTTGTCGACAAGGATGGCAAGGTGCAGGCCGGCAAGCTGTCGTGGGTGAGCCCGATTTCGCAGCGCCTGCTGTTCGTCAATCGACGTGGCGTGCGTTTCTGCGTCGCCTCGCCGGAAGAACTGGCGGTGATGGTGCGCCTGGGCCGCCTGCGCGAGCACATCAACGACGGCGCTTTCGACAGCGCCATGCAGGGTGTGATCGATCGTCTGGATCCGTTGCAGAACAACAGCACGGTGCACTGAGCGGTCCCACGCGCATGGGTAGCCGCTGCGGCGTCCGTAGACATGTGGCACGCGCGCGCTGCACTGGCGTCGTTGCCGGTACCGCCGGCAGTGGCGCCGCGCTCTGCTAGCATCGCCGCGACTGGGCGCAAGACCGGAGCAACGCATGGCTGTGCAGGTGCTGGTGCTGAAAGAACGGGCCGCTGGCGAACGCCGCGTGGCCGCGACGCCGGAAACGGTCAAGAAACTGGTCGCGCTCGGTGCCGGCGTGTGGATCGAGTCGGGGGCCGGCCTGGCCAGCAGCATGGACGATGCCGCGTATCTGCAGGCCGGTGCGCAGCTTGCCGGCGCCGACGCCGTGGCACAGGCCGAGATGGTGCTGTGCGTGCAGGCGCCCTCTACCGGGACCTTGCTTGGCTGCAAACCGCACACGGTGGTGATCGGCATGCTGGCGCCGGACACGGATCCGGCGCGCGCGCAGGCATTTGCCGCGCGGCAATTGATCGCGTTTCCACTGGAGCGCCTGCCGCGCACCACGCGCGCGCAATCGATGGATGTGTTGAGCTCGCAGGCCGGCATGGCCGGCTACAAGGCGGTGCTGATTGCCGCGCAACTGGCGCCGCGCTTTTTTCCGATGCTGACCACTGCGGCCGGCACCATGCGCCCGTGCAAGGTGTTGGTGATCGGTGCGGGCGTGGCCGGCCTGCAGGCGATCGCAACGGCCAAACGGCTGGGCGCGCAGGTGGAAGGCTTCGATGTGCGGCCGGAAACGCGTGAGCAGATCGCCTCGCTGAGTGCGCGATTTCTGGACCTGGGCGTGAGCGCTGCCGGCGAAGGCGGCTACGCGCGCCAGCTCAGCGACGACGAACGCGCCGAACAGCAGCGCCGTTTGGCCGAACATCTCACAGGTGTGGATGTGGTGGTGTGCACCGCAGCGGTTCCGGGCCGGCCGGCGCCGAAGATCGTGACCACCGAGATGGCGCGTGGCATGCGCGCCGGCAGCGTGATCGTGGATCTGGCGGCGGAAACCGGCGGCAATTGCGCGGCCACCCGCCCGGGCGAAACGTATGAGCTCGACGGCGTGGTCATCGCTGGCCCGCTCAATCTGGCCAGCCAGGGCGCAGTGCAAGCCAGCGAGATGTTCGCGCGCAACGTGTACGCCTTCGCCGCCTTGTTGATCAAGGACGGTGCGTTGACGCTCGACTGGGACGATGAGTTGCTGGCGAAGACGCGTTGGTCGGCGCCGGCGCCGACCAACGCGTAGGCATCGCAGAAAGTTCGGTGCGTGCAATGCGGCAAGGGCAGCACGCTGCGCATCGCGAGCCGTCGTCGGTCCGGCGCTGAAGAGCGCTCTTTGGGGCAGGTTGAGGTTTGGCGCGGTCAGGGATTTCGTGGTTGTCCTTGCGACCAGCGACGCCACCGATGCCAGCACGGGTGCTGGCATGCATCTGGTTGCCGCGACGTCATGCAGCTGCGTGCGCTACACACACTTACGCGGCCGCGCGCGCGGGGTGCGCAGGGTGCGCGTCGCTGCAGCGACTGGCCCTGGCATGCTGCAAGATGCCAAGCGCGACGGCTGGATCATATCCAGCGCCCATCGCAACCCTGCGCGGCGCCTGAGCAAACGCAATCCGCTGCTGCGACCGCTGCGCAGTGCTGGGAAACGTCAGTCCTCGACCGGCGGATGCTCGCGCAACCAAGCGCTGCGCTCGGCCGGGCTCATCTTCTGCCAGCGTTGCTGCAGTTCGTTGCGCTGTTGCGGGTTGAGCGTGCGCATGCGGTCGAACAAGGCCTTGGCCTCGCGGCGTTGCTCCGGACTCATGTTGCGGAAGCGGTCCATGCCGGCCTTGGCCTGCTTGCGCTGCTCGGGCGTCATGTCCAGCCAGCGGCGGGCGTGCCGGTACATCCTGGGACGTTCTTCGGGCACGTCGTTCCAGCGCTCGCGCAGCGCATCGATCATGACCTGGCGCTGCTGCTTGGTCAGTTGGTCCCACTCGGGCATGGGCGTCTCGTCACCCGGACCTTGGCCGCGTGGGCCAGGCGCGTCCATGGGCGGACCCGGGGGAGGAGGTCCGGGTGGGCCGTCCTGAGCCAGCGTGGAGGCGCATGGCCCGGTGCACAGCAACAGGGTCAACAGCAGGCGGGTGGTGTGGGTCATCGTGCTTATTCCATGGCCAGGGCGGTGTCGGAGCCGAGCCAGACATACAGGTCCGGGTTCTGGGCCAGCAGGTCGTCTGTCTCGGTGGTGGCGCTGGTGCTGGCAACCGGCGAGGTCGGCGCGGTGCCATAGGAGACGCTTTGGCTCGGATGCAGCTGCAGGCCGATGCCGATCGCCAGCAGGCCCGAGCACGCGGTGGCCAGCAACCAGTAGCCACGTCGGCTGCGCGTCGGGGCCGCGGCGTGGCGGGCCTGGCGCAGGCGCGCCAGGGTTTGCGGCGGTAGGCTGGTCAGCGCGGTGGCGTGCAGCTGGCGCAGCTGCGCATCCAGCCGGGCGGGGTCGTGGGAGCGGTTCACAGGAAATCCTCGAACTGTTTTTGCAACGCGTCGCGCGCGCGCGACAGGTGGGTTTTGACCGAGCCTTCGGAGCAGCCCATCGCCTTGGCAGTGGTGGCCACGTCCAGGTCTTCGAGCACGCGCAGCGTGAAGGCTTCGCGCTGGCGCGCCGGCAGTGTGCGCAATGCATCGACCAGCCGTTGGTAGGCCTGTTGATGCTGTTGTTCGTCGACCGGTCCGGTGCCGGGGTCGGCCCAGTCGATCGGACCTTCGTCGTCGGCGCGCTCGGCCGGTGCCCAGAACTTCAGGCGAAAGCTGCGTCGCCGCTGCAGGTCGATGATGCGGCTGCGCAGGATGCTCCAGAACAGCGGCGTCCATTCCTCCGCTGGCCGCTCTCGATAGCCCAGCAGCTTCACCATGGCGTCCTGCACGGCGTCCAGCGCATCTTCGCGGTGCCGCAAGCCGGCCTCGGCAAAACGGAAGGCACGCGGCCCGATGCCGGCCAGAAATGCATCCAGCGACACCGGTGTGGTGGCGGCCGGTGCGGTAGCTTGCGGATCGAAAGGAGTTCCCACCAGCACAGCGTAGCTTCCGCGGAGACGATACGACGTCAACGAGCGAGCGCGGATTCGGTTGACAGGCGCCCGCACGGGCGTGGCGTGGGTATGATCGGCGGGCCGCACCGGCCAGTGGAGCCAGAGACGATGAGCGACGGATTCGTAGCGCTGTACATCTTCATGCTGGCGGCCATCGCCGGCCATGTGATCATCTCGCGGGTGCCGGTGATCCTGCATACGCCGCTGATGTCCGGTTCCAACTTCATCCACGGCATCGTGTTGATCGGGGCGATGGTGGTGCTGGGGCATGCCGACACCACACTGGAAAAAGCGCTGGGATTTGTCGCAGTGGCGCTGGGCGCGGGCAACGCAGCGGGCGGTTATGTGGTGACCGAGCGAATGCTGGAGATGTTCAAGTCCAGCAAGAAGCCGCCGGGCGGGGATGCGCCATGAACGTGTCTATTGCCGAATTGCTGTCGTGGCTGGTGAAGTCGAGCTATCTGGTGGCAGCGACCTTGTTCCTGCTCGGCCTGCAGCGCATGGCGTCTCCATTGAGCGCGCGCAGCGGCATCCGCTGGGCCGGGCTGGGCATGTTGATCGCCACCGTGGCCACGTTCTTCCTGCCCGAGCTGCACAACGTGCCGCTGATCCTGGCGGCATTGGCGATCGGCACCGGCGTGGCGTGGTGGTCGGCCAGGAAGGTCGCAATCACCGACATGCCGCAGATGGTGGCGCTGTACAACGGCATGGGCGGCGGCTCGGCGGCGGCGATCGGTGCAGTGGAGCTGCTGCGGTTTTCGTTCTTCGCCAATCGCGACACGGCGCACTGGAGCGCGCAGGCGATTGCGCAGCTGGCGGCGCGGCAGCCGGACACCACCACGGTGGTGCTGGCGGTGATCGGTTCGGCGATCGGGGCGGTGTCGCTGTCGGGGTCGGTCATCGCGTGGGCCAAGCTCGACGGCCGGCTGGACCGGCGGGTGACCTTCCCCGGTCAACAGGTGTTCAATCTGGTGGTGGCCGTGGCGGTGCTGGCCCTGGCCGTCTGGGCGGCGAGCAGTCTGCAGCCGTTGGCGATCATTGCGTTCTTCGTGGTGGCGTTGGCCTTGGGCGTGCTGATGACGCTACCGATCGGCGGTGCCGACATGCCGGTGGTGATTTCGCTCTACAACGCGTTTACCGGGCTGGCGGTGGCGTTCGAGGGCTATGTGCTCGGCAATGAGGCATTGATCATCGCCGGCATGATGGTCGGCGCCGCCGGCATCTTGCTGACGCGGTTGATGGCCAAGGCGATGAATCGGCCGATCGGCGGCGTGCTGTTTTCCAACTTCGGCGGTGGCGGGCAGGCGCAGGAAATCAGCGGTGTGCAGAAGCCGATCGAGGCCGGCGATGTGGCGGCGATGATGGCCTTTGCCGAGCGGGTGGTGATCGTGCCCGGCTATGGCATGGCAGTGGCGCAGGCACAGTACAAGATCTGGGAGCTGGCGCAGCGCTTGATGGCGCGCGGGGTCAAGGTGAAGTTTGCGATCCATCCGGTCGCCGGGCGCATGCCCGGGCACATGAACGTGCTGCTGGCCGAGGCCGGTGTGCCCTACGATCTGATCGCCGACATGGACGACATCAATCCGGAATTTGCCAGCACCGACGTGTCGCTGGTGATCGGTGCCAACGACGTGGTCAATCCGGTTGCCAAAACCGATCCGGCCAGCCCGATCTACGGCATGCCGATTCTGGACGTGGTCAATTCGCGCAACACGGTGGTGATCAAGCGCGGCAAGGGGACGGGCTTTGCAGGCATCGAGAATGCGCTGTTCTACGCCGACAACACGCGCATGTTGTACGGCGATGGAGCAGAAGCCGCTGGTGCGCTGGTGAGCGAATTGAAAGCGCTGGATGGCGGCGGGCATTGAGTGCTGGTGTGTCGTCAGGCGCGCTCGGATGCTTGAGGCAACGCACGGTCGGTCGTGTCCTGTTGCGTTACAGGGGACGCTTACACGCGCGGATCAACGCCAGGGTTAGTCGAAGGCGCGGCGCCCTCACCGCTCGCGGGACACGCCGTCAATCCGTGCCTGGAGGCTCGATGGCGGCATCGATGCCGCCAACGGTCCCGCAATCGGCAAGGGCACCGCGCCAGACAGTTTGCTGATTGCCTTGTTCAAGAACAAAGGCACCGGGGCAGTTTTGCTTGCTGCTCTTTTGAACGCTACGCACCCGACCAACGTGACTGGTCCTTGCCCGCCCACCGTCGCGGAACCCCCGGCGGCATGGATGCCGCCAAGGAGCTTACAAGGACGTACTTGCAGCGTGGCTCGCGATGGTGGGCGGGCACGGATCCTGCGGCAAACGCGCAGCGCTTTCCGATGTATCTCTGATGGGAGCGATGGCGCTTGACGAGCACCGGCGCTCGAATCTGTGCAGCTGACGCATCAGCTTCAACGACGTGCGATGTTGGCTACTGAAACAATCGCGCCTGGCTCAACGCGCCGCCCACCACGCCACCAACAGTGCGGCGGCGTAGCACAGCAAGTCGAAGCCGTTGTTGGCCAGTTGCAGCAGCGTCCAGGCCAGGCCGGTGCCCATCTTCTGTGCCGAGGTCCACGGGTCCAGGCCCAGCGGTCCGCCCAGTTGCGCCGAGGCGATGCCCCAGTTGGCGCCCGCGATGATCAGCGCCGTCGCCACCATGGCCACGCCGATGCGCAGGCGGCCTGCATGCAGGGTGCCCAGGCGCAGCATCCAGACGATCTCCAGTGCTGCGACCACGGCCATCCAGCCGGCCTGGTTGCCCAGGGCCAGGGCGATGAGCAGCCAGGCGATGAGGGCGGTGACGCATCCCAGCAACAGGAGCGGGGGCCAGAGCCAGTGGGCCGTTCTGGCGGACGCGGTGGTGGGCGGCATTGGAGCTCCTGACAGTGCGCACATGATAGAGCGCGCGCCGGCCTTTGCGACGCACGCCACGCCACGACAGTGCGGCTGATGGAATGCAGCGTCGTTCCCGGCTGGCGCGGTGGCCGGCGGCGGTGGCGTCGTGGTCGGCTAGAATGGCCGACTTGCGCGCGACCTGCGCGGCCCCATATCCAGCCCATGTATTCCCGTAGCAGCGAACCCGTCCAGTTCGAACGCGATTGCGATGCCGTCATGGTGCCGCAGGGCGATTCGGTGACCCTGCCCGCAGGCAGTTACGGCTATATCACCCAGGCGCTGGGTGGCAGCTATACCGTCTTTGTCGAAGGCAATCTGTTCCGCATTGCCGGCAAGGACGGCGATGCGATCGGCAAGGAGCCGCCGCCGGGGCTGGAACTGCCCGCCAATGCCAGCGACGAAGAGGTGGAAGCGCTGGTGTGGCAGCAGCTGCGCACCTGTTTCGACCCGGAAATTCCCTTTAATATCGTCGATCTGGGCCTGGTCTACGAGGCGGTGGTCAGCCATCGCGAGGAAGACGACCAGCGCCGGGTCGACGTCAAGATGACCCTGACCGCGCCCGGTTGCGGGATGGGCGAAATCCTGGTCGACGATGTGCGCAGCAAGGTCGAGATGATCCCGACCATCGCCGAGGCCGACGTCGAGCTGGTGTTCGACCCGCCGTGGGGCCGGCATATGATGTCCGAAGCGGCCCGTCTCGAGACCGGCATGCTCTGATCGTCACGCGCCATGTCCACGATGTGGCGCTGCGTCCTTTCGCCCGCCATACAGGAATCTCCCGGTGTCCGTGTCCTTCGCTTCCACCCGTTCTCCGTCGCCGCGCAGCGCCGACGAATTGTCCGTGATCCTGGCCGCACCCGGTTTCGGGCTGCATTTCACCGACCACATGGTCGCCATCTCCTGGAACAACGAGCAGGGCTGGCACGACGCGCAAGTGCGCGCGTACGGCCCGCTGCAGCTGGATCCGGCAGCGTCGGTGCTGCATTACGGCCAGGAGATCTTCGAAGGCATCAAGGCCTACCGGCACGCCGACGGCTCGATCTGGACCTTCCGTCCGCAGGCCAACGGCGAGCGCCTGCAGCGGTCGGCGCGCCGTCTGGCGCTGCCGGAATTGCCGGTGGACCTGTTCGTCGAATCGCTGCGTCAGCTGGTCGCCGTGGACGGCAATTGGGTGCCGTCGGCGCCGGAGACCAGCCTGTATTTCCGCCCGTTCATGATTGCCGATGAGGCCTTCCTGGGCGTGCGTGCGGCGCACAAGGCGTCGTACTACGTGATCGCCAGCCCGGCCGGCCCGTATTTCGCCAAGGGCGTGGCACCGGTATCGATCTGGTTGTCCACCGAGTACGCACGTGCGGCCAAGGGCGGCACCGGTGCGGCCAAGTGCGGCGGCAACTACGCCGCCTCGCTGTTGCCGCAGCAGAAGGCCTATGCCCAGGGCTGCTCGCAGGTGTTGTTCCTGGACCCGGTGGAAGGCAAGTACGTCGAAGAACTCGGTGGCATGAACGTGTTCCTGGTCTACAAGGACGGCACGTTGGTGACCCCGGAACTGTCCGGCAGCATCCTGGAAGGCATCACCCGCGACAGCATCCTGCAACTGGCCCGCGACCGTGGCATGCAGGTGATCGAGCGCAAGGTCGCCATCGACGAATGGAAGCAGGGCGTGGCCTCGGGCGAGATCACCGAGGTGTTTGCCTGCGGTACCGCGGCGGTGGTGACCCCCATCGGCGAGCTGAAGGGCGAGGGGTTCGCGGTGGGCGATCTGTCCGCGCCGGCGGGCGAGGTGACCATGTCGCTGCGCCAGGAACTGACCGATATCCAGTACGGCCGCGTGCCGGACCGCCACGGGTGGTTGGTGCGTTTGTCGTAAGCAGACATATTCGTCAAACAAGGGCCTCCGTGTGTCAGCACGGGGGCCTTTTTGTTTGCGCAACAGCAAAAAGACCCTTTTTCGCCTGGGAGCCGGTCGAATTCAGCATGAGTCAAGTGTGATTGAAGTCACGCAATGACATTTTGATTTCGAAAATTACCAACTCCGTATTGTCCAGTTCGGTTTCTTTGGGATAGGTTCGCTGAACGGATCGATAACAGGGGCGGTCCGGGGCACTGGGCCAGTCGCCATCGCGACGGTTTCGGAACTACCGCTTCGGCGGTTCTCTTGACTGGAAGGGAATTCGATGTCTAGCGCGTCGTTTCGTCCGCGCCACCGTGCGCTCTGCATCCTGGGTGCTTCGGCACTCACCTCGCTGTCGCTGGCAACGCCGGCATTTGCCGGCGATGTCTACCTGGGTGGCCTGGCCACCGCGCAGACCCACCAGAAGTTCATCGTGACCTACAAGGACGGCAGTAGCGCCCTGAGCAGCCCCAGTGTGTTGACCACCTCGTTGCGCACCGCTGCACGTGCGTTGCCGGCCAAGGCCGGCAAGCCGCTGGGCCTGAACAGCGTGCGTCGTCTGGCCGTGGGACCGGAGCTGATTCAGGCCGACCGCGCGCTGGATCGCGCCGAAGCCGAAACCCTGATGCGCCAGCTGGCCGCCGACCCCAACGTGCAAAGCGTGGAAGTGGACCAGATGCTGTACCCCACGCTGACCCCTAACGACAGCCGCCTGTCCGAGCAATGGGCCTTCGGCACCACCAACGCCGGGCTCAACATCCGCCCGGCCTGGGACAAGGCCACCGGTGCCAACGTCGTGGTTGCGGTGATCGACACCGGCATCGTCAGCCACCCCGACCTGGACGCCAACATCCTGCCCGGCTATGACTTCATCAGCGATGCCACCGCCGCGCGCGACGGCAATGGGCGCGACAACAATCCTGCCGACGAAGGCGACTGGAACTCGACCAGCGGGTGCGCCACGTCCAATTCCAGCTGGCACGGCACCCATGTCGCCGGCACGGTGGCGGCGGTGACCAACAACACCACCGGCGTGGCCGGTACCGCGTTCAACGCCAAGGTGGTGCCGGTCCGCGTGCTGGGCCGTTGCGGCGGTTCGCTGTCGGACATCGCCGATGCCATCATTTGGGCCTCCGGCGGCACCGTGAGCGGTGTGCCGGCCAATCCCAACGCGGCCGAAGTCATCAACATGTCGCTGGGCGGCGGTGGCACCTGTTCGTCCACGATGCAGAGCGCAATCAACGGCGCCGTCTCGCGCGGTACCACGGTGGTGGTGGCAGCCGGCAACAGTGCCGCCAACGTGTCCGGTTCGTTGCCGGCCAACTGCGCCAACGTGATCGCAGTGGCGGCCACGACCTCGGCCGGTGCCAAGGCCAGCTATTCCAACTACGGCAGCGGGATCGACGTCTCCGCGCCAGGGTCGGGGATCCTGTCCACGCTCAACAGCGGTACCACCACGCCGGGCAACGCCAGCTACGCTTCGTACAACGGCACCTCGATGGCGGCGCCGCATGTGGCCGGCGTTGTTGCCCTGGTGCAGTCGGTGGCGCCCACCACGTTGACGCCTGCCGCAGTGGAAACACTGCTGAAGAACACCGCACGCGCCTTGCCGGGCGCCTGTTCGGGCGGTTGCGGTGCGGGCATCGTCGATGCCGATGCGGCAGTGACGGCGGCCATCGCCGGCAGCAGTGGCGGTGGTGGTGGCGGAACCGGCAACACCTTGACCAACGGCACGCCGGTGACCGGCCTGGGTGCAGCCACGGGCGCGGAGTTGAACTACACCATCACGGTGCCGGCCGGCAGCGGCACGCTGACGGTGACCACCAGCGGCGGCAGCGGCGATGCAGACCTGTACGTGCGGGCCGGTAGCGCGCCCACCGACACCGTCTATGCCTGCCGTCCGTATCTCGATGGCAATGCCGAAACCTGCAACATCACTTCGCCGTCGGGAACCTATTACGTGCGGATCAAGGCTTACAGCACGTTCTCCGGCGTGACCCTGACCGCCAGCTACTGACGCTGGATCGCTGCACGCGTTCCCTGGCATGACCGCCAGGGAACGCGCCTTCCTCGCTTCAACCCCATCTGCGATACCTCGCCCAGGTCTGCCGTTTCGGCAGGCGCAGGCGACGTGTTGCCGCTTGGCCGGAATGGACACCGGCCAGTCGCCCCGACGGGCCTGGCGCCCGTGCAGTTTCCGGCTCCGAACCGCAGCGTGCGGCAACGGGCCGGCCCTCTCGCCGCAGCTGCGGTACCTCTCCAATAAGGAACGATCGATGTCCAATGTGTCGCAACGTCGTGCGCCCACGCGCGCGCTGGTAGTCCTGGGTGTTTCCGCGCTGACCTCGCTGCTGGCCGTGCCGGCGTTTGCCGGTCAGGTCAATCTGTCCGGGTTGGACTCGCAGCCCACCCTGGACCGCTTCATCGTCAAATACAAAGACGGTTCCAGTGCGGCGGTCAGCCCGACCTCGATGCGCGCATCGCTCAATTCGGTTGCCGGTGCGATGCCGGCACGCGCCGGCCGTGCGCTGGGCCTGAACCACGTGCGCCGCACGGCGCTGGGTTCGGAAGTGCTCAAGACCGATCGTGGCCTGGACCGCGCCGACGCCGAAACCCTGATGCGCCGCATCGCCGCCGACCCCAGCGTGGACTACGTGGAAGTGGACCAGATCATGTACCCGGTGCTGACTCCCAACGACACGCGCCTGTCCGAGCAGTGGGGCTTCGGTACCTCTTCCTCCAGCATCAACGTGCGCCCGGCCTGGGATACCGCCACCGGCACCGGCGTGGTGGTGGCCGTGATCGACACCGGCATCACCAGCCATCCGGACCTCAACGCCAACGTGCTGCCGGGTTACGACTTCATCAGCGATGCCACGCGTGCACGCGACAACAACGGGCGTGACAGCAATCCGGCCGACCAGGGTGACTGGACCACGGCCGGCCAGTGCGGCAGCGGTACGTCGGCCGCCAATTCCAGCTGGCACGGCACCCATGTGGCCGGTACCATCGCGGCGGTCACCAACAACAGCACCGGCGTGGCCGGTACCGCGTTCAACGCGCGCATCGTGCCGATTCGTGCGCTGGGCGCCTGCGGCGGCGCGACCTCCGATATCGTCGATGCGATCGTGTGGGCCTCGGGTGGCACCGTGTCCGGCGTGCCGGCCAATGCCAACCCGGCCGAAGTGATCAACATGTCGCTGGGCGGCAGCGGCAGCTGCTCGAGCAGTTACCAGAACGCCATCAACAGCGCGGTGTCGCGCGGCACCACCGTGGTGGTGGCGGCCGGCAACAGTAATGCCAACGTGGCCAACTTCACCCCGGCCAGCTGCGCCAACGTGATTTCGGTGGCATCGATCACCTCGGCCGGCGCGCGTTCGAGCTTCTCCAACTACGGCACCGGCATCGATATCTCCGCGCCGGGTTCGGCGATCCTGTCGACCTTGAACAGCGGCACCACCACGCCGGGTTCGGCTAGCTACGCCAGCTACAACGGCACCTCGATGGCGGCCCCGCACGTGGCCGGCGTGGTGGCGCTGGTGCAGTCGGTCGCCAGCCGTCCGCTGACGCCTGCGGCGGTGGAAACGCTGCTGAAGAACACTGCACGTCCGCTGCCGGGCGCCTGCTCGGGCGGCTGCGGCGCGGGCATCGTCAACGCGGCCGGCGCGGTCAGCCAGACCCCGTAAACCTGCGCCGACGACCGCGATGCCGGCGCGATGCCGGCAATGCGTCGGGTCTTTTCCGACGCCGGTGTCGGTGCTTTGAAACCTGCACTGCCCCGCTCTACGCGGGGCAGTGTGCGTTCGGGAAGCGGCAATGGCCGCACCGCCGGCCAGGGCCGCCAGCGCTGGCTGAATGAAGCGCGTGCCAGCACGGCATGGCTGCCTTCAGTGCGCCCGGTAGCACGCCGATAGCCAGCCCACGTGAGGCATGCAACATCTGCATGCACGCGCAACGGGCACGGCGCAGCGCAGTGGCTTCAGTGCGTTGCCAACCGGGTTGCAAGATCCTTGGGGAGGGATGGAGTCATGCCGTATCACTC
This sequence comes from Xanthomonas sp. NCPPB 1754, assembly GCF_041475725.2. Classification (NCBI taxonomy): domain Bacteria; kingdom Pseudomonadati; phylum Pseudomonadota; class Gammaproteobacteria; order Lysobacterales; family Lysobacteraceae; genus Xanthomonas; species Xanthomonas sp. NCPPB 1754. The sequence goes on from NZ_CM192982.1 coordinate 1,056,662, forward strand.
AGTGGGCGCACTGCGCCGCGTTGCATTCGTCTGTGCGTTGTCATGCACGTTTCATGCCGCCGCTGGCGAGGTCAGTCTGCAAGGATTGAATTCCAGCAGCACCCATCAGCGCTTCATCGTCAGCTACAAGAACAGCGTCGGCAGCGGCCGGGCGACCGGGTTGTCTGCGCCATGGGGCGACATCGCGCGTGCCGTGCCGCAAGCGCGCGGGAAGGCGCTGGGCCTGTCGGCCACGCGCCGGCTCAGTGGCGGGCCGATGTTGCTGGTGGCCGACCGCAAGCTGGACCGCGTGGATTCGGAAAGCCTGATGCGGCGCCTGGCCGCCGACCCGGCGGTCAAACGCGTGGAAGTGGACATCCTGATGCGGCCACTGCTGGTTCCCAACGACCCCGGCGTGCCGCAGCAGTGGGCGATGGGCGCGACCGCCGCCAGCCTCAACATCCGTCCGGCCTGGGACCGTTCCACCGGCAAGGGCATCGTGGTGGCGGTGATCGACACCGGCATCACCAATCATCCGGACCTGGCAGCCAATGTGCTGCCCGGCTACGACTTCATCGTTGATCCGGCCACGGCGCGCGATGGCACGGCGCGCGATGCGAACGCGGCCGACCAGGGCGACTGGGCCGCGGCCAACGAATGCGGGCCCGGAGCGTCGGCGTCCAATTCCAGTTGGCATGGCACGCATGTGGCCGGCATCGTGGCGGCGGTGGGCAATAACGCGGTGGGCGTGGTCGGTACCGCGTTCAACGCCAGGATCCTGCCGTTGCGGGTGCTGGGCCGCTGCGGCGGCTACATGTCCGATATCGCCGATGCGATCGTGTGGGCGTCCGGCGGCAAGGTCGCCGGCGTGCCGGCCAACCCGAATCCGGCCACGGTGATCAATCTGTCGTTGGGTGGCGCGGGCACCTGTTCGGCGACGTTGAACAACGCCATCGCCGCAGCCGTCACGCGCGGCAGCGCGGTGGTCGTGGCCGCCGGCAACAGCAATCTGGACGTCTCCACCAGCGTGCCGGCCAATTGCGCCAACGTCATCGCCGTGGCGGCCACCACCTCGGCCGGCGCCAAGGCCGGCTTCTCCAACTTCGGCAAGGGCGTGGATATCGCCGCGCCCGGGCAATCGATCGTGTCCACGCTCAATACCGGCACCACGGCACCGGGCAATGCGGCATATGCGGTGTACAGCGGCACCTCGATGGCGGCGCCGCATGTGGCTGGCGTGGTGGCGTTGATGCAGTCGGTGGCCCTGAATCCGCTGCCGCCGGCAACGGTGAAAGCCCTGCTCAAGTCCAGCGCGCGGCCCATGCCGGTCGCCTGCACGCAGGGCTGCGGGGCAGGGCTGGTGAATGCCGATGGCGCGGTGGCGGCGGTGATCGAGTCGACCACCTTGGCCAGGAATGTGGCACGCACCGGGCTGAGCGCAGCGCTTTCCGACTCGCTGTATTACCAGGTCAATGTGCCGGCCGGCACACGTTCGCTCAAGGTCGCGCTTGCCGGTGGCAGCGGCAATGCCGACCTTTCGGTACGGGCCGGTGCGTTACCGACCGACGCGGCGTACAGCTGCCGCAGCATGTTGCCGGGCAATGGCGACAGCTGCACGCTGGCCGCGCCGTCCGCGGGCGTCTATTACGTGCGCTTGAAGGCAACGCTGGGCTTTTCCGGCGTCAGTGTCACCGCAGCGTACTGAGTGGTGCCGGCGCGGCGTCGTTGCCGTGCCGAAACACGCGACATGGTGTTGTGGTGCGGCAGTGGTGCATGGGTGAAGTGCGAAGACACTGGCGGAAGATCGAAATACGCAAGCGGTCCGTCGAGAGGCATCGCGTGAGTTAAGTCCCAAACGCGTCACGCGCATGCCAAGCGGCATGCGCGCATTGCGTCTACGCGTTCACTCGCACAGCGCGCAAGCGCGTGCGGCGAGTGCATGCACCAGCTGGGTACCGGGCAATTCCAGCAGCAGTCCCCGCTGGCCGGCGTTGATCCACAGCGCCGGTGCGTCCAGCGCGGTGATTTCGACCAGCACCGGCGCCTGCCGTTGCTGGCCGAGCGGGCTGATACCGCCGACCTTGTAGCCGGTTCGCCGTTCGGCATCGGCCACGTCCATCATGCGTGCCGACTTGCCACCGTAGGCGCTGGCCAGTTTTTTCAACGACACCCGGCGGTCGCATGGAATCACCACGCACACCGCCTTGTCGTCGACCCATGCCATCAGTGTCTTCAACACGGCATGCGGCGGCAGGCCCAACGCATGTGCGGCCTGCAATCCCTTCGCATCGGCATCGGCCTGATAGTCGTAAGGATGCAGCACATAACCCACGCCGGCCGCGTCCAGTGCCTTGGTGGCGCGGGTGGCCTTGCTCATGCACTCAGACCGATTCGAAGCGGTTGGCGGCCACGTTCTTGCGCACTTTTTGCGGATTCCAGATGCGGCCGTTCATGGCGATATAAACACCCGACGGCAGCGATTGCACTGCGCCCACCGCGCAACCGATATTGAATTCGGCATCCGAGCCGCGAAAGCGCGCCGGATTCAAGGCGCCGGTCATCACGATGGTCTTGTCGGCGATCGTCTGCAGCACCTTGCCGGTTTCCACCATCGAATCGGTGCCGTGGGTGATCAACACGTGGCGGGTGGGCTGGGCGGCGATGGTGGCGCGGATCAGTTCGCGGTCGGCATCGGTGATGTGCAGCGAATCCTTGCGGATGATCGGAATCACCGAAAAACGAAACGTCACGCCCAGTTCTTTCAGAATCTGTCCGATCTGCGGGTCGCCGATCTGGTAGTCCGATTTGTCGTCGAAGTAGATCTTGTCGATCGTGCCACCGGTGGTGACGATCAGGAGGTCTTCCATTGCTGCGGATCCTGTAGGGCTAACGCGGCGCAGGCCGCGCGCGGGCCGCCATGATACCGCCCGGCCAGGGGGCTGGCAGTACGGTGCCATCGCGATAGACCAGCGGGGGCGAGACCGGCGCCTGGCTGCCGACTATGTGGCGGCGCTGCATCCGATTGAGATGGCCTGGCGCAGGCGCACGCCGACATGCCCAAGGGTGCCTGCATGTTCGAGGGCAGCGGGTGTCGTGCAGGCTGGGCGTAGCCCTGCCCCTGGCGTGCTTGCGCCAAGTCAGCGTGCAACTGGAGTTGCGACTGAACGCGTTGCTTCAGCGTTGCCCGTGCCCAGCCTCCACATGCCGCAGCGCAAAACGCAGTGTGATCCACGCACCGCTCCGCTGCGCCGGGTGCGTGTGCTACGTCACGAACTCAATAAAGAGACATTACGTAAATTGACTTGACATTTGTGCGGTCGATAGTCGGCGAGCCGTCGGTACGCATGCCGTCGGCATTCCCTTCCCGGAGAGCCTCATGAACAAGTCCTTGTCGATGTTACGCGCACTTACCTGCGCGATGGCTGTGCTGCTGGCGGGTCATGCCGCTGCGCAGACGGTGACGATCACGCCCACGCAGACCTACCAGACGGTGCGCGGGTTCGGCGGCATGAATGGCGCCGGCTGGATCAACGACCTGACACCGGCGCAGGTGGATCTGGCTTATGGCAGCGGCACCGGGCAGATCGGGTTGTCGATCCTGCGCATGCGCATCGACCCCTCCAGCTCCGGCTGGGCCACCCAGGTGCCGACGGCAACGCGCGTGCATGCGCTGGGCGGGCTGGTGTTCGCAACCCCCTGGACCCCGCCGGCTTACATGAAGTCCAACAACAGCCTGACCAATGGCGGCAAGCTGCTGACGAACTATTACGGCGCCTACACCCAGCACCTGCTGGATTTCGCCAATTACATGTCGGGCAAGGGCGCGCCGCTGTATGCGATTTCCCTGCAAAACGAGCCGGATTGGCACCCGGATTACGAATCGGCCGACTGGAGCAGCAGCGACTTCGTCAACTATCTCGTGAGCCAAGGCAGCAGGTTCGGCAGCCTCAAGGTCATCGTCGGCGAATCGGTGGGGTTCAACTTCTCCATCACCGACCCGGTCCTCAACAACGCCACTGCCAGTCAGGCCACCTCCATCGTGGCCGGCCATCTGTATGGCGCAAAGCCGCGCGACTATGCCTTGGCGCGTAGCAAGGGCAAGCAGGTGTGGATGACTGAGCATTACACCGACAACACCGATGGCAACGCATGGCCGTCGGCACTGGGAGTGGCCAGCGAACTGCACGCCAGCATGGCGGCCAATTTCAACGCTTACATCTGGTGGTACATCCGGCGTAGCTACGGGCTCATCAGCGAAAACGGCGCAGTGAGCAAACGCGGCTATGCAATGTCGCAGTTCGCACGCTTCGTGCGGCCAGGGTCGGTGCGCGTGGGCGCCACTGAACACCCGTACAGCGATGTCTCGGTGACCGCCTACCGCACGCCGGACAACAAGTTGGTGGTGGTGGCGGTCAACACCGGCAGCGGCCATCAGCGGCTGGACCTGACGCTGCCCTCCGGCACTGCCACGCAGTTCGCCAAATACAGCACCTCGAGCACGCTCAATGTCGGGTTCGGCGGCAACTACAGCGTGGTCAACGGCAAGACCTCGCTGTATGTCGACCCGCAGAGCGTGGCCACGCTGGTCGGAAACTGACAGCGGCCGCCGAAACGCCGCACGTCCTCGTCAGGTGGCGTGGACGGCGCGCTCGGGCCAGAGTGCAGGCTGTGCATGCCACCTGATCGCCGGCCGCGTTCGCCTGACGATGATCGAAGTTGGTGTCGTGGTTGCCTTGGGGTAGTCGCGGCTGACCACCTCGGCTAGCTGCATGCGCAGCTGCATCGCGCAGCTGCGCCTACGGTTTGATCGGCTCGCCGATCAACGTGGCGGGCGCTTCCTGCCCAAGCGCGCCGCCATGCCGGGACCACCTACCAGGCCCACCACGGCCAGGGCGAGCAGTAGTTCCATCCACGCCATTCCACGTGCCTGCGGCTGGCTCCAGGCGGCCATGACGCCGTGGCTGAACCAGCCCAGCGCAAACACACCGGCCCAGAAGCGCGCACGCGCGCTGCGCACTGCCAGTACACCGGTCAGCGCGGCCGGCAGCACGAACACGATGAGCGCGGCCAGTGGGCGCGGGTCGTCGTGGAACCACACCGCAAACAACGCCGCCAGCGCCAGCAGCGCAGCGCTCAGCAGCCAGTGCGTGGCGCGCACGCTCACGGGGTTGCCAGCCGCCGTGCGACATCGGCCACCCGGCGGCCCAGCGCACGCGCCAGCAGCGCTTCGTCCTCGCTCGGTTGCGGGTCGCCGCCAGCGCCGGAGACATGGCTGGCGCCATAGGGCGTGCCGCCACTGGTGGTATGGCTGAGCGCAGCTTCGGTAAACGGAATCCCCACGATCAGGCAACCGTGATGCAGCAGCGGCAGGTGCATCGACAGCAAGGTGGATTCCTGTCCGCCATGCATCGACGCGGTAGAGGTGAACACGCCAGCCGGTTTGCCGGCCAGGGTGCCACTGGCCCATTCGGCGCCCAGGCTGTCGAGGAAATGCTTCATCGGTGCGGCCATGTTGCCGAAGCGGGTGGGGCTGCCCAGCAGCAGGCCGCTGCAGTCGGCCAGATCGGCGCGGTCTACATAGGGCGCGCCCTCGTCCGGGACCGGCGGGGCGCTGGTCTGGGTGACCGCAGCCACCGGTGGGACGGTGCGCAGCCGCGCGCTCATGCCGGGCACTTCGCCGATGCCGCGTGCGATCTGCCGCGCCAGCCGCGCCACCGAACCGCCCCGGCTGTAATACAGCACCAGAATCTCCGCCATCGTGTCGTTGCCGCCTGTGTGAGTTGCCGCAGTATCGGCCAAGCCAGCCTGTTGCTGCACGCCGCAGCTGCGGCAAGGCCGCGATGACGGCGCATCGGGTACCCTTGCGCGATGTCGCGCGTGAACAAACTCCACCAATGGAAAGAACGTCTGCGCGACCGCGCGCGGACGGTGAGTTTCGGGCGCTTTCTGTGGCGCCGCTTCCTGGACGACCGGCTGTTCCAGGTCGCCGCCTCGCTGGCCTACACCACCGTGTTCGCGCTGGTGCCATTGGCGATCGTGGTATTCGGCGTGCTGTCGGCGTTTCCGGCCTTCAACGAGTGGAAGGACGCGCTGACCGACTTCATCTTCAACAATTTCGTGCCAGGCGCGGCGCGCTCGGTACAGAACTATCTCAATCGCTCGCTGGAAGACCTGGGCAAGTTCACCGTGGCCGGCATGGTCGCGCTGGTGGCCTCGTTGCTGATCACCCTGCACAGCATCGAACAAACCTTCAACAGCATCTGGCGGGTTGCCGCCGCCCGTCCCAAGGTGACGCGCTTCCTGATCTACTGGACGGTGCTGACGCTGGGCACGATGCTGGCAGCCGCCTCCATGGCGATGGCGGCCTACGTGTTCGCGCTGCCGCTGTTCCGCACCACCGAGGGCCAGTGGCTGGCCGAATTCGCCTGGCGGCTGGCGCCGATGGCGGTGGAGTTCGTGTGCATCGTGCTGATCTACCGGGTGGTGCCGCAGCACGTGGTGCGGCTGCGGCATGCGCTGCCGGGCGCGCTGCTGGCGGTGATCCTGATGGAAATCGTCAAATGGGGGTTTGGCTTTTACCTGGGTAATTTCCAGACCTACCAACGCATCTACGGCGCGCTGTCGGCACTGCCGATCCTGCTGTTGTGGATCTACCTGAGCTGGGTGTCGGTGTTGCTGGGCGCCTCGCTGGCCTCCTCGATGTCCGCCTTCCGCTACCAGCCCGAGGCCATGCGGCTGCCGCCGGGCTTTGAGATTTACGGCCTGCTGCGTCTGCTCGGCCGGTTCCGCCAGGCGCGCGTCCACGGCGATGGCCTGGACGAAGACCGCATCCTGGCGCTGGAGCCGATGCTCACCGACACGCTGATGCAGGAACTGCTGTGCGAGCTCAAACGCATCCGCCTGCTGCGTCGCGACGAGCGGGGGCAGTGGCTGCTGGCGCGCGATCTTGACGTGGTGCCGCTGGCCGAACTCTACGAAAACTGCCAGCTGCGCGTGCCGATCGAAGACCGCCCGTTGCCGTGCCGCGACGATGCCTACGGCCAGGCCGCCGCCGCCGCGCTGGAACAGCTGCGCCAACCCTTGCGCAGCGTGCTGGCGCAGCCGGTCGGCGACCTCTACACCCACCTTCCCGGAGATCCTCCATGAACGTGCGTCTTGTCCGCAGCGCCTGTGCGCTGCTGTTGCCACTGCTGTTGCTGACCGCCTGCAAGCCGGCCAGCGAGGCCACTCCCGCTGCCGGCAACGGCGCTGCGCCTGCCGCCACGCCCCAGGCGCCAGCCACGCCAGCCACCCCGGCCGACCCGGCTGCACCGCCCAACAGCTCGGTGGTGCAGCAGACCGCCCAGATGCCCAGGCTCTCGCTGCCGACCGTGACCGGCGAGACCTACGACCTGGCCGCGCACCGCGGCAAATGGGTGGTGGTGAATTTCTGGGCCACCTGGTGTGCGCCGTGCCTGAAGGAAATGCCCGAACTATCGGCGCTGCACACCATGCGCGACACCGTCGAGGTGGTGGGTCTGGCCTACGAAGACATCACCAGCGCCGACATGCAGGCGTTCTTGAAGGACCACCCGGTGTCGTACCCGATCGCCATCCTCGACCCGTACCAGCCGCCACAGGACTTCGCCACCCCGCGCGGCCTGCCGATGACCTACCTGATCGGCCCGGACGGCAAGGTCGCCAAGCAATTCCTTGGCCCGGTGACCGCACGCGATATCGAGGCCGCCGTCGGCATCACCGGCAAGGCGGGTTGATGCAGGCGGCGCGTTTCGTGGTGAGCGGGGTGGTGCAGGGCGTGTGGTACCGCGCGTCCACCCGCCAGCGCGCAGTCGCACTCGGCCTGGTCGGGCATGCCCGCAACCAGGCCGACGGCAGCGTGGAAGTGGTCGCCGCCGGTAGCGCGGCGGCGCTGGACGCCTTGGAAGCATGGCTATGGCAGGGCCCGCCGGCCGCCACGGTCGCGGCGGTCACGCGCACTGCCTGCGCGGTTCCGCCGACTGAAGACTTTGTAACTGGGTGAGCGTGCGCCACTGAAGCGGGGCAACAGAGTTGGGTTGCCTCGCCGATAACCTTGTCAACGCGATCAGGCGTGCACGGGGAATGTAATGGCCGCTCCATCTCAAGACCGCAACGACGGGCACGACCTGCCCGCGCATCGCCGCCACCGCCAGATGGCGCAGCTGGCGCCGTGGTTGTATCTCGGTGTCCTGCTGGGCAGCGGCTGGTTGTTGTTCCTGCACCCGCAAACCCGCGTGCTAGCAACCGGACAGGCGGCAACCAGCTGGCTGCTGGCCTGGATCTTTGGCGGCATCGTGATCGGCGCAGTGGTTTGGAGCCTGCGTCTGGCACGCCAGGGGTTGGGTCAGCCCTCGGCAAGCTTCCCGCTGTCGGCGCGCTTGCCCGATTCGTGGGCCGATGCCTACGCCGCACTCCTGCGCCCGGCCACGGCAGCTCCGATGGCCGCGGCCCGGCCGGACCCGGCCGGCGCCCAGCGTGGCGCAGCCTGGCATCGCTTCGGCGGCGGCATGCTCAGCGCGGAAACCTTCGACCCGAACGACGCCACCCGTGCGCCGTGGGACGGACTGGATGCGCAGTCCTGCATCCTGCGTCTGGACGATGTGCGTCAGGCCTGGCATAACGCTGCCGCCAACCGCACGCTGCAGCAGGAGCGCCGTTACTGGCTGGATGTGGTGTTGTCGCTGCTCGACCACGGCGTGATGCGCCCGCTGCAGGACGGCTACCTTCCCGACACCGCCGCGCTGCGTACCGAACGTTTCCTGCTGGGCGCCGATGCCGGCCCGATCGTGCTGTCCGAGGTGCCGGCATTGTTTGCACGGCGCCTGGCACTGGCCATCGAGGCCATGCCGACCGCCCAGCGCGAGGCCGCCGGCGTGCAATGGCGCCTGCTGCAGCAATTGCATGCGCTGGTCGCCGAAGGTCGCATGCTGGACGAGCGTTCGCAGGTGATCCAGGTGCTGGCATGGAACCCGGATGTGGACCTGGACCAGGTCGAAGTGGCCTACATCCTGGCCGCCGAATACCGCGAAGGCATGCGCGACTGGCTGCGCCGCGCCGCGCTGGTGCGCCTGCCCGACAGCGCGCTGCGTCTGGACGAAGTGCTGCTGTCGTCCTGTAGCCCGCTCGGCGCGCAGGCCGACGATGTGGACTACATGGAAGCGATGCGCCCGCTGCATCGCGGTTTCATGCAATTGTTCAGTCAGCGCCTGAGCCAGCTGGTGCTGCAGGCCGAGCAGGCCGAACGTCAGGCCGGCCTGCACCCGCTACCGCGTGCCACCGCGGCCAGCGACGAAATCTCTCAGGACTGGGCGGCGTAATCGTCGATCGGCTCCAGCACGCCATAGCGTTCCTTGTGCAGCTTGCCGGGCAATGGCGGCAGCTGCACCAGCTCGTCGGGCACTGCGGTGTCCGGTAGCCGGTCCAGCAGATCGCGGATCAGGCTCAGGCGGCCACGCTTCTGGTCGTTGAAATCCACCAGCGTCCACGGTGCATCGGGCGTATGCGTCGCCTCCAGCATGCGTTCGCGCGCGGCGGTGTAGTCGTCGTACTTGGTGCGTGACTGCAGGTCCACCGGCGAGAGCTTCCAGCCCTTGAGTGGGTCTTCGCGGCGTTCGGCAAAGCGCTTTTCCTGCTCGGCCTGGTCCACGCACAACCAGTACTTGAACAGCAGGATGCCGTCGTCGACCAGCATCTGTTCGAAACGTGGCGCCTGCTCCAGGAACAGGTCGTATTGCGCGTCGGTGCAATAGCCCATCACCTTCTCGACGCCGGCGCGGTTGTACCAGCTGCGGTCCATCAGCACCAGTTCGCCGCCCGCCGGCAGGTGCGTCACATAGCGCTGGAAATACCACTGCGTGCTTTCGCGGTCGTTGGGCTTGGGCAGCGCCACCACGCGACACTGGCGTGGGTTGAGATGGCTGGCGATGGTCTGGATCACGCCGCCCTTGCCGGCGGTGTCGCGGCCTTCCACCAGCACCAGGGCGCGCTGGTTGGTGTGGCGCAACCAGCGCGCCATGTCCACCAGCTCCAGCTGCATCGGCGCCAGCAACTTTTTATAGGCCTTGCGTTTCAGATGCGACATGCGCGTTCCAGCAACAGTGGAGAGCGCGCAGGCTATTGCCCCAGGCGTGGACGCAATGTCGCCAGATTGCAGGGCCTGGTGCGCGCATCCAGCTGCGCACGCACGATCTTCTCCCAGGCCGTGCGGCAGGCCGAGGTGGAGCCGGGCAGGCAGAACACGAAGCTGTGATTGGCCAGCCCGGCAAAGGCGCGCGACTGCAGCGAGGAGGTACCGATTTCTTCCACGCTGATCGCGCGGAACATCTCGCCGAAGCCAGGCATGACCTTGTCCAGCAACGGGGTGATCGCTTCCGGGGTGCTGTCGCGACCGGTGAAGCCGGTGCCGCCGGTGATCAGGATGCCGTCGACCTGCGCATCGGCAATCCAGCGCGACACGATCGCACGCATGCGGTAACGGTCGTCCGGGCACAGTGCACGTTCGTGCAGCACATGGCCTTCGTGGGTGAGGGCATCGGCCAGGTAATCGCCGGAGCGATCGTCGGCCAGCGTGCGGCTGTCGGACACCGTCAGCACGCACAGGCGCAAGGGAATGAAGTCGAGAGTGGAAGGCATGCCACAAGCCTAGCGAGCCGGGACGACCGGGTACAGCACCACGGCGTGAAGCCGCACAACGCAGCTGCTGGCGTCGGTCAGGGCGACAGCGCGGTCGCGGATCGGCTCCTCGGCCCGGCACACATCCTGTCTGGCTCGCCGTCGCGGCACATCCGTGTGCCGCTTTCCGCCAATCCCCGGTCACGCTGCCGACTCGGCGCGTGGCTTCCATGGCCTGAAAAGGTCTCGACGAAACTTGATGGCCCTTTCAATCCTCTCCGGCCCGGGGTGGGAAGGACGGCTGCGCGCCCTGGGTGCACGTGCCCCGGAGCGCCCGCGCTGCAAGCGCCGGCCACGGCGGGGCGCGGAGGTTGGGGGCAGGGTGCGGCGGCAGACAGCGATCCATCACGTAGCGGCCGTTGCTAAACCCCTAACCAGCCATGCTTTCCCGCGACCCCACGCACCAATTCTCCAAACGCATCCGCAAACCCGTCCATATTGAACAGGTCCGATTCGCGCCGACGCTCCGCCACCCGAGCACGCAACGCACCCAGTGCCGCTGGATCGCTCGCCAACGCCACCGCCGTGGCCACGAACGCAGCGTCATCGGCCACATTCATTTCATCCAGCCCCAGATGATGATTCAGGCTGCCGGCCACACGCGCGGCAAACGTCTGGCCAGGTGTGGTCAAGACCGGGCAACCTACCCATAACGCATCGGAGGCGGTGGTGTGCGCGTTGTAGGGGTGCGTATCCAGAAACAGATCCGCATGTCGATAGCGCGCCAGATACTGCGGGTGCGGCAGTTTGGGCATGAAGACCAAACGCTGCGCGTGCACGCCCTGTGCCTGCGCTGCTGCACGCAATCGCGCATCCGCCTCACCCGGGCCGGACAGCAGCCACAGCACGCTGCCAGGCACCGCGCGCAACACCGCCAGCATGCGCGCCATGCTGCGTGGATTGAGCTTGTAACTGTTGTTGAAGCAGCACAGCACCACAGCGTGCTCAGGCAGCCCGCACTGAGCACGCGATGGCGGTTCGGCTACCGTGCGCGAGGTGTCCGATGGCTGGAAGGCGCGCGGCAAGCGCAGCACCTGCTCGCTATAGAACGGCTCAAGCGACGTCGGCAATGCAACGGTATCGCCAAGCACATAGTCCATCCACGGCGCGCCCGAGGTGCCCGGATACGCCAGCCAGTTGAGCTGCACCGGCGCCGGCCGCAATGCGAAGACTTCCGGCCGTCCGCCACCGCCCCAGCCGCGCAGATCGAACAACAGATCGATGCCCTGGTCGCGGATATGTTGCGCGGTTGCCAGATGCCCCAGCGCAGTGACCTCGTGCATGCGCGTTGCCTGCGCCAGGCGCGCGCGAATGTCGCTGCCATCGTCCGGGCTGGTTGCAAACAGCTGCACGTGCAGGTCCGGTTGGCGTTGCTGCAACGCTTCGAACAAGGCCACCGTCAGTAAGCCCGTCGGGTGGGCGCCAAAGCCGTTGGACACGAACCCGAGTTGCAGCGCGCCGCGGCTGCGCAGCGTGGACGCTGGCAGCGGGCGCACCGAGGAGGCAATGGCGTGCGCACGGGTACGGGCGCACGCCAGTTGCTCCGCGGCGCTGGCGTCCTCGCTCAGGAACGCGAAAGGCTCCACGGCCGCCTCGCCCTGTGTGACTGCGGCCCGCACCTGTGCAGCCAGTGAGTCCAGCTCGCGCCAATCGCATAAGCGGCGTCGCCAGTTGAGCAGTTGTGCGGTGATGTAGGGCTCGTCGGGCAGCAGCTTGTGGGCGCGCGTGTAGGCGGCCGCAGCCTGTTCCGGTTGGCCTGCATCTTCGAGCGCGTGCCCAAGCCACAGGGCGATCCCCGGATGCTGCGGTACCAGGTCCGAGGCCTGTTGGAGCAGCGTGGCCGCTTCTGCATGGCGCTGCTGCGCCCAGCGCACCCGTCCCAGCCGCGCCACCGCTTCCGGATGGCCCGGATGCAGCGCCAGCGCGCGCTGCACGGCCGCCTCGCCGGCAGCGGTGACGCCCATGCCCAGCTCGGCATCGGCCAGCATCAACCAGGCGACGAAATCGCCGGGCTGGCGTCGCACTTGCTCGCGCAGCTGCAGCAGCTCGCGCGGGACTTGCGCACTCACGGGCTATCGCTCAACCGTGCCAGTTCGTCGGCTTGATGTTCGTGCAGCAGCCGCCCGATCAATGCATCCAGATCGCCTTCGATGATGTTGGGCAGGTCGTACAAGGTCAGCCCGTCGACGCGATGGTCGGTGATGCGACCCTGCGGAAAACTGTAGGTGCGGATGCGCTGGCTGCGGTCGCCGCTGCCCACCTGCAACTTGCGCGTCTGCGCTTCGGCCGCTGCCGCCTTGCTGCGTTCGGCGTCCAGCAGCTGCGCCTTCAACCGCTTCATCGCCTTGTCGCGATTGGCATGCTGGCTGCGCTCGGTCTGGCATTCCACCACCACGCCACTGGGCACGTGGGTGATGCGGATTGCCGATTCGGTCTTGTTGACGTGCTGGCCGCCCGCACCGGACGAGCGGAACGTGTCCACCTTCAGATCGGCCGGATTGATCGTGATCTCTTCCACGTCGTCGGCTTCGGGAATGATCGCCACCGTGGCAGCCGAGGTGTGGATACGGCCTTGCGATTCGGTTGCCGGCACGCGTTGCACGCGATGGGTGCCGGATTCGAATTTCAGGCGCGAATACGCACCGCGCCCGACCACCCGCGCCACCACTTCCTTGTAGCCGCCATGCTCGCCGGGGCTGTCGGATTCGATTTCCACCTTCCAGCCCTGGCGCTCGGCGTAGCGTGCGTACATGCGGAACAGGTCGCCGGCAAAGATCGCCGCTTCGTCACCGCCAGTGCCGGCGCGCACTTCCAGAAACAGGTTGCCGTCGTCGCGCGGATCACGCGGTACCAGCAGCGATGCAAGTTGTGCATCGAGTTGTTCCAGGCGCGCCTGTGCAGCGGCGATTTCCTCTTCGGCCAGTTCGCGCATCTCCGGGTCGTTGCGCAGCGCTTCGGCCGTGGCCAGGTCGGCCTTAGCGCGCGCCTCCTCTTCCAGCGCCATCGCCACCGGCTCCAGTTGCGACAGTTCGCGCGAGAGCGTACGGAACGTGTCGTTGTTGCCCACCACATCGGGGTCGGAGAGCAGGTGCTGCAGTTCTTCGCGGCGCTCGGCCAGCGCTTCGAGCTTACGGCGCAGGGTCGGCGTCATCGGTCCTCACGATCGGGGTAGCTATGGGGGGGTGTTGGTAACCCGGCTTTTCCGGAAACAGCCGGTCGGCCGCAGTGGTCAATTCCAGGTCGTTGTTGAGCGCCGCATTGCGCAATGCGGCCGTGGGCGGATGCAACAAACGGTTGGTCAGCGCATGCGCCAACTGTTCCAGCACTTCGTCGGCCGGCTTGCCGTTGTGCAACTGCTGGCGTGCCTTGGCCAGCAGCTCGTCGCGGGTGCTATCGCCAAAGGCGCGCAGCCGTTTGAGGGGTGCCTGGCGCGCAGTGGCCTGCAGCGTTTCGACATAGCGCGCCACTTGCAGGTCGATGATGGCTTCGGCCTGGTCGGCCGCTTCGCGGCGGCCACGGCGATTGTCTTCGACCGCGCGTTCCAGATCGTCCACCGTGTACAGGTAGGCGTCGCCCAACTCGCCTACCGAGGCCTCGATATCGCGCGGCACGGCCAGGTCGAACAGCAGCATCGGCTTGCGCTTGCGCGTGCGCAACGCCTGTTCCACCTGTGCGCGGGTCACCAGCGGCTCACGCGCAGCGGTGGCCGAAAACACCACATCCGCCTCGGCCAGGTGGCGTTCCAGATCGGTCAGCGGCAAGGCGAAGCCGCCGTGCTGGCTGGCCAGTGTCTGGGCATGGGCCAGGGTGCGGTTGGCGATCAGCAGGCGGCGCACGCGGCCTTCGCTCAGATGCTTGGCCGCCAGTTCGATGGTTTCGCCGGCACCGATCAGCAACACCGTCGACTCGTTGAGCCGGGCAAAGGAGTCTTGTGCCAGCCGCACCGCCGTGGATGCGACCGAAACCGGATTTGCGCCGACACGGGTGTCGGTACGCGCGCGCTTGGCCACCGAAAAGGTCTGTTGGAACAGCCGGTCCAACCCGCTGCCCAGCGCGCCGTGCGCCCGCGCCACCGCCCAGGCGTCCTTCACCTGGCCCAGAATCTGCGGTTCCCCCAGCACCATCGAATCCAGCCCGGTGGCGACGCGGAACAGGTGGCGCACCGCCTCGGCTTCCCGGTGCTGGTACAGATGACCGCTCAGCCCGGGCGCGTGCGTTTCCAGCCAGTTGACCAGGCTGTGCGCCTCGTCGGCCATTGCATACAACTCGGTACGGTTGCAGGTGGACAACAGCGCGGCCTCGCTTACCTGGGGCAGCGCACGCAGCGATTCGAGCGCGCGCGGCAGCGCATCACCTGCGAACGCCGCGCGTTCGCGCAGGTCCACAGGTGCGGTCTGGTGATTCAGTCCGAGCACCCACAACGTCATTGTTCAGTTGCTTGCGATAAGCTGGCGGCCATTCAGGGCCCCATTTTACGGCCCGGTTGCCCCCGATGCCTGTACCGATTCGCATCCTGAGTGTTCTTTTGCTGGTCGCAGTCTCCGCCAGCGCCACTGCAGCACCCAAGAAAGCACCACCCGCTCCGCCCCCAGGCAGTGCCGGCACCTCGTCGCTGGAACCCGTGCTGGCCGGCGAATTCGCCTTGCAGGCCGGGCAGCTGGACGATGCCGCGCGCGCCTACCTGGACGCCGCCAAGGCCGAAGCCGGCGATGCCGGGCTGGCCGAGCGCGCCGCCCGCATCTCCATGCTGGCCAACGACGACCCGCGCGCGATCGAAGCGCTGGCGTTGTGGCGCGCCCGCGCGCCGTCGTCGATGTCCATGCGCAGCACCGAGGCCTCGTTGGCGCTGCGCCGCAACGACCTGCGCACCGCGCGCCGCGATTTGCTCGGCTTGCTCAAGGAGCCCGATCCGCGTGGCTGGCGCTTTGCGCTGATCGCCCTGGCCAACGGCGGCCGCGAGCCGGAAGCCTCGGCCGATGTGCTCGAAGACCTGGTCAAGGCCGGCGCCATCCCGAATCAGATCGAAGCCTGGCAGGAATTCGGCCGGCTCGCGCTGCGCATGGAGCGCCCCGCGCTGGCCAAGCGCATCGTCGACGAGGTGGTACGCCGCTTCCCCGAAGAGCCGCGCGTGGCCTTGTTGCATGCCACCCAGTTGCAGCAGGAAGGCAAGAACGACGAAGCGCTGGCGCTGCTGAAGAATATCGAACCGCAGGCGGTCAAGGACTCCGAGCTGCGCGGCGCGCTGGCATTTGCCTACGACGCCATGGGCCAGACCGAAGCTGCTGCACGCGTGCTTTCGACCGGGCCGCAGGACACCCAGACCTATGGCTTGCGTGCCTCGATGCTGGCCAAGGAGAAAGACCGCAGCTCGCTGGAGGCGCTGTACGCCGAGCTCAAGAGCAACGCTACCAAGCCCGATCCGGACCGCCGTCTGCTGCTGGGCAAGATCGCCGAATTCCTCAAGCGCTACGACGAGGCGGTGGAGTGGTATCGCGGCGTGCCGGGTGGTCCGCAGGTCAGCGAGGCGCGTCTGCGCACCGCCAGTGCCTTGTACGAACTGGGCCGCAAGCCCGAAGCGCTTGCCGAAGCCCGCGCCCTGCAGGGCGACGCCAGTGCCGACGACGACGCGCGCCGCGACGCCTACGTGCTCGAAGCCGAGCTGCATCAGCGGGCCGACGATGCGCCGGGCGAACTGGATGCCTTCGAACGTGGCCTGGCCGCCTACCCGGACGATAGCGCGTTGCTGTACGCCCGCGGGCTGGCCTGGGAGCGGCGCGACGACGTCCCGCGTGCCGAGGCCGATCTGCGCAAGATCCTGGTGACCGAGCCGGAAAACGTCGCCGCGCTGAACGCGCTGGGCTACACCTTGGCCGACCGCACCACCCGCTACAAGGAAGCGTTGGCGCTGATCGACCGTGCCCGCACCGCCGACCCGGACAACCCGGCCATTGTCGACAGTTATGGCTGGGTGCTGTACCGGATGGGCCGCACCAAGGAAGCGTTGGTGCAGCTGCGCCGCGCCTGGGCGCTGGTCAAGGACCCGGAAATCGCGGCCCACGTGGGCGAAGTGCTGTGGGTCAGCGGCAAGCAGGACGAAGCGCGTCGCTACTTCGATGAAGCGCGCCGCCTCGACCCGGACAACCGTGCGCTGCAGCGCGCCGTGGAAAAGTTCGGGCTATGAGCAGGGCGGTTCGAACGCTGGCCCTGGGCGGGCTGGTGCTGGTCGGGCTGTCGGCCTGCGTCAGCGTGCCGCGCGGGCAGGGCAGTGGGGCGGCCGTGGCCGATCACGTCTCCGACAGTGCGCGCCAGGCCGAAGCCGCTCGCCAGGCCTGGTTGCAGGCGCACCCCAATTGGTCCTTCCAGGGCCGGGTGGCGATCAGCAAGGACCGCAATGGCGGCAGCGGCCGCATCGACTGGCAGCAGGATGGCCCACGCTACCGCGTGCAACTCAGTGCGCCGGTCACCCGGCAAAGCTGGGTGCTCACCGGCGACACCACCAGCGGCGCCGGCCGGCTGGAAGGGCTGGACGGCGGTCCGCGCAGTGGTCCTGATGCCGAGCAGGTGCTGCTGGAAGCAACCGGCTGGACCATCCCGGTCAATCAGATGCCTGACTGGGTGCGCGCGCTGCGCATCGCCGACGCCGGTGCCGCACGCGTCGACCTGGATGCCGCCGGGCGCCCGCGCACCGTGCAGCAGGATGGCTGGACGATCGAATTTTTGGCCTGGACACCAGCCGGCGCCGACCAGCCCGAGCTGCCGCAGCGGATCGAAGCCCGCAACGGCGAGGCAAAGGTGCGCCTGTTGGTCGACCAATGGACCGTGTCGCCCTGATGGACGCGCCGGGCACTGATTGGTCGGCGTGGCCTGCGCCGGCCAAGCTGAATTTGTTCCTGCAGATCACCGGGCGCCGTGCCGACGGCTACCACCTGCTGCAGACCGTGTTCCGGCTGCTGGACTGGGGGGACACCGTTCATCTTCGCGTGCGTCGTGACGGCCAGATCCGCCGCCTCGGCGAGAGTCTGCCCGGCGTATCCGAAGACGATGACCTGGTGATCCGCGCTGCGCGCCTGCTGCAATCGGCAGCCGGCACCCAGGCGGGCGCGGAGATTCGGGTCGACAAGCGCATCCCCGCCGGCGGCGGTTTCGGTGGCGGTTCCTCGGACGCGGCGACTGTGCTGGTGGCGCTCAATGCCTTGTGGGGCCTGGGCCTGGCGGCCGATGTGCTGGCCGAGCTGGGCCTGCAGCTGGGCGCAGACGTGCCGGTCTTCGTGCGCGGCCGCAATGCCTGGGCCGAAGGCGTGGGCGAACAACTGACCCCGATTTCCCTGCCGGAAGCGGCGTATCTGCTGGTCGATCCCGGCGTTCATGTACCGACCCCGGCGTTATTTCGATCACAGGAATTGACGCGGGATGCTGCGCCCGCGAAAATAGCGGACTTCGCTTCCGGTTCCCTGCTCGACAATCCGTTCGAGCCGGTCCTGCGGCGCCGCGAACCCGCCGTCGAGGCCGTGTTCCAGGCGCTTTCCAGGGTCGGTACACCGCGTTTGACCGGGTCGGGAAGTGGCTGTTTCGTCGAGTTCGCCACGCGCGCTGCCGCAGAGCAGGCGCTGGCGCAGTTGCCGGGCAGTCTGCGGGCGTGGGTGGTGGAGGGTGCAGCGCACTCGCCATTGCTCGATGCGCTGGACGCGACACAGGTTTGATGCAGGGGCGTCGCCAAGAGGCCCAAGGCACCAGGTTTTGATCCTGGCATTCGTAGGTTCGAATCCTACCGCCCCTGCCAGTTTGTCGAGAAAGGCAGGTCCGCCTGCACCAGGTTTCACTGCAGATCCTTCTGCAACACCTCGCGCATCCTTGCGCGGGAATCGAACGAAAGCCCGGCATTGGTTCGGCTTTGTCCTGCTCCACCATCGATCCGCACGCTCTTCGCCGCCGCCCGAGAGATCTCATGCAAGACCAACGTAATCTGCTGGTGTTCTCCGGCAATGCCAACAAGCCGCTTGCCCAGAGCATCTGCAAGGAACTCGGCGTTCGCATGGGCAAAGCATTGGTCACGCGCTTTTCCGACGGCGAAGTGCAGGTGGAGATCGAAGAGAGCGTGCGTCGGCAGGAAGTGTTCGTCATCCAGCCCACCTGCGCGCCCAGTGCCGAGAACCTGATGGAACTGCTGGTGCTGATCGATGCGCTCAAGCGCGCCAGCGCCCAGTCGGTGACCGCGGTGATCCCGTACTTCGGTTATTCGCGCCAGGACCGTCGCATGCGCTCCTCGCGCGTGCCGATCACTGCCAAGGTGGCTGCCAAGATGATCTGCGCCATGGAGGCGGACCGCGTGCTGACGGTCGACCTGCACGCCGACCAGATCCAGGGCTTCTTCGATGTGCCGGTCGACAACGTCTACGCCTCGCCGCTGCTGCTGGCCGACATCTGGCGCGCCTACGGCACCGACAACCTGATCGTGGTGTCGCCGGACGTTGGCGGCGTGGTGCGCGCACGCGCCGTCGCCAAGCGCCTGGACGACGCCGATCTGGCCATCATCGACAAGCGCCGTCCGCGCGCCAATGTGGCCACCGTGATGAACATCATCGGCGACGTGCAGGGCAAGACCTGCGTGCTGGTCGACGACCTGGTCGACACCGCTGGTACCTTGTGCGCCGCTGCCGCAGCGCTGAAGCAGCGCGGCGCGCTCAAGGTCGTGGCCTACATCACCCACCCGGTGCTGTCGGGTCCGGCGGTGGACAACATCAACAATTCGCAGCTCGACGAGCTGGTGGTCACCGACACGATTCCGCTGAGCGAAGCGGCGCGTACCTGCGCCAAGATTCGTCAGCTGAGCGTGGCCGAACTGCTGGCCGAGACCATCCGCCGTATCGCCTTCGGCGAATCGGTCAGCTCGCTCTACGTCGACTGATGCCCCATCCGGTGCCCGGATTCCCGGGTGCCGCCACACGTCTCACCTGGTCGCGGGTGAGACGCTTCATCGCCGCGAGGCGGTGTTCCAACTAGGTAGTGAAATCCAATGGCAAAGACTCATGAAATCAAGGTCGAGCGCCGCGCTGACGAGGGGAAGGGTGCGAGCCGCCGCCTGCGTCATGCTGGCGTCATCCCGGCCATCGTCTACGGTGGCGAACTCGAGCCGGTCAGCATCCAGCTCAACCACGAGCAGATCTGGCTCGCCCAGCAGAACGAGTGGTTCTACTCGTCCATCCTGGACCTGAACCTCAATGGCGACGTGCAGCAGGTGCTGCTGCGTGACATGCAGCGCCATCCGTTCAAGCAGCTGATCATGCACATCGACTTCCAGCGCGTCAGCGCCAACGAGAAGCTCAGTGCTGCCGTGCCGCTGCACTTCATCAACGAAGCGTCTTCGCCTGCCGGCAAGTCGAGCGAAGTGGTCGTCACCCACGAACTCAACGAAGTCCAGGTGGTCTGCCTGCCGAAGGATCTGCCGGAGTTCATCGAAGTGGACCTCGGTGCACTGGAAGTGGGCGACGTGATCCACCTGTCCGAAATCAAGCTGCCGGCCGGTGTTGAAATTCCGGAGCTGAAGCTGGGCAAGGAACACGACGTTGCCGTGGTGGCTGCCAAGCATGTACGGATCGAAGAAGACGACGCTGCCGGCGAAGAAGGCAGCGAAGGCGCCGAGACCAAGTAATCCGTTGGCCGGTCCCCCGCATTGCGCGCGGGATCGGCTGCGGTCACTGGCATGTCTGCACTTCGTCTGATCGTCGGGCTGGGAAACCCCGGCCCGGAACACGCGCAAACCCGGCATAACGCCGGGTTTCGTTTCGTCGATGCCCTCATCGAGCGCAGTGGCGCCCGCTGGGCATTGGATAGCAAGTTGTTCGGCGAGACCGCCAAGGTCCAGGTCGCGGGACAACCGGTCTGGCTGCTCAAGCCGGCCACCTTCATGAATCTCAGCGGCAAGTCGATCACCGCCGCATTGCGATTCTGGAAGATCGAGCCGGAGCAACTGCTCGTTGCACACGACGAACTGGATCTTGCGCCGGGCATCGCGCGGCTCAAGTTCGATGGCGGTCACGGCGGGCAAAACGGCTTGCGCGACACCATTCGCCTGCTCGGGCACGGTAAATTTCACCGTCTACGCGTTGGCATCGGTCATCCCGGTCACAAGGACCGCGTGGTGCCCTGGGTGCTGGGACGGGCAGGGCGCGAGGACGACGCAGCGATCGGCGCTGCGGTGGATGCCGCCATCGATGTGCTGCCGCTGGCGATGGAAGGCAATTTCAACGAGGCGATGAAACGCCTGCATACCGAAAAAAAATAGAGAATGGGGAATAGGGAATGGACAGGGCGCTGCTCCTGCCATTCTCCATTCCCGATTCTCCATTCACTGGAAAACCCATGGGTATCAAATGCGGCATCGTCGGCCTGCCCAATGTCGGCAAGTCGACCCTGTTCAACGCGCTGACCAAGGCGGGCATCGCTGCGGCCAACTTCCCGTTCTGCACCATCGAGCCGAACGTCGGCATCGTGCCGGTGCCGGATCCGCGTCTCAATCAGCTGGCTGACATCGTCAAGCCGCAAAAGCTGATTCCTACTGCGGTCGAGTTCGTCGATATCGCCGGTCTGGTGGCTGGTGCGGCGAGTGGCGAAGGCCTAGGCAACAAGTTCCTGGCGCACATCCGCGAAGTCGATGCGATCACCCACGTGGTGCGTTGCTTCGAGAACGACGACGTCATCCACGTCAACAACAAGGTCGACCCGATCGCCGATATCGAAACCATCGATACCGAGCTGGCGCTGGCCGATCTGGATAGCGTGGAAAAGGCCCTCAACCGTGCCGAACGCAGCGCCAAGGGCGGCGACAAGGATGCAGCGGCGCGCAAGCCGGTGCTGGCCAAGTTGCAGGCCGCGCTGGCCGACGGCAAGGCGGGGCGTGCCGCCGGTCTGGACGATGAAGAAAAGGCACTGGTGCGCGATCTGTTCCTGCTGACGCTCAAGCCGGTGCTGTACATCGCCAACGTGCTGGAAGACGGCTTCGAGAACAATCCATACCTGGATGCGGTGCGTGCGCATGCGGCTGTCGAAGGTGCCGAAGTGGTGCCGGTCTCGGCGGCCATCGAAGAGGAGCTCTCGCAGCTGGACGATGCCGATCGCGACAGCTTCCTGGCCGATCTCGGCCTGGAAGAGCCAGGCTTGAATCGCGTCATCCGTGCGGCCTATACGCTGTTGGGCCTGCAGACCTATTTCACCGCAGGCGTCAAGGAAGTGCGTGCCTGGACGGTCAAGGCCGGTTCGACGGCGCCGCAGGCTGCCGCCGTGATCCACACCGATTTCGAGAAGGGCTTCATTCGCGCCGAAACGATCGGTTTCGACGACTTCATCAGGTACCGCGGCGAAGCAGGTGCCCGCGATGCCGGGCGCCTGCGCCTGGAAGGCAAGGAATACCGCGTCCAGGAAGGCGACGTGCTGCACTTCCGCTTCAACGTGTGATCGGCTGTGCGTGGCGCCTGACGCCGCGTATCGTTGAAAGTGAAGAATTGCTCAAAATTTTTGTTGACACTGCATGCGTCCCACAACAAAATAACGGGCTGCTTCACCCCGAACCGAATATGCCTCGCGGCGCACCGGTCCGGTAGTAAAAGCTGGAGGGATACCCAAGCGGCCAACGGGGGCAGACTGTAAATCTGCTGGCTTACGCCTTCGGTGGTTCGAATCCACCTCCCTCCACCAGTTTCACGTTGTGGCATGCAGTTCCCGGCGCGGGAGTAGTTCAACGGTAGAACCTCAGCCTTCCAAGCTGATGGTGCGGGTTCGATTCCCGTCTCCCGCTCCATTGAACGCAAATGCATGGCATAATGCAAAACTCGCTCACGTAGCTCAGTCGGTAGAGCACCTCCTTGGTAAGGAGGAGGTCGAAGGTTCGATTCCTTTCGTGAGCACCATTACTCAATCGTCTTCAACTCCAAACGATTACCGAGACACGCACCCATGGCAAAAGCTAAATTCGAGCGCACCAAGCCGCACGTGAACGTCGGCACCATCGGTCACGTTGACCATGGCAAGACCACGTTGACCGCTGCGCTGACCAAGATCGGTGCCGAGCGTTTCGGTGGTGAGTTCAAGGCGTACGACGCGATCGACGCGGCGCCGGAAGAGAAGGCGCGCGGCATCACGATTTCGACCGCACACGTCGAATACGAATCCCCGACCCGCCACTACGCGCACGTTGACTGCCCCGGCCACGCCGACTACGTCAAGAACATGATCACCGGTGCAGCGCAGATGGACGGCGCGATCCTGGTGTGCTCGGCCGCTGACGGCCCGATGCCGCAGACCCGTGAGCACATCCTGCTCTCGCGTCAGGTCGGTGTGCCGCACATCGTGGTGTTCCTGAACAAGGCCGACATGGTCGACGACGCCGAGCTGCTCGAGCTGGTCGAAATGGAAGTGCGCGAACTGCTGAGCAAGTACGACTTCCCGGGCGACGACACCCCGATCATCCACGGTTCGGCGCGTCTGGCGCTGGACGGCGATCAGAGCGACATCGGCGTGCCGGCGATCCTGAAGCTGGTCGAGGCGCTGGACTCGTTCATTCCGGAGCCGACCCGCGACGTGGACCGTCCGTTCCTGATGCCGGTCGAAGACGTGTTCTCGATCTCCGGTCGCGGTACCGTGGTGACCGGTCGTATCGAGCGCGGCATCATCAAGGTGGGCGACGAAATCGAAATCGTCGGTATCCGCGACACGCAGAAGACCACCGTCACCGGCGTGGAAATGTTCCGCAAGCTGCTGGACCAGGGTCAGGCAGGCGACAACGCCGGTCTGCTGCTGCGCGGCACCAAGCGTGACGACGTCGAGCGCGGCCAGGTGCTGTGCAAGCCGGGTTCGATCAAGCCGCACACCGAGTTCGAAGCCGAAGTCTACGTGCTGTCCAAGGACGAGGGTGGCCGTCATACCCCGTTCTTCAAGGGCTACCGTCCGCAGTTCTACTTCCGCACCACCGACATCACTGGCGCCTGCCAGCTGCCGGAAGGTGTGGAGATGGTGATGCCGGGCGACAACGTGAAGATGGTCGTGACCCTGATCAACCCGGTCGCAATGGACGAAGGTCTACGCTTCGCCATCCGTGAAGGCGGTCGTACCGTCGGTGCCGGCGTGGTTGCCAAGATCATCAAGTAAGTGCCTGTATCCAGCTGCCTATGGGCGGCTGGATTCAAACGAATGGCGGGCCGGCTGAACCGCGGTCCGCCTTCGTTGTCTTGGGGTTTGCGGTAAACGAGTACATACGCCAGTAGCTCAATTGGCAGAGCAGCGGTCTCCAAAACCGCAGGTTGGGGGTTCGAGTCCCTCCTGGCGTGCCACTCCTCTTTCCGGCCCAGCGATTCGGGTCAGATCGGTAACTAGAGCCGGATGAATAGCAAAATCGAGCCTTCCAAGAGCGCGTCCTCTAGCGCTGATGTCGTTAAGTACGTTGTCTCCGCTGCCCTGGTGGTTGCGGGGCTTTTTGTGTGGTTCTGGTTCTCCGCTCCCGAGCGCGCGACCCAGCTGGGCGCGTGGACGCCGCAGTTGCGTGCGTTGGCTGTCATCGTTGGGTTGGTGGCGGGCGCATTTGTGTTTTTGGGTACCGGCAAGGGCCGGGAGACCCGCGAATTCCTGTCCGAATCCAGGTTCGAGTTGCGTAAGGTTGTCTGGCCGACGCGCCAGGAAGCTATCCGCACCACCTGGGTCGTGATTGCGGTTGTAATCATTCTGAGTTTGCTGTTGGGCGGCTTCGACTTTGTCATCCAGAAGCTCACGCAGTGGTTCCTGGCTCGTTGAGGAGAATCAAGCAGTGAAGCGTTGGTATGTCGTTCACGCCTATTCAGGCTTCGAAAAATCCGTTGCGCAGGCATTGCGTGACCGTATCGCGCGCGCCGAAATGGAAGACCGTTTCGGCGACGTGCTGGTGCCGACCGAAGAGGTCATCGAAATGCGCGCCGGCCAGAAGCGTCGGTCCGAGCGCAAGTTCTTCCCCGGCTACGTGCTGGTGCAGATCGAAACGCATGAAGAGGGCGGTATTCCGCGCATCGACAACGAAAGCTGGCACCTGGTGAAGGAGACTTCGAAGGTGATGGGTTTCATCGGCGGTACCGCCGACCGTCCTCTGCCGATTCGCGACGAAGAAGCGGATGCGATCCTGCAGCGAGTGCAGGATGGCGTCGAAAAGCCGCGTCCGAAGGTGTTGTTCGAGCCGGGCCAGATGGTGCGCGTCACCGAGGGTCCGTTCAACGACTTCAATGGCGTTGTCGAGGAAGTCAATTACGAAAAGAGCAGGCTGCGGGTTGCCGTGCTCATCTTCGGCCGCTCCACGCCAGTCGAGCTCGAATTCGGTCAGGTCGAGAAGGGCTGACCCTGCGGGCGCCAGCTAGGCGCTCGCCCCAAATGCTGCTATAGTGCGCGGCTGGCTGTCCTGGCGAACCGCCTGGAACCAATGGCTGCCGCATGGCGGCCATCTGCGTGTGTGGTCAACAACGTGAAGCCGGGACACGTGAATCCCGGTCCGATGGGGAGCCTGCAGGTCAGGCGCTAGCACCCGGAGAGTATTGAAATGGCTAAGAAGATTACTGCTTTCATCAAGTTGCAGGTCAAGGCCGGTCAGGCCAACCCTGCACCGCCGGTCGGCCCTGCACTGGGTCAGCGCGGTCTGAACATCATGGAATTCTGCAAGGCATTTAATGCCGCGACGTCGAAGCTGGAGCCGGGTCTGCCGACGCCGGTGATCATCACCGCGTATTCCGACCGTACCTTCACGTTCGTCACCAAGAGCACTCCGGCCAGCGTGCTGCTCAAGAAGGCCGCAGGCGTGACCTCCGGCTCGAAGCGTCCCAACACCGACAAGGTGGGCAAGGTGACGCGCAAGCAGCTGGAAGAAATCGCCAAGGTCAAGGAAGCCGATTTGACGGCAGCCGAGCTGGAAGCGGCGGTGCGCACGATTGCGGGTTCTGCCCGCAGCATGGGTTTGACGGTGGAGGGCTAAGACATGGCACAGAGCAAGCGCGTTAAGGCCATCACGGCCGCTGTCGTTCCGGGCAAGACCTATGCCTTCGAAGACGCAATCAAGATCCTGAAGACTGCCACCAAGGCCAAGTTCGTCGAGTCGATCGACGTCGCCGTGCGCCTGGGCGTGGACGCCAAGAAGTCCGACCAGCAGGTGCGCGGTTCCACCGTGCTGCCGGCCGGTACCGGCAAGAGCGTGCGCGTTGCAGTGTTCGCACCGGCAGGCGCCAAGGCCGACGAAGCCCTGGCTGCGGGCGCCGAGGCGGTGGGCATGGACGACCTGGCCGAGAAGATGCAGGCCGGCGATCTCAACTATGACGTGGTCATCGCGACCCCGGACGCCATGCGCGTCGTCGGTAAGCTGGGCACCCTGCTGGGTCCGCGCGGCTTGATGCCGAACCCGAAGGTCGGCACCGTGTCGGCCAATCCGGGCGAAGCGGTCAAGAATGCCAAGTCGGGCCAGGTGCGCTACCGCACTGACAAGGCCGGCATCATCCACTGCACGATCGGCAAGGCCAGCTTCGACGACGAAGCGCTGAAGTCGAACCTGCAGGCGCTGTTGCTCGATCTGGTCAAGGCCAAGCCGGCCACCTCCAAGGGTACCTACCTGCAGAAGGTGTCGGTCAGCTCGACCATGGGTCCGGGCGTGACGGTGGATCAGTCGAGCCTGTCGTTGAAGTAAGCGAATGCGTCCGGCGTCATGCGCCTGACGTATTTGGCAGTACAGCATTGTTTTTCCGGCCCGGGTCACCGTGTGCTGGGAGTCCGTTCCCTCCTTTGGGGCAACGGACATTTTGAAGGCGATCGCCGGCACGTCCGGCGGTAGCCGTCAAAGACCGCAGGCGCGGTCAGCGCAGATCGACGACGGGCACGGATGCTCGCACTGGCAAGGAGTCGCCGTCGATGCAGCGGGATCGCTTAATTGGTTCGTGTCGAACCGGCCGGCGTAGATGGTGTCGCCCTTCTGGAGCTTTCTGGTTTACGCGCGTCTGGGACATCCCGGATCGAGTCCACTCCAGGTCTAGAACGGCCACCAAAGGAACATCGGTCGATGTTCCCGGCTTCCAGGAAGGAGGCTGCCCTGGACCGCAACCGGCAGGAGCCGCGAGCGGAGTAGTTTGAAGCGGGGATGACGATTCGGCATGTGGGATCTGGCAACGGCGTGATTGCTGTGACGGATTCCGAAGTACCAATCCCGAATCCCGGCTTTAACGGAGGAGTGCAATGGCTCTCAATCTGTCCCAGAAGCAAGAAGTAGTCGCCGAGCTGGCAGACATCGCCGCCAAGGCCCACTCCCTGATCGCCGCCGAATACGCTGGCACCACGGTCTCCCAGATGACCGCGATGCGTAAGCAGGCCCGCGAAACCGGCGTGTTCTTGAAAGTTGTCAAGAACACCCTGGCCGCGCGCGCCGTTGAAGGTACTGATTTCGCTGTCGCTGCTGACAAGCTGGTCGGTCCTTTGCTGTATGCGTTTTCGATGGAGGAGCCCGGCGCAGCCGGTCGCCTGATCAAGGAATTTGCCAAGAGCAACGACAAGCTGCAGGCCAAGGTCGTGTCCATCGGCGGGGAATTGTTCCCGGCGGGTCACGTCGACGTGTTGGCCTCGCTGCCGACCCGTGACCAGGCCCTGGCCATGCTGGCCCGCGTGCTGTCCGAACCGGCTGCCATGTTCGCCCGTGCCGTCAAGGCCGTTGGCGACAAGCAGGGTGGTGGCGACGAAGCCGCCGCGCCGGTCGCCGAGACTGCCGAAGCTTGATGTCCTAGCGTTCGCTAGAACCCCAATCCAGAAAATCATTTAAAGGTAATCACAATGTCCCTTACCAACGAACAGATCGTCGACGCCATCGCCGAGAAGTCCCTGATGGAAGTGATGGAGCTGGTCAAGGCCATCGAAGAAAAGTTCGGCGTCTCCGCCGCTGCCCCGGTCGCTGCTGCTGCAGCTGGCCCGGCCGCCGTGGTTGAAGAGCAGACCGAGTTCAACGTGGTGCTGACCAACTGTGGCGCCAACAAGGTTGGCGTCATTAAGGCCGTGCGCGCCGTGACCGGCCTGGGTCTGAAGGAAGCCAAGGATCTGACCGAAGCCGGTGGCATGCTGAAGGAAGGCGCTTCGAAGGACGAAGCCGAGAAGATCAAGAAGGAACTGACCGAAGCTGGCGCGACTGTCGAAATCAAGTAAGCAGCACCTTGCATCGCCAGCGTTTCATGGTGATGCACTGAAGGCTGGGAGCGTAAAGCTCCCGGCCTTTGGCCGTTTCGGAGGGGAATCGGGATTGGACAATCGCAGTGCAGCATCGCGCGATCATCCGATTCCCATTTCTCGATTCCCGATCCCGGCCTCACCGAGTTGGTAGTTGGAAGTAGCGGGAGAAGGCGTGCTGGTGCCGGCAATACCAGCGACTTCCAACTGACAATTTTGTTATTTCAGGGCCGCCGCGATGTGGCCCCCGCAGCCTAGGGTGAAGACCTCATGACGTCTTATTCGTTCACCGAAAAAAAGCGTATCCGCAAGGACTTCGGTAAGCAGCGCTCGATCCTCGAAGTGCCGTTCCTGCTTGCCATCCAGGTGGATTCCTACCGCGAATTCCTGCAGGAAGACGTGGAGCCGAACAAGCGTAAGGACCTCGGTCTGCACGCGGCATTGAAGTCGGTGTTCCCGATTTCCAGCTACAGCGGCAACGCTGCGCTGGAGTATGTCGGTTACAAGTTGGGTCAGCCGGTGTTTGACGAGCGTGAATGCCGTCAGCGCGGCATGAGCTATGGCGCGCCGCTGCGCGTGACCGTGCGCCTGGTGATCTACGACCGCGAGTCGTCGACCAAGGCGATCAAGTACGTGAAGGAGCAGGAGGTCTATCTCGGCGAAATTCCGCTGATGACCGGCAACGGTACCTTCATCGTCAACGGCACCGAGCGCGTGATCGTTTCGCAGCTGCATCGCTCGCCGGGCGTGTTCTTCGACCACGACCGTGGCAAGACCCACAGCTCGGGCAAGCTGCTGTACAGCGCCCGCATCATTCCTTACCGTGGCTCGTGGTTGGACTTCGAGTTCGACCCGAAGGACGCGCTGTTCACCCGTATCGACCGTCGCCGCAAGCTGCCGGTGTCGATCCTGCTGCGTGCGCTTGGCTACAGCAACGAAGAGATGCTGGCCGAGTTCTTCGAGATCAATACCTTCCACATCAACCCGGACGAAGGCGTGCAGCTGGAGCTGGTGCCTGAGCGCCTGCGTGGTGAAACGCTGAACTTCGACCTGGCCGATGGCGACAAGGTCATCGTGGAAGCGGGCAAGCGCATCACTGCGCGCCACGTCAAGCAACTGGAAGCTGCCGGCGTTGCCGCGCTGGCCGTGCCGGACGACTACCTGGTCGGTCGCATCCTGTCGCACGACGTGGTCGATGGCTCCACCGGCGAACTGCTGGCCAATGCCAACGACGAGATCAACGAAGACCAGCTGGCTGCCTTCCGCAAGGCCGGCGTCGACGCGGTCGGCACCCTGTGGGTGAACGATCTGGATCGTGGTCCGTACCTGTCCAACACCTTGCGCATTGACCCGACCAAGACGCAGCTGGAAGCGCTGGTCGAAATCTACCGCATGATGCGTCCGGGCGAGCCGCCGACCAAGGAAGCGGCGCAGAACCTGTTCCACAACCTGTTCTTCACCTTCGAGCGCTACGACCTGTCCACGGTCGGCCGCATGAAGTTCAACCGTCGCGTCGGCCGCAAGGACGTGCTGGGCGAGTCGGTGCTGTACGACAAGAAGTATTTTGCCGAGCGTAACGACGAAGAATCCAAGCGCCTGGTCGCCGAGCACGCCGACACCTCCGACATCCTGGAAGTGATCAAGGTGCTCACCGAAATCCGCAACGGTCGCGGCGTGGTCGATGACATCGATCACCTGGGCAACCGTCGCGTGCGTTCGGTCGGCGAAATGGCCGAGAACGTGTTCCGCGTGGGCCTGGTCCGCGTCGAGCGCGCGGTCAAGGAACGCCTGTCGATGGCCGAGTCCGAAGGCCTGACCCCGCAGGAACTGATCAATGCCAAGCCGGTGGCTGCTGCGATCAAGGAATTCTTCGGCTCCTCGCAGCTGTCGCAGTTCATGGACCAGAACAATCCGCTGTCGGAAGTGACGCACAAGCGTCGCGTCTCCGCGCTGGGTCCGGGCGGCCTGACCCGCGAACGCGCCGGTTTCGAAGTGCGCGACGTGCACCCGACCCATTACGGCCGCGTCTGCACCATCGAAACGCCGGAAGGCCCGAACATCGGCCTGATCAACTCGCTGGCCGTGTTCGCCCGCACCAACCAGTACGGCTTCCTCGAGACGCCGTACCGTAAGGTGCTGGACGGCAAGGTCTCCGACGACGTCGAATACCTGTCGGCGATCGAAGAAAACGAGTACGTGATCGCTCAGGCGAACGCGCTGACCGATGCCAAGAACATGCTCACCGAGCAGTTCGTGCCGTGCCGGTTCCAGGGCGAATCGCTGTTGAAGCCGCCGTCCGAAGTGCATTTCATGGACGTCTCGCCGATGCAGACCGTGTCGGTCGCAGCGGCGCTGGTGCCGTTCCTGGAGCACGACGACGCCAACCGCGCACTGATGGGCGCCAACATGCAGCGCCAGGCCGTGCCGACGCTGCGTTCGCAGAAGCCGCTGGTCGGTACCGGCATCGAGCGTGCGGTTGCGCGCGACTCGGGTGTGACCGTCAATGCGCTGCGTGGTGGCGTGATCGAGCAGATCGACGCAGCCCGCATCGTGGTCAAGGTCAACGAGGCAGAAATCGGCGGCGGCACCGATGCCGGCGTGGATATCTACAACCTGATCAAGTACACCCGCTCCAATCAGAACACCTGCATCAATCAGCGCCCGCTGGTGAATGTGGGCGACGTGATCGCGCGCGGCGACGTGCTGGCCGACGGCCCGTCCACCGACATCGGTGAACTGGCGCTGGGCCAGAACATGCTGATCGCCTTCATGCCTTGGAACGGCTACAACTTCGAAGACTCCATCCTGCTCTCCGAGCGCGTGGTGGAAGAGGATCGTTACACCACGATCCACATCGAGGAACTGACCTGCGTTGCGCGCGACACCAAGCTGGGGCCGGAGGAAATTTCCGCCGACATCCCGAACGTGTCCGAGCAGGCCTTGAACCGTCTGGACGAAAGCGGCGTGGTGTACATCGGTGCGGAAGTGCGCGCCGGCGACATCATGGTCGGCAAGGTCACGCCGAAGGGCGAGAGCCAGCTGACCCCGGAAGAAAAGCTGCTGCGTGCGATCTTCGGCGAAAAGGCGTCCGACGTGAAGGACAGCTCGCTGCGCGTGCCCCCGGGCATGGACGGCACCGTCATCGACGTGCAGGTCTTCACCCGCGACGGCATCGAGAAGGACAAGCGCGCCCGCCAGATCGAGGAAAACGAGATCAAGCGGGTCAAGAAGGACTTCGACGACCAGTTCCGCATCCTGGAAGCGGCCATCTACGCACGTCTGCGCTCGCAGATCGTGGGTAAGGTCGCCAACGGCGGCGCCAACCTGAAGAAGGGCGACACCGTCACCGACGCGTACCTGGACGGGCTGAAGAAGTCCGATTGGTTCCAGCTGCGCATGAAGGACGAAGACGCTGCCGACGCCATCGAGCGTGCGCAGAAGCAGATCCAGGCGCACGAGAAGGAATTCGAAGCACGTTTTGCCGACAAGCGCGGCAAGATCACTCAGGGCGACGACCTCGCACCGGGCGTGCTGAAGATGGTCAAGGTGTTCCTGGCCGTGAAGCGCCGTATCCAGCCGGGCGACAAGATGGCAGGCCGCCACGGCAACAAGGGTGTGGTCTCCAACGTGGTGCCCGTGGAAGACATGCCGTACATGGCCACCGGCGAGTCGGTCGACATCGTGTTGAACCCGCTCGGCGTGCCGTCGCGTATGAACATCGGCCAGATTCTGGAAGTGCATCTGGGTTGGGCCGCCAAGGGCCTGGGTCGCAAGATCCAGCGCATGCTGGAAGCCCAGGCCGCCGTCAGCGAGCTGCGCAAGTTCCTCAACGACATCTACAACCACGACAACGCGATCAATGCACAGCGCGTGGACCTGTCGCAGTTCAGCGATGAGGAATTGCTCAACCTGGGCAAGAACCTGATCGACGGCGTGCCGATGGCGACCCCGGTGTTCGACGGCGCCAGCGAAGCGGAAATCAAGCGCATGCTGGAACTGGCCGACCTGCCGCAGAGCGGTCAGACCCAGCTGTACGACGGTCGCACTGGCGAAGCGTTCGATCGCAAGACCACGGTCGGCTACATGCACTACCTGAAGTTGAACCACTTGGTCGACGACAAGATGCATGCGCGCTCGACTGGCCCGTACTCGCTCGTGACCCAGCAGCCGCTGGGCGGCAAGGCACAGTTCGGTGGTCAGCGCTTCGGTGAGATGGAAGTCTGGGCGCTGGAAGCCTACGGCGCGGCCTACACCCTGCAGGAAATGCTGACGGTGAAGTCCGACGACGTGCAGGGCCGCAACCAGATGTACAAGAACATCGTCGATGGTGAGCACGAGATGGTCGCGGGCATGCCGGAATCCTTCAACGTGTTGGTGAAGGAAATCCGCTCGCTGGCGATCAACATGGAACTGGAAGAGTGATCGAGACGGATCCCGGCGCCGCAATGCGCTGCCGGGATCCGGAACGTAACGCCCTCGGTTTCATCTCAGATACGAAATTCCTCCGACCCGGAGATATCAAATGAAAGACCTGCTCAACCTCTTCAATCAGCAGCGCCAGACGCTGGATTTCGACGCGATCAAGATCGCGCTGGCGTCGCCGGACCTGATCCGTTCGTGGTCCTACGGCGAAGTGAAGAAGCCCGAAACCATCAACTACCGTACCTTCAAGCCCGAGCGTGACGGCCTGTTCTGCGCCGCCATCTTCGGACCGATCAAGGACTACGAGTGCCTGTGCGGCAAGTACAAGCGCATGAAGCACCGTGGCGTGGTCTGCGAAAAGTGCGGCACCGAAGTCACCCTGGCCAAGGTGCGTCGCGAGCGCATGGGTCACATCGACCTGGCCTCGCCGGTCGCGCACATCTGGTTCCTCAAGTCGCTGCCGTCGCGCATCGGCCTGATGCTGGACATGACCCTGCGTGACATCGAGCGCGTGCTGTACTTCGAAGCCTATGTCGTCACCGAGCCGGGCCTGACCCCGCTCGAGCGCCGCCAGCTGCTGACCGAAGAGCAGTACCTGACCGCACGCCAGGAGTACAACGACGACTTCGACGCCGCCATGGGCGCCGAGGCGGTGTACGAGCTGCTGCGCACGATCGACCTGCAGTCGGAAATGACCCGCCTGCGCGAAGAAATCGCCAGCACCGGTTCGGAAACCAAGCTCAAGCGCCTCACCAAGCGCATCAAGCTGATCGAAGCCTTCCTGGAATCGGGCAACCGTCCGGAGTGGATGGTCATGACCGTGCTTCCCGTGCTGCCGCCGGACCTGCGTCCGCTGGTGCCGCTGGATGGCGGCCGCTTCGCGACCTCGGATCTGAACGATCTGTACCGCCGCGTGATCAACCGCAACAACCGTCTGCGTCGCCTGCTCGAGCTCAATGCGCCGGACATCATCGTGCGCAACGAAAAGCGCATGCTGCAGGAATCGGTCGATGCGCTGCTGGACAACGGCCGTCGCGGCCGTGCCATCACCGGCACCAACAAGCGTCCGCTGAAGTCGCTGGCCGACATGATCAAGGGCAAGCAGGGCCGGTTCCGTCAGAACCTGCTCGGCAAGCGCGTGGACTACTCCGGTCGTTCGGTCATCACCGTCGGTCCGTACCTGAAGCTGCACCAGTGCGGCCTGCCGAAGAAGATGGCGCTCGAGCTGTTCAAGCCGTTCGTGTTCGCCAAGCTGCAGCGTCGTGGCCTGGCCACCACCATCAAGGCCGCCAAGAAGCTGGTCGAGCGCGAAGAAGCCGAAGTCTGGGACATCCTGGAAGAGGTGATTCGCGAGCATCCGGTGCTGTTGAACCGTGCGCCGACCCTGCACCGTCTGGGCATCCAGGCGTTCGAACCGGTGTTGATCGAAGGCAAGGCCATCCAGCTGCATCCGCTGGTGTGTACTGCCTTCAACGCCGACTTCGACGGCGACCAGATGGCCGTCCACGTGCCGCTCTCGCTGGAAGCCCAGCTGGAAGCGCGTGCGTTGATGATGTCCACCAACAACATCCTGTCGCCGGCCAACGGCGAGCCGATCATCGTGCCGTCGCAGGACGTGGTGTTGGGCCTGTACTACATGAGCCGCGCCCTGGAGAACAAGAAGGGCGAGGGCATGGTGTTCGCCAACACCAGCGAAGTGAAGCGCGCCTACGACAACCGCGTGGTCGAACTGCACGCCAAGGTCAAGGTGCGCATCACCCAGGTGGACGTGGAAGCCGGCGGCAAGCGCAGCAGCGGCACCTCGATCGTGGACACCACGGTCGGCCGTGCGCTGCTGAGCGAAATCCTGCCTGAAGGCCTGCCGTTCCAGCTGGCAAACACCGAGATGACCAAGAAGAACATCTCGCGTCTGATCAACTCCAGCTACCGTCTGCTGGGCTTGAAGGACACCGTCGTGTTCGCCGACAAGCTGATGTACACCGGCTACGCCTACGCAACCCGCGCCGGCGTGTCGATCGGTATCGACGACATGCTGATCCCCGACGAGAAGAAGGGCATCCTCACCGAGGCAGAAGCCGAAGTGCTGGAAATCCAGGAGCAGTACCAGTCGGGCCTGGTCACCGCCGGCGAGCGCTACAACAAGGTCGTGGACATCTGGTCGCGTACCAGTGAGCGCATCGCCAAGGCGATGATGGACACCATCGGTACCGAAAAGGTCGAGAACGCCAAGGGCGAGACCATCGACCAGAAGTCGATGAACTCGCTGTACATCATGGCCGACTCCGGTGCCCGTGGTAGCCAGGCGCAGATCCGTCAGCTGGCCGGCATGCGCGGCCTGATGGCGCGTCCGGACGGCTCGATCATCGAGACGCCCATCAAGGCGAACTTCCGCGAAGGTCTGAACGTGCAGGAGTACTTCAACTCCACCCACGGTGCCCGTAAGGGTCTGGCCGATACCGCGCTGAAGACGGCGAACTCCGGTTACCTGACCCGCCGCCTGGTCGACGTGGCGCAGGACGTGGTGATCACCGAAATCGATTGCGGCACCACCGAAGGGTTGATCATGACCCCGATCGTGGAAGGCGGCGACGTGGTCGAGCCGTTGCGCGAGCGCGTGCTGGGCCGCGTGGTGGCCGAGGACGTGTACCTGCCGGGCAACGACGAAGAGCCGATCGTCACCCGCAACACGCTGCTCGACGAAGCCTGGGTGGCCAAGCTCGAAGACGCCAGCGTGCAGTCGGTGAAGGTGCGTTCGACCATCAGCTGCGAATCCTCGTTCGGCGTGTGCGCACGTTGCTACGGCCGCGACCTCGCACGTGGTCACCAGGTCAACATCGGCGAAGCGGTCGGCGTCATCGCCGCGCAGTCGATCGGCGAGCCGGGTACCCAGCTGACCATGCGTACGTTCCACATCGGTGGTGCGGCATCGCGTGCTGCTGCGGTGGACAACATCACCGTCAAGACCACCGGTTCGGTGAAGTTCAACAACCTCAAGTCGGTGGCGCATGCCAGCGGTTCGCTGGTTGCGGTCTCGCGTTCTGGCGAACTATCCGTGCTCGATGGCCATGGCCGCGAGCGCGAGCGTTACAAGCTGCCGTACGGCGCGACCATCACCGCCAAAGACGGCGATGCGGTCAAGGCCGGGCAGAGCGTTGCCAACTGGGATCCGCATAACCACCCGATCGTGTCGGAAGTGGCCGGTTTCATCCGCTTCATCGACTTCGTCGACGGCGTCACCGTCATCGAGAAGACCGACGAGCTGACCGGTCTGGCGTCGCGTGAAATCACCGACCCGAAGCGTCGCGGTGCACAGGCCAAGGAACTGCGCCCGATCGTGCGCATCGTCGATGCCAAGGGCAACGACCTGACGATTCCGAATACGGATCTGCCGGCCCAGTACCTGCTGCCGCCGCGCTCCATCGTCAACCTGCAGGACGGCGCTGCCGTCGGCGTGGGCGACGTGGTGGCCAAGATCCCGCAGGAAGCGTCCAAGACCCGCGACATCACCGGTGGTCTGCCGCGCGTTGCCGACTTGTTCGAAGCACGCAAGCCGAAGGATCCGGCGATCCTGGCCGAACGCTCGGGCATCATCAGCTTCGGTAAGGACACCAAGGGCAAGCAGCGCCTGATCATCAAGGACACCGATGGTTCGGAACACGAAGAGCTGATTCCCAAGTACCGCCAGATCATCGTGTTCGAAGGTGAACACGTGACCAAGGGCGAGACCGTGGTGGACGGCGAGCCGAGTCCGCAGGACATCCTGCGCCTGCTGGGTGTCGAACCGCTGGCCGCATACCTGGTCAAGGAAATCCAGGACGTGTACCGCCTGCAGGGCGTGAAGATCAACGACAAGCACATCGAGGTGATCACGCGCCAGATGCTGCGTAAGGTCGAGATCGTTGACCAGGGCAACAGCAAGTTCCTCAACGGCGAGCAGGTCGAGCGCCAGCGCGTCATCGAGGAAAATGCCCGCCTGGTCAAGCGCAACGAACTGCCGGCCAAGTACGATCCGGTGTTGCTGGGTATCACCAAGGCGTCGCTGGCCACCGAGTCGTTCATCTCGGCGGCATCGTTCCAGGAAACCACCCGCGTGTTGACCGAGGCGGCCGTCCGCGGCACCCGCGACAACCTGCGCGGTCTGAAGGAAAACGTGATCGTGGGTCGCCTGATCCCGGCCGGTACGGGTCTGGCGTATCACGCCGGACGTCGCAAGGCCTCGGGTCTGACCGACTCGGAAATGGAAACGCTGTCGGGCAAGCCGGCAGCCGCCGAACCGGTCGCTGCAGTGGCCGACGCTGGCGCGGACGAGGAGTAAGCGCTCCGACGGCGGTCGCAAGACCGTCGTAAGCCAAGCGAAAAGGAGGGCAGGAGGCCCTCCGTTTTCCGGCCTTGGATGGGCCAGCAGGTTCAGATTTCGTGAAGTTGACGGAGTTTCATCCTGCCAGCTATACTTCTCTGTCTCGGTGGGCCGGTCTCGGCCTGCCTTTGTTTTCGTGCAGGCCGTCTCGGCCTATCAATCAGAAGAATCAACTGATGACGACGATCAACCAGCTGGTCCGCAAGCCTCGGCAAGCGACCACCTACAAGAGTGCCTCTCCGGCACTGGACAAGTGTCCGCAGCGCCGTGGCGTCTGCACACGCGTCTACACCACTACCCCGAAGAAGCCGAACTCGGCCCTGCGTAAAGTCGCCAAGGTGCGCCTGACCAACCAGGAAGAGGTCATCAGCTACATCGGTGGTGAAGGTCACAACCTGCAGGAGCACTCCGTGGTCCTGATTCGCGGTGGCCGCGTCAAGGATCTTCCCGGTGTGCGTTATCACACCGTCCGTGGTTCGCTGGACGCCGCCGGCGTCGCCAAGCGTCGTCAAGGCCGTTCCAAGTACGGCGCCAAGCGCCCGAAGAGCTAAGGAAATACTCAAATGTCCCGTAAAGGTTCTACTCCGCAGCGCACCGTCCTGCCAGATCCAAAGCATGGCAGCGAAACCATTGCCCGCTTCATCAATATGGTGATGCAGAGTGGCAAGAAGTCGGTTGCTGAGAAAATTGTCTATGGCGCAATGGACGTCATTGGCGAAAAGAATCCGAATGCCATCGAACTGGTGCAGAAGGCACTGGACAACGTGGCCCCGGCTGTCGAAGTTAAATCGCGTCGCGTCGGTGGTGCTACCTATCAGGTGCCCGTCGAAGTGCGTTCCTCCCGTCGCATGGCGCTGGCAATGCGCTGGTTGATCGATTCCGCGCGCAAGCGTGGCGAGAACACCATGCCGCGTAAGCTGGCTGCAGAACTATTGGACGCCTCGGAAAGCCGCGGCGGCGCGATCAAGAAGCGCGAAGAGACCCACCGTATGGCGGAGGCGAACAAGGCGTTCGCACATTACCGCTGGTGACCTCGGGGGCCTTGGTAACGGGGCCCTTCAGCACCATATGAGTGCTGTTTGCGACGCATGTTGCGTCGCATCCAATCCGAAGGCCGCCGAAAGGCGGCGTTCGGCCATCCGAAATCCAAGAAATTGAGAGGCTCCCCGTGGCCCGCACCACCCCTATCGAGCGTTACCGCAACTTCGGCATCATGGCCCACATCGATGCCGGCAAGACCACCACTTCCGAACGCATCCTGTTCTACACCGGTGTGAGTCACAAGATCGGCGAAGTCCATGACGGCGCTGCAGTGATGGACTGGATGGAGCAGGAGCAGGAGCGTGGTATCACCATCACCTCCGCTGCGACTACCGCGTTCTGGTCGGGTATGGACAAGTCCATGCCGCAGCACCGCTTCAACATCATCGACACCCCCGGGCACGTCGACTTCACCATCGAAGTGGAGCGCTCCTTGCGCGTGCTCGACGGTGCGGTGTTCGTGCTGTGCGCCGTCGGTGGCGTGCAGCCGCAGTCCGAGACCGTGTGGCGCCAGGCCAACAAGTATTCCGTGCCGCGCATGGCCTTCGTCAACAAGATGGACCGTACCGGTGCCAACTTCGACAAGGTCGTTGAGCAGCTGAAGGCCCGTCTGGGTGCGTACGCCGTGCCGATGCAGGTGCCGATCGGCGCCGAAGACGGCTTTGAGGGCGTGGTCGACCTGCTGAAGATGAAGGCGATCCATTGGGATACCGCATCGCAGGGCACCACCTTCGAATACCGCGATATTCCGGCCGACCTGGTCGATGTCGCGACCGAGGCACGCTCGTTCATGGTCGAAGCGGCTGCAGAAGCCAGCGAAGACCTCATGGACAAGTACCTCAACGAGGGCGACCTGAGCGAACAGGAGATCCTGTCGGGTCTGCGCGAGCGCACCTTGAAGGTGGAGATCGTGCCGGTGTTCTGCGGCTCGGCGTTCAAGAACAAGGGCGTGCAGGCCATGCTCGACGGCGTCGTGCACTTGCTGCCGTCGCCGGCTGACCGTCCGCCGGTGCAGGGTATCGACGAAGACGAGAAGGAAGACACGCGCGCTGCCACCGATACCGCGCCGTTCTCGGCGTTGGCGTTCAAGATCATGACCGACCCGTTCGTGGGCTCGCTGACGTTCTTCCGTGTCTATTCGGGCACGCTGAACTCCGGCGACCAGGTCTACAACCCGGTCAAGTCGAAGAAGGAGCGCGTGGGCCGCATCCTGCAGATGCACTCCAACAATCGCGAAGAGATCAAGGAAGTGCGCGCGGGCGACATCGCCGCTGCCGTGGGTCTGAAGGATGTCACCACCGGCGACACGCTGTGTGCGCAGGACAAGATCATCACCCTGGAGCGCATGGTGTTCCCGGAGCCGGTGATCTCGATGGCGGTGGAGCCGAAGACCAAGTCGGACCAGGAAAAAATGGGCATGGCCCTGGGCCGTCTGGCGCAGGAAGATCCCTCGTTCCGCGTCAAGACCGACGAAGAATCCGGTCAGACCATCATCTCGGGCATGGGCGAGTTGCACCTGGACATCATCGTCGACCGCATGCGTCGCGAGTTCAATGTCGAGGCCAACGTCGGCAAGCCGCAGGTGGCCTACCGCGAAACGATCCGCAAGTCCGACGTCAAGTCTGACTATAAGCACGCCAAGCAGTCCGGTGGTAAGGGTCAGTACGGTCACGTCGTGATCGAGCTGTCGCCGATGACCGAGGAAGAGCGCAAGAGCGAGA
This sequence comes from Xanthomonas sp. NCPPB 1754, assembly GCF_041475725.2. Lineage (NCBI taxonomy): Bacteria > Pseudomonadati > Pseudomonadota > Gammaproteobacteria > Lysobacterales > Lysobacteraceae > Xanthomonas > Xanthomonas sp. NCPPB 1754. Next base: position 1,096,067 of record NZ_CM192982.1, read on the forward strand.
ACGTCAAGGACGATTTCCTCTTCATCAACGACATCACCGGCGGCATCATTCCGAAGGAATTCATCCCCTCGGTCGAAAAGGGTCTGCGCGAAACGATCACCAGTGGTCCGATCGCCGGCTTCCCGGTGGTGGGCGTGAAGGTCAAGCTGGTGTTCGGCTCGTACCATGACGTCGACTCCTCGGAAATGGCGTTCAAGCTGGCTGCATCGATGGCGTTCAAGCAGGGCTTCGCGAAAGCCAGCCCGGTGTTGCTGGAGCCGATCATGAAGGTCGAAATCGTCAGCCCGGAGGATTACCTGGGTGACGTGATGGGCGACGTGAGCCGCCGTCGTGGCGTGTTACAGGGTCAGGACGACAGCCCGTCGGGCAAGATCATCAACGCGATGATCCCGTTGGGTGAAATGTTCGGTTACGCCACTTCGCTGCGCTCGATGAGCCAGGGCCGTGCGACGTTCTCGATGGAGTTCGACCACTACGAAGAGGCACCGGCCAACATCGCCGACGCCGTCACCAAGAAGGGCTGAGTTCGCTCAGCCGCTTCTCACAAATTTTTCAATTAGAGGTAGTTAGTCATGGCAAAAGCTAAATTCGAGCGCACCAAGCCGCACGTGAACGTCGGCACCATCGGTCACGTTGACCATGGCAAGACCACGTTGACCGCTGCGCTGACCAAGATCGGTGCCGAGCGTTTCGGTGGTGAGTTCAAGGCGTACGACGCGATCGACGCGGCGCCGGAAGAGAAGGCGCGCGGCATCACGATTTCGACCGCACACGTCGAATACGAATCCCCGACCCGCCACTACGCGCACGTTGACTGCCCCGGCCACGCCGACTACGTCAAGAACATGATCACCGGTGCAGCGCAGATGGACGGCGCGATCCTGGTGTGCTCGGCCGCTGACGGCCCGATGCCGCAGACCCGTGAGCACATCCTGCTCTCGCGTCAGGTCGGTGTGCCGCACATCGTGGTGTTCCTGAACAAGGCCGACATGGTCGACGACGCCGAGCTGCTCGAGCTGGTCGAAATGGAAGTGCGCGAACTGCTGAGCAAGTACGACTTCCCGGGCGACGACACCCCGATCATCCACGGTTCGGCGCGTCTGGCGCTGGACGGCGATCAGAGCGACATCGGCGTGCCGGCGATCCTGAAGCTGGTCGAGGCGCTGGACTCGTTCATTCCGGAGCCGACCCGCGACGTGGACCGTCCGTTCCTGATGCCGGTCGAAGACGTGTTCTCGATCTCCGGTCGCGGTACCGTGGTGACCGGTCGTATCGAGCGCGGCATCATCAAGGTGGGCGACGAAATCGAAATCGTCGGTATCCGCGACACGCAGAAGACCACCGTCACCGGCGTGGAAATGTTCCGCAAGCTGCTGGACCAGGGTCAGGCAGGCGACAACGCCGGTCTGCTGCTGCGCGGCACCAAGCGTGACGACGTCGAGCGCGGCCAGGTGCTGTGCAAGCCGGGTTCGATCAAGCCGCACACCGAGTTCGAAGCCGAAGTCTACGTGCTGTCCAAGGACGAGGGTGGCCGTCATACCCCGTTCTTCAAGGGCTACCGTCCGCAGTTCTACTTCCGCACCACCGACATCACTGGCGCCTGCCAGCTGCCGGAAGGTGTGGAGATGGTGATGCCGGGCGACAACGTGAAGATGGTCGTGACCCTGATCAACCCGGTCGCAATGGACGAAGGTCTACGCTTCGCCATCCGTGAAGGCGGTCGTACCGTCGGTGCCGGCGTGGTTGCCAAGATCATCAAGTAAGCAACACCTGCAGCACGGCAGCTTCGGCTGCCGTGTCGCTGGAAAAGAAAAGGTCGGCGAGAGCCGGCCTTTTTCTTTGTACACGTGTTGGCGGGGACCCTGCCTGGCGCGAGAATGCGCTTGCCGATGCAAAGAGAGAGATGAAGAAAACAGGCGCCTGCCCCACTCATAACGCTGCGTCGGGTGGGCAGATGGTGCGTGAGCAAGTCGCATCGGAGGCATGATTGCGGATTGGCGAACCGGCTGTCATGACGTAAGGCGGCATGGCGCGCAGATGCCGGCAACATTCAGCGAATGCCGTTGATCAAGCCCCTTGTCGGGTTCTTGAGCAGATTCAGGCCGGGCAATTCGAAATTGTCCAGCTCCTGTTTGGTGGTTGCGATGTTCAGCCCGACGATGGCCAAAGTGTCCGGGTCCACGTCAATGGCCAGTGGCATGGCGGAGAACTGGACGTAATCGCGGCTGGCATTCCATTGCGGGCTGCCGCCGATGGTTTGGAGGATGCGGTTGATCTGGGTGCCGACCGGATGGCCGAGTAGATGGAAGGGCGGGGGCGCCCTCTGATCGGCGAAGGCGATCAGGTTGCTGACACGGTCATTGCGCAATCCCACCGCCAGCTCGCCTTGCACGAGGGTGCCAGCTCGACGCGGATGCTGCGCCAGCTGTGCTTTGATGTCGCGCGGGTATAGATACAGCAGGCTGAGTCTGTTCGGATCCACCGCATCGGTGTGGGTAACGTCAGGCTGCCCTAGCGCGGCCAGTACCTGTTGCTTGCGCATTCCAAGTGCGAGCGGACCGATGTGCGCGCATGCCACCGGCAACGTGGTCGCGCTGGCGGAGGTAGTAAACGTCTGGTGCAACGCACGCGAGCAGGCCTTGCCATCGTTGCCGGCAGCGCGGGAAGGCGGGGCGACGAGTCCGAAGAGTAGTAGGCCGCAAAACAAGAGAGGGTGCCGGGGCATAGGGGGTGTCCGGTGGGGAAATCCTGCAAGGACGAGGCCGGGTGGGAAAGAAAGGTTGGTTACTTGTATTGGTTGATACGTCTACCTTATGCCGCCTTTGCAGCTGTCGGTAATCCGGTCCGCGACGGAGGTCGACCCGATAAGCGCCGGTGGGGCCGTCGATGTCGCTGAGACCGGAAGCGTCCACCGCGATACGGTCTAGCATCAGCGCCGTCAAATGGCGCGCCGCTTGCGCGGATACGGACGTCTTTGGTGAGTTCGATATGGATGGCGTTCCCAGTGTAGTGGGCGGATTCTTGCCGGTGGTCGACACCCTGCCACCGGGCGGATCGGGGGCGTGCTGCTTAGGTGTTATCTGCAGGGCCATCTTCGGAAGCAGCATTGCTGCAGTCGTGGCAGGCTTTGCCTGCAACAGCACACCGGTGATGCAAACGCGTTGGCAAAGTAGAGCCTTGCAACGATCACTGCAGTATCCCGGCAACGCCGCTGGGGTCCGATATTGCCTGGAACCAAGGCCCTATACTCCGGCGATTGTCCATGTCCGGCGTGTTTGATTCTCGGCCCTGAGTTTGGTCAGTCCGGACTAGCGCCCCGACAAAGGCGGTGTCCGGGGCGGGTTTATGCGTCACAGCTGCTACCCGGCTAGCTCCGGATCAGAGTAGCGCGCTTGCAGGAGCGGAGGTGAGCCGCTAGAATGCGCGGCTCGGTGTCCCTGGGTAGGGCGCTGAGTTACAGCGAAAAGAACGGCAGGATGCCGCTCGTGTTCGCCAGACCGGGAAGGTCGCGTTGCATGGAGCACTCAACAACTCTCACGTTGTTGACCGTGCTCTTGTTGCGCATTATACTTTTCCGCCTGGGCAGGCCGGGTTACCGGGCTGCCTCAGTTTTTGGGCGGAGGAAATGCCCTCGCCAGCAGGATGCGCGGCGATTTCATCAACGTCAGGAATATCGGGGCAGGTATCCCAGAGGCCTTGCCCGTCGCTCTTTTAACGAAGGAACCCACCGTCATGGCGGAGCAAAAGACCGGTCAGAAGGCGGATCAGAAGATCCGTATCCGGCTGAAGGCGTTCGATCATCGCTTGATTGACCGTTCGGCCAGCGAGATCGTCGAAACGGCTAAGCGGACTGGCGCGCAAGTGCGTGGCCCGATCCCGTTGCCGACCAAGATCGAACGTTACACCATCCTCGTATCCCCGCATGCTGACAAAGATGCTCGTGACCAATACGAAACCCGCACGCACAAGCGTGTGCTCGATATCATCGACCCGAACGACAAGACCGTGGACGCGCTGATGAAGCTCGAGCTCGCGGCTGGCGTCGACGTCCAGATCAAGTTGACCTGAGGACTACGACCATGACGAAGAAATATTCGTTGGGCTTCGTGGGCCGCAAGGCTGGTATGAGCCGCGTCTTCACTGAAGATGGCCGCTCGGTACCGGTCACGCTGATCGAAGCAACTCCGAACCGCATCGCGCAGATCAAGACCGTCGAAGTTGACGGCTACAGCGCCGTGCAGGTCACCGTTGGCGCCCGTCGTGCCGCGCTGGTCAACAAGCCGGCTGCAGGCCACTTCGCCAAGGCGAAGGTGGAAGCGGGTCGCGGCCTGTGGGAATTCCGTGTTGAAGATGCCCAGCTCGGCGATTTCGCCGTCGGTGGCGAAATCAAGGCGGACATCTTCGAGGTCGGCCAGAAGGTCGACGTCCAGGGCGTCACCAAGGGTAAGGGTTTCCAGGGCACCATCAAGCGCTACAACTTCCGTATGGGCGATGCAACCCACGGTAACTCGCTGTCGCATCGCGCGCCGGGTTCGCTGGGTCAGCGCCAGACCCCGGGTCGCGTTTTCCCGGGCAAGAAGATGTCGGGCCACATGGGCGCAGTGCAGCAAAGCACGCAGAACCTGGAAGTGGTCAAGGTCGACGTCGAGCGTGGTCTGATTGCTATCCGCGGCGCCGTGCCTGGCGCAGCTGGTGGCGATGTGATCGTCCGTCCGGCGAGCAAGGCATAAGGAGAGATGACGATGGAACTCGTTATCACGGGTAGCAACAACAAGGTCTCGGTCTCCGATGCCGTGTTCGGTCGCGAATTCAGCGAAGATCTGGTTCACCAGGTCGTTGTCGCTTATCGCAATGCCGGTCGCGCCGGTACCAAGGCACAGAAGACGCGTTCGGAAGTTGCGGGCACGACCAAGAAGTCGAAAAAGCAGAAGGGCGGCGGTGCGCGTCATGGCGCGCTGACGGCTCCGATCTTCGTCGGCGGTGGCGTGACCTTCGCGGCCAAGCCGCGCAGCTTCGAGCAGAAGGTCAACCGCAAGATGTACCGTGCGGCCATCTGCGCGATCTTCTCCGAGCTGAACCGTCAGGGTCGTCTGATGATCGTCGACGCGTTCGACCTCGAAGCGACCAAGACCAAGGGCTTGATCGAAAAGCTCAAGGGGCTGGAAGTGGGCAAGCGCCCGCTGATCGTTACCGAAGAGGCTTCCGAGCACCTGTATCTGTCCGCTCGCAATCTGCCGTATGTGCAGGTGCGTGACGTGCAGGGTCTGGATCCGGTCGCTCTGGTCGGGGCCGATACGGTCGTGATCACCGCCGACGCGGTCAAGAAGGTCGAGGAGTGGCTGGCATGAGCAGCAACGAAAAAAGCAGCAACGAAAAAATCTTCAGCGTGCTGCGTGCTCCGCGAGTCTCCGAAAAGACCGCGCGCCTGCAGGAAATTTCCAACCAGTATGTCTTCGAAGTTTCGAACGAAGCCACCAAGGCCGATGTAAAGGCCGCGGTTGAGCAGCTGTTCGACGTCAAGGTCAAGGCAGTCAACGTGGTCAACGTCAAGGGCAAGAGCAAGTCCTTCCGTAACCGTGCTGGCAGCCGCGGCAATTGGCGCAAGGCGTACGTCCGCCTGGTTGATGGTCAGTCCATCGACGTAACGGCCAAGGCCTGAGGTCCATCCCATGCCATTGATGAAGTTCAAACCCACCTCTCCCGGCCGTCGTTCCGCCGTGCGCGTGGTTACTCCCGATCTGCACAAGGGCGCACCGCACGCGGCGCTGCTCGACTCGCAGAGCAAGTCCGGTGGTCGTAACCACCACGGCCGCATCACCGTGCGTCACGTCGGTGGTGGCCACAAGCAGCACTACCGCATCATCGACTTCAAGCGCAACAAGGAAGGCATTCCGGCGCGTGTGGAGCGGATCGAATACGATCCGAACCGTACCGCTCATATCGCCCTGCTGTGCTACGTCGACGGCGAGCGCCGCTACATCATCGCCCCCAAGGGCCTGAAGGCCGGCGACCAGGTCATTGCCGGTGCCAACGCACCGATCAAGACCGGCAACACGCTGCCGCTGCGCAACATCCCGGTCGGTACGACGGTTCACGGTATCGAGCTGAAGCCGGGTAAGGGCGCTCAGATCGCACGTGCCGCCGGTGCAGCCGTCCAGCTGGTCGCTCGCGAAGGCATCTATGCCACGCTGCGTCTGCGCTCGGGCGAAATGCGCAAGGTGCCGGTCGAGTGCCGCGCCACCATCGGCGAAGTCGGCAACGACGAGCACAACCTTGAGAAGCTGGGCAAGGCCGGCGCCAAGCGTTGGCGCGGTGTTCGTCCGACCGTTCGCGGTGCGGCCATGAACCCGGTCGATCACCCGCACGGTGGTGGTGAAGCGAAGGCTGGTCAGGGTAATCCGCATCCGGTCACCCCGTGGGGTGTTCCGACCAAGGGTTACAAGACGCGCAAGAACAAGCGCACCCAGCAGTTCATCGTCCGCGATCGTAGGGGCTAATCGACCATGGCACGTTCACTTAAGAAGGGCCCGTTCGTCGATCACCACCTTGCAAAGAAGGTGGAGTCCGCTGCGGGTAGCAAGAAGCCGATCAAGACCTGGTCGCGCCGTTCGATGATCCTGCCTGAAATGGTAGGCATCACCATCGCCGTGCATAACGGCAAGAACCACATTCCGGTGCTCGTCAACGAGAATATGGTCGGCCACAAGCTCGGCGAATTTGCCGTCACCCGGACCTTCAAGGGTCACGGTGGCGACAAGAAGTCGGGCAGGTAAGGAGAGATGACGATGGAAGCGAAAGCAATCCTGCGCACCGCGCGCATCTCCCCGCAGAAGGCCCGCCTGGTCGCTGACCAGGTGCGTGGTTTGTCCGCCGAACGTGCGGTCAATCTGCTGAAGTTCTCGGACAAGAAGGCTGCACACCTGATCAAAAAGGTGGTGGAGTCGGCGATCGCCAATGCCGAGAACAATCAGGGCGCGGATGTCGACGAGCTGAAGGTCAAGACCATCATGGTTGATGAAGGTCCCTCCCTGAAGCGTTTCATGGCGCGGGCGAAAGGCCGCGGTACCCGCATCCTCAAGCGCACCAGCCACATCACTGTGGTTGTGGGCGCCGCCAAGTAAGCGGAAAGGAAAAGACCATGGGTCATAAAGTTCATCCGACTGGAATCCGCCTCGGCATCGCCAAGGACTGGAATTCCAAGTGGTACGCAAACAAGGCCGAGTTCGCCTCCTATCTGGCAGCCGACCTGAAAGTGCGTGAAATGCTGCGCAAGAAGCTCGCGCAGGCAGGTGTCAGCAAGATCTTGATCGAGCGCCCTGCCAAAACCGCCCGCGTGACCATTCACACCGCCCGTCCGGGTGTGGTGATCGGCAAGCGTGGCGAGGACATCGAAAAGCTGCGCAAGGAAGTGAGCCAGCTGATGGGCGTTCCGGCGCACATCAACGTCACCGAAGTGCGCAAGCCGGAGCTGGATGCGCAGCTGGTCGCCGAGTCGATCGCGCAGCAGCTTGAGCGTCGCATCATGTTCCGCCGTGCAATGAAGCGCTCGGTCGGTAACGCGATGCGCCTGGGTGCCTTGGGCATCAAGGTCAATGTGGCTGGCCGCCTCAACGGTGCAGAAATTGCCCGTTCGGAGTGGTACCGCGAAGGCCGCGTGCCGCTGCACACGCTACGTGCCGACATTGATTACGGTTTTGCCGAGGCGTCCACGACGTACGGCATCATCGGCATCAAGGTCTGGATCTATAAGGGCGAAGTCTTCGACTTCTCTCAGGTTGGCCAGGAAAAGCAGGACGACAGCCCGCGCAACGATCGTAACGATCGCGGCGACCGTGGTGACCGCCCGTCGCGCCCGGCTCGTGAAGCGAGGTAACGGCAATGTTGCAACCCAAGCGAACCAAATATCGCAAGATGCACAAGGGCCGTAACGACGGCCTGGCATGGAGCGGAAACGCCGTCAGCTTCGGCGAGTACGGCCTCAAGGCCACGGCGCACGGTCAGCTGACCGCACGCCAGATTGAAGCAGCACGCCGCACGATCAGCCGCCACGTCAAGAAGGGCGGCAAGATGTGGATCCGTGTGTTCCCCGACAAGCCGATCACCAAGAAGCCGATCGAAGTCCGCATGGGCTCCGGTAAGGGCAACGTGGAGTACTGGGTCGCGCAGATTCAGCCGGGCCGCATGATCTATGAAATCGAGGGAATCCCCGAAGAGACCGCACGTGAGGCGTTTCGCCTTGCCGCTGCCAAGCTCTCGGTGACCACCACTTTCGTGACCCGGACGGTGCGCTGATGGATATCAAACAACTCCGCGAGAAGTCGGCTGACGAATTGAAGGCCCACCTGACCGATCTGCGTAAGGAGCAGTTCTCGCTCCGTATGCAGCAGGTCACCGGCCAGCTGCCGAAGACCCACGAAACCCGCCGGGTGCGCCGCGAGATTGCTCGCGTCAAGCACCTGCTCGGCAGCACCAAGTAAGGACGGCCGCGATGAGCGACAATAACGAAAAGCAAACGCTGCGCACGGTCGAAGGCCGTGTCGTCAGCAACAAGATGGACAAGACGGTCACCGTGTTGGTGGAGCGCCAGGTCAAGCATGCGCTGTACGGCAAGTACATCAAGCGCTCGACCAAGCTGCACGCACACGACGCCGACAATGCCTGCAACGAAGGCGACGTCGTGCGTGTGACCGAGATTGCTCCGATGTCCAAGACCAAGAACTGGCGGGTGGTGGAAATCGTCACCCGTTCGGCCGAATAAGGGAGATCTGAATCATGATCCAGATGCAGAGCTACCTCGATGTCGCCGACAATTCGGGTGCCAAGGAAGTGATGTGCATCAAGGTGCTGGGCGGCTCCAAGCGCCGTTACGCACACATTGGCGACATCATCAAGGTGACCGTCAAGGACGCCATTCCGCGTGGCAAGGTCAAGAAGGGCGAAGTCTACGACGCCGTCGTGGTGCGTACCCGCAAGGGTGTGCGCCGTCCCGACGGTTCGCTGATCCGCTTCGATGGCAACGCCGCTGTGCTGTTGAACAATAAGCAGGAGCCGATCGGGACCCGCATCTTCGGGCCGGTGACGCGCGAGCTGCGTTCCGAGAAGTTCATGAAGATCGTCTCGCTCGCTCCCGAAGTGCTGTGAGCGGAGGACATACACATGGCTAACCGTATCAAGAAGGGCGACCAGGTCGTCATCAACACCGGCAAGGACAAGGGTAAGCAGGGTGAAGTGGTGCGTGTGGAGGGCGATCGCGTGATCGTCTCCAACGCCAACGTCATCAAGCGCCACACCAAGCCGAACCCGCAGGCAGGCGTTGCCGGCGGCGTGGTCGAGCGTGAAGCGTCGATCCATATCTCCAACGTCAATATCGTCAACCCGGCAACGGGCAAGGGCGAGCGCGTTGGCTTCAAGGTGCTGGAGGATGGACGCAAACTGCGTGTGTTCCGCTCCAGCGGTGAGGCGCTCGACGCCTGAGGAATGAGATCATGAACACTCGTCTCGAAAAGTTTTACAAGGAAAACGTGGTGCCGGCCCTGATGAAGGAATTCGGCTACACCAATCCGATGGAAGTGCCGAAGCTGGTCAAGGTCACGCTCAACATGGGCGTGGGCGAAGCCGCTACCAACAAGAAGATCCTGGAAAATGCGGTCGCCGACATGGCCAAGATCTCCGGTCAAAAGCCGGTGGTCACCAAGTCGCGCGTTTCGGTCGCATCCTTCAAGATCCGTGACGGTTGGCCGATCGGCTGCAAGACCACCTTGCGTCGCGCCAAGATGTACGAGTTCCTGGATCGCCTGATCAACATCTCGTTGCCGCGCGTGCGCGACTTCCGTGGTGTGTCCGGTCGCTCCTTCGACGGTCGTGGCAACTTCAACATGGGTGTGAAGGAACAGATCATCTTCCCGGAAATCGACTTCGACGCCGTCGACGCGATTCGCGGTATGGATATCGCCATCACCACCACCGCCAAGACGGATGCGGAAGCGAAGGCGCTGCTGGCAGCGTTCAAGTTCCCGTTCCGTAACTGACCGTCGAGGACATCCGAAATGGCAAAGACCTCCATGATCCACCGCGACATCAAGCGTGCAAAGCTGGCGAAGAAATTCGCCGGCAAGCGTGATGCGCTGAAGAAGATCCTCTCCAGTCAGGATGCGTCCTACGAAGAGAAGATCGAAGCGTCGACCAAGTTGCAGAAGCTGCCGCGCGATTCGTCGCCGAGCCGCTATCGCAACCGTTGCGAGCTGTCCGGTCGTCCGCGCGGTGTCTACCGCAAGTTCGGTCTGGGTCGCAACATGCTGCGCAAGGCCACGATGAACGGCGACGTTCCGGGCCTGCGTAAGGCGAGCTGGTAACAGCATTCCGGCCGTTCGCGGCCGGATTTGAACAGGATGGTTCTGTTCAACAAGAGAGTCCGACGCAAGTCGGGCTCTTTTGTCGTATACTTCCGCTTCTGTCTTGCCCGTTCGGGCTTGGCATGGCGTCAAGGGTCCTGGCCCGTCCCCAGGAAAACACAAGATTTTCGCGAAAGCGGATATCGGTGCACTCAAAGGTACTCACATGAGCATGACTGATCCCATCGCCGACCTGCTGGTTCGCATCAAGAATGCGGCCGCGGTTGGTAAGCAGACGGTGAAATTGCCGTCGTCCAAGATTAAGGTTGCGATCGCCCAGGTCCTGAAGGACGAGGGTTACATCACCGACCTGCGCGTGACCCAGACCGAAAACAACAAGGCGGAACTGGAAATCGTGCTGAAGTATTTCGAAGGCCGCCCGGTCATCGAGACCCTGAAGCGTTTTTCGCGCTCGGGTCTGCGCCAGTACCGCGGCAAGACCGAGCTGCCCAAGGTCCTCGGTGGCCTGGGTATCGCCATCATCTCCACGTCGAAGGGCATCATGACCGATGCGCAGGCTCGCGAAGCCGGCGTTGGTGGTGAAGTTCTGTGCTTCGTGGCCTAAGGGAAGGAATCGAACATGTCCCGTGTAGCCAAGAAGCCTGTCTCCCTCCCGAAGGGTGTTGAACTCAAGGTCCAGCCTGAGCTGGTCAGCGTCAAGGGCCCGAAGGGCACGTTGACCCTGCCCAAGCCGGCTGGTGTCGAAATCGCCATCGATGGCGACGTTGCCACGCTGTCGGCTAACGATCCGTCGCAGATCGCCCTCACCGGCACCGTGCGCGCCATCCTGGCCAATATGGTCAAGGGCGTCTCCGAAGGCTTCGAGCGCAAGCTCGAGCTGGTCGGCGTCGGTTACCGTGCTGCCATGCAGGGCAAGGACCTGAGCCTGGCGCTCGGTTTCTCGCACCCGCTGGTGTTCGTGGCGCCGGAAGGCATCACGCTGTCGACTCCTACCCAGACCGAAATTGTGGTCCAGGGCGCCGACAAGCAGCGCGTCGGCGAAGTTGCCGCCAAGATTCGCGGTTTCCGTCCGCCGGAGCCCTACAAGGGCAAGGGTGTGAAGTACGCCGGTGAAGTCATCATTCGCAAGGAAGCCAAGAAGGCGTAAGGCAGGTCCCTCTGCGAGGAGCCCGGCCATCAATGGCCGGACTTTTCAATGTACAAGCCTGTTTTCCTTCAGCTTTCGTAGGATAAATATCATGAGCATCAACAAGAACATCGCCCGTCTGCGTCGCGCCAAGTCCACCCGTGCGCACATCCGTGAGCTCGGCGTTGCCCGCCTGTCGGTGCTGCGCACCGGTCAACACCTGTATGCGCAGGTCTTCACTGCCGACGGCTCCAAGGTGATCGCTGCTGCGAACACCCTGCAGGCCGACGTCAAGGATGGCCTGAAGAACGGCAAGAACAGCGATGCGGCCGCCAAGGTCGGCAAGCTGATCGCCGAGCGCGCCAAGGCTGCGGGCATCGAGAAGGTCGCATTCGACCGCTCGGGCTACCGCTACCACGGCCGCATCAAGGCGCTTGCCGACGCTGCGCGCGAAGGTGGCCTGCAGTTCTAAAGCACTGCTGCGGAGGTGGTCATCGACCACCTTCGCGATACCGCCGGCAGGGAGATGCCGGACCGTCCCGTTCTTTTGCAACGGTGCCGGGAACACCGCTTCACTTCACAACCATAAGCGGCTTCGAGCCGTACATACTCAATCAATCAAGGAATCAAGATGGCAGAAGAACGTGCACCGCGGGGTCGTGATCGCGACCGTAACCGCGAAGAGAAAGTCGACGATGGCATGATCGAAAAGCTGGTCGCGGTCAATCGCGTCAGCAAGACGGTCAAGGGCGGTCGCCAGTTCACCTTCACCGCGCTGACCGTGGTCGGCGATGGTCTGGGCAAGGTCGGTTTCGGTTATGGCAAGGCGCGCGAAGTGCCGGTTGCCATCCAGAAGTCGATGGAGCAGGCGCGCAAGAATCTGGCCACTGTCGATCTGAACAACGGCACCTTGTGGCATGCCGTCAAGTCGGGCCATGGCGCAGCACGCGTCTACATGCAGCCGGCTTCGGAAGGTACGGGCGTCATCGCAGGCGGCGCCATGCGCGCTGTGCTGGAAGCGGTTGGCGTCAAGAACGTGCTGGCCAAGGCTGTCGGTTCGCGTAATCCGATCAACCTGGTCCGTGCGACCCTGAAGGGTCTGTCGGAAGTGCAGTCGCCGGCACGCGTTGCGGCCAAGCGCGGCAAGAAGGTGGAGGAGCTCAACCATGGCTAAGGACACCAACAAGACCGTGAAGGTGCGCCTGGTGCGTGGCCTGCGTGGAACCCAGTCGCGTCACCGCCTGTCGGTGCGTGCGTTGGGCCTGAATAAGCTGAACGATGTGCGTGAACTGAAGGACAGCCCGCAGGTGCGTGGCCTGATCAATACGGTTCATTACCTCGTCAAGGTTGAGGAGTAATCCCATGACTCTGCGTCTTAATGACCTCAAGCCGGCCGACGGCGCCCGTACCGAGCGCACCCGCGTCGGTCGTGGTATCGGTTCGGGCCTCGGCAAGACCGCTGGTCGCGGTCACAAGGGCTCGTTCGCTCGTAAGGGCGGCGGCAAGATCAAGGCCGGCTTCGAGGGCGGCCAGACCCCGATGCAGCGCCGTCTGCCGAAGATCGGTTTCCGCTCCAAGATGGCGCGCGATACCGCAGAAGTGTTGTCCTACCAGCTGGACAAGCTGGATGCCGGCGATGTCGACTTCGCAGCGCTGCGTGCGGCCAATCTGGTCCCGAGCCGCGCCAAGAAGGCGAAGATCGTGCTGAAGGGCGAGCTGAGCAAGAAGTTCGTGCTGAAGGGCGTTGCGGCAACCGCAGGCGCCAAGGCGGCAATCGAAGCTGCCGGCGGCAGCGTAGAGGAGTAATCGGCAGATGGCGCAGGCTGGCATTGGTAACCTCGGTGGCGGGCTCGGCAAGTTCACGGAACTTCGCCAGCGGCTACTGTTCGTCCTCGGGGCATTGATCGTCTATCGCATCGGCTGCTATGTGCCGGTGCCGGGCGTGAATCCCGATGCCATGCTTTCGTTGATGCAGGCGCAGGGCGGCGGCATCGTGGACATGTTCAACATGTTCTCGGGCGGCGCCCTGCACCGTTTCAGTATTTTTGCGTTGAACGTGATGCCGTACATCTCGGCGTCGATCGTGATCCAGTTGGCCACGCATATCTTTCCCGCCCTCAAGGCGATGCAGAAGGAAGGCGAGTCGGGTCGACGCAAGATCACCCAGTATTCGCGCATCGGTGCGGTGTTGCTGGCTGTGGTGCAGGGCGGCAGTATCGCGCTGGCACTGCAGAATCAGACCGCGCCCGGTGGCGCTCCGGTGGTGTATGCGCCGGGCATGGGCTTCGTGCTCACCGCGGTGATCGCATTGACCGCTGGCACCATTTTCCTGATGTGGGTAGGCGAGCAGGTCACTGAGCGCGGCATCGGTAACGGCGTGTCGCTGATCATCTTTGCCGGCATCGTGGCTGGCCTGCCGTCGGCGGCCATCCAGACGGTCGAAGCTTTTCGCGAAGGCAATCTGAGCTTCATTTCGCTGCTGTTGATCGTCATCACGATCCTGGCGTTCACGCTGTTCGTCGTATTTGTCGAACGTGGGCAGCGCCGGATCACGGTCAACTACGCGCGCCGCCAGGGCGGTCGCAATGCGTACATGAACCAGACCTCGTTCCTGCCGCTCAAGCTCAACATGGCCGGCGTGATTCCGCCGATCTTTGCGTCCAGCATCCTCGCTTTCCCGGCGACGCTGTCGATGTGGTCGGGCCAGGCGGCGTCGGGTGGGGTGGGGTCTTGGCTGCAGAAGATCGCCAACGCGCTTGGGCCCGGTGAGCCGGTGCACATGCTGGTCTTCGCTGCGCTGATCATCGGTTTTGCGTTCTTCTACACTGCGCTGGTGTTCAACTCGCAGGAAACCGCCGACAACCTCAAGAAGTCGGGCGCGCTGATTCCGGGCATCCGTCCTGGCAAGGCCACCGCCGACTACGTCGATGGCGTGCTGACGCGCCTGACCGCGGCCGGTTCGCTGTACCTGGTGATCGTGTGCCTGTTGCCGGAAATCATGCGCACGCAGCTCGGCACCTCGTTCCACTTCGGCGGCACCTCGCTGTTGATTGCAGTGGTCGTGGTGATGGACTTCATTGCGCAGATTCAGGCGCATCTGATGTCGCACCAGTATGAGAGCTTGCTGAAGAAGGCCAACCTCAAGGGCGGCTCACGCGGCGGTCTTGCGCGCGGTTAAGTGGTACACTAGATCGTCATTGCGTGAAGACGGCCTGGTTCCCGGGCCACGATCTTCCGATCAGAAGGGCGGCTCGCGCGACGTCTCGCGCGCGGGTGTGACGGGGTGGTCCTGTGCGGGAGTAGCACAGGCGATTCGGAGCAGTTTTCTGGATCAACACCGTCCGGCGCCGGAGCGAGGGCACACTCCCCACGCCGGGTCCATGGAACCTCTGGTTCCACGGGCTTCAAAGCAATCCGAGGCCTTGCTATAATTCCGAGTTCACTTTTGATCCATCCTGCCGGATGGCGCCTGGGCGCTGTCGGGCCATCACTCAGTTGGAGAATCGCGTCATGGCGCGTATTGCAGGCGTCAACCTGCCAGCCCAGAAGCACGTCTGGGTCGGGTTGCAAAGCATCTACGGCATCGGCCGTACCCGTTCGAAGAAGCTCTGCGAATCCGCAGGCGTTACCTCGACCACGAAGATTCGTGATCTGTCCGAACCCGAAATCGAGCGCCTGCGCGCCGAAGTCGGCAAGTATGTCGTCGAAGGCGACCTGCGCCGCGAAATCGGTATCGCGATCAAGCGACTGATGGACCTGGGCTGCTATCGCGGTCTGCGTCATCGCCGTGGTCTCCCGCTGCGTGGTCAGCGCACCCGTACCAACGCCCGCACCCGTAAGGGTCCGCGCAAGGCGATCAGGAAGTAAGGGATAGATCATGGCCAAGCCAGCAGAAAAGAAAACGAAGAAGAAGATCAAGCGCGTCATCACTGACGGCGTCGCTCACGTCCACGCTTCGTTCAACAACACCATCGTCACCATCACCGATCGCCAGGGCAACGCGCTGTCGTGGGCTACGTCCGGCGGCGCCGGTTTCCGTGGTTCGCGCAAGTCGACCCCGTTCGCTGCCCAGGTTGCCGCCGAGAAGGCTGGCCGCGCTGCGCTCGATTACGGCGTGAAGTCGCTGGAAGTGCGTATCAAGGGTCCGGGTCCGGGCCGTGAGTCGGCCGTGCGTTCGTTGAACAACGTGGGCTACAAGATCACCAACATCATCGACGTGACGCCAATCCCGCACAACGGGTGCCGTCCGCCGAAGAAGCGTCGCGTCTAAAGGGAGCGATAAGAAATGGCTCGTTATATCGGTCCTACCTGTAAGCTCGCGCGTCGCGAAGGCGCCGACCTTTCCCTCAAGAGCCCGGCGCGTGCGCTGGACTCCAAGTGCAAGCTTGAGCAGAAGCCCGGCCAGCACGGTGCGGCTCGCAAGGGCAAGCTCTCCGACTACGCAACCCAGCTGCGCGAAAAGCAGAAGGTCAAGCGTATCTACGGTCTGCTGGAACGTCAGTTCCGCAACTACTACAAGAAGGCCTCGACCAAGAAGGGCAACACCGGCGAGAACCTGCTGCAGTTGCTGGAAACCCGTCTGGACAACGTCTGCTACCGCATGGGCTTTGCCGTCACCCGTCCGGCCGCGCGCCAGCTGGTGTCGCACCGTGGCGTGCTGGTCAACGGCAAGTCGGTGAATCTGGCCTCGTACCAGATCAAGGCTGGCGATGCGATCACGCTGTCGGAAAAGGCACAGAAGCAGCTCCGCGTGCAGGAAGCCCTGACCGTGGCTGAGCAGCACGACATGACGCCGTCGTGGGTTGAAGTCGATTCGAAGAAGTTCAGCGGCGTGTTCAAGGCCGTTCCGGATCGCGCTGACCTGCCTTCGGATATCAACGAAGCGCTGATCGTCGAGTTGTATTCGAAGTAATTCACATTGGAGAACCTCCGGTACTGCCGGAGGTTCGCAGGAGACCCCGCAACATGACGGTTACCGCCAACCAGGTTCTGCGCCCCCGTGGTCCGCAGATCGAACGTCTTACCGACAACCGCGCCAAGGTCGTGATCGAACCCTTGGAGCGCGGTTACGGGCACACGCTGGGCAATGCCCTGCGTCGTGTGTTGTTGTCGTCGATCCCCGGTTTTGCGATCACCGAGGTCGAGATCGACGGCGTGCTGCATGAGTACACCACGGTGGAAGGTTTGCAGGAAGACGTGCTTGACGTCCTGCTGAACCTGAAAGACGTGGCGATTCGTATGCACAGTGGCGACAGCGCCACGCTGTCGTTGTCCAAGCAGGGTCCGGGTACGGTCACTGCGGCAGACATCAGGACCGATCACAACGTTGAGATCATCAACGGCGACCACGTGATCTGCCACCTGACCAAAGACACCGCATTGAACATGCGCCTGAAGATCGAGCGTGGCTTTGGCTACCAGCCGGCTGCTGCGCGTCGTCGCCCGGATGAAGAGACCCGCACCATCGGTCGTCTGATGCTGGATGCGTCGTTCTCGCCGGTGCGTCGCGTTGCCTACGCCGTGGAAGCTGCGCGCGTCGAACAGCGTACCGACCTCGACAAGCTGGTCATCGATATCGAAACCAACGGCACGATCGATGCCGAGGAAGCCGTGCGCACCGCCGCCGACATCCTCAGCGATCAGCTGTCGGTGTTCGGCGATTTCACCCACCGCGATCGCGGTGCGGCCAAGCCGGCTGCCAGCGGCGTGGATCCGGTGCTGCTGCGCCCGATCGACGACCTTGAGCTGACCGTGCGTTCGGCCAACTGCCTCAAGGCCGAGAGCATCTACTACATCGGCGATCTGATCCAGAAGACCGAAGTCGAGCTGCTCAAGACCCCGAATCTGGGCAAGAAGTCGCTGACAGAAATCAAGGAAGTGCTGGCACAGCGCGGCCTTGCGCTGGGCATGAAGCTGGAGAACTGGCCGCCGGCCGGTGTCGCCCAGCACGGCATGCTTGGTTAATGCATCAAGGCATGGGCGTCTTCGGGCGCCCATGTTTGTTTTCTACATCGACGGGTTAAAGCCTGCGATGACATCCGGTTCAAGGACGGCCGGCTCGGACCAACCGCAGTCCATTCAACAGCGCCAGGATGGCGACAACGTTTCTCAAGCAGTCTCAACATTCCCTAGGAAACCATACTCATGCGTCACCAGAAATCCGGCCGTAAGTTCAACCGCACCAGCGCGCATCGCGAAGCCATGTTCCGCAATATGGCCGCCTCGCTGTTCAAGCACGAGCTGATCAAGACCACCTTGCCGAAGGCCAAGGAACTGCGTCGCGTCGCCGAGCCGCTGATCACCATCGGCAAGGTCGATGGCGTTGCCAATCGTCGTTTGGCGTTTGCTCGCCTGCGCGACAAGGAAGCCGTGGGCAAGCTGTTCGTCGAACTGGGCCCGCGTTACGCGACCCGTCCCGGCGGCTACCTGCGCATCCTGAAGGCCGGCTTCCGTGCCGGCGACAATGCGCCGATGGCGTATGTCGAGCTGGTCGACCGTCCGGTCGTTGCCGAAGAAGTGGCCGAGTAATCGGATCGCTGCTGCACAGATTCTCGAAGAAGCCCGGCTGACGCCGGGCTTTTTTGTAGGCTGCTTGAAACTGCGTGTCTGCCGACGGCTGTCGACTGCACGGGCACGCGTGCGTGCGCGTGGATGTGTGCGTTACGCAGCAAGCAGGGCGACGCCGCCAAAGCCTATGATCCAGTGCAGCTACTGCTGCTTGCTCGGCCAATTGCAATCTCCTTCCGCTTGGTCGACGACGGCTTGCGGGCTCTGGATTGCCGCTCGCGGGTGGGCGTGCGGTGGGCCCTGGTCTTTCGGACATCGCATGCGTGTCACCCCGTGCCGCGGCGGCGCTGCAGCGCACAAGCAGCAGACGCTCGCGCGATTGGACTGCCCGCTCAGTCATGCGTGGTCACGGCCGTGGCGATGGCTGATAATCGACGACTTGACCCAAGGCAAGCAGTGACGATGAATCCATTTCGCTGGAGTTTCCGGGCGCAGTTTCTGCTGGGCTTTCTTGCATGCGCAGGATTGCTGGCTTACGCGATCTATGTGCAGTTGCATCTGGGTCTGGAGCCTTGCCCGCTGTGCATCTTCCAACGGATCGCCTTCGCGGCGCTGGCCATGTTTTTTCTGCTCGGCGCGCTGCATGGGCCGCGTGCCGCCGCCGGGCGCAAGGTCTATGGGGTCTTGAGTTTCATCGCCGCGGGCGTGGGCATGGGCATCGCTGCGCGGCATGTGTGGGTGCAGATCCGGCCCAAGGACATGATGTCTTCGTGCGGGCCGCCGTTGAGCTTTCTGAGCGAGACCATGGGGCCCTTCGAGGTGTTCCGCACCGTGCTGACCGGCACCGGCGATTGCGGCAATATCGATTGGCGCTTCCTCGGGTTGAGCATGCCCATGTGGAGCATGGTGTGGTTCGTGGGGTTGGCGTTGTGGGCGCTGTACGCGGGCTTCAAGGCGCGGCGTAGCTCGGTCCATCACTGACGCATGGCAGGTCTAGCGCCTCGCAAAGCCCTGCGGCAGCCTTGTAGGCGTGCAGTGGGATCGTGATGGGCAACGGGCGCTGTGCGCTGCTCAGGCGAGGCTGCTGCGCGGTTTGCGGTTGAAGGGCCGCCTGATCCGCTGCAGGTCAGGCGGCTTGATTCGTCGCAAGGCGCCCGCCCTGCGCTGCGCTTGCTCGACGCGTCTGCTTCCTGGCATTGATACTGGATGCCGTTGCTGCCGCTTGCATGCGTCTGCGGCGTGTCGACCGCGAGCGCCAAGAACGACATTGAAGACGTGACTGATTCCTGGCTCTTTCCGCTGGCTAGCGCTGGTGGATCGCGGCATTGCTTCAATCGATAAGCCGATATTTACGTGTCTGCCAAACGATGCGCATCAGCCATGCAGGCGGTCCGCAGCGTGGCCAGCCGTGCTGCAGGCTTGGTCATCGGACTTCGGCAACGAATGGGCCGGTATTGTTCCGGTCCATTCGCTGCCTTGCACCGCGTCAGAAGTCCTGCTGCAGGCTCACATAGACGCCGCGGCGCGGCGCCCACTGCGGCGCGAAGACGCCGATACCGCCGCCATCGCGCAACTGGTAGCTGCGGTTGAGGACATTGACCGCGGCCAGTTGCACATGCAGCGGATGCGTATTGACGTCGAAGTCGTGGCCGACGCTGGCATTCAACTGGAAGTACGACGGAAGCGAGGCGCCGTTGGGCACGGTGTCGGTATCGGTGCGCAAGCCGCTGCCGAACAGATAGTTGAGGCCGACCTTGCTGCCTTCGCTGAAGGCGTAGTTGATGCCGCCGGACGAGGTCAGCTTCTGGTCGTGATCCAGGTGGATCCAGTTGTCGTAGGTGTAGGCCAGCGCATCCGGATCGAAGTTGTACAGGCTGGTCATGACCCGCTTGCCCATGGCTTTGCTGTAGGCGAGGTTGAAATATGCCGTCACTGGCCCGTTGGTGTAGTCGGCGCTGAATTCGGCGCCGCGGATGCGGCCATAGCGGTAATTGAAGGTGGAATAGATATAGGCGGCACCGAACTGGCCTTCGTCCTGCAGCCGGTCGGCCTTGCGGTAATAGGTGTCCAGGCCAAGCGTCAGATGGTCGGTGACCACTTGCGAGATGCCCAGGTCGTAGTAGTCGCTACGTTCGCTCAGTGGCGTGGTCGGACCGTCACCGGCCGACTGCTGGTTGGTGGTGCCGTCGTAGAGCGCGATGTCGCTGGTGGAGATCAGCTCGCTGGCCGGTGGGGTGAAATAACGCGCGTATCCGGCATGCACGGTGGTGCTGTCGGTGGCGCGCCAGATGACGCCCAGGCGCGGGCTGAGCTGACCTTCGGTCGTGCCGAAGGCCTTGTACTTGTCGCCGCGCAACCCGTAATTGACGGTCCAATCTTCGCCGATCTTCCACTCGTCCTGCAGGTAGAGCGCGTAGGTGCTGGCATGGAAACGGCTGCCGTCGGGAATGAACAGCGGCACGTTGCTGCTCTGGCTGCCGTCGTCGTTGGCAGGGAAGACAGACGAATTGTTGCTGGCGATGGCGTGTTCGAAATTGCCGTACACGCCGTAGCGCAGCGTATGCGAGCCGCCCCATGGCGTTGCGAAGTCCGCCTGCACGGTATTGGCGCGGTTGCTGCGGTCCACCCGCGAGGCGATGCCGTTGAAGATCAGGTCGCCGGCGACGTCGGGGGAGAAGGCGACGCTGCTGTAACGCTGGCCGGCGGAGAGCTGATAGTTGGTGTCGCCGAGCGTGCCTTGCAGGGCCAGGGTGCCGAAACGGGTGTTTTCGCGCTGGTTCTCGTCCAGGCGCGAGGAGTCGAAATCGGTGGTGCCCAGGTAATCGAAGGCTGGCGTCTGCCCCGGATTGTTGGGGATCTGGAAGCGGTTGTTCGCGTAGCCGACCAGCAGGCTGAGACGGGTGTTCTCGTTGACCAGGTAGGTCAGATCGGCGAAGCCCTTGCCCTGATGGGTTTTGTCGTGGATGGGGTTGAGGCTGTCGACCGGGTTTTCCAGGCCATTCTTGTTCTGGTCGTAATCGCCGCTGACGAACCAGCTCCAACGCCCGCTGCTGCCCCACAGCGAGGCGTTGGGGTTGATGGTGCCGAATGAGCCGGCGGTGATGCCGACGCTGCCGCCATTGCCGAGTTCGGCACCGCTCTTGGTGGTGATGTCGACCACGGCTGCGGTGCGGTCGCCGAACTGCGCCGGCAGCGCACCATCGAGCAGCTTGAGGTTCTTGATGATGCGCGGCTCCAGACTCTGGCCGAAACCGGAGATGGATTCGGGAATCATCACCCCGTTGATGCGGTACTGCAGGTTGGCGTGGTCGCCGCGGACGTGAATGCCGCCGTAGGAATCCTGTACCACGCCCGGCGCCTGCAGCAGGACCTGATTGAGTGGAGTCGCCGCGCCGAGCGGCAGGCGATCGATATCGTCAGCGGTGATGGCAAATTGGCTGCTGCCGATGTCCGGTGACAGGGCATTGCGCGCCGCCTCGAGCTTGGCGATCACGTTGACCGTGTCCAGATCGGTCGTGCGTTCGGAGTCGGCATCGGCGGCAAACGCCGCACCGATGGGGGCGGCCAGCAGGGCGGCGGCGGTGGCAGCAGACAGAAGACGAGGAGTCATGGCAGTTTCGCGAGGCGGGTGAGGGGAGGGTGTTGTTATTTTGTAACGTTGAGCGCTTTGGCGAGCGCTAGCGTAGGTCGAAAGTCATGGCTCGACGAGCGATGTTGTTTGCTGTTCAGGTCGAAAGGGCCGGCGCGCGACCGCACGTCGGACGGACGCGGCGGCAATTCGGTGCCATTGGCCTCCAGGCGCTTTGCGTAGCGTTCCGGCTCTGCGAACATCGCAGGCTGCCTAGGAGTCCTTTCATGAATCTTTCCGCTGCCACTTCCGCTACCGATTCGGCCGCCGCAGCGTGGGCGCCGGACAGCTGGCGCGGCAAACCTGCATTGCAGCTGCCGGTGTACCCGGATGAGAACGCGCTGCAGGCGGCCATGCACGAGTTGGGGCGGCTGCCGCCGCTGGTGACCTCGTGGGAAATCTTTGCGCTCAAGCGCCAGCTGGCCGAAGCGCAGGAAGGCAAGCGCTTCCTGCTGCAGGGTGGCGATTGCGCCGAAAATTTCAGCGATTGCGAATCGGGCACCATCTCCAACCGTTTGAAGGTGCTGCTGCAAATGAGCCTGGTGCTGGTGCACGGCCTGCATTTGCCAGTGGTGCGGGTGGGTCGCTTTGCCGGGCAATACGCCAAGCCGCGCTCGGCCGACACCGAAACGCGCGATGGCGTGACCTTGCCGAGCTATCGCGGCGATGTGATCAATGCGCCGGCCTTCACCGAGGCCGCGCGCGTGCCCGACCCGCGCCGCATGATCACCGCACATTCGCGCTCGGCAATGACGATGAACTTCGTGCGCGCGTTGATCGACGGCGGCTTCGCCGACCTGCATCACCCCGAATACTGGAATCTGGACTGGGTGGGCTATTCGCCGCTGGCGGCGGACTACCAGAAGATGGTTGCCTCGATCGGCGACGCCGTGCGCTTCATGGAAACGCTGTCCGGGGCAGAGGTGTACAACCTCAATCGCATCGATTTCTACACCTCGCACGAGGCGTTGTTGCTGCCGTACGAAGAAGGCCTGACCCGTCAGGTGCCGCGTCAGTGGGGCTGGTTCAATCTCAGCACGCACTACCCGTGGATCGGGATGAGGACGGCCGCGCTGGATGGCGCGCACGTGGAATACCTGCGTGGCGTGCGTAACCCGATCGCGATCAAGGTGGGGCCGTCGGTGCAGCCGGACCAGCTGCTGCGCCTGATCGATGTGCTCAATCCCGAGGACGAGCCCGGGCGTTTGAGCTTCATCCATCGCATGGGCGCGGCGCAGATCGCCGACAAGTTGCCGCCGTTGCTGGATGCGGTAAAGCGCGACGGGCGGCGGGTGCTGTGGGTGTGCGATGCGATGCATGGCAATACCGAAAGCACCGGAAATGGCTATAAAACGCGGCGTTTCGACAATATCCGCAACGAAGTGGAGACCTCCTTCGACCTACATGCGGCTGCCGGCACGCGGCTGGGCGGCGTGCACCTGGAACTTACCGGCGAAGATGTCACCGAATGCACCGGCGGTGCGCGCGAGCTCACCGAGCGCGATCTGGAACGGGCGTATCGCTCCAGCGTGGATCCGCGGCTGAACTACGAACAGTCGCTGGAAATTGCGATGGCGATCGTGCGCAAGCAACAACAGGTGGCTTCGCAGCCGCTGGGCGGATGATCAACGTGTGCGCATGACGTGATGCTCATGCCGCGTGCGGCATGCTCTGGCAGCCATCCCTCTTTCCCCCCCCACAGGAGGAACGGTTTGACTGCCGATTGGAACGTCATCCGCGAATATGCAATTCCGCTCGGTGCCTCGCTGCTGGCGGGCATCGTCACCTGGTCGTTGATGCTGTGGCTGTTTCGCCGCATGCAGGGTCGCGACTACCGCCGTGCGCGCATCATTCGCGTGATCACGCTACCGGCGGCGTTTATCTTGCCGCTGTTGTTTCTGGGGGTTGCCACCGAAGCGACCCCGTTGGCCGGCAAGGCGCTGGCAGCGGTGCAGCATCTGCTGCACCTGGGAATCGTCGGCTGCGTCACCTGGTTGCTGGTACGCGCGGTGGCCGCCGGCGAGGCGGCGATCTTGCGCAGCAATCCGATCGAGGTGTCGGACAACCTCACCGCGCGGCGCATCCAGACCCAGACGCGGGTGCTGAGCCGCGTGCTGATGGGCACGGTGATCTTGCTCGGCATTTCGGTGGTGCTGCTGACCTTCCCGCAGGTACGCCAGATCGGCAAGACCTTGCTGGCGTCGGCCGGCATCATCGGGCTGGTGGCCGGTATCGCGGCCAAACCGGTGTTCGGCAACCTGATCGCCGGTTTGCAGATTGCACTGACCCAGCCGATTCGCCTGGATGACGTAGTGATCGTGGAAGGCGAGTGGGGCCGCATCGAAGAGATCGGCAGCTCGTACGTGGTGGTGCGGATCTGGGACGAGCGCCGCATGGTGGTGCCGCTGACCTGGTGGATTGAAAACCCATTTCAGAACTGGACGCGCAGCAGTGCCGATCTGCTCGGCACCGCGTTCCTGTGGCTGGATTACCGTACGCCGATTGCAGCGGTACGTGCGGAACTGGAGCGTATCTGCCACAGCGAACCGCTATGGGACGGCCGCGTGTGCGTGACCCAGATTACCGACACCAGCGACAACACCATCCAGGTGCGACTGCTGGTGAGCGCGCGCAATTCCGGCGATGCCTTCGATCTGCGCTGCCTGGTGCGCGAACGCATGATCGATTTCCTGACCCGCGAGCATGCGTATGCCTTGCCGAGGCTGCGCGCCGAAATCGCAACGCAGGAAAGAACGCCATCACGCCCTGCCGAGCCGATTGCACAGGAGAGCGTGCGCTCGCCGGGCGCAGAAGACGGCGAGCCTGCGGCCAGCATCTAGCGCGCCAAGAAAACGACTGCATCCCTGCCAGGCGCGTGCGGCCGGTGCCCGAAACCGGCATGTATTCCGCGGACAGGCGGTTCTTGCGCGCCGCCCACGCCGCCTGGCGACGCTCGTTGCGTTTGTGGGACTGCTTTTATCGGGTGGTATTGCGCAACTGCCGGCATCGAATGTGTTCGGCAGGCAGTTGCACAAGCACCCGCCGGGGCATCCTTCTTGGGCGCCAGGTATAACGGCGGTCAATCATGCTGGTGCGAACCGGGCGCAGGCGCGACGGGTATCGTGCCTGACGTGGCCCCACCTGGCGCAGCCGGCGCACTCGGCGCATAGCCAGGCGTAAAGCGCGCATGGCTGTGTTGCTCGTATGCATACGCCAGCTCGATCAGGCGCGGCTCGCTCCAGGCCGTGCCCATGAACAACAGGCCCAGTGGCAAGCCCTGGGTCTGTCCCATCGGCACGCTCAGGCTTGGATAGCCGGCCACCGCCGCGGCACCATAGCCGGCGCCGGGGAAGGTATCGCCCTTGCCGAGTGTGGTGATCCACGCCGCGCCCGTCGTGGGCACGATCAAGGCATCCAGGCGATCTGCCTTCAAGGCTGCGTCGATGCCTTCCGGCCCCGCCAACCGCTTGGCGTTGGCGCGCGCGCTCAGATACCCCGCATCGTCGAGACCGGGCGCTGCCTGCGCCTGTTCGAACAATTCCTGCCTGAAGTACGGCATTTCGCGCTGCGCGTGCTTGCGATTGAACGCAATCAACTGCTCCAGGTTCGCCACAGGCGCGTGGTGGTTCTGCAGATACGCGTTCAAGCCGGCCTTGAATTCGACCAATAAGACCATCTGCTCTGCAGCATCCCACTTGCCATCGGTGACCAGGGCGGTCTCGACCACGGTGGCGCCAGCGTCACGCAGGGTGCGCACGGCGCGGTCGAGCGCCGCGGCGATTGCCGGATCCTCGCGCAGCGGGTTGCGCAACAGGCCCAGGCGCGCGCCACGCAGGCTGTCGGGTTTCAGGTAGGCGAGATAATCGACGCTGGTCGCCGGTGCCTTGGCGGTGGCGGGGTCCTGCGGGTCGGGTGCGGCGATGGCCTGCAGCACTGCAGCCGCATCGGCGACGCTGCGGGTCATCGGGCCGGCGGTGTCCTGACTGGCGGAAATTGGGATGATGCCGTCGCGACTGACCAGGCCAACGGTCGGCTTGAGCCCGACCAGGCCGTTGACCGATGCCGGACAGGTGATGCTGCCATCGGTTTCGGTCCCGATGCCGACGGTGGCCAGGCTGGCCGCGATGGCCGCACCGGTGCCGGCACTGGAGCCGCAGGGATTACGATCCAGCGCATATGGATTGCGCGTGAGCCCTCCGCGTCCGCTCCAGCCGGAACTGGATTGGGTGGAGCGGAAATTGGCCCATTCGCTGAGGTTGGTCTTGCCCAGGATCACCGCGCCGGCGGTGCGCAGGCGCTGCACCATAAACGCATCGCGAGCGGGGCGGAACTCGGCCAGGGCGAGGGAGCCGGCGCTGTTGACCATCGGCAGCGCGTCGATATTGTCCTTGAGCAGCACCGGGATGCCGTGCAGCGGCCCACGCACGTGGCCGGCTTTGCGTTCGGCATCCAGGGCGCGTGCGTCGGCTTCGGCCTGTGGATTGAGTTCGATCACCGCGTTGAGCCAGGGGCCGGCGCGATCGATGCCGGCAATACGCTGCATATACGCGCGCGTCAGTTGCAGGCTGCTGCTCTGGCCGCTGGCCATGCGCGCCTGCAGGCCGGCCACGTCGGCCTCGCTCAGATCGAGAGGGTGGGCGGTGGACGCGTCGGCAGCGCTGGCCGCAGAACGCGACGGATCATCGGCATGCGCACAGCCGCACAGCGCGGCAAGCAGCGCGAAGGACAAAAGGGTGGATCGCATGGATGGTCGTCCCCGGGGAGAAGTCGCAGGCTAACGGCGCTGCGTCGGGGTGACAACGTAAGGACGTGCCCGCCAACGGGCAGGCAGGCTCAGCGACGGCGGCGTCGCACCAGGTCGCGTGCCAGCACGCCGACCACCAGCAGGTTGATCGCCAGCACGCCCCAGGCGGTCCAGCCGGGATGACGCACGATGGCGTAGATATCGAAAGGCAGATAGATGGCCGCCGACAGGCAGCCCAGCACCGAGGCCCAGGCCTTGGCACGCCACAGACCCCAGGCTTCCACCACATGCAGCAGGCCATAGGCCAGCATGGCGGCAGCGGCCAGATGCACCGCATCGGGGCTGATGGTCTTGAGCAACGACGGCAGTGCGCCGTGGTCGGGGTCCAGGTTGAAGCGGCGGATCAGGGTGATGACCGCGTTTTGCAGCGGGAGCGGGCCCAGAATTTCCAGGCCCGTCGCCGCCAACAGCGCAAGCGTCCCCTTGACCGCCTCAAGCAAGGCGATCACATGCAGTCCCGGATGCGCGCGCGGATCCGGGCTATAGGGTTTGTTACTCACGCGTCAGCTCAACAACTCAGCCCGAACGGCCAGCGCGCTTGCGGTCGCTTTCGGTCAGGAATTTCTTGCGCAGGCGGATTTCCTTCGGGGTGACTTCCACCAGCTCGTCGTCCTCGATGAAGTCCAGCGCCTGTTCCAGCGTGTACTTGATCGCCGGGGTCAGCTTGATCGCATCGTCCTTGCCCGAGGCGCGCATGTTGGTCAGCGGCTTGGTCTTGATCGCGTTGACGGTCAGGTCGTTGTCCTTGGAGTGGATACCCACCAGCTGGCCTTCGTACACGTTGTCGCCTTCGGCGGCGAACAGGCGGCCACGCTCTTCCAGCGGCCCCAAGGCATACGCCGGGGTCGCACCCGGTGCATTGGCAATCATCACGCCGTTCTGGCGCTTGGCGATGGCGCCCTGTTCCTTCGGACCGTAGTGGTCGAACACGTGGAACAGCAGGCCCGAGCCCTGGGTCAGGGTGCGGAATTCGTTCTGGAAGCCGATCAGGCCACGCGCCGGGATCATGTAATCCAGACGCACGCGGCCCTTGCCGTCGGGCTCCATGTTCTTCAGCTGGCCCTTGCGGGTGCCCAGCTTTTCCATCACGCCGCCCTGGTGCTGTTCTTCGATGTCCACCACCAGCTGCTCGATCGGCTCCATCAACTTGCCGTCGATTTCCTTGATGATCACTTCCGGACGCGACACGGCCAGCTCGTAGCCTTCACGACGCATGTTTTCGATCAGCACCGACAGGTGCAGCTCGCCACGGCCGGAGACCAGGAACTTGTCGGCGTCCGAGCCTTCCTCGACCTTCAGCGCCACGTTGTGCACTTTCTCGCGGTCCAGGCGGTCGCGCAGCTGGCGGCTGGTCAGGAACTTGCCCCCGGACAGGTCCTTGTTGCCGGCGAACGGCGAGTTGTTGACCTGGAAGGTCATCGAGATGGTCGGTTCGTCCACGGTCAGCGCCGGCAGCGCTTCGGGATGATCGAGCGCGCACACGGTGTCGGAGATGGTCAGTTCCTGGATGCCGGAGATGGCCACGATGTCGCCGGCCTCGGCGGTGTCCTGCTCGATACGCTCCAGGCCCAGGAAGCCCAGCACCTGCAGCACCTTGCCCTGGCGCTTCTTGCCTTCGCGGTCGATCACGCTGACCGGCATGTTCTTCTTCAACGTGCCGCGCTGGATGCGGCCGATGCCGATCACGCCGACGAAGTTGTTGTAGTCCAGCTGGCTGATGCGCATCTGGAACGGGCCGTCCGGGTCCACGTCCGGGGCCGAGACGTGCTGCATGATCGCTTCGTACAGCGGGGTCATGTCGCCTTCGCGCACGTCCGAATCCAGGCTGGCGTAGCCGTTCAGTGCGGAGGTGTAGACGATCGGGAAATCCAGCTGCTCGTCGGTGGCGCCGAGCTTGTCGAACAGGTCGAACACCTGGTCGATCACCCAGTCAGGGCGTGCGCCGGGACGGTCGATCTTGTTGACCACCACGATCGGCTTGAAGCCCATCGCAAAGGCCTTCTGGGTCACGAAGCGGGTCTGCGGCATCGGGCCGTCCATCGCGTCGACCAGGATCAGCACCGAGTCCACCATCGACAGCACGCGCTCGACTTCGCCACCGAAGTCGGCGTGTCCGGGGGTGTCGACGATGTTGATGCGGTTGCCCTGCCAGGTGATGGCGGTGTTCTTGGCCAGGATCGTGATGCCACGTTCCTTTTCCTGGTCGTTACTGTCCATCACGCGTTCAGCCAACACGGTGCGTTCGGACAGGGTGCCGGACTGCTTCAGCAGGCAGTCGACGAGGGTGGTCTTGCCATGGTCGACGTGCGCGACGATGGCGATATTGCGGAGTTTTTCGATAGACATGCGGAAAGGGCCCCTGTCTGGCGCCAGTCTTGAGATGAGGTAAGCCCGACATTATAGCGGTTTCGTTGCGCTGCCGTTGCCGATTGCCCGGAGTCGATTCAGATCGCCCATTCAGCCAGCGTGACGGGCCGCGCGCCGGGCGGGCGGGAGCGTTGAACGATGGTCGTACCCATGCGGCCGGCCACGCACCCGGGTGTATCCTAGCGGGCTATTGATCACCCCAGAGCCTGCAAGGATTTCTATGTCCCTGATCGCCACTTTCGACACCTCCCGCGGCCCGATCGTCGTCGAGCTGTACCCGGACAAGGCCCCGCTGACGGTTGCCAACTTCGTTAACCTGGCCAAGCGCGGCTTCTACAACGGCCTGAGCTTCCATCGCGTCATCGCCGACTTCATGATCCAGGGCGGTTGTCCGGAAGGTTCCGGCCGCGGCGGCCCGGGCTACCGTTTCGAAGACGAGACCAACAACGGCGTGGGCCACGAGCGCGGCGTGTTGTCCATGGCCAATGCCGGCCCGAACACCAACGGCAGCCAGTTCTTCATTACCCACACCGCCACCCCGTGGCTGGACGGCAAGCACACCGTATTCGGCAAGGTCACCCAGGGCCTGGACGTGGTCGATAGCGTTGCCCAGGGCGACACCATCAATACGCTCACCATCGAAGGCGACACCGACGCCGTGCTGGCCGCCAAAGCCGACCGCGTTGCGGAGTGGAACAAGATCCTCGCCGCCTGATCGCATCCCGTCGAACGGCCGCCATGTGCGGCCGTTCGCTTGTCAACGCGCGCCGCCAGGCCCTGCGCCCCGCCAGCGTGCGACCCCCACCAACGTTTTTTAGCAGAGGAAACACCCCATGAAAGCACCTGTTCGTGTTGCTGTGACCGGCGCTGCCGGCCAGATCGGCTATGCCCTGCTGTTCCGCATCGCTTCCGGCGAAATGCTGGGCAAGGACCAGCCGGTCATTCTGCAGTTGCTTGAACTGCCGATTGAGAAGGCCCAGGCCGCCCTCAAGGGCGTGATGATGGAACTGGAAGACTGCGCGTTTCCGCTGCTGGCCGGCATGGTCGGTACCGACGACGCCGAAGTGGCCTTCAAGGACGTTGATATCGCCCTGCTGGTCGGTTCGCGTCCGCGCGGCCCGGGCATGGAGCGCAAGGACCTGCTGCTGGCCAATGCGGAGATCTTCACCGCACAGGGCGCGGCCCTGAACAAGGTCGCCAAGCGCGACGTGAAGGTGCTGGTGGTCGGCAACCCGGCCAACACCAACGCCTACATCGCCATGAAGTCGGCGCCGGACCTGGACCCGAAGAATTTCACCGCCATGCTGCGCCTGGACCACAACCGCGCGCTGAGCCAGCTCTCGGCCAAGCTCGGCAAGCCGGTTGCCGGCATCGAGAAGCTGGCGGTGTGGGGTAACCACAGCCCGACCATGTACCCGGATTATCGTTTCGCCACCGCCGATGGTGCCTCCGTCGGTGATGCGATCAACGACCAGGAGTGGAACGCTTCCACCTTCATCCCGACCGTGGGCAAGCGCGGCGCAGCGATCATCGAAGCGCGTGGCCTGTCCTCGGCCGCCTCCGCCGCCAATGCCGCCATCGACCACATCCGTGACTGGGTGCTGGGCACCAACGGCAAGTGGGTGACGATGGGCGTGCCGTCGGACGGCTCCTACGGCATTCCGGAAGGCGTGATGTTCGGCTTCCCGGTCACCACCGAAAATGGCAAGTACACCATCGTCAAGGATCTGCCGATCGACGACTTCAGCCAGAAGTACATCGACAAGACCCTGGCCGAGCTGGAAGAAGAGCGCAGCGGCGTGGCGCACCTGCTGGGCTGAGTTATTCGGTCACTGCTGTCATGAAAACGCCGGGCATTGCCCGGCGTTTTTTTATTGCGCCTCGCGTGGCAGAGACTGCGCGGTCAGGCCAGGCCTTCGGCCTTGAGTGCAGCCTGCACATCGGCATCGGCCAGCATGCGTTGCACGAACGCCTGCAGCGCATTCAATCCATCCAGATTCACCGCAACTTTCTGCGCCCACAGCAAGGTGACGAACAAATACGCATCGGCACCGGTGTGGCTGTCGCTGGCGAGCCAGGTGCGGCCTTGCAGATGCGCATCGACGCGCTCGTACAGCGTGCGCAATTTGCTGCGCGCATCGTCCTGGCTGCGCGCAATCAGCGCCGGGTCCTGCAGATACGCGGTGCTGCCGAAGATCGGCTTGAAGGTGGGGTGCACGTCGGCATTGACGAAGGCGATCCACCGATTGATCTCGGCACGGCTGCGCGCGGTGCCATCGCCGGATAGGCCGGTGAGTGGTGCGATGTCGGCGATGTAATTGAGAATGGCTGCATTCTGGGTCAGTGCCCAATCGTCGACCATCAGCAATGGCACCGAGCCTGCCGGATTCAGACGCAGATACTCTGGAGATTTCATCGTTGCCGCATCGACCACGCTCAGGTCGAACGGCAGCCCCGACCAACGCAACACGATGTGATCTGCCAGCGAACAAGCGCCGGGCTTGGTATACAGCTTCATGGACGATCCACGCGGGAATGAAGACCCAAGCTTAGCGGGCAGACGATGCCGTGTGGAGCGCGCAGCGGGAATTGGGCTTCAGCAGGGCGCCGCTCATTGGCCCATGGCTCGCTCGCGCTGGTGTCGCGCCGATATGAACGGCATCACCGAACTGGCAGCGCGCACGTGGCGGCTCCGGCCTGGTCAGGCTCTTCTTTGCAACCTGTCCGGGCGCGGGAAGCGAGTCGGTGCCTGATAAGGCTTGCTGCCGCGCTGGTCGATCGCCATGCGTGCAGTGTGTCCGTTGTATGCGACGCATGAGCGTCTTGAGATAGGCGCTTGAAACACGTCAAACGCAGCGGCACTGCGTCTCGATGATCAACGATCCCAGCGACGTATGACGCTCAGAGATACCGCGACAGTCCGCGCTCAGGACGCGTTGCGCGGGCGCAGCGATTGCACGCGATAGAACGTGTGGTCGCCGATGGTGGCCACCTGATAGGCCTTACGCCAGCTGGGGCTCGCAATTGCGCTTGCGGCAAAGTGGCTGGCGCCCGGCACGATCTCCTTGCGTTGGCCAACCGGCAATGCCCAGTTGCGCTGCGCCGCCAGTGCCACGCCCAATGCCTTGTTCCAGGCATCGTCGTTCTTCAGCTGCGTGCCTGGCGCGACGATCGTCGGCGCGAACTGCTTGCGTGCAGTGACCACCTGACACATCGAATCGCCCCACAAACCACTATCCAGGCGACGCAACGCAACTTCTGCAACGGCCTGTTGGCCACGCAAGGTCTGGTCGCGCGCTTCCAGATAGACGGTCGTGCTCAAACACAGCGAATCTGCGGCTGGCTGCGGCAACACATGCGACAGCCAGAGTATCCAAACAAGTTTCATAGAACTCCTTGCTCCGTATGGGCCGGTCCGCAGAGCATCCAATGTGGATGCACCAGTGCAGAGGGCTTGGCGTCATGGGGAGGCGACCTGCCACCGGTCGCCAAATGCTTCGGCGAAAGACCATCTGCCGAAGGCGCCCACCAAATGCGGTGGGTCAAAAAGTTGGCGCAAGGTAGGCGTCGATCACACAATCGCGGCTGAATGAGAGGGGTTGACGACTGCAACCGCCCGCAACGCATGGCGCTGCACACAAGCCTCGCGTGCATCGCAACATCGCATCTGCGTCGCATCGTTGCAGCGACTGTTGTGTTGCCTGAATTTTTTGCCACATCGCGCACGCTGCGGCATTGCGCGTTGGTTTGGGAAGATCGCCTGGCGGCCAAAAAAGCACCCTCCGCATAAGCGAATTTTTCTTACACGCGCTCGTCACGCGTTGTTGTGTTGTCCAGTTGAGTTACGCAATTGGTTTCGTACATCGACCACGGATGCGCGAGAAAAACGAGCGTTGCGGTGACGCCAGCGATGGCGCAAGTGCTACGTGTCCGAGATACATCGTCGTGCTGCAGTCTTGGCGATTTAGACATCATCTTGGATGCGTACAGATGCGCGGTCTCGACGCATCTTGCTGATAACGCCATCGGAAGCAGCACAGACGCCATCCGCTGCAGCGAAAGCTATCTGCCATTACGACGCGATTTCCGTCACTGCATGACGTTCGGAGGATGCGTGACCATGTTTCGACAGCTCGTCGATCATTCGATGCGCCAGGGATGCGCCCTAGTGCGTTGCGATGGGTTCCGAGGTCGCCTGCTTATGCGCGCAAGAGCACGAAGAAGCTCAAGTGCAGAAGTGCCAGGCACATAAGTTTCAAAACGAATGGACGCCAAGGCGAAGGAGGCGATGAGGCGCCAGGTGCTGCAGTCAGTGCAGCACGCACTGTCGGCAGCGCGCGCATGCAGCTTTCGAAATTCCTTGTCCAAGTGACAAAGCGTGCGGTGTATTCGCATCCCATAACCGCGTTGATGCTCACGCGGTAACTGCGAATCGACAACGCAAGAAACAAGCATCGACCCGAGCGCGTTTCAGGTGCGCGAAGTGCCCGGCCGTCTACCAGGCAGGCGCGTGTCGAAATGTGCTGTCGTGCAGGCACGCAATATGGCAGGCGGCAGTGCGCGCGGTGACGATGCATCGGGCACATATCGCCGAGCCGCACGACAAGAAAAAGAACGGGCGTTGCAGACCGCCACATCCGCGTGCATGTCGGCGTCGGTCGCGCCGCATGCACGTCAGTCGTGCAGCCAGGACGCGAACACAACGACGGCGTCGTGGTGACGCCGTCTTCGAAAACCCGTTACAGGGTCGCGGCCAGCCGACTTGCCTGGTTGATCGCGCGCTTGGCATCCAGTTCGGCCGCCACGTCCGCGCCACCGATCAAATGCGGCTGCTGGCCATTGGCCTGCAGCGCAGCCAGCAACTCGCGACGCGGCTCCTGCCCGGCGCACACCACCACCGTACCGACATCCAGCAGCTGTTCGCTGCCTTCCACGCGAATGCGCAGGCCGGCATCGTCCACGCCCAGATATTCCACGCCGCCGAGCATCTTGACGCCCTTGGCCTTGAGCGTCGCGCGGTGGATCCAGCCGGTGGTCTTGCCCAGGCGTGCACCAGGCTTACCGGAGCTGCGCTGCAACAACCAGACCTGGCGGGCGGCGCGCTCGGGTTGCGGTTTGGTCAACGCACCGCGCGCTTCGAAGTTCGGGTCTACGCCCCATTCGGCCATCCAGCGCTGCGGATCCAGCGCAGGCGATTGGCCGGTGTGCACCAGAAACTCACCGACATCAAAGCCAATGCCGCCGGCACCGATGATCGCCACCTTGTCGGCGGCCAAGTGGCGGCCCAGCACCACGTCGAGGTAGCTCACCACCATCGGATGATCGGCACCGGGGAAATCCACCTTGCGCGGCTCGATGCCGGTTGCCAGCACGACTTCGTCAAAGTCTTTCAGATCGGCCGCCTGTACCGGGGTGTTCAGACGCAGCTGCACGCCGGTCGCTTCGATACGATGGCCGAAGTAACGCAAGGTCTCGTTGAATTCTTCCTTGCCCGGAATGCGCCTGGCGACATTGAATTGCCCCCCGATCGCATCGCTAGCCTCGAACAAGGTCACCCGGTGCCCGCGTTCTGCCGCCACTGTCGCGCAGGCCAGACCGGCCGGGCCGGCCCCGACCACGGCGACGCGCTTGGGCGTGGCAGTCGGGGTGTAGTTGAGTTCGGTCTCGTGTGCGGCACGTGGGTTGACCAGGCAGCTGGCCAGCTTGTTGTCGAAAACATGATCCAGGCAGGCCTGATTACAGGCGATACACGTATTGATGGTGTGCGACTGCCCGGCGCGCGCTTTATTGGTCCACTGCGGGTCGGCCAGCAGCGGCCGCGCCAGCGACACCATGTCTGCGGCACCGTCGGCCAGGATGCGCTCGGCCACCTCCGGCATGTTGATGCGGTTGGTGGCCACCACCGGAATGCGCAGATGCGGCTTGAGCTTGGCGGTGACCCCGACAAACGCGGCGCGCGGCACCGAGGTGGCGATGGTGGGAATGCGCGCTTCGTGCCAGCCGATACCGGAATTGATGATGGTCGCGCCGGCCGCTTCGATCGCTTGCGCCTGCGCCAGGATTTCCTGCCATTGGTTGCCGTCTTCGACCAGATCCACCAGCGACAGCCGGTAGATGATGATGAAGTCCGGCCCGCAGGCCTCGCGGATGCGCCGCACGATCTCCACCGCAAAGCGCATGCGCTTGCTGGCATCGCCGCCCCAGGCGTCGCTGCGCCGATTGGTGCGCGCGGCGGTGAATTCGTTGATCAGATAGCCTTCCGAGCCCATGACCTCGACGCCGTCGTAGCCTGCCTCGCGCGCCAGCCGCGCGGCACGCGCATACGCGGCGATCTGCCGGTCCACCGCGCCGGCCGACAACGCACGCGGAGTGAACGGGTTGATCGGTGCCTTGAGCCTGGACGGCGCAACCGACAGCGGGTGGTACGCATAGCGCCCGGCGTGCAGCAGCTGCAGGCAGATCTTGGCGCCGTGTTCGTGGACTGCGCGGGTGACCTGGCGATGCGGGCGTACTTCCCACGGCCAGGATAACTTGCCGCCGAATGGCTTGAGCCAGCCCACCACATTGGGCGAAAACCCACCGGTCACGATCAGGCCCACGCCACCGGCGGCGCGCTCGGCGAAATACGCCGCCAACTTGGGGAAGTCGCGCGCGCGGTCCTCCAGGCCCGTGTGCATCGAGCCCATCAGGACCCGATTACGCAATTGCGTGAAGCCCAGGTCGAGCGGGGTGAACAGGTGCGGGAAAGACAAGGCGGAGGGGCCGGTGGCGGGAGACATGATGTGGATACGCTGGCGTACGGATTGCGCACGATGCCGGCAAACCGGCCTGGCGGCAAGTCCTGGTGCATGCAGCGGCGCGCCGATGCTGCAGACGCCCGTTCGGCACCACGCCTGTGCTGCCGCCCGCACAGGCGCGCCCCGATGCGCAGGCGCCTTCGCACCAGGGCATCGGGGCAGCGACCGCGGCCCGCCGGCCGCCTTACCAGCCGGCCAGCACCAGCTTGCCGATCGTGCTGCCGCTTTCCAGGCGACGATGCGCCTCGCGCAGCTGCTGCGCATTGATCGGCGACAGCGTCTCGGTATGCGTGGTGCGCAGTTCGCCGGCATCGATCAGGCTGGCCGCCCGGTTGAGGATACGGTGCTGCTCGACCATGTCCTCGGTCGCGTAGCGCGCGCGCGTGAACATCAGCTCCCAATGGATGCCGATGCACTTGGATTTGTAGGGGTCGCCGATCGACAACGGTCCGCGCGGCTCCACGATCAGGCCCACATGGCCCTGCGGCGCCAGCACTTCGCCCAGTGGCTGCCAGTAGCGGTCGGTGTCGGCCAGATTGAGCGCCGCGTCCACCGTGTCCAGTCCCAGCGCCTGCAGTTGCGGCTGCAGCGGTTGGTGATGATCGATCACGTGATGCGCGCCCATTTGGCGAACCCACTCGATGCTCTCCGGGCGCGAGGCGGTGGCAATCACCGTGAATCCGGCATGCCGCGCCAGCTGGATCGCGATGGAGCCCACGCCACCAGCGCCGCCGATGATCAGCAGATGCCTGCCGCGATTGCGTGCACCGTCGAACGAAAAGGGCATGCGCTGGAACAGCAGCTCCCATGCCGTCAGGGTGGTCAGCGGCAACGCGGCCGCCTGCGCGAAGCTGAGCGAGGTCGGTTTGCATCCGGCAATGCGGGCGTCCACCAGCTGGTACTGCGCATTGCTGCCCGGCCGCCCGATATCGCCGGCGTAGTAGACCTCGTCGCCGACCGCAAAGGCGGTGACCTCCGGGCCAACCGCCTCGATCACCCCGGCGGCGTCGTAACCCAGGATCTTCGGCGCGTGCAGCGGTTGCGGCTTGGGCGCGCGCACCTTCGTATCGACCGGGTTCACCGAGATCGCTTCCACCCGCACCAATAAGTCATACCCCGACGGCGCCGCAGGTGTCGGAAGTTCCATGTCAAGCAGCGATTCGGGATCGTCGATCGGAAGATGGCGGGTGAGGGCGACAGCTTTCATTGGAGCGCTCCAGAGCGGGAGGTTCAGGGTGCGTTGTGGAGCAAGTCGCCCGCAACCACCGACCCCACAATTCAGCTCGGACGGGGCCTGGAGTTCACCAATGTAGTTTTCGAGGCCGCCTGGGACGCTAAAAACCAGTCAGCCTGAAAGCGTATTCAAGTGACTTAATTGGGCCGCGGTTCATGCAGGCGCGTTATCCGAATTGGGCGCGCGGTCCTTTCCTTCATGAAGCTGTATACGTAGTATTGCTTGGCGTTGCGGGACCTGGTGATTGCTTTCACATGTTATATGACCGTTAACGCGATCTTCACCGAGGCCGGCTTAATCTGCGCCCCGATGGCTCTGGATGTGACGAGCATCTTTACCAAGCACAACGCCTCTATCGGTTTTATCTCCCAAAGAAGGAGCTGTATAAATGAACAAGAAAATTCTCACTGCCGCGTTGCTCGGCGGTCTGGCAGTTGCCCAGGCTGCATCCGCGCAGGAGTTCGACGACCGTTGGTACCTGACCGGTAGCGCTGGCTTCAACTTCCAGGACAGCGATCGCCTGACCAATGATGCCCCGTTCGTCACCCTGGGTCTGGGCAAGTTCGTCAGCCCGAACTGGTCGATCGACGGTGAGCTGAACTATCAGAACCCGAACTTCGATGCCAACCAGGATCTGAACTGGAGCCAGTACGGCATCTCGTTCGACCTGCGTCGCCACTTCATCCAGGAAGGCCGCGGCTGGAACCCCTACCTGCTGTTCGGCCTGGGCTACCAGCGTTCGGAAGAAGAATTCGACGCGACCCCGAACCCGGTTTCGCCGGGCCAGCAGAAGGACGGCAACTTTGCCGCCAAGGCTGGTGTCGGTCTGCAGACCACCTTCGACAAGCGCGTCGCCGTGCGTGCCGAGTTGGCCTACCGCGCTGACTTCAACGACCAGAGCGTTGCCGCTCCGCGCGAAGACTGGTTCGGTGACGTGCTGGCTTCGGTCGGCGTCGTGATCCCGTTGGGACCGGCTCCGTCGACCGCTCCGCCGCCGGCTCCGGCTCCGGTTGCTCCGAGCTGCGCCGATCTGGATGACGACGGTGACGGCGTCAACAACTGCGACGACAAGTGCCCGAACTCGCAGCCTGGCCAGACCATCGGTCCGGACGGTTGCCCGGTTCCTGTCTCGATCGACCTGAAGGGCGTGAACTTCGACTTCAACAAGTCGACCCTGCGTCCGGATGCCGTCTCGATCCTGAGCGAAGCGACCGAAATCCTGAAGCGTTACCCCGACCTGAAGGTCGAGGTTGCCGGTCACACCGACTCGAAGGGTACCGACGCGTACAACCAGAAGCTGTCCGAGCGTCGTGCGACCACCGTGTACGACTACCTGACCAAGAACGGCGTCGATGCGTCGCGTCTGGTCGGCCCGATCGGCTACGGCGAGAGCCGTCCGATTGCTCCGAACACCAACCCGGATGGTTCGGACAATCCGGAAGGTCGTGCGAAGAACCGTCGTACCGAGCTGAACGTCCAGAACTAATTGGACCGCTAGCTTTGCTGCATACAAAACCCGGCCTTGCGCCGGGTTTTGTCTATGCAGGCCCTAGAAAAGCGCGCTCAGGCGCTGCCGATCCTGTCTGTGTTGCCATCCAGGCACGGTTCCTGTTGAAACAGCGTTCATCGCTGCCTACACTCGCCGCGTCAATACCACACTCATACTTGGAAGAACCCGATGCTGCGTACCGCTACGGCAGGACTGCTCTGTCTCGCTCTGATCCCCGCCGCCTACGCCGCTCCGAACTGCGCCGGCAGCATGGTGTCCCAGCCACTGCCGCTGCCCGCCACCGTGGTTGCACCGGCGGCTGCCGAGTTCTACACCCGCAGCGTGCAGCTGGGCATGCCCACTGGCGTGCTGGCACAGCCCTATAGCAGCGACCAGTCGGTGGATCGCGTGCTGCTGCGCCTGCGCGTGGAAGGCTGCCAGGATCTGGCCAAGGTCATTCCGCCTGGCGGCACCGTCAACCCGAACGACCCGGCGGCCTACAAGGCGACCACCGCGTTCGACAACACCCCGTGGCGCTTCGACATGAGCCAGAACGGCAAGCGCATGACGGCAGAAGAATTCGATGCCTGGATGAAGGCCCGCGGTGTGCGCGTGGTCAAGGCACGCCCGGCCGCTGGCGCGGCACCTGCCGCGGCAGCGCCCGCAGCACCTGCAGCCGAAGCCAAGTCGGTCGAAAACAAGTAAGCCCTGCGGTCGGGACGGCATGCCCCGGCGACCTGCGCCGGCAACGTCCCGGCAGCGTCAGCGTGGTCCGGGAGCGGCCGGTGCAGTGCGCACCTCCGCTGCCCCATCCGCCAATGCCGCGCCACGCCATGGGCTGGCGCGTGTGCTGTCCAAGCTTGGTGTGTGTTCGCGCACCGAGGCAGCGCGCTGGATTGCCGATGGCCGCGTCAGCGTGTCGGCGCGTGTGGTGCGCGACCCCGAATTTCCGATCCGCGGCGATCAGCAATCGTCCATCACTGTCGATGGGCAGCCGCTCGCGGGGCCGGCGCGTTGCTATCTGATGCTCAACAAGCCGCGTGGCGTGGTCACCACCGTGCGCGACGAGCAGGGCAGGGACACTGTCTACCGTTGCTTCGATGGCGCCGGCCTACCGTGGATCGCGCCGGTGGGGCGCCTGGACAAGGCCAGCGAAGGCCTGCTGCTTTTCAGCAACGACCCCCAATGGGCGGCGACGGTGACCGACCCGGCGAGAGGGCCGGACAAGACGTACCACGTGCAGATCGATTGCCGCCCCAGTGCCGCGCAACTGACGCAGCTGCAGGCCGGTGTGGCAGATACCGATCCTGAGGGGGAGGGCGTGCTGTTGCGTGCCAAACAGGTCAGCGTGCTGCGCGAAGGCGAGCGCAATGCCTGGCTGGAAATCGTGCTGGACGAAGGCCGTAATCGGCAGATCCGCCGGCTGTTGGCCGCAGTCGATATCGGCGTACTGCGGCTGGTGCGCGTGGCGATCGGCCCGCTGGCGATGGGGGAGCTCGGCAAAGGCGCGTGGCGGATGCTGAGCGCCGAGGAAGTCAGGGCGTTGGTACCGGCAGCGCGCGCCAGCGCGCCAGACGCGCGCTGAGCAGGGCGCTCACCACTTCGTAAGCGCGTGCGTCGCCGGCGCCGTTGGCATCGTGGCGGCGCCCCTTGGCGTGATTGCAGCCGGCACAGGCCAGCGCCAGATTGCGCGCATCGTTGGCATCGCCGCCCACCAGCGCGCACAGCGCCGCCGCCGCGCGACGACCGAACCAGGCCTGCGGCACCACGTGTTCCAGCGTGGTGTGGCCAAGCGGTTCGCCGTCGGCGCGCACTTGCAGATGCCGACGGCAATGCAGGCAGCGTGTCTCCCAATGGCCGTCGCGCAGCTGCGCCTGCGCATCGGTCTGCGCCGCCAGCAGCAGCCGTTGGCGCAGCACCGTGCGCATGCTCAGGCGTCGATGACCTTGAGTTCGCGCCCGATCTTGATGAACGCTTCGATCGCTTGATCCAGGTGCTCGCGCGTATGCGCTGCGCTGATCTGGGTGCGAATGCGCGCCTGGCCTTTCGGAACCACCGGGAAGAAAAAGCCGATGGCGTAGATGCCTTCTTCCAGCAAGCGCTCGGCGAATTTTTGCGCCAGCGGTGCGTCGTACAGCATCACCGGGCTGATCGGATGCACGCCCGGTTTGACGTCGAAACCGGCGGCGGTCATGCGGGCGCGGAAATAGGTGGTGTTTTCGACCAGCTGCGTGCGCAGCTCGCCCGCGGCATCCAGCATGTCGAAGGCCTTGATGCCGGCAGCCACCACGTGCGGCGGCAGTGAATTGGAGAACAGGTAGGGGCGCGAACGCTGGCGCAGCAACTCGATCACTTCGCGCTTTGCGGTGGTGAAGCCGCCGAGTGCGCCGCCCATGGCCTTGCCCAGGGTGCCGGTGAAAATATCGATCTGGTCCAGTACGCCTTTGACCTCGGCCGAGCCGCGGCCGGTGGCGCCGAGGAAGCCGGTGGCGTGGCATTCGTCGATATGCACCAGCGCGTTGTATTTGCGGGCCAGGGCAGTGATTTCGTCGAGCGGGGCGATGAAGCCGTCCATCGAGAACACGCCGTCGCTGGTGATCAGCTTGGTCTTGCAACCGGCGGCGTCGGCGGCCTGCAGCTGCGCCTCCAGATCGGCCATGTCGCAGTTGGCGTAGCGGAAGCGCTTGGCCTTGCACAGGCGCACACCATCGATGATGGAGGCATGGTTGAGCGCGTCGGAAATGATGGCGTCGTGCTCGCCCAGCAGCGGTTCGAACAGGCCGCCGTTGGCATCGAAGCAGGCCGCGTAGAGGATGGTGTCTTCGGTGCCGAAGAACTCGGCGATGCTGCGTTCCAGTTGCTTGTGCAGATCCTGGGTGCCGCAGATGAAGCGTACCGAGGCCATGCCGAAGCCGTGGCTGTCCAGCGCGTCCTTGGCGGCCTGGACGATGTCCGGGTGGTCGGCCAGGCCCAGATAGTTGTTGGCACAGAAGTTCAGCACGCGGCGGCCATCGGCCAGGGTGATCTCGGCCGACTGCGGACCGGTGATGATGCGCTCGGACTTGAACAGGCCTTGGGCCTGGATGGCCTCCAGTTCGGCGGCGTAATGGGCAGTCAGCGCGGCGGGAGCGGTGGTCATGGCGGTCGCAGTGGCAGAAAGAAGCGCAATTTTAACGATCACGGTGGCATACCACTACGTCATGCAAAATCGGCATAAGAGGCGGCGCTGATGTCATTTCACCGCCTGCGTGCCGCTGCGCAGCATGGCATGCTTGCTGTTCAGCTGTGCTCAACCGGCCAGGAGATCGTCGTGACATACCCCCGTTTCCGTTTTGCCTCCCTTCTTTGCGCCTTGCTGGTCCTGGCCGGGCCGGCTGGCGCGCGCGAGATCGGGCTGCTCAACGTAAGCTACGACCCCACCCGCGAGTTCTACCGCGACTACAACGCCGCCTTCGCCGCGCAGTGGAAACAGCAGCACCCGCAGGACACGGTGACCGTGGAAACCTCGCACGGCGGCTCTGGCAAGCAGGCGCGCGCGGTGATCGATGGCATCGAGGCCGACGTGGTGACCCTGGCGCTGGCCTACGACGTGGATGCCATCGCGCAGAAGGCCAAGCTGATCGATGCCGATTGGGAAAAGCGCCTGCCCGACAACAGTGCGCCGTATACCTCGACCATCGTGTTCCTGGTGCGCAAGGGCAACCCGAAGAACATCCACGACTGGCCGGACCTGCTGCGGTCTGGCGTGGCGGTGGTGACGCCGAACCCGAAGACCTCCGGAGGCGCGCGCTGGAACTATCTGGCCGCCTGGGCGTATGCCGACCACATCTTCAAGGGCGACCGCCAGCGCATCCTGCGCTACATGCAGGCGCTGTTCCGCAACGTGCCGGTGCTGGATACCGGCGCACGCGGTGCCACCACGACGTTCGTGCAGCGCGGCATCGGCGATGTGCTGCTGGCCTGGGAAAACGAAGCGCTGCTGGCGCGCGAGGAACTGGGCAAGGACAAGTTCGAGATCGTGGTGCCGAAGTTGTCGATCCTGGCCGAGCCGTCGGTGGCGCTGGTGGACAAGAACGTCGACAAGCATGGCACCCGCGAGGTGGCCGAAGCCTACCTGCGCGATCTGTATGCGCCTGAAGGGCAGAAGCTGGCAGCCAAGCATTTCTATCGCCCGCGGCATCCCGAATTTGCCGACCCGGCCGACATGGCGCGGTTTCCGGACATCAAGCTGGTGACCATCCAGCAGGCGTTCGGCTCATGGGAGAAGGCGCAGCAGGAGCACTTTGCCGACGGTGGCGTGTTCGACCAGATCCAGGCCAACAAGTAGGCGATGTCGATGTCGGTTGCACCCCACCCAGCGCCGTCATCGCGCCGACGCGTGATGCCGGGGCTGGGCCTGAGTCTGGGCATCACCCTGACCTGGCTTGGCCTGATCGTGCTGATCCCGCTGCTGGGCATCTTCATCAAGACCAGCGGTCTGGGCTGGGAGGGCCTGTGGCGGGTATGGAGCGAGCCGCGCGTGCTGTCGGCGCTGCGGGTGAGCTTCGGCACCGCGTTTGCGGCCGGTGCCTTCAACGCGGTGATGGGCACCTGGGTGGCCTGGGTCTTCGTGCGTTACAGGTTCCCGGGCAAGCGCTTTTTCGATGCGGTGATCGATCTGCCGTTCGCGTTGCCCACCGCGGTGGCCGGCATTGCGCTGACCGCGCTGTACGGCGGCAACGGGTGGGTGGGGCGCTGGCTGGAGGCGATCGGGATCAAGGTGGCTTACACGCAGCTGGGCATCGTGCTGGCGTTGGTTTTTGTGGGCCTGCCTTTCGTGGTGCGGGTGGTGCAGCCGGTACTGGCAGAGAGCGATCGTGAAATGGAGGCTGCCGCCGCCACGTTGGGTGCCTCGCGCTGGCAGACGGTATGGCGGGTGGTGCTGCCGGGGCTGTGGCCAGCGGTCCTGACCGGGTTTGCGCTGGCATTTGCGCGCGGCGTGGGGGAGTACGGCTCGGTGATCTTCATTGCCGGCAACCTGCCCAATTCCACCGAGATCGCCCCGCTACTGATCACCATCCGGCTGGAAGAATTCGACTACGCCGGCGCCACTGCCATTGCCGCGGCCATGTTGTTGCTGTCGTTCGTGATCCTGCTGGTGGTCAATACGCTGCAGGCACGGCTGCTGCGCTATCAACGGAGGCCCGTATGAACGATGCCGTTTCATCTCTGCCTTCCATGTTGCCTACCCACGCCATGACCAAGCAGGCGCGCCGCATCAGCGATTCGGCCACCAATGAGCCGCGCTGGGTGCAATGGCTGATGATCCTGGGGGCCGTGCTCTTTCTGCTGGCGTTCTTGCTGCTGCCGCTGGTGCTGGTGTTCGCCGAGGCATTGCGTGGCGGTTGGGAAACCTTCCTGCGTGCGGTGGTCGACCCGGACGCGTTGTCGGCGATCAAGCTGACCTTGCTGGTGACGGCGATCGTGCTGCCGTTGAATCTGGTATTCGGCGTGGCCGCGGCGTGGGCCATCAGCAAGCATCAGTTCTGGGGCAAACGTCTGCTGGTCAGCCTGATCGACCTGCCGTTTTCGGTGTCGCCGGTGGTGGCAGGCTTGATCTTCGTACTGATCTTCGGCCGCAGCGGCTGGGCCTGGCCGCTGATCGACGAAGGCTGGCATGTGCAGCTGCCGGTGCTGGGCGAGTTGGTAATTCAGCTGCCGCGGATCGTGTTCGCGTTGCCGGGCATCGTGCTGGCGACCACGTTCGTGACATTCCCCTTCATCGCGCGCGAACTGATGCCGCTGATGGAGCAGCAGGGCAGCGACGAGGAACTGGCGGCACTGAGCCTGGGCGCGAACGGCTGGCAGATGTTCTGGCGGGTGACGTTGCCCAATATCCGTTGGGGCCTGCTGT
The DNA here is from genome assembly GCF_041475725.2 of Xanthomonas sp. NCPPB 1754. NCBI lineage: Bacteria > Pseudomonadati > Pseudomonadota > Gammaproteobacteria > Lysobacterales > Lysobacteraceae > Xanthomonas > Xanthomonas sp. NCPPB 1754. The sequence continues at coordinate 1,140,264 of NZ_CM192982.1, forward strand.
ATGGCGTGCTGCTGTGTGCGGCGCGCGCGATGGGCGAATTCGGGGCGGTGTCGGTGGTGTCCGGGCATATCCGTGGACGCACCAATACGCTGCCGCTGCATGTGGAAATTCTCTACAACGAATATGCCTACAGCGCCGCATTTGCCTGCGCGTCGCTGCTGGCACTGACCGCGCTGCTGACGTTGGCGCTGAAGACGTATCTGGAATGGCGACACGGCGATTCGCTGGCCGCCAACCACCGCCATTGAGGTGACCATGGGCATCCGCATTCACCGCCTGCGCAAGCAGTTCGAGACCTTTACCGCGCTGGACGACATCAATCTGGAAGTGCGCCAGGGCGAGTTGCTGGCCTTGCTTGGGCCCTCCGGCTCGGGCAAGACCACGCTGCTGCGGATCATGGCCGGGCTGGAGCATGCCGATGGCGGCCAGGTGCTGTTCGGCGATGAAGATGCCACCCGCATGAGCGTGCAATCGCGCCGGGTCGGCTTCGTGTTCCAGCACTACGCATTGTTCAAGCATATGGACGTGTTCGAGAACATCGCGTTCGGCTTGCGCGTGCGCCGCGGCAACGCGCGTTGGGCCGAAGCGCGCATCCGTGCGCGCGTGGAGGAATTGCTGGCGCTGGTGCAGCTGCAGGGCCTGGAGCAGCGTTATCCCACCCAGCTCTCCGGCGGCCAGCGGCAGCGCGTGGCGCTGGCGCGCGCGCTGGCGATCGAACCGCGCGTGCTGTTGCTGGACGAGCCATTCGGGGCGCTGGATGCGCAGGTGCGCCGCGACCTGCGCCGTTGGCTGCGCGAGTTGCACGAACGTACCGGCCTGACCACCGTCTTCGTCACCCATGACCAGGAAGAAGCCCTGGAACTGGCCGACCGCGTGGCCATCCTCAACCGCGGCCGCATCGAGCAACTCGACACGCCGGCCATGATCTACGACAAGCCGGCCTCGCCATTCGTGTATTCGTTCGTGGGTGCGGTGAACCGTATCCCCGGGGTGCTGGCGCAGGGGCAGATCCAGGTGGCTGGGCACGCACTTCCCCTGCCCAATGCCGCGCTGGCTGCAGGGCCGGTGGAGGTATATGTGCGGCCGGAAGATCTGGTGCCCGACGAGGCGGGCTGGCCGGCGACGGTGGCGTGGTCGCAGCGCAGCGGCCCACGCCTGCGGCTGCGCGCAACGCTGGAACCGGCGGGCAACGAAGTGGAGGTGGAACTGCCGGCCTCTGCCGGTAGCTTTCAGCCAGGGCAGCAAGTGCGCTTGGCAGCACGGCAGTACGGGATATTTCCCGCGTAAGCGGGCGCCGGCTGAGATCGCAGGGCGCGGGAATGGATGAGCGAGGCGCGTTTCGCCTTTGCTGCGACCAATTCCCACCGCCCGATTTCAACCCCGAACATCAAGATTCGGCGCAAGCGGTCGATGACATCGACACCTGATTCGCGCATGGGCTCTTGAGTGTGTGCGCTGGATCAAGCGAACGCGACTTTCATGTTGCGCTGCAATGACAGTTGGACTAATAAGTCCTTGCAGCCTCGCTTCGCGCCATCCCACCGTTCATCGCTCCAGGAGATGCCCATGAAGTCGTCCCCGCTCGCTTGTTGTCTTTCGTTACTCCTGTTGGGCGTTGCACCGCTTGCGCAGGCGCAGGACGAAGATGCGTCTACATCGCCGTTCAGTGGCACCTTCGCGGTGACCAGCGATTACCTGTTCCGCGGTATTTCGCAGACAAATGAAGAGCCTGCGTTTCAGGCCGGTTTGACCTACAAGACGCCATTCGGGTTGTACCTGGGGACCTGGTCGTCCAACGTCGATTTCGGCGCCGGCGACCCGGATTGGGAAGTGGATGGTTTCGTCGGCTACAACACCGACCTGGGCACCCACTGGAACTTCGACGTCATGATCAACCGTTACCAGTATCTGGGAGCGGGCGCATCCAACTACGCCGAGTTGATCACCAAGACCACGTTCCTGAAGACCTATAGCGTGACGGTCGCCTATACCGACGATCTGTACGGCAGCAAGACCGATGGCTATTACTACGCCTTCGATGCCAACTGGACGTTGCCGTACGACTTTACGCTCGGCGCGCACGCAGGGCACAGCGTCTACACCTCGTCGCTGAGTCAGGTGGACCACGACTACAACGATTTCGGCGTCAACGTCGGCAAGACGTTCGGCCCGCTGGGTTTGAGCGTGGGTTATTACGACACCAGCAAAGCCGCCGAATTCGGCTTCGGTCGTCAGAATTCGCAGAACCATCTGGTGGCAACGGCGACCGTCACCTGGCCGTGATGGCGACTGATTGAAGCGACTCTGACAACGTGCAGAGTCCTCGTCATGCGGGAAGCGTCGGCGCACTGGGTTGTCTGCCTCTGCGTCCAAACCAGGTCAAGACTCGTGGCTTGGCTGGTTCGATTCTTGAATGACTGCAGCTTGTGGATCGATCACGTGTGGAGCTGCCGATCGGCGGACCGTCTGCAGGGTCCTTGCCCGCCCACCATCGCGCAGCACGCGGCACGTGCGTCCGTGCAAGCTCCGTGGCGTTGTCCATGCCGCCACGGGTCCCGCGACGGTGAGCGGCAAGGACCAGTTGAGCTGGTCGGTGCGTCGAGTTCCAAGGAGGCATTCAGTAGACGATCTGCCGCGGTGTGTTCGTTCTTCAATGAATCCACCAGCAACTATCCGGCGCGGTGTCCTTGCCGATTGCGGGACCGTTGGCGGCATGGATGCCGCCATCGCGCCTACATGGACGTACTTGCGGCGTGTCCCGCGAGCGGCGAGGGCACCGCGCAATCGGCCCACTAGGCGTTTATCCAGACCCTAGCCCACCCCGCGTTGCTTGAGACGCTTCGCCAGCTCCTGAAAATCGCTCGCAGCATTTGTCAGCAAGCGCATGTCTTAAAAACGCAAAAGGCGCCTCGCGGCGCCTTTCGCAGATCTGCAGTGTCAGCCGATCAATTCCAGCTCAGCACGACCTTGCCGGCCTTGCCTTCTTCCATCAGGTCGAAGCCCTTCTGGAAATCGTCGATCGGCAGCTGATGGGTCAGCACCTTGTGCAGCGGAAAACCCGACAGCACCAGCTGCGTCATCTTGTACCAGGTCTCGTACATCTTGCGGCCGTAGATGCCCTGCACGGTGAGGCCCTTGAAGATGATCTTGTCCCAGTCGCAACCGGCGCCACGCGGCATGATGCCGAGCATGGCGATCTTGCCGCCGTGGTACATGCAATCGAGCATATCGTTGAACGCACGTGGGTTGCCGCTCATTTCCAGGCCCACGTCGAAGCCTTCCATGTGCAGGTCGGCCATGACGTCCTTGAGCGAGGTCTTGGAGACGTTGACCACGCGCGTGGCCCCCATGTCGGCCGCCAGCTTGAGGCGGAAATCGTTGACGTCGGTGACCACCACATTGCGCGCACCGATGTGCTTGCAGATGCCGGCGGCAATGATGCCGATCGGGCCGGCGCCGGTGATCAGCACGTCCTCGCCGATGACGTCGAATTCCAGCGCGCAGTGCGCGGCGTTGCCGTAGGGGTCGAAGAACGCGGCAAGCTCGGACGGAATCTGGTCCGGGATCGGCCACAGGTTGCTGGCCGGCATCACCATGTATTCGGCGAAAGCGCCGTTGACGTTGACACCGATCCCGACCGTGTTGGGGCACAGGTGCGGACGGCCGCCACGGCAGTTGCGGCAATGGCCGCACACGATGTGGCCTTCGGCCGACACCCGCTGGCCGACCTGATAGCCGGTCACAGCCGAACCGAGCTCGGCCACGCGGCCGACGAATTCATGACCGATGGTCAGGCCCGGCCTGATCGTGCGCTGGCTCCACTCGTCCCACAGGTAGATGTGCAGGTCGGTGCCGCAAATGGCGGTCTTTTCCAGCTTGATCAGCACCTCGTTGGGGCCGGGCGTCGGCACTGGCACCTGTTCCAGCCAGATGCCCTTGTTCGCTTCGCGCTTGACCAGCGCCTTCATCGTCTGCGCCATCTGGCGGAACCTGCTGAGTGAAAGTAAGCCGGCGATTATAGGCGTCGCGGCCTGTATGCCATGCGGCGGTGCGGGAATGGACGTGATGCCGCCCTGGATCCACGGTGGGGTGGGGCAGGGCCGGTCCGGCCCGTGCCCGTTGCGAAGAAGCTGGCACCTAGGCGCAGGATGAGAGCCACGCTCCAGACCTGCCGCCGCCTGCCAGGGCTAGCGCGTTGGCCAAACGGCAGGCGTGCGTCATCGGCGCCAGCACCGCTCCAATGCTTGTCAGCCGCGCCTAGAACTTCACATCCAGGCTCATGAAGTACTGCCGCGGTGCGCCGACCACCATGGTCTGGTTGTAGCCATCCGGATCGGAGGCGACATAGCCGTTGGTGCCGGTGCTGGCGAAGTAGCGCTTGTCGGTGATATTGCTGATGTTGAGCGCCAGCGCCACATCGGCCACCCCGCCGACACGGCCGAAGTCGTAACGTGCCCCGGCATTGAACAGCCAGTAGGACGGCACCTGCGAATCGTTGAGGAAGGTGATGTAGCGCTTGTCCACGTACTTGCCGTCCAGATCCAGGCGCAGGTTGCCGATCTGGTAGCTGGCGCTGGAAGAGAACATCAACGCCGGGATGCCCACCACGTCCTTGCCGGAGGTGGCGACCACGCCGTTGTTGAGGTAATCGTCCTGGTAACGCGAGCGATTCCACGACAACGAGTTCAACCAGCTCACTCCTTCGGTCGGGCGCCACATCAGTGCCAGATCCGCGCCGGCGCTGTGCACCGCACCGACGTTGCTCAGGATCGAGGCGCAGGTCTGCACCGCGGTGCACGGCGAGGTGGTCAGCAGGCGGTTGGAGAACTTGGTGAAATAGGCGTCGGCCGAGAGCTGGAACTGCGCATCCTGCACGCGGTAACCCACCTGCACGGTCTGCGATTGTTCCGGTTCCAGCGTGGAGCGGCTGCGGTCGAACGCCGCCTGCGAGGTGGCGAACGGGGTGAAGCCGAACGCCGCGATGTTCTTGCTGTAGGACGCGTACAGGTCCTGGCGTTCGTCGAGCTTGTAGTTGATGCCCACCTGCGGCAGGAAATTATCTTCGGCGCGAATGCGGCCTTGCGCCAGTGCGGTGGTCGGCACCAGCGATTGTGCGCGCGTGGTGGTGCTGAGCGCCTTTGCGCCGTAGTTGAGGGTCAGACGGTCGTCGAGCAAGCGCACGGTGTCCTGTAGATACAGCATGCGGGTCTGGGTGGTGTAGCGCTGCAGGAAGTCGCGACGGAACGGGGTCTGTGCCTCGTATACGTTGTACAGCGAGGTGTAATCTTCGTTACCAAGCGCGAAGTAATTGCGGCCCTGCGTGGTGCGCGCGTTTTCTGCCCATGCGCCCACTTCCAGGTCGTGGTTGCCCCACGACCATTTCAATGCGCTGGTACCGCCGAAGCGGTCCAGGCCGTAGTCGGTGGTGCGCATCGACAGCGGCATCTGTGCGGAGGTGGGCACATACGGTGTCACCCATTGGCCTTCGCCACGATTGCCGTGGTAATAGCCGCTGGCATCGAGCGTGGCGCCGCCGAACACGAACGTGCCCGACAGGCCTGCCAGGTTGTCGCGACGCAGTCCGCCGCCAGCGTAATAGCTGGCGTCGAGCCAGCTGTAGTCGCTGGGCAGACCGGCCAGCGATTGCGGGTAGCCGTTGGCCACGCCGCTGGTGGCCCCGGTGTTCTGGTAGGCGCGCGCCATCTGCACGGCGGTGGCCCAATCCGGTTGCAGGTAATCGTAGTCCCAGCCGAGCGCGCGCTGGCTGGTCAACGACAGATCCATGTAGTCGTATTCCTTGCGCCGCGAGGTATCGACGAACAGGCTCAGGCGGTTGCCGTCGCCCCACTGGTACACCGTCTTGAGATTGGCCTGTTCGGATGTCTGATCGCCATAGCCCTTCCATTTGTCGGTGCTGGCATTGGCATACGACAGATACGCCGACAACCCATCGCGATCGCCGGTGTCGGCGCGCACGAAGGTGCGGCGCGTTGCATCGCTGCCCACCGTCTGCACCAACCGTGCGCCAGGCGTGGTCTGCGGGTCGGCCGAGTAGAACTGCATGGTGCCGCCGAGATTGGTGTTGGACGCAGTGCCTAGTGCACCGGCGCCTTGCGCAATTTCCACCGAACCGAGGTTTTCCGAAATGATGGCGCGCGTAATGTGCAGGCCATTGGTCACGCCATAGCTCATGTTGCCCAGTGGAATGCCGTCGAGCGTGTAACCCAGGCGGCTTTGGTCGAAGCCATGCAGGGTCACCTGCGTGGACCATTCGTAGGTGCCGAATGGATCGGCGGACTGGAACTGCACGCCAGGCAGTTTTTCCACTGCCTTGAATGCGCTGCTGCCGGGCGTCAGCTGCTCGATGTCCTGCTGGCTGATGCGTTGCACCTGGCGCGTGCTGCCTTGCGACACCACATTGATTGCATCCAGTTGCGTTGCATTGGCGGCGTCGGCCACAGGTGTCGCTGCCTCCGCTGCCGGAGCAACGGCAACCGGCTCAGCCGGCGACGCGGCCTGCGAAACGACGGGAAGCAGCGTTGCCAGGGCAAGCGCCAGCGGTGTGACATGAAAGCGACGAGCGGAAGTCATGGGGGAGTCCTGTTCGGCCACGGCTGAGGGCGGACGCACGGTGCAAAGCCGGCGTTTCGCGACGCAGGGTGTCAACGGCTCATGAAACATTGATGACGATCGCTGTCGCAAAACTGTAGCGCTCGCCCGCTATACGTGTCGTGTCCAACCGCGCTGCGCGGTGAAAAAAGCACCATTTTTTGCAGGTTCTGCCGCCATGACCTCTTCCTCTTCCTCTTCGCGTCGCGATTTCCTCAAGCGCGTCGCTGCGCTCACTGCTGCCGGCGCCTTGCCGTCTTCGATCGGCCGTGCGCTCGCGCTGCCGGCCAACGCGCGGACCGGCACGTTGCGCGATCTCGAACATGTGGTGATCCTGATGCAGGAAAACCGCTCGTTCGATCATTATTTCGGCGCGCTACGTGGCGTGCGTGGCTTTGGCGATCCGCGCGCGCTGCAACTGCGCGATGGCCATCCGGTATGGAGTCAACCCACGTCCGATGGACGACGCTTGCTGCCGTTCGCGTTCGATTCGCAAAATACCTGCGCGCCCTTGATCAAGAGCCTGGATCATTCCTGGAAGGCCGGTCACGGGCAGGACCCGGCACGCTGGGCCGAATACGATGCGTGGGTGCCGTACAAGGGGGAATTGACGATGGGATACTTCCAGCGTCACGACATCCCGTACTACCACGCGCTGGCCGACGCGTTCACCATCTGCGACGGCTATTACTGCTCGCTGCACGGGCCGACCAATCCCAATCGCATGTATCTGTTCACCGGTACCAGCGGCCCAAGCGTGGGCAACGTCGGCGCGCAGGCGGTGACCAATGCCGACGATGGCAACTGGACCGCCGACATGGCGCGCGACAAGCCCGGCTACGCTGCACTGCAGTGGACCACGTACGCGCAGCGTTTGCAGGCTGCCGGCGTGGACTGGCGCGTGTATCAGGAATACGACAACTTCGGCTGCAACTCGCTGGCATACTTCTCGCACTATCGCGATCTACGCACCGACGACGAACGGTACCGGCGTGCACGTGCGTGCGTGCCCGGGTCCACCGCGGACAATGCCGCCACCACCCAGGCCGAGCATCTGGTCGCCGCGATCGCTGCCGATGTGCAGGCCAATCGCCTGCCGCAGGTGTCGTGGGTCATCCCGCCCACCGCGTACTGCGAACATCCCGAAGCGCCGCCTGCCTATGGCGAGTCGCTGGTGGCGCGTCTGATCGATGCGCTCACCGCCAATCCCGAGGTGTGGGCCAAGACGGCACTGATCATCAATTACGACGAGAACGACGGCTTCTTCGATCACGTGCCCGCGCCGTTGCCGGCAGTGGACGCACGCATGGGGCGCAGCAATGTCGACACGCGTGGCGAGGTCTACGATGGCGTGCCGATCGGCCTGGGCATTCGCGTGCCGATGCTGGTGATCTCGCCGTGGACGCGTGGTGGCTGGGTCAACTCGCAGGTGTTCGATCACACCTCGGTCCTGCGTCTGCTGGAACGCCGCTTCGCGGTGGCCGAGCCGAACATCAGCCCATGGCGGCGTGCAGTCAGTGGCGATCTCACCAGCGTGTTCGACTTCCGCAAACCGGACGATTCGGCGTTGAGCGCATTGCCGTCGGTCGAGGACTATCGCGCACGTACCGCTGCCGTGCGCGACAAACCGCTACCGTCTGTGCCTGCCGCCGCAGCGATGCCGCGGCAGGAACCTGGGCAACGGCCGGCGCGCGCATTGCCGTATGCCTTGCAGGTGCATGCACGCGTGCAAGAAGGCGCCCCCGTGCAGTTGCAGTTCGTCAACAGCGGCGCGGCGGCCGCGGCGTTCAATGTCTACAGCAGCGCGGCCAGTGGCGGCCCCTGGTATTACACGGTGCTGCCCGGCACGCAGCTGGAGGATGCGCCGGTTGGGGCCACGCACGCGGGTGCATACGCCTTGCGCGTGCACGGGCCGAATGGCTTCTTGCGCGAGTTCGCCGGGCAGGTGCCAAGTGCCTCTGCGCCATCGGCCGCGCCATGGGTGGAGGCGCGGCAGGAGGGCGACGCCTTGGTGCTGGAAATCGGCAATGCCGGGCAGCGCGCCTGCACCGTGCAGCTGCGTGCGCTGGACTACGCAGACCCAGATGCGCGCACCTTGCCGCTGGCCGCAGGTCAGCGCGAGACCATTCGCCTGGCGCTTGCCGCCAGCGATCACTGGTACGACCTGGTGGTGGAACAGCCGGGCAGCGCGTTCCGCCGCCGGCTGGCCGGGCATCTGGAAACCGGCAGGCCCAGCCGCAGCGACCCCGCGTTCGGCCGCGTCTAGGCGGGCGCCCGGCCGCGGTAGCTGCAGGCGAACCGCGGGCGCCTGCTGTGCGGCACACGTGCGTGCGTGGGGAAAGGGCGCGCGCCGATCCTGTCATCGGTCATGGGTTTGCCAGCAGACGTTGGCGTTACACTGTAACGACACTAACCCTTGGGGCTGTCGATGCGTCCGAACCTGTTCGCTGTTTCCGTGCTGGCCACGCTGGCTGTCGTTTCGTCTGCACAGGCGGGCGAGGGGATGTGGGTTCCACAACAGCTGCCCGAGATCGCCGGGCCCCTCCAGCAAGCAGGCTTGCGGCTTTCGCCGCAGCAGCTGGCCGACCTGACCGGCGATCCGATGGGCGCCGTGGTCGCCCTGGGTGGTTGCACCGCCAGCTTCGTCTCGCCGCAGGGTCTGGTCGTCACCAACCACCACTGTGCCTATGGCGCGATCCAGCTCAACTCCACCGCGCAAAAGAACCTGATCAAGGACGGGTTCAACGCTGCACGTCCCGCCGACGAGCTCAGCGCAGGTCCCAGTGCGCGTATCTACGTGCTTGATGCCATTACCGACGTCACGGCACCGGCAAGGGCAGCGATGGCCACTGCAGGCGACGATGCGCTCAAGCGCACGCTGGCCCTGGAGGATTTCAGCAAGCAACAGATCGCGTCCTGCGAAGCGCAGCCCGGTTACCGCTGCCAGTTCTTCAGTTTTGCCGGGGGCAACGCCTACCGGTTGTTCAAGAACCTGGAGATCAAGGATGTGCGCCTGGTCTATGCACCGCCCGGCAGCGTGGGCAAGTTCGGCGGCGACATCGACAACTGGATGTGGCCGCGCCACACCGGCGATTTCTCGTTCTATCGCGCCTATGTCGGCAAGGACGGCACGCCTGCTGCCTACGCCAAGGACAATGTGCCCTATCAGCCCAAGCACTTCCTGAAGTTCGCCGACCAGCCGCTGGGCGCTGGCGACTTCGTGATGGTGGCCGGCTATCCGGGCCGCACCAATCGCTACGCGCTGGCTGCCGAATTCGACAACACCGCTAGCTGGACCTACCCGGTGGTCGGCCAGCAATTGAAGGACGTGATCGGCCTGATCGAACAGGCAGGCAAGCAGGATCCCGACATCCAGGTGAAATACGCTAGCACCGTCGCCAGCCTCAATAACTCCGCCAAGAACTTCGACGGGCAACTGGAAGGTTTCAAGCGCATCAATGCGCAGGCCACCAAGCAGGCCGACGAAGCGGCCGTGCTGGCCTGGCTCAAGGGGCGGGGTGCGAGCGGGCGTAATGCGCTTGCCGCGCACGACACCTTGGTCAAGCTGCTCAAGCAGACCCAGGCCACGCAACAGCGCGACTTCGTGCTGCGCCAGTTCGACTCCACCGGCACGGTGGGTGCCGCGGTGACGCTGTACCGGCTGGCGCTGGAGCGTGCCAAGCCCAATGCGCAACGCGAATCCGGGTACCAGGACCGCGACCTGCCGTCGATCGAAGCGACGATGAAGCAGATGGAGCGCCGTTACGTGCCGGCCATGGATCGTCAGCTGCAGCAGTACTGGCTCAGCCAGTACCTGAAGCTGCCGGCCAACCAGCGCATCGCCGCGCTGGACCAGTGGTTGGGCGGTCGCGATGCGGCGGCCGTGCAGGCGGCCGTGGGCAAGCTCGATGGCACGGCGTTGGGGAGCACGCAAGCGCGGCTGACGTGGCTCACCGCCGACCGGGCCGCCTTCGAAGCCAGCACCGACCCGGCGATCCAGTACGCCGTGGCGGTGACACCGGCCCTGTTGCAGATCGAGCGCGAGGACAAACTGCGTACCGGCGAGCAGCTCAAGGCGCGGCCGGTGTATCTGCAAGCCCTGGCCGACTACAGGAAGAGCCGGGGCGAATCGGTCTATCCGGATGCCAACCTGTCGCTGCGCATCACCTTCGGCAACGTCAAGGGCTACGCCCCGAAAGATGGCGTGGCCTACACACCGTTCACCACGCTGGAAGGGGTGGTCGCCAAGGAGACCGGCGCCGATCCGTTCGATTCGCCCAAGGCCCTGCTGGATGCGGTCAAGGCCAAGCGCTACGCCGGGCTGGAGGACAAACGCCTGGGCTCGGTGCCGGTCAATTTCCTGTCGGACCTGGACATCACCGGCGGCAACTCCGGTTCGCCGGTGATGGACGCGCAGGGCAAGCTGGTCGGCCTGGCGTTCGACGGAAATTGGGAGTCGGTGAGCAGCAACTGGATCTTCGACCCGGCAATGACCCGCATGATTGCCGTGGACAGCCGCTATCTGCGCTGGATCATGACCGAGGTCGCTCCGGCGCCACAGCTGTTGAAGGAGCTCGGCGTGCGCTGACGCCGGCGCCGGCGCGGGGGCGGCAGGGGTTATCATGCGGTCCCGTTTTCGCTGCGGCGAGCGGGCCCCTCCCCCAAGGAACTCCCAGCGCATGCGCATCCTGCTTGCTCGTCACGGCGAGACGCCGTGGAACGCCGAAGGCCGTTACCAGGGCCAGATCGATATTCCGCTTTCGCCGGTCGGCGAAGGCCAGGCGCGCGCATTGGGCGAACGGCTGCACACGCTGCAGATCGACCGAGCGGTGGCATCGCCGTTGTCGCGTGCGCAGGCCACTGCCAAGGCCGCGTTGGGCGCGTCGCGTCAAGCGCTGCTGCAGACCGATGCCGATCTGCAGGAAATTGCGCACGGCGAGTGGGAGGGCCTGCTGGCCAGCGAGATCAACGACAAGGATCCCGCACGCCTGCGCGCCTGGCGCGAAGAGCCCGATACCGTGTTGATGCCGGGTGGCGAGTCGCTGCGTCAGGTGCTGGACCGCAGCTGGCGCGGCCTGGTGCGCGCCGCCGATGGGTTGGGCGCGCACGACACCTTGCTGGTGGTTGCGCACGATGCGGTCAATCGCGTGATCCTGTGCAAGATCCTGGGCCTGCCGTTGTCCAAGCTATGGAGCTTCCGCCAGGCCCCGACCACGCTGAACCTGCTCGAAGGCGATGACGTGGAGCATCTCGAAGTGGTGCGCCTCAACGACTGTGCGCATCACACACCGTTCTTTGGTGAGGCAAAGCATCGGGCGTTGTAAGGCGAGGCAAGGACGCTGTATCGCCAATGACACGCCATGTCGTTGCAGGTGCCAAAATGCCGAACGTCGTTGATACACGCTTGCAGGTTTGGGTGAGTTGGTGGAACAGGCCTCGGTGCGGTTGCGTAGTCAACGCTCCGTGTCGGGGCTGCGTCTTGGGGTGATCGCTAAACGTCCTGGGATGCGCTGGTGACGGCGTTCGCACCATGCGCGATCAACCGAGCTGCGTCGTACTAACCAAGCACGCGCGATACATCCAACACCGACGTGGCGTGCGTTGCGCAAGCGCAAATGGCGATAATGTGCCCCTCTCTGCGCAGCCCTCCCCATGAACGCAACCGACTCCCTCTCCGCCTGGCTCGCCTATATCGAGCAGCAGCATCCCAGTGCCATTGCGATGGGCCTGGAGCGTGTGCGCGCGGTTGCGGCGCGGTTGCAGCTTGCCGCGCCGGCCACGCATGTCATCGTCGTGGGTGGGACCAATGGCAAGGGCTCGACGGTGGCCTTCATCGAGGCGATCGGGCGTGCTGCCGGCTGGAAGGTGGGGGCCTACACATCGCCGCATCTGCTGCGCTACAACGAGCGCGTGCGCATCGATGGCGAAGAGGCCAGCGACGCGCAGCTGGTCGACGCGTTTGCAGCGGTCGAAGCAGCACGCGGCGACACCGCGTTGACCTATTTCGAGTTCGGTACGCTGGCGGCGCTGTGGTTGTTTCAGCAGTCGGCGCTGGAGTTGGCGGTGCTGGAAATCGGCCTGGGCGGGCGCCTGGATGCGGTCAACATCGTCGATTCGGATGTGGCGGTGATCACCACGGTCGATATCGACCACACCGACTGGCTGGGCGAGGACCGCGAGGCCATCGGCGCCGAGAAGGCCGGCATCATCCGCGCCTGGAAGCCGGTGGTGCTGGGCGAGATCGATCCGCCGTCCAGCGTGCTGCGTCGCGCCTACCAGCTGGGTGCCAATGCCATCCGTGCCGGCAGCGATTATTTCTTCGAGCCGATCGACACACGGCACACCGAGAGCCCGCAATCCGACGCGCCGCGCTGGCGCTGGCGCGATGTGGCAGTGACGTTGGAACTGCCGATGCCGGCACTGCGTGCGCCGGTGCAGCTGGCCAACGCCGCTGCCGCGATCGCCGCGTTGCAGGCATTGCCGGTGGAAGTGCCCGACGCGGCCTGGGCGCAGGGCATCGGCAACGCGCAAGTGGCCGGGCGACTGCAGCGGCTTGAGGTCAATGGCGTACAGGTACTGCTGGATGTCGGACACAACCCGCAGGCCGCACGCGCGCTGGCCGCCGCGCTCGGTACGCAGGCGCATGCCGGCCGCACCTATGCGATCTACGCCGCATTGGCCGACAAGGATGTGCTGGGCGTGGTGGAGGCAGTGGCTGGGCAGATCGACCACTGGGCGCTGGCGGGGCTGGAAGGCGCGCGCGGCCAATCGGCGCAAGCATTGCATGCCCGTCTGCAAGGCAGTGCCGCCGCGCACGCGCCGTGTCATCGCGATGTTGCCAGTGCAGTGCGCGCGGTCCTGGACAGGGCCAGCCCCGGCGACCGCGTGCTGGTGTTCGGCTCGTTTCACACCGTGGCCGACGCGCTCGACGCACTTCATTCAGCCCGCTGAGGTCGTCGGGGTGGCGCCGGCCTTATAATCGCCGCGGCACCCCGCCACGCCGCCTCTCGTCTCTTCCGTGGATACTGCTCTGAAACAGCGACTGATTGGCGCCATCGTTCTGGTGGCGCTTGCCGTGATCTTCGTGCCGATGCTGGTCAAGGGCCCCGCGCCGTCGAGCGGTGTGGCCGATGTACCGCTCGAGGCGCCCGCAGCGCCCGCCAATGGCGAGTTCGAAACCCGCGAATTGCCGCTGGTCACTCCGGGCAATGCGCCGGCCGGTGGGGCGCTAGGCATGGCCGGTGCGCCGGCGCCGGTGCAGAACAACCCCGATGCCGCCGATCTGGCCGCTCCGTCCAGCACGCCCTCGGCTCCGGAAGTGGCTGCCGGCAACTACGCAGTGAATTTTGGTGCATACGCCACCAGCGCCGACGCCGACGCGGTGATTGCGCGGCTCAAGCAGGCGCAATTGCCCGGCTTCAGCGAAAAGACCCAGATCAACGGCCGCCCCGCCTGGCGCGTGCGCGTGGGGCCGTATGCCGACCAGGCGCAGGCCGAATCGGCCCGGCTGCAGGCAGTGAAGGTACGCAGCGACGTCAACGCCCAGGTGGTGACGTTGGACGCCAACGCCGCCGCGCCGGCGCCTGTCGCCAGCGCACCGGCGCCTGCGCCTGCCGTCAAACCCGGCAGCAGCGTCGCCGCCGCCAGCACCACCGCACCGACAAAGACCGAAAGCCTGCCGCCGGAGCCCGCCAAACCGGTGGCCGCCGCGCCCAAGCCGGCCGAGGTGGCCAAGCCCGTGCCGGCCAAGCCTGAGGTCACCAAGCCCGCCCCCGCCAAGCCGGTGGCCACCGCGCCGGCAGCGCCTGCGGCCAGTGCGGTCGGGTTTGCAGTGCAGCTGGGCGCGTTCGGTCGTGCCGAAGATGCCGATGCCTTGCGCGACCGCGTGCGCGCCGCCGGCTTCAGTGCCTTCGTCGAACAGGTGCGGACCGACAAGGGCGCGTTGAACCGCGTGCGCGTCGGCCCGGTCGCCAATCGCAGCGATGCCGAACAGTTGCGTGCCCAGGTGGCAGCCAAGGTCGGTATCTCCGGCATGGTGCGTCCGCATCCGTAACCGCCATGCCGGCCGCAAGCAAACGCGGCCGCCGCGCAGGTGGCAGCCGCTCGTACACTGCACTGCCGGCGGACCGTCACGTGTCTGCCAACTGCCTGCACTGCGCGCCTGCAGCTGCTGGATTTTCCAACGCCTCGCACCCATGGAGGGGAGGGCAATGACGACCGAGCCCCATTGCATTCACGGCGCGCGCGCCACGCGGAGAGGTTGCCCATGATCGACATGGTGCTGGGCGTCATCATTCTGGTGTCAGCCCTGTTGGGCTTGTTGCGCGGCTTTGTGGCCATCGTGGTGGGTACGTTGTCATGGTTGCTGGCCGGCTGGGCCACCTTCATGTTCGGCGGCGCGGCCGCGCGCTGGCTGGCCGATGGCAAGCATCCGTCTGCGACCGAATCGTTCGGCGGCTACGCCATGGTGTTCGTCGGTGTGCTGATCAGCGTGGCGGTGATTGGCATGGTGATCCGCGCGGGCGTGGATGCGATCAAGCTCGGCGGCACCGACCGCATGCTCGGGTTCGGCCTGGGCGTGGTGCGCGGTGCGTTTCTGGCCAGCGTGCTGGTGCTGCTGATGGGCTTCACCCCGCTGCCGCGCGAGCCGGCATGGCGCCAGTCGGTGCTGCTGCCCATGCTGCAGCCGGGCGCGGGCTGGATGCGGGCACAACTGCCGGCCTGGCGAATGCCATCGATGGAGATGCCATCAATGGAACTCGGCAACTTGCCCACGGAGTTGGGGAAGTTGCCTTCGGCAGGCGATAATACGGACCTGGGCAAGGCACTTGGCGGTTCCGGGCTGAGCGACACCATCACCCGTGCGCTTGGCAACCCCGGCAAGACGGCTGGCGACGGACGCGATCCGACGCAGGCGATGCCGGCCAACATCGATCCGGCGCAGGTTCGCGGCGGAGAAAGCGACCCGGCTCGGGTCGAATCCCAAGGCCAGGCACGGCCACCTTCACAGTAACGGCGCAAGCCGAAGCGGAGAACGCGCACCATGTGTGGCATCGTCGGTATTGTCGGCAACCAGAACGTCGCCGGGCAGCTGTATGACGGCCTGACCGTCCTGCAGCATCGTGGGCAGGACGCCGCGGGCATCGCGACCGCAGATGGCACGCGCCTGCGCGTGCAGAAGGCCAACGGCCTGGTGCGCGACGTCTTCGACGAAAAGAAGATGGCGGTGCTGGAAGGGCGCGTCGGCATCGCCCATTGCCGCTACCCGACCGCAGGCTCGGAAGGCATGGACGAGGCGCAGCCGTTCTACGTCAATTCGCCCTACGGCATCGCGCTGGCGCACAACGGCAACCTGATCAACACCGAGGCCTTGCGCCAGCAGGTGTTCGAAGCCGACCGCCGCAACATCAATACCGATTCGGACAGCGAAGTGCTGTTGAACGTGTTCGCCTACGAGCTGGACGCGCAGCGCATGCTCACCCCTGAAGCGGCGATCCGCGCGGTGGCCGGCGTGCACCGCCGTTGCAAGGGCGGTTATGCGGTGGTCAGCGTGGTGCTGGGCCTGGGCCTGGTGGCGTTCCGCGACCCGCACGGCATCCGCCCGCTGGTGCTGGGCAAGCGCGAACACGCCGAAGGCACCGAATACATCGTGTCCTCCGAGTCGGCAGCGCTGGATATCCTCGGCTACCAGCGGATGCGCGATGTGCGCCCGGGCGAAGCGCTGGTGATCACCGCGCGCGGCGAGCTGTTCTCGGAAGTCTGCGCCGCACCGACCAACAACGCGCCGTGCATTTTCGAGTACGTGTATTTCGCGCGCCCCGATTCGATGATCGACAACATCTCGGTGCACAAGGCGCGCATGCGCATGGGCCTGAAGCTGGGCGAAAAGATCCTGCGCCTGCGACCGGACCATGACATCGACACCATCATTCCGATCCCGGACACTTCGCGCGATGTGGCGCTGGAGATGTCCAATGTGCTCGGCGTGAAGTACCGCGAGGGCTTCGTCAAGAATCGCTACGTGGGCCGCACCTTCATCATGCCGGGGCAGGGCGAACGGCAGAAATCGGTGCGCCGCAAGCTCAATCCGATCCACCTGGAATTCCGTAACCGTGTGGTGCTGCTGGTGGACGATTCCATCGTGCGCGGCACCACCAGCCGGCAGATCGTGCAGATGGCGCGCGATGCCGGTGCGCGCAAGGTGTACCTGGCCTCGGCCGCGCCGCCGGTGCGTTACCCCAACATCTACGGCATCGACATGCCGGCGGCCGAAGAGCTCATCGCACATGGCCGCAGCGAGCTGGAAATCCAGGAGTTTCTGGGCTGCGACTGGCTGATCTACCAGGATCTGGAAGACCTGGAAGTGGCGGTGCGCGAGGGCAACCCGGACATCAAGCAGTTCGATTCCTCGTGCTTCAACGGCGAATACATCACCGGCATCGAGCCGGGGTATTTCGAACGCATCCAGCAGCTGCGCTCGGACGATGCCAAGAAGCGTCGCCGCGCCTGAGTCACCGAACCAGGGCGGCCGATTGGCTGTGCTGGTTGGCGAGTGGAGAGTGTCGGCGGGGTGCGGCAAACAAAACACCGCAGCTATCGACACGCTCGATGAAGCGCGCCTGCGCAACGGGCAGCTACCTGCGGCCGAACGTGTGCAAGCGCAGTGGGTTTCTGCAGCGCGCCAGTGCCCCGTGCGGCCAACGGCGTGAGCAGCGATCCGTTCGCAAGCGCGGATCTGTTCGACGCTGCGCGGCTGTGCCTGGACCAGGCCGACCCGCGACAGAAAGTCGCGCTGACCCAGCACTACGCGGCCGCCTTTCGCGAAGGCGTCTTGACGCTCGATCCGGCAGCGCCTGCGCCTGCGCCGATCCGTATGCCAGGCCGTCCGGCCACGCCACTGCTGGTGCATCCGCGCCACTTGCCGCGCCGTGGACTGGGCACGCCGGAAGGGCGCGCTGCGTTTATCCATGCCATTGCGCACATCGAACTCAACGCCATCGATCTGGCCTGGGATGCGGTGTATCGCTTTCGCGGGCTTCCCGCGGCGTTCTATGCCGATTGGGTCGCGGTCGCCGACGATGAATCGCGCCACTTCATGCTGCTGCGCGCACGATTGCAGGCGCACGACCACGACTACGGCGATTTCGCCGCGCATAACGGGCTGTGGGAAATGTGTGAGAAGACTGCACACGACGGCCTGGCGCGCATGGCCCTGGTGCCGCGCGTGCTCGAAGCGCGCGGCCTGGACGTGACACCGGCGATGATCGTCAAACTCCGTTCGCTCGGCGACGCTGCCACTGCCGAGGTGCTCGAAACCATCCTGCGCGAAGAGGTGGCGCACGTGGCCGCCGGCTCGCGTTGGTACCGGTGGTATTGCGAGCAGGCCGGTGTCGAGCCGCGCGCACGCTTCAAGGCGCTGCTGCGCGAATACGCTGGCGGGTATCTGCATGGGCCGTTCAATCTGCAGGCGCGCCTGCTCGCCGGTTTCGACGAGGACGAGCTGGCCGACCTGGTGGAGCAGGCTGGCTGAGCGTGCCTGCACGGGAGCTGCGAATCTGCGTTCGTGACCTGTACTGTGAATCTACCTGACGCATGCGTGCGCGGATTCCAGTGACGCCACACACGCCGCGTCACGCGCCACAGCTTGGAGCGCACCTTCACGTCATGGCCGATGAGGCGGGCATCCATGCACGCGATGCCATGCATGACGACCTGGCGTCACTCGCCATCTGCACCGACGCCGACGCAGCGGTGTCCACGACACAGGCGAGGATCGACGAAGCCAATCGCTGGGCGGACGCAATCGGGTCCATGTGCATCGATCCATAGGGCGACGCAGGATCGCCGTATTGTCCGTGAAGACGGCTTGTGCTCGTTTGACACGCGGCTTCAGCACGCGCTCTTTCAGTACGACTGTGCGTTGGTTCCCGTTCGAGAGCTGCTGGAATCGCATCCAGGGATTGGTAAACATCACAGAAACATAATTTTCCGTTGCAACAACTTGCATTCTGTGCAGTGCCACGCGCCCTAATGGCGTCCCGGGGACAGGGGGCCGGTGTTTCACATCCGTAACTTTCATGTCTTAGGAGAGAAAGACGATGAAGTCGAAGTCGATGTGCACCACGGTCGGTCTGATTGCCATGTGCCTGGCCGGCTCGGCCGCCGCTGCCGGCAAGCCGTTGTATCAAACCGGCCCTGCGCTGAGCCGCAGTGCCACCGCCACCGCTGCAGCCGAACCTTCGCTGCAACGCCTGTTGAGCGCCCCGTCCACTGCCAACGCGCAGGTGGTTCAGCTCGATGCCGGCGCGGTGACCGCCTCGGAAAAATTGCTGGAGCTACAGCTGGATGGCCAGACCATCACCGCCACCCAGGCCAAGGTCGATGCCCTGGAGGGTGGCGACAGCGTCTGGTACGGCAACCTCGGGCCGCGTGCCGGCACCCGCGCACGCACGCTCTCGGGCGTGGACCCGCTGAACTCGGCCATCTTGGTGCGCAGCGGCGACACCGTGACCGGCACGATTCGCTACGCCGGCAAGCTCTATCGCCTGCGTCCGCTGGCCGATGGCCGCCACGTGCTGGTGCAGGTGGATGAGCAGCGCATGCCGCAGGAGCATCCGGCCGAATACAGCCTGCTGCCGAAGTTCGACATGCCCGGCGACGGACGCGTGACTGCCGCTGCTGCCTCATCAGGTAGCCCGGCCACCATTCGCGTGCTCGTGGTGGCCACCAACAAGGCCGTGACCGCTTACGGCGGCAACATGCAGTCGCTGGTGCAACTTGCGGTGGCCGAAGCCAACCAGGGCTACATCAACAGCAACGTGGGTATCACCTTGCAGCTGGCGCGCTACGAGACCACCAGCTACACCGAGACCGGCAACTTCACGACCGACCTGCAGCGTTTCCGCGTGACCAACGACGGCTACATGGACAGCATCCACACCAGCCGCAACACCTACACGGCCGATGTGGGAGTCATCGTGCTGGACAACAGCAGCTACTGCGGCCTGGCGTCGGGTATTGGCTCTAACGCCGCGAGCGCATTTGCGTCGGTGTACTGGGATTGCGCCACCGGCTACTACAGCTTCGCTCATGAAATCGGGCATCTGCAAAGCGCACGCCACGACGCCACCAACGACCCGAGCACCTCGCCGTATGCGTATGGCCACGGCTACCGCTACGGCAACAGCTGGCGCACCATCATGGCCTACGACTGCACCAGCGGTTGCCCACGCCTGAACTACTGGTCCAACCCCAACATCAGCTACAACGGCGTGCCCATGGGCAATGCCAGCACCGCCGACAACCAACGCGTGCTGGTCAATACCAAGGCCACGATTGCGGCCTTCCGTTGAGCGGTTGTTGACCGATCCAAGCCCGGCCCGGCACCGCAAGTGCCGGGCGTTTTGGCTACACCCGCGCGCATGGATCGCGCAGACTAGGCGCACCGCCGGTGACTGCCGGCCTTGTCCTGTCGAGCGGAGCCCTCATGTCCACGTCTCTGCGTCATGCGCTTGTGTTCCTGGCCGCGCTGACGGTTGTCGGATGCAAGCAGCAACCGGCCGACCCTGTCGCCACGCAACCCAAACCTGCCGTGAGCGCACCGGCGCCACCCCCCGGCGGCGACGCGCAGGCCCGCGCACTGCAGGCGCTCGAAAGCCGCTTGCAGGGCGACAAGGTGTACCCGGATAACTGCATCAGCATCATGGCCGAGGACGGCGATGCGCCTGCGCCGGACACGTTCGATTTTGCGGTGCGCGAACGCCATGGCGACGGCTGCCCCGGCGACCCGCAGACCAGCCCGGTACGCGACCGTTTCCGCGTACAGGCCGATGGCACGCTGCTGTGGTACGACGTGGTGAATGCCGATTTCGTCGACTACGCCGAGCGTGCGCGAAGCCTGCAGTGATGCGGTGCGGTCATTGATTGGCACGCTCGACGATGCTGCGTGCCTCGATCGGCAAGCGCTGCCGATCCATGGTTGCATCGCCGCGTGTCTGTGGCGTCAGGCGCGCTTTCGATCTTGCTGCGTGCCTTGAATGCAGCACCGCGTCGCTGCGCCTGCCATGGCAGGCGCGTGGATCTGCCGCGCTATAACGCCAACTGCTCCAGCGACACGCCATCGGCATCCACGCGCAGGACCGATCCTTGCTCGTACCAGTCGCCCAGCACGATGCGCGTGCAGGTGTTGCCGCCGGCCTGCAAGGTGTGGATGGCAGGGCGATGGGTGTGGCCGTGGATCAGCCGATCCAGCCCGTAACGCACGAAGGTGGCTTCCACTTCGGCCGGCGAGACATCGGTGACGGTTTCGAAGCGCGACTGGTCGCCCTGTTTGAGTTCTGCATGCCGCGCCTGGCTGGCAGCGCGCGCCTGCTGCGCGAACGCGACGCGTGCGGCCAGCGGCTGGGCCAGGAACTGCGCCTGGAACACCGGGTCGCGCGTCTGCGCGCGGAAGGCCTGGTAGGCCGTGTCGTCGGTGCACAGCAAATCGCCGTGCATCAGCAGCGTGGTGTGCCCATACAGATCGATGACGGTGGGGTCGGGCAGGATCCGGAAGCCCGCGCGCTGCGCATAGGTTTCGCCTACCAGGAAGTCGCGGTTGCCTGCCATGAAGAACACCGGCACCCCGGAATCTGCCACTGCATGCAGGGCCACCGCCACTGCATCGGCGGCGGTGGATGGGGTGTCGTCGCCGATCCAGGCTTCGAACAGATCGCCCAGGATGTAGAGCGCGTCGCTGCCGGGAACCTGCGTGCGCAGGAACTCCAGAAACAACTCGGTGATTGCCGGCCGGGCCGGATCCAGATGCAGGTCGGAAATGAACAGGGTCGTCATTGCGCCATTGTACGGCGGTAGAGCGGGGCGGGAATCGGGAATCGGGAATCGGGAATCGGGAATCGGGAATCGCAGAAGCATTGCAGCTTCGCGGCGATTGGTGTGCCAACTTGCAACGACGCCGCAGGCTGGCGATCGCCATTCAGACATCCTGCGGGTCGCACGCGCCGTGCGACATGCGCGTGGGTGGGCAACCTGCCGCCAGTTCACCGCGTACCGTCAGCGCAAGATCCCCTCTCCCTGCGGGAGAGGGGTGAGGGTACGGGGCGAAGCCACGCGCTGGAGTCGCAATTGCTGCGCTGGGGCTCTTTTCGGCGTTTGCGAAAACACCCATCGACGGCGAATGCATGAGGCCTCGCACGTACCCTCATCGGCCCTTCTCCCCCATAAAGGAGGACAATGTCCCGAAGGGAGAAAGATGAGGCGAAGAGGCCTTGTTGCTGACTGGGCAGCGTCTTGGTACCTGTCCGTTTGCCGTTACGCTTACCTGTCAGCAAGCCGCCATCACGCAACCCCTAGCGCGTATCCCAACACCACCGGCAAGCCCCACAGCGACAGGCTGGCCAGCAGCACGCCGATCAGCGTGGCGGCCAGCACGTCGCTGGGATAATGCAGCCCTAGCACCACCCGCGAGAGCGCCACGCCGGCCGAAAACGGCACCAGCAAGGGGGCCAGCCAGGGGTAATAGGCCAGCGCCACGATGCTGAAGGACACCGCGTGCAAGGTATGGCCGGAGGGAAAGCTGAACTCGTCCAGCGGTGCCACCCACGCGCGAATACGCACGTCCGCCGCATATGGCCGCGGACGCCGGGTCCAGCGTTTGAGCGCCTTGTAGAGCGTCAATGCAAGCACGCCGGTGGCAGCCATGTGCGCCGATGCACGTACACCGTCCATGCCGTCGAGCACCACCAGCAACCCCATCAAGGCGTACCAGAACACGCCGTCGCCCAGGCGGCTGATGGTGGCGAAGACGCGCCGTACCGGGTGGCGTCGGCACCACAGATTGGCGCGTCGGCACCAGCGCGCTTCGTGACCGCGCAAGACCTCAAGCCGCGTTGACGACATAACGCCCCCGTGCAGCGCTGATTCCCAGCAACAAGGCTTCGAAGTCGCAGACCACATTGTCCGGATGCAATTTCTTCATCGCCTGCGCCGCCGCCGTGCCCATGCGCTGGCGCAGGGCGTCGTCTTCGGTGAGCGCGACGGCGGCCTGGATAAAGGCCTCGTCGGTGTCCACCGCCGCGCCGGTATGGCCGTTGCGCAGATATTCGCGGGCCGCGCCGTAATCGAAAGCGACCGTCGCCACGCCGCTGGCCATCGCTTCCAGCGTCACGTTGCCGAAGGTTTCGCTGCGGCTGGGAAACAGGAACAGATCGCCGCTGGCGAAGTGACGGGCCAATGCATCGCCACGCTGGACGCCGCAGAAGATGAAGTCCGGATTGTCGTGCGCAAGCTTCTCGCGCGCCGGGCCATCGCCCACCCAGACGAAGCGTGCCTTCGGGCGGATCTGCTGCAGTTTGCGAAAGGCGCGTACGGCCAACGGCAGATTCTTTTCGCTGGCGATGCGCCCCACATAGATGGCGGCAAAGCCTTCGCCTTCCATGCCCCAATCGGCGCGCAATGCGCAATCGCGACGGCTCGGATCGAATTGCTGGCTATCCACTGCCCGCGCCAGCAATTGCACACGCTCGAAGCCATCGTTGCGCAGGAACTGCTGCAGCTCGCGCGTGGGCACCAGGGTGGCATCGGCCTGGTTGTGGAAGCGCCGCATCCAGCGCAACGCGGTGCCCTGCAGCCAGGCAGCGCCGTAGTCGGGCAGGTATTCGTCGAAGCGGGTGTGGAAGCCGGTGGCGACCGGAATGCCGAGCCGGCGGGCTGCGCGCATTGCCGACCAGCCCAGGGGGCCTTCCGTGGCCACATAGATCGCGTCCGGCTGCGTGCTGCGCCAATGACGGACGAGGCGTTGCGTCGCCGGCAGGCCGAATTTCAATCCCGGGTAGCGCGGCAACGACGCGCCACGCACCAGTAGCGCATCGGTCGGGGCGGTATCGGCGCTCTGGCGTGGCCGCACCACATCCACCTGGTGTCCGCGCGTGCGCAGACCGGTTTCCAGACCGTGCACGGTCAACGCAACACCGTTGACCTCGGGGGGATAGGTTTCGGTAACGATCGCGTAGCGCATGCCCGTTCTCCCGTTTTGACTAGCTTCCGGGAGTGCGATGGCATTGATGTTGCGCTAGTAAGACGTGGCGGTGACAGGTGTGACGGGATTCGGGATTGGAGATTCGCAACAGCGAATTTCATCTTTTCGGCACGTACCCCACAACGATGCTGCTCTGGCTTTAAGCGAATCCCGAATCCCGAATCCCCAATCACCAATCACCAATCCCGCCTGCGGCCGCAGGCCTCAGGTCACAAACGGTTTGAACGCAATTCCCAGCCCGGCCATGCTGTCGACTTCGCCGATCAGGTCGGCGCGCAGCAGCGGGCGCGAGTCGATCCAGCTTTGCGACAGGATCAACGACAGCCGGGTGTCGTCGGCGGTGAGTTCCAGGGTCGGAATCGGGTCGGACTCATGCGCGCGGTGCAGCAACACCGCCAGTCGCAGCAGCGCAGCCTTGCGTCGGGTTGGCAGCAGCAGGCGGTCGGGCAGCGCATCGAAGGCGGTCTTGGGCACATTGCGCCGGTGCGTGCGTACCAGCGCCGCCAGCACCTGCTGTTCCTGTCGCGAAAAACCCGCGATATCCGAATGTTCCAGGATGTAGCTGCCGTGCACGTGGTACTGGCTGTGCGCGATGATCAGCCCCAGCTCGTGCAGGCGCGCGGCGCGGCGCAGCACCTGCGCATCGTCGCCATCCAGTTGCCAGGATTCGCAGACCTGGTCGAACAGGCGGCAGGCGGTCGCTTCCACGCGCTGCGCCTGCACTTCGTCGATGCCGTAGCGCTGCATCAGTGAGGTCACCGAACTGTCGCGCGGGTCGTTCTCGCCGCCGCGGCCAAGCATGTCGTACAGGATGCCTTCGCGCATCGCCGCCTTGCTGACCATCAGTTTCTCCAGCCCCAGCGCCTGGAACGCAGCCTCCAGCACCAGGATGCCACCGGCGATGATCGGCCGCCGTTCGGCCGCCAGGCCGGGCAGCTGGATGTCTTCGATACGCTTGGCCTTGAGCAACTCATCGCGCAGCGCCGGCAGCGCCTGCGCGGTGATCGCGCCCTTGGTCAGCTTCATCGCCGCGCACATCTCGCCGATGGCCTTGTGCGTGCCGGACGAGCCGATCGCCTCATGCCAGCCCAGTGCCTTGTACTGGCCGGCAAATTGCTGGAACTCGGCGCCGATCTCGGTCAGCGCGTCCTTCCATTTCTTCTTGGATAATTTGCCGCCGGGGAAAAACCGCCGCGTGCTGGCAATGCATCCGGCCTGCAGACTTTCGCGTTCCAGTGTCTGAAACCCGCGGCCGATGATGAACTCGGTCGAGCCGCCGCCGATGTCGATCACCAGCCGGCGTTGGTCGGGCTTGGGCGGTTGCGCATGCGCAACGCCCAGATAGATCAGGCGCGCTTCCTCGCGCCCGCTGACCACTTCGATCGCATGGCCCAGCGCGGTTTCGGCCGGCATCAAAAACGCCTGTGGCGAACGCAGCTGACGCACCGTGTTGGTCGCCAGCGCCCGCACGCGCAGCGAAGGCACGTCGCGAATGCGCTGGCCGAACCGCGCCAGGCATTCCAGTGCGCGCTGTCGTGCTTCATTGGAGAGCCCACCTTTGCCATCCAGGCCATCGGCCATGCGCACGGTCTCGCGCAGGCGATCGACGACGCGCAGCTGACCCATCAGGTAGCGCGCAATGACCATGTGGAAACTGTTGGAGCCTAGGTCGATGGCGGCAAGAAAATCGCCATCGCGCAGGGGCGGAATCGTGGGGGAGGGCATTGGCATGGCCGCATGGTAGCCGATGGGCTGTTGGCCACGTGAGGGGCCATGCGTGCGCCCAGCGGCAGGCGCACCAGATCTGCATTCGCAAGCGCGGCAAGCGGGCGGTCAATCGCCGTGATGGGCATGCCGCATGCCTGCGCAAGCGGCTTGCCACCTGGCGTGCGGCAGTGCGCGCTCAGATCCGCTCGAGCAAGGTCATCTGCGCCGAATGCGCCGGCTCGCCCGGGGCGGGCGTGCGCTTGTGGTACACGCCCTCGGCGTCCAGCTCCCAGGCGCTGACGTTGTCGTCCAGATAGTTCTGCAGCACTTCGCGGTAGATGCGCTTGGCCAGGTCCGGTTCCAGGATCGGGAAGCAAGTCTCCACCCGCCGCAGCAGATTGCGTTCCAGCCAGTCGGCACTGGCGCAGTACAACTCGGCGGCCCCGTCGTTGCCGAACCAGTACACGCGGCTATGTTCCAGAAAGCGGCCCACGATCGAACGCACGCGGATGTTGTCGGACACGCCTGGCACCCCGGGGCGCAGCGTGCAGGCCCCGCGCACGATCAGATCGATCTGCACCCCTGCCTGCGAGGCCATGTACAACGCACGCACCACCTGCGGTTCGTTGAGGGCGTTCATCTTGGCGATGATGCGGCCCGGGCGACCCTTGCGGGCCAGCCGTGTCTCGCGATCGATTCGCTTCAATACGCCCGCATGCAGCGTAAACGGCGACTGCAGCAACTGGTCCAGCTTCATGCGCGGCGCAAGTCCGGACAACTGCTGGAACAGCATGTGCACGTCGTTGCCGATCTCGGCATCGGCGGTGATCAGGCTGATGTCGGTATACAGGCGCGCGGTGCCGCTGTGGTAATTGCCGGTGCCCAGGTGCACGTAGCGTTTGAGCTTGCGGCCCTCGCGGCGCACGATCAGCAGCATCTTGGCGTGGGTCTTGAAGCCGACCACGCCGTAGACCACCTGCACGCCGGCTTCCTGCAGTTTGTCGGCCAGGCCCAGGTTGGCTTCTTCATCGAAGCGCGCACGCAACTCCACCACCACCGTGACGTCCTTGCCGTTGCGCGCGGCCAGAATCAGCGCATCGACAATCAACGAATCCTTGCCGGTGCGGTACAGCGTCTGCTTGATCGCCAGCACGTTCGGGTCGACCGCGGCCTGGCGGATGACATCCAGCACCGCGGTAAACGCATCGAAGGGGTGATGCAGCAATACATCGCCTTTTTTGACGATCTCGAAGATGCCCTCGCTGTCGCGCAAGGTGCGCGGATTGAACGAGGGATACTTGAGTTCGGGGCGCTGCACCAGGTCATAGACCTGGGTGACGCGGCTCAGGTTGACCGGCCCGGTGATGCGGTACACCGCGTTCTCGTTCAGGCCGAAATTCTGCAACAAGGTGCGCAGGATCGGCGCCGGGCAATCGTGCGCGATCTCCAGCCGCACCGCCGGACGGTAGCCGCGCGTGACCAGTTCATCGCGCAGCGCCAGTGCCAGGTTTTCGACTTCTTCCTCGTCCACCACCAGTTCGGAATTACGGGTGACGCGGAACTGGTACGAGCCCATCACCTGCATGCCCGGGAACAGCTCGTCGACGAATTCGGACAACACCGACGACAGGAAAACGAAGCTCTGCGTGCCCTCCGGCGACAGACTGGCCGGCAGCTGGATGATGCGCGGCAGCGAACGTGGTGCGCGCACGATGGCCAGATGCCCGGCGCGACCGAACGCGTCCTGGCCTTCCAGCACCACCACGATGTTCAAGGTCTTGTTGAGGATCTTCGGGAACGGGTGCGCCGGGTCCAGGCCCAGCGGCGACAGCACCGGCATGATCTCGTTGCGGAAATACGCACGCAGCCAGCGTTTCTGCCGCGCCGTCCATGCCGAGCGGCTGAGTACGGCAACGCCTGCGTCTTCCATCGCCGGCCGCAGCACCTCGTTCCACGCGTGGTATTGCTGCTCGACCAATTTTGCGGCGCGATCGTGCACGGCGTTGAGGATGGCGGTCGGGCTCAGCCCATCCGGTGCCGGCGGCAGCCCGAACTCCTGTGCGTGCCGCACCGTGGCCGCACGGATTTCGAAGAACTCGTCCAGGTTGGTGCACGAGATGCACAGGAAGCGCAGCCGTTCCAGCAATGGCACCTGCTCGTCGAGCGCCTGCGCCAGCACCCGGAAGTTGAAGTCCAGTTGCGACAGCTCGCGGTTGATGTACAGCGCCGGATCACGCAACGGATCGGTGGCGATGTCGTCGCCGGGTGTGATGTCGTGCAGTTCTTTGGCGTGGCCCATGGAATCGATCGTCAAGACGGGTTGTGTAATTGCCTGGGGCGCGCAACGCAGGCAATGCGGCGCGTGGCAGACGCGTCCATCGCAGCGCGCTGCGGCGCGCACTGACTACATATCACGCCGAGCGTGACAGTGGCACCGATTGCTCGCGCTGCACGACGCGCGCAGGCACGAAATGACACGAGAATTCGCTGCCGCGTCCCACTTCGCTTTCGATGTCCAGGCGCGCCTGATGCAGCCCCAGGATGTGCTTGACGATCGACAGCCCCAGCCCGGTGCCGCCGCTCTCGCGCGAGCGGCTGCTGGACACCCGGTAGAAGCGTTCGGTGATGCGCGGCAGGTGCGAGGCGGGAATGCCATAGCCGGTGTCGCGCACGGCCAGCGCCGCACCATCGCCTTCGCGCACGAAACGGATCGTCACCGTGCCGCCGCCGGGCGTGTAGCGCACCGCATTGGTCACCAGGTTGGAAAACGCACTGTGCAGCTCCTTGTTGGAGCCGAGCAGATCCACGCCGGCCTCGTCGATCACCTCCACGGTGTGGCGGCCCTGGCTGTGCGCCTCGGCCTCGCGGCGCAAGGTCGACAGCATCGGCGCCATCGCCACGTGTTCTTCGCCGAGTTCTTCCTGCGATTCCAGCCGCGACAGCGTCAGCAGGTCTTCGACCAGCTGCGCCATGCGCTGGGATTGCTTGCGCATTTCCGCCAGCATCGGACCCGAATCGGGGAAGTCTTCCGGGTCGAGCATGTCCAGATAACCGTGCACCACCGTCAGCGGGGTACGCAGTTCATGCGAGACGTTGGCCACGAAATCGCGTCGCACCTGTTCCAGCCGCAGCAGCTTGCTGACATCGCGCGCCACCAGCAGCCAGTAGTCGTCGGAGTAGGGGATCAGGCGCAGATTCAGGCGCAGATCCGGGTCTGCCGGCGAGGCGGCATCCAGCATCGGCTCGGCGTTGCGCCCGGCCGCCAGCCAATGCGCCAGCGGCAACGGCTGCAGCCGCTCCACGATCGACACGCCCATGTCGCCGGGATGGTGCAGGCCGAGCAAACCGCCGGCCGCCTTGTTGAACCACTGCACGCGCTGGCTGTTGCGATCCACGACCACCACTGCATCCGGCAGCGCCTGCGCTGCGGCGCGGTAGGTGCGCAACATTTCGATCAGGCGCCGCTTGCGCGCGCGCATTTCGTCCTGGCTGCGATACAGCAGCCGGTCCAGTTCGTTCCAGGCCCCGATTCCGGCCGCAGGCTCGGCACGCTGGCGTGCAGTCAGCCGCCGCAGCACCTGGCGCAGCCGCCAGTAATGCCAGGCCAGCACGCCCAGGGCGGTGAGCGTCAGCGCCATCCACACATGTCCGATCAGCACGCCGACGACGACGGCAGCGCCCAACAACAGCGCGAGGGTGCCGAGCGTCTTGAGCCAGGCGGAACGGATGTGTTGAGGCATGGAAGGCGTTACCACGAAGCGTCAGGTAGGCAGCCACCCGGCCGGACTGCGGCCAGGGCGGCTTTGCGGCACGTCAGGTCGCCGAGGAAAAACGATAGCCCGAGCCGCGCACGGTCTGCACCATGTTTTCCAGCCCGAACGGTTCCAGCGTCTTGCGCAGGCGGCGGATATGCACGTCGATGGTGCGCTCTTCCACATACACGCTGCCACCCCAGACATGGTCCAGCAGCTGGGTGCGTGTATACACGCGCTCGGGGTGTGTCATGAAAAAGTGCAGCAGACGATATTCGGTCGGGCCGATCGGCACCGGCGCATCGCCGGCGAACACCCGGTGCGCGGCGCCGTCGATGCGCAGCTTGCCGACCGCCACGCTACCGTCTTCGTCGTCTTCGCGGGTGCGCCGCATCACCGCGCGGATGCGCGCCAGCAGCTCGCGTGCCGAGAACGGCTTGACCACGTAATCGTCGACGCCGGCTTCCAGGCCGCCCACGCGGTCGTTTTCTTCGCCGCGCGCGGTGAGCATGATGATCGGAATCTCGCGGGTCAGCTGCTCCTTGCGCCAGCGCCTTGCCAGGTCCAGCCCGCTGGTGCCCGGCAACATCCAGTCCAGCAGGATCAGGTCCGGCACGCGGTCGGCGATGGCGGTCTGCGCCTCGCGGGCATCGCCGGCATGGATGGGCTCGAACTCGCCTTTGCGCAGCGCGAACGCCACCATGTCGCGGATCGCGGGTTCGTCATCGACGATCAGAATGCGTTTCTGCACGCGGGGCTTACCGTCTGGCTTTGGTTGATCGCCAGTAGACTACGGTTTTGTGACTCTAATGTGACATCCCCGGCGGCGCCTGCGTGGCGAAACAGGGGCGTGAAGCGGACTGGGCAGTTCCGTTACCGGGAGGCGGCCGCGCGATGCCCTGTCGTCGTGAACAGCCGGCAATGCATCGGCGATCAGCGCGTGGACAAATCCGGGTCGCGGATCCCCTGGCGACGCAGCTCCAGCACGGTTGGGGTGATCGCGGCGATGCGCGCATCCACGCGCGCCCGTGTCACATAGTCGAGATCTTTCTTCTTCAGTGCTTCCAGCTGGATCAGGGCCTGTTCGGCGCGGCCGTTCAAGAACGCCGCCTCCGCATACGCTTCGCTGGCGCGCAATGGGTCGCCGGACAGCTCGCAGGCCCGCGCGTAGCTCTGTTGCAACAATGGGTCGTCGCTGCTCCGGTGCAACAACGGTTCCAGCACCTGGCGCGCGCGCTGGCCGGATTCCTTGCTGGCCTGCTCGTTGAGCGCAGTGGCATAGGTCAGCGCAACCGCGCGGTTGTTCGGCAATTGCTTGAGCAGCGCATCGAAGCGGGCATTGGCCGCCTCGCGCGGACCCACGCGCGCCTGCGCCTCGCTCAGGCCCAGCGCCAGCCACACATTGTCCGGATGCGCCTCGAGCAGGCTGGTCAGCTCGGCCACCGGCTCGCCCGGCCGCCCGCCGCTGTTGCGCAGCCGCGCCAGCGCCAGGCCATAGCGCTGCGGATCGCTCAAGCCTTGTTTGGCGCTGCGGCGAAGGTTTTCGTACTCGCGAATGGCCGCATCCGGCGTGGCTGCGCTGAGCACGCGCAGGCGTTCCTTGGCCCAATCGAAACCCTGCTGGTCGCCGCCGCGGCTGAGCGCATCCACCGGCAACCGCAGCGCGTAAGGGAGCAGCGCGTTGCCATTGCGACTGAGCGGCTCCGACAGCGACGGGTCGGCCGGGTCTACGCGCTCCTGGCGCGTCCCGCCCGGCACCGAGGTGGTCAGCACCACGGTGTTCTTCTTCATCTGTTCGGCGCGCGACTTGGCCTCGCTGATGCGGGTGACGGTCACCGGATGGGTCTGCAGGAAATCCGGCGCGCTGTAGCCGCCCTCGTTGGCGCGCATCGCCACCGACATGCGCTCGAAGAAGCCGGCCATCGCATCCACGTCGTAGCCGCTGCGCGCCAACGTGCGGATGCCCAGCCGGTCGGCTTCGGATTCGTTGGAGCGGGTGTAGTCGATCTGGCGCTGCTGCATCAGCCCCATCGCGCTGGTGATGGTGGCCATGGTGGCGTCGCCCTTGGAGTTGCCCCCGGCCTGCTGCGCTGCCACCACCGCCGCCAGCATGCCGAGCAGGATCGGAATCTGGTCGCGCTGCGCTCGCTCCACTCCACGTAGCACGTGCTGCTGGGTGACGTGGGCGATTTCGTGCGACAGCACCGCCGCCACTTCGTCCTCGCGCTCGGCGGTCAACACCAGCCCGGCATTGACGGCGATGTAGCCGCCCAGCGTGGCGAATGCATTGATCTGGCGGTCGCGCAGCATGAAAAACGTAAACGGCTGCTGCGGTTGGTCGCTGTTGGCGCCCAGCCGGGTGCCCATGGTCTGCAGCCAGTCTGTGATCAGCGGGTCGTCCAGCACGTAGTCGTAGTTGCGCAACTCGGCCAGCATCATCCGGCCGTATTCGGCCTGGCGGGCCGGGGTCAGCAACTCGCCGGCCGACGAACCGATATCGGGCAGGCGGCTTTCCTGCGCAGGTGCCACGCCCATGGCGACGGCCAGCGTGAGGGCAGTGGCGAGCGGTAGCAGGCGCAAGTGGAACTCCCAGGTGGTGCGCGGAGCATGCGGGCAGCCCGGCGCAGAGGCGTGAATCATCGGTTAACCCACAGTGTTGCGGTGACGACATGGAAATTCCAGTCGCCCGGTACCATGTGTCAGACCTCACACCAACCACGGAGTTTCCCGTGAGCCAAGACCATACCGATCAGGATGCGGCCTCCGGCCCGCAGATCACCCTGTATTCCTCTGCCATCTGCCCGTATTGCGTGGCGGCCAAGAACTTCCTCAAGAGCAAGGGCAAGACCTGGACCGAAGTGCGGATCGACCTGGATCCGGCCGAACGCGACAGGATGATCGCCCTGGCCAAGCGCACCAGCGTGCCGCAGATCTTCGTCGGCGACGTCCACGTGGGCGGCTACGACGACATGATGGCCATGCATCGTGCCGGCAAGCTCGAGCCGCTGCTGGCCGGCAGCGCGGGCGGCCAGGCATGAGTGGCCCCGACGACGGCAGCGCCGACCGCCTGCGCGAGTTCACGCAATTCCGCCAGCGCATGAACCAGCGCATCCTGGCCGAGCCGAACCAGGTGGTGCGGCGGTTCTTCGCGCTGGACACCCAGACCTACCAGGCCGGCGCGCTGGACGTGAAGACCAAGGAACTGCTCGGCCTGGTCGCCTCGATGGTGCTGCGCTGCGACGACTGCATCAGCTATCACGTGGCCCAGTGCAAGGAAGCCGGCGTGACCCGGGAAGAGTTCTTCGAAACCTTCTCGGTCGGCCTGGTGGTCGGCGGCTCCATTGTCATCCCGCATCTTCGCCGCGCGGTGGATTTCCTGGACCAGCTCGAAGGCGGTGCGCAGGCGCCGGCCCAGCACGCACACGACTGAACGGGTCACTACGGCGCGCAAGCGTCGGTCGGGGTTCGTCAAAGCGAGTAACGCACGCGCCGCCCACCGAGGCGGCGCGTTGCGTTCGGGCGCCTGCACCCTTAGACCAAGGTCGGTTTGGGCGCCTTCACCGGCATCGGGCATAATTGCCCGTGAAACCTCCTTGCGCCGCTCTGCCGGGTATCGCGGCTGGCGCTCCCCCCTTCAAGTTCGGAAACCCAACGTTATGACGCAGACAATCACGGTCATCCGCGGCGACGGCATCGGCCCGGAGATCATGGATGCCACGCTGTTCGTGCTCGACGCGCTGCAGGCTGGCCTGACCTACGAGTACGCCGACGCCGGCCTGGTCGCCCTGGAAAAGCATGGCGATCTGCTGCCCGAGTCCACTCTGGCGTCGATCAGCAAGAACAAGGTGGCGTTGAAAAGCCCGCTGACCACGCCGGTCGGCGAGGGTTTCAGCTCGATCAACGTCGCCATGCGTCGCAAGTTCGACCTGTACGCCAACGTGCGTCCGGCCAAGTCGTTCCCGAACACCAAGTCGCGTTTCGCCGACGGCGTGGACCTGATCACCGTCCGCGAAAACACCGAAGGCGCGTACCTGAGCGAAGGCCAGACCGTGTCCGAGGATGGCGAGACCGCGTTCTCCGGCACCCGGATCACCCGCAAGGGCTCCGAGCGCATCGTGCGCTACGCCTTCGAGCTGGCCAAGAGCACCGGCCGCAAGAAGGTCACCGCCGTGCACAAGGCCAACATCATCAAGTCGACCTCGGGCCTGTTCCTGAAGGTGGCACGCGATGTCGCCGCGCAATATCCGGACATCGAATTCCAGGAAATGATCGTCGACAACACCTGCATGCAGCTGGTGATGCGTCCGGAGCAGTTCGACATCATCGTGACCACCAACCTATTCGGCGACATCATCTCCGACCTGTGCGCCGGTCTGGTCGGCGGCCTGGGCCTGGCCCCGGGCGCCAACATCGGTCTGGATGCGGCGATCTTCGAAGCCGTGCACGGCTCGGCGCCGGATATCGCAGGGCAGGGCAAGGCCAACCCGTGCGCGCTGCTGCTGGGCGCGGCGCAAATGCTGGACCACATCGGTCAGCCGCAGAATGCCGAGCGCCTGCGCGAAGCCATCGTCGCCACCCTGGAAGCCAAGGATTCGCTGACCCCCGACTTGGGCGGCACCGGTAACACCATGGGCTTTGCCAAGGCCATCGCCAGCCGCCTCTGAGCGCACTGCCAAATTGCACAAAAAGAAAGGGCGCCTAGGCGCCCTTTCTTTTTGCTCGGAACTCGTCCTGAGCCGTCCTCGGCCATCGAGCGCAGGGGAAACGCTGTCGCGATTCCCCAATCCCGATTCCCCGCTCAATTGCGCGACTGCAGCTTCGACAGCAGGCGCAGGAACTCGATATACAGCCACACCAGCGTCACCATCAGGCCGAATGCGCCGTACCACTCCATGTGCTTGGGCGCACCGTGCTCGACGCCGCTCTCGATGAAGTCGAAGTCCAGCACCAGGTTCAGTGCCGCCACCACCACCACGAACAGGCTGAAGCCGATGCCGATCAGGCCCGAGTCGTGGATGAAAGGGATGCGCACACCGAACAAGCCCAGCACGATGGTCGCCAGATACACCAGTGCAATGCCGCCGGTGGCTGCGACCACGCCCAGCTTGAAGTTCTCGGTGGCCTTGATCATGCCGCTGCGATACGCGAACAGCAGCGCGAACAGGGTGCCAAAGGTGAGCAGGACGGCCTGGAACACGATGCCGTTGAAGCGCGCTTCGTACACCGCAGAGATCGAGCCGAGGAAGAAGCCTTCGATCAATGCATACAGCGGCGCCGTGATCGGTGCCCAGGTCGGCTTGAAGCTGGTGGCCAGCGCGAATACCAGGCCGCCAATCGCGCCGGCGATCATGTAGATGCGCGCGACGGGCAGCGGCATGCCATCGGCCCCGATCGATTGCGACCAGGCGAAGGCGGCCGTGATCACCGCCATCAGCAACAACGCGCCGGTCTTGTTGACCGTGCCGTTGAGGGTCATCGCCTGACCGTCGCGGGTGACGATCGAGCCGGAGCCGGAGTCGAGGAATGTGGATTCCCGAAGGGCAGGGTTACCGCTACGCATGCATGTTCTCCATGAAAATAGTGCTCACCCTACTGGCGAACGTTGGTGTGAGGATAGCTGATCGTTCAAGTTACACAGGGTGATTGACAGCGAGGCCAATCATTCCCAAAATAGCCGACCTTTCGAGCCTTCGGGATTGAAAGGTCCCGCCGGGGTATAGCGCAGTCTGGTAGCGCGCCTGCTTTGGGAGCAGGATGTCGGGGGTTCGAATCCCTCTACCCCGACCATTCCGAGCTTTCGACGGCGTGGGAATGCGAAGTTCGGTCCGGGCGCCCGTAGCTCAACCGGATAGAGCACCGGCCTTCTAAGCCGGCGGTTACAGGTTCGAGTCCTGTCGGGCGCGCCATCGGCGGTACGGTAGGGAGCAGGTTTTCAGTGGTGGCTGTAGCTCAGCTGGTTAGAGTACTGGATTGTGATTCCAGATGTCGGGGGTTCGAGTCCCCTCAGCCACCCCACTGATGACGAGCGATTGCAGGAATGTTCGACCCGATGTGTCACGGGGTGTTGCAACGAAGCAAAAATGCACATACAATGTGCGCCCAGTTTCAGGGCCGTTAGCTCAGTTGGTAGAGCAGTTGACTCTTAATCAATAGGTCCAAGGTTCGAATCCTTGACGGCCCACCAAACAAAAGCACTTAGGCGTCTGCCTAGGTGCTTTTCTTTTTCCCGGACTGAAAACAGAGGCGCGCTCGTTGGCCTGCTGTGAACGCATCGAGGCCGCAATAGTTGGCGTCGACCGCGCAAGATCCGGCTGGATACCGATGGCTTTACAACGCCCTTGGGCAACGCTCGCTATCGAATGCCTTGGCTGGAGCGCGCTTGCCGCAGCCGCGGTCAGCGATCGAACCCCGGTGAGATCGTCGGCGATGCCAGAAGTAGCGCCGTGCGCCACTCCTGCACCCCGTCGTTGCCTGTGCTGAGCGCTTGGCGCGACGTGCTCTGCGCGATCTGCAAGCAGTTGCAGGAAGCAGCCATGTCACTCATAAGCGCGTCCGTGCAACACCTGCAACAGGCGTCTAGCCTCGCTGCACGCGCGGAAATGCCAGCACGAAGCGCGCGCCCTGGCCCGGCGCCGAGAAAACGTCTATAAAACCGCCGGCCTGGCGCACGGCGCTATAGACCTGCGCCAATCCCAGGCCAGCGCCCTTATTGGCGTGCTTGGTGGTGAAGTACGCCTCGAATAACCGCGCCTGCACCACGCTGTCCATGCCGTGCCCGGTATCGGCAACCGCGATGGTCATGTAGTGCCCGGCCGGTTTGGCCAGTCGCGCCTGCTCCTCGGTGACGAAGGTTTCGCCGGTTTCCACACTGATGCAGTCGCCGCTGGTGCAGGCATCGCGCGCATTGATCACCAGGTTCAAGATGGCGCGCTCCACGGTGTGGCGGTCGACCATCGCGCAGCATCCGCCCTCTGCGGTGCGCAGCTGCAACCGCAGGTCTGCGCCGACCACCTGTTCCAGTAACGGGCTGAGCTGTTCTGCCAGTTCGGCCAGGTCCATCGCTTCGGGGCTGTAGGGGTACTGACGCGAGAAGCCGACCAGGCGCTGCGCCATCACCGAGCCATGTTGAAGCGCCGCGTCGGCCACGCTTAGCAACTTGGCGTCGTGCGCGTCGATCTGCGCGCGCTGCACGACCAGGTCGATCGCCGATGTGGCAGCCTGCAGCACGTTGTTCAAGTCGTGGACCACGCCGGCCAGCAGTTGTCCTACCGCTTCGCCTTTCTGCGCCTGCTCGGAGATCTTCTCGGCGGCGTTCTGCGCGGCGCGCGCGATGTCCAGGTCGCCTTCGATGCGCTCGTGCAAGTCGCGCAGGCTGTGCAGCTCGGTCGACAGCGAGGTTTCGCGCGCGCGCGCCAGCATCAGGGCACTGGTGGAAAACGCGCGTTCTGCCGACAGGGTGCTGTCCAGGGTGTGACAGGCTGCCTCCAGCGCACGGCGGTCGGAGACATTCCTGCTGACCGCCAGGATGGCCTCGACCTTGCCCAGCTCGTCGAACAATGGGCTGGTGACGACCTGCCAGGTCTGGCGCACGCCGGCCAGGTTCACGCAGCTGGCCTCGAATTCCCGGGTTGCGCCTTTGGCCGCCTCGGCCATGGCCGCATCCACCATGGCCGCCGCCTCGGGTGGCCACAGCTCGCGCCAGGGGCGGGCAACAACCTGATCCGCAGAACTGGCCCCAAGTCCGACCAGGCCGTTGCGGTTGACCGACGTGATTCGCCCATCCAGGTCGATCTCTTTGATGCAATCGCGCGACAGTGCCACGATCTGGCGATATCGGTCTGTCATTGCAATTGCTGCCCCCGGAATGGAATTAACGGAATTTTCGCAAATCCGGTTGCTGCAAAGTGCCGGTAGCGAACATGGGCTTTGTCTGGATTCAGGCGGGCTGGCCGCTGCCGCCCCTCTGCAGTGCGTGAGCCTCAAGTCACCGCGCCAAGCAGCCCATGCCCACTGCAGTCATCACGCGCCCAGGCCTCGCAGCGCTTTTTCTTTACCGGCATCCCTGCAACAATAGCCGGGCATCTACGGCATTGCGAAAGTGGCGGAATTGGTAGACGCACCAGATTTAGGTTCTGACGCCGCAAGGCGTGGGGGTTCGAGTCCCCCCTTTCGCACCAACGCCGCGCGGCCGTGTGGGTTCCGGCCGCTGCATTTCCTGCAAACCAGTCGCTTCTGTCCGTGAGGCCGCTGCACGCATGCCGCTGGCAGCGGCCGCCGTTATCGGCGAAACTACAAGGCTCGGCGGCATTCTCGCCATCCGTCAACCCGCATCTTCCATCTCGTGCCGACGCTGTGCGCTGTCGGTGGCAGGAGTCAACATGCAAGCATCGATCGAATCCACCGGCAATCTGGAACGCCGCCTGACCTTCACCCTGCCGCAGGAGCGCCTGGAGACGCACGTTGGTGGCCGCCTGCGCGAGCTTGCGCGGACCACGCGCATCAAGGGCTTCCGTCCCGGCAAGGTGCCGACCAAGGTGATCGAGCAGCGCTTCGGTCAGCAGGTGCGTGCCGAGGCGATGGAGGGCCTGCTGCGCGAGACCTTCGATTCGGCCGTGCGCGAGCATTCGCTGCGCCTGGCCGGCAACCCGCGTATCGATCAGGGCGAGACCGATTTCGACTTCGTCGCCACCTTCGAAGTGGTGCCGGATTTCGGCGACATCGACGTGACCAAGCTGTCGGTGGTGCGCGCGACCGCTGAAGTGACCGATGCCGACATCGACCAGATGATCGAAAACCTGCGCCTGCAGCGCCGCACCTGGAATCCGGTCGAGCGCGGTGCGCAGGTCGGCGACCTGGTGGCGCTGGAGACCTGGTCGCAGGCCGGCGACGAGCGTCTGCCCGCCGAAGGCGTGGAGACCGGCAGCAGCGTGCTGGGTTCGGGCGTGATGTTCGACCAGATCGAAAAGGGCCTGGAAGGCCTCACCAAGGGTGAAGAAAAGACCCTGACCGTCGATTTCCCCGCCGAATGGCGCGTGCCGCAGCTGGCCGGCAAGACCGTGCAGGTGCACGTCAAGGCGGTCGAAGTCTCCGAGCCGGTGTTGCCGGCAGTGGACAAGGAGTTCATCAAGAGCTTCGGCGTGAAGAGTGGCGATGCCGAGCAGTTCCGCGCCGATATCCGTACCAACCTGGAGCGCGAGCTCAAGGGTGCGCTGATGAACCGCCTGCGCCGCGAAGTGGGCGAACAGCTGATTGCCGCCTACGCGCATGTCGAAATGCCGCCGCGCCTGGTCGAGAACGAAGCGCGTTCGATGCTGGCCCAGCAGGTCGAGCAGGTCCGCCGCAGCGGTCGCGATCCGGGTCAGGTGCCGGCCGACGCGCACCAGGGATTCATGGATGCCGCCGCCAAGCGCGTGCTGGTCGGCCTGCTCGTGGGCGAGGTGGCGCGCCGCAACGAATTGCGCCTGGAATCCAAGCGCGTCAGCGAAACGCTGCGTCTGATCGCTTCGACCTACGAAGAGCCGGAACAGGTCATTGAGATGTACCGCAACGACCCCCAACTGATGAACGGGCTGCAGAGCCGCGTGATGGAAGAGCAGGTGATCGACTGGATCGCCGAGCGCGCCCAGCACACCGAGCAGTCGCTGTCGTTCCAGGACGCCATCCGCGTCTGATCCGGCAGTAAGAGAAGAACCGCGCCCGCAGTCTGGGGTGCGGATGTCGAACACGGGCAGCGGCACAGGCCGCTGCCACAACGGGAAGACTGATGAGCATTGTGACCAAAGCCCTGAACCTGGTGCCCATGGTGGTCGAGCAGACCAGCCGTGGCGAGCGTGCGTACGACATCTACTCGCGTCTGCTGAAGGAGCGTCTGATCTTCCTGGTCGGTCCGATCGACGACCATATGGCCAACGTGATCGTGGCCCAGCTGCTGTTCCTGGAAGCGGACAACCCGGAAAAGGACATCAGCATCTACATCAATTCGCCCGGTGGCGTGGTCACCGCCGGCATGGCCATCTACGACACCATGCAGTACATCAAGCCGGACGTCAGCACCATCTGCGTCGGCCAGGCCGCCTCAATGGGCGCGCTGCTATTGGCGTCGGGTGCGGCGGGCAAGCGTTATGCGCTGCCGAATTCGCGCGTGATGATCCATCAGCCGCTGGGTGGCTTCCAGGGCCAGGCGACCGATATCGACATCCACGCGCGCGAGATCCTGACCCTGCGTTCGCGCTTGAACGAGATCCTGGCCAAGCACACCGGCCAATCGCTGGAGACCATCGCGCGCGACACCGAACGCGACAACTTCAAGAGCGCGGTCGATGCGCAGGCCTACGGCTTGGTGGATCAGGTGCTCGAGCGTCGTCCGGAAGAGTCGATCCAGCCGTCTTGATCGTCAAGTCACTGAAATTGTAGGAAAAACCGGCAGGGTCGGGCGGGGCGAATGTCCTCCCGACCCTGTGTTATTCTCGAAATCGAACCCCCGTGCATCGGGTGGGGTAACTGGGTAACAGAAGCATGAGCGAAGACCGCCAAGGTCGTTCCGGCGACAGCAACAAGATTCTCTACTGCTCGTTCTGCGGTAAGAGTCAGCATGAAGTCCGTAAGCTGATTGCCGGTCCCAGCGTATTCATCTGCGATGAGTGCGTTGAGCTGTGCAACGACATCATCCGCGAGGAACTCGAAGAGAAGGCGCAGTCGGCACGTTCCAGCCTGCCCAAGCCGCGCGAGATTCTCGAGGTGCTGGATCAATACGTGATCGGGCAGCTGCGCGCCAAGCGCACGCTCGCTGTAGCGGTGTACAACCACTACAAGCGTATCGAGAGCCGCAGCAAGAACGATGACGTCGAGCTGGCGAAATCCAACATCCTGCTGGTCGGCCCGACCGGTTCGGGCAAGACGCTGCTGGCCGAAACGCTGGCGCGCCTGCTCAATGTGCCGTTCACGATCGCCGATGCCACCACGCTCACCGAAGCCGGCTATGTCGGCGAGGACGTGGAAAACATCATCCAGAAGCTGTTGCAGAAGTGCGATTACGACGTCGAAAAGGCGCAGCAGGGTATCGTCTACATCGACGAAATCGACAAGATCTCGCGCAAGAGCGAGAACCCGTCGATCACCCGTGATGTGTCCGGCGAAGGCGTGCAGCAGGCGCTGTTGAAGCTGATCGAGGGCACGGTTGCCTCGGTGCCGCCGCAGGGTGGCCGCAAGCATCCGCAGCAGGAATTCCTGCAGGTGGACACCAAGAACATCCTGTTCATCTGCGGCGGCGCGTTCGCTGGGCTGGACAAGGTGATTCAGCAGCGTTCCAACGATGCCGGCGGCATTGGCTTCGGCGCCAAGGTCAAGAGCAGCGAGCGCAAGCAGGAAGTGGGCAAGATCCTGGCCGAAGTCGAGCCGGAAGATCTGATCAAGTTCGGCCTGATTCCCGAGTTCGTCGGCCGTCTGCCGGTGGTCGCCACGCTGGAAGAGCTGGACGAGCCGGCGCTGATCAAGATCCTGACCGAGCCCAAGAACGCCATCACCAAGCAGTTCAAGAAGCTGTTCGACATGGAAGGCGTGGAGCTGGAGTTCCGCCCCGATGCCCTGTCTGCGATCGCCAAGAAGGCGCTCAAGCGCAAGACCGGCGCCCGCGGCCTGCGCACCATCGTCGAATCGGTGCTGCTGGACACGATGTACGAGCTGCCGTCGCAGGAAAATGTCAGCAAGGTCGTGGTGGACGAGTCGGTGATCGAGCATAAATCCGAGCCGTATCTGATCTACCAGGCGCAACCGGCGCCCGCCAAGGCTGCGTCCGGAGACTGAGTCCGTTGGCCGCCTCGCCAGGCCTCGGCCTCGCTGGCGGATAACCGCTTTCCGAACGCTACTTGCAACACCTCGCCGATGGCCCCATAACGGGGCCATCGGCTTTTTACTGCCCCAAAAACCCCCAT
Organism: Xanthomonas sp. NCPPB 1754; assembly: GCF_041475725.2. Lineage (NCBI taxonomy): Bacteria > Pseudomonadati > Pseudomonadota > Gammaproteobacteria > Lysobacterales > Lysobacteraceae > Xanthomonas > Xanthomonas sp. NCPPB 1754. Next base: position 1,181,297 of record NZ_CM192982.1, read on the forward strand.
TCCTGCGGAGTGCCCCATGGCCCAGTCCCAACCAGAAATTCTCGATCTGCCAGTGTTGCCGCTGCGCGACGTGGTGGTGTTTCCGCACATGGTGATCCCGCTGTTCGTCGGCCGCGACAAGTCGATGCGTGCGCTGGAAAAAGCGATGGAGGCGGACAAGCGCATCCTGCTCGTTGCGCAAAAGTCGGCCGAGACCGACGACCCGGCTGCCGGCGATCTGTATACCGTCGGCACCCTGGCGCAGGTGCTGCAACTGCTCAAGCTCCCCGATGGCACCATCAAGGTGCTGGTCGAGGGTCTGTCGCGGGTCACCGTGGACAAGGTGGTCGAGCAGGACGGCGCGTTGCAGGGGCAGGGCACCGAAATCGAAGCCAGCGATGCGCGTGAGCCGCGCGAGGTGGAAGCGATTGCGCGGTCGCTGATGTCGCTGTTCGAACAGTACGTCAAGACCAATCGCAAGCTGCCGCCGGAGCTGCTGCAGACCTTGGCCGGCATCGATGAGCCGGGCCGCCTGGCAGACACCATCGCCGCCCACATCGGTGTGCGTCTGGTCGACAAGCAGCGCCTGCTGGAGATCACCGATATCGGCGAGCGGCTGGAATTGCTGGTCGGCCTGGTCGATGGCGAAATCGACGTGCAGCAGCTGGAGAAGCGCATCCGCGGCCGCGTGAAGTCGCAGATGGAAAAGAGCCAGCGCGAGTACTACCTCAACGAGCAGATGAAGGCGATCCAGAAGGAACTGGGCGACCTGGACGATGCGCCCGGCGAGCTGGAAGAGCTGGCGCGCAAGATCGCCGAGGCGGGCATGCCCAAGCCGGTCGAAACCAAGGCCAAGGCCGAGCTCAACAAACTCAAGCAGATGTCGCCGATGTCCGCCGAGGCGGCCGTGGTGCGCAACTACCTGGACTGGCTGCTGGGCGTGCCGTGGAAAAAGCGCACCAAAGTGCGCAAGGACCTCAAGGTTGCCGAAGACACGCTGGACGCCGATCACTACGGCCTGGACAAGGTTAAGGAACGCATCCTCGAGTACTTGGCCGTGCAGTCGCGCGTGAAGCAGATGAAGGGCCCGATCCTGTGCCTGGTCGGGCCGCCGGGCGTGGGCAAGACCTCGCTCGGGCAGTCGATCGCCAAGGCGACCAACCGCAAGTTCGTGCGCATGAGCCTGGGCGGCATTCGCGACGAGGCCGAAATTCGGGGCCACCGCCGGACCTATGTCGGTTCGATGCCGGGCCGCCTGGTGCAGAACCTCAACAAGGTCGGCAGCAAGAACCCGCTGTTCCTGCTGGACGAGATCGACAAGATGTCGATGGACTTCCGTGGCGACCCGTCGTCGGCGTTGCTGGAGGTGCTCGATCCGGAGCAGAACAACTCGTTCAACGACCACTATCTGGAAGTCGACCTGGACCTGTCGGAGGTGATGTTCGTAGCCACCTCCAACTCGCTCAATATTCCCGGTCCGTTGCTGGACCGCATGGAAGTGATCCGCATCCCCGGCTACACCGAGGACGAGAAGCTCAACATCGCCACGCGCTACCTGGTGCCCAAGCAGATCAAGGCCAACGGCCTGAAGCCGGAAGAGATCGAAATCGCCAGCGATGCGATCCAGGACATCGTGCGCTACTACACGCGTGAGTCGGGTGTGCGTAATCTCGAACGCGAGGTAGCCAAGATCTGCCGCAAGGTGGTCAAGGAGATCGCGCTCGCAGGTCCGCAGCCGGTGGCAAAAAAGGCGGTTGCCAAGAAGGGCAAGCCGAAGGCACTGGTCACCGTCAACGCGAAGAATCTCGACAAGTATCTGGGCGTGCGTCGCTTCGACTTCGGCCGTGCCGAAGAAGAAAACGAGATCGGTCTGGTCACGGGTCTGGCATGGACCGAAGTCGGCGGCGAACTGCTGCAGGTCGAGTCCACCTTGGTGCCGGGCAAGGGCAACCTGATCCTCACCGGCCAGCTCGGCAATGTCATGAAGGAATCGGCATCGGCTGCATTGTCGGTGGTGCGTTCGCGCGCCGAGCGGCTTGGCATCGATGTGGATTTCCTGCAGAAGCAGGACGTGCATGTGCATGTGCCTGACGGCGCCACGCCCAAAGACGGTCCAAGCGCAGGTATCGCGATGGTGACCTCGCTGGTATCGATACTGACCCGGGTGCCGATCCGCGCCGATGTGGCGATGACCGGCGAGATCACCCTGCGCGGACGGGTATCGGCGATCGGTGGCTTGAAGGAGAAGTTGCTGGCGGCCCTGCGCGGCGGCATCCGCACCGTGCTGATCCCCGACGAGAACCGCAAGGATCTGGCCGACATCCCGCCGAACGTGACCCGCGATCTGAAGATCGTGCCGGTGAAGTGGATCGACGAGGTGCTCGATCTGGCGTTGGAACGTCCGCTCGCGCCGAAGAAGGCCGGCAAGGAAAAGGCACGCAAGGCGGCCTCGCGCGTGACCGTGCGCGGCAAGTCGCGTAGCACGCCGGGTACCCGCGTCAAGCACTAACGAGGGCTGTCTGAGCCTCGCCAAAACAAGCCAAAACCCGCGTCGTTATTGGGTTTTGGCTTGCGTGCTGTTGGGGGCGCTGGTATAAATGCACGACTCGTGGGCGCGGCAAATGTGATGCGTCATGCGATACCACTTGTGTCGGGTTCTTCGCTTACGGCAAGAGCGCCGATTGTCGATTCCGCGGCATCTGCCGCAAAGGGAGTTTCAAGAATGAATAAAACCGAATTGATCGATGGCGTTGCCGCTGCCGCTGACATCTCCAAGGCTGAAGCTGGCCGTGCTGTTGACGCGGTTGTGAGCGAAATCACCAAGGCACTGAAGAAGGGCGACGCCGTCACCCTCGTTGGCTTCGGTACCTTCCAGGTCCGCGAGCGCGCCGAGCGCACCGGCCGCAATCCGAAGACCGGCGACAGCATCAAGATCGCTGCTTCGAAGAATCCTGCATTCAAGGCTGGTAAAGCCCTGAAGGATGCAGTAAACTAATCGACTCGCTAGGGTGCTTAGCTCAGCGGTAGAGCGTCTCCCTTACACGGAGAGGGTCGGGGGTTCGAAACCCTCAGCACCCACCATTAAGCACCAGGCAAATGCTTCAAGCGCGGAGCGGTAGTTCAGCTGGTTAGAATGCTGGCCTGTCACGCCGGAGGTCGCGGGTTCGAGTCCCGTCCGCTCCGCCAGTTACACGCGAAGCCCCTGAGCAATTGGGGGCTTCGTTTTCTCCACGAAATTCGTCATGCGAATGGAGTGGGGGCAGATGTCCAAGTTTAAAGCGGAGCGGTAGTTCAGCTGGTTAGAATGCTGGCCTGTCACGCCGGAGGTCGCGGGTTCGAGTCCCGTCCGCTCCGCCAGTTATACGAAGCCCTCGGCCCTGTGCCGGGGGCTTTTTTTTTGGATGTCGGTTGATGGATGTGGGTCCATGCAGGCATGGCGGTGCGGCTTATTGCAGCGCATCCGGCAGCGGCGCGTTCTGCTGCGTCTAAAGGTGCTCGGGTATTTGGCCCGAGCTGGCGCCGTCCACCCTGGACAGATGAACGCGCCACGACGCCATCGTCACGGGCATTGGGCTGGGTGCCTGGCGTCAAGCGCGTTACACTGCGCGGCTCGCCCACAGGCCGTGATTTGCCAATGCTGCAGAAACTTCGCGACAAGACGTCAGGCTGGATCGCTACCGCCATCCTGGGGTTGCTGATGATTCCGTTCCTGTTCGTCATCGACAACAGCTACCTCGGCGGCATTGGCGCCAACAACGTGGCCAAGGTGCAGGCGCCGCCGACCTGGTGGAAATCGGCACCGTCGTGGTGGCCGGTCTCTTTGCTGTGGCAGCACCATGAAATCAGCACGCAGGATTTCCGCGCGCGCTTTGAGCAGGCGCGCATGCAGGAGCGTCAGCGTCAGGGCGAGAAATTCGATCCGCGCACCTTCGAGTCCCGCGAAAACAAGCTGCAGGTGCTCGACCAACTGGTCGACGAACAGGTGGTGCGATTGGGGGCGGAAGACGCTGGAATCGTCATCGGCGATGCGACTGTGCGCGATTACATCGCCAACATTCCCGCATTCCAGGTCGATGGCAAGTTCAGTCCCGACCAGTACCGCGCCGCACTCGCGCAGGGCACGCCGCCGCGCACGCCAGCGCAGTTCGATGCGCTGGTGCGCGATAGCCTGCAGCAGTCGGTCATCCCGCAGGCGGTGGCGGAGTCCGGCTTTGCCACCAAGTCCGAGTTCGAGCGCCTGCTCAAGCTGATGGGCGAAACGCGCGATGTGGAGCTGGCGATGCTGCCGCCACCGGCCGCAGATACCGCGCCGGTGAGCGATGCGCAGATCAAGCAGTGGTACGACGGGCACGCGCAGGATTTCCGTCAGCCGGAAACCGTGATGATCGAATACGTGGAGCTCAACGCCGCCACGATGCCGCCAGCCACTGCGGCCGACGAGGCCACGCTGCGCAAGCGCTATGAAGACGAGAAGGCACGTTTCGTCGAGCCGGAGCAGCGTCTTGCGTCGCACATCCTGATCAGCGCCGGCGCCGATGCCGCCGCGCAAAAGGCTGCCGAGGCAAAGGCTGCCAAGCTCGCTGCCGAGGCCAAGCAGCCGGGTGCCGACTTTGCTGCGCTGGCCAAAGCCAATTCGCAGGACCCCGGCTCCAAGGATGCCGGCGGCGACCTGGGCTGGGTGGAGAAGGGCACGATGGTCAAGCCGTTCGAGGACGCGCTGTTCTCGATGAAGGCTGGCGAGGTAGTCGGCCCGATCAAGAGCGAATTCGGCTACCACGTGATCCAGCTGCGTGAGGTCAAGGGCGGCCAGGGCAAGTCGTTCGAGCAGGTGCGCGACCAACTGGCGGCCGAGCAGCTCAAGGCTGACGCAGACAAGGCCTTTGCCGATGTCAGTGGCAAGTTGGTGGACCAGGTTTACAAGAACCCCACCGCACTGGAGCCGGCGGCCAAGCAGGTCGGCTTGCCGGTGCAGACCTTGGGACCGTTCTCGCGCAGTGATGCCAGCGGTGTTGCTGCCAACCCGGCTGTGCTGCGCGCGGCGTTCTCAGAAACGCTGGTGCAGGACGGTACGGTGAGCGATCCCATCACCATCGCGCCGAACCATAGCGTGGTGTTGCGTGTCACCAACCACACCGCCGAACAGGCCTTGCCGTTGGACAAGGTGCGCGACAAGGTGACCGCGGCAATCCGTGCGGACCGTGCCGAGAAGGCCGCCGCGGCTGCTGCCGATGCCTTGCTGGCACGCTTGCAGAAGGGTGAGACGCTGCAGGCGCTGGCCGCCAGCGAGAAGCTGCAGGTGCAGCCGATCCCGGGGCTACCGCGGACGGCACCGATCCCGACCCCGGCTGCGAACCGTGCGATCTTCAGCGCGCCGCGACCGACCGAAGGCAAGCCGTCGGTTGGCAAGGTGGAGCTGGATGGCGGGCGCTTTGCTGTCTTTGTCATCAGCAAGGCGACGCCGGGCGATCTGAAGCAGATGCCGGCCGAGCAGCAGACGATGCTGCGCGAGCAGTTGAGCCAGATCGACGGAAACAACGCTGCGCAGGCTTACGTCAAGGAAATGCGCAAGCGCTACAAGATCCAGATCGAAGAAGCCCAGCTGTAAGGCTGGATAATCGATTGGTGAGAAAAGCCCGGGCAACCGGGCTTTTTCTTTGGGCGTTTGTCGTGGAGAACACCGGCCGGCTGGCGCGCAGTCGCCGTCGATCTTCCGCGGCGCATGTCGATTTGCCGGCGGTGTCTGCGCGCTGCATGGCTGCCGGGAGCTGCGATTCCTGGGCGCCAATCGCCGGTTGTCGGCTAGTCGCCTGACGATCTGGCAGTCGTCGCTGACGCTCGATTGGGCGACGGCGCGCGCCGGGAGCGCTCCTGACAGACATGCCAGGTGTCCCGCTGATGATCTCCGGTGGCCGGGTCAGCTGAATGGCTCGGCGTATTGACTCGCCGGGGAGCACCGCTAACGTCGTGGCGCGCATTGCAGAGAGGCCTGCAAGCTTCGAGTTTTGCCGGAGCTCGGCTCGCACGTACAGCGCCAAGTCGGTTCCCCGGCGCGACGCGCAGCAGACGCTAACTGTGCCTTTGCACCCCGGCAACGCTCAAGATCCATCTTTCGCGACCGAAGCGGCCTGACGAGAAGGCTGGGTTGGTGAGCGAAGTTCAGGATCGGCGCGATCATGCCGCCTACCGCCTACCGCCTACCGCCTACCGCCTGCCTGTGCCCACGACAACGTCCAAGGTGCGTCGCACCTTGGCGCGTCACTTTAGGGCGAGTCGTCGAACGACAGCACCATGCCAGGCTTCAGAATGGCGCTTTTGTCCAGGCCATTGGTGGCGAGCAGCGTCGTCACGGTGATGCCATAGCGGCGTGCGATCGCCCAGGCCGATTCGCCATTGCGCACGGTGTGGGTACGTGCTGGCGAGGTCGACGCTTTGCTGGCTGCAGAGGCAACGGCGGTCGGTGCGGGAGTGCTGCTGGCGGCGCCAGTTCCCACCTCGGCAGAGGCGACCATGGCGCTATTTGCACCGGGCTGCGGCGGCGCAAGCGGCGCAAGCACGTGCACGCCGCGCGGCGCAGCGCGCGCGCCAGCGAGGGCGGGATTCAGGCGCGCGAGCAGTTGCGGCTCGATCGCGCGCTGTCCGGCCCAGGCGTTGAGACTGGTGCCTGCCGGCAACGCATGTTCGGTGAGGACGGGCACCTGGCGATCCAGCGACGTCAGCAGGTTGCCCTGCTGTTGCGCGTGATCCAGCACGCAGGCAAGTGCGTGCAGTTTCTCCACATAGTCGTAGGTGACCTTGGACATGCCCGGCAATTCGGAGGGGCGTGCGTTTTGCGCGTTCATCCCGGCGCTGCGCATTGCCTGCAGCACGCGGTACTCGCCGGCGTTGTAGGCCATCAGGGCCAGGCGCCAGTCTCCGCCGAACATGCCGTAAAGGGTTTTGAGATAGCGCACCGCCGCAGTGGTGGAGTCCACTGCCGACAGGCGTCCGTCGTATTGCGCACCGACCGGCACCTGGTGGTTGCGCGCGGTGGTCGCGATGAACTGCCACAGGCCGGCAGGGCCGCTGCCGTTGCGGGCCCCGGGGCGGTAGCCGCTTTCAACGAATGGAATCAGCGCAAATTCGGTCGGCATGTCGGCCTTGCGCAACTCGTCCACGACATAACCGAATAACGGCAGGACATCCTGCGCATCGTCTGCCAGACGTGCCGGGGCGCGCGAAAAATGCTGTTCCCAGCGGGCATCGCTATGGGCGCTGTCGCAGCCCGGGTCGGCGCGACCGTCGAGAAAGGCCGAAAAAATCTCGCGCCCGTTGCGGAGGCTTGGCGCGCTGACTTGCGCGGCCTGGCTACTGGCGGGGGCGGAGCTTGCGTCGTTGGACGATGCGGCTGCCGGTGCGATGGCCGAACAGGCGGCCAGCACTGTCAAAACCAGGCGCCTCATGCGCGAAATTCGTCTTTCCAGCGCCGAAGTTCGGCGAAAACATCGACTTCAGAGGAAAGCTCGCTGGCTGCGCGCGGTGCTACTGCAGCGCGGATCTCGGGGCGGCCGGTGCGTAAGAACGGATTGGTGGCCAGTTCACTCTTGAGCGAAATCGGCAGGGTAGGACGGGCTGCATGACGCATGGCCTGGGCTTCCTGTTGACGGCGCTGCAAGGCAGCGTTGGTGGGATCGACGTGCAGCGCGAAGGCCGCGTTGGCCAAGGTGTATTCGTGGCCGCAACACACAAGCGTTTCGCCAGGCAGGGAGGCCAGGCGCTGCAACGAGTCGAACATCTGGGGAGCGGTACCTTCGAACATCCGCCCACAGCCTAGGCTGAACAGGGTATCACCGCTGAACAGGTAGCCGTCAGCGACGAAGGCGATGTGGCTGCGGGTGTGGCCGGGCACCTGGAGCACTTGGAACTCGACATCGAGCAGGCGCAAGCGCTCGCCCTGGCCCACCTGACGCGCGTCCGCCGGGATGCGTTCGTCGGCCGGGCCGAACAACGCCAGGTTCGGCCAGCGCTGCTGGAGCTCGGCAACGCCGCCGATGTGATCGCCGTGGTGGTGGGTGAGCAGGACGGCGCTCGGCACCAGGCCCTGGTGCTGCGCGGCAGCCAGGACCGGCTCGGCCTGACCGGGGTCGACAATGATGGCGCGGCCATCTGCAGCGATCAGCGCCCAGATGTAGTTGTCGTCGAATGCGGGCAGGGCGATCAGTCGCATAGAATTGGGACCATGCCTGCCCCGCCATTCTCACGTCAAGCTGGCGTCTCATCCTGGTTTGAAACCGGCGCGGGGCGCGGCCTGCTTCAACTGGAGCGTCGTCTGGCGTTGGAAGCGCTACAGACACGGCCGTCGCAGCCGTGGTTGTGGCTGACGCCGACCGCCGACATGCCTGCGCGCGAGTTGCTGCAAGGGCGCGGTTTGCGCCTGCATCGCAGTGCCGGCCGCTTTGCCGGCGACGCACGCTGCGCGCTACCGTTTCCGCTGCCGACCGAGAGCCTGCAGGCGATCGTGGCGCAACATGCGGTGGTTGGCGGGGCAGCGGACTTTCTGGCCGAATGCGAGCGTCTGCTGATGCCCGGCGGCCGTCTGTGGCTGTTCACGCTCAATCCGATGAGCCCCTACCGCTTCCGCTGGGCGCGGCGCGGGCCGGTCGCGTTGCGCCCGGATCGCTGGCGCCTCCTGGCCCAGCGTGCCGGTCTGCACAGCGTGCAGGCCGAGCGCTACCTGGGGCCGATCTGGCGCCCCAGCGGCGAGTCCACCGACCCCGGCCGGGCACCCTGGCGCGCGGTGTATCTGCTGGAAGTGGAAAAGCGTGCTGCCGCGGCGATCGGGCCGACGCCGATCGCCCTGCCTGCCCGCTGGCCACAGCCGGTGGCCACGATCTGACCTGTTTACGTTCAACTCTGGAACCTGATGAAATCCATTGAAGTGCATACCGATGGCTCCTGCCTCGGCAACCCCGGCCCGGGCGGCTGGGCGGCCTTGCTGCGTTACAACGGCCGCGAAAAGGAGCTGGCCGGCGGCGAGGCGGTATCGACGAACAACCGCATGGAATTGATGGCGGCGATCATGGCGCTGGAAACGCTGACCGAGCCGTGCCAGATCGTGTTGCATACCGATTCGCAGTACGTGCGCCAGGGCATCACCGAATGGATGCCGGGGTGGGTGCGACGCAACTGGAAGACCGCCGGTGGCGATCCGGTCAAAAATCGCGAGTTGTGGGAGCGGTTGCACGCGGCCACGCAGCGCCATCGCATCGATTGGCGTTGGGTGAAAGGCCACAATGGCGACCCGGACAACGAGCGCGTCGACGTGCTCGCCCGCAATCAGGCCATCGCCCAGCGCGATGATCTTGCGACATCGTAAGAGGACACATGCGTCAGATCATTCTCGATACCGAAACCACCGGCCTGGAATGGCGCAAGGGCAACCGCGTCGTCGAAATCGGCGCGGTGGAGCTGCTGGAGCGGCGCCCGAGCGGCAACAATTTCCATCGTTACCTGAAGCCGGACTGCGACTTCGAGCCGGGCGCGCAGGAGGTGACCGGGCTGACCCTGGAATTTCTTGCCGATAAACCGCTGTTCGGCGAGGTGGTGGATGAGTTTCTCGCCTATATCGACGGCGCGGAACTGATCATCCACAACGCTGCGTTCGACCTGGGGTTTCTGGACAACGAACTGGCGCTGCTGGGCGATCACTACGGGCGCATCGTCGAGCGCGCCACGGTGGTCGATACCTTGATGATGGCGCGCGAGCGCTATCCGGGGCAGCGCAATTCCCTGGATGCCTTGTGCAAGCGTCTGGGCGTGGACAACTCGCATCGCCAGCTGCACGGCGCGTTGCTCGATGCCCAGATCCTGGCCGATGTGTATATCGCGCTGACCTCCGGCCAGGAGGAAATCGGGTTTGCCAGTGCCGATGCCGGTCAGCAGACCGATGCGGCGAGCGGCGTGATTGCGTTCGACCCGGCGCTGCTGTTGCCGCGTCCGCGCATTGCGGTGACCGCTTCCGAATTGCAGGCCCACGAGGCACGCTTGGCGCAGCTGCGCAAGAAGGCAGGGCGTGCGTTGTGGGATCCGCCGGTCGAGGAGATTGCGGTCGCCGGGTGAGGCGTCTGGCCTGAGGTACTTTGCTCGCGCGCCGCGCTACGTCAGTAACTGCGCACCAGGATCGCGGTGATGTTGTCCGAACCGCCGCCATCCAGTGCGGCGGCGACCAGGCATTCCACGCATTCCTGCGCGCTGCAATCGGCTTGCGACAACGTGGCCGCGATGGCGGCATCGTCCACCTCTTCGGTCAGGCCGTCGCTGCACAGCAACAGCTGCATGCCGGATTTGAGTTCGCCTTGCATGATGGCGACATTCAGATGCGCCGGGTCGGTCACGCCGAGTGCCTGGGTCACCACGTTGCGATGCGGGTGCGCGCGTGCCTGCTCGCTGGTCAGCGTGCCCTGGGCGATGAGCTCCTGCACATAGCTGTGGTCCTGGCTCAGCTGCGCCAGCCGGCCATCGCGCCACAGGTAGGCGCGGCTGTCGCCAACCCAGGCCACTTCGAAACGCTGGCCGAGTACGCGCGCGGCGACCACGGTGGTGCCCATCGGCAAGGTGTCGTTGCAGCGGCGCGAGGTCTTGATGATCTCTTCGTCGGCGATGCGTACCGCCTGCGCCAGCGGGGTACCGGCGCGGACTTCGCGCACGATGGTTTCGCGGGCCAGTGCGCTGGCCACTTCCCCGCAGGCATGCCCCCCCATGCCATCGGCGACCAGCCACAATCCCAGCTCGCTGTCGCCGTAGTAGGTGTCCTCGTTGAGGTCACGGCGCAGGCCGACATGGGTGAGGTGTCCGAATTCGAGCATGGGGCCGGGTCGCCAAGGAGAAGATGCGCCACCATCATCGCGGCCCGGCCGGTTAGCGGCAACACGCCTCGCACGGGTGCCGCAGCACCGGTTCACGCCTGGACGCGCGCCTGGCCCTGCCTGCGCCGGCCCGGGCCGCTTGTGGCGCGGGCCATGTGCCCGTATGATGCACGGCCCCAGGACACTGGGGACCATCTGGAGAGGTGGCAGAGCGGTTGAATGTACCTGACTCGAAATCAGGCAGGCGTTTATAGCGCCTCGGGGGTTCGAATCCCCCCCTCTCCGCCACTTTCAGATAAGTTGTTGTAGAACAGCAACTTACACGCAACAAGGAACGAGCGCCGAGGACACTCAACGGGACAACGTTGGGACACTTGTGCGCTTACCGACCTACCTTGTTCGCCGTTCTGGCGGCTTTTCCTTTCGTATTATTGTTCCCTTGCGCCTGCGCAATACTCTGCGCCGTAAGGTCATCAAGCATGCTTTGCACACAACCGATCCACGTCTTGCACAAGTCAAGGCGCTGTATCTGGCTGTACGCTATCAACAAGCGTTCGTGCAGATTGATGGGGGTGGTGTGACCAAATCATTAGAGGACCTTCTCAGAAGCGCGCAGACAGCGTTTGGAGAGGATCAGACACGTGATTACACCTTGGAGGTCAGTTCAAACGGGGGGCTGCGTGTTGAAACCGATGGAACGCAAGCGGATGCCGATAATTTGGTTGCGGCGCTCCCAATGCTGTTGCGGCTAAATGAACAGGCACGGACACAATCGTCTCCGCCGACGCTTGCGCCTGCTACGCTGCCTCCTGTCTCGGCTGTACTTGGCGCACCCCCGGGAGTGAAGGCGATTACCATCGCCATCGCTAGAGAAAAATATATTGAAGTCGTACGCAAGCGGCTAGGTAAAGCAAAGACGTTTGGCCGTGTGGTCAAGACAATCGATGAGTTTACGGCTTACATCAAACCCCGCTCGTTTGTGTACGCAATTCAACGCCACCAAATTGCGGCATTTCTCGAACAGGAACTAACAAAGGGATTGCAACGCAGTACGGTCAATAGTACGCAAATTTGGCTTGCGGGATTTTTCAAATGGGCGATGGCATCAGGGTACTTCGAGGATGGGAAAAACCCTGCTCACGGTCACATTACGATCACTAAAAAGGAAAAGCGAAAAGCGGCGGCGCTTGGATCGGAGCCATTCAATATTGAGCAGTTGAAGAATATTTTCGATTTCAACCATTTCCACGACTTGGGCAATGAGCGCGACCGCTGGGTAGCCTTAATTTGTGTGTACACAGGTGCCCGCAGCAACGAAATTGCGAAAATGGAAGTGGCTGACATCGTGCAGGAAGAGGGAGTGTGGGTGTTCGACTTCAACCTGTTGGGAGAATACAAAAGCACGAAAAGCGAAGCCAGCGAACGCAAAGTTCCAATCCATCCGGATTTGATTGAATTAGGGATTCTAGAGCGTGTGGAGCGACTAAAAATTGCAAAGGAACAGTATTTTTTTCCAGATCTGACGCAGGCCGCGAACAACGGGCCCGCAGGTGCCCCACAACGTGCTTTTATTCGCTATATCGCGCGGCGAGGCATCAAGCCAAGGATGGGACAAATGGGACTCCATTCATTCCGCGACACTGTAATTACGCAGATGACACGACATGGCGTTTCTCAGGGCTGGCGCGAACGGTACGTAGGACACGAACAAAGCGAAAAGCCCAGCACCTTGGATACGGCGCACAGTTTAAACTATAGTCAAAACGCTTATGAGCAGTTGTCGAAACAGTGTCACCCGTCATTGTGTTGGGAACAGCAAGGTGTGTTGAACATCAAGAAATTGAAGGAGTTCTTGTAAAGCTAGCCGCTTATTCAGCCAATGGGCCTTCTGTATCCCGGTGGATTTAGAGCCGGAAATCTTGCCCAGCGACTGCGCGCAACTTTGGGTGTATCGCGCTGCGGCTCCATGATGGGCGGTTGCGGTGCAATGGGTAAAGCGATTTGTTGCTCATGTTCGCTGGGAAGCATAGCAATGGCCTGACGGGCTGCGGTGGCCCGTGCCAACTGTCTTTGCATTTTGATGCGTTCGCGTCCCAACTTCTGCAAGGCTGGCAAGTCGGCATTGGTTTTAGCCAACTTATAATCTATGTCTGCCGTTCGTAGTGACTTCGTACGTTCTTCCAATGCAGACGCCCAATGCTTGTGTTTTGGGAAAAATTGCCACGGCTCGGGATTGGTTTGCTTCCACTGTTGCAGCCGTGCCCATTCCGTATCTCTCACACGTTTGCGCCGCTCACGCTCAGCGAACCGGTGCTGCTCCTCGTGTTCGTGCGTGGAGAGCCAAGCACGCGCCTCCGCAATTCGGCGGTTCTGGTCGCGCCAATGCATTGCCTCCAACGCAGTCAACGACTCCAATAATGCTTTAACTTCCGCATCCCGTTGTCGCCCTTGCCGTGCCGCGTCGGCTTCCATGTCTAAGCGCTCTTGATCCAACTGCATCATCCTGCGGTCGTACTCACTTCCAGTCACAGAAATCCGAGCGTTGCTGCCCCCTCCGCTAGGCGCGGAACTGAAGATTTTTAGCGCCCCCTTTGGGGCCACTGTTCCACGCGCTACGCGCGCGGGCTGCGATGGATCCAAAGCGGGTTTGGCTACCGCCCCTAATGCTTGAACAATCGGTGTTTCAGTCAGTGAACCGCCTCGGATGACTGTGGAAGATGTGAAGTGCAGCGCGCCACCGTCACCTGAATGTCCCTCGAAAGTGCTGCGCAGTGAATGACGGCCGCGTTCTGGACTCCATCGGGACTGGACAACTGCAACACGGTGGCTTGGCGACACTGAAAGCACAGGCTTTCGGCCAGGTCCGTCAACTCGCAATCGATCAGTATTGACCGAATCACTGGTGAGAGGTGCCGGACCTTTTCGGCTTCTTCGTGCTCGGGATCGGGCAACGGTTCTTGCTCCATCTTCATTATTATTTTCTCCGGGTTTTCGATCATGGTGCGCGGGCATCAGCCGCGCTTCGTTGTTCGCCTGTATTTCCATTTGGTCCCACTCTCGCTGTCTGACGGCATTCTCTTCGCGGATTTTTGCGTTGCGAATGCGCGCATGTCGGCGTCGTGACGGTGCGCGGCCTTCCTTTACTGTGGGAAGCCTGTCCAGTTCGCGCATCTCATCTAAACTGCCGCGCTTGGCGGCGTCCACCGCCTGGGCTTCAAGAGTGCGGTGGTCAACGCGCACATCGTGACCTGCGTTCTTCAGGTGCTTATTGGTTGTACTGGCGACCTGCTCACGCCAGTAGAGCACCTCTTTAGGTCCCTGCTTGAAGTCGTCGAACGCCTTAGCCGCGTAATCGGTAAGGCCGTCGGCGCCAACTTGCCGTGATGTAAACAAAATATGAGCGTGGTGGTTGCGCTGGTCACCGTGTTTGTCCGGTGTATGGATCGCAATCTGTACGGCTGCGTTATATCGATCAACCAGTTGCCGCCCAATATCACGCGCCAGTTCTTCACGTTGCAGTTCGGTCAACTCACACGGCAAAGCAATTTCCATCTCCCGTGCAACTCTTGCATTGCTACGGGTTTCAGCGGCTTCGGCCGCGTTCCACAATCGCGACGGATCAAAGATCCAAGCGGGAGACCCAGATGGGGCAAGGATTTCAAAGGAGGCGACACCACTTCGTTTTGTGTAGTCCTGGATTACTCCCAAACGGTCGTCCTCTATGCGAATACCGGCACGATAAGCGGCAGCGGCGGTGGCACTGTGGCCCTTCGCTCGGCTTATGCTATTTATCTCACAATGGTATATCGCCACGCCCACAACTCCGCAAAATATAAAACACAGAAAAACCATCCCCAACCACACAGAAAAGCCAATCGGCATTTTGGGGTGTCGGGGGCGTAGCCCCTGACCGCGCGTTTTCACCCGAAGGGTGAAAACATAAGTGCGCTATTACTACACCCTTCGGGCGTCGCAACAGAACCAATCAGGCGGGTTTCGCTACGCTCTACCCTCACCCTAATATATTGAAGCAGAAAAATTAGATTCGACAAGTGCCAATTTTCTGCTTGAATGAAATGACCAAATTGGGAGATTTCTATGAGCAAGAAAAAACCACTTAGCGAGCGTATAAAAGAAACTGAAAAGCACTTGTTGCAACTTAAAGCTCAAGAAAAGCTAAAGATCCAAAAAGAAAAGAGCCGAGCCGCTGCCGTAGAGAAACGCCAACAATTCGCTGAGGCGTGGAAATTGACACGGGAAAAAGATGCCCACCGCAAGATTCAACTGGGCGGTATAGTGATCGCTGTAGGCGCAGATAAACTGGATCCTGCAGAATTGTGCGGCTTATTATTAACCGCATTGCGGAACTTGCCCGCCGACAGGCTGCCCGCGCTGAAGGAAATAGGAATTTCTTATTTTGAGGCACGTAAAACGGCGAGGCAAACACAATGAATTATTGTGATCCTCGGCTCTGCGCGGGCATAGAGGTTTCCACGGATTTTTCGGCTGAAGAGGGCTTAATATTAAGCCCTCTCTTACAGACTGCTAACCCGGAGAAAGGCTTACTTAGCTAAATTTCCCGGGCTATTCAAGCCTGAGAGTTTTTTCTGCCATGTCCCAACTTCTTTGGTGAAGATCCCTTTTACCCAATTAGGAATCTCCGAGCGATCAGGGATTTGTATGTCTTTCAACGTCCTATTGGCCTGGCGGCCATAGTTAAATCGGTAGCGGTTGGCTCGAATCACCATGCAGTAATACAACTTTTCCTGCAAAGACATGTCTTTAGGAGGGACTAAATAGTAAAGATCTCGCCCACTATAAAACTGTTCGGGTTGAACAAATGTTTCAAGAACACTTCCGCCGCCTGCTACCGTCATCAATCCTGCCGAAAGTGGCTTTACATCAGCAACGCGAGCAACTTTTGCCGATACACCGTTGTTTCGAGCGGAGCGAGAAACAAAGTTAATGCCGCTCGGATCT
This sequence comes from Xanthomonas sp. NCPPB 1754, assembly GCF_041475725.2. Classification (NCBI taxonomy): domain Bacteria; kingdom Pseudomonadati; phylum Pseudomonadota; class Gammaproteobacteria; order Lysobacterales; family Lysobacteraceae; genus Xanthomonas; species Xanthomonas sp. NCPPB 1754. The sequence goes on from NZ_CM192982.1 coordinate 1,197,097, forward strand.
TTTTTAAGCGCGTTGAGCTCCATGTTCACTCCATAGTGAACAGAGAATATGCTGCCAAGTGAAACAAGTTTTGGTGCCTCACTCATTTTCATCTTCTGCATCCTCGCCCGCGACAACCCTTGCTTTTTCTTCTGCTTCATTGACGAGTTGGAACATCAAATACTTTCTCACTACATGTTGAAAATCTATTTCCGTCAAAGTTAAATAGTCGGTCTCCATGTAGGCCTCAGCACACCATTCATCTTGTTGCTTGTCGTCGTATCTGACTGCCTTCAAGACGCTTTCGCCTGGCCTAACACGGCGGTTGCGGTACATGTCAATCCAATGATCCCTCAGAATGTGCCACTCACCTTCGGGATCTATGCGACCTTTGTGCTTGGTCTTGATGAAGCCATCTTGCTTCCAATAGCCAAACCAAGTATCCCGCTTAGATTGTGCGTGTGGTTTATGTGCAGTCCATACCATTATGCAACACACAGCCCCCACGGGATAAAAGAGCTCTGTTGGCATAGACATCACGGCTTCCAACGTGTGTTCGGCCATTAACTCTTGCCGTAATAGGTTTGGCGCGATTGCACAGCCCATTGGAACAATAGCGACTCCGGTGCCCCCTTCCTCCAAGGCGTAGAGCATCTGTTGGATAAAACGAAGCTCGTGAAGATCTGCCGTGCCTTGGGCGAACGGTGGATTTAGCAAGCCGACATCGGCCTTGTGTTTTTTTACCGCTTTGGCAATGGCATCGTCAAAGCAACTACCTTGGTAGAGATTGGCCTTTCCATCCCCCCTCAAGATCATATTGCTGGCCGCCAAAGCGAACATGTTGGGCTGCTGCTCAATACCGATGAGGCCCTTACTTTTGATGCGATTACGCTCTTGTTCGGTAGTGGCTTCTCCCATCATCTGCGACATGGCTGCCACGAGAAAGCCACCGGTTCCAGCGCAAATATCAAGCACTGTAGACTTTTTATTGACATTTGCAATGAGCGCGAATAGTTCGGTGATGTGCCGTGGCGTCAAAACAATACCCAGCGCCTTCTTATCGCCGCCCGTGTATTTCAAGAACTCGCCATAGAAGTGACCAAGGATATCCGTTCCTTCTTCAGCGGTCATGAGAGGGGCGGCCTTCTCGTGAATGCGTTTAATCAGTTCATAAAGAATTCCTTTTGGATAGTTATTTCTCTTTTTATCTAATTCCGGATGAACGGAAATGGACGCGTAGGGCTGCGCCATATTATCTTTTTTTGCCTGTGGTATTTCTGCGCGATCAATCTCATGTTTGATAGTCTCTATCCACCTTTTAGGTAGCTCCTTTGTTTCATGCAACCCATAGGAGGCCGAAAAGGCTTTATTTTGGAGCGCGATGAGCGTGCCACTAACAAGTAGTGGCTTCTCACTTTCCGTGAGTTTGGCGTAGTCGCGCATGAACGTATGCAGTTCACGTGCAAAAGTCATCAGGTCTTCAAGTCGTGCTTTTCGAACAGCAGGATCGAAAACCGCGTGGCTCAAGAAATCTTTCCAAGATAGAATCTCGTTGATGGGGTTGCCGTTGCTTTTGCTGAGCAGCGGACGCGCCGCTCTGGCACCCTTAGAGTGAAGATAGACAGATTTTCGGGCAGTAGTTTTTTTCTCACCGCTTACCGCTACTGCTATTACATTGTAGCTGCGGGAAATGAGTTTGGCGTAATGAAGTGCGCCATCTACCGCATATCGCTTTATGCGTTTGGCCGCGACTTCTTCGCTCTCAACTAGATCAATATCTCTAAGGATAGACTGCACATGTTTGCTTTCGTGGTCGGAAAGTGAAGCCTTGCATTCATATACAATCAAGAAGTCGGGAGTGTCGGCGTTGCTTATTAGGAATTCTGGGTACCCACGACCACCTTTGGCGCTTTTGCTTCCGCTCTTCAGTAGTCGTTTTACCTCATCAATGACGCTCTTCTGTTCTTCAACACTTATACTATTGCCTTCATCGTAATAATCTAGGTCGCGCAATGCATCACGCACCAAGTTTTCGGTATTACGCTCGTTATTGTCCTTGTCCTTCTTGCTCACTTCGGCTGCCTAGTCACAATTTCCATCCTTCTATCATAATGCGGCGGATGCCATTTGCACAGGTATCAGCCTTAGCGCGACTGCCAGTGCTTCCTGAAGACAACGATCATAGTGGGCGTAACCTCGCGCTGGTCCAGGTAATTGGAATTTTTGGTATCAATTCCTGGAAGTACTCTTTTGTTAAATTTCTCATTAAGGCGACAGTTGTTATATCTAAAAAGTGTGGGGCGACATCAACTTGCCAAGCCCATGAGATGATGTCATGTATGATACTTTGATGTCCAATGCATGGGCTTATTCCATTTGGCTAATGCTCATTAGTAAAATTTCGGTCCGCCCCGATTTGGTTTTACTTAGAGAATATTTTAACCCGAAGGGGTTGTACCCCTTCCCACCCCGCTACGCGTTTATAATATTGCTTTGCTATAAAAAATTTAGCTTAGCTTTACTATGAAATTCTGTAGCTTTTCTAAGGTATAAGGTCGTTAGACTTAGGGTGGATATATATCCACTCTTGCGAGGGTGTTTACAGATGTTATTCGTTTTCCCATGGGAAAACCTCCCCAGGCGGGCAACGAACCTGTCCGTGAACGCCCAGAATGTGATTTCAAACCCACCCTGCCGTAGTCCACAAACAACACATGGTTTATCAGTGTTGTCAGCCCCGTGCGCGGAATAAACTCCGCCTTGAACCTGGTCAGGGCCAGTACGTTGGGGGGAAATCGTCCAACCCTTCGTACCTAGTTATGCAGTGCGCCGTGTTCAATAATCCCCGCCTTGCGCGACAGTCACGAATATTTGCGGCGTGGTTACTTGCCCCGTTTCTTCAATATCCGATGGCTATTCAAACAGGTTGGTGACGAATAAGGGGCTTGATTTTTTCGCGTGCGTTGCTAACTTAGATGAAAGGAGCAACTGCTTGGGTAGCGCAAACTCTCTTTTTGCCTTACTCGCCACATAGTCGCCTAAACTGTGTGGCCATATATCTAAAATAATAAACCCCGCCAATTTGTCAAGCGGGGTTTATTATTTTACAACTTGATCTTTCTAGACACGTGCGGCGCCTTGCCTCAAAAGATTATTGCTTCCGCTGTTAATTGCCAATTCTCTGATCGCCGCAATGATGAAGAATACCCCGATTACAAATGGTAGTCCGATAATTCCGATCCCTAAAATAAAGAATGAGCCAATCGGGTTCTTTTTCCAACAATATGTTTTACCGTCCGGAAGTGTTACGCCATAAATAAAATTTCCTTCGACGTACAGCGATGTTGGGCCATTCATGCGGACGGCGCGCTGTAAGTAAGTGTTGATACCTGCGGGAGCACGGTGTTTTGAGTAGACTTTTCCGCCGATTTCGATCACCGAATATTGGCGAACTCCGTTGGCGCTGAACTGTGCGTCGCCCAATAACGTTAGCTCGCCCGTAATTTTATATCCCATACTTCGTGCCTTTAGCTTTGGTCGCGGTTGCCTGTGGGTTCAAAGCCGGCGATCCACATCCTATAGTCATAAAAAATGGACGCGTGGGACAGATCATTGCCCTGACCGTAGAAACCAGAGACCCAAGCCGAGTTGATGACGATATCGCGCAGTTTGTCGCGCATAGTCTTATCCACATCGACTTGAAACAGCAGTCGCGGTGGGTTTGGGCCGCGCGTTCGAGTGTCGCCCGTGGTGGGCACGGCTCCAAAACGCGGTTGGGCGTTGAGCAGTCCAACAAATCCGATGGAGCGGCCAAAGGTACTGACTTCTCCCAAATCGTTCGTTTTGGTCAATTTGGCGGTCGTGCACGTTCTAAATGTTTCGTCATGCGAGGACGTAGGACTGGTCCAAATGGTCGCTTTGACTGTCCAGCACGGTAGATTTCGGCCGTACTCGACAAAGGTCAGGGCCGCGCGAGGCCACTGCAAGCGTCCTTGAATGGCTTGGTCGTGGTCCTCGTTGCGAAACAACGTACGGAAGGTTTGTCCACCGCTAAGGGGGGCGTAGAGAACACCGCCAGCGCCACCCTGCGCCGGCCGTTCAATCCGCAGCCCCAATTTGTTTTTCACGTCAGAAAATAGATCGCCAATCTTTTGACCTGCGCTTTGTGGTCTGTCTTGCGTGTTGCCGACGAAAGGCACAAGAAGGCCGAAGGTTAGGGCTAGTGCCGTGGTGTGAGGTCGTGGTGCGGTCTTTCTAAGTGTGGGCATCATCGCCATGTCCTGTGCTGAGCAGCGGGCCGGCCGTGTGCCGGCGAAACGAGCTTATGCCATAATTTGCGACAAACGCAAATGATTGAATTGGCCGGACTTGTCACAATGGAGAGGTGTTTTCGGTACACCCCCCAATGCCTCCCATCAAGCCGCCTGCATCACTGTTCGGACGACGATTGCGCACGGCCCGGCTGTCCTTGGGCCTGCGTCAAGCAGACTTGGGAAGGATGTTGGGAATGGAAGAGCAAAACACCGGTGCACCTCGCATCTCCCGCTACGAGACGGGGCAACACGATCCGGATCCTGAAACCGCAGCAGAACTGGCTCAGGCGTTGGGTTTGCCGTTGGCGTACTTTTACGCAACACCCGACATGCTCGCCGAGGCCATTTTGTTGATCGCGAAGTTGCCCGAGGATCGTCAGCAGGAGGCGATAGCCGCCTTGAGAGCCATTGCCGAGAAGAAGGGTTGACGATGGGCGGCAATTTGGGACATTCTTTGGACTCGTAGGGGACACTTCCCACTGAGGGTTTCCCGGCGTAAGTTCCTGAACAATTTGCGGAAATTGGTGTGGGTCGTATTGTCCCCCCCTCTCCGCCAGATTGAGGCGAGTAGGTGCGCCAGTGCCGCGTGGGTTTCGCCGGCGGCATTGGGGGGTGAGAATCCCCGGGTTCGACAGGCAGCGCAGCTGTCTGCACGGCGAAGCCGCCCGTAGGGCGAAGGCACGAAGTGCCGAGTGAATCCCCACTCTCCGCCAGATTCGCATCAGCCCCCGCAAGGGGGCTTTTGTTTATGTGTGGCAGTCGCCGGCCGCGGCGATGACTACAATCCGCCCGATCCCCGTTGGAGGCCTGTCATGTCCGAGATCCTGGTGCCCGTGTCTTTTGGTGAACTGCTCGACAAGATCGCGATCCTGCAGATCAAGTCCGAGCGCATGCGCGATGCAGCCAAGTTGACCAATGTGCGCAACGAGCTGTCTGCGCTGGAAACCAGCTGGATGGCGCATCCGGCCGCCGGCCACGACATCGTGCGCCTGCGCGCCGAGCTCAAGGCCGTCAATGAGCGACTGTGGGTGATCGAGGACGACATCCGCCTCAAGGAGCAGGCGCAGAGCTTCGATGACGCCTTCGTGCAGCTGGCGCGCAGCGTGTATATCGAAAACGACGAGCGCGCGCGCATCAAGAAGGAGATCAACCTGGCGCTGGGTTCTTCGTATGTGGAAGAAAAGTCCTATCAGGACTATCGCGCCACTGGCGGCTGAGCGCATTGACGTGGTGATTGCGCGGGTGGTCTGAACGGCGCGATTGGTTGCAGGACGCGTTCGCTCGATCTCAGCCCACTTGCGCAGGCGCCGCTGCAACTTGCTCGGCGCTGGATTGCCGAGCCACATACAGCGGCTGATGAAATGACTGCACGGCCACGAGGCGCGCGTAGTCGGTGCGTAGGCGTTGCATGTCACGCGTCGACTCGGGTGGTGAGCGCCCGCCGTCCACGCCACCCGGCAACTGCCGTGGTCAGTCTTGCTCGATCCTGTAGCGAGTGCGTCGTCGTGCTGCGCGCGGTGTCTGCCGCACCAACTATGCGGCGCTGTGGCTGTGGCGGCGATCGATTGCCGATCGCCGGTGCCGAGAATCAGCGTGAGTGGTCGGCGCGATAACGCTCGAAGGCGGCGATCGCATCGTCCACGGTGATCAGCGACATCACCTCGTCGAATTCGATCTTCGTTCCCCAGCGTAGCTGGTCGGCTGGCTTGTACAGGAATTTGCGCGCGGCGGCGTCGTAGCGGTCCACGCAATAGCGCACGTCCGAGTACGGGCCGCTTCGTCGCGGGTTGCTGGCCGCATGCAGGCCGAGCACCTTGGTGCCCATGGCGTTGGCGATATGCATCGGCCCGGAATCCGGCGTGACCACCAGGTCCGCGCGCGCGAGCAGGGCAGGCAGTTGCTTAAGGGTGTCCTTGCCAACCAGATCCAGCACCGGCGTGCGTGCGGCCGCAACGGTGGCATCGGCAGTGCTGCGTTCCAGGTCGCTGCGGCCGCCGCACAGCACGATCCGCCAGCCCTGCGCGGCGGCATGATCGGCCAGCGCGGCGAGGCGATCGGGATACCAGTTGCGACGCGGGTGGCTGGAGCAGGGCGAGATCATCAGTACCGGGCGGCCATCGTCGTCCCATTGCGCGCGTGCCCAGGCATGCGCCTGGTCGGGCACCGGCAGGTCCCAGCGCACCTGGGTCTGGCGCAGGCCCAGCGGCTCGGCAAAGCTGCCGATGGCGTCGAGCACGTGGATGCCGGGGCGATCGGCGATGCGCTCGTTGACGAACAGGCCGTGCAGGTCCTTGGAGCGGCTGCGGTCGTAGCCGATGCGTCGCCGCGCCGGCACGAAGGCCGACAGCACATTGGCCCGAAAGGCCACCTGCATCTGCAGCAAGGCATCGAAGCGGCCCAGCGGTGCCAGCGACCGGCGTAGTGCGCGCATGCCGGCCACCCCGCTGCGTTTGTCGTAGGCGTGGAATTGCACGCCGGGCAGGCCCTCGAGCAATTTCAGCCCGGCCTTGTCGATGACCCAATGCAGTTGGGTTTCAGGAAACCCGGCCTGCAACGTGCGTACCAGCGGCACCACGTGCGTGACATCGCCCAGGGCGGACAAGCGCAGCAAACACAGCGATGCGGGCGTTACAGCCATGGTGTTGTTAGACTCGATAGATGGTTTCTTTCGATGCCACCGAAGCGCTGGCGCCGTACCGCGAAGGTCGCGGGTATGGCGCCATTCTGTTCGACCGCGAACGGCTGCGGCAAGCCGATGCCAGCCTGTTTTCGCCGCAATCATGGGGCGACAGGGCGCGGCCGGTGGACGCAGGCGGGCGTGGCGGCGCGTGGTTCGTGGATGCGCCATTCGGCCATAGCGTGTTGCGGCAGTACCTGCGCGGCGGCATGGCCGCACGCGTGAGCCGCGATCGCTACCTGTGGAAAGGGGCAGGGCGCACGCGCAGTTTTGCCGAGTTCCGGCTGATGCGCGAACTGATCAAACGCAAGTTGCCGGTGCCGCGCCCGTTGGCCGCCTGCTATCTGCGCGAAGGCGTGGGCTATCGCGCTGCGCTGTTGATGGAGCGGCTGGAAAACGTGCGCTCATTGGCCGACCACGCCCAGGTGGCCGGTCGCGGTGCGCCGTGGGAGGCGACCGGCCAGCTGATTGCACGCTTCCATCGCGCTGGCCTGGATCACGCCGATCTCAACGCGCACAACATCCTGTTCGATGCCGGCGGGCATGGCTGGCTGATCGATTTCGACCGCGGCGTGCTGCGCATTCCGGCCACGCGCTGGCGCGAGCGCAACCTCAGGCGGCTGCATCGCTCGCTGTTGAAGCTGCGCGGCAACCGCAGCCGCGAGGACGTCGACAAGGACTATGCGCGCCTGCATCGGGCCTACGAACTGGCCTGGGGCCGGGGCTACTGATGGACTGGGGCTTGCGGGTGCAGGGAGTCGGCAATGCGTCGGCGGTGGCCCTTGGCTCGCCGATGGCCACGCTCGAGCGCGCCGGTGCGCCCTGGCTGACCATCGATTGCGGCAGCGAGGGGCTGACCGCCTATCAGGCCCACTATGGCCAGCTGCCACAGGCAATCTTCATCACCCACGTGCATCTGGACCATGTCGGTGGCCTGGAACGGGTGTTCGTCGACAGTTATTTTTCCGAGCGCCGCGGGCGCACGCGCCTGTACGTGCCGGCGCCGGTCGTGCCGCTGCTGCAGCGGCGCATCGCCGATTACCCGAATGTGCTGGCCGAGGGCGGGGCGAACTTCTGGGACGCATTCCAGCTGGTGCCGGTCGGCGATGCGTTCTGGCACGACGGCGTGCGGCTGGAAGTGTTCCCGGTACGCCACCACTGGCCCGAGACGGCATACGGATTGCGTTTGAAGGGGGCGCTGGTCTGGACTGGCGATACCCGACCGATCCCCGAAATGCTGAAGCGTTATGCGGACGACAGCGAGCTCATCGCGCATGACTGCGGCGTTCACGGCAACCCGTCGCATACTGGCGTGGACGATTTGGAGCGGGAATACCCGCAGGACCTGTTGAACCGCATGCTGCTGTACCACTACGCCAGCGACGCCGACGGCGATGTGCTGCGTGCACGTGGCCACCGCGTCGCCGTGCCCGGCCAATACCTTGCGCTGGCGAACCCGACCGCAGCGACGGTGCCCTGATGGGCGCCTTGCTGCTGCCGGATCTTGCCACGGCGCCGATGCAGGACCGCTACGGCCGTCCGCTGCGCGATCTGCGCCTGTCGGTGATCGAGGCCTGCAATTTCCGCTGCGGGTATTGCATGCCGGCCGATCGCGTGCCAGACGATTACGGGTTCGACTCGCAGCAGCGGTTGAGTTTCGATCAGCTGGAAACCCTGGTGCGTGCCTTCGTTTCGGTCGGGGTGACCAAGGTGCGCCTGACCGGCGGCGAGCCGCTGCTGCGGCGCGACTTGCCGAGCCTGATCGCACGGCTGACCGCGATCGAGGGCATCGAAGATCTGGCGCTGACCACCAACGGCACCTTGCTTGCGCGCCAGGCCGTCGCGCTGCGACAGGCCGGGCTGCGCCGCATCACCGTCAGCATGGATGCGCTGGAACCGGCGTTGTTCAGGCGCATGAGCGGCGATCGCGGCGAAATTGCGCAGGTGCTGGCTGGCATTGCCGCCGCCGAGCAGGCCGGTTTCCAGCGGCTGAAGATCAACTGCGTGGTGCAGCGTGGCGTCAACGAAGATCAGGTGCTGCCGTTGGTGGAGCACTTCCGCGGCACTGGACACGTGCTGCGCTTCATCGAATTCATGGATGTGGGCAGCTGCAACGGTTGGACGGCGGATGCGGTGGTGACCTCGGCGCAATTGCACGAACGCATCCATGCGCGCTGGCCATTGGTGGCGCTGGACGCCAATTACACCGGTGAAGTGGCGCAGCGCCACGCGTTTTCGGATGGCGCTGGCGAAGTGGGCTTCGTCAGTTCGGTCAGCGTGCCGTTCTGCGGCGATTGCCAGCGTGCGCGCGTCTCGGCCGATGGGCATCTGTATACCTGCCTGTTCGCCAGTCAGGGCCACGACCTCAAGCCGGCCCTGGCCAACGGCGGGCCTGCGCTGGCGATGCATCTGCGCCAGCGCTGGAGCGTGCGTGGCGACCGCTACAGCGAAGTGCGCGCCTCGGTGCCGCGGCGCGGCAAGCCGGTCGAGATGTTCTTGATCGGCGGATGAGCGAGGACGCGCTGCTGGTGCAACTGCGCACGCTGGAGCTGCGTCTGCTCGATCCGCAGCAGCGTGCCGATGTGCAGGTGTTGGAAGCGCTGCTCGATCCGGCCTTTGTCGAGTTCGGTACGTCGGGCCGCCGGTACACGCGGAGCGAGGTGATCGCGGCCCTGCGCGTCCCCGGTGTCGCTGCCGAGTACTGCGCAGATGACTTCGAATGCGCGCGGCTGGCACCGGATCTTGCGCAGGTGCGCTATCGGTCGGTGGATCGCCGTCAGGGTGTTGAGCGGCAGGCCTTGCGCAGTTCGTTGTGGCGCAGCAATGCTGCTGGATGGCAGCTGCTGTTCCATCAAGGCACCTTGTTCACCGAGAATGCCGCATCCTGAGTGCCTGTCTTCGCGTCGCTTCCCATGCCTGCAAATTCCCGCTCCGCCCGCCTGACCCATCTGGACGATGCCGGGCTCCCCACCATGGTGGATGTCTCGGACAAGGCGGTTACCGCCCGTAGCGCCACTGCGGAAAGCCGCGTGCGCTTTCCGGCGGCCGTGGCCGCACAGTTGCGCGCCAACGGCTTGCGTAGTGCCAAGGGCGGCATCGTGGAGACGGCGGTGATTGCCGGCACCATGGCGGTCAAGCGCACGCACGAATTGATTCCGTTCTGCCATCCATTGCCGATCGATGCCTGCCGTTTCGAGATCGACTGGGCGGGCGAGCAGCTGCTGGATATCCGTTGCACGGTGCGCTGCGTGCATCGTACCGGCGTGGAAATGGAGGCGCTTACCGGTGCCAGCGTGGCGGCGCTGACGGTGTATGACATGTGCAAGGCGTTGTCGCACAGCATGAGCATTGGTCCGACCAAATTGGTGTCCAAGCGCGGCGGCAAGCGCGACATCGGAGCGGCACAATGACCGCCACGGTGACGGTGCTGTATTTCGCCAGCCTGCGCGAGGCCGCAGGAATTGCCGACGAGCGCGTGCAGAGCGGCGCACAGGATCTGCGCAGCCTGTACGCGGAACTCGATGCGCGGCATGGCCTGCGCTGGACGCCTGCGCAGTTGCGTGTGGCCGTGGATGGCGCATTCGCGCGCTGGGAGGATGCGCTGCGCGATGGCAGCGAAGTGGTGTTCATTCCGCCAGTGTCGGGAGGTTGAGCGTGAGCGAACAGGTTGCAGCGATCTTTGCGCTTTCCGAGGTGCCGTTGCCGATCGATCGGCTGCGTGCGGGGGCGGAACATCCGCATGCCGGCGCGTTCGCCAGCTTCGAAGGCTGGGTGCGCAATCACAACGAAGGCCGCGGCGTGGCCGGCTTGCGCTACGAAGCCTATGCCGCGCTCGCACAGGCCGAAGGGCAGCGTGTGCTGGACGAAGCAATGCAGCGATACGCCATCGTGCACGCGCATTGCGTGCACCGCGTGGGCGAGCTGCGTATCGGCGACATGGCGGTGTGGGTCGGCGTCAGTGCGGCGCACCGTGGCGCCGCATTCGATGCGTGCCGCTACATCATCGATGAGGTCAAGGCGCGCGTGCCGATCTGGAAGCACGAGCATTATCTGGAAGGCGACGCGGATTGGTTGCATCCCCAATCGCAACCGTAGCAGGCGGATGCGGGTCCGGCGCGCACCTGCGCGCGAGCCGGCGCCGGCCTTGCATAGCCGCGCGGCGCAGCACGAGCTGACTGCCGCTTTTTGCTGGATCGATCGTGCGCAAGTCGATGCTCCGGGTAGCTCGCCTGGAGTCTTGCGAAGTTGGGGTGGTGTCCCCGCCGGTTGACCTCGGCGCCCGCATCGCGCCGTGGGAAACACTCACGTTGCGGGGATGGGGGCGCCGTCGCCACGGCGGGTACGAATGACTGGTCAGCTTTCGCCTCGGCTTTGCGCATGCGCGCAGCGCTGCACGTGATGATCGTAGTTGTTCGATCAATCGCGCCCAAGCCAGAGGTTCCAGCTAGTTCGCCTGGCATTGCCGAAAGTTGGGGTGGTGTCCCCGCCGGTTGACCTCGGCGCCCGCATCAATCGATACCGTTGCTGCCTTCCGGCCCTGGCGGGATTTTCGATCTAGCGTCGCGAGGGACCGACGGGGCCACCATAAGACGTGGGCCATTGGCATGGCCCTGCGATTTGCGACATGGGTGTCATTGCGCAAATCATGAAACTGGCGGAGAGAGGGGGATTCGAACCCCCGAAGCGCGGTTTAGACGCTTACACACTTTCCAGGCGTGCTCCTTCAACCACTCGGACACCTCTCCGTGCCTGCCCGACCGTGGTCGAACAGGGCCGCAAATTCTAGCGGTCGCCGGCCCGTACCACAAGCTGAATCTTCCAGCCGCAGCCGCTGAGACCGGGCGTGGCACAATATCGGCTCAAACAGAGCCGGTTGCCCGATGTCTTATCTCGTTCTCGCCCGCAAGTGGCGCCCGAAGCGTTTTGCCGAACTCGTAGGCCAGGAACACGTGGTCCGCGCGCTCAGTAACGCGCTCGACAGTGGGCGCGTGCATCACGCGTTCCTGTTCACCGGCACCCGTGGCGTGGGCAAGACCACCATCGCGCGCATCTTCGCCAAATCGCTCAATTGCGAGACCGGCACCAGTGCCGATCCCTGCGGGACGTGCCCGGCCTGCCTGGACATCGACGCCGGGCGCTACATCGACCTGTTGGAGATCGATGCCGCATCCAACACCGGCGTGGACGATGTGCGCGAGGTGATCGAAAACGCGCAGTACATGCCCTCGCGCGGCAAGTTCAAGGTCTACCTGATCGACGAAGTGCACATGCTGTCCAAGGCGGCGTTCAACGCGCTGCTGAAGACGCTCGAAGAGCCACCGGAGCACGTGAAGTTCCTGCTGGCCACCACCGACCCGCAAAAATTGCCGGTGACGGTGCTGTCGCGCTGCCTGCAGTTCAACCTCAAGCGATTGGACGAAGACCAGATTCAGGGGCAGATGACGCGCATCCTGGCCGCCGAACAGATCGAGTCGGATCCGTCGGCGATCGTGCAGCTGTCCAAGGCGGCCGACGGCTCGCTGCGCGATGGTCTGTCGCTGCTGGACCAGGCCATCGCCTATGCCGGCGGCGCGCTGCGCGAGGATGTGGTGCGCACCATGCTGGGTACGGTCGATCGCACCCAGGTCGGCGCAATGCTGCAGTCGCTTGCCGATGGCGATGGCGCGCGCCTGTTGCAGGTGGTGGCCGCGCTGGCCGAATTTTCGCCCGATTGGAGCGGTGTGCTGGAGGCGCTGGCCGAGGCCCTGCACCGGGTGCAGGTGCAGCAGTTGGTGCCAACGGTGGCCTTTGTCGGCGACGGGATCGACCCGACGCCGTTTGCGGCGCAGCTGCGGCCTGAAGTGGTGCAGCTGTGGTACCAGATGGCGCTCAACGGGCGACGCGACCTGTATCTGGCGCCCAGCCCGCGCGCCGGTTTCGAAATGGCAGTGCTGCGCATGCTTGCCTTCCGCCCCGCAGCGGCGGTGCCGGCTGGCGGCTCGGACGACGGTCGCGGTGCCACGGCGGGCGGTGGTGCGCGTTCTGGCGCTGCCGGCGGTCAGGCTGCTGCGCCGGCAGCGGCAGCGCCGGTGACGGCTGCGCCCGCCGTAGTGGCCGCGCCTGCTGCAGTGACGGATACGGTACCGGCTGTGGCTGCGGAGGCGTCCTTGCCGGCATCAGCGACCCGGGCAACGCCGATTTCGGCTGCGGCTCCCGTTGTCGTGCTTGCCCCCCAAGAGTCTTCTCCGGACAGCCGTGCGTCTGCAGCCAGTGCGCGTAATGATGACACGCCGCCGTGGGCAGTGGACGATGCGCCGGTGCGTGCGCAGGTCGCGCCGGCACCCGACACGATGGCCGTGCTTGCGCCTGAAGCGGCGATGGCTCCGCCATCTGCCCCCGCCGAGCTCGCGCACCCCGATGCGATTGCGTCTGACGCTGCGGTGGAGGCTCCGGCTTCGGTCGCAGTGTCGTCGCTTGTCGAGCCCTCGTCGCTTGAGGAGCCAGCGGTGGTCGCGCCATCGGCAACGGCAGGGGCTGCATCAGACTCGGCGACCGACGCGACGGCCCTGCTCGATGACGGCCGCATCGCCGATGCCGAGCAATGGCTGGAGCTGGTCACGCGCAGCGGCTTGAATGGCCCGTCGCGGCAGCTGGCCGCCAACGCCGCATTCATCGGCCATCGCGATGGCGTGCTGCGGCTGGCGCTGGCGCCTGGCTTCGAATATTTGAACTCCGAGCGCTCCATCGCCAACCTCGCGCAGGCGCTGGCACCGGTGTTGGGAAACCCGCCGCGCATCGTCATCGAAACCGGCAGCGCCGATGTCGAAACCTTGCACGAGCGTGCCAACCGCCAGAAAGGCGAGCGCCAGAGCGCGGCCGAAACAGCCTTCATGAACGACCCGACGGTGCAGTTGCTGATCCAGCAGCAAGGCGCGCGGATCGTGCCCGATTCCATCCGCCCTTACGACGAGTAACGACCCATGCGTGGAAATATTGCCCAACTGATGCAGCAGGCGCAGAAGATGCAGGAAAACCTGCAGCGCGCCCAGGAAGAACTGGCCAAGCTGGAAGTCACCGGCACAGCTGGCGGTGGCATGGTCAGCGTGACGCTGACCGGCGCCAAGGAGTGCCGCAAGGTGCGCATCGACCCGAGCATCCTCTCCGACCAGGAGATGGCCGAGGATCTGATCGCCGCCGCCTTCAACGACGCCTCCAACAAGATCGACGCCGAATCCAAGGACCGCATGGGCTCTGCGACCGCCGGCATGCAGTTGCCGCCGGGCATGAAGTTGCCGTTCTAAGCGAGGGGATTCGGGAGTGGGGATTCGGGATTAGCCAAGCGCAAAGGCCTTTGCCGTTGCGAATCCCAAATCCCGAATTTCCAATCCCGGCCACCCGATGTCCACTTTGCTCGAACAACTGATCGAGGCCTTCCGGGTATTGCCCGGCGTGGGCCAGAAGTCGGCCCAGCGCATGGCCTATCACGTGCTCGAGCGCGAGCGCGAGGGTGGGCGGCGGCTGGCCGCTGCGTTGGGCAACGCGGTGGAAAAGGTGGGGCATTGCGTGCAATGCCGCGACTTCACCGAATCGGAAATCTGCAGCATTTGCGCCAGCAGCAGCCGCGACCGGCAGCAACTATGCGTGGTGGAGTCGCCGGCCGATCGCCTGGCGATCGAACATGCCACCGGCTACCGCGGGCTGTATTTCATTCTGCAGGGGCGCCTGTCGCCGCTGGATGGCATCGGCCCGCGCGAACTGGGGCTGGATCGGCTCGGCGAGCGTCTGGCTGCCGGCGAAGTGACCGAAATGATCATCGCCACCAATGCGACGGTCGAAGGCGAGGCCACGGCCCATTACCTGGCGCAACTGGCGCGCCAGCACGCAGTACGCCCAAGCCGGCTCGCCCAGGGCATGCCGCTGGGTGGCGAGCTGGAGTATGTGGATCGTGGCACCCTGTCGCACGCCTTCGGCACCCGCAGTGAGGTGCTTTGAGGGCCGGGATTGGGGAGTCGGGATTGGGGATTCGCAAAAGCCGGTCGGCGCGCGCGGTAAGCTTTGGCCAATCCCGAATCCCGAATCCCGTCTATGACCGACACCATCTTCGGCAAAATCATTCGTCGCGAAATTCCGGCCACCATCGTTTACGAGGACGATGAGGTGCTGGGCTTCGAAGACATCGCGCCGCAGGCGCCGGTGCATGTGCTCTTCATTCCCAAGCAGCATGCTTTTCCGACCCTGGACGATGTGCCGCCGGAGCAGGCGCTGCTGGTTGGCAAGCTGGCCATCGCAGCGGCGACCTATGCGCGTGCGCAAGGGCTGGCGCAAGACGGCTACCGCATCGTGATGAATTGCCGCGAGCATGCCGGCCAGACGGTGTTCCATCTCCATCTGCATTTGC
This sequence comes from Xanthomonas sp. NCPPB 1754, assembly GCF_041475725.2. NCBI lineage: Bacteria > Pseudomonadati > Pseudomonadota > Gammaproteobacteria > Lysobacterales > Lysobacteraceae > Xanthomonas > Xanthomonas sp. NCPPB 1754. Next base: position 1,212,443 of record NZ_CM192982.1, read on the forward strand.
TGGCCGGTGCGCCGCTGAGCCGCTTCGGCACGCCTTGACGCGTCGTCGGATCGCGCGTTGCGCGCAAGCCGCGTCATGCAGCGATCGTCGTGCACAAACAAAAACGCCGCTCCCTGCGAGCGGCGTTTTTGCGAGTAACCCAGCTCAGCGGCGCATTACCACCAGCCGCGGCCCCAGCCCCAACCGCCGCCCCAGCGCGGGCCCCACGGGTCGCCCCACGGGCCATACGGGTAAGCCGGCACGACTTCCACGTCGCGCACGACCGGCCACAGGTAGACCACGTCGGCATTGACCTTGGGCAGCTTGTAGTCGTATTCGCCGATCTTAGTGGTTTCGTAGCCTTCGATCTTGCCGATGAAGGTCACTTCGCGCCCCGGCTCGAACACCGCCGGATCGTAGAAGCCCGAGCGGCAGGCCAGGAAGCGGCCATCGCTGGCATCCACGGCATTACGGTCGGGGCGACCGCTGGCATTGAGCGGGCGCGAGATCAGCTCGAAGCAGGTCTGGCCCTGGCCAGGCGTGGTCTTGATGATCTTGCCACCCCAGCGCACGGACGTGCCGACCTGGGCGCTGGCAGTTGAATCACTCGGACTGACCGCGGGGAACTGGCCCTGCAGCGGCTTGGGTGCGGTGGCGCAGGCTGCGAGCCCGAGCACAGCGATAAGAGGAACAAGAAAACGGGTACTCATGAGGAAGCTCCGGTTCGCGGGCGATGCTGCAGCAAGTCTTTCAAGAGAGTGGCGCTGTCCGAATCAGCGCCAGCGTATCGCGCGGCAGCGAAACGTTGGCTGAGTGCCAACAGTGCCGTATTCGGGTGTGAGCGGGCGACACGTTGCGCCCACACACCGGCCGGTTCGTGCGGTTCACGGGCAAGGCCGAGCTTGCGGTAGCGGCGGCTCAGCCGGTGCCAGGCGCGCAGCAACGGGTCGCGCTCACGTTCGCCACGTGCCAGCAGCCAGCCCATCCACGCTAGCGCGCTTACCGCGAACACGCCGAAGATGGCGGCCAGCTGCGAGGTGTCCAGGCGATCGATGCCCAAGGGTTGCAGCAGCCGTTGCTGACGGTCGGCATCGAAGGACAGCACTAGCTCGTTCCAGCCGCGCCGCAGCCAGTCGCTGACCTGGCCCAGGCGGGCCCATGTGCCGAGGTCGGCGAAGTCGTTGCCGCCGCCGGCTTGCAGGCGATCTTCGAGGGTGTCGTAGATGCGTTCCGGCGCCACTGCGGCGGTGGGGTCCACGCGAACCCAGCCACGCCCGGCCAGCCAGACTTCGGTCCAGGCGTGCGCGTCCATGCGGCGTACCACCCAATAATTGCCCAACCGGTTGTATGTGCCGCCGGCATACCCGGTCACCACGCGCGCCGGGATGCCGGCCGCGCGCATCAGCACCACGAACGAGGAGCTGAAGTGTTCGCAGAAACCGGCCTTTTGCTGAAACAGGAACTCGTCGACGCTGTTGCGGCCGAGCAGCGGCGTGTCCAGCGTGTAGGCGAATTCTCGGGTGATCCACTGCAGTGCGCGCTGCACCACCGCATCGTCGTTGTTGCCGGCCTCGCCACGCCATTGCCGTGCCAGCGTCAGCGTACGCGGATTGAAACCGGGCGGCAGGGCAAGTGCACGCTTGCGCAACTGGTCGGGCAGGTCGGTATCGAAGCGCGTTGGCGGTGCCGATTGCAGGTCCCAGCGCGTCAGTGCGCTTAACGGCCGTTGCGCGAACAGTTCGTAGTCCGGCGATAACTCGGCGTTGGGCACGCCCTGGGTAGGCAGATCCAGCGACACCAGCTGGCGGCGATCGGTGGGCTCGTAATCCAGGCGATAACGGTAGGTTTGCGGACCTGCGGTGACCGAAGCGGGCTGACCGCGGCCGGTCCAGCGCGCGCGCTGCCAGGTGCGGCCGTCGAAGTCCCACATCACCGGGCCGCGCCAGTAGCGCTGTTGCGGCGGCGGCGCCTTGCCGGCGAATTGCACGCGCAAGGCCGGGCTGTCGTCGGCCATCAGGTCGATCCATTCGCCCGGCGACATGTTGTCCGACAGGCCAGGCCGGGATAGCGCGCGCTCGGGCACGCCCCACAGCGGCGCACTCAGCCGCGGCAGCAACCAGAACGTGGCCAGCGCCAGCGGCACGCCGATGGCAACCAGCTTGCCCATACTGCGCAATTGCAGGCGCAGGGCCGGCGTGGCGGTGTGGTGTTCTTCGTCGGCCAGCCGCTGCATGCTCAGCAAGGCGCTGACCACCGCCAACAATGCCAGGCCCATCGTTGCCGGGCCCTGGTCGAGCAGAAAGGCGGCAAACGGTGCGAACAACGCAAAACCCAACAGGCTGCGGGCATCGCGCAAGGTGCGCAGTTCGGAGGCCTTGATCGCCAGCATCGATGCCAGCACCGCGCAGCCGGTGTCGCGGCCAAAGCGCATGCCGATCTGCCAATACACCGCCGCCAGCATTGCGATCACCAACAACAGCCGCACCGGCGCCATCAAGGTGCCGCGCCAGCTCAGCACGCCGACCAGCACCGCCGCCACCGCGACAGTGGCCGCAAGCAGGCCGGGCAACTGCAACAGCAGCGGGGTCAAGGCCAGCCAACTGGTGGCCAGTACCCAGGCGCGGCTGGCCTGGCTGATCGGGGGCGAGGGCTCAGTCATGCGGAAGCAGGGCCAGGGCGCGTTGGCACAGGTGGTGGTGCGAAGGTCCTTGCGCGGGACCTAACGGTGGCTGGCCAGGCAACAGCAGGCGATACCGGCGCCCGTCGCGCTCGGCCAGGTTGACCCAGCGGGCAAGGCGCGCAATGCGGCGCTCGTACGGCAGCGCGCTGAGCGCCCGCCAGTCCAGTGTGACGTCGATTCCCAGCGGTTGTTCGTATTCGCGCACCAAGAGGGTGTCGCGCCGTGCCGAGTGTTTCCAGGAAATGGTGCGCGGAGCGTCGCCAGCGCGATACGGGCGCAGCTGGTGCAGCTCTTCGCCTTGCGCGTGCAGACGCGTCTTGTTGGGCGAGCCCGTCCCCGCGGGCAGCGCCGGACCCTGTTCTTCGGGCCGGGGGTAGGCCAGCAACGGCGTTTCCGGCCATACCCACGACCAGGCGCGCACCAGGCCCAGCGGCTGGGTGCTGGACAGGCGGATGCGCTCGATATCCTGCCAGCCGCGGCGCTCGGTCGGCACCAGCAGGTCGATCTCGGCCATGTCGTGCTCGATCAACGCACAGAAGCCGCTGCTGTCCAGATGATCCAGCCGCAGCCCGCGTCGCGCGCGGGTATCGCGACGCGCCAGCGACACCCGCATGCGCAGCGGTTCGCCGGCGACCACCGGTTCTGCCGAGACCGCTTCGATACGCAGTGCCGATAGCTGCAGGTGCGCCATGATGCTGCTGGCGATCCCGGCCGTGGCCAGCAACAGCGCGAGCAGCAGCGCCGGATTGTTGTTGTAGTTCAGTGCGCCGAGCAGCATCGCCAGCAGTAACGCCGTGACGAACAGCCCGAAGCGGGTCGGCAACACATAGATGCGCCGCCGATCCAGCACGATCGGCAAGCCCTCGGCGCCCCGCGGCCGCGCCAGCAGGCTGAGTCGGCGGACGATGCCGCGCAGGTGCGCGCGCACCAGGTCAGTCCACCGGCACGCTGTGCAGCAGCGCCTTGGCCAGTGCCGGCCCGGACGACGATTCGGCTTCCGGCACCAGCCGGTGCCCAGCCACGGCCACAAACAGCGCCTGCACGTCTTCGGGCAGCACGTGCTCGCGCCCAAGCAGCAGTGCGTAGGCCTTGGCCGCGCGCAGCAAGGCGATCCCGGCGCGTGGCGACAGGCCCACGCGCACCCCGGCATGCTGGCGGCTACGCAGCAACAGGGCCTGCACATAGCCGATCAGCGCATCGCTGGCATGGATCTGGTTGACCACACCGCGCAGCGCGACCACGTCGGCGTCGCTCAGTTGCGGGGCGGCCTGGGCAATCAGTTCGCGCCGATCCGTACCCGACAGCAGCGCACGCTCGGCATCGGCGCTGGGGTAGCCCAGGCTCAGCCGCAGCAGAAAACGGTCCAGCTGCGAATCGGGCAGCGGAAAGGTGCCGGACAGATCGACCGGGTTCTGCGTGGCAATCACGAAAAACGGCTCCGGCAATGCATGCGTCACGCCATCCAGGGTCACCTGCTGCTCGGCCATTGCTTCCAGCAGCGCGCTCTGCGTACGCGGCGGGGCCCGGTTGATTTCGTCGGCCAGCAGCACGTTGGTGAACACCGGTCCGGGATGGAACTGGAACTGCCGCGAGGCGGCGTCGTAAACGGACACGCCCAGCACATCGGCCGGCAGCAGGTCGGAGGTGAACTGCACGCGCTGGAAGCCCAGCCCCAGGCTGGAGGCCATCGCGTGGGCGAGCGTGGTCTTGCCCAGGCCGGGCAGGTCCTCGATCAATAAATGTCCTCCGGACAGCAAGGCCACGAATGCCAGCCGCACTTCCTGCGCCTTGCCCAGCAGCAGCGAATTGACCTGGTCTTGCGCGCGCCGCAGCGATTGGCGCAGCGCATCGGTTAGCATTTCCGTGGAACGCAGCGGTGTCGACATCACAATTCCGTAGGTGAAAAGAAGAGTGCACAGGGCAATGCAGGGGGACCAACGCGCACATCGCACCTTCGTGATCCTGTGGACACTGGCGACAGCCGTCAAGCTGTTGATCGCCGCACGCTTGCCGCTCTTCGTTGACGAGGCCTTCTACTGGCAGGAAGGCCAGCATCTGGCGGCGGCGTATTCGGATCTGCCGGGCATGACCGCCTGGCTGGCGCGACTGGGCGTGGAGCTGGGCGGACATCATCTGCTGGCGCTGCGGCTGCCGTTTCTGGCCATTTTCGCGCTGATTCCCTGGTTGATCGCGCATATCGCCACACGCTGGTTCGGCTCCACGCTGGGGTGGCAAGCTGGCAGCCTGACCTTGCTGATGCCGCTGTCTGCAACGCTGGGCATTCTGGCCGTGCCGGATGTGCCGATGGCGTTGGCGGCGGTGCTGTGCATGGATGCCGGGGCGCGCTTGTTGCGCGAGGTCGATGCCACCAGCGCGCTGGAGCTCGCCATCGGCCTGGTCATCGGCGCGCTCAGCCACTACCGCTTTGTCGGGGTGATCGGGGTGGGCTGCATCGCATTGCTGTGCATCCCGCAGGGGCGTGCGGTATTGCGCGACCCACGCATCTGGATGGCACTGACCGTCGGCGCGGTGAGCTGGCTGCCGCTGCTGTTCTGGAATACCGACCACGACGATGCCGGGTTGCGTTTTCAATTGGTCGACCGGCACCCGTGGCGGTTCCAGATCGGCGGGCTGTGGTTTGTGCTGATCCAGACGGTGGCGGTGACGCCGCTACTGGCCTGGGCGATGGTCAAGGTCGGTCTGGCCGGCACCCGCAGCGGCGGCGGCTCGCGCGCGCAGTGGCGCTATTTCGGTTTGCTCGGCGGCATTTCGACCGTGGCGATCTTCGTGCTGGGCTTCTTCAGCGATGCCGAGCGGATCAGCTTCCACTGGCCATTGCCCGGCTACCTGGCGTTGCTGGTGGCGGTGCCGGTGATCCTGATGCGCTGGCCGCATCCGCTGCGCCGCGCGGCGTGGCTCATCGCACTGCTGGGCATGCTTGGCGCATACGGCTACTACCTGGCGGTGTCGGTGCCGTCGATCCGCGCGCATGCCGCTGGCGAAAAGTACTACCCGCGCAACTTCGCCGGCTGGAACGATCTGGCCCATGCGGTCAAATCCCGATTGGCGCAGATGCCGCCAGGCACACGCGTGTTGGCAGAAAATTTCAAGGTTGGCGCCGAGCTCGGCTTCCAATTGCACGACGCCAAGATCGAGGTGCTGCCTGCCACGTTGAACGACAAGCACGGGCGCAGCGCGCAGCTGCAGCAGTGGGGCCTGCTCAGCGATGGCACGCGCACCGGACCACGGCTGCTGGTGCTCTCACCCAGCGATCAGCGCTATCGCGAGCTGTTGAAGCGCTACCACGCCATCTGCGACATGGTCGGCCCGCTGCCGCCGCCCACCGTGGTGTCCACCGATCACGGCTATCAGCGCTTTCTGCTGTTCGCACTGCCTGCGCAACGCCAGCCGGGCCCGTGCGTGGCCCCGGCGATGGCCTGGATCGATGCGCCGCTGCCGAAGGTCTCGGTGTCCGGCAAGTTTGAGGTGCGCGGCTGGGCCTTCAAGGATGGCGTCGGGCTGGCGAATGTCGAGCTGCTGCTCGACGGTCGCCCGGTCGCGCAGGCTAGGTACGGCACGCCGCTCGATGTGCGCCCATACTGGAAAATCTCCAACGATCCACAGCACCCCAACGTCGGCTTCACCGCCACGCTCGACACCCACGCCTTGCCGTCCGGCACGCATTGGTTGGGGCTACGCCTGCACGGCCGCGACGGCAGCGTGGAAGATTGGTGGGAGCAACACCTTGTTGTAGGTCGGTGACATTCTGCCCAATGCGTTCCAGTCCTAGCGCGGAGTTAGTAGCTTTTTCAGCAGTTGTTACCGCTACGATCTCTGTCCTCGCTGCCTAGGGATTTTCCAAGGAAAAATACAGGTGAATGATTATAATTCGATAAATCAGGTCGCGAATGTGTCGCCGCATTCTGAAGGTTTACGTTCTGGTTTTAGCATGCGCCAGTTAACTTGGTGGGTATTCTTTTGTGCATTTGGAATATTGACATGGCTGACTTTTAGGTGGCGAATTCCAATTTTGCTTTGGGATCACCTTGATATAGTGCCTATCTATCAGGCATGGCAAGACGGACATTTCGGAAATTCGGATTTTTGGAAAGTGCATGATGGTAGTCATTTGCATACTGCAGCCTACGCAATTTTATTGTTGACTACCTGGTTATCGGAAGGGCAAACCTGGCTAGATTGTTTGGTGAGTTCGCTTATTCTGGCTGTATGTAGCTTCTTTATTGTTCGAATGGCGCTGCGCGATTTTGGTGCGCGTCTGAGTGTTGGTTGGATGTATGGATTTGTTTTACTTGCGCTATACCCTGGGCATCTCATTAATCTGCAGTGGGGCTGGCAGGTTGCCGTATTTGTCAGTCTTCTGGGGGTCGTTGCGCCTGTCTATCTTTTGACTAATGGAGTCATAAGCTGGCCTGCGAATTTTGGCGCTGTGGCATGTGCGACGGTAGGCGTGTTGGGTTTCTCTACTGCCCTTGCAGTTTTTCCTGTTGCAATATGGTTGTTAATTAGGCATGTGGGTTTTCCGGTAGGCCGGCGTCTGACAATGTGCCTGCCCTGGTTGATCTCAGTGATGTGGCTTGTCATGCTGTTGCATGATGGGCATGCGGGTGAGTTTGCAGCGAATCCGGGAGTTTTTGTTATATCTCGTTACGTTTTGAATTATTTGGGAAGTGGTGTGATGCACTTCTCTAACGAGTTGGCGCCTTTTTTCGCCGTTCTCGCAATAATGTTGACGCTTTGGGCGGTGGTGCGTGTGCGATTGCGAGCGAACCTAGTTCCCTGGCTGAGTCTTATGGTGGTTGCAACGGGCTTCGCAATCATGACGGCATGGGGGCGTGCTGCACTTTTCGGTCCTGAGCACGGCTTCATGCCGCGCTATGCTAGTTTTTCTATTTTATTCTGGATTGGTTGGCTTGGGGTGATGCTTGCTGCTTTCCGCGATGAATCGCAGTGGAGATGGGTGAGGCCGCTATTGTTGTTTTGCCTTTGTGCTGCTGCGTTTAATGGGCTTCATCTTGCAAAGAAATCCATGAAAGTGGCAGAGCGCTCGCGGCAAATTGCTGTTCAGGTGAGGCGTGAATATCCTAAAATAGACCAGAAAGTGTTGCTAGAGGCTTATGACTGGCGCGCCAAATTTGCAGAGGATCGTCTGCGCACTTGGTATTCGTATGGATACGCGCCTTTTGAAGAGGCGACGCCTAGCAACCGGTGAGTTCAGGTTTGCAAGTGCTATTGTCGATCGCTTGTTCAACGAGGCCAAGCAGCGTCCAGCACTTGGTTTAGGGCGTGTTGGTTGGTTAGGGAACCGACAAGTCGCTGCGCATCTCAGGGAATTTGAAGCCCTGCCTGCCGTAACAAGCGCGCCAGTGCGATCAGCGGCAGGCCCACCAGGGCGGTGGGGTCCTGCGAGCGGATCGCGTCGAACAGGCTGATGCCGAGGCCTTCGCATTTGAAGCTGCCGGCGCAATCAAGGGCCGGTTCGGCGTCCAGGTAGCGTTCGATCTCGGCGGACGTCAGCGCGCGGAGCTGCACCTCGGTCAGGTCCAGCGCGTGCAGCTGGCGCTCCGGGCGGACCAGGCTGACGGCGGTATGGAAGCGCACGGTGTGGCCAGACATGGCAGTCAGCTGCATTCGGGCCCGCTCGCGCGTGCCGGGTTTGCCCAGCGGCTGACCGTCCAGGTCGGCGACCTGATCCGAGCCGATCACCCAGGCGGCGGGGAAGCGGGCTGCCACCGCGGCGGCTTTTTCCGCGGCCAGGCGGCTGGCCAGTGCGCTCGAGGATTCGCCCGGCTGCGCCTGCTCGTCGACCTCCGGCCGGACGGTGTCGAAGTCGAGCTGCAGACGGCCGAGCAGCTCGCGCCGATAGACAGAGGTGGACGCAAGGATCAGGCGTGGCATCATGGCGCGCTACCGGGGTGGTCACGGGAGTCTGCCGTCCTGCGGCCCATGCGGCAATCGCATGAATGGGGTCATTTGACAGGGCTGCCGCGGGTCTTTAACATTCTGCGGCTTATGTCCGCGAACGTGCCCGAAATGCTGGATGCTTGGCGGATGGTCGCAGCGCGCAGGCGCTTCGATGGCCGCATCCCGCTATTTGCGATGACCCGCCTGCAGGGAAGCCTTGTCGATACCGATGGCGAATGTGTCTATTCGCTTCAATTCGATCAAGACCATCTGCTCAAGGTCGCCTATGTCGAACTCAGTATCGATGTGGAGCTTCCGCTGGCCTGCCAGCGCAGCCTGCAACGCTTCCTGTATCCGGTGCAAATCAGACAGCGTCTTGGTTTGATCCGTGACGAGGCCGACGAAGCTGCATTGCCGGCCGAGTACGAAGCGTTGCTGGTACCGGAAGATGGCATGCTGCGGGCCGTCGACATGGTCGAGGACGAACTGGTGCTGTCGGTGCCGGTAGTGCCGGTGGCGCCGGGCAGCGAAGCGATCGACGCCGAATGGGTTCCGACCCAGGAAGAGCAGGACAAGGCCAGTCCGTTCGCGGCGCTGGCAGCGTTGAAGAAACAGTAACCGCCGCTGTTAAGGGCGGTAAGACAGGTCGACGCGGGCGTAGAGCGTGCTGTTCGACTCAACAGACAAGTTATCGAACTAAAGTTGGAGCAATCCCATGGCTGTGCAGAAATCCCGTGTCACCCCGTCCCGTCGCGGCCAGCGTCGTTCGCACGATGCCCTGACCGCCAAGCAGCTGTCGACCGACCCGACCAGCGGCGAGATCCATCTGCGCCACCACATCACCGCCGACGGTTACTACCGTGGCAAGAAGGTGATCGCGACCAAGTCGTCGGCCGTCCAAGAAGATTGATCCGTGGCGCCCGCCGCGTTCGACGCGGCCGGGTGACTCTCGCTTCTTCAGGAGCCGCCGGTCACCGCGGCTCTTGCAACAGGGAACAGTATGAGCAAGCGGATCTATTCCAGAATCGCGGGCACGGGTAGCTATTTGCCCGAAAAGGTGTTGACCAACGACGACATGTCGAAGATCGTCGACACCAGCGATGAATGGATCTTCTCGCGCACTGGCATCCGTGAACGTCACATCGTTGCCGACGACCAGACCACCAGCGATCTGGCGTATTTCGCCTCGCTGAAGGCGATGGAAGCGGCCGGTGTGACCGCCGAGGAGATCGATCTGATCGTCATCGGCACCACCACCCCGGACCTGATCTTTCCGTCGACCGCCTGCTTGTTGCAGGCCCGGCTGGGTAATGTCGGTTGCGGTGCGATGGACATCAACGCTGCCTGCTCGGGTTTTGTCTACGCGCTCAGCGTGGCCGACAAGTTCGTGCGCAGTGGCGACGCCAAGACCGTGCTGGTGGTGGGCGCAGAAACCCTGACCCGCATCGTCGACTGGACCGATCGCACCACCTGCGTGCTGTTCGGCGATGGTGCCGGCGCGGTGATCCTCAAGGCCGACGAAGAAACCGGCATCCTCAGCACCCATTTGCACGCCGATGGCAGCAAGAAAGAACTGCTGTGGGACCCGGTTGGGGTCTCGGTGGGCTTCGGCGAAGGCAAGAATGGCGGCGGCGCGTTGCTGATGAAGGGCAACGACGTCTTCAAGTATGCGGTCAAGGCGCTGGACTCGGTGGTCGATGAGACCCTGGCGGCCAATGGCTTCGACAAGCACGACCTGGATTGGCTGATTCCGCATCAGGCCAACCTGCGCATCATCGAAGCCACCGCCAAGCGGCTGGAGCTGCCGATGGATCAGGTGGTCGTCACCGTGGATCGCCATGGCAATACGTCGTCTGCGTCGGTGCCGCTGGCGCTGGACGAGGCGGTGCGCTCCGGTCGCGTGCAGCGCGGCCAGTTGCTGTTGCTGGAAGCCTTCGGCGGCGGGTTTACCTGGGGCTCGGCGCTGCTGCGCTACTGACGTTTCTGCGTCCTGCGCCGAGCAGGTGCGCACGTCCACTCACGCGGATGCGTGCATGGCGGGACACTCGTCTTTCCTTGCGATGGTGGCAATCTTGCCGCCTGGTGCCTGTGTAGGTTTCCGGAGCGCTTGAATTCCGTGAAGGGTAGCGCCCGGTTTTAGGTCACGTGAGTGGCTTGATTCGCTGGATGCGACCCGTCTGCGGGCCGGGGCGTCGGACAGGCCGGCCGGCAAGTAAAGTCTGCGCATGCACCCCGCCCACGACCCCGTTTTCGTCGCCTTGCTCACTGGCAGTTACCAGCGGTTTGCAGGCCGCCCGCTGGTCGCAGATCGACAGATCGAGCCCGATTGGCTGTATCGCGATGCGCCGTTCGCCCTGCTTGCGCACGATATCGCGGCAGATCCGCGGTTTGTCTATGCGAACCAGGCGGCGCAGCGCGTATTCGGCTACAGCTGGGGCGAGTTCGTCGGCATGCCATCGCGGCTATCGGCAGAATTGCCGGAACGCGCGGAACGTCAGCGTTTGCTCGATGCGGTCACCCGCGATGGCGTCGTCAGGGACTACGCAGGTGTGCGGATCGCGAAGGATGGTTCCCGCTTCCGGATCGCCGACGGTGTGGTCTGGCAACTCGTCGATGAGGACGGGATGCTGCGTGGACAAGCGGCAACATTCCCATTGCCAGGGTAGACGAGGCGCAGGTGGCAGCACCGGGTGCGCCTGGCCCTTCACTTCCTCGCCCGCCGGCCTTGCGGGCGTTGGCCGCGCCGCCTTTGCCGGCAGCGCTTTCACCATCGAAACCCGAATAGCGGCGCGTCAGCGCGACGGTTGCCGTTGCGCGCGCCCGGCCCGACCAGGCCCGGTGTGCGGTTTCGCGACGTCGCGACACGTTCGCGGAGCCTTCTGCATACGCGGCAGTACAGACGCCGGAGCGATTTCGCACGTATGATCCCGGCTCGATTTTTGTAGGCAGCAACGCGTGACCGAATCCACTCTCGCCTTCGTGTTTCCCGGCCAGGGCTCGCAGTCCTTAGGCATGCTGGCCGAACTGGCCGAACTGCACCCGCAGATTCGTGAAACGTTCGCCGAAGCCTCCGAGGGCGCCGGCGTCGACTTGTGGGCATTGTCCCAGGGCGGCCCGGAAGAAATGCTCAATCGCACCGAATACACCCAGCCCGCCTTGTTGGCTGCGGGCGTGGCGGTGTGGCGTCTGTGGACTGCCCAGCGCGGGCAGCGCCCGGTGCTGCTGGCGGGACACAGCCTGGGCGAATACACCGCGCTGGTCGCGGCTGGCGCCCTGTCGTTGCACGATGGTGCGCATCTGGTGCGGTTGCGCGGCCAGTTCATGCAGGCTGCGGCACCGGCGGGCGTTGGCGCGATGGCTGCGGTGCTGGGCGCCGAAGACGCCGTGGTGCAGGAGGTCTGTGACCAGGCGTCCGGTAGCGACGTGGTGGTGCCGGCCAACTTCAATTCGCCCGGTCAGATCGTGATCGGCGGCCACGCTGCGGCGGTGGATCGCGCGTTGGCGCTGCTGGCCGAGCGCGGCGTGCGCAAGGCGGTCAAGCTGGCAGTGAGCGTGCCCTCGCATACCCCGCTGATGCGCGATGCCGCCAATCAGCTTGGCGAGGCGATGGCCGGGCTGACCTGGCACGCCCCGCAGATTCCGGTGGTGCAGAACGTGGACGCGCGCGTGCATGAGGGCAACACGGCCATCCGCCAGGCCTTGGTGGAGCAGCTCTACCTGCCGGTGCAATGGACCGGCTGCGTGCAGGCGCTCGCAAGCCGGGGCATCACCCGCATTGCCGAATGCGGCCCGGGCAAGGTGTTGAGCGGGCTGATCAAGCGTATCGACAAGAGCCTGGACGCGCGGCCGCTGGCAACGCCTGCCGACTATGCCGGCGCACTCGACGCGTGGGCGCACTGATCCAACGCCGCTGCCGGTCGTGCCGGCATCCCTCGACGTTCGCGGCCACGGTTGCGGCGTCCCCCCATCGAGGAACAGCAATCATGAGCAAGCCCCTGCAGGGCGAAATCGCCCTCGTCACCGGCGCCAGTCGCGGCATCGGTGCGGCTATTGCCGACACCCTGGCCGCCCAGGGCGCCACGGTCATCGGCACCGCCACCTCGGCCTCCGGCGCCGCGGCGATCGGCGAGCGTCTGGCCGCCCACGGCGGACACGGCCGTGAGTTGAACGTCACCGACGCGACTGCAGTCGATGGCCTGATCGATGCCATCGGCAAGGAATTCGGCGCCATCTCGATCCTGGTCAACAACGCCGGCATCACCCGCGACAATCTGTTGATGCGGATGAAGGACGACGACTGGCAGGCGATCATCGACACCAACCTGACCAGCGTGTTCCGCACCTCCAAGGCGGTCATGCGCGGCATGATGAAGGCGCGCAAGGGCCGCATCATCAATATCGCCTCGGTGGTGGGCGTGACCGGTAATCCTGGCCAGACCAACTATGCCGCCGCCAAGGCCGGCATCATCGCGTTCTCCAAATCGCTGGCCAAGGAAATCGGCTCGCGCGGGGTGACCGTGAATGTGGTGGCGCCCGGTTTCATCGATACCGACATGACCAAGGCGCTGCCGGACGAGGCCAGGACCGCCTTGCTGCAGCAGATTGCGCTGGGCCATCTGGGCGAGCCGGAAGACATCGCCAATGCGGTGGCGTTTTTGGCCGGCCCGACGGCCCGCTACATCACCGGTGAGACCCTGCACGTCAACGGTGGCATGTACATGCCGTAAGCGTGCGGCGCCGGGAGGCGCTAAGTGGCTGATCGGCCGGGAGTTGTGATGCAATGCAAGGCCCGGTCGCTTCCACTACACTATCCAACGCGGCCATCGCAGCGGCGATGGCGTTTTGTGAGTCCCTCACAGGAGCACCGCACATCCGTGTGCGGGGATCCTAAAACTCGAACCACCACTACTCCAGCTGGAGCGATATCCCCAATGAGCACCATCGAAGAACGCGTCAAGAAAATCGTCGTCGAACAACTCGGCGTCAAGGAAGAGGAAGTCACCACCAGCGCATCGTTCGTCGATGATCTGGGTGCCGACTCGCTGGACACCGTCGAGCTGGTGATGGCGCTGGAAGAAGAGTTCGAGTGCGAGATCCCGGACGAAGAGGCCGAGAAGATCACCTCGGTGCAGCAGGCGATCGACTACGTCAAGGCTCACGTCAAGAGCTGATGCGTTGTTCCTGATCGTGGCGGCGTGCATCAAGCCGCTGCCGCATCAGACATTCCATGGGGCCGCTGATGCGGCCCTGTGTTTTTCAAGTGTCACCCGCAAACCCCAAGCACCGTCCGTTCCGTGGTGAGGAGATCTGCAATGAGTCGTCGTGTTGTCGTTACCGGCATGGGCATGGTGTCGCCGCTGGGCAATGATCTGGCCACCAGCTGGGATGGAATCGTCCACGGCCGCTCGGGCATTGGCCCGATCACGCAGATCGATGCCTCGCAGTTCACCACCAAGATCGCCGGTGAAATCAAGAATTTCGACCCCACGCTTTTTGTGTCCGCCAAGGACGTCAAGAAGATGGATTCGTTCATCCACTACGGTGTCGGCGCCTCGTTCATGGCGCTGGACGATTCCGGCCTGGAAATCGACGAAAGCAATGCCGAACGCGTGGGCGCCATTCTCGGCTCCGGCATCGGCGGGCTGCTCGGCATCGAAGAGCAGACCATCAAATTCCATGAGGGCGGCGCGCGCAAGATTTCGCCGTTCTATGTGCCCAGCACCATCATCAACATGCTGCCCGGCCAGGTGAGCCTGATCAAAGGCCTGAAAGGCCCGACGTTCTCGGCAGTATCGGCCTGTGCCACGTCCAACCACTCGATCGGTACCGCGATGCGCATGATCCAGCACGGCGATGCCGATGTGATGCTGGCTGGCGGTGCCGAGCGCGGTTCGTCGCCCAGTTCGGTGGGCGGCTTTTGCGCCATGAAGGCGATGTCCACCCGTAACGACGACCCGACCGGCGCTTCGCGGCCGTGGGACAAGCAGCGCGATGGCTTCGTGCTGGGCGACGGTGCCGGCGTGCTGGTGCTGGAAGAGTACGAACACGCCAAGGCGCGTGGCGCACGCATCTATGCCGAGCTGGTGGGCTTTGGCGCCAGTTCCGATGCGTTCCACATGACCGCTCCCAGCGAAGACGGCGAGGGCGCGGCGCGCAGCATGGCGGCAGCGATGCGCGATGCCAAGCTCAACCCCGAGCAGATCGGCTACCTCAACGCGCACGGCACCTCCACGCCGCTGGGCGACCTGGCCGAAACGATGGCGATGAAGCGCGCCCTGGGCGATCACGCCTACAAGACCATGGTGAGCTCGACCAAGTCGATGACCGGGCATCTGCTCGGCGCGGCCGGCGGTGTGGAAGCGATTTTCTCGGTGATGGCGCTGCACACCGGCATCATCCCGCCGACCATCAACCTGGAAGAGCCAAGCGAAGGCTGCGACCTGGATTACGTGCCGAACGTGGCGCGCGAGGTACAGGTGGATGCGGTGATGTCCAACGGCTTCGGCTTTGGCGGCACCAACGGCACGCTGGTGTTCAAGCGCGTTTGACCCTGCATATCGGTCGCGTGGCCGTCATCGGCGCGCGACCTGCCTGGCTGCCGCATGCACTGCCGGCTTGCGGGTTGATGTTCACTCCTGCGATCACCCTTTGATTCACTCCTCGCGCGCTGCGTACGGCAGCGGCGCGTCTGTATCCCACGCCATGCCGGACCGATGACGCTTACCCGATCACTGCACGCGGACATCGACCTGCTGGCGCTGCATCGGCTGTCACCGCAACGCTATCCGGCCCTGCTGGAATCCAGCGCTTCCGGCACCGAGCACGGTCGCTGGGATGTGCTGTTGCTGGCAGAGGGGCCATGCCTGCGGCTGGATCCGGACGGATGCACGCGCGATGGCGCTGGGCAAGTGCTGGAGGGCGGCTTTCTGGCGGCGCTGGATGCCGCCTGGCAGGCCGAGCGGGTGCCGCACGCGCCTGCAAGCCCCTGGCCGTTTCGCGGCGGTTGGGCGGTGCTGCTGGATTACGAACTGGCCGCGCAGGTCGAACCGATTCTGCAACTGCCGACGCGCGCCGATGGCTTGCCCACTGCGCTGGCCTTGCGCGCGCCGGCAGCGGTGCTGCGCGATCGCCTGCACGGGCACTGCGTGGCGCTGGCAGAGCCGGGCCGCGAGGAGTTGTTGCAGCAGATCGGCGAGGACATTGCTGCCTGCGCCGCACTGCCGCCGCTGCCTGCCTGGGCCGGGCCGCTTGCCGTGGACGAAGATGCTCCCGAGCGTTTCACCGCGGCGGTGGAGCGCGTGCTCGATTACCTGCGCGCCGGCGATGTGTTCCAGGCCAATATCTCGCGCGCGTGGCACGCGGCATTCGCTGCGGTGGTCGATCCGGCCGCGTTGCATGCGCGCCTGCGTGCGGCCAATCCGGCGCCGTTCGCCGGCCTGTTCGTGGCGGCCGGGCGTGCAGTGGCCAGTTCCTCGCCCGAGCGGCTGGTGTCGGTACAGGGCGATGTGGTGCAGACGCGCCCGATCGCCGGCACCCGCGCGCGGTTTGCCGGCGACGACGATGCCGCACGTATCCGTGAGCTGGTCGGGCATCCGAAAGAGCGCGCCGAGCACGTGATGCTGATCGATCTGGAACGCAACGACCTGGGCCGCCTCTGCGCGCCGGGCACCGTGGAGGTGGACGAGTTGATGTGCGTGGAGAGCTATGCCCATGTGCATCACATCGTCAGCAACGTGCGCGGGCGCCTGCGTGCCGGAGTGACGCCCGGTGAGGTGATTGCCGCGGTGTTCCCCGGCGGCACCATTACCGGTTGCCCGAAGGTGCGCTGCATGCAGGTCATCGCCGAGCTCGAACAGACCGCGCGTGGGGCCTATACCGGCGCATTCGGCTGGCTCAATCGCGACGGCGACATGGATCTGAATATCCTGATCCGCACGGCCGAGGTGGCCGGTCACCAGGTGCGGTTCCGCACCGGGGCCGGGATCGTGGTGGATTCGGATCCGCAGCGCGAGCTGGACGAAACCCGCGCCAAGGCACGGGGCGTATTGCGCGCGATCGAGCAGACATGAGCGCTTCAACGGGACATCACCGGCGCGCGGTATCCTGCGCGGCGCAGGGGCAATGACGAGGTGGGTGTGGCGGTGACTGGCAAACGCGGATGTCTGGCCGTGCTGGGCACGGCATTGCTGCTTGCAGCGCTGCTGGCGATTGCCGCCGTGGTGGCGTGGCGGCATTACCTGCACTTCGCCGATACCCCCGTGCCTGCGAGCGCGCCCAGCGTGGTGATTGCGCCCGGCGATTCGCTCAAGGCCACATTGCGCAAACTGCGCGCTGCCGGCCTGGTGCAGGGCGCCGAGCTGGAGTGGCAGCTGCTGGCGCGCCAGGTCGATGCGGCCGGCAAGCTCAAGGTGGGCGAATACGCGCTGTCGCCAGCGCTGTCGCCGCGGGAACTGCTGACGCGCATGCGCCAGGGACGGGTGATCCAGTACCGCTTCACGATCGTGGAAGGCTGGAATTTCCGTCAGCTGCGCGCCGCACTGGCGACCGCCACGCCGCTGCAACATTCCATCAATGCGCTGGACGATGCGGCACTGATGGCCCGCCTGGGATTTGCCAAGCAGCATCCGGAAGGGCGCTTCCTGCCGGAAACCTATGTCTACCAGCGTGGCGACAGCGACATCGATGTACTCAAGCGCGCGCATGCGGCCATGGACAAGGCATTGGCACAGGCCTGGGAGCAGCGCGCCCCGAACCTGCCGCTTGCCTCGCCGGAGCAGGCATTGACCCTGGCCTCGATCATCGAAAAGGAAACGGCGCTGGCCTCCGAGCGCCCGCTCATTGCCGGGGTGTTCCTGCGCCGCTTGCAGCTGGGCATGAAGCTGCAGACCGACCCCACCGTGATCTACGGCATCGGCAGCAGCTACGACGGCAATATCCGTCGCCGCGACCTGACCACCGATACGCCGTACAACACCTATACCCGCACCGGCCTGACGCCGACGCCGATCGCCATGCCGGGGCGCGAGGCGCTGCTGGCGGCGGTGCGGCCGGCGCCCGGCGAGGCGCTGTATTTCGTGGCGGTGGGCGATGGCACCGGCGCGCACGCGTTTTCGGCCACGTTGGCCGAACATAACGCAGCGGTGGCGCGCTATCTGCAGCGCCGCCGCCTGCCGAGTACGCCGCAGACGGAGACCACGCCATGACCGCCGCATTTTCGCCCTGGCAGCAGCGCGCCTTCGACCAGACCGTGGCTGCGCTGGATGCGGGGCGGCTTGGACATGGGCTGCTGATCTGCGGCCCGGAAGGATTGGGCAAGCGTGCCGTCGCCCTGGCCCTGGCCGAGCACGTCCTGGCCGCCTCGCCCGACCCGACGCTGGTGCAGCGCACGCGCCAGCTGATTGCCGCCGGTACCCATCCGGACCTGCAACTGGTCTCGTTCATTCCCAATCGCACCGGCGACAAACTGCGTACCGAGATCATCATCGAGCAGGTGCGCGAGATTTCGCAGAAGCTCGCGCTGACCCCGCAGTACGGCATCGCCCAGGTGGTGATCGTCGACCCGGCCGATGCGATCAATCGCTCGGCCTGCAATGCCTTGCTCAAGACCCTGGAAGAACCGTCGCCGGGTCGCTACCTGTGGTTGATCAGCGCGCAACCGGCGCGTCTGCCGGCGACCATCCGCAGCCGTTGCCAGCGCCTGGAATTCAAGCTGCCGCCTGCGCACGAGGCACTGGCCTGGCTGCTGTCGCAAGGCGTGAGCGAGCGCGCCGCGCAGGAAGCGCTGGACGCCGCGCGCGGCCACCCCGGCCTGGCCGCGCAGTGGTTGCGCGAAGACGGCCTAGCCGTGCGGCGTGCGGTCGCGCAGGATCTGGAGCAGATCGCCAGTGGACGCGCCGGCGCAGTCGATGTCGCGCAGCGCTGGACCAACGACGGCCAGGCCGACCAGCGCCTGCGCCATGCCGCCGATCTGGCATTGGCACAAGCATCGGCCGGCTTGACCGATCCATCGCGGTTGCACAAGCTGGCGACCTGGTTCGACGCTGCCAACCGCACCCGCGATCTGCTGCGCACCACCGTCCGCGCCGACCTGGCAGTGACGGAATTATTGCTGTCCTGGCGCGAGGGAGAGCGCCAGCCACGTTCTAGGGGAACTCGATGAGTGCAATGAATGCACGCCAAGGCATTTTGTCGCTGGCGTTGAAAGACAAGCCAGCGCTTTACAGCGCCTACATGCCGTTCGTGAAAGGCGGCGGCATCTTCGTGCCCACGCCCAAGCGCTACATGCTGGGCGACGAAGTCTTCCTGCTGCTGACCCTGCCGGACTCCAGCGAGCGCTTGCCGGTCGCCGGCAAGGTCATCTGGACGACGCCTGCCGGCGCGCAGGGCAACCGCGCCGCCGGCATCGGCGTGCAGTTCCCCGACGGCCCGGAAGGCGAGGCGGTACGCAACAAGATCGAGACGCTGCTGGCCGGATTGACCACCTCGGACAAGCCGACGCATACGATGTAAGCGCCAGGGGCACGGCAAGACGCCAGTGAGGCTCGCGGTGAAGCTGCTAGGTCATCGCGGCAGACCTGTGCGATGAAGGTGCGATCTGGCTGGCGTGAAAGAGGGCAGGTAAACAGTTGTTGACGACCGCCGCCGCTGCCCTATAATGTGCGGCTCGCGTCACCGGGCGGTTAGCTCAGCGGTAGAGCATTGCCTTCACACGGCAAGGGTCACAGGTTCGAACCCTGTACCGCCCACCATGAATTCAGAGTCAAACAAAAACCGGCGAAAGCCGGTTTTTTCGTAGTTGCAGGGCATCAGCCACAGGCTTGGTGATATGACTACGCGGCAGTCACCTTTCGATGCAGCGATACAGGCAGTCACCGCCGCCAACTCGGCGGTATGGCATGCGATCGCTGGCTTCCGCTACATGCGGGAGGCGGTGGATGCAGGGGTCCCCTTTGAGCTCATTCTCGACGGCGACGACATTGCCACCGAGCCATTCCCAGTCCTGGCGTGAACTGGACCTTTAAGGTCTACCCGGAGCAGTGGCGCGAGCGTGCGCAGGAAGTGGTTCGATATACCGCGCGTCAAGCAATCGTCGACATCTCTGATGCCATGTGAAGGTATGCGCATCAGGCCCCAAGCGGAGCTATCAAAGTGAGCCCGCCGTTGTCTTGCTGCGCGCCTTGCGCAACGCATATGCCCATCGTAGGGACGACTGGAATTTCGGGAATGCAAAGTTGCCGCTTCGGTGGCGGCAGCTGGATCTTGTTGCTGGAATGCAGGGTCTGACAGTCAGCGAGATGATTTTTCTCAATGAACAACTGTTACTCATCAACGACGCGATCCATCTGCTCGATCCCGACAGCGCTTTGACGACACAGATTCATCGTTGAACCGGGCGCTGCACAGTTTGCTTGGCCTATCGACTGCCAGAGCAACTGGCTCCGGTGCTGGTATCACCATGCTTAATTGAGAACGGCGTTCGGCACTATTGGCGACAGACGCTGCATTTAAGCACTTTTCGCTAAGGCCGGTGCCTTGCGAGCTCGACAGGGACTTGCCATCCTTCAAGGCCCCGGATCGAGATGGAGTGGCGATGAAGACGCTGCTTGGAAGTGCGCTGGTTGCGACATTGCTGTTGGCCGGGTGCGCGCGCGACGTTGGCGAGCAGTACGTGGGCAAGTGGGTCAACGTGAAGTCGGAAAAGAATGTGCTGAGCATCGAGCACAATGGCGAGAGTTTCATCATTCGCGACACCCAGCCGGAGCTGTTCGGCAATGGCGTCAAGACCCGCAACCATCCGGCGCTGCTGACCAAGGGCGTGCTGCAGGTGTCCAACGGGGTCGGCACGGTCAACTACGCGATCGATGAGGCGACCGGCAAGTTGAGCACGGGCGATACCGAGTACACGCGGGTCAAGTGACGGCGAGACGCTTTTCAAAGGCATGCGATGAAGGCGCGCGGCGTTTGCGGTCGGCGAGTTGATCGTTTCACCAGATCGCTGCCTCGTGTCGTTCTGAGTGCGCCCATATCGCGATCAGCGTGGCTCGGGCATTCATGCGCCGAGCGTGCATGCCATTCATGTGTGGCCTGGTCAGCCGCGCGAGTTCGCGCTTGCCTTATGCACGCGATGCCACCGCCTGCGCCTGCATCCAGCGCCACAGCGTGGTGCGCGAGACGCCGAGCGCTTGCGCGGCAAGGGCGCGGTTGCCGTTGGCGCGGTCGAGCGCTGCGCGGACTGCGGTGGCAGTGAGCTGCAGGCGAGAGGTTGCCAAATCGGCAAGCTCACGCGGTGCTTCGTGGTTGCCGAAATGCGTATCGAATAATTCCGGCGCCCAGCGTTCGAGTTGCTCCAGGCTGAGGCTGTCGTGCGGTTGGGATTTCCAGTGAATGCACAGGCGTTCGACCAGATTGCGCAGTTCGCGCACGTTGCCGGGCCAGGTGTGCTGTTGCAGGCGTTGCAATGCCGCTGGCGATAACGGCGATGCGATGCTGCCGAGTTGCTGGAAATAATGCGCAAGCAACAACGCAATGTCGTTGCGGCGATTGCGCAACGGAGGCAGTGCGATGCGCAGCGCGGCAAGACGATAGAACAGGTCGCGGCGGAAGCGGCCTTGTTCGACCAACTGCTGCAGGTCCTGCAGGCTGGCGGCGACCACGCGCACGTCGATCGCAACGGGCACCGTTGCGCCGACACGCACTACTTCACGTTCTTCCAGGACGCGCAGTAGCCGGGTCTGCAACGGCACGGGCAATTCGCCGATTTCGTCGAGGAACAGCGTGCCGTCCTGCGCGGCTTCGATCAGGCCGGTGTGGCCGCCGCGACGTGCACCGGTGAAGGCGCCGTCGCTGTAGCCGAACAGTTCCGCCTCCAGCAACGATTCGCTGATGGCGCCACAGTTGATCGCCACGAAACGGCCGCGGCGACGACTGCCGGCATGCAGTTGTCTTGCGACCAGTTCCTTGCCGGTGCCGGTGTCCCCGCTGATCAACACGGTGCCGGTATGCGGTGCGTAGAGCTGCACCAGCTCGCGCACGCGCCGCATTGCGCCGTCTTCGCCCAGCAGGGCGTCGGCGCGTCGTGCGCGGCGCGGGGCGGCACGGCCGGCGACGCGATCGATGCCTGGAGCGGTGCCCAGCGTGATGGCCTGCTCCAGCGCATGACGCACCGAATCGGCCGAATACAGCAGCACGCCAGGCAGCCCGGCCTGCTCGGCGAAGTCGATCGCCATGCCGGTGCCGACAATGACCTGGATGCCGCTGGCGCGCAGATCGGCGATGCAGTCGCGTGCGTCTTCGGCGGTGACGAAACGGCGGTGTTCGATCTCCAGATCGAAGCTGTGTTGAAACGCGCGGAACGACGGCACATCGGTGGCGTGGGTGACCACGCCGATGCGTGGCGCAATGCGGCGCGCACGCGCCAGCGCTTCCATCAGATCGAACCCGGTGGCCTGGATGGGCGCCAAGGGCAGCGCGAGCCGGCTGCGCAGGTACGCCGCATTGGATCCGCCGGCCACCAGCGCGTCGCAGCGCTCGCGGCGCAGGCGCTGGCCGATGACCTCGACCGCTTCGGCAAAGCCGAGGTTGATCTGCTCGATGCGCGCGCGCTGGTCGAACTCGGGGATGACATCGGCCAGCAGGCCGGTCAGGCGCGAGACGCTGACGGTCCAGATGATGGGCAAGGAGGCGTCTGCGGTTTCCGAAGGGGCAGGCGGGCGCATGACGGTGTCGCGTTTCAATGATGTTTCATAGTGAATCAGACGTTGCACTTTTGCAACAATTGGCGCGTGGGGTTGCCATCAAATCAACGACTTGTACTTGGCATGGTGCTTGCGCCTGCACGGTGATCCCATCCAAGGAACCGCCATGACGTCCTCGTCCACTCCCTCTGCTGGCATGCGCTTTCGCGCCGCACTGGCTGCCGAATCGCCGCTGCAGGTGATCGGCGCGATCAATGCCAACCATGCGCTGCTGGCCCAGCGCGCCGGCTATCGGGCCCTCTACCTGTCCGGCGGCGGCGTGGCGGCCGGGTCCTTGGGGTTGCCGGACCTGGGCATCAATACGCTGGAAGACGTATTGATCGACGTGCGCCGCATCACCGACGTGTGCGAGCTGCCGCTGCTGGTGGACGTTGACACCGGCTTCGGGCCGAGCGCGTTCAATATCGAGCGCACCATCAAGTCGCTGATCAAGGCCGGCGCGGGCGGTTGCCATATCGAAGACCAGGTGGGCGCCAAGCGCTGCGGTCACCGGCCGGGCAAGGAGATCGTGAGCCAGGGCGAGATGGTGGATCGGGTCAAGGCCGCGGCCGATGCCAAGACCGATGCGGCGTTCTTCCTGATTGCGCGCACCGATGCAATCCAGATGGAAGGCGTGGATGCGGCGATCGAACGTGCCATCGCCTGCGTGGAAGCGGGTGCGGACGGCATCTTCGCCGAAGCTGCCTACGACCTGGACACCTATAAGCGCTTCGTCGATGCGGTAGGCGTGCCGGTGCTGGCCAACATTACCGAGTTCGGCAAGACCCCGTTGTTTACGCGCGACCAGCTGGCGCAGGCTGGCGTGGCGATCCAGCTGTTTCCGCTGTCGGCATTTCGCGCAGCCAACAAGGCGGCCGAGGCGGTCTATGCCGCGATTCGGCGCGACGGTCATCAGCAGGGCGTGCTGGACAGCATGCAGACGCGCGAAGAGCTGTACGAGCGCATCGGCTATCACGATTACGAGCAGCGTCTGGATGCGTTGTTTGCGCGCAAAGGCGCATGATTGCGCGCTGCTGATCATCTCATTGCCACCTCGCACGCCATACCGCGACACCACACAGTTTGGGAGCTCATCGCATGAACGACACTGCTATTGCTGGTTTCAAGCCGAAAAAGTCCGTTGCCCTGTCCGGCACTGCCGCCGGTAACACGGCCCTGTGCACGGTGGGGCGCAGCGGTAACGATCTGCATTACCGCGGTTACGACATTCTCGATCTGGCCACCACCAGCGAGTTCGAAGAAATCGCGTACCTGCTGGTGCACGGCAAGCTGCCCAACAGCGGCGAGCTGCGCGGTTACAAAGCCAAGCTGCGCTCGCTGCGCGGTGTGCCGGCAGCGGTGAAAACTGCGCTGGAACAGTTGCCGCCGTCGGCGCATCCGATGGATGTGATGCGCACCGGCGTGTCGGTGCTGGGCTGCCTGCAGCCGGAAAAAGACGACCATAACCACCCGGGTGCGCGCGACATCGCCGACAAACTGATGGCCTCACTCGGTTCGATGCTGCTGTACTGGTATCACTACAGCCACAACGGCAAGCGCATCGAGGTGGAGACCGACGACGATTCCATCGGCGGCCATTTCCTGCACCTGCTGCACGGCTTTGCCCCCAAGGATTCGTGGGTGCGCGCGATGCATACCAGCCTGATCCTGTATGCCGAGCACGAATTCAATGCATCTACCTTTGCGAGCCGCGTGATTGCCGGGACCGGCAGCGATATGTACAGCGCCATCGCTGGTGGCATCGGTGCGCTGCGTGGCCCCAAGCATGGCGGCGCCAACGAAGTGGCGTTCGAAGTGCAGAAGCGCTACGACACCCCGGACGAAGCAGAAGCCGATATCAAGGCGCGGGTGGAACGCAAGGAAGTGGTGATTGGCTTTGGACATCCGGTGTACACGGTGTCGGACCCGCGCAACAAGGTGATCAAGGAGGTGGCGCGCGAGCTGTCCGATGAGCAGGGCAGCCGCAAGATGTACGACATCGCCGAGCGTTTGGAGAGCGTGATGTGGGACATCAAGAAGATGTTCCCGAACCTGGATTGGTTCAGTGCGGTGAGCTACCACATGATGGGCGTGCCGACGGCGATGTTCACTCCCTTGTTCGTGCTGGCGCGCACAGCCGGCTGGAGCGCGCACATCATCGAGCAGCGCATGGACGGCAAGATCATTCGCCCCTCGGCCAATTACACCGGGCCGGAAGATCAGGTGTTCGTGCCGCTGGATCAGCGCAGCTGAGGACGCTTTGCGCAGCCGCTGATTTCTGGGCTTCGGTCGCCTTCCATGAAGGCGATCGGACCTCGCAAGCCAGGTCAGCAGCAAGACCTGCAAACCTCTGCAACGCCAAGTCCGATTCCCGATTCCCGATTCCCCCCGCCCGCTTCGATATCGCCAGCCATGAATAGCCAGTACCGCAAGCCCTTGCCGGGCACCTCGTTGGATTACTTCGATGCACGCGCCGCCGTCGATGCGCTGCAGCCCGGTGCGTATGCAACCTTGCCATACACCGCACGCGTGCATGCCGAGAACCTGGTGCGGCGGGCAGAGCCACAACTGCTGGAGGCGTACCTGCGGCAATTGATCGAGCGCAAGCGCGATCTGGATTTCCCGTGGTTTCCGGCACGGGTGGTGTGTCACGACATCCTGGGCCAGACCGCACTGGTGGATCTTGCGGGCTTGCGCGATGCCATTGCCGAGCAGGGCGGCGACCCGGCGCAGGTCAATCCGGTGGTGCCGGTGCAGTTGATCGTGGATCACTCGCTGGCGGTGGAATACGCCGGCTTCGACAAGCAGGCGTTCGCCAAGAATCGCAGCGTGGAAGATCGTCGTAATGCCGATCGCTTCCACTTCATCGAATGGACCAAGCGTGCGTTCGAGAACATGGAAGTCATTCCGCCGGGGAACGGGATCATGCACCAGATCAATCTGGAGAAAATGTCGCCGGTGATCTACACGCTGGACGGGGTGGCGTTTCCGGATACGTGCGTGGGCACCGACAGCCATACGCCGCACGTGGATGCGCTGGGCGTGATCGCGGTTGGCGTTGGCGGGTTGGAAGCGGAAAACGTGATGCTGGGGCGCGCCTCGTGGATGCGCCTGCCGGACATCGTCGGCGTGGAACTGACCGGCCGGCCGGCGCCGGGCATCACCGCCACCGACATCGTGCTGGCATTGACCGAATTCCTGCGCGCGCAGCGCGTGGTCGGCGCGTATCTCGAGTTTTATGGCGATGGTGCACGCGCACTGACCATCGGCGACCGCGCGACCATTTCCAACATGACACCGGAATTCGGTGCGACGGCGGCGATGTTCTACATCGACCAGCAAACCATCGATTACCTGCGCTTGACCGGTCGCGACGATGCGCAAGTCGCGTTGGTGGAGACCTATGCGCGGCATACCGGCCTATGGGCAGACGATCTGGCCACCGCGCAGTACGAGCGCGTGCTGCAGTTCGATCTGGCCAGCGTGGTACGCAACATGGCCGGGCCATCCAATCCGCACAAACGCGTGGCCACTACCGAGCTGGCGGATCGTGGGATTGCCGGTGCGTGGGAGCAGGTGCCGGGGCAGATGCCTGATGGCGCAGTGATCATCGCAGCGATCACCTCGTGCACCAATACCTCCAACCCGCGCAATGTCATCGCTGCCGGCTTGCTGGCGCGCAACGCCAATGCACGCGGATTGACCCGCAAGCCGTGGGTGAAGAGCTCGCTGGCGCCGGGGTCCAAGGCCGTGCAGCTGTACCTGGAAGAGGCCGGTTTACTGGGCGAGCTGGAGCAGTTGGGCTTCGGCATCGTGGCGTTTGCCTGCACCACCTGCAATGGCATGAGCGGGGCGCTGGATCCTGCGATCCAGCAGGAAATCATCGATCGCGATCTGTATGCCACGGCGGTGCTTTCGGGCAACCGCAATTTCGATGGGCGCATCCATCCGTATGCCAAGCAGGCGTTCCTCGCCTCGCCGCCGCTGGTGATTGCCTACGCCATTGCCGGCACGGTGCGCTTCGATATCGAGAAGGATGTGTTGGGCATCGACGCCGCCGGCGTGCCGGTCACGCTCAAGGACCTGTGGCCGAGCGATGCCGAGATCGACGCGGTGGTGGCGCGCAGCGTCAAGCCGGAACACTTCCGCAGCGTATACGACCCGATGTTCAAGCGCAGCGTGGGGCAGGGGGGCAGCGTGAACCCGCTGTACGACTGGCGCCCGACCAGTACGTATATTCGGCGTCCGCCGTATTGGGAAGGCGCGTTGGCCGGTGCGCGCACGCTACGCGGCATGCGCCCGTTGGCCGTGCTGGGCGACAACATCACCACCGACCACTTGTCGCCGTCGAACGCGATCATGGCCGGCAGTGCGGCCGGGCAATACCTGGCGCAGATGGGCGTGCCGGAGGAGGACTTCAATTCCTACGCCACCCATCGCGGCGACCATCTCACCGCACAGCGCGCCACGTTCGCCAACCCCAAATTGATCAACGAAATGGCGGTGGTCGATGGGCAGGTCAAGGCCGGCTCGCTGGCGCGGCTGGAGCCGGAAGGCCAGGTGCTGCGCATGTGGGAGGCGATCGAAACCTACATGACGCGCAAGCAGCCGCTGATCGTCATCGCTGGCGCCGATTACGGGCAGGGGTCTTCGCGCGACTGGGCGGCCAAGGGCGTGCGGCTGGCCGGTGTGGAAGTGATCGTCGCCGAAGGCTTCGAGCGGATTCACCGCACCAACCTGATCGGCATGGGCGTGCTGCCGCTGGAGTTCAAACCGGGCACCGATCGCAAGACCTTGGGCATCGATGGCAGCGAAACCTTCGACGTGGTGGGTGAGCGCACGCCCGGCGCCACGCTGACGTTGTCGATCCACCGGCGCAATGGCGAGCAACTGCAGGTGCCGGTGACTTGCCGCCTGGATACTGCAGAGGAAGTGTCGATTTACGAAGCCGGTGGCGTCTTGCAGCGGTTTGCGCAGGATTTTCTTGAGGCAAACAAGGCCGCATAGGGCAGCACCATGGCCGATTCTTCGCGATTGATCTTCATGCTCAAGCCGCCACCGCAGGTGCTTGAAGCGATGGCCGGTGTCGTGGCTGCACACCGCCTGGATGCACTGCTTGGTGAGGCGTACTTCGATCCAGGCAACTGGCATCAATCGGTTTCGGATCGGTTGGAAGGGTCGGCTGCGCGTGCCGCAATGCTGCGCGCGGGCGATCGTCTCGATGCTCAGGCAGTGACGTTCTGCTTGAACCGGATCACCAGTGGCGGAACCGACCCGGTGCATTGGGCATTCCGGGCAGAGGGCACGCCATTTGCCTTCGTTGCATTGCAGGCTGCCATCGCAGCAGCGCTGTGTGCGGAAGGCCTGCATGGCGGGGGCGGACACACGCCACACATAACGATCAGCTATGCCGCGCCCGGTAAGCTCAACCAGCCAATCGTGCCCATCACCTGGCACGCCACCGAGGTGCTATTGGTCGAAGGCGGTGGGCGACCGTATCGCTATGTACCCATCGGATCTTGGCCATTGCGACCTGAGGGGCTCATGCCGGAGCAGACGCAACTGCCACTATGACATGAGCAGCAAGGCGTGCCTGCGACTGTCATGGCGACCTTCGCCAGGCCGTACAGATGCATTACGCAAAATTATTCACATCACGTCCGCACGTCGTTTCCAAGGAACATGCATGGCATTCGCTCCCCAACTCCGCATCCCCGCCACCTACATGCGCGGCGGTACCAGCAAAGGCGTGTTTTTCCGTCTGCAGGATCTGCCCGCGGCCGCGCAGCAACCGGGCGCTGCACGCGATGCGCTGTTGTTGCGGGTGATCGGCAGTCCGGATCCGTATGCCAAGCAGATCGATGGCATGGGCGGTGCCACTTCCAGCACCAGCAAGAGCGTGATCGTGTCGGCCAGCACGCGCGATGGGCATGATGTGGACTACCTGTTCGGGCAGGTGTCCATCGATAGCGCGTTCGTGGATTGGAGCGGCAACTGCGGCAATCTGTCGGCGGCGGTGGGGCCATTCGCCATCGCCGGCGGCTTGATCGATCCCACACGCGTGCCACGCGATGGCGTGGCCACGGTGCGCATCTGGCAGGCCAATATCGGCAAGACGATTGTGGCGCATGTGCCGATGGCCGATGGGCTGGTGCAGGAAACCGGCGACTTTGAACTGGACGGCGTGACCTTTCCTGCAGCCGAAGTGCAGCTGGAATTTCTCGACCCGGCCGACAATGCCGAAGGCGAGGGCGGGGCGATGTTTCCCACCGGCAACGTCATCGATCAACTGGAAATTCCCGGGCTGGGCACGCTCGATGCCACGCTGATCAATGCGGGCATTCCCACCATCTTCGTCAACGCGCGCGACCTGGGCTACACCGGGACCGAGCTGCAGGACGCCATCAATGGCGACCCGCGCGCCTTGACCATGTTCGAGACATTGCGCGCACACGGTGCGGTGCGGATGGGTTTGATTGCGAAGGTGGAAGACGCCGCGACACGGCAACACACGCCCAAGGTCGCCTTCGTGGCGCCGCCGGCCGACTACACCGCGTCCAGCGGCAAGCCGGTGCATGCGGCCGAAATCGATCTGTTGGTGCGTGCGATGTCGATGGGCAAATTGCATCACGCGATGATGGGCACTGCAGCAGTGGCGATCGGCACCGCTGCAGCCGTGCCGGGCACGCTGGTCAATCTGGCTGCCGGCGGTGCGGCGCGCTCGGCGGTGCGCTTCGGGCATCCATCCGGCACCTTGCGGGTCGGCGCGCAGGCGCAGCTGGTCGAGGGCCAGTGGCAGGTGACCAAGGCGCTGATGAGCCGCAGTGCGCGGGTGTTGATGGAGGGGTGGGTCAGGGTGCCGGCGCCGGTTGCCGAGGTTGGATAGGCCTGCGCAGGGTGTTGGCGCGCGTGGATGCACGCGACACATGCCTGGCGTGCGAGGCACTTCACTGGTGCTGGTGTGCGAGATGTGCATCGCGTCGGTCGGGCACGCCTGGTGGCGATGCGGAGCCGGCGTCGCGCTGCCCGCATTAGCCGGATCTGCTCCGCATCGGCTCTTCCAGGCATACGCGTAGAACCCGGAACATCTGCGTTTCAGTCCGGCGTATGTCCACGCTGGATGGTCATTCCCAATGCCATTGATCGATGTTGTTGCGCCCCCAAGTGATTGGCGCTGGCCACCACAGCGCAGTAAATGGCAGCGTGGCCAGCGTCGCTAACCAAGCCTCCTTTTTCGCCATCGTGTAAAACGCACTGCCGTGTTGCATTAATTCGAACGCTGTTTCGAATTCTGGAAACTTTTTCGCACGCGCCCTGCCATAATTGTGTAAATCGTGTTAATTCTGTTGCACCGCGGCACGCAGGCCGGGCCGCCCCGCCACCAGAATCCGGAGTTCTTCCCATGTCCGCCAGCCGGTCGCTCAAGATCAGCGCGCTTGCCGTTGCCGTCGCTTCCTTTCTTCCGCTCCATGCCGCTGCACAGCAGACGCCCGGCGACGACGGCGTCGTGCGTCTGGATGCGGTCAAGGTCACGGTCGAGCGGCGTTCGGAAGACTCCAAGGATGTGCCGGTTTCCGCCTCGGTATTGCGCCCGGAGTTCCTGGATGCCATCTCCACCAGCGGCTCGGACATCCGCGTGCTGGCCGGCAAGGCGCCCAGCCTGAACATCGAATCGTCCAACGGCCGTGTGTTCCCGCGCGTGTACATCCGCGGCTACGGCAATACGGACTTCAACACCTACGCCTCGCAGCCGGTGTCGTTGATCTATGACGACGTGGTGCAGGAAAACGCCTTCCTGAAGGGCTTCCCGATCTTCGATCTGGAAGGCCTGGAAGTGCTGCGCGGCCCGCAGGGCACGCTGTTCGGCCGCAACACGCCGGCAGGCGTGGTCAAGTTCAATTCGGTCAAGCCGACCATCGGCGCCAATGACGGCTACGCCAGCCTGTCGTACGGCACCTACGGCACCATGACCCTGGAAAGCGGCCTGAGCATCGCGATGGGCGACCATTGGGCAGCGCGTCTGTCCACGCTGGGCCAGCGCCGCGACGATTGGGTGGAAAACCGCGACGGCCGCGATCTGGAAGGCTATACCGATTCGGCCGTGCGCCTGCAGCTGCTGTACCAGGCCAGCGACGATTTCAGTGCCTTGTTCAATGCGCATGCGCGCCATCTGGACGGTACCGCGCGCCTGTTCCGCGCCAACATCATCCAGCCCGGTACCAATCAGCTGGTGGATGGCTTCGATGCGGAAAAATCCTTCATCGACGGTGCCAACCGCCAGGAACTGCAGACCTACGGCGGCAGCGCCAACCTGACCTGGGACCTGGGCGACATCGCGCTGCACTCGATCACCGCCTACGAAGGGATCGGCAAGTACTACAGCCGTGGCGATATCGACGGTGGCTTCGGCGCGGTGTTTGCGCCGCCGTCGGGCCCGGGCGTGATTCCGTTCCCGGTGGAAACCGCCGGCGGCATCAAGAGCCTGGACCAGTACAGCCAGGAAGTGCGCGCCGAATCGCAGTACGACGGCCCGCTCAACTGGCAGGCCGGCCTGTACTACTTCCACGACGATGTGGAAGGCGAAAACTACACCTACAACACCCTCAGCGGCGGTGATCTGGCCAGCTATCAGCTGACCCGCCAGCGCAATACCTCCTGGGCGGCGTTCGGCTCGTTGAACTACGCGGCCACCGACCGTTTGAACCTGCGCGCCGGCATCCGCTACACCTACGACAAGAAGACCTTCGACGTGCTGGCGCTGGACCGCGTCACCCTGGTCGAACCGTCCAGCGGCGAGACCGACAACTCCAAGGTCACCGGCGATCTGGCGGCTACGTTCTCCATCAACGACGCCGTCAATGTGTACGCACGTGCCGCACGCGGTTTCCGCGGCGCCAGCTTCGGCGTGCCGTCGGGCACCGCGCCGCTGACCGTGGCCGAGCCGGAGACGGTGGACTCGTTCGAGGTCGGCATCAAGTCGGACCTGTTCGACAACCGCGCGCGCCTGAGCTTTGACATCTACGATTTCCGCGTGAAGAACCAGCAGCTCACGGCGGTGGGTGGCGCGTCCAACGACATCCGCCTGCTCAATGCCGACAAGACCAAGGCCCGCGGCGCGGAGTTCGATTTCGAAGCCTTGCTCACCCAGAACCTGCGCGTCACCGCCGGCGGCGCCTACAACTGGACCCGCATCGACGACCCGAACCTGTCGGTGGGCATCTGCCGTACCTGCACGGTCACCGACCCGATCAACGCGGCCGGCCGTGCGGTGATCGACGGCAACGACCTGCCGCAGGCAGCCAAGTGGATGGCCAACGCCACCCTGCGTTACGGCATTCCGATGGGCAACGACGGCGAGCTGTTCTTCTACACGGACTGGTCGTACCGCAGTGAAGTGAACTTCTTCCTGTACGACTCCAAGGAATTCACCGGCCAGCCGCTGGTCGAAGGTGGCGCCAAGATCGGCTACAACTGGGGCGCGGGTGCGTACGAGTTGTCGGTGTTCTGCCGCAACTGCACCAATCAGATCCGCGTGACCGGTGCGATCGACTTCAACAACCTCACCGGCTTCATCAACGACCCGCGCATCGTGGGTGCGCAGTTCCGCGCCAACTTCTGATCGGCGTTTTGGTGGAGCACTATCGAACCGCCGGCGATCATGCCGGCGGTTTTTTTTATGGCAGCAGGAGTGGGCAGATGCAGCGGACCTGGCAACGCGCGTGGGTAGCGATGGCGATGTGGTGCGTGGCGACAACCGCGGGGGCGCAGCAGTCGGCCGCGGCCGTGCAATCCACGCTGGCATCGGTGCAGGCCGAGAAAGTGGTGGTCTCTACCGACGTTGGCGACGATATCGACGATGCCTTCGCCTTAGGGCTATTGCTGCGTCGCCCGCAGTTGCAGGTGCTGGGCATCGCATCGGCATGGGGCGACACCGCGTTGCGTGCGCAGTTGCTGCAGCGGTTGTTGCAGCAGGCCGGGCGCAGCGAGATTCCGCTGGCAGCGGGCGCGCGTACCACCAGCACTATCGCCTTTAGCCAGGCGCGCTGGGCGGCCAAGGGGCAGTTGCCGGCGGCACTGCCGGATGCGGCCGCGATGATCCTGCAGCAGGTGCGCCAGCATCCGGGCGAGGTCACCTTGCTGGTATTGGGGCCGATGACCGATGCGGCGCTGGCGCAGCAACGTGACCCGGCCGGCTTTGCCAAGCTCAAGCGTGTGGTGGCGATGGGCGGATCGGTGCGGATGGGCTATGGCAAGTCTGCGTATCGTCCGGCCAGTGCGCCGGCGCCGGAGTACAACATCCTGGCCGATGTGCCTGCAGCGCAGCGCGTGTTCTCATCTGGTGTGCCAATCGTGCTGTTGCCACTGGATGCCACGCAGATCACCCTGGAAGAACCCGAGCGCATTGCACTGTTTGCGCATGGCGACGGGCTGACCGATGCGCTCACGCAGCTGTACTACCAGTGGCGCAACACCGACCAGCCCTGGGCCAGTGCCACGCCCACGTTGTTCGATGTGGTGCCGGTGGCCTGGTTGCTACGTCCGGCGCTGTGCCCGACCACGCCCTTGCATCTGGACGTGGATGCGCAAGGCTATACCCGCGAAGGGGCTGGTGCGCCCAATGTGCAGGCCTGTTTGCACGTGGACAAGCCGGCGCTGATCGAGATGTACATGCGTGCGTTGTTGGAGTTGCACGGAGAATGAGGAACACAAAGAGTCATGCCTGATCCCGCGGCGAGTGCTTCTTTGCAGCTCTTTGTGATCTAGCCAAAAGCCGGGTTGGTCGACAGCGCGGTGCCCTCACCGATCACGGGACACGCCGTGAACCTGTCCGTGGGGGATCGATGGCGTCATCCATGCCGCCATCGGTCCCGCAAGCGGTGAGGGCACCGCGCTAAACAGTTGGCTGCTGACCAACTGAACGCGGGTCACTCGGCTCGCGTGCTGCCGCGGATCGATTGTTGGCATTCGATGGACGCGATGACAGAACGAGCGAGGCCCTGCAGGCAAGTCGCAGTCCAGCTGCCTGCGCCAGGCGGCATGACGTGGTTCGGCGGTCGCTCCAAGCGCGAGTACCAGACCACTGCGCTCACCGCCAGTCTGCCATCGCATCGCTCGCCAGCAGCGCACGCTTGCCGCCCATCGGCAAGCAGCCACGTCGTCGCATCGGCGCCATCAGCCAGATGCGCAGCGTCGTTATACTTGCGTTCTCACATTGCGAGTAGCACGAATGGACAGCCAGGGATCACGGATGATGCGGTCGGGCACGCGGCGGGTTGTGCTGTGGGCGGTGTTGCTGGCCGTGGCGATCGGCGCGGTGGCGTGCAAGCGCAACGAAAGCGGTCAGCTACCCGCCGCCAGTGGCGAGGCGATCAAGGCCGAAAAGCAGGCCATCACCGGTTTCGCGCTGGCGCGTGCCTATCCCGACCAGACCAGCGACGGCCTGTCGCTGGCACTGGAATTCTCGCGGCCACTGGTCGGCACGCAGGATTTCGATGCGCTGGTGCGCTTCGAAGAAAAGGTCGGCACGGGCGACAGTAGCTGGACGCTGTCCGAGGACGGCAAGACGCTGCGCTACCCGTACGTCGAA
This sequence comes from Xanthomonas sp. NCPPB 1754, assembly GCF_041475725.2. NCBI lineage: Bacteria > Pseudomonadati > Pseudomonadota > Gammaproteobacteria > Lysobacterales > Lysobacteraceae > Xanthomonas > Xanthomonas sp. NCPPB 1754. The sequence goes on from NZ_CM192982.1 coordinate 1,246,344, forward strand.
GCGGCCAAGGACTACACCGTCCTGGTCGACGCCAACCTGCTGGCCGCCGACGGCAGCCGCCTGGGCAAGCCACTCAAGCAAAAGGTCTACACCGGCGAACTCAAGCCTGTGGCCGGGTTCGCTTCGCAGGGCAGCGTGCTGCCGGCGCGCGAGAGCCGTGGCCTGCCGGTGGTGTCGGTGAACGTGCCGGAAGTGGACGTCGAGTTCCTGCGCGTGCGCGAGAAGTCGCTGCCGGCGTTCTTCCAGCAGTTCCAGCGTGGCGGGCGCCGTGGCAGCTGGGATCTGGAGAGCGAATACAGCGGCAACCAGCCGTTGTCCAAGCTGGCCGACCCGGTCTACGTCAATCGCTTCATCCTTGGCGGCAAGCAGAACGAGCGTGTGCTGACCTACCTGCCGACGCAGGACATCAAGGAGCTGCAGGAACCGGGTTTGTATTTCGCGGTGATGAAGCGCGCCGGCAGTTTCGAGAACGAATTCGACACCGCGTTCTTTACCGTCAGCGACATCGGCCTGCATACGCGCGCCTACAAGGACAAGTTGTTCGTCCACACCGCCTCGTTGCAGAGCGGCGAGCCGGTCAAGAACGTGGAGCTGCGCATCCTCGATGTCAAGGGCGAGTTGTTCCTGAAAGGGGCGACCGACGGTAACGGCAATGCGCTGCTCAACTACACGCTCGACGCCGGCCATGTGCTGACCGCACGCAGCAAGACCGACATTACGCTGCTGCCGTTCAACCAGCCCGCACTGGATCTGAGCGAGTTCGCCGTGGCCGGGCGCCAGGGCGCGTGGTTCGATGTGTTCGCCTGGGCCGGTCGCGATCTGTATCGCCCCGGCGAGACCATGCGCGTCTCGGCGATCCTGCGCGACAACGACGGCAAGCCGACCAAGCCGCAACCGGTGTTCCTGCGCCTGAAGCAGCCGGACGGCAAGACCTTCCGCGAGACCAAGCTGCTGCCGGGCGAGCAGGGCTACTTCGAATTCGCCCAGCAGATTCCGGCCGATGCACCGACCGGCCGTTGGCAGGTGGAATTTCGCACCGATCCGGCCAGCAAGGACGCCGTGCAGGGCATGACCGTGCGTGTGGAAGAGTTCCTGCCCGAGCGCATGAAGCTGGACCTGGACAGCACGCAAAAGACCTTGAGCGCCGGCCAGCCGTTCAAGCTGGTGGCCAATGCCGCGTATCTGTACGGCGCACCGGCCGCTGGCAACCGTTTCACCGCCAAGCTGGCAGTGAGCGTCGAGCAGCATCCGCTCGAAGCGTTGCCCGGCTGGTTCTTCGGCGACCCCACGCTGGAGCTGCCGCGCGAAGCCAGGGACGTGATCGACACCGAATTCGGCGGCGACGGCATCCTGCGCGAAGACATCGCATTGCCGGACGAGGCCAAGCCGGTCAGCACGATTGCCGCGGTCGTCTCCGGCAGCGTGTACGAAACCGGCGGGCGCACGGTCACCCGCACCCTCAAGCGCGTGCTGTGGCCGGCCAAGGCCCTGGTCGGCGTGCGGCCGTTGTTCGACGACGCCGACGGCGCCGATGCCAATGGGACGGCGCGCTTCGAAGTGACCCGCGTGGATGCCGATGGCAAGCCGCAGCCGGCCAAGGGCCTGAAGGTCACGCTGGTGCGCGAGCTGCGCGATTACCACTGGAACTACACCGACAACCACTGGGATTACGACTTCACCCGTCGCTTCGAAAACAAGGACACGCGCACGCTCGATGTGGGCAGCGTCAATGCCAAGATCGATTTCCCGGTGGAATGGGGCGAGTACCGCCTGGACGTATTCGACCCGGCGAGCGGGCTGACCACGCGTTACCCGTTCCGCGCCGGCTGGAGCTGGAACGATGAAAACCGTGGCCTGGATGCGCGCCCGGACAAGGTCAAGCTGGCGCTGGACAAGACCGGCTACCGTGCCGGCGACACGCTCAAGGTCACGCTGACCCCGCCGCATGCCGGCAAGGGCGTGCTGCTGGTGGAAAGCGACAAGCTGTTGTACGTGCAGGACATCGACGTCAAGCCCGGCAGCAGCTTCGAGATTCCGGTGACCGAGGCGTGGGAGCGCCACGATGTGTATGTCACCGCACTGGTCTTCCGCGGCGGCAGTGCGCCCAGCAAGATCACCCCGGCACGCGCGGTGGGCGTGGCCTATGTGCCGATGGACCGCAAGGCGCGGCGGGTGGCGGTGGGCTTGTCCGCGCCCAAGCAGATGCGCCCCGAGCAGCCCTTGCCGGTGACGGTGAGCGTGCCCGAACTGGCAGGCAAGGCCGCGCACGTGACCATTTCGGCAGTGGACGTGGGCATCCTCAACATCACCCGTTTCCCGGTGCCCGATGCCAACGCGCAGTTCTTCGCGCAGCGTCGTCTGGGGACCGATGCGTACGACATCTATGGGCGGGTGATCGAAAGTTTCGAAGGCGCCAGCGGCAAGCTGAAGTTCGGCGGCGACATGGCGCTGGAAGCCTTGCCGCAGGCCAAGCGCCCGACCGCGCGCGTGCAGACGGTTGACCTGTTTTCCGGCTCGGTAAAACTCGACGCAAAGGGCAATGCGCGCGTGCAACTGCCGGTGCCGGACTTCAACGGCAGCTTGCGCGTGTCGGCGTTGGTGTACTCGGATACCCGTTACGGCAACCGCGATATGGAAACCATCGTGCGTGCGCCGATCCTGGCCGAAGCCAGCATGCCGCGGGTGATGGCACCGGGCGACCGCAGCACGGTGACGCTGGACGTGCAGAATTTCACCGGCAAGCCGGGGGAATTCAACGTGCGTGTGGAGGGCATTGGCCCGCTCGCCATCGGCGAGGCGTCGCGCAGCGTCAAGCTCGGCGTGGACGCCAAGCAGACGCTGAGCTTCCCGCTGAGCGCCACCGAAGGCTATAGCGTGGCCAAGGTGCGCGTGCGCGTGGATGGCAATGGCTTCAAGGCGGACCGCAGCTACGAGTTGCCGGTGCGCGCCGGCTGGCCACAGTTGTTGCGGGCACAGACCCGCGTGCTCGACCCGCTGGCGCCGATCACCCTGGACAGCGGCTTTGCCGATGGCCTGATGGCCGGCTCGGTGACCGCGCGCATGGTGGTCAGCGCGTTGCCGCCGATTCCGTTCGCCAGCGCACTGCAGGGCGCGTTGGAGTATCCGTACGGCTGCGCCGAGCAGACCACCAGCAAGGGCTATGCGGCGCTGCTGCTCGACGATGCCACCGCCAGAACGCTCGGCACCAAGGGGCTGGAGGCGGCCAAGCGCCGCGAGCGCATGGAAGGCGCGTTCGGGCGTCTGGCGTCGATGCAGATCGCCAGCGGGCATTTTTCGATGTGGGGCGACGATGGCCACGTCAATCCGGGCCTGACCCCATACATTGCCGAATTCCTGCTCGACGCCAAGGACGCCGGTTTCGCGGTGCCCGACACGGTGCTGCAGAAGGCGCTCAATCGCCTGAGCGAAGATCTGTTGTCCGGTGGCAACGAGTTCTATGGGCAGGACCGTCGCGACAACTTGAAGTTCGCCAATCAGGCCTGGTCCGGCTACGTACTGGCACGCGTCAACCGCGCGCCGCTGGGCACGCTGCGCGCGCTGTACGACAACCAGCGCGACAAGGCGCTGACGGGCCTGTCGCTGGTGCATCTGGGCATCGCCTTGTCGCTGCAGGGCGATACCAAGCGTGGCGATGCGGCGATCAAGGCCGGGTTTGCCAAGGACAGCAGCGAGCGTCCGCCGTACTTCGGCGATTACGGCAGCGCGATCCGCGACGACGCCTTGATGATGGCGTTGCTGCACGAACGCGGTTTGTCCAAGCCCGAGTACGACACCCGCGCGGGGGCCCTGGGCCGCGCGTTGGATGCACGTCGCGCGACCGGTTGGTTGTGGCTGAGCACGCAGGAGCAAGTGGCGCTTGCGCGGTTGGGCAAGGCGTTGATGGCCGGGCAGGGCAAGCAGGTGTCCGGCAGCTTGACGGTGGGCGACCAGGTACAGCAGATCGCACCGGCACGCGTGTTCGGGCGCAGTTTCGACAGTGCCGCCCTGGCGCGCGGCGTGCAGTTCGCGCCACAAGGCGAGGCGCCGATGTACGCCAGCCTGGAAGTGGCCGGCATTCCGCGCAGCGCACCGGAACCGGACACGCGCAATCTCAGCGTGGAGCGCAGCTGGTACACCACCGACGGCAAGCCGTGGACCCCGCGTCCACTCAAGGAAGGCGAAGCGTTGATCGTGCGCGTCAGCATCACTGCCAACAGCAGCATGCCCGACGCCTTGCTCACCGACCTGTTGCCGGCCGGTTTGGAAATCGAGAATTTCAATCTCGGCGATGCCAAGCAGTGGGCCGACGTGGTGGTGGACGGCATCGGCATCAGCGAGCGGTCCAGCGCCGCCGACGTCAAGCACGAAGAGTTCCGCGACGACCGCTATGTGGCCGCGCTGGCGCTGTCTTCGGGCAGCAAGGCGCAGGTGTACTACCTGGTGCGTGCCGTCACCCCGGGGACCTACACGGTGCCGCCCTCGCTGGTGGAAGACATGTACCGGCCGGAGCTGCGTGGCGTGGGGCGCAGCACGCCAGCCACGATGACGGTGGTGCAGCCGTAAGGCGACGCGTTCGCTCTTCTCCGTCGGGAGAAGGGGCCCCGCCAGGGACGGATGAGGGGACGAGCGAAGCCTGGTGTCGTTGGCATGGCATGAGTGGCTTCGCCCGTACCCTCACCCCAACCCCTCTCCCGCAAGTGGAGGGGCTTTTGCAGCGCGCTTGCGATGTTTCCCGGTAGCCGCGAGTGCTTGCTTCGCGTGCAGCGATATCGCTGCGCCTTGTCTTTTCGGTGCGATGGTAGCGACACGCAAAGGTCATTTTTACGCTCTACGGTGGCGTGCTTTCTCATCAGCGCAGCATGATTGATGCGCGACTTACGGGATTCCATGCAGCGCTTCGATCCGTACCGTATGCACCTGTCCGTTCTCGCTGTGGCCATCGCAGCATGCTCGCCTGGCGTGCAGGCTCAAAGTGTCGCTACCTCATCCGACTCCGCGCGCCTGGCGTCATCGATGCGCCCAGCCGGTGCTTCATCCAACGAAAGCCAGCGACCTGTCGAGACAGCGTCAGCCTTTGAAAAACTCTCTGGCCTCGCGACCGCAGCCTCGCCGAGCGAGGCACCCAACAGCGACGCACCTAGCAGAGATGCAACTGCCGCAGACATCGCCAAAACCGGCGTACAAACCCTCGATGCCATGCAGGTCACCGGCGTGCGCCGCGCCAACGCGGCTGCGGTGGAAAGCAAGCGTGCGGCCACCAATATCACCGATGTGATCAGCGCCACCGACGTGCGTGCCTTGCCCGACAGCACCATCGTTGAGGCATTGCGGCGCGTGCCGGGCTTGTCCGTCTTGCCTGCCACCGACAACGAGCATCCGCGCGATGAAGCGGCCACGCCGGTATTGCGTGGCCTGGGGCCGTCATACAACAACGTCACCATCGACGGGCTCACCATCGCCTCGCCCGGTACACCGAACGGCACGCTCGGTTCGATCACCCGCGGTGTGCGCCTGGATCTGTTGCCGGCCTCGATGGTCAGCGAATTGCAGGTGGTCAAGACCTTCACACCCGACCTGGACCCCAACGCCACCGGCGGTGCGATCAACCTGAAAACCCGCAGCGCGTTCGAAAACGGCGGCAAGCCGTTCTTCAGCGCCGAGGCGGCGCTAGGCCACGCCAACGATGTGGGCAAGCCGCGCGATCAGGACGATCCGGGCTATCGCCTCAACGCCACCGGCAGCCGCACCTTCGGTAGCGAGCAGCAGTACGGTCTCACCGTGTCTGCCAACTATCAAACGCTGAGCAGCTACACCGAAACCCATATGACCACCGACACGGTGCACTACGGGTTCTACGACAACGGCGGTGTGTTGCAGACCGGCGAGAATCTCGGCAATGGCTGGGCGGTGCCGCAGCAGGATAAATACTGGTACGTGCAAGATCAGCGCGACCGTTATGGCCTCACCGGCAAGTTCGAGATGCGGCCCAGTGCGGCGCTCGAAGCCTACGCCATGGCCGGCTACTACTATTTCAAGGACGACATGGAGCGCAACGAGGTCATCATCGACCCGCGCAACCGTGGCCAGGTCTTCAATCAAACCGCAACCTCCGGCAGTTATCCCGGTGGCGACATCGAGGTGGGCTATTCGAACCAGATCGTCACCACGCGTACCAAGGTGGCGCAGCTGGGAACGATCTGGCGGCCCACCGATCGCCAACAGCTTTCCGCGCGTGGCGCGTGGTCGGATGCGACCTATGACGAGCCGATTCGCATGATCAAGTACGCCACCGGCATCACGCGTCCGGCACCGGTGCCGGTGGGCCAGACCGGCAGTGGCGTGACCATCAATGCCACGCCCAATTATGCGTTCAATTACGACACTTCCGGCCTGGATCAACGCTTCGGCGTGTCGCCGCAGGCGTATGACGACCTGGACAATTACAGCCTGTCGTACTGGCGCCCGGACTATAAACGCACCGCGTCCGACCGCATCCTCACCGGTCGGCTCGATTACGGTTTCAACCAAGGCGAAAGCGATCAAGGCATCGGTTTTGCGGCAGGCGTGTCGTATACCACCGACAAGCCGTCCTATGAGATCTATCGGGTCGAGTATCAGCCCAATACGACGGCGCCGGCGTTCGGCCTGGCCGACGTGGTGGGCACCGGCAGGGCGCCGATGCGCTATGCCGGTTTGAACCTGCTGAGCATCGACCCGAACAAGGCCAATCGCGTGCTGGCGGCCACGCCGTTGAGCGCGTTCAACAGCACCGACCAGCAGGCCTTCAGCAACCAGGATAATTTCACGCACACCGAAAAAATCTTCGGTAGCTATGGCTTGGTCAGCTATCGCAGCGATCGCTTGAACGCGCAGGCCGGTGTGCATTTCGACAGCACCAAGCTCGACACGGTGGGCCGCCAGCGGCAGCTGGATGCGGCAACCAATCACTACGAGTACGTCGATAACCCGACCAGTGCGGATTACGACTATCTGCTGCCTTCGGCGGTGATGACCTATCACCTGACCGATGCGCTGGATCTGCGTGCCGGTGCAAGCCGCACGTTGGGCCGCCCGCCGTACGACGCCTATGCGGCGCGCACCTCCATCGGCTTCGTCAATACGACAGACGCCGGCAACCCGAATGCGCAGGGCGTCACCGTCACCATCGGCAACCCCGACATCAAGCCGCGCGTGTCCAACAACCTGGACCTGTCGCTGGAATGGCGCCTTCCCGGCGATTTCGATGCGTTCGCGTCCGCTGCCGTCTTCGACAAACATATCCAGGACGAGATCTTCACGCTCTCGCGCACCGATAGCTTCACCTTCGACGGCACCACGTATGCGAATGCGTTGATCAGCACACCGGCCAATGCCGCCAAGGCGCGCATCCGTGGTGTGGAGTTCAACGGCATCGTCAACACGTTAGGGCCGGTCGCGCCGTGGTTGAGCGGCGTCGGTTTCAGCGCAAACCTCGCATTGCTCGATGGCAGCCTGGACGTGCCTTACAGCGTCGGCAGCGGCAGCAGCCTGACCCAGCGCGAGCGCACGCTCGACAATCTGGTCGGTCAACCCGATTACACCGCCAACGCGACGCTGTTCTACAACACCGGCGGGCTGGAACTGCGCGCGGCCTACAACCGGCAAGGCAAGGCGCTGCGCTCGGTCGTCAGCAATATCGACTGGCAGGACCTGTATTGGTCGCCGCGTTCGCAACTGGATTTCACCGCCACCTATGCGGTGAGCAAGCAGTTGAGCCTGATCGGCCAGGTCAGCAACATCACCCACAGCCGCATCACCAGCGTGACCGGCCCCGGGCAGAATCTGCTCAAGGACAGTTACTCGGTGCCCACCACCTATTGGGTGGGTCTGCGGTTCACGCCCACGTTGTGAGGGCAGCCAGGCAAGAGGTGGCGAAGCCTGCCATCCTGAATTCGATGCCTGCCGTCCACCCGCTTAATTTCAGCCGCGTGTGCGACGCGCGGCAACGCCGGTCCTCCGCGCTACCGTTTGCAAACATCTGCTTGGAGTTGTTCGATGACATCACGCCCCATTGCCGTCCTCGCCGCCGTGCTGTGCACAGTCGTGACCACTGCAGCAAGTGCCGCACCGACAGGCGTGGCCGCGATCCAGGCGCGCCTGACCAACCCGCTGGGCGGCCTCGTGGTGGTGGCGCACCGCGGATGTCATGCCGCTGCGCCACAGCATGGCTTCACCGAGACCGCACCGGAAAATTCGCTGGCGGCGTTGGAGCGCTGCATCGCCATCGGCGCCGATGTGATGGAAACCGATGTGCGGCGTGCCGCCGACGGCAGCCTGGTGATGCTGCATGACGCCACCGTGGACCGCACCACCGATGGCACCGGCAAGCTCTCCGAGTTGACCCTGGCCGATCTGCAGAAGCTACGCCTGCGCAGCGACGAAGGCGGTGCACAGGCACCGCTGACCGACCAGCGCGTGGTCACGCTCGAGCAGATGCTGGCCAAGGCCAAGGGGCACATCCTGCTCAACCTGGATGTCAAGGACGCGATTTACGTGCAGGTGATCGACGCGGTCGCACGCGCCGGCATGCAGCATCAGGTGATCGTCAAGGCCGAAGCCGGTATTTCCACCGCGCCACTGGCTGCGATGCCGCCCTTCAACACCGTGTACTTCTTCCCGATCCTGATCAACGCGCATGGCAATGCCGATCTTGCGGCCATTGCAACGGCACAGACGCGCAATGCGCGTCCGATGGCATTCGAGTTGCCCAAGATGACCGCCGCGCAATTGCCGGCCCTGGCAGCGGTGAGCAAGGCGCACAACGTGCGGCTGATGGTCAATTCGTTGTGGGAAGGTTTCATTGCCGGCTATGGCGGCGATGCGGACGCCGAGCGCGACCCTGGCAGGGTCTGGGGCCGGATGTACCGCGACGGTGTGTCGATCATCCAGACCGATGCACCGGAAGCCTTGTTGCGCTACCGCGCCACGTTGGAAAAGCGCTGAGCGGAAGTGACTATGCCGCCGTCACAGGCGGCGGCAACCAGGTCTGGCACGGCGCGCCGTGCACCAGACAAATCGACGGACGAGACATAACGTCTACCGAAGTGCGCACGTGGGCATCGCCACCAGCTGCCGCCAATGCGTGCTGCTGCCGAAGGGCGCCGGCCGCGCCTTCGGCGTGAGCGGCTGATCATCGCAGCCACCTGCATGCGGTGGCCACAGGTGGGATCAGACGGTTGCGCGCAGGGGTCCACATGTCGCTCACGGGCTGTGCCTGGCCTTGCGCCCGTCGCTTGTCCGGCTGGCTGTGCGGCTGATCGCGCTGCCGATACGCCAGGCCCGAGCCGCGTAGGAGTGGCCGAAACGCGTTTTGCCCTGCATGCTTTGCGCAATGGATGAACAGCCGCAGGCACCAACAGGGATGGATCGCACGCAGCCGCGCCCGCAAGCGCCGAACCATCAGGCCCGCAACCGACGTCGCTGGCTGCGGTGGCTGCGCTTGAGTGCGGCGGCCTTGCTGGGCGTCATGCTGTTGCTCGATCTGGCTTTTCCATTGCCGTTGCCTAAGTCCCGCGACACCTCCACGTTGGTGGTTGCGCGCGACGGCACGCCGTTGCGTGCATTCGCCGACCGTCATGGCGTATGGCGCTATCCCGCCACGCCGCAGAGCGTCTCGCCGCTGTATTTGCAGGCGCTTCTGAACTACGAAGACCGCTGGTTCTGGCGTCACCCTGGCGTCAATCCCTGGGGTCTGCTGCGTGCCGGTGGGCAGTGGATCGGGCAGGGCCACATCGTGTCCGGCGGCTCCACACTGACCATGCAGGTGGCGCGCATCCTGGACCCGCATACGCGCACACCGTGGGGCAAGGCCAAGCAATTGTTGCGCGCGTTGCAGCTGGAAGCGCACCTGAGCAAGCACGAGATTCTGATGCTGTATCTGGAGCGTGCGCCCTATGGCGGCACCATCGAAGGGGTGGAGGCGGCCAGCTGGGCGTATCTGGGCAAGCCGGCCAGGGCCTTGTCGCACGCCGAGGCCGCGTTGCTGGCGGTATTGCCGCAGTCGCCCAGCCGGTTGCGCCCGGACCGTCATCCCGAAGCCGCGCAGCGCGCGCGCGACAAGGTGCTCGATCGCATGGTCGAGCTGGGCGTGTGGTCGCGCGCGCAGGTGGACGATGCGCGCATCGAACCGGTGGTCACCCGCTCGCTCAAGCCACCGTTGCATGCGGCCTTGCTGGCGCAGCGCCTGCACAGTGCGCAGCCGCGTGCGGCGCGTATCGTCACCACGCTGGATGTGGAATTACAGCGCACGCTGGAAGAGCGCGTGTCCACGTATTTTTCGCAGCTGCCGGAGCGCACTTCCGCGGCATTGCTGGTGGTGGACAACGCCACCATGGAGGCGCGCGCCTATGTGGGCTCGGCCAGTTTTGGCGACCGCAAGCGCCTGGGTCATGTCGACATGGTGCAGGCATGGCGCTCGCCCGGCTCTACGCTCAAGCCCTTTCTGTATGGCATGGCGCTGGACGATGGCCTGATCCATTCCGAAAGCCTGCTGGTGGATGCGCCGCAGAGCTTTGGCGACTATCGGCCCGGCAACTTCGATGCGGCGTTCAACGGCCCGGTGAGCGCGGCCACGGCGTTGCGGCTGTCGTTGAACGTACCGGCGGTGGATCTGCTTGATCGCATCGGCCCGGCGCGCTTTGCTGCGCGACTGTCCAATGCCGGGATTGCGCTGCATTTTCCCTCCGGCAGCACGCCGTCGCTGGCCTTGATACTGGGCGGCACCGGCGCACAGTTGCAGGAGTTGGTGGGCGCGTTCGCCGCGCTCAATCGCGGCGGCATTGCCGGACGCGTGCGCTATACGCCGGATGACGCGCGCATCGATCGGCGCCTGATGTCGCCGGGTGCGGCGTGGATCGTGCGCGAAATCTTGCAAAGCAATCCGCGGCCCGGATACGGCAGCGGCACGTTCGACACCACTGCACGCCCCGGCGTGGCGTGGAAGACCGGCACCAGTTACGGCTACCGCGATGCATGGGCCATTGGCGGAACGCGGCGTTACACCGTCGGCGTCTGGGTAGGACGGCCGGACGGCACCCCGTTGCCGGGCCAATACGGTGCGGTCACCGCATTGCCGTTGATGTTCGAAGTCATCGATGCCTTGCCCCGCAGCGCTGGCGACAGTGCGCCATTGCCGATGCCGTCCTCGGTGCAGGCAATCGACATCTGCTGGCCGCTGGGCGGCGCTGCCGATCAAACGCCACCGCCTCTGTGCGCACGTCGTGCCGATGCATATGCACTCGACGGTGCGGTGCCACCCACCTTTGCCGAGCGCGATGCGCGCCTTTGGCAAAGCGGGCAGATGCGCTTCGAGGCCGATGCGCGCAGCGGTCAGCGGTTGTCGCAGGAATGCAGCCAACCGCATGCGCGTGCACCGCGCGCGGTGGCGCGTTGGCCAGCGTTGGTCTCGCCCTGGCTCAGTACATCCGAACGCGCCGCCGCGCAACTGCCGCCCTTGGCTGACGATTGCGTGCCGGACGGGCGCATGACCGGTGGCGGGGTGCTACGCATCGACGGCTTGAGCGACCGCGCCACGCTTGCGCGGGCCAACGACGCCGCGCGCCCGGTGCGGTTGCAGTTACGAGCGCTGGGCAGCGAGGCGCGAATCGATTGGCTGCTGGATGGCCGCTGGATTGCGCAAACCAGCGGAAGACAAGGGTTTCAGCGCGATTTCGAAGAAGTGGGGTTGCACACGCTCACCGCAATGGCCAGCGATGGCGCATGGACGCAGTTGCGCTTTCGCGTGTTGCGCTGACCGGGTTGCCAACCAAGTGCGACCGCCCCGTGCGTGGCGGCAGACCGGCTGTGCGCTCCTACAGAGGCGTTGACGAAGGCGGCGGCGTGTCGGGATCTGGCCGCCTCATGCGGTCGTTGCTCATTCGGGACGCGACCGTTTACGCGCAATCTGGCGGCACAAAAAAGACAGACAGGGCGCTCTAGGCGCTGCCCTGTCTGTCTCATCATTGAATCGATTTCAATTCAACTCGCTGCGATCTTCATCGCAACGCAGCGCTACATCGCAGAACTCAACTCACTCGCCAATCCAGCCTTCCAGCATGTCGGCAAATTCATCGGCATGCTCTTCTTCCTGGGCCAGGATGCTTTCGAGAATGCGCTTGGTGGTGGTGTCCTTGTCGCCGATGAAGTCGATCATCTCCCGGTAGCTATCGATGGCGATGCGTTCGGCGATGAGATTTTCCTTGACCATGTCGCGCAGGTCGGTGCCTTCCTTGTATTCGGCATGCGAGCGCTTGGTCAGGGTGTCCGGATTGAGATCCGGTTCGCCGCCCAGCTGCACGATGCGCTCGGCCAGCTTGTGCGCGTGCTCTTGCTCCTGTTGCGCATGCTCCAGGAACTCGCCCTTCACTGCGTCGGCAAGCATGCCCTTGGCCATGAAATAGTGGCGGTAGTAGCGCAAGGTGCACACGTATTCGGTGGCAAGCGCGGTATTGAGCAATTCGATCACCTTCTCGCGATCGGCGTGGTAGCTCTCGGTGATGGCGCCGTCTTCGATGCTCTGGCGCGCGCGGGCGCGCAAGGTGGCAGTGTCGGTGATACCGGCGGGAGTTTTGGTGGCTGGCTGATCAGACATGGCTGGCCGTTTTCCTTCTGAGTGATGGGAGAAAGGGGTCTCAATCCGGCAGATGCTGCAGCACGTAATCGGCTGCAGAGACTTTGAATTCGCCGGGTTCTTCAACAAACAACGCCTTGACCACGGCGTCGTCTGCATACAGCGCGTAGCGGCGTGAGCGCAGGCCCATGCCCGAGCCGCTGGCGTCGATTTCAAGGCCCAGGGCGCGCGCCAGTTCGGCGTTGCCGTCGGGTAACAGGTGCAGGCCGTCGGGAATCAGCTGGCTGCGTCCCCAGGCCTGCATCACGAACGGGTCGTTGACCGCGGTGCACAACACCTCGATACCGCGCTTGCGGAATTGCTCGAAGTGTTCCACGTAGCCCGGCAGGTGCTTGGCCGAACAGGTGGGGGTAAAGGCCCCCGGTACCGCAAACAGCAGCACCTTGCGGCCTGCGAACAGGCTGTGGGTGTCGATGGCCTCGATGCCATCGCGCAGGTGCTTGAGCACGACTTCGGGAATGCGGTCACCAACGTGGATGGTCATGCGGCTAGCTCCTTTGGCTGAACGGATTCTAGAAAGGGGTAGGGGAAAAGCGCGTCAACGCGCTTGAAATCCGTACGGCCACGCCTATCTGACGCACATGGTCGGCGCAACCGCGCACCGCGCAGTTGCCGGCCCCGTCATCAACCTGTTTGGAGGCTTTCAATGAACATCGTTCGTTATCCCCAATTTCCCACCCACGCGCTGCAGAACGAGATCAAGCATGTGTTCGATCGCTTCTTCGAGCAGAACGGCGACACCGACGAATCGGCCGTGGTGACCGCGCAGTGGGTGCCGCGCGTTGACATCAAGGAAGAGCCCAATCACTTCGTGCTGTACGCCGATTTGCCGGGCATCGACCCGAGCCAGATCGAGGTGCAGATGGACAAGGGCATCCTGTCGATCAAGGGCGAGCGCAAGAGCGAATCCAGCACCGAAACCGAGCGCTTTTCGCGCATTGAGCGCCGTCACGGCAGCTTCCATCGCCGCTTCGCGCTGCCAGACAGCGCCGATGCCGATGGCATCACGGCTGCGGGCCATAACGGCGTGCTGGAAATCCGCATTCCCAAGCGCCCGGCCGCCACGCCGCGCCGTATCCAGGTGGGCAACGGTCAGAGCACCAGCGGCAGCACGGTGCAGTAAGCGTAAGGAACGTCGCGGCGGCGCGCTGTGCAGGCGCGCGGTGTCCGCTGGGCCGGCCTGTACTGTGCGTGCAGGCTGGCCAGGCGCCCGGCAGTTTCGCATGGCACCTCATGCCATGCCGGAACTGGCCGTCGCGCGACGCTGGACCTGGAGCGAGGCCGCAGCTTCGCTCTCCGGCGACAGTCGCGCCGTAGAATAGGCGCGGTTGCCCGCCCGGCTGCGAATAGATTGGCCAACAGCTCCATGGCGTGACCGCTTGTGGACGCGGCTGGTATGCCAACCCGGCACGTACGTCCGTACGGTGCAGGGTTGCGTGCCTGCCGCGCCGCACTCGCGCTGTCCGCCGCAGCGCTGGCCGTTCGGACTGGCTCGTGGCCTCGGCTGCGGGCCGTTTTTTTTCCAGAGGTGATTAGATGGAATTCAAGGATTACTACGCAACGCTCGGCGTGGAGCCCAGTGCAGGCGATGCGGAGATCAAGACCGCCTACCGCCGGCTCGCACGCAAATATCACCCCGACGTCAGCAAGGAAGCCGGCGCCGAAGACAAGTTCAAGGCGATCAACGAAGCCTACGAAGCGCTGCGCGACCCGGCCAAGCGCAAGGCCTACGACCAGTTGAAGGCGCAGGGATTCCGGCCGGGCGACGAGTTCCAGGCCCCGCCCAATTACGGTGGCGGGCAGGGCTTCGATTTCGAAGAGGTGTTCGGCAACGGCGGTGCCGGTGGCGGCTTCAGCGATTTCTTCGAAAGCCTGTTCGCCGGCCAGCGCGGTGGCCGTCCGCGCGGCCCGGGCGCCGGGCCCGGTGCAGGTGCCGGCCCGCAGGCGCGCGGCGACACCCGCGCCAAGCTTGCGGTGCCGTTGGAAGCGGTGCATTCGGGCGACAGCGTGCGCATCACCATCAATGGCAAGCAACTGGACGTGCGGGTGCCCAAGGGCGTGCAGCCCGGCCAGGTAATCCGCCTGAGCGGGCAGGGCAACGGCGGCGGCAACCTGTTGCTGGAGATCGAATACGCGGCGCATCCGCATTTCGAAGTGGACGGGCGCAACATCCTGTACACCTTGCAGGTCATGCCCTGGCAGGCGGCGCTGGGCACCACCATCAGCGTGCCCACCTTGGGCGGCTCGGTCGAATTGAAGGTGCCGGCCGACTCCGATGCCGGGCGCAAGCTGCGCCTGCGCGGCCGCGGCCTGCCGGGCACCACCCCGGGCGACCAGATCGTGGAACTGGAAATCCTCGCCCCGGCCCCGACCGACGACGCGCAGAAGAAGGCATACCGCAATCTGGCCAAGGCATTCGGCGAGACCGTGGGCTGAGCCGGTCGACGCGGGCTAGATCAGCTGCGCGCACGAGGGATGAGGAAGGCTAGGGTCGCCCAGCGATGCGGCCGTTGATGTCGCCCGACAGCGTCGAGTCTTGGCCGCACCCTCAGCCGGCCCCGGAGAGGCGAGCCAGCCCCTCTCCCTTGGGCGAGCGGGGCGGGGCGGGGATTCGGTTGCCCCGCAACGTGATCATCAACTCGATCTGCCCCGGCGCATCGGGATCCCGCCCCATCCAGCGCCACGCGCCCCTTTCCCTGCCCCCGAAAGGGGAGTAGGCGGGGCAGCGAATCAACGCGGTGGCTCGGTAAGCCCTGTATTGAATCCAGCCTGGGCTATTGGACGTAATGGCTCCAGCGGCTCGCAAAAACAGCGCCTCGCTCCATCACCTCTGGCCTCGCTCGCAAACCTCGAACCAGCACACAACTCACCTGGCCCAGCTATCGAAAGCGCGGCCGGCGCACTACACTCGCCGCGCACACTAGGGGAAACACATGGCACGTATTTTGATCGTCGACGACTCGCCGTCGCAGCTGCTGGGGATTCAGCGCATCGTCGAGAAGCTGGGCCACGAAACCATCACCGCCACCGATGGGGCCGCCGGCGTGGAAGCGGCCAAGGAATCGCTGCCGGATCTGGTGCTGATGGACGTGGTGATGCCCAACCTCAACGGGTTCCAGGCCACGCGCACGCTCAAGCGCGAGCCCACCACCCAGCATATTCCGGTCATCCTGGTCACCACCAAGGATCAGGACACCGACCGCATGTGGGGCATGCGCCAGGGGGCCCGCGCCTACATCACCAAGCCGTTCTCCGAAGACGAACTGCTGGAAGTGATGGAGCGCGTGTTCAACCAGAAAGACGAGCCGCCGAAAGCGTAAGTGCACCGGCCAGCCGTGATCGCAGTCGGATTTCGGCAATGCAGAGGTGGGAGTAGCGGGAGACGGGCCAACCCTCTGCTGCGCGCTGGGGAGCCGGTGAGGGTCGGCAGCCCGGCGATGCGCAACTCGACCTCGTCGTGCACCATCGCTTGGCAACTGCACCCCTCAGCCTGCGCCGAGCTCCATCTTTTGCCAACGGGCCAGGGGAGATCAGTTGGGGTGAGGCGGTGCAGCCGTCATTGCCTGGGACAAGGTGTGGTTGAAAGAATGGGTGCCAAGGACGCAATCGCCGCTTGGCCCGCACGCGTGCGACGTCCCTCCCATCACCATCCGTGCCCGGATCCCTGCCAGCAGGCATGCGCCCGGTAAATGGTCTTCAGCCGCCCAAGACCAATCAGGTACCCGGCTGCATCCAATGGACGCGCACGCAGCGCTCGGCAGGCGCACCCGGTGCCCGGCGCCGCCACGTGCAACCTTGTCTCCAGGTCTTCAGCGCAAAGGCCCCTGCCGGTCGGCCGCTGCGTGTGTCCCCAGTCAGCCCGATCCGCCCCGCCGGCTAAACCAACAATGCATCGCACCGGGCCTTTCAAAACGGTGGGTCTGCCCCATCTAGTAGAATCGGCGAATCAAACAACATGGCGGCACTGCGGGACTGGCCCGCACAGCCCCTCGATCATGGAGCGTGCATGGCCTGGAACACACCCGGCAACAAGGGCGGAGACGGCCCGGATCCCAACCGTCGCAGGTCCTGGGGCCCGCGCGGTGGTGGCAACGGTGGCGGTTGGGGCAATCTGCCCGCTCCGTTGAAGGAGCTGTTCGATGGCGGCGTGGGGCGCTGGATCCTGGTCGCGGTGGTGCTGATGGTGCTGTTCTCCAGCTTCCAGCTCATCGGCGAGCAGCAGCGTGGCGTGGTGCTGCGCTTCGGCCAGTTCTCGCGCATCCTGCAGCCCGGCCCGAACTTCAAGCTGCCCTGGCCGATCGAGTCGGTGCGCAAGGTCAATGCCACCGAGATCAAGACCTTCAGCAACCAGGTGCCGGTGCTGACGCGCGACGAGAACATCGTCAACGTCTCGCTCAACGTGCAGTACCAGATCAGCGACCCGCGCAAATACCTGTTCGGTTCGCGCAACGCCGATCTGGTGCTGGAGCAGGCCGCGCAAAGTGCCGTGCGCGAGCAGGTGGGGCGTTCGGACCTCAATACCGTGCTCAACAATCGCGGCCCGCTGGCGATCGCGTCCAAGGACCGTCTGCAGGCGGCGCTGGATGCCTATAACACCGGCCTGGCCGTCACCGGCGTGACCCTGCCCGACGCCCGTCCGCCGGAAGAAGTGAAGCCGGCCTTCGATGAGGTCAACGGTGCCCAACAGGTGCGCGAGCGCCTGATCAACGAAGCCCAGGCGTATGCCGCCAAGGTGGTGCCGGAAGCGCGCGGCCAGGGTGCGCGCACCCGTACCGGCGCCGAGGGCTACAAGCAGGCCACCATTTCCAAGGCCGAGGGCGACGCCGATCGCTTCACGCTGTTGCAGGCGCAGTACGCCGGCGCGCCGGAAGTCACCCGCAAGCGTCTGTGGCTGGAAACCGTGCAGAAGGTGCTGTCGGAGAACCGCAAGGTCATCGGTAGCGATGGCCGCCAGGTCATCTACGTGCCGCTACCGGCCGACGCCAGCAAGCCGGCCACGACCGGTGGCAATGCCGGCATGCCGTCGATGGTGCCCCAGGACGTGCTGTTGAATCCGCCGCAAAGCGCCAGTAGCGAGGCCATCCGCAACCCGGAGCGCGGCCCGCGCCCGACCGGCCGTGAGGGAACCGAATAATGAAGAATTCGCTAGTCATCGGCCTGATCATCGCCGTCTTGCTGACCCTGATGGGCTCGGTATTCGTTGTGCGCGAAGACCAGACCGCCATGGTGCTCAACCTGGGCCGTGTCGTGCGTGCCGACCTCAAGCCCGGCCTGCACTTCAAAATTCCGGTGGTGGAATCGGTGCGCGTGTTCGACCGCCGCTTTCAGGTACTGGACACCGCGCCGGCGCGTTACTTCACTGCCGAGCAGAAAGACGTGAGCGTGGATTTCTTCGCCATCGGCTACATCTCCGATGTGCGGGCGTTTTATCGTGCGACCGGTGGCGAGGAATCGGTGGCCAACTCGCGCCTGGCCCCGATCATCACCGATTCGCTGCGCAACCAGATCAACTCGCGCACCCTGCAACAGCTGGTTTCCGGCGACCGCAGCGAACTGATCGCCAACCAGCTCAAGGGCATCAATGGCGCCATCAAGGGCTTAGGGATGCAGATCACCGACCTGCGCATCAAGCAGATCGACCTGCCGACCGACAGCCAGGTGATCACCGACGTCTACGAGCGCATGCGCGCCCAGCGCAAGCAGGAAGCCAGCAAGCTGCGCGCCGAAGGCGAAGAGCAGGCCCTGACCATCCGCGCGCAAGCCGATCGCGAGTCCACCGTGATCGTGGCCGACGCCGAGCGCGACGCGCAGAAGCTGCGTGGTGAAGGCGATGCCGAAGCGGCCCGCATCTACGGCCAGGCCGGTTCCAAGGACCCGTCGTTCTATGCGTTCTACCGCAGCCTGGAGGCTTACCGCAGCTCCATGGCAGACGGCAACGGCGTGGTGGTGCTGGACAAGAACGACCCGTTCCTGCAGTACCTCAAGAGCGACCGTTGATCGCTCTGTCTTGAAACATCGCTCTGCCTTGAAACAAGAACGCCCGCGTCATGCGGGCGTTCTTGTTTGTGCCTGTCACCGTAGGGCAGACAGACGCGCGCGCCCCATCGTAGGAGCGCACCTGGGCGCGACGGGCCTCACCGGTCGACCCGCTGATGGCCTCTGACAGTCAGTCGCCACATGGATTCCTAGCGCAGAACACGGCAACCGCCGATATCCCGCGTGGTCCAAGGCCATCAGCATTGCGGTATGGCCAATATCGACTCTCCCGGGCATCGCGCGCTGCGCCGCGGTAGGCAGTCTTCGGCCCACAGCGCTTACCTGCTGACTACCGCGACATGGCAGCGTCGCGCCGTGTTCGCAGATTTTCTGATTGCGGCAACCGCCTGTCGAGCATTCACCAAAGCGACGCCTTGCGATGCCAGGCTGCTGGCCTGGGTGTTGATGCCGGATCATGTCCATTGGTTGTTGCAACTTGGGAGCGACACCGCATTGAGCGACGCGGTTTCACGCATGAAAGCTTGCTCAGCCCGCGCAGCGAATGCGCAGCGTCAGTCTCGTGCACCGGTCTGGAGCCGCAGCTATCACGACCACGCATTGCGCAGGGACGATGATCTGACCGCTGCGGCGCGCTACATCATTGCCAATCCGCGACGGGCCGGACTGGTGACGCGGGCCGGGGACTATCCGTTCTGGGACGCAGTCTGGCTGTGAGACACATCTGCCGTAGGAGCGCATCTGGGCGCGATGGCTTCACCGGTAATGCCTGTCGCGCCCGGGTGCGCTCCTACGGGGGGGGTTATCGGGGTGGTGGTTAGGGCTGCCCGTCGTGGATCGGGCGATGGCCGCTTTGGGCGGTCTGCAGGTTTGCCAAGGCTCGCTACGTTGCCGTCCCTACGACCCAATTGGGATGTCGCTACGGTGATCCGGCAGGCTAGGGCCCCTAGGGACCCAGGTGGCCGGCAGCGCTCGGAGCACCACGCAACCGACTGCCAGCCGCAATCTGACCCGCCCCCGATCCGCCGTCCGCCAGGGGTAGTGCAGGCCAGCGGAAACCCGGATAATGCACAAAAGCCGGCCGGGCACGCTCCAACCAGAGCACTCGGTTCGGCTTTTTCCGTGTCAGGGCTATCGCGCCACTGCAACGCTCCCCGATGGAGCCGCGCGCAGGGTGTCGCGGCCAGCCCTGCAGCGGTCCCATCCCGCGGCCCCGATGGCCGCAGCAAAACTTAGGAGTTCACCCGTCATGGGTCAGTCAGTTGTCGTGCTCGGTGCCCAGTGGGGCGATGAAGGCAAAGGCAAGATCGTCGATCTGCTCACCGAGGAAATCGGTGCGGTGGTCCGCTTCCAGGGCGGCCACAACGCCGGCCACACGCTTGTCATCAACGGCAAGAAGACCGTCTTGCATCTGATTCCGTCCGGCATCCTGCGCGACGACGCGCTGTGCCTGATCGGCAATGGCGTGGTGATCTCCCCGGCTGCCTTGATCAAGGAAATCAGCGAGCTGGAAGACGCCGGCGTGGAAGTGCGTTCGCGCCTGAAGATCTCTCCGGCTGCGCCGTTGATCATGCCCTACCACATCGCCCTGGATCAGGCGCGCGAGAAGGCGGCCGGCGGCAAGGCCATCGGGACCACCGGTCGCGGTATCGGCCCGGCGTACGAAGACAAGGTGGCGCGTCGCGGCATCCGCATCGCCGACCTGCATTACCCGCCGCAGCTGGAAGAACTGCTGCGCACCGCGCTGGATTACCACAACTTCGTGCTTACCAAGTACCTGGGCGTGGAAGCGGTCGATTTCCAGAAGACCTACGACGAGGCGCTGGCCTTCGGCGAGTACGTGCAGCCGATGAAGTCGGACGTGGCCGGCATCCTGCACGACCTGCGCAAGCAGGGTAAGCGCGTGCTGTTCGAGGGCGCGCAGGGTGCGTTGCTGGACATCGACCACGGCACCTATCCGTACGTCACCAGCTCCAACACCACCGTGGGCGGCGCACTGGCCGGTACCGGCGTTGGCGCCGATGCGATCGACTACGTACTCGGCATTGCCAAGGCGTATGCCACGCGCGTCGGCGGCGGCCCGTTCCCGACCGAACTGGACGACGAAGTGGGCCAGGGCATCCGCGACCGCGGTGCCGAATACGGCGCCTCCACCGGTCGCCCGCGTCGCTGCGGCTGGATGGATATCGTGGCGCTCAAGCGTGCAGTGGCCATCAACGGCATTTCCGGCCTGTGCATCACCAAGCTCGACGTGCTCGACGGCATGGAGAAGCTGAAGATCTGCATCGCCTATGAATATCACGGCAAGCGCACCGAGTACGCGCCGCTGGACGCGCAGGGCTGGGAAGAGTGCACCCCTGTGTACCTGGAGTTCCCGGGCTGGAGCGAGAACACCCACGGCATCACCGTGTGGGATGACCTGCCGCCGGCCGCCCGCGCCTACCTGCGCGCGCTGGAGGAACTGGCCGGCTGCCCCATCTCGATCGTTTCCACCGGCCCGGACCGCGACCACACCATGGTGCTGCAGGACCCGTTCGCCTGATCGGCTGATGCGTGATTGAACCGACGAAAGCCCTGCGAAAGCGGGGCTTTTGTTTGCGCAATGCCATTGCGTTGCCTGGCCACGCGCCCGGCACCTGTCTGACGGCCGCTGGTGAGGTGTTGCTGGCCGCCCCCGCCTGATCGATGCGGGGCGGGTTCAGCATGGCCGTGTAGCATGCTCGCGCCAGCCGGGATTGCCTTGCCCTGGTTTGATGCGTGCGTGCCTTGTCGTTGCCGTGGCTTCTCTTTGACGTGTGTGCCTTCGCCTCTGTCAGGCAGGCGCATGACTTTCGGCCGTGTGTGGTCTTGCGGGCCGGCGCCATGATGCTGGCCGCTGTACGACTTCGTTTACTTCATTACTCTTTTTAGGAATGTCATGCGCCAGATCCTGGTGACTGCTATTGCGCTGGCGCTGGCCAGCACCTGCGCCGTTGCGCCGGCTCACGCTGCTGTGGCTGCACCGGAGGTGGTCAGCGCATCGGCCGCGCAGGTCACCAGCCAGTTGCCGCGCACGGCCAAGCCCACCCACTACGCGGTGGAGATCACCCCGCATGCCGACAAGATGACCTTCGACGGCAAGGTGGCCATCGACATCGTGGTGCTACAAGCCACCGACCGCATCGTGTTGCAGGCGGCCAACCTCAGCTTCGCGCGCAGTACGTTGGCGCAGCGCAAGGGAGGCAAGCCGCAGACGGCCAAGGTCAGCACCGATGAGCAGGCGCAGACCGCCACCTTCGCCTTCGACAAACCGCTGGCACCGGGCAACTACGTGTTGTCCATCGACTACAGCGGTGTGATCAATACCCAGGCCAACGGCCTGTTCGCACTGGATTACGCCACCCCGCAAGGCCAGCGCCGCGCGTTGTTCACCCAGTTCGAAAACTCCGATGCACGCCGCTTCATCCCCTCGTGGGACGAGCCTGATTTCAAGGCCACCTTCGACCTGGCAGTCAATGCGCCGGCCGCGCAGATGGCGGTGAGCAACATGCCGGTTGCCTCGTCCAGCAATGCTGCTGGCGGCATGAAGCGCGTGGCGTTCCAGACCACGCCCAAGATGGCCACGTACCTGTTGTTCCTGAGCGTCGGCGACTTCGAGCGGGCGACGCGCAAGGCCGACAACGGCACCGAGATCGGCGTGATCGCGCAGAAGGGCAAGGTGGGCCAGGCGCAGTTCGCACTGGATTCCGGGCGCGACGTGCTGCATGAATACAACGCCTATTTCGGCATTCCATATCCGTTGCCGAAGCTGGACAACATCGCCGCACCCGGGCAAAGCCAGTTCTTCAGCGCGATGGAAAACTGGGGGGCGATCTTCACCTTCGAGTACTCGCTGCTGCTCGACCCGGCCACGTCCAACATCAACGACAAGCAGGACGTTTTCACCGTTGCCGCGCACGAGATTGCGCACCAGTGGTTCGGCAACCTGGTGACCATGGCGTGGTGGGACGACCTGTGGCTCAACGAAGGGTTCGCCAACTGGATGGAGGCGCGCACCACGCACAAGCTGCACCCGGAGTGGGATATCGACAACACCGGCGCAGCCTTCAAAAGCCGCGCGGCGATGCAGCGCGATGCGTATGTCACCACCCATCCGGTGGTGCAGCACGTCGCCACGGTGGAGCAGGCCAGCCAGGCATTCGACCAGATCACCTACGACAAGGGCGAAGCGGTGATCGCCATGCTCGAAGACTATGTGGGCGCGGACAACTGGCGCAGCGGCGTGCGCAGCTATCTCAAGCAGCACCAGTACGGCAACGCCGTCACCGATGCGCTGTGGCAGCAGATCGATGCAGTGGCACCGGGCAAGCAGTTCACCCAGGTGGCGCACGACTTCACGCTGCAGCCGGGCGTGCCGTTGATTCAGGTCAGCGCCAGCTGCACGGCCGGCACCTCGACCGTGCAGCTGAAACAAGGCGAATACACTGTCGACCGCCCCGACAAACAGCCATTGCGCTGGCATGTGCCCGTCACGGTGCGCGGCGCCAGAGGCACGCCGGTGCGCGTATTGGTGGATGGCAGCGCGCAGGTGCAGTTACCCGGCTGCGATACGCCTGTCGTGGTCAATGCCGGGCAGAAGGGCTACTTCCGCACGCTGTATGCACCGGCGCAATTCACCGCGCTCACCAAGGGATTCGACGCCTTGCCGGTGGTCGATCAGTTGGGTGTGCTGATGGATACCGCTGCGCTGGCACCGGTGGGGCTGCAGCCCGAAGCGGACCTGCTTGAGCTTACCGCCAAGGTGCCGGTCGGTGGCTCGCCGGATCTGTGGAAAGTGGTGTCCGAAACGTATTCCAACATCGATCGCCTGTTCGCGGGCGACCTCAAGGCGCAGGCCAGCTGGCGGCGCTTCGCGCGTGCGCGGCTTGCTCCCGAGTTCGCCACGCTCGGCTGGGACGAGCGCAAGGACGACAGTGCACAGACCAAGCAGCTGCGTGCCAGCCTGCTCAACAGCCTGAGCGCGCTGGACGATGCACAGGTGATTGCCGAAGCGCAGCGTCGTTTCGCTGCGTTCCAGGCCGACCCGGGCACGCTGTCGCCGGAACTGCGTAGCACGGTGCTGCGTATCGTCGCCCGCCACGCCGACTTCGCCACCTGGGACGCATTGCATGCCATGGCGAAGAAGGAAACTTCCTCGATGCTGCGCGACCAGTCGTATGCGTTGCTCGCCTACGCCAAGGACCCGGGGCTGGCGCAGCGCGCCCTTGAACTTGCACTCACCGACGAACCCGGCGCCACCACTGGCGCCAGCATGATCGGCGATGTCGCCAGCGAGCACCCGGAGCTGGCATTCGACTTCGCCTTGGCGCATCGCACCCAGGTGGACACGTTGATCGACTCCACCTCGCGCGCCCGCTATTACCCGCACCTGGCTGCAGGCTCGAACAAGCTGGAGACCATCGACAAGATCAAGGCGTATGCCGACACCTACCTGGCCCCCACCTCACGCCGCGATGCCGAAACCGCCATCAGCACAATCCAGACGCGCGTGACGTTGCGCGAGCGGCGTGTGCCGCAGATTGCGGCCTGGTTGAAAAAGCGCAAAGCCTGACGCGTTGCGTGGAGCAACAAAAAGCTCGGTTTTTCCGGGCTTTTTGTTTGGTGCAGTGGCCACCAGTGCAGGTGAAGCGCATTGGCCAGCAACAGTAGCGAAGGGATCCAGTGGTTAGATGCCTGAAAGTGGAACGCCTGCGGGATGACTGCCGATTTCGGTGTCGAGCGATTCCGCGCGGTGCTGCGTGCTGCATCTCTGTGAGCTGCGCCTGGCCCCGGCGCGCTGGCCGACCGGTTGCGGTTGAGTGCCTACATCACCCCATGCGCATCGACATATTCTCGCGGACCCGAGTGTCCATGTCTTGCTGCTGGCTCTGCGCCAGCGCCTGCTGCCGCTGCACGCTGGCGGTTTCCAGTTGTTGCAGCGACTGCTCAACCGGTGTGCGCACCGCCACATCGGTGGGCATGGCAGCACGCAAATGGGCAGGGTTAAGCACCGACCGGATGACATCATGCGCATTGGTCAATCCATTGCTGGGTTCGTCGCGAACGATAGGCAACGCAGGGTCAACAGGGTATGCAAGGTCAAGCCAGCGATTGCATGTGCAATACGGCGCAAGACATGGGAAGACGATCCATCACGGCCAACAGCATCATGCATGTGGATCACGATGCTGGCGATGCAGCAGCTCGCCCTGCACGTCGACGGAGGGCGCTTGCCGCCATCCGTTGCGCTACATGTCGAGCTGCAGTGGCATCAATCCAAGCGACGACGCGTCACGCCCCGAACGCACCATCGATGGTATGCATCGCGCCGGTTACAAAGCTCGCTTCCGGGCCGGCCAGCCAGGCCACCATGCCGGCCACTTCCTCGGCGCGACCGTGGCGCTTGATCGCCATGAAGCTGTGCATCAGGTCTTTCATCGGCCCGTTTTCCGGATTGGCGTCGGTATCGATCGGGCCCGGCTGCACCACGTTGATGGTGATGCCACGCGGCCCGAAATCGCGCGCCAGGCCGCGTGCCAGCCCTTGCAGCGCGGATTTGCTCAGCGCGTAGGACGCCATGCCGGGCAGCGGCATGCGGTCGCCGTTGACCGAGCCGATCACGATGATCCGCCCGCCAGGTGGCATCTGCCGCGCGGCCTCCACGGCGGCGTGGTAGGGCGCGTGCACGTTGATGCGGAACAGCCGGTCCACCGCGTCCGGATCCTGGTCCAGCGCATCGCCGAACAAGGCGATGCCAGAGTTGACTACCAGGACATCCAGCGGCCCACTGCGTCGCACCGTGTCGATGACCGCATCGCGATCGGCGCTGTCTGCCAGCACCGCGGTGCTGCCGGTTTCGCCGGCCAGGCGCTGCGCCGCTTCGGCGGAGCCGGCGTAGGTAAACGCCACTCGCGCGCCGTCGGCCACGAAGCGCCGCACGATGGCGGCCCCAATTCCCCGGCTGCCGCCGAGCACCAACACGGACTTGTTCTTGAACGCTGACATGCACCCACCTCGCTATTAATGTAGCGGTTAATACATAATAGATCTCGTCTGCCGTCAAGGGTTTTGTAACAATGACTACAGAAATCTCCCGGTCCCGCGGCCGGCCGCGGGCGTTCGACCCGGATCAAGCGGTGGCCATCGCGCAGCAGCTGTTCCATGCGCGTGGCTACGACGCACTGAGCGTGGCCGACCTCACCGCGGCGCTGGGCATCAACCCGCCCAGTTTCTACGCCGCCTTCGGCAGCAAGGCCGGCCTGTATGCGCGCATCCTCGACCGCTACGCGCAGACCGGTGCCATCCCGCTGCCGCAGATTCTGGACGCCAACCGTCCGCTGGCCGACGCCCTGGCCGACCTACTGGAGCAGGCCGCCCGCTGCTACGCCGCAGACCCCGCCGCCACCGGCTGCCTGGTGCTGGAAGGCACGCGCAGCAACGACCCGCAGGCACGCGAGGCGGCCTGCAGCTTTCATGTCGCTGCCCAAGAGTTGATCCGCTCCCACATCGCCAAGCAGTGCCCGCACGAGGCAGACCGGCTGGCGGATTTCGTCAGCACCACCATGGCCGGCCTGTCCGCCAGTGCCCGGCATGGGCAGAGCCTGGAGCGTCTGCTGGCGAGTGCGCGGTTGGCGGGAGAGGGGATTCGGGCGGCGCTGCGCGGGTAGGCAGAGTGCTTGGTTGCAGGGGCAGGGGCGTTCTACTGTGGACCCACCTGCGTGCCAGCATGCCCACTGACGTGGTAGTCAGCGCCGGTGGAGCAGTCACTGGCAAGCTTGCAAGAGTTCGAGGTGCACACCTTGGTGCAGGGGCAAAGCCAGGCGCAGGAGAGATCGCTGCCGCAGCAGGGGCTGAAGCCGCTGAGCATTGGGTGAGCTGTGTCTGGCTTGCGCCGTTGAGCGGTAGACCCTCGTTTAGGTCAGAGCGTGCAGCTAAAGATTGGTCGCAAAACAGCTCGTTCGCCGGCTATTCCATATTCCGGAATATGGAATAAGGCGGGCCTGGCTGTGGAGCTGAAGCCCCTGGATCTGGTGGTGCTGTACAAGCAGGTCGCCCAGGTCAGCCAGGCCTGGACCTATGCATCCCTTGGAGAAGCGCTGGGCATGCGCCCTTCTCAGGTGCATCGCATCTTCAAGCGAGCGGTGGCATCCGGCTTGGCGCTGGAAAAAAGCCGCGGCGCGTTGGAGACGGTACGCAAGGCGCTGCATGAGTTTGCGGTCCACGGCGTGCGCTATGCCTTTCCCGCCGTGATCGGGCCGCCAAAGCGTGGCATTCCTACGGCCTTTGGCGTGCCCCCGCTGTCCACTGCGATTGCCAGCGCCCCAGGGGAGGCACCGGTGTGGCAAGCGCGCAGGGCACAGCCAAATGTGCCCTGTTAGCTGGAATACGCAGCGCTCTTGGGCGCTGCTGTAGGAGCTGGCGGCGAAGTTCCAAGCGATGGCTGTCAGTCAGTCTCCACCGCTGCAGCACGCTTTCCCATTGCCGCCTCGATCAGCGCCAAGAGGTTCTGCTGGCGCTGATCGCAGAAGCTGTCGAAGTCATCGGCACGCAGGGCGGCTACCGGGATGCGATGGCTGGCCAGCAGTGCATCCATGCCTGCGTTGTCCAGCTGGACCTGCTTGTGGGCCTGCAGGGCGGCCAGATAGCTGGAGGGAGCGGAGCCGCCGATCATGCGGTTTGCCTTGTAGGAGATCGGCGTCTTGTTGATGATTGAGTCGTAGCGCCCGCGCGGGATGTTCTGCTTCTCGCACCAGTCGCGCGGGAAGATGTGGTGGATGTCCAATGCTACCTCGTCGGCCTCCAGGTCGCGGATGCGCGACTTCCAGAACAGGTCCTGTGCACCTTCGCGCAGTACCAGCACGTTGATGCCCTTGTAGGCGGCGCTCAGGCGCGAGGTCAGCGAGGCGAGGCGGTCGACCTGGAAGGTGGCGTCCACAATCGTGCGCGGCGGTTGGCCATCGTGCTCGATCCAGCTCAGCAGCTCGTCGACGTCATTTGCGATGCGGGTCTCCACCGCGCCGCCGTAGAGTTCGCCCAGCACGCCGCACCAGAACCACTGCGCCAGCTTCTGGTGGATGCGCGGCTCGCGCCAGTGCTCGTCGGCGCCGATCAGTGCCAACACCGCCGCCAACGGCGCCAGCTGGGTGCGGTAAGGCAGGTCGCGTGGCGCAGTGAAACATTCCTGGCGCAGGAACTTGGCCGCACGCAGGAACCCTTGTTCAACGGGGTCAGCCCAGCGCTTGTAGGCATCCAGCGGTAGTTCCAGCACCGATGCGCGCTTGGCGCTGACCGGAGCCACTTGCTTGCCGGTCTTGCCGGCCTCGATATCGGCACGGCGCTTTTCCAGCGTGTGCAGCATGGTCACCGCCTGCAGAAAGTCGGTGTTCTCCACCCCGCGTAGGATGGGTTCCCTGGCCAGCCGCTTGTAGCGCGAGGACACCTTACGCAGCTCGCTGCCGTACCAGTCGTCGCGCAGGTTGTAGCCATCGGCCGCGTAGCTGGCGGTCACCAGCTCGAACACCGATAGCGGGACGCCGCCGGTGTTGACCTTCTCGAACACCAGGCACACTGCTTCCTTGCTGGTCTCCTTCTTCAGCACGATCAGCGGGATCTGGTACTCGTTGTATGCATCGAGCACCTTTTCTTTGAACTCAAAGAATTGCGCCTGCGCAGCGGCGTTGAACTTGAACAGGTCCTGCAGCCAGCCCATCGCCTCCAGGATTTCCGAGCATGGGAAGTACAGCTGTTTGCATTCCAGCTCGCGTGTGGACAGGTCCAGATCCAGCCTGCGGCCGAAATCGCTGCGCTGCTGGCGGCTGCCGTCGGTGGCGATGATGGCCTCGTCCAGCCGGTCCGGGCCGGCCAGGGCGGTGGGGATGTGGATTTAGTAGTGGCGGTCGACCGGCTTGCCTTTGTCGGTGGTGGTCTTGACCGGGCCGGACAGCTTGAGCACCTGGGTCAGCGTCGTCAGACGCTGCTGACCGTCGAGGATCAGCTTCTCCGGCGCCGCCAGTGCTTCCAGCGGCACGTTCTCCACCGGGCGGACCTGGAAGCGCACCTCGCCGCCGGTTTCCAGCAGCATCACCGCGCCCACAGGGAACGAGCGCCCCAGGCTGACCAGCAGGCTGCGCACATGTTCGTCATCCCAGACCCAGCCGCGCTGGAAATCCGGTAGCTGGATCTTGCCTTGGACGACGTCCTTGAGCAGGTCCTTCAATGGCAGTTTGGTGCTGTCGAATGTGGTCACGGGCTCGCTTCCTTGTGATGGATGGGATGGATCGGATCAGTCTGTCGCCGCCTTGCGACCGCGCTTCGGTTTGGGCGTGGCGGCGCGCTGGGCGCGGATGCGTTCCAGCAGTACACTGGCCGGTTCGTCGGTGGGGTCCTGTGGCACCAGTTCGCCGCGGAAGGCCTTGGCGAGCAAGCTCTGGGTCAACGCGTCGATGCGCTGCTGGGCGGTGGCGACCTTGGCTTCGAGTTGGTCGGCGTAGGCGAAGAGCTGTTCTACGCGGCGGACGATTTCATCCTGAATTTGAGTTGGTGGAACAGGAAACACGAAGTCCCTGCATTGAGATAGCGAGATGTTGACTTGGCCAGCTGACCCCTTGGTCTCTTGGGAGACTCGTCTGATGTTAGTTCCCTCAAGAAGAACGAGGTGAATCCAAGCGGACGAAATCGACTCACTTGGGCGGAATAGGGTGATGGCCTGATTGATGTTCCACTCGTCTACTCCTTGAGGTACAACCGCGATCTTTCCAAGTGGTGGGCCGACGATATTCATCAATACATCGCCGGGGATTGTGATCGACTTGCGGCATGAGCCTTGATGAATATCGGCAGCGATATACTGCGGTCTATACTCAAATTCGATAATCCCGTCAACGATGTTGTAAACCTTGAGAAAGGGGATGCCTTCTGTGGTGAACCCTTCTTTGGGAGTTCCGCCGCTTTGGACCTTGGTGCATACGTCTTCCGCGCGCATGTTTCGCCACGTCGTGGTGTCGAATGAGGCATGTTGATCGAGAGCAAGCGATCCGCTTACACCATGATTTATTACTGATTGGCGGAAGCGCTTGAGTAGTGCGGGGATGGCGTCGATGCGGGCCTTGAGAGTGTCGACCTGGGCCAGCAGCGCATCCAGCTTCTGCGCTATGCGCTTTTGCTCTGCCGCCGGTGGGACGGGAACTTTCAGTTCGGCCAGCTTCCCGCGCGCAATCCGCTTCCTCGTGGTCCCGGAAGCGTTGCGCGAAATTTCTTCGCGAATAGGCGAAGCGTTGAGCGTATGCATCAACCAGCTATGGCTGATATCGCGGCTTCCAGAACGAAAAACAGCAACGTCGACGACCGTCAGGCACCGTTGCGGAAGGCGAGGCATTAGACACGCTCGTCCAAGAGGGTCAGGCATTCGGGCAAGCAAGATGTCGCCTTCTTCAAGCGCGGTGCAATTCAATCGGTCGAATGTCTCATCGTTGACGTAACGAGAGGACTTGTCGATAAAGCGCCCGTCGCCAATGTCTGCGAGTTGAAGCAGGCGATTACGCCCGTTTGGATCTTGATCCTTACTTTCAATCCAGTCCCCGTCAGCAAAAATGCCGCCCTGGGCCTGAAGTTCGTTAAGTGAGGCAAAAGCCCACCCTTGCGGCAACTCACTCACCGCCCACCTCACTGCTGGTCACTTCCAGCCCCATCACCTCGGCCAGCAACCGCTTCTGTTCCAGCGCCTCATCACCGGCACCCAGCGCCTGCATCAGCGCGTCGAGTTCGCGCAGCGCTTCGCTGAGTTCGGCCATGGCTTCTGCGGCCAGCACTTCGGGCGCGGGAAGGCTGTTGGCGTCGACGCTGTCGGCGTCCTTGAGCCAGCTGATATCCAGCGAGTCGCCGCGCTCGGCGATCTGGGCGCGGGTGAAGCAACGGAAGCGGCCTTGCTCGCCTTCATCGGTGCGTGGGCTGGCGCCGTTGGGATCGCTGCCGTAGGCCTCCTCGAACGGTTTGAGATGCGTCGGCCCGAACGGGGTGCGCTTGCCGAAGCTGGGCATGTTGCTGCGCAGGTCGTAGACCCACGTGGCCTGGGTGCAGCCGGTGTCCTGGCGCGGGTTGGCGGCGGTGCCTTTCTGGAAGAACAGCACATTGGTCTTGACGCCCTGCGCGTAGAAGATGCCGGTGGGCAGGCGCAGCAGGGTGTGCAGGTTGCACTTGTCCATCAGGTCGCGGCGGATGTCGGTGCCGACGCCGGCCTCGAACAGCACGTTGTCCGGCAGCACCACGGCGGCGCGGCCACCGGGCTTCAAGCCACGGTAGATGTGCTGCAAGAAGGCGAGCTGCTTGTTGCTGGTCTTGTAGGTGAGGTCGTCACGGGTGGGGCCGCCGCCGCCCTTGGCGGTGCCGAATGGCGGGTTGGACAGGATGATGTCCGCCTTGGGCAAGGCGGCGCCGGCATTGCCGAGGCTGTTGCCGAGCTGGACCACGCCGGCGCCTTCGCCGGACATGCCGTGCAGCAGGCAGTTCATCAGCGCCAGGCGGCGGGTGCCGGGCACCAGCTCCATGCCGGTATAGGCCTTGTGCTGCTGGAAGCGGCGGGCCTTGTCGTCGAGCGTGTACAGATCGTCGGTGTTGGCCTTGATGTAGGCATCGGCGGCGATCAGAAAGCCGGCGGTACCGGCGGCCGGATCCTGCAGGGTTTCGCCGGGCTGCGGCTGCAGGCAGCGGATGATGGCGTCGATCAGCGGGCGCGGGGTGAAGTACTGGCCAGCGCCGGACTTGGTCTCGTTGGCGTTTTTCTGCAGCAGGCCTTCGTAAAGGTCGCCCAGGCCGTCCTGGCGCGCGCTGAACCAGTCCAGCCCGTCGAGCGCGGTGACCAGGGTTTCCAGATGGCGCGGTTCCTTGAGGCGGGTCTGCGCGTCGGCGTAGATGGCGGCGATCATCGGGTCGCTGCTCTTGCCCAGGTCCAGCAGCATCTGCCGGTAGTGGTTGAGCAGGTTGAGGCCGGACTTGCCGCTGAGATCGGGCCAGCGGCTGCCGGCGGGCAGCTTGTGTTCGAAATTGTCGTTGTTGCGCACCTGCTCGTATTCCATCTTGACGAACAGCAACAGCACCAGCTCGGTGACGTAGTCGCTGTAGTTGATGCCGTCGTCGCGCAGGACGTCGCAGAGGTTCCAGAGTTTCTGGACGATGTCGTTATGGGTCATGGGGTGTTGCCTTGTTCTGAAGTGGTGCGGGCCGGCAGCGCGATGCTGGAGGCCGGCGTGTTGATGGCGTACCGGGTGCTGCGGCCGCTGCCGGGCAGGCGGCGCAGGCAGCCTTTTTCCAGCAGGTCGGCCAGATGGCGGGTGGCGGTGGCCTTGGAGACCTTGGCCACGGCCTGGTATTGCGAAGCGCTGATGCCGTGTTCGAAGCCGCGCTCGCCGCCATCAAGCAGGCGGTTGAGCACCTTGACCTGTTCGGCGGACAACGGCTGGGCGTGGTGCAACTGCCAGAAGCGTGCTTTAGCCAATACCCGATCGATGCGGTGCAGTGCCTGCACCAGGCTGTCGTACAGGGTGGTGAGGAACCAGCGCAGCCAGCCGGTGATGTCCAGCGAGCCTTTCTGGGTGGTTTCCAGGCTGCGGTAGTAGCCGCTGCGGTCGGCGAGGATGCTGGCCGACAGTGCATGGAGGCGGATCGCCTGCGGTTGCGCCTGGGCCAGGGCGAGATCGGTGAGTGAGCGAGTGAGGCGGCCGTTGCCGTCGTCGAACGGGTGCAGGGTGACGAACCACAGGTGAGCAATGCCGGCGCGCAGCAGCGGGTCCAGCGTGGCGTCGGTGCGCGAGCTGGCGAACCAGCCGAGGAAGGTGGCGAGCTGGGCGTCCAGGCCGTCGCGCGGCGGGGCTTCGAAGTGGACGGTGGGGCGGTCGATGCGGCCGGAGACGACCTGCATCGGCTCATCGCCACGCAGCGCGCCGATGCGGATGCGACTGGGCAGCAGGCTGTCCTGTTCTGCAAACAGCCAGCGGTGCCATTGCA
Organism: Xanthomonas sp. NCPPB 1754; assembly: GCF_041475725.2. Lineage (NCBI taxonomy): Bacteria > Pseudomonadati > Pseudomonadota > Gammaproteobacteria > Lysobacterales > Lysobacteraceae > Xanthomonas > Xanthomonas sp. NCPPB 1754. The sequence continues at coordinate 1,279,021 of NZ_CM192982.1, forward strand.
GCAGGCGGGGCAGGTCCAGCGGGGCGTCGGCGCGGCCTGTGGCGTCTAGCATCAGCTCGGCCAGCCCCTCGCTGCGGCCAGTGGTGCGGCGAGGGCTGTCTTCGGCCAGGCCCAGATGGCGGGCCAGCGAGGAGCGTACCGAGCCGACATCCAGCCGCTCGCCCTCGATGGCCGAGGAGGTGACGATGTTGGAGAGCAGGGTGTCCAGCGCTTCGGCGGCCTGCTGGTCGCCGGCAACCGCGCCGGCCATGCCGAGCAGCTGGCCGTGGGCGTGTTGGCAGTCGCGCAGCAGTGCCGCCAGGGCATCGGCCTGCCAGTGGAAGCGGGGCCAGTCGGGCTGCTGCCAGATCCAGCGGGGGCCGGGTTCGGTTGTTCGGTTGGGCATCGGTGAGCCGATTGGCTGGGTTAATTGGCTCTTTGAATGAGCCGATTATCGCGGGTAATCGGCTCATACGCCAGTGTGCACTAGCGACTCAGCCCGTCTGATCCCACAGATGCTCGCCCAGATCGCCCAGGATCTGGTCCAGCCGGCCGTCGAGCAGGCGGTCCAACTGCAAGGCGCCGCCGTCGCCGCTGAAGTTGCGTTGCACGGTGTCGCGGTCCATCACCACCTCGTGTATCAGCTGCTGGGCCAGCCGCTTGAGCCAGCGCCGCTGCACCGGCGTCCAGTTGCGCTGGGCATAGATGCCCTGCATGGCCTTGTCGACACGCTGCTCGAACGGCACTAATGCCTCGCCCAGCGCGGCACGGCGGATGTAGCCGATGATGCTGGCGGCGACCTCCTGCTGGGTGCTGTCGCGCCAGGCGCCGCGCAGGTGGGCCTCGCTGTAGCCGTGCTGGTCGAGCAGCAGGCGTACCTCGCGCAGCTGGGCGCGGGTGAGGTCGCGGGGGCGGTTGACGATGACGCTGAGTGCGGCGGACTGGTTGATCTGCTCGCGGATGAAGGCGTTGAAGCTGTCCAGGTAATCGGCCGGGGCTTCGTTGACGCCGTAGTTCTGTGCGCGTTCGAGCAGGGTGTCAGTGTGTTCGGAAATGACCGGGTAGCGGTCGGTGCCCAGCAGCACGCCCACTTCGCCCAGTTGCTCCACCAGGCGCGGGTGTTCGCGGAGAAAGCTGGCGGCATTGCGCGCGCCGAGCTTGTGCAGGTGGGTGTGCAGCACGGCCGGCGCCACGCCCCAGGAGGTTTCCAGCTCGCTGAGCTTGTCGCGCAAATCCGGGCGCTGCTCGGCGCGATGCTGGGCCTTGCGCAGCACGCGCATGATGCGCTGGCTCAACTGGTCGAGTGCGTCGTCGGCATGGCTGCCGCCGTTGCTGCCGGGGGCATCGAAGCTGCGCTGCTGGCCGAGCTCGTGGACTAGCTGCTCGATGCTGATGTTGGGGTCCTTGACCAGCGGGCGCATGGTGTCGACGTCTTCGAGCGCGGCGTACAGATCGACCGGATCGAAGATGCGGAACACGGTCTTGCCGATATCGTCGCAGCGGCGGGTGGCGCGGCCCTTCATCTGTTCGTAGAGGATGCGCGAGCGGACCCGGCGCATGAACACCAGGTTGGCGATACGCGGCACATCGATTCCGGTGGTCAGCAGGTCCACGGTGATAGCGATACTGGGGTAACGCTCGTTCTTGTAGTTGCGAATCAGCTGGTCGACCTTGTCGCTTTTGCCGGTGATCACCGCGACGCTGGCCTGGTTGTAGTAATCGCCATGGACCTGTTTGAAGGCCTCGTCCAGCTGGTTCTTGACGCGTTCGGCGTGGGGCTGGCTGACGCAGAAGATCAGGGTCTTCTCCTCGCCATTCGGGTCGAGCTCGACGGCGAGCTGCTCGCAGACGACCCGGTCGAAGTCCGCGGTGATGACACGCCGGTTGAACGACTCGATATTGAAGTCGAGCTCGTCTTCCAGGTCTGCGGTATCGACTTCGCCGGTCTGCGTGTTGATGACGCTGACGCGCTCGCCGCGATCGAAGTGGATGCCGTTCTTGCCGAGCGCGGTGATGTAGCGGATGGGCGGCTCGTGGTCGATCAGCCAGTCATCTGCCACCGCTTCGCGGTAACTGTAGGTGTAGATCGGCTTGCCGAAAATCTCGGTGGTGTGCTTGGCGGGCGTGGCGGTCAGGCCGATGCGACAGGCATCGAAGTAGTCGAGCACGCGGCGGTATTGCGACAGGTATTGCGCGTGGTCGCGCACGGCCAGCTCGCCTTCGGTCATTTCCTGGTCGAGCGTGTAACCGCGGTGGGCCTCGTCGACGACGATACAGTCGAAGGTGCCGATCGGAGGCGGGTCATCGGACTGGAAAATGCGCCGGACCATGGCCTGCACCGTGGCGACCTGCACGCGGGTCTCATCGGCGGTGCGCGTGTCGTCCAAGCCATCGAGGTTGTAGATCTGCGCCAGCGTCTGGTTCTGCTCCAGCTGCATGTCCTGCATCGTCTCGGTGGCCTGGGTGCCGAGCGCGGAGCGGTCGACCAGGAACAGAATCCGGTGGAAGCGCTCGGCCTTGAGCAGACGGTAGATCAGGCCAATCATTGTGCGCGTCTTGCCGGTGCCGGTCGCCATCGCCAGCAGGCAGTTGCGTGCGCCTGATGCCAGCGCGCCTTCCACTGCCAAAATCGCGCGCTGCTGGTAGTTGCGCAGGTTGAGGTAGGCGAAGCCTTCCTGGGCCAGATCGCGCTCGGCTTGGTCGCGATCGCGGGTGAGCAGATCGGCGATGTCCTCGGGCGTGTGGAACTTCTGCAGCGGGCGCCGCAGATTGGCCGGTGAGCGCAGGTCGCGGAACCAGATGCCCGATTGCTCGGCCAGCTGTTTCACGAAAGGACGGCCATTGCAGGCGAATGCCAGCGGCACCTGGAAATGGCCACCCTGGCCGTCGGCCCAGCCTGCGATCGAGGTAGTGGCCGGGTAGGCGGGGGCCAGCTCGCCACTCATCACAAAGCCGCGCGCGTAGCGCTCGGCCTGGGGAATCCGGTCGGCAATGTTGATCTGCTTGCGCTTGGCCTCGACGACGGCAACCGGTGTGAGGCCGGCGAACAGCACATAGTCGGCGTTGGCGCGCGGCACCTTGGTGGGCCACTCGGCGATGGCGAGATTGCGACCTTTTTCCGGGCGGATGCCCTTGGCGTGGGTAAGGTCGAGCGAGTCTGCTTCCCAGCCGGCCTCGCGCAGCTGTTGGTCGATCAGGATGCGGGTGAGGTCTTCGCTGAGGTCGAAGTTGTTGCTGGCCTGCTGGGTGGCGCCGGCGACCTGTTGAGTGGCGCCGGCGACCTGTTGAGTGGCGGCCTGGCGGGTGGTGTCAGGCTGTTGCAGGCTGGCGATACGTCGTTCGAAGTCCTGTCGAAGCCGTTGCAGTTCCTGTTCGCGTTGGACTGCCAGCGCCGACTGCGCACGCGCTTCGACGTCCATCGCTTCGGCGAGCTCGGCGTTGAGCTTGGCTTCGCTGCTCTTGAGTTCGGCGAGTGCCTGGCTCTGGTCGTGTTGCTGGCGGGCGGTATCCAGCTCTGCTTTCAGGCGATGGACCTCGGCCTGCACTTCACGCAACGGCGCGGCTGGATCCTTCGGGGGCAGGAAAGCACCAGACTTGAATTCGGCGGCGTTCCTGCCGAAGGCCCGGTGGTACCAGACCGCCAGGTCGCGGGCGACCTTCAGGCCATCCATCGCTTCGCGGTGTTGCGTGGCGAAGCCGTGGGTCGCCTTGTTGCCCTCGACCCGCAGTACGTGGAACAGCTCCTGGATCCGCCGGTCCAGGCGCAGCTCGCGTGCGAGCTGGTAGATCAGATCTGCCTGAGTCGTTCGCTGATCGTGGAGAAGGCCGGCGCGCCCAGCGAGATCCTGGGCAAGCGCTTCGGCGAACTGCCGGAGCTTGATCAGCGTGGTGTTGGGATCGCTGGCAAAGACCTGCTCGGCCATCGAGGCCAGTTTGAAGAAGACCGGATCGTGTTCCTGCAGGAAGGAAAAGTTGCTGTCGACAGTCACACGCGTATCCGTACAGTGGCGCCGGGCGGGATGGCATCTCGCGGTGGCCATCATAGGTCACCGGTGCTGCCGTCGTCATTCTAGCGCCGGATGCGATGGACCGATATGTGATGGCTTGGGCCGTCCGCGGCGACCTTGTTGGTAGCTGCGCAAGTTTTTCCCGTGAGGCCCCAATCTTTTGTCGACAACTTAAGTCGTTGCCGCAATGAAATTCGATGGCAGCATCGATGCGTCTGCCTGATGATTCGTTCGGAATGGTCCTGCTGCTTAGATGAAATTCCAGGTACCGAAGGGGTTGACGGCGGTATTCCTTGACGGCGGCAGTCTGTAGTTGCACGATCACCTCACGGAGCCTCGAAACTCCACGTGTAGCGGTACCCACCTCCGACAAACCGGTGGGTTTTTTGTGCCTGCTTGTTTAGGGGTGCAACCGACGCGATGCCTGCGTCGGGAGGGCGGCTAATACAACACCCGCAAGGGGAATACGCCCGCCGGCTACACGCGGTTTCGAGCCTCCCGACTTCCCGTCCGTCGCCTTGCGGCGGGCGGGCGGATTCCATGGAATGAGGAGCAGGCCATGTCGGATGTTGTACGCGATGCGCAGTCACACCCGGGCTACTACCTGCCAGAAGGCGCGCAGTACCGCTTGCAGCAGCTACGCGACCACATGCGCTTTCTGGCGCGTTTGGCGCAGCCACGTACGCAGGTTGAAGAGCAGGCCAGGCAGCCGGCCATCTGCATGGATGAGTTGGCGTTCTGTCTGGAGCTACTGGCCGAGCAGGTGGGCCGGGTGCTGGACGATGTGGAGTGCGCTGTCATCGAAGGGGCGCATCCATTGCCATGACGTGGTGTGCCGCCTGGATCTTGTTGACGTCTGGATCACCGCCGAATGAACGGATGATCGGCCGGGTATGGCAGCACGCAGCGGTGCCGATTGAATGCCCGAATCAGCGCTCAGGCTGCGCGCGTGCGGGCACACTTGCCTCACTTGTCTTTCAATCCCGCGCTTCGAGGCGCGGCCACTACACCCTACGTGGTCCATCGGCTCGCGCTCACCTATAACCGGGGGCGCTGCTGAAAATAATTGCTGCTAAAAAGAAGGCAAGCGCTTCAGTTTTTCGTAGGTGCGGTGCATCCGATCACGGGGCGGGAGCGGCGGTTCGGTGAAAAAGGGGTCGCGCAGCAGTCTCTCTGCCTTGGTGCGCTCGCCGGTTCCGTCGTCCAGCATGCTGTTGAAGAAGCGGACCACAATGCGCTTGTGGTCGGCCGGGAGAGCCTGCAACGCATCCATGAAGGGGAAGGTGTCTGCGGTCTTGGCGCGATTGATCCCGATCATGCCCATGTTGTAGTCGGGGCGCTTGAGCACATGCACCAGCAGTTGCGCCACGCTGTAGACGTCGCGCGCATGCCTGGCAGGGGTGCTCAAGTCGTAAAAGCCCGGTGTACCGCCGCGGTTAGGGTCGCCTTCTTCTGCGCCGAGCCCCATGTCGATCAGCCGGAAGATCTTCATGGGTTGGTCGTACATGACGTTGTTGTGCGAGATGTCCTGATGCACGATGCCGGCGTCTTCGCAGCAGGCGATCCCCACCAGTACGTCGGCCATCAGCTGCCGGGCCAGGCCGAGATACTCCATTGCGCTGATGGCGCCTTGCTGCAGCGCTGTGCGTGCGCGGCCAATCATGCTGCGCACGCTGATGCCGTCGATTTTCTCCAGCAAAATGCCGAAGGTGTGTTCGATCTGCACCACGCCGTGGGCGCGCACGATATACGGCACTGCATCCACCGACCTGATCATTTGATACTCCTGGAAGATCATGGCTTTGCGCTCAGCGACCCGTTGCTGCAGCGCCGGTGCGTCTGCAGCGGTGGCAGGGTCGCACAATGTCGGCGGGATCGGCCGTTGCGGGTCGGTGCGCAACAAGGCCTTGAAGATGAAGTCGCGTCCGCAATTTTGCTCGCCCTGCCAAAGATCTTCGGCCAGCCGCACCGCGTAGGTCGAGGCGGATGCGCCGGTGCCGACGGTGGGCATGGCGTCCAGCGTTCCTGCAGTGCCTGCGTGCCCGGTTTCCAGGGTTACGTGGAGAAATCCATTGTCTACATCCAGGGCGCCGGGCTTCAACGCCGAGAGCTTCTGGATCAAGTCCGGGCGTTCGGAGCGGCTGGTCAGCGATTTCACCAGGCGCGGGCTCAGCACGACGTGCTGCCGGGCATGACGCGTATCGCTGACCAGCCGCCGTGCGTTGCGCAAGTTCTGGAATGCGTCACTGCTGTCGGCGCCCGCAAGGGCCGACAGGCGCGCCGGCGTCTCCAGCAGACAGGCCCAGGTCGGTGAGCCGGGTTGCGGGCCCAGACGGGGGCTGCGGCCGGTGACAGGCGTCGTTGGCGAGTCGCTACTGGATGAGGACCAGGTGTGCGGTGCCAACGCTGCCTGCAGGCGGGGCACCACGACTTCCAGACGCTTACGTTCGTCGGCAAGTACGCCGGTGATGCTTCTTCTTTTTTCCAGCAGGTTGAGCGGATGGTCTGCGACAGGATGGGGCGGGGTGTGTGGTTCGGGCGCCTGTGCAGTTTCGGGCGCATCGCGCTCTGCGTCTGCGCGCAGCGCCGTGGAAGGGAGAGTGAAGTTGCCGGAGATCTGTTTCATGGTCGAGGACAGTGTGGTCAACGATCAGGGGAGGTGGCTCTGGCGGTTCGCTTGCAACACGCGGCAGCTGGAGTGAGCCGCTGGCACCAGGGGCCACTCAGCGGCGATGCCGGCTGCGTCACTTTGATCATCATTGAGGCAGTGGTGCATGCGGAGGGAGCAATGCACGAAGCAGTGCAGGCGTGGGCGAAGTTGCGCGGGTGCTGCATGTCTTGGCCGCTGGCGCGGCGGGATCGGCGCCGGCTGTGGTGGCCAACGTGCGCGTTCAACACGATCGCCAGCCACCCTGCTGGTTTGCCTGCAGCGATACGTGGCGCGTGCGTGCACCGCCTGCGCACTTTGGCAAGCTCCGTGCCGCTTGTTTCGTGTTCGGCAATGGTTTTTCGGCCGGATGCGTCATGCCCGATCACGCTGGGGAACAATGGCGCGCATCGATAGCGGAGAAGTGACGATGCGGCCTTTAGCATTGACGTCCGTCACGCGCCGAGGCGCCAGGCGCGAGCAGCAAGAGGGTGCGACCGTGGCAGATGCCGGCCCGCCTGCACCGGCCAACGACCCGCATGCCAATACGCAGTTGGCCCAGAGCCTGCCGCGGTGCCCCGTGCGCGAGGCGCGGCTGAGGGCGCCTGGCACGCCGCGTGGCGTCCCCCTCGTCAATCTAGGGCGAACGATGGCCCATTTGGGCGCCGTCGGGGCCGCAGTATGGGGCGGTTTTGCGGCAATCCAGGCGCCTGCAGCGGCGGCCTACGGCTATTTCAACGATGACCTGTATTACAAGAATCTTGCTGTAGTCAGTGGCTACCAGGCAGTGGGAGCGCTGGCCGCATTCCTGGGAATGGGGCTGGCCGACGTGTTGGCCGCGCGCTACGTGGAGGCGCAAAGCCGGTGGTACGAAGTGCCGACCAAGGCGCAGCGCGCAAGCGAGTTGGGAGCCACCGAGGCCTGCCTGGATCAGGCGGTCGACATGGTGACCAGATTGGACGCCGACCCTCCTGGGCCTGGCATGGACGAAGGCGAGCGGCTGGCCTTGGCCAGGGATCTGATGCACCTCATGACGGTAGAACGTTCCCGTCTGCCACCAGACCTATGGCGAGCAGCGCGCGGGGCCGGCAACGATGCGTACGGCCTGGTCGCCCGGCTCCTGCAGGCCGCCAGAGGGCGTGCAGCGGAAGAGGCATCCACGTCGTCGGCAGGTTGAGCGCGCCTGCCGGCCAGGTGCCGGGGCGCGGCCCGCAATCGCCGAGCAGTGCTGCTTCGAAATGACATCGACGCCCACTTGCACATGGTGCGCGATTGCACCGTGTTCGACGCGCGGCACTAGAGCATGGGCACATGGCCGGCGGTCGATCGTCCAGCATGGCGCTTGGCCTGGATCGGCCATGATTGCCATCCAATGCATCAGGAACGTGGTGCGCGTTCCGCTATCGGTCACGCTCGTTCGGCCAATGCCGCGCGTTGGTACTTGCGCAGCGGAACAATGGGGTTCCATCCATCTATGCGAGGTGATGTATGCGTCCTGTGGCAATGACGATGGCAGTGCGCAGCGGTGCGAGACAGGATCAGGAAAAGAGGGTTGCTGAATCCGATGCGGGCCCCTCTGCACGTGTTCACGACCCGCACGCCAATCCGCAGCTGGCCCAGGCTCTGCCACGGCGGCCTGTACGTGAGGCGGCGATCAGGCCGGCCAGGGCGGCTGTCGCGCGAGTCGCGCAGCCACAGGAACCAGCCGCTGGGTTGCGCGTGGCCCACTTTGTACACGACGCAGCGGAGACTGCCGCCCAGTGCGCTGGACTCGTGTTCGCCCGTGGGTTGACCCAGTTTTATGTCTACGGGGGGCAAAGCGGCTTCGCGGTTGACCACGGCTATAACGAGAAGGTCGCTTCAGAAGGTGCCAAGACGATGCTTGGCGCGGCGGCGGCATACGGTGGCTTCAAGGCCATCGAATCGCTCGCTTCCTAGTACATACGCGCGCAAACGCCGGCGCAAAAAGCCCGGCGGGCTCGCGAATTGGGGGGCCACCGAAGCGTGCCTGGATGCGGCGGTGGAGATGGTGACCATGCCGGATGACGACAATCCCGGTCCTGCCATGAACGAGGGCGAGCGGATTGCGTTAGCCAGGGATCTGATGCATCTCGTGACGGTGGAGCGTTCTCGCGTGCCGCCGGAGCTGTGGCAAGCGGCCAGCGCTGTCGGCGACGATGCGCACACGTTGGTCAACCAGCTTTTGCGGGCAGCCAGGGCCCGCGCCGCGGCGCAAGCATCGACGTCGTCGGCAGATTGAATGCGCGCTGGCAGCCGGCGGGAGTGCAGCCGGCAACCGCGGGGCAGTGCTGCTTCGGGCTTACACCGGTGCCGACTTGAGAATGCCCGACAAACTCTCCCGCAGGATCAACTGCAGATGCATGCGGTTGAGTTCCATGCCGCTGGTCATCACGCTGTGCAGGCCGCCGCACATGGCAGCGACGGCGAAGACGCGGGCCTGGAATTCGTGTTCGCTGCTGGCGGTGTCGGTATGGCCGCGGAGCAGGCGCTTGAGCAATGCGCTGAGGTGTTCGATCAGCGATGCGCTCTGCCGGCGCATGAAGGCGGCCAGCACCGGGTCGCGCAGGGTGGCCAGGTGCAGCTCCAGGTCGATGCGGGTGCGCTTGATGTTGATTTCCTGCAGCAGCCAGTCTTCGAGCAGGCCGGCGATGAAGTCCACCACGTGCACGTTGGCCGGGCGTTCCACCAGCCACATCTGACGGATGGCGCGCATGTAGTTGCGTTCGAGCAATGCGCGCACCAGCGCGTCCTTGTCTTCGAAGCGCTGCAGCAGGCTGCCGCATGACAGACGGGTGCGTTCGGCGATGAGTTCGAAGCTGGTGGCCGAAAGGCCGATCTCGTCGATGCAGCGTTCGGCGGCATCCAGTACGTCGTCTAGCAGGAGCTCTTCGCGCTGTTTTGCGGTGCGCAGCTGAAGGACGTTGGACATGGGCGAGCGGCGTGGCGGGGGGCTGCAGTATACCGAGCCAGGGTTACGCATCCGTTGGAGCGGCGCTGGTCCGTGCCATGGCGCATGTTCCCTGCGGCATGCACCGTGTGCGGGCTCATGCATGACACCGGTAGCGCGGCGGCGCATGGCCGCACGCATGGTCGACCACCCGTTCACGGCGGCTGTGCGACACGTGGTGCCGACGTGATGCAGGAGATGGGTGTGAGTGAGCACAGTGCGGTTGCGGGGGTGTCGGCGCAGTGGCCGGCGCGCCTGTGGGTGGTGCGGCATGGGCAAAGCGCAGGCAACGTGGCGCGCGATGTGGCCGAGTCCAATGGCGCGACGTTGATCGACCTGGAGCATCGCGATGCGGACGTGCCGCTCTCGGCGCTGGGCGAGCGCCAGGCCGAGGCCTTGGGCGCGTGGATGGCTGGGCTCCCCGAACACGAGCGGCCGACCTTGATCCTGAGTTCGACCTATGTGCGCGCGCGGCAGACCGCCGCTGCGGTTGCGCGTGCGCTCGGCCGGCCGGCCGATGCGGTCAGCGTGGACGAGCGGCTGCGCGAGAAAGAATTCGGCGTGCTCGACCGCTACACCACGTCCGGCATCCTGGCGACGTTTCCGGAGCTGGCCGAGCAGCGCAAGCTGGTGGGCAAGTTCTATTTCCGCCCGCCTGGTGGCGAGAGCTGGTGCGATGTGATCTTTCGCTTGCGCAGCATCGTGGGCGACCTGCAGCGCAATCATGTAGGTGCGCGCGTGCTGATCGTGGGGCACCAGGTGATCGTCAATTGCTTCCGTTACCTGATCGAGCGGATGGACGAGGCCACCATCCTGGCCATCGACCGCGAAGGCGATGTGCCCAATTGTGGCGTCACCGAATATGCGGCCGCGGCCGATGGGCAATCGCTGCAGTTGGTGCGCACCAAGTTCGTACCGCCAGAGCTGGCCGATGCGCCGGTGACCACCGAATCCGACCGCCCGGCTGGAGCGCGCTGATGGCTGCCGCACGCCTTCGCACGCTGAGCGCTGCTGCATTGCGTGCGATGCCGCTGCCATCGCCCGGCGGCGACAAGGAGCAGCGGGGGCGCGTGTTGGTGGTGGGTGGCTCGATGCGCGTGCCCGGTGCGGCATTGCTGGCCGGAGAAGCTGCATTGCGCGCGGGCGCCGGCAAATTGCAGATCGCCACCGCTGCCAGCGTGGCACCGGCCATGGCCCTGGCGGTGCCCGAGGCATTGGTGCTGGGGCTGGGGCAGAACGGGCAGGGCGAGATCACGCGCGGGCACCGTGCGTTGGATGCGGCGCTGGCAGCCTGCGACGCCGCCGTGATCGGGCCGGGCATGGCGTCCACCACAACGACAAGGGCGCTGGTCAGGCTGGCCGCTGCAAAGGCGGTCTGTCCCTTGGTGTTGGACGCCGGTGCGTTGTCGCGCAGCTTGCGTGCGCCGCCTGGGCGCCCATTTGTCCTGACGCCGCATGCCGGCGAAATGGCAACGCTCGCCGGCGACGACAAGGCTGCAGTGGAAGCGGCGCCCGGCGAGTATGCGCTGACCTTCGCGCGGAAGATGCGCAGCGTGGTGATCGTCAAGGGCGCGGACAGCTTCATCGCCGGGCCGGACGGTGCGTTGTGGGTGCATCGCGGTGGCGTGCCTGGGCTGGGCACGTCGGGCTCTGGCGATACCTTGGCCGGATTGATCGCAGGGTTCGCTGCACGGGGCAGCGATGCATTGACCGCTGCGCTATGGGGCGTGTTCGTGCATGCGGCGGCGGGCAAGCAACTGGCAAAGCGCATCGGCACGGTGGGCTTCTTGGCGCGCGAGATCCCGCCGGAAGTGCCAGGCATCCTGGATCGTTTGTCGCGTAGGTGATCACGCCCCTTTCCCTGCGGAAGAGGGGTTGGGGTGAGGGTGCTGTTGCTGGGATTGGTGCAGATTGAAGTCTTGTATTTCCTGCAGTTTGTGATGCATCACAAACTGCAGGCATCGCCACGGGTGCACGTCCCCTCATCCGGCCCTGCGCGCCACCTTCTCCCCCATCAAGGGGGACGATGTCCCAGAGAGCAAAGGGAAGCTCGATTCGCGCTTGCGCTCGTTTGGAAGGCGATGTTGCGGCGCGTTGGTCGGTTAGGCTTGCGCGATCTACCTGGGAGGGTGCGCGGTGAAGCGAGCGATGACGTGGTCGGTGGTGGGAATGCTGGGGATGGGGCTGGGCACGGCGAGCAGCGCGAGCGCCGCAACGGCGGCCATGGCACACGCGGCAGCTCTGGCAGCATCGGATGCCAGCCCACCAGCGACGAACAACGATGGCGCGTTGCGTATCTACACCAGCTCTCAAGGCGCCACGCAACAGATGCGCGCCAGCACGGCGGCCGCTCCTGTCGCCGGCCATGCATTGACCGAAAAAGAAAACTCCATCTTCGTCAATCCGCAGCGGCAGTTTCAGCAGGTGCTGGGTATCGGTGGCGCGATCACCGATTCCAGCGCAGAGACCTTTGCCAAGCTGCCCAAGCGTACGCAACGTGCGCTGCTCACGGCGTACTACGATCCGCAGCAGGGCATTGGCTATACGCTGGCGCGTACCACCATCCATAGCTCGGATTTCAGCAGCGGCAGCTACACCTACATCAAGGAGGGCGACGCGGCGCTGAAGAGTTTTTCGGTCAAGCACGATGCCAAGTACCGCATCCCGATGTTGCGCCAGGCGATTGCGGCGGCCGGCGGCAAGCTCACCACGTTTGCCAGCCCATGGAGCGCGCCGGCCTTCATGAAAGACAGCAAAACCATGCTCAAGGGCGGCAAGCTATTGCCCGAGTACGCGCAGGCCTGGGCAAGCTACTACACGCGGTTTATCGCGGCATACGAAAAAGCGGGCATCCCGATCTGGGGCATCAGCCTGCAGAACGAGCCGATGGCGGTACAGACCTGGGAGTCGATGCTGTTTTCGGCAGAAGAAGAACGCGATTTCCTGAAAAACCATCTCGGGCCCACCATGGCCCACGCCGGCTATGGCGAGCGCAAGATCATCGTGTGGGACCACAACCGCGACATGATGGTGCACCGCGCGCATGTGATCTTCGACGATCCGGAGGCGGCAAAATATGCATGGGGCATGGGCTTCCATTGGTATGAAACCTGGGCCGGATTCGAGCCGATGGTGGAGAACGTGGCGGCAGTGGCGCAGGCGTACCCGGACAAGCACTTGCTGTTGACCGAAGCGGCGGTGGAAAAGTTCGACCCGGCCAAATTGCAGTATTGGCCCAATGGCGAACGCTACGGCACGGCCATCATCAACGACCTCAATCATGGCGCAGTGGGCTGGACGGACTGGAACGTTCTGCTCGACCAGCATGGTGGGCCGAACCACGTGGGCAATTACTGCTTTGCGCCGGTGCATGCCGATACGCGCACGGGCGAGGTGATCTATACGCCGAGCTATTGGTATATCGGCCACTTTTCCAAATTCATCCGGCCGGGCGCACGGCGGGTCAGCTCAGCCAGCAGCCGTAGCAATCTGGCGACCACGGCGTTCCTCAACACCGATGGCAGCCTCGCCATGGTGGTCATGAATGCCGGCGACGTTGCGATCGCCTACAACCTGTATGTGGGCGAGGCATCCAGCACGTTGGAGATTCCGGCGCATGCGATCCAGACCGTGGTACTGGCGCAGTAAGCGAATCGACGCATTTGGTTGAGCTGCGTTCTGGCGCAGCTGCATCCACCGGGCGTGCTCCTTCTGCCGATGGGAGAAGGAGTTTGCGGCGATAACAGCCTGGTGAAGGCGACAGATGCTGCGCTTCGCTTATTCGCCATCCACGGCCAGCGCCGCGTGGATCAGCGCGAGGTGGCTCAAGCCTTGCGGGACGTTGCCCAGCGCGGCGCCCGTGCTCGTGTCCAGCATCTGCGGCATCAGCGCGACATCGTTGCCCAGCCGTTCCAGCAACTGTTCGAACAAGCGCCTGGCTTCAGCACGCTCGCCGAGCAGGCCATAGGCTTCCACCAGCCAGAACGAGCAGGCAATAAATGCGCCTTCGCGTTGTTGCATGCCGCTGTAGCGGTGCAGCAATGCGTCGCTGCCAAGTTCTGAGGCAATGGCATTGCGGGTGGCGATCATGCGCTCGCGGCGCGGCCCGCCCAGCCCAAAGCGCGAGGCCAACAGCAGGCTTGCGTCCAGGTCGCCGGTGCCCGCGTAGAAGGTGTAAGCCTGCTTGGCGTCGGACCAGCAGTGCATGTCGATCCACTCGAGAATCCGCGCCTGTTCGCGTTCCCAGCGTGGCAGCATCGCGGTGGAGAGATGGCCGGCCTTGGCCAGCTCGCTGGCGCGGCGTAGCGCCAGCCAGCATTCCACTTTGGACATGGTGTAATGCTCGGCGGTTTCCAGTTCCCAGAAGCCGGCGTCCTTGCGCATCCAGGTGTTGGCGCATTCGTTGCCGAGCTCGAACAACTGGCGTGCGGTTTCCTGGTCCAGGATGTGCCCGGCATCAAGAAAGCGCGCGGCCATTTCGAAGATATCGCCGTACAGGCACAGCTGCAGCTGGTTATTGGCGGTGTTGCCAACGCGCACCGGGCGCGTATTGCAATAACCGGGAATGTCGATCTCGCGTTCGTCCGGCACCAACGCGCCATCCAGGGTGTAGCAGGGGCGCACGCCAGGCCGATGCTGGCGGATGGTGCGCATCAACCAGCTAAACGCGGCCTTGGCATCGGCCAATGCGCCCACGCGCAGGAAGGCTTTGGTGGTGTAGGCGGCATCGCGGACCCAGGCATAGCGATAATCCCAATTGCCATTTGCGCCAATTTGCTCCGGCAATGACGTGGTGACCGCAGCGGCGATGGCGCCGGTAGGCGAAAACCACAGGAACTTGAGCGCCAGCGCAGAGCGCACGACCGCATCGTGGTAACTGTTGGCGTAAGACAGGTTGCCGCTCCACTCGCGCCATTCCTGATCGCTGCGCTCGATGCGCCCACCGATGTCTTCCAGCGCGGGCACCGGGAGCGCATCTTCTTCGGCGGCCAGCAACGCAACGACCTGTGTATGGCCTGCGCGGATCGCCAGCGTGGCGTGCACACCGCGGTCGTCGCAGTGCACCAGCTGCGCTGCCTCCGTGTCGTAGCGCAGCATGGTCATGAGCGGGCCGACGTGATGCACACGGCCGTCGGCGTCTCGCTTTGCCAGGGAGTGGCTTCTCCGGCACGTGTACCGGGGCGGTAGATCAGGTCGAAGACAACGCGGCCTTCGAGACCTTCGATGCGTCGCGCAAGTTCCGACCACGGCAGCCGGCCGGCTTCGCCGCTGTTGAGCGACTCGGTCAGACGTGCGCTGCCGGTTGCGGTGCTGAAGGTCGTTTCGAGAATATTGCTGCCATCGCGGTATCGGCGCTGTACCTGCTGCAGCTGTTGCGGCGTGAGGGCAAAATAGCCGCCTTCGCCTGCATCCAACAGGCGATCGAACAACGGCGGCGAGTCCATCTTCGGCACGCACCACCAATCGATGCTGCCATCGGCACCGCATAACGCCACCGAGCGCCCGTCGCCAATCGCCGCATAAGCGGCGATTGGCAAGGTGCCGGTGGCATCACGCTGAAACTCGGCGCCGGGACGGCTCAAGACAACAGCAGGCCGCCGGTGGCACCGAACACTTCGCCGGTGACGTAGCTCGATTCCTGCGATGCCAGAATCACATACAGCGGCGCCATTTCTACCGGCTGGCCGGCGCGCTTGAGCGGCGTCTCCGAGCCGAAATCGGGAATCTTTTCCGGCGGCTGACCACCGCTGGGCTGCAGCGGCGTCCACACCGGTCCGGGCGCGACTGCGTTGACGCGGATCCCCTTCTCGGCAACTTGCTGCGCCAGGCCCTTGGTGAAGTTGACGATGGCCGCCTTGGTGGAGGCGTAGTCGAGCAGCGTCGGCGAGGGCTGGTACGACTGGATCGAGCCGGTGTTGATGATGGATGCGCCCGGCGGCAAATGCGGGATGGCGGCCTTGCACAGCCAGAACATCGCATAGACGTTGGTCTTGTAGGTGGCGTCGAACTGCTCGGTCGTGATGTCTGCGATGTCTTTCACGGCGGTCTGTTTGCCCGCGATATTGACCAGGACATCCAGTCCGCCGAGCTCTTTCACTGCACGGTCCACCAGTTCGGTGCAAAACGCCTCGTTCTTGAGGTCACCCGGGACGCTGATGGCTTTGCGCCCTTCTGCCTGGATAAGCTGCACCACTTCGGCTGCGTCCTGTTCTTCTTCAGGCAGGTAATTGAGCACGATATCCGCACCTTCGCGTGCAAAGGCAATGGCGGTGGCGCGCCCGATGCCGGAATCTGCGCCGGTGATCAGGGCCTTGCGGCCCTGCAGACGACCAAAGCCCTTGTAGCTGTGCTCGCCATGGTCTGCCTTGGGCTGCAGTTCGTGGATGGTGCCCGGAGCCTGCTGGGTTTGGTGCGGAAATTGCGGCTGCGGAAACTGGGTCAACGGGTTCTGCATTTCGTACTGATTCTTGCTGCCGGACATGCACGCTCTCCTGCATTGGGGGAAGGGCAGGCACGCAGTCATTGTGCGTACCGATGACGGGGAGTGTGGAAAGCGAGGCGATGCGTATCAGTGAACGAAAGTTGTGCATCATGTGAATGCGTGACGGCGGTGCACGCCGTGCGATCACCTCGGCTTTGAAAACGTCGCATTCAGAAACTGACGGCAGACAAGCGCGTGCGTCATGCAGGAATCGACGGCGCTGGCACTGCTGGCGACATGGCAGCGGTGGTGGAACGCGCTGCGTGCGGCTTGCGCATGCGGATCTGTTACCGAGTCAGAAACCGAGTGCCACTGCGAATGCCGCTACCGACCTAGCGAACATCAGCTCGTGGCCGCGCAGACACCGCATCTGCTGCGGTTGCATCGCTACAGGATCATCCGGCCGCTACCTTGCAATTGCGTCGGATCATTGCAGCTGCGCCGACATCGAATACGGCCGCTGCGCTGGGTCGGTGGCCCACTGCTGATTCGGTGTCGCCTGCATCCGGAAACGCAGTTCACCGCCGGCCTGGATTTCCTCGTGCGTAACGTAAGCGCGAGTCAGTGGTTTGCCATTGAGCGTGGCGCTACCGACGTAGCTGCGTGCATCGCTCAAGCCCTCGGCGATGATCGCGAAACGTTTGCCATTGGGCAGGTTTAGCGTAGCGCGCGGCAGGAACGGGCGGCCGATGATGTACTGGTTGCTGCCGGGCGCCACCGGATAGAAGCCCAGCGTGGTGAACACGTACCAGGCCGACATCTGGCCGAGGTCGTCGTTGCCGGCCAGGCCCTCGGGCCCTGCGTGATACTGGCTGCGCATGATCTGGGTCAGGCGCGCCTGCGTGCGCCACGGTTGGCCTGCGTACGCATACAGATAGGCAACGTGATGGCTGGGTTCGTTGCCGTGCGCGTACCAGCCGATCAGGCCGGTGATGTCTTCCATGTGCTCGAAGATCTTCGGGTCCACCTTCGCATCGAACACCGCATCCAGCCGGGCAAGCAATTCGTCGTCGCCGCCATGCGCGGCAGCCAGCCCGGCCACGTCCTGCGGCACGTACCAGGAGTATTGCCACGCGTTGCCTTCGGTGTAGTCGCTGCCGTAGCCACTGGCAGACGGGTCGAACGGCTCGCGGAAGGTGCCGGCGCGGGTGCGCGCGCGCATGTAGCCGGTGGCCGGGTCAAAGGCATGCTTCCAGTTGCCGGCGCGCTGGCTGAATTCTGCGGCGATGGCGGGCTTGCCGAGCTTGTCGGCCATGCGCGCGATGGTCCAGTCGTCGAAGGCGTATTCCAGCGTCTTGGATGCGGCTTCGCCTTCTTCGTCGATGGGCACGTAGCCCAGCTCACGGTATTGCGCAATGCCATCGTACGGGCCGTAGTTGGCGCTGGCGACCATGGCCTGCAAGGCTTCCTCTGCGTCGAAGCCGCCGATGCCTTTCATGTACGCGTCGGCAATCACCGGGACGGCGTGGTAGCCGATCATGCACCAGGTTTCCAGGCCGTGGAATGCCCATACCGGCAGGATGCCGTAGGCGCTTTGGCGACGCGAGGCGAGCAGCGAATTGACCACGTCGCTGCTGCGTTGTGCCGGCTGCACCAGGGTGAGCAGTGGATGCAGGGCGCGGTAGGTGTCCCACAGCGAGAAGGTGGAATAGTTGGTCCAGCCAGTTGCTTGATGCACCGCATTGTCTGGCCCGCGGTAGCGGCCGTCGCTGTCCATGAACAGCGTTGGTCCCAGCAGGGTGTGATACAGCGCAGTGTAGAGCTGGGTGCGTTGTTGCGTGGTGCCTTGTGCATCGATCGCCGACAGCGCCTGCGTCCATTGCGCGCGTGCATCGGCGCGTACGCGATCGAAATCGAAGCCGGGCATTTCGGCATCGAGGTTGGCGATGGCACCGGCCTCGCTGACCGGCGAGAGCGCCACCTTCACCACCAGTGGCGTGCCGTCGTTGGCGACATCGAATACACCGACCAGTTGCCGGCCTTCGATCTGCGCGCGCTGCGCAGGATTCTTTTCGCCCGGCGGTGGGAACCCCTTGTAGGGGATGTCCTGTTCGGTGTCATGGAGTTGCGTGGCAGTGAGCGGGCGCGAGAAGCGCATGGCGAAATACAGCTGCCGGCCGGGCGCCCAACCGCGCGTTTCGCGAAAGCCGGTCACCGTGCCATCGCTGCGCACCCGCAGCCGCGACCACTGCACCTTGCCGGGGTAGTCGTACAGGCTGGTGCGCAGGTCGACCAGCACATGCGCCGGCGTGCCTTTCGGAAATTGGTAGCGGTGCACGCCCACACGCGCGCTGGCAGTGAGTTCGGCGCGGATGTTGCGGTCCTTCAGGGTCACTGCGTAATAGCCGGGCTGCGCCTGTTCGCTGGTGTGGTCGAACTGCGCGGTATAGCCGCTGCCCGGCTTGCTGGCATCGCCGCGTTCCAACTTGATGGCGCCAGCTTGCGGCATCAGCAGGATGTCGCCCAGATCCGAATGCCCGGAACCGGAAAAATGCGTGTGCGAGAACCCGACGATGGTGGTGTCGCTGTGCCGGTAGCCGGCCGCCCAGCCGTAGGCGTCCTTGCGCGGCTTGATTTGCGTATCCGGGCTCAGCTGCACCATACCGAATGGCACCGTGGCGCCAGGATAGGTATGGCCTTCGCCGCCGGTGCCGATGAACGGGTCTACCGCGTCGAAGGCAGTTGCAGGCGTGCGCGGCGCGGCGTTGCCGAAAACTGCGACGACAGCGGCAAGCACTGCCAGCCAACGGGCCCGACGCGGGGCGATCAAGCGAGGCGACATGCAGATGCTCCAGGCGGATGCAGCGCCGGACCGTAGCACAGCTGCGTGGGCGCGCTACACCCTGGAGCCGCCAACAAAAGCCATTGCTTAGCCGCCAGGCGGGCGCGGCCGGTGCCCGGAATCGGCATGTACCACGCGGACACTGCGGTGGTGAGCGCGCCGTCCGCGCCCACCCGACGGCTGCGCGCTACGTTTGTTAGCCGCTCTTGGAGGGTGCGATGGCCCTCGCGGCCATGGTTGGGTTCGCTGATCACTCACGGCGTCACGATGTGTGCCGATCGGCATGCACGGCGGCGCACGCGCTTGCTGCGGTGGTGTCGCATTGAGGCTGGTCTACTTTCCCGCGTTGCCGCAGCGTCTGGAAATCGCCGGCAAACGCGCAATTGTCGGCACGGCATTGCAGACTTCAGCGACTCACTTGCGTCGTAAAGCCAGCACTGCCAAACCCGTTACTGCTGCAGCGGCCGCACCGATCAACATCTTGTCGCGCGCAGAGCGTGCCCGCAACGCGGGGCGCCGCCGGTAGCCACCGTCGATGCCGCCGGCAATGCCGGGCGCTGCGAACACATTGCCGCTGGATCGCGCCACCTGTGGTGCCTGCGCAAAATACCGCTTGAAGATACGGTACATGGCGCGCGCCAGGGTCTGCGGTGCCAGCGCATGACCTAGGCGCATCGCATGGACGGCGGTGCCCAACACCACCGTGTTGCGTGGCCGGTCCAGCAGGCGCACGACAGCTGCCGCGACGGTGCGGGTGTCCAGCATCAACGGCGGCCCGCTGATGCGGCGGCCCACGTAATTGGCGCCATGGGTCAGGCCTGGCGTGTCGACGAAGTACGGGTACACATCGCACACGTGGATATGCGGGTAGTCGCTCAACTCGGCGCGTAACGCTTCGGAAAAGCCGCGCTGGCCGAATTTGCTGGCGCCGTACGTCGCTGCAAACGGCGTGGATGCAAAGCCGCCCGAAGAGATCATGTTGACGAAGATGCCGTGGCCTTGTTCGACGAAGATGGGGATGGCGGCATGGGCGTCGTGCATGCGACCGAGCAGATTGGCGTGGATGACGGCCGCGCTTGCTTCCATCGGTGCCTCGTGGAATTTGCCGACCGTGCCCACCCCGACATTGCCGAACCACAGGTCGATGCGGCCCAGAAAACTCTGCGCGCTGGTGGCCAGTGCCTTGACCTGTTCGGCCTGTTTGACGTCGGTGGGCACCACCAAGACTTCGGCACCGCGCGCACGGCAGCGTTCGGCAACCGCATTGAGGGCTTCTTGGCCGCGTGCAGCCAACACCAGGCGGGCGCCTTGTTCGGCGAATGCTTCTGCAGTGGCTTGGCCGATGCCGCTGGACGCGCCGGAAATCACCACGTGGGCAGGAGGGGTGCGATGCATGCGATGTCTCCACGAAACGAGCAGGCATGCTTGATCGTCGTGCGTGAACACGGTGCGCCGCTTTGCGTACCGTAGCGTGAAGCTGAACTGGTCGGGCTGGCGCCACGCGTGATGACAGCGTGGCGCTGAAATCGGCGGCAGGCGCCCGCATATCGCGCCGATGGATCTGTTCAACGCTCCCATCGCACCGCTGCAGGTGCTGCACGACCAGCAAGGCGGCGTGCGCTACTGGCCGCAGCTGTTGCCGCCCGCACTTGCGCAGGAGGCGTTCGACGCATTGCGCGATGGCGCCGATTGGCGCAGCCAGCGCCGCGAAATGTACGAACGGGTCGTGGACGTACCGCGCTTGCTGGCCTCGTATCGGTTGGATGATGCATGGCCTGCGGGATTGCCGCTGCAGCGCTTGCTCGATGCGGTGCAGGCGGTGCTCCCGGCGCCATACAACGCGGTAGGTTTGAATCTGTACCGCGATGGGCGCGACAGCGTGGCAATGCATCACGACGCATTGCACACGCTGGTGGCACCGCACCCGATCGCGCTGCTGTCGCTGGGTGCACCGCGCCGGATGCAACTGCGCGCCAAGGACGGCAGCACGCGGGCGGTTGCGCTGGAGCTGGCGCCGGGGAGCCTGCTGGCGATGAGCCACGCCTCGCAACACACGCACGCGCACGGCATTGCCAAGACCGCGCGCGCGGTGGGCGAGCGCATCAGTGTGGTGTTTCGCGTGCGCCCGGCCCAGCGCATGGCGGCCGGGCAACATGGGCCACACTGGGAGCCTGTGCGATCGTAAGGCACAGGCTTGGGCTCGATTGATTGGCAGCTTGCAAACCGCCTGTGCTGCTGCCGGAGACGCACGGCCGTTGCTTCGTGCTGGATGCACCGCACTGCGTTTGCCATGTGCGGTTCGCCCCCGGCCTGAGGGCTGCTCGCTAGGTTATTTTTGTGCTGGATGTCCCGCATGCTGGGCGCATGCGATCTTTACAGCAGCTGCGTGCGCCTGACCGGCAGCAGCGCTCGCTCGCCTACGCGTGCCTGGCATCTGCGCGCTGTCGTGGCCATCAGTTACCATTTCGGGTGATTGCCATTGCCATCACCACTGCCCATGCTTGCATGTGATCCCTAGCCGCGTCGCCCCTCCATGTCTTTGGACCAGACCCGCCACCATCAGATGTTTCCCGAGCTGGACGCGGGCCAATTGTCGATCACCCGGCGCTTTGCCAGCGGGCCGGCGCAACGGTTCGACGCGGGCGACCCCGTGTTCGAGGTCGGCGATGCCCATGCGCCGGTGTGGGTGGTGCTGGAGGGCGCCATCGAAGTGGTGCGCCGCGACGGACTGGGAAACGAAAAGCCGATCACCCGGCACACGCCCGGCCAGTTCACCGGCGAGGTGAGTCAGCTGGCCGGGCGCGCGTCGCTGGCGGCTGGACGTGCCGGGCCGGAAGGCTGCCTGGCGCTGCCATTCGATACTGCGCATCTGCGCGCGCTGATGATCAGTTCGGCCGAAGTGGGCGAAGTGGTGATGCGTGCCTTGATCCTGCGCCGCGTTGGGCTGATCGAGGGCGATGCGTCGGGTTCGGTGCTGATCGGCGAGCCTGACGATCCGCATCTGACCCGTTTGCAGGGCTTTTTGACCCGCAACGGCTACCCCAACACGGTGATGGATGTCTCCGACGACGAAGGCCGCGCGTTGGTGGAGCGCCTGGGTATCCAGGAGCACGACCTACCGGTGATGGTGTGCCCGAGCGGGCGCGTGCTGCGCCAGCCCAGCGATGCCGAAGCTGCGCATTGCCTGGGCATGACGCCGGACATCGACCCGGACAAACGCTACGACGTGGCGATTGTCGGCGCCGGCCCTGCCGGCCTGGCGACGGCGGTGTATGCCGCATCCGAAGGCTTGTCGGTGCTGGTACTGGACCAACGCGCCATCGGCGGGCAGGCCGGTGCCTCGGCGCGTATCGAAAATTATCTTGGCTTTCCCACCGGCATTTCCGGGCAGGCGCTGGCCGGGCGCGCCTACAACCAGGCGCTGAAATTCGGCGCGGAACTGGCGATTCCGATCGAAGCGGCCACGCTGGAATGCGGCCGCGACGATGGCGCGCTGAAGCTGGATCTTGCCGATGGCAAGCAGTTGCTGGCCAGCACGGTGGTAATCGCCTCGGGCGCGCGCTACCGGCGCCCGGAGATCGAGGGCCTGGATCGCTTCGAAGGCCACGGTGTCTCGTACTGGGCCTCGCCGGTGGAGGCGCGCCTGTGCGAAGGCGGCGTGGTGGCGCTGGTGGGCGGCGGCAATTCTGCAGGGCAGGCGGTGGCGTTCCTGGCGCCGCGGGTCAAGGAACTGCACCTGATCATTCGGGGCGATGGGCTGGAGAGCTCGATGTCGCAATACCTCATCGAGCGCATCGCCGCGTTGCCGAACGTGCAGCTGCACACCGGCACCGAAGTGGCCGCGCTGGAAGGCGACCCCGAGCGCGGCCTGCAGGCCGCGGTGTTGCGCACCCGCAAGGACGGTGCAACCGCGCGCGTGGCGTTGCGGCACCTGTTCCTGTTCGTCGGGGCAGATCCCAACACCGGTTGGCTGCAGGACTGCGTGGACACCGACAAACGCGGCTTTGTCATGACCGGCACCGCGCGTGGCGACGGCGTACCGGCGTGCCTGCCGCTGGAAACCAATCGCCCTGGCGTGTTCGCCATCGGCGACGTGCGTGCGGGTTCGGTCAAGCGCGTGGCGGCCGCAGTGGGCGAGGGCGCCGCCGTGGTCGCGCAGATCCATCAGTACCTCGCCCATCAGGCCAACCCGGTGCCGGTCTCCGAACTTGCCAGCGCCACCCAGGAGTCGACCAGCGCATGAGCCAGCACTGCCGCCATACTGATCAAATCCATGCAGTCACCCCCAGTGCGCGTGGCTGCGAGGAGTGCCTGGCCATCGACAGTGTCTGGGTGCATCTGCGCCTGTGCCGCAGCTGCGGCCATGTCGGGTGTTGCGACGATTCGCCCCACCGCCACGCCACCGCGCATCACCACGCCACCGGCCACCCCATCATCGAAGGCTACGACCCGCCTGAAGGCTGGGGCTGGTGCTATGTGGACGAAGTGGAAGTGGAGCTGCCGGATCAGACGCCGCAGCTGGGGCCGATTCCGCGGTATGTGTGAGCGGCGCCGCGTGGTGTTCGGCGGTCGCTGCTGGCTTGCGAGGCGGCCGGGAATCGGGAATCGGGAGTCGGGATTAGGGAATCGTAAGAGCGGCTTCCGCACGTTTCATTGCCGCTGTGTTCGGATGTTGTGGGTCTGTTACGGCGAGTGGCGCCTGCTGCTAGGTGCGCTGAGTTGCTTAGTTCATACGCACAAGCGTGAGCTTACTGCGGCCAATGCACCTTCGGCAGTTCGCCGATCTGCGGTCTGGCGAACAGATACCCTTGCTGCAGGTGGATGCCCAGGTCGCGCAGGGCGCGGTATTGATCGGGTTGTTCGATGCCTTCGGCAATGACGGCGATGCCGAGTTCTTCGCACATGCGCGTCACGTGGCGCACGATGGCCTGGCGGCTGCGGTCGGTGTCGATCCCGCGGACCAGGGCGATGTCCAGCTTGAGCAGATCCGGCTGGAACTCGGCCAGCAGGCCGAGCCCGGCGTAGCCGGCGCCGAAGTCGTCGATGGCCGTTTTCATGCCGCGCGCCTGATAGGTGCGCAGGATGCCGAGCAGATGCGCCGGATCGGTGAGATGTTCCTGTTCGCTGACCTCGAAGATGATGGCGTCGAGCGGCCAACCGTATTGCGCAGTGGCCGACAGCGTGGCGCGCAGGCAATGCTCGGGGTTATAGACCGCGTTGGGCATGAAGTTGATCGACAGCAGCGCCGGCAAGCCAATCTGCGCAGCGCATTCGATTGCCTTGATGCGGCAGGCCTGGTCGAATGCGTAGCGATTGCGCTCATCCACTGCGGCCAGGATGCTGCCGGCCGACTCGCCGTTGAGGCCGCGCACCAGCGCCTCGCCTGCGTAGATGCTGCGGGTGGACACGTCCACGATGGGCTGGAAGGCCATGGTGATCGCGGTGGGGAAGTCCTGGCCGTCGCGGCAGGCTTTGCAGACAGGAAGCGTGGTCATGGCGTCAGGTCATCGAACAGCGTAGGTGCAGCCTAGACCTATCGGCCGCAATCGCGTGGGATTGAGCCTGAATCGCTCATGGCAGCATCCTCACCTGTCGGCAGTCGGGCTCGGCGATACTAGGCGCATCGCTCGCATCGGATGCCCCATGACCGCTCTCACCGAACGCTACGCCCTGGCCGTGGACTACGCGCGCATCGCTCACGCCGGGCAGGTGCGCAAGGGCACGCAGGTGCCCTACCTGAGTCATTTGCTGGGTGTCTCGACGCTGGTGCTGGAATGCGGCGGCGATGAGGAACAAGCCATCGCCGGCCTGCTGCACGATGTGGTGGAAGACTGCGGTGGCGGGCACGAGGCCTCGATCCGTGCGCAGTTCGGCGATGCGGTGGCCGATATCGTGATGGCTTGCACCGATGCCACTGCCGAAGACAAGGCCGAGGTGGACAACAGCGAGCGCGCACGCAAACGCGATTGGCGCGAGCGCAAGCAGGCCTATCTTGCGCACCTGCGCAAGACGCCCGAGCGCGCGCTGCTGGTGTCCGGCTGCGACAAGCTCTATAACGCGCGCAGCATCGTGCAGGACCTGGAAAATCCTGCCGTCGGTCAGGGCATCTTCGATGTGTTCACTGCCGGGCGCGAAGGCACGCTGTGGTATTACGCCGCGCTGGAAGAGGTCTTCCGTACACGCAATGCCGCCACCGCGCGGTTGTTCAGTGGCGTGGTGACGCGCATGCATGCCCTGGCCGACACCGGTGAGCAGGTGACGCCGGCACATGCGCTGGGCTGAGCGCCGCTGGGAGACGGCGGTACGTCCGGCAGCGGCAGGTACGACGCGCAGATGTGTTGCTGCGCCCTGTCCGCCCTCCATCTGACGAATGCGTCCCGTGCCTCGTCTGCCACCGCATGCGCCCTGCAGCGTCTGGCACCTTGGGTGTTGCCTGCGCTCGATCACCATCGCTGACACCGGCTGCATGGCGCGCACGCTAGGCTGGCGTCTTGTCGATCTCTGGTTTCGGTAGTCATGTCAAACGCGACGTCTTCCACTGGCCTGGTGCGCGTGCGCGGCGCGCGCGAGCACAATCTCAAGAACGTGGATGTGGATATCCCCCGCGATGCGCTGGTGGTGTTCACCGGCGTTTCCGGCTCGGGCAAGTCGTCGTTGGCGTTCGGCACCATCTTTGCCGAAGCGCAGCGGCGCTATCTGGATTCGATCTCGCCGTATGCGCGGCGGCTGATCGACCAGGTAGGCGTGCCGGAGGTGGATTCCATCGATGGCCTGCCACCGGCAGTGGCCTTGCAGCAGGCGCGCGGCGCGCCCAGTGCACGCTCATCGGTGGGCAGTGTCACCACCATCTCCAACTCGTTGCGCATGCTGTATTCGCGTGCCGGCCAGTACCCGCCGGGGCAGGAGATCATCTACGCCGACGGTTTTTCGCCGAACACGCCTGCGGGGGCATGCCCGACCTGTCACGGCCTGGGGCGCATCTATGACGCCACCGAAGCGACCATGGTGCTGGACCGCAGCCTGAGCATTCGCGAGCGTGCGGTCGCCGCCTGGCCGGGCGCATGGCATGGGCAGAACCAGCGCGACATCCTCACCACGCTGGGCATCGATGTGGATGTGCCATGGCACACGCTGCCGAAGAAGACCCGCGACTGGATTTTGTTCACCGACGAACAGCCGGTGGTGCCGGTATACGCCGGTTACGACCTGGCCGAGGTCAAACGCGCGCTCAAGCGCAAGGAAGAGCCCAGCTACATGGGCACCTTTACCAGTGCGCGGCGTTATGTGCTGCACACCTTTGCCACCACCCAGAGCGCGCAGATGAAAAAGCGCGTGGCGCAGTATTTGCTCAGCACGCAATGCCCGCAGTGCGATGGCAAACGCCTGCGCCGCGAGGCCTTGTCGGTCACCTTTGCCGGGCTGGATATCGGGGAGCTGTCGCGGCGCCCGCTGGACGAGGTGGCCGAGCTGCTGCGCCCCGCCGCCGAAGCCGCCCCATCCAAAGGTACGCGTAAAGATGCGCGCCAACATCCGGAACAAGCGATCGCCGCGCAACGCATCGCCGCGGATCTGCGCGCGCGTATCGCCGTCGTACAGGCGCTGGGTCTGGGCTACCTCAGCCTGGAGCGCAGCACGCCCACCTTGTCGCCTGGCGAGTTGCAACGGCTGCGGCTGGCTACGCAGATCCGCTCGCAGTTGTTCGGCGTGGTGTACGTGATGGACGAACCATCGGCCGGCTTGCATCCCGCCGATGCGCAGGCACTGCTGGGTGCGTTGGATCAACTCAAGGCGGCCGGAAATTCGGTCTTCGTGGTCGAACACGAAGTGGACGTGATCCGCCATGCAGACTGGATCGTGGATGTCGGCCCGGCAGCCGGCGTGCAGGGCGGGCAGGTGCTCTACAGCGGGCCGCCCGCGGGATTGGAGCAGGTGCAGGCCTCTTCCACACGGCGCTATCTGTTCGGCACGCCGCCGCAGGTGCATCGCCAGGCGCGCGCGGCACGCGGTTGGTTGCAGCTGCGCGGCATCACCCGCAACAACGTCCGCGCGCTGGATGTGGACCTGCCGTTAGGTGTGTTCACTACCGTGACCGGTGTGTCCGGCTCGGGCAAATCGTCGTTGGTGAGTCAAGCGCTGGTGGAACTGCTGGCCGCCCATCTGGGGCAGGCGCAGGCAGAGGACGAAGAAGCACTGGATCCACTGGAGCGCGGCACGCAGGTGCCGTCGGAGGGTGCAATTGTTGCCGGGCTGGATCAGGTGCGCCGCCTGGTGCGCGTGGATCAAAAACCCATCGGCCGTACCCCACGCTCCAATCTGGCCACCTACACCGGCCTGTTCGACCCGGTACGCAAGCTGTTTGCGGCCACGCCCGCCGCACGCCGGCGCCGTTACGACCCAGGGCAGTTCTCCTTCAACGTCGCCAAGGGCCGCTGTGCCACCTGCGAGGGCGAAGGCTCGGTGTATGTGGAATTGCTGTTCATGCCCAGCGTCTACGCACCGTGTCCCACCTGCCACGGCGCGCGCTATAACGCCAAGACGTTGGAGATCGCGCTACGCGGTCGCAACATCGCGCAGGTGCTGGAAATGACGGTGGATCAGGCAGCCATCTTCTTTGCCGACGATGCCAGCGTGTTGCGCCCGTTGCAGGTGTTGCGCGAAGTGGGGCTGGGCTATCTGCGTCTTGGCCAGCCGGCCACCGAACTGTCCGGTGGCGAAGCGCAGCGCATCAAGCTGGCGACCGAACTGCAACGCGCCCAAAAGCGCGACACCGTCTACGTGCTGGACGAGCCCACCACCGGCCTGCATCCGTCCGACGTGGATACCTTGATGGCCCAGTTGCAAGGGCTGGTCGATGCAGGCAACACCGTGATCGTGGTCGAACACGATATGCGCGTGGCCGCCAGCAGCGACTGGGTGCTGGATATGGGGCCGGGCGCGGGCGGTGCGGGCGGCAAGGTCGTGGTGGCCGGAGCGCCGGATGTCGTGGCGCGCCATCGTGGGAGCCGCACCGCACCGTTTCTGGCGCAGGTGTTGCGCGGACAATAGGCCAACAGTTTGGCAAGCCCGCGCCGCATCGTACGAAGTGCCATGCCTGCGATCCCCCGTCAGCCTACGGACGAAGCTAACGGATGATGCCGGAAAGCTGTGATGCGTTGCGGGATGTATCTGGCATCGCGGTCGACTTGCCGCTGCCTGCCCAGGCTGATCACCCACATGCCTGCCTGTCGATCACGACCGCTTGTGCAGGTGCGTACGAGCGGTATCGACACATAAGGCAGAGGACGCTGCGCATGACAGGGTTGCGAGTGGCATGCGCCGCATTTGCCGCGCTATCGCACGGCCATGCGTCTGACCGACATGGCAGCGGGCCCAATGCATCGCTGCATTGGGCCCGACTGTTGGGATCACTTCACTTCACTACCCAAGGCGCCAAGCATTGCCTGCAAGCGCAACGTACGCTGCAGGTCAGTCCGCCATCACCTTGTCCGGCGTCATCGGCGTGCTGCGGATGCGCTTGCCGGTGGCGTGGAAGATGGCGTTGCAGATCGCCGCAGACACGC
Source organism: Xanthomonas sp. NCPPB 1754 (assembly GCF_041475725.2). Taxonomy (NCBI): domain Bacteria; kingdom Pseudomonadati; phylum Pseudomonadota; class Gammaproteobacteria; order Lysobacterales; family Lysobacteraceae; genus Xanthomonas; species Xanthomonas sp. NCPPB 1754. The sequence continues at coordinate 1,307,445 of NZ_CM192982.1, forward strand.
CGACCAGGCCGATCTCGCCCACGCCCTTCGCACCCAGGCTGCTGACGACGCGGTCGTCTTCGTCGGCGAAGATCACGTCGATGTCGTGAATGTCGGCGTTGGCGGAGACGTGATACAGCGCCAGGTCGTGATTCATGAAGCGGCCGAAGCGATGGTCCGATTGGGTGTGCTCGTGCAGCGCCTGGCCGATGCCCCAGACCACGCCCCCCACAATCTGGCTGCGTGCGGTGATCGGATTGAGAATGCGCCCGGCGGCAACGGCGCTGACCACGCGGGTGACCCGCACCGTGCCCAGTTCTTCGTCCACCCGGACCTCCACAAACACCGCGCCGTGCGTGGCACGGGTGTATTTGCGTTGCTTGAGCACGTTCGGCAGCAGGAGGAACTTATCTTCGATCTGCTCCAGCCCTGCAGTGCGCAGCAGGTCGGTCAAGGCGATGGCGCTGCCGGCATCGGCCCGCAATGCCAGCTTGCCGTCGGCAAAAACCACATCGTCAGGTTTGGCCTTGGCAAAGCGCGAGTCCGGCAGGGCCTGGGCCAGGCGCAATAGACGTCTGCGCAGCTTTGCGCACACGCCATCCACTGCCGAGCCCACCGTGGTGACGTGCGAGGAGCCACCTTCGATCGGCGCAACCGGCAAAGTGGAGTCGCCAAGTTGAAACGTCACCTGCTCCAAGGGCAGGCCCAGCGCTTCGGCAGCGATCATCGCCATCACCGTATAGGTGCCGGTGCCGATGTCGCTGGCTGCGCTGCTGACCACCAAACGGCCGTCGGCATGCAGCGCCGCATGTGCGCGCGCGAACATCTGCATCGCATCCCACTGCCCGGTGGCCATGCCCCAGCCCACCCACTCGCTGCCTTCCTTGCGCGCGCGCGGTTGCAGGGGGCGTTGCGCCCAACCGAAGCGCTCTGCCCCTTGCTCGTAACACTGGCGCAGCGCCTTGGTGGAGTAGGGCTTGTCGTCGGCCGGGTTGACCTCGGCGTAGTTCTTCAGGCGCAGTGCCAACGGATCGATGCCGACCTCATAGGCCAACTCGTCCATCGCCACTTCCAGCGCATGCACACCATGCGCGGCGCCGGGCGCACGCATGTCGATGGGGCTGTATTGGTCCAGACTCACCAACTTGTAGCCCAGGTGCACGTTGTCGCAGGCGTACAACTGACCGCTCCAGTTGACCACCACCTCCACGTAGTCTTCGATGCGCGAGGTTTCGGCGATGGCTTCATGCCAGACCGAGCGCAAGGTGCCGTCGCGGTCTGCGCCGAGCTTGAGCCGCTGCAGCGTTTCCGGGCGGTGGCCGAAGGTGAACATCTGTTGCCGCGTCAGCACCACGCGCACTGAGCGATCCAGCAGGATCGACGCCATCACCGCCAGCGGCAACTGATACTGCGGGCGCAGCCCGGAGCCGAACGCGCCTCCCACGTACGGGTTGCGCACGGTCACCTTGCGCTTGCTCAGCCCGAACACGTGCGACACGTACCAGCGGCTGTTCTGCGAACCTTGGGTTTTGTCGTAAATGGTGAAATGGCCGTCGGCGTCGCGGATGACGGTGGAAGCGAACAATTCCATCGGGTTGTGGTGCTCGACGCCGCTGTAGTAGTCGGCCTGTACCTGGCACGCGGCATTGTCGAATGCGCTCTGCGGATCGCCCTTGTCCTTGGGCGGCGGCGAAAATCCGGCCTTCAGCGGCTTGGGCGCGTGTGCACGGTCCAGGTTGGTCATCAGGTTGGTGTCGTGCGGGTCCTGCAACAGCTCCACTTCCACCAGATGCGCGGCATGGCGCGCCGCTTCAAAGGTCTCGGCAACCACCAGCGCGATGGGCTGGCCGCTGTACAAGATCTTGTTGTCGTACAACGGACGGAAGGGCGAGCCGGCCGGCGCCGTCATGTCCTTGTAGAACAGGTCCATGCCGCGCATGTGCGGGCGGTTTTCATGGGTGACGATCTCCAGCACGCCGGGGACTGCGCGTGCTGCATCCAGATGGAAGGCAACGATCTCACCCTTGGCAATGCTGCTGTTGACCACCACGCCATAGGCCAGGTCCGGCACCGGCCATTCGGCTGCATAACGCGCCTGACCGGTGACTTTTGCGCGTCCGTCGATGCGCGTGACGCCGGTGCCGGTGGGGCGATAGCCGGTGCCGCTGTCGGCAACCGGCGGGGTCAGCGCGCTGTCGGACAGGTCGGGGATGCGTGCGTTCATGGCGATTCCTCCAGCGCACTGGTGCGCCCGCGGTTGTCGATGGTGCCCTCGCGCGCAACGCTCAATGCGCGCACGATGGCGCGGCGTGCCAGCGGCAGCTTGAAGGCGTTCTCGCCCTGCGGTTGTGCACCCTGCAGCAGCGCATCGGCCAGGCGGCCGAAGGTGTCGGCAGTGGCCGGCTGGCCGACCAGCGGTGCCTCTGCATCGGCATTGCGCCAGGGTTTGTGGGCCACGCCGCCCAGTGCCACACGCACCTCGCGAATGCTGCCGTCGTCGGCCAGATCCAGGGCCGCTGCCACCGACACCAGCGCGAACGCATAGGAGAGGCGCTCGCGGATCTTGAGGTAGGCACTATGCGCAACGAAGCGCTGCGCATCGGGCAGATCGATATGCACGATCAATTCGTCCGGCGCCAAGGTGCTATCCAGTTCCGGGTGATCGCCAGGCAGACGGTGGAACTGCGCGAACGGAATGTCGCGCTCGCCATTGGCGCCCTGCACGTGCACCACGGCATCCAGCGCGGCCAATGCCACGCACATATCCGATGGATGCGTGGCGATGCAATGCGCGCTGGTGCCGAGAATGGCGTTGTATTTGGTCAGCCCGCCAATGGCCGAGCAGCCGGTGCCCGGGTCGCGTTTGTTGCACGGGGTGGCATGGTCGTAGAAATACATGCAGCGCGTGCGTTGCAGCAGGTTGCCGCCATTGCTGGCCATGTTGCGAATCTGCGGCGAAGCGCCGGCCAGAATCGCCGCGCTCAGCAAGGGGTAACGCGTTTCCACCTCCGGGTGATATGCAGTGTCGGCATTGCGCGCCAACGCACCCAGGCGCAGGCCGCCGTCGGGTTGGGTGCTGATGCTGTCCAGCGGCAGCCGATTGATGTCGATCAAACTGCTGGGGCGCATCAGCTGCAGTTTCATCAAATCGGTCAGATTGGTGCCGCCGGCGATGAAGCGTACCGGTGCCTCGGAGGGCACCGGCTGCGTGTCGCCGCTGCGCACTGCAATGGCGCCAAGCGCCGCATCGACGGTGTCCGGGCGTGTGTAGGTGAGCGGAATCATGCCGGCACCGTCCCTGGCGTCCACGGAGTGGCCGCGCTGTCGCTGCTGTCGCTGAGCTTGCCCATCACCTCCATCACGGCATCGGTGATCTGCGGATAGGCACCGCAACGGCAGATATTGCCGCTCATCAGTTCACGTACCTGGTCGCGGTCGTGCGCCTTACCTTCGTTGATCAAGCCCACGGCCGAGCACAGCTGCCCCGGAGTGCAGTAACCGCACTGAAATGCGTCGTTGGCGATGAAGGCGCGTTGCAGCGGATGCAGTGTGTCGCCATCGGCCAGCCCTTCGACGGTGGTGATGTCGGCGCCGTCCTGCATGACGGCCAGGGTCAGGCAGCTGTTGATGCGGCGGCCATCGACCAGCACCGTGCAAGCGCCGCATTGGCCATGGTCGCAACCTTTCTTGGTGCCGGTGAGGTCGAGGCGGTCGCGCAGCAGGTCGAGCAGGCTCACCCAGGCTTCGAGCTGCAAGTGATACGGCTGACCGTTGATGCGCAGGTTGATCGGGTAGGTCGGCGCACTGGTGGTGGCAGTGGCCGGCGCCGTGTCATGGGCAGTGGCGGGTGTGGCAGTCATGCGAACCCCGTGGCGATGGCTGAGGAGAAGGACCACCACCTTGACGGCGCTGTGGTCAACGCAAAGTGACCACGGCTGCGATTGGCATCGATACGACGCGGCGTACGCGCATTCAGGAGCGGCATCGTGATCGCTGCACGCTCGTGCCTGCATGGCGCGCGCGCGTGCATGCACTGTGTGGAGTGCCATGCCATGCGCTGAATTCGTCAGCTTTGCGCACGCGTCAGCGCGCTGGTGTCCCAGCTGTTGCGACGTGCCGCCATTATCCTGGCGGCATGAAGACGAGGTGGCAGCAATGAGCCGGCGTGGTGGTAGTGCGGATCTTCCCTTGCATGGAGGCCGCGTTCCGCGTTGGTTGGGTGAGCGGATGACGCGGCTTGGCGCAGTGATGTGCGAGGCGATCGTGCACAGCTATGGGCGCGATGAATTGTTGCGGCGGCTTGCGCACCCGTTCTGGTTTCAGTCGTTCGGTGCGGTCATGGGCATGGACTGGCATTCGTCCGGCATTACCACCAGCGTGATCGGCGCGCTCAAGCGTGGGTTGACGCCACTGTCCGGCGAACTGGGCATTCATGTCTGTGGCGGGCGCGGCCGGCATTCGCGTGCCACGCCTTCGGAGTTGCTGGCCGTGGGCGATGCGGTCGGGTTGGACGGCGCCGCATTGGCACAGGCCAGCCGCCTGGTCGCCAAGGTGGACAGCGCTGCCGTGCAGGACGGTTTCGATCTGTATCTGCACGGCTTCATCGTCAGCGACGATGGCCGCTGGGTGGTGGTGCAGCAAGGCATGCATGGGCAGCGCAAGCAGGCACGCCGGTATCACTGGCTCTCCGAAGGCCTGAGCAGTTTTGTGGATGCGCCGCATGCTGCCATCGATGGCGCGCATCAAGGCAACATCGTCAATCTCGCCGACCACCGCGCCGCTGCCTCGCGCGATGCGCAGGTGGAACTGCTGCGCAGCACCGCGCCGGACCGGCTGGCACAGCAGTGGCAACGGATTGCGGGTGTGGAGGCGCCTGCGGCGCAAGGTCCGCTCACCGGCGATCTGTTCGCCGTGCACGCCTGGGACCCGGCACAACAACCGCACCTGTGCATGCCCGACCATCATGACGTGCGCAGCGAAAACGTGATCACACGACGGCTGCACGCCAGCTTGGCCGCCGCTGCCGAAGCGGGGCCGCGCGATTTCACCGCGCTGCTGCAAGTGCCCGGCGTGGGTGCGCGCACCTTGCGCTCGCTGGCGATGGTGGCCGAAGTGATGCACGGCACGCCATGCCGTTTCAGCGACCCGGCACGCTTTTCGCTTGCGCATGGCGGCAAGGACCGGCAACCGTTCCCGGTGCCCACACGCGTGCTCGATCACACCATCGGCGTACTCAAGCAAGCGATGCAGCAGGCCAGACTGGGCAACGACGAACGCTTGCAGGCGATTGCGCGGCTTGACGCGCAGGCGCGTCGGCTTGAAGCCCGCGCGCAAGGGCCGACGGTGGACGACTACATCGCGCAGGAACGTCGCGATTCGCATCGCTATGGCGGGCGTAGCGTGTTCGGGTGGGAACCGACGCCGGAGGATGCGCGCGCGGTGCAGCCGACCCAAGCGCATGCAGGTCGCCGATGAGCGTGCGCGCGCCTGGCAGCACGCCAGTGGCCATCGACGGACGTTGCTTCACCTATGTGTTCCCATGCCAGTGGGAAGACCATTGCAAGATCGGTTTCTCGCGCGATCCGCTGGGGCGCATCGGTAGCCTGCATCCGCGCTGGTTCGATTTTTTCGATCTGGAGCACGGGCTGCTGGTGGAAACCGAGCGCGAGCGCGATGCGCGCGATCTCGAACTGCAACTGCGGCGCCCGCTGCTTGCGCACAACGCACCGCCACCGATGGCGATCCGCGCAGTGGCCGGTGGGCATACCGAATGGTTTCGGGGCGTGGGCGAGGCGTTGCAACGTGCAGTTGCGCAACTGCAGCAGGGCGGGTATCGCGTGTTCGTGTTGCGCGACTGGCTGCAGGCGGCGATGGCCCAGCGTATCGATCGCCTCTACGACTGGGCCGCGGTGCAGTTGAGTGCGGACGAACTGGATGGCCTGGTCGGCCCCACGCCAGCACAACGTGCGCTGCGCGATGTACTCGATGGTTACCGCGCATTGGATCTTCCCGTGCAGGCACATGTGCCCGAACATATTTGGGCCTGGTATTGCCGCAACGGCTGAGCATGTTGCCAGCACGTTGACGTGCGTCGCCTCAGCATCGCCTCAACCCTGAGGAGTGCCTTATGCAGATTGCACAACTGACATTGACCGACGCGTTCAAGGTGCTGTTTTCGGTGCGCCAGGTGCAAGCTGCCGAAATGGCGATTGCACCGGGCCAGGGCGAGGGCGGGCCAGACAATCGCCACCGTGGTGCCGATCAATGGCTGTACGTGGTGGACGGCACCGGCGAGGCGGTGATCGAGGGGCAGACGCATGCACTGCAGGCCGGTAGCCTGATCGCCATCGAGCGCGGTGAAACCCATGAGATCCGCAATACCGGGAGCACACCGTTGAAGACGGTCAATTTCTATCACCCGCCTGCCTACGATGCCCAAGGCGAACCCTTGCCAGCCGGTGAGGGGGCGTGATCGCTGGCGGTTTCGCATGTCGTTGAGTGGATCGGTCACGGCGCGGGTGCATGACCTGGAAAAAGCGGCAGGCAGGCTTCAACGCCAGGTGAGCACCGCGCCCACTGCGCATTGACGCGGCGCTTGTTACATCGAGTTGCCATCCACAACAGGGGAAGTGCCATGCCACAGGCCAAGACACGCCGCGCTGCTGCCAAGGACAAGCGCGAAGGAAAATCGGCCAGCACCCAGGCCGGCGAATATGTCAAAGAAGAAATCGACCAGGTGCGCGACGGCGCGCATGGTGTGAAAAGTACCAAGCAGGCCATTGCGATCGGCTTGTCCAAGGCGCGCCGCGATGGCGTGGACGTCGCCCCGCGCAGTTCCGCGTCCAAGGCCACCAAGAAAAAAGCCGCGCAGGACAAGGCAGCGGCAACCTCCAAAAAGCCGGTGTCGCCTACGCGCTCGGCCGGTGCCAAGAAAGCCCTCAAGACCGCCAGCAAGGGCACTACCGCCAAGAAGACGGTAGGCAAAAAGGCATTGTCCAAACAGGCCACGGGTGCCGCAAAAAAACGCACTGCCAGCGACCGTTCGACGGCAGCAAAGAAGGCGGCCAAGACCAAGGGCCCGGCAGTACGCAAGGCCGCCGCAAAGAAAGCCGCGGCGACGCGCAAGCGTGCCGAGTAAGAGCATCTGTGCCATGCAGCGACGTCAGTGCTGACTGATTGCGGCGTGTGGATCCAAGACTGCGCGTGCAAATGCCAGACAAGCGCGTCGCGTGCCACAGTCCTGTTTTCAGCCGTAGTGGCCCTGCGGTTCGTGTACATGCGTGTCCGCGCGCAAACGCACGCGAGGTCGCAGCCATTGCGCAAACGTCGCTTCGCTCCACGCGCCATCGGCTAGGCCCATCATGGCAACGTATTTCTCTTCCTGCGAAGCGATGAGTTCGGCGCCGTTGAGTAGCAAAAAAACCCGATAACACACATGGGCAGTCCGTTTGTTGCCATCTACGAACGGATGATTGCGCGCCAGCCCGTAGGCCAGGCTGGCCGTCAGCTCTACAAGATCGGGTGGAGGATCGCCGTAGGAAAAAAGTTGCTGCGGGCGTGCCAGTGCCGAGGCCAAGAGTGCCTCGTCGCGCACTCCGCTTGCGCCGCCGTGCTCGCTCAATTGACGTTCGTGGATCGCCAATGCAAGTGCGTGCGTGATCCAGACCAGCATGCGCGTGTTCACTTGGCTAGCTTGTTCAGCACTTGGCGATCCTCGCGCATCACCTGCTCGGCCACATCCATCTGCGCGGCCAACGTCGGGTCGAATGCGGTCAGCCTGATGCCGTCGGGCGTTTCCAGTGCATAGAGTTCGTCGCCCTTTCCAAGCCGCAGGCGGGCCAGCAGTTCCTTGGGCAGGATGATGCCGGCGGAATTGCCGATGGCGGTGATCTTGAGCTTCATGGCGGCATCTCGCGTTATTACGAAGGTTATAACCCTGTCGTCAGCCAGTCGCAAGTGGCGTGCTGAAGCGGCTCAGCACGCCAGTCTCGCCTGCTGCGATCGGTTGGTGTACAAATGTACACCTTGTCCCGTCCTGCTGCCTCGCCCCGATGCCATCGCTTCCCCCCCAACGTGCCGCCGTGCTGGCGTTCCTGCAGGAGCAGGCCCTGGCGGGCGTCTCGCCCAGTCTGGCCGAGATCGCGCAGGCCTTCGGGTTTGCCTCGCGCAATGCCGCACAAAAGCACGTGCAGGCGCTGGCCGACGCCGGATTGATCGAGCTGCTGCCCAATCAGAAACGTGGCATCCGTGTACCGGGAGGCGCCGGTCGCGATGCATTGCTGGCCTTGCCGGTGCTGGGGCGAGTGGCAGCAGGTCTGCCGATCGGTGCGGATATCGGCCTGGAGCGTCAGCTCTGGCTGGACCGCGCGCTGTTTTCGCTGCGCCCGGATTATCTGTTGCAGGTGCAGGGCGATTCGATGATCGATGACGGCATTCTGGATGGCGACCTGGTGGGCGTGCATCGCAGCAACGAGGCGCGCGACGGGCAAATCGTGGTGGCGCGGGTGGATGGCGAAATCACCATCAAGCGCCTGGAGCGCGGCGCCGAACGGATCCGCCTGCTGCCGCGCAATCGCGCGCATGCGCCGATCGTGGTGGCGGCCGATGCCGACTTCGCGATCGAAGGGCTGTACTGCGGCCTGATCCGGCAAGGCTGACATGAGCCAGGAGCCGGCGCGCATCAGACAGGACGGCAATGCGGCCGTGGCACTGCCGTTGGACGCCCTGCTGGCCGCGCGCACGGTCTGGCGTGCAGGCCAGGGCACGGCCACCGCCAATGGCGGTGAATCCACCGGGCATGTGGCATTGGATGCATTGCTTCCCGATGGCGGCTGGCCGCGGCGTGCCTTGACCGAATTGTTGTTGCCTGCGCATGGCATCGGCGAGATCGCCTTGTTGCTGCCCACGCTGGCACGCATGACCGCCAGCAGCAGCCGGGTGGTATTGGTGGCACCGCCGTTCATTCCCTACGCGCCGGCCTGGCAGGCGGGCGGGGTGGTGCTGGAGCATCTGGAAGTGGTGCAGGCCGAGCCGCGCGAAGCGTTATGGGCGTTCGAACAATGCCTGCGCAGCGGCGCATGCGCTGCGGTACTGGGCTGGCCGCAGACCGGCGATGCGCGTGCGCTGCGCCGGTTGCAGGTGGCGGCCGATAGCGGCAATTGCTGCGCGTTCGCACTGCGCGACCGCCGTCATGCGGTGAATGCATCGCCGGCGGCCTTGCGGCTGGAATTCCTGCCCGAGCGCGATGCCTGGCAGGTGCGCAAATGCCGGGGCGGGCAGGTGCCGTCGCAGCCGTTGCGGCTGGCGCATTGAGGCGCGCGCATGTTGTGGGCCTGCATATTGCTGCCGCAGCTGGCGCTGGACGCCGTCCTTCGGCGTCTGGAAGAACCGCAGGCGCCACTGGCGCTGGTGGAAGGCCCGGCGCAGCTGCGCAGCCTGCATTCGGTCAATGCCGCCGCAGGCGCAGCTGGGTTGAAGGCCGGCATGCGGCTATCGGCGGCGCATGCCTTGATGACGCAGGTACGCACCATCGATTACGACGCGCAAAACGAAGCGCGCACGCAGCGGTTTCTTGCGGCCTGGGCGTATCGGCATAGTTCGCTGGTCAGCCAGCAGTGGTCGCGCGCCATCGTGCTGGAAGCCGGTGCCAGCTTTCGCCTGTTCGGCCCCTGGCCGCGCTTCGAGCGTCGCCTGCGCGATGAGCTGCAGGCCTTGGGCTTCCAGCACCGGCTTGCGCTGGCGCCCACGCCGCGCGCCGCGCGCGTGCTGGCTGGGCTGCGCGACGGCATGGTGGTGACGCAATTGCCGGCCCTGCACAGCACGCTCGACAAGGTGCCTGTACGCCGCGCTGCATTGCCTGACGATGCCGGCGAGCGCCTGCAGCACATGGGCGTGCGCACGCTCGCGGCGGTGCGCGGCCTGCCGCGTGACGGGTTGCGCCGGCGGTTTGGTGCGGGCCTGCTCGATCATCTGGATCGCCTCTACGGGCAGGTCGACGACCCACTGGAGTGCTACGCGCCGCCAGACCACTTCGACCACCGCGTGGAGCTGGGCTATGAGGTGGAAACGCATCCGGCGCTGCTGTTTCCGTTGCGCCGGCTGATCGGCGACCTGTGCACGTATATGTCCATTCGCGATGGCGGCGTGCAGCGGTTTTTATTGCGCCTGGAGCATGAAGAAGGCGCGACCGATGTGGAGATCGGTCTGCTCACGCCGGAACGCGCGCCCACCTTGCTGTTCGAGCTGGCCCGCAACCGGCTGGAGCGGGTGGAGATTCCGCGGCCGGTGGTGGCGATGCGCTTGCTGGCACGGCAGCTGCCACCGTTCGTACCGGCCATGCGCGACCTGTTCGATCAGCGCGCGCAGCAATCGGTGGAGTGGCCGCAACTGCGCGAGCGCCTGCGTGCACGGCTTGGCGATGACGCGGTCTATCGCGTGTTGCCGGCCGACGACCCGCGCCCGGAGCGCGCGTGGCGTCGCGCCATCGGCGATGCGGTGCGCGAAGCCGCTGCGCCGCCGCGTCCGCCGCGCCCCACCTGGTTGCTGCCGCAGCCGGTGCCGCTGCACGACCCGCACCTGCGCATCGTGTCCGGCCCGGAACGGCTGGAAAGCGGTTGGTGGGACGACGATGAAGCCCGTCGCGATTACTACGTGGTGGAGACTGCGCGCGGCCGGCGTGGTTGGGCCTTCGCCGCGCCCGGTCGGGTGGACGGCTGGATGCTGCATGGATGGTTCGCGTGAGCGCGCGTATGTTCGCGCGGTATCGGAGCAGGTACCGGCTGTCTGGTGGTTGCGGCTGGGGCGCGCGTGGCCGATGCCAGGGCTGCAGGCAAGAGCAGCAGCATCTGCAACGGCGCGATCTGCTGCGCATTGCAAAAACCGTCTGGCGCAGCGCGCTGTTGAAGGCAGCCGTCCATGAGCTGGGATGACGCCATCGATGGCGTAGACCGCGACACGCCCGGCGGGCGCATGCCGCGCGCCTGGAATGTGGCCGCACGGTTGCGCGCGGCCAACGACGACATCAGCCATGCGCACGTTGCCGATGGCTTGCCCGCCTATGCCGAGCTGCACTGCCTGTCGGACTTCTCGTTCCTGCGTGGCGCCTCCAGCGCCGAACAGCTGTTCGTGCGCGCACAACACTGCGGCTACAGCGCCTTGGCCATCACCGACGAATGCTCGCTGGCCGGCATCGTGCGTGGCCTGGAAGCGTCGCGCGCCACCGGGGTGCGGTTGATCGTCGGTAGCGAATTCGCCCTGGTCGATGGCACCCGCTTCGTGCTGCTGGTGGAAAACGCGCACGGTTACCCGCAGCTGTGCGGGTTGATCACCACCGCGCGGCGCGCGGCCAGCAAGGGCGCTTATCGCTTGGGGCGGGCCGAGGTGCAAGCGCAGTTTCGCGATGTGGCGCCGGGCGTGTTTGCACTGTGGCTACCCGGCGCGCAGCCGCAGGCAGAGCAGGGTGCCTGGTTGCAACAAGTCTTCGGCGAGCGGGCGTTTCTGGCAGTGGAATTGCATCGCGAACAGGACGATGTCGCACGCCTGCAGGTCCTGCAAGCGCTGGCGCAGCAGTTGGGCATGACCGCGTTGGCCAGCGGCGATGTACATATGGCGCAGCGTCGCGAGCGCATCGTGCAAGACACCTTGACCGCCATCCGCCACACGCTGCCGCTGGCCGAATGCGGCGCACACCTGTTCCGCAATGGCGAGCGCCATCTGCGCACCCGGCGCGCGTTGGGCAATATCTACCCGGATGGGTTGTTGCAGGCCACGGTGGAGCTGGCGCAACGCTGCACCTTCGACATTTCCAAGCTCCAATACACCTATCCCAGAGAATTGGTGCCGCAGGGGCATACGCCTGCCAGTTATCTGCGTCAGCTCACTGAAGCCGGGATGCGGGAGCGCTGGCCGGATGGGGTGCCGAAGAAAATACGCGACGACATCGAGAACGAATTGGCGTTGATCGCCGAACTGGAATACGAGGCTTTCTTTCTCACGGTACAGGATGTGGTGCGGTTTGCGCGTTCCAAAGACATCCTGTGCCAGGGGCGTGGATCTTCAGCAAATTCGGCAGTCTGCTATGCACTGAGCATCACCTCGGTTGATCCGAGCAAGACGCGATTGTTGATCTCGCGCTTCTTGTCCAAGGCGCGTAACGAGCCGCCGGACATCGACGTGGATTTCGAGCACGAACGCCGCGAGGAGGTGTTGCAATACGTCTACGCCAAATACGGGCGCGAACGCGCAGCGCTGGCGGCGACGGTGATCTGCTATCGCGGCAAGAGCGCGGTGCGCGACGTGGCCAAGGCCTTCGGTCTGCCACCGGACCAGATTGCCTTGCTGGCCAATTGCTATGGCTGGGGCAATGGCGAAACACCGATGGAACAGCGCATCGAAGAAGCCGGCTTCGATCTGGCCAACCCGCTGATCAACAAGATCCTGCTCGTGACAGACCACCTGCGCGATCACCCACGGCATCTGTCGCAGCACGTGGGCGGATTCGTCATCTCCGACGAGCCGTTGTCGTTGCTGGTACCGGTGGAAAATGCCGCGATGGCCGACCGCACCATCATCCAGTGGGACAAGGACGATCTGGAAACCATGAAGCTGCTCAAGGTCGATTGCCTGGCCCTGGGCATGCTGACCTGCATTCGCAAGACGCTGGACCTGGTGCGTGGCCACCGTCATCGCGACTACACGTTGGCGACCTTGCCGGATGAGGATGCGGCGACCTACAAGATGATCCAGCGCGCCGATACGGTCGGCGTGTTCCAGATCGAGTCGCGTGCGCAGATGGCCATGCTGCCAAGGCTCAAACCGGCAGAGTTCTACGACCTGGTCATCGAAGTGGCGATCGTGCGCCCTGGCCCGATCCAGGGCGACATGGTGCATCCGTACCTGCAACGTCGCAAGGACAAGAGCCTGATCAACTATCCCTCCGAAGGCGTAGAGCAAATTCTCGGGCCGACATTGGGGATTCCGCTGTTCCAGGAGCAGGTCATGGAGTTGGTGATCCACGCCGGCTACGACCCTGACGAGGCCGACAAGCTACGCCGTTCGATGGCGGCCTGGCGCCGCGGTGGCGACATGGAATCGCATCGCGTGCGCATTCGCGCATTGATGGAAGGCAAAGGCTACGCCTCCAGCTTCATCGACCAGATTTTCGAACAGATCAAGGGTTTCGGTTCCTACGGTTTTCCGCAGAGCCATGCCGCCTCGTTCGCCAAGCTCGTCTACGCCAGCTGCTGGCTCAAACGCCACGAGCCGGCCGCCTTCGCCTGCGGGCTGCTCAACGCGCAGCCGATGGGTTTCTATTCGGCCAGCCAGATCGTGCAGGATGCGCGCCGCGGCAGCCCCGAGCGCGAGCGTGTGGAGGTGCTGCCGGTGGATGTATTGCACAGCGACTGGGACAACACCCTGGTCGGCGGCCGGCCGTGGCGCAGCGCTGCCGATCCCGGCGAACAACCGGCGATCCGGCTGGGCATGCGGCAGGTTGCCGGACTGTCGCAAGTGGTGGCGCAGCGCATCGTTGCCGCACGCACGCAGCGGGCGTTCGCCGATATCGGCGATCTGTGCCTGCGCGCCGTACTCGACGAAAAAGCACGCCTGGCATTGGCAGAAGCCGGCGCTCTGCACGGCATGGTGGGCAACCGCAACGCCGCGCGCTGGGCAATGGCCGGCGTGGAGGCGCGTCGCCCCCTGTTGCCGGGCAGCCCGGAGGAGCGCCCGGTGGCGTTCGAGGCGCCGCGCGCCGGCGAAGAAATCCTTGCCGATTACCGCTCGGTCGGCCTGAGTCTGCGCCAGCACCCGATGGCGCTGCTGCGCCCGCAGATGCGCCAGCGGCGCATCCTGGGTCTGCGCGAATTGCAGGGCCGCCGCCATGGCAGCGGCGTGCATGTGGCGGGGCTGGTGACCCAGCGCCAGCGCCCGGCCACCGCCAAGGGCACCATCTTCGTCACCCTGGAAGACGAGCAGGGCATGATCAATGTGATCGTCTGGGCGCACCTTGCGCTGCGTCGCCGCCGTGCGCTACTGGAATCGCGCCTGCTCGCCGTGCGCGGTCGCTGGGAACGCGTGGACGGCGTAGAGCATCTCATCGCCGGCGACCTGTACGACCTCAGCAACCTGCTCGGCGACATGCAGCTGCCCTCGCGCGATTTCCATTGACGCTTTTTAGGTGCATGGATTGCTGCTAGATTTCGCCATCGGTTTGCCTACAACACGGAGTCGTACATGCGGAAATGGATCATTCCTGCGGCCTTGGTGCTGCTGATGGCGGCTGGCACTGCCACGGCCCAGGTGGATGTCGGCGCCTATATCAAGAAGGACAAGTTCGCCGACATCAAGCTATCGCCCAGCGGCGCGTATTTCGCCGCGACCGTGCCGATGGAAGACAAGACCGCCCTTGCGATCATGCGGCGTTCGGACAACAGCATCGGCGCCACCTTCGTGCTGGAAAAAAACACCTACGTGAGCGATTTCGCCTGGGTCAGCGACACCCGCGTGTTGATCTCCATTGCACAGAAGTACGGCTTGCTCGACAAGCCGCTGCCGACCGGCGAGCTGTATGCCATCAATGCCGATGGCACCGGAGCCGAGTTGCTGGTGGGTTACCGCGCACGCGGCACCGGCCTTGGCACCAACATCAAGGTCAAGAAGACCGAAGCGGTGGCCGCATTCCTGACCGATCCCTTGCCCGACGACGACCGCAGCGTGATCGTGGCGATCTGGCCGATGTCGGGGCAGGATCCTTATACGCGCGCAGAAAAGCTCGACGTCACCACCGGCCGCCGCCTCCCGCTTGCGCGTGCGCCGATTCAGCGCGCCAGCTTCACCACCGACCATCATGGGCAGGTGCGCTTTGCGCAGGGGGCGGGCTCGGACAACGTTAGCAAGCTGTATTACCGCAAGGGCGCGGGCGACGAATGGGCGCTGATCAATGACGAGCAGGTCAGTGGCCATGTCGAAACACCGCTGGGTTTTTCGCAAGACGAGCGCATTGCGTACTTGCGCGTGCAAAGTGCCGACGGCCCCGATGCGATCGTCGGCTGGGACATCCAGGCCAATCGCCGTGAGCAGGTATTGCGCGACGCGGTGGCCGACCCCCTGGAGATCATCTACCGCAACGGCACCACCATCCCGGTCGGCGCCATTTTCATGGCCGACCGCCCCCGCACCCGCTTTTTCGACGAGCATGGGGCACAGGCGTGGATGTATCACAGCCTGGAGGCGGCCTTTGCCGGCAATGCGGTGCGCGTGACCTCCAGCACCAAAGACGGTCGCTACGTGATGCTTGAAGCCTATTCGGGCAGCAACCCTGGCGATTTCTACGTGTTCGATACGCAACAGAACAAAGCCCAGCATGTGATCAGTCGGCGCGACTGGTTCGACCCCGAGCGCACGGCCACCGTGCAGCCGATTGCACTGCAGGCACGTGACGGGGTGCCACTGCATGGGTATCTCACGCTGCCGCGCAGCGGGGGCGACAAACATCTGCCAATGGTGGTGATGCCCCATGGCGGTCCCTTCGAGATCTTCGACAGCTGGCAGTTCGACGACGATGCGCAGCTGCTGGCGCAAGCGGGCTATGCGGTGCTGCAGATCAATTTCCGTGGCTCGGGCAATTATGGGCGCCACTTCCAGCACGCCGGCGCGCGTCAGTGGGGCGGCACCATGCAGGACGATGTGACCGATGCAACGCGTTGGGCGATTGACCAAGGGTATGCGGATGCACGCAAGATCTGCATCTTTGGCGCCAGTTACGGTGCATACGCAGCCCTGATGGGGGCGGCCAAGGAATCGGGCCTGTATGCGTGCGCGGCCGGTTATGTGGGCGTCTACGACTTGCCGATGATGTTCACCAGCGGCGATATCCAGAAGCGCGGTTCCGGCGAGAACTATCTCAAGCAATGGTTGGGCGATCCGGCCACCCTGGCCGCGCGTTCGCCGGTCAGTCTGGCCAGGCAGATCAAGGTGCCGGTGTTTCTGGCTGCAGGGGGCGAAGACGAGCGCGCGCCCATCCAGCACAGCAAGCGAATGGAAGCAGCGTTGCGCCAGGCCGGCACCCCAGTGGAAACGCTGTACTTCGACACAGAAGGCCACGGCTTCTACACCGAGCCCCATCGACGCGCGTTCTACACCCAGCTGTTGGCGTTTTTATCCAAATCGCTGGGTGGCGCCAAGGCCGACTGAGGGTCACCGAGACGGTCGCCTCGGTGAACTGTCCAGTTCGCTTGCCTCTCCTGTCAGTCGGGCCACGCGGTGAGGCAGTGCGCTGTACAGACCCAGCCAGAAGCCTGAGTGAATCATCCTGCCGTCGGTCATTGGCAGTGAACCGGTCCGTGCTACACCATGCAGGTCCGCGCAGCCGCGCTGGCTTGTCTTTCACCCACGAGGCGATCATGAAGTTGGAGGCGTTGTTCGACCAGTTGCACACCTTGCCCACCGTGCCCAAGGTGGCGCAAGACCTGATCCGTCAATTCGACGATCCGCAGACCGATATCGATACGCTGGCGCATAGTATCGAGCGCGATCCGGTGATTGCCGCCAAAGTGTTGCGGCTGGCCAATTCGGCGCGCTTCCATGGCCTGCGCGATTCCACCAGCGTGGAAGACGCGGCCATGCGGCTGGGCTTCAATACCCTGCGCACGCTGGTGCTGGCGTCGGCGATGACGGGCGCGTTCCGGGCTGGCCCGGGCTTCGACCTCAAGGCCTTCTGGCGGCACAGTTTCGAAGTGGCCGGCATCTGCCGCCTGCTGGCGCGCCAGCAGGGGCTGGACCCGGAGACGGCCTTCACCTGCGGGATGATGCACAACATCGGCGAGCTCTTGATCCAGTCCGGTGCGCCGGAATACGCCAGCCGCATCAATCACGAAACCTCCTCTGCCGGTCATGCGGCCGAAGAAACCCTGCAACTGGGCTTCGGCTACCCGGAAGTCGGGGCCGAGCTGGCACGGCGCTGGCAGCTGCCCGTGGTGATCCAGCAAGCCATCGCGTACCAGGTCCGGCCCGCCGCGGCCCCGGACGGGGCACGCATGCCATTGCTGGTGGCCCAGGCGGTACTGGTCTGCGATGCGCTGCATGCGCACGGCGGCGCCACCGCGGCGGCATTGGAAGCGATACGCAGCCCGCTGATGGACGGCGTGGATCTGGACGCGTTGTTCGCCGCGCTGCCGGAGGTCATCGAGGCTGATCGCGCCTTTGCCGAGTTGCTGCACTAACCCTCGGCAGGATGCGCTGCTGCGTCATTCCCGGCGTAGCGGCGCACGCGCACTCTTCTGCGCCTGGCGTCGCACGCGCGGTGTCGGGCTGTTGCCGTGCAGTGATCGCCGCGCCGGGCGCAGATCCCGGCAGGCGCGTTAGCGCAATAACATCCACCCGGCAGCAGCTGACGCCAATTGCACGGCGCGGCGCACCTGTATCGACGCTGGGGGTGAACGTGGTTCGAAATATGCCCGCGTCCTCAACAGCCAACGCGCCGGATACCGCCGCGATCGGACAGATTGCAACCCAGCCGGCAGCGCGTGCGTCGGTTGCCCCTGCGACGTCCACCCGCCATCGCACGCACACTGTCACGCCGCGCCGCAGCTGGACTCGCGTGGACGCAGGCGCTAGCGTGGTGCGAATTTTTTGCCTACAGGGGAATGCCCAATGAGCCACGACGCGCAGCCGCGCCAGCTCACCTTCCGTGCCGTCGCGCTGGCCATCGTGCTGGCGGTCGTGCTTTCGGCCGCCAATGCCTACCTCGGCCTGTTCGCCGGCCTGACCATCGCCACCGCCATCCCGGCAGCCGTCGTGTCGATGGGTGTGCTGCGCCTGTTGGGCGGCGGCACCATTCTGGAGAACAACATCGTCCAGACCGGTGCGTCGGCCGGCTCGTCGATCGCGGCCGGGGTGATCTTCACCATCCCCGCGCTGGTGATCATGGGCTACTGGCCGGACTTCAAGTACTGGTGGGTGCTCGGCATCGCCGGCATGGGCGGCCTGCTTGGCGTGTTGTTCTCGGTGCCGTTGCGTCGCTCGATGATCGTCGAAGACCCGCTGCCGTTCCCCGAAGGCAAGGCGGCGGCCGAAGTGCTCAAGGCCGGCGAAAATCCCGGCCCGGGCTTGAAGATCCTGGCCATCTCCGGCGCCATCGGTGCGCTGGTCAAGCTGGCTGCGGCCAGCGGCCTGCGCGTGATTCCCGACACCTGGGCGCAGGCCACCTACCTGGGCAGCAGCCGGCTGGTGGGCTATATCGGCACCAACCTGTCGCCGGCGCTGCTGGGCGTGGGCTACATCGTCGGGTTGAACGTGGGCATCGTGGTGCTGTCCGGCTCGATCCTGTCCTGGCACATCGCCATCCCGCTGTACCAGCAGTTCTTCATGGGCTCGGACCCGGCCCTGGCGCAGAGCCTGGTCGATGCGTCGGCTGCCGATGCAGCGTTCGGCATCTGGGGCGCGAAGATTCGCTACCTGGGTGTCGGCGCGATGTTGATCGGTGGCGTGTGGACCTTGTTCTCGCTGCGGAAATCACTGTTTTCCGGCGTCAAGAGCGGCTTTGCCGCTGCGCGCAAGAGTGGCGGCGGCGTGGTTGCAGAGACCGAGCGCGATCTGCCGATGAAGTGGATGCTGGTGGCGCTGGTGCTGTGCACGCTGCCGCTGCTGGGCCTGTATCAGGCCATCGTGCAGCAGTGGCATGTGTCGATCCCGATGACCATCATCATGATCGTGGCCGGCTTCCTGTTCGTGTCCGTTTCGGGCTATCTGGCCGGTTTGATCGGCTCTTCCAACAACCCGGTGTCGGGCATCACCATCTCCACCATCCTGTTCGCCTCGGCGGTGCTGGTGTTGCTGCTCGGCAAGAGCGGCCTGGTGCCGGTGGGTATCGGCGCTGCACCGCTGGGCGCAGTGGCCGCGATCATGATCGGCGCGGTGGTGTGCTGCGCGGCGGCGGTGGGCGGGGACAACCTGCAAGATCTCAAGGCCGGTTATCTGGTCGGTGCCACACCGTGGAAACAGCAGCTGATGCTGGGTATTGGCGCGTTCTCGTGCGCGTTGATCATGGCGCCGGTGCTGAACCTGCTGGCTCAAGCCTACGGCATCGGCCCAGCAACGCCACAGCATCCCAACTCGCTGGGCGCGCCGCAGGCGACGCTGATGGCCTCGGTGGCCAAGGGCCTGTTCGGTGGCCAGCTGCCGTGGAGCATGATCGCGATCGGTGCCGGCGTGGGCGCGGCCATCATCGCGCTGGACGAATGGTTGAAGGCCAACGGCAAGTGCTTCCGTGTACCGGTGCTGGCCGCGGCCATCGGCATCTATCTGCCGCTGGAACTGATGGTGCCGATCTTCCTCGGCGGCCTGATCGCGCATCTGGTGG
This sequence comes from Xanthomonas sp. NCPPB 1754, assembly GCF_041475725.2. Lineage (NCBI taxonomy): Bacteria > Pseudomonadati > Pseudomonadota > Gammaproteobacteria > Lysobacterales > Lysobacteraceae > Xanthomonas > Xanthomonas sp. NCPPB 1754. The sequence continues at coordinate 1,326,778 of NZ_CM192982.1, forward strand.
AGCGCTTCCACAACATCCGTGCCGACGACGAAGACGGCCGTGACCGCGTGCATCGCCCGGGCGTGCTGTTTGCCGCTGGCCTGATCACCGGCGAGGCGTTGATGGGCATCGCCATTGCGTTGCCGATCGTGTTGTCCAGCCGCGCCGACGTGCTGGCATTGCCGGCCGCGCTGCAGCTCAACCAGTGGGTCGGCCTGGCGATTCTGGCCCTGGTCGGCTGGCTGCTGTATCGCGTTGGCAAGCGCGGCGAACAGGTCGCCTGAGTGTGATGCCAGATGGCGCATGCGCCCCGCATGCGCCATCTGCAAGCGGCGCCTGGTGGCGTGCGCAGCTTGATCCAGCACAGCTGTGATGGAACGACACACAGCTGTCTGGGCCGCCGGGCTTTACCTGGCGAAGGCATGCCAGCGCTGCAATGGCGCCAGGTCCTGCGCACGATGGAGCTCGATTCGCCGTTTCGATTGCATCGCTGCCACTGCGTCCTGCACACCGCATGCAACCGTGCAGCACTGCCGCATGCGGGCATCGCGGCCTGCACAGCCACCCGCTAACCCGCCATCCAGATTCAATGTCTTTGCGCCGGCTTTACGCCCTGCGCAACTGCCGTGCATAGCGACTTTATGCCGCTGCTGCTTATCGTGCCGTCTCCCGCACAACGGTGCGCTACGAGTGCTGCATGCCTGGACTGATCTGATCCCAACCACGCGGTAGACCGTGGTGCGCTCATGCGCTGTGCATGACGCCGCAACGCCAGGCAAGTGTCTGGCAGTGCAGGCCCGCGCACTTCCCTGCAGTGGGCGTGTGCATCGCATCGCGACCGCACCGACGCCGCCCCGAAAAAACCGCAGTTGCGGCACTGCAGACCAAGTGCAGCGCCGCCATACCGCGCGTCGTAACGCACCACCTCCCACTCTTCAGCGCGGCACGGTCATGCGATTCGTGCCGCGCTTTGCCCTGGAATCACCGCAATGCCCACCATCACCTCGCGCTCGTCTTCCCGCAAGACACTGCTCGCCGTCATCGTTACCGCAGCGCTGAGCAGCCTCGCAGTTCAGGCGCAGGCGCAAGACGCCACCGACGCGGCGCTTTGCACCGATCGGCCGACCAAGGCCAATGCCACCTGCACCGTGCCGGCTGGCGAGTGGCAACTGGAAACCGACATCGGCAATTACACGCGCGACAGCCAGCCCGGCACACGCACAGAGACGGCGTACTTCACCAATCCCACGCTCAAGTACGGCGTCAGCGACCGCATCGATCTGCAACTCAACTGGGCGCCGCAACTGCAGGTCAAGACCACCGACCGCGCCACCGGTGCGCGCAGCAGCCTGAGCGGCGGCGGCGATCTCTATCTGCGCATGAAGGCGCGTGTGTACGAGAGCGACACCGCCAGCGTGGCGCTGCTGCCGTTCGTGAAGGCACCCACCGCGCGTACCGGCCTGGGCAACGACACCTGGGAAGGCGGCCTGGCGCTGCCGGTCAACTTCGTGCTGCCCAGCAGCTTCTCGCTGACGTTCGGTCCGGAACTGGATTGGTTGGCCGACAGCGATGGCAGCGGCAAGCATGTGGCCATCGTCAACGTGATCAATCTGGCGCGCCCACTGACACCAAAGTTGTCGATGGCGGTGGAGGTGTGGTCCTCCATCAACCGCGATCCGGCGCAGACCGTGGAGCAGTACTCGGCCGATATCGCGGCGTCGTATCTGCTCAATCCGCTCCTGCAGCTGGACGTAGGCGCCAATTTCGGCCTCAACGACCGCACGCCCGACACCCAGGTCTACGTCGGCTTGTCGCACCGCTTCTAAGAGCAGCGAACAAAACGACTGCGCAGCCGCCAGGCGGGCGCGGCCGGTGCCCGGAATCGGCATGTACCACGCGTCCACGCCGGTTTTGAGTGCACCGTCCGCACCCACCTGACGACTGCTCGCTACGTTGTAAGCCGCTCTAAAGCGCCCAGCCGCCCGTGTCGCGTGCAGCGGCATGGGCGGCGCATGCGTGCGCGGCGCACCACGTCGCGCCGCAGGACCTCTCTGCCTTTGCGCGTGCGCCGCAGCAACGCCTACCATCGACGTTTTGCCGTTGCCGGAGATCTCGATGAAGCTGCGTCACGCCGTACTGCCCCTGTGTTTGCTGGCTGCCCTGCCAAGCCTTGCCGCTGCGCGCGGTTTCGATGTGCGCGACATGGTGGCGCTGGACCGGGTGTCCTCGCCTACGCTCAGCCCGGATGGCGGCGTGGTGCTGTTCGCCAAGCGCCAGGCCAAGACCGCCAATGGCAAGCCGGCCACCAGCCTGTGGGTGCGCAATCTGCGCACGCGCGATCTGGCGCCGCCCAAGCGGCTCACCCCGGAAGGATGGAACGTCAACAGCCCGGCGTTGTCGCCGGACGGCAAGACGGTGTACTTCCTCAGCAGCAAATCCGGTAGCCAGCAGCTCTACGCGCAGCCGATGGCCGGCGGCACGCCGCAGCAACTCACCGCATTTGCGGTGGACGTGGACAGCTACAAGCTCTCGCCGGACGGCAAGCGCATCGCCTTCAGCGCGGGCGTGTTCCAGGACTGCGGCTCGGACCTGGGCTGCACCAAGAAGAAGCTGGGCGAGCTCAAGAACAACAAGGCCAGCGGCGTGGTGTACGACCAGTTGTTCGTGCGTCATTGGGACACCTGGAACGATGGCCGCCGCAACACCCTGTTCGTGGCCGAGTTGCCTGCGGCCGGTGCCAAGGCAGTGGTCGGGGCATCGGCGATCAGCGCCACGTTGGCCGGCGACGCGCCGTCCAAGCCGTTCGGCGGCAACGACGATTACACCTGGTCGCCCGATGGCAGCAGCGTGGTGGCCAGCGTGCGCATTCCGCAGCCGCATGGCCCGGAGGCGAGCAAGAATGCCAAGGCCAGCGGCAAGCCCACCGGCAACGACGAGCCGTGGCAGACCAACTTCGATCTGTACCGCCTGGATGCGACCGGCAAGTCCGCGCCGGTCAACCTGACCGCGGCCAACCCGGCCTGGGATGCCGGCCCGGTGTTCAGCACCGACGGCAAGACGCTGTACTACCGCGCCATGAAGCGCCCGGGCTTCGAGGCCGACCGCTTCGGCCTGATGGCGATGGATGTGGTCAGCGGCAAGACGCGCGAGATCGCGCCGAAGTGGGACCGCTCGGCGGGCGAGATCGTGTTGAGCGAAGACGGTGCCAGCCTCTACACCAGTGCCGACGAACTCGGCGAGCATCCGCTGTTCAAGATCGACATCGCCAGCGGCGAGGCGACCAAGCTGGTGGGCGAGGGTAGCGTGCACGCCCCCACGCTGGCCGGCAATACGCTGGCCTTCACCCGCAACTCGCTCAAGAGCGGTGACCAGATCTTCGTCAGCGACACGCAAGGCCAGGGGCTGCGCGCGATCAGCCAGAGCGCGGGCGAATTGTTACCGGACGTGCAGTTCGGCGACTACGAGCAGTTCCAGTTCAAGGGCTGGAACAACGACACCGTGCACGGCTACGTGGTCAAGCCGTACAACTACCAGCAGGGCAAGACTTACCCGGTGGCGTTCCTGATCCACGGCGGCCCGCAGGGCAGCTTCGGCAATGGCTGGAGCAACCGCTGGAATCCGCAGACCTACGCCGGCCAGGGCTACGCGGTGGTGATGATCGATTTCCACGGCTCCACCGGCTACGGCCAGGAATTCACCGACGCCATCAGCCAGCATTGGGGCGACCGCCCGCTGGAAGATCTGCAAAAAGGCTGGGCCGCCGCGCAGAAGCAGTACGGCTTCCTCAACGGCGACAAGGCCTGCGCATTGGGCGCCAGCTACGGCGGCTACATGGTCTATTGGATGGCAGGCAACTGGAATCAACCATGGAAGTGCCTGGTCGACCACGACGGCGTCTTCGACAACCGCACCATGGGCTATGCCACCGAGGAACTATGGTTCAGCGAGTGGGAAAATGGCGGCACGCCGTGGCAGAACCCGGCCGGCTACGAGAAGTTCAACCCGGTGCTGCACGTAGACAAGTGGAAGGTGCCGATGCTGGTCATCCACGGTCAGCAGGATTTCCGCATTCCGGTCGAACAGGGCCTGGCTGCCTTCACCGCGCTGCAGCGCAAGGGCATCGATTCCAAGTTCCTGTATTTCCCGGACGAGAACCACTGGGTACTCAAGCCGGACAACAGCATCCTGTGGCATGACACCGTCAATGGCTGGTTGAAGCAGCATATCGGCCAGTGACGGACGACCGACACGCCGCCAGGCGCGGCGTGTCGGTTGCTTGAGCGAATGCTTTCCCTGGGCGATGGGCGTTGTCGAAGTCAGCGTTTCGGCAACCGCATCCTGCCCGTTGCGCCTGGAGTGCTCGCGCACCGCCAGAGCAAGCAGCGGTTATTCCACCTCGCATCTGCCGCGCGTGCACCGCAGTCTTGCCGGCAGTCCATGCCCACCTGACACCTGCGCAGTGCTAGCCGCGCTTGGCCAGCTGGCCTTCCACGATGTCCAGAATTTCCGACACCGCAATCCCGAACGAGCCGGCACGCCCGGCGTCGAACGCGGCCTTCCACTCGGCATACCCGGGCAGATACGCCTGATTGGGCGTGCTGTCGCCGACATGTTCGGCAGCGCTGCGCTCCAGCGTCTGTGCAATCACCGGAATGTGCGGCAGCGTGTCAAGCGTTCCGTTGGGCATTCCCGCATGACGGACCTGGACGTCGCTGATGGTCACGTGCAGGATCTGGCCTCCCTGCGGATGCGTATCGATCTGGTTGATCAGCAGTAGCGGCGTTTCGGCGGCACTGCGCCCGCGGCAGCGCCATAGCTGGCCGACTGCATAGGTTGAAGACGTTGGGGTTGAAGCGTTGGCAATGGCCATCGGGAACTCCGCGCGCAAACCGCAATGATGCAGCTTGCTTGCGACGATGGCGACCGGATCGGCGGTGGACGCGCTGATACCGATGAGTCTGCCGGCGGCAATTGTCGATCCGGAGCGTCTGGCCGTTCCACTGACATCCCGTGCGCTGGATGAGCACGCTTGGCGTGAACCGGTTGCAACGCCGCTGTGCAGATCACGGGCCAATGCATCCCAAATGCAATTGCCGCAGCGCATCACAGGCATGTCAAACTAGCGCATCTTCCTCTTCCCAGTTCCCTGCCAGGACCGCAAGGACCGTTTGCATGCGCACGTCGTTCCGCCCCGCATTGTGGGTAATCGCTCTGATCTGCAGTCCCGCCCTGGGCGCCGCGTCGCGGCCTGCCGTTGCGCCCGCGCGCGCCCCGGTGGCGGTTGCGTCTTCCGAGCAAGGCGGCGATACGAGCGTGCCATTGCCGGCCGTGCTGAAATCCGGCATGGGGTATCGCGCGTTTGCGCAGGCGGTGATGGAGCAAGGCTGGCAAGTGGTGGATCCCCTTGCGGCCGATAGCTGCATGGCCGCGGGCGACTGCGAGATCGAGTTCATCGCGCCCGGCGGCAGCGCGCGGCTGCGCGTGCAGGTGGGCTCACAGGCCGGTGCGGCGGTGGTGCAGAGCTGGCGTGCGCGACAGGTGCCGCTGGATCGCATCGGTAACCCGACCGCTGCGGCGGGAGATGCCAAGCCTGCACCGGCGGCAGTGGACGCAGGCAACACCACCTCGCGCTGAGTCCTCCGGCCGCAGGCCGATCGCGCATGCGGCGTATCATGGCGCGGCAGGGGCCAATCGTTTCGATCGCGCGCCTGGTCTGATGCGCCTTTCCCGGTCTCGAGCACCTTGCCCTGCATGAACCCTCTCGCATGAAGAGCATCGATCCTGCCGATCTTGAAGCGTTGTTCGATGCCGTGCCGGACGTGTTGTTCTTCGTCAAGGATCGCGAGGGCCGCTACACCCACGTCAACCAGACCATGCTGCGGCGGCTGGGGCTGAAATCGCGCAAGGACCTGATCGGCAAGCGTGTTGCCGAGGTCTATCCCAGTGGCCTGGGCGCCAATTACGCCAATCAGGACGAGCAGGTGCTGGCCGGCGAGGTGATCGACAACCTGCTGGAGCTCCACCTGTTCGCTAACCGTGAGCCTGGCTGGTGCCTGACCTGCAAGCGTCCGTTGCTGGTGAATGGCAAGGTGCAGGGCATCATCGGCATCTCGCGCGATCTGGGCCCGCAGGACGGGCACGAATCGCAGTACGAAAAGCTGCGACTTGCGCTGGCGTATCTCAACGCCAATTACGCGCAGAACGTCCGCATGCAGGCGCTGGTGGAGATCACCGGGTTTTCCATGTCCAAGCTGCAGCGCTCGTTCCGCAAGGTATTCCAGCTCACGCCGCAGCAAGTGTTGGCCAAGCTGCGTCTGCAGATGGCGATGCATCTGCTGCACGGAAACAAGAGCCTTACCGAAATCGGCCACGCTTGCGGCTTCAGCGACCAAAGCGCGTTCGCGCGGCAATTCAAGCAAGCGGTGGGCATGACGCCGCGCGAATATCGTGCGTTGGCGAATGCGCAGCAGTTTTCAGCCGAAACACTGTAGAGGGCGGGGCGATCTCAACGTGCATGCGCAAGACGTGCGTTGAGCCTGAAAATTCTCTCGAACTGCCTGCTGAGGTTTCCGAACTAGGGCTTGCCATGGATAGGCGTCCACCGGATCTGCAACATTGCGTCGTTTCTTGATTCCTGAGCGTTGTGCCGATGATTCAAAGGCATCGGACATGATGACGGGTCTTGAGAGGTGCCCAAGTTATTGGGAGATGCCTTGACCGCCTCGTCTGGTCATTGAACAACTACATGCGCAGCCGGCTCGTCTTCGTCTCAGTCACCACGCATTCGCGCCGCATGCAAACCGCGCCGCATTCGGTGGTTTACTAAGGCAGCGATGTCACGCACATCGACATGAGTGGGTCGTGCTTCCTGCGTTGAAACGGCAACACGGTTTTTGCTGCACTTCATCCGCAATTGCATGATGAACAATGCCGGGTCGAGTCAGCAGTGAGTGAGGCAGGCACTGCAGCATGCAACACGATGAGGCAGGCGGTTCGAGCGCCATGGCACGGGTCACGCGGTGACTGCGCCACGCAGTGGCAACACGCATCGCTGCCGGCTCGCAAGGCCTGGCGTAAGGCGCCGCCACGTTCCACGCACATTCCGGGACGGGGAAAACTGGGCGCGGTGTGCGAGCAAATCGAATGGCGATATCGGAGGATGCACCGTGCCTAAAATTGAATCGACCAAGCAGGCCCCACCGGATCCCGCGCAATTGATTCAAACTGCACCGACACCATCGGGCTCGGGATCAGCCGCAAGTAGCTCTGCCGCCAGTGCGGCGCCCTCAGCGCAACTTGGCGGACTTTCCATCAGGCCGCGACGGCTGGGCCGAGCCTCCAGAGCCAATCTTCCAGCGGCATCGTCCACCAACGCACAGGACGTCATGGCGGCGCTCTTTGCCGCGGCGCCAGTTCCGCAAGGGCCAGATCCTTTCGAAGTATTGAGCAAGGCCTCATCCAGGCTGAAACGCTTCAACGACCTTGCACAAAAACGTGACGCACCAGCGGATATCAGAGCGCTGGAAGCAAGACTCGAATCCGGAAAGTCTGCGATCGAATCCGCTCGACAAGCCTTGCAGGCGCTGGCCGAGCTGAATATCCAAAAACGCATGCCGGTCGACAACGTCGAAGAACACGAGAATTTCCTGGTGCCGCATTTCGCAGTAGCCGCATCGCTTCACTACGGCGCATGCGAGAAGATGATCGATCAGAAAATGGCCACCGAATTTGGCCATGTGAATACCCAAAGGGTCGAGATGGTGGTGTTGTCCGCGGACGCCATGCGTCTGCAGCAACCGGGACCATGGCTTGCGTTACGCGGGCATCTTCTGAATGCGCTTGCAGCGATGGAGGAGGTTTGCCAGCGCATCAGGTCGCCGATGACGGGTCAGGGGCCACGCGACTCGCTCAAGGACCATCTCCCGGTCGTCAGGGCGATGATGGGATCGTGCCATGAACGGATGCAGACCGTCCGCGGAATGCTCGTCGAAATACATTCAAGGCGCCTTGCCGATGAGGCCAGCGAGTGCGGCCTGCCCCAGGTGCTTGACGGACTGAGGGAGCTCGAAGAAATCGACAGCCTTCACCATGCTGAGGTGGGCGAAGCACTCAAGCATGTGATCCAGGTCCATGTCGAACGCTTTTCCTCAACCGAGCATTCGCTCACCCCGGAGGGGCTGGCCCGGTGCAAAAAGGTACTCGTCGAATACGCCGAGATACGCGGCCGAGCCGGGATGCAGCTGTGTGTGGATGCCGCCGCGCTCATCGAAGCAGGTGAGCATGCCAGAGATCATCTATGGCCGACGATGCTCGATCTTGCACAGGCACTTGCCGACCAACGTCAGGCAATTGTTGACATGTGTGAGTTCGCCGTCCAGGACAGACAGCTGATTGGCGCAGCGGCGGTTTCGCCCGGGCAGGCACCGGCGTCGACAACATCAAGCGTGCCGATAACCACGACGACAACAGGCAAATCGAGCCGGTCGCGCAGGGCACGCGTGCGCACGCCTGATGCTTCCAGCTCGGCGGCAGCGCCCGCGCGGCGGGCCATGGATGAGCGCAGCGCAGCGCAAAAGCAGGCCGACGAGATACTGAAAGGCACGCGTCTGGAGTCGTTGCCGGTGGCAGAACTCGGCGGTGATTTCATCGCGCTCGCCAAGCGCCTTGGCAAGGACACCACCGACGTAGAGCGTCTGGTCGGCGACTCCAGATATGACGCGGCGACGGCCTTCGATTCTGCCAGGATCACCATGCAGGGCTGGTTCGGATCCAGTGAGCGTGTGCTGCAGCTCAAAGGCAAGCTCCGTGCAGGAGACGCGCGCATCGACCACCTCAACACGCGGTTGCGTCTTCTCCAGAGCATCGAGCACGATTTCAAGCGGCGCCAAGCCGATGCGCTTAAGACCGATCCGCAGCCACGTGCGCCGCATCTGGAGCGCCTGTTGGCGATGAATGGACTGGCACGCGTCACGGCGCCGCGCCGCCTTCGCTCGGAGGACGACATTGGCGACCGTGGCAGGCTCTTTGAAGTGCGTATCGAGCACACGCCGCAGTCGAATGGAAACATCCCGCGGCCCTGGTTCGTCCACGTACATGCCAAAAGACCGGTCACCCCCGACGGGCTGCGCGCGCTCGACTATAAGGACTTGGCCGCCGTCCACTTGAAGACGGAGAGAGAAGTCAACCTGGGCGCACGCTGGGAGGAGATGATGCGCGCCCTCGGAAATACCGAGGCCAAGGTGCACCGGGCAACCATCGGCTCCAAGCTGCTTGGCCAGCTTTGGGCGCTTGGCGCTGGTGGACAGCAATAGCCACAACGGCCCAGGTGCCGTCGCATACCCAGACCATCAGGTCTCGGATCTGCGGAGAACAGGCGCATCTGGGCGTCCATGCGTGGCAATAGAATAGCAATGTCGGAGGATGCACCGTGCCGAGAGTTCGAGCGACCAATCAAGCCCCAGTGGATCCCGCGCGGTCCGCTCAACCAGCGGCGCCGCCACAGGATGCATCAACCAACGCGAGCGTGCCTGACGAGGTAGCGGCGCTCTCCACGCAACTCAGCGGGCTTGCCATCAGAACGCCGCGACCGGCCAGAGCTTCCAGGGCCAGTGCGCCTGCATCATCATCCGCTAACGCCAGGGGCGTCCGCGGACCGCTCTTCACCTCGGCGTCTGTCTCAGCAGGACCAGATCAGCTCGAGGTATTGCACACGGCCTCGGCCAGGCTGCAACTGTTCAATCACCTGGTCACAAACGTGGCGCCAAGGGGGGTGGCAGACACAAGATCCCTTGAAGCAAGGCTCAAGTCAGGCGCATCGGCGATCGCATCCGCGCGACAAGGCTTGCAGGCGCTGAGCGAGCTCAAGATCCAACGCCGCATGTCATCCTCCGACATCGAAGCCCATGAGGATCGATTGATTTCGTCTCTCGGGCAAGCCGCAGCGATGAACTATCTGTCATGCGAAAAAATGATCGATCACAAATTGACCCAGGAATTGGGGTCTGTGCTTGCGGAAAGCAGCCAGTTTGCACGGTTTAATGTCCAGGCCATCCGTCTGCAGCAGCCGGAATCATGGCATGCGTTACGCACGCATCTTCTTGATGTCATTGCAGCATTGGAAGAGGTTTTCCGGCGTATCAAGTCGCCGATGACGAATCGGGCGCCACCCGACGTGCTGAAGGCCCAGCTGCCGATCATCAGGATCACGATGGGATCTTGTCACACGCGGATGCAAACCGTTCGTGGAGTGCTGTACGAAATATATTCAAGAAGGCTTTCCGATCAAGCCAGTTGTTGCGGGTTGCAACAGGTGATGGATCGATTGAGCGCGCTCGAAGAAGTAGACAGGTGCATGGAAGCCAAGGTCGGACAAGCGTTTACGGAGCTGACCAAGATCCATCTTGAACGCTTTCTCTCAACCGAGCACTCGCTGACGCCGCAGATGCTGGCCATGTACAAGCAAGTGCTTATCGAATACGCCGAGCTGCGTGGCCGAGCGGCGACGCAGCTGTGTATGGATGCCGCCGTGCTCATCGAAGCAGGTGAACATGCCAGAGATCATCTATGGCCGACGATGCTCGATCTTGCACAGGCACTTGCCGACCAACGTCAGGCGATTGTTGACATGTGTGAATTCGCCGTCCAGGACAGACAGCTGATTGGCACAGCAGCGGCCTCGCCCGGGCAGGCACCGGTGTCGACAACATCAAGCGTGCCGACAACCACGACAACAACAGGCAAATCGAGCCGGTCGCGCAAGGCACGCGTGCGCACGCCTGACGCTTCCAGCTCGGCGGCAGCGCCTGCGCGGCGGGCCATGGATGAGCGCAGCGCAGCGCAAAAGCAGGCCGACGAGATACTGAAAGGCACGCGTCTGGAGTCGTTGCCGGTGGCAGAACTCGGCGGTGATTTCATCGCGCTCGCCAAGCGCCTTGGCAAGGACACCACCGACGTAGAGCGCCTGGTCGGCGACTCCAGATATGACGCGGCGACGGCCTTCGATTCTGCCAGGATCACCATGCAGGGCTGGTTCGGATCCAGTGAGCGTGTGCTGCAGCTCAAAGGCAAGCTCGGTGCAGGAGACGCGCGCATCGACCACCTCGACACGCGGCTGCGTCTTCTCCAGAGGATCGAGCACGATTTCAAACGGCGCGAAGCCGATGCGCTCAAGACCGATCCGCAGCCACGTGCGCCGCATCTGGAGCGCCTGTTGGCGATGAATGGACTGGCACGCGTCACGGCGCCGCGCCGCCTTCGCTCGGAGGACGACATTGGCGACCGTGGCAGGCTCTTTGAAGTGCGTATCGAGCACACGCCGCAGTCGAATGGAAACATCCCGCGGCCCTGGTTCGTCCACGTACATGCCAAAAGACCGGTCACCCCCGACGGGCTGCGCGCGCTCGACTATAAGGACTTGGCGGCCGTCCACCTGAAGACGGAGAGAGAAGTCAACCTGGGCGCACGCTGGGAAGAGATGATGCGCGCCCTCGGAAACACCGAGGCCAAGGTGCACCGGGCAACCATCGGCTCCAAGCTGCTTGGCCAGCTTTGGGTGGCTGGCGCTGGTGGGCAGCGCTAATTACGACGCGTCGCCTGTCCTCACCAAGGAAGAGATCCTCGAATACAAGCCTCAAAGCTCCACGGATCGCTCAACGTGAGTGGCCAGTTGCAGCGGGCCAGGCAGGGACCTGAAGACGGTGAGCATCTGATCGAGGCAATTCGGCGGGCAGGGAGCTCGGTCTTTGTGCCCGCCAACGCCGTGCTGAAAGAAAGCCGGTGTCGAACGCCCGAGCCAGTGCACGCACAGGCGCTGGCGCGCGGCCAGGCGTGGTTCGCCTGACCGTCGCCTTGGGCGGTACTGGTATCGCGCCCGTGCAGCCCGTGGCGCGTACTGGTCGCAGTCGTCATGTCCGGGATTTTTGAATCACATTGCTGAGGAAGGAGGAATTGCGTGCCAACACCTGATTCACCAGCGCGGCATCCGGCATCCAACCCGCGCCAGACATGTCTTTCAGCTGAGCGCCCAACGAGCGCAAGGAGGACGTGGCGGAGTCCACATCGAGCGCGGCGTACCACTGCTTGACCATTTCCACTTCAGGCGTGGCTTGCCAGGCAAGTGCCTCTCTTATCGCCTCAATCACCGTGGCATGTACGCCATCCAGGCCTTTCGCATAACGGCTGCTCATCACGCTGGCATCAAGCAGCACTTGCAGCGCCCGTGCCGGGTTCTGGACGACGTCTCCCCAACCATACCGAAGCGGTTCTCGTGGATTTGCCGGGGTATCTTTCTCCCGGTCGTAGCGAAAGCCGGTTACGTCAATGCTGACGACCTTGTGGCGTGCATCTTCTCCGGGAATGACCAGCATATTGTCAGGGCCCAGATCAGACGCTTCGCCCAGGGTCAGCCTGGCCAGCAACGAGGCGAACAGCCCGTCCAGACCGCTGTGGCGCAAGGTATCGATCAACGCCTGTTTGCCCGAACGAAGATTGACCGGATCGTTGATCCGCGCAAGCAGCGCATGGTCTGCGGCGAGTTCATCGGCCTGCGCACCGCTGCCGGCTGCGCTTTTCACACGGACAGCGGCTTGCTTGGCCTGCGCAAGCGAAACGTCAGGCGGCAGGAACGCCTTGGTCAGGAATGTATCCAGCGGCTCTGCATCATGAATCAGTCGCGAGGCGATGAAGGCGTTGTCGGGCAGTGTCAGCAGCGATGAGTCCGGAATGTTTTGCCGCGGAAGATGGCGTGCCTGTAGCGCGTTGACCAAATCCTGTGCGGCAGCGACGTTGATGATGTCAAACAAGGCCGGGATGCCAAGCGGATTGCGTAGACGAGGATCTGCAGCAACCAGGCTTTCGTGAATCTCGCAGACATCGTCGATGTCCAACGCATCCGTCTTCGCTTTTTCCGTCAATCTCTTACCTTTTTCGGTATCGAGAAAGGCATGGAAGGCCAGTGTCAGCCATTGCTGCGTGGCCTGCTTGTCCATGCTGCCCTCAAGCAGCCTGGCTGCCGAGCCGACGATGTAGCCCAAGCGTTTGTTGGCCTCCGCGCCTTGCCCCTTCGCGCAACATTTCACTGCCTGACCCAGCAGGCTGCGCGAAATTCCGGTTTTGACAAGATGCTCCTGGCCATCGAGCATCCCGACCATGCCCACATCGCTGCCTCCCAATGTCGCCTTGGAGCGCGAGAAGACAACAGCGCTTTCGGACAGGCTTATCGGGTGGCGATGGCCGCCGATGTCGGCCCTGGTGGCTAGAAACGCGATAGGCCGAATGATCGAGAATAGAGGTCTATCCAGGCGGTTTACGACGTGAGCCGAGGCAGGCGCACCGATGCTCCTGCTGCCCGCGGCGTCCGGCATTACGCAATCGAGCGCGGTGGCTGCGCTGGTCCGCGCCGCGCTGCGGCGGGGCGTTAGTCCAGCCAATCGGGCATCAGTGCGGTGGTGCCGATCGTCGTCGGTCGCCGGGCTGCGTGGTAACGCCGCGTCATCGGCTGCAGGAAGCGGCAAGTTTGCTGCGCCAGAGGTCGGGGTGATCCGAGATTCCATACCGTGCTCCAGTGACTAGCGGCACATTCTGCAATGCGGCCAATCCCAAGCAACGCCAGTTGGCGTAATCGTCATCCGGGAAGCGAATAGCGATCGAGCGTCGTCATCGACCCGACCTACATGACCTGGGCGCGAGCGACAGGTAAACCTCGCTCGCGTCAGGGTGCTCCATCGCGGCCTGGTAACGGACATCGCGCAGTGCGCATGCTGGTTGCGCGATCGAAGCTTTGGCCAACGCGAAACAGCTAGCGCTTGCCGTGGAAATGCGCAGTAACCTGCCGCTACCGCGCAAACGCGCGGCAGCGGCAAAAGCCGAGGGGTTTGGGGCCGCCAGCGCGCGGACGTGGCGTGCCTCGGTTTCAAGCCCGGGTACCGGGTCTTCCCGCGGTTACGCCAGCATGCGCACCTTCGGCTCGCGTGCCCACTGGCGGGTTTTTGCTGCGGTAATGAATGCCTTGGTATCGGCGGCCGGAACGACGCCCGCATCCTTGCCGACGTTGCCGGCCTTCAACAACAACTGCGCGCCTTCGTCGAACGCGATGGCCTTCAGATGCGCCCAGGCAAAGCTCACAAAATCCAGCGCCGCCGATTCGCGTGTCAGCAGCTTGGCCGCTTCCGAGGACAGCAATACCGCCACCGCGTCGAACACCACCGAGGGCGTCCCAGCCAGCTGCCCATCGGCGGCCAACTGCTTGCCGTCGCTAAGCTTGGCGCCGCCGAGCTTGGGCGCAACGATCTTGACCGTCGCACCCGCAGCTTCGGCCGCCTTGCGTACGGCCTTGATCGCCGCGGCATCGGAGCCGTCGTGAATCAGGATGCCCACCGTGCGCCCTTTCAGGGTGTCCTTCATCTTGCCGATGACCTGCAAGGCAGGCGAGAGCGGCATGTCGATCGGCGCCACTGCAGCCGGCGGTGCTGGCGGCAGGGCGGTCATGCCCATGCCATCGGCCACACGTTGCGCCAGCTCCTGGTCGATGTGGCGCAGATGACCCACGATGGCCTCGCGTACGTGGGCGGTTTCCACCTTCGACAGTTCGAACACCAATGCCGAGGCGATATGCGCCTGTTCCGGTGCGGTCTGGCTGCGGAAGAACAGTCGCGCCTGGCTGTAATGGTCGGCAAAGCTTTCTGCACGCACCCGGCCCTTGGTGCCTTCTTCGGCCCCAGTTGCATGGCTGGGGAAACCACGCAGCGCTTCACGCGGCGCATCGGCCTGCAGCGAACTGGGCTCATAGGCGACGCGGCCCTTGGGTACGCTCATCTGCATGTGACCGTCGCGCTGGTTGTTGGCGAACGGGCACTTGGGTGCGTTGATCGGAATCTGATGGAAGTTCGGCCCGCCCAGGCGGCTCAGCTGCGTATCCAGATACGAGAACAGGCGGCCTTGCAGCAGCGGGTCGTTGCTGAAGTCGATGCCGGGCACGATGTTGGCCGGGCAGTAGGCAACCTGCTCCGTTTCGGCAAAGAAGTTGTCCGGCCAGCGGTCGAGCACCATGCGGCCGACGATTTGCAACGGCACAAGCTCTTCGGGAATGACCTTGGTCGAATCCAGATGATCGAACGGGAACGTTGCTGCCTGGGCTTCGGTGAACAATTGCACGCCGAGTTCCCACTCGGGGAAATCGCCGTTCTGGATCGCTTCGAACAGGTCGCGGCGGTGGAAATCCTGATCGGCGCCGGCGATCTTGACCGCCTCGTCCCAGATCGTCGATTGCAGGCCCAGCTTGGGCCGCCAATGGAACTTGACGAAGGTGCTTTCGCCCTTGTCATTGAGGAATCGGAAACTGTGGATGCCGAAACCCTCGATCATGCGGAGCGAGCGCGGAATGGTGCGGTCGCTCATCGCCCACATCACCATGTGCATCGATTCGGGTGTCAGCGAAATGAAATCCCAGAACGTGTCATGCGCGCTGGCAGCCTGCGGGAAGCCCCGGTCCGGCTCCATCTTCACCGCATGAATCAGGTCCGGGAACTTCATCGCATCCTGGATAAAGAACACCGGGATGTTGTTGCCGACCAGATCCCAGTTGCCTTCCTTGGTGTAGAACTTCACCGCAAACCCGCGCACATCGCGCGGCGTATCCACCGAGCCGGCGCCGCCTGCGACAGTGGAAAAACGGGTGAATAACGGGGTCTTTTCGCCCACCTCGGTAAAGATCTTGGCGGTGGTGTACTGGCTCAACGACTTGGTGAGCTCGAAATAGCCGTGGGCGGCACTGCCGCGCGCATGCACGATGCGCTCGGGAATGCGTTCGTGATCGAAGTGGGTGATCTTTTCGCGCAGGATGAAATCTTCCAGCAACGTCGGGCCGCGCGGGGTGGCGCGGAGCGAATTCTGGTTGTCACCTACCGGAATGCCCTGGTTGGTGG
This sequence comes from Xanthomonas sp. NCPPB 1754, assembly GCF_041475725.2. Taxonomy (NCBI): domain Bacteria; kingdom Pseudomonadati; phylum Pseudomonadota; class Gammaproteobacteria; order Lysobacterales; family Lysobacteraceae; genus Xanthomonas; species Xanthomonas sp. NCPPB 1754. The sequence continues at coordinate 1,342,677 of NZ_CM192982.1, forward strand.
TCAGCTGCGGGTGCGTGCCGCCTGCCTTCTGGTGCAATTCATCGCCAGTACCGCGCGACCCATCGACGGTGGTGTTGGCAGGTGCGAGGGCAGGGACCTGCGCGGATTTGCTGGGGGACTTGGCCATAGGAACTCCACTCTGGCGGGCTTGGGATGCGGGCTGAGCAATAAAGCCTGGGAGTGGCGCTGTTAATTGCATGTGTCTGCTTGCGAACGAAAACTCACATGTGCAGCAAACATTGCGCGACGTCGCAGTTGCATGTTGCAGCGATCACGAGCACGCACACGCGCAGCCGTGCAGATGCGCAGACAAGCGGGCGCGACTATCCATGTTTTACAGCAGATCCAGCGGCTGTTTGCGGGTAGGCGGCGCGAAGGCGCGATCGATCTCGGCAAGATCGTCTGCGTGCAATTGCAGCGTGCAGGCCGCGGCATTGGCACGCACATGCGCCGGCGTTCCGGATTCGGGAATGGCGATGACATTGCCGCTGCGGATCGCCCACGCAAGCGCCACCGCGGTGGCTGCAACGCCACGACGCTCGCCGATGGCGTGCAAGACCGGATGATCCAGCAACGCGCGGCTGCCAAGCGGCGAATAGGCCATCACGGCCACCTCGTGCGCGGCGCACCACGGCAACAGGTCGAATTCGATACCGCGGCTGCCAGCGTGGTACAGCACCTGGTTGACCAGGCAACGCGAGCCGCCATCGATTGCCCAGAGCTCCTCCATGTCATCGACATCGAAGTTGGACACGCCCCAATCGCGGATCTTGCCGGCATCGCGTAGTGCTTCGAATGCATCCACCACTTCGGCCAGATCGCTGCCGCCACGCCAGTGCAGCAAATACAGATCCAAGGTGCGCACCCCCAGCCGTTGCAGGCTGGCTTCGCAGGCGCGTGCGATTTCGCGGGCGCTGGCATTGTCGGGCAACACCTTGGACACCACGTAGGGCGGCTGCGCACGGCCGATGGCCTGGCTGATCAGTTGCTCAGAGCGGCCATTGCCGTACATCTCGGCGGTGTCGATCAGCTGCATCCCCAATTGCTGACCGAGTTGCAGCGCCTGAATTTCCTGCTCGGGCGCATGCCGGCCCTGGCCCAGGTTCCAGGAGCCCAGACCTAATGCGGGCACGCGACGCCCGTTGCGCAGGCGCACCTGTGCGCAGGAAGGGGAAGACGATTCGGACATGATGGGTTCCTGTCGCGTTGGAATGAGGGTGGCGGTCGCATCACACCGATCGCCCTGTCACGGCGACGATGGCTGCACCGATGTTGTCGCAGTGTCTGCACGCGCATCCCAGAACGCACAACGATGACGCTGCACGAAGTCGGGCGTTGCGCCGATCCTGTGCGGCGACAGCGTCAGCGGCGTGTCGCCATCAAACAGCGGCCACCGCGGCCGCCCGCCACCGTTGGGATCGCCGGTGCGCGCGAACGCACCCCAATAATCCTGCACCGTATTGGCAAACGCCTGCTGCGCCGGACTGAACTGCGCCCGGCCACTGAGTACCCACGGGCGCTGAAACAGATACACCAGTTCAGAGGCGTGGAACGCGCCCAATGCAGGCGAAAACGGCAGGCGTAACAGACCGTACGGCGCGTGCGGGTCGTCGAACTCGTAGGCGTACACCGGCGCATGCGTGCGCAATGCCCGCCCCAGCCGGCGTGTGGGGCAGGCGAAGCCGCCATCGGTCACGATGTCGGCGAACGCCTCCCAGCGCGATTGCGCGGCAACGGCTGCGTATTGCGTCAGCACCGGGGCTGGAGAGGCATGCATGCGTTGCACGCGCGCTTCATATCCGCCGCGCAGGTTGAGCTTGCCGATGTAGGACAGCAATTGCGCAAACAAACGCCCTTCATCGCGATTGGTGCCCATCAGTACCGGCACCTGCGCATGCCGACCGCTGGCGATTGCGGCGGCCGGCGGCAGCGGCAACGCCTGGCCGCCGGACATCGGCGCCCACGCATCGCTGCCGGTCAGGCCGCGCCGTTGTGGTACTGCATCGGCCAGCGTTTCGGCCGGCAGTGCGCGCAGGCATGCGGCAACATCGTGCGCGCGCGCGCAACCCAGGCGTTGCGCCATGCGGACGCCGCCACTTTCTGCCTCGCGCTGTGGCACGCTGGAATCGCTCGCCAGGCAACTGCCGCTTTGCAGGATGGCGCGTTGAAACAACCCCGCCGCGCCGGGCGAGGCGAGCTGATAACAGATGCTCCACGCACCGGCCGATTCGCCGAACACGGTGACGTTGTGCGCATCGCCGCCGAACGCGGCGATATTGCGTTGCACCCAGCGCAAGGCCGCTTGCTGGTCGAGCAATGCATAGGCGCCTTCGCCTTCGCCACGCAGGCCTGGATGCGCGAAGAAACCGAACACGCCCAGCCGATAGTTGGGTGCCACCACAATGACATCCTGGCGCGCAGCCAACGCGCTCAGGTCGTAGTCGACATTGCTGCCCAATTCCAGCGCACCGCCATAGATCCACACCATCACCGCGCGTGGATGCGCTGCTGCCGGGCCGGGCGGTGCGTAGACATTGAGCGTGAGGCAATCTTCGGACACATGCTTCTGCCCGAAGCGATAGCGCGGCAGGCAGGCCGGGCCGGCCTGGGTGGCATCGCGCACCTGCGTCCATGCGGCTGGCGGTTGCGGTGCGCGAAAGCGCAGTGCACCCACCGGCGGCGCCGCGAACGGCACCCCCAGGAATGCCCGACCCTGTGCACTGGCCACACCGTGCACCGGGCCGGCCGTTGTCTGCACCACTTCGGCACGCGCATCGGGCGCGTGCACCAGCGCCGGCACCTCGCCGGGACGGCGCGGTGCGCAGCCAATCAGCAGGCAGGCTGCCACCAGAACGGCACCAAGAAAGTTCAGTTCACGCATGCGCCAGGGTCTGCTCTGGGATGAAAGCGTCCGTCATCATCCTGGTGGCACGTGTAGGCCAGGAAAACGGCTGGCAGCGCGCTGGGGCGTGTATGGCATCCGGGCATTCACACGCAGCGCAATAAAAAACCCAGCCGTCTCACCGGCTGGGTTTTGTTGGCCATCGCGGGTACGGCGATCAGGCCTCGGCGTCTTCCTTGTATGCATCCACCGGGATGCAGGCGCACATCACGTTCTTGTCGCCGTAGACGTTGTCCACGCGCGCCACCGGCGGCCAGTACTTCTGCTGCTTGAGGCTGGGCAGCGGGAAGGCGGCCAGTTCGCGCGGGTAGGCATGCGTCCACTCGCTGGCCGACACCTGCGTTGCGGTATGTGGCGCGTGCTTGAGCGGGTTGTCCTCGCGGTCAAGGCGGCCGTCTTCGATGGCGCGGATCTCTTCGCGGATCTGGATCATCGCGTCGATGAAGCGGTCCAGTTCATGCTGCGATTCGCTTTCGGTCGGCTCCACCATCAGCGTGCCGGCGACCGGGAAGCTCAAGGTCGGCGCATGGAAGCCGAAGTCGATCAGCCGCTTGGCGATGTCCTCGGCGCCGATGCCGCTGGTCTTCTCCAGCGGGCGCACGTCGAGGATGCACTCGTGCGCCACCAGCCCGTTGCGGCCGGTATACAGCGTCTTGTAGTGCGGCGCCAGGCGCTTGGCGATGTAGTTGGCGTTGAGCAATGCCACTTGCGTGGCCTTGCGCAGACCGGCGCTGCCCATCATGGTCACGTACATCCAGCTGATCGGCAGGATCGAGGCCGAGCCGTAACTTGCTGCGCTCACCATGCCGACATCGCCTTCGCCGCCCAGCGTCTTCGGCAAATACGGGGCCAGGTGGGACTTCACCGCACACGGGCCCACGCCCGGGCCGCCGCCGCCATGCGGAATGCAGAAGGTCTTGTGCAGGTTCAGATGCGACACGTCCGAGCCCCACTTGCCGGGCTTGGCCACGCCGACCAGCGCGTTCATGTTGGCCCCGTCGGTGTAGACCTGACCGCCATGCGCATGCACCGCTTCGCAGATCGCCACCACGTCTTCTTCGAACACGCCGTGGGTGGACGGGTAGGTGATCATCAGCGCCGCCAGGCGGTCGGAATATTTTTCCGCCTTGGCGCGGATGTCATCCACGTCCACATTGCCGTTGGCATCGCACTTGGTCACCACCACGGTCATGCCGCACATCTGCGCCGACGCCGGGTTGGTGCCGTGCGCCGATTCGGGAATCAGGCAGATGTCGCGGTGCGCTTCGCCGCGCGAACGGTGATACGCGCGGATCGCCAGCAGGCCGGCGTATTCGCCCTGCGCGCCGGAATTGGGCTGCAGGCTCACCGCGTCGTAGCCGGTGCACTCGACCAGCATCGCTTCCAGCTCGTCGATCAGCTGCGCATAGCCGGCAGACTGCTCGGCCGGTGCAAGCGGGTGGATCGCACCGAACTCCGGCCAGGTCACCGGAATCATTTCGGCGGTGGCGTTGAGTTTCATGGTGCAGCTGCCCAGCGGGATCATGGTGCGATCCATCGCCAGGTCCTTGTCGGCCAGCGAGCGCATGTAGCGCAGCAGCTCGTGCTCGCTATGGTGGGTGTTGAATACCGGGTGGGTCAGGAACGGGGTGGTGCGCAGCAGGCCTTGCGGCAGGGCATCGGCGGTGGCGGCATCGAGCGCGTCCACATCCGCCGTGGCACCGAACAGCTGCGCCAGCGCAACCACATCGGCACGCGTGGTGGTTTCGTCCAGGCTGATGCCCACTGCTTCGCTGTCGATGGCACGCAGATTGATGCCAGCCGCACGCGCGCGGGTATGGATCGCATCGGCATCGATCGCCTTGACGTGCAAGGTGTCGAAGAAGCGCTCGCCAACGGTGACACCGGCGCTGCGCAGTGCCGCCGCCAGGATCGCGGCCAGGCGATGGGTGCGTCGCGCAATGCGGGTCAGGCCGTCGGGGCCGTGGTAGACCGCATACATCGACGCCATCACCGCCAGCAGCACCTGCGCGGTGCAGATGTTGGACGTGGCCTTTTCGCGGCGGATATGTTGCTCGCGGGTCTGCAAGGTCAGGCGATACGCCGGGTTGCCGGCGGCATCGATCGACACGCCGATCAAACGGCCCGGCATCGAGCGCTTGTAGGCATCGCGGCAGGCCATGAACGCGGCATGCGGGCCGCCGAAACCGAACGGCACGCCGAAGCGCTGCGAGTTGCCGACCACGATGTCGGCGCCCCATTCCCCCGGGGCGGCGATCAGCGTCAGTGCAAGCAGATCGGTGGCCACCGCGACCAGGCCGCCTTGCGCGTGCACGGCGTCTGCCAGTGCAGCGTGATCGCCGATATGACCGAAGCTGTCCGGGTACTGCAGCAGCACGCCGAAGCACTCGGCCTGGAGCGCTTCTTCCGGCGTGCCGACGCGCAGCACGATGTCCAGCGGCTCGGCGCGTGTGCGCAGCAGTTCCAGCGTCTGCGGATGCACTGCGTCATGCACGAAGAACGTGTTGGACCTGGACTTGGCCGAACGCTTGGCCAGCGTCATCGCCTCGGCCGCGGCGGTGGCTTCGTCCAGCAGCGAGGCGTTGGCGATCTGCATGCCGGTGAGGTCGGCGCACAGGGTCTGGAAGTTGATCAGCGCTTCCATGCGGCCTTGCGAAATTTCCGCCTGGTACGGCGTATAGGCGGTGTACCAGGCCGGGTTTTCCAGGATGTTGCGCAGGATGACCTTCGGCGTGTGGGTGCCGTAGTAGCCCTGGCCGATGAAGTTGCGGAACACGGTGTTCTTGTCGGCGATGGCGCGGATCTTGGCCAGCGCTTCTTCTTCGGTGATCGCCTCGGGCAGCGCCAGCGGCGCCGGCGACTTGATGTTGCCCGGCACGATGGCATCGGTCAGCGCATCCAGGCAGGCGTGGCCGACCACGTCCAGCATCTGGGCGATTTCCGCGTCGTTGGGGCCGATATGGCGCTCGACGAACGCGCTGTGGTGTTCGAGGTCGCGCAGGGAAGACGGGGTCTGGGACATGGCGGGCATCCGGAGTAGGGGCAGACGAATGGTCGACCCGCATCACGGCCGGTATGACGCGCATGCGCGCACCACGACCTGCCGCAGCAGCGGTCTTCCTCGCGCCCCTCTGTCCTTTTGCCTGAGAGTTTAAAAACGCGGCCTGGCCCCCGGCCTGCCTGCGTTTCGTGCCCCTTCGGCGCCGGCATCGGCCGGTCTCTCCAGAGTTGTACTGCGGATGGTATCGGGCCTGAGCGATTACGGGCTGTTGCGCCTTCGGCAGCGGCAGTGCCGCTTCTCCCACCGTGTTGCCTGGCTAGTATAGCCAGCGCCCAGCCGCTTGGCGAAACGCTTTTTCGGCGCCATGAAATGCCAAAGGCCGGGCGAGTCGCCTCGTCCGGCCTCCGGGGTTTGAGCGGCTGCTGTTCTCCGCTACCGGGTGGTCCGGCAACGGCAGCGCCCGCTCGCGACTGCCCGCGCAGGCGGATCAGTGGTGCCCGTTCTTGGGCGGCGGATCGTGCTTGGTATTGGCGCCCGGCGGGGGATAGTCCCCACCGCCGACATGCTTCCACAGACGCTGGTCCAGGGGCTCCAGCTGGCCCTTGGCCCCGGCGGGCCGCTGCAGCGCTTGCGCACCATTGGTTGGCGATTTTTTCGACAGATTCATGTTGACGTCCTCACGGGTTTTCCCTTCGTACGCAGCGTCACGCCGCCCGAAGGGACGACTGCGTGACCGCCTCGGCCATCTGCCCGTTGGCCGGTGAGGCGACAGTGGTCGCTGGACCGCAGAGCCGGGGACAGCACCATGCGATCCAGCGTGCGCGGGTGCCGTTGCGACTCAGGGCCGGCGCACGACGCTGTGTGCGCGGTAACGAACGTCGCATCCGCCAGGTCCGTGCCGGCACGTGCCGATGTGATGCCGGTCACGGCAAGCGCTCCCGACCGCTCGGCCGGATCGCTGGCATTCGCAAAGCGCAGCGCCTTTGCGCAGCGTGTCCGCGTGTGCAGTGGCACGCGATGCAGGCTTGGCTGGCGATGCGTCTGGCCGGCATGCCGCCGCCGACCAGCATCGGACAGGGGAGGCGCGAGGTGAACTACCATTTCATTTCCGGGCTGCCGCGGGCGGGCTCGTCCTTGCTGGCCGCGTTGCTGCGACAGAACCCGCATGTGCACGCCGATTTCACCTCGCCGGTGGCGCGACTGTACGCGGCGATGCTGATGGGCATGAGCGAGGAACATCCCTCCAACGTGCAGATCGACGACGCACAGCGGGTGCGGCTGCTGCGTTCGGTCTTCGACGCCTATTACCAGGATCGCCAGGGGCTGGGCACGGTGTTCGACACCAATCGCGCCTGGTGCAGCCGCCTGACAGGGCTGGCGACGCTGTTCCCGCACAGCCGCCTCATCTGTTGCGTTCGCGATGTTGGCTGGGTCGTCGATAGCTTCGAGCGCCTGGCGCAGACCCAGCCGCTGCGCTTGTCGGCGTTGTTCGGTTACGACCCGGAAGATTCGGTCTCGTTGCGCGCGGACCTGCTGACCGCGCCGCGCGGCGTGGTGGGCTATGCACTGGACGGGCTGCGCCAGGCGTTCTACGGCGAACATGCCGATCGACTGCTGCTGTTGCGCTACGAAACGCTGGCGCAGCGGCCGGCGCAGGCGATGGAGCAGGTCTACGCCTTCCTGCAACTGCCGGCGTTCGCGCACGACTATGCTGGTGTCCAGGCCGAGGCCGAACGCTTCGATGCCGCGTTGCAGATGCCGGGCCTGCATCGCGTCCGTCGCGGGGTGCAGTATGTCCCCCGGCGCAGCGTGTTGCCGCCGGCGCTGTTCGAGCGGTTGCAGGAGCTGGCCTTCTGGGAACGCGGGCCCTCGCATGGAGCCCTGCTGGTATGAGCAGGCGCGTGGCGTGGCAGCGCACGGCGACGCGGCGGCACTGCCGAGCAGGCGGCCAGCACGGGCCGGCGTCGGCGGCCGCCGGCGGATGACGACCCTGTTTCGACGCGAGGCGGTGGACTACCGGCAGCGCAGTCGGCTCGGGCCGGTGGTGCTGCGCCAGCATGGCGCGCTACGTTGGTGCGTAGGCCTGCTGATGACGACCGTGATCCTGCTGCTGGTCGGATTCTTCCGCCTGGGCTTCGCGCGCAGCGAGACCTTGTATGGCACGGTCGTCCCGGCGGGCGGACTGATCTCCGTCACCACACCGCAGTCGGGCGTGGTGGTGCAGGTCGGCGCCGTGCAGGGCCAGCGCGTCGCTGCGGGCCAGCTGCTGTTCGTGTTGTCGGCCGAACATCGCGACGATCGCGGGCGGCCGACCCAGCGCGCTGCTGTGGTGCTGGCCGAACAGCAGCGCCTGGCCGTCGAGGCGATGGCGCAGTTGCGTGCCCAGGGGCGCGTGCAGCAGCAGGCGGCTGCGCGGGCGCTGGCCGGCCTGCGCGACCGCTTGCAGCAGATCGACGCCGAGCTGGACTTGCTGCGCCATCGGCAGCAACTGACCCAATCGATCGAGCAACGTTACCGTACCGCGTTGACGCGCGGCCTGGTCAGCCAGCAATTCGTCGATGAGAAACAGGCCGACGTGCTCGACCAACGCGCGCATACCCTGGAGCTGCAGCGCGAGCGCATGGCCTTGGCCGATGCGCTCGCGCAGGCCCAGGCCGAGGTGCAGCAGTTACCGTCGAACTTGCGCCAACAATTGGCGATGGCCGGTGCCGGCCTGCAGGAGGACCGGCGTGCGGCGATCGAGCAGGCGGCCGCGTCGCGTTGGGAAGTGCGCGCGCCGCGTGCCGGGCGTGTAGCGCTGCGACCGCTGCAGCGCGGGCAGGCGGTCGCGCAGGGGCAACGCCTGGCCGATCTGCTGCCGACGTCGATGGCGACCGAGGTCGTGTTGTATGCGCCCTCCAGGGCCGCCGGGCTGATCGGCCCCGGCATGCCGGTGCAACTGCGCTTCGATGCCTTGCCCTACCAGCACTACGGTCAGTTCGCCGGGCAGGTGGTCGAGATCGCCGTCGCGCCCGAACCGCCGCGTGTCGACTCGGTCTCGGTAAGCGAGCCGTTGTACCGCGTGCGGGTGCGCCTGGCCGGGGATGCCGCGCTGCGTGCAGGACGCACGGCGGTCCTGCGACCGGGTATGCGCGTGCAGGGCACGCTGGCATTGGAATGGCGGCGCTTCTCGCAGTGGGCATTCGAGCCGCTGTCCAGTTTGCACGGCACGCTGCGATGAGCCGCTGGTGGGCGCAGTTGCGCCGAGCGTCCGGCGTGCGTGGATTGCCGATGATCCTGCAGGGGCAAGTCGGCGAATGCGGATTGGCGGCCATGGCCATGATCGCCCACTATCACGGTTGCCACATCGGCCTGGCCGAACTGCGCCGCCGCTTCCTGCTATCGCGACAGGGCACCAACCTGGCCAATCTGGTCGCGATCGCGCAGGCGCTCGGTCTGCAGGCGCGCGCGTTGCGGCTGGAAATGGACGCGCTGCCGGAGTTGCAGCTGCCCTGCGTCGTGCATTGGGATCTCAATCATTTCGTCGTGCTCAAGCGGGTGGGCACCCGTCGTCTGCAGATCCACGATCCGGCCAGCGGGCCGCGGAGCCTGACGCCGGGCGAATTCTCCCGGCATTTCTCCGGGATCGCGCTGGAACTCAGCCCGGCCGCCGACTTCCGTCCGCAAGCTGCGGCGCCGGCAGTGGCGTTGTCCTCGTTGATCGGTCGTGTCCACGGGCTTGGACGGGCGGTCTGGCAGGTGCTTGCGTTGGCATTCGCGCTCGAGGTACTCAGCCTGGGAATGCCGTTCCAACTGCAGTGGATCGTCGATCAGGCGGTGCCGTCGGCCGACATCGGGTTGATCCATGTCCTTGGCGCCGGGTTCCTGTTGCTGGTGGTCCTGCAATCCTGCATCGCCCTGCTGCGCGGATGGCTGATCGCCAGCGTGTCGGCACAGCTGGGTTTTCAATGGATGGGGCAGGTGTTTGCGCACCTGCTCGCGCTCCCGTTGGCGTATTTCGAGAAGCGTCACCTCGGCGGAATCCAGTCGCGATTCGCCTCGATCGTGCAGGTGCAACGCACCTTGACGACCGGATTCACCCAGACCCTGGTCGATGGCGTGCTGGTGATCGGCACCCTCGGCCTGATGCTGGTCTACAGCGTCGGCCTCAGCGCGATCACGCTGGTGGCGGTAACGCTGTATGCGGCGACACGCTGGCTGTGGCTGCGGAGGATGCGCGAAGCTGCCGCCGAGCAGTTGTTGTGGGACGCGCGCCAGCACACCCACCTGCTGGAGAGCGTGCGCGGCATCCAGGGCGTGCGGCTGTTCGGGCGCCAGCAGGTGCGGCGCATGGACTGGACCCATCTGCTGGCCGAACAGACCAATGCACAACTGCGCCTGGCGCAGGGCGAGGTCTGGCAGTCGTCACTCAAGCGCCTGCTGTTCGGATGCGAGCGGGTGCTGGTGATCTGGCTCGCCGCGTTCGCGATCCTGCGCGCAGAGCTTTCGCTGGGCATGCTGTTGGCATTCATGGCCTATCGCGAGCAGTTCGCCATGCGCTTGTCAGAGCTGATCGATCGGCTGGTGGAGTTCCGCCTGTTGCGCGTCCATCTGGAGCGGGTGGCCGACATCGTCCACCAGCCGCGCGAGGAGGCCGCCGATCAGCGCATCGATGCGCCTGCCTGGAACGACACCACCATCGAACTGTGCGGCATCGGCTTCCGCTATGCCGACGATACCCCGGCCGTGCTCGAAGACGTCAGCGTGCGCATCGCCAGCGGGGAATGCGTGGCCATCACCGGCGCGTCAGGGTGCGGCAAGACCACCTTGGTCAAAGTGATCCTCGGGCTGCTGAAACCCAGCGCCGGACACGTAAAGATCGGCGGGCGCCCGCTGAGCGAGACGGCGCTGACGCCCTATCGCGCCATCGTCGGCACGGTGATGCAGGACGATCTGCTGTTCACTGGATCGGTCAGCGAAAACATCAGTTTCTTCGACCCGGAGCCGGATCAGGCGCAGGTTGAACGTTGCGCGCGCATCGCCGGCGTGCACCAGGAGGTGGAGCAGATGCCGCTAGGCTACGCCTCGTTGTTGAGCGAGGCGGGTACCGGGTTGTCGGGCGGGCAGCGGCAACGCGTTTTGCTGGCACGCGCGCTGTACAGGTCGCCACGCATCCTGGTGCTGGACGAGGCGACCAGCCATCTGGACGTCATGAACGAGCAGCGCGTCAATCGCGCCATCCAGGCAATGCAGGTCACCCGGATCATCGTGGCGCATCGGTGCGAAACCGTGGCCATGGCCGCGCGCGTCATTACCCTGGAGCAGGGCCGGGTGGTGAGCGATCAGCCGATCGCCGATTGGCAGCGGCTGCAGGAGCGCTCCGCCGCAGCCGACTGATCGCTGCCGTTGGCCGCTGGCGCCGAGCACTGCCGGCGCCGTCATTGGCGGGTGCGCAGCCGCTCGGCTGGGCAGGATGACGATGCCGTGCTAGGACGAAGCGGACGCGGCTGCGATTTATGTGCCTGCGTGCCGCGCATGCGCTCCATCGCTGGCCGCATGCGGTGGCAGTTGGCGTAAAGTGTCGGCTTCTTTGCCCCATGCCTGCCGCTGCGCTCGTTGGCCTGACCACCGCTGCCGGTGCCTGCGCGTGGGGAGTCCTCCGGGTACCGTTGCGCATGACTTCTGCTGTTCCCTCCACCCGTCGCATGGCGCTGCTGCTGGCCGGGCTGGCGATGTTCGGCCCGTTTTCGATCGACACCATCTTCCCGGCGTTCTCGCAGCTTGGCCGCAGCCTGGCGGTGGACCAGGTGGCGATCCAGCAGACCATCAGCGTCTATCTGCTGGCGTATGGCCTGATGAGCATCGCGCACGGGCCGTTGTCCGATGCCTGGGGCCGCAAGCGGGTGATCCTGGGCGGGCTGGCCTTGTTTATCGCCGGCTCGATCGGCTGTGCGCTGTCGCAAGACTTGCCCACACTGCTGGCATTCCGCGCGCTGCAGGGCCTGTCGGCCGGCGTGGGCATGATCGTCGGGCGGGCGGTGATCCGCGACCTGTTCCATGGCCCGGACGCACAACGGCTGATGAGCCAGGTGTCGATGATCTTCGGGATTGCGCCGGCCATCGCGCCGATCATCGGCGGCTGGATCCTGCTCAGTGGCGCCGGCTGGCCGTTGATCTTCTGGTTCCTGGTGGTGTTCGGCCTGGTGCTGCTCATCGCAACCCTGACCTGGCTTCCCGAGACCCACCCCGTGGAGGCGCGCACGCCGCTGCAGTTCAAACGCCTGTTGCAGGATTACGTGCGCATCGGCTTCAACCCGCGCTTCCAGCGCCTGGCCGCGGCCGGTTCGTTCAACTTCGCCGGCATCTTCCTGTACATCGCGTCGGCGCCGGTGTTGATCATGCAGCACCTGAAGCTGGGCGAAGGCGATTTCGCCTGGCTGTTCATTCCCACCATCGGCGGCATGACGCTGGGCTCGTTCCTGTCCGGGCGCATGGCCGGGCGCATGCAGCCGGTGCGCCAGATCCGCATCGGCTTCATCTGCTGCGGGGCGGCGGCGCTGGCCAATCTGGCCTACACCTTTGCGGTGGCGCAGATCGCGCTGCCGTGGGCGGTGCTGCCGATCTTCCTGGCCGGCGTGGGCATGGCGCTGATCTTCCCGATCCTGGCGCTGGCGGTGCTGGACATGTACCCGCAGCAGCGCGGCCTGGCGTCCTCGCTGCAGGCCTTCACGCAGTTGATGACCAATACGGTGGTGGCCGGGGTGCTGTCGCCGCTGCTGAGTGAGCATCCGCGGCATCTGGCGATCGGCATGACCGGCTTTTTCTTGCTGGGCTGGCTATTCTGGCGCTGGGAGCGCCGCAGCGGCCGCCGTCTACGGCACCGCCAGGCCACCGAGGCAGTGCCTCTGGAGCCGGCCGACCACCTCTGACCTCACAGGAGCCTGCATGTCCACCGATTCCAAGTTGCGCCGTGATGCCCGCAAGCGCGCCGCCGAGCGCCAGCGCAACCAGGCCGCCGCCAATCCCGCGCCGGTGTCCCCGATCGAACCGCATGCCGAACTCCGCGACCAGCAACGCACCCTGTTGGCCGGCATCGTCCGCCGCGACGGTGAATGGGTGCTGGGCATGGATGGCCGCATCGCCGGCGAAAGCACCAGCGCCGCCCAGGTGCTGGCGCTGATCATGCGCGCGGCCGAGTTGCACGAACGCCAGGGCACCCCGGTGCGGCTGACCTACTCGGACGCCCTCAAGGACGCCGCGCACGCCGAAGCCCGTGCCGACGGCATGGAGTTCGAGCAGTTCAAGACCAGGTTAAGCGAACGGTTGCAGGGCGGCACCAAGCTCAACTGAGCCTGCTGGCACAAGCGCTGCTAGACGCACTGCCTGACACGTCTGCTGCCCACGACAGCGTTGGGTGTCAGTCAGGGCGTGTCACTGGACGCGCAACAGCGGGTGGACGATGCCGAAGTAGATGGTGCAGCAGCCTGCCGCAGGTCGCCAAAGCGATGAGCATGCTCATCGCGATCACGGTTTGATCAGTGGCAGGATGCCACCGCGCCATGCAGGCGGGAAACGCTGGCAGCTGCGCGCTGTGTTGCGAGCCGATCAATCCCGGCCACTGCCAGCAATAAGCAATCGTCAGGTGCCACGCCAGCGACAACAGCACCGCCAACGCTGCGCTGCACCCACCTGCCGTCATACAGACCAGCAACCACCGCGTGCAACGCTGACCGATCATCGACGCAACACCTCGCTGTCAGAGAGCGCTGCGCCTGAGCAATCTGCCGAAGCGACGGTTGCCCGGTGGTCGACGCTTTCCCTTGCCATGCGTCATCAGCGCGCCGTCGCAGGCGCAGTCGTCGTGGTTGCCGGAGCGGCGGCCGTTGCCTGCCACCCGCACATCTGCCCTTGATTCTGCTGCTTGAGCCACTCGCTCATCGGCGCGAAGTATTCCAGCATCGGGCCCGCATCGAGTTTGTCGTTGCCGGTGAGTTCCTTGAGTGTGGTCTGCCAGGGTTGGCTGGAACCACGCTGCAGCATCGACCAGAACTTCTGCCCGGCGTCCTTGTTGCCGTAGAAGCTGCATTCGTACAGCGGCCCCTGATGGCCGGCGGCCTGGCACAGGCCTTTGTAGAATTGGAATTGCAGGATATGCGCCAGGAAATAGCGCGTGTACGGCGTGTTGCCCGGCACGTGGTACTTGGCGCCAGGGTCGAAGAATTCTTCGCCGCGCGCGCTGACCGGCGCCACGCCCTGGTACTTGGCTTTCAGTTCCCACCAGGCCTGGTTGTAATGCTCGGGCGTGATGGAGCCGTCGAACACGCCCCAGCGCCAGCGGTCGATCATCAAACCGAACGGCAGGAACGCCACCTTGCTCAGGGCCATGCGCATCTGCGAATTGATCAACGACTCGCGGCCGGTCTGTTGCTCGCCCACCATGCCGATCGACTGCAGGTACTTGGGCGTCATCGCCAGCACGATGGTGTCGCCGATCGCTTCGTGGAAGCCATCGTTGGCGCCGTTCTGAAACAGCGGCGGCAACGGGTTATAAGCCAGGTCGTAATAGATGTGGCCCAGCTCGTGGTAGATGGTGGTGAAGTCTTCTTCGGTCGGCTTGATGCACATCTTGGTGCGCACGTCCGCGCCGATGTTCTGGTTCGGCTCGCCGCCCATGTTCATGTCCCAGGCGCTGGCGTGGCACACCACATCGCGGTCCAGCGGCTTGATGAACTGCGAGCGCTGCCAATACGTGTCCGGCAGCTTGGGCATGCCCAGCGATGTGTAGAACTCCTGCGCGCGTTCGGTCATCTGCTTGGCGGTACGCAGCTGCGCCTCGCGTTCGGCGTTGAAGCGTGCGGCCGCGCCACCATCGCCGCCGGTGTTGCGCGCCAGCACTGCGCTGAGGTTGCCTTGGTACTGCTTTTCCAGCGCGGAGGTGATGTCCAGATCACCGGCGCCAGGGTAGGGCTGCAGCAGATCCCACAGGTTGCTCCAGTCCTGCTGCCACATATTGCCCATCAGGTGTGCCGGCAACAGGCCGCCGGCGACCTCGCCCTTGTCCTTGCCGTATTGCGTATCGAGTTTGCCGCGCGCATAGCACTGCAGCTGCGCATACAACGGTTTGACCTGTTCCCACAGACGGTCGGTTTCGCTGGCCAGTTGCGCCGGCGGCATGTCGTAGCCGCTGCGCCATAGCACCCCGACGTCGGCGAAACCCAGCCCGCGTGCGCCCTCGTTGGCCAGTTCGACGAAGCGTTGGTAGTCCTTGCGCATGGGCTGCGCAGTGCTGTGCCAGCCCTGCCAGGCGTCGAGTTGTTCGTTGTAGTCGCGGCTGCTGGCCAGCACTTGCTCCAACTCGCCGAGCTGGCGGCAGCGGCGCTGCTCGCCTTCGCCCACGCAGTAGCTGCCCGCGCCGTAATCGCCTTCCATCTTGGCGGCGATGCGGGTGAGTTCGGCCAGCTTGGCCGGGTCGCGCGGTGCGGGCAGGGCTCTCATCAATTTCAGCAATTGCAGCGCACGCGCACTGTCGGCCGACATCGGTGTGCCGGCGTACTGCTTGGATTGTTCGATCCACCGGTCCAGCTGCGCCAGCGAGCGTTCGTTGGCCTTGGCCGCCAGCAACTGCGAATCGCCGTTGATGTAGGTCGACGACAGCCACTGCGCCGCAGTGATTTCCGGATAGGCCGCCTTGTATTCGGCGCTGATGCGCGCAACGAACTGGTCGGCGCTTTCGGCCAGCGCGGTCTTGCTCGCCACAGGTGTGTCCGGTGGTGCCGCATCCCGGCGGCAGGCCGACAAGCTCAGGGTGCCGGCAGCCACAGCCAACGCCAGCAACAGCAAACGAGGATTCACGGGTGGTCCTTGCAGTGAAGTCCGGCGAAGGCTAGAGCGCGCCGGGGTTCAGGGCAAGGGGCAACGCACGCCACGCATGCGATGTGCGGCGCGGGCAGACGCAGGCGTTGGCGATCAGCGCAGCGTGGTGCCGGTGCACTTGGCGAACAGGTCGCGCTCGGGCGCATAGACGCTGGTCTTGACCTGCATCAACCCAAGCACGGACGGGAACAGCGCATCCTGATCGGTATATTGCCCTGCACGGTGGCGCAGGCAGGCTTCATCCAGGCCGCGATCGCGCGCGAACTCCGGCGAGAACCACATCACCATCGGCACATGGGTCTGCTCCTTGGGCGCGATGGCATACGGAACGCCATGCAGGTACAGGCCTTTTTCGCCAAGCGATTCGCCGTGATCGGAGAGATAGATCATCGCCGTGTCGTAGTCCGGCAGGCCACGCAGCGCGTGGATGGCCTGATTGAGGAAATGGTCGGTGTACAGGATCGAATTATCGTAGGCGTTGACGATGTCCTGGCGGCCGCAGCTGCCCAGATCCGCGGTCTTGCACACCGGCTTGAAGCGTTCGAACTGCGCCGGGTACCGTTCGAAGTAGCTCGGGCCATGGCTGCCCAGTTGGTGCAGCACCACCACGCGGTCGCCAGGCTTTGCGCGCACCTGCGCAGCCAGGTCGCTCAACAGGATCTCGTCCATGCAGCGGCCATCGGCGCACAGGCCCGGTGTGGTGGCATCGTCCAGCTTCTGGATCTCCAACCCGTCGCACACGCCCTTGCAGCCGGACTGATTGTCGCGCCACAGCGTCGAAATGCCGGCATGTTCCAGCACATGCAGGAACGACTGATGGCCACGAATCATGTCTTCGTTGTAGTCGCGACGCCCGTAGGGCGAGAACATGCAGGGCACCGAGACTTCGGTGCTGGTCCCGCACGAATGCATGTCGGGGAAGTTGATCACCCCTGCCTGTGCCAGCTCCGGCGTGGTCTGTCTGGCATAGCCGTTGAGTCCCCAGTTCTGCGCGCGTGCGGTTTCCCCCAGCACCACCAGCAACAAGCGCGGGCGGCTGCCCGGCGCGCGCGGCGTGGCCATGGCGTCGTGTTCGATCGGCTGTTTGGGAGCACGCTTGATCGGCGATTCGGATTTGAGGTTTTGCCGCAATGCCACGATGTAATTGATCGGCGTGGCCAAATAACGCACTTCGCGGTGATTGCGCATCAGTGCGGAAATATCCTGCGACGAGAGCATGGCGCCAGCAGCGCCCACCACTGCGACCACCAGCAGGAAGCCCGATCGCACCAGCACCGCCTTGCCCGCACTGCGTGCGCGCAAACGTGTGCGCCACAGCAATGCGGTCGGAATCAGGAAGTAGCACACCAGCGGCAGGATCAGGCCCGGCGTGAGCAACTCGCGCGATTCCTTGTGATCGGTATGCAGCACGTTGCGCAGCATGTCCGCATCCAGATAGACGTTGTAGCTGTCCATGTAGTGCGCGGCCAGCGCGGTGGTGAACAGCAAGAGCGTCAGCAGCGGCTTTGCATTCCAGCGCCAGACCAGGATGCCCAGGAGCAGCGCATGCACAGCCACCAACAGCGCCATCAACGAGATCGCAAACCCGATGCTGCCCGGATGCGTGGCCATGGCCGTGAGCCAGAACAACTGATTGCACACCAACGCAAAAAACAGGCTCGACAGCAGCACCAAAGCTTCGGTCGACACCGTCGGCCGCGTACTCCACGTCAGCGCGCGCAGGCCACCACGCCTGCGCGGTTCCGGCAACCAGGTACTCATGCTGCATCCCCCGAGAGCAACACCAATCCAAGCGCGCGACGCGGCCGTTGCAGCATCACGCAGTACAGCGCCAGTGCGCTCACCCAGCAAACCGCCAGCGACCACAGGTCATGCGAGAGAAAATGCGCGCCGCGCAATTGTTGCGCAACACCGAAAATGAGACCTGCTGCCAAGCCTATGAACAAACCTGCAAACCGCCATGCAGGACGGAGCGCCAGCGCACAAAAATACAGTGCCACCCACGCATAACCGGCACTGGCATGGCCGGCAGGAAAACACCCGGACGCGGCGATGCCGTGGCGCGATTCGAATAGCCCGATCATCGCTTGCGTACCGCCATAGCGGCTCAGATCCCATGGGCAATCCATCGCCGTCCACGACTTGAGCAGCGACACCAGCGAGGTCGACAGCGCGACGGAAGCGGCCAGGTAGGTCAGCGGCCAGCGCAACACCTTCAGGCGCGGCCTGCACCACGCAACGATGGCCAGCACCAGCACGCCGACTCCGGCTGCCGTGCTCAACCATTTACCCACGCGGTGGATCACGCCGCTGGTGAACCAGTGGTCCTTGAGTAACCAGTGGCCGCCTTCCAACCGATACAGCGCATCGGCGATCCATTGGTCGCCACCGGCGCCCATCAGCAGCGCGCTCGCCAACAGGACGCAGGCCAGGGGCAGCCACAGATGGCGCACGAGGAAGTGCGTCTCCACGCCGCTGGCGGTATGCGCCACGGTCGGCGCACGGATGGGAAGCGTTGTCATCGAGATGGCGGCCTGTGTCAATGCCCGACATCTTCGAAACCCGGATGTCGGAAAGCGGTCGGACCGGGGTTGCCCGGCCGTTAACCCGACACCAAGCGTTCAGTCTGCATCGCCTTCGCTACCGGTTTGTTCGGCGTCGGACGCAGCGGCGATGCAACCGGCATGCCACGCCGTGCCGGGCAGCAACTGCCATTGATTGCGATTGGACTCGCCGATATCGATGCGTTGCGCCGGATCGATACATGCCGGCACCGCCTGCTTGAGCACGAACAGCCAGCGAGTGTGCGGCGCTTGCGCAAGCCACGGGCCGGCCTTGGCCCATTGGTCCTGCCAGCTCGCCTTGAAGCCGAAATCGGTCACCGGGCGATCGGCCTGCAGCAGGTTCTGCTCGCGCCAGGCCAGCATGCCCAGCTGCGCGTCCGGGCCGATGCGCTGGCCCACGCGCTGCATCAGACGTGAGGACGAACTATAAGGATCCAGCGCCGGCATCAACCCCAGGCCGAACACCGTCCACAGCGCGGCGGTCATCACCACCAACGCGGTGCCCGCGCGTTTACCGCGCGACCATGCACTCGCCGCCAGGCCGACCACGCCCAGGCCGATCAACCAGAAACCCACCGGCTGCAGCGAGGCAAGCTCCATGCCGCGCTTGACTGCGGTGTTCTCGGCCCAGTGCAGATGCAACGCAATGCCGCCGCCCAGCGCCAGGCCGGCGACGGCAAGCAGCAGCACATACCCGGTCAGCAGCGCCCGCACGCCGCGCCGGCGCAACAACCCCGCCAGCAACGGCGCCGCAGCAATGCACAGTGCCGGCAGCATCGGGAAGATATAGACCTCGCGTTTGCCCGGGCTGGCGCTGAAGAACAGCAGCACCAGCACGCTCCAGGCCAGCAGCAGCACATAGCGCGGGTCGCCGCGGCGCAGTCGCCGCCACCAGGCCGGCAGCAGCCACGGCAACAACAGGCATCCGGGCAGCCACAAGGTGGCGATCACCTGCAGGTAGTACCAGAACGGTTTGACGTGATGCCAGGCGTGCGCGTAGCGCGTGCCGGTCTGCTTGAACAACAGCTCGTGCGCATAGGCATGCAGCTGCGGGTCGTCGCTGTGCCACAGCGCGATGCCCAGCGGCCCCAGCCACACCGCCGTACCGGCCACGAACGCCGGCAGCACCAGTGCCCAGCTGCGTCCTGCCAGCGCGCGCGCCGGCAATACGCGCCAATGCGTACGCCGCAGCGCCATCCACGGCAGCAAAACCAGCAGCGGCAGAAAACCGACGCCCTTGGTCACCGTGCCGACGCCGGCAGCAAACAGGCCCAGCGTCCAGGCGCGCCAGTCCGGCCCGCGCAGCAGGTGCCGCAGCAGTCCCCACAACGACAGGGTGGTCAGCGCCACCAGCACCATATCGATCTGCGCACGCTTGGCCATCAGGCCGAACTGCAGCACCGTGAACAAGGCCAGCACCGCGTGGGCCGCCACGCGCCGCGTCCAGAGCCGGCGCGCGATATCCCAGGTCAGCCACAACGTGGCCAGCGCGGCCAGCAGCGACGGCAGCAGGAAGGCCACCGGCCAGTGCGGTACCAGTTCGTAGGTGGCCGCCTGCAGCCACATGAAGACCGGCGGTTTTTCTGCATACAACTCGCTGCCACGGTGCGGCAGCAGCCACTGGCCGGTCTCGACCATGGTGCGCGCGGCCAGCACGAAGCGCGGCTCGTCCGGCGGATTGGGTTGGCGCATGCCCAGCCCGGCCAGCAAGCTGACGACGATCAACAGCAGCGCGGCCAGCAGTGCACGCTGGCGGGATAAGGAGGCAGCGATGGCAGGCGACACGCGCACGCCCTGAGTAAATGCGGGCAGACACTATCTGGCAAGTGGGTCGGAAATTTGTCGGAGCCGCGCCTGCGTGATCGCGCATCGCAGCGCAGGCATCGCCATGCGCTGCTGCCGAAGCGCAACCGGTTGGAAGGCGGTACCGGCGATAGCGGTCGCGTTTGGCCGGCCTCGGTTAGGATGCGCACACTGTGCCTGCCGGGCCGTCCTGGAACCCCGCTCATGCGGCTGCTGGTCATTGAAGACAACCGCAATATGGTTGCCAACCTGTTCGACTATTTCGAAGCGCGCGGGCATACCCTGGACGCCGCGCCCGATGGCGTCACCGGCCTGCATCTGGCGACCACCCAGCATTACGACGCATTGATCCTGGACTGGATGATGCCGCGCATGGATGGACCGGAAGTGCTGCGTCGGCTGCGCGAGCAGCACCAGTCCGAATTGCCGGTGATCATGCTCACCGCACGCGACGAACTGCCGGACAAGATCGCCGGCTTCCGCGCCGGCGCCGACGACTACCTGACCAAACCCTTCGCACTGCCCGAGCTGGAGGTGCGCATCGAAGCCTTGCTGGCGCGTGCGCACGGCCGTCGCCGCGGCAAACTGCTGCAAGTGGCCGACCTGCGCCTGGACCTGGCCACGCTGGAAGCGACGCGCGCCGGCCAGGTGCTGCATCTGTATCCGGCCTGCCGCAAGTTGCTGGAGGTGCTCATGCAGGCCAGCCCAGCTGCGGTGACGCGGCAACGCCTGGAGCAATCGTTGTGGGGCGACGATCCGCCCGACGGCGACATGCTGCGCTCGCATATCTATGAGTTGCGTCGCAGCGTGGACGGCCCGTTCGCGCAAAAACTGATCCATACCTTGCCGCGGCTCGGCTACCGGCTGGCGCAGCTGGATGCGGCCGATGCACCTGGCGCTGGCGACTGCAGCGATGTCTAAACAGCGCCCGTTGGGTCGCCGCGTGCTGGTGTGGTTGTTCGGCTACACGCTGCTGATGACCCTGGCGGTGTTCGGCACCGCGCAGTACCTGCACGAACGCGCCGAACACGGCGTGTGGCGCTCGCTGCTCAATTCCGAACTGGACAGCATTCTCGAGCGCAGCGTGCAGAATCCGGAGTATCACTGGCAGGACTCGGACACCTTGCGGCTGTACCGCGTCGACGATGTCGCGCGCACGCCGCCGGTCTTGTGCACCCTGCATCCCGGCCTGCACGACGGTCTGGAGATCGCCGGCCGCCAGAGTGCCGTGATGGTGCGCGACACCGCGCATGCCGGCCGCCTGGCCCTGGTGCTGGACATCACCGATTTCGAAGCGCTGGAAAAGTTCCTGACCCGCTGGATGCTGGCCGCTGGCATCGCGCTGATCGGCATCACCTTGCTGATGGGCACGTATGCGATGGCCCGGCTGGTGCGCCCTTTGGTGGAACTTGCGCGCGACATCGGCGCGTTGCGTCCAGGGCAGCGTGCGCAGCAGATTGCGGTCGGGCCACAGGGCAGCGCCGAACTGTACGTGATTGCCGATGCGCTCAACGATTATCTGGAACGCAACAGCCAGTTCGTCGACCGAGAGCGGGCCTTCATCGACAGCGCCAGCCACGAATTGCGCACGCCCATCGCGGTGATCGGCAATGCGGTGGAGCTGGCGCTGGAGCAACCCGGCACGCCGCCGGCGGTACGCCACCAGCTGCAGCGCATTGCCCAGACCAGCGCCTCGGTCGAGCAGTTGATCACCTTGCTGCTGGTGCTGGCCAAGGACCCCGGCCGGCTGGTGCGCAGCAGCGATGCGTTGCGGCTGGATCAGTTGCTGCCGGACATCGTGGCCGACCACACGCACCTGTGCGCCGACAAGGATCTGCAACTGGTCGTGGACCCGTTGCCGCCGTGCAGCCTGGTCGCCCCGGTCGCCATCGTGCAGACGGCCATCGGCAACCTGCTGCGCAACGCCATCGAAAACAGCGACCGCGGCATCATTCGCATCTCGCTGTCGGCGCCCGGCGTGGTCCGCATTGCCGACCCCGGCCATGGCATGACGCCCGAAGAGATCAGCGCCATCTACACGCGCCTGGCGCGCGGCAACGCACGCCAGGGGAGTGGCATCGGGCTGGAGCTGATCGGACGGTTGTGCGAGCACCTGGGCTGGCATCTGCAGCTGGATTCCAATGCAGGGCAGGGCACGGTGGCCACGCTGGATCTCTCCGGCGCCACGGCAACGGGATCCTGAGGCCGATCACTCGACCGACTGCGCTCAGGCCAGACGGTGCGTCCGCTACTCGGTACTGCAGGTGCCACACGTTCGCCGTGGCTGCTGCGAACGCCGCACCGCCCTGATGCCCGTCGCTGCTGACCACTGCTCGCTGCGGTTGGGCAGCCACTTGAACGCGCCGCGCAAGCTCAGGCAGGCAACAGGCCGCGTGCGTCCAGCCAGCTGCGCGCGTTCTCCGCGTCGTGCTCGAACCATGCACGGGTGGAGCCCAGCCGATACGTATAGCCCCAGCTGTCCATGTCCGCCATCAGGCGCGCGCTGCCCACGCCGGGCAGTTGCTCGGCCAGCAGGATCTGCAGGTAACAGGTGGCGTCTTCTTCCTCCACCGAATCGGTGGCGTCGGTATGCACGGCGGCGCGTTTTTCCACAGGCAGCACGATCAGATGTCCGGCTTCGTGCAGGAGCGAATGCACCGGTGTGTCGTCGCGCACGTAAACGTCGCAGCCGATGATGCCGGCCTCCGGTTCGCCCCAGAAACTGCCTGGAATCGCTGCACCATTGTCCACGCGATGCAGGCGCAAGCCATAGCGCGCGAGCAGGGCGGCAGGTGCGTCCAGGCCGATATCGGCCACGCACAGAACATCGGCAGCGGTGGGTGTGGCAGTGGGGGCGGTGGTCACGCGCAATGGCTCGCGGTCGGGTCACATGCAACAACGGCACCGTGCGAACGCGGTGCCGTTGTCGGCGCTTACTTGTCGCCGTCTTCCGGCAGGGCGACCGAGATGTCCAGCACGTCGTGTTCGCCGTCCTTGACCAGATCCACGCGCACCGCATCGGCATCGATGTTGACGTACTTCTTGATCACTTCCAGCAGTTCGCGCTGCATCAGCGGCAGGTAATCCGGCCCGCCGCGGTGGTTGCGCTCCTGCGCAATGATGATCTGCAGGCGGTTCTTGGCCGTCTCGGCGGTGTTCTTCTTGCTCTTGAGAAAATCGAGCAGGCCCATGCTTACCCTCCGAACAGCTTGCTGAAGAAGCCTTTCTTCTCCACGGATGTGAATCGCATCGGGCGCTCCTCGCCCATGATGCGGGCGACTGCGTCGTCATACGCCTGGCCGGCCGGGGACTCGGCATCCAGGATCACCGGCTCGCCCTTGTTGGAGGCGTTGAGCACGTCGCCGGATTCGGGAATCACGCCGATCGCCTTCAGGCCCAGCACTTCTTCCACGTCGGTGATGCTGAGCATCTCGCCGCCTTCCACGCGGCCCGGGCTGTAGCGGGTCAGTAGCAGGAACGCCGG
The DNA here is from genome assembly GCF_041475725.2 of Xanthomonas sp. NCPPB 1754. Lineage (NCBI taxonomy): Bacteria > Pseudomonadati > Pseudomonadota > Gammaproteobacteria > Lysobacterales > Lysobacteraceae > Xanthomonas > Xanthomonas sp. NCPPB 1754. The sequence continues at coordinate 1,366,283 of NZ_CM192982.1, forward strand.
CACGGCCTTGCCTTCTTCGGCCTTGCGGGTCTTGGAATCGAGCAGGCCGATGATGCGGTCCGAGTCGCGCACCGAAGAGACTTCCGGATTGACCACCACCACCGCGCGGTCGGCGAAATACATCGCCAGGAACGCGCCTTTTTCGATGCCGGCCGGCGAATCGCAGACGATGTAGTCGAAGCCGTCGGCGGCCAGGTCCTTGAGCACCTTTTCCACGCCTTCCTGGGTCAGCGCGTCCTTGTCGCGGGTCTGCGAGGCGGCCAGGACGTACAGGTTCTCGAACCGCTTGTCCTTGATCAGCGACTGCTTGAGCGTGGCTTCGCCGTGCACGACATTGACGAAGTCGTACACCACGCGCCGCTCGCAGCCCATGATCAGGTCCAGGTTGCGCAAGCCGACGTCGAAGTCGATGACCGCCACCTTCTTGCCGCGTTTGGCCAGCCCGCAAGCCAGGCTTGCGCTGGTGGTGGTCTTGCCGACGCCGCCCTTGCCGGAGGTGACTACGATGATTTCAGCCAAAGGATTTCTCCGAATATTTCTGTGGTTGGGCCGCGTCAATCAAGCGCAGCGATCTTGATCTGATCCTGCTCCAGCCAGACCTGGACGGCCTTGCCACGCAGGTCCATGGGAACATCGTCCAGCACCTTGTAGTGGCCAGCGATGGCAACCAGTTCGGCGTGGAAGTCGCGGCAGAAGATGCGCGCGTCGGGATTGCCCTGCGCGCCGGCCAGAGCGCGGCCACGCAGGGTACCGTAGATATGGATGCTTCCGTCGGCGATGACCTCGGCCCCGGCACCGACCGTACTGAGTACGGTCAGGTCGCAGTTCTCCGCGTACAGCTGCTGACCCGAACGCACCGCGGTGCGCTGCATCCGGCCCGGCGCCGGTCGCGCGGCCGGCGGTGCCGGCTCGGCACGTGCGGGCGGCGGCGGTGGCGGTGGCGGACTGACCGCGGTCGGCTCGTACTGCGCGCGAAATTTGGCCAGCAGCGGCACGCCCAACTGCTGGGACAGCAGGTCGATCTCGCTGGTGCCGTAGGCCAGCGCCGCCGGCAGCACGCCGGCATCGCGCAGGCCGTCCAGCAGCGCCTTGGCCGTAGCCAGGTCCGGCACCTGCGACAGCCCGCCGAAATCCAGGATCACCGCCGCACGGCCGAACAACTTGGGCGCGCGGCTCACGCGCTCGCGCATTTCCTGCACCAGCCGCGGCACATCCAGCGTCCGCACACGCAGGTTGGCGATGCCCACCTGGCCGATCTTCAGTTCGCCGGCCTGTTCAAAATCCACATTCACACTTGCCACAACTCAGCTCCCCGTCGATGGGCTAGCGGTGGTGGCGGCATGACGCGGCCGGCCCACCCACGGCAAGTGGTCGGGCAACTTGCCGCCATAGGTCTCCTTGACCCACCGATAGCTGCACATGTCTTTCATCAGCATGCTGGCGCGCACTTCCACATCGGGCATGGTGTTCTGGCCAACCTCGCGGAAGCCGAAGCTGCCATGGAACAGCAAGGCCGCATCTGCGCCATGGTCCAGGAACACCTCGCACGCCAGCTGCGGGTAACGCAGCTCGGTATAGCTCTGCACATCGGCATAGAACGCCCGCCCGACGCCACCGCCGCGGCGGCGGCTGGCGACCACGATGCGGTCGATATAGAAGAATTCCGGGTGACGGTCCCGGAACCAGGCGAAATTGCTGCTGTCGTGCGCACTGCCGCTTCCGAAACCGACCAGAAACCCGGCCAGGTTGCCGTCGCGCTCGGCGACGCGGAAATACTCGGCCTGCTCGTAGAAACGTTGCAGCCTGGTTGAATCCAGCGGCAGGATCGCCAGTCCGGCATTGTTGTTCAGGGCCAGGACGGAATCGAGCTCGTGCTCGCGCACGTCGCGGATGACGATCGACATTGGGACTCCGTGGGGTAACGCGTCGACCCGAAATCGGATCTGCGTCGGATTATTACATGCGGGGCCTGAAGCGGCGACCCAGCGCATGCGATCGGCCGGCGCGCGGCAGGTGCCGGCGTGCAACGGCGCGTCGGCACAGGCGCTGTGCGGGTCCGACATCCGCCACCCGTGCACCTGCCGGCATGCATGACTTCCGGCAAGAGGGCAGCGCGGTCGCTTACGCCTAAGATGCGGGCATGTTGGGATACCTCAGTCACACGCGCGTCCTGCGCTTTGCCGGCCTGTTCACCTGGGCGATGATCGTCATGCCCTTGGTGTACACCTACTGGCCGCCGGCCGAAGAGGGCGACCACCGCAGCGTGGCCGAGGCGGTGATGATGTCGGCATTCTTCATCGGCTTCGGCGCCAGCTACTTCTGGTTGACCCGCGGCTTGAACAGCGGCGGCCACGCGCACTGGTACGACCGGTTGATCCTGTTGCTGCTCACCATCTGCGCGCTGGCGGTGAGCTATCTGAGCGGAACCGGGCTCGGCAGCATCCTGATGATGGTGGCGGCCGGGGTGATCCCGTGGCTGCTGCCGCTGCGCGTGGGCGTGCTATGGCTGGTGCTGAGCCAGCTGGCGGTGCTGCCGGTGTTCTACTACCTGCGCCCGGACTTCACCCTGTTCGCGGCGCTGATGCAGTCGCTGTTGTACGGCGGCTTTTCGATGTTCATCTTCGTCACCAGCCTGGTGGCCCGCCAGCAGACCGATGCGCGCGAAGAGCAGCGCCGGCTCAACGCCGAACTGCGCGCCACCCGCGCGTTGCTGGCCGAGAGTGCGCGCATCAACGAGCGCACCCGCATCTCGCGCGAGCTGCACGACCTGCTCGGCCACCACCTCACCGCGCTCAGCCTCAACCTGGAAGTGGCCGGCCACATCACCGAGGGCCAGGCCCAGGAGCACGTGCGCCAGGCGCACACGCTGGCCAAATTGTTGCTCACCGATGTGCGCGAGGCGGTCAGCCATCTGCGCGACAGCGGCGCGATCGACCTGGAAGCGGCGCTGCGCCCGCTGGTCACCCAGGTGCCGTCGCTGGATATCCACCTGGACATCGCCCAGCCGCTGACCCTGGACGACCCCGAGCGCGCCCACGTGCTGCTGCGCTGTACCCAGGAAATCATCACCAATGCGGTGCGCCATGCCGGCGCGCGCAACCTGTGGATCCAGGTGCGCCGCGATGCCGATACGGTTTTGATCGACGCCCGCGACGACGGCCACGGCGCCGATGCGGTCGCGCCCGGCAACGGGCTGCGCGGCATGCGTGAGCGGCTGAACCAGTATGGTGGGAAGCTCGAAATTCAAACCCGGCGGGGTGAGGGCTTTGGCCTGCGCATCGCTGTTCCAGGCGCGCCGGCACTGATGCCTGCGGCCGTGACCCAAGGAGTGTTGTGATGATCCGTGTGTGCCTGGTCGACGATCAAACCCTGGTGCGCCAGGGGATCCGCTCGCTGTTGGCGCTGGACGACGGCATCGAGGTGGTGGCCGAGGCCTCCGACGGCAAGCAGGCAGTGGAGCAGATTCCGCAGATCCAGCCGGACGTGGTGCTGATGGACATGCGCATGCCGGTGATGTCCGGGCTGGAAGCGCTGCAGATGCTCTCGCGCAACGGCACCCTGCCGCCGACGATCATCCTGACCACCTTCGACGACGACCAATTGGTGCTGGCCGGGCTCAAGGCCGGCGCCAAGGGCTATCTGCTCAAGGACGTCTCGCTGGAACAACTGGTTGGCGCCATCCGCACCGTCGCCGAAGGCGGCTCGCTGGTGCAGCCGGCGGTGACCCAGCGCCTGCTGTCGGGTCTGGAGCACATGCGTAACGAGTTCGTCAGCCTGGACCGCCCCGATCCGCTCACCGACCGCGAAACCGAGATCCTGCGGCTGATGGCGAGCGGGTTTTCCAACAAGGAAATCGCCAACTCGCTGGGCGTGGCAGAAGGCACCATCAAGAATCACGTCTCCAACATCCTTTCCAAGCTCGGCGTACGCGACCGCACCCGCGCGGTGCTGAAAGCATTCGAACTGCAGCTGGTGTGAGCTCGGCCCTGCGCCGGCGAGCTCGACGCCAAGCCGGCCTGCAGCAGGCACCGGACTCGCATTCAGGACGCTGCGGCGCCGGTCGGACTGCGAAATGGGCGGACCGGTGCCGCCCGGCCACTGCAACATCACACGCACGCAGCACGTGATGTGCATGATAGCGGCGCGCAATCGCCCAAACCCTTGTGCAGGTTGGGATTGCGCATCCCCCACGCGCTGCGTTGCGCGGTGAATGACACCGCAAGACCGCGCTACCCGTCGCACAACTGAACATCTTTCTCGAAGCCTGCTAGGATGGTGGCTTCGCTTCACTCAACCCGGCCGTGGGATCGGCCCCGGAGACCTCCTGAATGACCCGTATTATCGAGTTCCTGATCGCCTTGGGGATCGTGGCTGGCTTGTTTGTCGTGGTGGGCTTGGTGTTGCCCTCGGAGCGGCAGATGTCCGAGAGTGTTGAGACCAACCGCAGGATGACGATTGTTTACGACACCGTGAACAGCTTCCGTCGTTTCAAGGATTGGAACCCGCTTGTGCTGCGTGACCCGAAGATCCAGCTGAAGCTGGCCGGCCCGGAAGAGGGCAAGGGTGCACGCGTCGAATACAGCTCCACCGAGGGCTATATCGGCAACGGCAGCTGGGAGATCACCAACAGCGTCAAGAACGAGCGTGTTGAGATCGCAATCGAAGATCCCACCAAGGGCTACGACAAGGTCACCAATTTCACCCTGGTGCCGACCGGCAAGAACAACAAGAACGTCAAGATCACCCAGGATTACAGCGTCAAGTACGGCTGGAACCTGTTTGGTCGCTATGCCGGCCTGTACGTCAGCCGTCACGTGGGCGACGACCTGAAGCTGGGTCTGTCGCGTCTGGCGACCGCGCTGGCCACCGTGCCGAACTTCGACTACCGCGCCGAGCTTGACGGCAAGCCGGTGTTGAGCGACCTCAAGATCGTCGATGTGCCGGCCGAGGACCTGTTGGTCGTCACCGCGGGCAACATCGATCGTGACAACGAGACGATCAAGAAGTCGATCAAGGACAACCAGGAGTGGATCAAGCGCGTGATGGATTCCAACGGCCTTGAGGCGGTTGGTCCGGTGCGCATCGTGACCACCGACTTCGCTTCGGACAAGTACGCCTTCGACGTGGTGCAGCCGGTGCGCAAGCGCGCTGGTGGTGCTCCGAAGGCCGACGCCAAGGCCGACACCGCCAAGGCCGATGCCAAGAAGGACGACGCGGCTGCCGCGGCACCCGCCGATGCAACCCCGGTGGCTGCAACGGGCGACGAGTTGAAGCTCAACATTCCGTCCGAAGCACCGGTGAAGTACCAGCGGGTTCCGGCGCACCGTTCGGCCTTTGCGACCTACGCAGGCCACATGGCCGGTCTGGACGCAGTGCGTAACTCGCTGCGCGCCTGGGCTGCCACCAGCGGCATGGACGTGACCGATCGTCCATACGAAGCGTGGAAGGGTGGCGTGGACAAGTCGTTCACCCAGGACGGCACCTACGACGTCTACTGGGCCATCAAGTAATCGTCTCACCACGATGAGCTGATCCAGACGAAAACGCGCCGCAGTCTTGCGGCGCGTTTTTTTTTGCGCTGCGGCGCTGCCATGGAAGTTGCCTGCATGTCTTTGCTTGATCGTCGCAAGAAACACCCCTCGCTGCTGGCGTTCTGCGGCGGCCTGCTGGCGGCCACTGCCGTCGGTCTATCGGCCTATGCCTCGCACGGGGTTGCCGATGCGGTGGTGCAGTCGCGGCTGCAGCTGGCGTCGTTGTACGCATTCGGCCACGGCGCGGTCCTCACCGTGCTGGGCGCCACCGAAACGCGCGCGCTGGGCCGGGTGGGCTTGTACCTGCTGTTGCTCGGCACGTTGCTGTTTGCCGGCAGCCTGGTCGGGGGCGCGTTGCTGCAGTGGCCGACCACCCTGGCGCCGGTCGGCGGAGTGGGCCTGATGCTGGGCTGGGTGGTGCTGGCCATTGGTGCGCTGAGGCGCTGAGCATGCCGTGCCATGCCCGCGGATTCGATGTGGAGGCTGCGTTCGCGCATGTGTCCCGGCGCGATCGCGCGCTGGGTGCGTGGATGAAGCGCATCGGCCCGATCGCCCCGCAACCGGGCTGGCACAAACCCTTCGACCCGGTCGATGCGCTGGCACGCGCCATCCTGTTCCAGCAACTCAGCGGCAAGGCGGCGTCGACCATCGTGGCGCGGGTGGAAGTGGCGATCGGTGCGCAGCGGCTGCATGCGGACACCCTCGATCGTATCGACGATGCAGCGCTGCGTGCCTGCGGCGTTTCCGGCAACAAGGCGCTGGCGTTGCGCGATCTGGCACGGCGCGAACGCGAAGGCGAGATTCCCTCGCTGCGCAGGCTCGCTTTCATGGACGAGGACGCCATCGTGCAGGCGCTGGTGCCGGTGCGCGGCATCGGCCGCTGGACGGTGGAAATGATGCTGATGTTCCGCTTGGGCCGCCCGGATCTGCTGCCCATCGACGACCTGGGCGTGCGCAAAGGGGCGCAGCGCGTGGACAAGCAGGAGCAGATGCCCACCCCTAGCGAACTGGCCGCACGCGGCGAACGGTGGGGCCCGTACCGCACCTATGCCGCGTTCTATCTGTGGAAGATTGCCGACTTCAGTGTGGCGACCAAGGTGCCGACACCGCGTTCAGGAGTAGGGCGAACGCACGCGGGGCAGACGCGACGGGCCGTCCTGTCCAGCCGCGCTGCGTGGCGCATGACGTTCGACCGGCTCATCCCGCCGACCAACGCCAATGCCACGGTTCGTAGACGATGCCATGCGGGTTGTCGCGTGGATAACTCAGGCGGTAGCCGAATGCGTGTGCGTTGCTGCACAACCAGGCGAATGCGTGCGTGGCTTCGAAGGACTCTTCGGCCGGCGGCTCGCCCGGTGTGCCCAGATCCAGTGCGTCGCCGCTGTGATGTTCGCTGAAACCCGGCGCTGCGTTGACCGTCAGGACCTGTTCCAGGGTGAGTCCGCGCGCGAACTTGCGCTCGAAGATGCCCAGTTGGTAGTCGTGGCTGCGATAGCCTGAAATCGCATCGATCACGATGTCTGCGCGCAGCGCAGCCGCACGCATCTGTCGCCATGCGCGTGCAGCGCCGGCACTGAGCCATAGCGGGCGGCCGAAGCGATCGCGTCCGGCAAACTGCAGTGCGGCCGGTTCGGCAATCAACTGCAGGCCGGTCCGTTGCACATAGTCGTCGGCGGCGAGCCCGAGCTGGCTCAGCCGGCGCTGCAATCCGTCGATCGCCAGCGTGTCGTCGCGTACCTGGCCGATGCGGCCGGTTGCGGTCTGCAGACGGTCCAATGCTTCGTCCAGGCCATGCTCGCGTGCCAGCCGCGGGATCAGCGGCATCAGACCCTGCGGAAGATGTGCAGCCAGATAGCGTCCATCGCGTTTGCGCCGCAGTAGCCAGTCGGCCTGTGCCAGCACACGCGCATCCGCATTGCCGCGCGCGCGCAGCAGATCGGCCGGCCACAGCTCGATCGCGCTGGTATTGAGGAGTACACGTTGAAGATGATGCATCTACGCAGCTTAGCGGTTGCCTGGTGAGCGCTGCCAGTCCGGCCAGGCGCTGTGACCCGCACCGACCCAGATGGGCGAACCGCTACACCGGTGCGCAGTCGCGTCTGGATGATCGACGGCGCGTGATCAATTTTCGGATTGTTCTTTTTCGCCCTGCGGTTTCGGTAGCCGGCCAGCCTTGCGTAACGCATCGCGCAGCACGTATTCGATCTGCGCATTGAGGCTGCGCAATTCGTCGTCGGCCCAGCGCTGCACGGCGGCCAACACATCGGCGTTGATACGCAGCGGGTAGGCTTTTTTTTCGCTCATTTGCCGTCTCTGCGGCCGCCGTGACGGCGCAGGTGCATCACCATCGACACGATCAACGCGTTGACGCCGATGAGCATGCCGATCACCACGGCATAGATGCCGGCGCGATTGTCGCCAGCCCAGTACAGGCATGCGGCGCCGACCAGGATCACCAGGCTGATCAATGCCCAGCGCAGGCCCAGCCCGCGTGCACGGTCGTCATCGTCGGCGCCGATGGACGCGGCGATGGCAAGCGCGGGCAAGCCGGAAAGCGCAACCACCAGGGGCACCATGATATTCATCAGATCGATCTCGGAGTGGCTGACGCAACGGAAGCGAGCGCTCGCCAGGTGGCGTGGAGGGCGCGCCCACAAGCGCAGTGTACGAGTGGCGCATGCCGATGCCGAACCGCGGCTGCGCCCGGGCGGCAGTGAGCGCAGGTGTTTTATCGGCAGCCCTCAATACAGCGAGCCGGCGTTGACCACCGGTTGGGTCCCGCGATCGGAACACAACACGGTAAGCAGGTTGCTGACCATATGCGCCTTGCGCTCTTCGTCCAGCTGCACCACGCCATTCTTGTGCAGCTCCGACAGCGCCATTTCGACCATCCCCACTGCGCCGGCGACGATGCGCGAGCGTGCGGCAATCACCGCATTGGCCTGCTGGCGCTGCAGCATGGCCTGGGCGATTTCCGGCGCGTAGGCGAGGTGGCTGATGCGCGCCTCGATCACGTCCACGCCGGCCTGGGTCAGGCGCTCGTCCAGATGCCGCTTGAGTTGCTCGCTGATTTCGGCCGGATGGCTGCGCAGCGAGATCTGGCCGTCTTCGTGCTGGTCGTACGGATAGCTGGTCGCCATCGCACGCAGCGCCGCTTCGGACTGGATATGCACGAAGCTTTCGTAGTCGTCGACGTTGTAGACCGCTTCGGAGGCATCGAGCACCTGCCATACGATCACCGCAGCGATTTCGATCGGACTGCCATCCAGCTCGTTGACCTTGAGTCGCCCGCTTTCGAAATTGCGTACGCGCTGGCTGACGCGACGCTTGGCGTAGAACGGCACATTCCAGCGCAGGCCGGCGTCCTTGACGGTGCCGACGTACTTGCCGAACAGGCTCAGTACCGCGGCCTGGTTGGGCTCCAGCGTGTACAGCCCGGCCAGCATGAAAATGCACGCCGCCGCGACCAGTACCGCGGCGATGAACGCGCCCAGCGTGACGCTGTTGTCGGCCATCATCGTCAATACAACCCAAGACGTACCGACAAGGCCGGCGCCTGCGACGAGAACGACGGGAATGCCGGGTAACGAACCGATCGGCTTCTCTTTCATGAGCGCGAGTCCTTGTGGAATGGTAAGAAGATATCAATGTGATATCAGTTAAACAACAGCCGTTCGTCGGCGTGGCAGTGGGCAACCGTTAGAATGGCGGCCCCTCTCGTTCTGGACCGCGCTCATGACCACTTTCGGCACGCCGTTATCGCCTTCCGCCACCCGCGTGTTGTTGCTGGGCTCGGGCGAACTGGGCAAGGAAGTGGCGATCGAGCTGCAGCGTTTCGGTGTGGAAGTGATCGCAGCCGACCGCTATGCCAATGCACCGGCGATGCAAGTGGCGCACCGCTCGCATGTGCTGGACATGCTCGACCCCGCAGCATTGCGCGCGCTGATCGCCAGCGAGCAGCCGCATCTGATCGTGCCGGAGATCGAAGCGATCCATACCGAAACCCTGGTGGCGCTGGAACGCGAGCAAGGCCAGAAGGTCATCCCGACGGCGCGTGCCGCGCGCCTGACCATGGACCGCGAAGGCATCCGCCGCCTGGCAGCCGAAACGCTGTGCCTGCCGACCTCGCCGTATCGCTTTGTCGATACCGTCGAGGAGTATCGCAATGCAATCGCCGCGGTGGGGGTGCCATGCGTGGTCAAGCCGGTGATGTCGTCCTCGGGCAAGGGCCAGAGCACCCTGCGTAGCGAGGCCGATATCGATGCGGCGTGGGCGTATGCGCAGACCGGCGGGCGTGCCGGTGCCGGTCGCTGCATCGTCGAAGGCTTCATCGATTTCGATTACGAAATTACCTTGCTCACCGTGCGGCATGCCGGTGGCACCTCGTACTGCGACCCCATCGGGCACTGGCAGCAGGACGGCGACTACCGCGAAAGCTGGCAGCCGCAACCGATGTCGGCCGCTGCGTTGCGCCGCTCGCAGGAAATCGCCAAGGCCATCACCGACGAGCTCGGCGGCTGGGGCCTGTTTGGCGTGGAGTTGTTCGTCAAGGGCGATGAGGTGTGGTTCAGCGAAGTCTCGCCGCGCCCGCACGACACCGGTCTGGTCACGCTTGTCTCGCAGGACCTGAGCGAATTCGCGCTGCATGCCCGAGCCATTCTCGGCCTGCCGGTGGGCGCGCAGGACGGCGGCGTGATCCGTCAGGCCGGCCCCTCGGCATCGTGCGCGTTGCTGGCGCACGGCAATGGCGTGCCGGTGTTCGACAACGTGGCCGAGGCGCTGCGCGACCCGGACACCGCACTACGCCTGTTCGGCAAACCCCGGGTGGACGGCCATCGCCGCGTCGGCGTCACCCTGGCGCGCGCGGACAGCATCGATGCGGCGCGTGAGAAGACGCGCGTCGCCGCTGCCGCGTTGACGATCCAGCTGCAGGCCTGAGTTTCCTGCCGACTCGCATTGGTGCAGTGACAAGGTTGCTGCACCGTAGACTATGGTTGCTGGCTCTGAGAAGTCAGTTAGTAGCCAACAGGTCGGGCGCAGGAGTGCACATCTGGCGACTCTCGTGCGGTCAGCTCATGGTCCGAGCTGCTGGTGCCTGCGTCTGCTCTTGTTGCAAGTTCCGATGCTGCTCTGCCTGCCCGCGTTCGGCTGCAGCCTTTGTCCATTCCTGACTGCTCTGCTCCAGCGGTGTATTGAGTGCGGCGACCGTATCGACATGGGCACGCAGCTGGTCGTGCGATCCGGCCGAGTAAGGATTGTTCTGCACTGCAAATGCGCGCGAGGCATCGTCGCTCAGCCTGACTTCGTCGATGCGGTCCATTCCCATCTTGCAGGACTGCACCGCCAGGCAGCCCGCAAGATTGGCGCTGCGCGCGTCCGTTTGTCGTCCGTGCTCGCGATCCAGTATCTGTATGTGATCCTTTGCCTGTGCAAACAGTTGGTAGCCGGGATGCGTGGGATCCTTTAACGATGGCGCGTGCCGCTCCTCGCTGAGAATGTGCTGCTGCAAAGACCTTTGCGATGGAAGCGGGTTACGGATTTCCCTGTTCAATGGACTGTCAGGAAATGGTGCCTCAATGCTCTCTACACCGTGGATATTGCGTAGCGGGCGGTAAGCATCTTTTCCAGGCCCTTCTAGCGGCAGAGGGATGCGAACGTCCGGAAGCAGTTGCCCGGCTCCTGGAATAAGTAAGCCATTTACATCAATGCTCTTGTTTCGATGGAGTCCGGCATGATTGAGGGCCGCCCAGGTGAAATCGACGCAATTGTTGCGTACGTCCCTGTATTGTGTGTCAAAACCAAATTTTTCTGGTTCTTCCCCAAATTTATGGAGTTTTTCATATTGTTCTTTGCTTATTTCGATGGTTCTTGAGTATGCTGGCCTGTGATATTCGCTTGCATCTGTGTCATAGATTTTTCCTGGGCCGTTCATTTGCCCATGAGTGATCGGGGCAAAGCCATAGCTGGCTGGCCTGCTTTTGCCATCGTCGAGTACGAAAAACATGTGCCCTGGGCCAGAGGTGGCTGGTTCACCATCCACCAATTGTTGCTTTCCCTTTGTATAAAGGGGCGTCCCGGGCGCGGCAATGACGACCGTTACTGTGTAATGCTGCCTGTCCATTAGATGCCCCATTCAAATTCATTTTTGATTATTTGGAGGAAGTCCATTCCCGTTGAACGGAAATTTGCGCAGACGGGTCTTTGAGTGCTGGATTTCCTGATTGAGATGAGACGTCGACGCGGTATCGGCCGTAGCTGTCTATTGGCAAATAGCAAACGGTCCAGTTGCTCGTATCTGAGGTGTGTGCGGCGACGTCAATGTATTTTTTTTCCTCGTTTCCGAACCGCCATTCAAAAAATTTACGTCTAGCTGGTTCTTTCTTGATGTACGCTTGAAACGCGTCTTCAGTGGGTAGTTTTTGGCATTGATCCCCGATCCATTTGCAGGCCTCGACATGGACCGCATATCGTGGCGGAGATTTCCCGTTATTTAAGAAAGTGACTGGATCGAGCTCGCCTTTGCGGTTCAAAGTCAATCCAACGATGTAGGATTGAGTGAGATTTACATTCTTCGGCGTTGCTTCGAATTCGAAGCGCACATGGGCATCGGTGGCATCCACCGGAAATGGCCGAATGAGGAGAAGGTCTTCTTTTTCAGAAGACGGTGGCTTGCTTGCGCTGCACGCGCTCGCAAGAAGCGCGAGCGCCAATGGCAGAAAAAAAGTACGCAGGAAACCGCGCGCGTCGTGGAAATGCAGTCTCATTCAACTTGCTCACGATACCTGTCTGCGAGGGAGTGTAAGCCTGTCGATCGGATCGGGACCACCAGATTCAATGGGGGCGCCCTCGGAGCCTTGTCGATCACTGCCTCAGTTGCCTCCGAAAGTCGTCTGCTCTTCCGGCATGGCGTTAGGACTCGGGGCGCTGAATCTTCCCTTTCTAGCGTATGGCCTTACTGTTATAAGCAGCCGTCGACACCAGGCCCAGAGCGTGACATCTCGGAGCCTCGGTACGATTGCTTAGTTGCTAGCCACATCCACCCACACCGCATGGTGGTCGCTGCCATCGGCAATCGCCGCTTCTGGTGCGCTGCTGGCCGGCCAGAAAATGCCGCTGCCGATCAGGGTGAACTGGCGCGACGGCAGCACGTAGTCAAGGCGCATGGTGCCGGCCTGCGGGCCGAAGTCGCCGGTGACCTGGTGCGGGTCGCCGCTGTGGGCGATGCCCAGTGCGGCGTATTCGGCGGTTTTTTCCGGGCCGCCATCGCTGCGCGGGGTGGGGTAGTGAAGGACGCGCGGGTGGTCGATCAAGGCGCGGATCGCCGCATGCCGGCCGGCACCATCGACCGGGTCGTTGTTCAGATCGCCCAGGATGACGAAGCGCGCATCGCTATCCAGACCACCGCAGCCGCCCTTGTCGTCGCAGAGCCAGCGTTGGCTTTCGGGTGCGTTGTCCAGATACGCGCGCCACAGCTGCAGTTCGTCGTGGTTGCGCGCGGCGTTGCGTTTCTCGGCACCGTCGAACACCGGCGGGGTGGGGTGCGACACCAGCGCATGCACGACGCCCAGCGGCGTGCGCACCGGCACATCCCAATGCGATTTGGACGAAAGCCGCAGCTGTGCCCAGATGGCATCGCTGTAGTACGACGTCTTGCTGGCCGGATCGATTGGCCGCAGTGCGCCGGGTAGCGCGCTCCACTTCAGCAGCTGGAAGCTTCGCACCGCCTGCGCATCGATCGGGTAGCGCGACAACACCAGCATGCCGTACTGGCCAGGATGCAGCCCGTAGCCCCACGCGTCGTTGCCACGCGCGCGGCCTTCGCCGCCGGTGCTGCCGTTGTTGTCCAGATCCAGGCCGCTCGGCACGCCGGTGTTGACCGGTGCCAGATAGCGGTACGGATAACGCAACGCCTCGCCGCCGCCCGGCTGGGCGACCTGCAGGTAGCGTTGCTGGAACAGATCGGCAGCGCGGTGTTCCGGGTCGAAGTCGAATTCGTTGAGCAGCACCAGATCCGGGCGCACGCGCTGCAGGACCGCAGCGATCTTGCGCGCATGCGCGCTATCGCCCTGCAGCTCGCGAATCAGGCCGCCGGCCTCGTCCGAATATAGCGAGGTGTTGTAGGTGGCGATGCGCAGCTGTGCCGCGGCCGGCCGGGCGGCGAGGGTGTCGATCTGCATCTTGGGCGAGGGCGCGGGGTGGGCGCAGGCCGCGCACAAGGCGGTCAGCGTCAGCAGCAGGAAAGGTTTGATCATTGCGAGATTCTCGCATGCGGGATGCGACACGCCGATGTCGCAATCCGGCGGTTCAGTCGACCGATGCGTGAGCGGGCAAGCCGCGCCAGTGGCGACCATCGTAGGCTTCCAGTGCACTGAAGCGGCGCTTGTAGTTCATCTTCGCGTGGCCATCGATCCAGTACCCCAGATACAGGTGCGCGCGTCGCTCGCGTTGCGCCCACTGGATCTGCTGCAGGATCGCGAACGTGCCCAGGCTGCGCGCTGCCGCCTCCGGCGTGTAGAACGTGTAGACCGCCGACAACGCATGCCCGGTGACATCGGTCACTGCAACTGCCAGCAGCCGGCCGGGCAGGTGGGCGATGGCTGGTTCGCGGATCTCCAGAAAGCGCCCGTGCGACCAGCCGCCGATCAGGAACTGGTCGAACTCGGTGGCGCCATGTTCGTCCATGCCGCCGCCGGGATGTCGGTGCTTGAGGTAGTGGCGATAGAGCGCCAGTTGTTCGTCGGTGCGCTCGGCGGCCACCACGCGGACCACCAGATCCTGGTTGCGCGCCAGGCAACGGCGTTGGCTGCGGTCCGGGTGGAACGCATCCACCGCGATGCGTACCGGCACACAGGCACGGCACCGTTCGCAGTGCGGCCGGTAGACCAGGTCGCCGGAGCGACGGAAGCCCCATGCCAGCGCTTGCGGATAGATCGCCCCCAGGCGCGGATCGTGCGGATCCAGCACCAGATCGCGCGCCTGCCGGTCGGACCAATAGCCACAGGCATGCTCGCCGGTCTGGAACAGGCGCAGGTCGTCGTGGGTGTCGGCATGGATGGCCATGGCCGAAGGATAGCGCCTGAGCGTCGCATCAGCGGCGACTGTCCGCCGGATGAATACGTCCGGCCTGGGCGTCAACGCACGCATCGATGGCTCGTTGATGGGGGTGTTGGTGGCAGCGCACGGATGATCCGCACGCACCACCCACGCGATGCGGCCCATGCAGGTGCCGCGTGTGGTTCCTATCTTTCAGGAGTGTCTCATGACGTCACGCAAACCCTTTCTCGCCCTGGCCGTGCTGGCCGCGCTGTCCGCTGGCACCGCATTCGCCGCCACTGTGCCGGCTCCCGGCGATGCGCCGCGGCCTGCCAAGCTCGACAAGAACGGCGATGGCGTGATCGACCGCAGCGAAGCGGCTGCCGATCCGACGCTGGCCGCGCAGTTCGATACGTTGGACACCAACAAGGACGGCAAGCTGTCGCGCGACGAGCGCCCGCACCATCGTGGCCCGGGGCGCGGCGGACGTGGCGAATGGATGGCCAAGCTCGATACCAACAAGGACGGCCGTATCAGCCGCGAAGAAGCCAAGGCCGACCCCAAGTTCGCTGCGCGCTTCGACCAGATGGATCTCAACAAGGACGGATTCGTCGACCGTGCCGACCGTGAATTGCGCATGCAGCAGCATCGCGATGCGTGGTTCGCCAAGGCCGACACCGACAAGGACGGCAAGTTGAGCAAGGCCGAGTTCGATGCCGCGTCCAAGTGGCGTGGCGGGCACGGACCGGGTGGGATAGGCAGGCACGGCGACGATGGCAAGCCGGCACCGGCGAGCGCACCTGCGGCCAACCGCTGAGGCATCGCCGAGTGCGGCGCTCGCTGCGTATCGGCGAGTGCCGCTTGGGTGAGCGGTGAGTTCACCCCGCGATTTGCAGTACGTAACAAGGCGCCGATCGACCGCGCCCTTCCGCCTGGCGGGAGGGCGCTTGCGTTTGGGGCAGACGCTGAGCGCGGCTACAACGCTCAGTCGTGCTTCCAGGACGTGGGAACCGGATTGGAGACGGTGTTCTTCTCCAGCGTGTAGGTGCCGTTCTGCTGCGCGATCGCTTCGCCGGTGTCGACGATGGCGTTCTGGATAAAGACATTCTGCTTGTCGCCGCGCACGAAGGTCAGCTGATGGAACGCGGTCTTGTTGCCCCAGTCTTCCGAGGGCAGGGAAATGAACCGGATGGTGTAGCTCTGGTCGTCGAATGTTCCCTGCAGGACATAAACGCCGTAATGGTTTTCGCCCTGGGAAATGATCTTGTACATGCCGTTGCTGAAATAATAGATTTCCGCATCGGGGAAGGGCTTCTTGTCGTAGAGCTTGCGGTAGTGAAGCACCTGCTTGAAGGTGGGTGCTCCGAAACTCACCGATAGCGTCTTGCCATCGGGGGACTTGGTGAGTCCGTCCGCATGCGCGCTCATGCTGACCATCATCAGCAGACTGGTGAACAGGCTTGCCTTCACTTCATGACTCCGTGGTCTGGTTGAATCCTGCCTGCTTATAGCAGCGCGGGCGCTGCCCGATGACGGCGACAGTCGGATACGAACCCATCACTTCGGATCATGCGACGTTGCTTGCTACGGGCTCACCGCCGCACGCGCATCGCACTGAACCGGTTCTCATCGCCCATGCCACCAGGCTGCCATACGCAGGGTTGCTCCGTCTGCGCTCACTTGGCCCGCACCGGCGTGTCATCGTCTCCTGCGGTGATATCCGGTCGGCTCAGAGCATTCCCAACTGCATGTAGTGCCGCACGACGGGCACAATGACAGCCGCAGTGCTCACCAGCATCGCGCCTGGACTGAACATGCAGCGGTATAACAGCGGTGCCCGGGTGACGCCGCGTCTGCGCGCATCGCGCTTGAGCATGGGGCGCATGACACGTGGCAGGACGCGCAGGGATTGATAGTTGAGCACCGCCATGCCTGCGCACAGCGCCAGAACCGATGCCCATGCGCCCGCCTGCAGGTGTTTCAGCACCAGCGTGCTGCCGCACGCCAGCACCGAGGTCAGCGTGGTGACGTGCACGAACCGACGGATCGCCGCTGCCTCGCTGGCGCTCTGTGCGAAGCGCAGCAGGTACCAGTACGACCAGTAGGTGCCGATCCCGGCAACCAGCACTGCGCACGCAGCGAACAGGGCCGGCATGCCGAGCCAGAGGCTGAGTGCGCCCGCGGCGCCGCTCCCACCAAGCGCCGAGCCGCTCAACCCGCTCGCGCCTAGTTTGCCCGCGCCTCCGATGCCCGTCAGCACAACGGCCGCGCTAGCCTTGCCCGGCGCGCCCAACAGGCTGGCCGAGCTTACTGCGCTGGCGAACGCCACGCCGGGGGCGCTGCCGCGCGCGAATTCGCCGAACCGGCGCAGCAGCTCGCTGCGTACGCTGGCACGTGCGCGCGACAGGCGCTTGCGCACCGCTGCATCGCTGAGTCCAAGCAGCGAGGCAACCTGTTGCGAGCGCTGGCCTTCGCGGTAATACAACAGCAGCGTTTCGCGACTTTCTTCCGGCAGTGCAGAAATGATGTCGAGCGCCGCGATCTCTTCTTCCACCTGCAGCAACTGGTCGGCGGGCGAGGGCGCCGGGTCGGCTGCCATCGCGATGGCAAGCTCCGCCGCCCCACCACCGAGCGCACGATGGCGGTTGGCGCGCAGCCAGTCGCGCGCCAGGTTGCGGCTGATCTGACGAAGCCAGGGCAGGAAGCTGGCCGGCTGATGCAGTTGCCCCAGCCGCTGCCAGGCACGCAGGAAGGCCTCCTGGGCAATGTCTTCGCTGGCCGCGAGGTCGCGGGTGATCGCCAGCGCGATCGCAGTCACCGTGTTCTGGCAGGCAAGCACGATGCGTCCGTAAGCCTGCTGGCAGCCAGCCGCGGCGCTGGGCAGGTCGCGTTGCAACATCAGATTCAGCGTGTCGGCGTTCATCGGCGCAATCCATGTCCTGGTGCCAGCATGACGCAGGCCGGCAACGGATGTGACCGCGCCGACGAGCATGCTTGTCGTACCAGCGGATGGCCGCGCTGGCCAGCTGCGTTCAGCGGGTCGGCTGGATCCGTACGCGCACTTCGTCGTCTTCTGCTGCCGGTGGTGCGCCATCTGGCGTCGGCGTCCGTTGCGATGCCGGCTGGGCTGCTGGTGCCAGTTGCGTCGGCGCGCTGCGATGGCGCATCACCACCACCATCGCCACGGCGCCGATCACCAGCAGCAACACCAGGCGGATACGCCAGGCCCAGCTGCGCGCACTGGAGCTGGAGCCGTTTTCGCCGTCGCGGAAGGTGTATTCCACATTCGGCAGGTCGCGACGGGTGGTGTCCAGCAGGCGGGCGTCGCGCAACAGCTCGCGTGCGCGCGGTTGGTCGTTGGCATGCACGATCCAGACGGTGGGCTGCGCCTGGGCGTTGCTCTGCTCCAGGTAGCTGAACTGGCCGCCGCGCTTGCTCTGATAAGAGCGACCGTTGCTGATGCGGATCTCGATTCCCGCATCGCGCAACAGATTGGCCACGCCTTCGGCGGTTTCGATACGTTGACTGCTGAAGATCTTGCGCATGGTGGAAAACGCCGTTGGGTCCGGAACAGGTGGCACCGTTGAGGCGCCAGTTCAAGATGAAACATCAAGGTGCGAGTGGTGTGGTCAGGTGATCGCATGCGCATGCCCATGGCAGGCAAGCATGCCAGCTTGCGGTGTCTGCAGTGCGCGGGGCGCGTTGCTCGGCTGCCTTCGACCCGGCCAAGAGTGCGTGCTGGCATCAAGCAGCGTGCCTTACCGTCGCGGCGTGAGGTCTACTCCTTGGCCGGCACGGCAATCGCGCTGCCGTCAGGCACCACCCGGATCAGGCCTTCCTGCGTGGTGCTGGCCACCAGCACGCCGTCGCGGGTGAAGAACTGCCCGCGGGCCAGGCCGCGTGACCCTTGCGCGGTGGGGCTGTCGAGCGAGTACAGCAGCCAGTCGTCGGTACGGAATGGGCGATGGAACCACAGGGCATGATCGAGCGAGGCCATCTGCACGTTCGGCGTGTAATAGCTGATGCCGTGCGGAAATGTCGAGGTGCCGAGCAACTGAAAATCCGACGCGTACGCAAGCAGCGCTTGATGCAGGCCCACATCGTCGCCGATGGGATCGTTCAGGCGCAGCCACATCTGCTGGAACGGCGGACGCTTGGGCGGCTTGAGTTCGTCGCGTGGAAAGACATGGCGAAATTCGAACGGGCCGCCGCGCGACAGCCAACGCTGCACCTTGGCCGGTAGCTTGGCCAACACTTCCGGTGCCAGCGGTGCGGCCGGTTCGATGTCTTCCGGTGGCGGCACCACCGGCATCGCCGACTGATGCTCGGCGCCATCTTCGCGCTCCTGGAACGAAGCCGCGCAGAAAAAGATCACCTTGCCATGCTGGATCGCGGTAACCCGGCGCACCGAGAAACTGCCGCCATCGCGGGTGCGGTCGACGTCGTAGACGATGGGGTGGTCGATACTGCCGGCACGCAGGAAATACGCATGCAGCGAATGCGCCTGGCGGCCGTTTTCGACCGTGGCCTGCGCTGCCGATAACGCCTGGCCCAGCACCTGCCCGCCGAACACGTATTTGGTGCCGATGTCGCGGCTCTGGCCACGGAACAGGTTGTCTTCCAGACGCTCCAGCGACAGCAGGCTGATCAGTTCGGAGACGACGGGTTCGGCGGTGGCGGACAAGGGGCTGGCCTGGGCATGCGACGGAACGCGAGTATACCGGCCCGCCCAATGGGCGCCGCGAGGCAGGGCTCAGGCCTTTTGCAGGCGCGCCACCAGGCCATGCAGCGCGGCCTGCGCATCCGGCGCGTACCAGCCATCGATGAAACGCTCCAGCTGGATCAACTCCAGCGCCAATGCCGCGCGCAGGTCGGCACGCGCAATCGCGCGCGTGGTCAACATCGGTTGGCGGGGGAGCTGCTGCAGCTCCTGGAGCCACGCCACCGCACGCGCGGTGACCAGCTCGCCATCGACCAGTTCGTCCACCAGCCCGATCGCCACCGCCTGTTCGGCCGGCAGCAGTTGCCCGGAGATCAGCAGGCGTTCGGCGCGGTGCGCGCCCACCACGCGGCGCAATAGGCGTTGGATCCCCTCTGGCGCAGCAAGGCCAACCTGCACCTCGTTGAGGCCGATCGTATAGGGTCTTGCGGTATCGGCACTGCGTGCCATCACCCGGTAGTCGCAGCACAGCGCCAGCACGCAGCCGCCGGCCGGCGCATGCCCGCCGATGGCCGCCACCACCGGCACGCGGCTGTTGGCCAGCGCCTGCGCCGCATCGAAGAACGCGGTCCAACTGGCCAGTAGCGCGGCGCGGTCGGTACCGTGCGCCAGCAGATGCGGCACATCCATGCCGCCGGAAAAAATCCGCTCGCTCTCGCCCGCCTGCTGGACCGCGACGCTCAACGCCTGGCACAACGCGCTGTCCAGCGCATTGACCGGCGGACGCGCCAGACGGATTTCGCGAAGACGGCCATGGTCTAAGATCTGGATGCTCATTCGGGGCTCCTGGAGGTCAGGTCATGATAGACGGCAGTCGAAGCAGGCGGGTTAGGTGTGCCGGCGTGGTGCTCGCGGCGTTGGCGCTGGTGGCAAGTGCGGGCGTGTCGGCGCAATGCCTGCCCGAATTCAAGAATGGCTGGATCCGCATCCCGCCGCCCGGTGGCATGGGCATGGCGGCCGGGTTCGGGCAATTTCATAACGGCTGTGCGCAGCCGCTGAAGATCACCGCTGCCAACAGCAGCGTGTTTGCCGATGTCTCCTTGCACGAAACCACCCAGGTCAATGGCGTCAGCCGCATGCGCGCGGTGCCCGAACTGGCATTGCCGGCCGGCAAATCGGTGCCGTTGGCGCCGGGCGGCCTGCACCTGATGTTGATGGACGCCACTGCGCCGCTGCAGGAGGGCGCGCAGGTGCCGGTGAGCTTCACCCTGCAGGACGGCCGCCAAATCAAGGCCACCTTGGAAGCACGCAAGCGCGCGCCCGGGTCTTGAGTGTTTGATGGCTGTTGCGCGCCTGCGCCGGCATTGAAATGAAAGCGGCGGCTCCACACGGAGCCGCCGCCGATCTTTCGCGCTGCAGCCTCAGCGAATGAGGCGGTGGGAATTCAGCTGCTGGCCGCGCGCACCGCATCCGGCAGCGCGGCGCTCTTGCCGGTCTGCGTATCGATCCACACCACCACCACGTTGCCATCTGAGTACAGCTTGCTGTCGTCCTTCTGGTCGAAGATGCGGTGGCCGATGGTCACGCTGCTGGTGCCCAGGCGTTCGACGAACAACTCGACGGTGATGTCGTTGGGCCAGATCAACGGCTGCTTGTAGTTGACATTGGTGGCGGCCACCACCGGCGCGATGCGGTCGGTCATCGCCACGCCTTGCACGCCCAGCATCCAGCGCACCCGCGCTTCTTCCAGATAGGAAATGTACTTGGCGTTGTTGACATGGCCCATGCTGTCCATGTCGCGCCAGCGCACGCTGATCGGAATGCGTGCCAGTACCTTGTGTTCGCTCATCAGCTTGCCTTCTTCTTCGCAGTCTTCTTGGTGGCGGATTTGGCGGCCTTGCCCACCTTCTCCGGTTTGACCTTGCGCGGCGGGCGCGCATCGGGCTTGTTGGCCATCGCCGCCGGACGCGTCTCGCGCGCCTTCACCGATGGCAGCATCTTGGCCAGGAACTGCCCGGTATAGGACGGCTTATGCGCGGCCACGTCTTCCGGCGTACCGGAAATCAGGATGGTGCCGCCGCGATGTCCGCCTTCCGGGCCCAGGTCCACGATCCAGTCGGCGGTCTTGATCACGTCCAGATTGTGTTCGATCACCACCACCGTGTTGCCTTCGTCGCGCAGCTTGTGCAGCACGCCGAGCAACGCTTCGATATCGTGGAAGTGCAGGCCGGTGGTCGGCTCGTCCAGGATGTACAAGGTGCGCCCGGTGTCGCGACGCGACAGTTCCTTGGACAGCTTGACGCGCTGCGCTTCACCGCCGGAGAGCGTGGTCGCGCTCTGGCCCAGCTTGATGTAGCTCAATCCCACATCGACCAGCGTTTCCAGCTTGCGCGCGATCGACGGCACCGGTTCGAACAGGCGCAGCGCATCTTCCACGGTCATCTGCAACACGTCGCTGATGTTGAAACCCTTGTAGCGGATCTCCAGCGTTTCGCGGTTGTAGCGCTTGCCGTGGCAGACATCGCAGGGCACGTAGACATCGGGTAGGAAGTGCATTTCCACCTTGATCATGCCGTCGCCCTGGCAGGCCTCGCAGCGTCCGCCACGCACATTGAAACTGAAACGCCCCGGCGAATAACCGCGTGCACGCGCCTCTGGTACCTGCGCGAACAGCTCGCGCAACGGCGTGAACATGCCGGTATAGGTCGCCGGATTGGAACGCGGCGTGCGCCCGATCGGCGACTGGTCGATATCCACCACCTTGTCGAACAGGTCCAGGTTTTCGACTTCGCGATGCGGCGCCACGGTGTGCGAGGCGCCATTGATCTCGTTGGCCGCCAGGGTGAACAAGGTATCGTTGATCAGCGTCGACTTGCCCGAGCCGGACACGCCGGTGATGCAGGTCAGCAGGCCGGCGGGAATGTCCAGGTCGACATTCTTCAGGTTGTTCCCGGTGGCCCCGCGCAGATGCAGCATCATCTTCGGGTTGGGCTTGTGGCGCTGCTTGGGAATCTCGATGCGGCGCTTGCCCGACAGGTATTGGCCGGTCAACGAGCGTGGCGATTTCAGGATGTCGTCCAGCGTGCCTTGCGCGCAGATCTCGCCGCCATGCACGCCGGCGCCGGGGCCGATGTCCAGCACGTGGTCGGCCAGGCGGATCGCATCTTCGTCATGCTCGACCACGATCACCGTGTTACCCAGGTCGCGCAGCCGCGTCAGCGTGCCGAGCAGGCGCTCGTTGTCGCGCTGGTGCAGGCCGATCGAGGGCTCGTCCAGCACGTACATCACCCCGACCAGGCCGGCACCGATCTGGCTGGCCAGGCGGATGCGCTGCGCCTCGCCACCGGACAAGGTGTCGGCCTTGCGCTCCAGGGTGAGGTAATCCAGGCCCACGTCGACCAGGAAGCCCAGCCGCTCGGCAATCTCCTTGACGATCTTGGCCGCGATCTCGCCACGCCAGCCCGGCAACGACAGGCCGCGGAAGAAATTCAACGCCTCGTTGACCGGCAGCACCACCAGCTCGGGCAGCGGGCGATCGGCCACGAACACGTTGCGCGCAGCGCGATTCAAGCGCGTGCCGTTGCACGCGGGGCAGGGCTGCTGGCTGACGTACTTGGTCAGTTCTTCGCGCACCGCTGGCGATTCGGTTTCGCGGTAACGGCGTTCCAGGTTCGGCAGGATGCCCTCGAAGCGGTGCTTGCGCGTGGTGCGCCCGCCCGCATCGGTGAAATAGGTGAAGCTGATCACCTCATCGCCGCTGCCGAACAGCACCGCCTGCCGCACCTTGGCCGGCAGCGTATTCCACACCGCGTCCACGTCGAACTTGTAGTGCTTGGCCAGCGAGGCAATCAGCTGGAAATAATAGGCGTTGCGCCGGTCCCAGCCGCGCACCGCGCCGGCCGAAAGCGACAGCTCCGGATGCACCACCACACGATCGGGGTCGAAGAATTCGGCTACGCCCAGGCCATCGCAGCTGGGGCAGGCGCCCACCGGTGCGTTGAACGAAAACAGACGCGGTTCCAGCTCCGGCAGCGAGTAGTCGCACACCGGGCAGCTGTACTTGGACGAGAACAGGTGCGGCGCGGCCGCCGGGTCGTCCAGCGACTGCACCGCCACCATGCCTTCGCCGAGCTTGAGCGCGGTCTCGAAACTTTCCGCAAGACGCTGCTTGATGTCCTCGCGCGGACGGAAGCGGTCGATCACTGCCTCGATGGTGTGCTTCTGGCGCAGCGCCAACGGCGGCACCGCATCGATTTCATAGAGCTCGCCGTCCACGCGCACGCGCACGAAGCCCTGCGCACGCAGTTGCTCGAACACCTGCGCATGCTCGCCCTTGCGGTCGCGGATCACCGGGGCCAGCAACATGTAGCGCTGCTCCTGATCCTGGGTGAGCATGTGGTCGACCATCTGGCTGACGGTCTGCGCTTCCAGCGGGAAGCCGTGGTCCGGGCAACGCGGCTGGCCCACGCGCGCGTACAGCAGGCGCAGGTAGTCGTAGATCTCGGTGATCGTGCCGACGGTGGAGCGCGGGTTGTGCGAGGTGGATTTCTGTTCGATCGAAATCGCCGGCGACAAGCCTTCGATGTGGTCCAGGTCCGGCTTTTCCATCACGCTGAGGAACTGGCGCGCATACGCCGACAGCGACTCGACGTAGCGGCGCTGGCCTTCTGCATAAATGGTGTCGAACGCCAGCGACGACTTGCCCGAGCCGGACAGGCCGGTGATCACGATCAACTTGTCGCGGGGCAGGTCGAGGTCGATGTTCTTGAGGTTGTGCGTCCGCGCGCCGCGGATGCGGATGAAATCCATCGCCATGGGGGATCCGATGTCGGGCCGGCGAACCGGCAGTGGTGCGAGCGTGCTCAGCAGGAATGAGTGGCAGTCGATCAGCCTACCCGCCGACCTAGGTGAGGGCAATTGCCCCAAATGCCAGTCTGCCGGGGCCGTTGTGGCGGCCGGATGATGCGTTCTACCAGCCCAATGCGGGCCAGTCGCGGCCAGGCCGCTTGCGACTTGACCCGAAACCGGCTAGGCCAGTACAATTCCGCTCCTGTCTGCCCCACGGGTAAGTCAGGCGACCATAATAACTACAGAGGAACACCTGGTCATGTACGCAGTTCTGGTAACCGGCGGTAAGCAATACCGCGTCGCGCAGGGCGAAACGCTCCGCGTGGAAAAGCTCGAAGTCGAAGCTGGCAACGAGATCAAGTTCGACACCATTTTGATGCTGGGCGATAGCGATGGCATCAAGCTGGGCGATGCGCTGAAGGGCGCCTCGGTCACCGCCAAGGTCGTGGCCCACGGCCGCGCCGATAAGGTGCGCATCATCAAGTTCCGCCGCCGCAAGCACCACATGAAGCGTCAGGGACACCGTCAGCACTACACCGAAATCGAGATCACCGGCATTGCCGGTGGCGACAAGAAGTAAGGAGAACCAGTCATGGCACATAAAAAGGGCGTAGGTTCCTCGCGCAACGGTCGCGATTCGAATCCGAAGTACCTCGGCGTGAAGATCTTCGGTGGCCAGGCCATCGACGCCGGCAACATCATCGTGCGTCAGCGCGGCACCCAGTTCCATCCGGGCGCCGGCGTCGGCCTGGGTCGTGACCACACGCTGTTTGCGCTGGTCGACGGCAAGGTGGAGTTTTCCACCAAGGGTCCGAAGAAGCGTCGTACCGTCAGCGTGGTTGCCGAGGCGTAATCGCCCGCTCCATGCAGGCCAGTCCATGAGGCGGTAATGCCTTACGGGCAAGACGGAAAGCCCCGCTTTTGCGGGGTTTTTCGTTTGAAGGCCGGGAATTGGGAATGGGGAGTAGGGAATCGGAAAAGCGATTCTGCACCCCGACCGGATTCCACGGCTGTGCTGGCAAGCATTCTTGCTGGCAGGAGGCGGCCACTCGCTGTGCCAATTCCCGATTCCCCATTCTCCATTCCCGGTTGTCATCCCATGAAGTTAGTCGACGAAGCAGAAATCCTGGTCACCGCCGGTAATGGCGGCAACGGCTGTGTCGGCTTTCGCCGCGAGAAGTTCATTCCGCTGGGTGGGCCCGATGGCGGCGATGGCGGTGCGGGCGGTAGCGTCTGGATCGTGGCCGACGAGAACGTCAACACGCTGGTCGATTTCCGCCATGAGCGCACCTTTAAGGCGCAGCGCGGCGAGAACGGCATGGGCCGTCAGGCCTACGGCAAGGGCGGCGAAGACCGCATCATCGTGGTGCCGGTCGGTACCGTAGTGATCAATGTGCAGACCGACGAAGTGATCGGCGATCTGACCCGGCACGGCGACCGCTTGCTGGTCGCCAAGGGCGGCAAGGGCGGCCTGGGCAACATGCATTTCAAGAGTTCGGTCAACCGTGCGCCACGCCAGGCCACCACCGGTGAGGAGGGCGAGGAGCGTTTGCTCAAGCTGGAACTGAAGCTGCTGGCCGACGTTGGCCTGCTGGGTTTCCCCAATGCCGGCAAGAGCACCCTGATCCGCGCAGTGTCCTCGGCCACACCGAAGGTGGCCGACTACCCGTTCACGACCCTGTACCCGAATCTGGGCGTGGTCAGTGTCGAGGCGTACCGCAGTTTCGTCATTGCCGACGTTCCGGGCCTGATCGAAGGTGCTGCCGACGGTGCCGGTCTGGGCACGCAGTTCCTGCGCCATCTGCAGCGCACCCGCCTGCTGCTGCATCTGGTGGATATTTCGCCTGCGCTGGGCGTGTATGGCGAGGGTGGTGTGGACGGCGTATCGCCGGCCGATCAGGTGCGCACCATCGAACGCGAACTGGAACGACACGATCCCGAGTTGCTCAAGAAGCCGCGCTGGCTGGTGCTCAACAAGGCCGACCTGATGTTCGAAGACGAGGCGCGTGCCGCCGCAGAGAGCATCGTGGCCGAGTTGGGCTGGACGGCGCCGTGGTACCTGGTGTCCGCTCTCGGGCGTGACGGCACGTTCCCGATCATGAAGGACGTGATGGCGTTCTTCGACCGCCAGCGCGAAGACGAGCTCGATGCACGCAATGCAGGCTGAGTGCAGGCGCAGGCACACAAAAAACCCGGCCAAGGCCGGGTTTTTCTGTATTGCCGGAAGCCAGGCTCCCGGCAATGCGCAAACCGATCGCTTATGCGGCCTTGATGGCCTTGATGCGCGCGGTCAGGCGGCTCTTGTGACGTGCAGCCTTGTTCTTGTGAATCAGGCCACGGGCGCTGAAACGGTCGAGGATGGGCTGGGCAACGGCGAAAGCAGCTTCGGCGCCTGCAGCATCGTTGGCGTCAAGGGCCTTGATCACCTTCTTGACGGCGGTGCGCAGCATCGAGCGCTGACCGGTGTTGCGCTCATTGCGCACAATGGTCTGCTTGGCGCGCTTCTTGGCGGACTTGATATTGGCCACGGTGGTGGGTTCCTGAAAAATCGGTATGGTGGAAAAAGCAAGCGCGAAAGTATGATGGACCCGGATATGTACGTCAAGTCAGTTGTCAAGAGGGATGCAGAGTGAGCAAGCCCGGCATGTTGAGAGGCCTGCTCTCATTCAGCAGTATGACCATGATCTCGCGGGTGCTGGGCCTGATCCGCGATCAGGCGATTTCCACCACCTTCGGCGCCAATGCGGTGACCGACGCGTTCTGGGTGGCCTTCCGCATTCCCAATTTCCTGCGCCGGCTGTTCGCCGAAGGCTCGTTCGCCACTGCGTTCGTGCCGGTGTTCACCGAGGTCAAGGAGACCCGCCCGCATGCCGACCTGCGCGAGCTGATGGCGCGCGTGTCCGGCACCTTAGGCGGGATGTTGCTGCTGATCACCGCACTGGGGCTGATCTTCACCCCGCAACTGGCCGCGGTGTTTTCCGATGGCGCGGCCACCGATCCTGAAAAATACGGTTTGTTGGTCGATCTGTTGCGGCTGACCTTTCCGTTCCTGCTGTTCGTCTCGTTGACGGCGCTGGCCGGCGGCGCGCTCAACAGCTTCCAGCGCTTTGCCATTCCGGCGTTGACGCCGGTCATCCTCAATCTGTGCATGATTGCCGGCGCGCTGTGGTTGGCGCCGCGGTTGGAGGTCCCGATCCTGGCGCTGGGCTGGGCGGTCCTGGTGGCCGGTGCGTTGCAGTTGCTGTTCCAGTTGCCGGCGCTGAAGGGTATCGACCTGCTGACGCTGCCGCGCTGGGGCTGGAATCACCCGGATGTGCGCAAGGTGCTGACCTTGATGATCCCGACCTTGTTCGGCTCGTCGATTGCGCAGATCAACCTGATGCTGGATACGGTGATCGCCGCGCGCCTGGCCGATGGGTCGCAGTCGTGGTTGTCGCTGGCTGACCGGTTCCTGGAACTGCCGCTGGGTGTGTTCGGCGTGGCGCTGGGCACGGTGATCCTGCCGGCGCTGGCGCGCCATCACGTCAAGACCGATCGCAGCGCGTTCTCCGGCGCGCTGGACTGGGGCTTCCGCACCACCTTGCTGATCGCGATGCCGGCCATGCTCGGCCTGCTGCTGCTGGCCGAACCGTTGGTGGCGACGTTGTTCCAGTACCGCCAGTTCACCGCGTTCGACACCCGCATGACGGCGATGTCGGTCTACGGTCTGAGCTTCGGTTTGCCGGCCTACGCCATGCTGAAGGTGCTGCTGCCGGCCTTCTACGCACGCCAGGACACCCGCACCCCGGTGCGTGCGGGCGTGGCGGCGCTGATCGCCAACATGGTGTTCAACTTCGCGTTGCTGGCGGTCGTGTACCAGATCATGGTGCCGCCCGAACTCAAGGCGCAGGGTGTGATGCAGGCGCTGGGCAAGCAGCCGGGCCTGCATCTGGCGTTGGGTATCGCCAGTGCATTGTCGAGTTATCTCAATCTGGGATTGCTGTGGTATTGGCTGGGCAAGTCCGGCGTGTACCAGCGCCGCCCGGGCTGGGGGGGCTATACGCTGCGTCTGCTGCTGGCGTGCGCGGCGATGGTGGCAGTGCTGTTGAGCCTGCTGTGGTGGCTGCCGTCGTTTACGCAGATGGACAAGTGGAACCGCATCGGCTGGCTGGCGGTACTGGTGGGCAGTGGCGGGGCGACGTATCTGGTCGCGCAGTTGGCGCTGGGGCTGCGGCCGCGGCATCTGCGCGAAGGCTGAGGCGACAGCCGAACGCGTGCGCTGCCGGCCGGCCGCACTGTCCAGAGATCGCGCATCCCCGCGCACCGCAGGCGGTGGCGCACTGCCACGCCAAGGTGCCCATACGGCTTGACAGGCACGGCTATACTTGCAGGTTATGTATCAACGAGGGTTGGCCGGCGGGCCGGCATCTGTTTGGATCGAGGAATGAGCAGGCTGTTTAGAGACGTCGAAGGCGGGACGCTGTTCCCGCGCGGAAGCGTGGTCTGCATCGGTGCCTTCGATGGCCTGCATCTGGGGCATCGGACGCTGGTGCAACACGCCGTGGCGCGTGCCCGCGCACTCGGTGTGCCGGCAGTGGCGGTGAGCTTTGAGCCGCTACCGCGTGAATTCTTCGCACCCGCCGCGCCGCCGCCGCGTCTGACCCTGGCGCGCGCCAAGATCGAAGGCTTGTACGGGTTCGGCGCCGACAGCGTGGGCATGATCCGTTTCGACGGTCGCCTGTCCAAGATGCGTGCGGAAGATTTTGTGCGGCTGGCGCTGGTTGGCCGGCTGCGCGCGCGCGAAGTCTGGATTGGCCCGGAATTCCGTTTCGGCCATCGACGCAGCGGCGACATCGGCCTGTTGCGTACGCTTGGCGAGCAGCATGGGTTTGTGGCGGGCGAGATTGCGCCGGTGCATCTGCATGGGGAGCGGATTTCAGCGACGCGGATTCGCGAACTGCTCGGCGCCGGCGAATTTGCCCACGCTGGCGACTTGCTCGGTCGCCCGTACGCCATCGGTGGCCGGGTCGTGCGCGGCAAGCAGCTTGGCCGGACCTTGGGCTATCCCACCGCCAACCTGCGCTTTCCGCGCACGCCGGCGTTGTCGGGGATCTATGCAACCTGGGTGCACGGCGTGGCCGAACGGCCGTGGCCGTCGGTGTCGAGCTTCGGCACGCGCCCCACGGTAGCGGGCGTGGAGCCGCTGCTGGAAGCGCACTTGTTCGATTTCCAATGCGATCTGTATGGCCGGCACATTGCCGTGGAATTCGTCGCCAAGCTGCGCGACGAAGAAAAATTCGATGGACTGGAGGCGCTGACCGTGCAGATGCACCGCGATGCCGAGCAGGCACGTGAGGTGCTGGCGGCGCATATGCGTGCTGAGCAACAACCCTCGACTACGGCCAGTCCCTCGCAAGAGCCCGAAGATAATGCGAGTCCCTCGCAAGAGCCCGCACATCCATGTGCGGACTTCTCAAGCAATCCAGCGCAACGGTAGATTCCTGTGACCCAAGACTACAAAGCCACTCTTCATCTGCCTGCGACGGAATTTCCGATGCGCGGCGACCTGCCCAAGCGCGAGCCGGCGATGCTGGAGCGCTGGGAGCGCGAGGGCTTCTACGCGCAGCTGCGTGCCAATGCCGCCGGCCGCCCGTTGTTCGTGCTGCACGACGGCCCGCCGTATGCCAATGGCCAGATCCATCTGGGCCATGCGGTCAACAAGATCCTCAAGGACATCATCGTCAAGTCGAAGTATCTGGCCGGCTTCGACGCGCCGTACATCCCGGGCTGGGATTGCCACGGCCTGCCGATCGAGATCGCGATCGAAAAGAAATACGGCAAGGTCGGCGTCAAGCTCGATGCGGCCCAATTCCGGCAGAAATGCCGCGAGTACGCCACCGAGCAGATCGATCTGCAGCGACGCGATTTCAAGCGCCTGGGCGTGATCGGCGATTGGGACAACCCGTACAAGACGCTGGATTTCCGCTTCGAAGCCAACGAAATCCGCGCGCTGGCCAAGGTGGTCGACAACGGCCATCTGACCCGCGGCGTCAAGCCGGTGCACTGGTGCTTCGATTGCGGTTCGGCGCTGGCCGAGGCCGAGATCGAATACGCCGACAAGGTGTCGCCGACGGTGGATATCGCCTATCCGGCGCGCGATCCAGGTGCAGTGGCTGCCGCATTCGGCGCGACGCTACCGAGTGGCGTGGGTGTGGCGGTGCCGATCTGGACCACCACGCCGTGGACGCTACCGGCGTCGCTGGCGGTGAGCCTGGGCGCGGAGCTGGACTATGTGCTGGTGGAAGGCCCGGCCGATCGCGGCCAGCCGCGCTGGCTGGTGATCGCCGAAGCGTTGGCTGCCAAGGCGCTGGCGCGCTACGGCGTGGATGCGGTCGTGGTGCACGGCCACGCCAAGGGCGCCGCGCTGGAGCAGATGCTGCTGAACCACCCGTTCTATGCCGAACGCGAGATCCCGCTGCTGCTGGGCGATCACGTGTCGGCCGAGGACGGTACCGGCGCCGTGCATACCGCACCGGGTCACGGCCAGGAGGACTATCAGGTCTCCAGGCACTACGGTCTGCTGGAGCGCTATGGCGCCGCGCAGATCAATCCGGTGGACGGGCGCGGTGTGTATCTGCCGTCGACGCCGCCGCTGGGCGATACCGCGCTGGCCGGCCTGCATATCTGGAAGGCCAACGACGTCATCATCGACGCACTGCGCGGCACCGGCGTGCTGCTGGCGGCCAGCAAGATGGAGCACAGCTATCCGCATTGCTGGCGGCACAAGACGCCGATCGCGTTTCGCGCCACGCCGCAGTGGTTCATCTCGATGGAGCAGGCCAACCTGCGTGCCG
This sequence comes from Xanthomonas sp. NCPPB 1754, assembly GCF_041475725.2. Lineage (NCBI taxonomy): Bacteria > Pseudomonadati > Pseudomonadota > Gammaproteobacteria > Lysobacterales > Lysobacteraceae > Xanthomonas > Xanthomonas sp. NCPPB 1754. Next base: position 1,397,188 of record NZ_CM192982.1, read on the forward strand.
ATGCGCTGAAAGCCATCGAAAACGTGCACTGGTATCCGTCCTGGGGCCAGGCGCGCATCGCCGGCATGGTCGACGGGCGCCCGGACTGGACCATTTCGCGGCAGCGCACCTGGGGCGTGCCGATCGCCTTGTTCGTGCATCGCGAAACCGGCGAACCGCATCCGCGCAGCACCGAGTTGCTGCGCCAGGTCGCCGACCGCGTGGAGCAGGGCGGTGTGGATGTCTGGTACACGCTGGACGCGTCCGAGCTGCTGGGTAGCGAGGCGGCCGACTACGAGAAGATCACCGACATCCTGGATGTGTGGTTCGACTCCGGCGTGACGCACGAAGCGGTGCTTCCGGATCGTGGCCTGCCCAAGCCGGCCGACCTGTACCTGGAGGGCTCCGACCAGCACCGCGGTTGGTTCCAGTCCTCGCTGCTGAGCGGCGTGGCGATGGACAAGGCCGCGCCGTACAAACAGTGCCTCACCCACGGCTTCACCGTGGACGAGCACGGCCGCAAGATGTCCAAGTCGCTGGGCAACGGCATCGAACCGCAGGACATCATGAAGACGCTGGGCGCGGACATCCTGCGCCTGTGGATCGCTTCTGCCGACTACAGCAACGAAATGTCGCTGTCGCAGGAGATCCTCAAGCGCAACGCCGATGCCTACCGCCGGCTGCGCAACACCGCGCGCTTCCTGCTCGGCAACCTGCATGGTTTCGATCCGCTGCGGCACCTGGTGGCGCTGGACCAGATGGTGCTGCTGGACCGCTGGATCGTGCATCGTGCCCACGCGCTGCAGGAAAAGATCGTGGCCGCCTACGCGCGCTACGACTTCGCCGAGATCGTGCAGGCGCTGCTGAATTTCTGCAGCGTGGACCTGGGCTCGCTGTACCTGGACGTCACCAAGGACCGCCTGTACACGATGGCCGAAGACGCACGCGGCCGCCGTTCGGCGCAGAGCGCGATGTACCACGTGGCCGAGGCGTTCGTGCGCTGGATCGCGCCGGTGTTGAGCTTCACCGCCGAGGAACTGTGGGGCTACCTGCCGGGCCAGCATGTCGACAACGTGCTGTTCGCCACCTGGTACGACGGCCTTGCGCCGTTGCCGGCCGATGCTGCATTGACCGGTGCGGATTTCGACAAGTTGCTGGTCCTGCGCGAGCAGGTGGCCAAGGTGCTGGAGCCGATGCGTGCCAATGGCGCGATCGGTGCGGCGCTGGAAGCGGAGATCACCGTGGCCGCCGATGCGCAGACCGCTGCGCGCTGGCAGCCGCTGGCCGAGGAACTGCGCTTTTTGTTCATCAGTGGCGATGTCACCGTGACCGCAGCCAGCACCGACGACATCTTCGTCAGTGCGCAGCCCACCACCAAGGCCAAGTGCGTGCGCTGCTGGCACCACCAGGCCAGCGTGGGCAGCGACCCGCGTCACCCGGAACTGTGCAGCCGTTGCGTCAGCAATATCGAAGGTCCGGGCGAGCAGCGGCGCTGGTTCTGACGCCGCTGCCGTCACTGTCTCCCACCCAGGCGTCTTCTCCGGCATCGGAGCAGCGGCCACCAACTGCGATCTTTCGACATGAGTCAACGCCCCAACCCGTCGGCCCTGATCTGGCTGCTGCTCTCTGTGCTGGTGGTCGGCCTGGACCAGTGGAGCAAGGCCTGGGTGCTGTCCAGCCTGCCCGAGTACACCCCGGTGCCGGTGATCGACGGCTTCTGGAACTGGTACCGCACCTACAACACCGGCGCGGCCTTCAGCTTTCTGAGCGATGCCGGCGGCTGGCAGCTATGGTTCTTCACTGCATTGGCGGTGGGCATCAGCGGCCTGCTGGCGTTCTGGCTCTCGCGCACCGCGCGCGGGCAGTGGCGCAGCGCGCTGCCGTATGCGCTGGTGATCGGCGGGGCGATCGGCAATGTGATCGACCGGCTGATGCACGGCCACGTGGTGGATTTCATCCAGTGGTACATCGGCAGCCATACCTGGCCGTCGTTCAATATCGCCGACTCGGCGATCGTGGGCGGCGCGATCGGAATTGCCGTGTTCGGCTTGTTCGACAAACCCGGCAAACAGGAGCCGGGAACCGGGAATCTGCGCTGAAGCCTGCCTGCAGGCGCATGCCGCCCGGTCCGACCCCGCATCCCTCATTCCCGTAGAATGCCCGCCATGGATGTCCTGCTCGCCAATCCCCGTGGTTTTTGTGCCGGTGTCGACCGTGCAATCGAGATCGTCAAGCGTGCGATCGAGACGCTGGGCGCGCCGATCTATGTGCGGCACGAGGTCGTGCACAACCGCTTCGTGGTCGACGACCTCAAGCAGCGTGGCGCGATCTTCGTCGAAGAACTCGACGAGGTGCCCGACGATGCCACCGTGATCTTCAGCGCGCACGGCGTCTCGCAGGCGGTGCGTCAGGAGGCCGAGCGGCGTGGACTGAGGGTGTTCGACGCCACCTGCCCGCTGGTGACCAAGGTGCATTTCGAGGTGGCGCGGCACTGCCGGGCCGGCCGCGACGTGGTGCTGATCGGCCACGCCGGGCACCCGGAAGTGGAAGGCACGATGGGGCAGTGGAGCCGCGAGCGCGGAGCGGGCACGATCTACCTGGTGGAAGACATCGAACAGGTCGCCACGCTCGATGTCCGCCAACCCGATAACCTTGCCTACACCACCCAGACCACGCTGTCGGTGGACGACACCATGGGCATCATCGAAGCCCTGCGGGCCCGGTATCCGGCCATGCAGGGGCCGCGCCACGACGACATCTGCTACGCCACCCAGAACCGCCAGGACGCAGTTCGCGATCTGGCGCGCCAGTGTGATCTGGTGCTGGTGGTCGGTTCGCCCAACAGCTCCAATTCCAACCGGCTGAGCGAACTGGCCCGGCGCGACGGGGTGGAGTCCTACCTGATCGACAACGCCAGCGAGATCGACCCGGCCTGGATCGTTGGCAAGCAGCATATCGGCCTGACCGCCGGCGCCTCTGCGCCGCAGGTGCTGGTCGATGGCGTGCTGGCGCGCTTGCGCGAATTGGGCGCAGCCGGCGTCTCCGAACTGGAAGGCGAGCCGGAATCGATGGTCTTCGCGCTTCCCAAGGAGCTGCGCTTGCGTCTGGTCAGCTGACGCGATTGCTTGCTGCATGACGGTGCAGGCGCGACGCGGTGCCTGCAGCGATTGACCCGGGGGCGGCTGCGCTCCTACAATTCACGGCTCGCCGGAATAGCTCAGTTGGTAGAGCGGCGCATTCGTAATGCGTAGGTCGTAGGTTCGATTCCTATTTCCGGCACCACGCTTCAAGACTGGGTCGGCCTGTGCCGGCCCAGTTGCGTTTTGAGGCGTCGAGTGCCGCGTTTCACGCATTGCCCGCGTGTGTTGCAGCCGCGCAGGCGCTTCCCGTTCGGCGGCCGCAACGGCGCAATTCTTGCCTCGCGCTGCGCTGCGACAACATGTCGCACAAATTGGCGCGCTTTTATTGCGTCAGATCATTGCCAATGGGTTTCGTGCAGGTGCAGCAAAGACTAAAATTAGCGCGCTAACCCGTGTCTTCGGTCTGCGCAGTTCATCTCCCCCAGGAAGACAGCTGCGTCGGGAACATCCCGCGACCGATACGACGAACGAGGCTGGCGTTCCTTCGCACTTGGATCGACCGATGATTCCGCTGAAACAGCTCGGGCGTTTACTTCGTCCAGGTCTGATGTTGCCCTTCCTGCTGCTGGCAGGCTGCAACTCGGCCATCCTCAATCCGAAAGGCCAGATCGGCCACGACGAAAAGCAACTGCTGATCACCTCGGTGGTGCTGATGCTGATCGTGGTCATCCCGGTGATCGTGATGACGATTGCGTTCGCATGGAAATATCGCGCATCCAACACCAAGGCGCGCTACGAGCCGGACTGGTCGCACTCCACTGCCATCGAAGTGGTGGTGTGGTCGATCCCGTGCGTGATCATCCTGGTGCTGGCGGTGCTGACCTGGCGCTCGTCGCACGCGCTGGACCCGTACCGGCCGCTGGATTCGGACGTCAAGCCGATCAACATCGAAGCGGTGTCGCTGGACTGGAAGTGGATGTTCATCTACCCCGACCAGAACATCGCCACCGTCAACGAGATCGCGTTCCCGGTGCATACGCCGCTGAACTTCAAGATCACCTCCGACACGGTGATGAACTCGTTCTTCATCCCGCACCTGGGCACCATGATCTACGCCATGGCGGGCATGGAAACCAAGCTGCACCTGGTGGCCAACGAGCCGGGCGAATACTTCGGCCTGTCGACCAACTACAGCGGCCACGGCTTTTCGAAGATGAGCTTCAAGGCGCACGCCGTCGATCAAGCCGGCTTCGAGGCCTGGGTGGCCAAGGTCAAGGCATCGCCGACCGCGTTGAACGCTGCCGAGTACCAGGTGCTGGCAGCCAATCGCAACGACAAGGAACAGTATCCGGTCACCTACTACTCGTCGGTGCAGGACGGCATGTTCCGCTCGCTGGTCGACAAATACATGAATGGTCCGGGCCACAGTAAGGGCCACGGCGACCATCAGGCATCGGCTACGGAGCCGGTCGCCATGTGCACTTCTGGAGACAAGTGATGCTAGGCAAACTCACCATCGAGGCAGTTCCGTACCACGAGCCGATCATCATGGTCGCGCTGGGTGGTGCCGGCCTGCTCGGCCTGCTCATCGCGGGCGCCATCACCAAGTACAAGCTGTGGGGCTATCTCTGGAAAGAGTGGTTCACCTCGGTGGATCACAAGCGCATCGGCGTGATGTACATCATCGTGGCGCTGGTCATGCTGCTGCGCGGCTTCGCCGACGCGGCGATGATGCGCACCCAGCAGGCGCTGGCCGGCGGCGGTGGCGAAGGCGTGCTGCCTCCGCATCACTACGACCAGATCTTTACCGCGCACGGCGTGATCATGATCTTCTTCATGGCCATGCCGTTCATGACCGGCCTGTTGAACCTGATCGTGCCGCTGCAGATCGGCGCGCGCGACGTGGCGTTCCCGTTCCTGAACTCGCTGAGCTTCTGGCTGTTCGTGGCCGGCGCGGCGCTGATCAACATCTCGCTGGGTGTCGGTGAATTCGCGCAGACCGGTTGGCTGGCCTATCCGCCGTTGTCGGGGCTGGAATACAGCCCGGGGGTCGGTGTCGATTACTACATCTGGGCGCTGCAGGTGTCCGGTTTAGGCACGTTGCTGACCGGCATCAACTTCTTCGTGACGATCATGCGCATGCGCGCGCCGGGCATGACCCTGATGCGCATGCCGATCTTCACCTGGACTGCGCTGATCACCAACATCCTGATCATCGCCGCGTTCCCGATCCTGACCGTGGCGCTGGCGCTGCTGGGTGCCGACCGTTACCTGGGCACGCACTTCTTCACCAACGACGGTGGCGGCAACGCCATGATGTACGTCAACCTGATCTGGATCTGGGGTCACCCGGAGGTCTACATCCTGATCCTGCCGGCATTCGGCATCTTCTCCGAGCTGATTGCGACCTACAGCCGCAAGCGCCTGTTCGGCTACACCTCGATGGTGTACGCCACCTCGTGCATCGGCGTGCTGTCGTTCGTGGTGTGGCTGCACCACTTCTTCACCATGGGCTCGGGTGCCAACGTCAATGCCTTCTTCGGCATCACGACGATGATCATCTCGATCCCGACCGGCGTGAAGATCTTCAACTGGCTGTTCACCATGTTCCGCGGTCGCGTGCACATGACCTCGCCGGTGCTGTGGACGATCGGCTTCATCATCACCTTCACCATTGGCGGCATGACCGGCGTGATGCTGGCGATTCCTGCCGTGGACTTCGTGCTGCACAACAGCCTGTTCCTGATCGCGCACTTCCATAACGTGATCATCGGCGGCGTGGTGTTCGGTTACCTGGCGGGCCTGACCTACTGGTTCCCGAAGGCGTTCGGCTTCAAGCTCAACGAGAAGATCGGCAAGGCCTCGTTCTGGTGCTGGATCATCGGTTTCTTCGTGGCCTTCATGCCGCTGTACGTGCTTGGCTTCATGGGCATGACCCGTCGCATGAACACCTACAACCACCCCGAGTGGGCGCCGTGGCTGTACGTGGCCGCGGTGGGTGCTGCCATCATCGGCATGGGCATCTTCTTGAACCTGGTGCAGATCGGTTACAGCGTGTGGAAGCGCAAGGAGCATATGGACTACACGGGCGACCCGTGGGATGGCCGTACGCTGGAATGGGCAACCTCCTCGCCGCCGCCGTTCTACAACTTCGCCGTGCTGCCGCACATCGACGACCGCGATCAGTTCTGGGCCGACAAGCAGAATGGCAAGGGCTGGGTGCGTCCGTCCAAGTACGAAGCGATCCACATGCCGCGTAACACCGGCGCCGGCGTCTATATCGGTGCCTTCAGTGTGCTGCTGGGCTTCGGTCTGATCTGGCACATCTGGTGGCTGGCCATCATCGGCCTGGTGGGCATGATCGGCAGCTTCATCGCGCGCACCTTCGATGACGACATCGATTACTGGGTGCCGGCCGACGAAGTGGAGCGCATCGAAAACGCACGTTTCGCCCTGCTCGAACAGCAACAGGCGGCGCAGGCCGCGAAGGTGGTATGACCATGGCTTCCTCGACCACGCTTGACCACGCCGCCCACGCGGGCGGCCACGATCACGACCACGAGCATCACGACGGCGGTGGCAACACCGTCTTCGGGTTCTGGGTCTATCTGATGAGCGACTGCCTGCTGTTTGCCGGTCTGTTCGCCACCTATGCGGTGCTCTCCGGCGCCACGGTGGACGGGCCGACCGCCAAGGAGCTGTTCGATCTGAAGTTCGTGCTGGTGGAAACCTTCCTGCTGTTGTTCAGCAGCCTGAGCTTCGGCTTTGCGATGATTGCCGCGCACAAGCGCAAGATGGGCGGCCTATACGGCTGGCTGGCCGTCACCGCGCTGCTGGGTATCGGCTTCCTGTGCATGGAAGTATGGGAGTTCAACCACCTGATCCATGAGGGTGCCGGCCCGGGTCGCAGTGCGTTCCTGTCGGCATTCTTCACCCTGGTGGGCACGCACGGCCTGCACGTGGCCTCCGGCCTGCTGTGGATGGCCGTGCTGGTGATCCAGATTTCCAAGAACGGCCTGACCGCGCGCAACAGCACGCGTCTGGCCTGCCTGAGCCTGTTCTGGCACTTCCTGGACATCATCTGGATCGGTGTGTTCACCGTCGTCTATCTGCTGGGAGCGCTGTAATGGCCAATCACCACCACACCGATACCGCTGCCGATGCGCATGCCGGCGGCCTGAAGTCCTACCTGATCGGCTTTGTGATGGCCGTGATCCTCACCGTCATCCCGTTTGCGATGGTGATGAGCGGCGCGTTCTCCAAGGGTGTCACCATCGTCGTGATCTCGGTCATGGCCGCGGTGCAGATGCTGGTGCACATGGTGTACTTCCTGCACATGGACCGCACGCCCGAGCAGCGCTCCAACGTGCAGGTGGGCCTGTTCTCGCTGCTGATCATCGGCATCGTGATCGTCGGCTCGCTGTGGGTGCTGCACAACATGAATGTCAACATGATGCATTGAGACGGCGACACGCCGAATCGCCGCAACGTTGAAGAAGAGGTCGCCAAGTGATTGGCGGCCTTTTTTTTACGCGTCAATCGCCCGCAGCATGACCAATGGCATACGGTCAAGCACAGGCAGGCGCTTAGCATCGTGGGCTTGCCTGTCCAGGTCACCTGCGGAGTTGCGATGAAAATGCCCACCCTGTTGTCCGTGTCGTTGTTGGCGGCGTTGTCGCTGCCTGCGGCTGCGCAAACCGCACCGCCGCAGGACGTGCCGTTCGACGGCACCTTGAAGATCGACGTGGACGCCACCGATCTGGCGCACCGCATCTTCAAGGTCAAGGCCACTATGCGGGCCAAGCCGGGCCCGATGACGCTGCTGTACCCGCAGTGGATTCCCGGCAACCATTCGCCGACCGGACCGATCGACAAGCTCGCCGGTCTGGTGATCAAGGTCGATGGCAAGGTGGTGCCCTGGAAACGCGACCAATTCGATGTCTATGCGTTCAAGGTGGACGTGCCTCAGGGCGCCACCGAGCTGACGGCCGAGTTCAAGTTCCTCTCGCCGCAGGCCGGCAACCAGGGCCGGGTGATGATGACCCCGGAAATGCTCAACCTGCAGTGGAACACCACGGCGCTGTATCCGGCCGGCTATTTCGCGCGCAACATCAAGGCGCAGGCCAGCGTCACGCTGCCGGCCGGCTGGAGCTATGCCACGGCACTGGAAACCGATCGCCGCGTCGGCGACACGGTGAGCTTCAAGCCGATCGATTTCGACGACCTGGTCGATTCGCCGATGTTCGCCGGCAAGTACTACAAGCGCGTGGAGCTGAGCACCGGCAAGCAGCCGGTCTACCTCAACGTGTTCGCCGATGAAGCCAAATCGCTGGAGGCCAAGCCCGAGCAGATCAAGGCACACGCCGCGCTGGTGCAGCAGATGGACAAGCTGTACGGCGCGCGTCACTTCGACCATTACGAATTCCTGCTGGCGCTGACCAAGAAGCTGGGCGGCATCGGCCTGGAGCATCACCGTTCCAGCGAAAACAGCGGCCCGCCGAATTACTTCACCGAGTGGGACAAGAGCTGGACCATGCGCGACCTGCTGGCGCACGAGTTCAACCACTCCTGGAACGGCAAGTACCGCCGTGGCGCCGACCTGGCGACGCCGAACTTCAACGTGCCGATGGGCGACAGCCTGCTGTGGCTGTACGAGGGCCAGACCCAGTTCTGGGGCGAAGTGGTGGCCGCACGTTCCGGCCTGTGGACGCAGGACCAGGCGCGCGACATGCTGGCCGGCGTGGCGGCAACCTACGAGCGCGGCCGCCCCGGCATGGCCTGGCGCACGGTGCAGGACACCACCAACGACCCGACCATGTCGATGCGGCGTCCCAAGGCGTACCGCAGCTACCAGATGAGCGAGGACTACTACTCCGGCGGCCAGATGATGTGGCTGGAAGTGGATAGCAAGCTGCGCGCGCTCACCAACAACAAGCGTTCCATCGACGATTTCGCCAAGGCGTTCTTCGGCATGAAGAACGGCGATTGGGACGTCAATCCGTATACCTTCGACGACATCGTCAGCACGCTCAACGGCGTGGCCGCCTACGACTGGGCCAGCCTGTTGCGCGAGCGCATGGACGGGCACGGTTCGTTGAATGGCGGCATCGAAGCCAATGGCTGGAAGCTGGTCTACAACGACGAACCGAACCTGGCCATCAAGGCCTACGAGAGCAACGAAAACGACGTCAGCCTGACCTATTCGCTGGGCCTGTCGCTGGAGGGCTCGGGCGAAGTCAACGAGGTGTTGTGGGACAGCCCGGCATTCAATGCCGGCATCATCAACGGCAATACCCTGGTGGCCGTCAACGGCCGCGCCTTCAGCGCCGATGTGATCAAGGATGCGATCAAGGCGGCCAAGGGCACCACTGCACCGATCGAACTGCTGGTCAAGCGCGGCGACCGCTACGAAACCGTCCGTATCGACTACCACGGCGGTCTGCTGTATCCGCATCTGGAGCGCATCGCCGGCAAGCCAGATCGCCTGAGCGAGTTGTACAAGGCGCGCTGAGTGGCACACGCCCACGTCGTTGCCCGACGTGGGATCAGTGGAATCCAAGCGGCATGGCCGGTCGTCACGGTCATGCCGCCGTTGTGTGAGCGTAGCCGATCACCGCTTGCACTGCGCATCAGCAAATCGTCGACTTGTCCGAATCCCGAATCCCGAATCCCGAATCCGCAAAGTCCTGCGTCGCGCACACTGAGACCGTCAGCCACTATCCTGCTGCTTCAATAACGATGGGCAAGAGCGATGGCGAAGGCGAAAACGGCCTATGTCTGCGGCGAGTGCGGTGCCGAGTACACCAAGTGGCAGGGTCAGTGCACCGAATGCGGTGTCTGGAACACGCTGAGCGAAATCGTGCTCGAGAGCGCCGCGCCGGGCGGCAAGGCGTCGCCAGCGGCATCGCGGCGTAGCGGCTGGGCCGGCAAGGCCGAGGCGCCCAAGATCACTGCGCTCAAGGACGTGCAGCAGTCCGAGCAGGCGCGTGTGTCCACCGGTATCGGCGAGTTCGATCGGGTGCTGGGTGGCGGGCTGGTGGAAGGTGCGGTGGTGCTGATCGGCGGCGATCCCGGCATCGGCAAGTCGACGCTGCTGCTGCAGGCGCTGGCGAGCATGGCCTCCACGTTGCCGGTGTTGTATGTGACCGGCGAGGAATCGCTGGCCCAGGTGGCCGGGCGCGCGGTGCGCCTGGACCTGCCGCTGGAAGGCCTGAACGCCCTGGCCGAAACCGGCATCGAAAACATCCTGCAGCACGCCAGCGTGGCGCGACCGAAGCTGATCGTGGCCGATTCGGTACAGACCTTGTGGACCGAATCGTTGACCGCAGCGCCGGGCTCGGTGAGCCAGGTGCGCGAGAGCGCAGCGCGACTGGTGCGCTACGCCAAGGAAACCGGTACCGCGGTGTTTCTGGTCGGCCATGTGACCAAGGAAGGCGGCATCGCCGGGCCACGCGTGCTCGAGCACATGGTCGATGCGGTGCTGTATTTCGAAGGCGAGAGCGGTAGCCGGTTCCGCCTGTTGCGCGCGTTCAAGAACCGCTTCGGTGCGGTCAACGAACTGGGCGTGTTCGCGATGGGCGAGAAGGGCCTCAAGGAAGTCTCCAACCCGTCGGCGATCTTTCTGTCCGGCGGCAGCACCCAGCAGCCGGGCAGTTGCGTGATGGTCACCCGCGAAGGCACCCGCCCGCTGATGGTGGAGGTGCAGGCGCTGGTGGATGCCTCGCCGTTGTCCAACCCGCGTCGGGTGGCGGTGGGTCTGGAGCAGAACCGGCTGGCGATGCTGCTGGCGGTACTGCATCGCCATGGAGGCATCGTGGTGGGCGATCAGGACGTGTTCGTCAATGTGGTGGGCGGCATCCGCGTGCAGGAAACCGCGGCCGATTTGCCGGTGCTGCTGGCGGTGCTGTCGTCGCTGCGCGACCGGCCGCTGTCCGAAAAAACCATCGCGTTCGGCGAAGTGGGCCTGTCCGGCGAAATCCGCCCGGTGCCCAATGGCGAGGACCGCCTGAAGGAAGCGGCGACGCATGGCTTCAAGCGCGCCATCGTGCCCCGCGCCAATGCGCCCAAGACCACCAGCATCAAGGGCATGGAAATCATTGCCGTGGAGCGCCTGAGCCAGGCATTGGAAGCGGCGGCCGACTGAAGCCGCGTACCGCGCGGATGTTGCGATAGGCCGGGTTGGCGACCTGCGAATGCGCCGGAAGTCTTTGCCATGTCCGGGGCCAGCCTGCCGCCATCGTCTCGGCCGGCTGCCGGGCGACCATCGATGATCGTCCGGCTTGGTCACCACTGGTGCGGCCGTGCCGCCACCCTCAAGAAACGCTGAGTGCAGAGGTCATCGCGTGCCTTTCAGACGTGCTGCGGGAGGCGCGCATGGCATGCGTCGCGGGGCGACCTGACGCCCGCAAGCCGTTTGTCGGACAAACGCCGGGATTTGGTAGTTGGTTGTCGAGAAAGCGTTTTCAGAAAGAGTGGGGCTATGGCAACATGCGCGGCCCGTTGCACTGTGCACCGGACCACAGACACCACTCACTGCGTTTTCAGGAGAATCACGATGGAATGGATGTTGCTGCCGCTCAAGCGTTACGCCGACTTCAACGGTCGCTCGCGCCGCAAGGAATACTGGATGTTCGCGCTGATGCAGCTCCTGGTGCTGTTCGTGTTTGGCGGCCTGTTCGCCGTCGCGGCAGTGGCGATGGGGAACGAGAACGGCCCGGGCGCGCTGGCTTGGCTGATCTGTGCAGTCATGGTGATCGTTTGTCTGGCGTTGATCGTGCCCGGTATTGCAGTCACGGTGCGCCGCCTGCACGACCAGGACAAGTCCGGCTGGTTTTATCTGATCAGCCTGGTGCCGTACGTCGGTGCTTTCGTGTTGCTGGTCTTCATGTGCATCGAAGGCACGCCCGGCCCGAACCAGTACGGCGAAAACCCTAAGCAGTAATTCGCGCGCTATGAAAGCGGACAACGGCGCAGGAGTTCCCTGCGCCGTTGTCGTGTGTGAATGTGCCAATCGTGCCATTGCGTATGGCGCATAGGCGCAAGGTCAAGGCCTGCGTGCGTGAGAGTTGCCAAGTCTGCGCTCTGCAGAGTGGGCGTCCGCATCCGATCCCCAGAGATGGACGGCGGAGACACAGCGACATGCATGAAGCGTGTTTCGCTGGACAGTCCCGGCGCAGCAGGCAGCGCCGCATTCGTCGCTGCCACGCCTGCTCACGGATGCAGCGACGTCGCTCAACGCCGATCAGCGTGCACCCCACGCTGTGCAGTGAACGATGCAGCCAGCCGCATGGCCGGTACCTGCAGAACTTGAATGACGGCACAGCTTGCGGGCCGAGTGCGCGCGTGCAGGCCGCTCCGTCGTCGATGCCGTGCCGACGCCCGTCCTGTCATCAAGCACCCTTCGCTGTCACGCAGGCGAGACTGCGCAATGCAGGTCGCAGGTCGCATCTGCAGCGGTGCGCTTGCTCAGCAGGCGGCTGCGTGATGTGCAGGGCCAAGACTTGGGCTAACGGCCTTGCTCATTGTCGTTGCCTCGGTATCGTGCAACGCGAGCTCCAGCTTGTAGCCGTGCGAATAGACGGTTCTGATGCGTACCGCGCTGCTGTCACCGCTCAGCTGCAGTTTCTTGCGCAACTTGTAGATGTGCTGCTCCATGGTGCGGTCGGTGAATTCGGTATGGCTGCCCCAGACCGCCTTGGCCAGCTGGCAGCGCCGGAAGCACACGCCGGGGCTGGAAAAGAGCAGCCAGGCAATCGAGAACTCGCGTGCGGTCAACGCGATCGGCTTGCCTTCCAGATAGACGGTATTTTCATCGCGGATCAGCTTGTAGGGACCCACGCTCAGGTGCTGCGTCTCCGGGCAGGCATGCGCCACCGGCGATATCGCCAGGGCCGCGCGCACGTGCAACTCATGCGAATTGAAAGGCAGCGCAAGGACCTCCTGCGCGCCTGCGCGATACCAGGCCAGAATGTTGTCGGCGCAATCGAAACGGCCAAGCACGATCAGCGGCGTGGGCTGGCCGCTATGGCAGCGCTGCCAGGCCAGCAGTGAACTGTCATCGGCGGCGACACAGCTGGCATCGAAGATCAGCAGCTCGCACGGCGAATGCCGCAGCGAGCGCAGGAGCTCCAGTTCATCGGAAAACGTCGAGACGTTGCGTGCGAGCGGTGCAAGGCTGGCGTTGACCTGCGAGGTCAGGCGCGCGTCCTGCGTCAACAGGAACACCGATCCGGCATTGGAGGGGGAGTGGTCGTTCATTCAGGCGGCCTTCGCGTGTCGGCGTACAAGCCACGCATGGGACGGGCGCCGGTGTAGGTCGGCCAATGCCAGGACAAAATCCATCTTCAAAGATCGCTGCATCGTCGGACCAGTCGGTTGGCGGGGGAGAGTCCAGTGGAGCTGGACGAATGGTATGTACCATTGCAGAGACCAAAAGTTTCACGCTTGCGTACGCGTCTTCGGATTTGTCGACATCGGCTTTAACTCGCGCTCATTTAGACGTAACAGAGCTCTTACATAGCGGGCATGTCTGGGCCGCGTGCCATTGCGCCATGCGCGTCATGCAGTAGCGAGTAAGCATGGACCGACGTGCGTGGGCAGAGACATCCGGTTGCCGAGGTCTAGACCAATCTATTGCGATTGGTCGTGGGATCGCGCGCGGCTGGAATAGGTCGGCAGCGATTTTCCGTCGCGGCATGCCTGCTTCTCGCGATCAAAAACTCTTCGGCGTACGTGTCCGTACAGTCACGGTGCATCGTGTTGACCATCGCCGATGACCATCAATGCGCATGGAAGCGGCGCGTTCGCAGACGTTGTCCGACTGTGCCTGGGGATTGGCGTAGACCGGCGATATCGATACTCAACCGGATGGCGCGAAATGTCTGGCGTACGACAAGGCCGACGATGTGCAAATGCGCTTTGCGTCGGGAGAAAACGCATCACATGGTTGTTTGACAGAGTGAGCTTTTTTGATTTTTTCAATGGCTTTCAGAGAGAAATTCTATTGGATCCGCTGCATACAATCGTTTGCGCCAGCGAGTTCGGCGCCTGTTGTCTTTTGCTCCGCCCCCCAAAGAGAGAGACCGGCATGATCCTTTCCACCTACTTTGCAGCGATCTCTGCGTTGTCATACGCAGAACGTCTTCCTACCTATACGAGCAGGATGCTGGTTGGTGCTTGGCCACAGGGACTGCAACATCTCCAACAGCGACGCGACGGACAGGGCGCAGCGGATGGCGCCGACGATGAGGTCAGCTTGTTCGGTGCCAGCGGCGATGCGTTGCTGATCCTGGAATATCAGGAAGAGGCCGAAGATGCGTATCGGCAGGCCTTGAAGGCCATGCGCGGGCATCAGCGTCAATTGCGCCTGCTGTCGTGCCGGAACACCGCCTGGTTGATGCTGAGCCAGCGGCGCCTGAGCGCGGCGTTGAATTGCTTCGCGCAGTTGGCAATGGACCGCGAAACGCCGCCCAGCCTGTGCGGCGAGAGCCTGTTGGGCAAATCGCTGACCCACTTCCATCTGGGCCAGAGCACGTTGGCCTTACAGACCCTGGAGCGTGCCCGCGAGGTGCTGGCCGACCTGGAGAGCGGCGCGTCGGACTGGCTGCGGATTGCCACTGCGCTGCGTCTGGACATGATTGCGCAGCTGCGTATCCGTCGCTCCGACCGCATGAGCGACCATGTGTTCTGGCAAGCCACGCTGCGCCAGGAAGATGCCACGCATGCCTTCGAGCCCAGCGACCTGCGCGCCTGCATCGCCGATCTGGCAGAGAGCATGCCGGTGCTGGCGCAGCGCATGCGGCATGTACGCAGCCTGTTGCGTATTGCCGGCGGCGACACCTTCGGCTTCGACGCGCAGATCGACGCATTGCCGGCCGCAGCCACCGGCTGCCCGCCGTGCGCGCGTCAAGACGCGCAGGTGGAACTGGCGCTGGCGGCATTGGCGGTGGGCCGTGCCGATCTGGCCGAGCGTGCACTGGCCGGTGCCGGTCGGCATCATGCGCCGCGCTGGAACCTGGAGTTCGAGTACTGCCAGGCCAAGATCAGCCAGGCGATGGGGCGCACCGAACAGGCGTTGCTGCTCTACAACCGCTACGCGCTGGGCGCGGTGCAGTGCCTGCGCAGCGAAGTGCAAGCACCGCGCTTGCTGGAAAGCGGCACCCCTGCGCACGTCAGCGACGACATCTCCGCCCGGTTGCCGGCCAAGTATCGGCGCGCCTACAGCTACATGATCACCAATGCGCATCGCTCGGATCTGTCGATCAACGAAGTGGCCGCACAGATCGGGGTCACCGGGCGCGCGCTGCAGCAAGCGTTCAAGTCGGCTACCGGACTGTCACCGACGCAGGTGCTGCGCCGTTACCGGATGCAAAGCATCCGCGACGAACTGCTGGCCGAAGGCGGCTGCGGCAGTGTGTTGCAGGCGGCCAGTCGCTGGGGCGTCGGCAGCCGTTCGGCGTTGGCCAAGGGCTATCGCCAGCACTTCAATGAGGCGCCGATGGAGACCCTGCAGCGTTAATCTCCGCAACCCACGGATTGGTAGCGCTACCGATCCGTGGTGGGTCAACCCGGCGTGCGGTGCAGTGCGCGTCGCTGTACGCAACGGAGGGCAGGGGTCAAACTGAGACGTGCGTGCAATGTGGGTTCCGGCTATCCTTTCCGGCTGGCACTGGCACCCAGGGGGACGCGTCCGAGGATGGGCGTCGTCGCCAAGGAAACGACGACCGATCATGCAAGATCCCACTCCCGAGGCGACCGACGCCTCGCAGATCCGCCGGGCAGGCGTCGATCTCAATGGACTGATGTCGGTCCTAGGCAAGCACCTGTACTCCACCCCGGTGGTGGCGCTGCGCGAGCTGGTGCAGAACGCGCACGATTCCATCCTGCGTCGTCGTCTGGAACAACCCGATTGGCACGGCCAATCGCGCATCGAGGTGCATGCCGATACCGCGCAAGGCATCGTGCGCATCGTCGATACCGGTGCCGGACTGACCCAGCAGGAAATCCACGACTACCTGGCCACCGTGGGCGTGGGCTATACGCGTGGGCTGCGCCAGGGCGGCCACGAGGACAGCGGCCTGATCGGAATGTTCGGGCTGGGCTTCTTGTCCGCCTTCGTGCTGGCGCGGCGGGTGACCGTGCGCACCACCTCCTACCAGTCTCCCACGCTGGGCTATTGCTACATCTCCAGCAACGCCGAGCAGTACACGGTCAGCCCGATTCCTGCGCGTGCGCAGGTGGGCACCGAGGTGGTGCTGGAACTACACGGCGATTATCTGTCGTTGGCTCAGGAAGGGCGGCTGCGCGAGATTCTGTCGCGCTATTGCGCGCTGTTGCGCGAGCCGATCTGGATCGGCGCCGCAACGCAGCCGATCAATCCCGAGCCGCCGCCGTGGCGCGTGCAGGACGCCGTACCGTTGCATCCGGTGCAGGCCTGGCGCCGGCAACGCGAGTTCGCCGCGCGCTTTGAGCGCAATTTCGAGCCGTTGTGCTGCATGCCGGTGCGTGCGGAAGAGGGCAGCGATGCGGTCGGCCTGTTGTGGGTGCAGGACGGTGCGACCTACGGCACCAGCGACAACCGCAATCTGTCGGTGTTCCTGCGCGGCATGTTGCTGGATGACAACGCGCGCGAACTGCTGCCGCCGTGGGCGGGCTTCATCGGTGGGGTTATCGAATCCAATCGGCTGACGCCTACCGCAAGCCGCGAAGACCTGCAGCGCGATACGGTCTATAGCGCGGTGCAGCACGCCTTGTCCGAGGCCTTGGTGCAAGGCCTGGCCGATGTGGCGCGCCAGCAACCGGAGGCATGGCGACGCATCCTGTTGCGTCATAACGAAGCTCTGCTGGGCGCGGCGCTGTGCGATGAGCGCCTGTTCGAATTGCTGCTGGAACACGTGCGGGTACCGACGTCGCAAGGCGATCTGCCGGCGCAGCAATTGCCATCGCGCGGTGCGGTGCACGTGATCCTCGACAGCGACAGCGGTTTCGAAGAAATGCTGTTCCGTGCGATGGGCGTGCCGGTGGCCTACGGCAACCGGTATGCGGTGGTGCCGTTTCTGCGGCGCTGGGCGCAGGTCAAGGGTGTGCGTCTGGTCGAGCTGGGCACCGAGCAGGGCAACCGCCAGTTGTTCCAGCTGGACACGCTGCCGGCCGATGAACTGGCCTGGCTGGAACAGCACCTGGGCGATGGCGAAGCGCTGGTGCCGGCGCGTTTCAGCCCGCAGGAACTGCCGTTGGTGGTAGTGCCCGACCGCGAGGCCGAGCTCAAACGCCGCCTGGAGCAGGACGAAAACGACAAGCGTGTCTCTACCGCCGCGTTGCGCCTGGCGCGGCAATTCACCGCGCGCATCCAAGCGCGGCAGACCCAGCGGCTGTATCTGAATCTGGATAATCCGGCGCTGCAGGCCTTGCTGGGCGCGCAGCGCGCAGGCAACCCGCAGGCCGCGGTGGCGGCGCGCTTGCTGCGTGCGCTCAAGGTGATCGTCGCGGCGCAGGGGCGTACGCAGCCGCAGCCGGGCAGCACCGAATCAGGTGTTTCCGATCTCAACAAGGCCTTCGGCGATTTCGCCGAGACCGTGACCCAATTGCTGGCGCGCTGAAGCGCCGCATCGCAGGAGCGGCACGATGGAAATCTGGAACTGGGTAGAAAAACTGCAGGACGATCTGGGCGAAGCCGGGCAGCCGCAAAATGCGCAGTTGCTGACGCGGCTGACCGACCACATCTGCGATCTGCAGATCGACCGCGCCGAGGCCTTGTTGCCGGAGGCACGTGCGCTGGGCAAGACGCTGGCCAACCCGTGGCTGGAGGTGTTCGTCGGGCATTGGGAAATGCGCAACCGGGTCGGCAACCTGTGCGAAGGCGAGCGTGCGCTGGGCGATGCGGTGGCGCTGTTCGAGCGTGCGCATCGCGCCGACGCAGTGGAGTGCCCGCAATCGGTCTGCGTGACCCAGGACCTGGCCGCGTGTTATGCCAACATCGATGGCCCGGGTTGGGTGGAAGAACGTATCGAGGTGTGCGACGAAACCCTGGGCCGCATCGACCCGAGCTGGTCGTGTTACCAGTGCCTGAGCTGCGAAAAAGCCGATGCATTGCTCGACGACGGGCGCGGTGACGCGGCGCTGCAGTACCTGGAGCAGCAGTCGCAGGCCATCCTGGACCATGGCGGCGAAATCTACGACGGCGTGCCGGACATGCGCATCTCGATCCTGCTTGCGCTTGGGCGTGCGCAGGAGGCGCTGGCGCTGGTGGAACAGCGCGAACGCGACGCCGCGCGCGAAGGTGCCGAGTGGGCCAATTGCAGCCAGCCGCGGCGCCTGCAGAAGGCACGCGCGTTGGCGCTGTTGCAGCGCGATGACGAAGCCATGGAAGCGTTGCTGCCATGGCGCGAGATTGCGCCGCGTTATCGCCTGCACTGGCTGCGTGCGGTGGCGGTGCTGGTGGCGCGCGCGCCCGAGCGCAATAGCTGGGACCTGGGCAGCCGCGTGCAGCAGATGCTCGACCATTACGCGCAGGTTGGCGCGCATCGCATCCTGATCGAAGCGGCCGAGCTTGCGATCGGACTGGCGCTGCAACGCGGCGCGGTGTGGACCGCGCGCAGGCATCTGGCGCTTGCACGTGCGCATCTGCCCAAGTTGCGACAGGACCGTGGTGCCACGCTGGCGCTGGACGGTTGGGCTGCGCGCATCGCAGCCGTATCGGTGGGCGAGGAGTCACCGGTCGCTGCCGCGCAGTTGCTGGAATGGTTGAACGCGCAGGGCGATGATGTGGTGCGCAATCCCGAGCGCGAAGCGCAGTGGTTGCTGCAGGCCGTCACTGACTGTCCGGACGATGCCGAGCTTGTCGACACCACTGCTTCTGCCTTGAGTGCCTGTGCGGCCGACGAGGAAGCGATCGCGTTGCTGTGGTCATTCGTGCAGCGGCATGCCGATCGCGAAACCAGCCCCACCTTCCGGCTGATGAATCTGTTGCTGGGCCGCGGCGATGAAGCCGGTGTGCGCCGGCTGGCACAGCTGTATCGCCCACAGGCGCCGGTGGCGGCATTGTGGTGCGAGGCGCAGCTGGCGCAGCGGCTGGGCGACTGGCCGGCGCTGGAGCAGGCCAGCACGGCACTGTTGGAGCTATCGCCCGGCTCGCACGGCGCACGCGGCTTGTTGGCGCGCATGTATCTCGATACCGGCCGGTTTGCCGAGGCCGCCGCGGTCTATCGGCAACTTACCGAGCTGCTGGAAGAACCGCGTTCTGCGCATTGGGATCACATGACGGCGGCCAGTGCGGCGCAGGATTGGGACGCGGTGCGTGCCTCTGCGCAGGCCATTGGCATGGAGCTGAGCAGCACCAGCGGCGTAGTCGAAGAGACCTGGGGCTGGGTGATCATTCGTTGCATGGATGACGGCGAAGTGGCCGAGTACTACGCGCGCCGCACCGGCCCGGTCACTGCACGCATCGTCGAAAACGCGCCTGCGCATCGGCGCCAGCATGTCGGCGACTGGGTGGTGTTCGACGCGGAACTGTTGTATCCGCCGCCGGAAGACGAAGCCGAACGCGAGCGTTTCGTGCCGACCTACGCGCAGGTGCATGTGCTGCAACCGGGTGGCTATGCCAATAGCTGGCTGGTGGACGGCGTGCATCCTGGCGACGAGGTGATCGAGGCGATGCGTGCAGACCTGGAAATGCGCGGCTGGAAGATGTGGCTGCACAGTCGCGACGACTACCGCGTGGTCGACCCGGACCATCCGGACGCGTTCAACCCGGAGGATGCAACATCCGGACTGCCGGGCGTGTTGTTCACCGTGGCCCTTCCGGAAAACGTCGCCCCGCAGGAACTGCATCGCGTCCTGCGATGCACGACCTCGCGCTGGTCGCATCCGATGTGCTGGCTGCGGCTTGCCGAGGCCTGCGGCCAGGATCCGCAGCCGCATCTGGATGCGGTGGAGCGTTACGGACTATAGGGCGGCGATCGGCTTGATCCAACGGCGTTTGTCGCCGGGGTGGGTGGACATTGGCGATCGTGGCGTGCGTTCGGGCGCCACGCTGGATGCGCGGCGCTGCATCCGGCATCAAGAACACGCTCATTGCCCTTCCGCAACGCGGCGGCATTCACGCCGGCACACCCTCCCGCTTTGGACGTGCCGCCACACCGTCGGCAGGGCGATGACGCAAGTGCATGCCCTGCGTGCAGGCGCAGGGCGCAGCGCCACGCACTGCCGTTTCTGCGGCGTTTGGTCCTGTTTGGTCTCCAGTGTCCTGATGGAGCTCGCCATGGCAGTGGCAATGCCGATCGGAAGAGCATCGCCGCAGGCTCAAAACGCAGTGACGCGCCGTCGATCGGCCATCGCCAGGGCCCGGGGTGATGGCACGCCGACCGGTTGGCGTGTTGCCTTGCACGGGCGCTGGTGCAGTGCATGTCCGCAGGCGTGGACCGGCGCACGTTCGGCGTGCGCGCGGCAATGTCACACTGCGCCCGTGGGCGGATGACTGCTACAGGTTGGCTCGCTGGTTGGTCAATCTGAATTGCTTTATTCTGCTGCGCATCGGCGTGGGGGCGCCGCGTCGGTCAGGGCGCAGTCCAGCCCGCATGCCCAACCTCTTTTCTTTTGGTGGGTGATCTCATGGTGGCATTGCAGCAGCGCTCGATCGATGCGATTGGTGGCCAGGAACATGCGTTGCTGACCGCATGGTTGGAGTCCAGCCTGGGCAACGATGCGCGTCTGTCGCGGCAGGAATTCGAAGCGCAGGCCGGCGAATTCCTGCGCTTGCTGGTGGCGTCGTTGAAGCACGACGGTAGCAGCCTGGACAGTGCCGAATGGAGCGAGGTGCGTCGCTTCCTGGAACATCTCTCGCGCGACCGCGCCACCCGTGGTTTCGATTCGCAGGAAACCGCCAACTTCATCTTTTCGCTCAAGCGCGTGTTGTTTGCGCTGGTGCAGCGCGAATACGCCAGTACCCCGGAAGAACTGGGCCAGCAGTTGTGGGCGTTGTCGGAATTGCTCGACCGCCTGGGCTTGTACACCGTGAAGGTCTTCCAGAAGACCCGCGAAGACATCATCGTGCGTCAGCAGGAAGAGATGCTGGAGCTGTCCACCCCGGTGGTGAAGCTGTGGGACGGCGTGCTGGCGCTGCCGATGATCGGCACACTGGATTCGCAGCGCACCCAGGTGGTGATGGAGTCGCTGTTGCAACGCATTGTCGACACCGGCTCGGAAATCGCCATCATCGACATCACCGGCGTGCCCACCGTGGACACCCTGGTGGCACAGCATCTGCTCAAGACCGTTACCGCGATCCGGCTGATGGGGGCCGACGCCATCATCAGCGGCGTGCGCCCGCAGATTGCGCAAACCATCGTGCATCTGGGCCTGGACCTGCAGGGGATCGTGACCAAGGCCAACCTGGCCGATGCGTTGGCGCTGGCGCTCAAGCGCACCGGCGTGACCGTCAGCAAGGCAGACTGACATGGAACGTATTCCGATCCTGCGGATGGGCCATCTGTTGCTGGTCACCATCCAGGTGGACATGCACGACCAACTGGCGCTGCAACTGCAGGACGACCTGTCCGAGAAGATCAGCGCCACCTCTGCGCGTGGCGTGTTGATCGACATTTCCGCGCTGGATATCGTCGATTCGTTCATCGGGCGCATGATCAGCACCATTTCCGGGCTGGCGACGCTGATGGGCGCACAAACCGTGGTGGTGGGCATGCAGCCGGCGGTGGCGATCACCCTGGTGGAGTTGGGGCTGACCTTGCCGTCGGTGCGCACCGCGCTCGATGTCGAGCGCGGCATGCGCCTGCTGCAACAACCCGATGCGGCTCCATGACGGTCGGCTCGCAACCGGTGCGCACCGAGCAGGATGTGGTGCTGGCGCGGCAGACCGTGCGCAAGCTGGTGGTGCAATGCGGGCTGCGGTTGGTCGATCAAACCAAGCTGGTCACCGCGGCCAGCGAACTGGCGCGCAATACGGTGATCTACGGCGGTGGCGGCGACATGGACTGGGCACTGGTCGAAAGCGGCATCCGCAAGGGCGTGCAGCTGACGTTCCGCGACCAGGGCCCGGGCATTGCAGACCTGGAGCTTGCACTGACCGACGGCTGGACCTCTGGCAGTGGCCTGGGGTTGGGACTGTCCGGCAGCCGGCGGCTGGTGGACGATTTCGTGCTCGATAGCGCAGCCGGCAAGGGCACCCGCATCACCATCACCAAATGGAAGTAACCATGACCGGCGCGCTCACCCAGGTGATCCGCGTCGAAGAGGGCACCCAGGTCGGGCAGGTGCGCCGCGAAGCGGTGGCGCTTGCACAGGCCTGCGGTTTCGATGAAGACGGCTGTGGCCGCGTGGCCCTGGTGGCGACCGAGTTGTGCACCAACCTGCTCAACCATGCCGGTGGCGGGCAGATGCAGCTGTGCAGCGTCGCCGGCCGCGATGGTCTGGGCATCGAGTTGTGCACGCTCGATCAGGGGCGCGGATTCGTGCTGGCCGATTGTCTGCCGGACGGATATTCCACCGGCGGCACGCCTGGCAACGGCCTGGGCACGGTGCAGCGACATGCCGCGTTGCTGGACGCCTATTCCGATGCCCGGGGGGCCGTGGTCCTGGCGCGCGTGTACGCCGACGCCGACAGCATGCCCGACCTGCCCTACGGCGCGCTGCGTGTGCCGCTCCAGAACGAAACGGTCTGCGGCGATGGCTGGCATCTGGCGATCGATGCGCAAGGCGTGACCGTGAGCATGATCGACGGCCTGGGCCACGGAGCGGGCGCGGCCGATGCCGCCGATGCGGGGACGCGCGCTGCGGCAGCGGCCCGTGGCGAACCCGGCGAACGCATCGCGCGCCTGCATGCCGGCATGAGCGGCACGCGCGGCGGCGCGGCGGCGGTCATGCAGTTCGATCCCGGCAGCGGCCAGGTGCGCTTTGCCGGGGTGGGCAATATCGTCGCCTCGTTGTGCGATGGCGACGGCGTGCGCGGCATGCCCTCGCACCCGGGCATCGTCGGGGTGCAGTTCCGCAAGGCGCAACCGTTCGACTTTCCACGCGCCGCCGGCAAGTTACTGGTCATGCACAGCGACGGCCTGCAATCGCGCTGGACCCTGCGCGATCATCCGGGCCTGCTGTCGCGCCATCCACGCATCATTGCCGCAGTGCTGGCGCGCGATTACGCGCGCGGCCGCGACGATTGCTGCGTGTTCGTCATGCGCTTGGGAGGCATGCAATGAATTCAACCACCAAGATGCCGGCAGCCGAGGCGATGGCTGAACTGGAAAGCTTGCGCCAGCAGAACCAGGCCTTGCGCGAAGAGCTGGAAGAAACCAACCAGGGCGTGCTGGCCTTGTATGCCGAGCTCGACCAACAGGCCGAACAGCTGCGCGAGGTGTCCGAACTCAAGAGCCGCTTTCTGTCGTACATGAGCCACGAGTTCCGCACCCCGCTAGGCTCGATCCTGAGCATCACCCGGCTGCTGGAGGATGGCATGGACGGGCCGCTCAATGCAGAGCAGCTCAAGCAGGTGCGCTTTGTCAGCGGTTCGGCGCGCGAGCTCACCGAGATGGTGGACGACCTGCTGGACCTGGCCAAGATCGAAGCCGGGCGCATCACTATCTCGCCGGGCTGGTTCGACCTGATGGACCTGTTCGCGGCGCTGCGCGGCATGTTCCGTCCGCTCACCGATGTGGGCACGACCACGCTGATCTTCGAGGATCCGCCGGTGCTGCCGCTGCTGTACACCGACGACAAGAAGCTGGCGCAGATCCTGCGCAATTTCATTTCCAACGCGCTCAAGTTCACCCCGCAGGGGCAGGTGCGCGTGTTTGCGCAGCTGGAAGGCGACAGCCATGTACGCTTTGGCGTGCACGACACCGGCATCGGCATTCCGGCCGAGCTTCACGAGGCCTTGTTCGAAGATTTCGTACAGGTGGACTCGCCGCTGCAAAAACGCCTGACCGGCACCGGCCTGGGGTTGTCGATCTGCAAACGGTTCGCCGAATTGCTGGGCGGCCGGGTGGGGATCAACAGCGTGGTCGGGCAGGGTTCTGAATTTTACGTGGTGCTGCCGATGACACTGGCAGCGGAGGAAACGCGTGGGCAGTAAGCACCACATTCTGGTCGTCGACGACAACGCGGTGACGCGTTATTCGGTGCGGCGCGTGCTCGAACACCATCAGTTCGCGGTCGAAGAAGCCGGCACCGGGACCGAGGGTCTTGCCAAACTTTCCGCGCAGACGTTTTCTGCGGTGGTGCTGGACGTCAACCTGCCGGACATGAGCGGCTTCGATATCGTGCGGACGCTGCGTGCCGAGCCGCGCACCGCGTTGCTGCCGGTGGTGCATGTTTCGGCGGCCTCGATCGCCACCGGCGACATGATCACCGGGCTGGATGCCGGCGCCGACGCCTACCTGATCCATCCGGTCGACCCCAACGTGTTGCTGGCCACCTTGCGCACGCTGTTACGCGCACGCCGCGCCGAGGAGGCGTTGCGGGTCAGCGAGGCGCGTTTCCGCGAAATCTTCGAACACATCAGCGCGCCGATTGCGGTGGTGGATGCCAACCTGCACATGCACGAGGCCAATGCCGCATTCCAACGCTTGATCGGTAGCGCCACACCCGGCGCTGCGATCCATGCCGCCGGGTTGGATCAGGCCGCCGCCGTGCACGCACTGACCACTGCGTTGGCGCAACGCGAGCGCTGGAGCGGCACCTTGTCGCTGCTGCGCGATGGCAAGCTCTGCGAAACCGAATGGCGCGTGTCGCCCTACCGCGAGCCGGATCTGGGGCTGTTGCTGGTGGAAGACGTGACCGAGCAGCGCCTGCGCGAGCGCGAGCAGCGCCAGGAACTGGATACCGCCACCAGCGAGCTCGCGCATCAGATCGCGCAGCGTCAGCACACCGAAATCCAGCTGCTGCAGGCGCAGAAGATGGAAGCGCTGGGCAAGCTCACCGGTGGCATCGCGCACGACTTCAACAACCTGCTGACCAGCATCATTTCCGGCTTGGACATGATCCAGCTCGCAGTGGAATCCAATCGCATCGAACGCGTGCCGCGCCTGGCCGAGATCGCTAACGGCTCGGCGCACCGCGCCGCCGCGCTGACCCAGCGCATGCTGGCGTTCGCACGCAAGCAATCGCTGGACGCGCAACCGTTCGACGTCAACACCCGTGTGCGTTCGCTGGAAGACATGCTGCAACGCTCGATCGGCGAAAACATCGCGCTGGAGCTGGATCTTGCGTCCACGCCGCTGGTGGCCATTGCCGATGCCAACCAGCTCGAAAACGTGGTGCTCAACCTGGTCATCAATGCGCGCGATGCCTTGAAAGGGCAGGGCACCATCCGCATCCAGAGCGCGGCCTACACCGCGCACAACGATCCGGAACTGGACGACGGCGACTATGTCGCGGTGAAGGTGATCGACAACGGGAGCGGGATCGAGCCGGCCATTCTCGACCAGGTGTTCGAGCCGTTTTTCACCACCAAACCCATCGGCGAAGGCACCGGTCTCGGCCTGTCGATGACCTACGGGTTCGCACGTCAATCCGGCGGTACCGCACGCATCACCAGCGATGTGGGTCGTGGCACCACGGTGGCGCTCCTGCTGCCGCGCGGGCTCTCGGCCAACGAAATGCTGCCGGCACCGGCGCCCAGCGCGCCGCGCACGCGCAACGAGCGCATCCTGCTGGTGGACGACACCGACGTGGTGCGCATGATGGTGAGCGAAGTGCTCAGCGATGCCGGCTACCAGGTCATCGAAGCCGAGGATGCCAACGGCGCGCTGGAACACTTGCGCACCGAGGCGCACATCGATCTGGTGGTCTCCGATGTCGGCCTGCCCGGCATGAACGGGCGCGACATGGCCGATGTGGCGCGCACGCTACGCCCGGGTCTGCCGATCCTGTTCATTACCGGCTATGCCGAAAACGCGGCCACGCGGCAAGAATTTCTGGCAGAGGGCATGGCCTTGCTGCCCAAGCCTTTCAGCCTCAACGATCTGCTCAACACGGTGGTGCAGATGCTCGACAGCAGTGTCCTGGCGCGGGCGTAGGGCGTTAAGCGGCTCCAAACACGCATGCGTCGCTGCGGGGCGGGCGCGGCCTGCGCATGCAGCGGGCGTGCAGCCACGTTCCTGCATTTCGCTTAGCGCGCATACGCGTACGGCCCGAATGTGGCGCCAAGAAAACCGCCGGCCGACTCGGTACTGAGCACACTTGCATCGCCTTGTTCGAGCAGCGTCTGCCACTGCCCCTGGCCGACGGCGTAATCCACGCGCACGCGTGCGGCATCCAGCGCAAAGCGCAGTTTCACCGGTTGCGTGGCATCGGGCAGTGGCGCGCGTGCCAGTTCGGTGCCGGTGCCGGGCTGTTGCGCTCCGGCGCGGCAACACAGCACCACCGCAGCGCCGCTGTCCTCGCGCACCAGCATTGCTGCCAGGAAGTTGCTCTCCTTGGCCACGATCGCCAGACCGGCCTGTTCGCCTGGTGCCAGCGCACTGCCATCCACGCTGGCGACCAAGGTGGCGTGATGATGCTGCAGGCGATGACCCAGATAGGCCGGCTGACCACGGCCGATATCGCCCAGCGCAATGTTTGCCGGCGTCACGCGCAAGCCTTGTGCGCCGGGCTGATACCACGGCCTGATGGGTGGGTGGATGGTCATCCATTGCATCGGCACGCGCGCATCCCCGAAGCGCTCGCTCCACTGCATTGGCCCGGTGGTCGGCAGGGGCTGCGTGCCCGCCGGCAAGGGTGGGCGCGCTGCCACGACAGGGACCGCGGCGCCGTGCGGCAGCACCACCGGCCAGCCATCGCGCCATTGCACCGGCAACAGAAAGGTTTCCCGGCCCAGGTTGTAGTGATTGCCGCGGTAAGGGCGCGTTGCGAGAAACACCGCCCACCATGTGCCGTCCTTGAGTTCGACGAACTGTGCATGCCCGGCCGAGGTGATCGGCGCATTGCGCAATGGGTCCAGGTCGCGTTGGGTGAGTACCGGATTGCCGCTCCAGGTTTCGTATGGCCCGGTGATCTGGCGGCTGCGGTAGATCATCTGCGCATGCTGCTCGCCGGTGCCACCTTCGGCCGCGGTGAGGTAGTAGTGGCCATCGCGGCGGAACAGGTGCGGGCCTTCGATGTGTTCGGGATTGGTGGCCGGCTTGAAGCCCGAATCCACGATCACCTGACGGGTGCCGACCAACTTCATGCTGGCCAGATCCATCCGCTGCAGCCAGATGGCGCGGTGCCCGTCGTAGCGCAGCTTGCCGGCCGGCACGTCGTTGTTGACCAGCCAGGCGCTGCCATCGTCATCGAAAAACAGCGAGGGGTCGATGCCCTTGGCGTCCAGCCAGATTGGATCCGACCACGGCCCGGCCGGATCGGTGGCGGTGATCAGGAAATTGCCGCCATCGCAGTAGAAACAGGTATTGGCGATATAGAAGGTGCCAGCGTGGTAGCTGATGCTGGCGGCAAACAGGCCGCGGGTCAGTTCGTCGTTGCCGTAATTGATCTGGGTTGGACGGTCGATCGCGTTGCCGATCTGGTTCCAGTGCACCAGGTCGCTGCTCTTGAAGACCGGCAGGCCGGGGAAATAGCCGAAACTGGAATTCACCAGATAAAAATCGTCGCCGACGCGCACCGCCGATGGGTCCGGATGAAAACCGGCCACGACCGGGTTGCGGTACTGCGCGGCGGTTGGCGCGGGGCCGCCGTCGTCGCCCTGGTAATCGATCTGCGTGATCAACGCGGTGCCGGCATGCGCCAGCTGACAGCTCAATGCGGCCAGCAGGCCGGCCACCCATGCGAGTCGTTTCAAGAGATCCCCTCGTGCCATGCCCTGGCGCAACGCCAGTACGACACCAGCATGACAGCACGCAGGGCGGCGTGGCATGACGTTTTGCGATGCCAACGCTGCATGGTGGCATGCCTCCACGCGCGTGGCGGGGTGTGTGGAACGGGCGCTGCCACTTCGCTGCAACATTGCTGACATATCGTGCGCGCGGCGCCAAGCGGCGCCGCCAACCGGCGTGCCATGCCAAACGGCTTCGACGCTGTGTCATCACCTCGCATCACTACCTAGGATCAACCCGCATGTCGTTGTACTCGCCTGTCTTTCCGTCGCCGGTGTCCGCTATTGCACAGGTCGCTGCGCGCCGCCGCACCGCCTTGCAGCGCACGCCGCTGGCACGTGCCTGCGCCGGCCTGTTGCTAGCCTCGCTGGCGGCAACCGCGTCTGCGCAGCAAGCGCCGGCGACCCAGGGCGAAGCCAGCCCGACCGCGCTGGACACGGTCACCGTCACCGCCGAGCACCGCGAGCAGAACCTGCAGGACGTGCCGGTCTCGGTCGGCGTGGTGCAGGGCGCAGCGATGCGCGACTACACCGCCGGTGGCGATGACACGCTGCTGGCGCTGTCCGGCCGCGTGCCGGGCTTCTATGCCGAAACCACCACC
This sequence comes from Xanthomonas sp. NCPPB 1754, assembly GCF_041475725.2. Taxonomy (NCBI): domain Bacteria; kingdom Pseudomonadati; phylum Pseudomonadota; class Gammaproteobacteria; order Lysobacterales; family Lysobacteraceae; genus Xanthomonas; species Xanthomonas sp. NCPPB 1754. The sequence goes on from NZ_CM192982.1 coordinate 1,425,666, forward strand.
GGGCGCATCTTCCCGCGCTTCTATATCCGTGGCCTGGGCAATATCGATTTCTACCTGGGTGCCTCGCAGCCGGTCTCCATCATCCAGGACGATGTGGTGCTGGAGCATGTCGTGCTCAAATCCAATCCGGTCTATGACGTGGACCAGGTCGAAGTGCTGCGCGGTCCGCAAGGCACGCTGTTCGGCCGCAACACCACCGCCGGCATCGTCAAGTTCGACACCGTCAAGCCCAGCGACACCTACACCGGTCGCGTCAACGCCAGCTACGGCAGCTACAACACCATCTCGCTGGATGGCGGCTTCGGTGGCCCCATCAACGACGTGCTGTCGTTCCGCGTGTCCGCGTTGTACCAGCACCGCGACGATTGGGTGGACAACACCTTTGCCGGCAGCAGCGCCGATGGCACGCGCACCCCACGCAAGGACGCGATGGGCGGTTACAACGACCGCAATGCGCGCCTGCAGGTCTTGCTCAAGCCCAACGATGCGTTTTCGCTGCTGGGCTCGGTGCACACGCGCGATTACGACAGCACTTCCACCTTGTTCCTGCGCAACGCGATCACGCGTGGCAGCGACAAGGTGGACGTGCCGCGCGACCGTGTGGCCTATGATGAGGGGCACGACAACCCGCAGGCGTATCAAACCGATGGCGGCTCGCTCAAGGCGATTTACGACTTCGGTGGCGTGTCGCTGACCTCCATCACCGCCTACGAAACCACTTCCGGCTACAGCCGTGGCGACACCGATGGCGGTGCTGCCGCCAATTACCCGGTCAATGGCGTGCCGAACGGCTTTGGCCAGTCGATGGGACAGATCCGCGACCTGGAGCAGTACACGCAGGAATTGCGCCTGGCCAGCGAAGGCGACGAGGCCCTGCAGTGGCAGGTGGGCGCGTTCTATTTCGACGGCCGCGACACCACCGATTTCTATCAGCGTGCCTATTTCCTGCAGACCGCCGCGCGCAACCCGAATAACTGGGTGCGCCTGCGCAATACCAATACCTCGTGGGCCGGCTTCGGGCAGATCAGCTACAAGGCGACCGACGCGCTGACGCTCACCGCCGGCATCCGCCAGACCAAGGACACCAAGGAAACCCGTCTGCTCAAGACCGCCGATACCGCAGCCGGTGTGGTGACCTACCGCGGTCGGCGCGATGTGCGCATGTCCGACACCCAGCCCAGCTGGGATCTGAGCGCGATGTATGAGATCGACCCCCAGCTGAGCGTGTATGCGCGCGTGGCGCGCGGTTTCCGTGGCCCCACCATCCAGGGCCGCAGCGCGGTGTTCAATTCGGACTTCACTACCGCCGATTCGGAAACCATCCTGTCGTGGGAAGCCGGCATCAAGAGCAGCCTGTTCGAGAACCGTCTGCGCCTGAATGTCAGCGGCTTCACCTACACGGTCGACGATATCCAGCTCAACGGCAACGACTCGGACGGCAATGGCGTGCTGTTCAATGCCGACAAGGCCAAGGCCTACGGCATGGAAGCGGACCTGGACTGGCGCCCGATCTCCAACCTGTCGATCACCGCCGGCCTGAGCCTGTTGCACAGCGAAATCCACGATAAGCGCGTGTTTGCGCAGGCCTGCGCGCTCAATGGCGTGGTGGTGTGCACCGTCAACGACCCGACCATCCGCGTAGGTGCCAACACCTTCGCCCAGATCGACGGCAACCCGCTGCCCAACGCGCCCAAGTACAACCTCAACCTGGCCGCGCGCTACGACATCCCGGTGGGCAACGACGGCGCGTTCTTCGTGTCCACCGACTGGAACAAGCAGGGCCAGACCAGCTTCGTGCTGTACGACTCCACCGAGTTCCGTTCCGACGGCAATTTCGAAGGTGGCCTCAAGCTGGGTTACACCGGTGGCTACGGTGCCTGGGAAGTGGCAGCGTTCGCGCGCAACATCACCAACGAAAAGAACCTCAAGGGTGTGATCGAAAACTACATGGCCGCGGTCTACAACGAGCCGCGTGTCGTTGGGGTGTCGGTCAATGTCAACTGGCAGTAACCGGTTGATCGCCTGGTTGATCGGCTGATGCAGTCACTGCGGCAACTGCGCCGCAGTGATGTTTCCTGCAGGTGGATGGGCCAACTGCGTGTATGCGCAGCTGGCCGTCGTGTCGTTTCACCGCTTGCTCAGGACAGAGCGCACCCAGTTGACGATTTGCGCGCTGCTCACTGCGCCGGAATGACGGCCTAGTTCCTGCCCACCCTGGATGACCAGCAAGGTGGGAATGCTGCGGATGCCAAAGCGCGTGCCCAGCGCCGGATGCAGGTCGGTATCCACCTTGGCCAGGCGCACCTGCGGTTCCAATGCTGCAGCGGCTGCGGCAAATTGCGGCGCCATGCTCAGGCATGGCCCGCACCAAGGTGCCCAGAAATCCACCACCAGCGGCAGTGCACTGCGCACCGCATGCTTGTCGAAATCTGCAGCCGACAAAGCCACCGGCGTCCCCAGGAACAGCGGCTGATGGCAGCTGCCGCAGTTGGGCGCATCGCGCAGGCGCGTGGGCGCAATACGGTTCATCGCAGCGCAACTCGGGCACGCGATCAGTAGTGGTGCATCGGTCATGTGGGTCTCCAGTCGGCGGCGCTGCCTGCGCTGTCTTCGGCCATCGCTGGCGGCGCATGCTGCATGCGGCCAGTGTAGCGATCACCACCAGCGATTCCGTGCCCAATGCCAGCGGCGGCACCAGCCTGCGCATGCCTGGCCAAGCTCCTGCGGGCCGCCACGCGCCACACCGCTCACGCCGATTGGCCCAGCGCCACGATCGGCACGAAGCCACCGTAGACCATGCGCTTGCCATCGAATGGCATCGGATTGACTGACGGGTCCATGCGTGGGTCTTCCATCATCTTGCGCATGCCCTCATCGCGGGTGGCCTTGTCCGGCCATTCGATCCAGGAAAACACCACGGTCTCTTCGGCGGTGGCATCCACGGCGCGATAGAAATCGGTCCATTGCCCCGGTTGGACATCGTCGCCCCAACACTCCACTACACGCAGCGCACCGTATTCCATGATGACCGCATCGCCCATGCGGGCATGCGCGATGAATGCTTCTTTGTTGGCCGTGGGGACGGCAAGCACAAAACCATCGATATACGACATAACCACCTCCGCAGACGGGGTGCACGGTGTGCACCCGAGGATGACCAAGGGATGTTGGTACGACCAAGAACTGGAGAGCAGTGGGGCAGGAGCGTGCGTCCAGCGCGCTGGCCGCACGAGCATACGGCGCATGGGGTGCAACGGCACTGCTTGAGTTGGCTGTCACCTGGGCCGCCTGGCGCACTGCCAAGACCCTGGCTGTCGGGCTCGCTGACACGGCGGCAGCGGATCTGTTGTGCGTCGATCGACGGCAGCGCGCTGTTGGCCCCTCTTGCTGGAGGCCGTGGCAATGCATCGGCCAAGATGCGCTGGTCGTACTACACCCGCGTGCGCACCGGCACTGCAGTTGCCGGGAACGTGCGGCGGTCAGGCTGCCAGGTTGTGGCGGCGCAGTCGTGCTTCGAAGACCACATCGCCGTCCTCGTTGCGCGCCTGCAGCGTGCCGCCGTGTGCCTTGACGAACTGGTCGGCGATGAACAGGCCCAGTCCCAGTCCTTGGCTGGCATGGAAGCTGGCCTTGAACGGTTCGAACAGGCGCGGCATCAGGCTGTCGGGGATGCTGCCGGCGTTGCGCACCGACAGGCGCAGGGTGTCGTGTTCGCGTCCATCCAGATGCACCTGCACCGGATGGCGTCCGCCATGCAGGACGGCGTTGCCGACCAGATTGGACACGACCTGCGCCAACCGGTCGCCATCCCCATCGCCATCCAGGTCGCCCTCGGTGCGCAGGTCGATCGTAGTGTGCGGATTGGCCTGCGCCACTTCGCCTACCACGCTGTGCACCACCTCGCCCAGGTTGCATGGGCCGAACTGCATCGGCAAACCATCGGTGCGCAGGCGCGAAAAATCCAGCAATTGCTCGACCATGCGCGACATGCGGTGCGCGCTGTTTTCCAGGTGTTCCAGCGTGCGCGCCGCCGAACTGTCGGCATCAACATCCAGGCCGAGTTTGTCGGCGCACAGCAGGATCACCGACAGCGGCGTGCGCAGGTCGTGGGTGAGCACGGCCATCATGGTTTCGTTGAGCGTGAGCGCGCGTTCGAGCGAGGCATTTCTCGCCTTGAGCAGCCGCCGCTGCTGGTACAACTCGATGAACACGTTGACCTTGCTCAAGATCACGTGCGGCTCGATCGGCTTGTGCAGAAAATCCACGGCGCCGGTTTCATAACCCTGGAAAGCGCGCATCGGATCGTTTGGCGAGGCGGTCAGGAAAATGATCGGCACATGCCGGGTGCGCTGCGAACCGCGCATCAATTCCGCTAGTGAAAAGCCGTCCATTTCCGGCATGTGCACGTCCAGCAGCGCCAATGCCACGTCGTGTTCGAGCAGCAGTTCCAGCGCCTGCGCACCGGAGGCGGCGCATAGCACGCGGATGCCGTCGCGTTGCAGCAGCGCTTCCATGGCCACCAGGTTCTGCGGCACATCGTCCACGATCAGGATCTTGGTCGATTCGGTGTCGTCGCTGCTTGCAGCCAGGCCGGTCGCGGTGAGGTTCATGCGTGAAAAGCTTCCAGTCGGGTGCAGATGGCTTGCAAGGTCAGCACCGCATCGGCGCCGGCGTGGGCGAGAGCGGAGGCGGGCATCAACGAGGCGGCAGCGTCATCGGGGCGCTGGATCCAGGCGGTACCGCCCACCGCACGCACCGCGGCCACCCCGGCGCTGCCGTCGCTGCTGGCACCGGTGAGCAGGATCGCCAGCAGGCGTTCGCCGAAGATATCGGCAGCCGATTCGAACAGCAGGTCGATCGCCGGGCGCGAAAACAACACCGGCGCATCCATCGACAACGCCAGGCTGTGGCGGGTTTCCACCAGCAGGTGGTAGTCGGGCGGGGCGATGGTGACGGTGCCGGGCAGCAGCGGTTGCTTGTCGTCGGCCTCGCGCACCGGCAACGCGCAGCGCGCATCCAGCAGCTCGGCGATGTGGCTGGGGCGGTCGCGCGGCAGATGCAGCACGACCAACACCGGCATCGGCAAATCCGCCGGCAGCCCGGACAACAACGCCTGCAGGGCCATCACGCCACCGGCGGAGGCACCGATCACGATCGCATCGAAACGCTGAGCTGCAGACGCGCGGCTCATGCGGCCTTCCGATACAGCCGCTGCTCGCGCGCGCAGGCTTCGAAGGCCTGCGCGTGCGCGCCGAACTGCAGCGACTCCTTGCTGCCCAATCCGAGAAATCCGCGATGCACCAATGCGTCGTAGAACAGCCCCACCGCGCGATCCTGCAAGCTGTGGTTGAAATAGATCAGCACGTTGCGGCATGACACCAGGTGGACTTCGGAAAACACCGTGTCGGTGGCCAGGCTGTGATCGGCGAACACGATATTGCGTTTCAGGCGCCGGTCGAACACCGCACCGTCGTAAGCGGTGGTGTAGTAGTCCGACAGCGAGGTGCGGCCACCGGCGTCCAGATAATTGCGGCTGAACTGCGCGATACGATCGATGCCATAGGCGCCGGCTTCGGCCATGCCCAGCGCTTCGGGGTTGATGTCGGTGGCGTAGATCACCGCCTTTTCCAACAGGCCTTCTTCGTGCAGCAGGATGGCCAGGGACCAGACTTCTTCACCGGTACTGCAGCCTGCCACCCAGAGCTTGATCGAGGGATAGGTACGCAAGACCGGCACCGCATGCTCGCGCAGGACGCGGAAATATGCCGGGTCGCGGAACATCTCCGAGACCTGCACGGTGAAGAACTGCATCGCCTGCGCGAAGGTGTCCGGCTCGTGCAGCAGACGGTGCTGCAGATCGGCCACGCGCGCGCAGTCGAAACGCGCCATCGCGTGGCGCATGCGCCGTCGCAACGACGACACCGCATAGTCGCGGAAGTCGTAGTGATAGCGCTGGAATACCGCTTCCAGCAGCACGCGCAGTTCCAGGTCGAACAGCTCTACCGCGTTCATTGCCGCGAGCACCACACGCGGCACAGCGAGACCAGCTTGTCCACGTCGATGGGCTTGGCGATGTAGTCGTTGGCGCCGGCTTCCAGGCAGCGTTCGCGGTCGTCGGCCATGGCCTTGGCGGTCAGCGCGATGATGGGCAGATCCTGCCATTGACGGTTCGTACGGATCTGCCGCATCGCGGTGATGCCATCCATCTCCGGCATCATGATGTCCATCAGGACCAGGTCCACCTCGTGCTTGGCCAGGTGCTCCAGCGCCTCGCGGCCATTGCGTGCGATCTGCAGCGTGACGCCCAGCGGTTCGAGCACGCTGGAGAGCGCAAAGATGTTGCGCACGTCGTCTTCGGCCAGCAACACGGTGGCGCCGTCCAGCACCGCGTCGCGGCGGCGTGCTTCGCGCAGCAGGCGCTGCTGATCGCTGGGCAACGAGGCTTCCACGCTGTGCAGGAACAGCGTCACCTCGTCGAGCAGGCGTTCCGGCGAGCGCACGCCCTTGATGATGATGCTCTTGGAATACCGGCGCAGGCCTTGTTCTTCGTCGCGGGTCAGGGCGCGCCCGGTGTAGACGATCACGGGAGGGAAGGCGACCGCATCGTTGCCGGCCATGCGTTCGAGCAGGTCGTAGCCGCTGCCGTCGGGCAAGGCCAGATCGGTAACCATGCAATCGAAGGTGGAGCCTGCCAGCTGATCCATCGCCTCGGCAATGCTGCCGACCGCGACGATGTCCAGCTGGTCGCGCGCCAGCAGCAATTGTAGGTTCGCGCGCAATGCGCTGTCGTCTTCGACGATCAACAAACGACGCACTGCGCGTGCATTGGTTTCTTCCAGCTGGCGGATCGCACCGGCCAGCAGTTCGCGCGTGGCCGGCTTGATCAGGTAGCCAACCGCACCAAGCTCCAGCGCAATCTGGCTGCGTTCCAGCGCGGACACCACGTGGACAGGCACATGGCGAGTGGCCGGATCGCGCTTGAGGCGTTCGAGCACGCTCAGACCGGACGCATCCGGCAGGCCGATGTCCAGCAGGATGCCGCTCGGGCGCATCTCGGCGGCCAGGCGCAGGGCCTCTTCTGCGTTGGGGGCCACCACGCAATCGAAATCCAGTTCGTGGGCCAGTTCCACCAGTGCTTGCGCAAAGCGGGTGTCGTCTTCCACCGCCAGGATCAGCCGGCCGGGGCGGCTGCGTTGGTCGCGATCGTCGTCGGCCCGTTGGATCGGTGCAGCGTTGGGCGATGCGATTGGCACCGGCACCGTGTGGGCCACCGCACCACCAGATGCGCCGGATTGCGCACCCATCGCGCTGCCGTTGCGTTGTTGCACATGGGCAGCAGACGCCGGGCCTGCGACCGCGGCGGCGTTCGTAGCTGTATCGGCAGGGCCGGTCACCTCCGCAGGTGCGCCATCGGTCGGCAATTCCAGCGTAAAGCAGCTGCCGCGCCCGGGCTCGCTGTCCACACTGATGCTGCCGCCCATGCGTTGGGCCAGGTCGCGCGAAATCGACAGACCCAACCCGGTACCGCCATAACGGCGGCGCGTGCTGCCGTCGGCCTGACGGAACGCTTCGAAGATCACCTCGCTCTGTTCGCGCGCGATGCCGATGCCGGTATCGGTCACCGCAAAGTGCACACGGCCGGGCGCATGCGCCTGGACCGTCAAGCTGACCTTGCCGTGTTCGGTGAACTTGATGGCGTTGGCCAACAGGTTCTTCAGGATCTGCTGCAGGCGCTGGTTGTCGACGACCAACTGTGCCGGCGCGCCGGCAGCTGCCGCGATCTCCAATGCCAGACCCTTCTGTCGCGCCAGCGGTTCGAAGGTTTCGCGCAGGCGTTGCAGCACCGAATCGGTGACGACCGTTTCGTCGGCCAGCTCCACGTGCCCGGCTTCGATCTTGGACAGGTCCAGGATGTCGTTGATCAGCGCCAGCAGGTCGTTGTTGGACGACAGGATCGCCTGCGCATATTTCACCTGCTCGGCGCTGAGCGTGCCGTCCTTGTTGTCGGCCAGCAACTTGGCCAGGATCAAGGCGCTGTTGAGCGGCGTGCGCAACTCGTGCGACATGTTGGCCAGGAATTCCGACTTGTAGCGCGATGCAGTGGACAACTCGTTGCTATTGCGCACCAGCTGATTCTGCGCGATCAACAAGGCCTGCTTTTGCGCCTCAAGCGCCTGCGTGCGCTCTTCCAGCTGCACGTTGGTCTGTTCCAGTTCTGCCTGCTGCACTTCCAGGTCGCTTTGCGACTGCTGCAGGCTACGGCTCTGTTCTTCGAGTTCCTCGTTGGCCACGCGCAGTTCTTCCTGCTGGGTCTGCAGTTCCTCGCTCTGTCGCTGGGTTTCTTCCAGCAAGGCCACCAGCTGCGCGCGCAGCAACGCGGTGCGCAGTGCCAGGCCGATGTTCTCGCCGCAGCGTGCCAGCAGTTCTTCTTCGCGCGAGCCGGCGGTGCGTGGGTCGGTCACGCGCCCGAGCTCGATGACGCCGATCACCCGGTCGTCGGCGGTGATCGGCGCCAGCAGCAGCTCCTGGCAGCTGCTCTGGCCCAGCCCGGAGGCAATCTGCAGATGCCCGGCGTCCATGCCACGGATGCGACGCACCGTGCCACGTTGCAGCACTTCGCCGAGCTGGCCGGCTGCGGTGGGCAGCGTCTGCGGCAGATCCGGCGGCAACGCCGCACCACCGGTGAGTCGCAGACGGTCGCCCTCGATGCGATACAGCGCGCCGACCTGCGCATCCAGTGTCTGGCACAGTGCGCGCACCGCGGCGTCGGCCAGCTCCTGCGGTGCCTGATCGCCGCGCAAACTGGCTTCGACCGTGTTTTCTGCCTGCTGCAGCCACAGTGCGAATTCGGCCTGGCGGCGTGCGCGGATCGCTTGCATCACCACCAACGCCATTGCCAGGAACGACACGCCGCCAATGCTGCGATTGACCGAGGAAAAGCTCGAATTCGTGCTTGGTGGCGCGAGCTGAAAACCGATCGCCAGCAAGACACACGACAGCACGCCGACGATGAGTGGCACCTGCGGGCGGTTCTGAAACACCGTCACGCCCACTGCCACGAAGTAGGTCAGCCACACTGCATAACCGAGCGGGGTCACCAGTTCCATGCCCAGCGTTCCAGCCATCAAGGCCCCCGCGATGACCCACACCCAGCGGTCGCGTGTGGTCGAGATGGTGTGCATAAGGTGCGTGGACCGAACTGGAAGGGCGGTCATGGTAGCCGATAACTTTCACGCACAAATCGCCGGGAAATTGACGCTTTTTGCTGCCGGGTTGGCTTGCACGCAGCCTTCACGTCGCTATCAATATGGTCCCGCGCTTTTCCGGAGAATCATCGCGCGATGGATGCGGAAACGGCCGTCGACAGCGCAGGGCCGCTTTCTTACGACAGCCGGCAGTGTCAGCTGTTGGTACAGAGCGTGTCCGATTACGCGATCTATATGCTCGATATTGGTGGGCATATTTGCAGCTGGAACCCCGGCGGCGAGCGCATCAAGGGCTACAGCGCAAGCGAGGTCCTGGGCACGCATTTCTCGCGGTTCTACCTGCCCGAGGATGCGCAACGCGACGAACCCAGCCGCAATCTGGAAATTGCCAAGCAAGAAGGGCGCTTCGCTGCCGAAGGTTGGCGCCTGCGCAAGGACGGCAGCCGGTTCTGGGCCAGCGTGGTGATCGAACCGGTGCTGGAATTCGGCGTGCTGGTCGGGTTTGCAAAAGTCACCCGCGATCTGACCGAGCGCCATGAAGCGCAGCAGTTGCTGCAACAGGCGCAGCAGGCGTTGCTGCAATCGCAGAAGGTCGAAGCCTTGGGCCGGTTGACGCTGGGCATGGCCCACGATTTCAACAACCTGCTCACGGTGATGGTGACCAGCCTGGACCTGATAGCGCTGAGCGCTGGTGAAGATGCGCGCACCCGCATGTTGATTGAAGTGGCGCAAACTGCGGTGGATCGCGGCACCTTGTTGACGCGGCAACTGCTCGCTTTCGCGCGCGGGCAACAGCTGAACCCCGAGCGCCACCCCGTCAACGACATCGTGACCCGTTCGCTGGAACTGTTACGGCGTGCTTGCCCGCCGGGTGTGAGCTTGGCGTTGCAGTTCGCCGACGCACTGCCGCATGTGCGCGTCGACCCTGGACAGCTGGAGGCGGCGCTGCTCAACCTGGTCTTCAATAGTTGCGATGCGATGCCCGCTGGCGGCAGCATCGTGTTGCTTGCTTCTGCTGCGCAACGACCCGAACCCTCAGGCCACCAAGGCGTCCTTCGCCCGTACGTCGCCCTTGCGGTACGCGACGATGGTCCGGGGATGTCCGCCCACGTTGCACAGCGCGCCAGCGAACCTTTTTTCACCACCAAAGATGTCGGCAAGGGCTCCGGCCTGGGCTTGAGCCAGGTCTATGGCTTCGCATCCCAGTCCGGTGGCTTCGTCGAGCTTGAGACCGCACCTGGACGCGGCACCACCGTCACCGTGTTTCTCCCGGCCGTCGAGGAGGCCGAGCATGACTGAATCCCTTCGCCTGCTGATGGTGGAAGACCAAGAAGAACTGCGCGAACTGATCGGCGAAGCGCTGCGCGATGCCGGCATCAGCGTCGACACCGCCGATGATGGTCACAGCGCGTTGCGCATGGTGCGCGACAGCGGCCCGTACGATGTGGTGTTCAGTGATATCCGCATGCCCAACGGCATGTCGGGCATTGAACTGAGCGAGCAGGTGGCGCAACTGCTGCCGCAGGCACGCGTGATTCTGGCCTCGGGATTTGCCAAGGCGCAGTTGCCGCCGTTGCCGGCTCAGGTCGATTTCCTGCCCAAACCCTACCGCCTGCGCCAGCTCATCGACATGCTCAAGAGTACCGCCGCCAACGCGTAAACGTTGGCTGGGCGTGCGGCATCGACGGCGCTGCTAGTGCGCCTTGTTGATGGCGCCTTCAACCCGGAGTGTCACGCCGGCACGGCGACGTGACCACAGGCACATCAGATGCAACGATCGCCCGGTTCGAAGGCGCGCCCGCACGCGGCAACGCGGCGCCACACGGCTGGCTGTGCCCGACACGTCATGCGCCTGGGCAGGCCCTGTGCATTGCATCCGATCGCTCATCGCAACTTGAGCATCACGATCGAATGCGCCGGCAGCGCCACGTTCACTGCCTTGCCTTGGACACGTGCGCCTTTGAATGCCGCCGGCGCAACGGCCTGTGGCTGCGCATAGGTGTTGTACGTGGTGATCGCCGGTGCGGTCAGGATCTGTCCCTCCACCGCACGCAGCGGCAGCCCTTCCACCTGCACGCTCACAGCCGCCGCCGCAGTCGCGTCCAGGTTGGTCAGCGCGAGATACACATGGCCGTCCTTCGCCTTGACCGCCGAGCCGTGCACGGCCGGCACCTGCGTGTCGCCATGACGATACGCAGGTGTCTGCAATTGCAGCGGCAGGTGTGTGGCGTCCTGGTAGGGCTTGTAAAGCGCAAACACGTGATAGGTCGGCGTCAGCACCATCTTCTCGCCATCGGTGAGGATCATCGCCTGCAGCACATTGACCATCTGCGCGATGTTGGCCATGCGCACACGCTCGGCATGCTGGCTGAAGATGTCGAAGTTGAGCGACGCCACCAGCGCGTCACGCAGGCTGTTTTGCTGCTGCAGGAAGCCGGGATTGGTGCCTGGCAATGGCGCATACCAGGTGCCCCATTCGTCCACGACCAGGGACACTTTCCTTGCCGGGTCGTACTTGTCCATGATCGCGCTGTGCTTGGTGATCAGCTCGTCCATCACCAGCGTGCGTGACAACGTCTGGATCCACGCGGTTTCGTCGAACGTGGTCGAAGACGCGCGCGGCGGCCAGCCACCGGGAATGGTGTAGTAGTGCATGCTCAGCCCATCCATGAACTTGGTGGCCTCGCGCATCATCACCTCGGTCCAGTGATAGTCGTCGTCGCTTGGGCCGGGCGCGATCTTGAAAATCTTCTGGTTGGCCGGCGACTTGACGAAGGTCTGGTAGCGGCGAAACACATCGGCTGCGTACTCCACGCGCATATTGCCGCCGCAGCCCCACAGCTCGTTGCCCACACCGAAGTAGGGAACCTGCCAGGGCGCATCGCGGCCATTGGCGCGGCGCTCGTTGGCCAGGCTCGAGCGTGTCGGCGCGGTCATGTATTCGGTCCACTGCGCAATCTCCTCCGGCGCAGCATCGCCCACATTCCCGGCGACATAGGCCTGGGTGCCGAGCAATTCGGTGAAGTCCATGAACTCGTGCGTGCCGAAACGGTTGGACTCTTCCACACCGCCCCAGTGCGTGTTGACCCGGATCGGGCGCTTGCCCGGCGTGCCGACGCCATCGCGCCAGTGGTATTCGTCGGCGAAGCAACCTCCAGGCCAGCGGATGTTGGGCACGGCAATGGCTTTCAGCGCGGCGACCACGTCGTTGCGATAGCCGCGCGTATTGGGGATCGACGATTCCTCGCCCACCCACACGCCACCATAGATGCCGGTGCCCAGATGCTCGGCGAATTGGCCGAACAGTTGCCGTGACACCTGCGCGCCGGGCTGGTCCACGCGCAAGGTGCCGCTGACCTTGACCTCGGCAGCGAAGCTGGCCGGCACGCTGGCAAGCGCGGCGGCGACGAAAACGGCGTTCAACAGCTGCCTGCGCGATGCCTGCAACGCGGGGGAAATCCACTGCATCGGGTCGGTGCTCCTGTGCTGGTCGATGGTCGGGTGGGTGCTGCTGCGATGGGAAGTGCGCGGCTAGCGTAGTGCCGGTGGCCGCCCTTTGTATTGCTGCAGCGCGGCCGCTGCAGGCGAGCGCGGCAGTCGCTTCGCCACTGCAATCGCCTCGCCGGCCAGGATGTGCGCGGCGGCATGGTCGGCAGCCATCGCATGCGGCTATGCTCGCGGGCTACCTCATCGGCAGGACGATCCATGCAGCGAGTGTTCGGGCAGTTGCCAGACGGTGTCGAAATCCATGCGCTCACGCTACGCAGCCAGGCTGGTCTGCAGGCGGAGGTGCTCACCTACGGCGGCATCCTGCATACGCTGCAGTTGACCACCGCACAGGGTGTCGTGCCGCTAGTGCTGAACCTGCCGGATCTAGCCGCCTATGCTGCCGATGGCGACAGCCTCAACATTCTGGTGGGCCGCTTCGGCAACCGCATCGCCGGTGCGCGTTACACCCTGGAGGGCGTCACCCACGTGCTGGCCGCCAATGAGGGGCGTAACCAGTTGCACGGCGGGCTGCGCGGTTTCGGGCGACGGGTGTGGAGCGTGCTGGAGCAGGCGCCGGACCAGGTGCTGCTGGGCTACGACTCACCCGATGGCGAAGAGGGCTACCCCGGCAATCTGCATGTGCGCGCGCACCTACAGCTTCACGGGCTGAGCCTGCAGCTGAACTTCCAAGCGCACTGCGATGCCGCGACTGCGTTGAACCTTACCCACCACCCGTATTTCAATCTGTCCGGCGACCCGCAGCTGCGGGCCGCAGCGCAGGTGCTGCGCGTGCCGGCCGATCGCTACCTGCCGGTGGATGCCGAGTCGATCCCCACGGGCGAGATCGCATCGGTGACCGGTACGCCATTCGATTTCCGCCAGCCTGCTGCGCTGGCCGACAACATTCAGCCGGCGCATCCCCAGATCATCCTCGGCAAGGGCTACGACCAGTGTCTGGTGCTGGCCGCCGACGCGGACTGCGTTGCCGAGCTGTACTCCCCGCACAGTGGCGTGGCGCTGCGCATCAGCAGCGATGCCCCGGCGGTGCAGGTGTACGAAGGCCAGCATCTGGACGCCCACCATCCCGGACTGGGCCGTGGCGTATGCCTGGAGCCGCAGGACTATCCGGACGCTCCCAACCACCCCAACTTCCCTTCGACCATCCTGCGGCCGGGTCAGACCTACCGCCGCAGTATCAGCTATCGCTTTGCCAAGGCGGGGCCGGACCAGCCCTGGGACGCCGTGCGCGCCGCGCTGGATGCGTGAGAGATTTCAGCGCTTGGGGGTTGGCTGAGCTGCGTCGTGCGGGCGCGACCCGGCACCGCTGATCGCAGTGCCCACTCTGAAGTTGCAAGACCTTCAGTTGCCGCAAGCCTGGGTTGCCAATGCTCTGGTGTGCCTGCCCGTAGCAGGCCGCAGAAGTTCGATCCATGCGCGCGGCCAGCGCACCGGCCAGGATGTGCAATCCAGGCGATCGCACTTCGCCGTGTTCGATTTCACATCAGAGACGCTGGGCTAGGCCAACCGCGCTCAACGCGGCCCCAGCACCAGCTCGATGACGAACTTGCTGCCGAAGAACGACAGCACCAGCAGCGCCATCGCGGTCAGCGTCCAGTGCACCGCCTTGGTGCCGCGCCAGCCATTGCGCCAGCGGCCGATCAGCAGCGCACCGAACACGATCCACGACAGGATGCTCAGCACGGTCTTTTGCAACAGCCGCTGCGCCAGGAAGTCCTGCACGAACAACAGGCCGGTCAGCAGGGTCAGGCTCAACAGCACAAAGCCCACCGTGATCGTGCGGAACAGCAGCGTTTCCAGCTCGGTCAGCGGTGGCAGTGCGCGCAGCCAGCTATGGAAATCGCGCCGCCGCAACGCGCGTTCCTGCAGCCACAGCATGATTGCCAGCAGCGCAGCGATGCCCAGCGTGGCGTAGGCCAGCAAGGCCAGCCACGCGTGCAATTCGAGTCGCCAGCCCAGATCCGAACTGGGCTCATGGCCGTAGGCGTGGTAGCTGGCCAGCAGGATCGCCGACAGCGGGAACACCACCACACCCACCGCCGCCATCCGCCCGCGGCCGCCGAACACCGCCGTCAGCGCAGCCATACCTAGCCCGCACAACGACAAGGCCGCGAAGAAGTGCATGTCCGGCCCGCCGGCGGTGCGCACGGCCACCAGCACGTGGTAACCGGCGTGCAAGGCCACTGCAGCCAATGCGGGCGCCAGCCAGTGCGCAGGCGATTGGTTGCCATCGCGCAACACCGCCCGGGTGAGCAGTGCCGTGGCAAGCAGATACAGGGCGAACGCGATGAGAACGATTGTCATCGTGGAAGTTTCGCATGGTGGGGCCGGGATTGGGGATTGGGGAATCGGGAATCGGGGAATCGGGGAATCGGGGAATCGGGGAATCGGGGAATCGGGGAATCGGGGAAGCCTGGCAATGGGTCGCTTGGGTTTTGCTGGCCGGCAAGGGGGGCGGTACCTCGCATGAAGCGGGGGTGCGCCGGGTATGCAGTAGAGCGTCTATTACCGGCCTTGCTGCCGTTCTGCTCGTCGCAGTCCCGGTCCCGGCGGATTGCCCGCCGCGCGGTGCGGTCGAAGAGTTCCTTAAAAGGTCACGTTTCCGGGGCTGGGGCCGGCCGCCAGCCGGTGCCGCTATAATCGGCACCCGTTTCCCCTCCGCGGTCCTTTGCGCATGTTCGAGTCCCTTACCCAACGTCTCTCCGGCACCATGGAGCGCCTGCGCGGCCGCGGCCGCCTGACCGAGGAGAACATCCGCGAAGCCACCCGCGAAGTGCGCATCGCGCTGCTCGAGGCCGACGTGGCGCTGCCGGTGGTGCAGGCGCTGATCGAGCGCATCAAGGTGCGCGCAGTCGGTCAGGAAGTGCTCAAGTCGCTGACCCCGGGCCAGGCGCTGATCAAGGTGGTGCGCGACGAGCTCACCGCCGTCATGGGCGCGGCCGCCACCGACCTCAACCTCAACGTGCCGGCGCCGGCGATCGTGCTGATGGCCGGTCTGCAGGGCGCAGGCAAGACCACCACGGTCGGCAAGCTCGCCAAGCACCTGAAGGAAAAGCGCAAGAAGAAGGTCATGGTGGTCTCGGCCGACGTCTACCGCCCGGCCGCGATCGAGCAGCTCAAGACCCTGGCCGAACAGGTGGGCGTGCTGTTCTTCGCCTCCGACGCCTCGCAGAAGCCGGTGGACATCGTGCGCGCGGCCATCTCCGATGCGAAGAAGTCGTTCGTCGACGTGTTGCTGGTCGATACCGCCGGCCGCCTGGCGATCGATCAGGCGATGATGGACGAGATCAAGGCGCTGCACGCCGCGGTCAACCCCACCGAAACCCTGTTCGTGGTCGATGCGATGACCGGCCAGGACGCGGCCAACACCGCCAAGGCGTTCGGCGAGGCGCTGCCGCTGACCGGCGTGGTGCTGACCAAGACCGACGGCGACGCGCGCGGCGGCGCGGCACTGAGCGTGCGCTACATCACCGGCAAGCCGATCAAGTTCGTCGGTACCGGCGAAAAGACCGACGGGCTGGACGTGTTCCATCCCGATCGCGTCGCCAGCCGCATCCTGGACATGGGGGACGTGCTGTCGCTGGTGGAGCAGGTCGAGCACAGCGTCGATCAGGAAAAGGCCGCCAAACTGGCCGCCAAGGTCGCCAAGGGCAAGAAGTTCGACCTCAACGACATGAAGGAACAGCTCGAGCAGATGCAGAACATGGGCGGCATCCATGGGCTGATGGACAAGCTGCCGGGCATGGGCCAGATCCCGGATAACGTCAAGCAGCAGGTCACCGGCAAGGAAGTGCCGCGCATGATCGCCATCATCAATTCGATGACCAAGAAAGAGCGCCGCAACCCCGCGCTGCTCAATGGCTCGCGCCGCGCCCGCATCGCCCGCGGCTCCGGCATGCAGCCGGCCGACGTCAACAAGCTGATGAAGCAGTACCAGCAGATGGAAAAGATGATGGGCAAGCTGGCCGGCGGCGGCATGAAGGGCCTGATGCGCAACATGAAGGGCATGATGGGCGCCATGGGCGGCCGCGGCGGCATGCCGTTCCGCTGAGCAACCTGCGTACGCCGCGCTGCGAAGACATTCGCAGGCGCACTGCGTGCATCTTGCGCTGGCCCTTGTGCTGGCGTGGCAGACCACTTCAAGGTAGACGGGCGCGGCAGGTGCCCGTGCCCGTGCCGGCATCAGCGTTTCTCCATCGCGGTTACCATGCGCCATCTCATGGTGTGCGAAGTGATTGATGACCAGGTTTTCCAACGTCGATGCCTTCCAGCAGCGCTTTGGGGTGCGGACTCCGATCCTGCTCAGTCCCATGGCCGGCGCCTGCCCGGTGCCGTTGTCGGCGGCGGTTGCCAACGCCGGTGGCATGGGCGCGATGGGTGCGGTGTTATCGCAGCCGCATGACATCGTGGCGTGGATGGCGGCATTCCGTGAGGCCAGCGCAGGGCCTGCGCAGATCAATCTATGGATTCCCGACCCGACACCTGCACGCGATGCGGCCACCGAGGCGCGGCTGCGCGCGTTTCTTGCGCAGTGGGGGCCGCCGGTGGCGGAGACAGCGGGCGATGCGACACCTGCCGATTTCGATGCGCAATTGGATGCCTTGCTCGCTGCGCGGCCAGCAGTTGCCTCATCGATCATGGGTGTCTTTCGGCCCGATCAGGTGGAACGTCTCAAGAATGCCGGGATCGCCTGGTTCGCCTGCGCGACCACCTTGAACGAAGCACTTGCGGCCCAGGCAGCAGGCGCCGATGCAGTGGTTGCGCAAGGGGCCGAGGCCGGTGGTCATCGCGGTGCGTTCGAGGCCGGCCGCGCAGCGCAGCAGATGACCGGGCTGTTGGCGTTGTTGCCGCGTCTGGTCGATCGTCTCGATGTCCCGGTCATCGCGGCCGGCGGCATCGCCGATGCGCGCGGCATCGCGGCAGCGCTGACCTTGGGCGCAAGCGCGGTACAGATCGGCACCGGCTTGCTACGCACGCCCGAAGCTGCATTGCCAAGCGCCTGGGCCGACGCGTTATCTCAGGCAGAGCCGGAGCACACCCAGCCAACCCGTGCATTCTCGGGCCGGTTGGGGCGCGCGCTGACCACAGCGTATGTCAGTGCAGCAAGCGCTGCAGACGCACCGCCACCCGCGCCGTACCCGGTGCAGCGCGGGCTCACCGCGCCGATGCGCCAGGCGGCCGCGCGCGATAACCGTCTGGATGCGATGCAGGCCTGGGCCGGCCAATCCGCCTGGATGGCGCCTGCACAGCCGGCTGCGCATGTCGTGACGCAGTGGTGGGAACAGGCGCAGGCGCTGTTGTGCCGTTGATCTTCTGCAATGGCATGGCCGCCACCGCGCAGCAGCTCAGTGCCGCGGCGTTGAACAATTACGGCCACTTCACCACGCTGCAGGTGCGCAACAACGCTGCGCTTGGGCTGGACCTGCATCTGCAACGGCTGCAGCACGACAGCGCAGCCCTGTTTGGTGCTGCCGTCGATATTGAGGCCATTCGCGCGCAGTTGCGGGCCGCATTGTCGGTCGCCGGCAGTGCCGATGCGAGCGTGCGCATCACGGTGTTTTCGCAGGATTTCGACCTGCGCGATCCAGCGCGCGTCGTTGCACTGGATGTGTTGATCGCGCTCTCGCCCGCTGCGCAGATGCCAGCAACTGCTGTGCGCGCGCAGCCGGCCTGCTACGTGCGCGAGCAGCCGCTGTTAAAGCACGTCGGCACCTTTGCGCTGCTGCAACTGCGCCGTCAGGCAATGCTTGCCGGGTTCGACGACGCGCTGCTGATCGATCCGCAAGGCCGGCTCGTGGAGGGGGCATTCTGGAATCTGGGCCTGTGGCAGCAGGGCAGGGTCGTGTGGCCACGGGGGCCGGCCTTGCCCGGCACCCGGCAGCGGCTGCTGCAGGCCGGGCTGCAAGCGATTGGCATCGAGCAGGACACGCGCCCCGTCACGCTGGACGAACTCCACGGATTCGATGGCGGCTTCAGCTGCAATGCGCGTGGGCAACAGGCGTTGGCGGCGGTCGGGTCTGTGCAGTGGCCGGACGCCGCCGCCCAGCTGGCAATTCTGGAGCAGGCCCTGCAAACCCAGGCCTGGCAAGCGATCTGAGCGGTTCAGGGGTGACTTGGCTTCGCCGCCGGAGCCCGCTATAATCGTCGGCTTACCGCGCCACTCTGGCGACTGGGCAACTCAGGAAAACAACACCATGGTCAAGATCCGACTGACCCGCGGCGGCGCCAAGAAGCGTCCGTTCTACCACATCATCGTGACCGACGTGCGCAGCGCGCGCGACGGCCGCAACATCGAGCGCCTGGGTTACTACAACCCGGTTGCCCAGGGCGCAGAGCCGCGCATCGTGCTGGACGTCGCACGCGTCGACCATTGGGTCGGCAACGGCGCGCAGCTGACCGACAAGGTGCGTAACCTGTATCGCGAAGCCAAGTCTCAGGCCGCTGCGGCCTGATCTTGAGGGCCGGGTGTCGCCACCTGGCCCAGAGTCGACGCAGATGAAGCAGACCGAGCGCCGCATCCTGTTAGGCAGGATTGTCGGCGCTTTTGGTGTCAAGGGTGAGCTGAAGCTCGAATCCTGGACCGAGCCACGAACCGCTATCTTCCGGTACCAGCCGTGGATCGTGCGCGCGCCATCCGGACAGGAGTCGGTGGTCAGCGGCGTGCGTGGGCGCGATCAGGGCAAGAATCTGATTGCGGTGTTCCCCGGCGTCACCGACCGTGACACGGTCGAAGCCATGCACGGGACTGAAATCTATGTCGCGCGCAGTGCGTTGCCGCCGCCCAAGCCCGACGAATATTACTGGGTGGACCTGGAAGAGTTGCAGGTGGAAACCGTCGAAGGCGTCAAGCTGGGCACGGTGTCGCACCTGTTCTCCACCGGCTCCAACGACGTGGTGGTAGTGCGTGGCGATCGCGAGCGGATGATTCCGTTCGTGTTCCCGGATTTCGTCAAGTCGGTCGACTTCGACGCCAACCTGATCGTGGTGGACTGGGATCCGGATTTCTGATCAAAGCGGTGCTTCGGCGCTGCGCTTGACTCTACCCATTCCCCAATTCGACTCCCGATTCTCCAGTGCGCATCGACGTCATCAGCCTGTTCCCCGAGTTCATCGCGCAATGCGCGGCGTTCGGCGTGGTCGGGCGTGCGCAGGAGCGCGGCTTGCTGGAATTGCAGGGCTGGAATCCGCGCGAGCATGCGCAGGGCAACTATCGCCGCGTGGACGACCGTCCGTTCGGTGGCGGGCCCGGCATGGTGATGCTGATCGAGCCGTTGCGGGCCTGCCTGGAGACGGTGCAGGCCGCAGATACGCGGCCAGCGCCCGTGATCTACCTCAGCCCGCAGGGGCGTCCGCTCACGCAGGCGCTCGCACGCGAGTTGGCGCAGTTGCCGCGCATGGTGTTGTTGTGCGGCCGCTATGAAGGCGTGGACGAGCGCTTTCTGGCGCAGGCGGTGGAGATGGAAATCTCCATCGGCGATTACGTATTGTCCGGCGGTGAATTGGGTGCAGCGGTTGTCGTGGACGTGGTGGCGCGGTTGCAGGACGGCGTATTGAACGATGCCGAATCTGCCGCCCAGGACAGTTTCGAAGGCCCGCAAGGCCTGCTCGATTGCCCCCATTACAGCCATCCGGCGACCCATGCATGGGGCGATGTGCCCGATGTATTGCGTTCGGGCAACCATGCGGCAATTGCGCGCTGGCGCCGGAAGCAATCGCTGGGCCGGACCTGGCTGCGCCGCCCGGACCTGCTCGACGAGGCGGGGCTGGAGAAGAACGATCGCCGTCTGCTGGACGAGTTTCGCCGCGAACTCGCCCCGGACGACGAGAAATAAAGGGCTCACCCCTAGCTCTTGCAAGATTGATTGGGGTACAATATGCGGCTTGCTGGCCAGCCTTGCGTCTGGCCCTCCTACGAACCTCGAGCAATCGCCGTGCGGCGACTGCCGGTCCAATATCACCAGACACGCGGTGCCCACCATGAGCAAACTCAACAAGACCATCCTGGCTGACTTCGAAGCCGCCCAGATCCAGCGCAAGCTGCCGGAATTCAACCAGGGCGACACCGTTGTGGTGAACGTCAAGGTGAAGGAAGGCAACCGCGAGCGCGTGCAGGCCTATGAGGGCGTGGTGATCGGGACCAAGAATGCCGGCCTGAACTCCTCCTTCACCGTGCGCAAGATCTCGCACGGCTTCGGCGTCGAGCGCGTGTTCCAGACCCACAGCGCCATCATCGACTCGGTCGAAGTGAAGCGTCGCGGTAAGGTGCGCGCCGGTAAGCTGTACTACCTGCGTGGTCTGGAAGGCAAGGCTGCCCGCATCAAGGAAGATCTGGCCGCCGCTGCGCAGGCCAAGGCCGCTCGCCAGGCTGCTGCCAAGGCCGAGTGAGCCACATTGGCGGGCCTGTCCCGCCACTGCCAAACAGCCGCCTTCGGGCGGCTGTTTGCGTTTGTGGGAATGGTTTGTGGGAATGCCTGTCCGGTTGCGGCATCCACGCATGATGCACACTGCGCCTTGCGGGAATTCTTCAGCAACCCCGTGTTCTCGATCGCGGGTGGTCGAGATACGGAGGCTGGCTACCCTGATCCCATGACGGTTCCAAGCGCATGCGCCCGGGATGGCTGCGGACCCGGCGGTACGCCTGCCGCCAACGTAACTAACGCTGCGGTGTCCGCGGTACTTGCTGCGCGCCTGGTGCGTCGGTGAGCGGGGCCGGGTCGGCGACCGGTGAGGCCGGATGCGCGGGTACTTCCGCTGCAGCCGCAAGCTCCGACGGATGCGTGGGTGCGGTCAGCATGCGCGCCTTGCGCCAGCCGCCCCAGCGGTAATACGCCAGCGACAGCAGCATCGAACAGGCCGAACTGATCGGAAAGCTCCACCACACCGCATCGGCGCCCAGATGCGGCAGCAGCGCGTTGGCCAACGGCACGCGCACGCCCCACAGCGAAAACGCCAGGATCAACAACGGCGGAATCACTGCACCGGTGGCGCGTACCACGCCCGAGACCACGAAGCTGACACCGAACAGCAGGAACGACCAGATCGCGATGTGGTTGAGGTGCCGCGCAACCTCCAGCGTGGCGCTGCCTTCGGGCAGGAACAGGGCCAGGGTCCAGCGATCGAACAGGATCAGCAGCACGATCAGCAGGCCCGTCATCAGGAAATTGGCGGCGATGCCGGTACGTGCGACCGCATCCACGCGTGGCCACAGGCCGGCGCCCACATTCTGCGCGGCCATCGACGAACAAGCGGCGCCCACCGCCATGGCCGGCATCTGCACATAGTTCCATAGCTGCAATCCTGCGCCGAATGCCGCAGCGGTTTCGGTGCCGAAGCCATTGACCAGCGACAACATGGCGATCATCGACAGCGAGATCATCACCATCTGCAGGCCCATCGGCACGCCTTTGACGATCAACGCGCGCAGGATGGCTGGGTCGATGCGAAACAGGCGCAAGTCGCTCCGGCCCAGCCACAAGACATGGCGTTTGTTGCGCAGATACACCAGCAACCCGGCCAGTGCGACGACCTGCGCGATCAACGTGGCCCAGGCCGCACCGGCAATGCCCAATGCCGGAAACGGGCCGATGCCGAACAACAGCAGCGGGTTGAACACGATATCCAGCAGCACCGACAGCAACAGGAAACGGAACGGCGTGCGCGCATCGCCGGTGCCGCGCAAGGCCGCCGACAGGAAGGCGAACAGATACAGCGTGGGCATCGCCAGGAAGATCACCCGCAGATAGTCTTCGGCCAGCGTTTGCGAGGCGGCGGGCGTGCCCATGGCGGTCAGCAGATGCGGCGCCAGGTACCTGCCGAGCACGGCAATCACGGCCGACAGCCCGCCGAAGAAGCTTGCGCTGGTGCCCATCACTTTGCGCGCTTGGGCGATATCGCGTGCGCCCATCGCCTGGCCGATCAGGATGGTCGAGGCCATGCCGATGCCGAACACCGAGCCGATCAGGAAGAACATGATGCTGTTGGCATTGGCCGCCGCGGTCAGCGCTTCTTCGCCGAGATAGCGACCGATCCAGATCGCGTTGATCGAGCCGTTGAGCGACTGGGCGATGTTGCCGGCCATGATCGGCAGCGCGAACAACAGCAGGTTCTTGCCGATCGGGCCTTCGGTCAGGACAGCGGATTTGGGCATCGCAGTCGTATCGTCGCGCAGAAGGTGCGCACACTAGCATTGCCCAGGTGAGCCCGGATGCAGCGCACTTGCGGCGAGGCGGCGAGGCGGCGTGGGGCGCGCTGATCGTGGAGCACGCTGCGCATTTTGTCTGGCGGCGGCATGCGAAGTTGCCGCAGGCTTGCGCCCGCATAGGCAACGCGGCAGGTGCAGCCTGGCGAGGATGGGGGAGTGCGCGTCGGCTGGGGCGCAGCCAGGTCGGACGTGTTCGACAGTTGGCCTGCTGATGCGCCGGCCGATCGCTGCATCGCGGTTGGATTCCTATTGGTGCGCCCGTTCGTCTAAGACCCGAATGCAGGATCGCTATGCTGCCCAAGGCAGCAAGGACGCAAAGCCCACTATGCTGTCGCGATGGTGATCCGTGCGACCCGTTTGCTGCATCTGCTCGACGCCCTGCGCGGACGGCGTCGGCCCGTGGCCGGTGCGCAGCTCGCCACTGCGCTGGGCGTCAGCCTGCGTACGCTGTATCGCGATATCGCCACCTTGCGCGCGCAGGGCGCCGACATCCTCGGCGATCCCGGCGTCGGCTATGTGTTGCGTCCAGGCTTCCTGCTGCCGGCACTGAATTTCACCGAGGACGAACTGGAGGCCTTGACCCTGGGCGCGCGCTGGGTGGCGCGCCAGGCCGATCCGGAACTGGCGCAGGCGGCGCAGCGTGCGGTAGCGCGCATCACCGCCACGCTGCCCGGCAATCTGCGCGCATCGATCGAGACCAGCGGGCTGCTGGTGCCTGCGGCCGATGCCGCGCAACCGCCCGCACCGTGGCTGCCGATCCTGCGTCGCGGCATCCGGCTCGAACACGTGCTGCGGATGGACTATGCCGATGCCGAAGGCGCTGCCTCGCAACGGCGGGTCTGGCCGTTCGCGATGGCCTTTCTTGGCGGCTACGGCATGATCGCCGCGTGGTGCGAACTGCGCGGCGATTTCCGCCATTTCCGCGCCGACCGGGTGCTGGCCCTGGCCGACGATGGCGAACGCTATCCCTCGCGCCGGCATCTGCTGATCAAGCGCTGGCGCGCGGCGACCGGCTACGGAGCCGACTGCTGACAGCACCTGTCAGCAGGGCAGGACCAGACTGCAGGCTGTCCACCAGGAAAGTCTGCCCATGTCCACCGAGATCGTGCTCTACACCCACCCGTTGTCACGCGGCCGTGTCGCCCGCTGGATGCTGGAGGAGACCGGCCTGCCGTACCAGACGGTCATCCTCGACTACGGCACCACGATGAAGGCGCCGGACTATCTGGCGATCAACCCGATGGGCAAGGTGCCGGCGCTGCGCCATGGCGAGACGGTCGTCACCGAAAACGCGGCGATCTGTGCCTACCTGGCCGACCTGGTGCCGGAGCGGCATCTGGCGCCGCCGCCGGGATCGCCGGCGCGCGCCGATTATTACCGCTGGCTGTTTTTCCTGGCCGGCCCAGTGGAGGCGCTGCTGACCGCGAAGGAAAGCGGCGTGCTGGCACCGGCACGCAGCGCCGGCTACGGCCACGAAGCGGACGTGCTGCAGGCCCTGGAACAGGCCATCACGGGCCGCGAATACCTGGCCGGCGCGTGCTTCAGCGCGGCCGACCTGTACATGGCGGCGGTGGTGGGTTTCTACACGCGTACCGGCATGCTGGAGCCGCGGCCTGCGTTTACTGCCTTCGCGCAACGGCATGCCGCCCGACCTGCGGCACTGCGTGCCAACGCTGCCGACGATGCGTTGATTGCGGCGCATCCGAACCCGGACATGCCGCGCACCGTGGACACGACGAACACCTAGCGGCGGCGACGGTCCGCTGGCGGTGCTGCCCTGCGGTGCGGACCAGGCCGCACCTGGTTCTGCCCGCTTGAGTTCCGCAGTCGTTGCCCAAACATCGGGTGTGGCGCACACCATCGTCGCCGAAGGCGCCGGCAAGCGAGCCGGCGTTTGCGCAAGATCGCAGCGCTTGCACGCATGCAAGGCGTGCTGCGCTAGCCAACGCACGACACGAGACCGCGAGACGAATGAATCTAGAGCTGGAACGGGCGATGACGGTCAGGCTGGATGTCTGGCTGTGGGCAGCGCGCTTTTTCAAGACGCGCAGCCTGGCCAAGAATGCAGTGGAGACCGGCAAGGTCGACGTGGCCGGTCAGCGTCCCAAGCCGTCGCGTGCGCTGCGCAGCGGCGAACGACTGCGTATCGACCGCGGCGGCGAAATCTTCGAGATCACCGTTGCCGCGCTCAGCGATGTGCGCGGCCCGGCCCCGGTCGCACAGGCGCTCTACATCGAAACCGACAGTTCGCGCGAGGCCCGCGCGCAATGGCGCCTGCAGCGCGCGGCCGAGCGCACCGGTTACCGTGCGCCCGAGGGTAAACCGGACAAGCGTGCGCGCCGCCTGATCACGGCATTGGGCGATATCGACGCGTTGTAGCGCGCGCCCCGGCGATTCGGGGCGTTTGCATTAGGTGGCACACGCACCTGCGTGTTGGCAGGTGCGTGAGAGTGAGCACGCTCAGGCCAGATCGAAACGATCCAGCTGCATTACCTTGGTCCAGGCGGCAACGAAGTCGTGCACGAACTTTTCCTGCGCATCGGCGCTGGCGTAGACCTCGGCCACCGCACGCAGGATGGAGTTGGAGCCGAACACCAGGTCCACGCGCGTGCCGGTCCAGCGAAGTTCGCCGGTGCTGCGGTCGCGGCCTTCGTACTCGTCCCTCGCCTCCGAGGTGGCCTTCCACTCGGTACGCATGTCGAGCAGGTTGGCGAAGAAGTCGTTGCTCAACACACCGGGACGGCTGGTGAACACACCATGCTTCGAGTCGCCGACATTGGCGCCCAGCACGCGCAGGCCGCCGACCAGCACGGTCAGCTCCGGCGCGGTGAGGGTGAGCAGCTGGGCCTTGTCGATCAACAGCGCTTCGGCCGGCACTGCGTAGCGACGCTTGGCGAAGTTGCGGAAGCCATCGGCCACCGGTTCTAGCACGGCGAAGGATTCCACATCGGTCTGTTGCTGCGACGCATCGGTACGGCCGGGTGCGAACGGCACGGTGACCTGGTGGCCGGCGGCTTGCGCTGCATGTTCCACTGCGGCGTTACCGGCCAGCACGATCAGGTCGGCCAGCGAGATCTTCTTGCCACCCGATTGCGCAGCGTTGAAGTCGGCCTGGATGCGTTCCAGCGTTGCGAGCACCTTGGCCAGTTGCTCGGGCTGATTGGCCTGCCAATCCTTCTGCGGGGCCAGGCGGATGCGCGCACCGTTGGCGCCGCCACGCTTGTCCGAGCCGCGGAACGTGGAGGCCGACGCCCACGCAGTGGACACCAGGTGCGCCACGCTCAGGCCCGAGGCCAGAATGGTCTGCTTGAGCGCGGCGGCGTCCTGCGCATCGACCAGTGGGTGATCGACCGCCGGCACCGGGTCCTGCCACACCAACTCTTCAGCAGGCACGTCAGCGCCCAGGTAGCGCGAGCGCGGGCCCATGTCGCGGTGGGTGAGCTTGAACCAGGCGCGTGCGAAGGCATCGGCGAATTGTTCGGGATGCTGCTGGAAACGCCGCGAGATGGCTTCGTACACCGGGTCGAAGCGCAGCGCCAGATCGGTGGTCAGCATCGTCGGGCGATGCTTCCTGGAGGCGTCGTGCGCGTCGGGAATGATGGAGTCGGCGTTCTTGGCCACCCATTGGTGCGCGCCGGCCGGGCTCTTGCTCAGCTCCCACTCGAAACCGAACAGATGGTCGAAGTAATCGTTGCTCCACTGCGCCGGCGTGGTGGTCCAGGTGACTTCCAGGCCGCTGGTGATGGTGTCGGCGCCCTTGCCGCTTCCGTAGCGGTTATGCCAGCCCAAGCCCTGGCTTTCCAGCTCGCCGGCTTCGGGTTCGGCACCCACGTTGTTGGCCGGGCCGGCACCGTGGGTCTTGCCGAAGGTGTGGCCGCCGGCGATCAGCGCCACGGTCTCTTCATCGTTCATGGCCATGCGCGCGAAGGTGTCGCGGATGTCGCGCGCGGAGGCGATCGGGTCGGGGTTGCCGTCCGGGCCTTCCGGATTGACGTAGATCAGGCCCATCTGCACCGCGGCCAGCGGGTTTTCCAGGTCGCGGGTATGCGGCACCTGGCTGTCGTCGTCCTTCACCAGCACCCCGTGCGCTTCGTCCACGCCCGGCGAACCGCGCGAGTAGCGGTCGTCGCCACCCAGCCACTTGGTTTCGCGACCCCAGTACAGGTCCTGATCCGGCTCCCAGGTGTCTTCGCGGCCACCGGCAAAACCGAAGGTCTTCAAGCCCATCGATTCCAGCGCGACGTTGCCGGTGAGAATCATCAGGTCGGCCCAGGAAATGGCCTGGCCGTACTTCTGCTTGATCGGCCACAGCAGGCGACGCGCCTTGTCCAGGCTGACGTTGTCCGGCCAGCTGTTGAGCGGGGCGAAGCGTTGCTGCCCACGTCCGCCACCGCCACGTCCATCGCCGATGCGATAGGTGCCGGCGCTATGCCAGGCCATGCGCACGAACAGCGGGCCGTAATGGCCGAAGTCGGCCGGCCACCAGTCCTGCGAATCGGTCATCAACGCATGCAGGTCCCGCTTGAGCGCCTGCAGGTCCAGGCGCTTGAATGCGTCGGCATAGTTGAACGACTGGCCCAGCGGGTTGGATTTGCTCGAATGCTGGCTGAGCAGATCCACGCGCAGCTGCTTGGGCCACCAATCGCGATTGGTGGTTCCGGTACCGACGACGGCGTGGTTGAACGGGCACTTTGCTTCGGTGGTCATGGCAATACCTGTGTGCGGGAGCACTTGGGGAGCTGCGTGCCGAAGGTTGCAGACACGTGCTGTTGGAGTCGAAGTGGCGGACGGGGCTTAAGGCTGGGTCATCGGGATTGCGGGAAGGTACGAGCGATACCGGTCTGACGTGGCCGCTGCGTTCGTCGATGCTAGCGCCTGCCTGGAAGGCCCGGAATAGGTCGACCGGGAGCGGGCGGAGATCGCAAGGACGCGCATCAGGCGGGCTCATCATGGCGGCGTTGCGCACACGATAAGGAGCATCGATCATTTGGTGAATTCGAATTATTCAACCATATCGATAGCGTGCCACTATGGATAGCACGCCGGTGCCCGACCGGCGTGCCGCACGCCCATTGCATGGGGGTTGCAGGCCGTCATCCGCATCTGCAACAGAGGCGGCCGCCCGGTTGGCCTGCTGGCTCAGCGTTTGCCGAACAGGCTGCCGCCCAGCTTCATGACGTCGCCCATGCCCAGCTGCCCGTCGCCGTCCTGGTCCAGCACGCTGGTCAGTAACCCGCCGGCGTCGGGATGGCTGCGCACCTGCTGATGTTCCTGTGCCAGCGCAGGCCCGAGCTGGCTGCTGGCTGTGGCATCGCCGCCCAGAAAGCGCTTGGCCAGATATGCCATCACGATCGGGGCAAGCAACTGCAACAGCTGACTGGCCTTGCTGGTCTCCAGCCCGGTGGCCTGGCCCAGGCCGGCAGCGGCCTGCGGCGCCTTGTCGCCGAACAGATGGCCGACAATGCCGGCACCGTTGCCCTGCGCACCGGTGGCCGAGCCGCCCAACAACGAGCCGAGCAAGCTGCCCAGGTCCGGGCTGGCGGCATGGTCGCGTTGCAGTGCGCCCAGCAACGCGTCGGTGCCACCGGCCTGCTGGCTATTGCGGCCCAGCGCACCCATCAGCAACGGCAGCGCGGCCTGCACTGCCGACTGCGCCTGCTCAGGCGCAATGCCCAGGCGGCCGGCGAGTTGCTGCAGCTGCGGGCCCTGCAATTGCGCGGCAAGTTGATCGGTCAACGAAGCGGACATGGTCATCGGAAGGTTTCCTGTCTGGCGAAGCGTTGCGGCAGGGTGCGCCCGTCGCGCCGACAGATCAATCCGGCGGCAAGCACACGCCGCGCGTTACGCACGGCGCGATGCAGGACATCGCAATCACGCAACCATGCCTCGACGGTTTCCAAATTCTGCTAACAAACCTCCGCAAAACAGCATCAAGCCGATCACCAATTCCCGCATGGCAAAGCATCCGCACGCGCAGCAAACGTCAGCCATGCAGCCCCGCTCCTACGAATCCCAAATCCCGACTCCCCAATCCCGGCACCTCAAAGCAACGCCTTCAACCGATACAGCGCCTCCAGCGCCTGCTTGGGAGTGAGCTCATCCGGGTCCAGCGCCTGCAAGGCTTCCTGTGCAGCGGAGGAGGGTGCGGTGAACAGCCCGAACTGTTGTGGCGCATCCAGCGCGGTGGGCGCCATCTGCGCGCTGTGGCTTTCGCCGCCGCGTTGTTCCAGTTCCACCAGCCGCCGCCGCGCCTGCGTCACCGCCGCCTTGGGCAGGCCGGCCAGCGCCGCCACCTGCAGGCCGAAACTGCGATTGGCCGGGCCATCTTTCACTGCATGCATGAACACCAGACGCTCGCCATGTTCGACCGCATCCAGATGCACGTTGGCGATGCCGCTGGCGCCACCGGCATGCGATTCGTCGGCCAGCGCAGTGAGCTCGAAATAATGCGTGGCAAACAGCGTGTAGCAGCGGTTGGTCTGCGCCAGATGGCGCGCGACGGCATCGGCCAGTGCCAGGCCATCGTAGGTGGAGGTGCCGCGGCCGATCTCGTCCATCAGCACCAACGATTGCGGCGTGGCGTGATGCAGGATGTAGCTGGTTTCGGCCATTTCCACCATGAAGGTGGATTGCCCGCGCGCCAGGTCGTCGCCGGCGCCGATGCGGGTGAGAATGCGGTCGATCGGCCCGATCACCGCACGGCTGGCCGGCACATAGCTGCCGATATGCGCCAACAACACGATCAGCGCGTTCTGCCGCATGTAGGTCGATTTACCGCCCATGTTCGGGCCGGTGATCACCAGCATGCGGCGATCGCTGTGCAGGTCCAGATCGTTGGGCTCGAACGGTTGCTCGCGTACCGCCTCCACGACCGGGTGACGGCCGCGCTCGATGCGCAGGCACGGCGCATGATCGAGTTCCGGCTGCGACCAATCCAGCGCCTGCGCGCGTTCTGCAAAGCCGGCCAGGACATCCAGTTCGCTCAAGGCACCCGCGCAGCGCTTGAGACCTTCCAGCTCGGTGCCGAGTGCGTCGAGCAGACCTTCGTACAGCAGTTT
Source organism: Xanthomonas sp. NCPPB 1754 (assembly GCF_041475725.2). Lineage (NCBI taxonomy): Bacteria > Pseudomonadati > Pseudomonadota > Gammaproteobacteria > Lysobacterales > Lysobacteraceae > Xanthomonas > Xanthomonas sp. NCPPB 1754. Next base: position 1,455,638 of record NZ_CM192982.1, read on the forward strand.
TTCGCGCGATAGCGAACGCTCGCGCGCGGACAGCACCTTGTCTTCGAAACTCTTGAGTTCTTCGGTGATGTAGCGTTCGGCGTTGGTCAACGTCTGCCGGCGGCTGTAATGCAACGGGGCTTTCTCGGCCTGGCCCTTGCTGATCTCGATGTAGTAGCCGTGCACGCGGTTGTAGCCGACCTTGAGCGTGGCGATGCCGCTGCTGGCGCGCTCGCGTTGTTCCAGGTCGATCAGGAATTGATCTGCATTGGTGGATAGGCGGCGCAACTCATCCAGCTCGGCGTCGTAGCCGGTGGCGATGACGCCGCCGTCGCTGAGCTTGAGCGGCGGCGTCTCGGCAACTGCGCTGATCAACAGATGCGCGGTGGCATCGTGCTCGCCGAGTTCGGCATGCAGCGTCTGCAGGCGCGGCGAATCCAACGGTGCCAGGATCGTGCGCACCTTCGGCAACAGCGCCAGGCCATCGCGCAAGGTGGAAAAATCGCGCGGCCGCGCCGAGCGCAGCGCTACGCGGGTGAGGATGCGTTCCAGATCGCCGAGCGCACGGAAGGCTTCGCGCAGATCGGCATCGGCACCTGCATCGATCAGCGTGCCGACCGCATGGTGGCGCTGCAACAGCACATCGCGCAGGCGCAGCGGACGGTGCAGCCAGCGCCGGAGCAGACGCCCACCCATCGGCGTGACGGTGCTGTCCAGCACGCCGAGCAAGGTGTTGCGCGTATCGCCATCCACACGCGTGTCCAGCTCCAGATGCCGGCGCGTGGCCGCGTTCATCGAGATGGCCTCGCTGGCCACTTCCATCGCGATCGAGGTCAGATGCGGCAGGCGCTGTTTCTGGGTCTCTTCGACATAGCCCAGCAGCGCGCCGGCGGCGGCCGTGGCACAGGGTTTGTCGTCGATGCCGAAGCCGGACAGATCGTGCAGTTTGAAGAACGCCAGCAGCTGTCGGCGCCCGCTGTCGGCATCGAACAACCACGGCGGCCGGCGCCGCACGCCGATGCGTCCGCGCAGGAAGTCCGGCCAGTTGTCTTCGTCGGGCACCAACAGCTCGGCCGGTTCCAGGCGCGCGATTTCCGCTTCCAGCGCATCGACGCTGTCCACTTCGTTGACCAAGAAGCGCCCGCCGGCCAAATCGGCCCAGGCCAGGCCGTAGCCGTGTTTACTGCGCGAAATGGCCATCAACAAGGTGTCGCGACGTTCGTCCAGCAGCGCCTCGTCGGTGACCGTGCCCGGCGTGACGATGCGCACCACCTTGCGCTCGACCAGCCCCTTGGCCAGCGCCGGATCGCCGATCTGCTCGCAGATCGCCACCGACTCGCCCAGTGCCACCAAGCGCGCCAGATAGCCTTCATACGCATGCACCGGCACCCCGGCCATGGGAATCGGCGCACCGCCGGAGCTACCGCGCTGGGTCAGGGTGATGTCGAGCAGCCGCGCGGCCTTGCGCGCGTCGTCGTAGAACAGCTCGTAGAAATCGCCCATGCGGAAGAACAGCAGCAGGTCGGGGTAATCCGATTTGGCTGCGAAGAATTGCTTCATGAGGGGCGTGTGCTCGGCACTTGCCTTGCTCAGCGAGGGTTTTGCAGTGGAATCAGTGGTTTGCAAGAAGCTTTCCTACGGTTTGTAGCGGTCAATCCGGGTCACTGACGGCAAGTAACGGTGTTCTTTGTTGCGCCGCTGTTGCGGCGGTCACTCAAACGGGATCAAATCGATGTTGCGACGGACACAGAGCGGATCGACCATGGATACGGTTGTTGCGACGGAGGCTGATGCCCCGCGTCGCCGAGGCAACAAGTTTAAGCTGTCCTACCGGCAGATCTGCGAGTTGAGCGTGGCCAAGGGCCCGCTTGAGGGCAAGCAGGGCAGGGCCGTCATCGGTCCGCGCCCGGCTGCAGATGTTGGAAAGCCCTATCGCGTATTGGATGGCAATCAAGGAGCCCCGACGGGGTTCGGCTTCTATGTCGGGACCACCCGCACGACCTACGAGGTCGTGGTTAGAGGGCCCTCAGGAGTGCGGCGGTTCTCGCTTGGGAACGTCGCAGACATGGGGCCCGAACAGGCCTATGAACTGGCCCGCCAGAAGCTGGCCGTGGTCCGAGAGACGGGCGAGCACCCGTCTCGGCAGGAAGCTCGAAGCGAGCACTTGGTCGAACTGAAGGGATTGACGCTTGCGGACTGCTTCGCCGTTTACATTGAAGATCTTGAGAAGCGGGTCCGCAACAAGAAGGCCAAGCCCGCCAGCGTTCGCGCGGTTCAGGACAGCTTGGCTCGGTTTGCGCGCGCTGAGGTTGGGCTGGCAGACAAGGCCATCCTGCGGTTGACGGATAGGGATATCCATCAGGCGTTCGAGAACCTGAGGAAATCCTCGATGGTGCGGTCCAATCGGATCCCGACGCCGATGCGGACTGTGCTGGCCAATCATCCCGATTGGGCGGAGCTTTCGACGCAGCAACTGGAGGCCTTGGGCATCAGCGGTCGATACCTTCAGCGGGTCAAGGCGGCCGGGCGGGCTTCCACCGAACATTCGTTCACCGATGCCAAGCGGGCGGTTGACCTAGTGCTCAAGCGCGAACGGAAGGCGGCTGCCCGGGAACAGCGGGAGCCGGTGCTGCGCTACAACCCGTTTCAGGTCATCCACGACGACGACATGCTCCGGGATGCCCAGGAGCTACGCCGGCACTACGAGCGGGCGGAAGTCCGAAACCCTTTGGGCGACGACACGCTGCCACGGGTGCTGAAGGTGATTTTGGCTCGGCGGGACGAGCAGGGTGGATTGAACGCCACAGGGGCGGACTATCTGCTGTTGACCTTGTTGTGGGGCACTCGCCGCAGCGAGGCTGCGCAGCTTCGATGGTTCGACCGGTGTTCGCCTGGTGAGCTGCGGCAGTCGGAGGTGTCCTGGGTCTGGCTGGCGGGGCCGGACGAGGTGAACCCCTACACCCGCCGTGCAGGCTCGCAGGTCTACCTGTTCGACACCAAAAGCGGGGAGGAGCGCTACTTGCCGGTGACTTACTTCGCTCAAAAGGTGTTGGAGCGCCGGTTCGAAGAGCGCCTTGATGAAGTGGAGGCGAGGAAGGCATTGGTAGACGCCGAGGCGCTGCTGAAGGCTGCCAAGACCAACGGAGCCCGTGTTGACTTGGTAGACAGGCTGGAGAAAGAAGTAGAGCAGGCGCGTCGCGCGTTGGTTCGGTCGGTCTTCGTCTTCCCGGCTAGGTCCCATCGCAGCAAGACGGGACACTATTCCGACAGTAAGAGCATCGTGGCCAACGTCCGCCGGGATGCTGGACTCGTGGATGTGCGGGCCGAAGTGGACATCGGGCTGACCACGCACGATTTCCGACGAACCCTGGGCCGCTATGCAGCGCTGCTGTTTGGGGAGAGCCGGATCGTCTCGCAGTTGCTTCACCACCATACGCCCGATGTCGGAACGGATCGCATGGCCGCGGTCTCCGAACGCTACACAGAGCAGGAATGGTTCAAGCTCCGGGAGGCCATGGGCCGGGTGGAGGAGAGCATGATCGCCATGAGCCCGCGAGTGTGGAACAGGCTAAAGGGGACGGATCGGCCGCGCTTAGACGAGGTGAGCGACGAACCCGTTACTATCTTCGCTCCCAGGAACCGAAGGATCGCACTGGATGATTGAGGTCGTTCGCAGCGAGGAGCAATACCGCGCGCTGGCCGATGCTGCATTGGACAGGGAGTTGGAACGGGCCAAGGCCGGCCTGACCCCATCCGTGAGCAGCAAGGCGGCAGCTCGATTTCTCGGTGTCCACGTGGACACGCTCGGACAATGGCGGCGGCGGACTCCGCCTCTTGGTCCTGCCTTTCAGAAGGGGCCAGGAAGCGCGAATGGTGGAGCCAATCAGCATGTCCGATACCGGTTTGCCGATTTGGAAGAATGGCAGTCAGCTCGAGCAGTGAAGACCATAAAAGAACGACTTTTGGTCGATGAACTGGAGCTTTACAAACAACGGGTGCGGGAGCTTGAGATGGAGCTTGAGCTTCGAGCCCTTAGGGAGCAGTTGGCTCGAATGACGAAGAAGGCTGGTCGGATTCTGGCCTTGGAGACGGCGAGGGAATGCTTGGATGTTGCGCATCAATGGGTGGTCAAGGACGGCTTGGTCATGGGGCACGTGCTGACGGTTCCGGAAATGGTCCTTGCTCAGGGGCTGAACGCCGGGGGAATCGTAGAGATGACGCTTGGTGACGTGCTGATGTGGCCTTGGGCTGACGTCGGCGCTCGCGAAAATTTTGCTATGCGGATTGAAGCGGCATTCTCAGACGTCACAGAACAGCTGAGGCAAGAGCGCTCGGCTCAGCGCATGAGAGACTTGGATGCACAGCTTCCTTCGCCGCAACGAATCATGAAATCGGTATTTTGATACTTTCCGTTCCTGATGGAGTGTGCGCAGAGGTCTGATTCCAGCGCTTCACACGAAAGTGATTTCCTTTCCAGTTAGCTGAAGTAATGTGCTTAAACAATTCCCTTCATCAAGACGGATTTGAGATCATAAAGGAGAGGTGGTTATGCCGGGTAAAGTCGTAATCGGTCAGAGGCAGCTTCAAGCCTCAGATGGTAGTTGGCAAAATGATGGGCTGGCTGTCGTTGACGTCAAGATCCCTGGTCTGGTTCGGCTAGTGGAAGGAGAATTCGATGAGCTGTTTTCAAAAATACAGAGCGGAGGATGGTCGATAATTTCGGCTGGTGTGAGAGAGCTTTGGGCGCAAAGGGCTGCGGATTCCCCAGAGCTGGCGAAGCGGATCGCTGAAAGGCGGAAAAGGTCATCTGAGACTTTGGTTCCAAAATCATTCGATCCTAACAGTGGTTTTTCCCTTTTTCGCATCGTGATCGTAGATGAGTTCGGTGAGCCCTTAGAGCCCGCCGAACAGCCAGTGATGTGCTTCGTCATCTACGACACTGTTAAGTTGAAATCCAGGTTGGTTATCAATGAGGCCGAGTTCACAGCCGCAGTAGCTTTGTATAACAGCCTGCAGAGATCGAAGCACGTAAAGCCATCTGTCCGTGGGCGCGGTCCGAGATAGCTATTTCATCCAACGGAGCTATACGGAACCTCGGAGATTTCTTGGTCCTTCCAAAGCGTGATGCCTGGATCGGACCAGTCATGGATGTGCTGCTGCCAGTGTGCAATGCCTGCCTCCACAGCATCGTCTGCTGTTCGTTTGGCTTCTTCTACTGGCAGCCTCGCAAGAGCTGACAGGAATGCTTTGTTCCAGAAATCTTCAATGGTCATGTTGATGTATCCTTAGTTTCTTTTCTTTGATAGCACTTTGCAGGCTTCTGTCAAGGGTTGGTATCGAGGTTTTTTGGGGTGAGCAGTCTTGCCTCGTTGCGAGGAGTCATCTTCGCTGAAGATGGTGTGTTGCTTCTTAAGGATGAATGGGATGGTTGATGTTATCTGTATTAAATTTTATGTGACTGGGGTAAGGTGTGGACGTCGATACGGATAAGTGGAACTTTTTGGAGAAGGCGCATGACTTTAGAGCTCAACTGCGCCTATTCGGTTTTGTGCTTCTTGCGGACGTAGTTCTTGTCCTTTCCACAGGCACCAATGTTTGGAATCTTCGTTGGTCGACGATCTCCGACCGGCCTGCCGCCCTCGTCTTGGTCGTGCTGGCCTACGGTGCTTTGGTGAGGATCGTGGTGCCTCTCCTGTTGCCGCCATTACTGTCCGTCCTCGGTTTGCTGGTTGAGTGGATTCAGCGTATTCCCGGCACGGCGCCTAACCGAATGGGCGCGGAGTCCTTGACTTACGTTACGTGGACTGAGGCGGACAGATGGCTTGCTGATGCGCCAGAAGGCTCGCGTCGAGTGGATGTTGAGAAGCAGATGGCGGAAATCGCTGAAGAAGAGATGCGTTGGGACTCAACTGTGCGGGCAGGGTGGACGGCTGTCGCGCTCGTGCTTCTTGGCTCGTTTGTTCCTGGCGCCACGGTTGCCGCAGTTGCGCATTGGCAGAAATGGGCTCCTTTGGCTGTCGGGTTATTTGCGGCAATTCCTTGCGCCTATGATTTGTGGGCCGGATCACCGAGTCGCAGAGAGGTTCGTATGCCAGGACTGGCAGAAAGACTCTACAGAGAGAGACATGGTGGCCCGCTGAGCAACGCTCGCGCCAAGAACTAGCTGTCCAACCGGGCTACTCCGCTCAAGACGCGCATGTATCATTGGCTAGCTGTCTCTCTGCGACAAAGGAAGCGCCGTTTTTGTTGATGGCTAAATTGACCCACCCCCTAAAAAAACCGTGCCGACGTAAAGTAGAGACTTCGCCCCGCATGGGCCCCGTGGATCACGAGGAATCAGGCGATGAAGAAGTCCCGATTTTCCGAAGAGCAGATCGCATACGCGCTCAAGCAGGTCGAGCTGGGGATGGCGGTTGGCGAGGTGTGTCGCAAGATGGGCATTGCGGAGGCGACGTTCTATGTGTGGCGCAAGAAATACGGTGGGCTTTGCCACGGAGTGGCACGCGGTTGCGACATGTATCTAACAGCGAGCTGAGCGGGTCAACCGCGGATTGGCAAAGTTGTGACCAGGCTCCATGTGCTGGAGATCGTTAGATAAATGCGTTGAAGTCGTAACATCTGTGAAGCAAATGCCTCTGCCGTTCTGCAACTGCTGCGGCCCCCCTGTCCCTATCAACGCGTCGTGCGAGGACGGCAGCCTGCTAGAAAGTTCTACTTGGTCATCAGCGAAGCTTTGCGTCCAGGTATTGAAAAATCGTGCGCGCGGAGTTGATGACCAGGCACGCCTCATCGCGCTCGAGCAGCTCATCGTTCGCGTGAGCCAAGCTCGCATTGTTTCGAGCTGGATTTAGGCAATCCATGACATTGCTCAGGGATGAGAGCACCTTGATCATGGTGTCGGGCTGTGGGCCCAGATCCGTGAGGCCAGGGTGTTGTTGCCGCAGCAACTTGAACAGACTCGTGATCGTTGCGCCGGGCGGAATCTCGATGTCCTGAGCTCGGCAGGCCGCTTTGAGGTAGGCGTGCATCGCGGTATGCACACGGTCTACCGCATGTGTGGGTCCGCTTGTGCCCATCAGCGTGGCCGCATCAGCTAAGGCGCGCTGCAACAGATCGCTGCTGATTTGCGGGCTGACAGTCTCTACAGATAGGCCGTCGGCGCAGCGCTTTGCCAGCGCAAGAAGCTTTTGATAAGCGGACGCGGTGCGCTGATGTTCGGTTCCCGGTGGATATTTCCGTGCTATCCCCCGCAAGATCGCTGCTTGCGTGAGCGCGGGTGCCGCCTTTAAGACTGCGATGAAGCGCTCGCGGGTCGTATTGCCAGGGAAAGCTTCTGGGTCAAGATCCAGGTCACAGTAGGCGCTGTAAAACTCCTTGTGGGTCCGGTAGGTGAAGTCACCCAAGTAACCGCCCTCCACGCCGATGTAGCTGGATACGACCCAGTGGATTTCGGTGCTCCGAAGCTCGCCCATACGCCCCCGCTGGCAGCTTGCCCCCGGTATGGATTGCGCGAGGCGTTGCGCGCATTATAGCGCTGGGCCGTTCGGGGCGGCGCACTTCGACCGCCACATCTGGTTGGCACCTCCGCCCCTTTCCACAGAAGGGATTGCGATGGATCAGGTGTCAGTGCAAAGCACGGAAGAGAGTTCTTCCCTCCGGGGAAGCGGAACGCTGAAGGACAAGGTCGAGAGGGCTAGGCTCGAACTCTTGGATTTGTCTACGCGCAATCGGCTTCTTCATACGCCGCGCGGCGGCCGTGCTCGCACCATTGAGGTCGTAAACGAGCTCGCCAAGGCCATGTATCAAACTTTGGTCGTGGACGGCAAGCGTTTCACCTTCATTCCAGGCAAGCAAGACCCTTCCCAGCAGGAGCAGGGTGAAGGCTTGGATCTGAGCGAGATGCCATCTGAGTCCATTACCTATCTTGACGAGGGGTTGGAAGATCCCACCTTGGTTGAGCAGCCTGACTTTGAGTTGGACGAAGAAGGGCGCGTCCTGAGTCACTGGGATGCGAACCTTTCGACGAGGCTGACCTCATCGGGACTACAGAAGCGCTTGCTGGATCTCTACACGGATTCAAGAACGCTCCAAGAAGAGCAGGGCGTCAATGTTCTCTATCTAGCGGTTGGCTATATGAAGTGGCGTGCTACCTCTACGCCGCAGACCGATCGCTATGCGCCATTGGTTCTAATCCCTGTGCAACTCGAACGCAGCACAGCGGGTGAAAAGTTCCACCTGAAGTGGTCCGGGGACGACATCCAAGCGAATCTCTCCCTTCAGTTGTTCTTGCACCGCGAGTTTGGCTTGCGTCTGCCGAACATCGAGGAATTCGAAACCCTAGATATCGATGCATATATCGGGTCTGTGAAGGAGATGACGGAAGGACGCATCGGATGGGATGTCTGCCCCAACGATGCTGTTCTCGGCTTGTTCTCTTTCGCGAAGTTCATGATGTATCGCGACCTGGATCCAGCCGTGTGGGAGAGCTTTGGCGGCATGCAGGCGATTGCGTCTCTTCGTGGCGTGGTGACCGATGGGTTCCCGGGCGCAGAAATCACTAGCGAAGACGCAAACGTCGATGAAATCATCTCCATCGAGAAGATGCTTCACGTTGTCGACTGCGACTCGTCACAGGCGCTCGTTGTCCATGACGTTCTGCAGGGCAACAGCATCTTGGTGCAAGGGCCGCCAGGAACGGGCAAGTCACAAACGATCGCAAACATCATCTCTGCCGCCATCTCTGAGAAGAAGAAGGTGCTCTTCGTTGCGGAGAAGATGGCTGCGTTGGAAGTCGTGAAACGGCGCTTGGACTACGTGGGTGTCGGCGTGGCGTGCCTTGAGCTGCACAGCAACAAGGCTAACAAGCGAACATTGCTGGAAGAGCTCCGTCAAACGCTCAGCCTTGGCGATCCCAAGCGGGAGAATACCAAACCCATCATTGAGCAGCTCACTGAGCGGCGTGATGCGCTTAACGCTCATGCTCATCGAATGCACTTGCCGCTCCTTCCGTCCGAGCTGACGCCGTATCAAGTGTTTGGCCATCTGGTCGGACTGCGCCGGCAAGGACTCACGACTCAGCGCTTTGTTTTAGAGGGACCTTTGGAGTGGCGACGTCCCCCCAATTTTGAGTAGCACCTCAGTTTGGAGTCCAATTCCCTACCCCAAGGAGATTGGACGTGAAGAAGCGTTTTTCTGAAGAACAGATCATCGGCTTCCTGCGCGAAGCTGATGCCGGTGTGGCGATCAAGGATCTGTGCCGGCGGCATGGCTTCAGCGAGGCCTCGTATTACCTGTGGCGCAGCAAGTTCGGCGGAATGAGCGTGCCCGACGCCAAGCGGCTCAAGGATCTTGAGGCCGAGAACGCGCGGCTAAAGAAGTTGCTGGCCGAGCAGTTGTTCGAGAACGACCTGATCAAGGATGCGTTGCGAAAAAAGTGGTGAGCGCACCGGCGCGTCGTGCGCTGGTGCGCGAGTGGATCGGGCGTGGTGCCAGCGAGCGTCGCGCCTTGGCGGCGATCGGCATGAGCGCCAGCGCGCTGCGCTATTGCCCACGCCAAGACCGCAATGGCGAACTGCGCGAGCGCATTCTTGCGTTGGCGCATCGCCATCGCCGCTACGGCGTGGGGATGATCTATCTCAAGCTGCGACAGGAAGGACGCCTGGTGAACTACAAGCGCGTGGAGCGGTTGTATCGCGAGCAGCAGCTACAAGTGCGGCGCCGCAAGCGCAAGAAGGTGCCGGTTGGCGAGCGTCAGCCGCTGCTGCGGCCAGCGCAGGCCAACCAGGTGTGGTCGATGGACTTCGTGTTCGACCGCTCCGCCGACGGCCGAGTGATCAAGTGTCTGGTGATCGTGGACGACGCAACGCACGAAGCGGTCGCCATCGAGGTGGAACGCGCGATCTCCGGGCACGGCGTTGCGCGCGTGCTGGATCGGTTGGCACACAGTCGCGGTTTACCGAAGGTGATCCGCACCGACAACGGCAAGGAGTTTTGCGGCAAAGCGATGGTCGTCTGGGCACATGCCCGTGGTGTGCAACTACGGCTAATCCAACCCGGCAAGCCAAATCAAAACGCCTATGTTGAATCGTTCAACGGCCGACTACGCGACGAATGCCTCAACGAGCACTGGTTCCCGACGTTGCTGCACGCGCGCACCGAGATCGAACGCTGGCGACGCGAATACAACGAGGACCGACCGAAGAAAGCAATTGGCGGCATGACGCCGTCCGCTTATGCCCAACATCTGGCAAACACCGATATCATCAACCCCGGACTCTAAACCCGACCGCTACTCAGGGCGGGGGGACGTCGCCAAGTCAACGAAGAGCTTGCGTGTCGGAATCTTCGGCCCATGCTTGTCTTGGGTCTTCAGAAGACTGGGGGTTTGATGGATCACGCAAAGTTGATTGAAGAGCATATTAGACCTGGATCGTTGCGGGTGGTTGACGATGAGTATCGAAATCAATACATCACTGGTGCTGAATCGCCGTCTGATAACTTCGGCAATGAGACTTATTACGGGCAGGACTTTCTATTTCGAACTGAAAGTGGGCGGATTTTCAACTTTGCAATACCCTATCCGTTTCAAGACAAGACCTGTGCTAAAGGTGGATCGGGGTTTTCCAAGGCTAAGGTCGAGTCGGTGCGTTATGGGACCTTGATCCAGCAGGCCTGCGACCTCATTAGGCATTTCGAGATGGATTTGTATGAAAGTGCAATCGTTCCCGTTGCACTAGCGCATCGTCACGCCTCGATTAGCCTATCCCCTGGAGGAAAGGTTTTGGATCTGATGGTTCGAGCTGGACTGAAATAATCGCGTTTGATGGTTGGGAAATTCTACGTGGCTTCTCTAGCGAGGTGCTCTTTTCAGCAGGCGTATTGGCGTAATGAAGACGCGGCGGTAAGATTCTTGGTCAGCTGAGAGGTGGTGGAATGTTGCATATGGAATCGACAACCTCCGGTCGTCCAAAGTCCGGCGAGTTTTTCATCCTTGAGGCGGGCAAGATAAACGGGCCGACCAACGGCGTGGTCTTCGAAAATTTAGACCGGCTGCTTTCGCCACCGCGGTTGATTCTGCTCCCCGAAGGTGGCGGCTTCCCACCCCTTCGCGAGACCCCGCGCTTGGTCTACAACCCCAGCAAAGGCCCGCCACCTTTGGACCTAGAACCTGGGTTCAGCGGCTACTGGCTGGTGTCTGAGCGGCTCCAGCAAGTCATGGCAACGGTCGATCCCCACGCGTTTGCATTCGCAGAAGTGGACTACCGCCTTGCCGACGGTAGTGCTGGTCCGCGACATTTCCTTTGCGACGTGGTCCAACAAATCGACGCGTTGGATGAAGTGGCCTCACAACTCTTTGTTGACACCACAGAGCCGTTCGTTAACGGCAAGTTCTACGATCTGACGGGCGGGGCCAGCGTTACCTTTGACCGCCAGCGTTTGGGCGACGCTCACGTGTTCAAGACCCCTTACACCGGTGCAGTCTTCTGCGATCAGGTGTTCAAGGACGCCGTGACGGCGGCCGGAATGGCGACCGATACTGACGCCGACGGCCTTTGGCTGATCGACGCTTCGGATATCTAGTCGCGCAAGCCCGACGGTTTAGGAAGGAACCCGACCCATGCCTCGCAGCAGGCCTGTTTTCCAAGACCACCACGCCATCGAGCAACAGACACTGGATCGAAGCCCCTTGCTCAAAGCGTTGTCGAACGCGGGGCATTTCGATATTCACGCGCCGGAGAACCGACTGTTCCTGCCATCGAACCCCGCGTTTGCGCAGACCCTGGGCATCACCCCGCATAGCGGGGGGCCTATCGCTGACTACCAAGTCGGGCTACGGCAGAGGTTATGGCGCTTGGAGCAGACCCCAGACGGAGTGGGAGCGCTAGCGGGCGATGCGGATGCTCTGGAGCGCATCGCCGGGCGTGTGGAAACGCTGCGCGATACCGTCCGTGTGGGCCTCATTCGAGGCGACCTGCACACCAACGCTCCATTGGGGTTGAGGCCTGACGACATCCGTCCAGGCGTCCAGAACTTCTTTCGCAACGAAGTCGCTTATGGGCAAGCCCATGCCGTGCAACTTCATAGTCTGAAGGGCTATGCGGCGGTGGATAACGGCTGGGCGGCGGTGACGCATACAGAAGCCCGTGTGGCGAGCACGCTCCAGCATATCCAGAGTGTCCCCAACCCCCTGACCCGTGGTGGCGCGGCCGAGCTTCAGCGACATGGTCTGTCTCAAGCCATCTCAAACGCTTACCACGGCGGACGCTTGACCATATCGCCGGGGGGCGTGGCCCTGGTTGAGAACACCTTGGGGGAGGAAGCCGCCAGGCCTTTGCGAGTTCCTCGCGGTCAAACCGGTGCAGCGTCCATGGAAGTATTGCTGGGCAATGCGTCGGCCAGCACCTTGGTGCGTTCGGGCGGCTTGCTGGTGACCGGTGCCGATGCGGTGGTGACCGCCCGCCGCTCGGCCGAGTTGCTGGAACAAGGCAATGCCACCGCCGCGCAGTCCGAGGTCACCCATGCCTTGGCCCGTAACGTCGGCGGCTGGGCTGGAGGTGCATCCACGGCAGCAGCGTTGGGCGGCAGCGGCTTCGTGCCTGCGGCGTTGGTGGTAGGCGATGCGCTGTTGATGAGCAAGGCGTTCGACAAGGGCGCCGATCTGCTGGACAACCGCGCCATCTACCACCAGACCGACAAGGCTGGCGTGGAGTGGCAGTTCAACGGTCGCAACTGGCAGCGCGAAGCGGCCATCGAGCTCGCTCCGGATGGCCGGCGCACGAGCGGCGAGCAGCCCGTGGTCGCCAGCTATGAAAAATCCCAGGAACTGGGCGCGCTGGCCAACGCCAAGGCAGTGGAGTTGGCGCTGGGCAAGGCTCCTCCACCGCAAGACCCGTTCAACCTCCCTGCACGGGCCAGCGACCAAGTCGGGTTGGACAACCAGAACTGGCACCGCAATCCTGAGAGCCAGGCATGGGAACGCCAAGTCAAAACCGCCGTGTCCGGTGCCAACGACCGGGGCAGCTACGAGCACCAGACCGCCTCTCCGGAACGCGCGCAGCAGCTCAACCAAGAAGCGCTGGGCCGCATCGAAAGCAACATTGCCACCGGGCGCGAAGCCATCGCGGCCGCCTACTTGGAAAACCATGCTGCCCAGCGCGCCCAGGCCTATGGGGTGGAGGTGCCGGCAGCCGTGGAAAGCGCCCTCGCCAAGAAAGGTCTCGTGCTGGGACACGACAGGCAGGTCTACCAGCGGAACGAGGCCGGGCAGTGGGCCGGCAGGGATGGGGAGGCCACTGGCAATCTGGCGGTCGAACTGGAGCTGACGAATCAGGTGCGCCAGCCGTCGTTGGAGCGTGCCCAGGAGACCCTGGCAGCGCTCCAGGCGCTTCCCGCGCCCACGGCGGCGCAGATGGATCACAACGAGCTGCTGCACCGTTACCGGGCCGCAGGCGTCGATCTCAACGTCAACCCGCAGACCCAGCAGGCCGTGGAGCTGGCCGCACGGCGGACTATGGAAGCCAATGGCATCACCGGGCCGACCATGCAGCAGCTACAACGCAATGAGTCCGGTCAATACGGCTATGACAGCCCCATCGCGCACCTACAGCGCGGCAGCGATGGAATCACTCGTGTGGTGGCGGTGACCAGCAGCGAGGACATCCGGCAGGCGTTGAGCGAGGCGCAAGGCAATCGACTACAGTCGCCAAGCCTAGGGCGCGTGCCTGAGGGAACGGCAGACGCGGACACCTCGGCCTCCGAGTCGTCCAATCCGCAGCAGGTGCTGGATATCCAGGCGCGCATGCAAGCCTCTGTCGCGGCGCAGGCGCGGCAAGAACGCGAACAGCAAGATCGTCTTGCGCAAGAGCAACACGTCGCGCAAGTGCGCGAGCACCTCCAGCAGGCACAGCCTGAGCACGAAGACAGCTCAAAAAGCGAACGATCGGTCCAGGCGCACGCGGTGCTGGAGGGTCAGCGACAAGCAGAGCAGCAGCGTGAGCTAGAAGAGCGGCAAGTGCAGGAGCGGCAGGCACAGACCAGCCAGCAACGCGAGCTGCAGGAGCGTGAGGAAAGGGATGTCCAGGAACGTCAGGTGCAGGAGCGCCAAGCCCAAGACAACCAGCAGCGGGAGCAGCAAGACCGCCAAGCTCAAGAAGCCACGCGGGTTGAAGTCCAGGAACGTCAAGCGCAGCAAGACCCCAGCCAGCACGCCTGGCAACAAGCCGATCCTCAGCCGCACGCTCCGAATGCGGCGCTGGCTCAGCAAACGCCGCAGCCCGATTTGCAGCAGGCAGACGTCCACCAGCAGATCGAGGCGCATAACCAGGAGGTAGGCGAACGCGCGGCTCACACCACCTCTGACCCACGGACGCAGCCGCATCAAGCAAGAGAAGCGGGACGCGCGCTGGAAATGCAGGCAGTGGAAAGCCGCGATGCCTCGCGCCTGCCGATTCCTGCACCCGAGGGCCAGAAATCCGGCAACCAACCTTTGCAAAGCGCGGAGGCCGATGCGGTGTCCCTGGCGCTGTATCGCCAGGTGCAACCGCAGCAGGCCGAGATGGAGCAAGCGTCGGCCCGTCAGCAAGACGTGGCGCGTGAGCAGGAGGCAACACCGGTTCGGGCCATGGCCCCAACAGCAGAGCCGTTGACGGCATCACTTTCCAGAGCGTCTACTACGCCTGAGCGAGAAGCCGATGCTGAACATCCCCGTCCTTCAAAGGCTTTGCTCGCTGATCATGGTGCACCGGTGTTGCCCGCAGAACACTTCGCGCAAGCGCGTGAGGAGTCATTGGCAAGCAGTGCAGCCACTCGCGTGTCCGTCGGGTCTGCTGACGCAGAAAACCAACAAACGCAATCAACCCCAGCGCAGGATCACAGCGCCGCAGACCCGGGTGGCGCCCTGTTCCTGGAAGAGACCATGCGCTCGCTGCGCCAGCTGCAACAGGAAATTGAGGCGGCGGATCGGGAAGACGAACGCTTCCACCAGGAATGGAAGGAGTATCGCGAGCGCGGAGAACCTTATCCCTTCGCTCAAAAGAGGGCGCTAGACCAAGAGGGTGGCAGCATGGATGCATTCAGCGCGCACCAACCAAGTCGCCGCTCGCCCAGTGAAGCGGCTGAGCAAGCCGATGCCTTCCAATCTCCAGTTCAGCGCTTTGCGGGTCCAGGGGAAGGGAATGCACCAAATGACTCGTCGAAAGCTGAGCGCAAATCGATCACGGGCGACCCGGATGTGGACGAAGTGCTCTACGCGCTCGACAGCAAGAACGAGTTGGCGATCGAGCAAGCGCTGAACCGAGTCGCCAACAGCGCAGCGACGCAGGCGCTCATCAAAAGAGGCAACGAGTTCCTGGAGGCGCAAGCCCAGCAGGAGGCCCAGGAGCTCGCCGCCACACGTCAGGCGCTGGGGATGGATGTCTCAGCGGAAATCAACACCAGCCGCGGGCCGGTCATGGTGATGACGCTGCCGGAGTTTGCCAAGGGACCGATGCAGAGCGGTGCCCAAGGGGACGGTGGTGGGGGTGGAGACGGCGGTGGCGGCGGGGGAGGAGGCGGTGGTGGTGGAGGGGGCGGCGGTTAGTCAAAATCGCTTCCGTGACCAGCCGAGCTCAGGAAACCTCATGGATAGGCAAGACGCGGCCGTAATGGCGGAAATGATGGCGACGTTGAATGCATCGAACGCGTCGTTGCAGGAGACGGTCAAAGTGCTGACGACGCTGGTTGCATTCATGCAGCAGCGCGAACAACGGCTGCGCGAGGTGGTTGCCGAGCAACTTCAGGTAGTCCAACACGCGGCCAGCAACGCCGATGCCAAGGTCAATCGAGTTTTAGAAAACGCACTGCCGAGGCTGACGCAGCTGACCAATCAAGCGTTGACGCAGACGCTGGAACCGGCCGCCAAGCGGTTCAACAAAGAGATGGCCCATGCGGACGAGACGTTGCAGCAAGCCACTCGGCGTTACGCGCAGGTCCAGCAGTCCCTGGAAACGCGGAGCACTCGGCGCATGTGGATAGCATCGGCCACGATGCTCTTGGCGGGCGTCTTAGGACTGGGGGCGGTGGCTTACTCGTTGGGCATCATCAATGAGAAGCGCAGCGAGCTGGTGCAGCTCCGCACCTCAATCGACTATTGGGAGCGGGTTGCGCGCGCTGACCTAGCACCTTGTGGCGAGGGGAGAATCTGCGCCACGCTCGAAAAGAACGGCCCACGTTTCGGCAGCCAGAAGCAATACCGTGCCGTTAGCCTGCGCAGCACCTCAGACGCGCGCTGATGCTCGTCGACCTATGGGCTTGGTGCGCCGTCGAGCTCCTGACAACGCCGGGCGTGTTCGCTCAGATGGTCGGGATTGGGGCGGTTCTTCTTTGACTCCGGCTGACGCACAGTCTGGCCTATGAGAGCAAGGTAGTCAGTGGTAAGCAACGACGGAGCCAACGCGACCTTGTTCTCTGGGGTGATCCAGAGCAGCAGGCAGTCGAAAAGGGTGTGGAGGTCGGCGCGGAGCAACAAGCCGTTGTCCACCCGGTCGGTGTGGTCTCCTCGGTAAGGCAATATATGCGCCGCCTCCAAGACCTCCTTCGCCGAACAGCCTGTGATGGCACAACGGCCGCCATACGCGTCCAGCAATTGGTTCCGGAAAAAAGATTGACCGCGGCGCTGGGCTACTGCACGCATGGTCCAGACACGTGCGTCATGGTCTGAATCCAATGGAGGCAGATGCGCAAATGCCGCTTCCTGCCCTTCGGCCTCGGCTCTCGATTGTGGGGTGGCGGGTAACTGCACAGCCTCCCAAACGCCGCCGTCGTTTGGCTGCAAAGTCCAGTGGCCATGGATGTTTGCCCGAAAGGGCTCATACGTCACGCCTCGGGATTTGCCTCGCCGGAAAAGGAGATCACGAGGATGATTGGAGTTTGAGCGCCAATCCTTCCGCGTCTTGTCGTAATGCCGCCGATTAGTGTCGTTGACCGTCAAAAATGAAAGGTTGGCTCCCAAGTCTGAGTGGTCCTCGCCTGGGTAGCGTCCTTCGAGCCACTCTCGAATCTCTGCGGTGGAGGAGGGCCTGGCCAGTGCTTGCACGGCTTCGGCCACGTGCCAGTATTTCACGGTAGCCCGGTCGCGCAGGACCATCTCTCTTTCAGGGATCTCGCCAGTGCGCTCAAACGCAAGTTCAAAAGAATTGGCCGCGAGCGATACGACCTGCCCGACCAGGCTGAAGTCCGGCTCGAAGTCGTTGGTGGCACGTGCGGCATTGCCAGCCCTAACTTTTGCCGGGTTGTCGGAGGTAGCCACCACGACTCGGATTGGCAATTTTTCCGCCCAGGCTTGTTCGAGATGAGTGCGAAAAGTGTGCTTGCCACTGCCCTTCCAATGGGCGGTCTCCATCGCGTAGCGGGACATGTCGGGAGAGAAGTTGTGTGACCACAGGCTCAAAATTACCTGGCGCGGATTCTTAGACAGGGCGGACGAGTTGAACTGCGGGTCCTTGATCTCAACGCCATATCGGCGAAAGGCATCGCTCATTCGCATGGGGTGTCAGTGTCCTCGGCAACGGGTGTGCAGGCGTGGCGTTATGGTGTCAATCCAATCGGCGTGACCACAATCATGCGTTCGTCAATGGCTGGCCCTCGGTCGAACGTGTATTCGAAGCGGTAGCCATTGCCTTCCAAGGTAAGGTTCTTCTTGCTCTTGAACGCTTTAAGCAAGGCCTTGTCGTGGTCGCTGGGATAAAGTTTGATGAGGTCGTGGATCATCTTGTCCGCAGCTTTAGCGTCAGCGTGGAGCCCATAACCGCGATCCTTGAACCAGTCGTTCCATAGGAACTTCGTGGTGGAGACCCTGCCGGTTTCCGGCTCTTCGTTGATAAAGAACTTGACTGTCTCGGCCTCGCCGCCGATACAGCCAAACAGGGCCCCCCAGCCTGAGCTTCCTGGCGTGATCTTGGTTGACTTGCATGAAAGCACTGCCTTGCTGCGCTCGACCTCTTTTTGGAAGGGCGTGACCACGGAACGATCGGCCGGCTGCTGCGTTGAGCTTTTCGTGGGCGATGGCTCGGCCGGAGGCGGAGATGATTGGGAGCACGCGGTCAGCAGCAAAACGGCACTGGGGAGCAGGCGACGGATCAACATCCGATGTGAGTTCCAGTTGGAGGCGTGGGCCACCATCTTCCCATTGCAAGTCGCTTTCGAACCAGCTGTTTGAACACGTCAGGAGATGGAGCAGGCCCTCGCCGCTTGTGGCGTCCTTGATTGCAGCGTGTGTGCGCGGCCACCACGTTCTCGGGCACATCCAAGCCGCCGTCTTGTTGAGCAATCAAGTGTTCGGCCGTGCACTGGTAGGGACGTGCAGAGCGGGGACGTAAGCCCAGCTCGCTGGGTGAGGATAGCCACATCGGGCGGTCGCAGTAGTAGCAACGGCCAGATTGTGTATGGAAGGCATGGGTGCGAAGAGATTTGAGGCGCTTGTTGCTCATAGAGGGCTCCGGAATCAAAAGAAGATTCCCGTGCCTCCTAGTGGAGAACCTCGGGCACCCGGAGCCTAGAGGCTATGCGGGCACAACACCGGGGGATGCCCCCACTGGCAGACACGTTGTAACCGACCATCGGTGCGGCTGCAACTCTTTGGCGCGCGATGGGCAGGGCGGGCGAGCAGGCTCAATGCGTGCTGTGACCTTCTTCGGCGTTCGAGATTTCCATTCGCAACGCGCCGAGGGAGCTCGCTTGGTTACGGATTGCCGCGTCGGTCCGATTTCCTACGTGCGCCAAAAGCGCACCCACCAACTCGGCATCCTCCAGCGACTCTGCTCCTGCAAGGAACACGAGCTCTGCCACCCGTGTGCGTCGCTTGGCTTCTTCGCGGCGTTGCATCTCCTTGGCCTTCACCGCTTGGCGCTGTCGACGTCCCCCCGCCCTGAGTAGCGGTCGGGTTTAGAGTCCGGGGTTGATGATATCGGTGTTTGCCAGATGTTGGGCATAAGCGGACGGCGTCATGCCGCCAATTGCTTTCTTCGGTCGGTCCTCGTTGTATTCGCGTCGCCAGCGTTCGATCTCGGTGCGCGCGTGCAGCAACGTCGGGAACCAGTGCTCGTTGAGGCATTCGTCGCGTAGTCGGCCGTTGAACGATTCAACATAGGCGTTTTGATTTGGCTTGCCGGGTTGGATTAGCCGTAGTTGCACACCACGGGCATGTGCCCAGACGACCATCGCTTTGCCGCAAAACTCCTTGCCGTTGTCGGTGCGGATCACCTTCGGTAAACCGCGACTGTGTGCCAACCGATCCAGCACGCGCGCAACGCCGTGCCCGGAGATCGCGCGTTCCACCTCGATGGCGACCGCTTCGTGCGTTGCGTCGTCCACGATCACCAGACACTTGATCACTCGGCCGTCGGCGGAGCGGTCGAACACGAAGTCCATCGACCACACCTGGTTGGCCTGCGCTGGCCGCAGCAGCGGCTGACGCTCGCCAACCGGCACCTTCTTGCGCTTGCGGCGCCGCACTTGTAGCTGCTGCTCGCGATACAACCGCTCCACGCGCTTGTAGTTCACCAGGCGTCCTTCCTGTCGCAGCTTGAGATAGATCATCCCCACGCCGTAGCGGCGATGGCGATGCGCCAACGCAAGAATGCGCTCGCGCAGTTCGCCATTGCGGTCTTGGCGTGGGCAATAGCGCAGCGCGCTGGCGCTCATGCCGATCGCCGCCAAGGCGCGACGCTCGCTGGCACCACGCCCGATCCACTCGCGCACCAGCGCACGACGCGCCGGTGCGCTCACCACTTTTTTCGCAACGCATCCTTGATCAGGTCGTTCTCGAACAACTGCTCGGCCAGCAACTTCTTTAGCCGCGCGTTCTCGGCCTCAAGATCCTTGAGCCGCTTGGCGTCGGGCACGCTCATTCCGCCGAACTTGCTGCGCCACAGGTAATACGAGGCCTCGCTGAAGCCATGCCGCCGGCACAGATCCTTGATCGCCACACCGGCATCAGCTTCGCGCAGGAAGCCGATGATCTGTTCTTCAGAAAAACGCTTCTTCACGTCCAATCTCCTTGGGGTAGGGAATTGGACTCCAAACTGAGGTGCTACTCAAAATTGGGGGGACGTCGCAAATGCCTGCGTGTGCGCGGCGCATTGCACACACCGGCTGTTGTTTTGGGACTCTTCGCCGTCGGAAAAGCTAAGATCGAAACTTGTGCAAAGTCGGAAGTCGCCAATGATCGATCGTCGTACCTTTCTTGCCACGGGTGTGGTGGCCGCTGCCGCCAGCTTCGGCGCGTCGGCAGCGCGCATCGCGCAGACGCCGCGTGCCAGCGGGCCGGCGCCGTGGGGTGCGGTGCCCAGCCCGCGCCAGCTGCGCTGGCATCGGTGGGAGCAATATGCCTTCGTGCATTTTGCGATGAACACCTTCACCGACAAGGAATGGGGCTACGGCGACGAGGATCCGCGCAAATTCGATCCCAGCGATTTTTCAGCCGACCAGATCGTCGCTGCTGCGAAGGCCGGCAATCTGAAAGGGCTTATTTTCACTGCCAAGCATCACGATGGATTCTGCCTGTGGCCGACACGCCTGACCGAGCATTGCATCCGCAATTCGCCCTACAAAGACGGCAAGGGTGACATCGTCGGCGAGATGGCCGCGGCGTGTCGACGCGCCGGCCTGGCCTTCGGCATCTATCTGTCCCCCTGGGATCGCAACCACGCCGAATATGGCCGCCCTGGCTATCTGGACTATTTCCGCAAGCAGATCGTCGAACTCTGCACAGGCTACGGGGATCTGTTCGAGTTCTGGTTCGACGGCGCCAATGGCGGCGATGGTTATTACGGTGGGGCGCGCGAATCGCGCAAGATCGATGCGCCTGCGTACTACAACTGGCCGCGGATGATCGAGCTGGTGCATCGGCATCAGCCTATGGCATGTACCTTCGATCCGCTTGGCGCCGATATCCGGTGGGGCGGCAACGAAGATGGCATTGCCGGCGATCCGTCCTGGCCGACCATGCCCAATGCGCCGTACACCCAGGAAAACGGCAATTCCGGCGTGCGCGGAGGGGCGTTGTGGTGGCCGGCCGAAACCAATACGTCGATCCGTCCGGGCTGGTTCTATCACGCCGACGAAGACGGCAAGGTGCGGAGCCCGGAGAATCTGGTGCGCTATTTCGACACCTCGGTGGCGCGCGGTACCAACATGAACCTGAATCTGCCGCCCGACCGACGCGGCCGCATCCCCGACCACGACGTGGCGGTGCTGCAGAGTTTCGGCGACGCGATCCGCGCCAGCTTCGCCATCGACCTGGCCAAGGGCGCCAAGGCCAGCGCCAGCGCCTCGCGCGGTGCCGGGTTCGAGCCGGCGCGCGTACTCGATCGCCAGCCGGACAGCTACTGGTCCACGCCGGACGAGGTCACCACGCCGACGCTGACGCTGGAACTGTCGAGCGCGCACAGCTTCGACCTGATCCGGTTGCGGGAGTATCTGCCGCTGGGCGTGCGCGTCACCCGCTTCGCGGTCGAAGCCGAGGTCGATGGGCAGTGGCGGCGGCTGGCCGAGGCGCAGTGCATCGGTGCACAGCGGATCGTGCGTCTGGAGCGCCCGATCGCCGCACGCCGGGTGCGCCTGGTCGTGCTCGAGGCGCCGGTCTGCCCGGCGATCAGCGAATTTGCCCTGTTCCGCGCCGTTGCGCCGGTGCCGGTCGCACGGCCGACGGCGACAGCGCCGGACGTGCTGTCCACCGCCGGCTGGCGCATCGTCGAGGCGAGCGCGCCAGGGGCGGAGACGTTGCTCGACGACGATGCCAGCACGATCTGGATCACGCCCGCACCGACGCCGGGCCATCCCGTGCAGGTAACCATCGACCTCGGCGGCTCGCGTCAGGTTGCCGGGTTCAGCCTCACGCCCTCGCGCGCAGTGATGACCGGTGCGGCGCCGCCGAAGGGCTATCGCGCAGAAACCAGCGAAGATGGCCAGCACTGGCAGCCGGCCGGCGCGGGCGAGCTCTCCAACATCGCCTATGCGCTCTCGACCCAGCGGCTGAATTTCCCCGAAGTCCGCCAGATCCGCTATCTGCGGCTGTCGTTCGCGGAGACGGCCGTGCCCGCCGAGCGGCTGGCGATCGCAGGGATCGGCGCGTTCTCACGCTTGCGATGAGAGCCTGCACTCCCGCGCGGCCGTGCGTCGCGTGGGAGGGGATTGCTGGGTGGCGACAGTTTCGTGCGTCGAAATACGTCAAGCGAAGCGATGGAGAGGGCGCTGGCCGCAGTCGCACCACGCGGTGATCTGAATCTTCAACCTGCCTTGCACGCCGCCGTTCCAGATCAGGCGCTATGGTGCGCGGCGCATTACGCAAGCGAGCTGGCTGGATATGGAACAGAAACAACACGAGTGGATGCAGGCCGTGACCGAGGCGCTCAGCGATCTGCTGGCCGCGCGCGTGGCCCAGGCCACGCTGCTGGAGGCGATGCTGGTCTCGCATCCGGATCCGGTCATGCTCAGGAAGGCGTGGGATGAACTGTCGTCCCAGCGCATCGCCTATGTGGCGCAGAAGAAGGCGCTGGCCGACGACCCGCGTCCGATGGATGCCCAGACCTTGGAGCAATTCCGCGCGTGGGAAGAAAAACTCAACCGCTATTTTCCGCGCGACCCGGCTGCCGGAAGTGCGCAGACCTGAGGTTGCCGGTATCACGCGAACGGTCGCGAGCTGACCGGTCAGCACTGCCGACGATGTTCTGGCCGCGGCCAACGCCCGCATGCGATCTTCTACCTGGGATCACCTGCTCGGCCATCCCCGTCAGCACACATGCCGATGGCTGGCCTTCGACTCGCGTATGGCATCGCGACGCTACCGAGGCCACCACTGGCCCAGGTAACGCAGCACGTTCCGTTGTCGTGCGCAGCGACTGCGTTTCAAGCCACCGACGCGCGCGCTCGGGTGGGCTCGGCAGGCAGGCGCAACGTGGATGCGGTCAGGCCAGGCGCGGTGGCCTGCAGCACGATGTCGCCGCTGCTGCGCGTGGTTTGCAGCAGCGCCGCACACAGGCCGTTGAATGCCTTGCGCCGCGGCGCCTTGTCGTCTTCGTGGCTGCTGGGATCGCCATTGCCGACCCCAATCAGCCGTGCAGGTCCGCGCAGCGCGAACTGCACCAGGTTGTCGGCAGTCGGTACCAGGCGGCCTTGTGCGTCGACGATTTCCACCTTGACCACTGCGACGTCTTCGGCATCGGCACGTAGCGTGTTGCGATCGCAGCTCAAGCGAATCGCCGCCGGCTTGCCCGTGGTTTGGCGACGCTCGCTCAGCACCAGCTTGCCGCCGCGATAGCCGCGCGCTTCGATCATGCCGGGCGCATAGAGCACACGCCATTCGACATGGCCGTAGGCCGGCACCTGCTGCGTGCCCTGGCTGACGCCGTTGACCAGCAGTTCCACCGCCTCGAGATTGCTGTGGCACCAGACCGCGATGCGGCCGTTGTCGTCGGGCTGCAGCAAGCCGTCCCAGTTCCAGTGCGGGAACAGATGCAGTACCGGTTCACTGGTCCACTGCGCGCGGTAGTACCAGTAGTTGTCTTTCGGAAAACCGCAGCTATCGAGTACGCCGAATTGCGAAGCCACATTCGGCCAGCGGTTGTAGGGCGTGGGCTCGCCGCGATAGTCGAAGCCGGTCCAGATGAAGCCGCCGGCAATGTATGGGCGTTGCGCGACATAGCTCCACCAGGCTTCGGCGGTGCTGGCCCACCAGGGGTGGTCCAGGTCGTAGGCACGGGTATAGCCGCGTTGGTCGTCGCGCTGATAGTTGCCGCGCACTGACACGGTGCTGCCGGTTTCGCTGCCGTAGATCGGGATGTTGGGATATTGCGCATGGAAGCCATCCATCTGGCTGGTGCGGTAGTTGAAGCCGACCACATCCACCACCTGGCCCACGCCATCACCGAAGCCCTTGTCCATCGCGAAGGTGGTGGGGCGGGTGGGATCGAGCTGGCGCACACGTTGTTGCATGCGGGTCACGATGCGTGCACCGCGTTCGGTCACTTGCTGCGGCTCTTCGTTGCCGAGCGACCACAGGATGACGCTGGGATGATTGCGGCCACGCCGCACCATCGTTTCCAGTTCGCCCATCGCTTCGGGGTCGGTCGACATGCGGCGGGTTTCTTCGATCACCAACATGCCGAGGCGGTCGCACAGCGCGAGCAATTCCGGCGTGGCCGGATTATGCGAGCTGCGATACGCGTTGCAGCCCATCGACTTGAGCTGGCGCAGGCGCCAGGCGTGCAAGGCGTCCGGAATGGCGGTGCCGACACCGGCATGATCCTGGTGATTGTTGGTGCCATGCAGCTTGAGCGGTGCGCCGTTCAACAGGAAACCGCGTTGCGCATCGAAGGCGATGCTGCGCACGCCGAACGGCGTCACCAGCGCATCGAGCGCGGTGCCGTCGCTGTGCACGCTGGTGGTCAGGCTGTAGAGCTGCGGGGTGTCGATCGACCACAGCGCCGCCTGCCCGAGCGGCAAGGTCTGTTCGACCACCTGCACCTGGCCGGGCGCGACCGTGATCGCTGCGCTGGCCGCCTGCGCCACGGTGCGTCCATCCGGTGCGGCAATGCGCGCCTGCACCACGCACTGGCGTGGCGCGGTGCCGTCGTTGCGCACTTCGGTGGAGAGCTGCGCAGTGGCGTTGCCGTCCTGCACGCTGCCGCGTACGAACACACCGTCTTGCGGAATGTGGAGGGGGTCGGTCTTCTGTAGCCACACATGCCGGTAGATGCCGGCGCCTTCGTAGAACCAGCCTTCGCCCAGCGTGGCATCCACGCGGATGGCGATGATGTTGGGCTTGCCGTAGTCGAGCACTTCGCTGAGGTCGACTTCGAAGCCGCAGTAACCGCTCGCATGACGGCCGACGATGTGGCCATTGCAGAACACGATGCACTCGCGGAACACGCCATCCAACACCAGGCTGATGCGCTTGCCCAGATCGCTTGCCGGAATCTGCAGCGTGCGCCGGTACCAGCCCACGCTGTTCTCCGGGAAACTCGTGCCCAGCGGCTTGTAGCCGTGCGCGGCGGCCGGGTCTTCCTCGGTCATGAAGGCCGAGATCGGCTCCTGCCGAAATGGCAAACCGACGGCCCAGTCGTGCGGCAAGTCCACCTGCTGCCAGGCGCTATCGTCGAATGCCAGTTGCGCGGCGGTCGCGGTGTCCTTGCCGGCCTTGGCGAAGGTGCGCTGGAAGGTGCCGAACTCGAAATCGCGCGCGGCATCGCTGGCATGGCCCAGGTGGAAGCGCCAACCGAAGTCGAACAGCAGACGCTCCCGCGGTGCCAGCGCTGCATCGCCTAGCGCTGCTGTCGATACGGTGTTTTTGGCCGCAGGTGCAGCCATCGCGCCAGGCGATGCCAAAGTGCCGGCTGCGCCCATCGGCAGTGCGGCGCTTACCCCACTGGCCAGCATGCCGCGCAGCAACTCGCGTCGATTGATACCACTCATGGCTGCGTCCTTTTGCCGGCATCTACCGAACTCTCTGGCGCGCTCGCATCATGCTTGCCCGCGTCGGATGCACGCGATGCAGGCACACCGGTATACGGGTGGCGCATGAAGTCGATCGCCGGCAACACCTCGTTGCCGTGCTTGAAGTCGAAGAAGCTGGCGTTTTCCCACGACGAGCCGGTGCCCCAACGCGTTTTGCAATGGCTGCTGGTCCATGCCGGCTCCCAATACACCACGCCGGCGCCGCCGGTATCGATGACCAGTTGGGTGAGGTCCACCATGTAGCGCGCCTGGCCTTGCGGCGTGGCCGGGTAGCCGGCAATCAGCGAATCCTCGCCGAGCAGATTGTGCGAGGTGTCGCCGGAGTCCAGCGTCCACGGGTACGCGGTTTCCACTACCACCACATCGGCATCGTAGCGGCCGCGCAAACGCCTGATGGTCTTGCCCAGCTCGGCCATCGATTGCGTGGACCATTTACGGTAGTAGCTGATGCCGATCAGATCGAAATCGGTGACGCCGGCCTTGGTGGCGTCGGCGAACCACGGCTCCACATTTTCCGGCTGGGCGATATGCAGCATCACCCGCGGTTTGATCGCCGAGCGTACGCTCATGTCGCGCACTGCCTTGATGCCGGCGTTGAACAGCTTGGCATTGCGCTGCCAGTTGATGGGGCGCTTTTTGTCCCAGGGCGTGCTGTCCATCAGGTCGGAATTGCTTTCGTTGCCCACTTGCACGAGCTCGGGCATCAGACCGGCACGGTCGAGCGCGCTGAGCGTGTCATAGGTGAAGCCGTACAGCGTGCGTGCCAGTTCATCGGTGTCGGTGATGCTGGCCCAGGCCTTGGGGATCAATTGCTTTTCGCCGTCGGCCCAATCGTCGGAGTAGTGCAGATCCAGCAACACCTGCATGCCTTGCGCGCGTGCACGTGCAATGGTCTTCTTGACGTCCGACAGGTCGCTGTAGCGGGTCCAGCGCGCATCGTTCCACAAGCGTACGCGCACCAGATTGGCCCCGTGCGCATGGAACAGTTCGAACGGATCTTTGACCACGCCGTTCTCGCGGTATTGCACACCGCATTCTTCCATCTCGTTGACGTAGGACAGGTCCGCGCCGAGATACAACGTGGCCGGAGCCGGGGCGGCGTGTGCGAAGGTGGAAATGGCCAGCGCCAGGAGCGCGGGTGTCCAGAGACGGCGTGGTGAGCGCATGCAATTCCTCGACAGAGACAACGTGGAGCGGGTGACAGCATGCCGCAGGCGGCCGTGCTGCTGCACGGCCGCTGTGCAGAGTCCAAACGTGGCTTGCAGATTGGATTCCACCTAGTAGCTGCGGTGTTATGCAGGTGCAATCAGATCGGCTGCGCAGCAGCATGTGCAGCCGATCAAGCGACGCCTAGAACTTGTAGGTTGCTTCCAACTGGTAACGGCGACCGAATACCTGGTAGCCG
This sequence comes from Xanthomonas sp. NCPPB 1754, assembly GCF_041475725.2. Classification (NCBI taxonomy): domain Bacteria; kingdom Pseudomonadati; phylum Pseudomonadota; class Gammaproteobacteria; order Lysobacterales; family Lysobacteraceae; genus Xanthomonas; species Xanthomonas sp. NCPPB 1754. Next base: position 1,482,510 of record NZ_CM192982.1, read on the forward strand.
CCATCGTCCTGATTGGCCAGCCGGTTGGGCTTGTTGTCGGTATAGGCGCGCAACGGCTCGTTGGTGAGATTGCTGGCCTGGAAACGGAAGCCGAGCTGCTTGCTGTACTGCCAGTTCAAGCTCAGATCCACCGTGCCTTCGCTTTGCAGGCGCGCCAGCCGTGCGGCATTCCAGCCGTACACCACCGTGTAGGGGCTGTGGTACTTGTAGCCCACGCGCGCTTCGAAGGTGCCGTTGCTGTACCACAGGTCGAAGGTGCCGGTCTTGCGTGCCAGCCCGCTCAACGGCAGCGGGTTGTCTTCCGGCGAGAATTCCTTGAGGTTGGAATCGACCAGCGAATAGTTCGAGTAGACGCCGAAGTTTTCCATGTGCGGGATGAAGTAGAACGGCGTCTGGAAGGTGAGCTCCACGCCATTGATGTAGCCGCCACCGCCATTGAACGGCGCGCTGACCAGGTAATCCAGGCCGTTGATCGTTTCGCGGTCGGTGCGGTAGCCGATGCTCGAATCCACTTCCTTGCGATACACCGCCAGGGCGGCGAGCGCTTCGGTGTGGAAGTACCACTCGTAAGAGACATCGACCTGGGTGGCCTTGAACGGGTCCAGCTGCGGGTTGCCGCCGCTGCCGGTGAGCTGGCCAACGGTCACGCTGGGGTCGTCCAGACGGCGGCCGGTGCGCAGTTCGTCCAGCGGCGGACGCGCGATGACCTTGGCCACCGCAAAGCGCAGGATGCGCTGGTCGTCGATCAGGAAATTGAGCGTGGCACTGGGCAGCACGTCGGTGTATTCCTTGCTGCCGGTGCTGGGCTGGATGGTGCTGCCGACCGAATCGAAACCCTCGCTGGTGGTCCTGGTGTTGACCAGGCGCACGCCGACATTGCCGGTGACATCGGTGCCGAACAGTTGCGAGCTGAAGACAGCTTTGGCGAAGGCTTCGCGCACGTCTTCCTTGACGTTCCAATGGTCGAGCAGTTGTTCGTCGAGCGTGCTCGGATCGAACCCGCCAAAGCCGATGCGTGCGATCTCGGCCATGTTGCCGCCGGTCAGCGTGGGCACGTTCAAGTCGGGCATGGTGACCGGGTAGATCAGGTCCTGATACGCCGAGATCGGCTGATCGTAGCCGGACTGGTTGCTGAGAAAGCGACGGTTCTGCTTTTCGCGACGCGCGACGCGTGCGCCCAGTTCCAGCGACGTGAACGGGCCGGCATCCACGGCGCGGCTGGCGTTGAGTGCCAGCGCAGCGATCTTGTCGCGCAGCGCCTGCGGCTCGGTCTGCCCGGCAATGCCGTATTCGGGCGTGTCCGAGCTGGTGCGGATGGTGGGGGTGACGCTGCGGCGGAAATCGAACGAGATGGTGTCCGGGTTGCTGCCGAAACGCACCGCCTGCCAGGTGTTGTCACGCTTGGCCTGCGAAAACGACAGGTCGCTGCCCAAGGTCCATACATCGCCGCTCCACTTGGCGTTCAAACCGCCGGCGGTGAGTGTCTTGACCTCGTTGTAGTGGCTGACCACATGGTCGACCTGCAGGTTCGAATTGGCCAGCGTGCCGGCCACCACATCGCCATCGACGATGGTGTAGGACGAGCCCGGCGTGGTGTATGGATTGGTGCTGCCGGAGAAGGTGCTGAAGGCCAGCCCGTTGAACCAGTTCTGCAACTGGTCTTCGTCGATTTCGATGCGCGAATACAGGCCGTCGAATTTCAATTCGAGATTGCCCGAGCGCCACTGCACGGTGCCCATCGCGCCGGTGCGGGTCTGGTCGATCAGCTTGAGCTGGTCGGCCGCGCCCCACGGGGTCGGGTCCACGGTGCCGTCGCCATCCACATCGCGCGAGGTGGTGGCATCGGTATAGCCCCAGCTGCCGATCGACGAGCTGGCGTTCTTCTGCTTCTGGTAGGTGGCGCCGAAGGCGACCGCCAGGTTGTCGTTGAGCTTGTGCACCCAGCTGGCGCCGAAGCGGCTGCCCCACGGGCTGTAGCCGTCCACATCCTTGGCGTGGTCGTAGAACACGGGGCCGGCGGTGCCGACGAATCCCGGACCGGTGTAGTCGAGCGGGCTGATGGTGGAGATGTCCACGGTGGCGGCAAGACCGCCGGCGACCAGATCCGCCGACTGGGTCTTGTAGACCTTGACGGTGGAAACGATCTCGGTGGGGAACACCTCCCAACGCACTGCGCGGTTGGGCTCGGACGAGGCGATTTCGCGCCCGTTGACGGTGCCCATGGTCATGCGCGGGCCCAGCCCGCGCACGGTGGCCAGGCTCTCGTTGCCGCGGTCGCGGGTGCCATTGACGCCGGGCAGCCGCACCAGCGCCTCGGCCACGGTGACGTTGGGCATCTGGCCCATGTTGTCTGCGGAAATCACTTCCACGACATGATCGGACATCTGCTTGGCTTGCACCGCCTGATTCAGGCTGGCGCGCTGGCCGATCACGGTGATGTTGTCCAACGTGACCGGCGCCTGGCCATTGCTGGCGGCGCTGCTGGTGTCGTTGGCCGGCGGCGCGGCGGGTGCAGTGTCCTGTGCATGCGCGCCGAACGCGGTGGCCAGCACGCAAGCGATGGTGGTGCACAGGATGGCGCGAACGGGCGTGCGGCGCAGGCGCCGACTGGCCGGGTGGCCGGTATGGTGAACAGGCATCGGTTGATCCCTCCCAGGACAAAGTGACCGAATACGGTGGTAGCTGCGGGTGCGGCCAGCCGCATGGAGCGGGGCGGGCGCATCTGCGCGGGTGTGTGGCCAGTGGTGCTGTGCTGCGTGATCGCTGTTGGTCGTTCGGTGCGTGACGCCGCACGCGCGCTGCGGCGCGCTGGCGTCCCCCCTGTCTTGCATGTGTCCGCTTCAGGGTAGAAGCGCAAGCCATTCCATTCCAATGAAGCATTTTGCGGCAGCTATCTCGGCTTGGAATGCTGCGCTGCGGCACTCGCGCTTGCTTGGCCCCTGAAGGTAAGGCGGTGATGCGGCAGAAGCTTTGGGATCGGGGCGGGTGCTTGGCTGACGTGGACTGATGCGATTGCCCAAGGCTGTTGCCGCTTGTGCACGCGGCGGGAGCGCCAGAGTGGCCAATGCAACCAACTCAGGTGCATTGGGTCTGTCATTGCGATCGCGGGCCGACGCACGGCTACGTCCGACGACCAGATCCACTTCCGCCAACTCGCTAACGCGCGCGCGCCGGCAGGCGCGGCAGCGCAGGAAACGCGCGCTGCACGCAGTCGCTGCGTTCGCAGGTCAGGCAGCCCGGGCCAATCGGTACCGCATCGTCGACCGCGTTCAGATCCCAACCCCGCGCATACACCAACTGATCGGCGTGGCGCAGGTCGCAGCCCATTGCCAGGGCAAAGGTCTTGCGCGGGCGGCCATACCCGGGCGGGCCGCTGCTGACCTGGCGGGCCAGCCAGAAATAGCGCCGGCCGTCGGGCATGCGCGCGATCTGGGTGAGGATGCGGTCAGGCTGGTTGAACGCCTCGTACACGATCCACAGCGGGCAGGCGCCGCCGACATGCGAGAAATGGAAATCGGTGGCCGAGTGGCGCTTGGAGACATTGCCGGCGCGGTCCACCCGCATGAAGAAGATCGGCAGACCGGCTGCCCCGCGCCGCTGCAAGGTGCTGAGCCGGTGACACACCGCTTCGAAGCCCACGTCGAAGCGGTCGGCCAGCCATTCGATGTCGTAGCGCGAGGTTTGCGCGCTGTGCAGGAACGCGCTGTAGGGCATCACCAGCGCGCCGGCGAAATAGTTCGACAGGCCAATCCGCGACAGCGCGATGCGCTCGGCGTCCTCGAAACCGGCATCGGCAATGCGCGCGTCCAGCAGCGGCGCGCATTCCAGCAAGGCCAGCTGTGCGGCCATCTGAAATGCCTGCTGGCCCGGCCGCAAGTGCGCCGGCAGCCACAGCACACGGGCTTGCGCATCCATGCTGCGTTTGTCGCTGTGCAGATCGGCGGCATCCTGCACCAGCAGGCCGTGGCGATCGGCGAGGCGTTGGCGCAGCCGCAGCGGCAGATTTTCCGGGGTCAACCCGAGTTCGGCGTAAAGCGCTTCGGCGCGCTCGTCCAGTTCGGGCAGATAGTTGTGCGCGCGGTTGAAGTAGTCGCGCACCTGCTCGCCGGGCGATAGCGATGGGATTGCCGCGTGCTCGACCCCGATCTGCAGTTCCAGCGCCGCGTTGCGTTCGAGCAGATGCTGATGGGCGCGGTGCAGGTCCAGCAGCGCCTGCGCTACCTGCGGCAGATTGCCGGTCAGCGCACGCAGCTCGGCCGGCAACAGCGTATGGCCCAGGCTGCGCAGCGATGCGTCCAGCGGCTCGACCAGTGCGGCCGGGTCGTCCAGGTCCAGCAGGCCGTCCAGGTCGCCCAGCGCGCTCTTGAGCCGCTGCTGGATGGCCAGGGTGAGCGGGCGCTGATTGCGCTCGATCTGGTTGAGATAGCTCGGCGACAGTTCGAGCCGGCGCGCCAGCTCGGCCTGGGTCAGGCCATGGCGCTGGCGCAGCCGCTGCAGGCGCAGCCCAAGCTGGTGGCGGAGTTGAGCGTGCGACTGGGGCATTCGCAAGATTCGCAAAATTGTGTCGCCAGCTTAGCGCGATTAAGCAATCGCGGGCTGGGAATGGAGGGTGTCGATGCAAACAATGCGAAGTATTGGCCTGCAACGGCCCGATGTCCTTCTCAACAAGCGAGCCCTGCAATGAGCCAGTCCGTCCCCCGCGTCTCCCTGTTGATCGATGGCGAAATGGTGGCGTCCGCCAGCACGCAGTGGCAGGACGTGGTCAACCCGGCCGACCAATCGGTGTTGGCCCAGGTGCCGTTCGCCACCACCGCCGAAGTGGATGCCGCAGTGGCGGCGGCCAGCCGCGCCTTCGTGACCTGGCGCAAGACGCCGATTGGCACCCGGGCGCGTATTTTTCTCAAATACCAGCAGCTGATCCGGGAACACATGCCCGAACTGGCTGCGCTGCTCAGCGCCGAGCAGGGCAAGACCCTGGCCGATGCCGAAGGCGATGTGTTCCGTGGCCTGGAAGTGGTGGAGCACGCCGCGGCGATCGGCAACCTGCAACTGGGCGAGCTGGCCAACAATGTCGCCACCGGCGTGGATACCTATAGCCTGCTGCAGCCGTTGGGCGTGTGCGCGGGCATCACCCCGTTCAACTTCCCGGCCATGATTCCGCTGTGGATGTTTCCGATGGCGATTGCGACCGGCAACACCTTCGTGCTCAAGCCCTCCGAGCAAGACCCGATGGTGACCATGCGGCTGGTGGAACTTGCGCTGGAAGCCGGCATTCCCAAGGGCGTGCTCAACGTCGTGCATGGCGGCGAGGAAGTGGTCAATGCGCTGTGCGATCACCCCGACATCAAGGCGTTGTCGTTTGTCGGTTCCACCAAGGTGGGCACGCACGTTTATCGACGTGCCTCGCTGGCCGGCAAACGCGTGCAATGCATGATGGGCGCCAAGAATCACGCCGTGGTGCTGCCCGACGCCAACCGCGAGCAGACGCTCAATGCGATGGTCGGTGCCGCGTTCGGCGCCGCCGGGCAGCGCTGCATGGCCGCCTCCACGCTGGTCCTGGTCGGTGACGCCCGTACCTGGATTCCGGAGTTGGTGGCCAAGGCCAAGAGTTTGAAGATCGGCGCCGGCAACGCGCCGGGCACCGAGGTCGGTCCGCTGATTTCCTGCGCCGCACGCGAGCGGGTGGAAGGCTTGATCGCCTCCGGCGTGGAGCAGGGCGCCACCCTGGAACTGGATGGCCGCGCGCCACAGGTGCCGGGTTTCGAGCAGGGCAACTTTGTTGGCCCGACCATCTTTTCCGGCGTCAAACCCGGCATGCGGATCTACGACGAAGAGATCTTCGGGCCGGTGCTGGTGATTCTGGAAGCCGCCACGCTGGACGAGGCCATTGCCTTGGTCAACGCCAACCCCAACGGTAACGGCACGGCGCTGTTCACCCAATCCGGCGCGGCTGCGCGGCGTTTCCAGGAAGACATCGATGTAGGTCAGGTCGGCATCAACGTGCCGATTCCGGTGCCGGTGCCATTGTTTTCCTTCACCGGCTCGCGCGCTTCCAAGCTCGGCGACCTGGGCCCGTACGGCAAGCAGGTGGTGATGTTCTATACCCAGACCAAGACCGTGACCGCGCGCTGGTTCGACGATCAGACGCTGGCCCATGGCGTCAACACCACCATCTCCCTCAAGTGACCCGATCGCCATGAATGCAGCCATCCAGCTCCACCCCAACGCGGCCGATTTGAACGACGAGCAGGAAGCCTTCCGCGCTGCCGCGCGCGACTTCGCCGACAAGGAACTCGCCCCGCATGCAGCGCAGTGGGACGCAGAAGGTCACTTCCCGCGCGAGGCCATCGCCAAGGCCGCCGAGCTTGGCTTTTGCGGTCTCTACACCGACGAAGGCGTGGGCGGCCTGGGCATGCGCCGCCTCGATGCCGCAGTGGTGTTCGAAGAACTGGCCACGGTGGATCCGTCCACCTCGGCGTTCATCAGCATCCACAACATGGCCACCTGGTTGATCGCCAGCTACGGCACCGAGACGGTGCGCGCGCAGTGGGGCCAGGCGATGACCAGCGGCGCCAAGCTGGGCTCGTACTGCCTGACCGAACCGGGCAGCGGCTCGGATGCGGCATCGCTGAAATCGCGCGCCCAGCGCGACGGCGACAGCTATGTGCTCAATGGCAGCAAAGCCTTCATTTCCGGCGCTGGCGCAACCGACGTGCTGGTGGTGATGGCACGCACCGGCGAAGACGGTGCGCGTGGCATCAGCGCCTTCGTGGTGCCGGCCGATGCGCCTGGCATCAGCTACGGTCGCAAGGAAGAGAAAATGGGCTGGAACAGCCAGCCGACGCGCGGTGTGAGCTTCGAAAACGTGCGTATTCCGGCCGAGAACCTGCTGGGCAGGGAAGGCGAAGGTTTCAAGATGGCGATGAAGGCGCTGGATGGTGGCCGCATCAATATCGCCGCATGTTCGTTGGGCGCCGCGCAAGGCGCGCTGGATGCCGCACGTCGCTACATGGGCGAGCGGCGCCAGTTCGGCAAGAAACTGGCCGATTTCCAGGCATTGCAGTTCAAGCTGGCCGACATGGCCACGCAGCTGGTGGCCGCGCGGCAGATGGTGCACACCGCCGCGCGCAAGCTCGATGCCGGCAGCCACGACGCCACCGTGTGGTGTGCGATGGCCAAGCGCTTCGCCACCGATGCCGGCTTTGCCATCTGCGACGATGCCTTGCAGATCCATGGCGGCTACGGCTATATCCGCGAATACCCGATCGAGCGTTTGCTGCGCGATAGCCGCGTGCACCGCATTCTGGAAGGCACCAACGAGGTGATGCGCATGATCGTGGCGCGTCACCTGCTCAATGGCGAGGAGGAATTGCGATGAGCGATTGGGAAGGACGTCTCCATACCGGTCTGCAGGTCGAGCGCGATGGGCACGTGGCCATCGTGACCTTGAGCAACCCACCGGCCAACACCTGGACCGTGCACAGCCTGGCGGCCCTGCGCGACCTGGTGCGCGCACTGGATGCCGACCGCAGCATCTATGCGCTGGTGATCACCGGCGAAGGCGAGAAGTTCTTCAGCGCCGGGGCCGATCTCAAGCAGTTCGCCGATGGCGACAAGGCCAATGCACGCCAGGCCGCGCGCCGGTTCGGCGAAGCATTCGAAGCCTTGAGTGCGTTCCGCGGCGTGTCGATTGCCGCCATCAACGGCTATGCGATGGGCGGCGGGCTGGAGTGCGCATTGGCTTGCGATCTGCGCATTGCCGAGCAGCATGCACAGCTCGCGTTGCCCGAAGCCAGCGTTGGCTTGCTGCCGTGTGCCGGTGGCACCCAGAACCTGCCGCGTCTGGTGGGCGAGGGCTGGGCCAAGCGCATGATCCTGTTGGGCGAACGTATCGATGCGGCAACCGCGCAGCGCATCGGCCTGGTGGAAGAGGTGGTCGGCAAGGGCGAGTCGCGCGCGCTGGCGGTTGCCTGGGCGCAACGTGCCGGCAAGCAGAGCCCGGTCAGTGTGGCGGCGTGCAAGCAGCTGGTGCAGTCCACGCGCCATGGCACCCACGCAGCGGCGTTGATTGCCGAGCGCGAAGCCTTCGTCGATCTGTTCGAGCACGCCGATCAGGCCGAAGGTGTGGCCGCGTTTCTGGACAAGCGCGCGCCGCAGTGGAGCAACCGCTGATGGGGCAGGTCAGCGCAACCGACGAGGCACCGGTGCTGTTCGAGCAGCGTGCGTGCGCCGATGGGCATCGCATCGGCATTGCCACCTTGAATGCGCCCAAGACGCTCAACGGCCTGTCGCTGCAGATGACCCGGCAACTGGAGACGCAGTTGCGCGCGTGGGCCGACGACGCGCAGATCGCGTGCGTGGTGTTGCGTGGCGCCGGCGAAAAAGCGTTCTGTGCTGGTGGCGATCTGCATGGCCTGTACCAGAGCATGCGTGCGCACCGCGATGCAGTGCCCGACAGTGCAACGCGACGCGCAGCGCCGCAGGCCAACGCGCAGGCGGCCGCATTTTTCGAAGAGGAATACCGGCTCGACTACCGCATCCATACCTATCCGAAGCCACTGCTGTGCTGGGGCCACGGCATCGTGATGGGCGGTGGCATCGGCTTGATGTCCGGCGCCAGCCATCGCGTGGTCACCGAACGCTCGCGACTTGCCATGCCGGAGATCAGCGTGGGGCTGTTTCCCGATGTGGGTGGCAGCTGGCTGTTACGCCGCGTGCCCCAGGGGGCCGGCCTGTTTCTGGCGCTGACTGGCGCGCCGCTGGATGCCAGTGATGCCATTTACGCGGGGCTGGCAGATGTACGCCTGGAGCATGCGCAGTACGCAGCAGTGCTGGATGCGCTGAGCGCGCACGCATGGACAGGCAATGCGGACTACGACCGCAACCAGCTCAGTGCATTTCTGCATGGCATCGCGCAACCGACCGAGCCGGGCCCGCTACAAGTCCACGCACAGTTGATCGAACAGTTGGTGGCCGGCGAATCACTGGAGCACGTTGTCGCTGCGATCCTGGCGCTGCAAAGCGAAGACGGCTGGCTGCAGGCTGCACGTGCCACCTTGGCCGCGGGTGCTCCGGGCTCGGCACGCCTTGCCTGGGAGCTGCATCGCCATGCGGGCACCACGACGCTGGCCGACACCTTCCGTACCGAATACGTGGTCGCATTGCATGCGGCGGCGCACGGCGATTTTGCCGAAGGCATCCGCGCGCTGTTGATCGACAAGGATCGTCAACCGCACTGGCAACCGGCGTCGCTGGAAGCAGCCGATGCGCAGTGGGCCGCAGCCTTCTTTGTTGCGCCCTGGTCGCCTACATCGCATCCGCTTGCCGATCTGGGGGCAGGCGAGCTGGGTGTGCAGTGAGTGGCTGGCAACTTGCGAAGCGCGTTCGGCTCACGCCGGATTGCAGTGCGGTTGCCATCTCTGACCTGCGTCATCGCAGCTGAAAACCGGCGGTGGCTCCGCGCGCGCAATCCGCGATGATCCCGGCCATCTGTTGAAGATGGTCCTATTTTGGAAACCGACACCATGAGCAAGATCGCTTTTATCGGCCTGGGCAATATGGGCGGGCCAATGGCTGCCAATCTGATCAAGGCCGGGCATCAGCTGCGGGTATTCGATCTCGCACCGGCCGCCCTGGAGGCTGCCTCGGCGGCTGGTGCGCATGCTGCCAGCTCCGCGCAGGACACGCTGGCCGATGCCGAGGTCGTGATCTCGATGCTGCCTGCAAGCCGCCACGTCGAAGGTGTGTACCTGGGCGAATCCGGCATCCTGGCGCAGATCCCGGATGGCGCCCTAGTCATCGACTGCAGCACCATCGCGCCGGTGTCTGCGCGCAGGGTGGCCGATGCGGCCAAGGCGCGTGGCCTGACGATGCTCGACGCCCCGGTCTCCGGTGGCACGGCCGGGGCTGCAGCCGGCACGCTGACCTTCATCGTCGGCGGCGCTGCCGATGCGCTGGAGCGCGCCCGCCCGGTGCTGCAGGCCATGGGCAAGAACATCTTCCATGTCGGCGACAACGGGGCAGGGCAGGTCGCCAAGCTATGCAACAACATGGCCCTGGGCGTGATCATGGCCGCCACCGGTGAAGCGCTGGCGCTTGGCGTCGCGCAGGGCCTGGACCCTGCGGTGCTGTCGCAGATGATGGCGGTCAGTACCGGGCGCAGTTGGGCCACCGAGGTGTGCAACCCGTGGCCCGGCGTGCTGCCCAATGCGCCGGCGTCGCGTGGGTATAGCGGCGGCTTCGGCAACGACCTGATGCTCAAGGATTTGGGCCTGGTTGCCGAATCGGCGGTGCAGGCCGGCGTCTCGATTCCGCTCGGTGAGCTGGCGCGCAACCTGTATGCGATGAACAGCCAGGCAGGCAACGGGGCGCTGGATTTTTCCAGCGTGGTCAAGCTGGTCGCCAAGATATAACAGGCGATCCGCTCGCGCCGCGGAGTGTTGGATTGGCGGTGCGAGGGGGCATGCTTCCAGAGCGTGACTTCTTTCGCCCCGCAAATAGCGCAACCACTGCGCCTTGTGCGGCCCGCCGCACGGCTCGCGTGATGTGATGTCATTACGCGCAGGTGTAATAGTCTCCGCCATCGCGTGCGCCTAAGGTGCGCGCATTGCAGCAGGCCACGACACCCATGGGACACGACCACAACCACGCACCCAGCGAAATCCGTCACGAAGCCCCCTTGTGGTGGGCACTGGGGTTGACCGCCACTTTCCTGCTGGCAGAGATCATCGGCGCATTCGTGACCAACAGCCTGGCGCTGCTGTCCGACGCTGCGCATATGGCCACCGACACCGTCGGCCTGATGATCGCGCTGGTCGCGGTGCGCTTGAGTCGTCGTCCGGCCGACGCGCGTCGCACCTATGGCTATGTGCGGCTCGAAGCGCTTGGCGCACTGGCCAATGGCGCGCTGTTGTTCGTAGTGGGTGGCTACATCCTGTGGGAGGCCGCGCAACGCTTCCGCGCTCCGCAGGACATCGCGTACAGCGGCATGCTGCTGATCGCCGGCTTCGGCCTGGTGATCAATCTGGTCGCCATGAAGCTGCTGCACGCCGGCAGCGGCGAAAGCCTTAACGTCAAGGGTGCCTATCTGGAGGTCTGGAGCGACATGCTCGGCTCGGTGGCAGTGATCATCGGTGCCCTGCTGATCCGCTGGACCGGTTGGCAATGGATCGACCCGGTGCTGGCCGTGCTGATCGGCCTGTGGGTATTGCCGCGCACCTGGGTGTTGCTGCGCGAGGCGATCAACGTGTTGCTCGAAGGCGTGCCCAAGGGGATCGACCTGGCCCAGGTGCAGCAGGCACTCACCAGCCATCCCGGCGTCGAAGACGTGCATGACCTACACGTCTGGGCGCTGGCCTCCAGCACGCCCGCGCTCACAGCGCACGTGGTGGTCAATGAGGCCACCGACCGCGACCGCCTGCGTGATGCGCTCGGCGCCCTGTTGCACGACCGCTTCGACATCGCCCACGTCACCTTGCAGGTGGAAAGCGGCCACTGCGGCACTGAACCCTGCGGCACACCAAAGCCGGCTGCAGACGCTGGCCATGACGCGCACCATGGGCACAGGCATGCGCATGGGCATTCCCATCATTAACCTCTGGTAGCAGCAGGTCGGCAGGTCATCGAATCAGCGCGTTTCGACCTGCGCAATCCACCGCACCTGTCCGGCCCTGGCGCGACATATCCAGATCGACTCCGACTGCCAGGTAATCGGTGCCAGCATCTGCACGCTGCGGCCCTGACGCAAAAAGAAGACTGCCAACGGCAGCCTTCTTGCAAATCAGACTTGTCGATAGATGCCTGCCGGCCTCAGGCCACCGCTTCCCGCAACAACGGCGAGTCCCAACCCGGGCGCGGCGCGAAGCGTTCGCCATAGCGTGCATGCAGCGCGTGCAGGCGCTCCAGCAGCGCGTCTGCGCCGACGCTGCGGATGTACTGGATCGGGCCGCCACGGAAAGGTGCGAAACCTGTGCCGAAGATGACCCCGGCGTCCAGCAGGTCTGCGTCGGCCACCACGCCATCGTGCAGGCAGGCCACCGCTTCGTTGAGCAGCGGCAGGATCAGGCGGTCTTCCAAATCCGCCGGTGCGGTGTAGCCGCTGGCAACCTCGGGTTTGACGGCGCGTCCGTTCTCCCACTTGTACAGGCCCTGGCCGTCCTTCTTGCCGCGTTTGCCGGCTTCCACGGTCGCCAGTGCCGCCGGGATGGGCAAACGCAGGAACGGCGCCAGCTCCGCGCCCACGCCCGCCGCCACATCCAGGCCCACGGTGTCGATCAGTTCGATCGGCCCCATCGGCATGCCGAACTTCACCGCCGTCTTGTCCAGCACCGGGCCAGGAATGCCTTCGGCATACGCGGTGGCCGCCTCGAGCAGGTAGGGGAACAGCACCCGGTTGACCAGGAATCCCGGCGTGCCAGCCACCGGCACCGGGAACTTGTCCAAGGCCTTGCAGAACGCAGCCAGGCGCGCGACGTTGGCCGGATCCAGACCATCGTGCTGCACGATTTCCACCAGCGGCATCATCGCCACCGGGTTGAAGTAATGCAGGCCGGCAAATTGCGCTGGGCGCTGGATGTGGCCACGCAATTCGGTCAGCGGAATCGACGAGGTATTGGTCGTCAGCAAGGCATCCGGCTTGAGTTGCGGCTCGATCGATTGGTACAGATCGCGCTTTGCCTGCGGGTTTTCGATGATCGCCTCGATCACCAGATCGGCCTGCGTCACACCCGCACCGGCCAGATCGCCGCGCAGGCGCGCGGCCACGGCCGGCCGCTTGGCGTCGTCCTTGACGCGCTTGGCGAACAGTTCGCCGCCGCGCGTCAGCGCCGTATCGATAAAACGCTGCTCGCGGTCCTGCAACGTGACCTCGAAGCCCTTGTAAGCCGCCCACGCCGCGATGTCGCCGCCCATGACGCCGGCGCCGATCACATGCACATGGCGAATCGGGGCCGCCGCACCGGCTGCGTCCTTGCCGCCCAGCGCTTTCAGGCGCTCGGTCAGGAAGAAGATGCGGATCAGGTTGCGTGCGGTCGGCGTGCTGGCAAGTTTGACCACCGCCTTGCGCTCGGCCGCCAGGCGCGCCTGGATGCCGCTGCCGCCCGCCCGCTCCCAGACGTTGATCAGGGCGTAGGGCGCCGGGTAATGCTCCTTGCGCGCCTTGCGCGCCACCTGCTTGCGCATCTGCGGCGCCAGTAGTTTGCGCGCGAGCAAGGTATTGGTGGCCCACGCAGTGGCGCGCTGCTTGAACGCACGCGTGGTGCCGGCGAGCGCCAGGCTGGCTGCCACATCCACCAGCACGGCAGGCGCGGCGACCTTGTCGACCAGCCCCATCGCGCGCGCAGCCTTGGCCGATACCGTGCGGCCGGTGAGCATCAGATCCATCGCGGCCGGCGCACCGATCAGGCGCGGCAAGCGGGCGCTGCCGCCCCAGCCGGGAAAGATGCCCAGCTTGGTCTCCGGCAGCCCGATGCGGGTGCTGCCGTCATCGGAGGCCACGCGGTAGCGGCAGGCCAGCGCGATTTCGGTACCGCCGCCCATGCAGAAGCCATGAATCGCCGCGACGGTCGGGCAGGGCAGTTCGGCCAGCTTCTGGAAGACCTGCTGCCCGCGGTGGATGGCATCGTTGACCGTACCCTTGCGATCGAATTCCTGGAATTCCTTCAGATCGGCGCCGGCGATGAAGCCGTTGGGCTTGCCCGAGCGCAGCACCACGCCCTTTGGCGGATCCAGTGCCAGCCGCTCGACCACGGCGCCCAGCTCCAGCAGCACCTCCTGCGAAAATGCGTTGACCGGTGCGCCCTGCCGATCGAGGCTGAGCACCACCACGCCGTCCTCGCGCAGATCGGCCTGCCAATGGCTGAATCGGAGCCCGTCGAAACCTGGAAGCATGCGTCTGGCCGTCCGGCAATAGAAGGAAAGGTCGTTATCATCCAGAGGTTGTTTCCTTCACGTCAAATACCCATACCTGTCGACAGGGGAGATCCGTGCGTTGCGCGCGGCGTCGCCAGCGGTGCATCGCTGCCGCTACCCTGATGCGTGACGGTCGTACGGATCGGTATGAACTTTTCTTTTCAATGGCGGTCTCATTGCCCGACTTCGGTGGGCTGACAGGAGTGCGGCCCGACATGGCCGAAGTCGATACACCTCAGGAGCTGGACCTGGAACTGGTCCGGCGCGTGCAGCGCGGCGAAAGCGCGGCGTTCGATGTGCTGGTGCGCAAATACCAGCATCGGATCGTTACCTTGATCGGGCGCTACATCGCCGACTGGAGCGAATGCCAGGACGTTGCCCAGGACACGTTCGTGCGCGCCTACCGCGCGATCAACAGTTTTCGTGGCGACGCCCAGTTCTACACCTGGCTGCACCGCATTGCCGTCAACACTGCCAAGAACCATCTGGTTGCGCACAACCGCCGCCCGCCCACCGACGACATCGAGATCAGCGATGCCGAGCAATTCGATGGAGCGACCCGGTTGCGCGACACCGATACCCCGGAGCGTGAATTGATGCGACAGGAGCTGGAACAAACGGTGATGCGCGCGGTCCAAGCGCTACCGGAAGAACTTCGGTTGGCCATCACCCTGCGCGAGGTGGAGGGCCTGAGCTACGACGAAATCGCGCAAAAGATGGATTGCCCGATCGGAACGGTGCGCTCGCGCATCTTCCGGGCGCGCGAGGCCATCGACATCGAGCTGCGGCCTCTGCTGGAGACCGAAAGCGCTACCCGTGAGCGACACCGCGTATGAACCAGAACCCTGCCATGTCCACCACCGACAAATTCGAGCTTCACTATCGCCAGCAGCTGTCTGCGCTGGTCGACGGCGAGTTGAGCGCCGACGAGTCGCGCTTCCTGCTGCGCCGTCTGGCCCATGACGAAGACTTGGCCGGCTGCCACGAGCGCTGGCAGTTGTGCGGCGATGTGCTGCGCGGTGCGGCCAGTGCGCCGGCGCCGCTGGATTTTGCGGCGCGTGTGCGCAGCGCCATTGCCGAGGAGCCGGCACCGCAAGCGCAACCGGCGACCCGCCCTGGTGCACGTTGGCGCTGGGGCGGCGGTGCAGCGATTGCCGCCTCGGTCGCGGCGATTGCCTTGTTCCTGGCGCGCGAGCGCCTGCCCGACACCACCGCGCCGGGTGCTGCAACAACCCCCGTCTATGCCACCGCTGCGCAGCTTCCGCCCGCCTCGCAAGCGCCGCAGGGACCTGAGGCACCGAAGGTGCCGGCCGCACCGGCTCCTGGGACGCCGGATGAGGTGGCCGCGCTTGCTGCAGCCGTGCCTGCCGCTGCGCTGGCGTCTACTCGGCGCGGCGCGGCAACCCGCAATCAGCAAGTCGCACGCAGTGCGGCTGCGCGTCAGCAGCAGGCGCCGACCCGTATGGTCGCTGCGGCAGCACCGGCATCCACGGGCACCGCACCTGCGGTTGCGGCGACGCCGTCCAACCCGTTCACGCATCCGGATACCACGCTGCAAGCACGCCCGTGGCCGCGCGCGGCCTTGTCCGGGGCTGGCGAAAGCTCGCTCAATGCCAGCTTCCGCCAGAGCCAGCCCGGCACGGCGTTCTATCCGTTCGAACCCGCGCCACAGGCCGTTACCAGCCCGGCGCCGAACCGGCCGGCGCCGGCGCAGGCCCCGCAGGACTGACCCTGTCGCCGGCCTTCATCCGTTCGGCAATCTCCCTCCCGTTATCGTGCCGGGCCCGTGTTGCTACGCGGGTTCTGGCCCCTGTCGCCCTGCCATCGGAGGCAACCTGATGAACCATCGCATCCGCAACCAGATGTTCGGCCTGATCGCCATGACCCTGCCGCTGGCCGCCTGCGCGCAGCAGCCCGCACCTGCTGCCAAGGACCTCGCCCCGATTGCCGCCAACCGCAGTGCCACGCCGGCGCCGCAGCTGGTGGCGGGGCTGCCGGACTTCACCAATCTGGTCGAGCAGGTCGGCCCGGGCGTGGTCAATATCGAAACCACCATCACCCGCAAGGACGCCATGGCGCGTCAGCAGCGCAGCGGCCCGGGTGGTCGCGGTGGCGGTGCAATGCCGGATGACGATCAGATGCCGGAATTCTTCCGCCGCTTCTTCGGGCCGGATTTCCAGATGCCGGGCGGTCCGCGGCAGGGGCCGGGTGGCGGCGATGACGACGGCGGCATCGCCGGCAAGTCGATGGGCTCGGGCTTCATCATCTCGGCCGATGGCTATGTGCTGACCAATCACCACGTGGTCGATGGCGCCAGCGAGGTGACCGTCAAGCTCACCGATCGCCGCGAATTCAAGGCCAAGGTGGTGGGGAGTGACGAGCAATACGACGTGGCGCTGCTGAAGATCGAGGCCAAGGGCCTGCCGACCGTGCGCCTGGGCGATTCCAACACGCTCAAGCCGGGGCAGTGGGTGGTGGCGATCGGCTCGCCGTTCGGCCTGGATCACTCGGTCACCGCCGGCATCGTCAGCGCCACCGGCCGCAGCAATCCCTACGCCGACCAGCGCTACGTGCCGTTCATCCAGACCGACGTGGCGATCAACCAGGGTAATTCCGGCGGCCCGCTGCTCAACACGCGTGGCGAGGTGGTCGGCATCAATTCGCAGATCTTCTCCGCGTCGGGCGGCTACATGGGCATTAGCTTTGCGATCCCGATCGACCTGGCCTTCAGCGCGGCCGAGCAGATCAAGGCCACCGGCCACGTGAGTCGCGGCATGCTGGGTGTGCAGGTCGGCCCGATCGACTCGCTCAAGGCCCAGGGTCTGGGCTTGCCGGACAGCCGTGGTGCCTTGGTCAACGACATCCCGGCCGGCAGCCCGGCAGCCAAGGCCGGCATCGAGGTGGGCGACGTGATCCGTGCAGTGAACGGCAAGTCGATCGACGTCGCCAGCGATCTGCCGCCAATGATCGGGCTGATGGCGCCTGGCACCAAGGTAACCCTGGACGTCTTGCGCGACGGCAAACCGCGCAAGGTGACGGTCACCCTTGCACCGTTGCAGGACGGCGGCGAGAACGCCGCACCGCGCACCGCCGCCGATGAGGCCAAGCCCAGCGCCCCGGCCAGCGTGGAATTGCTCGGCCTGCAAGTTGCCGACCTGACCGCCGCCGAGCGCAGCCGTCTGGGCTTGGAGGCGGGCGAGGGCGTGCGCATTGCGGCGGTCACCGGCGCGGCGGCGCGCAGCACCCAGCCGCCGCTGTCGCCGGGCCTGGTCATCGCCCGCGTTGGCCGGACCAAGGTCGGCAGCGTCGCCGAACTCAACCGCGCCCTGTCCAGCTACAAGAAGGGTGACGTGGTCATGCTGCTGGTGACTGACGGCAAGGCGACCAGCTACGTGGCCTTGAAGGCCGGCGGCTAAGGGCGGCCGGGATTGGGGATTTGGGATTCGGGATTGGCAGCAGCGGGTCCGCGCTACGCGGCCCCCCTGCTTTTGCGATTCCCGAATCCCGATTCCCAATTCCCAATTCCCAATTCCCAATTCCCAATTCCCAATTCCCAATTCCCAATTCCCAATTCCCAATTCCCGGCCCCAGAGGGGTCGGCCGTGCGATAATGCTGCGTTACCCTGACGACGGCTGCGCCGGCGCCCACCTCAATGTCCTCTGATTCAATGCGGAATATCCGCAACTTCTCCATCATTGCCCACGTCGACCACGGCAAATCCACCCTGGCCGACCGCATCATCCAGCTGTGCGGCGGCTTGCAGGCGCGCGAGATGGAAGCCCAGGTGCTCGACTCCAACCCGATCGAGCGCGAACGCGGCATCACCATCAAGGCGCAGTCGGTGTCCCTGCCGTACACGGCAAAGGACGGGCAGACCTACCACCTGAATTTCATCGACACCCCCGGGCACGTCGACTTCTCCTACGAAGTCAGCCGCTCGCTGGCTGCATGCGAAGGTGCGCTGCTGGTGGTGGATGCCGCGCAGGGCGTGGAAGCGCAGTCGGTGGCCAACTGCTATACCGCGGTGGAGCAGGGGCTGGAAGTGGTGCCGGTGCTGAACAAGATCGACCTGCCCACCGCCGATGTCGACCGCGCCAAGGCCGAGATCGAAGCGGTGATCGGCATCGATGCCGAAGACGCGGTCGCTGTCAGCGCCAAGACCGGTCTGAACATCGATCTGGTGCTGGAAGCGATCGTGCATCGCATCCCGCCGCCGAAGCCGCGCGAGACCGACAAGCTGCAGGCGTTGATCATCGATTCCTGGTTCGACAACTACCTGGGCGTGGTCTCGCTGGTGCGCGTGATGCAGGGCGAAATCAAGCCCGGCAGCAAGATCCTGGTGATGTCTACCGGGCGCACCCATCTGGTCGACAAGGTTGGCGTGTTCACCCCCAAGCGTAAGGAGCTGCCCGCGCTGGGCGCCGGCGAAGTGGGCTGGATCAACGCGTCCATCAAGGACGTGCACGGCGCACCGGTCGGCGACACGCTGACCCTGGCGGCCGACCCGGCGCCGCACGCCTTGCCCGGTTTTCAGGAAATGCAGCCGCGCGTGTTCGCCGGCCTGTTTCCGGTCGATGCCGAGGATTACCCGGATCTGCGCGAAGCGTTGGACAAGCTGCGCTTGAACGATGCCGCGCTGCGCTTCGAGCCGGAAAGCTCCGAAGCGATGGGCTTCGGCTTCCGCTGCGGCTTTTTGGGCATGCTGCACATGGAAATCGTGCAGGAGCGCCTGGAGCGCGAGTACAACCTGGACCTGATCAGCACCGCCCCCACCGTGGTGTATGAGGTGCTCAAGACCGATGGCACGGTCATCAACATGGACAACCCGGCCAAGTTGCCGCAGTTGAACCTGGTGCAGGAAATCCGCGAGCCCATCATTCGCGCCAACGTCCTCACGCCCGAGGAGTACATCGGCAACATCATCAAGTTGTGCGAGGAAAAGCGCGGCACCCAGATCGGCATCAACTACCTGGGCAGCCAGGTACAGATCAGCTATGAGCTGCCGATGGCCGAAGTGGTGCTGGACTTCTTCGACAAGCTCAAGTCGGTCAGCCGTGGCTATGCCTCGCTGGATTACCACTTCGTGCGGTTCGATGCCGGCCCGTTCGTGCGCGTGGACGTGCTGATCAACGGCGACAAGGTCGACGCGTTGTCGTTGATCGTGCACCGCAGCCACGCCGATCGTCGCGGCCGCGAGCTGTGCGAAAAGATGAAAGACCTGATTCCCCGGCAGATGTTCGACGTGGCGATTCAGGCCGCGATCGGCTCGCAGATCATCTCGCGCTCCACGGTCAAGGCGATGCGCAAGAACGTGCTGGCCAAGTGCTATGGTGGCGACGTTTCGCGCAAGAAAAAGCTGCTGGAGAAGCAGAAGGAAGGCAAGAAGCGCATGAAGCAGGTCGGCCGCGTGGAGATTCCACAGGAAGCCTTCCTGGCCGTCCTGCAGATGGACAAGTAGCAGGGATTCGGGATTCGTCATTCGGGATTGGCAACGGCTTGCCCATCCTCTTGCTCTTACTAATCCCCAATCTCAAATCTCGAATCCCGTTCCGAAGGAACATCAATGAAATGGTTTGAAATCATCCTGGTTGTCCTGACGCTGGGCAGCGGCTTCATCTGGCTGCTGGACAAGCTGTTTCTGGCCAAGCGCCGTGCGGCGCGTGCCGGGTTGCTGGACAGCGAGCCGGCGATCATCGATTACTCGCGCGCCTTTTTCCCGGTGCTGGCGGTGGTGCTGATCCTGCGCAGCTTCGTGGCCGAGCCGTACAAGATTCCGTCCAGCTCGATGATGCCCAACCTGCTGATCGGCGATTTCATCCTGGTCAACAAGTTCGCCTACGGCTTCCGTCTGCCGATCACCAATACCAAGTTCATTCCCACCGGCGAGCCCAAGCGCGGCGACGTGGTGGTGTTCAAGCCGCCGCACGCGCCGGACCAGAACTGGATCAAGCGCGTGGTTGGCCTGCCGGGCGACAAGATCGGCTTCCACGGCGATACGCTGTACATCAACGACAAGCCGATGCATTACACGGTCAAGGGCGAGTACATCGGCAAGGGCAAGGGCGCCGAGATGACCGGCACCACGCTTCTGGTCGAGGACCTGCCGGGCCGCACGCACACCGTGCTGGAATGGCTGGACCGCAACATGCCGGCCGGGCAGGGCGACTGGACCGTGCCGGCGGACAGCTATTTCGTGATGGGGGATAATCGCGACAACAGCGAGGACAGCCGGTTCTGGACCCAGACGCACTTTCTGCCGGAAGCCAATCTGCGCGGCAAGGCGTTCCTGATCTGGCTCAATTGCGAAGGGTGGTTCTGCAAGGGGAGTTTCGATCCATCGCGGATCGGGACTGGAATCCAGTAAATGCACGCACGGCGTGCCAGGGGAAGCACAATGAAGCGCAAGCAAAGCGGTATGACGTTGACGTCGTTCGTGGTGGTGCTGGCGGTAGTGGGGTTCGGTTTGTACATCGGGATGAAGCTGTTCCCGATGTATCAGGAATATTACGCAGTGCGTACGTCGATGAAGGGCTTGGCAAATGAAGCAGGCACTTCCGACATGGATCCGTCCAAGTTGCAGGACATGTTCTTCAAGCGCCTGTACATCAACTATTCTGAAAATGTCAAAAAGGAAGACGTCAAGTTCGAGCGGATCGAAGGCGGCTGGCGCATGAAGGTCAATTACGAAGTCCGCCGCGAGCTGGTTGGCAATCTGGATGTGGTCGGCAAGTTCGATACGGCACAGGATCTGACGAAGCGCGGTGTCGAATAGAACCTTCCAACGCGGTGATCCGATCGGGCACGCATTCGCCGATCCGGCTCTGCTCGCCCAGGCGCTGCGGCATCGCAGCGCCGGGACGCCGCATAACGAGCGATTGGAATTTCTCGGCGACGGCATCGTCAACCTGCTGATCGCCGAGGCGCTGTATCAACGGTGGCCCAAGGCCGACGAAGGCGCATTGACCCGTGCACGTGCCGAGCTCGTGCGCGAAGGTGCGCTGGCAGTGATCGGACGCACGTTAAACCTCGGCGAGCGCCTCACGCTGGGGCCAGGCGAGCTGAAATCCGGAGGTCACCGGCGCGATTCGATCCTGGCCGATGCGGTCGAGGCGATCGTCGCAGCCATCTATCTGGACTGCGGTTTCGAGCGTTGCCGTGCAGTGGTGCTGCCGTGGTTCGAAGCGTCGCTGGCGGCATTGCCGGTGGGCAAGGCAGAAAAGGATCCCAAGACCCGGCTGCAGGAGTGGCTGCAGGCACGGCAACTGCCGCTGCCCACCTACGCGCTGATCAGCGAGAGCGGCGACGAGCATGCCAAGCAGTTCCACGTCGCCTGCATTCTGGAGCAGCCCATCGCCCGCGCCGAGGGCCAGGGCACTTCGCGTCGCCTCGCAGAGCAACAGGCGGCGACTCTTGTCATCGCACAACTGGATTCAAACACGTGAGCGAAACCTCTTCCCCCCACCGCAGCGGTAGCGTTGCGGTGATCGGCCGGCCC
Organism: Xanthomonas sp. NCPPB 1754; assembly: GCF_041475725.2. NCBI lineage: Bacteria > Pseudomonadati > Pseudomonadota > Gammaproteobacteria > Lysobacterales > Lysobacteraceae > Xanthomonas > Xanthomonas sp. NCPPB 1754. Next base: position 1,503,914 of record NZ_CM192982.1, read on the forward strand.
AACGTCGGCAAGTCCACCCTGACCAACGCCCTGGTCGGCGCGAAGGTCAGCATCGTCTCCAACCGGCCGCAGACCACGCGTCATCGGTTGCTGGGCATCGCCACCTTCCCGGAAGGGCAGCTGGTGCTGGTCGACACACCGGGCTTGCACCGCGAGCAGAAGCGCGCAATGAACCGGGTGATGAATCGCGCTGCGCGCGGCTCGCTCGAGGGCGTGGACGCGGCGGTCCTGGTGATTGAAGCCGGCCGCTGGGACGAGGAAGACACGCTGGCGTTCCGCGTGCTCAGCGACGCCGGCGTGCCGGTGGTGCTGGTGGTCAACAAGGTCGACCGGCTCAAGGACAAGACCGCGCTGTTCCCGTTCCTGGCCCAGGTCAGCGAGGGGCGCACCTTCGCCGCCGTGCATCCGGTGTCCGCGCTCAAGCGCAAGGGCCTGGACGCGTTGGTCGGCGACCTGCTCAAGCTCGTGCCCGAAGCCGAGGCGATGTTTGGCGAAGACGAGATCACCGACCGCAGCCAGCGCTTTTTGGCTGGCGAACTGGTGCGGGAACAGCTGATGCGTCAGCTCGGCGAAGAGCTGCCGTACGCCACCACCGTCGAGATCGAGCGCTTCGCCGAAGATGGGGCGCTGCTGCGCATCGGTGCGGTGATCTGGGTCGAGCGCGAAGGCCAGAAGGCCATCGTGATCGGCAAGGGCGGCACCCGTTTGAAAGAAATCGGCGGCAAGGCGCGCCTGCAGATGGAGCGCCTGTTCGGTGCCAAGGTGTTCCTGGAAACCTGGGTGCGCGTGCGCGAAGGCTGGTCGGACGACGAGGCTGCGCTGAAGGCGTTCGGCTACAGCGAATAATTTCGGTAAAAACAAGGAGGTTCACAATGTGGTGCAGTAAGACGAACTTTTGCGGTGTGCAGTCCTGTGGTGCGAGTCGGACGCTATTTGCGGCGCTGTTTTTGTTGTTGCTGCCGTTTGCCAGTCACGCACAGACCTTTCCATGCTCAAATTCGGCCGGATCAGGTGAGCGAAGGGTGGGGATGGCACCGGGTGGGCCTGGTGTCGCGCCTACACCTCTATGTGTTCGTGACGATGCCGCCTCAACAGCTGCGGCGCAGCCAGAACCTGATCCGTTGAAGGCACGGGCAACCGCTGCCCTGGGTATGGCTCAGATGCTATTGAGCGAGAAAGCCAAGCTCGCGAGCGATCCGAATTATCGGCGTTTCCGTGATGGCTATTGGCAGCATTTCGAGCCCCATGCAGGTTCGAAACCTGGCGATAACTGCGTTGCGGCCTACGGTAATCTGCAGGGCGTCGTGACCCTGGCCGGCCCTGCGGGTGACTATCGCCGTGCAACGATGGCGTTCACTGGAGCCGGGTTACCGCAGCCTAAGAAAGACGGTGTGATCAAAGTCACTCTGGACGATGGCGACGGAAGGCCGCAAACCGTGCGCGCGTTTCACTACCTCACTCCAGGCACGGATTTAGCCACGATTGCGTTCGCAGTCCCCAGTGCCGAGGGATTGCTTGGCGGGATAGAGGATAAGGCGCATTACAAATTACTTATCGATAAAAAGCAGGTGTTCGAAATCGAGTGGCACGATGGTCATCAAGCCAGAGATCGATTGAGGCAGTGTATTGCTGCAGATGGCATGTCGTAGCGGAATCCTGTGTCGTGTGTCCTTCTTGACCGTCTTCGGCATGTGGGACGTACGGCTGCGTGAGGACCCTGGTTCCTGGGAATGGGATGGTCCTGCACGGCTTCGGCTGATCGAGGGCTGCAACGCATGGACCTAAGATGCTGATCGAGCACGAGCGCGGGTTCGTCTTGCACGTACGGGCCTGGCGCGAGACCAGCCTGCTGGTGGAAGTGCTGACCGAGCAGCACGGGCGGGTGGGACTGCTGGCGCGCGGTGTGCAGGGGCCGCGCAAGCAGGCGCTGCGCGCGGCCTTGCAGCCCTTGCAGCTGATCCAGTTTAGTGCCGTGCAGCGCGGCGAGCTGGCCCAGCTGCGCCAGGCCGAAGCGCTGGACACCGCGCCGCGACTGGTCGGCGACACCATGCTGGCTGGTTTTTATATCAGCGAATTGCTGCTGCGCCTGGCCCCGCGTAACGATCCGGTGCCCGAACTTTATGCCTGTTATGCGCAGGCACGTACTTACCTGGCGTCCGATCTGCCGTTGGCGTGGGGGCTGCGCCGGTTCGAGCGCGACGTGCTGGACGGGCTGGGGTTCGCCTTCGATCTGCAGCATGACAGCGACGGGCAGCCGATCGACCCGGCGGCGCGGTATCGGCTGGATCCGCAGGAGGGTGCCTTGCGTGTGTTGAGCGAACGGCTAGCCCAGGACCGCCGCGAAACCGTCACCGGTGCGGCGCTGCTGGCGCTGGGCGAAGACGTCATGCCGGATGCCGACGACATGCCAGGCCTGCGGCGCAGCATGCGCGGGGTACTGCTGCACCATCTGGGCGGGCGTGGTCTGAAATCCTGGGAAATGCTCGAGGACCTGGCGCGCCGCCGCTAATGGCGCGGAGTGCTGGAGGCCCATGCGTGATAGCGCTGGACAAAAGTCCAGCAGCGACCGGCGATCCCACGAGCCAGCAGCGAATTGAGCGAAGCGGGCGCTCGGAAAACCGGCAGGCAGCACCCGTGCCCGTCGGTTTAGAAAGCCCTTCGCCTGCCCTCGACCACGAGCGCTACTCTCGTCACCGACATGGACCGGGCGAGCAGCAACTGCATACGCCCTGCGTCGAGCTGTAGATCATCCAGGCAGTCAATCGCCAGCAACTGGAGCCGGTGCTGCCTGCCATACGCAGCTCGATCGACAGGACGACGATGCATCGACCGCGGCGGCGAGCCGGAAGCGCACCGGCGCCGGCGTCTGGCACACCTCGTCTGGCAAGGAGGTGCTGCGCTCGATTCGCTCAATGCAGCAATGCAGCCACCGCCGCGTGGAATTGGGTGCGTGCGGTCCGCGAGTGCGGGTCGCCGCGCAGCAGGCGCACTGCGCCGGCAAGCCGCGCCGCGCCGACGAAGCCACAGCTGGCCTGCAACCGATGAAGATGGCTGCGCAGTGCCTGTTCGTCGCTGATCTGCAAGGCCGAATCCACCGCATCCCGGGTGCCCGGCAGCTCGGCCAGGAACAGCTCGCGCAGGGCATTGAGATGATGCTGCTGGCCGTTGAGCGCGCTCAGCGCAGCGGTCTCGTCCCAGTCGCTGGCGGCGATGTCCAGCACGCCCACCGGGGCCACGCTATAGCGACCGCGTGCCAGGCCGCGCCGCACCGCCTGCAGCAGGCGCTCGGAGGTCAGTGGTTTGACCAGCATTTCCAGGAACCCGTCGGACTGCAGGCTGTGCTGCATCGACATGGTCGCGTCGGCGGTGTGCGCCAGTGCCGGCACGTCCGGGTGCAGCAGGCGCAATGCACGCAGTAGCCCGCTACCGGTGCCATCGGGGAGGTTGACGTCGATCAGCCAGAGGTCGTGGCGACGTTCGCGCGCGCGGTCGAGTGCGGAAGAAAGGGAATCGGCACAGTCGACCGTGGCCGGAAGACTTTCAAGCACAGCCTGCAAGAACCCGCGGCTGATCGGGTCGTCTTCCACCAGCAGTAGGCGTGGGTGGGGTTCCTGGCGTGTGGCCATGTTCATGCTGCCTCCTTGTCAGCGATGCCGCGTCCTGATTTGTCGCGCGCAGCGGAAGTTTGCCTGTGTTTGCGGGGCGCGACAATTGTTGCGCTGACCGGCGCGGCCTCCGTCGGTCGCATCTGCGACAATACGCACCCTTTTTGCCCGCAGCTTGTCGCCACGTGGCCAGAACCAGAAACCGTCTCGACCGTACCCCCTTCCAGACCGCGGTCACCGACCTGAGCCATGACGGCCGCGGGGTCGCCCGCCGCGACGGCGAGGGCGGCAAGGTCACCTTCATCAGCGGCGCCTTGCCGGGCGAGTTGGTGCGCGCCGAACCCACCGCCCGTAGCCGGCATTTCGATGAGGCCAAGACCGTGGAGGTGCTGGAGGCCTCGCCGCAGCGGGTCACCCCGCGCTGCCCGCACTTTGGCGTCTGCGCGGGCTGCGTGTTGCAGCATCTGGAGGAGTCGCAGCAGATCGTGGCCAAACAGCGCGTGCTGATGGACAACCTGGAACGTATCGGTCACGTCACTCCGCAAGCCGTGCTGCCCGCGCTGACCGGCGACAACTGGGGGTATCGGCGCAAGGGCAGGTTCTCGGTGCGTCGCGTCGAGAAGAAGGACAAGACCTTGGTCGGCTTTCGTGAGCTGGACCCGCGGTTCGTGGCCGATCTGTCGATCTGCTACACGGTGATTCCGCAGATCGGCGAGAAGATCCCCTTGCTTGCCGCGCTGATCGAAGGCATGGACGGCAAGCGCGACATTCCGCAGATCGAATTCATCGCCGGCGACGATGCGGTGGCCTTGACCATTCGGCATATGCAGCCGCTCAGCGAGCGCGATCGCCAGGCCTGGGTCGCCTTTGCCCAGGAGCACGGCTTTGCGATTTTCCTGCAGCCCGGCGGGGTGGACAGCGTGCATCCGCTGTGGCCGCAGGACGTGCCGCTATCGTTCCGCTTGCCGCAGTGGGAGGTGGAACTGGCGTTCCGGCCGCTGGATTTCATTCAAGTCAACGCGTCGCTCAATCAGAAGATGATCGCCCATGCGGTTGCGCTGCTGGAGGCCAAGCCCGACGACCGCGTGCTGGACCTGTTCTGCGGCCTGGGCAACTTCACCCTGCCGCTGGCGCGCGTGGTGCGTGAGGTGGTGGGGGTGGAAGGCGACGCCGGACTTGTGGCACGGGCCAAAGAGAACGCCCAGCGCAATGGCCTGGACAATGCGCAGTTCCACGCCGCCGACCTGACCCAGGATCAGCGCAGCGCACCCTGGATGCGCCAGGGCTTTGACAAGCTGCTGCTGGACCCGCCGCGCTCCGGCGCCCTGGAAGTGCTGCAGCAGCTGCCGTTGAAAACGTTCGATCGCATCGTCTATGTGAGCTGCCACCCGGGCTCGCTGGCGCGCGACGCCGGCTATCTGGTCAACGAGCAGGGCTTCACGCTGGTTTCGGCAGGCGCGATGGACATGTTCCCGCACACCGCGCACGTGGAAAGCATCGCGGTGTTTGAGAGGCGGTGAATCGGGAGGAGGCAATCGGGAATCGTAACGGCGAACGGCTTATGCTTTTGCCATTCCCGACTCTCGATTCCCGATTCCCATGCCTGTAGAGATAGAACGCAAATTCCTGGTTACCGGCGATGGCTGGCGCGACGCCGCGCATGCGGTGATTCCGATGGTGCAGGGCTATATCAACGACCAGGCGGCGCTGCGCAGTGGCACGCAAAATGCCTCGGTACGGGTACGGATTCAGGGCGAAAGCGCATTTCTCAATCTGAAATCGCGCGAGGTAGGGCATACGCGGCAGGAGTTTGAATATCCGATTCCACTGGCTGATGCACGCGCATTGCTGGCGCTGTGCGTAGGCGGCCTGATCGACAAACGCCGGCATCTGGTCGCCTACCAGGGACATGTGTGGGAAGTGGACGAATTCATCGGCGACAACGCCGGCCTGATCGTGGCCGAGATCGAACTCGAACGCTCCGACGAAGCATTCGCCACGCCGGAATGGATTGGGGCCGAAGTCACCGACGACGTGCGCTATTACAACCTGGCCCTGGCCTCGCATCCATTCAAGCAGTGGAAAGAGGATTTGTGATGCGGGATCTGGGACTCGCAAAGGCGGACACGCAGCCCGGTGCCTTGGAGGCCTGATGCGTGAGGTGGATCGCTGATGCGTAGAACAGATGAGTGCGCGGCGCCAGGCCGCCTTGCAACGCTTGATCATCGCTCCCCGGTTTCGGCATTGGCAAACGCTTTGCGATTGCAGAATCCCGTCTATGCTCTGCCAATCCCAATCCCACAAACGAATCCCAGCTCATGCGCATCGACATCTGGTCCGACGTAGTGTGCCCCTGGTGCTGGATCGGCAAACGCCGTTTCCAGGCCGCCCTTGCGGCACTTGGCCCGCAGGCGCCAGCCTTGGACATTCATTACCACGCGTTCCAGCTTGATCCGGATGCCGGCCTGGAGCCCACGCCATTGCGCGCGGCCCTGGCGTCGAAGTTCGGCGGTACGGCACGCGTCGAACAGATCCTGGCGCAGACCCAGGCCACCGCGCAGGCGGAAGGCTTGCCGCTGGATTTCGGCCGTGGGCAGGTGCAGGTCAGCACGCTGCGTGCGCATCGTTTGATCTGGCTGGCCAGCCACGAGGGCGATGTGGATGCGGTCATGGAAGCGCTGTTCCATGCGCATTTTGCCGAAGGCCAAAACGTGGGCGCGCCCGACACGCTGGTGCGTGCCGGTGAGGCCGGTGGCCTTACGGCGGCGCGTGTGCAGGCGATGCTGGAATCGGGCGAAGGCACCGTCGAGGTGCAAGCGCAGCTAGCGCAGGCCGCCGCGTTGGGCATCCGTGCAGTGCCCAGTTTCGTGATCGACGGCCGTGCGCTGATCCAGGGCGCGCAACCGCCGGAAAGTTTTGCGCAGGCGCTGCTGCAATTGGCGGCCGAATCGACGCCAGTCGGCGGGCCCGATGCCTGCGGGCCTGACGGCTGCGCGGTGTGACCCGCATGCCTGCCGCATGCCCCGGCACGTGCGCGATGGCATGACACTGCCCGACCGCGCACAGACGATCGCCGTGATCGGCGCCGGGCTGGCCGGGTTGGCCTGCGCGCAGCAACTGCAGATGGAAGGCCATGCAGTGACGGTGTTCGATCAGGCGCAGAACCCGGGCGGCCGCATGCGCCACTACAGCGCCGAGCAGTGGCAATGCGATCACGGAGCGCAGTATTTCACTGCGCGCGATCCTGCATTTGCAGCGGTCGTGGATGCCTGGATCGATGCCGGTATTGCCGCGCCCTGGCAGGCGCGCATCGCAAGCTGGGACGGCACGCAGTTGCGCCGATCCCAGAGCGCGCTGATGCGCTATGTGGGTGTGCCCGAGATGACCGCGCCCGCGCGTACGCTTGCCGCGCAGCTGGATACGCGTCTGAGTGCCGAGGTGCGCGCGCTGCGGCGCAGCCGGCAGGGATGGCGCCTGTCGGTGTCGCAAGCCGCTGCAGAGCATCTGTTCGATACGGTGTTGCTGGCCGTCCCGGCGCCGAGTGCGGCTGGGTTACTCGCGCAGGCTGCGCCTGCGTTGGCGACGATTGCCGAGCAGGTGCGCATGCAGCCTGCGTGGGCGGTGATGGCGCACTTCGATGCGCCCATCGATCCGGGCTACGATGCGCTGTTCGTCAATGCCGGCGCGTTACGCTGGGTGGCGCGCAACTCCAGCAAGCCCGCGCGTGCGGGTGCGGAGACCTGGCTGGCGCATGCAACGGCCGAGTGGAGCCAGGCGCAGTGCGATGCCATGCCTGGGCACGTCAGCGCCAGCCTGGTGCCGGAGCTTGCAGCGCTCGGGTTGCCAGTGCCGCAGTCCTGCGATGCTTTTTTTTGGAAGGTTGCCAGCAGCGACCCGGCATTGCAGCTTGGCTGCGTCTGGGATGCGCAGCTGGGCTTGGGCATGTGCGGCGACTGGCTGGCCGGCGGCAAGGTGGAGGGCGCATGGCAGAGCGCAATGGCGTTGGCCCGGCGCGTGTCTGCCGGCGATGTGCTGTACAGCGCTGGCCACTGACGCTGTGCCAGGCAGCGCAGAACTAAAGGGCAGTGCGATGCAAGTCCATACCGCGGTCATGGCAGTCGTTGGTGCATGCGTTGCCGGTGATTCGAGTGTTTTTTTCGGGTCCAAGACATGCCCACGCGCCGCGTCGGCACGGACGCGCCCATGCGCCCCGCATCATCGGGCGTCACTTTGATGCATGATTCCAGCGCACTTGTCGCGCAAACCACCCCACAAACGCCGGCCCATACGCTGCGTTTGGTTCTGGGCGACCAGCTCGATCCGCAACACAGCTGGTTCGCGACGCGCGATGCAGGCGTGGTCTATGTATTGATGGAAGTGCGGCAGGAAACCGACTACGTGCTGCATCACGCGCAGAAGGTCCTGGCGATCTTCGCGGCCATGCGCGCGTTCGCTGCGGGCCTGCGGCGTGCCGGGCATCGGGTGCGCTATGTGACCATCGACAATGCCAGCAACCGGCAGTCGATCCCGCACAACCTCGAGGCGTTGATGGCGCATTACCGCGCCGGCCATCTGGAATACCAGGCCCCGGACGAATGGCGGCTGGACGAAGCACTACAGCACTGGAGCGCCGCGCAGCCCTTTGCCACGCGCATGGTCGGCAGCGAACATTTTTTGACCGCACGCAGTGAAGTCGCCGGCTGTTTTCGCGCCGGCAGCCCGTGGCGCATGGAAGTGTTTTATCGGCGCATGCGGCGCCAGCATCGCATCCTGCTCGATGCCGCGGGCGAGCCGGAAGGTGGGCGCTGGAACTTCGATCGCGACAACCGTGCGCCGTGGCCGGGCGACCCGCCTGCCCCACAGGATTGGCGCACGACCCACGACCACAGCGCGCTGTGGCGCACGATCGAAGCCGCCGGGGTGCGCAGTTTTGGCGCACCGAATGCGCACGCACTGCCATGGCCGCTGGATCGCGACGAAGCCTTGCAGCATCTGGACGCTTTCATCGCGCATGCATTGCCCAATTTCGGCCGCTACGAAGATGCGATGAGCACGCGTAGCCCGCGCCTGTTCCATTCGCTGCTTTCATTCGCGCTCAACGTCAAGATGCTGCACCCGCGCGAAGTGATCGCGCGCGCCGAAGTTGCATGGCGGCAAGGGCATGCGCCGTTGGCGGCGGTGGAAGGCTTCATTCGGCAGATTCTGGGCTGGCGCGAGTACGTGCGCGGTGTGTATTGGTCGCAGATGCCCGGCTACGCGGAATCGAATCATCTCGATCAGCATGCAGCGCTGCCACACTGGTTCTGGGACGGGCAGATCGGCATGCGCTGCCTGGCAGATGCGATCGGCAATTCGTTGGCCAATGCGCATGCGCATCACATCCAGCGGCTGATGGTGATCGGTAATTTCGCGCTGCTGGCGGGGCTGGACCCGCAGGCGCTGCATCGCTGGTACCTGGGCGTGTATATCGACGCCTTCGAGTGGGTGGAGCTGCCCAATACGGTGGGCATGAGCCAGTTCGCCGATGGCGGCCTGCTCGGTAGCAAGCCGTATATCAGCGGTGCGGCCTATATCGATCGCATGAGCGATTACTGCGGTGGCTGCCGGTATCAGCGCAAGTTGCGGGTCGGGCCGAACGCCTGCCCGTACAATGCGTTGTACTGGGACTTTCTGCAGCGCCAGCGCCCGCTGTTGGGCGTCAACGAACGCCTGGCGCTGCCGTACCGCCAGCTCGACGGTATGGCCCCCGAAGTGCTGGCACAGGTGCAGGCCCAGGCCGCGCATTGGCGCGCCCACCTCGAGGTGCTGTAAGCCTGCCCGCAGGGTCGCGCAGCTGAATGCGCGATCTGACGCTGCCACGCGCATCTGCGACAATGCCGCGCTGCGCCACCGTGGCGCCTGGCCCGGGAGTCCCCCCAACATGCTTCTGATCGGCGTTGCCGGTACCGAACTCAGCGCACAGGAACGCGATTGGCTGCAGCACGATGCGGTTGCCGGCGTGGTGCTGTTCAAGCGCAACTTCGCCTCGCGCACCCAGGTGGCCGAGCTGTCGGCTGCCATTCGCGCCGCCGCGCCACGCCCGGTGCTGGTCTGCGTGGACCAGGAAGGCGGGCGCGTGCAGCGGTTTCGCGAAGGATTCAGCGCGCTGGCGCCGCTGCAAAGCTTCGGTGCGCAGTACGCGCATGACCCGGAGTCTGCACTGGCCGCCGCGCGCGCGCATGCGCAGTTGATGGCCAGCGAGGTCCGCGCCAGCGGCGTGGACCTGAGCTTTGCCCCGGTGGTGGACCTGGGGCGCGGCAACCGCGCCATCGGCGATCGCGCCTTCAGCGACGACCCGCAGATCGTGGCCACCTTCACGCGTGCTTATGTGCAGGCGCTGCACGGCGCCGGCATGGCCGCCACGCTCAAGCATTTTCCCGGCCACGGCACCGTGCTGGAAGACACCCATGTCGACCACGCCAGCGACCCGCGGCCGCTGGAGGTGCTGCAGGCCGAAGACCTGGTGCCGTTCGTGGCGGGGATCGAGGCCGGCGCCGACGCCGTGATGATGGCGCACGTGGTCTACCCGCAGGTCGCGCCGGAGCCGGCCGGCTATTCGCAGCGCTGGATCGAGCAGATCCTGCGCGGCCAGATGGGCTTCCGCGGCGTGGTCTTTTCCGACGACATCGGCATGGCTGCCTCGTTCAGTGCCGGCGGTGTGGCGGGCCGGGTGCATGCGCATCTGGATGCCGGCTGCGACGTGGTGCTGGTGTGCCATCCGGAGCTGGTCGCCGAATCGCTGCAGGCCGTGCAGGGCCGCAGCCTCAATACCGCTGCATTGATCGGCCTGATCGGCCGCGGCGCACTAGGCTGGGATGGCCTGCTCGCCGGCACCGACGCCTCATTTACCACTCCTCCTTCTGCCCATTTCGGAACAACTGCCTGATGTCCACGCTCACCATTTCCCAGGCCCTGGCCCAAGCCGATCTGCTGGTCGACCGTCCGGCCGTCGATGCCGCCGTTGCCACCATCGCCGATGCGATCGCACGCGACTATGCCGGCGAAGTGCCGGTGTATCTCACCATCATGCACGGTGCGCTGCCGTTCTCCGGCCAGCTGGCGCTGGAGCTGGGCGCACGTGGCCAGGACCTGCAGTTCGATTACCTGCATGCCACCCGTTACCGCGGCGAAACCACCGGCGGCGAACTGGTGTGGAAGCACCGCCCGGCCACCGCATTGTTCGGCCGCCGCGTGATCCTGGTCGACGACATTCTCGACGAGGGTTACACGCTGCAGGGCGTGCGCCAGTGGTGCCTGGAGCAGGGCGCCACCGACGTGCGCGTGGCGGTGTTGACCGTCAAGCGGCACGACCGGTGCGTGCCGGGCGTGACTGCCGACTACGTGGGCGTGGAAGTGCCCGACCGTTACGTGTTCGGCTTCGGCATGGACGTCAACGAGCAGTTGCGCGGCATTCCTGCCATCTATGCGATGAAGCAGTAACGCTGCAAATCCATGCCCGCATCGTTGCGGGCAGATCGGCGCGCACGCCTGCGCGCCCCATCATGTCTTTCGCTGCAGAGGTCGGTTGTGTCCGCAAATTCCATCGCATTGGCCGTCATCGGCGGCACTGGTGTCTACAAGCTCGCGCAGCTGGACGATGTGCAGTCGCACGACGTCGAAACGCCCTATGGCGCGCCGTCCGGGCCGATCCGCGTCGGCATGCTGCTCGGCCATCGCGTCGCCTTCCTGGCACGCCATGGCGAAGGCCACTCGCTGCCGCCGCACAAGGTCAATTACCGCGCAAACATCGCTGCATTGCAGCAAATCGGCGCCTCGCGCGTGCTGGCGCTCAACACCGTGGGGGGTATCACCGAACAGTTTGGCCCGCGCGTGTTGGCGTGCCCGGATCAGTTGATCGATTACACCTGGGGCCGCGTGTCCACCTTCTGCGAAGAGCCCGGCAGCGAGGTACAGCATGTGGATTTCGGCCATCCGTATTCGCCGATGTTTCGCAGCAAGGTCATTGCGGCAGCCAAGGTGACCGGCGTCACGCTGGTGGCCGGCGGCTGCTACGGCGCAACGCAGGGACCACGACTGGAAACGGTTGCAGAGATCGCACGCATGCGTCGCGACGGCTGCGATCTGGTGGGCATGACCGGCATGCCCGAAGCGGGCCTGGCGCGCGAAAAAGGCCTGGAATATGCGTGTTTGGCGATCGTGGCCAACTGGGCGGCCGGCTGTGGCGACGCGCTGGAAATCACCATGGCCGAAGTCTTGGCCAACGTCGATGCGGCGTCGTCCGGGCTGCCCGAGCTGATTGGCGAACTTGCACGCGGGTGATTGTCATCGGGGCATAAGCTTTGCATACTCGGCGCGTACGCACCGCCGTACACCACCCATTAATTATTGCAAAGGTCTCGCATCACCATGCCGAACGGTACCGTCAAGTGGTTCAACGACGCCAAGGGATTTGGCTTCATCTCACCGGAGGACGGCAGCGCCGATGTCTTCGCGCACTTCTCCGCGATCAATTCCAAGGGCTTCCGCAGCCTGCAGGAAGGCCAGCGCGTCAGTTATGACGTGACCCAGGGCCCCAAGGGTGCCCAGGCTTCGAACATCACGCCGGTCGAGTAATCTGACTCGATTGTGCGGTTGAAAAACCCCGCCACGGCGGGGTTTTTTTGCGCCGGTTGTGCGCGGGCAGCAATAGCCAAACAGAGCAGGGACGATGCAACGAGCATTACGTATTGCAGTGGTGGGCTACGGAACCGCGGGGCAGGCATTGGCCGTGCTGCTGGGCGCCGATGGGCATCAGCTGGAGGTATTCGAGCGCGCAGCTGCACCCGGGCCGGTGGGCGCCGGTTTTCTGCTGCAACCCAGCGGGTTGCAGGTGCTCTGGAACATGGGCTTGCTGCCGCAGGCGCTCGCGCATGGCGCGCCGGTGCGCCGCTTGTATGGCGACACGCCGTGCGGGCGCGCGGTGATGGACATGCAGTACCGCGATCTGGATACGCGCCTGATGGGTGTGGGCATGCAGCGCGGCGCGTTGTTTACGCTGCTGCGCGAGGCCTGGCCGCAGCACGCGCAACTGCATGTGGATACGCAGATCACCGCGATCGATCACGCGGGCGTGCGCGTGCAGGATCAACGTGGGCAGTGGCATGGCCCCTTCGATCTGATTATCGCCGCCGATGGCTCGGCTTCCACGTTGCGTGCGCAGGCACAGGGAACGCAGCTGGATCGGGTGTATCCATGGGGGGCGCTGTGGTGCCTGTTGCCGCGCGAAGACTGGCCGTTTGTAGACGAATTGCGCCAGCGCTATATCGGCGCACGCAAGATGATCGGCCTGTTGCCGGTGGGCACGCGCCCGGGCGACGACACGCCGCGGCTGAGTTTTTTCTGGAGCCTGCCGTGCAGCGATTTCGTTGCGTGGGAACAGCGCGGCATTGCCGCCTGGCGCGATGAGGTGGCGCAGATGTGGCCAGAGGCGCATGCGCGGCTTGCCACGGTGCAGGTGCATGGTGCTCTGGCGCGCGCGAGCTATCGCGATGCGGTGGTGTCGCGCTGGCATCGCGGCCGTTTCGTGCTTGCAGGCGATGCCGCGCATGCGATGAGCCCGCAGTTGGGGCAGGGCGTGAACATGGCGCTGCTGGATGCGTTGGCGATGCGCGATGCCTTGCGCGCCAGCGCCGATCTGGACGCTGCCTTGCAGCGCTACCAGCGCGAACGCCAGGCGCACGTGGCGATCTATCACCGCTGGAGCCGCTGGCTGACGCCGCTGTTCCAGTCCGAACGCGATCTGTGGGCACATGGCCGCGACCTGCTGCTACGCCCGATGGGGCGCGTGCCGGGCGGGCGCGGGCACATGCTGCGCGTGCTCAGCGGCACCCAGCATGGCTGGTTCGGCAAGCTGGCGCTGGCGCCGGAATTCGTCGAGGCTTTGGCGCGACCAGTCGCGCGGCTGGCCGACGCTAACGCCGAAGCAGCTGCGCAGTCGTAGCTTCGGCCGGTGCGTGCGTCATTGGCTAACGCACCGGCAGTGCCAGCGCATCGCCTTCCACGCAGGCAACCAGGCGCTCGCCTTCGGCCAGCGTCGGCACGATGCCTGCGGTGAACTGCGAGAACGCCGGCAGGATGGTGACGCGCTCGCGCAACCAGAACGCCGGCCAGCGCCGTGACAGCCCCGGTAGCTTGGCCAATGGATGCAGATGCCCGCACAGCACGTGGCCGCTGGGATGCGGCAACGGGTCGTGGCGCAGCACGAACGGGCCATCTTCGACCTGTTCGCCGGCCGCTTCGACGTGCAACTCCGCACCGGCCAGGGCGCGGTCGTGATTGCCGCGAATGGCGATCACGCGTAACGCGCAATGCCGTTCGCGCCATGCGCTCCAGCGTCGGTGCCAGGCCGCGCGTGGGGCAGGGCCGTGCAAAAGGTCGCCCAAAATCCATAGCGCCTGGACATCGCGTTGATCGAGCAACGCATCCAGCCGTTCCAGATCGTGCGCGGTGCCGCCGGCCGGCAAGCCGATGCCGGCACGTCGGAACACATCGGCCTTGCCCAGATGCAGATCGGCGATCAACAGCGCACGTTGTGCCGGCCGATACAACGCGCGTTCGCCGAGCAATTCCACGGTTTCGCCGGCCAGCTGCAGCTGCACGCTATCGCCCATGCTTGCGCTCCAGTTGTTGGGCAGCGCGCAAGACGCGGGCCTTCCAGTCTTCGGTACTCAGTTGCCCACGCACGCGTTCTGCCCACAGCGGAAACGATAATGGTGTGAGGCTGCGCGGTTTGCACAGGCGCAACGCGCGGCGCGCGCAGTCTTCCAGCGCATGTGCAAGCCGCGCCAGTTCGAGCTGGCCTTCGAACACTTCGCGTTCGGCTTGCGCAAGCAGCAAATGATCGGGGTCGAAGCGCTGCAACACGTCGTACAGCAAGCCGCTGGAGGCCTGCAGCTGACGCAGGCTGCGCGGCGCACGCCCAGGCAACGAGGGCGACAACAATCCCGCCACGCGCGCGATCTCGCGAAATTGCCGGCGCGCCAACTCGCCCAGATTGAGGCTGTCGCGCAGATCGTCGAACAGGCCCACCGGCGAGAGCAGGGCTTGCAGTACATCGGCGTCGATGTCGACATCCTGCGCCGGCGACAGCACAAATCCATAGTCGTTGGCAGCGAAGCTGAAGGTATTGCGTTGGCGCCGGCCCCAGCGTGCCGCGAGCAACGCGGCCAGGCCTTCGTTGACCTGCCTGCCGGCGAAGGGGTAGACGAAGACGTGGCGGCCGTCGCGCGCCTTGACGCTTTCCACCAGCAGATGGTCCGGCCCAGGCAGCGAAGAAAGCGACGCCTGCAGGTGCAGCAACGGCGCCAGTGCCTGCATCTCCGGCGCATCGCCAGGGTCGGCGAACACCGCTTCCACCTCGCGGCCCAGCGCCGACGACAACGGCATGCGCCCGCCCATCCATTTCGGCACCACGCCACTGCCGCCCTTGGCCACGCGCACGTAGGCGGTCATGTCTTCCAGGCGCACCAGTTCCAGCAGGCGGCCGGCGAACTGGAAGCGGTCGCCGCGGCGCAGGCGGCCGATGAATTGTTCTTCCACCGCGCCCAGCCGCCCGCCGCGCAGGAACTGCACGCGCACGCTGCCGTCGCTGGTGATCGTGCCGATGGACAGCCGGTGCCGCAGCGCGACGCGTCGGTCGATCACGCGGTACAGACCCTCGTCGTCGCGCACCACCTTGTGGAAGTCCGGGTAATGCGCCAGCGCGCTGCCGCCTTGCACGATGAAATCCAGCACCGCGTTCCAGGTGGTTTTCTCCAGCGCGGCGAAGGCATCGGTACCGCGCACTTCCTCGAACAACGCATCGGCGTGGAAGCCGCCGCCGAGGGCGAGGGTGACGCAGTGCTGCGCCAGTACGTCCAGCGACAACCGTGGCGGTAGACGCGCTTCGATATGGCCGTGCACCAGCGCGCGACGTGCCGCGGCGTATTCGACCAATTCCAGCGCATGCGAAGGCACGCACACCACGTGCCCGGATTCGCCGGGACGATGGCGTGCGCGCCCGGCGCGTTGCAGCAGGCGCGCGATGCCTTTCGGGCTGCCGACCTGCAGCACCTGATCCACGGCCGGGAAGTCGACGCCCAGATCCAGGCTGGAGGTGGCGACCACGCAGCGCAGGCTGCCGTCGGCCAGCCCGCGTTCGGCGGCCGCGCGTAGCGATGGATCCAGCGAGCCGTGATGCAGCGCCAGCGTGGCCAACTCCTCCGGCCACACCGCGCTCAAAGCCTGATGCCACAACTCGGCCTGCGCGCGCGTATTGGTAAACACCAGGCTGGTGCGCTGTTGCATGATCTTTTGCAGCACGCGCGCCAGTTGCGCCAGACCAAGGTGGCCTGCCCAGGGAAAGCGCTCGCCACTGTCCGGCAGCAAGGTTTCAAGCGTCATCGTGCGCGGTTTGACGCCGGAGACCAGCGCCGCCTCGGGGCGATGCGGCAACAGCACATCGCGTGCCTGCGATAAGTTCCCCAGCGTCGCCGACAGCCCCCAGATGCGCAGGTGCGGCGTCCATCCGCGCAAGCGCGCAAGACACAATTGCAGCAACACGCCGCGCTTGTTGCCCAGCAGCTCGTGCCATTCGTCGACGATCACACAGCGCAATGCCGACAGCTGCGGCGCGGTATCCGGATACGACAATAGCAAGGCCAGCGATTCGGGCGTGGTGACCAGCACGTCGAGCTTGCCGCTGCGTGCCAGCCGCTTGTCGCGCGCGCTGGCATCGCCGGTACGCAGGCCCACCTGCCAATCCAGCCCCAATGCGTCCACCGGCTCGCGCAGCGCGCGTGCGGTGTCGGCGGCCAGTGCACGCAGCGGCGTGATCCACAACACTTGCAGATTGCGTTGCGGCTGGCGGCGCGCAGGGGAGGTGGGTTTGCCCGGTTTGCGCGGGGATTTGCGCCCACGCGCGGCCAATGCCTCCAGTAACGGCCCGCCAAATGCCGCCAGCGTCTTGCCGCTGCCGGTGGGCGTATGCAGCAGGCCCGATTCGCCGTCGAGATAGCGCTTCCACACATCGCGTTGAAACGGCAGTGGCGCCCAGCCGCGCTGCGCGAACCAGGCACGCCACTGTTGCAGTGGCGTGCCATACGTGTGCTGCGTGACGCTCACCGCGCCAGTGCCTGCAGGGTGCTCAGATGATCGGCTTCGGCCATCGGCTTGTCGTGACGCCAGCGCAGGATGCGCGGGAAGCGCACCGCGATGCCGGACTTGTGCCGCGCGCTGCGGTTCACCGCTTCAAATCCCAGCTCGAACACATGATGGGCGGTGACCGCGCGCACCGGGCCGAAGCGCTCGGTGGTGTTGGCACGGATCCAGCGATCCAGTTGAAGAATTTCCTTGTCGTCCAGGCCCGAATAGGCCTTGGCGATCGGCACCAGTTGGCCCTCGTGCCATAGCCCGAAGGTGTAGTCGGTGTAGAGCGTGCTGCGTCTGCCGTGGCCGGCCTGCGCGTACAGCAGCACCGCGTCGATGGTCAGTGGGTCGATCTTCCATTTCCACCAATCGCCGCGACGGCGACCGGATTGATACACCGAACTGGCGCGCTTGAGCATCAGCCCTTCCACGCCGCGTTCGCGCGCTTCCACGCGCACCTGCGCTGCGGCCTGCCAATCGCTGACCTGCACCAGCGGCGAGGCAACGATGCGCGGATCTGCCAGCGTGGCGAGCACGCCTTCCAGCAGTGCGCGCCGCTCCTGCAACGGGCGCTCGCGCAGGTCTTCGCCCGCCAGTTCCAGCAGGTCGTAGGCCACCACGCGCGCAGGTGCGGCGGCCAAGGTCTTGGGCCCGGGCTTGAGCCGTTGGATGCGCGTCTGCAACGCGGTAAACGGCATTGGCAGGGGCTGTTCGGGTTGCCAGGCCAGCAGCTCGCCATCGATGACGGTGCCGTCCGGCAATTGCAGTGCGGCGTGTTCGATTTCGGGGAAACGTCCATCCAGACGCTCTTCGCCGCGCGACCACAGCGCCGCTTCGCCGGCGCGGCGAATCAGCTGCAGGCGGATGCCGTCCCATTTCCATTCCAGCAGCCAGTCGTCGATGGCGCCCAGCGTGTCGACCTCCGCTTCCAGCGGCGATGCCAGAAAGAACGGATAGGGCTGCTGGCGGTCGCCGGGCAGTTCTTCGCTGGTCAACAGGTCTGCAAGATAGGTGGGATGCGGCCGCCAACTGCCGAGCATGCGCTGCGCAATGCGCGCGATATCCACCCCCGACAATTCGGCCAGCGCCTGCTGCACGAGCCGTTGCGACACCCCAACCCGCAATGCGCCGGTCAGCAGCTTGTTGAACACCAGCCGCTCGTCGAAGGCCAGGCTGCGCCACGCCTGCACGATGCAGGCCTTGCGGACTTGCACGTCCTGGTTGGCGATCGGCAGCAGCCGCTGTTCGATCCATTCTGCCAATGGCAGATCGGCCGCCTCGGCGACCGGGTCGTCCAGCAGCAAGGCCAGGGTTTCGGCCAGATCGCCGACATGGTCGTAGCTGTCGGCGACCAGCCAATCGGCAACGCCGGCGGTGTCGGTGATCCATTCGCGCAGTTCGCCGCTGCTGGCAATGCGCATGCGCGCGCTGGCTACCTTGCCACCGGCCAGCAGATACAGCGCCCATGCCGCGTCCAGCGCGGGCGCATCGCGGAAATACGCGACCAGCGCAGCGCGCTTGTCGAGCGTGCCGGTGCTGCGGTCCAGGGTGCGGTACAACGCCGCGAAACGCTTCACGGCAGCGCCTGTGTCGCTGCGCGCCTGTCGGCAGCACGCAGCTCCAGTGCGCGTCGGGTAAACGCGGCAAGCACGCGTGGGCGCCGCAGCGGTCGCGGTGGGCCGATGGTGGCCGCTGGCGCGTTGCGATGCACGCAAAACGCCAAGGCATGACGGCGGAACGCGAGCGCGCCGCTCAAGCGAATGCGCGGACGCGCGCGAACATAACGACGTGCGGGCAGCGGGTTCATTCCTCGGCTCCAAAATCGGTGCGGAAGGCTTCTGCTGCGACGCCCCGTTCCCGCAAGTGTTGGATCAATGCATCGGTATTGCCATGGGTGGCAATGACGCGCTGTGCGCCGGTTTCTTCGATGGTGCGCAGCAGGTCGGGCCAGTCGGCATGGTCGGAGACCACAAAGCCCCGATCGTAATTGCGCCTGCGGCGATTGCCGCGGATGCGCATCCAGCCCGAGGCAAAACCCTGCTGTGCGCTGCGAAAACGGCGGATCCAGGCGCTGCCGGCCGCCGATGGCGGCGCGATGACCAATTGCCCGGCATAGTCGGCGCCGCGCGCATGCTCGCTGACCGGCTGGGTATCCAGCATCGGGATGCCCGCCTGGCGATAGACCTCCACACCCACCGCGACCGCGCCATGCAGCAATGCCGGCTGCGTCTCCCACGCGCGCAATTCGGCCAATACGCGCTGCGCCTTGCCCAGCGCATAGCAGTACAGGATGGCCGCTTCGCCGCGTTCGGCGCATTCGCGGCGCCAGGCAGAAATATCGGCCGCAACCTGGGAGGTGTCGGGCCAGCGGTACACCGGCAGGCCGAAGGTCGCTTCGGTGATGAAGGTGTCGCATGGCACCACTTCGAACGGCTTGCAGGTGGGGTCGGGTTGGCGCTTGTAGTCGCCGGAGGCGACCCAGACCTCGCCATCCACTTCGATGCGCACCTGCGCCGATCCCAGCACGTGTCCGGCCGGATGCAGCGACACGCGCGCACGCCCCAACTGAAACGCTTCACCGTCCGCATGCGTGTGATAGACCTGTTCGCCCAGGCGCCATTGCAGGATGGACAGACTCTCGCGCGTGCAGTGGTATTCGCCCATGCCGCTGCGGGCGTGGTCGCCGTGACCATGCGTAATCACCGCGCGCGGCACCGGCCGCCACGGGTCGATATGGAAATCGCCTTGCGGGCAATACAGGCCCTCCGGCCCGAGCACCACCAGATCGCCGCGTGTGTGAGATGTCTCATCGTTGCCGTTGCGCATGCGGCAACTCTGGCCAAGCCGGTGTGCAGATCCTGAGAATGGGAACCGCGTGCGGCGGTGCCTTCGCGCGGCGCGCGCTTACCGGCAGGTGCCACTCCCTCGCGAGCAGCCGCCGGACGGGCGTGGACGGTGCGAGGAGGCTACGGGTGCACGTGGCACATACCAATGAACTCACCGCCACGTTCGTCCGGCAGTGCGCGTTTAGAGTGTTGGCGGCCGCGTGGATCGTGGACGCCTCAGAGCGGCCAACAAAACGTAGCGAGCGGCCGTCAGGTGGCGTGGACGCTACGAAGGAGCCGCGGTGTACGCGTGGTACATGCCGATTCCGAGCACCGGCCGCGCCCGCCTGGCCGCTGCGCAGTCGTTTTGTTAGCTGTTCTTAATGCCGCGTACGCCGCCCGGGCGAACGCACCGCGCTCGCTTCCACCGCCAGGGTGAAGCCGCGTTCTTCGCCGCCGTGCATGGCGCCGACATCGACCACCTGGCGACGGATCTCCTCGCCCTTCCCGTTGCGCACCACCACCACCACCGTGTATTCCCACGGATCGCCGTCGGCCGGGTGGCGGATGGTGCCGTCGACCTTGAGCGGCACGATCGGCGCCGGCTGCGCGTGTTGCGCAGCCGCTGAATCGAAGCGCAGGTGGTGCTTGCACGCAGGGCAGACGCTGGCGCTTTCCAGGATCGTCGCCTTGCAGTGCGGGCAGCTGCGCGTGGCGCCGGGCGTGCCCGGGCGAGGTGCACTCATGTGGCGTCGCTGTCTCCGCTGACCAACGGCTTGCTGGCAGTGACCGGCTTGCCGCCATCATCGCCCCAGCCGAAATCGGCCTGGCCGCGCATGCGCGCACCCGAGGCCACCGTGAGGCTGCCAGCCTTGACGTCGCCGACCAACACACCGGACGTCTGCAGTTCGACCTGCGCGGCAGATTCGATGTTGCCCTCCAGCTCGCCGGCGATGATCACCTTGTTGGCGCGCACGCCGCCATTGAGCTTGGCGCCGCGTTCGATGGTCAGATCGCCCTTGACGTTGACATCGCCCTTGAAGCGGCCGGCCAGACGCACGTGGCCGGCGCCCTCGATCTTGCCTTCGATGCTGATGTCGGCAGCGATCAGCGACTCTTTCGCTTCGCTGTGACGCTGCGTGGCCGCAGCTGCCGGCGCGACGCTGGGCGCTGCGGCGGCGGGCACCGGCGGTGTGGGGCTGGCCTCGGCGGTGAAGAGCCTGCCATCGGCCGCAGGAACCTCGGGGGTGACCGGAACGCCGTCTTTCTTGTTGGGACCTTGATCGCGCCACATCGACATCGGACTGCCTCGCTTTAGGGGTCGAGGCCGACTATCGCTGCGCAACTGGATCTTTTGTGTGACGGACTCCGCAAACCGGGATGGGCGGCGCGCGTGCCGAAGCTGTCGGCAAACGCTGCGAGCAGCCGTCAAGTGGGTGCGCGCGGCGCACCAGGGCCGCAGTCTCCGCGTGCTACCTCCCGGCTTCGGGCGCGGCCGCGCCTGGCTGCCCGCCGTGGCCTTGTCAGCTACCTTCAGTCCGCACTGTCCGTAGCAGCACCGTATCGCTCGACCCGGTTGCGCCCAGCATGCTTGGCCCGATACAGCGCTGCGTCGGCTTTCTGGATCAGGCTCGCACCCTGTTCGCCATCGGCAGGGAAGCTGGCCACGCCGATCGAGGCCGTCACCTTCGGCAAGGCGCGCGCACCGTCGCTGACCGCCAGCGCGGCGATGTAACTGCGAATCTGCTCGGCCACGCGCATGGCTTCTTCGCCATCGGCTTCGGGCAGAAGGACGGTGAATTCCTCACCGCCGTAGCGGCATGCCACGTCCTCGGCGCGCAGGCGGGTCAGCAGCAATTCGCCCACCGCTGCCAGCAACAGGTCGCCGCCGGCATGGCCCTGGCTGTCGTTGAACTGCTTGAAATGGTCCACGTCCAGCATTAAGACCGACAACGGCAGACCACGCCGTGCGCACCGCGCCAACTCGTGGCTCAGCGATTCTTCCAGATAGCGGCGGTTATACAGCCCCGTCAGCGCATCGCGGATCGACTGCCGGCGCAGCGACTCGCGCAGACGCAGGTTGCTCAGCGCCAACGACAACTGTTCGGCGGCCGCCTCGGCGATTTCCAGCCGCGGCATCGGCCCCGGGCCGGCGGCAGACAGGAACAGAAACCCGAGCTGGGTGCCTTGCGCCGACATCGGCAGGCACGCGGTGGTGACGGATGCATCGTGTGCGGGTTCTTCGATATGCGCACACAGCGCATCCCGGCCCAGGTCTTGGACGATATGCGGCTGGCCGCGGCGCAGCGCCCAGCACTGCTCGGGCGACAGATGCGGCGCGCTGCGCACCAGCGGCTCGCCCCAGTGGCTGATCGCCTCGGCGCGGTCCTGCGAGGCGCGCAGCAGGTACACGCTTCCCGCCACGCCCGGCAGCAGGCCGGCCAGGGTACGGCTGCTGACCATCAACGCTTCTTCGGCACTGATGCAGCTCTGCAGCAGGCCGGTGTAACGGCTGAGCAGGTTGAGATCGGCGGTACTGCGCTGCAGTGCCTCGATGCTCTCGCCCAACTCGCGATTGGCCTGCGCCGCCAGCTGTTCTGCCTGCGCGCGGTGGCGCAGTTCGCGCATCAACAGCGCATAGACCATGCCCACCACCAACAGCCCGAACGGAATGCCGGCCAATGCCAGTGCCAGCAACAGGTTGGCGCTTTGTTCGCTGCTTCGCGCGCGTTGTGCCAGCAGCTCCTGTTCGCGCTGCACCATCGCCAATGCCAGCTCGCGGATCGCGCTGGTGGTGCGGAAGGCGCTCTGCCGGATGTCGGCACGTGCCGGCTCCAGCCCACTTTGCGTATAAATGTCGAGCACGTGCTGAATCTGCCGCAGGCGGGTTTCCACCAGCCGTTGCAACTGCGCCAGGTGCTGCTCCTGTGCGGGGTTGTCGACGATCAGGCGGCGCAGGTTGTCCAGCAGGATCGGCAGACGTTCGACACTGGTTTGGTAGCCCAGCAGGTAGGCGTCGTTGCCGGTGAGCAGGAAGCCGCGCTGCGCCGACTCGGCATCGAGCAGGCGCGCCTGGATCTCGTCGACCCGCCCGATCACCTCGTGGGTGTGCGACACCAGCGCGGCATCGGCCAGCGAACGGCGGGCACCGACGAAGATGCCGATTCCGATGACGACGAAGATCAGCGCAGAAAAAATCAGCGCCAGCTGGTTGCGCCGGCGCGACGTAAAAGAAGAGGACATATGCGAATGCTAGCCTGCCGGCCTCGACAACACGAGCCACCCGTCGGCCGAGACAAGCGCGCCGGCACATGGCCGGCGCGTTGCGGGTGCTGTGAGAGGGGAGCGACTCAGTGCTGCGCGTGGTCGGCGTCGTGCTTGTCGGCGTTCTGTTCGGCCTTGTTGGCCATTTCGCGCGTCTTGTCGGCAGTGGCATCGGCCGCATTGGCGGTGGCACGGCTGGCGTCTGCGGCCAACTCGCGCGCAGCCACGCGTGCATCGGCAGTTGCGGCCTTCGCTTCCACTGCCGCACGGTCGGCGGCCTGTTCGGTCGCGGCGGCGGCGTGCTTGGCGGCAGAAGCGGCATCGCGGCGCGCCTGCTCGGCATCCGGGCCCTGACAGGCAGCAAGGGTGAGGGCGGCGATGGCGCTCAACGACAGCATGCGGATCGTCTTCATGGGTGGTCCTGTTCCTGTTCCGGTGTTGGAAGCCGGAGCTTATGTAGGAGGCGATGCAGTCTGCGTCAATGCGTGGCTGGCCATTCAGCCGCCGGGGAGACAGACGCAATCGTGCAGGTTGTCGGTGGTCTTGCCGGCAGGTACGGCGTGCAAGGCTTGCACCGCAGGCAAAGAAAAAGCCGCTGGAAACCAGCGGCTTTTTCCGAACTCGCTTGGAGTCAAGAAGTGATTACTTCTTGGCTTCTTCTGCGGTGTCCTTAGCAGCCTTGGCGGTGTCTTCAGCCGTCTTGGCAGCGTCGGCAGCCTGGTCAGCAGCAGCGTCGGTCGCGGCGCCGGAAGCAGCCTGAGCAGCGGTGTCGGCCGAAGCAGCAGCGGTGTTGGCAGCAGCCTGAGCGGCGTCAGCCGACTGCGAGCCCGAGGCAGCAGCCTGGTCGGCAGCGGTCTGAGCGTCGGCAGCAGCTTCGTTAGCCGAAGCAGCAGCGTCCTGAGCCTGTTCCGGCTTCGAGCAAGCGGTCAGGGCCAGGCCCAGAGCCATTGCGATCAGCAGCTTGTTGATGGTCATTGTTTCAATCCTCGTCGTTAGATTAGGCAACGCGCTATTGCGCGCCCCCGACATGATGACGGCCACAAGACGAGTGTCAAGCGCACGCGCATTCAGTTTTGCAAAATCGCCGTTAAAGATAATTAAATCAATTCGATAGCGATGGCGGTCGCTTCGCCGCCGCCGATGCATAGCGTTGCGATTCCGCGCTTGCCTCCGCGGCTGCGCAACGCGTTCACCAATGTCACCACCAAACGCGCGCCGGATGCGCCGATCGGATGGCCCAGTGCGCAGGCGCCGCCATGCACATTGACCTTGCCGTGCGCGATGCCAAGTTGCTTGATTGGCGCCATCGCCACGACGGCGAAGGCTTCGTTGATTTCGAAAAGGTCCACATCGTCCAATTGCCAGCCGAGCTTGCCGAGCAGCGATTGAATCGCAGCGACCGGTGCGGTGGTGAACCATTCCGGCTCCTGCGAGTGGGTGACATGGCCGACGATGCGCGCCAGCGGCGTCACGCCGCGGCGTTGCGCGTCGTCCGCGCTCATCAGTACGGTGATTGCCGCGCCATCGGAAATGCTCGAGGAACTGGCCGCGGTCACGCTGCCGTCCTTCTTGAAGGCTGGCTTCAACGTCGGAATCTTGGCCACGTCGGATTTGCCCGGCTGCTCATCGCTGTCCACGACGACTTCGCCCTTGCGCGTGGCGACCGTCACCGGCACGATTTCGTCGGCAAACGCGCCGCTGCGCTGCGCCGCCTGCGCGCGCTCCACCGAGGCGATCGCGAACGCATCCTGGTCGGCGCGGCTGAAGCCGAGCTTCTCCGCAGTGGCTTCGCCGAATACGCCCATGGCCTGGCCGTCATACGGGTTGGTCAGGCCGTCCCAGGCCATGTGATCGACCGCCTGGAAATTGCCGTAGCGGTTGCCGGTGCGCGAGTTGGGCAGCAGATGCGGGGCATTGCTCATCGACTCCATGCCGCCGGCCACCACGATGCTGGCCGAGCCGGCCCTGATCAGGTCGTGTCCCAACATGATCGCCTTCATGCCCGAGCCGCACACCTTGTTGATGGTGGTGGCGCCGGTCGAGGTAGGAATGCCTGCGGCAATCGCGGCCTGGCGCGCAGGTGCCTGGCCGAGATTGGCCGGCAGCACACAGCCGACGATGACTTCGGAAATATCGGCAGGCGCGATACCCGATTGCGCGAGCGCCCCCCGGATGGCAGCCGCGGCAAGCGTGGGTGCCGGCACCGCGTTGAATTGGCCGAGGAACGAGCCGATGGCAGTACGTTTGGCAGCAACGATGACGATGTCGGACATGAGCAGATACCGTTTAAAGTGAAACGATTATCTGCCTCATGGCGGCGCCGCGCCAGCACGCGCCCCACGCGCACGCTTTCCGATTAAAGTAAGCAAAGCGTTATTCGGGCCCGATTGGGCCCCATCCATGGAATGGGTTCGGGGAGAACACCAATGAAGAAGCAAGACGTCGCCAGGACCGTGCTGGCCTCGGCGCTGGCTGTTGCGTTGACCGCGTGTGGCGGTGGTGGTGGCGGAGGTGGTATCCGTCCAAGCACCCCGGCCGCACCGCCGGTGACCTCGCCACCACCGCCTCCGCCGCCAACATCACCGCCGCCACCGGTGACAACGCCAACGACGCCGGAGCCGGCGATCGATGCGCATCTGGCGCTGACCAACGCGCGTGCGGCTCAGGCGCTTGGCTTTACCGGCGCGGGGTACCGCATCGGTGTCATCGATACCGGCATCAATGCCAATCATCCGGCGTTGCAGGGACGCGTCAGCGACAGCTTCATCTATGTGGATCCACGCACCAACAACACCGCAGTGGGCGATGTGGTCGGGCACGGGACCGCGGTGGCCGAGCTGGCCGCCGGGCGTGCGGTCGGGCAATGGCCCGGCGGCATCGCGCCGGGTGCGGGCCTGGTGTCTGCGCGCATCATCAGCGACCGTGCGCCGGACGATGACGGCAGCGGCGACGGCAACGAGGTCGATGGACCGCTCGGTCTGGGGCCGGTGCATGCCGATCTGATCAGTGCCGGTGTGCGCATCATGAACAATTCGTGGGGCGGCCTGTATTGGAACGACCCGACGGTGACCAATCAGATTGCCCAGGAATACCGCCCTTTCATCCTCAGCAACGATGGGCTGGTGGTGTTCGCGTCGGGCAATGAATCGCGCTCGCAGCCCTCCGATACGGCGGCGCTGCCCAGTCAGCCTGGCCCGAACGGGACGCTACCGGCGGCCGATCTGGAGCGCGGTTGGTTGGTGGTCGGCGCGCTGGATACCGCCAACCCGACGCAACTGGCGTCGTACTCCAACGCCTGTGGTGTGGCGATGCGCTACTGCCTGGTCGCGCCAGGCACTTCGCTGTTCATCGACCCGGACGCCACTGCCGGCAACATCCGTTATTTCTACGGCAGCGGCACCTCGTTCGCAGCGCCGCTGGTCTCCGGTGCGGCTGCGCTGGTGTGGCAGGCATTTCCGTATTTCAACAATGATCTGGTGCGCCAGACCTTGCTGGGAACCGCCACCGACTTGGGGGCTGCTGGCGTGGATCCGGTCTTCGGCTACGGCCTGCTCAACGTCGGCAAGGCAGTATTGGGGCCGGCACGCTTTGATTGGGGCACGGTGGATGTCAATGTCACGACCCTGCGTTCGACTTGGGCCAACGACATCAGTGGCACCGGCGGCCTGACCAAGCGCGGCACCGGCACCTTGGTATTGAGCAGCACGGCCAATACCTTTAGCGGCGACACCCAGGTCCTTGGCGGCACCTTGCAGACCGCCAGTTTGCAGAGCGCGCGAGTGAGCGTCGCCAATGGCGCGCGCCTGGTTGGCGCGGGCAACATCGGTGGTCGGGTCGACAACGCCGGGACCTTGCAGGTCAACGGCGCGACCGCCTCCATTGCCGGCAACTACACGCAGGCCAGCAATGGTCGCCTGGCACTGAATGTGGGTGACCGGTTGAATGTCGCGGGCACGGCGACCATCGCCGGCGACCTGCAATTGCTCGGTCGGCGCGACTACGTCGCCAACAACACGACCTACGCGGTGCTGCAGGCGACCAATGGTTTGCAAGGCACATTCGACACGCTGAGCAGCGGGCCGGCGGTGACCTTTCTGAGCGCCACGCGCAGCTACGACGCCAACACCGCGTATGTGTCGCTGCAGCGCATGGATGTCACCGCGGTCGCTGCGTCGCTGGGCGCGATCGGCACCGCGTCGATGGATTCGGCCATCCGCGTCGAGCAGGCGTTCCAGCAGGTCGATGCGCAGCAGTTCCAGGGCAATGGTGCGCTCAGCGGCGGCTTCATTCGCGCTGCAGCTGCCTTGCAACAATCGCCAACCGCCAAGGCCGCGGCGGATTCGCTGCGCAGCCTATCCGGCCGTGCGCATGCCGACTCTGCGGCGATGACCTTCGACACCATCGATCTGGGTCGCCGCGCGCTGGCAGCGCATTTCGATGGGCTCTCGCAACAGCCGCGTCTGTTGGGCAACTGGCAACGGGCACTCGGCGGGCCGGGCGAGGGCGGTGCAACCACTTCGGGCTTTGCCACCTCCGGCTGGATGATGGGCAACGATGTGCGTCTGGCTTCCGGTGCGGCCACCGGTTTTGCGTTCGGCGAAACGCGCTCCAGCAGCCTGGGCGACCTGGATGGGGCACGCGGGCGCGATCGTCAGGTGCAGGCGAAGCTGTATTGGGGCACGACATTGGGCGCTGCGTACACGCTGGGCCAAGTGGGCTTTGGCAACGTCAATCGGCAGATCGAGCGCATCCTGCAGCTGGGCGAAGACCGCAGCAGCGCCTTCAGCGACTACAGCGGCAGTTACCTCAGCAGCAATCTGGAAACCGGGTACCGCCTGGGTGGCGCGCATGCAAGCCTGACGCCGTACATGGGCCTGGATTACGTGCGTTTGCGCAGCGACGGTTTCCGCGAAAGCGGCGGCGATGGCTTCGGCTTGCGTGCCGACGCGAATACGTCATCGCGCACGCAGGCGCTTGCCGGTGTGCGATCGGCGTATCGCTGGCGCGGTATCCAGCTGGGCGGCTATGCGGAATGGCAGCAGGCGCTGAGCAGCGATGGCTTGACGCTAGATGCCAGCTTCGTGGGGGTGGATGCGTGGGCACCGCTGCGTGGCATGCAACCGGCACGTTCGGGTGGTCTGTTCGGCATCACCGCTGCAGCACCGCTTGGCCAGCAGAGCCAGCTGCGTTTCGGTTACGACCAGCGGGTGGGCGAGCGCGGCGACGACCGTGCGTTTAGCCTGAAGTACAGCGCCGATTTCTGATCGGCGTGCATGACGCCCGGGCGCAATGCCCGGGCGTGGCGTTTTCAGCGGCAATCTCGTACTGCGCTGATCGCTACGCCCAATCTATCTGTTGCCAGTTACTCGCCGCGTAGTTTGTGCAGGAAGCGCGGCGCAGTACGACCCAGCGGCAGCTTGAGTTTGCTGATGGCCTCAATGCGCGCTTCGGCAATCTGATCGGCCGCCTGCTGCGGCGAAACGTCCAGCTGCGTGGATAGATCGAAGACCTTTTCCAGGTTGTGATAGATGCTGCGGATCAGCCGCATCGCACGCTCACGGTTGTAGCCGTCGATCTCCAGCGACACATTCATCACCCCACCGGCATTCACCACGTAATCGGGTGCATACAAAATGCCGCGTCGGTGCAGCTCTTCGCCGATGGCGGCGCTGGCAAGCTGGTTGTTGGCGGTGCCGCAGATGATCTTGGCCTTGAGCTGCGGTAGCGTGTCTTCGTTGATGGCGCCTTCCAGCGCGCAGGGAGCAAATACGTCGGCCGATACCTGATGGATTTCATCCGGGCGCACCGCTTCTGCGCCGTATTCGGCCACTGCGCGGTCCACCAGCGCCTGATTCAGGTCGGCCACATAGAGTTTTGCGCCGCGCTCCTTGAGCAGCTTCACCAACTCCATGCCGATATGGCCCAGCCCCTGGATCGCAATGCTGGCCTTGCCGACTTCTTCGTGGCCGAGCTTGCGGTTGAGCGAGGCCATCAGTGCCTGCAGGGCGCCGTAGGCCGTGAACGGGGCAGGGTCGCCGGAGCCGCGGTGCACCTGGTGCACACCGGTGACGTACTCGCTTTCCAGGTAGATCTGCTCCATGTCATTGACGTCCGTGCCGACGTCCTCGGAGGTGATGTAGCGCCCGCCGAGGGTATCGACGAACCGGCCGAACGCGCGGAACAGCGCTTCGGTCTTGTCGGTCCGAGGGTCACCGATGATGACCGCCTTGCCGCCGCCGACATTCAGGCCGGCCAGGGCGTTCTTGTAGGTCATGGTGCGGCTCAGCCGCAGCGCGTCGTTGAGTGCCGCCTCGCTACTGGCATAGGGGCGCATCCGCACGCCACCCAACGCTGGCCCAAGGCGCGTGCTGTGCAGGGCGATGATCGCCTTGAGCCCGGCGTCGCGGTTGTGACAGAAAATCACCTGCTCGTGGCCGGTGGTATCGAGGGTTTCGAAAAGCATCGAAGGCTCCGCGGGGCTGCGTGATGTGCCTTCCCTGAAGCCGGGCGTGCACCCGTGCCGTGGGAAACAAAAAACGCGACGTTTGCAGATCCTGTCCGATCACGTCGCGCTGCAACATTTTAAACCACGTCGGCAGGGGGGTGTGTATGAATCTGTTCACCAATCCCGGTAGCGTTGCTGGCGGAACCACAGCGTCCCCAACCATTTGCTGCCTGCCGTGACCGGCAGGCCGGCGTGCAGCGAATCGGCGTCCGGGCGGCCATCGGCATGCAGGTTGTCGAAGCAGACCAGTGTGCCGGGACGTGGCCGCACGCGAACGCCGGCGACCGGGAATTCGGTCTCGCCACCGGCGCCGACGTCGTTGAGATAGACGCAGACGGTGCGCTGGCGGTTGCCGGCGGTGGGGCGGTCGGCGGCGATCGTTCCGGGCGGCAGGTAGTCACGGTGCGCGCGGTACTGCTCGCCCGGTGCGTAACACAACACCGAGAGTGGTTCTGCGTGGGCGAGCGGGAGCTGCGCGCAGGCCGCCAACCGCGACTGTGCGGCACGCGCGGCGAAGTCTTCGATGATGGGGTCCAATGTCGCGCCGTGGCTGGTGCGGACCGGCGCGCGCCCGGTGCTGGCATCGTTGGGATCGATCACCTTCGAGGCACGCAGATGGGGTCGCGCCAGCAGCATGAGCAAGCGGCATTCGTCGGCCGACAGGACTGCGGCATATTCTTCGATGCGTGGGGCTGTGTGGCGTCGCACCGGGCCAACACGCGGCGCGAATGCGATGCGGTGACCGGCGGTGTCGTCTGCGGGGTCCGGCGGCGCGACGTCCACCGGCGGTAGCGCGGTCATGCCCAGGGGCTGCAACTGCTGCAAGAGCTGTGCAGCGGCATCGGGCTGGGGCGGCACGCCTTCGCCGCGCAGCAGGCGCTCGGCCAACAGGGCGGCCGACACGGCATCGCCGCCGGCCGCCGCGCGTTCCAGCAAGGCGACGCACTGCCGTTGCCGCTCCGGATGCGCCACACGTCCGTGCTGGATGGCGATGGCGCGTAGTGCTGGCGGGTAGTCGGCATTGGCTGCCGACTGCAGTCGATCCTGCGCAGTGCCGGCCAGGGTCAGCGGCTGCTCTCCCACAGCCAGGGTCGCCAGCAAATAGCGTGCTGCTGCCGCGCCCTGCCGCTCGGCCAGCTCCCAGTGCGCACGCGCCTGACCGACGTCCACCTCGCAACCGACGCCATAGGCCCGCATGCGCCCGGCTTCGACCTGCGCCAGCGCATCGCCGGCGGCCGCGCTGCGCAAATACCAGACAAGCGCTTCTTCCGGTTGGCCGGCACGCACCAGCGCCTGGGCCAGCGCGTTGATCGCGCCGGGTTGCTGGCGTTGCGCCGCGCGGGTGAGGTCTGCAAAAGAGGAGGGCTGCATGCGCGCATCCTAAAGTGGCCAACACCACGTGGCGAGCGGTCGTCAGGTGGAGGTGGGCGGCGCGCTCGGAACTGCAGTGTACGAGAGTGTGCGAAGGAGACTTGCCGATTCCGGGCACCGATGGCGTGCGCGCCCGCCTGTCGGTGAGCGCAGTGGTTCGGTCAGCCGCGCCAAGTCCTGCGCGTGTCCTGCACGCTCAGCGATCGGCAGACAGGGCTAATTGCGTCAGATACAGGCGCAGATCGAATTCCAGCTGATGGTAGTCCGGGGTTATGTGGTTGCAGAGCTGGTAGAAGGCCTTGTTGTGATCGGCCTCCTTCAGGTGCGCCAGTTCGTGCGCCACGATCATCTGCAAGAACGGCTCCGGCGCGTCGCGAAACACCGATGCGATGCGGATCTCGCGGCTGGCCTTCAGGCGGCCGCCGTGCACGCGGGAGATCGCCGTATGCGTGCCCAGGGCGTGCTTGACCACGTGCAGATGATTGTCGTACGTCGCCTTGTGCAGGGTCGGCGATGAGCGCATGTAGCGCTCTTTCATCGCCTTGACGTACTCGTAGAGATGGCGATCGGTGCGGATCGCGTGCCGGTCGGGGTAGCGTCGCGCCAGTACGGTGGCGAGTTTGTCCTGGGCGATCAGCTCGCGCACCTGATCCAGGACGGCGGGCGGGTAGCCGGTGAGGTAGCGAAGAGTGTCCATGGCGATCTGTCGCGGGCAGGCGCGCATGATCGCCGATGTGTCGGCCACTGACCAATCCATCCGTGCAGATGCGTGACTACGAACCAGTCGCGCATGCGCGCTGAGAGTCGACGTGGCAAGCGCGTGCATCTGTTGCGCCCAGTGCGGCTTGCACGATGCCATGCGCATGTGGTGTTTCGTCGTGCAAGGACGGCCCCGCGCGCAGCTGCGATGATCCCTCCAGGGGCGCGTGCGCTCGCGTGGACACGGCGCTTACTCTCTGAATGCAACGCGTGTATTGCAGTGTGTGTCAGGCGTATTCACGAGTGCGGCACATTCGAATCGGTAGCGTGCGGTGCATGTTCTGCGGCGCTGCGCCGCAAGCACACGATCGAACAACGGCACGGTGCCGATGAGGAGACAACATCATGATCAAGTGGGCCATTATTTTCGCAATTATCGGCTTGATCGCCGGTGCGCTGGGCTTCGGCGGCATGGCCGGCGCGGCGATGGGTATCGCCAAGTTCCTGTTCTGGGCGGGCATCATCATCGCCATCGTGCTGTTCGTGCTGGGCATGACGATTGCCAAGAAAGTGACCTGACGCAGGTTGCACGGCCGGGCACGCGCGTGGCTGCCCGCTGTCCTGCCTGCGATGCAAAGGAGCGGCCCATTGGCCGCTCCTTTTTTTTCACCAATGCGCTGGCAAGCATGTCAGCCGCAGGCGATCTCAAGCGTGGCGCACGCGAGCTCGTGCCTGGCTCAAACGCCGGTATCGTCGGCAGTGGTATGCAGGGCGATATTGAGCTGATCGATGGTCACGATCCAGTCGGCATCGTCGAGGCGTTCTTCACGCAATAGCTGGGATTGGGCAGGCGTCCAGAACGGCGCTTCTTCCAGGCGCATATCGCCCGGCAGCGGGGAGTGCTCGGCAATGAAGCTGCGAATGCTGGCTTCGTCGGACGGCAGGCCAAGCTGGGCGAAGAGTTCGGAAAACGGGTGGACGGGCTGTTCCATTGCTGTTCCTTCGTGGGTGCGGATGGCGGAGTACTGGTCACTGCCGCGCGCGGCGGCCGGCGGTGTTGATTTGATGCTAGTTCAACCAGCTTGAGCGTACTGTGCACACGCGGCTTGGATTTGCCTGCGCGAGTGACCATATATGTGTCCAGACCAGCGAGGTATGGCGATCATGGCGACCGGATGGGCGGGTGATGGAGCGGTACAGGACCAGATCGATGCCACTGTCGACGATGCGATCAAGCGCGCGCGGAGTCAGTTGCATCACGGCCCGAGCCTGACGCACTGCGAAGAGTGCGAGGCACCGATTCCCGAGGCGCGCCGCAAGGCGGTGCCCGGCGTGCACTTGTGCGTGCACTGCCAAGAGGCGCATGACCTGGAGCAGGCTGGGCAAAGCGGCTACAACCGTCGCGGCAGCAAGGACAGTCAGCTGCGTTGAGTGGCTGATGGGTCATGCCCGCGATGCGACCGCGACTGCAATCCCCGCAGACGGCGCCGCTATCGCAAGCGTGCGCCGCAGTGGAGCCTACTGCGGTCGTCGAAGGTTGCCGCTTGCCGATATCGCCGTGTATGGGTTCTGCCACTGGCGAACTCGCCGCAGTACCGCGTCTTGGCCTTGCGCCTAGTTGGCGTTGAAGCTGCCGGTCTCGCGCCAGCGACGCGTCGTGCGCTGGAAAAACAGGCTGTTGGGAACTTGCAGTACGCTGCCGGCACGCTCGCCGGTTTCTTCCAGCGTGGTGTAGATCACGTTGATATCGATCACACGTCCCTTCAAGCCGGGCTTGTCGCCGCCTTCGAGAACCTCGATGTGATCGTGCAGGCGAAATGGCCGCGTGGTGATGATCAGGAATGTGCAGAAGATATTGGACAGCACGCTCCATGCAGCGAAGAACGCCACTGCGCCGACGGCTGCGAACCCGGTGAATGCGGTCCACAACGTGCCGCCCGAGACGCCGATGACCCGTAGCACCATCAGCAAGGCACTGACCGAAATGACGAAGCTGCCGACGCGGCGGATGCCGATCATCATTTCGGCGGGCACGCTGTAACGCGTGCACAGCCGCCGCAGCAACTGCCGGAGCAGCAGGCGGACCAACGCGGCAACTGCCAGGATCAGCACGATCTTGACCGTCGGTACCGCAATCGCCAGCCATTCGGGATTCCAATGGGGCAACAGGCTGCGGATCATGGCGGGCAACGCATCGGAGGCAGGCATCACGGCGTGCAGAATCAAAGGGGAATCCATTGTAGCGGGCCAACTCTGCGCTGTCGGTGTGCAGAGTGAATGCATGCTCGTCTGCGAACGCAGAAGTGCGGCAGATTGCATGCGTTCAATGCATGCCTACGCGCGCATGCGGATGGAGTCGTGGGTACACGCCTGGAGTTTTTGCGCGGATGCAGCGCAAGGCGCCGACGCGTCCGCAGCGTTCGGTTGCCACGCATCGGCGGCCTGTGCGAAGTCATTGTGCGGGTCATCGCCAGAAGCGACACGAGGCCGCATTGGAGTTGCAGTCCTGCGCGATGCGTATGAATGACATCGGCGGAAGCCAGACACAAACATGCCACCTTGCGGTGGCATGTTGGTACACCAATGCAACTTCGCGGCAACATGCATTGCAACCTGCCGCGGTGTTGGTGGCGTTAGGCGCTCTTGTCGCCGTCGTTGCGCGCCGGGCCGAAGTTGGTGGTGAGCACTTCGATCCGGCCGCCGGTCTTGCGGAACGCGGCGATGTCGGCAGCGATGCGCTCACGACTGAGCGGCTGCGACTTACCTTCGCTGCGAGCGATGCTGGGCTGGGATTTCTGCTTGGTCGCGGGACGTGCCATGTGGCCTCCTGTAGCGGGCAAGTGCGGTGACACCGCGTGCGGCTAGGGTGGCGCGCGCGGAAGCGGTGTCGAGAGTGCGGCGGCGTTCGGTGCGCCGTCGCGGCGGCACGGTGTACGTGCCGTTGCAGGCAAGACG
This sequence comes from Xanthomonas sp. NCPPB 1754, assembly GCF_041475725.2. Taxonomy (NCBI): domain Bacteria; kingdom Pseudomonadati; phylum Pseudomonadota; class Gammaproteobacteria; order Lysobacterales; family Lysobacteraceae; genus Xanthomonas; species Xanthomonas sp. NCPPB 1754. Next base: position 1,538,302 of record NZ_CM192982.1, read on the forward strand.
GCTGGGCGTCGAGCAGCAACCGTGCATTATAGGGGATGACGTTGCAGCGCGTGTTAATCGTCCGACGAGTGGGCTACCTGCGCGGCAGCCCAGGCCAATCCCTGGACCACACCGAATGACGGATCGCCATGCACCAGGCGCGATTCGGGGAACGCAGCGGCCACGGTCTCGCGGATGTAGCCCGCCCGCGACATGCCGCCGGTGAGGAACACCGTCGTCGGTGCGGCGGCCATGTCGGCGCGCACCTGTGCCAGCAGCCCTGCCAGTTCGCCCAGATAACTGGAAGCGGACGCAACCAATGCATTGGCGTGCACCTCCACGCCCAGGCCGCGCTCAATGAAGTCGAGCGCGGCCTGGTGCCGATCCAGCTCGCTGAGCGCGATCTTGCAGGTTTCCACGCCGCGATACAGGCGCGCGGTGTTGCCGGTGTCCTGCAAGGCCTGCAGGCGCTTGTCGAAGGGGGCGGGCACGTCCTGGTACTTGTGCAGGCGGAATTCGCGCTGTCGCGTCATGTCTTGCACCATCGCCGCCTCCACGTAATGGTGGGTGGGCACGCGCGTGATGCCGCGGCCGAACAGGGGCATGTAGGCCGCCAGGCTCAACGCCAGATCGATATCGGTGCCGCCACGCGCGATGCCCCAGGCACGGTGTACCTGCGGCGCAGCGCTGCCGCCGACGCTGGCATGGGCAATGTCGGTGGTGCCGCCGCCGATATCCACCACCACGGTGTCGTGGCGGCTGTCGTGGCTGACGTGGTAATGCATCGCCGCCGCTGCAGGTTCTTCGAGAAAGTCCACGCTGTCGAAACCGGCGGCGATCGCGGCGGTCTGCAGGATCTCCAGCGCCTGCGCATTGCCGGCCTCACCGATCGAACTGCGAAATTGCACCGGCCGGCCCAGCGTGGCGTGACGGATGTTGATGTCGAACTGGCGCGAGGCTGTCAGCCGGATGTGTTCCAGCACATGGGTGGCGATGCCGGTAATGGTCTGGCGTGCGCGCGGATGCAGGTTGTAGCCCAGCATCGACTTGGGGCTTTGCACCAGGCTGCCTTCGCCTTCGAGAAAATACGCATCCAGCGCTTCGTCGCCGTAGACGGCGTTTTGCAGCAGGGCGGCGGAACTGCGTGGCTCACGCACCTGCTCTTCCATCCACTGCCGCCGCACGATGCGGATCGCATCGCGGCGCAGGCGGTCGGTGTTGGGGGTGCCGCCGGCGGCCAATGCATCGCGCCGGCCCGAGTCAATGAGCCGCTCTACCTCGTACTCCAGAGCTGGCGTCAGGCTGAAATCGTCCGGGTCGCGCATGGTCTCGGGAAAATACACCGTGGTGCGGAACTGCAAGGCCTCGCCGAAGCGCACCGGCACCACTTGCCCATCGACGATCGCCGCGGCGGCGGAGTTGCTGGTACCGAAGTCGATGCCGAGTTTCATGCAGACAGGTCTGGGAGCGGGCCGCGCACTTTACTACGCCCGCCGCACCTGCCGTCGAGATCGGCAGCGTCGGTGACGCCATGGCCCAGCGCGAGCGCTGTGTTACGCACTGGCCCGCGCCGCAGCCAGGAGGGCGCGCGGCGCGCGCCGGGTCAGGCGGCCAGCTCGGCCACGTGACCGTCGTTCAATTCCTGCGTGGTGGCCTCGCGCACTGCCACCACCTCGACCGCGAAGTGCAGGGTTTGCCCGGCGAGCGGGTGGTTGCCGTCCACGGTGACCTGATCGGGGCCAACCGCGGTCACGGTGACCAGGACCGGGCCTTGCTGCGTGCGCGCCTCGAACTGCACGCCGGGTACCACGTCGACATCGGTCGGAAACGCGTCGCGCGGCACCTGCTGGATGAGCTGCTCGTGGCGCGGGCCATAGCCCTGTTCGGGCACGACGTCGGCGGTGAGCGTATCGCCCAGCCGCTTGCCTTCCAGTGCCTGCTCCAGGCCGGGCACGATGTTGCCGGCGCCATGCAGATAACTCAGCGGAGTGTCGGGCGTGGAGCGGTCCAGCACTTGGCCGTTGTCGTCGGAAAGGGTGTAGTGGATGGTCGCAACGCGACCCTGGCTGATTTCCATTGGAAACCTCCATGAATGGGTGATCGAGGGGAATGCATCGGCTGATTCACGATGCGAAGAGGTGCCGCACGCACACCGTAGGCAATCGCACCGGATCATGCAACCGCAGCCAGGTTTGCGGTTGAGGCGGGGATCAGCTTGGCGGCACGACCGCCACGACCAGGCTCGCGCCGGCTGCCTCAGCGCGAAGACGGAGTGGAGCGTGGAGTGCGTTGGGCCGACCGTCCGCGGCGCGATCGGCGATTGCGGCGTTGGCGCTGCGTTCGATGGACCAACGCGCAGCGACGCGGTGACCCACGGGCATGCTTCACGACATCTGCATGCCGCACGCTTCGGTCTCCCTCAGTCCGGCGCTGCTCCGCTCTCGATCTGCGCACGCCGTGCACGCCAGGTTTCCGGGGTCTGCGGCTTGATGAACAGTGCGGTGAGTTCGGGATGTTGCTGCTTGGCGGCGGCTTCGATCCGCCCGACGCAGGCCTCGATCTGCGGTGTGGTGCGGCTGTCTTCGAACTCGGCGCTCAACGCCGCCACCACCTGGTTGGGGCCCATTTGCATGGTGAGCACGCCATTGGCCGCACGCACGTCCGGGTCGCTGGCGGCGATGCGCAGTAGCGAGTCGGTAACATGCGCATGCGCCGGCTCGCCGATCAGCAGGCCCTTGGTTTCGCGCGCCAGCAGGAACGCGGTAAACGCCAGCACGCCGGCAATGCCGATCGAGGCGATGCCGTCGAGTTCGGGCATGTCGAACAATTGCGCTCCGGCCAGGCCGAGCAGTGCCATCAGCAGGCCGATCAACGCAGCGCTGTCTTCCAGCAACACGGTGAAGGTGGTGGGGTCCTTGCTCTGGCGAAATGCCTGGAAATAGCCCATGCGGCCTTTCTTGGAGCGAAATTCGCGCACCGCCACCACCCATGAAATGCCTTCGAACACGATCGATACGCCGAGCACGCAGTAGGCAATCAGATGGCTCTTGGCCGGCTCGGGGTTGCGTAAATGCACGATGCCTTCGTACAGCGACACGCCTGCACCCATCGCGAAGACCAGCAGGGCGACGATGAAACTCCAGAAATACAGCTCGCGCCCGTAACCGAACGGATGGGTCGGGGTGGGCGGCTGCGCAGCGCGGCGCAAGCCATACAGCAGCAGCACTTCGTTGACGGTGTCCACCAGCGAATGCACGCCTTCGCTGAGCATGGCCGAGCTGCCGGAAATGCCGGCGGCGATGAACTTGGCCACGGCAATGGCCAGATTGCCCGCCAGTGCCACGTACACCACCACGTGCGAACCCTTGGGCTTGCCTGGGCCATTGTCGCTGGCGGCGGGGTCGCTTTGTTGGGTGTGAGGGGAGGGCGGCGTTGTGCGCGGGGGAGTGGACACTGGCTGATTGGACACGCGCGACCTGCGGGGCATTCGACAAGCGCCGCACTATCGCCCCATCCCCGTGCCGGGTGCGTGATCGCGCACCCGGGCGGCTACAATCCACGCCCGCTTCGATCAAGGAATTGCATGCCTACCGTCCCCGCCTGTCCGCAATGCGGACTGGAAAATACCTATGCCGATGGCGCGATGTCGATCTGCGCCGACTGCGGCTTCGAATGGAGCGCAGGCGATGCCGCGGCAGACACGACGGTGGTGCGCGACAGCAACGGCAACGTGCTGCAGGCCGGCGACACGGTGACCGTGATCAAGGATCTCAAGGTCAAGGGCTCTTCGATCCCGCTCAAGCAGGGCACGGTGATCCGCAACATTCGCCTGGTCGAAGACGATGCCGAGCACATCGAGGGCAACTCGGAAAAGATCAAGGGCCTGGTGTTGAAGACCTGTTTCCTGCGCAAGGCGTAAGCGCGGTGACCCCGTGGCGCGGCAGTGTGCGTTGGCGGAAGCCGGGGCGCGCTCGCCCCAATGCGCAGCGCACCTGCGGATAGGGCAGTGCAGGCCCGTTGCGCTAATCGCGCGGATACACCGCCGCCACCATGCAGCCCTGTCGCATGCGCGAGAGCCTTGGCAATGAGATAGCTGCATCCTCGGCAGCGTTGGCGTACTGGCAATCGCGACGGTTAGCGCGCATGCGCCGCTGCGAAATCACGTGTGGTGATGGGGTGGCGTTGCGGATCAGATGATGCAGGGTGACGAGTGTCGGGCGCGCATGGCAACCGGCAAAAAACTCGATGCCAATAACGCACGACCAGGTGCGCGCAGGCGATGTGCAGGATGCCGGCAGCGGTCCGCCTGGCAATCACCGAGCGGCCGCATGGCCAGCGGCGCGCATGCAAGACCGGTCGCTGCTTATCGGCCAACAGCAAGCATGCAGTGCATCGGCGTCACCCACGGCGACCGCACCGTGCCAGCCGGCAGGTGCGGTCGCCTGGTCAGCGGCTGATCAGGCGATTACTCCGGCAAAGCGGGGTAGTCGGTGTAACCCTTGGCACCGCCGCCGTACATGGTGGCCTGGTCGATCTCGGCCAGCGGCGCGTTCTCGCGCAGGCGACGCACCAGGTCCGGATTGGCGATGAACGGGCGGCCATAGGCGATCGCATCGGCGTAGCCGCTGCTGATGGCCTGTTCGGACATGCCGCGGTCGTAGCCGTTGTTGGCGATCCAGGCGCCGTCGAACTTGGCGCGCAGCGCGGCATAGTCGAAGGCGATGTTGTCGCGCGGGCCGCCGGTGGCGCCCTCGATCACGTGCACGAAGGCCAGCCCGCCGATCAGGTTCAGGCGCTCGACCGCACGTTCGAACAGCGGCTGCGGGTCGGAGTCGTGCGCGCCGTACACCGGGGTCACCGGCGACAAGCGCACGCCGGTGCGCTCGGCGCCGATTTCATCGGCAATCGCCTGCACCACTTCGGCAAGCAGGCGGGTACGGTTTTCGATATCGCCACCGTAGGCATCGGTGCGCTGGTTGGAGCTGTCGCGCAGGAACTGGTCCAACAAATAGCCGTTGGCCGCATGCACTTCCACGCCGTCGAAGCCGGCATCGATCGCGTTGCGCGCCGCGATGCGGTAGTCCTCGATCAAGCCGGGGATTTCATCCAATGCCAGCGCGCGCGGCTCGGACACGTCCTCGAATCCGTTCTTGGTGAAGGTCTTGCCTTCCGCGCGAATGGCGCTGGGCGCAACCGGCACTTCGCCCGGCGGCAGCACACTGGTGTGCGAGACGCGGCCAACGTGCCACAGCTGCAGCACGATCTTGCCGCCGCGGCGATGCACTTCGTCAGTGACGGCGCGCCAGCCCTCGATTTGTTCCTTGGTGTAGATGCCGGGCGTATCGAGGTAGCCCTGGCCCAGCGGACTGATCTGGGTGCCTTCGGCCACGATCAGGCCGGCGGTGGCGCGTTGGCCGTAATACTCAGCGGCAAGCGGCGAGGGCACCTGGCCGGCGACCGCGCGGTTGCGCGTCAGCGGGGCCATGATCACGCGGTTGGCAAGCTCCAGCGCGCCCAGGCGCACCGGCGAGAACAAGGGGGATTGAGTGGATTTGGACATCAGCAACCAGTCGAAATTGATCACGCGCCAGGCGCGACGCCGCGCCGATCGCGGTGCCCGGTAGCGATGGTGGCGGACTCAAGCAGATTCGAGCGATGTAGATAGGACACAGCGTCCCTGTCGCGTCCAACGCGCTGCAACTGTGATGGAGTGGGCGCTGGCGCTGAACCGCCCCTGGTGTCGCGCTTTCCTGCTGTGCTGCATTGCACAATAATAGGCCGCCCCGCCACTCTGGAGTCGGGCATGACCGATACCGACCTTTCTTCGCCACGCGTGTCCCGGCGCGATTACGTGCTGATCCTGCTTGCGCTGGCGATGGGCGGCTTTGCGATCGGCATCAGCGAATTCTCCACCATGGGCCTGATGACGCAGATTGCGCAGGGCTTGCAGATCACCGAGCCGCAGGTCGGTCACGTCATCAGCGCGTATGCGTTGGGCGTGGTGGTGGGTGCGCCCTTGCTGGCGATCCTGGGCGCGCGCTGGCCACGGCGCACCTTGTTGCTGCTGTTGATGGTCTTCTATGCGCTGGGCAACGTGGCCAGCGCATTGGCACCGAGCTACCACGCCATGCTGCTGTGCCGCTTTATCGCCGGACTGCCGCATGGCGCCTACTTCGGCGTTGCGTCGCTGGTGGCCGCATCGATCAGCCCGCCCAATCAACGTGCCACTGCAGTGGGGCGCGTGTTGTTGGGTCTGAGCGTTGCGCTGCTGGTGGGCAACCCGCTGGCAACCTGGCTGGGGCAAATCGTGAGCTGGCGCTGGGCCTATGCGTCGGTGTCGGTGATTGCGCTGGGCACGGTCGCCGCTGTGGCGGTCCTGTTGCCGCCGCAGCCGGAGGAGCCGCGCCAGCAGCCGCTGCGCGAATTGCGCGCGTTCAATCAGCCGCAGGTGTGGCTGGCGTTGGCGATCGGGGCGGTGGGTTTTTCCGGCATGTTCTGCGTCTTCAGTTACCTTGCGCCGACCTTGACTGCGGTGACCGGCGTGACCGCAGCACGCATCCCGTTGGCGATGGTGGCGTTCGGCGTGGGCGGGGTGCTGGGAAGCATCCTGGGCGGTTGGTTGTTCGATCGCATGCAGTTCCGCGCCGTACCGGTGTTGCTGCTGTGGTCGGTGGTGGTGATGTTGACGTTTCCGCTGGCAGCGCAGTCAGGCGTGTGGGTGTTCGTCTCGATTGTGGCGGTCGGCACCATGGGGGCGTTGGCGCCGGCCTTACAGACGCGCTTGATGGACGTGGCGGCAGAAGCGCAGACCCTGGCCGCAGCCTCCAACCATGCAGCGTTCAATACGGCCAATGCATTGGGTCCATGGCTGGGTGGCATGGCGATCACGGCAGGCTGGGGTTGGACCTCCACCGGCTACGTCGGCGCGGCCACCGCGCTCGGCGGGTTGCTGGTCTATGCAGCGGCGGTGTGGCAGGAACGCCATCAGCAACGTGCGGTGCTGACGAATTGCTGAGTTGCCGGTGCCGCGATGCGTCAAGCGCCCGCGGCGCCGTTTCGCTCCGGTGGCAGCTTGCGCCGCCATGCAGCGATTCGCACGGCCCATGTGCCATCACGACAGCCATCTCACGGGGCGCCGGCGAGACTTCGTGCTCCATCAAGCGGACCGAACAGTGCCATGAACGAGTTCACTCCACCGCCGTGGAAGCGCTCCAATCCCAAGGGCAAGGCGAAGTCGACACCGTTGACCGATGCGCAAAAAGCAGCCGCCAAGCAACGCGCCGAAGAGGCAGGGCGGCCGTATCCGAATCTGGTCGACAACATGTGGGCCAGTCGCCAGCCGAAGTGATCTTGACCCGCTGTTGGCATGGATGAATTGCAATTCATCGCCTGCATGATGGCGTGAGGACGATGCCCACATCGCTCACATATCGATTATGCGGGCGACGCGAGGATGAGGCCGTACACAACGCGACGGCACTGCAATCAACCCATCGATTGACTCAACCCGCCGCACGCGCAGTCATCGCACCGCGCGGCGTCGGTCCATCCAAACAAGGAGCCACACATGAGCATTCAGAGCAAAACTGAGCATAGCCTCAACGACCTCATCGCCATCTCGCGCGACGGCAAGGACTTCTACGAAGAAGCCGCGGCCAAGGTGGGCGACGCGGAGCTCGCGACGCTGTTCCGCCGCATCGCCGGCGTCAAGACCGACATCGTCAGCAGCCTGAGCAGTGTGGTCGCCGCCGCCGGTGGCACGCCGGAACAGCACGGCACCATGGTGGGCAGCATGCAGCAGTTCTACGGCAAGGTTCGCGCAACCCTGGGCGACACCAAGTACGGCTATGTGGCCGAGTTGGAAGAGTCCGAAGACCGTCTGTTGAAGGCGTTCGACGAAACCATCGCCGACCAGGACACCCCGGCCGCTGCACGCGAAGCCGCGCTGCGCCTGCTGCCTGAGGTACGCGCTTGCCATGACGTCATGCGCAACCGCAAGCATGCGATGAAGAGCGCCGCATAAGCTGCGCGTTGAACCGAGTGCATCGTCACCGATCCGATGCAGCTCCGGAGTAAGACGATAAAGGCGGAAACGGGCAGCGCATGCTGCCCGTTTCTTTGTGTGTCGCCGCAGGCGCGCATGCATGGCGCAAGGCCGCAATCGCAGTTCCACGCAATGCAAGAGGTTCCACACCCGCGCATGCATGCCGGCATGTCCGGCACGCGTTGGGTCTGCTAGTATCCGCCGCCCTTCTTCAGGCAGGCCCGCGTTGCGCGGTCGTGGCATCCACCCATGAAGCAACAGTTCCTGTATCTGTCATCGGCCGAGGCACAGCTGTCGCTCGGGCTTGGAGAAGAGAAGACCACCGAACGTCTGTTTTTCGCGGTGATGGCCGATACGTCCACTGCCGAGCATGCAGCGCGCATTGCCGACCGCCTGTTGCAAGGCGGGCACGCCCAAGGCAAGGCGCTTGCGCGCGAACGGCTGCATGTGACCCTGCATCATCTGGGCGATTACGCCGGTGGTCTGCCGCCATCGTTGGTGAGCCGCGCCAGCCAGGCCGCGACGCGCGTGCAAATGGACGCGTTCGAGGTGGAGTTCGATCGCGTCGGCACCTTCGGCGGCAGGCGCTCGCAACTTCCCTGCGTGCTGCGTGGCGAAGAGCAGGTGCGTGGGCTTTACGAGCTGCAGGGCGCATTGGGAAAGCAGCTGGCGCATGTGGGCATTGCCGGCGATGCGCAATACACGCCGCACATGACGCTGCTGTACTGCAATCAGGCGGTGCCGCAGCGGCGCTGCGATGCGCTTGCCTGGACCGTGCGCGACTTCGCGCTGGTGCGCAGCTTTCTTGGCCAGTCGCGCTACCAGATCGAAGGCCGCTGGTCGCTGCGCTGATGTGCATGGCCGCGCGTACGCGGTAGCCATGCGGACATGGACATCGCCACGCCACTGCCATTGCACGCCGACCACCTGGCCGCGCTCGAACAGGCCTATGCCGCCCCGCCGCGCGCTTACCACCACTTCGGCCACGTTCGCGCGGTGCTGCAGCACTACGCCGAGGTCGCGGCCGGGCCGGGCTGGCGCCAGCCGACAGAAGTCTGGCTGGCGGTGCTGTTCCATGATGCGGTGTATCAGCCCGGACGCCGTGACAACGAGGCGCAATCGGCACTGATGGCGGCCGAAGCCATCCCGCGCTGGTGGCCGCAGGCGCGGGTGGAGGTCGAGCGGGTGCAGGCGCTGATCCTGCTCACGGCCCGGCATGGGCAAGTGCAGCCGCAGGACGTGGATGAAGACGCCGCGCTGTTCCTGGACTGCGACATGGCGATCCTGGCCGCGCCCGCGGCTGTATTCGATGCCTACGATCAGGCCATCGCCGAGGAGTATCGCGGGCACGTGCCCAGCGTGCTGTTCCGGGTCAATCGCCGCCGGTTCCTGGCCGGTGTGCTCAAGCAGCCGCGCATCTTCCTGAGCGACTACTTCCATACCCATTACGACACCGCGGCGCGCGCCAATCTGCGCCGGCGGCTGGGGCGCTGAGCGGCCATGCCCCGGCCCGGCTGCATGTCCGGCTGAGTCCGATGCGCACGCTACAATGGCCGCATGCACGACAGCGCTGCTTCCCGCCCAGACCCACGCCCGATCGCCCCGCAGCCGCCTGCGCCCAACGAATGCTGTGAGAGCGGCTGCCCGCTGTGCGTGCACGATCTGTATGCCGAGGAGCTGACGCGTTACCGCCAGGCCCTGGCAGCGTGGGAAGCGCGCCAGCCGGCGGTCAGCCGCCCCGAGGCGCAATGAGCCAGGTCCTGCGCTTCGCGCTGCAGTCCGGAACGATTATCTTTGAACCACTTTTCCCGATGGTGCGACATGCGACGACTTGAAATGTGGAGCGCGCTCTGCGGCGCGGCGATGTTGACGCTGTCGGGCATGGCCGCCGCGCAGGCGCCGGAACCGGTCAGCCACGGCCGTTTCGAGCAGGTGCCGGTGCTGATGCCCAAGGGCGAGCCGCAACGGGTGGTGATCTGGCTGGCCGGTGCGGGCGATGCCGCCAAGCGCCAGGCCCAGGCAGAAAGCCTGCGCGCCGACGGTGCGATGGTGGCGGTGGTGGACACCGCGCACCTGTACGCAGTGCTGCGCAAGGCTGGCGGCACCTGCACGTTCTCGGTCGGCGACGTGGAAAATTTCTCGCGTTACGTGCAGGCCTTCTATCACATCCCCACCTATCGTCTGCCGCTGCTGGTGGGCGATGGCGAGGGCGCCGCGTTGGCCTACGCGATCGCGGCTCAGGCCAAGCCGCACGTCCTGGCCGGCGTGCTCACCGACGGGCTCTGCCCGGCCACCGTGTCCAACCAGGCAATCTGCCAGCCGGGTGTACGCCCCGGGACCAACACGCTGTTGCCGGTGCCGTTGCAGATTCCCTGGGTGCTTGCCGCCAGCCAGGACAAACGCTGCCCGGCGGCTGCCGAAGAGGGTTTCCTCAAGCAGGTGCCGCAGGCGCGAACCTTCCGGCGCTCTGCCAAAGGCGACATCCTGCCCGGCCTGCGCGCCGCGGTGCGTTCGCTGGGCGAGCAGAAGGGCGTGGCGTTGCCGCCGCCGCCGGGCGGTCTGGCGGATCTGCCGGTGGTGGAACTGCCGGCCAAGCCCGATGGCGACAGCGACGACGACACCTTCGTGATCTTCGTGTCCGGCGATGGCGGTTGGGCAGGCCTGGACGAAGAGGTGGCCGATGCACTCGCCGCGCAAGGCATTCCGGTGGTCGGCCTGGATTCGCTGCGTTACTTCTGGACCGAACGCACCCCGCAAGGCTTTGCCGACGACCTGGATCGCATTGCCCGCATCTATGCGCAGCGCTGGGATCGCCAGCGCGTGGTACTGATCGGCTTTTCGCAGGGCTCCGACGTGCTGCCGGCGGCCATCAATAAACTGCCCGCTGCGACCAAGCAGAACCTGCGTATGACGGCGCTGCTGTCGGTCGGCAAGCTGGCCGACTACGAGTTCCACGTCAGCAACTGGCTGGGCTCGGACGACGAGGGCCTGCCGATCGCGCCGGAGATCCAGCGTCTGCCGGCCGGCACGACGGTGTGCATCTACGGCCAGGACGACGACGATGCGCTTTGCCCGAACCTGCCCGCAAACGTGGCCAAGCGGGTCGCACTGCCAGGCGATCACCATTTCAAGGGCGATTACACGACCCTGGCCAAGACGATCATGGACCAGTTGCACACGCTGTCGAAGCCGTAAGGCCGGACAGTGTTTGATCTGAGTGCGCCGACCGTGTCCTGGTCGGCGGCACGGTGCCGGGTCCGGAATCGCGACACGCTGTGAATCCATCCTTGGAAGCTCGATGGCGGCATCCATGCCGCCCCACATGCGCTGGCCCGCGGAGGTGGCACCGCGCTTTCACGGTCTGCGACCGCTGCTCCGCACACCAGGATTGCCGGAAACGGCGTGCTCCTGCGTTGTCAATCCGCTCCGGTGGGCGCCAGCAAAGGCGGCCGGACCTGCATGTTCGGCGCCAGCGTCGCGCGCGGGCTTACTCCTGCCGCCCAGGATCGGCCGAGATCAGGCGGGTGACATCCAGCAAGGCGGCCGGCAGATGCATGCCGCCGGGGGCGACCAGGTAGCGTGGACGCCAGGTCGGGGCGAACTTCGACTTGAAGCGGCGTAGACCGCTGAATCCGTAGAAACGCTCGCCGTGCCGCGCGACCAGGCTGGCGAAGCGGTTCCAGCGCCCGGCCAGGCGATGTTCGGCCAGGCCCGACAACGGCGCCATGCCCAGCGAGAACCGCGTGTAGCCGTTGGCCTGGCCCCACAGGAACAACTCGATGAACAGGAAGTCCATGGTGCCCTTCGGTGCCTGCGCGCTGTGCCGCATCAGGTCCACCGACAGTTCGCCGCCGGCCGGTGCCCACCACACGTTGGCAAATGCCACGATCTGGCCTTCGACCTCGGCCACCGCCACCGGGAAGCGACGCAGGTAATCCGGATCGAAGCTGCCCAGCGAGAAGCCTTTCTCTTCGCCGGATTTTTCTTCCAGCCATTGTTCCGACACCTCGGCCAGGCGCGGCAATACCTCCTCCACCTGTTCGGGCGGCAGCATGCGGAAGCTCAGGCCGCCGCGCTTGCCGCGGTTCCAGGCCTGGCGCAGGTCGGCACGGTCGCGGCCTTCCAGGGTGAAACCCTCCAGCGGCACGATCGCCTCTTCGCCCAGCTTGACCAGGGTCAGGCCCATGTCGAGATAGGTCTGCCAGTACCGTTCGCCGACCTGGTAGAACACCGGGCGCAGGCCCATGTGGTCGGCCTCTTCGCGGAAGCGCCAGATCAGCGCGCACGCCACCTCCGGCGGGCCGACCGGGTCGCCCATGGAAATCAACGAACCGCCATAGCGCTGCATCATCACAAAGCCACGGCGCTGCTCATCCAACAAAAACGCCTTGTCGCCGGTCAGCGCCAGGCAGGCCTGGGTATCGGTACTGGTGGCCAGGATCGGTGCCAGCGTTTGCAGCGTCTGCGCATCGGCCGCCGGCATCGGCCTGCGTCCACCACGCAGCAGGCGCGCCATGCCGAACACGATCACGCCCACGCACAGGATCAGCGCGGCGCGCAATGCACGCGGCGCATTGGCCGAGGTGGCGAACTGCCACCACAGATCGTTGCTGTATTCGACATGGCTGTAGACGAAGAACAGCAGCCAGAACGTGGCCACCAGCACCAGGCCCAGGTTGCTCAGCCAGCGCCACGACCAGGCTTCGTCCAGCAGCGCGCCCTGGCGATAGAACTCGCGTCGCGCCGCCCACAGCGCAACCGCTGCCAGCGCCGCCGACAACGACACCGAGATATGGCTGCCGCGCAGCAGCGCCAACGGCGGCAGCAGCAAGCACACGCCCAGCGCCAGCACCCAGGCCGCATGGCTGCGGCGCTGCAGGCCCTGGCCGATCAGCAGCAGCATCATGCCGCCCAGGCTGACCAGCAGGTGCGAGGTTTCGATCAGCGGCAGCGGCGCCACTTCCTGGCGCGCGCGCGGTGTCGGCAGGGTGCCGTCGATCACCAGCGCGGCACCCACTGCAAACACCGCCAACGCCAGAATCTGCGGCAGCCACGGGCGCAGGGTCTTCCACACGGTGCGCGCGGTGCTGGCGCCGACGCGTACCGGCGCGCGCAGCCCGGAGGCGGCCGCCATGGCCACCGAGATCAGCAGTGGCACGATGTAGTACGTGACGCGGTAGGCCAGCGCCGCGGCCAGGACCGCGGCGGGAGTCACGTGCGGCAGCAGTTTGAGCAGGCTCCACTCGAACACGCCCAGGCCGGCCGGCACGGTGGAGATCAGCCCGGCCACCACGGCCACCAGCCAGATGCCGATGAAGCCGAAGTAGCCGGTACCGGGGTCCGGCGGCAGCAGCACGTAGAACGCGGCCGCGGCCAGGCCCAGTTCCACCACGCTCAGTGCGGTGACGCCCAGCACCGTGGTGCGGTCCGGTAACCAGAACCGGTGGGTGCGGATGCCGAACTCGCGGCCCTGTTTGCCGACCAGCGCCAGCATGGCGCTGTAGCCGACCAGCAGGGCGATGCCGGCAATGCGGATGGCCTGCGCAGTGATCGGCAACGCGCGCGCGGCCGCTTCCGGTTCCAGCAGCAATGCCAGACCCAGCAGCACCCAGGCCCCGAAGATGAAGCCCAGGGTGCTCATCAGCACCACCTGGCCAATCTCGGCCAGGGTCAGGCCCACGCTGCCGTAGCCGCGCAGTCGCACGGCGCCGCCGGTGAGTGCGGCAAAGCCCAATGTCTGCCCGACCGCATGCGCCATGAAGGCGGTGATGCCCACCCGTGCCGGATGCAGCTGCTTGCCGGTGCGCTTGAGCCCCACCCAGTCGAAGCCCACCAGGCACGCGTAGCTGCTCAGGCCGAGCAGCAGCGTCAGTGCGATCTGCCCCGCGCCCAGCGCACGGAACGCATGCCGGATCTGGCGGTAGCCGTGGTCGGTGAACTGCGACGACAGCGCATGCAGGGCCATCGCCAGGATCGCCAGGCTGATGATGACCGGCAAGGCGCGACGCCAACCGCTGGCGGACGTTTCGGAAGACGCGGGGGTATCCGTCATGAGGGCAACGGGATCTGCTGAAAGGGAAGGAGGGTGCATGCACGAGGTGTGCCGCGCGCGCGTTTGCAATGCATGGGCCGGTCGGGTTGAGGGTGCATGCAGCGTGGTTGCGAAGGTGCCGACATCCAGTGAACGCGTGGTTCGATCGTACCGACACAGTGTCCGTGCGGGCCGGCCGCGCGCATCATAGGGCAAAGCCGCACACGCGTGCCGAACGAACACGACAGGACAGCCATGACAGTTGGAAGGCAGACAGGCTGCTGATGCGCACTCCACCCGATTCCCCAACGTTTGCGCCGCACGCGCGGGCCATGCCGCCGCGCTGGAGCGGCCACGCCGGCCGCATCGCCGCCGCCGCTGGCATGGTCTTCATCGGGCTGGTGCTGGTGTTGCAATGGCTGCGCCGCGATCTCTGGTGGGTGGATGCGCAACTGAGCGCCTATCTGCACGGTCCGTATGGCCTGTTGCTGCGCACCGCCTACTGCCTGCTGGCCGCCAGCATGGCGTGGCTGGCGCTGGGGCTGTATGCGGCGTTGGCGCCGGCCGCGCGCAGCCGCACCGTGCTGGGCTTGTTCTGGATGGCGGCAGTGGGGCTGTGCATGGTCTCGATCGGAGACAGCTGGATGCCCGAGCTGGCGCCGGAGGCGGCCGCGATGGTGCATGTGTTGTCGGCGGATACGACGTTTCTGTGCGTGATTGCCGCGGTATTGCTGCAGGCGTGGTACTTCCGGGCCGATGTGCGGTGGCGTGCACACTTTCCTTCGGCCTTCCTGCTGGGCTGGGCAGCGTTTGCGGTGTTGCTGTTCCATGTCACCGTGACCAGCGCACCCCTGGGCATCAGCCAGAAGATCGCCATCGTGCTGATCGTGGCCTGGATGGTGCGCGCGGGCACCGTGTTGGCGCGCTGCGAGCGCGACGGGGCTGCACGTCTGCCGCATTCGCGGGACAATGCAGGGGTCAATCAACCCTAGGAAGCCTGAAATGCTGCAGCGATTCGATGCGGGTCCGCGTATGTCCGAAATGACCGTCCATGCCGGCGTGTGTTACCTGGCCGGCCAGATTGCCGAGGACACCAGCCAGGACATCACCGGGCAGACCCGCCAGGTGCTGGGCGAGATCGACAAGCTGCTGGCGCTGGCGGCCAGCGACAAGACCAAGATCCTGCGTGCGGAGATCTTCCTCGCCGACATCGCCGATTTCGATGGCATGAACAAGGCCTGGGACGAGTGGGTGCCGCACGGCTTCACGCCTGCCCGCGCCACCGTTGAAGCCAAGTTGGCGCGGCCGGAGTGGAAAGTGGAAATCGTGGTGACCGCTGCGGCGGGCTGATCGCGCCACTGGGTGCGGCGCTTGAAGCGGTGCGCGCGATGGCACGCAGCGCTTCAGCGCAACCAGGTGACTGCTGCGCGGTTGTCGCAGTGCGCGCAAGCACGCGCGGTGCATGGTGGCCGGCAGTCATGTTCGCAACGGCTGCCGGCGGTGCAATCAACGTTTGACGAAGCGGTAATGCGCCACGCCCCACTCGCGGCCGTGGTCGTAGCCGAACAATTCCGCGCAGGCCAGCCAGAACATCCGCCAGCGCTGCCACCAACGCTGCGCGTCGTCGCCGTAGGTCTGCTTCAACAGCGGCATGATCTGGTCGCGGTGGCGGTCCTGGTTTTCCAGCCAGGCGTTGGCGGTCTTCTCGTAATGCTCGCCCGACAGCAGCCAACGTTGTTCGATCACCACATCCTGCTGGAAGTGCAGCAGGGTATCGGCCGCCGGCATCAGCCCGCCGGTGAAAAAATGCCGGCCCATCCAGTTGTCTTCGCCGGCCACTTCGAACGGGTAGGCCAGGTCGCGGTGGCAAAAAATGTGCACGAACA
This sequence comes from Xanthomonas sp. NCPPB 1754, assembly GCF_041475725.2. NCBI lineage: Bacteria > Pseudomonadati > Pseudomonadota > Gammaproteobacteria > Lysobacterales > Lysobacteraceae > Xanthomonas > Xanthomonas sp. NCPPB 1754. The sequence goes on from NZ_CM192982.1 coordinate 1,554,242, forward strand.
GCTTGCCGCCCGGTGCCAGCCAGCTGGCGACGCGTGCGAGCAGGTCGCGGTAGTTGCGCATGTGCTCGAACATTTCCACTGACACCACGCGATCGAAGTCGCCCGGTGGCAGGGTCAGCGCGTTGACGTCGGCAGTGATCACCTGCACGTTGCTCAGGCCGCGCACGCGGCACTGCTCCAGGATATGTGCGCGCTGCGGGCGCGAGTTGGACACCGCCGTGATGCTGGCGTTCGGATAGCGCTCGGCCATCCATAGGGTCAACGAGCCCCAGCCGCAGCCCAGTTCCAGGATGCGTTGACCATCGGCCAGTTCGGCGCGCTCGCCGTACAGCGCCAGCATGCGTTCTTCGGCGGCATCCAGATTGGGCGTGGTGGCATCCCAGTAGCAGCTGCTGTACTTGAGCCGGCGGCCCAGGCACAGGGTGAAGAACTGCGGCGGCAATTCGTAATGCTGGCGATTGGCCGCATCGGTTTCGATCGCGATCGCACTGGCCCGCAGGCTGTCGATGAAGGCGCGCTGCCGCTCGCCGTTGGCATCGGCATCGTTGCCTCGCTCATCGCGCAGGCGCTGCGCGCACAGTCGACGGATGCCGTGGCGCAAGACGGCATCGGGCAGCACACCGGATTCGGCGAGCCGCGTGGAGAAGGCTTCTTCGGGCTGCGCGGAGGGCGGGACGATAACGGTAGACATGCAACTCTCCAGGCAAATCAGGACGAAGGGGGAAGCGGAAAGAACGCGCTGGTGCTGCGCTGGTACCGGGCATAGTCCTCGCCACGCGAGCGCAGCGCCTGCTGCTCGGTGTAAGGAATGCCGGTGAAGCGATACAGAAACACGAACATCACCACCGGCCCGAGCGCGCACAGCGCCACCGGCCACGGGCCGGCACCGACGGCCAGCGCCAGATACGCGAACCAGTGCACGAACTCGAAAAAGTAATTGGGGTGGCGCGAATAACGCCACAGCCCGGCGCGACAGGTCTTGCCGCGATTGGCCGGGTTGGCCTTGTGCGCCGACAACTGCCGGTCCGCCAACGCCTCGCCACCGACCGCGATCAACCACACGACGATCGCGATGGCTGTCCATGCGCTCCATTCCGCGTTTGGGTTGCTCGCCGCGGCCAGGAACGGCACCGCGAACAGCACCACCACCCCGGCCTGTGCCAGGAAAAAACCGAGGAACTTGCTCTGGCTGCCGTTCCAATGTTCGCGCAACGCGCGGTACCGGCCGTCTTCATGCGGGTCGCCGAAGACGCGCACGCCCAGGTGCAGCGCCAGACGCGCGCCCCACACGCCCCCGAGCACCGCCACCAGCATGCGCGGCAGCAGTGCGCCCTCGGACATCCACGCACAGTACGGCGCAGCCACCGCCAGGCAGCCCGCCCACAACACATCGACCGGGCCGGCGTTGCCGCTGCGACGCTGCCACAGCCAGCCGATCACCATCACCACGCTTGCGAACACGCCCACATGCAGCAGCGGCCAGGCATTCATTGCAGTTCTCCAGTGGGGTCATCGGGTAATGGTCGCGCCAGCCGGCGTGCATATAGCGACAACACGCCGCAGGCCACGCCCCAGCCGATGCCCACGGCAAGCACGGCATGCAGGTAAGGCGATTGAAATTCCACCGCGTGCCAGCTGCGTTGCGCCAGCCAGTACGAAAACGGCCCGAAGATCGCGCCCAGCAGCACCGCCAGCCACGGCCGCTGCATTGCCGTGGCCAGCGAATGGTTGAGGGTGAGCGCAAAGCCCAGCCACAACGCCAGGATCCACGGCGGCGCCAGCAGGCTGCCCGGCCACGGCGCGGCGTAGCGCACCCAATTGCCCGCTGCCAGCGTGGTGTCCAGCAGCAATCCCAGCGACAAGGCCGCCACCATCAACTGCACGTCGCCGGGCGCGCGTCGCGAAGGCCACAGCTGGTAAAGCGCGAAGACCGCCAGCGCCAGCAGCGTCGGCCAGATGCGCGCATGCGCAGCGGAACCGACCGCGACCAGCCACAGCACCTGCAGGCCGAGGTAGTTGCCGAGCTGCTTCATGCGCCGGCAGTGAGGCCAGGCACGAACTGCGGCGGGCGTGCAGCGGGTTTGCTCAGCCACAAATGCACATCGCCGATCGAGCGTTCCAGAAAGCCAGCCTCGCAATAGGCCAGATAGAACTCCCACATGCGGATGAAGCGCTCGTCGTAGCCCAGCGCACGCACCTGCGGCAACTGCGCCATGAAGCGCTGGCGCCACGCGCGCAAGGTCAGCGCATAGCTCGGGCCGATGTCTTCCAGATTGAACAGGCGCAGATCGCTGGCGCGCGCGATCGCGCCGGTCATCGCCGCAACCGAAGGAATGAAGCTGCCCGGGAAGATGTGCCGTTTGATGAAGTCCACCGAGTGCAGCGCCTGCTTGTAGCGGTGGTCTTCGATGGTGATGGCCTGGATCAGCGCTTCGCCATCGTCGGCCAGCAGGCTGCCGACCTTGGCGAAGTAGGTGTCCAGATACTGGTGGCCGATGGCTTCGATCATCTCGATCGAGACCACGCGGTCGAAGCGGCCTTCCAGGTCGCGGTAGTCGTGCAACAGCACCGTCACCCGATCGCTCAGGCCTGCCGCGGCGATGCGTTGGTTGGCCAGTTCGAACTGCTCGCGCGAAATGGTGGTGGTGGTGACGCGGCAGCCGTGTTCGCGTGCGGCGTGCAGCGCAAAGCCGCCCCAGCCGGTGCCGATCTCCAGCACATGATGGTGCGGCGCCAGGCGCAGTTTCTGACAGATGCGTTCGAGCTTGCGGGTCGCCGCGCGCTCCAGTGCCGCCTCCCCCTGCGCCTCTTCGCCGTCGACAAAGATCGCCGACGAGTACATCAGGTTTTCATCCAGGAACAGCTTGAACAGCGGGTTGCCCAGGTCGTAGTGCGCGGCGATATTGCGCCGGCTGCCGCTGCGGGTATTGCGCGCAAACGCATGCAGGCTGCGCATGGCCCAGCCGCCCAGACGTGCGGTGCCGGTCTCCATCGCGTCCAGCCGCTCGCGGTTGCGCAGCAGCAGCCGCATCAACGCCACCAGGTCGTCGCACTGCCACTGCCCGTCCATATACGACTCGCCTGCACCGACACTGCCGTTGAGCGCCGCCTGGCGATAAAAGCCGGGGTCGATCACGCGCAGCTGCATCTGCAAGGCCTGCGCGCCCGTGGCCGTGCCAAGCGTGGTGACGGTGCCGGCTTCATGCAGCTGCAGCTGCCCGTCACGCAATTGCCCAAGCGTGGCCAGCAGGCGCTTGCGCAGCAGGCGGTCCGTCCAGGAGGCCGCGCGCGGCGCAGCATGATCGGGCAGGGACGTGGCGTTCATCGGGGTTCTCGCACAGGCGGGTGAGGGTGGTCGTGGACGGGGTTGCCGCGCAGCCACAGGCGCAAGGCCTGCCAGTGGATGGCAATCACCACCCACACCGTCATCAACGGATAAGCCAGCAACGTGCGCGCCAGGTTGCGCGCGGTGAGCGGTTGACGTTGCAGTACCAGGGTGGCGTCGAAGCGGCGCGTGCCGCTGTTGTCGAGGGCACCGCCAGCATCGTCGCCAACGGCGTCCAGCACATCCATGTGCACGCGCAACTGCGCATCCGGCACGCTGAAGCGCCAGTCGTAGCGGTGTTGCATGCCCATGAACGGCGAAACGTGGAAGCGCTTGTCGAAGCGCCACGCATGCACGTCGCGATGCGTGCGCGCCTGCGCGACCGGCAGCACGTAGGTGTGGCGCTGCTGCCAGGGGGTGTTGGTGATTTCGGCCACGATCCAGCGCAGGCCGTCGTGGCGATCGAAGCAATAGTAGAAGCTGACCGGGTTGAACACGTGGCCGAAGTAACGCAGATGCGTCAGCAGCCGGATCGCGCCCTCGGGGCGCTCGCCGGTGTGCGTCTGCACGCAGTCGCGCACGGCCTGGTCCAGCGGAATGCGCGCATCGCCCAGATAGTCGCTGCGCCGGAACTGCGCCAGGTTGGCGCGCCCCACCGACCACAACCAGCGTCGTGCGAACACCTGATCCAGCTCGGACAGATCCAGGTACATCAGGAACAGGCGATGGCGAAAGTGCAGCGCCTTGGGCATGAAGCGCCGGTGCCGCACCCAGCCGGTGTAGATCGCGCTGCGCAACGGCGCCTCCACGCGACCGGCGCCGCTGCCCTCGGCAGGGGGCAACGGCACCGCGTCGTGGTGGGCGTCGCGCAGCAACTGCATCACCAATGCACTCCCAGGCCATGCGCGACGTCCACGCCGCTGCGCAGGCCGTCTTCGTGGAAACCGAAGCCCCATGCGGCCCCGGCGAACCAGGTGTGTTGCACACCCTGGATCTCGGCCTTGCGCGCTTGTGCTGCCACTGCTGCGGCGTTCTGCACCGGGTGGCGATAGCGCATGCGCCGCAGCACCTTGCCCGGGTCGATCTCGTGATTGCGATTGAGGCTGACGATGAATGGCTGCGGTGACGCGATCGACTGCAGTGCGTTCATCCAGTAGCTCACCGTGCAGGCGGCATCCGGGTCGGCCGGCACGTGCGCGTTCCATGCTGCCCAGGCGCGCCGGTCGCGCGGCAGCACGCTGGCATCGGTGTGCAGCACGGTGTCGTTGTCCTGGTAGGTGATGCCACCGAGGATGTGGCGTTCGGCCGGCGTGGCGTCGCTGAGCAAACCCAGCGCATCGTCGGCATGGCAGGCCAGCACCACGTGGTCGAAATGTTCCTCGCAACGCGAGGCCTTCAGCACCACGCCATTGGGCGTGCGGCGGATTGCCTGGACCGGCGTGGACAGGCGCTCGATCACCTGCCAGCGCCGCCGCAGCGCACGCACATAGCTGTTGGACCCGCCCCGCACCACCTGCCACTGCGGGCGCCCGCTCAGTTGCAGCATGTGGTGATTGGCCATGAAGCCGATCAACTGGCCCATGGGAAATTCGAGAATGGTCTGCGAAGGCGAGGACCACAGCGCGGACGCCATCGGCACCAGGTGCTGGTCGCGGAATGCATCCGAATAGCCGTGCCGCTGCAGATACGCGCCCAACGTGCTGAAACGCTCGTCGCTGTGCAGCACCGCCGGTGCCTGGCGATAGAAGCGGCGCAGGTCGGCCAGCATGCCCCAGAAGCGCGGGCTGAGCAGGTTGCGGCGCTGGCAGAACAACCCGTTCAAGGTGCCGGCGTTGTATTCGAGCCCGCTGCGCGCGTCGTGGACCGAAAAGCTCATCGTGGTCGGCTGCGCGGCCACGTCCAGCTCGGCGAACATGCGCGTGAGCAGCGGGTAATGCTGCGGGTTGAACACGATGAAGCCGCTGTCCACCGCGTAACGCTGCCCCTCCAGCTCGATGTCGTGCGTGTGCGTATGCCCGCCCAGATAATCGGCTGCCTCGAATAGGGTCACCTCGTAGCGCCGCGACAACAGCCACGCCGCGCCGAGGCCGGCGATTCCGCTGCCGACCACGGCAATCCTGCCCTCGTTCATCGTTTCACCCGTTCGGCGCGCTGGGTGAGCAGCTTCGGCATCGGCTTGAGGTCCCACACCAGCCCCACCCACGACATCGCGGTGAGTCCGTACCAGGTCGCGTCGTATTCCCACCATCGCAATCCCTGACGCGCCGAGCCGGGAAAGAAATGGTGATTGTTGTGCCAGCCTTCGCCGAAGGTGAGCAACGCCAGCAGCCAGTTGTTACGGCTGTCGTCGCGGGTGTCGAAGCGCCGGCTGCCGAAACGATGCGCCAGCGAGTTGATGGTGAAGGTGGCATGGAACAACGCCACGGTGGAGATCACAAAGCCCCACACCAGCAACTGCGCACCGCTGGTCTTCAGCGCGGGCGCAGCCACTGCCAGCCAGTCGCCGAGCAGGTACAGCCCCAGCGCCAGCAGCACCGGCATCACGATGTCGAAGCGGTCCAGAAAGCGCAGTTCGGCGAAACGGCGTAGGTCGGGGATCACTTCCCAGTCGGTGCGGAAATTGCGCGGGGTCAGGAACCAGCCGGTATGGCTCCACCAGAAGCCGTGCTGCGCCGGCGAATGCGGATCGCGGCCGGTGTCGGTATGCCGATGGTGGTTGCGATGATGCGCCGCCCACCACAACGGCCCGCGCTGCACGCAGGTGGCCCCGATGGCGGCAAAGACGAATTGCAGTACGCGCGACGTCTTGAACGCGCGGTGCGAGAAGTAGCGGTGATAAAAGCCGGTGAGTGCGAACATGCGCAGCGCGTACAGCGCCACTGCCATGCCCACCGCGAACCAGGATGCACCGACCCAGAACACCGCCAGGCAGGTCAGGTGCAGGGCGATGAAGGGCACGGCACGTAGCCAGTCGATGCGATCGGCACGCGCTTCGTCCAGGGGCTCGTCGGCTTGCGAATCCACCCAGCGACGCAGACTGCCGACGCGTGCGGCCAGGCCGCCACGCGGTGGTGCGGTGGCGGGCTGGGGCGCTGCGGCGTGAGGGTCCAGGCCAGTGCTCGGCACGCGTGATTCTCCATAGGTAGTCGTGACCCAGTACGGACGCTGCCGGCAAACAGATGCACCAGCCCGCTTGATCGTCGCACGCATGGGTGGGGTTCGCTTGGCGTCGCGAATGAATCGCGCAGCTGCGCACACATTGCCCGCGCCAGGGACGTCCGGCGCGGATGAGGCTGTTTTGGAGAGCCCCGCCTGCGAGTGCACGCAAGCGAGGTTAGGCGCGCTGGATCAGGGAGCCATCGCCAGCGTGCTGATGCCGCCCTTGGCCACCACGGTGCCGGTGGCAACGCCACCGGGCGCGCCACCCGGCGGCTCCAGCGTGACGGCCAGAATGGCCTCGTTGCTCAACATGGGCATCAACTGATCGGGAATCTGCGCACGGCGTGCACGTTGATCGTCGAAGGTGCCCATCGAATGCGCCTTGCCGTCGGGGGTGATCAGCCACAGCTCCGGCACCTTGTCGGCGGTGGCGGTGCGGTCCAGCGGCGTCACCGTGATGGTGTGCTTGTCGGCGTCCATCAAGGCCACATAACCCGGGCGACCGTCTTCGGTGGCCAGGGTCGAGGTCATGGCGATCCCGGTCGCGACAGGCGGATTGGTCGCAGGCGGGGTGACCGGGGTCTGCACCACTTCGCCGGTTGACGGCGGCTGCACCGGTGCCGGCGGCGTGCGCACGTTGAGCAGGGCGAGCACGCAGACCGCGGCAGTGGCCAGGCCGCCGACGCTGGCCCAGCGCCAGAACCGCACGTTGTTCCACAACGGGGCCGCGGGCGCGGTCGTGCTGACCGGCGCTGCAGACGGCACCGCGCGCAAGGGCGTATCGAAGCCCAGCGCCTGGCGTACGCGTACCCACACCTGATCCGGTGGCGTCTGCGCCACGATTTCCTCCAGCAGCGGCGCCAGCAGTTCCTGCCACTGCAGCACTGCCTGGGCGAACTGGCCGTCGGTGGCAATGCGTTGTTCGGCCGCCAGGCGTTCTTCTGCGCTCAACAGGCCAAGCACGTATTCGCCAGCCAGCACGTCGCGTGGCGGTTCCTGGTCGATGGGAAAGGGCGTACTCATCGTTCCAGACATGCCTTGAGTTTGGCCAGACCCCGACGGATCCAGCTCTTGACCGTGCCGATCGGCGTATCGGTGCGCGCGGCGAGTTCTTCGTAGGTGATGCCTTCGAAGAACGCCGTGCGAATCAACTCGCTGCGTGGCGGTTCCAGTTCGGCCAGGCAGTGATCGATGCGCCGGCGCGTGCTGGCGCGCTCGGTGCGATCCAGCGGCGAGGCATCGCTGGATCGCAGTTCGCCGGCATCGTCCAGCGCCACGTTGCGGCGCTGCGGCGCGTTGGCGCGCAGATGGTCGATGGCCTTGTTGCGCGCGATCATCGCCAGCCACGTGAGCCCGCGTGCGCGGTTCGGGTCGAACTGCCCGGCCTTGTGCCAGATCAGCGTGAACACGTCCTGCAGCACCTCTTCGGCTTCGGCACGTTGCGGGATCATCCGCAGGCACACGCCGAACAGCTTGGCGGAGGTCTGCCGATACAGCGCTTCGAAAGCATGCCGGTCGCCGCCCGCGGTGGCGGTCAGCAGGCGTCCGGTCTCATCGTCGTCGTGGCCAGGAATGGCACTCATGCGGTCGGGCGTTGGGTGAGGTGGGGGCGATGCTACCGGACTGGGCCGAGCGTGTCTTTCACTTGCGCTGGAACCACAGCAGCACCGCGGCGAGCAACAACAGGATCTCCACCCCGGCAAGCGCAACAGTGGGTGCGGAGACCGGCCACAAGCGCGAGAGCGAGACGCTGCGGAACAGCACGATGGGAACATAGAACGCCAGGGCGACCACCAGGCCGGTGCGGGCTTGGTCGATCCAGGCGAAGTAGCCGAACAGGAACGCCATGCCCAGCTGCAGCCCGCCGTAGATGACCAGATACTCCGATTGCCCGGCCGGCGAGAGCTGGGTATAGCCCACTGCCGTTGCGGTCTTGGCCGGAGAGAGCGTGCACCACACCGCCAGGACGACGTAGAGCACTGCATTGATCCAGAGATAGGCTTTTGCCACGGCGGTGCTCCTGTAGGGGGAATGGGTGCCCGGGCCGTTGTACGCAAGCGCGCGTGGTCGGACGTGAAGATGGCGCGGGCGTGTTTCATGGGGCGCTGCACGAGGTGGCCAGCGGTTGCTCGCGCGCGTCGCGCAATTCCTCGGCACTGGCCGCCCGCGCGGGGGTGTCCGGAAAGACGATGCGCACGCGCGGATAGCGGCCGTTCGCATCGCGCAGATTGCCGACCCCGCGGAACTCGAGCAGCCGCTTGTCGGCGAGCGAATAACGCACCTCCAGCGATGGCACTGCCGCGCCGTACCAGGCATCCAGGCTGATGCGGAAGCGCCGCTGGCCGGCAGCATCGCCCAGGCGTTCGACCCGGAAGCCCAACTGCCGCTGCAGGCTGGGCAGCACGAAGTCCACCTGTTGCGGCGCACGCGCAATGGCGTCCCACTGCTCGCGCAGGTAGGCGTCGAACCCGGCATCGATCACCCGCGCGCCGCCGCCAGACGGCAGCGTGGTGCGGCGTTCGGGTTTGCCCGGGGCGAGCTGGTACATTTCGCGGACGCCGTCGCGTTGGCGTACGCCTTCGCGATATCCGTCGCGTCCATCGATCAGGCTGAAATCAGGCGAGCTGCCGCCGCCGTCGACCTGCTTGCGCGCAAACGCCCGCCCGTCCGGGCAGCGGTACAGCACCAGCCGCCCGCCATCGTCGAGCAACCAGTGCGACTCGCGATACCGCAACGCGCCGTTGTCGCCATCGAAGGCATCGCCGTCCACCCGCGTCACCGCGCCTGCGCCGAGCGGCAGGCTGCCGAGTACCAGCAGCAACAACGGCCGAATCGGCCGGCAACGGACGGTGAGCGCGGCGAGGGTGGCGGCAAGTGGACGCATCGGCAGATCCTCGATGGGGTGCCTACCAATACGGGCGCGGCCGCAGCACGGATGCGCTGGCTGCGTCAGGACGTTCCTGACGGCGCGGTGGTGGGCGCTGGCGTGGCTGACTTGGGAGTGGTTAGCGACGGTGCTGCAGCGGCACGGCCTCGTGTGGCAACCGGTGGTCTTGCCGCCATGGGAGCGAGAGTGACGGCAAGCGTGGTGGCATATGCCACGGCGCGCGCGTGGTGCAACGTTTCCAACGGTGGGCGCATGCGCGCGCAGCGCGATCAGGTCGCGCAGTCCGCGGTGGCTCGCGGCCACCGGTCCGCAGCGTGGCGCATCGACATGTCGGTGGCACACGCTTGCATGCGCATGCGACTGGCGCGCAGCCAAACGCGGTTGTAACCCGGAGATTCGGATCAATGCCAACCCGCTTGCGGCGGTGTCGATGTTCTTGGTGCCGGCCTTCCAACCTGCATGCGCAGGCCACTGATCGATCGGGGCATCGCCTGCCTGTCGCGCAGTTCGAAATCTGCCTTTCGCAGCTGGTGGTCATGCTGGACTGCGCGCCAATCCATGAGCATGCAGGCATCGACTGGACGCGGTATCGCGCTGACCGCCGCCTCAGCCGGTCGGATGCAACTCGATGCAATCCACCGGGCACGCCGGCAGACACAGTTCGCAACCGGTACACAACGGTGCGATCACCGTGTGCATATGCTTGGCGCCGCCGACGATGGCATCCACCGGGCAGGCCTGGATGCACTTGGTGCAGCCGATGCAGTCGGCTTCCACGATCCAGGCCACCTGCGGCAGTTTGTGTGCGCCGCGACTGCGATCGTAGGGACGTGCAGGCACGCCCAGCACCTGCGCCAAGGCGCGTGCCCCGGCATCGCCGCCGGGCGGGCAGTGATCGATCGTCGCCTGGCCATCTGCCATCGCCTGCGCGTACGGACGACAGCCGTCATACCCGCATTGCCCGCATTGGGTCTGCGGCAGCAGGCGGTCGAGGCGTTCGACCAGATCGGGTGCAGGGGCGGACGTCGCGGCCATTTCAGTGCAGCAGATGCCCGCGATACCAGCGTTGTTGCGCAAGCGCGAGCATCGGTTTGTCTTCGCGGCTGTCGCCATAGGCGTGCACGCAGTCGTACCGATGCAAGTCGTATTGACTGCAAATCCGCGCGACCTTGTGCGGCCCGCAATCGCCGTCGGCATAGCGCCCGCTCAGTACACCTGCAGCGTGTTCCAGCCGATTGCAGATCAGCGACAACCCATGCTGGGTACACCACGGTTGCAGATACAGATCCAGCGATGCCGACACCAGCACCACTTCATGTCCCTGCGCCTGATGCCAGTCGATGCGTTGCATCATCTCGCCGCGCAGCATGCCTGGCAGCGCGGTGCGCGCGTACTCGGCGCCATGCGCGTCCATCTCATCGAGCGAGCGGCCGCTGAAAACCAGCCGCGTCACCCGCGCGCGCAGTGCGGCGGCAGACACCACGCCCATCCGGAACCCCAGTACCCATGGCCCCGCCTGCCATCTGGCCGCGGCAACCTGCGCCGGCGTTGCCACCTTGCGCAGGAAACGGCCATAGCTGTCGCAGGTGGTGATGGTGTGGTCGAAGTCGAACAGGGCCAGGTGCATTGGGGCGTGGATGGTGGATTGGAGTTGGTTGAAGCTGTGCCGGATGTCCCTTCTCCCACCGGGACATTGTCCACCTTCATGGGGGAGAAGGCGCCCCGCAGGGGCGGATGAGGGTACGAGCGAAGCCACGTGCAGTGACAACCACACCAGAGCTTCGCCCCGTACCCTCACCCCAACCCCTCTCCCGCAGGAGAGGGGCTTGAGAGCGCGCTGTTCGCGCATCCCTCATCAGTTCATGTTTCCAATATGTTTTGCCAGCCTCTCAAGCTCACATCGGTGTGTGGATGTCGGGTGCGGCGATTCTCAAGCTCGCAATCAGCAAACCTTGCAGACTCCGCTTTTACGATTCCCGATTCCCGATTCCCATCACCTGACCGGCATGCCCGGCTGTGCGCCGCTGTCGGCATCCAGCAGCGCCAGCGCGCCGCCGTCGAAGCCGGCCGACAAGATCATGCCTTCGCTGATGCCAAAACGCATCTTGCGCGGGGCCAGGTTGGCAATGAACACCACGCTGCGGCCGACCAGTGCGTCCGGCTCGCCGTAGCTGGCGCGAATGCCGGAGAAGATCTGCCGCTTGCCCAGTTCACCGGCGTCCAGTTCGAAACGCAGCAACTTGTCCGAGCCTTCCACGAATTCGCACACCAGCACCTTGCCGATGCGCAGGTCGAGCTTGGCAAAGTCATCCATGCCGATGAAGCCGGGATTGGTGCTTTGGGATTCGGGATTGGCAACGGCGGCAGGCTTTGCGTCGGCCCTGCTCGGTGCGGGCTTGGTGGTTGCAGCCGGTGCCGCAGGTGCGGCCATCGTGTCTTTGGAAGCGTCGGTCATGGCGTCGATCAGTTTGGGGTCGATACGGGTAAACAGGGCGGTGTAGGGCTGGATCGTGTGCGCTGTCAGCGGGCGGACCACGTCTTCCCAACTGGTCATCGGCGCCGACAGGAAGGCTTCGGCTTCGGCGCAGGTGCGCGGCAGGATCGGCTTGAGCGCGGCCACCAGGATGCGGAACAGGTTCAGGCCCTGCGTGCAGACCGACTGCAGCTGCGCATCGGCGCCGTCCTGCTTGGCGATCACCCACGGCTTGGTGTCGTCGATGTACTTGTTGGCCTCGTCGGCCAGCGCCATGGTCTGGCGGATCGCGCTGGCCGCGTCGTTGCGCTCGTAGGCCTCGCGGATCGGCGCCAGCGCGACGACGAAGCGGTCGTACTGGGCGGCATCGGGTAGCGCATCAGCCAGCTTGCCGTCGAAGCGCTTGCCGATGAAGCCCGCGCAGCGGCTGGCCAGGTTGACGAACTTGCCGACCAGGTCCGCATTCACCCGCGCGATGAAATCGCCCAGGTTGAGGTCAAGGTCGTCCACGCCGCCGGAAGACTTGGCCGCGAAGTAGTAACGCAGCGCTTCCGGTTCAAGGCCCACATCCAGGAAGGTCCGCGCCATGACGAAGGTGCCGCGCGACTTGGACATCTTGGCGCCGTCCACCGTCAGGTAGCCATTGACGTGCAGGCGGGTCGGCGCGCGGTGGCCAGTGCCGTGCAGCACCGCCGGCCAGAACAGGCCGTGGAAATTGACGATGTCCTTGCCGATGAAGTGATGCAACTCGGTCTGGGTGCCGGCCACCAGATGCGAGGCGAAGTCCTCGCCCATCTGCGCGCACAGCGTCTTGAAGCTGCACAGGTAGCCGATCGGCGCATCCAGCCACACGTAGAAATACTTGCCCGGCTGGCCGGGAATCTGGAAGCCGAAATACGGCGCATCGCGCGAAATGTCCCAGGCGCGCAGGCCGCCCTCGGCATCCAGCCATTCCTTGAGCTTGGCCTTGACCCCGGGCAGCGCCACATCGCCGGCAAGCCACTCGCGCAGGAAGCCGTCGAAGTGGCCCACTTCGAAGAAGAAGTGTTCCGAATCGCGCAGTTCCGGGGTGGCACCTGAAATCACCGACTTCGGTTCCTTCAGCTCGGTGGGCGCATAGGTGGCGCCGCACACTTCGCAGTTGTCGCCGTACTGGTCGGGGCTGCCGCAGTTGGGGCAGATGCCATTGATGTAGCGGTCCGGCAGGAACATGCCCTTGGCCGTATCGTAGAACTGCGCCACCGAGCGGCGGCTGATGTGGCCGGCGGCCTCCAGCTTGGCGTAGAAGGCTTCGGTGAGCTCGCGATTGACCGGCGAATTGGTCGAATCGTAATGGTCGAAGGTCACGCCGAACGCGGCGAAATCGCGCTCGTGGCTGGCCTGGATGTTGGCGATGAAGGTTTCCGGGGTCACCCCGGCCTTCTCTGCAGCCAGCATGATCGGCGTGCCATGGGTGTCGTCGGCACAGACGAACCAGGTCTTGTCGCCGCGCAACCGGCGCGCGCGCACCCAGATATCGGCCTGGATGTAGCCGACCAGATGGCCAAGATGCAGCGGGCCGTTGGCGTAGGGCAGGGCAGTAGTGACGAGTGCGGTGCGGGTCATGGCGGGCGTAATGCGGGGGACGCGCGATTATCGCATTAGTCGTGAGCCGGGATTGGGGATTGGGGATTCGTCAAAGCAGGATCAAGCCGCCTGCCTGTCGAGCCGCGCGGCGTTAGCCATCTCTGCAGCAGCGGCAGCCGTTGATCCTGCTTGCAGGCAAGCCCCAAAATGCGCCTGTGCACAAAAAAGGGCGCCCCGAAGGACGCCCGCTCTTGCAAATCCCGAATCACCAATCTCGAATCCCGATTACTCACGCACCCACGTCTGGGTACGGCCCAGCGCTTCGATGCCGACGTAGCCGCGCATCTGCAGCTTCTTGCCGCCGTCGGTGAGGGTGATCTTGGACTTGTAGGTCTTGCCCTTGGCCGGGTCGAGTACCGAACCACCGCTCCACACTGCGGTGCCGTCGGGCTTGAGGCCCCACAGGATGGTCATGCCCTTGATCGGCTTGCCCTTGAGTGCGCCGTCGCACTTGTCGCAGACCGGGTTGGGCCCCTTGGACGACTGCAGGATCTCGACCACCTTGCCGCTCAGCGTGCCATTGGCGGCCTGCTCGATCTGCACCACCGACTTGGGCTTGCCGGTTTCATCGTCGATGGTCGTCCAGCGGCCCACCGGCGAATCGGCCGCATGGGCCATCAGCGAAGCGGCCGCCAGCGGCAGCGCGAGCAACAGGGTCTTGAAGGTCTTGCGCATGGTTCCCCTCCCAGGGTTTGCTAGGGCCGCCGTCGGCGGCCTGATCGCGAATGTATACCGTGGGGTATGGTGCGGGAAAGTCAGGGCGTTCAGTTTGAAACGGGGCAACGCGATGCCGCCACCGTCTGCTCGGCCATGAGGCGTGTTCGTCCCTGCTGGGTGACGATGCGGAACATCTCCACCTCGCACTCCTGCCCTTGCAACAGGAGGGTGGCGACATAATCCTGGCCGGCCTCAGGGACAAAGCTGCGGCTTACGGTACATAGCGGTGCGTTCACTACGCAGCGGTTGTCCATGCAGCCACCTGCCGACAGCGACAGGGTGAGCGGCTCGCCTGCCTTGACCTGCGTTTCAGTCACGTAGCGTCCTCCGCTGACGGCAACGGCAGGTATCCCTATCTTCTGCCCTGCGCCCGTGCCGAATGGACCGGGCCGCGAGCTTGGCGCAATTCCGGCGCCACGGATCGCTCCGCCGACGCATGTGCGGTTTGGATAAAGCACGGGTGCGGGTCGTTCGGTGACCAAGCGGATACGCGCACGCGGCCCATCGCGTGGCTCATCGAAGGTCGACAAGGAAATCGACGCGCTGCGCGTCATCCCACAACCGGCCAGAAGCGCGACCAGTGCCGTGATCAGGATGCGTCTAGTCGGCATGGCACTCGCCTGAAATCGGAACAACTTCCAAATCTGCCGGGGCAAGGCCGGTCTTTTCGTCGATGACGGTAAGCAGGCAGCGTTGATCATCATAGAGCTGGCTAGCGACATAGTGCTCGCCAGGCGCGGGCTTGAATGTCACCAGGTTGGTGCAATTGTTTGTGGTCAGGCTCCGACGACGCGAGTCGAGCGTTTGCACCATTCGTGCACGTAAAAACAGCTGTCTGTCGGGGACAACCGAATACGCCTCGCGAGACTGATTGTTGCTTAACTTCCCGAGCACGCCGTTGACGGGCGGCGTCAGTGCGCCCAGAAATCCGCCATGGCCACCCTTTGCGCAGCTGGCATCGTCGAAAACATCGAAGTATTGGACCGGCTCGATGGGTATCGGGTTGGGCCTGGTGGGCTTGGCCAGCGACAGGGTGGCGAACGGCTCGCCAGGTTTTGGCGCGACATAGCGCTTGGGGAAAAGAAAACCGCAGCCGGCAAGTACGATCGCCACGGCTACAACGATGCGCAAGATGAAATGAAACATGCGTCAGGTCCGGCATGGCGTACGTTGTCTGTGCCGCATCCATGCCTGCGACGCCACCGCGGCGACATGACGCCAGCCTCTTGATAACGGCCGCTCGTCCCTGCGCTTGAGTCACGCGGTCGATACCTTTGCGAGGCGAAGGTCGGCGTATGACTCAACGGGTACGCGTGCCTCGCTGCACTACGGTTCCGTCAGGCATACGCTAGCCGACCTCGTACAACTCCAGCGGCAGCTCGTCCGGATCTGCAAAAAAGGTAAAGCGGCGGCCGGTGTATTCGTCGATGCGGATGTCTTCGGTGGCCACGCCGGATGCATTGAGGTGCGCAACCGCGCTGTCCAGATCTGCGACGCGAAACGCAAGGTGGCGCAGCCCTTGGGCTTCAGGGCGGCTGGGGCGTGCCGGGGCAGCGGGGAACGAGAACAACTCGATCTGTCCGCCATCGGGCAGCGCCAGATCCAGCTTCCACGAATCGCGCGCCTGTCGGTAATGCTCGTCGAGCACGCGCAGGCCCAGGATCTGGCAATAGAACCGTTTGGAACGCGCGTAGTCGCCGGCGATGATCGCCACATGGTGGATGCCGGCGAGCATCATGCCGCGCTCCGGCGCATTGACGTTGACCGGCCGGGCAGTGCCGGCGCGCTCGACGGCGCCTCGCATGCAGATGGCAGGCGCCCGTCCGCGATGCAGGACGCAGCACCGCTATCGCACGCAGCGTGCTGTGGCCTTGGCGGATTTGTGGGCAGGCAGTGCACGGATGCTTGCGCAGATGGAAGGTAATGGTGCGGCATGTCAGAGGACCAGCAGAAACCAATCGGCAGCATAACCGCCCGCTCGTTAGCCGCAGGCCCTGGTTCACGGCGCGCGCACGGCTGTGCCCGTTTGCGCACGGTCGCAGGATGGCCGAATCGAAATCCGGCGGGAGCGATGCAATGCGCGTAACGCGGCGCCCGTGCGTGCACATCAAGGACGACAGCACGGCTGATTTGCCAACGGCCCCTGCACGGACCTGCAGTGCCGCATGCGCGATTCCTGGCCGCAGATGCGGAAGGGCAGCGCGGCGCTGTCCGCCCACATCCTCCGCGTGGCAGGCCGATGTCAGGGGTTTGCCGATGGGTTGCACTGTCGCCGCCGCCGATGCTGGACACCGATGTCGTACCGGTGTGCGTTTGCATGACGCCGCCGCGGCATCGTCCTTCCATGCCAACCGAGCCTGCCCATGTCCATTCTTGCGTTCCAGCCGCAGCATCTCAAATCCATCCCCCAGGGCGTGCATGTGATCCGGCACCCGGCCGGCACGCTGCCCGATCGCGACGCCATCTTCGCGGCCTTGCCGCGCACCGAGCAGGGCACGCCGCAGTTGCATTACGACACGCTGTGGATCGGCGGCGGCCACGGCGATGTCGACAACCAAGGAGCACCGACCAAGTTAAACGACTGCACAGGTGTCGAAAAGGTCACGAGCTTCATCGAGGATCTGGTCACCATCGGCATCCGCACGCCGGCGCTGGTCGTCGATAGCTGCTTTTCGCTGGCCTGGCTGCCGCAATTTGCTCCCCTGCTCACCGAGGACGGCATGTTTGCCGGCTGGTCGTGCATCTGCAGCGTCAATCGCCTCGAACTGCTGACATCGCACCGGTTGCCGGCGCTGGTGGAGCAGATCGAGATCAATATGGGCACGGCGACGTCCAGCCAGGTGGTCTACATCGCACGTGATCGGTTGCTGATCCGCTATGCGCAGTTGACCGAGAGCGTGGAGGTTAAGGCCGCCGATCTCACCGATGCCCAGGTAACCCTCGCCCGCGTCGGCAAGGCGACCTGGCAGGGCAGGCCGCTGATCGCCACCGACCAGCGCATCGAGGACCGCACGCGGTTCATCGAACGCCTGCACCAACTCTGACCGGCCCGGCACCGTCGCCCATCCGGTCATCCACCCAACACCAGAGGACTTTCTCCATGACCACCTACACCAACAACGGCACCGGCACGTTCGGCAGTGCCAGCAACGCGATCCGCAAGCATGTGCTCGACGACTACCTGGCGGCGAAGATCGCCAACCATCTCGGCATCCGCCGCAGCGATGTCAACGACGGTACCGTGATCCAAATCCCCGCCAACTACGCCAACAGCGAAGGCGTGATTTCGGGCATGGAACTGGTCAAAGGCCTGCGCGTGGACCTGCAGCGCGCGCAGGCCCACGACGGTAATACCTACGCAACCTGGCAGGTGCAGTGGGGCACCGGCAGCAACGGCAAAACCGGCGGTGCCTATGCCGGCGTGTTGATGCGAGTGGCGACCGACTTCACATTCGCCGAGTTTCGCAAAGCGATGAGCGAGAGCTTCGGCTACATACCGGGCGCCTATTGCCGGCTCGATCCCTGACCGGCACGGCGAACGAACCGATCGGCAGCATCACCGCCCGCCAGTCAGAGGCGGGCCCTCGCCCACGGCTGGCTTGCGCACGGCTGTGCCCGTCTGGCTGCGCGTGGCAGGATAAAGCTTCCCCCCGATCAGATGCACCCATGCCCGAATCGTCGTCTGCCACCGCGCCGCAGTTCCAGCGCAGCATGCAGGTGCGCCATCTGGTGATGCTGTCGCTGGGCAGCGTGATCGGCACCGGCCTGTTTTTCAACACCGGGTACATCATTGCCAGCACCGGCGCGCTTGGCACGGTACTGGCGTATCTGATCGGCGCACTGGTGGTGTACCTGGTGATGCAATGCCTGGGCGAGCTGGCGGTGGCGATGCCGCAAACCGGTGCGTTTCACGTGTATGCCGCGCGTTACCTCGGCCCGGCGACCGGCTACGTGGTGGCGTGGTTGTACTGGTTGACCTGGACGGTGGCATTGGGCTCGAGCCTGACTGCCGCAGCGTTCTGCATGCAGTACTGGTTTCCGCACAGTCCGGCGTGGCCCTGGTGCCTGCTGTTCTGCGCGCTGATCTTCGGCCTGAATACAGTCTCGGCGCGCTGGTTTGCCGAAGGCGAGTTCTGGTTTTCGTTGATCAAGGTGGTCACCATCCTGGTATTCATCGTGCTTGGCGGCGCGGCGGTGATCGGTCTGTTGCCGTTGGCCGATGGTTCGCCCGCACCGGGGCTGCGCCATCTGCGCGCCGAGGGCTGGTTTGCGCATGGCGCGCTGCCGATCTTGATGACGATGGTGGCGGTGAATTTCGCATTTTCCGGCACCGAGTTGATCGGTGTGGCGGCCGGCGAAACCGCCCAGCCTGCACGCGCGATTCCGCTGGCAATCCGCACCACGCTGGTGCGGCTGGTGGTGCTGTTCGTCGGCACGGTGCTGGTGCTTGCGGCGCTGCTTCCCGCCAAACAAGCGGCGGTGGAAACCAGCCCGTTCGTGCGCGCCTTCGAGCTGTTGGGCATTCCATATGCAGCCGACATCTTGAATGCGGTGATCCTCACCGCGATCCTGTCGGCGGCCAATTCCGGTCTGTATGCGGCCGCGCGCATGCTGTGGTCGTTGGCCAACGAAGGCACGTTGCCGAGCGGCCTGGCGCGCCTGACCGGCCGCGGCATTCCACTGCGTGCCGTGTCGCTGAGCATGCTGGGCGGCTTGCTGGCGCTGCTCACCGGCGTGTATGCGCCAGAGACGGTGTTCGTTGCGATCTCGGCGGTCTCGGGATTCGCGGTCGTGGTGGTGTGGCTGAGCATCTGCGCGGCGCATTACCGTTTCCGTCGCCAACTGCTGCGCGATGGCGCTGCGCTGGAAACGTTGGCGTATCGCGCGCCGTGGTACCCATGGACCCCAATTCTGGGCTTTTCGCTGTGTCTGCTCGCCTGCATCGGCCTGGCATTTGATCCGCAGCAGCGCATTGCGCTGTGGTGCGGTGTTCCGTTCGTCGCGCTGTGCTATGGCGCCTACGCACTGACTCAATGGCTTGCGGCCCGGAGACTGCACGCATGACGATTCTTCCACGCCAGCCGCGCGCCAACGCACCTTTCAGCCAGGCCTTGCAGCACGATGGCTATGTGGTGCTGGATGGCGCGCTGGCCACCGAGCTGGAACAGCGCGGCTGCGATCTCAACGATGCGCTGTGGTCGGCGCGCGTGCTGATGGAGCAGCCGGAGCTGATCTATCAGGTGCATCGCGACTACTTCGCTGCCGGTGCGCAATGCGCGATCACCGCCAGTTATCAGGCCACGCCGCTGGGATTTGCCGCACGCGGACTGGATGCTGCGCAAGCGCAGGCGTTGATCGCTCGCAGCGTGGCGCTGGCGGCGCAGGCGCGTGCCGATCATCTGACCCTGCACCCGTATGCGGCGCCGCTGTGGGTGGCCGGCTCGGTGGGGCCGTATGGCGCGTATCTGGCCGATGGCTCGGAATATCGTGGCGACTACGTGCTGCCGATCGAGCAGTTGATGGATTTCCATCGCCCGCGCATCGCCGCGCTGGCCGAGGCGGGCGTGGATCTGCTGGCTTGCGAGACGCTGCCATCGGCCAGCGAAATCGTGGCCCTGCGGCAGTTGCTGCAACACGAATTTCCGCAGCTCCATGCCTGGTTTTCCTTCACCTTGCGCGATGCGGCGCATCTGAGCGACGGCACGCCGCTGGCGCAGGTGGTGCCGGCGCTGGATGCCTGCGCGCAGGTGATTGCGGTGGGCATCAACTGCATTGCACTGGATCAGGCGAGCGCTGCATTGCACAGCCTTGCGGCGTTGACTGCGCTGCCGCTGGTGGTATATCCGAACTCGGGCGAGCACTACGACGCCAGCGACAAGCGCTGGCACGCCGGTCACGGGGCTGCGCTCACGTTGGCCGACCAGCATGCGCACTGGTTGGCGGCTGGCGCGCGCTTGATCGGTGGCTGCTGCCGCACCGCACCGCGCGATATCGCCGCGCTGGCGGCGGCGCGTGCGCTGGGCTGACCCGACCTGCGAACGCGCGCGCATCGAAGGCCTACCCGCAGTAACGGGTCAGCAGCGTCCAACTACCGTAGCCGTACGCTTTATCCCTTCTGCGTGGCGATCCAGCGCTGGATCTTGTCCTGCAAGATATCCAGCGGCACCGAGCCGTCCTTGAGTACTTCGGTGTGGAAGGCGCGGACATCGAAGCGTGGGCCCAGCTCGCGCTGCGCCTGCTCGCGCAATTGCGCAATCTTCATCTCGCCCACCTTGTAGGCCAGCGCCTGGCCGGGGATGGCCATGTAGCGGTCGACCTCGGCTTCGGCATCGGCACGGCTCATGGCGGAGTTGTCCACCATGTAGTCGATGGCCTGGCTACGCGTCCAGCCCTTGCTGTGCAGGCCGGTGTCGGTGACCAGGCGAATCGAGCGCCACAAGGCGTTCTGCAGATAGCCGTAGTAGTTGTAGGGGTCGTCATACAGCCCTAGCTCGCGGCCAAGCGATTCGGCATACAGGCCCCAGCCTTCGATGTAGGCGGTCTCACCGCCCAGGCGGCGGAACTTGGGCAGGTCGGTCAACTGCTGCTGCAACCCCAGCTGGTAGTGGTGGCCGGGCACCGCTTCGTGCAGGTACAGGCTCTCGGCCTCCCAGGTCTTGCGTGAAGGCAGGTCCGAGGTGTTGACGTAGAAGATGCCCGGCGTGCTGCCGTCGCCGCTTGGGCGCATGTACGAGCCGCTGGCGGCCGATTGCGCACGCTGCGGTTCCACCGCACGAACTTCCAGCGCCGGCATGCCCTGGGTGTTGAACAGCCGCGGCACCGCCAGCTGCACGCGGCCCTGCAGGCTGCGGTACGTGCCCAGCAACTCGGTGTCGCTGCGGAAGCCGAAGCGCCGGTCGGTCTGCATGAACTTGTAGAACTTGGGCAGGTTGCCGCGGAATTTGACCTGTTTGGCCACTGCCTGGATTTCTCCCTGCAGGCGAGCGACCTCATCCAGGCCGATCTGATGCACCTGTTCCGGGGTCAAATCCGTGGTGGTGCTCTGGCGTACGTCATAGGCGTACCACGCCGCGCCATTGGGCAATGCCGCCAGTCCATCGCTATCGCGGCAGGCGGGCAGGTATTCGGTGGCGATGAAGCCGCGCAACGCGCGGTAGGCCGGCATGATGCGCACTTCGATCATGCGCTTGTACTCGGCAGTGATGCGCTGCTTGTCGGCCTCGGGCATGTCGGCGGGCAGGTTGCGCACCGGCCCCCAGAACAGGCTGTCTTCGGCATTGCGCGCGATGATCGCGTCCAGCTGCGGCAGCACCTTCTGCATCAGCACCTTGGGCTGCACCACGCCGGCCTGCATGCCGGCACGCATGTTGGCGATGGCCTGCTCGAACAGGTCGGGAATGCCGAGCGCACGCCGCGACCAGTTGTCGTAATCCTTGACCGTCTTGAACGGCTGCGCGCCGGTGCCCGAGCCCAGCACCACCGCAATGCTGGCGATGTTGTAGAACTGGTTGATCGGCAGCATCCAGCTGGGAAACTGCTCGGCGGCCAGTGCGCTGCGCGCATCGCGCACGAAGATCTGGTAACTGAGCAGGTCCTGCCCACTCAGCCCATCGGGCCCCAGCGCCTCGGCCTTGCCCAGCCACAGTACGGTGAAATCGTGCGATTGCTGGCGGAATGCCGGCGACAGGAAGTTCGGCAACTGGTCGTTGTAGCGGCTCTCGCCCTGGAAGGTGGCCTGCAGCGGGTTGAGCTTGAGCGAGGCGTCCCAGTATTGGTCGTACAGCAGGTTGAGCTGCTGCGCCTTGGTCAGCACCACCGGCGCGGCCACCGTGCGTGGCCTGACCTTGGCGGCCTTGCTGCCCTTGCCCTTGGTGCTTTTGGCTGCCGGCTTGGCGGTCTTCTTGCCTTTGCTCGCCTTCGCGCGCGTTTGCGTGGTCTGTGCCTTGGCGGTCTTCTTCTTGGCCGCATCGGCCGGCGCCGCCAGCGACAGGCTCACGAGGGCGGCCATGGCCAGGGACAGCAGGCGGGAAAAGCTGAGGGGCATTACCGGCTCCGGAAACAAGCGAGCGGGGAGCTTGCCCGATCCGCACGGTTACGGCCACCCATTGGGGGCATACCGCCTATCGGCAATTCATGCGGCGCATGGGCGCGGTGCTGCGCCTGGGGTGATGTGGTGCGCTGCGACATGACCGGCAAGGCTGCGTCCAAGTCACACCGCGGTGGGCTGGCTCGCAGCGCTGCGATCAGGACCACTGGCGGCCAGACGTTGCCGCCGCAACCCATTGCGTTGCGATGACCCTGGCTGGGAGACAGCCCGGCTCAGTCGGCAGCGGCTTCTTCGCGCAGCTGCTCGGCACGCTCGGCGCCTAGGTACGCGGTGATGCCGCGGCGTGCCAGATACAGCAGCGGGATCAGCAAGATCGCAAAGCCCATCTTGTAGATGTAGTTGAGCGTGCTCACCGCCAGGAACTGGTCGATCGACCAATGCTGCGGGCCGAGCACGAAGGCGATATAGATCACCACGAAGCTGTCCACCACCTGCGAGACCGCAGTGGAGCCGGTGGCGCGCAGCCACACGTGTTTTTCGCCAGTGACGCGACGGATGCGGTGAAACACCGAGACATCGATCAACTGGCTGAACAGGAATGCCACCAGCGAGCCGCCGATGGTCCACAGCCCTTGTCCGAACACTGCCGCAAATGCGGCCTGGTAATCGGGCACCCCCTGGCTCTGCGCCGCAGTGACCCACCAGCCCGCCGGCGCCAGCGCAATGGCCGCGAAGGCGAACACGAAGCCATAGCCGATCAGCACCACCGCCACCCACGAGATGAAACGCACCCCGCGGCTGCCGAAGAACTCGTTGATGGTGTCGGTCATGATGAACACGATCGGCCACAGCAAGGTGCCGGCGGTGAAGCTGAGCGAGCCGCGCTGGCCGAACAGATTCCAGTTCAGTGGCGCAATGCCGAGCGTGTCTTCCAACGCGAAGATCTTGACGCCAATGAACTCGGCCAGCGCCGCGTTGACGCAGAAGAAGGCCGCCAGTGCGATGAACAGGCGGACCGCACGATCGTCGAGGGTGCGCACATGGGACATGGTGTCAGCGATCCGCAGTCCGGGTGAAGGGAACCGATTCGGGCGCCACGGCGCCACCGGAAATGATGAAGCTCATTGCCTGATCCACGCTCCAGTCGGTGGGCGTGAGCAGTTCCACCGGCACGATTTCCAGGTAGCCGGAGGTGGGGTTGGGCGTGGTGGGCACGTAGACCGCGGCCAGCTCGCGGCCGGTGCCCTGTTCCTTGATCACGCGGGTGACCAGGCCCACCGATTTCATGTCGCGATGTGGGAAATCGATCAGCACCACGCGCTGGGTGCTGCCGGGCTGGGTCTGCAAAATGTCCAGCAGCTTGCGCGCGCTGTCGTAGACCACGCTGGCCAGCGGAATGCGCCGCATGATGGCCTCGAACCAGCGCAGCAAGCGCTGGCCGATCACGCGCCGGCTCAGGATCCCGACGAACAGGATGACTGCCACCGTGGCGATCAACGCGATGGTGTTCTGCACCCACAGCGCCTTGAACCAGCCCAGGTAATCGGGGAACGAGGCAGCGATGCGTTCGGACAGCGGCACCACCCACGGGCTGCTGATGCCCGAAAGCAGCGAGAAAACGAACTTCACCACCACCCAGGTCAACCAGACCGGCAGCAAGGTGAGCAACCCGGTCAGAAAGACCCGTTGCAGGGAAGGGCGGACGTGGGGAGTGGGGGATTCGGACATCGCCATAGTGTAGGCATTCGGCCACGCTCGGTGGAGCTGGGGGCGGGGTTTGGCAGCAGGCATTCGCGATTGGCAAGAGTGTTTCGCGTGCCGCGATCCGCTGCAATCCCATGATTCCTGTACTCACCTCGACACAGACCTGGCGGCACCCGCAGCCCAGCGGCAGCGGGCAACCCGTACGGCTCGTACAGCCCTCCTGCCGTTGGCAACCATGGCGCGCAGTGCGGATGAAGGGTGGGGCGACGTCTGCCAGCACCCGGATTCTTTCAACCACTTACCGAGACCACCGCCCATCGCCAGCGCGCGGTGTCGTTGCCCAACGTTGCGCGGGCCGCCAGACACACGGTTGCCGATGGCCTGTAGCCCCAAGGCACGCGATGCGTCTATGCCCATCGCAGGCCTGCGCAGATGGCACTAAGATGCGCAGCTCCCAGGGATGGATCTTTCGCACGTGCTCGCCAAATTTCTCAAAGCCGCCTTGCTCGGTGTCTGCATCCTGATCGCCGCGGTGCTGTCGCTGTATACGGTCTCCAGGCATTGGCCGATTCCCGAATCGCAGCGTGAGGCGTTGGCGCAGCTGCGCCAGCCGCTTCCACCGTTGCGCGGGAGCAACATGTTCGGGGCGCTGTGGTCGTTGTCGTACGCGATTCCCGAGGCGCAGCGCGAGACAGTGCTGGCGCAAGACCTCGCGCGATTCAATCGGTTGCCGGAGCATGCGGCATTCCAAAGCGCCGCTGCAGGCTATCGGCGCTTGCCAGGTTGGCCATCCGGCGCGCCTGCGCTATGCATGGCCAGCGCTGGCGGATGCTTGCAGCGCGTGCGCGAACAACCGCAGGCCTATGCCGCTGCGCTGGCCGCACAGGCACCGATGCTGGCGCGGATGCGGGCGTTGGCGCAACACGCCGACTACCGCAGCCCGTTCCGTCCACGCGCCGATACGCCGTTGCCCGAACTGCCGCGCATGTCCTTGTCGATGACGGCCAGCGCCTTGGACTTTGTCCAGGGGCGCACCACCCAGGCCTTGTCCGGTGTCTGCACCGATGCGCAGGTGGCCCGTGTCCTGATGCGCAGTAGCGACAATCTGGCGATCACGATGATCGGCGCGGCGATGTTGCGCGGCAATGCGCACCTGTTTGCCGACATGCTGGCCGAATTGCCGGCGCAGCATCCGCTGCCCGCGCAATGCGCCGCTGCCTTTGCGCCGCTGCCGGTGGATGAGATCGCGCTGTGTCACGCATTGCACGGTGAATCGCGGATGGTGTTTGCGATGCTGCAGGAGGATGCGTTGACGCAAGGCAGCCAATCGTCCTGGCAAGACCGCTTCCCGTTACGGTTGCTGGACGACGAACGCACCCAGGCCTTGCTAGCGCCCACCTTTACCTGGGCCTGCAGCGCGCCGGTGCGGACCTTGCTGGCGCAGGATCGGCCGGTTCCGCAAACGCTGATCCCGCTGCCCCAGACCGCATCGGTGGCCTGCATCGCCAATGCAACCGGGTGTTTGCTGGCGAGCGTGTCGCATCCGGACTACGTCAACTATCAGCACAAGATGCAGGACACCGCCGCTGCATTGCGCGCGCTGTCGGCGCTGCAGTGGTTGCGCGACCATCCTGCGCCGACAACGCCGCTGGCGCAGCGGATCGCCGCGCTACCGCCTGCGTTGCGTGGACAGGTGCGCCCGCTAGGCGCCGGAAACGACGGCAAGAGTCTGACGCTTCGGCAGTACGCACGACCGGAGGGCGTGGCGGGCAATGATCGCTGGCCGTTGCCAGGCAGTGCGATCGCGGCCACACAGGCAGCCTCAGCGGCTCACTAAAACAAGACGCCTTCTGCGCTGCCAGGCGCAGCTCGCAGCGCTGGTGCAGGCGGTCTGCGCTTGCATGCGCAATGCTTGCATCCGCAGCGGCTGCCTGACGACCACCGACGAACAGCCGTTAAAACGGATCGAGCAGTCGCCAGGTGAGCTCGGAGGCGCGCATGTATTACCGTGCGTGCAATGCCGATGCGAAGCATCGGCCACGCTGCCTGGCATCTACGCAGTGGTGCGTTGGTTGCCTGAAGCGGCCGGAGTTTAGGACGACCTTACGCCTTGAATACAGCGCGCGCGTCTGTGTCTGCCTTGTTCGCTGTCATCGGCATGCCCGCACGTAAAAAACAACATGCCGCGTCCTTGGGACGCGGCATGTGATGATGCCACTGCCTATTGGGGATGCATGGCGCACCCAACGGCTGTGGTCAGAAGCGGAAGTTCAACCAGCCCATCACAAAGGTCGAATCGCCGTAGCCGGCCTTCTCCAACGCCGGCCCGGCCATCAGATGTTCGGCGCGGAAGGTCACCGACCAGTTCGGGTCGATGTTCCAGGTGGCGTTGATGCGCGGCATGGTGCCGATGCGGCGCTCGCCGGTGTTCTGGGTGCGTGCGTAGGCGCGTGCCTGGTTGTTGTAGATCGCATCGCTGGTGGTCTGGCGCCACAGCGTTTCCCACTCCAGGTTCACGGTGAGCTTGGAGGTCGGCGAGAACGTCAACGTCGGTGCAGCCGTGACCAGGTTTACCGGGCCGAAGAACGTGGCCCAGCTGAAGTAGATCGTGTTGCCGTACAGGAAGTTGTTGTTGCGCAACGTGCCGGTGCCGGAGGTGCCGCCGCCACCAGAGGCGATTTCGCTATGGAAGCCCAGGCGCGGCTTCCAGCCCGATTCGCTCAACGACCAGGCATTGGAGGTACTGGCCATGTAGGCGCGCAGGTCGCGTCCACCGAAGCTGCCGCGCTGCACGGTCACGAACGAATCGGTGCGCAGCTTGCCCACATTGCCCCACAGGCGCAGGCCGTAGTAATTGCGGTTTTCTTCCGCGGTCTGGCGTCCCCACACCTGGTTGTCGTTGCGGAACTGATAGAAGAACGGCTCCAGGTACATCGGCTTGGCAGTCGCCAGGCGGTAGCCACCGACCACGCCGCGGAAGTGCCGCGAGCGGTCGATGCGATCATCGCCGAGGCCTTCGGTGCCATCGATGTTGAAATTGAAATCGAACAGGTCAACACGTGTCCTGTCGCCAATTGCCCAGGCGCGCGCGCCGTTGAAGGTCACGAAGATATCGGTGTTGTCGCGCAGCGCCATCAGCGTGGTCGGGCCATCGACGAACACCTGGCGGCCGACGCGCAAGCCGGTGTCGGCGCTGCCGATCCGGCCTTTCACGTCGAAGAACACCTGCTGCAGGATCGCGTTGTTTTCCTGGGTGCCGGTCTTGGTGCCTTCGTTGCGCCCGTCCAGGCTGCCATGCGCCAATTCCGTGTACAGACGGAAGTGCTCGCCTACATGGAAGTCGGCGCCGAAGAAGGCGCGCAGCAGATATTGCTGCTGAGAATGGCTGCCGGGAATCAGGCCCGGATTGGTGATGGTATTGCTGCGCACGCGCAACTCGTTGCTGAGCGACACGTACACATCGCCGTCGTCGTTGAGCGGAATGTACTTGAGCGGATCGAACGGACTCTTGCGCTTGGACGGGTCCTTCAGATACGACCAGTCTTCGGCCCAGCGCACCTGCCACATGTTGCCGCCTTGTTTGGCACCCCAACCCTGCGCTTCGAGCGGATAGCCCTTGGCGGTTGCCGGTGCGGCGGTGACCGGCGCTTTGGCCGGCTCGGCGACCGCCTGCTCGGCATTGGTCGGCGCCGGCTGTACCTGCGCCAGGCCAAGGCCCGGCAGCGCCAACCCGATCGCAAGGCACAGGCGCCGTGTGGCACCAAAGGAAGTATCAGCCATGGCCGGCTGCGCCAAGCGTGTCATTTGCATCGTATTCCCCGTCGAAAGTGAAAACCCCTAGGCGAAAGGTATCGGCAGGGGGGACACCGACTGTAGTAAAGCCGTGCCAGAAAGGCAGTAACCCAAAGGTTCTAAGCTCATGAACGCACTGGGTTTACGCAGGCGGGCGCTAGCGGGGCGGGGAGTCGGGATTCGGTATTGGGGATTCGCAACGGCGGCGCTGCGTTTTGCGGTGGAGTTCGCTGCGATGCTGACAATTACTCACACAAGCTGGCGACCACGCCTTTGTTCTTGCTTTCGCGAATCTCCAATCCCGACTCCCCAATCCCGCCCGTGACTACCGGCACATTCACTATAGCTAGGTTCTACATAGCATTACCTTCAACCTAGCGGAGATGGCCGATGAGCGAGCCGGATATCCACCTACGCAAATTTCAGAAGGAACTGAGTGCGGGCACCGTGTCGTTGGCCTTGCTGGCCGTCCTGGCGCAGGCCGATGCACCGCTGTACGGCTACCTCATCGCCAAGCGGCTCGAGCGTCTGGAGGGCGTGCTTAGCGGCAAGCAGAGTGCCCTGTACCCGGTGCTGCGCAATCTGGAGGGGGCCGGGTTGCTGCACAGCCATGTCGAACCCTCGGCCTCCGGGCCGCCGCGGCGGTATTACCGCATCACCGACAGCGGGCGTGACTGCCTGCGCGACTGGACCGCCGCCTGGCGTGCCACCCGAGATTCCGTTGATTCCGTGCTGGAGGGGACCCACTCATGAACACAATTGCACAGGCACACCCGTTGCCGACCACCATTGGCGATTATCTGCTGCAGCTGCGCCAGGCGCTGTCCGGGGCAGATCCGGCAATGATCCAGGACGCGCTGTACGACGCCGAAGAGTATCTGCGTTCCGAACTGGCAGAACAGCAAGGCAAGAGCGAGGCCGAGGTCATTGCCGGCGTGGCCAGCAGCTACGGCGCCCCGGAGGAAGTGGCAGAGATCTACCGCGAAACCGAAGTGACCGTGGCACGCGCACTGCGCCCCCCGGTGCCACCGCAGCGGGCATCGTGGATCGGCACGTTCTTCGGTGTGGCTGCCGACCCGCGCACCTATGGCGCATTGTTCTACATGCTGCTGTCACTGCTCACCGGGGTGTTCTATTTCACCTGGGTCGTGACCGGCGCCAGCCTGTCGGTGGGGATGCTGATCCTGATCATCGGCGTGCCGCTGCTGGTGTTGTTCTTCGGCTCGGTGCGGGTGTTGTCGCTGGTGGAAGGCCGCGTGGTCGAGACGTTGCTGGGCGTGCGCATGCCGCGTCGCCCCCAACACCCGGGCCTGCAAGGCGGTTGGCTGCAGCGCATCGGCGCGATGTTCACCGACGCGCGGACCTGGAGCACGATGCTGTACTTCCTGCTGATGCTGCCGCTGGGCATTGTGTATTTCACCGTGTTTTGCACGCTGCTATCGCTGTCGTTGGGCCTGGCCGCTTCACCGATCGCGGCGTTGTTCGACCAGGTCGCCGTGCTGACGTGGGATGGCCTGGACATCACCAGCGCCTGGCTGACGCTGCCGTTGTTCGCGGTGGGCGTGCTGTTGTTGTTCGTTACGCTGCATCTGGCACGCGCGTTCGGCAAGCTGCACGGCATGTTCGCCAAGCAACTGCTGGTCAGGAGCGGAGAGGCGGCTGCGTGATGCGCCTTGCCTAGATGTCAGCGTGCGCAGGTCGATGGTGGTACTTGCCGCTGGCATGACGCGCTGTGGCGGTTGCACGCAGATCAAGATGAAAATCCCCGGCATTGCCGGGGATTTTCTTGGGTACCTCAGGCGCGTTTGCCGCGCTTGCGGATCGGGGTCACGGTGGCCAGGTCGCGGCTACCGACCGGATCCGCATCGTAGCGCGCGATGAATTCGCGCACCTGCGGATACACCACCTCGCGCCAGCGGCGGCCGCTGAAAATGCCGTAGTGACCGGCGCCTTCCACGACCAGGTGACGACGATGCGCCGCATCGATGCCGGTGCACAGATCGTGCACCGCCTCGGTCTGGCCGAGGCCGGCGATGTCGTCCAGTTCGCCTTCGATGCTCAGCAGCGCGGTATTGCGGATCGCCGATGGCTTGACCAGTTGGCCGTCCACTTTCCACTTGCCCTGGGGCAGCAAAAACTCCTGAAACACCACGCGGATGGTGTCCAGGTAATACTCGGCCGGCATGTCGAGCACGGCGTTGTATTCGTCGTAGAACTGCCGGTGCGCTTGCGCATCCTGCAGGTCGCCCTTGACCAGGTCGGTGTAGAAATCCCAGTGCGACATCACGTGCCGGTTGGGGTTCATCGACAGGAAGCCGGCGTGCTGCAGGAAGCCCGGATACACCTGGCGGCCATGGCCCGGATACGGGAACGGCACCGTGTGGATCAGGTTGTTCTGGAACCACTCGATGCCGTTTTCCGTGGCCAGGTTGTTGACCTGGGTGGGGCTACGACGCGCATCGATCGGACCGCCCATCATCACCAGCGAGCGCGGGGTGGGCTCGTCGTTGCTGGCCATCAGCGACACTGCCGCCAGCACCGGCACGGTGGGCTGGCACACGCTCACCACATGCAGGCGCTCGGCGCCGATGTGGCGGATGAACTCCTGGATGTAGGTGATGTAGTCCTCGAGCCGGAACGCGCCGGCCTCCAGCGGCACCATGCGCGCATCCACCCAATCGGTCACGTAGACCTTGTGGTTGCGCAGCAGGGTGCGCACGGTGTCGCGCAGCAACGTGGCGTGGTGGCCGGACAACGGCGCAACCACCAGCACGGCGGGCTGCTCCTTCATCTTGCCGATCAGTTCGACGTGGTCGCTGAAACGCTTGAAGCGCAGTAACCGGCAGAACGGCTTGCTCAGCACTTCGCGTTCGATGATCGGCAGCGAATGGCCGTCGACCTCGACATCGTCGAGCGCCCAGGCCGGCTTTTCGTATTCCTTGCCCAGACGATGGAACAGCTCGTTGCTGGCGGCCATACGCTCGGCGCCCGGGAGCGAGGCCCACAGGCTGTCGGGGTCGGAAAACATCTTGGCGTTCGCCTGGGCCTGATGCACCCAGGGGGCTAGCAGATTGCGGGTCAGCTCATGCAGTTGATAAAGCATTCCACCCATCCGTGCGGTTTTGCTGCCGCGCAGCATACCGGTTTTGGCGCATTTGCACCTTAATGGGGCTGCGGACGGTTGAGGCTGTCACAGCGCTGTGGCAGCGATTTCTGGAAGGCGAGCGCCTTGACTGCGGGGCGCGACGACAGGCCTTGCGCACCACCTGACGCGTACCTTGAGCGCCCCGCCGCAAGCGCGGGCAGGGCGCGGAGCGGGGGAGAAGGTGCTGGGCGATCGACGCAGCGATGGCTCCAGGCGACGCGATACCCCCACGCGCTGCTCGCTGGCAGCCACCATCCCGCTCAGCCGCGCTCCAGCGCCGATGCCTGGTCAGCCAGCTGCGGCGACAGCCAGCAGTGCGACCCCAGCGCAGCGAAGCCCACGCTGGCGAAGCGCTTGCGATACCAGCGCGCCGGTCGCGCCTGGAAACCGTCGTGATCGCCCTCGAACGCATCTTCTTCGGCGAAGGCTTCCAGAAACGCCACGCCTGCGCACATCTCGGCCAATCCAGGCAGGCCCTGGTTGAATTCGCGGGTGGGCACGTAATGCAGCACGTCCGAGCAGATCAGCAAGTCCACCGGTGCGCACGGGCGCAACCAGGCGAAGTCGCCGAAGCGGGCGGGGTGGATCTGGCGGCTGCGGCCATAACGCTGCACCGCATAGGCGCTGCTGTCGAAACCCAGATAGCTCAGCTTCGGCCGCAACGCCAACAACGGCGCGCGCCACGCGGCCTCGCCGCAGCCGACGTCGAGCACGCTGCGGATCGGTCGTTCCAGGTAGTACTCGGCCTGTGCGACGGCGAGTGCGACCTTGCGTCGCAGGCGCGCGGGATCGGCCAGGCCGGCATCGCGATACCAGCGGCGGAAATAGTGGGCGTCGTATTGTTTGGAGGCGGACTGCTGCATGGGCTTGGCTGCTTTCGCGCGCGCGGATAGGTGAAAATGCGGGCCATCCTACGCGAGCCAGCGGAGCCAGCGCATGACCCTGTATTTGTGGATCAAGACCTTCCATCTGTTGTTCGTGATCGCCTGGATGGCCGCGGTGTTCTACCTGCCGCGCATTCTGGTCAACATCGCCGAAGCCGGCAGCGACACCGCGGTGCGCGCGCGCCTGGTGTTGATGGGGCGGCGGCTCTACACATTCGGCCACAGCATGCTCGGTCTGGCGCTGCTGCTGGGCGCGGTGCTATGGCAGGGCTACCGGGTCATTCCGGATTTCCCGACGATGGTCGCTGGCGGCTGGTTGCACGCCAAGCTGTTTGCCGTGGCCTTGATTCTGGCCCACTACATCGTGTCCGGCCGCTGGGTCAAAGGCGCCGAACAGGGGCGTGCAGTGCCCAGCGGGCGGGCGTTGCGCTGGTTCAATGAAGCACCGGTGATCCTGCTGGTCGGCGTGATCTGGCTGGTGCTGGCCAAGCCGTTCTGAGCGCATTGCGCACCGCATCTACGTACGCCCGACGGCTTCGGCGCGCAGGTGCCCACAGCTGCCACTGCTAAAAATGCGGGGCATTCCGGTGTCCCACCGCGAATGCCTGCGGTGCTTCATGATGGGACGGCCAGTGACGTCGCGATGTGCGCACCGGGGCAAGGGTCGATGAATCCGGCAGGCCGCGCTAGGGCGCATATGAATTCATGCGCCGGTCGGGTGTGGCTTGAGCAGCATCTCCAGATACCGTTTCTGGTGTCCGGCAAATCCCTTTTTGCCGTACAGCGCGTGAATTTTGCCGAAGGCAGCGCAGGCACGTGCCTCATCGCCGAGCTGCAGCATCGCCTCGCCTTCGGTCATCAGCACAAGATGATCGGTGTGGTCTGGGTCGTCGTACATCAGCGCCATCACCTCGATCCATCGATGCAAGTTTTCCTGATCGTGCAGGTCGGCGTAATCCTTGACGAAACTTGCAGACAGGCTTTGCGGGTAATAGTCCCAGTTCGCCTTGGGTTCGGGGATCAGCGCCCACGCCTGTAATCCCAGGGCGAGCGATTCCGCCAGGGCGCCGCTGCGAAACCGCTGTGTGGATTGCTCCAGCAGATGATCGATCTCGGCTTTCAGAACTGCCTCGATTTCAGGCTTCCTTTGCACGTTGATGGCCTTGATCAGGTGCCGAGCGATTCGTTGCCGAGCGATTCAATGCATGTGACCTGCAGCTGCGAGCGT
The DNA here is from genome assembly GCF_041475725.2 of Xanthomonas sp. NCPPB 1754. Classification (NCBI taxonomy): domain Bacteria; kingdom Pseudomonadati; phylum Pseudomonadota; class Gammaproteobacteria; order Lysobacterales; family Lysobacteraceae; genus Xanthomonas; species Xanthomonas sp. NCPPB 1754. The sequence continues at coordinate 1,587,229 of NZ_CM192982.1, forward strand.
CTTGTCGGCGGCCCTCAGGCGCTGGTGTCCAGCTCGCGCAGGCCCTTGCGTGCCAGGTCGACCCAGGCGCGTTGCTCGCGTTGGTAATGCTTGGGCGAGGCGGCGGCGTGACGCAGCACCTGTTCGTACACCGCCCTGGCCTGGTCATTGCGTGCGATGCGCTGCAGCAGTTGTGCATAGCGCACGCGCGCTTCTTCGCCCGGATAGCCTTGGGCCAGCGTTTCGTACTCGTGCAGCGCAGCCTCGGTGTCGCCGCTGCCTTCGACCGCGCGTGCATACAGCAGATGCCCGTCATGCGAGCGGAAGCTGGGATTGGCCGCGATCAAGGCATCCAGGGTCTGCCGCGTCTGCTGTGGCTGGCCCAGCCCGAACTGGGCCTTGGCCAGACCGAGCATCAGGTGCGGATCATCGCGATACAAGCCGCGCAACGCGCCCTGGTAATGCTCGGCGGCCCGGGCGTAATCGCCGCGCGCCAGCAAGGTCTCTGCGAGCTGGCGGCGATTTTCCGGAGTGTCGGCCACATCCAGTCGGCGCGAGGCATCGCGCTGTTCGCGTTGCGGATCCAGGGTGCTGCGCACGCGCTTGAGGCGACGGCGTGCATTGGGGTCGTTGCGCAGATCGGGGATGACCGCCACGCACACATAGACCAGCACCGCCAGCAGCGAAAACGCCAGCAGCAGGAAGATCCAGTACAGGGGCCGCCCGCTGCGCACGACGTGGACGCAGCAGGCGGCTTGCAGCAGCAGCGAGATCAGCAGGAGCGGAGACATGCGGGTGTGGCGTCCTTTCCATGGCCGCGCACTGGGCGCGGCCGGCCATCGTGCGAATCAATGCCCTTCGTAGGCACCATAGCTGCGCAGGCGCTCGTAGCGCTGCTGCAGCAACGCATCCACTGGAATCTTTTCCAGCGCGTCCAGCTCGTTGAGCAGCACCGCTTTCAGGCGCTTGCCCATCTGTTCGGGATTGCGATGCGCACCGCCGGTGGGTTCACGGATCACCTTGTCGACCAGGCCCAGGCCCTTCAGGCGCTTGGCGGTCAGGCCGAGCTGTTCGGCGGCGTCCTTGGCCTTGGCCGCGTCCTTCCACAGGATCGAGGCGCAGCCTTCCGGCGAAATCACCGAATAGGTGCCGTATTCCAGCATCAGGGTGCGGTCGCCCACACCGATGGCCAGCGCGCCGCCGGAGCCGCCTTCGCCGATGACGGTGCAGATCACCGGAATTTTCAGCTCGGCCATTTCCAGCAGGTTGCGCGCGATCGCCTCGCTCTGGCCGCGCTCTTCGGCGCCGATGCCAGGGTAGGCGCCGGGGGTGTCGATGAAGGTCAGCAGCGGCAGGCGGAAGCGCTCGGCCAGCTTCATCAGGCGCAAGGCCTTGCGGTAGCCCTCCGGGCGCGGCATGCCGAAGTTGCGCGCCACCTTGGTCTTGGTGTCGCGGCCCTTCTGGTGGCCGATGATCACCACCGGGCGCCCGTCGATGCGGCCCAGGCCACCGACGATGGCCTTGTCGTCGGCATAGGCGCGGTCGCCGGCCAACTCCTGGAATTCGTCGCAGATGGTGTCGATGTAGTCCAGCGTGTACGGGCGCTGCGGATGACGCGCCAGCTGCGAGACTTGCCAGGCCGACAGATCGCGGAAGATCTGCGCGGTGCGCACGCGCAGCTTGTCGCGCAGCGCCCGCACTTCGGTCTCCACGTTGACCGCAGGCCCGGTACTGGCCTTGCGCAGTTCCTGGATCTTTGCTTCCAGATCGGCGATGGGTTGCTCGAAGTCGAGGTAGTTAGGATTCATGCAATGGCGTCGTCAACGTAAGGCGGGGAGTGTAGCTGAAGCGGTGTGGCTGGCCCGTACGCAGCCGTGCGGTTGCATGGCCGGGATTGGGGATCCGGGATTCGCAAGAGCACTATCGCGGCTTCGACGTGCCAGTAGACTGCCGTTACAAATCCCCAATCCCCAATCTCCAATCCCCAATCCCGGCCCCTCACGCCCACGGCGGGCTGTACTTGATCTTCACCGTCCGCACCGCCGGGTCTGCGCGCAGGCCGTCCATCAGCTGCTGGTCGATGCGCACCGAGTGGTTGCCGTTGAGGTCGAGCATGCCGGCCACGCCGCCGCTGGGCGCGCGTAGCAGCAAGTCCAGGCGCAGGGGCGTCTTGCCGGGGCGGTGCTTGGCCAGCAGGGCGTCGATGCGCTTGAAGGCCTGCTTTTCGCGCAGGTCCAGGCGCAGCGACAGCCGCTGCGCGTGGTCGGCGCAGATCTGCTCGTAGTCCCAGCACTGACGGATGCGCAGGCTGTAGCCGCCGTTGAATTCGTCCTCGCGCAGGCCGCCCTTGACGATCAGGATGCGGTCGCGGGTGAGCAGGTGGCCGAATTCGGCCATCGCATCGGAAAACGCGCTGCATTCGACCCGGCCGCGGCCGTCTTCGAGCTGCACGAACACCTGGCTGTCGCCCTTGCGGCGTACGCCGACCACCTGGCCGGCCAGGATCGCGCTCACTTCCGGCCGCCAGGCGCGTTTTTCGCCATCGCCACCGCCCCCACCGCCGCCACGTTGTTGTGAGGCCAGGATCTTTTCCAGCGCACCCAGGTCGCAGCCAACCAGCTCGCGGACTTCTTCGCGGTGCGGGTCGAACGGGTGGCCGCTGAGATAGAAGCCCAGCGTTTCGCGCTCGCCGGTGAGCAGCTGGCCCAACGGCCATTCCTTGCTTTCGGGCAGGTCCAGGCGCATTGCCGGGGCGCTCGGGTCCGGCCCGCCGAACAGCGAGTTCTGCCCGGAGGCGCGTTCACGCGCCATCTGCTCGGTGGCCTTCATCACCTCGGGCAGCTGCAGCATCAGCGAGGCGCGGTTCTTGCCCAGCCCATCCATCGCGCCGGCATTGATCATCGCTTCCAGCGTGCGCCGGTTGAGCCTTGCGGTGCCCACGCGCGTGCAGAAATCCAGCAGCGTGGTGTAGGGGCCGCCGCGCTGGCGTTCTTCGACGATCGCCTCGCAGGCGCCCTGGCCGACGCCCTTGATCGCGCCCAGGCCGTACTGGATGGTGTCCGGGCTGGCGGCCTCGAACATGTACGCTGACTCGTTGACGCGCGGCGGCTTGACGGTGAGGCCGAGGTTGCGCACTTCATCGAGAAAGCCGACCACCTTGTCGGTGTTGTCCATGTCAGAGGACAGCGTGGCGGCCATGAATTCGGCCGGGTAATGCCGTTTCAGCCACGCAGTCTGGTAGCTGACCAACGCGTAGGCGGCGGCGTGCGACTTGTTGAAGCCGTAGCCGGCGAACTTCTCCATCAGGTCGAAGATTTCGTCGGCCTTGGCTGCGCTCACGCCGCCCTTGGCCGCACCTTCGCGGAAGATTTCGCGGTGCTTGGCCATTTCGGCCGGCACCTTCTTGCCCATCGCGCGACGCAGCAGGTCGGCGCCGCCCAGCGAATAGTCGCCGACGATCTGCGCCATCTGCATCACCTGCTCCTGATACACCATGATGCCGTAGGTGTCTTTCAGGATGACTTCGGTGCGCGGATCGGGGTAGACGATCTCCTGCTGGCCGTGCTTGCGCGCGTTGAAGTCCGGGATCAGGTCCATCGGGCCGGGACGGTACAGCGACACCAGCGCGATCAGGTCCTCGAAGCGGTCCGGGCGCGCGTCCTTGAGCAGGCGGCGCATGCCCGAGGATTCGAACTGGAACACCGCACCAGTATTGCCCGAGGCGAACACGCCCTTGTAGGTGGGCACGTCGTCGAGCGGAATGGCGGTGATGTCGACCGGGTCGATGCCGGCGCGCGCGTGGCGCACGTTGATCGCCTTGACCGCCCAATCGATGATGGTCAGCGTGCGCAGGCCGAGGAAGTCGAACTTCACCAGGCCCACCGCTTCGACGTCGTCCTTGTCGAACTGGGTCACCGGGTTCTTGCCGCGGCCATCTTCGTCGTGTTCGGCGAACAGCGGGCAGAACTCGGAGAGTGGATCGGGGGCGATCACCACGCCGCCGGCGTGCTTGCCGGCGTTGCGGGTGAGGTCTTCGAGCTGGCGCGCCAGGTCCATCAGGTCGCGCACGTCGTCTTCGACCTGGTAGCGCTGGATCAGGTCCGGCGAGGCCATCTCCGAGTCCTTGCCTTCGCCCATCGCGTCCTTGAGCGTGATGCCCAGGATGTTGGGGATCAGCTTGGCCACGCTGTCCACCAGCCCATACGAGAAGCCCAGCACGCGCCCGGCATCGCGCACCACCGCCTTGGCGGCCATGGTGCCGTAGGTGATGATCTGGCTGACGCGTTCGCGGCCGTATTTGCGCGCCACGTAGTCGATGACTTCGTCGCGGCGGTCCATGCAGAAGTCGATGTCGAAGTCGGGCATCGACACGCGCTCTGGATTCAAAAAGCGCTCGAACAGCAGGTTGTAGGGCAGTGGGTCCAGGTCGGTGATCTGCAGCGCCCAGGCCACCAGCGAGCCGGCACCGGAACCGCGGCCCGGGCCGATCGGAATGCCCTGGTTTTTGCCCCACTGGATAAAGTCGGCCACGATCAGGAAGTAGCCGGGAAAGCCCATCTTGATGATGGTGTCCAGCTCGAATTCGAGCCGGTCCACATAGTCCTGGCGGGTCTTGCCCGGCGCGATCGGGTTCTTTTCCAGGCGTGCGGCCAGACCCTGTCGCGACTGGCTGCGGATCCAGCTGTCCAGGGTCTCGTCTTCCGGCACCGGGTAGGCGGGCAGGAAGTAGGTGCCCAGGCGCATCTCGATGTTGCAGCGCTGCGCCAGCGCGTGGGTGTTGTCGATGGCGTCGGGGATGTCGGCGAACAGCGCCGCCATCTCCTCGCTGGACTTCATGTACTGCTGATCGCTGTACTCGCGCGGGCGCTTGGGGTCGTCGAGCACGCGGCCAGAGGAAATGCAGACGCGCGCTTCGTGCGCATTGAAGTCGCTGGCGTACAAAAAACGCACGTCGTTGCTGGCCACTACCGGCAGCCCGCGCACGCCCGCGGCGTGCAGGGCGAACTGGTTGAAGCGTTCTTCGCCCTCGCGCCCGGTGCGGGTCAGTTCCAGGTGCAGGCCATCGCCGAACACGCGCTGCCAGTCGGCCAGCTGTTGCTCGGCCAGGTCCGCGCGGCCCTCGTTGAACAGGCGCCCGGCCAGGCTGTCGCGGCCGGCCAGCGCAAACAGGTTGGCGTGCCCGGCCTGCAGCCATTCCGGATGGATCGCCACGCCGCCTTCGGGGCGGTGGCCTTCCATCCAGGCGCGGGTGAGCAGCCGCGACAGGCTCAGGTAGCCCTCGCGGTCGCGGCACAGCAGGGTCATGCGCCAGGGCGTCATGTCCGGGGTGGCGATCATCACATCGGCGCCGGCGATCGGCTTGATGCCCACGCCTTCGGCCGCCTTGTAGAACTTGACCAGCGCGAACAGGTTGTTGAGGTCGGTGACCGCCAGCGCGGGCATGTCGAGTTCGACTGCCCGGCTCAGCAGGTTGGCCTGCTTGGCCTTTTTCGGGTCAGCCTGATCCGGTTTCTCGGGCACACGGATGGTGGAATCCGCCAGCGAGAACTCGGTGTGGACGTGCAGATGGACGAAGCGGGAAGTGGACATGCGGGACCGGAATAATGCGCGGTCAGGGTACCGGCGGGGGCGGGGGCGAACAAGGCTTGACAGCTGGGGGCGGGACCTGGGGACCTGACAGGCTTGAGGAGCCGGGACCTGGCACCGGGGACCCGGGAAAGCAAAGCGGGAAGACGTGGCGGGACGCCACTCGTCGTTTCTTTGCTGTTGCTGTGCTGGTGCTTTTCCGGGTCCCGGGTCCCGACCTCTAAAGCGGCACCACCAACCGGCCCACCTGCAGCTGTTCCGGGTCCCGGGTCCCGGGCCCCGGGTTGCGGCCTTCCAGCGCCAGGCGCACCGGCGCAAAGCTGCGCCGGTGCTGGGGGCATGGCCCGTGGGTTTGCAACGCGGCCAGATGCACCGGCGTGCTGTAGCCCTTGTGCTGATCGAAGCGATATTCCGGGTGCCGCGTGTGCAGTTCGTGCATCAGCCGGTCGCGCGTCACCTTGGCCACGATCGAGGCGGCCATGATGGCGCGGTCCAGCGCGTCGCCACCGATCAATGCCTCGGCCGGGCAGGGCAGGCCTTTGGGCACACGGTTGCCATCGATGCGCGCGAACCCGGCCACATGCGCCACGCCTTCCACCGCGCGCCGCATGCCGAGCATAGTCGCCTGATAGATATTGATGCGGTCGATCTCTTCGCTGTGGATCAACACCACCGACCACGCCAGCGCCCGGTCGACGATGCGCGCATACAGCTGCTCGCGCCGCTCGGCCGTGAGCTGCTTGGAATCGTCCAGCCCATTGATGCGTGGTTTGCCGGGGTCGAACACCACGGCCGCCACGGCCACCGGACCGGCCAGCGGGCCGCGGCCAGCTTCGTCGACGCCGGCGATCAAACGCCGGGATTCGACATTCGGGATTTGGGATTGGTCAAACAAGGGCGACTGGCGCGCCTCAGCGTCGGCGCTATCGGCTTGGGTGCCTAAAGCAATGATTTTCATGCCTTCGCTCCTGCCGAATCCCCAATCCCGACCTCCGAATCCCTGCCTTCCAGCAGCCCGGCCACCGCATCCGCTGCCCGCGCCGACGCGTCGCGGCGCAACTGCGCATGCAGGGCCAGGTAGCGCGGTTGCAGGGCGGCGACCTTGTCGGGGTGTTTGAACCAGTCCAGCAGCGCCACGCACAGGCGCTCGGGGGTGCAGTCGTCCTGCATCAGTTCCGGCGCCAGGTCGTCATTGGCCAGGATATTGGGCAGGGCGTAGCGGTTGACCTTGAGCAGGCCCAGCAGCTTGACGATGCGGTAGGTGAGCGGTGCGACCTTGTAGCCCACCACCATCGGGCGCTTGACCAGCATCGCTTCCAGCGTGGCGGTGCCGGAGGCCAGCAGCACCACGTCGGCGGCCAGCATCGCAGTGCGTGCCTGGCCGTCGAGCAGGTGGGAGCGCATCACCGGCAGCGACGAGCGTGAGAGCTGCTCGGCCAGCAGTTGCTTGCAGCCCGGATTGGCGGCCGGTACCAGCACGTGCAGGTTGGGCAGGTGCTCGGACACCAGCCATGCGGCCTGGAAAAAGGTGTCGCCGAGCCGGCTGATTTCGCCGTGCCGGCTGCCCGGCAACACTGCCAGGACGGTGCTGGAGGCGGACAGGCCCAGCGTTGCGCGCGCCGCTGCGCGGTCGGCCTGGTAGGCGATATCGTCGGCCATCGGGTGGCCGACAAAACGGGCGTCCACGCCATGCCTGGCGTAGATCGGCGGTTCCATCGGAAACAGGCACAGCACCAGATCGGCGCTGACGCCGATTTTTTCGGCACGCTTCTCGCGCCACGCCCACACCGACGGGCTGACGTAGTGCACGGTCTTGATCTCGCGCTGCTTGAGCCAGCGTTCCACCGGGAGGTTGAAATCCGGCGCGTCGATGCCGATGAACACGTCCGGCTTCCACGCCAGCACCCGCTCGCGGAACGCGCTGCGCAGCTTGAGCAGGCGCGGCAAATGCCGCAGCACCTCGGTCAGGCCCATCACCGCCAGCTCGCTGGCATCGAACCAGGTCTGGCAACCGACCCCACGCATCGCATCGCCACCGATGCCGACGAATTCGGCATTCGGATAGCGCAGCCGCAGCTGCTCGATCAGTCCCGCGCCCAGGATGTCGCCAGAGGCCTCGCCAGCGATCAGCGCGATGCGGGGAGGGCGCGCATGCGCGCCGGGAATGGGGAGTGGGGAATGGGGAATCGGCAGCGCAGTCGGGTCGCTGCCGACCGACGCGCCGTTGCGCTGACCGTCCACGATTCCCGACTCCCGATTCCCGATTCCCTTCATCGTAACAACGGCCGTTCTGCCGCTTCGATGAACTCGAGCATGCCGCGCACATCCTCGCTGCTCTTGGCCTGTTCGGCCAGCTGCAGCTTGGCATCGGCCAGCGGCAGGCCGGCCACGTACAGCGTGCGGTAGGCGCGCTTGATCGCGGTGATGCGTTCGGCGTCGAAACCGCGACGCTTGAGCCCTTCGCTATTGATGCCGCGCGGACGCCCCAGCGAGTCGCTGCCCACCATGGTGAACGGCGGGACGTCGCCATTGGTCAGCGCGCCCATGCCCAGGAAGGCATGCGCGCCGATGCGGCAAAACTGATGCGCGCCGGCAAAGCCGCTGATGATTACGTAGTCGCCCACGGTGACGTGGCCGGCGAGCGTGGTGTTGTTGGAAAACACGCAGTGGTTGCCTACATGGCAGTCGTGCGCCACGTGCGTATAGGCCAGCATCCAGTTGTCGTTGCCGACCACGGTGACGCCGCCGCCGCCGCCGGTGCCGCGATTGATGGTGACGAATTCGCGGATCACGTTGCCGTCGCCGATCACCAGTTCGGTGCGCTCGCCAGCGTACTTCTTGTCCTGCGGTTCGCCGCCGATCGCGGCGTGGCCGATGAAGCGGTTGTTGCGACCGATCCGGGTCGGGCCGTGGATCGAGCAATGTGGCCCCACCTCGGTGCCCGCCCCGATCTGCACATCGGCGCCGATCAACGAGAAGGCGCCGACGCGGACGTCGTCTGCCAGCGTTGCCGATGGATCGATGACCGCCGTCGGATGAATCAAAGGTGTTGAATCGCGCATCGTGTCTTACTCCGAAAGCGGGTGATTACCTGGCGCCGGCGCACATCACCTCGGCACTGGCCACCACTTCGCCATCGACCTTGGCTTCGCCGTAGAAGCATCCCACGTTGCGGATCAGGCGCTTCATCTGCACTTCCATGATCAATACGTCACCCGGGACCACCTGCTTGTTGAAGCGGGCCTTGTCCACCTTGACCATATAGAACAGCTGCGACAAGGCATCGCGGCCCAGACCGAGCTGGGTCATCACGCCGCCGACCTGCGCCAGCGCCTCGATGATCAGCACGCCAGGCATCACCGGGCGGTTCGGAAAATGGCCCTGGAAGAACGGCTCGTTGATGCTGACGTTCTTCTGCGCCACGATCCACTTGGTTTCAAGATCGAGTTCGAGGATGCGGTCGACCAGCAGAAACGGGTAACGGTGCGGGAGCAGCGTCTGGATTTGACTGACGTCGATCGGCAGTTCGTAAACGTGGTGGCTCATTCTTTCTCCTTGCCCACAGCCAGGATGCGCCTAGCGAGCACATCAAGCTGCTTGAAGCGCGCGGCGTTTTTGCGCCACGTGCGATTGTCGGTGAGAGGGGTGCCGGACGAGTACTCGCCCGGCTCATGGATGGAATTACGCACGACAGACTTGCCGGTGATCACCACCTTGTCGCAGATCTCCAGGTGGCCGACCACGCCGACATGCCCGCCCAGCAGGCAATAACGGCCGATCTTGGCGCTACCGGCAATGCCGGTGCAGCCAGCGATCGCACTGTGCGCGCCGATGCGGCAGTTGTGCGCGATCTGCACCAGGTTGTCCACGCGCACGTCTTCTTCCAGCACGGTGTCTTCCAGCGCACCGCGGTCGATGCAGGTATTGGCACCGATTTCGCAGTCGTCGCCGATCACCACACCGCCGAGCTGGGGCACCTTGATCCAGTGCCCGGCATCCATGGCCAGGCCGAAGCCGTCGGCGCCGATCACCGCGCCGGGGTGGATGCGCACGCGCTTGCCCAACCGCACGCGCGTGACCAGGGTGACGCGGGCGAGCAGTTCGCTGCCCTCGTCCACCACGCAGTCCTCGCCGATGATGCTGCCGGTGCCGATCACGCAGCCATCGCCCACGCGGCTACGCGCACCGATGCTGACGAACGGACCGACATGCGCGCCAGGCGACACCTGGGCGGTCGGGTCGATCACCGCAGAGGCATGGATGCCCGGTTCGCGCACCGGTGCCACGTCGAACAGCGCGGCGATCTTGGCGAATGCGGTATACGGATCCTTGGCGACCAGCGCGGTGCCCTTGGCGGCGTCGGCATCGTCGGCGCGTAGCACTACGACGGCGGCCTGGGTGTCGGCCAGTTGCGGACGATAGCGCGGGTTGGACAGGAAGCTCAGCTGGCCTGCGCCGGCATGGGCCAGGGTGGCGACGCCGCTGACTTCGGTGGTGCCGTCACCGACGACGGTCAACCCGAATTGTTCGGCAATCGCACTGGCGGTCAATCGCATCAGGGTAAACCTCGCGTAAACGGTAAGTGGCTGGTTTAACAGGGGGAAACGTCGCCAAAAGTTGGCTAAACAGTCGAGCGTATTGCTTGCCGGGCCGCAACGATGCGGCTAACCCAGGAAGAAACATATGAAAACTGTTCTCTCCATTTTCGGTAGCGTGATCCTGCTGGGCGCAGTCACCAGTGCATCGGCCGACGATTTCGCGCAGCAGCGCACCAACGCGCTGAGCTTCTGGGACCAGCAGGTGCAATGCGTGGACGCATCCGATTGGGGCGCCACCGCCACCTGCCTGGGCAATGTCTGGAACAACTACTTCTAAAGCTGTTTCATACCAGGGTGTTCAAACAACAATGGCGGCCCGGGCGTCCGGGCCGCCATTGTTTCGCGTGCCAATCTTAGAACTGGCCGCCGAAGGTGAACTGCAGACGCTCGATCTCGTCGTTGTCTTCCTTCTTCAGCGGGAATGCATAGCTGATCGAAATGGGGCCGACAGGCGCGCGCCACAACAGCGCCACACCGGTAGAGGCGCGCAACTCGTTGGCCTTGAAGTTGTCCACCCCGTTGTACACGTTGCCGAAGTCGACGAATGCCGAAACGCGCGCCGACGGGCTGTCGAACAGCTTGGGGAAATACATTTCCACCGAGCCCACCGTCTTGAACGAGCCACCCAGCGGCTGGCCACGGGTAAAGCCATTGATCGCTTCCGAGCGCGGGCCCAGGGTGTTGTCTTCGAAGCCACGGACCGAATTGGTGCCGCCGGCGTAGAAGTTCTCGTAGAACGGCAGGCCGGTGGCGGTGACCGTGCGGGTGCTGCCATCCGGGTTGGTCAGCACGCGGGTGCTGTCCTTCCCGTAACTGTCGCCGTAGCCCAGTTCGAAGCGCGTGTTCAACACCAGCGCCGGAATGATCGGCCAGTAGTTGGAGATCTGGTAATTGAGCTTGTAGTACTCGACCGTGGAGCCGGGCAGGGTGGTCTCCAGGCCCACGCGTTGGTACATGCCGCGGGTCGGCATGAAGAAGTCGTTGCGGGTGTCGCGTGCCCAGCCCAGCTCCGTGCGCCAGGCATGGAAGGTGCGCGTGCCGATCGCATTGATGTAGTCGATGATCGCCTGCGGTGTGGTGCCCGCGAAGGTCGTGATCTGGTTGCTGTCGATACCCACCATCGCCGAGACGGTGTCGTTTTCGGTAATCGGCACGCCGAACACCACCTGCGCCGAGCCATTCTTGCTGTTGAACTGTGCGGTATTGAAGTCCGAGTAATCGAGCGCGCGCCAGGACAGGTTGTAGCCCAGCGACACGCCGTCGTCGGTAAAGAACGGATTGGTGTAGGAGAACGCGTAGCGCTGCTGATAGCTGCTGCGCGAAGCCTCCACTGCCACGCGGTTACCGCCGCCCAGGAAGTTGTTCTGCGACAACTGCACCGAGGTGGTCACACCGAAGCTCTGCGAGTAGCCCAGGCCGAACACGAAGCTGCCGGAGGTGGTCTCCTTGACGTTGTAGACCACGTCGACCTGGTCGTTGCTGCCAGGCACCGCGGGTGTTTCCACGTCCACGCTTTCGAAGTAGCCCAACCGCTGCAGACGGATCTTGGAACGGTCGATCGCCGCCTGCGAATACCAGGTGTTTTCGAACTGGCGCATTTCGCGGCGCAAGACCTCGTCGGAGGTGCGGCTGTTGCCCTTGTAGAGGATGCGGCGCACTGTCACGCGCGGGCCGGGCACCACCTGCAGGTTCACTGCCACGGTGCGGTCTTCGCGGTTCGGCGTCGGGATCGGGTTGACCTTGGCGAACGCGTAGCCGACGTTGCTCAGCGTGTTGGTGATCGCATCGGAGGTGTACTCCAGCAATGCACGCGAGAAGATGTCGCCGGCCTTGGGGATCACCAGGCGCTCGATGTCGGCCTGCGGCAGCACGGTGTCGCCGGTCACCTTGATTTCGGAAATCTTGTACTGCTCGCCCTCGGTGACGCCGGCGCTGATGAACATATCGCGCTTGTCGGGGCTGATCGAGACCTGGGTGGAGTCGATGCTGAAGTCGACATAGCCGCGGTCCAGGTACCAGGAGTTGAGCTTTTCCAGGTCGCCGGACATCTTTTCCTTGGAGTACTGGTCGTCGCGGCGGTACCACGAGGCCCAGTTGTGCTCCTTGGATTCCCAGTTGTCCAGGATGTCCTCGTTGGCGAACTTTTCCGTACCGATCAGGTTGACGTGGCGGATCTTGGCCGCCTTGCCTTCCTTGATCGCGATGGCCACGTCGACGCGGTTACGGTCCAGCGGGCTCACCGTCGGGGTGATTTCCACGTTGTACTTGCCGCGGTTGTTGTACTGGCGGGTCAGTTCCTGGGTCACGCGGTCCAGGCTCAGGCGATCGAAGGTGCCGCCCTCGGACAGGCCGATGTCACCCAGGCCCTTGAGCAGTTCCTCGGACTTGATGTCCTTGTTGCCGGTCACGGTGAGCTTGTTGATCGCCGGGCGCTCCTTGACCGTGATCACCAGGATGTTGCCCTGGCGGTCCAGCTGCACGTCCTCGAAGAAGCCGGTGCGGTAGAGCGCACGGATCGCGTCGGCCACCTTGGCATCGTCCACGGTGTCGCCGCGGTTCACCGGCAGATAGGTGAATACGGTGCCGGAGGCGATGCGCTGCAGGCCGTCGACGCGGATGTCGCTGGCAACGAACGGCTCGACGGCCAGAGCAACGGCCGGCAGGCTGAGGCCGGCGGCAAGAGCGAGGGCAAGCAGGCGGCGAGTGGGAAGACGCGTCATGTCACATCCGGTTGGAGTCGTATTCGGGTGTTGCTGGATGCCGGCGTATGACGACGACAACAGGCGGAAAGAGTGGAGCAGCTTCATCGTGGAACCAGGCCGAGGATGTCGTTGTAGAACGCCAGTCCCATCAACCCGGCCAGGACCGCCAGGCCGACGTATTGTCCGGCAATCATGGCCCGTTCGCTGATCGGGCTGCCCTTGATCAACTCGATAAGGTAATACAGCAGATGCCCACCGTCCAAGATCGGGATGGGCATCAGGTTGATGATCGCAAGGCTGAGCGACAGCAATCCGAGGAAGTACAGGAACCAGTCGAGCCCGCGTTCGGCCGAGGCGTTGGCGGCACGCGCAATGGTGACCGGGCCGGAGATGTTCTTGACCGAGGCCTGGCCGGTCAGCATGCGCTTCATCATGCCCAGCGAGTCGGCGGTCATCCGACCGGTTTCGCGGATCGCAGCCGGCACGGCGGCGAACAGCCCGTACTGCTGGCGGCTGTCGTATTCCGGAGCCGGCGCGGCGGCCGGACGCACGCCGATCATCCATTGGCCCTGCGGCGACTTGCGCGGGGCAATCTCCAGCGCCAGCCGGTCTTCGCCGCGCGCCACCTCGATCATGCCCGGCCCGCCGTGGGCGCCCAACGCCTGCACTTGCGGAATGATGTCTTCGGCCGAGCGGATCGGCTGGCCGTCGATGGCCACGATGCGGTCGCCCGGCTTGAGCAGGCCATCGGCCACCGAGCCCTTCACCACTTCGGCAATCACCGGTGGCTGCAGCATGAACTGCCAGCCGATGCCGGCCAGTGCGGCCACGCGGCGTTCGTCGAAACCGAGCGGCAGCTGCGACAAGCGCAAGGTGTGCTTACTGCTGCCCGCAGTGTCAGAGGTGGTCAGGACGCGGACATCGCGCCTGTCCATTGCCGCAGTGGTGAGCTGCATGCTGGCATCGCTCCAGCTGCTCACGCTGCGACCGTCGATGCGCACGATGCGCTCGCCCGGGCCCAGCCCGGCCTCGGCGGCCAGGCCATCGGCCCGACCAATGGTTGCCGAATAATCCTGCTTGCCTACCACGAACATCGCCCACAGCATCGCCATGCACAGCAACAGGTTGGCAATGGGACCGGCTGCGACGATCGCGATGCGCTGCCACACGGTCTTGCGATTGAAGGCTTGGTCCTGCTCGGCCGGATGCACGTCGCCTTCGCGCTCGTCGAGCATTTTGACGTAGCCGCCCAGCGGAATCGCGGCAACCACGAACTCGGTGCCGTGGCGGTCGCGGCGCATCCACAGCGGTTTGCCGAAGCCCACCGAAAAGCGCAGCACCTTGACGCCGCAGCGCCGCGCGACCCAGAAATGCCCGAATTCGTGAAAGGTCACCAACACGCCCAGGCTGACGATCATCCACCAGACCGAACCGATGAAATCACCCATGTGTGCAGCTCGCGTGCGTGGAACGATCAGGCATGAAGGGCGTGGTGGGCGAGGGCGCGTTCAGTGATTTGCCGGGCTTGCGCATCGGCAAAAAGCAGGGTGTCGAGGGAATCGGCATTGTGCCGCGGGAGCGTTGTCAGTGTGTGTTCGACCAACGCAGGGATCGCTAGGAAACCCACCTGGCCCTGAAGAAAGGCTGAAACAGCCACTTCATTGGCCGCGTTCAGGATTGCCGGGGCGGTGCCGCCGGCCCGTAACGCGTCCCAGGCCAGGCGCAGACATGGGAACGCGGCGGTGTCGGGGGCCTCGAAATCCAGCCGGCCCTGGCGAAGCAGGTCCAGCCCGCCGACGCCGGAGTCGACCCGCTCCGGCCAGGCCAAGCCTACCGCCAAGGTGGTGCGCATGTCTGGCAGGCCAAGCTGGGCAAGCGTGGAGCCGTCGACGAATTCCACCAGCGAATGCACCAGGCTCTGCGGATGCACCAGCACATCGATCTGCTCGCCCGGCAGTCCGAACAGGTGATGCGCCTCGATGACTTCCAGGCCCTTGTTCATCAGGGTTGCCGAATCCACCGAGATCTTCGGGCCCATCGACCACTTGGGATGCGCCACTGCCTGCGCGGGCGTGACTGCGGCCAGTGCCGCGCGGTCGCGGCCGCGGAACGGGCCACCGGAGGCAGTCAGGATGACCCGGCGCACGCCGCGGCTGGCGTCGCAGGAGCGCAGGCACTGGAAGATGGCGCTGTGTTCGCTGTCGATCGGAATGATTTCAGCGCCGGCGGCGGCTGCGGTGCGGGTCAGCAGCTCGCCGGCCAGCACCAGCGATTCCTTGTTGGCCAGCAACAGACGCTTGCCGGCGCGCGCTGCCGCCAGCGTAGACGGCAGCCCGGCCGCACCCACGATCGCCGCCACCACGGTGTCGCACGCATCGCCGCTCGCCAGTGCGTCCAACGCCTCGGCGCCGGCGTGCGCCTGGGTCGCCACGCCCAGCGCGCGCAGGCCATCGCGCAGCGCGGGATACAGCGCTGCATCGGCAATCACCGCATGCGCAGGCCGGTGGGTGGCGCACAGCGCCAGCAGCTCATCGACCTTGCTGCCGGCCGACAGCACGCTGGCGCGCAGCCGCTCGGGGTGACGCGCGATCACGTCCAGTGCCGATGCGCCGATCGAGCCGGTGGCGCCGAACACGGCGACCTGACGGAGAGAGGAGCCAGCCATGCCTAGAATCCGAGAATTTCCTTGCCGAGTGCGAACACCGGCAGGGCAGCGAGCACGCCATCGATGCGGTCCAGCACGCCGCCATGGCCCGGAATCAGCGTGCCCGAGTCCTTGGCGCCGGCGTGGCGCTTGAGCAGGCTTTCGAACAGGTCGCCCAGCACCGATGCCAGCACCGCCAGTGCGGAGACCAGCACCAGCTGCGGCACATGTGCCAGCGTCAGCCCGGCCAGCCAGCCGAACGCGCAGGCAACCGCAATGCCGGCGAGCAGGCCTCCGAGCAACCCTTCGATGGTCTTGTTGGGGCTGACCCGCGGCGCCAGCTTGTGTTTGCCGAACGCGCGGCCGGCGAAGTAGGCACCGGAGTCAGCCGCCCACACCATGGTCAGCGCGGTCAGCAACCACAGGTTGCCCTTGTCCGGGCTGGCATGCAGCAGCACCAGCGCTGCCCATGCCGGCAGCACCGCCAGGGTGCCGGCGGCCAGCTTGAGTGCGCGCGCCTGGCCGTTGCCATGATCGGCGCCGAAGGTGAAAAAGCGCAGCCACAGCAGCGCCAACAGCCACCACGCCACGCCGACCAGCGACGCAATCTGGAACAGCACCATCGAGCCGGCCGAGGCCCACACCATCAGCACCATCAGCAGCAGGTTGAGCGTCAAAAGCACGGTGCGCGGCAGGCTGTCGTCGATCCCGGAGAGCTTGAGCCACTCCCACAGGCCGGTCAGGAACAGGACCGCCGCCAGCGCTGCCAGCCATTGGGTGGGCAGCAGCACGATCGCGCAAATCGCGAGCGGCGCCATGATCAGCGCGGCAATCACGCGAGTCTTGGTCATGCGGAGGAGCTCTCCGTCGCCTTGTCGGCGATCTGTGCGCTGGTCAGGCCGAAGCGGCGTTCACGCCCGGCAAAGTCGTCCAGCGCTTGCTGCAGCACGCCGGCATCGAACTCCGGCCACAGGGTTTCGGTGAACCACAGCTCGGTGTAAGCCAGCTGCCACAACAGGAAATTGCTGATGCGGGTGTCGCCACCGGTGCGGATGAACAGGTCCGGTGCGGGCAGGTCGGCCAGGGCGACCCGGCTGGACAGCAGCGCTTCGTCGATCTGCTCTGGCTGCAGGCGGCCTGCAGCGACGTCTTCGGCCAATGCGCGGGCAGCCGCTGCGATGTCCTGGCGGCCGCCGTAGCTGGCTGCGATGCTCAGCACCAGCCGCGAGTTCGTTGCGGTGCTGCGCTCGGCGCCGGCCATGCGCTCGCGCAATAGTGCGGCAAAGCGGCTGCGGTCGCCGATGAAGCGCACCTGCACGCCACGTCGCTGCAGTTCTTCGACCTCGCGGTCGAGCGCATGCAGGAACAGCTTCATCAGCGCGTCGACCTCATCCTGCGGACGGCCCCAGTTTTCACTGGAAAACGCGAACAGGGTCAGCGCCGACACGCCTTTTTCAAGGCAGAAATCGATCGTGCGATTGACCGCGCGCGCGCCGGCGCGATGGCCGATCATGCGCGGACGCCGCCGACGCTGCGCCCAACGCCCATTGCCATCCATGATGATGGCGATGTGGCGCGGCACAGCAGCAGAAGGGACTGGATGCATGGCAGGCGATGCCACGATCAGACCGTCATCAATTCCTGTTCCTTGCCCTTGACGACCTCATCCACGTCCTTGATGGCCTTGTCGGTGAGCTTCTGGATATCGTCCTCGGCGCTGCGGGCTTCGTCTTCGGTGACGGCCTTGTCCTTGAGCAGATCCTTGACCTGCTGGTTGGCGTCGCGGCGGATGTTGCGAATGGCGACCTTGCTGTCTTCGCCCTCGCCATGCACGGACTTGCTGAGCTCCTTGCGGCGCTCCTCGGTCAGCGGCGGCAGGTTCAGGCGGATCACGGTGCCGACCACGGTCGGGGTCAGGCCAAGATCCGAAGCGTAAATGGCTTTTTCCACGTCCTTGATCATGCCCTTGTCGAACAGGCTGATGACCAGCGAGCGGCCTTCGGACACGCTGATGCTGGCAACCTGATTCAGGGGCGTATCGGCGCCGTAGGCCTTGACCTTGATGCCGTCCAGCAGCGCCGGCGAGGCACGGCCGGTGCGGATGGTGGTGAGGGAATGGCGCAGAGCATCGATGCTCTTGGTCATGCGCGTCTGCGCGTCTTGTTTGATCTGGGTGAGCATCGCCGGAATCCGTGTGGAGCTGAATCCGGGGATTATAGCCGGGACTGGGGTTTCACGACTCGCGGGCCGTCAGCACCCGCGCAGCCGGTTCACCTGGCGCCCTTTTCACGCCGGGCGCCGGGTTGGAGATCGCTGTGCAGCCTGCGGCCGTGCGCTCTTGCGATTCCCCAATCCCGATTCCCGACCTCAGCTGCGGCCCTGCACCAACGTGCCGATCTGCTCGCCGTGCAGGATGCGCAGCAGCACGCCCGGTTCGCTCATGCCGAAGATGCGCAGCGGCAGGTCGCTGTCGCGCGCCAGTGCGAAGGCGGCGGTATCCATCACTTCCAGGCCCTGCAGGATCACCTGGTCGTAGGTCAGGCTGTCGTAGCGCACCGCATCGGTGTGCTTCTTCGGGTCCTTGTCGTACACGCCGTCGACCTTGGTTGCCTTGAGCAGCAGGTCGGCACCGATCTCGATCGCGCGCAGCGCTGCGCCCGAGTCGGTGGTGAAGAACGGGTTGCCGGTGCCGGCGGCGAAGATCGCGATGCGGCCCTTCTCCAGGTGACGGATCGCACGGCGACGGATGAAGTCTTCGCAGACATCGTTGATCTTGATGGCGCTCATCACGCGCACCTTGGCGCCGAGCTTTTCCAGCGCATCCTGCATCGCCAGCGCGTTGATCACCGTGGCCAGCATGCCCATGTGGTCGCCGGTGACGCGGTCCATGCCGCTGGCAGCCAGGCCGGCGCCGCGGAAGATGTTGCCACCGCCGATCACCAGCGCCACCTGCGCGCCGGCCTGCTGGGCTTCGATCACTTCATGCGCCAGGCGATTGATGACCTTGGGGTCGATGCCGTAATCCCCGTCCCCCATCAGCGCCTCCCCGGAAAGTTTGAGAAGAATGCGGCGATAGGAAAGTTCGGACATGGGGAAACCTCGGGGGTGGGGGATCGGCAAACGCCGGCAATTCTAGCGGAAGCCTGTCACCTGGCGTGGTAAAAATTCCTTTGTTGGCAGTGGCGTGACCGGTTGCTCAATGCGCGCGCGGGTTCGGCGGCGTTGGTACATCGGTCGCATCGTACGCGGTGACGCGGTTGCGGCCGCGATGCTTGGAGCGATACAGCGTGCTGTCGGCGGCCTGCAACAAATGGTCGATGCTGTCGAACTGGCGCTCGGCACCGCCGTG
Organism: Xanthomonas sp. NCPPB 1754; assembly: GCF_041475725.2. NCBI lineage: Bacteria > Pseudomonadati > Pseudomonadota > Gammaproteobacteria > Lysobacterales > Lysobacteraceae > Xanthomonas > Xanthomonas sp. NCPPB 1754. The sequence goes on from NZ_CM192982.1 coordinate 1,606,087, forward strand.
CGTGGCAAGACCCGCAGAGAAGGTGATGTGCAATGGGCCGCCCTGCAGTTGCGCCATCGGCGTACGCGCGGTTTCGGCCAGGATGCGTTCGATCACCATCAGCGCCGCATCGGCAGGTGTATTGGGCAGGATCACCAGGAATTCTTCGCCGCCGTAGCGCGCCACCAGGTCGCTGGTGCGCACCATGCGTTGCAGCGTTTGCGCGAAATTGCGCAACACTTCATCGCCGACCAGATGTCCGTGCGCATCGTTGACGCGCTTGAACTCGTCCAGGTCGATGAAGGCGATCGACAGCGGCCAGCCCTGGCGCGAGGCCAGTTCGAACTCATGCGTCAGCGCGGTACCGAGCTGATGCCGATTGAATACCCCGGTCAACGCATCGCGGCTGGCCTGTTCGGCCAGGTGACGCATGCGGTTTTCCGATTCGTCGGCATGCCGGCGCGCTTCGGCCACGTCCTGCAATTCGCGCAGGCTGCGCAGCATCGCCAGTTCACGCGCCTGCTCGAAGATCATCTGGATGTGCTCGGGCTGCGGCACGCGGATGTCGAACAGCGCCTCCAGTTCCGGCAGCGATTCGGCGATGCGTTCGATCACTTTTTCGAAGCGTTCGGCATCGAGCTCCAGCACGTCCTGCGCCTGCTGCTGCGCATGTTCGGTTGCAGTGACCGCACTGGCCGAGAGCCAGATATCGGCCAGGCGCCCGGATAGCGCCACGCAGGCCATGAACGGTTCCAGGCCTGCCGGTTCTTCTTCGCTCTGCGCAATCGCATTCTGCAGATACGGCGGCAGCTGCCACTGATGCGCCAGCCAGGCGCCGATTTCGGCATGCGTGGCGCCCAGCTGTTCGCGTTCGGCAACCAGCAGCGCGGTGTTGTCGGCGGCCTGTTCCAGCAGCGGCCCGTACAGATCGGGCGCGCCCTGCAGCAGGGCCAGCTTGCCGATGTCCTGCAGCAGGCCCGCCAGCATCAATTCTTCGGGTTTGCGAATGCCGTAGGCCTGGCCGAGGATGCGACTGGCCAGCGCGCATAGGCCGGCGCGGCGCCAGATGCGCTCGTGCAAGGGGTGGGCGATGAAGGTGCTGCGCACGCCGTGCACCATCGAAAAGCCCAGTGCCAGGCTCAAGGTCGCGTTGAGGCCGAGCATGGTCAGCGCCTGGCCGAGATTGTCGATGCGGCGGCGACTGGCGTAGAGCGGCGAATTGGCCACCCGCAGCATACGTGCGCTCAATGCCATGTCCATGCCGATGACCTTGGCCGTGGTGGTCATGTCCACGTCCGGATCCTGCGCAAGTTCGATGATGCGCAACGCAACGCCGGGCGGCGAGGGCAGGTTACGGCAGTAGTGCAGGGCGGCCTGGAGATCTGGTTGCATGAGTCATCGCCAACAGTGGCCACAAGCATACAGCTGCGGTCGTTGAGTAGGGCGCGCCATGCTCCGCCATCGCCGCGCCACAAAACATGCGTGATGGAACGCCAGAACCTGGTCGGCATCTTCAGGTAACGGCAATGCCGATGACATCTGTAGAGTTGAGGCCGCTTGCCGCCGTGCCGGATGCGTTCGCTTCAGGTTCGCGCCAGTGTGCGGATGCGCGAGCGACAGGCAAAAAAAAAAGCCGCGGCATGCCGCGGCTTTTTCCGAGCGGGGAAGATCAGGCCAGGCCGGCCTGCTTCATCACTTCGGCGGCGTAGTCTTCCACCACCTTCTCGATGCCTTCGCCAACGGCCAGGCGCTGGAAGCCGATCACGTCGGCGCCGGCGGCCTTGACTGCCTGCTCGACGGTCTGGTCGGTGTTGAGCACGTACGGCTGGCCGTACAGCGTCACTTCGTTGACGATCTTGCTGATCTTGCCGCTGATGATCTTTTCCAGGATCTCGGCCGGCTTGGCCTTGTCCTTTTCGGACATCTTGGCCAGTTCGATTTCCTTTTCCTTGGCAACGAATTCGGCCGGAACGTCGGAGGCCTTGACGTGCGGCGGGTTCATCGCCGCAATGTGCATGGCGATGCCGCGCGCCAGCTCGATGTCGCCACCCTTCAGTTCGACCAGCACGCCGATACGGCCGCCGTGCACATAGGCCGCGACGTTGTTGGCGCTGTCGATACGGACCAGGCGACGCACCTGCAGGTTTTCGCCGACCTTGGCGATCACCGCAGCGCGACGCTCTTCGATGGTCTCGCCGCTGTCGAGCTTGACGCTCTTGAGCGCTTCGGCATCGGCAGCGTTCGAGTTCAGTGCGGCATTGGCCACGACCTCGGTGAAGGCCAGGAAGTTCTCGTCCTTGGCGACGAAGTCGGTCTCGGAGTTGACTTCGACCAGCACGGCCTTGCCGCCGGCCTGGGCGGTGGCGATGCGGCCTTCGGCGGCGACGCGGTCAGCCTTCTTGTCGGCCTTGGCCAGGCCCGACTTGCGCAGCCACTCGGCCGCGGCGTCGATGTCGCCTGCGTTTTCGACGAGTGCCTTCTTGCACTCCATCATGCCGGCGCCGGTGCGCTCGCGCAGTTCCTTGACCAGGGAAGCAGTGATTTCCATGGAATTACCTCATATGGACGAATGCGTGCGGCGGAAGCGATTCCGCCAGTAGGAGACGGTGCGGCATGCCGCCGCCCCCGTAGATGTATGCAGTAGCCTCAGCGACGGAGCGCGAGGGCGCCGTCGGGACTGCGGCCGCACAGCATGGTGCGGCCGCATTGCACGCCGATTACTCGGCGGCGTCAGCCTTCTTGTCGCCCTTCTTGGCCGGAGCGCGACGGCCCTTGCCTTCGTCGGCGGACTCGGCCGAGAACTCTTCTTCGCGCACCGAAGCGGAGTTCGGCGCAGCCGCCTTGCCTTCCAGCACGGCGTCGGCAGCGGCGCGTGCGTACAGCTGCACGGCGCGGATGGCGTCGTCGTTGCCCGGGATGGCGTAGTCGACCAGGGCCGGATCGTAGTTGGTGTCGACCACGGCGATCACCGGAATGCCGAGCTTCTTGGCTTCCTTGATGGCGATGTCTTCATGGCCGATATCGATCACGAAGATCGCATCGGGCAGGCGGTTCATTTCCTTGATGCCACCGAGCGAGGCGTCCAGCTTCTCGCGCTCGCGACGCAGGCCCAGCACTTCGTGCTTGACCAGCTTGTCGAAGGTGCCGTCGGTTTCAGCGGCTTCCAGTTCCTTCAGGCGGGCAACCGACTGCTTGACGGTGCGGAAGTTGGTCAGCGTGCCGCCCAGCCAGCGCTGGGTCATGAACGGCATGTTGCAACGCTCGGCTTCTTCCTTGATGGACTCGCGCGCGCTGCGCTTGGTGCCCAGGAACAGCACGGTGCCGCGCTTCTGCGCAACCGAGGAGAGGAAGTTCATCGCGTCGTTGAAGAGCGGAACGGTCTTCTCGAGGTTGATGATGTGGATCTTGCCGCGCGCGCCGAAGATGTACGGCGCCATCTTGGGGTTCCAGTAGCGGGTCTGGTGGCCGAAATGGACGCCGGCTTCCAGCATCTGACGCATGGTGACTTGGGGCATTGAAAAAACTCCTGATAGCGGAATCGCCGTGCGCGGCTTATTGTTGAAAAATCCGCACATGGATGTGCGGGCTGTTGCGAGGGGCTCGCATCAAAACGCACACGATTCCGGGGTTGGGCTTCCCTGTTGCCTCCGCGACGAACCCTGTGTGAGGGCACCCCGGCGCGGATGGCGGCAGCAGGTGTGAATTCGTCGGTGACGTCCGACGTGGACGACGCAATGCGCAAGAGACGCAAAACAGCCGGCGGAGTATAGCTGGCGAGTGGGCGTGGCGCAATTGGCGGGAATCGGGAATCGGGATCGGGAATCGGAGAGCCTGGTTCGCTTGGGCCTTCACCAGCCCACGATCAGCTAGCGCAATCGGCTTGACCCATTCCCAATTCTCAATTCCCGATTCCCGGCTCCAGCGCCAACGTGCTTTCGATATCGCTGTTGATACGCGCCACGAAGCGGCCGCTGCCTGCGGGCAGGTTGGCGGGCAGGGCCCATTGGCGGGTCTGGCCGGGGAGGACGTAGCCGGCCAGGTCGCCGCGGATATTGCGGCGGGTGCCGCCGGCATCGATATAGGCCAGGTCGGCCAGGCGCGCATGGCTGGAGCCGGAATTGTGGATACGCAACGCGCGCTGGCTGCCGTGCCCGGCCAGGCTGGCGTGCAACGCCGGTTGCGCTGCGCTGGCCTGGCTGGGCTGTGCAAACACCGGGGTGGAATAACGCAGCAGGTCGGTCTCGTTGCCGATCGCGTGCTGGGTCACCACGAGCCGGTAGCTGTCTTCGGCCTGCGTGGGGCTGGGGCCGAGGCGGATCACGCGCAACAGCTGCCGGCCTTGCGACGGAATTTCGAAGTGCGACGGGCTGATCGTGACGCCGGTGGCTGGCTCGAGGAGTTCGCGCTCACCGTCCTGGCGCCAGCGGTAGAGCTTGGCGTCGGCACGCCATGGTTGCGCGGCCTGGTTGTAGAGCCAGACCGTTGCCTGGTCGCTGTCGGCCGGGATGTGCGCGGTGGTCGGCGCGATGGCGATCTCGGCAGCACTGGCGGCGCCGCTTGCTGCCATACAGCCCAGGGCCAGGACCCGGGCCAACAGATCGCGAAGGTGGCGAGCAGTGGCCATGCTCAGAACGCAATGGTGGTGATGCGCGCGCTGCCGGCGGGCAGCGGCCCGGCAAGCGCGCTGGCGTCCTGGCCGGTGCTGGTGACGGCGGGTGCCTCATTGCTGCTGGGCGGCTCGGCGATCGCCATCGGCGTGCCCCTGGAGCAACTGGCGCGCGGCGGCGCGGTACGCAGTTCGCAACCGCTGAGCAGGCGCAGGCCGATGTGGAGGGTGGAATTTTCCGGCCCCCGCGCGGTGGCTGCGTTCGCCGCGGTAGATGTCGCGGCGCAAGCGAGAGCAGCCAGGGCCAAGCGCTTCAGGAAGGTGACCTGCGTCATGGAGGCAATCGTTTGCATTGGAGACGTAACGAATAGCGACGCCCCCGATACGAACTTTATTAACTGTCAGTAAGTGATGGAGACGGTCACCGTGTCGGTATAGGCGCCGGCAATCGGCAGTTGTGGGGCCGGCGCACGGCCATAGACGGTGACCGTCTGGGTGGTGCCGTTGCCGGTGCCTGCCAGCGTATCCACCCCGATGACGGTACCCCACCGATTACTGCGACCGGTATTGCTGTAGAGCTCGTAATTGATGTAATTGGCGCTGCTGGCGTGACGCATTCGCCGCACGCTGCCGCTGGCATTGCTGCCATTGTCCAGGCCGATATTCCAAGCGGTGCGGTTGGTGCAGGCCAGGCTGATGGTGGAGGTGCGATCGATCGCGGCGTCGATGCTGCCGGCAATGCTGCCGAAGTCCAGATCGGTGGTGACGTAGGCATTGCAGCGTGCCGGCACGGTCGCCGAGGCAGTGAACGGGAAGGCGTTGCTGGCAGTCTTGGAGCCGGTGCCGCCTGCCGTGCAACTGCTCGGCAGCGAGGGTACCCCGATGATGCTTTCGTTGTAGGAGTAGCGCAGCACGGTGTCGGCGCCGCCAAAGCTGCTGGTGTGGTTGCCGACCGAAAGGATCTGGTTGGCCGGAATCCGCCCATACACGGTGATGGTGGCGGTCTGCGAGCCGCCGGTGATCACCGGCACGTTGTAGGACAGTGTCAAGGTGCGCGGCGAGGGAGCCGCCGACCCGGTGGCGCCCCAGATCTGCGTGCGGGTTGCCTCGCTGTAGATCTGGAAATCCAGGCTGTCGCTGGTGGAGTTGAGCATGCGACGAGGGGCATACACGCCGCTGCTGGCACTGCCGGGGCCAAGGTCCAGGCAGAGGCTGACTTGTACGTAGCCCAGCACGCTGAGCGCAGCAGTCGCGCAGGAAACGTTGAGTGTTGCCGCTGCATCGGTGGTGCCGTTGGCCGCCACGTTGCCAAATGCCAACGGTGTGCCGAGGGTGACGGTGCAGGTGGTCTCTGCGTGCGCCCGCTCGCTGGGCCCAAGCCACACCATCGCGATCGTCAGCGCGAGCATCAGGCGCCAAAGCGTGGACATGCTCATGGCGTGGTCTGCTCAGGGATGCACTGCAGCGGCCCCACCCGCGGAATGCCGCCCGGATCGGCGGGATACGCGAACTGCGCAACGCAACGGCCCTCGGGCAGGTCGACCAGGATGCGGTTGTCGCGTTGCAGATTGTCCAGATAGGTTTCGCCGTCGTAGCCGACCACCACGCGTTCGGTACTGCCGTCGCGCTGCACCACGCTGCCGACGGGCAGCGGCGCGCCTTGCGCGTCGTGCAGCACGATGATGGCGGCGCGCACGCGGGTAATGCCGAAGCGCACCGCCACGCCGGATTGCTGGCGTGGTGTCACCGTGGTGTCGACACGGTCTACGCGCAGGTCTGCCGGCAGGCTCAAGGTGTCGATGGAGAGCTGGTTGCGCTGCCACGATTGCAACGGCGTCACCAGCAGGGTGCCGCGCGCGTCGGTGACTCCGATCAGGCGGTTTTCCAGGCGGACCGGAATGCCGGGCTGGCCGTCGGTGGAGACCACCGCGAACGCGTCCTGGATATCGCGCGCGGCGAAGGTGCGGCCATTCATCCACACCAGGCTGCCGCTGGCGCTGGCATAGCCGAAGCTGTCGCCATCCTGGGTTGCGGCGCCGAGGTTGTAGCGGCCGACCCGGTTCAACCAGCCCAGTTCGGCCAGCCCGCCGCTGGCGTCGTCGCCGGCACGGCCTTGCAGGCGCCAGCCGATGCCGCCCAGATCGCCATCGCCAGGCAGCGGCTGGCTGACGTCGGCCACCAGGCCGGTACGCTCGCCGTTGCGCTGCATCGATGCGCTGGCCTGACGCACTTCGCCGAAGGTGGTCGACAGCGACAGGTACAGGCTGCGATCGCTGGAGACATCCAGATTCTGATTGCCCGACAGATTGGCCGCCCAGTTGCGCCCGAAGCTGCGGGACCAGAACACGCTCGCATAGCGCGAGGTATCGCCTTGCGGATAGCTCAGCCGCACATAGCTGGTGCCGAGCGAGCCGATCGGGTCGACGTTGACCCCGACTGCTGCGCGGTCGCTGACGCGCGCTGGCAGGGCGCCTTGCAATGCGCCCAGGTCGCGATAGTCGCCATGGGTGCGCTGGCTGCCCAGATTGACGTTGAAACGCCGGTTGTTCCAGGCGTAGCCCAGCACGTACTGGCCGCCCCGTAGCGCGTCCATCCGGCTGTGCGCGTAGGCGGCATTGACCACACCGCCCACGCCAAGCAGCCACACGCCGCCTGCGCCTGCGTTGATCACGCCGCCGCCAGTTTCGGCATGCGCTTCGATCGTGAAATCGTCGCGCAGGCCTTTGCGAAAGGTGGCGCTGGCCACACGGCGTCGGTCGTAGGAAAACGAGCGCACGCCGTAGTCGCGGCGCAGATGGCCGATGCCGGCCGACCATTCGGAAATGCCGCGCGCCAGCAACTGCGGTGTGCCATAGAACGCGAAATCCAGCCGACGCACGCGTCCGAACGCATCGGTCACCACGATCTGCGCCTGGCCGGTGCCGCTGATGCCCGGTTGCGCGGCCAGCTGAAACGGGCCGGCCGGCACCTGGCCGCTGTACTGGCGCAAGCCGTCCACATATAGCTCAACGGTGGAAGGCACTGCCGCTTCGCCGAGAAAGCTCGGCGTCGGCGTCAGCACCCGATACGGTTGCAAGGCGTAATTGCGGCCGATCTGCACGCCGCCCAGGCGGATCGAGCGGCTCCAGTCGACAAAGCCGCTATAGAAATCGCCCACGCTGAGGCTGGTGGCGCTGTCCGGGAAATCCATCTGCCAGGCACTGTCCAGACGCACCGCTTCGCTGCGCCAGCGTTTGTCCTGGGGGCGATCGTAGGCCAGGAAGACCGCGGTGGTATCGACCATGCCGCGCCCGATGCCGAACGCGCGCACTTCGGTGGCCAGCGACGCGCTGCTGACGCCGGCATTGCGGGTGGCATACAGGTCGTAATTGAGCAGCATGCCGGGCGATGCAGTGGCGCTGGGCGGGGCCACTTCTTCGGCTTTGAGCACCGTGGTGGACAACGACAGCTGCGCCAGCGGCGCCTGCAGCGCCAGCCGCTGCAGCGCCGCGTCGTAGCGCACTTCCACGTCGGGCAGGCGGTCCAGATCGACCAATTCGCCAGGCACGCGGTCGGCCAGGATGAAGCCGAGTTTGCGCAGGGTTTCCACCGAGCCGCGTAGCCGCCCGTCGACCAGTTCGAATGGTGCCAAGCCGCGGTCGGCCTGGTTCAAGGTCACGTCCAGATACAGCGTTTGCGGCTGTGGCGTGGCGCTGGGTGGCGGCTGATCGGGAAGCGACGTCACATCGGCCAGATCGCCGGCTGCGGCGCTGCCCAGGCAACTGGCGGTCGCAAGGAGCGTCATCGCCAGCCGCGCCGCATCAAGGCGCCGTCGGCGCGGCCAACAAGGTACGTTCGTCAGCCTCACCATTGATCCTTGCGATGATGGTGCCGCGGCCGAACTGCGCCAGCGGCGCACCCAGCGACCAACGCATGGTCTGCCCGGGCAGTACATAACCGACCAAGCCGTTCAACGCGGTCTTGGTTGCGCCATCGACCTGGTGCCGCAGGTCGGCGACCTGCGCATGGCCGGTGCCGGTGTTGCTGATCTGGATCTGCGCCTTGCCATCGCTGCCGGCAACCACCTGCGCGCTCAGGGTCGGCGAGGGTTCGGTGTTGCCGGGCGGCAGCAGGAAGATCGGCACCGAATAACGCAGCACGAACTGCATGCCTTTGCGGTCGGCATCGGCACTGGGCAACTCGTCGACGATGATGCGGTAACACTGCTCCTGCCCGCTCGGGGCAGGCCCGGCGCGGATGACCCGGATCAACTGGCGCTCGCCAGCGGCCAGGGTGCGCATCGGCGGGCTGACCAGCAGATCCTGGGTGGGGTCGAGCTGATCCTGCCCATCGCGCTGGGTCCAGCGATAGGCGCGGGTCTGCACCTGTACCGGCGCGCTGCCGCTGTTGCTCAGCCACAGGCCGTCGGCGGTCTGCTGGGCGCTCAGGCTCAGCGATGTGGGTGCCAACTGCAGGCTGGCGGCATGCGCTGGCGTCGGCACGGCGCCGTTGGCCATGACCAGCGTCATCGCCAGCCCGGCCGACATCAGCCAGGCAGGTAAACGTGACAACGGGCGGTGATGCACAGGCATGCGCGGGCTCAATAGACGATCGTGGCAGTGATCGTGTCCTGGTAACTACCGGTCGCAGGGTTGTTGGCCGACGGGTTGGTCACGCGGCCGTAGACCGGGTAGACCTGGTTCAGGCCGGTGGCGGTGCGGCTGAGCGTGTTGGTGCCGGTGGTGCTGCCCCAGACCGTGCTGCGGCCCAGATCCTGGTAGAGCTGGTAGGCGATGTAGTTGTTGGTGGTCACCAGCGCGTCGGTATTTTTCATGCGGCGGGTGGTGACGTCGTTGGCAGTCCCGGCATTGCTGCCCGCGCTCAGTGCAATGTTGTACGGCGTCAACGCGGTGCACTGGGCCGTCACGCTGCCGTTGGCGTCCGCATTGGCGGTCGAGGTCGAGAGTACCGAGCCGAAGTCGACGTCCGTGGCTGATGCGGCGGTGATCGTGCAGGCCTTGGTGACCGCGATCTTGACGTTGAAGGTGGTGGTGTCTGCCGCGCTCGCCATGCCAATGGTCGAAAGCAGGCCGAGCGATAGCAGGACAGGGCGGACAGTACGCATGGACATTTCCTTGACCGTTCTGGTCATTGATGACGCGACGAGTCGTCGCCTTCCCTGCAATGCATCAGCTGTGCCAAACATAACGCCGAATTCACACGCTATCTAGCTGTCCTGGCTCGCTTTATTGACAAAAGTGCGATGTCCTATGGATGACTTCGTTAAGATGTTTTTTGACGCCGTGTGCACGGCGTCACGCATGAATAGGCGGCTGCGCCGGTTTCCTGCTGTGCGGTCCGCTTGAGGCCAGTCGTTGCGTCCGCAAAAAAAGCGCGTGCGCTGGTCGTTCAGATTCAGCCCGGATCGGCGATAATCGTGGCCATGAGCGTCAATCTGAAAACCAAAGAAGAAATCGAACTGATGCGTGTCGCTGGCCGCTTGGCCGCCGAGGTGCTCGATGTGGTGGCGCCGCACGTGAAGCCGGGCGTGACCACTGCCGAGCTGGACCGCATCTGCCATGACCACATCGTCTACGTGCAGGGCACCATCCCCGCCAATGTCGGCTATCGCGGCTTCCCCAAGAGCGTGTGTACCTCGGTCAACAACGTGATCTGTCACGGCATCCCGAGTGCAGCCAAGGTGTTGAAGGACGGCGACATCGTCAATATCGACGTCACCGTCATCAAGGACGGCTGGCATGGCGACACCAGCCGCATGTACTACGTCGGCACCCCGTCGGTGATGGCCAAGCGCTTGGTCGAAACGACGTATGAAGCGATGTGGCGCGGCATCCGGGCGGTCAAGCCGGGCGCCACGCTGGGCGATGTGGGCCATGCCATCCAGAAGTTCGCCGAAGCCGAGCGCTTCAGCGTGGTACGCGATTACTGCGGCCACGGCATCGGCAAGGTGTATCACGACGAGCCGCAGGTCATGCATTACGGCCGTCCGGGCGAAGGGCTGGTGCTCAAGCCTGGCATGACCTTCACCATCGAGCCGATGATCAACGAAGGCACCTATCACCATAAGACGCTGCCGGACGGCTGGACCGTGGTCACCAAGGACCGCAAGTTGTCTGCGCAGTGGGAGCACATGGTTGCGGTGACCGAAGACGGCGTGGATGTGTTGACGCTGTCGGCCAATTCGCCCGCGCCGGTATGACCGACACGCCGGCGGAGCGACCCGACCCGGGCGTCGCCGGCGACGCGGACTGGGCCGCGCAGGCCCGTCCGCTGCTGGTGCATGCGGACATGCGCCTGTGCAAACGCTTCGATCAGGGCGAGCCGATCGAGCGTCTGGTCGCGCTGCGCGCACGCGCGGTCGACCAATTGATGCGCAATGCCTGGATGCGCTGTATTCCGGCCGACAGCGGTTTGTCGCTGCATGCGGTCGGTGGCTATGGGCGCGGCGAATTGTTTCCGCGCTCGGACGTGGATGTGCTGGTGCTGGGCGACACCGCCGCGCAACAGCAGCACGAGCAGGCCCTGGCACGCTTGTTCGCGCTGCTGTGGGATGTGGGTTTGCCGATCAGTCACGCGGTGCGCTCGCCAGCGCAGTGCACCGCTGCGGCGGCGGACCAGACCGTGCTCACTGCCTTGATCGAATCGCGCGCACTGGTGGCCGACGGCCAGGCGCGTGCTGCGCTGGCCACGGCGATCGCGCCGCCGCAGGTGTGGCCGCCGCGCGATTTCTTCCAGGCCAAGCGCGAGGAATTGCTGGCGCGCCATCAGCGCTTCGGCGACACCGCCGATAATCTCGAGCCGGATATCAAGGACGGCCCCGGCGGTCTGCGCGATCTGCAGACGCTGGGCTGGATGGCCTTGCGCGCGTTCGGGGTCAAGGACCTGGAGGCCCTGGTCGGGCTGGGCCATGTCGGCTTCGACGAGGCCGCCGCGTTGCGTCGCGAGCGCGAAGAACTTGCCCGTCTGCGTTTCGGTCTGCACATCGTGGCCAACCGGCCGGAAGAGCGCCTGCGGTTCGATTACCAAAAGACCCTGGCCGAACGGTTGGGGTTCGCCGACGACCCGGAAAGCCTGGGCGTGGAAAAAATGATGCAGCGCTTTTATCGCAGCGCTGCACTGATCCGCCGCATCAGCGACCGCTTGTTGCAGCGCTTCGAAGAACAGTTCGATGGCGAAGCGACGCCGGAGCCGCTGGGCGGCGGCTTCAGCCTGCGCCGCGGCTATCTGGCTGCCGACGCCGAGAGCTGGCCGGACGGCGATGTGCTGCAGGTGTTCGCGCTGTTTGCGCAATGGGCCGCGCATCGCGAGGTGCGCGGACTGCATTCGCTGACCGCGCGCGCGCTGGCCGAGGTCCTGCGCGATCTGCCGGCGTACGACATTGCCGATGCAACGGCCCGGGAACGCTTCATGGCGTTGCTGCGCGGCCCGCGTGCGGTGGAAACGCTCAATCGCATGGCGCGGCTGGGCGTGCTGGGCCAGTGGATTCCGGCATTCGCCAGCGTTTCCGGGCGCATGCAGTTCGACCTGTTCCATGTCTACACGGTGGACCAGCACACCTTGATGGTGCTGCGGAATATCGCGCTGTTTGCCGCCGGCCGTGCCGACGAGCGTTTCGCCATCGCGCATGAAGTCTGGCCGCGTCTGCGCAAGCCGGAACTGCTGTTGCTGGCGGGCCTGTTCCACGACATCGCCAAGGGCCGCGGCGGCGATCATTCGGAACTGGGCGCGGTGGATGCGCGCGCGTTCTGCCTGGCGCATCGCTTGAGCGAAGGCGATACCGAGCTGGTCACCTGGCTGGTGGAGCAGCACTTGCGCATGTCGGTCACCGCTCAGAAGCAGGACATTTCCGATCCGGAGGTGATTCACCGTTTTGCGACGTTGGTGGGCACACGCGAGCGTCTGGACTATCTGTACCTGCTCACCTGCGCCGATATTGCCGGCACCAGTCCCAAGCTGTGGAACGCCTGGAAAGACCGGCTGTTGGCGGATCTGTATTTTGCCGCGCGTCGCGCGTTGCGCGAAGGCCTGGAACACCCGCCGCCGCGTGAGGAACGGCTACGCGAAGCGCGCGAATCGGCGCGTACCTTGATGCAGGCGCAGGGGCACGATGACGTCACCATCGACCGCCAGTTCGCCGGCATGCCGGACGAGAATTTCCTGCGCTTCCGTCCCGAGCAATTGGCCTGGCAGGCGGCCTCGCTGATCGAAGTGGAGATCGGCCAGACCCTGGTCAAGGCGCGTCGCGCGGTGCCGGACAACGACGCACTGGAAGTGTTCGTGTATTCGCCGGACCGCGATGGGCTGTTTGCGGCCATCGTGGCCACGCTCGATCGCAAGGGCTACGGCATCCATCGCGCACGTGTGCTGGATGCGCCACACGATGCGATCTTCGACGTGTTCGAAGTGTTGCCGCAGGAGACCTATGCCGACGGCGACCCGCAGCGGCTGGCGGCAACGCTGCGTCAGGTGTTGGCAGGCGATCTGCACAAGGTGCGCCCGGCGCGCCGCGCAGTGCCGCGCCAGTTGCGCCATTTCCGCTTCGCACCGCGGGTGGAATTCAGCGAAAGCGCCGGCGGCCGCCGCACCCGCATCAGTCTGGTCGCACCCGACCGTCCCGGCCTGCTCGCCGATGTCGCGCACGTGTTGCGCATGCAGCACCTGCGCGTGCACGACGCGCGTATCGCCACCTTTGGCGAGCGTGCCGAAGACCAGTTCCAGATCACCGACGAGCATGACCGCCCGTTGTCCGAATCCGCCCGGCAGGCGCTGCGCGATGCGCTGTGCGCCTGCCTTGACCCTGTCTAGCTAGCAACTCCGGAGACCCCATGGCCACCAGCAAGAAGACCGCGCGCAAGCAGAGCACGACCACCCCCACAGCAGCGTCCAAGCGCGCGAGTGCAACGGCCAAGGCCGCCAAGGTGCCGGCTGTTGCCGCTTCCAAGCCAGGCGCTGGCGTCGGCAAGCAGGGCGCGGCAGCTGCCGCTGTCGGCAAAAAGGCTGCTGCATCTGATGCGGCAAGCCCGAAAACCGCTGCAAGGAAGACCGGCGGCAAGTCCGCGACGTCCGCTGCACCGCGCGTGGCCAAGCAGCCGACCAAGGTGGTTGCTGCACCGGCCGCAAAGAAGGCTGCGGCGGCAAAGAAGCTGCCGATTGCAGAGCAGGTCGTGCACAGCGCCGCAACGCAGGTCGGCAGCGACGAACTCAAACTGGGCATCGAAAGCGCATTCGAACGGCGCGCCACGCTGACCATGGACGAGATCGACGGTTCCACCCGTGCCATTGTCAATCGCGTGATCGACGGACTGGAAAGCGGGCAGTTTCGCGTCGCCGAGCCGGACGGGCAGGGCGGCTGGACCGTCAACGAGTGGCTGAAAAAAGCGGTGCTGCTGTATTTCCGCGTCAACGAGATGGCGGTGATCGAAGCGCAGCCGGCGCCGTTCTGGGACAAGGTGGAATCGCGCTTTGCCGGCTTCCATGAAGCCGAATTCCGCAAGGCCGGCGTGCGCGTGGTGCCGGGCGCGGTGGCGCGTCGCGGCAGTTACTTCGGCAAGGACGTGGTGCTGATGCCGAGTTTCACCAACATCGGTGCCTATGTCGGTGAAGGCACCATGGTCGATACCTGGGCCACCGTGGGGTCGTGCGCGCAGATCGGCAAGCACTGCCATTTGTCCGGCGGCGCCGGCATCGGCGGCGTGCTCGAACCGCTGCAGGCCAGCCCCACCATCATCGAAGATCACTGCTTTATCGGCGCACGCTCGGAAGTGGTGGAAGGCGTGGTCATCGGTCACCACAGCGTGATCGGCATGGGCGTGTTCATCGGCCAGAGCACACGCATCTACAACCGCGCTACCGGCGAGATTTCCTATGGCTATGTGCCGCCGTACAGCGTGGTGGTGTCCGGGCAGCTGCCCTCCAAGGACGGCTCGCACTCGCTGTATTGCGCGGTGATCGTCAAGCAGGTGGACGCCAAGACGCGCAGCAAGACCAGCGTCAACGAACTGTTGCGTGGTCTGGCGGATTAATCCGCTTCGCGGCGGCAACAGATGACGCGCAGCGCCGGTCGAGGGTGCGCCTTTGGCACTCTCGGCCGCTGCGATGACACGCGCGTCCAAGCGCGCTTGTGAGATCGCCTGCCGGTCGCGTTACACGCAGTTTTATCGCACCCCCTTTCGAGAAGTGAGGGGCTCTGCAAACCGCCTTTTGGGATATTTCGCATGACCACGCTCTACGGACTCAAAAACTGCGATACCTGCAAGAAAGCCACCAAGTGGCTGGATCGTTTTGGTGTGGCGTATACGTTTGTCGACTATCGCGATCACAAGCCGGAGCCGGAGACTCTGGCGGCGTGGGCGCAGCAGGTCGGTGGATTCGATGTGTTGATCAACAAGTCTTCGACCACCTGGCGGCAGTTGCCGGACAACCGCAAGGCGGCGGGCAGTGCGGCCGAATGGAAGCTGTTGCTGCGTGAGTACCCGCAGCTGATCCGGCGGCCGCTTGTCATCACCGACGAGGGCGCGCTGCATCAGGGCTTTTCCGATAACGGCTTCAAAAAGCTATTCGGCGTTGGCTAAGCGACTGCGGTTTTCGATGGTGCTGCGGATGGTGTTGCCGCTATCGTCGTGATGCGTGATGTCTGGCATGTTGATCGCGCGCTCATCGGCCGGGCAAGCCGTTCGACCTCGCGCCGGCAATGACGCGACGACTGCCTGCAAACCGGTTAGCTGCCACCACTGCAAGTGCGTTCAAGCCACGCCGATCGATGCAGACACGATCCCTCCATCAACGCCGCGCTGCGGCCCTACTGCGGTGACGTTTCATGAGCGATGTGCTGGAGTTGACCTGTGACCTCATTGCACGTGCCTCGGTAACGCCGGCGGATGCCGGTTGCCAGGCCGCGATTGCGCAGCGCCTGCGCGCAGCCGGCTTCGGCTGCGAGCACTTGCGCCTGGGCGAGGTCGAGAATCTGTGGGCAACCCATGGCAGCGGTGCGCCGGTGCTGGTGTTGCTCGGGCATACCGATGTGGTGCCGCCGGGCCCGCGCGAGGCGTGGACCAGCGACCCGTTCGATCCGCAGATCCGCGACGGCGTGTTGTATGGGCGTGGTGCAGCGGACATGAAAGGCAGCGTGGCCGCGTTCGTGGTCGCCGCAGAGCAATTCGTCGCTGCACACCCAACGCACTCCGGCACGCTGGCGGTGCTGTTGACCTCGGACGAAGAGGGCGATGCCATCGATGGCGTGCGCCGGGTTGCCGAGGCGTTTCGCGAACGCGGGCAAACGATCGACTGGTGCATCACCGGCGAACCGTCGTCCACCGAGCGCCTGGGCGATCTGTTGCGCGTGGGCCGTCGCGGCAGCCTGTCCGGCACGTTGACCGTGAAGGGTGTGCAGGGGCATGTGGCGTATCCGCACAAGGCGCGCAACCCCATCCATCTGGCAGCGCCTGCGCTGGCCGAACTGGTAGCGCGGCAATGGGACGACGGCTTCGAAAGCTTTCCGCCCACCAGTCTGCAACTTTCCAACATCCACGCCGGCACCGGCGCCAATAACGTGATTCCTGGCGAGCTGCAGGTGGCCTTCAATCTGCGCTATACGCCACACTGGGACGCGCCGCGCCTGGAGGCCGAAATCACCGCGCTGCTCGATCGGCATGCGCTGGACTACACGCTGCGCTGGCACCGCAGCGGCGAGCCGTTCTATACCCCGGAAGGGCGGTTGCGCAGCGTCGCGCGTGAGGTCCTTGGGGAGTTCGCCAGTGCGCCGCCGGAAGAAAGCACCGGGGGCGGCACCTCCGATGCGCGGTTCATTGCGCCACTGGGTGCGCAATGCATCGAAGTGGGCCCGGTCAATGCCAGCATCCACCAGGTCGACGAGCATGTGCGCGTCGCCGACCTGCAGGCGCTACCGGCGCTATACCGCACGTTGATCGAGCGCCTGCTGGTCGAGTGAGCGGGCCACGTAGACGCCGTCGTTGCCACTGAAACAGTTGCGCCGGTACCACCGAACCGTTAGCGTCGCCGACATGGTCCTTCGCCTCGCCAACCTCAATAACGCCAACCGCAACAATCTGCGCGCGAATAATCGTGCGCGGCCGATGCGGGTCTGCGACTAGGCGACGTCCACCAAGCGCCCAGGAACCAGAAAAACCCGCATCGGCCGATGCGGGTTTTTTTATGGGCGTCAATCCATGCAGCACGCTCTCACCCGGCCGCCCCCCCGCAGTTCTTCAGGAGTGTTTCCATGTGTTCCATCTTCGGCATTTTCGGCCTGCAACCCGGTGACGACCTGCAGGCGCTGCGCCGGCAGGCGCTGGAATGTTCGCAGCGGCAGCGTCATCGCGGGCCCGACTGGAGCGGTGTCTACGTCGATACCGGTGCCATCCTGGTGCACGAGCGCCTGGCCATCGTCGATCCGGCCGGAGGCTCGCAACCGTTGCTCTCCGATGACGGGCAGCTCGCCTTGGCGGTCAATGGCGAGATCTACAACCACCGCGAACTCAAGGCGGAGCTGCTGCAGCCGTACGCATTCCAGACCGGCTCCGATTGCGAGGTGATCAATGCGCTGTATCGCGAAGATACGCCGGCCTCCTATCTCAACCGCCTCAACGGCATCTTTGCATTCGCGCTGTGGGACAAGACGGAAGGGCGCGTCATCATCGCGCGCGACCCGATCGGCGTGGTGCCGCTGTACTGGGGACACGACCGCGAAGGCCGTTTGCGTGTGGCCTCGGAACTGAAATCGCTGGTGGACGACTGCGCCGATGCAGCGCAGTTTCCGCCGGGCCATTGGTACGACAGCGCCACCGGCGCACTGAGCCGTTACTACGAGCGCGCCTGGCGCCACTATGACGCGGTGGAAGGTGTACAGGTGCAACTGCAGGAATTGCGTGAAGCATTCGAGCGCGCCGTGCACCGTCAGCTCATGACCGATGTGCCGTACGGTGTGCTGCTGTCCGGTGGACTGGATTCGTCGCTGGTTGCGGCCGTTGCCGCGCGCTATGCCCGTCACCGCATCGAAGAAAACGACACCACCGAAGCCTGGTGGCCGCGCCTGCACTCGTTCGCGATCGGCTTGAAAGGCTCGCCGGATCTGGCCGCCGCCGAAGTGGCCGCCGCGGCGCTCGGCACCGTGCATCACGGCTTCGAATACACCTTCGACGAAGGCCTGGATGCATTGCCCGACGTCATTCGCCACATCGAAACCTATGACGTCACCACCATTCGCGCCTCCACGCCGATGTTCTTGCTGGCGCGGCGGATCAAGGCAATGGGCGTCAAGATGGTGCTTTCCGGCGAAGGCAGCGACGAGATCTTCGGCGGCTACCTGTATTTCCATAAGGCGCCGAACGCGCGCGAATTCCACGAAGAGCTGGTCCGCAAGCTCGACGCGCTCAACAACTACGATTGCCTGCGCGCGAACAAGTCGATGATGGCCTGGGGCGTGGAGCCACGCGTACCGTTCCTGGACCGCGAATTCCTGGATGTGGCGATGCGCATGGATGCCAGGTTCAAGATGATCGACAAGACCAGCGGTGGGGCAACGCGCATGGAGAAGGGCGTACTGCGCGAGGCATTTGCCGGCTACCTGCCCGAATCGATCCTGTGGCGTCAGAAAGAGCAGTTCAGCGACGGCGTGGGCTACGGCTGGATCGACGGGCTGAAGGCGCATGCACAGGCGCAGGTGAGCGACCGCGAACTGGCCGCCGCCGACCGGCGCTACCCGGTCAATCCGCCGCAGACCAAGGAGGCGTATTTCTATCGCAGCTTGTTCGAGCAGTTTTTCCCCGGTCAGGCGGCGGCGGAAACCGTGCCGGGCGGCAAGTCGATTGCCTGTTCGTCGCCAACGGCGATTGCCTGGGATGCGAGTTTTGCCGCGATGGCCGACCCATCGGGTCGCGCGATTGCCGGGGTGCACGCGCAGGCGCTGGCTTCGTAAGGCTGCAGTCACTGCAGCGGCCGGCATGCATCGCTGCACGGCCGGCCGCTGTGTTGATCGGCGCGTCTTATTGCTCGTGACGCACGCAGTACCCATAGCGCTGCGGATCGATATCCACACCGGCCATGTCGGCCTGGTTGTTGCGCCATAGGTTCGGCTTGAAGTCGGCCGACGTGCAGTTGGCCGCGCGGTCCACGCCGATGGTGTAGGTAAATGGCGTGTTGGCGAAACGGTTGTTCTCGAACACGTTGTCCTGGCTCATGCTGTTGTCCCAGCACAAAATCTCCGGTGTGCGATAACGAATCGCGCAGGCCAGAAACACGCCGGCCACCTTGTTGCCGTCGAATTGATTGTTGCTGAAGCGATTGCGCCGCGCATCGGAGAGATAGATGCCCTGGCTGCCGTTGCGCTCGAAACGATTGTTGCGGATCTCGCTGTCTTCCAGGTGTTCGGTGGTCAAGCCGGCGGCCACGTTGTCGTGGATGTAGTTGTTGACCATCGTGACCTTGGCAGTGCGGTTGAACGAGACGCCGTCCCAGATTGCGCCGGACACATCGTTGTTTTCGATGGTGATCTCGCGGGTGTCGTACTCGCTCAGCAGGCACGCGCTGCGGCACTTGTTGACCTGCAGGCCTGCAAGCCGGATGCCTTGCCCGGACCGCACCACCACTGCGCTGTTGCTCAGGTAGGGGCGCTCGGGCATGAACTCCTTGTCGCCTGTGCTCGCTACGATCTGCATGTCTTCGATGCTGACGTTGCGGATCACGCCGGTGGGCTGCTGGTTTTCGTAATCGCCAACCACCAGCACCGGCTGCTGCACGCCGTCGGCCATGCGCACGACGGTGCTGGGACCCTGGCCGCGCAAGGTGAAGTTGCCGCGATGGATCGACACCAAGCCGTTGAGCGGGAACTCGCCCTTTTCCAGGCAAAGTACCGTGGGTTTGTCGCTTTGCGGCAGTTTGTCGATGGCTTTCTGCAGGTCCTGGCCAGGACGTACCTTGGCAGTGCATGCAGCCACGGGCGCATCCGGCGGGCCGGATTTGGCTGGCGGCGCTGCCGTGCAGGCAGTCGCAAACATCAGTGGCAACAGGGCGGAAACGGAGCGGGCAAGCAAAGGCATGCGGATTCCGGTCAGTGGGGGAAGGAGGGCGATGTGCGGAGCAAGACTCCACATTCGCGACGGGCTCTAGTGTGTCCCACCGAACGTTAAGTTCCAGCCCATGCGCAGCCGCGCGATTCGGCGCAGGTTCATTACGTTGCCGCAGTCGAGGCTGCTTTGAGCACACCGCACGGTCGGCTGGCTGACCTGCATCACATTGCGCACGCTATGTTGTCAGCGTGCGATTCGTCTTGCGTCGAACGTCTTGGCGCCTTCAAGCGACGGCTGCGGCCGTTTCCAGGCGTTTTGCGCATGTAACTTGCACACCGAGCCAGACGCGGTTTGTCGTTCCAAACAGGAGAAACACGTGTCTTGAGCGCGTGGCGGCCGCAGGCACGCTGTGCTGTTTGCGTTGCCGTCGCAGCGGGCCGGCGGCGCCACCGATCCGCTGCGCGCTGGTCAGAAGCTGTAAGCCAGCTGCGCGTAAAGGCGACGCGGCTCGCCAGGGAAGTGCCCGGCGCGCGTATTGAACCCGCTCACTGCA
Source organism: Xanthomonas sp. NCPPB 1754 (assembly GCF_041475725.2). NCBI lineage: Bacteria > Pseudomonadati > Pseudomonadota > Gammaproteobacteria > Lysobacterales > Lysobacteraceae > Xanthomonas > Xanthomonas sp. NCPPB 1754. The sequence continues at coordinate 1,626,248 of NZ_CM192982.1, forward strand.
TACACCTTGTCGAACAGGTTCTTGATGTTGATCTGCAGCTTCCACGCATTCCATTGCGTCTGCCAGCTGATGTCGTAGATGGCGTACGGTTTGACGCGTTGCCCATCCAGGCTGACGCGTTCGCCCACGTAGTCGGCACCGAAGGCGATCGCCGAGCGCCAGGCGGGCAGGTCGTAGCGTGTCCACAGGCCAAAAGTGTTGCGCGGTGCATTGGCGAAGCGATCGCCAGAGGCATTGGTGATGCCGTTGGTGCCGGCATCGAGCACGCGTGCATCGTTGTAGGCATAAGTGAGATTGAGCACCCAACGTTCGGTCAGGTCGGCCAGCAGGTCGACTTCCAGCCCTTCGCTGCGCACCAAGCCAAGCGCGGAGAGTTGATTGACGCCGTCGACGACGCGCCCGTTCGCCTGCACGATGTTGCTACGCTCGATGCGATACAGCGCCGTGTTGAGGGTGAGTCCGCCATCGTTGAGCGCAGTCTTCAGGCCCACTTCCCATTGGGTGCTGCGTTCCGGTGCGAACGGGCCGCCCACGCTGCTGTCCTGATTGGCCGCGTCCTGCGGCAGGAAGCCGCTGGCATAGCTTGCGTAGGCATTGATGCCGTCGCGTAACACGACGGTGCTGCCGACGCGCCAACTGAGATCGTTGCCGGTGACGCGCGAACCAGTCAGCAGGTCGTCGTCCTTGAAGCCGTCCCAGCGTAGCCCGGCCATTGCATACCAGCGCGGCGTCAGCGTGAGTTCGTCCTGCAGATATGCACCGTAGCGTTGACTGCGCGTGCTGGTGGCGCGCCAGGGCAGGGCATCCAAGCCGTAGTCGTAGAAGCCGCTGCGGCCGTACACCGGGTTGAACAAATCGATGCCGGGCACCGGGCCACGTACGCGTCCGGTGTCGGCGGTGTTGGCGGTTTGCGCGCGGAAATCCGCGTCCAGGCGGTAGTAGTCCGCGCCCATCAGCAACGTGTGGTCGATTGCCCCGGTACTGGTGCGGAATATCGCGTTGACGTTGCTGGAGATCGCATCGTTGTCGCGGTATTGATTGCGCAGCTGCCGGGTCATCCACTCGGCGGTACCGTCGCGATCGCGGTCGATCAACCCCATTGGCTCGTGATAGATCTGATGCTCCTGGTTCTTGAACCAGCGCAGCGCCATGTCCACCTCCCACGCGCTGGACGGCGCAAACCGATATTGCGCAAGCGCCACCTTGGCGCGCATGTCCAGGAAATCTGTGGGTTCGTTGTGGTTCCAGCGCCGGTCGGTGAGGAAGTTGCCGGCGTTATCGACCGGCACGCCGCGCAAGCGGTTGCCGCCCAGGTTTTGGGTGATGTCGGTGTATTGCAGGGTGAGCTCGCCGGTATCGCCCAGATCGAAGGCCACCGACGCATCGCCGATCTGGCTCTGGCTGTCGGTATTCCAACGAAATCCGTCTTCGCCATCGGCATAGGCGCCGATGCGGTACCGGATGCGGCCATCTGCGCGCGCAGGGCCGGTGGCCTCGAACGAGGCTGCACCGAAGGATTGATTGCCCAGCTGCAGCTCGATGCGTCGGGCCGCCTGATGAGCGGGTTTGCGCGTGACATAGTTGATCACACCCCCGGGTTCGCCACCGCCGTACAGCGCACCGGCTGGACCCTTGAGCACTTCCACACGCTCGATGTTGAACAGTTGCGGCACCGAGAACCCGGCATACGGGTCGCCACGCAGGCCGTCGTACAGCACGTTTTCCTGGCGGAAGCCGCGCAAGGTCACACCGGCATAGCTGAAGAAGCTGATGCCACTGATGCTGCGATACAGATCGGTGATCTGCCGCGCAGCCTGGTCGTCGATCAACTCGCGCGGCAGCACCTGCACCGACTGCGGCACCAGTGCCAGCGGGGTATCGGTGCGCGTGGCAACAGCTGCGTCTTCGGACTTGTAGAGCGTCTGCGCACGGCCGATGACATCCACGCCATCCAGCTCGGTCACGGCTGGCGTGGTGGTGTGTTGAGCGAAGGCGGGCAGGGTGTGCAGAGCGAGCGCAGCGGCGAGCGCGGTGACAAGAAGCGTGGGGCGCATTGATCACTAATGGGAATGGTTATCAAATGCATCTTAGCATGATGTGTTTGCTTGATCACGGAGGTGGCCGGGTGTGGGGCGCCCTGTTTGGTGGCAGATGCGCGCGCACCTGTGCGGATGCAGACATGCGACGCGAAGATGCGGAGCCCTGAAATGGAGGCATGAGTGCGCAGCTTCCCCTCTCCTGCCGGAATATTGTCCTGCTACACGGGTGAGAAGGTGCCCGAAGGGCGGATGAGGGTACGTGCGAAGCCTCATGGGCGCGCACGCAGGGTCACATCACGCACTCTTCCAATCGTGCGTGATGGCCGTACCCTCACCCCACCCCCTCTCCCGAGGGGAGAGGCGCCTGAAGCGGCGATGCTGTTGACGTCTTCGTCCTGCTTCGCTGCACGCTGCGCAGCCGCGTTGCCGCCCGCTGTTACTGCGGATGCAATTGCAGCGTGTACCGCGTGGCAGTGGGCAAGAATGGTGTGGGTCTGCCATGCACCCAATCGTCGTGCCCTGCGCCCCAGAACGGCGAGAGCGGGTGGCCGCTCTGGCCGCCGGGCATGTGCACGATGCCGTCCTGCTCGTGGCCTGGCGAAACCACCATGCGCTCGGAGGCGCCAAAGCCCGGGCCTTGCACACGCGGCATGTCGCGGTCGCCCGGCAGTTGATCGGGCGGCATGCAGAGCCAGCGCTTGGCCAGGGCGGGCAGGGCACGCGCGATGGGGTGGCAGATGGCAGCGGTGTTGCGCTGGCCCCAGGTGTGCTGGCCGCGCGGTTCGCTTTGTGCGTCTTCTGCAATCACCTCTGACTGCGCACTGCGCGCAGCATCGTCGAGCAACTGGTCCCAGCTTGCGGCGGTGGGCGGTAACAGGTGGGCCGGGCGCTGTTGCAGCAACGGCCAAACGACGCCCTCCAGTTGCGCGCGACGCGGCGGCAGGAACTCCTCGCCAAGTGCGGCTTTTGCCGGGGCCAGCAGGCCGGCTTCCACCGCTTCGATGGTCTTGTTGCGGAATTCGCGCACGATGCGATAGCTGGCCGAGCCAGTCGATGCGTGCCCGTCCCAGTCGCGCGTGGCATGTGCAATCTGTTGCAGTGCCGGGTCCTTGCTGTGCTCGACCACGCTACGCAGCAGTTGCCACCAGCGCGTAAGCAGCACGGCGCGATCGTCGAGCTGGATGGCGAGCAGATCGCGTTCGTTGAAGCGCTGCTTTGCGAAAAGATCATCGCGAATTTGCTGGGCACGCGCGCCAAGGTCGTAACCTGCGTTGCCAAGCGTGGCCAGTTGCTGCGCATCGACGATACGGTTGTTGGCGGTCCAGAGCCGGTGCGACGGCGGATCGATCAACGCAGGCGCAGCATCGCTGCGCAGCGACCATGGCAGGCAGGTGCCCGACATCGGCGCTGCAGCCGGTTCTGCAGGTGCGCCGGATGCTGCCTCAGGGACGGGCGTCGATGTCGCCAGTTCGGCAATCCCGCTCGGGCCGCACCCGGCATTGCGGGCGGGGCGCGCGCCGATCAGCCGCCAGGCGATGCGCCCGCTGCGATCGGCAAGCAGCAGGTTCTGCGCCGGAATGCCGGAGCGGTCGGCCACCGCGAACGCCGCCTGCAGATCGCCCGCCGTGCTCATCTGAGCGAAGTCCAACCGGATCGCACCGGGCAACTGCGCCACCCAGCGCAATGCCAGCGCGCTGCCGTCGGCGTTGACGTGCAGCAGCGGTCCCCACGCCGCTTCGCGGACCTCGAACTGCACCGGCGCTGCGCCCGCCACGCGGATGGTTTCCACATGCCTGGTCAGTGCTTGCGGGTGACCCGGCGTGGGTGCAGGAATGCGCGCGAAATCCGCGGTGTCGATATAGCTGTTGGTAAATGCCCAAGCCACGTGCCCATTGCTGCCCACGACCACCGCCGGCAAACCCGGCAGGGTGAATCCGGTGACATCCACCTTGCCCTCGGGCGCATTGCTGTCTGCATAGCGCAGGCGTGCGCGGAACCAGATATTGGGCGCGCGCAGGCCCAGGTGCATGTCGTCGGCAACGATGGCGCGGCCGTCGGCGGTGAGGCTGCCGTCTACCGCGAAGTTGTTGCTGCCCGGTGTCGGCGTTTCCGCGTGGGGCGCGGCAGGCCGATGCGGTAGACGCCGTAGATCCAGCGTGGTCGCATCCGGCAAGCTGGCATCGCCCTGCGGCTCCCCGAACAACGGCGCGTCCCAACTGGAGCCCTGGTGGTCGAGCAGTGCCGCCAGCGCAGGCGGCACCACGGCACGGATGCGCGCGGCGGCCAGCTCGGTCTGGTTATCGCTGTCCTGCAGGTCCGCGTACATCGCAAGGCCGGTGAGGATGGAGTCGTCCAGCGTCCATGCGCGCGGTGTCTGGCGCAGCAGCAGATAGGGCCAGGGCCGTACGCGCAGTGCCGCCAGTCCTGCGTTGACGCCATCGGTATAGGCTTGCAATGCAGCGTGCTGGCTGCTGGTGGCGATGTCCAGGCTGGCCTGCACGCGGGCACGCAGGCGATGCACGCGGTTGCGCTTGTCCAGGTCCACGGCCTTGGCGCCAAACAGCTCGGACAACTCGCCGGCCGGTGCGCGGCGCATCAGATCCATCTCGAAATAGCGTTCCTGCGCATGCACGTAGCCGAGCGCGCGCATCGCATCGAGCTGGTTTGCTGCATCGATGGTGACCACGCCCAGCCGGTCGCGCTGCACGCTGACCGGCGCAGCCAGGCCGCTGAGCGCGCTGTCGCCATCCAACTGCGGCAGGCTGCCGCGCATCAACAGATACAGCCCCAGGCTGGCCGCCAGGACCAGCAACACGATTCCCAGCAGCAGCCGGCCCAGCCATTTACGCATTGTCGGTTCCTTGGACCCCGGTGAAGTGTGGCCGGCGGACATGACCGTGGCGGGTCCGGCCGCAAGCGCAACTGAAAGTGATTCCGATTAGATCATTGCCCGGCGGCTTAGGGCACCATGCGCGCATTGCGTCGCTGGAGCACACCATGAAAGGCCATCCCGAAGTCATCGATTACCTCAAGCAGCTGCTGCGCGGCGAATTGGCGGCGCGCGATCAATATTTCCTGCATTCGCGCCGGTACGAGGATCAGGGCCTGATGGCGCTGTACGAGCGCATCAACCATGAGATGGAAGAGGAGACCGAGCACGCCGACGCGCTGCTGCGGCGCATCCTGTTCCTGGAAGGCGACCCGGACATGCGCCCGGCCGAATTCACCCCCGGCAAGACCGTGGTCGAAATGCTGGAGCGCGACCTGGTGGTCGAGTACGAAGTGCGCGCTGCGCTCGCTGCCGGCATGAAGCTGTGCGAAGAACATGGCGACTATGTCAGCCGCGACGTGCTGCTCAAGCAGCTGCAGGACACCGAAGAAGATCATGCGTGGTGGCTGGAGCAGCAGCTTGGCCTGATCAAGCGCATCGGACTGGAGTTGTATCAGACCTCCAAGATCGACAAGGGTCACGTCGCCGGTTGAGCCGGCAACGCCGCTGCGCAGTCGCTTGGATGGCTGACGCAGCGTGAACCGGCTCGGCATGGAGTACGCGTGCCTAGCCATTCCCACTATGCTCTGTGCGGCCTGCCTGCCACTCCTGCAGCTGGCTGCAGGATTCCGTTTTGTCGCGTTTTGCTGCAGAACGACCGCATGGCGCAATGCCGCGCTGTCCTGATCCGCCACCCACGCTTGCCGCATGCAGACATGCAATTGCCACGTGATGGGCGTGCAGCGCCCGACGGCCTTTCAGCGGCGTTGCAGGCGATAGACAGCCGTCGATAACCCGGTGACGCCTTCATCGCGGAAGCGTGGTTCCTGATCGAGGATGTCGCGGTGTTCCAGCTGGTCTACCTGCCAGGCGGCATCGAAAAGTGCATGCACGTGCGTTGCGTCCACCGAGAACGGCGGGCCGGCCTTTTCAGCCTGCGGATATTCCAGAGTGATCAGCAGGCCGCGGCAGCGCGAGGACAACGGCGCGTAGACCGTTTGCAGGTAATGCTGGCGCAGTTCGGCCGGTAGCGCGACCAGTGCGGCGCGGTCGTAGACGGCCGTGCAGTCGGCCAGCGCGCTGGCGTCTAGCGCGAATGCATCGCCGCAGATGATCTCGATCGGGCCGGCGATGAAATGCTCGCCAGCAGCGCTGCTGTGACGCTTCGGTTGAAGCCCTGCCTCATCGAAGAATTGCGTCACCGCCAGCGGCGACAGCTCCACGCCAAGCACGCGATGGCCTTGCGCCGCCAGCCAATGCATGTCCAGCGTCTTGCCGCACAGGGGCACCAGCACGCGCGCTTCCTTCGGCAGATCCAGCGCGTGCCAGTGCTTTTGCAGCAGCGGCAATACCTCTTGCTGATGAAAGCCGGTGTGTCCCAGCTGCCAACGTTCCAACCAGAAATTCGTGTCCATGCGTTGCCTTGTCAGTGGCTGTCTCCACTGTGGTCATGCGAGCGTGGGGCGTGGCGCGTTCTGAAGCAGTGCGCGGCGTTGGCTGTGCGTTTGCGACTGCATCGTTGCGCCTGGATGAGAATACTTGATGCCAGTGCATCAGCAGTTTTATTGCCTGCAATGCCCCAGGTGTGCGGACGCCTGGTTGCGTTGCACGGGAGCAGTAGGGGAGCAACGTCCTGCAGCGGAGGGGTGGCGCGTTGAAGGAGGATAAGTTGCTCCGCCAGGGCAGACTCCTGCGCGTGTTGGGCCGCCCCAGCAGCCTGAGGCGACCGTAGTCCCCACCGCGCCGCTGCGCGCCGGACGAGTGAATTGCCGTCTCCTACTGCACCTCCAACCCGTCCACCTTCTGCCACCCACGTGGCAACAGCGATCCACGGCTCGCACGCGCACCCACATACGTATCCAGGTCCTTGAACGACAGGCTCATGGTGCGTGCGCCGCTGCGCACCAGCAGCGTGTTGCCTGGTGCGACCGCCACCACGGCCACCACGCGTTCGGTGCCGAGCTTGGCCTTGGGGATCTCGATGATCTTGTTGCCTTTGCCCTTGTCCAGCTCGGGCACGTCGGTGGCCGGCACCGCCAGCAGATTGCCGGCACTGGTCACGGCGACAATGCGATCGGTTTGCGGGTTGCTTACCTGGGCCGGCGTCAGCACATGCGAGCCGGTGGTGAGATTGAGCATCGCCTTGCCGGCCTTGTTGCGGCCGGTGAGGTTTTCGAAACGGGTGACGAAGCCGTAGCCGTGCGAGGATGCCAGCACGAAGCGGGTGGCGTTGTCGGCGCTGGCCATGACCTGGAACGCCGCGCCCGAGGCCGGCGAAAACCGTCCGGTCAACGGTTCGCCATTGCCACGCGCCGAGGGCAGGGTGTGCACGGCGGTGGAATAGGCGCGGCCGTCCGAATCCAGGAACGCCACCTGATGCGTGCTGCGGCTGCGCACTGCTGCCAGCAGGCCATCGCCTTCGCGATAGGACATGCCGGCAGGATCCACCTCGTGGCCCTTGGCTGCCCGCACCCAGCCCTTCTCCGATAGCACCACGGTCATCGGTTCGCTGGCCACCATTTCGGTTTCGTCGATGGCCTGCGCGGCGCCACGCTGCACCAGCGGCGAACGCCGCGCATCGCCGAACTTCTTGGCGTCGGCAGTCAGTTCGTCCTTGATCAGCTTCTTCAGCTTGGTCTTGCTTTCCAGGATCGCCATGATCTGCGCGCGTTCCTTGGCGAGTGCTTCCTGTTCGCCGCGGATCTTCATTTCCTCCAGGCGCGCCAGTTGGCGCAGCTTGGTTTCCAGGATGTATTCGGCCTGTTCTTCGCTCAGCGCGAAGCGCGAGATCAGCACCGGCTTGGGTTCGTCTTCGCTGCGGACGATGCGGATCACTTCGTCCAGGTTGAGGAAGGCGATCAACAAGCCTTCCAACAGGTGCAGGCGACGCTCGACCTTCTGCAGGCGATGGTTGAGGCGGCGGGTCACCGTATCGCTGCGGAAGCTCAGCCATTCGCTCAGCAGGTGCTTGAGGTTCTTGACCTGCGGGCGGCCATCCAGACCGATCACGTTGAGGTTGACGCGGTAGCTGCGCTCAAGATCGGTGGTGACGAACAGGTGGCCCATCAGCTGTTCGGCATCGACGCGATTGGAGCGCGGCACCAGCACCACCCGCACCGGGCTGGTGTGGTCGGACTCGTCGCGGATGTCTTCCAGCCACGGCAGCTTCTTGGCGCGCATCTGCTGGGCGATCTGCTCGATCACCTTGGACGGGGAGACCTGGTAGGGCAGCGCATCGATGACGATGTTGGCGTGCTCTTTCTTGTAGGTGGCGCGCGCGCGCACGCTGCCGTGACCGGTCTCGTAGATGTTCCGCAGGTCCGCAGCCGGGGTGATGATCTCGGCGGTGGTCGGGTAATCCGGGCCCAGCACGTGCTCGCACAGCTGCGCGACCGTGGCGTCAGGGTCATCGAGCAGCCGCAGCAGTGCGCTGACGATCTCGTTGAGATTGTGCGGCGGCACGTCGGTGGCCATGCCCACCGCAATCCCGGTGGTGCCGTTGAGCAGCAGGTGCGGCAGGCGTGCCGGCAACCAGGTGGGCTCTTCCAGGGTGCCGTCGAAGTTGGGCGCCCAATCGGTGGTGCCCTGGCCAAGCTCGCCCAGCAGCACTTCGGCGATCGGGGTCAGCTTGGACTCGGTGTAGCGCATCGCTGCAAACGACTTGGGGTCGTCGGTGGAGCCGAAGTTGCCCTGGCCTTCGATCAGCGGATAGCGGTAAGAGAACGGCTGCGCCATCAGTACCAGCGCCTCATAGCAGGCACTGTCGCCATGCGGGTGGTACTTACCGATCACATCGCCCACGGTACGCGCGGATTTTTTCGGCTTGGCGGCGGCGTTCAGGCCCAGCTCGCTCATCGCGTAGACGATGCGGCGCTGCACCGGCTTCAGGCCGTCACCCAGGAACGGCAGGGCGCGGTCGAGCACCACATACATCGAGTAGTCGAGATAGGCGCGTTCGGCGTATTCGCGCAGCGGCAGCTGTTCAAAGCCGTGGAAGGTAGGGCGGGTCAGATCGGTCATGTAAAGCCAGGTCCTGCGTGAAGAGGAACCCGCGCCGGGGAGCGGGCTCGAAGAGCGCCGATTATCCGGATGCGGCGGGGGATGCCAAGCCGCGCGCATGCGGGCCGGCCAGATAACGGGTGGGCGGGGCGCCGAAATGGCGATGGAACACGCTGACGAAGGCGCTGGGGCTGCTGTAGCCAAGCTGGTCGGCCACCTGCGCCACCGCGTGGCCCTGGCTCAGCCGCCGCAGGCCTTCGGTCAGCCGCGCCTGCTGCCGCCACTGCGCAAAACTCAGGCCGGTCTCGTCGCGGAAATGCCGGCTCAGGCTGCGCGGCGACAATCCGCCCCAGTCGGCCCAGGCGTCGAGCGGGCGCGGGTCGGCGGGCGTGTCGAGCAACTGGCGGGCGATCCGCAGCAGCCGGCGGTCGGCCGGCATCGGCAGGTGCAGGTGGTCGATCTGCACCTGGCATAGCTCGTCCAGCAGCACCGCGGCCAGGCGTTGCTGGGCGGCATCCAGCGGCTGATCCAGTGGCCAGTCGGCGGCCCGCATGATGGCCTCGCGGGCCAGCCCGGTCAGCCGGATCACCCCGCCTCGCGCAGGCAGGGCGGCGCAGGCATCCGGCCGCACAATCACGCCCCACCCGCGCATCGGCCCGGCCAGCTCCACGGTGTGCTGCTGCCCGGGCGGCATCCAGCCGGCGCAGCCCGGCGGCAGCGACAGGGCACCCTGTTCGGTATGTACGGTGAGCACGCCATGCTCCACATACATCAGCTGGCCGCGGACATGCGCGTGCCAGGCAGTTTCCGGCGCCCACACCTCGCGCAGCTCCGCCAGGAACGCGATCAGCACCGGCCCATCGGCCCTTTCAAAGCTGGCGCGTACGCCTGGCGGCAGGGCATCGATCTGGGTTGGCGGGTTTTCGATACTCATTGGCCGAATTGTATTACCGAGCCAGCGCACGCGCCGCGTAAGGTGGCGATCCTTGCGGGCGGTTTAATCCCTGGCGGGATAATTGCGTTGACAAATATATTTTTCGGAACAAAATGTGCGGCATGAATGTTTCGTCTTCCGCCACACCGTCGTTCGGCCTGTTGCTGCGTCAGGTGCGCGATGCGCTGATGCGCCAGCTCGATGCCGAGATGAAGGGCGAACTGCCCGATTTCGGTTTCAGCCACTACGTGGGCCTGAAGATCCTGGCGGTGCGCTCCCCGTGCACGGCCAACGAACTGGCGCTGGCGCTGGACCAGACCCCGAGCGCGGTGACCCGCCTGCTCGACAAGCTTGAAGCGCTGGGCGCGGTGCGGCGTGAGCCGCATGCGCAAGACCGGCGCGCGCTGCAGATCGTCATGACCGAGCAAGGCGTGGCGCTGTGGGAGCGGTTGCGCCTGCGCGGCGAACGCGCCATCGAGCACGGCCTGCGCGACCTGTCCGCGGCCGAGCGCGAACTTCTTACCTCACTTCTTATCCGTGTCCGCGATGCACTCAACTCATGAACGCTGCTAGTTCCCCGACCCAGATGCTGCGCCCGCGCTCGATGCGCCTGGCGCGGCCGCTCGTTATCACCGCCCTGGCATTGGCGTTGGCCGCCTGCGCCAGCAGCCGTGGGCTGAATCCGCAAGGCGCCGTGCTGGATCCGAGCACGCTGCATGCAGAGCGCACCCTGGCGCAGCAAACCACGTTGAGTCCGGCCGCGTGGCCGGCCAGCGATTGGTGGCGCGCGCTGGGCGATGCGCAGCTGGACGCGCTGATCGCCGAAGGCCTGCAGCACAGTCCCAGCCTCGCTGCGGCGGATGCGCGCCTGCATCAGGCGCAGGCGCGTATCGGCACTGCGAAGGCCGAGCGCGGCTCCAGCCTGTCGGCGTCCGGCGGCTACACCGGCCTGCAGCTACCTGAATCGATGGTCGGCGAAGAGCTCGGCGGCAGCTACGGCGGCAGCGCGCAGGTCGTGCTGGATTTCCGCTACGGCATCGATCTGTGGGGCGGCAAGCGCAGCGCGTGGGAAGCGGCGGTCGACCAGGCGCATGCGGCCGAAGTGGATGCGCAGGCGGCACGCTTGAATCTGTCGTCTGCGATTGCCGAAGGCTATGCACAGCTCGCGTACGCGTGGAGCCTGCACGACTTGGCCAACGACGAATTGAGCCGTGCGCAGAAGACCCTGGAGCTGACCCGGCAACGCCGCAGCGCCGGCATCGACAGCGAGTTGCAGGTGCGCCAGGCGCAAGCGCGCGTGCCGGCCGCGCAGCAGCAGCTGCAATCGGCGCAGCAGCAGATCGACGAAGCCCGCACCGCGCTGGCGGCCTTGGTCGGGCAGGGCCCGGATCGCGGTTTGGACATCGCCCGTCCCGTACTCGGCGGGGGCATCGCCACGCAGTTGCCGAGCATCCTGCCGGCCGACCTGCTGGGTCGTCGGCCCGACGTGGTGGCGGCACGCTGGCGCGTGGAGGCGGCCGACAAGGACATCGCAGTCGCCAAGACCCGCTTCTATCCCAGCCTCAACCTCACCGCGCTGGGCGGTGTGATCAACCCGGATGTCGGCAAGCTGCTGGAAAGCGGCTCGGTGTTCGGGCTGGTCGCGCCGGCGCTGAGCCTGCCGATCTTCGACGGCGGCAAGCTGCGCGCCAATCTGGCCGGCAGCGACGCGCAATACGACCTGGCCGTGGCCGACTACAACCAGAAAGTGATCTCTGCGCTGCGCGAAGTGGCCGACCAGGTCACCGCCGTGCGTTCGCTGGAGCAACGCGCGCAGGCGCAGAACGATGCCGTGCAGACCGCCACGGCCGCCTTCGATCTGGCCCAGCAGCGTTACCGCGCCGGCATCGGCAGCTATCTGGAAGTGCTCAGCGTACAGGAGCAGTTGCTCCTCGCACGCCAACGCATGGCCGGGCTGCAGTCGCAACAACTTCTGGCCTCGGTGAGGTTGCAGCGTGCGCTGGGCGGCGGATTCACGCCGGAACCCGCACGCGACACCGCCCACGCCGCGCCCACTTCCGCACAACCGAATTCCTGAGACATCGACGATGAGCCAGACGACTTCAACTTCTCCTCAACCCGCACCGGCCGCGCCCAGCAAGCGCCGCGCTGCGCTGCGCATCGTGGCCATTGTGGTGATCCTGGCGATCATCGGTCTGGTGGTGTGGTACTTCCTGGTCGGCCGTTGGCACGAAGACACCGACGATGCGTATGTGCAGGGCAACCAGGTGCAGATCACCCCGATGGTGGGCGGTACCGTGGTCAGCATCGGCGCCGAAGACGGCATGCGTGTGGAGCGCGGCCAGTTGCTGGTGCAGCTGGATCCGGCCGACACCGAGGTCGCCTTGCAGCAGGCCGAAGCCAACCTGGCCAAGACCGTGCGTCAGGTGCGCGGTCTGTATCGCACCGTGGAAGGTGCGCAAGCGGAGTTGTCCGCTCGCGAAGTCACGCTGCGCAGTGCGCGCTCGGACTTCGCACGGCGTAAGAATCTGGCCGCCACCGGCGCGATCTCCAACGAAGAACTGGCGCATGCCCGCGACGAACTGGCCGCCGCCGAAGCGGCCGTAAGCGGCTCGCGCGAGAGCTTGGAGCGTAACCGAGCGTTGGTGGACGACAGCGCGGTGGCCAACCAGCCGGACGTGCAGACCGCCGCCGCACAACTGCGTCAGGCGTATTTGAACCATGCGCGCACCGGCGTGGTGGCGCCGGTGTCCGGCTATGTCGCACGGCGTTCGGCGCAGGTGGGTCAGCGCGTGCAGCCGGGCAGCGTGTTGATGGCGGTGGTGCCGCTGGAGCAGGTGTGGGTGGAAGCCAATTTCAAGGAAACCCAGCTCAAGCACATGCGCCTGGGCCAGGAAGTGGAACTGCATTCTGATCTGTACGGCGGCGGCGTGAGCTACACCGGCCGTATCCAGAGCCTGGGCCTGGGCACCGGCAGCGCGTTCTCGCTGTTGCCGGCGCAAAACGCCAGCGGTAACTGGATCAAGATCGTGCAGCGCGTGCCGGTGCGCATTGCAGTGGATTCCAAGCAGCTGGCCAGCAATCCGCTGCGGATTGGCCTGTCGATGAAGGTCGATGTGAACCTGCACGATCAGCAGGGCAGCGTGCTGCCGACCCAGGTCGCCAACGGCGCGGTGTTCGCCACCGACGTGTATGCGCAGCAGCTCAAGGCTGCCGACGCCGACATCCAACGCATCATCCAGGACAACCTGCCCTCGCAGGCTGCCAGCAAGGCGGGCTAAGCCACCATGTCTTCGCAAGCTCCCACCGCGCCCGGCGGCCCGGCGGCACCGGCGCCGGCCGCCGGATTTCGCCCGGCCAGCGTGGCGTTGTGCACCGTGGGCCTGGCCATGGCCTCGTTCATGCAGGTGCTGGACACCACCATCGCCAACGTCTCGCTGCCGACCATCGCCGGGAACCTCGGCGCCAGTTCGCAGCAGGCTACCTGGGTGATCACCTCGTTCGCCGTCAGCACTGCCATTGCGCTGCCGCTGACCGGTTGGTTGAGTCGCCGGTTTGGCGAAACCAAGTTGTTCGTGTGGTCCACGCTGGCGTTCACCATTGCCTCGCTGCTGTGCGGCCTGGCGCAGAGCATGGGGATGCTGGTGGTGGCGCGCGCGCTGCAAGGATTCGTTGCCGGCCCGATGTATCCCATCACCCAGAGTCTGCTGGTGTCGATCTATCCGCGCGAAAAACGCGGACAGGCGCTGGCGTTGCTGGCGATGATTACCGTGGTGGCCCCGATCGCCGGGCCGATTCTCGGCGGCTGGATCACCGACAACTACAGCTGGGAATGGATCTTCCTGATCAACGTGCCGCTGGGCGTGATCGCCAGCAGTATCGTGGGTTCGCAATTGCGGCATCGCCCCGAACAGCTCGAAAAGCCGCGCATGGACTACATCGGCCTGATCCTGCTGGTGGTTGGCGTGGGCGCCCTGCAGTTGGTGCTGGATCTGGGCAATGACGAGGACTGGTTCTCTTCCGACAAGATCGTGGTGCTGGCCTGCATCGCGGCAGTGGCGCTGGTGGTGTTCGTGATCTGGGAGTTGACCGACAAGGATCCCATCGTCGATCTCAAGCTGTTCCGGCATCGCAATTTCCGCGCCGGCACCTTGGCGATGGTGGTCGCATATGCCGCGTTCTTCAGCGTGAGCCTGCTGATCCCGCAATGGCTGCAGCGCGATATGGGTTACACCGCGATCTGGGCCGGCCTTGCGACTGCGCCGATCGGCATCCTGCCGGTGCTGATGACGCCATTCGTGGGTAAATACGCGCTGCGCTTCGACCTGCGCATGCTGGCGACCATCGCCTTTATCTTCATGTCCTTCACCAGCTTCTTCCGCTCCAATTTCAACCTGCAGGTGGACTTCGGCCATGTGGCCACGATCCAGTTGGTGATGGGCGTAGGCGTGGCATTGTTCTTCATGCCGGTGTTGCAGATTCTGTTGTCGGATCTGGATGGCCGCGAGATCGCGGCGGGTTCGGGCCTGGCCACATTCCTGCGCACGCTGGGCGGGAGTTTCGCCGCGTCGTTGACGACCTACCTGTGGGCACGCCGTACCCAGGTGCACCACGCGCACATTACCGAGCACATTTCGGTGTACACGCCCGGCATGCAGGAGCAGGTGACCGCGATGGGGCAGGGCGACCTGCAACGCGGCGCGGCATCGCTCAATAACATGATCAACCACCAGGCTTCGCAGATGGGCTTCAACGACATCTTCTATCTGCTTGGATGGACCTTCCTGGCGATCATCTTCTTCCTGTGGCTGGCAAAGCCGCCGTTCGGTGCCGGCGCCGGGAGCGCGGCAGCAGCAGGGGGGCACTGAGCCCTTCTGTCCAGAGCGTTACAGCATCGTCGGCGGTGTCTGTGGTGCACAACGGCAAGCCGCTATTTCGCGTCGTCGATGGGCTTGCCGATCTGGACACCACACAGCCAGCGACGCCGGAGCAGCTCTTTGCCGCGTTCTCGGTGGGCAAGCGGTTCGTTTGGCGTCGGTGCCATCTCGAAAAACACGCATCGCCTTTCCGCTGCACTCGCCGGCTGATGGCGACATGCGGGCATTTGCCCATGCGCTACGCACCGAAAACGCCGGTGCTGCAGACCAGCTTAGGGCGGGGCGTCAACACGGCCGGATCCACCATTGGTTGGCAGCGTGAGGGCGGCTCTCATGCGCGCACGATGGGCCGCTTGCGCAGGTAAGGTGCCAGGCGATCTCGCAGGGGTTGGGGTAGCATGCGTCGCTGCCGCTAGCGCGGTCCTGTTTTTTCCGCGAGGGCCACGCGCGGCGTCGTGCGCGGGCATGCCGCCTGCGTTTTTCATCACACAAGGAAGCTTCGATGATGTTTCGATCCTCATGGCGTCGCGTCTGTGCGACGACATTGCTCATTCCACTCCTTGGCATCGCTGCCGTTGCGCAGACGCAGGCCGCGGCCGCACGTCCGGAGGTGGCCAAGCAAGCCAAGGCGTATAGCTCCAGCGATGGCGTCAAGGTGTCGACCTTGCGTTACGGCCCGCGCGAAAAGAATCAGGCGCTGATGCAGGTGACCGGTGCCGACAGCGAGATCGACGACAAGATCCTGCTGGCAACGACGGCCGCCACGCAAAAGGACACCCGCTACACGGTTCAGCTGAAAGGCCGTCCGTATGTGCTGCTGATCCTCGACGAAGGTGGTGGCGAGTTGTACCTGCCAGGTGCGGCGAAGCCGGCGCGCGTCGGCTATGACGCCGGTGTGTCGGAGCAGATCAATCCCGAGCATTATCTGACCGATTATCTTGAGCAGATGGCCGGCAGCAAGTAAGCCACGCGACGCGCTGCAGGCCAGCGTGGCCAGGTCTGCAGCGCGGTCTGGTTTCAAAACGCGGCAATGTTGCCGCTTCGTACGGTGCAGTTGCACGCAAGGGGTTTGCGATCATGGCAGGGACGTCGTTCGTTGGATCATTGCGGTGCATAACGGTGCTTCTCGCACCGGTGCTTGCCTTGCCTGCCTTGGCCGAACCCACATTGCAGTGCCCGGCCGCGTTGCACATCACCGATGGCACCTTGCAGAGCCCGGACCTGCCGGTGGGCGCGCAGCTCGGCGTCGACCCGCACCAGGCGCTGCGGTTAGCGTCGATTGGCGTGTATTCGGGCCACCCCCCGCGAGCGTGCCGCACTGGTGCCGCGCAACGCGGAAGCAGCGCAGCCGCGTGGCGTGGCGCACTGGGTCTGGCGTTTCGATGATGCAGACCCGCACGGCACCTATGTGGTTTGCGCGTACGGTGAGGCAGTGCAGGTGTCCCTGCGCATCAGCGATGACGCACGCACCTGCACAGGCACCTTGCGCAGCGACCCCATGCCCGCAGCCGAGCGGAGCGCATCCTTCGACTGCCAGTAGCGCGCCCGACCCGATGGCCGAGCAGGCGGCAGCGCACTGTCGATCAGCGCAGCGCGCTGCCCAGCCCAGGCGATCGCCCAAACGCAAAAAACCCCGCCGAAGCGAGGTTTTTTACGATCTACCGTGAGTCGTGGTGCCCAGGAGAGGACTCGAACCTCCACGAAGTTGCCCCCGCTAGCACCTGAAGCTAGTGCGTCTACCAATTCCGCCACCTGGGCGACTCAGGGGGCGAATTGTGCAAGCTGCGCGCGAGGCTGTCAACGCACCCGGCACATTTTTTTCGTCGCCCGTACGCAGTATGGCAACCGAACCGGCCCGATGGTGGCGCACGCACGGGTTAGTGCATGCGCCACGTGCGCTCACGGCAACTGTGCCGCCTGCAGCGTGACCTGGGCAGTTTGCACCGGCTCGCTCGCCGAGCGCGCCAGTTGTACGCGGTACGTGCCTGCGGCGATCGTCCAGCGACGTGCCTGGGCATCGAAGTCGGCCAGGGTCCTGGGCTCTGCCACCACCTGCACGCTGCGTTTTTCGCCGGGCTTTAGCGTGAGCTTCTGCCAGCCGATCAGGCGCAGCGGGGTGGCGTGGCCGTCGGGCAGGGTGACGTAGAGCTGCGGCACGGCGGCGCCTTCGCGCGAGCCGGTGTTTTCCACCTCGAAGCTGGCGGTGAGCTGGCTGCCGCTTGCCTCCACCTGCAGCCCGCCCATGCGGAACTGCGTGTACGACAGGCCGTGGCCGAATGGGTAGCGTGGTGTCAGCTTGCGCGCGGCGAACCACTTGTAACCGACGTTAGCGCCTTCGATGGCGTAGTCAATGGTGTCTTCGCCAGGCTTGGCCGGCTTGAAGCCCAGCCCCGGAATCGACGGACGCGGCAGCTGCGATTCGTCCACCGGCCAGGTCACCGGCAGGTGGCCGGAGGGATTCACCGCGCCGGTCAGCAGGTTGGCGATCGCCTCACCGCCACCGATGCCCGGATACCACGCCTGCAGCACCGCCGGCACGCGCTCGGCCCACGGCATGCGCACCGGTCCGTTGGTTTCCAGCACCACGGTGGTCCTCGGGTTGGCTTTGGCCACCGCTTCGATCAACGCGTCCTGGTTGTCGGGCAAGCGCATGTCCGGCAGATCCACCGATTCGGCCGCCCACTGGGTGGCGAACACGATCGCCACATCGGCCGCCTTGGCGGCGCGTGCGGCAGCGGCGCGGTCGGTGCCGTCTACATAATCGATTTGCGCATTCGGCAACGCGGCGCGCAGCGCCTGCAGCGGCGAAGACGGGTGGATGATCACCGGGCCAGGCCAGGTGGTCGGCGTGATGCCCGGTACCGCGTTGCCGCCGTTGATGGTGTAGTCCACGCGCGAGGAGCCGCCGCCGGACATCACGCCCTTGTCGGCGTAGCCACCGATCACGGCAATGCGACGCACGTCCTTGGACAACGGCAATGTGGCTTGCTCGTTACGCAGCAACACGCTGCCTTCTTCGGCCACATGTTGCGCAGCCAACAGACCGGCCTTGCCATCGATGGGTTGGCGCTGGGTGGGGTGATCGAAAGCGCCATGCGCGAACAGGCTACGCAACACGCGCCTGACCATGTCGTCGAAGCGCGCGCGCGGCACCACGCCGGCAGACACCGCCATGCGCAACGGCGTATCGAAAAACACCGCCGCGTCGAACACTTCGCCAGCCGATTGTTGATCCAGCCCGGCCAACGCCGCCTTGGAACCGCTATGCACGCCGCCCCAATCGGACATCACGTAACCGGGGTATTTCCATTCCTGCTTGAGCACCTGGTTGAGCAGGTAATCGTGCTCGCAACCATAGGTGCCGTTGATCTTGTTGTACGAACACATCACCGAGGCCGGGTCGCCGATCTTCAGCGCAATCTCGAAGGCCAGCAGGTCCGATTCGTGCATCGCCTGCTCGCCGATCTGCGCGCTATGAAAGTTGCGCCTTGTTTCCATATCGTTGAGTGCGAAGTGCTTCATCGTGGACAGCACATGCTCGCTTTGCACGCCGCGAATCGATTCGCCGACCATGGTGCCGGCCAGCAACGGGTCTTCACCGGCGTATTCGAAGTTGCGCCCATTACGCGGGTCGCGCTGCAGATTGACGCTGCCGGCGAGCAACACGTTGAAGCCTTGCTGCCAGGATTCGCGCCCCATGGTCTTGCCGCCGGTATACGCCAGTTGCCTGTTCCAGCTCGATGCGGTCGACGGTCCGGATGGCATCGCGGTGGCGTAGTCGCCCTTGCGGATGCCGCCGGGGTTGGTCACGCC
The DNA here is from genome assembly GCF_041475725.2 of Xanthomonas sp. NCPPB 1754. Taxonomy (NCBI): domain Bacteria; kingdom Pseudomonadati; phylum Pseudomonadota; class Gammaproteobacteria; order Lysobacterales; family Lysobacteraceae; genus Xanthomonas; species Xanthomonas sp. NCPPB 1754. The sequence goes on from NZ_CM192982.1 coordinate 1,644,899, forward strand.
CACGCCGGCATCGGCCAGTTGCTGGGCGGGAATGCCCAGGCGCGCAATGCCGGGAACGTAGCCGGCCGAACCGAGCGCGCCTTCGGGCTTGGGAATCTTGTCGGTGCCCAGGCCGAAATAGCTGCGCAGCATCTGGAATTTTTCATCCTCGCTCATCTGCGCCAGCAGGCGGTCGGCGCGCTGGTCCGGGGTCAATGCAGTGTCCATCCACGGCTGCGAAGAGGGCGCGCCTTGCGCAACTGCCAGCGGCGCGGTCAGGGCGATGCCCAAGCCCATCACGACCGCCAGGACCAGGGGGCGCGGACGGTATTTGCGGACTGTAAACGGTTTCATATCGAGCTGTGGCACGGAATATCCTTGTGGTGCTGGGTCAAAACATATGAGAGGGGCACTAAGTGCCCACGTCTGGAAGGCGCGGTGATGCCGCGCCGACGCGTGCAGAATCGGCAGGCGGTTAGAAGTCGGTCTGCGCGGTGCGGAGTACCGGATAGAGCTGGTAGCGCTCATCCCACGATGCGTGGCGCTTGGCAAAAAATTCCAGCCGCGCCTGCGGGTTGTTGGAAAAGTCCGGATCGCTGGCGATGCGCTGTTCGAACTGCGCCTTCAACGCGGCATCGCGCGCAAGCATCTGGCGCGCCACCTCTTCGGCGACGTAGGCTTCCATGTATTCCTTGCGCTCGAACGCGGTATTGAAAAAGCCCCACTGCAGCAGCGAATCCGGTGCCTGCGGTTCCAGCATCGCCATCACCAGGCGCGCCTTGGGTTGCGCGATCGGCACGAACAACGAGCCGGCCGGCACGCTGCGGGTTTCATTGCGCCATTGCCCGCTGAGTTCCACTGTCTGGTGGCTTTCGTTGGAGCGTGCTGCGAACTTGACCGCTTCGGCGCGGAAGGTTTGCACCGGCCGCTGCGCCGCAGTGCCGATGGTCGTGAATTGGATACCATGCAGGCGCAGTTTTTCGCCCACCAGGGCGGCTTGCGCAGCCGGGACCAGGTAGCCGCCGCGTGGCGCGTCCACCACCACATCGGGCTTGATCTGGTCGCGCAGTGGCACCTTCCAGACTTGCGGCTTGCTTTCGTCGTAGTGCGTCATCAGTGCACCGGAAATCGGCGACGGTGTGCGCGTATACGCATAGCCACGAAACGCAACGGTGCGTGCGTCTGGGCCCGCAGCGAAGCTCAACGGTTCGGTCGTGCCGGCCAGACGCGTGGCGCGCTGATCGGCAGCCAATGCATCGGCGCGCCACTGCGTGCCATGGCGTGCGGCCTGCTGCAACACCGAGACGATGGCATTGCGGGTGATCCGCACACGGGTGGGGTAATCCTTCCACGAATGCGTTTCCACCAGCATGCCGAAGCGGTTGCGTAGCAGGAAATAGCCGTGCGAAAAGCGTGGCGGCGACACATCATCGGCAAAGCCGGAACTGGGGTCGTCTTCGTGCACGAAGGACGGGTAGTACGGCAGCGGCAAGGAGCCCTGTTTTTTCAGATCGGCGAGCACTGCGTCGCGCCAGCGTGTGCCATCGCGCTGCAAGCCCGCATCGCCGGCATGCACCGGTTCCACCTGCACCGAGACGTCGTGCTCGAACTTGGCGCCGTCGGTGACGTGCAGGTCTACATACATCAACGGGTCCCATTGCTGCACCAGTTGCAGCATGGCCTGCATTTCCGGCGCGTCGGCCTTGACGTAATCGCGGTTGAGATTGAGGTTCTGCGCGGTGGTGCGCCAGCCCATCTGCTCGGGACCGCGCTGGTTGGGGCGGTTCCAGGCACCGAAGCGCTCATGCCCATCGACGTTGAACACCGGCACGAACACCCACACCAGCTTGTCGAGCACGCCGTGGCCGGCCTTGCCGTCGAGCAACTCGCGCAGGGCCAGAAAGCCCGCATCCTTGCCATCGATCTCGCCGGCATGGATGCCGCCCTGGACCAAAACCACCGGCAGCTTGCGTTGCGCGGCCGATTGCGCGTCGAGTGCGCCACTGGTGGAGGCGATCAAGGCCTTCATCGGCCTGCCCTCGGGCGTGGTGCCGAACTGGAGGCAACGCACCGCCTGCGGGTAGCGCTGCGCAAACGCATCGCACAGTGCAATGACTTCGTCGTAGCGGCCGGTCTGGATGAAACCGCTGCGCTCTGCCTGGGTGGTCAGCGGCGCGGCAGCCAGCGCGGCGGGGGCGGAAGTCAGCAGCAACAGGCTCAGGGCAAGGCGAGTGAAGCGGGGCATCCAGCGGTCCAGTGTTCCAGGAAAACGTTTGCAATGTAGCCGAGCCGACGTGCAAGGCCAATCTGCACTGCGTCATGGTCTTGCTGTGATCGGTGCCAAGCGTGGGTTTCACCCGGACACGCTAGGGCTTTCCGTTGACCGGGTGAGCAACATTCGAGGAGGCGCAGGCTACGCGGCTGCCGTGCAACGCTTGGCGCCATGGCGTTGTCGGCCAACCTGGACGACACCGATCACGCTGGGCGAGGTCCGCCAGCTGCGTCCGCTGAGCGCCCGCGTCCGACATGTTCGGGCGGGCAATGGCGGTCGGCGGGCGGGCGCCGGTACGATAGGGCCTGTTTTCAGCATGACCGGACTGCCTTTGACCACCTCCATCTCGCCAGGCGCTTCTGCCGGGGCGCGGCTGCCGCGCCAGATTCCTTTCATCATCGGCAACGAGGCCTGCGAGCGTTTCAGCTTCTACGGCATGCGCAACATCCTGGTGCAGTTCCTGATCACCTCGCTGTTGCTGCAGGAAATCAGCGGGCCAGGGCGCGAAGCCGAGGCCAAGCACATCCTGCACAGTTTCATGATCGGGGTGTATTTCTTCCCGTTGCTGGGCGGTTGGCTGGCCGACCGCTTTTTCGGCAAGTACAACACCATCCTGTGGTTCAGCCTGGTGTATTGCGCCGGGCATGCCTGCCTTGCGCTGTTCGAAGGCAGCCGCGACGGATTTTTTCTGGGTCTGGGCCTGATCGCGCTGGGCGCAGGTGGCATCAAGCCGCTGGTGGCCTCGTTCATGGGCGACCAGTTCGACCAGTCCAACAAGCACCTGGCCAAGGTGGTGTTCGACGCCTTCTACTGGATCATCAACTTCGGCTCGCTGTTCGCCTCGCTGCTGATTCCGCTGGCGCTGAAGAATCTTGGCCCGGCCTGGGCATTCGGCATTCCAGGGATCCTGATGTTTGTGGCGACCCTGGTGTTCTGGCTGGGGCGCAAGCGCTATGTCTTGGTGCCGCTGCCGCCGAAGGACCCGCATGGGTTCGGTGCGGTGGTGCGCACTGCGTTATTGACGCACGCGCCCGGGCAGGGGCGTCCAGGCTTGATGCTGGCGGTCGTCTCGGTGTTGCTGGCGCTGGCCGGCTTCGCGCTGGTCGAGCAATTGGGCATCGTCGTGTGCCTGTGCATTGCGCTGGTGCTGTTGCTGGCCGGGATCGGCGGCGGGACTTGGTGGCAGCTGGAACGTGCGCGTGGCACCCATCCGGATGTTGCGGTGGAAGGCGTGCGTGCGCTGTTGCGGGTGTTGGTGATCTTTGCGCTGGTGACGCCGTTCTTTTCGTTGTTCGACCAGAAGGCCTCGACCTGGGTGCTGCAGGGGCGCGAGATGACCATGCCAGCCTGGTTCACCGCTTCCCAGATGCAGGCGCTCAATCCGCTGCTGGTGATGCTGCTGATCCCCTTCAACAACCTGGTGCTGTACCCGCTGTTGCGCCGTGGTGGCTGGGAGCCGACCCCCTTGCGCCGCATGACCAGCGGCATCGCCTTCAGTGGCGTGGCCTGGGTGGCGGTAGGCGCGATCCAGATGGTGATGGACGGTGGCGAGCCGATGCACATCGCCTGGCAGATCCTGCCGTACGCACTGCTCACCTTCGGCGAGGTGCTGGTGTCGGCCACCGGCATCGAGTTCGCCTACAGCCAGGCGCCGACGTCGATGAAGGGCGTGGTGATGAGTTTCTGGTATCTCACTACCACCGTCGGCAATCTATGGGTGCTGCTGTCCAACGTGGCGGTGCGCAATGCGACGGTGACTGCGCATATCGCCGATACTGGGCTCAGTGAAGCGGCCTTCTTGATGTTCTTCTTCGCGGCCTTCGCGTTCCTGGCGGCACTTGCCTTCGGCTTGTACGCACGCCGGTATCGCATGGTCGACAATTACCGTACTGCCTGAGGTCTGCATGATTACCCTGATCCTGATCGCCATCACCGGCATCGTCTCGTGGATGGCGTTCAACAATCGCAAGTTGAGCGACCGGCTGATCCTGTGGCCGCCGGCGGTAGACAAGCACAAGCAATACGATCGCCTGGTGACCTATGGCTTCATCCACGCCGATCTGGGGCACCTGATCTTCAACATGATCACGCTGTTCTTCTTCGGCCGGGTGATCGAGAACGTGATGGCCCAGCTCACCGGCAGCGTGCTGACCTATCCGCTGTTCTATCTGGCCGCACTGGTGGTCTCGATCCTGCCGAGCTACCTGAAGAACCAGAAGAATCCGAATTACCTCAGCCTGGGCGCATCCGGTGCGGTGTCGGCTGTGCTGTTTGCCTTCATCCTACTGCAACCGTGGACGATCATCCTGGTGCTGTTCATTCCGGCCCCGGCGATTCTCTACGCGGTGTTCTATGTGGGCTACAGCCTGTGGATGGACCGCCGCGGCGGCGATCGCATCAACCACAGCGCGCATCTGGCTGGCGCTGCGTTCGGCGTGATGTTCATGCTGATCATGGAACCGCGCGTGTGGCAGGTGTTCCTGGAGCAGCTGTCCAACCCGCGCTTCGGCTGAGCGCGGCCGGCGATGGTGACGCTCGCCCAAGCTCAACGCGCTGGACGCTGCCGCGGTTAGAGAGTGAACTTTTGTGCGCGGCCAGCGTGTCCCTTCTGCAGGCCGAACGCGTGGTTGCCAGCTAGCGCGATGGGATGCCCGACGACTGCCGGCGTGTACGGACCGGAGCGTTGCGGGAAGCGGGTCAGAAGCCGGCCCGATACGGCCGAGCCATGTCAGACACGCGCGATGGCACGGTCTCGACAGACGTATTGGATGGGATCAACGACTGCACAGCGGATGAGGCCGCTGCGCAGCGATGCGCCAGCTCAGGCCGCGTTGCGTTCCTGATCGGCGCTGGATGCCACGCCGTAGGCCTGCTGCAGGCGCTCGTACACCGTATCGTTGAGCTGCGTGAAATCCGGATTGTGGGTGTCGCCCTTGAGAGCGAACTGGAACAAGCCCTCCAGCAACGAGCTGTCGCTGTCTGCGCTGTGTCCTGCCGAATCGTTGTTCATGCGGTGGCTCCTCGTAGGTAAGGCGAAGACGTCGCTGCTTCCGCACACCGGTTGCCGCGATTGCCTTCGGGTTAGCTATCGGCGCTCCCCGGGCGAACTTGAGGGCGCGTTGCGCAAGCTGCGCAGCCGATCACAGCATCGATTCACTTTCACGCAGGCGCGGCATCGCGCTGGTCACACTGCGCCTTACTCTTGCTGGCGCAGAACTTGAGAGAGGCGTCGACAGTGCACGCAGAACACGATCCGGACCGGCAGCGTTTCAACATAGACACCGATGGACATCGCGCCGAGCTGGCCTATCGGCGCGAGGGTGAGATCATGACCATCACGCACACGCAGGTGCCGGACGCGATCAGCGGACGCGGCGTTGCCGCGGCATTGGTCGAGGACGCTTTGACATTCGCACGGCAGCACGGTTTGAAGGTGATTCCGGCGTGCAGCTATGCCGATGCATATCTGCGGCGACATCCGCAGTATCACGATCTGCTGGCCTGACCAGCAGCGGTTCTTTTCGTAACACGATGCATATCAGGGGAGCGGGTGGTAATGGGGCGGTTGCTTGGATTCAAGGCAGTGCAGGGCTTGCTGGTGCTGGCCGTGTTGGCAGGGTGTACGCAGCGCGCACCGACAACGGCAGAGCCAAGTGCGCCGGCAGCCGATGCGGCGCCCGCGGCGGCGCCGCCTGCAGAGCCGACTGTCGTACAGAGCGGTCCGCTGGAAGATGTGATCGAACATGCACCGGCCTACATGGTGGGCATCAGCTATCCGCGCGGGCTGGATGCATATCCGGAACTCACTGCGCTCATTCGCGGCTATGCGCAGGATGCGCGTGCCGAACTGATGCAGGCGGTTTCCGGCCTGGGCAACGACAAGCCGCCGGCGCCGTACGAGCTGTCGTTGGCATTCGAAACCGTGTTGCAAACCCCGGACCTGATCGTGATTTCCGCCGACGGCAGCAGGTACACCGGCGGTGCGCATGGCGAGCCGCTGGTGGCGCGCTTCGTCTGGTTGGTCAAGGAGCGCAAGCAATTGACCGCACAAGCGCTGATTCCGGATCCGGCAGGCTGGGAAAAGATCGGCCGGGAGGTCGCGGCGCAATTGCATGCAGCAGCGACCCAGCGTGTCCAGCAAGATCGCGTGCCGGTAGAAGAGCAGGCTGAGCAGGTGGCTTCGGCCGATCGCATGATTGCCGAAGGCACCGCAGCGCAGGCGGAGAATTTTGCGCAGTTCGTACCGGTATTGAATGCAAATGGGCAGATCACTGCCGTGCGCTTTGTATTTGCGCCCTATCAGGTTGGTCCCTACTCGGATGGCACGCAGATGGCAGAGGTCGCTGCCTCCACATTATTGCCTTCGGTCGCACCGGAATATGTACATCTCTTCGCGCGCTGAGGTGTCGCATCGCGCATGATGTGATTGAATGGCCCGGCCATTCAGCAACGTACTCCAACGGGTGATATGAGTAGTTTCGATCCAACCGCAAGTCGCGTGGACCACACCTGCGTGCGTTATCCGGCGTTCCCGCGGGAGCCGGCAATATTGGTGAGACTGATCAAGCATCTCTACAAGCGCCTGCATACGCTCGGGTGCGTGCGACTCAAGCCTTATGGCCTCAGTCCGCCGGAATACGAGATCTTGATGATGCTCTATGGCACACCGGAGCAATCGATCACTCCGACCGAGGTGGCCGAAGCCGCCAGCGAAAAGCCGGCCAACATCACCCGGCTGACCGATCAACTGTGCGAGAAAGGCCTGATCTCGCGCACCAGCAGCCCCGAGGATCGGCGCAAGATCGTACTGACGCTGCAGCCCGCAGGCTCGGCCTTGATCGAAAGCCTGTTGCCCGATGCCTGCACGCTGTTGCATGCAGAGACCGCCAGCATGAGCGAGGCCGAGCAGTTGCGTCTGGAGAAGCTGCTGAAAAAGCTGCTGGATGGCGTGGACGCGGTCGAACTCTAAGCACTGCGCGTTGCGCGTTGCGCGTGCGATAAGGCGTTGCAAACCCAGCCAGCAAAAGGCCGCCCTGATCGCTCAGGGCGGCGTGTCGGCTCATCGGTCCTCAAACAAGCACTTGCCGATACCATCGCGAGCAACTGGATGTCGCGTCTGGTGTGCGAGATCGGCATGCCCGCAGGGGACATGCCGATCCTGTTGCCAAGCACGCGGCCCGATGACCGCACGCGGATCGTGCAGCCGGATCTACGGCTTGGACTGCGGCGATTCCGCAGTGGCACCATCGCCGCCTTGCGCGCTGAGACCGCGCTTTTCGAGCAGCGGCTCGATCTGCGGCGCATGCCCGGCAAAGTTCTGGAACAGCTCCATCGCATCCACGCTACCGCCGCGCGAAAGCAGGGTCTTGCGGAAACGATCGCCATTGGCGCGGCTCAGGCCACCGTGCTGCTTGAACCACTGCTGGGTGTTGGCGTCCAGCACTTCCGACCAGATGTAGGCGTAGTAGCCTGCCGCGTAACCGCCCATGATGTGGCTGAAATACGGGGTCTTGTAGCGCGGCGGCACCGGCGCGTAGGCAATGCCGTCCTGCTGCAGCGCCTTGGCTTCGAATGCCATCACGCCGGCGGCGTCCGGTACCTGGCTGGCGCTGACCTGGTGCCAGTTCTGATCCAGCATCGCCGCACCCAGGTATTCGGTGGTGGCAAAGCCCTGGTTGAACTTGGATGCGGCAATCACCTTGTCCAGCAATGCCTGCGGCATCGGGGTGCCGTTCTGGTAATGCTTGGCGTAGTTCTTCAGGATGGATGGTTCGTCGGCCCACATTTCGTTGACCTGCGAGGGGAACTCGACGAAGTCGCGCGGCACGCTGGTGCCGGAGAAATACGGGTATTTGACGTCGGAGAACATGCCGTGCAGCGCATGCCCGAACTCATGGAACATGGTGGTCACTTCATCCCAGGTCAGCAGCGTCGGCTGGCCGGCCGGCGGCTTGGGAATGTTGAGGTGATTGGCCACCACCGGCTTGAAGCCGGTCAGCTCCGACTGCGAGACGTACGAGTTCATCCATGCGCCGCCGCGCTTGGATTCGCGCGCATACATGTCGGCAATGAAGATCGCCAGCTGCTTGCCGTCCGCGTCGAACACGTCGTAGACGGTGATGTCGTCGCGGTAGGTCGGCAGGTCGGTGCGCTGTTTGAAGGTCAGGCCATATTCCTGATTGGCCGCATAGAACACGCCGTTTTCCAGCACGTTCTTCAGTTCGAAGTACGGCTTGAGCTGGGATTCGTCGAAGTTGTACTTGGCCTGGCGCACCTTCTCGCTGTAGTAGGCCCAATCCCAAGCTTCCAGTTTGAACGTCGGCTTGCGCGCGGCCTTTTGTTCCTTGTCGATCATGGCCTGCAGATCAGCGGCTTCGCGCTTGGCATTGGCCACCGCAGCCGGCGCCAGTTTGCCCAGCATCGCGTTCACCGCTTCGGGCGTCTTGGCGGTCTGGTTTTCCAGCGAGTAGGCGGCATAGGTGGGGAAGCCCAGCAGCTTGGCCTTGTCGGCGCGCAGCTTCATGATGCGCGACACCAGCGCGGTGTTGTCGTACTGGCCGCCGTGGCTGCCGCGCGACACCGAGGCGTCATAGATCTTCTTGCGCAGCTCGCGATTTTTCAGCTGGGTCAGCGGCGGCTGGCCGGTGGTGTTGAGCAAGGCGATGACGTACTTGCCATCGAGCTTGCGCGCCTTGGCCGCTTCGGCGGCGGCGGCAATCTGCTCCTGCGACAAACCGTCCAGCTGCTTGACGTCGTCCACGACCACAGCGGCAGCATTCACTTCGGCCAGCACGTTCTGGCTGAAGGTGGTGCCCAGGTTGGCCAGCTCGGCATTCATGGTCTTGAGCGTGGTCGTGTCGGCGTCGGAGAGCTTGGCGCCGTCGCGCACGAAGTCGCTGTAGTACTTCTCGACCAGGCGCACGCCTTGCGCATCCAGCCCCAGGGTGGCGCGTTGGTCGTACAAGGTCTGGATGCGTGCGAACAGCTTGCCGTTGAGCGAAATCGCATCGCGGTGCGCTGCGAACTTCGCCGAATAGTCGGCCTGCAACTTCTTGCGTGCGTCGTTGGTGTCTGCGCCCACCAGATTGAAGAACACCGTGGTGGCACGGTCGAGCGTGGCGCCGCTCTTTTCCAGCGCGATGATGGTGTTGTCGAAGCTGGGCTTGGCTTTCTGGTTGGCGATTTTTTCCACTTCCTTCAACTGTTCGGCCATGCCGGCATCGAAGGCAGGTGCGAAATCGCTGTCCTTAATTTTGTCGAACTGTGGGTAATGCAGCGGCAGCGTGCTGTCGGCAAAAAAGGGATTGGCTTGGGTGGCGGCCTGCGTGGCAGCGGGGGCGGCGATGCTGTAGGACGGCATGGCAAGTCCCAGGGAGGCGGCCAGGGCAAAAGCGAGACGGGTGGTCAAGAGAGTTGCTCCAAAGTGCGAACCGCCGAGGCTAACCCAGCCCGTCGGGACAGGCGTGTGACAAAAGGCATGGCTGCCAAGCCAAGGCGACGCGATCAGGCGGGCACAACCGTTGCTCGCCCTGCAATCGCGCGAGTCGATGCAAGCTGGGCCTGTACCGCCGCCGGCAGTGTGCCCGTCGCACTTTGTGGCAGTACGCGCTAGCGGTCTTCGGGCGACCTCGGCGAGCTGCCGGGGCGTCTGCTTGACGATCCCGGCGTGTCGCGCGGCAGGCGATCTGCCGCACGACTGCCCTTGGCAATCTTTCCCCGCCGCATGGCCGTCGTGCAGGCGGCTACGGTACGCTGCCCGTCTCGCACACTGCAGGGCAACCATGAGCGACATCTCCACCTTCGCCTTCACCGACCTGGAAGGTCGCACCCAGTCGATGCGCGATTACGCCGGCAACGTCCTGCTGGTGGTCAATGTTGCCTCCAAGTGCGGGTTTACGCCGCAATACGCGGGGCTGCAGGCGCTGTGGCAGCGTTATCGCGAACGTGGGCTGGTGGTGATCGGCTTTCCGTGCGATCAGTTCGGCCATCAGGAGCCGGGCGATGCGGCGCAGATCCGCCAGTTCTGCTCGCTCGACTATGCGGTGGATTTTCCGCTGGCAGCAAAAATCGAGGTCAACGGCAACGGCGCGCATCCGCTGTGGCAATGGCTCAAGCACGAACAACGCGATGTGCTCGGATCCGAAGCGATCAAGTGGAACTTCACCAAGTTCCTGGTCGGCCGCGACGGCCGCGTACTGGAACGTTATGCGCCCACCACCAAGCCGGAAGTGTTGGCCGCCGACATCGAGCGCGCGCTGGGCGCATGATCCGGCAGGGCATGGGAGTGGAACCGTAGGAGCGCACCCGGGCGCGACGAAGCTTTCCCGGTAACGCCTGGTCGCGCCCGAGTGCGCTCCTACGATCTCGGGTTCTTCAGATGAAACGCCGCGCCGCGCGGGTCTTGCACGCGTCGCATCACTTTTCGACGAATGCACGCTCAAACACGTAATGCCCCGGCGTGCCGATGCGCGGCGAGGTCTGGAAACCGCGGCTATCGAGCAGGGTGCGCAGGTCGGCCAGCATCTGCGGGCTGCCGCAGATCATGAAGCGGTCGTTGGCCGGATCCAGTGTCGGCAACCCGAGTGTCTGCTGCATGCGCCCATCGGCCATCAGCTCGGTCAAACGGCCTTGGTTGGCGAAGGCTTCGCGCGTGACCGCCGGGTAGTACAGCAATTTCTCGCGCAGCAGGTCGCCGAGGAATTCATGCTGCGGCAATTCGCGTTCGAAGTAATCGCGGTAGGCCAGATCCTGCACGAACCGCACACCCTGGGTGAGAATCACCTTGTCGAAACGCTCGTAGGTTTCCGGGTCCTTGATGATCGACAGCCACGGCGCCAGGCCGGTACCGGTGCCCAGCAGATACAGGTTGCGCCCGGGGTGCAGGTCGCTGATCAGCAGCGTGCCGGTGGGTTTCTTGCCGACCAGCACCTTGTCGCCGGGCTGGATGTGCTGCAGCCGCGAGGTCAGCGGGCCGTCCGGCACCTTGATGCTGAAGAACTCCAGATGTTCTTCCCAATTGGCGCTGGCGATCGAATACGCACGCAGCAACGGACGCGTTTCGGTTTCCAGCCCGATCATCACGAACTGCCCGTTTTCGAAACGGAAGCCGGCATCACGGGTCGTGGTGAAGCTGAAGTAGGCATCGGTCCAATGACGGACCTCAAGCACCGTTTCGGCGCCAAAAGCGGAAGACATACCGGTCGTGTCGTGGGAGGAGTACGCGCCAATTCTACCTCAAGCTGGCCAAATGAGATGAACTCTCATTTGGGTGCGGGGATTCGGGAGTCGGGATTGGGGATTCGCAATTCGCAAGAGCAGATCCTGGATCCTGAGCGCGCCGGGCTCGCGGATGAGCCGGCAGCTTTTACCAATCCCCAATCCCGAATCCCTGCCTCACCGATACCCCGCCGCCTGCAATTCGAACAATTCCGCATACCGGCCGCCCTGCGCCATCAGCTCTTCGTGGGTGCCGTTGGCCTCGATGCGGCCAGCAGCCAGCACCAGAATGCGGTCGGCCATGCGCACGCTGGAGAAGCGGTGCGAGATCAGCACGGCGGTGCGGTTGTCCGACAGCTCCTTGAAGCGCTGGAACACCTCGAATTCGCTGCGCGCATCCAGCGCGGCGGTGGGTTCGTCCAGGATCATCAGCTGCGCATCGCGCATGTAGGCGCGGGCGATGGCGATCTTCTGCCATTGCCCGCCGGACAGATCCACGCTGTTCTTGAAACGCCGCCCGATCAACTGGTTGTAACCGTCGGGCAGGCTGTCGATCAGCTCGCCAGCCATCGCGCGTTGCGCGGCGGCGCGGATGCGTGGCGTGTCGTCCATCGCGTCCACCTGGCCCACGCCGATGTTTTCGCCAACGCTCAGGTGATAGCGCACGAAGTCCTGGAAGATCACGCCGAGGTTGGCGCGCAGGTCGTCCAGGTCGTAGTCGCGCAAGTCCTGACCATCGAGCAGGATGCGGCCTTCGTCGGGGTCGTAGAGCCGGGCCAGCAGCTTGACCAGGGTGGTCTTGCCGGCGCCGTTTTCGCCGACCAGCGCCAGCACTTCACCGGCGCGCAGTTCGAAATCCAGGTGCCGCACCGTCCACTGTTCCGCGTCCGGGTAGCGGAAGCCGACGTCTTCGAACACGAAGCCCTGGCGGATCGGGCGTGGCACCGGCAGTGCGTTCGGGCGCGAGCGGATTTCCGGCACGATGTTGAAAAACGAATACAGATCGTCCAGATACAGCGCCTGGCCTGCGACCTGCGAAAAGCCGATCAGCAAGCCTTCCAGCAATTGCCGCAGGCGCAGGAAACTGCCGGCCAGGAAGGTCAGGTCGCCGATGCTGAAGTCGCCGCGCACCGTGCGCCAGGCGATGTAGCCGTAGGCCATGTAGTAGCCCAAGGTGCCGAGCGCGGCCAGCAGCGCTCCCCACATGGCGCGCTTGCGTGCCAGCGCACGGTTGGCCTGGAAGAATTTGTCGGCTAGCCGGCGGTAGCGCGCGATCAGGAAGGGGTGCAGGTTGAGGATCTTGACTTCCTTGGCCGTCTCCACGCTGGCGCCGACCTGGCGCAGGTAATCGAGCTGGCGCCGTTCCGGCGTCCACTGGAAGTTGAGCGAATAGCCGAGCGCATTGAAATGCGCCTCGCCGATGAAGGCCGGAATCAACGCGACCGCCAGCAGCACAATTAGCCACGGCGCATAGACCACCAGGCCCACCGCCAGGCTGACCACGGTAATGGCGTCCTGCACCTGGCCGAACAGCTGGCTCATCAGGTTCATGCGGTTCATGGTCTGGCGTCGCGCGCGATCCAGCTTGTCCTGCCGGTCCGGGTCTTCGAAATCCTCCAGATCCAGCTGCGCGGCATGTTCCATCAGACGCACGCTGGCAGCGTTGTTGAACAACTCCGACAGCAGCGCATCGGCATAGCCGACCAGCCGGCCGAGTAGGTCCGAGCCGATCGCCAACGCCAGTTCCAGCGCCAGCAGTTCCAGTAGCCGGTTCAGGCGGCCGCTGCCCAGGGCCTGCGCAAACGAGTCGAATGCCGACGGCTGGCCGACCAGGTGGATCGCCTCGTCGATGATCAATTTGCCGATGTACAGCGTCGCCACCGGCATCAGCGCGCGCAGCACGCGCAAGCCGATGCTGCTGGCACTCAACCAGCGGCTGGTCTGCCAGATCTGCTGCAGGAACGGCGGCAGATTGCGCAGCGCATCTAGGCGCTCGCGCAGGGTAGGGCCGGTACGGGGAGCGGCAGGCGCAGTGGCGCCGGAACGGGAAGCTGACATCGCGCTAGTGTGCCGCGCCCGGCGTGGGCGCGGGGTGTTGGCTGGCGGCAGGAAAGGGCAGGGCCCGCGCAGGCGCGGGCTCGCCTTGGCGCACAGGACTCACCGCCAGCCGTTGCGCCGGCAACGGTCCGCAGATTCGTCGCTTGCCATCACCGCAGCACGGCCGCAGCGCTGCGCCGACGACGACCGGCCAAAGGCCGCATCGGTCAATCGTAGCGATAGACGCCGCCGCCGGACGCGCCTGCGGTTTGCTCTAAAATGCCCGGATTGCACCCCCGCCAGCCGTAGAGCCAGCCGTGACCTCGATCAAGCAGGAAGACCTCATCCAGTCCGTCGCCGATGCGCTGCAGTACATCAGCTACTACCACCCGGTCGACTACATCAAGAATTTGTCCGCCGCCTACGAGCGCGAAGAATCGCCGGCCGCCAAGGACGCCATTGCGCAGATCCTGATCAATTCGCGCATGTGCGCCGAGGGCCACCGCCCGATCTGCCAGGACACCGGCATCGTCACCGTGTTCCTGGAAATCGGCATGCACGTGCGCTGGGACGACGCCACCATGGGTGTGGAAGACATGGTCAACGAAGGCGTGCGCCGTGCCTACAACCATCCCGACAACAAGCTGCGCGCCAGCGTGCTGGCCGACCCGGCCGGCAAACGCACCAACACCCGCGACAACACGCCGGCAGTGGTCAACACCAAGATCGTGCCCGGCCACCATGTGGAAGTGATCGTCGCGGCCAAGGGCGGCGGTTCGGAGGCCAAGAGCAAGTTCGCCATGCTCAATCCGTCCGATTCCATCGTCGATTGGGTGCTCAAGACCGTGCCGACCATGGGCGCCGGCTGGTGCCCGCCGGGCATGCTCGGTATCGGTATCGGTGGCACCGCCGAAAAGGCGATGCTGCTGGCCAAGGAAGCGTTGATGGAACCGATCGACATCGTCGACCTGCAGGCGCGCGGCGCCTCCAACCGTGCCGAAGAGCTGCGGCTTGAGCTGTACGAAAAGGTCAACGCGCTGGGCATCGGCGCGCAGGGCCTGGGCGGCCTGACCACCGTGCTGGACATCAAGGTCAAGGATTATCCGACCCACGCCGCCAACTTGCCGGTGGCGTTGATCCCCAACTGCGCGGCCACCCGCCACGCGCATTTTACCCTGGATGGCAGCGGCCCGGTGATGCTGGATCCGCCGTCGCTGGAAGACTGGCCCAAACTCACCTACAACCCGACCAATGCGCGCCGGGTGAATCTGGACACCATCAGCAAGGAAGAAGTGGCCAGCTTCAAGCCGGGCGAAGTGATCCTGCTCAACGGCAAGCTGCTGACCGGCCGCGATGCCGCGCACAAGCGCATGATCGACATGCTCAACCGCGGCGAAACCCTGCCGGTGGATTTCACCAATCGCTTCATCTACTACGTCGGCCCGGTCGATCCGGTGCGCGACGAAGTCGTCGGCCCGGCTGGCCCGACCACCGCCACGCGCATGGACAAATTCACCAGGCAGATGCTGGAGCAGACCGGCCTGCTCGGCATGGTCGGCAAGTCCGAGCGTGGCGATGCGGCGATCGAGGCGATCCGCGACAACAAGGCCGTCTACCTGATGGCGGTCGGTGGTTCTGCGTATCTGGTGTCCAAGGCGATCAAGGCCGCCCGCGTGCTGGCGTTCGAGGACCTCGGCATGGAGGCGATCTACGAATTCGAGGTCAAGGACATGCCAGTGACGGTCGCGGTGGATTCCAGCGGCGAGTCGGTGCACAAGACCGGCCCGCGGCAATGGCAGTCGCGCATCGGCAAGATTCCGGTGGTGGTGGAGTAACGGCGGCGATCGAGCCGGCTGCACCGCCGTTGCGCGGGTGTGGCCGGTGCCGGTGAGCTGCAGGGACGATGCGCGCATGCGGCATCGTGTGGAGGGCGTCGTGATGTCGGTGCGCGCGCCGGCGCAGCGGTGATTGCACCACACAGGTCTTCGACAGCCCGGTAAAAACAACCACAATCGCCGTGAGCCGCGCAGGCTTTGCCCGCCTCGCGCGCCTGTTCCTACGGATCCCGGAGCCCGCATGGTCGCCACGCTGTACCACTCCCCCAGCACCGCAGCGTTGGTGGTGCATTGGCTGCTGATCGAACTGGATATTCCGCACGCACTGCACCCGCTGGATTTCGAACGCGGCGAGCACAAATCGCCGCAGTATCTGGCGCTCAACCCCGCCGGCGTGGTGCCCACGCTGGTGCTCGATGGTCAAGTGCTCACGGAAGCCGCAGCCATCGTGCTGCAGCTGGCCGATCTGCATCCGCAGGCCGGGCTGGCCCCGGCAGTCGGCACGCCGGAGCGTGCGGCGTACTACAAGTGGATGTTCTTCTGCGCCAACACCCTGCAGCCGGCGTACCGCGCCTGGTTCTACCCGAGCGAGCCGGCCGGGGCCGGGCAGGCCGAGGCGGCGCAGATGCACGCCCGCCGCAAGCTCGAAGCGGCCTGGACCCAGGTCGATGCGCATCTGCAGGCCCACGGCCCATATCTGCTCGGCAAAACCGTGTCTGCGGCCGACTTCATGCTGACCATGCTGATGCGCTGGTCGCGCAACATGCCGCGGCCAACCGATACCTGGCCTGCGCTGCGGGCGCATGCAATGCGGATGAAGGCGCGCCCAGCGTTCCAGGAAACCTATCGCCGGGAGGGCCTGACGGACTGGACCTGAACCTGCGCCCGCGGACTGCGTCTTTTGATCGCAGACGCTCCATCCGGCCCGTTTGGTTGCGTCCGCCACATAGTACGATCGCGCCACCAACCACAGAGCAGGGGACTCGTCCATGTCGCATTTCGCATCGCGTCGAAAATTGCTTCAGTGCGCCTGTTGCGCGCCGATCGCGGCCGCTGCCGCATCCCTGCCGTTCGCCTTGCGCGCGGGGCCGTCCAAGAAAACCGATTTGAATGCCGAACAGGCGCTGCAGATTCTGCGTGACGGCAACAACGCATTCGTCGAAAACCGCCCCAAGAAAGTGATCTCCGACAGCAAGCGCCGTCTGGAGCTTGCGCTGGGCCAGACCCCGTTCGTCATCCTGGTGTTGTGCTCGGATTCGCGCGTGCCGCCGGAGTTGCTGTTCGGCCGCGGCCTGGGCGAAATGTTCATCGTCCGCAACGCCGGCAATACTGTCGACACCACCGCGCTCGGTTCGATCGAATATGCGGTCAGCCAGCTCGGCGTGCCGCTGGTGGTGGTGATGGGCCACGAAAGCTGCGGTGCGGTGGCGGCGGCAGTGTCGGTCGTGGAGAACAACACGTTCTTCCCAGGCGCAATCGGCTCGATGATCGAGCCGATCGTTCCGGCGGTGCTGACCGCCAAGGCCAAGGGCGGTACCGACCTGCTGGCCGACTCGGTCAAGGCCAACGTCAAACGTACCGTCGACCGCTTGCGCGCGGCATCGGAGCCTGCGTTGCTCGAACCATTGCGTGCCGGCAACGTGCGCGTGGTCGGTGCGTACTACACCTTGCAGGACGGCAAGGTGGACTTTTTCGACGTCTGAGTCGATTGCAAGAAAGCCGCGGCAACAGCGGTGTTGCCGCAGCTGTGGGGAGTCCCAAGTGTCTTGCAAACAGGGTTTGTAAGAACAGGAAAGCCGGCATGCACGCATGCCGGCTTTTTGATTGGATTGACTCGGTGCGGCGTGTCGATTAACTCCGGCGCATGATGCGACGGGACCGCGACGTACGCGAATTCAGCTGACATCAGCGCCGGTCATGAGTTGCCGCAACTAGTCGCCGCGCCGACAGCGGCTCACAAAACGTCGTGGAGTCGCCAGCCACGAGGATGGCGCACAGGAATGGCAGTGTACGAGTCGTACATGCCATTCCGCGCACCGGCCGAATGCGGCTGGCGGTGAACGCAGTAGTTTTGTGAGCTGCGCTTAGAACCACTCCAGCAATGACACGCCCACACCGATATAGGTTGCCTTGTGGTTGTAGTCGATCATGCTTTCGCCGTAGCCATCGAATACCTGCACATGGCCGCGCAACAGGTTGGTGATGGGGAAGCCGTAGTCCAGCTGTACCGAACCGTGCGAGCGGTCGCCGCCACGCAGCGAATGGCGTGCGATCAGCGCGAATTCGTGACCATCCTTGTTGTACACCAGCGTCGCATCGCCGCGGCCCATGTAATCCTCGATATCAGGATTGTTGTCGTCGGCGCGGTCTTCCTTGATGCGGAACCACGGGCGCAGTGTCAGCGCCCAGTTCTCCCGATCCAGCCCGAAGTTCAGGATCACCCGATTCCACGAGCGCGACAGCGGGTCGGCGCGCCCGTTGGACATGTGATTGAGGCTGATGCCGCTCATGCGGCCCTTCCAGCCGAAGATGCTGTAGTTGTTGCGAAAGACCAGCATCGCTTCGGGCTCGTAATTGGTCTCGCGGAACGGGCGCGACGCATCGGCGTTGTAGGCCTGCCAGCGCGAGCTCTGGGTGTAGCCCATCCAGATATCGCCGTTGTCGCCGAACAGGTCTTCCACCACCTTGGTCTTGAAGCTGAGCTGGAACTTGAGCTCGGTGCTGTCCAGCTGTTGCGGCGTGTTGACCGAGTTGGCCGGATTGGGCGACTGCGGGGTGCGGTTGGTGTCGCTGGTCCAGAATGCCGGCAACAGGTATACCGGCTTGTAGCCGCGCAGCTGGAAGGTGCCCAGCTTGGAATCCTTGGCCAGCTCCCAGCGGCGGTCCAGCAAGGAGCCACGGCCGGCATTGGCCACGGCTTCTTCTTTCGGCTGGTCCTGGCCGTCGGCGCGGAAGAAATCGCCGACCCGGCTGATGGTGCGCGTATCGTCGGGCCTGGCCTCCTTCTGCTTGGCCAATTGCGCGGCGGCATCTGCCTCCGCGGTTTGCTGCGGCGTGTAGCCCAGTGCCTTGTCGTAGCAGGCCAGGCGAGCGGCATCGGACGTCACCGAGGTGCAGGCTTGCGGCGAGGCCGGCTGCGGTGCGATTTCCTGCGCATGGGCCAATGGCGCGGCGGCCAGTGCGATCAGCATCAGGGGGCGGGTGTGGTGCTTGGACATGGGCAGTCTGGCCGAGGGAAAGGCGCCAGGCAGGCGCAGAGATGCGCAGCTTAACGGTCGCGTCTGCATACGCCGCGTGTACACGGCGACATAACATTCGATCAAATCCGGTCGCTCAGTCTGTGCCTGCGACGTGTTGCCGTAGAGCGGGTATGCGCATGGAGCGTGGCTGCCACGCGTCAGCGGAGTGAGCGCATGTGGCTCTTACGCGCGTCCTGGACTAGGAGCGCGTGCACCGCCGTGGAGCCGTTCCAGAGCCCTAGAAAAACCAGCCGATGGCGAACACGCCCAGCATGCACAGGCCAAGCGCCAGTTTGGTGGCGGTGCCAAGCATGATGCCGACCCAGGTCCCGAGACCGACCTTGGTGGCCTGGCCGGACTTGCGTGTCTGGTAATACTCGCCAAGCCAGGCGCCAGCGAACGGACCGACGAACAGCCCGATCGGCATGAAGAAAATGCCTGCAATGCCCCCGATGACCGAACCCCATAACGCCAGCTTGCTGGCACCTACCCGCTGCGCCCCGTACAGCGTGGCCAGGAAGTCCACCAGGTACGACAGCGCGGTGATCAACCCCAGCACGACCAGCGTCACCCAGCCGATGTGGGTGAAATGGTCGGCCCAGGCGGCGACCAGCAGGCCGGCGAACACAAGGGGCAGGCCCGGCAGGGCCGGCAGGATGACCCCAGCCAGGCCGATCAGCACCAGCGCTGTGGCCAAGACGTAGTAAACGACGGCAGTGTCCATGAGGGTTACGCAGGTCCTAATTCAGGCTTGACAAAAAGGCGCAAGAGGTGCTTGAAAATTCATTTTGTGCGGGTTAAGTTGCAGCCGCTGCTGTTTGCAAAGGTCACCGTGAATCGTGGCCTGATGCGGTAGATCGCCTGATCCGCTACATCCTTGTACCTCGCTTCCTCCTTGCAATCACAGCCACCACCGCTAGTCCATCACAGTGTCGTAGGGAGTCAGTCGAGATGTCCAACATCGAACGCGAAAATGGTGTCGTGAAGTGGTTCAACGATGCCAAGGGCTTTGGATTCATCAGCCGCGAAAATGGCGAAGACGTCTTCGTGCATTTCCGCGCGATCCAGATCCAGGGCTTCAAGAGTCTCAAGGAAGGTCAGAAGGTCAGCTTCACGGTAGTGCAAGGCCAGAAGGGCTTGCAGGCCGATGCAGTGCAGGTGGTCTGAGCCGGTTGCGCGGAGCGCATCGGCCACGCAACAAAAAGGCCCGTCACCGGGCCTTTTTGTTGTCTGCAACCGTGTTGTCCGCGGCCCTTGCCCACTACCGACGCATTGGCGCTGCGTCTGCGCCGCCGAGCCGATGGATCAGCGCAACACGACCTTGCCGTTGACCACGCGCACGTACGCGTTCTCGCGCACGCCAGCCAGGTCGCGCTGGTTGACCACGATCACGCGGCCGTCGTCCATGCGCACCTGCACATCGAAGCTGGAACTGGTGACATTGTTCTGGATGGCGTTACCTGCCAGCGCGCCGGCAGCGGCACCGGCGACGGCCGAAACATTCTTGTTGCCCGTGCTGCCCCCGGTTTCCTTGGAAATCTGGCGGCCGGCCACCGCGCCCACGATGCCGCCCAGCACGGCGCCAGTGCCGGTCGGCGCGGTGCGGGTCGGGCCGACTTCGTCGATCCGGGTGACGATGCCGCAATCCACGCAACGCTGCGTCTGCGAGTAGCCCTGGTCATAACCGCGGTCGCCGCGATAGCTGCCGTACTGGGGCTGCGAGGTGGCGCAGCCAACCAGGGTCGCGGTTGCAGCCAGGCCAATGACGAGCAGTCGGGTTTTCATGAGATCTCTCCGGGGTGGTTTGAAAAGGCGGCCGGGGCCGCGGCGACGCCATCCTGTGATGGTCCAGGTGAACGGCCTGCCAACTGCGACACTGCAGGCTTAACGAAACCCGAGCGTTGTATTCATCCAACCTCAGCGAAAGTCGCGATGGCAGGCCTCGCAGGCATCGGAGATGCGGGTGTGGAGTTGGCCCAGTTGACTGCAATCGGTCAGCGTTACGCCCTGGGCCTGATCCAGCGCGGCACGCAATGCCTGTGCGTGCTCGCCGAAGCGGCGGTCCTCGCCAATCGCAGGGAAGGCCGGCTCGACTTCGTCGGCCAGCAGGCGCAGCGATTGCAGCCGTCGCTGTTGCTGCGCCGGCGCGCAGGCGACGCCTTCGCCCGGTCGCAATGCGCGTAATTGGTAGGCCATGATCTGCATCAGGCTGTCGGGCACCGGGTCGCGTCGCGCCTGTAGTGCGTTGGCCACCATGACCGTGGCGACCAGGCCGATCAGCAGGCCCAGCACCAGCATGAAGGCGTAGCGGGCCGCGCGGGATTGGGTGGAAGGCGGGGCGTGCATGAGGTGGCTCCTGGGACGCAACGTTCGTTGCGGCAGCGTGGGCGCGCCCTGGACGGGGCGCGTAAAATAGGCCGATGAAAGCACAATGGCGTGAACGCTTTGCCGGTATCGACCGGCTGTATGGGGTCGGCACCGTCGAGCGCCTGTCGGCATGCCGCGTGGCGGTGGTCGGCATGGGTGGGGTGGGCTCGTGGGTGGTCGAGGCGCTGGCACGCACCGGGGTGGGGCACATTCGCCTGATCGATGCCGATGACGTGTGCGTGTCCAACACCAACCGGCAATTGCCGGCGCTGGCTGGCCAGTACGGTCGCAACAAGGCCCGCGCGATGGCCGAACGCTGCGTGGCGATCAACCCGGACATCGAAGCCGACGCGGTCGAGGCTTTCCTGACCTCGGGCAATATCGAGACCTTGCTGGGTGAGGACTTCGATCTGGTGATCGATGCCTGCGACAGCTTTCGGGTCAAGGTGGAAACCATCGCCTGGTGCCGTCGGCGCAAGTTGCCGCTGCTGACCGTGGGCGCGGCGGGCGGGCGCACCGACCCAACGCTGGTGCGCGTGCGCGACGTCTCGCGCACCGAGCACGATGCGATGCTGGCGCTGATCCGCAAGAAGCTGCGCAGCGAATTCAATTTCCCCAAGAACCCGCAGCGCTACTTTGGCGTGCCCGCGGTGTATTCGCTGGAAAACGTCAAATACCCGCAGGCCGATGGCAGCGTTTGCGGCATCCGTCCGCAGCTCGATGCCGATGCCACGCTCAAGCTGGATTGCGGGGCAGGGCTGGGCGCGGCCACGCATATCACCGGCACCTTTGCATTCGTGGCAGTGGGCAAGGCGCTGGAGATGTTGCTCAAGCCCAAGCCCAAGGCCGCGGCGCCGGCAGCCGAGGCGGTTGCGGCGTCGTGATGTTGCCTGCGCGCTGTCGTGCTGACCGGGCGCTCGCGCTGATGCGCACGCTGCGCTCAGCGCCGTAGGCCGAACAGGTTGCGTGCGTTGGCCGACGTGAGCGCGGCAATGTGCGCAGGGTCTTGCCCGCGGAGCTGGGCGATGCAGTCCAATACCGTGCGCAGATACGCCGGCTCGTTGCGTTGGCCGCGGTTGCCGGCGTCGGGCTGATCCGGCGCGTCGGTTTCCAGCAGCAGGTGCTGCAGCGGCATGCTGGCGACCAGCCTTCGCAAGCGATTGGCACGCGGGTAGGTCACCGGGCCGCCCAGGCCGATCATGAAATCCAGTTTCCACAACTGCTGCGCCTGCTCGGGGCTGCCGGCAAAGCTGTGCACCACGCCGCGCAGGCCACCTATCGCCTTGATGCGGGCGATGACTTCTTCGGTGGCGCGGCGGGCATGCACGATCAGCGGCAGGTTGAAGCGCTTGGCCAACTGCAGCTGAGCATCGAAATAGGCGCGCTGCGCCTGCGCATCCAATCCGTCGACGAAAAAGTCCAGGCCGCATTCGCCGATCGCGCAGGGCCGCTCGCGCTCGATCCACTCGGCCAGCAGCTCCAGGTGTTCGGGGCGGTGCCGGTCCAGAAACAGTGGGTGCAGGCCATAAGCGGGGTAGAGACCAGGCGCCTGATCGCAGACCGCACGCAGGCCCGGCCAGCTGGCAGCAGTGATCGCCGGTACCACTTGCTCCATGACGCCCGCGCGGCGCGCGCGCGCGATCACCGCCGCGCGATCGTGGTCGAACTCGCCTGCATCCAGATGGCAATGGCTGTCGATCAACTGCATCAGTCGCGGCGCGCCGGTGCCGGCATTGGCGACTTGCGGGTTTTCCAGTTGGCCAGCAGCAGCGTGGTCAGGCCGAACAGCACTTCGTCCAGGAGCGGGATCGGGTCCGGCATCACCACGTCGATCAGAAACAGCGCCGCAGCCAACTTGAACAAGGTGGGATAGCGCAGCGTGCTGGCCCAGTCCAGCGCGCGTGCGGTCAAGGGATTTCGCATGCGAATGCTCCGGCTGTTAGAGATGCATGAAGTAACCGCTAGCTGAACTTAACCGTCGTGTTCATGAGCGAGCGCCTTTTCGTTCAGGGTTCCCATGCTGGAATCACGGCCGTCAACAACGCGGTGCGTCCGCAGGGAGCTGGTTATGAAGAGCAATACGACAACTATACTGGTCGCTGCTGGTGCCTTGCTGGTCGGAGGCGTCGCCACTGCCGCCTTCATGAATAACCGCCCATCGTCCGGCGATTTTGTCGCCAACGGCCAGCCGGCGCCGCGCGGCCTGGAATATGCCGATGTGGTCAAGGTTGCTCCCATCACCCAGCGCGAGCCGCAGTACGCGCAGGTGATCAATAGCAACGCCATTCGCGAAACCACCACCAGTACCTCGCCACGTGAGGTGTGCCGCGATGTCGTGGTGCAGGAGCGTCTGCCCGAGCGCGACGGTAACGTCGGCGGCACCGTGGCCGGTGCGGTCATCGGCGGCCTGATCGGCAATCAGGTCGGTGGCGGCAACGGCCGCAAGCTGGCGACCGCCGCAGGCGCGGTGGGTGGCGGCTTCATCGGTAACCGCATCGACCGCAACCACGTCGGTGGCCGGGTCGTCGATCGCACCGAGCGTCAATGCCATACCGAAAATGCCAACTCGCAGTCCTCGCGCGTGGTGGGCTACGACGTGACCTATCGCAATGCTGACGGCACCACCGGCACCATGCGCATGGACAGCAAGCCGGGCGAACGCATCTCGCTGGGCGACGCCGACAACGTGGTGGCCTATGACGTCACCTACCGCTACGACGGGTTTGAAAAGACCGTGCGCATGAACGACAAGCCCACCAGCGACCGGCTGCCGGTGGTCGATGGCCAACTGGTGACCCAGATGGCATCGACGGCGGGCGATTCCAACGTGCGCCAGGACGGTTTGAGCACCCGGCAGTAACGTGTAAGCCGCCGCGCCGCGCAGTCAGCGCAGCAGTGAGAAAAGAGCCGGCAATGCCGGCTCTTTTCGTTTGCGCCATTGCCGCACGGGTGCACTGCCATGTTCGGCCGGCAACTGGCAGATAATCGAGCTTTCAGCTTGCGATGGAAGCCAACATGCCGGTGCGCCCCGATGACCTGTTCGATGTACGCGCGCTGCTCACCGACGAAGAGCGGGCGGTGCAGGACGCTGTCGCGCGCTTTACCGACACGCGGGTAGTGCCGGCCATCGGCGATGCTTTCGATGCCGGACGCTTTCCGCGCGAGTGGATCCCGGAACTGGCGGAACTGGGGTTGCTGGGTGCCAGCCTGCCACCGCGCGACGGCGGTGCAGGCCTGGGCGCGGTGTGCTACGGACTGATCTGCCAGGAGCTGGAGCGCGGCGACAGCGGCCTGCGCAGCTTCGTCAGCGTGCAATCGTCGTTGTGCATGTACCCCATCCACGCCTACGGCAGCGACGAACAGCGGCAGCGCTGGCTGCCGGAAATGGCCGCCGGCCGGGTCATCGGTTGTTTCGGCCTCAGTGAGGCGCAGGGCGGGTCGGACCCGGCTGCGATGACCACCCGCGCGGTGCGCGAGGGCGATGGCTGGCGCTTGAATGGCGCCAAGCTGTGGATCACCAACGGCAGCATCGCGGGGCTGGCAATCATCTGGGCGCATACCGACGATGGCGTGCGCGGCTTTCTGGTCGAAACCGACAGCGCCGGTTTCAGCGCGCACGACATCAGCCACAAGATGAGCCTGCGTGCGTCGGTCACCTCGGGCCTGTTCCTGGACAATGTGTTCGTGCCCGAGCAGATGCGGTTGCCGCGGGCGGCCGGTTTGAAGGCGCCACTGAGTTGCCTCAACCAGGCACGCTACGGCATTGCCTGGGGGGCGATCGGGGCGGCGGTGGCCTGCCTGCGCGAGGCGCTGGCCTATGCCGGCGAGCGCATCCTGTTCGGCCGGCCGCTGGCCGCCACGCAAAGCGCGCAGATCAAACTGGCCGACATGGCGCGGCGGATTTCCACCGCCCAGCTGCTCGCCTTGCAGCTCGGGCGCTTGAAGGACGCCGGGACGCTGCAGCCGGAGCAGATCTCGCTGGCAAAATGGAATAATTGCCGCATGGCGCTGGATGTGGCGCGCGAATGCCGCGACCTGCTGGGCGCGGCCGGCATCACCACCGAGCATGTGGCGATCCGGCATGCGCTGAACCTGGAATCGGTGATCACCTACGAAGGCACCGAAACCGTGCATCAGCTGGTGGTGGGCCGTGCGCTGACAGGACTCAATGCGTTTTGACGAGGAGTGGGGCTTGATCAGCAGGGATGTGATGCGACGCCTGTGCGGCGTCTTCTGCACGATGTGGTTGTTGGCCGGCGCCGGGATCGTGCCGGCACGGGCCAGCGAGGCGCCACGCATGGCGCCGACGCCGGGCTGGGTGGTGGCAGATGCCGTTCCCGATAACGTGCCTGGCGCTGCCGGGCTGCGCTATGAACTGGTGTCCGACCAGGTCGATCTGACCGGCCGCGTGCCGCAGGCTTACCGCCGGCTCAGCTACACCGTGCAACGGGCCAAGAGCCTGGAGGAAGCCGGGCAGATTTCCATCGACTACCAGCCGCAGTACCAGCAGCTGGAACTCAACAGCCTGGAGGTCTGGCGCGCCGGCAAGCGCATCGATATGCGCACGCAGGCGCACTACGCCAGATTGCGGCGCGAAAGCGGGCTGGAGAACGGCCTGATCGATGGTGCGCTGACGCTGTCGATCACCTTGCCGGATCTGCGCGTGGGCGATCGCGTTGACTATGGCGTGACCATCAGTGGCAGCAATCCGGTGTTCGGCAAAGGCTATTACGACGTGTTCGAAGCGCGCTACGGCGTGCCGCTGGGCGAGCGCCGGGTACGTGTGCGCTATCGGGCCGACATGCCGCTGCAGTGGCGCATCAGCGCGCCGGGGTTTGGCCGGAACGTGCGCACGCTCGATGGGGTGACGCAACTGGATATCGGGGCCAGCAATATCGCGGCGGTGCAGGAAGAAAAAGACGCGCCCGACGATGTGGACCCGTATGGCGTGATCGAAGTGTCCACCGCCGGCAGTTGGGGTGCGGTGGCGGCCTGGGCGGCGCAGCTGTATCCGCGTGCATTCAACCAGACGCAGGTGGCCGCCAAGATGGCGCAGAGCCTGGGGTTGCGCAGCGACGACCCGCAGGGCGCGTTGTTGCGCGCCGTGGCGTTCGTGCAGGGCGAGATCCGTTACGTCGGCCTGGACATGGGCGAAAACTCGCACGCCCCGCACGCGCCCGAAGTAACGCTGCGCAACCGCTACGGCGACTGCAAGGACAAGGCGACGCTGCTGATCGCACTCTTGCAGCTGGCCGGCATCCGCGCCGAGCCGGTGCTGGTCAACAGCGACAAGGGGCATGGGCTGGAGAAGCGGTTGCCCAGTCCGTACGCCTTCGATCATGTGGTGGTGCGGGCGCATCTGCCGCAGGGCGAGGTGTGGGTGGATGCCACGCGCGATCGCGAAGAGGGCCCGTTGGCCCAGCGGCGGCCACTGCCGTTCGTGCGCGGATTGCCCGTGATTGCAGGGCAGGACACGTTGGTTGAAGTGCCTGCGCCGATGCCTGCGTTGCCGCAGATCGAAGTGAACGAAGAAATCTCCATTTCGCTGCGCAAGCCGCAGCGCTGGGCAAGCTTCACGGTGGACACCATCTATCGCCAGGGCCGCGGCGAGCGTGTCGCCAGCAGCTTCGACGACGATGGTGCGCAGACGGTGGGCGAGCACTATCTGGAATTCATGCAGCAGTACTACACCGCGCTGACCCAGGTGAGCGTGCCAAGCATCGACGCTGCCGACCCGCTGAATGTGCGCACGTACGAAGCCTACCGGCTGGAGTGGCCAGCGAAGGAGGGCGATGAGCTGGGTTTCCCGTTGTTCCAGCTTGGCGAATGGATGGATGCGTTACCGAAAGAGCCGCGCAAGAGCCCGCTGGCACTGCGCGGACCGCGGCTGGCGCGGCAGACCGTGCGCGTGCACAGCGACCCGGCGACCAAGGTGGAGGCAGATACCCAAGTGGTCGCCAATCCGTGGTTCCGCTTTTCGCGCAGCATCGCGATGCGCGAGGGAAAGCTGGTCATCGTGGGCGAGTGGCAGCGCTTCACCGACCGTATTCCGGCCAATGGCGTGGCGCGCGCGGCTGCCGACATGGAACGCGCGCGCGACCTGCTGTACTTCAATCACGATCTCCGGCCGCAGCGGCGCACGCAGCCTCCCGATTGGCGTGCGCTCGGCTACCCGCTGGCCGGCTTGGTGGCCCTGGTGTCGTTGCTGGTGGCGTGCTTTTTCTGGTGGCGCGGCGGTGGCCTGGGCGGAATCATGTTCGATCCACATGCCACCGTGGCCCGGATGCCGCAGCATGCTCGGTTGCGCTGGAGCGCCTGGGCGGTGTTTGCGGCGACCACGCTGCTGTCGGCGTGGGTGTGGCTGCACGCGCTGCCGCTATGGGCCAAGGCCGGTGGGGTCATTGTCGTGGTTGCAATCGCCTTGCTGGGATGCGTGCTGCTCACGCAGATCCTGCGGTGGATGGGCAGCGGCGCCCAGCTTGGGCAGGTGTTGCCGGCGATGGCCGGCTGCGCCTTGCCGTGGCTGGTATGCCTGCTGGCGGCCGTGGTCGCGCTCAAGGGCCAGGTTGCATTGCTGCGCACCGGCGCGACCGATCCGGCCGGCATGGCGCAACTGGCGACATGCATCTTGCTGCTGATGCTGGGGGCGCTGTGGTGGTCGGTCTGCTCGGTGCAGGCGGCGGCCGCCGCTGTCGGCTGTGCGCGCACGCGTGCGTTCGGCGCCTGGGCGCTGACGGTGGCGGCACTGGGCGTCCTGATCGCGGTGTTGAGTGTGCCGGTGGCGGTGGTGGCCTTGGCCTGACGCAGGTCGGCGCGGCAGTGCACGCAACCCTGGCATCGGTGCGCCGCTGCTGCGTGCAGGGCTTTGCAAAGGCACGCGGGGCTGTGACACTGCCAGCCCCCTCGTTGCTGCCGCGGAGCCAGCCAGATGTCGAGCGTGCGTCCCCCGTTGACCGTCCATGGCATGTCCAGTTCCGGCAATTGCTACAAGGTGCGCCTGCTGCTGGAACAATTGGGCAGCCGCTATCACTGGGTCGAGGTGGACAGCGTGGCCGGGCAGACCCGCACGCCCGAATATCTGGCCAAGAACCCCAACGGCAAGGTGCCGATGGTCGAGCGCGACGATGGCCGCGTGTTGACCGAATCCAACGCGATCCTGTTCTGGCTGGCCGAAGGCACGCCGTATCTGCCCACCGATGCGTGGCAGCGCGCGCAGGCATTGAGCTGGATGTTCTTCGAGCAATACAGCCATGAGCCGTATGTGGCAGTGGCGCGGTTCATCAGCCTGTGGACGCCGCGCGATGCCGCACGCCGCGCCGAGTTGCCGCAGCTGCGCGCGCGCGGCGAGCAGGCGCTGGCGGTGATGGAGCAGCATCTGCAGCAGCACACCTGGTTCACCGGCAGCGACTACGGCATCGCCGATATCGCACTGTTTGCCTACACCCATTGCGCCGAAGACGGCGGTTTCGATCTGGAGCGCTTGCCCGCGATTGGTGCGTGGATACAACGCGTGCAGGGCTTACCGCGTTTCGTGCCGATGCCGGCAGCTGCATCGGTGGCGGCATGAGCTGTCTGCGCGATCTGCACGTGGCTGATGGCCATACCGCTGCGTGCCGGGCAGACGCTTGTCTCTGCTCTCTTGCATCGCCATCGCCATCGTCATCGCCATTCGCCGTGCGCCTGCTTGCGCGGATCCAAGGCGTCACGCGTGCCTGCGCCGCCCGTTTACCCGTGGCCGGCCGGCAGGAGCGCTGACGATGTGCGGATTGGCAGGAATGTTGCTGGCCTCGCCGCGCCTGCATGGCGAACAGCTCGATGCGCTGGTGCGGCCGATGGGGGCCGCCTTGCGCCACCGCGGCCCCGACGATGCCGGCACCTGGTGCGATGCACAGGCCGGCGTAGCGCTGGCGCATCAGCGCTTGAGCATTCTGGACCTGTCGCCGCTCGGCCATCAGCCGATGCGCTCGGCAGACGGCCGCTACGTGCTGGCCTACAACGGCGAGGTCTATAACTTCGCGCAGTTGCGCGCAGCGCTGTCCGCGCTTGGGCATCGCTTCCGCGGCCACTCCGATACCGAAGTGCTGCTGGCGGCCGTGGTGGAGTGGGGCCTGGACGAGACGTTGACCCGCTGCAACGGCATGTTCGCCATTGCGTTGTGGGACGAGCGCGACAACTGCCTGTTCCTGGCCCGCGACCGCGTCGGCAAGAAGCCGCTGTACTACGGGTGGGCCGGCGACACCTTGGTGTTCGGTTCCGAACTCAAGGCCTTGTGGCAGCATCCGGATTTCGACAACGGCGTGGATCGCGATGCGCTCACGCTGCTGCTGCGGCTGGGCTATATCCCGGCGCCGGCCTGCATCCACGAGCACACCTTCAAGCTGATGCCCGGCCGCGTGCTGCGCATGGATGCACAAGCCGTTGCAGCCGGCGCGGCCGCGCATCGTCCCGATCAGGCGCAGCAACCGTTCTGGAACGCCCGCGAGGCGATGCAGCGCGCGCTGGCGACGCCGTTCACCGGTACCGACGCGCAGGCCGAAGAGCAGTTGGATAGCGTACTGCGCGATGCGGTGGCCTTGCGCATGGTGGCCGATGTGCCGGTGGGCGTGTTTCTCTCCGGCGGCACCGACTCGTCCATCGTCACTGCGATGATGCAGGCACAAAGCGCGCAGCCGGTGCACACCTTCAGCATCGGCTTCGAAGGTTCGCATCACGACGAAGCGCCGCTGGCGCGCGAAGTGGCCACGCATCTGCGCACCGACCACACCGAACTGTATGTCAGCGGCGCCGATGCGCTGGCAGTGGTGCCGGGCCTGCCGGACATGTTCGACGAACCCTTCGCCGATGCCTCGCAAGTGCCGACGGCGTTGGTCGCACGGCTGGCGCGCGGCGGGGTCACGGTGGCGCTGTCAGGCGATGGTGGCGACGAATTGTTCTTCGGCTATGGACGGTATCAGCGCGCACTGCGCAATTGGCGCATGCATGGCCTGGTGCCGGGCCCGCTGCGTCGCCTGATGGCGGTGGCAGCGCGTCGCAATGGCGAATCTTCGCGCACTGGCGGCCTGGCCGCGCTGGTGGCCGAGGCCGGTGCACGTGGCATCGGCGACATCTACCGCAACCGCATTTCGCGCTGGCGCGATCCGGCCGCGGTGGTGCTGGGCGCCACCGAACCCGACAGTTTCTACAGCCTGGCCGACCCGCTGCATGGGTCCGGCACCCCGGCCGATGCGATGATGCTGGCCGATTTTGCCGCCTACCTGCCGGACGATCTGCTGTGCAAGGTGGACCGCACCACCATGGCGGTGGGGCTGGAAGCGCGCGCGCCGCTGCTGGACTGGCGCGTGGCCGAATTCGCCTGGTCGCTGCCGCTGTCGCTGAAATATCGCGATGGAGTGAGCAAGTATCTGCTCAAGCGCGTGCTGTGCCGCTACCTGCCGGACGCAATGGTGTACCGCGGCAAGCGCGGCTTCGGCGCCCCGGTCAGCGCATGGCTGCGTGGCGACCTGCACGGCTGGGCGGACGATCTGCTGGCGCACGGCGCCCTGCAACGCGAAGGCGTGTTCGCCGCCGACAGCGTGGCCCGCCTGTGGCGCGACTTCAACGGTGGCGAGCGCAAATGGCATACGCATCTGTGGACGGTGCTGATGTTCCAGGCATGGCAGGCACACTGGCGCGAACAGCGTGCGGCCGTGGTGCGCTGACACCTGTAGGTTGTGGTCTGCACACCGGGCGGGGTAGGCGAAACCGCCTATGCGCGTTGCCGCGCTCGCGTGCACGCACTGCCGCTTGCGCTACAGACGCCGGCGGCGTTTCACCGGCCCTGAGCATCCGGCTGGGTAGGGTGGGGCCCTGTTTCCACGGAGCATTCCCCATGAGCAAGCTCACCATTGCCGTGCTGGTCGGCAGCCTGCGCGCCGAGTCGTATAACCGCCAGCTGGCACGCGCGCTGGAGCATCTGGCCGGCGACAAGGCCGTGTTCGAGTACCTGGAGATCGGCGATATCCCGCTCTACAACCAGGACCGCGACGGCGATTATCCCGCCGAAGGCACGCGGCTGAAGCAGCAGATCCGCGCTGCCGATGCGGTGCTGTTCGTCACCCCCGAATACAACCGCTCCATTCCCGGCGTGCTCAAGAACGCCATCGACACCGGCTCGCGTCCCTACGGCGATAGCGCGTTTGCCGGCAAGCCGGCAGCGGTGGTGGGCATCTCGGTCGGCGCGATCGGTACTGCCACCGCGCAGCAGCATTTGCGTAACGTGCTGGCGTATCTGGATATGCAGGTGCTCGGCCAGCCGGAAGTGTTCCTGCAATACAAGGACGGCCTGTTCGGGCCCGACGACCAGATCGCCAACGCCGACAGCCGCAAGTTCCTGCAGGGCTTCATCGACCAGTTCCTGGGCCTGATCGGGCACCTCAAGCGCTGAGTTGACCACAGCGGCGCCGCGCGTCAATGCGGCGCTCCGTTGTGCCTTGGGCGAGGGCGGAAACCCAAGCGGCGCAAGGGTCTCGGCATCTGCGACGGCCGGCGCGTAGCACGTGGATGCACCGGCTATACACCAGTTATCCACAGAGTTGTGCATGGTCGCCGGCCGCGCCGATGACTATGCTTCCTGCCCTCGTCTCCCTGCGTCAGGTTTGTTTGTCCATGTCCGCTCGTCCTGGTTTCCGTTCCAAGCGCAGTCGCGATCGCGACGACGACGATTACGATCGTCCCGAGCCGCGTCTGGACCAGTTGCGGGTACCGCCGCATTCGGTCGAGGCCGAGCAGGCGGTGTTGGGTGGCCTGATGCTGGCGCCGGACGCGTTCGACCGCGTCAACGACCAGCTCACCGAAAACGACTTCTACCGGCGCGACCATCGGCTGATCTACCGCGCGATTCGCGAACTGAACGAGAAGGACCGCCCGTTCGATGCAGTGACCCTGGGCGAATGGTTCGAGTCGCAGGGCAAGCTGGAGCAGGTGGGCGATGGTGCGTACCTGATCGAGCTGGCCAGCACCACACCGTCGGCGGCCAACATCGCCGCGTATGCGGAAATCGTGCGCGACAAGGCAGTGCTGCGGCAGTTGATCGAGGTGGGCACCACCATCGTCAACGACGGCTTTCAGCCGGAAGGGCGCGACAGCGTCGAGTTGCTGTCCTCGGCCGAAAAGGCCGTGTTCAAGATCGCCGAAGCCGGCGCGCGCGGGCGCACCGATTTCGTGGCCATGCCCGGGGCATTGAAGGATGCCTTCGAAGAGCTGCGCAACCGCTTCGAAAACGGCGGCAACATCACTGGCTTGCCGACCGGCTACACCGATTTCGATGCGATGACCGCCGGCCTGCAGCCGACCGACCTGATCATCCTGGCGGCGCGTCCGGCGATGGGCAAGACCACCTTTGCGCTGAACATTGCCGAATACGCCGCGATCAAGTCCAAGAAGGGCGTGGCGGTGTTTTCGATGGAAATGTCGGCCTCGCAGTTGGCCATGCGCCTGATTTCCTCCAATGGCCGCATCAATGCGCAGCGCCTGCGTACCGGTGCGCTGGAAGACGAGGATTGGGCGCGCGTGACCGGCGCGATCAAGATGCTCAAGGAAACCAAGATCTTCATCGACGACACCCCGGGCGTGTCGCCGGAAGTGCTGCGTTCCAAGTGCCGCCGGCTCAAGCGCGAACACGACCTGGGCCTGATCGTCATCGACTACCTGCAGCTGATGTCGGTGCCGGGCAACAGCGAAAACCGCGCGACCGAAATTTCGGAAATCTCGCGCTCGCTGAAAGGCCTGGCCAAGGAGCTCAACGTGCCGGTGATTGCGTTGTCGCAGCTCAACCGCTCGTTGGAAACGCGCACCGACAAGCGCCCGGTGATGGCGGACTTGCGCGAGTCGGGCGCTATCGAGCAGGACGCGGACATGATCGTCTTCATCTACCGCGACGATTACTACAACAAGGAAAATTCGCCGGACAAGGGCCTGGCCGAAATCATCATCGGCAAGCACCGCGGCGGACCGACCGGCTCGTGCAAGTTGAAGTTCTTCGGCGAGTACACCCGCTTCGACAACTTGGCGCACGACTCGGTGGGCAGTTTCGAGTAAGCGCTGCCGGGGAACGGCCGGGTGGTCATCCACCGCCCGGCATCGCGCCATCGTTGCGCCCGCTGGCTTATGCTGCGCAGCCTCACCGTTCGCTGCCGAGCTCGTATGTCATACGCCATCGTCTGGTTCCGTCGCGATCTGCGTCTGGAAGACAACCCGGCCTTGCGCGCCGCACTCGATGCGGGGCATCACCCGATTCCGTTGTACATCGATGCGCCGCACGAAGAGGGCGAATGGACGCCTGGCGCCGCGTCGCGCACCTGGCGGCATCGCTCGCTTGCAGCGCTGGACGGTGCCCTGCGCGCGCTCGGCAGTGGGTTGGTCATTCGCTCCGGTGACAGCGCGCAGGTGCTCGATGAGGTGATCGCGCAGACCGGTGCGGTGGCGGTGTACTGGAACCGCAAATACGAGCCGGCCACGCAGCCGCGCGACGCGCAGATCAAGCGCGACCTGCGCGAGCGCGGCATCGAGGTGCAGAGCTGCAATGCCGCGCTGCTATTCGAACCATGGCAGTTGTCCACGCAGCAGGGCGGCCCCTACAAGGTGTTTACCCCGTTCTGGCGCAATGCGCTGACGCAGCTGCAATTGCCCGCCGCCATGGATGCGCCGCGTCGCCTGCCGCCGCTGCCTGCGAGCCTGAAGACCGATGCGCTCGACACGCTGCAGTTGGTGCCGGGCCTGCAGTGGGACCAGGGCTTCTGGGAGCACTGGCAGCCCGGCGAAGCCGGCGCGCACGAAATGCTGGAGATCTTTATCGACGGCGCGTTGTCGGGATATCGCGAAAACCGCGATCGCCCCGATCGCGTCGGCACCTCGCAACTGTCGCCGCATTTGCACTTTGGTGAGATTGCGCCGTGGCGGATTGCCAGTACCCTGGAGGCGCATCGCACTGCGCGCAATGGCGCGGAAATCGATGGCTATATCCGGCAGCTGGGCTGGCGCGACTTTGCGTATCACTTGCTGCATCACTTCCCGGACACCACCAACCAGAATCTCAACCCGCGCTTTGCAGGATTCGATTGGGCAACGGTCGATCCGGTTGCATTGCAGGCCTGGCAACGCGGCCGCACCGGCATTCCGATCGTCGATGCCGGCATGCGTCAGCTCTGGCATACCGGCTGGATGCACAACCGCGTGCGCATGATCGTCGCCAGTTTTTTGTGCAAGCATCTGCGTATCCACTGGATCGAAGGCGCGCGTTGGTTCTGGGACACGCTGGTCGATGCGGACCTGGCCAACAACACGCTGGGCTGGCAGTGGGTGGCCGGTACCGGCGCCGATGCGGCGCCCTATTTCCGCGTGTTCAATCCGGTGACGCAGGCAGAAAAATTCGACCCGCATGCGACCTACATCACGCGCTGGGTGCCTGAGCTGGGCAAGCTCGCGGTGAAGGAGCGCTTCGCGCCATGGTTGCATCCATTGGCGCTGGCTCGCTTTGCACCGGAGTATCCGCGCAATCCGATCATCGGCTTGGCCGAGGGCCGCGATGCGGCGTTGGCGGCGTATGCGAAATCGCGCGCCTAGTCGCTGCTGATCGATGCGCGTGTGCCTGTTTCTGGACGGTGCACGCAACGCTGTCTGAGGAGCGAAACAGGGCATGGAATGCGCGCTGTGTACTGGCGTGCGCTGGCTGATGTGGCGGCGCACGTGTACGCGTCATCGCCGAAAACGTTTTCCTGAATGGCACACCCGTTACACGTGGGTTGCGGCAGTTTTCATCATGCGCCAGTCGCGTGGGCCTGTTTATCCTCGCGCACACGATTGAGCGCCGGATGGTCCGGCCATAGGAGAGCACCATGTCCCCAGCAGCCACCAAGAGTCTTGCCGTTGCATTGGCCAGCGCCATTGCGCTGTCCGCGTGTGCCACCGGCGGCTCGTATGTGCAGCGCGACCAATACGGCGAGCAGACGCAACAGCAGAATCGGACCGGCCGCAATGCGCTGATCGGTACCGCCATTGGTGTGGCTGCAGGCCTGCTCACCGGCGACAGCGCCACCGAGCGTCGTCAGCACGCAATGGTCGGCGCTGGCATCGGTGCACTGAGCGGCGCGGCAATCGGCCAGTACCAGGACCGCCAGGAGCGCGCGCTGCGTGAGCGCACCGCCAACACCGGTATCGAAGTACAACGCCAGGGCGACAACATCAGCCTGAACCTGCCCGACGGCATCACCTTCGACTTCGGCAAGTCGGCATTGAAGCCGCAGTTCTACACCGCGCTCAACGGCGTGGCCTCCACCCTGCGCGAGTACAACCAGACCATGGTGGAAGTGGTGGGGCATACCGATAGCGTCGGTAGCGATGCGGTGAATCAGCGCCTGTCCGAAGAGCGCGCCAGCGCGGTAGCGCAATACCTGACCGCGCAAGGTGTGCAGCGCGAGCGCATGGAAACCATGGGCGCCGGCAAGCGTTATCCGATTGCCGACAACACCACCGATGCCGGCCGCGCCAAGAACCGTCGCGTCGAAATCCGCCTGATTCCGTTGCGTGCCGAAGGCGCGGCCAGCAACACCGGCATGCGTTGAGGAGATGCAGTGAATCGTGGCGGGTCGGATGACTCACCTGCGATGTGCTGATGTACGCAACACAGGCCGCGAAAGCGGCCTGTTTTTTTGCTGCATGGTGGATCAAGAGCAGCGAACCAATCGCTTGGATTTAGAACGGCTGGTCTGCACGGCTTTGAGGTCTCGATCTTTCTCACGTCATCGGCGCGAATGTGTCGGCGTAACTGTGGAACTTCGAAGCGCGGATCTGAGCGTTGCTGCAGGGCCCTTGCTCGCTCACCATCGCGGGATACGCTGCAAGTACGTCCCTATAAGCTCCGTGGCGGCATCCATGCCGCCAAGGGTCCCGCGACGGTGAGCGGGCAAGGACCAATCGAGTTGGTCGCTGTATTTGTGCAAGCGATAGATGCGTTCGCTAGCGATTCAAGGAGGCGCGGCTAGCTCGCGGTGCTCAGGCGAGAAGGTATCTCCATCCCCTTTCCTACGATGGGCCGCTTTCCGCGCGACCGACCAACGTTCTGGTGCGGTGTCCTCGCCGCTTGGAACCGTTGGCGGCATGGGTGCCGCCATCGAGCCCCCATGGATGGGTTGACGGCGTGTCCCGCGAGCGGCGAGGGCACCGCGCGCGACCGAGTCGGCTTTGCGCTCATCGGGTGATCGCATCCAACGACGCCACGACGGACGTCTCGATCTTTCCCAACTCACCGCTGACGGTAGTGAGATCATCTGCAAAGCGACCGAGCTGTCGTCGGCTGTACGCGTGTGGTGACAGAGATGCATTCACTGGGTTGCATCGATGAACTTATGGCCTGCGCCAGACGGCAACCACCGCCGGCGCAGTCGATCCGGCACTACGCCGTGACGTTTTCCAAGATTCGCTTGCCTTCGGCACGCAACTCCGCGTCTGCGCCCACTTCGACTTTCGCATCGTTGTCGGCCTTTTGTGCGGCCAGGCGGGCAGGGCACTGCGCCATCATGTAATCCGCATCGAAATTCATGCGCGTCACCAAAAAGTCCACGAATGCCCGCACTTTCGGCGACACCAATCGGCCGCCGGCGAACACCGCGTTGAAGTCCACCTCAGGCCCGGTCCAACCGGCCAGCACGCGACGCACCAGGCCCGATTGCACGAACGGTTTGGCCATCACATCGCCAGTCAGCAAGAGGCCTTCGCCGCACAACACCGCACCGTTGAGCGCGGCCGGATCGTTGGCCACCATCAGCGGATTGACCGGGAAATCGCGTACATCGCTGCCGTCGCTGAGCGACCAGAAAAAGCGGTTGTTGTGCACGTTGCGGTTCTTGCGCAAGGCGAGCGTGCGATGGAATTGCAATTCGTCCGGATGCAGCGGCTCGCCATAGCGTTCGATGTAGGAGGGGCTGGCGAACACCTGGGTGCGCAAGCTGCCGAGCTTGCGCGCCACCAGATTGGAGTCGGGCAGCGCGCCGACGCGCAATGCCAGATCGGCTTCGCCGCCGATCAGGTCCAGCTTCTCGTTGCCCAGATGCATGTCCAGCTGGATTTCCGGGTATTGCGCGTGGAATTCGCCCAGCAACGGCGCGATCCAGGTAATGCCCAGCGAATACGGCACGGTAAAACGCAGCCAGCCACGCGGGCCCGATTGCAGCTGTCCCACCGCGCTTTCGGCTTCTTCCAGTTCGCGCGCGATGCGCTGGCAATGTTCGTGGTACACCGAGCCGGCTTCGGTCAGGCCGATGCGGCGGGTGGTTCGATGCAACAGGCGCGCACCCAACCGGGTTTCCAGTTCCTGCACCTTGCGGCTGACGGTGGTCTTGGGCAGGCCAAGCGCATTGGCGGCGGCGATGAAGCTGCCTTGTTCGACCACCTTGACGAAGATCAAGGTGTCGTTGAGATCGTGAGTCATGGGATGCCTTCCGGGGGTCAGGAGGGATTAGACCGCTTGCGGGACGATTATTCCCCTAAATCCGGACTAATCAAGTGCTGCTTTGAAGCCTAACTTATGCGGCATCCCCTCCATGCAGGAGCACGGCCATGTGGTTGTGCAACGTTTTCGGCGTGTCTTCCAGTCAGCGCAGTGCAATCGAAAGCGCCTTCGATCCGGTCGTTTCCACGGAAAGACGGTCGTACGACAGTGCCTTGCGCGAATTCTCCAGCTCGCCACGGCGGCAGGCTGGCGGCGCGCCTGCGCAGCGGACTGGACTGCAGGCGCGCTGGGCGCGCCGTGGAATTATCCCGATCTC
The DNA here is from genome assembly GCF_041475725.2 of Xanthomonas sp. NCPPB 1754. Classification (NCBI taxonomy): domain Bacteria; kingdom Pseudomonadati; phylum Pseudomonadota; class Gammaproteobacteria; order Lysobacterales; family Lysobacteraceae; genus Xanthomonas; species Xanthomonas sp. NCPPB 1754. Next base: position 1,682,643 of record NZ_CM192982.1, read on the forward strand.
GGGAGCGAAAATCCCATGAGCGGGATGGTTAAATCCGAGACGGCCGTCATCGGCGGCGCGGGCAACGTGGGCATGGGCATCGTCTCTGCATTGCTGGACGCCGGTATGCCAACGGTGGTGATTGGGCGCGACGCCGCCAAGCTGGATGCACTGCGTGCGCAGCACGGTCATTCCCCGCTGCTGGACATCGTGCAGGGATCGGTGGCCGACGATGCATCTGCGCAGCGCCTGGCCACCGAACTGGCCCAGCGGCATCGACCGCTGGGCGCGGTGATCGCCAGCCTGGGCAGCCCGCCCAAGGCTGGGCGGCTGGTGGATCGGCCGGTGGCCGCCCTGCGTCGTCGCCTGGAGCGTGACGTGCTGCCGCATCTGGCTGCCGCCCGCCACCTGCTGCCGCTGCTGGCCGAGGCCGACGGCGGCGGCCGCTATCTGCTGCTTGGCAGCCCGTGCGCGCTGCGCGCCTGGTCGGCGCATGGCGATCGTTCGGTTGCGGCCTCAGCCACCCGCATGCTTGCCCAGGTGTTGCACGAGGAAGCCAAGCCGTTGGGCGTCCGCGTGCAGTTGCTCTCGGTCGAGCAGCCGGTCTGCACGCCCGGCCGCGCCAAGGACGCCTGTCCGGAATGGATCCGCGCCGTGGACGTCGGCCGCGCCGCTGTTTCCCTGATTGCCGGGCCTGGCCAGCCCGGACAAGCCATCGTGACCGTGAGTCGTCGCCCGCCGGCCGCACCGTCGGCCAGCCGGCTGGCCGGTCTGCAATTTCCCATCCCCACCCGAGAGATTTCCCCATGACCACGAACGCCACCCCGTTCCGTTTTCCCTTGCCTACCGTGTTGGCGGGCGCCGTGCTTGCGGTCGTGCTCGCCGGCTGCGGCAGCAAGGCCGCCGAGACCGGCGCACCGCCGCCGCCCAGCGTCAGCGTCGCGCCGGTGTTGATGAAGCAGATCAGCCAGTGGGACGAATTCAGCGGCCGCATCGAGCCGGTGGAAAGCGTGGAACTGCGTCCGCGCGTGTCCGGCTATATCGACAAGGTCAACTACACCGAAGGTGCAGAAGTGAAGAAGGGCGATGTGCTCTTCACCATCGATGAGCGTAGCTACCGCGCCGAGTTCGCGCGTGCCAACGCGTCGCTGGTGCGTGCCCGCACCCAGGCCACGCTGGCACGTAGCGAAGCCACGCGCGCACGCAAATTGTCCGAGCAGCAGGCCATCTCCACCGAAACCTGGGAGCAGCGCCGCGCCGCCGCCGATCAGGCCGATGCCGACCTGCAGGCCGCCCAGGCCGCGGTGGACACCGCCAGGCTCAACCTGGATTGGACGCGCGTGCGCGCTCCCATCGATGGCCGCGCCGGGCGTGCGATGGTCACCGCCGGCAACCTGGTCACGGCCGGCGACAGCGCCAGCGTGCTGACCACCCTGGTGTCGCTGGACAAGGTATTCGTCTACTTCGATGCCGACGAAGGCACCTTCCTGCGCTATTCGCAGATGGCCCGCAACGGCGAGCGCCCGGACGAACGTGGCGGCGAGTTGCCGGTGCGGATCGGGCTGGTCGGCGAGCAGGGCTTCCCGCACACCGGTCGCGTGGATTTCCTGGACAACCAGGTGACCCGCAGCACCGGCACCATCCGCGTCCGCGCGGTACTGGACAACGCGCAACGGCAATTCACGCCGGGGTTGTATGCGCATGTGCAGTTGCTGGGCAGCGGCCAGTTCAAGGCCATGCTGGTCGACGAAAAGGCCGTGCTCACCGACCAGGACCGCAAATACGTGTACGTGGTGGACAAGGACGGCAAGGCGCAGCGCCGCGATGTGGAGCTCGGCCGCAGTGCCGATGGTCTGCGCATCGTGCGTAGCGGCCTGGCCGCCGGCGACCGCGTGGTGGTCGATGGCGTGCAGAAGATCTTCATGCCCGGCATGCCGGTGGACGCCAAGACCGTGGCCATGGCGCCGGCGGCGGACAAGCGCACCGCTTCCAACTAGGGATCGCCAACGCGCGTTGCGCGCTGTCGCGCCTGCCTGGCGACAGCGCACCACCTGCAATGGCTGTACTGCTGTATCGCTGCATCGCAGCTCATGACTGCCGGCCTCGTCATCAGGCCGGCCCGGGGCCGCTGTGCCGCGCCGCCACCCGGCGGCAACCTCTTTCAGGACCATCCCAATGGACTTTTCCCGTTTTTTCATCGACCGGCCGATCTTTGCCGCGGTGCTGTCGATCATCATCTTCGCGGCCGGCCTGATCGCCATGCCGCTGCTGCCGATCAGCGAATACCCAGAAGTGGTGCCGCCGAGCGTGCAGGTGCGCGCGGTGTATCCGGGCGCCAACCCCAAGGTCATCGCCGAGACCGTTGCCACGCCGCTTGAGGAAGCCATCAACGGCGTGGAAAACATGATGTACATGAAGTCGGTGGCCGGCTCGGACGGCGTGCTGGTGGTCACCGTGACCTTCAAGCCCGGCACCGATCCGGACCAGGCGCAGGTGCAGGTGCAGAACCGCGTCAGCCAGGCGCAGGCGCGTCTGCCCGAGGACGTGCGTCGCCAGGGCGTGACCACGCAGAAGCAATCGCCGACGCTGACCATGGTCGTGCATCTGACCTCGCCCAAGGGCAAGTACAACTCGCTGTACCTGAGCAACTACGCCACCTTGAAGGTCAAGGACGAGCTGTCGCGCCTGCCGGGCGTGGGCCAGATCCAGATCTTCGGTGCCGGCGACTACGCCATGCGCATCTGGTTGAACCCGGACAAGGTGGCCGCACGCGGGCTCACCGCCAGCGATGTGGTCGCCGCCATCCGCGAGCAGAACGTGCAGGTCTCCGCCGGCCAGCTCGGCGCAGAACCCATGCCCAACAAGAGCGATTTCCTGCTCTCGATCAATGCGCAGGGCCGCCTCACCACCGAAGAAGAGTTCGGCAACATCGTCATCCGCAGCGGCAATAGCGGCGAGATCGTGCGCCTGAGCGACGTGGCGCGCCTGGAGCTGGGCGCCGGCAACTACACCTTGCGTTCGCAGCTGGACAACCAGAACGCGGTGGGCATGGGCGTGTTCCAGTCGCCCGGTGCCAACGCGATCGAATTGTCCGATGCGGTGCGCGCCAAGATGGCCGAACTGGAAAAGCAGTTCCCGCAGGACATGGCATGGTCGGCCGCGTACGACCCGACCGTGTTCGTGCGCGATTCGATCAGCGCGGTGGTGCACACGCTGCTGGAAGCGGTGCTGCTGGTGGTGCTGGTGGTGATCCTGTTCCTGCAGACCTGGCGCGCTTCGATCATTCCGTTGCTGGCGGTACCGGTGTCGGTGGTCGGTACGTTCGCTGCGTTGTACCTGCTGGGCTTTTCGATCAATACGCTGAGCCTGTTCGGTTTGGTGCTGGCGATCGGCATCGTGGTCGACGATGCGATCGTGGTGGTGGAAAACGTCGAGCGCAACATCGAAGAAGGCCTGAGCCCATTGGCGGCTGCCCATCAGGCCATGCGCGAAGTGTCCGGGCCGATCATCGCCATCGCGCTGGTGCTGTGCGCGGTGTTCGTGCCGATGGCGTTCCTGTCGGGCGTGACCGGCCAGTTCTACAAGCAGTTCGCGGTGACCATCGCCATTTCCACGGTGATTTCGGCGATCAACTCGCTGACCTTGTCGCCGGCGCTGGCGGCGATGCTGCTCAAGTCGCACGACGCGCCCAAGGATGGTCCGTCGCGGTTGATCGACCGTTTGTTCGGCTGGTTGTTCCGCCCGTTCAATCGTTTCTTCAACAGCAGCTCGCATAAGTACCAAAGTGCGGTGTCGCGTGCGCTGGGCAAGCGGGGTGCGGTGTTCGTGGTCTACCTGCTGCTGTTGGTCGGTACCGGTTTCATGTTCAAGCTGGTGCCGGGCGGCTTCATTCCGACCCAGGACAAGCTGTATCTGATTGCGGGCACCAAACTGCCGGAAGGGTCGTCGCTGGAGCGCACCAATGAGGTGATCCGCCAGATCACCCAGATCGCGCTGCAGACCGACGGTGTGGATCACGCAATCGCGTTCCCGGGCCTGAACCCGCTGCAGTTCACCAATACGCCCAATACCGGCACGGTGTTCCTGACGCTCAAGCCGTTCAGTCAGCGCAGCCGCACCGCCGCGCAGATCAATGCGGAAATCAACGCACGCATCAGCCAGATCCAGCAGGGCTTCGCGTTCGCCTTCATGCCGCCACCGATTCTTGGCTTGGGCCAGGGCTCGGGCTACTCGCTGTACATCCAGGACCGTGCCGGCCTGGGCTATGGCCAGTTGCAGAGTGCGGTCAATGCGATGTCCGGTGCGATCTCGCAAACGCCGGGCATGCAGTTCCCGATCGGTACCTACCAGGCCAACGTGCCGCAGCTCGATGCCAAGGTCGACCGCGACAAGGCCAAGGCGCAGGGCGTGCCGCTGACCAATCTGTTCGATACGCTGCAGACCTATCTGGGTTCGTCCTACATCAACGACTTCAATCGCTTCGGTCGCACCTATCAGGTGATCGCCCAGGCCGATGGACAGTTCCGCGATAGCGTGGAAGACATCGCCAACCTGCGCACGCGCAACGCCAACGGCGACATGGTGCCGATCGGCAGCATGGTCACGCTGGGCCAGACCTACGGCCCGGACCCGGTGATCCGCTACAACGGCTACCCGGCCGCCGACCTCATCGGCGAAGCGGACCCGCGCGTGCTGTCGTCCACCGAGGCCATGCAGAAGCTGTCCAGCATGGCGCCGCAGGTGCTGCCCAACGGCATGAACATCGAGTGGACCGACCTGAGTTATCAGCAGTCCACGCAAGGCAACTCGGCGTTGATCGTGTTCCCGATGGCGGTGTTGCTGGCGTTCCTGGTATTGGCTGCGTTGTACGAAAGCTGGACCCTGCCGCTGGCAGTGATCCTGATCGTGCCGATGACCTTGCTGTCTGCGCTGTTCGGTGTGTGGCTCACCAATGGCGACAACAACGTGTTCGTGCAGGTGGGTCTGGTGGTGTTGATGGGCCTGGCGTGCAAGAACGCGATCCTGATCGTGGAGTTCGCCCGCGAACTGGAAATGCACGGCAAGGGCATTGTCGAAGCCGCACTGGAAGCCTGCCGCCTGCGCCTGCGTCCGATCGTGATGACCTCCATCGCCTTCATCGCCGGCACGGTGCCGCTGGTGTTCGGCCATGGTGCCGGCGCCGAAGTGCGCTCGGTCACCGGCATCACGGTGTTCGCCGGCATGCTGGGTGTGACCTTGTTCGGCCTGTTCCTGACTCCGGTGTTCTACGTGGCGCTGCGCAAGTGGGTGACCCGTCGCGGGCCCGCGACACCGCCCGCGGTTGCGCACGATCACGCGCACGTCAACGCCTAAGCACGCGTGACTTCCCCCTACATACATTCGAAGGATTTACACATGAGCAACACCAAGATCGCATTGGTCACCGGCGCAACCCGCGGCATCGGCCTGGAGACCGTTCGGCAATTGGCCACCGCCGGCGTGCACACGCTGCTGGCCGGCCGCAAGCGCGACGACGCCGTGGCCGCGGCCCTCAAGTTGCAGGCCGAAGGCCTGCCGGTGGAGGCCATCCAGCTCGACGTCAACGACGACATCAGCATTGCTGCGGCGGTGGGCACGGTGGAGCAGCGCCATGGTCATCTGGACATCCTGATCAACAACGCCGGCATCATGATCGAGGACATGCAGCGCACCCCGTCGCAGCAGAGCCTGGAGGTGTGGAAGCGTACCTTCGACACCAATCTGTTCGCGGTGGTCGAGGTGACCAAGGCCTTCCTGCCGCTGCTGCGTCGTTCGCTGGCCGGGCGTATCGTCAACGTGTCGAGCATCCTCGGTTCGCTGACCTTGCACAGCCAGCCCGGCTCGCCGATCTACGACTTCAAGATTCCTGCTTACGACGCGTCCAAGAGCGCGTTGAACAGCTGGACGGTGCATCTGGCCTACGAATTGCGCGACACAGCCATCAAGGTCAACACGGTGCATCCGGGTTACGTCAAAACCGACATGAACGGTGGCGGCGGCGAAATCGAAGTGGAGCAGGGCGCGCATAGCAGCGTGCAAATGGCGCTATTGGATGCCCACGGTGCCACCGGCAGCTTTACCCATCTGGGAGAGGTGTTGCCATGGTAAGAAACTTCCTGAGCGTGGCACTGGCTGCACTGGTGCTCAGCGGTTGCGCGGTCGGGCCGGATTACCGCCCCGATCCGCCGGCGGCGGTGACGCTGCAAGGCGCGCAAGACCCGGCATACAGCGCGCAGTCGCCGGTGGGCAACTGGTGGTCGCAGTTCGACGACCCGGTGCTGGAGCAATTGGTGCGCGACGCCTTGTTCGCCAACCACGACCTGCGCATCGCGGTGGCGCGCGTCAAGCAGGCGCGCGCGGTGTTCGTCGAGCGCCGCCTGGATCAGGCGCCGCATATCGCCGCGCAAGGCAGCTTCGATCGTCGCGAGCAGCAGCAGGTGATCGCCGGCAATCAGCGCTTTCTGACCGAGCAGACCACGCTCGGTCTGGATGCGGCCTGGGAGCTGGACCTGTTCGGCCGTCAGCGGCGTGCATCGGAGGCCGCGCGTGCCGACCTGGATGCCGAGCAGGCCAACCTGCAGGACGTGCAGGTCACCGTTGCTGCCGAAGTGGCGCGCAATTATTTCGAATTGCGCGGCACCCAGAAGCGCTTGGACGTCTCCAAGCGCACGCTCACCAACCTGCGCGACACCCAGAAGCTGACCCAGACCCGATGGGATCTGGGTGCCGGCAGCGAGCTGGACGTGCAGAGCAGCCTGGCGCGGTTGAAGGCGATCGAGGCGGATATTCCGCTGCTGGAAACCGCCGAGGCGCAATACCGCCACCGTCTGGCTGTGTTGCTGGGCCAGCAACCGGATGCGTTGGATGCCACCTTGGCCGCGCGCGAGATGCCGGCGTTCGCGCGCCCGCTGCCGCTGGGCGATACCGCCGGCTTGCTGCGTCAGCGTCCGGATGTGCGCGGCGCCGAGCGCCGGCTGGCGGCAGCCACCGCGCAAGTGGGCGTGGCCACTGCCGACCTGTTTCCGCGCATCAGCGTGAGCGGGTTCGTCGGCTTCCTCACCGGCGACGCAGCCAGGTTGACCGAAGGCAACGCCAAGGCCTGGTCGGTGACCCCGTCGATCAGCTGGGCCGCCTTCGATTTCGGCACCGTGCGTGCGCGCTTGCGTGCCAGCAAGGCGCAGGCTGAAGGTGCGTTGGCGCAGTATCAGCAAACCGTATTGCTGGCGCTGGAAGACACCGAAAACGCGTTGATCGGCTATGGCCGCCAGCAGGCGCGCCTGGCCATCGTGGTGGAGCAGGCCAATGCCGCGCGGCGTGCCGAGCAGCTGGCGCAGATCCGCTACCGCGAGGGCTCGGAAGACTTCCTCACCCTGCTGGATGCGCAGCGCACCCAGCTGGCGGCCGACGATGCGTTGGCGCAGGCCGAAGCGGCGGTGAATGTCGGCGTGGTCGGCGTGTACAAGGCGCTCGGTGGCTGGAAGCAGGACCAAGCGCCTGCGGCACCGGTGGCCGTGGTCAATCGTTGAACGATGCGCGCGGGGCGGCCAGTGGGTCGCCCCGCAGTTCTGGCTGCAGCGTCAGAGCTAACGAGGCGGTCGAACGTGTGCGGGTGATGGTTGGCGATACCGGCCATGCATCCGACGCCATCGGTTCGCTCGCCTCTGACAGGTGCGCTACCGCCGCTTCATCAGCAACATTGCATTCGTGACCAATGCGATTACCCAGCTGCCAGCTGCGTGTGCCCAGGCGGACCCCTGCGCAGCAGGCATGCCGCCAGGCGCTTATTCGGCGACCCGCACGCTGTCGCGTCCGCCGTTCTTGGCCAGATACAGCGCTGCATCGGCACGCGAAAACCAGTCCTGCCAATGCGTTTCGCCGTCGTGGCGCGCCGCGCCCAGCGAGACGGTGATACGCCCACCGGGTCCGCGCAAGCCGTTGCGTATCACCTTGCGCAAGCGTTCGGTGGCCGCTTCCAGTTCGGCCAGCGAGCCGGCACGCAGCAGCACCACGAATTCTTCGCCGCCAAAACGGAACACCTGGTGCGGTTCGCGGACTTCGAAGCGCAGGATGGTGGCCAGATCCGAGAGCGCCGCATCGCCGGCGGCGTGTCCGTACAGATCGTTGACCTCCTTGAAGTGATCCAGATCCAGGATGATCAGGCTGTTGAGCCGGTCGTGCGGTTGGCGTTGATCGATCTGGTGGGTCAGCGCACGTTCCAGCATGCGACGGTTGGGCAAGCCGGTCAGCGCGTCCAGCGAGGCCAGTTCTTCCAGATGCACGCGGTCGTCCTGCATCCGCAGCGAAAACGCGTAGCCCACCGCCAGCGTCACCAGCGTCACCACGATCGTCGACACACCCTGGCCGGGGCTGGTGATCAAGCCGGGCAAGAACAACAAGGCGGCCAGCAGCGGCAGGCTCAACAACACCGCGCGTCGCGGCCCGCACAGGAAATAATTGGTGGCCAGCACCGGGAACAGCCACGGCAGGGCGCCATCGCCACCAGTCCAGCACGCCACCAGGCACCCGCCAACATTGATCGACGCCAGCCACACGCCGCCGGCGCCGGTGTCTTCGGCACTGCGCATCTGCCAGCCGCGCCATACCGCGAGCACGCCCAGCGCCGCGGTGACCAGACACGCAACTGCCTGACCGGTCATGGCCAGGTACACCGCATAGAGGCAAAGCAACAGCGCGGTGATTGGCCCGAGCATCTTGACGATGCCGAGTCGGAAATCCCGCCGCAGGTGGAGGATCACAGGGAAGGTTCTATAGGAGTCGGCATCATTATCGGCGGAGTGCGGTCAAAGTTGAGCGTGTCTTCATCACCGCAATGGGTAGGAAAGTGAAGCGTTGCAGCGCAAGGCTTCGCACATCCTTGACGGCGCTGCCGCAAACGTATCGTTTTGGTTGTCGGAGTCTGCCATGCCCACCCGCGAAGAACTGGCCACGCGCCTGGACGCGTTGCAGGAAGAGTTGCCCAAGTTGTCGGCAGATGAAGATGCGGATTTCGACTACCTGGATTTTCAGGCGCGTGCCGAAGCGATCCTGAGCAGCGCCGCGCAGGACGATGCCGCCTATGTGCGCACGCATATCGACGGCATGCTGGCCGGTGCGGGCCTGATCCCCACCGACGACGCGGGCCACGCCTGCGGCTGAGGCCTGGTCTTGGCATGAGCGCATGTGCCTGAGCGTTCGTCGCTGCAATGCGCGCGCCGGCGAATGATCCGAGCATCTTCGTTCAGGCGCTCGCACCCGGGTTCGCCAAGCGCGCGCGATGTGGATCTGAGCGTCGACCGCGCGACACAGGCCTCTGCGACAGACCGCAGCAGCACGCCCGGCTGCTTGCGTTCAGGCCACGGATGCAAGCACATCCGCGCTCACGACCTGATTGCGGCCACCCTGCTTTGCGCGATACAGCGCCGCGTCCGCCCGTTGCAGTAACGAGGCCACGGTGCTGGCGTGAGCGGGAAAGCTGGCCGCGCCGAACGAGGCGGTGACCTTCGGCAGACAGACGCCATCGCCCATGACCTGCAGGGCCTCGATGCCGGCGCGCAATTTCTCCGCCATCATGCACGCGGTTGGCAGATCGACTTCGGGCAGGATGATCGTCAATTCTTCGCCGCCGTACCGGCAGCAGATGTCCTCGCCACGCGTCTGCGCCAGCAACAATTCGCCAATGGCCGCCAGCACGCGGTCGCCGCCGCTGTGCCCGTGCAGGTCGTTGAACCGCTTGAAGTGATCCACATCCAGCATCAGCACCGACAAGGGCAGCTCGCGGCGCGTGCAGCGCGCCAACTCGTGACTGAGGGTTTCTTCCAGATAGCGGCGGTTGTACAGGCCTGTCAGCGGGTCGCGGATCGATTGCTGGCGCAGCGTTTCGCGCAGGCGCAGGTTGTGCAGCGCCAAGGAGAGTTGTTCTGCTGCCGCCTCGGCCACGGTCAGCGAGGCAAGATCGTCAGGGTCTTCGCTACGCAATGCCAGCATCCCCAGCTGCGTGCCCTGCGCCGATAGCGGAATACAGGCGGTGGCCGCATGCGCCGGGAGGTTGACGCCGGCATGCTGGCACAGCATGCCCTGGCCGGCGTCCATCACCACATGGGTGCGGTCGCGGCGCAGCGCCCAGCAGTTGTCCGGCGCGATGCTGGCACTGGCGTCGTCTGCCATCTCGCCCCAGGCGACCACCTGTTCGGCGCGATCGCGCGAGGCGCGTAGCAAGTAGACCGCGCCGGCGGCACCGGGAATCAGCGGTGCAATCGTGCGTGCAGTGATTTCCAGCGCTTCTTCGGCATCGCGGCAGTTCTGCAGCAACCCGGAGTAGCGTGCCAGCGCCTCCAGGCCAGCGGAGGTGCGTTCGAGTGCGGCAAACGACTCGATCAGGCGCTCGCTGGTCCGGCTGGCGTCGTTTTCGGCACGCGTACGCCGTTCCAGCTCGCGCGACAACAAGCGGTACGCCAACAGCATCACCAGCAAGCCACTGGCAATGCCGATCACGGTCACCCACAGCACCCACTGTGCGCTGCGGGTGGTGGCTGCATTGCGCCTGATCAGTTGCTGCCGCTCCAGCTCCGTCATGGTCTGCACCTGGCGGCGCAGCGATGAAGAGGTCTGGAACACCCCGCGCGCGATGGCAGCACGCGCGCCATCCAGGCCTTGCTTGCGATAGCTATGCAATAACTCGTCGATCTGCACCAGGCGCGCGTCCACCAAACGGCTCAGCACGACCACATTGCGCCGCTGCGTCGGGTTGTCCTGCACCAGGGCGTCCAGCCGCACGATGCGCTCGGGCAGGCGGCCGATCGCATCGGCATACACGCCCAGAAAGGCCTCGTTGTCGGTCAGGACGTAGCCGCGCGCCGACGATTCCGCCGACAGCATGCCCGCCTGGATTTCGTCGATGCTGGCAATCACTTCCTGCGTGTGCGTTACCCAGCCGGCATCCGACAGCGAACGCTGCGTCGTGAGATATCCGCCCACGCCGATCAGGACAAAGATCAGCCCGCCCACCAGCAAGGCCCCGGCAGCGCGACGTTTGGTTCGTTTGGTCAACACCGCGTTCCCCGGCACGATTGTCTGGTCGAGGCCGATGCAAGCGGCGTGCCTACGCTCCACTTCGCTTGCTGAGTCAGCTGGCAGACGGCACATTGCCCCCGGAACTAGCGTCCTGGCGGTATGCTGGCAAGCAGTCACCGAAAAGGGCGCCCGTTGGTCATTTTTCTAGGCAATTACCAACTCACATGTCATGCCGTCAAAGGCGATACCCCCGCCCATGGCTGGGTGGCAGGCTGGGATATTGCGCAGATCGGCATCGGCCGCGGCGCGAACCTGGCAGGCGCCGCGCTGTCGTCGACCTTTCCCGACCATCGCAGCGCCATGGCAGCCGCCCGGATTGCCGGCATGGTCACGCTGGAAGCCATGCACGCCAAGGCGCAAGAGCAGCGCGAGTACGCCTGAGCGGGAAGCCCTGACGGCTGGCACGCGATTTGCTCGGGTTTGATCAGGGCGCCGTCGAGCGTCTCTGGAGCAAGTGCAATGGAAGAGCCCAATAAAAGCGCACTGGCGTTGCTGCAACACGAAGCCAGCGCGTTGCTGGCCTTGGCCGATCAACTCCGCGGCGATGCCGCCCCGCGGTGTGCAGCTGCCGACGACCGGGCAGGGGCCCTCGTTCGTCGCGATGAGCCCGACCATGCCGCGCGCGTCACTAACTGACGCAGCGCGCGCAGTCTGCTTCGTCCTTCGCAATGGCCAACGTCTGACCTCTGCATCGGGAAATCCCGGCCTTGTCCGTTTATCTCTGGGGCGAGGTTGAAGCGGGTGGGCAGGGCCCCGGCACGCACTGACGCATGTCGGCGACGCGCAAGTGCCTTCGGTGACCTCGCTGTCAAACGAACGCCTCAATGGTGAGGTGGCTTATACCTTCTGGATCGCGATGGCACGCCTCGTCCACACAAAAGGAGGGCTGCTGCTGCCAGCGTTGCTGCCAAGCCTGGAACATGAGGATGGGCCAAAGATGCGTGTGCCACTTTCGTTGACCTGCGATGAACGCTTGCCAGAGATGCGTCACTACCCCGACGTCGAAGACGTCTTGCTCTTCAAGTTTTGAAGGTGTCAACAAGTCTTCAGCCCACTCGCGTAAGGGGCCGCGTAGCCAGCGGCCGACAGGCGCACCGAAGCCTCGCTTGGGTCGGTAGATAAGCTCCTGCGGCAGATACAGTTCGAGCAGGCGCTTCAAAATGTATTTTTGCTCCCCACGAACCATTTTGAGCTTGAGCGGAATCTGCCAGGCCAGCTGAAATACCTGCTGATCCAGGAAGGGGGAAGACGTGTTCAGGCCATGCAGCATGCACGCGCGGTCGACTTTGGTCATGAGTCCTTCCCCAAGTTCCATGGCAATGTCCATAAAGAGAACGCGCTCGCCTGGGGATCCGACGGTCAGCTGCTCCATGGGGGTGTCATAGATCGTGGGGTACTCCATGGAGCCAAGCACGGCGCAACGGGGGTTGCGCCGACGTCCCCCCAATTTTGAGTAGCACCTCAGTTTGGAGTCCAATTCCCTACCCCAAGGAGATTGGACGTGAAGAAGCGTTTTTCTGAAGAACAGATCATCGGCTTCCTGCGCGAAGCTGATGCCGGTGTGGCGATCAAGGATCTGTGCCGGCGGCATGGCTTCAGCGAGGCCTCGTATTACCTGTGGCGCAGCAAGTTCGGCGGAATGAGCGTGCCCGACGCCAAGCGGCTCAAGGATCTTGAGGCCGAGAACGCGCGGCTAAAGAAGTTGCTGGCCGAGCAGTTGTTCGAGAACGACCTGATCAAGGATGCGTTGCGAAAAAAGTGGTGAGCGCACCGGCGCGTCGTGCGCTGGTGCGCGAGTGGATCGGGCGTGGTGCCAGCGAGCGTCGCGCCTTGGCGGCGATCGGCATGAGCGCCAGCGCGCTGCGCTATTGCCCACGCCAAGACCGCAATGGCGAACTGCGCGAGCGCATTCTTGCGTTGGCGCATCGCCATCGCCGCTACGGCGTGGGGATGATCTATCTCAAGCTGCGACAGGAAGGACGCCTGGTGAACTACAAGCGCGTGGAGCGGTTGTATCGCGAGCAGCAGCTACAAGTGCGGCGCCGCAAGCGCAAGAAGGTGCCGGTTGGCGAGCGTCAGCCGCTGCTGCGGCCAGCGCAGGCCAACCAGGTGTGGTCGATGGACTTCGTGTTCGACCGCTCCGCCGACGGCCGAGTGATCAAGTGTCTGGTGATCGTGGACGACGCAACGCACGAAGCGGTCGCCATCGAGGTGGAACGCGCGATCTCCGGGCACGGCGTTGCGCGCGTGCTGGATCGGTTGGCACACAGTCGCGGTTTACCGAAGGTGATCCGCACCGACAACGGCAAGGAGTTTTGCGGCAAAGCGATGGTCGTCTGGGCACATGCCCGTGGTGTGCAACTACGGCTAATCCAACCCGGCAAGCCAAATCAAAACGCCTATGTTGAATCGTTCAACGGCCGACTACGCGACGAATGCCTCAACGAGCACTGGTTCCCGACGTTGCTGCACGCGCGCACCGAGATCGAACGCTGGCGACGCGAATACAACGAGGACCGACCGAAGAAAGCAATTGGCGGCATGACGCCGTCCGCTTATGCCCAACATCTGGCAAACACCGATATCATCAACCCCGGACTCTAAACCCGACCGCTACTCAGGGCGGGGGGACGTCGGCGCCAACGCGAGACCCTGAGCAGGTAGCTGTCTTCCACCGAGCGGCTGATCGTCTCCCCCACGGCCGCTCGCCATCCGCCCAAACGGGCCGACTCCTTCGTGTAGACGCCCCGGCGACGCAGCGAACAGCGCAGCGTGTCCGGGATCATGGAGGCCAGGCGCGCATTGCGCAGTGCACGCGCATACGCGGCATGGCCGAAGAACAATTCGTCGCCTCCATCGCCTGTCAGCATGTGACTGACTTGGCGGCGCGCGGAGCCTGCTGCAAGCAGTGTCGGAATCTGGGACGAGTCCGCAAAAGGTTCGCAAAACGCCTCCGATATCTCCGGCAGAATGGCCACGGCCTGCTGATCGCTGATGCGTTGTTGGAAATGCCGCGTACCTAGATGGCTTGCGACCTTTTGTGCCCAATCCATTTCGTCGTGGTCGGCATCCTCAAATCCGATAGTGACGGTATCGACAGGTGTTGAGCGTTGCGACTGCAGGAGGGACGTGATGAGGCTGGAGTCGGTTCCTCCCGACAGGAATGAACCAGTCCTGCGATCGCTGACGCGGTCAACCGCCATCGAGAGCGCATCCTGCAGGCGGCTGATCGCACGCTCTTCGGTCACATGCTCTCTTGCTTGGATTAAGTTGCTGACATTTCTTTTCGGATGCCAGTAGCGCGCCCCCTCGCTGGGGTCGTGATGGGGCGCACCGCGTTCCACATCCAGCGTGCTGAAAACTTGAATGGTTCCTGCCGCTAGTTTGAAGATGCCTCGATGGATGCTATATGGCGATGGAATGTAGCCGTATCGCAGCAGGAGCGTCAGCGCATTCCGATCGAGCGAGTTACTGAAGCCGTGAGAGGAAGCGATTGCTTTGAGTTCAGAAGCAAACACAAGACCCTGATGTGTCCAGCCGTAGTACAGGCTGCATTGACCGATGCGGTCGCGCACTAGCGACAGCGTGTGTAATCGACGATCAAGGATGGCCAGGCAGAAGCTGCCATCGATGAGCTCTAGGGTTTGCTGCAGCCCCAACGACTGAATGCTTTGCGCGATCCTTGCGGCAGAGGTGTTGCTCTCACAAGCCTCTGGTGTGCTGTAAAGCGGCGAGAGGCCATTGGCGCGTCCAGCCAGAGCAACAAGATAACGACCATCGGCAGAAAAGCCCATGCGAGTCCCCGGGGTGCCAGAGCTCCCGCATGCTGCAAGTACCAGGGGCGTGTCAACGACGGTTGCCACACACGCTTTATCTCCACGGTGCTTCATCACAGCAACCATCGCACTTCCACGCCGTCCTAGCGTGCTGCTGTCTTTGTGAGAATTTGGTTCCAACCACAATCCACAGATACCCGACATCTGACCCGTCCGCCCTTGACCATATAGAGAGGTGCACTGGGCCGGGCAACGCGACTTGCTGGCGACGTCGTTCCCGATCCGGTGCGGCGCGCATGGTGGGCTGGTCGTATGGGGATTCCGCCTGGAAATGATCAAGGAACGGTTGAGAGGGCGCTGTTTTTTGAGCGCTTTGCATCGATGTCGCTCCGGTGCGCTGCGTCATGTCGAGCGCGTGGATGGCCGCGTGCAACCAGGCGCAGCGATGACTCGAACAGGTGACAGATGGCGTTTGCCTGATCGCTCTCTCGCCCGCCACGTCGCCGGCAACCAATGACTGCGCCCTGCGGAGATCGTGGCCGACAAGGCGCCCCGGCATCGGCTGATCGAAGTCGATATCGGGATGCCGGACCGCTTGCCGGTGCTGACGGAATCCGAGCGCAGCTTTGGCGCGGCATATCGCAAGGTGGGCGAGGGCATCGTGGGGGTATCGACGTTGGCCATTGGCTGCATGCCCCCAGATGTCCCCAACGTCGCATGGCGTGATACGTTCACCTGCGCACTGCGTCGCACATGAAAAAGGCCGAGAACCCTTGTTTTACGGGGGTTCCCGGCCTTCTCAGGACCTCATCGGTCCGCTCATTGGTGGAGGTGGGCGGATCGTCCCGGCACCCCTTCCTAAGCAGTTGAACTGCAAGGAAAAGCCGGCGACACCACTCCCTCAAAACGATACCTCAAACGATACCCAATCGTAGCATGCAGGTGCGGTAAGGGGCTCGTGGGCGGCCGTTCTCGAAAGAGGACGGCATGCTTTGGAAACTCTTGGCGGTGGTGGCTTTGGTGGTCGGCGGCCCGGCGTGGGCGCACAGCGGTTCGGTTGCGCCCACCGGAATCGAACAGGGCGGCTGGGAGCGGCGGCACTTGGGCGACTACGTCAGCGGGCCGGGGGAGTCACTGCCCGACTTCCTGCGCCGCACTGGGCGAGTGCTTCACGAATTCACACGCCAGAGCGGAAACGAAGCATGCGGGGCCATTGCTAGCGATGGGCGGCGCTTCTCGCTGCGCCTCTACACGGACGGGGTGCCCCATGGCTGCGCCATTCGGACCAACGAAGTGCTCGAGGGCTTCGCCTATACGGGGGAAACGATCCATTCTCACCCTTGGCAAAAAGTATTGAAAATGACGCCTGCGGCGACGGCGTGGAGCCGTCAGCATCGGGATGGCAACGAACGCGCCTCGTCGCTGCGAAACGACGGGGCGAGTGGTTTTAGCAAAGCTGACCGCGCCAATGGCGACGGTTGGCTTGTTGCTGGTGGAAGCTTGCTCCATATCGTCAACGGAAAGAGTGAGCGGGTGGGGAGTCTTTAAAAGCACTCTTCCCACGCCGCGTCACCAGGGCCTCCGCCGATGAAAATCCATCGTGACTTGCCGCTGGCGCATAGCGCTTGAGAGCGAACAGCCGTCCAGGTGTAACCCTTTGAGTTGGGACCGCCTGCCTGAACCACCCACCCGGGGCCCGATGGGTATTGGCATCGGACCGAATCGCCGTCCGAGTTAGCAAAACAGCCTTCGATGTAGCGTTCTGACGGGTAGCCGGATTGCGCGCAGGTGTTGGACGTGGTGACCCAGCCGCTAGTGGCGGAGTAAGTGCCGCTCCAGCTCTCCGACGTGTTCGACACGGGGGACCCGGTGGCGGCCGGGCACGTCCAGGACGTGGTGCGGGTGCCGTTCTCGACGCGGCTGCGCTGTTGCCAATGCTCGCCCACCTGGCCAGCCGGGCAACCCACGTTTTGGCGTTCGGCCGGCGCATCGCGGGCGATGGCCACCGACGTAGGAGAGGGGACCACGCATGCCGGGGCGCAGGTGCTGTTGACGGTGGACCAGGGTCCATAGTTTGCCGTCGCCCAGGCTTCATACGGTCCGCCCACCTCGCCGCAGTAGCCCACGCGTTGCTGCGTCACAGTCCCAATCTGTCCTGCGGGGCAGTTCACGTTTTGCGTCTGCGTCGGCGGCACGGTGCAGCGGGTCAGCGGCGACGGATTGCTGGGAGGCAACACACCGGGCGTAGGCGGTGGGTTCGTCGGTGTCGCTGGCGCTGGTGGTGCCGTAGGCACGGCAGGCGGCTGTGTTGCCGGCGGGCCAGCCGGCACTACGCCAGGCGTTCCAGGAGTGGCATCGTCCACTCCGGGGGCCCCATCGACCGGGCCCACCGGAGTGCTGGGGTTGGCCGGGTCCACCGACGGCGGGGCCGCAGGCAATCCGATGGACGACACCGCGACCGAGGACCCGGACGCTAATCCCGAGAAATAAACAAACCCCAGACGGTCCCCGCCGTCGCGCTCACAAGCGACCGCCGCCGTAGCGGGGTCGTATTTTTTATCCAAGTAGACGCTTTCGCCATTCACTCTCGCATCGGCCACGGCCGGGTCACCGGCCATCGCTACAATCAGCTTGGCGCAAGCGGCCTTGGGAACGTCGCGGGTTTCGACTAAAAAGGAGTCATTCCCGCGCTTCACGGTGTTGGGCCAAAACGACACAGAGCCGCCCCACGCATTGCGCAGGCCATCGCTCTGCCTCAGCCGCTGCGCGGCCAGGCCATCGGTTTGCACGAGCGAGGTGGACAAGCCCGAGTAGCCGCCCACTATTCCCAGGCTACGGTCGATGGCCTTGGCCGTTTCGCTGAAATCCAACTGCGTCTGTTTCACATCTGCGGCCACGCTTGTCGGGCCAAACAGCAGCCAGCCGGCGGCCGCTATTGCGGACGACACGCCCAGCACCAACAGCACCTCCACCAGCGTATAGCCGCCCGGTTTCGGGCCGCGTGGAGCACTTGGCGGGGGCGTCGGGCATTCCGCCTTACGTTTGCGGCGGGCGTCTAGCAGGTCGCCCAGTGAGCCCAAGAAGTGAGCGCGCAGGGCTTCCCTCTGTTGTTTAAGCAGCGGGTCCGTGGGTCTCTTATCGTCGCTCATGACCGGGCCGCCTCTCGTGCGGCCGCACGAGCTTCGAGGTGTTTGATGCCGCGCTCGCGCAGTGCGTCCCGCCTTTGTGGTTCGCGCTCGAGTTGGCCGGCGATGACCAAAAGGGCACCCACAATCTCTGCCTCATCCCAGCCGTCTGCACCGGCGGCGATGACCAGCCCGCCCAATCCAATCTTGCGGTGCGCATCGGCCGAGCGGAACAGTTTGGCGCGCTCCTTGGCCTTGTCGCGCGCGGCTTGGCGGGCTTGCCTTTCTTTCTCTTGCTTCTCAGCGACCAGGAGTTTTGCTTGTTCCTTCGCCGCAGCTTCCAACATCCTCGCCAGTTTTAGTTTTTGCTTTTCAATATATGCCACGACACGCCTGCATCAAGTCCTGATAAACCATGCAAGCAGATTCAGCGCGGAGCGCAAGGGGGCAACGCCCATTTTCTGGCGCGAGCGAGCAGCGAGCGCCGCTTTTGACTTTGGCTAAAAAGTTGACAGTTCCGTTGTGCATGTAACTCTGATTCAGGGGGCCAGCGAGCGCAGCGAGCAGCCCCGGTTCTCTTGAGTTTGATGCGGGTGCGAAGCGCCCAAAGAAAACAACAAGAGCGCACTTAGAGTAATCCCTTCGGGATTACGTGCGGTCAGGGGCTTCGCCCCCGACACCCCGGCGCGCTTCGCACGCCAGCCCCCCATTGCTCGCCCCCCAGGGGGCTGCGCTCGGAGACTGGATTGGCGATTTACCACCTCACTGCTAAGGCTTACTCGCGCTCGGGAGGACACTCGTCCACCGCTGGCGCTGCCTATCGTGCAGGGGTGCGGATTGAAGATGCATTGACCGGGACGGTCCACGACTACACGCGCCGCCAAGGCGTCGCGTTTTCGGCGCTCTGCCTGCCGGGCGAACAGACAGCCGACCGGGCCGAGTTTTGGAACCGGGTCGAGGCCCACCACAAGCGCGGAGACGCCATCACGTGCCGCGAGGTGGAGGTGGCGCTTCCCGCCGAACTTTCGGCCGAAAAGCGCCAAGAACTGGCGCATGGCTTTGCCCGCCATTTGGCCGAGCGCTACGGCGTGGCCGCTGACGTGGCCATCCACGAGCCGAGCAGGGGCGGGGACGGGCGCAACCACCACGCGCATATTTTGCTCAGCGCGTGCAGCGTCAACCCAGACGGAAGCTTGGGGAAGAAGGCTGTGGCGCTGGACCCGATTGCGTGCAAGCGAGCCAAGCAACCCACACTGGCCGAAAGGGAACGCGAGTTCTGGGCCACGGCCGTCAACCGCATGCTGGCCAGCGAAGGCATGGTTGCACGCGTGGACCATCGTTCGTTGTTGAGCCAGCAGGCCGCGGCCGTCCAAGACGATGACTTCGCCAAGGCGGCCCAGTTGGACCGCCCGGCCACCAAGCACGAAGGCAAAGCGGTCACCCAAGCCCGCCGCCGTGGCGAACGGTTGCCGCGTGCCAGGCGGAACGACCGCGTCCGCCAAGCGGCCGACAGCCGCGTCACCGCCCACGCCGAGCGCTTCGAGGCATTGAAAGCCCAAGCCGCCGCCGAGGGGCGCTTGGCCCATGTGGACGAGCAAGCCCTGCACGCGCAAGCGCTTTTGGAACGTCGCAAAGAATCGGCGGTGCGCTTGCGTGCTGCTGCCCAGCCATCCCCCACCGAGGTCCCACGCCATGAATCCATCAGCCCCAGCCGCCAACCCGGCCGCAAGCGCCGTCCCCGGGCGCCCGCTCTCACGCGAAATAAGCTCGATGCTTGTCGAGTCCGAAAACCCGGAACTGGCAACGAGCGCGTGCCTCCGCTGCGCCCACTCAACGGCCTTAACGCTGGGCTGGCCAGTGGTGGACGACCAGCCGCCGAAAGCGCCGGCTTTAGTCGTGTTCTGCGGCCAGATGAACAGAGATATCACCGCGCCGGTCCTGCGGTGCTCCAGCTTCCAGGCCACGCCGTAGCTGCAAAGCCAGGGGCCGCCGTCCAGGCGCGTGCACAGCGTCCCGCTGCGCACCAAGCCGGGTCATCCATGCCCCGGCCGGCCCCCGTTGGGGGCGGTCAGCAGGGCAAGGGGGCGGCAGGCATCGAGCGCGCTTCACGCAAAACCACACCCAACAGACAGGCGGAACTCATGGCAGGCGAGCAGGTGGCAAAAAGTTTGGACGAGATGATCGAAATGATGTTCAAGGTGGCGCGCCGGGCCCTTCAGTCCAGCAACGCTACGCCCGAGCAGCGTTCTGTCTCTCGCACGCTCCTCCAACGGCGTGACGACTTGGCCGAAAAGCGCCAGGCGCATGAGGATGCCAAACAAGCCAGGGAGGACGCTAGGCTGACCCGCCGCAGGGCCGTGGCGGACGCCAACACGTTCCCAGTGCCCACGGATTTCCATTCTACACTGCTGCGCAAGGTGGGACGGCCCACCGCGAAGGACCGGGCCGCGCAGGCGATGCAAGAAAAGAGGCAGCAGGCTAGGCTCCAAGAGCAGCAGGCCCGCGCGTTGCGCGAACAGACCAGCGAAGCCAAAGACAAAGCCGGGGTGGCGTTCGAGCTGGCAACGGCGGATTTCCTGACGCAGTTCCCGCACCAGTTCCCGCCCGCGCAAAAGCACACGGTGGCAACCGAAGAGCTACAACCAGGGTTGGAAGCGCGCATCAAAAGTCCCTTCATCGATGCGCCCATGCCAGCGGCTCAGCCCCGGCCGCCCGGACCTGGACGGCGCTAATCCAATGTGTAGCGAGGGTCGTGCTCGCCCTTGTGGTCCATCACTATTTGCCTCATCTGCGGGCTCAGCATCGACCAGGCGCGCGGAAACTTATGTCGCATCGACTCGTTTGAGTCATTCCAAAGAGCGATTATTTTATCGTCCGAAAGGTGATTCCTTAGGGTCTTTAGCGAGGCCGGCCCCGCCATAAGGATTACGACAGAGCTTCGATTAATCGCCCAATCGTCACTGCTTTGAACAACACCCGCGAAGTGCCCCGCGTCAGATGGTGAGGTCCAAACGTCGTGGTTGTGCTGTTTGTATCCACGGGCTACCAGCATTGCAGTAAGACGGTCACGCTTCGCGCAGGCAGATTCATTGTCATAGCCGCCACGGCAAGCGTCCTGCGCTGGCGACCACTGTTGCAGGAGTCTTTCATCGCTGAGGGATTCAGCGCTTCCCGATGCACGTGCCGACGTGACTTGTTCGCCGGCGTGCACGCTCGTGGACAAAGCGGCCATAGCCGCCACGATAAGCAGCATTGAGGTTTTCCCTAACAAGTTCGCCTCCCTTCACGAAATAAACAATGCCCTACGCCTTACATCGGCGCGAGGCGTCATAAGTTGAATCCATGGCCCCGGGTTTGACCGACGCGGAGGCGAGTCACCCACTGCGCCCATCGCTTCAGTCCGCCCCATCGCCCGCAGCGGCCACCTTTAGCAACGCCGTCATGGCCTTTGCGCGCAACTCAGGAGACAGCTTCGCGAGGACCAAGACTGCATCCGCCATATCCGCGTCATCGGCCACTAGGTAGGCCATTGGCACGTCCAGCACCTCCGCCAGCTTGCCCAATCCGTCCAGGTCAATGCCTCGCGCTTGGCTCTCGTAGCGGTTCACACGATTGGCGGCCACGTGCTTTTCAAGCCCCATCTTCAGACCCAGCGCCCGCTGGCTGGGCACATTGCGTAACGCACGGGCTTGTTTCAAGCGAGCAGCGAAGAGTTCGCGAGGGTTGGGCGGGGCCTTGGGCACGGGCAGGACCGAAACAAAGAACAGGCCACAGCATGACGGGGAGGCTCCCTTTGAGGTAGTTTCTACCTTAAAGGTAGCATCCCGCTGCCTGCCAATGGAACGACCGATGAGCTACCAGCCTGTCCCGACTGTTTCGGTGATGACCCCGCAAGCCCGCTTTACCGTGTGTTTTTGCGTCGCCGTTTTCCTGATGGGCCCGTTCGGGCTGGTCCTCGGTCCCGTGTTCTCTCGCCTGTTCCGGCGGCGCGCGGAACGCCTCTACCCTGCGGCAGCGCGGGCGGCGGCTCAGCGGAGCGGCGGACGCTTCAACTGGGGCCAACTGTGGGCCATCACCGCGTGCGGCGTCGTTGGGCTCATCGGCTTGGTGGCCCTGGTGCCTAAGGTGTTCGTCCTGCTGCTCAGCATTGCTGGCTAGCTCTCGATGGCGCCTTTGCACTTAGTCCGCCGTCCCGAAAGCTCCAGAACCTCACAGCCCGGGCACCGCCCCGGGAGGTCGCGCCGCTGTATAGTCAGAGGTTGCTTAGCAACCAATGGACAGGGGCAATGGCTACGAGCAAAAAGGCAGCGAAAAAGACGGCCGCGAAAGGACCTGCAAAGAAAGTTGGAAAGGGCAAGAAGACCGCTTCTAAACCCACCCCCCGAAAACAAGTTGACGCCGAGGCTGCTCGCACACGAACGGTGCGACCGTATCCCGCTTCATCATTTGCCGATGCCCTCATTTTGGGCGAGGCCATCATGCGGTTTGCCTCTGGTGACCGAGTGCGGCGGCTGACGTTGCTGCAACAGATGAACAAGTCGCCGACTAGCGGTCCGACAAAGCAAATGATTACCAACTCGGGGAAATACGGAATCACGAGTGGGTCTTACGCTGCGGAATACCTGGAGCTCACAGAAAAAGGTCGGATTGTTGTAGATAGTTCTCGTGCAGACCAGGAGCGGAAGCGCGCCTCATTTGAATTGGCAATTGAAGGAGTCGCCCCCTTCAAGGCGCTCTATGAGCACTACAAAGACAAGAGATTGCCCGAACGGGAAATCATGAAGGATGTCATAGGGGACTCGGCCATTGATGTTCCTGACCTTGATGAATGTGTCGACACGTTCACCGTGAACGTGAAAGATTTGGACATGCTTAGGACGATTGGCGGTGCCGAGACATTGGTCGCCATCGAACAGGTTCTTGAGGAGCTGGGGCGGCACGGTGGAAGTGAGGGAACGACACAGGGAGCCCTGCCGCAAGCGGCGAAGGCTCCTCAAATAGTAAAAAAGCTGAATGATAGCCAAGGCAATGCGGCTGATTGGGGACAAGTGTGCTTTTACATCACCCCCATCGGTGCTGAGGACAGTGTAGAGAGGAGGCACGCGGATCTTTTCATGTCCTCACTGGTCCAGCCCGCGCTTGAAGAGCTTGGGCTAACGGTTGTCAGGGCTGACCACATCGGCGAGCCTGGAATGATCACAACCCAGGTCTTGGAATATTTGAAAAAATCTCGCCTCGCAATAGCGGATCTTTCCTACCTAAATCCTAACGTCTTTTATGAGGTTGCTCTGCGGCACGCCTTACGCCTGCCCGTAGTGCAAATAATAAGGAAATCGGATAGGTTGCCGTTCGATGTCAATCAAGCCAGAACACTCGTCTTCGATACGAGTGATATCTACAGCTTGGTCCCAAAGCTTCAGACCTATCGCGCCGAGATCGCGACGCAGGCACGAAAGGCGCTCGAAGACCCCGAAAGCGTTGGAAATCCGGTCAGCGTATTCTACCCGGACTTCTATAACTAAATAAAATAGCTCGCCCCGGTCAGCTTGACAGCTGGCCGGGGCGAGTTACTTTGAATCCATGGCCCCCGAGTTTTACGGACTCGGAGGCGAGCAAATGTAGGAATCAGCTACGACATGCCCAGGCGGTGCCCCTTGAGGACACCTTAGCAAGCCTGGACTGACCCGCAAGCCCCCTCCCTTTCCTCGCCCCCGAATCTGCCCAGCCCGAAGGCCGTTGGTAGCCGTAACTCGTTGTCGGTGGAAAGACCGGCTGCGCACATGGATATCTGGGAGCCCGCGAGGGCTTGGGTTGACCGCCACCAGGGTGCGCAGGCTTTGAAGCAGGGGGACAGGGCGCTGTATGGCCTGCAACCTGCACCAACCAGGTAGTTCAAGCGTCGCAGAGGCGTGGGGAGTGCTCAATCTGGCCCCACTCGTGTGCCCTGTCGCGGTCCGACTATCAGCGGTTTGTGGCCCAAGGATGGCAGCTAGGATGATATTTTCCAGCGACGGCTGGGGAGCGGGCAAGCCCACAGGAGAGACGCCACATAGTGGTGACGGAACCCTGAGCCGGCGCGGTTGGACCGCGTGAATCCGTCGTAGCGGTGTAGTCCTCCTATCACCGCGCCCGACTGTCGGGCCGTCCTTCGGGGCGGTAACCAACGGGGGCCAAGTCACCCCTGCCGCCTCGCGCGGAGGTCCTAGGGGAGACTTTGCCCTTCATCGTCGGGGGGAGCCGGAGGCGACCCCCAAGA
This sequence comes from Xanthomonas sp. NCPPB 1754, assembly GCF_041475725.2. Classification (NCBI taxonomy): domain Bacteria; kingdom Pseudomonadati; phylum Pseudomonadota; class Gammaproteobacteria; order Lysobacterales; family Lysobacteraceae; genus Xanthomonas; species Xanthomonas sp. NCPPB 1754. The sequence continues at coordinate 1,706,867 of NZ_CM192982.1, forward strand.
TGAAGGCAAAGCAGGGGAGCTTAGCTAAGCTTTAAGGGGAAGAAGGGCAGGCCTGTGCAGGCTTTTCCTGTTTCGGGAAAGCATATCGGCGCGCGTCGGCCCCTTGCGCATCGAGCGAGATGCGCTAAAAACTGTCGATGGACAGTGCCACCCGCCGAGCCGCCGCCAAGGCGGCAGACAAACTTCTGAAAGCCGCTGGTTACGACACGCGGGGCAAGAACCTGCGCAAGACCATGAAGAAGAAACGCAAAGCGGCCCACGTCGCCCGGCAAGGGAAAAAGACCGGGAAAATGCGGGGCGCTTTGGCCCGCAAATCCATGGCTTGACTTCCGCACGCGCTCAATCGAAATCAAAAACCCCTTTTGATGGGTCGCGTTTCGGCGCTTTCACCTTGAGTTCGAACCGGTAAGTGTCGAACGTCAGCACGTCGACAGCGGATTCTGTGAGCACCTCGAACGCCCGAATCTCAGCATAGGGCGGAAATGTGGTGAACTGAGAGAGCGCCCGCGCAATGGCTTCCTCGATATCCTTCAGCGACGCGGCTTTCAGTGATTTGGGTGATGCTTCCATGGTTATCCTTTTGTGTTGGTGGTGTTGCGTTTGCTCGCGGCCGTCGCTCGCCTCCGCTCAATGTGGCGGACCTGCTTAAGCGCCACGTCAAACTGTCCGGCGGTGTAGGCGGGCAGTGTCACCGGCGGGCCATACGCGTTCAGCGCGTCAAAGCGTTTCGGGATAGTGCCCGGATTGACGTAGTGCCTGAGGCCGCTGGGCAAGGTCAGGTCGTGCCCCGTGATTTCCTGCACCACTTGGATGGCAATGCCCCGCTCGTTGACCAGGTTGCTCACGATGTTGTGGCGGAAGCAATGGAAGGATTTCAGGCGGCCGGTCAGGCCGCGCTTGATGGCGTAGGCGCGGAACTGGTCGCCCATGGTGTCGCCGTAGCCGCCGGCCTCTGTGTGCTGGAGATGCGGGAACAGGCGCTCAAATCCAGCGCGCTTCACGTCCTTGACGAACTCCAGGAACCCCGCCTGCAGAACGCTGTCCGACAAGGGGACGAAACGCGAGGAATGGGCGTTCTTCAGCCGCTGGTCCGGTCGCTGGGCGCGAATGTGGATGCCCCAGTGGCCCCCAACCTCGGCCACGTCATCGACGTAGAGCTGGGCTAACTCGTTGATGCGCGCGCCCGTGGCCACGCCCAGGATAGAGCCGAACCAGCGGTGCGGGTATTTGCTGGCCCACTCGGGAAAGGCTTCGGAATCGAACAGCGCGGCCAGCTCTGCGGGCGTGAAGGGTTCGCGGGTTGGGGCATCGGTTTTGGACTTGGAGCGGTTCATGATGGCCTTGTGCGGGGCTTTCGGGATGAGCGCTTCATCGGCTTGCGCATTGAAGAACGCGGCCAAGTGGTCGCGGCGCTTTTCCTGTGTGCGTTCCAGCAGGGTGGGGTGGCCGCCGCCCTTGGCCTTTTGCACCACTTCCAGGGGCGTCAGGCCACGAAACACGGCTTTCTTGCTCGCATTGGCCGGGTAGACCGCCAGGGCATCCAGAAAGGCCCGCACGTCCGTGGCCGTGACCTCTTCAATCGGCTTGTCGCCGCCCAGGGCGACGAACAGGCGCAGCGTGTATTCGGTGTCCATCACGTTGCGCACGGCCCGCTGGGCTCGCCGCATGTCGCTGAGGTAGACGTCAATGCGCTCGGACAGCAGCGGCCCGGCAGGCGGCTTAGGCGGTGCGTGGGGCTGTGGGGGCTCCCAGCCGTGCATGCCCGCCATGAGCGGGTCTTTTGCCGCCAGGGCGTTCAAGTCCTGCACGGTCTGCCGGAATAGCCGGCGGTCCTCGGCCGTGTTGATTTCCACGCCGCCGAGCGTCAGGCCGTTGGGCAACCGCACTTGCTGGATGGTCAGGTCGTTGTGCCCGTTCTCGCGCACCCGGCGCAAGATGTCCTTGATGTCGTCGTTCATCGTCCCTGTTCGTAGCATTTTGAATGCTTCCGAGAGTGCCACAGCCATGCGGGCGGCGACCAGCCGGGCGGCATCGCCCCGGCCGGGCAGGGCGCGCACCAGGAAGCGGCACCCAAGTAGCGGACGTAGGTCGATAGGCACCAGAAAGCGGGCATAGAGCCCGCTGGCGCGCTTCAACAAGAAAGGTTTGGGCAAAACGATACCTCAAACGATACCTTGAAGGGGCATCGTTTGAGGCTCGTAAATCACCAGAAAACCTTGCAAAATCAAGCTACTTACGCTAGATTTGCAGGTGAGAATGGTGGAGGTGGGCGGAATCGAACCGCCGTCCGGAAGCACTCCATCCCCAGCACTACATGCTTAGCCCTCCGTTAGATCTCGTTTCCAGGCAGCACGGTTGGCAAAGCGCACCTGGAAACCAGCCTGCTTTATCTGACCGGTAGCTGACAGGCAGCCACTACCGATGGTTCCGTGATAATGACCCTACACCTACGAGCACGGGCACAAGTAGGTTCGGGGGTTCGCCTTAGGCGGCTGTAGAACTACAACTAAAGCCAATTAAGCGGCGATAGCGAAGTCCGAACCGTAGTTGTCATCGTTGGCAACTAAAAGTTTGCTGCTGGATTAACGAGGAAAGCTGCCCCCTCGGCATGCGCCAAGCGACTTCGCGACCCCCGTCGAAACCAGTGCACCCCCGGGGAAAGCAATAAAACGCTGACCGGGTCAGTGTAGGGATCGGCGCGCCCTGTCACAAGTGGTGAGATGCGCAACGCTTACAGTGGCTTCAGTCCCGTACCGAACGGAACAGTCTGCATACGAAGGAGCGACGCGATGGCGACAAGCAAGCCCCCACGTTCGAAACCTGCACGCGCGCTGCCGCGCAAGGCGGCTGCAAGCACGCAACAACCGGCGCGGCCGCGCGCTGCGCGTGCGCAGCAGGCCGAGGCCCAGGAGCCCGCGGCGACCCGCGTGCAGGGCAAGGCGCGCACGGTGATCTACATCCATGGCATCGGCAACAAGCCGCCGGCCGATGTGCTGCGTTGTCAGTGGGACAAGGCGTTGTTCGGGCGGCCCATGGGCGAGCGCACGCGGCTGGCGTACTGGGTCAATCGCGAGCGGTATCCAGTGGCCGAGCCGGGCAATTGCGACGCGCGCGATGTGGGGCCGGCGCTCAATCAAAGCGTGCAGCGCGCCTTGAGTACGCTTGGCCTGGTGCCGGGCGAACAGGACCTGCACCTGTTGGCAGACGCGCTGGCGCAGAGCGAGCAGGAACGCACCGATCTGCATCGGCTGCTGGACGAGCTTCAGGGCACGTCCGTGTCCGGCAGCGTGCAGGCCAAGGGCGCCATCGATGCGATCAACCGGGTGTTGCTGCGGCTGATTTCGGCTGCATTGTTGCAGGATGTGCATGACCTGTTCTTCGTGCCGGAACGTGCGGCGTTGATGCGCGAGAGTCTGGCGCAGCGGCTGCGCGCAGGGGGCGGGCCATTCGTGGTGGTGGCGCACAGCCAGGGGTCGATGATCGCCTTCGATGTGCTGCGCCAGCTGAAGGCCGCCGATTGCGAGGTCAGTTTGTTCCTCACCCTGGGTTCGCCACTGGGCTTGCCGCAGGTGCGCAGCATGTTCAAGCGCTGGACCGGCACGCGCAAATTGCCGTTTCCCGAGTGCGTACAGCGCTGGATCAATGTGGCCGAAACGCGCGACCCGATCGCGCTGGACCCGGACCTCACCGACGATATCGCCAATGCCAAAGGACGTTTCGAGAACCTGGCCGCTGCGCGTTTGAATCCGGATTGGCAGCACAACCCGCATTCGGCTTCGGGCTATCTGTCCATTCCGCAGGTGCGCGCCGCGGTGCGCCAAGCCGTGGGTGTGGGCTTCGATCAGCCGGTGTCCAATGCAGTGCTGATCAAGGACCTCAGCGAGCAGCTCGAAGCGCATGGCCCTGAGTACCGGCACGATGTGCTGATCGAGCTGGATCGGCGTGTGTTGGGGAACGACCCTGCCGGTGTGCGCGCATTGCTGTTGCAGCATGTGCGCGAAGTCGCTGCGCGTACCACCGGCCTGAGCGGCGATGCGCTGGATGAGGCGATCGAGCTGGAAGACAGCCTGCAGCGTTTCGTGTCTGCGCGGCTGACCCGATTCGAGATCGAGTCGCTGCAGGATCGCTACCGCGCGTTGGGCTTTCGGCGGGTGTGGCGCGATGCCGGAAAACGCGCGTTGATCCATGTGTCGGGCAATGTGCTGCATGCCGATGCGGCACGCACGGCGTATCGCGCACGCGGGCAGCAGATCGGTTGGGCGGTGATGGATACCGGCATCGTGGCCGATCACCCGCATTTTTTCGTCAAGGGTGAACGCGACACCGTGGTGGCACAGTGGGATTGCACGCGGCGCGGCGCGCCCAAACGGCTGACCCGCGCCGATGGCACGGCGTTTACCCGGCTCGATCGGCATGGCCACGGCACGCATATCGCCGGCATCATCGCCGGCCAGTGCCGCGCGTCGATCCCGGAGGCGGGCGGCACGCCCGGCCGTCCTCTGGAATTTTCCGGCATGGCGCCGGATACCCAGCTGTATGGCTTCAAGGTGCTCGACAATGCCGGAAACGGCCGCGATTCGTGGACGATCAAGGCAGTGCAGCAGGTGGCCGACATCAACGAGCGTGGCGGCGAGCTGGTCATCCATGGCGTCAATCTGAGCCTGGGCGGCTGCTTCGACCCGGAGAGCTACGGTTGCGGGTTTACGCCGTTGTGCAACGAATTACGCCGGCTGTGGCGGCAAGGCGTGCTGGTGGTGGTCGCGGCCGGCAACGAAGGCCTGGCCTGGTTGATGCGTAACGACGGTGACGCATATGCCGCCAACATGGATCTGTCGATCAGCGACCCGGGCAATCTGGAAGACGCCATCGTGGTCGGCTCAGTGCACAAGAGCAGCCCGCACAACTATGGCGTGTCGTATTTTTCCTCGCGCGGGCCGACCGCCGACGGCCGCAGCAAGCCGGATGTGGTCGCGCCAGGGGAGAAGATCCTGTCGGCCTACTACGACTTCGACCCGAACGACCCGACCAGCCTGATGGTGGAGATGAGCGGCACCAGCATGGCCGCACCGCATGTCTCCGGCGTGCTGGCCGGCTTCCTGTCGGCGCGCCGCGAGTTCATCGGCTTCCCCGATCGGGTCAAGCAACTGCTGCTGGATACCTGCACCGACCTGCAGCGCGACCGCTATGTGCAGGGCAGGGGAGTGCCGAATTTGATGCGGATGCTGGGAGCGACGTGATCCGGAGCCGTGAGTCGGGATTGGGGATTGGAGATTGGGGATTGGCAAGAGCGGTGTGGCTTAGCCTCGCCGCTCTGCAGGTGTGGATCGCAGGACAGCAGTGCAAAAGGCCACGCACAGCCGCTCTAACCAATCCCTAATCCCGAATCACCAATCCCCGCTCATCACGCATCGCGGTTATGCCGCCGCATCACGCGCTGCTTGTCGCGCTGCCAGTCGCGGTCCTTGGCGGCGTCGCGCTTGTCGTGATTCTGCTTGCCCTTGGCCAGGGCGATTTCCAGCTTGACCTTGTTGCTGCTCCAGTACAGCGCGGTAGGCACCAGGGTGTAGCCTTCGCGCTCCACGCGGGTGAGCACCTTGTCGATCTCGGCCCGGTGCAGCAGCAGTTTACGGTCGCGCCGTTCCACTGGCACCGTGTGGGTGGAGGCCTGGATCAGCGGCGTGATCTGTGCGCCGATCAGGTAGATCTCGCCGGAGCGCACATAGGCATAGCCGTCGACGATGTTGGCGCGGCCGGCGCGGATCGCCTTGACCTCCCAGCCCTGCAGTGCCAGGCCGGCTTCGTAGCGTTCTTCCAGGTGGTATTCGTGGCGCGCACGCTTGTTCAACGCGATGGTTTTCGTGGCCTTCGCGCCGTTTGCTTTATCCTTGGTCTGTTTCTTGCTCATCCGCCCATTGTCGCCGATTCGGTGTCGTCAAACGATCTTCCGTCTTTCACAAGTTAGCGAATGCCTACCATCCGTCGCAGCGCCCTGGTCGAACACAGCGCCTCCCGCATGTTCGATCTGGTCAATGATGTCGCCGCCTATCCGCGCCGCTTCGGCTGGTGCGACGCTGCCAATGTGCTCGAGCAGGACCAGGCGCACATCGTGGCGCGCCTGGATTTGGGGCTGGGGTCGTTCCGCACCTGGTTCACCACCGAGAACATCCTTGAACGCCCGGAGCGCATCGTCATGCACCTGCGCGATGGCCCGTTCAAGCGCCTGGAAGGCCTGTGGGAGTTCCAGGCGCTGGGCGAGGGCGCCTGCAAGGTGAGTCTGACCCTGGAGGTCGAAACCAGCTCGCGGCTGCTTGGCCCGGCGCTGGCGCTGGGGTTTCAGGGCCTGGCCGATCGCATGGTCAATGATTTCGTGCGCGTCGCCGACCGCGGCGACGTCTAGGTTGCGCAGCGGCATGCGCATCGAAGTCGTGCTGGCCTGGCCGGATCGCTACAGCTCGGTACACCTGGAATTGCCTGAAGGCGCAACGGTGGCCGAAGCCGTTGCCATGTCCGATCTGGCGGTGGAGCGGGCCCCCGCCGCGTATGCGGTGCACGGGCTGATCGCGCGGCCGGAGCAGGGGTTGCGCGACGGCGACCGGGTCGAATTGCTCAGGCCGCTGTTGCTGGATCCGAAGGAAGCCCGCCGCAGGCGTGCCGGACCAAGCAAGAAAGCCGGCCCCAACCGCTAGCGATTGCCAGCGCTGCGACGACGCAGACTCGCTGCAAAGCCATCGCTGCTGACGGCGTGTCTCGAAGAATCAGCCGTATTGGTTGAGTTCGAACGAGCGCGCTTGGACTAAGACATGCGACAGACAGCACGATCGATCGGTCCTGGGAGTCAGCGCTGTAGAGTCACTGAAGCGCTCTGTTGGCATCGGGCAAAACGAAAAACGCATCCGTTCGAAGGGATGCGTTTTGGGTCCGATCAGGCGATCACGACACCGCCCGGTAACCGCATCAACGGCCGCGTTGCTTCTTCTTGTCGCGGGCCAGGTTGCGGCCGAACTGCTTGGGCGCGGCTTTGGCCAGTTGCTCGTCCTGCGACGGGAAATAGTCGCCTTCCCAGCGTGCGACCTGTTCGTTCTCGAAGAACACGGTGAAATTCTTGATCTCGGTACGCGCCAGACGGTCCACGCGCTGCGTGGAGGTGTAGTCCCAGCGCTGAGCATGGAACGGGTCGGGGATCGAGGGCGTGCCCAGCAACGCACTGACCTGCTGCTTGCTCTGGCCTACCTGCAGTTGCTCCACGGCGTTCTGTTTGATCAGATTGCCCTGGTAGATCGGCTGCTTGTAGATGATGCCGCAGCCAGCGGTGGAAAGAGCAATGGCGGCGACCAGCAGGAGATTACGCATCGGGGATTAAGTGCTGAGGAAATCACGCCGATGATACACTTCCGCCGGTCGCCGCGACCCGTTTGATGGCAGCTGGCGCTAAATCGCCAATGAACGGAGAACGTATGGAAACCCACGACCTGCGCAAAGTCGGGCTCAAGGTGACCCATCCGCGCATGCGGATCCTGGAACTGCTCGAACAGAAGAGCAATCAGCATCACCTCAGCGCAGAAGACATCTATCGCCAACTGCTCGATCACGGCGACGAGATCGGGCTGGCGACGGTCTACCGGGTGCTGACCCAGTTTGAGGCGGCCGGCCTGGTGCTGAAGCACAATTTCGAAGGCGGGCAGGCCGTCTACGAGCTGGACCGCGGCGGTCATCACGATCATATGGTGGACGTGGATACCGGTCATGTGATCGAGTTCGAGAGCGAGGAAATCGAGGCGCTGCAGCGCCAGATCGCCGCCAAGCATGGCTACGAACTGGAAGAGCACTCGCTGGTGCTGTACGTGCGCAAGAAGCGTCCGCGCTGAGCTGGGTGTCCCCGTGCAGCCATGAATGTTACAAGGCGGCCCAGGCCGCCTTGTGCGTTCTGGGGGCGTGTTGGCGGATTCGATGCACGACCTTCCCACATCCGCCCTTCGGGCACCTTCCCCTGCGAGCGGGAGTAAGCAAGCCTTGTCGGCGAATGCTGGGGCTTGGCTGGCGGGGAGGGAGCGGGTCAGCTGAGCGAGGAAACCTCGCTGACGAGGGCCGGCAGTTGTGTCAGTGGAAAGGCGCCTCTCGCAAGCGGACGAAGGTCGCGGGGCCGCCCAGGCTGCCTGAGTGCATGGAGACGGCCTAGGGGAGCTCCACGTGGCCGATTGGTAGCGGCAACCCATGCATCGACAGGGTCGGTGGGCCATGCGTGATTACCCCTACCGGCGCACCGGCGCAGCAGCACCAACAGTGCCGGCTGCCCTGATCAAGCCCTTCGCACTGGCTTGCGAACGACCGGCCCCGCTCAGGCGCTCTGCAGCAGCTTGCGGGCGGCCGCGCGCGCTTCCTTGCTCACTTCCACGCCACCCAGCATGCGTGCCAATTCTTCCTGGCGGGCCTGCGGGCCGAGCAGTTCGACCGCACTCTGGGTCATGCCGTCCACCGGCGCCTTGCTGACCCGGTAATGCGCGTGGCCCTTGGCGGCGACCTGCGGCAAGTGGGTGACGCACAGCACCTGGCGCTCTTCGCCCAGCGCGCGCAGCTTCTGCCCGACGATGTCGGCCACCGCGCCGCCGATGCCCGAATCCACTTCGTCGAACACCATGGTGGGCACGCTGTCCAGGCCCAGCGCCGCCACTTCGATGGCCAGCGAAATGCGCGACAGCTCGCCGCCGGAGGCGACCTTGCGCAAAGCGCGCGGGGGCTGCCCGGCGTTGGCGGCGACCAGGAATTCCACCCGTTCGGCGCCATTGGGGTCCGGCCGGGGGCTCTCGTGCGGCTGTAGCTGGATCAGGAACTGCCCGCCGCCCATGCCCAACTCGCCGATCAGCGCGGTGGTCGCGGCCGACAACGCCTCGGCGGCGGCGGTGCGGCTGTCGCTGAGCACGCCGGCCGCGCTGCGCCAGGCGCCGGTGGCGATTTCGATGTGCTTGTCGAGCTGCTGCAGGCGCTCGTCGGCGCCGCGCAGGCTCTCGACTTCGGCGCTCAGGTGGTCGCGATGCGCGGCCAGTTCGTCCGGCGTGACGCGGTGTTTGCGGGCCAGGTCGTGCAGGCGGCCGAGGCGGCGCTCCATCGCCTCGAACTGGGCCGGGTCGGCCTCCAGGTCGTCGCGCACGCGGTCGAGCAGGGCCAGCGCTTCCCCGATCTGGATCACGGCGCTGTCCAGCAGCGCGTCCACTTCGGCCAGCCGCGGTTCGTGTTCGGCCACGCGCGACAAATCGTGGCGGCTGTCCTGCAACAGGCCCAGGGCACTGGCGCCGTCGTCGCCGTTGAGCTGCTGGGCGACGCTGTCGCAGGCACCGATCAGCGCGGTGGCATGGGCCTGGCGGCGGTGATTGACGTCCAGTGCGGCAATCGCGGCCGGATCCAGGTCCTCGCGTTCCAGTTCGGCCAGTTGGTGTTCCAGAAAGCCGATCCGGTCGGAGACATCGCCCTGCGCGGAGAGCGCATCGCGCTCGTCCAGCAGCGCCTGCCAGCGTTGGCTGGCCTGGCGCACCTGCTCGCGCTGGGCGCTGTTGCGGGCGTAGGCATCGAGCAGGGCGAGCTGGCTGTGCCGGGCCATCAGCGCCTGGTGCTCGTGCTGGCCGTGGATTTCGACCAGTCTCGAGGCCAGTTCCGCCAGTTGCGAGGAAGTGACCGGGCGGCCATTGATCCACGCGCGCGAGCCGCCGTCGGCGCGGATGATCCGGCGCAGCTGGCATTGCGCCTCGTCGTCGAGTTCGTTGTCGGCCAGCCAGCGCAGCCCGGGATGCTCGGCCGGCAGCTGGAATTCGGCCGACAGTTCGGCGCGCTCGGCGCCATGACGGACCACGCCGCTGTCGGCGCGCAGGCCGGACAGAAAGCCCAGCGCGTCCACCATCAGCGACTTGCCGGCGCCGGTTTCGCCCGATACCACGGTCATTCCCGGCCCGAATTCCAGTTCGGTGGCACGGACAACGGCGAAATCCTTGATCGAGAGGTGTCTGAGCATGAGGTCGAGTGTGAACGCTTTGGGAAAGCTTAGGGTGGCAGGGGTAGACGGGGAATCGGACGCTTGCCATCCCCGGGGCCAGACATTATCTATGCGCTGTCTCACCGGATGATCCCATGCGCGCGTCCCAGTCCCCAATGCTCGACCCCCGCGCCCGCCAGTTGCTGCGCACCCTGATTGCGCGCTACATCCGCGACGGCGAGCCGGTGGGGTCAAAGACGCTGGCCCAGCATGCGGGGCTGGACGTCAGCCCGGCCACCATCCGCAATATCCTGGCCGACCTGGAAGACGTCGGCCTGCTCAGCTCCCCGCATACCTCGGCCGGACGCGTGCCCACTGCGCATGGCTACCGGGTGTTCGTTGACAGCCTGGTGCAGATGCAGCCGCCTGGCGAAGAGGAAGTCCGCCGCCTGCGCGCGGAGCTGGCCAGCGGCAACGGCACGCAATCGTTGCTGGGCAGCGCCTCGCAGATGCTGTCGGCGATGAGCCACTTCGTCGGCGTGGTCAGCGCGCCGCGCCGCGAGCAGTTCGCGTTCCGGCATATCGACTTCGTGGCGCTGGATGCGCGCCGCGTGCTGGCGATCCTGGTGTTTGCCGACAACGAGGTGCAAAACCGCGTGATCGAGCCGCGCCGCGCTTACGAGCCGGCCGAGCTGGAACGGGTGGCCAATTACCTCAATGCGCAGTTCGCCGGGCGCGCGCTGGCCGACATCCGCGCCTGCCTACTGCGCGAGCTGCGCATGGCCAAGAGCGAGATGGAACAACTGCTGGCGCACAGCGTGGACCTGGCCAGCGAGGCGCTGGTACCGGCCGATGCCGAGGACATGGTGATGGCCGGGCAGACCCGGCTGATGGGCGTGCAGGACCTGTCGGATCTGGATCGCCTGCGCGAACTGTTCGAGGCCTTCGCCAGCAAACGCGAGATCCTGCAGCTGCTCGAACGCACCATCCAGGCGCCGGGCGTGCGCATCTTCATCGGCGAAGAAACCGGCATGGTGTCGCTGGAAGACGTCTCGCTGGTCACTGCACCTTACGCCGCCAATGGCCAGGTGCTGGGCGTGCTGGGGGTGATCGGGCCCAAACGCATGGCCTACGACCGGCTGATTCCGCTGGTGCAGACCGCCGCCGACGTGCTGGGCGCGGCCATGGAGTCGCCCGGTACGCGATAACCGGCATCGATCGGCGCGATGCTTTGCTTGAAACGCGCGCGGGCGCCCATATACGGGGTGACGTTGGGGCGGGCGTTCCGCTTGCCCGGGAACTGCATATGAACCAAGACCACCCCGAATTCGACTCCGAAGACCTGTCCCAGAACCCGCCCGAGACCGATCCGCTCAAGGCCGAGATCGAATCGCTGCGCAGCGAGATCGCCCTGGTCAAGGCCGATGCCCTGCGCGAGCGCGCCGACCTGGAAAACCAGCGCAAGCGTATCGCCCGCGACGTGGAAAACGCGCGCAAGTTCGCCAACGAGAAGCTGCTCGGCGAACTGCTGCCGGTGTTCGACAGCCTGGACGCGGGACTCACCGCCGCCGGCACCGAGCCCAGCCCGCTGCGCGACGGCCTGGACATGACCTACAAGCAATTGCTCAAGGTGGCCGCGGACAACGGCCTGACCCTGCTCGATCCGGTCGGCCAGCCGTTCAACCCGGACCAGCACCAGGCGATCAGCCAGGGCGAGGCCGAGGGCGTTGCGCCGGGCCACGTCGTGCAGGTTTTCCAGAAGGGCTACCTGCTCAACGATCGCCTGCTGCGCCCGGCCCTGGTGGTCGTGGCCAAGCACGACTGAACCGCAGCGCCGGCTGAACTGCCAGGCGCAGGCATGAAACACAGATGTGCGCCGGTGGCTTGAACACCTGCGCACCACCCCCACATCTCAGCCAGACCCGGCGTCGCCGGACACAGCTACAGAATCATCAGGAGCGTATCCATGGGCAAGATCATTGGTATTGACCTCGGCACCACGAACTCGTGCGTGTCGATCATGGACGGCGGCAAGGCCCGCGTCATCGAAAACTCCGAGGGCGATCGCACCACGCCTTCGATCGTCGCCTACACCAAGGACGGCGAAGTGCTGGTCGGCGCCTCGGCCAAGCGCCAGGCCGTGACCAACCCGAAGAACACCTTCTACGCGGTGAAGCGCCTGATCGGCCGCAAGTTCACCGATGGCGAAGTGCAGAAGGACATCTCGCACGTGCCGTACGGCATCCTGGCGCACGACAACGGCGATGCCTGGGTGCAGACCAGCGATGCCAAGCGCATGGCGCCGCAGGAAATCTCCGCGCGCGTGCTGGAAAAGATGAAGAAGACCGCCGAAGACTTCCTCGGCGAGAAGGTCACCGAGGCAGTGATCACCGTGCCGGCGTACTTCAACGACAGCCAGCGCCAGGCCACCAAGGATGCCGGTCGCATCGCCGGTCTGGACGTCAAGCGCATCATCAACGAGCCGACCGCCGCAGCCCTGGCCTATGGCCTGGACAAGAACGGCGGCGACCGCAAGATTGCCGTCTACGACCTGGGCGGCGGTACCTTCGACGTGTCGATCATCGAGATCGCCGAAGTCGATGGCGAAAAGCAGTTCGAAGTGCTGGCCACCAACGGCGACACCTTCCTGGGCGGCGAAGACTTCGACAACCGCGTCATCGAGTATCTGGTCGACGAATTCAACAAGGACCAGGGCATCGACCTGCGTAAGGATCCGCTGGCGCTGCAGCGCCTGAAGGACGCCGCAGAGCGCGCCAAGATCGAGCTGTCGTCCAGCCAGCAGACCGAAGTGAACCTGCCGTACGTCACCGCCGATGCGTCGGGCCCGAAGCACCTCAACATCAAGTTGACCCGTGCCAAGCTCGAAGCGCTGGTGGAAGACTTGGTCAAGAAGTCGATCGAGCCGTGCCGCACCGCGTTGAACGACGCTGGCCTGCGCGCCAGCGACATCAACGAAGTGATCCTGGTCGGCGGCCAGACCCGCATGCCGAAGGTGCAGCAGGCGGTTGCCGATTTCTTCGGCAAGGAACCGCGCAAGGACGTCAACCCGGACGAGGCGGTGGCCGTGGGTGCGGCGATCCAGGGCGGCGTGCTGGCCGGCGACGTCAAGGACGTGCTGCTGCTGGACGTGACCCCGCTGTCGCTGGGTATCGAGACCATGGGCGGCGTGTTCACCAAGATCATCGAAAAGAACACCACCATTCCGACCAAGGCCTCGCAGACCTTCTCCACCGCCGAAGACAACCAGTCGGCCGTGACCGTGCATGTGTTGCAGGGTGAGCGCGAGCAGGCCCGCTTCAACAAGTCGCTGGCCAAGTTCGACCTGTCCGGCATCGAGCCGGCGCCGCGCGGCATGCCGCAGGTAGAAGTGTCCTTCGACATCGACGCCAACGGCATCCTGCACGTGTCGGCCAAGGACAAGAAGACCAACAAGGAACAGAAGGTCGAGATCAAGGCCGGTTCGGGTCTGTCGGACGAAGAGATCCAGCGCATGGTCGCCGACGCGGAAGCCAACCGCGAAGAAGACAAGAAGTTCCAGGAGCTGGTGCAGGCCCGCAACCAGGCCGATGGTCTGATCCACGCCACCCGTACCGCGATCACCGAGCATGGCAGCAAGGTCGGTGGCGATGTGATCGGCAAGGTGGAAGCGGCGCTGTCGGATCTGGAAACCGCCATGAAGGGCGACGACAAGGCGCAGATCGAAGCACGCACCAAGACGCTGGAAGAAGCCGGCCAGTCGTTGTACGCAGCAGCTGCGGCGGCAGAGCAGGGCGGTAACGCCGATGCGGCCAGCGGCAACGCACAGGCCTCCAAGGCCGCCGACGACGTGGTGGACGCCGAGTTCACCGAGGTCAAGGACGACAAGAAGTAAGCCGTGATTTGGGAGTCGGGAGTGGGGATTGGCAAGCGCTAAAGCTTGCCGATTCCCGTCCCGATATCCTTAACGCGTCGCGTCGCCAGGGCGGACCAGCACACGCTGTCCGCTTTTGCGTTTCAACGAATCTCAAATCACGAATCCCGAATCCCGGCTTATGAGCAAACGCGATTACTACGAAGTGCTGGGCGTTGCCCGTGGCGCCAGCGACGAGGAGCTGAAGAAGGCGTACCGGCGCTGTGCGATGAAGCACCACCCGGACCGCAATCCTGGCGACGCGGCTGCCGAAGCGGCGTTCAAGGAATGCAAGGAAGCCTACGAGGTGCTGTCCGATGGCAATAAGCGGCGCGCCTACGACGCGCACGGCCATGCGGCCTTCGAGCACGGCATGGGCGGTGGCGGTGGGCCGGGTGGCCCGGACATGGGAGATATCTTTGGCGATATCTTCGGCAATATTTTCGGCGGTGGCGCCGCCGGTCCGCGCGCTGCGCGACGTGGTGCCGACGTTGGTTATGTCCTGGAACTGGATCTGGAAGAAGCTGTCGCCGGCATCGAGCGCCGCATCGAGATTCCGACGCTGGTCGAATGCGCGCCCTGTCACGGCAGCGGTTCGGAAGACGGCAAGGTCGAGACCTGCGGTACCTGCCATGGGCGCGGCCAGGTGCGCATCCAGCGCGGCATTTTCGCCATGCAGCAGAGCTGCCCGCATTGCGACGGGCGCGGTACGCTGATCCAGAACCCCTGCAAGACCTGCCACGGTGCCGGTCGCGTGGAAGAAGACAAGGTGCTGTCGATCAAGGTGCCCGCCGGCGTGGATACCGGCGACCGGATTCGTCTTGCAGGCGAAGGCGAGGCCGGCCCGGCCGGCACGCCGCCGGGCGATCTGTATGTGGAAGTGCGGGTGCGCGAGCATGCGATCTTCCAGCGCGACGGCGACGATCTGCATTGCGAGGTGCCGATCCGCATTTCGCAGGCCGCGCTCGGCGATACCGTGCGCGTGGCGACCCTAGGCGGCGAAGCGGAGATCCGCATCCCGGCCGAGACCCAGACCGGCAAGTTGTTCCGTCTGCGCGGCAAGGGCGTGCGTTCGGTGCGCAGCCGTAGCGAAGGCGATCTGTATTGCCGCGTGGTGGTGGAGACCCCGGTCAATCTCACCGCCGACCAGCGCGAACTGCTGCAGCAGTTCGAAGCGACGTTCACCGGCGAGGATGCACGCAAGCATTCGCCCAAGTCGGCCACCTTCATCGACGGCGTCAAGGGGTTTTGGGATCGGATGACGTCCTGACCCAGGCGGCGTGATGTCACGATGGCCCGGCGTGCGGCTTGCTGCGCGTCGGGCTCTTTTTTGGGTTGTCCCGAAGGCTGCCCGCGATGCGGCCGACGCGTTGAAGTTGCGGACGCAACGCGATGTCAGCGTGAGAATTGCCGGGGCAGCTGCGCGCGTTTCAGTAGCGCCACTGCGAGATCTCCAGCGACATCTCCGCACATCGCACGTGTGTGTTTGACGCGTCGTCATTGCCTTCAGACGCAGCACGCTGTCGCCCGCAACGCGAGGCAACGCCAGTCCTTGATCGTGCAGTTCGGCCATTGGCCTGCAGCATCGGTCGAGCGTCTTTTGGCGTCTCACCTTGCTCAACGAGCGTATTGCCACTCACGCTGCGCCGGCGGGCTTGGGCATCTGGCCATGATGTGTTCAAGACCAGGGGCGTGCTGTTAGGCAGTGCCCACTGCCGGTGATGCCGTTCCTCCACGACATCCTGGCAAGGTTACGCGGATAATCGGTGCCATCTCTCCAGCATGGTCGCCCGCATGAGCGATGCAACCGACAGCCACCTCGTCCATGGTCGCCGCCAGCGTCCGGACGGCCCTTCGCCGATCGACGTGATTTCGGTGCAATCGCAATTGGTCTATGGCCATGCCGGCAACAGCGCTGCGGTGCCGCCGCTGCGCGCGCTGGGACTGCGTGTGGCCGAAGTACCCACCACGTTGCTGAGCAACGCGCCGTTTTACGCGACCCTGCGCGGGCGCATCCTGCCAGCCGACTGGCTGGCGGATTTGTTGCTGGGCGCCACCGAACGTGGCTTGCCGCAGCGTGCACGCATGCTGGTGTCCGGATATTTCGGCAGCCTGGCCAACGGCGAAGCCTTCGCCGACTGGCTGGAGCAGACCTTGCCGCAGGCCCCGCAGCTGCGTTATTGCCTGGACCCGGTGATTGGCGACACGCACACCGGCCCATATGTGGAACCCGGGCTGGAGCGCGTGTTCGCCGAGCGTCTGCTGCCGCACGCCTGGCTGGTGACGCCCAACGCGTTCGAGTTGGGGCGGTTGACCGGCTTGCCGAGCCTGCAGCAGGACGAGGCCATCGCCGCCGCGCGCGCGTTGCTGGCACGTGGGCCGCAATGGGTACTTGCACACAGCGTGGCCGGTGCCGCAGGTGAGCTGGTGACCTTGGCAGTCAGCGATGCGGCGGTGTATCGCTGGGCCAGCCCGCACCTGCCGGTCGATGTGGCAGGCACCGGCGATGTGCTGATGGCGCTGCTGATTGGCTTTCTGTTGCGCGATGTGCCGTTCGAGCAGGCGGTGGGACACGCGCTCAGCGGCGTGCATGGCGCGCTGGAAGCGACGCTGGCCGCAGGTTTCGAGGAGTTCGACGTGCTGGCCGCGGCGCCGGCCGCACTTGCTGGGACGCCGCGATTTGCCGTCGAGCGATTGGCATGATCGCGCAGCCGGTGGTCGGCATCGTCGGCATCGCCGGCGCGTACGGGCGCTGGCTGGCGCAGTTCCTGCGCACGCGCATGCAGCTGGACGTGATCGGGTTCGATCCGGCCGACAGCGGCAGCATGGACGAAGCCACACTGGCGCAGCGTGCTGACGTACTGATTTTCGCCGCGCCGATTCGCCATACCGCCGCATTGATCGAGCGGTATGTGGCACTCGCCGGCGCACGCGCTGCCGCGCAGCTGTGGCTGGATGTCACCTCGATCAAACAGGCACCGGTCGCGGCAATGCTGACCTCGCAGGCGGACGTGGTCGGCCTGCATCCGATGACCGCACCGCCAAAATCGCCGACCTTGAAAGGGCGCGTGATGGTGGTCTGCGAAGGGCGGCTGCAGCGCTGGTCGGCGTGGGTGCAGAACTTGTGCAGCGCGCTGCAGGCCGAATGCGTGTATGCAACGCCGGAGCACCATGACCGCGTGATGGCGCTGGTGCAGGCGATGGTACACGCCACTCACCTAGCGCAGGCCGGCACCCTGCGCGACTACGCACCGCTGCTGGGCGAGCTGCGCGCACTGATGCCGTACCGCTCGGCATCCTTTGAACTGGATACCGCGGTGATCGCGCGCATTCTCTCGCTGAACCCCTCGATCTACGAAGACATCCAGTTCGGCAACCCGTATGTGGGCGAGATGCTCGACCGGTTGCTGCAGCAGCTGCAGCAACTGCGTGCCTTGGTGGCGCGGGGCGACGATGCTGCGCGTGCGCAGTTCCGCACCCAGTTCCTGCACGACAACGCGCAAGCCTTGCAGCACGACGCGCTTGCGGCAGGCAATTACACCTACGAGCGCGTGGGCTACCTGCTGGCCGATCTCACCGAGCCGTTGACACTGAGCGTGTATCTGCCCGAAGACCAGCCCGGCTCGCTGCGCGCCTTGCTGCATGTGTTCGAGCGGCATGGAGTGAACCTGTCTTCGATCCACTCGTCGCGCACGCCGGTTGGCGAACTGCATTTCCGGATTGGCTTTGAGGTGGCGAGCGATCGTGCCGCATTGGCGCAGGCAGCGACCGAGATCGACCGAAGCGGGATCGGCCGGGTGCTGGAGCGTTCCGGCAGCTAGTGGCGTGACCAAGCCCGCCCCAACGCGGTCGAATTCATCCACACAGGGTGTGGATGAAACTTGCACAAGCGTGTGGATAACTGCGCACGGCCCTTGCAGCGCAAGGGTCGGGCAGTGGGTGGTCAAAATTTGACCAGGCTGTGAGGTGACGAAGCGCGGGTTTGGCTGCCGTACCTAGAGCGCGGAAAGGCGTAGCTCGCCGCCGTCGGTCACAAACCGCTGCCCCTGACGTTGCAGATGTCGACCGTCGGGAAGCTCGTAACGCGGTGCCGACTGCGGGTTTGCACGCGGTTGTTGCTCGTCGCGAAATTCGATGATGACGTAAGGCTCGCCATCTGCACCGATTGCGGGAAATTGCCGGAAAGACATACGCACCTCCGAAAGTTCCTGAGTTTGCAGTGCATCGCGATGGACTGCACGCCCGGCGCCGAGCCGGTATGGCGAGCATGCGCATGCAGGTGTTACCCAGATGTCGATATGCGGTGAGGTGTGCGAGCCCTGCTGGTTGAGCTCGTCAGGCGCGGTGGCGACAGTGTTTGGCCACGCCGACAAGCGGCTGAGTACGCGTGCGTGGCATGGACGGCTGCCTGGGAGTGATGGGGCAGGCAGCTGCAACCTCGGGTTCGACCACGCGCCAAGCGCGCTGAAGCGTCGCTGGGCGTAATCAGCCAGCCACCTGCGTGACGGTTGCGTACGTGCGTGCGCTGCGTACGCATTGCTTGAATCCACGGATGCCGCTGCGGCATCGCGAAGTCACTCGCACAACCGCGCGATTGCCCGGCATCACCGCCTGCCCGGCGCGCAGCCGAGCGGTCAACGACTCAACTGCAAGGCATCCCGGTCGGCGGTGGCCGCCGCCAGTTCGGCACGCGCAGAGGCGATGCGCGCCTGCGCATCGATCAGGCGTACGCGCGCGTCGTTGGCGGTTTCCTCGCGCTGGTTGACCAGGAAAAAGTCACCCGAGCCCAGCTCGAAGCGCCGCCGCTCGGCCGCGGCCAGGCGGTCTGCCAAGCCGCGTTCCTCATCGGCGATCTTGGCCAGCCGCTCGGCGGCATTGAGCGAGATGACGATCGATTCGACCTCGATCGAAATCTGGTCGCGTAGAAAACGGCTGCGCTGATCCAGCGCTTCGATCTCGGCACGCGCTTCGGCCACGCGGCCCCTGGCGGCGCGGTTTTCCAGCGGCACGCTGAAACGGAAGCCGATGATGGCGTCGGTCAGCGACCGGTTCGGGCCGCCGACGCCGGGCGGGCCCAGATCCTTGCTGACTTCCACGCTGACATCCAGGCGTGGTTTGAGATCGTTCTGGGCCAGCATCAGCCGTGCGGTGGCCTGGTCGATGCGGGTCAGCACGGCGCGGTAATCCGGGCGCTCCACCGGCGCGGTGATCTTGCTGGCGCCGGCCAGTCCTTCCAGCGCCGAGGTGTCGGCCGGCAGGCGTTCGGCGGACACGATCAGCGGCATGCCGGCCTCGTCGCGCAAATACAGCGACAAGGCGTTGGCCGCATTGGCGAAGTCCTGTTCCGCGCGCACCACCAAGGCGCGACGACGCACCAGATTCTGGTCGTTTTCGGTCAGCAGGATGGTGGGTCGCGCACCGAGCGTGACCTGGCGCGAAATCGCATTGCGCCGTTGCTCGGCCAGTTGCAGCAGCTCGTTGTAGGCGCGCAACTTCAGCCCGGCGGCGACCCAGTTCTGGTAGGCATCCACGGCGCGCCGCTGCACGCCGATGGCCACCATTTCCGCCTCGTACTTGGCCACATCGATATCGGTGCTGGCGATACTGCGCTTGGTGCGGCGTTCGTCGATCACGCGGTCGCGCAGCAGCGCGTACAGCGCGCCGACCTTCACTTCGCCGCCGCGATCGGTATAGGACTTGTCCTCGTAGATCGGGAAGGAGCCACGCGAGGAGCGGTAGCCACCGTAGTAATAGCCGCCGTTCTCTTCGAACGGCCGCTTGACCCCGGTTTCGATCGTACTGCCGTCGTAATAGCCGGCCTCGCGCGAGCGGCCCTCGATGTCGAACACCGTGTCGAAGGCGCCATCGGCCGAGATGCCCTTGCCTTCGGCCTGGCGCACCTTCGCCAGCGCTTCGACGATCTGCGGTGCCGAGCGTGCCGAGGACTGCAGCACCTCATCCAGCGTCAGCGCAGCGGCCTGGGCGAATGCCGCACCGGGGCTGAGTGCGATCAACAGGACGACAAGACGGCCGATCATTTCTTACCCGTCGCTTCGTCTTCGGACTTGGGTGCGGCCGGCTTGGCCTTGCTCTCTTCCTGCGTGGCCGCAGCCGGGCGCCGTCCGAATTCCAAGGGGAAGTTGTTGAGCTGGCGCCACAGTTCGTAGCCGACCTTGACCGTTTCGCCCTGCACCCAGCCGCGCACCTTGCCGCCCTGGCGGGCGAATTCCTGCGCCGGCCATGCCGGCTTGCCCGGCATCGGCTCCACCAGGATGCGGAACAGCCCATCGGGCGCGGCGTTGGGGTCGATGGCGCGCACCCGGCCGTCGAACATGCCGTGCGCCACCGACGGCCAACCGCTGAACTGGATCGCCGGCCAGCCTTCGAATTCCAGCCGCACCGGGCGGCCGGGGCGGATCAGCGGCACGTCGCGGCCGTCGATATACAGCTCGACCGCGCGTTCCACCCGTTCCGGCGCGATCACCGCCAGCACGGTGCCCGGCGAGACCATGGCGCTGCCGCTGGCGGCATTGAGCTGCTGCACGCGGCCGTCGCGCGGGGCGCGCACCAGCTGTGCAGACTGGCGATTCAGCTGGATGTCGATGCGGGTCAGCTTGGCGCGCGATTCGGCCAGCTTGGCGTCGGCTTCGGCCACCTTGATCTGGGTCAGCTCGTAGTCGCGGCGTCCGGCCAGGCCTTCGGCCAGCAATTGCCTGCTACGCGCCACATCGATGCTGGCCACTGCACGCGACTGCTGGATGGCGGCGATTTCCGCCTGCGCCTGCGCGCGCTCGCTGGCCAGGCGGGTGAGCAGGTCCGGGTCCAGATCGCCGACACGCGCGATCGGGTCGCCCTTGGAAACATGCTGGCCGTCATGCACGTACCAGCGCTCGACGCGGCCCGGCACGAAGGCGGTGACCGGTTGCTGACGGTCGCTGGGATCCAGCGAGACGACCTGGCCTTTGCCACTGGCGGTCTGCACCCACGGCGCCAGTGCCAGGATCGCCGCGGCGATGCCGATGCCGATCAACAGCATCCAGGCGACCGCCTTGGCGATGCTGGGCGGACGCATTGCCGCCAGGGTCGGGAAATGCGCCATGCGATCAGGGGCGTGCGGCATGCGGCACCTCCTGCGTGGATGCGATCAACTCGGCGCGTGTGGCGTAGCGTTGCTGGCGCTCCGGCTCCAGCCGGAACCAGCCATCCAGGGTGATGTCCTCCGGCCGCCCGGTGCACAGCAGCACCGTGGTTCCTGCATCCTTCAAGCGTCGCAGGACCTGGGTTAGGCGCTCGGCCGGGATCAGGTCGTACAGCTGCGACAGCATCAGCACGCGCGGGCGCACCAACAGTGCATTGGCCAGCTTCAGCGCCATGACCTCGCCAATCCACAGCGGGAACCCGGAGGCAGCAAGCCGGGTGTCCAGGCCTTGCGGCAACGCGGCGATGCGCGCGCGCAGGCCCACCGTATCGATGGCTTGCAGCATCGCTTCGGACGTCACATCGGCCGAGGCCATTGCCAGGTATTCGCGAATGGTGACCTCCACGATGGTCGGGCGGTCGAGCACGGTGACTTCCGAACGCAGCAGGTACATATCGAACGTGGCCATGTCCGCACCACCCACCATCACCAGCCCGCGGTCGGGAACGACGTGGCGCTTGAGCACCATGGCCAGCAGGCGCTCGGCGCCGCCATCGGCCAGCGTGACCAGCTGCTCGCCGGCTTCCAGCGCGAAATCGAAACGCGCGCCCTCGATCACCACCCCATCCAGGCGTACCCCGCTGTTGCGCGGCGCCTCGCCGGCGGCAAGCACCGGGCGTTCCTGGGGGATGGCGTACAGCAGCGACAACTCCTCCGCGCTGGCCACCAGGTCGTAGAACGTGTCCAGGTAGCTGCCCAGCTGTGCAATGCCGTAGAACACTGCGCTCAGGATCAGTTCGGCTGCCACCAGCTGGCCGATCGACAGCTCGCCGCGCAGGATCAGGCTGCCGCCCAGCGCCAGCAGCGCCGCGCTGGCCACTGCATAGGTGAGCAGGAATGCCAGCGTCTGGGTGAAGGTGTAGCGGAAATGGCGCCGATGCCGGTCGACATAGTCGGCGGTCACCTTTTCCGAGCGATCCATGGCGAAGTTGAGATGGCGGCTGGATTTATAGAACCCGTTGGAGCCGCCGACGCTTTCCAGCCAATGCGCGGCGTTGTGTTTGGCCTGGCTCAGTTCGACCGCCGAGCGGATCGAACCGCGCGACCAGATCATCCAGATCGAGAAGATGGTCAGCAGCAGCAGCGCGTTGAAGCCGAGGAAAAACGGGTGATAGAAGCTGGTGACGATCAAGCCGACCGCCGACTGCAGCACGATGGTGAACGCACCGACCGCCAGGCTGGGCACTGCCTTTTGCACCACCACCAGATCGAAGTAGCGGTTGAATACATCGCCGCGGTTCTGGTCGGCGAAGAACGGATTTTGCGCATGTACCGCGCGCACGGTGATTTCCGCCACCACGCGTGCGAACAGGCGACGTTCGAACAGCGCCATCACCCACACCCGCATCGCGCTCAGTGCCGCCACCAGCAGCAGCAGGCCCAGCAGCAGGCCGGACAAGGTCCACAGCGGCGTGGGCAGCGCGGTGTTGGCAACGCTGTTGATCAGCAACTGCACCGAGATCGGCGTGGCCAGCGACAGCAGGCTGATCGCAACGCCGTACACCAGGGTCAGGCGCACATACGGCATGTCCGGGCCAACAACTTCCGTCAGCCAGCTCGCCGCTTCCCGCCATCCAATCCGCTTGGCCGCCATTCGATATCCGTTGATGAGTTCAGTGAAGCATTGACGAGTTGCCGGCCCGCAAACAAGGCCATCGCGCTTATGTGCCGCATAGGATTTTCCTATGCAGCCACCGCGCGCAACAGATTGGCGATCAAACCGAAGGCCGGTGCGCGACCGGCACCCTGGCGCCAGAGCAGACCGATCTCCCTATAGTAGCGCCCGCCTTTGACCGGCCGCACCACCACGTCGTCGCCTTCGCGGATTTCCTGGCGCACGTACAGGTCCGGGAGCAAGGCAAGACCCATGCCCATGCCGGCCATCTGGCGGATCGCGTCCAGGCTGGTGCCTTCGTAATCGCGCAAGACATTGGCGCCCACGTCCATGGCGATCGCGGCAACCTGTTCTGCCAATCGGTATTCCGGCATCAAGGTCAGCAAGTTGGCACCGCGCAGATCGGCCGGGGTGATGCAGGCCTTGGTGCGCAGCGGATGATCGGCCGCCATGGTCACATGCAGCAGTTCGCGAAACAGCCGCTCGCTGTGCAGGCCGCGGCCGGCCACCGGCAGTTGCGCGAGGACCAGATCGTGCGTGCCGCTGCTCAGGTCGGCGGCGAGTGCGGTTGGCAGGCCTTCGCGCACGTGCACGCGCAGGGCCGGATGCTCGCGATGCAGACGTGCCACCAGGCTGGGCATCAGATAGGCGCCGAGCGTGGGCGAGACGCCAAGGCGAATGGTGCCGATCAAGGTATCGGCGGCGGTGGCGCGGACCTCTTCCAGATCGGTGACATCGAGCAGGATGCTGCGTGCGCGGTCGAGCAGCTCGCGACCGAGCGGGGTCAGGATCGCCTGCGCGCCGCGCTCGAACAGCGGCGCACCGATGATCGCTTCCAACGCGCGGATCTGCTGCGACAACGATGGCTGCGAGACGCCCATCTGCTCGGCGGCACGGGTAAAGCTGCCGGTATCGGCCAGCGCGACGAAATAGCTCAGCTGGCGAAGGGTGGTTCTGGGGCGGGGCATGGGGTCACATCGGATTGCGTGGGAGCGCACGGCCGGCGTGGCCGGTGAGACAAGACGGGCGAGGTACGGCTAGCGAGTGGAGCGGCAGCGCGTCCGGCGAGGGCGGAGGAGCCGTGGTAACCGCAGTGTACGAGCGGCGCATGCCGATTCCGAGCACCGGCCGCGCCCGCATCGCGGTGGGCGCAGTCGTTTCGCTGGTTGCGCCAGGTGCCATCGCTGGAACGACGGCGCCTGGCGGCGCTCATTGGTCGATGAACTGCAGCCGCGCCAGCTCCGCATACAGCCCACCTTCGGCGATCAACTGTGCATGCGTACCCTGCGCGACGATGCGCCCGGCATCCATCACCACGATGCGGTCGGCCTTGAGCACGGTGGCCAGCCGGTGCGCGATCACCAGCGTGGTGCGGCCTTCCATCAGCCGCTCCAGCGCCTGCTGCACGGCGCGCTCGCTTTGCGCATCGAGCGCGCTGGTGGCTTCGTCTAGCAGCAGGATCGGCGCGTCCTTGAGCAGCGCACGCGCAATGGCCACGCGTTGCTGCTGTCCGCCGGACAGGCGCGTGCCGCGCTCGCCCAGTTCGCTGGCGTAGCCCTGGGGCAGGGCGCGGATGAAGCCATCGGCTTCGGCGGCGGCCGCCGCCGCTTCCACCTGTGCATCGCTGGCTTGCAGGCGCCCGTAGCGGATGTTGTCGGCGGCGCTGGCGGCAAACAATGTGGGTTGCTGCGGTACCAGCGCGATGTGTTCGCGCAGCAGGACCGGGTCGACGTCGCGCAGGTCGATGTCGTCGATGCGCACCTTGCCGCTGACCGGGTCATGGAAACGCAGCAGCATCGACAGCACCGTGCTCTTGCCCGCTCCGGACGGGCCCACCAGCGCCACGGTTTCGCCGGGGCTGACATGCAGGTCGAACCCATCCAGCGCCGGCGCGTCCGGGCGTTGCGGGTAATGAAAGACCACCCGGTCGAAATGGATCGCGCCGCGCAGCGGCTGCGGCAAGGCCTGCGGCGTGGCCGGCGCCACGATCGCCGGTTGTTCGTCGAGCAATTCACTCACCCGGCCCATGCCGCCGGCGGCACGCTGCAACTCGTTCCAGACCTCGGCCAGCGCCCCGACCGACCCGCCGCCGATCAGCGCGTACAACACGAATTGGCCGAGCGTGCCCGGCGTCATGCGGCCAGCGATCACATCGTGCGCGCCAAGCCACAACACCGCGACGATCGCACCGAAGATCAACATGATCGCCACCGCGGTCACGGTGGCCTGGGTGCGGATGCGCAGCTTGGCGGTATCGATGGCGGCAAACAGCGCAGTACTGAAACGTTGGCTTTCGTAACGCTCGCGCGCGTGTGCCTGCACGGTGCGCACCGCGCCCAGGGTTTCGGCCGCCAGCGTATTGGCGTCGGTCACGCGGTCCTGGCTTGCGCGCGAAATCTTCTGCAGGCGGCGTGCGCCCAGCACGATCGGCAGCACCGCCAGCGGGATGCCGATCAAGGTGAAGCCGGCCAGCCGCGGGCTGGTGACGAACAGCATGACCATGCTGCCGATCACCGTGACCGAACTACGCAAGGCCACCGACATGGTGGTGCCGATCAGCCCCCGCAGCAATTCGCTGTCGGCCGACAGGCGCGACACCAGTTCGCCGCTGCGGCTGCGGTCATGGAACCCGGCGTCCAGTCCGATCAGGTGCGCGTACAGCCGGCCGCGCAGGTCGGCGACCACTTTCTCGCCCAGCAGGGCGACGAAATAGAAGCGCGCCGCAGTTGCCAACGCCAGCACGACCGAAACTGCGAACAGCAGCGAGAACGCCTGGTTGATCTGCGAGTCGCCGGAGAAGCCCTGGTCGATCATGCGCTTGACCGCTGCGGGCAGGCTCAGTGTGGCGGCAGCGGAAATCGACAGCGCGACCAGCCAGGCGGCGAACAGGCCGCGCTGGCGTTGGACGAATGGCCACAAGGTGCGCAGGCTGCCCAGCTTCCGCAACGGGTTGGAACGTGCAGCGGCTGGCTCGGTCATGCGGCTTCCGGGGTTGAGAGATGGACACGATTGCGAGTGGCGTCGCACAGGCGGGTTTTCAAGCCGGCGAGCTGATCTGCAGGCAGTTGCACGCGCAACGCTGCACCTTCGGCATCGAAGCGTTCGTCCAGTTTGTCGGCATGGAAGGCCGCCAGTGCTGCGTGCACCAGGCCCAGATCGTCGAACCGGCATTGCACCTGCACCAGCGACAACGCGATCAATGGCTGTCGCGTTGCCAGCCGCAGGCACTCGGCCGCGGTACCGCCGTAGGCGCGCACCAGCCCGCCAGCACCGAGCTTGATGCCGCCATACCAGCGCGTGACCACGACCACCACCCGATCGAAGCCCTGGCCATCGATGGCGGCCAGGATCGGCCGGCCGGCGGTGCCGCTTGGCTCGCCGTCGTCGCTGGAGCGGTAGTCCTGCCCGAACCGATAGGCCCAGCAGTTGTGCGTCGCGTCCGGCACTGCCACGCGCTGCACGACCTCCAACGCATGCGCGGGAGCATCCAATGCGGCAGCGTGGGCCACAAAGCGACTGTGCTTGATGTCCAGACTGTGGTGCGCATCAGCGGCGAGGGTATCGAGCATCGCCGCCATTCTATGCGAGGCGGTGCTACCGATCGCTGCAGCCATCGTGACTGCCGTTGCAAGCTGGCAACACGGCGCCGTGCGCGTGCCGTCGTGCTGCAGCACCTGCGCAGTGTGGCAGTGACGGCGGGCGACGCGCCGGCAGTGGCATCGTGCGTGCCGACGCCGCGGCAGCGGCTACGTACGCCTGTCATCGTGTGCCGGGCGACCAGGGAGCCGCGCTCTGCAATCCAGCCGACGCGCAGTGAGACGCCGTTTGTCTTGGCTGCCTTCGATTACACAAGGGTGGAACGACGCTTCTCGTCGATCCACTTCGACGCCTGCGCCGGGGTGTAATGCTGCATCCAGTCGAGCATCTGCTCTATATCGGCGCCGTACCACAGGTCGGCGCGTTGGTCCGGGTGAAGGAAGCGCTCTTCGACCATGCGGTCGATCATGCCAATCAGCGGTGCGTAAAACCCTTCGATGTCCAGAAACGCGCACGGCTTGTTGCCGATGCCGAGCTGGCGCCAGGTCAGCATTTCGAAGATCTCTTCCATGGTACCGAAGCCGCCGGGCAAGGCCACGAACGCATCCGACAGCTCGAACATGCGCATCTTGCGCTCATGCATGGAACCGACGATTTCCAGCGTGGTCAACCCACGGTGCGCCACTTCCCAATCGGCCAGCTGCTGCGGAATCACCCCGGTCACTTCACCGCCGGCCGCCAGCACCGCATTGGCCACGGTGCCCATCAAGCCAACGTTGCCGCCGCCATACACCAGGCGCAAGCCCTGCTTGGCGATGCGATCGCCCAACGCAATGGCGCGCTCGGCATAGGCGGGTTTGTTGCCGGCATTGGAGCCGCAGTAGACGCAGATGCTTTTCATGGGATTCGGGATTGGGGAGTAGGGATTCGTAAAAGCGGGGGCGCGCCGCGTCGATGTCATCTGGAAAGCCGTGGAATGCACGTTGCACGACTGTTCTGACTGGGCCTGAAAAACTTAACGCCGGAATCTACCCGGCGTTATGTCATGGCTGGGAATAGTCAGAGGCGGGAACCGCAGTTGCGAATCCCAACTCCCGAATCCCAAATCCCGGCCTCAGTTAGCCTTATGAATCGCGCGCTTGCTCACCGCCATGGCGGCATCGTGGATCGCTTCGGACAGCGTCGGGTGCGCGTGGCAGATGCGCGCCAGGTCGTCGGCCGAGCCGTTGAATTCCATGGTCAGCACACCTTCGTGCACCAGCTCGGACACGCCCACGCCCACCAGGTGCATGCCCAGCACACGGTCGGTTTCGGCATCGGCGATCACCTTGACGAAGCCGGCCGGCTCGCCCATGGCCACCGCACGGCCGATCGCCGCGAACGGGAAGCTACCGGCCTTGTAGGCGACGCCTTCGGCCTTCAGCTGCTGCTCGGTCTTGCCGACCCAGGCAATTTCCGGCTCGGTGTAGATGACCCACGGAATGGTGTCGAAGTTGACGTGACCCGGCAGGCCAGCAATCAGCTCGGCGACCGCGATGCCTTCCTCGAAGCCCTTGTGCGCCAGCATCGGGCCGCGCACGCAGTCACCGATCGCCCACACG
Organism: Xanthomonas sp. NCPPB 1754; assembly: GCF_041475725.2. NCBI lineage: Bacteria > Pseudomonadati > Pseudomonadota > Gammaproteobacteria > Lysobacterales > Lysobacteraceae > Xanthomonas > Xanthomonas sp. NCPPB 1754. The sequence continues at coordinate 1,734,689 of NZ_CM192982.1, forward strand.
CCATCCACGCCGGTGTGGCAATGCCCATCGACCTCGATCTGGCCACGGTCGGTGACCTTGACGCCCGTGCCTTCGGCCAGCAGGTTCTTGGTGGCGGCCTTGCGGCCCACGGCCACCAGCAGCTTGTCCACGGTCAGGGTCTGCTCGCCGGCCGCGTCGGTGTAGCTGAGCACCACCTGCTTGGCATCGCCACTGCCGGTGATCTCCGTCTTGCTGACCTTGGCGCCCAGCTTGATGTCCAGACCCTGCTTCTTGAATTCCTTCAGCGCGGTCTTGGCAACCTCGGCATCGGCCAGCGCCAGGAAGTCCGGCAGTGCCTCGAGGATGGTGACCTCGGCGCCCAGGCGCTTCCACACGCTGCCCAGCTCCAGACCGATCACGCCGGCGCCGATGACCGCCAGACGCTTGGGAACGGCGGTGAAATCCAGGCCGCCGACGTTGTCGACGATGGTGTCGCCGTCGAACTTGGCGAACGGCAGTTCGATCGACTCCGAACCGGCCGCCAGGATCACGTTGGTGCCCTTGAGTTCGATCTCGCCGCCTTCGTGCTGGGTCACCTTGACGATGTTGCCCGGCAGCAACTGGCCGAAGCCGTAGTACGGAGTGATCTTGTTGGCCTTGAACAGCATCGCGATGCCGCCGGTGAACTGCTTCACGATCTTGTCCTTGCGGCCGATCATGGTGGGCACGTCCATCTTGGCGTCGTTGAAGCTGATGCCGTGGTCGCCGAACAGGTGCCCCATGTTCCAGAACTGGCGCGAGGAATCCAGCAGCGCCTTGGACGGAATGCAGCCCACGCGCAGGCAGGTGCCGCCCAGCGCCGGCTTGCCGTCCTTGCCCAATGCCGCGTCGATGCAGGCGACCTTCATGCCCAGTTGCGCCGCACGGATGGCGGCGTGATAACCGGCCGGACCGGCACCGATGACGACGACGTCGAATTGTTCTTGTTCGCTCATTCTTCGCTCACGAGATTAGGAATTGGGGATTGGGGATTCGCAAAACGCAGGATGCTCGAGACCGAGATGCTTTCGCCATCCCGAATCCCGAATCACCAATCCCGGCTTTCATCACAGACCGAACAACATCCGGCCCGGGTTTTCCAGCTGATTCTTGATGTCGACCAGGAACTGCACCGAATCCTTGCCGTCGATGATGCGGTGGTCATAGGACAGCGCCAGGTACATCATCGGGGCGATCACGACCTGGCCGTTCTCGGCGATCGGACGTTCCTTGATCGCGTGCATGCCCAGGATGGCGCTCTGCGGCGGGTTGATGATCGGCGTGGACAGCAGCGAGCCGAAGGTGCCGCCGTTGGTGATGGTGAAGGTGCCACCCTGCAGGTCCTCCAGGCCCAGCTTGCCGGCGCGCGCCTTGGCGGCGTAGTCGGCAATGCCTTGCTCGACATCGGCGAACGACTGGCGCTCGACGTTACGCAGCACCGGCGTGACCAGGCCCTTGTCGGTCGACACCGCGATCGAGATGTCGCTGTAGCCGTGATAGATGATGTCGTCGCCGTCGATCGAGGCGTTGACCAGCGGGAAGCGCTGCAGCGCGTTGGCGGCGGCCTTGACGAAGAAGCTCATGAAACCGAGCTTGATGCCGTGTGCCTTCTGGAACTCGTCCTGCAGTTCCTTGCGTGCGGCCGACACCTTGGCGAGGTTGACCTCGTTGAAGGTGGTCAGCATCGCGGTGGAGTTCTTGGACTCCATCAGGCGCTTGGCAATGGTCTTGCGCACGCGGGTCATCGGCACGCGCTCTTCCGGACGGGCGCCCGAGGCCTTGCCGACGCCGCCGGCCTTGGCGAAGTTGACGATGTCTTCCTTGGTGACCGCGCCACGACGGCCGGTGCCTTCGACCCGCGACGGGTCCACGCCCTGGGTGATTGCGGAGAAACGCGCACCCGGCGGCAGCGCATCGGCAGCCGACTTGGACGCAGCAGCAGGCGCGGCGGCGGCAGCCGGTGCCGGAGCGGCGGCCGGCGCAGCAGCGGCAGGCGCCGGTGCATCGGCCTTCTTCTCTTCAGCCGGTGCAGCGGCAGCCACGGCGCCTTCTTCGATGATCGCCAGAATCTGGTTGCTGGTGACCGTGCTGCCGGTGTCGAACTTGATTTCCTTCAGTACGCCGTCGACCGGCGAAGGAACTTCCAACACGACCTTGTCGGTTTCCAGGTCGACCAGATTCTCGTCGCGCTTGACCGCTTCGCCGGCCTTCTTGTGCCAGCTGGCGATGGTGGCGTCGGAAACGGATTCGGGCAGTACCGGAACTTTGACTTCGGTGGCCATTCGGGGAGCGTCCTAGGGTTTTCGTTCTTTGGGGAAGAGGAGTTATTCAGCGACTTGGTCGTTGAACGGGTTGAGCAGCGCATCGGCAACCAGCTTCTGCTGCTCGATGATGTGGTCGGCCATGTGGCCGGCGGCAGGCGAGGGCGAACGGGCACGGCCGGCATAATGCAGGCTCTGGCCGCCAGCCAGGCAGAAGTTGAGGTGATGGCGGATCTGGTACCACGCACCCTGGTTCTGCGGCTCTTCCTGGCACCACACCACATCGGTGGCGTTGCCGTAGCCCTTGAGCTCGGCCGCCAGCTGCGCGCGCGGGAACGGATACAGCTGTTCGATGCGCACGATGGCAACGTCGTCCTGGCCGCGCTTGGTCTGGTCTTCGAGCAGGTCGTAATAGACCTTGCCCGAGCACAGCACCACGCGCTTGACCTTGGCCGCGTCGGCCTTGGCGTCCGGGATCAGATGCTGGAACTGACCGTCGGCCAGTTCTTCCAGGCTTGACACCGCCAGCTTGTGGCGCAGCAACGACTTGGGCGTCATCACCACCAGCGGCTTGCGGGTGGTCATGCGCATCTGGCGGCGGATCATGTGGAAGCACTGCGCCGGCGTGGTCGGCACGCAGACCAGCATGTTCTCCAGCGCGCACAGCTGCAGGAAGCGCTCCAGACGTGCGGAGCTGTGTTCCGGGCCCTGGCCTTCGTAGCCGTGCGGCAGGAACAGCGAGAGGCCCGCGATGCGGCCCCACTTGGCTTCGCCGGCGGCGATGAACTGGTCGATCACCACCTGCGCGCCGTTGGCGAAGTCGCCGAACTGCGCTTCCCAGATGCACAGTGCATTCGGGTCGGTGGTGGAGTAGCCGTATTCAAAGCCCATCACCGCTTCTTCGCTCAGCAACGAGTCGATGACGGTGGCGTCTTCCGGGTTCTGCACCAGCTGGCGCAGCGGCAGATAGTAGTCGTCGGTCTTCTGGTCATGCAGGATCGCGTGACGGTGGAAGAACGTGCCGCGGCCGGCGTCCTGGCCAACCAGACGCAGCTTGTGGCCTTCGGCCAGCAGCGTGGCGTAGGCCAGGTTTTCGGCAAAGCCCCAGTCGCCGGGCTGATCGCCGGCAGCCATCTTGACGCGATCTTCGTAGATCTTCGCCACGCGGGCGTGCAGTTCGACGCCTTCCGGGATGGTGGTGATCAGCTTGGCCAGACGGTCCAGCTGGTCGCGCTTGACGCGCGTGTCCACCGGATCGGCAGCGGTTCCGACCAGGTACTTGGACCAATCGATGGCGAATTCGTCCGGCTTGCGCTTGGCCAGTTCGGTGGTGTATTCGCCCGAATCCAGCTTGTTGCGGTAGCCGTCCACCAGTGCCTTGGCCTCGTCGGCGCTCAGCACGCCTTCGCTTTCCAGCTTGGCGGCATACAGCTCGCGGGTGGTCTTGTGCTTGCGGATGGTCTGGTACATCACCGGCTGGGTCGCTGCCGGTTCGTCGGCTTCGTTATGGCCCCAACGGCGGTAGCACACCAGATCGATGACCACGTCCTTCTTGAACTGCTGGCGGAACTCGTAGGCCAGCTTGGACACGAACATCACCGCGTCCGGGTCGTCGCCGTTCACGTGGAAGACCGGCGCGCCGATCATCTTGGCCACGTCGGTGCAGTACAGCGTAGAACGGGCGTCGTCGCGGGTGCTGGTGGTGAAGCCGATCTGGTTGTTGACCACGATGTGCACGGTGCCGCCGACCGCGAAACCGCGCGCCTGCGACATCTGGAACAGCTCCATCACCACGCCCTGGCCAGCGAATGCGGCATCGCCGTGGATCAGGATCGGCAACACGCTCTTGCGCTCGGCATCGCCGAAACGCTCCTGGCGCGAACGCACGCTGCCGACCACGACCGGGTCGACGATTTCCAGGTGCGAGGGGTTGAAGGCCAGCGCCAGGTGCACCTGCTTGTCCGTGCCAACGGCGATGTCGGCCGAGAAGCCCATGTGGTATTTGACGTCGCCGGTGTGCGCGCGGTCGTCATGGGCATGCTCGAACTTGCCTTCGAATTCGTCGAACAGCTTGCGCGGATTCTTGCCCAGCGTATTGACCAGCACGTTGAGGCGGCCGCGGTGGGCCATGCCGATCACGATGTCCTTGACCTGATCGTTGCCGGACTGGCGAATGATCTCGTCCATCATCGGGATCAGCGAATCGCCGCCTTCCAGCGAGAAACGCTTCTGACCGACGTACTTGGTGTGCAGGTAGCGCTCCAGGCCTTCGGCAGCGGTGAGCCGCTCCAGGGTGCGCTTGCGGCTGGCCGCATCGCCGGCAATCTTGCCGCCGGCGTCTTCCAGGCGCTTGTAGATCCACTGGCGCTGGTCGAACTCCTGGATGTGCATGAACTCGGCGCCGATGCTGCTGGCGTACGTCGCCTTCAGGCGCGTCAGCAGATCCTTGAGCTTCATCCGCGGCTGGCCACCGACGCCGCCGGTGCTGAATTCGCTGTCCAGATCGGCCTGGGACAGGCTGTGGAACGGCAGGTCCAGGTCGGGCGGGTTGACCGGCGGGACCAGGCCCAGCGGGTCGAGCTGTGCGCCGAGGTGGCCACGGGCGCGGTAGGCGGTGATTAGACGGCCGACATTGCGCTCGCGCTCGTCACTGGCGCCTGCGCCGGTGCCGGCGTTGGCAGCCTGCTTGGAAGCGGTGAGGATGTGGGCGATGGCCGCCGAATGCGGGACGTCACCGGCACCGCGACCTTCGAAACCATCGAAGTAGCTCTTCCACTTCGGATCGACACTGTCCGGGGCGACGAGGTACTGCTCGTACAGATCCTCGATATAGGCGGCGTTGCCGCCGGCGAGCTGCGATGACTGCGCGAACTGCTTTAGGAGATTATCCACGATGGTAAGTCGGGTCTGCTGTGGGGATGATTGTGCGGAAGCGGCAGGGCGAGATGCCCCATCGGTCGGTCTCAAATCTCGAAAAATTATACCCCCTTGCGCTAGTGAGGGGGCGTCTGCAAGCTGACCGGCGGGGTAGACCAATTGCGCGCGCGCCTACGTGCAAGGGGCGCTTTGGGGTCAGATGCCGAGCGCGCGCGGCTCGTTCCAGAGCGCGCTGCGCTCCCATATCTGCGCGAATTCGCGCTCCAACTGGCGGCTGCGCGCTGCACCCGACAGCCAGGTTTCGCCATCATCGAAGCGATGACCCGTTGGACGAAAGTAGTAGGCGTCGTCGCCGACAACATAGGCCGATGCAAAACTTGCATCGACCGGGTCGCTGACCGCGCGGAACCGGAACACGCTGGGCAGGCGCTGTGCCAGGCGCAGCATCGCGCTGCTGCTGGCCGCGGCGCTGGCGGTGTCTTGCACCAGGATATGCACGCGCTTGTCGTGGCGGGCGGTGGCACAGGCCGGCCGCAGCGCACGCAGCGCCGCGGCGTCGGCGGCCGGATCCAGCGTGACGATCTGCGGTCTGGCGTGCGCGCTCATGCAGGCTTGGTGGCGTCGTCGCTGTCGTCGGAATCGGTCTCGTCGGCGATCGCGCTGTCGACTTCCTGCTCGGCTTCGGCGGCGTCGCCGGGTTCGACATCGGCCTGCAGCGCCTCTGCCGGGGTGTCGGCAGAGGCGGCAACCTGTTCGACATCGACATCGGCGTCGGCATCGATGTCCCCGTCCGCCTCCGGCGCGTCGTCGTCGGCGTCTTGGTCGTCGTGGTCGGCCGACACGCTCAGGGCATGCGCGTGGTCGTCGTCTGCGATGTCGTCCTCGGCATCTTCGTGGGCGCGCTGGTAGTGGCCCTGTGCCAGCAGCTCCAGCACCACCTCGCGGCCACGCGGGGACAACTGCGCGTACAAGGTGCCGTCGATCTCTTCGGCTGCCGCCAGCCGGGACGCATCCTTGGCCGACAGCGCAAACTCCAGGCCGCTGCAGAACAGCGTGGCACCGCGCTTGGCGCGCCGCCAGGCCAGTCGCGACCACGGGTGGCGGTGCAGCAGCACGCCTTCCTCCAGCGCCTGCTCGACCGCTTCGCGCGGGATTGGCTCGGGCGCCGGCACCACGTCGCCGGAGGCGCGGTAGGTGGTCATGAAGCGGCCGAACCAGTCGCCCAGACGGTCGGGGTCGTTCATGCGCAGCGCATTGAGCGCAGCGACCACGCGGTTCATCGCGGTGACGTCGATCTCGTAGGGGTCGGCCGGCACCTTGAGGTCTTGGTCGTGATAGCGCACGGCATCGTCTGCATCGGCAATCAAGGTGTCCAGGTAATCGCCGATCAGCTCGGCCGAGGACGGTGCGCGGGTGCCGATGGAGAAGGTCAGGCAGGCGTCTTCGGCCACGCCGTGGTGCGGGATCAGCGGCGGCAGGTAGAGCATGTCGCCCGGGCCCAGCACCCAATCGTGGGTGGGCTTGAACTCGCGCAGCAGCTTGAGCTCGACATCGTCGCGGAACGCCAGCGGCGTGGCCTTGCGGCCCTGGACGGTGCGCGCATCGATCTGCCAGCGGCGGTGGCCCTGGCCCTGCAGCAGGAACACGTCGTAATGGTCGACGTGCGCGCCCACCGAACCACCGGTGGCGGCGAAGCTGATCATGATGTCGTCGATGCGCCAGCGCGGCAGGAAGCGGAAGTGCTCCAGCAGGGCACGCACGTCGGCGTCCCATTTGTCCACGTCCTGCACCAGCAAGGTCCAGTCATGGTCGGGCAGGCCGGGGAAATCGGTTTCCTGGAACGGGCCGGTGCGCACGTCCCAGCCGTCGGTGGCGCGGTCGTGGCTGATCAGGCGCGCCAGCACGCCGTCTTCGCAGGCCAGCCCGGCCAGGTCTTCCGGCTGCAGCGGCGAGGCGAAATCCGCGAACGCATTGCGGATCAACAGCGGGTGCTTGTGCCAGTAATTGCGCAGGAAACGCTCGACCGGCATGCCCAGCGGCTGTCCCGGACGGGCCTGGACTTCGATGGCAAGTGGGGTCGCTTTACGTACGGCCATGTGGGGTCCTTACACGATGTAGAAGAGAGTGTGGTGCGCGGCATCGGCCGGCGCCAATGGCCTATTGTCGACTGCCCGCGCCGGATGTCCACCTGTGCGGCGCGCAGCGTGCCGGCTCGCGTTCGCCGCTGCAGGGCTGGTCGGCATTTCCGATCGCTTCTTCATGTCGATGGCGTTGCGAGCGGCATGGTGGCGCTATCGGCGCACGCCGATCGCCGCGTGCGCCGATAGCGCACCAGCGCGCATCACATCACCTTGTTGCCGCTGCCACGGTCGTCCAGTACAGGCTTGCTGGATGGGTTGACGGTGTTGTCGTTGCCCGAAAACCGCACCTGTTTCACGGCGCGCGCGAGCACAAGATTCTTGTTGCCCTGGATATCCACGCGATCGACATCGGTGAGATTGAGCGTGTTGTCGTGACCGCTCACGCTGAGCTGGCCAAGTTGCTGGTTGAGCACCGTGAAGTTGCTTCCCTCCAGGCGAATGCTGCGCGCGGTGTCCAGATTCATCGCGCCACGCGAGGCGGTGATGGTGACCGTGCCGCACTCGCCGTGCAGGATCCATTCGCTGTCATTGCGGGTCAGCCGGACATCCTTGCCGGCACAGTCTGCGCCGCTGGCCGGATCGGTCAGCGTGTTAGATACCGCCGACGGGGCCTGCGCGGCGGGGCCATCGCCGCCGCATCCGCTCAGTGCGAGGACGCTTCCCAGCGTCAACAGGGTCAGTGCCGTATGAGTGACGCGCATCGCCGATCTCCTCAAAGTGAGGCCGGCACGATAGCAGTCCGGTTCGGTCACCATGTGCAGGCCCTCGCCGGCCGCCCGTCCGCGTGCGGGGGGCGACGCGTCCCGCCCCGGGCGTCTTGGCCTCGTCATCATTGGCCTTGATCGTGCTGCATCGGCATGTGGTGATGCCGATGCAAATTCGCCGATGAGGTCCGATGACGTGGCCCGCTTCGCAAGCCCTGCACCGCGTGCGGTTCGGTCTGCTCAGATCGCGCGCGCCAGCTGCTCGGCCAGGCCGGTATAGGCGCCCGGGGTGAGCGCGCGCAGGCGCTGCTTGTCGTCTTCCGGCAGTTGCAGGCTTTCCACGAAAGCTTGCATCGAGGCGGCGGTGATGCCCTGGCCGCGGGTCAGCGCCTTGAGTTGTTCGTAGGGGTTCGGCAGGCCGTGGCGGCGCATGACCGTCTGTACGGCTTCGGCCAGCACTTCCCAGGCCGCATCCAGGTCGGCATCCAGGCGCTCGGGGTTGACGGTGAGCTTGCCCAGGCCCTTGGCCAGCGAATCCAGCGCGACCTGGGTGTGGCCGAACGCGGTGCCGAGTGCCCGTAGCACGGTGGAATCGGTGAGGTCGCGCTGCCAGCGGCTGATCGGCAACTTGGCGGAAAAGTGCTCGAACAGCGCGTTGGCGATGCCGAGATTGCCCTCGGCATTTTCGAAGTCGATGGGGTTGACCTTGTGCGGCATGGTCGAGGAGCCGACTTCGCCCTCTTTCAGCTTCTGCTTGAAGTAGCCCAGCGAGATATAGCCCCAGATGTCGCGCGCCAGGTCGATCAGGATGGTGTTGGCGCGGCGGCTGGCATCGCCGATTTCGGCCACATTGTCGTGCGGCTCGATCTGGGTGGTGTAGGGATTGAACACCAGCCCCAGGCTTTCCACGAAACGCTGTGCGAACGCTGCCCAGTCCAGGTCCGGGTACGACACCAGGTGCGCGTTGTAGTTGCCGACCGCGCCGTTGATCTTGCCGGTCAGTTCGACCGCGGCGATCTGCTTGCGCTGGCGCTCCAGGCGCGCGACCACATTGGCGATTTCCTTGCCCAGCGTGGTGGGCGAGGCGGTCTGGCCGTGGGTGCGCGAGAGCATCGGCTGGGCGGCCTGGGCGTGGGCGAGGGTGCGCAACGCGGCGGTAATGCCGTCCAGGCTGGGCAGCAGCACCTCGCGGCGGGCCTGCTCCAGCATCAGGCCGTAGCTGAGGTTGTTGATGTCTTCGCTGGTGCAGGCAAAGTGCACGAATTCCAGCGCCGGACCCAGCTCGGCGTCGTCCTTGAGCTGCTCCTTGATGAAGTACTCCACCGCCTTGACGTCATGGTTGGTGGTGCGCTCGATCTCCTTGACCCGCGCGGCATGCGCCACGCTGAAATCGTCGGCCAGGGCGCGCAGGCGCTGCGCGGCAGCCGGCGAGAACGGCGCCAGTTCGGCGATGCCCGGCTCGGCGGCCAGTGCCAGCAGCCATTCGATTTCGACCTTGACCCGCGCCTTGATCAGGCCGTATTCGGAGAAGATCGGGCGCAGCGCATCCACCTTGGAGGCGTAGCGGCCGTCGAGCGGGGACAGGGCGAGCAGGGCGGAATCCGACATGGGCAAGGGCGGCAGCGGTGACGGTGGGGCCAGCATTCTACGCCGCCAGGGCCGCGGGCAGGCCCGCCGCACTGGAAAGTGGATTGCCAGGCCCACGCCAGCGTGGGCTGAATGGCGGGCTATCTGCGCGGCAGAGACGCCCGACATGGCGCGAGCTGCACTTTATGGTAGAGCTCCCCGCGCTGTTCCGGCCTGCCATGCGCCCGATCTTCGCTCGTCTCGCCTTCGCGATCTTGCCCGCCGCGCTGCCCGCCACCGCGCAGGATGCCGACTTCGCCGCGCAGGCGGCGGCGCTGTATCGCACCCGGCCAGCGATCGCCGGCTGCCGGGCCGGCGAGTTGCAGCCGGCGCAGCGACAACGCGTGCTGGCGCTGATCAACGACATCCGTCGGCTGCACGGTCTCGACGCGGTCGACGACGACCCGGCGGCCGAGCCCGAGGCCACCCAGGCGGCCTTGGTGATTGCCGCCAACGGCCGCCTCAGCCATGCGCCGACGCCGGACTGGCGCTGCTATTCCGGCAGCGCGGCCAAGGGCGCGCGCCGCAGCCTGATCTATGGCGGGGTCAGCTCGCCGCTGCTGCGTTTTTCCAGCGCCGATGAGATCGTGATCGAGTGGCTGACCGACGCCAACAACGTCAGCGCCGGTGGATTGGGACACCGGCGCTGGCTGCTGGATCCGTTTCTGCAACGCGTCGCCTTCGGCATGGTGGCCGGCCGCGATGGCGCTGCGTTCAGTAGCGGTGCCGCGCTGCGCTTGGTTCCGACGGTCGGCGTCGCCGCACGAACGCGCGAGGATTTCGTCGCCTGGCCGATCGGCGAGTACCCGGGCCGGTACTACGCCGACGATGCGTTGTTGTCGTTTACCGCCTTGCCGGACCGCAAGCGCAAGTTCGCCAATCGCGATGTCGACTACGCCGATGCGCAGGTGGAGATCCGCGCGCGCGATGGACGCCAGCTGCAGGTGCGCAACCTGAGCGAGGACCACGAAGGTTTCGGGGTGCCCAACAGCCTGCAATTCCGGGTGCCGCGCTTGCAGCCGGGTGTGATCTACGACGTGACCATCCGCGGGGTGCGGTTCGGTGGACAGTCGCGCGATTACCGTTATTGGTTTCGCATCGGCCAATCGCCTCGCGCGTCCACCGAATGAATCGACGACATCAGCTGGCCGCATCGACGGCTTCGCCCACCGGGCGCACCGTGACCGCCTGGATGCGGTGGCCTGCCATGCGCCGTACGGTCAGCAAGTGGCCATCCAGTTCCAGCGTTTCGCCTTCCTCGGGCAGGCGCTGCAGCTGATGCAGGATCAGCCCGCCGACCGAATTGACGTGGTCCGGCGCGCTCAGGTCCTGACCGAGCAGGCGTTCCAGGCGGAAGATCGAGGTGCTGCCGGCGACCAGCAGCGAGCCGTCCTGGCCACGGATCGGGGCATCGCGCACCACATGGCGGTGCTCGTCCTCGATGTCGCCGACCACCACTTCCAGCAGGTCTTCCAGGGTGAAAAAGCCCAGGATGCGGCCTTCTTCTTCCACGCACAGCGCCAGATGGGTGGTGCCGGCGCGGAATTGCTCCAGCGCGTTGGGAATCGGCGTTTCCAGGGTCAGCACGGTGGGAGGGCGCAGCAGCGGGCGCAGATCGTCCAGGTTCTGGCCGCGTGCCATTGCCACCAGCAGATCCTTGGTGTGCAGGATGCCCAGCACCTGCTCGCCATCGGCATCGAACCAGGGGTAGCGGCTGTAGCGCGACTCACTGAATTCGGCCAGCACCGCTTGCAGGGTCATGCCTTCGCGCAGGCTGCGCAGGTGCTCGCGCGGACGCATCAGGTCGCCGGCGACCAGATCCGGCAATTCCAACGCGTGGCTCATCAAGGCCAGCCCCTGGTCGGGCGCTGCGGCGTTCGGGTCCTGGCGGCCGACAATCAGCATCAATTCCTCGCGTGAATAACGATGCGAGTGGTGTTCCACTTCGCCCCAGCCGAGCAGGCGCAGAAAGCGGTTGGCGCTGGTATTGAGTACCCAGATGGCCGGGTACATCAGCCAGTAGAAAACGTACAGCGGCGCGGCGGTCCACAACGACATGCGTTCCGGGCGGCGGATCGCCATGGTCTTGGGCGCCAGTTCGCCCAGCACGATGTGCAGGAACGAAATCAGGCTGAAGGCGATTGCCAGTGCGGTGAATTGTGCCGCTTCCGGCGACAGGCCCAGCGTATCGAACAGCGGTTGCAGCAGATGTGCGAACGCCGGCTCGCCGACCCAGCCCAATCCGAGCGAGGCCAGGGTGATCCCGAGCTGGCAGGCCGACAGATACGCATCCAGATGGGCGTGCACCCCGAGCAGCAAGCGCCCACGCCAGCCGTTGGTTTGCGCCAGGCCCACCGCTTGCGTGTGCCGCAGCTTGACCAGCGCGAATTCGGCGGCGACAAAGAACCCATTCAACAGCACCAGCAACAGCGCGACCAACAGGAGCAAGACGTTACCTAACATGTCCGCCCCCGTGCGCTGCAGGAGCGGTACATCTGCGTGCTAGCGCATGTGCGGTGGAGGTGCGGGGTATCCCGGCAACAGATGTGGCGTTTGCGTTTCTACAGTCAGGCTCGTCGCCCATGGCGGCTTGGCATCTCGTCATGATCAACAGGCAGTCTAGCCGACAGCGTGCGACGACATCGTCGCAACGCGGCGAGCGAGTATCGTAGACGGCGTCGCCAGCGTGGGTACGCCCGCCGCCAGCCATCGATCACCACAAGTCAGCAATGTGCGGAGAGTGCAGATGAGCGAACGTTTCAGGACCGAACACGACAGCATGGGCGAATTGCAGGTACCCGCCGATGCGCTGTGGGGCGCGCAGACCCAGCGCGCGGTGCAGAATTTCCCGGTGTCCGGGCAGCCGATGCCGCGTGGTTTCATTCGCGCGCTGGGCTTGATCAAGGCCGCGGCAGCCGGCGTCAACGCCGAGCTTGGATTGTTGCCCAAGTCGATCGGCAAGACCGTGCAGGCCGCCGCGTTGCAAGTGGCCGAGGGTCGCTTCGATGCGCAGTTTCCCATCGATGTGTACCAGACCGGTTCGGGCACCTCGTCCAACATGAATGCCAATGAGGTGATTGCCACCTTGGCCACGCGTGCCGGCAAGGATGCGGTGCATCCCAACGACCACGTCAATCTCGGCCAGAGTTCCAACGATGTGGTGCCCACCGCCATTCGCGTGTCTGCATTGCTGGCTGTGCAGGAACATCTGCAACCGGCGCTTAAGCATCTGCGCAAGACCATCGACAAGCGCGCCAAATCGCTGGACAAGATCGTCAAGACCGGTCGCACGCATTTGATGGATGCGATGCCGCTCACCTTTGGGCAGGAGTTCGGCGCGTGGTCGGCGCAGCTGAGTTCGGCGCAGGAGCGTGTCGACGACGCGCTCAAACGCTTGCGACGCTTGCCGCTGGGAGGTACGGCGATCGGGACCGGCATCAATGCCGACCCGCGCTTCGGTGGCAAGGTGGCCAAGGCCTTGTCCAGCCTGAGCGGAGCCAGGTTCGAGAGCGCGGAAAACAAGTTCGAAGGCCTCGCCGCGCAGGACGATGCGGTGGAGCTGTCCGGTCAGCTCAACGCGCTGGCGGTGGCGCTGATCAAGATCGCAAACGACTTGCGCTGGATGAATGCCGGACCGCTGGCGGGACTGGGCGAAATTGAACTGCCGGCGTTGCAGCCTGGCAGCTCGATCATGCCGGGCAAGGTCAATCCGGTGATTCCCGAAGCCACCGTGATGGCGTGCGCGCAGGTGATCGGCCACCACACTGCCATCACCATTGCCGGGCAAACCGGCAACTTCCAGTTGAACGTGACCTTGCCGCTGATCGCCTACAACCTGCTGGATTCGATCAACTTGCTGGGCAATGTTTCGCGTCTGTTGGCCGACACGGCCATTGCCGGGCTGAAGGTGCGTCAGGAGCGCGTCCGCGAGGCGCTGGATCGCAACCCCATTCTGGTGACGGCACTGAATCCGATCATCGGCTACGAAAAAGCCGCGGCCATCGCCAAGCGTGCCTACAAGGAGCAGCGGCCGGTACTGGATGTAGCCAAGGAAGACAGCGGGCTCGGCGAAGCGGAACTGCGGCGATTGCTCGACCCGGCAGCCTTGACGCGTGGCGGTATCCAGGCCGGCGGCGGTGGCGGGGGCTGATCACCGCAGTGCATATGGAGGAGCGCACCTGTGCGCGATGAGGCGTGATCGGTAACTGCTCATCGCGCGCAAGCGCGTCCTGCGGGTCTCTTGCTGCTTCTGGCCGCTGGGCTGACGTGCGCTGGGCGTCAATGCCGCTCGGCTTGCAGGTTACTAAAACTCTCGCGATACGGCTGCAGCGACGGAATTTCATCCAGCAATTCCCCACTGAGCGTCTGGATCTGCGGCGTGGCGGTCAGCTTGATCGACTTGTATTCCGGATCCGGGCCGGCCTCGTTCACCGCCTGCTGACGCAACATCTGCAGGTGGCCGAACAGCAACTGCAGCTTGGCGCGTGTGGCTTCTTTCTGAGGCAGCGCGATGTCGTCGATCTTGAGCGTGCCGTCGGGGGTGATTTCGGCATTGGCAGCCGGCGGGCGGCGGATCATCACCGACTGCGTGGTGACCGCAACGCGCGGCTTGCCGCGTTCGGCGCGGCGAGACGACTGGTCGCCGCAGGCAGCAAGCGTGCACAGCAGAAGCGCCATGCAGAGCATCACGAACTTGTTCATGGGGTCGATGAAGTGAGGGAAGCGCATTAGTGTAATCCCGCTCCGGTCTGCGGATCGGCAAAGCGGCCGTCCGGTGCCTGCCAAAATGTCGCAGGGCGTCGATGCGTTTGGTTACCGTGCACGCATCGCCGGTTCGAAGCGCGTTCCGGCCCGCCGATCAGCGATGGCACGCGCCATGCGAACAGCTGCGCAGGCGGTGCGATACGCAGTTGCTGAGCGTTGCGGATGGAGGCGCTGCCACCTGCCTGCGAACGGTCGTCAACCAGCGTGTGGCGCACCGGCGTCGCAGTGGACGATCGGCACATGCCGAGCCGCGCCGACGACGCCCGCCCGGCGGTGCGCGTCGTCGGTCTGTCGGGCCATCTACTTGCGGCAATCGTCGATGTCGTGCTGCGTCAGGGTCGAGTACGGCGCAAAGGCCGGCACCAGGTGTGCGGCTGCATCCTGTGCGGTGCGCAGCGTGGCCAGCTGATCGCAGATCTGCAGGGCCTTGTGCTTGAAGGTGTCTGCCTCGGCCTCGATCTTGTCGCCGATCTGATCTGAGTTGCCGCTGAGCACGCCCTTGATCGCTTCGCCTGCGGCATGTGCGCCGAACGCCGCGCCCTGGGTGCCGATGTCGATGTCCTTCTTGGCCACGCCTTGCACCTGCGCGTAGTAACTGCGCATCGCCTGGCGTTGCGCCTCATTCAAGTCCACCGGCTTGCCGTCGATGCTGAGCGCGCCATCGACACCGATGGTGGCGGCCGGCAAGCCATCGCGCTTGAGCGTCAGGCTCTTGCCGATAAAAGTCACGCCGGCACCATTGGCCTGGCCGGAGACGTTGACGGTGGGTTCGGACTTGCCGCAACCCGCCAGCAACACGCTCATCACTACCGCCGAAACAAGCAATTTCATCAGCAATTCCCCCACATCCTGAAAGAAGTCGTCGTCATTTGTCTGTCGGTACCCGGGTGCTGCCGGAGACCTCGCTCACATCGATATCGCCGCTGCCCTTGTGCGCCACGCTCAGATCGCCACGCACCTTGCGGACATTCAACGCGCCGGAAGCGACCGACTCCACGTTGACATTGCCTTGCACATCGCGGATATCCACATCGCCCGAGCCGATCGTGCCGATCTTGATGTTGCCTGCGACGCCGTGCAGCTTGATCTCGCCGGACTGCACTTTCGCCACCTCTACCGCACCGTGCACCTCACGCGCCTTGAGGTCGCCCGAGCCCACTGCCAGCACGCGCAGCGCGCCCAGATCTTCCAGCTCGACATCGCCGGAACCCACCTTGGCGGTCACGCGGCCCTTGGTGTGACGAATGGTCATGTCGCCCGAACCCACGTCGGCGCTCACTGCGGCGGCCCCGTTGATCTGCGCATCGCCGGAACCCACGTCAAATTGCACCAGCATCGTGTTGGGCACGCTGCCGCGCAGGTCCAGGTAGGAATAGCTGTTGCCGAAGGAAAACCGGCGGTCATCGTTCAAGCTCACCACCAGCTTGTCGCCGACGCGCTTCTGGGTCACGGTCAGGCTCTTGAGCAATTCGGCCCTGGCAGCACAGGCGCGCCCGCCCAGTTTCCCGCCGCCGCCGGGCGAGGCGTCCAGATGCAGGTCGTTGGAAGCGACCTCGAACAGGACCGACTTCACGCCGGTCAGTTGCAGGTCCAGGCTGCGTGGTTCGGAGAACTTGCACTGCTCCTCTGCCGCTGCAACACCGGGCAATGCGAGCAGGATGGCCAGGCTCAGGGTCAGGCGCATGGGAGGTCCCTCAGGCTTCGGAGCGCCGACGGCGCAGGTAGATGGAAGCGGCGATCAAGGCGATACCGACGGCTGCGCCAATCCAGATGTCCGCGCTGCCATAGACGCGCGTGCTGTCGGTGTGCTGCAGGGCCCATTGCACCAGGTCGCTGGGGCTTTGCAGGGTGCTGCTGTCCAGGTTCCCGCTGACGGCAAGTGGCGACCAGGTGCCGGGCAGGGCGCTGAGCAGGCCACGGTAGCCGACGATGTACCAGATCCAGCCGATCGGCAGCGACACGCCCGGCATCGCCGAGAGAATGCTCAGCATCACGCAGGCCAGCAGCGGAAACAGCACCGCCCACAGGAACGGCTTGCTGTTGGCCCAGGCCGAGCAGAACATCAGCCAGCCCACGGTCGGCAGTGCCCACAACAGGCTCATCGGCACGGTCTTGAGCAACAGCCACAGCAGCGAGAACGGATGTGAATGTGTCGCCAGCGCCCAGGGGCTGGGCACGCCGGCAATCAGGGCGCCAACGATGGCGATCAGCCACAGCGCCATGCCGACCGCCGCACCGATCGCGATGGAGATCAGCGGCGCCAGCAGCAACGCCCAGGCAGCCTTGGACAACACGGTCTGCACGTCCGATACCGGCAACGATTTCCAGAACAGCACGCTGCGGTCGCGGCGATCGTCGTACAGGCTGCCGAGTGCGTAGAAAAACACCACGAATGCCAGCACCACCGAGGCGATGCCGATGCCGCCCAGCAGCAGGCCGTCGCCGACCTGGCCCAGCGTGCGCGTGTATTCGGCCAGATCGTCCATCGTGATGCTGTCGCCGACCATGTTGCGGCGGGCGCTGATCGCACCGATCACCGCGCCCAGCAGCGCGAAGAACACCGCGATGCCGCCGGTGATGAACTGCGCCCACACGAAGCCGCCACGGTGCTCCCAATATTCGCGTTTGAGCAGCCAGGCGAAGGTGCGTGCGGGTGATGCTTGGTTGGTCACTGCATTCATGCGTAGGTCCCCTTCATGACCGCAACAAACAGGTCGGCTAGGCCGGGATTGCGGGTTTCGCCAAAACGGGCGAGTTGCTCTTTCGGCGCGCCATCGAACAACATCACGGTCTTGCCGAACGGCAGGCCGCGCTCGTCGATCGGTTTCAGGGCGCGCGCTGCATCCAGCTGGTCGGCACCGACCAGGACTTCGGTGTAGCGCTCGGAGACGCTTTCCATGTCGGCGGTGAGCACGATGCGCCCGTCGCGGATGAACATCACATCGGTGAGGATGTGTTCGATCTCTTCGACCTGGTGGGTGGTGACGATGATGGTCTTCTGCTCGTCGAAGTAATCCTCCAGCAGGCGCTGGTAGAACTGCTTGCGGTAGAGGATGTCCAGGCCCAGGGTCGGTTCGTCCAGCACCAGGATGCGTGCGTCGATGGCCATCACCAGCGCCAGATGCAGCTGCACGATCATGCCCTTGGACAACTCGCGCACCCGCGATTTGCGGTTGAGCTGGGTATTGGCCAGGAAGCGCTCGCACTTGGCGCGATCAAAACGCGGATGCACGCCGGCGACGAAGTCGATCGCTTCGCCGACCCGCAGCCAGCGCGGCAGCACCGCCACGTCGGCAATGAAGCAGACCTCGTTCATCAGCGCATTGCGCTGGGTGCGCGGATCCATGCCCAGTACCTGCAACTCGCCGGCGAAATCGGTCAGCCCCAGCACCGCCTTGAGCGCAGTGGTCTTGCCGGCGCCGTTGGGGCCGATCAATCCAATAATGCGGCCGGCGGCGATGGTGAAGCTGGTGTTGTCCAGCGCGAGCCGATGCTTGTAGGCCTTGCGCAGGCCACGTGCGTCGACCACATGGTCGGAGGAGACGGCGGTCATGGTGTTTTTCCCTGTGGCAACAGATCGTCGATGGACAGTCCCAGGCGCTGGATCCTTTCCAGCACGGCGGGCCATTCTTCATTCAAGAAACGCTCGCGTTCGCTGCCACGCAGCTTCTGTGCGGCCTCCGGGGTCATGAACATGCCCAGGCCGCGGCGTTTCTCCACCAGGTTCTCGTCGGCCAGTTCCTGGTAGGCGCGCGAGACGGTGATGGGGTTGAGTTGGTAATCGGCCGCCACCTGGCGCACCGAGGGCAGGGCATCGCCGGGCTTGAGAATTCCATCGAGCATCATGGCAATCACCCGTTCCTTGAGTTGGCGGTAGATGGGAGCGCCGTCGCTCCACTGAATGTCGTTCATGATCAGCTCCGTGGGCGCAGGGCCTGCGCGAAGGAGAAATAGGGCATCGACAGCGAGGCGCGCACATGCCGGCCAGGCCGGGAACGCGCTTCGGGGGGAGTTGTCGCGTTTTCCGTAACCGCCTCCGACACGCCATAATCGGCGTCGGACTCCGTCACCTGACTGGAAGCGGCTCCCAGGCAACCAATGGCAAACAGGGTGCTGCCGAACAGCAACAGCGGAACTGGTCGCGTCAAGCGTGTGCTGTTCATGCTTTCCCCTGCGTTGGGTGACTGGTGTTGTATTCAACTATAACACCGACACGCAGGCAGTCAACTGTTTGTCATCCCCAACTGATGGCACCCCTTATCGGTGCGCCGCCTCAACTTTCGAAGGGCATTGCTCATGTTGCTCAATCGTCTGCTAGCTCTTGTATTGACTGGCTTTTTTGCAACATCCGCGTTCGCTGCCGGCACTCCGGTACTGGATGTGGAATACCGGCCGCTGGCCGGCAAGACGCCAATCAACCTGAACCGTACCTACGGCGGCAAGGTTGTCATGGTGGTCAACACCGCCAGCAAGTGCGGCTTCACCCCGCAGTACGAAGGGCTGGAAGCGCTCAACCAGCGCTTCGGCAGCCGCGGCTTCACGGTGCTGGGTTTTCCATCCAACGATTTCCAGGGACAGGAACCGGGATCGGAGAAGCAGATCCAGGAATTCTGCACGCTGACCTATGGGGTGAAGTTCCCGATGTTCGAAAAAGTCCATGTGCTGGGTGCGCAGGCAACGCCGCTGTATCAGCGCCTGACCCAGGCCACTGGCGTGGCGCCGGGCTGGAACTTCCACAAGTATCTGATCAGTCGCGATGGCCGGGTGGTTGCGCAGTTCCCCAGCAAGATCAAACCGGACGATCCGAGCGTGCTGGCAGCAATCGAACGCGAGCTCAAGGCACCGGCGCACTGAGCGCTCGCATCGCCGCGCGCGCATGCGACAATGCGCATTCAGCGCCATCGGTGGCGTGTCTTTTCACTTTTGGGAAGTGCATCGAATGAAGATGGGAAAGCGCGGCGCGGCGGCGTCGTTACTGATGGTGGCAATGTCGGCATCGATGCCGGCGATGTCGCAGCAACCGGCCGCAGCGGCCACCAAGGAGAAGCCAGCTTTGAATGCATCGTCTGACAAGAGCACGCGCGAGGACATGAGCTACGCCATCGGTATGGACGTGGCACGTTCGTTCGAGCCGATTGCTCAGGACATCGATGTGAACGCGATGCAACGCGCCATCGAAAATGCATTCAAGGGCGGCAAGCCGCTGTTGTCGGATGAGCAGACCCAGGCCACCGACACCGCATTGCGTACCGCGCTCGCTGCCCGCAATGGCCAGCAGGTGCCAGGCATGGCGCCGGGCGCCGCGCCGGCCGCACCGTCCAAGGAAAATGTCGGCCTGATGCTCGGCGATCGTGCGGTTGGTCCGTCGCTGGCCGGCATCAAGGACGAGATCGATCTGTCGATCCTGATGGAAGCGGTGCGTACCGTGTTCGCCAAGGGCACCACGCGTCTGACCCAGCAGGAAGCCGCAGCCACCATGCAGGCATTCGCCTCTGCCAAGCAGGGTGCCGCCGCTGCCAACAATCGCAAGCAAGGCAATGAGTTCCTTGCCAAGAACAAGACCGAGAAGGGCGTGATCACCACCGCGTCCGGCCTGCAGTACATGGTGTTGCGCCAGGGCAGCGGCGAGCGCCCGATGCGGACCAGCAAGGTGCGTGTGAACTACGAAGGCAAGCTGCTCAACGGGCAGGTCTTCGACAGTTCCTACCAGCGCGGCCAGCCGGCGGAGTTTGGTCTGGATCAAGTCATCCCCGGTTGGACCGAGGGCGTCGCGTTGATGCCGGTCGGTTCGAAATACCGTTTCTGGATTCCGTCCAACCTGGCCTATGGCCCGAACGGCACGCAAGGCGGGCCGATCGGACCTGACGCAACGTTGACGTTCGATGTCGAGCTGATGGGTATCCTTCCCTGATCTTCCGCGGCAGGCATTCCATTCCATGCGCGTTGCGATCTTCGGCACCGGCTACGTGGGTCTTGTGACCGGTGCCTGCCTGGCCGAAGTGGGGCACCAGGTCGTCTGCGTGGATATCGATCAAGCCAAGCTTGATGCCCTCAATCGCGGGCTGATTCCGATCTATGAGCCCGGCCTGGAGCCGATGGTGAAGGCCAACCATGCCGCCGGCCGGTTGCGCTTCACCAGCGATGCGGCTGCAGCCATCGCGCATGGCGAGATCACCTTCATTGCCGTCGGCACGCCGGCTGACCAGGACGGGAGTGCCGACCTGCAATACGTGCTGGCAGTTGCGCGCACGGTGGGCCGGCATATCGACGGCCCGGCGATCGTGGTCAACAAGTCCACCGTGCCGGTCGGCACCGCCGACAAGGTGCGCGTGGCGATCCAGGAAGAACTGGCCGCGCGCGGGGTTGCGCACGAGGTCGATGTCGTCTCCAACCCCGAATTCCTCAAGGAAGGCGACGCGGTGGCCGACTGCATGCGCCCGGACCGCATCGTGATTGGTGCCAAGAAGCCGGCGGCCATTGCGCGCATGCGGCGGCTGTACGCACCGTTCAACCGCAATCGCGATCGCATCGTGGAAATGGACGTGCGGTCGGCCGAGCTGACCAAGTACGCGGCCAACGCGATGCTGGCGACCAAGATCAGTTTCATGAACGAGATTGCCACCATTGCCGAGCGTGTCGGTGCCGACGTCGAGCACGTGCGCAACGGCATCGGTTCGGATCCGCGTATTGGCTGGCACTTCATCTATCCCGGCGCCGGCTACGGCGGCTCGTGCTTCCCGAAGGACGTGCAGGCATTGGCCAAGACAGCCGAGCAGTACGGCATGCGGCCGACCCTGCTCGAGGCAGTGGAAAGCGTCAATAACGCGCAAAAGGGCCATCTGTTCGAATTGGTGCAGCGGCATTACGGTGCCGAGGGCACCGGCAGTGTGGCCGGCAAGACCTTCGCGGTGTGGGGTCTGGCGTTCAAGCCCAATACCGACGACATGCGTGCTGCGTCCAGCCGTCGCCTGATGGAACAGTTGTGGGAAGCCGGTGCCACCGTGCGCGCCTACGACCCTGAAGCCACTCGCGAAGCCAGGCGCATCTTCGGCGAGCGCGATGATCTGGCGTATTGCGACGATGCCTTTTCTGCACTGGAAGGTGCCGACGCCCTGGTCGTGGTCACCGAGTGGAAGCAGTTCCGCAGCCCGGACTTCGGCAAGATCAAGCAGGCCTTGAAGGACGATGTCGTCTTCGACGGCCGCAACCTTTACGACCCGCAGGAGATCGAAGCCGCAGGTCTGGCGTACTACGCCATTGGACGAGGCCGTTCGTTATATGCATGAGCAACTCCCGCTGCACGACCGCGCGCTGGAAGCGCGGTTGATCGAATTGGAAACGCGCCTGTCCTTTCAGGAGCAGGCGCTCAACGAACTGAGTGAAGCACTTGCAGACGCCCGTTTGACGGGTGCACGCAACGCCGAACTGATCCGCCACCTGCTCGAGGATCTGGGCAAGGTGCGCTCCACATTGTTTGCCGATGCAGCGGACGAACCGCCGCCTCCGCACTATTGATTGCAGATTGCCGCCGCCATGAGCGATACCTTACGTGACCAGTTGCTTGGGTTGGGCTTCAAGTCCGCGCCCAAGCCCGAACGCAAACCCGACGCACGGCCTGCAGCGCGTGCACATGGCAATGGCGGCAAGCCAGCACCCGGAGGGAATCGGCCGGGCCAGGGCAGGGGACCGCAGCGACCGCATGCCGCCGCGTCAACCGACGGCAATGGCGAGCGCAAACCCGCTGGCAGGCCCGAGCGTCGGCATGACGGCAAGCCCGGCGCAGCGCCGCGTCCGCAGCATGCCGCTGCAGACCGTCACGGCCCCCGGCCGGCACGCACGCGCGAAGATATCGATCTGGCCAAGGCCTATGCGATTCGTGCGCAGCGCGAGAAGGACGAGCGCATCGAAGCCGAGCGAGTGAAGCAGGAAGAAGCACGCCTGCGTCGCGAAGCCAAGGCCAAGCTCGAAGCGCTGGTGAAGGACAAGGGTTTGAATGATGCCGCTGCGGATATCGCCCGGCATTTTCCGTATGGCGGCAAGATCAAGCGCATCTACGTCACCGCCGATCAGCTCAAGGCGCTCAACGCCGGCGAGCTGGGTGTGCTGCAACTCAACGGACGCTATCTGCTGGTGACTGCCGAGCTGCTTGCCGAAGCCGAGGCGGTGTTCGCCCCATCGGTCGCCTTGAAGGTGGACCCGAACGCACCAGCGGGCGATGACCCGTACGCTGATCCGAAGTATCAGGTGCCCGACGACCTAGTCTGGTAGAACGCCCGATGCGTGGTGTGTGTTGTACATGGGCACCTGCGGGTGCCCATTTTCATTGCATTTTCCCCAGGCAATAGGCGCGTAGCCACCGCGCAAGCCAGAGGGCGGTCATCGGATTGTCTGGCGCAGAATGCGGGTTGGTTGCTTGACCATGGTGCTTCATGCAAGGCCATCGGGGCTCACCCCGACCGCTGGCGCGGAAGACAACACGCAGCGCGACGCTATACAAGCCGGTCACGGGTGGCGCGGCACCATGCGCGCCGTTACGTGTCGATGCAGGCCGGCGCCTTTTGCCGCGCCCTCGTCCCTGCTCGGTTGCTCCGTCCTGCCAATGGTGCTGCATATGTCCCTGTCGTCGAAATTTCTGACACTCAACGTCGTGGCGGCCGTCGACAGTCGTGCCTTCAGTCGCGTGCCGGTGCCGGTGCAGGCGCCGCGCCGAACGGCGTCGGCCTTGGTGATGCTTGCGCTGTGCGTGGCTAGCGGGCACGCCGCCGCGCAGACAGACGATGCGCCGGCGTTCGACCGGCCGGGCATTCCATTCGCTGCGGAGGCGTTGCAGCCAGGTGCGTTTGCCTGGGAGCAGGGCTTGCCGGATGCAAGTACCGACCGCAGCGACGGGCAGCGCACGACTCAATACACCGCCGACACGCTGCTGCGTCTGGGGTTGTTCCAGAATGTCGAACTGCAACTCGGGAGCGACAGCTATAACTGGCAGCATGGTGGGGGCGTGCGGGTACGTGGCGGCGGGGATAGCAGTGTCGGATTGAAGGTGGCCTTGCCATCGCGTTCGGAGAGCTTTCATTGGGCTGCGCTGGGCACTTACAGCATCCCGACCGGCAGCCCGGCCTTCAGCGACGGCTACTCGCGCGAACTCGGTGTGACTGCATCCTGGGATCTGGCGCAGCAGCGTGCCATCGCGTTGTACGTCAATTACGCGCGCGATGACGACGGGCACACCTGGACCTTCGCGCCCAATTACACGTTTTTTTCCGGCGACCATTTCAGTAGCTATGTGGAAGCGGGCGTGGACACCGGCAGCGCGCATTCGCGCGTGGCCGGCGCGGGTGGCGCCTGGCAGCTGCCGCATGCGATGCAGCTGGATGTGTCGGTGTTGCGGGGACTGACCTCGGAAAGCCCGGACTGGCAAGGTGGCATCGGGCTATCGATCGCGTTTGAGTGACTGGTGCGAACCGCCGCTGTCGGATCACTGGCCAGTCGGTGCGTTGACCTGGGCTTGGCCTCTTGCGAAATGAAGTATGTTGCACTGCCGCATGCATTGACTGCGCGGAAGAGGCCTAATTGGATCGATCCAATTTGATGCCACTGCATGCGTCTTTTTTCCACCGCAAGGCTCGCCACGTGACGCCAGCCAAGCCGACACCCGAGATGACTGCGGACGATGGTACGCCGGGCGCGCGGCGCGGCGCGGTGACGCTACGCGATATCGCCAGCGCCATCGGTGTCTCGCGCGCGACGGTGTCGCTGGTGCTGCGCGGGAGCCCGCTTGTGCATGCGAGCACGCGCGCGCGCGTGGAGGCCGAGTTGGATCGGCAGAATTACGTCTACAACCGCGCCGCGGCGAATTTGCGCCAACGCACCTCGTCCAGCGTCGCGCTGGTCATCAACGATTTGTCCAACCCGTTTTTTGCCGAGTTCGCCGCCGGTGTGGACGAGGCACTGGGCGCAGCCGGCTATGTCACCTTGCTCGGCAGCACCGGCGAATCGACGCAGCGTCAACAGGCAGTGCTGACCTCGCTGATGGAGCACACGCCGGCGGGCATCATCCTGTCGCCGGCCGAAGGCAGCCAGGCGCAGGCGCTGACCCAGGTGCTCGGCCGCCAACGCAACGTGGTGCTGTTCAATCGCGAGGTGGAGGGCGCGCAATGGGATCTGCTGGCGCTGGACAACGCACAAGGCGCGTTCGAGGCCTGCTCGCACCTGATTGCGCAAGGTCATCGGCGTATCGTGTTCTTCGGTGGGCATGCCGCATCCAGTTCCTGCCGGCAGCGTCGCGCCGGCTACGCGCGCGCGATGCAGGAGGCGAACCTGGAAACGCATTACGTCGAGTCGGCTCCAAATCGCCAGGACGCCGCACTGTGCGGGGCGCGCTTGCTGAGCAGTGCGGCGCAGGCTGCGACTGCAGCGGTCTGCTACAACGACAGCGTTGCGCTTGGTTTGATGGCGGCCCTGGCCAGGCACGGCATCGTGCCCGGCCGCGACTTTGCGGTGACCGGCTTCGACGACATCGCCGAAGCGGCTCTGTTTACGCCTGCATTGACCACCTTGGCTGCAGACCCGCGTGCACGTGGCAGGCAGGCTGCGCAGCTGGTACTGCAACGCATCGGTAGCCCCGAGCTCGCCGCACAACAGCTGACCGCCGCAGTTGCCTTGAATATTCGTGCGAGCAGCGCCTGCGGACCGACATCGCGAATGTCATCACCTCCCCCAAGCGGTCCATCCGCCCATTCCCCCACCAAGGCCTCAGGCCGCTGACCAGGCAATCCCTATGGTTTCCCTTTCCACGCAATCCTCCGTGCCCAGCGGCAACAAGGCGCCCGTCAACAACGGCGTCGCGTTGTCGGTGGTCACCACGATCTTTTTCATGTGGGGCTTTCTGACCTGCCTCAACGACATCCTGATCCCGCATCTGAAGGCGGTGTTCGAGCTCAATTTCGCGCAGGCGATGCTGGTGCAGTTCACCTTCTTCGGTGCGTACTTCCTGATGTCGCTGCCGGCCGGTTGGCTGGTGAATCGGTTGGGCTACAAGCAGGGCATCGTGGCCGGGTTGGCGGTGGCGGCGGTCGGCGCGCTGGGTTTCTGGCCGGCGGCGGAACTGCGCGTGTACAGCGCATTTCTCGGCGCATTGTTCGTGCTGGCCACCGGCATCACCATCCTGCAGGTGGCCGCCAATCCCTACGTCGCCTTGCTGGGGCCCGAGCGCAGCGCCTCCAGTCGCCTGACCCTGGCCCAGGCGTTGAATTCGCTCGGTACCGCGATCGCGCCGCTGTTGGGCGGCTGGTTGATCCTCTCCAACACGGTGATGAGCGGCGACCAGCTGAAGGCCCTGCCGGAAGCCGAGCAACTGGCTTATCGCGTGCAGGAAGCGCAGGCCGTGCAAGGCCCGTACATCGGGCTGGGTATCGTGCTGTTCTTGCTGGCGATTTTCGTGTTCTTGTTCCGCCTGCCGGCACTGACCGACGCCAGCGCACAGAAAGACGACAGCAAGCATTCCTTGCTCGATGCCTTGCAACACCCGCATGTGCGCTTCGGTGTGTTGGCGATCTTCTTCTATGTAGGCGCAGAAGTGGCCATCGGCAGCCTGATGGTCAATTACTTCTCGCTGCCGCAGATCGGTGGGTTCACCGAGCGTGAGGCAACCAAGTACGTGTCGGCCTACTGGACGCTGGCGATGATCGGCCGTTTCATCGGCTCGGCGCTGCTGGCCAAGTTGTCGCCGCGCGTGTTGTTGTCGGTGTTCGCGGCCATCAATGCGGTGTTGCTGGGCCTGACCATGGCTAGCGGCGGCATGTTGGCGGTATATGCGCTGGTGGCGATCGGCCTGTTCAATTCGATCATGTTCCCCACCATCTTCACCCTGGGTATCGAACGGCTCGGCCCGCTGACCGGGCGCGCGTCGAGCCTGCTGATCATGGCCATTGTCGGCGGTGCGATCGTGCCGTATCTGCAAGGGCTGCTGGCAGACAGCATCGGCCTGCATGAGTCGTTCGTGCTGCCGTTGCTGTGCTACCTGTACATCGTGTTCTACGGTATCTGGGGCTCGCGGTTGCGCGGCGCACTGGCGGAGGCACGCGCATGAGTGCGACCAAGCATCAGGTAGTGTGTTTCGGCGAAGCGCTGATCGACATGCTGGCGTTGCCGCAGGCCGGCCCGGACCAGGCGCGTACCTTCGCGCAATATGCCGGCGGTGCGCCGGCCAATGTCGCCGTTGCGGTGGCGCGCCTGGGGGGTGCTGCGCATTTCGTCGGCATGCTCGGGCGCGACATGTTCGGCGATTTCCTGCTGCAAAGCCTGCAGCAGTCCGGCGTGGCGACCGATGGCATCGTGCGCACCGATCAGGCCAAGACTGCGTTGGCGTTCGTTGCGTTGGACGACGCGGGCGAACGCAGTTTCAGTTTCTACCGTCCACCGGCAGCGGACCTGTTGTTCCGTCCCGAGCACTTCGCCGCGGACGGGTTTACGCAGGCAGCGGTATTGCATGTGTGCTCCAACAGCATGACCGAGCCGCAGATTGCCCAGTGCACGCTCGACGGCATGCGCCGTGCGCGCGCCGATGGCGCCATCGTCAGCCTTGACCTCAACCTGCGCCCGATGCTGTGGCCGCAGGATGTCGATCCGGCGGCGTTGCTATGGGAGGCGCTGGCGTTGGCCGATGTGGTCAAGCTTTCGCGCGAGGAGCTTGAGTATCTGGCGGGAACGCTCGATGGCGATGCCAGTGCGGTCACGCAAAAGCTGTGGCAGGGCAGGGCCAGTTGGTTGCTGGTCACCGATGGCGGCGGACCGGTGCATTGGCAGACACGCACCGATGCGGGCCAGGTGCCGGCGTTCCAGGTGCAGGTGCGCGATAGCACCGCCGCTGGCGATGCGTTCGTCGGCGGGCTGCTGTATCAGCTGGCAACGCGTGCTGCATCGCTGGAGCAGCTATGCGGCGATTCCGCGGCAATCAATGAGGTGATTCGGTTTGCTGCCGCGGTCGGCGCGCTGGCGGTGACGCGCAAGGGCGCGTTCGCGGCAATGCCGAGCATCGATGAAGTCCATTCCTTGATCCAGGAACAATCATGAGCCGCTTGCCTGCAACACCCGCACCCGATTTCCGTTCGGCTGACGTCTTGCGCCAGCACATCGCCGACACCATGGCGTTCTACCATCCGCGCGCGATCGATCCGGCAGGTGGGTTTTTCCAGTATTTCCGCGATGACGGTTCGATCTACGATGCCGGGCATCGGCACCTGGTCAGCAGTACGCGCTTCGTTTTCAACTACGCAATGGCCTACCGCGAGTTCGGCGATGCTGCGTATCTGCAGGCGGTACGTCACGGGCTGGACTATCTGCGCAATGTGCATCGCAACCCGCAAACCGGCGGTTATGCGTGGACGCTGCGCGATGGCGTGGTCGAAGACGACATGAATCACTGCTACGGCGTGGCGTTCGTGTTGCTGGCGTATGCGTGTGGTTTGAAGGCCGGTGTCGATGAGGCACGCGCGTGGATGGACGAGACCTGGCAACTGCTGGAGAAGTACTTCTGGGACGCGGAGTTCGGGCTGTACCGCGACGAAGCCGATGCGCAGTTCAACTTCACCAGCTACCGCGGCCAGAACGCCAACATGCATATGTGCGAAGCGATGATCGCCGCGTACGAAGCCAGTGGCGAGCAGCGTTATCTCGATCGCGCACTGGTGCTCGCGGAGAACATGACCCGTCGCCAGGCAGCCAAAGCCGATGGGTTGGTGTGGGAGCATTACGATCTGCAGTGGAATATCGACTGGGATTACAACCGCGACAATCCCAAGCACCTGTTCCGCCCGTGGGGTTTTCAGCCCGGCCATCAGACCGAATGGGCCAAGCTGCTGATGCTGCTGGATCGCTATGCGCCGGCCGACTGGTTGCTGCCGACCGCGCAGCATCTGTTCGACGTGGCAGTGGAGCGCTCATGGGACACGCAGCGCGGTGGGCTGTATTACGGCTTCGACCCTGACGGCAATGTCTGCGACGACGACAAGTATTTCTGGGTGCAGGCCGAGTCGTTGGCCGCTGCTGCATTGCTGGCGCAGCGCAGCGGCGACGATCGCTACTGGCAGTGGTACGACACGCTGTGGGCCTATTCGTGGGCGCACATGATCGACCATCAGTATGGCGCGTGGTATCGCATCCTGGATGCGGACAACCGCAAGTACAGCGATGAGAAAAGCCCGGCGGGTAAGACCGATTACCACACCATGGGCGCGTGCTACGAAGTCTTGAACGTGTTGCGGCCGGCTGCTTGATGCTGGCGTGATCCAAGCGCCGCCGCGCAATGCGGTGGCGTTGCCGCGTAGGAGCGCACCCGGGCGCGATGAGGCTTTACCGATAAGACCCCCCATCGCGCCCGGGTGCGCTCCTACGATATCTGCGGTCAGCAGATGCCCTTACTCCGGGTCGTAATCCAGATTCGATGCCAGCCAACGCTCGGCCAATGCCAGCGTGATGCTCTTGCGCTTTGCATAATCGGCCACCTGTTCCTTGCTTAGTCGCCCGACCACGAAGTATTGGCTCTTGGGATGGCTGAAGTAATAACCGGAGACCGCGGCAGTGGGCAGCATCGCAAAGCTTTCGGTCAGCGACATGTCGGCGTTGCGCTCGGCATCGAGCAGATCGAACAAGGTGCGTTTTTCGCTGTGTTCCGGGCAAGCCGGGTAGCCGGGAGCCGGGCGAATGCCGCGATAGCGCTCGGCGATCAAGGCTTCGTTGTCCAACGCTTCGTCCTCCACATAACCCCAGAACTCGGTGCGCACGCGTTGATGCAGCCGCTCGGCCAGCGCCTCTGCCAGACGGTCGGCCAACGCCTTGAGCAGGATGGAGTTGTAGTCGTCGTGCGCGGCTTCGAACCGGGCCACATGCGCATCGATACCGATGCCGGCAGTGACCGCGAACGCGCCGATCCAGTCTTGCTTGCCGCTGCTCTTGGGAGCGACGAAATCGGCCAGGCAGAAGTCGGGGCGGTCGATGGGCTTGTCGACTTGCTGGCGCAAGAAGTGCAGGGAATGGGGGATGGAGAATCGGGAATGGTCGAGTGTGCGGGCATCGCCTTGCAATTCCCGGTTCCCGATTCCCGATTCTGCCGGCTCCGTCAGGACGACAACATCGTCTCCAACGCTATTTGCCGGCCACAGCCCGAACACGGCCTTGGCCGTCAGCCACTTCTCTTCGACGATGCGCTTGAGCATGCGGCGTGCGTCGCGATACAGCTCGCTGGCTTGGGTGCCGACGATTTCGTCGCTGAGAATCGCCGGGAACTTGCCGGCCAGTTCCCATGCCTGAAAGAACGGCGTCCAGTCGATGAGTTCGATCAGCTCCTGCAACGGGTAGTCGTCGAAAACGTGGATGCCTGGCTGGCGTGGGGCCGGTGGAGTGTAGGTGTCCCAATCGCCGTCGAAGCGCTGCGCACGGGCTTTTTCGAGCGACACCAGGCGCTTGGCATCGCCGCGGTTACGGTGGCGTGCGCGGATTTCCGCGTAATCGGCATCGTTGGCGGCAACGAAGGCCTGGCGCAGGTCGCGCGAGATCAGCGACTGCGCCACGCCCACGGCACGCGAGGCGTCCTTCACCCACACGGTGGGCGCGGTGTAGTGCGGGTCGATCTTCAGCGCGGTGTGCGCGCGCGAGGTCGTTGCGCCGCCGATCAACAACGGAATGTCAAAGCCCTGCCGCTGCATCTCGCGCGCCACATGCGACATTTCTTCCAGAGATGGCGTGATGAGGCCGGACAGCCCGATCAGATCCGCGTTTTCTTCGCGAGCGCGATCCAGGATCACCTGCGCCGAGACCATCACGCCCAGATCCACCACATCGAAGTTGTTGCAGGCCAACACCACGCCGACGATGTTCTTGCCGATGTCGTGCACGTCGCCCTTGACGGTGGCCATGATGATCTTGCCGTTGGACTTGCCGACATCGCCGGTGCGCAGTTTTTCCGCTTCGATGAAGGGCAGCAGATAGGCCACCGCCTTTTTCATCACGCGCGCGGACTTGACCACCTGCGGCAAAAACATCTTGCCGGCGCCGAACAAATCGCCCACCACGTTCATGCCGTCCATCAGCGGGCCTTCGATCACGTCCAGAGGGCGCGTGGAATGCCGGCGCGCTTCTTCGGTGTCGGTTTCCACGAATGCGTCGATGCCGTGCACCAGCGCATGCGCCAGGCGCGCACGGACCGGCTTGTCGCGCCAGGCCAGGTCTTCGACTTTCGCCGCGCCCTTGGTGCCCTTGTAGCGCTCGGCGATTTCCAGCAGACGTTCGGTGCCGTCGCGGCGTCGGTTGAGGATCACGTCCTCCACGCGTTCGCGTAGTTCCGGATCCAGCTCGTCGTAGATCGGCATGCCGCCGGCATTGACGATGCCCATGTCCATGCCGGCCTTGATCGCATGGAACAGGAACACCGAGTGGATTGCCTGGCGTACGGTTTCGTTGCCGCGGAAGGAGAACGAGACGTTGGAAACGCCGCCGGACACATGGCAGTGCGGCAGCGTGTCCTTGATGATGCGGGTGGCTTCGATGAAGTCCACCGCGTAGTTGTCGTGCTCTTCGATGCCGGTGGCCACGGCAAAGATGTTCGGGTCGAAGATGATGTCTTCCGGCGGAAAGCCAACCTGCTCGGTCAGCAGCGTGTAGGCGCGCGTGCAGATCTCGACCTTGCGCGCGCAGGTGTCGGCCTGGCCCGCCTCGTCGAAGGCCATCACCACCGCGGCGGCGCCGTAGCGCAATACCTTGCGGGCGTGTTCGATGAACACTGCTTCGCCTTCCTTGAGCGAAATGGAGTTGACCACGCTCTTGCCTTGCAGGCATTTCAATCCCGCTTCGATGACGCTCCACTTGGACGAATCCACCATCACCGGAATGCGCGCGATATCCGGCTCGGACATGATCAGGTTGAGAAAGCGCGTCATCGCCTTCTCCGAATCGATCAGGCCTTCGTCCATGTTGACGTCGAGGATCTGCGCACCGCTGTCCACCTGCTGCCGCGCGACCTCCACCGCTTCCTCGTAGCGCTCCTCCTTGATCAGCTTGCGGAACTGCGCGCTGCCGGTGACGTTGGTGCGCTCGCCGACGTTGACGAACAACAGGTCCGGCGTAATGACCAGCGGCTCAAGGCCGGACAGGCGGGTGTAGCGGGGAGTGCTCATGCAAGGCTCTGCTGGACGATGACGGCGCGATCGGTCGTGGTGAGTAGGTGTTCACGGCCCGGCCCTGGGGCGCGGTGCAATGCAGCCCTCATCCGGCGCTGCGCGCCACCTGCTCGCGCAGGCGGGAGAAGGTGCGCAAAGGGTGGATGAGGGTGAGCCTGACGCATCACGCCGCCAGCTCTGGTGCGCCAGGCAATTGCCGCGGTGGCAGATCGGCGACCGCTTCGGCGATGGCGCGGATATGGTCCGGCGAGGTACCGCAACAGCCGCCGACCAGGTTGAGCAGGCCGGCCTGTGCGAATTCGCGTAGCGTGGACGCCATTTCTTCCGGCGTCTCGTCGTATTCGCCGAAGGCATTCGGCAAGCCGGCGTTCGGATGCGCGCTGACATACGCGTCGGCGATCTGCGCCAAGGTTTCCACGTGCGGGCGCAGATCCTTGGCGCCGAGCGCACAATTCAAGCCGATCGACAACGGCCTGCCGTGCGCGACCGATGCATAAAACGCTTCGGCAGTCTGTCCGGACAAGGTGCGCCCGGATGCGTCGGTGATGGTGCCGGAGACCATCACCGGCAAACGCCCGCCGCGTGCCTCGAAGACCTCTTCGATCGCATACAACGCGGCCTTGGCGTTGAGCGTGTCGAAGATGGTTTCCACCATCAGCGTATCCGCGCCGCCATCGATCAAGCCCTCGATGGCCTCGCGATAGGTTTCGCGCAGTGCATCGAAACTGGTGTTGCGGTAGCCGGGATCGTTGACATCGGGGCTGATGGAAGCGGTACGGCTGGTGGGCCCGAGCACGCCGATCACAAAGCGCGGTTTGTGCGGAGTCAACGCCTCGACTTCGTCGCAACAGGCGCGCGCGACTTGCGCGCCCGCCTTGTTCAACTCGTACACCAGATGTTCCAGGTGATAGTCGGCCTGGCTCACCGACGTGGCGTTGAAGGTATTGGTTTCCAGTAGATCGGCACCTGCATCCAGATAGGCGCGATGAATGCCGGCAATGATCTGCGGGCGGGTCAACAGCAGCAGATCGTTGTTGCCCTTCAGATCGTGGCCCTGCGGTACGTGTGCGTGGTCGCAACCGGGGCCGTGCACGTGCGCACTGTCGTAGCCCTCGGCAAAGCGGGTGCCGCGATAATCGGGCTCCTGCAGGTCGTGGCGCTGGATCATGGTGCCCATCGCGCCATCGATGATGAGGATGCGCTCGGCAAGCGCGGCGGTGAGCTTGGCTGCGCGCTCGGGACGTAGCCAGGGCAGGGCATGTGCAACGGGGGAGTGGAGTGCTGCAGGCGTCATGATGCGATGCTCCGTGAGACAGCGGCGCTGCGGTCGGCGATTCCCGAATCCCGATTCCCCATTCCCGGCTTCACAGCAATCAACGAGATCACTTCGAAATGGGGCGGGCGCTTTTCGCGTGTCACCGTCTCCAGGCTGGAGACGTCCAGCCCGGCTTTTTCAACGAACTTGCGCAGCTCCTTGGCAGCAAACCCCAGATTGACGTGGCCGTACGCATGCACCGCGGCGCGGTGTTCGTGCTTGGCCAGGCTGCACAGCAGCAGGCGGCCGCCCGGGCGCAGCACGCGCGCCGACTCGGCCACCGCCTGCGCCGGTTTGGCCGCGTAGGTCAGCGCGTGCATCAGCACCACCAGGTCGAAGCTGGCATCGGGGAATGGCAGCGCATGCATGTCGCCTTCGCGCACTTCCACGTTGCGTAGTTTGCGCAGGCGCTCGCTGGCGGCCGCAACCACGCGCGCGCTGGTATCGATGCAGATATAGCGGGTGGCATGCGGTGCCACCAGTTCGGCCAGCACGCCGTCGCCGGACGCGATATCGAGCACGTCGCCGGTTTCCAGCAGGGGCAGGGCGGTGCGCGCCAGCGCTTCCCAGGTGCGTCCGGGCGAGTAATGCCGCTCCATGTCGCCTGCCACCGAATCGGCCCAGTTCTGGTCCGCGGCACGGTTGGCCAACACCGCGGCCACGCGCTCGGCATCCTGGCGCAACAACGGATCGTCGCTGCCGGTGCTCAGTGCCAGCCATAGCGCGCGCTGCGCCGGGTCCAGCGACACTTCGTCGAAGCGGTAGTACGCCGATACCCCGGCGCGGCGGTCGCGGACCAGCCCGGCTTCCTTGAGTTTGGCCAGGTGCGTGGACACCCGCGGCTGCGCCAGCCGGGTGATGGCCGACAGCTCGGCCACGGTGAGTTCTTCCTGCTCCAGCAAGGCCAGCAGGCGGACTCGGGTGGCGTCGGCGAATACCTTCAAGCGGGCCGACCAGTCTTCCAGATCCATGAATATCTCTATATCGCGATATGGAGATATTTTCGGGCCGGCGGCAGGTGCGGTCAACTACATACGCATGCGAATGGTTGGCGCTACAATGGGGTCCAGCTCAGGCCTGAAGGGGTGCGACGTGGATTTCAGCTTTACCGAAGAACAATTGATGATCCAGGATGTGGCGCGCCGCATCGCGCAGGAAAAGATCGCGCCCAGCGCCGAGCAATTCGACCGTAGCGGCGAATTCCCGCTGGAAAATATCCGCCTGCTTGGCGAAAACGGTCTGATGGGCATCGAGGTGCCGGTCGAGTACGGCGGCGCCGGCATGGACCCGATCAGCTATGCGCTGGCGATGATCGAAATCGCCGCGGCCGATGGCGCGCACTCCACCATCGTCTCGGTCAACAACTCGCTGTTTTGCACCGGCATTCTCAAAAACGGCAGCGAAGCGCAGAAGCAGCTGTACGTGCGCGCGATCGCCGAGGGCACGCACATCGGTGCGTTCGCGCTGACCGAGCCGCAGTCCGGCTCGGATGCCTCGGCAATGCGCTGCCGCGCGGTCAAGCAGGCCGATGGCAGCTTCGTCATCAATGGCAAGAAGAGCTGGATTACCTCCGGCCCGGTGGCCAAGTACATCGTGTTGTTTGCGGTGACCGAGCCGGACAAGGGCTCGCGCGGCATCACCGCCTTCATGGTCGATACCGACCGCGCCGGTTTTCATCGCGGCAAGACCGAGCCCAAGCTCGGCATCCGTGCCTCGGCCACCTGCGAAATCGAGTTTGCCGATTACGTTGCGCAGCCCGACGAGGTGCTGGGCGTGGAAGGCGAGGGTTTCAAGACTGCGATGAGCGTTCTGGATGCCGGGCGCATCGGCATTGCCTCGCAAGCGGTCGGGATTGCACGCGCGGCGTATGAGGCCACGCTGGCCTACGTCAAGGAGCGCAAGGCATTTGGCGCGGCGATCGGCACGTTCCAGATGACCCAGGCCAAGATCGCCGACATGAAGTGCAAGCTGGATGCGGCGCTGCTGCTGACGTTGCGCGCGGCGTGGTTGAAGGGGCAGGGGCAAAAGTTCGGTACCGAAGCGGCCGTGGCCAAGCTCACCGCATCCGAGGCGGCGATGTGGATCACCCATCAGGCGGTGCAAATTCATGGCGGCATGGGGTATTCGAAAGAAATGCCGCTGGAGCGCTACTTTCGTGACGCCAAGATCACCGAAATCTACGAGGGCACCTCGGAAATCCAGCGCCTGGTGATCGCGCGCGGCGAAACCGGGCTGCGCTGAGGTCTTGCCGCGCTCCAGCGCTGCCGCTGCGCGCGGCACCGCTGGAGCGCTTTCCGCGATGCCAAGATCACCGAAATCGACGCGGGCGCCTCGGCAATCCAGCGCTTGGTGATCGCACGCGGCACGACAGGGTCGCGGCGAAGCCCGTCATTCCCTCAGCATTGCCGCAGCAACGCGGCAACGTCGGAGTGCTCGCTGCAGTGCGTTGTGATCATCAAGGGCGGCTATGCCAAGGGTTGTCCTGCGTTGCATGCGCGGACCACAATCGACGCTTCTCCCGTGTCTGGTGCGCGCATGTCCCGGTCTTCGCACGCTGCTTTGTCCCGTGTTTCACGCTCCGGCTTAGCGCATACCCTGTGGTGCTGGGGGCTGCTGCTGTTCTGCACGACGGCAGGCGCGCAAACCTCGCCGCCTTCGATCGTGCCAACCGATCGTCTGCGCGAGTCCTGGTGGGCGCAACGGCATGCGCAGGTGCTGGAGCAGGTCAAGCAGCACCCGGATACCAAATTGCTGCTGATCGGCGATTCGATCACTCAAAACTACGAAAAAGCCAAGGCGCCGGACGAAGACTTCCAACCGACCTGGCAAACCTTCTACGGCAGCCGCGGTGCGCTGAACCTAGGTTTCAGTGGCGACGGCACCGAAAACGTGCTGTGGCGGCTGGCCAATGGCGAAGTCGACGGGCTGCAGCCGAAGGTCGCGCTGGTGCTGATCGGCACCAATAACACCGGCCATCTCGGTCAAACCGCCGAACAGACCCAACTCGGTATCGATGCGGTGGTCGCGGCGATCGAGCAGAAGCTGCCGCGAACGCACATCCTGCTGCTGAGCGTGTTGCCCAGCGATCTCTCCAGCGAAAAATCGCGGCGCGATGCGCAGATCAATCAGGGCCTGGCCGTGCGTTACGGCGACAACCCACGCGTGACCTATCTGGATGTGAGTTCGGTCTTCCAGCGCGACGGCAAACTCCGCACCGATCTGTTTTACGACACCCGGTTCCGTCCGGCGGCCGGTGCCTTGCATCCGGACACGCGGGGGCAGCGCATGCTGGCCGAAGCGATCGAGCCCACGCTGGCGCGGCTGTTGGGCGAGCCACCGGTCAAGCCGGTGGCCGAACTCGGCCGTGACGCGGCGACCTCGCTGATGCCGGTCGACTGGCTGGAGCAGGATTCCTACGACTGGTACGCACGCCACCACGCAGCGCTGGCCGTCGCGCGCAGCCTGAAGCCGGAGGTGGTGATGATCGGCGACTCGATCACGCATTTCTGGTCTGGGCCACCGCAGGCCACGCGCGTCAGTGGCCCCGAATCATGGCAATGGTTGTATGGCACGCGGCCGGTCCTGAATCTGGGCTTCGGCTGGGACCGCACGCAAAATGTGCTGTGGCGCATCCGGCAGGGCGAACTCGATGGTCTGGACCCGCGCTGGGTGGTGCTGCATATCGGCACCAACAATCTCAGCGGCACGGCGCAAGCGCGCGCCAGCACCCCGGCTGAAGCGGAGTTGGGTCTGCAGGCGGTGGTGAGCGAGGTGCGCCGTCGCCTTCCCAACAGCAAGCTGATCCTGATGGCGATCATGCCGCGTGGCCGCAACCCCGACGATGCACGGCGCGCGCCGATCGCCGAGACAAACCGGCTGCTGGTCGCGCGCTATGCCAAGGATCCGGCGGTGCAGTTGGTCGATATCGGCCCCAAGATGCTGCAGCCCGACGGCACGCTGCCCGAAGCGCTGATGCCCGATGGCACCCATCCCAGCGAGTCCGGCTACCGCATCTGGGCGCAGGCGCTGCGCGAGGCGGGCATTACCGCTGCGCCGTAACGGTGGCGGCACGCGAGCGCGTTCATCCAAAAGCGAGCGCGGAGGGTAAGGGGGGGACGTGCGGCCGCCCGCGCGCTGGCGCGTCGCGCGGGTCGGCAGTCGCGTTTGGTTTTCAGGAGTGCGCGGGGCCACGCTCCGGCGTGGAACGTGATGATGGCCAACGGGCTCAAGCGAGGCCATCTGCGTCCCGGGCGAGGCCCGGCATGAGCTGGTCTGCCGTTTCCAACGCCGAAAGAGCGAGCTAGGGCCGGGCTGCCGGCGAGGGCGCGGCGATCGAGTGCAGCGCACTGCATTTTCGAACCCCAGAAACCAGAAGACCCCCGATTGCTCGGAGGTCTTTTTAAACTGGTGCCCAGAAGAGGACTCGAACCTCCACGAAGTTGCCCCCGCTAGCACCTGAAGCTAGTGCGTCTACCAATTCCGCCACCTGGGCAGGTGAGCCGCGAATTTTGCAGGCCCCCGGCTGGCTTGTCAATGGGTTCCATGCGGCAATCGTCGGCGGTCGCGCCGGCCTTGCTGCCCATCTCGCCGCGCCACGCAGTACCATGTAAGCAATGACAAAGAAAAAAACCCCAGATTCCGATCGGCCGAGTCGCCGCAAATCCACCGGCGCAGGCGATTCCAGCACTGCCGAACAGCAGAAGTTGCCGGGCTGGATGCCAGACTTCCTGGTCCGCGCCGCAGCCGGCGCATCGACCAAGTCCGCCAACAAGCGCGCTGCCGACAAAGCATCCAACCCCTCCAAAGCCTCGCCACAGCAGGCGTCCGCGCCGCCTGCGCCGCGCGCTCCGCATCCGCGCAAGAGTGGCCCGTCTGCGCCGCCGCCGGAACGCTTCCAGACCGCTGCACCTACGACTGCCGAATTCAAGGATCCGCATGCCGAGCGCGAGGCTCTTCGGTATGCCGAGCCGATCGCCAGCCGCGAGGCCATCCTGCAATTGCTTGAAGCCTGCGACGGTCCGCAGACCGCCGAAGAAATTGCCGAGCAGCTCAATCTGAGCGACCGCATCGATGCGCTGGGCAAGCGCCTGGCCGCAATGGTGCGCGAAGCGCAACTGGTGCAGAACCGCCGCGGTGGCTACGCGCCGGTGCAGCAGACCAGCCTGATCGCCGGCGTGGTCATCGCCAATCCGGAGGGCTTCGGTTTCCTCAAGCCCGACGAGGGCGGCGACGACCTGTTCCTGCCGCCGTTCGAAATGCGCAAGGTCATGCATGGCGACCGCGCGCTCGCCAATGTCACCGGCATCGACCGTCGCGGCCGTCGCGAAGGTGCCATTGCGCGCGTGCTCGAGCGTGGCATGTCCCGCATGCTGGGGCGCTTTTTCTATGAGCACGGGGTGGCTTACGTCGACCCCGACGACAAGCGCATCCAGCGCAATGTGCAGATTGCCCCGGACGGTATCGGCGAGGCACGCGAAGGCCAATTGGTGGTCTGCGAACTGATCGCGCCGCCGGACGCGCGCCGCCCGGCGATCGGCAAGATCATCGCGGTACTGGGCGACAAGCTGACGCCGTCGCTGGTCGTCGAAATGGCCATCCACGGCCATGAATTGCCGCACGAATTTCCGCAGGAAGTGCTGGACGAAGCGGCGGCCGTGCCGTTGGTGGTCGAGCCGCAGATGATCGGCGGGCGCGTGGACCTGCGGCAGATGCCACTGGTCACCATCGATGGCGAAGACGCCAAGGATTTCGACGACGCGGTGTATTGCGAACCCAATGTCGACGGCTTCCGTCTGGTGGTGGCAATCGCCGATGTGTCCAACTACGTCCGTCCCGGGACGCCGCTGGACGACGAAGCGCAAAAGCGCGCCACCTCGGTGTATTTCCCCGGCTTCGTGGTACCGATGCTGCCGGAAACGCTGTCCAACGGCATCTGCTCGCTGATGCCCAAGGTCGACCGCATGTGCTTCGTCTGCGATATGCAGGTGGGACGCGATGGTGAAGTGACCGGCTCGCGTTTCTACGAAGCGGTGATGAATTCGCACGCACGCCTGACCTATAACCAGGTCTGGAAGGCGGTGGGCGAAGACGATGCGGACACCAAGGCCTTCATCGGCCCGCTGCTGCCGCAGGTGCAGCGCCTGCATCAGCTGTATCACGTGCTGTCGAAGGCACGCACGCAGCGCGGGGCGATCGAGTTCGAAACCTCCGAAGTGCGCTTCGTGCTCGACAACACCGGCGAGGTCACCCAGGCCGGCATGCTGGTGCGCAACGATGCCCACAAGCTCATCGAAGAATGCATGATCGCCGCCAACGTCGAGGCGGCGCGCTACCTGCTGAGCGTGCACGTGCCTGCGCCTTACCGTGTGCATGAGCGCCCGCCGGAGAGCAAGTACGAAGACCTGCTGGAGTTCCTCAAGGAGTTCCAGCTGAGCTTGCCGGCATGGAGCAAGGTGCGCCCCGGCGATTACACCAAGTTGCTGAAGAAAGTGCGCGCGCGCCCGGATGCGGCGTTGCTGGAATCGGTGTTGCTGCGCAGCCAGAGCCTGGCGGTGTATTCGCCGGAGAACAACGGCCATTTCGGTCTGGCGTTGGAGGCATACGCGCATTTCACCTCGCCGATTCGGCGTTACCCGGATCTGCTGGTACACCGCGCAATCAAGCATGCGTTGACCGGCGCCAGCCCGCAGACATTCATCTATACCCCGCGTCAGATGGCGGCGCTGGCATTGCAATGCTCCGAGCGCGGACGGCGTGCCGATGAAGCCGAGCGCGAAGTGGACGAGCGCTACCGCGCCGCGTGGATGGAAAAGCACGTCGGTGGCCAGTTCGATGGCGTGATCAGCGGTGTGACGGGATTTGGCCTGTTCGTGGAGTTGACGCAGTCCAAGGTCAACGGCCTGGTGCACGTCACGCAGCTGCCGCAGGACTATTACCAGTTCGATCCGATTCGCAAGACGCTCAGCGGCGAGCGCCGTGGTCGCGAGTTCCGCCTCGGCGACCCGGTGCGCGTGCTGGTGCTCAAGGCCAGCATGGAAGAGCGCAAGATCGACTTCCGCCTGGCCGACGAAAATGGCGCAGCGCCCGAAGCGCCGCTGCCGCCACGCGAGAAGCCGACCAAGCGCAAGAAGAAGCCGTACTGAGTTGCAGGACGGCGCTGCGGGCGGCCGAACTGGCAGCCCGCCACGCGAGGTGGTGGTGACAAGCAGCCACTAAAATGAAGCGTGGGTCGTCGGGCGGGTACAGACGGGGCTGATGAACTGCGGCGCGCCGGCGGTTCGCGGCAACTTCCACGATTGGCCGCATCCGCGTGGCAGTGATCGCAGTCGTGTTATTCGCTGTGAGAGAGGCCGGTGGGCTGTTGCAGGCGAGTGGGTCTGCAATGATGTCCGTAACAGACTGACGCGGAGCAGGGCATGGACACTTCAAGCGAATACAGCGGTGGCTGCCAGTGCGGGGCGGTGCGGTTTCATGTGCGTGGTGCGTTGGTGGATGCTTCGATCTGCCACTGCCGCATGTGTCAGAAGGCATTCGGCGCGTATTACGCGCCGTTGGTGTCTGTGCGAGGCACCGAGTTTCGCTGGACCCGTGGCGAGCCCAAGCGCTTTGCATCGTCGAACGTCGTGCAGCGCGGTTTTTGCGCCGAATGCGGCACGCCATTGACGTATGAGGCACCCGACGGCGTGGCAGTTGCGGCGGGTGCCTTCGACACGCCCGAGCAGTTGCCGCCGCATATCCAATATGGACTGGATCGCAAACTGCCCTTCGTCGATGGCCTGGCGCAGCTGCCTACGCGTCCACCCGAAGACGATGCCGCCGCGGAGGCTTTTTTGGCCAGCGTGGTGTCGCGACAACATCCCGATCACGACACTGCGCATTGGCCGGCGTGAGAAAAGGCTTTGGTTTGTTGTGCTGCTGATCGCGGCATGCGAGCAGCAATGGCGTCACCTCGCTCGCGGCCGTCACTGGCCGCGGCAACACGCGCCAGTGCGCCATCTGGCAGGCATCCATCGACACGATGGGGTGCGCGGTGAGCGTGCGGTCAATGCAGGCGTGCGCCATTGGCCCCGGGCGCTGCGCGTCCAGCACCAGTGCCATCGCCGCATCGCGTCGTTGGCATCGCCGGGCTCCACGCACCGGCCGTGACGTGACAGGCCGCAGGCCCTACCATTCCCCTTTACCTCTTCGTATGCCCGCAATGAGCAAGCAGAACCAGTGGATCGTCGGCGTCAATGCTGTCGCCTCGTCCGTCGAGAACGACGCCGACAACGTGCGCGAGGTGTTGATCGAGGCCGGCAGCAAGAACCCGCGCCTGACCGAGATCGAAGAACAGGCGCGCCGCAAGGGCATCGACGTCCGCCGGGTCAATACCCAGGCACTGGACGGTGTGGGGGGGCAGGTACGCCACCAGGGCGTGGCCGCACGCTATGCCGCCGCGCGGCTGTGGGCCGAGAACGAGCTGGAAGGGTTGGTCGAGGCCGCCGAAGGGCGCGCGCTGGTGCTGATCCTCGATGGCGTGCAGGACCCGCACAACCTTGGCGCATGCCTGCGCAGTGCGGCAGCGGCCGGGGTCACCGCAGTGGTGATTCCCAAGGACAAGTCGGCCACGGTGAACGCCACCGTGCGCAAGACCTCCGCCGGTGCGGCCGACCGCATTCCGGTGGTGGCGGTGACCAACCTGGCGCGCTGCCTGCGCGACCTGCAGAAGCAGGGTGTGTGGCTGTATGGCTTGGCCGGCGAAGCAGAGGCTTCGTTGTACAGCGTGGATCTGCGCGGCAATGTCGGGCTGGTGCTGGGTGGCGAGGCCGATGGCCTGCGCCGTCTCACCCGCGAGCATTGCGACGGCCTGGTCAAGATCCCGATGCCCGGCGAAATTGAAAGCCTCAATGTGTCGGTCGCCACCGGTGTGACCCTGTTCGAGGCCGTGCGCCAGCGCCTGGGCACCTAACGGCCCGCATGCAGGCGCGAGCGCAGGCGTGCCGGCCTGCGTAACCCACGCGCGTTACGCGATGCACAGCAGCGCCAACGCTTGATCGTTGCATTGCCGATGGGCATCTGCGCAATGTTCCGCGCAGATGCGGTTCGCGAGGCGTTGACTGGCGCACGCGCAGGGAGGTGCAGCAAGGCTTTCCAGGCATGCGCAGCCACCGTCGAACGCAGCGCGACGTTTTTGCCTACCATATCGCCAGCGAACGGCGCGTTGTGTGTGATGAACGATGGGGTGGGCGCCTGGCAAACAGGCGAGAGCAGTTGCGGCGTCCAGGCGTCAGCACGACGAAAACATAGACGGCAGCCGCGCTGGCTCGGTGTCGGCGCCTGCCTGTTGTTGGCGCTGTGTTCGCTTGTTGCGACTGCCTCACCGGCCGGCACGGCACGCTTGCGCGATTACGCCATCGATAGCTGGAGTTCGCGCAACGGGCTGCCGCACAACTCCTTGCGCGACATCGCCCAGACCCGCGACGGGTATCTGTGGTTCGCGACCTGGGAAGGGTTGGTGCGCTACAACGGGCTGGAATTCAGCGTGATCGACCGCAGCACGCGCCCTGGGCTGCCCGATAACGGCGTCGGCGCGCTGTATGTTGATCGCGATGGCGCGCTGTGGCTGAGCGATGCGCGCGGCAATCTGGTCCGGCATGGTGCCGACGGGCAATGGCGACAGTGGCAGCGGCAAGGGCAGTGGCCGCAGGCGTTGATCCATGCCATGACCATGGACGCCGAAGGCCGCATGTGGCTGTTGTTCGAAGGGCACGGGCTGGGCTGCCTGTGGCCGGATGGGCGCTTCGACTATTTCCCGCCGCACGATGACGCACCGCTGCAAAGCAGCTTTCCGCGCATGGTGGTCGATGCGCAGGGGCGCTTGTTGATCGGCACCTTCGATGGATTGATCTACCGCGAACCGGATGGGCGCATGCACCGCGCGCCGGCCGCATTCGGGTTTCCGCCGGGGTTGGCATGGCCGTATCGCGCAACGGACGGCACGGTGTGGGTGGTTGCGGGAGATCAGCTGTATCGCCTGCAGGGCGAGCGCGCCGAGCTGATGCATCGGGTGCCGGGGCAGGGTCACTTCACCGCGATGCTGCAGGATCGCAATGGCGACCTGTGGCTGGGCAGCGAAAACCAGGGGCTGCTGCGGATCGGGCCGTACGGCGTGGAGCATCTGCCGGCCGGTCGCAGCCTGCCGACTGGGCGCATCGTCAGTCTGCGCGAGGACGCCGAAGGCAGCATCTGGGTCGGCGCAAACGGCGGTCTGTTCCGGCTGCGCGAGACACTGTTCAGTCGCTACAGCCAGCGCGATGGATTAAGCGGCGACTACAGCCGCGCCATGTTGGAAGACCGCGACGGCAGCCTGTGGATTGCCGGAACCGCCGGCCTGGACCGGATGCTGCCGGACGGGCGCATCGTGGCGGTGCCGGTGGCCACACCATCGGGGCGACGCCTTTCGGTGCTCAGCCTGGCGCTGGACCGGCACGGCGATCTTTGGGTAGGCACCTATGCCGATGGTGTCTTCGTGTTGCGCGCCGGGCGCGTGCTGCGCCATTACGGCGAGGCCGAGGGCATTCCCGGCGGGCATATCCGCGCGATCGTGATCGACGACCACGAGACGGTATGGCTGGCAACCCAGCGTGGCGTGGTGCAGCTGGTGGATGGCAAGCGCACGCCGTTGGCGATCGACGGCTTGCCTGCCAGCGTGGTGACCGCATTGGCCAACGTCGATGGCGCGGTGTGGATCGGTTCGGTCGATGGTGCGGCAGTGCTACGCAACGGCAAGCTGCGCCAGTTGAATCTTGAGCAACTGGGCGGCGCGCGCAGCGTATTCGGTTTTCAGGCCATCGGCGATGCCATGTGGATCGCGACCGACCGCGGGTTGTATCGCGAGCGCAATGGCGTTCTCGCACGCGTGGGTCTGGAGCAGGGGATGCCGGTCGATACGGTGTTCCAGCTTGTACAAGACCGGCTTGGCAATGCGTGGATCAGCAGCAATCGCGGCGTGCTGCGTACCGAATTCAAAACGCTCGATGCAGTTGCCGATGGGCGCGGCACGCTCGCGATCGAACGCTATGGCGAGATCGATGGCATGGGCAATGCACAGGCCAACGGCAGTTCCGGCCCCAGCCTGCTGCGGCGCGCCGACGGCACGGTGTGGGTGGTGACAGCTGGCGGGGTAAGCATGGTCGACCCCTCACGTCTGCAGCGCTTTCGCGAACGTCGCCCGCCGCCGGCAGTGATCGAGAACGCGCAGCAGGATGGCCGCCCGTTGGTGTGGCGCCAGCGCGCCCAACTGGCTGGCGGGCATCGCTTGAACGTGTCCTACGTCGGCATGAGCTTTCTGCTGCCGGAGCGAATCGAGTACCGCACCCGGCTGGAAGGCCTGGACAACACCTGGACCGAACGCGGCCGGCAGCGCAGCGTGGAATTCATCGGCCTGCCGCCGGGCCGATATCGTCTGCACGTGGCTGCGCGCCATCCGGGCGGGGCATGGAGCCCGCACGAAGCGGTGTGGGCGTTCGAGGTATTGCCGCTGTGGTGGCAACGCCAGGATGTGCGCTTTGCCGCGGCGCTGGGGGCGCTCTTGCTGCTGGCCCTGCTGTATCGGGTGTTGCTGCATCGCTACA
The DNA here is from genome assembly GCF_041475725.2 of Xanthomonas sp. NCPPB 1754. Lineage (NCBI taxonomy): Bacteria > Pseudomonadati > Pseudomonadota > Gammaproteobacteria > Lysobacterales > Lysobacteraceae > Xanthomonas > Xanthomonas sp. NCPPB 1754. Next base: position 1,779,160 of record NZ_CM192982.1, read on the forward strand.
AGACCCATAACGCGCGCCTGGCCGAGCTGGTGCGCAAGCGCACCGAAGACCTGCAACGGCAGGCGCAGCGCTTGCTGCAGGCCAATCAGGAAAAGAGCGAGCTATTGACGCGTTTGCGCATCAAGTCCGATGTGTTCGAGCGCCAGGCGCACGAAGATGCATTGACCGGGCTACCCAACCGTCGCCATTTCGACGAAGCGCTGGCGCGCGATATCAGCCGTGCACGGCGCAGTGGGCGGCCGCTGGTGCTGGCGATTCTGGATATCGATCACTTCAAGCGCATCAACGACCATTATTCGCACGCCAGCGGCGATGCGGTCCTGCACGAGGTGGGAGTGCTCCTGACGGCGGCCGCGCGCGCCTCGGATCTGCCGGCACGCCTGGGCGGCGAAGAATTCGCGCTGCTATTGGCCGACACCACGCTGGACGAGGCACAGGCGCTTTGCCTGCGCATCCGCGCGCTCTTCCACGCCCGTCACAACTGGGCCAGCGTCGAGGGCTTGCAGGTGACCTTCAGCGCCGGTGTTGCCGCGCTGCGCGACGACGACACCGGCTCGTCGCTGATGCAGCGCGCCGATCACGCCTTGTACGAGGCCAAGAGCGCCGGTCGCGATCGGATCTGTGTGGGTTAGACGCCGGGATTCGGGAATCGGGATTTGGGATTGGCAACGGCAGCGCAGGCGTTCCTTCTCCTGCACGAGAAGGTGCCCAGAAGGGCAGATGAGGGTACGGCAGCAGGCAGCAGTGCTGCGTCGTGATCAAACGGTTGCGGCTCGTGCTTGGTAAACGTACGCGATTGGCCGCTTCAATCCAGAAACCACGACGCTTTTGCCAATCCCGAATGCCCAATCCCGAATCCCGTCCTCACACCGGCCCGGGCCAGGCGTTGGCGATCTTGCAGAACAGGCGTGCGGTCTGTTCGGTGTCGTAGACCGCGCTGTGGGCGTCGGCGGCATTCCAGTCCAGGCCGGCGGCCTGGGCGGCGCGTGCCAGCACCGTCTGGCCATAGGCCACGCCAGCCAACGTCACCGTGTCGAACACGCTGAAAGGATGAAACGGGTTGCGTTTGTGGCCCACGCGCGCCACGGCGGCGTTGAGAAAATTCAGATCGAAGTGGGCGTTGTGGCCGACCAGGATTGCGCGCTGGCAGCCGTATTTCTTCACCGCTGCGCGCACCGGCGCGAACACATGGTCCAGCGCGTCCTTTTCCTGTTTCGCGAAGCGGAACGGGTGGTCGAGCACGATACCGGTGATTTCCAGCGACTTCGGGTCGATCTCCAGCCCGGGCGCCGGCACCAGGTGCGCGCTGGCGGTCTCGCCGGGAAAGAAGCGTCCGTCGGTATCCATCTCGATCGGCACGCAGGCGATCTCCAGCAGTGCGTGCTTGTTCCAGTCGAACCCGCCGGTTTCTACGTCCACCACCACGGGCAGATAGCCACGAAAGCGGCGCGACATCGGCAAAAAAGAGGGTGCAGGCTGTGCATCGACCGGTTCGTTCATCCGCATAGCCTAGCAGGTCGCACGCCGGGCTCTGCCCTGGCTGCAGGCTGGCACGCCCACACCGGCGGCAGCGACGCCCCGACGATTGGGTGCACGGCCACTCGAGTGGCGTCGGCGTGCATTGCCGGCCCACTGTCTGCGAGCGTCTTCCCCGAACCGGGCGACTGCAGACCACACAGCGACAGTCGCCATACACCGAAATGAAAAGGCCCGATCCGCGTTGCCACGGACCGGGCCTCCCTAACGACACGGTGAGCGAGCCCTTAGCGACCCGCGACGACGCTGGTAATCAGCCCGGTGGCCACTGCGATCAGCACGTAGGTGTTATCCACGCGACGCCATTCGTGCCCGCGCGGCGGCGGCTTGAGATGGTGCTTGTGGTAGTCGGCAACGCGACTACCACGATGGTCCGGTGCCAGCCGCTCGCCGCGGCGATACGGCGGGCCGCGGCGCTCGTTGCGATGATCCTCGTGATGCGCGTTGCGGCGATCGTCGCGCCTGTCGTCATGCCTGTCGTCGCGGTGATCGTCATGGCGGTCAGGACCATGGTCGTCGTGACGCTGCGCATTGCGGTCACGGTCGTGATCCAGCTCGTGCTGCTGCGGTGCTGCAAACGCTGCGCCAGAGGTCAGCAGCGTCAAGGCCATGAAGGATCCAACGAAACGTTTCATCAGCGGACTCCTGGGTCACAGGAAATGCCTGTGCAGCTGCACCGTAGAAGTTTCAAGCTGAATACGTAATGAGAAGGCCTTGCGGCGCCTTACGGCCACGCTGCCGCGGTCTAGATGACGCCGGTGCTGCTGGTGTCGTCGCGCTTCACGCGCGGAGGCAAGGGCTGCTCGCCATGCACCAGGAACCACACGTTCTCGGCGATGTTGGTGGCGTGGTCGCCAATGCGTTCCAGATTCTTTGCCATGAACAGCAGATGCGTACACGGGGTGATATTGCGCGGGTCTTCCATCATGTAGGTGAGCAGCTCGCGGAACAACGCGGTGTACTGCGCATCCAGGCGTGCATCTTCGTCGCGGACACGGATCGCCGCATCGGCATCCTTGTTGCGATACGCCTGTACGGCTTCGCGCACGGCATCGGCCGCCATCTGGCCAAGCGCGCGCAGGCCCACGGTCTGCGGCAGCGGCGGTGCGGAATTGAGCGCGATCGAGCGCTTGGCCACGTTGGCCGCGTAATCGCCGATACGTTCGATATCGGCCGGAATCCGCAGGCCTGCAAGAATTTCACGCAGATCGCGCGCCATCGGGCCGCGCAATGCAAGCCGCATCACGTCGTGGCTGATCGCATGCTCCAGTGCGTCGATCGCCTCGTCGTTGACCACGATGCGGTGCGCGGCGTTGTCATCACGACGCTCCACCACATCCAGCGCGGCTTCCAGCTGCGCCACCGCCGTCTCGCCCATGCGCACGATCTCGGCGACAAGACGGTGCTGCTCCTCGTCGTAGCTTTTGACGATATGGTCGTTGAGGTGCTGGTTCATCGTGGTCTCGATTCGTGGCAGTGGTGGATGTCCGCCGTAACCTTGGCGACATGGCACATGATGCAAATGTCGTGCCGGGCGGTGCGGCGGAACTGCGTCAATGCGGCGTTGCGCTGGCGCGCCTTACATCAACCGAAGCGGCCGGTGATGTAGTCCTCGGTCTGTTGCTTGGATGGCTGCGAAAAAATGGTTTCGGTGCGGTCATGCTCGATCAGGTCGCCCAGGTACATGAAGGCGGTATAGTCGGACACGCGCGCGGCCTGCTGCATGTTGTGGGTGACGATCACGATGGTGTAGTCGCGCTTGAGCTCTTCCACCAACTGTTCGATGCGGCTGGTGGAAATCGGGTCCAGCGCGGACGTCGGTTCGTCCAGCAACAACACATCCGGGCGCAGCGCCACCGCACGTGCGATGCACAGGCGCTGCTGCTGGCCACCGGAAAGCCCCAGTGCGCTCTGCCCCAGCTTGTCCTTCACCTCGTCCCACAGCGCGCCCTGGCGCAAGGCCTGCTCGACGCGGTTCTGCATGTCGGCCTTGGACAGCTTTTCGTGGTGGCGGATGCCGTAGGCCACGTTTTCGAAGATGGTCATCGGAAACGGCACCGGCTTCTGGAACACCATGCCCACCTTGCTGCGCAGGCGGTTCATCGGGTACTTCGGCGACAGGATGTTTTCGTTGTCCAGCAACACCTCGCCGCGCGCTTCCATCTTCGGATACAGCGCATAGATGCGGTTGAAGATGCGCAGCAAGGTCGACTTGCCGCAGCCGGAGGGACCGATCAACGCGGTGACGCGCTTTTCGGGAATCTCGATGTTGATGCTCTTGAGCGCGTGGTACTTGTCGTAATAGAAATCCAGATTGCGTGCGGCCACCTTCACCGGCGCCTGCGCCGTCGGCGCCCCCGTGGCGGCCGGAACAGCGATGCGATGCATCGGCTTGGCGTTTTGGAGATCGTTCATGTCGGGTGTCCGGAGGGAAAGGTCAGTCATTGGAAATCTTGTTGCGCAAGAGCAGGGCACGCGCACCCAGGCTCACCAGCAACACGAACACGGTCAGTACCAGCGCGCCGGCCCAGGCCAGCGTTTGCCAGGTGTCGTACGGGCTGCCGGCGAATTGATTCATGATCACCGGCACGCTGGCCATCGGCTGGAAGATGTTGCTGTTCCAGTACTGGTTGCCGAATGCGGTGAACAGCAGCGGTGCGGTTTCGCCGCTGATGCGCGCCAGTGCCAGCAGCACGCCGGTGACGATGCCTGCCGAGGCGCTGCGGTACAGCACCTGCACGGTGACTTTCCACTGCGGAATGCCCAACGACAATGCGGCTTCACGCATCTGCGCCGGCACCAATCGCAGCATTTCGTCGGTGGTACGCACCACTACCGGCAGCACGATGAAGGCCAGCGACAGTGCGCCGGCGAATGCCGAAAAGCGCCCACCGGTCTGCATCACGTACAAGGTGTAGACGAACAGGCCCAGCACGATCGAGGGCGCCGACAACAGGATGTCGTTGACGAAGCGCACCACCACGCCGGCCTTGCGCGCATTGCCGTACTCCGCGAGCCAGGTGCCTGCGGCGATGCCCAGCGGCGTGCCGATGGCCAGCGCCAGCCCGCACATCACCGCACTGCCGAAGAAGGCATTGAGCAGGCCGCCTTCCTGCATCGGCGGCGGCGTCATCTTGGTAAACAGGTTGAGGTCGATGCCCGGCACGCCCTTGGACACCAGCGTCCACAGGATCCAGGCCAGGAAGAACAAACCAAACAACGCAGTGACGCAGGAGAGCAGCAACGCAATGGCGTTGACGACCCGGCGGCGGTTGTACAGCGATTGCGACACCGAAGCGGCGGACATCAGTTGCCCTCCCGACGCGACAGCTGCATCAGCATGAAGCGTGCGATGGCCAGCACGATGAAGGTCACGATGAACAACACGAAGCCCAGCAGCAGCAATGCCGACCGGTAGGTTTCAGTGGCTTCGCCGAAATCGTTGGCGATCAACGCCGCGATGGTGGTGCCAGGCTCCAGCAGCGACGGCGACAGGCGCACCGTGTTACCGACCACGAACGCCACTGCCATGGTTTCGCCCAGCGCACGCCCCAAACCCAGGAACACGCCGCCGATCACCGCCGAGCGGGTGTAGGGCAGCACGATGTCCCAGCTCACTTCCCACTTGGTCGAGCCCAGTGCGTATGCCGATTCCTTCAAGCGCGTGGGCACGGTCAAAAACACTTCGCGCATGACCGAAGAGATGAAGGGAATCACCATGATCGCCAGCACGAAGCCGGCGGTCAGCAGGCCGATGCCCAACGGCGGGCCCTGGAACAATGGGCCGATCAGCGGCAGCGTGCCGAGATGATCGTTGAGCCATGGCGTGACATGTTCGGTCATCACCGGCACCAGCACGAACAGGCCCCACATGCCGTAGATGATCGACGGAATGCCGGCCAGCAGTTCGATGGCGGTGCCCACCGGGCCACGCAGCCAGCGCGGTGCCACTTCGGTCAGAAAGAAGGCGATACCGAAACTCACCGGTACCGCAATCAGCATCGCGATCACCGCGGTGACCAGGGTGCCGTAGATCGGTGCCAGCGCACCGTATTTGTTTTCGACCGGATTCCAGTCGGCCGAATAGAAGAAACTCAGGCCCTGCATCTGCAAGGCATGGCGTCCGCCCCACAGCATCGACAGTGCCGCGCTGCCGAGCGCCAACAGGACGAAAACGACCGTAGCGGCCAGCGCAAGCTTGAACAGGCGATCGGCACGTGCGTCGCGCAGGTCGCGGCCGCGTGGCGCGGTCATCGCTTCGGGAATGGCGGTGGCATTCATTCGATTGGACTCGTCACCCGCGCAATGGCGGGAGCGTGAGACAGCAGGAACGGCGAGGCACCTTCAGGTACCTCGCCGCAGCGCAGCCCGCCGCATGGGCGGGTGCAGGGCATTACTTGAACTCGCTGCCCCAATAGGCTTCGATCTGCTTCACCAGCTCCGGCGGCAGCGGCACGTAGTGCAATTCGCTGGCCTGGGCCTGGCCGTTTTCCAGCGCCCACTTGAAGAAGTCCAGCGTCGCCTTGCTGCGCGCGGCGTCCTTGGATTGCTTGTGCATCAACATGAAGTTGGTCGCGGTGATCGGCCACGCCTTCTCGCCCGGCGCATTGGTGATCACCAGGTTGAAGTCACGGGCGTTGGCCCAGTCGGCGCTGGCAGCGGCGGCAGCAAAGCTTTCCGCGTTCGGCTCGACCCACTGGCCGGCCGCGTTCTGCAGCGAGGTGTACGGCATCTTGTTCTGCAGGGCGTAGGCCAGCTCGACGTAACCGATCGAGCCCTTGATCTGCTGCACATACGAGGCAACGCCTTCGTTGCCCTTGCCACCCACGCCGCCCGGCCACTGCACCGAGGTGCCTTCGCCGACCTTGCTCTTCCACTCCGGGCTGACCTTGGACAGGTAGTTGGAGAAGTTGAAGGTGGTGCCCGAACCATCCGAGCGATGCACCAGGTTGATCTTGGTGGCCGGCAGGGTCACGCCCGGGTTGGCCGCCACAATGGCCGCGTCGTTCCACATGGTGACCTTGCCCAGGAAGATATCGCCCAGCAGGGCGCCGGTCAGGCGCAGCTTGCCCGGCGCGATGCCTTCCAGATTCACCACCGGCACCACGCCGCCGATGGCGGACGGGAACTGGCCCAGGCCAGCCTGTTGCAGTTCCGTGCTGTCCAGCGGTTTGTCGGTCGAGCCGAAATCCACGGTGCCGGCCTTGATCTGCGCAATGCCGCCGCCGGAGCCGATCGACTGGTAGTTGACCTTGTTGCCGGTGGCGGCGTTGTAGTCGGCCGACCACTTGGACACCAGCGGATAGATGAAGGACGCACCGGCGCCGGAAATTTCAGCGCCCTTGCTGTCGCTGGCAGTGGCGCCTGCGGTCGGCGCGCCCTTTGCGGCGTCTGCGGACTGCGCGTCCTTGCCGGGCGAGCACGCGGCCAGGGCGAGGGCGATGGTGAGGGACAGGGCGGTCAGGCTGGCCGACTGCAATTTCATGGAAGCTCCGAGGCTGGATTGGCCGGTGTCTCCGGCAGACCACACTATGAAATGATGTTTTTGTTACACCTGCATGACAGTGCCTTCTGGCCAACGCATCACAAAAAAAAGGACGCGGACCGCGGAGGGCGTGGCACCCTCCGGGATCCGCGTCCCGGGGCCGACGCCGGGGAGAGAGACGGCGTCGTTCCTTTACGCGTTTTCGTGCTGGCTGCCGAGCCTCGGTGCGGGGCACCTGGTTGCCATTTCAGGCGGCACTGCAGGTCGCCGGCATGGACCAGACAACCGCCCATGCCGTTCAAGGCATGGCTTGCCCACCTTGGCGCTGCACCAGAGGCTGCGCCGTCCTTAGTGCGGCAGATTCTTGGCCCAATACGCCTCGATCTGGGTAACCAGCGTGTCCGGCAGCGGCACGTAGTCCAACTGCTTGGCCTGCGCATCGCCCTTGGTGTAGACCCAGCGGAAGAAGTCCAGCGTGTTCTTCAGGCCAGCCGGGTTCTTCGGCTTTTTCTGCACCAGAATGAAATTGGTCGCCGTGATCGGCCAGGCGTTATCGCCAGCGGCGTTGGTCATCACCAGATAGAAGTCCTTGGCCGTGCCCCAGTCGGCACTGTTGGCCGCGGCGGCGAAGGTTTCATCCGATGGTTGCACGAACTTGCCGGCCGCGTTCTTCATTGCGGTGTAGGCCATCTTGTTCTGCAGCGCGTACGACAACTCGACATAGCCGATGCCGCCCTTGATCTGCTTCACGTAGGCGGCCACGCCCTCGTTGCCCTTGCCGCCGATGCCGGTCGGCCACTGCACGGCAGTCCCTTCGCCAACCTTGCTCTTCCAGTCCGGGTTGACCTTGGACAGGTAGTTGGTGAAGTTGAAGCTGGTGCCCGAACCGTCGGAGCGGTGCACCACGGTGATCTTGCCTTCCGGCAGTTTCATGCCCGGGTTGAGCGCGGCGATGGCCGGGTCGTTCCAGGTGCTGACCTTGCCTAGGAAGATGTCGCCCAGCGTCTTGCCGTCCAGCTTGAGCGTACCGGCGGCGACGCCCGCAACGTTGACCACCGGCACCACGCCGCCGATCACCGAGGGAAACTGCGCCAGGCCGGCAGCGGCCAATTCTTCCGGCTTGAGCGGGGCATCGGACGAGCCGAAGTCCACGCTGGCCGCCTTGATCTGGGCAATGCCGCCGCCCGAACCGATCGATTGGTAGTTGACCTGCTTCTTGGTGGCGGCGTTGTAGTCGGCCGACCACTTGGACATCACCGGGTAGATGAACGACGCACCGGCACCGGTGACATCGGCAGCCTGGGCACACAGTGCCAGCGAGGCGGCGAGTACGCCGACGGCCAGACGGGTCTTGAAGGAGTGGATCACGGAACAGCTCCTGTAGCGAAGGGATGAGGACGTCCCGCCGTGGTGCCATTGCAGGGCAATGGCATGACCATGCGGTGTCTGGGAAATGACAGGGCGATGACGGCATTGCGCCGTCGGATGTTCAGGCCGGCAGGAAGTGGCGGCGCTGCCACCGCGTGCGCTCGACCGATCGCACGCGGCAGCGACGCACTTACCAGTAGAACTGCGCGCGTGCTTCGATGATCGACGGGTTATCGTCGACCAGGCCGCGGGTGGTGCTGTTGTAGCGGGTGCTGTCGACCTTGGCGTAGTCGAGGGCGAACTTGAAGTTCGAGCGCCAGTACCAATTGGCGCCGACCGTCCAGATGTTCATCTTGCCGCCCAGCACGCCATCGACGAACGGTGTGTTGCCGTTGGCGACCAGGTGGCCATCGTTGAGGTCCAGGGTGTCGTAGCGCACCGCCAGCTGCCACATGCCCGATGCCGGCTCGTTGGGCAGCGGGGTGGTCGGCACGCCAGCCTTGTAGCCCCAGGTTTCGCCGGTGAGGTTCCAGACGCCGCTCACGTACCAGCCGTCGCTCTTATAGTCGTGCGCATTGGCACCGATGCGGTTAGCGTTTTCCTGGAAGTACTCGCTCTGCAGCTTGAACGGCCCGGTGATCCACATCGCCTCGGCACCGGCCACGCCAACGTTGTCCACATTGGTGATGGCGCCGCTGTCGATCAGGCGAACGGTGGTCAGGTCGGCGTCGGGGCGTGCGCGCAGGCGCAAGGTGTCGTCGTCGGTGTCGTAGGCCAGGTAGCTCAGGCCGAAGTGCAGCACGTTGCCAGTCTCGTTGATCGGCGCCCAGGTGCCGCGCGCGCCATAGCCGTTGCCGTGCGCCTGGTTACGGGTCAGCTCGCGGCCGAATGCACTGGCGGTCACGCTCCAATTGTTGTCGCCCATGCCATAGGCCACGCCCAACCGGCGCGAGATGCCATAGGTGTTGGTCACCGACGCCTTGGAGACGAAGTCGTTGTTCTTGGTGCTGGACAGTTCTTCCAGGCTGTTGGGCTGCTTGAACTGGCCGATCTGCAGGTAATTGTTCGCGTTGCCGCCGAACTTGTACTTGATGTTGTTATCCAGGAAGCGGCCCGTGCTGCGAATGGTGGTGCCACGGATGGTGACCTCCTTCAGCACGCTCGGGTCATAGCCGGCGACCCATTCGAAGTTGCCCGGGCCCTTGCCTTTGAGGACCAGCTCGGCGCGCCGGATGCTGAACTCGGAATTGTCGCCATTGGCACCGATCGGGCCATTGAGGTCCTGCACATCGTTGTGGAACCAGTTGCCGTCGGCCTGGACCAGGCCTTCCAGCGAGATTTCCGAACCACCGATTACATCGATGGCGATCTCGGCGTGTGCTGCAGGGGCGGCCAGTGCCAGCAGCAGCGCGGAACCAAGCAGGGTGGGAGCGAGTTTCATAGATGCCTTGCGACCTGAGAAAGTGGGCGCAGGCTAGGGTGTGAAGGTTGCGTTAATATGACAAAACAACAGAAACGTAATACGTCATTTTTGCCAATAAAGACAAGAGTTTACGTGCGTTTCAACTATGTCAGTGTGTGTCAAAAAACTGAACGGCGCTGTTTTATGACAGTACTCGGTGCCAACCTCAACGCCTTGAATTTCCCAGCTGTGGCGCTGACGGGCTGAACTGGCGCTATGTCAGCCTGAACACATGCGTCAGTTTGTGCGGCGCACCACTTGCATACGCGGCGTCAAAATTGTTAGCTTCGAGGCCATGTTTCCTCGATTCCTCCAAATGCTGTTGGTCTGCCTGCTCGCGCTTTCCGCGTGGTCGGCAGCCAATGCGCACGCGCGCATGCATCATGCGTTCGTGGGCGACGGCCTGGCGGTAATGGTGGATGCTGGCGAAGAACGCGATGCAGCAGAAGATCCGCAGGACGACGGCGATACACAGAGCCAAGTCGACACACAGCCTGCAGACGATATCCCCTTGCTCTCCCAAGCATGGCCGATGCTGGCGCGGTATTCCCCCTCTTGGCACGCGCACCATGCGCCGGCAAATCAAAAACGCGACCTGATCCCACAGCTGCGCCCTCCAAACGCACTGCTTGGCTGATCCCCGCTTTCGCTGCACCCGGTGCGTTCCGCGCCGGATTCCCAATTGATTTGTTTGTCTTTGCAATTCGCGGTTTGCGCCGCGGATGGCTATTCGTTGCCTAGAGGAATCTCCCATGGAAAGTTTGCTAGAAGGTTTTCGCCATTTCCGTAAGGAAGTCTATCCGCGCCAGAGTGCGCGCTTTCAGGAGCTGGCAGGCGGCCAGAGCCCGCATACGCTGTTCATCACCTGCGCAGACTCGCGCGTCATGCCGGAGCTGATCTTCTCCGCACAGCCAGGCGAATTGTTCGTCTATCGCAATATCGGCAATGTGGTGCCGCCGTACTCGCAACATGTCAGTGGCGTGGTGGCAGCGATCGAATACGCCATCGCAGTGCTGGGCGTGCGCCACATCGTGATCTGCGGGCACACCGACTGCGGTGCGATGAAGGCCGTGCTCAAGCCGGAGTCGCTGGAAGACGTGCCCTCCGTGGCAGCGTGGCTCAAGCACACCGATGCGGCGCGCCATGTCACCGCGCATCACGGGCACGATCCGCAGAGCCATGAAGCGCTGAGCTGCATGACCGAAGAGAACGTGGTCTCGCAGTTGGACCACCTGCGCACGCAGCCGGTGGTGGCAGCGCGCCTGGCGGCAGGCACGTTGCGCATCCACGGCTGGATCTACGATATCGCGCACGGGGAGATCCGCGCCTTCGATGCCGAGAAGGGTGGCTTCCGGCCACTGCTGGCCGAAAGCACCCCCGAAGCCACTCCACGCCCGCGACTGCAGCAAGTCGTGCGCGCTGAACTCGCCTGACGGAGCCTGCCATGAACACATCAGGTATCGGCGGATATTTCCGCCAGGGACTGTTTGGGCGTGATTTATTGGCGTCCGTGGTGGTCTTCCTTGTCGCGCTGCCGCTGTGCATGGGTATCGCGATCGCATCCGGCATGCCGCCCGCCGCGGGCCTGATCACCGGCATCGTGGGTGGTCTGGTCGTCGGCTTTCTGGCGGGTTCTCCGCTGCAGGTGAGCGGGCCGGCCGCCGGCCTGGCTGTGTTGGTGTTCGAACTGGTGCGGGAGCACGGCGCTGTTGCGCTCGGGCCGGTGATCTTGGTGGCCGGCGCAATTCAGCTGATTGCCGGTCTGTGCCGCGCAGGCGTCTGGTTCCGGATGACATCGCCGGCCGTTGTGGCCGGCATGTTGTCGGGCATCGGCATCCTGATCGTGGCCTCGCAGGCGCACGTCTTGATGGATGCCGCGCCCAAGGCCCGCGGTCTGGAAAACTTCGCTGCATTGCCTGGCGTGTTGTGGCAGGCCATCAGCGAGGGAACCGGCCGTAATGCGCTGTTCGTGGGTCTGGCGACGATCGGTATCATCCTGGCCTGGGACAAGCTGCGCCCGCAGCGCCTGCGGTTTTTGCCGGGTGCATTGATCGCGGTGGTGGTTGTCACCGCGACCGTGCAGTTGCAGGGCTTGAACGTCAACAAAGTCGATGTCCCGACCAATCTGTTCTCTGCGATCAGCATCCCCAGCATTTCCGACATCTTCGGCGTGTTCAACCACACCTTGCTGGTCTCGGCAGTGACCTTCGCCTTCATCGCCAGCGCCGAGACCTTGCTGTCGGCGGCGGCGGTGGACCGCATGCATCAGGGGGCGCGGACGCAGTACGACCGTGAGCTGGCGGCGCAGGGCGTGGGCAATATGCTCTGCGGCTTCCTGGGGGCATTGCCGATGACCGGGGTGATCGTGCGCAGCGCGGCCAACGTGCAGGCCGGTGCGGCAACGCGTGCATCGACCATCCTGCATGGCAGCTGGCTGCTGGTGTTCGCCATGCTGTTGCCGTGGCTGCTGCGGATGACGCCGGTGGCCTGTCTGGCCGGCATCCTGGTCTATACCGGCGTGAAGATGATCAAGATCGGGCAGGTCAAGGAGCTGGCGACCTATGGCCGCGGAACGGCCGCGATCTACCTGGCGACCACCTTCGCGATCGTGGCCACCGACCTGCTGACCGGCGTGCTGATCGGCTTCGGTCTGTCGCTGTTCCGTCTGGCACTGCATTCGTCGCGTCTGAAGGTCGAGGTGCGCGAGCACGCCGACAAGAAGGACGAAATGCATCTGACCCTGCAGGGTTCGGCCACCTTCCTGAAGGTGCCGGCCATGGCACGTACGCTGGAAAGCGTGCCGCCGAACACTGCGCTGCATCTGGATGTGGCCAAGCTGCACCACGTCGATCATGCCTGCATCGAGTTGTTGCGCGACTGGAGCCGCAATGCGGCCTCACGCGGCTGCGAACTGGTGGTGGACTGGAAGGAGCTGGATCGACGTGTCGAAGGCCAGCCCACAGTGGATGGCGTGCTGGTGGAACAGCGCGTCGAGCAGGCGAAAGCTGCGTAAAGTGTTGTAAACGCCCGGCGTTCGCGCCGGGTGACCCCCATCGTGATCGGGTGATGCATGGCGCCGAAAGACGCATCATCCGGTCACGATTTTTTTTTTGGGGGAGTGGGGAGTCGGGATTCGGGAGTCGGGAGTCGGGATTCGTGAAAGCCTGCGACCTTGTGGTTTGCTGAGTGGGATCAGGTTGCGCGGTTGCGCCGTTGCTCCGGCGCCACTGCTGCCTCAATTCTTGGTTTTTGTTTGCCGCTCAGGCGCCGGTGGCGTCTTGTCGCGGTAGCGGCATAGATCGTGGATCACGCAGCCCGGGCAATCCGGTTTGCGTGCCTTGCAGACGTAGCGGCCGTGCAGGATCAGCCAGTGATGCGCATCGTGCAGAAACTCGGCCGGGATCACCTTGACCAACTTGTCTTCGACGGCGCGTACGTCCTTGCCTGGTGCAAGGCCGGTGCGGTTGGAAACGCGAAAGATATGCGTGTCCACGGCCATGGCGGGCTCGCCGAAGGCGGTGTTGAGCACCACATTTGCGGTCTTGCGGCCCACGCCGGGCAGCGCTTCCAGCGCGGCGCGATCGTGCGGCACGTCGCCGCCATAGCGCTCCAGCAGGATGCGGCAGGTGGCGATGACGTTCTTGGCCTTGGCGTTGAACAAGCCGATGGTGGAGATGTACCGCTTCAGGCCTTCTTCGCCGAGATCGAGAATGTCGCGCGGGGTGTTGGCCACCGGATAGAGCTTGCGGGTCGCCTTGTTGACGCCGACATCGGTGGCTTGCGCCGACAGCAGCACCGCGATCAATAACTCGAATGGGGTGGTGTATTCCAGCTCGGTGGTGGGGTGCGGATTGAGTTCGCGCAGGCGCTCGAACATCTCCTGTATCTCGGGCTTGCGCATGCTGCTGCCACGACGCGCCGGTACCATTGCCTGGGGTGTGTTCATGGCTGCGCTCCGCCAGCGGCTTTCGCCTTCGCGCGCGCCAGGATGGCAGCGGCCAGCGGCGGCAGTGCGGGCGTTGCCGGTTGGCTGGGTGCCAGGGCGGGCGCCCTGCGCGCATCGCGTTCGGCGGCGCGCCGTTGCAGGCGCGCCGAGCGCGCGCGGTAGCGTTCGCGCGCGGCCCAGGCGTCTTGTAGACGGCGTTGCGCGCTGAGCAACGTGGCACAGACCTGCGGGCAGTCGGCGTCCAGCGTATCGTGCTGCGGGTCGGGCAGATACGCCATCAAGCCGAGTGCTAGCGCACGATCCAGGTCGTCGGCCTGCACACAATCGAACAACCGCAGCGGCAACGGACGCGATGCCGGAATGAGCTCGAGCGTCATGGCGATATCAGCGGTTGTGGAACTGGGCGGGGCGTTTATCGAGGAATGCGCGAGTGCCTTCGCGCATGTCGTCGGTGGCGAACAACAACGCAAATTGCGCGGTTTCCAGCTGAAGGCCTTCCTCGATGGCGCATTCGCCGCCGAACACCACCGCATCCAGAATGCCGCGCAGTGCCAGCGGCGCTGCAGTTGCCAGGCGTTGCGCAAGCGCCAGGGTTTCTTCGTGCAGGGCATCCGCTTCGACCACGCGATTGACCAGGCCCAATTGCAGTGCGCGGGCCGCGTCGATCGGCAGGCCGAGCAGGCACAGTTCCAGCGCTGCGGCGCGGCCGGTGAGGCGCAGCAGGCGCTGCGTGCCGCCAAAGCCGGGGATCAGGCCGAGATTGATTTCCGGTTGCCCCAGGCGCGCTGTTGCTGCGGCGATGCGCAGGTGGCACGCCATTGCCAGCTCCAGGCCGCCGCCCAGCGCAAAGCCATTGATCATCGCGACCACCGGCTTGGGCATGCGCTCGATCCGGCGCATCAGCTGCTGGCCCAGCAACGAGAACTCGCGCGCCTGGATTGCCGACAGGTCACTCATTTCCGCGATATCGGCACCCGCCACGAAGGCCTTGGGGCCGGCGCCGGTGAGAATCACGGCGCGTACATCGTCCGCATTGGCTGCGTCTTGGAACGCCTGATCCAGGGCCTGCATGGTCTGCCGGTTCAATGCGTTCAGTTTGTCCGGCCGATTGACCGTAATCGTCCGGACGCTGGCGTGATCGGCGATCAGAATGACGTGATTGGACATGTGAACCCTTGCGAACGTAAAAAAATAGTAAACACGGAACTTCCCAAACCCTTGCTGGTCCTAGCTTTCGCGATAAGTAGCGGTTCGGTATCGCGGCCGCTATCCTAGCGCGTCATCTCAGGCGGCAGACCCGTCCTGTGCCACCACCCTGGAGAATTGTTTGATGAAGTTGCGTTCTATCGCGGTCGCTGTGGCGGCCCTGGCCCTGACGGGCAATGCACTGGCCCAGGACACGACGTCCGAGAAGGGCAAGTTGAGCTATTACTTCGGCTACGACTACGGCAACAACCTTGCCGAGCTCACCGGCCGCGGCGAGCAGCTCGACATCAACTCGGTGGTAAAGGGTCTGCAGGACGCCTATGCCAAGAAGCAGCCGGCCATCACTGCCGACCAGTTGAAGCCGGCCGTTGAGGCGTTCCAGAAGCGCGAGCAGGGCCGTGCCCAGCAGGCCAAGGCCGAGTACGACAAGGCCGCTGCAGCCAACAAGACCAAGAGCGATGCGTTCCTGGCCAAGAACAAGAGCACCGCCGGCGTGCAGACGCTGCCGAGCGGCGTGCAGTACCGCGTGATCGAAGCCGGCAAGGGCGCCAAGCCGACCCAGGCCAGCACCGTGCAGCTGGAAGTGGCCGGTCCGTTCCCGTTCGGCGACCGCGAGAAGGCACGTCCGGCGCAGCAGATCCCGGCCATCAAGGTCAGCGAAGTCGAAATGCAGGCCATGCGCGACACGCTGCTGCAAATGCCGGCCGGCTCGAAGTGGGAAGTGACCCTGCCGCCGGAAAAGGCCTACGGTGCCGACCCGCGTACCCCGTTCCCGCCGAACGTGGCTGTGCAGTTCGAGATCAAGTTGGTCAGCGTCAAGTAATTGCATGTGATGTTGTTGCGACAACGCCGGCCACCAGGCCGGCGTTGTCGTTTTGGTCCAGCGATTGTCTGAAGAGAACGATGCAACGATGCAGCGGCTGCAGGACCCAGCGATGAGTGGCAACGATGTCGGATCCGAGGCAGGCCCTCTGCCCAGTCCGTGTATCGGTGTATGTTCGCTGGACGCGCAGTCGCACTGCGTCGGCTGTTTGCGCAGCCTGGATGAAATTGCACGCTGGATGAGCATGAGCGACGCCGAACGCCAGGACTATCTGCACACGGTGCTGCCCGCACGCGCGCTGACGGCGCGGCTGCCCGAATACGCGCAGTTGAGGCGGGCGCTGTATCCGCTGGATACCGCGCCGGCCGGGCCGGGTTGGAACCATGCCGAGCTGATCGACCTGACCGACGGCGACCCGTCTGCCGAAGCGGCGGTGCTGTGCGGGCTGGTGCCGCGCGAACAGGGCACGACGGTGTTGCTGACCCGGCGCACGGACAGCCTGCGCCATCATGCCGGGCAGGTCAGCTTCCCCGGCGGGCGGATGGAGCCGTCCGATGCCGATGCCGCTGCTGCAGCGCTGCGCGAGAGTTGCGAAGAAATCGCGCTGGGGGCGCAGCACGTGCATGCCTTGGGGTACCTGGATCCGTTTGTGACGGTGAGCGGATTTCGGGTGACGCCGGTGGTGGCGGTCATCGACCCGGCGTTCGTGGCGGTGCCGCAGCCGGATGAAGTAGCGGACGTCTTCGAAGTGCCGCTGGCCTATCTGATGGACCCGGACAATCTGCGCAGTGTGGAACTGGAGTTCCGCGGACGCCCGCGACGCGTGCTCGAATACGACTGGCCTGCCCACCGTATCTGGGGCGCCACCGCCGCCATTCTTCTCAATCTTCGTCGTCGCCTGGAGCAGGTTGCATGAGTGCCGATCCGAACTGGACCACGCTGGTCGATGCCGCCACGCTTTCGGCCGCGTTGCAGCATCCACAGCTGCGTCTGCTGGATGCGCGTGCCGCGCCACCGACTGCGCCAGACCCGCACGCAGCGCGCAAGGCGTACGCGCAGGGGCATCTGCCCGGCGCGCACTATGCCGATCTGGACCACGACCTTGCAGATCTGTCACGGCCGGCGCAGGGGCGGCATCCGTTGCCGCATAGCGAGGCCTTTGCAAGACGCCTCGGTGAATGGGGCATCGATCCGCAGAGCCAGGTGGTTGTCTACGACGCAGGCGATGGCAGCATGGCGGCCGCGCGCGCATGGTGGATGTTGCGGCTGATGGGCCATCGCCGGGTGGCGGTGCTGGACGGTGGCTTGGCCGCGTGGCGTGCGGCCGGTTTTGCGGAAAGCTCCGAGTCGCCTGCCTCGCGCAGCGGCACCGCGTATCCGGGCCACTTTGACGCCACGGCGGTGGTGGATGCCGAGCAGATCGCGCAGCGCCTGCAGCAGGCGCCGGGCTGGTTGCTGGACGCACGGGCAGGCGAGCGTTTCCGTGGCGAAGTCGAGCCGATCGACCCGGTGGCCGGGCACGTGCCCGGTGCAGTGAGTCGCCCGCTGGGACTAAGCCTGCGTGATGGTCGCTTCAAACCAGCTGCCGAACTGCGCGCCGAGTTGTCCGCGTTGCTGGGTGCGTACCGGCCCGAGCAGGCGGTGGTGATGTGCGGATCGGGCGTGACGGCCTGCCATCTGTTGCTGGCATTGGAAGTGGCCGGGTTGTCCGGCGCGCGCGTCTACGCCAGTTCCTGGAGCGGTTGGCTGCAAGATGCCTCGCGCCCGGTCGCGACCGGCGCCTGATTGCAGGCACAATGGCGGCAGGAACGGTGACCTGTGGGGACGCAGGTTCGCTGCGCGGAGCGCAGTTTCTTGCAGTGCTGGGTGAGCCATGCGGTTGCAGTTACGGGTTGGCGCGCTGTGCGTCGCGGTATGGACGCTGGCTGCCTGTTCGGCGGAGTCGTCCGCCGATGTCAGCGATACGCCTGCGGTCGCTCATGGCAATGCGGCGCCGCATGATGTGTACGAAGTCGCGCTGGAACGCGCGCGTGCGGAGCGGCTGAGGCAGCTGCGGGCGCCCGATGGGTGGTTGAGCTATACCGGTTCGGGGCGCGTGCGCGCCGGCCAGTACCGTGTGGGCAGCGACCCGCTCAGCGATATCGTCCTGCCTGCCGGCCCTGCGCAGCTGGGGCAACTGACGCTGGATGCTGCAGGACACATACGCTTTCGCGCAGATGTCTCCGCCGCGGTGACGCTCAACGGGCAGCGCATCGGCGACGTGCGCCTGCAACCAGAGCGGGCAGGGCAGCGCGGCGACCGGCTGGACGTGGGTGGCCGACAGTTCTACCTGGTGCAGACCGGCGCCTTGTACGGCTGGCGCTTCCGCGACCCGGCAGCGCCGGCGCTGACGCAGTTCGACGGGTTGGAATATTTCCCGACCGATCCGCAGTGGCGCATCCAGGCGCAGTGGCAACCCTATCCAACGCCGCGCACGACCACCTTGCTGACCTCGATCGGCACGCCGCTCACCGTGGAGGTGCCGGGAGAAGCCGTGTTCTCGCTCAACGGCCACGAATACCGCTTGCGGCCGCTGCTGCAGGAAGATGGCCAGGGCCTGTTCTTCCTGTTCGCCGACCGCACCAGCGGCAAGGAGAGTTATGGCGGCGCGCGGTATCTGTTTGCCACCTCGCCCCGCGATGGTCAGGTGGTCCTGGATTTCAATCTGGCCGAAAACCCGCCATGCGCACTGACGACCCATGTGGTCTGCCCCATCGCGCCGCCTGAAAACCGGTTGGACGTGGCAGTGAATGCCGGCGAGAAGACTTACCGTGCGACCGAACGTTGAGTGTGCTGCAACGGGTGGACGGTGTGCGAGGCAAGAGGTGTTTTCAATGGCTCATCACAGCATCCGGGAGCGGTCACGTGCGTGTTCTCCGGGCGACGCTGTCTTTCGACGGCGCGGCTGGCACGCAGGTTGGATCGCTTCTCGGCGCTGTCGGGCGCGACCGGGCATGACCGACGTAACGCAGTGACTCGCCCACCGGCAGGGGCAAGAAAGCGCCTCCTAACGCGGCGTGTGCGACCAGCTCACCGCCGCTTCGATGCGCGGCCACGGGAACAGCGGGCCGGGGTCGAGCTTGCGCCGGATTTTACGGGCCGGGTCGTCGCTGGCGGCTTCCTGGGTGGTATCCAGCGCCTGATGGCCGGCGATGCGCCGCACCGAGGGCAGCTGCTGCTGCAGCCATTGCAACAAGGTGATCAGCGCGGCGATCTGCGCTTCGGGATAGGGTTCGGTCATCTGCTGATACCGCGAATCCAGCCAGTGCGGATAACGGCCGCGGTTGACCAGTTCGATGCCCAGCGTATGCGGGTTGTGCCCGCGCACATGATGCGCAACGCGCTCCAGGGCGACGTATTGCTGGATGCTGCCGTTGCGATCGAGGTAGTAATGCCCGCTGTTGCCGGTGCCGCTGTCATAAAGCACGCGTTCGCCGTATTCGCGCGCCATCGCCATGTCCGGCAATTCGGTGCAATGGATGACCACCATGTCGATCTGGGTGAGCGCGCGCCTGGCCAACCGCGATTCGTAGGATAACGGCGCATAGGTGATTGGCGGCGACGGCAAGACGGCATCGGACATGGAGCGGATGCTAGCATTGCCCGATGGCTTTGAATCCCGACAGCCCTCTGGGCAAATTGATGGCGACGCTGCCACAGACCGGTCAGGTGACCTGGATCGGCGTGCGCCCGGCGCGTGAGGTGGCGATGCAGGAAGTGGACGCGGCGCAGGTGAGCACCGGTATGGGTCTTGTGGGAGACCGCTACAAGGGTGGCAGCGGCAAGCGCGGCGTGACCCTGATCCAGGCCGAGCATTTGCCGGTGATCGCGGCGCTGTCAGGACACGGCACCATCTCGCCGGCGACGCTGCGGCGCAACCTGGTGGTGTCCGGAATTGCGTTGATCGCGCTGAAAGGGCGGCGATTCCGAATCGGCGAAATCGAATTGGAAGGCACCGACCCGTGCGACCCATGTTCGCGCATGGAAGATGCCCTGGGTGCGGGCGGCTATAACGCCATGCGCGGCCACGGTGGGCTGTGCGCACGCGTGCTGCGCGGCGGCGTGCTGCGCATCGGCGATACGGTGCAGGCGCTATGAGTCGCGGCCATTGCATCCTCTCGCACGGCTTCGAAAGCGGCCCGGACGCCTTGAAGGTGACCGCGCTGGCCAACGTGGCCGAGCAGTTGGGCTGGACCCATGAGCGCCCGGATTACACTGACCTGGATGCACGCCGCGAGGTGAGTACGCTGGGCGACGTGCCAGGCCGGCTGCAACGCCTGCTGGAAATTGCGCGGGCGGCGGCCGAGAAGGGGCCGGTGGTGCTGGCCGGCTCCAGCCTGGGCTCGTATATCGCCGGGATGGTGTCGTTGCAGGTGCCCACGCGCGGCCTGTTTCTGATGGTGCCGCCGACCAAGATGGGCCCGATGCCGGCGCTGGACGCCGCATCGGTGCCGATCTCGATCGTGCATGCCTGGCGCGACGCGTTGATTCCGGCCGCCGACGTGATCGCCTGGGCGCAGGCCCGGCATGCGCGCCTGCTGCTGGTCGACGATGACCATCGTCTGGCCTCGCACGTCGACGCCTCGGCGCGCGCGTTCGCAGCGTTGTTGCAGGGCCTGTGATGCGGACGGTTGCCAGCCATGGCTGCGCGCGGTGCCACCGATGAACGTGTTGATCCGCGAAGCCACCGAAGGCGACGCCGCTGCCATCGAACTGCTGACCATGGTGGCCTTCATGCGCGCCGAACACAGCCGGCATGACGAGCACCAGGTGATTGCAGGATTGCGTCAGGACGGCGCACTCGTGTTGTCGCTGGTCGCCGACCACGACGGCTACGTGGTCGGGCATCTGGCCGTCTCGCCGGTGGCGCTGTCGGACGATTCGCCCGGCTGGTTCGCGCTTGGCCCGCTGGCCGTGGGGCCCGGCCATCAACGGCAAGGGCTGGGGACGCGGCTGGTGCAGGCCGCGCTTGCCACGTTGCGCGAGCGCGGCGCCGCAGGCTGCCTGGCGCTGGGCGAGCCGGCGTTTTTCCGGCGCTTGGGCTTTGCGGTCGAACCTGGCCTGGCGTTGCCCGAGGTGCCTGCATCGGAATTGCAAGCCCTGGCGTTCGGCGACCGGCTGCTGCCGCTGGCCGATGTGGCTTACCACCCGGCGTTCGGGCTGGGTTGAGCGCCGGCTGCATTGGCCCGGCCTGTTGCGCCGGTGTCGCTGCCAGTGCGGCTGGTTGGACTGGCTGCACTTCACCTGAGGATTGGTCCGATGCGCCATTGATGCCGCCGTCGTGATGACGGCCTACCCGCTGCTGGTCCGGTTGGATCGTCACGTGTGCTGGCATGCAATGGAGACCCGGATGACTGTCCGTCGCTGACGCTGGAAAGCGTGGCGCATGCGCTGCCCGATGGCAGCGCGCTGTTTTCCGATCTGAACATCCATATCGACCAACGCGCGACCGGCTTGGTCGGGCGGATTGGCCTGGTCGCCCGAACGGCAGCGGCAAGTCCACATTGCTGCAGCTGCTGGCCGGGCGCCTGCAGCCCGGCGCCGGGCATTGCCAGGTGCATGCGCCGGCCGCCTATCTGGATCAGCACCTGGCGCTGCTGGACCCGGCGCGCTCGGTCGTTGCGCAGTTGCAGGACGCGGATCCAGCTGCGCCGGCCCACGCACAGCGGCTGCGCCTGGCGCTGCTGGGGCTGGACCGGGCGCGTGCCGACCTGCCCTGCAGCCGCCTCAGCGGCGGCCAGCGGCTCAAGCCGGCACTGGCCTGCGCGCTGTACCGGGCGCAGCCGGCGCAACTGCTGTTGCTGGACGAGCCCACCCACCACCTGGATCTGGCCTCGGTGGAAGCGATCGAGGCGCTGCTGCGCGGCCATCAGGGGGCGCTGGTCGTCGCCTCGCACGATGCCGCCTTCCTACAGTGGTTGGGCCTGCAGCAGCGCCTGGACACGGCACAGGCGCAATGGCGGCTGGCGCCGTGGTGAACCGTGCGGCGGGCGATCCGGGCGCCGGGCTGGTAATGCCGGCCGCGATGGCCGACCATTTGCGGCCCGTCCACCGCGGCCGCGGCATTGCCTACCCAGGCGCCGGCCCGCTGTCCTGCTTTCACGCTCGCCGCCGCGGCCAGCGTCTTTATCGATACCTGCCTACGTGAAATTCTTCGCATCCTGCGCCAAGGGCCTGGAATACCTGCTTGCCGACGAGCTGCTTGCGCTCGGTGCCAGCAAGGCCACCGCCACTATTTCCGGCGTCAACGTCGAAGGCGAACTGCGCGATGCGCAGCGCGCCGTGCTGTGGTCGCGCCTGGCCAGCCGCGTGCTGTGGCCGCTGACCGAATTCGATTGCCCGGACGAAGACGCGCTGTACGCCGGCGTGGCCGAACTGCCCTGGGACGCGCATCTGTCTGTGGGGCATACGCTGTCGGTGGACGCACATGTGTCCGGGACCGCCATCACCCACGCACGCTATGCGGCGCAGCGCATCAAGGACGCGGTGGTGGACACCATGCGCCGGCAGGGCCTGGAGCGCCCGTCGGTGGACGTGGAAAACCCCGACCTGCGCCTGAACCTGTCGCTGCGCAAGGGCCGCGCCACCATTTCGGTGGACCTGGGCGGCGGCCCGCTGCATCGACGCGGCTGGCGCATGGCGCAGAACGAGGCGCCGTTGAAGGAAAATCTGGCCGCAGCGGTGCTGATGCGCGGCGGCTGGCCGCGCGCCTATGCCGATGGCGGCGGCTTGCTCGACCCGATGTGCGGCAGCGGCACGCTGCTGATCGAAGGCGCGCTGATGGCCGCCGATGTCGCGCCCGGTCTGCAGCGCTACGGCAGCGATGTGCCCAGCCGTTGGCGCGGCTTCGACCGCGAGAGCTGGCAGCAGCTGGTGAGCGAGGCGCGCGAACGCGACAGCGTCGGCCGTGCTGCGCTCAAACAGGTGATCCATGGCAGCGACATGGACCCGCACGCCATCCGCGCCGCGAAAGAGAATGCGCAGGTGGCCGGCGTGGCCGAGGCGATCTGGTTCGGCGTGCGCGAAGTCGGTGAGTTGCAGACGCCGCCGCAGGCCACCGGCGTGGTGGTGTGCAATCCGCCGTACGACGAGCGCCTGGCCGCCGATGCGGCGCTGTATCGCCGTCTGGGCGATACCTTGCAGCGCGTCGTGCCGCAGTGGCGTGCCAGCCTGCTGTGCGGCAATGCCGAGCTGGCGTATGCCACCGGCCTGCGCGCGGGCAAGAAATACCAGCTGTTCAACGGTGCGATCGAATGCGCGTTGATCGTCTGCGACCCGATCGCAGTGCCGCGACGCACCCCGCTGGCAGCGCCGACCGCGCTCAGCGAGGGCGCGCAGATGGTGGCCAACCGGCTGCGCAAGAATCTGCAGAAATTCAAGAAGTGGCGCGCGCGCGAAGGCATCGAATGTTTCCGCGCCTACGACGCCGACCTGCCGGAATATTCCGCCGCCATCGACGTGTACCAGCAAGCCGACGGCGACCGGCGCATCTTCCTGCATGTGCAGGAATACGCAGCGCCAGCGACGATTCCCGAGGCCGATGTGCGCCGTCGTCTCAACGAATTGCTGGCCGCCGCACGCGAGGTCTTCGAGGTGCCGGCCGAGCGCGTGGCGCTGAAGTCGCGCGAGCGCGGCAAGGGCGGCAGCAAGTACGGCCGTTTCGAACAGCGCAACGAAATCGTCCACGTGCGCGAACACGGCGCGTTGCTGCGCGTGAACCTGTTCGATTATCTGGATACCGGGCTGTTCCTGGACCATCGCCCGCTGCGCGGCACCATGGCGCAGCAGAGCAAGGGCCGGCGTTTCCTCAACCTGTTCTGCTACACCGGCGTGGCCAGCGTGGAAGCGGCGGTGGCCGGTGCGGCGTCCACCACCAGCGTGGATCTGTCGGCAACCTACCTGCAGTGGTGCGCCGAGAATCTTGCGTTGAACGGGCTGGCCGGCAGCAAGCACAAACTGGTGCAGGCCGATGCGCTGGCCTGGCTGGAAGCCGAGCGTGCGCACTTCGATGTGATCTTCTGCGACCCACCGACCTTCTCCAACTCAGCGCGTGCGGAAGATTTCGATATCCAGCGCGAGCATGTGCGTCTTTTACGCGCGGCCGTGGCGCGGTTGGCGCCGGGGGGCGTGTTGTATTTCTCCAACAACTTCCGTCGCTTCAAGCTGGACGAGGAAGGGGTGGCGGAGTTCGCGCAGTGCGAAGAAATCAGCCCGCGCACCATCGACCCGGATTTCGAGCGGCATGCGCGCATTCATCGCGCCTGGCGGTTGACGGCCTGAGCTCGCGCCGGTTGCGTCCGATGGCGCGCCGGCTCGGCTCGCGTAGACGCCAGCAGACGCGGTTGCCGAGGTGCCATGCGTCGCAGGCGCGGGAGCGCGTGCTTGCCACGACGCGACCGCTGCCGTGCACGCGCAGAAGGCGTGGGCATGATCGCAACGCACCCACAACAAGCCCAGCACAGGGCTGCGGTATGCTGATTCGCATGCTCTGGAGTCAACGATGACCGCACCACCTCGCATCGCTTTTCTTGCCAGCCCCGCCGAGCCGGCGGTGGCCGCGCGCGCACGCCTTACGCAGCGCTATGGCGACCATGCCCTGGACAGCGCCGACATCGTCTGTGCGCTGGGCGGCGACGGGTTCATGTTGCAGACGCTGCACCGGCATGGCGCCTCCGACAAGCCGGTGTTCGGCATGAAGCTGGGCTCGGTCGGCTTTTTGATGAACCAGTACCGCGACAACGAAGACGACCTGCTCGAGCGCCTGCAGCGCGCCGAGCCGGCGTATCTGCGGCCGCTGGAAATGCAGGTGCAGACCGAATCCGGTGCCAGTGCCGGCTCGCTGGCCTACAACGAGGTCTCGCTGTTGCGGCAAACCCGGCAGGCCGCGCATCTGAGTGTGGATCTCAACGGCCAGACCCGCATTGCCGAGCTGATCGGCGACGGCGTGATGGTGGCCACGCCGGCCGGCAGCACGGCGTACAACTATTCGGCGCACGGGCCGATCCTGCCGCTGGGCTCGCATACGCTGGCGCTGACGCCGATCGCGCCGTATCGTCCGCGGCGCTGGCGCGGCGCCATCCTCAAGGCAGATACCGAAGTGCGCTTCCGCGTGCTCGACCCGTACAAGCGCCCGGTCAGCGTCACTGCCGACTCGCACGAAATTCGCGACGTGGTCGAAGTGACCATCCGCGAATCCACGCAACGCCAGGTCACGTTGTTGTTCGATCCCGAACACAATCTGGAAGAGCGCATCTTCAGCGAGCAGTTTGCGGTTTGAGGAGCGGGGATTTGGGATTCGAGATTCGGGATTGGCAACGGCAGCAGCGTGCCACGTCGTCTTTAGAATCGCGCGCACGCGCTACGATGCTGCGCGGATGGGCGATCAAATCCCGACCTCCAGTCCTGCTTTAAACCACTCCCTAATCCCCAATCCCGGCCTCCCCAATGCCCGACAACTCCCCAAGGTTATTGACCGTCGCGGTGACCTCGCGCGCCCTGTTCGATCTCGAAGAAGGCCATGCGCTGTTCGAGGCCGACGGAGTGGAGGCGTATTCGGCATTCCAGCGCGAGCATGAGGACGACGTCCTGCAACCTGGCGTTGCGTTCCCGGTGGTGCGCAAGCTGCTGGCGCTCAATCACGATGTGCCCGAGGACGCGCCGCGGGTGGAGGTCATCCTGCTGTCACGCAATTCCGCCGATACCGGCCTGCGCATCTTCAACTCGATCCAGCATTACAACCTGGGCATCGTGCGTGCCACCTTCACCTCGGGCAAGCCGACCTGGCCGTACGTCAAGCCGTTCGGGACCGACCTGTTTCTCTCGGCCAATCCGGAATCGGTACGGCGCGCGCTGAGCCATGGCATCGCGGCGGCGACCATCATGCCGCGCGCACTGGGCGAACGCGCCGAGGCCGCGGCGGCAATCGTGGACAACGACGAAAGCCGTTTGTCGACGCAGCTGCGGATCGCCTTCGATGGCGATGCGGTGATCTTCGGCGACGAGAGCGAACGCATCTCGCGCGAGCAGGGCGTGGAAGCGTTCGGGCGTCACGAGCGCGAACGCGCACGCGAGCCGTTGTCGGTGGGGCCGTTCCGTAATTTTCTGGCGGCCCTGCATACCTTGCAGGCGGCGTTTCCGCCCGGCCAGGCCTCGCCGATCCGCACGGCGCTGGTCACTGCGCGCTCGGCGCCGGCCCATGAGCGGGTGATCCGCACCTTGCGCGAGTGGGGCGTGCGTCTGGACGAGGCGCTGTTCCTGGGCGGGCGTCACAAGGGCCCGTTTCTTTAGGCGTTTGGTGCGGATATCTTCTTCGACGATTCGCAGCACAACATCGACAGTGCGCGCCAGCATCAACACGTGGCCGCCGGACATGTGCCGCACGGCGTGGCCAACGATCCGCCGTTTGCCTGAGCCACACACCCGCGCACGACAGGACGGGCTGCGCGGCGTCTGCGCTGGCTGACGCGCCAAAGTATTGTCGCGAAGGGACGCTTAGCGTCCCTGTCCCGCTTGCGCGTCAGCCAACGGCAGGCGGATATCGGTCAGCCGCCATCGCAGGCCTTGCCGCGTCAACACGAACACCACCGGCGCGCCAGTGGCGGTATGCGTAGTTGCGGTAAAGCGGCGAGTGGACTCGAAGCGTTGTTCGGCGCCTCGCAGCGGCCGTGCGGGCGCTGGCGCGGCGTAGGTGTCGGCGCTGACGGTGTCGCCGGTGACCCGATTCCAGACGCTGTGGCCTTGCAACAGCGCGCCAATCCCAAGCGGCGTGACCAGAGTATCCACGCCCGCGCCGCCGATGCCGCTGGCGAGCTGCAAGGCGAACCCGCCGAGCAAGCTCGATTGCAGGCTGCTCCCGGCCTGGCGCACCAGGTAATCGTCCAGCTGCGCCTTGAGGTTGACGCGCAGAGTCGGGAAATCCACGTGTCGCTCCAGCTGTCCGGCATCGCGGTTTGCCACAGCCTGGCTGATGCCGCGGATGGCCAGATATGGTCCGGCAACGACGTACCCGGCCAGCAGCACGACGGCCAGCACCGGCAGCAGCAGCCAGCGCTTCCTCATCGTGTGCATTCCGGTGCTGTTGAAGCCGGGAGCGTGGTCGCCAGGTAGGCGAGGGCTGCGTAACGTCGCTGCGGTGCGCGCAGGATCGGCGCAGCGCGGCACGATTCGCGTGCCAAGTGTGTCATCAAAATTCCAGGTCCAAGGCCGCGCACAGGTAATCGACGAACGGGGCCAGGGTCACCAGGTCCGTCTCGATGGTCTGGCGTAGTCGCGGCCCGGTCATGATGCTGTCGTCCAGGTGACGCAGGTACGCCCAGTTGCGGTGCTTGAGATCGTCGATGAACTCGAAGTCGTTGGGGAATCCACGCGGTGCGCGCACCAGCTTTTCGCTGTCGTCCATGGTGAATTTGCGCAGCAGTTTCGGGTTATGCGCGGCGGCCTTCCAGCTGCCGGGATTGTCGAAAATGAACTGGCGCAGCTTGCGTTGCGTGTCCGGCTCCGGATGCCACAGGCCAGCGCCGACAAAACTTTCGCCCGGCTGCAGGTGGATATAGAACGATGGCGCCGGCATCTGGCGGCGGCGTTCATGGAACAGGCGTGCGCCTTGCCAGTTCTTGTAAGGCGATTTGTCGTTGGAAAACCGCGCATCGCGATAGATGCGAAACAGCGAGCCGCCCTGGGTTTTGGGATCGGCGCGATAGTGTTCGCTGACCTGTGCCAGTGCCGGCTGCAGATCGGTGATCAGCTGCAGAAACGGCTGGCGCACATGCGCCTCATACTGATGCCGATGGTCGTTGAACCAGGTCTTGTCGTTGTGGCGGGCCAGGGCGCGCAGGAACTTGAAGCTGGCGTCGGAAAAGTAGGTGGTCATAGCGTGCGTTGGAGGTCCGAACCCCAGGCGGCGAGCTGATCGAGTAGGGCTTGCTTGGTAGCATCGTCGGGGTGAGTACGCCGTAAATCCGCAATCTGCGCGTGGTATTGCTCCAGGGTGACTTCACCCAGGCCGCGGTCTTCTAGCAGGCGCTGGCGGCGATACACGTTCCAGCGCTCCTGTTCCTCGAACGAGAGTGTCTGCGGCCAGTTGCGAGCGCGGTAGCGAAACAGCAGCTCGATCAGGCGCGGGTCGCGAAAGCGCGCTTCCAGCGCGCCCAGTTCGTCCGGCGCGCTGGCGCGGACCTGTGCAAGCAGGCGTTTGTCGCCTTCGGCCAGAAATCCATCGTAGAGCGAGGCATCGGCATCGTTGACCGCCGCTGCCGCGGCGCGTTCGCTGCCGTAGACCTGGCGCACCTTCTCGGCAAGTTCAGGGCCCAAGGCGCGCAAGCGTGCCGCCTTGGCCACTACCGCGTCGTGATCCACACCCAGGCGCTGAAAATCTGCAGCGCGCAGATGCTGCCAGGCCACCAGCGCGGGCGACTTGTTCAGATGCACTTCCTTCAACGGAATGCGCTGTTCGCCTTCCGGCAGATCCGCGGCGCGGATGTACAGGCGGTCGGCAATATCGTCGGGGCTCAGCCGCAACAACACCTCCGGGTCGCCCTCCAGATCGAACACGATCACGCGGCTGTCGATGCGCGGGTGGCGCGTCAGCGGCAACACCGCCGCGGCGCACAGGCGCGAGGCGGGGTAGCGCTGCGAGATATGCAGCACCGGCTGCATGGCGATGACATCCAGCAAGGTGGCGGCAAAGCGCTTGTCGCGCAGGCGCAGCGCGTAGTCCCACAACTTTGGCTGGTGCTGCTGGAATTTGCGCGCCATGCCGATGGTGGCGTACACGTCCGACAAGGCTTCGTGCGCATCGCCTTCGCGCACATCGTTGGCATCGGCCAGGTGCTCCAGCTTGAACGAGGTAGCGCCATCTTCGCGCTGCGGCCAGACGATGCCGTCCGGGCGCAGCGCATGGACCAGTCGCAGCACATCCAGCAGGTCCCAGCGCGAGTTACCGCCACGCCACTCGCGCTCGTACGGGTCGTAGAAATTGCGGAACAGGCCGCAGCGGATGAATTCGTCGTCGAAGCGGATCGAGTTGTAGCCCAGCGTGCAGGTCTGGGGCCGGCCCATTTGTTCGGCGATGCGCGCGAACGCCTCTGCTTCGGTGACGCCTTCGCGCAGCGCATGTTGCGGGGTGATGCCGGTCACCATGGTGGCATAGGGCGAGGGCAGCAGATCATCGGCCGGCTGCACGAAAAAGCTGATGGGCTCTTCGATCACGCGCAACTGCGCATCGGTGCGCACCGCAGCGAACTGTGCGATGCGGGTGCGGCGTGGATCCTGGCCGAAGGTTTCCAGGTCGTAGAAGAGAAAGCTGTCAGGCATGCGGGTACGACATCCAGATGCGCGGCGCACGGCGTATGCGCTGCCGGTGCCGCCCAGTATCCCTCATCGCGGCAACGTCACGCTAAGAGCAGCCAACAAAACTACCGCGCAGCCGCCAGGCGGGTGCGGCCGGTGCTCGGAATCCTCATGTACCACTCGTGCACTGCGGTTCTGAGCGCGCCGTCCGCGCCCACCTGACGACTGCTCACTACGTTTTGTTAGCCGCTCTAAGGCTGTCCTCCGTGTCTTCCGCAGAGGTCAATGCGCGCCGTCCAGCGGCTCCAGGCGTGCGTGCACAACCGCTTCCAAGGCAGCCCAGTCGATGCGCGACAGATCGCGGTGTCCCCGCGTGGCCTCCACCAGGATCTGGCGCTGGATCTCGCTGCGCGCCAGCGCAATCGAATAGCGCGTGCGCAGGAACGTCACCATGGTGTAGTGCGGCACGAAGCGGGTGGGCCAGCGCGCCTGCAATTGCTGTTCGAGCTCGCGCTGCAGCAGGAAGTCGGGGTCGTCGACGCGGTCGCGCATTTCCAGGTAGTTCTCCAGCGCCATCTGTTGGATGGCGGCCGCATCGTCGCGACGCGCAGTCTCGAAGGCCGCGAACGCGCTGGCGAGGTCGTCGTGCGCGTCCAGCTGATCTGCCAACGCCACGCAATCTTCGAATGCGCAATTCATGCCCTGCCCGTGGAATGGCACCATCGCATGGGCGGCGTCGCCGATCAGCAATGCGCGGCCATCCAGATGCCAGCGATCCAGGGTCAGCGTGCCGAGCAGTCCGGGCGGATGCTCTTCCCAATGCTCCCTGAGCTGCGGAATCAGCGGCAATGCGTCCGGGAAATCGCGTGCGAACAAGGCCAATGCTTCATCGCCGGTGCGCGTGGTGGCAAAGCTCGGCTCGCCGGCGTTGGGCAAGAACAGGGTGACGGTGAACGTACCGCCATCGTTTGGCAGCGCAATGCACATGTAGCGCCCGCGCGGCCAGAGATGCAGCGCGTTGCCTTCGATCCGGAATCCGCCGCCCGGCTGCGGCGGAATTTCCAGCTCCTTGTACGAGTGATCGAGGAATTCGGTGCGTTCGCCCAGTGGCGATTTGCGCTGCATCGCCGCGCGCAAGGCCGAGCCGGCGCCATCGCTGCCGATCAAGCTCTGAAAGTGGATCTCGTGCGGTTGGTCGTCGCGGTCGTCGATGAAGCGCGCATAGCCGGCGTCGAAGTCCACGGTATGCAGGCGGCGGTAGAAATGCACGCGCGCGCCGGCCTGTTCGGCCAGGTCGAGCAGCGCGACATTCAGCGCGGCGCGGTGGATCGACCAGATCACCTCGCTGTCGTCGCGCCCGTAGCGTTGCAGCTGCGGTTGGCCGATGATTGGGTGCACCATGCGGCCACGCATCATCACCGCCTTGGCCATCACCGCATCTTCGGCGCCGGCCTGGCGCAGCGCATGCCGGCCGCGCTCGGCCAGCGCCAGGTTGATCGAGCGGCCGGACTCGTAGCCCTTGATGCGCGGGTCGCCACGCCGTTCGTATACGGTGACCTGCCAGCCGCGACGCGACAGCAGGATGGCCAGCAGGCAACCGGCCAGACCGGCGCCGATCAGGGTCAGGGAACGCGGAGAAACTGGGCTCAATGCAATGTCCGGCAGCAGCCGGACGCAGCGCCGGCGAAAAGGGGAAGACAGCGACTGGCAACGACGGTGGCCCCGGCAGCAACGCCGGGCGGGCTGGGAGTGTACGTGGGCGCGCGGCGATTCCGCGTGCCGTACAGGTGCTTTGGTGGCACTGCAGTCAGACTGCCGCGCTCAAGCAGCCGCCCAGGCTTCCACCTGCTCGACGAAGGTATGCAGATCGCTGAAGCGGTTGTACAGCGGCACCGGCGCAATACGGATCACGTCCGGTTCGCGCCAGTCGCCGAGCACGCCGGCCGCGTGCAGATGCTCGAACAGCGCGCGGCCCCGTGCGCGTCCGCCGGCCACCCGCAGCGACAGCTGGCAGCCGCGTCGTGCAGGTTCGGCCGGGGTGACGATCTGTAGTGCCTGCGGCACCCGCGCGTGGATCAATTGCTCCAGATGCCCGGTGAGCTGTTCGGATTTGGCGCGCAACGCAGCCATGCCGGCCTGGTCGAACAACGCCAGCGACGCGCGCAGCGGTGCCAGCGCCAGCACCGGCGGATTGCTCAGCTGCCAGCCTTCGGCGCCGGGCGAGGGCACGAACTGCGGGTCCATGCGGAAGCGGGTCTGCTGCTCATGTCCCCACCAGCCGGCCATGCGCGGCAGGTCGCTATTTGCATGCCGCGCGTGCACGAAGCAACCGCCCACCGCGCCGGGGCCGGCGTTGAGATATTTGTAGTGGCACCACACCGCGAAATCCACGCCGTCGTCGTGCAGGGTCAGCGGGAGATTGCCCACCGCGTGCGCCAGATCGAAACCCACCGCCGCGCCCTGCGCGCGCGCCAGCCGCACGATCTCGGCCAGGTCGAAGGCCTGCCCGGTGCGGTACTGGATGCCCGGCCACAGCACCAAGGCCAGGCGCGGGCCATGCTGCGCGATGGCTTCGGCAATGGCCGTCATCGAGACGGTGCCGTTGGGTTCGTCGGCGTCCACTTCGATCAGATGCGTGGCCGGGTCCAACCCGTGCAGGCGCAGCTGCGATTCCACCGCGTGGCGGTCGGATGGAAATGCGCCTGCCTCGATCAGGATCGCGCCGCGCTCGGCAGTGGGGCGGTAGAAGCTGGCCATCATCAGATGCAGATTGACGCTGAGGGTGTTCATCGCCACCACTTCGCCGGGTTGCGCGCCGACCACGCGCGCCAGCCCGTCGCGCACCAGTTGGTGGTAGGTCAGCCATTGGGTCGGGCCGGTGAAGTGACCTTCCACCGCCAGCGCGCCCCACCGGTCGAGCACCTCGTCCACCATCGCACGTGCCGCACGCGGCTGCAGGCCGAGCGAATTGCCGACGAAATAGGTCTGATCGTCATCGCCGTGCTGCGGGAACACGAAGGCATCGCGCAGGCCGCGCAGCGGGTCGGCGGCATCCAGGGCGACAGCATGGGCGCGGGACAGCAGGTCGGTCATCGTCGGGCTCGCAACACGGATCAGGGCGGCAGTTTACCTGCCCGCATCGTGCACGCCGTCATGCACGGCCGGCGCATCGGCCGAGGCCGGTCGGGCAGGGCGCAGCAGGTGGGTGAGCGTGCCGATGCTGTCGGTGACGCGGTCGATGGTGTCGGCCAGCGCGGCGGTGGTTGGGGAACTGTCGGGCAATGCGGCCAGCGCATCGGAAAGCTGGCGCTCGGCGTTGCGCAAGGTGGTCGCGGCAGGAATACCGCCAGTGCGTAGGCAGTCGATCACCGCGGACAGCGCCTCATCGGCCTGCCGCGCGAAGATGGGCAGCGCGTCCAGCGTGGGCAACGGATGGCCATCGCGCAGCGCCGCTTCCAGCAACAAGCTGGCGCGGATCAGCCGGTTGCCATTGGCCAGCAGCGATTCGGCCAGCTTGAGCTCCTGCAGGTTGCGGCGGCTGCGCGGTTCGCCGCGAAGACGCTCGATCGAGGCCTGTGCATTGGTGCGGGCAACACGCGCGGCGGCACGCGTATCGCTCAGGCCCTCCATCTGGCCGAGCAGCACATGGCGGAGATGGTCGCGATATGCGCTGAGCAAGTGCGCCAGCGAGGCGCGAATCTGCCGGCGTTCGCGCGTGGGCCACAACGCATAGGCGACCAGCGCCAGCGCGCTGCCGGCCACTGTCGCCTGCAGGCGCGCGCCGACCGCTTCGCCCGGTGCAACGCCTTCGAAGGACAGCAGCAGCACCAGCATGCCAGTCAAAAACGCCACGCCGATGCCGTAGTTCACCTGTGTCAGCAAGCGAAACCCGAGGCAAAACAGCGCCAGCAGGGCCATGCGGACTCTGGCGCCGTCCATGGCCAGGTGCGCGAGCAAGGTGGCAAGCAATAGTCCGACGAAGGTGCCGGCCACGCGCAACGCGCCAAAGCTGAAGGTGCCGCCGAAATCGGGCTTGAGCACGATGGCGGTGGTCATCGGAATCCAGAAGCCGTGCGGAATCTGCTGCCAGCGCTGGAAGGCGATGGCCAGCGCCAGGCACACGCCGCAGCGCAACGCGTGCCGGAAGGCGACCGACGACAGGTCCAGATTCGCGCGCAACGTGGCCCAGGTCGCGGCCGGGCGCAACGCCGACGGCAGCCGCGCTTCGGCCAGTTGCGCCTGGATTTCGCCACGGCTGCTGGCCCAGTGCGCGTTGCGGATCAGCGCGCGCAGCTGGCCGCCCAGGCCTTGCGCGCGCGCGACGGCGACACGCACCAGGCGGCGTTCGCGCGTGTCGGCGTTGTCGTGCTGAAACTGTGCCAATGCACCGACCAGATCGTCGAACCCGGTCATCGAGGCATTGGCGGCCTGCGGGTCTTCACCCATGGTCATCGCGTGCGCGAGCTGTTCCAGCACGATGGCGCTGCGTTCGAGCACGCGTTCGATCGCCGGTCGCGCCTGCGAGTCGGTCAGGCGCGTCTCGGCATCGGCCAACGACAGCAGCTCCAGCCGCACCCGATCGCACAGCTCGGCGATGATGCGAAAGCTCTGCACCGCGATCGCGCGCGAGCGATGCTCGCCGTGCAGCATCACCATCGCGTCGAGTACTTCCTGCGTCGCCGGCGGCGCCGCACTGGCGTCCGGGCGCTGCCGCGCGATGCCGGCCAGCTGGCGCATCAGGTCTGCCAATGCAAAGCGTTCCGGGCGATAACGCTGCAGCGGCCACGCCGCCAACGCCAGCACCACCTGCAGCAGTCCGCCAGCGAAGATCAGCGCCGCTACACCGGGTGCCTGCTGCACCGGTAGCCGCATGTCTGCGCTGACCACCAGCAGGATCATGCTGGTCAGGCCCACCCGCGCGGCCACCGGTCCGAGCGCCACCAGCAAGCCGCCGCCCAGGCCGAGCAACAGGCCGGCCAGCACCAGCGTCGGCGTATTGTGGCCGACCCAGATGCCGAGCAAGGCAGCCAGGCCGGCCGCCAGGGCTGCCATCAACATGCGTTGCAGACGCGCGCGATACGGCCCGGGCTGGTCGGAAAACATGGTATTGAGCGCGCCGCTGCACACCGCCAGGCCGGCGGCAACCTGCCCGGTCGCCACGCCGATCGCCAGCGGCAGAACGACTGCAACGGTGTTGCGCAGCGCGACGCGCAGGGGCACGTCGCGCGGTTTGAGGTCGATCAGTGCGCGCAGCATGGTGCCGGTTTCAGAGCATGCGAGCGGCAAACCTGCTGCGCGCGGCCGCATGCCATCGCGCTGTCAGTCCTCGACCGTGGCATAGCGCTCGGGCGCAGGATGCAGATGCCCGCACTGCGAACAGGTGCGCAGCGCCAGCGAACGGTAGAAGCGATCGAACACCGGCGGGAAGTCGGTTTCGATGTTCTTCAGCGGAAACATCGCTTCATACAACTTGTGATTGCACTGCGGGCAATACCATTGCAGGCCGTCCTGCTCGTTGGGCAGGCGCTCGCGTTCGATCACCAGGCCGATCGAGCCGGCCGCGCGTTGCGGCGAGTGCGGCACCTTGGGCGGCAGCAGAAAGACTTCGCCGGCACGGATCGGAATGTCGCGCGCCACGCCCTCGTCCTGCACCTTCAGCACCATTTCGCCTTCGAGCTGGAAGAACCACTCCGGGCCTTCGTCGTAGTGATAGTCGGTGCGCGCGTTTGGCCCGCCGACCACCATGATGATGAAGCCATCCTGCTGGATGCACTTGTTGCCCACCGGCGGTTTGAGCAGATGGCGGTGTTCCTCGATCCAGGCGTGCAGGTTGATCGGCGGGATCAGCATCGACGTTCCTCGGCAAAGTAAGGTATCCGGCTCAGCCGGCCGCCTATGTCCCATGGACGCTGCGGCCGGCCAGGTGTGCGTGCGGCTCAGCGCTCGGCGCGATCGGCCTGAATCCGCGCCAGCGCTGCGTCATAGCGTTCCTGCAGCAACTCGGGGCGGTCGATCGACATGCCCAGGTCGTGCGCGCGGCCATCGCGTAGGCTGTATACCCAGCCATGCACGCTCAATTGCTGGCCGCGCTCCCAGGCATCGTGCACGATGGTGGTGCGGCACACGTTGACCACTTGTTCGAGCACGTTGAGCTCGCACAGGCGTGCGTGCTGCACCGACAGCTCGCCGGCGTTGTGCAGGCAGGCTTCGTGCTTGTCGGCCACGTCGGTGACGTGGCGGATCCAGTTGTCGACCAGGCCCATGCGCTTCTGGGTCAGGCTGGCGAACACGCCGCCGCAGCCGTAATGGCCGACCACCAGCACGTGCTTGACCTTGAGCACATCCACCGCGAACTGGATCACCGACAGGCAATTCAGATCGGTATGCACGACCACGTTGGCGATATTCCGGTGGACGAAGACTTCGCCCGGCGCCATGTCGATGATCTGGTTGGCCGGCACGCGCGAATCGGAGCAGCCGATCCACAGATATTCCGGCGTCTGCTGGGTCGAGAGCTTGGAAAAGAATTCCGGATCCTCGCGGCGGATACGCTCGGACCAGGCGCGGTTGTTTTCAAGCAAGTGGTTAAGCTCGTTCATGCGTGCAGTATTCCAGAAAACGTGGCGGTGGCGGCTTCTATGAGCGCCCAGGATGAATCAGCTTTCAGGCTTCCCGGTCTCGGCGAACGACCGATGTGCGGCCAGTGCACCCCTGGGGAAACTGGCGCCACCGATCAACTCCACAGGTGGCGCCGATGGCCGACTTCAACGCATTCTTTCCGACCTTGCTCAAACACGAAGGCGGCTTCGTCAACGATCCCGTCGATCCGGGCGGAGCCACCAACAAGGGCATCACCCTGTCGACCTTCAAGGCCTACGCGCAGAACCTGCTGGGCATCGAGCCAAGTCTGGCGAACCTGCGTGCGTTGACCGACGCCCAGGCTGGTGTCATCTACAAGGCGCAGTACTGGGACCGGCTGCGCGCCGATCAGATCGCGCTGCAGCCGTTAGCCAACATCGTGTTCGACTTCTACGTCAACGCCGGCAACAACGCCATCAAACTATTGCAGACCGTGCTCAACAGCCAGACCGGCGGCAAGTTGGTCGCTGACGGCCGCATGGGGCCGGCCACCTTCGCGGCGCTGGCATCCAGCAACCAGCAAGACCTGTATGCACGCTACAAGGCCGGCCGCAGGGACTATTACCACAGGCTCGTCGCAGCGCGACCGGCGCTTGGCAAGTTTCTCAAGGGCTGGCTGGCGCGCGTGGATTCCTTTCCCGACTCGGTCTGAGCCGGCAGCGGCCCAGCGACACTTCCCACCGACGAGCCCGACATGGCGCAGATATCCCTCAATGATCTGATCGAAGCACTGGCCGGCGCGGTCATCGACGCCCAGGACCGGATCGAGCAACACCAGATGGCCAACCTGGGTGCGTTCTTCGACGAAGACAACCGTCCCAGAAGCGTCCTGATCCGCTTGCCGTCGCAGCACCCGGAAGCGGGTGAGAACGACGAAGACCTGTATCGGGCACCGCTGTTGCCGCTGGTGTCGTCCAACGTCCTGCGGATCAAGGATGTAGAGATCAGTTTCGATGCACAGCTCGGTGAACTCAGCGAGCTGGACGAAGCAGGCGTGCCGGATGCGTTGGCGGTTGCATCCGTCGTCGAGGACTGGCATCCCAAGCCGCCGGCGCTGCCAGGCCAGATCGGCATCGACCTCGGCTCCAACGCAAAAAATGCACGAAACAGTGCGGTGCACGTCGTGCTGCGCGTGGAAGGCAGCGAGCCGACCGAGGGCGTGGCACGTCTCATCAATCGCCTTGCGCAGTCGCAAGGTGTGTTCAAGACGGTCAAGGGAGAGTAACGCCCGCCGTCATCGCTTTCTTCTTAAACAACCGTTCTTCAGGAGAACATCATGAGCGATATCGTCAACATGTCCGACCAGTTCAAGGGCCTGCCGATGGCAGACCTGATCGGCGCCCCGTTGCGTGCAGCCTGCGATGCGCAGGTCATGCTGGCACGGGCCACCGCCGACTTCATCAAGGTCATCGGCTTTCTGCCGCCAACCGACCCTGCCGATCCCAACGGGAACGGCGGCACGCGCACCGCGCAGTTCAAATTCAAGCGCCCGGTCGAAGACCCTAGCGGTACCGGCATGGCAGAGGAGGAAGTGGAGATCGTTGTACCGCTGTTGACCCTCGTCAACGTACCCAACCTGAGCATTCAGACCGTGGACGTCACCTTCGATATGGAAGTCAAATCCTCGTTCTCGGAAAAGGAAGCCGAAGACAAGAGCCTCAAGGTGGATCTGGAAGCCAGCGTCGGCTGGGGTGTCTTCAAAGCCAAGGTCAACGTGCAGGGCTCCGTGTCCAGCCACAAGGAAAATACCCGCTCTTCGGATAACTCGGCCAAGTATCACGTCGCGCTGCACGCCGAAGATCGCGGCACGCCCGA
Source organism: Xanthomonas sp. NCPPB 1754 (assembly GCF_041475725.2). Taxonomy (NCBI): domain Bacteria; kingdom Pseudomonadati; phylum Pseudomonadota; class Gammaproteobacteria; order Lysobacterales; family Lysobacteraceae; genus Xanthomonas; species Xanthomonas sp. NCPPB 1754. The sequence continues at coordinate 1,816,766 of NZ_CM192982.1, forward strand.
AGGCCTGTCGCGTGTGCTCGACATCCTGCAGACCGCTGCGGCCCCACGCAAAGTCACCGCACCTGTGCCGGTGCCGTAACGTCGCTGGTGCGTCCCGTACTTTCCCCTAACCCGAGTCGTTGCCGATGATGGATTTTTCAGAAGTCAGTTTCATCAAGCGCATCGTCGTCGGCAGCGACAACCCGGCAAAAATGCAGACTGCCGAGCAGGTCGAAGCCGCGCAGCAGTTGCTCAATCGCTGCCTCAGCGAAGCGCCCAGGGGGGCGATTCTCGGAATCGAGAAGAGCTTCAATATCCTGCAGTTGGGCGAGCACCAGGTCGTGCTGCAATGGCTGTGCTACCACGTCGGGTTCAAGCGCAAGCCGGTATGGCTGACGGAGGCATAGATGGCACGTGCGAGCGATTGCCTCGACACCTTCGTGGAGCTGCTCGACCAGGCAGTCCGACGCGCGCAACAGCGGTGCCGCCAGCGGCACGCTGCAGTTGTAAATGCCGCGGCGGCCGCATGCGACCTGTGGGTGCAGTGCATGGATGCAGAGCAAACGGCGCAGGCCGAAACGGCAACCCTGTTCTCCATTCCTGTGTGCCAATTGCGTGCGCTGCGGCTGCAGCAAATCAGCGAGTTTTCGTTGACGCTGCAAGTGCAGATCGAGCCGGTCACGCAGGCCGACGGTGCGCCCGGGTTGGCATTGCGTCTTGCGCCGCCAGGTGGCCGGACGCCTGGGCATACGCTGAAGATCAGCTATCAAGGAACCGAGCGTCCGCATGGCGTGCTTTGGTTCGATGGTGTCGCGTTGAAGGAGTGGACGCTGCACCCGTTCATGGACGTGCCACTATCCGATCCAGGAGCGCTGCGGTGAGGCTGCTGCTGTCGGATGCTGATGCCCGGGCGCTCGCCGAGCGGCTGGGAACCGATGTGGCCACCTTGCATGCAGATCTCTGTCGGCAGTCCTGGCGCAAGCTGCGATCCAGCTTCGTCATCTGCCTGCTTGTTGTTCTGGTCATCGCTGCGTTCGGTGTGCTGAGCGGCAGCGTGATCGATCTCTCCATGCTTTCCAATTTCTTATCGGAGCTTTTTCATGGCTGGTCAACATCGCTATCGACATCACATTTTGCGCATCACCTCGGCACTTGCCTTGTGTGTATCGCTGACCGCAGCGCAGGCAGCTCCGGCGGGCGGGATTCCGGCTGGTGACTGGCGCGGCATCCTGTCCGCCAGCGGCAGTACCGGCCCGGTCTACGTCCGTCTGAGTGCGCGCGCGGCTGGAGGCGAGGGCACCCAGGTGGCGGATCTGCGATTCGGGCCTCCCTACAGTTGCGCGCTCGAGTTGCGCGCGCAGCCGGACGGGTATGGGTTGCTGTCGCGCAATGGCGGCAAGTTCTGCGAGGCGCTGACCGGCGGGGTTGCCCAACTCCAGATCGCAGATGGTGGGGCGCACGGGATGCAGCTCACCTTGTCTGGCGGCGCCTCGCCGTTGGTCGTTGCCCTGAGTCAGAGCAGTGCTGGATTGGCCGAAGCCGGGCGCTGGCGTGGTGCGGGGCTGATCTCCGCCCAGCTGGAGATCGTGGCGACCACGATCCGTCCCGGCGACGTGCTCGGTCGCCTGCGTTACGGTGCTCCACGGGATTGCCAGGTGGAATTGCGCTATGCCGGGCGTGCAGCAGGTGCGTTGAATGCCTGGGTCGTGGCCAACGATAGAGGCTATTGCCGTCAGCTCAGCGATGCCCAGGCCAGTCTGCAGGTTCGTGCAGATGGCAGTGCCGAGCTTGCATTGCTGTTGAAGGGACAGCGAGAGACGGCGCTGTTCGAGCGGATGCCTTGAGGTGTCGTCGCCGCCTGGCTGCCAGTAAGGACGTCATTTATGTGGAAGCGAGCCAGTCGGCGCGCCGGCCTACGACGACGTGCAGTGGCCCATCCGGTCCCGCCGGCGGATTTCGGCGGGCCGGCATTTTCCAGCGTGCTCGAACAACTGGAGCTCGAATGCCGGGCGATGGTGTCCTACGCACTGAAGCAAGGTCTGGCGATGTCTCCCGATCTGCCTGGCCGGCTGGCAGAGCTGCGCGTGATGCCTGGCGCCTCCTTGCACGGCGAATCCGGCGCGCGCGAATTGGCCGGTCTGCACCGACAGCTGGTGCGTGCGATCCAGCCGGCAACGCCGCAGGCGGTGGTGCTGATCGAGCGCGAGCGCCTGCGCGGTGGCTGGTTGCGCTGGCTGGGGCCGATTCCGTTGATCCGCACCTTGACCTTGACCTCGGTCGGTTGCCTGGCCTCAGTGGTCGGTCTGGCAATGTCCAGCCTGGTGAACGAGCACAACATCACGCTGGGCTTCCTCGCTTCCTCGGGGAGCACGCTGGGCTGGAACGTGATGTTCATCCTGGCCTGTGCCGGACTCGGTGCAGCGTTTTCCGCGTTGTTCCAAGCCCATCGTTACGTTGCCGACGCAACATACGATCCGCGCTTCGATTCCTCCTATGCCGCGCGCATGATCCTCGGTCTCATCGCTGGCCTGATCCTGGTGGAGTTGCTGCCGGAGAATCTTTTTGCTGACAGCAGCCTGGGCGCGTTCGGAAAGCCCGCATTGGCGATGATGGGCGGCTTCTCGGCAAGCGCGGTGTATCGCCTGCTGCAACGCATGGTCGAGGTCATGGAAACGGTCGTGCGCGGCGATTCCGGCCAACAAGCCGCTGCCGCGATCCAGTCGCAGCGTGCGTCGGCCGAATCCGAAAGCATCCGCGCCCGTGGCGAACTTGCCGCGGGTCTGTTGGACCTGCAGCGTGAGATGCAGGCCGACCCGCGCCTGGATCAGGTGCGCCAGCAACTGACCGGCCTTGCCAGGCAGATGATGTCAGACGAGTCCTGATCGTTCGCGCATGAAATGCGCTCAGACCCACGTGCGCCCTTCTTTGCCCGTCCGTAGAGTGCGGTTTGGCACGGCCTGCCGGGCATCAGGTGGCAGCGCGCGTTCGCATCGTGCGGCATAGCTCGCTTCGGCGTCGGCGCAAATTGCGTAACACGCTTCAGGCAGGCGCACCCGACACGGCGCCTCAGCGACATTAGCGGCGCTGTCGATACCAGCATCTGATGCTCGCCAAATCAGTTCAAGACCGATGGCCCGGAGATAAGCGTGTGACAAGCTCGCTCAAGTGCTCCTGCCGAGCATCTGCCGATTCGCTGCAGCGCGCCGCGTGCAAGCCGCTGCACAGCGCGGTCCCCATTCGTGCACCAGAGGGTATGATGAAGACACGTATCGTCGTCGCTGCCGATCGCACCATCCTTGTGGAAGGGATGGTCGCTTTGCTGCAAAAGGTTCCCGGTATCGAAGTGGTAGGCCATGCAGAAGACGGGCTTGCATGTCTTCAGATCGCCGCCAGAGAGCGCCCTGATATCGTTCTGGTGGATGTGCTACTACCCGGCCTCAATGGTATCGATCTGACGCGGCGCTTGATGCAGCGCAGCCCCAACAGCCGGGCAATCTGTATCGCTCCGTCCGATGCCTGTACCCAGGCCAGCGCAGTCTTCGAAGCCGGCGCCAAGGCATATCTGGCGCGAACCAGTCGCTTTGCCGAATTGCTGCGGGCGATTCAATGCGTCATCCAGGATCAGACCTATATCAGCCCGCAGATGTCGCGTTCGCTGATCGCCGGGCTGCGTCGAGCCGCCAAGGCCGATTCGGCCTACACCCGACTCACCTCACGCGAGCGCGAAATCGTGCAGCTCTATTCGGAAGGCCTGTCCACCAGGCAGATCGCCAACCGCTTGCACCTGAGCGTGAAGACGGTGGGGACGCATCGCGAAAACTGCATGTTGAAGCTCAATATCCAAAGCATCGCTCAGCTGACCCGTTATGCGATCGCCCAGGGCCTTTCTCCACTTGAAGCTGCAATCGACGGTAACAGTGAGTCATCCGATGGCTGCGTAGCGCAGCACATGCGCCGCGCCGGCTGAGGCGTGTCGGCATGCACTGCGGTACATCGACGTCGGCACATTTCTGAGCGCCAAAAGCGCCGATCTGGCTGGCGCGCTGTCCAAGGCCGGCAATGGTGCCGTTGCCGGCGCGCGAGGCGGCAATTTGGAGTCGATTCAATGGCTGGGGCGAATGCTCGAACATGACCGCACCGGCAAACTACTGCTCATGCCATGAGCGTCGCGAAGGGCAATTCCTTGCGAAGTGGGGACACCTGCAATGACCTGTGCGCGGGCCGATGCAGGCGTCGGCCGCAGTGTGGCCGACGCGCCCCAGCCGTTTGGTGACTAGCCGTTCGGGGTACGAATACGGCTGCCTCAGCGCGTCTTATCGGCGTCCAGCGCCGCCTGCATCAATGCCGCGATGGCGTGCGCGTCTTGGTCGGCTTGCTGCGTCAGGAACTGGGCGACACTGCGTTGATTGCCGGCCGGATGGTTCTGGCTCAGCTTGAAGGTGAGCTCGATGCGGCTTGGAACGAAGCGGAAGCCGACCAGGCCGCGCAATTGCCGGCGATGACTGTCGCGCTCCATTTCGAACTGCCAATCGCTGCCCACGCGTTGCTCGAAGTGCGCGCTCATGCGCGCAATCAAACTGCCCAGCGCGTCTTCATCGCTCACCTGGTTGCAGCGTCCATGCAGGTGCGCAACGGCGTAGTTCCAGGTGGGTACACGCGCAGCTGCGTCCTTGTCCAGGTACCAGGTGGGCGAGACATAGGCATGCGGGCCCTGCAACACCAGTACCGCGTCGCCAGCAGTGTGCGCCTGCGGATTGGGGCGTGCCCAATGGCCTTCGATCACGACATCCTGGCCATCGCGCTGATACAGCACCGGCAGGTGCGAGATCGCCGGCTGCCCGCCCTCGTCCTGGCTGATCAGGGTGACGAACGCATCGCGCGCGAACAGCCAGTCCAGCAAGGCCAGATCGGTCTGCGCAAATGCGCGCGGGGCGTACATGTCAGGCGCGGCCGCCCATGTTCACGACCATGCGCGCACGCAGCTCGGCATCGTCGTTACCTTGGGGCGGCGAGACTTCATGCAGCGAAAAGCCGCGGATGAGTGCGTCTTCCTCGTCCAGCCCATCCAGTGCCACGAATTCGGCGTCGAACAAGGCTGCGCGTGCGCTATCTTCGCTGTCGTAGGGCAGCGTCTTGCCGTCGCTGTCCAGTACCTCGGCGGTGCCGGCTTCGTTGACGCGCAGGCGCGCCCAGATCAGCGTGCGGCCGATCGTGGCCAGCCACCAGGAGTCGCGGGCGCCCTGCAGGGTGTCTTCGTAAGTAGTCATTGCATTACCTTGGAAAGCAGGCCGAGCAGGGCCGCCATGCCCAGGCCGAAAAAGATGGTGAGCAGCGAGAGCCAGGCGGGTGTGGCCAGACCGGACAGTGCAGTGTCGCGGTAGCTGCGGTAACGGCGCGCCAATAACCAGCGCAACGCCACAGGGCTGATGAAGGCCGGGTCGCCGAAGCTGGCCAATGCCTCCGGGTGGCGGTCGCGCATGTGCACCAGGGTCAGCGGCCAGAAGATCAGCAGCGCGGTCAACCCGGCGACGGCGACACCCACAAAACACAGTGCGAAGAACAGGGTCATGTGGCCGCCAGCAGGAGTGCGAGTTTGGGGAGTGTCGCGCCGATGACCAACGCGGCGATGGACCAACGCATTGGACCGGTGGCATGCCGGGTTGCGGCGCGCGCGGCGTCGGTCTGCCACCAGCGTTGCGGCTCCAGTTGGCGCGCTGCCAGCCGCGCCAGCAACACGCTCCGTACCGCCGTCAGCCCGGCCATGATCGCCGCTAGCCAGAAGGCCAGCGATTGCAGCAGGGGGACGGCGGCCGGCAAGCTCACTCAGAACTCCGCGCTGCCTGGCGCACGCGGGTAGGGGATCGCGTCGCGGATGTTGCTCAACCCGCATACGTACACCACCAGCCGCTCGAAGCCCAGGCCGAAGCCGGCATGCGGCACCGAGCCGTAGCGACGGAAATCGCGATACCAGCTGTAGTGCTCCTTATCCAGGCCGAACTGCGCCATGCGCGCGTCGAGCACGTCCAGGCGTTCTTCACGCTGGCTGCCGCCGATGATTTCGCCGATGCCCGGCGCCAGCACGTCCATCGCCGCAACGGTCTTGCCGTCTTCGTTCAAGCGCATGTAGAACGCCTTGATGTGCTCGGGGTAATTGGTCACCACCACCGGGCGGCCGATGTGTTCTTCGGTGAGCCAGCGCTCGTGCTCGGTCTGCAGGTCCAGGCCCCATTCCACCGGGAAATCGAACTTCTTGCCGGAGTTCTGCAGCAGCTTCACCGCCTCGGTGTAGTCGATCTGCTCGAACGGTGCATTGATGAACGCTTCGAGCTTGGTGATTGCGTTCTTGTCCACGCGCTCGGCCAGGAACGCCAGGTCGTCGCCACGCTCATCGAGCACCGCGCGGAACAGGTATTTGAGGAACTGCTCGGCCAGGCGTGCGTCTTCGGCAAGATCGGCAAAGGCGATTTCCGGCTCGATCATCCAGAACTCGGCCAGATGGCGCGTGGTGTGGCTGTTCTCGGCACGGAAGGTCGGGCCGAAGGTGTAGACCTTGCTCAGCGCCAGGCAGTACGCCTCCACGTTGAGCTGGCCGGACACGGTCAGAAAGGTTTCCTTGCCGAAGAAATCGCGGCTGAAATCCACATTGCCGCTGGCATCGCGTGGCAGGTTGACCATGTCCAGCGTGGAGACGCGGAACATCTGCCCGGCACCTTCGGCATCGGAGGTGGTGATGATCGGCGTGCTGATCCAGTTGAAGCCGTTCTGATGGAAGAAGCGATGCACCGCCTGCGCCAGGCAGTTGCGGATGCGGGTCACCGCACCGAACAGGTTGGTGCGCGGGCGCAGATGCGCCACTTCACGCAGGAATTCCGGCGTCATCGGCTTGGGCTGGATCGGGTACGTCAACGGGTCTTCGACCCAACCGACGATCTCCACGCCGCTGGCCTGGATCTCGAACGACTGGCCCTTGCCCTGCGACTTGACGAGTACGCCCTTGGCGATCAGCGAGCAGCCGCTGGTCAGCCGCTTGATCTCGTCGAAATTGGGCAGCGTGTCGTTGGCCACCACCTGGATCGGAGCGAAGCACGAGCCGTCGGTCACGTTGATGAAGGCCAGTCCGGCAGATCCGCGCAAGGTGCGCACCCACCCCCGTACCGTGACTTCGCCGCCTTCCGGGAGCTTTCCCGCAAGCGCATGTTCAACGCTGACCACCGTCATGACTGTTCCTCGCCGTAGCGACCTTGAATGGCCTGCGAGTTTACTGGCTGCGGCCGCGCCGGCGCGAGCATCTGAACCGCGTGCCGACGGCGGCGCTTGTCGCAGGCGCAGGCTGCCCCCATCTGTTGCGGACGCCGCCACTCAGCGTTCTGCCCGGTTGTTGCGGCCTCGCTATACTTGCCACCACTGTTTCGGAGTGCCCTCATGGCCGTCAGCCTCACCCCCGCCGCGCTGGAGCGCGTGCAGCGTTTCGTGCAGCAGACCCCGGGTGCGTTGGGTCTGCGCTTTGGCGTGACCAAGACCGGTTGTTCCGGCTGGGGTCACGTCACCGACCTGGCACGCGAGGCGCGCGACGACGACGCGGTCTTCGAGCAGGGCGGGGTACGCATCTTCGTCGACCCTGCCAGCCTGCCGCTGGTGGATGGCACCTGCATCGACTTCGGCAAGCACGGCCTGAGCGAGACCTTCACCTTCAGCAATCCCAACGCCACGGCCGAATGTGGCTGCGGGGAGAGCTTCACCACCGCGGACGAGCATCGCTGAGCGCGACCTGAGCCAGGCGGCGCTGGAGTGTTTTCTTCTTCCACCGGGAGAGGCTGCCCCAAAAGGGTCGGATGAGGGGACGGGCGAAGCTTCGCGTGGTTGAACGACACGAGTGGCTTTGCCCCGTATCCTCACCCCAACCCCCGCTCTGCGCCCCAGCCCGCGCTTGCGGCGCGGGCGCTCCAAGCCACGCGCGCCAGTGGCGCGCAGACCGCGCCGTGGAGCCCCGGCAGGAGAGGGGCTTTGAAAGTACCCCTTGCCCGGTCTGTTGCGGCTAAGCATCTGATCTGCCATACTTTCTTGCTTCCTGCCCGATTCCGGGCGGGAACCCTTGCTCCACCGGCCGCTTGCGCGGACCACCGGGGAGCTGTCCGGCCCACGTGGCCACATCCGAAAGGTAAAACAACATGAGTCGTCATTACGAAGTCGTGTTCCTGGTCCATCCGGACCAGAGCGAGCAGGTCCCGGCCATGATCGAGCGCTACAAGTCGCTGATCGAGGGCGGTAACGGCACCATCCACCGCCTGGAAGACTGGGGCCGTCGTCAGCTGGCCTACCCGATCCAGAACCTGGTGAAGGCGCACTACGTGCTGCTCAATATCGAAGTCGACCAGGCCGTGCTGAGCGAGCTGGTGGAAAGCTTCCGCTTCAACGACGCGGTGCTGCGTCACCTGGTCGTCAAGCGCGATGGCGCCGACACCGAGCAGTCGCTGATCATGAAGAGCAAGGACGAGAAGGGCGACAAGCCCGAGCGTAGCGAGCGTCGTCGTCGTGACGACGAAGAGGGCGAAGCGCCCGCCGCCAACGATAACGACGGCGACAACGCCGAAGCCGCTTAAGGAGCGCTGTCATGTCCAAGTTCTTCCGTCGTCGCAAGTTCTGCAAGTTCACCGCCGAGGGCGTCAAAGAGATCGACTACAAGGATCTCAACACCCTGCGTCAGTACCTCACCGAGAACGGCAAGATCGTGCCGAGCCGCGTGACCGGTACCAAGTCCAAGTACCAGCGCCAGCTGGCCACGGCCGTCAAGCGCGCACGTTTCCTGGCGCTGATCCCGTACACGGACAACCACGACGTCTAAGCAGTTCCGCGCAGGAGTCCGCATTGTTGCGGCTCCTTGCGCACGACCCGCACGGGTTTGTGTGGGTCACAGGCAAAACCGGCAGGTTGTATGTGGGTCCCTCACAAGAGGCCACACGTCCATGTGCGGGTTATTAAATTGATAGAGGCTGGTGGTTCGGTGTGCAGTGTCAGTCGGGGCTTTACGATTCCCGATTCCCCAATCCCGATTCCCGGCTTCTCCTATTCGGACAGCACCCGTTGCGCCCTCCACATGCCGGCGCTAACGAATAACGGAGTACCACCATGGATCTGATTCTTCTGCAGAAAGTGACCAACCTGGGCAACCTGGGCGACAAGGTCAGCGTCAAGCCGGGTTACGGCCGCAACTTCCTCGTGCCGCAGGGCAAGGCCGTGCCGGCCACCGCTGCCAACGTTGAAGCGTTCGAAACCAAGCGCGCCGAGTACGAAGCCAAGGCCAACAGCATCCTGGCCGAGGCACAGAGCCGCGCCACCAAGTTCGAGGGCGCCAGCGTCACCATCGGTGCGCATGCATCGACCGAAGGCAAGCTGTACGGCTCGGTTGGCCCGCGCGACATCGCCGAGGCGTTCACCGCCGCCGGCCTGCCGCTGGAAAAGAGCGAAGTGATCCTGGGCGAAGGCGCATTCCGCAATGTCGGCGAATACGACGTTGTGCTGCACCTGCACGCGGATGTGGAAACCACGGTCAAGGTCATCGTCGAATCCGACGCCTGATCCAGGCCACATGTGTCATCCGAAGGGCGCCTTGTTGGGCGCCCTTCGTTTTTGGGGCGCCGCCGCCAGTGCGGGCATGCCCGTTATACTCATGCCCCATTGCTGGTTCCACGGCCCGCGGATCTTATGGATCAAGGGCTTGGGTGCTGGCTTCACAGGAAAAGCGCCTGCCGGCTTGGTCCGCGCGGTGCCCGGAATCTCCAGCCCCCCATGCGCCTGTCCACGATCAAGCTGTCCGGTTTCAAGTCGTTCGTCGACCCGACCACCTTGCACCTGCCCACCAACATGACCGGCATCGTCGGCCCCAATGGTTGCGGCAAGTCCAACATCATCGACGCGGTGCGTTGGGTGATGGGCGAAAGCTCGGCCAGTCGCCTGCGTGGCGATTCACTGACCGACGTGATCTTTTCCGGCTCTTCGGCACGCAAGCCGGTATCGCAGGCGACGGTGGAGCTGATCTTCGACAACTCCGACCACACCATCAGTGGCGAGTTCGCCTCGTTCAACGAGATCTCGGTCAAGCGCCTGGTCAGCCGCGACGGCAATAGCGCCTACTACCTCAACGGCACCAAGTGCCGGCGCCGCGACATCACCGATCTGTTCCTGGGCACCGGCCTTGGGCCGCGCAGCTACTCGATCATCGAGCAGGGCATGATCAGCCAGATCATCGAAGCGCGCCCGGAAGACCTGCGCGTCTATCTGGAAGAAGCCGCCGGCATTTCCAAGTACAAGGAACGCCGCAAGGAAACCGAAACGCGTATTCGGCATACGCGCGAAAACCTCGACCGTCTGAGCGACCTGCGCGAAGAAATCACCAAGCAGCTGGCGCATCTGCAGCGCCAGGCGCGGCAGGCCGAGCAATACCAGGCACTGCAGGAAGAGCGCCGGATCAAGGACGCCGAGTGGAAGGCGCTGGAATACCGCGGTCTGGATGGTCGGTTGCAGGGCCTGCGCGAGAAGTTGAATCAGGAAGAGACACGCCTGCAGCAATTGATTGCCGAGCAACGCGATGCCGAAGCACGCATCGAGACCGGCCGCGTGCGCCGCGAAGAAGCCGCCGAAGCGGTGGCCAAGGCACAAGCCGACGTCTACCAGGTCGGTGGCGCGTTGGCGCGTATCGAGCAGCAGATCCAGCACCAACGCGAACTCTCGCATCGCTTGCACAAGGCGCGCGATGAGGCGCAGAGCCAGCTGCAGGAATTGACCCAGCACATCAGCGGCGACTCGGCCAAATTGAGCGTGCTGCGCGAAGCGGTCGCCGCTGCCGAACCGCAACTGGAGCAACTGCGCGAAGACCACGAATTCCGCCAGGAGTCGCTACGCGAAGCCGAAGCGCGGCTGGCCGACTGGCAGCAGCGCTGGGAAACCCATAACCGCGACACCGGCGAAGCCTCGCGTGCCGGTGAAGTGGAGCGCACGCGCGTCGATTATCTGGACCGCCAGGCACTGGAAGCCGACCGCCGCCGCGAAGCACTGGTCAACGAGCGTGCCGGGCTGGACCTGGACGCATTGGCCGAGGCGTTCGAGCAGATCGAACTGCGCCATGAAACCCAGAAGACCTCGCTGGACGGCCTGACCGAGCAGGTCGAGGCGCGCAAGCACGCGCTCGCTGGGCTGCAGGAACAGCAACGCGCCAGCCAGGGCGAGCTGGCCGAAGTGCGCAAACAGGCGCAGGCTGCGCGTGGCCGGCTGTCGTCGCTGGAAACCCTGCAGCAGGCCGCGCTCGGCCAGGAGCAGGGCGCCGCAGTGGCGTGGCTGAAGTCGCGCGGACTGGATTCGGCCGCGCGCGTGGGCGAGCGCATCAGCGTCGAGAGTGGCTGGGAAAACGCGGTCGAAGGCGCCTTGGGGCAGTTGATCGAAGGCGTGCTGGTGGAGGCGCCGGAGCAACTGGTCGACGCGCTGGGCGAGTTGGGCGATGGTCGCATCGCGCTGGTGTCCAGTGCCACTGACAATGCGAGCTTCGCGCCGACCTCGCTGGCCGCCAAGGTGCAGGGGCCGATCGCGATCCGTCGCCTGCTTGCGCGTCTGCACACCGCCGAGGATCTGGACGCTGCGCGCACGCTGCAACGCAGCCTGCCCGAAGGCGATTCGGTGATCACCCGCACTGGCGAGCGGCTGGGCGAGGGTTGGGTGCGCGTCTCGCGCTCGGGCGCGGCCAAGCAGGGCGCGTTGCTGCGTGAGCGCGAGATTCAAGAACTGCGTACGCAGATCGAAACCTTGCAGGAGCGCGAAGCCGAGCTTGAACATCAGCTCTCCAGCTTTCGCGAACAATCGCTGGCGGCAGAGCAGCAGCGCGAAGACGCGCAGCGCCAGCTGTACATGGCGCACCGCAGCGTTTCCGAACTGGCCGGGCAATTGCAGAGTCAGCAGGGCAAGGTCGAGGCGGCGCGCACGCGCATCGAGCGCATCGAAACCGAATTGGCGCAACTGCTGGAAACGCTGGACACCAGCCGCGAGCAGGCCCGCGAGGCGCGCGCAAAACTCGAAGATGCGGTCACCTTGATGGGCGATCTGCAGGGTACGCGCGAAGCGCTGGAAAGCGAGCGCCGTCAACTCACCGATGCACGCGATCAGGCGCGCGATGCCGCGCGCGGCGTGCGCGATGCGATGCATGCATTGGCGCTGACGCTGGAGTCGCAACGCACCCAGATCGCATCGCTGAGCCAGACCCTGGAACGCATGGACAGCCAGCGCGGGCAGCTCGATACGCGCCTGGAAGATCTGGTCGCCCAGCTGAGCGAAGGCGATTCGCCGGTGGAAACACTGGAACACGAACATCAGGCCGCGTTGAGCGAACGCGTGCGCACCGAGCGCGCGCTGGGCGAAGCGCGCACCCTGCTCGACAGCATCGACAGCGAGCTGCGCAGCTTCGAACAGACCCGCCAACAACGCGACGAACAAGCGCTGGCGCAGCGCGAGCGCATTTCGCAACGCAAGCTCGATCAACAGGCGCTGGTGCTCAATGCCGAGCAACTGGAAGCGGCGGTGGTCAAGGCGGGCTTCGTGCTGGAAGACGTGGTCAACGGGTTGCCCGAGGCGGCCAACGTGGCCGAATGGGAAGCGGCCGTTGGCCAGATCGACGCGCGCATGCGTCGCCTGGAGCCGGTGAACCTGGCCGCCATCCAGGAGTACGGCGAGGCCGCGCAACGCTCCGAATACCTGGACGCGCAGAACCTGGATCTCAACACCGCGCTGGAAACGCTGGAAGAAGCCATTCGCAAGATCGATCGCGAGACCCGCGGCCGCTTCAAGGACACCTTCGACCGCGTCAACTCCGGCGTGCAGGCGCTGTACCCGCGCCTGTTCGGCGGCGGCCATGCGTATCTGGAACTCACCGGCGAAGACCTGCTCGACACCGGCGTCACCATCATGGCGCGCCCGCCGGGCAAGCGCGTGTCGAGCATTTCGCTGCTTTCCGGCGGCGAGAAGGCAATGACTGCGGTGGCGCTGGTGTTTGCGATCTTCCAGCTCAACCCGGCGCCGTTCTGCCTGCTCGACGAAGTGGACGCGCCGCTGGACGAAGCCAATGTCGGCCGTCTTGCCAACATGGTGCGCGAGATGAGCGAAAAGGTGCAGTTCCTGTTCGTCAGCCACAACAAGGCCACGATGGAAGCCGCGCGCCAGCTCTCCGGCGTGACCATGCGCGAGCCGGGCGTCAGCCGTCTGGTCAGCGTGGACTTGGAAGAGGCCGCACGTTTGGCGGGTGCGGCATGACGTGCCATGCTTGTTGGAATAACGACACCTGTCACTCTTATGCGGAGGCACGCTGAATGTCCGACATGGCCATGATCCGGATCGGGATCCTGATCGCTGGACTGCTGCTGGTCGCGGCCATCTTCCTGTTTGGTCGCCCGAAGAAATCGCCGCAAGGGCGCCGGGTCGACAAGGACGAGGGCCAGCCGCGCGAACGGCGCGAGCCGGTGATTTCCAGCGAGTTTGGTGTGGAGGGTGACGCTGCAGAACGCGCAGAAGGCGTCGAGCAGAGCGAGCTCAACCTGGAAGGGCAGGATGCTTCCGGCGGTAACGAGGTCGGCAAGCGCCCGAACCAGGATTTCGACAAGATCGTGTCGTTGTTCGTGGCCGCCAAGGCGGGCCAGGTGCTGCGCGGCGAAGATGTGGTGGTGGCCGCAGAGAAGACCGGGCTGGTGTTCGGCCACATGAACGTGTTCCACCGCCTGGTGGAAGGCCATCCGGAGCGCGGGCCGATCTTCAGCATGGCCAGCATCCTCAAGCCCGGCAGTTTCGACATGGCCAACATCCGCGAGATGCAGACGCCGGCGATTGCGTTCTTCCTCACGCTGCCGGCACCGATGACTGCGCTCGACGCCTGGGAAAAAATGCTGCCCACCGTGCAGCGCATGGCCGAGCTGCTGGATGGCGTCGTTTTGGACGACAGCCGCAATGCGTTGGGCCGCCAGCGTGTTGCGCATATCCGCGACGAACTACGCGCCTACGATCGCCAGCACCAGGCACCGCCGCTGACCAAGTCGCCGCGCTGGTGAGTTGACATGTTGAGCCTGCAGGGCGTGTTGGCGGTGGCATTGCTGCTGGTGCTGTGGGCGATCTTGGCGATGCCGTTGTTGTGGATCTTCACCAGGATCGCCGCGCGCCTGCGCAAAAGGCCGCGACATTCGCCCTGGGTGGTCGTGGGCTTTGCTGCCGCGATCACGTTGCTGGTCGCGCCGGTGCCGACGCCTTTCGTCAGCGTGTTGATGCCGCACGCCATCGCGCTGCTGGATCGCCGCTATTACCTGCACATCCTGCAAGGCCCGCCGCTACTGCACGAGCTGCTGTTGTGGAACGCCGGCTCGATGGCGCTGACCTTCGTCATCAGCTATCTGTGGATCCGCCGCACGCTGCGCGCACCGGAGCCTGATGGATTGGATCGCTAGGAACTTAAAGCCCCTCTCCTGCGGGAGAGGGGGTGGGGTGCGGGTACGGGGCGAAGCCCTCGTGCAGCCGGACAACGCCAGGCGTCGCTCGCATCCTCATCCACCCCTTCGGAGCACCTTCTCCCCCATGAAAGAGGACAATGTCCCCAGGGAGAAGGATCTACCACTCAGTGCTGAGTGCTCAACGCTTGGCTTTCCCGAATGCCTCGCGGAAGCGCAGCATTTCCGCTTCGGTCCCCACGCTGACGCGCACGCGCTTGGGCCAGATCGGCCAGCTGCGGCCGACGATGACGCCCTGCTTTTGCATCGAATCGGCGAACACGCTCGCATCGCGCTTGACGTCCAGCAGGAAGCAGTTGGCTTGCGAGGGCAGGCAGGTGTAGCCCTTGCCCTTGACCCAGGCGATGGTCTCCTCGCGTACGCGGGCGTTCTCGGCGCGGCGGGTCTGCACCAGCAGCGGGTCGCGCAGGCTGGCGATACTGGCGGCCATTGCCGGAACCGACACCGGGTTGCTGCCGAAAGCGGCAAGTTTGGTCTGCAGGCCGGGCGGGGCAAGGGCGGCGCCCAGGCGCAGGCCGGCCATGCCGTAGAGCTTGGAGAAGCTGCGCAGCACGATCAGATCCTGGCGCTGACGCACCAGATCGGCCACCGAGGGCTCGTTGCTGTAGTGGATGTACGCCTCGTCGACCACCAGCACGGCGCTGGCCGGTTTGTTGGCCAGCAACCATTCGATGTCGGCGCGCGGGGTGATGGCGCCGGTGGCGTTGCCGGGGTTGCACAGGTACAGCATGCCGGCAGTCGGGTCGGCCTTGGCCATCGCCTTGACGTCATGCGCGCCATCGGCACGCAGCGGCACCTTGCGTACGGCCACGCCGCGGGCGGTGGCGCTTTCGATCAACGGGTCGAAGCTAGGGTCGGCCACCACCAGCCCTGCACGCGCGGACGTGAACAGGCTGCCGGCACGGTTCAGCGCGTCCCGCGACCCGGGGAATAACGACAGATGATCGTTGGGCAGCTGCAGCTCGCCGGTCATCAGGTTACGCAGATCCTGCTCCATCTCGAGCAGGTAGCGGCCCGAGCGTGCCAGCGAACGGGTGGCAGCGTCCAAGGCGGCCGGGGCAGGCCCGAGCGGATGCTCGTTGAGGTTGAGGTAGACCGTGCCGGCCGCCGCGGCCACGCCCGGCGTTGCCGGCGCCGCGGCGCGCTTGCGGGCCGCTTCGGCTGCGGGTGCCAGCCCCAGTGCGGAAACCGCCACGCCGGTGGTAGCGAGGCTGAGAAACGAACGGCGCGAGACGGGCAACGACACGGTGAACTCCATAGGCGGCGGGCAAAGAGGGCGCCACGCTAGCGGGTTTGTGTCTGTCTGCCTATCGGGGAATTGCCATAAAACTGGTTCGACGCGTGCTTGCAGGCGTTGGACGGCAGAGACAGGTGGCGTGACGGTGGCTGGCTGTAATGGCCGTGCTCCTGCCGGGCCCGCTGTCCAGCCCGGATGCGAATGGGTGCTGACGCACCCGGTGCGCATCGACGCAAACGACTTCATCCATCGCTCAAGCATCGCTCAGTCATCGCGAACGGCACCCGCACCGCTGACCTTGGCATCGGCATGGCCCGTTAGAATAGGCGGCCCAGAGCCAGCCCTGCGATCGTATGACTGCCAGCCCGGATCCCGCTCAGCGCATCGATGCCCTGCGCCGTCGCATCGAAGACGCCAACTACCAGTATCACGTGCTCGACGAGCCGCAGATGGCCGACGCCGATTACGACAAGTTGATGCGCGAGCTGGAGGCCTTGGAGCGCGCGCACCCGGAATTGGCCAGTGCCGATTCGCCAACCCAGCGCGTCGGCCATCTGGCCGCCTCGCGATTTGCCGAAGTGCGGCATGCCTTGCCGATGCTGTCGTTGGGCAATGCCTTCAGCGAGGAGGAAGTGACCGAGTTCGTGCGGCGCATCAGCGAGCGGCTGGAGGTCAAGCAACCGCTGTTTTCCGCCGAACCCAAGCTCGATGGCCTGGCAATCAGCCTGCGCTACGAGAATGGCGAGTTCGTGCAGGGCGCCACGCGCGGCGATGGCGCCACCGGCGAGGATGTCAGCGCCAACCTGCGCACCGTCAAGGCGATTCCATTGCGGCTGCGCGGCGAGGGCTGGCCGCAGGTGCTGGAAGTGCGCGGCGAGGTCTACATGCCGCGCGCCGCGTTCGAGGCCTACAACGCACAGATGCGTGCGCAGGGCGGCAAGGTGCTGGCCAACCCGCGCAATGGCGCGGCCGGCTCGCTGCGCCAGCTGGATGCGCGCATCACCGCGCAGCGCCCGCTGAGCTTCTTTGCCTACGGCGTCGGCGAAGTGAGCGAAGGCGCATTGCCGCAGACCCATTCGGCGATCCTGGCGCAACTGCGTGCGTGGGGCTTTCCGGTCAGCGCGCTGGTCGAGGTGGTGCAGGGCAGCGATGGTCTGCTGGCGTATTACCAGCGCATCGGTGCCGCACGCGATGGGCTGGCCTTCGATATCGATGGCGTTGTGTACAAGCTCGACGATCTGGCCGGGCAACGCGCAATGGGCTTCGTCTCGCGCGCGCCGCGTTGGGCGATTGCGCACAAGTTCCCCGCACAGGAGCAGTCCACCACGGTGGAGGCGATCGAGATCCAGATCGGCCGCACCGGTGCGGCCACGCCGGTGGCGCGCCTGAAGCCGGTGCATGTGGCCGGGGTGATCGTCACCAATGCCACGCTGCACAACGCCGACCAGATCGCGCGGCTGGATGTGCGCGTGGGCGACACGGTGATCGTGCGCCGCGCCGGGGATGTCATTCCTGAAGTGGCCGCTGTGGTGGCCGACCAGCGCCCGCCCGGTACCCAGGCCTGGCAGATGCCGACGCAATGCCCGGTGTGCGGTTCGCAGATCGTGCGCGAAGAAGGTCAGGCGGTCTGGCGCTGTTCCGGCGAGTTGACCTGCCCGGCGCAGCGCAAGGAGGCGTTCCGGCATTTTGTCTCGCGGCGCGCGATGGATGTGGACGGCCTGGGCGAAAAATTCATCGAAGTGCTGGTCGACAGTGGCCTGGTGAAAGGCGTGGCCGACCTGTATCTGCTAAGCGTGGATCAGCTGCTGCAATTGCGCCTGATCAGCACGGCCGAGAGTCCGCACGCGTTCTTGCGCGAGGCGCGCGAGCATCTGGCCAGCGGCGCATATGCGCAGCTGGAAACCAGCGTGGTCGGCATCGGCGTGGACCTGGCCGGCGAGCGCGACGTGCCGCAGACCTGGCAGGCCGACCTGCTGCGCGCAGGCTTGCCGCGCTTCGACTGGAACCGCAAGAAGATCGCCACCAAGTGGGCGGAGAATCTGATCGAGGCGATCGAAACATCGCGCGACACCACGCTGGAGCGTTTCCTGTTTGCGCTGGGTATCGAGCATGTGGGCGAAAGCACGGCCAAGGCGTTGTCGGCCTGGTTCGGCGACCTGGAATTGATCCGGCATCTGCCGTGGCCGCTGTTCAAGCGCGTGCCGGACATCGGCGGCGAAGTGGCGCGTTCGCTTGGGCACTTCTTCGATCAGGCCGGCAATCAGCAGGCCATCGATGACCTGCTGCAGCGTGGCGTGCGCATCGGCGATACGCATCCACCTTCGCCCAAGCTGCGCGAGGCGCTGAGTTTTGCCAGCGTGTTGGAAGACATGGACATTCCCAAGGTGACGCCGGTGCGTGCGCAGCAGCTTGCCGCGGCGGTGGATTCGTTCGCTGCGTTGCGCACGGCCGGTGCCGATGCCTTGCAGCAAGCCGGCGTTCCGGCACCCGTGGTGGCCGCGTTGCTGCAATGGCTGGATCGCCCCGAAAACACTGCGCTCGCGAATGCGGCGCAGCAGGCGATGGAAACCGTGCTGGCGCGTCTGCCCCAAGCCGATGCGCTGCAGGCCGGCCCGCTCGATGGCCAGACCGTGGTCATCACCGGGACCCTGGCTGCGCTGACGCGCGATGCGGCCAAGCAGCGGCTCGAAGCATTGGGCGCCAAGGTCGCCGGTAGCGTCTCCAAGAAGACGGCATTTCTGGTGGCCGGCGAAGAAGCCGGTTCCAAGCTCGACAAGGCGCAGTCGCTGGGCGTGGAGATCTGGGACGAAGCGCGTCTGCTGGCCTTCCTGGGCGACCACGGCCAACAGCCATGAGCACGGCGCAGTTGGATCTGGCCGCGCTGCAGTTGCGGGCGCGGCTCAACGCCACGATCCGCGACTTCTTCGCCGAACGCGGCGTGCTGGAAGTGGAAACGCCGGTGCTTTCGGAGGCCGGCAATACCGAACCGAATATCGAAAGTTTCAGTACGCGCTTCACCGGTCATGTCGATGCTGGCGCGCCGCTGCGCTGGTTGCGTACCTCGCCGGAGTATCCGCTTAAACGCCTGCTAGCCGCCGGCCTGGGCGATTGCTACGAACTGGGCCGGGTGTTTCGCAACGGCGAAGCCGGTGGCCGTCACAACCCCGAGTTCAGCATGCTCGAATGGTATCGGGTGGGCTGGAACGATCGCAGCCTGGCGCAGGAGACCATCGAACTGGTGCGTCGCGCGCTGGCGCTGGTCGGGCGCCAGGCGAGGGTGCAGGTGCTGACGTATCGCGCGCTCTTTGTGCAGGCGTTGGGCATCGACCCATTGTGCGACCCGATCGAAACGCTACGCGCTGCCTTGCATGACGTGGCGATCGATCCTGTGGGTCTGACCCGCGACGATTGGCTGGACCTGCTGATGACCCATCGCATCCAGCCGGGCTTTGCCGCCGACACTCTGACGGTGGTGCACGATTGGCCGGCCAGTCAGTGTGCGTTGGCGCGGATCCGCCACGACGACCCGCCGGTCGCCGAGCGCTTCGAGCTGTATCTGGGCAGTTTCGAGGTGGCCAATGGCTATCACGAACTGAACGATGCGCAGGAGCAGCGTGCGCGCTTCGTGCGCGACAACGCCTTGCGTGCGGCACGTGGATTGCCGCAGCTGCCGCTGGACGAGCGCCTGCTGGCGGTGTTGTCGCAGTTGCCCGACTGCGCCGGTGTGGCGGTGGGCGTGGATCGCCTGTTGATGGCCTTGCGCGGCACCACGCAGATTGCCGACGTGCTGGCGTTCGACTTCGCCCGCGCCTGAGTCATCTGGCTGTCATTGGCGCCGTATTGCTATCTTCACATCGATGATGCTCTCATCTTCACGTCCACGGGGGCGCGACGAAGATCGTTCGGGGTGAGGATTGTCGGCATGAAGTGGCTGGTCAGCTTATGCGGTTTGTGGTGCTTGCCGCTGCTGCTGCTCGCCGATGCGCGCGCGTCCGACCGCGCAGCCGGCGTGGTGCGCTGCGAGTCCAAGGACCTGGCGCGCGTGCACTGCGCGATGGACACCGCCCAAGGCGTGCAACTGGTGCGCCAGCTCTCCGAAACCAGCTGCATCCGCGGTAGCGAATGGGATGTCGAACGCGACGGCGTGTGGGTCGAACAAGGCTGCCGCGCCGAATTCGCAGCGACCCGTGCGAAGACCGCAACCGTGATGCGCCGCGTGGTGCGCTGCGATTCCAACGGCGGCACGGTGGCCTGCCCGGTGGTGCTGCGGGGCGCGCCGGTGCGGCTGCTGCGGCAACGCTCGATGTGGCCATGCAAGGAAGGGCGCACCTGGGGCGTTCGCCGCAACGAAATCTGGGTCTCGCGTGGATGCGACGGCGAATTCGAAGTGGGCGCAGAAGATGGCTCCGGCTTCGTCGCGGTGCCGCGCATGGTTACCTGCGAATCGAAGAAAAACGCGCGGCGCACCTGCGGGGTGTCGGTGGAACGTGCGGTGCGCCTGGGCCGGCAGATGTCCAAAACGGCCTGCGTGGAAGGCCAGACCTGGGGCTGGAGCCGCGACGGGGTGTGGGTGAACGACGGCTGCCGCGCCGAGTTCATCGTCGACTGAGAGCGGCCAACACGACATCGCGCGCAGTCGTCAGGCGGGTCGGGACGACGCGCCGTCAGCGCAGGTGTACGAGTGGTACCTGCCGATTCCGGGCACCGGCCGCGGCCGCCTGCCGGCTGCGCAGTGGGTTTGTTCGCCGCGCCAAGGCCGCGCGGTCGTGCAACGGCGCAGGCGCTGCGCGCGCCTTACAATGGGCGCATGAACGACAGCGCCCATATCGATTACGCCCGCTACGACCACATCCGGCCACTGCTGTGGACCGGCGATGCCCTTGAGTTGCTCGACCAACGCAAGCTGCCGTTCGAGGTGGCGCATGTGCGTTGCGACAGCAGCGACGCGGTGGCCGAGGCGATCCATTCCCTGGCCGTGCGCGGTGCGCCGGCGATCGGCATCGCGGCAGGTTGGGGCGTGGTGCTGGCCGCGCGCGACATCGCTGCCGACGACGGCAGCGCTGCGCTGCAGAAGCTGGAGCCGGCGCTGCTGCGGCTCAACGCGGCGCGTCCGACTGCCGTCAACCTGGCCTGGGCGCTGATGCGCATGCGCCGCGTACTGGGCGCGGCCGGCGCCGACTGGCGCGAGGTGATCGCGCGCGAGGCGCAGGCCATCGCCGATGAAGACCTGGCCGCCAACCGCCACATGGGCGCGCTTGGCGCCGCGTTGATCGCACCGGGCAGCGGCGTGCTCACCCATTGCAACACCGGCTCGCTGGCCACCGCCGGCTTTGGTACCGCACTGGGCGTGATCCGCGCCGGCATGGCGCAACAGCGCATTGCCAAGGTGTTCGCCGGAGAGACCCGGCCGTGGCTGCAGGGCGCACGCCTGACCGTGTGGGAGCTGCAGCAGGACGGTATCGACGCCACCCTGATCGCCGATTCGGCGGCCTCGCATCTGATGAAATCCGGACTGGTGCAGTGGGTGATCGTCGGCGCCGATCGTATCTGCGCCAATGGCGATACCGCCAACAAGATCGGCACCTACCAGCTGGCCATCGCCGCGCGCCACCACGGGGTCAAATTCATGGTGGTGGCGCCGTCGTCCACGGTGGATATGGCAACGGCCAGCGGGGACCAGATCGAGATCGAGCAGCGCGATCCCGGCGAGTTGTTCGGCGTGGGCGGGGTCAGGACGGTGGCCGATGGCATCCATGCCTGGAACCCGGTTTTCGACGTCACTCCGGGCGATCTGATCGACGCAATCGTCACCGAACGCGGCGTGATCGCGCAGCCGGACCTGGCGCGGATGCAGGCCGCCTTCGGCGCCTGAGCCCGGGGCCGGCCGCCCGGCTTCCAACGCCGCCCAAACTCCCTGCAAGTGCTTGTTTCTGGCTGGTAAAGCGGAGGCGTCGGGATGCCCTGCCGTGGTACAATCCGGCGCTTGAATCGATCGGCGGGAGCGTGGGGTCGGCAGCCTGATGCAAGGGCGCTCCCGACGCGGCTTTCCGGCTCGCCCGCCACCTCACATACGGAACCCGAATGGCAGAAACCGCCAAGGAAATCATCCAGGTCAACCTGGAAGACGAGATGCGCAAGAGCTACCTCGATTACGCGATGAGCGTGATCGTGGGCCGCGCACTCCCCGATGCCCGTGATGGCCTCAAGCCTGTGCACCGGCGCGTGCTGTACGCGATGCACGAGCTGGGCGCACACAGCAACAAGGCCTACTTCAAGTCGGCGCGTATCGTCGGCGACGTCATCGGTAAATACCATCCGCACGGCGACCAGTCGGTGTACGACACGCTGGTGCGCATGGCGCAGCCGTTCTCGCTGCGCTACATGATGGTCGACGGTCAGGGTAACTTCGGTTCGGTCGACGGCGACTCCGCTGCGGCAATGCGTTACACCGAGTCGCGCATGTCGCGGCTGGCGCATGAGCTGATGGCCGACATCGACAAGGAAACCGTCGATTTCCAGCCCAATTACGACGAAAAGGAACAGGAACCGACGGTCATGCCGACCCGGTTCCCGAGCCTGCTGGTCAATGGCTCGGCCGGTATCGCGGTGGGCATGGCCACCAATATCCCGCCGCATAACCTGACCGAGGCGATCAACGCCTGCATCGCGCTGATCGACACACCCGAGCTGGATGTCGAAGGCCTGATGGAATACATCCCCGGCCCGGATTTCCCCACCGCCGGCATCATCAACGGCACCGCCGGCATCGCGGCCGGCTACCGCACCGGCCGTGGCCGTGTGCGCATCCGCGCCAAGGCCGATGTGGAAGTGGCCGACAACGGTCGCGAGGCGATCGTCGTCACCGAGATCCCGTACCAGGTCAACAAGGCGCGGCTGATCGAGAAGATCGCCGAGCTGGTCAAGGAAAAGAAGCTCGAAGGCATCAGCGAGTTGCGCGATGAGTCCGACAAGGACGGCATGCGCATCTACATCGAAGTCAAGCGCGGCGAATCTGCCGAGGTTGTGCTCAACAACCTGTACCAGCAGACCCAGATGGAGGCGGTGTTCGGCATCAACATGGTGGCGCTGATCGACGGCCGCCCGCAGTTGATGAACCTCAAGCAGATGCTGGAGGCGTTCATCCGCCACCGCCGCGAGGTGGTCACCCGTCGCACCATTTTCGAACTGCGCAAGGCGCGTGCGCGTGCGCACGTGCTGGAAGGCCTGACCGTTGCGTTGGCCAACATCGATGAAATGATCGAGTTGATCAAGACCTCGGCCAACCCGCAGGAAGCGCGCGAGCGCATGCTGGCCAAGACCTGGCAACCGGGCCTGGTGGGCGCGCTGTTGGGCGCCGCCGGCGCCGAAGCCTCCAAGCCGGAAGATCTGCCGCCGGGCGTGGGCCTGATCCAGGGCTTCTACCAGCTCAGCGAAGTGCAGGCCTCGCAGATCCTGGAAATGCGTCTGCATCGCCTCACTGGTTTGGAACAGGAAAAGCTGACCGACGAGTACAAGCAGTTGCTCGGCGTCATCGAAGGCCTGATCCGCATCCTGGAAAACCCGGACGTGCTGCTGCAGGTGATCCGCGACGAGCTGATCAATATCCGCGAAGAATATGGCGACGAGCGCCGCACCGAAATCCGTCACAGCGAAGAAGATCTGGACATCCTGGATCTGATCGCGCCGGAAGACGTGGTGGTGACGCTGTCGCACGCCGGGTACGCCAAGCGCCAGCCGGTGAGCGCGTACCGCGCGCAGCGCCGCGGTGGCCGTGGCCGCTCTGCCGCAGCGACCAAGGAAGAAGATTTCATCGACCAGCTGTGGCTGGTCAACACGCACGACACGCTGCTGACTTTCACCAGCAGCGGCAAGGTGTTCTGGCTGCCGGTGCACCAGTTGCCGGAAGCCGGCTCCAATGCGCGTGGCAGGCCGATCATCAACTGGATTCCGCTGGAAGCCGGCGAGCGCGTGCAGGCGGTGCTGCCGGTGCGCGAATACGCCGACAACCGCTACGTGTTCTTCGCCACACGCAACGGCACGGTCAAGAAGACGCCGTTGAGCGAATTCGCCTTCCGTCTGGCGCGCGGCAAGATCGCCATCAACCTGGACGAGGGTGATGCGCTGGTCGGGGTGGCCTTGACCGATGGCGACCGCGACGTGTTGCTGTTCGCTTCCAACGGCAAGACCGTGCGCTTTGGCGAATCCACCGTGCGTTCGATGGGCCGTACCGCCACCGGTGTGCGCGGTATTCGTCTGACCAAGGGCGAGGAAGTGGTCAGCCTGATCGTGGCCGAGCGTGCTGGCGGTGTCGAAGAAGAGATCGAAGGCGAGGAGGTCGATGACGTGGTGGAAGCCACCGATGGCGGCGAGTCTGCCGTGATCGAGGTCGCCGACGACGGCAATGTGGCCTACATCCTGACGGCCACCGAGAACGGCTACGGCAAGCGCACCCCGCTGACCGAGTACCCGCGCAAGGGGCGTGGCACCCAGGGCGTGATCGGCATCCAGACCACCGAGCGCAACGGCAAGCTGGTGCGTGCAGTGCTGCTGGGCGCCACCGACGAAGTGCTGTTGATTTCAGATGGCGGCACGCTGGTGCGCACGCGTGGTTCGGAGATCTCGCGCGTTGGCCGTAATACGCAGGGCGTCACGCTGATCCGCTTGTCCAAGGGCGAAAAGTTGCAGGCGGTGGAACGCCTGGACGCGTCGCTGGATGAAGTGGATGAGGTGGTGGACGAAGCAGGCGCAAGTGTGAGCGAGGCGCCGCCAACTGACGCATGATCGCAGCGCCAACGCGACGCAGTTGAGCAAAAACGCCGGTGAAAACCGGCGTTTTTTTATGCGCGAAGGTTTGGGGCGCCACGCTTTATGGCGAGTGCTGACATCTGCAACGCAGTGTCTTCATGCGTTCGCCGCAAAGATCGCGGCTCTTTCACTGGCCCGGGTCGAAGGTTGTGGGTGGTGCGGCGGCGTTGCGTCGCCGCTGAGTCGAAGAGGAACAACGGATGACGATTCTGGATCGTCCTTCCGGTCGCGGCCATTGGGCGCTGGCGACCTTGGGAGGCGTGATTGCTTTACTGGGCGCGGTGCTGCTTGCCGGTGGCGTGTGGCTGGCTGCGTTGGGCGGCTCTTGGTATTACGCACCGGCCGGCGCGGCGATGCTGATTGCTGGTGTGCTGCTGTTTCGTGGCCGCAATGCGGGCGCCTGGTGGTTTGCCGGCGTAGTGGCGGTTTCGTTGCTCTGGACGTGGTGGGAATCAGGCAGCGATTACTGGCGCTGGGTGCCGCGTCTGGGCCTGATCGTGGGTCTGGCATTCGTGCTTGCGCTGTTGCTACCGAAACTGCATCGCCCTGTGTCGCGCACGGTATCGCGCAGCCTGGCCGGTGCGCTGGCGATGGTATTTGTGGTGGCGTTCGCATTGGCGTTCATGCCGCATGGCGTGACTGAAGCCGATGGCGCGCTGGCGCATGCGGCAGGCATGCTCGGTGGTCTGGTCAACCGCGACACCTCCGCCCCGGTCGAGGCGTCCGGCGTACAGCCGGCGAATGCACCGGCCGACGGCGATTGGGCCGCATACGGACGCAGCCAGGCCGGCCAGCGCTATTCGCCGCTGCAGCAGATCAATCGCGACAATGTGACGCAGCTGCAGCAAGCCTGGCTTTTCCACACCGGCGATCTGCCGGACAAGCGCTGGGGTGCGGAAACCACGCCGCTGAAGGTGGGCGACAGCCTGTACCTATGTACTGCACGCAACCAGGTGATTGCGCTGGATGCCGCCAGCGGCAAGCAGCGCTGGCGCTACGATCCCAAGGTCAAGGACGAGGCGATTCCGTACACGGCGGCATGCCGTGGCGTCTCGTATTACGAAGTGCCGGCGGCTGCCACCGCTGCGGATGCTGGAGCAACCGCACAGCTGTGCGGCACGCGCGTGATCGAAGGCACGCTCGACGGGCGCTTGATTGCGCTGGACGCACGCAGCGGCACGCCGTGCCCGGATTTCGGCAGCAACGGTCAGGTCGATATCACCGTCGGTATGGGCCAGACGCCGCCGGGCTATGTGTCGATCAATTCGCCGCCGGCCATCGTGCGCGGCGTGGTGGTCACCGGGCATCAGGTGCTCGACGGGCAGAAGCGTTACGAGCCCTCCGGTGTGATCGAAGGCTTCGACGCGGTCACCGGCAAGTTGCGTTGGGCCTGGGACATGACGCATCCGGAATGGAACGGCGCACCGCCGCCGGGCCAGAGCTGGACACGCGGCACGCCCAATATGTGGACCACCGCCGCAGCCGATGAGCAGTTGGGCTATGTCTATTTGCCGATGGGCAATTCCACAGCCGATTACTGGAGCAGCTCGCGCACGCCGCAGGAAAACCGTTACGCGACCTCGCTGGTGGCGCTGGATGTCGCCACCGGCAAGCCAGTATGGAATTTCCAGACCACCCACATCGATGCATGGGACTACGACCTGGGCTCGCAGCCGAGCCTGATCGACTTCCCCAAGGACGGCGTCAACGTGCCGGCGGTGCTGTTGCCGAGCAAGCAGGGCGAGCTGTACGTCCTGGATCGGCGCACCGGCAAGCCGCTGGTGGGCGTGGAAGAGCGTGCGGTGCCAGGCGGTGGCGTGGAGCCGCAGATGCGTGCCAGGACGCAGCCGTTCTCGCTGTATCACACGTTGCGCAAGCCGGATCTGACCGAACGCGACATGTGGGGCATGACCCCGATCGACCAGCTGGTTTGCCGTATCCAGTTCCGCAAGGCCAGCTATAAGGGCATCTACACGCCGCCGGAAGCGGACCGGCATTCGATCGAGTACCCCGGTTACAACGGTGGTTCGGATTGGGGCAGCGTGGCGGTAGATCCGCACCGCGGTGTGATCGTGGCCAATTACAACGACATGCCCAACTACAACCTGCTGGTGCCGCGCGCCAAGGCCGACAAGCTGGGTTGGGCACCGCGCGATGAAGTGCGTGGCGATGCGGGCGGTGCGGAAGGCGCAGGCGACCCGCAGACCGGCACGCCGTATGCAGTCAACGTCAATGCCGGCTGGCGTCTGCCGTTCACCAAGTTGCTGTGCAAGGAGCCACCGTATGGCGGCATCCGCGCCATCGATCTGGCCAGCGGCAAGACGTTGTGGGACCGCCCGTTCGGCAGTGCGCGCGGCAATGGCCCGTTCGGCATCCGTTCCGGCCTGCCGATCGAAATCGGTACACCGAACAATGGTGGCGCGGTGGTGACGGCAAGCGGTTTGATCTTCATTGCCGCAGCCACCGACGACCTGATCCGCGCGATCGATCTGGCCACCGGCAAGGAGCTGTGGCATGCCAAGTTGCCGGCCGGCGGCCAGGCCAACCCGATGGTGTACGAATACGATGGACGCGAGTATCTGGTTATCATGGCCGGCGGCCACCACTTCATGGAGACCCCGGCAGGCGATGCGTTGATCGCCTACGCGTTACCGCAGAAGGCGCAATGAAGTCGGAGACGAGCGGGGGCGGCTGCTAGAGACAGGCAGACGCCATGCCACGTGGTTGGCGGCTGGAATCGGAGTGTGCAATGCAGGCAGACATGCTGATGTCGCCCGTGAGTCGTCCTCCGGCAGCTAAGAGGGATCGCTCCATTCGTCAGTGACTCAGGACCGTTGAAGCACGAAAAAGCGCACAGCAAGCGGTGCGCTTTTTTCTTGAAGCACATCTGGCAAGCGCTCAGCTATCTCGGCAAGACGACGCTATCTGCCCAGCGCTTGCCCACATGATGCATCAGGCCGCACGCTTTCCCGATTCCCGATTCCCGATTCCCGATTCCCGATTCCCGATTCCCGATTCCCGATTCCCGATTCCCGATTCCCGATTCCCGATTCCTGAATCACCCAACGTTCGCCGCCACCTCGTCGTCCTGCACCGCATCGCGCACATCCTGCGCCAGCGTCGCCTTGACGATGATCGAGCGGATCGCATCAGTGGCCTCGGACAGCGGCACATCGTTGCTCAGGCGCTGGAAGGTGTCGCGGCTGTTGTAGCCGGAGCCATCCTTCAGGTAGTGCTCGTACATCGATAGCAGATCCTGGCAGGCGGTGATCAGCGCAGCGACATTGCCACGTACCAGCGCATGACCGATCTGATCGAAGCTGTGCAGACAATCGGCAAGCCAGTGCAGGTCGTAGCGCGCGGTGGCAGGCTCGGGTGCGTTGTGGCCGCGGCTGTAGGCGCTGTAGCGACGCAGGCTGCGCGCCACGCGCGCCACATGCGCGAACAGCGTGCCGATCTCGCTGGCGATATCCAGCCGCTGCACCAGCACCATGGGAATCACCTGGCCGGCAGCGGCTGCCTGCTGCTCGGAGGCGTTCTGCTCATGCTGTTCCAGCGATTGCTTGAGCACGGCATAGCTACGCTGCAGCGATTCCAGTTCCAGCGTGGTGGCCGCCGCTCGCGCCTTCAGTTGCGACAGCGCCGCCTGATAGCGGCCAAGGCTGTCCTGCGTACTGGCAAGCTCGCCGGATTCGGCACGCAGCTGGCGGCCACGCACGAATGCCAGCCCGGTCGCGATCAGCGCCCAGAGTGCGAATGCAGGCACCAGGTAGATCAGGATGCCCATGGGGATTCCTCGAAACGTTGCATATCTTGTCGGCCTGCAACGCGCAGACTTGAGGCTGATCCCCGGCGCATGCCCTGATCCGGGACATCGTGCCCAGACACGGCAACTGCATGGTGCCGGCGCACAGCATCTGATGTGGCCAATGGCAGCCGTAAGAGGCCCGACAGCGGGCCCTTGCGGGGGACCGCGGAATGCATGAACAAAGCTGCGGGCGGGAGCGGCCCGGATGCTGCAGCGGTGCCCCCAAGCGTGGCGCTGTTCGGCCGGGTCAGCGAAGAATGCCAGGCAAATCCAGCCCTTTTTCCTTCGCGCAATCGGTTGCAATGGCGTAACCGGCATCGGCGTGGCGCATCACCCCGGTGGCCGGGTCGTTCCAGAGCACCCGTTCGATGCGCTTGTCGGCGGCCTCGCTGCCGTCGCAGACGATGACCATGCCGGCGTGCTGCGAAAAGCCCATGCCGACGCCGCCGCCGTGATGCAGCGACACCCAGGTGGCGCCGCTGGCGGTGTTGAGCAGGGCATTGAGCAGCGGCCAGTCGGAGACCGCGTCCGAGCCGTCGGCCATCGCTTCGGTTTCGCGATTGGGCGAGGCCACGCTGCCCGAATCCAGATGGTCGCGGCCGATCACCACCGGCGCCTTCAGCTCGCCGCTGCGCACCATGGCGTTGAAGGCCAGGCCCAGCCGGTGGCGATCGCCCAGGCCCACCCAGCAGATGCGCGCGGGCAGGCCCTGGAAGGCGATCTTTTCGGCCGCCATGTCGAGCCAGCGATGCAGGTGCGCATCGTCGGGGATGAGCTCCTTGACCTTGGCGTCGGTCTTTGCGATGTCGTCCGGGTCGCCGCTGAGCGCAACCCAGCGGAACGGGCCAATGCCGCGACAGAACAGCGGGCGGATGTAGGCAGGCACGAAGCCGGGGAAATCGAATGCGTTATCGATGCCGGCTTCCAGCGCCATCTGGCGCAGGTTGTTGCCGTAATCCACGGTAGGCACGCCCAGCGCGTGGAAAGTGAGCATGGCGCGGATGTGGTTGGCCATCGACTCGCGCGCAGCGGCTTCCACTTCCTTGGGCGCGCTCACGCGTTTTGCGTCCCACTCTTCCACGCTCCAGCCCTGCGGCAGGTAGCCGTTGACCGGGTCGTGCGCAGAAGTCTGGTCGGTCAACAGATCCGGCTTGATCCCGCGCAGCAGCAGTTCGTCCAGCACGTCGGCGACATTGCCGAGCAGGCCGACCGACAGCGGTTTTTTCGCGGTGCACGACTCCTCGATCAGGCGCAGCGCCTCGTCCAGAGAGTCGGTCCACGTATCCAGATACCCGGTACGCAGGCGCATGTCGATGCTGGAGCGGCGGCACTCCACCGCCAGGCACGAGGCGCCGGCCATTACCGCCGCCAGCGGTTGCGCGCCGCCCATGCCGCCGAGACCGCCGGTGAACAGCCACTTGCCAGCCAGGTTGCCGGCGTAGTGCTGGCGGCCCATTTCCACGAAGGTTTCGTAGGTGCCCTGCACGATGCCTTGCGCGCCGATGTAGATCCAGCTGCCGGCGGTCATCTGGCCGTACATGGCCAGGCCCTTTTGATCGAGTTCGTTGAAGTGGTCCCAGTTGGCCCAGCGCGGCACCAGGTTGGAGTTGGCGATCAGCACGCGCGGCGCATCGGCATGGGTGCGGAACACGCCCACCGGTTTGCCGGACTGCACCAGCAAGGTTTGGTCCTCGTCCAGCCGCGTGAGCGCAGCGACGATGGCGTCGAAGGATTCCCAGTCGCGCGCGGCGCGGCCGATACCGCCGTAGACCACCAGTTCCTGCGGGCGCTCGGCCACGTCCGGGTCCAGGTTGTTCATCAACATGCGCAGCGGCGCTTCGGTGAGCCAGCTCTTGGCGGTGAGCGTGGTGCCGGTGGCGGCGCGGATGACGCGGGTTGCATCGTGACGGGTCATGCCGGGTTCCTTGCAATCAGCGGTTGGCCGCAGGCGGCGCGGTGTCGGAGGAGGGCGCATTGGCGAAGTGCAGGCAGGCCTGCAGCACGTGGCGCAGTACCGCGCGCAGCACCACGGCGTGTACCGGCTGCCACGGCGTTGGCCAGTTTTCGGGCGTGAGGCTGTCGGGCTCGCGCATGTAGCCGCGACAGGCCAGTTCCATCTGCAAGGTGTGCACGCCATGCGCGGGCTGCGCGTAGTGGCGGGTGATCCAGCCGCCCTTGAAGCGGCCGTTGCGCACCGTGCTGGAGCCGCTGCTGCGGCACAGGCGCTCCACCGCATCGACCAGGCGCCGGTCGCAGCTGCGGTCCTCGTTGCTGCCGATATTGAATTGCGGCAATTCGCCATCGAACAGATGCGGGATGAACGAGCGGATCGAATGTGCGTCGTAGACCACGATCTTCGCGTGCTGCGCGCGCAGGCGCGTAATTTCCCCGGCAAGCGCGGCGTGGTACGGGTCGAACCAGCGCGTGCGACGCAACGCGATCTGCGCCTGATCCGGTGCCGCACCATCGGCATACAGCGGCTGATCGTCGAAGGTGGTGAGCGGGCACAGACCGGTGGTGTTCTGGCCCGGATACAGCGAGGCCCCGCTCGGGTCGCGATTGACGTCGATGACCGAGCGCGAGATGGCAGTCCGCAGCGTGGTGGCGCCCAGCGCCTGTGCGAAGTCGTAAAGATGGTGTACCCACCAATCGGTATCGCGGCGCGCCAGCCACGGCGACACGAACTGGTCGGCCACGTCCTCCGGTAACTCGGTGCCGGTATGCGGAAAACTGACGATCAACGGCGCGTCGCCGCGGTGCAGTTCCAGCCAGTCGGGCAGGGCGTTCATCGCTGCGCTCCATGCACGCGTGCTGCGTGCGTGCGGCATGCGTTGCGCAGCTGGGCGTTGCGGATGCCTCGCGTGCGCGGCACGGCGTCATCGCAAGTGCGTATGCTTGGAGAGATCGCGAAAGACTGCAGTTGCGGCCGCGTCGAGGCAGGTATCGACGCGCTGCATAAGCGCTGCCCACTCATATGTCCTGCTCCACACCCGGCAACGGGATCGCCACTGCCTGCGCCAGCGCGCCCGAGCGCACCAATGCGCTGGCAGCCAGCATGTCCGGATGAAAGTAGCGGTCGTCCTGCAGTGTCGGCACCTGCGCGCGCAACAGGGCACGCGCCGCTTCCAGCGCAGTGCTGGAGCGCAGTGGCGCATGGAAATCGCAGCCCTGCACGGCGGCCAGCAGCTCGATGCCGATGACGTTGGCGGCGTTCTCGGCCATCGCCAGCAAGCGGCGCGCACCGTGCGCAGCCATCGACACGTGATCTTCCTGATTGGCCGAAGTCGGAATCGAGTCGACACTGGCCGGATACGCGCGCTGCTTGTTTTCCGACACCAGCGCGGCGGCGGTCACCTGCGGAATCATGAAGCCGGAGTTCAGGCCCGGGCGCGGGGTGAGAAAGGCGGGCAGGCCGGACAGTGCCGGGTCGACCAGCATCGCGGTGCGGCGTTCGCTGATCGAGCCGATTTCGCAGACCGCCATCGCCAGCATGTCCGCGGCGAAGGCGACCGGCTCGGCGTGGAAGTTGCCGCCAGACAGCGCTTCACCGGTGTCGCTGAAGACCAGTGGGTTATCGGACACGCCATTGGCTTCGATCTGCAGGGTGCGCGCGGCCTGACGCATCACATCCAGCGCCGCCCCCATCACCTGCGGCTGGCAGCGCAGGCAGTACGGGTCCTGCACGCGCACATCGCCCAGCCGATGCGATTCGCGAATGGCCGAATCGGCCATCAGGGCGCGCAATGCGGCAGCAGTGGCGATCTGCCCGGGCTGCCCGCGCAAGGCATGAATGCGCGCATCGAAGGGCGTATCCGAGCCCTTGGCCGCTTCCACCGACAACGCGCCGGTGACCAGCGCGGCCTGCAGGACGGTTTCGATCTCGAACAGACCGGCCAGGGCGCAGGCGGTGGAAAACTGGGTGCCGTTGAGCAGGGCCAACCCTTCCTTTGCGCCCAGCACGCGCGGCTGCAGCTGCGCATGTGCAAGCGCGTCGGCAGCAGGCAGTCGCTGCGCGCCTACGAAGGCTTCGCCAACGCCGATCATCACCGCGGCCAGATGCGACAGCGGTGCCAGGTCGCCGGAAGCGCCCACCGAGCCCTGGCACGGCACCACCGGGGTGATGCCGGCGCGCAGCATCGCTTCCAGCAACGCCAGCGTGCCCGGCTGCACGCCGGACGCGCCCTGGGCCAGGCTGGTGAGCTTGAGCGCCATCATCAGCCGCACCACCGGTACCGGCGTGGGCTCGCCCACACCTGCCGCGTGCGAGAGCACGATATTGCGCTGCAGGGTCTGCAGATCCTCGCGCTCGATACGCACGCTGGCCAGCTTGCCGAAGCCGGTGTTGACGCCATACACCGGCTCGCCACGCGCCACGATGGCCTCCACCGTTTGCGCGCTGCGCGCCACCGCGGCAGCGCATGCATCGTCCAACGCGACGTCGGCACCGCGATACAGCGCACGCCATTGCGCCAGCGTGACCTGGCCAGGTTGCAAGACAACAGAAACACTCATGACGACTCCGGATTCAGCACAGATGCCCGCGCCAGACGCGGGCATGAAGAGGATTGAAGCCCATGCGGTAGACCAGATCGGCCGGCGCATCGATGTTCCAGATCGCCAGGTCGCAGTCCATGCCGGCGCGCAACTGGCCCAGGCGCTCGCTGCGGCCAAGCGCCCGCGCAGCCTCGCGGGTGAACCCGG
Source organism: Xanthomonas sp. NCPPB 1754 (assembly GCF_041475725.2). Taxonomy (NCBI): domain Bacteria; kingdom Pseudomonadati; phylum Pseudomonadota; class Gammaproteobacteria; order Lysobacterales; family Lysobacteraceae; genus Xanthomonas; species Xanthomonas sp. NCPPB 1754. The sequence goes on from NZ_CM192982.1 coordinate 1,849,824, forward strand.
CGATGCATTCGTCCACGGTCATGCGGAACAACGTCGCCGCCATGTTCATCGCCAGCAGCGGGCTGGTCAGCGGCGAGGTGCCCGGGTTGCAATCGGTGGCCAACGCCAGCGGCACGCCGGCCGTGCGCAGCGCGGCAATCGGTGGCAGTTGGGTATCGCGGGTGAAGTAGAACGCGCCTGGCAGCAGCACTGCCACCGTGCCGGCAGCGGCCATCGCCGCAATGCCCGCCTGGTCCAGGTACTCGATGTGATCGGCCGACAACGCGCCGTAGCGTGCGGCCAGTTCGGCGCCGTGCTGGTTGCTCAATTGTTCGGCGTGGATCTTGATGCGCAAACCATGCGCTTGCGCCGCAACGAAGACCTGTTCGGCCTGCGCCTGCGAGAACGCCAGATGCTCGCAGAACACGTCCACCGCCTCGGCAAGTCCTTGCGTGGCGATCGCCGGAATCATCTGCGTGCAGACCTGGTCGATGTAGTGCTGCGCCTGCCCGCCAGGCGGCACGGCATGCGCGCCCAGGAAGGTCGGCACCACTTCCACCTTGCGCAGCGCGGCGAGTTTGCGCGCCACGCGCAGCTGCTTGATTTCATCGTCCAGGGTGAGCCCGTAGCCGGATTTGATTTCCAGCGTGGTGACGCCTTCGCCAAGCATCGCATCCAGGCGCGGCAGGCTGGCGGCCAGCAACGCCGCACCGTCGGCGGCGCGGGTGGCGCGCACCGTCGCCACGATGCCGCCGCCGGCTGCGGCGATGTCGGCATAGCTGGCGCCGCGCAGGCGTTGCTCGAACTCATTGGCACGGTTGCCGGCGTACACCAGGTGCGTGTGGCAATCGATCAGGCCGGGGCTGATCCAGCGGCGCCGGCAGTCGTGCGCACTGTCGGGCTGCAGCGCCGGGGCCTGTGCGGCTGCGCCGGCGTAGACGATATGGCCGTGCCGGCAGGCGACGATGCCATCGTCCACGATGCCCAGGCCGCCATCGGTCGCATCCAGGGTCATCAGTTGCGCGTTGTGCCACAGAACGTCGCAATGCATGGCGCAGGCTCGTGGTGTCTGATATGTATATACAATAAGTTCGGCGATCGAGGGTGTCCAGTGGCAGACCAACAGACGCAGGTGTTCTGGGCAGCCCGGGCATTGTTGCCCGACGGCTGGGCGAGCAAGGTGCGGGTCGCGGCAGAGCAGGGCCGCATCGTTTCGGTGGAGGCCAATGCGGCTGCTGCGATTACCGACACGCGCTGCGACGTGCTGTTGCCTGGCTTGGGGAATCTGCACAGCCATGCCTTCCAGCGCGGCATGGCGGGGTTGACCGAAGTCGGCGGGCGCAGCGGCGACAGCTTCTGGAGCTGGCGCGAGCTGATGTACCGCTTCGTCGACCGGCTCGACCCGGACAGCCTGCAGGCAATCGCCGAGCAGGCATATGTTGAAATGCTCGAAAGCGGCTTCACCCGGGTCGGCGAATTCCATTACCTGCATCACGCGGCCAGCGGTGCGCCGTATGCGCAGCCCGGCGAAATGTCCGAGCGCATTGCCGCCGCTGCCGCCAACACCGGCATCGGGCTCAGCCTGTTGCCGGTGTTCTATGCGCACTCGGATTTCGGTGGTGCCACCCCCAGCCCGGCGCAACGCCGTCTGATTCACGACATTGACGGCTTCGCGCGCTTGCTGGACGACTGCAGACACAGCCTGAAAGCGCTGCCGGACGCGGTACTCGGGCTGGCGCCGCACAGCCTGCGCGCGGTCACTCCGCAGCAACTGGCAGGGCTGGTACCGCTTACCGATGGCCCCATCCACATCCATATCGCCGAGCAGCAGCGTGAAGTGGATGCCTGCCTGGCCTGGTCCAAGCAGCGCCCGGTGCAGTGGCTGCTGGCCAACGCGCCGGTGGATACGCGCTGGTGCCTGGTACACGCCACGCACGTGGATGCACACGAACTGCAGGCAATTGTCGCCAGCGGCGCGGTCGTCGGTCTGTGCCCGATCACCGAGGCGAATCTGGGCGATGGCGTGTTCCCGATGCAGGCCTTCGCTGCTGTGGGGGGGCGTTTTGGCGTGGGCTCGGATTCGAATGTGCTGATCGATGCAGCCGAAGAACTGCGCCTGCTCGAATACGGCCAGCGCCTGACGCTGCAGGCACGCAATGTCGTGGCGCAGGGGCCCGTGTCGAGCGGACGCTGGCTCTACGATCAGGCCGGCATGGGTGCCGCGCAGGCGCTGGGCCTCGCGCAGACCGGCATCCGTGCCGGAGCAGCGGCCGATCTGATCGAACTGGACACCGCGCATCCGGCCCTGCTGGCGCGCAGCGACGACGCCTTGCTGGACAGCTGGCTGTTCGCCGCGCGTGGCACCGCGGTGCGCAACGTCTGGCGCGGCGGGCGCTGGGTGGTGCGCGAGGGGCAGCATGTCGACCGCGCCCGTATCGCCGCACGGTTTGCCGCGGTGTTGCGCAGCCTGCTGGGCCAGTGACATTGCTCATCGCACGGTGGCGAGAGTGGTCAGGTGGCTGCCCAACGGCGCGCAGGAGTCGTGGTGTACGCTTTGCACCTGCCGATGACGGGCCCCGGCCGCAACCGCCAGTGGCTGCGCCTGAACCGCTCCAAGCGGATGCGCGCGCAGTGCTGCTCCTGGAGCCACCGCAGACGCAGCTGCGTCGCCGGAGCAGGTGCATGCAGTGCGCTCGTCCATGCAGCGTGCATGGTGCATGCCGCAACGTGCAGCTGGCGCACGCTGCCGACCATGCGGCATGCCGATTGAATAGCCGCTCTTTCCGGAGACCCGCGCTTTGACCGCCACCACCACCATCGTGCCTGGCACCTTGCATCAGCGCATCCGCCAGGATCTGGAACAACGCATCCATAGCGGCGACTGGCCGCCCGGGCACCGCGTGCCGCCTGAGCACGAGTTGATGGCGCAGTACGGTTGCTCGCGCATGACGGTGAACAAGGTGCTCGGCTTGCTGGCCGATGCCGGCATGATCGAACGCCGCCGCCGTACTGGTTCGTTCGTCGCACGGCAGCACCCGAATCTGGAACAGGTGGCGCTCTCGATCCCGGACATCGAAGTGGAAATGACCACGCGCGGCCATGCGTACCGGTTCTCTTTGTTGTCGCGGCAGCTGCGCAACGTGCGGCAGCGCGTGCCGCAGGAACGTGCGCTGGGCAGCACCGGCAAGGTGCTGGAATTGCAGAGCGTGCACCTGGCCGACGGCCGCCCGTTTGCGCTGGAGCACCGCGTGATCGACATCAACACCGTGCCCGACGCATTGGACCAGCCGTTTACGGAGGTGGCGCCGGGCAGCTGGTTATTGCGCAACGTGCCATGGACGCGTGCCGAGCACCGCATCAGCGCTGCCAGTGCCGACGCCGCGCAGGCCGAGCAGCTCCAGGCGGACGACGGCGCGGCCTGCCTGGTGATCGACCGCCACACCTGGCGCGGCGAGCTGCCGGTCACCTACGTGCGCCAGATGTTTCTAGGCGGTTCGTACGATCTGGTGGCACGGTTCGCGCCGGGACTGCGCTGAGATGACGTCGGCAGGCGACGGGCGCGGTACTGCAGCGCTCAAGTCGCCAGGGGTTCGCTGAACGGTACCGGCCGTGTTGCAGTCGCTGCACGCCGGGATGGCGGCGACTGCGTGTTCACGATCAGGTGCCCGGCTGGGCAGGCAGGCGACGCGGCACGACGACAGCAGCCAATGCCCCAGGATCAAATCGTGCTGCACTGACGCCAGCGCACCGGCTCGGCGGTGCCCGGGCGCGGGTTGAGTTGCACGCGGACCGTGCGCAGGTACGGGTAGCGTTGCAGCTCGCGGCAAATCAGCGGCCATGCCGCGCTGTCTTCCACCGTCCGATCCACTACCAGGGTTGCCTGGGTCAGCCAGATGCCACGCACCAGCCCCGGTGTCTGCGCCAACGCCTTGGAAACCTCGCGCTGATAGCCCTGGATGGTGGCCGCATCCGGTTCTGCGCCGGCTGCCGGCGCGGCCGGGGCCACTGCAGTGGGTGACGGCCCCGGCTGGGCGGTACTGGCGGAGGGCGTGAGCGGTGCGACCACGCGGGCCGGTGCGGGAATCGGTGAAGACGCCGCAGTGGGCGGTGTGGCCGGCGTCGGAGCCGGCGGGCGCAGCGCCAGCACCGCCATGACGGCCAGCGTCGCCAGCGCGGCGCCGGCGATGATGCTATGGCGGATCGCGCGGCGGCGCGCCGCACCAACTACGCCGGCTTCCACATCGCCTGGCAGATAGGGTTTGAGCAGCGGCCACAGACGCACACCGTCCAGCACTTCGATCGATTGTTTCTCCGCGGCGGCGATACCTTCGCGCTCCATGCGGCCTTCGGTCACCATCACGCCGCCGTTTGCACCAGCCAGCCGTGCCATCGCGCCCAGCTCGTTCACCGCCGCCACGCCGATGCGATAACCGCGCCCGTGCTTGCAGGCCACCAGCCGGGTGCCATGCTCGGTCTGCATCATGAAGTCGGCGGTGGGCAGGCCATCCTGCGGCAGCTGGGTGGGCTGCCATCCGCGTTGATCCTGCAGGACGCGCAGCACCACGGCGGAAAAATCGCGCCAGTGCATGATGGCCAGCGCACGGACGCCTTCATGCACTTCATTGGCGCGTCGTCGTACCAGCCACAGGTAGGCAGACACCGCCAGCCAGAGCAGCAGTGCGGCCAAGGGCGCCAGAATCCAGGAAGGCATGAGCATCAAGCAATGGCGCGTATAACGAATCGTGCGTGTAGAAGAATCCTTCGCGAAAGATTCGTCAATGGATCGTGCGCGGTGATATCGCGAGCCGTGATCCAGATAGCGAAAGACCCGCCAGTCCGAAGCCGTGAGGGGAGGGGAGCAAACGGACTTCGTAACGCAGGACTGGCGGGTCGTTCCCGATTGTCCAAAAAATCATGTTGCTTTGCAACATCGGGCCGGAAGAGCTGCGTTTTGGCGCTAAGCCACTGATTCAAAAAGGCTGCGCAGAGCCAAATCGCACGTCAGCGACGCTGCATCCTCACGCCGGTCCATCGCCAACGCGCGGCTGCGGATTAGCCAATACACCACCCACGGTGAGTTGCACCCATCGGCGCGGGTAGCACCAGCCGATGACACCGCTCGAGGTGGCTGGGGGCGCCGCGCTTGGCCGGCGTGCAGAAACGTAGTGCGCAGCTGCACTCGGCGATGACTCCCTTCACCACTCGGGCAACAACCGCGCCGTCACATGACAGCGCGGCTGCTTTCACTGTTGCGCTCATTCCGGGTCGAACGCACCGGGATTGCTGGACGACGATGCCGCCCCGGCACCCGCGCCGCCGGCAGCGGTCGTCTCGCTGGCCGCCTGCGCCGCCTGGTTAGCGGTACGGTTGGCACGCTTGGTGGCCGCGGTATTTGCGCGGACCTGGGCCTTCAGCGATTCGACCTCGCGCCGCAGGTTTTCCAATTCTTCCTGCTCGGGAATGTTGAGCGTGCGCAGCACGCCCTTCACGCGTTCGTCGAAGGCCTTGCCCAGTCTGTCCCAGCCGCGCACCGCGGTATCGCGTGCCTGCTCGAACTGGGTTTCCACCTCTTCGCGCAATTCGTCGACGCTCTCGGCCGCCCTGCGCTGGCCGGTGCGCTCATAGGCGGCGCCCTCGCGCACCAACGAGTCGAACAGCTTGCTGCCTTCGTTCTGCACGCGCCCAAGCGCGCCCAGACCGGCAAGCCATACGGTCTGAGCCGATTCGCCAAGCCGGCGCGAGATCTGTTCCGCCTGCGCCTGGAAGCCCTGGGCCGCGTTACCGCGGTTACCGTTCTGATCGTATCCGGTCGTCATGCGATGCTCCTGTAGGTTGCCAACGTGACATTGCGTTCACCCTAGTGCCGACCCTGCATCGGGCAGGTGAAGCACTGCCCGATCAGGCGTGCCGAAAGCATCTACCCGCAAGCGCCCGAGCAGGTGACTTGACGCTGAAGCAGCGCAGCGCCAATCGCGCGATCAGGCCAGTTTTTCGGCCAGCAAGCGCCGGATTTCCGATTCCACCATCGGCTGCACCGCCGACAGCAAAAAGCCGAGTTCGGCGGTGACGTGCACTTGTTGCGGCAACAGCGCGATTGCTCCGTCCACGCCGGCACGTGCGATGCGCAAAGTGTCGCCTTCCCAATGCGAAGCGACGCCGTAGCGATCGGTCAGCTTGCGCGCCGCCTCGTCGATGGCCGCGCGTGCCTGGGCCGGCGTCAAGGAATGGTCGTGGCGGATATCGATGCTGGACATGGGTGCGATGGGTCATGCGAAAAGTGAGGGCGCATTGTGCGCATGCCAGGCCCCAGCTCCAAGTGCGGCCATGTGTGGCCTTGCTGTCCGTGTCGCAGACACAGGTCTGCAAGCTGCGCTGCCGCCTGCTCAGCCGACGGCAGCGCGATCCTGGCGCGCCCGCGGCAGCGATCCAGCACGGCTCCGATCACCACCGATGGCCGCGCATGGGGGCAAACCTGCTAGGCTGCGGCGGGTGCGCGACCTGCAAGTTCATTTCACCCACCGGCAGCAGCCGGATCATTCCCTCAAGCCCGGCGTCCACCGGATCGTCCGTCATGCCTCCGGCAGCGTGCGGGTGGTCGGCGATGCGCAGGGCGCGTTGCTGTTGGCGCAGTTCTGCCTGGACCAACGCGGCCTGTGGCTGCAGGTAGCCAGCGGCATTCGCGGTATCCACGTCAATGGGCGCCCGGTGCGTCGCATGGCGCTGCTACGGGCGGGCGATGCGATCTATGCCGATGGCGTGGAAATGCTGCTGCGCAGTGCCCCGTCCAGTGCGCCGGCCAACGATATCCACGACGACACGGCCAACCTCGGCGAGGTCTGCCTGTTGTTGCGCGGCATCGGCGGGCGCCATCATGGTCGCAGTTTCACCCTGGATCGCGCGCGTCTGGTCGGCAGCGATGCTGCCGCCGATATCGTCATCGACGACCCGGCATTTGCGGCGCAGCACGCCCGTCTGGAACGACACGGCGACCGTGTGCTGATCCGCGATCTGGGTTCGGAAGAGGGGAGCTGGATCAATGGCGTCCAGGTGCGCGACGGCTGGCTGCAGGCTGGCGACCAGGTCGTCTTCGATGCGCGCCACCGTTTCGTGGTGGAAGTGCCGCGGACGCACCACGGCACCACCTGGGATCTGCCCGATACTGAACCCCCGCCGCCGCCGCGTGCGGCTGCAGAGCCGACGCGCGCACCGGTGAAGGTGGCCCGCTGGCCCTGGTTGCTGCTTAGCGCGGTGTTGCTGGCGGCGGCGTTGAGCGCCTTGCTATGGTTCGGCGCGCGCTGAGTTTTTTCCAGACGCGCCAGCCCAGCAATACCGCAAGAATGCCGGCGTACAGGGCCGGCTCGCGGATATCGGATTTCACCAGCCACCAGAAATGCAGCACCGCCAGCAGGCCGATCGGGTAGATCAGCGTGTGCAGGCGGCCCCAGTTGCGCTTGAGCCGACGCATCCACCCCTGGGTGGAGGTGATCGCCAGCGGCATCAGCAACAACCACGCCGCAAACCCCACCGTGATGTACGGGCGTTTGAGGATCTCCTCGAAAATCTGCGTCCAGAAGCCGCGCAGGTCCAGCGTGAGGTAAGCCGCCAGATGCACGCTGGCGTAGAAGAACGCGTACAGGCCCAGCATGCGGCGGAAGCGGATCACCACGGCCTGCCCGGTGAGTTGGCGCAACGGCGTGATCGCCAGGGTCATCAGCAAGAAACGCAGCGCCCACAGCCCGGTGCGGTGTTCGATCTCGGCCACCGGGTCGGCGCCCAGCGCGTCGCTGCCGCCTTCCCACACCTGCCAGAATTGCCAGCCGAGCAGGGCGATCGGCGCCAGCGCGGCGGCATGCACCAGCGTCTTGGCAGCAATCACGGAAGTGGATGTCTTGGCCATGCGATCTCGAAGAAGGAAACGATGCTGAAGCGTAGGAGCGCACCCGGGCGCGACTGGCTTTGGTGGTCATGCCCGTCGCGCCCGGGTGCGCTCCTACGCCGGGTCGATGCCAGATTGTGTGTTGCCTAGAACCACTTTTTCAGATCCATGCCTGCATACAGCGAAGCGACCTGATCGGCATATCCGTTGAAGGGCTTTGTGGCGATGCGCTCGGCAAACAGCTTGCTGGCGGTGCCGGCGATGCGGCGTTCGGTCTTCTGGCTCCAGCGCGGGTGGTCCACTGCCGGGTTGACGTTGGAAAAGAAGCCGTATTCGGACGGTTGCAGATCGTGCCACGCGGTCTCGGGCATTTTTTCGACGAAACGGATTTCCACGATCGATTTGATGCTCTTGAAGCCGTACTTCCACGGCACCACCAGGCGCAACGGCGCGCCGTTCTGCTGCGGCAGCGGCTTGCCGTACAGGCCGGTGGCCAGCAGGGTCAGCGGATGCATCGCCTCGTCGATGCGCAAGCCTTCGCGGTACGGCCAGTTGATCGAGCGGTAGCGTACGCCCGGCATCTGCTGCGGGTCGGCCAGGGTGGTGAATGCCACGTACTTGGCCTTGGAGGTCGGCGCGAAGCGCTTGAGTACCTCGCCCAGCGGCACGCCCGTCCACGGGATCACCATCGACCAGCCTTCCACGCAGCGCAGCCGGTAGATGCGTTCTTCCGGCGCGATGCCCTTGAGCAGCTCATCCAGCGACAGGCTGCCGGGCTTCTCGCATTCACCGCCTACCTTCACCGTCCAAGGCGACAGCTTCAGGGTCTTGGCCGCCTTGGACGGATCGGTCTTGTCGGTCCCGAACTCGTAGAAGTTGTTGTAGCTGGTGACGTCTTCCAGCCGGGTCAGTTCCTCGGCCGTGCGAAATCCGCTGCGCGCCTGCGCCGGCGTCACCACGGTCTTGGGAGGCGGGGGCGGGTCGGCTTCGGCACATCCGGCCACGCCCAGCGCGGGGGTCAACGCAAATAACTGCAGCAGCCGGCGGCGGTCGCGGTAAACGGCCTCATCGGTGATCTCGCTGGACGGCAAGTTGAAAGCATCGCGAAACGACATGGCAGGCTCCGGCAGTGGCTGCAGCGTGAGAGTAACGAACCAAGACAAAAGTTCGCCTGGGCACCTGTCTACGTTACGTCAGGCTCAGTCAAAAGGATGCAGCTGCAACTTTTTTGTCCGCTGCCAAGCCCGATGCGCTGCGGCATACTAGAAGGCTAGCTCGACCAAGGTGTGCCATGACACGCGCGTTCAATTTCAGTGCCGGCCCTGCGACATTGCCGGAATCGGTCCTGCGGCAGGCGCAGGCAGAGATGGTCGAGTGGAACGGCGTCGGCGCCTCGATCGTGGAAATCAGCCACCGCAGCGCCGATTTCATGGCGGTGGCGGCTGCCGCCGAAGCCGATCTGCGCAGTTTGTTGTCGATTCCCGACGACTATGCGGTGCTGTTCACCGCCGGTGGCGCCACCACCATCCAGGCGCTGCTGCCGCTGAATTTTGCCGCGCCCGGCCAGGCGGCCGACTACGTGATCACCGGGCATTGGGGCAAGACCGCGATCAAGCAGGCGGCCACGTCTGTGGATGCGCGCATCGCCGCCGACGCGCAGGCCGATGGCTTTGTCGACATTCCCCCGGCGGCCAGCTGGACCTTGTCGCCGCATTCGGCCTACGTGCACATCACCGCCAACGAAACCATCCACGGCGTCGAATTTCGCGACACGCCGGACGTGGGCACGTTGCCGTTGTTTGCCGACTTCAGTTCGTCGATCGCCTCCGAGCCGCTGGATATCTCGCGCTACGGCCTGATCTACGCCGGCGCACAGAAGAATCTTGGCCCGGTGGGCATTTCGGTGGTGATCGTGCGGCGCGATCTGCTGGAGCGCGCCGGGCAACCGCGTGCGGACATCTTCAATTACGCCTCGCATGCCGCGCGCGATTCGATGCTCAACACGCCGCCGACCTGGAACTGGTACGTGCTCGGGCTGACCGTCAAGTGGATGCTGGAACAGGGCGGGGTGCAGGAGTTCGCGCGCCGCAATGCCGAGAAGGCCGCGCTGGTGTATGGCGCCATCGATGGCTCTGGCGGCTTCTATCGCAACCTGATCAAACCGGCAGTGCGTTCGCGCATGAACATCCCGTTCTTTCTGCCGGACGAGCAGCTGGATGCGCTGTTCGTCAGCGAATCCAAGGCAGCCGGGCTGCTCGCGTTGAAGGGGCACAAGGCAGTCGGTGGCATTCGGGCGTCGCTGTACAACGCGATGCCGGTAGCCGGCGCGCAAGCGCTGGCCGCGTTCATGCACGACTTCCAGCAGCGTCACGGCTGAGTCTTCATTTACCTGCGGCGTCTGCCGCGCAGGCGCATGCGCTGACAGCGCACATGCGCCGCCATTTTAGGAATGCCCAGCGATGGCCCCCAAGTCCGACAAGCCCACGGCCGCCACAGGCGGCAAGAAAAAGCCGACCAAGACATCGGTGCGTGCTTCAGACAGCAAACCTGCAAACACGCCGGCTGAAAAGGCCGTGATCAAGACCGCCGCGCCGGTGCTGGCCGATGTGCGTGCCAAGATCGACGAGATCGACCGCAACATCCAGGCGCTGATTGCCGAGCGCGCCAACTTTGCGCATCAGGTCGGCAAGGCCAAGGGCAAGCTTGCGGCAGCGGTGGATTACTATCGCCCCGAGCGCGAGGCGCAGGTGCTGCGCATGGTGGTGGACCGCAACGAAGGCCCGCTCAGCGACGAAGTGCTGGTGCACGTCTACCGCGAAATCATGTCGGCGTGCCTGGCCCAGCAGGAGCCGCTGAAGATCGGTTACCTCGGCCCGGAAGGCACCTTCAGCCAGCAGGCGGTACTCAAGCATTTCGGCCGCTCGGCGGTGGGGTTGCCGATGGCGACCATCGAAGAAGTGTTCCAGGAAGTGGAAGCCGGCAACGCCGATTTCGGCGTGGTGCCGGTGGAAAATTCGGGGCAGGGCACCATCCAGGTCACCCTGGACATGTTCCTGACCTCCAACCTGAAAATCTGCGGCGAAGTCGAGCTGCGCGTGCATCAGTACCTGCTTTCGCGCAACGGCCGGCTGGAAGATATCGAACGCATCTACGCGCATTCGCAATCGTTCGCGCAGACTGCGGGTTGGTTGCGCTCGCATCTGCCCAAGGTGGAAAAGATCGCGGTGTCCAGCAACGCCGAAGGCGCACGCCGCGCACGCAATGCTGAAGATGCCGCGGCCATCGGCGGCGAAAGCGCAGCCCACGTGTATGGCTTGAAGAAGGTCATCATGAAGTCGATCGAGGACGACGACGACAACACCACGCGCTTTTTGGTGATCGGGCGGCAGATCTTTCCTTCGTCCGGGCACGACCGCACGTCGGTGCTGGTGTTCATCCACGACAAGCCAGGTGCGTTGTTCGACGTGCTGAGCCCGTTCGCACGCCACGGCATCAGCATGAATCGCATCGAATCGCGGCCCTCGCATCAGGCCAAGTGGGAATACGGCTTCTTCATCGATCTGATCGGCCATGTCGAAGACGATGCGATGAAGCAGGCGCTGGCCGAACTGAAAGCGCACTCGGCACAGATCAAGGTGCTGGGTTCGTATCCGGTGGCCATTCCCTGAGCATCGAAGCTCGATACGACAATCCATGCCGGAGCGCCGCGACCTTGTATCGACGGCAGCGCCGCAACCTTCTTCAAAGCGCATCTTCAGCATTGGCGATGCCGCAGCCATCGGATCACATGCATGAGCAGCAGCACGCACCACTGGATTGCCCGTCGCGGCACCGCACTGCAGGGCAGCCTGGCCATTCCTGGCGATAAATCGGTTTCGCACCGCGCGGTCATGTTCGCCGCGCTCGCCGACGGCGTTTCGCAGATCGATGGGTTTCTCGAAGGCGAAGACACGCGCTCCACCGCTGCTATTTTCGCCAAGCTGGGCGTGCGCATCGAAACGCCGTCGGCGTCGCAGCGCATCGTGCACGGCGTGGGTGTGGATGGTCTGCAGCCGCCGGCCGAGGCGCTGGATTGCGGCAATGCCGGCACCGGGATGCGTCTGCTCGCCGGCCTGTTGGCGGCGCAGCGCTTCGACAGCGTGCTGGTGGGAGACGAGTCGCTATCCAAGCGGCCGATGCGGCGCGTGACCGGCCCGCTGGCGCAGATGGGCGCGCGGATCGACACGCAGGACGATGGCACGCCGCCACTGCACGTGCACGGTGGGCAGGCACTGCACGGCATCGATTTCGTCTCGCCGGTTGCCAGCGCGCAGGTCAAGTCAGCGGTGCTGCTGGCCGGTCTCTATGCGCAGGGCGAGACCTCGGTGACCGAGCCGCATCCCACCCGCGACTACACCGAGCGCATGCTGTCGGCGTTCGGCGTGGAGATCGATTTTTCGCCTGGTAAGGCCCGTCTGCGCGGTGGGCAGCGTCTGCGCGCGACCGATATCGCGGTACCTGCGGATTTTTCGTCGGCTGCGTTCTTCATCGTCGCTGCCAGCATCGTTCCCGGCTCGGAGGTGGTGCTGCGCGCGGTCGGATTGAATCCACGCCGCACCGGGCTGCTGGCTGCGTTGCGCCTGATGGGCGCGGATATTGGCGAAGAAAACCACGCCGAACACGGCGGCGAGCCAGTCGCCGATCTGCGCGTGCGTTACGCGCTATTGCGCGGTGCGCAGATCCCCGAAGCGCTGGTGCCGGACATGATCGACGAGTTCCCGGCCTTGTTCGTGGCCGCGGCTGCCGCAAGCGGGCAGACCGTGGTGACCGGCGCCGCCGAACTGCGGGTCAAAGAGTCCGATCGGCTGGCGGCGATGGCCACCGGCCTGCGCACGCTTGGCGTGCAGGTTGACGAAACACCGGATGGCGCCACCATCCACGGGGGCAGCATCGGCAGCGGCGTGATCGAAAGTCATGGCGACCATCGCATTGCCATGGCGTTCGCCATCGCCGGCCAGCTGTCCATCGGTCAGGTGCAGGTAAACGATGTGGCGAATGTGGCGACCTCGTTCCCGGGGTTCGACACGCTGGCGCAGGGCGCCGGATTCGGGCTGGAAATCGCCGGGCATCGGTGACGCGTTTTCCGTTGCCGGATGGCCCGGATCTCGCCGGGTCCGGAAAGACCATGTCTTTTTGCGAGTCAGGAGCCGGGCGACGCGCCGCGACATCGCGAGCGTTGCCGTCCGTCAAGAGCCGCAGCGCTGAGCAAATTCTCAACGCTGCGCGGTGAACTCCACCGGCACCTGCACGCTGCTCACCACCGCATGGCCGTCGCGCGTGGCGGGCTCGAAGCGCCACCGGCGCAAGCTCTCCATCACCGCTGCATCCAGCCGCGGGTCGTCACTTCCGCTCCGGTCGACGATGGTGACATCGCTCACCCGGCCCTGCACATCCAGCTGCAAACGTGCGGTGCGGCTGCCCTGGATGCCGGCACGCGCCACGGCGGCCGGGTAGCTCGGCATGGCATTGCCCGGCAGCGGCTTGGCTTCCACGCTGCTGACCGCTGGGTGAGCAGGCTGGTGCGCCACCATCGTCATCGCACGCGGGCCATCGGTCGTCGGCAGGATCTGCCGACTCGCTGCCGGCAGCGGCCGCGTATCGGTCGCCAGTGACTCGTCGCTGTGGCGTGCCCACCACCAGCTGGGTACCACAATGAGCAGCGCCACCAGCGTTGCCCACATCCAGGGCGAAGCGCCGTCGCTCGCTGCGTTCTGCTGCCGCTCCATCGAGCGCCTGCCGTGCTGCGGCAGCGACGACGGGTGAGCGGATGAAGGATTTGAAGTGACGGACATGGCCGACCTCCTGGCGCATCTGAGGATGACGAGACCAGTCTGGTTGGCGCTACCTGAGGGGCAGCTAAGGCGGACGGCGAATGAAGCGTTCGAGCTTGCTGAAAGTTCAGCTTAGTCAAGCTGACATTGCGGCCCGGTTAAAACTGCATGCTGTTTGTGGCTGCGTGGCGTCAGCCAAGGCCTGCCCCGTCGCGCCCCCACATCGGCAAGGCAGTGACAAGCAACACGCGCGAAGGGTTAGCTGTACTTACTGCGCAGGCTTGAACTCGAACGGGATGTCCATGCTGCCGGCCACCGGCTGGCCATTGCGCTGCGCCGGGTGGAAGCGCCAGTGCCGCACGGCTTCCATGGCCGCACGGTCCAGGTCGCGCGAGCCGCTGCGCTGCACCAGGGTCACGCCACCGGGATTGCCGGCGGCATCCACGTCGACCCGCACCACCACATCGCCAGCATCGCCGCGACGCAGCGCAGCCGACGGGTAGCGGGGCGGCGGCATCTGGCCCTGGATCGGTACCGGGCGATCGCCGCCAGCGACCGGTGCGTTGACCGGCGCGGCGCTGCCAGCGGCACCTGGCGCGCCGGGTACCGCATTTTCCGGCAGCGGCGTCGGCGCGGGCGGGGCGGGTGGCGCGGTGTCCACCAGGGTGGGGGTTTCGGCCGGCGGCTTGGCCTGCGGCATGTCGCTTGCGCCGTCCTGGGCGGGCAATGGCGCCGGCAGCGGCGCAATGGTGTCGTCGGTCTGCGCGCCTGCGGTCGGCTGCGCCGGCGAGGCTTTATAGAAGTCGTCCTTGCGGCCGGTGGCCCAGACCAGCAGGAACAACAGCAGGCCGGCAGCGAAGGCGATGCCGGCGATTTTCAGCGTGTGGCGGGGCAGACGCAGAACGATATGGCGATCGGACGCAGGACGGGGCGCGGACATAGGGCTCACCTGAAGAATCGTCGCAATTCTGGCATAGCCTTAGTGAATCGATCGCAGCAGGTGCCGGAACAGGCGATAATCTCGCGCTATTCCACTGACGCACCTATTCCGATGCTAGATCCGGCCCTGCTTCGCCAACACCCCGCCGACCTTGCCGAGCGCCTGCGAAGCACGCGCAGCTTCGATTTGAACATTGCGGAACTGGAGTTGCTGGAGAGCGAGCGCAAGCGTATCCAGGTGCGCACGCAGGAACTGCAGAGTCAGCGCAATTCCAAATCCAAAGCGATCGGGCAGGCCAAGGCCAAGGGCGAAGATGTGGCCGCGCTGATGGCCGAAGTGGCCGGGTTCGGCGATGAACTCAAGGCGTCCGAAGAGGCGCTGGATGCGATTCGCGCCAAGCTCGAGGGTATCGCGCTTGGCCTGCCCAACCTGCCGGCCGAGGATGTGCCGCTTGGCAAGGACGAAAGCGAGAACGTGGAGCAATCGCGCTGGGGCACGCCGCGTCAATTCGATTTCGCCGTCAAGGACCATGTGGAACTGGGTGCGCCGCACGGTTGGCTGGATGGCGAGACGGCAGCCAAATTGTCGGGCGCGCGGTTCACCGTGCTGCGTGGCCCGGTCGCGCGTCTGCACCGTGCCTTGGCGCAGTTCATGCTGGACCTGCATGTGGGCGAGCATGGCTATGAAGAAACCAACGTGCCGCTGCTGGTCAATGCCGATTCGATGCGTGGCACCGGTCAGCTGCCGAAATTCGAAGACGATTTGTTCCAGACCGAAGTGGGCGAGTCGCGCCGTTACCTGATCCCCACCTCCGAAGTGCCGCTGACCAATATCGTGCGCGATGAGATCATCGACGCCGAGCGTCTGCCACTGCGCATGACCGCGCATTCGATGTGTTTCCGCGCCGAAGCCGGCAGTGGTGGCCGCGATACGCGCGGCATGATCCGCCAGCACCAATTCGAAAAGGTGGAGCTGGTGACCGCCTGCGCGCCGGAAGACAGTGATGCCGAGCATCAGCGCATGACGCGCTGCGCCGAAGTGGTGCTGGAACAACTCGGCCTGCCGTATCGCAAGGTGCTGCTGTGCACCGGCGACATGGGGTTTTCCGCGATCAAGACCTACGATCTTGAGGTATGGCTGCCTTCGCAGAACACCTATCGCGAAATTTCGTCCTGTTCCAATTGCGGCGATTTCCAGGCGCGGCGCATGCAGGCGCGCTGGCGCAACCCGGTCAGCGGCAAGCCGGAGTTGCTGCACACGCTCAACGGATCCGGCACTGCCGTGGGCCGCGCGATGATCGCGGTGATGGAGAACTACCAGAACGCCGATGGCTCGATCGATGTGCCGCAGGTGCTGCGTCCGTACATGGGCGGGCTCGAGCGGATCGGCTGAGTGCGGGTAACCGGAGGACGGCGCTCATCACCAGGCGACGCGGGCGGCGTTCGGTGCGCATATCGCTTCGGGCGCTGCGGTTGCCCGGTTAGATCGACACTTGTCAGACGCGTGCTCGCTACGCTTGGCAGCTTCCACACATGCGAGTGTCGAATGGAGTCTGCGATGTCTGGCGCACATGGTGCGAGGGCGTTTGAGCGCGAGCTTCTTTGCTATTGGAAATCGACACAAAAAAACGGGACCAGCGGTGGTCCCGTTTTTCGCTATGGCAACTCGCAGTCATGACGACCTTTCAACGCGTCAACCCGTCACGCCGCAGGCTTACGCGCTCACAGCAGCCTCTTCTTCCTCACCCAGCCCGGCCAGCGCCGAGGCCAGCGCATCGGCGCGATGCTGCGGCGAATACGCCACACCCTCTGCGCGCACGAAGCTGATGTCGTCGATGCCCAGGAAGCCCAACACCTGGCGCAGATACGGCTCCTGAAAATCGTTCGTCGGATCGGCATACAAGCCACCACGCGCGCTGGCGATGATGACGCGCTTGCCGCCGGCCAGGCCTTCCGGACCATTGGCGGTGTACTGGAAGGTGCGCCCGGCAACTGCAATGCGATCGATCCAGGCCTTGAGCGTGGAGGGGATGGCGAAGTTGTACATCGGTGCGCCAATCACGATGACATCGGCCTGCAGGAACTGCTGCATCACCGCTTCGGCGGCCGCGGCCTCTGCCGGGTCGGTCTGCGCCAGCGTCTGCGCGGTCAGATGCGGAATCGGGTCGCGGTCGAGGTCGCGATACGACACGTCCACCTCGGGATGGCGCCGGCGCTGCTGCTCCACGACGGCGGCGCTGAGCACGCGCGTGACGGAATTGGCGCCTAGCGCGCTGGAATCGAGGTGCAGCAGTTTCATGACGATGACCTGTGGCAAGCGGCAGCGCCGCGGAGGTGTGCAGCCTAGGTCGTTGCTCTGTTGGAATAAAGGTGGTTAAATATCACGTATCGTTCTATTCATGGATACCTGCGCCATGCACGACCTGAATGACCTGTATTACTTTGCGATGGTGGTGGATCACGGCGGCTTTGCCGCTGCCGAGCGTGCGCTTGGCATCCCCAAATCGCGCCTGAGCCGGCGCATCAGCCAACTCGAGACCGACCTGGGTGTGCGCCTGTTGCAGCGCTCCACGCGCCGTTTCGCGGTGACCGACGTCGGCACCAGCGTGCACCGGCACGCGCAAACCATGCTTGCCGAAGCCCAGGCCGCGCGCGAGGTGGTGGATCGTCTCAGCGCCGAGCCGCGCGGTCTTGTACGTGTGAGCGTTCCTGTTTCGCTTGCGCAGATCCAGTTGCCCAAGTTGTTGCCGGAATTTTTGGCCAAGTATCCCAAGGTGCGGCTGCAGCTCAATATCAGCAATCGCCGCGTCGATGTCATCAACGAGGGCTACGACATTGCGCTGCGCGTGCGCTCGCGCCTGGACGACGACGGCAGCCTGGTGATGCGCAGCTTCGGCCAGGTGCAGGAACTGCTGGTTGCCAGCCCCAAATACCTGGATCGCGCCGGTCGCCCCAAGGACCCCAGCGAGCTGGCCAACCACACCACCATGAGCACCAGCGAAGACGAAGCGCATCAGCGCTGGGAGCTGCACGGCCCGAACGGCGAAATGCGCCGCGTCGATCTGCAGCCACGCCTGGCCGGCTTCGACTTCCCGCTGCTGCAATCGATGGCGCGCGACGGCTTCGGCATCACCATGCTGCCGGAAACCGTGTGCGCCGAAGCGGTGCGCAGCGGCGAGCTGGAAGTGGTGCTGCCGCACTGGTCGCTGCCGCAGGGCATCTGCCATGCCGTGTTCGCCTCGCGTCGCGGCCTGCTGCCGGCGGTGCGGGTGTTCATCGACTTCCTGGCCGAACACCTGCCGCAGGAAATCGAACGCTCGCGCCTGGATTGCGGCGGCAATTGCGCTGAGTTGGCTGAAAAGCTCAAGCGTGCCGCAGGCACGGCGCCGCGCCTGGTGGTGGCCGAGGCGGGCTGAGCGTCCGTGACAAAGCTGGCCAAGGCTGGGTTGGCGGTCGAGGCTGGCCGGCACGTACGTTGGCAGTTCGCTAGCTGCTGCGCAGCCAGTGCGCTGCAGATGTTCGGCAGGTTGCCTGTGTGCTCAGGCATCTTCGCCGACCATGCGGGGTAGTGGCCGAGTACCATCAAGGGAGCGGCACGCTGCGCCAGCTGACGGCGTTGGTGTCATTGAGCAAAACGCGCCCGGGCATGCGAGAATGCGCGCCCGGGAGCGATCCTGGGAGAACGGCCGCACAGATGTTCGTGCGGCCACAGACAGGGCCACCCGCGCAAGGCGGGTTGCCCGCGTGACATCCGGCGCCTTCGGCGGTCACGCGCAGCAGCATCGGAGAGATGGCCGAGCGGTTTAAGGCACCGGTCTTGAAAACCGGCGAAGGGTCAAACCTTCCGTGGGTTCGAATCCCACTCTCTCCGCCAAGTTGGATCTAAGTTGTTGATTTTTAACAATTATTTCTAGTTTGATGAAGGTCTTCGGCAGGACACAAATCGGGACACATCTCCCCGATGCGTATCCCTCATCACCTCACTCGCTCTCCAACGGGTCACTGGGCTTTTCGTCAGCGCGTGCCTGTCGATCTGCAATGTGTGCTCGACCAAAAGGTCATCAAGCGAACCCTCCACACCAGCGAGCTTGCAAGTGCGCGTCTGCGCGCATTGCTGCTTGCCGCAGGCTATGCTCAAGCCTTCGACGTGTTGAGGGATCGACGTGTGGATAAGCTGGGTAAGAAAGACATGGAAGCCTTGGTCGAGCGCCTAGGCCATGGAGCTTCGCTTCGTGAGCTCACCTTGCATCGCACGCAAGCACCGGATGGCACGATCAGTGAGCGCTGGCAGATCGACAACGACGAAGATCTTCGGCTCTTCCGCAAGAGTCAGACATGGGCCAATGCGGCAGAAGTCGCCGCCATCGGCGCTCTTGACCCTGGTCATACCGTTCAACCGAAAGCTTCTCTGCCGCAGGTGGCCGAGGTCATTGTTTTGTCGAAGGCGCGCGAGGCTTGGTTGGCAACCATCAAGAGTCGCACCCTCCCCAAGACCTACACGATCAAGATGGCGGCTGTTGATTCGCTGGTCGCTTTTTTGGGGGCAAAGACCAAGCTCCACACGATCACGCGGCCTGATTTGGCTCGCTGGTATCAGCACATGCGGGAGAAGGGTGCTTCGACACCAACACTCACAAACAAGCAAAGCTATGTGGGCGGGAAGGGCGGTTTCTTTGATTGGGCGATTGCCTCTGGCTACTACCCCAAAGGCGACAATCCGGCATCCGGGCATGTGAGCTACTCCGTGCGAGAGAAGCGTGCCAGGCGCAAGCTTGGGTTCAAAGCCTATGACCGTGAGCAAATCAAAACGATCTTCTCGCCAGTCAACTTCGAACGACTCTCGGCTAATGCCCGATGGGCAGCCTTGATTGGTCTCTATACAGGCGCGCGAGCATCAGAAGTCGGGCAGCTGTTGGTGGCTGATGTGTTCAAAGAGGGCAAGATTCCGTGCATCCGGATTTCGGATGAAGGTGAACACCAGAAGGTCAAGACCGAAGTGAGTTTGCGCACGGTGCCGCTGCATCCGGATCTTTTGGCCGTAGGTTTTATGGAGTGGGTCGATACCTGTAAGGCGGCTGGACACAAGCGACTGTTCCCCCAAGCGAGGGCAGACGCCAAGAATGGAGCAGGCAATTGGATCACCAAGGCGTTCAGTCGCCATCTTGCCGAGATCGGAAAAGAGTGGCCGAAGGCCAAGCGCGGCTTCCATTCACTTCGTAAGTCGGTGATCCAGGAGTTGCAAGGGGCTGGGTGTCCTTCGGAGTTGCGTGCGCAAATTGTGGGTCATGAATTGGACGACGAGCACCACGCGACGTATAGCCGTGATTTCACCGTCGCAGAAAAGCTCAACGGCTTGAGCAAGCACTCTCCTGGCTTGAAGTCGTTGCAATACGGCTTGAAGGTCGAGCTTCTTCGCAAATGCCTGAGGGCAGACGGGGCATGAAAGCTGTATCGTTTAGGCCTATTCGGCCAGTTCCTTAGGCTGTTGCGAAAACATGCTACTAAAGCCAAAGGGTTGAGCTTGCTGACTTGACCAGACACAGCTTTGCTGCGATAAATTTCTCCCGAATGATTTGCTAATCAACCGATTGGAATAGTCCTGAATGACAACCGCGTCTTTGAGTGCCCTTGCCGCTGCTAAAGAGAAATTGGCAGAAGAAATTCGGAAGTTGGAAGAGCAGGAAGCTCAGCTACGCCAGCAGCAATCATCTGAAGCTTATTCGGAGATCGTCAAGCTTCTCGACCAATACACCGAGCATTTCAGTGCAAAGCAGAAGTCCGAGATTGCGGCTCTGCTGGGCCTTGGGATAGATAAGCCGAAGAAAGCTGCTTCCACAAGGAAAGAAGTGGTGCCCAAGTATTGGCTGCCCCACAACCAAGAGACATGGTCAGGGCGTGGTCGCCCGCCTAAGGCCTTCACCATTTGGCAGGGCAGTGCGTCTTACAAGGAATGGAAAGCCAAGCATCCGGATGAGAAGTTCCCGGCTTTCCCAGGTTGAGTTTTGCAAATGCCAGAGCAAGGGATGCCCGAAAACTTGGGCACTCCTTGCTTGCTTCTATATAATTTCATGTATCGGCTTAGAAAATCGCTAGGCTACGACCAATTGGTTGCTCGCAGCATCGCCTAGACGTTGCGTTGTTTGATTTGTAATTGGGTGGTTCGGCTATTCACTGCGACGAAGTGTGATCGGACCCATGATGTGATAAATAATCGGAACTCCTCTAAATTCTCTCGGTAGCTCTGCAGCAATATTATCCAATAGATTGATTTGAAGTGCATGGCAGTTTTTCTCATTATGCCAGGTTATTCCAACGCCATTAATGCGCGCCAATCTGGAAATTTCTGATTGGGCGATATCTTTCAGCTGCTCAACTCGCTTGATTTGGTCGTTAAGGATATTGCTAATCATGGTGATTTCCTAAATCACTACGTTTAGTGCCTTGAGCACGGTTGTCAAGGGGATCGCATAAGTGATATCGAGCCCTGTATTCAATTCTTCACCGCCCGCAAATAACAGTCCTACTCCTCTGTTTTGCTTGTCATAGATGAGTGAGCCACTATCCCCGCCTGCTGAGAAATTGCCATTAGCAGAATAAGATTCGAAAACATCGCTAAAGCTTGCTACGCCATTATCCCACTCTACTGAAATATTGCCCAGGCCGAATCCTCGGGTTAAGCCGTGTGTTAAGCCAGTAGTTCGGCCATTCTTTGATACATGAATGCCAGGGCCTTGAACTTCCGCCAAGCCTTGAATTGGCTGGCCCGAGGCTAGGATGTTGCCGTTATCTTTGATCGACGGATCAATCTCTGCAATCGCCGCGTCAATATAGTTAACCGAGCCCACGGTAACGGAAATCCAATCTGCAAGGGTCGCAACTCGGTTTTTTCCAGGAACTTTTTCACTTGATCCAGGCTGTATGACAAGACTAGAACTAGATCTGTCGTCCACTAAAACGTGTGAGTTGGACAGCAGGTAACGCTTCGAGCTGTTTGGACGCTTGACGAATAGGCCAATGGTTCCTGAAGTCACATTCTCATTTGATATGCTCGCCCCAATGACCAGGGGTCTTATCAAACCCAAGTTGGCGCTTCGTGGGCTAAGGATACTCATCTGCCGATAATCAACCTCACCCCGACAGCGTGAAGTAATCTGATCGATTATTTCTCTTGCACTGGCGTCCTGTTGTTGATCGCGAACAGCTATTAAATAGTCATCTTCCTGCACATCTGTTGGTGAGATTCCTATTGCGATCCTAGGGGGCGCTACCTGGCGTCGAGTGCGGAAGCCCAAGCCCGTGGATGGTGAACGAGTGAGCTTTGGTTCAAGCTTAAACTGAGAAATAAGTTCGTCTCTTAGTTCGATGGCACTCTCTAGTTTCATATTGATTCCAATGAATAAAACAGGGTTGTCGAGGTCTAATGCTCTTTGACAGCGTTGAGCATCTGCAGATTGAAGGTCTACCAAGAACGTCTTAACACACGCATTGTTCAAGAGCGAGCAGCGAGGGCAATGGCATGCGAGCAGCACGCAGCCCTCTTAGCGCTTCAACCACAGGCATGGGAGTTGCGCATCACTGCTATCCACCAGCGCGGGGCCTCTGAAAAAGGGACCTTAGCTTTGCTGTCCCGACCGCAAGGACAGGCCTCCTTCTCGACGCTGGCGCTTTGTTGCGGCCCTTCGCTGTGCGCCGCTTGCACGGTGCTCACTCCCGGGTGCGGTCGAGCCGGACGCTCCGCCTGTCGGTTCCCACGAGGCGCACAACGCGCTGGTGGAGAAGAACCGATGAAGCGCACCAAAGACATCAAGGCTCAATACCAACTCCAGATGGACGAAGAGGGCATCTTGCTCGCAGCAGCCACCATCTTGGAACAACGCCTTCAACGCCAAGGCCGCATCCACAGCCCCGAGCAAGCTGGCGACTACCTCATTGCCCGCTGCGCTCATCTGCCGCACGAAGTCTTCGGGGTCGTCTTTCTGGACATCAAACACCAGATCCTGGCAACCGAACATCTCTTCTTCGGCACCATCGACGGCTGCGATACTCATCCCCGAGTAGTCGCCAAGCGCGCCCTGGATTTGAACGCCGCTGCCGTCATCCTTTTCCACAACCACCCAAGCGGCAATCCGGAGCCAAGCGAAGCTGACCGCAAGGTCACCGCGCGCCTGCAGCAGGCATTGAGTCTCCTCGACATCCGGGTGCTGGACCACATGGTCATCGGTGGGTGTCAGCACACCAGCCTGGCGGAAGGGGTTGTATAGCCCCTTGTGTAGGCTGACAGCACCGGCCTACAGCCGGCGCACCCCAGATCAGGGCCCTACCTTGCCTCCGTTCCGGCAATGGCCCGCGTGCTTAGCGAGCAATGACAGCGCTTCCTGCCGCCAGGCCCAAGTGCTAAGCTGTACGACCTGTGAATCGCCGTAGCTCACGTCGAAAGTGGGTTGGCGAAATAAATATTTGAGGGCGGAATGGAATCTACTTCGCAGCGGTTGCGTGTTGACGTAAAGCGTATAAGTTTAAATTTGCTACTTATATGCCTTGGTTTTTTTGCCTTCAATCACGCTGCGCAAGCAGATGGCCCAGATGCGCATTGTGCTAGCAGAACCGATGATTGTTCGTTTGCACGTGCCAGCGCGGTCGCCGATGGTTGGCTGAAATATTTTAGTGATCCTCAGAACTATCCTCCAAGTATTCAGCCGTATTTGGTTGATCTGCCAGCCCCGCCTGGTGACGAGTTCGCATCCTTGTGCGTTCGCTGGAAAAATTATGGTGATAGCTGTTGGTGGTTGTCATTTTACAGGGCGCGCACATTTCCGCCCTATCCGGGAGATGCTTGCAGCGGTAGACCCACGAAATGCACTCGCGCAATTGCAGCTGCGCTTGCTAGGAAAGCCGTGGACTATCATCAGCAGCGAATTCCCCAAGCAGGGGCTTATTTCAAAGAGTATATGGAGGGGGATAAGGTTGCGGGTTATTGCTCCCAATGGTCAAATCCGGACGGGTGCTTTTACCTTGCTCTATTTGCACAGGACGAGACTGATTACGAGCCTGCTTTAAGCCAGGGCCCGCCTTCCTGTCAATCGCCCAGTCTCAGCTGCGGCAACCCGATCAATGTCGGCACCGGGAATAAATACCAGGTAGAGACAGATTGGAACGATGCTGGTCTGCCTAAGTTTGTGCGTTATTACAACAGTGATCGGGCAGGTTCGGCAAACAGCGACTTGGGCGCTTTTTGGACACATACGTATAGCCGCAGCGTGGTGTTGAAGACTGTCGATGGTGTATCAAAAGTCGAGGTCTACCGACCAACTGGCGGAGTTGAAGTGTTTTCGCTGTTAGGCAGCCAGTGGGTGCCAAATACCGGAATATCAAGCTCACTGACGGCAGTCGTTGACTCCTCAGGAGCAACGATAGGTTGGGAATACAACTCGGCTAAGAAGGTCGAGATTGAGAAGTATGATGCATTTGGACGTTTGACCGAGATTTTGCAAAGAGGTGGGCAGCGCATAGGAATTAGCTATGCCTTCCCAGGGGCCGAGCAGCTTGGGAAAAGAATTTCTCAAGTCAAGAATGACGAGGGAAGGTGGCTGTCGTTTCAGTATGACATCAGTGGGATGGTCGCTGGCATCTCGGATTCTGCTGGAAACGGTGCTGCCTATGCTTACGACGGCTCTTCTTTCTTAAGTTCGGTCACGCGTTCGGTCGGTTCTCGGAGGTATGAATACAACGCCCGAGACTACACAGATGGCGCAGATCTTCCGGGCGCTCTGACTGGAATATTTGACGAGAATGGGGACAGATTTGCGACCTACTTCTACGATCAGAAAGGGAGAGCCGTTGCAACCCAGCATGCCGGTGGCGTAAACCGCTTTTCTGTTGCTTATGGTGACGGCGGCGGTAGTCACGTCCAGACAGCATCAGGCAGTTCCGAGACACGAGGGTTTAGTTCTGTCAATGGACAGAAGAAAGTCACCACTCTTACGGCAGATTGCACAAACTGCGTTCAGCAGGTAGAGACCTATTCCTATGACAGCGCAGGGAACTTGGACAAAGTCTCACGCGCGGGTAGTTATTTATATGACTACGATTATGATTCTAATGGCATCTTGATCAGGAAGTCCGAGGGCTCAGCTGATAGCGGGGCTGTGTTGCGATCCTCAAATTACGAGGTTGATCTCAACTCTGGTTTGCCGCTTGCTTACACGCTGACCGAACAGGGCAAACTGGTCCAGAGACAGGAGTGGTCCTATAACGCCAGAGGCCAGACTCTGACCTCGGCGCAAATCGATCCCACTAGCGGTGCAGCTCGGATCACGACACATCGCTATTGCGAAGATGCGGATGTCGCGGCAGGCGCATGTCCTTTGGCTGGCTTGCTGCTGTCCAGTATTGGCCCGCGCAAAGATATCGCAGACAGCACGACTTACAGCTACTACATCAGCGACGACCCCGGCTGTGAACTTGTGCCTGCTGTCTGCTCCTACCGCAAGGGCGATCTGTGGAAGATCACCGATAGCCTTGGGCGTGGCACTGAATATCTTGCTTATGACGGTGCTGGTCACGCGTTGTCGACTAAGGATGCCAACGGCGTCATCACCGATTACACCTACAACCCGCGTGGATGGCTCAGTGCCATCAAGATGCGCGGCACTGATGCGTCGAGCGAAGCTGACGATCGTATTACTCTCATCGACTATTGGCCCACTGGCTTGGCTAAGCAAGTCACTCAGCCGGATGGTAGGTTCACTTCATTCACTTACGATGCGGCACATCGACTGACTGACATCACGGACAGCGCTGGCAATACAGTCCATTACACATTGGACAATGTCGGAAAGCGGATCAAGGAAGATACGAAGGACGCCTCAGGTGCGCTCAAGCGGACGCTTTCGCGGATCTACAACGAGTTGGGTCAGCTGAAAACACAAGCAACGGCGGCGGGTGATCCGACAGATCTGGGGTATGACGCCAGCGGCAATGCTAATGCGGTGATTGATGCGCTGGGCGTCGCTACTCAGAACAACTTTGATCCCCTCAACCGCTTGTCTCGCACATTGCAAGACATCGCTGGTATCAAGGCGGAAACCAAGTTTGAGCATGATGCCTTGGACAACCTGACTAAGGTCACTGACCCCAAGGGCTTGGACACCAAATACGAATACAACGGCTTCGGCGATTTGGTGAAGCTCACCAGTCCAGACACTGGGGTGACTGCCTATACCTACGACAGCGCAGGTAACCGGGCTACTCAGACCGATGCGCGAGGCAACACCAGTGCATACAGTTACGATGCGCTTAATCGCATAACCAAGATCAGCTATCCAACCAGCAGCCTCAACGTCACTTACACCTACGACGCAATACAGCCCGTTTGTGCGAGCGGTGAGACGTTCGGCATTGGTCGCTTGTCCAAAATGCAAGATGGCGGTGCGATCACCCAATATTGCTACAACCGCTTCGGTGACTTGGTGCGGAAGGTGCAGACCAGTAATGGCAAAGCTTTGGTGTTGCGTTACGACTACACCATCGGTGGGCAGCTGCGACGCATGACCTACCCAGATGCCACGGTGGTTGACTATGTTCGCAATGCACAAGGTTTGACCATCGAGCTTGGTGTCACCCCACTTGGCGGAAGCCGCCAAGTGCTGCTTAGCAATGCGAGCTACTATCCTTTTGGGCCAGCGGCAAACTGGACCTACGGCAATGGCCGTGTGCTTGAACGCCGCTACGATCTTGACTACCGCCCGCAAGCGATTCAGGACACGCGCCCTGGCGGACTAGAAGTAGGCTTCGGCTTCGATCCAGCTGGCAATCTCACCGTGCTGACACCGGCTGGGAACGCAACGCCAGAGATCGGCCTGGGCTATGACGCGCTGGGCCGTCTAACTGCCCTTAAAGATGGCGGCACTGGAACGCTGATCGACGGCTATACCTACGATGCCACCGGCAACCGACTGACCGCAAAGGTGGGCACGGCTACCCAGGTCTATATTTATCCGGCGACGAGCCATCGCTTGAGTGCAGTGGCAGGCGTCACACGCACTTACGATGCCGCAGGTAATGCTACGGCCATCGGCGGCACTGCCAGGCAATACACCTATGACACCACGGGTCGCATGACCCAGGCCCGCCGCGCTGGCGCGGTGACGATGAACTATCGCTACAACGGCCGAGGTGAGCAGGTTCGCCGGTTCTTGGGAGCTACCAACACCTACACGCTCTACGATGAATCAGGTCATTGGCTAGGCGACTACGATACCAACGGCATTGCAAGGCAGCAGGCAATTTGGTTGGACGACTTGCCGGTTGGTCTTCTGACTGATGCGACGAAGTTGCATTACATCGAGCCCGATCACTTGGGAAGCCCGCGTGTTGTGATCGACCCGGTGCGCGATGTGGCGGTTTGGAATTGGAGTCTGAAAGGCGAAGCATTCGGTAACACCGCACCCGATCAAGACCCGGATGGCGATGGTGCAGCATTCGTCTTTGATATGCGCTTCCCAGGGCAACGCTACGATGCAGCCAGTGGGCTAAATCAGAACTACTTCCGTGACTATGACGCTGCCACTGGGCGTTATGCACAGAGCGACCCTATTGGTCTTGCTGGGGGAATGAACTCATATGCCTATGTTGGATCGTCACCAATTCAAATGACGGACCCATCCGGGCAAATTGCAGTGCCAATGCCAATTCCGCTGCCCGGGCTTCCGCCTCCCCATCCACTCGTGTGGGCAGCGCTCGGCGGTGCAGCCATTGGTGCGGGCTTCAATGCGGGCTATGAGTATTTGTCCGGAGGAAGCAGTCCAGGAACTGACTTGTATGATCTAACTCATCCTCAGGCATCTGTTGCAAACGATTCTGCCTCAGGTGTTTCGGATAAGGCTGCGCAAGCTACGGAGCGAAAGGAGTACAGTCGTGTATGTAAATCGCCTATTCCTCCTTCCGGCGATAAGTGCCTGGACGCAAAAGCAAACCTAGCTCGCCTAAGGCAGTGCCTGCAACTAAGAGAGGCATACAGTAAGAAATGGTTTGGTGACCAAGACCCTGGCCACATGATAGAAATAAGCAACACGCGTAAAGCTATTCTGAACCAAGAAATGGATGTCCGGATTTATTGCAAAGACGAGTGTTGATGAGGACTTATGTTAGTTAGCGAATTATTTGAAGAGTATAGTCAACTGCCTGAGTATGTCGGTATAAGGCTGCTTGATGTTAATCAAGTCAGCTTATTCGGGGATAGGCCCATAAACATCGCTGCAACCAGAGGGAGTATTCCAGAGATGGAAGTCCTCGTCTCCCTTGGTGCAGACGTCAATAGCGCTGGCGAGCATGGCTATACGCCACTTCACAACGCAGTTGAGCAGGGTATAGTTGTGGCCGTAAAGTGGTTGTTAGAAAGGGGCGCTAACAAAGAGGCAGTCAATGATGCGGGCATGACTCCGAAGGGCCTTGCGGTGGTATTGGGCGAAAAAGAGTTGGTTGAAGTATTGAATACTTAGTTTTGATCTGTGGTGGACGAATAAATATAGCCGGAGGGTTGCAATATTCGGCTATAAGTTGGTGCTAGCTAATCTTAAAAAACAGCGTGGCTGGTCTAGGTGACTATGACAAATATCAGCAAGGCGGAAAGCTTCGAAGACGGATTTTTGCGGGCTGCGCTTGAAGTCATCGCAAAGCGCGATGAGCGCGAGGCCATCATCACCAGCCAGGATTTCGATGGCCTGAAGCAACGACTTGATCGCTCACCGAGCACGACGCGCTTCACCCAAGCCATGGCGGAGTTTTACCTCAGCATCCCAAGGCGTCAGTTCGACAAGCTCAAACGAGAACACGGCAATCCGTTTTTGATCAGCAAGAGCACGCCGAGATCTATCCCCAAAGTGGACCTCTTGACGTGGTATGCGCAAGTCACCAAAGCCCGGGAGAAGATCCAAGATCCGATCTCGGGCAAATTCGGTCGAACGGGGAAGGGCATTCCATTCATTGTGATCCGTGAATCGGCTGGCAAGATCAAGAGCGTGATCTCACATGCGGGCATCACGGGGCTCGACATGAGTGTGATTGAAGAAGCTTTTCAGCAAGGCGCAACGATCTTGGCCCTGACCATCGATCAAGCCTTGGCGCTGCCTTGGCAATCAAACCCTGAGAAGAGGCGTTGGCGAAACGCCTATCGGTTGCATCTGATGGCGGTCCATGATGCCAAGATGGCGTGGCTGGATCACCAAGAGTTAGACGAAGACACGAAGCCCGTTTAGCGCGGCGGCCCACCCCACGTATTGGCTGCCTGGTGCATCCGGGCGCTGGCGTTATCGGCGACGGATGAATGGATGTTCAGCGATCGTGGCGATTTCGTCCTGTAGCGACGTGCCTGCGATGCATAGATTGCGTTCCGAAGCTTGGCAAGTCGTCAAGCGCGGAGAGCAAGATGAAATACACCATCGAGATCAATGCGACGGTCCAAGTCGCCCACTACATGACAGTTGAAGCAAGCTCGCCGCAGGAGGCGCTTGCTCAGTGCGATGTCGACACGATTGCGAACAGTGACTTCGATTTCGAAGAATGGTTTAGTGCACCCGAAATCCATCGCATCGAAGATGAAACCGGCATGCTCATTGCGTGTGACTACGAGGACCATGTTCCTGACATCGACGATCTGTAAGTCCCTTCTCGGCTTGTCCAATCGACTGATGCTGTCACGCTGCGATCTTGACGAAAGGCGTTTCGGCCTTAAGTTGAATGGAAAGGAGACGAAATGGACCAATCAATTAGAAGAAATATTAGACAAGCAGTGAAGCAGGGAAGCGAGACATATGTGCAGTCGCTTTGTCAGGCTCAGGGTGACATCGATGCTGCGGCACGCTACGCCATTGAGGTGGCGATCAAGAGCGGCAAAGAAAGCTTGGTTGATCAGCTGGCGCCACTGCTGTCAAAGTCGTTTGCGGTCTATCCGCTTGATGTCGCCGCCAAGGCGGGTTCAGCGCGGGCAGTTGAGCAGCTCATGGCGTTTTGCGACGCAGAAAACGACGAGGCATTGGTGCTTGCTGCCAGGCACGGGCACACGGAGTGCGTCAAACGACTGCTCAAAGGATGCAATCCGCTGCAAGGCGACTCACAGGCGCTGTATGAAGCTGCGCTCCATGGCCATGCTAATGTCGTTTTTCAGCTGCTTCTATGCTCAGACGCCAAGGCGAGGGACAGTCGAGCGCTGATCGTCGCTTGTCGGGAAGGCCACTTGGAAGTGGTCAAGCATCTGTTGCCGTTTTCATCCAAAATTCAATGTGCTCAACACGGCTTTGCGGCGGCGGTCGAGAACAACCATGTCGACGTCGTTGAGTTCTTGATCGAAGCTGGTCTTCCGGATCCGGAGGACACCTTTTCGTTGGGTCTCAACGTCGCTGCTGCCCAAGGTCATGAACAACTGGTTCGGACACTGCTTTGGGCAATCGTTAGAACAGGCCATGCGCCACGTGACTTTGGCCAGGAAGCAATGATCACTGCGTCAAGCAATGGCAATGCATCAATCGTCAAGTCGATTTTGGAGTTTGCGAATAAAGCCTGCTATCCAGAGGACGGCCTCGTTGCAGCACTTCGAAACGGGCACGATGAAGTGGCGGATGTGTTGGTTCGCCGAGTGAATTTAGATCATGTGCGCGACCTGATCGCAGATGAAGAGGTTGAAGCCAAGCTTGACGAGGCGATTGCAAGAGTTGATGCAGCGAAGCAACACCGGGAGCTTCAAGGCAACGAGCGCAAGAGAGTTGCGCAAAATGGTGCGTCAGAGCCGGTGATACGGAGCACATCTCGTAGCGCCCGATTTTAGTTAGATCAGAGAGTCACTTGCGATGCTGGCGCTTTGTGAGGTGCGATGCAAAGCGCCCTCGAACAAGCCGGTGCAAAAGGAAGGAAGGCTTTGGCGCTTTGGGTTTTGGAGCCGGCTGATTTAGACATGGAGCAAGCGCGTGCTCCTGCTTGCTTGGTCGGCTGCAGTGTTAGGAATTGCCTCGAAGCGTGTGTGTCTGCGGCCGATGCGCCACTTGCCCGCGCCCGACACGCCCGTCAAAATCGACTTCTTGCTGTTTGCGACAGCCCAGAGCGATGCGCCGGTGAGCGACTGTTCTGCGATCGGCATGATATTCATCGGGGTTGGGCCGGCGAACGTTGTGACCGAGTCGAAGAAGCTCTCTTCCCAGAT
This sequence comes from Xanthomonas sp. NCPPB 1754, assembly GCF_041475725.2. Classification (NCBI taxonomy): domain Bacteria; kingdom Pseudomonadati; phylum Pseudomonadota; class Gammaproteobacteria; order Lysobacterales; family Lysobacteraceae; genus Xanthomonas; species Xanthomonas sp. NCPPB 1754. The sequence goes on from NZ_CM192982.1 coordinate 1,880,620, forward strand.
CAGGCGCTGTTGGGTGCCGTTGACGACTAGCAGCTCAAGCGTCCTGTGCCGATCGCAAAACTCGGCGGCTCCTTCGAACGCGCTGTACAGGGGTAATCCCCCCGCCCATTAGCAGACGCCAGAAGTGGAATTTTCTCGTACCCTTTCCCGAGGAGGTTCCATGAAGAAGTCCCGCTTTACCGACAGCCAGATCATCGCCGTGCTCAAGCAGGCCCAGGCCGGTGCGCCCGTGCCGGAGCTGTGCCGCGAGCACGGCATCAGCTCGGCCACGTTCTACAAGTGGCGTAGCAAGTTCGGCGGCATGGACGTGTCCATGGTCGCACGCATGAAGGAGTTGGAGGAGGAGAACCGCCGGCTCAAGAAGATGTACGCCGAGGCGCAGCTCAGTACCGACCTGCTGAAGGAAGCGCTCGCAAAAAAATGGTGAGGCCATCTCAGCGACGCGAGATGGCCCAATCGGCAGTCACGAGCGGGCGCACGAACATCCGCCACGCCTGCCAGACCTTCGCGGTGAGCCAGACCTGCTTCCGCTACCAGGCCAAGGCCAGCGAGCAGAACGCCCGGATCGCCGACTGGCTGGTCCGCCTGACGACCGCCCATCGCGACTGGGGCTTTGGCCTGTGCTACCTGTACCTGCGCAACGTGAAGGGCTTTGGCTGGAATCACAAGCGGGTCTACCGGATCTACCGCGAGCTGGAGTTGAACCTGCGGATCAAGCCGAAGAAGCGGCTGGTGCGTGAGCGGCCCGAGCCTCTGGCGGTGCCGGAGGCCATCAACCAGGTCTGGTCGATGGACTTCATGCACGACCAGTTGGCCGACGGCCGCAGCTTCCGGCTGTTCAATGTGCTCGACGACTTCAATCGCGAGGGGCTGGGGATCGAGGTGGATCTGTCGCTGCCGTCAGCCCGGGTGATCCGATCGCTGGAGCAGATCATCGAGTGGCGCGGCAAGCCCGCCGTGATCCGCTGCGACAACGGCCCTGAATACATCAGTGGCGCGTTGCTGTCCTGGGCACAGCGGCTTGGCATCCGGGTCGAGCACATCCAGCCGGGCAAGCCACAGCAGAACGCCTACGTTGAACGCTACAACCGCACCATCCGCTACGCCTGGCTCGCCCGCACCCTGTTCGACACCATCGACCAGGTGCAGGACAAAGCCACCCGCTGGCTATGGACGTACAACCACGAGCGCCCGAATATGGCGCTCGGCGGCATCACGCCTGCCATGAAGTTGGCGATGGCCGCTTAGCTCCACTTCTGGCGACCGCTAGAAGTGGGGGGGTTACCCAGGTTCATCACGGTGTTCTTCAGTTCGACCACCGAGTTGGTCACGTCCACGCCGGCCTCTAGTGCCTGGGTGACCCGGCCAACCGTGGTAGTAGCGCCTGTGAGCCTGCCGGGTGACGGGGCTGCGAGTTCTTTCTCCAGCTGTTTGGTGTCGATTTGCTTCTTGAGCTGCTTTTTCGTCTCCGCCGGCGAGGAGACGTCCTCACTGCCTTTTTTGGCCATAGCGCAAATCCTTGGAAGATGGCGTGGTCCATGCGGAGCGTGTTGTTCGTGGATGGGGTCGCGGTTGGGCAGGTGGCTCCTTGGCCATCGTGGACGACGTCTGCATGCTAACCGTGCCTGGGCAGGTGCACTACCCCATAGATTGCGAACTGATCTGTGGCCTTGGGATGGAGGTGCTTGCCGAAATCCAGCCGAGCAATTACGAGTTCGGCCCACCTAGGGCGCGTATCCGAGGTGAGACTTAACGGCCGCCCTGAAACTTGAAGGTGAAGCGAGCGGCGGATGCGACATTCTCCCCACTGATCGGCGCGGGCGTAGCATCTGTCAGCGTCAACATGCCATCGGCAACTAAGACCGGGGTGCCCAGCGTGAGGTCCATCTCCTTGGACCAGCCGCCGCCAAGCACGGTCGCCCTAACCACCAGCCGGCCGGCCTGGATGCATTGAACGTCTGCCGGGCAACGGCTGTCTTCGATAACGCGATCAGCACGCACCCTGGGACCATCAACCGCCGCGATCTCTCCCAACCGCACAGGGCCTTCAATGGGGCGGCTTGCGACTGGGCCACCTGCCGTGCACCCGGCAAGTGATAGGGCCATCAGTGCTGCAAGTGCTTCCACTCTCATCCAAAAGGTCAGGGCAGCTTTTCGTTGTTCGATTTGCATGGCTGGGCGGCTCCGAAGATGGCCTGAGTGTCCCACAGCTTTGCAATTCAAGGCTGAGATGCGCACCAGATGCGATGAACTTGAATGCTGTGAACATAGCCCTCCCTCTCTTGGTCCCTTCCCGCTAAAGTGCACGATCTTTTGCAACCTGGCACCAAGTCCAGGGCAGTCTCGAAAGGAAGTGGTGTAGGTGTTCAGAGCTTTGGTGTTTTTGGTTTTTGTGCTCGCCACATCGCCAGTGGCAGCCGCAGAACTGGTTGGGCGTGCGACCGTCACAGATGGCGACACGCTCACCGTAGCGAAAAAGCGGATCCGCCTATGGGGCATTGACGCCCCCGAGAGCACGCAGCAGTGCAGCACCAAGGATGGGCATTCTTGGCCCTGTGGTCGACGGTCCGCCGCCGCGCTGGATGGCTATCTGTTGGACAAGACCGTTAGTTGCCAACCCAAGGACACGGATCGCTATGGCCGGGTAGTCGCGGAGTGCCTCGTCCAGGGGCAATCCGTCAACCGCTGGATGGTGCACTCGGGTTGGGCGGTGGCGTATCGGCAATACGCAAAAGCGTTCATCGCCGACGAAGCCAATGCGAAGCAGCATCGGCGCAACCTCTGGCAGGGGCCCTTCCAGATGCCCGCCGACTACCGGCGCGGTAAGCGCGAGCAGGCGACTCACCAGGCTCAGGTAGCCACGCCGCCGGTGTCCAGCGGATGTCGCATCAAAGGCAACATCTCCCGGCAGGGCAAGAAGATCTACCACGCGCCTGGCCAGCGGGACTATGAGCGCACAAGCATTGATCTGAGCCGTGGCGAGCGCATGTTCTGCAGCTCGGAGGAGGCCGCACGGGCAGGCTGGCAGCCGGCAAAGCGCTGATGCCTTTGGCGCGGCAGTCGTCGGTGAGAGGGGCGGAACACTCGCCCACTTTGTCTTCCCAAGTTGCAGACGATTGCCGTAATGTCTGTATAGGACAAAGTAGCGCTTCCTGCGTTTTTATGGAGTTGCAGCTTTGATAGCCAGCTGCGGCAACTTTGTGTGCAATCTATCTGGGGCGTTGATTCATGATTAGTCGAGGATTGTATATTGGCGAGATTGTAGATGAGTTCGCTTCAATTGCTGCTCAGGTTAAGGTGCGCAATAAGCTTGGCCTTACCGACCTGTCAAAGTTCTGTGAAAACTATTTTAGGGACGTTCTCAACTGTTTATTGGGGGCTAATTTCGAAAATCTGAATAAGGATATCCCAAATGCGCCCGCTCTCGATTTGGGGGATCGCAATAAAAAGTTGGCGGTCCAAATTAGTTCCGCTGCAAACGCGAGCAAGGTGAACTCCACACTTTTGGGGCTCACCCAGGATATGAAGTCGATATATACAGATTTTTTTGTGCTTTCTATTGGTGGGAAACAAAGCACTTACGCCTTGGACAAGGGATTGGCAGATTCGGTAAAATTTAAGGTTGCCAATATTTGGGATATGGACACACTTGCCCACATGGCCATCGATCTGGAAATTGACAGGCTCGCGGATTTGCACCGTTTGGTTAGAAGGAACTCCGCGAAAGTGCGCGTGGAACTTGAGATACCAGACGAAAATGGTGATTACCCCACCAATGGTTACGATCAGTGGGAGCCGAGGATTGAGCCCGCGATAGGCAATGGCGCGGCCTTTGTCGAGTTCACGGCTGCCGAGGGGCGAGTCACAGTGCAGGAGGTCGATCACGCGGAGATAGAGTGTGGGCTGAAAATCTTGGGCGCGGAACTTGCCCGTCTCCCACGTGTCTCGAGAGAATTCCTCGTGTCCCTAATTGAACGGCGGGAGTCGAAGGGTTCGGTATACTTCGATGATAAGTGGATCCACCTGCTCTATGAAAAGGTTAAGCGAGAATTCAGAGGGTCGGACTTGATCGATGAACTGGGAATACTTGAGCACGCTGGTTTTGTCAAAATTAGGGGCGTAGACGCTGGTTATGATCGTGCACCGGAGATTGGCGTCCGTCTTTCCCACCAGAGTGACGCGTTGTCAATAGGGCTGCTAGGCTTTGTAAAGGCAAAAGGCCTTAATCTCAGGAACGTAATAGGTGCGGGTGATCTCTCTCAATTTTAGGAGAGCCTTGGTGCTCAGCGCGGGCAGGACTACGGGGTCGGCGTTCCTGCCGCCGTGGAAAGTGCTCGTGCCAAGCAGGACCGGGTGCAAGGCCACGATGGTCATACCTACCAGCGCAATGAGGCCGGGCAGTGGCTTGGAGAGGGCGGGGGGCCACCGGCAACCTGGCGGTGGAGCTGGAAATCACCAATCAGATGAGCCAGCCCTCGCTGGAACGCGCGCAGGAGACCTTGGCGGCCATTGAGGCTCGTCCTGCACCCACTCCTGAGCAGATGGAGCGCAACGAGCTTTTGCATCGCTACCGCGCTGCAGGCGTCGACCTCAATGCTCAGGACAACAACTTAGAGGCAGTCAAACTTGCCACCCAGCGCACGAAAGAGACCGAAGGCCTCACTGGCCCGACGATGCAGCAGCTAAAGCCGAACGAGCAGGGGCAATACGGCTACAACAGCCCGATCGTGCACACTAGGTCGGGCAAGATGGCGTGGCCCATCAGGTCGCATTGACCACGCCTGAGGAGTTGCGTCAGGCCAAGGCTGAACTCAGTCAGCCCGCCATGGCGCATGTGCCAACGCTTGGCACCGTCTCGGTGACCGCGCCACCCCGTAGCAAAGAGCACGAAGCCGAACCGGCCCAGGAAAGAACGCCATCTGGTCCATTGCTAGCCGACAACCCCGCTCACCCAGGCCATGCGACCTACCAGACGATCCATTCCTGGGTGAAAGGCACCGGGAACTGGAACGCGGAAGAAAGCCGCAATGTCTCAGCAGCGCTTTACAAGCAGCAAGCAGAGGATCCTCTGATCAAGCGGGTGGACCGGGTGACCGGTGCGCTGGGCAAGGACGGGGCTGAGAACGTGCTGGCGGTATACGCGCCGTTTGGCGACAAATCCCCGTTCTTCCATGCCCGTGTGGATGGACGGGAAGCAGCCCAGCAGCCAGCGGAGCAGAATCTGCAGCAGGCAGAGGTCATCAAGCAGGACCAAGTGCGCCAGCAGCAGGTGGAGATGACCCAGAAGCAAGCGCAAGAGCAGGCAGCGCCGACTCGGGGGATATGAAGTAGGGAGATGGTCACAGCGCTTCCTCCACTTACCGATCGCTCAGCGCATACCACGGTTGCAGATCGTCCGCTCGGCTAGTTGATCGAGTTCGGAGCGCGCGTCGAGCAATCTCACCTGGTGAGCCTTACTGCCTCCACGATGCGTGTCAGGCCGTCCTGCGCGCATTGCCTTAGCGGAATCGCGGCTGTATTGTCTACACATTGTAAAGACAACGGTGGCCACATGTCCGAGCGCAAAACAGAGGTCGTGAACCTGCGGATGAGCGCCAGAGTCAAGGGGCTTCTCCGGGAGGCTGCCGATCGGGAACATAGGACACTTTCCAACATGTTGGAGGTCCTTATCGAAGGCTATTTTGATGCGGGTCATCAGGTTGATACCTCGCTGGCATCCGACCGCAAAACCCGGACGATCACCGAGAAATCAACCAATGCCGACGCAAGTCGCGCTCATCGCGGTTAAAAAAATGAATGAAGCTATTTCCCGCTCTTTTTCTCTTCAAGATGAGGAGGCTGGGCTTCCTACTATTGAAGACGCAGAACTGGCAGTTGCTGTTAACAGCAGCCCACCGCAAAAGCCTTTCCTGCGCTGGGCGGGTGGTAAGACCCGGCTATTGAGCGCAATTCTCCCCCACGTCCCAACAAGTTTTAGAAATTTCCATGAGCCATTCTTGGGTTCCGGTGCAATGTTTTTTGCAGTTCGAGCGCGGGCGCATCGATGCTATTTGTCCGATCTCAATAGCGAACTTATCAATGTGTGGCAAGTCGTGCAAACGAAACCGCGCGCTCTTTTCAACCGTCTCCAGCCCTATCTGGATAGGCAAGGAGAGGATGAATATTATGCCATTCGTGCCGAGGAGCCAACTCGATCGCTTGAACGAGCGGCACGATTCTTTTACCTGAACCAGACTTCATGGAATGGGCTTTGGCGTGAAAATCGTTGGGGCGTCTTTAACGTGCCTTGGGGAGCACGTGCTTTCAGGGGTATTGATTTTTTGTCTTTGAAGGCGGTAGCGGATACTTTGAAAGACACGGAAATCGTCGAGCAGGATTTCCGTCAATCAGTAAATCGTGCACAGCCGGGTGATTTCGTGTATTTAGATCCTCCATATCTGCCCATTTCTGATACCAGTAAATTCGCAGGCTACAACGGGAAGCGCTTCCGAACCGCCGATTTAGAAGAGTTGGCCTTTTTATGTGAGGGCCTAACCAGGCGGGGTGTGCATTGGATTGTCTCAAATAGAGACAATGAGCACATTCGCAAGATTTTCTCGCATGCCAAGGTTTATTCATTCACCACGCGTCGCTCGGTTTCGGCTCAGGCCAAGAGGCATATTCAGCCTAAGGATTCGCCAGAAGTCATTGTTGTAGGAGGGCCGAATCGATGAGCCAGCAGCGCGTTCGTGCCGTGATCTTTGCGCGATACACCTTGTCCAATTTCAAGGCGCTCTATGGTCGCTTGAGGAGCGGCAATAGTTACAGCAAAGACTACTTTCAGATTAATGCAAAGGCGGCTTCGATAATTGCCGGCGCGCTGGGATTCGAGGGAGATAGAATCAATCTATCTTATGCTTGGCCCGATGGCGGTCAAATAGATGGCTACCTTCTATTTTCTGCCGACCGTCTCCACTTGGGATGGGAGACGAACCAACCACCTTCTCCTTGGCGTGTCGGTCAAGTCGGCTCGCGTCCGGAAATCAGCCTGGAAGGAGCTGCGGATTTGCAATCAGAGGCCGATGCAAATGCGGTGTTTGATGCGATCAGTCGCCAAAATACAAAGCCTTGGCTGATTGCTGTAAAACTTGCGGATGAAGGTGCGAGGCTTCATACGCGGGTTTACTTTGAAAACCCACCTGAAAATTTCTCGGATCGAGCATTGGACCAACTTCCTTCGGAGGTCCTGGCTGCAATCAAGACGCTGCCCCAAAGTGTTGGGCTTGGCGCGATGGGATGGGAAGAGCCCAAGAAGCGTGAGCCTCGCGCTCCGGGGGTCGTCAAAGCGGTGCTAGAGGCTTTGGAGCGTGAACCGAACGTGCTCCTCGTTGGGCCGCCTGGAACGGGTAAAAGCGTCGCTTTGGAAGATTTGCGTGAAAACTATCGATCAATTCAGAAGGCTCCGCAATTCGACCCTGATTCTTGGCCTGGCAACTGGACTGATGGCTCTGAGGTGCAGCAAGAGGGTGCCTCGGATTCGCGAAGCGAGGCACTGGTTTTTCATCCTGCGTATAGCTACGAGCAGTTCGTAGCCGGGCTCTTCCCTAGCTCGACCAGTAAGGGCGCAATCAAGCTTGAAGCGAAGGCTGGGCCCCTGCTGTCCTTAGGTCACTGGGCTTCCGCTGATCCTGGACGAAAGGCGCTCTTGATTTTAGATGAGTTCAATCGTGGCTCGGCTGCTGCGATTTTTGGCGATACGCTTGGACTTTTGGACGGCGATAAACGCTCTGGCGTGGGGAAGGCTGGCTCATACATCTCGCGTCCTTATCCCAACCAAGAGATGTTGGTTGCCCCGATTTACAGGCGGGACGAGGCAGAAGAGGAGCAATTCGATTCCGAATTGAGGCTTCCGGCAGGGCTCCACATTGTAGCGGCAATGAACAGCACCGATCGCTCAGTTGCGCCGCTTGATGCCGCAATGCGCCGCCGTTTTAGCGTTATTCGAGTGGGCCCGGACTATGATCTGTTGGTGAGGCGGCTGCTTGAAAATGCCGGGAACGCTGACAGGGATCTTCCTTCAAGCCAGAGCGCTGACGATTGGACGCCGGATGATGTCGCGTTGCTTGCTGTTCGAGTTCTTCGAACCGTTAATGAGCGCATCGAGTTCTGCTTAGGCGAGGATTTCTTACTTGGACATGCCCTCGTTTGGAATGTAGGTGTAGGCGACACTGCTGCGCGTTTGCGCCTACTATCCATTGCAATGGATACGAAAATCGTTCCGACTTTACGCACCACGTTCCTTGACCAAGATGATGTTCTAGCAGTAGTTCTGGGAATCAAAGATTCAACCGGAGTTTCCAGTGATCGAGAGGCTCCCGAGGATGCATTAGGCTACTGGCGTTCCGCACCGTCTGCACTTGCTAGCATCGCTCCTAAGAGGCTAGTTTTACGAGAAGTCAGCGCGTTCGATCCGACGAAGCAGCTTCGTGTTCTTCTCGCTGTTGCTCGTGACTGATAGTGAGGACTATCGAGGTCACCGAAGGGGTAGATTTTGCGCTATCCAATGCAGATGCAGAGCGATTGAGGGCGGCAGCTGAACTGCTTCGACTTCAACTAAGGCCTAGTTTCAAGCTGCTATATGAGCACGGTGGATTGTTGCGTCTGCAAAATGTGCTGGGAACCATTGATCTTGGGCGTGGTTTGACAATCCAAGTTTCGCCTAAGGTCAGCAGCAACGAAGATTGGGCAACGGCCGTTGTGTCTCTCCTAACGGGAGACGAGGGTATCCATATCGCGGGCGAGCGCAGGGCTGGGACAAGTCGGACACATGCCACCTTGCTCGATGTTTTGGCGGACATCTACCTCAATCGGTTGGAGCGGGCTTTTCGACAGGAAGGGCCAATTGCCATCATGGAGCGTCGGAGGTCCGAACTTCCTCACCTACAAGGGACACTGGATGTAAGTCGTTGGGCGCGAACGGCGCTGTGGCGTCCTCATATCTTTCCCGTTTCGCGGACACTTCTTGTATCGGACAATATCTTTACGCAGAACTTGGTTTTCGTTGCGAGGGCTCTCGCTGCTGCGTCTACCCAATCACGCGTTAGCAACGGTTTGCGTCGATTGGTTCGAGATCTAGCGCCAGGCAGTGGCCCAAATGGCACAAGTAGCAAGGCACGGGCGGGTTCCCTCCCGGAGCAGTGGAGTGCTTATAAGCCTGCGTGGTCACTTGCCAATGCAATCCTGAATAAGACTTCATTGTTAGGAGCTTCGGGTCATCACGCAGGCTTTGGATTGGCGGTTGAGGGTTGGCCTCTCTTGGAGACCCTTCTGGAAAGAACACTCCGATCGCTAGTCGTAGTTGCTGCTCGCCAAGGAAGAGCACTTACTTATCAAATGCAAAGCAAGGTGCAGCTGCTTTCTCCCGTGGGCATGGGCCGAGCTTTCAATCCTAGTGCTGACGCGCTTCTCCTGGAGGAGGGACGGGTATTAGCTGCTTTCGAGGCGAAGTATGTCGCGTTTGATCAGCGAGTTCCTGAGCGAGGGCACATCTATCAAGCGCTCAGCACCGCTGCGGCTTGTCAAGCGCCGCTCTCTGTTCTGATCTACCCAGCAGCCTTTCCTCATCAGGTGTGGGATACTTGTGGGTTCGGTGACACTCCCAGGAAACTCGTGGCTGTTGGGTTAGATCTGTTCAAGTATCGCTCTCCCATTCAAGTTGAGTCGCAGGCAATTGAGCTGCTTGCATTTCTTGATGGAGTTGATACAGCACTGGACAGCGCGAGTGACGCTTTGGTTGCCTCATCGCCATGACAGTAGCTTGGGACGCTGTGTATCGGGCTGCTGATGTCGTTTGCCCAGAGGAGCCGCTTCGGGCGACTAACCTTCTGATTGCTGCTGCATCTCGCCATGGCGCGCGAGAAGGGGCAAAGCGTTGGAGTGGCTCGGCTGCGCGATCGGCGATCGTCGATTTAGCGTTGTCGCCTCTGCCTGAATTCGATGGCAGCAGTCACGACTGGCAACGTGTTGCGGAACTTGCACTGAGCGCTTCTTTCTTGGGTAAAGCGCTGGAAGGGATGCACTCCTGGGCGGCTTCTTATCAGAGAGCAACCAGCACACAGAAGAGCCTAGGTGCGTATGCCACGCATGACGCATTTGCCGCAGCGTTAGCGCGGATCACGTTGGAGCCTTTGGCAGAGGATCGCATCCATCGGATAGTTGATCCGAGTGTCGGTGCGGGCAATTTGCTACTCGCCGCAATCGAACAGCGGGGCCGGCTGCGGAGTAAGTCCCACCTCAAACGTTTTATCCTCTCGTTGCATGGTGTCGAGCTTGATCCGCGTGCAAGAGAGCTTTGTTGTCTCTTGCTGTGGCTAGCTGGCGCCGATGCCGGTGTGAACCTTCAACAAGTCAGTGAAAATATTCGCTTGGATAACGCGCTCACGCGTGATTGGTGGTCCGGGCAAGAGCTGTATGATGTAGTTCTCATGAATCCCCCGTGGGAATCACTGCGTCATAGCGTTGGCTTGGGCGGCGACGAGGAGCGAGCGAGGACAATTGCGCGCATGTCGGTCTGTGGAGAAGGAGCGCCTGGACTGCCGCCACTTTATAGCGCCCAGGGTAAAGGGGACCGCAACCTCTTCAAGGGTTTTGTTGAGCTTGTTCCTCATCTTCTTGTTGAGGGCGGCCGACTGGGTGCGGTTTTGCCGGCAGCCTTTGCGTCTGATGCGGGCATGGCGGAACTGCGAGAGCGCTATTTCCAACAATTCGAAATAGCCCGATGGACTGGCTACGAGAACCGTGCGGGCTATTTCCCAATCGACGGGCGCTACAAGTTTGGTCTTTTGGCAGCGACGCGCTCCAATGCAGGCACCAAACGGTTGTCGGTGCGCAGTTTCGCGACCGAGCCCAAGGAGGTTGAGGCGCCTCATATCCCGCTCCGACGTAGCGATATCGCGTTGATTGGCGGCAAACATCACGTCATTCCAGAGCTGTCGCATAAGCGTGAGCTAGATGTGCTTCGAACTGCTCTGAGTTCAGGCACTCCTCTGTTTGAGCCTGGTCCTCTTGGTCGGGTGCGCTATCGCCGCGAAGTTGATTTAAGTCTCGGAAGAGACCGCTTTCAGCATGTGAGCAAAGAGCGACTGACCAGACTTAAGGATGGAACATTCCGCAATAAAAAAGGAGTTGTGCTGGCTCCTTTGATGGAGGGCCGTCTAGTGGGCGCATACGATTGTGCCCAGAAAAGCTGGGTATCCGGCTCTGGTCGCACTGCGGTGTGGGAAGACAATGATGATAGACTACTTGCGCAGTGCACACCACAGTATGTGATGCCTGCGGAAATGAATGTCCCGCCGCGCGTCGCGTTCTGCGATGTCACTGCTTCGACTAACACACGAACCATGATTGCCAGCTTAGTGCCAGAAGGCTGGCAATGCGGTAACACGGCACCCGTGCTTGAATTCTCAGACACGCTGAGCGCATATGCTGGTCTGGGCGTATTGAATTCGATGGTGTTTGATTGGATTACTCGCCGCATGATCAGCGGGCTGCATCTCAACAAGTTCATCTTGGAGGGTCTCGTCTGGCCCCGCGTTTCAGCAAGTGAGCTTGAACTAATTGCTGCCGCTGCATGGAGCATTTGTGTCCACAGCCCTCGCGCAGGCCTGTCTTCTCAGGAATTACGCTCTCCCCCCTGGCACGCAACTGCCAAAAAGCTACGCCCGATGGACTATATTGAGGCTGCTTCCAGTATCGAAGTAGCGGTGGCAGCCGGTCTTGGCCTCGACGTCACACTTCTCAAAGTTATTTACGATCGCAATGTTAATGATCGCCGGGGACTTTGGAGACATTTCAATTCTGACGCGCGTGCTCTGGATGTAATTGAAGCTGCTATGTTCAAAGCGTTGCTCTGAGTGAAATGGACGTCATTGGTGCTATTGAGAGCTTCAATTCAACGGGCACAGCAGGGCATGCAACTGAGCGAAGCTTTCGAGTCCTGAGAACTCATCAAATCATCAAAGGGATGTGGCATGGATGATCGATCAAGAGTTGAGCATTACCGGCGTTTGCTGGCGCAGCGAAGATTGAGTGAACCTAAAGAACAACACACCAGTTGGCTTGACCGCTGGGGTGGCCGTGCTGCCAATTGGTCCCAGCTTCTGACGCTGCTCCTTCTCGGCTTTGGTTATTTCTACACCGTGCGTCCGGTCTATCAGAAGGATCTTTTGGAGGAGCAGAGCGCCAAGCTTCAAATGGAAAAAGAAAGGCTTGAAAAGCAGAATGCTCTAGCGTTTGCCAAGGCAAAGGCGATGCAGGCGAGTCTTTCCGAACTTCAGGTGCGCAGAGAAGCATTGCAGCAGCAAAATTCCGACCTGCAAATGCAGCAAAGTAGTCTCAGTCAGGAGGTCGGAAAGCTTAGGCAATCTAGTCGTGTGCTCGATCAACAACTGGCGACCCTCAATGGCCAAAATGCCGATCAGCGCGAACAGCTGCTGGACGGTCATAAAACGCTCTTGAAGGGTTCCTTGCTTTATTGGGCCAGGGGTGTGCTGGATGATCGCGATATCCTGCCGTTTTCGGGTGGCGATGAAGCGTTAGATAAGTGGGTGAATAAAGTCCCGCTTCAACCTGCACAAGTCGTCCTTGGAGTTATTGACAAGGAGATTGCGGATCAAAGCTACTTCGGGCTCCCGGCCCCGCAAGACATCAGCAAGCAAGTGGTAGAAGAATTCCGTCAGGGCGTCTTGACGCACAAGGATGGCTTGATGTGCCCCAATGTGGATCGCCACGCTTGGAAGGAGTCGTGGCTTCGAACCAGGCAACGCTACTTGTCCCAACTCTCCGAGTGCGTGGATTCGGGTATGGTGAGCGTTTACCAAGATCAAGGTTTCAACTTGACACAAATTCTAGTGATGCGAAAAACAGCCAATTGGAAGCGTCAAGCCAAAATTCTTGCTATCAGTTGCCGCATCGTTGCAGAACGGGAAAGCGCAGAGCTATTCGATCGAGCGTGGAGGAACATTGAACAGGCATGTCAGGCGCGGTTGTTCAACGCGGCAGAAGTGGCCCTCGGCGGAACGCCGAAGTTGCCGAGATTCCCCTCCACAGAGCCACCTGCGCCAAAAGAGAAGTGGTTTCAGGGCAACTGATGCGGACAGTGATCAATGGTAAGTCCTCCCGTTGAATTCGAACAACATAGCAGCGCGTCTAAGTTACCTGGGTTTACCTCGATACCCCAGCGGCTCCGAAAGTATGTTCTGGGCGTGCTGACCCCGGCTAGCGATCAAGCCGTGCACAGAGTGGTCGAATGATGACTCCCACTTCACGGACAAACGGCAGGACGCTAAGCTCGCCCGATGCTAACAATCCTCCATCCTGAGCTATACCAGCAGATTCTGAGCTACCCAATCGGCATCATGGCTGCGCTTGATCCTGACGGTGGTAATCCCTACCTCATCGTCAAGGCTACGAAAGAGTTTCTTCTCGCGGCCAAGATCAGTGGTTTCATCAAGGTCTATGTATGTCCCGCTGACCTTGGCGGAACAGATACGCTAGCGCTGGTCTTCGCGTTTTATGATGACGAAGACGAGCCTTTGATCATCCGCACGCCTTTGGTCGATGACGTTGAGAGTCGTCATCTGTTGGCGACACTGACGAGTCCATTGGTCAATGTTCATTTTTTTGATGAGCATGGAAGAGAGTTCCTAGTCTATGAGGCTGAGCTTGATCTTCCAAAAGTCACCAGGGCTCGCCTGGACGGGTTGAGGCTGCTCGAGTCCGATTTTATCCAGGCTCAGAACATGCTGCATGGAGTCGCTCACTGGTTCGGCCTGCGAACCTCTCAGGACGACGAAGAAGCGCTAACGGTCAGGTTGGTGCACAACCCTTTTGGGGAGAGCCTAGCAATCCAGGACTCGCGATATCCGCTCCATCAACACCATGGAGGAAAGGGTTACAGCATTTCGATGTTGGAACGGGAAGAGCCGGGCAACTTCCAAGAGGAAGACATCATCAAGTGCCTGGCGATGTGCTTTCCCCAAAGCCAGATCTATCATAGCCCCCTCCGAACGACTGACAGAGAGGAAATTTGTGACGTCTTGGTCGTCACAGACGATCGATTGCTCATCATCCAAGCTAAGGACAGTCCGAACATCGAGCGCATCGTAAAGCAGAAGCTCAGTCGCAAGCAGACGAACGCGATGACTGCTTTCAAGAAGGCAGTGGGGCAGGTTCGCGGTGCGCATAGCTACATCAAAGCGGGAAAAGGAACGCTGCGCTACATCCTCAACGGCGAAGAGCATTCAATCGATATCGGTCAGAGAGAGCTTTTTGCGATCACGATCATCAAAGAAGTCTTCGAGCGGGAGAGCGAGGAATACGCGAAGGTGCTGAATGCCTTGATGGTGGAGCGCGGTATCCCCTGCTACGTGATTTCTTATGGCATGTTCTATGAGTTGTGCTATCGAGTTCACAACCCTGACAAATTTTTTCAATTCTCAGAAGAGATGGTTGAAAGCATCAAGCATTTACGAGACCTTCCAATAATAAATTTCCACGGCTAGCGGCCGGCATCTTGTGATCCCCAAATGTTGCTTGCATCTTGAACCTCATGCGCCGTTATCTCGGGTGCTGAACGGCCACCCCTGACTTTGCTCTATCTACTCGGCATCAGACGCAGCAGCCATACTCACGGTCCAATGGCCACCTTCCTCTCGATGGGGCTTGAGTAGATCATAGGTCTTCAACATGTCAACGAGTCCAGAGTGCCCGTAGGCATTTGGCCAGAAGGCTGAGCCGGCACGCTTCCTCTTAGGATTTAGCCCGATTTGGGAATTGATCGTGGAAACCCTGATGATGCGGTGACGCACCCCCTACACTGAACAAGTTCTCAAGCCATGCCGCATCTGTGCGGCATGGCGTTGGTAGCAAACATGGCTCGTCTTAGGGATACATTCTCGCCTCCTTCCTCAGCCGCTCCTTAAATTGCCCGCGCACGTAGCTCGGCAGCGTCACGGACGGCTGATAGTGGCCAAGCGCTTCGACTTGGATCTTCCGAGTGTTCCCAACCGATTTGTGGACATAGTTGTCCTGCAGAACGGGAGCCTTCTTGTTGAGCGCGTGACCCGTGATCAGCGCAATGTGCTCCACGCGCACGCCCTTTGCATCCAACTCTGTGGCAAGGGTGTGCCGGAACGCATGCGATCCAATGCCTTTGCCAAAGCCTAAGCCCTTCAAGTAGGCCGCAAATTGGTTGACGAAGCCCTGGCTGTAGCGCCCGTTAGGCTCACCGGTCTTGCGGCAAGTGCCAGCCGACAGGTTAGGGAAGAGGCGCTTGTGGCCACTTGCCTTGATGTCGGCCAGGAAGTCGAGAAAGCCGGCCTGGATGAGGCTTGGGTGAATGGGGACCTTCCGGATCGCGCTCTTGCCTTTCAGGCTTTGCCGGCTGCGCTTGCCAGCGCTTTGCGCCAGGTCCTCGTCCACCGTCTTCTGGATCGAGAAGCACCACACGCCTTGATCTTGGACGACGTCGTTGGCTTTGAGCTGCGCGATCTCGTTGATCCTTGCGCCTGTGTAAAGCGCAATGAGCGGACACCACCAACGGTGCGGATACTTCTTGGCCCAGGGCAGGAAGGTCTCGGGGTTGAAGATCTTCTGGATTTCCTCTGGTGAGAGCAGCCGCTCGGGCTCATCCTGATCAACCAGTAGCTCTTCCCTAGCAGGCTTGAACGCATCCAAGGGCGAATGCGGGATGGCACGCGCCTTGACCAAGGTGTTGAAGAAGGACGCGAGGAATCGCCGATGGAGTTCGAGTGTTGCGTTGGCCGGCTGTGGGCGTCCTTGACGTTGGCCCTTGGCGATCAAGGCTTCGACGCTCAATCCCTGGTGCTTGGGGTTGGTCATGAAGTCTTCGGGCGCCCAACGCAGCAGATCCCACATCTGGTAGATATGCGTGTGCTCGATGCGAGCAACGGAGGTGTTGCCACTCACACGTTGCAAGATGGCAAGCGTGCGACGATAAGCATCAATTGTGGCGGTGCGAAGGTTCTGCCGTTCCTTGTCTTTCAGAAAGTCATCGACCTCCTCGGAGAGCAACCGCGCTGGTGTGGCCAGGGGCAGAGGTTCGGGATAGCGAGTTCCGGATCGGCGAAGCCGGCGGAGCTTCTCATGGTGCTCGTAAGTCGCTTGGACCAGATCTTGAAGGTGAAGCGCGCCGGCTCGGTCTTGAACGACCATGTCATTGAATTCGACTTTGCCGATGCGAATGCTTCGGATAAATAACTGGCCTTTTGGGTGTTGCAAATAATGATGAAGTTGAGAGTGTTTGAAGTGCATCTACGATCCAATTTTGAGAAGGTAGACGTTTGATAAGGGGAGGGAATTTTCTGTCAATGAAAAAATAGGACAGAAATTTCGTGCCGATGATTGCCTAAGGTGGTCTCGATGATTGCTGTTCAAACACCTCAATTTTCAGTTTGAATTCGATAAGGGATTTTATCGAGAAACTATATGCGTCAATGATTGTGGCTGTATAAATGAGCTTGAAACCATCAATGCGCGTGTAGTGTTTAAACGTAACAAAAGGGCGGAAAGCGAGAGATATCTCACGCAAATAAAATGAACGCAATATAAATGAGGTGGCCTTGTCTAATCTAATATTTCTTAAGAAGGCAGTTAGGCAATCCGATTTCACTGCTTTTTGGACTTGGCAAAATCCTAAAAGTTAGTCTCAGCTTTTGAGACATAAGTAGTCTGAGATAGGGCCTGGAGACCGGAGCTTAGGGGCTTCGGGATCTGCAAGGCTATGCGTTGGTTCTCTTGATGACTTACCAATGGAGCTTGGCAAATGGGTATGCCTTTCGATGTGTCTGACGTGGTCGGTAGTCTGGTTGCAGCCGTTGTTCTCATTGTTGCGAAGTGGGCGTTCGATAAGCTTAGCTTTTGGGATGAAAAAATTGGCTTGATGATAAACCGAGCTGAACTGAGAAAGGTTGAGTTGCTCAGGGCTGACCCTGTCCACATCACGCATTTCCTATTGCTTCAGGGCATTTACTGTTTCGGCGCATTGGCTATTGGGCTGATGCTGCTGCCGCTGGCCTTCATGGACGGTGGCATGAAGCTACTCACGCCAGGACTGTGGTGCGTTGGTCTGGTAATCTATTTTTGCGTTGTGTTCCCGGCAGGCATGATGGTCCGCGTGCGAAAGGGCGATGCCTACATCAAGCGTCAACAGGAGCGCATCGCCCGAGCTGAAAAGCGACTTGAACTCCGCCGGCAGCGGAAGAGTCCATAGCCCTGCTTGAAGGAATGATGGTCACCTGACTTTCGCCACGAAAAGGTTAGCGTCATCCCACCGTTCAACATGGGTGATACATGAAAATCTTCATTAGTTCGCTTATCACCGGAATGGAGGCGGAACGGGCGGCAGTCAAGCACGCCATCGAGCTTCTCGGTCATCAAGCCATCATGGCGGAGGATTTCGGCGCCCGAGCCAGCTCTCCCCAAGTCGCATGTCTAAGTGGCGTGCGCGATGCGGATCTTGTCATTCTCGTTCTTGGACCGCGCTACGGGACCAAGCAGGCAGGAGGCGTTTCAGCAACGCACGAAGAGGTGCGTGAGGCCCGGAGCCGCAAGCCACTTCTGATGTTCGTGCAGTCCGGCGTGGAAGCGGAACTGGATCAAGCCGAACTGATTAAGGAGGTTGGCAAGTGGCAAGGTGGTCAGCTCTGGGATGGCTTTGTCTCAGCGGATGACCTGGGGCAAAAGGCAACTCGCGCCATCCATCGGTTCCAGCTGACGCAGGCCGTGGCGCCCCTCGATCCCACAGGATTGAGCGATTGTGCACTGACGCTCTTCCCACGGATCGAGCGTGGCTATCAGCAAAGTGGCACGGTCTTGCAGCTTGCTGTTGCAGCTGGACCGGACACAACAGTGCTTCGCCCCGCCGAGATGGAATCCCAGCCCCTTCTGGAGGCCATGCAACAGCATGCGCTCTTCGGAAAACCGGTAATCCCCCCGCCCATTAGCAGACGCCAGAAGTGGAATTTTCTCGTACCCTTTCCCGAGGAGGTTCCATGAAGAAGTCCCGCTTTACCGACAGCCAGATCATCGCCGTGCTCAAGCAGGCCCAGGCCGGTGCGCCCGTGCCGGAGCTGTGCCGCGAGCACGGCATCAGCTCGGCCACGTTCTACAAGTGGCGTAGCAAGTTCGGCGGCATGGACGTGTCCATGGTCGCACGCATGAAGGAGTTGGAGGAGGAGAACCGCCGGCTCAAGAAGATGTACGCCGAGGCGCAGCTCAGTACCGACCTGCTGAAGGAAGCGCTCGCAAAAAAATGGTGAGGCCATCTCAGCGACGCGAGATGGCCCAATCGGCAGTCACGAGCGGGCGCACGAACATCCGCCACGCCTGCCAGACCTTCGCGGTGAGCCAGACCTGCTTCCGCTACCAGGCCAAGGCCAGCGAGCAGAACGCCCGGATCGCCGACTGGCTGGTCCGCCTGACGACCGCCCATCGCGACTGGGGCTTTGGCCTGTGCTACCTGTACCTGCGCAACGTGAAGGGCTTTGGCTGGAATCACAAGCGGGTCTACCGGATCTACCGCGAGCTGGAGTTGAACCTGCGGATCAAGCCGAAGAAGCGGCTGGTGCGTGAGCGGCCCGAGCCTCTGGCGGTGCCGGAGGCCATCAACCAGGTCTGGTCGATGGACTTCATGCACGACCAGTTGGCCGACGGCCGCAGCTTCCGGCTGTTCAATGTGCTCGACGACTTCAATCGCGAGGGGCTGGGGATCGAGGTGGATCTGTCGCTGCCGTCAGCCCGGGTGATCCGATCGCTGGAGCAGATCATCGAGTGGCGCGGCAAGCCCGCCGTGATCCGCTGCGACAACGGCCCTGAATACATCAGTGGCGCGTTGCTGTCCTGGGCACAGCGGCTTGGCATCCGGGTCGAGCACATCCAGCCGGGCAAGCCACAGCAGAACGCCTACGTTGAACGCTACAACCGCACCATCCGCTACGCCTGGCTCGCCCGCACCCTGTTCGACACCATCGACCAGGTGCAGGACAAAGCCACCCGCTGGCTATGGACGTACAACCACGAGCGCCCGAATATGGCGCTCGGCGGCATCACGCCTGCCATGAAGTTGGCGATGGCCGCTTAGCTCCACTTCTGGCGACCGCTAGAAGTGGGGGGGTTACCCCAGGACCAGGCATGGACACTTCTGCTGATGAGACTTCGCTGGCGAAGATGCCTATCATGCCGGCATCCGTTGGCAGACTCAGTTCAAGTAGGGACGACGAAGCTCGGTCAGCAGCCCAGGGAGATCCACACGGCCCTCAAGATAGTCGTTGAGCGCATCGGCCATGTGCTGATCAATACCAAAGCCAGCCGCATGCTGTTGGGCGATCCAGCCTTCAACATGGGCTTGGCGCAGTTGATGCTCTTGGTGGTCCAAAGGTAAGGTTTGCTGACTGACGGAAGAAGGCATGACGAAGGATCCAAGTGACTGATTCACTTGATTCGTATCATAAAGCGGATCTTCGTCAAGCCGACCCTAGCTGCTCGAAAAACGAGCGGTCAGAGCTTCTCGCCCTCATTGATCGCCTGATTCAAGATCTCATACCACTGGTTCATCTCGCGCTCGCTGCCGAACTTGATCGTCCAGACTGGATGATTCACATCTCGAACGCTGACCGTGATCGTTCCTTCCCGCCTTGAGTTGTGCCAGTGCTTCTCCCAAGAGCGAACATCCATCAACGGGTAGATCTTCACTGCCCTGCCGACACGAATCTTCAACCGCGACCGTTCAATCGAGATCGCCAAAGCTCCTTGTCGCCAAAAATACGAGCGATCAAACTCCCGCTCAAAGACCTCCCGCTGGTTGCGCAATCGGTCAGCACGATTGACGACGAAGGCGACCAGCACCGCTGTGCCCAGGACAAGCAAGATGAGAAACGTGCCAACGGTCATGTGAACTCCTGAGAACAGAATGGGACCATCGTTGATTGCAAACGGATGGCTACTGGACGCGACCGGTGATCTTCCAAGTGCCGCCCATCTTGGTGAACGAATAAACCCCGTCCATCTGATTGCCAAAGTCGCGACCCATGGCTCTGACCTTGGCCGTTACGTCACAGGTGTAGCTGGGCGCGCCTTCCGCCTTTTTGCACTGATTGCTCTGGAAATCTTTGATGCGCGCCTCTTCATTGCTGTTGTCTTGAACGAACAGCAGGAAGGCATGCTCCCGCTCAGACTGCGAGGGGCCACCGGAAGAGCAGCTGGCCAAACAGATTGACATCAGGCCAACCAGGGCCAAGCAAAGCTTTGACATGTGCATCTCCAAAAGAGGGAAAGGGAAGGGTGCTAGAAATCCACCAGACCGGCAGGTTCGGGACGCTTGATTGGCCGACATGCTCAATGGCTGCACGCCTCCGCACACAGCCCAGGAATGACCGGTGTTGGTGCTTGGTAGTCGCAGTTGATTGGCGGGCGGAACCATGTTACTGATAAAGTAACAGACAAGGCAAGTCGGAGACCTCATGCTCATTCATCACATTGCATGCTTGTGGTCACATTTTGGATCTGGACGACGCTCGTCTCATCTTCGCCAACCGCCTCCGTCACGCGCGCCAGAAGGCCGAGCTGACCCAGGAAGCTTTGGGGGTTGCCGCTGGACTGGCTCCTGAGGTGGCCAGGACGCGCATCAATCGCTACGAGAAGGGCGTGAACGAGTGCGATCTACGCACCGCCAAGCGCTTGGCCGACGCCCTCGGCATGCCACTGGCTGCCTTCTTCGCCGAGACCGATGAGGTCGCAGACGCCATCCAAGCGCTTGCCAAGCTCTCGGTCGAGGAGCAGCGAAAGGTCGTCGCCGAATTGCAGCTCAAAGCCCAGCGCAGCGGTGCGCCTAGCCCATAGTGCCAAGGTCCCGCTGATGTCTTGGCACGCTTCCCGTCAGACAATTCCTACACAGATGCCAATGCGCATCCGATCTAAGCGGGCTGTGTGATCCTGTAATCTTGCGAGCGGACGGTCGTTTTCAAACAAGCCAGGGATCAACGATGGAAGGCAGCACTTCATGACCGGCAAGATCAAGCTCAGTGTCGCCATCTCGCTCTTGCTCCTAGCCCTCATTGCAGGGGTCTACCTTTCCGGTCAGTTGATCTTGATGCTGTTGAAGTTGGCTGGGCCGCTCAGCGTCGGCACCTACTGGTCTTACGTGAAAGCGCTCGACCTCCCCCAGTTCGCCCCCTATGCGACCAAGATCAAGCTCGCTGGCGCCATCGGCTTCGGCGTGCCGCTTGTGGCCTGGATCGCGCTGCTGATCCCGCTGTTCAAGCCTAAGGCGGCCGCATTGCATGGCGACGCGCGCTTTGCCTCAGGCAGTGATCTGGCCAAGAAGGACATGCTCAAACCGTCGCCAACCGGCATCGTGGTTGGCAAGCATGGCGGCAAGTTGGTGCGCTTGCCCGGCCAGCAGTTTGTGATCCTGGCCGCACCCACGCGTTCCGGTAAGGGCGTGGGCATCGTCATTCCCAACCTGCTCGACTACCAAGGCTCGGTGGTGGTCCTGGACATCAAGCAAGAAAACTTCGATCTGACTTCCGGCTGGCGCAAGAGCCAAGGCCAAGAGGTCTTTTTGTTCAACCCCTTTGCCGAAGACGGGCGCACTCACCGCTGGAACCCCCTGAGCTACATCTCGCCCGATCCGGCGTTTCGCGTCTCGGACCTGATGAGTGTCGCGGCCATGCTCTACCCAGATGGGTCGGATGCCCAGAAGTTCTGGGTGAGCCAGGCCCGCAATGCTTTCATGGCGTTTACGCTCTATTTGTTCGATAGCTTGGACGATCAGATCAAGCGCAAGCACCCGAAAGACACCTGGATGTTCCCAACCCTTGGGATGCTCTATCGCGTGTCGTCTGGAGACGGGAGCGACTTGAAGGGCTATCTCAAAAAGCTCTCGCAGCGCGACTTCTTGGGTCGCGATGCCAAGATGGCCTTCGACAATTTGCTCTCGCAAGCCGAAGAGACCTTCGCCTCGATCATGGGCACGTTCAAAGAGCCGCTCAACCAGTTCATCAATCCGATCCTGGATGCGGCCACCAGCGGCAACGATTTCTTGCTGACCGATGTGCGCAAGAAGAAGATGAGCATCTACATCGGCATCCAGCCGAACAAGCTGGCGGAAAGCCGCTTGCTGATCAATCTGCTGTTTAGTCAGCTCATCAACCTCAACACGAAAGAGTTGCCGCAAAACAATCCGGCGCTCAAACACCAGTGCTTGCTGCTGATGGACGAATTCACGTCCATCGGCCGGGTCGACATCATTGCAAGCGCGGTGAGCTACATGGCCGGCTACAACATCCGCCTACTGCCCATCATCCAGAGCATGGCGCAGCTGGACGCAACATATGGCAAGGATGTCTCGCGCACCATCATCACCAACCATGCGTTGCAAATCGTCTACGCCCCCCGCGAGCAGCAAGACGCCAATGACTACTCCGACATGCTCGGCTACACCACAGTGCGCAGGAAGAACAAGTCGCACAGCAGTGGCAAGCAAAGCAGTGTGTCCTACTCCGAGACCGAGCAGCGCCGTGCATTGATGCTGCCGCAGGAGTTGAAAGCGATGGGCTTTGACAAGGAAGTCCTTCTCTATGAAGGCATTCCAAGTCCGGTGCTCTGCGAGAAGATCAAGTATTACGAAGATACCTACTTCACCAAGCGCTTATTGCCGAAAGTGAAGATTGAAGCCTTACAGATGGTCCCCGCATGAGTGATAGCACACCTTCCAATAAGCCTCAAAGTCGATTGAAGGCTGATGGCAGTCACAGTCAACAGCTGCTGCGTGATCTGGCATTGATCAATGCACGCACTGTACAGCAGTTGGGGCCACTGCAACCAGGCGTGTCCGTGGCAACGCCTAAGCGCAAGCCCAATCTTCCACGTCCAATGCAACGCCTCAATCAGGATGCTTTTATGACTCAGACCAACGATTCTTCCCCTGATTCCATCGGCGCACGACCACCAGTGCCACAAGGGTTGCGCGAAAGCTTCAAGGATTACCCCGATCACATTGCGCGGTTAGAAAACGCGCTTCAGGAGTCGGTCGATAAGCCATCGCCGATTACCCCTCCCTTGGAGTTTGCGATCTGGGCAATCGAGGGCTGTCTCGATACTTTCGTTGACGAATCACGCGAAAAGCTACGGATCGCGGAGCAAACGGGCGACCAAGAAGCAATCGCACTGGCGAAGTCGACGCATCTGCTTATGCTTCATAGCGCCTCTAAGGGCGCATGGAAGGAGCAGAACTTGATGGACTATTTTGGGTTCCCAAGTTCGAGTCATCGTCATGGCTGATGA
The DNA here is from genome assembly GCF_041475725.2 of Xanthomonas sp. NCPPB 1754. NCBI lineage: Bacteria > Pseudomonadati > Pseudomonadota > Gammaproteobacteria > Lysobacterales > Lysobacteraceae > Xanthomonas > Xanthomonas sp. NCPPB 1754. The sequence goes on from NZ_CM192982.1 coordinate 1,903,960, forward strand.
AACCGATGTGCTACCAAAGGGGCTCCATGAGCAGATCCTACGCGAGCAAATACTAACCGCTCAAGATTTCATCAATTCAACAGCCCAGCAGCAGCCGAAAGCAATCATTTTGGGCGGTCAGCCTGGTGCTGGTAAGGGCGGTCTGGTAGCCCAGGCGAAGGCCGAGCTTGATCAAAATGCCGTCACAATCGATCCGGATGAGTTGCGCCGCCACCATCCGCGCGTTGCTGACTTTCGACGCGAAAATCCTTATGAATGGTCTGGTCGAACCCACAAGGACGCAAGCTCTTGGGCCGATGAGCTACGCGTAGCAGCGACTGCGGAGAAAAAGAACCTTATTTTCGACACCACATTGAGTGATGGAAAATGGGCGTCGGAGACGTTGATCAAAGGTCTGCAAGAGCAGGGCTATGAGGTCGAGGTGCGTGCTGTTGCCTCTCCTAAGTTGGAGAGTGAGCATGGTGTCGATGAGCGTTTTACGGCCAACACCGACAGGCAAGGCTACGGTCGCCATGTGCCTGAGGGCGCGCGTGATGCAATCTACGGAAAGCTGCCTGTCAGTTTGGATACCATCCATGCGAACAGCAACGTGCCGATCCGCATCTTCAATCGTGAGGGCATCGAGCTTTACGACAGTCGCGCTGATGCACGCATGCCTGGTCAAGCGTTGGAAGAAGCACGCAACGCACGGCTTAAAGATCCCGCTTTCACCGAGCATCTTCGGGAAGCCTGGCAAAAGCAAGTCGATTGGCACCGTGACTTGCCGGACCATGTCCAAGAGATCCCGAAATCTGATCCTGATGTCCAAGCAAAACTGCTTGAGGAGCATGCCAAGCTCCGGGTGAGCGATGTGGTTGCTAGTCGCATGGAAGGCATTGCCACCATCGACGAACTTGTGCGGCCAGGTGCTCCACCTGCACGCGTGCCTGTGCCGGAACCTGAAATCCCAGGCTTGCGTCGCGCCGGGATGACAGCAGGGCTTGCGGGTTTGGGTGTTGCCGCTACCGCCTACGATGCGTCGCAGGCCGGAGAGCGTGTGGGCACGCTGTTGGCACAAGACAACCTCACCGCTGCACGCTCAGAAGCGTTGCACTTTGCTGCCCGAGGCGCGGGCGGCTGGGCGGGAGGCGCCGCTGCCGCTGCCGTTGTTGGCACAACCGGTGCAGGCCCTGTCGCGTTGGTAGTTGCCGATGGTTATCTGTTCAGTGCCGCTGCCGACAAGGCCGCGACCTTGTGGGACAACCGCCAGATCTACACACAGACCGATAAGCAGGGCGTGAGCTGGGAGTTCAACGGCAGCCAGTGGCTTCGCCAAGAAAAAGCCGACTTGCAAGACGATGGCGTGGATGCGCCGCAGAAGCAGGCCATGTTCGCGCTGCCCGAAAAAGCGCGTGAGCTGAACTATCACGCCAGTGGCGAAGCGACCGAACAGGCACTGGGCAAGGTGCAGCCCAGTAATCCCTATGTGCAGCCATCCAGTGAGGCAGATGCTGCGCATCTTTACGCACGGGATTGGCGGCATGATCCGGCAAGTGGCCAGTGGTCTCGGATGGTCGCCGACGAAGTCGATCGGAACGATCGGCCCATCTGGACGGTGGATCCAGCAAGCCCTGAGCGCAATGCCGCGTTGGACCAGCAAGCAGCCCAGGTGGTTGACGCCAACATCGCCCGAGGTCCGGCTGCGATTGCAGCAACCTATCAAGCTGCGTATCAGCGCAATGGTTGGGGGGACTTCGGCCCCGTGCCAGCGGCCGTGCAAACAGCCTTGAACCCGGACTCGTTGCAAGCCTCGGACGGCAAGCAGTATCAGCGCGATACGCAAGGTCAGTGGCGCCATGACGGCGTTGCTGCCGAAGGCAATGTCCCGTTGGAACTCAACGCAACGCGCGAACGCTTGCAACCGGCATTGGAGCAGCACGCGCAGGCGTTGGCACAGATGCCTGCAAGGCAAACGCCAACGCCACAGCAGCAAGACCAGGCCAATACCGAAGCGACCTATGCCGCCTATGGCGTTGCGCCCAATGCCCAGACTGCAGGCGCGATCCAGCTTGCGGTGCAAAAAACCCGTGAGGCAAACGGGATTGATGCCGCGACCAGCTCTTTGGCGTTGGAGCGTGATGCGACCGGTCAATATTCGGTGGACAGCCCCATCCAGCATCTGAGCCGTGACGCCGATGGTGCTGTGCGCGTTGCGGCAACCACCAGCACCGCCGACATCCATCAGGCACTCGGCGAGGTGCAGTCACTTCGGCAGGAGCAGCCGCCTTCGGCCGGTGCACCAGACCTGCGCATTGATGCGCAATCGCCCCAAGAGCGCGATGCCTACGAGCAAGCATTGCGCGAAGCCAATCGGCAAGGTGTCTCCACGCAAGAAGCACAACAAGCTGCGAGCTTTGCAGCAACGACCGCCACCGCTCCGCGTGTGGATGAAACCCAAGCGCCTCAGGCAGCCATTGACGCGCAGCGGGATCAAGACGTTGCACGCACACCCGACGCGCCTGCCGTTGTGGAGACGGCAACGCCTGTTCCGGTCGTGATGCCTGCATCCCTCAATGTGCAGGCGCAGGAAGAGCCGCGCCCGGTCGCTAAGCCCGCCGAACCGAAGCCCGAGCCTGTCCCGCAACGCGAACCCCACGAAATCCGAACACCTGAGGTTGCCGCAACCCCGACAGCCGGCGCAGTCCAGCCTAAGGCGGAGGCATCGGTTCCAACGGCAAGCGTGTCTGCGCCGGGCGTTGGATCGGCATCATCCGCTTCGACCGTTCCCGATCAGGTGTCTACTCAGGCCACTGTGCCGACGCAGCCGCTGGCATCAAGTGAGGTGGAAGGGCTGCGCCTTGGCGACCGAGGGCAGGAGGTCGAGTTCTTGCAGTATCGCTTGCAGCAAGTAGATGCCCGGGGTCCGAACGGCCAGGCCGTGCCGCAAGACGGGCACTATGGTCCAGAGACCGAACATGCCGTGAGGCAGTTCCAGCAAGACCATGGGTTGCCGGCAACAGGCGTTGCCGGCCAAGACCTGGATGCGGCGTTGTCCCAGGCACAACACGCGCGCCGAGATGCCTCGAAACCCACAGCGCCGACATCGGCGAATGCGGCGGTGGAGCAGGGCAGTGAGCAGCAAGCCCGAGCAGGCACGCCACAGAACGATGCGCCATCGGCTGTTCCATTGCAGGCAGAGCAGCAAGAGGCGGTGCGAGCGCCGTCGCCGGCAATTCCAACGCAAAGCGAAGTGCCGGCGCAGATCGTATTGCCGGAGCGCCAACCCGCTGCCTATGCGTCGTCGCCAGGTTTTGGTGGGACAACTGCCCGCTCTAACGCACACGAACACGATGAGGATCGGGTTGAGCAAGCAAGGCCCCTCCAAGATGCCGCTCAGCAGGCGTTTCCCTCTGATCATCGGGATTACGCGTTGTTCTCTGCCATCCAGGCGCAGCTCCCGAAAGGCACGTCCGATGAGAAGACGGCCGAGGTATTGCATGCTGTCAAAGAGTCAGGGATTGAGCGCGCGGATGAACTCCGGAACGTGACCATCCAAGATGATGTCGCCTTTGTCTTTGGCAAAACGCCGGGCTTTCATTCGGAAACCTCGCTCAACACGCCATCGCCGGGCATCAATGAGACCTTGCAGAAGACAGAGGCAATGGATCAGCAACGGGTGCAGGAGATGGTGCAATTCCAGCGCGAGCGCGAAGAAATCGACAAGAACCCAACAGGCCCCGTCATGACGCTTGCTGGCCACTCTCAGCAGCAGGCGATGTCTGGCGGCGATGGGGGCAGTGGTGGTGATGGGGGCGGTGGCTGACGCATTGAGCGTAGGATTCATGCTTCGACCCAGCAATGTGTGGCTGCGCTTTGCGCAACGCACCTTCGCTTGACGCAAGCCTTGGTTGCTGAAAAAGCAATAGCGTGGGGCCTGCGAACTTAGGTTTGGCGCCAATGCCAACGCCAGATCAACAAAATGCAAATGTAATTTTAATGTCTGCGCGGGTAGCCTCAACTCACGCAAGTTGTGCAGTAGATCTCGAAGTGTAGGTGCTATGGATAGCGAGTCAGGTCAGACGGATGACGCAGAACAACCGCTCTTTCGCAAGCGGAAGGGGCCGGAGACAACTTCCACACTCGGCGACCTAAAAGATGCGTTTCCCTCGTCCATCCGGATCTGGATTGGCTGTGGCTGTGTGCTTTTCCTCTTGCTGGCCACGTTTGTTCTGACCGCGTCCTACTCCAAGCGGGAGCACGTGTCGGGCCAGATCATTTCGACACATGGGCGAGTGGATATCCGCAGTGGAACGCCTGGCCTCATCCTGTCGACGACATTGAAGCCCAATGCCTTGGTCAAGAAGGGCCAAGTGCTTGCGGAGCTGTCAGCCGACATCACCGACGAAGCGGGTCGCTCTTTGTCCGATGAGACGATCAAGCGTGCGCTCACCCGATCAGAAGAGCTGACCAAGGAGCAATTGCAGACGCATGACTTTTCTGGCCAGCGCGAGCGGGAACTGACGCGTCAAGTCGAAGAAACGACCGGCGCGATGCAGGAAGTCGCTCGCAAGATCTCAATCTTGGAAAAGAAATACGCCAAGAACAAAGAACTTTTGAAGACCATTGAGCCGCTGCTTGCTGAGAAGTATGTGTCCAAATACACCTACCTCACCTACGAAAATGCTCTCTTGGATGCAGAGGCGGAGATCCAGGATGCCCGCGCGCAGCAGTCCACACTTCGTAATCAGCGTGCCGCATTGCTGGGTGAAATCACCGAGATAAAGACAGCCGCCAGCAGACAAGCGAGTGAGATCGAGCGTGAGAAGTCCACGATCGAAGATCAAGTGGCCAGAGCCAAGTCCGATCGGCTGCAAACCATCACTTCACCCTTGAGCGGCACTGTTGCAGCAATCTATGCATCCCAAGGTCAGCGCATTGGCACCGACTCGATCATCGCGTCCATCACCCCAAGCGAGTCGGTGTTCGAAGCCGAAATCCTCATTCCTTCCAGGGCCATCGGACATGTGAATGTCGGCACCGAGGTGCTGCTCAACATCGCCGCATTCCCGAAAGCAAAATATGGCGCCATCCAGGGGCGCATCGCATCGCTGTCAACGCAAACGAGTCCCCTCGGTGAGTTGGAGCGCCGCTATGGTCGCCAGTCGCCCACTGAGCCGGTTTACACCGCCAAAGTCGCCTTGCCTTCCCAGACCATTGGAGTTGCCCAAGAAGCGAAGCCCTTCCTGCCGGGGATGGAAGTGGACGCGGAACTGATCTTGGAGGGCCGCAAGATCTGGGAGTGGATGTTTGACCCCTTCCAAACCATGGGATCGCGCTTAACGGGTGAAAAGCGATGAAGGACGTCTTGACACCATCCGCCGATGGCGATGCCGAGCCGGATCGCTCTGCTGAACCAAGCCTGGTGTTCTCCTCGAAGCGCCGTGTGCCGCATATCCGTCAGACGGAGTCGAGTGAGTGCGGCCTGGCCTGCATTGCGATGCTGCTCTCCTACTACGGCCATGAAACGAGTCTTGGGGAGCTTCGCAACCGCTTTACGGTGTCAACCAGTGGGGCAACGCTCGCCTCGCTGATTGAAATCGCTGATGCCAACGGGCTCACGACGCGTCCGCTTCGCTTGGAGCTTTACGAACTGCCCAAGCTGTCGTTGCCTTGCATGGTCCACCTACACCACGGGCACTTTGTCGTGCTGACGGCTGTGAGGGGAGGGCACGTGCACATCAGCGATCCCGCAGCGGGCGTCAAAAAAATCAAGCTCGATGAGTTCGATGAGCTTTTTAGCGGCATTGCGTTGGAGGCGCATCCGGGTCCGGCCTTCAAGAAGATCAAGAGCGTGCCATCAGTGTCGCTTCGCGATCTGGCAGGCTCGCTTCGGTCCCTGGTGCCCGCGTTCTGGGGTGTGGGCATCTTGGCGCTCTTCTTGGAAGGCTGTGCGCTGATTGCGCCGCAATATCTAAGACTGACCATGGATCAGGTGCTCAGCGTCAAGGACGATGGTCTGGTCACCACATTGGCTATCGGCTTTTCGATCGTGCTCCTGGTCCAGCTCGTCTTGACCGTTGCCAGGAAGTGGACCTTGCTGTGGATCTCTTCGACCACTAGCTTACGGTGGAGCAGCAACTTGTTCCGCCACCTCGTGTCGCTATCCCAGTCGTATTTCGTAAAGCGGCACACCGGGGATATTTCAAGCCGCTTCCAGTCGATCTACTCCATCCAGCAGTCACTCACGACGAAGATGATGGAAGCGGTCATCGATGGGGTGATGTCTTTCCTCATGTTGTTGCTCTTGATGAGCTACGACGCGCCGCTTGCCTTCGCCTTGTTGGCTTTCACCATTGCCTATGTAGGTTCGCGCTACGCCTACTACGCCAAGCTCAAAGAAGCCAACCTTGATCAGATCAACATTGATGCACGCCGGCAAAGCTTGCTCTACGAAACGGTCCGAAGCATCCAGCCCATCAAGCTGTTCAACAAGTCAGCGCTTTGGGCATCGCGCTTCACGAACTACAGCGCGAAAGCCACCAATGCGACCATCGGAGCCGAGCGTATCCGCATTGGGTTCGATTCCGTCCAGCTTCTCATCCAAGGCCTGTGCCGCATTTTCGTGATCTGGGAAGGCACCCGGCTGGTGCTCAGTGGGGATATGACGGTCGGGGTGTTGACGGTCTTTTTGATCTACGCGACCCAGTTCAGCCAACGCAGCATCAATCTGGCCGACTACTTGATGCAGCTCCGGCTGCTTCGCTTGCACACCGAGCGCATTTCAGACATCACGCACAGCGAGCCTGAGTCGTTTCTGCATGGCAACGGCGCACTGGAAGACGCTGCGCCCACCATTGCAATTGCCAACGGCTATTTCCGCTACTCGTCTACGGACAAGTGGATCATGAGCGCCTTGCAGCTCAGGGCCCCGGCAGGCCAGGTGATTGCAATTGTCGGGAACTCAGGCGTGGGTAAGACCACGCTCATCCGCGTTCTGGCGGGGCTTGAAGATCTTCAAGTCGGGGACTTCTTAGTCAATGGAGAGGATCTGCGGAAAGTCGGTAAGTCGAGCTACCGGAGCAAGGTCAGCATCGTCATGCAGGGAGACAATCTGTTGTCGGGAACGCTGTCGGAAAATATCTCCATGTTCGATGAGCACATTGATCAAGAGCGTCTTGTGCAGGCTGCGAAATTGGCATGCATCCACGACGATATTCAGCGTATGCCAATGGGCTTCAACACCAGAGTCGGCGACCTGGGAAATACGCTGTCAGGTGGTCAAAAACAACGGGTCTTCTTAGCCAGAGCCTTCTATAGGCGCACCAAGTTGTTGTTGATGGATGAGCCAACGACTGGGATTGATGAGCAGATGGGCATACAGCTGATGAAGAATATCAAGAGCATCGGCGCGACCACAGTCATTGTGACGCATGACAAGAACATCTCTCGGATGTGCGATATGCACTATCTCTTCGTGGGCGGAGCTCTAAGGCCCTTGATCAAAGAGCAGCCTAGCAAATTTGAACGGGACGAGGCCGGGGAAACGGCTGAGAAATCCAGCCAACAATGAGGGGTTGTAACGCTTATCAAAATAAATTCGAGGGAAAAGGCGGCAAGGCGCATTCAATGAAAAAAACGATCAGAAAAAAAATCTACTCACAGGATGGAGTGCTGTAATGAGAGAATTGACAAGCGAAGAGCTGTTCTTAGTCGCAGGTGCGGCAGCCGCTGCGGACGTCGATCCAAGCGAGCCGCCTACGCTGCCGCCAGTGGTTGTTAACCCGCCACCTTCGGGGCCACCGTCGCTTCCACCCTCTCCGCCGATCGAGTTCCCGACACCGCCTCCGGGAGGTGGTGGAGGTGGAGTGCCTAACCCATTAGACAAGAATACGACCACGGATCTTGGAGCAGAGGTTGATATTTTGGTTAACAAGTCAGCGACCTTAGAAGGACTTGTTCAGTTGGCGCAGGCGAAAGGTTTTCAAATAGCGACCACGGATACATATTCTCGGACCGATTATGCTGCTACGGGCGGCGGAACGGTTTACATCAAAACCTATGCCAACGCGAGTGACACCGCGTCCCAATTAACGCATGAATTAGGGCATTCACTTTTTGATGGGGAGTGGAATACTGTAACAGATCGAGCATCGGCCATTAATATGGGTTTGGCAACTGAAGGTGAAGCAACAATCTACTCCATTGCGGTCCAGAGAGAGCTTACCGCACAGGGTATTGGTTTTAACATTGCCGCAGATCCCGCCAATGTAGCTTCTTACAACGCCACATATGACGCATATAAAGCTGGCCAGATAGGCTGGGATGCCGCTTCAGCGCAAATCGGCGAGTCTTTCAGGAATGGCGAGCATATTGATGTGAATGGAACCCCGGATAATAAAAGTGATGATATTACCTATGAGCAATACTATGGGAACTATTGGGACAGTAGGAATCCCGCTGGGGGCTGATGACATAGTATGAGGATCCTGAATTTATGAGGGTGTCTGGCATGATGTTTTCGAAAAAAATGGCGTTTTTGGTAATTCTCAATTTTTCTGCGGCGATGAGTGTGCACGCTGAAAATAAGGATTCTCAATTGAATTTGGATGAGGTTGTTAGTAAATTTTATAATCCTGCTAAGCCGATCAACTATGAAACTTTCCGTGATATCGGGTTCAGTGATTTTCGGCAAGTGAGTTCAAGCCGGTCCTTGAATATTGCTTTTCGTTCAGCTGCATTGAAGACAAAGGATCAGTATGGAGTCTCCTTTGTTGAGTTCAGGGTTCCACCTGAGCTCGACAAAGGAGTGAGCTTTGCGTATATGGAATTGACGCCCGGACGTTGTTATGAGGTTTCTAAGATCAAGCAGAAATTTGCGCTCACTCCATATGTCCTGCCACCCAATCCCCATGCGCCACTCGCCGATGCCAGCAAGGAGGTCTTTTACAAAACCGATCTTGGTGAAACATCTGTGTATGTGAAAGCGAGTTCAAAGGGTGAGTGCTTGCTTGGGCTAACGAGAAGTCGAAACTAGGAGGTTTGCTGGCGCTAGCCAATTAGGCATCTATCTAATTGGCTAGCGCTGAGATAAGAAGCCGACAGGCTTGGCGTGAAACGATGAGTTCAAGCATTACATAGTCATAAGCAGCCGCTATGGGCTTTGGGAGGCGATTGCGTGATGTCACTACGGCTCGGGCCGCGCTCTGAGGGTGTTGCGAATGATGAGCGAGTAGACAAAGAGGGCAGGCACGCATGTCAAGCAGATGCCAATGAAAAACATGCCATAGCCCCGGATTTGTCCGTAGTGGGTTGTGAGATAAGCCACTGCAAGGCCTGAGAAGCCGGCAAGCACCCTGCCGAAGATCGAGTAGAAGCTGGTTAGCCAAGCGTAGTGCTCTCCTGCGCGTCCAAGCGTGACCAGCTTTGACATGTAAGCAACCAACGCGATGCCGGTATAGCTACTGGCAAGGTTTTGAAAAATAACGCTAGCCCAAAGCAGTTCAGCAGACCGCTCATTGGACGAAAGCAATGCAAGAACGAGGAGGGCAAGGGCTTGGAGAGCTGCGCCAACAAGAATGGTCGTGCTCAAAGACATGCGCTTCAAGCTAGTGCCTGCAGCCAAAATTCCGAGGAAGGCCGCTGGGATCCCAAGCCAAATATGCAGGGATCCGACCACGCTCTTTCCAATGCCAAGGGCATAGAAGAAAGGATTGATCATGGGACCCAGAAGAATATCCGGTAGGCGATAGCAGCCAATGAAGACGATGACCGCGATCCATCCTTGGAGCGTGGAGGGTCGAAGGGATATCAGCGTAGACCCCTGCTTCTTCGCACTCGCGCGATCTGGGGTGAGAGCGCTATCGGGGGCAGATCGCAGAAAGAGCGTTCCGCAGATCGGCACCAACATCAGGGGCAGCAGAATTGCATAAGCAACTTGCCAGGACAGCCGCGCTGCGAGCAAGAACACCAGACCGTCGCTCAACAGCAGAGCAATGCGGTAGCCAAATTGGTAGGCAGTGAGGAGCTTGGCTGGCTGCTGGTGCACTGCCTCTTGTTCGATCCGGAACGCATCGACTGAGGCATCCAGGGTCGCACCGCCAAAGGCTGCTGCGATGCAGCTCAGTGCAATCAGCGGAAGGCTGCCAGCGACAACGCTCAGGACAAGGCCTAGGAGAGAGATGGCGACCATGATCGAAGACAAGACAATCCAGCCTTGACGGTGCGACATGGTGCTTCTAACGACCGGCGCACGACGTTGGTCGAGATGGCGGGCCCATAGGAATTTGAGAGAGTAGGGAAGTGCGGTCCAAGCCAAGGCACCGATGACTGCGATCGAAAGCGACTTTTCGCTGAGCCAATAGCCTAAGGTGCTGCCGATCAGCGGATAGGGCAAACCAGAACCGAAGCCCAGGAACAAAAATCCAGTCCAGGCCTTGGTCGACCTTGATGTCACTTCGTGCATAGGCTGCAACTGCCTTGTCGCTTCGGTTCGTCCATTCGTATCAAGGAAGCAACGTGTCTTCCTCAGCTATTTTTGCGAAGTCTGTGGGTCTTGGTTCCCAGCATAGCGCCCGTCTTATCTCGCACCAAGCGATGCGCTTGCTTGAAGTGAGGGCGCAAGCGATGCCGGAGTGCTCTCGCCAGGCGTCGGTGATGCCCTGGCATAGCCACGAAATCCAAGATCCAGAGTTGATCACCTTCGTTCCAGTCGCTAATTGGCAAGAACGGCGGATCTTGCAGAACCAAATGACTGGCGGTTTCAGGCGTCAGATAAGCCCATAAGGCGTAGCCGGTCCAGACCCCGTCTTCGTCTTTAATCGTGACGAGCTGGCCTAGGCGAATTGCAGGCCATAGCCACACATAAGCCGCTGCGATACTGAACTTCTTGCGGTCAGTCTTGAACAGGAGTTGCATTGCCAGGCCAAGCGCCTGCGCATCAACGGCATTAGGTTGCATGGGCGGTGGTTGAGCTCAATGTTTGCGCTGCAACTGCAGCGTCCGGGAAGGTGAGCAGTGCGGCAGCGATTGATGCACGCCCGTTCAAGCTTAGACCTACCAGGTAGCTGGTGGGTTCGCAGTCGACACGCGCGACGGTTCGATGGCCAGAATTGGTGATGCCGAGTGTCTCATCTGCGACTTCGGCACCGAAGATCAGTGTTCCCCCACGCACGCGTGGCCCCTCCAGCTGGGCTGTATAGGCCATACGATGCGTATCAAAGAAATACAAGGCGGTGGACACGTGATCGCTTGCGTAGCCCAAGACAAGCCAGTGTGGTGGTAAGCCTTTCCAGACACGGCGTGAGACCGCGACCTCGGTTGCGATAAAGGCCGAGACCCGCTCGGGTCCCGACGACCGATCGGCCAATATCGACCGCACCAGCTTGATCGCTCGGCGCTTGGAGACGCGATAGGAAAGGCGTGGTCGTGGTCTCAGCCAGCGGTTGGCGGCACAAAGATGGAGAGCTGCGTTCGGAAGTGCGCGCAGGAGCGAGTTGATCTCCTCGCCTGTCTGAGAGCCCTGGGTTGCTTTGCCTTTGATGTGGTCAGAGAGCCAATCGTGGCGCTCATCGTGCTTTGTGGGCTGATCGAGCGCATAGTCAATGCGCTGTTGCTCGCGGTAGTAGCGCGCAATGAGCGCTTTGAAATGCAACGCCTCTGGGCTTGACTGAGGCAAGGCACACGCTTCTGCACAGTGATGGAGAAACGCAGCTTCCATGTGATGCTCGATCTGGATGAGCAACTGATCGATGTTGGCGATTGCCTTGTCAAAGCGGGAATACTTCTTGAAGAAGTAGGCAAGCGAGGGAAGCGAGTGGCGAACATCACGCATCTCATCGCCGAAGAAGTGACGATGCCCATCGGTGCCACGCTTCCAGGTGGGAACTGCGCGGAAGCCGCCGAAATCCAGAAACTGCGCGTTCGATGTGATGTTGTCGCTTGTCGGGCGTCCGGTCCAGAGGCGATGCGCGCGACTTGCGGCAATCTGCTCGGCAAGGCGGAGGTAGAGCGCAGACAAGTCAACGCCTAGGTCATTGGGTTTGCCGGCATCGCGCTGCGTGTGTTCGTCGGCAAAGTGGATGGCATCTTTGACCCGCAGGCTATCTTGAAATTGATCGCTGTTTGCACTGCCTGATGTCCCGAAATACAGGCTGCGCTCGAAATGCGCCAAGCGCAGGAAAGCAGGCCTGATCAGAATGGCGCACCGCTCCGGCTCGTCGGCATCGGTGCGCGCCAGGGAGAAGCCGGCATCAATGATGGCAACGATGGGGACTGCCCCATGGGGGAGTTCTGCGTTGAGGATTTCGCTGGCGACTGCCTCGCGAATGGCATCGTAAAGATAGAGACAGCCATGGGAGTGTGACCAATCATGGGCCTCGGAGACCAGTGGCGTGGGGCCGGTTCCTTTGGCGATGAGCATGCCATCGGAGCCACAGCGGCCACTCCCCCCGTGGATCGCCCCACCGCTCCCACCATAGCGATCAGCGCCCAGTGTCTGTCCGCCGAAGGTGCCGGCAACGCAGTGGGCTTCGATAGAGGTCACGGCAAAGCGCTCAAGCAAGGACGCTGAGATGCGGGCCCGAGTTGGCGCGTCGTGGATGGCTATGCCTAAGTCGTGAAACCAGCGCTCATTGAGCCAGAGCAAAGAAGCATCCGGCAGTCTTCCCACTGGAAAGGGCACGAGCATTGAGGTGCTCACGCTGGCAAGGCTCAACAGGGTGGGGTGGTTCTTGTCATCCATGTCCCAGTAGTCATTGGGCATTTTGCTTCCTTGTTTCCGCAGCTATTGCGACTTAGCGTTCGATCGGCGTTGGTGATGCTACCAACCTGACGGCAATTCGTCCTGCGGCTGCTTGGATTTCCCGAGGCCACGGGACATCACTTCTGCATGGACAGTCAGCGTAAAAAACGACACATGGCGTGAGACGTAATCAGGTTCGTACAGGTCTTATTCATTCTTTGGTATAACTAATATTTATATGTAAAAAGAGCAATGGTTGATCCAACTGTCGCAAAAAAATTCAAAGAAAAAATTAAAGAGCAAGAGCGCACTTATGGTTTCTGCTTTGCAGAAACCGTGCGCCAACGCTGCGCGTCGGTGCGGTGGCTTTCGCCACCTCGTTGCCTATGCTTCGCTAGGCAACACAGCCTCTCAAAAACCCCGTGATCAAGGTCTCTGTGCTGCCGAGTTCGCTTTTCTCTCGACAGGCGATGTTCTCCCGCTTCTTTGTGTGCTCCACAAACAGGAGTTTCACAAATGGCGATTTATCACGCAACAATGAAATCTTTCAGCCGAGGCAATGGCGACTCGTCGGTCGCAGCAGCGGCTTACCGCGCAGGATTTGATCTGCTCGATACGAGCACAGGGCTTGGTCACAATTATTCCCACCGAGGCGGCGTCGATTTCCATCAGATGCTTGCGCCGAAAGGAGCGCCCGAGTGGTGCTTTGATGCGCAGTATTTTTGGAACGCGAACGAAGCGGCCGAAACCCGCAAGAACGCGCGCGTTTGCCGGGAAGTTGAGGTGTCACTTCCGCATCAACTCGATCCACACCAACGAAGGGTGCTTGCCTTGGCGCTGGGTCAATTGCTCGTCGAGCGCTTCCAAGTGGCCGTATTGGTCGCTGTGCACACGCCAAGCAAGCTTGGCGATCAGCGCAATCATCATGTGCATTTGCTGATGTCAGCCAGGCAGGTCGGACCGGGAGGACTAGGGGAACGCGCCTGCGCTGAGTTTGATGCGCGACAAGGCGGCGGCACACGAGCGCTGCGGCAAATCCGCAAAGACATTGCAATGGTCATCAATGCGCACTTGAAAAATGCGGGCGCCCCGGCTCGGGTAGATCATCGCAGTCTCCGAGCACAAGCACACGAAGCCGCGCGTAATGGAGAGTTTGAACGCGCCCGCGAACTCACGCGCCGGCCTGGCAAGCACTTGGGCAAAGCCAAGGTGGCGGTGATGCGCAAAACGAAGTTCACCGCAGAAGTCAAAGGCGCTGGTGGGAAAGCTGCGGCACTGGCGCTTTCAAAGCTTGTTGCTGAGCACATGAAAAAAAGCGGTAGCTTCGTGCACGAGGTGCCACCATCTCACAGTCATGCGGCCGCACTTCGGGATCTGGCCAGCGCAAAAGAGTCTGGATTGGAAGGGCGCACAGCAGGTGGGCAGGGGCGATTGTCAGGCGCAGAGCGGGTGCGCCAGATCAAAGAGCGCTTGGCGCGTGCGCCAGCGCCAAGCGCGCGTCTCTACACGGCTTACAGTGGTCAGACCCGACATCTTGGTCGCGTGACGCGTCTGGCTCGTTCCTCGGGCCGAAAAGACGCGGAGGTGCTCAATGCGGAAGCGCAGCTCATCGAAGACTGGCTCGAAGCGCAACGGGAGGTCGCGCAGCAGTCTTTGGAGGTGTTGCGGCAGATCCCAGGGATCCAGATTGAGCAGGAATTTCAGCAAGCGTACGGGTCGCTGATCTGCCGGCGGGTCGACAGCTACGCCACCAAGCCGTTTCTGTTCGAGGACACGGAGATGCTTGCTCGCTCAATCAGCAAGTATGCCCATACGCTGGTGCGACCCTACAAAGCGCGTTTGGCCGTGCTGGATGCGCAAGCCAAGCTTGTTGAGCAAGAAGGCAGCGGAGACGCGCAAGCGGTGGCGAGGGCACGCCAGCGTTTGGGGAGGGCAAAGGTGCATGTCTCTCCTCGTATCCAGGCCATCCAGCAATGGCGCATCAAGCGGGCTCGAAAGGCGATGGTGGAAGCGGCTGAGGCTTTGGAGAAGAATTTTGCCCCACAGCCGATCGAGGTGCTGACGCCTGAGGCATCTGGCGATGATGCGCTTCCACCACAGGCCGAAGGTGATGCCGGGCATTGGGAGTTGAAATTCCGTCCGCCCAAGCCAGGCCTATGACGGCTCAGATAACTCTGACCGTTGACCGCGCAGCAGACCGATGGTGCGCCTAGGCATTTGGCTGGAAGCTAGGGGCGTCGCAGAAGGCTCCCGCCAAATGATCGGAACAACGCTGCCCGCCATTGGCACCCGGCGCCGAGACTGAGGCTTCCACGCTAGCGACAAAGGAGCCCCGCATGCGGGGCTCTTTCTGTTGCAGCCCGAGTGCTACGGCTTTGCGCATCGATCTGTTGAAGTGCAAGGCAAATCAACTTCTGCATCCTGAGGCAGTTGACGTGGCTTCCTGTCCCGTAGACGAACTTCTCCTACTTTGCGAAGCTGTGCTCTACGGAACAGGGGAGGCTAGATACATGGAGTTTGTAGGTAAACCCATCACGGGTGAGATGATTTATAACAAGCATGCTGCTGCCATCGCAGACTGTTCTGAGGTCAAGGTTGCAATTGCCTACGCCACGAAGCCATCCGGCGAGATCCTGCTGTTTGACGACTGCCTCACCAAGGGAAAAAAGCTGACGTTCTATGGCCGCGTCGACGGGTCATGCCCCATCGATCTGCGTATTCTCGACTGGTTCTTGCGTCGTGCATCGCCAAACTTAGTGTGCCATCTTGTGCCGCACTGGCTACACGCTAAAGTGATTTGGTGGGTGGGCCAAGGGGCTTACATCGGTTCGGCAAATCTGACCGATCGGGCATGGTTCAAGAACTTCGAAGCTGGGGTCTACATCAAGCACGAAGAGCTTGAGCACTTTGGGATGGTGCTCCAACTTGAAGCATTCTTCGATGGCCTTGCGCAGAAGTCGTTCCCACTCGATAGAGAGGAATATGAGCGTCAGATCAAACAGGAGAAAAGGAGGGAAGATCTAGTCGGCAAGCTCAACAAGATCGAGAGTGAATTCGAAGACGATCATTGGAAGCTGAAAGACCGCACACCTCCTATCGCCCCTACGCCAAATCGAAAGGCGCGCGAAGCTAAGATCGCAGCTTTCCAAGCCGAATGGTCTCGCACACTCACCTTGATCCGAAATGTTGGCGCTCGTGTTGCGCTTGATGAGAATCGCCCCAGTTGGATTTCATCAGATGTGCCTCAAGGCGTTCAAGGTGATCAGTTCCTTCACGCCTACTATTATCAAGTCGTCAGGCCTCATACTGAAAAAGACGCTTACGAACGCGAATTCCGAAAGAACCGTCTCGATCCAGAGGTTGCACTACGGAGTGGACTTGCCTGGTGGAAGGCAGGCGAATATGAGCATGAGCATGAGGAATCTACGATTTATACGTCGGCGCCGTTGCTGCACGAGCTTCTTGCGCGAGGCAGGATCACCACACTCACCGAAGGTGAATGGGTCGATGCCCTTACCCGCGTATACGCTTTTGGCGATCATGCGATGAAGATCAGCAACCCATACTTGCGCTTGGGCACCGATCCAGGCAGCCAAGCGAAGAGTGAAGCCTTGGCGCGGATACTTTGGAAGCACCAGTCTGGGAACGGCATGACTGCGCCCGAGGTGCTTGATTTCGTAATTTGGGGGAATGGCGATGTGGCCGAGCGTATTTGGCTAGCGAGCCATGATCCCGCCTACAAGCTTGCACACATTGGCACTAGTATCTTGGGTGAGGTGGTGGGTTGGGCCCGTCCGACTGACTACCCACCGCGTAACTCACGCACGAGTAAAGCGCTTCGAGCGCTTGGGAACGACGTCGATGTTCTCGTCTAGCAGCCAAAACTCACCACTGGGCAGGGCTCATTGGACACAATTGTGCGTTGACACGCGAAGCCGCGATTAGCTAGAACACCAACGCAAGACAATCAGAACAAAGACAATAAGCGCGATCCAAGCTCCTGCGCTCATGCGTTTGGGTGAGCTGGTTCTGCGAGGTCCCGGTGATACCTGATGAGAGCTGGGGCGGGGCGCGGACCCAGTTGGCCTTGGAACAGCCTGAGGCATCTGTCGCTGCATCCTTTGAAGGACTTGAGCGTTAGGAGTGCTCGGCGGGGGAAGTGGCTTGGGAGCTTGTTGGCTCGTGCTCCGAGGAACTGTATTTCCCGCTCCACCCATACCCTTGAGGATGTTTTCATTTCGACCAGCGGTAACAACAGGTGCTTTCCCGCCGCGCAATCGGAAGCGCGCTTCTACCTCTGTAAGTTGCTTGATCTGACCTGGATTTTCGATGCTAATGCCGATGCTGATATACGATATCTTCCCGGCTTGACCGTGATAGGGCGGCTCTACCAGGCCGGTCACGCTGACCCAACGGCCATTCCAGCTGCTGTTGGGCTCCGAGGGGAACTGCCGCAATGCCTCAGACCAAATTGAAAGTTTTACGGACTTGCCTGTCCAATCGCCAAAATTGATGAAGATGAAAGGCTTTTTGTTCCTGCCGTATCGTTTTTGAGTGACATCAACGATCCTGCCAATCAACTCCACGCGGCTGCCGACCTGAGCTTCGACTTGGGCAAAGTTCGCCGCATCACAGACCGTATAAGGGCTTTGGTAGGCAATGTCTTTGGGCTTGCCCTGTGGGTTGAACACAATTGTGTTCGGTCCGAGTCCGCGCTGAACACGGAAGTCGGCAAGTGTCGGAACTTGATCAAAAGGCCCATCCGCAAGCTGCGCAAGCGACTGCGCGGGAACCTTCAACCCCGGAAGGCCTAGAACTTGATTGAAGATGACAGAGGTGCCGGGGTCAAGGAAGTCGTTCCGCCGAAAAACGATAGCGCTGGGTTCGGAGTTCGAGGCTTTCCAAAGTCCCGGAGATACGGTCAGGGCCTGTAAAGCGACATCAAGTGTGATGAAAGAAAAGCGATCAAGCTGCTCGTTGAAATTGGACGCCGTGCGCTTAGGGTGCTGGAAGTTGGCTTGGCCAAGTTCAGTCGCACCACTTCCACGCAGGGCTTCGACAAACATGCCGTCATAGTCAATGAGCTGGACGGAACTACCGTCTGCGTTGACCATCAGGTTCTCAGGCTGAATGTCGCCATGAGCAATCTGCTGTGCTTCCAAATACGCGGAAAGAGCTGCAAGCGCCTGACGAAGCTTGGTTAGCGCAGCAGCATTTCCGTGGTTGCGTTCCAAAAACTCGGCAAGCGTGGTGCCCTGAGCCCACTCCATTTTGACGATGGGGTAGAGGTTCCCATCGATCAGGATCCCGCTAGGGATGAAATCGAACGGCAGGAAGTAGGGACTCGCAAGTTGCTTGAGTCGGAGTGCAATCGCCTGATAGCGCCGTTCCAGATCGTTGGATTTTTTGTGAAAACAACGCAGCGCAAAGCGCTTTCCGCCTGTATCAACCGTATAGGTCAGTGCAAAGCCGCCACACAAAGCCAATGGTAACCCCAGTCCGGTGGTCCGCAACTGCCCGGCTCTAAGCTGTGGATCTTGAATCGCACGCGCAGGCGCTTGTAGTGCTTCGTTGTATTTCTCAAGCGATGGATAGTTCATAGATGTCCGGCGCCAGTCAACGCGGCGATAATGAGGGTGGTGTCATCCCGCCTCATGCTCCCTTTGGTTCGCTCTTCTTCGACAAGGCTGACAAGCTCCTCCAACTCCCTGACAGCATGAAGTCGTTCAAGAGCAGTGGGATCACTGCGCTCCTGGTGTTCAAGCAGCCACGCGGCTAGCGCGTCTGTCATGCACAAGAGAAGCCGATATCCATGAGTCTCATAGGGCCAAACCACCTCAGTCCAGACCCCGCTGCCATCTTCAAACAAGAGGGCATTGAGATCGGGCTTGGTGCTGATCAATGTTGGATGAAGGGAGAACTGCCCCGAGCTTTCATAGGGCGCGCACGCGAGCATCTGCTCACCATCGGTGAGTGCGGCAAACGAATCGCCAATCGCCGTGACTCTGATCTGTAGCTGTTCGGCCTCGTCTTGTGCAACAAGCAGGGTGCCGAAGCTGCCGCGCTCATAGGCAGCAGCCTTCGACCAAGACAGATTTGGCGCGTCATGGAGCGCTTCGTATTGCCGCGTGGATGTGGCTATCGCATCAGACAGATTGGCAGGGTGCTCCAAGAACTGGTGCACAAGAAGCGCGGCCCAGTTCTTGGCATCGAACGATTCGGATGCGCCGTCAGACAGCACGATGCGTCCGGACGCCGCTGCCAAACGATAGACGTCTTCATTGGCTTCCGGCGTGTCCAAGTGCTTGGCAACAGAGCCGTCGAACAAGATCTGGATGGGCATGGTCAGCGCAACTGGGCTGCTCGCGTTCCAATGTCGAAGAAGTCCACGATCTCCGCAGTCTCTGCGTTGAACATGAAGCCGCGTGACTCCATGGTCGCCTTGATTCCCTTTTCCTGAGCAGCTTGTTGCAAGTGCGGGGGCAGGGGGCTCGACATCCGGAAAAGGAGTTTGGCGTAGTTGTCAGACAGACCAGCGTCCGAGATCGGGAAGGTCACTGGATCGCCACCGCTAGCGCTTACGTGCAGGTTGAACAGCAAAACATTGCCGTCATTCGTGGCAATTTGTTGGAGTTGCTGGGCAAGGCCCTCCGGATCACCGTCTGTGGATTCGCCGTCAGTGACATGGAGAACGGTAGGCGGATAGCTGTCTGGATGCGCATCGCACCAGGCCACAAGTTCAGCGGCTGCGCTGGTGATGGCATTACACATCGGGGTGCCGCCAGAGGCGCGTGCTTCAAACCAGACCGGGAACTTGATGGACTGGCTGACCAAGCCACCTGCGCCATCGTCGACTCGCTTGACCCGGTCTTCAACGCGCAAAGGATTGGCTTCGATCTGAGAGATTGGGTGGAGCACGGTATGCGAGAGCGCACCCGCCAAACCGTTCTGCGCGTCAGAGTTTGAGTAGCCAAGAACGCCGACTTCGAAATAGTTGCGTGTTCCCTCAGACTTGGTGCAACGCGTGATCAGTGTTGCAAGTGTCCGGTTGAGCACGTCAGCGACGAACTGCGCCTTGGACTTCCCATTCGTCATTACTTCCTGCATGGAGCCGGATTGATCGACCAAAAACAGAAAGGCGGTTGGGCTAGTGCGGCTTATCTCTGCGGTATAGCTCATCAGAACTCCTAAGAAGGCGAGCCAGAAGACTTCCAGCTCTTGCGAGACATCATAGCGCCAGGCCCCAGGAGCGTTCAGGCTTGACCTGTGACCGTTAGCCCACATTTTTCTTCACCTTCGATGTGTTCCATTCTCCGGTCCGGGGTCAGATCGGTGGAGGAAATATGGTCTGGAGGACTGTCCGTCTCTGTTTTTGGGTAGGCTAACGCCTGCTAGCTAAGTGTCCCGAAAGACAAAAGCTTTGGCTGCGCTTGAGCTCGGTTATATGCTTCTGACAGGGAGGCGAAGGAAGGGCGCTAGGGCGACAGATCAGGGTTTGATAGCCAATGTTCAGGATGCTTCTATGTCTCCCGCACGGTCTTGTTACTTATCAAATGACACTAAGGTCAATCGCCTATTTCGCACCAAGTGGCGATATCGGCGGCTGGGAGGAAATCTAAAGCTGGGAAGCAGCTGTGTGCCCTTCCTTCAGAATGGCCTTGTAGGCCTGGGTAGAGTGTAATAAATTTCTTCCCAAAACCATCTTGTTGATGGTGCAGAATGAGCTGTGCCTCACGCTGAAGTGCGAGTGGGATGGAACTTTAGGCTCCTACCACCGCCATTCTGCGGGTGAAAAATAAAAGGGAACTTTTTTCATGTCGTCAAAAAGTATCGCTACGTCTGGTCAGGGGCTATTGCCGCTGGATCCCCCAGGGCTCTTCGCGCCGGCCATGATGCGGGGCGATAAGCTTTCATTTGATGCCACTGAACTCTCAAAAGCTCTGAAGTATCAGGTTCACGTAGCCATAGATTATTGTCACACCTTGGAGCCTGATGACGTCCTCTGGATTGAGGTGCTGGGAGACGTAACGGTCGAAGGCCGAGAACAGGTTGAGGTCAAAAATTATAGTAGCGATCTGACTGATAGTCACGAGAACCTGTGGCAGACGCTTAACAACTGGTTGAACACCGGGTTTCGGCATGAGAACTATGTCTCCTTGGTGCTGCTTACCACCCAGAAGTTTGGTGATCGCGCGTCAATTAAGAACTGGAGCGACTGGGGCTGGGAGGAGCGTCTGGCTGCTTTGGATGAGATCCATCAAGACGCTGAGAAAAGATATGCGGATCGATCTGCCGCCCAGAAGGCCGATGGCGCGGAGGCAGCAGGGGCTGATCCGGGCAAAGGCAGGCATGCGCGCGTCCCGGATAGCTTAAAGCTGCAACGGCGCGTCATGGCCCCGGAGGTCAGGGGGGTATTGGGACAGGTGTTGGCCAAAGTCAAATTTATCACCCATGAGCCTAACCTCCTTGAATTGATTGGCCGATACAAGAGAAAGTATCTGAGGGCGGTCCTGCCTCAACGACAAGACGATTTCCTCGACGATCTTTTCGGCTTCATGACAAATGCAACGAGGATGACTACGAAGTGGCGCTTCACTAGTGCGGAGTTCACTTCGAAGTTCGCCGAGCTCACTAAGCGATACATGATCGGAACTGTTAAATTCCCGCGTCTTGATGCCGGCCACATCACGCTGGAGGCGCAAAGCGAGCATCTGCGGGAGAGGCTTTTTGTGAAGAAGCTCCTTGAAATTGGTGGCGATGACGAACTGGTTCTTGAGGCTACTGTTGATCTTCTCTGTGCGGAGAAGTACATCTCCGAGCTGCTAAGAGACCTCGCTGCATCCGCCGAAGACATCGATGATTACAGGGGCAATCAGCTGCGGATGCATCGGGCGTCTCGCTCTGCGTTGCTTCGCAGCAGCAGTCCGGTATTGTCTCATGCTGAGCGTCAGCAAGCTTCGTGCTCGTTCTACAGCAGTCGATGTGCTTTGCCGGTGGATCGATTCGGTAGCTTTGATCTTACACCGGTGGAATTTCGTAACGGCATCTATCATATGCTTGCTGATCAGGCCGATTTGCCCCCGATGCGTGACTTCCAGTGGAGGCTTTGGGAGTGACATCTAGTCCGGTTGAGCATCTGTACACGCTTCAACGATCACCCTTTGCGTTAGCACCGGTCATTCACCAGTTCTATGACGGCATGGCTCCTCGCGAGCGAGACTTATTGCTTGGCTATTTGGTTCTGCCAATGATCCTTTACCCGGCCATGCAGAAATACCTCCTTGCCGCGAGGAGCACGAGTAGTCTGCGCACGCTTTGCAACGATCAGTCCAGGCTTGTCGGTCTTGTGCATAACACACGGCGGTTTAAGGCGTTAACTCATGCAGCACTGTTGGTTTTAAAGGCCGAACGAAGCATCGAGATCACTGACGCGCTAGCAGTCAAGTCCGTTGGTGAGGTGCGTGGGTTCAATTCGGTCGAGAAGCATCTGCGCGCGGCTGAGAGGCTATCATTGATCTTTGCAGAGGCAGATGTCGTATCTATTTACAGGGTGTTGGGATTTAAGTCGCTATGAAACGCTTTATCCGCTATATCGGCGTTGTTGACACAGGTGACAATCTTCATCAAGTCAAGTTCGAGCAGGGGCTTAACATCGTCACCGGAAAGTCCTCTACCGGTAAGAGTGCAATTCTTGAGATCTTCGACTACTGTCTTGGGAGTAGCGAAGACACGATACCGGTTGGGATTATCACGGAACGGGCAGAGCTATTCTTTGTGGTCTGGCAGTTCTCTGGATATTTTTTGGTGACGGCACGAAAGAAAAAGTCTAATCGATGCTTTTTGCTTGAGCAGCAAGGTGCCGATCCCGATGCGCTGTTAGAGCTGATAAAACATCCGTCGGCATTCTTCGCCGAAAAGCATTTCATGCACTTGACGGATTACATCAAGGGCCTCGGTCGCTACTTCTCAGTAACACTCGAGAACATTGACGAGGATCCTTTTGTCAAACTTTCAGGCAGGAAGAAAGCCCCTACCCCATCCGTGCGCAGCTTCTCCTCGTTCATGCTTCAACATCAAAATCTTGTCGCCAACAAGCATGCGATCTTCTATCGGTTTGATGAAAAGGAGAAGCGCGACCAAGCGATCAATCATTTTAAGATTTTTATGGGCCTAGTCGATGAGGCCTACTTTGATCTCGTTAAAGAGCAAGAGACTGCTAAATATGAGCTAAAGAGGATTGAAGCTCAGATACCAAAGCAAGCCCAGCGTAGGGCAGCGGCGATCAGTAGATATGAAGAACTTTTGGCTCAGTTTAAAACCTTGGCCGGGGTGGACTTGACTGAGGCCACTGCGGAGCAAATCTATGCGCGCCCCTCCGAACTCCTTAATCAGATTTCTGCGCGACAAGTCAGAATTGATGTGCTTTCGAACGAAATTGATGTCAGAAGAGAAGCCCTGAGTCGAGATAGGGCTGAGGCGCTCTTTGAGAAACGCCAGCTTCAAGGCCAGCTGCGGATGGTGTCAGAATCCGTTGAGTCCGCCGCGCGGTTTAGCGTCGACATGAATACCAACAGATTGCCTGATTCGACCGAGCTCTTTGAAGCGCATTGCCCGGTCTGCGATTCTCAAACATCGACACCCGCGATTGAGGCCAACAAGCTCGTGGATGCAATTGAATGGCTGAATGGTGAGCTGACACTGTCGACCTATGCGCGGGAAAGCTTTGCAGCTGAAGGGCGAAAAATTCAAGAGAAGATTGATGCGGTTGATGATCGGCTGCGCTCGATCCTCGCCGCAATGAAGCCTATTGAAGAGGAAGCCGAAAGGCTCAAGTCGTCTAGATCAATCGACGAGCAGGCCACCAAATCCAAGCTGTTACTTGAGATTGCTATTCAGGAGCAATTGGAGAAGCCGGAGTCTGAGCTTGAGTCGCATGCGAAGCGGTGTGCGGAGGATATCAGCAGGCTAACTGAGTTGCTATCAAGGTATCGGACTGAGCACAGGCTTGCAGCATTAAGTCAGAGTATCGATGCCAAGTTATGCCAGTTTGGTGATCTCTTTAGCTTTGAGGAGACCTACAAGCCTTCGAGATTGCGCTTCAACACGGAGACGTTCGAGCTTTGGTATCAGCAAGAAGACGGCAACCGAGTCTATCTGCGGTCCATGGGAAGCGGAGCGAATTGGCTCTACTCACATTTGGCGCTGTTCTTGGCGTTGCATTATCAGTTTGCAGCGGAGTCGAAGTGCAAGATTCCACCCATCCTATTTTTAGATCAACCGACTCAGGTCTACTTCCCGGCTGCCTTGGATGACGCGGAGGATTTCAGCCCCAAGGATCTGGCCAAGCAGTCTAAGCGCGAGACTCGAGTTGACGAAGACATGAGCGCGGTGAACAACATGTTTACCCAGCTCGCCAGGTTCTGTGATCAGACTGCAAGGGACACGGGGGTGATGCCGCAGATTATCGTATCTGACCACGCAGACAAGTTGACCTTGGGAGACGGCTATGACTTCAAGAGCTTTGTTCGCGCTACTTGGCGAACAAGGGGCTTCATTGCCTAAGGCACGGCACCAAAGTGACATCAGTAGTGCAGGGCAGGGGCCCTGTCTCTAAACGGGGGCGGCCCTTCTTGGGTGCCGTCCGCCCGCTAGACTAGCCCCCCAATTCTGCCAACCATCAACAGTCACGTTGCCTGTTGTGCAGCGGCGGGCGTATTCTTTAGGGACACTCACCAGGACACGGCTCGGTTTGTTTTTTGCAGGAAGATCAAGAGGTTAGGGTGTGTTACGTTTAGTCCCACTCTCTCCGCCACACGTCGCTGCAAATCGCTCCGCGCCGTGACGCTTCCCCAACGCACACCGCCCGTCTCATCTTCTGTCCCACACTCAGCGCGATGGTCCCCTGACGATCAATGTGTCATCGGGCTGATCGCTCAGCGACGCGGTCGACCGTGTAGTGCAGATGGTCGCGCTACCGGCGCACCGCTGCCACCGCATTCAGGACGATCTGGAGCGATCAGCCATCACCTTGCTACGGGAATTGCACGCGCTTAAAAAGCCAATGAGCCAGATCCGCGTGCGGGCAGAGGTCGCGTGCCCATCACTTGCTGTGGGCGCTGGCAGTGCTAGTGCTGTATTGCCACTCCGCCTAACTGCTGCTGCGATGCATAACACTTCTCCCCTGATCAACACCGACGCGCCTGGGCTGCAGGCCGCTGGCGATACGGCCGGGATGCTCTGGACAATCGGTCATTCCACCAGGACCTGGGAGGCGTTCGTCGCGTTGTTGAGCGCGCATCGGATTAAGGCAGTGGTGGATGTGCGGCGCTTTCCGGGCTCGCGTCGCTACCCTTGGTTTGCCAGCGACACGATGGCGCATGCACTGGACGCGGCGTCGGTGCGCTATCTGTGGCTGCCCGAGCTGGGTGGACGGCGCAAGGCGCAACCCGGGTCGCCCAATGGCGCGTGGCGCAACGCGGCGTTTCAGGGCTATGCCGACCATATGACCAGCGCCGACTTCGGCGCCGGGCTGGAGCAGGCGACCGCCATGGCACGTGAGCGGCGTACGGCGCTGATGTGCGCCGAAGCACTCTGGTGGCAATGCCATCGCCGCCTGATTGCGGATCTGTTACTGCACCGGCGGTGGCAGGTGCTGCACATTCTTGGCGAGACCGCGGTGCAGCCGCATCAGTTGAATGCTGATGCGCGCCCGGTTGGGCGCGATCTGATCTATCCGCCGCGACAGGTTGGTCTGTTTTCTGCCGAGTAGGCGCTTGCGGTAGGTCGAGCCCCAGACGATCGCCGCGACCGTCGCTTGTGCGCCGAACGCTATCGCGCGGACTCACAGCACCGTTGCGTTGACCTTGAAGACCTCCACTGCGCGGGTGAGTTGCGCGGAGTGCTGTTCCAACGCATGCGCGGCGGTGCTGGCGGCTTCGACCAGGCGCACATTGTGTTGGGTGGTCTCGTCCATCTGCGCGATGGTGTGATTGACCTGTTCGATACCGCCGGCTTGTTCCTGCGAGGCGGCGGAGATATGGGCCATGATGTCGGTGACGTGCTGGACGCTGGTGACGATTTCGCCCATGGTGGTGCCGGCGGTGTGCACGAGGGTGGAGCCGTCGGCGACGCGTTGTACGGAATCGTCGATGAGCCGCTTGATTTCTTTTGCCGCATCCGAGGAACGGTGCGAGAGCGTGCGCACTTCCGATGCAACAACAGCGAAGCCGCGGCCCTGTTCGCCGGCGCGTGCGGCCTCCACCGCGGCATTGAGGGCCAGGATATTGGTCTGGAAGGCGATGCCGTCGATGACCGAGATGATGTCGGCGATGCGTCTGGACGAGGCTTCGATGCCGGACATTTGTTCGATAACCTGGCCGACCACGTCGCGGCCTTCCGAGGCGATGGCGGCGGCGCCGCGTGCGAGCTGGTTGGCGCGGGTGGCATGTTCGGCATTCTGCTTGACGGTGGAGGTCAGCTCTTCCATCGATGCAGCGGTTTCTTCGAGGCTGGCGGCCTGTTGTTCGCTGCGCTGCGCCAGCTGCTGATTGCCGCTGGCGATATCTTCTGCGGCGAAGCTGATGCTGTTGGAGGTTGTCTGGATGCGGGTGACGATGTCGGTGAGGCGGTGCACGGTGCTGTTGGCATCGTCACGCATGGAGGCGAACACGCCGTGGAAGTTGCCGGACATGCGCACGGTGAGGTCGCCATCGGCGATCGCGCGCAGCAGCCCGGAGAAGCTGGCCAGGTTGGTATCGGAGGTGGCCATCATGGTGTTGAGGTTTTCCACCATCAGGCGAAAATCGTGCTCGAACGTTTCCGCCTTGCCGCGGAGTGCAAAGTCGCCTGCGCAGGCGGCCTGGGTCAGTTCCTGGATCTGCGCGTTGATGGCCTGCAGGTTGCGCTTAACCTGCTGCATGGTGGCGGTGATGGCGGATTTTTCGCCCGGATACTGCTCGATGTCCTGGGTGAGATCGCCAATGGCGTAGCTGCCCATGACCTGGGTCATGCGCAATTGGGTCTGCACGTGGGCGTGTACGAGTGCGTTGGTGTCTTGCACCATGTCGCCATATTCGCCGGGAAAACCCTGTGGGTCGGTGCGGTAGCTGATTTCGCCGGCGTCGTGGCGCGCAGCCATGCTGCGTTGCGCCCAGATCACCTCCTGCAGGCGTCGCTGCATCTGCTGCATGGCGCGCAGCAGTTGCCCGGATTCGTCGTTGCCGGTCGCTGCGTCCTGGCTGCGCAGATCGCCGTCGTTGATGCGCTGGGCCAGGCGCAGCGACTGGCGCAGCGGCAGCACCACACTGCGCGTGAGCAGGAACGCGATGGTGGCGCCCAACAGCAGGGCGACGACGGTGGACATCACCATCAGCATCGCAAAGCCGCGCGCGGTGGCAACGGCCTGCCTGGCGGCTTGGCGGTTCTTGGCTTCCTGCAGGTCGATGAAGGCGTTGATGCTGGCCAGCCAGGCAATGAAGGCCGGGCGCGCTTGCTGCAGCAGGTGCTGTTCTGCCTGCGCCTTGTCGGCCGCATCGCGGAACGCGCGCACTTGCGCGATCAGCGGCAGGGTGCGCTGCTCGACGGATTTGATCTGCCGGAGAATGTCTTTCTCTTTTGCATCGGTCGAGCTGGCGATCATGTCGTCGAGCGGTTGCGCAGCGCGTGCGTAATCGGCAGCGAGCTTGTCGATCGATTGTTCGGCGGCGTGGCGCTCTGCGGGGTCGTCCATGAGTACGACGTCGCGCAGAGCAATTGCGCGGTCGTGGACGCTGCCACGGAAATTGATCGCGTAGCGTTGCTTGACGCTGTTGACCTCATTGATGGCGGTGAGTTGCTGGTCGATGCTGCGAACGCGTTGGATGCCCACCACGGTCAGGATCACCATCAAGACGATGATCGCGAGAAAGCCCAGGGCCAGGCGCTGTCCAATGCGCAGATTCGGGAAGAAATGCATAGGTGTTCGATCGGTGTTCCGACTGGCGGAAGAGCGGGGAGTCCCGGCAACGGCAGGGAGACGAATACGCACGCGACAGCGCAAGAGCCAGCGCAACGGCCGCCGCTCAAATGGTGTCTCGACGTGTTCGTTAGCGACCTCTAGCAGTGGAACTGAAGGCGTAGCGTCTGCCGGTTCAGGTGCTGGTGGGGCTGCCCAATGCGCCGGGACACTCGTCGTTCCTGCCTGCACGCTGCCGCCGGCGGCTTACCGGCGCCTGCAACGGCGCTTAGGGATAACGCGAGAGATCCGGCGCCTTGATCGCCGGCGTCATCCACTTTGCAGCGAGGTTCTGCACGCTTGGCTGGCTGGCGAGTTTGAGCGCGCCATGCAGCAGGTGGATGCCGAGCCGGCTATGCGGGTTCATCAGGCGTGGGCCGATCTTCGGCACGCCCTGGGCCTGCTCGACCATCGGGCGCATGGCGGTGGCGTAGGCAGCGAAGGCCGCGTCCAGCGTGGCGGCCTGGGCGATTTCGTTGGCCAGAACATACGCGCCGGTCACTGCCAGGGTGGCGCCGATCCCGGCCAGTGGCGTCGCGCACCAGGCCGCATCGCCGGTAAGCACGGTGCGACCGCTATGCCAACGCTGCATGCGCACCTGGCGCAGGGCATCGAAGTAGAAGTCGTCGGTGCCATGCATGCCATCGAGCGCGCGCGCCGCCTGCCACCCGGCGTCGGCAAAGCGCTCGTGCAGGTAGGTCTTCTGGGCGTCGATGTCCCAGTCTTGTTCGCCTTCGGGCGGTTTCTGCAGCGAGAGCATGGCGCGCGTGGTGCCGTGCCGGTCGGGTCGCAACGAGATGCTGCGCCCGCCGGTGGTGTGGTACCAGCGCCACAGCGGGTCGTCGTCGGCGCTGCGCGGGATGGTGAAGTAGGCGATGGTCAGATCCATCCAGCGCGGATCGTTTTCTCCCGGGAAGACCTGTTCGCGCGTCGAAGAGCCCACGCCTTCGGCGACGATCACCGCGTCGAAGCGTTCGCTGCAACCGCTTTCTAAGGTGACGGTAGCGGCATCGCTGCCGGCAGCGTCTTCGATGATGGCGATGCGGTCGCCGAAGCGGTACGTCACATGGCCGCGCGCGGCATCGTAGAGCAGGCGGGCCAGATCGCCGCGCAAGATCTCCAGTTCGGCGGTCGGGCCATCGCCATCGATGTCTTCGGTCTTGAAGGTGGCGACGGCCTGGCCGTGCGCGTCGATCCAGGCGGTGCCTTTTTCGCCGGTTCCCTGGGCCAGCGCGGCCTGTTCCAGGCCCATGCGTTGCAGCACCTCACGGCCGACACCACGTACGTCGATGTTCTGGCCGCCATCGCGAAACCGGGTGGCGCGTTCCACCACGGTCACATCGAAGCCGCGATGGGCGAGTGTCCAGGCGGCAGTGTTGCCGGCGATGCTGGCGCCGGTGATGAGGATACGACGCGGCATTGCTGTCATCCTGGCAGGAAATATCAGGTGTGATATTACACGTCCTGGCCGTGACGCTCCATGTTCGCGATCAGCCGGTGCATCAACGCGACGGTCTGCTGCACCTCGTCAGCGGAAAAGCCTTCCAGCGCCACTGCGTTCATATCCAGCAGCGCACGCCCACCGAGTTCGGCCATCTTGCGCCCGCGCGCGGTGAGCGCCACCAGCGCGGCACGGCGATCCTGCGGGGTCGGGGTGCGCTTGATGAGCTTCAGTCCCTCCAGCTTGTCCAGCAGTGCCACCATGGCCGGCTGCTTCACGGCCGATGCGATGACCAGGTCACGCTGCAGCATCGGGCCTTTCCAGGACAGCAGCATGATCGGGCCGATCAGCGCCAGCGACACGCCGTGCGGCCGCAGTTCGGCGTCGACCAGGCGGTTGAAGACCCGCGCTGCATGGTTGGCCAGATACCCCGGCGCGATAGCAGCCTGCGGATGGATGAGTTCATTCTGATCAAGCATCTGTAAGACCGTGCGTTGTCCTGTGGCTATCGGGCAATGGTACGTCTCCTGCAGTGCGGCATGGCGCTCGTTGCCGCGTGGCACCGCGTGCACGCCCGGCGGCTTGGCTGCCGGGGCGATATCGCGTCGCTGCGCGGCCCGAAGACGGCACGGCCCCATGTGCGCGGGCCGACGGCTGTACCGGCCGTGGCGCAGGCTGCGCGCTGCCGCAGACGCAGGAGCGCAAGCTGCCTGGTTCAGCCATCGCCTGCGGGCGTGGCTGGACGCCACCAGCCATAGGCCAGATGATGGGCGCGAGCGCGCGGCTCGGTCTTGCCGACGCGTCATGCGCCTGCGGCGACCTGGTCTTTTCAACGGTTGGACATGATGTACGGATGGATGATGGAGAAGCTCGCAGCAGGCGACCTCGCGGTCGTGCACGTTGCGTGCTGGAGCGGCGACCTGCGTGTGGACACAATGCAGGTACG
Source organism: Xanthomonas sp. NCPPB 1754 (assembly GCF_041475725.2). Lineage (NCBI taxonomy): Bacteria > Pseudomonadati > Pseudomonadota > Gammaproteobacteria > Lysobacterales > Lysobacteraceae > Xanthomonas > Xanthomonas sp. NCPPB 1754. The sequence continues at coordinate 1,934,057 of NZ_CM192982.1, forward strand.
CCCTCTATGAATGCGGGATTTCCGCACGGCAACAGCGTCATGGCGCAGGCGGTACGCAGCCACGACTGGGCGGCGAGCCCGCTGGGACCCACCGCTCAGTGGCCATCGCCGTTGCGCAATGCGGTCGATCTGATGCTGGGTTCGCCCGAAAGCATGTATGTGGTGTGGGGCGATGCGCTGACCTTTTTCTACAACGACGCCTACACGCCGATCCTGGGGCCGCGCCAGGCGCAGGCGCTGGGCGCGCCGCTGCGCGTGTTGTGGGCCGATGCCTGGGAGGCGGTGCGCGAGCCGATTGAAGCGGCGTTCGCAGGGCAGGCATCGCGCTTTGAGGAAGTGCCGATCGGCATGAACCGCTACGGCGTGCCGGAGCAGACCTGGTGGACGTTCTCGTTCTCTCCGATCTATCTGGACGATGGCCGGGTGGGCGGTGCGTTCTGCGTCACCAATGAAGTCACCGCGCGCAAGCTGGCGCAGGCGCGGCTGGCCGACGAACACGAGCGCCTGATCCGCTTGTTCGAGCAGGCGCCGATGTTCATGGCGTTCCTGAGCGGGCCGCAGCACCGGGTGGAGTTCGCCAACCCGTGTTATTCGCGCCTGATCGGCCACCGCGATGTGATCGGGCGGCCGTTGGCCGAGGCGCTGCCGGATGCGGTGGAACAGGGACATGTGCGTCGCCTGGACGAGGTGTACCGGTCCGGGCGCGCGTTTTCGGCCAATGCGCTGCCGTACAACGTGCAGGCGGTGCCCGGTGGTCCCGCCGAGCGACGCTTGCTGGATCTGGTCTATCAGCCGATCGCAGGCGCCGATGGCACCATCTCCGGCATCTTCGTGCAGGGCCTGGATATCACCGACCGCATCAGCCTGGAGCGCGCGGTGCGCGAGGCCGAAGTGCGCAACCGTCAAATCCTGGACAGCGTGATGGACTACGCCATCATCGCCACCGATATGCACGGGCGGGTGACGTCGTGGAACGAGGGTGCGCGGCGCATTCTGGGCTGGAGCGAGGTCGAGATGCTCGGGCAAACGTTGCAGCGCACCTTTACGCCGGAAGACGTCGAGCAGCGGCAGATGCTGATCGAGGCCGCTGCCGCGCTGGAAAGCGGCAGCGGCATGGACGAGCGCTGGCACGTGCGCAAATCCGGCGAGCGGTTCTGGGCCAATGGCTCGCTGATGGTGTTGCGCGAAGAAACCGGCGAGGCGATCGGGTTCGTCAAGGTGTTGCGCGACCGCACCGCCGAGCGGCTGGCCAGCGAAGCGCTGCAAAAGAGCGAGCGGCGCCTGGACGCACTGGTACGCGCGTCATCGCAATCGATTTTTTCCGCCAGTGCCCACTGGCGCGAATGGCGCCAATTGGTCGGCGACGGTGTGCTGAGCGATGCGGTGTCGGCCACGCCCGACTGGCAGGCGATGGTGCACCCGGACGACCGCGCGCGATTGGCGCAAGCGCTTGCGCAGGCGACTGCCACCAAGTCTGGTGTGGATGTGGAATACCGGGTGCTCGGCACGGATGGGCAGGTGGGCTGGACCTTGATGCGCGCGATTCCGTTGCTGGATGAGCGCGAACAGATCGCCGAATGGTTCGGCACCTCTGCCGACATCACCGACAAACGCGTGGCCGAAGAGCAGCTGCGGCAACTGACCGAGACGCTGGAAGAGCGCGTGCGCGAACGCAGCGCGGCGTTGTTGCTTGCCGAAGAGAAGCTGCGTCAGAGCCAGAAGATGGAAGCGGTGGGGCAGCTGACCGGCGGGCTGGCGCACGACTTCAACAATCTGCTCACTGCCATCAGTGTCGGCCTGGAGTTGCTGCAGACGCGCATCGAACAGGGCAAGTACGACCGGCTGGAGCGCTATGTGGAAATGGCGCAATCCAGCGCGGCGCGCGCCACTGCCTTGACCCAGCGGTTGCTGGCGTTTTCGCGCCGGCAGACGCTGGCGCCCACCGCGCTGGATGTGGAGGAGCTGGTGCGTGGCATGCACGACATCATTGCGCGCACGCTGGGGCCGTCGATCGCGCTGCAGCTGCGTCCGGCAGACCAAGCGTGGCAGGTGCTGGTGGACGCGCCGCAGCTGGAAAACGCGCTGCTCAATCTCTGCATCAACGCGCGCGATGCCATGCCCGATGGTGGGCAGCTCACCATCAGCCTGCACAACCGCGCGCTGGATGCCGCTGCCGCCCAGCAGCTGGAGCTGCCGCCTGGCGATTACGTGTGCCTGAGTGTGCAGGACACCGGTACCGGCATGACGGCCGAGGTCATGGCCAAGGTGTTCGAACCGTTTTTCACCACCAAGCCCATCGGCCAGGGCACCGGGTTGGGCCTGTCGATGATCTATGGGTTCACTCGACAGTCCGGCGGGCATGTGCGCATCGATTCGGAAGTGGGCGTGGGCACCACCATGGCCTTGTACCTGCCGCGCTTCACCGGCGTGCTGGCGCAAGACGACGTGGCACCTGCTGATGCGCCGCTGCAGCGCAATGCTGCGCACAGTCGCACCGTGTTGCTGGTGGAGGACGAAACCGCGATTCGTGTCTTGATCTCCGAAGTACTCACCGAAGCCGGCTACCGCGTGATCGAAACCGCCGAGGGCAGTGCGGCGGTGGAGCGCTTGCGCTCGCAAGAGCACATCGATGTGCTGGTGACCGACGTCGGCCTGACCGGCGGCCTCAATGGGCGACAGGTTGCCGACGCCGGGCGGCAATCGCGTCCTGCACTGCCGGTGCTGTTCGTCACCGGCTATGCGGCCAGCGCCGCGGTGGGCGCGGGCCAGCTCGACGATGGCATGGAAGTGTTGACCAAACCATTCCAGGCCATCGAGCTGGAGCGGCGGGTGGCGCAGTTGCTGGAGCGTCGCGCGCGCTAATCAGGTGCCGGTGCTGCTGCGAGCCGCTCGTTGCACCGGCATCGATCGCCTGAGACATGCGTATCGCAGCGAACGTGGCGCAAAGACGCAGCGGGCGCACGCGGTTGGGCCTGCCTAGAGCGCCGTCTGTACGATGCCCAGCAGATCGCGCAAGGAAAATGGCTTGGTCAAAAGACGCATGCCGGTATCCAGAAAGTCGGCACGTTTGGCGATTTCGCCTGCGTAGCCAGTCATGAAGATGATGGGCATTGCGGGGTAGAGCATGCGCGCCTGATCGGCAAGGTCGCGCCCGTTCATGCCGGGCAGGCAGATGTCCGACAGCAGCAGATCGAACGGGCATGCCCTGGTCAGTTGCGTCAGCGCGTGTTCGGCGTCTGCAGACGCCACCACGTGGTAGCCCTCGTCGCCAAGAATGTCTGCAGCCATCTCGCGGATTGCATCGTCGTCTTCGACCAACAGGATGCGTGCGTTGGGTAATGCGTGAGCCACTGCGGTCCTCGAGCGATCGCAATGCTGCGATGCTTCGAGATCCACGTTAGGCGCGCCTGCGTGACGGCGGCGTGCGATGCTGCAACACAATGCTTCACCGCTGTTGCCAACGCCATGCGCCACCCAGTCGGATGATCGAAAAACAGCGCAATTCTGCTGATTTGCGATACCTGCAGCAGCGATGCCGTGAATCGCGTCAAGCAAAGCAAGCTGATCAGTTCAGTCGCGCCCACCGGCCAATAACGCGCACGTGTTAAATTCAGCTCTATGAAGAACGTGACGCCGATGATCGCAAACCGCATCACCACTGGCAGCACCGGGCTCGACACTATCTTACGAGGTGGGCTGCCCGCCAACCGTTTGTACCTGCTTGAAGGCCAGCCTGGTGCGGGCAAAACGACGCTTGCACTGCAGTTCCTGCTGGATGCTGCGGCCAAGGGCGAGAGTTGCCTGTATGTGACCTTGTCGGAAACCATCGACGAGCTCACTGAAGTGGCTGCTTCGCACCATTGGTCGTTGGAGTCCCTGCATATCTTTGAGCTGGCATCAGCAGAGGCCTTCCTGGGCGAAGGGCGGCAGCAATCCATCCTGCATCCGTGGGAGATGGAGCTCGATGGCACCATCAAGCTCATCCAGGCCGAAGTGGACCGGGTGAAGCCGACGCGGGTGGTGTTCGATTCGTTGTCCGAGTTGCGCCTGCTCGCGCAGGATTCGCTGCGCTATCGGCGCCAGGTGCTGGCGCTCAAGCAGTATTTCGCGCCGCGCAACATCACGGTGTTTCTGGTGGACGATCTCACCGGCGAAAACGGCGAGCGGGATGCGCATTTGCACAGCCTGTGCCACGGGGTGATTTCGCTCGAGCGCACGACGCTGGAGTTCGGTGCGGCGCGGCGCCGCATGCAGGTGCAGAAATTGCGTGGCGTGGATTTCATCGCCGGCTATCACGACCTGGCCATCGTCACCGGCGGCATGCGTATCTATCCACGTTTGATCGCCTCCGACCACCACCGGCCATTTATCGGCGAACCGGTACCAAGCGGCGTGGAGCGTATCGATGCATTGCTGCACGGCGGCCCGTTGCGCGGGACCAGCACGCTGCTGACCGGGCCAGCCGGCTCGGGCAAGACCAATCTGGCCCTGCAGTTCGTGGTTGCCGCGTGCGAGCGCGGCGAGCATTGCTGCGTGCTGGAGTTCGACGAGCGCACCGGCACCTTGTTGAAGCGTGCCGAAGGCCTGAGCATGGATCTGCGCAAATATATGGACGCGGGTCTGCTGGAGCTGCATCAGATGGATCCGGCCGAAGTCACGCCGGGCGAATTCGCCTGGACGGTGCGTGGCAGCGTGGAGGAGCGCGCGTGCCGCATTCTGGTGATCGACAGCCTCAACGGGTATCTGGCGTCGATGCCGCAGGAAAAGCAGCTGATGTTGCAGATGCACGAGCTGTTGTCGTATCTCAACCAGAGCGGGGTGACCACGTTCCTGATCAACCCGCAGCAGGGGCTGGTCGGCAGCATGGCGACCAGTAGCACCCTCAATGTCTCCTACATGGCCGACACCGTCGTCTTGCTGCGCTTTTTCGAGGCGAAAGGACGCATCCGCAAGGCGTTGTCGGTGATCAAGAATCGCAGTGGCGCGCACGAAGATGCGATTCGCGAATTGCGCATCGGCAGCAGCGGTCTTCAACTGAGCGAGCCGCTGGAGAAATTCCACGGCGTGTTGACCGGTACGCCGCAGTTTGTCGGAGACGACGGCCCGTTGCTGGATCGTCCCCTTGAATATCTGTGACGCGGACGGCTCCATCGTCCATATCATCGCGCCGTTCGGCCGCGACGCGCAGAGCATTGCCAGCATCGTTGGCGAACGCGGGCTGACATGCCGGGTCCATGCCACGCTGGGCGCGCTGGCAGGCGACCTGCACGATGGCTCCGGCGTGGTGGTACTGACCGAAGAAGCCATCCGTGGCGACCTGCATGCGCTGTCGCACATCCTGCAAGGCCAGCAGGCCTGGTCGGACATTCCGTTCGTGTTGTTGCGTACGCCGCGTGGCGCGTACAACCGCCGGCAGGTGCGGCTGCCGGCCGACATGACCAACGTCATCGAGTTGGAGCGGCCGCTGAGCTCGGCTTCGTTGCTGAGCGCCATCTCCACCGCGTTGCGCGCACGGCAGAAGCAGTTCGTCATCCGCGACCAGCTGGCGCAGTTGGCCGAAAGCCGCACCGCGCTGGCGCAGAGCGAGGCCGAACTGCGACGTGTCACCGATGCGCTGCCGGTGCTGATCGCCTTCATCGACAAGAACCTGATCTACCGCTTTGCCAATCGTTCGTACGAAGACTGGATTGGTGTGCCGCCTGCCGATGTGATCGGGCGGCCGCTGGTGGATGTGGTGGGGCCTGCGGTGGTCGAACAGCGCCGCGCCTGGATCGAGGCCGCATTGGCCGGGCAGACATTGACCATCGAGACCAGTTGGCCGCATGCCGATGGCCGGCGCCGCGATGCGGAAATCCGCTACATGCCGCGCTTTGATGCAGATGGCAAGGTGGATGGATTCCATGTGTTCGCCACCGATGTGACCGCGCGTGCGCTGGCGCTGGAATCGATCCAGCAACAGGCCAACCTGCTGGAAGCCAAGGTGGCCGAACGGACCGCCGAGTTGCAGCAGCAGATGCTGGCGCGCGAATCCAGCGAAGCGGCACTGCGCCAGGCGCAGAAAATGGAAGCAGTGGGCCAGCTCACCGGCGGCATTGCACACGATTTCAACAACATGCTCACCGGCATCCTGTCTGCGCTGGATCTGGCGCGGCTGCGCATCGACCAGGGGCGTACCGAAGGGCTGGGTCGCTTTCTGGATGTGGCCTCTGCCTCGGCATTGCGTGCAGCTGCGCTCACCCAGCGCCTGCTGGCATTCTCGCGGCGTCAGTCGCTACAGGCGCGGGATCTGCAGTTGAACGATCTGGTGGTGTCGCTGCAGGAGTTGCTGGCGCGCACGTTGGGCGAATCGGTGCGCCTGGAGATCGATCTCTGTGCGGAACTGCCGCAGGCGTACGTTGACGAGAATCAGCTGGAAAGCGCACTGATCAACCTAGCCATCAACGCGCGCGATGCCATGCCCGACGGTGGGCAGCTGCGTATCGCAACCGGGCAGCTGCAGGTGGAAGATCAGCCGCTGGAACTCGGGCGTGGCATCGCCTTGGCGCCGGGGAATTACGTGGTGGTGTCGGTTGCAGACACCGGAACCGGCATGCCCGCTGACGTGCTTGAACGCGTGTTCGAGCCGTTCTACACCACCAAGCCGATCGGCCAGGGCACCGGCCTGGGCATGTCGATGATCTACGGCTTCATGCAGCAGTCCAACGGGCAGGTGTGGGTGGAGTCGCAGCCGGGCGCGGGCACCACCGTCAGCCTGTATCTGCCCGCCGGGGTTGCGGCGCAAACCGCGGTGCCGCAGACGCAGAGCGATGCGGTGCTGGCAGGGCAGGGCCAGCATGTGCTGGTGGTGGAAGACGACGAGCAGGTGCGGCTGCTGGTCACCGAACTGCTCAGCGAGCTGGGTTACCAGGCCGACGTGGTGGCCGACGCGGACGCGGCACTGCCGATTCTTGCCTCGCCACGGCGGATCGACCTGCTGGTCACCGATGTCGGCCTGCCGGGCCTCAACGGACGCCAGTTGGCCGAGATCGCGCGGCAGTCGCGGCGCGATCTGCCGGTGATCTTCATGACCGGCTACGCAGAAACGGCACGCGACCGTGGCGAATTTCTCGGCGAAGGCATGAGCATGATCGCCAAGCCATTTACGCTGGGCGAGTTCAGTGGAAAGCTGCACGATGTGCTGGGGCCTTCGGCCTGAGTGCAGATAACGCGATGTAGCGAGCCGGTCGAACGTGGATGATGCAGGGGAGCGGCGTGTACGCGTGCTCGCTTTCGCTCTTGCGTGGCGATCTGTCTGCCTCGCGATTGCCCGGCCTTTCCGGCAGATGCGCTCCAGCTGGCACGCTGGCGCGAGAGGCTGCAATGCGATGACGTGCGTTCTGCCGCAACTGTACGGCACGATGCTTAGCACTTGATTGCACGATGCGATGACGCGGAGTGTTTGCGCCAGGTGCCGCGTCTTGCGCGTGAACCGGCTGCTTGGCATTGCGCACGCGCTGTGCAATTGCGCTGCAGTGCAGCCATCGCAATCAAGCCGCATCACGCAGGATGCGTTGCTCAGCGCGTCCCACGCGCGGATTGCCGCGCGCTGGCCATCGATTCGGCCACCGCGATCTTGTCTGCCACCGCCTTCTGCATCGGCGATCCGGTTTCCAGCAAACCGTGCAGATGCCGCCAGTGCGCAGTGGCGGCGGCGAAGTCCTGCTGCTGAAAATCGCTGATGCCTAGCAACCAGAGTCCACGCTGGTTGTCCGGCTCGCGTGCGATCACCTGCTGCAGGCGTGTGCGCGATGCGGCGTCGATGGCGAAATCGGCGTGCGTGGCCATATCCGCCGCCACCCAGCCCACAATGGCGGCGCTGATGTCGGGAGCGATCTTGAGCACTTGTGCATACGCCTCGCGCGCCTCGGCGGGTCGGTCGTTCTGCTCGAATGTCTTGGCCTGCTGCATGAAGCGATCCAGCGCCTGCGCCTGCGCATTGGCAGGGGTGCTTGCCGCTTGCGCCTGCCCTGCATCCGCAGATGGTGGTAGCGAGGCGACTTGCGCTGGTTGCGCTGCATACACCTGCGTGACGATCGCCTCCGGCGCGCCCACCAGCCGGTACAACCCGGCCGTGGCCAGCGGCAGGCCCAGTCCCAGCAGAATTGCCAAGCGGTAACGCGCACGACCGCTGCCGGTGGGGCGGCGCAGCAGCGGTACCAGCAACAGCAGCAAGGCCAGCGCCACCAGCACGGCGCTTGCGATATAAAAACCCGCCATCACCATTGGTCCTCCACTTGCGGCGCCACCGGCGTGCCGGCGCGCGCACGGGTGCGCACGGTGTGGATGACCACGCCGGCACCTGCAAGCAACATCAGCGCCGGCCCGAACCACAGCAGCCAGGTGCCGCGTGTGACCGGCGGGTCGTACAGCACGAAATCCGAATAGCGATCGACCATGTACTGCTTGATCTGCGCATCGCTCTTGCCGGCCTGCAGTTGCGCGAACACCTGATGCCGCAAATCGCGCGCCAGGCTCGCGTTGGAATCGGCCAGGTTTTCGTTCTGACATACCAGGCAGCGCAGTTGCGCGGTCAAGTGCTGGTAGCGCGCTTCTTCGCTGCGGTCCTTGAACGGCAGCGGATCCACGGCCTGCGCTGCCAACGAGGGCGCCAGCAGCATGCCAAGCAGCAACACCAGCAACAAACGCACACGGCGGCCTTGCGCGCGCCAATGCCAGCGCCAATGCCACCGCCAATGCCACCGTCGTGTGTGACGCGCCGCCATCACGGCGTACCCTTGGGCAGCGCGGCGATGGCCGGAAGCAACTCGTCGTCGATGGCATCCGGGGTCAGCACGCCGATGTGCTTGTAGCGGATCACGCCCTGCGCATCGATCAGGAACGTCTCCGGTGCGCCGTAGACACCGAAGTCGATGGCGGTCTGGCCGGCTTCATCGGCGATCACCACTGCATACGGGTTGCCGAGTCGCGCGAGCCAGGCGATGGCGTCGGCGGGCACGTCCTTGTAGTTGTAGCCGATCAGCGGCACGCCAAGCCGGCTGGCCTGGGCCATCAACACCGGGTGTTCGTGCACGCATTCGGCGCACCAGCTGCCGAACACATTCAACACGTAGGGTTTGCCCAGCAACTGGTCACGACCGACGCGTTGCGCCGGGTGGTCCAGCCGCGGCAACGAGAACGCCGGTGCCGGTTTGCCGATCAACGGCGACGGTACGTCGCGCGGATTGTGCTGCATGGTCCGCAGGATGCCGACGCCGAACAGCGCCGCCAGCAATACGAAGCCCAGCAAGGGCAGCAGACGATTCACGGGTGCGATTCCTGTGCGATGACGAGCGCTGGTTGCGCCGGAGAAGCGGCCAAGGGGTGTGCAGTCACCGGTGCACGAAAGCGGCGTGCGCAGGCGCTGACGAAGCCGCCGAGCATCATCAGCAGGCCACCGGCCCAGATCCAGCGAATGAAGGGCTTGTAGTACAGGCGCAGCGTCCAGTCGTTTTCGATGTGCTCATCGTCCAAGGGCTCGCCCAGCGCCACATACAGGTCGCGGGTGATGCCGGGATCGATGGCCGATTCGGTCTGGATCCGCTCGCTGCTGTACAGGCGTTTTTGCGGATGCAGTTGCGCGACCACCTGGCCGTTGCGGCTGACCTGCACGCTGCCTTGTTCGGCCTTCCAGTTCGGCCCATCCACCAACTGCACGCCATCGAAGCGGAAGCTGTAGCCGGCGATCTGCGCGCTCTGGCCGGGCGACAGCCGTACATCGCGTTCCACCGACAGGCTTTCGGAGACCAGCACGCCGGCAACGAACACCGCCACGCCCGCATGCGCGATCAGCATGCCGGCCATTTCCGCCGGGAAGCGCCGCCCGCGCGGCATGTCGCGCCAGCGTTTGACCACGTACAACGCGGTGCCCGCAGCCACCCATGCGGCCACACCCATGCCGGCGATCGCCTTGGCCTTGCCATCGGCAAACACACTGCCGACCAGGGCGCAGGCAATCGCGGCGATGCCTGCGCGTGTGCCGAGTGCTTTCAACGGTGCGGCTTCGGCCTTGCCCCAGCGCAGGTAGGGGCCGAACGGCAGCAACAGCACCACCGGCAACATCAACAACGGAAACAGCAGGCCGAAGTAGGGCGGCCCGACCGAGACCTTGCCCAGCGCAAACGCGTCGGCGATCAGCGGGAACAAGGTGCCCAGCAACACCATGGCCGCGGCCACGGTGAGCAGTAGATTGCCGATGAGAATGCCGGTTTCGCGCGAGGCGGCGGCAAAGGCTTTGCCGCTGGCGATCTTGGGCGCGCGCAGTGCATACAACAGCAACGAGCCGCCGACGACGGCAACCAGAAAAATGAGGATATACAGGCCACGGCGCGGATCGGCCGCAAACGCGTGCACCGAGGTCAGCACGCCCGAGCGCACCAGGAAGGTGCCCAGCAACGAGAGCGAAAACGCCAGGATCGACAGCAGTATGGTCCACGCGCGCAGGCTGCCGCGTTTTTCGGTGACCGCCTGGGAGTGGATCAACGCAGTGCCGACCAGCCAGGGCATGAAACTGGCGTTTTCCACCGGGTCCCAGAACCACCAGCCGCCCCAGCCCAGTTCCGCATAGGCCCACCAGCTGCCGGCGACGATGCCGGCGGTCAGGCAGGCCCAGGCCACATTGGTCCACGGCCGTGCCCAGCGCACCCAGGCCTGTTCCAGTTCGCCGCCGAGCAATGCCGCCACTGCGAATGCGAAGGCCACCGAAAACCCGACATAGCCGGTGTACAGCACCGGCGGGTGGAAGGTCATGCCGGGGTCCTGCAACACCGGATTGAGTTCGTTGCCATCCAGCGGAATCGGCGACAGCCGCCCGAACGGATTGGAGGTCAGCAGGATGAAGGCCAGAAAGCCCACCGAAATCAGCCCCAAGATCGCCAGCACGCGGGCGGCGAAGTGCTGCGGCAGGTGCCGGCTGAAGGCGGCCAGCAGCACCGTCCAGGTGGCGAGGATGGCGATCCACAACAGCAACGAGCCTTCGTGCGCGCCCCACACCGCCGCAACGCGGTAGTACCAGGGCAGGGCAATGTTGGCGTTGGCGGCGACGTAGCCCACCGAAAAATCCAGCGACAACAACGACCAGGCGAGCAGGCCGAACGCCATCCACACGAACACCGCCTGGCCCACCGCCGCAGGCCGCGCGACACCCATCAACGCGGTGTTGCCGCGCCACGCACCGATCAAGGGCACTACACCCTGGGCGAGCGATAACAGCAGTGCCAGGATCAGTGCGATCTGGCCAAGTTCAGGCGTCATGGGCGGATCGCAAGGCGAAACGGAAGGGAAGTCATGAGGTGCGTGGCAGCGACCGAAAGCGCATCAACGCGGCGCGGTCAGCGGCGTGGCGGTGGCGGGGAGTGGTTTTCCGGCATGGCCTTCGGCCATGGCGTCCTTCAGCTCTTTCGGCATGTAGGTCTCGTCGTGCTTGGCCAGCACTTCGTTGGCGACGAAGTGCCCGCCCTGCATGCGCCCGTTGGCGATGACCGACTGGTTGTCGCGAAACAGATCCGGAAGAATGCCGGTGTACTCCACCTGGGTGGCCGCGTTTTTATCGATGACGGTGAAGCTGACTTTCAGCGAATCACCGGCACGCTGGATCGAACCGGCCTTGACCATGCCACCGAGCCGGAATTGCTGGTAACCGGCGGCTTCCCCCGCGCTGACCTGGCTTGGCGTGAACAGGTAGCTCATGTTCCGCTGCAAAGCGAACACGATGAGCGTGACGGCCAACGCGGCGGCGCTGAGTACACCGATCACCCACCACAGACGTTGTCTACGCGTGGCGTTCATGGCGCGTCGCGCTCCAGTGCCGGTGCCGGTTGATCGCGTGCACGACGCGGCACCTGCCGCTGCAACTGGCCGCGCAGTTCACGCGGCAAGCGGCGGCGACGCAGCCAGGGCGCTGCAAGATCGGCCAGCAGCACCAGCACGAATACTGCATAAGCGGTCCACACGTATTGGCCGTAGCCGCCCATCGCCAGAAAGGCGCTCATGCGCTGCGCTCCGTCAACACGATGCGGCGGACCCAGTCCTTGCCGCTTTCAAGCGCCAGCAAGTCCACCCGCACGCGGCCGAACAGGCTCGCAACGTAATAGCACTTGGTTGCCAGCATCATGGTCAGCAGCGGCCACAGCATGTCTGCGCTCATCTTGGAGGGGCCGAGCAGGCGCACAGTGGAACCCTGGTGCAGCGTGTTCCACCACACCACCGAGTAATGCACGATGGGCAGATTCACCAGACCCACCAGTGCGAGCAAGCCGGCCGCGCGCATCGCCTGGCGGCGGTCTTCCACGGCGTAATACAGGCCCAGCACGCCCAGGTACAAAAACAGCAGCAGCAACTCGGAGGTGAGCCGCGCATCCCAGGTCCACCAGGTGCCCCACATCGGCTTGCCCCACAGCGCGCCGGTGCACAGGGTGATGAAGGTGAAGGCTGCGCCGATCGGTGCCGAGGCCATGGCGACCACTTCGGCCAGCTTGATGCGCCACACCAGCGCAATGAACGCCGAAACGCCCATTGCCGCGTAGATGAAAAGACTCATCCAGGCGCTGGGCACATGGATGAAGATGATGCGGTAGGCATCGTGCTGCTGGTAATCCGGCGGTGCCAGTACCAGGCCGCCGTAGGCTGCGACCGCGCCGAGCAACGCGGCCAGCCCCAGCGCCCACGGGCGCACGCTGCCGGCGACACGATAGAACGTCGGTGGCGAGCTGAGTCGATGCAGCCACAAGGGAATCCACTTGGCCATGCCGGTGCCGTCAGTTGGAGTGTTTGGCGTGAGGCGCCAGCGCCTGCACTGCGGCGCCGGCGTTGACCTGCAACTGCCCGTCGGAAACCTTGCTGGTGCGCTGCATGAGTTCGCGCAACGCCCTGGCATCCATCGACGGTTGCAGCGACAACAACAGCGCGGCCATGCCGCTGACATGTGCGGTGGCCATCGACGAGCCGGAGGTGAAGTCGTAGCGGCCGTTCGGTTGCGTGGTCAGGATGTCCTTGCCGGGCGCGCTGAGCACGCCCGGCATGGCCGGCGTTGCGCTGCTGCTGCGCACGACCAGCACGCCGGGTACGTCATTGGGAAAGCCATCCATGCGCCCGTTCGGTGGCATTGCCGCCACCACGATGCGGCCCTGTTGCACCAGCTGCTGCAGCATCTTGCTCAGCAGCGGATCGGCGGGGCCACCCAGGCTCAGGTTGATCACGCGCGCTGAGCTGTTGTCGATCGCCGCCAGCGCCTTGGCCAGGGTGAAGGTATTGCACCGTGCGGTGGCGCCGACCGTGGGCGCGTACCAGCACGCCTTGTAGATACTCAGCATGGCCTTGGGTGCCATGCCGACGATGCCCTGGTGATTGTTGCTGCCGGCGGCAATGATGCCGGCCACTTCGGTACCGTGCGGATCGGTGCTGGTCTTCACCGGTGTGTCGTCGACCAGATCGTGCACGTCGCGGATGCGCGCCTTCAGATCGGGGTGGTTGGTGTCCACGCCGGTATCGACGACCGCGATCACCACGCCGCGGCCCTCGGTCACGGTCTGTGCGCTGGCGGCATCGGTGTCGATGAAGCCGCGTTGCATGTCCACGTACGGGTCGTTGTAGCTGGACAGCGCGGTCGTCTTTTCCGACGCATCGGTGGAGAACACCGAAAAATCCTGCACCGGCTGCACCAGCTCCACGCCTTCGTCGTCGGCCAGCGCACTGACCAGTTCATCGCGCGAGACGCCCGGCGGCGGCTGCAGCACAGCGCAATACAGGCCCAGCGAGGTGATCGGCCAGGCCGAGACTTCGCGCAATTTGTAGCGCTGCTTGATGCTGTCCATGCGCGCGGCAGCCTTCTGGCCGGCACCGTAATAGCTGGATGCGTAGCCGATCAGGCTGGAGCCGGCGCGGGCTGGCGGCGCGGCGAGCGGGTTGGCCACCGCCAGCAGGATGTCGCGGCTACCATCGGGCGTTTGCGCATCGGCCAGTGGCGGGGCGGTGCCGGCAACATCGGTCGCCGGCTCCTGGAGGGCTGCGGCCGCGTGCGCGTGGGAGGTCGCGCCCAGGCCGGTGAACGCGGCGATCAGGCCAATGGCGAGCAGGCGCTTCATGGGGCCGAGACGATCTCCGCCAGCCGGATGCCCGGGGTGGCGCGTAGTTGCTGCACGGTCTGCTGCGGTTGGACCGGGGGCTGCGGTGCGGCAGGCACCACGGTGTAGGCGCCCATGTCGTTGGGGCCGCCGACCACCTGCAACTGCTGCGCATGCAGCAGCCGGTCCCAGTCGGCCACGGTCATCTTTGCATCCGGCACCACGCGGATGGCGCCCTGCGGCACCGGCAGGGCCGCCACGCTGCTGAGCGTGCGGTAGTCGTGCGATGGCGCGGGCGAGGCCAGCTTGACACCCATCACGCCCAGCCCGATGGCCTGGACCAGCGCCGCGGCGGCCAGGGCGCGTACCGTCCAACTGCCGGAGCGGCGTGCGGCCGGCACGCGCGCAGGTGCGCTGTGCTGCTCCGGTGCATCCAGGCGGCCGAGCAGGCGTTGCAGACCGGCGTTCGGGTCCAGTTGCACTGTCGACGGCAGCGCCAAGGCCTGGCGCAGGCGGTTCTGCTGGGCGAATTCGGCGCTACATGAGGCGCACTTGGCCACGTGCGCGATCAGCCAGGTGTTTTCTTCCTCGGTGGCACTGTCCAGCAGCACCGCCGGCATCAATTCCCAGGCGTGCGAGCATTCCTTGCCAGGCGCGATGAAAAACGTCTTCATTGCATGGTCTCCGTGTAAGGGGCGCTGCCGGCCAGGCCGGGCAGCACATTGCGTAATTTGACCCGGGCGTGGAACAGCCGGGCTTTGATGGTGCCAACCGGGCACTGCATGATGTCGGCCACTTCCTCGAGCTTGTGGCCGACGCCGTAGACCAGTTCGACCACCAGGCGCTGGTCCGGCGACAACCGCTCCATGCCCTTGTCCAGCCAGTCGCGCAGTTCGCGGTCGTCGTTGTCGTCGGCGCTGGGGGCGTGGTCTTCTACCAGGGCGGTGTCGTCGATGGCTTCGCCGTCATGCTGGCGCAGGCATTTGAGTCCGCAGCGGTAGGCGATGCCCATGATCCAGGTGGAGACCTGCGAGTCGCCGCGGAAGTCGCCGGCCTTTTGCCAGGCGATCCAGAAGCAATCGTTGATGGCCTCTTCGATGATGTCCGGGCGGCGGGTCAGCCGCGACAGGAAGCGGCACAGCCGTCCGTGATAGCTGTGGTACATGCTGGCCAGCGCGTCGCGATCGCCCCCGGCCATGCGGCGCAACAGCATGCGGTCGGTGGCATCGCCCAGGGTGTCGGTGTCATTCATCGGTGCAGGCATGGCGGGTAACCCACGTCAGTGCGCGCAGGCAGGCAAAAGGTTGCGTGTTGATCAGAAGGTTCTGGCGACCGTGCCCAGCCACGGCATGTCGCCGGGGCCGCCCTGCATGCGCGGGGTATTGCCGCTGGTCAGGATACGCTCGGCTTTCAGTGTCCATCCGGCGCGGTTCCACTTCAGGCCCACCTGGCCGTACTGATAGCGGCCCGAGCGCGCTGCACCGTAGGCCATGGCCGGAAAGCGCGACGAACCGGCACCGAGCGACAGGCTGACATCGTTGCGCAGCGGGACGTTGGCGGTGATGTCGAACGCCACGTTCCACGGCGACCGGTCGGCCCGTGGGAAATTGAAGGTGGACAGCGAAAACGTCAGCAGGTCGCGGTAGGACCAGGCCAGGCTGGCTTCCTGGCGGTCGAAGGTGCGCGTGGCGCGGTCGGTCGGGTAGCCGTAGTAGAGCAGGCTGGCCTGCATCTGCCAGCGGTCGTCCAGCATCCAGGCGCGCCCGACCTGGGCGGTGACCGCGACCGGATCACTCCAGGCGGGGGACTGCAGCGCCACCGAGGTGGAAACCGACCAGCCGGGGGCGGGCAGCCAGTAGCCGGCGGCCTGCACGGTGACCTTGTTGGGCGCGATCGAGATACCACGGTCGATCAGGCTGGAGGTCAGCGCCACTGCACCGCCGAAGTCCTTGGCCAGGGCGCTGCCGCAGGAGCCGGCTGCCAGCGCGAGCAGCAGCCACTGCACCAGCGTGCGGTGACTGTGTGGTGGGCGGCGCCCCCGCGGTTGGCCTGGTCGCTGGGCGGATAAGGCCGGTTGCGCTTCGCACCGTGGGTGGCGTGCGGCACTGTCCAACAGTGCGCCCACGCAGAAGATCGCGCGGGCGCAGTGGCGTCGCGGTCGGGAGGGGAGCGGCTTGGAAGCTGGAGCGGTCGGCAATGGCGTGGGCGGGTGTCAAACAGGGACGCGATGGTGCCCCAGGGCGGCGAACGAGACCACCGCGGCGGCGGCGATTGCGTCCGTATACGCGAAGGCACCGCGTCGGGCAACGCGAATCCATCCGGGCCGGCCGGTCGCGGCCGCCTGCAACGCCTGGCTGTGCAGGCGGCCGACGGACAGGCTGCCACGGCTGGGCGATTGGCGCGCCATGCGTCCGCCCCCTCGGGCGACGACGCGCCATGCCGCAGTGGCCGCGCCTACTTCAAAGTGTTGAGGTAGGCGATCAGTGCGTCGAGCTCCTTCGGGTCGTCCAGGCCGTCGTACTTCATCTTGGTGCCCGGCAGCGCCTTGGACGAGGATTGCGACAGATAGGTCTTGAGCTGGGCCGGAGTCCAGGTCCACTTGCTGTTCTTGAGCGCATCGGAATAACCGCCGAAGTCTGCGACGGTACCGGCAGGGCGGCCTGCCACGCCGAACAGCGACGGACCTTTCTTGTTCTTGCCCGGTTTGACGCTGTGGCATTCACCGCATTCGGTGAGGAAGACGCCGGCGCCGTCGGCAGCGTAGGCCGAGGGCATGGTCAGTGCGCCCGCCAGCATCAGGCCGGCCAACGGGGCGCACAACACGGAGAGTTTGCGTGGTGGGTTCATGTGGATCCGTACAGGTGCGGGAGGGATCAGAAGGCCAGATTGACCGACAGGGTGAAGCTGTCGAGATCGCGCGGATTGGTGATCGGCGGGCCACGGAAGACGTTGGAGGTGCTGCCGTTGAACTTGTCGAAACGGAACCAGCCGGCGGACACGCGCAGGTTGGCCATCGAGGTGTAGGTGCCGTCCTTGCCGAACGGGGTCCAGTACAGCAGGATCAGATTGCTGGTGGTGTCCGGGATACCCACCGGCGAATAGCGCGCCGCATCGAACGAGCCGCTGTTGATCATGTGCGCGGCCAGCACGCCGTAGGTCTGCTTGAAGGCGTAGTTCATGCTGAGGGTCTGATCGCGCACGCTGCCCCGGTCCAGCGCCGGCATGGTGGGGTCGGTCGACATCAGCGGGCTGCCGTATTTGCGACGCTCGTAGATGTTGACGTAGGCCAGCGACAGCACGTGCTCGCGGGTGCCGAGGAACTGGTAGGTCAGGTCGTAGCCCAAATCGGTGAGGTCGTCGCTGGGCCCGGTGCGCAGCGGCTGGCGGCGGGTCGTGAGCGCAGTCAGGCCCACCGAGAAGAACTGGCGCTTCATGTCCTTCATGTAGGCAAGACGCGCATAGCTGGTGTCGCTGAGCTTGCCCGGGTCGCCGTTGACCGGCCAGCCGAGGCGGTCCTGCGCAGACGGCGACAGCGCGCTGTAGCTACCCACTTCGCCGTACCAATTGCGGTCGTACAGGCCGTAGACGCTGGCACCGATGACGCGGTTGGACAGCGCCGAGGAGCTGAGCATGGTGGAGGCGCCGCCATTGGAGGCAGGGGTAAGCGTGGAGGCGTTCGGCAACACGTGCACCGGGTCGGAAATGCCCGGGTTGTTGTTGACGCTGACACCGATCATGGTGTCCTTGCCCGCCATCTGGAACGGCTTGCTGACAAAGCGCAGATCGACATCGTCCAGGCGCGTATCGAACGTCGCATTGCCGCTGTTGTTGGAGCGGATCTTCGAGTAGCCGCCGATGTTGTCGTTGAGGCGGCCGCCCAGATACAGATCGGCTTCGCGCAGGCGCGAGGTGCTGTCGCCGCGGCTGGGGTTGTTGCGCGACCAGGTGAGCTGGCCGGACACCGGGATCTTGGTGCCCTCGCCATCGGTATCGGTAAAACCGCCGAGCTTGAAGCGCATGCCGTAGGGCGTGAGCGAGGGACCATAGGAACCGACATGGCAATCGGCGCAGGACGAGCCGGTCTGGCGCGCGAACGAGGGAATCGCCTGCGCCTGCGTACTGGCCAGTAGCAACAAGGGGCCGGACACGCACAACAAGGACGTCAGGGAGGCGGTACGCGCGGCAGTGCGACGCGGAGCGGGCTGGGGCATGGGCATGGAAAGTCCTTGTTCGACGGTGCGGGAGGCAGCGGTGCGGGAACGGGCGAGGAAACGACTGACAGACGGCGGGGTGCGGCGGCTCATGCGCGCTTGCCCGGCAACACGCGGCGCAACAGGCCGTCGCGCAACACCAGGTGATGCCAGAGCGCGGCGCCGATATGCAGCAGCACCAGCGCCAGCAGCGCCCAGGCCGCATTCAAGTGCCAGGTGC
The DNA here is from genome assembly GCF_041475725.2 of Xanthomonas sp. NCPPB 1754. Taxonomy (NCBI): domain Bacteria; kingdom Pseudomonadati; phylum Pseudomonadota; class Gammaproteobacteria; order Lysobacterales; family Lysobacteraceae; genus Xanthomonas; species Xanthomonas sp. NCPPB 1754. Next base: position 1,952,584 of record NZ_CM192982.1, read on the forward strand.
CCAGGGTGTCGCCGAGGTCGCCGTCCGGCGCGACCAACGCGGGCAGGGGGATGCCGAAGAAATACACCTGCTTGCCGTAGGCGCTGCTCAGCGACCAGCCCAGCAATGGCAGCGCGAGCATCAGGCCGTACATCGCCACATGCGTGGCACCAGCGGCCAGGCGCATCGGCAGCGATGCGGGTGGGCCGGGCGGCAATCTGCGCAACCGCAGGCGCAACCCGATGCGTAACGCAAACAGCACCAGGACCAGCAAGCCAAAGTGGCGGTGGCCTTCCAGCAGCCACTGACGCAGTGCGCGGCCATCCAGCTCAGCGCGCAGCAGGATCAGCGTGGCCGCCATGGCCAGGCACAGCACGGTGAGCCAGTGCAGCACGCGCATCGCCTTGGGCAGGGGCAGCACGCGCGCAGCTGCGGGCGCCTGTTCTGGCAGAGGCGCGGTGTCTGTGCCGTTGACGGGAGCGCTGGCGGGCGCAGGGGGGGAGGAACGCATCTGATCTGTCTTCCGGTGGTGGTCGTTGGTTCCGGCTGCGCGCTGCGCTGCCAGGCCTGGCTCCCCACGCCGGCCGAACGGCGGCCAGGTGAACGTGCACCGATGGGTGCGGCGATGTCGGAAAAAGGTTGCGTCGCCGTGGCACCTGGTTTGCACGTGCTGCACACCGAAGCGCTGCGATGCGGTCGGCTGCGCTTGCGCGCACAGCGCTTCGCATGGCCCCGAGCGCGCGCAACCTTTCGCGCAACCCGACGCACTCAGGCATGTCGCACTACGTGCAGTCAGCGGTTACGCCTCTCCGATCATGGCTATCGAACGCATCCAGTTGCATACCCACGGTGACGATCGCGGGCTGCTCATTTCATTGGAGCAGCAGCGCAATGTTCCGTTCGAGATCCGCCGTGTGTATTACCTGTTCGGCACGCGCCACGACGTGCACCGCGGCCAGCATGCGCACCGCCAGCTCAATCAATTCGCCGTGGCCTTGCACGGCTCGGTGACGATTCTGCTCGACGAAGGCAACGGCAATGGTCCTAGCGAAGTGGTGCTGGACGACCCGTCGCAAGGCCTGCTGCTCGGCCGCATGGTGTGGCGCGACCTGTACCGCTTCAGTGCCGACTGCGTGCTGATGGTGCTGGCCGACCAGTTTTACGACCCTGGCGATTACATCCTGGATTACGACCAGTTCGTAAGCGAAGTGCGCACTGGCCAAGAACCAGGGCACTCAAGCACGAGCTTCATTCCCAGCATCAATGCTCTGCTCGAAGTGCAATCGTAAAATGGTGGAATTGAGAGATGTGCCTTTCCTGGATTTGCGTGCAGTCAATGCGCGCTATGCGGATGAACTCAAACTCGCAGCGGCACGCGTGATCGATGCCGGCTGGTATGTGCTCGGTCAAGAGCTGGCCGCGTTCGAAGCCGAATTCGCCAGTTATTGCGGCAGCACGCATGCAGTCGGCGTGGGCAATGGGCTGGATGCGTTGGCGTTGATCCTGCGCGGCTATCGTGAGCTGGGGGTCTTGCGCGAAGGTGACGAAATCATCGTGCCGGCCAACACCTTCATCGCGACATTCCTGGCGATCAGCCAGAACCATCTGGTGCTGGTGCCGGTCGAGCCGGACCCGGTCACTTTCAACATCGATCCGGCAAGGGTGGAGAAGGCGATCGGGCCACGCACGCGCGCCATCATGGCAGTGCACCTGTATGGCCAATTGGCCCAGATGCAGGCTCTGCAGACCCTGGCCCATCGCTACGGCCTGCTGCTGATCGAGGATGCCGCGCAAGCGCACGGGGCACGCGCACAGGGGCGGCGCGCCGGTGCCTTCGGCGATGCGGCGGCCTTCAGTTTCTTCCCGACCAAGAACCTGGGTGCACTGGGCGATGGCGGCGCAGTCACGACGTCGGATGTACGTCTGGCCGAGTGCATTCGCGCGCTGCGCAACTATGGCTCGGAAGTGAAGTATCACCATCTCTGCCAGGGGGTGAACTCGCGTCTGGATGAAATGCAGGCTGCTTTCCTGCGCGTCAAGCTGGGCTATCTGGAGGACGAAATCGCGCTGCGGCGTGCAGTGGCACAGCGGTATCTGCACGGCATCTGCAACCCGCTGATCGTGCTGCCCGCGCCGGTGGCAGAGCAGCAGCACGTCTGGCATCTGTTCGTGGTACGCAGCCCGCAGCGCGATGCCTTGCAGGCACATCTGTTGCGGCAGGGCATCCACACGCAGATTCATTATCCGGTGCCGCCGCATCGGCAGCCGGCATACGCCACCCTGGGCGAGGCGTGCCTGCCGCTGAGCGAACAGCTGCATCGGGAAGTACTGAGCCTGCCGATGGGGCCGGCGCTGGACGATGCAGCAGTTGCGCACGTGATCGCGGCCTGTCAATCGTTCGGCAGCAACACATGAATCTCGTGCGCAGCAGCGCCTACACCGGCGTTGCGACGCTGGCCAAGCTGCTGGCGGCATTGGTGGTGGTCAAGCTGGTCGCCGTCTACGCCGGGCCGCAGGGCGTGGGCCGGCTTGGCCAGTTCCTCAACCTGATGTCGGTGCTGGCGGTATTGGCCGGTGGCGGCATCAGTGCCGGCATCGTCAAGCATGTAGCGCAGTACCGCGACGATGCGCCCGAGTTGGCGCGCTTGCTGAGTGCGGCGCTCTTATACGCATTCTGCGCGGCCTGCGTGATCGCGCTGCTGGCCATAGCCTTCAGCGGAGCCATTGCCGAGCGCTTGCTGGGCGATGCGAGCTACCGTCCGCTGATCTGCGTGTTGGCAATCGCGCAGCTGGGAATCGCATTGCTCAACTACATACTGGCGCTGATCAACGGCTTCATGGACGTGCGGCGGCTCGCCTTCGTGCAAGTGACAGGCGCCGTGCTGAGCGTTGCCTTGGTGGCGTGGCTTTCCAGCCAAGTGCAACTATACGGGGCGCTGCTGGCGCTGGTCCTGGGTCAGGTACTGTGGCTGCTGGCTGCTGTTCCGGCACTGCGGCGTAGCCCCTATTTTCAGCCTGCCATGTGGCGGATGCGCTTCGATGCGGAGATGACCCGTCGGCTGGCGGCATTTTCGCTGATGACGCTCACCTCGACACTGGTGCCGCAGCTGGCGACCATCCTGGTGCGCGATCATCTGGCGCTGCAATTCGGCTGGGGGCAAGTGGGCTACTGGCAGGCGGTGAGCCGGGTCTCCGATGCCTATCTGCTGTTCTTCACCACCGCCATCAACGTGTACTACCTGCCCAAATTGGCGTCGCTGCAAGGCGCTGCGGGGCTGGGCAGCGAGCTGCGCAGTGCATATCGCTATGTCATGCCGGCGGTGATCGTGGCGGCGCTGGGCGTGTATGTATGCCGCGATTGGGCGACCCGGCTGCTGTTTGATCCCCAATTCGCCGCGGCGGCGCCCTTGTACGGCCCGCAGCTGCTGGGCGATGTGATCAAGATCGCGGCGTTCGTGCTGTCGTATGTGATGGTGGCCAAGGCGATGACGCGGCTGTTCGTGATTTCCGAATGCGTGTTTGCAGCGAGCTATCTGGCGCTGGTGTATGTGTTCACCGCGCAGTTCGGGCTGATCGGCGCGATGTACGCGTTTGCAGCAAACTACGTGCTGTATCTGTTGTTCAACATCGTGGTGGTGCGGCGCTACCTGGAGCGGGCGGCATGAACGATCAGGCACCTGTATCGGCACGTGCACGCTGGCCGTTGGTGTCGGTACTGATTCCGGCGTTCAACCATGAGCATTTCGTGCAGCGCTGCCTGGACAGCGTCCTGGAAGATCCGTATCCATGCAAGGAAATCGTGATCATCGACGATGGCTCCAGCGATGCCACCGGCGAAAAGATCAGTCAATGGATCAGCGATCATGGGCATCGGCTACCGGTGCACTTCGTGCAACGCGAGAATCGGGGAGTGTCCGCGACGCTGAACGAGGCGGCACGGACAGCACGAGGTGAATACATGCGTATCGTTGCAAGTGACGACTACATGATGCCTTGGGGGATTCAAGCACAGGTTGAGTTCCTGGAAAAAAATCCCGGGAAAGCCGCGGTCATAGGTGATGCTTGCGTTGTAGATAGAGTAGGTAGGTTGATTTGCGAGAGTGCAATGTGTGATCTTCATCGCGCCAACAAAGCTCAATACGGAACAGACGTTGGAATTCGCCGCGCCGTGATTAGTAAGTGGGCCGTCAGTGGTGCGGTTATGATGCTTAGGCACAATGCTTTTGATGAAGGTATGAGGTGGGATGAGTCACTCAGGGTCGAGGATTGGGATCTCTTTATCAGGCTGGTTTCTGGTAATTATCTAGCATTCATAGATGTAACTGTTTCTGCCTATCGCTTGCACGGTACCAATGTAAGCAAGACGCGGAATCTGGAAAAAAGAATTGATAACTTGAGTGAATTTGCATCTGTTGCGGAGCGCGGCGCTAAGTATTTTTTGGGCGCGGAATTTTGGTTGTTGCGTGCGCAGCACAGTCTTATAAGAGCGAAAGTTTCTTTCTTGAAATCCAACTGGTTAGGGGTTTTTTGGCATCTGGCGGTATACATAATGCGGCGCTTGATTGCGGTTTTAACGGACAAGCCATGGATTGCAAGGTGAGTCTGTCAATTGTTTTTTTTCTACGAAGACCGTCGACATACTTGATTCCAGCGATTTTTATTAGCTGTGGAGTCACATTTGTGACCTACGAGTTACCGAGTGGTTATCGTGCGGGACTCGTTTTGCTGATTGCGGCAGCTGGTGGGATATTATGTTTGGATCTACTGGTTGGCCCAAAGCTTCCTTGGTCGGAACGCTTTCGCCACTACCGTTACGCCGGTACCCGCGATGCATTCCTGGCGATGGTACTGGCCGCGGCGGTGACGGTGTTCTGCATCGCCGACCTGGTGCTGTTTCCGATTCCGTTGTTCAGCGATCCAGCGTCGTACGCCACCTTGAGCCCGTTGCGTGCGCATGTGCGGCACATCTCCAATATGTGCTGGATCCTGCCGCCGATCGCCCTGTTGTGCGTACGCCATCGTGGGCTGCGTGCGGCGATGGTGACGTTGGGATTCGTGTTTCCGATCGTGGTGATCGATCGCAACCGCATCTTCGCTGGCCTGTTTTCGTTCGTGCTGGTGATGCTGCTGCGGCGCGATCCGGCGCGTCGGCTGCCGTGGAAGACAATTGGCCTGCTCGTGCTGGCCGGCGGTGGCGTGTTTTCGATCCTTGGCGCGTTGCGCTCCGGTTCCCTGGCCACCGTGGCGTTGCCGTTCAGCGCGTTCTACCGTGCCATGCCGCAGGGCGTGCAATGGTTGCTGCTCTACATCAGCGCAGGGCCGTATAACTTCGGTGCGATGCTGGCAAAGGGCTACCTCAACGCCAGCTTCCTGATCAATCAACTGGTGCCGTTCAGTGGTTCGATTTCCACCGCCGGGACCAGCATTCCGCTGGATGCGCCCAACATCAATGTAGGTACCGAGTTCTTTCCGTTCTTGATGGCGTGGGGCGCTGCCGGTGCCTTGCTTGCAATGTTGGCCCTGTACGCCGGGCTGGTCTGGAGCGTGCGCCGCCTCAATGGCTCGCTGTCGATCTTCCATGTGCTGATCTTCCTGCGTATCGCCTACGCCTGCCTGATGTCGCCCTTCGCGCCACAGGCGTTCACATGGACCAACTTCGGCTTTATCGCGCTGTGCCTGGTGCTGCATGCCTGCACGGTGCTGCTGCCCAACCGCCTGTCCGCACATCCGTCTGCCGCGTGAGCGGGCAGCACGTCATTATTCGCCCCGTTGCAGAGCCACGCCCATGAATCAACACGACGAAATCTATCTGATCGACCTGTGGCGCATCCTGCGCCGGGAATGGCGCTGGGCAGTGGTAGCGCTGGTGGTGGTGCTGGGCCTGACCTTCGCCTTCACCCGCCTGGCCAAACCGCAATGGGAGGCAACCGCGTGGATCCAGGTTGGCGAAATCGGCCCGACTCCTGCTGGCCGCGACCCCAAGGTCGAACCGTTTCAGCGCGTGATCGATCGCATGAAAACGCGGCTGTTTCAGGATGCGGTGTTGCGTCAGGCGCAGGTGCCGCTCGATAGCCGCGCCGCGCAGCTGTATCGCGGCAGCCTGAAGCCGGACCCCGACCCTTACGCCAATCTGATCGGTGTGACCATCCGGGCTGAATCGGCGCAGCAGGCGCGCACGCTGGCCACGGCCACCGTGACGCAACTGCAGATACTGCACGGTGACACCAATGCAGCTGCGCTCGATCTTGCGCGCGCCCGCCTGCAGGGCTTGAGCGAGGATCTGCGCGCGGCCACCAGCCATCGCGAGCAGCTGCAGCGGCAATTGCAGGCCGGGCAGGGAGGGGCTTCCGCCACGCCGACACAGGTGCTGGCGGGCGTGTTGCTCACCGACAGCAACACCACGATTCGCGCCTTGAAGACCGAGCGCGACGACCTCGTCGCCCGGCTCACCGCGCGCTACACCTACCAGACCTCGCTGGCGTGGCCGCTGTACGTGCCCGACCGCCAGGCGTATCCAAATGCGATCACCGTCTGGGCGGCCGGCCTGCTGGCCGGCGCAGGGCTGGGCGTGCTGGCCGCGGTGCTGCGCAATGCGGTGCGTCGTCGTGCGCGGACTCCTGCACACGCTGGTGTGTGACGCTGCAGTGGTGCCTCGGCGCAATCTGGGGAATGCGTTCTCGCATGCAGCAGGCGCCGGGTGATACGCGAGCGAAAGCGAGACCGTGCATCGCGTGCGGCGCGTTTGGCCAATGCATGCATCTTGGGTGTGATTGCCTGTGCCAGCTCGGCCACCATCCAGTGCGCTGCAACCAAACCGGCAACATCGCGCACTCACGGGTCTATCAAGCGATGCCGCATTGGTGGCGTTGCGACCGGAGAGTGTGTGGTGAAAACAATAGGACGGGTGTGGGAGGCTGCGCATGTCGTCACTCAGTGAGCATGCGGCGCGGGGCGGCACTGTCGCGCCGGAGCAACTGCTGGAAACGCAACGTGCTTTCGACAGCGTTGCTCCCGATTACGATGGTCCCCGCGGCAACAACGCGCTGATCCAGCGCATGCGCACCACGCTGTGGGACACCGTAGCGAGCGAGTTGCCGGTGGGGTCGCGGCTGGTCGATCTGGGCTGCGGTACCGGCCTGGATGCTGGCGAATTCGCGCGCCGCGGATATTCCGTGCTGGCCACCGACTGGTCGCCGGCCATGGTCGAGCGCACCCGCCATCGCGCTGCCACGCACGGCCTGCAAGAACGCCTCACCACCGCGCATGTCGGCATCCAGCAACTCGATCGGCTGGAAGGCAGCTTCGATGGCATGTACTCCAACTTCGGCCCGCTCAATTGCGCGCCGGATCTGCCGGCCGTCGCCGCACAGTGCGCGCGCCTGCTGCGCCCGGACGGCTGCCTGGTGTTTTCGGTGATCGGGCGGATCTGCCCGTGGGAAATCGGCCATTACGCCTTGCGTGGGCGCCTCAGGCGCGCGGCGGTGCGTGCCGCCAAAGGCGCAATTGCGGTGGGCATGAATGGGCACACCATCTGGACCTGGTACCACCTGCCGCGCGAGTTCTACCGCGCATTCGAAACGTACTTCGTGCTGGACAGCTACCGCGCCTTGAGCCTGTTCTTGCCGCCGCCGTATCTGGTGGAGTTTTGCGAACGCAATCCACGCCTGTCCGAGCGCCTGGGGCGCTGCGACGACCGGTGGGGCGGGCTGCCGCTGCTGCGCGACATGGGCGATCACTTTCTGATCGTGATGCGCAAGCGCTGAGTGGAGCAGTCGATGGCCATGGCCGATGTCTGCCTGCAAGGCGCACGTGCGATCACCCAGGCCGGTCCGTCGCGTGCCGCAGTGACGATCCGCGCGGGGCGCTTCGGCGGCACGCTGGGCACCGGCACCGTGCGCATGGATCTGCAAGGGCATGTGCTGGCGCCGGGCCTGATCAATGCGCACGAACATCTGCAGGTCAACTGCGTGCCGCCGCTGCCGCAGACCGCGCCGTTTCGCAACAGCTACGCGTGGATCGAGGCATTTCAGGCGCATTTCCAGCATCCGGACGTGGCCGCCGCACTGCGTGTGCCCAAGGCAGTGCGGTTGCGCCATGGCGGTTTGAAGAACCTGTTGGCCGGCGTCACGTGCGTGGCCCAGCACGACCCATGGCACGCCACGCTGGACGAAGCGAATTTCCCGGTGAGCCTGCTGCGCGACTTCGGCTGGAGCTACGCATTGGGGTGGACAGGCTACGGCCCGCCCGTACAAAGCAGCTTTGCCGCGACCCTGCCAGCGCATCCCTGGATGATCCATCTGGCCGAAGGCACCGATGCGGTGGCGCGTGCCGAGCTCGATGAACTCGACCGGCTCGGCTGCCTGGCCGCCAACACGGTGTTGATCCACGGCGTAGGCATGGGTGAGCAGGATATCGAGCGCGTGATCGCGCGTGGCGCAGCCGTGGTGTGGTGTCCGTCCAGCAATCAGGCGCTGCTCGGCCGCACGCTCGATCCGTGGCGCTTGTGCATGGCCGGCCGGCTGGCGCTGGGCAACGATTCGCGCATCAGCGGCGCGCGCGACCTGCTGGAAGAACTGCAGGTCGCCAGCCGGAGCGGACTGGCACCGGACCAACTGCTTGGCATGGTCACCAGTGATTGTGCGCGTATCCTGCGCATGGCAACGCGTGGGCGGATCGCGCCTGGAGCCGCTGCAGATGTGTTGATCGTGCGCGACCGCGGCGGCGAACCTGCCAGCAGCATCATCGGTTGCACGCGCAGCGACTTGCGTGCGGTGATTCGCGATGGCAAGCCGCGCATCGCCGATCCGGATTTTGCGCCGTGGTTCGGCGCGGCCGGCATCCGGACCGTGCCGGTGTTGCTGGACGGACGGCCCAAATTGCTCGATGCCACGCTGGCCGACCCCGCGGTGCTGGCGCTCGAACCCGGTCTTCAGCGTTTAACGCAGGAGCAGCCGGCGCAGGCCGCCGCGCAGGTTACCCATGCGCCGGTTGCCAATGGAGCGCTTTCGTGAGCGCAGTGCCGGTGCTCGAGCCCGCTGCTGCCTACGCACTGTGGGCGCAGGCGTATCCACCGCACGCGCACAACCCGGTGATGCTGGCCGAAGAGCGCGCCATGCTCGCACTGATGCCATCCAGCCTGCAGGGCCAGCACGTGCTGGACGCCGGCTGTGGCAGCGGCCGCTACATGCTGCACGCACTGCACCGTGGGGCCCGGCAAGTGACCGGTGTCGACCTGTCGCCGCAGATGCTGCACCGTGCCGGTACCGAGCTCGCACAGGACTGGCCGGCCGCACGCATCGTTCTGCAACAAGGCAGCCTGGATCATCTGCCGTTGCCCGATACGGTGGCCGACCTGAGCGTGTGCGGTCTGGTGGTGGGGCACCTGCAACAGCTATGGCCGGCGCTGGAAGAACTGCATCGCGTCACCCGCGTCGGCGGCATCGTGCTGTGCAGCGACGTCCACCCGATCGGCCACGCGCTGGGCTGGCGGCGCGACTTCAAGGCCGATGGGCAGCACTACGCGGTCCGCCACACCCCGCATCTCTATAGCCACTGGCATTCGGCATGCACCGCACTCGGGTTCGCGATCGAAGCCGTGTCCGAGCCGATACTGGATCCCGCGGATATCCCGGCCGGGGCACGTTTCGACAAGATGGCGCTGCAGGTGCCGGTTGCGCTGGTGCTACGGCTGCGACGGGTCGCGTGAGCAAGATCTTGCACACCGCAGTGGCTGTCTGTGCGTGGGTTACTGCCCGTCAGCGGCACGCTGCGGTCGCAGCGGCAAGCAGCAGCGACGTTGCGTCGATCGCCATCCAGGCGCTGCCGGCCCTATGAGCCTGCACGTCGCACAGCTGAATCTGGTTCCCACGCCCGATGGCCTGAACGTGGAGCAGGTGTTCGCGCAATGGCCGACGTTGGCAGATATCGCCGAAGCTGTCGCCAGTGCTGGCGTGCAGGTGTCGGTGATCCAGGCCTCCGCCTTGAACACCAGGTTGCGCCACCAGGGCGTGGATTACGGCTTCGTCGATCTGCACCAGCGTGGCAGCGCAGTCCGCGCCGGTACGCTAGCCGCATTGCTGCACGAGATCGATGCCGATGTGCTGCATGTACATGGTCTGGAATTCGCCGGCGACGCGCGGCGTCTGGCGCGCCTGCTGCCGCAGCTGCCGATTCTGCTGCAGGATCATGCCAACCGGCCACCACGCTGGTGGGCCAGGCGCCTGTGGCGCGCACGCTACGCGGCCGCAGCCGGCATCGCGTTCACCTCGCTGGAGCTGGCGCGGCCGTTCGTGCGTGCGCGCCTGTTTCGCCGCAGCACGCAGCTGTATGCCATCCCCGAATCCAGCAGCCGCTTCACCCCGGGCGACCGATTGCAGGCACGCGAGCAGACGCGGGTGCACGGTGACCCTTGTGTGGTGTGGATCGGCCATTTCAGTCCAGCCAAGGACCCGCTCTGTGTGCTTGATGCAGTGGCCCTGGCTGCGCGTGCGTTGCCCGGTCTGCGGTTGTGGTGCGTGTTCGACCAGGCGCCACTGATGGCGCAGGTGCAGCAGCGCCTGCGCGCCGACCCACAACTGGCCAGATGCGTCCACTTGCTCGGCAAGGTCGAGCACGCACACGTGCAGGAGCTGCTGCGTGCGGCGGATTTGTTTGTTTCTGCCAGCCATGCAGAAAGTTGCGGTTATGCCGCACTGGAAGCCTATGCCTGCGGTTGCCTGCCGCTGCTGACGGCCATTGCGTCGTTTCGTGCGCTCAGCGATGACGGCGCAATGGGCGAGTTGTGGCCGGTCGGCGATGCATCGGCATTGTCGGAACTGTTGCTGCGCGTCAGTCGGCAACGCCCCTCGCGCGCACAGGTGCGTGCCCATTTCGACGCGCGCCTGTCGTTTGCCGCAGTGGGCCGGCGCTGGGCGCAGGCTTATACGCACTTGCGCGCGACCACGCCGGAGCGCACCGCATGAAGCTGGCCTTGGTGGTGCCAGGTGGTGTGGATCGGAGCGGGGAAGTCCGCGTGATCCCGGTGTTCCTGACCTTGATCGAGTGGCTGGCACGCAACCATGACGTGCACGTGTTCGTGCTGCATCAAGAGCCGCAGCCGGGCATCTGGCGCCTGCGCGGTGCCACGGTGCACAACATCGGCGCGCGTCGGACGCGGCTGCGCGCAATTGCCGCCATCTGCGACGAGCACCGGCGCGAACCGTTCGCTGTGATTCAGGCGATTTTTTCCGGCTATTGCAGCTTGATCGCGGTCACTGCCGCCAAGCTGCTACGCCGTCCCAGCATGGTGCATATCGCCGGCGGCGAGTTGGTGGCCTTGCATCGCATCGATTACGGCGGCCGCCGCAGATGGCGAGGGCGTCTGCGCGAGGCGGTGATCCTGCGGCTTGCCGACCAGGTAACGGCTGCCAGCGCGCCCATCATCGCTTCGCTGCAGGCACTGGGCATTGCTGCGCAACGCGTACCGCTGGGCGTGGATCTGCGCGCCTGGCCGCCGGCAGCGCCGCGCGCCCGTACCGGGCCGACCGCGCGCCTGCTGCATGTGGCAAGCCTCAATCCGGTCAAGGATCAGGCCACCTTGTTGCAGGCAATGGCCGCACTCAAGCGCGCCGGCGTTGCCTTCACCCTGGACATAGTGGGCGTCGACACATTGGGCGGTGCCATGCAGCGCCTGGTGCAGCAGCTCGGCTTGCAGCAACAGGTGCGTTTTCTCGGCTTCAAGACCCAGCGCGAGTTGCGCCCGATCATGCTGTCGGCCGATCTGCTGGTGCTGTCCTCGCTGCACGAAGCCGGGCCGCTGGTGCTGCTGGAAGCTGCCGTTGCAGGGGTTCCTACGGTGGGAACTGCGGTGGGGCATCTGGTCGAGTGGGCTCCTGTCTGCGCATTGGCGGTGCCGCCGGGCGACTGGGCCGGAATGGCAGAGGCCATCCGCCAGGTGCTCGGCGATGACGAACTGCGCTTGCGCCTTGCCTGGGCGGCGCAGTGCCGCGCCGTCCGCGAAGATGCTGCATTGACCACGCGCCTGTTCGAGCAGTTGTATCGCCAGCTGTGCGAGCAGCGGCCGCTGCCTGAAGTGCGTTGATGTGCGCGGCAAGGCAGGGCGCTATCGTCGGTGATCTCGTGCGCTCGTGCCTTGAGCGAGGAAAACTCCTTAGCAGCTGACAAAACGACTGTGCAGCCGCCACGCGGGTGCCACCGGTGCTCGGAATCGGCATGTGCCACATGTACGCTGCGGTTCTGAGCGCGCCGTCCGCGCCCACCTGACGGCTGCTCGCTACGTTTTGTTAGCCGCGCTTAGCGCAGCCTCACGCCGGCTGCAGATAGCCATCCAGCGCCGCACGCACCACGTACAACATGTCCGTGCGCGGCACGGGTCTGGTCAGGCGCGTCACCAGGCGGCGCGCCTGGGTTTGGCGCACCCATGGCTGATCCTGCAGCCATAACTGGGTCTGCAGCATGTCCGCGCGCTCCTTGCGGCTTTCTGCCGAAGGCACCACACGGCTGTGCAGATACTGCCGCGCTTCGCCCAACGAGCGCGACCATTCGATGCCAGGCAGCGCCGATAACCACAGGTTCGAGCACGATGCGGCGGTGAGCGTTTGCCGGGCTGCTCGCATGCGCAGCAGCGCAGGACAGTCAGCATGCAGGCGCGCCATCACCGCGGCTGGCACCACAGCGCGGTAATAGCGCTGCAGCAACAGCAGTGGCGGCAACGCCCACCATGGCGGCATGGCGCTGTCTTCCCACAATTGCTCCCAATCGCGCGGGCCCATGCGCGTTGCCAGCAAGGCAAGATCATGCAGATGCATCAGGCGAATGGTGCGGTGGCAGATGCCGCCTGCCGCATGCAGCAGCAAGTGACACATCAATGCGCCGATCGATGGATAGGGATTCAAGCCCGGTTGCGGCCGCTCCGGCCGGATTCGGTCAGTAATCTCCACGCTGCTCACCGGCAAACGTTCCTGGATGCGCGTGTGCAGCTCGATATTGATCGGCGCATCGCGGTGTTCGCCTAGCCCGGCCACTGCCTCGCCGTGCTGCGGCTTGAATACCTGGTGCTTCCACTGCTCGAAAGAAGCGACGTAGCCCAGTTCGCACAACAACGCCGCCGCTGCAGGCGCGTCGTCGGGTTCCACCAGCAGATCGATATCGGCCATCGGGCGGTCGCCAGGCAGATACACACCCAGTCGATGCAAAGCGGTTCCTTTCAATCCCACCAGCGCGACGCCCACGCTGCGGGCAGCGGTATCGATACGAGTCAGCAGCAGCGCGATGCGCCGATGGCGGTCTTCGACATGGCTGCGCTGTTCGCTCAGGAAGGCATTCCATTCGGCGTTCTGCCACAACGAGCGGCGCTGCAACAGCGGCGAAACGCCGTGCGCGGCCGCTGCCGCTGCCGCCAGCTGCCACTGCAGCCGGTCCCATTGCGGCAGTGCATCGCCTGGCTGGGCCAGCTCCAGAGCCAGCCGTTCGGTCGCCGTGTGCAGGCGGTGCTTGATGGTGCGAAGGGAGGGCTGCATGCGCGTGGTCCGGTCAGGCAAGGTGTCGATAGAAAAGTGTGGAAACGATCGCGCGCTAGCCCACCAGGACGGTGCTCAGGTGGCGTGGCTGACGCGCAGCACTGGGGGTCATCGGCTCGCTGCGGTGCCGGGCCTCACTGGCGATCAAGGCAGACCAGTGTGCTTCCAGTTGCTCCGACGCCTGCGCGAACGCATCGGCCGTCATCGCGGCACGCGCCTTTTGCAGATCGACCTGCCTGTGCAGCAGATCGCGGACGCTGCGATAGAACTCGGAGTCGTACGCGCCACGGAACATCATCGCCAGGTCGTCGCTATCCTGCCAGTGCGTCTTGCTGCCCAGCTGATTCTTTACTTCTTCGTAGAACTTGGTGCCGGGCAGGGGATACGACACGCTGACTCCGATGATGTCCGGATTGGCCTGCGTCACCAATGCGCGCGTGGCCAGGATGTCGTCGAGTTCCTCGCCCAGATAGCCCAGCTGGATGAAGAAACCCACGCGGATGCCCTGCGTGCCCAGGCGCTCACGTGCGGCGATGACCTCGCCGACCTGGGTGCCCTTGGTCATCTTGTCGAGAATGCGCTGGCTGCCGCTTTCCGCACCGATCCAGGCCTCCACGCAGCCGGCGCGCGCCAGCGCTGCGGCCATGCGTTCGCTGGCAAGGTCGGCACGGGTCTGGATGGTGAAGGGAACCGCGCCGTCGGCATCGCTCAATTGCTGCGCAAAGGTCTCCACCCAATCGATATGGAAGCCGAAGATGTCGTCGGCCATCCAGATATGGTCCGGCCGAAAGGTGCGTTTGAGGTGGATCATCTCTGCGGCCACCTCTTCGGCGCCGCGCCGCTTGTAGTGATTGCCCCAGATCGGCTTGGCGCACCAGTTGCAACGGAACGGGCAACCGCGCGAGGCGGCCATGTTCAAGCTGAAATGGCCATGCCGTTGTTGCCAGAAACGCCGGTAGCGCGGCATATCCACCAGGTCCCATGCCGGCAGGCCGCTCAGCCGTGCGTCCGGTGGTTGCGCGCCGGGATGCACGCGCACTGCCCAAGGCTGGCTGGTGGCGATCTGCGCAACTCCCTCCAGCCAGTGGTCGGTGGTGATATCCGGCTTCGCTTCGATGCGCTCCAGCAACGAGATCAACGGGGCGATGCCTTCGCCGATCAACACCGCATGCGCGCCTGCGGCCAGGAACGCATCCGGGTTGTCGGACGCATCCGAGCCGGCCACCAGCACGCGGCAGCCGGCGGCACGGGCCTGCGCGATCATGCGGCAGGCGGCCTCGCGCATCCGGCTCAGGCACATCTTGGTGAGGAAGTTGAAGTTGTCTTCGTAGAAAACCACCAGATCCGGCTGCGCAGCGCGCAGTGCGGCGGTGTAGTCCTCCACATCGTCGGCCAGCATTGCATCGAACAGGCTCACTGCATGCCCACGCTCGCGCAGCAGCGCTGCGATCTGCAACGTCGCCAATGGCGGATACGGCTTGCCGCGCTCCCATTGCTTGGGGTCGTAACGCAGGAAATACGAATGACTGACCTGGATCTTTACCATCGGCACAAGGCTCTCGTTCTCTCGCCAGGCGGGCGCAGCAGCGGCGTGCGCAGACACCGGCATTCGGCTCGGCAGTAGGTGCGGATGCAGGCCGCTTTGGTTGCGTCGCGTTGCATGCGGGCAAGGCTGCGGCGAGGCAACCTTTCTGTAGGAAAGCGGCACCCATCGGCTGATTCAGTGCATCGGATGAAGGCATGCCGCAGTCGGCTGCATGGGCGCAACACACGCCGCTGAACGATGGCTCAGCCGCCATCGCAGCAGGGGCCGCAGTAGCGGCAGATCCGTTCGGCGAGCATCGCCCGCGGCGCTTGGGCGTGCGCCGGCAGATTCTCGGCGCGCTGTTTCATTTCCACAGCGATAGCCAGGCACTGCTGGCGCTGGTCGATGTCGCCTACGCGGGTTTGCCCGCGCATCGGCTGCCGGGCGCTCCGGAATTTCATGTCACATTGGACCTGCTGCCGCGTGCGCCGGGCCGCACCGATGCCGAGCCGCCGCCTGTGCGCACGCACGCCAGCGGCGGCCTGCTGTGCGGCGTCATGGATGCGTGCAATTATCTGATGCTCTCGGTGCCACAGCGCCGCGCGATGCTGGTGGTGTCCGAGGACATGCTTGCCCACGCGTATCACGTGCGTTACGAACTGATCGAATTCGCCGTATTCCTGCTGGCTGCGCGTGGCATTGGGCTGGTGCCGCTGCATGGCGCTTGTGTAGGTCGACGCGGACGCAGCGTGTTGCTGCTTGGCGCCAGCGGTGCGGGGAAATCGACCTTGGCCTTGCATAGCCTGTTGCATGGCCTGGACTTTGTCGCCGAAGACGGTGTCTTTGTGGCGCCCGATAGCCTGCTCACCACCGGTGTGGCCAATTTCCTGCATCTGCGTGCCGAAGCGCTGGGCCTGGTCGACGCGCCCACGCGCGCATGGATCAGCGCATCGCCGGTGATCCGGCGTCGCAGCGGCGTGGAAAAATTCGAGGTCGATCTTCGCCATCGCCACGCGCATCTCGCGCCCAAGCCGATGCGGTTGCATGCGGTCGTGATGGTGTCCAGGTCGCCGGCCATCGCATCGGCACAGCGCCTGGTCGCGGTGCCTGGGGAGCAAGTCGCCGCCTGCCTGGCCAACGATCAACCGTACGCCGCCGGTCAGCCCGGCTGGCAGCGCTTCGTCGAACAGGTGCGGCGCATCGGCATGTTCACCTTGCTCCGTGGCACGCATCCGCAGGCATCGGTGGATGCGCTGCTGCAGCTGTTGCAATGAGTGGCCGTATGCAAGCCTCCTGGAACGCCACCGGTCCGCAGACCCGCATCGCGCACTGGCGCCTGCATGTTGCGCACGAATGAGCCGCTGGCGATGACCGCCATCCGGCGCATGCGCGTTGCATTGCAACAGTTCGCGAGCACGCTGGTGCCTGCAGACATGCCGATGATTGCGCTTTACGTCGCGTTGTCGCTGGCTGCCGCGTTGGCCGGCAGCGTGGTGGCGGTGTGCCTGCTGCCGCTGGTGCAGCCAGGCCACAGCGTGCAACTGGCGGGCTATCGCCTGGCCTTGCCGGGCGGGCTGGCGATGCAGGCGTGCCTGTTCATTGCGGTGAGCCTGCTGTTTGCCGTGTTGCGCTGGCAGAGCGCGCGACTGGCCGCGCAGTTGACCAGCCGCTATGCCATCGGTCTGCGCGCACGCGTGCATGCGGCACTGATCGATGCGCCGTTGCCGGCCCTGTCCGGGGCCAGCTCAGCAGAAATCGCCAACGTGCTCACGTACAACATCGAGATCGCCACGCAAGGCTTCAGCGCCGTGCTGCAGCTGCTGGTCGCGGCCATCACTGCGCTGGTGAGCGTGTGCATCGCGGTGCTGATTGCACCTGTGCTGTTGATCACCACCCCACTGCTGGCGGTGCTGGCAGGGTTGGGTCTGCGCTTCTCCAGCAGTCGCGCACAGGCACGCATCAGCCGCGCGTATGTGGCCGACATGACGCAGCTGTTCTGGCTCAGCGAAGATTTTCCGCGTCGCTTGCGCCACGTACGCTCGTTTCAGCGCGAAGGCCTCGAAACCCGCCATTACGAGCGCATTTCGGCGCGACTGGGGCACGGGTATGCGCAACAGCAAGCACTGGTTGCCGGCAGCCGCCTGCTGCTGGAACTTGCCGCGGTGGTCGCCATCGCCGGCATCCTGGTGCTGGCCAATCGCTGGCAGGGGGGCAATCGTGCTGCGCTGATCACCGTCAGTCTATTGCTCGGCCGTCTGCTGCCGTACCTGGTCACCACGCGGCAGAGCCTTCAGCAGTTGCGTTCGGCGTGGCCGGCGCTGCAGCTGTGGCGCCGCTATGTCGACCTGGGCGCTGCGCGGGTACACGTTCCGGAACAAATGGCCGAACCACTCACGGCTGCGCTGCATATCGAACACATCGGGCTGGCGCCGCCACTGCCCCAATGCGCGATCGAATCGATATTGCTGGTACCAGGCCAGATGACCCAGGTGGTCGGTGCCTCCGGCGCGGGCAAAAGCAGTCTGATGGATGTGCTCTCCGGGCAGACGCCGCCGGCGCAGTTCGTGGCGCACATGGGTGGACGACGGCTGACATTCTCGGCATATCGACATCTGGTGCGACACAGCGCCTACATCGGCCAGGGCGTGCGGCCGTGGCAGCGCACGGTGCGCGACTGCCTGCAGTGGGTGCTGCCCGGAGCGTCCGACGCACGCATGTGGGAGGTGCTGGCCGATGTGGGCCTATGTCCGCGGCTGCAGCGCGATGCGCAAGGTCTGGACACGCCGATCAATGCACAGGACGGGCGCCTCTCGGGCGGCGAATCGCAACGCCTGTTGCTGGCGCAGGTGCTGCTGCGTCGGCCGACCCTGGCCGTGTTGGACGAAGCAACCAGCGCGCTGGACGCCGATGCCGAACATCAGGTGCTGAGCACCTTGCGCGCGCGTTTGCCGGACACCGTGCTGGTAGTGGTTTCGCACCGCACCAGCTTGGCCGCCGTGGCCGATCGCACGGTGAACTTGGATGGTGCGCCTGTTCGGCGGGTGCATATCAGTTCGCCGGAAATTGCCACGCCGTACGATGTGCGCTAGGCCGGTCACACGCTGGCGGGTCGGTGGCTTTGCAAGTCGCTGACAGTACATAGCGCGCAATCGTCGGGCTCAAGTCGAGACACGCAGGCACCGGATGGGCCGGTCACGCGGCGCACCGGATGCGCACGCCAGGCGTGCGCCTAGTCACTGGGTCAGCCGTTTTATCCCGCAATCTCTTCCAGCGCCCGATTGCGCGTGCGCGGCCCGAACGCGGCAATCACGCTCGCCACGATCGACATGCTGAGCGCGATGAAGGCCAGCACCCCGTGGCTGCCAACCTGCGTCAGCAACCAGCCGATCAGCACGCTGCTCACCGCCGTGGAGAGGCGACTGAAGGAATAACAGAAGCCCACTGCACGTGCACGCAAGCCGGTCGGGAACAGCTCCGCCTGATAGCCGTGATAGGCAAAGCTCATCCAGGCGTTGCAGAACGCAACCATCGCCCCGCACAGCACCATGCCGACGGCCTGATGCTGCAACGCGAACAGCCCACCGAACAGAACAGCGCCCAGCGCCGATGCGGTGATCTGCCATTTGTTTTCCCAGCGCTGTGCAAAGCGCAGCAACAGCAATGGCGCCAGCGGGTAGGCCAAGGAGATCGCAAACGAGTACGCCAGGCTTTTGGTCACCCCGGCCCCGGTGCCCTGCGCCGAGATCAGCGCAGGCAACCAGTTGCCGAAACCGAAGAAGCCGATCGCCTGAAACACATGGAAGACCACCAACATCCCGATGCGCCCGCGATACGGCGCACGCCACAGCAGTGCGCTGGGCATTACACCGGCCGGCGCGGGTGTGGCCGCCTGCGGCGCGGGCAGTGGCGCACCCACATCGCGCGTGCAGCGCGCTTCCAGTTCGGTCACCACTGCATCGGCTTCTGCGTGCCGGCCGTGTGCGGCCAGCCAGCGCGCCGATTCCGGCAAGCGGCTGCGCAGCCACCAGATCGCCAGCGCAAACGCACCGCTGAGCAACACCACCCAACGCCAGCCGCTCACGCCCAGCGGCGCAGACGGCACCAACATCCACGCGGTCAGCGCGACCGTCGGAACCGCCAGAAATTGCACGAAAAATGCAAATGCGAACGCCGCGCTGCGCATGTGCCGCGGTACCAGTTCGGACAGATACGTATCGATGGTGACCAGTTCGATTCCCAACCCGATGCCGACCACACAGCGCAGCACGATCACACCGCTGGCCGTGCTCTGCAGACCCATCGCCACGGTCGCAGCGGTGTACCAGATCAAGGCGAAGGTAAACACCGGGCGACGCCCGAACCGGTCGGCAAACGGGCTCAATAGCGCGGCACCGACAAACAACCCAAGGAAGGTGGCCGCCGCGAATGCGGCTTGGTCGGACATGCCGAACGCGCCATCGGCGCCGCTGGCAAAAATGCCGTCGCCAATCAGCCCGGGGCTGATGTAGGCGGTCTGGAACAGGTCATACAACTCGAAGAACCCGCCCAGCGCCAGCAACCCCACCAGCCGCCACAGCGTGGCGCTGGCGGGTAACCGGTCGATCCGGGCGGCAATCTGCGCGGAAGGCGAGGGCTGTTCGGGGGGCGCTAAAACACTCGGAGACATGGGCAGGCAGGCGCAGGTAGGGCAGTCTCATCATAGCCAGCGTCCAGATGCCGCAGCGGGCACACTTCGTCGCGCGGTCAATGCGTTCGTCTGTGGCAAGAGGGCACTGGGCATCCAAGGTGCGCGCAGCCGACCAGGCAACAGCACTCTTCCTCATAATTGAATTGCGCCCGCACCGCTCCTTTTCAGCAGCAAGCTCAACAACGCCGCTGTCGCGAGTGGAACCAATCCCGTGCACCCCATGCGTTGTCCGACTGCTGGAATGCTGTAATCCCTCACGGCACCCAACAGGCCGCTGGCAATGCCGCCGGGCCAGCCCCATCTCTGGCATAACACTCTTTCCGGAGTCATTCGATGACCCCCATTTCCGTGCTCGATCTAGCGCCGGTCTGCGAAGGCAGCGACACCACCCACGCTTTCGCGAACATGCTCGATCTGGCCCAGCACGCCGAGCGTTGGGGCTATCAGCGCTACTGGCTGGCCGAACACCACAACATGCCAGGCATCGCCAGCGCCGCCACTGCCGTGCTGATCGGTCACGTCGCCGGCGGCACCAAGACCATCCGCGTGGGTGCCGGCGGCATCATGTTGCCCAACCACGCGCCGCTGCAGGTGGCCGAACAATTCGGCACCCTGGCCTCGTTGTATCCACAGCGTATCGACCTGGGCCTGGGCCGTGCGCCGGGCACCGATCAGCCCACCGCACGGGCCTTGCGCCGCTATTTCGACAGCGCCGATCATTTTCCGCAGGACGTGGCCGAACTGATGCGCTATTTCGCGCCGGCGGTGCCGGGGCAGCTGGTGCAGGCCGTGCCCGGCGCCGGGCTGGAGGTGCCGGTGTGGCTGCTGGGGTCGAGTCTGTTCAGCGCACGCCTTGCCGCCGCGATGGGGTTGTCGTTCGCGTTCGCCTCGCATTTCGCACCCGACGCGATGGACGACGCGGTGGCGATCTATCGCCGCGAATTCCGCCCATCCGCACAGCTGGCCAAGCCACACGTGATGCTGGCCCTGAATGTGGTGGCGGCCGAGACGCAGGCGCAGGCACGCCGTCTGTTCACCACTCAGCAGCAGAGCTTCGTCAATCTGCGCCGCGGCAAGCCGGGCAAGATCCCGCCGCCCATCGACGATATCGACAGCTTCTGGCAGCCGCATGAACGTGCCGGGGTGGAGCGTGCACTGGCTTGCACGGTACTCGGCGATGCCGAGCAGATTGCGCGCGGCGTGGCAGAGTTCATCGAGCGTCACACGCCCGACGAGCTGTTGTTCACCGCCAACATCTACGACCACGCCGCGCGTCTGCGTTCCTTCGAAATTGCCGCGGCCGCGTGCCGCGAGCTGGACGTGACCTTGGCGTGATTCACGTCGCTTTGCGCGGCGATCGGCTGTGATGCGTGCACATCCATTGGGAAGACCAGCATGCAACTTCAGCAACGCAGCGAGAGCATTAAGCAGTTGGCCGAGTTGATCCGCGGGGTGGACATCGCGATGTTCACCACCGTTTCGGTCGACGGCAAACTGGTGAGCCGGCCGCTGGGCACGCAGGAAGTCGAGTTCGATGGCGACCTGTGGTTCGCCACCGCCGCCGACAGCCCGAAAGTGGCGGAAATCGCCGCTGATCCGCGCGTCAACGTGGCCTATGCGTCGGCCTCGAAGAACACGTATGTCTCGGTAGCCGGCACCGCACGCGTGGTCCACGACCGCGCCAAGATCGAAGAGCTGTGGTCGCCGGCAATGAAGGTGTTCTTCCCCGGCGGCAAGGACGACCCGAACCTGCGCTTGATCCATGTGCGCGCCGAATCGGCCGAATACTGGGACGGCCCCAGCGGGCTGCTCGGCAAGGCGCTGTATTTCGTGATGACGGCGGTCACCGACGATACCGGCAGCCTGTCGGACAACCGCGTGGTCGATCTGAAATAACTGCGTCGCAAGCGACGCGCCGGACGCGCTGCGCTCAGCGCCAGGCGTCCGGCCACCAATCGCGAATCAGATCCACCAGCTGGTCGGAGGTGACCCCGAACACGGCCACCGAGATCAGCGCAGCTGCCCAGCCCACCAGCATCAGCGCACCGTCGCGCTCGAGCAGGGCCAGCGCGAACAGCAGCAGGATCAGGCCGAAGATGTAGTTGGTGAAGGGGATCGGCAGCGTCAGCAGGATGCCGACCAGCACCAGGAGCAAGCCGGTGAGGAGCTGCGCCGGCATCCGGTCCAGCATGCCATGCAACCGCGGTTTGAGCAGGCGATCCAGGCGTTGCAGCGTCGGTCCCAGTTTGGCCACGAAGCGCTGGCTGGTCCGACGGCGCGGCCCGCGTTCGCCGATGAAGCGCGGTACCCACGGCTTGCGCAGGCAGCACATCATCTGCAGCCCGATCAGGATGGTCAACGGTCCACTGATGCCACCGGCAACGCCGGGAATCGGAATGAACGAGGGCAGGATCGCAAGAAACAGAAACACGCCGAAGGCGCTTTGCTGCAGGTCGGCCAAGATCTCTCGAACGCGCAACACCTGGTCCGGATCACCTTCGCTGAAGGCTGCCAGCAGGCTGCGGATGCCTTCGTTGCGGTAGCGCATCTGCTCGCTGGCATCATCGTGCGGCGCACCGCCGTCACCCGACGATGTCATCGCTGTCCTCGTCGCCCACCCGGCTCAGCAGCAACTTGTCCACGCGCGCACCGTCCAGGTCGACGATCTCGATGCGCCAGCCGGCCCAATCGAAGAACTCGCCGGCCTGCGGAATGCGCCCGAAATAGTAAATGCACAAGCCCGCAAGCGTGTGGTAATCGCCCTCGTCGGCGTCGGGCAGTTCGGCACCGAGTACTTCGCGCAATTCTTCCACCGGCAGCGAACCGTCGATCAACAGCGAGCCGTCCGCGCGCGTGACCACCAGCGCGTCCTCGTCGGTATTTTCCACCGCCTGCAGGCGGCCGACCACTGCGCCCATCAGGTCGCTGATGGTCACCAATCCGCGGATTTCGCCGTATTCGTCCACCACCAGCGCCATCGACTGCTGTTCTTCGCGAAAGATTTCCAGCAGCTTCATCGCGTGCGTGGATTCGGACACGAACAAGGTGTCGCGCAGCGCCTGGAACAGGTGCGCGCCGTGGCCGTCCATGCGCGTGACCAGCGATTTGACTTCCAGCACCCCAGCAATGTCCTGGTCGCTGCCGCGGTACACCGGGTAGCGCGAAAATTCGTGCTCGCGCATGACCTGCAGATTGCGTTCCGGCTCGGCGTTGGCGTCCAGCCAGGCGATGCGGTTGCGCGGGGTCATCAGGCTGTCGGCGGTACGATCGCCCAGCCGCATCACGCGATTCATCATGTCGCGCTCGTGCGCGTCGATCACCCCGGCCTCGTGGCTTTCGGCCACCAGCATGCGGATCTCTTCTTCGGTCACCGAGGCCGACTCGTCCTTGCCCATGCCCAGCATGCGCAGGACCAGGCGGGTGGAGCGCGCCAGCACCCACACCCCGGGCGCGGCGATCTTGGCCAGCCAGGCCATCGGCACCGCGACAACGCCTGCGATGTCTTCGGAATTGCGCAGTGCCAGCCGCTTGGGCACCAGCTCGCCGAAGATCAGCGTCAGGAAGGTGATCAGCGCCACCGCCAGGGTGCTGCCGATCACCACCGAATACGGGCGCGGCTTGCCGACCAGTTCGAACGTGCCCGCCAAGGCCGGGAACACACCCTGCAGCCAGCTGGCGATGGCTTCGCCGATCGCCTCGCCGCCGAACACGCCGGTCAGGATGCCGATCAGGGTGATGCCGATCTGAACCGTGGACAGGAAGTTTTCGGGGCTTTCGGCCAGGGCCAGGGCCCGCGCGGCGCGCTTGCTGGAGCCGGCCATCTGCTTCAGGCGGCTCTTGCGCGAGGTCATCAACGACATCTCCGACATGGCGAAGAAGCCATTCAGCACGATCAGGGCGATGACGATCAAAAACTCAACCACGGGCGTCTTCCCCGGTTAGTGAAGGGGAGGGCGGGGGAGCACTGGGGCTACCGGCGGGCGCACAGGCCGGGCGGCAACACGGGGGGATAGGGTCGTCTTCCATAGGGTGCGCCCGAAGGCGCGGGGGCATGGTAGCAAACCACAGGGTGGTTCGAGCCGGGAAATGTCGATGTGAAGGCCGCTCCCGGCGCGAGATACCCAGAGAGGTCATGGAACGGTCATAATTCGCGTCTGGCGCCGTCTCTCCCTCGACGGCAGGAAGTTGTCCACCCATGTTCTCGTTGCAGACCATCTTCGGTTCCGGCAAGCAGTTCTATGCGCTTCTGAACGAAGCGGCGCAGGCCGCCTACGACAGCACCAGGGCGTTGCACGCCATGATGCGCGAGTCCGACCGCCAACCGGCGCTGGACGCCTTCAAGCTGGCCCGCCTGCGCGAACGCGCCGCCTCCGACAAGATCGGCCAGGCGCTGGTGGATAGCTTCATGACCCCGATCGAACGCGAAGACATCGAGGCGTTGGGCTCGGCGTTGTACAAGATTCCCAAGCAGGTCGAGAAATTCGCCGACCGCTACTCGCTGGCGACCAAGCACCTGGAACACATCGACTTCGCTCCGCGCGCCGCGATGCTGGAGCAGGCCGCCGCGGTGGTGGTGGAGATGGTGGCCGACCTGCCGCACATGAACATCGACCGCATGACCGCGCTCAACGACAAGCTGCGCATGCTCGAAAACGAAGCCGACCGGCTGATGCTGGAGCTGTATCGCGACATCTATTCCGGCCGGCTGGACACGTTGCAGATGTTCCTGCTCAAGGAGTTCTTCGAGATTCTGGAAAAGGCCATCGACCGCTGCCGCGAGGCCGGTGTGGTGGTCTACCAGATCGTGCTGAAGAACAGCTGAGGTCGCCGCGTGCTTACCTTAGTTCTGGTGGTGATCCTGGCCGCGTTGGTGTTCGAGTTCATCAACGGCTTCCACGACACCGCCAACTCCATCGCCACCGTGGTCGCCACCAAGGTGCTCTCGCCCGGTTGGGCGGTGATGCTGGCCGCCGGCATGAACCTGATCGGCGCGCTGACCGGCACCGCCGTGGCGCTGACGATTGCTTCCGGCCTGCTCAACACCAACGTGGTCGACGTCACTCCGCAGGTGATCCTGTGCGCCCTGCTGGGCGGCATCATCTGGAACCTGATCACCTGGTGGAAGGGCCTGCCGTCGTCGTCCTCGCATGCCTTGATCGGTGGCTTGTGCGGCGCCGGCCTGGCCGCGGCGCACAACAACTGGGACGCGCTGATCTGGTCGGAAAACATCGGCAACTGGGCCAAGAACAAGGGCCTGTTGTGGAAGGTGTTCGTCCCGATGATCACCTCGCCGATCGCCGGTTTCGTGCTCGGCATCGTAGTGATGGTGCTGCTGTGGGCGATCATCGCCGGCATGTCCAAACTCGGCGGCCCGATCGGGCGGCTGGCGCGTCCGCGCTGGGTCAATGCGTTCTTCGGCAAGGCGCAGATCGCCTCGGCCGCTTACATGGGCTACGCGCACGGCCACAACGACGCGCAGAAGACCATGGGCATCATCGCCATGACCCTGATCGGCGCGCAGTCGGCCGGTGCGCTGGACGATTTGCCGAGCTGGTTGTCGTTCCTGCATCCGGGCACCGGCCTTGCCGCCGGCGCCGGTATCCCGATGTGGATCGTGCTGACCTGCGCGGTGGTGATGGCCGCAGGGACGGCGTCGGGCGGCTGGAAGATCATCAAGACGCTCGGCCACAAGATGGTCAAGCTGCATCCCATCCACGGCTTTGCTGCAGAAACCAGCTCGGCGACGGTGCTCACCGTGGCGGCGCATTTCGGCATGCCGGTATCCACCACGCACAGCATTTCCACCGCCATCATGGGGGTGGGTTTTGCCAAGAACCCGCGTTCGCTGCGGTTGGGGGTGATCGAGCGCATCGTCTGGGCCTGGATTCTCACCATCCCGGCCGCTGGCGGCGTGGCGTATCTGATCCTGACGCTGTTCGAGCTGTTCGGCTGGACCTGAGCGATGCCGCGGTGCGCTCACGCACCGTCGGCAGACTGCGCCGCCGTTGCCGTATCGACCTGTTTGCGGCAGGTTGCCCGCATGCCATGAGTGAGACCCTTTCCCGATGATGCTTGCCCTGGTGTGCGTGTTGTTCGGGTTTGCCTGGTTGATCGACCGCCGCGGATTGCGGCGGTTCTCCCGCGTGCTGGGCCTGGCCAGCTTGCTGCTGGTGTTCGCGGTGGGCTGCGGTCCGTTGCCCTCCTGGATGCTGCAACACCTGCAACGCACCGGGGTCAACGATTTCAACGCGTGGGGCGCGCGCAACGTCATCGTGCTGCTGGGTGCCGGCACCGTGCGCCCGGAAGGCCGCGACGCGGTGGCCGAAGCCAATCTGTTCGCCTACGGCCGCATCGTCGAATCGGCACGGCTGTACTGGCAATGCCGGCACAGCGGGGGCGATTGCAAGATCGAGATCAGCGGCGGCGATGCACGCGGCCTGGGCCTGTCCGAAGCGGTGGTCTACCAGCGTGTCTTGCTGGGCCTGGGCATTCCGCGGGCAGATCTGATCATGGAGCCGTCGAGCATGAACACCTGGCAGAACGCGCAGTTCAGCCAGCCTTTGCTGCGCGCCTACCGGCCCGATCGCATTGCGCTGGTGTCCTCGGCCACGCATCTGCGTCGCGCCGAATTGTATTTCCGCCATTTCGGCATCGATGCCACACCGGTGCGCGCCGATTGGCTGACCGCCACCTGGTCGATCCTGCCGCAGAGCTACAACTTCACGCTGGCCGATGTGGCCCTGCACGAATACCTGGGCATTGCGCGCTATCAGGTCTACCAGTGGTTGGGGTGGAACGTGAAGGCTAGCGAGCCTGGTGCGTTGTGATTGGGGAGCCGGGATTTGGGATTGGGGATTGGTAACAGCTGGTGCGCTGCTAGATCTGCTTGGCTGATGTACTTGCGACGGTGCTTGCCAGTTCCAGATTGACGATGGCAACGCAGATGCGCGGCACTCGGAAACGATGGTGCTGCCCGACGGCTTGGTCGCCGGCCGCGTGTGCGGCCGGCGCTGGCTGCGCTCAGCGCGTTTCGTACATCGCCTTGACGTCGTCACGGAACGCGGCCTGGCTGTCGGGGCGGTTGTAGAACATGTGGCCGCCGGGATATTCGCGTACCTGCACGCGTTTGCTGTCGCTGCCCATGGCCGGCATCTGGTCCACCGTCAGGACCGAACCCATGAACGGGCAGGAGAGGTCGTTCCAGCCGTGCGCGATCAACACGCGCAGCTTCGGATCGATCGCCACCGACTGACGCAGCTGGGTCACTG
This sequence comes from Xanthomonas sp. NCPPB 1754, assembly GCF_041475725.2. NCBI lineage: Bacteria > Pseudomonadati > Pseudomonadota > Gammaproteobacteria > Lysobacterales > Lysobacteraceae > Xanthomonas > Xanthomonas sp. NCPPB 1754. The sequence continues at coordinate 1,979,560 of NZ_CM192982.1, forward strand.
CGCCTTTGCGAAGCTCGTCGTTCCAGTCCCAGAGCTTGTTCACGTCGTAGTTGAGCGCGCGATACTGCGCATCGATCTTCCAGCCGACCACGCGGGTGACGAAGTCCACCATTGCGGTGGTGGTGGGCGCAATGATGCTGTCCAGCAGCGGGTCGTTGGCGCGTTGTTCGGCATCGTTGGGAAACGGGTCGAAGGCGGTCACGTTGGAATCGTAACGGCTGCCCAATTCGCCCTTGTCACGAAACACTTCGCGCAGATAGGCCTGGGTTTCCAGGCGTCCACCGGAGCGCCGCACATATGCCGGGTCCAGCCCGGTCATGCGGGTGACCTGCTGCAGCATCGCTTCGGTGGCCTGCGGGTCGGTGCGTCCTTTCATCAGCGCCACCGCGTAATCGCCGCGGGTGTAGTCGATCACCTGGCGCATCGCGCTGTCGCTGAGCTGGCCCTGGCGCTCCAGGTGCGCAGCGGCGATCGAGGGAAGCGTCAGCATCCATGCCAGGGGCGACACATCGCCGTTGTCGTCCAGGGTCGGGTTGAGATACGGCGACACCAGCACCACGCCGTTCATCGCCACGCCTAGCTGCGTCTGCAGGTAATGGGTAATGCGCGGGCCGCGGAAGCCGCCATAGCTTTCGCCGACCAGATACTTGCGCGCCTGCAGGCGGCGGTTCTTGAGCAGCCAGTCGTAGATCACCCGCGAGAGATATTCCACATCCGCCTGCGGATTGTAGAACTGCTTCTTGGCATCGTCGTCGCCGATCAGCGCGCGGCTGAAGCCGGTGCCCACCGGGTCGATGAAGACCAGGTCGGTGAAGTCCAGCCACGTGCCCGGGTTGTCGCGCAGTGTGGCCGGTGCCGACGCACTGTCGCCCTCGGCGCCGAAACCGACGATCTTCGGCCCGATCGCGCCCATGTTGAGATACACCGATGCGGCGCCCGGCCCACCGTTCAAGGCGAAGGTCACCGGGCGGTCCTTGCCATCGACGGTATAGGCGGTGAATACCACTTCCCCCGTGGTCTTGCCTTGCGCATCGCGCACCGGCAACGTGCCGACCGTGGCGGTATAGCTCAGGTTGCGGCCAGCCACGCGTGTGCTCTGGCGCACGCTGGCGTCGGCCGGCAATGGCGCCTGTTTGGCGGCAGCGGCAGCGGCATCGGGTTTGGCATCGCTTTTATCGGTTTTGTCTGGCGCTTCGGCCAGCGCTGTCCCGCTGAACAGCACGCAGGCCAGCAGGCCGGCACGGAGAAAGAAGGGCATGGGCATCGACGTGGTTGCAGGGAAGCGCCGATGCTAGGCTGCTGCAGAGCCCGGTGGATGTGCAGGAAGGCATGGATGTCGCGCGGACCGAGGTGGTACGCAAAGGCAGGTGTGTGCGGCCCGCCGAAATGAGCGCCTATGCAAGGCGCTTCCTTCTCCCGTCGAGACATTGTCCCGCCTGATGCGGACGGTGCTCCGAAGGGGAATGAGGGTGCGGGCGAAGCCTCGTGCTACTCACTTCGCAAGTGCATACGCCCGCACCCAAACGCCGCGCTGCGCCCCGCCCGCGCTTGCGGCGCGGGCGCTCAAAGTCGCGCGCCGCTAGCACGCGCAGGCCGTGCCTTCTCGCCTCCACGGGAGAGGGGCTATCGGTTTCAGCACTCAGACTTCAAGCGAGGCCAGATCGCCCTTGGTCTCCAGCCACTGCTTGCGGTCGCTTGCGCGTTTTTTGGCCAGCAGCATGTCCATCAACGAACGCGTCTGCTCGCCGTCGTCGATGGTCAGCTGCACCAGTCGACGCGTGTCCGGGTGGATGGTGGATTCGCGCAGCTGCTGCGGATTCATTTCGCCCAGGCCCTTGAAGCGGGTGACGCTGATCTGGCCCTTCATCTTTTCGCGCGCGATCTTGTCCAGCAGCGTGGTCTTTTCTTCTTCGTCCAGCGCATAGAACACCTGCTTGCCCACATCGACACGGAACAAGGGCGGCATCGCCACGAACACGTGGCCGGCGGCCACTAGCGCGGGGAAATGCTGCAGGAACAGCGCCGTCAGCAGCGTGGCGATATGCAGGCCATCGGAGTCGGCGTCGGCCAGGATCACCACCTTGCCGTAGCGCAGCCCGGTGATGTCGTCCTTGCCCGGGTCGCAACCGATCGCGATCGCCAGGTTATGCACTTCCTCGGAGGCCAATACGCTGCCGGAAGCCACTTCCCAGGTGTTGAGGATCTTGCCGCGCAACGGCAGGATGGCCTGGAAATCCTTGTCGCGCGCCTGCTTGGCAGAGCCGCCGGCCGAATCGCCTTCGACCAGGAACAGTTCGGTACGCGACAGATCCTGGCTGATGCAATCGGCCAGCTTGCCGGGCAGGGCAGGGCCCTGGGTGACCTTCTTGCGGACGATCTGCTTTTCGGTCTTCAACCGTGCGCTGGCGCGATCGATGGCGATCTGCGCGATCTTCTCGCCGATCTCCACGTTCTGGTTGAGATACAGGCTGAAGGCATCGTGCGCAGCACCTTCGATGAAGCCGGCAGCCTGGCGCGAGGACAGGCGTTCCTTGGTCTGACCGGAAAACTGCGGATCGGTCATCTTCAGGCTGAGCACGAAGGTCACCCGGTCCCAGACATCTTCCGGTGCCAGCTTGACGCCGCGCGGCAGCAGATTGCGGAAATCGCAGAACTCGCGCAGCGCATCGGTCAGGCCCGAACGCAGGCCATTGACGTGGGTGCCATGCTGCGCGGTGGGGATCAGGTTGACGTAGCTTTCCTGCACCAGCTCGCCTTCCGGCACCCAGGCCGCGGCCCAGTCGACGATTTCGGTGTCTTTTTTCAGGCTACCGACGAACAGGTCGGCCGGCAGCAGCTCGTGCTCGGCCATCTCACCCTTCAGGTAATCGCGCAGGCCGTTTTCGAAATACCAGCTGTCCTGCTCGCCGGTTGCCTCGTCGTGCAATTTGACGGTCAGGCCGGGGCACAGCACCGCCTTGGCGCGCAGCAGGTGCCGCAACGCACGCACATTGAATTTGGGCGTATCGAAATACTTGGGGTCGGCCCAGAAACGCAGCCGCGTGCCGGTATTTTTCTTGCCGACGGTACCCACCACTTCCAGCTTGGACGCGGCGTTGCCATCGCGAAACTCCATGCGGTGCTCGCTGCCTTCGCGCTTGATGAACAGTTCGACCTTGGTCGATAGCGCGTTGACCACGCTTACGCCTACACCGTGCAAGCCACCGGAGAAGGTGTAGTTGCGGTTGCTGAACTTGCCGCCGGCATGCAGCCGGGTCAGGATCAGCTCCACGCCCGGAATCTTCTCTTCCGGATGGATGTCCACCGGCATGCCGCGGCCGTCGTCGGACACTTCGCAGCTACCGTCCTTGTACAGCGTGACTTCGACCTGCTTGGCGTGGCCGGCCAGCGCCTCGTCGACAGAGTTGTCGATCACTTCCTGCGCCAGATGGTTCGGGCGCGCGGTATCGGTATACATGCCGGGGCGGCGTTTGACCGGGTCCAGGCCCGACAGCACTTCAATATCGGCGGCGTTATAACGGGTGTTCATGCATCTCGTTGGCACGTGAAACGACGCGCAAGTGTGGGGGCTGAGCCGATTTTTTGCACGCGACCGGCGTTCAGTGGGGGGCCGGGCAGCATTGGCTACCCTGGCGTTGGTTTCGCAATCAAACGTCCCCACCTGAGGATGTCACCGAAGCCAAAGAGGACGCCATGAAGTTCAAGCACATCCTGATGCTCACCCTCGGTGCGGCCGCAGTCGCAGCGCTTCCCGCCATGGCCCAGGCCGCTCCGCAGCAGACCGGACAGGGCGCCGCAGCTCAAAAGGCCGATGACGCGAAGGCCAAGACCGAAGCCGAACGCAAGGCCGAACGCCGCGCTGCCGCCGCTGCGCAGAAGCCCAAGGCCGACAGCGCCCCGCGCGAGGAAGAGGAAGAAGAAAAGCCTGCACGCTGATCGCGCGGCCTAGCGGCCAGGTGCCACCGACGCCCCGGCATTGCCGGGGCGTTCGCTTTTGGGGCAGCTATGTAAGACCACGCAGCATTCGCCCTGTTGGCGTAGCCGGTGCCTGGGGCTGGCATGTAACGCGCATGCATTCCGGCCCCCGCAGAGAGCCCGCAATCGCCTGGCCACTGCCCGTCATGTCTGCCAGCCGCTCAGGCCTGCACGACATGCACTGTTTCAACGTGTGATGACCTCGTCGTCACGCAACCCTTGGGCATTCGCCCATCACCCGCTAAACTATGGCTTTCCGGGAGGCTTCAAGCCCCATGACCCCCCTGATTTTCGTTACCGGCGGCGTAGTGTCCTCGCTAGGCAAGGGCATTGCCGCCGCTTCGCTTGCGTCCATTCTTGAAGCGCGTGGCCTGAAGGTCACGATGATGAAGCTGGACCCGTACATCAACGTGGACCCGGGCACGATGAGCCCGTTCCAGCATGGCGAGGTCTACGTCACCGACGACGGTGCCGAAACCGACCTGGATCTGGGTCACTACGAGCGTTATGTACGCACGCGCCTGTCGCGCAAGAATTCGGTGACCACCGGCCGCATCTACGAGAACGTGATCCGCAAGGAGCGTCGTGGCGATTATCTGGGCGCCACCGTGCAGGTGATTCCGCATATTACCGACGAGATCCGCCGCTGCATCGACGAGGCCACCGCCGGGTTCGATGTCGCGTTGATCGAAATCGGCGGTACCGTCGGCGACATCGAATCGCTGCCGTTCCTGGAAGCGATTCGCCAGGTGCGCACCGAGCGCGGCGCCGAAAAGGCCATGTTCATGCATCTCACGCTGGTGCCGTACATCGCGGCGGCCGGTGAGCTGAAGACCAAGCCGACCCAGCATTCGGTCAAGGAACTGCGCTCGATCGGCATCCAGCCGGACGTGCTGCTGTGCCGGTCCGAGCAGGCAGTGCCGGATTCGGAGCGCCGCAAGATCGCGCTGTTCACCAACGTCTCCGAGCGTGCGGTGATCAGCTGCCCGGATATCGACGTGCTGTACGGCATGCCGCTGGAATTGCTGCGCCAAGGCCTGGACGAACTGGTCATCGAGCAGTTCAAGCTGCGCGACAAGGTCGCCGCGGCCGACCTGTCCGAATGGGCGGCGGTGGTGGATGCGGTCAAGCATCCGCTGGACGAGGTCAACATCGCCGTGGTCGGCAAGTACGTCGATCACCAGGACGCCTACAAGTCGGTGGCAGAAGCGCTGCGTCACGGTGGCCTGCGTCAGCGCACCAAGGTCAACCTGAAGTGGCTGGAAGCGCAGGATCTGGAGGGCAGCGACATGTCTGCCTTGCAAGACATCGACGGCATCCTGGTGCCGGGCGGTTTCGGCGACCGCGGTTTCGAAGGCAAGGTGCAGACCTCCAAGTTCGCGCGTGAGCACAAGGTGCCATATTTCGGTATCTGCTACGGCATGCAGGCGGCCGTGGTGGACTATGCCCGCCACGTCGCCGACCTGGATGCAGCCAACAGCACCGAGAACGATCGCCAGTCGCCGCACCCGGTGATCGGCCTGATCACCGAATGGCGCACCGCCACCGGTGAAGTCGAAAAGCGCGACGAAAAATCCGACCTGGGCGGCACCATGCGTCTGGGCCTGCAGGAGCAGCGCCTGAAGCCCGGTACGCTGGCGCGCGAGGTCTATGGCAAGGATGTGGTGGCCGAGCGGCACCGTCACCGTTACGAGTTCAACAACCGCTATCGCACGCAGTTGGAAGACGCCGGTCTCGTGATCTCCGGCAAGTCGATGGACGACACCCTGGTGGAAGTGGTGGAGCTGCCGCGCGACACGCACCCGTGGTTTTTGGCCTGCCAGGCGCATCCGGAATTCCTGTCCACCCCGCGCGACGGCCATCCGCTGTTCATCGGCTTCGTGCGTGCGGCGCGCGAGAAGAAGGCTGGCGGCAAGTTGCTCAAAGAAGCGCGTGCGTGAGTTCCTTCTCCCATCGGGACCTCGGTCCCCTTCATGGGAGAAGGTGCCCCGTAGGGCGGATGAGAGGGGCACCGCAACGCACTGGAAGATGGCAGCTGTGATGAACGCGTCGCCCCGCGCCAACCAGGGCAAACCATCTGGCCTTACAAGCGCTTGCAACCCGTACCCTCACCCCAACCCCTCTCCCGACGGGAGAGGGGCTTAATTACTTAGGTGACCTGATGAAACTGTGTGACTTCGAAGTCGGCCTCGACCAGCCGCTGTTCCTGATTGCCGGCCCCTGCGTGATCGAATCGATGCAGCTGCAGCTCGACGTGGCCGGCAGGCTCAAGGAGATCACCGGCAAGCTCGGCGTCAACTTCATCTTCAAGTCGAGTTTCGACAAGGCCAATCGCACCTCCGGCACCAGCTTCCGTGGCCCGGGCCTGGAAGAGGGTTTGAAGGTGCTGGATGCGGTGAAGAAGCAGATCGGCGTGCCGGTGCTCACCGACGTGCACGAATACACCCCGATGAACGAGGTCGCGGCCGTCGTCGACGTGCTGCAGACCCCGGCATTTTTGGTGCGCCAGACCGACTTCATCAAGAACGTCTGCGCCGCCGGCAAGCCGGTCAACATCAAGAAGGGCCAGTTCCTGGCGCCATGGGACATGAAGCCGGTGGTGGACAAGGCCAAATCCACCGGCAACGAGCAGATCATGGTCTGCGAGCGTGGCGCCTCGTTCGGCTACAACAACCTGGTCAGCGACATGCGCTCGCTGAGCGTAATGCGCGACACCGGCTGTCCGGTGGTGTTCGACGCCACCCATTCGGTGCAGTTGCCGGGCGGGCAGGGCAGCAGCTCCGGTGGTCAGCGCGAGTTCGTGCCGGTGCTGGCGCGCGCGGCGGTGGCGGTCGGGATTTCCGGCCTGTTCGCCGAAACCCACCCGGATCCGTCCAAGGCGCTGTCCGATGGTCCCAATGCGTGGCCGCTGGATCGCATGGAAGAACTGCTCGAAACCCTGATGGAGCTGGACGCCGTCACCAAGAAGCACGGGTTTGCGCGCTTTGCGTGAGTTCTGATCAGCGCGCGGCCGCTGCAGCGCGCCGCCGGGAGCGGCGGTGGCACCAGTGGCCCTGGGGCTGGTGGGCACTGGCCGCGTCGATCGCGGCGTGGGCGTGCATGGCGGTCATGGCCGTTCTGTTTACCGCCAGCATCGGCATGCCGGGCGATGGCGACCATGCCATGCAAGCCACGCAGCTGCCGATGCGCATCACGCTGATCATGGCCACCATGGCCGTTGTCAGTAGCCTGGCCACGGGCTCGGCTGCATTGCGGCTGAGTCGCCAGCCTGGTGCGGCGATCGCCGCGCTGATCCTGCTGTTGGTCTTGCTGCTGCTGTCTGGTTTGTCGCTGTTGGGCTTGATGGCGTAGCGGTCCGCCCGCGACGTGCTGCGTGTAGCGGCGACATGCGATTTGGCAATGGACCGGTGTGCAGCGATAATCCGGCAGCTTGTTTCCGGTGTACTTCCCCCCTTACTGGTAACCGAACGGACCTATGACCACTATCGCCAAGATCCTCGCCCGCGAAATCCTCGACTCCCGCGGCAATCCCACGCTGGAGGCCGAAGTCACGCTGGACGACGGTTCGTTCGGCCGCGCGGCCGTGCCGTCGGGTGCCTCGACCGGTACCAAGGAAGCGGTGGAGCTGCGTGATGGCGACAAGACCCGCTACCTGGGCAAGGGCGTGCGCCACGCGGTGGATAACGTCAACGGGACCATCGCCGAGACGCTGAAGAACTTCGATGCGGCCGACCAGCAGGGCCTGGACCGTCGCCTGATCGATCTGGACGGCACCGAGAACAAGGGCCGCCTGGGCGCCAACGCGCTGCTGGGTGTTTCGCTGGCCGCCGCGCATGCCGTAGCCGCCTCGCGCAAGCAGCCGTTGTGGCAGTACCTGTCCACCATCACCGAATCCGACGTGGCGCTGCCGGTGCCGATGATGAACATCATCAACGGCGGCGCGCATGCCGACAACAACGTCGACTTCCAGGAGTTCATGGTGCTGCCGGTCGGTTGCAGCTCGTTCTCCGAAGCGCTGCGCGCCGGTACGGAAATCTTCCATTCGCTCAAGTCGGTGCTCAAGGGCCATGGCCTGAGCACGGCGGTGGGCGACGAAGGCGGCTTTGCGCCGGACTTCCGCAGCAACGTCGAAGCGCTGGACACCATCCTCGAAGCGATCGGCAAGGCCGGCTACACCGCGGGCGAAGACATCCTGCTGGGCCTGGACGTGGCCTCCAGCGAGTTCTACGACAACGGCAAGTACAACCTGGTCGGCGAGAACAAGCGCCTGACCAGCGAGCAGTTCGTCGACTTCCTGGCCGACTGGGTGGCGCAGTACCCGATCATCAGCATCGAAGATGGCCTGGCCGAGGACGACTGGGCCGGTTGGAAGCTGCTGACCGAGCGCGTCGGCAAGAAGGTGCAGTTGGTGGGCGACGATCTGTTCGTCACCAACCCGAAGATCTTCAAGCAGGGCATCGATTCGGGCACCGCCAACGCGATCCTGATCAAGGTCAACCAGATCGGCACGCTGACCGAAACGCTGGAAGCCATCGCGATGGCGCACGCGGCCAACTACGCCTCGATCGTGTCGCACCGTTCCGGCGAAACCGAAGACACCACGATCGCCGACATCGCCGTAGCCACCACCGCCACCCAGATCAAGACCGGCTCGCTGTGCCGCAGCGACCGCGTGGCCAAGTACAACCAGTTGCTGCGCATCGAGCAGGCGCTGGGCTCCGGCGCGCGTTACGCCGGCCGCGACGCGTTCGTTTCGATCAAGCGATAAGCCGTGCGCAACTGGCGCTGGCTACTGCTGGTGCTGGCGGTACTGCTGGCTTGGCTGCAGTACCGCTTCTGGTTCGGGCCTGGGAATTCCGGCGAGGTGATGATGCTGGAAGCCCAGGTCGCGCATCAGACACAGGACAACGAAGGTCTGCGCCAACGCAACCAGGCGTTGGCAGCAGAGGTGAAGGATTTGAAGGACGGCGAGGCGGCAATCGAGGAACGCGCGCGCAGCGAGCTGGGCATGATCAAGCCGGGCGAGACGTTCTATCGCGTGGTCGAGGATGCGCCGCTGCCGGCACCTGCATCGCCTGAGGCTCCGGCCCCCCCACAGCAAGCGCCTGAGCCGATCGATCCGGTGGATCACCCATGACCGGGTCCATCTGGGCAATCGTGCCGGCCGCCGGGCGCGGCACCCGTTTTGGCGGGCCGCTTCCCAAACAGTATTTGCCGGCCGGCGGTCAGCCACTGATGGCGTATACGTTAGCTGCGCTGGCGGCGCATCCGGCGCTGGCCGGCATCATGGTGGCAATCGCCCCCGGCGATGCCGATTGGCCCGGCTGGACCGCCGTGCAGTCCACGCCCGTGCTGACCTGCCTGGGGGGTGCGAGTCGCGCAGCCTCGGTGCTGGCTGGCTTGCTGGCCTTGCCCGAGAGCGTACGTGCCGACGATTTCGTGCTGGTCCACGATGCCGCGCGGCCGAATCTGGCCCTGGCCGATCTGGACCGCCTGCTGGAAATCGGCCGTGGCGACCCGGTCGGCGCCATCCTGGCTGCACCGGTGCGCGATACGCTCAAGCGTGCCGGCGACGATGGAGGTATCGACGGCACCGAACCGCGCGAACGCCTGTGGCGCGCACTCACCCCGCAGCTGTTTCGTCGCCATCAACTGATCCGTGGACTCACCGAGGCCGCGGCGGCCGGTGTCGAGGTCACCGATGAAGCGATGGCGATGGAGCGGATGGGGCTGCGCCCCTTGCTGGTGGAAGGCGCCGAAGACAACTTCAAGGTGACGACCCCTGCGGATCTGGCGCGCTTCGAATTTGAACTGGTCAACCGGGGGCTCGGAGCCCGGGACCCGGAAAGCGCACATCCCCAGTCGTCCGTTCTGGCTTCTGCTTTCTCCGGCCCGGGGTCCCGGGTTTCCGGGCCCGAAGAGATCTAATCCATGTCCTTCAAATTCCGAATCGGCCAAGGCTACGACGTGCATGCGTTCGGCCCTGGCGACCACGTGATGCTTGGCGGTGTGCGCGTGGCGCACAGCCACGGCGTGCTCGCCCATAGCGATGGCGATGTGGTGTTGCACGCCCTGTGCGATGCGATGCTGGGCGCGCTGGCGCTGGGCGATATCGGCCAGCATTTCCCGCCTTCCGATGCGCGTTGGAAAGACGCCGACAGCGCACAGTTCCTGCAGCATTGCGATGGCTTGCTGCGCGAGCGCGGATGGCGCGTCGGCAATGCCGACATCACCGTGATCTGCGAGCGCCCCAAGGTCGGCCCGCATGCGGTGGCCATGCGCGAGCGCATTGCCGGCCTGCTGGCGATCGAACTCGATGCGGTCAGCGTCAAGGCCACCACCAGCGAACAGTTGGGTTTCACCGGCCGCGGCGAAGGGATCGCTGCACAGGCCGCGGTGTTGCTGGGCAGGACCGCTGTGCCTCATCAATAGCGACACAGGCAGCGCTTGGGGCCGGAGCCGGCGCCGATGCTGCCCGACGCAATCACCGCGCCGAATCATTCGGCGCACAGCGCGCCACGTCCGGCGCGAAGGCGAACCACACCATGAGCGAGACCTCTTTGCTGCCGCGTGCGCATGGCGCTGCCGTGCTCAGCGCGGCGATGCGCAGCACCCCGGACGATTTCCAGGTCGACGAGCTGCCGGCATTCGAGCCCTCCGGCGAAGGCGAGCATCTGCTGCTCACCGTGCGCAAGCGTGGCCAGAACACCGCGTATATCGCCAAACAGCTTGCGCACTGGGCCGGCATCGCCGAGATGGGCGTCAGCTATGCGGGTCTGAAAGATCGCCATGCAGTGACCACCCAGCGCTTCAGCGTGCATCTGCCCAAGCGCATCGCGCCGGATATCGCCGCGCTGGATGATGCGCAGATGCAGGTGGTCCAGAGCGCCTGGCACAACCGCAAGCTGCAACGCGGTGCGCTGCACGGGAACCGCTTCGTGCTGACGCTGCGCCAGGTGCAGGGCGAGCGCGAGGCGATCGAGCAACGGCTGCAGGCGATTGCTGCGCGTGGCATTCCCAATTGGTTCGGCGAACAACGCTTCGGTCGCGATGGCGCAAATGTGGCGGCTGCGCTGGCGATGTTCGGTCATGTGCAAGCTGAGGACGGAACGTTGCTGCCGGCGCCCACATCCAGGCGGCGGCTGCGCAACGATCAGCGCTCGATGTTGCTGTCGGCAGCGCGTTCGGTCCTGTTCAATCGCGTGCTTGGCGCACGCTTGGCGCAGGGCAGTTGGGATAGCGCACTGCAGGGCGAGGCGTGGATGCTGGACGGCTCGCGCAGCGTCTTCGGCCCGGAGCCGTGGAGCGAGGCCCTGGCAGAGCGATTGGCACGTTTCGATATCCATCCCAGCGGGCCGTTGTGGGGCATTGGCGCGTTGCGCTCGACCGATCAAGCGGCAGCGCTGGAGCAGGGCGCGTTGTCCGATCCGCAATCCGAAGCATTGCGCCAAGGCCTGGAAGCAGCGGGGCTGAAGCAGGAGCGCCGCGCGCTGCGCTTGCGCCCGCAGGGTCTGGACTATCGATGGCTGGAGGCACAGACCCTGCAATTGGAGTTCGCGCTGCCGCCTGGCTGTTATGCCACCGCGGTGCTGTGGGAACTGGGAGATGTCACCGACGCCGGTCGCTTCAACGTCGGCATGCGCGCCGACGCATGATCGCGCACAAACGCCGGCCGATCGCGCTGGGCAGCATGGACGGTCCAATCATGCGATGCGCGCAAAAGCGGCCTCGGCGGTCGCTGAGGCGATAGTGGCCGGTCGCGGCGCCACGAGCGATGGCCAGCTGCACAAGGCGCGCAACAGGAATCGGCTCGTGCCCGACGAGCATGCGCGACAGACCTTCCAGACAACACGTCGCCATGCGCAATGGCTGCCGTTTAGCATCACTCGCGCGTAATCATCGGCCTATCGCCGCCGCGCCAGCAACACCAGCAGCGCCCCGGTACCGCCCTGCGTCGGCGGCGCCGAATGAAACGCCAGCACATCGTTGCGTTGACGCAGCAGCCGGTCCATGAGGTTCTTCAGCACGGGCGCACCGGTGTCCGATTGCAGTCCCTTGCCGTGGATGATGCGCACGCAACCATGTTCGTGCGCGTGTGCGTCCAGCAGGAACTGGCGCAGCAACGATTCGGCCTGCGCTGCGGTGGCGCCGTGCAGATCCAGTTCGTCCTGCACCGAGAATTGCCCGCGCTTGAGCCGTTGAAACAAGCGGGTGGGAAGATTCTCGCGCCGATAGCTGGCGGTATCGCCCGCTTCCAACGGCGCGCTGTCGCGCAGCAGGCGCGCAAATTCGGTATGCGCTTGGGCGTCATCGCGCTCGGCCATGCGCGCGCGCGGCTTGGGGCGTGGCTTGGCGTTGGCCGGTGGGGCGACTTCACGAATCGGCTTGACCGCGCCGATCGCTGCGCGGAACAACGCGCCGTCGTCTTCGTCTTCAGGATGCGACATCTGCACAGCGTACCCGGTCCAAGCGCAGACGCACGCGAAGATCAAGCGCGAAGGCGCGGGACGCATCCGGTATCATGGCCCGGTTTTCCGAGGAGTCCCATGCGCGTACTGGTTAGCAACGACGACGGTGTCGACGCCCCCGGCATCCAGATTTTGGCCGAGGCGCTGCGCCATGCCGGTCATGAAGTGATGGTGGTCGCGCCCGACCGCGATCGCTCCGGCGCCAGCAATTCGCTGACGCTGGACGTGCCGATCCGCACCCGCCGCGTCGATGCGCAGACCTGCGCAGTGGCCGGCACGCCGACCGACTGCGTGCATCTGGCACTCACCGGCATGCTCGATTACGACCCGGACATCGTGGTCTCCGGGATCAATAATTCGGCCAATCTGGGCGACGACGTGATCTATTCGGGCACCGTGTCGGCCGCCATGGAAGGCCGCTTCCTCGGCTTGCCGGCGGTGGCGGTGTCGTTGGTCACGCACAATCACCAGGCGCATCACTACGACACCGCCGCGCGCGCAGCGGTGGAAATCGTGGCGCGGCTGAAGGCCGACCCGTTGCCCGCCGACACCATCCTCAACGTCAACGTGCCGGATCTGGCATGGTCGGATGTGCTCGGTTTCGAAGTCACCCGGCTCGGCAACCGCCACCGATCCGAGCCGTGCGTGCCGCAGCGCGATCCGCGCGGCCGCACCGTGTACTGGATCGGCCCGGCCGGTCCCGAGCAGGACGCTGGCGCCGGTACCGATTTCCACGCTGTGCGTACCGGGCATATCTCGATCACGCCGATCCACGTCGATCTCACCTGCTACCAGGCACTGGACACCGTTGCCGGCTGGGTGGGTGGGCTGACCGCAGCGCTGGACGGCCCGGCATGACGCCGAGGCTGCGCCTGCAACCGGAGTCGGTCGGGATCGGCATGACCTCGCAACGCGTGCGCGACCGCCTGGTCGAGCGCTTGCGCGAGGCGGGCATCCAGGACGAGGCCACGCTCAACGCGATGCGCACCGTGCCGCGGCATCTGTTCATCGATGAGGCGCTGGCCTCGCGCGCCTACGAAGACACTGCGCTGCCGATCGGCCATGGCCAGACCATCTCCCAGCCCTGGGTGGTGGCGCGCATGACCGAAGCGGTGCTGCAGGTGACCCCGACCAAGGTGCTCGAAGTGGGCACCGGCTCCGGCTACCAAGGCGCGATCCTGGCGGCGCTGGGGCTGGAGGTCTACACCGTCGAGCGCATCGGCGACCTGCTGCGGCAGGCGCGCAAGCGCTTCCGGCACCTGGGCATGAATGTGCGCAGCAAGCACGACGACGGCCGCATCGGCTGGCCCGAACACGGGCCGTACGACGCCATCGTGGTGACCGCTGCCGCACCGGCGTTGGTCGATGCATTGGTCGACCAGCTGGCGGTCGGCGGGCGCCTGGTCGCGCCGGTCGGAGGGCCTTCCTCGCAATCGTTGGTGCAACTCACCCGCGGGGCCGATGGCGCCATCGAACAACAGGTTCTGGCGCCGGTCACGTTCGTCCCGCTGTTGTCGGGCATGCTGGATTGAATCCATGAGAGTTCTTCGATGAAGATTTTTGGGCCGTTGTACGACGTGGCCATCCGTTGGTCGCGCCATCGCCGCGCACCCGCGCTGCTGACCGGTCTCAGCTTCGTTGAGGGCTTCATTTTCCCGGTGCCGCCGGAAGTGATGTTGGCACCGATGTCGCTGGCCGAGCCCAAGCGCTCGCTCTGGTTTGCGACCCTGAGCCTGATCGGCTCGATCTGCGGCGCCCTGGTCGGTTATCTGCTTGGCCATTTCGCCTTCGCCGCGCTGCAGCCGCTGATCGAATGGCTGGGCTGGAGCGCGAAGATCCAGCAGCAGATCGAAACCCTGCGCACGCTGGTGGCCGATTCGCCGTGGAAGGCGTTCTGGGCGCTGGTCCTGGTCGGGTTCACCCCGATCCCGCTGAAGATCTTTACCTGGGCCTCGGGCGTGGTCGGCGTGCCGATCCTGCCATTCATCGCCAGCATGTTGGTCGGGCGCGGCAAGCGCGTGTATCTGGTGGCCGGCGCGATCCGCCTGGGCGGTGCGCGGGCCGAAGCGGCGCTGCATCGCTGGATCGAGCCGCTGGGCTGGGTTGCAATGGCGGTGCTGGCGGTCGGTGCGGGCTGGTTGGTGTGGAAGACAACGAACGGATGAGCAAGACGCAGATGAATTCGGCACGCAAGACAGCAGTCATGCTCGCAATGGCCATCGGACTGACCGCCTGCAGCAGCGCAACGGTGGTGCGTTCGCCCGGAGCGAGCGGTGGCGGGTCGTCGTCGCGCCCCAGCGCCGCGCCGCGTCCTTCGGTGCCGCGTCCGGGTGCCACGGTCACCGTGCAGCGCGGCGACACCCTGTACGCGATCTCGCGCCGGACCAATATCACCGCCGCGGATCTGGCCGCCTGGAATGGCCTGTCTTCCCCAAACACCATCTATCCCGGCCAGACGCTCAAGTTGTATCCGCCCGGTACCAGCAAGCCGGGTGGCAGCGCGCCGGTGGCTGGCGGCACCGTGGCCCCGCCGCGCCCCGTCGCGCCGATCGCCGGACCGGTCAGTAGCGGATTTTCGTGGCGTTGGCCGGCCGATGGCGTCGTGGTGGGCACCTTCGTCACTGGCGAAACCACCAAGCAGGGCGTGGACATCGCCGGCACCAGCGGTCAGGCCGTGCGTGCCGCCGCCGATGGCGTGGTGGTGTATTCCGGCGCCGGCCTGGTCGGCTACGGCGAGCTGATCATCATCAAGCACAACGACCAGTGGCTATCCGCGTACGGTCACAACCGCAAGCGCCTGCTCAACGAGGGCCAGAGCGTCAAGGCGGGGCAGCAAATTGCCGAAATGGGCCGCAGCGGCGCCTCCCGCGACATGTTGCACTTCGAGATCCGCTACAACGGCAAGCCGGTCGATCCGCTGCTGTATTTGCCGAAGAAATGAGATTGGGGAGTTGGGATTCGGGATTCGCAACGGCCCTGGGCTGTTCGTATCCGGACAGAGAGTGGGTTCTTCGGACTCACCACTTGGACCAATTGACGCTCTAGCCTGGTTTGGCGATTGAAGGCGCAGCTTGCGGAAGCCCGCTCTTACGAATCCCCAATCCCGATTCCCGAATCCCGTCCCAAGCCAATCAGCCCGGCAACACCATCGCCAAGGCCACCCGCCGGCCTTCGCTGGCCAGCACGTTGTAGGTGCGTGCGGCGGCGGCATTGGTCATCGCCTCCAGGCCGATGCCGCGGGTCAGGCAGGCCGCCAGCACGTCGGTCTTGGGGAATAACTGGCGTTCGCCGGTGCCGAGCAGGATCACGGCCGGGTTGAGCGCCAGCACCGCCTCCATGTGACTGGCCTGGAGTTGCTCCAGCGTCTGGACCGGCCAGTGCTCCACCAGCTCATCCGGCATCAGGATGAAGCTCTGCTGCAGGATCTGCTCGTTCACCTTGGCATGGCGGCCGTCGGCCGCGCGCAGCGCGTAGGCGTAATCGGGGTGTTCCTGACTTAAAGGCATGACGAACTCGCTGGCTCAGCCGCGCGGCAGCACGATCTGGCGCTTTTCCTTGCTGGGGCGGTACAGGATGGCGACGTGGCCGATGCGCTGTACCAACGCACTGCCGGTTTGTTCGATCAGCTCGGCAATCAGCGCATCACGTGTCTCGCGATCCTCCGATGCCACCTTCACCTTGACCAGTTCGTGGCGCTCGAGCACTTCCTCGAGTTCAGCCAGAAATGCCGGCGTGACCCCTTTGCCGCCGGTCTGCAGCAAGGCTTTGAGGTCGTGGGCCTGACCGCGCAGGAAACGGTTCTGGGCGGAGGTGAGAACAATGGACATGCAGGATCGAAGGGAAGCAAAGGGTGTTCAGGGTATCATGGCGACCCGTTCGGACCCCTTTGCCAATGCCTTCCCGCAGTAAAAGCAGCCAGCGCTGGCTCAAGGAACACTTCGCCGACCCTTACGTGAAGAAGGCCCAGGCCGAGGGCATGCGCTCGCGCGCGGCCTACAAGCTGGAAGAGTTGCTGCAGCGCGACCGCCTGCTCAAGCCCGGCATGGTGGTGGTCGATCTGGGCGCGGCCCCGGGCGGGTGGTCGCAACAGGTGCGCAAATCCATGGGCGACAGCGGCCGGGTGGTGGCGCTGGATATCCTGGACATGCCGGCACTGGCAGGCGTGGAGTTCCTTCACGGCGACTTCAGGGAGCAGGCCGTCCTATCCCAATTCGAAGCGATGCTGGGCGATGTGCCGGTGGACCTTGTGCTGTCGGATATGGCCCCCAATAAGAGTGGCATGGATGCGGTCGACCAACCGCGGATGATGCACCTGGCGGAACTGGTCATGGAATTTGCCGACACCCACCTCAAGCCGGGCGGGGCATTTCTGATCAAGCTGTTCCAGGGTGTCGGGTCTGACGACTACATTCGCGAGCTTCGCCGCCGCTATGAGAAGGTGACGATTCGCAAGCCGGCGGCCTCGCGCAAGCGCTCCCCGGAAGTTTATGCGCTCGGTCAGGGCAAGCGTGTCCAGATCAAGTAAGCTGCCAATGACCATCGTATTTCAAGCATCGAAGAGTAGAGGGCACCGGAGCCAATGAGGATGAACGACTTGACCAAGAATCTGCTGCTGTGGGTGGTCGTCGCAGTTGTGCTGATGGTTGTCTTCCAGAGCTTCTCGCCGCGGATGGCGGGCGGCGTCGGTGCCGACTCGATCACCTACACCCAGTTCCTGAAGGAAGTGGACTCCGGGCGCGTCAAATCGGTGGATTACACCGATGAAACCAACCTGGCCGTCAACGCGATCCGCTTCAAGCGCACCGACGGCAGCGAAGCCACCGTCTACGGTCCGCGCGACGACAAGCTGGTCGACGTGCTGTACAGCAAGAGCATCGAAATGACCCGCCAGAAGCCCTCGACCGGTCCTGGCTTCTGGTCGTTGGTACTCAATTTCCTCCCGGTCATCCTGATCATTGGCTTCTGGCTGTTCATCATGCGCCAGATGCAGGGCGGCGGCGGCGGTGCCAAGGGGGCGATGAGCTTCGGCAAGTCGCGCGCCAAGCTGCAGGGCGAAGACCAGATCAAGATCACCTTTGCCGACGTTGCCGGTTGCGACGAGGCCAAGGAAGAAGTCGGCGAACTGGTGGACTTCCTGCGCGACCCGACCAAGTTCACCAAGCTGGGCGGCAAGATTCCGCGCGGCGTGCTGATGGTCGGCCCGCCGGGTACCGGTAAGACCCTGCTCGCCAAGGCGATCGCCGGCGAGGCCAAGGTGCCGTTCTTCAGCATCTCCGGCTCGGACTTCGTGGAAATGTTCGTCGGCGTGGGTGCCAGCCGCGTGCGCGACATGTTCGAGCAGGCCAAGAAGCACGCGCCGTGCATCATCTTCATCGACGAAATCGATGCGGTGGGCCGTCATCGCGGTGCCGGTCTCGGCGGCGGGCATGACGAGCGCGAGCAGACCCTGAATCAGTTGCTGGTCGAAATGGACGGTTTCGAAGGCGGCGAAGGCGTGATCGTGATCGCGGCGACCAACCGGCCGGACGTGTTGGATCCGGCGCTGCTGCGTCCTGGCCGTTTCGACCGCCAGGTCGTGGTCGGCCTGCCGGACGTCAAGGGTCGCGAACAGATCCTGCGCGTGCACATGCGCAAGCTGCCGTTGGCCGAGGATGTCGTGCCGATGGTCATCGCCCGCGGTACCCCGGGTTTCTCTGGCGCCGACTTGGCTAACCTGTGCAACGAAGCAGCGTTGTTCGCGGCGCGTGGCAGCGAGAAGGAAGTCCGCATGGACCACTTCGACCGTGCCCGCGACAAGATTCTGATGGGTGCCGAGCGCCGCTCGATGGCCATGAGCGAGGACGAGAAGACCCTCACCGCGTATCACGAGGCAGGCCACGCCATCGTCGGCCGCCTGGTGCCGGAGCACGACCCGGTCTACAAGGTCACCATCATTCCGCGCGGCCGCGCCCTCGGCGTGACGATGTATCTGCCGGAAGGCGACCGCTATTCGATGAACCGCGTGGCGATCGAATCGCAGCTGTGCTCGCTGTACGGTGGTCGCGTTGCCGAAGAGCTGATCTTCGGTGGCGACAAGGTCACCACCGGTGCGTCCAACGACATCGAGCGGGCCACCAAGATGGCGCGCAACATGGTGACCAAGTGGGGGCTGTCCGACGAGCTTGGCCCGGTGGCCTATGGCGAGGAAGAGGATGAGGTGTTCCTGGGCCGTTCGGTGACCCAGCACAAGAACGTCTCCGACGAAACCGCGCGCAAGATCGACGAAGTCGTGCGCTCGATCCTGGACAAGGCCTACAGCAAGACCAAGACCATCCTCACCGAGAATCTGGACAAGCTGCACGCGATGTCGCAGTTGTTGCTGCAGTACGAGACCATCGACGTGCCTCAGATCGACGCCATCATGGAAGGCCGCGAGCCGCCGCCGCCGGCGGGTTGGGGCAAGTCCGATAAGGACGGTGGCAACAACAACGACAAGGGTAGCCCGCGTCCATTGCCGCCCATCGCCGGACCCGCCGAGCAACTCTAAGCCGGCCATGCGCTGATCTGCGAGGCATCCATCAAGGCCGGGGAGCAATTCCCGGCCTTGATGCGTTATCGGGCCGCATCGATGCCCACGTATGGGCGACCATCACCAACCCAGGAGACACTGCCGATGTTCGATACCACCCTGACACTGGATTGCGCCGGCCGCAGCCTGCGACTGGATGCACCGCAGGTGATGGGTATCGTCAATGTCACACCCGATTCGTTCTCCGACGGCGGCCAGCATGCGACCTGCGAAGCGGCGATCGCGCATGGGCTGGCGTTGGTGGAGCAGGGCGCTGCGGTGCTGGATGTCGGTGGTGAATCCACCCGCCCGGGCGCTGCGGCGGTCTCGGTTGAAGAAGAACTGCAGCGGGTCGTTCCGGTCATTGAGGCGCTGGCCCAGCGCACCAGCGTGCCGATCAGCGTGGATACGTTCAAACCGGAGGTCATGCGCGCGGCGGTCGCGGCCGGCGCCGGCATAATCAACGACGTCTATGCCCTGCGTTCGCCCGGTGCGCTGGAAGCGGCGTCGGACCTGCGCGTGCCTGTGGTCTTGATGCATGCGCGCAGCGCGCCGCACGCCATGCAGGATGCGCCGCACTACGACGATATCGTGGGTGAAGTGCACCGGTTTCTGGCCGAGCGCATCTTCGCTGCCGAGATGGCCGGCATCGACAAGTGCCGGCTGGTCCTGGACCCGGGCTTTGGATTCGATAAGACCACCCCGCACAACCTCACCCTGCTTGCGCAGCTGCAGCGGCTGCAGGAATTCGGTTTGCCGGTGCTGGCCGGGCTGTCGCGCAAACGCAGCATCGGCGAACTGACCGGGCGCGAGATCGCCGCCGAACGTGTGCACGGCTCGGTGGCCGCGCATCTGATCGCCGCACAACATGGCGCGCTGTTGCTGCGCGTGCACGATGTGGCGGCAACCGTGGATGCGTTGAAGGTGTGGACGGCGATGGCGGCGATTCCGGTACCGCGTGTCAGCGCGCCCGTCGCGCCCACGATCCGTTGGCCGGACGAGGACTGATGCCTGTCGACCAACGCCCGCTGGCGATCGCCGTGATGGGCCCCACCGCCAGCGGCAAGACGGCGCTGGCGCTGGAAGCTGCAGAGCGCTGGAACGGGGAAATCGTCAGCGTCGATTCGGCGCTGGTGTATCGCGGCCTGGAGATCGGTGCGGCCAAGCCGGACGCGCCAATGCGCGCGGCGGTGCCGCATCATCTGCTCGACCTGCGCGATCCCTGGCAGGTGTATTCGGCAGCGGAGTTCGCCACCGATGCACGCCAGGCGATCGCGCAGATCGTGGCACGCGGCAAATTGCCGATTCTGGCCGGCGGCACCGGGCTGTATTTTCGTGCACTGCTGGAAGGTTTGTCGCACCTGCCCGAAGCCGACCAAACGGTGCGTGCATCCATCGCGGCCGAAGCTCAGCAGATCGGTTGGGCCGGCTTGCACGCACAACTGGCACGTGTGGACCCGGTTGCGGCAGCGCGCATTCATGCGACCGACCCGCAGCGGATCCAGCGGGCGCTGGAGGTCTACCGCATCAGCGGGCGGCCGATCAGCGCGTGGCAGGCGCTACCGGCAGGGCCGCGCCTGCCGGTACGCGTGTTGAAGGTGGTCTTGGCCCCACGCGAGCGCGCGGTGCTGCATGCACGGATCGCACACCGGCTGGATGCGATGTTGGCGCAGGATTTTCTGGGGGAAGTGCAGCGTCTGCGGGCGCTGCCGCAGATGCAGGCGGTGGCAGCGCCGCTGGATTTGCCGGCCGTGCGCGCGGTGGGCTACCGCCAGGCCTGGCAGTACCTGGATGGGGCTGGCGGCCTGGCCGAGTTCCGCGACAAGGCGATCCAGGCGACCCGGCAACTGGCCAAGCGGCAGCTCACCTGGCTGCGCGGCGAGCTGGACGCGCGCTGGTTCGACCCGGAGCGTGACCGCCATCAATTGGAGGACGCAATTGTCGGCTTCCTCGCTGATCGTCCCGCTGTACGGCAGGCTTCAGGCGTGTAACATCCCGTTTCCGGGACCGGCTGGGGATAGCAGGTGTCGACCGGAACAATAAGAACAATAATGAAGAGGATTTTTCGATGGCTAAGGGGCAATCTTTACAGGACCCATTCCTCAATGCGCTGCGGCGCGAGCGGGTGCCCGTGTCGGTGTATCTGGTCAATGGCATCAAGCTGCAGGGCACGATCGAGTCGTTCGACCAATTCGTGGTCCTGCTGCGCAATACCGTGAGTCAGATGGTGTACAAGCACGCCATTTCCACGGTGGTGCCGGCGCGCAATGTGCGCGTGGGGCCCGGTGGTGGGTATGTGCAATCCAATGAAGGCAATCAGGCGGAAGATGACGACGTCGAGCAGTAACGGAGCAGTGCGTGTTTGATCGGTCCCGCAAGGGTGAACACGCGTTATTGATACAGACCCACTCCGGCGGGCCTGCCGAAGACGATGTGATGGAGGAGTTCGCCGACCTTGCAAAGTCGGCGGGCGCCACGGTGGCCGCCACGCTCACCGCGCGCATCGATAAGCCCAGCCCGTCGACCTTGATCGGTAGCGGCAAGCTGGAAGAGGTCAAGGCCGCAGCCGAGGCCACCGGTGCCGATCTGGTGCTGGTCAACCACACTTTGTCGCCCGGCCAGGAGCGCAACCTGGAGCGGTATCTGGAGCGGCGTGTGATCGACCGCACCGGGTTGATCCTGGACATCTTCGCGCAACGTGCGCGTAGCCACGAAGGCAAGCTGCAGGTGGAGCTGGCGCAGTTGCGTCACATGGCCACGCGGCTGGTACGAGGCTGGACGCACTTGGAGCGTCAGCGCGGTGGCTCCATCGGCCTGCGCGGCCCCGGCGAAACCCAGCTGGAAACCGACCGCCGCCTGCTGCAAAAACGCGTCGAACAGTTGCAACAGCGGCTGGAAAAGGTCGAGGTGCAGCGCACCCAGATGCGTCGTGCGCGGATGCGCAGCGAATTGCCACGGATTGCACTGGTCGGCTACACCAATGCCGGCAAGTCGACATTGTTCAATGTGTTGACCGGTGCAGAGGCTTACGTGGCGGATCAATTGTTCGCCACGCTCGACCCCACCGTGCGACGCATTGCGTTGCCGGGTGGCAGCGCGATTCTTGCCGACACGGTCGGCTTCGTGCGCGATCTTCCGCACGAGCTGGTCGCCGCATTCCGCTCCACGCTGTCGGAGGCGCGCGATGCCGATCTGTTGCTGCACGTCGTCGATGCAGCAGACCCGTTGCGCGAAGAACGCATCCTGCAGGTCGATGAAGTGTTGCAGGCCGTCGGTGCCGGCGATCTGCCGCAACTGCTGGTATTCAACAAGATCGACAAGATCGAGGGCGCCGAAGTGCGCCACGACGCGCAGGACGGCATTCCTGACCCGGCACGCCGCGAGCGTGTCTGGGTGTCGGCGCGCGACGGACGTGGGCTGGAAGAATTGCAGCACGCGCTCGGCCAGCGGCTGGATCTGCGCCACCTGACCGGCCAGCTACGGTTACCACCGTCTGCCGGTCGCCTGCGTTCCAAGCTGCATCAGCTGGAAGTGGTGCGCAATGAGCAATCCGACGAAGAGGGTTGGTTGCTCGAGGTCGATCTGCCGATGGTCGAGGCCGAGCGGTTGGCCGCCGGGCAGGACGGTGCGCCGCTGCGCGCGATGCTGCCGGATCGTCGCGAAGACTGGGAAGCGTGATAGGCGCGGCACGGTCGGTCGCACACGACCGTGCTGCTGCTTCAAGGCGCATGGGGAAGGGTGGAGCGCGTCGCTGTGCGGCAGTTGCCAGGCCTCGTCCCGGCCAGCCGGAACTCACAGAAATCAATATGAGCAGTGCGTGCTGCGCAAGAGTGCAGTGGTGCGCTCATGTGGCGCATCACACCTGTGATCAGGAATGACGCCCTGGGTGCGGTGATTCGGTGCTTGGAGGCGGCGCTGCACGTTGACCACGTGCGGCCGGCACAGCGGCGCACATGCAAGCCCGTCCAGACCCGCCGTACCGCATATTGGCCGCACATCGCCACTGAACCTTGGCCACCTCGCGCCCACCCGGAATCGGCGCCAGCGGCAGACAGGCGCGACGAATTGGGCTAAAACGTCCGCTGCCCCTTCCTTGCCGTGCCCATGTCTTTTTCCGCTGATTCCGAACTGCAGCAGCTGGCCGAAGCCCTCGGACAGCAATTGCTTGCCGCGCGCGAGCGCCTGGTCACTGCCGAGAGTTGTACGGGTGGCTGGATCGCCAAGGCGGTGACCGATGTCGCCGGCTCCTCGCACTGGTTCGATTGCGGCATGGCCGCCTATAGCTACGAGGCCAAGCAGGCGCTGCTCGGTGTCCGCCCACAGACTTTGGAAGTGCACGGGGCGGTCAGTCGCGAAACGGTGATCGAAATGGTCTCTGGCGCCCTGGTGAATTCCGGCGCAAGCATCGCGGTGGCGGTGACCGGCATCGCCGGGCCCGGCGGCGGCAGTGAGGACAAGCCGGTCGGCACGGTCTGGATCGGCTGGAAACGCCGTGGCGGTTATGCCACCGCACAACTGTTCCAGTTCAATGGCGACCGCGATGCGGTGCGTCGTCAGACCGTCGTCGCAGCATTGCGCGGGTTGAGCGCGCTGCTCTAGCGGTCGTCCGGTTCGCTGATGGCGTTCGGCAGCAGATCCGCGGCGCCCCATTTCCGGCGCAATCTCGCACAGCCTGGGAACCCAAGGCCGTAACCGAGCGCCGTCCCAAGAACTGGCTTGGCCTCGTTGTCGACACGCCGCTGCAGCACGCTGCGCGGACGCGTTACTTGGCACATGCGGCAACGAGGCTGCGAAGCGACAATGGCGCAACCCGGGTGCAGGCAGCTCATCAGCGAACGCTGCCTGTTGCGCATGTACCGCGCGCCTTGCAACCTGCGCTGAGCTTGGACGAGGCGAGAGCGCGACAGCGGAGGGCAGATCGGCTACAAACAAGGTCTGCTCACCGCCCAGCGTGCCAATGCATTCGTTTCTTGCTTCTGTCCCATCGATCGCCGCGTTGCAGGCTGCTATCTACTGCAGTGTCACGCAGCGCCTGAGCGCAACGCGCTCGCAGGCGGTGCGCTGATGTGGGAAGCACTCGGCACGGTACGTGATCTTGGGCGTCTGCAGGAAATCGCCTCGGTCCTGATCCGCTACGGCTTCGGCGATGTGGTGCGTCGTATCGGCATGGCCGATGTGCTTGAGCGCGCCGGCAGGCTGTTGCATTGGCAGAACGCCGAGGGCCGGTTGCGCATGTCCGCAGCGATGCGCGTGCGGCGTGCACTGGAAGAGCTCGGACCCACCTTCGTCAAACTGGGCCAGGTGCTGGCCACGCGTGTGGATCTGCTGCCACCGGAGTGGATCGAAGAATTGAGCGAGCTGCAGAACGCGGTGCCGGCGCTGCCGTTCGAGCAGATTCGCCCACAGCTGGTTGCTGCGCTGGGCATGGAGCCGGAAACCGTCTTCGCGCGCCTGGACGAACAGCCGCTGGCGGCCGCCTCGCTGGCACAGACCCATCGCGCGTGGTTGGTCGATGGCACGCCGGTGGTATTGAAGATTCGTCGTCCCGATATCGGTGACACCATCGACGCGGATCTGCGCCTGCTCGCCCGGCTTGCTGAAATCGTCGAAACCCGCGCACCGGATCTCAAGCGCTACCGTCCTTCCGAGGTGGTGCAGCAATTTACCGTCTCGCTGCGACGCGAGCTGGACTTCGCTGCGGAAGGGCGCAACGCCGAACGCATCGCCGCCAACTTCGCGCACGATACGCAGGTGGTGGTGCCGGCGGTGTACTGGGAGTGGACCTGCGAGTCGCTCAACGTGCAGGAATTCATCGATGGAATTCCGGGGCGCGATCTGCTCGCCGTCGATGCGGCCGGCCTGGATCGCAGGGCGCTCGCACGTGCCGGTGCCGGCATCGTGCTCAAGATGGTGTTGCAGGACGGCTGCTTCCACGCCGACCCGCATCCGGGGAACATTTTTTACCTGCGCGACGGGCGCATCGCGGTCATCGATTTCGGCATGGTCGGGCGCGTCTCCGAGCAGCGTCGGTTTCAGGTCGCACAGCTGCTGCACGGCATGGTCAGCTACGACGCCGAAGCAGTGATCGACGTCTTGCTGGAATGGGCGGGCACCAGCCTGGAGATCGACGAGGCGCGTTTGCAGCAAGACATCGGCGCGTTCGTCGACGAGTATCGCGGCGTGCCGCTGAAAGAATTGCGTATTGGCGCAATGCTTGGCGACGTCACTTCCATCCTGCGCGATCACGGACTGACGCTGCCATCGGATCTGGCGCTGATGATCAAGGCCTTTCTCACCCTGGAAGGCATGGGGCGCCAGCTCGATCCGGACTTCGACATGGCCACCGAGGCGCGCCCATATCTGGAACGCGTGGTGTTGCAGCGCTATGCGCCGCGCGCCATCGTGCGGCGCGGCCGGCGGACCGTGACTGGCGCAATCGACCTGATCGGCGATCTGCCGCGCGACCTCAAGCGCCTGTTGCAAGCCGCACGCCGCGGCAAGCTGCAGCTTCAGATCGAAACACGCGCATTGCGCGAGTTCGGCGAGCAGGTCGACCGCGCGGCCAATCGCCTCACGATGGGGATCGTGACTGCCGCGTTGGTGATCGGCTCCTCGATCGTCATGAACAGCGTCGGCGGGAGCGCCAGCCGCTGGTTGCTCGCGCTGGGCGTGGGCGGTTTCATCGGCGCGGCGCTATGCGGTATCTGGATCCTGTTTTCGATCTGGCGAAGCCGGCGCTAGCGCGACGCGCGGGCATCGTGGTGGCGTCAGGTAGGGCGCGGCGAACACTTGCGCAGGCGCTCGTTAGTAGTAATACTACTAACCATGGACCTGACCGATACCCAGCAAGCAATCCTGGCCTTGATCGCCGAGCGCATCGATGCCGATGGTGTTCCGCCGTCGCAGACCGAGATCGCGCGCGCGTTCGGCTTCAAGGGCGTCCGCGCGGCGCAATATCACCTGGAAGCGCTGGAGCATGCGGGGGCGATCCGCCGCGTTCCGGGCCAGGCGCGCGGGATACGGCTGGCCGGGCAGGGTGGGCAGACACGCACGGCTCCGGTGAGCGAGGCGGCCCGCGACGATGTGCTGCGCCTGCCGGTGCTGGGCCGCGTTGCGGCGGGTTTGCCGATCGGTGCCGATATCGGCTCGGACGACTTCGTTGTACTGGATCGTGTGTTTTTCTCGCCCTCGCCGGATTATCTGCTCAAGGTGCAAGGCGATTCGATGCGCGACGAAGGCATCTTCAATGGCGACCTGATCGGCGTGCACCGTACCCGCGACGCGCGCTCGGGGCAGATCGTGGTGGCGCGGATCGATGAGGAAATCACGGTAAAGCTGCTGAAGATCGGCAAGGACCGCATCCGGCTGTTGCCGCGCAATCCGGACTACGCGCCCATTGAGGTGCTACCGGATCAGGATTTCGCGATTGAAGGACTGTATTGCGGACTGTTGAGGCCTAACCGCTGAGGTCTGCGCCGATGGCCGTGCCGGCGTTTCTCCGAGCTGGCACCGCAGGATTTCCCGCTGCCGCGGGACCTTCCGCCTCCCTAATCTGAGTGTGTCGCCTGCAGTCTCAGCCTGTGCGATACACCGCCGCTACATTAGCCCCATACCGAAATCACTGACGAGGATCACCCAGATGGACGAGAACAAGAAGCGCGCCCTTTCCGCCGCACTGAGCCAGATCGAAAAGCAATTCGGCAAGGGTTCGGTCATGCGCATGGGCGACCGCGTCATCGAGGCGGTCGAAGTCATCCCGACCGGCTCGCTGATGCTGGATATCGCCCTGGGGATCGGCGGCCTGCCGAAGGGCCGCGTGGTCGAAATCTACGGCCCGGAATCTTCCGGCAAGACCACCTTGACCCTGCAAGCCATTGCCCAGTGCCAGAAGAACGGCGGCACCGCTGCCTTCATCGACGCCGAGCACGCGCTGGACCCGATTTATGCGGCCAAGCTGGGCGTCAACGTCGACGACCTGCTGCTGTCGCAGCCCGATACCGGTGAGCAGGCACTGGAAATTGCCGACATGCTGGTGCGCTCGGGTTCGGTTGATATCGTGGTGGTCGACTCGGTTGCCGCACTGACGCCAAAGGCGGAAATCGAAGGCGAGATGGGCGACCAGTTGCCTGGTTTGCAGGCTCGCCTGATGAGCCAGGCGCTGCGCAAGCTCACCGGCAATATCAAGCGCTCCAATACGCTGGTGGTCTTCATCAATCAGCTGCGCATGAAGATCGGCGTCATGATGCCGGGCCAGAGCCCGGAAGTGACCACCGGCGGCAACGCGCTGAAGTTCTACGCCTCGGTGCGTCTGGATATTCGCCGTATCGGTGCGATCAAGAAGGGCGACGAGATCATCGGCAACCAGACCAAGATCAAGGTGGTCAAGAACAAGCTGGCGCCTCCGTTCAAGCAGGTCGTGACCGAAATCCTGTATGGCGAAGGCATCAGCCGCGAGGGCGAATTGATCGACATGGGCGTGGAAGCCAAGCTGGTCGACAAGGCCGGCGCCTGGTACAGCTACGGCGATGAGCGCATCGGGCAGGGCAAGGACAACGCACGGACCTACCTGCGCGACAACCCGCAGGTTGCGACCCGGCTGGAAGCCGAGTTGCGTGAGAAGTTCCAGCCTGCCGAAGCACCGCGCGAGGCCGGCGACGACGAAGACAAGGAATAAGTTGCAGCCGCACAACATCACCAGTCGCCGGAGTCGGTTTGCCGGGAGTCGGTGACGGTGATGCTATTGGTGAGCGGTGGGCGGAACCTCGCACGGTACGCCACCGCTCCATTGCCGCCCACGTCCGCCCGGCGCTGGGGCAGCAGGTTCGAGCGTGTTGAAGTTTTTCTATCGCGAGGACGGCGGAGTCAGTGCCGTCGCTTCTCGCGGTAGATCTATCGAAGGCCAGGAGGGCAGGCGCCATGGACGGCGCATTGATGTCGTAACTGATCTTGGCCATTTGGGACACCTCAACGATGGACGAGCAAGAGCCCGCACCAAAGCGGGGGCGCCGGTTCAAGGAACAGACGCCGGTCCAGCGCGCACTCGGCCTATTGGTGCGGCGCGAACATTCGCGCAAGGAATTGAACCGCAAGCTGCTGGCCCGCGGGATCGAGCCAGATGCGGCGCAGGCGGCCGTCGATCGGCTCACGGACGAGGGGTGGCAGGACGACACCCGCTTCGCTGCTGCAGTGGTGCGCAATCGCGCCGGTTCTGGTTATGGCCCGCTGCATATTCGTGCCGAGCTCGGGACCCATGGCCTGGATAGCGAGGCCATCAGTGCCGCTTTGGCGACCTTCGAAGGGGATTGGACCGAAAACGCGCGCGACCTGATCCGCCGTCGGTTCGGCGAACAAGGCCCAACCGACCTTCCGCAGCGGCGCAAGGCCGCCGATCTGCTGGCCCGGCGGGGTTTCGACGGCAACAGCATTCGCGCCGCCACGCGCTTCGACCTTGAGGACTGAGGGCGTCAGGCCTGCTACCCTTCGTGGTTTCAGGTTGTTCCGCTCATCTGCGCCCACATGTCATTGGGTGACCGGGACTGCCGCCCGCCCAATGCCAGCACATGAACGCACCTGCCAAATTCAGCACTTCCCAGATTCGTAGTGACTTCCTCGCGTTCTTCGAGGGGAAGGGCCACACCATCGTGCCATCCGCGCCGCTGGTGCCGGGCAACGACCCCACCTTGCTGTTTACCAACTCCGGCATGGTCCAGTTCAAGGACGTCTTCCTTGGCGCGGAGAAGCGCAGCTACGTCCGTGCTGCAGACGTGCAGCGCTGCCTGCGTGCCGGTGGCAAGCACAACGATCTGGACTCGGTGGGCTACACTGCACGCCACCACACCTTCTTCGAAATGCTCGGCAACTGGTCGTTCGGCGACTATTTCAAGAAGGACGCCATCGCCTGGGCATGGGAACTGTTGACCCAGGTCTGGAAGCTGCCGGCCGACCGCCTGCTGGTCACCGTCTATCACACCGACGAAGAAGCCTTCGCGTTGTGGCGCGACATGATCGGCATCCCTGAAAGCCGCATCGTGCGCATTGGCGACAACAAGGGTGCCCCCTACGCGTCGGACAATTTCTGGCAGATGGCCGATACCGGCCCTTGCGGCCCGTGTACCGAAATCTTCTTCGACCACGGCGATCACATCGCCGGTGGTCCACCGGGGTCCCCGGATGAAGACGGCGACCGCTTCATCGAGATCTGGAACCTGGTCTTCATGCAGTTCGATCGCCAGCCCGACGGCACCCTGGTGCCGCTGCCGGCGCCGTGCGTGGACACGGGCATGGGCTTGGAGCGTCTGGCTGCGATCCTGCAGCACGTCCATACCAACTATGAAATCGACCTGTTCCAGGCGTTGATCGGCAAGGCCAGTGCGCTGACCGGCATCACCGATCTGGAGAATAAGTCGCTGCGGGTAATCGCCGATCACATCCGCGCCTGTTCTTTCCTCATCGTCGATGGCGTGTTGCCCTCCAACGAAGGCCGCGGCTATGTGCTGCGCCGGATCATCCGGCGTGCGCTGCGCCATGGTTGGATGTTGGGCGTGCGCCAGCCGTTCTTCAGCAAGATGGTGCCCACGCTGGTGGAGCTGATGGGCGAAGCCTATCCCGAACTGGTGGTGGCGCAGGACACTGTGGCGCGCGCGCTGTTGGCCGAAGAAGAGCGCTTTGCCGAGACGCTGGACGCCGGCATGAAGATCTTCGACGAGGTCGCATCGCGCTCGCAGGACATCATCCCGGGCGCCGACGCGTTTCGGCTGTACGACACTTACGGCTTCCCGGTCGACCTGACTGCCGACATCGCGCGCGAGCGCGGCATGCGCGTGGACATGGAGGGCTTCGAGTTCGCGATGGAGCGCCAGCGCGAGACGGCGCGCGCGGCTGGCAAGTTCGGCGGTGGCGTCGCATTGCCGGCGGACCTGGTCGCCAGCATGTCGCCGACCGTGTTCCTGGGCTACGAAGCGTACGATGCCGATGCCCTCAAGGTCGTGGCACTGCTCAAGCAGGGCCGCCCGGTCGAACGTGCGGAAGCGGGCGATGAGGTGATCGTGTTCACTGACCGCACGCCGTTCTATGCCGAGTCGGGTGGTCAGGTCGGCGACAGCGGCCAGCTGAGCGGCCCCGGCGTGTCGATCGACGTTACCGATACGCAGAAGTTCGCAGGCCAGTTCCACGGGCATGTGGGACGCATCAGCGAAGGCGCGCTCGCGCTTGGCGATGTGCTTGCCGGCGGGATCGACACGCAACGTCGCGGCAAGACCATCCTCAACCACTCGGCCACCCATCTACTTCACGCCGCCCTGCGCGAAGTCCTGGGAACGCATGTGCAACAGAAGGGCTCGCTGGTCGCGCCTGATCGTCTGCGCTTTGACTTCTCGCACTTCCAGCCAATCACTGCCGACGAGCTCGCTGTGATCGAGCGTAAGGTCAACGCCGAAGTGCGCACCAACCATGGCGTGGAAGTGCACAACATGGCCATGCAGGAGGCGCTGGATTTCGGCGCGATGGCGCTGTTCGGCGAGAAGTACGGAGAAAATGTCCGCGTGCTCAAGATGGGCGGCTATTCCACCGAGCTGTGTGGCGGTACCCACGTCACCCGCACCGGCGACATCGGCTTGTTCAAGATCACCTCCGAAGGCGGCGTGTCGTCGGGCGTGCGTCGTATCGAAGCGGTGACCGGGCAGGGCGCGCTGGACTATGTGGCTGACGAGGAACGTCGCCTGCTGGAAGCGGCCAATCTGCTCGGCGGCAACACCACCGAGGTGGTGGACAAGGTGCGCGCACTGACCGAGCGCCAGAAGCGGCTGGAGCGCGAGCTGGAATCGCTCAAGGCCAAGTTGGCGTCGGGTGCGACTGCCGATTTGGGCGCTAGCGCGATCGATGTCGCCGGAGTCAAGGTTGTCGCGGTGCGTCTGGAGGGCTTCGATGCCAAGGCGCTGCGCGATGCGATGGATCGCCTGAAGCAACAGCTCGGTGATTCGGTCATCGTGCTGGCTGGCGCTTCGGGCGGCAAGGTGGCGCTCGTCGCCGGTGTGAACGGCAGCCCAACTGGCAAGGTGAAGGCAGGGGAACTCCTCGGTCACATCGCCAGTCAGATCGGCGGCAAGGGCGGCGGCCGTCCGGATCTCGCCCAGGGTGGTGGCGAGGACGGGCCCGCCCTTGCGACCGCACTCGACGGTGTGCCCCTCTGGGTCAAGCAACACTTGGGCTGAACACTTGTCCTGCTATGCCTTGCTGGCTAGCAGGATGTCCCGCTACCATTTCTGGTCTATTCCCTTTACGTAGGGCGCGTCTCACTCAGGAGGCCGTCGATGCTGGTGGGAAATCCACCGGTTCCAGGAGATTTGCAAAATGTTGATCCTCACTCGCCGGGTAGGCGAAACCTTGATGATCGGCGACTCGGTCACCGTGACCGTTCTCGGCGTCAAGGGCAATCAGGTGCGTATCGGTATCACCGCACCCAAGGATGTGGCTGTGCATCGCGAAGAAATCTATCAGCGCATCCAGCGTGGGGATGAGCCGGTCGCTTCCGGCGCACATCACGGTGACGATTCTTCGAATTGATCGTTGTCAAGGGTTTACGTTAGCCCCTCTTACCCGGTATTCTTCGCGGCCTGCCACGGACATCGCGGCAGGCAGCAAAAAACTGGAGCGATGCCCGAGCGGCTGAAGGGGCTCCCCTGCTAAGGGAGTATAGGGTCAAAAGCTCTATCGAGGGTTCGAATCCCTCTCGCTCCGCCAGTGTTCTAAACGCCCGCAAATCACTGATTTGTGGGCGTTTTTATTTGTGCTGCGGGTTCGTCGAGAAGGCGATGCTGCTTGAGAGCGTCGCCTGCGGCAATGCGTGTCGTCGAATTCTGCGATATCCGTGGGTGCTCGCTGGCGTTGGTTCAACGCTGCAGACGCCCTGGAGCACACTCCTGCCAACAGTCTCCAGGCCATCGGTGAGGACGGCGAAAGGGTCACGCTGTGCGCGCGTCGCCAGCGGCCACAGTGCTTCAGGGAGTATCGCCTCCGAGCTCGGTTGCTAGCCGGAGGCTGGTAACGATTCTTTGCGTCTCTCACCGGCTGCATCTCAAGCATGAGAGTTGCCAGCTAGCGAAGGCCCTGGTCTTGCTCGCATCGCTCGACAGTCGATAGTGACGCCTTAGGCGCCTGCAGCGCGAGCGTGAGATTCCTTGTCGCGTTGCGAAGAGGTCGCGTCCTGCTTGCTCGCTGCCCCTCCGCCGGATTTCGGCGCATCTCTGACATGTCATTCCATCGGCATGGTTGGTGGCATGCGCTTGCGGAGAGGGCGCGACACCCGGCGAAGCAGCACTCTCCAGTGTCGTGTACGCCAACGCGCCGTGCAGCGCATCGAGCGAGGCGCATCGACGTCAGTAATGAGCCTCGTATCGATGGCGTCTTGGGCACTTCGGTTTTTTGCCGCCTTGCGCATGCAGGCGGGTGGTGTACGAAGGCGCTGATTCTGCGCGCGAGAGTACAGCGTTGGATTTGTCGCTGCTGCAACTGGAGCGATGCGCCACTGCACTCCAGCGAACCATCCAGGAATAAGGATCAAAACCAAAACCAACCAAAGCCAGAACCGGGGCCGAAGACCCGGCGTGAAAGGCCTATCGATATTCGGCAGTCGAGGCTGGCAGCGCAGCTATTGAGGTCTTGCACCCCGTTGGATCGCCTGCCCGGGATGCCATAAAGGCAACTCAGGGCCAGTGCCATTGCCGCTTCGCGCCGGAGCGCGTCGCCGCTGCCTTACGCATCTGAACCGCCTTGTAGATGCGGTACGTGGTGGGGGTCAAGTAACCGGCGCATGGGTCGCTAAGGACGTGAACCATATCTCGGATGTTGACGTGATGCGCCTATCGCACCTGCTTGGACGTGTGTTCTCCTTCTGGGGTCGCGGGCTGCAACACAAGGTCGCAGCGGTGGACCGGGTGATGGCGGTGATCGAGTTCGATCTGGACGGTCGCATTCTGGATGCAAACTCGAACTTCCTGGCCCTGATGGGGTATCGGCTGGACGAGGTGGTCGGCCAGCACCACCGCATGTTCGTGACGGCCGCAGATCGCGACAGCGAAAGCTATCGGCACTTCTGGGAAGGGCTGCGGCGCGGCGACTTCAATGCCGGGCGCTTCTGCCGGCTGGACAAGCGCGGGCACGAGGTGTGGATCAATGCCTCCTACAACCCGTTGCTGGATCGATCCGGCAAGGCATATCGCGTGGTGAAGTACGCCACCGACATCACTGCGCAGGTACGCCAGACAGCCGACTTCGAGGGGCGCATCGACGCCATCGACAAGGTGATGGCGGTCATCGAGTTTTCGCTGGACGGCACCGTGCTCGCGGCCAACCAGAATTTCCTGCACGTGATGGGCTACCGGCTCGAGGAGATTCGCGGCAAGCACCATGGCATGTTTGTCGATGCCGGCACGCGCCAGTCGGCTGCGTATCGCGCGTTCTGGGATTCGCTCGGGCGCGGTGCCTTCGATGCGGGCCGCTATCGGCGCATCGGCAAGGACGGCAGGGAGGTGTGGATCCAGGCGTCCTACAACCCGGTGCTCGATGAGCACGGGCGACCGTACAAGGTGGTCAAGTACGCCACCGACGTGACCCGCCAGGTGATCGATTCGGCCGATGCGGACGGGCGTATCCGGGCGATCGACAAGGTCATGGGGGTGATCGAGTTCGACCTGCAAGGGAACGTGCTCGGTGCGAACGAAAACTTCCTGACCATCATGGGGTATCCGGCGGCCGAGGCGATCGGCCAACACCACAGCGTGTTCGTCGATGCGGCCTACTGCGCGTCCGAGGAGTACCGGCAGTTCTGGGCAAAACTGGCGAGCGGCCAGTTCGATGCGGGACGTTATCGCCGACTGCGCAAGGATGGCAGCACGGTATGGATCCAGGCTTCCTACAACCCGATCCTGGACGTCTCCGGGCGACCCTACAAGGTGGTCAAATACGCAACCGACGTCACTGACCAGGTGCGTTCGGCCGAACGGATGCGCGATTTGATGCTGCAGACCATGAGCATTGCGCAGAACGTGCAGCGCGAGGCGCACCATATTTCCGTGAGCAACCAGGAGCTGGTCAGTCGCGTGTCTACGCAGTCTGCTGCGGTGGCACAGACCTCGAGCACGATCGATCAGCTGGCCGCAACGGTGCGGGCCAATTCCGAGAATGCCGGTTCGGCGCGGCGCATGGCCGAAGACTCGGCCACGGTGGCGCGGCGCGGTGCCGAGGTCATTGCCGATGTGGTCAAGACCACCGCCGGCATCCGCTCGGCGACCGACCGCATCGGTCAGATCATCGAGGTGATCGACGGCATCGCGTTTCAGACCAACATCCTGGCCCTGAACGCTGCGGTCGAGGCGGCGCGTGCGGGCGAACAGGGGCGCGGTTTTGCGGTGGTGGCGACCGAAGTGCGTAGCCTTGCGCAGCGCTGCAGCGTGTCGGCCAGGGAGATCCGGTCCCTGATCGACAACGCGACCGATCAGGTCGGCGATGGCTCGCGCCTGGCCGAGCAGGCCGGTGTGGTGATGCAGGACATGGTGACGTCGGTCCTGCGCGTCACTGCGACCGTGGAGCAGATCGCCGCCGCCAGCCATGATCAGGCGCTGGACATTTCCAGCGCCAATACCGCGTTGCAGTCGATCGGCGTGCAGGCGCGCGACCAGGCGCAGATGGTGGGCGACCTGGCGCGTTCGGCGCGCGTGCTGGAAGGCGATGCGGATGCGCTGTTCGCCTTGGTCAATGGCGATGCGGATGGCGGGGCGGATCGCGCGCCAGTGCAGGTCGATGCGCAGGCTGCGCGGCGCGCGACAGCGAAAGTAGCGTGATGATGGTTCACTGCGTTTCGCAAGCGACGTCGTGATGTGCCCTCACATATTGCAACTTCCTTTAGGAGTGGATCTGGGCGCAAGTGCCCGAACCTGCGGTGCTGAGGCAGTCGCTGCCATCAGCGCCGCTGCGACGATCTATCGACCGCAGTAAAGATGCGAGCGGCGATTTGCAACGCATCGATCGCAGCGCGCAACCGGCAGTCGCAAATCGCATGTCCGTCTCGCGGATCTTGGGCATCAAGGCACAGTGCGTAAGCCACGTGCCATCAGCTGCCGCGTCAGGTTTGGTCAGCTCCCAAGAAGCTGCGCACAAGACAAAGCCCGCGTGAGCGGGCTTTGTTTGTTTCGGCACTGGCCAGCGCATCGCACACCAATCCTGCGCAGGTACGCCATCCATCCAGCCTTGCTTACTTGGGCAGGTCGAACACCAGGACCTCGGCATCGCGTGCGTCGGCCAGTACGATTTCCGGCTCGCCGACGATCTGCACCGCGTCGCCAGCCGATAGCGCTTGCCCATTGACGCTCAGGCTGCCGCGGGCCACCTGCACGTAGCCGATGCGGCCTTCGGCCAGCGGCTGCTGCAAACGCGCCTGGCCATCCAGGATCGAGGCATACAGGCGTGCGTCCTGGTGCAGGCGCAGGGAGCCATGGTCACCGCCTGGCGAGGCGATCAAGCGCAACTGGTTACGCTTGCTCTCGGCATCGAAGTGCTTTTCTTCGTAGCTTGGCTCGATGCCGGCACGCTCGGGCATTACCCAGATCTGCAGGAAGTGCACAGGCTCGCTGGCCGAGTGATTGAACTCGCTGTGCGTCACGCCGCTGCCGGCGCTCATCCGCTGCACGTCGCCATAATGCAGGACCGAGCCGGTGCCCATGCTGTCCTTGTGTTCCAGCGCGCCGCCCAGGACATAGGAAATGATCTCCATGTCGCGGTGAGCGTGGGTGCCGAAGCCTTCGCCCGGTTGCACCTTGTCCTCGTTGATCACCCGTAGCGGGCCAATGCCCATATGGCGCGGATCGTGATAGCTGGCAAAGGAGAAGGTATGGCGTGAGGACAGCCAGCCATGTTCGGCGCGGCCACGGGTTTCGCTCTTGCGGACATTCAACATGCTGCTTCTCCTGGAAGGTTTGAAATTGGCGCTGGGCGATCGGTGTCCAGCGGCTTGATGCGTAGTCTCCACCTCTGCGTCCGGCACAAAAAGCGAGTAGATTTGGCCGCTAGCATCGAAAATTTCGAACAATGAAAATCAGCCTGGAAGCACTGCAGATCCTGGATGCCATCGACCGGCGTGGCTCGTTCGCGGCCGCAGCCAAGGTGCTGTTCAAGGTGCCTTCGACGATTTCCTACACGGTGTCCAGACTGGAAGAGGATCTGGGCGTGCAGCTGTTCGAGCGGGTGGGACCCAAGGCCACGCCGACCCAGGCGGGCCGCGAGCTGTTGCGCGAGGGGCGCCACTTGCTGCGTGCCGCGCAAGAGCTGGAGGTGCGGGTGCGGCGCGTGGCCTCCGGCTGGGAGTCGGATTTTGCGATCGGGCTGGATGCGGTGCTGCCTGCGGCCTTGCTGCAGCCGCAGATCCTGGACTTCTACACCGTGGCCGACAGCACGCGGCTGCGCGTGCTGAGCGAGTCGTTGTCGGGCAGTTGGGAGGCGCTGCTGGACAGGCGCGTGGACCTGATCGTGGCGGCGGGCGAGGGGCCCAGTGGCGGCGGCTATGTGGCCGAGCCGATCGGCACGTTGCGGTTCGTGTTTGCCGTGGCATCCACGTCTCCGCTGGCGGATGCCGGCCTGCTGGGCGCGGCGGAGCTGGCCGAACACCGTGCGATTGCCGTGGCGGACTCGGCGCGGCGCCTGCTGCCGCGCACGGTCGGGCTGCTCTCCGGGCGCGATGTGCTCACCGTGCCCGACATGCAGACCAAGCTGCTGCTGCAACTGGCCGGCGCCGGCTACGGCTTTCTGCCCGAACCGTATGCGCGCGGGGCGCTGCAGGAGGGCCGGCTGCGGGAGGTGCAGGTGGAAACCCGCAAGCCCGACGAAACCTTTTATCTGGCATGGCGGCCGGGCGAAGAGGGGGAGGCATTGAGCTGGTGGCGACGCGCCTTGTGTAGCGAAGGCCTGTTCGAGCGCTGGTTGCACGCCTTGGCCGCAACGTATCGTTCCGTCGCTGCCGGGCAGTCGCCGCCGTGAGGGAGGGCGGATAATGGTGGCCCGCCGTCGCGCAGGGTCCTCGCATGCAAGGCTTGATCGAACAGTACGGATTGGCGCTGGTGTTCGCCAACGTGCTGGCGTTGTCGCTGGGGCTGCCGGTGCCAGCGCTGCCGACCCTGGTGCTGGTCGGTGCCAGCTATGCGTTGCAAGGGGGCGGCGATGCCTGGCTGGCCGGGCTTGCGGCGTTGGCGGTGTCTGTCGCGGCAAGTCTCTTGGGCGATCTGGTCTGGTATCTGGCCGGTCGCCGCTTCGGTAACCGCACCTTGCAGTCGCTGTGTCGGCTGTCGCTGTCGCGCGACAGCTGCATGAAGCAGACCGAGCGCTTTTTTTCGCGCTGGGGCGTGCGCGTGCTGGCGGTCGCCAAGTTCGTGCCGGGCTTGTCGATGGTCTCGGTGCCGATGGCCGGAGCAATGCGGGTACGTCCTGCGGCGTTCCTGCGATACGACGCCTTCGGTGCATCGTTGTGGGCGTTGGTCGGCCTGGGCGTGGGTGCTGTGTTCGCGCGTCAGGTGCAGGACGTGCTCGCCTTGCTGTCCGAACTCGGCTCGGGCGCGATCGTGGTCTTGGCGGCCTTGCTGGCCGGCTATGTCGGTTGGCGCTGGTGGCGACGGCAGAGCCTGTTGCGATCGCTGGAGCATGCGCGCATCGCGGTAGAGGAGCTGGTGCCGTTATTGGATGGCGAAGAAAGCCTGCGACCGACCGTGCTGGATATCCGCGCTCCGGGCTATCGCCAGTTGCAGCCATACACGATTCCTGGCGCCGTGTTCGCCGATGAGCGCCAGCTGGCGCAGATCCTTGCCAGCGTGCCGCGCGATCGTAGCGTGGTGATCTACTGCGCGTGTCCGGACGAGGTGTCTGCAGCATGGCTGGCCGCGCGGATGCGCGAGCGCGGGTACCGCGATGTGCGGCCACTGTTGGGCGGTCTGGATGCATGGCGCGATGCCGGGCATCCGGTGACATCGCTGGTGCCGGTGACGGTGGTTGCCGACGCGAACGCGGCTACTGCCACGGCCTGATTGCCCTGGAGGCGGTGCCTGTGGTGAGGTCGGCGAGCGCGTTGCTCAGAGATCGGCATCGCGCGATGGAACAGCACACTCAATGCAACGCAATGCGCGCCATCGTCTGCTTCGGCAAAAACGACGGGCAAAAAAAAGACCAGCAAGCTGGTCGTTTTCTTCAAGATTGGTGCGCCCGGAGAGATTCGAACTCCCGACCGCCTGGTTCGTAGCCAGGTACTCTATCCAACTGAGCTACGGGCGCATATCTTGTTTTGACTTGCAGATCTGACGCAGGGCGATCGGATCTTTTTAACTGAAAATCAGCGCGTGCGTGCTGTCTTCTTATTCTTCTTGTTCTGAGGATGGTGCGCCCGGAGAGATTCGAACTCCCGACCGCCTGGTTCGTAGCCAGGTACTCTATCCAACTGAGCTACGGGCGCCTCGTCAGGAGCGGAATTATGCGGATGACCGACGGGGCCGTCAATCCCTTTGTGAAATTCCAGCGCCGTCGAGGTCGTGGTCAGGCGCGTCACGCAGCGCAGCGACCACGGCCGCAGGCGTTTTCATCCACGCGAAATGATCGCTGCGTGCGCCGAGGTGCCCATCGTCCAATCGCACATGGCGTGGGTGTGCCTGCGGCATCTTGTCCAGTAATGCGCGCAGCGCACCTGCCGGACCCAACGTGTCGCGCGCAAGGGTCACTGCGCGGATCGGCACGCGCAGTTGGCCCAGTGCCCGTTCCAGGTCCCATGGCGCGCCTGCCGCGCGATAGCGATTGCTGCGGCCGACCTGCGCCCAGTCGGCAATCAGGCTGCGTGCTTCGGTACCGCCAAAACCGAGCTTGCGCCCGTGCAGCACGCCCTGCCTGCGCGCCAGCCAAGGCAACAACCGAAACGCCAGGGGCAGGCCGTAACGCATCGGCACGGGAAAATTGCGCCAGTACGGCGAGCCGCTGGCCACCAGCCAGAGCTCGGCGAATTGCACCGGATGCAGCGCGGCGTAGCAGCACGCGAGCTGACCGCCGAGGCTGTGTCCACCGACCATGCGCGGCAGCTGCGGGTCGTGGATATCGAGCAGGGCGTGGCTGGCGGGAAGGTCGTCTGCAAGCAGCGTGCGATAGCCCCAATCGTGCTCACGCGACGGGCGCAGCGTGCTGCTGCCATTGCCGCGCCATTCGTGCAGATACACCGCAACGCCGGTGGACGCGAGCGCCTGTGCGAAGGGTTGGTAATGCCGCGCTGCCACGCCCAATGCCGGCAGCCACAGCAGCGTTGTCGTCGGGTGCGGCGGTGCGCAACGGATGACCTGCCAGCGATGCCCATCTGCAGCGCTGGCGAGCAGGGTGTCGGTCTGCACGCTCATGCGCCGGGCGCGGCGCCGAAGTGGTCGAGCACCAGCACATCGCTGTGGCCGGGGCGTTGGCCAATGCGGATGGCGCGTGCAACGTAATCGATCGCCGCTTCGCAGGCATTGAGCAACGACAGGCCCTGGCACAGCTGTGCGGCAATCGCCGCCGATATGCTGCAGCCGGTGCCGTGCGCATCGACCTGCAGGCGCGGGTGCATGAACACATCCTGGGTCACGCCGTCATCGAAGCGGTCGAGCACGCGTGCGCCTTCGTGCAGATGTCCGCCCTTGAGCAGCACGGCGTTGGCGCCCAGGTCGAGCAAGGCGGCGGTGGCATGTTCGGCGGCGTCGGCGCTGTCGATGCGGCGGCCGGTCAGCAACTCGGCCTCGGGCGTGTTGGGGGTGACCAGGGTGGCCAGCGGCAGCAAGCGCGTGCGCAGCGCATCCAGTGCCGCATCTTCGAGCAGGCGCGCGCCGCTGGTGGATACCATCACCGGGTCGAGCACCACGAACGGTGGGCGATATCGCTCAAGCAGGTCGGCCACGCAATGAATGACGTCGGCATTGGCCAGCATGCCGAGCTTGACCGCCTGGATCTCGAAATCGGCAAAGCAGGCGTCCACCTGCGCCTGCAAAAACGACAACGGTGGAAGATGCACGGCGGTGACGGCGCGGGTGTGTTGCGCGGTCAATGCGGTAATCGCCGACAAGCCGTGCACGCGGTGCGCGGCGAAGGTCTTGAGGTCGGCCTGGATGCCGGCGCCGCCCCCGGAGTCGGAGCCGGCGATGCTCAATGCGGACAGCGTACTGGGCGTAGTCATGTGGCGATTCTGCACTGCTGGCCGGAGGATGTGCGCATCATCCTGTGCGCCAGCGGCGCCACTGCAGGTAGGCGACATAACCGGCGCCGGTCAATCCGGTGAGGCTGGCGGGCAGGTAGAGCGCGTCGTACTGCCAGCGCTGGAACAGCAAGGTTCCGAGGATGCTGCCGCCGAGAAAACCGCTGATGATCAGCGCGCTCAGCGTGAGGCGCCGCACCTGCAGCGGACGCCCGCGCAGCAGGTGCCCCAGGCCGATTCCCAGGTCGGTGAACATGCCGCTCAAATGCGTGGTGCGGACCGCTGCACCGCTGAGGGTGGTCGCCATCGCATTTTGCAGGCCGCAGGCGCCAGCGGCGCACAGGACGCCGCCGACATGATGCAACTTGAACAGTGCAATCGCGCCCAGCAACAGCAGCGCCTCGAGCAGCAACGCGGCGCCGTAGCGCTGTCCAAGCCGTACGACATCGTCCTGGATGATCAGTCCGCTGAGCATGGCGCCTGCGCAGAAGGCGATGAGGATGCCGCAAAGAAAGCCGATGTCCGGGGCGGCGTCTTGCGCCAGGGCAACGCCGAGCAGGCTGGTCGTGCCGGTGAGATGGCTGACCACCTGGTGCTCGGATCCCAGGTAGCCCACCACATTGACCATGCCGGCCACGGTCGACAATGCCACCGCGCCAATCCAGACCCAGCGCGGTAGCAGGATTCCCATCGCGGGTCAGGGGCTACCGTTGATCGCAATCTGCGAGAACGCGCCGGTTTGCGGGTCGTACAGCGCACCCCAGAACATGCTGCCGCCGTCGCAGACCTGGATCGCTTCCCGCGCCGGTTTCACCGGCGGGTCGTTGGGAAGCTTGAACGCGTTGACGTAGATCAACTGTTGGCCCTGGATCACCACACCCACGTATTGGCGGTCGAACTCGCGTGGCTCGGCAATGGTGGGCGTCAACGCATCCTGCCGCGCTTCGAGCTGTTCGATCTGCTGATGGCTCGGCGCCCAATAGCCGCTGATCTGGCCTGGATGCCGTGCCGGGCTGTCGCGCGAGCAGGTCTGCAACACCTGTTCGGCCACGCTCTGCCGGGTGATGATCCAGGACTGGCCGTTCTTGAGATTGGTCGGCACGCTGGCTGGCCCCTGCGTGCTGGCGCAGCCGGCCAGCGCGATCACGGCGAGCGCCAACGCGCCGCGATAGGTGCGCATCACAACACCTCCGAAGCGAAGTCGGCCAGACGCGAGCGCTCGCCGCGACGCAGCGTGATATGCGCGCTATGCGGCCATGCCTTGAAGCGATCCACCGCGTAGGTCAGCCCCGAAGTAGTTTCGGTGAGGTACGGGGTGTCGATCTGTTCGACGTTGCCCAGGCACACGATCTTGGTGCCGGGGCCGGCGCGGGTGATCAGCGTCTTCATCTGCTTGGGCGTGAGGTTTTGCGCCTCGTCCAGGATCAGATAGCGCGACAGGAAGGTGCGACCGCGCATGAAGTTCATCGAGCGGATCTTGATGCGACTGGCGAGCAGGTCGTTGGTGGCCGCACGGCCCCACGAGCCGCCTTCCTGATTGTGCGTGAGCACTTCCAGATTGTCGGTCAGTGCGCCCATCCACGGGGTCATCTTTTCTTCTTCGGTCCCCGGCAGGAAGCCGATGTCTTCGCCCACGCTGACAGTGGCACGGGTCATGATGATTTCCCGGTAGCGCTGCTGGTCCATGGTCTGCGCCAGGCCTGCAGCCAGTGCGAGCAAGGTCTTGCCGGTGCCGGCGGTGCCGAGCAGGGTGACGAAGTCGATCTCCGGGTCCATCAGCGCATTGAGCGCGAAATTCTGCTCGCGGTTGCGTGCCACGATGCCCCAGACCGCATGCTGGCCGCTGCGGAAATCGTCGACCAGGCACAAGGTGGCCTTGCCGCCGCCAACCTTGGCCACGCGCAGCTCCACGTCATCTTCGCCGGGCAGGTACAGGTACTGGTTCGGATACCAGTCTTCGTCCTCGGCCAGCACGATTTCGTAATGGGTGCGGCCGCGTTCGTTCCAGCTGCGCAGATCTTCGTTGTGCTTCTGCCAAAAATCTTCCGGCAGCTCGATGGCGCCGGTGAACAGCAGGCTGAAATCGTCCAACGCACGGTCGTTTTGATAGTCCTCGGCGACCAGGCCGCTGATGTAGGCCTTGATGCGCAGGTTGATGTCCTTGGACACCAGGATGACCGGCACATCCGGATTTTCTTCGCGCAGCGCCAGCACCGAGGCCAGGATCTTGTTGTCCGGCAGCATTTCGCCGAAGGTGCGGCCCGGGTCGATCGGCTTGATCTGGAAAAACAGCCGTCCGATCGCGGCCTGGCCCTTGAGCTGGATGCCCTGCGGATGGCTGAGCAGGATGCCGGCCTGGATCTGCTCGGCGTTGGTGTTTTCCAGCAATTCGTCCAGGAAACGGCTGACCTGGCGTGCATTGCGGCTGACTTCGGAGGTGCCCTTCTTGGCGTTGTCGAGCTCCTCGATCACCTGCATCGGCAGGAACACATCGTGTTCCTCGAACTTGAACAGCGCGGTGGGATCGTGCATCAGCACGTTGGTGTCCAGCACGTAGATGCGCTTGCCTCGGGTCATTGGGTCTTCCAAGTGATGGAGCAGGGGCGAGCCATCACGCCTGCAGCTGCAGGGTGATGGAGGACGCGGGAAGCGAGGGGTGTCACTGTTTGGCGTGCGCCTTTACTGCGGCCAGCACGGCCTCGGCATGGCCGGCGACCTTGACCTTGCGCCATTCCTGCACGACATGCCCCTCGGGCGACAGCAAGAAGGTGCTGCGCTCGATGCCGAGCACCTGTTTGCCGTACATGTTCTTTTCCTTGATCACGTCGAAGGCGCGGCACAGCGCTTCATCGCTGTCGCTGATCAACGGGAAGGCGAAGCCTTGCTTGGCGCAGAAGTTGTCGTGCGACTTCACCGAATCGCGCGAAACGCCCAACACCATCGCGCCCGCTTTTTTGAACTGCGGCAGCAAGGCATTGAAGTCCAGGCCTTCGGTGGTGCAGCCGGGCGTGCTGTCCTTCGGGTAGAAGTACAGCACCAGCCATGTGCCGGCATGGTCGCGCAGGGTGGTGTGGGTGCCGCCGGACAGCGCCAGCGGCAGGTCGAAGGTTGCGGCGGGTAATTCCAGCACAGCGTCGGTCATCGTTGCTCAGCCCAAAGTGGAGGGG
Source organism: Xanthomonas sp. NCPPB 1754 (assembly GCF_041475725.2). NCBI lineage: Bacteria > Pseudomonadati > Pseudomonadota > Gammaproteobacteria > Lysobacterales > Lysobacteraceae > Xanthomonas > Xanthomonas sp. NCPPB 1754. Next base: position 2,022,946 of record NZ_CM192982.1, read on the forward strand.
CGACGGCGCGGTCAGGCCGGGCCGACGTCCATCCCATCATAAGCAGCCACATGGAAGCGTTTGGCAAGTGCGTCGAACTGCACATTGCGCTGATTCAGCGACTCGATGGTGTGGTGTTCTTTCTTGTCCACATGCAGGAAGTACGACTCTTCGTCATCGCCGTCGTCTTCGTCGCGTTCGCCGAGGAAAATGTCAATGACGCGATAGCCGTCCTGGTTCAGTTGCTCGGCGAGCTTCTGCAGAGGCTCCTGCGCAGGATCGGCGAAGAAGTATTCCCAGCGCAGCGGGCCGTCGAGATTCCAATCGGTCTCGGAGCGGATGTGGTCGAACATCTGTTTTAGCGCAGAGATCGCGATGGCCATTGACGGGTGCCTCAGAACTTCATCGGGTCCATGATCGCGTCGAGATTGAGGTGATCACAGAATTCCAGGAAATCATCGCGCAATGCGGCGATGTGCATGTTGGCCGGCACGCCGATCGTCACCTGCGCCGAAAACATCTCCGCGCCGGTCTGCATGGCGCGGTAGCGCGTGCTCTGCAGGTTTTCGATGGTGATGCCCTGGCGGTCGAAGAAATCGGCCAGCTGGAACAGGATGCCCGGCTTGTCGGCGGCGATCACTTCGACGATGTAGGGCAGCAGGTTGGACTGGGTCTGCTTGGGGCCGGTGCGATACCACACCAGTTTCAATCCTTCTTCGCGTTCGAGCCGGGTCAGCATGGCTTCGAGCTTGGCGACCGAATCCCAGGAGCCGGTTGCCAGTGCGGTGACCGAGACGTCGCGCCCCACCGTGGCCAGACGGGCGTCCACGAGATTGCAGCCGCTGTCGGCGATGCGGCGAGTGACGGGCAACAGGGGGGACTCCGGATGCGTCGTGTAGGCGTTGATCAGGAGGTGATTTTCGGTCGGCGAAGGCCGGGGTGTAGAGTCGGTCAAAGGGGCTTCCGGCATTGCATCAGGCTGAATGGCCGCCCGGGCAGGCGCCCTGGCGGTGACCAGCATACTTGCCCGTGGTTTCGCGCCGCAAGTAACATGCAGGCGGTCGCAACCCGCGTGCGCGCGGGCCTTTTCCTGTCACGTAAGAGCAGCAGAATCTTGTCCCTTTCCGGCATCATCACCGCGCTGGCGACCCCCTTCGGTCCCGATGGCGCACTCGACCTGGATGCCTGGCGGCGGCTGCTGGAGCAGCAGTTGCACGGCGGCGTGCAGGGAATCGTGGTTGCCGGCTCCACCGGTGAAGCGGCCGCACTGAGCGACGACGAATACGACACGCTGCTGCGCGCGGCTGTGGCACAGGTCGCCGGCCGGGTGCCGGTGCTTGCCGGCACCGGCTTGTCCGGCACGGCAAAGACCATTGCGCAGACACGTCGCGCTGCGGCGCTGGGCGCGCAGTACGCGCTGGTGGTGACGCCGCCGTATGTGCGTCCGACCCAAGCCGGGTTGAAGGCCCACTTTCTGGCGGTGGCCAACGAAGGTGGCCTGCCGGTGGTGCTGTACAACGTGCCGGGCCGTACCGGCTGCGACCTGCTGCCGGAGACGGTGGCCGAGCTGGTGGGTCATCCGAACATCGTCGGCATCAAGGAAGCACGTAGCGAGCCCGAGCGCATCGCTGCACTGGTGGCGCTGCGCAGCGACAGTTTTGTGGTGCTCAGCGGCGACGATGGCAGCGCGGCGCACGCGATGTTGTCCGGCGCTGCCGGGCTGATCTCGGTCGCTTCTAACGCCTTGCCGGCGGCGTACCGGCGCCTGTGCGATCTGGCCCGCGACGGCCAGCGCGATGCTGCCACCGCCTGGGACGCGCGGTTGAGCGAATACCACAGCTTCTGCGGAATCGAATCCAATCCCATCCCGGTCAAGGCGCTGCTGCAGCGCGCCGGGATCGGCCACGGCCTGCGCTTGCCGCTGCTGCCTCTTTCTGCGGTGCACCAGCCTGCTGCCGACCGCCTTGCCGCCGACGCCATTGCGTTGGAAGCGCTTTCCAGCCGCGAAATGCTCGCGGCCTGACCCAGGAGATCTATCGATGCGTCATTCCGTTTCCCCCGTCCGCGTGCTGTCGCTCGCGTTGCTGGCGACCGCCACTGTCGCCGCCACGAGCGGTTGCAGCTGGTTCCATAAGGGCGCGCGCGGCGACTATGCGCTGGCGCCGGAAGCTCGTCCGCTGGAAGTGCCGCCGGACCTGAACCTGCCCGACACCTCCGGTGCGATGAAGGTGCCGACGCTGGCCTCCACCACGCAGCAGAACAGCAACACGCCGCCGTCGGCGAGCGCCAACAGCGGTTTTACCGTGCCGGGCGAGCGCGACGAGGTGTTTGCCAAGGTGGGCGCGGCGTTGGCCGATATCCCGGGCCTGACCATTGCCAGCAAGGCCCAGATGCTCGGTTCCTACGATGTGAGCTACGAAGGTTCCAGCTTCCTGGTGCGCGTGGTCAAGGTCGATGCGGGCAGCTATGTGTCGGCCGTGGACCCGCGCGGCATGCCGGCCACGGCGGCTGCGCCGGTGGCGGTGATCTCCTCGCTGAAGAGCAAACTGGGCGGCTGAAGCCGGTTCGGTTTGCTGGATGGCAAAACGGGCGCCTTGGGCGCCCGTTTTGCGTTAGTGCCGAGTGCACTGCGAGGTGCGTGCAGCGGTGTGGCTCCGGGCCGCGCCCGGTCGTGCAGCTCAGCGCTGCAGCAGCGGCAACTTGTTGGGCTTGCCATCCCATTCGGCGGCATCCGGTGCCGGCTCCTGGCGCACGGTCAGCACCGGCCAGGCCTTGGCGAGTTCGGCGTTGAGTGCCACGAAGGCTTCCTGGCCCGCCGGCACGTCGTCTTCGGGATAGATCGCGTTGGCCGGGCATTCCGGCTCGCACAGGGTGCAGTCGATGCACTCGTCCGGGTCGATGACCAGGAAGTTCGGGCCGACGTGGAAGCAATCCACCGGACAAACCTCGACGCAGTCGGTGTATTTGCACTTGATGCAGTTTTCGGTGACAACAAAAGGCATGGCGGAATCCGGCGTTTAGCCTTCCAATTCTAAAGCAGTCGCGTGATGGGTGTGGAGTTGTTGGCGCTTTTCGTGCCGGGCTGTCAGGCCAGTCCGCGCTGCCTGGCCAGCGCGAACAACCCTGCCGCAGCCAGATCTTCCGGATGCAGCCGGCTTTCGACGCCCAGGTGCTGCAGTGCCAATGCGTAGCGTTGCGCCAGAGCAGGGCTGCCGACCAGATGCACGATGGCGTGAGCGCCGCGGTGCGCGCGCAGTTCGTGGCCGATCAGCACGCCCGAGAGGTAGGACGGCAGCGCCGCGGAGGACAGGCGTTCGAACAGGCCGAGCGTGCGGGTGCCGAACAGGTGGTGGCTGAGGCCGCCGGGGTCGTTGCTGCGGTCGACACCTTGGAGGAATGCGTCAGCGTCCAGCGCGGCATGATCGTCGTCCATCAGCTTGCCCAGGATGCTGTGCTGACGCAGCACGGCGTACAACTCGCCGGTCATGACGGTGGCAAAACCCGTCAGCTGGCCGTTGGCGATCTGCGCCCATTTGCTGTGCGTGCCGGGCAGGCAGGCGACATGCGCGCCGTCGCCGAGCGCGGCGATCAGCCCGACCAGTTGGGTTTCTTCGCCACGCATCACATCGGGCACGCCGGCCTGTTCGCCGGTGCTGACGCCGGGCACGAACCACAGTGCGCGGCCGGGCAACAGGGCGTCGTAGCAGCGCATCGCCTGGGCGAGCGTGGCGGTGTCGGCCGGGCAGGGCAGGTAAGGTTGCTCGACCCAGCCATTGCGGCTGCCGATCATGCCCGAGAGCAGCAGTGGGCCGTCCCAGCCGTCGACCAGGCCAGCCAGCACTGCGTCGAAGCGGCCCTGGCAGGCCAGGATGCCGTCGCTACCGCGGCGCTGCGCAACGACCTTGCCGTCGGCATCGAGCAGATAGCCACGCAGGCTACTGGTGCCCCAATCGATGGCGATCATGCGCTCGCCACCCGGCTTTCGGGCAGGCCCGCGATGGCGAGGTCGCAGACAAACAGGCTGCCGGCTTCGGGCATGCGCGCGAGTTCGTCGGCGCTATGGTCCAGGCGCGAGCTGATCACATGCAGGCGGTCCAGTGCCGCGCCGCCGAAGGCGCCGCAGGTGGGATGCTTGATCGGCAGCTGCACGATGCGCTCCACGCTGCCGTCGGGGCGATAACGCACTACGCGCGACGCACGCCATTGCGCGTTCCACAGGTGGCCTTCGCTGTCGATGATCGAGCCGTCCGGCTCGGCGTCATCGCGATCGAGGGTGGTGAACACACGCGTGTTGGTGGTTTGCGCCGTCTGCGGGTCGTAATCGCAGCACAGGATCTGCGGGCGCACCGAATCGCAGTAATACATGGTGCGGCCGTCGAGGCCGAAGCAGATCGAATTGGGGATCGAAACGCCCGGCAGCGGCAGGGCGCGCAAGCCGTGCTTCAGCGAAAATTGGTAGAACGCACCGCGTGCGGCCTTGCTGTCGTGCTCGTCCATGGTGCCGAACACCAGGTTGCCATGCCGGTCGACGCGGCCATCGTTGCTGCGCGTGAGCGGGTTGTCCGCTTCCACGTCGGCCAGTTTTTCGAAGGGCAGCGCGTCTTCTTCGACGGTGTCCGGATCGACAATGCCGATCGCCTTGGCCAGCGCGACTAGCACGCGGCCGTCGTGCATCAGGCCGATGCAGCCGGGGCGGTCGGGCAGCGTCCAGTAGCGCGACTGCGCGCTGGCCGGGTGGTGTCGCCACAGGCGTTTTTCGCTGATGTCGACCCAGTACAGCGCCTGGCGCTGCTCGCACCACAGCACGCCTTCGCCATGCGTGCAGCGACTGTCGACCGCCAGCACGGCGGTGTGTTCGGGCGTGCTTACCATTCGGCGATGCTGCCATCACTGTGGCGCCACACCGGGTTGCGCCAGTCCGGCGGATTTTCGTTTGCGCGCTTGAGCATCTCTTCGTCGATCTCCACACCGAGCCCAGGTTTGGGCAGGGCCGCAATGCTGCCATCCACGCAGTGAAAATCGTCTTTGTTGATGACGTAATCGAGCAGGTCGGCGCCTTCGTTGTAGTGGATGCCGATGCTCTGTTCCTGCAGCACGGCGTTGTGCGAAACGAAGTCCACGTGCAGGCACGCGGCCAGTGCGATCGGGCCGAGCGGGCAGTGCGGGGCAAAGCCCACATCGTAGGCTTCGGCCATTGCGGCGATCTTGACGCATTCGGTGATGCCGCCGGCATGCGACAGGTCCGGTTGCACCATGCCGATGCCGCCGGCGCACAGCACGTTCTTGAATTCGAAGCGCGAGAACATGCGCTCGCCGGCGGCAAGCGGAATGGAAGTGCTGGCGGCCAGGCGTGGGTAATACTCGGCCTGTTCGGCCAGCACCGGTTCCTCGACGAACAGTGGCTTGAACGGTTCGAGCTCGCGCAGCAAGGCCTTGGCCATCGGCGCGCCGACGCGGCCGTGGAAGTCGATGCCGAAGTCGATGCTGTTGCCGAAGGCCTCGCGAATTTCCGCCACCTTGACCACCGCCGCGTCGACCGCGCGCGCGCTGTCGATCAGCTTCATTTCTTCGGTGCCGTTGAACTTGAAGGTGTCAAAGCCCAGCGCGCGATAGTCGGTGATCTGCTGGATGATGGCGCCGGGGCGGTCGCCGCCCACCCAGCGGTAGGTCTTCATGCGGTCGCGCACCAGCCCGCCCAGCAACTCGTACACCGGCACGCCCAGCGTCTTGCCCTTGATGTCCCACAACGCCTGGTCGATACCGGCGATGGCGCTCATCAGGATGGCGCCGCCACGATAAAAGCCGGCGCGGTAGAGGGTCTGCCACAGGTCGTTGATGCGCGCCGGATCCTTGCCCACGACATAGCCGGCCAGTTCGTGCACGGCGGCCTCCACCGAACGCGCGCGGCCTTCGATGACCGGCTCTCCCCATCCGGTGATGCCCTCGTCGGTCTCGACCTTGAGGAACAGCCAGCGCGGCGCGGCGTGGTAGGTGGTGAGGCGGGTGATCTTCATCCTTGCAGTTCCTGGTAGGCCTGCACGAAGGCGCGTGCATGCGTCTGGGTTGTCTGGAGCGATTGGCCGGGCTTGTACAGTTCGCCACCGATGCCGGCGCCGGCAGCGCCCTGGGCGATAAAGCCGGCCAGGGTCTGCGGGCTGACGCCGCCCACCACGTAGACCGGGATGTGCGTGGGCAGCACCGAGCGCAGCGCGCGCACATGCGCGGCGCCATAGGTCGCGGCCGGGAACAGCTTGAGAATGGTTGCGCCGGCGTCGATGGCGTCGAACGCCTCGCTGGCGGTGGCGAAACCAGCCACCACGGTCAGGCCGCGCGACACCGCGTGACGGATCAGGCTGGGACGCGTATTCGGGGTGACGATAAAGCGCGCGCCGATCTCGACCAGGGTGTCGACATCGTCATTGCGCAACACGGTGCCGGCACCGATCCAGGCGCGCTCGCCATAGGCCTGTTGCGCCAGCGCGATGCTCTGCTCCCAGCGCGGCGAGTTGAGCGGGATTTCGATCGCATCGAAGCCGGCGTCGATCAGTGCGCCGACATGGTCGAGCGTCTCTTCCGGCGTGATGCCGCGCAGGATGGCGACCAGGGGCAGGACGAACGGGCTGGCGGTGGTATCTGAAGTCATGCGGTTACTCGCGGTAGAGCGGAAAGCGGCGGTTGGCGACCGGGTGGCCGGCAACGTCGGGGGAGGCTGCGCGACTGCGGGTCGTGGCATGGCGGCCGATGCGCAATATGGCAAGAGAGCGTGTAACGACGAAGGCGATGGATTCCGACCTTGAGGGAGCGCCGCCTGGACACGCGTGCGCCGTCCTACGGCCTGCAATCGGCGGGCATGATGCCGTCATCGTTCTCCACCTCCGCATATTTGGCCGCGTGTTGCCGCCCGCGGACGGGCAGGTCACGTCTGTTCTGACCGCGCCCGGGAGGTAGGGGCTCCTGCTGCGGCGTTCGATAGCCTCGCGCGGGGAGATATGTGCTGCAAATGAAATTTTCGGCATATTCTATTCCTCCGACGAATACACGGCCGCAACCGCACGCTATGGCAAATTCCGGTACTCCCTGGTTCAACGCAGCCCGGCTCAAGACGCGCCAGCTCCTGCTGCTGCTGCATTTGCACGAACAGCGCTCGGTATTGCGCGCGGCTGAGGCCGCTAGCATGACGCAACCGGCCGCGTCCAAGCTGCTGGCAGAAATGGAAGACATGCTGGGGGTGAAGTTATTCGAGCGGCATGCCCGTGGCGTTGAGCCCACCTGGTATGGCCATGTGCTGATCCGGCGCGCGCGCGCGGCCATGTCGGAGATTGGGCGGGCGCAGGAAGAAATCGCCGCGCTACGCGCCGGGCGCATGGGCCAGGCTTCGATCGGCACGGTGGTCAATCCGGGCACCAACCTGGTGCCGCAGGCCATCGCCGAGGTCAAGCGCGAGTTTCCGGACATCCTGGTGCGTGTGGAAATGGACTACAGCCGTCCGCTGGTGGCCAAGTTGCTGGACGGGCAGCTGGACATCGTGATCGGGCGCATCCTCGGCCCGGAAGGGGTGGGCGAACTGGAGTTCGAACCGCTGGCCGACGAGCCGCATTCGGTGATCGCGCGTGCCGGGCACCCGCTGGCCAGCCGCGCCGGCCTGCAGCATGCCGATCTGGTACGGCATGGCTGGATCTTGCCGCCCGCCGACAGCGTGTTGCGCGCGCGCCTGGATTCGATGTTCATGGAGCACGGCGTGCAGACGCCGACCAATGCCATCGAAACCTCGTCCCTGCCGGTTACCTCGACCCTGCTGCGCGGCACCGACATGCTGACCGCCCTGCCGGTGGAATCGGTGGCGCCGTTGATCCAGGCGAAATTGCTCACCGTGCTGCCGATCGAACTGGGCGTGCGGATGGAATCGTTCGGCATCATCCGACGACGCGACTACATCCTGCCGCCCGGTGCCGAGCGCATCTTGCAGGCGTTGCGCACCACGGCCCGACGTCTGTATCCCGCGCTACGCGTGCCGGACTCCCTTGCCTGACCAATGCGTCCCTCGCTATTCCGCAGCGGAATAGCAGCCTGTGAAATTTTCATTGGCTGGCGCTGCGTGGTGCGCCTATACGTGTGAGCCAGATCGCATGCTGAAGCGCACGTAACGTCGGGCACGCGATCGGCGGCCAAGCCGCCTGCTGGAGGGAATTGACGGGCGACATCGCCCGTTTTTTGCGTGATCACGCCGCGCGTCTGCGCGGCGACAACCCGTTTCAATCGTCTTGCGTCCTGGGAGGGATTCAGATGTACCAGTGTTCCAGCCATGCCTCGGCAGGTACGGGCGTGTTCGCCCGTCGTTTGCCTTCGTTGCGCCGTTCCGCCATGGCCATCAGCATCGGGCTCTTGCTCGCTGCGCCGGTCTATGCGCAGCAGGCGCAGTCGTCCCAGAATGCTTCCTCGAGCACCGCGAGCAAGGCCACCGACCTGGATGCGGTCGAAGTGCGCGGCGTGCGCGCCAGCCTCATCAAGTCGCAGTCGATCAAGCACGATGCCGAACAGATCGTCGATTCGGTCAGTGCCGAGGACATCGGTGCGCTGCCCGACCGCAGCGTCACCGAAACCCTGCAACGGGTGAGCGGCGTGACCATCGATCACTTCATGGCGCGTAACGATCCGGATCACTTCTCTGCCGAAGGCAGCGGCGTGATGATTCGCGGCATGACCCAGGTGCGCGGCGAGCTCAATGGCCGCGACAGCTTCAGCGCCGCTAGCGGCCGCGGTCTGAGCTTCGAGGATGTGCCGGCCGAACTGATGGCAGGCGTGGACGTCTACAAGAACCCGTCGGCCGAGATCATCGAAGGCGGTCTGGGCGGGACGGTCAACCTGCGCACGCGCATGCCGTTCGACCAGCCGGGCCGGGTGATCGGTGCGACCGCCGACGTGAACTACGGCGATTTCAGCAAGACCTACAAGCCATCGGGCTCGTTTCTCTTCAGCGATCGCTGGAACACCGGCCTCGGCGAGATGGGCTTGATGGTGGATGTGGCGCATTCGGAACTGGCCACGCGCAGCGATGGCATCCAGGTCGAGCCGTTCGTGCGTCGCACCGATGCGGCGCTGCTGGAAGGCACCAGCTTCGACAAGGTCTACGTGCCTGGCGGCGTCAACTGGCGGCAGCTCGATTTCGAGCGCAAGCGCAATGGCGTGGCCGGCGCGTTCCAGTGGCGGCCTAGCGACGACACCGAGATCTACGTGCAGTACATGCGCTCCAGTTACGACATGAACTGGCAGGAGCGCGCGGCGTTCTTCAACGACGACACCAACGCGATTGGCCCGGCCCCCGGAACGCAATTTACCTACGATGCCGACGGCCGCTTCGTCAGTGGCTCGCCGGCATCCAGTTCCTGGCGCGGCAACGTCACCGGCAACGATGGCGTGCGCTTCTACACCAACAACCGCTACGCGCAGCAGAGCACGACCACCTCGGATTTGTCCGGCGGCTTTACCCACAAGCTCACCGGCAACCTCACCGTGCGCGGCGATATGCAGCTGGTGCGCTCGGAAAGCGATTCGCTGGACTTCACCCTGTTCGATTCGATCTACCTGCCGGGCCTGACCTTCGATCTGAGCGGCAAATATCCATCGGTCGGGATTGCCGACAGCACCTACACCAGCAACCCCTCCAATTATTTCTGGAGTGCGGCCATGGACCATCTGGCGAAGAATCGCGGCCGCGAACTGGCCACGCGCTTCGACCTGGAATACGCATTCGACGACAGTGCCTGGCTGCGCACCTTCCGTGCCGGCATCCGCGCCACCGACCGCACCCAGATCAACAAAAACTCCGGCTACAACTGGGGTGTGATCAGCGATAACTGGGCGCAGATTCCCGACACCGCCAATGGGACCGGACTGGCCGATCTGGCCACCTACATGACCGGCACCTCGCAGCTGTATTCGTATTCCAATCTGTTCCGCGGCAAGATCGATGTGCCCAACAGTCTCTATTTTCCGAGCAACGCCGCAGTCAAGGACTACGCCGGTACCTCGAGGATGATCGAGCAGATCGTGGCGCTGCGCGGGTCGGGCTGGGCACCGGACAAGTACCAGCTGCAGGACATCAACCGCCAGTTCGAACGCACCCAGGCCGCCTACGCGGTGATGTACTTCGGCAACGACGAAGCGCTGGGCGTGCCGGTGGACGGCAATATCGGCGTGCGCATCGTGCAGACCAAGACCGAGGCAAATGGCTACGGCCAGTTCCCCGACCTGTCGGGAAGCGCGGGTTCGGAAGCGCTGCGCGAGCAGTACACCGGGCAGTACTTCGCCAACAACGCCAAGGGCAGCTACACCAACGTGCTGCCGAGCTTCAACATGCGCTTCAAGTTCTCCGACGCGCTGCAGTGGCGTATCGCCGCATCCAAAGCGATGGCGCGCCCGGACTACACGCAGTTGCAGCCGTACCTGCTGCTTGCGGCAAACACCGAGTCCAACGGCACCGTTTCCAGGTGGACCGGTACTGCCGGCAATCCGAATCTGCAGCCGATGAAGGCCAATCAGTACGACACCGCGCTGGAGTGGTACTTCGACACCAGCGACATGATGTACCTGACGTTGTTCTACAAGAGCGTCAAGGATTACTTCTCCAACCAGACCGTCACCGAAAATTACGGTGGGCAGGACTGGCTGGTGACGCGTCCGTACAACATGGACAAGGGGCGCATCCGCGGCTTCGAATACGGCTACACGCAGTTCTTCGATTCTTGGCCGGGTTGGCTGAGCGGGTTCGGCGTCAATGCCAACTTCACCTTCGTCGACAGCAGCGGCGGCGCGAACACCGCCACCGACCCATACACCCAGACCACCGTCACCGGTGTGAGCCTGCCGCTGGAAGGCTTGTCGCGGCGCAGTTACAACCTGGCCGGCATCTACGAGAAAGGGCCGCTTTCGTTGCGCCTGGCCTACAACTGGCGTTCGCGCTACCTGCTCACCGCCAGCGACGTGTCGACCAAGTTGCCGACCTGGTCGGACGATTACGGCCAGCTCGACGCCTCGGCGTTCTATCGCTTCAACCCGCATGTGCAGCTCGGCGTGCAGGCCAACAATCTGACCAACACGGTGACCAAGGTGTTGATGGGGCCGACGTCCTACACGGGGGGCGAGGTCGATAACCATCTGTATACGCGCAGCTGGTTCGTCAACGACCGGCGCTACTCGCTGGTGCTGCGCATGAACTGGTAAGTGCGGGCGATCACGCAGGCGACGTGCGCGGGCTCTCAGAGTTGAGCCCGCCACGTTCAATCTTGCGCCGTCACCCTGCGATGCCAGAGTTGCCGGGTTTTCTGGGGTTGTTATAGTTTTAGCGAATACCTTTCCAGGAATATTTCATTGGTCTGGCATGACGGCCGCGCCCTATGCTCCGGCCGCAGCTACCAGGTAAGCCCGCTCGGGTTTACACCGCATCTACGCAGCCACGGTCTTGCCGTCGGCAGATGCCAAGCCAGCACCAACGACGGGTCGGGCGCTCGCGCACCGGCCCGCTAAAAACTAGAAGTACATGCGTCCTGGGAGGGAGCACCATGTCAGTGCAACATCGCCACATTCCGGCAGGCCGGACTGTGGGTCAGCGTTCGATCCGTGATTTCCGCCGCTCCGTGATGGCCATCAGCGTGGCCACGCTGCTGAGCGCGCAGGCCTATGCGCAGGATGCGACCACCACCGCTACGCCGGCCTCGGCTGCGACCACGCAACAGCTGGACACCGTGCAGGTCACCGGTACCCGCAGCAGCGTGACCAAGGCGCAGTTGGTCAAGCAGAACGCAGAGCAGATCGTCGATTCCATCGTTGCCGAAGACATCGGCAAGCTGCCCGACAATAATGTGGCCGAAGCGCTGCAACGCATCTCCGGTATCCAGATTTCGCGCAACTATGGCGAAGGCAGCGCGATCGCCATCCGCGGCCTGACCCAGGTACGCACCGAACTCAATGGTCGCGACATCTTTACCGCCAACGACGGCCGGGGCCTGAGCTTCGAAGACGTGTCTGCCGAATTGCTCGGCGGCGTCAACGTCTACAAGAATCCGTCTGCCGACATGATCGAAGGTGGCCTGGGCGGCACCGTGGACCTGCGCACGCGCCTGCCGTTCGACTACGACGGCCGCAAGATCGCCGGCAGCGTGCAATACAACTATTACGACCTCGCCGACGACGGCAAGCCGGCGTTCTCGGGCCTGTTCAGCGATCGCTGGCAGACCGGCATCGGCGAGATCGGCATCTTGGTGAACTACTCGCAGCAGAAGAGCCCGTTCCGCCAGGACACCATTTCGATCGAGCCGTGGTACACCCAGACCGATCTGCCGGGCTACGAAGGGCAGGGCGTGTCGGTGCCGCACGGCGCCGGCATCAACACCACCGTCGGCGACCGCGAGCGCAAGACCGGCGCCTTTGCGATGCAGTGGCGTCCGAACGATGCAGTGGAGGTCTATACGCAGGTGCTGCGTTCTGACTACGACTTCAGCTGGCACGATTATTCGTTCTTCGCGCTGACCGGCGCCAACCCGATGCAGGGCTTGCCTGGCATCCAGGTCAATAACCGCAACGAGTTCGTCAACGGCTCGTTCCAGAATGTGCCGACCGAATCCAATACCAGCCTGACCGAGCGCCACTCGGTGACCACCGATTACTCGCTGGGTGCCAAGTGGACGGTCAACGAAAAGCTGACCCTGAGCACCGACTTCCAGTATGTCGATGCCACCACCACCGGCACGCGCTACATCCTGTCCACCGGTCAGGTCACCAGCCCGCAGTTCAACGTCGATTTCCGGGGCGATCTGCCGCGCTTGTCGGTGACCGATGCCAGCGGTGCGGAAGGCTACCTGGCCGACGTCAATAACTACAACGGCTGGCGCTATCACCTGGACAACAAGGACGACAACAAGGGCACCGAATTTGCCTGGCGTTCGGATATGGATCTGGCCTTCGACAGCGACTTCGTGCGCAGCTTCAAGGCCGGTGTGCGTTACACCGACCGTGATGCCGAGACCAAGGGCAACATCTATCGCTTCATGTGCATCAACAACTGCGACGGCGCACCGTTTTCGCAGTACCCCGGCATCGGTGTGATGACCAATCCGATCACCGACTTCTTCCGCGGCCAGAGTCATGCCTTCGGGCCAACCCTGACGGCATCCGATGCGGCAGTGGCGAACTATCAGCAGACCCTGGCTGCCTTCGGTGCCAGCCCGCTGGAATTTGCCCCCAACAACATCAACACGCAGAACGAGAAGACCTACGCGGCGTATGGCGTGCTGCGCTTTGGCGTGGATGGCGAGATTCCGTTCGATGGCAACATCGGCGTGCGCGTGGTGCGTACCGAAGTGGGCTCGCAAGGCGTGCGCACCGGCACCGATGCCGAAGGTGGTGGCCTGATTCCGGTGGATGCGCAGCAGACCTACACCGACGTGCTGCCCAGCTTGAACCTGCGTTGGATGCTGAGCGATCAGCTGCAATGGCGGTTTGCCGCCTCGCGCGGTATTTCGCGTCCGACCTTCGACAAGCTCAACCCGAACCTGAGCCTGAGCACCGGTACCTCGAACGGCGCTTCCACTTTCACCGGCACGGCGGGTAACCCGAGTCTGGAAGCGGTCAAGGCCGACCAGTTCGACACCGCGCTGGAGTGGTACTTCGGCCAGGGCTCGATGATGTACGGCACCCTGTTCTACAAGAAGGTGGAAGGCTTCATCGCCAACGCCGTCTTCAACGAGGTGTACGACGGCCAGGTGTGGCAGATCACCCGTCCGGTCAATGGCGATTCGGGCAAGATCCGCGGCGCCGAACTGGGTTACACGCAGTTCTTCGACTTCCTGCCGGGCTGGTTGAGCGGCTTCGGCCTGCAGACCAACTACACCTACGTCGACAGCGAGGCGCCGAGCCCCACCGCCACCGACACCAACGGCCAGTCGCTGACGGTGCCGCTGGAGGGCCTGTCCAAGAACAGCTACAACGCGATCCTCAGCTACGAAACGGCGCGCTTCCAGGGCCGTGTGGCCTACAACTGGCGCAGCGACTGGCTGGTGACCACGGCGGGCAACGGCACCGGCAACCTGCCGGTCTACAACAAGGGCTTCGGCCAGCTGGATGCCTCGCTGCGTTTCAACATCAATGATGTGTGGTCGATTTCGCTCGATGGCGTGAATCTGCTCGATACCCGTCGCGAAAGCTATCTGGGCACCGAGTCGCGCTACCGCGATTTCGTGATCAACGATCGTCGGTATGGCCTGACGTTGCGGGCCAGCCTGTAGAACGCGCCGTAGGAAGTGCGTCGCCGGTCCGGCGAGCTGTGCAGGCAGCTCGTTGGGCCGGTGTTTTTCCTATCGATGGCCAGGCCATCGATCGCGAGGGGAGCCGGAGGAATGATCGCCGTGATCGATCCGCCTACTAAGCGCCGTTTTTCCGCAGCGCATGCGTGGCTGACTGCTGTCTGCCTGACGCTGGTGGTGCTCTTCATGCCGTCCGAGGGATCTGCGGACGAGCCCGGCACGCCGGCACCGTATCAGTGGCACAGCGTGGCCATCGGGGGGGGCGGTTTTGTCACCGGCGTGCTGTTTCATCCGGCCGAACGCGATCTTGCCTATGCACGCACCGATGTCGGTGGTGCCTATCGCTGGGACGCGCAGGCGCAGCAGTGGGTCGCGCTGACCGATTGGTTGGGGGCCGACGACTGGAATCTGATGGGAATCGACGCCTTTGCGGTCGATCCTGCCGACCCGAACGCGCTGTACCTGGCTGCTGGCACCTACATGCACGAACGCGCCGGCAATGCGGCCGTGTTGCGTTCGTTCGATCGCGGGAAGCATTTCGAACGCGCCGATCTGCCGTTCAAGCTCGGTGGCAATCAATTGGGCCGCGCCAATGGCGAGCGGCTGGCGGTGGACCCGCACGACGGCCGTGTGCTGTTGCTTGGCTCGCGTGATGCAGGCCTGTGGCGCAGCGACGATCGCGGCGCGCACTGGACGCGGGTGGAAACCTTTCCAGCCGATGCACTGGCAGGGGCCACGGCACGCAACCATGTCGGAAACGAACAGGCCGTGGGCATCGCCTTCGTCGTCTTCGACGCCGCCAGCGGCCGTGCTGGCAATCCGACACCACGCATCTATGTGGGCGTTTCCACTGCGCAAACCAGCCTGTACGTCTCCGAAGATGCGGGGCGCACCTGGGCGGCCGTGGCCGGGCAACCCAAGGGGCTGCGCCCCAACCACATGGCCGGTAACAACGCTGGGCAGTGGTACCTGAGCTATGGCGATCACCCTGGCCCGGATCTGATGGCCGGTGGCGCGCTGTGGAATTACGACGCGATGCAGGGCCGCTGGCGCGAGATCAGCCCGATCCCGCAACCGGCGAGCGGCGATGGCTTCGGCTGGGGGGCGGTGGCAGTGGATCCGCAACATCCGCAGGTGCTGCTGACCAGCACCTTCCGCCGCCGCGCGCCGCGCGATGAGGTGTTCCGCAGCGATGACGGCGGGCGCAGCTGGGTTCCGCTGTTGGCGGGTGCGCAGTTCGATCACAGCGCCGCGCCGTGGACCGCGCACGCAACGCCGCACTGGATAGGCGCGCTGGCGATCGATCCGTTCGACGGCAACCACGCCCTGTTCGTCACCGGCTACGGCATCTGGGCCTCGCGCAACCTGCAGACGTTTTCAACGCAGCCGCCGCTGCAGTGGTGGTTCCAGGACCGTGGGCTGGAAGAAACCGTGCCGCTGGATCTGCTCAGCCCGATGGCCGGTGCGCACCTGCTCAGCGCGCTGGGCGATATCGATGGCTTCCGGCATGACGCGTTGGACACCGCACAGTTGCAGTATCTGGGCCCGCGCCTGACCAATGGCGAAAGCATCGACGCCGCCGGCCAGGCACCGCAGTGGGTGGTGCGCAGCGGCACCGTGCGCGATCGCCGCAACAACGAGATCCGCGCGCTGTATTCGCAGGACGGTGGCACGCACTGGGCTGCATTCGCCAGCGAACCGCCGCGCGGGCAGGGGGCAGGCACCATTGCCATTGCCGCCGATGCATCGCAAGTGGTGTGGGTGCCGGACCAAGGCGGGGTGTGGCGCACTGGCGATTTCGGCAAGCACTGGCAGCGCGTGCAGGGCTTGCCCGATACCGCGGTGGTGGTGGCCGACCGCGTCGATGCGCAGCGCTGGTATGCGGCCGATCGGGTGAGTGGGCGCCTGTACGAAAGCAGCGATGGTGCGGCCAGCTTTCGCGATACCGGGCAGCGGGTCGGCACCCCGGCGCGCGATGAACGTGCGCGCCCGCAACTGCGGCCCGACCCATGGCGTGCGGGTGTGGTGTATCTGGCCAGCCCGACGCTGGGCGTGATGCGTTGGCAGAACGGCCAGTTGCGCACGCTTTCCAAACCCGATGAAGCGCGCTCGTTGGGCATCGGCAAGGCGCTGCGTGCCGGCGCGCCCGCGGCCCTGTACTTGGCCGGGCGCGTGGCCGGCGTGGATGGCATCTTCCGCTCCGACGACGAAGGCGCCCATTGGCGACGCATCAACGACGATGCCCATCGCTTCGGCAAACCGTATAGCGTGACCGGCGACCCGCGGATTGCCGGGCGCGTGTACTTTGCCACCGGTGGCCGTGGCATCTTCTATGGCGATCCACGATGAGCGCCGCGTCGCTGCGCGCGTCATCGCGCTGTCTTACCGTGTACGGCGCTGCGCGCCGCCTGGCTGCGCCGACTTTGGAGATCACTGCATGACCGCTTCTTTCGTTCGTCGTGGCTGCCTGCTGGGCCTGGTGCTGGTCAGTCCGGCTGCCTGGGCGGTGCCAACGCTGCCGCTGCTGTTCGCCGATGGCGCCGTGCTGCAGCGCGATCAGCCGATGCCGGTGTGGGGCTGGTCTTCGCCCAACGCCGCGATCACGGTCAGCTTCGACGGCAAGCGCGCCACCGCCAAGGCCGACGCAACAGGGCAATGGAAGGTCAGGCTGCCTGCGCACGCTGCCGGTGGCCCCTACGTGCTGCGTGTGCAGGGCGACGGGGGCGAGCTGCAGGTGCGCGAGGTGCTGGTCGGCGATGTGTGGCTGGCCAGCGGGCAATCGAACATGGAATGGCCGTTGGCCCAGGCCAGCGACGGCCCGCAAGCGGTGGCCGCTGCCAACGATGCGCAGCTACGGCACTTCAAGGTGCCCAAATCGTGGTCGGTGCAGCCGCAGGTGCGCCTGACCGGTGGCGAGTGGAAGGCCGCAACGCCTGCCAACGCCGGTGAATTCACTGCGGTTGGCTATTTCTTCGCCAAGGAGCTGCGCGCCAGCACCGGCGTGCCGATCGGCATCGTCAACAGTACCTGGGGCGGCAGCGCGATCGAAGCGTGGATGGACGCTACGTCATTGGGCCTGAGTGCCGATCAGAACCAGGGCGCGATCGAGGCGATCAAGCAACGCGACGCCGCAGCGCAGGCCGCCACCGGCAAGCGCATCGCGCGTTGGCCCAAGGTGGAAGGCGAGATGCCGCAATGGCGCGAAGCGGCGTTCGACGACAGCGACTGGGACAGCATCCCGGTCACCAAGCAATGGGAATCCAGTGGCTACGACGGCATGGACGGCATCGCCTGGTATCGCACCACCATGACGCTCAGCGCTGCCGAGGCCAAGGCCGGCATCACCTTGGGCGTGGGCCAGATCGACGATTCGGATACCACCTACGTCAACGGCCAGCAGGTCGGCAGCACCGAAAAGCAATGGAACCTGCCACGCGTATATCAGGTGCCGGCTGCAGCGCTCAAGGCCGGCGTCAACCACATTGCGGTCCGCGTGGAAGACCTCAGCGGCGGTGGCGGCATGCATGGCCCGGATGAACAACGCTTCGTGCAGACCAGTGCCGGTGCCAAGCGTGCGCTGGGCGGCTGGAAATTCCGCCCGGCCGCGGTGCGGGTGTCGTTGACCGACAACAAGAATCAGCTGCCCACGCTGCTGTACAACCAGATGATCCATCCGCTGCAGCCGTTCCCGGTCAAGGGCGTGATCTGGTACCAGGGCGAAACCAATGCCACCGACACCGGCGCGGTGAAATACCGCGAGCAGTTCGCAGCGATGATCCGGCAATGGCGTGCCGAGCGCGGCGACAAAACGCTGCCGTTCCTGTGGGTGCAGCTGGCCAACTTCAAGGCCGGTGGCGACACGGGTGAGCTGAGCCCGTGGGCACTGTTGCGCGAGTCGCAGTCCAAGACGCTGGCGCTGCCGGCAACCGGGCAGGCGGTGATCATCGACATCGGCAACCCCACCGACATCCATCCCACCAACAAGCGCGATGTCGGTCATCGCCTTGCGCTTGCTGCACGCCATGTGGCGTACGGCCAAACGCTGGTGTACAGCGCGCCGGTATTCAAGCGCGCGCGCTTTGACGGCGGCAAGGCGGTGCTGAGCTTCGACTTGCAGGGCAGTGCGCTGCAGGTGCGTGGCGGCGGTGCCGTGCAGGGATTTCGTATTGCCGGCGCCGATCACCGCTTTCACCCGGCCAGCGCGCAGATCGAGGGCGACCGCGTGATCGTGCGCAGCGATGCCGTCGCCGCACCGGTCGCGGTGCGCTACGGCTGGAGCGAAAACCCGGACGACGCCAACCTGATCAATCGCGACGCCCTTCCTGTTTCCCCCTTCCGCACCGATACCTGGTGACACGGAGTCTTATGTCCATGCATTCCCCCGTTGCACGTGCCATGTCCCATTCCAGCGCACGGCGTTGCCTGCGCCCGCTGCTGCTGTCCGCGCTGACGCTGGCCCTGGCTGGCTGCCAATCTGGCGACAAGGGCAATGCCGGCAAACCTGCTGCAACCAACACTGCTGCTGCAAGCACCGCTGCGGCAACGCCGGACAACGCGCAGGCGCCGGCTGCACAGACGCCCATGCCGCAGTTCGTCAGCAAGGACGGCAAGCATGCGTTGATGGTCGACGGTGCGCCGTTCCTGATCCTGGGCGCGCAGGTCAACAACTCCAGCAACTACCCCGGCATCATGGACAAGGTGTGGCCGGCCATGCAGGTGCTCGGCCCCAACACCGTGCAGGTGCCGATCGCCTGGGAACAGGTGGAGCCGGAAGAAGGCAGGTTCGATTTCTCCTTCGTCGATACGCTGCTGGGCCAGGCGCGCGAGCACAAGGTACGCCTGGTGCTGTTGTGGTTCGCAACCTGGAAGAACAACGGCCCGCAGTACGCGCCGCATTGGGTCAAGACCGATAACCAGCGCTTCCCGCGCGTGGTCACCCGCGAAGGCAAGTCGATCGGTTCGTTGTCGCCGCATGCGCAGGCCACGCTGGATGCCGACCGCAAGGCGTTCGTCGCCTTCATGCAGCACCTGAAGAAGGTGGACCCGCAGCACACCGTGATCATGATCCAGCCGGAGAACGAGGCGGGCACCTACGGCAGCGTGCGCGACTTCTCGCCGATGGCGCAGGAGCTGTTCGACGGCGCAGTGCCGGACGAGTTGATCAAGCGCATGAACAAGCAGCCGGGCACCTGGGCGCAGGTGTTCGGTGCCGATGCCGACGAAATCTTCCACGCGTGGTCGATCGGCCGTTACATCGACCAGGTAGCGCAAGCCGGCAAGGCCGAGTATCCGTTGCCGATGTACGTCAATGCAGCGCTGCGCGGCCCGTTCAATCCAGGCCAGCCCGGCCAGTACGCCAGCGGTGGCCCCACTGACAACGTGCTGGATGTCTGGAAGGCGGCCGGCCCGCATATCGACCTGCTGGCGCCGGACATCTACATGCCCGAATACCGCATGTACACCACGGTGCTGGAACGTTACGCACGCCCGGACAACGCGTTGTTCGTGGCCGAAACCGGCAACCGCCCGGAATACGCGCGCTATCTGTACCCCACGCTGGGCCATGACGGCATCGGCTGGTCGGCCTTCGGCATCGACTACACCCGCTATTCCAACTATCCGCTCGGTGCCAAGCACGTCAACGAAGAGACGCTGGCGCCGTTCGCGCTCGGGTTTCAGGCCGTCAGCATGGGCATGCGACCGTTCGCCAAGGCCGCTTCCGAAGGCAAGCTGCATGGCACTGCCGAAGAACCCGGCCAGGCCGTGCAGGAGCTCAAGCTCAACGACCGTTGGAGCGCCACCATCACCTATGGCGTGCCGCAATTCTGGTTCAAGGGTGACCCACCGGGTAATCCCGAACCGATCGGCGCCGCGTTGATCGCCGAACTGAGCCCGGACGAATTCCTGGTCACCGGTTACCACGCGCGCGTGACTCTACATCCGGCCAGCGATGCCACCGCCAACATGATCTACGACCGTGTCGAGGAAGGTGTGTACGAAGGCAACGATTGGAAATTCCAGCGCAACTGGAATGGCGACCAGACCGATTACGGCGTCAACTTTTCCAGCGTGCCGCAGCTGCTCAAGATCAAGCTGGCAACCTACAAATAAGCGCGCTTGCCACAACGCCGCGATGCCGCGACGGCATCGCCTCGCCTTACCCATGCGCTGCCGCCCCCGCGGCACCGTTTCGTCATTCAAAGGGAGTGATCATGCAAACCACCATCCGTTCCGCCGGTGCCGTGCCTGCCAACCGACGTACGCCACTGGCCCAGTGCCTGGCCTTGTCGCTGGCCCTTTTGGCCAACGCCGCGCATGCGCAGGAAGTACGCAAGGCCGCCGATGGCGTCACCGTGGTGCCGAGCGCCAAGGGCGCCGCGCCGGTGCGCCTGCAAGTGGTCGACAGCGGCATCATCCGCGTCAGCGCAGACCCGGACGGCGATTTCGCGCGCAGCCCCAGCCTGATGCGCGTGCCGGTGCAGGGCGACACCGCATTCCAGATGGCCGAGCAGGGCGACAGCGTGCAGCTGAAGACCGGCAAGGTCACTGCCAGCATCTCCACCGTCGATGGCCATGTCAGTTTTGCCGATGCCAACGGCAAGCCGGTGCTGTCGGAAGTGGCCGGCGGCCGCAGCTTTGCGCCGTTGAAGGCCGAGGGCAAGCAGTACCTGAGCGTGCGCCAGCGCTTCCAGTCGCCCGCTGACGAAGCGCTGTACGGCTTCGGCCAGCATCAGCAGGGCTGGATGAACCAGAAGGGGCGCAACGTCGAGTTGCAGCAGAACAACATCGACATGGCGGTGCCGTACCTGGTGTCCAGCCGCAACTACGGCCTGCTGTGGGACAACAACTCGATCACCCGCCTGGGCGACCCGCGCGGCCTGCAGCCGCTGCCGAAGACGCTGAAGTTGTACGACGCCAAGGGCAAGGCCGGCGCACTGACCGCGCGCTATGCGATCAACGGCAAGCAAATCCTCGAACGCCGCGAGAGCGAGGTGAACTACCAATACCTCAGCGATCTGCCCAAGTACCCGAAGAAGGCGATCACCAAGGACAAGAACAGCCGCATGCAAGTGACCTGGGAGGGCGAGATCGAAGCGCTCACCGGTGGCGAACACACCTTCTCGCTGTATTCGAGCGAATACGCCAAGTTATATGTGGACGGCAAGCTGGTGATCGATCGCTGGCGCCAGAACTGGAACCCGTGGAACCACGAATTCAAGCTCGATCTCGAGCCGGGCCAGCGCCACACCGTCAAGATCGAATGGGACCTGATCGACCCCAGCTACATCGCGCTGCTGCATCGCGACCCGCTGCCGGCCGCCGAAGCGAAGGATCTGTCGTTGTGGTCCGAAGCCGGCCAGATGATCGACTACTACTTCGTCTCCGCCGATTCGTACGACCAGGCAGTGGCCGGCTACCGCGAACTCACCGGCAAGTCGACGATGCTGCCCAAATGGGCCTACGGCTTCTGGCAGAGCCGTGAGCGCTACAAGAGCCAGGACGAGCTGGTGGGCGCGGTGGCCGAATACCGCAAGCGCAAACTGTCGTTGGACAACATCGTGCTCGACTGGTCGTACTGGCCGGAAGACGCCTGGGGCTCGCACGATTTCGACAAGCAGCACTTCCCGGACCCGGACGGCATGGTCAAGGCCGTGCACGACATGCATGCGCAGATCATGATTTCGATCTGGCCCAAGTTCTATCCCACCACCGCCAACTACAAGGAGCTGGACGCCGCCGGTTTCATGTTCAAGCGCAACGTGGAAGTGGGCGAACTGGACTGGATCGGCAAGGGCTACAAGAACTCGTTCTACGACCCGTATTCGGAAAAGGCGCAGGCGATCTATTGGCGCCAGATCAACGAAAAGCTCAACAGCAAGGGCTTCGATGCCTGGTGGATGGACGCCGACGAGCCGGACGTGCATTCCAACCTGGACATCGCCGAGCGCAAGGCCCGCACCACGCCCAACGCGCTGGGCTCGTCCACCGAATACTTCAACTCCTACCCGTTGCCACACACGCATGGCGTGTACGTGGGCGACCGTGCGGCCGACGACAAGCGCGTGTTCATCCTCTCGCGCAAGGGCTATGCCGGCACCCAGCGCAATGCGGTGGCAGTGTGGAGCGGCGACATCGTGTCGCGCTGGGACGACATGCGCGACCAGATCTCCGGTGGCGTGAACATGGCCCTGTCGGGCCTGCCCAACTGGACCTTCGACATCGGCGGCTTTGCGGTGGAGAAGCGTTATGAAGACCAGGATCCGGCCCACCTGCCGGAATGGCGCGAGCTCAACACGCGCTGGTTCCAGTTCGGTGCGTTCGTGCCGATCTTCCGGTCGCACGGCCAGTTCCCGTACCGCGAAATCTGGAACATCGCACCGGAAGGTACGCCGTTCTACGAGAGCATGGCCTACTACAACCGTTTGCGTTATGCGTTGCTGCCGTACATCTACAGCCTGGCCGGCGACACCTACCAGCGCGATGGCGTGATCATGCGCGGCATGATGATGGACTTCCCGAGCGACCCCAAGGTGCGCGACATCAACGACCAGTACCTGTTCGGGCCGGCGTTCCTGGTCGCACCGGTAACCCGCTTCGGCGCCACCTCGCGTCAGGTGTATCTGCCGGCCGGCAGCAGCTGGCTGGATTTCGCCACCGGCAAGCGTTACGAGGGCGGCCAGAGCATCGAAGCTGCCGCGCCGATCGAGCGCATGCCGTTGTTCGTGCGTGCCGGTTCCATCGTGCCCACCGGCCCGGTGCAGGAATACGTCGACCAGGTGCCGGATGCACCGCTCACCGTGGTGGTCTACACCGGCGCCGATGGCCAGTTCTCGCTGTATGAAGACGATGGCAAAGGCTACGGTTACGAGAAGGGCGAGTTCAGCCGCATCCCGCTGGTCTGGAACCAGGCCAAGGGCGAGTTGAGCATCGGCAAGCGCGAAGGCAGCTGGACCGGCATGCAGGCCAAACGCACCATCAACGTGCGCTTCGTCGACGGCCCGCGCGCCGATGCCGGTGCGCTGGAACCTGCGACCGACACCAGCATCCAGTACGACGGCAAGCCGGTCAGCGTGTTGCAGCGCAAGATTGCGTCGGGCAAAGCGCGTCGTCGATGATCGCAGGCTGTCTTCAGTCGATGAGCACCCAGATGCCGGAACGCCGCAAGGCAGGCGCGCGCGGTTCCGGTCATTCAGCACGGCGGTTGCCGTGCTGAGCCGTCGTGAGCTGTGCAAGGCAACCGGGGCCGCCATTGCGGCCCTTGGCGCCGTGCCGGCGGCTGCACAGGCCGCGCAGGCTTCGAAAAAAACCGCGCTCCCGCCCGTCGCGGCAGCGCAGGCCCTGCAGCTGTGGTATCGCGAGCCGGCCAATCAATGGGTGGAAGCCCTGCCGGTCGGTAACGGGCGATTGGGCGCGATGGTGTGGGGCGGTATCGCCCACGAGCGCCTGCAGCTCAACGAAGACACGCTGTATGCAGGCGGGCCCTACGATTCCAACAGCCCTGACGCACTGGCCGCGTTGCCGCAGGTGCGTGCGCTGATCTTCGCCGGGCGCTACGCAGAGGCCGAACAACTGGCCGATGCCAAGCTGCTCTCGCGCCCGCTCAAGCAGATGCCGTACCAACCGTTGGGCGATCTGCTGCTGGATTTCGATCGCGCCGACGGCATCAGCGACTATCGCCGTCAGCTCGATCTGGACACGGCGGTGGCCACCACCACGTTCCGCTCCGGCGGCGCGGTGCATCGGCGCGAGGTGTTCGTTTCTGCGCAGGCGCAATGCATCGTGGTGCGGCTGTCGTGCGACCGCCCCGGCGGTATTTCGGTGCGTGTGGGCATCGATAGCCCGCAAACCGGCGAGGTCACCGCCGAGCAGGGCGGTTTGCTGTTCAGTGGTCGCAACGGCAGCTTCGCCGGCATCGAGGGCAAGCTGCGGTTTGCATTGCGGGTGCTGCCGCAGGTGCGCGGCGGCAAACTCAGCCAAGTGCGCGACCGTCTACGCATCGACGCGGCCGACGAAGTGGTGTTGCTGCTCAGCGCCGCGACCAGTTACCAACGTTTCGATGCGGTCGATGGCGATCCGCTCGCATCGACCGCCGCATGCCTGCGCAAGGCTGCCAAGCTGGATTTTCCCGCGTTGTTGCGCGCGCACCTGGCCGATCATCAACGCCTGTTCCGGCGCGTGGCGATCGACCTCGGCAGCAGCGCGGCCACGCAGCTGCCTACCGACGAACGCGTGCAGCGGTTCGCCGAAGGCAATGATCCGGCACTGGCTGCGCTGTATCACCAATACGGACGTTACCTGCTGATCTGCAGCTCGCGGCCCGGCACCCAGCCAGCCAACCTGCAGGGCATCTGGAACGACCTGATGCAGCCGCCGTGGGAAAGCAAGTACACCATCAACATCAACACCGAGATGAACTACTGGCCCAGCGAGGCCAACGCATTGCACGAATGCGTTGAGCCGCTGGAAGCCATGCTGTTCGATCTGGCCCAGACCGGCGCGCGCACCGCCAGGGCGATCTACGACGCGCCGGGTTGGGTGGTCCACAACAATACCGATCTGTGGCGCCAGGCCGGCCCGATCGACGGCGCGCAATGGAGCCTGTGGCCGCTGGGCGGCGTATGGCTGCTGCAGCAACTGTGGGACCGCTGGGATTACGGCCGCGACCGCGCGTACCTGAGCAAGGTCTACCCGTTATTCAAGGGCGCCGCCGAATTCTTCGTTGCCACGTTGATGCGCGATCCGCAGACCGGTGCGATGGTGACCAATCCGTCGATGTCGCCGGAAAACCAGCATCCCTTCGGTGCGGCCGTGTGCGCCGGTCCCAGCATGGACGCGCAGCTGCTGCGCGATTTGTTCGCGCAATGCATCGCCATGAGCAAGTTGCTCGGCATCGATGCGGAGTTCGCCCAGCAATTGGCCGCCTTGCGCGAGCAGTTGCCGCCCAACCGCATCGGCAAGGCAGGGCAGTTGCAGGAATGGCAGCAGGACTGGGACATGCAGGCGCCGGAGATCCACCACCGCCACGTCTCGCATCTGTACGCCCTGCATCCTTCCAGTCAGATCAATCTGCGCGATACCCCGGACCTGGCTGCGGCCGCACGCCGCTCGCTGGAAATTCGCGGCGACAACGCCACCGGCTGGGGTATCGGCTGGCGGCTGAACCTGTGGGCGCGGCTGGCCGACGGTGAGCATGCCTACCGCATCCTGCAACTGCTGATCTCGCCCGAACGCACCTATCCGAACCTGTTCGACGCGCATCCGCCGTTCCAGATCGATGGCAACTTCGGCGGCACCGCCGGCATCACCGAGATGCTGCTGCAAAGCTGGGGCGGGAGCGTGTTCCTGCTGCCGGCCTTGCCCAAGGCCTGGCCGCGCGGCAGCGTGCGCGGTCTGCGCGTGCGTGGCGGCGCCAGCGTGGATCTGGAATGGGAGGGCGGCCGCTTGCAGCAGGCACGCTTGCACAGCGATCGTGGCGGGCGCTATCAACTGTCCTACGCAGGGCAGACCCTGGACCTGGAACTGGGCGCAGGCCGCACCCAGCAGGTGGGACTCAACAACAACCGATTGGTGACGCAATGAGCTTGTATGTAGGACTGGATGTGGGCACGCAGAGCGTCAAGCTGGTGGCCTACGATCCGCAGGATCGCGCCGTGGTCGCCACGATCGCCGCGCCCATGGAGCTGATCAGCCGCGACGACGGTACCCGCGAACAACAGGCGCAGTGGTGGATCGACGGCATCGTGCATTGCTTTGCGCAGCTCGATGGCGAACAGCGTGCACGCGTGCGCGGCATTTCCGTCTCCGGCCAGCAGCATGGCTTCGTGCCGGTGGCCGCCGACGGCAGCGTCACCGCGCCGGTCAAGCTGTGGTGCGATACCAGCACGGCGCTGGAATGCGATGAAATCATGGACGCCGTCGGCGGCGCCGCAGGCAGCGTCGCCGCAGCAGGCAACCCCATCATGGCCGGCTATACCGCCTCCAAATTGCCGTGGACGCGCAAGCATCGCCCCGAGGCGTATGCAGCGATGACTACGGTGATGCTGCCGCACGACTACATCAACTTCTGGCTCACCGGCGAGCGCTTTGCCGAAGTGGGCGATGCCTCCGGTACCGGCTGGCTGGACGTGCGTACGCGGCAGTGGTCCGAGCGCATGCTGAGCGCAGTGGATGCCCAACGCGACCTGCGCGATGCGTTGCCGCCGCTGGTGGACACGGGCGCGGTCTACGCGTTGTCCGATGCCGCCGCCCAGGCATTGAATCTGCCCGCTGGCGTACGCGTCACCACCGGCGGCGGCGACAACATGATGGCCGCCATCGGCACCGGCAACGTGGTGCCCGGACGTCTGACCATGAGCCTGGGCACCTCCGGCACCTTGTTCGCCTATGCCGATCACCCGGTAGTGGACGATGAGGCGCGCTGGGCCGCGTTCTGCTCCTCCAGTGGCGGCTGGCTGCCCTTGATCTGCACGATGAACTGCACCGTCGCCACCGAGGCGGTGATGCGCATGTTCTCCATCACCCGCGACCAGACCGAAGCGATGATCGCCGACACCGCGCCGGGCGCCGACGGTCTGGTGTTGCTGCCGTTCTTCAACGGTGAGCGCACCCCGGATCTGCCGGCCGCGCGCGGCTGCCTGTTCGGAATGGATCTGCACAACACCACCGCCGCGCATTTCTATCGCGCCGCGATGGAAGGTGCGACCTACAGCCTGCGCAACGGCTTCGATGCCTTCGTTGCTGCGGGGTTGCAGTTCGATACCATCCTGCTCACCGGCGGCGGCGGCAAGAGCGCGCAGTGGCGGCAGATGGTGGCCGACATCTTCAACCTGCAGGTCGTCGTGCCGACCCAGCCCGAAGGCGCTGCGTTCGGTGCCGCGCTACAGGCATTGTGGGCCTGCGAGCGCGCCGATGGCGGCGATGCCGCGTTGGCCGACGTGGTGCTGGAGCACCTGCAGGTGGACGATGGGCTTGCCGCACAGCCCAACCCGCAGCGCGTGGCCCAGTATCAGCAGCACTACCAGACCTTCCTCAAGCACCTGCATGTCGTCAGTCCGCTCTATGCCGGTTGATCGATAGTTTTCTACAACTCCCCCAGCAGCAAGGACTTCACACCCCATGAGCAACACCGTGTACATCGGCGCGAAAGAATATTTCCCCGGCATCGGCAAGATCGGTTTCGAAGGCCGCGATTCGGACAACCCGCTCGCGTTCAAGGTCTACGACGCCAACAAAACCATCGGCGACAAGACCATGGCCGAGCATCTGCGCTTTGCCGTGGCCTACTGGCACAGCTTCTGCGGCAATGGCGCCGACCCGTTCGGCCCGGGCACGCGGGCGTATCCGTGGGATGCGGGCACTACCGCGTTGAACCGTGCCGAAGCCAAGGCCGATGCGGCGTTCGAGTTCTTCACCAAGCTCGGCGTGCCCTACTACTGCTTCCACGACATCGACCTGGCACCGGATGCCGACGACATCGGCGAGTACGAAAAGAATCTCAAACACATGGTGGGCATCGCCAAGCAGCGTCAGGCCGACACCGGCATCAAGCTGTTGTGGGGCACGGCCAACCTGTTCTCGCATCCGCGCTACATGAATGGCGCATCGACCAACCCGGACTTCAATGTCGTGGCGCGTGCGGCGGTGCAGGTCAAGGCCGCGATCGATGCCACCGTTGAATTGGGCGGCGAAAACTACGTGTTCTGGGGCGGTCGCGAAGGCTATGCCTGCCTGCACAACACGCAGATGAAGCGCGAGCAGGACAACATGGCGCGCTTCCTCACCCTGGCGCGCGACTACGGCCGCGCGATTGGCTTCAAGGGAAATTTCCTGATCGAGCCCAAGCCCATGGAGCCGATGAAGCACCAGTACGATTTCGATAGCGCCACGGTGATCGGCTTCCTGCGCCAGCATGGCCTGGATCAGGACTTCAAGCTCAATATCGAAGCCAATCACGCCACGCTGTCGGGCCATAGCTTCGAGCATGACCTGCAGGTGGCATCCGATGCCGGCCTGCTCGGCAGCATCGATGCCAACCGCGGCAACCCGCAGAACGGCTGGGACACCGACCAGTTCCCGACCGATCTGTACGACACCGTCGGCGCGATGCTGGTGGTGCTGCGGCAGGGCGGGCTGGCACCGGGCGGCTTGAACTTCGATGCCAAGGTGCGTCGCGAATCGTCCGACCCGCAGGACCTGTTCCTGGCCCACATCGGCGGCATGGATGCGTTCGCACGCGGGCTGGAAGTGGCCAACGCGCTGCTGACCGCCTCGCCGCTGGAACAATGGCGTGCCGAGCGTTACGCCAGCTTCGACAGCGGCGCCGGCGCGGACTTTGCCGCAGGCAAGACCACGCTGGCCGATCTGGCCAAGCACGCGGCCAGCAATGCGCCCCAGCAACTCAGCGGCCGCCAGGAAGCGTATGAAAACCTGATCAATCAGTATCTGACGCGTTGATGTCCCGTGGCCGGCGGCGCATTGCGTCGCCGGCCGATGGCGGCCACCCCCGTGGACGCTCCCTTGCACGTTCCCAGGTGAACCCATGTCCAGTGTTTCCATTGACGGCGCCCCCGATGCCGGCGAGAACACCCGTTTCATCATCCTGATTAGTTGCGTGGCCACGATCGGTGGCTTCCTGTTCGGCTTCGACAGCGGCGTGATCAATGGCACCGTCGACGGCCTGAAACAGACCTTCCAATCCACCGCCGCCGAGACCGGCTTCGAGGTCGCCTCGATGCTGCTGGGCTGCGCCATCGGCGCCTTCTTTGCCGGCCGCCTGGCCGACCGCTGGGGCCGCCGCGCGGTCCTGATCATTTCCGCTGCGCTGTTCCTGCTCTCGGCCATCGGCGCCGGTGCTTCGCACAGTTCCGGCTTCTTCATCTTCGCCCGCGTGATGGGCGGCTTCGCGGTGGGGGCGGCCAGCGTCATTTCGCCGGCCTACATCGCCGAGGTCGCCTCCGCGCGCTATCGCGGCCGGCTGGCCACGATGCAGCAGATCGCCATCATCAGCGGGCTGTTCTGCGCGTTTCTGAGCAACTACCTGCTGGCCAACGCCGCCGGCGCTTCCACCGAGCCGCTCTGGGCCGGGCAGGCCGCCTGGCGTTGGATGTTCTGGATGCAGGCGGTTCCCTCCATCCTGTTCCTGTTGCTGCTGCTAGTCATCCCGGAAAGCCCGCGCTACCTGGTGGTCAAGGGGCGCCGCGAGCAGGCGCTGGTGGTGCTCAAGCGCCTGTACGGCAACGCCGCCGCGCAGACCAAGCTGGGCGAGATTTCCGCCTCGATGGCGGCCGACCAGCACAAGCCCAAGTTCTCCGACCTGATCAACAAGGCCACCGGCAAGATCCGCCCCATCGTCTGGATCGGCATTGGCCTGGCGGTGTTCCAGCAACTGGTGGGCATCAACGTGGTGTTCTACTACGGCGCGGTGTTGTGGCAGGCAGTGGGCTTTTCCGAGCAGGATGCGCTGTTGATCAACGTGCTTTCCGGCGGCCTCAGCATCGGCGCCTGCCTGGTTACGGTGATGCTGGTGGACAAGATCGGCCGCAAGCCGCTGCTGTGGATCGGCTCGGCCGGCATGGCCGTCTCGCTGGCCTTGGTGACCTACGCCTTTGCCACTGCCTCGCTGGATCCCAACGGCAAGCTTGCGATGTCCGATGCCATGGGTATGCTCGCCCTGGTGGCCGCTAACGTCTACGTGGTGTTCTTCAACGCCTCGTGGGGCCCAGTGATGTGGGTGATGCTGGGTGAAATGTTCCCCAACCAGATCCGCGGCTCGGGCCTGGCCATTGCCGGTGCCGCGCAGTGGACGTCCAACTTCGCCATCACCGTCAGCTTCCCGATCCTGCTCGGCAGTATCGGTCTGGCCGGTGCGTACGGCATCTACACCGTCGCCGCCTTCATCTCGGTGTTCTTCGTGCTCAAGTACGTCTACGAGACCAAGGGCAAGGAGTTGGAGCAGATGGAGGGCTGATGGCATTTATGCCGATATCGGCATCGAAAACAAAGAAGGCCGCGCACTGCGCGGCCTTCTTTGTTGAGTGAGTCAAGTGAGAAGCGAGGTAACGACAGTCACCAATTGCACCACTGAAGTGCAAGAATATTGGGCAGGGATGGCGCAAAGAGCTGTTGCGCTTATCACTCTCGCGATCTGTGCGCTTCAGCTATACGCGGCGTGGCAAATGGCTTCACACTAGACAAAATTCGTCGACGAACCAGGGAGTGGTTGTATGGCAGTAGCAAGAGAGCTGGCTGAAGGGCTTCTGCTCAGTCTGGGTTATTGCGTTGTCTACTTGCTTGTCTGGCATCTGTCTGTTGATCAATGGTATCTACCGGCTGGCCTGAGGGCTGCGTCGCTTTTATTCATGCCATACCGTCGTTGGCCGTTTCTCTTAGTGGGCGATGCCGCCGCAATGCTCTGGTTGCGTGTCCCGATGTTGGAGACAAGGGATTACGCCCCGATTTGGGCATACCTGAGTCCTTTCCTATTCGCGCCTGCGGTCGCCCTCGCTGTGTCGGGAATTCGCCGTCATACACCAGACGTCATTACCCGTAATCGCATTCTTCCCATCATGGCGATTCTCGCTTTGTGGAGTACGCTGTGTGGCATGGCGTTGAATGTCACGCTTGGTGGCCCGATAGGGTAACCCCCCCACTTCTAGCGGTCGCCAGAAGTGGAGCTAAGCGGCCATCGCCAACTTCATGGCAGGCGTGATGCCGCCGAGCGCCATATTCGGGCGCTCGTGGTTGTACGTCCATAGCCAGCGGGTGGCTTTGTCCTGCACCTGGTCGATGGTGTCGAACAGGGTGCGGGCGAGCCAGGCGTAGCGGATGGTGCGGTTGTAGCGTTCAACGTAGGCGTTCTGCTGTGGCTTGCCCGGCTGGATGTGCTCGACCCGGATGCCAAGCCGCTGTGCCCAGGACAGCAACGCGCCACTGATGTATTCAGGGCCGTTGTCGCAGCGGATCACGGCGGGCTTGCCGCGCCACTCGATGATCTGCTCCAGCGATCGGATCACCCGGGCTGACGGCAGCGACAGATCCACCTCGATCCCCAGCCCCTCGCGATTGAAGTCGTCGAGCACATTGAACAGCCGGAAGCTGCGGCCGTCGGCCAACTGGTCGTGCATGAAGTCCATCGACCAGACCTGGTTGATGGCCTCCGGCACCGCCAGAGGCTCGGGCCGCTCACGCACCAGCCGCTTCTTCGGCTTGATCCGCAGGTTCAACTCCAGCTCGCGGTAGATCCGGTAGACCCGCTTGTGATTCCAGCCAAAGCCCTTCACGTTGCGCAGGTACAGGTAGCACAGGCCAAAGCCCCAGTCGCGATGGGCGGTCGTCAGGCGGACCAGCCAGTCGGCGATCCGGGCGTTCTGCTCGCTGGCCTTGGCCTGGTAGCGGAAGCAGGTCTGGCTCACCGCGAAGGTCTGGCAGGCGTGGCGGATGTTCGTGCGCCCGCTCGTGACTGCCGATTGGGCCATCTCGCGTCGCTGAGATGGCCTCACCATTTTTTTGCGAGCGCTTCCTTCAGCAGGTCGGTACTGAGCTGCGCCTCGGCGTACATCTTCTTGAGCCGGCGGTTCTCCTCCTCCAACTCCTTCATGCGTGCGACCATGGACACGTCCATGCCGCCGAACTTGCTACGCCACTTGTAGAACGTGGCCGAGCTGATGCCGTGCTCGCGGCACAGCTCCGGCACGGGCGCACCGGCCTGGGCCTGCTTGAGCACGGCGATGATCTGGCTGTCGGTAAAGCGGGACTTCTTCATGGAACCTCCTCGGGAAAGGGTACGAGAAAATTCCACTTCTGGCGTCTGCTAATGGGCGGGGGGATTACCATAGCTAGCTCTCCCCTTGAGATTCTGTTGAGGACTTGGCTGGGTTCATACCTCGGAATTTTGATGTTTTTGCTGCCGGGTTTGCTTTGGTACCGGCGTGCTGAAAGCTATCTTCGCGACGATTTGGTGCGTGACAGTGCAGTTGCCGGATTTGCGATGGCAGCATTGTTTTGCACCGCCAATGTTGTCCCTGAGCCACTCCTGCAACAGGTTTTGATGGCGTCGCTTACTGGGCCAGCAATCGTTCTGACGCTCCGTCATGGCTGGCGGGGAGCCGCGGCTGGCGCCTTGCTGGCAAACCTGATTGCAGCGTTGTCTAGGTCGAAGTACGGAATCGCCGCATATGACTCCGAATTGTTCAGTGTTCAGCTACTGATTGCAGTGATTGCGACGGGACTCTTTGTCCTCGGTTCACGGTTGGCCTCCGCATACACGCAGGCAGGGAGACAGGAGCAGGCACAACTGGCCGCATTGCAGTTTGCTCAGGCGGGCTATCTGGCTGCAGAGCGCACCCTTCGCAATCGCGTTGTGGATTATTCGGATATAAATGTTCATATAAACCGGTTACGCAAGGATTGTGTCGCTCAACTGCGTGAGCGTGGGCATCACGCAGCAGCCATGGAAATGACCAGAGCAGGAGTCATCGAGTCGCGACTGCTGCATGAGTACGTCGGGGGGTTATATCCGCTAGAAATCGAGACGCATGGGGTGTACCAGGCGCTGCGCTCACCCGTACTGGCACGATTTTATAACACTGAGATCCATCACGCGCTGCGTGGTAATTGTGGCGATCTATCACTTGGCTTGCAGCTGGCAGCGTATAGGTGCGCTCTCAACGCGTTCGAAATGCTTCCCCAAGCTAAGCGGCACCTTGTGCAAGCTCGCACATGGAAAAGTGGTGGTTCACAGGGCGTTGTTATCAGAATCTTCGCTGACAGTTCATTGCTGGATGTAGTGCAGCGCGACACAACTGAAGCGGGTGCCGAATTGCGGGCGCGACTGAAAGCGCATGGCGGCATGTTTCGCCGCCGCCATACGCGAGCCCTGAGTCTGCTAGTCGCCGAGCCCGTCTCGATCACTTCGTCCGTGTGACAATCCAGCGCTCTCCAGCAGTGCCCGGGATGAGATGCACCGTGAAGTTATCGGTCTGATAAACCAATTTTGCGAGCGTTGGTCCCGTCAACGTCGAAACCATCACACGATTGACGTCCTTACCCATCGGCAGCACCCACAGAGCCTCGCCTGCGCGACCAACCGCGCCACGCACTACGCCAGCTGCATCGTTGATCTGTAGATACAGCATGCCCTCGCGTTGAAATTCGTAAATCCGCCAGGTTGGATCTACTGCAAGATTGGTTGCGTCGGGCACGGACTCGCCCAGGCCCGTGGCAGCCAGCGTGGCAACTGTTCCATCGCCTGGGCAGCATGCACTTGCTGAACCGGTAACCGCCAGCATCGCGATGGCGGCGGCGCCTAGGGTCTTAAATGCCAGCTTTGCCTTCACTTCCATGACTTCGCCTTCTCCCGTTCACGGGAAACATTCGCCTGCAATTCAGGCATGCCTACGGTACGTGTTTCTCCGTAGTTTCGTGAGTGACTAAGTCAAAAGTTGCTGCACTTGCCTTGCGTCAATGTGTTGACGCTATCTGGGTGTCAACTCTCCTGGTTGACTTCCATAATTCTTGCTACCTTTTATTTGTATACTGTGGAATGCCGAGAGCTGACAGGATTCGTCATACATTGTGTGTCCCCACTTGCATGGACTTGATGCCACGGTTGTAGAAATTGAGAAGGCAGGTTTTTAAAGTCATATAACTCTGTGGCAAGTAGCGGTTTATTCGAAATGCGTAACCCGCCCACCTGGAAATTATTAGGTTTGCCATTTAAATGCACGATAGTCGGCGAGTCGTCTCGGATCGAATGGGTCACCGGGGTGCATAAGCGACTCATTGCAGTGCTAAAGAAATCGAGTGTCGCGGGTGGTGCGCGCCTTCCGGTTGTGGGACAAGAAGATGAACGCAAGCGCGCAGGATAGGAAGAGCTGACGTTCTTTCGCGGAATTAATGTTACTTTATAACAAATCATCGCCGCCGCGCAGTCTTGCCTCCCGTGTCCTATCTCCCGTTGTGTTGGATGTGCTGTCTGGAATCGCGCCGCAGTCAGTGCTGCGGTCTGCGGTGTCCGGTCGATTGCTCGGGTCTTGAGGTGGGCGCATGAAGCGCCGTCACCTCCTGCAGGGCGCCGCTGCAGTGTTGATGCTTTCGCCGGCGTTGGGGTCTGCACAAGGACTTCCCGTCTTACGGGCATGCAGCATGCGGCAGCAGGGCGAGCTGCTGCGCCTTCGGTTGGAGCTGGGCGCACAGGTTGTCTATCGCAGTTTCCGGTTGACCGATCCGGAGCGGGTGGTCATCGACCTCTCTGGCGTGTCGCCGCAGTCGCCGCGCATCGATGCGATGCCTGCCGGTGCTGCGGTGACCCGCATACGCAGTGCGCCGCATCTGGATGGCCTGCGCATCGTGCTCGACCTGCAGCAGCCATGTTCGACCAACCTGCATTGGGAAGCCGGCGCGCTGGTGCTGGAGCTTGCCGCTATGCCTGGCAGCGTAGTGTTGTCCACGAGCGATGGCGCGGCAGCAGCAACGGCGACGGGGCAGACAGAGCCACCGCAGCCGGCTCATTCACGCCTGCGCCCTTACGTGGTCGCGATCGATGCAGGCCACGGCGGCAAGGATCCGGGGGCGGTCAGTGCCGATGCGCGTTACGAAAAACATGTCGCCATGGCGGTCGCCGGGCGGTTGCATCGACGCCTGGCGTCCGATGCGCGCTACCGGCCGACCATGATCCGCAGCGATGACCGCTTCGTGCCATTGCACGAGCGCGTGTTGATCGCCCATCGCCACAATGCGGACCTGTTCGTCTCCATCCATGCCGATGCCGCACCATCGCGCCAAGCGCGGGGCGCCTCGGTGTTTGCGCTGTCGCAGAATGGCGCCAGCTCCGCACTGGCGCGCTGGATCGCCGATAGCGAAAACGCTGCCGACGACATGGGAGACACCGCGCGCCGGCTGCGGGTGCCGAGCAATCCGGTGTTGTCGCAGGTGCTGGCCGATCTGTCGCTGAGCGGCACCATCGCCAGCAGCCTAGCATTCGGCACGTTGATGTTGGAACGCCTGCAGCAGGTGACGCGCCTGCATCAGAACCAGGTGGGGCAGGCCGGTTTTGCGGTGTTGAAGTCGCCGGACATTCCGTCGCTGCTGGTGGAAACCGGCTTCATGAGCAATCGCGACGATTGCAGCCGCCTGTGCAGCGATACGCATCAGGACGAACTCGCGCAGACATTGCATGCGGGAATCGACGACTACTTCGCTGCGTTTCCTGGTCGCGCCTGAGGCGCGGTCGTCACCTTTATCTTCGACGAGATCCCGATGTCCGCTACGCTTCCCGATGTTGCTGTGACCGAACCATCAACGCTGAGCGCGCCCCTGCGATGGGTGGGCATGCAGGACATCGCCATTCCCGTGCAGTTGGAGGCCGGTGGCGGCCAGCTTGCCGCACGCGCCAGCGTGCAGGTCGATCTGCCGCGGGCAGAGCTGAAAGGCATCCACATGTCGCGGTTGTACCGCCTGCTGGATACGCAGCTGCAGCAACCAGTGTCGCCGGCCATGCTCTCGGGGTTATTGCAGGCGCTGATCGACAGTCATGCCGATTGCGCGAGCCGCGCCGCTCGGCTGACGCTGAGCGGCGAACTGATGTTGCGCACGCCGGCATTGCGCAGTGAGGGGCTCAGTGGCTGGCGTGCCTATCCAGTGCACATCGCCGCGCAATGCAGTGCAGGGCGCACCACGATCCAGCTCCAGGTGGAGGTGTTGTACGCCTCTACCTGCCCCTGTTCGGCAGCGTTGTCGCGGCAGCTGCTGAGCGATGCATTCGTGCAGCAACATGCCGGGCGCGATGCGCTGGCGCTGGACGAGGTTGCGCAATGGCTGCAGGACCACGGTTCCTACGCCACGCCGCATAGCCAACGCAGCGTGGCGCAGGTACGCGTTGAGCTGCCCGCCGATGCGCAGCGCTTGGCCATCCGGCAACTGGTCGGTCTGTGCGAGCAGGCGTTGGCGACGCCGGTGCAGGCTGCAGTGCGGCGACCCGACGAACAGGCATTTGCGCGCTTGAATGGCGCAAACCTGATGTATGTCGAAGATGCGGCGCGACGCCTGCGCCAGCAGCTGGCAGAGCACTATGCGGCCTTCCATGTGGCGGTACGCCATCTGGAAAGCCTGCATGCCCACGATGCCGTCGCCGAAACCGACAGCGACGACGCGGTGCTTGGGCCGACGACCATGTGAGCAAACGCGATGCACTGCAAATTCCCAGGGCGGCCGGCACGCATGGTGCACGGGCGAAACACCTCCACTCACGTCACCGCGCAGCGAATGCGTACCGGCGAGCGCGCAGCGATGAGGCCCGTTCTCTGTGTGCTGATGTGGCTGATCTGAGCTGCGTCCCTGAGATCGACACATCGTCTGACACTTGCCATGCGATGCCGCGAATCTGCATGCGTGTTGGCTGGAGCGCGTTGAGGGCCTTGGCCGTATTGCATCCCGACAACGCACTGCCGCATTGCGGATTTGAGATGGAATCCGGCGCCGTGGATGCGGCAACCAACCTCGACCAATCCCGGGCCCCTGCGGTCCTGACCGGGCTAGATGCGAGGCGGAGATGGTCGCGGCCTGCGCGATGGCACGCAGGCCAATGCACATGCAAAGGGCCTGCGCCACAACGCAAAAGCCCCGCATTGCGGGGCTCTGGCGTCTAGCAGTCAGACCGATCGTGGTGCTCCCTAGGGGACTCGAACCCCTGTTTTAGCCTTGAGAGGGCCACGTCCTAACCATTAGACGAAGGGAGCGCTTTTGTCACGTCTTGTGCAGCGCGCTAGTATAGTGAGGTAATAGCCGTTGGGCAATCCTGCAACACAAGACGGAAGCGCCATCATCGAACCCTCAGTTACATCTCCGTTCACGCTGCGCGTCATTCCACGCGACCAGCACACCATCTCGCGCAAGGACATCAGCCCCAACGCGTTGCGCGTGTTGTACCGCCTGCGCGAATCGGGCTTTGGCGCCTATCTGGTCGGCGGTGCGGTGCGCGACCTGCTGGTCGGCGGCCACCCGAAGGATTTCGACGTGGCCACCGATGCGACGCCGGAAGAGGTCAAGGCGCTGTTCCGCAACTGTCGTCTGATCGGCCGCCGTTTTCGTCTGGCACATGTGGTGTTCGGTCGCGAAATCATCGAAGTGGCCACCTTCCGCGCCAACGTCGACGATGGCAGCGGCGACCGCGAACTCGATAACGGCCGGCTGGTGCGCGACAACGTATACGGCACCATCGAAGACGACGCGATCCGCCGCGACTTCACCTGCAATGCCCTGTATTACGCCATCGAGGATTTCTCGGTACGCGATTACTGCGGTGGCTTCGAAGACGTGCAGGCGCGCCTGATGAAGTTGATCGGCGACCCCGAGCTGCGCTACCAGGAAGATCCGGTGCGCATGCTGCGCGCGGTGCGCCTTGCGGCCAAGTTGAATTTCGACATCGAAGCCGGCACTGCCGAACCCATTCCGCGTCTGGCCGGGCTGCTGTCCGAAGCTGCGCCTGCGCGGTTGTTCGAAGAAATCCTCAAGCTGTTTCTGTCCGGGCACGGTGTGGCCAGCTTCGAAGGCCTGGAGCGCTATGGCTTGCTCGGCGTGCTGTTTCCCGAAAGCGCGGCGGCATTGAAGTCCAATCGCAGTGGTGCGTTGCGCGCCATGGTGCTGGAAGGCCTGCGCAATACCGATGCACGCGTGGCCAACGACGAGCCAGTGTCGCCGGCCTTCCTGTTTGCATTGCTGCTGTGGCCGGCGTTCTGCCGCACCCTGATGGCTCTGCAGGCGCAAGGCGTGCATCCGGAAGATGCGCAGCGCCGTGCGGCCGATCGCGTCACCTTGCATCAGCTGGAGCGCGTCGCGTTGCCGCGCCGTTTCTCGCTGCCGATGCAGGAAATCTGGTTGCTGCAGACGCGCTTCTCCTCGCGTCAGCGCAAGCGGGTGTTCCGCACCTTGTCGCATCCGCGCTTCCGCGCGGCGTTCGATTTCCTGGTGCTGCGTCAGTTCGCATCGCCCGATCACGCGGCCGATGTGGAGTTCTGGCGTGAGGCGCAGCAGTCGTCCGGCCAGGAGCTGGTGGATGCGATCGAATCGGCGCAGGCCGACCACGACGGCGATGAGGGCGCGCCGCGCAAACGTCGCCGCCGGCGCCGGCGGACCGGCACGCCCGCAGGCGAGTAGGGCATGCACACCGCCTTTGTCGGCCTGGGTGCCAACCTGGGCCAGGCCGAGGCCAGCGTGCGCGCGGCCATCGCCGCGTTGGGCGCCGTGCCGCAGACCACGCTGGTCGCCGCTTCGCGGCTGTATCGCACGCCAGCCTGGGGCCGCGAAGACCAGCCCGATTTCATCAATGCCGTGGCCCAGCTGCGCACCGGTCTTGCGCCGCTGCCGCTGCTGGAGGCCTTGCTGGGCATCGAACAGGCGTTCGGCCGCGAGCGTCGCGTCGGCGAGCGCTGGGGCCCGCGCACGCTGGACCTGGACCTGCTGCTGTACGCCGACCAGGTGATCGACCTGCCGCAGCTGCAGGTGCCGCATCCGCATCTGCACGCGCGCGCCTTCGCCCTGCTGCCGCTGTCGGAGCTGGCGCCAGAGGCGATCATTCCGGGGCATGGAACAGTGCGGCGCGCCCTGCACGCCATCGATACCTGCGGGCTGGAGCCGATTGGGTAGATAATGGCCGGCTTATCACCCCACGTAATGACTTCATGAGCAGCCACGCCGACAGCAAGCCCTGGACCGTGCCCGCCTTGGCGCAGGCCAAGCGCGAGGGTCGAAAACTGGTCATGTTGACCGCGTACGACGCCGGTTTCGCGCGCACCTTCGACGCCCATGGCGTGGACCTGATCCTGGTCGGCGATTCGCTCGGCATGGTGGTGCAGGGACACGATTCCACCTTGCCGGTGACCACCGCCGACATGGTCTACCACACCGCCGCGGTGGCCCGTGCGCTCGATCGCGCCTTGCTGGTGGCCGACCTGTCGTTCCAAGCCGATGCCACCCCTGAACGTGCATTGGATGCCGCCACCCAGCTGCTGCAGGCCGGCGCGGAAATGGTCAAGATCGAAGGCGCCGGGCACAAGCTGGAAGTCATCCGTTACCTGGTCGAGCGCGAGATCCCGGTCTGTTCGCACCTGGGCCTGACTCCGCAATCGGTGCTGCGGTTTGGCGGCTACAAGGTGCAGGGCCGCGGCGAAGCTGGCGAGCAGCTGCGTCGTGACGCACAGGCGGTGGTCGATGCCGGTGCGAGCTTGTTGGTGCTGGAATGCGTGCCGACACCGATCGCCACGCAGATCAGCGCCGACCTTAGCGTTCCCACCATCGGAATCGGTGCCGGCCCCGGCTGCGACGGCCAGGTGCTGGTGATGCACGACATGCTTGGGCTGGACAGTGGCCACCGCCGGCCCAAGTTCGTCAAGGATTTCCTGGCCGAAGGCGGCTCGGTCGCCGGCGCGGTGCGCGCCTATGCGCAGGCCGTGCGCGACGGCAGCTTTCCCGATGCAGAGCACGCGTACGCCGCATGATCCAGACCCTGACCGATCTTTCCGCATTGCGCGCCCTGGTCAATGGCTGGAAGCGCGAGGGCCTGCGCGTGGCGCTGGTGCCCACCATGGGCAACCTGCACGCCGGGCATTATTCGCTGGTGATGCTGGCGCGCCAATACGCCGACCGCGTGGTCTCCAGCGTGTTCGTCAACCCGACCCAGTTCGGCCCGAATGAAGATTTTGCGCGCTACCCGCGCACGCCTGAGGCCGACCTGCGCGGCCTGGAAGATGCCGGCTGCGATGCGCTGTGGCTGCCGGATGTGGACACCATGTACCCGCTCGGCACCGCGCTGGCCACGCCGATCCACGCGCCCGGTGTCAGCGATGTGCTGGAAGGCGAGTGCCGGCCAGGGCACTTCGATGGCGTGTGCACCGTCGTGGCGCGCTTGTTCAACCAGGTGCAGCCGGACGTGGCCGCCTTCGGCAAGAAGGATTACCAGCAGTTGGCGGTGATCCGGCAGATGGTGGCCGACCTGGCGTTTCCGATCGAAATTTTGGGCGGCAGCATCGTGCGCGAGGCCGATGGCCTGGCGATGAGTTCACGCAACCAGTATCTGTCGGCGGAAGATCGCCCGATCTCGGCCACGATCCGCAAGGTGCTGTTGCAGATGCGCGACAGCTATGCCGCCGGCACGCCGCGTGCGCAGGTGGAAGATGCCGCCAGCCAAGCGCTGGAACAGGCCGGTTTCCGGGTCGATTACGCGGTGGTGCGGCTGCCTGACCTCAGCGTGCCGGGCGACAGCTACACCGGCGCGCGCGTGGCCTTGATCGCGGCTCGCCTGGGCAACACGCGTCTGATCGACAACCTGGAATTCTGAGCAGGCCGACGCAGCGATGCGGCGTCTGAGCGGTCCGGAGCGCCAGCGAACGGGGGCGCGCGTTTGTTCGCGCTGCGCGGGCCTGAAGCCCTCACCACCGGCGGCCGCGCAATCCGGTGGGGGCGGGCGCTTTCCGCTAAAATGCCGGCTTTCCTTTTGTCGTTGCCTTCCGTCCATGCATCTGTCCCTGCTGAAAGCCAAGATCCACCGCGCCACCGTCACCCATTCCGAGCTCAACTACGAAGGCTCGATCGCCATCGACGGCCTGCTGCTGGAAGCGACCGGCATCCGCGAATTCGAACAGGTCCATATCTGGGACGTCACCAACGGTGCGCGTTTCAGCACCTATGCCATCCGCGCCGAAGAGGGCAGCGGCATCATGTCGCTCAACGGCGGCGCAGCGCGTCACGTGCAGGTGGGCGATCTGATCATCGTGGCGGCGTTCGCCAGCATGAGCGAAGACGAAGCCAAGACCTTCAAGCCCAATCTGGTATATGTGAACGCGCACAACGCGATCTCCCACACCAACCACAGCATCCCCACGCAGGCCGCATGACACAGACCAACGGATTCGACGCGCTTCACGCCCACGCCCAGCGCCTGCGCGGCGCTGCCATCCCCGCATTGCTTGCCGCCGAGCCGCAGCGGCCCACGCAGTACGCCAGGCAAGTCGGTCCGTTGTATTTCAACTTCGCGCGGCAGAAGTACGACCGCGCCGCGCTCGATGCCTTGTTCGCCATCGCGCGCGAGCGCGATCTGGCCGGCGCGTTCCAGCGCCTGTTCCGTGGCGAGCAGGTCAATGTCACCGAACAACGCGCGGCCTTGCATACCGCATTGC
Organism: Xanthomonas sp. NCPPB 1754; assembly: GCF_041475725.2. Classification (NCBI taxonomy): domain Bacteria; kingdom Pseudomonadati; phylum Pseudomonadota; class Gammaproteobacteria; order Lysobacterales; family Lysobacteraceae; genus Xanthomonas; species Xanthomonas sp. NCPPB 1754. The sequence continues at coordinate 2,064,389 of NZ_CM192982.1, forward strand.
GCGGCGATTTGACCGACGCGCCCGTGGCATCGGAGGCCTACGCCACCGCTGCAGAAGTGCGCCAACGCATGGGTGCGTTGATCCAGCAGCTGGAAGCGACCGAGGCCACCGACATCGTCAGTGTCGGCATCGGTGGCTCGGACCTGGGTCCGCGGCTGGTGGCCGATGCACTGCGTCCGGTGAGTGGGGCGCGGTTCCGCGTGCACTTCGTCTCCAACGTCGACGGTGCGGCGATGCAGCGCACGCTGGCCACGCTGGATCCGGCACGCACCGCCGGCATCCTGATCTCCAAGACCTTCGGCACCCAGGAAACCCTGCTCAACGGCAGCATCCTGCATGCCTGGCTCGGTGGCAGCGAGCGGCTGTACGCAGTCAGCGCCAACCCCGAGCGCGCCGCCAAGGCCTTCGATATCGCACCGGGCCGCGTGCTGCCGATGTGGGATTGGGTGGGCGGGCGCTACTCGCTGTGGTCGGCAGTGGGTTTCCCGATTGCATTGGCCATTGGTTTCGAACGTTTCGAACAACTGCTGGAAGGCGCCGCGCAGTTCGATGCACATGTGCTCAACACGCCGCTGGAAGAAAACGTCGCGGTGTTGCACGGCCTGACCGCAGTGTGGAACCGCAACCTGCTCGGTAGCGCCACGCACGCGGTGATGACCTACGACCAGCGCCTGGCGCTGCTGCCGGCGTACCTGCAGCAGCTGGTGATGGAGAGCCTGGGCAAGCGCGTCAAGCTCGACGGCTCGGCGGTGGACAGCGATACCGTGTCGGTGTGGTGGGGCGGCGCGGGCACCGATGTACAGCACAGCTTCTTCCAGGCGCTGCATCAGGGCACCAGCGTGGTGCCGGCCGATTTCATCGGCACCGTGCACAACGACGACCCGTACGCGGAAAACCATGTCGCGCTGATGGCCAACGTGCTGGCGCAGACCGAGGCGCTGGCCAACGGCCAGGACAGCAGCGACCCGCACCGCAGCTACCCGGGCGGCCGCCCGAGCACGGTGATTCTGCTCGATGCGCTCACTCCGCAGGCACTGGGCGGGCTGATCTCGATGTACGAGCACAGCGTCTACGTGCAATCGGTGATGTGGGGCATCAATGCGTTCGACCAGTTCGGCGTGGAACTGGGCAAGCAGCTGGCCAGCCAGTTGCTGCCGGCGCTGAAGGGCGAAGCGGCCGATGTGGCCGACCCGGTGACACGCGAGCTGCTGAGCAAGTTGCGCGGCTGAGCAGTTGCGCATCGTACAGATAGAGAACGGGGCCTGCGGGCCCCGTCTTGTTTTGGACGACATGGCCGACTGCGCTGAGGTCAAAATGGACAAATTTCCTAAATTGGGAATTTGAGAGTAGGCTGATCGCCGTCACTCCGTCCGGACTGCCCCCATGTCGCGCTTCCAGGATCTGCCCGATCTCGAAAAATCCCCCGCTGCCGACATCAAGGTAAAAGGTTGGCCCAGCCTGATGCGCAAGGTGCGCTCGCATGGGGCGGTGGTGATCACAAACCACAATCATCCCGAAGCGGTGGTGGTGGATGCCGAGGCGTATCGGCGCCTGGTCAATCAGGCGAGTGCGGCGGCCGCAACCTCGGCGCGCGCGCAGTCGCTGCAGGCATTGCAGGCGAAGTTCGACGCGCATCTTGCCGCAGCGACCGAGGGTGCGGGCGTGGCCAGGGCGATCGCCACGCCGGCACGCCGCGGCCGCAAGGTCGCCTTGGGCCCGTCGCTGTAAGCGATGGGCAATCTTCTGGTGCTGGCTGGCGTCAATGGCGCAGGCAAGAGTTCGTTACTGGGTCGTTTTCTGCAAGAGGACGGCGCCACCTGGTTCAACCCGGACGCCTTCACCAGGGACTTGGTGGAGCAGGGCTGGGCGCCTGCGGAAGCGAACGCGCAGGCCTGGCAGGAAGGCGTACGGCGGCTGCGCCAGGCCATGGCCGATAACAGCGATTTCGCCTTCGAAACCACGCTGGGCGCGACGACCATTCCGCGCCTGCTGCGCGAAGCCTGCGCCCAGCACACGGTGGCGGTCTGGTTCTGCGGGTTGGCGACGGTGGAGCTGCACATCGAGCGCGTGGCGGCGCGGGTTGCGGCTGGCGGACATGCCATTCCCGAACACAAGATCCGCGAGCGTTACGATGCCTCGCGCGCCAACCTGATCGCGTTGCTGCCCGATCTGGCCGTGCTGCATGTCTACGACAACAGCGCACCGGCCGATGCCGCGGGTCAGGCATCGCCCATGCTGGTACTGGAACTGGACCGCAGCGGCCTGCAATACCCGCAGACGCCGGACGAATTGGCACAGGTACCCGATTGGGCCAAGCCCATCGTGATGACGGCGCTGGAGTTACGGCAGTCCTGAGCGGCGCACTCAGGCACGTGCGTCAGATCCGTCTCACCGACGTAGCCAGAGACCCATCGACCGTACCCGTAGGAGCGCACCGGCGCGCGATAGGCCACATCGGCAACGCTCCTCGTGCCCGTGCGCGCTCCTACCGGTCTGCGACAGCAGCGGGAATGCCCCGCTGCACGTGTCGGCTGTCGCGTCATCCAGCGCCGCAACTGGAAACGGCAGCGCTTACGCCTTGCTCAACTGCACGGCCACCGGGTCGCCGGTGAGATAACCCACCGCTCCACCGAAGCGGTCCTTGTAGTTGGCGCGGACCAACGGATCCAGGGTGGCCTTGACGGTGTCGTGCAGCGGGCTTTCCCAGTCGCCGGGATGCTGGAAGTTGCTCATCACGTAGGTCCAGCCGTGGATCTCGTCGACCGCGTGCAGGCCGGTCGATTCGGCGCCGGCCGGCACCGACAGCACGCGCGTCAACGTGCCGCTGTCCACGTTGTAGGCCCACAGGAAATTGTTGACATGCAGGCTGCTGTCTTCGCCGATGAACAAGGTGCGCAGCGATTCGGAGAACTTGAGGTTGTCTGGGTTGGCAATCCGTTCGGGGTCGGCCAGGTTGCCTAGTGCGTCGGCCTTGGCCAGGTTGTGGCCGGTGAGGGCAGCCGGGGCGGCCATGTCGATCGGCACCCAATCGCTGTGGATCGGGGCGCCCTGGCTGTCGCGCTGGCCGCCACGCAGGTTCAAGGCGTACACCGCGCCAGCTTCCGGACCCTGCACTTTCACATCGCCCGAGCCGTTGAGCATGCTGGTGACGATGTAGGACATCGCCATGTAGGCGACCTTGTCGCGTGCGTTGACGGTGGTGCCTTCGAGCTTGGTGAAGCCCAGGCTGCCGCCGGCCAGCGCGGCATAGCGATGGGTTTCCAGATACGTGGCAGCCTTCTCCATGCCGGGTTTGATGCGGATCCAGTTGAAGGTGCCGTTGAACGGAATCTTGGTGAACGAGGCATCGCCCGGGTCGCTCAGGTGCACGTCGAGGATGTCGGCGGCGGTAAGGCGGTCGGCCATGGCCTGGATCTCGGCACTGGTGGCGTGGCCGAGCTTGATCCAGCGCAGCGTGGCCGCGCCCGGGCCGATGCCCGAGGTCTGGTGCCACTTGCCGACATACAACGTGCCGGCGGAGAGATCGGCCTTGCGGTCGGCGATGAACATGAAGAGCCCGCCGTTGGTCGCGTCGTCGCCCATCAGCACGGTGCGCTGGTCGGGCATCACCTGCACCAGCTCGTGCGAGATGCGGCCCAGGCAGTAGTGCTTGCGCACGCTGCCGGTGCCGTCCGGGTGCACGGTGATTTCTGGCAGATGGCCGTAGTGGTACGGATTGGCTTTATTCGGGTCGCCGTACAGATGCGTGCTGTAGCTGCGGAACTGGGTGTTGCCGGCCAATGCCGTGGCATCGGGCTCGTATTCTTCGCTGGACAGGTAGGTATTCCACGGCGACAGGCTGGCGCCGCAGGTGGTCCACAGCCCATGGACCGGTGCGGTGTCGACGTTGTGGTACTTCACCAGCGACAGCTTGCCGGTGGCCGGGTCCTGATCCAGCGTCAACACGGCGATCGGCGCAGGCAGGTGACGGTTGGTGTCGTTGCCGGCCTGGTCGCGGGTGGTGTATTCGAACTGCACCACTGCGAACACGTGGTTGCCCTTGACGCCTGGCACCTTGGCATTGGGCAGGGTCAGTAGCGAGGAGCCGTCCGGGCAATCGGAAAAGAACGGACGTTCGGCACCGGGTTTGGAGCGGTCGATGATCGGGCGATGCTGGATGTCGTAGTACCCGCCAGCCAGCACGGTGCCGCCGTTGCCGTCCGGCACCTGATCGCCGGTGATGAAGAACGGGTGGTAGGCCAGTGCGTAGCGCTGCGTGCTGCCGTCGCTGCGGGTCACGCTGAGTGCCGAACCGACCGTGGTGGTGGCCATTGCCGCCGGGTCGGCCAGGCTCGGCGCCGGCATGCCGTGGAAGGTGGCCGAGACCAGGCGGGTCGGGTTCTCCGATGGCCGCAACGGGCGCGCGGCCCACGCCGCACCGCCAAGCTGTTGCAGGGCGGCAGCGCTGGCGTTGCCGAGCGGCAACAGGGGAACTGCCGCCAGCAATTGCATCAGGCGACGACGGGAGGGGTCGGGGGAGGGGGACATCGAAACTCCAGGCAAAGGCGACGATCGACGATGGCAATGGCGCATCGGCAAGCCGGTCACGCTAGGCCGCTGGTATGACACTTGTTTGACAGCAGGCTCACCCGTTGGCCTGGGTTCGAACGTGTCGTGGCAAGCGAGCGCTGCCAGGTTCCCTTGACACGCCGATGCTGCGCATTGGTCAGACCGGCGGGTGGTGCGATGCAGCAAAGTGCATCTGCTCGCGCTGTCAGACGCGGCAGCGGATTGGGTGGTTTTGCGCGGTTTCACAGGTGCTGCCGGTATTCCAATGCTATAGCCGCGGCCAATAAGTTGCCCGGTATTCGGCATACGGGCAGCTGTGGTTGACAGGGTAGGGGAATCACGCAAGCGTACGCCGCCTAATGGCCTGCGGCGCAACGCATCGCCGTGGGAGAACCACCCTGGAGAAACGAATCTTGGACAAGCTGCTCCGTCGTACCGCCGCGCCCGTCGCGCGTCGCGCCCTCTGCCTGGCCACCGCTGCGGCGGTGCTGATGCTGGCCGCCTGCCAAGGCAAGGACACTGCTGCCGAAGCGAGCAAGGCCGCCCCGGCCGCCGCACCTGCCGAGGCGTCGACCGCCATCCATCCGGACCAGTGGCCGTCGCCGAAGTGGCCGTTCCCGCAGGACGCGGCGCTGGAGCAGCGCATCACCGATGTGATGGCCAAGATGAGCGTGGAAGAGAAGGTCGCCCAGACCATCCAGGGCGATATCGCCAGCATGACCCCGGATGACGTGCGCAAGTACCGCATCGGCTCGGTGCTGGCCGGCGGCAATTCCGATCCGGGCGGCAAGTACAACGCCAGCCCGGCCGAATGGTTGAAGCTGGCCGACGCGTTCTATGAAGCGTCGATGGACACTTCCAAGGGCGGCAACGCGATTCCGATCATCTTCGGCATCGATGCGGTGCACGGCCAGAGCAACATCGTCGGCGCCACGCTGTTCCCGCACAACATCGGCCTGGGCGCCACGCGCAACCCGGACCTGATCAAGAAGATCGGCGAAGTCACCGCTGCCGAAACCCGCGTCACCGGCATGGAGTGGACCTTCGCGCCCACCGTGGCCGTGCCGCAGGACGACCGCTGGGGCCGCACCTACGAAGGCTATTCCGAATCGCCGGACGTGGTGGCCAGCTTTGCCGGCAAGATGGTCGAAGGCGTGCAGGGCGTGCCGGGCACGCCGCAGTTCCTGGACGGCAGCCACGTGATTTCCTCGGTGAAGCATTTCGTCGGCGATGGCGGCACCACCGACGGCAAGGACCAGGGCGACACCAAGGTGTCCGAAGCCACCATGCGCGATATCCACGCTGCCGGTTATCCGCCTGCGATTGCCGCTGGCGCACAGAGCGTGATGGCCTCGTTCAACAGCTTCAACGGCGAAAAGATGCACGGCAACAAGGTCATGCTGACCGACGTGCTCAAGGGCCGGATGAATTTCGGCGGTTTCGTGGTCGGCGACTGGAATGGCCACGGCCAGGTCAAGGGCTGCACCAACCAGAACTGCCCGGCCTCGTTCATTGCCGGTGTCGACATGGCGATGGCCGCCGACAGCTGGAAGGGTATCTACGAAACCGAACTGGCGGCGGTGAAGTCCGGGCAGATTTCGGCCGAGCGTCTGGACGATGCCGTGCGCCGCATCCTGCGTGTGAAGATGCGCCTGGGCCTGTTCGAGGCCGGCAAGCCGTCCAAGCGCCCACTCGGTGGCAAGTACGAATTGCTCGGCGCACCCGAACACCGTGCGATCGCCCGCCAGGCGGTACGTGAGTCGCTGGTGCTGCTGAAGAACCAGGCCGGCATCCTGCCGCTGAATCCGACCAAGCGCGTGCTGGTGGTGGGCGATGGCGCCAACGACATGGGCAAGCAGTCCGGCGGCTGGACCCTGAACTGGCAGGGCACCGGCACCAAGCGCAGCGACTACCCCAACGGCACCACCATCTGGGAAGGCCTGGACAAGCAGATCAAGGCCGCCGGCGGCAGCGCCGAGTTGGCCGTGGACGGCGCCTACAAGACCAAGCCGGACGTGGCCGTGGTGGTATTCGGCGAAAACCCGTACGCCGAATTCCAGGGCGATATCGCCACCTTGCTGTACAAGCCGGGCGACGAAAGCGAACTGGCCCTGATCAAGAAGCTCAAGGCCGACGGCATCCCGGTGGTGGCGGTGTTCCTGAGCGGGCGTCCGCTGTGGATGAACCAGTACATCAACGCCTCCGACGCGTTCGTCGCTGCCTGGTTGCCGGGTTCCGAAGGCGAGGGCATTGCCGACGTGCTGCTGCGCAAGGCCGATGGCTCGGTGCAGAACGACTTCAAGGGCAAGCTCAGCTTCTCCTGGCCCAAGACCGCGGTGCAGTTCGCCAACAACGTCGGCCAGAAGGACTACGACCCGCAGTTCAAGTTCGGCTTTGGCCTGACCTATGCCGACAAGGGCGACCTGGCGGCGTTGCCGGAAGAGTCGGGCGTGTCCGGAGAGCAGTCGGTAGGCGGGATGTACTTCGTGCGCGGCAAGCCGGCACTGGGTATCGCGATGCAGCTGTCCAACGCCGGCCAGGCCAACATGCCGGCAACCACGCTGCCGGTGGGCCTGTCCGATGGCAGCCTGAAGATGAGCGCAGTCGATCACAAGGCGCAGGAAGATGCGCGCCGTCTGGTGTGGTCCGGCAGCACCGCCTCCAGCGTGTTGCTGGTGTCCGCCAAGCCGGTGGACGTCTCGCGTGAGAGCAACGGCGATGTGCAGTTGCAGCTGACCCTGCGCCGCGACAGCGCCGTGACCGCGTCGGTGTGGCTGGGCGTGGGCTGTGGCGACAAGTGCGGTGGTCGCGTGGATGTGCGCAAGACCCTGGCCGCGCTGCCGCAAGGCCAGTGGAAAGTCGTCGGCGTGCCGCTCAAGTGCTTTGCAGTGGCCGGTGCCGACGTGAGCAAGCTGACCCAGGTCGCCAGCATCGAAAGCGCCGCCGCGCTGGACCTGTCGGTGTCCAAGGTGGCGCTGGGTGCGCTCAACGAAGCCGAAGTTACCGTCGACTGCCCGGTCAAGTAAGCAGCATTCCCGCAGGCGTAGGCGCGCCTGCGGGAGATCGGATGAAACAGGCGCGTCGCCAGTGCTGGCGGCGCGGTATAGCGGCCACCCTGATCGGTGGTGTCATCAGCCGCCGCGGGACGCGCGCGTCGATTGGCCGGGATGGCCTGCAGCTGCGGTTCGCCGCGCTGCCGTGACGCACGCCGTGCGTTGCGGCGGCATTCTGCAGGCCTGTCTGGCGTTCGATGCACATCCCAGAGCCAGACAGGAGAGTGCAGTGGGTTTGGCGACGTTGGATATCGTGATCGTGCTGGTCTACCTGACCGGCATCTTCGTGCTTGCGCAGTGGGTCTCGCGCGAGAAGGCAGGCCACAGCAAGAGCGCCGAGGATTACTTCCTGGCCAGCAAGTCGCTGCCGTGGTGGGCGATCGGCGCCTCGCTGATTGCGGCGAACATTTCGGCCGAACAGATCATCGGCATGGCCGGTTCCGGCTATGCGATCGGCCTGGCGATCGCCTCCTACGAATGGATGGCGGCGCTGACGCTGCTGATCGTCGGCAAGTTCTTCCTGCCGATCTTCCTGCGCAATGGCATCTACACCATGCCGCAGTTTCTGGAGCAGCGTTACGGCAAGTGGATCCGCACGTTGATGGCGGTGTTCTGGCTGCTGCTGTACGTGTTCGTCAATCTCACCTCGATCCTGTGGCTGGGATCGATCGCGGTCAGCCAGGTCACCGGTATGGACCAGACCCTGGCGCTGGCACTGATCGGCGTGTTTGCGCTGGTCTACCAGCTCTACGGCGGGCTGAAGGCGGTGGCGCTGACCGACATCGTGCAGGTCACCCTGCTGGTGCTGGGCGGGCTGCTGGTGGCCGGGTTGACCCTGGCGCGGATCGGCGACGGTGCCGGCGTGCTGGCCGGCTTCCAGCACCTGTGGAGCGCGCACCCGGAGCACTTCCACATGATCCTGACCAAGGACAACCCGTTCTACAAGGATCTGCCGGGCCTGAGCGTGCTGCTTGGCGGGCTGTGGGTGATGAACATCAGTTACTGGGGTTTCAACCAGTACATCATCCAGCGCGCGCTGGCGGCCAAGAACATCGGCGAGGCGCAGAAGGGCATGGTGTTTGCCGCGTTCCTGAAGCTGCTGATGCCGTTGGTGATCGTGGTGCCGGGCATTGCCGCGGTGGTGCTGGCGCCGGATCTGGCCAAGCCCGATCAGGCCTACCCGACCATGATGCAGCTGTTGCCGACCGGCATCCTGGGCCTGGTGTTTGCCGCGTTGGTTGCGGCGATCGTGGCCTCGCTGGCCTCGAAGATCAATTCGGTGGCGACGATCTTCACCCTGGATTTCTACGCCAAGTTCCGCCCGCAGACCGGGCAGAAACAGCTGGTGCGCGTAGGCCGTATCGTGGCCGCGCTGTCGGTGCTGATCGGCATCCTCACCGCGCGGCCGTTGCTGGGCAACTTCGATCAGGGCTTCCAGTTCATCCAGGAATTCACCGGCTTCTTCACTCCCGGCGTGGTGGTGATCTTCATGCTCGGCCTGTTCTGGAAGCGCGCCAACGAAGCCGGCGCACTCACCGCGGCGATCGGCTCGGTGGTGTTGTCGTTCGCGCTCAAGTTCGCCTGGCCCGAACTGCCGTTCATGGACCGCATCGGCGTGGTGTTCGTGGCCGCGCTGGTGTTGGCGGCGGTGGTGTCGTTGCTGACGCCGGCCACCCAGGCACGCGATCTGATCCGTACCAACGACGTTGCCTACGGCACCACGCTGAGCTTCAAGATCGGCGCGGCGGGCGTGATCGCGATTCTGATCGTGCTGTACACCGTGTTCTGGTAAGCAGTGATGTCTTGAAACGCGGCGCGGCACCTCGGTGTCGCGCCGCGCTGCGTTGACAGCCTGCCGTTTCGGCGGCGCGAGCCCTCGTCAAGCGCGTTTGGATGGCCCGCAGCAGCCATTGCGCCCGCGTGGCAGATGCCACTCAAGTACCGCCTGCGCCGCCGAGTGGTGGACGCGGTTGGTGTGCCGGCTGCGCTTAGACGCGTGCCGCGGCCAAGCTGGCGGCAAGCAGGTTGACCGGCGCGGCATGTTGCTCGTGCCACGGCGTTTCCAGCCAGGTTTCCAGCGCGGCGGCCGGCATCGGTTTGGCGATCCAGTAGCCCTGGCCTTCGTCGCAGCCCCAGGCGCGCAATTGCGCGTACGCTTCCGCCGATTCGATGCCTTCGGCCACCACGCGCTGGCCCAGACTGTGGCCAAGCTGGATCATCGCCGGCACCAGGGTGCGGTCGGTGCGGCTGTCCGGCAGCGAACGGATGAAGGATTGATCGATCTTCAACGAACTGGCCGGCAGCTGCTTGAGATAGCTGAAATTGCTGTAGCCGGTGCCGAAGTCGTCGATGGCGATATGCACGCCCAGCGCTGCAATGGTGGCCAGTTGTTCGGCCAGGTGGTCGGGGTGGCGAATCATCGCGCTTTCGGTGAATTCGATTTCCAGCCGGCGCGGGTCCAGCTTGTGACGATCCAGGCCGCGCCGCAGCAGGCCGGCAAAGCCGGGGCGATCCAGATCAGCGGCCGACACGTTCAGGGCCAGGTTGAAGTCCAGGCCTTGCTGCTGCCAGCGCGCTGCCTGCGCGATGCCGTTGTCGATGACCCAGGCGGTAATGCGGTTGATCAGCGCGGTTTTCTCGGCCATCGGAATGAAATCCGACGGCACCACCGGGCCGATCATCGGGTGCTGCCAGCGCAGCAAGGCTTCCACGCCGACGCAGCGGTGGTCGTGCAGATCCACGCGCGGTTGAAAGTGCAGGCGCAGCTGGCTGGCGCTGTCCAGGGCCGCGGGCAGGGCGGCGAGCAGGCGGAAGGTATTGCGCTGGGCAACATCGTGCTTGCGCTCGTACAGGCTCCACGGCAGGCAGCGCTCGCGCGCAATATCCACCGAGGTGGTCAGCGAGCGGATGGTATCGGCGGCGCCGTAGCTGGACTGCAGCGAGACCGCGCCGATCGAAGCCACCGCGGTGTGCGGAATGCCCTGATGTTCCAAGGGCTCGGTGAACGCCTTGGCGACCTTGGTGCATAGCGTGGCCAGACGCTGGCCTTCCGCCTGCGCCAGGAAGCCGAAGGTCGTCGGGTCCAACCGATACAACAGGGTGCCGCCGGGCAGATAGGCGGCAAGGCGACGCTGTGCCAGGGCGACGTAGCCGTCTGCGTATTCCCAGCCCAGCGCCTTGACCATATCGCGGAAATAATCGCTGCCGCAGACATCGATGGCCACCGCCGTGGTGGCCGGTGCAGTGTCGCGTTGCGACAGCCAGGTATCCAGGTCTTCGCTAAAGCGCGCGCGGTTGGGCAGCCCGGTCGGACCATCGCGGTAGGTGGTACTGCGCAGGTTTTCCACGCGCAGCACGGCCAGGTCGCGCAGGCCTTCCAGTTGCGTGATTGCTGCTGCATCTAGTCCCTCGCGCGGGCTGGTGCCGATCACGCACAAGGTGCCGATGCTATGGCCATCGCGCAGCTTCAGCGGTGCGCCGGCATAGAAGCGAATGAACGGCGGCCCTAGCACCAGCGGGTTGTCGCAAAAGCGCGGATCCAGCCGCGCATCCGGCACCACCATCACTTCGTCCGAGCGGATCGCATGCGCGCAGAACGCCTGACTCCGCGGCGTTTCGCGCGCTTCCAGGCCAATGCGTGCCTTGAACCACTGGCGGTGCTCGTCCACCAGCGATACCAACGCAATTTCCGCGTCCAGGCTGCGCGCGGCCATGGCGGCCACGGTGTCGAACACCGGGTCTGGCGGCGAATCCAGCAGGCACAGGCCGCGCAGCACCTCGAGCCGGGTGGACTCGTCGAGCGTGGGCGGAAGAAGAGACGCGACAGAGGCAGGCAGGGAAGGCATGCGCTCGTATCGGCCTGAAGCGTGATCCCTTGATTGGCGATGATTGGCGCCGTTCAGTTGCAGCACGCGGCCCAGGCCGCGTTGGGATGCATGAACAGTGCCGTGTCCGCGCCAGACGCGCGTCGCACGCGATTCCAAGGCCATCTGCGCGGCGCTGTCGCAGGCCGTACGCCGTCTGCCGGGGCTGGAATGCGTGCCAACACCCACGCGCAAGGCGCATGTGTGGTCCGGTGGCAGCGCCTAAATATCCCGCGCGCGCTGCCGATCACCTTTTGACCGCAGCGGTGCCGACGCAACGCAACCATCTGCATCGCGCATGCAACCAATGCTCTTTCGCCGATGTCTGCTTTTGTGATGTGCATTCGCCTTATGCGTGTCACGAATTGACACAGTCTTCACTCGCGCTGTGAGTTTCGCCATCGCGGCTCTTGTCATTTCTATTTTGGAATCATCGTGAATTCATTGCTGTCTTTTGCACAACGCACGCTCCTCGTCGTCGCCGGTCTGGCGCTGTCGTCTGCCGCCCATGCAGGGCTTACGGTGTCCGGTACGCAGTTGCGCGAGTCCAATGGCAACGCATTGGTGCTGCGCGGCGTCAACCTTCCGCATGCCTGGTATGCGGGCCGCACCGATGCGGCTTTGGCAGCCATCGCGGCCACCGGCGCCAACAGCGTGCGCGTCGTGCTCAGTTCCGGCTACCGCTGGACGCGCACACCGGAGGCCGATGTGGTCCGCATCATCGCGCGCTGCAAGAGCCTGGGCTTGATCGCCGTGCTGGAGGTCCACGACACCACCGGCTACGGCGAAGACACCGCCGCTGCGAATCTGGTCAATGCGACCAATTACTGGGTCGGCATCCGCAAGGCGCTGATCGGCAACGAAGACCATGTGGTCATCAATATCGCCAACGAACCGTTCGGCAACAGCCTGACTGCCAGCGAATGGGTCAACGGCCATGCCACCGCCATCGCCACCTTGCGCAAGAATGGATTGACCCACGCCTTGATGGTGGATGCGCCCAACTGGGGCCAGGACTGGCAGTTCTACATGCGCGACAACGCCGCTGTGCTGCTGGCCCGCGACAGCCGCCGCAACCTGATGTTCAGCGTGCACATGTACGAAGTGTTCGGCAGCGATGCCACGATCAACAATTACTTGCGTGCCTTCAACGATAAAAAGCTGGCGCTGGTGATCGGCGAATTCGGTGGCGACCATCGCGGTGCACATGTGGACGAAGCGGCGATCATGCGCCGCGCGCGCGACTACAACGTTGGCTACATGGGCTGGTCATGGTCGGGCAACGACAGCAGCACGAAGTCGCTGGATATCGCGATCGGCTGGAATGCGGCACAACTGAGCACCTGGGGGCGCAACTTGATCCTGGGCGCCGACGGCATCACAGCAACCTCGCGTCGGGCAAGCGTGTTCGGCCCGTTGTGAGATGAAGTCCTGCAGTCGGCCGCGGTAGTTTTTCGGCACGCACAAGGGCACTGCAACGCGGTCTGCGCGCCGCTACAGGGCCGGCGCACGGGCGCGGAACGCGCTTGCAGGTGCGTCCTTGTCAGCCCCCCACCCAGCGTCCATGCCGCGTGGGGTTCGGCGACAGGGCGGGACGGCTAGCGTAACGGCCCGGGGCTCGGGCGCTTGGTCAGCTTGCGCTGCAGCGAGCGGCGATGCATGCCCAGCAGCCGCGCGGCCGCCGACACGTTGCCGCCGGTTTCGTGCAGCGCCTGCTGGATGTGCTCCCACTGCAAGCGGCTGAGCGGCGTCATCATTTCCTGTGCGCTTTCTTCTTCGTCCGGCTCTGGCAACTCGTCATCCTCTTCGCCCAGCGCGCGCATGATGGTGGGAATATTGGCCGGCTTGGGCAGGTAGTCATCGGCGCCGAGTTTGATCGCCTCCACCGCCGTGGCGATGCTGGCGTAACCGGTGACCAGCAGGATGCGCATGTCGGTGCGGATCTCGCGCAGCGGCTGGATCAGGCTCAAACCGGAATCGTGGCCGAGCTTGAGATCGATCAATGCAAAATCCGGCATCGCGCTGCGTGCCGTGGACAACGCGCTGGCTGCATCGGTGGCGGTGAGCGTTTCCACGCCGCGGCGTGCAAGGCTGCGTTGCAGCGTGCGCAGGTACAAGGTGTCGTCGTCGACCAGCAGACCGGTACGGATCGGGGGACTTGTCATGCGAGTGCCTCGTGGTCGGAGAGGGGCAGACGGAAACCGACGCGCGCGCCGCTGCCTTCGGCGGGCAGCATCCACAACTCGCCCTGCAGGCGTTCGACAGTGGCATGCGAGAGCGCCAACCCCACGCCCATGCCGTCGTGCTTGCCGCTATTGAACAGCGTGCCCGGCAGCATCGCTTGCGCGGTGTCGAAGCCGGGTCCGTAGTCGCGTACTTCGCCGCTGAGATGGTCGTGTTCCACCCGCAGCGTCAGATCGATCTGCGGGCGCCCGACACGTTCGCCCGCATCGGCGGCGTTGTTGAGCAACACCATCAGCAGGTGGCTGACGCCGGGCTGCAGCATCAGGCGCATGGGCGCGTCCTCGTTGCGGCGCAGTTCGATGGTGGGGCGCACCAGGCGCCATTGTTCCAGCACTTCTTTCACGGCCACCTCGCGGCTCAGATGGCCGTTGTCGGCAGGTGCCGCCAAGGCCAGGACGCGTTCGTGGCACTGCACCAGCAGCTCGCGCAAGGTATCCAGGTCTTCGCGCAATTCGCCTTGCTCGCACTGGTCGGCGATGTCGTCCACCAGCAGGGTCATGGTGGCCAGCGGCGTGTTTAATTCGTGCGCCACCGACGCTGCGTGCGTGGCCAGCGCCACGATGCCTTCGTTGCGCGCAAAGCGCTCACGCAAGGTGGAGATCTCGCGTTCGCGCTCGCGCATGGAAAAAGCCAGCCGTGTCGCGAACGCCAGCACCACCACGGTGGACAGCAGGAAGTTGGCCGCCATGCCCCACATGTGCAGGCTGAGCGGGTCGAAGCCGCCATAAGGCAGCGGCAGCCCGAACGCTGCGCTGATCACATAGCCGGCCACGCACGATGCCGCCACCGCCATCGCCCAGCTCAGCGGCAGCGCCAATGCGGCCAGCGCAATCAGCACCAGGAACAACGAACCGAACGGGTTGGCGATGCCACCGCTCCAGCCCACCATCCAGGTCAGGACCGTCACGTCGACCAGGATGTGGCCGAACTCGGTGGCCGGGCTCACCGCGCCGCGGTGCGCCACACGCAGCTGCGCATACAGGTTGAAGACCGCCAACGCGGCTACGCCGGCCCATAGGGGTTGCTGCGGCAGGTTCAGGCCCATCAGCCCGGTGGCGACCAGGATGGTGGCGGCCTGGCCGGCGGTGGCCAGCCAGCGCAGGCTGCAGAGGGTCCGCAGGAAGGAAGCGTCGGAGCTGTTCATCACGGCAATGCTATGCGCTTGGGAAGATGGTGGCCTGCGACAAACCGTCGCATCGGCCTGGGGCGTGTGATCACGTTGAGATGAGATGCGTTGGCCGCCCGCTGCGTTCCGCTGGCGGCCAACCCTCCGGGAAGCGTCCTGTGGCGCGCCGATACCGCGTTGCGCGCCTTGCCCAGGCGGCCATCCTGGGCCGCAGCGCACGCCCTGTCTCGACGCGCCACCGGACGCTTCGCACTCACCTCAACGTACATCACACGCTCTAGAGATCGGTGCGCCTCTCGCTTCAGCTGTGAGCGCACGGCGGACAGGCTAAAATAGCGCGATGCATGACGCCGTGACCCGCCCAACCCCTCCCGCCGACGCCACCGCCTGGCCGCGTCGCATCACCCAGGCCGTCAAGATCGGCAGCGTGACCGTGGGCGGGGGCCATCCGGTCGTCGTCCAGTCGATGACCAACACCGACACCGCCGACATCGCCGGCAGCGTCAAGCAGGTCGCCGATCTGTGGCGCGCCGGCTCGGAAATGGTGCGCCTGACCGTCAACAATGCCGAGTCCGCTGCCGCCATTCCGCGCATCGTCGACAAGCTGCGCATGATGGGCATCGAAGTGCCCTTGATCGGCGACTTCCATTACAACGGCCATCAACTGCTCGCTGCCGAGCCGGCCTGTGCCGAGGCGCTGGCCAAGTACCGCATCAATCCGGGCAATGTCGGGTTCGGCAAGAAGAAGGATCTGCAGTTCGGTCAATTGATCGAGTTCGCCATCAAGTACGGCAAGCCGGTGCGCATTGGTGCCAACTGGGGCTCGCTGGACCAGTCGCTGGCAGCGCAGCTGATGGACGAAAATTCGCAACGCGACACCCCGTGGGATGCCGGCCGGGTGCTGCGCGAGGCGCTGATCCGCTCGGCGGTGGATTCGGCCGAGCGTGCGGTGGAGCTGGGCCTGCCGCGCGAGCGCATCATCCTGTCGGCCAAAGTGTCCGGCGTACAGGAGCTGATCGCGGTGTACCGCGACATGGCCAGCCGCTGCGATTTCGCGCTGCATCTTGGCCTGACCGAGGCCGGTATCGGCAGCAAGGGCATCGTGGCCTCGGCGGCGGCACTGAGCGTGCTGCTGCAGGAAGGCATCGGCGACACCATCCGCATCTCGCTGACGCCCGAGCCTGGGCAGTCGCGCACCCAGGAAGTGGTGGTGGCGCAGGAACTGCTGCAGACCACCGGCCAGCGTGCGTTTACCCCGATGGTCACCGCCTGCCCGGGGTGCGGCCGCACCACCTCCGAGTTCTTCCAGGAGCTGGCCGGCGTGGTGCAGAACCATGTGCGCGCCAAGATGCCGGAATGGAAGATCACCAACCCCGGCGCGGAAAACATGACCCTGGCGGTGATGGGCTGCGTGGTCAACGGGCCGGGCGAATCGCGCCACGCCAATATCGGGATTTCGCTGCCGGGCACGGGCGAGGCACCGTCGGCACCGGTGTTCATCGATGGCGAAAAGAGCGTCACCTTGCGCGGCGAAAACATCGCCTACGAATTCATTGAATTGATCGATCAATACGTCGAACGTACCTATGTCCGCCGCGCCGGCTGAATCGCCGGCCGGGTTCAAGGGATGGTTGCGTAGCAATGCGTGGCGCATGGCGTTGCTGTTTGCCGGGGTGCTGCTGCCGCTCGGGCTGTTCGTGGACCTGGCCGATGAGGTCCACGCGCTGGAAAATGTCTACTTCGACGAGCCGCTGCTGTGGAGCATGCGCAGCATCGCCACGCCCGGCCTGGATGCGTTCTTTGGTGCGATCTCCAAGGCGGGCTACCAGTACGGCGTGATTCCGGCCGATATCGCCATCGTGCTGGTGTTGCTGGTCTTGCAGCGCCGGCGCGAGGGCACGTTTGCCGCGCTGGGATTCGGCGGCTCGGCGCTGTTGAACATGGGCGCCAAGCAGTTTTTCCAGCGCGACCGCCCCAGCTTGTGGGAATCGATCGCGCCGGAGAGCACGTTCAGTTTTCCCAGCGGCCACGCGATGGGCTCGATGACATTGGCAGCGGTGGTCATCGCACTGGCCTGGAACACGCGCTGGCGCTGGCCGGTGACCATTGTCGCCAGCGTGTTCGCGCTGCTGGTGGGCATCTCGCGCATCTACCTGGGCGTGCATTACCCGTCCGACATCCTGGGCGGCTGGTCGGCCGCGCTGGTATGGGTGGTCGGGCTGTATCTGGTGATGTTCCGCGGCGCGCGGCGGCCGCATTGGCGCACGCCGGCTGGAGCGGTGGCGGAGCAGACCGGGCGCGTGCCGTTTGCCGATTAACCGCGGCCGATCCGCTCCCGTTGCGATAACCGGGCGCCAACCATGGCGCCGATGGAAGCCAGCAAGATGACGTAGTACGCCGGCCCCATCGGGTGCTGCTTGAGCAGCATCACCACCAGCAGCGGAGTCAGGCCGCCGAATACGGCATAGCCCAGGTTGTAGGCGAACGACACGCCGGACAGCCGAACCACCGGTGGAAACGCCTCGACCATCACGCGCGGAATTGCACCCAGCACGCCTAGCGCAGCGCCGAGCAGGGCATAGAGCGGAAACAGCAGGCGCGGGTCGCCCGCAAAGCGGTAGAACAGCCATGCGCTGATACCCAAAAGCACGCTGCCGGCCAGCAGCACACGCCCGTTGCCCCAACGGTCAGAGAGTGCCCCGGCCACCACCGAGCCGATCGCCTGCAGCAGCACTGCCAGAAGATTGGCCTGCAATGCCACCGGTGCCGGATAGCCGTACGCACTCTGCAGCAGCGTGGGCGTCATCAGCGACACCACCAGCACTGCGGCGGCGATCACCCAGGTCAGCCAGAGCGACATTGCCAGACTGCGCGGGTGATCGCGCAGCACCACCTTCAGTGGCGTCTCGCGCGCCAACGCGCGCATGGCGACCAGTTCGGCGAACACCGGCGTTTCATGCAGCCAGCGCCGCAGGTACACCGACAGCAGGCCGAAGATGCCGCCGGCCAAAAACGGCAGCCGCCAGGCGTACTCGGCGATTTCCTCCGGAGAAAACGCACGATTCAGTGCGCCGGCACTCAGCGAACCAAGCAGCACGCCGGCAGCCAGGCCAGCGGTCAAGGTGCCGCAGGCCAGCCCTGTGCGCCGCGCGGGGACGTGTTCTGCCACGAACACCCACGCACTGGGCACTTCGCCACCGATGGCTGCGCCCTGCAGCAGGCGCATCGTCAACAGCAGCAGCGGCGCGGCCAGGCCGATCTGCGCGTAGGTCGGCAGCACGCCGATGGCCAGTGTGGGCAGCGCCATCAATCCGATGCTCAGCGCGAACATGCGCTTGCGACCAAGCAGATCGCCAAAATGCGCCATCACAATGCCGCCCAACGGCCGGATCAGGTAGCCGGCCGCAAAGATGCCGAATGTCTGCAGTTGCCGCGTCCACTCCGGAATACCGGGCGGAAAGAACAGCTCGCCCAGCACCTTCGCGAAAAAAATGAAGATGATGAAATCGTAGAACTCCAGCGCGCCGCCCAGCGCGGACAAGCCCAGGGTTTTGTAATCGCTGCGGGTGAGCTGCGTCGGTGGGGCATGGGTGGTCATGCAGTCGCATCCTGTCGCGGGTGGCGCGCATTGCCATTGAAGCCTGCTGATGCGCCGAGCAGGCAATGCTAGCTGCCGGGCGGGGCCGTCGCTACGCCGTTTCGCCAATCAATTGCCGATGGCACCCATCAGGCCTGGCGCAAACACGCCTGCGGGCTTCGGTTACCGCGCGCGTTCGGGCGTTCGCTGCGCATCAGCCGGATACGCTCACCAGCGCCGCTGCCTCGGCGTGCAGTGCGGTGGTGTCGAACAACGGCAACTGCGCATCGGTGCTGTCCACCAGCAGCGAAATCTCGGTGCAGCCCAGGATGATCGCTTGCGCACCGTGCTGGCCGAGCTCCCCCATGACCTTGCAGAAGTATTCGCGCGATTCGGGCTTGATCACGCCCTGGCAGAGTTCGTCGTAGATCACGCGATGCAGTTGTGCGCGTGCCTCCGCCGGCGGCACCAGCACGTCCAGGCCGCGTGCCTGCAGGCGCTGGCGATAGAACGGCTGCTCCATGGTGAAGCGCGTGCCCAGCAATCCGACCCGGCTGATGCCCGCTGCGACCAGCGCGTCGGCGGTGGCATCGGCGATATGCAGCAGCAGCAGTGGCGTCGCGGCGGTAATCGCGTCGGCAACGCAGTGCATGGTGTTGGTGCACAGCACGATGAAGTCGGCGCCTGCTGCCTGCAACGCACGCGCGGCTGCTGC
Organism: Xanthomonas sp. NCPPB 1754; assembly: GCF_041475725.2. Classification (NCBI taxonomy): domain Bacteria; kingdom Pseudomonadati; phylum Pseudomonadota; class Gammaproteobacteria; order Lysobacterales; family Lysobacteraceae; genus Xanthomonas; species Xanthomonas sp. NCPPB 1754. Next base: position 2,083,515 of record NZ_CM192982.1, read on the forward strand.
CATCGCCTGGCCAGCGCCATCCCAATCGCCGGTGTGCTGCAGCCGCTCGATCTCGTGGAAATTGACGCTATACAGCAGCAGCTTCGCCGAATGCAGGCCGCCGCATGCATGGCGGACGCGCTGATTGATGATGCGGTAGTAGGGCAGCGTGGATTCCCAGCTCATTCCACCGATCAAACCGATTGTCTTGCTTGGAACCGGCATGCGAACTCCATGATACGACAGCGGATGAGGTTGCCAGAGCTACGCCACGCAGCGTGCGCTGCGCTTGGGACTGGAGTGTATGTCGGCGTCCGGACCAGATGTATTCGCGATCATGCCCAGGCAGGTCGGGATGCCGGGTTCACTCGCCCGGCTTGGCGCCTTCCACTGGTGCATGCGTAGCGGCGCGACGCGCCAGCACCGTTTCGCGATGGGCGATATAGACATTGGCGCCGATGATGATGGCCGCACCGATCACGGTGTGGCGTTCGATCGCCTCGCCGAACAGCCACCAACCCAGCAACGCCACCAACGGCAGCTGCATGAAACTGATCGGCTGCAACGCAGAGACTTCGCCCAGCTTGAGTGCGCGCGTCCAGAACAACTGCCCGGCGGTGCCGAAGATGCCGGTGGCCACCAGCCATACCCAGCCGATGCCCTGCGGCCAGTTCCATTGGAACAGCGCCGGAATCAGCGACATCGGCACCCAGAACACGTAGGTGTAGAAGACCACCGTGTCGGAGTCGTCGCTGCGCGAGAGCTGTTTGATCTGGATCGCGACGATGGCGCTGATGACCGCAGCCAACAGCGCAATCAGCAAGCCGGGCGTGAACGTGGACGAGCCGGGTCGCAGGATCACCAGGACGCCGATAAAACCCGCCGCCACCGCCAGCCAGCGCCGCAGCCGGACCTGCTCATGCAGCCACACCACGGCCAGCACGGTGACGAATAAGGGCGTGGAGTAGGAGAGCGAGATGGCCTGCGACAGGGGCAGATGGCCGATCGCCCAAAACCCGCACAGCATCGAGGCCAGGCCGATCAAGGTGCGGGCGAAATACTGCGGCAATTGTCGCGTGCGCGGCAGCGGCTTGCCCGGCCGCACGATCAACGGCAACAACGCCAGCAACCCGAACGCATTGCGAAAAAATGCGATCTCGGTCGTCGCAATCGTGCTCGAGGCCAGGCGGATGGTGATTGCCATCAACCCGAAGGCGAAGGTACTGGTGAGCATCCACAGCGCGGCTCGCCGCGATACCTGTGCTGGGGTCACCAATGCGCCCCGATGATGCGCGGTTCCGGTTCCAGGATCACCGAATAGCGCTCGCGCACCGACTCGGCAATGCGCCGCGCGAAATCCAGCAACTGCGCGCCCGTGGCGGTGCCGTAATTGACCAGCACCAGCGCATGCTCGGGCGACACGCCGGCATCGCCTTCCCGCTTGCCTTTCCAGCCGCATTGCTCGATCAGCCAGGCGGCGGACAATTTGCCCTGGCCGGCCTGCTCGCCCGGATACACCGGCATGTCGGCAAAGCTGGCCTGCAAGGCGGCAATCTGTTCGCTCGGCAGCAATGGGTTCTTGAAGAAGCTGCCCGCATTGCCCAGCACATCCGGGTCCGGCAACTTGCGGCGCCGGATGTTGATCACCGCCTGCGCCACATCGGCCGCGCCCGCCAGTTCGGCGCCCATGCGCGCCAGTTCCTCGCGAATGCCTGCGTAGTCCAGTCGCAGTTCGTGCAGCAGCGGTAGATTGAATTCCACCGCCACGATCAGATAACGCTCGGGCTGCTGCTTGAACACGCTGTCGCGGTAGCCGAACGCGCAATCGGCCGCATCCAGCCGCACGAACTGCTGGCTATGCCGGTCGAAGGCTTCCACCACGTGGATGAAGTCGCCCACCTGCGCGCCGTACGCGCCGATGTTCTGGATCGGGCAGGCGCCCACGGTGCCCGGAATCAGTGCCAGATTTTCCAGCCCCGACAAGCCCTGCTGCAGCGAGTACAGCACCAGCGCATGCCAGTTCACGCCGGCGCCGGCCCGCACGATGGCGTGGTCGGCACGGTGCGCGATGATGGACGTCTGGCGGTTGTCGAAGCACAGCACGCAGCCGGGCGGATCGCCGGCCAGCAAGACATTGCTGCCGCTGCCCAGCACCAGCAACGGTTGTCCGGCGATCTCGGGCGCGGCCAATGCCTGCGGCAATGCCTCGGGCGCGTGGACGTTGAGCAACCAGCGCGCGGTGGCCTCCACATGGAAGGTGTTGAGCGCGCGCAGCGGCGCCTGTTCGCTCAGCTGCCAGCCTGTGTGCACTGCATCGCTCATAACGGCGACACCGCACCGCCGCTGGGTGCTTCGCGACGGCGTCGGATGGCGTTGACGCATTCGCCGATGAGCTGCGGGCCGCGGTACACCAACCCGCTGTAGCACTGCACCAGGCTCGCACCGGCTGCCATCTTGGCCACCGCATCGGCGCCGGAGTTGATGCCGCCCACGCCAATCAACGGAATCGATTCGGGCAGGCGCGCGCGCAGGCGCCGCAGCACCAACGTGGATTGCCCCAGCAGCGGCGCGCCGGACAGACCGCCGGCTTCGGCAGCCAGCGGGTGATTGGCCACCAGTGTGCGTGTCACCGTGGTGTTGGTTGCGATCACGCCATCCACTGCCAGGTCGGCCAGCACGCGTGCGGCGGCATCTATGTCGCGGTCGTTGAGGTCCGGCGCCACCTTGACCAGCATCGGCACCCGTTTGCCGTGTTGCGCGCTTAGCACTTCCTGGGTTTCGCGCAAGTCGGAAATCAGACGGCGCAACGATTGTTCTTCCTGCAACTCGCGCAAGCCTGCAGTATTGGGCGAGGAGATGTTGACCGTGATGTAGTCGGCCAGCGGATACACGCGCTCCATGCAGTAACGGTAGTCACTGGTGGCCTCCTCGTTGGGCGTGTCCTTGTTCTTGCCGATGTTGATGCCGAGCAGGCCTCCCGTGCGGCGTGCGCGCTGCACGTTGGCCACCAGCGCATCCACGCCCAGATTGTTGAAGCCCATGCGGTTGATCACCGCCTGGTATTCCGGCAATCGGAACATGCGTGGCTTCGGGTTGCCCTCCTGCGCGCGCGGCGTCACCGTGCCGATCTCGACAAAGCCGAAGCCCAGCGCAAACAACGCATCGATGTGCTCGCCGTTCTTGTCCAGCCCGGCACCCAGCCCGACCGGGTTGGGGAACATCAGGCCGAAGGCCGGAGTAGGCAGCGGCACCGGGCGCCTGGCCAGCAATGCCGTGGTGCCGGTGCGGTAGGCGGTGTCGATGGAGCGCAACGCCAGCGCGTGGGCGCGCTCGGCATCCAGGGAAAACAGAAAGGGGCGGGCAAGCGAATACATGCGGGTCAGTTCAATCTCCCGGCGAACACGCGGGTTTGGTATTGGAAGTCGATCAGCCCATCGTGCGCATATGCATCGAACAACGTGCGGAGTGCGGCGAGCATCGGGGCATGACGTGGGTCGTGCGCAAGCGGGGCGTACGAGGACGATAGCAGGCGGCCGCGCAAGCTCTCGAAGTCCAGCCGCTGCACGTTCGGAAAGCGCGCCATCGCGCAGAAGCCATCGCCGAACCACGCCTGCATGGTGGCATCGTCTTGATACCGCTCGGCCACTGCGGAATAGTCGGTGCCGTAATCCAGCAGCAACTGCTCGTAGCCGCGCAGGAACGCGGTGCTGTCCAGTTCGCGCGAATTCCAGTACACCACCGCCAGCCCGCCGGGCTGCAGGATGCGCGCCCATTCGGCGTGCACGGCCTGCATGTCGAACCAGTGGAAGGCCTGCGCCGCAGACACCAGGCCCACGCTGGCATCGGCCAGCCCGGTGGCTTCGGCGGTGCCGTCGATCGCCTGAAACTTGGGAAATTCCGCCAACCACTGCAGCGCCGCGTCACGCATGGCCTGGTTGGGCTCCACCGCCGTCACCGCATGCCCGGCTTCCAGAAACAGGCGGCTGGAAATGCCGGTGCCGGCGCCGATGTCGGCCACTGCCGTTGCGGGCGTCACGCCCAGTTCGTCATGCAGCCAACGCAGCAGCTGCGGCGGGTAACTGGGCCGGTAGCGCACATAGGCCGCTACGCGGTCGTTGAAGCGCTGGGCGGAGGAGGGCGTGGCCATGCTCAACTGTTGGCGGCCGCAAGCCAGGCCATGCCGCCAAAGAACAGCAGGAAAAACGCGATTCCCACCACCCAGAGCGCCACCGCCAGCCAGCCCATGATGAGGCCGCCGATGGCCAGGCCGTCGCCGTCCAGACCCTGGGGATTGCGGCGGATTTCCGCGCGGGCCAGATGCCCGGTAATGATGGCGCAGATGCTGCCCAGGAACGGGATCAGCGTCCAGCCGAGAATGCCCGCAACCAGGCTGACGATCGCCATGGCGCTGGTCTGTCGAACGACAACGTTCATCATGAACTCCTTGAAAGGCGGGCAGCCGAAGGCTGGCGTCGCATGATTATCCCAGAGCCGCCGGGCAAAAGGCGTGCCGTTTGCGGCCAAACGTCGTTGCGGGGCTGGTTTTGCGGGCGGGAGCGGCTGAAATGGCTGCTCGTGCGGGTAGGGCGTGGTCATGCCCGTCGAGACGCGTCCTGCCGGACGCTGGCTGTCGGTGGTGCCGAACGGGCGCCATGTGGCCCGGCGGGTTCAAGCCGGGCCGGTGCCACGGGGCGCCTGCGTTGTATCGCCGGCGGACGCTGCGCCCCGTGCAGAGGTGGCGTACGTTGCACAGAGCCGGATCGGCGAACGTCGCCTGCCGCCGCCGGCGCTTCCTGGCTGCCACTGCCGCTGCGATGGCGAGAACCACCGGATTGTGTGCGTCGGCTACGCAGCGCGGGCCGCTGCAACAGGCTCGTTGCGACCATGCGGCGCGCCGAGCATATGCCCGGCGCGCCATGCAATCTCGATCAAAGATCGAACTTGATGCCCTGCGCCAGGGGCAGCGAATCGGAGTAGTTGATGGTGTTGGTCTGACGACGCATATACACCTTCCACGCATCCGAGCCAGACTCGCGCCCGCCGCCGGTTTCCTTCTCGCCGCCGAACGCGCCACCGATCTCCGCACCCGAGGTGCCGATGTTGACGTTGGCGATACCGCAGTCGCTGCCTGCCGCCGACAGGAACTTCTCGGCGGCCTTGAGGTTCTGGGTGAAGATCGACGACGACAGGCCCTGCGGCACGCCGTTCTGCAGCTCGATCGCCTCATCCAGCGTGCTGTACTTCATCACGTACAGGATCGGCGCGAAGGTCTCGTGCTGCACCACTGCGTCGCTGTTCTGCAGCCCCGTGACAATGGCCGGCAGCACGAAGTTGCCCGGGCGATCGATCGCCGTGCCGCCCACTTCGACGGTGCCGCCGGCCGCCTTGGCCTTGGCGATCGAGTCCAGGAACTGCGCAACGGCGCCCTGGCTGTTGAGCGGGCCCATCAGGTTTGCCGGGTCGGTGGGGTCGCCGATCTTGCTGTCGAGCTGCTTGTACGCCTTGACCAGCGTCGCCAGCACGGTGTCATAGATGGAAGTGTGCACGATCAGGCGGCGCGTGGTGGTGCAGCGCTGCCCGGCAGTGCCGACGGCACCGAATACGATGCCCGGGATGGCCAGCTTCAGATCGGCGGTTTCGTCCAGGATGATGGCGTTGTTGCCGCCCAATTCCAGCAGGCAGCGGCCCAGGCGACGGGCGACTTTCTCTGCCACCACGCGGCCAATCTGGGTCGAACCGGTGAAGCTGATCAGCGGCACGCGGGTGTCTTCGACCAGCTTTTCCGACAGCGCCGTGCCGGCATCGTTGATCAGGAAGAAGATGTCCGGGAAGCCGGCGTCCTTCAGTGCCGCGTTGCAGATCTTCATCGTCGCGATCGCGGTCAGCGGCGTCTTGTTGGACGGCTTCCAGATGCAGATATCGCCGCAAATCGCCGCCAAAAACGCATTCCAGGCCCACACCGCCACCGGGAAGTTGAACGCGCTGATGATGCCCACCAGCCCCAGCGGCTGGTACTGCTCGTACATGCGGTGGCCGGGGCGCTCCGAATGCATGGTGTAGCCGTAGAGCATGCGGCTCTGGCCCACGGCAAAGTCAGCGATGTCGATCATCTCCTGCACTTCGCCGTCGCCTTCTGGCTTGCTCTTGCCCATTTCCAGCGCCACCAGCGAACCGAGCGCATCCTTGTGCGCACGCAGCGCCTCGCCGCACAGGCGCACGGCCTCACCGCGACGCGGCGCCGGCGTGGTACGCCACACCTTGAAGGCTGCCTGGGCGCGCCGGACGATCAACTCGTAATCTTCCGGCGTGGTGGCCTGCACCTCGGCGATCACCGCATTGGTGGTCGGATTGAGCGGCTGCAGCACCCCGGCGCCGGTGGCCTGCGACCAGGTCGCCTCGCCAAGATAGGTGCCGGAATTGGACGCAGCGAGGTCGAGCGCCTTGAGCAGGTCAGCGGACATGGGATCTCCTGGAAACAGTGGCGGTCACGGTGGCCGAGCCATCCGCAACACGGTAGCCGGCGATTTTAGCAGGCTCCGCCGGCCACCTACCGGCTTGGCAATCGCAACGATCGTGCGACAATGCCGCCCTTGGCCCCGTAGCTCAGCTGGATAGAGCGTCCCCCTCCTAAGGAAGAGGGGAAATGGAACACTTGCGTCCATCTGATCTAACCTATTGTTTCGTAACGCTCTGCATTTGAATGTATTAGAATGCGATGCAGGACCAGACTCCTTTAAGCACATTCAAGCAGCGCTTGTTCGCCACGGGATTGCCACAGCTTCCAAGGCCGCTTTGACTGCGCTATAAGACGCTTATAGTTGGTCTAAGGACGGCCCATCGCACATGTCTGCAAGCGCGCTTCAAACGCTTCGAGAGTTGTATCCGCAGCGCTATGCACTTCGGCCGGACGAGGTCGCACATGTGCTTCGTGGCCAAAACACGAGAGGGGTCGTGCAGCGCGTGCGCGAAGGCATGCAGTCGGGGCGCTATCCGGGTGCCCGCAAGATCGACGGATTGATCCAGATGCCGCTCGAAGCTTTGGCTGAAATCTTGGATCCAGCGCCCGCACCACAGCCAGTCAACCCGACCATCACACCTTCGATCTCGCGACGCCGATCTGCAATAGGGCCGCGTCTGGGTTTCGTGCGGGCGGCAGGCTTCTGGGAGCAAGTGATGGGGGCCATTGGCGAGCAGGCATTGGCCGATGAGCTGGGGGAGGCTACGGCGCGGGTGCTGAGGGAACTTCGCTATGGGGAGGCGCGCGATAGAGCGCTGCGTCAAAAGGCCGAGCTTTCGCGCTAAAGCTCGGCTCTATGCTTATGGTCCGTAAGCCGCATCCATCGCTCACTAGTTTGTCAATTTTTCAGGAGTGACCTGTGTCGAATCTTTGGGAAGTGTCTGCCGTTGTTGCAATGAGGGATCTGCAATGGCTTTTTGCGAGGGGGAGGGTGTTTCCGGAAGCCGGCCTCAACTTGGCCGGGAATGCTGAGAGTCGCCTCGGCGACTTGGCCCAGCTTATTCGTGGTCGCTTTTTTCTTTTTGAGATCAAGCCAGAAGTAAGCAAATTCAGCTCTGAGTGGAAAGTGAAAAAGCGCGCTGATGGGGTGAGTCGCGCGAAATATGCCTACACGGCAGCAATGAAAATCGCGACGGATCAGGCAGAAGATCCAACAAGTGAGGAGAAGCGGCAGCTAATGTTGAGGTCGCTGCGCTGCCATCATTTTAGCTACTGGTCTACTGATGCAGCCGGCGAAACGCTCAATCGCCTTTGCTTGGAGCCGTATCTGCGCGCAGTGCTGCAAGGAAGCCTGTCTTCTCATGGTCTTGAAGCGCTTTCGAAACAGGTATTTGCTGACTTTCCGCTGGCGATGACACTCGCTAGCGTTAGTCCCAATCAGACCATCAAAGCGTATGCAGTTCGAAAAGCAACAGTGACCGGGGCATTTCGCAAGCGTCTTGGCATTGTCGTTAGGCCACAGGGCGGTGAATCGAGCGAGAATGAAAGTGTTGTTCGCGACTGGCTCCCGCTCGGTTTACCAGTCAAAGAGTTCCAAGGCTATGTCAATCACTTGATGAGTCAGGCCAAGGATGGCGAGGAGCCCATCCACACCATGGCAATTTCAACAGGAGGCTATTGCCGAATTTTGCGTAAGACGAAAGATCTTGCCGCTCTTCTCCAAGAGCTTTCTGCCGTCAAGGTCGCTCCAGCAGCCGATGAGGGTGATGGGTTCGCGGAAATGGATGAAAATTCGCCTCTGCGTCCACTGATGCGTGTTGATGGCGAGGTGATCCCTGTTAAACCCTTTGAAGTGTCTTGGGCTGGGCCGAACTTTGATTTTCCTGCTGATTATGGGGGTGTTGGCCGTCCAAGTAACGAGCCTCACGGTTAGGCTTGTGGCGGTATCCAGAAATAATCGCGTGGAAAGTCATTGATGTTGACATCATCAAACCAAGCGTCACGAAGCGCTTCATCGGCGGAGATTTCAGCCGATGCGGGTATCGCTTGGGTCAGTTGACGAAGATAGGTGTGTAGCCACGTCCTGTAACCTGTGCTGCGTGTATGCGCCTGATCATCGGGCCAAGATCGCGCATAAAAGCGAACAGCCATGTCGCCGCAGATTTCTGGAAAAACACGTTTTGGGTCGTCGTTCGTATCGTGCTGGGCAGATCTTTCGTATGCGAGCCGCCAAATCACAGCTCGAATCGTTAGCTCATTTTCAATCAGAGGAGGGGGAGCGTTTTGGTGCTCAGTTGCAATCGATCGATCTGGATCGTGTGCTGGATTGGTATGAATATCGGTCGGTCGCGCCGCTGCGTTGGTGGCTCGGTGATCTGAGTCAATTCGAAGTGCGTGGACTATGGCCTGTTCGACTTCGGCACTATTTTGGTCAGCTTCTAACGTTGAACGGGACATCTGTCGCCTCCGTGTGTGGGGGTGGCCCAGGCGGAGGTCATGGCTTCTGAACTTGCTTCTCGCTTACCTTCTTCCGTGGGGAGGCGGGAAAGTGCTGCAAGCAAAACGCTATTCCAGAATTTTTCTACTTTCATAGTGGCAATTTATCTATCTGGGGTGGAATAACTAATATCCCCCTCTGTTTGAATGTCAAGGGGGCGCTAGATCACATATCGAGGGGAGTGTAAATGACTGTTCTTCGCGAAATTTTCGCTTGGTCGCAAACGTTGCCTACTTGGCAGAGCGATGCTATTGCTAGGTTGTTGGCTCAGAACCAACTGAGTGAGCAAGATGAGGATGATCTGCTTGCTTTGCTCAAAGCGAGTGTCGGCATTGAGGACCCCCAAGGTCGTGTCGCAGTGCCCCTGACTGAGGCACAGATCCCGGTTCAGCCTGGTGTCGGCAGACGGTAATCCCCCCGCCCATTAGCAGACGCCAGAAGTGGAATTTTCTCGTACCCTTTCCCGAGGAGGTTCCATGAAGAAGTCCCGCTTTACCGACAGCCAGATCATCGCCGTGCTCAAGCAGGCCCAGGCCGGTGCGCCCGTGCCGGAGCTGTGCCGCGAGCACGGCATCAGCTCGGCCACGTTCTACAAGTGGCGTAGCAAGTTCGGCGGCATGGACGTGTCCATGGTCGCACGCATGAAGGAGTTGGAGGAGGAGAACCGCCGGCTCAAGAAGATGTACGCCGAGGCGCAGCTCAGTACCGACCTGCTGAAGGAAGCGCTCGCAAAAAAATGGTGAGGCCATCTCAGCGACGCGAGATGGCCCAATCGGCAGTCACGAGCGGGCGCACGAACATCCGCCACGCCTGCCAGACCTTCGCGGTGAGCCAGACCTACTTCCGCTACCAGGCCAAGGCCAGCGAGCAGAACGCCCGGATCGCCGACTGGCTGGTCCGCCTGACGACCGCCCATCGCGACTGGGGCTTTGGCCTGTGCTACCTGTACCTGCGCAACGTGAAGGGCTTTGGCTGGAATCACAAGCGGGTCTACCGGATCTACCGCGAGCTGGAGTTGAACCTGCGGATCAAGCCGAAGAAGCGGCTGGTGCGTGAGCGGCCCGAGCCTCTGGCGGTGCCGGAGGCCATCAACCAGGTCTGGTCGATGGACTTCATGCACGACCAGTTGGCCGACGGCCGCAGCTTCCGGCTGTTCAATGTGCTCGACGACTTCAATCGCGAGGGGCTGGGGATCGAGGTGGATCTGTCGCTGCCGTCAGCCCGGGTGATCCGATCGCTGGAGCAGATCATCGAGTGGCGCGGCAAGCCCGCCGTGATCCGCTGCGACAACGGCCCTGAATACATCAGTGGCGCGTTGCTGTCCTGGGCACAGCGGCTTGGCATCCGGGTCGAGCACATCCAGCCGGGCAAGCCACAGCAGAACGCCTACGTTGAACGCTACAACCGCACCATCCGCTACGCCTGGCTCGCCCGCACCCTGTTCGACACCATCGACCAGGTGCAGGACAAAGCCACCCGCTGGCTATGGACGTACAACCACGAGCGCCCGAATATGGCGCTCGGCGGCATCACGCCTGCCATGAAGTTGGCGATGGCCGCTTAGCTCCACTTCTGGCGACCGCTAGAAGTGGGGGGGTTACCAGACAAGTTCTGGTGCATGAGTTAAAGGACTTGACGCATGTCAACGCCATTGCGCGCAATCAAACGCTGACCATTGCCCCCTCGGGGCTGACGGTCATTTATGGCGATAACGGATCGGGAAAATCAGGTTACACGCGCGTATTAAAGAGGGCTTGTCGTGCGCGTGACCAGCAGGAAACCGTTCACCCAAACGCCAACTTGGAGCACACCGACGGTGAAGTCGCTCAGGCGGTAACCCCCCCACTTCTAGCGGTCGCCAGAAGTGGAGCTAAGCGGCCATCGCCAACTTCATGGCAGGCGTGATGCCGCCGAGCGCCATATTCGGGCGCTCGTGGTTGTACGTCCATAGCCAGCGGGTGGCTTTGTCCTGCACCTGGTCGATGGTGTCGAACAGGGTGCGGGCGAGCCAGGCGTAGCGGATGGTGCGGTTGTAGCGTTCAACGTAGGCGTTCTGCTGTGGCTTGCCCGGCTGGATGTGCTCGACCCGGATGCCAAGCCGCTGTGCCCAGGACAGCAACGCGCCACTGATGTATTCAGGGCCGTTGTCGCAGCGGATCACGGCGGGCTTGCCGCGCCACTCGATGATCTGCTCCAGCGATCGGATCACCCGGGCTGACGGCAGCGACAGATCCACCTCGATCCCCAGCCCCTCGCGATTGAAGTCGTCGAGCACATTGAACAGCCGGAAGCTGCGGCCGTCGGCCAACTGGTCGTGCATGAAGTCCATCGACCAGACCTGGTTGATGGCCTCCGGCACCGCCAGAGGCTCGGGCCGCTCACGCACCAGCCGCTTCTTCGGCTTGATCCGCAGGTTCAACTCCAGCTCGCGGTAGATCCGGTAGACCCGCTTGTGATTCCAGCCAAAGCCCTTCACGTTGCGCAGGTACAGGTAGCACAGGCCAAAGCCCCAGTCGCGATGGGCGGTCGTCAGGCGGACCAGCCAGTCGGCGATCCGGGCGTTCTGCTCGCTGGCCTTGGCCTGGTAGCGGAAGTAGGTCTGGCTCACCGCGAAGGTCTGGCAGGCGTGGCGGATGTTCGTGCGCCCGCTCGTGACTGCCGATTGGGCCATCTCGCGTCGCTGAGATGGCCTCACCATTTTTTTGCGAGCGCTTCCTTCAGCAGGTCGGTACTGAGCTGCGCCTCGGCGTACATCTTCTTGAGCCGGCGGTTCTCCTCCTCCAACTCCTTCATGCGTGCGACCATGGACACGTCCATGCCGCCGAACTTGCTACGCCACTTGTAGAACGTGGCCGAGCTGATGCCGTGCTCGCGGCACAGCTCCGGCACGGGCGCACCGGCCTGGGCCTGCTTGAGCACGGCGATGATCTGGCTGTCGGTAAAGCGGGACTTCTTCATGGAACCTCCTCGGGAAAGGGTACGAGAAAATTCCACTTCTGGCGTCTGCTAATGGGCGGGGGGATTACCGGCATACGGGGTTTGCCGAAGCTCCAAGGAGGCGTGTTCTCGGCGGACATAGGCCTCGGCCATGAGCCGGGCAGCATCAATGTGATGCTCGGTATTCGGGGACGCCTTCGGGTCGATGGGGTAGCGCACCAGTGGGAACTTCAAGACTTGCCCGTTGAGGGACCTTCGGATGCGCGCCTCCCACCTGAGTTGCCCGTCTGTCCGAAGCGTCACGCCCGCCACGGAGCTGATGGCCTGAGAGGCCTTGATGCCGCGTGGGAGCGTGCCGCTGAAGGTCTTGGTGCGCCCAGGCTTGGAGGCTGTTTTGGCTTTGCTCACTTAGCGTCTCCCTGTATCCTTAGACAGATGGCCCCGTGGCACAATTGGATAGCGCGCGTCCCTCCTAAGGACGAGGTTGCTGGTTCGAACCCAGCCGGGGTCACCACTTTTTTGACGATCGGCATGACTAGGCCTTGTCGTTACCACAGACTTGCCACAGTCAAGCCACACTTCCATGCAAAGCCTTGTCCTGCTTGGGTCTTAGTGTAGCGACGTTGTCCCTCCTAAGGGGAAGGTCGCCCGTTCGAATCGGGCCGGGGTCACCAGCAATCGATGGCTGATGTGCAAGATGGGAGAACATTCGTAGGAGTGGTCGGCTGGCATCGAGCAAGTCAACTCTCGCCTCGCCCAGATGGGCCACGGTATCTGGCAAGGTGCTGCTCTGGTCGAGGGCGCCGCCGCTGCCGCGCTTGCTCGCTCGAAGTTGATAGGCCATGCCGCCATGCACGAATGGCAATACCGAGCCCGACGTCGCAGCCGTTGGACATGATCGAACGCTCCAGTGCCGCAGCCTGATTTACCGCGCGGGCATTAACGCATGGGGCGGTCAATACCACCCAAGATAGAGCGTCGTGACGCCCCAGGTATCGACGAGTCCGTGTGCCAGGATGAGCGCCAACAGATTGCGGTTAGAGCGCAGATACGCATAGCCGAATGCTGCGCCGACGATACCCGTCAGCGCGATTCCCGAGATGCCTTGGCTCGCATGCATGGCGCCAAACACGACACCTCCGACAATGGCTGCGGTGAGGCGACCTAGACTGCTGCGCTTGAACAAGGCTTCCAGTTGATGCATCAAAAATGCCCGAAACACCAACTCCTCACCGATGGCTGCGCTGATCCATGCAGAGCCGATTAGCTGCAGTGCAGCCGGTGCGTTATGACGAAGCGCGCCATAGGCGCTGTAGTCGGTCTTCGTGCCTGTCAGGTAGTCGATGAGCGGCTGAAAGATTGGCGTGATGAGAGCGGTGACCAGCAGCACCAGGATAGCTGTCCACCCAACTGTTGGACCAAACCGTTGCCAGCTCAGGCCGCAGGCCCAACGGCTGCGGGTCTCTTGCCACACAAGTGCGGCCCCGATCAGGCCAACCGCTGGCATGCGCCAAGGAAAGGGCAGCCAAGGGAAGTAGGCGAGCGCCATCACCACGAAGATCATCGCCAGCCTGGCGAGTGGATGGCTTAGAACGGACGGGGCATTGCGACTAGCAAGAGCAGACCACTTTGATTGAGACATGTCGACCGGATACGTCACGGGCGTTTGATAGTAGCGAGCTGTCGGTCGGCAAGACCGTGCCAAACGACACGATGACTTTTCAGCACTTGTCTCAGCGCGGACTTGGTATATGCAAGATCGATGCGCACTCCGATCTTTTTTTTTCAGTGATCTCGCCAGCTCTCAAATCGCTTGCCACAATTCCGCTTTATTGCCGTCCGGGTCGATGACCCAGGCAAACAGGCCGAATTCGGACTTCACAATCTTCTCTGACACGCGGCAGCCCGCAGCTTTGAGCTTGGCAATCAGCGACTCCAGGTCGTCGACCCGGTAATTCACGATGAACGGGGCGGTGGTGTTCTCGAATTGGGCGCTTGTTTCGTCCTGAACAGCCCAGGCCAATGCGTTTTCAGCGCCTTCCACACCCGCGCTGGTGTCGAACACTGTGCCTCCCCACGTTTGCACCTCGATCCCCAGCTGCGCCGCGTACCACCGTTGCAATCCAGGCGCGTCCTTGGATTTGATGATGATTCCGCCGATCCCTGTCACTCCGTGCATGTCTGATCCCTTGCCAGCCTTCGTCAGTGGATTGAATGGCAGGCAACGCTGCCAACCCTGATGGAAAATGCATTGCCCACGGGATCAAGATATAGCATCGTCACTGCCGCCACTTGTCGGATCTTGCGCACATGCCGATCAGCGAAACGGTGCCCCTTACCGTGGTCCAGAGCGTGAACCGTGCGCTGGACTACATCGAGGTCAACCTTGCCGGGCAGCTGTCGCTGTCTCTGATCGCAGGTGCGGCTTGTGTTTCGCCGTTCCATTTTCAGCGCATGTTTCGCGCCGTGATGGGCGAAACCCCGCATGCATTCGTGCTGCGCCGACGGCTGGAAAATGCGCTGGGCGATATTTCCCAAGGCAATCGTCAACCTTTGACAGACATCGCGTTGGGTCGGGGATTTTCGTCGTTATCGGATTTTTCCAGGAACTTCCGAAGACACTTTGGATGCTCTCCAAGAAAACTGGATCTGGAGACGTGCCTGGCCGGCCGTCGGCGTGCGCTGGACGACACCTTGGCAGGTGTATCGGGCCTCGGTGGTAGTGCTGCAGACGATGCACAGGAATTTTCGGTCACGCTGCGCGATCTCCCGGAGCGCACGGTCCAGTACCTTCGCGTGCACCGCCCCTTTGAGGAAGGCTCCGTCCAAGCAGCAGCCATGCGCTTGGTGGCATGGGCACGAGACGCCGGCGTCGAGCATCATCAGTGGTTGGGCTACCTCTGGGATCAACCTCGTCTGGCATCTGCAGGGGATTGCCGGTACGACGTCGCGGTGGAGGTCACGCATGGGCGTCATTGCGGTGAGATCGGCGTTTTCCGATTTCCACCCATGAAGGTGGCCGAGGTCGTGATACGGGGAGGACTGGCGCTGGAAATGCGCGCGTTTGGTTGGTTACGCGATACATGGCTGCCTGCCAGCGGATATCTGCCGAAAGACCTGCCAGCGTTCGAGGCATGGTTGGGTCTTCCTTACGCGCACGGTGCCGAGCATTTCGAATTGGCATGTCAAATTCCCATCCGTGTCCCAACTGCGCCGGGCGGATGGGATCAATGACAACGGACTGGGACACCCAGCTCTAGTGAGTCAGATTCAGAAGTGAATTCTTGAAGTTCACAGCGGTCCCAGCGGCCGCATCCTCACCACTTTTCAAGCCTGGCCAGCGGTTTTTGCCGCCGCTTGATCTGCAGCAAGCGGCGCGACGCCCAGCTCGCTGGGCATGAGGCTGTGCATTGTGCTGGCCCCTTGGTCGCGCGGGTTGGCAAGCAAGACTTGTTCGTAGATGGCTGGGGCGTCCGTGTAGATCTGCTGGCCGCGTCGTTGCTCGGTCTAGGCGAATGGGGTAAGCGGTGTGAAGGCACGATTCAGTGCAGGCCCAACTTCAGCGCGATGCGCCTGGGCCACGCATGCGGCGAACGAAGCGAACTAAAGTAGGCCGGCTGATCCCTCAGATCCAATGCGGCATTGCCCACTTCATCAAAATTCAACCAAGTGGCGACGCGCGTAGTCCTTCATATGCCTCACAGGACATCCGAGAGCGCATCCAATTGGCGGCACGATAGAAGACGTTGAGGCCAAAGGTGCTGGCTTTTTACGACATAACTCGGAGCCTTCACAATCAATGGATCCGTTTTTTTAGTGATTTTCATCACAAAACACTGACGCTCGGGTTTTTCTTACAGGGTTTCCCCGACACTACGCATTGACCGTTTTTTAACATTCCGTCACAGTCGCACCGCACTCAGCGTGCTCAAGGGTGGCGCCGCCGTTTTGGTGGCCAGGCACGCTGATGCGGGTGACGGCGTGCAGTATCGCGACCGCCGCACAGGGGGCATGACAGATGTGGATGCGATCGGCGCCCTTGGCACTGGCGGTTTGCCTGTGGGCGGTGGCCGGGCTGGCGGCTGCACAACAGTCGGCACCGACAACGCTGGATCGGCAGGAGCAATTGCGCCAGGCCGAGGAGATTCAGCATCGCCAGGAACAGGAGCGCCAAGCGCCCTTTGCCGGCCCGCGCGAGGACGCCGACCGCGTGGACGCGCGCAGCACCGTGCTGCCCAAGGAAGACCTGTGTTTTTCGATCACCCGCTTGCGCCTGTCGGGCGCAGGCGATGATGCAACGCGCTTTGCGTGGTTATGGAAGTCTCTGCGCCGTTACCAAGGTCGCTGCATCGGGCGTGCCGGCATCGACATCATCCGGCGCCGCGCCTTGGATCAGTTGGTCGCACGCGGATTGGTCACCACGCGCATCGGCGTTCCGGAACAGGATCTGTCGCGTGGCGAACTCCGTTTGGAACTGCTGCCCGGCCGCTTGCGCGAGGTGCGCGTGGTGTCCGACACCGAAGGCGCGCACTGGAAAACGGCATTGCCGCTCCGCAGGGGGGACTTGCTGGATCTGCGTGCCATCGAGCAGGCGGTGGAGCAGTTCAAGCGTCTGCCGTCGCAGGACGCAAAGATCGATATCGCCCCGGGCGAAGCACCAGGCGAATCGGATCTGGTGATCACCCTGCAGCATGGGCGACGCTGGCGCGGTGTGGCTAACGCCGACGATTCCGGTGTGGAGGCTACCGGCCGTGTGCAAGGTGGGTTGGACGTTTCGCTGGATAACCCACTGGGGCTCAACGATCTGCTCAGCATTGGCTACAGCCATGACCTGGCCACGCGCGACGAAGAACGCGGCACACGCGGCAACAGCCTGAGTTACAACCTGCCTTGGGGATGGTGGACGTTCGCGCTGTCGGCATCGTCGTACCGCTATCACCAGCGCGTAGACGGTTTTTTACAGACCTTCCAGTCCAGTGGCGAGTCCAGCAATGCGCAGCTGGATATTCAGCGCGTGCTGCATCGCGACGGCACCAGCAAGACTTCGGCCGGTGTGGTGATTGGCCGGCGGCGTGCGCGCAGCTATCTGGATGGCGTGGAGATCGGCATCCAGCGCCGTGATACCAGCAGCGCGGAGTTCTACTTCACGCATCGGCGCTATCTGGGCGCGATGCAGCTGGACATGCGTCTGGCGCATCGGCGCGGCACCCCGTGGTTCAACAGCCAGTGGACCGGCTACGACCCGCAGATCGGCTTCCCGACGTTTCGCTATGCCGTGAGCACGCTGGACGTGAGCACGGCGCTGCCGTTCAAGCTGGGCCCCGTGCCGATGGCGTGGGAAAGCAGCCTGCGTGCACAGACCGCCGGCGAACTGCTACTGGGTTCCGAGTTCGTCACCATTGGTGGCCGTTACAGCGTGCGTGGTTTCGACGGTGAAGCGACGCTTGGCGCCGAAAAAGGCGCGTATTGGCGCAATACCTTGAGTTTCCCAGTGCAGCAGATTGGGTTGACCCCGTATCTGGGCCTGGACGCCGGCCGCATCGATGGCACCAGCGCCAGCGGGCTGCGCGGTCGCAGTTTGGTGGGCGGCGCGGTGGGCCTGCGTGGCGGTTGGTTCGGTGCCAGCGTCGATGCGTTTGCCGGTTGGGCGATCCACCGCCCCGATGGATTTGCAAGTGCGCAGCCGGCCTATGGCGTGCGTGTGATCTACCAGTTCTGACACGGATCGCGTCGCCAGCCGGCTACGCGTTTGTTGATTGATGACGCCAACAGGCGGCGAGAGAGAAACGATGGATAACGAAGCGATGCGCGTGCGTGGTTACCTGGCCGAGCAGGGCAAGCGGGCGCTTGCACTGTTGCTGTGCTGCACGATCACCTGGACATCGTTTCCGGCATGGGCGCAGGTTGCGCCAACCGCCAACCCTGGAGGGCAAACGCCAGGCCAGCAGGTTGCTGCCAATGGCGTGCCGGTGGTGGACATCGTCGCGCCCAATGCACGCGGCATTTCGCACAACCGCTACAGCAACTTCAATGTCGGCCCGAATGGGTTGATCCTCAACAACAGTGCGCAGATCTCCAAGACCGAGCTGGGCGGTTACGTTGCCGGCAACAACAACCTGCAGCGTAGCGGTGCCGCGTCGCTGATCCTCAACGAAGTCACCTCGGCCAGCAGCCGCCTGCAGGGCTATACCGAAATCGCCGGTGCGAAAGCGCAGTTGGTGATCGCCAACCCCAACGGCATTTCCTGCGATGGCTGCGGCTTTCTCAATACCTCGCGCGTCACCCTGACCACCGGCACACCGAACCTGGGTAGCGATGGTGCGTTGAACGGTTTCAGCATCACCGGCGGTGCGCTGAGCATCGGTCGCAACGGTCTGGACGCATTCAATGTGGATCGCCTGGATCTGTTGTCGCGTCAGCTCAGTGTAGACGGCTCGATCTGGACCAAGGAGCTGGTTGCCGCCGCTGGTGCCGGACGGGTGAGCTACGACGGCATGCTGCTGGACGTCCTGCCAGGTGCCGACGGCGGCCTTCCTGCGATCGGTATCGATGTGGCGCAATTGGGCGGCATGTATGCCGAACGCATTCGCCTGATCGCCACCGAAGCCGGCGTCGGCGTGGTGAGCCGCGGCACATTGGCTGCGCAAAGTGGCGATCTGCAGATCGACAGCGCAGGGCAAGTGAGCCTGGGAGGCACCACCGTCGCGCGGGATGCTGTGAATGTGCGTGCCACCGGCGCGCTCGATCAGCGTGGAGTGCTT
The DNA here is from genome assembly GCF_041475725.2 of Xanthomonas sp. NCPPB 1754. Lineage (NCBI taxonomy): Bacteria > Pseudomonadati > Pseudomonadota > Gammaproteobacteria > Lysobacterales > Lysobacteraceae > Xanthomonas > Xanthomonas sp. NCPPB 1754. The sequence goes on from NZ_CM192982.1 coordinate 2,102,146, forward strand.
GGCTCGCAACAAGGCGACGTGTCCCTGCGTGCTGCAAGCATGACGCTTGCAGGCGACCTGGTGGCCGCCGGTGCACTGGATGCGCAAGCCGGTGGTGGGGTGACCCATGTTGGCCGCAGTAGCGCGGGGTCGATCCGTCTGTTCGGCTCGGAATTGAATGCCGATGGCAGCCTGCACGCCGCCGGCGCCCTGGATCTAGGCGCCGATGGGCTCTTGCGCAGTGGTGGCGTGGCCTATGGCGGCGCGAGCGCGAATCTGCGCGCAGCGCAGATTGCGTTGTCCGGTACCTTGCAGAGCGGCGCGACGATTGCACTGAACGCCAATACCGTCGACGCACTGGGCACGCTGGATGCGGCAACTGCGCTGCAGATCAACGGCAATGGCAACGTGCGTGTGGCTGGATTGGCGCAAGCCGGGCAGGGGGCTGATGTGCGCGCGGGTGGGCGCCTGGAACTGCAGGGAAAGCTGATCGCAGCCGATGCGCTTGCATTGAACGCAGCGTCGATCGACATCGCACAGCGCGCTGCGGTGTCTGCAGGCAACGATCTGGACCTGCGTAGCGCCGGTGCAGTCAACAACGCAGGCAGTGCGTATGCCGGCCGCGATCTGCGGCTACAGGCTGCCAACCTCACCACTGCGGGTAGCCTGTCTGCGACACGCGATGCGCAAGTGGTGGCTACCGGCCAGCTGCTCAACAGCGGCACCGTTGTCGCAGGCGACGCATTGACTGTGGACGCTGCGCAACTGGCAAGCAGCGGCGATATCGGCAGCCAGCGTGGCGATGCCACGCTGCGCAGTCGCGGCAATCTGCGCCTGAGCGGCAATACCGTCGCAGGCGGCGCATTAGCAATGGATGCCGCAAGCGGCGCCCAGGTGTCTGGTACCGTGAACGCGGCCAGCGTCGACTTACGTAGCGGCGGTGATGCCAGCTTCTCCGGCACGCTGCAGAGCACGCGTGGCGCGCTGACGGTTGTCGTGGAAGGTGAGCTTGCAAGCGATGCCGTCGTACGTTCGGCAGGCGCGCTCGATCTGCAGGCCGATGGCGCGCTGCATCAGCGCGGCCAACTGCACAGCGATGGCGCGTTGCAACTGCGTGGCGGCAGTGTCGCCCACGACGGCGTCATCGATGCTGGCGGCGACCTGCGCATCGCCAGCGCTGGGGCGTTGGCATTGGACGGCACCGTGCAGAGCGCAGGCAGTACTACCTTGCAAGCGGTCGGCGCGCTGGATAACAGCGCAAAGGTGATCGCTGCTGGTCCACTGGAGGTGGATGCGGCCAGCCTGCGCAACGCGCAAGGCGCGGCATTCTCGTCTGGCGCCGATGCGCAGCTGCGTACTGGCGGCGTGCTTGAGAATGCCGGCAGCCTGTACGCTGCCAACGCATTGCAAATCAATGCCGATTCCTTCACCCAGGGTGGAAGCGTCAGCTCCGGCAACACGCTTTCCGCAACGGTTGTCGACACGTTCGACAATACCGGCAATGTGGTGGCACGCAATGGGCTGCAGATCGATGCTGGCCACTTGCGCAGCAGTGGCCAGCTGGGCAGCGAAGCTGCAGGCGTCGTATTGGGCAGCCAGGGCGATATCGCATTGCAAGGTGTGGTGGCTGCCGCAACCAACTTGCAGGCCACCGCCGCGGGCGATCTTCAGCAAGCCGGCTCGCTGAAGGCGCAATCGCTGGCGTTGCGTGCCGGTCACGACCTCACCGCGAGCGGCACGCTGCAATCTGCCTCGACTTTTGACCTACAGGCGCAACGAGCATTGACCTTCGCTGCGCAAGGCCAGGCTGGTGGCGACATCGGCATGCGCGCTGCCACGCTGACGACAAGCCAGGATGCGGTGTTGCAGGGCGCCGGTGCGATTGCATTGGATAGCGGCACGATTTATAGCCGCGGCAAGCTCGATGCAGGCAGCGGTCTGCGTGTGCGTAGCCTGGGCGACCTGACGCTGGCGGGCGTTGCGCAGGGCAGCGGCGATGTTGAGCTGACGGCTACCGGGGCGCTGACCAATGCAGCGCAGGTCTTCGCCGGGCGCACCTTGACCGCGCAGGCACATAGCCTGGAGAACACCGCTGCCGGCGTATTGGCGGGCGATGGGGATGTGGCACTCACCGCGGCAGCACAGTTGAACAACGCCGGCCGCGTGCAGGCAGCCGGCGACCTGCAGATGACGGCGGCAAGTCTCGATCAGAGTGGCAGTGCATCTGCCGGCAGGATCTTGCACGGCACAGTCGCCGGCACGCTGGATAACCGCGGCAACCTGATCGCCAGGGACGCGCTGCAGATCGATGCAGGCACGTTGCGCAGCAGCGGCCAATTGGGCAGCGAGCTGGCCAGTGTTGCGTTAAGCAGCCAGGGCGCGATGCAGCTGGACGGTGTGGTCGCCGCCGCGACTGCCTTGCAGGCATCGGCTGGCGGCGACCTGCAGCAAGCTGGCTCGCTCAAGGCGCAGTCGATTGCCTTGCAGGCCGGGCAAGACCTCACTGCCAATGGCAGCCTGCAGTCTGCATCCACGCTGGATCTGCAGGCACGACGCACGCTTGCATTGAACGGCCAGGCATCCAGTGCTGCCAATGCCACGCTCAATGGTGCAAGCATCACGACCAGCGCTGCGGCGATGCTGCAGGGCGGTGCGTCGATCAGCTTAGCAGGCGACAGCATCGATAGCCGTGGCGCGCTCGATGCAGCGAATGATCTGACTCTACGCAGTGGCGGCGACTTGATGCTGGGCGGCGTAGCGCAGGCCGGCCGCGACATTGCGCTGACCGCAGCAGGTAACTTGAACAACGGTGCCCAAGTGATCGCCGCGCGCGATCTGAGCGTGCAGGCTGCCAGTGCCATGAATGCGTCAGACGCAACCCTGGGCGCCAAGCGCGATCTTCGTGTCGATGTTGCCGGGGTATTGGATAATCATGGCAGCCTGCATGGAGAGCAAGGCCTTTCGCTCAATAGCGGGTCGCTGCTGCAGCGCGGTCGTGTCTATAGCGGCGACGCGCTGTCGATCGCCACTACCGGCGCATTCGAGAATGCAGGCCAGTTGGTCTCCGGCAAGGATCTGAGCATCACCGCGGGCAGCATTGTCAGTAATGGCCAGCTGGGCTCGGTGACCGGCGCGCTGACACTGGCCAGCCAGAACGACATCGCGTTGCAGGGCGTGGCATCTGCCGCGACCACGTTGCAAGCCGCTGCAGGGGGCGACCTTTCACAGGCAGGGACGCTCAGCGCACAGATCGTCGCGCTGCAGGCCGGCCGTGATCTCGTTGCCGGTGGCACCCTGCAATCGGCTTCCACGCTGGCCTTGCAGGCACAGCGCACGCTAAGCTTGAGCGGCCAGGCGCAGGCTGGCGCCGACGCCAGCTTGCGTGGCAACAGCATCGCGACCGCTCGCGATGCGGTGCTAAAAAGTGCTGGCGCCATCGCCCTGGACGGTGCGGCAATCGATAGCCGAGGCACGCTGGATGCTGGCACTGACCTTGCGGTACGCAGCGCCGGTGATCTTTCCCTGGCGGGTGTTGCGCAAGCCAATCGCGATGTCGTGCTAAGCGCCAGCGGTGCCTTCGGCAACGCCAGCCAGGTCTTCGCAGGCCGCGACCTTTCGCTACAGGCAGGTTCGATCAACAATGCAGCAGCTGGTGCACTTGCCGCAGCGGGGGCCATCACGCTGGCGACAGGTGCACTGCAGAATGCAGGCAGCCTGCAGAGCGGCGACGATTTGCGTATCACCGCAGCCAGCATGGACCAGAGCGGCACTGCCGTCGCCGGCAAGGCCTTGACCGCCACGGTCACCGGCACATTGGATAACCGCGGCAGTCTCATCGCCAAGGATGCAGTGCTGGTGGAAGCGGACACGTTGCGTAGCAGCGGCCAGCTCGGCAGTGAAGCGGCGGACGTGACGTTGACCAGCCAGGGCGATATGACCTTGCAGGGCGTGGTCGCTGCAGCCAGCACGCTGCGAGCCACCGCTGGCGGCGATCTGCAACAGGCCGGTTCGCTCAATGCGCGGTCCGTCGCGCTGCAGGCCGGGCGCGATCTCGCTGCTGCAGGCACGCTGCAATCGGCATCGCAGCTGGATCTGCAGGCGCAACGCGGACTCACGTTGAACGGCCAGGCGGTATCCGCAGCGAACGCAACCCTGCGTGGCGCGCGGATCGCGACCGGGCAAGCGGCAGTGCTGCAAAGCGGCGCCGCGATCAGCCTTGACGGCGCAGCGATCGACAGCCGTGGTGCACTCGCTGCCGCTACCGACATCAATCTACGCAGCACCGGCGATCTGGCGGTTGCCGGTGTGGTGCAGTCAGACCGCAACGTGGTGCTGAGCGCAACCGGTGCGTTGACCAACGCCGCGCAGGTCGCGGCCGGTGGTGGCCTGACTGCGACTGCTGCCAGTGCCAGTAACACCGCGACGGGCGTGCTGCTTGCGCAAGGCGATGCCACGCTGTCCATTGCTGGCCTGCTCGACAACGCCGGTGCCGTGCGCGCCGGCGACCAACTTTCGCTTGGTGTCGGATCGCTACGCCAGACCGGTCAGGCCTATGGCCTGCAGCGGCTTGGCGTTACCGCCAACGGTGCAGTGGATAACCGCGGCGATCTGATCGGCGGCAATGGTTTGCGTGTGGAAGCAGGGCAGCTGAGCAGCAGTGGCCAGTTAGGTAGCGAGCGTGGCGATGTGGCATTGATCAGTCGTGGCAACCTGCAGCTCGATGGCCGCTTGGCCTCAGCAGGGGCGCTCACGGCACAGGCCGATGGTGCGCTGACGCAAAGCGGCAATCTGAGCGCGGCCAGCACACTCGACCTGCGCTCCAAAGGCGACCTGACGGTTGCCGGGCAGGTCGCGGGCCAACAACTCACGCTGGTCAGTGATGCGCTCGTACGCCAGCAGGGCACTGTCAGCGGGACGACCGTCGCTGTGCAAGGTGCGCGCATCGACAACGCCGGGCAAACCACCGCAGCAGGCAATCTAAGCCTTCGCGCAGGCGAGATCGGCATCACCGGTACGGTGGGTGCCGGCATTAACGCAGACGGCAGCCTGGGTAGCGGAAGCACGCTCAGCCTGCTTGCCGATCGTCAGCTCACTGCCTCCGGCGCACTGCTGGCAGGCGGTAATCTCACCGCGCAGGGCAGTCAGCTGCAGTTGGCTGGCACCACCACGCGTGCCACCGGTAATGTCGCACTCTCTACTGGCGGTAGCCTCGATCATCGTGGCGGCAACCTGCTTGCGGGCGGAACGCTCACCGTGCAGGCCGCCGGCGCTATCGACAATGGCGGCCTCAACACTGTCGGCGGGCAACTTCAGGCTAACCAGCTGAATGTGGACGGCGGCAGCCTCAGCAATGTCGGCGGTGGTCTGGTGCAGAGCGGCGCGGGTGCGACGCGCGTGGTGATCGGGGGTGCCATCGATAACACCGCAGGCACGCTTGCCAGTAACGGTCAGGATCTGACCATCACCGCTGCCAGCATTGAAAATGCGCAGGGCCGTATCGAGCATGCCGGCGCAGGCACGCTGTCGGTGACCAGCCGCGGTGCACTCGGCAACGGCAGTGGACGCATCCTGACGCAGGGCCAGTTGACACTCGGCGCCAGCGGCGCCCTGAACAACCAGAATGGCGCCATCGCTGCGGCAGGCGACGCAGGCGTGAGCGCAGCCAGCCTCAATAACTTGGCAGGCTCGGTGTCGGCCCGGACATTGAACGTGCAGAGCGGCGACGCAGTCGATAACCGTAACGGTCTGCTTCAGGCCAGCGGCGGTGCGTTGACCTTGCGTGCCGACAGCCTCAGCAATGCTGGCGGTACTGTGCAGGCGGTTGCCAATGCGAGCGCAGGCGGCGGTTTGCGGGTGGAATTGAACCGCGGTCTGGACAATGGCAATGGCACGATCGGTGCCAGCACCGATGCAGTGATCACTGCAGAAAACATCAGCAGCGCCGGCGGCAATCTGCAGGCCGGCCGCGACCTCGGCATCACTGCACGGGGCCAGTTGGACAATCATCAAGCCGGCAAGCTCAGCGCCGGCCGTGATCTGAACGTCGCAGTCACCGGTGCCTTGCTCAACAGCGGCGGTCAGCTCGATGCGGGCAACACCTTGACCGCATCCGCTGGACGGATCGACAACACCCAAGGCAGCATCGTCAACAATGGCGGTGGCCTGACCCGCATCACCACCGGCGGCGCATTAACCAACACCAACGGCAATCTGGGTGGGCGCGGCAGTGTGGTGATCGATGCGGCCAGCATCGCCAACACGAGCGGCCAGTTGGTGGCAGGCGGCGACCTGATCGCCAATACCAATGCCTTGAACAACCAGGGCGGCAGCGTTTATGCCGGCGCCAACTTACTGTTGCAGCGCGCAGGTGCCACGCTCGATAACCAGAACGGCAAGATCAAGGCCGAGCAATCGGTTCGCCTGAATCTGCAAAACCTGAGCAATGCCGGTGGCCAGATTGGCGCAGGCAGCGTCACCGGCGGTGCCGGCGATGTGGTCATCGACACGGTCGGTTTCGACGGTGGCGGCAGTATTCTCGCGCAAAACCTACTGGATCTGACCCTGCGCAGCGATTACACGCACCGCGCCGGCGCCGACCTGGTCAGCAACGGCAATTTCAACCTGCGTGTGGGTGGCAACCTGGTCAACGAGTCCACGCTCAAGGCGGCGCGCACACTCGATATCATCGCCAGCAGCATCACCAACCGCGGCGGCGCCAACATCGTCTCCAACGATACCCGCCTCAACGGCGGCAACGTCATCGACAACGCCGGCAGCATTTCCGGCAACGGGGCGTTGTCGCTTGCTGCCAACAGCGTCTACAACACCGGCAGCATCGTCGGCGGCAATGTCTCGGTGAATACCGGTACGTTGGTCAATGGCGCAGATTTTGGCGGTGCGACGGGCAACGCTGCCTACGGTTCGGCATTGCTCGGCTCCACCGGCAATATGAACCTGATCGTGCGCGATCAGCTGCTCAATCGCGATGCGCGCATCTTCAGCTTGGGCAATATCGCCATCGGTGGTGCGCAGGATGGTGGTGGCACATTGGTAGCGCGGACCGGGATGGTGAATAACCTCTCGGGTAGTATTGAGGCTGATGGCAGTATTTTGATTGCGGCCCAGCAGCTCAATAATCGGCGTCGCGTGATTAACACCACCAGCGTCTCTACCGATCCCGGCAACGACGGCGTGTATTCGGGTGGTGAACTCATCCAAGGCAAAGCGATTAGGAACCTCCAGGGAGCCCGGGCACCTTATCCTTACAAGGGGCTCGCGCCGGGAATTTATCGCAACTATCAGGTCATTCAACAGGAGCAATTGTCTTCGGCAAGCGCTGAGGGACGCATCGCGGCGGGCGGGAACATCCTGTTGTCGGGAAGCGTCACGAATGATGCCTCGACAATCGCTGCGGCAGGCCTGTTCGCTGCCAACCAGCGAGGTCTTGGCGGACTCTCGGATGGGATGATCTTGGGAAGCGAGCAGCTGCTCAACCAAGCGCTGGCCTTGAATCAAACGGTTCGACAAAGCGATGTGGAACATATCGTCACCGCGATCACCAATGACTGTATGCAGCCTGTTGGGCAGAAGGTCGTTTGTTATTACGAAGAAGAAGACCAGAGGCTGAGCTCCTCAACGACCAATAGCAGCTATATCGCCCTAGGCGCCAGCATGACCGGCAACCAAGGCGTCAGCATCAATGGCGCCAATATCAGCAACGGCGCTGTCGGAAGCGATGGTCGCGTTATCAGTGGCGCTGCACTGCGTGGTGTAGGCGCACAAGGTGGCTTGAATGGTCGCACCGCGCAAAGCGCCGGTGGAGTGGGCGGCCAGGCAGTGGGCGGCCGTGCCAACGGCGGCGCGAGCAGTATCCAAGTTGCCACTGGCACCAGCGGCAGCGCAGGCACGCACGTCGGCGCCAACACGCAGGACGCCACGCTGGCCACATCGGGCGGCATCGTCAAGATGTCGGTCGCACCGGTCATGTCCAACGACCGCGGCCTGGTGCGCAGCAGCGTCGATCAGACAACTGTGCAAGCCACCACAGCTGGTAGCAGTGTCACGGCAGGTGCAAACGAAACCCGCACGCGTGTCGACCCCGCCACCATTCCCGTCACCAACATCGTTGGCGGCGGCCAGACCTCGCTGACGCAGATCGATCTGCCCATCGGCGGCCTGTATCGCCTGTCCAACGGCGCGGCCACCGATCGCACCGCGATGGGCCGCGCAGCAATCGGCCTGGGCGGCATCAACGCGTGGCGCAGCAACGGCCCGGGCCGTCGCTACCTGATCGAGACCGACCCGCGCTTCGTCAATTACGACAACTTCATCAGCAGCGATTTCCTGCTGGACAAGCTGGGCGTAGACCCGGAGTGGACCCAGACCCGCCTGGGCGATGGCTTCTATGAGCAGCGTCTGGTGCTGGACCAGATCACCCAGCTCACCGGTCGTCGCTATCTGGGCAATTACGCCGATGGCGTGGCGCAATACCGCGCCTTGCTGGAATCCGGTGTGGCCGCTGCGACGTCCCCCCAATTTTGAGTAGCACCTCAGTTTGGAGTCCAATTCCCTACCCCAAGGAGATTGGACGTGAAGAAGCGTTTTTCTGAAGAACAGATCATCGGCTTCCTGCGCGAAGCTGATGCCGGTGTGGCGATCAAGGATCTGTGCCGGCGGCATGGCTTCAGCGAGGCCTCGTATTACCTGTGGCGCAGCAAGTTCGGCGGAATGAGCGTGCCCGACGCCAAGCGGCTCAAGGATCTTGAGGCCGAGAACGCGCGGCTAAAGAAGTTGCTGGCCGAGCAGTTGTTCGAGAACGACCTGATCAAGGATGCGTTGCGAAAAAAGTGGTGAGCGCACCGGCGCGTCGTGCGCTGGTGCGCGAGTGGATCGGGCGTGGTGCCAGCGAGCGTCGCGCCTTGGCGGCGATCGGCATGAGCGCCAGCGCGCTGCGCTATTGCCCACGCCAAGACCGCAATGGCGAACTGCGCGAGCGCATTCTTGCGTTGGCGCATCGCCATCGCCGCTACGGCGTGGGGATGATCTATCTCAAGCTGCGACAGGAAGGACGCCTGGTGAACTACAAGCGCGTGGAGCGGTTGTATCGCGAGCAGCAGCTACAAGTGCGGCGCCGCAAGCGCAAGAAGGTGCCGGTTGGCGAGCGTCAGCCGCTGCTGCGGCCAGCGCAGGCCAACCAGGTGTGGTCGATGGACTTCGTGTTCGACCGCTCCGCCGACGGCCGAGTGATCAAGTGTCTGGTGATCGTGGACGACGCAACGCACGAAGCGGTCGCCATCGAGGTGGAACGCGCGATCTCCGGGCACGGCGTTGCGCGCGTGCTGGATCGGTTGGCACACAGTCGCGGTTTACCGAAGGTGATCCGCACCGACAACGGCAAGGAGTTTTGCGGCAAAGCGATGGTCGTCTGGGCACATGCCCGTGGTGTGCAACTACGGCTAATCCAACCCGGCAAGCCAAATCAAAACGCCTATGTTGAATCGTTCAACGGCCGACTACGCGACGAATGCCTCAACGAGCACTGGTTCCCGACGTTGCTGCACGCGCGCACCGAGATCGAACGCTGGCGACGCGAATACAACGAGGACCGACCGAAGAAAGCAATTGGCGGCATGACGCCGTCCGCTTATGCCCAACATCTGGCAAACACCGATATCATCAACCCCGGACTCTAAACCCGACCGCTACTCAGGGCGGGGGGACGTCGGCTGCAGGCCAGCTGCAATTGAGCATGGGTGTGGGCTTGACGGCCGCGCAGGCCGCTGCACTCACGCAGGACATCGTGTGGATGGTGGAGCAGGAGTATCAGGGCCAGACCGTGCTGGTGCCGGTGGTGTACCTGGCTTCGAACTCGCTGCAGCTACGTGGCAACGGCGCATTGATTGCCGGCGGCAACGTCGAGCTCAATGCCACCAACACCCTGAGCAACCAGGGCGTGATCGCTGGTGCCGATGTCAGCGTCACCGCCGGCAACCTGCTCAACCAGGGCCGTATCAGCGGCACTGGCAGCGTGGCGTTGGAAGCGCGCAACGACCTGCTCAACCAGGGCCAGATCCAGGGCCGCGATGTCGCGCTGGCCGCTGGCAACAACCTGGTCAGCGAAGCGTCCAGGGCCATCAATGGCGCCGGCATCCTGTCGGGCATCAGTGCGGGCAACGCCCTGCAGCTGTTCGCCGGCAACGACATGACGCTGACCGGCACCCGCGTGCAGGCAGGCGGCAGCGCGGCCTTGATCGCGGGCAACAACCTCAGCCTCACACCCAGCGCCTTGCGCGACGACAACGGCCTGCTGCGTGGTGGTGACGCCGTGTCGGTGACCACGGGCAAGGACCTGATCGTCTCCGCAGGCAAGGACCTGCAACTGCACGGCGTGACCATTGCAGCCGGCGGCAGCGCAGCGCTGCAGGCAGGCAACAACCTGTCGCTGACGCCGACCACCGGTCTGGACGGCAAGGTCGCCACCCGCACCAACATCAGCACCGGCGACAGCCTGCAACTCACCGCGGGCAACGACCTGACCATCCGGCAGGCCGAGGTGAAGGCAGGCGGCGATCTGATCGCCGCAGCGGGCAACAACCTCAACGTCGAGTCCGTGCTCAACGAGACCGAGACCAACAGCTACAACGCGCGCAACGGCAAAACCCGCGTCACCACCACCACAGCCACGCAGACCATCGACCAGCAGGCGCTCACCGCTGGCGGCAACCTGATCCTCAGCGCCGGCAATGACGTCAATCTGGTCGCTGCCAAGCTTGATGCAGGCAAGGGCTTGGGCATCAGCGCCGGCAACGACATCAACGCCAGCACGCTGACCACGGTGGACACCAGCGATGTCCTGGAAACGCGCAAGCGCTTCAAGCAAACCACCAGCACGAGCGACGAAACCGTCCACGGCACCGAGTTCAGTGCCGGCGGCAACCTCGCTATGCAGGCAGGCAATGACTTAGCAGTCTTCAACAAGGCGCAAAGTATGGGGCAAGATGCCTGGGCCAGATGCAGGCTAATCGCAGCGTTCGTCTTACAGGGTGGTAAGGAAATTCCACTGCCCTGGCAGTGTTAAGGTTGTTGGCGTCGATGGAAATTGGCAATGAACACAGATCGGTTTAAAGAGAACTTCTTATCTTTTATGAACGGTTGCGAATTTATCTACAGTGAATTCAAGAATGGTGATTTCGGAGATCTTCAGAGAGTGGAGGTTGAAAGTTTTAACAAAATGGGGGCGGTTGAATTTTGGTCCTCAGGCTGGGTAGGAATTGATCTTGTCGATTGCGTTTCTGGAACCCAAGAAATCAGTGTGCTGCTTTCTCCGGAACAGCGAGATCTCGTTGATGGTGAGTTAAGAAGATTTGCCGACCTGATGGCGCGACGCTGACCAACGCTGATGCGAGGCTACAGCAGTCATGACCCAAGATCGTTTCAAAAAATTGCAATGGTTCGGCCTTCTAGGCTGGTTGGTGCTTTGCTATGCCGCAGCCGCGCTGGGCGCAACTGCATCGATCCAGGCCGCCAGCTTTTATGCGCAGCTGCAGCGGCCGGCGTGGGCACCGCCGGGCTGGCTGTTCGGGCCGGTGTGGATGGTGCTGTACGGAATGATGGCGGTGTCGGTGTGGTTGGTGTGGCGCCGTGGGAGATGGGCTGGTGCGCGCATGGCGCTGACACTGTTCGTCGTGCAGCTGGCGCTCAACGGGCTTTGGAGTTGGTTGTTCTTTGCGTGGCATCTGGGGGCGTGGGCATTCGCGGACATCGTGGCGCTGTGGCTCGTGCTGGTGGGCACCATTGGGGCGTTTGCGAAGAGGCACGCTTTGGCGGGGTGGTTGTTGGTGCCGTATCTGGCGTGGGTGAGCTTTGCGGCGGCGCTCAATTTTTCGGTCTGGCAACTCAACCCTCAGGTGCTTGGCTGATCTGCGCTGCTGACCTTGGCCCGCACCGACTCGGGGTCGCGATAGCGACGATCTGTTGCTTGATGCGAAGTTGTCTATTGCTTGAAGCGACCTGCTGCCTGCAGCGATGTGATGCATCGAACGCTGGCGATCCAGTCAGCCTATCGCGTCGGCCGAGCACACGACTCGACCAATGAAGGTTAGAAAGCTGCGCAGCATGGCTCTGCAAGGCCGGTCCAAAAGTTTCCATAGCAATCAATTGCTTGCACGCACAGTGCTTAAATCCCTGAGCAAAAAGGATTTCTGTTCCGTACGCCCAACGCATGCGCCTGCCCATTCACGCAATGCTTGACAGGCCTCGGCCCGGTGATGTCTTTTGCATGCATGGGTAACGCCTCCGCCACCGCTTCGCTTCTCTGCCAGCCGCTACTGCGGGCAGGTGCGGGCGTGGCCGGCATTACCACCATCATTACTACCGCCACCATTCGCCCGGTGCGGTCCGTCGTCTTCGCGTAACTTCCGAAAACAACGGCCCCGCACCCGGATCAGGATGCGGGGGCTTCCCTCTCTCATCCGATGCGGACGGGGCCTCCCCCAACGAGGTCTGTCGATGTCATCGCCCGCTGTTTCGTTCGAACCCGCTGCTGTTCTTGCGTCCTCTGCGCGCACTGTCGTGCACAAATTCGGCGGCACCTCGGTGGCTGATGCCGAGCGCTATCGGCATGTGGCGCAGCTGCTGCTTGCACGCGACGAGACGGTGCAGGTCACCGTGGTCTCGGCAATGAAGGGCGTCACCGATGCCTTGATCGAACTGGCCGAACTTGCGGCGAAGAATCGCCCCGAATGGCGCGAGCGGTGGCACGAAACACGTGCACGCCATCGCGGTGGGGCAGTGGCGTTGCTCGGCGAGCATTCCGGGCCAACGGTGGAGTGGCTGGACGAGCGCTTCGAACATCTGTCGCAGATCCTCGGCGCGCTTGCGGTCATCGGCGAACTGCCGCGCGAAGTGCTCGACCGCGTGCAGGGCCTGGGCGAGGTGTATTCGGCGCAGCTGCTGGGCGATCACTTCCGCGCGATCGGCGAGGACTGTGCGGTGCTGGACGCGCGCGACGTGCTGGTGGTCAATCGCGGCGAACTGGGTGTGGATGTGGACTGGGAGGCGAGTGCGCAACGTCTGGCAACCTGGCGGCAGGCGCATCCGCAAACGCGCGTGGTGGTCACCGGATTCGTGGCGCGCGACCGCGCCGATCGCATCACCACGCTGGGCCGCAACGGCAGCGATTATTCGGGTGCCATCTTTGCCGCGTTGTTCGATGCCGACGAACTGCATATCTGGACCGACGTGGACGGCGTGCTGTCGGCCGACCCGCGCGTGGTGCCTGAAGCGGTGCAACTGGAAACGCTGAGCTACGACGAGGCCTGCGAGCTGGCGTACTTCGGCGCGAAGGTAGTGCATCCGCAAACGATGTCGCCGGCGATCGAACGCGGCCTGCCGATCATCATCCGCAACACCTTCCAGCCCGAGCATCCCGGCACGCGCATCACTGCCAGCAGTGCGGTGAGCGGGCCGATCAAGGGGCTGACGTTGAGCCCGGATCTGGCGGTGCTGAATCTGGAAGGCACCGGTCTGATCGGGGTGCCGGGCACGGCCGAACGCGTGTTTGCAGCGCTGCGCACCGCGCAGGTGTCGGTGGTGATGATCTCGCAAGGTTCCTCTGAACATTCGATCTGCTGCGTGGTCAAGCAGCACGAGTCCGAGCGTGCACGCAACGCATTGCTGCAGGCGTTCGCGCATGAACTCACGGTCGGCCAGGTGCAGCGCGTGCAGCTGACCACCGGCATCAGCGTGCTGGCAGCGGTGGGCGATGGTATGGCCGGCCAGCCGGGTGTGGCGGCACGGCTGTTCGAGTCGTTGGGCCGCGCGCAAGTCAATATCCTGGCGATTGCGCAGGGCTCGTCCGAACGCAACATCTCGGTGGCCATTGATGCGGCGCACGCCACCAAGGCCTTGCGCGCGGCGCATGCAGGTTTCTGGTTGTCGCCGCAGACGTTCTCTGTGGGCGTGATCGGGCCGGGCAATGTGGGCGCGGCGCTGTTGGATCAACTGCGCACTGCGCAGCCACAGTTGCTGGGCAAGGCCAATCTGGATCTGCGCCTGCGTGCGGTGGTCTCACGCGGTCGCATGCTGCTGGACGAACGCGGGCTGGTCGGCGACTGGCGCGATGCGTTTGCATCTGCCGCCACGCCCACCGATCTGGAACGCTTCACCACGCATCTGCTGTCTGCGCATCTGCCGCATGCGGTGATCATCGATTGCAGCGGCAGCGCCGAAGTGGCCGACCGTTATGCGGGCTGGCTGGCCGCCGGCATCCATGTGGTCACGCCGAACAAGCAGGCCGGTTCCGGCCCGCTGGCGCGTTATGAGGCGATCCGCACCGCGGCCGATGCCAGTGGGGCGCGCTTCCGTTATGAAGCCACCGTGGGCGCCGGGTTGCCGGTGATCACCACGCTGCGCGACCTGGTCGATACCGGCGATGCAGTCACCTCCATCGAAGGCATCTTCTCCGGCACGTTGGCGTGGTTGTTCAATAAATACGACGGCAGCGTGCCGTTCGCCGAACTGGTGACGCAGGCGCGTGGCATGGGCTACACCGAGCCGGATCCGCGCGACGATCTGTCCGGCGTGGACGTGGCGCGCAAGTTGGTGATCCTGGCGCGCGAAGCAGGGCGCTCCATCAGCCTGGAAGATGTGCAGGTTGAAAGCCTGGTGCCGGAAGGGCTGCGTCAGGCCAGCGTGGACGATTTCATGGCGCGGCTCTCCGAAGTGGATGCGGTGTTCGCGCAGCGCCTGCGCGATGCGCGTGCGCGCGGCAACGTGCTGCGCTATGTGGCGCAGCTGCCGCCGGACCGCGCGCCCAGCGTGGGCCTGGTGGAATTGCCCGCCGATCACGCCTTCGCCAATCTGCGCCTCACCGACAATGTGGTGCAGTTCACCACGCGTCGCTACTGCGAGAACCCGCTGGTGGTGCAAGGCCCGGGCGCGGGGCCGGAAGTGACCGCGGCAGGCGTGTTCGCCGACCTGCTGCGCGTGGCGGCAGGCGAGGGCGCGCGACTATGACGCAGACTGTTGTCAGCCATGCCGGCGTGAGCCAGGCAGCGGTGGCGCAGGCGCATCGCTGCGATCGCGCATCTTTGGACAAACACGGCCTGCACGAAGCGCGCGCCTTCGCACCAGCATCGGTTGCCAATGTCGCGGTGGGATTCGATCTGCTCGGCTATCCGATCGATGGCATCGGCGACACCGTGACCGTGCGCCGTATCGAAGCGCCGGTGGTGCGCATCGCTGCGATTCGCGGCACGACGGTGGCGCTGCCCCTGGATGCCGAGCGCAACACTGCAGGCGCTGCACTCATTTCGCTACGTGCCGCCTTGCAGCTGCCTTATGGGTTCGAAGTCGAGATCGACAAAGGCATCGCGCTGAGCTCGGGCATGGGCGGGTCTGCCGCGTCATGCGTCGCGGCCCTGGTTGCGGCAAACGCGCTACTGGCCTCGCCATTGGATCACCACCAGCTCTACCAATACGCGCTCGATGGCGAAGCGGTAGCCAGCGGCAGCCGCCACGGCGACAATCTGGGGCCGCTGTTTGTAGGTGGTTTGGTGTTGTGCACGCTGGAACGCCTGGTGCCAATCGCGGTGCCACCCGCTTGGCATAGCCTGCTGGTGCATCCGGATGCAGTGCTGGAAACGCGGCGCGCACGCGAAGCCCTGGCCGGCAATTATCAATTGCGCGAGTTCGTCGCGCAGAGCACCAATCTGGCATTAGTGTTGGCCGGTTGCCGTGCCGGCGATGCAGACCTGGTACGCGCAGGCCTGCGTGATGTCCTGATCGAACCGCGTCGCGCCCCATTGATCGCCGGCTTCGCAGACGCCAAACAGGCAGCGCTGGACCACAACGCCCTCGGCGCCAGCATTTCCGGCGCCGGGCCAAGTGTGTTTGCCTGGTTTGAATCGCGTGCCGGTGCAGCGGCTGCGGCAACCGCAGTGCAGGCCGGGTTTGCGGCTGCAGGGTTCGATAGCCAGGCCTGGGTCTCGCCGATCGCAAGTCCTGCGGCGCGGTTGCTCGGATGAATCGGGACGCATGCAATGAAAACGCGCCGCAGGCAGCAGGCAGCAGGTCTGGCCTGCAGCTCGCCAGGCGCTGTTTAGTCGACGACGACTTCGCTGATCTGCATCACCGGGGTCAGGTCGGTGTAGTTGGCGATGTCGCCCAGGATCTCCGCCGCATGCGGCCCGAAGCTGGCATTGAAGGCTTCCTGCGACGCGCAAAAGATGTGGCACATCCCGATGAACGCCGGCGGGCTGCCGGCCTCGCCGCCGCTGATGCCTTTGTCCACCGTATATTTCAAACAGGCCGGCCCCATGCGCGCGCTCACCAGCGGCATGTGCTGGTCGCGGTAGTAGGCGTGATCGAAGCGGGCGCCTTCGCGGTACGGGTACATCACACTGACCTTGATCATCTGCCGACTCCACGGAAGGGTGCGCGCAGCATAGCCCCGCGCCATCGACCGTGCGCACCCCTTCGGCCAAATGCCGGCGCAACCCGACGTCCGGCTCAGTCACACGCGGCACCGCTTGTCATGGGTACCGCCCAGCCTTCGCTTTATCTGGAGTCATGCTGATGTTTATCTCCACCCGTGGCGGTGCCCCCGCCGCAAGCCTGAGCCAGGCCATCGCCGCCGGGCTGGCGCCCGATGGCGGCCTCTACGTGCCGCAGACCCTGCCGCCTGCGCGTACGCTGGTTGCGGGCGCCGGCCTGGCCGACACCGCCACCGTGCTGCTGCAGCCGTTTTTCGAAGGTGATGCGCTGGCCGCCGAGCTGCCCGCCATCTGCGCTGAAGCCTTCGATTTCCCGGCGCCGTTGGTGGCGCTGGGTACGCCGGGCGATTACGCGCTGGAGCTGTTCCATGGGCCCACCGCTGCGTTCAAGGATTTCGGTGCGCGCTTCCTGGCCGCCTGCCTGACCCGCCTGCGCCGTGCCGAAGATCGCCCGCTCACCATCCTGGTCGCCACCTCCGGCGACACTGGCGCCGCCGTGGCCGCCGCGTTCCATCGCCAGCCAGGCCTGCGCGTGGTAGTGCTGTATCCGGACGGCCGCGTGTCGCCGCGGCAGGCGCATCAATTGGGGTGTTTCGGCGACAACATCCAGGCCCTGCGCGTGGCCGGCTCGTTCGACGACTGCCAGGCAATGGTCAAGCAGGCCTTGAACGATGCCGCATTGCAGGCGCAGGTGCCGCTGAGTTCGGCCAACAGCATCAGTCTGGGCCGGTTGCTGCCGCAGATGAGTTACTACGCACATGCCGCGCTGGAACACCATGCAGCCTCGGGCAGCGCGCTCAACCTGGTCGTGCCTACCGGTAACCTGGGCAACGCGCTGGCGGCGATCATCGCGCGCGCGCTCGGGGTGCCATTGGGCCGCATCGCGCTGGCGTCCAACGCCAATCACGTGTTGCCGGACTATTTCGCGGGAGATGCCTACGCACCGCAGCCCAGCGTGGCCACGCTGGCCAATGCGATGGACGTGGGCGCGCCGAGCAATTTCGAGCGGCTGCGTTGGCTCTACAACGGCGACGATGCCGCCTTGCGCGAGGAATTCCGGGCCTTGTCGGTGGACGATGCGGCGATTCGCAACACCGTGCAGCAGCGCTTCGCCCGCTACGGCGAGGTGCATTGCCCGCATACCGCCACCGCGGTGCATGTGCTCGAACAACTGCGTGCCGAAGGCGCGGAGGGCGGCACTGGCGACTGGGCGGTAGCGGCCACCGCGCATCCGGCCAAGTTCGAGGGGGTGGTGGAGCCATTGATCGGCCGCGCGGTGGAGGTTCCGCCGGCGCTGGCCGCGCTGCTGCAGCGCCCGGCGCATGCCGAAGCACTGGCGCCGGACTACGCAGCCCTTCGGCAGCGCTTGCTTGCCGATGCCGCCTGACTCAACGCGTTCAGACACCGGGGTTGGAAAGTGGCCCGCATGCGGCTATTTCTAGCCGGGTGCGGCCCCGTCGTGGCGCCGCGTCCGCTGTGGGTTGTTGCATGTCTTATCGAATGATCGCCGTTGCCGGCTTCTTGTGCGGATGGGCAGCGGCTGGTGCGGTCAGTGCGGCCGATGCATTGGCTGGATCACCGGTCGCGCCACTGGGCGCCCCGCGTGTGGGTCTGGTCGAGGCGCTGGCGCGCCAGGCGCCGTCGCTGGACCGTCAGGTGCTGGCCCTGGCCACCGAGGCGCTGCAATGCGCCCGCCAGCGCCAGCAGGTGGGTGCCGAACGGGTGCTCAGCGTCATCGACTACAGCCGCCCCTCGACCGAGCGCCGGCTCTGGGTGTTCGATCTGGATAAGCAGCGCCTGTTGTTTCGCGAATGGGTCGCGCACGGGCGCAATACCGGCGAGAACCTGGCGGCGAAGTTCTCCAATGACGATGGCAGCTTCCAGTCCAGCCTGGGCGCGTTCACCGCGCAAGAGTCGTACACCGGGCACAACGGTTACTCGTTGCGGCTCAAGGGTCTGGAGCCGGGGTTCAACGACCACGCACGCGATCGCGCCATCGTGATCCACGGCGCGCCCTATGTCAGCGAAGCCATCATCCGCAGCCAGGGCCGGCTCGGCCGCAGTCTGGGCTGCCCGGCGGTGCGGCCAGCGGTGGCCAAGCAGTTGATCGATACCTTGCGCGACGGTGCGTTCGTGTTCGCCTACTACCCGGACCGGGCCTGGCTGCGCCAGTCGCGGCTGCTGAGTAGTGGCTGTGGCGGTGCGGCAGCGCGTGCAGTGGCCGGGCGCTGAGTGATCGCGCGTCACCGACCCGGCCGACTGCGTCGACAGGCACGCACCGACGCATCAATGAAATCCATCAATCAGCCGCCAACCCTTACACCGTATCGCCGGCCAGGCGGCGTAGTGCGGCGTAATCCAGGATCTGCACCAGCTGCAGTTGCGGTAGCACGATCAACTGCTGCTGCCGCAGTTTGGTGAAGGTGCGGCTCACCGTTTCCACGGTCAGCCCCAGATGGTCGGCAATATCGCCGCGGCTCATCGGCAGCGCCACGGTGTCGCCGCTGGCGCCGGGCTGGGTGGAGCGAGCGGCCAGCCGCAGCAGGAAATGCGCCAGCCGTTCGCTCGGTTGCAGGCGTGCCAGCAGCAGGCCGGTGTCCTGCGCTGCAGCCAGCTCCATGCTGGCACGTTGCAGCAGCTTGCGTTCCAGCTGCGGGTAGCGCTCGCGTAGCTGGCGCATTTGCGCCATCGGCGTGCGGCACACCCGGCTGTCGACGATGGCTTCGATATCGTGGCGGTGCTGCGCGGTTTCGGTGAGCCCGACGTAGTCGCCGGGCAGCACGAAGCCGGTGATCTGGCGGCGCCCGTCGGCCAGCGTGCGCACCATGCGCAACGCACCGGAGGTCACGGTATAGACGTTGTGCCGGGGCTCGCCCGCACGCACCAGGGTGCTGCCGGGCGCGTAGGCCGCCGCGTGGGTAACCTGGTCCAGCGCGTCCATCTCCTGCGCCGACAGCGCCGCACAAATGGCCCGGCCGCGCACGGCGCAAAGGGCGCAATCTGAGTTGGGCGTGCCACTGGCGGATGCCGTGCTGGGCGCCGGGCAGGTCGCGCTGGGGTCGGAAAGCTGCCGGTACATGGGCCATGCACTGCTGGGACGCATTGAATGATACGCCATGCGGTCAGCGCGGCCGCCCAGCCGGTAGAATTGTGCGTTCGCCACATTGTCCTGCAGGAGTTTCGCTCGTGATCAAGCCCCGTACGCCGCCCGGCATCATGGAATTGCTGCCGCGCGAGCAGATCGCGTTCCAGCGCATGCTGGACGTCATCCGCCGCAACTACGAGCGGTTCGGGTTCCTGCCGGTCGAGACCCCGGTGTTCGAGCTGTCGGATGTGCTGCTGACCAAATCCGGCGGCGAAACCGAGCGCCAGGTGTATTTCGTGCAGTCCACCGGCGCGCTGGCCAATGCTGCTGCGGCAGCCGATGCGGGTGCCGAGAACGGTGGCCTGCCCGAGCTCGCGCTGCGCTTCGACCTGACCGTGCCGCTGGCGCGCTACGTCGCCGAGCATGAGCACGAGCTGAGCTTCCCGTTCCGGCGTTACCAGATGCAGCGCGTGTATCGCGGCGAACGTGCGCAACGCGGGCGCTTCCGTGAGTTCTACCAGTGCGATATCGACGTCATCGGCAAGGATGCGCTGAGCATCCGTTACGACGCCGAAGTGCTGGCGGTGATCCATGCCGTGTTCGCCGAGCTGGGCATCGGCGACTTCAAGGTGCAGTTGAACAACCGCAAGCTGCTGCGCGGCTTCTTCGAAAGCCTGGGCGTGGCCGAAGGCGAGTTGCAGCTTGCTGTATTGCGTGAGGTCGACAAGATCGACAAGCGCGGCGCCGACTACGTGCGCGACACGCTGGTGGGCGAGGGTTTCGGCATCGCCGCCGAGCAGGTGGCCAAGATTCTCGCCTTCGTGGCGGTACGCTCTGACGGGCATGCCGATGCGCTGGCGCAGTTGCAGGCGCTGGAAGCCTCGGTCGGCGCCAGTGCGACGCTGGGCGAGGGCATCGCCGAGTTGCGCGAAGTGCTGGAGCTGGTCAAGGCGCTGGGCGTGCCCGAGAGCGCGTACTGCCTGAATTTCTCCATCGCGCGCGGGCTGGACTATTACACCGGCACCGTCTACGAAACCACGCTGACCGACCACCCGCAGATCGGCTCGATCTGTTCGGGCGGCCGTTACGAGAGCCTGGCCAGCCACTACACCAAGTCCAAGCTGCCGGGCGTGGGCATTTCGATCGGCCTGACCCGCCTGTTCTGGCAGCTGCGCGAGGCCGGCCTGATCCAGGGCATCGCCGAAAGCAGCGTGCAGGCGATGGTGGCGCTGATGGACGAGACCCGCCTGGACGACGCGCTGGATATCGCGCGCCGGCTGCGCATCGGTGGCATCAACACCGAGGTGCAGATGGAGCCAAAGAAGGTCGGCAAGCAGTTCCAGTATGCGGCTCGCGCCGGCATCCGCTTCGTGGTGCTGGCCGGCGACGACGAACTGGCACGCGGCGTGGTGGCGGTGAAAGACCTGGTGCGAGAGCAGCAGTTCGACGTCGCCCGCGACGAGCTGGCCAGCACCTTGCAGGTGGAACTGGAACAGGCCAGGGCAATGCTGGTGGCTGGCGGCGTCCAGGGCGACTGATATCGTCAGTTTGAAGACGTCACAGGCTTGGTGACCATTTCGCCGGCGACCCACGTGCCGTAGCGCAGAACGCGCCCACTGACATCAGATGTCAGTGGGCGTTTTCGTAACAGGCGGGTGGGCGAGCAGTTTCTCCATGAATGCTTCAATGCGGTCGACTTGTCCCGAGGCAGGGCTTGCGTTAATGTACTAACACGCTATTACATTAACGCAATGAAACAACGACCTGCCCCCCGCGAGAACACCGACGTTGCCGCATCTCTGACGATGCTGGCCGATGCGCTGGCATGCCTGCGCGCGCCCGAGGCGGTCGAAGCGTTTCTGCGTGACCTCTGCACGCCTGCCGAGCTGGAAGCCATGGCCGACCGCTGGCGGGTGGTGCCGCTGCTGGTCAAGGGCGTGCCGTACCGCGAAATCCATGAGCTGACCCAGGTCAGCGTCACCACCATCGGGCGCGTTGCGCGCACCCTGGACCACGGTGCCGGCGGCTATGCCGCGGCCTTGCGCGAGCAGTCTTCGCGCCCTGACGCCTCCCACTGAGAGAACGAGATGAGTGCTTCCACGGCAGCGCCGGCACGTGACCGGCTGCGTATCGCCATCCAGAAGAGCGGCCGCCTGGCCGAGCCGGCGCGCAGCCTGCTGGCCGCCTGCGGGCTGAGCTGGCGGCAGAGCCGCGACAAGCTGTTCTGCTACGGCGAATCGTTGCCGGTGGACCTGCTGCTGGTGCGCGACGACGACATCCCCGGCCTGATCGCCGATGGCGTCTGCGACCTGGGCATCGTTGGCCAGAACGAACTGGAAGAGCAGGCCGCCGAGCGTCGCCGCAACGGCTTGCCGGCTGCCTATCACGCCGTGCGTGGGGTCGGCTTCGGCCAGTGCCGCCTGATGCTCGCCGTGCCGGAAGAATGGGACTGGCACGGCGTGGGGCAACTGGCGGGCAAGCGTATCGCCACCAGCTACCCGGCGATCCTGGCCGATTGGCTGGAGCGGCAGGGCATCGACGCGACGGTGGTGGAGTTGTCCGGTTCGGTGGAAATCGCACCGCGCCTGGGCACTGCCGATCTGATCTGCGATCTGGTCTCCAGCGGCGCCACCCTGGCCGCCAACCAGCTCAAGCCGGTCGAGCTGGTGATGGAAAGCGAAGCGGTGCTGGCCGGCGCGGTGCGCGAACCTGCCGATGCGCGTGCCGGCCTGCTGGCAATGCTGCTGCGGCGCATGGACGGCGTACTCAAATTGCGCGACAGCAAGCTGCTGATGTTCCGCGCCGAACACGGCAACGTGGATGCGCTGCGGCGCCTGCTGCCGGATGCTGACCCATTGGTGCAACTACCCGACGATGGCGATGGCGCGCTGCGCCTGCAGACCATGTGCCATGGCGCGGTGACCTGGCAGCGCCTGGAAGAACTCGAACGCGCAGGTGCGCAAGGCTTGATGGTGTTGACGGTGGAGCGCTCGCTGGCATGAAGATTCTCGATTGGTCCCAACTCGACGGTGCCGCGCGAACCGATGCACTGACCCGCCCGGTGCAGACCGTGGCCACGCAGACGCGCGACGCGGTGGCTGCATTGATTGCCGATGTGCGTGCACGCGGCGATGCCGCCTTGCGCGAGATCACCGCGCGTTTCGATGGCGTATCGCTGGAGAGCTTCGCCGTGAGCGAAGCCGACTTCGCTGCCGCCGAAGCGGCCGTGGCGCCGGAGCTGCGCCAGGCCATGCAGGATGCGGTCGCACGCATCGACACCTTCCACCGCGCCGGCATGAGCGAGGGCTATGCGGTGGAAACCGCGCCCGGCGTGGTGTGCGAAAAGATCGTGCGGCCGATCGGACGTGTGGGTCTGTACGTGCCGGCTGGCAGTGCGCCGTTGCCATCGACCGCCTTGATGCTGGGTGTGCCGGCGCGTCTGGCCGGATGCCGCGAGGTGGTGTTGTGCACGCCGCCGCGCAAGGACGGCAGCGTGGACCCGGCGGTGCTGGTGGCCGCGCAACTCACCGGCGTGCGCCGCGTGTTCAAGCTCGGTGGCGCGCAGGCGATCGCGGCGATGGCGTATGGCACCGAGTCGGTACCCAGTTGCGACAAGTTGTTCGGCCCGGGCAATAGCTATGTCACCGAAGCCAAGCAGCAGGTGGCCCAGTCCGGAGCGGCGGCGATCGACATGCCGGCCGGCCCCTCGGAGGTCTTGGTGATCGCCGATGCGGGCGCGCAGCCGGCCTTCGTGGCTGCTGATCTGTTGTCGCAGGCCGAACACGGGCCCGATTCGCAGGTGCTCTTGCTCTCCGACAGCGACGCATTGATCGATGCGGTGCAAGCGCAGCTGGAAGTTCAGCTGGCGCAGCTGTCGCGTGCCGACATCGCGCGCCAGGCGCTGGCGCAATCGCGGCTGATCAAGGTGCAGGCGCTGGATGAGGCGTTTGCGATCAGCAATCGCTATGCGCCGGAGCACCTGATTCTTGCGCTGCGCGAACCGCGCGCGTGGCTGGCGCAAGTCGAAGCGGCCGGTTCGGTGTTTCTTGGCGATTACACGCCCGAAGCGCTTGGCGACTACTGCAGCGGCACCAATCATGTGCTGCCGACCAGCGGTGCGGCGCGCGCCTACAGCGGCGTGAGTGTGGCCAGCTTCCAGAACATGGTCAGCGTGCAGGCAGCCAGCAAGGCCGGCATCGACGGCATCGGTCAATGCGCATTGATCCTCGCCCGCGCCGAGGGGCTGGATGCGCATGCCAACGCGGTGGCGCTGCGCATGGGAGTGGCGGCATGAGCGCGTCGTCGATTCTGGATCTGGTACGCGAAGATCTGCGTGCATTTGCGGGCTATTCGTCGGCGCGCACCAGTGCGTTGCAGGGCGATGTGTGGCTCAACGCCAACGAGTCCGCGTGGGCGAATCCCGCCGATGCCGACGCCAGCACGCGGCGCTATCCCGACCCGCAACCCCAGGGCCTGCGCAGCGCGCTTGCGGCGCTGTACGGTTGCGCGCCGGAGCAGCTGTTGATCGGCCGCGGCAGCGACGAGGCGATCGATCTGCTGGTACGCGGCCTGTGCGTGCCAGGGCGCGATGCAGTGCTGGTGACGCCGCCGGTATTCGGCATGTACGCGGTGTGCGCGCGGTTGCAGAACGCACCCTTGGTGGACGTGCCGCTGGTCGATGGGCCAGATGGTTTCCGTGCAGATATCCCTGCAATAGTGGCGAGGGCATTGGCCTCGAACGCCAAGCTGGTGTTTCTGTGTTCGCCATCCAATCCCGCTGGTTCGGCCATTGCGCTAGACCAGATCGAACAAGCGCTGCAGGCCTTGCAAGGCAAGGCGCTGGTGGTGGTGGACGAGGCATATGGCGAATTTTCCGATGTGCCTTCGGCGGTCGGTCTGCTCGGGCGTTACGACAATCTCGCGGTGTTGCGTACGCTTTCCAAGGCGCATGCGCTGGCGGCGGCGCGTATCGGCACGCTGATCGCCAATGCCGAGTTGATTGCCCTGCTGCGCCGCTGCCAAGCGCCGTACCCGGTGCCCACACCCTGTGCGGCCATGGCCGAGCAGGCCTTGTCTGCGCCGGCGCTGGAGGTGACCCGCCGGCGTATCGCCGAGGTGCGCAGTGAGCGCGAGCGCGTGCACGAGGCGCTCGCGCAGCTGGCCGGTGTGCGGCAGGTCTATCCCTCGCAAGGCAACTTCTTGTTGGTGCGTTTCGATGATGCCGAGGCGGCGTTCCAGGCGTTGCTCGATGCCGGTGTGGTGGTGCGCGATCAACGCGCAGTGCCGCGCCTGGCCGACGCGCTGCGCATCACGCTGGGCACGCACGAACAGAACCAACGCGTGCTGAGCGCGCTGCAACGCACGCAGGAGGCCGTCGCATGACCCCGATTCTTTTTGTCGACCGCGACGGCACGCTGATCACCGAGCCGGCCGACTACCAGATCGACGCGTACGAGAAACTGCGCTTTGTCGATCACGTGATTCCGGCGATGCTCAAGCTGCGCGATGCCGGCTATCAGTTCGTCATTGTCAGCAACCAGGATGGGCTGGGCAGCGAGAGCTACCCACGCGCGTCCTTCGACGGCCCGAACAACCTGATGCTGCAGATCTTCGCCAGCCAGGGCATCGAATTCCGCGACGTGCTGATCGATTGCAGCTGGCCTGCCGACAATGCGCCCACGCGCAAGCCCGGTATCGGCCTGATGGTGCCGTATCTGCAGGACCGCAGCATCGATTGGGCGCGCTCGGCGATGGTGGGCGACCGCATCACCGACATCCAGTTCGCGCACAACCTCAACATTCGCGGGTTTCAGCTGCGCACCGACGAGTTCGGCGGCGAGTGGGACTGGCCCGGCATCGCCCATGAACTGGCCGACGCACCGCGTCGCGCGGTGGTCCAGCGCAACACCAAGGAAACCAGGATTCGCGTCGAACTGGATCTGGATCGCGTGGCCGAACCGAAGACCGCCACCGGTCTGCCGTTCTTCGACCACATGCTGGAACAAATCGGCAAGCACGGCGGCTTTGCGCTGGAGATCCGGGCCGAAGGCGATCTGCATATCGATGAGCACCACACCATCGAAGACACCGGCCTTGCGCTGGGTCAGGCGCTGCGTGAAGCGCTGGGCGACAAGCGTGGCATCGGCCGCTATGGCTTCGATCCGGAAAGCAGCCCCTGGCGCGTCGCCGGCGACAAGGCGCAGCATGGCTTCACGTTGCCGATGGACGAAACCATCGCAAGCGCGGCGCTGGATTTCAGCGGCCGGCCGTATTTCGTCTTCGACGGCGAGTTCAAGCGCGAGCGCGTCGGCGACATGCCGACCGAGCTGGTGCCGCATTTTTTCCGCTCGATCTGCGATGCGTCCGGCCTGAATCTGCATCTGACCGTGCGCGGTGAGAACGATCACCACAAGGTGGAAGCCTGCTTCAAGGCCCTGGCGCGTGCATTACGCCAGGCGATCCGCCGCGAAGGCACCGCGTTGCCGACCACCAAGGGTGCGCTATGACCGATGTTGCGTTGATCGATGCCGGTGGCGCCAACCTGGGCTCGGTGCGCTATGCATTGGAGCGCTTGGGCGTGGACGCACGCGTGGTGCGCGATGCGGCAGGTCTGCACGGCGCACAGCGCGTGATCCTGCCCGGCGTCGGTGCGGCGCCAGAAGCGATGTCGCGTCTGCGCACGCAGGGCTTGGTCGAGCCGTTGCGCGCGCTGCAGGTGCCGTTGATCGGTATCTGCCTGGGGATGCAACTGCTGTTCGAACATTCCGAAGAAGGCGATGTCGAGTGCCTGGGCCTGCTGCCGGGCATCGTACGGCATATGACGCCGGCACTCGGTATCCGTGTGCCGCACATGGGGTGGAACCAGCTGGTGCCGATGCGCGAATCCGAGTTGCTGGCCGGTCTGCCCGAGCGCGCAAGTGCGTATTTCGTGCATGGTTACGCTGCGCCGGTGACCGCCGACACCGTGGCCGCCTGCGATCACGGCGGGTTGTTCACTGCCGTCGTGCAGAACGGGCTGCGCTGCGGCGCGCAATTTCACCCTGAGCGTTCGGCCGACACCGGTGCACGCATCCTGCGCAATTTTCTTGAGATGAGCTTCCCATGAGTTTCACCGTTTACCCGGCGCTGGATATCCGCAACGGCCGCGTGGTGCGCCTGCTGCAAGGCGATTACGCGCGCGAGACGCAGTACGGCGACGACGTGCTGCCGCGTGCGCAGGCGTTCGCCGATGCCGGTGCGCAGTGGATGCATCTGGTCGATCTGGATGCGGCCAAGGCGGGCGGCTACACCTTGGCCGGCACGCTCGGCGAGATCGCGCGTGCCACCGGCTTGCGCGTGCAGACCGGCGGCGGTGTGCGCTCGCGCGAGGATGTGGCGCGCATTCTCGATGCCGGCGCCGCACGCGTGGTGATCGGCTCGTTGGCAGTGCGCAACAGCGAGATGGTGGTTGGCTGGCTGCAGGAATTCGGTGCCGACCGCCTGACCATTGCACTGGACACGCGCCAGGATGCCAGTGGCATCTGGCAGTTGCCGGTGCACGGCTGGACCGAAACTGCAGACGCTACGCTGGATCAATTGGCCGTGCGCTACGCGCAGGCCGGGCTGCAGCATCTGCTGTGCACCGACATCGCGCGCGACGGCATGCTGTCCGGCCCCAACATGGCGCTGTATGCGCATCTACGCGCGCTGACGCCGCAGTTGCAGGTGCAGGTCTCCGGTGGCGCGCGCAATCTTGCCGATGTCGCCGCGGCCAAGGCCGCAGGCTGTGCCGGCATCGTGCTCGGCAAGGCGCTGCTCGAAGGGCATCTGGATCTCGAAGAGGCACTGGCATGCTGAGCCGTCGCATCATTCCGTGCCTGGACGTGCGCGATGGCCGCGTGGTCAAGGGCGTCAAGTTCCGCGACCACATCGACATGGGCGACATTGTCGAGCTGGCCTTGCGCTACCGTGCGCAGGGCGCCGACGAACTGGTGTTCTACGACATCGGTGCCAGCCCGGAAGGGCGTTCGGTCGACTACACCTGGGTCGAGCGGGTGGCACGGCTGATCGATATTCCATTCTGCGTGGCCGGAGGTATCGGCGATGTAGAAACGGCCCGAGCGGTATTGCATGCCGGCGCCGACAAGATTTCCATCAACTCGCCCGCGTTAGGCCGCCCGCAATTGATTTCCGAACTGGCCGATGCCTTTGGCGTGCAATGTGTCGTGGTCGGCATCGATTCGATTCGTGAGGAAGATGGTCAATGGCGCGTGCGCCGCTACACCGGCGACCCGAGCAAGACCCAGGCGTTGCCGATGCGTACGCTGGACTGGGTGGCCGAAGCGCAGCGGCTCGGCGCGGGCGAGATCGTGCTCAATTGCATGGATAACGACGGCGTGCGCCGCGGGTATGATATCGCCCAACTGCGCCAGGTGCGTGCGTTGTGCCGGGTGCCTCTGATCGCTTCCGGCGGTGCAGGCGAGATGCAGCACTTTGCCGACGTCTTCGACCAGGCCGATGTGGATGGCGCACTGGCCGCCAGCGTGTTTCACAGCGGCGCGATTCCGATCCCGGAACTCAAGCGATTCTTGCGCGCGCAACAGATCGAGGTACGCGATGGGCAGTAACGAAGTGGCGACGGGCGACGCGCTCGCAACGCTGGATTGGAGCAAGGGCGATGGCCTGTTGCCGGTGATCGTGCAGGACGCCGACACCCTGCGCGTGCTGATGCTGGGCTACATGAATGCCGAAGCCTTGGCCGTCACCCGGCAGCGCGGTGACGTCACGTTCTTCAGCCGCAGCAAGCAGCGCTTGTGGACCAAGGGCGAAAGTTCGGGAAATGTGTTGCGCGTGGTGTCGATCCAGACCGACTGCGACGCCGACACATTGCTGGTGCAGGCGCGCCCGCATGGTCCGACCTGTCACCTGGGCCGCACCAGCTGTTTCCCGTCTGCGCCCGGGCAGTTCCTGGGTAGCCTGGATGCCCTGGTGGCCGAGCGCGAGCGCGAGCGGCCGCACGGTAGCTACACCACCAAGCTGTTCGAACAAGGCATCCGCCGCATCGCGCAGAAGGTGGGCGAGGAGGGCGTGGAAACCGCGCTGGCCGGCGTGGTGCAGGACGATGACGCGTTGCTCGGCGAATCGGCCGATCTGCTCTACCACCTGATCGTGCTGCTGCGCGCACGTGGGCTGGGCCTTGGCGATGCAGTGGCGTTGCTGGAGTCGCGGCATCAATAACGTAGCCGCGTAGCAGCGCACCCGGGCGCGATTGGCGTCCTTGGTAACGCCCCGACGCGCCCCGGTGCGCTCCTACGGATATGCGGTCATGCCTTCCAACCCGCGTACTCGCGCTGTGCGCCTCGCGATGGCATGTACAATTTCCGCGGATCTTCGCGCGGGAAAACGCATGCATCGTCGTTTCGCTTTGTTGGCACTGGGCTTGCTCGCGGGAAGCGCATACGCGCGCGACACCGCGGTCGATGGCATCGTCTACGAAGAACGCGACGGGCGCGCCGGCCGCAGCGCCGATGAGCCGGGGGTGGCCGATGTGGCGGTTTCCAATGGCGAGCAGATCGTGCGTACCGATGCGCGGGGCCGCTACCGCCTGCCGGTACGCGACGGGCAGACGGTATTCGTGATCAAGCCCGGCGACCGCCGCTTTTTGCCCGCCGCCGATGGCCTGCCTGCATTCTGGCGCCACTACGCACCGCGTGGCTCGGCCAAGCATCAATACGGCGGTGTCGCCGCGACCGGCCGCAACACGCACAACTGGGATTTCGCGCTGACGCCACGCGCAGACACCGCGGCCGATGGCTTCCAGATGCTGGTGTTTGCCGACAGCCAGACCGCCAGCCTTGCCGACGTTGGCTACTACCAGCGCGACATCGTGGAACCGATCATCGGCAAGACCACCGCCAGGCTGGGCACCACACTGGGGGACATCGTCAGCGACGATCTGAGCTTGTATCCGGCCTTGAACAAGGTCACCACGCAGCTGGGCGTGCCGTGGTTCCATGTGCCGGGCAACCACGATCTCAACCTGGACGCGCACGACGATGCGCAGTCGCTCGACAGCTGGCACGCAGTCTACGGCCCGGACACCTATGCGGTGGAAGAAGCCAATGCCAGCTTCGTGTTCCTGGACGATGTGATCTATACGCCCGGCGGCAGGCAGGCCTACATCGGTGGCCTGCGCGACGATCAATTCGCGTTCCTGCAGAATTACCTGGCGCAGCTGCCACGCGACCGGCTATTGGTGCTGGGCATGCATATCCACCTGTTCGATGCAGTGCCGGGGCAGGAAACCTTCCGGCATGCCGATCGCCGCCGCCTGTTCGCATTGCTGAAAGAGTTTCCGCACGTGTTGGTGCTCAGTGGTCATAGCCACACCCAGCGCCAGGTGGATCACGGTGCCGACGAGGGCTGGCAGGGTGCACGACCGCTGCACGAATACAACGTGGGTGCGGCCTGCGGTGCGTTCTGGTCGGGTGCCAAGGATGCCGACGGCATTCCCGATGCGACGATGAGCGATGGCACTCCCAATGGCTATGCGGTGCTGCAGGTTGCGCCCAGCGGCAGCTACACGCTGGCTTATCACGCTGCGCGCGCGGCCGACGATGCGCAATTGCTGCTGCACGCGCCCAAGGTACTGCGCAAGGGCGCGTATGCGGCGTGGGGCGTCTACGCCAATGTTTTCATGGGCCAGGACGACACCGTGGTCGAGATGCGCATCGATAACGGCCCATGGCAGCCGATGAAGCGGGTAGAGCGTGGCGATCCGCGTGTGCTGGCAGAGAATGTGCGTGATGATGCGGCCGACGCGTTGCGCGGTTACGACCGCTCGCCGGAGGCCACGCCGTCCACGCATCTCTGGCGCGGTGCATTGCCGACCACCCTGGCGGTGGGCGAACACACCGTCCAGGTGCGCGCAAACCTACCCACCGGGCAGTACAACGCCAGCACCGTGTACCGCCTGCAAACTGCTGAGCCCTGAGGCGGTTAACGATGTCGGTCGTCTGACGCCGGCCTTCTCGCACCGGGAGAAGGTGCTCAAAGGGATGGATGAGGGTGCACACAGTGCCTGACATCGCCCAATACTGGGGTTGGGGTATCTCGCGCCAAGAAAATCTAGATCGCACCAAGCGATTGCTGGTGACGTTGTGTAGCGGCTCTTGAGCAACGATACGGAACCATGTCGTCGTGATCTCGGCACGGACAGAAGCGCGGCTGCGATAGCGCGACGTTCAAGCATGTGTCAGCTGCGCCGCAGTCTCCTGATCGCCACAAACACAAACGCCTCCACAAGGGAGGCGTTTTGGGATCCGGGCTGGCAGGCGTTGGCGCGCTGGCGAAGATCGTGCTGGCTGGCGGTTGCTGGCTGGCCGGGCGAGTGTAGCGAGGCCCGGTTGGTGCTGACGAAATGAGAATTAGTCTCAGCACCCGCTCTGGGTTATCGATTGGATGCTGCAGGTGCAGCTGGGAGCGTGCTTGAGGGCTTTGCGGTTGCCGGGGTATTCGAACGCGGCACGTCGCTCACCGGCGCAGCGTCCGCTGAGTCGGTTGAATCCACGCCTTGGTCCGACGCGGCATCCATCTCCACCGGCGGATACGGATACGCCACCGCCGGCCCCAGATGCACGCCCGCACGCCAACGCGCCAGCACTGGCGCGATGCGCTTGCCCAGCGATTGCTGCGGCAACGAGGGGAGCTCGCCTTCCTGCTTCTCGCGTGCGGTGAGGGCGGCCTTGGCAATGTCGAATGCGGCCAGCGGGTCGTCGCTCTGGTTCATCGCATCGATCAACCATGCCTGCCCGAAATAGGTGGCGTTGGAGGTATTGCCGCAGCCGAACGAGGGCCGGTCGGCACGCGCAGCGGTGAGGATCAGCGTTTGCGGCGAACGCAGTGCGGGAATGAAACCTCCCGAATAGCAGGCCGACAGCACGATGATGCGATTGTCGATGCCGGCATCGTCCAGCGCCTGGCGCAGATCCTGCGGGCTGATGAAATCCTCTTCCTTGTCGTCGACCTGCACGTACAGGCTGTGATCTTCGGTACCGTGGGTGGTGACGAACAGCAACAGCGCGTCTTCCTTGCGATCCATGCGCTTGCCGATCGCGGCCAGCGTGTCGTAGAGATTGTCGTAGGTTGCCAGCGGAGCGTATGGATGCTCGCCCAGATTGTCCGGGTTGTTGACCAGCGTGACCACGCGCCCGCGCGCATCGAAGCGTTGCTCGAACAGCTGTTTGAGGTAGAGCGTCTCGTTGCGGAAGACATCGTCGCTGGCATCGCCGGCAAAACCGACTACGTACAGATCGGTGACGCCGGGGCGCTGCGGTTGCAACGCTTTCAATGCGTGCGCCAGAGCGGCCTGATCGACCGGATCGCCTGCATCGTGGCTCTCGGCAGGCTGGGCCTGCAGCGCAGCACCAGCGTCCGGATGGCAGCCGGCCATCAACGCCACCACGACGATCAGCGTGGAAAGTCGTCGCCATACTGCATGTGGTGCGAAAGGGGAAGGCAGCGACATGGCGCGCGCAGAAGTCCAGGAAAGACGGGTGGGGTGGCCGAGCGCGGTGCCCGCAGTGCAGGCCATTATCCCGTCAGATAGCTGCATGCGGCGCGTCGCAGCCGGAGCATATCAGCGGCCTGCGCGGCGCCAACCACCGATTGCGCTCAAACGGCAACGAGCGCAATCGGCTTGCAGATCGTGCCTACAGCACTAACTGGCTAAAACTCTCCACGCGCTGGTGACTGCCGACATCGTCGGCCGAACGCGGCGTGGGATAGTCCTCCCGGCGGTCCAGAAGCGCGGTGCGCATGCCGGCACGCTTGGCGGCATCGAGCTCTTCGATCACATCCGACAGGAACAGGATCTCCGGTCCCGGCACGCCAATGCGCTCGGCGATGCGGCGGTAGCTGGCGCTTTCGCGCTTGGGGCCGACTTCGGTGTCGAACCAGTCGGTGATCAGTCCGCTCAGGTCGCCCGCGTCGCTGTGCGCAAAGAACAGTTTCTGCGCCGGCACCGAGCCGGACGAATACACATACAGCGGAATGCCTGCTGCGTGCCAGGCTTTCAACTGGATCGCCGCATCGGCGTAGATATGCGCAGTGAAGTCGGCCGTCTTGTAGCCGTCGCCCCAGATCAGGCCCTGCAAGGCCTTGAGCGCGGTGTGCTTGCGGTCCTCGTCGATCCAGGTCTGCAGCGTGGTGATCAGCACCTCGTCCGGCACGTCCTCGCCGATTTCATCGGCCACCTGGTTGAGCCAGTGGCGCACCTGCGGATGATTGCCGTGTTCGCGCACGTAGGCCGGCATGGCGCGGCGCGCATACGGGAACAAGACGTCCTTGACGAACGAAATGCTGCTGGTCGTACCTTCGATATCGGTGAGGATCGCTTGCGGTCGTGTCATCGTCAGCTGGCCTTGTGAGGTTTCTCGGGGGCGTAGCGGGGGAATTGTTTGGCGATTTCGGTGCCGGTGAAATGTCCGACCCAGCCGTCCGGCTCGGTGAAGAAGCGGATCGCCACAAAGTGCGGTTCCGGCCCCATGTCGAACCAGTGCAGGGTGCCGTCAGGCACGGCAATCAGGTCGTCCTTGACGCATTCGATCTCATAAACCTTGGCATCGACGTGCAGCGTGAACAGGCCTGAGCCGGCGACGAAGAACCGTACCTCGTCTTCCTTGTGGAAGTGCTCGTCCAGAAACTTGGCGCGCATTTCTTCGCGCTTGGGGTTGTCCGGCGCGATGCTGACCACGTCCACGGTCTTGAAGCCGCGCTCGGCGCTGATGCGATCGATATCGGCACGGTAGGCGTCCATCACCTGCTCGGGCGTGGCGCCCGGTTCGACCGGCACGCTGGCATGCCAGCGTTCGAAGGTCACGCCAATCTTCTGCAACTGAGCGGCGATCGCATCGCCGTCGCGGCTATCAAACTCGGGAGTGGCGGGATTGGTGTCGGCAAAGATACGCAGTCGGCTCATGGCGGTCTGGCTCACGAATGGGGGACGGACAGTACTCAGCGCGTGCCGCGCAGTTTCAGCAGTTCGAGTTCGCAATGCAGCAGGAATTCGAACGCTTCCAGGTGACGACGTGCCTCGGCCATGTTGCGGCCCCAGGCATACAGGCCGTGTCCTTCGATGAGATACCCCCACATGCTCTGTTTGTCCAGCAAGGCATCGACCTGCGCGGCCAGCACCTGCATGTCCTGGGTATTGGCGAACACCGGCACTTCCACTGCGGTTTCGTGGGTGGTGTTGCCATCGAAGGCCTTGAGCAATTCGTAGCCTTCGAGCCGAATCACACCGCTGCCTGCATACAGGCGGGAGGCAATCGTCTGCACCGGCGAGTGCGTATGCAGCACGCAACCGATCTCCGGGAACCGGCGATACAGCTGGGTGTGCAGCAGGGTTTCGGCAGACGGGCGCAACGGGCGCCCGACGGCCAGGCCATCGAAGTCCACCACCATGATGTCTTCTTCGACCAGGCGACCCTTGTCGCGGCCGGAGACTGTGATGGCCGCGTGCTGTTCGTCCAGACGGTGGGAGAAATTGCTGCTGGTCGCAGGCGTCCAGCCGGCATGGGCCAGCTCGCGGATATTGGCGATCAGCAGGTGCGCCAGCTCGTGCAGACGCGTGGTGCTGTAGGGCAGGGGGGCAGTGGTCGCATTCATGGACCTATTCTACTGCGCCCCCGGTGCATGGGCAGGTGCAGCGCAGCAGGCATCGTCCTGCCGCGCCAGACGCCCGATCATGCGTGGGCTCAGCGGCCGTCGCGCAGACGGCTGTGGCGATACCCGTAGCCGAAGTAGATCACCAGCCCAACCAGCGTCCACAGGCCCATCAGCATCCAGTTGTGCAGCGTCATCGCCGACAGCAGCGCAAGGCAGCTCAACACGCCGGCGCTGCAGATCAGCCAGGCGGCCGGCATGCGGAACGGACGCGGCAGTTCCGGGTGCGTGCGACGCAGGATCAGCACGCCGGCGCAGACCGCCGCGAAAGCGATCAGCGTGCCCATCGACGTCAATTCGCCCAGCACATCCAGCGGGAACACCGCTGCCAGCAGCGCGATGCCGACACCAGTGATGACGGTATTGACATGCGGGGTGCGGTACTTGGGGTGGATGCGGGTGAAGATCGACGGCAGCAGGCCATCGCGCGCAATGATCATGAAGATGCGCGGCTGCCCGATGATCATCACCAGCACCACCGACGACAGCCCGATCAACGCGCCCACTTCCACGACCACGCGCAACCAGGCCAGCTGCGGATGCGCCGCCACCGCGGTCACCACCGGCTCGTCGGTGCCGAGCAGGGTGTACGGCACCAAGCCGGTCATGACCGCCGCCATCGCGATGTAGAGCACGGTGCAGATCACCAGCGACAGGATCATGCCGATCGGCAGGTCGCGTTGCGGGCGATGCGATTCCTGCGCCGCCACCGACACCGCTTCGAAGCCGATATAGGCGAAGAACACCATCGCTGCGCCGCGCAGCACGCCTTCCATGCCGTACTTGCCCGGGCCTTCGTTGGCCGGGATGAACGGGTGCCAGTTGGAGGTGTCCACGTATTTCCAGCCCACCGCGATCACCAGCAGGATCAAGCCCGTCTTGAGGATCACCATGGCCATGTTCATTGCCGACGACTTGCGGATGCCGACATAGCACAGCCAGGTCAGCAGCAGCACGATCCCGGCGGCCGGCAGGTTGGCGATCGCCCCGGTGGGTTGCAATTTGCCGTCCAGCGGCGCGCTGACGAATGCGGCCGGCAGGTGGATGTCGAAATGCTCGAGCAGGCTCAAGAAGTAGCCGGTCCAGCTGACCGCCACTGCCGAGGCGGACACGCCGTATTCCAGCACCAGCATCCAACCGATGAACCACGCGGCCAGCTCGCCGAAGGTGGCATAGGTGTAGGTGTAAGCGCTGCCGGAGACCGGCACCATCGCAGCGAATTCGGCGTAGGCCATCGCACAGAACGCACAGCACACCGCTGCGAGCACGAACGAGAGCATGATCGCCGGGCCGGCATGGTCGGCCGCCGCCTGGCCGGTGATGACGAAGATGCCGCCGCCGATCACCGCGCCGATTCCCAGGGCGGTCAGCCCCCAGGGGCCAAGCGCGCGTTGCAGGCCCAGCCCGTCGGCCGCCTCATGGCTGGCGTGCGGGTGTTTGGTGGCCCAAAGTTGTTTGAACATGAAGCGGTTCCGGCTTGGCGCTACGCGCGGTCATTGAACAAGAAGACCGGCGTCGCGCGCCGGTCTTGAGAGAAACTTAGGCCCGTTTCGCGAGGCGACTGTGGTGGATGCCGTAGCCGAAGTAGATCGCCAGGCCAATCACGGTCCAGCCCACGAACACCTTCCAGTGTTCCTGGAAGGCCTGGAAGAACAGGAACAGACAGGCCAACGCGCCCAGGGGACAGATCACCATCGCCAGCGGCACCCGGAACGGGCGCGGCAGGTCGGGCTTGGTGAAGCGCAGCACCAGCACGCCGGCGCAGACCGTGGCGAAGGCGAGCAGGGTACCCATCGAGACGAGTTCGCCCAGCACGTTCAACGGGATCACCCCGGCCAGCAGCGCGGCGACCACGCCCACGAACAGCGTGCCGACGTAAGGCGTGCGGAATTTCGGGTGCACCTTGCCGAACAGCTTGGGCATCAGCCCATCCTTGGCCATGGTGTAGAAGATGCGCGGCTGCGCCATCAGCATCACCAGCACCACCGACGACAAGCCGGCAATGGCACCGATTTCCACCGCGGTCTTGAGCCAGGTCAGTTGCGGGTGGGCTTCCAGCGCGGTGGCCACCGGCTTGGCGGTGCCGAGCTGGGTATAGGGCAGCAGGCCGGTCAGCACCGCGCAGACGATGATGTAGATGACGGTGCAGATGGCCAACGACACCAGGATGCCGATCGGCATGTTCTTCTGCGGATCCTTGGTTTCGCCGGCCGAGGTGGAAACCGCGTCGAAGCCGATGTAGGAGAAGAACACGATGGACGCGGCGCGAAATACCCCGTCCCAGCCGAACTGGCCAGGGCCGGTGTTTTCCGGGATGAAGGGGTGCCAGTTCGCCGGGTCGATATAGGAAATGCCAAAGCCCACGAACAGGCAGATCACCACGACCTTGATCGCCACCACGATCGCGTTGGCGAACGCCGACTGGGTGACGCCGACGTAGCACAGGATGCTCACCGCCGCGACGATCAGCACGGCCGGCAGGTTGACCAGATTCCCGGAGCTGACAAAGCCGTGGCCGTCCCAGGCCAGCGGCGCACCCGCCAACTCTGCGGGGAACGGCAACCCCAGGGTGCCGGTGATGAAGCTGATCAGGTAGGCAGACCAGCCGACGGCAACGCTGGACCCGGCGAACAGGTATTCCAGCACCAGACACCAGCCGATGAACCAGGCGATGCCTTCGCCGAGCGTGGCGTATGAATACGAATAGGCGCTGCCGGAGACCGGCATCATCGCGGCGAATTCGGCGTAGCACAGGCCGGCGAAGGCGCAGGCGATACCGGCGAACACGAACGACAGCATCACCGCCGGGCCGGCGTGATTGGCCGCGGCCTGGCCGGTCAGCACGAAGATGCCGGCGCCGATCACCGCGCCGATACCGAGCATGATCAGGTGCTTGGCTGTGAGGGTCCGCTGCAGCGTCGCTTCGCCTTGCAGGCTGCCTTCGACCGATTCGCCTGCATCGACGTGGCCAGCGGGCTCGATCGGTTTGACCCTCAACAGAGACTTCAGCATTCGGTACATCCCTAAGTGGCAAAGCTTGAAGGCGCGGGCGCCCGGACGAATTGGTGCGCCGCATCCCGGTGGGACAGGCAAGCGGCCTACCTTGCCAAAGCTACACGCTCACGACAAGCGCGTACGCAGCATGAATGGCGATAATGGCCGCCTGGCCCGCACCGGGCGACCGAGAACGACAGATAGTGGATGCAACCCTGCAGCAGCAATTGGCGGCGTACCGCCTGCGTTGGCCGGAGGAGGCCGCGCTGGCCGAGCAGTTCGCGCAATTGCTGGACGATGCCACCGATCCGTTCGTGCGCGAGCGTGTCGAAGGTCATTTCACCGGCTCGGCGTGGGTGGTCAGCGCCGACGGCACTCGCACCTTGCTGACCCATCACCGCAAGCTGCAGCGCTGGCTGCAGCTGGGCGGGCATGCCGATGGCGACCGCGATCTGGCGCAGGTGGCATTACGTGAAGCGGAGGAGGAATCCGGACTCGTCGGCTTGCGGCTGGCCGACGGAGAGTTGTTCGATCTGGACCGTCACTGGATTCCGGCGCGCGGCGACGTGGCCGGGCATTGGCACTTCGATGCGCGCTACGTGGTGCTGGCCGGTGCGGACGAGGCGTTCAAGGTCAGCGAAGAATCGCTGGCGCTGGCCTGGCGCCCGATCGCCGAGCTGCTTGCCGATCCCGAGCTCGATCCATCGCTGCGGCGGATGGCGGAAAAGTGGCTGGCGAGCCGGGCGTGGTGATTCGGGATTCGGGATTGGCAGAAGCAGTGGGCCGGCGCCGATCCACCTAGCGGGCCATGTCTGCTCCCACAGCGTGGTTGGACCGATGAACCCACCGGCTGCGGCGAACCGCTGTTACCAATCCCGAATCCCGATTCCCAAATCCCGCTCAATACAGGACCCGCGTCCGCAAGGTGCCGGTGATCTGTCCCAGCTCGTCCTTCAGCACGCCGGCAAGCTCCTCGCTGGCGCTGACATCGATGACCACATAGCCCACCTTGGGGTCGGTGCGCAGGAACTGGCCGTCGATGTTGACGTTATGGCGCGAGAACAATTCGTTGATCTGCGACAGCACGCCCGGCACATTGCGATGGATATGCAACAACCGCAGGCTTTCAGCGTGCTCGGGCAGGGTGACCTCCGGAAAGTTCACTGCCGACAAGGTGCTGCCATTGTCGCTATAGCGCACCAGTTTGGCGGCGACCTCGATCCCGATGTTGTCCTGCGCCTCCAGCGTGCTGCCGCCCACGTGCGGGGTCAGGATCACATTGTCGTGCGCGGTGAGCGGCGATTCGAACGCATCGCCATTGCCCTTGGGCTCGATCGGAAAGACATCCACCGCCGCGCCGCCGATGTGGCCGGAGGTGAGCGCCGCATCCAGCGCGTCGATGTCGATGACGGTGCCACGCGAGGCGTTGATGAGATGCGCCCCGGGTTTCATGCGGGCGATTTCCGCCGCGCCGATCATGTCCTTGGTCGACGGGGTCTCCGGCACGTGCAAGGTGACCACGTCCGAGCGCGCCAGCAGGTCGTCCAGGTCGATGGCCGCGCGTGCGTTGCCCAACGACAGCTTGGTTTCGATATCGTGGAAGATCACCTGCATGCCCAACGCTTCGGCCAGCACGCCGACCTGGGTGCCGATATGCCCGTAGCCGACGATGCCCAGCACCTTGCCGCGCGTTTCGTGGCTGCCGGCGGCCGACTTGGACCAGCCGCCGCGATGGCATTGCGCGTTCTTCTGCGGAATGCCACGCAGCAACAGGATCGCTTCGGCGATGACCAGTTCGGCCACGCTGCGGGTATTGGAGTAGGGCGCGTTGAACACCGGGATGCCGGCCAGCTCGGCCGCGTCCAGGTCCACCTGGTTGGTACCGATGCAGAAGCAGCCGACTGCGATCAGGCGCTTGGCATGCGCCAGCACCTCGGCGCTCAGCTGGGTGCGTGAGCGGATGCCCACAATGTGTGCGTCGGCGATGCGGGCGATCAACTCGTCTTCCGGCAGCGATTTGGCGTGCAGTTCGATCTGCGAGTAGCCGGCGGCGCGGAACACGTCCACGGCGGTCGGGCTGATGCCTTCCAGCAACAGCACGCGGATGTCCTGCTTGGGAAACGAGGTTTTCTTCAGCGACATGGGGGAACGCAATGCAGCAATCGGGCCGGCAACTATGCCAGATGGGGTGCGCGATTGGGTGGCCGCGATGCGGTGTTCGCACCGGCGAAGCCCTTGCGGCGCAACGGTTTCAGCTGAATCCAACGCTGCGTCGGCCGGGAGTGCGCCGGCTGGACGGGGCAGGCCGGCGCTGGCACGCTGTGCGGTTCCTACTGCAGCGCCGCGTGCCATGACCGATCCCCGCCTCCTTTCGTTGCAACAGGCCGTGCCTGCGTTGCGTGTGAAGACCAACCCGGCCGACCTGGAGCATTACGGGCGCGACTGGACACGCCGCTGGACGCCGAACCCACTCGCGATCGCCTTGCCGGGCTCGGTGGAGGAAGTGCAGGCGGTCGTGCGTTGGGCAAATGCGCAAGGCGTGGCGGTGGTACCGTCGGGCGGGCGCACGGGCTTGTCCGGCGGCGCAGTGGCGGCCAACGGCGAATTGGTGTTGAGCCTGGAGCGTTTGAACAAACCGCTGGATTTCAATGCAGTGGATCGCACGCTCACCGTGCAGGCCGGCATGCCGCTGGAAGCGGTGCACAACGCCGCGCGCGAGCATGGGCTGGTGTACCCCGTGGATTTTGCGGCGCGCGGTTCGTGTTCGATCGGCGGCAATATCGCCACCAATGCCGGCGGCATCCGGGTGATCCGCTACGGCAATACGCGCGAATGGGTGGCCGGGTTGAAGGTGGTCACCGGTGGCGGCGAGTTGCTGGAACTCAACAACGCGCTGGTCAAAAATTCCAGCGGCTACGACTTCCGCCATCTGATGATCGGCTCCGAAGGCACGCTCGGCATCGTGGTCGAAGCCACGCTGCGGCTGACCGACCCGCCGCCGCCCAGTAACGTGATGTTGCTGGCGTTGCCCTCGTTCGAAGTGCTGATGCAGGTGTTCGCCGCGTTTCGCGCGCAGTTGCGCCTGGAGGCGTTCGAATTTTTCACCGATCGCGCGCTGGAACACGTGCTTGCGCATGGCGCGCAGGCGCCGTTTGCGCAGGTTTACCCGTACTACGTGGTTACCGAATTCGCCGCAGGCGACGAGGCGCAGGAGGCGGCTGCGATGGCGGCCTTCGAGACCTGCATGGAGCAGGGCTGGGTCAGCGACGGCGTGATCAGCCAGAGCGATGCGCAGGCGGCGCAACTGTGGCGCCTGCGCGAAGGCATCACCGAAGCGCTGGCGCGCTACACGCCGTACAAGAACGACGTGTCGGTGCGCATCTCGGCGATGCCGGCGTTCCTGGCCGAAACCCAGGCGTTGCTGCACGATGCGTATCCGCATTTCGATGTGGTTTGGTTCGGCCATATCGGCGATGGCAACCTGCACATCAACGTGCTCAAGCCCGATGGCACCAGCCAGGTCGATTTCGTTGCGGCCTGCGATCAGGTCACCAAGTTGCTGGCGCAGGCCCTGCAGCGTTTCGACGGCAGCATTTCCGCCGAACACGGCATCGGCCTGGTCAAGAAGGCCTATCTGTGGAGCACGCGCTCTGCCGAGGAAATCGCCTTGATGCGCGGCATCAAACATGTGCTCGATCCTCATCTTTTGCTGAATCCCGGCAAGCTGTTCGAGATGCATGACGCACCTGCCAACACGCCTGCCGGTTAGTCTTCCCGCACCTTCACACGGAATCGATCAGCCCATGATGCGCTCCCTCGTGTTCTGCGCTTTGACGCTGCTGCCGCTGGCAGCGTTCGCATCCAGCCTGGCCGGTACTTCGGCAGGTGCCTCGTCGGCTGGCTCGTCCAATTCGTCCGGCAGCAGCTCCGGCGACGACAAGGTGGTGGCCGACGCCCGCGAAGATGCGGCCGGTTTTGTTGCCAGCGATGGCGTCATCCGTGGTGCGCGTCTGGAAGCGGCGTTGCTGCAGTTGCGTAGCCGTAGCGACGCTGCGCGGCTGGCCAGCGACCTGGAGCTGGCGCAGTCCATTCTGGCCCGGTGAGTCTGCGCCGGCGGTGCGGCTGGCTGCTGCTGGCCGCCTTGGTCGCACCGCAGGCGCAGGCCGAATTGTTGGTCGAGGTGGTTCGCTCGGACTTGCCTGCGGCGGAGATCGAAGCAAGCAACGCGCTGGTGCAGTTGGTCGCACGGCGATTGCCGCAGGGCTGGACGCAGCGGATGGCCGCCCCGATCCAGCTGCAATGGCGCACCGATCTGCCGGCGCAGGTACACGGCCGTGCAATCGGCAATCGCATCCTGCTCGATCGCGCGCTGCTGCAGGCGTGGAGCGCGCAATCCGACGACGCACGTTCCGAACAAAACGCAACTGCCACGCGCGCGGCGATGGCAGCGCTCATACACGAACTGGCGCATGTGTTCGATCGCGGCGCACGCAGCGCGTGGTCGCGCGATCGGCGCCTGCGCGACCTTGCCGGCTGGCAGGTGCGGCCGTGGCGGGTGGGGCGCAGCGACAATCGGTTCAGCGACCGCAGCCCAGACGAATACGAACGCCGCAGCCCGGCCGAGTTCGTTGCGGTCAATCTCGAGCATTACGTGCTGGACGCCGACTACGCCTGCCGGCGCCCTGCGCTGGCGGCCTGGTTTGCGCAACGCATCGGTCCGCCGCAGGGTGTCACGCCCTGCGGGGCCGCGCTGCCGTACCTGCAGGCCGATAACGACGCCGGTGCGATGTCGTTGCTGACGCTGGATCCGGCACGCGTGTATGCGGTGGACTATCTGCTTGCCGAGGGTAACGAGCAGCCGATGAGCCGCTGGGGCCATAGCATGTTGCGCCTGGTGATCTGCGCACCCGGCCGTGCGCCGGGCCCCGCATGCCGGTTGGATCTGCAATACCACCGCGTGCTGTCGTTCCGCGCGTTCGTGGGCGATGTGCAGATTTCCAGCTGGCGCGGGCTCACGGGTTCGTACCCGTCGCGGCTGTTCGTGCTGCCGTTGAACCAGGTCGTGGACGAATACACCAAGGTGGAATTGCGCGCCCTGTCGTCGGTGCCGCTGGCCCTGACGCCCGACGAGGTCGCGGCCCTGCTCGAGCGCGCCGCGCAGGTGCATTGGAGTTACGACGGGCGCTATTACTTCATCGGCAACAACTGCGCGGTGGAAACCTACAAGTTGCTGCATGACGGGGTGCCGCGTCTGGCTGCAGCGAACTTGTCCTCGATCACGCCGCGCGGTCTGCGGCAACGATTGCAGCGTGCCGGCATCGCCGATCTGCAGGTGCTGGACGACCCTGCACAAGCCATCCGCCAGGGCTATTACTTCGAATCGGCGGCAGCGCATTACCAGGCCATGTTCGACGTCCTTCGGCATGGCATCGCAGTGCCGCAAACAACCGTCGCGCAGTGGCTGGAGGCCGCGCCCGAGGTGCGGGCGCAATGGTTCGATCGCGGCGGTCTGCGCGAAACTGCAGCGGCATTGTTGCTGGAGCAGGCGGCCCTGCGTCGAGAGGAATTGCTGGCGCGCGATGCGCTCAAGCGCCTGTTGCAACCGGGCATGGGCGCGCGCGACGCGGTGCAGGGACAGCTGCAAGCGCTGTTCGCGCGCCAGGCGCAACTCAGTCATCCGGCGGTGCTGTTGGGCAGCGCGGGGTATGGCTTGCCACAAGCGGACGAGCAGCAACAGCTGAGCGCGCGCGTGGCGCAGGAAAGCGCGGTGTTGGTCGATGGCTGGAAACAGCTGCAGCTGGCTGGACGCCAGCAATTGCCAGCCAACGTGCGCAATGGACTGCAGCAGGGCGAAGCGAATGTGGAGCGTTTGCGCGCGCGCCTGCGCGTGCTTGCGCGCGGTGATGCCGCCGCCGACAAAGCGCACTCGGAGGTGCGCATCCCTATGCAGGTGCAATAGCACGCGTGCCGGCCCCTCTCCCGCTGGGAGAGGGTTGGGGTGAGGGCAGGGGCAGCCCGGATTCTCCGAATTGCCTCGCCCTCATCGAGCGGGCGGCGCGCCACCCTCTCTTGGCGAGAACGGAACGGCTGCAGTCTTCAGCCGTGAGTTGTGGCGACGCTGCCACTAGCAGGAGTAATCCACCTCACTGGCACGCAGCTGTCAGATCAGCCGATGCATCTCAGCCGGCCGGTTGCAGATCCGCTTGCTTGGAATACTGGCGCAGCCATTGGCTGACATGCGCATCCTTGCGGTACTGCCGCATCAACTTGGCCAGGCGTTCCGGTGCCGGCGTGCAGAACTGTGCCACGGCGACTTCGATTTCGTGCCGGCGGTCGGCGTCATACGGCTCTTCGCCGGCGAAGTGCTCGCAGGTGTCGTAGTCGTCGACCAGTTTGCGCACATCCTCCGGCATGCCGCACAGGCCTGCCGGATGCTGCAGCCATTCGTCTTCCACCTTGGGATCGGTGCAGGCCACCGGCGCAGGCGTTGCGGTCTGCGTCGGTGTTTGTTGCACGCTGCAGGCCGCCAGCACACCCACGGCCACGACAACAGCAACGCGACGCATCAGTCGGCGCGACCGGCAAATTCGCCCGTGGTGGTGTTGACCAGCACGCGTTCGCCAATGGTGATGTACTCGGGCACCATGATTTCCATGCCGGTGTTGAGCTTGGCCGGCTTGGGCCGCTTGGTGGCGGTGCCGCCCTTCAATTCCGGCGGAGTCTCCACCACTTCCAGCGTCACCGTCTGCGGCAGTTGTACGGCCACCGGCTGGTCGTCGATCACTTGCACGTAGATGCCGGTCAGACCATCGGTGATGTAGCCGGCGTCGGTGCCGATCACGTCCGCATCCAGCGTGTACGGGGTGAAGTCTTCGTCGTCCATGAACACGAACGCTTCGCCATCCTTGTACGAGAACGTGGACTGCCGGCGCAGCAGCTCCACTTCCGGCA
This sequence comes from Xanthomonas sp. NCPPB 1754, assembly GCF_041475725.2. NCBI lineage: Bacteria > Pseudomonadati > Pseudomonadota > Gammaproteobacteria > Lysobacterales > Lysobacteraceae > Xanthomonas > Xanthomonas sp. NCPPB 1754. The sequence goes on from NZ_CM192982.1 coordinate 2,146,351, forward strand.
GGTTGTCGTCGGCATCGAAGCTGGCGTCGGTTTTCACCCCGCCCGGCACGCTGTACATGATGAAACGAAAGCGCACATTGCCGCCGCGGCCCTGCGGCGAGCTGCGTTCGATGTCGCGGATCTGGTAAATGCCGCCGTTGTATTCGACGACGTTGCCTTTCTTGATGTCGTTGGCTTTCATGGGAATCGGGAGTAGGGAATGGGAAATCGAAAAAGCCGGGGCCGGGGTGCTGAGAGCAGGGCGCCGTTACGATTCCCCATTCCCGATTCCCCAATCCCCGCTACTTGGGTACCAACCGCACGCCGCCGTCCAGGCGAATCACTTCGCCGTTGAGGTAGCGGTTGCGCAGGATGAAGGCGACGGTGTCGGCGTATTCGTCGGGCTGGCCCAGACGCGAGGGGAACGGGATGGAGGCGGCCAGCGATTGCTGCACGGCCTCGGGCATGCCGTCGACCATCGGGGTCCAGAACACGCCCGGCGCGATCGTCATCACGCGGATACCGAAGCGCGCCAGTTCGCGTGCCATCGGCAAGGTCATGCCGACCACGCCGCCTTTGCTTGCCGAATACGCTGCCTGGCCGATCTGGCCCTCGAATGCCGCCACCGAGGCGGTATTGACGATCACGCCGCGCTCGCCGTCATCGCCGGCGGTGTTGTGTTGCATGACATCGGCAGCGGCCTTGGCCACGTTGAAGCTGCCGACCAGATTCACCAGCACGGTGTTGCGGAAGGTGGCCAACGGCATCGGCGCTTCCTTGCCCAGCACGCGACCGGCGCCCAGGATGCCGGCGCAATTCACCACCAGGTTGAGCCCGCCCAGCGCCTGTGCAGCCTGCGCCACATTGGCGGCCACCTGCGCTTCGTCGGTGACATCGGTGGCGAAGTAATGCGCGTTGCCGGCACCGAGCAGCGCCAGCGCCGACTCGGCCTTGTCGGCGTTGACATCGAACAACGCGACCTTGCCGCCGTCGGCCACCAGACGCTGTGCGACCGCCAGGCCGAGGCCGGAAACGCCGCCGGTGACGATGGCAAGAACAGAAGAGGGCTGCATGCGGTGGTTCCCTAAAATAGCGTTGGTGGCCGGTGTTGGCGGCAAACGAACGATCGGCGGAGCGGTCTGCAATTCTAGCCCAAGCCCCTGCGTGATCGCGGTGGTCGGTGATGCACGATTGCGCGGGCAGGAAAACCTCAGCCGGCGGCAGCCAACGCCTTGCCGACCTTGCTGCCGGTGTCGCGACCGAGCAGCTGCGCCAGCCAGCGGCCGGTGCGGGCCAGGGCAGGCAGGTCGATGCCGGTGGGCATGCCCAGCCCCTGCAACAGGTACACCACGTCTTCGCTGGCGACGTTGCCGCTGGCGCCCCTGGCATACGGGCAGCCGCCCGCACCGGACACGGCCGCATCGATCACGCGTACGCCTTGCTCCAGGCATGCGGCGATATTGGCCAGCGCCTGCCCATAGGTATCGTGGAAATGCACCGCCAACGCCTGCATCGGCACCGCCTGCGCCACCGCGGCCAGCATCTGACGCGCCTTGACCGGCGTGCCTACGCCAATGGTGTCGCCCAGCGAGATTTCATAGCAGCCGAGTGCGTGCAGACGTTGCGCCACATCGACCACATCGGCCACCGGCACTTCGCCCTGGTACGGGCAGCCCAGCACGGTGGAGACGTAGCCGCGCACGCGCACACCATCGAGCGCGGCCTGCTGCAGGATCGGCCGAAAGCGTTCGATCGATTCGTCGATGCCGGCGTTGGTATTGGTGCGATTGAACGCCTCCGACGCCGCGGTGAAGACCGCCACTTCCTGCGCCCCGGCCGCGCGTGCGCGTTCGTAGCCCTGCAGGTTGGGCACCAGCACCGGATATGCGATGCCCGGCACCTGCGCGATGCCGGCAAACACCTCGGCGGCGTCGGCCAGCTGCGGTACCCAGCGCGGGCTGACGAAGCTGGTTGCTTCAATCGTGCGCAGCCCGGTGGCCGAGAGTTGATCGATCAACGCGATCTTGTCGGCAGTGGCGATCGGCTGCGCTTCGTTTTGCAGGCCATCGCGTGGGCCAACTTCGACAATGCGGACGAAGTCGCTCATGCGCTCACATCGCAGCGCGCATGACGTCGTGCAGGCATCGCCGCAACCGCGTGCGTGGTGGCGGCCGAATGCGTGGACAAGGAAACCAGGGACATCGGAAAGAGACTCATGCGGGGAGGTGGCAGACCGCTTCGCAATTGTGGCCATCGGGATCGAGCACGAAGGCGCTGTAATAGTGTGGGTGGTAATGCGGGCGCAGCCCGGGCGCGCCGTGATCGCGGCCACCGGCGGCCAGCGCAGCACGATGAAACGCATCCACGCTGTGGCGGTCGCTCGCCGTCAGCGCGACATGGGTGGTGCCCGGCGCCTGCGCGTGGGAGCCCAGCCAGAGAAACGGGCGCTCGGTGCCGAAGCCGGCATGCGCGCGGCCGCCGGTTTGCGCGGCCGTCAGTTCCACCAGCAGCGTGATGCCCAGGGGCGCCAGCGCGGCCCGGTAGAACGCGGTGCTGGTTTGCAGGTCGCTGCAGGCCAGGCCGATATGGTCGATCGCGCTCACGCCATGCTCTCCGGCATCCACGCGGCGCTGCGCTTGTCCAGAAACGCACCCAGGCCTTCCTGGCCTTCGGGCGACACGCGCAGACGGGCAATCAAGGCCGCATTGGCGGCATCGATGGCATCGCGGTCGGCAGTTGGCAGCACCGAGCGCACCAGCGCCTTGGCGCTGCTGGTGGCCAGCGGCGCCGCTGCCAGCAACAGGCGAACCTGGCGTTCCACTGCGATATCCAGCTGGTCGGCGGCCACCAGCTGGTGCAGCAGACCCAGCAACTGCGCGGTGCCGGCATCGAAGATCTCGGCGGTTGCGAACCAGCGCCGCGCCTGGCGCGCGCCGATCGCTGCAACCACATAGGGCGAAATGACCGCCGGCAGCAGGCCGAGCTTGCTTTCGGTCAGGCCGAAGCGCGCCTCGGTACAACCGATGGCGATATCGCAACACGCCACCAGGCCGACACCGCCGCCGAAAGCAGCGCCGTTGACGCGCGCGATGGTGGGCTTGGGTAGTTCATCCAGGGTGCGCATCAGCTGCGCCAGCGCCAGTGCGTCGGCGGCGTTCTCGGCTTCGCTGGCGCTGGCCATGCCGCGCATCCAGTTCAGGTCTGCGCCGGCCGAAAAGGCCGCGCCATCACCGGTCAGCACGACGACGCGGACCTGCGACGCCCGGCCCGCCTCGCGTAATGCATCGGTCAACGCCGCGATCAGCGTCGCATCGAAGGCGTTATGTACTGCGGGCCGATGCAATCGCACGGTGCGGACCGCTCCGTGGTCTTCGACGATCAAGCCGGTGTCCTGCATTGCGTACGTCCATGAATGGGATGCGAACCATGATAGCGGGCCGGGTCGCCGGAGCCATGACGCGGTGCGTCGATGCTAGAATTGAGAACCATTCCTAACAATCAGGCCGTCTTTGTGACGCTGTCCGACATGCCTTTGCATCGCGCCGCCATCGTGGACTCCGTGGAGGATCGTCTCCCCAACGACACGATCGCCCGGCGCTTGCGGGAGTTGGGGTTTGTCGCAGGCGAGGAAGTTACGGTGCTGGCCACCGGGCCGGTCGGCCGCGAACCGTTGTTGGTGCAGGTGGGCTATACGCGTTTTGCCCTGCGGCGCAGCGAGGCTGCGCGCGTGCAGGTGCGCCATGCGGGAGGATCGGCATGAGCGCGGCCACCGTTCCGCTGCGTCTGGCGCTGGTTGGCAACCCCAACAGCGGCAAGACCGCACTGTTCAACCAGCTGACCGGCAGCCGGCAGAAAGTGGCCAATTACACCGGCGTCACCGTCGAGCGTAAGGAAGGCCACTTCCGCGCACCGTCCGGGCGCGACTTTGCGGTGCTGGATCTGCCCGGCGCCTACAGCCTGCAACCGGCGAGCCTGGACGAGGCGATCACCCGCGACCTGTGCCGTGGCTTTTATCCGGGCGAGCCGGCGCCGGACGTGCTGGTCTATGTGATGGATGCGACCAATCTGCGCCTGCATCTGCGCTTTGCGTTGGAACTGCGCGAGCTCGGCCGGCCGATGATCGTGGCGCTGAACATGATGGATGCCGCACAGCGACGCGGCATTGTCATCGACCTGCCGGCGCTGGAGCAGGCGCTCGGCGTGCCGGTGGTCGAAACGGTGGCGGTGCGGCGCGGTGGTGCCAAGGTGCTGGTCGAGCGGCTCGACGCGCAGGCGGCACGCCTGACGGCGCCCGCCGCCAATCCGCCGGCCGACGGTAATTATCACGCGCTGGTGCGGCAGATCCTGGGCGCAGCGTTGACCATGCCCACCCGCACCTCGCGCGTGGACGATGCGCTGGACCGCTGGCTGCTGCATCCGATCTGGGGCCTGGTCACGCTGGCGGTGGTGATGTTCATGATCTTCCAGGCGGTCTATGCCTGGGCTGCGCCGGTCATGGACCTGATCGACGGCGGCACCGCCGCCTTGGGCGAGTGGGTCGGCGCGACGTTGCCGGAAGGTCCGCTCAACAGCTTGCTCAAGGATGGCGTCATCGCCGGGCTGGGCGGGGTGATCGTGTTCCTGCCGCAGATCCTGATCCTGTTCGCCTTCATCCTGGCCTTGGAAGAATCCGGCTACCTGCCGCGTGCGGCGTTTCTGCTCGATCGCATGATGTCGGTGGCCGGTTTGTCGGGGCGCTCGTTCATTCCGCTGTTGTCGAGTTTTGCCTGTGCGGTGCCGGGCATCATGTCCACACGCAGCATCCAGGACCCGCGCGACCGGCTCGCCACCATCATGGTCGCGCCGCTGATGACGTGTTCGGCGCGGTTGCCGGTGTATGCGTTGTTGATCGGCGCCTTCATTCCGCAGAAGACCGTGTGGGGCATCTTCAACCAGCAGGGACTGGTGCTGTTCGGGCTGTATGCTGCGGCCATCGTCAGTGCGCTGCTGGTCTCGTGGACGATGAAGAAATGGCGGCGCGACAAGAGCGAGCACCCGTTGATGCTGGAGCTGCCGTCCTACCGCGTGCCGCAGGTACGCGACTTGGCGCTGGGGCTGTGGGAGCGCGCCTGGATCTTCCTCAAGCGCGTGGGCGGCATCATCCTGGCGCTGACCATCCTGCTGTGGTTCCTGCTGTCGTTTCCCGAGGCGCCGGCCAATGCCACCTTGCCGGCAATCGACTACAGCTTCGCCGGTCGTATCGGCCACGCAATGGCAGTGTTCTTCGCACCGCTGGGCTTCAACTGGCAGATCTGCATCGCATTGATTCCCGGCCTGGCCGCACGCGAAGTGGCGGTGGCCTCGCTGGCCACGGTGTACGCGTTGTCTGCTGCCGACGACGACGCGGCAGCGCAGGCGTTGTCGCCGTTGATCAGCGACGGGTGGTCGCTGGCCACCGCGTTGTCGCTGCTGGTCTGGTACATCTACGCACCGATGTGCATCTCCACGCTGGCCACGATCAAGCGCGAAACCAACTCGTGGAAGCAGATGACCATCAGCGCGGTGTACCTGTTCGCGCTGGCCTACCTGGCGTCGCTGGTGACCTACCAGCTGGCCGTGCTGCTGGGGGCCGGCTGAGATGACGCTTTCGCTTACGCTGCAATACCTGGTGATCGCCATCGCAGTGCTGGTCAGCCTGTGGGTGGTGATGAAGAAACAGTTTCCCGGTGTGCTGCGTCGCCTGCGTGGCGCGCTCGCGCTTGGGCTGCTGCGCAGCGGGCGGCCGGCATGGGTGCAGGCACTGGGGCGTCGCGTAGCACCGCCTGCCGCCCAAAACGTCTCCGCCTGCGGTGGTTGCGACAGCTGCGGCCCGACACCGCCCCGCAGCCATTGACCCCCGTCGTCTGGTCTACACTTGCGCGGCCGCAGGACGCGGCCAGACAAGGGGGCGGTGATGCGTTTGCTGGTGTTGTTGGCGGTGCTGGCCGCCGTTGCGGGTCTCTATAACTATGGCGGCAACGCGCTCGACGAGAAGCAGGTGCGCGATTTCTATGCCGCGCACGACAAGGCGATGTTGAGCCAGGACGGCGAGGCGCTCTGCGCAATGACCGCGCCGGAATTCGAAATGGTGGTGCTGTACCGCATGGATTCCCATCAGCAGCGGCAGACCGCCAACCGCGAGAAATATTGCAAATCCAACGGCGAATGGGCGCAGGTGCTGCGGCAGATGAGTCACGTGGCCGATCCGGAAGAGCTGATCGACTACAAACAGTCCATCACCAAGATCGATATCGCCGCAGACGAACATTCGGCGATGGTCGAAACGCGTGCCACGCTCGGTCTGCCGGGCGTGCGCATGACCTTTCGCACACGCGACAAGGTGATCTGCAAGCGCTGGAAGACGCTCATCGCCCACAGCGAAGGCACCGCCTGGGTCGGCCCGGCGTATCAATAAGCGCAGCTGACCAAGTGACTGCGCTTGCCCCAGCGGCGCGGTCGTCGCTGGATGCGGCCTGTGCGATGCAGACAGGGCAGTTGCAATGCGCGCTCCACGGTTGGCTGGCGATTGCCGGCGACGTGCTGCCGGTCTCCCGGCTCCGTGCCGGGTCAGGCGAGCGGCCAGCGCTCCGTCGCTGCACTGCACAGCGCCGCAACCACTGGCGTTCGCTATGCTTGCGCCATGACGACTTCCTTCCAGATCTCCCGACGTGCGCAGGCGCTGACCAGTTCGGCGATTCGCGAAATCCTCAAGGTGACCGAACGGCCGGAGGTCATTTCCTTCGCTGGCGGCCTGCCGTCGCCGGCCACCTTTCCGGTGGAGCGCATGCGCGCTGCCAGCGACCAGGTGCTGCGCGACGCCCCGCAGGCGGCCTTGCAATACGGCCCAACCGAAGGTTATGCGCCGCTGCGCGAATGGGTGGCCGCGCGGCTGAGTCGCGATGGCGCCAGCATCCGGCCCAGCCAGGTGCTGATCACCACCGGCTCGCAACAAGGCCTGGACCTGCTCGGCAAGGTCTTCATCGACGAAGGCAGCAAGGTGTTGGTGGAAACGCCGAGCTACCTGGGCGCGTTGCAGGCGTTTTCTTTGTTCCAGCCCGCCTTCGTCGGCATGCCCTCGGACGAGGACGGTGTGGTGGTGGATGCGCTGGATCCGGCGCTGCTGGCCGATGCGCGCTTTCTGTACTGCCTGCCGAATTTTCAGAATCCCACCGGCCGGCGCTTGCCGTTGGCGCGTCGCCAGGCCTTGGTGGCGCGTGCTGCCGAGGCAGGCGTGCCGATTGTCGAAGACGACCCGTACGGCGAGCTGTACTACAGCGGGCAGCCGTTGCCGAGTCTGTTGGCGATGAACCCCGAAGGCGTCATCTACATGGGCTCGTTCTCCAAGGTGCTCGCGCCGGGTTTGCGACTGGGTTACGTGGTGGCGCCCGAAGCGGTGTTGGGCAAGCTGATCCAGGCCAAGCAGGCGGCCGATCTGCATACCCCATCGTTTACCCAGCGCGTGGTGTACCAGACGCTGCAGGACGATTTTCTCCAGACCCATATTCCGCAGATCCGTGCGCTGTACGCGCGCCAGTGCAGCCTGATGCTTGAGGCACTGGACCGGCACTTCCCGTCGCAGGTGCAATGGAATCGCCCGGAAGGCGGCATGTTCTTGTGGGTGACCTTGCCGCCGGGGTTGGATGGGACCGCGTTGCTGGCGCGGGCCATCGCACGCAATGTCGCGTTCGTACCCGGCGCGCCGTTCTTCGCCACCTTGCCGCAGACCAATACGCTGCGTCTGTCGTTCGTCACCGTGCCCGGCGAGAAGATCGATGCCGGCATCCAGGTGCTGGGCGAGTTGCTGCGCGAGGCGCTGGCCGAATTGCCAGGGCTGGGTGCGTGACGATGGCGACCGCAGAGCAGGGTGCGCCGATCGCGATCAGGATCGACCACGTCGCCATCGGCAGCGCGCGCGACTTCACTCGACCTGGCAGCCGCAGTGCGATCGACAAACGTCCGCTTCAGGGAGCGGTGCAGGTCGGCCTCGAAGGCCTGGAGGGCGACGAGCAGGGCGACCGGCGCGTGCATGGCGGGCCGGACAAGGCCATCCATCATTATCCGCGCGATCACTACGCCGCCTGGCGCGACGAACTTGGTCCGCACGTGCTGCTGGAGACGGTAGGTGCCTTCGGCGAAAACCTCAGCAGTGTGGGCGTGACCGAAGCCGATGTCTGTCTTGGCGATCGCTTCACCTTGGGCACGGCGGTGGTGGAGGTGTCGCAGTTGCGACAGCCGTGCTGGAAGCTGTCGGACCGTTTTGGTGTGCGCGAGCTGGCGCGCCGTGTACAGGAAACCGGCCGAACCGGTTGGTATTACCGCGTACTGCAGCCGGGCAGCGTCGCGGCCGGCGACCTGCTGACCCTGCAGGCGCGGCCGCATCCGGATTGGCCGCTGTCGCGTCTTCAGCAGGTGCTGTACGCCCGTCAGGTCGATGTTGCAGCTGTCACCGCGGTATTGCAGCTGCCGCTCGTGCCGTCCTGGCGCACGCTTTTCGAACGCCGCCTGCAGCGTAGCGAAGTGGAAAGCTGGAGCAAGCGGCTGGACGGTGTCGGCGATTAGAGCGTGTTATGCACGTTGGGATGGGATGCGTTGGCCGCCAGCGGCACGGAGCAAATGCGGAGCGGCGCCGGCTTGTCTGGCGCCAACGCAAGCCAAGCCGGCGCGCGCTCCGTGCGCCGACGGCCAACCCTCCGGGAAGCGCCCTGTGACGCGCCGATGCCGCGTTGCGCCCCTTGCCCAGGCACCCAGCCTGGGGTCGCAGCGCACGCCTTCTTAACGCGCCACGGGACGTTTCGCGCTCACCGCAAAGCGCATAACACGCTCTAAGCGCGGCTGACAAAGCTGCTGCGCAGTGCCAGGCGGATGTGGTCGCTGCGTCCTTGGCTAGTACAGCACCGTTATGCGCTTGCGCCGCGCATTCCAGGCCTGGGTGACGATGGCGCGCTACGTTGCGATAGCCACGCGTAGAGCGGCCGACATCACCGCCTACATGGTTGGGTGCATGCCGGGTGCGGAGTGGGCAAAGTCCGGTTGCATTCCCGCGGTTCTCTACTTCTCAGCACCCATCCAGGAGCCGTTCGCCAGGCCTCGTCGCCCACCCCGAAGGCGACCGGTCGCCTCACCACGCAATGCCGCATCGTGCGCAATGCGGCGCCGCGGTGACGACTCGCTAATCGCAAATCCCCAATCCCGGCTATCGTGTACCACCCACATCGCCAAGCCAGCCGCCGCCATGACAACCTCTGCTGTGAAAGTTCTGATCCACGGGGCCTCCGGGCGGATGGGCAAGGCGTTGCTGCGATTGGCTGCCGAAGACCAGAGCTTGCAGGTGGTTGGCGCCGTGGTGGGCCGCTCGCCCTCCCAGCGCGTGGTCGATGGGGTGCCGTTCTTCGCTGCCAGCGAACTCGGCGGCGCGCCTGCGTTCGATGTGGCCATCGATTTCAGTCTGCCGCAGGGCTTCGCACCGATCCTGGCGTTGTGCGCACAGCGCGGCAAGCCGTTAGTGTCCGGTACTACCGGGCTCGACGAGGCGCAGCGTGCGGCCTTGCGCGATGCCGCCCAGCAGATCGCGCTGGTGTGGGCGTCTAACTTCAGTCTCGGCGTTGCGGTGCTGACAGAGCTGGTGGAGCGCGCGGCCGGCACCTTGCCGGGTTGGGACTGCGACATCCTCGAAGCGCATCACGTGCACAAGCAGGACGCGCCCTCCGGCACCGCGTTGACGCTGGGCGAAGCGGCGACCGGCAGCGGCGCCCAGCCGCGCTATGTCAGCTTGCGTGCCGGCGACATCGTCGGCGAACACGCCGTGCAGTTCACCGGGCTGGGCGAGCGGGTCGAGCTGGTACATCGCGCAACCAACCGCGACATCTTCGCGCGCGGTGCCTTGCATGCGGCCAAGCGGCTGATCGGCAAGCCGGCAGGCAGCTACCGCGTGCGCGATCTGGTGCTGTGAGCACGCCTGCAGCCATGCATGAACGGTAGCCGCACGCGGCGGCCTATTCATGCCTCGGCATTGCTGCCGCGACTGCATCCGGTGCTCTTCAGACTGGCATGGCGGGGCAGTTGCCTTTACAATTCTCGCTTGCCCGAACCAGCGTCGGACCGGTCCCCAGCACCGCGTCCGCGCTTTGCTGCAACCGGAATTTGACCGGGAGCGCATCGGAGTCCCAGGCAGCCAGAGCGAGACCCCCACGTGACCCAACCCGCAATCCTTGTCCTCGAAGACGGCACCGTGTTCGAGGGCGAATCCGTAGGCGCCAACGGGCTTTCCGTCGGTGAAGTGGTGTTCAACACCGCCATGACCGGCTACCAGGAAGTCCTGACCGATCCCTCCTACGCCCGCCAGATGGTCACGCTGACCTATCCGCATATCGGCAACACGGGCTTCACCGATCAGGACGACGAAGCCCGCAAGATCTGGGCGGCCGGCCTGATCGTGCGCGATGTGCCGCGCCGCCCCAGCAACTGGCGCAGCCAGGTGGCCTTGCCGGAATGGCTGCAGGCCCGCGGTGTAGTCGCCATCTCCGGCATCGACACCCGCAAGCTGACCCGCCTGCTGCGGCAGAAGGGCGCCCAGAACGGTGCGCTGATGGCGGGCGAGATCGACGTCGAAAAAGCGCTGGAAGCCGCGCGCAAGTTCCCCGGCCTGAAAGGCATGGATCTGGCCAAGGTGGTCTCGACCGAGAAGACCTACCTGTGGACCGAGGGCCAGCTGGATCTTGATGCCAACGCCTTCGTCAGCGTGCCGGCCAAGTACAAGGTCGTGGCCTACGACTACGGCGTGAAGCTCAACATCCTGCGCATGCTGGCCGAGCGCGGCTGCGACGTTACGGTGGTGCCGGCGCGCACGCCGGTGGCCGAGGTACTGGCGCTGCAACCCGATGGCGTGTTCCTGTCCAATGGCCCGGGCGACCCGGAGCCGTGCGACTACGCGATCGATGCGATCAAGGAATTGATCGCGCAGAAGGTGCCGACCTTCGGCATCTGCCTGGGCCATCAGTTGCTGGCGCTGGCCGCCGGCGCCAAGACGCTGAAGATGACCACCGGCCATCACGGCGCCAACCACCCGGTGCAGGATCTGGACGGCGGCCGGGTGATGATCACCTCGCAGAACCACGGTTTTGCGGTGGATGAAAGCACCTTGCCGGCCAATGTGCGGGTGACCCATCGGTCGTTGTTCGACGGCACCAACCAGGGCATCGCGCTCACCGACGCACCGGCGTTCTCGTTCCAGGGCCACCCGGAAGCCTCGCCGGGACCGCGCGATGTGGGGCCGTTGTTCGATCGGTTCGTGGATCTGATGGCGGCACGCGCCTGATGAAAACGGGGCTGGCCTCGCTGCCGCGCACACGCCATTGGCGGGTGTTTGCGTTGGCGATGCTGGCGCTGTCCGCGTATCCGGCCTTCGTGTTGATTGCGGTGTATTCGCAGTGGCTGGGTTCGGGCCTCCCCGGCGGGCGCAACGGCCCGGCCGATGCCTACCGACACAGCCTTGCGAGCGCCATCGTCGCCTACAGCTTGTCCCCGCGTTGCGTGGATTGGGTGACTGCCGTGATGGAACGCGGTGGCGTTGGCACGCCGAGCCGCGCGATGGATGCGCATAACAACGGGATTGGCGCGCGCATCGGCGCCGCCGCTCCCAGCTGGGCCGCGATGCAGCGAGAGGTTCGCGCCGCGGTCGACCATGGCGCGATCGATGCCCGATCGCCCGACCAAATTACCTGGCTCGCCGCTACGGCGTGGCAGGACCGACTTTACTGAGGACCCCCATGCCAAAGCGCACCGACCTTAAAACCATCCTCATCATCGGCGCCGGCCCGATCGTCATCGGCCAGGCCTGCGAGTTCGACTACTCCGGCGCGCAGGCGTGCAAGGCGCTGCGCGACGAGGGTTACCGCGTGGTGCTGGTCAACAGCAATCCGGCCACCATCATGACCGACCCGAACATGGCAGACGCCGTGTACATCGAGCCGATCAACTGGCAGACGGTCGAAAAGATCATCGCCAAGGAAAAGCCCGATGCCCTGCTGCCGACCATGGGCGGGCAGACCGCGCTGAACTGCGCGCTGGACCTGGCCGACCACGGCGTGCTGGAGAAGTACAACGTCGAGCTGATCGGCGCCAAGCGCGAAGCGATCCGCATGGCCGAAGACCGCGAGCTGTTCCGCGTGGCGATGGGCGAGATCGGGCTGGATTGCCCGACGGCGGCGGTTGCCCACACGCTGGAAGAAGCGCTGGAGATCCAGACCCGCGTCGGTTACCCGACCATCATCCGCCCCAGCTTCACCCTGGGCGGTAGCGGCGGCGGCATCGCCTACAACCGCGAAGAGCTGATCGAGATCGTTGGCCGCGGCCTGGAACTGTCGCCGACCACCGAAGTGCTGGTGGAAGAATCGGTGCTGGGTTGGAAAGAATTCGAGATGGAAGTGGTGCGCGACACCGCCGACAACTGCATCATCGTGTGCGCCATCGAAAACCTCGACCCGATGGGCGTGCACACCGGCGACTCGATCACCGTGGCGCCGGCGCAGACGCTCACCGACAAGGAATACCAGCGCCTGCGCGATGCCTCGATCGCGGTGCTGCGCAAGATCGGCGTGGATACCGGCGGCTCGAACGTGCAGTTCGGCATCAGCCCGACCACCGGCCGCGTGGTCGTCATCGAAATGAACCCGCGTGTGTCGCGTTCCTCGGCGCTGGCCTCCAAGGCCACTGGTTTTCCGATCGCCAAGGTCGCCGCCAAGCTGGCAGTGGGCTACACGCTGGACGAATTGAAGAACGAGATCACTGGTGGTCTGACCCCGGCCTCGTTCGAGCCGTCGATCGACTACGTGGTCACCAAGATTCCGCGCTTTGCGTTCGAAAAATTCCCGCAGGCCGATGCGCGCCTGACCACGCAGATGAAGTCGGTGGGCGAGGTGATGGCGATGGGCCGCACCTTCCAGGAATCGCTGCAGAAAGCGCTGCGTGGCCTGGAAACCGGCAAGATCGGCCTGGATCCGACCGGCCTGGACCTGAGCAGCGAAGACGACATCGCCACGCTCAAGCGCGAGCTCAAGGCACCGGGCCCGGAGCGTTTGTTCTACGTCGCCGATGCCTTCCGTGCCGGCATGACGGTGGCCGATGTGTATGCGCTGTCGTTCATCGACCCCTGGTTCCTGGACCAGATCGAAGAAATCATCAGCCACGAACAGCAGCTGGCCGACGACGGCATGGCGGCGCTGGATGCACCGCGCCTGCGCATGCTCAAGCGTGCCGGGTTCTCCGATGCGCGCATGGCGCAGCTGATCGGCAGCAACGAAGAATCGGTGCGCACGTTGCGCCGCGCGCTGAAGGTGCGGCCGGTCTACAAGCGCGTGGATTCGTGCGCTGCCGAATTCGGCACCAGCACAGCCTATCTGTACTCGACCTACGAGGACGAATGCGAGGCGCTGCCGACCGATCGCGACAAGATCATGATCCTGGGCGGTGGCCCCAACCGCATCGGCCAGGGCATCGAGTTCGATTACTGCTGCGTGCACGCGGCACTGGCGCTGCGCGATGATGGTTTCGAAACCATCATGGTCAACTGCAATCCGGAAACTGTCTCCACCGATTACGACACCTCCGACCGCCTGTACTTCGAGCCGCTGACGCTGGAAGACGTGCTGGAAATCGTCGAGCTGGAAAAACCCAAGGGCGTGATCGTGCAGTACGGCGGCCAGACTCCGCTGAAGCTGGCGCGTGCGCTGGAAGCCAACGGCGTGCCGGTGATCGGCACCTCGCCGGACTCGATCGACCTGGCCGAAGACCGCGAGCGTTTCCAGCAGTTGGTCGACAAGCTCGGCCTGAAGCAGCCGCCGAACCGCATCGCCCGCAATGCCGAAGAAGCCTTGGTGCTGGCACGCGAAATCGGCTACCCGCTGGTGGTGCGCCCGAGCTACGTGCTGGGCGGCCGTGCGATGGAAATCGTCTACGGCGAGTCCGACCTGGCGCGCTACGTGCGCGATGCGGTCAAGGTCTCCAACGATTCGCCGGTGCTTCTGGACCGCTTCCTGGACAATGCGGTGGAAGTGGACGTGGACATCATTGCCGACAAGGACGGCAACGTGCTGATCGGCGGGGTGATGGAACACATCGAGGAGGCCGGCGTGCATTCGGGCGATTCGTCGTGCTCGCTGCCGCCATATTCACTCTCGCCGCAGACCCAGGCCGAGCTGCGTCGCCAGGTGGTGATGCTGGCCGAAGGCTTGAACGTGGTCGGCCTGATGAACACCCAGTTCGCGGTGCAGGTCAACGAAGCGGGCGACGACATCGTGTACCTGCTGGAAGTGAACCCGCGTGCCTCGCGCACGGTGCCGTTCGTGTCCAAGGCGATCGGCATGCCGCTGGCCAAGATCGCTGCACGTTGCATGGCCGGCAAGACGCTGGCCGAGCAGGGCGCCACCAAGGAAATCGTGCCGGACTATTACTCGGTGAAGGAAGCGATCTTCCCGTTCGCCAAGTTCCAGGGTGTGGACCCGATCCTCGGGCCGGAGATGCGCTCCACCGGCGAGGTGATGGGCGTGGGCCGCAGCTTCAGCGCCGCGTTCGCACGCGCGCAGGAAGCCGGTGGCATCAAGGCGCCGCCGGTCGGCAAGGCCTTCGTCTCGGTGCGCGACCCGGACAAGCAGCGCGTGCTGCCGGTGGCGCAGGCGCTGGTGGAGCGTGGCTTCACGCTGGTGGCCACGCGCGGTACCGGTGCGTGGCTGCAGCAGAACGGGCTGAGCTGCGAAATCGTCAACAAGGTGGCCGAAGGCCGCCCGCACATCGTCGATTCGATCAAGAACGGCGAGATCGTCTACATCGTCAACACCACCGAAGGTCGCGCCGCCATTTCGGATTCGTTCTCGATCCGCCGCGAAGCGCTGCAGCATCGCGTGACCTATTCGACCACTGTCGCCGGCGCCAAGGCGCTGGTGCAATCGCTGGAATTCCGCGGCACCGGCCCTGTGTGGTCGCTGCAGGAACTGCACAAGGAGCTGGAAGCATGAGAGCACCCATGACATCGAAGGGCGCGCAGCGCCTGCGCGAAGAGCTGGAGCATTTGAAGTCGGTCAAGCGCCCGGAGGTGATCAATGCGATCGCCGAAGCGCGTGCGCACGGCGACCTGAAGGAAAATGCCGAATACCACGCCGCGCGCGAGCAGCAGAGCTTCATCGAAGGCCGCATCAAGCAGCTAGAAAGCGAGCTTTCGCATGCCGAAATCATCGATATCACCAAGTTGTCGGCCGGCACCAAAATCGTGTTTGGCGCCACGGTGACGCTGGCCGATACCGAAACCGACGAAGAGAAGCGCTACCAGATCGTTGGTGATCTGGAGGCGGACATCAAGATGGGCCTGATCGCGATCTCCTCGCCGCTGGCGCGCGCGCTGATCGGCAAGCTGGAAGGCGATTCGGTGACCATCGATGCGCCGGCCGGCCAGCGCGAGTACGAAGTCGTCAGCGTCGCCTACCTGGACTGACCGGCATCACTGCGCGATGACCACCGCCACGCTGCTGCTGCCGGAAAAACGCCGTCTGCCCGGAACCCTGGGCGACACGGCAGTGGCGCGTGCGCTTGCGCGCGCCGACGGACACAGCGCCGATGCCGGCGAAGTGGCGCAATTGCAGCGCCATTTCAGCCTGACCCCGGCGCACTGGCCAGTGGCGGCGTTGACGCGCCAGCTGGATGCCGGCGATGCCGCCGGCGCCACCTGGGTGCGCGCGGATCCGGCCTATGTGGTGCCGGACATGCAGGGTGCGCGGCTGATGGGCTACGGCGAGGCGCTCGGCCCCACCGCCGACGATCTGGCGGTGCTCTTGCCCATCCTCAAGCCGATGTTCGGCGATGCTGGCTTTCTGCTGGATGCGCCCACGCCCTCGCGTTGGTATCTGCGCCTGTCGCCGGATGCGAAGTTGCCGGACTTCGCACCGCCGGATGTCGCCATTGGCGACGACTTGTTCGAGCACCTGCCGGCCGGCGACAGCGGGCGCCGCTGGCGGGCCCTGCTGACCGAAGCGCAGGTGCTGCTGCATCAACATCCCTGGAATGAAGGTCGCGTCGCCAGCGGCAAGCCGGCCATCAATTCGCTGTGGTTCTGGGGTGGCGGCGTCCTGCCGCACGCGGTGAGTTCGCCGCATCGCCAGGTGCGCAGTCGCGAATCGCTGCTGCGCGCGCTGGCGCTGGCGGCAGGTGCCGATGCGCAGGGCGAACAACGCGTCGATGCGCTGGTGGATCTGCGTCATCTGCGTTCGCTGCAGCAGTTCAGCGACGATGCGGTGGCGCCGCTGCTGGCGGCGATGGCGCGCGGCGAACTGGATCGGCTGGTGCTGGACTTCCAGGACGGCGAAAGCGTAGCGCTCACGCATGCGCAGCGCTGGCGTTTCTGGCGCAAGCCGCGGGTGCAGCTGGCGCAATGACGTCGCCTCCGCGGATCGTCCGGCGCCCCTCCGGGCAGGCCGGCAGCTGGCCCGATACCATGTTGCCGCTGCTGCGTCGCATCTATGCAGCGCGTGGCGTCACCGATGCGCAAGGCGCGCAGCCGCGACTGGGCCAGTTGTTGTCGCCGGAATTGCTGCACAACAGCGGCGTGGCCGCCGAGCTACTGGCCGATGCGATCGCGCAGCAACGGCGCATTCTGGTGGTGGGCGATTTCGACTGCGATGGCGCCACCGCCTGCGCCGTCGGTGTGCGCGGCCTGCGCATGCTCGGTGCGCTGGATGTGCACCACGCCGTGCCCAATCGCATGGTGCACGGCTATGGCCTGTCGCCTGCGTTGGTCGACGAACTGGCGGCGTTGCAGCCGGATGTGCTGGTCACCGTCGATCACGGCATCGCCTGTCACGCCGGCGTGGCCGCAGCCAAGGCGCGCGGCTGGACGGTGCTGGTCACCGACCACCACCTGCCGGGCGAGATGCTGCCGCCGGCCGATGCGATCGTCGACCCGAACCTGGCCGAAGACACCTTCCCCAGCAAGACCCTGGCCGGGGTCGGGGTGATCTTCTATGTGTTGCTCGCATTGCGCAGCGTGTTGCGCAAACGCGGCGCCTTCGCCGGGCGCCCCGAGCCGGATTTGTCGGTGCTGCTGGATCTGGTCGCAGTCGGTACCGTTGCCGATCTGGTACCGCTGGACACCAATAACCGTGCGCTGGTGTCGGCCGGATTGCGTCGCCTGCGTGAGGGCAAGGGCTGCATCGGGTTGCGGGCCTTGATCGATGCCAGCGGCCGCGATGTGGCGCGGCTGAGCGCCAGCGATATCGGGTTTGCGCTCGGGCCGCGCCTCAATGCCGCCGGTCGGCTCGAGGACATGGCGCTGGGCATCGAACTGTTGCTCAGTGAAGACTGGAGCCAGGCCCGCGAGATCGCCGGCACGCTGGAAGAGATCAACGCCGAGCGCCGCGCGGTGCAGCAGTTGATGACCGACGATGCCGAGCACGCCGTCACCAAGGTGGTGCTGGATGGCGATGGTGCATTGCCGATGGCTGCGTGCCTGTTCGATGCCGACTGGCACCCGGGCGTGATCGGTCTGGTGGCCTCCAAACTCAAGGACCGCCTGCACCGCCCGGTGATCGCGCTGGCACCGGCCGAGCCGGGCAGCAGCCAGTTGCGTGGCTCGGCGCGTTCGATTCCCGGCCTGCATATCCGCGATGTGCTGGCGGCGGTGGACGCGCGGCATCCCGGGCTGATCCAGAAGTTCGGTGGCCATGCGATGGCGGCCGGGTTGAGTATCGACCATGCGGTATTGGCCACGTTCGAGCAGGCCTTCCTGGCGCAGGTGACGGCGATGGTGGATGCCTCGCTGCTGCATGCCCAATTGCACAGCGACGGCGAACTGGCCGCGCACGAACTCGATTACCTGCATGCCGAAGCGCTGCGCGTGGCCGGTCCGTGGGGGCAGGGCTTTCCAGAACCGCTGTTCGATGGTCAGTTCGAGGTGCTGCAGCACCGCGTACTCAAGGACCGCCACCTCAAGTTGACCCTGCGGTGCCCCGGACGCGCCGAGCCGCTCAATGCCATCCACTTCAACGGCTGGCGCGGCAGCGACCCCGCGCGCTTGGTGCGGCTGGCGTATCGGTTGGTCGCCGACGACTACCGCGGCGGCACGGCGGTGCAGTTGATCGTGGAGCATTGCGAGCCGGTGACCGTCACTGGCTGATCTGCGATCTGATCGCCGCCCAGGTTTGTGACAGTCGCTTGGCGTCGTCTCGAACGTGCGATTGGCGAGAGTGTTACGACGCGACTGCCGTAACACCAAGCTGGCGCGGCGCAGCCTGCGTGCGCCCACGCAAGCCGAACAACGGCCGCAACCAACGCACCCGCCGGATCACGTACTCATGCAGCGCCAGAAAGCCGATCACCGTGGCGGCGATCACCAGCGCCGGTTCCAGCCAGGCGTTCAACTGCAACGGCATCAACCAGTACAGCGTCACGATGATCAGGCTCTGATGCAGGATGTACCAGGGAAACACCGCTTCGGTGCAATAAGGCAGCCAGCGGAACGGCCGGTTCAAACGCTGCTTGGCCCAGCCCAGCAGGGTCAGCAGCGCCAGCCAGGTATAGGCCGCGCGTGCGGCGCGTTCCAGGCCTTCCCATGGCAGCGCGGCCAATGCCGGCGGCAGCTGCGCGGGCTGCACGTGCATGCCCAGACAACGAATGCCCAACTCTGTGGTAATGGCCAGCACCGCAGTGACCAGGGTGAGCCAGCGCAGTTGCACGGCCAGCTGCCAGAAGCGTTCGCTGCGTGCCAACAGATAGCCCAAGAGGAACAGTGGGAACGATTCGGCATGCACGAACCAGTCGCCGACCAGCGCATGGGTTGGCGGATGGCGCGGCATCACCCACATCACGCAGAACGCCTCCCACAGGATCGGCAACACCAGCAGGGCGGGCACCACCACTGCGGCGGGAAGCGGCGGTAAGGCCGGCAGCCGCACCAGCCTGGCCAGCGACACCAGCGCCATCAGGGCCACCGTGTAGGGCAGCAGGTAGGCCAGGTACCACAAGTGATTCCAGGTAATGCCGTGTTCCCAGCCATCGAAACTGCCGGCCGGCCATGGGCGCACCTGCCAGTAGCGCAGCAGGAAGCTGCCGAAGCCGGTGGCGACCTTGCCGTTGCTCACGCCCTGGCAGTAGGCCTGCACCGCCACCACCACGAACATGCCGAACAGCAAGGGCGGCAGCAACCGCCCGCAACGACGCAACGCGAAGCGCCACGGCGCGGCTTGCGGCTGCGACAACCCGATCGCAATGCCGGAGATCATGAACAACAACGGCATGCGCCACCGGTTGAGCACGATCATCGGCCACTGCAGCCACTCAGCCGTGTGCACGCTCTTGAGGTGGAACCCCCAGTCGGACACATAGGCCATGCCCACGTGGTAGAGGATCAGCAGGGCGAAGGCGAAAACGCGCAAGGCGTCGATATCGTGGCGGCGCTCGGTCATGGTCGGTAGCTGGTGAAGAAGTGGATGCATCCTGCCCGCGGCCCCGCTCCAGCAGTGGTGTCAGGGGTGGAAAGCCGGGCCCACAGTGACCAGTCGTGCCCACCCGGGGACGAATCGGGATGGCAGGGATGGCGGTTTCGCCTTGCCGCGCAGGCCTCTATGATCGGCAGCTGCCAACAGCGGACGTGTGCAATGCAATCGACCGGGACGCGCCCGCCAATCCTCCACGACAGCGCCAGCCGCGCTGCCACACGCTGGGCGGTGGTGATCTGGTCGCTGGTGTTCTATCTGAGCGCGCTGGGCAACGTCTGGACCGCCTGGCTTGCCGCGCGCCGCGATGGCCAGCCCATCGTGGTGTGGCAGGTGCTGAGCTGGGAGCTGAGCAGCGCCACCGCAGCGCTGCTGCTGTTGCCGGCGGTGGTGTGGCTGTGCGCACGCTGGCCGTTGCATGCCGATGTCTGGGTGCGACGCCTGCCGGCGTATGTGATGGCTGCATTGGGCTGGTGGCTGCTGCATGTCGCCGGCATGGTGGTGCTGCGCATGCTGGTCTATGCCCTGGCCGGCGCACACTACGATTTCGGCGGCTGGCTGCAGTGGGTCTACGAGCTGTCCAAGGACCTGCGCACCTTTGCGCTGCTGGTGGCGGTGCAGCACACACTGGCCTGGTACGCACGGCGGCGTCAGGGCGAGGCGCACCTGCTCGCCGCACCTGACGAAGGCCCGCCAGTGGAGCCGCTGGATCGCCCGGAGCGTTTTCTGGTGCGCAAGCTGGGACGCGATTTCCTGGTCGCGACCGCCGATATCGAGTGGATCCAGGCCTCGGGCAACTACGTCAACCTGCATGTGCGCGGTCACGATTACCCGTTGCGCAGCACCATGGCGGCAATCGAGGCGAAGCTGGACCCGGCCGTGTTCGTGCGCATCCACCGCAGCTATCTGGTCAATCTGGGGCAGGTGCAGGCGATCGAGCCGTCCGATTCCGGCGACGCGCGCGTCCATCTGCGCGATGCCAGCGTGCTGCCGTGCAGTCGCAGTCACCTGGCAGGTCTGCGGACCCATGCCGGGCAGGGCGCTGCTGCTCCGAGACCTGACGCACTGGTGGTCTAACCCCTGCTGCGCGCCCGGGGTGACCAGCGTCTGGTCCCAACTTCGTCCCTGGCCCAGGCGCCGCCAGGTCGCAGCTGCTGCGACACCGACGCGCGACGGTGGCCATCGACGGAACCTGCGTTCGCGCGTGGCAGCCAGGCGCCTGGGGTGTGGCGGGTGTTGCAGCGCGCGCGGCCACGGTTCCACCGCGTTCCGCCGTCGCCGCCCGCTTGCTAAACTATCCCGCTTGTTTGCCGGAAGTCCGTCATGATCGAAACCAATCCGATCCGCCAGCGCATCACCGATCTCAACGATCGCGTGCTCTCGCTCAGGGGGTATCTTTGACTACGACGCCAAGAAAGAGCGTCTAGAGGAAGTCAGCCGGGAGCTCGAAAGCCCGGATGTGTGGAACGACGCCGAACGCGCGCAGGCCCTGGGCCGCGAGCGGTCGATGCTGGAAAAGACCGTGATCGGCATTGCCGATGTGCTGTCGGGCCTGGCCGATGCGGGCGACCTGCTGGAGCTGGCCGAGAGCGAACAGGACGAAGACACTGCGTTGGCGGTGATCGCCGATCTGGACAACTACCAGGCGCATGTCGAAAAGCTGGAATTCCAGCGCATGTTCTCCGGCCAGATGGACAGCGCCAACGCGTTCGTCGACATCCAGGCTGGCGCCGGCGGCACCGAGGCGCAGGACTGGGCCGAAATCCTGCTGCGCATGTATCTGCGCTGGGCCGAATCGCGCGGCTGGAAAACCGAGCTGATGGAAGTCTCCGGTGGCGAAGTGGCGGGCATCAAGTCGGCCACCGTGCGCATCGAGGGCGAATACGCCTACGGCTGGTTGAAGACCGAGATCGGCGTGCATCGGCTGGTGCGCAAATCGCCGTTCGACTCGGACAACCGCCGGCACACCAGCTTCACCTCGGTGTTCGTGTCGCCGGAAGTGGACGACAACATCGAGATCGACATCAACCCGGCCGACCTGCGTACCGACGTGTATCGCTCCTCCGGTGCCGGTGGTCAGCACGTCAACAAGACCGAATCGGCGGTGCGTATCACCCACATCCCGACCAATACCGTGGTCGCTTGCCAGACCGGTCGCAGCCAGCACCAGAACCGCGACAACGCGATGAAGATGCTGGCCGCCAAGTTGTACGAACTGGAAGTGCAGAAGCGCAACGCCGAGAAGGACGCCTTGGAAGCGACCAAGTCCGACATCGGCTGGGGCAGCCAGATCCGCAATTACGTGCTCGACCAGAGCCGCATCAAGGACCTGCGCACCGGCATCGAACGCAGCGATACGC
Source organism: Xanthomonas sp. NCPPB 1754 (assembly GCF_041475725.2). Taxonomy (NCBI): domain Bacteria; kingdom Pseudomonadati; phylum Pseudomonadota; class Gammaproteobacteria; order Lysobacterales; family Lysobacteraceae; genus Xanthomonas; species Xanthomonas sp. NCPPB 1754. The sequence goes on from NZ_CM192982.1 coordinate 2,168,180, forward strand.
AGAAGGTGCTCGACGGTGACCTGGACGAATTCGTCGAGGCCAGCCTGAAGGCCGGTCTGGCAGCAGGTTCCAAACGCCTGGACGCCTGACCGCCGCGCCAGGTCGCCGTTGCGACGGCATCCTGGCACATCGCTGCAGTGCCTGTGACGCAGCGTTGCGAATGCGATGCGGCTTTCGGGTAACCCGGTGACCGCGTGCCTTCGTCACGTCATCGTTGTAAATAAGCGTGCCGGCACCGCCGGTTCCTCATTCCCCCGGGCACCCGCCCGACCCAAGCAGACCGATCCCCGCCATGACCGAGCAGACCCCCGCGCCGCAGATCCCCGCCGACGAGAACAGCCTCATCGCCGAGCGTCGCGCGAAACTGGGCGCGTTGCGCGGGCAGGGCATCGCCTACCCGAACGACTTCGTGCGCGAACACTTCGCCGGCGACCTGCAGGCAGAATTCGCCGACGCCGACACCTGGACCCCTGAAGCGCTGGAAGCCAGCGGGCGCACGGTCAGGATGGCTGGCCGCCTGATGGCCAAGCGGGTGATGGGCAAGGCCAGCTTTGCGCAGATCCAGGACGAATCCGGGCGTGTGCAGCTGTTCCTGCAGGGCAATGTGCTCGGCGATGCCTATACCGCGTTCAAGGGCTGGGATGTGGGCGACATCGTGGCGGTGGAGGGTGGGCTCACCCGCACCAAGACCGGCGAACTGTCGGTCAAGGCCGGCGCGCTGCGCCTGCTGACCAAGTCGCTGCGCCCGTTGCCGGACAAGTGGCATGGCCTGTCGGACGTGGAGCAGCGTTACCGCCAGCGGTATGTCGACCTGATCGTGACGCCCGAAGCGCGCGAGGTCTTCATCAAGCGCTCCAAGATCATCCGCGCCATGCGCGCCTGGCTGGACGCGCGCCGCTTCCTGGAAGTGGAAACGCCGATGATGCATTACATCCCCGGCGGCGCCGCGGCCAAGCCGTTCACCACCCACCACAATGCGCTGGACCTGGATCTGTACCTGCGCGTTGCCCCCGAGCTGTATCTCAAGCGTCTGGTGGTCGGTGGGCTGGAGCGTGTCTACGAGATCAACCGCAACTTCCGCAACGAAGGCGTGTCGACCCGGCACAACCCCGAGTTCACCATGCTCGAGCTCTACGAGGCCTATGCCACGTACCACCAGATCATGGACCTGACCGAGCAGGTGATCCGAGACACCGCACAGACGGTGCTGGGGACCGCCCAGGTGAGCTGGGATGGCGCCGATATCGATCTGGCGCCGGCTTTCCGGCGCTGGCGCATGGATGAGGCCGTTCGCCACCACAATCCGGAGATCAGCGCCGCCGACTGCACCGACCGGGAGGCGCTGCTGCGCCATTGCGAGCGGCTGAAGATCCGGGTCAAGCCGTCCTACGGCTGGGGCAAGCTGCTGCTGGAGATCTTCGAAGCCACCGTCGAGCACACCCTGGTGCAGCCGACCTTCATCACCGACCACCCGGTCGAAGTGTCGCCGCTGGCGCGTTCCAGCGACACTGAGCCGGGGTACACCGACCGCTTCGAGCTGTTCATCAACGGCAAGGAGCTGGCTAACGGCTTCTCCGAGCTCAATGACCCCGAAGACCAGGCCGCACGTTTCCAGGCGCAGGTGCAGGCCAAGGACGGTGGCGACGACGAAGCGATGCATTTCGATGCCGATTACATCCGTGCGTTGGAGTACGGCATGGCGCCGACCGGCGGCCTGGGCATCGGGATCGACCGTCTGGTGATGCTGCTGACCGGCAGCACCTCGATCCGCGATGTCCTGCTGTTCCCGTATATGCGTCCGGAAGCCTGATTTTTTTGTGCCGGCGGTGTGCCGACGGCACAGATACTGCATATGCTAGGGCGGAGCCTCGAACAGCGTATCGTTCGGGGGAGTCGGCACAGGGGCCGGCGTCATCGCTTTTCCGTTCTCGAGATAGAGGAGCAACGGCTATGCAGGATGTTTTAGGGGGTCCGGGCGGCGCATTGTCGACGGATACATGGGGAAGCTGGGCGGAAAAGGCGGATCTGGGATTGAACATCGTCATTGTCGATGACCAGATGTCCGCGCGAACGATGCTGCGCCATGTCATCGAGGACATTGCGCCGGAGCTCAAGGTCTACGACTTCGGCGATCCGCTCGACGCCCTGGCCTGGTGCGAAGCCGGGCGCGTGGACTTGTTGCTGCTGGACTACCGCATGCCGGGCATGGACGGTCTGGAATTCGCGCGTCGGCTGCGCCGGCTGCCCAGCCATCGTGATATTCCGATCATCCTGATCACCATCGTGGGCGATGAGCCGATTCGTCAGGCGGCGCTGGAAGCGGGCGTGATCGACTTCCTGGTCAAGCCGATCCGTCCGCGCGAGTTGCGGGCGCGCTGCTCCAACCTGCTGCAGCTGCGCCAGCAGAGCGAAAGCGTCAAGCAACGCGCGTTGTCGCTGGAGCAGCGCCTGCTGGCAAGCATGAACGAGGTCGAAGAGCGCGAGCGCGAAACCCTGTCGCGGCTTGCGCGCGCGATCGAGTATCGCGATTCGGGCACCAGCGCGTTCCTGGAGCGCATGTCGCACGTGGCCGGCCTGATCGCCGAGCAACTGGGGCTGTCGGAAGAGGAGGTGCGCATCATCGAGATGGCCGCACCGCTGCACGACATGGGCAAGATCGCCATTCCCGATTCGGTGCTGCTCAAGCCCGGCAAGCTTACCGATGACGAAATGAGCGTGATGCGGCGCCATCCGCGCATCGGCTACGAGCTGCTCAGCGGCAGCCAGAACCGTTTCATCCAGGTCGGCGCGTTGATTGCGCTGCGTCACCACGAACGTTATGACGGCACCGGTTATCCGGATGGCCTGGTCGGTGAGGCGATTCCGCTGGAAGCGCGCATCGTCGCAGTGGCGGATGTGTTCGACGCCTTGCTGTCGCCGCGCCCGTACAAGGAGGCCTGGACCATGGACGCCGCGCTGGCCTATCTGTATGCCCAACGTGGCCGCCTGTTCGACCCGCGCTGCGTGGATGCCTTGTTGCGCGGCCGCGCGCAGTTGGAGCAGATCTGTGGCGAGTTCTCCACCGCATCGGCGCGACCCGGGGTGTGAGGTGAGGGCGGCGCTTGCCCAGCTGCGTCGGCGACTCGCACGGCGCCCCGACAGCGAGCACGGTCAGGCGGTGGTGCGCATCGTGATGCTCTGGCTGATCCTGGCCTACACGCTGATCTGCGCCCCGCATTGGCAACTGAGCGATGGCCATCTGCAGCGATTGCTGTGCCTGGTCGCGATCGGGCACGGTGGGGCATTGCTGCTGTTTGCGTGGATCGTTGCGAAGCCGCGGCCCTCGCACCTGCGCCGGACGCTCGGCATGCTGGCGGACTATGGCCTGCTCAGTCTGGCGATGACCTGGTTCGCCGCTCCGATGGCCTGCCTGTACGTGGTGGTGATGTGGGTCACGATCGGCAATGGCTTGCGCTTTGGCAGGCATGCACTGCACACGGCGGTGGCCATGGCCGTGCTCAGTTTTGGCGCGACGCTTGCCAATAGCCCATATTGGCAACAGCGGATCGAGCTCGGGATCGCCCTGTTGGCGGCGCTGGTGGTCATTCCTCTGTCGTTGTTGCGGCTGATGCAGGACAGTGCCGATGCCGCTGCGCGTATCGCCGCGTATGCCCATGGCGCCGATGCTGCAGGACCGCGCGGCCCACTTTCATCCCCATCGAAGCGACCGCAGGTCTGAGGCGTCTATGAAGTCTCCATTGCCATGGTTGAAGCGGCGTCTTTCGGGGCGGGCGGATTCGGAACACGCGCAGAACCTGATCCGCATCATCATCACCACGCTGTTCATTTCTTACCTGGGGTGGCGCTACCACCACACCCATGGCGATACGCTGATGGCCACCTGGTTGATCCTGGTCGGCGAGCTGGTGGTGTCGCTGGGGCTGATGGTGGCGATCCTGCTGCGGCCGCACGTGTCGCACACGCGTCGCCTGATCGGCATGGTGCTCGACTACACCTGCACCGGCGCAATCATGGCAATCCAGGGCGAACCGGCTTCGCCGCTGTATGCGGTCTGCATGTGGGTGACCATCGGCAATGGCTTGCGCTACGGCAGTCCCTATCTGCGTGCCGCCACGGCGATGGCCAGCCTGAGTTTTCTCAGCGCGATCCTGATTTCGCCTTACTGGAAGGCCAATCCCTATCTGAGCTGGGGGTTGTTGCTGGGCTTGATCGCCGTGCCGCTGTACTTCGACTCGTTGTTGCGTGCGATGACGCGCGCGGTACGCGAGGCGCGGCATGCCAACCAGGCCAAGAGCCGTTTCCTGGCCAATATGAGTCACGAATTCCGCACCCCGTTGAATGGGTTGTCGGGTATGACCGAAGTGCTGGCCACCACGCGTCTGGATGCAGAGCAGAAGGAATGCCTGAATACCATCCAGGCCTCGGCGCGCAGCCTGCTGTCGCTGGTGGAAGAAGTGCTCGATATTTCTGCGATCGAGGCGGGCAAGATCCGCATCGATCGCCGCGATTTCTCGCTGCGCGAGATGATCGGCTCGGTCAACATGATCCTGCAGCCGCAGGCCAAGACACGCGGACTGGATTACGCTACCGAGGTTGCCACCGACGTACCGGACCTGCTCAAGGGCGACACCGGCCATCTGCGCCAGGTGTTGCTCAACCTGTTGGGTAATGCGGTCAAGTTCACCGAGCACGGGCATGTGCTGCTGCGGGTCGCGCGGGTCTCTGGCAATGGTGCCGACACGATGCGGCTGCGTTTCGATGTCGAAGACAGCGGCATCGGCGTGCCGATGGACATGCGTCCGCGCCTGTTCGAGGCGTTCGAGCAGGCGGACGTGGGTTTGTCGCGCCGCTATGAAGGTACCGGCCTGGGGACCACGATCGCCAAGGGCCTGGTTGAGGCCATGGGCGGCGCGATTGGCTTTGCGCCCAATCCATCCGGCGGCAGCGTGTTCTGGTTCGAGCTACCGCTGGAGATCGGCGTATTGGAGACGGCGGCGCCGGCTCGCTCGCCGGTCGGGGCGTTGCTGGAGACTCCCGACGAGCTGGAAGCCTCCAACGTCATCGCCTTTTCCAACCCGTTCCTGCGTCACCGCGCGCGCGTGCGCAGCATGCGCATGCTGGTGGCCGACGACCATGAAGCCAATCGCATGGTGTTGCAGCGATTGCTGGAGAAGGCAGGGCATAAGGTGGCGTGCGTCAACGGCGCCGAGCAGGTGCTGGACGCGATGGCCGAGGAGGATTTCGATGCGGTGATCGTGGATCTGCATATGCCGGGCATGAGCGGCCTGGACATGCTCAAGCAGTTGCGCGTGATGCAGGCCAGCGGCATGCGCTACACCCCGGTGGTGGTGCTCAGTGCCGACGTCACGCCAGAAGCGATCCGCGCCTGCGAACAAGCTGGCGCACGCGCGTTCCTGGCCAAGCCCGTGGTGGCTGCCAAGCTGCTCGATACGCTGGCCGAACTCGCCGTCAGCACCCGTGCGCTGGCGACGCCGGCGACGGTGGTGCAGGCATCGACCAGTTTCGAAGGCGTGCTCGATGCCAGCGTGCTGGACGAACTGGCGGCGTTGGGCATGGGCGAAGAATTCGAACGTCAGTTCGTCCGGCAGTGTCTGGATGATGCGCACAACTGCGTGGGCGCGATCGAGCGCGATGGCACGCGCTCGGATTGGGAGCAATTGCGCGAAAGCGCCCACGCATTGCGCGGCGTTGCCAGCAATCTGGGGCTGGCCCAACTGGCCGGCAGTGGCGGTGAGCTGATGCGCATGGCCGATTGGCAGCTGCAGGCCGAATGGCGACAGCGGCTGTCGGCGTTGCGCGACCAATTGCAGACCGGAAAGGATGCACTCGCCGCGCGCGTACAAAGAGCCAACGACGACGAGCGCTCCCCCCGGAGTAGTGAATAGCCCGCCGACGCATCAGCCGGCGTCAAGCCCTGAGCGGCGCGATTGCGCGCGAACCAGACGGTCCATGGTGCGCAATGACTTTTCGCCCAACTGCATCGCCGTATCGACCCAGATTTCGGTGATGCGCATCATTTCCTGCAGCGGCACCGCCGTGGTCATTTCGCGCACTTGCTGCATTGCCGCCCAGGCATGCGGCGTGCGCTTGCTTTCGCGGATCACTTGTTCGACCGCCGCCACGCCCTGACCGCGCGGCACGACGCGATCGACCAGGCCCATGCCGAGCAACTCCTCGGCGGAATACAGATTGCCTTCGAGCATGATTTTTTGCGCCAGTTGCGCACTGACACGCTGGCACATGAAAGAGTAGGCGCCCATCCCCGGGAACAGGTCGAACAGCACTTCGGGCAATCCCATCATCACCCCTTCCTCGGCGACGATGGTGTGGCAGCTCAACGCCGCTTCGAATCCGCCGCCGAGGGCATTGCCCTGCACCAGGGCGATGCTGTGCGCGCGTGCGCCCAGGCCGACATGGAACGCGTGCACACCGCGTACACAGCGTTGGGCGTAATCAAGCAGTCGAGCACGGTCGCCTTCGCGAATGAGTTGACAGAACAGCGCCAGATCGCCGCCCAGGTTGAACACATCGCTGTCCGATGCCAGCACCACGTGCGGAGCCAGCACGCCGGCGTTGTTCAGGCGTTGACCAAGGTTGGTCTGATAGCCGGTAATGTCGTCGACCAGGCGCGTCGAAAAGCAGGCACGCCCCGGGTTTGTGGCCAGGTCGGCATGCATATGGATCCAGTACACGTCACGCTGCGGTTCTTCGATGATGCGTAGGGTCGAGCCGATGTTGGTGCGAATGAAGGGTTGAACTGCAGACATGGTGGTTCTCCGTGATGACCGTCCGGCCGGCAGCCTTTCGGACGGAGATGAGGTTGAACGCGTGAGCGTGCGCCGACATCGGATTCTATGCGTGCAAAAGCGAACGCCCGCAAGGCCTTGCGGCAATGCGGGCGTCAAAGAAGGCTGAACGCCTCCGGGCTGCGGTATAAGCGGTATTACGTCTTCGGCGCGTCCCGTAATTCGCGGCGCAGGATCTTGCCCACGTTGGTCTTGGGCAACTCCTTGCGGAATTCGATCACCCGCGGCTGCTTGTAGCCGGTGAGGTTGGCGCGGCAATGCGCCTTCACATCGTCGGCCGTCAGGGCCGGGTCCTTCTTCACGATGACCGCCTTGACGATCTCACCGGACTTGTCATCCGGCACGCCCACGGCGGCCACTTCCAGCACGCCGGGCATTTCGGCGATCACGTCCTCGATCTCGTTGGGGTACACGTTGAAGCCGGACACCAGGATCATGTCCTTCTTGCGATCGACGATGTAGACGAAGCCCTGTGCGTCCATGCGCGCGATGTCGCCGGTATGCAGCCAGCCTTGGGCATCCATGACCTTGGCGGTTTCATCGGGTTTCTTCCAGTAGCCCTTCATGACCTGCGGGCCCCTGATGCACAGCTCGCCGATCTCGCCCAGGAGCAGTTCCGCGCCGGCGTCGTCCTTGATGCAGGCATCGGTGGACGGAATCGGCAGGCCGATCGAACCGTTGTAGTCCTTCAGGTCCATCGGGTTGATGCACGCGGCCGGCGAGGTTTCGGTCAGGCCGTAGGCTTCGACCAGGGTCAGGCCGGTGACTTTCTTCCAGCGCTCGGCGACCGAACGCTGGACGGCCATGCCGCCGCCAAGGGTCATCTTGAGCGAGGAAAAATCCACCTGATCGAATCCGGGCGTATTGAGCAGCCCGTTGAACAGCGTGTTGACGCCGGTGAACGCGGTGAAGCGGGTCTTTTTCAGCTCCTTGACGAAGCCTGGCATGTCGCGCGGGTTGCTGATCAGGTGGTTGCAGCCGCCGATCTTCATGAAGACCAGGCCGTTCGCGGTCAATGCGAAGATGTGGTACAGCGGCAGCGCGGTGATCACCACTTCGTGGCCTTCTTCCAGCTTGCCGGTACCCGCCAGCCACTGGTGCGCCTGCTGCATGTTGGCGACCAGATTGCGGTGGGTCAGCATTGCGCCCTTGGCCACGCCGGTGGTGCCGCCGGTGTACTGCAGGAAAGCGATGTCGTCGGGTTCGATCTGCAGCGTCGGCACGCGGTGCTTGCGACCCAGCGCCAGCGCCTCGCGGAAGCGAATCGCGCCTTTGATGCGGTAATCGGGCACCAGCTTCTTGACGTACTTGACCACGAAGTTGAGCAGTGCCGCCTTCGGGAAGCCCAGCATGTCGCCCAGGCCGGTGGTGATGACTTGCCTGACCGGCGTGTCGGCGATGACCTGCTGCACGGTGGTGCCGAAGTTGTCGATGACCACCAGCACGCTGGCGCCGGAGTCGATCAACTGATGCTTGAGTTCGCGCGGGGTGTACAGCGGATTGACGTTGACCACGGTCAGGCCGGCACGCAGCACGCCGAAGGTCGCGATGGGGTATTGCAGGCAGTTGGGCATCATCAAGGCGACGCGGTCGCCTTTCTTCAACTGCAGCTCGCCAAGCAGGTAGGCGGCGAATTGCTCGACCAGCTGGTCCGCCTCGCGGTAGGTGATGGTCTTGCCGAAGCTATGGTACGCAGGCCGGTCGGCGAAGCGTTTCACGGAGGTGGCAAACACCTCGGCCACCGTGCGGAACTGCTCAAGATCGATTTCGGCGGCAACGCCGGCCGGATAACTTTGCAACCAAGGACGTGCCTGATTCATCTGCCCCCCTCCAGGGTGTTCTCGACGCGCCGCAGTGTGTTCCACGGCGTTACAACAGCTGGCAGCATACCGTCATGGATGGAAAAGGCGAAGCGTGATGCAGAGCAGCATTCAAGTGTCGTGGCGCCTGGCGTGGATGGGGTTTTGCATGCTGGTCTTGCTCGGGTGCACGCGTGCTGCGCCGGAACAACGTCTGCGCGCCACGCTGGAGCAGATGCATCAGGCGATCGAGGCGCGCGAGATCGGCGATGCGATGGCGCCGGTGGCCGAGGATTTTGTTGGCGAACATGGGCTGGACGCCGCCGGGTTACGGCGCTTGATGCAAGTGCAGATGCTGGGCAATCAACAGCTCGGCGTGACCATGGGGCCGGTCGATGTGGCACTGCGCGGTGATACCGCCACGGTGCGCTTCACCGCGCTGTTGACCGGCGGCAACGGGCGCTGGGTGCCCGATCAGGCGCAGACCTATCAGGTCACCACCGGCTGGCGATTGCAGGGCAGCGACTGGCAGCTGTACCACGCGCAATGGGTGCCGGCGGCGCGTTGACCGCGCAGATGCAGTGGAGCGCGGCTGCCGCTTGGTGCGGCCGGACGCATGGCGCCAGGGCATGGATGGGGGGCGTGAGGCATCTGGCCGAAGCGCGCATCGCCCGGTGACGCCGTTGCGTTGCGACAAGGTGGAAGGTGGCCCTCCGGCTGGCTGCCGTTGGCTGGGCAATGCAGCCTGTTGCCGCCTTCTTCTGCGCCAAATATCTCGGTGGTGAGATCGATGTCCGTGTGCCGGCGATGGTATCGGTCACCACCAACGGCGGGGGAGGGAATTCAGTTCGACGTCGGGATGCACGCGTCCTTTGCTCACCACCGCGTGATCGCCGTTTTTTTTGAGAGGCCGGAAACGCCACTCCCGCCGAGCGGCGGGAGTGCGTTGCATCGTTGCAGCGCAATGCGCGCTGTGGTCAGGCTGCCTTGCGTGCCGCCAGCTGCCGCAGCACATACTGCAGCAAGCCGCCGTGCTTGAAGTACTCCACTTCCTTGGGTGTCAGCAGCAGCACCTTGACCTGGAACTGCTTGACGCTGCCGTCGGACTTTTTCGCATTGACGGTGGCACGACGGCTGGCGCCATCCTGCAAGCCGGTGATGTCCAGCACTTCCGAGCCATCCAGGCCGAGCGTCTGTGCATTTTCGTTTTCCAGGAACTGCAAGGGCAGCACGCCCATGCCCACCAGATTGGAGCGGTGGATACGCTCGAAGCTTTCGGCGATCACGGCCTTGACTCCGAGCAGGTTGGTGCCCTTGGCGGCCCAGTCGCGCGAGGAGCCGGTGCCGTATTCCTTTCCGGCCAGCACCACCAGCGGCACGCCGTCGGCCTTGTACTTCATTGCGGCATCGTAGATGGCCAGCTTTTCCGGCTGGCCGCCGCCGGCTGGGTAATACAGCGTGTTGCCGCCTTCTTCGCCGCCGAACATCAGGTTCTTGATGCGGATGTTGGCGAAGGTGCCGCGTACCATCACATCGTCGTTGCCGCGGCGGCTGCCGTAGCTGTTGAAGTCGGCCGGCTGCACGCCGCGTTCCTGCAGGAAGCGGCCTGCCGGCGAATCCTTCTTGATGTTGCCGGCCGGCGAAATGTGGTCGGTGGTGATCGAATCGCCGAACAGGCCCATGATGCGTGCGCCGTGCACGTCGTCCACGTTGCCCACCTGCATGGTCATGCCGTCGAAGTAGGGTGGGTTCTTGATGTAGGTCGAGGCTTCGTCCCACGCGTAGAGCGCGCCATCGGGCGAGGCGATGGTGTTCCAGCGCGTGTCGCCCTTGAACACGTCGGCATAGTTCTGCTTGAACATCTCCGGGCCGACGGTGGCGGCGATGGTGTCGCCGATTTCCTTGTTGCTCGGCCAGATGTCGCGCAGATACACCGGCTGCCCATCGCTGCCGGTGCCCAGCGGCTCGGTGGTGAGGTCGATGTCGGTGGTGCCGGCGATGGCATAGGCCACCACCAGCGGCGGCGAGGCCAGATAATTCATCTTGACCTCGGGGTGTACGCGGCCTTCGAAGTTGCGGTTGCCCGACAGCACCGAGGTCACCACCAGATCGTCCTTGGCAATGGCCGCAGACACGTCTTCCGGCAGCGGGCCGGAGTTGCCGATGCAGGTGGTGCAGCCGTAGCCCACCACGTAGAAGCCAAGCTTTTCCAGGTCGGTGAGCACGCCGGCCTTTTCAAGATAGTCGGTGACCACGCGCGAACCTGGCCCGAGCGAGGTCTTGACCCACGGCTGCGCCTTCAGGCCCTTGGCCGCCGCGTTACGCGCGAGCAGGCCGGCGCCCAGCATCACCGCGGGGTTGGAGGTGTTGGTGCAGGAGGTGATCGCGGCGATGACCACCGAGCCATCGCGCAGCTGCCAACCCGCACCGCTGGCGCCGGCGCTTTCTGCCTGCGACGCCTTCGCACCGACGGCGGTGCCGCCGCCACCTTCGTTCTTGAGGCGGTCTTCCTGCTTGAGATCGGCCAGCTTCTTGCTGCGCGCGTCGGCGAACGGCTTGAGGCTTTCGCGGTAGTTGGACTGCATGTCTTCCAGCAGCACGCGGTCCTGCGGGCGCTTGGGGCCGGCCAGCGACGGCTTGACCTGGCCCATGTCCAGTTCCAGCGTGGCGCTGTACCGGGCGGGCGGGGTAGTGGCGTCGTGCCACAGGCCCTGCGCCTTGGCATAGGCCTCGACCAATGCAATCTGCTCCTCGCTACGGCCGGACAGGCGCAGGTAGGTCAGCGACTCCTCATCGACCGGGAAGATGCCGCAGGTGGCGCCGTATTCGGGCGCCATGTTGCCGATGGTGGCGCGGTCGGCCAGCGGCAGGTGCTGCAGGCCGTCACCATAGAACTCGACGAACTTGCCCACCACCCCGAGCTTGCGCAGCATCTGGGTGACCGTCAGCACCAGGTCGGTGGCAGTGGCGCCCTCGGGCAACTTGCCGGTGAGCTTGAAGCCCACGACCTGCGGGATCAGCATCGACGACGGCTGCCCCAGCATGGCCGCTTCCGCCTCGATGCCGCCCACGCCCCAGCCCAGCACGCCGATGCCGTTGATCATGGTGGTGTGGCTGTCGGTACCGAACACGGTGTCGGGGTAGGCGACCAGCGTGCCGTCCTTCTCGGCGCTCATCACCACGCGCGCCAGGTTTTCCAGGTTCACCTGGTGCACGATGCCGGTGTTGGGCGGCACCACCTTGAAGTTCTCGAACGCCTTCTGGCCCCAGCGCAGGAAGCCGTAGCGTTCCTGGTTGCGCTGGAATTCGATCTTGCCGTTGAGGTCGAGCGCGTCCGGCTTGCCGAATACATCGACCTGCACGGAGTGGTCGATCACCAGTTCGGAGGGAATCTGCGGGTTGATCTGGTCGGCATTGCCGCCGAGCTTGACCACCGCATCGCGCATGGCGGCCAGGTCCACCACGCAGGGCACGCCGGTGAAGTCCTGCAGTACCACGCGCGCCGGCATGAAGGCGATTTCGATATCGGGCTCGGCGGCGGGGTCCCACTTGGCAACCGCTTCGATGTGGTCCTTGCCGACGGTCACGCCGCCGTCTTCATGGCGTAGCAGGTTCTCCAGCAGGATCTTCATCGAATAGGGCAGGTGGCCGATATCGAAGCGTTCGCCCAGCTTCGGCAGGCTGTAGTACGCGTAGCGCTTGCCGTGGACCTCAAGTGAGGTGCGAGTGGAAAAGGAATCGCTCATGCATCACTCCTATGGCATCGAAGGCTTTAGGTAGGTGCCCATTCTGAGCGATTTAGTGTGTACGTACGGTGTGTCCAGACCGATCTGCCAACTTGAGTAGGGCGGTGCAAGTACGTATCATGCGTGCATACTTTCTGGAGCATGCTCATGGAAGCCACCGTTGCCGAACGCGGACAGATCACGCTGCCAAAGGCCGTGCGCGATGCCCTGGGCCTGACCAAGGGCACCACGTTGAAGATCGAGCTCGACGGCGGGCGCATCATCCTGCGCAAGGACGTCAGCGAGGCGCTGCGCAAGGTGCGCGGCAAGTTCAAGCTGGTCGACGGCCTGACCAGCACCGATGCGGCCATGCGCGTGATCCGTGGCCGCGCCCCCGGGGATCCGTTCGACCCATGATCGCCCTGGATTCCTCGGTCCTGCTGGACATCCTGATCGGCGACCCGGTCTATGGCGAAGTGTCGGAGGTCTGCATCGGCGACGCGCTGGCGCGCGACGAAGTGGTGGTCTGCGACGCGGTGGTGGCCGAGGTGCTGGCCATGCTCGACACCCAGGTCGACCTGATGGAAACCCTGGCCTCGATCGGCGTGCGCTACGAGGCCACCCAGGAAGCGGCGGCAGTGCGCGCCGGCCATATGAACAAGCGCTTTCGCGCGCGCGGCGGCAAGCGTGAGCGGGTGGTGGCCGACTTCCTGATCGGCGCCCACGCCATGCTCCAGTGCGACGGGTTGATCACCCGCGACGAGGGCTTCTTCCGCGATTACTTCAAGGGTTTGAAGATCATCGTTCCCAAACCCGCACCCTGATCCACGTTCGCGCTTTACCACCTTCACCGCTGCTTTTTTGGAGAACCCGCATGTTGGAAGCCTATCGCCACCACGTTGCAGAGCGCGCCGCGCTCGGTATCCCGCCGCTGCCGCTGACCGCGCAGCAGACCGCCGAGGTCATCGAGCTGTTGAAGGCTCCGCCGGCTGGCGAGGAAGAATTCCTGGTCGAGCTGCTCAGCCAGCGCGTGCCGGCCGGCGTCGACGACGCTGCCAAGGTCAAGGCCTCGTACCTGGCCGCGGTTGCCTTCGGCACCGAGACCACCGCGCTGATCAGCCCCACCCGCGCCACCGAGCTGCTCGGCACCATGCTGGGCGGCTACAACATCCAGCCGCTGATCGACCTGCTGGACAACGCCGAGCTGGGCGCCACCGCTGCCGAGGCGCTCAAGCACACCTTGCTGGTGTTCGATGCGTTCCACGACGTGCAGGAAAAGGCGCAAGCCGGCAACGCCCACGCCAAGGCCGTGCTGCAGAGCTGGGCCGATGCCGAGTGGTTCACCAGCAAGCCGGAAGTGCCGCAGAGCCTGACCGTGACCGTGTTCAAGGTGCCGGGCGAAACCAATACCGACGACCTGTCGCCGGCGCCGGATGCGACCACCCGTCCGGACATCCCGCTGCATGCGCTGGCCATGTTGAAGAACAAGCGCGACGGCGCGGCGTTCGAGCCGGAAGAAGACGGCAAGCGCGGCCCGATCCAGGCCATTGCCGACCTCAAGGCCAAGGGCCATCTGGTGGCCTACGTGGGCGACGTGGTCGGTACCGGTTCCTCGCGCAAGTCGGCGACCAACTCGGTGCTGTGGTGGACCGGCGAGGACATTCCGTACATCCCCAACAAGCGCTTCGGCGGCGTGTGCCTGGGCAGCAAGATCGCCCCGATCTTCTACAACACCATGGAAGACGCCGGCGCCTTGCCGATCGAGCTGGACGTGTCGCAGATGGAGCACGGCGATGTGGTCGAGCTGCGTCCGTACGACGGCAAGGCGCTGAAGGACGGGCAGGTGATCGCCGAGTTCGCAATGAAGTCGGACGTGCTGTTCGACGAAGTGCGCGCCGGCGGCCGCATTCCGCTGATCGTCGGCCGTGGCCTCACCGCCAAGGCGCGCGAATTCCTGGGCCTGCCGGCGTCGGACCTGTTCCGCCTGCCGATGGACCCGCCGGACACCGGCAAGGGCTTCTCGCTGGCGCAGAAGATGGTCGGCCGCGCCTGCGGGCTGCCGGAAGGCCAGGGCATGCGCCCGGGCACCTATTGCGAGCCGAAGATGACCTCGGTGGGTTCGCAGGACACCACCGGCCCGATGACCCGCGACGAGCTGAAGGACCTGGCCTGCCTGGGCTTCTCGGCCGACCTGGTGATGCAGTCGTTCTGCCACACCGCCGCCTATCCGAAGCCGGTGGACGTCAAGACCCACCACACCTTGCCCGAGTTCATCTCCACCCGCGGCGGCGTCTCGCTGCGTCCGGGCGACGGCGTGATCCACAGCTGGCTCAATCGCATGCTGCTGCCCGACACCGTGGGCACCGGCGGCGACTCGCACACCCGCTTCCCGATCGGCATTTCGTTCCCGGCCGGCTCCGGCCTGGTGGCCTTCGCCGCCGCCACCGGGGTGATGCCGCTGGACATGCCCGAGAGCGTGCTGGTGCGCTTCAAGGGGCAGATGCAGCCGGGCGTGACCTTGCGTGACCTGGTCAACGCGATCCCGCTGTACGCGATCAAGCAGGGCCTGCTGACCGTGGCCAAGCAGGGCAAGAAGAACATTTTCTCCGGTCGCATCCTGGAAATCGAAGGCTTGCCGAACCTGAAGGTGGAGCAGGCGTTCGAACTCTCCGACGCCTCGGCCGAGCGTTCGGCAGCCGGCTGTACCGTGCACCTGGATAAGGCGCCGATCATCGAATACCTGACCAGCAACATCACCCTGCTGCGCTGGATGATTGCCGAGGGCTATGCCGATGCGCGCACCCTGGGCCGCCGCATCAAGAAGATGGAAGACTGGCTGGCTGACCCGCAGCTGCTGCAGCCCGATGCCGACGCCGAATACGCGGCGGTCATCGAGATCGACCTGGCCGATATCCATGAGCCGATCGTGGCCTGCCCGAACGACCCGGACGACGTGAAGACGCTGTCGGAAGTGGCCGGCGCGGCCATCGACGAAGTATTCATCGGCTCGTGCATGACCAACATCGGTCACTTCCGTGCCGCGGCCAAGCTGCTGGAAGGCAAGCGCGACATCCCGACCCGCCTGTGGGTGGCACCGCCGACCAAGATGGACGCCTCCGAGCTGACCAAGGAAGGCCATTACGGCACCTTCGGCGCGGCCGGTGCGCGCATGGAAATGCCGGGCTGCTCGCTGTGCATGGGTAACCAGGCGCAGGCACGCGAGGGCGCCACGGTGTTCTCGACCTCCACGCGTAATTTCCCGAACCGGTTGGGCCGCAATACCAACGTGTACCTGGGCTCGGCGGAACTGGCGGCAATCTGCTCGCGCCTGGGCCGCATTCCGACCAAGGACGAGTACATGGCGGATGTCGGCGTGATCAAGACCAGTGGCGATCAGATCTACCGCTACATGAACTTCGATCAGATCCAGGAATATCAGGACGTGGCAGAGACCGTCGCCGCCTGATTCTTCCGGCAGGTTTGCTGTCCCGAAATGCCCGGCACTGCCGGGTATTTCGCTTTTCGGGCAATGGTTTCGTGTAGTCGTCACGATGCCCGGCGTTAAAGCAAATACCAGCTGACTGGATTGTGGCATTGCAACAAAAATCTGAAGTGCGCAGGTCTAGAGTCCCGCCGCTCTACCACTGCCCGTTGATGCCCATGCCCACTTGCACAATCTCCGGTCAAACCCTGCATTACACGCAACATGGCCGCGGTTTCCCGGTCTTGCTCGGCCACAGCTATCTCTGGGACGCTGCGATGTGGGAGCCGCAGATCCAGGCGCTGTCGCAGCATTACCAGGTCATCGTTCCCGAGCTATGGGGACACGGGCAGTCAGGTCCGTTGCCGCACGGCACGCAGCAGATCGGCGATCTTGCCGGGCACATGCTGGCCCTGCTGGACGCACTGAAGTTGCCGCAGTGCGCGGTGGTCGGCCTGTCGGTGGGCGGCATGTGGGCCGCCGAGCTTGCCCTGATGGCGCCGGAGCGCGTGCGCAGCCTGGTGTTGATGGATACTTTCCTGGGCGCCGAGCCAGCCGCCACGCGTGCGCGCTATTTCGGCCTGCTTGATGCCATCGAGACGGCCGGGCAGGTGACGCCTGCGCTGATCGAGGCGATCGTGCCGATCTTCTTCCGCCCTGGTATCGATCTGAGCTCGGCATTGCCGGCCGCCTTCGCGCAGCGTCTGGCGGCGATGTCGGCCGAGCAGTTGCGCGCATCCATCGTGCCGCTGGGCCGGCTGATCTTCGGCCGAGCCGACCGCCTGGATGCCCTGTCCGCGCTGGATCCGGCCAATACCTTCCTGCTCGGTGGCGCCGAGGACATTCCGCGCCCGCCCGAAGAGGTGTGGATGATGGCCGAGGCAATCTGTTGCGATTACGAGCTGATCCCGGACGCAGGCCATATCGCCTCGCTGGAACACCCGGCCTTCGTCAACGCGCAGTTGCTGGGATGGCTGAAGCGG
This sequence comes from Xanthomonas sp. NCPPB 1754, assembly GCF_041475725.2. Taxonomy (NCBI): domain Bacteria; kingdom Pseudomonadati; phylum Pseudomonadota; class Gammaproteobacteria; order Lysobacterales; family Lysobacteraceae; genus Xanthomonas; species Xanthomonas sp. NCPPB 1754. Next base: position 2,184,995 of record NZ_CM192982.1, read on the forward strand.
ACGGTGGGTGAGACCGAGGTGGAGCTGATGCGAGTGGGATGAGGTAATGACCTCGCCCGACGAGGGATGAGGCGACTGGTTCCTTCTCGCCGCCTCACTTTTTACGGACAGGAGGCGGGCTTGAAGCGCTCTCTCGTTGGAGATGGCTGAAGCGCCGCAGTTGTCAGGATGATGTTTCCCTTCTCCGGTCGGGACACTCTCCTCCTTTATGGAGGAGAAGGTGCCCGCGGGGCGGATGCGGGTACGGCGTCGGCGCGATGCGTGGTTGGCCTTACCCTCACCCCACTCCCTCCCGCGGGGAGAGGGGCTTAAAGCCCTCTTTCGTAGGGAAGGGCTTGCAGCGCTGCTCTTCTGCAGGAGGAGGCTCATGACTTGCCACGCCATGGCCCGCCTTTCCTGGCTGGAAGGAAGTTCAAAGCGGTGATCGTTCGACGGTTGCGTTATGACGGTTGCGCGCCCAGCCAGGCTTCCAGTGCCTGGGCCGGTAGCGGCCGCGAGAACAGATAGCCCTGAAGCACCTCGCAACCCAGGTCGGCGAGGAACAGGCGCTGCGCTTCGTTTTCCACACCTTCGGCGACCACGTGCTTGCGCAGGTGCTCGCCGATGCGCAGCACCGAGGTGGTGAGCGCGCGCGCGTCTTCGCTGTGTTCGATATCGCGGACGAAGCTCATGTCCAGTTTGAGTTCGTCGATCGGCAGGCGATGCAAGTGGCTCAGGCTGGAATAGCCAGTGCCGAAATCGTCCAGCGACAGCGAGATGCCGGCTTCGCGAATGGCGTGCAGGTTTTCCAGCACGCCCGGTTGCCCGGACAGCATCACGCTTTCGGTCAATTCCAGGGTCAGATCGGACGGCTGCACGCCCAGTTCGGCGATCAGCTGCAGCAGGTCGGGAAGCATGCGCGGGCTTTCGAAGCCGCTTGCCGACAGATTTACCGACACGCGCGCCACCGGCACGCCACGCTGGCGCCAGTCCGCGACCTGTTCGCAGGCACGTCGCAGTACCCAGGCGTTGAGCTGCGGCATCATGCCTTGCTCTTCAGCCACCGGCAGAAACCGCGCCGGCGATACCGCGCCCAGTTGCGGATGATTCCAGCGCAGCAGCGCTTCCACACCATACAGGGCATGCGGCGCGGCGCTGTGCATCTGCGGCTGGTAGTGCAGCTGCAATTGATCGCGGCCAATGGCCTGGCGCAGCTCGGCCTCCAAGGCCACGCGTTCCTGCGCCATGCGGTTCATGTCGGAACTGAAAAAGCGGAAGCGCCCACCGCCTTCCTTCTTGGCGCGATTCATCGCCAAGTCGGCATGGCGCAGCAGGATGTTGATGTCGTGGCCATCCTCGGGAAACATCGCCACGCCGATACTGGCCGAGGGATGCACGGTCATATGGCCAACCGGCAGCGGACTGGCGATGCTGACCAACAAACGCTCGGCGGCGGCGCTGGCCTGCTCTGCGCTGCATTGCGGCAGCGCGAGCGCGAACTCGTCGCCGGATAGCCGCGCCAGCATCGCTGTGGCGGTGATCTGGTCGTTGACGCGCAAGGCGATATCGCGCAGCAGGCCATCGCCTGCGGCGTGCCCCTGGCTATCGTTGATGAGCTTGAAGCGATCGATGTTGATGAACATCAACGCGGCCGGTTCGCCGGCGTATTCGGCCTGGGTCAGTGCCTGCTCGGCACGCGCGCTGAACATGATGCGGTTGGGAAGGCCCGTGAGCGTGTCGTAGAACGCCAGTTGATGCACGCGCTGGCGGATCTGCTCGCGTTCCAGCGCCAATGTGCACAGCTGCTGGCACAAATCGGTGAGCCGCATATGCCAGGCATCGGCACGTTGCGGCTTGCGGTAATACAGCGCGAAGGTGCCGAGCACGCGCGCGCTGTTGGAGCGGATCGGCGTGCTCCAGCAGGCGCGCAGGCCCCAAGGCAATAGCGTGTCGCGATACGCCTCGAACAATGGGTCGGTGGCGATGTCTTCCACCATCACCGCGCGACCGCGCCAGGCCGCGGTGCCGCAGGCGCCGGTGCCCGGGCCGATCTTCAAGCCGTTGACTGCGTCGGCGTATTCGGGCGGCAGGCTGGGCGCAGCCAGCGAATGCAGGCGACCTTGATTGTCCGCACTCATCACCGTGGCCAGCACATCCGGTGCGATGCGTTCGACCTCGGTGCAAATCAGCGTCATCACCTCGATCAACGGGCGTTCCTGCACCAGGGCCTCCAGCACGCGGTGCTGCAACACCTCGTGCATCTTGGTGTCGGTGATGTCGGTCAGTACCGCCACGTAATGCGAGGGAGCGTGGTTGGCGTCGTAGATCGGGTTGAAGTTCAGCGAGATCCACAGCGGCGTGCCGTCCTTGCGATAGACCAGCAGGTCGGCACGGGTGTGCTGCAAGGCATCGGCGCGATCGCGAACGCGAGCGACCTCGCTTTGGTCGCTTTGCGCGCGGGTCAGGACATCGGAGGGACGCAGACCGACCAGCTCGGCTTCGGTGTAGCCGAACATGCGCTGGAAGCCGTCGTTGGCGTACAGCAGGCGCGATTGCAGGTCGCAGATGAGAATGGCGCTGCTGCTGCCATCCAGGGCTTCGGCGAGCAGACGCGCGCGGCGTTGGTCGGGCTGTTCGCCGGCCTTGGCCATGCCGGCGGTGACCGGGCCGGGCCTGATCTGGCCCGTGCCTGGGGCGTTGGCATGGATCGGCTCAGCCGTCAGCGGGGTGCGGTCCATCGCTGCATCCACGCCAGCGCCCACCGCGCTTCCCGGTGCCGGAGGAAGCGTTGGGTTGGTCGGGTGCGAGGGATGCGCGGCCATGCCGGATCAGCGCGCCTGCGCCGACAATGCGAGCAAGCGCTCGGCCACGCGGTCCAGCGGCACCACTTCCTGCGCGGCGCCAAGTTTGTACGCGGCACCGGGCATGCCCCAGACCACGCTGCTGGCTTCGTCCTGCACCAGCGTCGGCGCGCCGGCCTGCAGCATTTCCAGCAGGCCGCGTGCGCCGTCGTCGCCCATGCCGGTGAGGATGGCGCCCACCGCATTCGGGCCGGCATTGGCGGCAACAGAACGAAACAGCACGTCCACTGCCGGCTTGTGGCGATTGACCGGCGGGCCATCGTCGATGCGGCAGCGCCAGCGCGCACCGTCGCGAATGATGCGCAGATGCTGGCCGCCCGGCGGCAGATACGCATGGCCAGGCAGGATGGCCTCGCCATCGGTGGCTTCGCGTACCGACATGGCCGAGTGGCGGTTGAGGCGCTCGGCGAATGCGGTGCTGAAGCTGGCAGGCAGATGCTGGGTCATCACCACCGCGGGCGCATCGGCGGGCATGTGTTCGAGCACCACGCGCAGCGCTTCGGTACCACCGGCGGAGGCGCCGATGGCGATCAAGCGGTCGGTCGTGCGAAAGCGCAGCGCGCTGCCGGCCACCGGTGCCGATTGCATATCCAGCGTGACTTTGGGCGCGCTCGGACGATTGAGTGCGCTGACCTTGGCTTTGGCGGCCATCTTGACCTTGCTGACGATCTCTTCGGCGTAGCCTTCCAACCCGCGTGCGACGTCGATCTTGGGCTTGGACACGAAGTCCACGGCGCCCAGCGACAGGGCCTGCAAGGTGGTGTCGGCACCGCGCTCGGTCAGCGATGAAATCATCACCACCGGGGTAGGGCGCAGGCGCATCAGGTTTTCCAGAAATACCAGGCCGTCCATGCGCGGCATTTCCACATCTAGCGTGATGACGTCCGGATTGAGGCGCTTGATCTTTTCGCGCGCCAGCAACGGGTCGGCGGCCGAGCCGACCACTTCGATGCCGGCGTCGCGCGATAAAATCTCGGTGAGCATCTGACGCACGACCGCCGAATCGTCGACGATCAATACACGCACAGGGGTTTCCAGCGTCATTCGAACAACTCCACTCCACCGGTAACCGGTGCTTTGGACAGACGGGCGCGCACGGCCGATTCGGTGGCGGCGACTTCGGCTTCGTGTGCGTGCGGCAAGCGCTGCACGACGACGCGGCCAGTGGTCGCGAAGAACCACACCTTGCGCGGATGGATGCCACACAGATCTTCAGCGATGATGGGAATATGTTCGGCCTGCAGGTACTGGCGCACGAACTCGGCGTTGCGGGTGCCGACCGGGTTGCTGGTGAAGCCCTTCAGCACGTTGGCGCCACCGAAGACCTTGGCTTCGATGCGTTTGCGGTGCGCGCCGCGCTTGAGCATGTCGTTGATCAGCAACTCCATGGCATAGCTGCCGTAGCGCGTGGGCGCTCCGTCGCCGACCTGGCCTTCGGGCAACAGAAAGTGGTTCATGCCGCCGATCTTGAGCACCGGGTCGCGCAGGCAGGCTGCAACGCACGATCCCAAGGTGGTCGTCAACGCGGTGTCGTCGTCCACCACCAGGTATTGGGTGGGCAGCAGTTTGGCGGCAATGGTCTGGAACCGCGAATCGCGGTAGCGCATGACGTCGTCGACTTGCACGGCAGTACTCATGCTCAGGCTCCTGCGCGCGGTGCGCGCCGATACAGCGTGCGCCCGCACGGCTGGATCAGATCGGCCGCGTGCAGGTAGTTCTCCGAGTGCCCGGTGTAGAGCAGGCCGTCCTCGCCCATGTGGCTGACCAGGCGCGACAGGATGCCGCGCTGGGTGGGCTTGTCGAAGTAGATCATCACGTTGCGGCAGAACAGTGCCGCATACGGACCGCCGACGTCGTAACGCGGTGCCAGCAGATTCAACTGGCGGTATTCGGTGAGCTGGCGCAGCGCTGGAATGACCCGGCATTTGCCTTCATTGGGGCCGCTGCCGCGCTGGAAGTACTTGCGCTTGATCGCTGCATCCAGCGAGGCGACACGGTCGATGGCATAGACACCGCGCGAGGCGGTTTCCAGTACCTGCGTGTCGACGTCGGTGGCGACGATGCTCACCGGCGGGGTCAGCGTGCCGAAGGCTTCGCAGGCGGTGATGGCGATGGAGTAGGGCTCCTCGCCGGTGGAGGCGGCGCACGACCAGATCTTCAACGGCGCCTGCGAGGCGCGCTTTTGCAGTTCTTCGCGCAGCTTGTCGAAATGGTGCGGCTCGCGGAAGAACGAGGTCAGGTTGGTGGTCAGCGCATTGGTGAATGCCTGCCACTCTTCTTCATCGTTGCCGGCTTCGAGCTGGTCGAGGTAGTCGCGGAACGAGCGCAGGCCGAGCACGCGCAGACGACGCGACAAGCGGCCATACACCATGTCGCGCTTGGCCGGCGCCAGTGCGATGCCGACACGCTGGTAGATCAGGTCGCAGACACGCTTGAAGTCGCGGTCGCCGAAATCAAATTCGCGTGTGTCTGAAGCGGAAGTCGTTGTCGTCATATCCATACGCGTCGTGAGCTATAACTGGATATCGGCCACGGAGCCGCGCAACTGAAGCGCCAATGCGTGGATTGGGCGCGGTTGGGCTCGCTAGCTCGTCCGATGGGGACGGCGGCTGGCGATGGGCGCACAGAGGCAAAGATGCCCCATCGGCGTGCTGCCGCAGCGTACGCGGGGATCAACGCAGGTGCCTGTCCCAAATGCACAACGCCCCGGCAGTGCCGGGGCGTTGTGGTGACAGCGGTGAATCAGAACTCTTGCCAGTTACCGTCGGCCAGTGCGGCCTGGGATTTGGCTGGCCGCGACGCGCTTGCTGCTGCGCGTGCCACCGGCTTGGCGGCGCTCTTCACTGCAACCGGGCGCGAGGCGATCGGCCGGACGCGTGCGCTTTGTGGCGCCTGCGTAGCCGAGTCGTCCAGCTTGAACACCGACACCGCTTCGGCCAGATGACCTGCCTGCTCTTCCATCGAGCGGGCGGCAGCAGTGGCTTCTTCCACCAGCGCAGCGTTTTGCTGGGTGGTTTCGTCCATCTGGGTGATGGTCTGGTTGACCTGCTCGATGCCGGACGACTGCTCCTGCGAAGCGGCAGAGATCTCGCCCATGATGTCGGTCACGCGCTGCACGCTGGCCACGATGTCGGCCATGGTGGCGCCAGCCTTGCGCACCAGTGCCGAGCCTTCGGCCACCTTGTGCACGGAGTCGTCGATCAGGCCCTTGATCTCCTTGGCCGCACCGGCCGAACGCTGTGCCAGCGTGCGCACCTCGGAGGCGACCACAGCAAAACCGCGACCCTGTTCGCCGGCACGCGCTGCTTCCACCGCTGCATTCAACGCCAGGATATTGGTCTGGAACGCGATGCCGTCGATGACGCTGATGATGTCGGCGATCTTCTTGGACGAGGCTTCGATGCCGGACATGGTGGTGACAACTTGCGACACCACTTCACCGCCTTGCGAAGCCACGCCGGTGGCGCCGATGGCAAGCTGGTTGGCCTGACGGGCGCTTTCGGCGTTCTGCTTGACGGTGGAGGTGAGCTCCTCCATGGAGGCGGCGGTTTCTTCCAGATTGGCGGCCTGCTGCTCGGTACGGTGCGACAGGTCGCTGTTGCCCGAAGCGATTTCGCCAGCGGCCGAATTGATCGCAGTGGACGACATCTTGATGCGCCCGACGATGTCGGCCAGCTGCTCGGCGGTGGCATTGGCATCGTCACGCATCTGCGCGAACACGCCGCTGAACTCACCATGCATGCGCACGGTCAGGTCGCCACGCGATAGCGCGGACAGCAGGGTCGAAATCTGTTCCAGGCTGCCGGCATTGGCATCCAGCAAGCCGTTGAGCTGCTGCGCCAGCTGCAGGAAGAAGCCCTGCTTGCCGTCGGTTTCCACACGCCCGCTCATGTCGCCACTGGCGGCAGCGCGCACGATGCGGGCCACTTCTTCTTCCACCTGCACTTCGATGGTGCGGTCGCGCCATTCGCAGACTTCGCCGCTGGTCTCGCCCTGTTCGTTCTTGATGGAGGTGACGGTCTGCGCCAGCACCACTTCGCCGAAACGCTCTTCGAAGCTGGTGACGCCATCGCGTTCCAGTGCGGCAATGGCCTTGCGCACGGTCGCATCCGACAAACCCAGGTAGCTGATGTGCTGGCCGATGACCTTGCTTGCGTCGAATTCGGGCGATGCCAGGCGGATGCTGCTTTCGTACTGCGCCACGATCTTCTTGAAGGCGTCGTTGGCGTAGATCATCACGCGCTCTGGATCGGTGATGAAGGTGCCGGTCGAGGACTTGTCCAGCGCGGTGCGGATGCGCAGGTTTTCGTCGGCAATCTCCTGGTCGCGTTCAATGCGTTCCTTCAGGTCGCGCTGCATGCGCTGCATGGAGCGCATCAACTCGCCCACTTCGTCCTGGCCCTGTACGTTGATCTGGCCGTCCAGCTTGCCGCCGGCAATTTCGGTGGCCGTGGTGACCGCGCCGCGCATGCTCTTGACGATGGAACGGGCGAACAGGAAGGCCAGGCCCAGGCCGCCGGCGATGCCGATCAACAACACCACCAGGGTCAGCGTGACGGAGGTAGCGTGGACCTTTTCGGCCTTGGTCTTGGCCGCCTGCGCGAGCAGGTTGTCTTCGGCAATCAAGGCAGCCAGCGAATCCTTGGCCTTGTTGTGCAGGGTACGGGTCTCGCCGACGAAGGTGTCGATGGCGTCGTCGGGCAGATTCAGCTCCATCATTTCGTCGACGCTGGCATAGGAGGCCGATGCCTTCTTCCAGTCCGCCACGAACACGTCGAACAGCTTCTTCTGTTGCGGGCTTTCGATCAGACGCGGGTAGCCCTTGATGGTGGCTTCGATCTCGCCATTGAGCTTCTTGGCGCGGACCTTGGCTTCCTGCTTGACCGAATCGCTGGCGCGCACCAGGTTCTGGTAGGCCGCATTCCGGTATTCGCCGAGCATGCCGCGCAGATCGCCCGCCTCGCGCACGCTGGACATGGTGTTGCCGGCCAGGTCGCGGGTGACGTTATTGAGCGAAGCCAGGCCCGAATAGGCGATGACGCCCTGGACGAGCATGATCAGCAGCACGATGCCGAACGCCAGCATCAGCTTGGGCATCAGTTTCAGATTGTTGATCCATTGCATTGACACGATTCCCCGTAGAAGTCAGTCCGCATAGCCGCAACAGCACATCGCCACGCGCGAGGGCGTGGCGATGTGCGAGGCGATTACTTGATGGTGGCGAGCTTCAGGCTGGCCGGGGAGCTGACTTCGATTTCGGCGCGCGAACTGTCGCGCTGGATCTTGCCGAGGACGCAGACGTCCTTGCCTTCGAGCGTTTCGGGGGCGAAGCTGAACTTGCCGCGGTTGGCGCCGTCGATGCGTGCGGAGAAGGTGTGGCGCGGGAACATGCCGCCCATGTACAGGAAGGTGGGTTCGCCTTCCGAGCTCTGCGCGTACTTGGCCTTTTCGACCTTGCCGCACACCATGCCGTCCTTGCCGACGAAGCGCGTCGCCATTTCCGGCGGAATCATTTCCTGCGACTGGGCCGACAGCGTGGGAGCAACGATCACGAGAGCAGCGACGGGGAGGAGCGAGAGCAGGAACTTCATTGGGATTCTCCAGAAATCAAAAGTCGAACGGTGACCCGTTGTGTGGACGCGGGCTTCATTCAGCTATCGGCTAACCGCCGTTCAACTTGAATCCGGAAAACGTGATTTTTATCTCATTTCCATCGAGTGGTGCGTCGCGTGTCGGGAGCTTCCTGACACGCGATCGTCGTAAATGCGATTGCACAAAAGCGTTGCGGCCGCCGGAGCGGTGCAGTGGGTGCAGGGTGCCACCGCATACGCTGAAAAGCGGCTACCGAACGGAGCGAATCAGCCAACAGTGGCGAGGGGCGCAGAAGCCGGAGTGCACATGTGCGACATCGGGATTCGGAGCGCCGACCACGCGCGTTCTGGCGGCCTGGCAGTCGTTTGGTAGCCGCTTGTCGTACATGGCGGCTCCTGCATTCCTCTACACCTCTCCGGCGACCGCAGGCGAGGCAACGCAGCCGTTTGAATCAGGCGGCTTCTTCCACCAGCTGCTGACCCAGCTCGGTGCTGTCCAGCAGGGTTTCGATATCCAGCAGGATCAACATGCGATCGTCCTGGGTGCCGATACCGGAGATGAAACGGGTGTCGACCGACGCACCGAATTCGGGGGTAGGACGGATCTGGTCGTCGTTGAGCGGAATCACGTCGGACACGCTGTCCACGACGATGCCGACCACGCGGTCCTCGACGTTGAGCACGATCATCACGGTGAAAGCGTCGTAGCGCGCTTCTTTCAGGCGCAGCTTCAGGCGCAGGTCGATCACCGGCACGATGGTGCCGCGCAGGTTGATCACGCCCTTGATGTAGTCCGGCGCGTCGGGCAGACGCGTGACCGAATCGTAGCCGCGGATTTCCTGCACCTTCAGGATATCCACGCCGTAGTGTTCTTCGCCCAAAGCGAAGCTGAGGAATTCACCACCTGTGCCGGTGGCAGTGCTTTTATCGTTCATGGAAACTCCGGGCGTTGCGGCTAAGTGTCGGGTTGAGGCAGGACTGCGGCAGCAGAGACGGATGCGGGATGCCCTAGCAACATCGGCGGGGTAGGCGGCAACTTTAGGTGCCGGCCCCGCGTGGTACGCGAGGGTTCAGAACACGCCGCTCTTGCGCGCATTGCGCTGGCGGTCGACACGGAAAATGTAGCGCTGGATGGTTTCGTCGGCGCCGCGCGGCAGGTCGCTGAACTGCATGCCGATCCGGAAGCCTTCGCTGCCGTTGGGCAGGGCCTGCTTGTGCTGGCTGCACACGGTCAGCGGCAGCGTGATCGGGGCGGTGTCGGGCAATTGCAGGATGCAGTTGCGGTAGGTGCGTTGCAATTCGAGCAAGGGCATCCCGTCGGTGAGGGACACCGCCAGGCCGCCGCTGCTGATGTCGATCACGCGCAGCTGCAGGTTGAACTCGTTTCCCTGCGCCGCTTCCTGGCGGATGGTGCAGACGGGCGAATCGGTGATCGGCGTTTCCAGCCGGTACGATTCGCGCCGCTGCATGTGGTACATCGCGGCAGGCAGGTCGACGCGGAAGGCGACGTGGATATCGCGCTCGATCCGTTCGGCCTTTTCCAGGCGGAAGCGGATGTTCACCCGTTCCAGTTGGGCGTAGCACAGCAGGTATTTGGCGCCCTCGATGGCGCGGTTGGAGGCATCGTTATGGCTGCCGTCCAGGATCACGCAGTCGTCGTCTTCGTCCACTTCCAGCACGGCGGTGGGCACGGCCATGTCGCGGCCAGCCACATGCATGGTCACGATGGCGCGTTGGTCGAGCAGCTGGCGCAGCAATCCACGGATCTGCCGCTTGTTGCGCAGCAGGTAGCGCTCGTCACCTTCGACGAGGTGATCGGCGTCGTGGTCCAGCTCTGAGGTATCGCCTTGGGACATGGGCACAAGCACAGTAGAAGCGGGAAGGCGCCTGGCGGGTTGTCCCGGCGTCGCCTTGATATCGGCGGCAAAGCCAAATCTTTAAGGCGGCCGACCAAACTCTATGCCGATCGGTGGCCAGGCGCAGCCGCGATGGTCTGTGTGCAGCGCGTTCAGCCAAGCAAGCGCCAAGGTCTGGCGCGAGGTCTTCGCTCTTCAATACGCCACCAGCGAACTAGCGGGTTAGGCACCGCGCCTTCAATGTCTTTGTGTTGGCTGCAGGGTCCTTGCCCGCCCACCATCGCAGGACACGCTGCAAGTGCGTCCCTAAGCTCCGTGGCGGCATCCATGCCGCCAAGGGTCCCGCGACGTTGGGCGGGCAAGGACCAGTCGCGTTGGTCGATGTGCAGGGTTTCAACACCGCAACCAGCAACCACAAGCCGCGCGAAGCGGTGTCCTAACACTTCAGCACCGCCACCGGAAAACTGTCTGGCGCGGTGTCCTTGCCGGTTGCCGGACCGTTGGCGGCATGGATGCCGCCATCGAGCCGCCATGGACGGTTTTATGGCATGTCCCGCGGGCGGTGAGGGCAGCGCGCCCTCGATGCTGTGATCTGGCTGCAATGAATCGTCGTTGCCGTCTCAGCTGTAGGCATGGCGTGCGTTGGACAGCAGGGTGCTCAGGCGGTCCTGTGGCTCCAGGCGGAACACTGCCACCGCATCCACCAACTGTGCGGCCTGGTCTTCCATCGAGCGCGCGGCGGCAGTGGCTTCTTCCACCAGCGCGGCGTTCTGCTGGGTGGTTTCGTCCATCTGGGTGACGGTCTGGTTGACCTGGGTGATGCCTGCGGCCTGCTCGCGCGAAGCGCTGGTGATTTCGCCCATGATGTCGGTGACGCGCTGTACCGAGGTCACCACCTGCTGCATGGTGCTGCCGGCTTCGGAAGCCAGTGCCGCGCCGTTGCCGATGCGGGTGACCGAGTCTTCGATCAGGTGCTTGATCTCCTTGGCCGCGCCGGCCGAGCGCTGTGCCAACGTGCGGACCTCCGAGGCCACCACAGCAAAGCCACGACCCTGCTCGCCGGCACGCGCCGCTTCCACCGCCGCGTTCAAGGCCAGGATATTGGTCTGGAAGGCGATGCCGTCGATCACGCTGATGATCTCGGCAATCTTTTTCGACGAGGCGTCGATATCGGCCATGGTGGTGACCACGCGGTTCACCACATCGCCGCCCTTTGCCGCCACACCGGCAGCATCCAGCACCAGGCGATTGGCCTGGTCGGCGTTGTCGGCGTTCTGCTTGACGGTGGCGGTGAGCTCTTCCATGGAGGCTGCGGTTTCTTCCAGCGCGGCCGCTTGCTGTTCGGTGCGACGCGACAGGTCGCCGTTGCCGGTGGCGATTTCGGTGGCGGCCGAATTGATCGTCAGCGACGAGTCCTTGATGCGGCGCACGATACCGGCCAACTGGTCGGCGGTGGCGTTGGCGTCGTCGCGGATGGTGGCGAAGACGCCCTGCAGCGCGCCGTCCATGCGTGCGGTCAGGTCGCCTTGCGACAGCGACGAGAGCAGGGCGGAGACGCGCGACAGACCGTCTGCGTTGTTGTCCAGCAGCGTGTTGAGCTGTTGGGCCAGCAGCAACAGGAAGCCCTGCTTGCCGCGCACGTCGATCCGCTCGCTGAGGTCGCCGGCCGCGGCGGCTTCCACCACGTGCGCGACTTCCTGTTCCACCTGCACTTCCTGGGTACGGTCGCTCGATTCGACCACATAGCCCATGCGCTCGCCGGTGGCAGCCACGACCGGGCTGACCACTTCGTGCACGATGCGGCCGCCGATTTCGACCTGTGCGGTGTGCGTACTCTTGAGTTGATCCAGCAGGCGTGCCTGCTCGGGATTGCGATGGAACTGGTCGATGCGGGTATTGCCCAGTGCAGCGGCATCGAAGTTGGGAAGATCGTGCCGCAGGACGTCCTGCATCTCCGACAGCATGCGCTGCAGCGGGCGATTGACGTAAATGATGCGGCGCTCGGCGTCGGCGATCATCACATTGGTGCTGACGTCGTCCAAGGCGGTGCGCACGCGCAGTGCTTCGCTGGCGATCAGGTGGTCGCGTTCCAGGCGCGCGCGCAGGTCATCGCGCATGGTGCGCGCGTTGAGCAGCAGGCGACCGAGTTCGTCATGCCGGTCGATGTCAATCGCGTTGTCCAGGCGGCCGGCCGCCACGTCGCCAAGCACGCGTTCCACTGCCAGCAGCGGGCGGGTGACCATCTTGCGCGCGGCGATGAACACCACCGCGATGCACAGTGCCAGCACCACCAGCGAGAACAGCAGCATGCTGCCCATCAGCGCGTCCAGCGGGCCGTCGATGGCACTGCGCGGCTGCGCGCCAATCACTGCCCACTGCCACGGCGCGTAGCGCTGTGCGGTGACTTCGAAGGCCTGGCTGGCGCCCTTGCCATCGCGCAGCTGCAGGTTGGCGCTGGGCTGCTTGCCGTCCAGCACTGCCTGCAACAGGGCCTGCTGTTCGGCCGGCACCAGTGCCGCTAATGTGGCCGGGGTGCCCGGCGGAGCCGCGATGATCTGGCCCTGGTGATCGCCCGGCGCCATGTCGGCAATGACGAAATAGCCGTCCTGGCCCAGTTTGGTGGTGCTGACCTGGGCCTTGAGCGCGGCCAGGCCTTGGGTGTAGTTGCGCCCGACGAACAGCGCGCCAATGACCTCGCCGGCGGCATCGCGCAGCGGCTGGTAATGGGTCATGTACTGCTCGCCGAACAGCTGCGCCTGGCCGGTGAAGCTCTTGCCTTGCGACAGGGCGGCGTAGGCCTTGCCCTTGCGATCGAGCAGGGTGCCGATGACGCGTTCGTTCTGCTTGTTACGCAGCGAGGTGGTGATGCGCACGAAGTCGTCGCCGGTACGGGCGAAGATCGTGGCAACGCCGCCGGTCGCCTTGGCAAAGCGGTCCACGGCGTCGAAATTGAGATTCAATGCCTGCTTGCCGGCACGCAGCGAGGGGGTGTTCTGCTCGCCGATGGTGACCGTGCTGGCGCTATCGAGTTCGCGCGCGCCGGTGGGGAGCATGTCGTCGAACACGCTGCCCAGACGCTGGGTGCCTTCGCTGAGCGTGACGTCGTACATCGCCACCGACTGCTGCATCAGTCGGGTGCTGGAGCGCAGCTCGGCCTTGACCTGCGATTCGATATCGCCAGCGGACTGGCGATAGATGGTCAGGGCCAGCAGCCCCAGCGAAATGGCGATGACCAGCGTGAGCAGTGCGGAGAGCCGCGTACCGACCGAGAGGCGCTTGAAGGAATGCATGAGGAATCGACCTTGCCCGGGGGAGGGCGTTACGAATGCGTGAGCTTGGTAGCGGCCGTTTATGCTCGAAATTGATTGTTCCCGTTGAAATCAGCACAAAATTAGGCATTCCATTCAGCATTCGCTGGCTGAAAGCGGTTTCACATCGTCCACCTTGTCACCGACGATTGTAAATTTTGGGTGAAACCAAAAGTGTCCTTGAGGGAGGCGACGGGCCGCATACGGCGGGCGAAATGGCGCGTTGCGGCCGCCCGTCCGAGCAACATCCTGGGCAACCAATGCGAGGGTTGCGCAGTCGCCAGGCGGTTATGGCCGGAGCCGGAATTGGCTCACATCCTCGGTTGCTACGCACCGCTTCGCCTGAAGAGCGCTGGTGCGGTCTGTCGGTCTTACTCCGGGATGGCAGCAAAAAAAAAGGGCCGCTTCCCCTCGCAAGGGAAGCGGCCCACAAGATCTGCGGAGCGCGGATCAAAGGCTCTCGAAACGTCTGTGTTGCTGGACAACGGTGTTGCGTGAAACGCGCATCGGCAGCTGCGACCGGTTGACGATGAGTACGGCGGCCGAATGCACCACCGCGACTAAAAACGATCCCGCTGGCGGTGCCGGTCGCCCGCCACTGCCGGCGACCGGTGGGCTCCGGCGCCGTCGCTTAAAACTCCTGCCAATTGCCATCGCCAACGGTCGACGTGGTTGCACTCACTGCCACGCGCCGCGGTGTCGCCGCGACCACGGCGGCACGTGCAGCCGGGCGCGTCGCCGGCCGCTGGTGGCTCACGGCGCTGGCGATGGCTGACAACTTGCGTGCCACCGGTGCGTTCGCATCGACCTTGAAGACCGCCACCGCTTCGGTGAGTTGCTGTGCCTGTTCTTCCATCGCGCGCGCGGCGGCAGTGGCTTCTTCCACCAGGGCAGCGTTCTGTTGGGTGGCCTCATCCATCTGCGTGACGGTGAGGTTGACCTGTTCGATGCCGGCCGACTGCTCCTGCGAGGCAGCGGAAATTTCGCCCATGATGTCGGTGACGCGCTGCACCGATGAGACGATTTCGGCCATGGTGCGGCCCGCCTGGTCCACCAGCTGCGAGCCGTCGGTGACGCGCTGCACCGAGTCGCCGATCAGGTCCTTGATCTCCTTGGCGGCGGCTGAGGAACGCTGCGCCAGCGTACGCACTTCACTGGCCACCACGGCAAAGCCGCGGCCCTGCTCGCCGGCACGTGCCGCTTCCACCGCCGCATTCAAGGCCAGGATATTGGTCTGGAACGCGATGCCGTCGATGACGGAGATGATGTCGGCGATCTTCTTCGACGAGGCCTGGATGCCCGCCATGGTGTCCACGACCTTGCCGACGACCTCGCCGCCTTGCGACGCCACGCTGGCCGCACCGATCGCCAGTTGATTGGCCTGGCGTGCGCCCTCGGCATTCTGCTTGACGGTAGAGGTGAGCTCTTCCATCGAGGCAGCGGTTTCTTCCAGGTTGGCGGCCTGCTGTTCGGTACGTTGCGACAGGTCGTTGTTGCCGGCGGCAATTTCGCTGGCAGCCGCATTGATCGAGACCGCCGAGGTCTGGATGTGCCCGACGATACCGGCCAGTTGCGTCACCGTGGCATTGGCATCGTCGCGCATCTGCGCAAACACACCCTGGAATTGGCCATCCATGCGCGCAGTGAGATCGCCCGCAGCAATGGCCTGCAACATGCCCGACAACGCTTGCAGGCTGCCATCGGCAGTGGCCATCAGCTGATTGAGGCTCTCGACCATGATGCGGAAGTCGAACTGGAACTGCACTGCGTCGCCGCGAGCACTGAAGTCGCCGGCCGCGGCGGCCTGTGCCAGCTGCTTGATCTGCCGATTCATCGCGGCCAGGTTGTGTTTGACCTGCGCCATGGTCTCGGTGAGTTTGGCCTGTTCGCCGGGCAGGGCGTCCATGTCGTCGCTGAGGTCGCCGATCGCATAGCGGCCCATGATCTGCGCCAGGCGCGCGGTGACCTGGATGTGGCTGTCGACCAGCGCATTGGTGTCGCCGGCCATGCGGCCGTAGTCACCGGGGAACACGCCGGCATCCATGCGGAAGCTCACCTGGCCCGCATCGTGGCGCTTGGCCATGTCCAGCTGGGCGGTAATGAGGTTGCGCACCTGCGACTGCATCTTGTCCATGGCCTGCAGCAGACGCCCGGTTTCGTCGCTGGCATCGCTATGCACGGCGTTATCGAGCCTGCCCTCGGCAATCGCTTCGGCAGCGCGGGTGGCGCGGCTCAGCGGCCGGGTGAGGCTGCGGGTGATCAGCAAGCCCAGGGTGCCGCTCAGCAATACCACCATCAGCGAACCGCCCACCAGCAACTTGCGCGAATCGTCCATGGACTGCAATGCCACTTCGGCTGCTTCGGAGGCGAGCTTGTCCTGAAGGGCAATGTTCTCGCCGATCTTGTCCTGCCATTTCTGCATCGCCGGTGCGGCCTGGGTAAGCATCAGCGGCAATGCTTGATCGCTGTGGCCAGACATCACCAGGTCGACGACCTGGTTGTTCAAGTCGCGCACCGGCTGCCCGAGGCGGTCGATCTCGGTACGGATGCCGATGCCCTGCGGCGAAGACGGGATGGCATACAGCGCATCGTGCGCCTTCGCGTAGTCGGCGCGCGCCTGCTTGATGGATTCGATGAATTTCAGATTGTCTTCGTTGCTGGTCGGCAACACGACATTGCGTAGCTCCGCGGCGATGACGTAGTTGGCATTCATCATGTCGTTGGAGAGGCGGATCTTGGTCATGTTCTGGTGCACCAGGGCATCCACCAGCGCACGTGCAGAGGTCAGCCCGCGATAGCCGATGAAGGCGATGAACCCGGACAGCAGGATCAGCACGGTGAAGGCGGCAGCCAGGCGCGGCCCGACATTGAAACGCAGCAGAAGAGAGTTCATGGAATCGCTCGGCTCTAAAAGGTGGAATGCGGTTGCGCTGACAGGCTGGAAAAACGCATTGCGCTCACGTTGCTTGTCGCCAAAGCAGCGTTATCGGCGCTGCCTGCAATCGATTGAGTGAGCTCGAAAGCTTGATACAGCTGGTTCTCAGGAATAAACACGGCAGTCGTTCGCAACCGACTGCCGTGCGTGACGCTGCCTTTGCGATCAGAACTCCTGCCAATCGCCCAGCTCTGCGGCCGATGTGGCGTTGCCCGCAGGACTGCGACGTGGCGATGCGGCCGCCGGGGTGACGCGTGCTGCCGGGCGCGGCGCGAAGCGGGCATTGGCCGGTGCGCTGGCAATGGCCGACAACCGACGTGCCACCGGTGCATGCGCAGCCACCTTGAAGACCGCCACCGCTTCTGTCAGCTGCTGCGCCTGTTCTTCCATTGCGCGTGCGGCGGCGGTGGCTTCTTCCACCAATGCGGCGTTCTGCTGGGTGGTTTCGTCCATCTGGGTCACGGTCTGGTTGACCTGCTCGATACCCGCATACTGTTCCTGCGAAGCCGAGGAGATCTCGCCCATGATGTTGGTGACGCGCTGCACGCTGGCGACGATCTCGGCCATGGTGGTACCGGCCTGATCGACCAGGGTTGCGCCTTGCGTGACCTTTTCGACCGAGTCGTCGATCAGGTGCTTGATCTCCTTGGCAGCACCGGCCGAACGCTGCGCCAGCGTGCGCACCTCGGAGGCGACCACGGCGAAGCCGCGACCCTGTTCGCCGGCGCGCGCCGCTTCCACCGCCGCATTCAAGGCCAGGATATTGGTCTGGAATGCGATGCCGTCGATGACGCTGATGATCTCGGCGATCTTCCTGGACGAGCCCTGGATGTCGGACATGGTGGTGACCACCTTGGCCACCACATCGCCGCCTTGCGAGGCCACCGCAGCGGCGCCGATGGCGAGCTGGTTGGCCTGGCTGGCGTGCTCGGCGTTCTGCTTGACGGTGGAGGTGAGCTCTTCCATCGAGGCGGCGGTTTCTTCCAGGTTGGCGGCCTGCTGTTCGGTACGCTGCGACAGATCCTGGTTACCGGAAGCGATTTCGCCCGAGGCCAGGCCGATCGCGTCGGCTGCGATCTGGATGCGGCCGACGATGCTGGCCAGTTGTTCGGCGGTGGCATTGGCGTCGTCGCGCATCTGCGCGAACACGCCCTGGTATTGGCCACTCATGCGCGCGGTGAGGTCGCCGGCAGCGATCGACTGCAACAAGCCGGAGAGCGATTGCAGGTTGCCGTCGGCGGTGGCCATCAAGGTGTTGAGGCTTTCCACCATGATGCGGAAATCGAACTGGAACTGCTCGGCATTGCCACGCGCGGTGAAGTCGCCGTTGGCCGCAGCCTGCGCCAGCTGCTTGATTTCGGTGTTCATGGTCGACAGGTTGTGCTTGACCTGGTTCATTGCCGCGGTGATGGCCGCCTTCTCGCCGGGCAACTGCTGCATGTCTTCGGACAGGTCGCCGATGGCATAACGCTCGATCAGATGGATGGTCTGCATCTTCACCTTGATGTGCGCGGCCACCAATTCGTTGGTGTCATTGGCCATGCGGCCGAAATCGCCCGGGAACGCGCCGGCATCCATGCGGAAGCTGATCTGGCCTTCTTCATGGCGCTTGGCCATGCCCAGCTGTGCGGCAATCAGATTGCGCAGCTGGCCCTGCATGTTGTCCATGGCATGCAACAGGCGGCCGGTCTCGTCGTTGGAGTTCGCGCTGACGTCGTTGTCCAGGTTGCCTTGGGCAATGGCTTCGGCCGCGCGCGTGGCGCGCGTCAGCGGAACCACCAGGCTGCGGGTGATCAGCCATGCCAGCAAACCGCTGATCAGCACCACCGCCAGGCCGCCACCAATCAACATGGCACGCCCGCGGGCCATCGCCGTGGTGGCCAGCGCATTGGCTTCCTGGGCGCGTTGGCGCTGCAGCGCCGAATACTCCAGCAGCGCGTCCTGCCATGCCTGCGTGGCCGGTGCGGCACGCTGCAACAGCAAGGGCATCGCTTCGTCGGTTTTGCCGGCCAGGTCCAGGTCGATCACCTGCTGGTTGAGCGCGCGGGCGGCCTGGTTGTTGGCATCGATCCTCTCACGTAGCGCCTGAGCTACAGGCGTTGCCGAGAAGGTGTAGAGCTTGTCGTGTGCTTCCTTGTAGATGCGGCGCTGCTCTTGGATGATCGCCACGAAGTGTTGATTTTCTTCGTCTGGCGTCGGCAATACGATGTTGCGCAGCTGCACGGCAATGACCGACACCGCGTTGTTCATTTCCTGCAGCCGCTGGACGATCACCATGTTGCGATTAGCGAGCGTATCCAGGCTTTGGCGCGCCTGCGCCAGCGTATACAGGCCAGCGACGACCAGGGCGCAGGACAGCAGGATCAGCGTGCCGAAGGCGAAGCCCAGGCGCTTGCCGACGTTGTAGCGTTGAAGAAGAGCAATCATGTTGGGATCTCGAGGGCGATGGGCAGGAAAGGGGCAGTGCGCAGGGCGGGGAGGCGTACTGGGTACGCTGGTGGCGCCGATGCGGGCATGCGTCGAACCGATCCATCGAGCGTTGCGACATCAAAAGGTCGCAACGCCAGCGATTGCAGGGCAGGTACACGTGCTTGAGGTTGGTAACGGCGCCCTGTCGGTGCTGCTGAACTCGCTAGCCCGGACGCGTATGGGTTGGCGTCACCGAGGTGAGCCTGGTGTGCACAACCGCCTGGAAATGCCTGTCAAACGGGGCATTCCTGGGGCTCTGAAAGATCGCGCCTTCACTTCCTGCTCACAGGCCTGACAGCCCATCAGGCGTCTGGATCCAGGGCGGTTTGGCATGTGTGGCTTGGATCTGCGCTCGCGCAGGGCCGCTCGACGCATGCGCGCTGGCAATAGCGCTCTGCCGATCGCACTGGGCGAAGCGCGTGCGCGTTGATGATGTGCGGCCGTTGCGCCGGTGCCTGACCGATGCAGGCAGCGGGCAGTGAAAGGTGGGACGCAGGCCTGCGCGCAGCGTCCCAGGGGCCGATCGACCGCCAGGCGTTGCCTCAGGCAGCGTGGCCCAGGCGACGATGCGCAGACCCGGCCTGCAACTGGAACACCGAGACCGCATCGCGCAATTGCTGCGCCTGTTCTTCCATCGACCGGGCGGCGGCGGTGGCTTGTTCCACCAGCGCGGCGTTCTGCTGGGTGGCCTGGTCCATCTGCGCGACGGTCTGGCCAACCTGTTCGATGCCTTGCGACTGCTGCTGCGAGGCCTCGCTGATCTCATGCATGATGGTGGTGACGTTCTGCACCGAATCGACGATGTCCTGCATGGTGCGACCGGCCTGGCCCACCAGCTGGCTGCCGTGTTCGACGCGGCTGACCGAGTCCTCGATCAGGTGCTTGATCTCTTTTGCCGCACCGGCCGAGCGTTGCGCCAGCGTGCGCACTTCACTGGCCACCACCGCAAAGCCACGGCCTTGTTCGCCCGCGCGTGCCGCTTCCACCGCCGCGTTCAAGGCCAGGATATTGGTCTGGAAGGCGATGCCGTCGATGACGCCGATGATGTCGGCGATCTTCTTGGATGCAGTCTGGATGCCGGCCATGGTGCCCACCACCTCACCCACCACCGCACCGCCTTGCGAGGCGACCGTGGCCGCACCGACCACCAGCTGGTTTGCGCGGCGCGCATGCTCGGCGTTGTTGCGCACGGTGGAGGTGAGTTCTTCCATCGAGGCAGCGGTTTCCTCCAGATTGGCCGCTTGCTGTTCGGTGCGCTGCGACAGGTCCTGATTGCCGGTGGCAATTTCGCTGGCGGCATCGTTGATGGCATTGGTGGACTGCTGGATGCGCCCGACGATATTGGCCAGCTGGGTCACGGTGGTATTGGCGTCGTCGCGCATGCGCGCGAACACGCCATGGAAATCGCCGTGCATGCGGGCGGTGAGGTCGCCCGCCGCAATCGCCTGCAACACCGTCGAGAGCGCGTGCAGATTCGCATCGGCGGTGGCCATCAAGTGATTGAGGCTGTCCACCATCGCGCGGAAATCGTACTGGAAGCGCTGTGCGTCGCCGCGTACGCTGAAATCGCCATTGGCTGCGGCCTGCGCAAGCAGCTTGATCTGGCTGTTCATCGCCGACAGGTTGGCCTTGACGGTATTCATGGTGTCGGTGAGCACGGCCTTTTCGCCAGGCAGGCGCTCCATGTCCTGGCTCAGGTCGCCGATGGCATAGCGCGACATGATCTGCGCAAGCTTCATCTTGACCGCAATGTGCGAGCCCACCAGCGCGTTGGTGTCGTGCACCATGGTGGCGTAGGCACCGGGGAAACTGTCTGCCTGCATGCGGTAGCTGATCTGGCCGGCATCGTGGCGCTGCGCCATTTCGCTTTGCGCGCTGAGCACGCGCTGCAGTTGCCCTTGCATCTGGCGCATGGTGTCGAGCAATTGACCGGTTTCGTCGCGGCCGGCGGCACTGACCTGATCGTCCAGCCGACCCTGCGCGATATTGGCGGCCACCGTCGCGGCACGGCGCACATTGCGGGTCAGGCGCGACAAGGTGTACCAGCACAGCGCGGCGATCAGCAGCGCCAGCACCGACAGGCCGGCGATCGCTTGCCACATCGCGTTGCGTGCGTCGACCAGGTGACGTTCGGATTGCCGCTGCAGCGCTTGCAGGGACACGTTGCTGAGTTCGCGCATGGTCTGGCCCAGCGCATCGAGTGCGGCATTCCACTGTGCGTCTGCCTTGGCATCGTTGCCGTCCAGGGCGGACCCCAGTGCGGCCAGTGCGGCGCTTGCCTGGGTCGCTTCGGCCTTGGCGGCATCGGCCAGCGCGGGGTCGGGCTGTTCCAACAAGCCCATCGCCTTGTCCAGCTCATGGCGGAAACGCACATGGTTTCGGTCAAGTTGATCGAGCTGCTCGCGCAGCATGGCGCGGCTGTCGCCCGCCTGCGAGGGGTCGCTGGCGGCGTCCAGACGGGTTAGCGATTCGGTGGTCTCGGGGCTGTAGATCAGCGTGGACACCACCAGGTGGTAGCTCTCGATGTACGGGGTGTAGACCAGCTGGCTGTCGTCGCGCAATGCATCGAGCGCGGCGAAGGCCTGCTCGCTCACGGCGGCGTAGCCTTCTGCGGCGGCACCGGCAACATGGCGCTGCTGCAAGGCCAGCAATTGCTTCTGGCTGCGTTCGAAGCCGGGCATGCCGGCCGTGGTGGCGAGCAGCTGGGCGAGATCGCGCTCGGCGCGCTGCGCGGCGTCTTTGGCGGCGCTGCCGCTATCCACATGGGCTGCGTGCAGGTCGGTGATCAGGCCCAGCATTTGGCCAAGCGGCGCGTAGCTGCGCAATTCGTTGCTACTGATGGCGACGCTTTCATTGAGCTTGCCGCTATAGAGCAGCACCGGAATGACCAGCCCCACCAACGCAAGCACGCCGATGATGCCGAGTTTCCTGGCGATGGCCAGGTCGTCCCAACGGCTGGTCCAGCGGCGTGGCGAAGCGGGAACGGTCTGCGGCGACAGGGTGGGTGAGGTGGTCATTGTTGCGTCTCATGGATGTAAGCAGGCTATCGGCTAAGGAGGTGTACGCCTTTAACGGATCAGCAGCGCTGCCGACCCGTCCGGTTCAGTCAGTGCTGGCGATCTGTTCAGAACTCCTGCCAGCTGCTGTCGTTGCTGGGCGCAGCGACGACGGCGCGCAGCGTGGCGGCAGGGGCGCGGCCGGCTGCCGCCGCCCTGGCCGAAAGCGCGGGCGCTGCTGTCGGGCGTCGTGAGGCTGCACGCGATGCCTGCGATGCATCACTGCTGTCGGTCTTGAAGACCGCCACGGCCTCGGTCAATCCGAGCGCCTGTTCTTCCAGCGCGCGTGCGGCGGCAGTGGCTTCTTCCACCAGCGCGGCGTTCTGCTGGGTGGTTTCGTCCATCTGGGTCACCGTCTGGTTGACCTGCTCGATGCCGGCCGACTGCTCCTGCGAGGCCGCGGAGATCTCGCCCATGATGTCGGTGACGCGCTGCACGCTGGTCACGATTTCGGCCATGGTGGTGCCGGCGCTGTGCACCAGCAGCGAGCCTTCGGCCACGCGCTGCACCGAATCGTCGATCAGGCTCTTGATCTCCTTGGCCGCTGCGGTGGAGCGCTGCGCAAGCGTACGCACTTCGCTGGCCACCACGGCAAAGCCGCGGCCTTGTTCGCCAGCGCGCGCCGCTTCCACCGCGGCGTTGAGCGCCAGGATATTGGTCTGGAACGAGATGCCATCGATGACGCTGATGATGTCGGCGATCTTCCTGGACGAAGACTCGATCCCGCTCATGGTCTGGACCACCTTGCTGGCGATCTCCCCGCCCTGCGACGCAACGCGGGCGGCGCCGATGGCGAGCTGGTTGGCCTGGCGTGCGCTTTCGGCGTTCTGCTTGACGGTGGAGGTGAGCTCTTCCATCGAGGCCGCGGTTTCTTCCAGGTTGGCGGCCTGTTGTTCGGTACGCTGCGACAGATCCTGGTTGCCGGCGGCGATTTCGCCGGTGGCCGCGCTGATGCTGCCGGCCGCGCCCTGGATCCGCACCACGATGCGCGTGAGCTGTTCGGTGGTGGCGTTGGCGTCGTCGCGCATCTTGGCGAACACGCCGTGGAAGTTGCCGTGCATGCGGGCGGTGAGATCGCCGGCGGCGATCGATTGCAACAGTGCCGACAAGCTGCCCAGGCTGGTGTCGCTGACCTCCATCATCGCGTTGAGGTCCTGCACCATGCGCAGGAAATCGTGCTCGAACCGCTGCGCATCGCCGCGTGCGCTGAAGTCGCCGGCAGCCGCCGCGCTGGCCAGGCGCTTGATCTCGGTGTTGATCGCCAGCAGGCTGGCTTTGGCCGCATCCATCGATTCGTGCAGCACCGCGCGGCTGCCTGGCAGGCGCCGTGCATCGCGGCGCAGATCGCCGCGTGCGTATTCGTTGAGCACTTCGATGGCATCGACGATGGCGTCCAGGTGCTCGAACATCATCGTGTTGATGCCCTTGCTCAGTTCGCCATACACGCCGGGGAAGTCCTGCGGCATGCGGTGGCTGATGTCCTTGTCGGCGTGCAGCGCGATCATTCGCGTGGTTTCGCCGGAGAAACGCTGCAACTGCGTCTGCATCCTGGCCATGGCGCTGAGCAGCCGGCCCGGCTCGTCGGTGGCGGTGGTGTGCACGTCGCTGTCCAGGCGACCTTCGGCGATGGCCTCGGCGGCACGGGTGGCACGGGTGGCACGGCTCAACGGCTGGGTCAGGCTGCGGGTGATCCACCAGGCCAGCAGGCTGCTGACCAAGATCACCGCAAGGCCGCCGGCGATCAGCAATGCCCGGCCACGATCCATCGCGGTGTTTGCATCGGCATAGGCCGCCGCGCCACGGCTGCGCTGGCGTGCGGCATATGCATTGAGCGCGTCCTGCCATTGCTGGTTTGCCGGTGCGGCCTGCTGCATCAGCGCCCTGAGCGCCTGGTCGGGCTTGCCGTTCATGCCTAGGTCCAGCACCTGCTGATTGGCGACACGCGCCTTTTCGCGGGCAAGATCGATTTGCCGACGCATTGCCGCACCATTGGCGTCGGACGGCGGGATGGCGTACAGCTTGTCGTGGATGTCGCTGTAGTACTGCCGCTGCTGCTCGACGATTTTTGCGAAGCCGATGTTCTCTTCCTGCGTGGTCGGCAGCACGATGTTGCGCAGGTTGACGGCAATGTCCGCACTGGCGCTGCGCATCTCGCCGACATATTCCAGGATCGTCATGTTGCGCTTGACGATCGAATCCATGCGCCCGCGCGCTTGCGCCAAGGTCATCAGGCCCGCGACCACCAGGCCGCAGGACAACAGGATCAGAAAGCCGAACGCTGCGGAAAGGCGGGTACCGACGTTATAGCGTTGGAGAAAGCCGATCATGAAACATACCTGCCGGGAAGGAGGAGAGGGAGGCGCTTGGAGGCAACGGCGGCGGCCTCGCGATCACGGTCGGCACCCCCTGCAAGCTAGGGCGGCCGCATGACGCCTGGCGCTGGCGCTGCTGGCGTGCGTCGGCTCCGTCCCGATTGCAGGGCAGGTAGCGGCGACCTGGTCGTATACTTGAGCTCGCTATTTAGCGTTTTTTATAGCTGGCATCGTTCACGGAAGCGGGCAGCGACGCGTGCCGATGCAAGGCCCTGCCGGGCGAGGTGCAGCAGCGATGAGCGCGCGCGAAGGGAAGGGCGCTCGACATGCACGCCGGTCGGGGCGCCAATGCCACCTTGCGGCTGATGTTCCAGTGGGTCTTTGGGGAAGGGCCGATCAGAAAGGGGCAAGTCAGCCGACGCGTGCCGGCTGCAGGCGCGTGTCGCCCTGGCGGTTCGCGCTGGCAGTCGACGCCCTCCAGGGCGCAGCAGTCTGGCCCATCGCCAGCGGCGCCCATCAATGCAATGAGGGCCCGAGCCAGCGCATGCGGGTTGCATATGCTGGCTCGGGCCCTGCGTGTTGCAACGACTGATGTGTGGAGCGGCTGCCTGGCGCACGGCATCAGTGAGCACTCCCACCGACGCCAGTGCGTGCTGATCAGAACTCCTGCCAGCTGGTGTCGACGGTCGTCGATGCAGCAACCGCGCGCGGCTTGGCGGCAGCGCTGCCGCCGATCGAGGTCAGCTTGGCGCGCACGGCCGGCGCCGCCTTGGCGACGGATGCCGTGCGGACCGTGCTGGTGGTGCCTTGCTCGGTCTTGAAGACCGCCACGGCCTCGGTCAATCCGACTGCCTGTTCTTCCAGCGAGCGCGCGGCGGCAGTGGCTTCTTCCACCAGCGCGGCGTTCTGTTGGGTGGTTTCGTCCATCTGGGTGACGGTCTGGTTGACCTGTTCGATGCCGGCCGACTGTTCCTGCGAGGCGGCAGAGATCTCGCCCATGATGTCGGTGACCCGCTGCACGCTGGTCACCAGCTCGCCCATGGTCCTGCCAGCGGTATTGACCAGCACCGAACCGGCGGCCACACGTTCGACCGAGTCGGCGATCAGGTCCTTGATCTCCTTGGCGGCGCCGGAAGAGCGCTGCGCCAGCGTGCGCACTTCGGAAGCCACCACGGCGAAGCCGCGGCCTTGCTCGCCGGCACGTGCCGCTTCCACCGCCGCGTTCAAGGCCAGGATATTGGTCTGGAAGGCGATGCCGTCGATGACGGAGATGATATCGGCGATCTTCTTGGACGAGGCCTCGATGCCGGCCATGGTTTCGACCACCTGGCCGGCGATCTCACCGCCCTGGGTGGCCACGCTGGCCGCGCCGATGGCGAGCTGGTTGGCCTGGCGTGCGCTTTCGGCGTTCTGCTTGACGGTGGAGGTGAGCTCTTCCATCGAGGCGGCCGTTTCTTCCAGGCTGGCAGCCTGCTGTTCGGTACGCTGCGACAGGTCGCTGTTGCCGGCAGCGATCTCGCTGGCAGCGGCCTTGATCGAGATGGCCGACGCCTTGATGCCGGTGACGATTTCGGCCAGCTGCACGGCGGTGGCATTGGCATCGTCGCGCATCTGTGCAAACACGCCATGGAACTCCCCGCTCATGCGGGCGGTGAGGTCACCGGCAGCGATCGACTGCAACAAGCCCGAGAGGGATTGCAGGTTGCCGTCGGCAGTGGCCATCAAGGTGTTGAGGCTGTCCACCATCACCCGGAAGTCGTGCTGGAAATTCTCGGCATCGCCGCGGGCGCTGAAGTCGCCATTGGCGGCGCATTGGGAAAGGTGCTTGATGGCGTGATTGACCGAAGACAGGTTGCCCTTGACCTTGGCCATGGTGTCGCTGAGCACGGCCTTGTCGCCGGGCAGGGCTTCCATGTCTTCGCGCAGGTCGCCGACAGCGTATTGGCCCATGATCTGCGCCAACCGCATCATCACGGCCACATGCGAGGCGGCCAGGTCGTTGTTGCCGCGCACGATGGTGGCGTAGTCGCCAGGAAACGCTGCTTCGTCCAGGCGGAAGTTCAGCTCGCCCTGATCGTGCCGGCGCTTCATTTCCTGCTGGCCGTGCAAGACTTTCTGCAACTGCTGCTGCATCTTGCTCATGCTGGCGAGCAGGCGACCAGTCTCGTCGGTGCCGCTGCTGTCCACGCTGATGGACACGTTGCCGGCGGCAATCGAATCGGCCACGTGCGAGGCCTCACCCAGGCGATTGATCAGGCGACGACGGATCAGCCAGCCGCTGGCCAGCGCCACCAGCACCGCGACGCCGCTGCCGATGATCATCGACCAACGGCTGCTGGCCTTGGCGGCCTTCAAGGTTGCGCTGCGCTTGACCAGCAATTCGTTTTCCTGCGCTTCGAAGTCGACCAGCAGCTGACGGATCTGGCCCATCGCCGCACGTTCATGGCCGGCCTTGAATTGCGTCAGCAGTGCGGACAGCTCTGTATCACTGCTTTTGCCGCGCAGCGCGATCAGGTTGTCCTCAAAGCCCATGAACTGCTCATACGCCGCATGCAGGCGCTGCAGGCGTTCCTGCTGCACCGGGTTGTCGGCGGTCAAGGTCTTGGCGTTGGTGAATTCCTGTTCGAACTGCACCTTGCCGTTGTTGTACGGCGTGAGATGCTGGTCCTGCCCGGACAGCATAAAGCCGCGCGCGCCCGTCTCGATGTTGACCGTGGCAATGGACATGGCGCGGCCGGTGCCGATGACCTGATAGGTGTGGTCGTTCATGGCCACCGCGTCCGACAGCTGGGACTGCCCACGTAGGCCTACCGTTGCGACGATCAAGAGCACAAGAACAACTGTGCCGAAACCCAGTGCCAGTTGTGTCGAAAGACTTAGCTGTTTCATCGAATGTGCCTTGAGGTGGTAACAATCTGAGTAGTGGGAGCCATCCGTTCGGTCCCCCGTGATCGGCCGTGTGGTGGCGCAGTGCAGTGAGGCGTTCTCGCGCTCGCAGGCGTGCCTCGTTGCTGACATAGCTAGCGGCGCAACCACTCTCGACTGAAGAGTTTCGTCACGCATTCGTCACGCAATTTCGATGGCATTTATGTTCGAAAAAAGCGGGCTCTGCCGATGCGGGCTGTTGGCGATGGCACCCCGGTCTGATCAAGCGCATGCAAAGCCGGGGCGGGGCGTCAGTGCAGGCGCCACCGGAGGTTTTTTGTGTGTGCGCAAGCCCCATGCGGCCGTGCTGCCGCGACGCATGTGATGCCCGGCAATGCGCCTGGCGCCAGAAGCACTGCCCATAAAAAAACACCGCGCTCGCCGGCGAGCGCGGTGTCCAGGTGCAGCCCCGGGGCCGGTATTAGAACTCGGCCCAATTGGACGCGTCGTTTGCGACCGACGCGACAGCGGCGCGTGCCGTCGGGCGCGCGACAGGCGGCTTGATTGCAGGCTTGCTCACCGCAACCGGACGCTTGGCGGCAATCTGGCGCACCGCCGGCGCGGTGCGGGTCACCGTTTCCATGTCCGCCGACAGACGGAACAGTGCCACCGCTTCGGTCAGTTGCTGGGCTTGTTCTTCCATTGCGCGTGCTGCAGCGGTGGCTTCTTCCACCAGCGCAGCGTTCTGCTGGGTGGTTTCGTCCATGCTTGTCACGGTCTGGTTGACCTGCTCGATCCCGGCAGACTGCTCCTGCGAGGCCGCGGAAATCTCGCCCATGATGTCGGTGACGCGCTGCACGCTGGCCACGATCTCGCCCATGGTGGTGCCGGCGCTGTTCACCAGCACCGAGCCTTCGGCCACCCGTTGCACCGAGTCGTCGATCAGGTCCTTGATCTCCTTGGCCGCGCCCGAAGAGCGCTGTGCCAGGGTGCGCACTTCCGAAGCCACGACCGCAAAGCCACGGCCCTGTTCGCCGGCGCGTGCGGCTTCCACGGCCGCGTTCAAGGCCAGGATATTGGTCTGGAACGCGATGCCGTCGATGACGGAAATGATGTCGGCGATCTTCTTGGACGAGGCTTCGATCCCGCTCATGGTGCCAACCACCTTGCTGACGATCTCGCCGCCCTGCGAGGCCACCTTGGCCGCACCGATGGCGAGCTGGTTGGCCTGGCGTGCGCTTTCGGCATTCTGCTTGACGGTGGAGGTGAGCTCTTCCATCGAGGCAGCGGTTTCTTCCAGGTTGGCAGCCTGCTGCTCGGTACGCTGCGACAGGTCCTGATTGCCAGCGGCGATTTCGCTTGCCGCACCCCTGATCGACGTAGCCGAGGCCTTGATGCCGCTGACGATCTCGGCCAGCTGCGTGGCGGTGGCATTGGCATCGTCGCGCATCTGCGCGAACACGCCGTGGAATTCGCCACTCATGCGGGCGGTGAGGTCGCCGGCAGCGATCGCCTGCAACAAGCCCGAGAGCGATTGCAGGTTGCCGTCGGCGGTAGACATCAAGGTGTTGAGGCTGTCCACCATCACGCGGAAGTCGTACTGGAACCGCTCTGCATCGCCGCGGGCACTGAAGTCGCCATTGGCCGCAGCTTGCGCCAGGTGCTTGATTTCGTGGTTCATCGCAGACAGGTTGGCCTTCACTTCGTCCATCGTGCGGGTCAGCAGCGCTTTCTCACCCGGCAGC
The DNA here is from genome assembly GCF_041475725.2 of Xanthomonas sp. NCPPB 1754. Lineage (NCBI taxonomy): Bacteria > Pseudomonadati > Pseudomonadota > Gammaproteobacteria > Lysobacterales > Lysobacteraceae > Xanthomonas > Xanthomonas sp. NCPPB 1754. The sequence goes on from NZ_CM192982.1 coordinate 2,213,972, forward strand.
CGCTCCATGTCCTCGCTTAGATCGCCGACGGCATACCTCGCCATGATCTGCATGAGCTTCATCTTTGTTTCGATATGCCCTGCAACTAGTTCATTTGTTCCACGCGCCATGTTTCCATAGTCGCCCGGTAACAAAGTGGCATCCATCCGGAAGCTGATCTGCCCTTCTTCATGACGCTTGGCCATCTCGATCTGCGCGTCGATCAGGCTGCGCAGTTGCAGCTGCATCTTGCTCATCGCCTTGAGCAGGCGCCCGGCTTCGTCGTTGAAGTGGGTGTCCACGTCGTTACCCAGCTGGCCGCCGGCGATGGATTCGGCGGCGCGGGTCGCGCGGCTCAACGGCTGGGTCAGGCTGCGGGTGATGAGCACGCCCAGCGCGCCGCTCAGCAGCACGACCAGCAGCGAGCCGCCGATCAACAGCTTGCGCGAGTCGTCCATGGACTTGAATGCGACAGCCGATGCGTCTGCTGCCTGCTTCTCCTGCAGGGCGATGTTTTCGGCAATTTTGTCCTGCCAGACCTGCATGGCGGGCGCCGCCTTGTTCAGCAGAAAGGGAAGTGCCTCGTCGCTGTGCCCGGTCATCACCAGATCGATGACCTTGTCATTCAAACCCTTGACTTCGGCGCGGCGGGCGTCGATCTCCGTACGCAGGATCTTGCCTTGCTCTGAGGGCGGCATGGCATACAACGCTTCGCGCGCCTTGGTGTAGTCGGCACGCGCAGACTGGATCTTGGCAACGAACTGGCGATTCTCTTCATCGCTGGTAGGCAATACCAGATTGCGCAGCTGCGTGCCGATAATGAAATTGGCGTTCATCATGTCGTTGGACAGGCGAATCTTCGCCATGTTCTGGTTCACGATGCCGTCGACCAAAGCACGTGCTGACGTCAATCCGCGATAACCGATCAAGGCGATCAGGCCCGACAGCACAATCAGCACAGCGAAGGCGGCCGCTAGACGTGGGCCGACGTTGTAACGTTGAAGAAGTGAGGTCATGACAGGGTTCCTGGCAAGCGTTGCGCGATAAAAGCAAGCGATGCGGAAACGCCAGTCGAGTGCAGTCTGACGTCTCGCTATGCCCAATAACGGCGCTTGAGAGCATCTACTGAATACCTCGATATCAAAAAAAATATAACTCAAGTTAGGCTTGTGAAATAAATTTTTATTCTGCCGGAGTTTTCCCTGTGGATTATGGTTGGCAATGCGAGCTCTACAGTATAAATTTAATTTAAATATGAAATTTATCCAAATATTATATTGAATCGTACTGAAGAGTCTGTTTTCGACAGTGCGCCAAAATGAAAGCCGCGCTTTTTGAGGGCGCGGCTTCGATAACAGTTGCCATTTCAAGGCCATGCGGCTGATTTAACGACCGTACAACATGGCGAATAGTCCAACACTCGGAGACCGACTTCAGGATCCGCATACCTACGTAGTATTTGCCAGACCCGGCACAGGTCGCGCCCACTTGGCGGTGAGCGCAGCCGTCTCGCGCGCTTAGAACTCGGACCAATCGGATTCGTTGGACGGCGCCATTGCCACTGCTGCGCGGCCCGCCGGACGCGCGGCATGCGGTTTGGTGGCAGGCGTGCTGGCCGCCACCGGGCGCTTGGCGGCGATCTGGCGTACCACCGGCGTTGCGCGGGTGACCGCTTCCAGTTCGGCCGAGAGGCGGAACAGCGCTACCGCTTCGGTGAGTTGCTGTGCCTGCTCTTCCATCGAGCGTGCAGCGGCGGTGGCTTCTTCCACCAATGCGGCGTTTTGCTGGGTGGCCTCGTCCATGTGGGTGACGGTTTGGTTGACCTGCTCGATGCCGGCCGACTGCTCCTGCGAGGCGGCAGAGATTTCGCTCATGATGTCGGTGACACGCTGCACCGAGGAGACGATCTCGGCCATGGTGCTGCCGGCCTGATTCACCAGTGCCGAGCCTTCGGCCACCTTGCTCACCGAGTCGTCGATCAGGCCCTTGATCTCCTTCGCTGCACCGGCCGAACGCTGCGCCAGCGTGCGTACTTCCGAGGCCACCACGGCAAAGCCACGGCCCTGCTCGCCGGCACGCGCCGCTTCCACCGCGGCATTCAAGGCCAGGATGTTGGTCTGGAACGCGATGCCGTCGATGACGCTGATGATTTCGGCAATCTTCTTGGACGAGGTTTCGATGCCGGACATGGTGGTGACCACCTGGCCGACCACGTTGCCGCCGTGCGATGCCACGCCTGCCGCGCCGATGGCCAGCTGGTTGGCCTGACGCGCGTGCTCGGCGTTCTGCTTGACGGTGGAGGTGAGCTCTTCCATCGAAGCGGCGGTTTCTTCCAGGTTGGCCGCCTGCTGCTCGGTGCGTTGCGAGAGGTCGTTGTTGCCGGCGGCAATCTCGCCGGCGGCCGTGTTGATCGCCAGGGTGGAGTGCTTGATGCGGCCCACGATGTCGGTCAGGCGCTGGGTGGTCGCGTTGGCGTCGTCGCGCAGCCGTGCGAACACGCCGTGGAATTGCCCGTCCATGCGCGCGGTCAGGTCGCCCTCGGCCACGGCGCCGAGCAGCTGCGACAGCTTGCCCAGGTTGCGGTCGCTGACTTCCATCATCGAGTTCAGATCCGACACCATCACGGCGAAGTCGTACTTAAAGCGCTGCGCATCGCCACGCGCACTGAAATCGCCAGAGGCGGCCGCCTGTGCCAGGTGCTTGATCTCGGTGTTGATCGACAACAAGCTGGCCTTGGCCGCATCCATCGCTTCATGCAGCACCGCGCGGCTGGCCGGCAGGCGACGCGCATCTTCGCTCAGGTCGCCCTGGGCATATTGATTGAGGATGCGCACCGCATCGATGATGGCGTCGAGATGCTCGAAGATCATCGTGTTGATGCCGGTGGCAAGGTTGCCGTACACGCCGGGGAAATCTTCCGGCATGCGGTGGGTGATGTCTTCGGCAGCATGCAGGTGCGACATGCGCGCGGTTTCGTCGGAGAAACGGCGCAGCATCTGGGTCATGCCACCGGTGGCCTCCAGCATCTGGCCGATCTCGTCCTTGCTGGTCTTGCCCACCTGCACGCCCAGATCGCCACGCGAGACCGCCTGGATGGCGCCCAGCGCCTTGGCAAGCGGGCTGGTGATGCTGCGCGCGATCAACCAACCGAAGGTCACCGACAAGGCCGCCATCAGCAAGGTGCCGATCAGCAGCACGGCGCTGGTCAGCTTGAACGAGCTGGCGCTGGCAGTCACCATGTCGCCCAGCGCCTTGGACTGCTGTGCATACAGCTTGTCCACCGAGGCGAACAGTTCCTTGCGGATCTCGCCCGATTGCTTGCGCGAAAACTCCATCGCAGCGGCGCGGTCGGGCTCTGCATAGAGCTTGCGCAGCTGCTGGTTGGCGGCGAAATAGCGGGCGCTGGCATCGGTGAGCCTGGCGTACTCGGCCTTCAACGGCGAGGCCGCATCGATCTTGGCGTCCAGCTGCTTCTGGGTGTCGGCGTACTTGGCCTGGATTTCATCCATGCGCTTGAAGAAATACGCATAGCGTTCCGGGTCTTCCAGGTTGAGGAACTGGCCCACTTCGTAGACGCGGAATTCGCCGGCAAAACCGCGCAACTCGGACAGGCGGCTCAACACCGGCACCACGTCCTGGTTGATCAAGGTGGTTTCGCTCTGCATCTGCTTCATGCGCGAAAAGCCCAAACCGCCCAGTAATGCGGTGAGCACGGCACTCAGACAGAAGGCAAACATGAGTTTGCGGCGGATTGGCCAGTCGTTGAACTTATTCATCACTTGCTCCGAAACATTGCCTAGCGGCGTTATCCAGCAAGCTAACGGCTGAAACGCCAACTTATTTAGTTGTGAAGTATTAACGGGCAGGCAAGCGCCTGCCGATTACGCGAAAACGCCGCAATACAGTTGTCGCGGCGATGTGGCCGAGTCGCAGGGCCGCTAAACAGCGCTCTGCGTCACGGCGCCAGATCCGGGCCGCCGTCGCGCACCGGCTTGCTCAGAAGTCCTGCCACTGGCTGTCGTTGCCGGCGGTGGCCGCGGACGCGTTCACTGCCGGCTTGCGAGCGCTCGGCGCACGCCTGCTGGGCTTGCTTGCCCGGGCAACGGCGACCACGGCGGGCATTGTGGCCACAGGCATTGCAGCCTGCGCCTGCGGCGCATCGGCCAGGGTAAAGCGCGACACTGCGTGCGCCAGCTGGCTGGCCTGGTCCTCCATGGTGCGCGCAGCGGCAGTGGCTTCTTCCACCAATGCGGCGTTCTGCTGGGTCGCCTCATCCATCTGGGTGATGGTGAGATTGACCTGCTCGATACCCGACGACTGTTCCTGCGACGCGGCAGCGATCTCGCCCATGATGTCGGTGACGCGCTGCACGCTGGCGACGATATCGGCCATGGTGGTGCCGGCCTGATGGACCAGCTGCGAGCCCTCGGCGACCTTGCTCACTGAATCGTCGATCAGATGTTTGATCTCTTTCGCGGCACCGGCCGACCGCTGCGCCAGCGTGCGCACCTCGGAGGCGACCACTGCGAAACCGCGGCCCTGCTCGCCGGCGCGCGCCGCTTCCACGGCGGCGTTGAGCGCCAGGATGTTGGTCTGGAACGCGATGCCGTCGATCACGCTGATGATCTCGGCGATCTTTTTCGATGAGACTTCGATGCCGGACATGGTGGTGACCACCTGCGCCACCACCGCGCCGCCCTGCGAAGCCACACCAGCCGCACCGATCGCCAACTGGTTGGCCTGGCGTGCGCTTTCAGCATTCTGTTTGACGGTGGAGGTGAGCTCTTCCATCGAGGCGGCAGTCTCTTCCAGATTGGCCGCTTGTTGTTCGGTGCGCTGCGACAGGTCGTTGTTGCCGGCAGCAATTTCGCTGGAGGCGGTATGAATGCTGCCGGCGGCCTGCTGGATACGCCCGATCACCAGCGCCAGTTGCTCGGCGGTGGTATTGGCGTCGTCGCGCATCGTGGCGAAAACGCCATGGAACTGGCCCTGCATGCGCGCGCTCAGGTCGCCGTCGGCCAGCGCGCTCAGCAGGCGCGACACTTCGGCGATGCTGACCGCGTTGGCATCGAGCAAGGCATTGAGCTGTTGCGCCAGTTGCAGGAAAAAGCCTTGTTTCCCGGTACTGTCGATGCGCTTGGAAAGATCGCCTGCAGCGGCGCTGCGCACCACGTCGGCAACGTCGATTTCCACGCGCGCCTCGGCCGTGCGGTCGCGCCACTCGCAGACAAAGCCCAGATGCGCGCCGGCCTCGTCGCGAATTGCCGAAACGTTCTGTGCGATGCAGGTGCTGCGGTACTGCACCTCGCGCTGGGCAGCGCCCTGGCGGTCCAGACGCTGATAGATCTCCGCGTCCTGTGCGTTGCCCACTTCCAGCAGCGAGACCGGTTGGCCGACCAGGTTGGCGGTGCGATTGAACGCAGGCGCGCAGGCCTGGATATCGTCTGCGTAGGTGTGCAGCAGGTTTTGCAGCGCACCATTGGTGTAGATGATGGTGAGGTCCGGGTCGGCGATGTACATGCCAGTGGAAGCGTTATCCAGTGCGGTGCGGATGCGCAGGTTTTCGGCTGCGATGCTGCGCTCGCGCTCCAGACGCTCGCGCAGGTCGCGCTGCATGCGCGCCAATGCGGCCATCAGGCTGCGCGAGTGCTTTGCGGCGACCGGGATCGGTTGGTCCAGGCGGCCTTCGGCGATGTGTTGCGCGGCAGCCATGGCCAGTTGCGGCTCGCCGCCAAGCAGGCCGAACACCGAGCGCAGAATCCAGCCGGCCGCCAGCGCCAGGCACACCAATGCCAGCACCACGGCGCTACCCTGCTGCCACATCACGCGGTGGCTGTATTGCTCGGCCTGGCGGCGGCTGGCCTCGTTCAAGGCCAGGATGCGCTCGCTGATGGCGCCCATGCGGGTTTCAAGCTGGCCGAATTTATCGTTGAAATCCGCGTAGGCCGCTGCGCTGTCCGCCTGCGTTTCGGCAGCCTTCACCACCTGGTCGGCGGATGCGATATAGGCCTGCAGTGCCGGCGTCACCGCGTCCAGATCGGCGCGCAATGCAGGGGCCAGCGGCAGTTTGCGGTTGGCTGCCAGCGACTCGCGGAATTCGCCGGCGTGTTCGCCCAATGCGCTGCGCGCGGCCGCCACGGCTTTATCGTCTTTCGTGGAGGCAGCAAGCAACGCGGCGGTGACATCGCCGCGCAGGGCGTCGTGCATCATGTCCGCCTGCATATGGTTGCGCAGCGCATCGGAGGAGATGACCTGTGCGGCAATCGCATCGAGCAGGCCGCGTTGGCCGTTATAGCCCACGCCACCCAAGGCGAGCAGGGCCAATGCGGCCACCAGCACCAGGACGCCCAGCATGTGCATGATCTTCATGGTGCAACCCGTGTCAGAAGCGGAAAGACAGGCCCACGCCGAGCGCGTGATCCGGTGAGCGGTCGTTGAGTCCGCGGCTGTAGACAGCGTCCAGTTGGACGTCGTTGCTCAGCAGCCAGGCCGAGCCGACATCGAGCAGGGCCACGGTGCCGCCATCGTCGCTGTTGGCGATCTGCGGCAACGCCACTTCGACGAACGAGCGCACGCGGTCGTTCCAGGCCTTGCCGAGAACGGCACCGAAGATGCCGGCGGTATATCGATTACCCTGGCCATCGTCGTCCCAGATCACCCCGGGCATCATGCCCGCGGACATGCTGTCGCTGAGCTCCCATTCGGCCACCAGCCGGAACGAGGGGCGCGCACCATGGCCGCGCAATGCCTGCGCGCCGCTGGGCAGATCCACATGCAGCAACCAGGCCAGCGAGGTCTTGCCATCGTCGGAACTGGCCAGGTGATGTTTGATGCCGAGCGAGACGTCGGACATGCCGCTTACCTGCGCATCGCCAGGCAGGTCGATGCGCTGCCAGCCATCGGTTTCCAGCCGCAATTCCCAGGTCTGGCCCAGGCCGTAGCGCAGCAGCGTGGGCGTGGAATATGCATTCACCGCGTCGTCGCGTTCCCACGCGACGCTGGTTTCCACCTGCACGCGGCGGTCGCCGACGGTGAGGCTGGATTCCACGAAATCCGGGCGGTCGGTCGCGATCGGGTCTTCAGCGCGGGCATGACCCATCACACCCAACAGCACAAAACAGCTGGCGATAACAGACGGCTTCATGGCATCCCTTGCGTGACGACCTGCGGAAACAACTATCCGGATGCATGCGCTGGCTGCGTTGGTCGCGACAGCACGCATGCACTGCTGGACCGGCTGCTGCGGTGTGGCGCAGGCAGTCGATGTCATCCACACTAACGGCAACGCTGCATGATTCTTGATGCGCGTCGGACGAGCGGAAGGGGCAGGGCATGCACGGCGCGCCGATGACGCGCCGTGCGGGATGCAGCTGTGGAATGCAAGTAACGCTGCGTGCGTGCGATTACGCTTGTGTTCGCTTGCAATCCACTGCGCGCAGGGCGGTTAGAAATCCTGCCACTGGCTGTCGTGACCGGCAGTGCCGGAGGACTTGCCCACGGAGTGAGGCAGCAGTGTCGCCACGCGCTTGCCGCGGGCGGCTGCCGGCTTGGTGGTGACCACCGCGCGCACCGCTGGTTTGACAGTGGACGCAGCCAGCACGGGCTTGACCGCATGATTGAGCTTGAAGACCGCCACCGCCTCGGTCAGCTGGCCGGCCTGTTCTTCCATCGCACGCGCTGCGGCAGTGGCTTCTTCCACCAGCGCGGCATTCTGCTGCGTGGCTTCATCCATCTGCGTCACGGTGAGGTTGACCTGCTCGATGCCCGACGACTGCTCCTGCGAGGCGGCGGAGATTTCGCCCATGATGTCGGTGACGCGCTGCACGCTGGCGACGATCTCGCTCATGGTGGTGCCGGCCTGATGCACCAGCGACGAGCCTTGTTCCACCTTGCTCACCGAATCGTCGATCAGGTGCTTGATCTCCTTGGCAGCACCGGCCGAACGTTGCGCCAGCGTGCGCACCTCGGAGGCGACCACGGCAAATCCGCGGCCCTGTTCGCCGGCACGCGCCGCTTCCACGGCGGCATTCAAGGCCAGGATATTGGTCTGGAACGCGATCCCGTCGATGACGCTGATGATCTCGGCGATCTTCTTGGACGAGGTCTCGATGCCCGACATGGTGGTGACGACCTGCGCCACCACCGAACCGCCATGCGATGCCACGTCGGCTGCGCCGATGGCCAGCTGGTTGGCCTGACGCGCATGCTCGGCATTCTGTTTGACGGTGGAGGTGAGTTCCTCCATCGAGGCCGCGGTTTCTTCCAGATTGGCGGCCTGTTGTTCGGTGCGCTGGGAAAGATCGTTGTTGCCGGCAGCAATTTCGCTGGCGGCTGCGCTGATCTGCGTGGCCGAGGTCTGAATGCCGGAGACAATGCCGGTGAGCTGCGCCACCGTGGCGTTGGCATCGTCGCGCATGCGGGCGAACACGCCCTGGAAGTCGCCGTCCATGCGTACGGTGAGGTCGCCTTCGGCCAGCGCACTGAGCAGGCTGGAAATCCGCTCCAGGCTCAGCGAAGTGGTTTCCAGCAGGCCATTGAGCTGCCGGCCGAATTCCAGATAGAACCCATGCTTGTCGTCCAGCGCCAGGCGCTGGCCGAAATCGCCCATCAAGGCGGACTGCACCAGCTCGGCCACTTCCTGCTGGGTGCTGACTTCGGCACTGATATTGCGCCACAGCAGCATGCTGCCGCTACGACGGCCATCGGGGGCATACAGTGGGGTCATGGTCAGATCCAGCGTCACCGGCCCGAAGCGGTAGCGCTCGGTGGTGGTGGACTGCAGCTGCCGCAGACGCTGCGTACGCGCGGCGCCTTCGCCATCGTTGCCGAACACGTAGTCCATCGGCTTGCCGACCACCGCATCGGCACTGAAGCCGGTCTGGCCCTTGGCATGAAAGGCGGGCTCGCCCTGCTTGAACGAGGTGTGCAGCGCCTGGGTGATGAACACCGCGTTGTGCTGTTCGTCGGCCAGCAGTACTTCCATTTCCGAATGTTCCAGCGCGGTGCGGATGCGCAGGTTTTCGTTGGCCACCTGCGCATCGCGCTCGATGCGCTCGCGCAGGTCGCTCTGCATGCGTTGCATGGCGCCCATCAGGCGGCCCACTTCGTCCTGGCGCTGCACGGCGATCTGGTTGTCGAGCTTGCCCGAGGCGATCGCATCGGCCACGTGCGCGGCGGCCTCCAGCGGCCGCACCACCTGGCGACGCAGCAGCGCAAACAGCGCCACGCTGAGCACCAGCGCCGAGCCAAGGCCGACGGCAAGGATGGTCCACAGCAGGTGATGCGCCTGCTGCATGATCGTGGCATACGGCACCACCACGCCCAGCGCGAAGCGCTCTTGCGCCTTGCCGATCTGCAGCGGAACGTAGGCGCTGACTGCGCCGTCTGCATCGGGGGTGAAATCCAACGCGTCCTTGCCGGCCTTGATCGCCTCCAGCATGGTGCGGTGGCGTGCGTCGGTGACCTGCTTGCCGATGCGCGTGGTGTCGTGCGATGCCAGCACCACGCCGGCAGGCGAGAGCAGTTCGACATAACCGTCCTGCATCGGGCGCAAGGCGCCAAGGCGCTGCTGCAATGCCGCCAGTGCCACGTCCACGGTGACCGCGCCCAGATACTTGCCGTCCTGCAGGATCGGCATGGACAAGGTGGTCATCAGCACGGTCTTGCCGCCGATCTTGTAATCGTAGGGTTCGGCCACGGTCTGCCGCAGCAGTGCACGCGGTTTCAGATTCCAGTCGCCCAGGCCGGGGGTTTCGTAATCGGTGAGCGGCTCGCGGACCAGTGTCTGCTCACTGCGTCCCCAGTAGGTCATGAAGCGGCCGGTGGCGTCGTGGCCCTTGGCATTGGCAAATGCGCTGTCCTTGCCATCGAAGGCCTGTGGCTCCCACAAGGTGCCCATGCCGACCCACTCGGGGTGGTCCAGCAATTGGTCGTGCACCACTGCCGCGGCGCTGTCGCGGCTGATGCCGCCATTGGCGCGTTGCACCAGCAAGGTGGTGGCCAGCGATTGGCCGGTCGTCAACGCCTGGCCAAGCTCGCTGCCGATCTGCTCGGCCTGGTAGCGCGCGGCATTTTGCATCGTGGCCTGCGCAGAGGCGCTCAATGCGCGACTGCTTTGCCAATAGGTGATGGCTGCGGTCAAACCGAAGCACAGCGACGCAATGACTGCCGTACCGAACATCAGGCGGTACGCCAGGCGTCCGCTGAAACGTGAGTGGGTGGAAGGCGAGGTCATGGGCGTAGCCGCGGAAGGAAAAAGGAAAAGGGAGAAGACAACCCCGCCGGAGCGGGGCATGTGCGGTCAGTAGGCGGCCAGCGCAGCCCGCGCAGGCGCGCGTGTGCCGGCATGGCCGAACGTCTTGGAGGTGGCAGCGACGATCCGGAAGCTGGACACCGCCTCATCCAGCTGCTGCGCCTGCTGCTGCATGGCATTGGCCGCTGCGGTGGCTTCTTCCACCAGCGCCGCGTTCTGCTGCGTGCTCTCGTCCATCTGGGTGACGGTGAGGTTGACCTGTTCGATCCCGGCCGACTGTTCCTGCGAGGCGGCAGAAATTTCGCTCATGATGTCGGTGACGCGCTGCACCGAAGAGACGATCTCGGCCATGGTCTTGCCGGCCTGATCCACCAGCAGCGAGCCCTCGGACACCTTGCCCACCGAATCGTCGATGAGGTGCTTGATCTCTTTGGCCGCATTGGCCGAACGCTGGGCCAGCGTGCGTACTTCCGAGGCGACCACCGCAAATCCGCGGCCTTGTTCGCCGGCACGTGCGGCTTCCACCGCGGCATTCAGTGCCAGGATATTGGTCTGGAAGGCGATGCCGTCGATGACGCTGATGATCTCGGCGATCTTCTTGGACGAGGTCTGGATACCGGACATGGTGTCCACCACCTGGCTCACCACCTGGCCGCCCTGCGAGGCCACGCTGGCGGCGCCGATCGCCAACTGGTTGGCCTGGCGTGCGCTTTCGGCATTCTGCTTGACGGTGGAAGTGAGCTCCTCCATCGAGGCGGCGGTTTCTTCCAGATTGGCGGCCTGCTGTTCGGTGCGCTGGGACAGATCGTTGTTGCCTGCGGCGATTTCGCTGGCCGAGCCGGTGATGGAACTGGCGGCCTGCTGGATGCGCCCGACGATGCCGGCCAGTTGGGTGGCCGTGGTGTTGGCGTCGTCGCGCATGCGCGCGAACACGCCATGGTACTGGCCGTCCAGGCGCGCGGTGAGGTCGCCTTCGGCCAGGGACGCCAGCAGCTCGGACAGCTTGCCCAGGTTGCGGTCGCTGACCTCCATCATCGCGTTGAGGTCGTTGATCATGCGCGCCGAGTCGTGCTTGAAGCGCGTCGCATCGCCGCGCTGACTGAAGTCGCCGTTGGCCGCGGCCTGGGCCAGGCGTTTGATCTCGGTGTTGATCGCCAGCAGGCTGGCCTTGGCTGCGTCCATCGCTTCATGCAGCACCGCGCGCGTGCCGGGCAGGCGCGCGGCATTGCGCGACAGGTCGCCTTGCGCATACTCGTTGAGGATGCCGATCGCATCGACGATGGCATCCAGGTGCTCGAAGATCATCGTGTTGATGCCGGTGGCCAGCTCGCCGTAGACGCCCGGGAAATCGGTCGGCATGCGGTGGGTGACATCGTCGCCGGCATGCATGTGCACCATCACCTTGGTCTGCGCGGAGAAGCGCTCCAAGGTATGAACCATCTCGTCGGTCGCCTTGAGCATCTGGCCGATTTCATCGGTGCCGTGTTCGGCGGTACGCACGCTCAGGTCGCCGCGCGCCACGCCCTTGATGGCCGCCAGGGCACGCGACACCGGCTCCAGGATGGAATTGCCGATCAGCCAGCCCACCAGCAGGTTGATCAGCACCAGGGCGCCACCGGCGAGCGCAACGATGCCGGTGAAAACCAGCGCCTGAGATTGGGTGTCGTCCAGGTACACGCCGGTGCCGATCACCCAGCCCCACGGCTTGTACAGCGCCGCGTACGAGGTTTTCTGCACCGGATCCTTCTGCCCTGGCTTGGCCCAGGTGTAGTCGACATAGCCGCCGCCGGCCTGCGCTGCGGTGACGAATGCTGGAAACACGCGCTTGCCGTCCGGGCTGAGCACGTCGCTCAACGGCTTGCCGACCAGGTCCGGGCGGGTGGGGTGCATCAGCATCGTCGGCGTCTGGTCGGTGACGTAGATGTAATCCACACCGCCACGTGCACGCATGGTCGACAGGGTATGCAGCGCACTCTTTTTGGCGGTCTCCACGTCGATCTCGCCCTTTTCGGCGCGCTCGGCATAGCCATTGACCACCGCAGTCGCCATCTCGATCTGGCTCTTGAGCCCATCGCGGCGCGTATCGGTCAGGTCGACGTACTGCATGCGTGCGGCGATCACCGCCAACGCAATGATGCCCAGCGCAACCAGGGCAGTCTGGGCGAAGAACCTGCGCTTGAGCGGCACATTGGCCAGCGTTTTCGCAACCGTGGTCTTCAGCGTCATGGCAGATATCCAGCAAAGGAATGTGGCCGTTGTAAGTCGGATAGCGACCTGATTCCGAAAATGTTGAGCCGGACACAACGCAGGTGGCGGACGATTCGTGGCGGAGTCGACCTGCGAATGGTGTGGCTCTGCTCAGTGCGTTAACGCGCTGGCACGGCGCGTTGCGTGCTCGGCGCAGTGGCAGCGCGCTGGGCATGACAGCGAACCAGACAGTGCCTGAAAGACATGCTGTCACGCGATCGCCGACGGCGTGGGCACGGTGGCGGTTTGCACTTTCGGCGACCATTGAACGGCTCACAGCTGCCCGGCGAATTCATCAGGCAATGCGGTGACGGCGCTCAGCGTCCTGGCGCAGGCGCTGCGCATGCGGCACCGGGCAGCGCACGGTGTGAACGGCACCGGCGGGCGGGCCGGGAGATTGTGCAGTCGCCGCGCCGATGAACTCAGCCGCATAAGGCGTGATGGTTCAGCGTGAACTGGTGCGTGCTACGCGTGATGTTGCCCGGGCGCTGCGTGGCAAGGTTTGCCTGCAGCGGCTCAGTTGCGCTGCGCGACGTTCACGCTGGCGACCGATTGCTGCAGGCTCTGCAGTTCGGTCCACAAGACGTGGCGAGTATCGCCGCTATGGCCCAGCGACAAGGCTTGTGCGTATTGCAGGTCGCCTTCGTGCAGGGCGCGATTGGCCTGACGGTGCTGTGCCAGATACTTGCCCAGCTGCTGCTGTACCAGCGCGAATTTGCGTGCCTGTTCGCCCTGCGGCGCGGTGGCCTGGAAGTAGCCGGCATGCCGTGCGATCCGCTGGTGCAGATTGCCCAGACGCTCGTCGTAGGCTTCGATACGCGCCGCATCGTGCCTGGCGGCAAGCTGTGCACGTTGATCGTCGCGCAACTGCGCCAGATCCACCGCCAGCGCCTGCAATGCAGTAACCGGCACATTGTCCAGAAGCACCGAGACCGGCGCTGCCGGGGCGGCGAAGGAGGGCGGCAACGAGACGCCCGCAGCCAGCAACGCGACGGTGAACACACAGCCCAGCACGTTGCGGGCAGAGCGGTTGGAGTTGGCGGTGTGCATGCGGACGTCCTTCGATCTAGCGCGGGCAATGCGGCCCTCAGTGCTTGTTGTATCGGCCGCACGAGCCTGCGCTTGACCGATTTTCGACCAGCGGCACGCTTGCATGGTCGTCGCAATGACTTCCTTCTCCTGCGGGGAAAGCCGGTGCGCAGCGCCGGATGAAGGCACGCGCACAGCCTCATGCGCCCACCGCAAGCTGTCGACAACGACACGCGACACTGCCTCGGCAGGGTTTTCCCCGCCAAAAAAAAGCCCCGACATTGCTGCCGGGGCCTGGGGACCACCTGCCGTCTGATCCGGCGGCCGTGTATCTGCAGTGGGCTTAGAACTCCTGCCAGTTCGACTCGCTGTTGCCGGCCGCGGCAGCCAGCCGGCGTTGCGCTGGGGCGGGGGCGGCGCTGGGTTTTGTAACAGCCGAGCCGGTCACGCGTTTGGCAACGCTGGCCGACGTGGCAGCGGCCAGGCGCAGCGGTGCAGGGCGCTTGGCCGCGGGCACCACACCGGCGACCTGCTGCACCTTGAAGATCGATACCGCATCGGACAACTGACCGGCTTGCTCTTCCATTGCACGTGCCGCGGCCGTGGCTTCTTCCACCAGCGCCGCGTTCTGCTGGGTGGTTTCGTCCATCTGCGTCACGGTGAGGTTGACCTGCTCGATCCCGGCCGACTGTTCCTGCGAGGCGGCAGAAATCTCGCCCATGATGTCGGTGACGCGCTGCACGCTGGCGACGATGTCGGCCATGGTCTTGCCGGCCTGGTCCACCAGGACGGAGCCTTCGGCGACCTTGCTCACCGAGTCGTCGATGAGGTGCTTGATTTCCTTGGCTGCGCCGGCAGAGCGCTGGGCGAGCGTGCGCACTTCGCTGGCCACCACCGCGAATCCGCGGCCCTGGTCGCCTGCGCGCGCCGCTTCCACTGCGGCGTTCAACGCCAGGATGTTGGTCTGGAAGGCAATGCCGTCGATGACGGAGATGATATCGGCGATCTTCTTCGACGAGACTTCGATGTCGGCCATGGTGGACACCACCTTGCCGACCACGTCGCCGCCTTGCGACGCCACAGCCGCCGCGCCGATCGCAAGCTGGTTGGCCTGGCGTGCCCCTTCGGCGTTCTGCCTGACGGTGGAGGTGAGCTCCTCCATCGAGGCCGCGGTTTCTTCCAGGTTGGCGGCCTGCTGTTCGGTGCGCTGCGACAGATCGTTGTTGCCGGCGGCGATCTCGCTGGCCGCGGTATTGATCGACACCGTGGCGTGCTGGATGCGCCCGACAATGCTGGAGAGCTGTTCGGTGGTGGCGTTGGCATCGTCGCGCATCTGCGCGTACACGCCGTTGAACTCGCCCTGCATGCGCTGGGTGAGATCACCTGCAGCAATGGCCTGCAGCACCTTCGACAGCGCGCCCAAATTACCGTCGGCGGTGGCCATCAGCCGGTTGAGGCTTTCCACCATTGCCAGGAAATCGTGCTGGAAACGCGCCGTATCGCCGCGTACGCTGAAGTCGCCATCGGCCGCAGCCTGGGCCAGCAGTTTGATCTCGCTGTTCATCGCCGTCAGGTTGGATTTGACGGTGTCCATGGTCTCGCTCAACACGGCTTCTTCGCCCGGCAGGCGGTCCATGTCCTGGCTCAGGTCGCCGATGGCGTAGCGCGACATGATCTGCGCGAGCTTGAGCTTGACCGCGATATGCGCATCTACCAGAGCATTGGTATCGCGCACCATGCTGCCGTATTGCCCGGGAAACGCATCCTGGTCCATGCGGAAGCTGATCTTGCCGCTGTCGTGCTGGCGGGCCATCTCCTGCTGCGCGGCGGCAACGGCCTTGAGCTGCTCCTGCATGCCGCGCATGCTGGTCAACAACTGGCCGGGCTCATCGCCTGGCTGCGGGCCGATCGGGTGATCCAGATCGCCGTGGGCGATCGCATCGGCGACCTGCGTGGCCTGCTTCAGCGGCCGCACCAGGCTGGCCGAGATCAGCCACGCCAACGCGGCGGCCAGGCCGGCCGCGAGCAGGCCGAAGGCGATCAAGGCACGGTTTGCCAGCGCCACGCTGCCCAGGATGGTGGCCGCGCCGGCGGCATTCTGCTGATTCTGCAATTCCACCGCGGCAGCAATCGCCTTGGAGCGGCGCTCCAGCAACGGCTGCGCCTGCCCACTGAGCAGCTGCTTTGCGCCCTCCAGGTCGCCTTCGCGTACCAGGCCCAGCAGCCGGTTGTTGGTGGCGCGGGCAGCGGTGAGGCTGTCTTCGATGGCCTGCCGAGCACGTAGGCCGTCGCTGTTGGTCGGCAGCTGTTTCAACGCGGTCCACAACTGCGCGTAATGTTCGCGATTGGCCTTGAGCTGCGCATCGACAGCGGGCCGCTGCTGCGGGGTCGCCAGCATGAAGTCGCGGATGTAGCGCTCGCCGAGCATGTTGCTCTCGCGCATCTGACTGAGCAGCGCTGCCTTGCGGTTATTGACCTCGACGATGATCGCGACCTGATGTTGGACGGTCTTGAACTGGGACAGCGCCAGGGCGGTGGAGCCGGCAAGCAACGCGATCAGCAACGCGAATGCCACCGCCAGGCGTCGCCCGACGGTCATGGAATGCAGGAATTTCATGGTGTTTCTCTCTGGGGAGGGTGGAAAAGAGATACACCGGTAGCGTTCGCCACCCGGAATTCTGAAGTCGCATGTTGCATTGCAGCATGCTGGCGTTCATGGTGCTCGGTGGGGCCAGCGCGAGGCATGGCCAACGCGAGCGGGCCGGCGATGCTGCGGGCGATGAACCAACCGGCAAATGCAGCCAGCAGCACGACCAGCACCATCGCCACGAGCATGACCTGCACCGAGCGTTGATAGGTCGCCTCGGCCTGCGCGATCTCGCTGTCCATGTGGGCGACGTTGAACTTGGTCAGCTCGACCAATTTCGCGAACAGGTCGCGCCGCGCCGGGCGCGATTGCTCATCGGAAACGCGATTGGCAGTGACCAGATCGCCGGCACGCACCGCGGCGCTGAGTGCGGCGTTGGCCTTGTAGTACGCGTCCAGTTTCAGTTTGACCTCGTCGTACAACTCGGTCTCTCTGCCGGCCGTGGTGGTCTTGGCGTAGGCGTCCTGCGCCGTCGCGACGTCGGCGCGCGCCTTGTCCATGCGTTCGAAATAATTCTGCACCGCCTTCGGATCGTCGGCGTGTGCCAGCTGGGCAAGTTCGTAGGTGCGGAATTCGCCGAGCAATGCGCGCATTTCGCTCAGTTGCTGCACGGCCGGTGCCCACACGGTGCCGATCTCGCGCAACAGATGTGCGCTGGACTGCATGCGCACGAGCGCAAACCCGCCCAGGCTCAAGGTGATCAACGCGGTAAAGGAAAACGCCACGGCCAACTTGCGGGCAACGGCAAGATTGCGGAACCAGTTCATAGCGGTCTTCTCGTATTGCAGAGAACGACTGGCCTCGTGGGCGCCCGTCAGTGGTTGGGCGAATGACGATGGCAGCGTCGAAAGATCCGGACAAAGGGCCAGAATCTCCGCCGGTCGTGTCGGGCCGGACGGGTGTTGCTGATGCCGGCAGTCCCCATACTGCCGGCGATCGCTCCAGCACCCATCGTGCATCGATGGCGTGGTGGAGCCTTGCGCCGCGGCATCCAGGCCGCGGCGAGTGCATTACGCGGCTTGCGGTACCTTGAGCGAGCGCACCAGGCCACCGATGTCCACGATCAGCGAGACCCGCCCATCGCCGAGGATGGTGGCGCCGGAAACGCCCGGAATCCGCCGGTAATTGTTCTCGATGTTCTTGACCACCACCTGCTGCTGGCCAAGCAATTCGTCCACTTCCAGCGCGATCTTCTGGCCGTCGCCTTCGACCACCACCACCAGCGATTCCTTGGAGGACTGTTGCCCGCCGAAGCCGTAGTAATTGGTGAGCGAGAGGATCGGCAGATATTCGCCACGCACCCGCAGTACCCGACCGTCGCCGGCCATCGCGCGGACGTCTTCCGGTGCCGGCTGCAGGGCTTCGAGCACGTAGGACAGCGGCAGGATCAGGGTTTCGCCGGCGACCGAAACGGTCATGCCGTCCAGAATGGCCAGGGTCAGCGGCAGACGGATCAACACGCGGGTACCGCTGCCGGCGTTGCTTTCCAGCTGCACTTCGCCACCCAGGCCCTGGATGTTGCGGCGGACCACGTCCATGCCCACGCCACGACCGGACAGGTCGGTCACCGCATCGGCGGTGGAGAAGCCCGGTGCGAAGATCAAGTCCCACACCTGCGCATCGGTCGGGTTGTCCGGCACGGCGATGCCGCGTTCGGCCGCTTTTTCCAGGATCTTGGCGCGATTGAGGCCACGGCCGTCGTCGCTGACTTCGATCACGATGTGGCCGCCCTGGTGCGATGCCGCCAGGGTAATCGTGCCGGTTTCGTCCTTGCCGGAGGCGCGGCGCGCATCGGGCATTTCCAGGCCGTGGTCGATCGAGTTGCGCACCAGGTGCACCAACGGATCGGCGATCTTTTCGATCAGGCCCTTGTCCAGCTCGGTGCTTTCGCCAATGGTGCGTAGGCGCACTTGCTTGCCGAGGCGGCTGGAGAGGTCGCGTACCAGGCGCGGGAAGCGGCGGAACACCGCATCCACCGGCAGCATGCGCACGCCGATGACCGCTTCCTGCAGATCGCGGGTATTGCGCTCGAGCAGATCCAGGCCGGCGAACAGCTGTTCGGCATGCGCCGGGTCCAGGCCGGTGGAGACCTGCTTGAGCATGGCCTGGGTGATCACCAGTTCGCCGACCAGATTGATCAATGCATCGACCTTGTCGACGCTGACGCGGATCGAGCTTTCGGCTTCGGCAGCGGCGGCCTTGGCCGGTGTCGCCGCGGCGGCAGCAGGTTCGGCAGCGGCGCCCGGTGCAGCGGCAACGGCTGCAACCGGTGCGGCCGCCGGAGCGTCCACGGCCAGGCTCGGCGGCGGGCCGGGCACGGCCATCGGGCGGATGTCCAGTTCGCAGTCGTCCACCACCCAGGCAAAGGTGTCTTCGATCTTGCTGCGCGGAATCTTGCCGATCAGGCCCAGGTCCCACGCCAGATACGCTTCCAGCGGATCGATGTTTTCAAAACCCGGCATGCGCTCCAGACGCGCGGCGATCTGCAGCGGGCCCAGGTGTTCGAGCTCGCGGATGATGCGCAGCGGGTCGTTGCCGCTCATGAACAGCGACGGCGCCGGCGTGAAACCGATGTGCCAGGCTTCGGGTTCTTCTTCCTTGGGCTTGGCGACCGCCGCGGCGGCCGGCGCTTCGCCAGCGAGCACGGCATTCAACCGGGTGTGCACGGCCTTGACCGCAGCCGGATCGGCCGGGGTGCCGTGTTCGGCTTCGCGCAACAGGGCGCGCAGCACATCGACCGAGCCAAGCATGGCATCGACCGCATTGGGTTCGAGCTGGCGCTTGTTGGAGCGCAGCTCGTCCAGCAGCGTCTCCAGCACGTGGGTCAGCCCTGCGACGGCGTCGAAACCGAAGGTGGCAGCGCCGCCCTTGATCGAGTGCGCGGCGCGGAACACCGAGTTGATGATTTCCGGGTCGCGGTTGCCTTCTTCAAGCGACAGCAGCCCGGCCTCCATCGCGTCGAGCCCTTCACGGCTTTCCTCGAAAAAGGTGGCGTGGAAACGTTGCAGGTCCATGCTCATGGGCGTGAAATCCGAAGCTGAAGCGAGGAGGGTTTAACCGAGAACTTTCTGCACGGTGGCGATCAGCTGTTCTGGGTTGAACGGCTTGACCAGCCAACCGGTGGCGCCGGCTGCCTTGCCTTCGGATTTCTTGTCGGCCGCCGACTCGGTGGTGAGCATGAGCATCGGGGTGAACTTGTAGTCCGGCAGCTGGCGCAGCTCGCGGATCAGCGAGATGCCGTCCATGTTGGGCATGTTCACGTCGGTGACCACCGCATTGAAGCGCTGGCCCTTCGCGCGGCCCAGCGCAACGGCGCCGTCTTCGGCTTCTTCGACGGCAAAGCCGGCAGAGGTGAGGGCGAAAGAGACCATCTGGCGCATCGACGCCGAATCGTCCACCACCAAGATACGTGCGCTCATGCGGCGTTCTCCACAGATTTCAGGTTGTCATTGGATGCGGGGAGTCCGAGCGCGTCGGTGACGCCGAGCAGACGCGCTGCATCCCTAAAAGTGTCGTTGCAGCCATCGAATTCGGTGTGCAGGCCGGCCTGGCGGCGGCTCTGCACAAAGGCGCAGAGCAACTGCACGCTGGCGGTGTGGATGCGTCGGACTTCACCGGCATCAAGCACCAGGTCGCCGTCCTGGGTGAGGAATCCGGCAAGCTTTTGCTTGAGGTCGGCGCTGGTCTCGATGCCGAGATCCTCACCCAATGTCACTGTGCTCATTGTTGCTCCGAACGGATGGTTCTATGCGTACTAACGGCGGGGGGCGGAAAAGCTTTAACGGTGAATCGTTGTGCGTGCAGGTGCGAGCAAGCTAGGCGCGCGTCAATGCAGCAGATGGGTGGCATCGAGCAGGATCATCGGCTGATGGCCCAGACGTGCGACACCGCGGAACAGGTTGTTGTAGATGCGGCACAGCCGGGCGTTGTCCGGCGGCTCGATCTGCTGATCGGTGAGGCTGGTGACGTCTTCCACGGCCGACACGCGCAGGCCCATGGTTTCGCCGTTTTCTTCCAGCACCACCACGCGGGTCTGCAGGTCCATGTCCACCGGCGAAGAGCCCAGGTGGATGCCCAGATCGATCACCGGGACCACCTGGCCCCGCAGGTTCATGATGCCCAGCATGGCGCTGGGCGTGCCGCGCAGCGGCAGCAGCGGCACCGGCAGCACCACTTCCTGCACCTTGAGCAATTCCAGCGCATAGGTCTGCTCGCCGCAGCGCAGACGCAGCCAGCGGGTGCTGCGTTCGCTGGCGCGGCGTTCGGCGTGAATCTTGTCGGCCTGGCCGGGTGCCAGCAGTGCCTGCAGCCCGGTCGGTGCCGGCGCGCGTGCCGGCGCCGGTGCCGCACGGGGGGCCGGGGCGGGCGCCGGTGCCGGGGCGGGTGCAGGCACCGCGACCGGTGCGGCCTCCAGCCCGAAGGCCGGGTCGGCATCCATTTCTGCCAGCAGATCGGCGGTGATCAGGTCCACTGCAGTGGGCGCGGTTCCGAACGCCGGATCGGCATCCATTTCGGCCAGGAAGTCGGCGGCGATGTCGGCGGCGCTGGGCGCGGCCTTGGCCGGCGGGGCGAATGCCGGGTCGGCGTCCATTTCGGCCAGGAAGTCGGCAGCGATGTCGGCGGCGCTGGGTGCGGCGTTGACCGGCGGTGCGAAGGCCGGGTCGGCGTCCATTTCGGCCAGGAAGTCGGCAGCGATGTCGGCGGCGCTGGGCGCGGCCTTGACCGGCGGTGCGAAGGCCGGGTCGGCGTCCATTTCGGCCAGGAAGTCGGCGGCAATGTCGGCAGCGCTGGGCGCGGCCTTGACCGGCGGTGCGAACGCCGGGTCGGCGTCCATTTCTGCCAGGAAATCGGCGGCGATCGCATCGGCGCTGCGCGCTGCGGCAATCGCGTTGGAGGTGGCAGCTTCGGAGACGGTAGCGGCTTCGGGAAGTGCGGCCGTCTCGACCGGCGGCTCGGCCAGCGCAAGATCTGCATGCGCAAGTGCCGGCGTTTCGACCGTGGCTGCGGTGGCCGCAGGTGGGGCAACGCTCTCCACGCCCGCATCGTGCAGCAGGCCTTCCAGATAATCGTCCAATTCACCGTTGGCGGTGGGGTTGCTCATGCGGCTTGCTCCATACGCATCGCGTCATCGGCCAGCACCCATTCCAGCGCACGGCGATACGCGGACAGGCCGCGGCCCTGATAGTCGCCGCCAACGGCGGGCACGGTCAGGGCGGCGGCGTTGCAGATTCGGGTGTCCACCGGCACCGCGTCTTCCCAGACGACCGGGCCGTAGGTGGCCTGCATTTCCTTCAGCGTTTCGGTGCCGGCGCGGGTGCGGCGGTCGAACAGCGTAGGCAGGATCGACACCGGCAGCTCGCGCCGGCGCGAGCGCTGCACCATGTCGGCGGTGCGCACCATGCTGGCCAGGCCATGCAGGGCAAGCGGCTCGGCCTGGGTCGGCACCACCACGCGGTCGCAGGCGGCCAGTGCGTTGATCATCAGCAGGCCCAGGGTTGGCGGGCAGTCCAGCAGGATGTAGTCGTGCTGGCCGGCATGCCGGGTCATGGCGTTCTGCAGCGCCAGGCCCAGGCCGGGCTGGTTGGCGCTGCGGCGTTCCAGCGTGGCCAATGCGGCTTGCGCGCACACATACGACAGGCCCGGAATGCTGCTTTCATGCGCCAGGCTGGCCAGGTCGCTTGGCGGAGTGCCGAACAGGTCCAGCACCCCGCGCGGCGGCGGGTCGATCGCCACGCCGAAGGCGCGGGTGAGCGAGGAGTGCGGATCGAGGTCGATCAACAAGACGCGGTGGCCGAGCGCGGCCAGGCCGCGACCCAATGCCAGCGTCGTGGTGGTCTTGCCGACGCCGCCCTTTTGGTTGGCGATTGCCCAGATACGCATGTCACTGCACTCCTTGAATTACGGCGGGGACGGAACTTGTGCCGCTTTCGGTGGTGACGGCCGTTTGGCCGCCGTCAGACTTGGGAAGCTTGGGCGCCCCGGCGGCGGTCGCATTTAATTGCGATGGCGGATCGGGTGCGAGTGAGCCAGCCGA
The DNA here is from genome assembly GCF_041475725.2 of Xanthomonas sp. NCPPB 1754. Lineage (NCBI taxonomy): Bacteria > Pseudomonadati > Pseudomonadota > Gammaproteobacteria > Lysobacterales > Lysobacteraceae > Xanthomonas > Xanthomonas sp. NCPPB 1754. The sequence goes on from NZ_CM192982.1 coordinate 2,236,160, forward strand.
GTCAGCGAGGATGATCAACACCACACGCCGGTTCGCATTCCGTCCCGCCTCAGTGCTGTTATCGGCACGTGCGCGGAATTCTCCATAGCCCACCATCGCCAATCGTTGCGGGGCGATGCCGTCGTCGGCGAACAGGTGCACCACGCTTGCCGCACGCGCCGCAGACAGCTCCCAGTTGGAGGGGAATTGCGCCGTGGCGATGGGCTGGTTATCGGTATAGCCCTCCACGCGCACGCCATTGGGCGCATCGCGCAGCACCGAGGCCAGCGTGGACAACGTCCCGCGGGCGCCGCCGGCCAGGGTGGCCGAGCCGGTGCCGAACAGGATGTCGCTGTTGATCTCCACCTCGATCCACAGATCGTTGCGGCGGATGGTGATCAGTTGCTTGTCGATCAGCGGGGCCAGCGTCTTGCTCAGCTGTTGCTCCACTGCATCCATCTGCCGCTGTGCGCGCGCCAGTTGCGCCTGGTTGCGCAGCGACACCGGCATGCGCATCTGCGCGGCCATCGACGGCAGCAGGGTGGGGTCGGTCGGGCCATTGGAAGCCGCCATCGGCGCGCCGGCCTTGATCACGGATGGGCGGTCGTAATCGGCGCCCAGGGTCTGGGTCTTGCCCAGCTGCACCGGGCTGGCCTTGTTCGACGAGCCACCGAAGGCGCTGGTCAGCGCTTGCGCCATGACCTTGTATTTGCCTTCGTTGAGCGAAGAGATGGCGTACATCACCACGAAGAACGCCAGCAGCAGCGTCATCAGATCGGCATACGGAATCGCCCACGCTTCGTGGTTGCCATGTTCTTCGTGGTGTTTGCGACGACGGGCCATAACGCGCTAATGCAAGTAGCCTGCCAATTTCGACTCGATGTTGCGCGGGTTCTCGCCCTGGGCGATGGCGATCAGGCCTTCGATCGCCATTTCGCGCTCATTGGTGCTGCAATGGATCACGCTCTTGAGCTTGGCGGCGACCGGCAGAAACAGCAGGTTGGCCGAGGCGATGCCGTAGATGGTGGCGGTGAAGGCTGCCGCGATGCCATGCCCGAGCATGGCCGGGTCGGCCAGGTTCTTCATCACCGCCATCAGGCCCAGTACCGCGCCGATGATGCCCAGGGTGGGCGCATAGATGCCCATGCCCTCGAATACCTTGGCCGCGGCAAGATCCTGACGCTCCTGGTTGTCCACTTCGATTTCCAGCATGTGGCGCATGGATTCGGGCTCCACGCCATCGACCAGCATCTGCAGGCCTTTGCGCAGAAAGGCATCGTCCTGACGCGGCAACTGGTCTTCCAGGCCCAGCAGGCCCTGGCGACGGGCGATATTGCTCCACTCGACGATACGCGCCACCAACTGCGGGCGATCGCTGGCCGGCGGCTGGATCACCCAGCGCAGGATCTTGAACGCGCGCCGGAAAACCGCCGGCGAGGTATGCAGCAGGATCGCCGCCACCGTGCCGACGATGACGATCACGAAGGCAGCCGGCGACCACAGCGACGAAATGCCGGCACCTTTCAACACGCTGCCGCCCACGATCGCCACGATCGCCAGCACCAGTCCGATTACGCTGAGTCTGTCCATGCATGCGGTATCGGCCCAGGCCCGGCGGACTTGATAGATGCGCCCGGTTGGCGCGCCAGAAAGTTGTCGTTCTGGGGGATGGGTCTGCGAATTGCCGACGTCGTTGCGGGCAATCGCGCGGGCGGGGACCGGTTCCCCGGTCGTAGAAGGCTGCGATGAACTCAGTGGTGCCGCAGGTCAGCCCATGCGTTACCGAGGCGGACACAGGAAGACACGACCGACGCGGCACTAAAGCCCCTCTCCCGCCGGGAGAGGGGTTGGGGTGAGGGTACGTCCATGCGCAGCTTCTGGTCCCCGGCTTAGGTGAGGGCGCGAGCGCGGCCGGGAACCGTCTCTTCGACTCTGCAACATTCTTGATAACTCGCCATCACCGCACGTCCCTGTAATGGCGATAGCCGGCAAGCGACGTGCTGTGGCCATGGGCAAGAGGTGCCGACACGCAGTTCGACCCTGCTTCTCGCTGAGCTCGGTGAGTGATGGAACGCGCGCAGGCGCCACGGTAAACCGCTTGCGCCTGGTTGCGGGCGAGGGCGCTTGCGGGCCGCGATCGAGCGGTTGCTGCAGCAGGCAGGCTGTAGCGTGCCGCGTGCAAGCGTGGCGAGCCCGGCCGCAATCGTGGCGCTTGCAACGCCGCCGGCCTGCTGCGCGGCAGAATGCGTTGGCGCATGGGCTGTGCTACTTAGGTTTGCACGGCATTAGAACGATCTAATCGCATCCGCGCAGAAGAGGGGAGAAGACCAGGAAAACCGGGCGCCGCAACGGTGCCGGATGTTTTTGCGTTACTTCGCGCGGCGTTGTTGTCCGGTCGTTGGATCGATACAAAGCCGCCGAGGCCGATCACCATTGGGAGAGCACGACCGAAATGAACTGCACGCCATTCGCACGCAACCGCAGCACGCTGTACGCCGGTATCGCCATCGCCTTGTTCGCGAGCGCCGCCTCCACCACTGTTTCCGCCCAGCAGGCCGACGGCACGCCGGCGCCCACGGGCCAGGCCGCGATGCAGGCCACGGACCTGGACGCGGTGACGGTGACCGGCTACCGCTACGCGATCGAAAAAAGTCTGGAGCAAAAGCGCAACGCCAACGCCGTGGTCGATGTCATCACTGCCGAGGACGTGGGCAAGTTCCCCGACAAGAACGTGGCCGATGCGCTGCAGCGCGTGCCCGGCGTGGTCATCAGCCGTGACGGTGGCGAGGGCAAGAACGTCAGCGTGCGCGGCCTGTCCTCGGAGCTGGTGCTGACCGAATTGAACGGCAACTACATCGCCACCGCCGAATCCAACGGCGACCCCACGCGCTCGTTCAACTACACGCTGCTGCCGTCGAACCTGCTGGGCAGCGCGGAGCTGTACAAGACCCCGGAAGCGCGCATCGACGAAGGCGGCATCGGCGGCACGGTGATCCTGCAGACGCGGCGCCCGCTGGAACTGGAGCCACATTCCGGCTTCGTCTCCGCCGAGGGCACCTGGTCCGATACCAGCAAGAAGACCGACGGCCAGTTCTCCGGTTCGTACTCCTGGCACGACAAGGACAACCGCTTCGGTGTCTTCGTTGGCTACACGCAGCAAAAGCGCACCGCACGTACGCTCGATGCCAGTACCGAGAGCTGGCAGTGGTACGGCCGCGACGAAGTCGGCCCGGCAGTCGACGTCAACGGCAATCCGTCGAACTTCAACGCCAACTGGTGGGGCGGGACCGGTTTCTGGAACCAGGACGGCAATTACGCCACCGGTTTCATGATGCCGACGGCGGTCAGCCTGGACGCCAAGCGCGAGGAGCGCGAGCGCAAGGGCGGGCAACTGACCCTGCAGTTCAAGCCCACCGACGACCTGACCCTGACCGCGAACTACTTCCGCTTTGACCTGTCGCAGAATTCGCAGACCAATACCATCAAGATTCCCGAGTGGAACATTGCCCGCTATTACGGCGACGGCAACTGGCGCGGCGGGCGCCTGCTCGACCGGCTGCAGTTCGATCCCAGCGGCACGATTGTCACTGGCGCCGCCTACAGCCTGCGTCCGGGCAAGACCTACTACTGCAGCGAGGCGCAGGCCGCCGCGGCCGGCCTGCCGCCGGGCGGCTGGGGCTCGGACGACTGCACGGTGCCGACGCCGCAGATCACCGGCAGCTACAACATCGAGAAATCGCAGTCGCAGACGGTGGACCTGGGCGGCGAATGGCGTGGCGAGCAGGTGGACGTGGCGTTCAAGGTTGGCCGCACCTGGGCCAAGGGCGGGCCGGAGCTGCAGTTTTCCTTACCGATCAAGCCGCGCCTGCAGAACGCCGACGGCAGCTGGAGCAACGGCAATTTCGCCAGCGCCTGGGACCTGACCGGCACGCCGTCCATGACCTTCTCGCCGGAGCTGATGCAAAACCTGCGCGACGGCATCCTACAGGTCGACCTGGGCTCGACCGGCTCGTCCTGGACCCGCAACACCAATCAGCAGCAGTACGCACAGATCGATACCACCTGGCATTTCGATGGCGAGGTCTTCGACTCGCTGCAGTTCGGCATTAAACGGCGCGACGGCGGCATCCACCGCAATACCGGCAACAACTACTGGGTGTGCCCGGGCACCGACCCGGGCGACTACGACAACCGCTACTGGAACGGGCGCTGCAATGCCATCGCCACCCAGTTCTCGCCGGGCCTGCTGTTCGCGCAGGACAACCTGGCCGGTGGCGTCAACGCCAGCGCGTTCCCGGCGATCAACTTCCCGGGCTACATCGGCTACTTGAACCAGACCTACGGCGCGATGCAGACCCGCAGCGAAGACAACTTCGTCTACAACGTCGACGAGGAGATCTATTCCACCTACCTGCAACTCAACTTCCACACCGAGCGGCTGCGTGGCAACGTCGGCGTGCGGGTGGCGCGCACCGGCCAGCGTGCCGATTCCACCGACAAGGTGACCGCCTACAACGACTACTTCTTCGATGGCGCCGACGGCAATCCACTGGCCTGCCAGCAGGGCGCCGCCACGCCCAGCGGCGCCCCGGCCGACACCTATTGCGGGACCGAAGGCTACTGGCGTTTGTCCGACAGCGTGCAACGCACCGAGTCGTTCGTGGTCAGCGGGCTGGACCGCAACTACACCGACGTGCTGCCGAGTTTCAACCTGGCCTACGACCTGACCGAGAACCTGCTGCTGCGCGCGGCAGCCGCGAAGGTGATCGCACGTCCCAGCTACAACGACATCGCCGCGCCCGGCAGCCTGGAGTTTTACAGTCCCGAGTACGTGGCCGACCGGCGCCTGACCGGCGGTGCCAGCGAGCAGGGCTGGTACGGCTCGGGCAGCAACAAGAACCTGGAGCCGTACAAGGCCAACCAGTTCGACCTGGGGCTGGAATGGTATTTCCAGCCGGGCTCGGTGGCAGGTGTGGGACTGTTCCGCAAGAACGTGGAGAACTTTGCGGTCGACGTCATCAGCGACGTGAACATGATGGTCGACGGGCAACCGGTCACCGTGCAGAACTACAGCACCCAGGCCGGCGGCCAGGACGCGGTCTCGCAGGGTGTGGAGCTCTACGCGCAGCACACGCTGCCATTCGGTCTCGGTGTGCAGTTCAACTACACCTACAACGATGCCAGCAAGGCGGCGGTGCGGCTGGAGGATGGCACCGAGGCCGGCAAGACCTCCATGCCGGGCAGCGCCAGAAACCAGACCAACCTCACCGTGTTCTACGAGACCGACAGCCTGCTGCTGCGCGCCTCGCGACGTCCCCCCGCCCTGAGTAGCGGTCGGGTTTAGAGTCCGGGGTTGATGATATCGGTGTTTGCCAGATGTTGGGCATAAGCGGACGGCGTCATGCCGCCAATTGCTTTCTTCGGTCGGTCCTCGTTGTATTCGCGTCGCCAGCGTTCGATCTCGGTGCGCGCGTGCAGCAACGTCGGGAACCAGTGCTCGTTGAGGCATTCGTCGCGTAGTCGGCCGTTGAACGATTCAACATAGGCGTTTTGATTTGGCTTGCCGGGTTGGATTAGCCGTAGTTGCACACCACGGGCATGTGCCCAGACGACCATCGCTTTGCCGCAAAACTCCTTGCCGTTGTCGGTGCGGATCACCTTCGGTAAACCGCGACTGTGTGCCAACCGATCCAGCACGCGCGCAACGCCGTGCCCGGAGATCGCGCGTTCCACCTCGATGGCGACCGCTTCGTGCGTTGCGTCGTCCACGATCACCAGACACTTGATCACTCGGCCGTCGGCGGAGCGGTCGAACACGAAGTCCATCGACCACACCTGGTTGGCCTGCGCTGGCCGCAGCAGCGGCTGACGCTCGCCAACCGGCACCTTCTTGCGCTTGCGGCGCCGCACTTGTAGCTGCTGCTCGCGATACAACCGCTCCACGCGCTTGTAGTTCACCAGGCGTCCTTCCTGTCGCAGCTTGAGATAGATCATCCCCACGCCGTAGCGGCGATGGCGATGCGCCAACGCAAGAATGCGCTCGCGCAGTTCGCCATTGCGGTCTTGGCGTGGGCAATAGCGCAGCGCGCTGGCGCTCATGCCGATCGCCGCCAAGGCGCGACGCTCGCTGGCACCACGCCCGATCCACTCGCGCACCAGCGCACGACGCGCCGGTGCGCTCACCACTTTTTTCGCAACGCATCCTTGATCAGGTCGTTCTCGAACAACTGCTCGGCCAGCAACTTCTTTAGCCGCGCGTTCTCGGCCTCAAGATCCTTGAGCCGCTTGGCGTCGGGCACGCTCATTCCGCCGAACTTGCTGCGCCACAGGTAATACGAGGCCTCGCTGAAGCCATGCCGCCGGCACAGATCCTTGATCGCCACACCGGCATCAGCTTCGCGCAGGAAGCCGATGATCTGTTCTTCAGAAAAACGCTTCTTCACGTCCAATCTCCTTGGGGTAGGGAATTGGACTCCAAACTGAGGTGCTACTCAAAATTGGGGGGACGTCGGCGCAACCCCATCGAGGTGTCTACGAGCATTAGACCAGCACACCAACTTACCGGCGCGCGCAGCAATGCTGCTAGTGAAACGACAACGGCCGCAGTACGCGGCCGTTGTCGTTAGATCAGGCAACAAGGATCGTTTTGACGATTCCCGATTCCCGATTCCCGATTCCCGATTCCCGATTCCCGATTCCCGCTTCTCCCAATCCCGAATCCCGAATCCCGAACCTCAATGATCGCTGGAGCGCAATCCATCCACATCCAGGATCAGCGCCATGCGGCCGTCGCCGATCAGGGTGGCGCCGGCGTAGCCGGGCAGGCCGCGCAGGGCGCGAGGGAGTGGTTTGATCACCACTTCCTCGCGGCCGCGGACCTGGTCCACCACCAGGCCGAAGCGGGTTTCGCCGGCCTGCAGCAACACCACGGTCAGCAGCGGCGGTTGTTCGGCCGGTACGCCCAGCCAGCGGCGCAGGTCGATCAGGGGCAGGGTGTGCGAGCGGCGGTCCAGCACGGCGCGGCCGTCGAACCAGCCCAGCGAGGTTTGCGGTGCATGCAGCACTTCCACCACGCGCGCCAGCGGCAATGCGTAGACCGCTTCGCCGGCCTGCACCAGCAGGGTCGGCAGAATCGCCAGGGTCAACGGCACGCGGATCATGAAGCGGCTGCCGCGGCCCAGTTCAGACTGGATCTGGATCTGCCCGCTGAGTTCGCGGATACGCGACTGCACCACGTCCATGCCCACGCCACGGCCGGAGATGTCGGTGACTTCCACCTTGGTCGAGAAGCCCGGCATGAAGATCAGATGCAAGCACTCGTCGGTGCTCAGGCGCGCGGCGGCTTCGGCGTCGATCAGGCCCTTGTTGCGGGCGATTTCGCGCAGGCGCTCCGGGTCGATGCCGGCGCCGTCGTCCTGGATTTCGATGCTGACGTAGTCGCCTTCCTGCTGCGCCGACAGGCGCACATGGCCGCTGCGCGGTTTGCCGGTGGCTTCGCGCAGGGCAGGCGATTCGATGCCGTGGTCGATTGCGTTGCGCACCAGGTGCACCAACGGGTCGGCCAGGGCTTCGACCAGATTACGATCGAGCTCGGTTTCGGCGCCGATCAGTTCCAGCTCCACCTCCTTGGACAGGGTGCGCGCGACGTCGCGGGCCACCTTGGGGAAGCGCGCGAACACCTTGCTCACCGGCTGCATGCGGGTGCGCATGACCGCGGTCTGCAGGCGTGCGGTGGCGATATCCAGGGTGCTGACTGCGCGGTCCAGTTCTTCGTCGCGCAGGCGGGTGCGCAAGGTCTTCAGCCGGTTGCGCGAGAGCACCAGTTCGCCGATCAGGTTGACGATGGCGTCCAGGCGCTTGGTGTCCACGCGCACGGTCTGTTCGGCTTCGGCGCCGGTCTTGGCCGCGCCCTTGCCGGCCGCCTTGGGGGCGGGCGCATGCGCATCGTCGCCGTGTGCGGCGGCAACCGGCTTGGCCGCGGCCGCCTGCGGCGCGGCCTTGACCGCCGGCGGGGCGCTCTTGGCGTCGAACTGCGCGATCAACGTGGCCGGTGCGTGCGGCACGGCTTCGCCCGAGCCCATGGCATCCAGCATGGCCTGCAGATAATCCAGCGATTGTTGCGCGGCATCGAAGTGATGCGCCTGCAGCACCGCCTGGCCCGAGCGCGCCATGCCCAGGGTTTCTTCAGCGGCGTGGCACAGCTCCACCATGGGCTTGATCGCCAGAAAGCCGGCGCCGCCCTTGAGCGTGTGGAAGCCGCGGAACACCGCGTTGAGCTGGTCGGCTTCTTCTGGCGCCTGTTCCAGCGAGACCAACTGTTCGCCGAGGCGATCCAGGATTTCCTGGGCCTCGACGATGAAATCGGCAGCAATATCGTCTGGAACAGCACTCATGGTTACAGCCCCAATCCGGACAGCAGGTCGTCGGCATCGTCCTGCGACACCGCGTGACGGTCCAGGCCCTTGACTGCAGGACCGGCAAGACCGCCGTCGTCTTTCTTCGGTTCGATGTTCTTCGGCGGCAGGCCGAGCGCACCGAAGCCTTCATGCACGCGCCGCACGATACCGGCCACGCGCCGGATGATCTGGCCGCTCAGGTCCTGGTAGCTCTGCGCCAGCGACAGCTCGGTCAGGTTGTGGCGCATCTTTTCCAGCAGCGCGCCCTGGTCCTGATTGAGCCCGCCGTTGCGCAGCTGGTTGGCTAGCTCGCGGCATTCTTCGACCAGATCCAGCGTGCGATGGCTGGCCTTTTCGGTCATTTCCACCACGTGGTCCAGACGCGAACAGGCATCGTCCAGTTCGCCGGCTTCTTCGGGGATGGTGGGCAGCTCGCCCAGCGCCTGGCCGAGTTCGCGGGCGAGCCGGCTCAGGCTCTGCATCATCGGGCGCGTGCGCAGGGCGGCGAGATGATCCACCTCGCGACGCCAGGCGACCTGGTCACCGCTTTCCAGTGCATCGAGTGCGTTCTGCAGGCGCTCGATCAACGCGGCACGTTCGGCATCGGTTTCCATGGTCGCGTTCATCAGGCGGTCGCCGCCAGACGTTCGAACACCTTGCCCAACTTTTCTTCCAGCGTCTGGGCGGTAAACGGCTTGATGATGTAGCCGTTCACGCCGCACTGGGCCGCTTCGATGATCTGCTCGCGCTTGGCTTCGGCGGTCACCATCATCACCGGCAGGTGCTTGAGCTTGGCGTCGGCGCGGATGTTGCGCAGCAGGTCGATGCCGGTCATGCCGGGCATGTTCCAGTCGGTGACCACGAAATCGAACGGGCCGGCACGCAACGCCGCCAGGGCGCTGTTGCCGTCTTCGGCCTCTGCGGTGTTGGTAAAGCCGAGATCGCCCAACAGATTCTTGACGATACGTCGCATCGTCGAGAAGTCGTCCACGATCAGGATCCGCATGTTCTTGTTCACATCAAGCTCCTAACACGAAAAATTACGCGAAAAATTCAGTCGTCGACTTCGACGCCGGCATCGGCCAGTTCGAAGACTTTGAGGCGGCCACGCAAACGCACCACCGCCTGGCCATGGATCTGGCACACGCGCGATTCGCTGACGCCCAGCACGGCGCCGATTTCCTTCAGGTTCAATTCCTGTTCGTAGTACAGCGACAGCACCAGCTGCTCGCGCTCGGGCAATTGGCCGATGGCCTTGCCCAGCTCGCGACCAAATTCGCCACGCTCCATCATCTGCTGCGGGTTGGGGCCACCCTTGGCGGTGGTGTCCAGCTCGCCGTGATCTTCGATGCGCGATTCCAGGCTCAGCACCTGGCCACGTGCGGCATCTTCCATCAGACGCAGGTAATCGGGCAGCGGCATTTCCATCGCGGCGGCCACTTCGGTGGCGGCGGCGGCGCGGCCGGTGTTCTGTTCGATCTTGCGCACGGCGGCGGCAGCGTCGCGGGCGCGGCGGTGCACCGAACGCGGCACCCAGTCGCCCCTGCGAATCTCGTCGATCATCGAGCCGCGGATGCGGATCGAGGCATAGGTTTCGAACGAAGCGCCCTGTTCGGAGTCGTAGCTGCGCGAGGCTTCGATCAGGCCGATCATGCCGGCCTGGATCAGGTCGTCCACTTCCACGCTGGCCGGCAGGCGCGCCGCCAGATGGTGGGCGATGCGGCGGACCAGGTCGGCGTGCTGGGTCACCACGTCGTTGGCGTTGTTGCGCTGCACGGCGCGGTACTGCGCGCTGGCCGTGGTTGCGGTAGCGGTGCTCATGCGGCCACTCCCCGTTGGATGATGCGTTCGACAAAGAACTCGACGTTGCCGCGCGGCACGGTCGGGGCCTGCCAGCGCGAGGTACGGCGTGCGATTTCGGCGATGGCCTGCGCCGACGGACTGGCGGGGTAGGCCTTGATGACCGGTTGCTGGCGCTGCACCGACAGGCGCAGCCAGTCGTCCTGCGGCACATGGCCGAGATAGTTCAGCGACACATCGCCGAGGAACTTTTCGCACACGCGCGAGAGCTTGTCGTACAGCAAGCGACCTTCGTTGGGGTCGCGCACCATGTTGGCGATGATCTGCAGGCGGTCCACGCCGCGTTCGCGCGAGAGCACCTTGATCAGCGCGTAGGCGTCGGTGATCGAGGCCGGCTCGTCGCAGACCACCACCACGGTGTCCTGGGCGGCCTGGCAGAAGGTCAGCACGCTGTCGGTGATGCCGGCGGCGGTATCGATGACCATCACGTCCAGGTCGCGTTCCAGTTCGGAGAACACGTTGACCAGGCCGATGTGTTGGGCCGGGGCCAGTTCGGCCATGTGGCGGCGACCGGAGGCGGCCGGCACCACCAGCACGCCGCCGGGGCCTTCGATGATGACTTCATCGAGCGTGCAACGGCCGGCAATCAGGTCGGCCAGGGTGTACTTGGGCGCCAGGCCCAGCACCACGTCCAGGTTGGCCAGGCCGAGGTCGGCGTCCAGCAGCAGCGTGCGTTTGCCCATGTCGGCAAGCGCCACGGCCAGGTTGGCGGAGATGTTGGTTTTCCCCACGCCGCCCTTGCCACCGGTCACGGCAATGGTGCGCACCGGGCCCAAAGGCTCGGGACGGGTCGCCGACAGGGGGAAGGCGTTGGTCAGTTTGGCGTATTCACGCGACTGCATGGTTGTGCTCCGGAGTACAGGGCTTATCGGCAGCGCGCCGCAAATCTTCAAGGCGAAGAACGAGACTGGCGGCATTGGCGCGGTGCAGGTCGTCAGGGACCCGCTGTCCGTCAGTCACCCAGGTGATGGGCATTTGGTGGTCGACCACCACCGACAAGGCGCTGCCGAAGCGGCCGGTCTCGTCGAGTTTGGTCAGCACCACGCCTTGGGGCTTGGCGTGGGCGAAGCGGCGTACGACCTCGTCGAGGTCGGAAAAATGGGCGTTGGCAGGCAGTACCAGCAGCGAGGTGACCTGCTGGGCGGCACGCAGCCAGTTCAGCTGGGCGGCCAGGGCGCGGTCGCGCTGGCCCATGCCGGCGGTGTCGATCAGCACCAGCTTGTAGTCGCGCAGGCGCTCGAGCAGGTCCAGCAGGCTTTCGGCGCTGTCGGCCTCGTGCACCGCGATGCCGAGCTGGCGGCCGTAGCTGTGCAGCTGTTCGCGGCCGCCCACGCGCTGGGTGTCGGTGGTGACCAGGGCCACGTCGCGCGGGGCGTGCTGGGCGGCAAAGCGCTGGGCGAGCTTGGCGATGGTGGTGGTCTTGCCGGCGCCGGTCGGGCCGACCAGGGCGATGACGCCGCCACGTTCCAGCGGGTCGACCGGGGACACCGGCAACCGCTTGGACAGCAAGCCCAGCATCAGGCCGCGGCCACGGTGCAATTCGGTATCGGCCGGGATCTGCAGGGCGATATCGCGGGTCAGGCCGGCGTCGAAGCCGTAGTCGTCCATCAGTTCCAGCGCCTGGGCGCGCACCGGCGAGCCACGCAGGCGCTCGTCGGTGAGGCGGTTCATTTCGCGCTCGATCATCTGCCGCATCAGCGCCAGCTCGCCACGTAGTTGCTTGAGTTCTTCGTCGTTCTGCGGGATCGGCGCGGCCGCCACCGGCACTGCGGCCAGCGCAGCGGGGGCGGGCGGGGCGACCACGATCGGCGGCAGCGCGGCCGGCGGCAGGATCTGCGGAAGGGCGTCGTCCAGATCGAAGTCGGCTTCGTCGGCGAAGGCGTCGTCGTCCTGGCCTGCGGCAGCAAACGCCGGGGCGGTGACCGTTGCCGCCGCGACCGGCGCGGGCGCCTGCACCGCCGTGGCCGGGACGGCCGGGCGCTGCACCGGGGCCGTGGTCAAAAAGTCGGCGAACAACTGTTCCGGTACGGCCGACAGCGCGTGTTCCTGGCGCGGCGCGGCGGTGACGGCAACCGCGTGGGCGAGTGCCTGGGCAGCGGGCGAAGGGATGCTGGCGGTACGCACCGGCGCGGCGACCGGCGCCTGGCGCGGCACGCTGACCGGCTGGCGCAGCGCCATGGCGGCAATCATGTCGTCGGCGGCGCTGGCGACGCGCTGGCGCTGGCTTGCCTCGGCGTCGGCAGACGGCTTGAGCAGGGCGTGCACCGGTGCAGCGGGCTTGGCCGGGGCTTGCGGGGCAGGCGCCGGCTGAGCGGGAGCCTGCTGGTGCTGTGCGGGGGCCGGGGTGTCGGAGCGCGCGGTTTCCAGGGCGCGCTGCACGAGCTCTTCGTCGTAATTGCTGGCAGCGACGATCTCGATGCCTTCGGCGGTGCGACGGTTGGACAGGATCACCGCGTCCGGGCCGTGTTCTTCACGCACCATGCGGAATGCGGTGCGCATGTCCGGGGCGACAAAGCGTTTGATCTTCATACGAAGTGCCTCCAGGAACGGGACCCGCCGGACGCCGGACGGGTGTGCGATGAATGTGGGTGTGTTGCCAGCGTCATGAGTTGCCTGTCCCGTTCGTTCGTCCAGTTCCGCAGCGGTGGTGCTGGCTGTGGTCTCGGCAGAGCTAATGCATGCGGTGTGCCAAAACGCGGTGCCAGCGTTCCGGCGCGGGGCGCCGGAGCATCAGGGCGGGGTGGGCGCTGTGCGTCTGGCCCGGTTGGAAGGTGTCAAGTCACTGAATCGATTGACGTTTTTCCGGGGCGGTGCGGCGCTGGCGTCTTTCTGCGGACCGCTGAACTCGCAGGCCGGACGTCTAGCCGGGCGCATTGGGAACGCCTCGCAGCGGCCAGCGCCACGCAATCGATTGGAGGTCCGGGCCGGTGGCGGCTTTCCGACGCCGGGTGCGGTGGTCGGTTGCGGCAGGTATCCATCGCTGGCTGGCATGTCGGCCGGGCACGGGAATGGCTTGGTAGGAGCGCACTTGGGCGCGACGGGCTGTCCGGTAAAGGCGGTCGCGCCCAGGTGCGCTCCTACGGTGGTGTCGGCGTGGGCGGCATATTTCCGCATCGCCTTGGATGTCGTAGGAGCGCACCCGGGCGGGACTGGCCGTCCCGGCAAGCCCGGCGGGGGATGGGTGCGTTGTGGTTGGGCGGTCTCAGCTGATCGTGCCGACCAGCTTCAGGCGCTTGTCTTCTGGCACTTCGCTGTAGGCCAGCACCGACAGGCTGGGCACGCTGTGGCGCACCAGACGGGCCAGTGCGGCGCGCACCTGGCCGGGCACCAGCACCACCGCCGGTTCGTTGCGGGCTTCCTGCTTGCCCACGCAATCGGCCAGGCTCTGGTGCAGGCGTTCGGCCAGCCCGGGCTCCAGCGCCACGCCGTTGCCATGGGTGGATTCCTGCAGGACGCGCTCCAGCTGCGGGGCCAGGGTGAATACCGGCAGCTCGGCCGACATGCCGGCGATCTCCTGCACGATGAAGCGGCCCAGCGAGGTACGCACGGCGGCGGTGAGGGTGGCCGGGTCCTGGCTATGCGGGGCGTGTTCGACCAGCGCTTCGACAATCTTGCGCAGTTGCCGCACCGGAATCTTCTCGATCAGCAGGTTCTGCAGCACGCGCACCACCACCGACAGCGGCAGTGCCTTCGGGGTGAGGTCTTCGACCATCTTCGGCGCGGTCTTGGCCAGCGTGGCCAGCAATTGCTGCACTTCTTCATGGCCGAGCAGTTCGGGCGCATGCTCGCGGATCAGGTGCGACAGGTGGGTGGCGACCACGGTCGCCGGGTCGACCACGGTGTAGCCCATCGATTCGGCATAGGCGCGCTGGTGCGGCTGGATCCAGGTGGCGTCCAGGCCGAATGCCGGGTCCTTGCCGGGGATGCCGTCGAGCTGGCCGAGCGCACCGCCCGGGTCCAGTGCCAGTTCGCGATCGGAATAGATTTCTGCGGTGGCCACCGGCACGCCATGCACCAGTAGCCGGTAGGCATTGGCCGACAGTTCCAGGTTGTCGCGGATATGCACCGGCGGCACCAGAAACCCGATGTCCTGGGTGAGCTTGCGGCGCACGCCCTTGATGCGCGCCATCAGTTCGCCGCCCTGGTTCTTGTCCACCAGCGGGATCAGCCGGTAGCCCACTTCCAGGCCCAGCGGGTCGATCGGGCGCAGCTCGTCCCAGCTCAGCTCGGCGCTGGCCTGGGCGGCGGTCGCCGCGGCCGCCGCCTGCGGATCGGCCGCCGGATCGCCGGCCGCCGGCTTTGCCAGGCTGCGCTTGTACAGCTTCCAGGCGATCACGCCCAGGACCAGGCCCAGCGTCAAAAACGCGACGTTCGGCATGCCGGGCACCAGGCCGACCAGGCCAAGGATGGCCGCAGCCACCGCCAAGGCGCGGTGCTGGCCGAACACCTGGCTGACCATGGCCCCGCGCATGTCCTGCGCACGCGAGGCGCGGGTCACCAGCAAGGCGACCGAAGACGAAACCAGCAGGGCCGGCAGCTGCGCCACCAGGCCGTCGCCGATGGACAGCAACGTGTAGGTGGAGGCGGCATCCATGAAGCTCATGCCGTGCTGGAGCATGCCCACCGCCATGCCGCCGATGAGGTTGATGAACAGGATCAGGATGGCGGCGATGGCGTCGCCGCGGATGAACTTGTTGGCACCGTCCATCGCACCGTAGAAGTCGGCTTCCTCGCGCACTTCCTCGCGGCGGGCCTTGGCCTCCTCGCGCGTCAGCAAACCGGCGTTGAGGTCGGCGTCGATGGCCATCTGCTTGCCGGGCATGGCGTCCAGGATGAAGCGCGCGGTCACTTCCGACACGCGTCCGGCACCCTTGGTGATGACCACGAAGTTGATGATGGTCAGGATCGCGAACACCACGATACCCACGGCGTAATTGCCGCCGATCACGAACTGGCCGAAGGCCTCGATGACCTTGCCGGCGGCGGCGTGACCGTCCTGGCCGTTGATCAGGATCACGCGGCTGGAGGCGACGTTCAGCGCCAGCCGCAGCATCGTGGTCATCAACAGCACGATCGGGAAAATGGTGAATTCCAGCGGGCGCTGCACGTACACCACCGCCAGCAGCACCATCAGCGAGATGGCGATGTTGAAGGTGAACAGCGCATCCAGCACCGGTGCGGCCAGCGGCACCATCAGCATGGCCAGCATGGCCATCAGGGCCAGCGGGGCGCCCAGGCCGTTGCGCAGCAGCTCCATCACGCGGCGGGCGTTCATCGGGGCGGGGCGGGCGCTCATGCGCTGGCTCCCTTGCCGAACTCATCCACCTCGAGCGAGGGCAATTCCGGCATCGGGCCGCCGTTCCAGCCACGCAGCTGGTAGACGTAGGAGAGCACCTGGGCCACGACCGAATAGAGTCTCACGGGAATTTCCTTGCCGATTTGCGCTTCCCTATACAAGGCGCGTGCCAAAGGCGGGGCGGTGACGATCGCCACCCGGTGCTGTTCGCCGGCTTCGCGGATGCGGAAGGCCATTTCGTCCACCCCCTTGGCCACCACGATCGGGGCGCGCATCTTGCCGCCTTCGTACTTGAGCGCCACCGCGTAGTGGGTCGGATTCATCAGCACCACGTCGGCCTTGGGCACCGCTTCCATCATCTGGCGCTGCGACATCTGCATCTGCATCTGGCGGATGCGGCCCTTCACTTCCGGGCTGCCCTCGCTTTCCTTCATCTCGTGCTTGATCTCTTCGCGCGTCATCTTCAGCTTCCGCAGCCAGTTCCACTTCTGGTACGGCGCGTCGATGGCGGCCAGCAGCACCAGCGCGCCGGCGGTGTAGAACAATAGGCTCTTGGTGAAGTCCAGCCCGTTGCCGATGGCCTGTTCCAGCGGCTGGTTCACCAGCGAGCGCAGGCCGTGCAGGCCCTTGGAAATGCAGAAGCTGGCGGCCAGCCCGACAAACAGCAGGCGCAGCACCGACTTGATCAGCTCAGCCAGGCTGTTGCTGCCCCACATGCGCTTGATCCCGTTGGCGGGGTTGAGCTTGCTGAGGTCGGGCATGATGGCTTTGCCGGAAAAGCGCAGGCCGCTCATCATCAGCGGGCCGGCCAGCCCGGCAGCCAGGCAGATGCCGATCAGCGGCAGCATCACCCACAGCAACTGCAGCAGCAGATCGCCGAAATGGCCGAACAGCGCCATCGGGGTCTCGCGCAGCTTCGGGTCCGGGCTGAGCGCGGTCTTCATCCACACCGCAGCGCCATCGCCGATGCCGCGGGCCAGCACCATCAGCGCGAACACGCCGGCACCGAACACCGCTGCGGTCGACAACTCGCGCGATTGCGGGATGTTGCCCTGCTCACGGGCCTCGCGTAGGCGTTTTTCGGTGGGAAGCTCTGTACGCTCGCCGCCGTCTTCGGACTCGGACATGGAGGTGCCGGTGGGGGATTAATCCAACCGATGCAAGCGGCGTTCCAGTTTGTGGAGCTGGGAATCGGGATTCGGGATTCGGGATTCGGGATTCGGAAAAGCGGTGGCTGCGGGTTGCACCGTAGGCCAGACGCCGGGGCTGCAGCAAGCGGCTCAGCTGACCAGGCGGCGCGGGCCGTCGCGCTGGGCGACCACGGTGGCGATGAAGCGTTCGGCGTCCATCGGCCGGCCCAGCAGATAGCCTTGCAGCTGGTCGCAGCCCAGCCGTTCCAGGGTGTTGCGCTGGGCGAGGGTTTCCACGCCTTCGGCCACCACTTGCAGGCGCATGGTGTGCGCCAGCGCGACCACGGCCGCCACGATGGCGATGTCTTCGGCGCTGCCGTCCATGGCCTGGACGAAACTGCGGTCGATCTTGAGCTCGTGCGCCGGCAGCTTGCGCAGGTAGAGCAGGTTGGAATAGCCGGTGCCGAAGTCGTCGATGGCGATACGCACGCCCAGCGCGTTGAGCTGGCCCAGGGTGCGCAGGCAGGCCTCGGCGTCGCGCATGGCCATGGTTTCGGTGATTTCCAGGGTGAGCTGGCCAGGGGCCAGCGCATATTCGCTCAGCGTGGTGGCCACTTCGTCCAGCAGGCTGGGCGAGGCCAGCTGGAGGGCCGACAGGTTGACCGCCACCCGCCAGTCGCCGTGCCCGGCCTGCCGCCAGTCGCGCATCTGGCGGCAGGCCTGCCGCAGCACCCAGCTGCCGAGCAGGCCGATCATGCCGCTGCGTTCGGCCAGCGGAATGAAGCTGTCCGGCGGCACCAGGCCGCGCTCGGGGTGCTGCCAGCGGATCAGCGCTTCGGCGCCGATCGGGCGGCCGTCCTCGGCGCAGTACTTGGGCTGGTAATGCAGCACGAACTGCCCCAGTTCCAGCGCGCGCGGCAGTTCCTGCAGCAGCTGCAGGCGGTCGCGGGTGGTGGCCGTCATCGAGCGTTCGAAAAAGCTGTAGCGGTTGCGGCCGGCATGTTTGGCATGGGTCATTGCCGCATCGGCATGCGTCAGCAGCTGGTGCTCGCTACCGGCGTCTTCCGGGTACAGCGCAATGCCAATGCTGCTGCTCAGGCGCAGCTCGTGGTTGGCCACCAGGAAAGGCACCGCCAGCGCCTGCACCAGGTGCGCGGCCAGCGCAGCGGCATCTTCCGGGTCGGCGATGTCGGCCACCAGCACGAATTCGTCTGCGCCCAGCCGCGCCAGGCTGCCATGCGCGCGCCGGTGCGCGTTCAAGCGCTCGGCCACCACCACCAGCAGGCGGTCGCCCAACGCATGACCATAGCCGTCGTTGATCACCTTGAACCCGTCCAGGTTGATCAGCATCACCGCAAAGCGCTGCCCCTGGCGCTGGGCGCGTTCGATGTTCTGCACGAGATGCTCGTGCAGCAGGATGCGGTTCGGCAGCCGGGTGAGTGGGTCGTGCAGCGTGGCCAGTGCCAGTTCGGCATTGGCCTTGGCCAGCGACTGCGCCAGCACATCGGTGCGCTGCTGAAAGCGGCGCGACAGCAACGAAATGACCAGCGCCAGCATCAGCAGGACCAAGGTCACCAGCACCACCACCGCCGTCAGCCACGACAACGGCAGATGCGTATCGGCCACCGCGCCACACACGCTACCGGGCGCGAACCGGGCGGCGGCCATGCCGGTGTAATGCATGCCCACGATGGCTACGCCCATGATCGAGGCGGCGATCAGGCGCAGGCTGGAGCGCTGCCCATCGTGGCGCAGCCGGAACGCGATCCACAACGCGGCGGCAGAGGCGCCGATGGCGATGGCGATCGACAGCCCGAACAGCAGCGGGTCGTAGCGAATGGCCGGCACCATGCGCAGCGCATCCATGCCCATGTAATGCATCAGCGCAATGCCCAGTCCCATCAACAGCGCGCCCAGGCCCAACCGGAGCAACGGCAGGTCCGCGCGCGAGGTCAGCCAGAGCGCCAGCGCCGAGGTCAGGATCGCCGCCAGCATCGAATAGCACGTCAGCGCCAGGTCGTAGCCGACCGGAATCGGCAGGCGAAACGCCAGCATGCCGACGAAGTGCATCGACCAGATGCCGATGCCCATGGCAATGGCGCCGCCCACCAGCCACGCGGCTGCGATGCCGCCACGACTGGCAGTGGTGCGTGCGGCCAGATACAGCGCGGTGTAGGAAGCCAGCACGGCCACTACCAGCGACAGCATCACCATGCCAGGGTTGTAGGTTCCGACCACCTATCCACTTCCCACGTCGAAAGACGCGTTGCCCAAGACCTAGCGACCCCTTGGCCGACTTCTTGAGCGCGGGGAAGCGGCCAAGGCCATCAACCCGGCGTTGCCGCCAGAGACGGCACGCTCGAAGGTCCTGCGGCCGCCCTGCGTGCGCTGTCGGCATACGCAATCACGGCATGGTCGCGCATCGACTGCCGGTGCGCCGTGGCTTGCCGATGAGACGCGTGCGCTGCCTGCCTGCGTGTGCCCGCCGGGCCTGGCCGCCTGCGCGGCTCATGCCACCGAACTTTCCGGTTCCTCCGGCTCGATCCGGTTACGGCCGGAGCGCTTGGCCCGATACAGCGCCTCGTCCGCACGCACCAGCAGCGAGGCGGCGGTGTCGCCGACACGGAACCAGGACACGCCCACCGAACAGGTCACCTGCAGCGGGCGTGCGGCGCCCACCTCGTAGGGCGCAATGCTGAGCGCTTCGTGGATGGCGCGCAGCCGGTGCTGGCTCTGTTGGCTCATGCCTGGCAGCAACAGCAGCAATTCTTCGCCGCCGTAGCGGCCCACCTTGTCCGAATCGCGCAGGCAGGCGGTCAGCCGCGCGCCCACCTTGGCCAGCACCGCATCGCCGACCAGGTGCCCATGTTCGTCGTTGACCTGTTTGAAGTGGTCCAGATCGATCAACACCACCGCCAGCGGATGCTCGCCGTGCGCGCAGCCCTGCAGTTCTTCGGCCATCGCTTCCAGGATGCCGGAACGGTTGAGCAGGCCGGTCAGCGCGTCGTGGCTGGCCTTCAAGGCCAGCGCCGCACGTGCGTTTTCCAGTTCGCGTTTTTCGCGCTCCAGCTGGTAAGTGCGCTCGGACACCAATTCGGCCAGCATGCGTTCGCGCGCCACCAGATGGCGGTGCCGCCAGCGCCACAGGCCGATCAGCAGGCCGCCGCCGATCAACACGTACAGCGCGATCGCTGGCGGGCTGCGCCACCACAGTGGTGCGACCGCGAAGGGCAGGTCGGCGATCGGCGAGGCGGTGCGACGGTAGCGGTCCAGCACCTGCACCTGCAGGCGGAAGTGCCCGGAAGGCAGCGGTGGCTGGTCGATGGACAGGTTGTCGCTCTGGATCCATTGGTCGTGCAGGCCGAGCAGGCGATAACGCACCGTCAGGCGGCTGGGGTCGTCGTAGACCTCCATCGTCGACAGCTCGATGTGCAACGGCTTGTCGCTCCAGCCCAGCAGCTGCCCGCGCTGCACCGGCATGCCGCCGCGGCTGACGCTGTCGATGCGCACGCTGGGTTGGCGTTCGTCGAACAGGCGCGCCGGGTCGCTCACGTGGCTCACCCCGCGTGCGGTGCCGATCCACACCGAACCGTCCGGATCTTCGGCGAACGCGGCTTCGGAAACGTCATCCCAGATCAGCCCCTGCGACTGCGACAGATGCGCCCAGCGCTCGCCGTCGTAGACTTCGACGCCGCGCGCATGACCCACCCAGACCCGGCCGAAGCTGTCGCTGCGCAGCAGGTACACGCCGACATCGCGCAGCGCCTCGTCGCTGATTTCCTGCAGGTCCAGGCCGTCGTGCAACAACATGCCGTGCCACAGGCCGGGGCGATAGAACGCCAGCCACACCTCACCGCTGTCGCTGATATGGAACTTGGCGATCCATGGCTCCGGCGCGACGCCGTTGACCTTGACCCTGACCTTGGACCACCGCCCATCGCGCAGCTGAAACAAGCCGTTGGAGCTGGAAACCCACAGCGTGCCGTCGGCGGTTTGCTGGATGTCGGTGTAGGCGATGGCAGGCACGTCGGCCACGGCCTGCATGCTGCCGCCGTCGAGCGGGTGTTCGATCACGAACAAGCCGCCGGCGCTGAGCATCCATAGCCGGCTCTGGCGGTCGATCAGCAGGCGGCGCGCAGTGCGCGGCAACTTGGCGATCTGCGCGCTGCGCCCATCCGGCCAGGTGCGGCGCAGGAAACCGGCCGAATTGAGCGTCCACAAGCTGCCGTCTGCGCTGCGCTGCATGCCCACGACCTGGATCCCGGCGCTTTGCAGGGCCGGGACGAAGCGCTTGTCCGGCTCGGCCTGGCGGCCGATGCCGTGCTCGTTGCCGACCAGCAGTGCGCCTTGCGTGTCGCGGGCGATCGACCAGGTCGGCGCGGCCGGCATGCCTTGCGAGGCGTCCCAGTTTTCGATCCATTCGTAGCCGGCCCAGCGCACCAGACCTTCGCCGTCCACCGTCATCCAGATATCGCCGTCGCGGTCCACCAGGATCGCGTCGCTGCTGCCGGGTGGTAGCCCATTGTCTGCGCCGAAAGTGCGCCAGTGGCCGTTTTCCCAACGCGCCAGGCCGTCGTTACGACGCACCAGCACGCGTCCTTCGCTGTCCATCACCAGTGCCGCCGGCCGCCCGACCGTGCTGCCATCCAGCAACGGCAGCGAGCGAACACTGAAGGCACTCGCCCCGCGTGCGCGATAGAGCAGGGTGCCCGCACCGCGCACCCACAGCCCGCCGTCGTGGTCGCGCAACACGCTGTACCACCGGTCGTCCGGCACCCCGTGTTCGGGTCCGAATACCTGCACCTTGCGCTGCGCATCGATGGCGCACAGCTTGCGTGCGCAGCCCACCCACAGCGTGTCGCCGTCTACCGACAGGCTCAGCGACTTGGACAACTCGGGAACGCGTACCCGGGTTGCGGTGTCCAGCAACGGTTCGCTGTGCCAGCGATCGTTGGCGCGGCCCTGCAGGATTTCCAGCGTGCCGCCATTGGCCAGCACCGTGCCCCAGGGCAGGCTGGCGAGCTGCATCTGGTCCCCCAGGTGCTCGGCTTCATCGGGCTGCAGTTTGCGGAAGCCGTGCTCGTCGCCGACGAACAGTGCCTGGAAGCCGGCCACCCACAACCGCCCATCGGCGGTTTCGGCGATCGAGGTGGTGGGCTCGTTGCGCAGGCCATCCAGCGGCACCTGTTGGAAGATGCGCCCGTTGTAGCGATACAGCCCGCTCTCGGTGCACACCCACAGCAAGGTGGCGCGGGTCTGCAGCAGGCAGGTACCGGCAAGCCCGAGCAGGCCCTGGTCGTGGGCATAGCGGCGGATGCTGGCGCTTTGCGCACCGGCCAGGTCGGCCAACGACAGCAATGCCAACAGCACCACGACGGCAAACGGTGCACGCCGGTGCGACGACCTCCATTGGCGGTGCTCAAACCCCACGGACGTTGCAGTCTCCCACGCATCGGCAATGCGGTCCGCGCCCCTCGCGCGGTGTCTCAGGCTTGCCTTGGCAGCCCCGCGTTGCAGGCCGCATTGGAATCACTAGCGGCTGCCAACGCGTAATCCTTTAATGCTTCAGCGAGCACGACGGCGTGAGGAACTGGCATACGCGGCTGGTTGCTGGCGTGTTGTAGGACGCAGGTCACACGGGTGCGCAAGCGCGATTCACCTGTCGTCCCTGCCGGGCTTTGCATGGCGCGGTGATGGGCAGGCGCACGCTTGCGCTTGACCAGGCGTTGCAATCGATTGTCGGCGCTTGTGCGTCTCCGGCATGCGGGTCGAACGGGTGCAACGCGCGGCAAGCTCAGTTGCGCTGCCGTCACACCTGATCGAACGTATCCAGCGGCACGTGGTCGTAATCGACGCGATTGCGGCCACTGCGCTTGGCCCTGTACAGCGCCGCATCGGCGCGAGCCAGCAGTTGCTCGAGCGTTTCGCCACGCTGGAACCAGGCCACGCCAACCGAACAGGTGACATGCAGCCAGCCGCCATCGATGGGGTAGTCGCCGCAGATGCCGTGGTGCAGGGCGTCCAGCCGATGGGTGGCATCCAGGTTCAGGCCTGGCAGCAGCGCCAGCAATTCTTCGCCGCCATAACGGCCGATGCGGTCCTCGCCGCGCATCAGCGTGTCCATGCGGCGGCCAACCCCGGCCAGGACGGCGTCGCCGGCCAGATGGCCATGCTGGTCGTTGACCAGTTTGAAGTGGTCCAGGTCGATCAACACCACCGCCAGCGGACGCCCGGTGTGTTCGGCGTGCAGCAGCATCTCGCGCAACGCGGCCAGGATGCCGGCGCGGTTGAGCAGGCCGGTGAGTTCGTCGTGGGTGGCCTTGAGCGAGAGTTCGGCGCGCGCCGCTTCCAGATCGCGCTTGTCCTGTTCCAGCTCGGCGGTGCGCTTGGCCACCAGTTGCTCCAGTTCGCGCTTGCGTCGCAGCAGTTTGGCGGTGCGCCAACGCAGCAGCGCGATCACCGCCGCGATGCTCAGCAGCACGTACCCGACAATCGCCGGAACGCCCCGCCACCACGGTGGCACCAGCTCGAACCCGAAGCGGGTGATCGGGCTGCTGCTGCGCTGGTAGGCATCCATTGCCTGCACTTCCAGCGTGTAACTGCCTGGCGGCAGCAGCGGGTAGGTCAGGTGGCTGAGCGAGGTGCTGGTCCAACTGGCCTGATGGCCTTCGACCCGGTACCGGAAGCTGATGCGGTCCGGGCCGCCTTCCGCCCCCGGGGTGCTGAGCTCCACATCCAGCGGCACCTGCGACCACTCCACCCGGGATTGCGGCAGCAGCGGTTGGCTGCCGCGGCGCACATGCAGGATGTCCACCCGCAGCGGCGGTGCGGCGAACAGGCGCATGGGATCCAGCAGGTGGGTCAGGCCACGGCTGCTGCCGAGCCAGACGCTGCCATCGGTGTCTTCGAAAAATGCATTGGCCGACATGTCGTCCCACAACAGCCCTTCCGTGCGCGTGGCCCGCGACCAACGACCGTTCTGGTACACATCCAGGCCCTGGCTGCTGCCCAGCCACAGCCGGCCCTTGCTGTCGTGGCGCAGGATGAAGGGCATCACCCGCGCCACCAGCGGGTCGTCCACGGCGGCAAGCGTCAGCACGCCGTCGGCCTGCAGCCGGCCATGCCACAGCCCGGTATCGCGCAGCGACAGCCAGACCTCGCCATCGGCGCTGAAATCGAGCAGGAAGAAATCCTGGCTGGGCAGGTCGCCGCGCACCTGCACGCGCTGCCAGTTGCCGTCTTTTGCCTGCAGGAACAGGCCTTCGCGCGTGCTGGCCCACAGCCGCCCCTGCGGATCCAGGTCGATATCGCCCACGAAGGCTGCCGGCAGGGCCGTTTCGCGCTCGGCCCGCAGCGGCGTGCCGCGCTGTACGCGGTACAGCCCACGCGGGGTGGTGATCCACAAGGTGCCGGCCGTATCGAACATCAGCCTGTTGATCGGCAGGTCGAGCTGCAGCACATCGGTGGTCTTGCCGCTGCGCGGGTCGCGCCGCGCCACGGCTCCGGACGAGCGCGCCACCCAGGCCGCACCATCGTCCGGCGACAGTGCAATGGAAATGGATTGCAGCAGGGGTTGGCCGTTTTCCAGCGTCCACGGCTGCATGCGCCCGCTACGCGGATCGAGCATATTGGAACCGGCATCGCCACCGACCAACAGCTCACCGCTGGGCAGTCGCTGGCTCACCCAGGTCGGCGCTTCGGCCAGCCCCTGGCTTTCGTCCCAGTGTTCGACGGTGCCGTAGCCCAGCCAGCGCTGCACACCCAGGCCGCGCGTGCCGATCCACAGGTGGCCGGTGCTCTGCATCATCAACGGGCCAACCATGGGGCTGATCTGCAGCCCCTGGCTTTGGCCGAAGTAGCGCCAGTGGTCGCCTTCCCAGCGCACCAGGCCGCGGTCCGAGCGCGTCAGCAGGCGGCCCTGCGCGTCTTCCGACAGCGTCGTGGCACCGGAGAGGGTGTTGAATCGGGTGCCCGCCGGCGCCGGACGATTGCGGAACACGCGCTCGCCGGCAGCGCGTGAGAGCACCAGGCCGCCCCCACGCAACCACAAGGTGCCCAGGTGATCGCGAAAGATCGCGCGCCATTGCCGTTCGGGCACGCCATCGTCCTCGGACAGCAGGGTGATCCTGCCGCCGGCATCGATCCGGCAGACGTGCTGGCCGCAACTGGCCCATAACGCGGTTCCATCGGCCAGCAAGGCCCTGCCGGCCGGCAAGAGCCGTCCATCGTCCAGCTGCAAGGGCAGGGGGTTGACCGACCAGCCGCCTGCGGCATTGGGTGACACCCGCAGCAGGCTGTTTTCGCTGACCACCACCACGCCATCGGCGTAGGCGGCAACGACATTGCCGCTGTCGGCACGGATCGGCTTGCCCTCGCGCAGCACCTGCACGAAGTCGTTGCCCTCGCGCACGAACAGGCCATTGGCGCTGGACACCCACAGACGTCCGGCCGCATCCAACCCGAGCGCGCGGATATAGCGCGCATCCAGCCCGCTCTCCTTGCCGACCGGGGTGAAGTGTTCGCGTTCGAAACGGTGCAGCGCCAGCTCGGTGCCGACCCAGACCACGCCCTGGCGATCTTCGAGCAGGCTGTTGACGGTCATGCCCTGCAGGCCATCGGCCTGGGCGTAATCGCGGAAGCTGTAGGTTTGCGCCCAACTTGTGCCGCAGATCAGCACCGCTGCCAGCAACAGCCACGCCCTCGCACACAGGCGAGCGCCTTGCAATCGCATCGGGGCCAACAGCGCAGGCACAGTAAGCATCGATTCCCGTGGGATGGATAAGTGTTGGACGACGATACGCAGCGTCAATCGTGTAGGGGCTTTAGCGGCTGCGCGGCCAGAAACTTGATGCGTGTCACGGTTTGGAAGGGTGCCGGCGGGGTGGCCCCGTCGGAGTGGTGGCGGCGCCGGCAAGTTGGCGGCCTGCCGTGCTTGCAGTGGTCGGCCATTGTCTAGGGTGGGTCAGGCCGTCAGCTCTCTGGCGGCATCGAAGGCGGTATCGAACATGCGTTGCACCGGCGGGGCGAACTCGCTGGCGAAACTCGACAGCAGGAACAGCCCCAGCAACACCGTCAGCGGCAGGCCCAGTTGCATGGGATTCAATGCCGGCGCCGCCTTGGCCAGCGCGCCGAAGGCCAGGTTGACCGCCAGCATCGCCACCATCATCGGCAAGGCCAGGGTCAACCCGCCGCGCAGGATCTGCAGGAACAGGGTGGGCGCCACTTCGGCGAATGCGCCGGCATCGGGCAACGCGGTCCCGATCGGCAACGCCTTGTAGCTGTCCACCAGCAATGCGATCACCGCCAGATGCCCGTTGGCCGCGAAGAACAGCAGCCCGAAGCCGAGATAGAACCACTGCGCGATCACCCCCGACGTCACGCCGCGCATCGGGTCGGACATCTGCGCGAACGACAGGCCGGTGGACTGCGACACCAGTTCGCCGGCCAATGCGCCGGCTTCGAAAATCAGCTTCAGCATGAAGCCCATACTGGCCCCGACCGCCAGCTCGCGCGCAATGCTCAGCACTGCCTGGGCGGTAAAGCCGTCCCACTCCGGCACCGGCGGCAGGATCGGCGCCAGCACCATCGCCAGCGTCCCGGCCAGCATCACCCGCACCCGTCCGGGCACCGCCCGCGTACCGATCAACGGCATGGCGGTGAGCAACGCACCGGTGCGCAGCATGGTCCACATGATCGCCCCGACCATCGCGAACGCGCGCTGGCCATCGATCACCATCTGGGTTGCAGAATCCATCCGGTCTGGCCCGCTAGCCGATCAGGTGTGGAATGCGCTGGAACAGCGCGATGGTGAACTCCACCAGATGCCCCAGCAGCATGCTGCCGGTGGCAAACAGCGTGGCCGTCAGCGCGACCGCCTTGGCCACGAAGGCGATGGTCGGCTCGTTCAACTGGGTGGCGGCCTGCACCACGCCAATCACCACGCCGACCACCAGCACGGCCAGCAACATCGGCCCGGCGATCCACAGGACGGTGACCAGGCCACCACGCAATTCAGTCAGGGCGATTTCAGGGCTCATGGGAGGTGCTGATGCAAGTGGGGTGCCAAAGGGGCGGGGATTCGGGATTCGTGGTTCGGGATTGGTTGGCGAACGGGGATCTGAGTTGCCTCGTGTTGCACTCGCTGTCGCTGTCGCTGTCGCTGTCGCTGTGCTCTGGCTTTGGTTTGCTGTTGCCTTGCTGTCGGCTTTACGGGCCCCCATACCGCAGCGGCAAGCCGGGTAGATACAACCCGGAGGGCGGCGCGCATGGATGCGCGACGTTTTTGTAAGGGACAAGGATGTCCCTTACAAAAATTTCTACCTGGATTGCGGACCTGGAGCGCGCAGCGCGGAAGGCGCGAGGACGGGGTGTGTTTCTTTGGTTACTTGATCAGCCTTCGGCTGCTGTAAAGCTCTTCTTTGCACAAGCAAAGAAAGTAACTCGCCCCCCGAAGGGGGACGAAAGCCTTGCACTTGCTTGTAGCTCTTGTTCGTCCATTTGATCCGGATACAGATCAAATGCTTTCACGCCCTGCGGGCGCGAGTCACTTTTCTTTGCTTGTGCAAAGAAAAGTAACCAAAAGAAAGCACACCCCGTCCTCGCGCCCTCCGCGCCTGCGGCGCTCCGGGTCCGCAGGCCATTCGGGAATTTTTCAAAGGGACGTCCATGTCCCTTTGAAAAACGTCGCGCATCCATGCGCGCCGCCCCTGCGGGGTTTGACCCGAATGGCCTGCCGCTGCGGTATGGGGCCCCGGAGAAGCAAGAACCTAGAACCTAAAATCAAGAGGCAACAAGCAACAACTAAGCACGAGGCCGCAAGCGCCTGGCCACTACAGCTGTGCTGCGCGGCGGCTTCAACAAGACACATTCAACTAACTGACAAGCGCTACCGCGCGCACCGCGCGTCCACACCTACGACGCATTAAAGCTCGCAGCCAGCGTCCCCACCACCAGCACCCACCCATCCACCAGAATGAACAGCAGGATCTTGAACGGCGCGGAGATCAGCATCGGCGACAGCATCATCATGCCCATCGACATCAGCACGCTGGCCACCACCAGGTCGATGATCACGAACGGAATGAAGATCAGAAAGCCGATTTCGAACGCGGTCTTCAGCTCGCTGGTCACGAACGAGGCCACCAGCACCGGGAACGGTACCGCGTCCGGGCCGGCGTACTTGCCGTCGCCGGCCATGCCGGCGAAGGTCATCAGATCGGTCTCGCGGATCTGCGCCAGCATGAAGGCGCGCAGCGGCTGTGTGGTGAGCGTCCAGGCAGTGGAAAAATCGATCTGGTTATTGAGGTACGGCTGCAGTCCGGCGCCCCACATCTTCTGCCACACCGGCATCATCACCAGCGCGGTCAGGAACATCGCCAGGCCCAGCAGTACCTGGTTGGACGGGGTCTGGCCGGTGCCCAACGCCTGGCGCAGCAGGCCCAGCACGATGGTGATGCGGGTGAAGGCGGTCAGCACCAGCAGCATCGACGGCAGCAGGGTGATCGCCGTCATCAGCAGCAAGGTCTGCAACGGCAGGCTCACCGGCTGGTCGCCGATGCGGCCCACGCTCACGTTCGGCAGCGACGGCAACTGATTGGAACCGGCCGGTACCGCGGCAGGGGTCGCCGCCGGTGCCGCGGCCTGCGCCATTGCCGGCAGCGCGGCCGGGCTGGCCGCGGCCAGCAGCGGGCAACTCATCACCAGCAGGATCAGCACCAGGCGCACACTGCGCCCCCAACGATTCCAACGGCTCAACATGTCACGGGTCCTTGCGCAGCTTCTGGGCGAGCAGCTGGGCGAAATTGGGAAGTTGCTTGAAAGTGGGCAGGGTGGGTGCGGGCGTGGGCGGCAGCGGTTCGGGCAAGGTGTGCAAGGTGCTGATGCCGCCGGCGGTGACGCCCAGCAACAACTGCTGGCCGTTCACCTCCACCACCACCACACGTTCCTTGGCACCGACTGCCAGGCTGGTCACCAAACGCAGGCCCTCGGTGCTGCGGAATCCGCTGCCGGGCATGCGCTTGAGCAACCAGCCCAGGCCGACGATCAGCGCGAGCACCAACAGCAATGCAAAGACTGCGCCAAACAGACCGGGCGAGGACGGCGCCTGCGCGCCAACCCCGGTCGCCTTGGCCGCGACCGGCGCGGCAGTGGCCAGCAGGCCGATCACCGCAGCCTCCGGATGCGTTCGCTGGGGCTGACCACGTCGGTCAGGCGAATGCCGAAGCGGTCGTTGATGACGACCACCTCGCCGTGCGCGATCAGGGTGCCGTTGACGTAGACATCGAGCGGTTCGCCGGCGCCGCGTTCCAGTTCCACCACCGAGCCCTGGTTGAGCTGCAGCAGGTTGCGGATCGGGATGCGTGCGCGGCCCACTTCCAGCGACAGGGTCACCGGTACGTCCAGGATCACGTCCAGGTTGAGGTCGGCGGCGTTCTGGTCCTGCTCGGCCTGCAGGCTGTCGAAGGTGGCAGGCGAGGCGTCGAGGATGTCGGAGTTGATCATTTGCTGGGGTCCTGGGAGGGAACGGCGCGTGGGGCTTGCACGCCGGGCGGGCGTACGGCGGTGATCTTGACGGCGTTGTTGCCATTGGAAACGCCGAATTCGCCGGTGAATAACGGGATGTCTTCCACGCACAGCGGCACCTGGGCGGGCAGGTCGATCGGCAGGATGTCGCCGACCTTCAACCCGGTGAGCTGGCGCAGGCTCATGCGCTTGCTGGCCAGCACGCTGGAGAGCGTGACCTCGGCGGTGTCCAGCTGCTCGCGCAGCATCACGTTCCAGGAGTCGTCGCGGTCGTTGCGGTCGCTCTGGATGCCGGCATCGAGCAGTTCGCGGATCGGCTCCAGCATCGAATACGGCAGGGTGATGTGGATCTCGCCGCCGCCGCCTTCCAGCTCCACATGGAACCGGCACACCACCACGTACTCGCGCGGGGTGACGATGTTGGCGAAGTGCGGGTTGATCTCGGAGTTGATGTACTCGAAGTCCACGTCCATCACCGGCGCCCAGGCTTCCTTCAGGTCGGCGAAGGTCTGCTTGAGCATCAGCTGGATCACGCGCATCTCGGTGGCGGTGAATTCGCGGCCTTCGATGCGGGTGTGGAAGCGGCCGTCGCCACCGAAGAAGTTGTCCACCACGGTGAACACCAGGGTGGGTTCGAACACGATCAGCCCGGTACCACGCAGCGGCTTGAATCGGATCAGGTTGAGGTTGGTCGGCACATACAGCGAGTGCATGTACTCGTTGAACTTGACCAGGTCGATGCCGCGCACCGACAGGTCGGCCGAGCGCCGGATCAGGTTGAACAGGCCGATCCGCCACAACCGCGCGAAGCGCTCGTTGACCATCTCCAGGGTCGGCATGCGCCCACGGATGATGCGGTCCTGGCTGGACAGATCGTATTGGCGCGCCTCGCCGGGCAGCGGCTCCGGCTCGGTGTTGACCGCGCCCGAATCCACGCCATGCAGCAGGGCATCGATCTCGTCTTGGGAAAGCAGATCACTGACGCTCATCTGGCAGGCCTTACTGGGTCACGAAACTGGTGAACAGCAATTCTTCGACGCACTTCTTACCGGTCTCGCTGGTCATGACCTTCTGCGCTTCGGCCAGGGCGGACTTCTGCAGCTTCTGCTTGCCAGCCAGGTCGGCCACGTCGGTGGCCTTGACCTGCGACAGCAGCATCAGCAGGTGCGCGCGAATGGCCGGCGCGTTCTCGGTGATGAGCTTGAGCTCTTCGGGGTCGCGGGTGACCAGCTGCACTTCGACCTGCAGGTACTGCGGGCCATCGCCGGGGTCGGCCAGGTTGACCACGATCGCCGGGTCCATCGGGAAGTACTGCGCCGGCTTGGGCACTTCGGCCACCTTGGGGGCGTCGTGCTTGCCGCCTTTTTCCTCGCCCTTGTGGCCCAGGAAGAACCAGGCGCCGCCGCCAGCGGCTGCCAGCACCACCACGCCGATGGCGATGAGCAGGATGGGCTTCTTGCCGCCCTTCTTCTTCTCGCCCTTGTCGTCTTTGTCGTCGGTCTTCTTGGTTTTTTCGGCCGCTGCCACAGTCTGCTCCAGGGGAATGCTCACCCTGTCAATGCAACTGGCATGCCAAAACCGCGTCGGTTTCCTGGCGCAGGCTGCATGGAAACCAGAAAACCCCCGCAGGCCTTGCGCCGCGGGGGTGGAAGGGCGTCATCGGCCAGCGGCCGAGCGCGAGGATCGGCGGCGCCGGGGTATGCCCGGCACGTCGTCTCAGGCGTAGGCGTCCAGCAATCCACGCTGGCGTAACACCACCGACGGAATTCCGACGGGCGGGGCGTCGTCCAGGGTCAGGCCGTTGCCGCTGTCGTTGCCGCCATTGCGATTGCCCGCCGAATGCTGCTGTTGCTGGCCGACGTCGGCCTGGCCAAGCTGGAAGCCATTCTGGCCGAGCATTTCGCGCAGCCGCGGCAGGCTCTGTTCCAGCGCCTGGCGGGTGTCGGCGTTGGCGGCGGTGAAGCTGGCATTGACCTTGTCGCCCTCCAGATGCAGGCGCACCTCGACCGGACCCATCTCGTTCGGAGTCACCTTGATGTGGGCATGGCCGATTTTCTGGTCCGCCAGCCAGCTCATGCGCGCGCCGATGGCATCGTCGAAAGTGTCGCTGCCCAGGTCCGGGGTAGGCGTGGGCGAGGCGCTGAAGATCGGTGCGGCATCCTGCAGGCGGGTGAGTGCCGGCGCGGTGGTGGTCGGCAACACGAACGCCGGGGCGTCCGGCGCTGCGGCAGCGGCGCTGTCGTCGGCGGCCGGCTCCAGCGCCTTGGCGGCCATGCTCATCAACGCGGCCGTCTGTGCATCGCCGCTTACGGCGGTGGTCGAGGTCGGCTTGGCGCCTGCAGCAGCGGCCGGCACCGGCGCTCCCAATGCGGGCAGGGCGGCGCCGGCGTTTGCAGTGGCGGCGGCTGCGGCTGCATCGGTGGGCAGGGCGGTGGCGGTCGCCGCAGCGCCGTTGGCGCCGGCCATGCTGGCCGTCAGTGCGGCGGCTGCGGCCGCCAGCACGTCGCCACCCGGCAGCGCCTGCGCCAGCAGGCCCATGCCGAAGCCACCCAGGCCAGCCGGCGGCCAGCCGGCATCGGTCGCGGTGGCTGCTTCTGCGGGCGCGTCTTCGCCGGTCGCGGCGGCCTTGGCCGGTTTGCCGGTCTTGCTGGCAGTGGCGGCTGTGCTCTTGTCGGTGGTTGCCGCGTCCTTGGCGGCACCTGGCTTGGCCTGCTTGGCATCGCCGTCCTGCGCCCGCGGCCGGGCAGTGGCATCGCCGGCCGCATCGTCGTGGGTGTCCTCGTCGCCGCGGTTCTTGTCGGGCTGGTTGGGCCTGGGCGCGGCCTGCTTGGCAGGCACGCGCTCGGGTGCCTGCGGCGGGGCCTGGTTCGGCGTGTTGGCCGGATTGAGCATGCGCGCAAACTGGTCCTGGCCCGCGTCCGGTTCGGACGACGGGTCGCTGTAGCTGGATTTCTTGCCGGCGCCGGCAAGCGCACCAAGGCCGGCGGCGAAGGCGGACAAGGGGTTCATGCGGATTCTCCGTGGGTGTCTTGGCTGCGGGCCAGGCGCGAACGACGCGCGCCGAGGTCGTCCATCTCACGCTGGTCGCGGCGTTCGATCACTTTGTTTTCCTGGGCACGGTAGCTGGCGGCCAATTGCTCCAGCACCTGCTTCTCGCGGCTGGCCAGCAGCAGGCGGGTGCGCTCGGCTTCGACCTTGGCGATGTTGCTTTGCACGGTCTGCGCCTGTTGCAGCACGGCGCTGTCCAGGCGGTCCAGGAAGGCGCGGCGGTTGCTCAGCGCCACCGCGCTGGTGCCGGCCATCTGGCTGTTGGCGTATTCCTCGGCGTAGCGGCGCAATTCTTCCAGGCGCGACTGGTGGGTTTCCAGGACGCGCTGGCGCTCGGCCAGATCGCGGGCGACCTTGTCTTCCTGTTCCTGCGCGCGGCGCAGCAGTGGGTCGATCCGTTTGGACTGCATCATGGATTAGTTCTCGGGTTCGACCAGTTGTTGCAGGGCGGACAGGCTGTCGCTCAGGAGCGAGGCCTTGTGCACGTCCTGGCCGAGGAATTCGACGATTTCCGGCCAGCGCGCCAGCGCTTCGTCGGTGGCCGGGTCGCTGCCACGCTGGTAGGCGCCGATGGCGATCAGGTCGCGGTTGGCGGTGTAAGCCGAGAGCAGCCGCTTGAGCTTGCGGATGCGCAGGCGCCAGGTGTCGTCGGCGATGTCCTGCACCACGCGGCTGACCGAGGATTCCAGGTCGATGGCCGGATACAGGCCGCTGTCGGCCACCCGACGCGAGAGCAGGATGTGGCCGTCCAGGATGGCGCGGGCAGCATCGGCGATCGGGTCCTGCGGGTCGTCGCCTTCGGTCAGCACGGTGTAGAAGGCGGTGATCGAACCGCGCCCCTTGGCGCCGTTGCCGGCACGTTCCACCAGCGCCGGCAATTTGGCGAACACCGACGGCGGGTAACCGCGGGTGGTCGGCGGCTCGCCCACCGACAGGCCGATCTCGCGCTGCGCCTGGGCGAAGCGGGTCAGCGAATCCATCAGCAGCAGCACGTTCAAGCCCTGGTCGCGGAACCATTCGGCGATGGCGGTGGCGCGGTAGGCGCCATGCAGGCGCGCCAACGGCGGGCGGTCGGCCGGTGCGGCCACGACCACGGCGCGGCGCAGGCCTTCTTCGCCCAGGGTGGTTTCGACGAAATCGCGCACTTCGCGGCCACGTTCGCCGATCAGCCCGACCACGATCACGTCGGCCGAGGTGAAGCGGGTCATCATGCCGAGCAGCGTCGATTTACCGACGCCGGAGCCGGCGAACAGGCCTACGCGCTGGCCACGGCCGATCGGCAGCATGGCGTTGATGGCGCGCACGCCGACGTCCAGCGAGGTGGTGATGGGCTCGCGCGCCAGCGGGTTGATCGACACGCCGGCCATGCCGATGCTGCCTTCGGCGCGGATCGGGCCCTTGCCGTCCAGCGGGGTGCCGTCGCTGTCGATGACGCGGCCGAGCAGGCCTTCGCCCACTTCCACGCCGCCGCGGCGCCGCGAGGGCACCACCCGGGCATTGGGCAGCAGGCCATGCAGTTCGGCGCTGGGCATCAGGTAAGTGCGTTCGCCGGCGAAGCCGACCACTTCGGCGTCGACCCAGCCGCCATCGACCTCGACCTTGCAGGTCGCGCCCATCGGCGCTTCGCAGCCGGTCGCTTCCAGGGTCAGGCCGACCGCGCGGCGCAGGATGCCTTCGCGGATCAGGGTGCGACCGGCGGTGGGCTCCAGGCCAAGGGTGCCCAGGCGCGTGGCCAGGCGCAGATTGCGTGCATCCAGCCAATCGGCCGGGGTGGCACCGAACAGGGCGCTCACAGGCCCGCTCCGGATTTGCGCATGACCGTCTCCAGCGCAGCCCGCAGGCGCGCGTCCAGGGTGCCGTCGATGCGCACGCTTTCGGCGTGCACACGCAGGTCGCCGCGGCTCAGGCTCATGTCCGGGGCCACGCGGGTGGTGCTGCTGGGCGCCAGATGCGGCAGCAGCGCGGTGATGTCGTCCGGGTGCAGGCGCACTTCGACCTCGCGGCCGGCGCCGCCAACCGCATCGACCGCCTCGCCGACCAGGTCGGCCAGCAGTTGCGGGTCGGCCTGGTAGGCACGGCCGACCAGCTGGCCGGCAATGCGCACGGCCAACTCGCCGAGCGCGCCGACCACTTCGTTTTCCAGCCGCGCCAGCGGGCGGGTGAAGTTGTCCAGGATGCCGTCGATCTGCGCGGTGAGGCGGCGCACTTCCGACTGGCCCTGGGCGAAGCCTTCGGCATGCCCACGCGCGAACCCTTCGTGCTGGGCGGCATCTTCGATGGCCTGGATCTCTTCCAGGGTCGGCGGGCGCAGCACCGGCTCGAGCATGGCCGGTTCTTCGTAGTCCGGTTCCGGCAGGGCTGGGACAAGCTGCAGGTCCGGGGCCAGCCAGCGGGTGACCACCTCGTTCATACCATGGCCTCCGCACCGGCGCCGCCCAGGCTGATGGCGCCTTCGTCAGCCAGGCGGCGGACGATGGTGAGGATTTCCTTCTGCGCCGCTTCCACGTCTGCAAGGCGCACCGGGCCGCGCGCTTCCATGTCCTCGAGCAGGATTTCGGCCGCGCGCTGGGACATGTTGCGGGTGATCTTTTCGCGCACCTTGACGTCGGCGCCGCGCAAGGCCAGCCCCAGGCGCTCGCCGGAGACTTCGCGCAGCAGCGTCTGCAGGCCGCGGTCGTCCAGGTCCACCAGGTTGTCGAACACGAACATCAGGTCCTGGATCTTGCCGGCCAGGTCGGCGTCGATCTTGCCGATCTCGCCCAGCACGCCCTGGTCGGCGCCGGTGTCCAGGAAGTTGAGGATGTTGGCCGCCACCTTGATGCCGCCCACGTTGGACGACTTCAGGTTCTGGTTGCCGGCGAATTGACGCTCCATGATGTCGTTGAGCTCGCTCAGCGCATTCGGCGGAATGCCGTCCAGGGTGGCGATGCGCAGCAGCACGTCGGCGCGGGTGCGCTCGGGCAGCAGCTTCAGCGCCTCGGCGGCCTGGTCGCTGTCCAGATGCGCCATGACGATGGCGATGATCTGCGGGTGTTCGTTGCGCACCAGGTCGGCGACCGCGCGCGGGTCCATCCACTTCAAGGTGTCCAGGCCGGTGGTGTTGCGGCCCAGCAGGATGCGGTCGATCAGCCCGCCGGCCTTGTCGGCGCCCAGCGCCTGGATCAGCACGTTGCGGATGTAGTCGTCGGCGCCCACGCCCAGCGAGGTCTTGCCGGCCAGTTCGCCGTTGAACTCGTCCATCACCTTCTCGACCTGGTCGCGCGAGATGCCGGTCATGGTGGCCATGGCGATGCCGATCTTCTGCACCTCCTTGGGGTCCATGTGCTTGAGCACTTCGGCCGCGTCGCTCTCGCCCAGCGACAGCAACAGCACCGCGGCGCGCTGCACTCCAGTCATCGGTTGTGTATCAGGCTTCACTGGCGACCCATCCCTTCACGACTTGTGCGACACGTTTTGAATCGGCTTTGACGGCCTCGCGCGCCAGGCGCATGCGCTCTTCGTAGGCGTCTGGCAGAGCGATCGGGGTCTTCTTGTCCTGACCGATCTGCGCGGTGTCTTCTTCCAGGCGGGGCATCAGGTCGTCGTCTTCGTCGACCATCCGCACGTCGGCGCTCTGTGGAGTGCCATCCTTGCCAGCCTTGCCTTGCTTGTCCTTGACCGCGGTCACGCCGGTGAGCTGACGCAGGGTGGGGCGCACCACACCGAACAACAGCGCCAGCACCACCACCGCACCGACCAGCAGGCGCAGACCGTTCTGCACGCGCGGGTCTTCCCACCACTTCGGGCCTTCCTCGCCCGCCACCGCTTCGCGCACGAACGGGGCATTCATCACCGACACCGTGTCGCCGCGTGCCGCATCGAACCCCACTGCCTGCTTGACCAGGCCTTCGATACGGGTGAGCTCGGCAGCGGTGAGCGGCTGTTCGACCATCTTGCCCTTGGCGCCGGGGCGCGGGACGTTGTCCAGCAGCACCGCCACCGAGACGCGCTTGATGCGACCGGCCGGCTGGCGGGTGTGTTGCAAGGTTCGGTCCAATTCGTAGTTACGCGTGGCGCTCTTGGAACTTTCGGTCGGCGTGGCCGGGGCCGCGGCCTGGCCATTGGCGGCCGCCGGGGTGCCCGGCGCGCCGGCCACGGCCGGTGCCGGCGGCTGGCCGGGGCTATTGCTGGTGGCGCCCGGAGGGCCCTGCGGGCCGGTGGCGCTGGTGCTGGTGTCGCTGACCTGCTCGCTGCGCAGCTTGGCCGGCTCGCCGTTGTAGAGCTCGCGGGCTTCTTCGACCACCGAGAAGTCCATGTCCACGCTGGTTTCCGGATTGACCCGGCCCGGGCCGGTCATCGGCTCCAGCAGCTCGCGGATGCGCTGGTTGTAGGAGCTTTCCTGGCGGCGCACCTGTTCGAACTGGGCGGCGTGCTGGGCCGCGTCGCTGTTCGGGTCGGCAATGGAGAGCATGCGGCCGCTCTGGTCGACCACGGTCACGCGTTCGGGGGTCATGTCCGGGATGCTGGACGCCACCAGATTGACGATGGCATCGACCTGGTTGCGCTCCAGGCCCTGGCCGCCGCGCAATTCCAGCACCACCGAGGCGCTGGCTACATCGCGCTGGCGGGTGAAGGCGCTGGGCTTGGGAATGGCCAGGTGCACACGGGCCTCGCGGACCGGGCGCAGGGTGCCGATGGTGCGCGAGAGTTCGGTTTCCAGCGCGTGCTGGTAGCGGGCGTTTTCCACGAACTGGCTGACGCCGAAGCCCGGGTCCTTTTCCATCAGTTCGAAACCGCCGCCGGTTTCCTTGCCGGTCAGGCCGGAGCCGGCCAGTTTGAGGCGGGCGTCGTACAGACGGTCCTGCGGCACCGAAATGGCGCCGGTGGCCTGGTCGATCTTGTAGGGAATCTGCGCGGTGCGCAGCAGGTCGGCCGCTTCGGCATTGCCCTTCTCATCCAGGCCGGTGTACAGCGACTGATAGCCAGGCTTCTGCGACCAGAAGAACACCGCCAGACCGGCCGCGACCGCCAGGGCGATCATCGCCATCATGGTCAGCTTGCGGGTGATCTGCAGGCTGCGGACACGGTCGAACCATTGCCCCGCCTTTTCGGCGTTCTGGTTCATGTTTTCTTTGCTGATCGCGAGTGCCATGTGTCGTCAACCTTTACAGCGGCATGTTCATGACGTCCTGATAAGCCTGGACGAGACGGTTGCGGACTTCCACGGTGGCGCGGAAGGCCACCTGGGACTGCTGGGAGGCGACCATGACCCGTGCCAGATCGGCATTGGGGTCGCCCATTTCGAATGCTTTGGACAGCGCGCCGGCCTTCTGCTGGGCCTCGTTGACGCCGCCGATGGCGCCGCGCAAGGTCTCGCTGAAGCTCGGTGCCTGCGTCGCCGGTGTTCCCTGTGCGCCGGCCAGGCCCTGGATCTGGTTGCTACGCGCCGCATCGCCCACCGCGCCCATCGGGCCTTGGCCCATCTGCGTCTGGTAGCTGCGGATCTGCGAGAGGATGGAGGTGACGGAATCGCTCATGGGTGCGGTCAGCCAGGGAGGCATCCACACCAATGCAAGCGGCGTGCCGAAATGGCGCCGGGATTCCGGCGCGGGGGCGTTCCGGTCGCGGCCGCGTCGCAGCGATTGGCTTGTTTTCTCCCGCAGCCAGGTGTTCCTTCTCCCGCCTGCGGGAGAAGGTGGCGCGCAGCGCCGGATGAGGGCAACCCGGTGGGTGGTCAGCTGAAGCAGCGCATCCGCATTAGTCCGGCAACCAGGCGGCTCGCCAGGTGTCCAGATTGCTGCCGCTGAGCATCCAGTCGCGCCGCACCACCTCGCGCAAGGCCGCACCTTTGGCGCGTGCTGCGTCCAGGTCGGCCAAGTGCTCGCGGATGGCGCCGATCCAGTCGCGGTAGCGGTTCTTCACCAGCGTCACCGGCAGGCTGCCCTGGTAGCAGCGCACGTCGCTGGCGATGACCGGGTAACCGCAGGCGCCGTACTCCAGGAGCCGCAGATTGCTCTTGCATTCGTTGAACAGGTTCTGCTCCACCGGCGCCAGCGCCAGATCCAGGTCCAGCGCCGCCAGCGCGGCGGGGTACTCATCGATCGGCACACCCGGCTGGAACTGGTGAATATGCTGGCGCAGCGCAAATGGGTACATCCCCATGAACACCCATTCCACTTCGCCGGCGAGCTCCTTCACCACGTCGGCAATCAGCTCCAGGTCGCCGGTATGGCTGGCGCCGCCAGCCCAGCCGATCCGCGGCTTGCCACCCTGGCGTTCGGCCCGCACGGGCAGCTGTTCCCACCAATGCGGCGGCAGGCGGTTTTCGGCCACGCGGATATCGCCATGCAACCCGGCGAACGCCTCGGCCAGGGCGGGGGTGGACACCACGAAGCGGTCCACCATGCCCAGCCCTCGCCGCACGGTCTTGAGGATGTCCTTGGGCATGTGCTCGCGATGCGCGTTCTTCAGCGGCAGGTTGGGCAGGTAGTCGTCCAGCTCGTAGACCTTGAACGCACGCGACAGCGCCTGCATGCGCCGCATCGCTTCCAGTCGCGGCTCGCCGACCTGGCGTTGCAGGATCACCACGTCGGGATCCTGGCGTGCCAGCTCGCTGATCTCCAGATAGCCGTTGAACAGCACGCCTTCGACCATGCCGGCTTCGCGCAGGGCGCGCAGCGGCTGGATTACCCGGTAGTGGCCGCAGCCTTCGATATCGGCGGGCAGGGCGATCATCGTCGGCAGCGGTCGCCACGACTGCAGCGGCCGCCAACTGGCGCGCGGGTCGGCCAGCTGGAAGCCGGCGCCCGGGTCCAGCGAAAATCCCGGGTTGTAGGCCGGGTCGTTGGCCATCACCGGCAGCCAACGCGCATACATCGCTTCTTCGTCGAGTGCAGTGGCGGGCGTCGCGTCGGGCGGGTCGATCAACAGCTGCGCGCGCGCGGCGTAGACATTGAGATAGCCGGCCTGCTGCAGGCGCAGACACAGGTCGACGTCGCTCCATTGCGCCAATGCCGGTTCCTGCGCAAAGCCGCCGGCGTCCAGGAACAGCTGGCGCGGCAGCATCAGGCATTCGCCACTGAGCGCGCTGTAGTTCTGATCCAGTTGCAGGCGCTGCAGATAGCCCGATTCGTCGAACGCCGCACCTGCGAAGGCGCGTGCTGCCGGTGCGCCCAGGCCCAGCAGCAGGCCGGCGTGATGCACGGTGCCGTCGCCGCGCAGCAGCTTGCCGGCCACCGCGCCGACCTCCGGGCGCAGCGCGTGGTTGAGCAGCTGCGCCAACCAATCAGCCTTGATCGCTGCCGTACCGGCCGCCAACCACAGCAACACCTCCCCACGTGCCTGTTCGGCTGCCGCATTGCAGGCTGCCTCGCGCGAGGGGTCGCCTTCGAAGCGCAGCACGCGGATCTGCTGCAGGCCGAGGTTGTCGATGCCCGCCAGCCAGTCGCACAGCGCCGGCTCGGCGCTGTCGCCGCGATCCAGCAACAGCAGCTCGTAGTGCGGGTAGCCGGTGTTGGCGAGCACGCTTTCCAGGCAGCGCTGCACCTGCGCCAGGCGTCCATCCACCAGCACCAGGATGCTGACCAATGGTTGCTGTGCATGACGGTAGTCCACCGCGTGCCTGCCGGGGCCGTTGCTGCTCACCACCGCGTCCACGTACCCGCGCGCGGCAAGATGGCGGCTGATGGCGCGCTGCTCGTCTTCGTCGCCATGCCGCGTGGTGGCCGATGCCACCAGCAAGGGTTCGGCGATGTGCTGGATGCAGGCCAGGCCGTAGCGTTCGACCAGCCCAAGCTGGTAATCCAGTTCGAAGGCGTCGCTCGTTTCGGTTGCAAAGCCGCCATCGGCCACTAGCGTCTGGTGCCGGAACAGCCAATGCCGCGACATCGTCGACGGTGAACTGAGCAACATGTCCAGATACAGCGCCGGCCGCATCGCCAGCCCCAGTTGACCGCCGTCCAGCGCGACCACTTCATCGGCGTAGATGGCCTGACACGTGTCAGGCAGCGCGAGCATCTCCAGCGCCAGCATCAGCAGGCCACTGGCGGTGAACAGGCTGCCGGCCTGGACCAGCAGCACCCAGTCGATGGACTGTTGCGTGGCGATGGTCCGATTGAGCGCGGGCACCAAGCCGTCCGGACCGATCAGCACACCGCGCCCGCCGTGGTCGGCGGCCTGCTGCGGCGAGCTGCTGATCACCCAGGTCTGCTGGTTCCGATAACACGCCACCGCCGCCAGGCTGGCCTGGGTTGCGGCCACCGCTGCCGCATCGCCGTCGCTGTCGACCACCATCACTGCGATCCGCGGGCCGCCCGCATGCGCCTGCAAGCGGGCCTCGATCAACGCGCGCTGCACATCGCTGGGATGGCGCACGCCCAGCCAGGTGGCCGGCGACACGCGCTCGGCCATTCCTGCGCTCTGCATCAAGGCGTTGACCAGATCCACCGACTTGAACACCCGCGCCTTGTGCGGGCTAAGCGGGGCGACACGCACCTGGCGGTTGTCGCCGCCCTCGCGCCGCCAGCCGAGTTGGCGGATGCCCTGGCGCAGGTCGTCGTGGCCTTGATCGCCGATACCGGGCTGATCGCGGCCGGCCTGACTGAACTGCGCGCTGGACACGCGGAACTGCGTGAGCGGGCTGGACAGCAAGGCCAGGTTGCCGCGACGCAGCAGTTTGACGTAGATCGCCAGGTCGCCAACCCAGTGGATGGCCTTGCCGTTCAACATCATCAGCTCGCCACCCAGCGCCATCAGGTCGGCGCGCCGTGCAAGCACGCAACTCGGCTCGCCGATGAAGTTAATGGCGTGGTCGGCCAGGAACGACACCAGCTCGGGCCCGTCGATCAGCACATCCTCGGCAAACGGGAAGCTGGTGGCCAGGATGTCCGGCAACGGCGCACCGTCGTCGTCGATCCGCAGCCGGCGCGAGGACGCCAGCGCGGTGCCGGGGTTGCGCTCCATTGCGCCCACCAGCTGCGCGACGCAGTCCGGCTCCAGCACGTCGTCGTCGTGCAGGAACTTGACGTACTCGCCCTGCGCCAGGCCGATCCCCTTGACCGTGCTGCCGAGTTCGCCGAGGCGGGGGGTATTGCGGTGGTAGCGGATCGGAAATGGGGCGTCAGCCAGCCTCGAAGCCAGCACGGCCTCGATGGCGCCATCGGCGTTGTCGTCGCAGATCACCAGCTCCAGCACCGTGTAAGTCTGCGCCAGCACGCTGTCCAGCGCCTGCGCGAAATAGCGTGGCTTGTAGGTCGGCATGACGATGCTGACTAGGGCAGGAGAGCTCACGGGTGGTGGTTCGAGTTGATCATTCAAGAATTATCCGATGCTGGATGCAGTGCCAACGCGAATTGGTCCGATCACG
Organism: Xanthomonas sp. NCPPB 1754; assembly: GCF_041475725.2. Lineage (NCBI taxonomy): Bacteria > Pseudomonadati > Pseudomonadota > Gammaproteobacteria > Lysobacterales > Lysobacteraceae > Xanthomonas > Xanthomonas sp. NCPPB 1754. Next base: position 2,277,734 of record NZ_CM192982.1, read on the forward strand.
CGGAAGGCAGCGAGCATCGGATTGGCCGAACCGATGCAATATGCATGCCGCTCGAAGCATGACGCGTCGTTATCGGGAGGAATGGCTGCGCTGCTACCGTGCTGCCCATCGGCGACCATTTCCGTCCTGCCTGGCTCCTGAAGTAGGCAACGCGCTTGGTTACGGGCCATTTGGCATTCAAGAGCAGGCAGTGGCGTTTGGCGGCGTGCCACCGGAATTCGGCAGCACTCATCAAGCCCATCGCTTGCGCGGCAGATGGATCGTCCAACGAAGAACGCCACATCAATGCCCCGTGCCTGGCTTGCTCGCCTGAACGGGTGTGGGCGATGAAAATACCCTCGACCGGTGAGTGGTGATGTCCAGACAAGGTTGCAGGATTACGAGTGCTGTGATCCAGGTCTCCTGCATGTCAACGATGGACGCATTGATAGCGCAATGCACTCGAGATCTGGGCCGGTGAACAGTCAAAGGCCGGTGGGCAGTCTATCCAGGACGTCATAGGTTATGTTGATACTGCCGTTTCCGTTCGTTACCAGCCAAACGCCATAGCCGGGAGGTAGGTAGACCTGGTAGGGGAAGTGGTCTGAGGGAGGAGCAACGCCGAGAAATATCACCCTTTTGGTTCCGTCCCCATATCCGGATGGTGCCGAAGTATCTGCGTAGACGGCAAGGCCTATTGCGGACGAAGCGCCGCTCAGACTACATGTGCGAATCACGAGGCCGTACTGGTTGGTGGCAGGAGAGACAATTTGCGTAACAACGTTGGCTGCAACGCCGACATTCGCAAATTGAGTTCCTACCGGAACAATCGTTGTCTTGCCCGAGATTTCCATGGTGGTTTCCTCGCTTCAGAATACTGCTGAGATGCGTCGATAGGATGATATCCGTCGAGATCTAAAGGACGTTTCGATGCACGACGCGCACACCAAACCATGACACTGCCCAGGATAGGATAGGCTGGCAAGTCGAATTTTTCGCCGCGTCAACAGCGTGGCTCATGACGTTAAATGACTGATCGTTAGCATGCTTGCACACGTCGACGTCGGCATAGACCGCCTGGCAGGTTTCCGGCTGCGTTCATGGCTGCGGCAGATATTGCGACTGTGCTGATTCCTTGCGATAAACCACTTCGATCCAATCAGTGCGCAAGCTCTTAGGATTCTTCGACAGCTTGGCGATGTCCCACAACGAAAAGCCGGCCGCCTGCATCAGGTTGACCACCTCGACGAAGCTGTTGGTCTTGCCGTAGAAATCGTAAAGGCCGATCTCGATCACTGCGCAGTCGGTGTGTTGCAGGATCGCAGTCGCGCCTTCCAGCACCTGACGCTCAAACCCCTGCACATCGATCTTGAGAATATTTATCTGTGCGATTCCCAGCGCGGCGCAGGCGTTGTCGAGAGTGGTCTTGCTGACCACAATCTCCTCGTTCGACGCCTGCCGCGCATAGCCAAGCGAGTCGGTGGAATCCGCATTGACCGGCAGCAACCCGCCCAGGTGCGAGATGCTCTGCCGGTAGTAATGACCGACTTCTTCCTTCTCGCCCAACGCAACGCACATGGTGGTCGTGCCGAACTGAGCAGCCACTTTTTCCAGTTCGGCAAAATTCTGCGGGTCCGGTTCGAACGAATACAACTGGCAATCCGGATAGATCGACTTGAAGTGCTGAATCGACTCCCCGCGATGCGCGCCCACGTCCACTATCAATGGGGCGTTGGTCGTCAGTAACTGGTCGAAGAAGCGGCGTGGCGAATACGCCCGGGCATGTTCTTCATTTCTGAGATCGGAAGTGCCACAGATGGGCGAATGCACGCCGGGCGGCGTGTGGGGCATCTTATCCTGCGTCATGGCGCGTTCCGCTCGCCGAGCTGCGTCATGCGTAGTGCTGCTTCCACCCGCACGACATCAGCCGGCGTATCCACCGCGATCGATTGGTTGCTCATCTGCACCATACGCACTTCAAAGCCAAGTTCCAGAAAACGCAGGATCTCGATGTCCTCAATGTCTTCCAACGTGGTCTTGCAAGATACCGACGCAAACGCCTGCAAGGCTTGTTTGGGAAACGCGTACGCACACACCTGCCGCCAGGCGCGCCGGAACTCGCCTTGCTTGGTGACCGGGATCGCCGCGCGCGACATGTACAGCAGACGCCCATCCGGGCGAACCACCACCTTGGGCACGCTCGGGTTACGGAACTCGTCGATGTTGGCGACAGGGCAGTAACCGTTGATGACATCATTCGGTGAAGCTGCCGCAGCGTCGATCAGCAGACGCACGTCCTGCGGATTGAATAGCGGATCGTCACCTTGCACATTGATATAGGTGTCCACATCGAGCTGCTGCGCGACCTCGGCAACACGATCGGTGCCGGTCAGGCAGTCGCTGGAGGTCATCAAGGTGCGGATGCCGGCCTGCTCGCAGGTACGTTGAATCACATCGCAATCGGTGGCGACGAGAATGCGCTCGGCTGGCGCCGCTTTGGCGCATTGCTGATAGGTGCGCACGATCATGGGCACGCCGCCCAACTCGATCAGCGGTTTTCCGGGCAGGCGCGAAGAGTCGCGCCGCGCGGGGATGATGATGGCGTAAGTCATGGAAGCCTCCTGGCAACCGATATATTGGCCGTTCGGAGCGGTCAGCCCGCTCGTCCTTGCCAGAAGTCGGTCGAATTGAGCGCCAGCCGGCTGACTGCTTCCGCAGCCTCCAGCGCCGCCTCGGGATCTGTTAACAGGCGGTTCCAGCTGTCCATCGAGAAGGAATAGCTGGTGTCGCGCACCACGTTGAACAAAGGCACAAACTTCAGCGAACTCCAACTCATATGCGGTTCCAGGGCAAGCAGCCGCGACTGCGCAAAGCGATAGCCGTCGGCCAAGGTGTCTGTAGGGAATCCGAGACGGCGTGCATAGTCCCGCCACAACGAAGACTCGAAGGTGTACTGGCTGAGCTCCTGGAAATGTCGTTCCGGTGCGAGTTCAAGTGTCGGCGACAATTCATCGTCCGCATAACTGGCTGGCCGCGGGTCTTCCAGGGTCGACCATAACGCCACCATGTCATCGGTCCTGCCCAACATGGCTTTTTCCGAAAAGTGGAACGGCATGTGCTGCCAGGAAGCCGCCAACGACACAGCAATCTTTCCCTGGTTGCGTTTGGCGCGAAAGTACGTATCGATGACCTTGTGGACCGATCCGGTAAGCACGTTATCGCTGCGGCAGCGCACGGCGACCGGTATTCCATGCTCGGCCAGGTGCTCGGCCCCCAACCGCGCCGACCTGAGTACGGCGTTGCGGTAATGCAGGCCAAGGTTCTCCGGCTGCGGCACCAGGATCAGTTTGTCCAGCCAGGGACGGCAGCGATCAAGGAGCTCCTCGGACTGATGGTCCCATGTCACCATGCACTGATAGACATCAGGAAAATGCAGCCGATTCCAGGCCAGCACCAGTGGTGTGAAGTCGGACGCAAGACCCTGGACGAAAATTCCCGCCTCCGGCGAGATCAGCCGACGCGAGATGCGCAGGTCCGGCAACAGGCCGGCAAGCTTCTGCAACTCCTGCAGCGTCACGATGCTGCTCTGGTCGTAATCGACTGCGCGCACCGTGCGGAAGTGGCCATGCGCCGCTGCGATCTGATTCATCACCTCCGGGTAGTGATTAGAGAAGATGACAATCAGCACATCGTCGGTGGATTCGTCATTCAGCGCAGAGGGCGGCCTGACTTGGATTCCATGGACCGTCGCGCCCTGATTTTCCTGCCGCGGACAGATGGTGTACGCCAGGTTCAACCGTTCGGCGATGGCCGGATAGAAATCGCGGAAGAACTGTCCGGCTCCCCAACCGACAAGCTTAGTACACGCCGGATCCAGTCCAGGGTACTTGATGGTGGCTCGCTCGATCGAACCGATTGCTAACGCCATTTGGCTTGGTTCCTATTCAAGGCTGCATGTGGTATCCGCTGTGGGTATATGACAATTCCGTATGACGACCTTCGTATAAAAGTGCAGCTGTTCTCGACATTCAATTCCGTCTTGCAGCCATTACGCATGAGGAAAGAGGCTGCTTTGTTTATTGGGAAAGGTCAGATTGCTTGAGGCGGATGACCTAATAGAAGTAAAGGCAGGTATCCCATCGGTCCTCGGTGTGGTGGCGCAGGCCGATACGATAATCGTCGCGGATGTTTTCAATTGCGTCGACCAGATCAAGTAAGTCCGAGGAGCGGTGATACGCGGAAATCGCTAACGTTGGACGTCCCGTTGCGATGTGCGCACTGGCACCGCGCAAGGCCCCCAGCTCCGCTCCTTCAATGTCCATTTTTATGAGTGTCGGTGTGCGATCGAGCAGGTCGTCCAGGCGGCGTACCGACACGTTGTGGCAGTGTGCCTGCCCAGACGGCACCGGCACCAGTTGGCCGCCATGTCCGCCTTCATGCAGGAACGGCAGTTCGCCATCTGCTTCTCCCAAAGCGCACGCAATTAACTCAATTTTGCAATTATCGCCGGACAGAGAAGAACGGGTCTGGATGAATTCACGGAGTGTGCTGCCATTGATCTGGTCGGGCTCGATCATCCATATTTTTTCAAATCGTTCATCCACGCTATCCAGGAAGGCGCGGCTTGATTCGGCGATCGACGCACCGCAGTCGGCAAAGCATTCCTTCAAACCAGGCACGAACAGACCTGATCGAAAATACAGACTCGAATATGGCTTGGCTGCGTGGAGGAGCCATTCCGGATTGCAGCTCAAATGCGCCAGCAGCACGCTGAACAGCGTGAAGCGAGAGTATGGATCGCCGAGGCGCGTAGCCAGGGCATCGAAGCGCGGCAAGTTGCGGACGATGTAACTGCCCCAGTCGTCTACCCGGTGATCGCTGCATGCCGTAATGCCTAGCCAACGGATGGCCTGCTCGTAGTTGAGTAGAGGAATGCTGTTTGCAAACGTGAGGTGTTTGAAGTAACGACGCGAGTAGTCGAAGCGACACGTGTTAACACAGACAATCTGGCGGGTGCGTGCCCAATGGATCAGAGTCGCGGACGTAATGAAAGGGATGCCGTGGAAGGTCTGGCCGCTATCGACCTTGTAGTCGTCCACGACGCCGACGATGTCGACGCGTGATGCTGCCTCTCGTACGAATACGCTCCCGAACAGCTTGCTGCCGAGCAGGACCACCTGCACCCTCTTTCCTTTCTCTTCCAACACCCGACGCGCCTCTTTCGGCACGCAAAAGTTCGGCTCGCGCGCATACGAGTCCGCGCAGGCAACAAGGCATTCACGCAGGATGCGGTCGTCCCCGTCGGGATTGATGCTCATCCGTTGGTACTCATCCAGCGTCATTACATGTTCTCGGGAAAGGCAAAGTTTGTTGGGCTGTTTGAATGATTAGGTCAATCACAAAATGCGTGCTCCCTGGGGCATCAGCGCATCGTAGAAGGAACGGTCCGGGAGGGTGATGGGCAATACGCCGGGCAGCAGCCACTCGCAATGACGGCCGATTTTCGTGCCAGCGCCTGCGATGCTGCCGCTGCCCAGTGTACTGCCTTGCCCGATGTCCACAGCTCGCCCAATCGAGACGCCTGCATGTAGAGTTGTGCAGGCACCCAGGCGGACATCGGACTCGATCACGACCTGGCGATCGAGCCAACAACCGACGCCGATGCGCGTGCCAGGAGCAACGTTGCACCCGGGTCCGATGTAGACATTGCCTGCCAAACGCACATCGTCATCGACTATGGCCGTTGGCGAAATCAGGTTCGCCAATCGATAGCCGGCAAGCCGCAGCTGCGCGACCAGCTTGTGGCGTGCGTAGTTCACCGCCCGTGCGTCCAGCGCGACAAAAACTTCGCTGTCTGCCGTCGGGAAGCGCGCGAAGATGTCGTCCAGCTCGAAGTTGTGACGGTCGGCCGATTTCAGTTCGATCACGGTGTGCACCAATCCGCATGCGTTTGCCGCGCGTACCGCCTGCGTTAGCGCATCGTCCTGACCCAGCAGGATGAGTGAGGTCAATGCGTTTCCTCCAGCACCGCGCCGCGGTACCAACGATGCTGGCGCACCAGTTGAATCTCGTAATCGCCGTGCGTGATGTGGTCGGAGTGCGGTCCGAAACCGGCCTGCATGCGTTCCAACAAGACAGTATCCTCCGCGATGACGGTACGCTCGCCGCGGATCAGATCGCTCAACAGGGCCGTGAAGTCGGTGCGCTCGTGCTTGCGCTGCGCTGTCATTACCCACAGGTGGTAGTCGGTTTCCGATGACGAAACCGGATCGTATTGCTGAAGCAGGAAATAGTCGCCGCGCACACTGCAGAAGTTGACGTTAGGGTAGACGAACCAGTTGTAGTAGGCCTCATCCTCGCCGTAGCGGTCGCATAGCGAACGAAACCAGCTACTTTGCGCTGTGATATGCGCCTTGACCGGGAAGCTGAGCTCGCTCAATGCGGGAACGGCCTTGGACTGTAGTAGTTGTTTCACCGGCGAAGCAGCGTCGGACCCAGACTCCTGGGTGCGTGCCGCCTTGTCCGTACTCGTCATCAACGGGCCGAAGGTCTTGGGGTGAACGAAAGGGACGTGGTTATAGTCCTTGACGTTTTCCATGTTCAACTTCCAGTTGTAGCGCACCCGATGGCAGCTGTAGATGATCTGCGAGTCCAGATGCGAGGACGCCAGGCGCAGCTGCTCCAGGTACTCGGGTGAAAACTGTTCGGTCAGCGGCAAGGGTTGTTCGGAGAGATTGACGAACAACAGCTGGCCGACCTGCTCTAGGTGCAGTTTGCGCAGACAGATGGCGTCCTTCTCTTCGGCGGTGAATTGGTACAGACCTGGGTTGGGCAGGCCACGCAACTCGCCCTCCGGTCCGAACGACCATGCGTGATACGGGCACACCAACGGCCGCTTGCCATGGCTGTCGATCTGGATCGCCGATTGACGATGCGGGCACTGATTGATAAAGGCGCGAATTCCGGCATCGGTGCGCTGCACCAGCACTGGCACACCAGCAACCTGGCGCGCGAAGAACTGATTACGTTTGGCCACTAATGATGAAAAACCGACAAATGTCCACAATCGGCCGAACAGCCGCGCCTGCTCCAGCTCGAAGGTATGCGGGCTGGTGTAGTGTTTGACGTCAAGTGCGTGGCGTCTCATCTCCTACCTCCTGAAGTGCATATTTGCGCGCTACCTACTGAAGATGACGCGCGCAGGATTGCCAGCCACGGTGCTGTTGGAGGGAACATCTTTTACCACCACGCTGCCGGCGCCGATGATGGCGCCGTCGCCGATTGTGATGCCGGGAATGATGGTGGCATGCGGATGAATTGTCACCTCGTTGCCGATGACCACGCCGCCACCAATGAAGACGAAGCTGCCGATCTGTACGTAGTCGCCTATGCTGACTTCGTGCGCGATGATCGAGGTAGAGAGCACAGTGACGAACTCACCGAGCCGGCTGCCCGAGCCGATGGACACGCGCGAATCGAAAACGCCGCCGCGCCCGATGTAACCGGCAGATGCCTCGCGCGAAGGAGGTGGGTGGAACACGATGAAGTCCGCGCCCTTTTCGATCAGCGCCTGAGCGTAGCGGCGTCGCTCCACCGGGTTGCCGATCGCGCAGATGAAAATATCGCCTTCGACGGGTTGATAGGTGACAGGGTCGCCGACGATCGGCCACCGCGATGTACCCTGCAGATGCGCGCGGTCGTCCAGAAAACCCTTGATGTCCCATTCGACGCCGAAAGCCGGATCCTCATGGTATGCCAGCGATGCGATATCTCTTCCGTAGCCACCTGCGCCAACGATCAGCAGGTGATAAGGCGGTGCGGGAGTAGCGGATGTCATGCGAATTCCACGCCTCCGTCCATGCTGAAGGCTTGTCCGGTGACCTTGCTGCTGGCATCGGAGAGGAAGTACAGGCATGCCAATGCAACGTCTTCCGGCTGCCCGATGCCCAGCGGATAGCGCTTGCGACTTTCCTCGAACCAGGCCTTGTCCTCGTTGATCAATGAGGTCTCGACCAGGCCGGGGCACAACGCGTTGGCGCGGATTTTCCGACGTGCTAGCTCCAGCGCCAACGGTCGCAAAGTACCCAGCAATGCGGCCTTCGAGCCTGCATACGGACCAACGCCGACAGTACCGGTCAACGCGGCGATGGACGACAGGAAAATCACCGAGCCACCGGAGCGCAGTGATTGCCGCGCCAACAGGTGGCGGGTCAGCATCACCGGCGCCAGATAGTTGATGTCCATGATCTCGCGCAGGAATTTTTCGCTTACCAGCTTCATCGGCGACAGCCCGCGAATGCCGGCGCTGTGCACCACACCGTCGACGGGCCCGCAATCGGCAGCGAGTTGTTGCACGACAGCCGCATCGCTCAGGTCGCCAGCAAACAGGCGATGGCCATCGCCGTGCAGCGATGCCAGCGTGGTTTGCAGACGTTCCGCATCGCGCCCGGTGACGATCAGGCGTGCCCCTGCGGCGGCGCATGCACGTGCGACCGCTTCACCGATGCCTTTGGATGCGCCGGTCACCAATACGGTCTTGCCGTGCAGGCCATATAGGTCGCGCAGCAGCGCGGAAACAGGATCTTCTGCTGCCATGGTAGTGTCAATGCTCATAGGCGGATGGGCAGGGAAATCCCGCCATCGATGGTCAAGGCGCTGCGGGTAATCCAGCGGCTGGCCCCCGACAGCAGATACACCGCGCCTTTGGCGATGTCGTCCGGGTCGATGCGCCCCAGCGGCGTCAGTCCGATCTTGTCGTCCAGGTCTGCTGCGGCGCCCAATTTCTTCAGCATGGGCGTGTCCACGTAGCCTGGCGCGATGCAGTTGGCGCGGATGCCGTGTTTGGCCTGTTCGAGCGCCAGCGTGCGGACCGCAGCTTCCAGCGCTGCCTTGGATGCTGCGTAGCCGGCGGCGGCCTGAGGCGCCGCGCGTGCGGACAATGCCGAGATATAGACCAGCGATGCGCCTTCGCTCAGGCGGCGCTTGACCAGCAACTGCTGCGTCAGCGCGATCGGTGCCAGATAGTTCACCGACAGCATTTGTTGCAGATGCTTTTCTGCGGCCATGCGGAACGGCACCAGCGCCGCGATGCCTGCGCAGGAAACCAGCCCGTGATACCGTTCTGCAGCGTTGATCAGACGTGTACGGGTGTCTTCTTCGGTCAGATCGCCGGCCACCACCGCATGCCCATTGCCCTGCAACGCGACCGCAACCGCATCCAGTCGCGCAATATCGCGGCCGGTGAGCACCACCCTCGCGCCCAGACGCGCGCACAACGTGGCGACTGCAGCGCCAATGCCCGACGACGCGCCGGTCACTAGAACGGTCTTGTTTTGCAGCCCGAACGCATCAGTGGTTGCTGCAGGTGTGGCCGTCATGACTCGATCAAATCAGGAAACACCGCGCCCTCGATATCCACCAGGCAGGTGCCCCACGACAGCCCGATGCCGAAGCCGCATAGCAGCACGCGCTTGCGGCCCGATTCCAGTTCCTTATTAATGCGCGCGGTCATGGTCACCGGCAGCGAGGCGCCGCTGGTGTTGCCGAAGTCGCGCAGTGTCGAAGGCACCTTTTCCACCGGCAGGCCGAGCTTTTTGCGAATTGTCTCGTTGATCATGCGGTTGGCCTGGTGAAACACGAAGTAATCGATGTCTTCCTTGGCCACGCCGGTGTACTCAAGCAGTTTCTGCACGGCAGGTGGAATGCGCTGGGTAGAGAAGCTCAGCACTGCCACGCCGTCCAGGATCAGGTCCACGCCACGCTTCCAGGCACCATCCGCCTCGTCGCGATACGGCACCAAGTGCTGGATGCCGACCGGTTCGCGGTGACCACCCACCGGCAGGATGATGGCCTTGTAGCCACTGCCATCGCTGTTGAGGTCGAAATACATCGGCGGCGCGTCGGCGCTGAACTCCAGCGCCGTGGCGGTGCCGGAGTCGGAGAAGATCGGGTCTTCAAGGTTGGCGCTGCGGTCGCCGACCAGCAGCAGGCCCTTCTTGACGCCACCGGCAGCGATCATCGAGCCGAGCAGGTTGATGCCAAACGGGTAGGCCGAGCAGCCCAGGTTGACGTCGAAGGCGACCGTGGCATGCGACAGCCCCAGCCTGTCCTGAAGGATGATGGCGGTGGCCGGAATCGGGTAATCCGGCGACTGGGTCACCACGATCAATGCATCGATCTCCTCGCGCTTCCACTGCAGCTTTTCCAGCAGCACCTCGGTCGCATCGAAGGCCAGGTCGGAAAAACACTGCCATTCCGATGCCATCCGCCGGGTCTCGATGCCGATGTTGCGCACCAGCCGCTCGCGCTCGGAGCGAATCTGCGGACGGCAATCGGTGAGATTGGACACTACACGCTTTGGCACGCATGTCGCCATGCCGGCAAAGCGGACGTTATGCAGCGTGGAGGTCGGCATGGTGCTTACGCCTCGGTCAGTTTGTAAAGATCGCCGACGGTGATGGCAACGGCGAGATCTTCGCCGGTGATGGTCTTGCCGTATTCCATGTCGAACATCACGATCACGCCCAGCGCCGCCAGCGAATCCCATTCCGGGAGCTCGAGCAGCACGGTGTCCATCGTCACTTCCACCGGCTCCTGGAAGTCGGTGGCGGAGAGGAAATTCTCGATAAATGTTGCCTGGGTCATGCGAGCTCGCCTGGTTGCCTGTTGTAGAGATGTGAGGTTGAAATGCAGCTGCAGCGTTATACGGTCACGTCGCCTGTTGGCCGGCGATGAGATCGGCGATGGTATCCACCTGATCGCTGCTCAAGCCAGGAAAGATTGGCAGGCACAGCACCTGCGCGGCCACTGAGCGCGCCACCGGCAACCATGCCGGCGCCGACGAGGGTAGGGCACGATACATCGGGAAGTCGCTGATCAACGGATAAAAGTAGCGCCGCACCAGGATGCCGTGCTCGCGCATCAATTGGTATAGCGCATCGCGCGCCAGTGGGTAGTCGTCCTGCACCAGAATCGGAAAGTACGCGTAGTTGGGCGTGGAGTGATCGAGCCGCGCAACGCAATGGATGCCGCGCACATCGCTCAACCGTTGCCGGTACTGCGCATCGATGGTACTGCGTTGCGCAATGGCCTCATCGATGTGCTTGAGCTGCAGCAGACCAAACGCTGCGCTGATCTCGTTCATCTTGCCGTTGATGCCCGGTGCCACCACCGTGGTTTCGTCGACGAAGCCGAAGTTCTTCAGATGCCCGATGCGCTGATAGGTCCTTTCGTCGGGGCAGACAATCGCGCCGCCCTCGAAGGTATTGAAGACCTTGGTCGCATGGAAGCTCAACACGCTCAGGTCGCCGTGGCGCAGGATCGAGCCGCCGTCATCGCGCACCCCGAAGGCATGCGCCGCGTCGTAGATCACCTTGAGGTTATAGATATCGGCGATGCGGGTGATTGCGCTGGTATCGCAGGCGGTGCCATAGCAGTGCACCGGCATGATCGCGGTGGTCTGCGGGGTGATGGCCGCTTCGATCTTCGAAGGGTCCATGTTGAGCGTCACCGGATCGATGTCCACGAACACCGGGGTGATGCTTTTCCACAGCAGCGAATGCGCGGTAGCCACGAACGAGTAGGGCGTGGTGATCACTTCGCCGGTGATGCGCAGCGCCTGCAGGGCGGTGATCAACGCAGTGGTGCCATTGGTCAGCAGTGCAAGGTGCGGAACGCCCAGGTAATCGCACAACGCCTGCTCCAACGCCCGGTGCATCTCGCCACCGTTGCTGACGATGCGGCTGGTCCAGATCCGTTCCAGATAGGGCAGGAACTCTTCCAGCGGCGGCAGCAGCGGACTGGTGACGGGAATGGGCATCAATGCCTCGCTGGTGCGGGTGGATGTCGGGATTCCGCCGCAGCCGGCAGCTGCGAACGGAGTGATCCTGCTGAAGCAAGCGCTATGCCAGCGAGCGGAACCCGAGCGTGTGCTGGCTCAGTTGGCCAGCTCGGTCTGCTCGCGATCGATGCCGTACTTGCGCAGCTTCTCCACCAACGTGGTGCGGCGCAGGCCCAGCAGCTGAGCGGCATGCGCCACCACGCCCTGCGTGCGTTCCAGGGCTTCGTTGATCAACGCCAACTCGATATTGGCCATATGCCCGCGCAAATCGATGCCATCGTCCGGCAGGCTGGACGTGGCGGCCGGTTCGGCATCGGCGGTCTTCGGTTGCAGCGTCACCACATTGCTCGGCAGGGCGCTGACTTCGACCGGTGCTGCCACCAACGCCGGCTCCGGCGGCAGCTCGACCGGAATGGCCGAAGCGAAATCGCCGCGATAACGCGCCGGCAGATCCTGCACCCGCACCAGCCCGCCGGGATGCAGCACCGCCAGGCGCTCGACCAGATTGGTCAGTTCGCGCACATTGCCCGGCCAATCGTAGCTGCGCAGCGCCTGCAGGGCCTCGTCGGCAAAGCGCACTTCGCCGCGACCGGTGCGTGCCAGCTGGCCCGCAATGGTCTGCACCAGCATGGCCAGATCGTCCACGCGCTCGCGCAGTGCCGGCATTTCGATCGGAAACACATTCAGGCGATAGAAGAGGTCCTCGCGGAACTGGCCATCGCTGATGCGCGATTCCAGATTGCGGTGGGTCGCGGCGATCACGCGCACGTTGCAGCGGATGGTCTGCCCGCCGCCAACGCGCTCGAAGCTGCGCTCCTGCAGCACGCGCAGCAGCTTGACCTGCATCGGCAGGCTCATGTCGCCAATTTCGTCCAGCAGCAGCGTGCCGCCCTCGGCCATCTCGAAGCGACCCTTGCGGGTGGTCAGCGCGCCGGTGAAGGCGCCTTTTTCGTGCCCGAACAGTTCGCTTTCCAGCAGATCCGGCGGGATCGCGCCGCAATTGATTGCCACAAACGGCCCGTCGCGCCGCGGCGAATGCTGGTGGATGGCGCGCGCCACCACTTCCTTGCCGGTGCCGGATTCGCCCAGCACCAGCACGGTGGTGTCGAACGCGGCCACCTGGTCGATCAGCCGGCGCAGGCGGGTCACTGCCTCGCTGTTGCCGGTCGGGCCGGAGTCCTGCTGCACACCGGCCTGGTGCTCGGCGTCCAGCCGCTTGAGGCTGGCACGGCGCAGTAACGCTTCCAGCTGCGCATGCCGCAGGGGAGTGTCCAACGCCCACACATTGGCTTCGTGCAGGCCGTGGGATTGCGCAAACGCGCTCGGGCTGCCCTCCATCAGTAGTACCGGTGGCGGCAGCTTGGCATCGGCCAGCCAGTCGAAGAATTTGTCGGCCTGTGCGGCGTCCTGCGCCGAGCCCACCATCACCGCCATCCACTCATCGTGGCGGTGACGGCCAGGATTGATGTCGGCGCCGTCGGTGACCCAGCGGGGATTGAAGTCCATGAACTCGAGCAGCGACACGGTGCGCTCGGCGCGCACGGCGTCACTGTCGATCAACAGAATGCGGGACTCACTCATTCCTGGCTCCTTCCGTCAGGCCCTCCAGGATTGGCATGACTTCCTGGATATAGGACAGCTTGCTGACAAAATTGTCAGCACCCGCGCGAAGAGCGTGTTCACGATGCTCGGCATCATCGAAGTGGCTCGCGATGACAATATACGGCGGATCGTCCTGCGTCTTGATCAGACGCGTGGCCTGCAGCCCGCCCATCTCCGGCATGGCCAGGTCCATCAGCACGACATTGGGGCGCAGCGACTCAGAGCGCTCGATCGCTTCCAGCCCATTGGCGGCACTGCCCACGATATTGAGCCAATCGACCTTGCGAAAATGACGCATCGCAGCGTTGATGAAGCCCTCGTGGTCGTCGACCAGCAGCACGGTGAGTTTGCTCATAGTAGTCCTTATCCTGCCCGGGCAAGCAGCGGTTTAGTGGTGCGGCGGCGCTCGCGTGCCGGTGCGATATCAAGTTGTTCGCGGTACTTGGCCACGGTGCGGCGCGCAATGTTAACGCCTTGCCGCGACAGCAATCCGGCAATCGCCTCGTCGGCCAGCGGCCGGCCGGCCGGCTCGCTTTCGATCAAGCGGCGCACCATCGCCTTGACGGCCTGGCCGGAGACGCTGGCGCCTTCCAGCCGCACGGCGAAGAAGTGCTTGAGCTCGAAGGTGCCGCGTGGAGTCTGGATGTATTTGCCGGTGGTGATGCGCGAAATGGTCGATTCGTGCATGCCGATCTCGTCGGCGATTTCCTTCAGCGTCAGCGGTGCCATTGCTTCTTCGCCACGCGCCAGGAAGGCGGCCTGGCGTTCGACGATGGCACGCGTGGCGCGCAGCAGGGTCTCATAGCGCATCGACAGCCCGCGGGTCAGCCAGCGCGCTTCCTGCAGCATGTCGCGCAACGGCTGCGCGGTCTCGCCGGCGTCGGCCAGCGCGCGTTCGTGCACCGGATTGATGCTGACGCGATGGGTGGTGGCCGGGTTGAGTGCGACGCGCCAGCTGTCGTCGGCGTGCCAGGCGAGCACATCCGGAATCACGCTGGCATTGTTTTCCTGCAGCAGGTCGTCGCCGGGGCGAGGTTGCAGCGACAGGATCAGCCGCACCGCTTCGCGGGCATCGTCCACTTCGGCATCGTGTGCGCGTGCCAGCACCGTGTAGTCGTGCGCGGCCAGCAGCTCCAGATCGCCGTCGAGGATGCGCGCAGCCAGGTGGCGTGCCGGCACGCGGCCGGGCAGGGCGCTCAACTGGGCCTGCAGACACTCGCGCAGGTCGCAGGCGGCCAAGCCGGCCGGGTCGCCGTGCAGCAACCGCTGCCGGATCGCTTCCACCGCCTGCACGGTCATGCCCAGACGGGTGGCGCCCAGCTGTTGCAGCGTCGACAGTGCTTCGGTCAGATAACCGGCGTCGTCGGTCTGCTCCAGCCAGAACGCAGCGGCCCCCAATGCCGCCTCGTCCAGGTCCAGCGCCAGCTCACGCAGGATGCGCACATGCGGGTCGGTCGACTCGCCGGCGGCCACGCGCTGCATGCGATCGTCGTCCCCATCGTTCCAACTGCCGCCCTGCACGTCCCACATCGTGCTTTCCGGCAGTTCGTCGAACGCGGCGATATCGCTGGCGCCATCGTTGTCGGTGGCGGCCTGATCCCCGTTATCGGCCAGCTCTTCCAACTCCAGCAACGGATTGGTTTCCAGGGCACGACGGATTTCCAGTTCCAATTGCATGCCGTCCAATTGCAACAGACGGATCGACTGCAGCAACTGCGGGGTGAGGTGCAGTTGCTGGCCAAGCTGGGCGGAAATGGTCGTCTTCATGGAAGCGCTTCCGATGGGCGCTGCACGCAGCAGCGATGGAATGCATCTTGCAGGACAACGCGACGGGTTTCTAATCAGGGAGTCAGGTGAGGTGACTCATGATTTTCCCGACAGTTTGTCAGGAACTTCCTGACGTTGCAGGCGGGCTCAAGCGTGCCCGCCGGAATCCCGTCACTGTTTTCAGCGTCGCTGGCCCACGCTTGCCCGGATGGCGCGTCAGACCAACTCGTTGTGATGTTTGGCGGCCAGCAGCACCAGATCGTTGGCGCGACGGCATCCGAGCGATTCCATCATGCGGGCGCGGTGGGTTTCCACGGTCTTGACGCTGATGCCCAAATCGGCGGCGATTTCCTTGTTGCTCTGGCCGCGGCCGATTTCGCGCAGGATCTCGCGCTGACGCGGCGACAGCGCGGCAATGCCGACCGGCTTTTCGCGGCCCAGCATCGGCGCAATCATCTTGGACGAGATCTGCGGGCTCAGGAACACCTGCCCGGCGGCGGCGGCGCGCAACGCCAATTCCAGTTCCAGTGGTGCGGCGTCCTTGACCACGAAGCCGACCGCGCCGCGATCGAGCGCATCGCGCACATGCACCGGGTCGTCGTGCATCGACATCATCACCACGTGCGTGCGCGGCGCGGCGCGCAGCACGTCGGTCATGGCATCCAGGCCGCTGCGGCCGGGCAAAGACAGGTCCATCAGCACCAGGTCGGGCCGGTGCAGGGACGTCATGTCCAGGGCTTGTTGCGCATTGCTGGCTTCGCCCACGACATCGATGCCGGCGAAGGTTTGCAGCAGCCTGGACAGGCCGGCACGGACAAGGGTGTGATCGTCGACGATGATGACTCGCACGGCGCAGAAGAGACCTTTTTCAGTAAAGGGCACCTTAGCTGACCCGGCGCCCGGCGCCAACTATCGGATCAACGCTGGCGGCGGGCGTCGGCGATCTGACGGCGGTGCAAGCGAAACAGGTGGCGTTCCAGCGCATCCTGCAGGCCTGGCGCGAGCGGGGTAAACCGCAGCCACAGCCAGACATCGTGGCCATCGCTCGCGTTCGCCAGCACGGTGGCAGGAAGCTGTACAAGTTCAGGAAGCCAGTCGGACGGCTGCAGGCAAACGGCGCCGGTTGTGCCGGGCGGGTGACTGGTTGCGCAACTCAGGCGGATCCCGCGCACCGACCAGTGCACCATTCCCTGGCTCAGGCCGCTGTCGCCCTGGCGCACCAGGCGGCCGATCAGCGCCAGCAACAAATCCAGTTTGGCGTCCATGCGCTGCACCAGCAGCGGCAGTTCGCCGCGGTCCTCGCTGGTTTCTTCGATACGCAGGTCTTCGACCTGGCCAAGACTGCGCAACAGGGTTTCAGCGGCGCTGTGCGCGCCCGCATCGCTCCCGGCGCGGAAGCCGGCCGGCAACTGCAATTGGCAACTGAGCGTGTCGGCAAACAGCTCGGCATCGGCGGATGGCGCGAGTGTGCCGAGCGCGCTCATCAGATCCGTCCGACCCGCGCGTAGGCGCGGCTGGCCGACGATGAGGTGCGCTGTGCGCGGATCAGTTCCAGCAGCTTGCGCTGCCGTTCGCGCATCATCCGCATCAAGTCCTGATGCATGGTGAGCAAGGCCTGCAGCGCGTCGCGGTCCTGCTGGATGTCCACCTGCTGCGCGTATTCGCGCAGGTGCAGGTCGTGGTTGTCCAGCATCTGCGGCATCGCCTCGAACTCCTCTTGCGCCATGGCCAGGCGGAGGTCGGCGATTTCTGCTTGAAGGCTTTGCACGCTATGCATGGCAGGACTCACGAAACGGCGGAAAGGCCGCGTTGTTCGAGGGGGATGGAGTTCCACGCCGAGTCGATTTCGCTGAGCAACCCCAGCGCTTCGGTCAACGCGGTCTCGTCGTTGTGCAGGTTGGCCGCGGTCAGCCGCTGCATCACGTAGTCGTACAGGGCCGAGAGGTTACCAGCGATCTCGCCACCGGCTTCGTGATCGAGCGAGCCGTTCAAGTGACCGACGATCGCGCAAGCCTCGCCGATGGCCTTGCCCTTGCGCGCCTGGTCGCCCTGCGCCAGGCAGGCCTGGGCCAGACGAATGCGCTGGCAAGCGCCGGCAAACAGCAGCGAGACCAGCTTGTGCGGATCGGCTTCGGTCACGCTGGTGGACACGCCGACCTTGCGATATTGCTCGGCATACTGACGATTGGAACCGTACATGGATGACTCCTCAATGGGCTGACCTTCGCTGGTCCCGGAGCGCTGCGCTCCTGCGACGACGCTCCTGCCGGAAGGCAAGGCCGAAATCACGATAGGCCTTACTTGTATCGGCAATACCCTGACAGGACTTGAGGATCGTCATCACGGAAATCAGCTTGTCAGCAGGCCGCTGAGCGAGCTGGTGCTGCCTTGCAACTTGCTGATCATGGCGTCCATCGCGGCGAACTGCGCGGTGTAGCGGTCGCTGAGTTTTTCCATGCGCGCATCGAGATCGTCCAGGTCCGATTCGTAGCCCTTGATGGTCTTGTTCAAACTGTCCGAGCGCAGGGTCAGCGTGCCGTTGGTTGCATTGACGTTGCTGTCCAGCAGCTTGGTCAGGTTGCCACTAAACTTGCTGTCCTTGCCGAACACCTCGGCCGCGGCGCCACCGTCGGAGGCGATGGCGGTGTCGAACTTGGCGCCGTCGAAACTCATCACGCCATCCTTGTCGATGGTCAGGCCCAGGGCCTTGAGTTCGTTGACGTTGCCGCTGACCTGGCCGCGCAGCTGCTGCTGCAGATTGCGCACCAGCGAATCGCCGGTCAGCGCCGAGGCGGTCTTGGTGGTGGCGTCATAACTGCTGCTCTTGGCCAGCAGCGTGTTGGCCGTGTTGTAGGCCGCGGCGAACGCGGTGAGGTTGCCCTTGAGGCCGCTGGTGTCGGCGGCCACGCCCAGATTGAACTTGGTGCCTTCAGCGGCCTTGGTCAGGGTGAGCACCACGCCGGGCACGATGTCGCTGACGGTGTTGGAGCTGGACGTGCGCTCGAAACCGTCCACGCGTACCAGCGCGTCGGCGGCAGCGACGGTCTGGTTCAGCCCGCCGGTGACGCCGGGGCCGTAGGTCAGGCTGCTCAGGCTGGGGTCGCTGGCGCTGATGGTCAGGGCGCCCTTGGTACCGGAGTCGACCGCATTGAAGACCAGGTGCTGGCCATCGTTGGCGGTGACCACGCTGGCAGTCACGCCCTTGCCGCCGGCGGCCTTGTTGATGGCTGCAGCGATGTCGGTGAGCTTGTCGGTGCCGCTGATGTCCACGGTGACGCTCTGATCGCCATAGCCGATCGTCAGCGTGCCGCTACCCACGGTGGCATCGGCAGCGAATGCACCGGAGGCCAGTTTCTGCGAGGTCGCCAGCGAGACCACTTCCACCGAATAGTTGCCCGGCGCCGCCGAGCTGGTGGTGGTGGCGGTGAAGCCGGCATCGGTCGGCACCGTGGCCTTGTAGGCGTTGGTGTCGGCGCTGCTGATCACCTTGTCCAGCGCAGACTTGAGCGTGGTCATGCTGCTCTTGATCTGGCTGATCGCCGACAACTGCGTGGTTGCGGCGGTGCCGGCCTTGTTGATGCGTGCTTGCTCGGGGTCTTTCTGCCGGGACACCAGGGTGGACACCACGGTAGGGATGTCCAATCCGGAGCCAGAAGTGCTGATCACCGATGCCATGTTGCATTCCTCGTCTGGGCGCCCGAAACAGACGGACGCATGGGATTACGTGACGGGTATCGGCCGCATCCGCGAGGACTTTAGCGGCGGCGAGGGGTCACGCGCACGACGACTATCGATGCAAGTTCCATGCCCGTGGTGGCCGGCGGCGCGCGTCAACAAACCGTCCATGGCGGGCGTGGACGGGCCGCGGCCACAAAAAAAAGCCCCTCCGAAGAGGGGCTTTGGACGTGATGCGGAGCACTGCCGCGTTGCGGCGGCAGGTCACTGCCAGTTACTGCAGCAGGCTCAGCACGTTCTGCGGAACTGACTTGGCCTGCGCCAGCATCGCGGTACCGGCCTGCTGCAGGATCTGCGTGCGGGTCAGTTCGGCGGTTTCCTTGGCGTAGTCGGTGTCGCGGATACGGCTACGCGAGGCCGACAGGTTTTCCGAGGTTGCGCTCAGGTTGGCGATGGTGGAGGTGAAGCGGTTCTGCACCGCACCCATGTCGGCGCGCGAGGAGTTGACCGCGGTCAGCGCCTTGTCGACGATTTCCAGGGCCTTCTGCGAGCCGGAGAACGTGGAGATATCCAGGCTGCTCAGGGTCGAAGCGGTGGAGCCGGAAGCGGCCGAAGCGGTGGTGATGCCGGCGCCGACGGTGATGCCAGCGGCGCTGGAGGTGCCAGCCGACAGCGAGGTGAAGTCCTGGCCAGCCTTCAGCGATTCGATCTGCAGCGAACCGTCGCTCTTGATCGAGGCGTACATGCCGGTCTGGTCGAGCTTGTCGTTGATCGCCGAGGCGACCTTCTTGTTGACGTCGGCAGCGGTGTCGCCGGCGCCGATCTTGACGTCGGCAATGGTGACGCTCTTGGCCGAGCCGCTGGCGTCCTTGAACGACAGGCTGATGCCGCTGACCGAACCAGAAGCGGTGGCGGTGCCGGTGACGCCGGCGCCGGAGACGGCGGCAGCGAAGTTGGCCTTGCCCAGCGAATCGACGTTGGCGTCGACGATGCTGTTGATGCCGATGGTCTGGCCGGCGTCGGCGCCGACCTGGAACAGCGCGCCGGAGAACGAGCCGTCCAGCAGCTTGGTGCCGTTGAAGTTGGTCTGGTTGGCAACGCGGTCGATTTCCGCGGTCAGCTGCTTGACTTCCGAGTTCAGCGCGTCACGGTCGGTGGACGAGTTGGTGGCGTTGGACGACTGCACCGACAGCTCGCGGATACGCTGCAGGTTGCTGCCGATTTCCACCATCGCGCCTTCGGCGGTCTGGGCCAGCGAGATACCGTCGTTGGCGTTGCGCGAGGCAACGTCCAGGCCGCGGATCTGCGTGGTGAAACGCTCGGAGATCGCCAGACCTGCGGCGTCGTCCTTGGCGCTGTTGATGCGCAGACCAGACGACAGACGCTGGATGCTCGTCGACATGCTGGCGCTGCTGGTGTTGAGGTTCCGCTGAGCGTTCAGCGACATTACGTTGGTGTTGATTACCTGTGCCATTTTGATTTCTCCTAAGCGATTTTTCCGGCAAGGGGGACTTGCCTGGAGCCTCCGCAGGGGGGCCATCAAGTTGGCCGTTGCCGCTGCTGAGATGAATAACGGCGTTGCGTCGGGAACCTTTAGCGAAATTCAGTATTTTTTACTGTCTTTCTGCGTCGGGACGAAATACGTAAGCGTTGTGTATCAAGGGGTTTGGTTTATTCGGCAGCACCCCGCCAATCTTTAGCGTTGGTATAACTCTTCGAAAAATAAACTCCGTCCGCCTGCGCAAGCGCTCACGCGCAGGAGCGAAGAAAACCCAGGTTTTCTGCGGCAAAATCAGCGGATGATGTTGAACAACGACGAGGACTGCATCTGCTGAAAAATCGTTTGAGCGGCCTGCAACGAGGCCTTCTCGAGTTGGTACTGCCCAATCGCCGAGGCGTAATCCAGGTCGCGGATCGACGACAGGCTGGTCTTGAGCGTGACTTCGTTGGATTCAAGCAATGAGTTGGCATTGTCGATGGCCGACAACTGCGCGCCGCCGGAGGCGCGCGCATCGATCATCTTCGAAGACGCCTGGGTGATGTCGCGCATGGACGACTGCAGCGTGTTGATCATCGCAGCCTTCTGCGGCGCGGTCAGCGTATCGGAGTTGAGCGCGCCGACCAGGTCATCGATGGTGGAGAACACATCCTTAGTGCCGGAGGCGCCAATCTGGAAACTGTCGCCCACCGCCGGGGCGCCGCTGATGCGCATGCGCACGCCGGCGGCGTTGATGTCTTCGCCCTCCTTGTAGGTGCCGGTGCCGACCACCGTATTGGTGCTGTCGCGCACTTCATAGGTGTCGGCGGCGGTGAACTGCACGCTGTAACTTCCACCGTTCCAGCTGCCGGTGCTCGCGTCGCGGCTGAAATCCAGCAGCAAGCCGGTCCCCGTGTTGGCGGCGTTGGCGTGCGCATCCACGGTGCCGTCGCCGGTGCGGATGCGCATGAAGATTTCGCTGCCGGGCAGGGTGTCGCTGACGAAGGTGTCCGGCGCCACTTCGACCTGCTTCTGGGTCTGGTCGCCGTTGTAGGTGACGCTGCCATTGCTCTTGATGAAAGGCGCACTGCCATCGGCGGTGCCGCCGAACAGGTAGCGTCCGGTGCCGTCGGTGCTGTTGGCCAGGCTCACCATGCTCTCGCGCAGCGCTGTCAGTTCCGAGGCGATCGCCTTGCGGTCATCGGGGCTGAGCGAAGAATTGCTGGCCTGCACCGCCAATTCGGTGACGCGCGCCATTTTGTCGCCGGCTTGCGACAGCGCGTTTTCCTGCAGCCCGAGCCGGTTCTGCACGTTGTTGGCGTTTTCGCCGAAGCGCGTGATCGCCGCCAGGGCACGGTCCAGGCCGACCGCCGTGCCCGCAGCCACCGGGTCGTCCTTGGCGGTGACCAGGCGCTGCCCACTGGAGAGCTGCGATTCGAGCTGGTTCAGCCGCGACTGCTTGGCGCCCATCGAGGCGACCGACTGGCTGTACATCATGCTGGTGGAGATACGGTCGGTCATCAGCGTACGGCACCCAGGATGGCTTGGAAGACGGTGTCGGCGGTAGAGATCATCTGTGCGGCGGCCTGGTAGGCCTGCTGCAGCTTCAGCATGTTGGCGGCTTCCTCGTCGAGGTTGACGCCGGAAATCGAATCGCGGCTGGCCTGCGCCTGGTCGTTGATGACCTTCTGCGCATCCGCCGAATAGCTGGCCGCACGCGCGGCCGAACCCACCGAGGTGGTCAGGCCGGAGAGCGCGCCATTGAGGGTGACCGTGCCGCCGCTGAGCGCCTTGGCATCGTCGATGTTGGCCAGCAATTTGGCATTGCCGTTGTCGCTGGAGCCTGCGCCCATCGGGCCGACGCCGAAGGTGTCGCCGGCCTTGGGCGCGCCGTCCAGCGCGAAGCTCCAGCCGTTGGCGCTGATGGTCTGGCCGGCGGTGTAGGCGAACGGGCCGGCGCCATCGATGGTGTACTGGTTGGCGTCGATGAACTCGATCGACGAGGGGGTCAGCAGCGCGGGATTCTGCGCATTGGTGACCTTGACGTCGCTGATCTTGCCAGTGCCCAGGTTGGCGACCGTGGCGGTGGCCTTGACCGGGGTGGCGGCGGCAATCCGCGAGGGATCGGTAATGGCCACCGACAGGCTGCCGGCCAGCCCGGCGGTGGGCTGCAGCAGGAACTTGTCGCCGCTGGCCGGCGTGCCGCCCACCACCATGCTGACGCCATTGAGCACCAGCGGGTCGGCGGCGGTGCCGGTACCGGTCATCGGCACGGCAGAGCCGGTACTGGCGTTGATGGCTTTCCAGGTGGTGCCGTCGAAGCTGAGCGTGACGTTCTGGCCGTCAACGGCACTCACGTTGCTGAAACTGGCGCTCAGCGATGCGCTGCCGGTATTGCTCGGATTGGCGGCAACGGTAGGCGAACCGATATTGAAGAAGTTGCCGCCCATCGCGCCATACAAGTCCATCCCCTGGCTGTGGCCGGCATTGAAGGTGCTGGCCATGCCCACGGCCAGGCGGCCGAGTTCGGCCTGGGTCGGCTCGAGCACGCTGCTGCGAAATTCCAGCAGACCGCCGATCTGGCCGCCCAGCGAACTGGCGCTGAGGCTGACGTTCTGGCCTTGGGTCTGCATCGCCACCTGCAGCTTGGTCGGCTGATACGGGTCGGCAACGGTGACGAGTTTGGAAGAGGTGGTACCGACCACCAGCGGCTGACCGCCGGCGGTGAAAACATTCATGAAGCCGCCGTCCTGGATCACCGCCGTGCCGCCGGTAAAACCGACCAGCTTGCTCACCAGCGCGTCGCGCTGATCCAGCATGTCCGGCGCTGCCGCCTGGGCACTGCTGCCGATGGTGCCGTTGAGCTTGGCGATCTGCTGCGTCAAGCGGTTGACTTCGTCCACCGAGGAGGTCAACCCGCTGTTGACTTCGTTGCTCAGGCTGTCCATCTGCCCGTTGAGCTGCTTGAAGCGCGTCGCCAGCGAATTGCCGCTGTCGAGCATGCTCTGGCGCTCGGCGGTGGAGGAGGCGTTGGACGACACCGCGCTGGTGGAATCGAAGAAATTCGACCACAGCCCGGCCACGTTGGTGGCGGTGTTGGAGTACAGCGCGTCGACGCGGTTGGACAGCGAGGACAGCTGCTGCAGGCGCGAGAGTTCGCCGCCGCTGTCGAGCAGGCGCGAGATGGCCAGCTGGTCGGCGACCCGGCCCACATCGGTGATCTTGGCGCCATTGCCCACGAACGCGTAGCCCATGTCGGTGGGCGTGCGCGTTGCAAATTCCACACGTTGGCGGCTATAGCCTTCGGTATTGATGTTGGCGACGTTATGGCTAACGGTCGACAACGCCCGTTGGAAGGCGATGAGCGCGCTGGTCCCGGTGGACATGATGGACATGAGCGTTTACCTCAGCGACGGATGGTGCCGAGCCCGACCGGCTCGGCGGTACTGGCATAGCGGTTGGACAGATCGGCCGCCGCGTTGCCGATGGCGGCCACCGCACGGTCGATGGTCGGGCCGTTGGCGATCGCCGCGATCTTGGCCGCATAGCCCGGATCGGTGGCGTATCCGGCTTGTTGCAAGCCGCGTGCAAAACCCTTGATATCGGTGCCGGCCTGCAGCGCGGGCTGGTAACGGCTGTTGTTCTTCAGCAGCCGCACGTAGTCGGCAAAGCTCTCCTCGGCCGAGCCATAGGCGCGGAAATCGGCGGTTTCGGTGGTTTTGACGCCGTTGACGTATTCGTGGGTGCCGGTGGTGACCTTGTCGCCGCTCCAGCCGGTAGCCTTGATGCCGAACAGGTTGTTAGAGTCGCCACCGTTGCCGATGCCGCGACGGCCCCAACCGGTTTCCAATGCGGCCTGGGCCACCAGCGCGCGCGGGTCCACACCCAGTTCGCGCGCAGCCTTTTGCGCATGCGTCCAGATCTTGGCGACAAAGCCTTCCGGGGTGCGCTCGCCCAGGCTGGCAGCGGCGCTGCTGGCGGCGCTCGCATTGACCGCGGCATTGGCATCGGCTGCATCGCTGGCGGCCACATCGGCCCAGCGATCGTTGGCCGACGGCCAGCTCAGTGCTGCAGCATCGTCGCTGCCGGCTTCGCCAGCGCCGGTACGCCCGGCAATCAGATCCAGCACCTGGCTCATGCCGATGCCGCTCAAGTTGCCTGCGCCCAGGGCCGCCTTCGCCACGCTGCTGGTCGTGATGCCGGTGGCCGCGCCGTCGCGGGCGGGCAGCGGCAACGAGGCGTCGCGCTTGCCGGCAACCAGGGCGTACGCCTTGGCCGCTTCGGCAGTGTTCAACGAGGTGTTCAAGGCCGGGCCGCCAGTGTCGCCACTGAGCTGCTTGGAGATCATCGCCGACAGTCCCAGCCCCTTGCCGTCGGTCAACGCCTTGGCCATCTGCTGGTCGTACATTTCGCGGAACATCTGGTTTTGGCCCGGAAACATCGGGTCGCCGGAGCTCGCATCGCGCATGCTCTTGACCAGCATCTGCGCGAACTGACCTTCGAGCTGACGGGAGACCTTGTCGATCTTTGCCGGATCGGCCTTGGTGCTCGGGTTGAGATCAATGGGCGAGGCTGCGATACGCATGTCAGATCACCTCTAGCTCCGCCGTCAGCGCACCGGCTTGCTTGAGCGCTTCCAGGATGGCCACCAGGTCGCCGGGCGCGGCGCCCACTTCGTTGACTGCGCGTACGATCTGATCGAGCGTGGTGCCGCCTTCGAACTTGAACATGCGGCTGCCTTCGGAGGTGGCCGTGATCGTCGATTGCTGGGTCACCGCAGTGCGGCCGCCACTGAAGGCGCCCGGCTGGCTGACGTTGGTGTTTTCGCTGATGGTGACGGTGAGCGAGCCATGCGCGATGGCGGCCGGCATCACCCGCACCAGCTGGCCGATGACCACGGTGCCGGTACGCGCATTGACCACCACCTTGGCCGGTGCATCGCCCGGGGAGAGCTCGACGTTTTCCAGCCGCGACAACAGGCCGATCCGCGCACCCGGGTCGGTCGGCGAGCGCACCGCCACGGTCACGCCGTCGACCGCACGCGCGGTGCCGGCGCCGAAGCTGCTGTCGATCGCCGCGACCATGCGCGAGACGGTGGTGAAGTCGTTCTGGTGCAGGTTGAGGGTGATCTCGCCGGTACCGGCGAACACGTCCGGCAATGCACGTTCGACGGTGGCGCCGTTGGGAATGCGCCCGACGCTGGGCACATTGACCGAAACGCGCGAACCGTCCTTGCCTTGCGCACCGAAGCCGCCAACGACCAGGTTGCCCTGCGCCATCGCATAGACCTGGCCATCGGCGCCTTTCAGCGGTGCCATCAGCAGCGAGCCGCCACGCAGCGACACTGCGTTGGCGATCGAGGAAACGGTGATGTCGATGGGCTGGCCGGGCTTGGCGAACGGCGGCAATTCGGCATGGATGGCCACGGCCGCGACGTTTTTCAGCTGCGGGTTGACGTTCGCCGGAACATTGACGCCCAGCTCGCCGAGCAGGTTCTTCAGGCTCTGCACGGTGAAGGGTGCCTGGCTGGTACGGTCGCCGCTGCCGTCCAGGCCAACCACCAGGCCGTAGCCGACCAGCGCGTTGCCGCGCACGCCGCCGACCTGGGCAAGATCCTTGATGCGCTCGGCGCTGGCCGGCGCGGCAATCGCGCACAGCGCGACGGCGGCAGCCAGCAGACGGAAGGGCAGGGAAGACAGGTTCATGGTCGCAGGCTCAGTAGGGCGACAGACGGGAATTGAAGAAGCGGCTCAGCCAGCCCATTGCATTGGACTGCGCGATCGCGCCGCGGCCGCCGTAAGCGATGCGGGCGTCGGCGACCTTGCTGGAGGGCACGGTGTTGTCCGGGGCGATGTCGGCGGCGCGCACGATGCCTTGCACCTGCACCAGTTCGTCGCCCTGGGTCAGGCGCAGGTTCTTCTGCCCCTGGATCACCAGGTTGCCGTTGGGCAGGCGTTGCATCACGGTGACGGTGACGCTGCCCTGCATGCGGTTGCTCTGTGCGGTGTTGCCCTTGCCGGCAAAGCTGCGGTCGCCGCTGGTGCTGTTTTCCAGCACATTCAAGCCACCCACGGTGAGCGGTGCGCCCAGCAGCGTCGGCGCGCCCATGGTAGTGGCGTCCTTCTTGCTGATGCTGGTGTTGGCGGTGGACGAGGCGGTAGTGCTTTCGACCAGGTTCACCGTCAGCAGATCGCCGACATCGCGGGCACGGCGATCGCCATACAGGTTCAGGCTGGGGCCGGCGGCGTAGATCGCACCGGCCGTCGGCTGCGCCACCGGTGCCACCACCGGCACGATCGGCGCCAGTTCGGCGAACGGACGTACATCGCCGGCGGCCACGCAGCCACCCAGCAGCGCGCTGCAGGCAATGGCGAGGCACAGGCGGGAGAGAGAAGGCAGGCGTGACATGGCGTTGATTCCTGAGAGGGCGAGGAGCGGCGAGCCGATCAGACGTTGTTGTTCAAGTAACCGAGCATCGAGTCGGTGGTGGAGATGGCCTTGGCATTCATTTCGTAGGCACGCTGCGTCTCGATCATGCTCACCAGCTCTTCCACGGTATTGACGTTGCTGCCTTCCAGCGCTCCCTGCACGGTGGTGCCCAGGCCGTTGAGGCCAGGCGTGCCGTTCTGCGCGGGGCCCGAGGCGGTGGTTTCGACGAACAGGTTTTCGCCCTTGGCCTGCAGGCCCGAGGGATTGATGAAGTCGGTCAGCGTCAATGCGCCGATTTCCTGCGCGGCGGCCTGGCCGGCCAGCGTCACGCTGATGGTGCCGTCGTTGCCGATGGTCAGCGACTGCGCGCCTTCCGGCACCTGGATGCCCGGCTGCAGCGGGTAGCCGCTGTTGGTGACCAGTTCGCCCTGCGCGTTGATCTGGAAGGTGCCGTCGCGGGTGTAGGCCGAGGTGCCATCAGGCATCTGCACTTCGAAGAAACCGCGACCGTTGACCATCACGTCCAGCGCGCGGCCGGTCTGCTGCTGGCTGCCCTGGTCGAACCCCTTGAAGGTGGACACCACGCGCACGCCGGTACCCAATTGCAGGCCGGTCGGCAGCTGCGTCTGCGCGGAGGTCGAGCCGCCGGGCGCACGCACCTGTTGGTACAACAGGTCTTCGAACGCGGCACGGTCGCGCTTGAAGCCGGTGGTATTGGTATTGGCCAGGTTGTTGGAAATGACCGACATGCGCGTCTGCTGCGCATCCAGTCCGGTTTTGGCGACCCACAAAGCCTGATTCATGACCCGATTCCTCGTTAGACCCGGGGATGTGTTCCGGGTACGGGTGGGTATATGCACGTGCCGTGCCAAACCCGCGTCGGATTTCTGCCGGGTGTGCAGTGGGTCACGTGGGGTGGGGGGGGCGAGCTGCGTGGGGCAGGGGCGGCAGCTAGCGGCAGCGACGTCCCCCCAATTTTGAGTAGCACCTCAGTTTGGAGTCCAATTCCCTACCCCAAGGAGATTGGACGTGAAGAAGCGTTTTTCTGAAGAACAGATCATCGGCTTCCTGCGCGAAGCTGATGCCGGTGTGGCGATCAAGGATCTGTGCCGGCGGCATGGCTTCAGCGAGGCCTCGTATTACCTGTGGCGCAGCAAGTTCGGCGGAATGAGCGTGCCCGACGCCAAGCGGCTCAAGGATCTTGAGGCCGAGAACGCGCGGCTAAAGAAGTTGCTGGCCGAGCAGTTGTTCGAGAACGACCTGATCAAGGATGCGTTGCGAAAAAAGTGGTGAGCGCACCGGCGCGTCGTGCGCTGGTGCGCGAGTGGATCGGGCGTGGTGCCAGCGAGCGTCGCGCCTTGGCGGCGATCGGCATGAGCGCCAGCGCGCTGCGCTATTGCCCACGCCAAGACCGCAATGGCGAACTGCGCGAGCGCATTCTTGCGTTGGCGCATCGCCATCGCCGCTACGGCGTGGGGATGATCTATCTCAAGCTGCGACAGGAAGGACGCCTGGTGAACTACAAGCGCGTGGAGCGGTTGTATCGCGAGCAGCAGCTACAAGTGCGGCGCCGCAAGCGCAAGAAGGTGCCGGTTGGCGAGCGTCAGCCGCTGCTGCGGCCAGCGCAGGCCAACCAGGTGTGGTCGATGGACTTCGTGTTCGACCGCTCCGCCGACGGCCGAGTGATCAAGTGTCTGGTGATCGTGGACGACGCAACGCACGAAGCGGTCGCCATCGAGGTGGAACGCGCGATCTCCGGGCACGGCGTTGCGCGCGTGCTGGATCGGTTGGCACACAGTCGCGGTTTACCGAAGGTGATCCGCACCGACAACGGCAAGGAGTTTTGCGGCAAAGCGATGGTCGTCTGGGCACATGCCCGTGGTGTGCAACTACGGCTAATCCAACCCGGCAAGCCAAATCAAAACGCCTATGTTGAATCGTTCAACGGCCGACTACGCGACGAATGCCTCAACGAGCACTGGTTCCCGACGTTGCTGCACGCGCGCACCGAGATCGAACGCTGGCGACGCGAATACAACGAGGACCGACCGAAGAAAGCAATTGGCGGCATGACGCCGTCCGCTTATGCCCAACATCTGGCAAACACCGATATCATCAACCCCGGACTCTAAACCCGACCGCTACTCAGGGCGGGGGGACGTCGGCAGCGGTGGGGCTGCGTGATAGATCCGCTTGGAGGTCTGTTGCAGGTTGCCGGTTGTAGCGTCTTGCTCGCTTGGCGGAGAGCGGTGGAGTTTGTTAGCCGCTTCTTGTTAGCGTGGTCCTGGATCAGGGCAAACTCTGAGTCGGTCGAGTGTGCGGTGCCCTCACCGCTCGCGGGACACGCCGTGAACCCATCCCTGGGGGCTCGATGGCGGCATCCATGCCGCCAACGGTCCCGCAAGCGGCGAGGACACCGCACCAGAGAGTTTGTCGGTTCCTCCCTTAAAACTTGTCCATTGCCAGGCCTGAGGCCTGCATGGAGAAGATGACTGGATGGGCCGTGATCCCAGCAGCCACGTCAGGCATTGTGTGCACCATGCGCACCGACCATCTCGACAGGTCCTTGCCCGCCCACTGTCGCGGGACCTTACGCGGCATGGATGCCGCGTAAGAGCCTACAAGGACGTACTTGCGGCGTGTCCCGCGATGGTGGGCGGGCAAGGACCCTGCAGCCAAGTCACAAACCAGCCGCTCTGCAGCGAACCCGGGCGGCGGCCATCAAGGTGCTCGGCAGAGCGGCGAGCCAACCGACGGTGCGGCCGTGGGCGCCAGTGGCGCTTAGCCGCTCACCCGCAACAGCGAATTGGCCGATTGCGCGTTGTCGTCGCCGTTCTTGATGATCTTGACCTGCATTTCGAACTGCCGCTGCAACTGGATCATTTCCACCAGCGCGCCGGCTGCGTCCACGTTGCTGCCTTCCAACATCCCGCTGTTGACGGTCTTGCCGGTGGCCACCGCAAACGCCTGTGCCGGGTCGGTGCTGGTGTTGCGCATCAGCCCGTCGGGGCGCCGCGTCAAACGGTCGGCGGGCGCATCCACCACCTTCATCTTGCCGACGATGGCCATGGTCTGCGGGCCTTCGCCCTGCGGAATGATGGAAATACTGCCGTCGCTGCCGATCTCCATCGCCTGGTGCGGCGGGATCGTCATCGGGTTGCCGCCTTCGTCCAGCACCGCGTGTCCGTTGGCGGTGTCCAGTTGGCCATTGGCGGTGAGCGCCAATTCGCCGTTGCGGGTGTAGGCCTCGCTGCCGTCGGGCGACTGCACCGCCAACCAGCGGTCCTGCTGCAGCGACACGTCCAGCGGGTTGCCGGTGACCTTCTGATGGCCCTGGCTACGATCGAACCCTTGGTCCACATGCAGCGCATCGATCCGCGACGGATAGCCCTTGCCCTGGATCTTGAACGCCTCGGTGTTGGCCAACGCGGCCTTGAATCCCACCGTATCGACATTGGCGAGATTGTGCGAGACGGTGCTTTGCGCCTGCAGTGAGGCGCGGGCACCGGTCATCGCGACGTAGAGAGCTTTATCCATGGGACACCGAGACTTGAGATTCGGGATTTGGGATTCGTAAAAGCGGGCTGTGACTGGCGGTGAGGTTGGGGCCGCGGGCTGGCATCCGATGGACGTGATACCAGCGTTTGCGAATCCCTAATCCCGAATCACCAATCCCGGCTTTTAACGAATATTGATGATCGTCTGGGTGACCTGATCCTGGGTCGAGATCATCTGTGAGTTGGCCTGGAAGTTGCGCTGGGCCACGATCATGTTCACCAGCTGCTCGGTCAGGTCCACCGTGGAGGCTTCCAGCGAGCCGGATTCGATCTGGCCCAGGTCCGAGGTGTCCGGCGCGCCGGTGCGGGCGGCACCGGAGGTGTAGCTCTCGGCCCACATGTTGTTGCCCTGCGACTGCAGGCCCTGCGGGTTGACGAAGCTGCTCAGCGCCACCTGGCCCAGCGGCTTGTCGGCACCGTTGGAATAGCGCGCGAACACCACGCCGCTGGTGTCGATGCTGATTTCGTTGAGCTTGCCGCTGGCGTAGCCGTCCTGGCGCGTATCGCGCAGGGCGAAGGCTTCGCCGTACTGGGTGGAGCCAGTGACGTTGAGCTGCATGTTCAGCACGCCCGCGCCGGTGCTCGGGGTGAACGGGTCCATCGCGATGATGCCGTTGGCCGGGGTGGTCAGCGCGCCGGTATCGGAGAACTGCAGGGTGGTCGGGGCACCGACCGCAGCCCCGTCCACGTAGTTGTAGACCTGCCACTCGTTGGGGTTGGCGGTCTTGACGAAGTAGGAGGTCTGCACATGGCTGACGCCCAGCGAATCGTAGACATTGATGCCGCCGGTGGAATGGCTATAGGTCTTGTCGTCGGCCGGGTTGAACGGGGTCACCGTCGGCGCGGTGGCATTGCCGGGCAGGGTGAAGGCCAGGTTGACCGTGGAGGTGGATTTTGGCGGGCTGTCGGTGGTCAGCAACTGCAGGTCCGACAGGCGGCCTACGTCAAACCCGTTGCCGCTGGGATTGGGCGCGAACACCTGCAGGCGTGCGCCCTGCGGGTTGACCACATAGCCGTTGGCATCGGTCTGGAAATTGCCGGCGCGGGTGTACATCTTGGCGCCGTTGGACGAGACGGTGAAGAAGCCTTCGCCGGAGACCGCCAGGTCCAGGCTGCGCCCGGTCGGGTCGATATTGCCCTGCGAGAACTGCTGCGCCACGTTGCTGACGCGCACGCCCGAACCGACCGCATTGCGCGACAGGCCATAGCTGGTGCTCTGGAACATGTCGGCAAATTCGGCGCGCGATTCCTTGAACCCGGTCGTGTTGACGTTGGCGATGTTGTTGGAGGTGACGTTCAGATCGGCATTGGCTGCGTTGATGCCGGACAACGAGGTATTGAAGCCCATGGATGAGTTCCTTTAGGTGTTGGTTGCCGGCTCAGCTGACGCGGAGCACGTTGGCGAGCGGGGAAGTGCCTAGCCCGGTCAGGTTGAGATACAACCCGTCCGAGCCGATCGTGACGCTGTCCACCGGTGCCTGGACATAGGTAGACAACTTGCTTTTGGAGCCGGCGGTGTCGGTCTGGGTGGCAGTCACGCCGTATTTGCCGGCCGCCATGCGATTGCCGTTTGCGTCGGTGCCATCCCAGTCGAAGGACACCTCACCGGCGGCGCTGGCCGGCACGCTGATCTGTTTGACGAAGGTGCCGTTGGCGTCGGTGATTTCGAAATTGACGAAACCGGCCGAAGTCGCGGCCACCACGCCCTTGGCCGAGCCGGTGGCATCGATCGCTACCTGCGCCGAGGGCACCAGCACGTTGTGGCCAACCAGCGCCGCGCCCTTGAGCACCTGGTCGCTGTTCATCGAATCGGAAAAGTTGCTGACCTTGGTATTGAGGTCGCCAATGCCCTGCACGGTGGAAAACTGCGCCAATTGCCCGAGAAACGCGCTGTTTTCCATCGGCTTGAGCGGGTCTTGATGCTGCAGCTGTTCGGTCATCAGTTTGAGGAAGTCGGCCTGGCCGAGTGCCTCCTCCTTCTTGGCGACGGTGCTGCTGGTACTCAGGCCAAGGCTTTTGTAGAGATCGCTGCCGATCGTGCTCATGTGGAGTATTCCGTTGGTAAGGGTCAGCTAGGAAGGGTCAGCGACCCATGGTGAGGGTCGCGAGCGCCAGTTCCTTGGCGGTATTGAGCATTTCCACGCCTGCCTGGTAATTGCGCGAGGCGGAAATCATGTTGACCATCTGCGAGACCGGATCCACGTCGGGCGAGAACACGTAGCCGTCGGCGTCAGCCAGCGGGTGGCCGGGTTCGTAGCGGCGGATCGGCGGCGCATTGGTGGTGGTGATCTCTTTGACGTTCACCGAGGTCAGGCTGGGGTCCTGGCGGCTTTGCTGGGCCTGGAAGATCGGCTCGATCGGCTTGTAGGTCGCCTCGGCCGAGCCTGCGACCGAATCGGCGTTGGCCAGGTTGGAGGCAATGGTGCTCAGGCGCACCGACTGCGCGTGCAGCGCCGAGCCGGCCACATCGAAGATGGGAAGATTGCTCATGACTTATTGGCCCGTGATCGCGGTGAGCATCGAGCGCACCTTGGATTCGAGGAAGCTCAGCGACGCGCGGTATTCCAGCGCGGCGCGGCCGTAGGCGGCGCGTTCGGCATCGGGATCGACGGTATTGCCGTCAAGGCTGGGCTGATCGGCTTCGCGGGCGAACTGGAAGGGGTTGAGCCCGGCGCCGCCGCCCACTTCGTAATGCTTGGCGTCGGTGGTCTGCAGCAGACCGCCATCCTGCTCGCCCTGCGCCGACTTCAGCGCCGCTTCGAAGTTCAGGTCCTTGGCCTTGTATCCGGGCGTGTCCACATTGCTCAGATTGCTGGCAATGAGCTTCATGCGCTGCTCGCGCAGCGTCAACGCGTCGCCATGGACGCCGAGGAACGAAGAGAAGGGGCTGGACACGGTGCTCTCCCGCGAAGTGTTGCCAGGGAGGAAGCAATGTTTGTGCCAATCGAGGTGGTACGGGCTATGGAACGCGGAGAATGATCGACGCTGCCGGCGCACGGCAGCTTGTTGTCCGGAAACGCGATGGCCACGCCATCCGTCGCGGAATTGGCGCGGTCAAACTCGACATGCCGGAAGGTTCGACAGTCCCGAGGCGCAGTCTGGCGTCAGCAGATGTGACGTCGGATCGCGTGGACGCGCTTGCCTCACCTTTCTGCGCTGCAGTGCTTTTGCAGCTAGGCAGCACCTTTTGGTTGCCATCGGCTCCGACCCGGCAGCCGCTTGGTCTTGCTCAGGCCGCTTCTGCGACCACTTTCAGGCGGGCCAGCACATAGTCGGCCAGTTCATGGGCGCTGTACTTGGCCACGAAGGCGTTGGCGCCCACCTGCTCGACCATGGCGTTGTTGAACACGCCCGACAGGGAGGTGTGCAACAGCACATATAGGCCTTGCAGGCCCGGCGTGCGCCGGATTTCCGTCGTCAGCGTATAGCCGTCCATTGCCGGCATTTCGATGTCGGAGATCACCATGGCGTAGCGGTCGGCCGGGTTTTCGCCCGAGGCGGCCACCTGTAGCAGGTGATCCAGCGCCTGGCGGCCATCGGACAGCAGGGTTGCCGAAACACCCAACTGGTCGAGCACGCTGCGGATCTGCTGCCGCGCCACGCGCGAATCGTCCACCACCAGTACCTGGAACTGGCGGTCGTAGGCCACCAGCTGCAGCGAGGGATCCAGCTGCACGTCCTTGCTCACCTTGGCGATATCGGCCAGCACGCTCTCCACGTCGATGACCTGGATCAGCTCGCCCTGGAAACGCGTCACCGCCGTCAAATAAGTGGCTTCGGCACCCAGTTCCGGCGGCGGGTGGATATCTTCCACCGCGATATTGACGATGCGCTCCACTCCGCTGACCAGGAAACCCTGGACCGAGCGGTTGAACTCGGCAACGACCAAATACCCTGGACCGTTTTCCGAATGCGAATCGCGTTCCGGGTGGCCGATGGCCAGGCCCAGATCCAGCACCGGCACCGAGCGCCCGCGCACGTCGGCCACGCCGGCGAACTCGGTCGGCAGGCCAGGCACCTGGAACAGTTCCGGCCGGCGCAGCACTTCCTGCACCTTGAAGACGTTGACGCCAAAAAGCTGGCGTCCGCCCAGCCGGAACAGCAGCAGGGCCAGTCGGTTGTGGCCAGCCAGTCGCGTGCGCTGGTCGATGCGGTTGAGCAGATCGTGGGTCATGGGGCAGATATCGACAGCGCCCTCGGGAAACTTGAGGGCTTTATGGTTGGTCGGGGCGCTGTTGGGATTGGGGATTGGGGATTGGGGATTCGCTCAAGCGCCGGGATGAGGTGATTTGGGATTAGGGATTCGCTTAAAGCGTGCATTAGCGAGTTTGTCTGCCGCTGCTGCTTCTGCATCCTTGAGAGCTCGGTATGGTTGTCGAAGAGATCCGGTCGGTGAAGGGGCTTCGGCAGTGGATAAATGAATCACCCGCAAGGCCGCTTTTACGAATCCCCAATCCCTATTCCCCAATCCCGGCAAAAAACAGGCACGCCGCTTGCAGCGCCTGTCCCGTCTTCCTCCGGATCTGGTCCCATGCGCCTGCTCCTGCTTGTCATCTTGTTGGCTGCCGCTCCGGCCTGGGCCCAGAGCTATCAGTCCGTCGATTCCATTCGTGCTGCGGCGCTGGCCACCGTCGGCCCGGACGCCGAGGCCGAGGCCACGCTCGATCCGGGCCTGCGCATGCCGGCTTGCCCGATCGCGCTGCAGGCGCAGCCCACCGGCACCAATACGGTGGAAGTGGCGTGCCCGCAGCCGGCCGGCTGGCGCCTGTTCGTGCCGTTGAAGGTGCGTCGCAACCAGGACGTGCTGGTCTTGCGCCGCGGCATCAGCGCTGGAGAAACCATCTCGCTGGCCGATATCAGTATCGAGAAGCGTGACGCCGCCCGCATCGTCGGCGCGGTGCTTGCCGACCCGGTCGCTGCGGTGGGCAAGACCGCCCGCCGCGTCCTGCCGGCCGGCTCGCTGCTCTCGGCCAACGATCTGGTGACACAGCGGCTGGTCCGGCGCGGCGACACCGTGCCGCTGGTCTCGCGCAATGGCGGGCTGGAGGTGCGCATGAGTGGTCGCGCCCTGTCGGACGCCGGCGAAAACGAGCGCGTGTCGGTGGAAAATTCGTCCTCGCGCCGGGTGGTGCAGGGCATCGTTGAAGCGAGCGGAACCGTTGTGGTCTCCAGGTAAAAAATTTCTATAAAGTTTTTTTTCTGGGTGCCGTTATCCCCTACGACCTGTAGAGGAGTTCCTGACATGACCCAGAAAATCGAAGGCAATCTACCGACCGCTGCCACCCTTCGCACCACGGCCACCAGCAGCAAGATCGCTTCGGCCGGCGAAGACCGCGCGTCCCCGGTTGCCGCAACCCCGCCGACCGACAGCGTCAAGTTGACCGGCGAAGCCACCAACCTGCAGAACCTGCAGCGCGAGCTTTCGCAGTCCTCGGCGATCGACACCGGTCGCGTCCAGGCGGTGAAGGATGCATTGCAGAACGGCAGCTATTCCATCAACCCGGACGCCATCGCCAGCCGCATGATGGATCTGAATCAGCAACTGGCGGGTTGATCCCCGACGGAAAGGATGAACGTGAACGAGTTCCTGCAACGTCTCAGCGATGCGCTGGCCGGCGAACGCCAGGCATTACTCGAGAACGACATCGATGGGCTGATGCGACACACGCAGGACAAGCTGTCGGCGCTGCAAGCGCTGGAAGCGGCGATGCCTGCAGGCGAAGAAGAGCGGCTGCGTGAGCTGGCCGAAGCCAACCGCGCCAATGGCGCGCTGCTGGCACGCCGGCGCCGCGAAGTGAACTGGGCGCTGCGTCACCTGGGCCGCACCGAAAGTGCGCCGTCCTACGATGCCAAGGGGCAATCGAGCGTGTTGCGCGGCGGGCGTTCGTTGGCAGTGGCCTGAGTTGCAGGCTGTTCTGCAGCACGCCGGGCTGCAGATGGTGCGGCAAGCCTGGGCGAGCAGGCAGGTGCCGTTGGCTCTGCGTCCCATCGCCGGGTAATGCAAGACGACAATACGGAGCGTCAATGGTTCGGCGTATATTGAGGCATCCTCTACGCCGCCTGCTCCCGTGACCGCCAAGTTTTTTCTCAATCAAGCCTTACTGCCTTCCCCGGATATCCTGCGCGCCTTCGGCGACCAGATGATGGAGGGGCTGCTGCTGTTCCGCGCAGACGGAAAGCTGATTCTGGCCAATGCCATCGCACGCCAGAGCCTGTGCAAGGAAGACCCCACCGACGATCGCAATCTGGGCGAGCGCATTTCGCAGGTATTGCCATCGGACGCACTCAATCAGGCGCGTAGCAAGGGCAGCTGGACCGGTAGCCTGCCGGTCGCCGACCGGGTGGTCATCGCGCATCTGTATTACAACGAAGAGTCCGGGCCCGGGCATTTTCTGGCGCTGTTCCACAACATCGAAGGCCAGCAGGATTACGAGCGCGAGCTGCAACAGCGCCATGCCGAATTACGCCAGGCCTATCTGCGCCTGAACGGTGCGCAGGACAAATTGCTGCAATCGGAAAAGATGGCCTCCATCGGCCAGCTGGCCGCAGGCGTGGCGCACGAAATCAACAATCCGATCGGTTATGTGCACTCCAATCTGGGCAGCCTGCAGGAATATCTGCGCAGCTTGTTCACCCTGATCGAAGCCTACGAGCGCGCGCTGCAGGCGCCGGATCCCAAGGCGCTGATTCCGGAAATCGACGAAATCCGCAACCGCGCCGACATCGACTTCATCAGCCGCGATCTGCCGCAATTGATGGCCGAATCGCGCGAAGGCATCGAGCGGGTGACCCGCATCGTGCGCGACCTCAAGGACTTCTCGTACTCGGACCGGTCCGAGTCGTGGAAGATGGTCGACCTGCATGCGGGTCTGGAATCCACCATCAACATCATCTGGAACGAGCTCAAGTACAAGGTCACGCTGGAGCGCAACTACGCCGAGTTGCCGCTGGTGGAGTGCCTGCCATCCGAGCTCAACCAGGTCTACATGAACATGCTGCTCAACGCCGGCCAGGCCATCGTCGAGCGCGGCACGATCACCGTGACCACCGGTCGCGACGAAGCAGAAAACGTCTGGATCCAGTTCCAGGACAGCGGTGCCGGCATCGCCCCGGATCTGTTGCAGCGCATCTTCGACCCATTCTTCACCACCAAGCCGGTCGGCAGCGGCACCGGCCTGGGCCTGTCGATTTCCTACGGCATCATCAACAAGCACCACGGCCGCATCGACGTGGAAAGCACGCCAGGGCAGGGTGCCAGTTTCAGGATCACGCTACCGATCCGGCAGCCGCGGTAGCGCTGACGCGCTGGGAGTGGGGAATCGGGAATCGGGAATCGGTAAGGCAGCTTTTCGCTCGCTTGATCTGGTTGCGTGTCTGAGCAGCAACAAGACGCAGAGGTCTGCTCTACCGATTCCCCAATCCCAATTCCCTATTCCCGGCCATTACGCAACTCATCATGCGTGCGGAATGCCTGGCGAATGTGCTCGCGCAGCTCGTCGTCGTTCCAGGGCTTGGTCAGGAAACGGTAGATCGCGCCGCGGTTGATGGCCTCGGTGACGGTGGCCAGGTCGGTGTAGCCGGAGAGCACCAGACGCACCGTGTCCGGGTAGAGCATCTTGACCCGGCCCAGGAACTCGGTGCCGCTCATGTCGCTCATGCGCTGGTCCGACAGGATCACCTGCACATCGTTGGTGGCGAGCAGGTCGAAGGCGTCGCGCACGTTGCCGGCTGCCAGGATGCGGTAACCGTCGCGGCGGAACAGCCGCACCAGCGAACGCAGCACGTTTTCTTCGTCGTCCAGCAGCAAGAGCGTGCGGTCGGGGCGGCTTTCGGCAAATGATTCCGGGCGCAGGTAGCGGCGACGCAGTGCCATGCCGGCCGACTCGGCCGACATCGGCTCGCCGAACAGGTAGCCCTGGAAGATGTCGCAATCGTTGCGGCGCAAAAAGCCCAGCTGCGCCTGCGATTCGACGCCGTTGGCAATCACCGTCATGCCGAGCTGGTGGCCCATGGCGATGATGGCACGCGCAATCGCCGCCTCGCGGCTGCCGGCCGGTGCGCTCTTGATGAAGCTGCGGTCGATCTTGAGCCGGTCCACCGGGTAGCGCACCAACGCGCTCAGGCTGGAATCGCCGGTGCCGAAGTTGTCCAGGCTCAGGCTGATGCCTTCGTTGCGCAGATTGGCCATCGTCTCGTGGACGAAATTGACGTTGTTGGTCAGCGCGCTTTCGTTGATCTCCAGCGTGACGAACTGCGCCGGCACACCGGCGGTCTGCAGCATCGCCATGACTTCGTTGAAGAAGCCCGGGCGCAGCAGCTGCAGTGTGGAAACATTCACTGCAATGCTGAAATCGTCGAAACCCTGGTCGCGCCACAGCCGCGCCTGGCGTACTGCGTTCTGCAATACCCATTCGCCGATCTGCACGATCACGCCCAGGCGCTCGGCGGTACGCATGAAGCGTTCCGGCACCAGCATGCCCAGGGTGGGCGATTGCCAGCGCAGCAGCGCTTCCATGCCCACGATGCGGCCGTCGCGCGCACTCACCAGCGGCTGATAGCGCAGGCGCAATTCGCCGTGCGGAATCGCATCGACGATCTGCCGCGCAATGATGCTTTCGCTATGCGCGTTGGTGGCCGAGTTGCGCGTGTACAGCCGCACCGTGTTGCCGCCTTCGCGCGCGGCCTGGTAGCTGGCTTCTTCGGCGTAATCCAGCAGCGTGGACAATGAGGTGGAATGTTCCGGACACAGGCTGATGCCGACCTTGCCGGTCATGAACAAGGTATATGGCAGCACCGACAGCGGCAGTTCCAGTTGCTGGCGGATTTCCTCGGCAAAATCTTCCGGCAGGGGCGTGTCGTCGCGGCGCACCGCCACAACCACCATTTCATCGCTGCCGTGGCGCCACAGCTTGCCGCGCGTGCCGAGAAATTCCTGCAGCCTGCGCGCTGCCAGCGTCAGCGCCTGGTCGCCGACCTCGCCACTCATGTTCTCGTTGATCGAGGCGAAGTGATCGATATCGACGTGGAAGATCATCAGCGGCGGGCCGCCGGACGCGGCCGCATCCACCAGGTGCAGCAATTCGGGGTTGCCCGCGCCAAGCCGGGTGGGCTTGACGATTTCCAGTCCGGGCGGGATTACGGGACTCCACATGACTCAACGTCCACCATCGTCGTGGACGGACTCGCCGACCGGGTGATAGGGCAGGCGCAACGTCACGCGCGTGCCTGCTCCGGGGGCTGATTCTATCGCGAGCGTGCCGCCGACGGTTTGCGCACGCTCACGCATCACGATCAGTCCCAGCCCACGCGGACCCTCCGGCTCGAACCCATCGCCGTCGTCGCTGACTTCCAGGCGGAAACTGTCGCCATCGATCGAATGCAGACGCAGGTGCACTTCGCCGGCGCAGGCGTGCCGCAACGCATTGGTCAGGCTTTCCTGCGCGATCCGGAAGCAGGCCTGTTCGATCTCGTTGCCCGGCCGTTCCTCGAGTGCCTGAATATCGAGCTCCAGCCGAACCTGCGAGGCGCGGAACAGCATCGATGCCTGCCAACGCAGCGCTGCCTCCAGGCCCAGGGCATCGAGTTGTGGCGGGCGCAACAGCATCGACAGATTGCGCAGCTTGGTCACCGTGGTGTCGGCCAGCGACACGACTTCCAGCAAGTCCTCGCGGCGCGCGTCCGCGTCCGGCTCATCCAGGGCTGCGTGCGCAGACAACTTCATCGCAGTGATCGCTTGCCCGATGTCGTCATGCAGGTCGCGCGAGATGGCACGCCGCTCATCTTCCTGCAACGAAAACAGACGTTTGGCCATCGCCTGCAGTTCGGCATTGCTCTCGGCCAGGGCATCGCGCATGCGCTCGGGTTCGCTCAGATCGCGCACCACCAGCAACTTGCAGCTGCGTCCGCCGTAGCGGATGTCGCCGGCCGACAGACCTGCGTAGAAGGTGCTGCCGTCGCGACGACGCATCGCGCGTGCGCTGGAGACCGGCTCATTGCGATCGCTGCCTGCGCGCAGGTATTCGCGCACCACCGGCAGGTCGTTGTCGCCCACCAGGGTCTGCAGTGGTTCGCCCAGGATGGTTTCGCCCTGGAAGCCGAACTGGGCCGAGCCGGCCGCGTTGGCATACATCACATGCTCGTCGGCGAGAATCAGCACACCGTCGGGCAGCACGCGCACCAACTCGCGAAACTGCTCCTCGCGTTCGCGCAGCAGCCGGCGCGATTGCTCGCGTTCGCTCACGTCCTGCAAGGTGCCGTGCACATGGCGCACGCCGCTGGGGCTGGTCACGCTTTCGGCGCGCAGATGCACCGTGCGCGGTTGCGAATCGCCACCGGTCAGCGGCAGCAGCACATCGATCTGCACCTCGCCACCGGTACACATGTCTTCGATCATGCGTTCGATGCGCACCTGGGTCGCGCTGTCAGAGGCGGTCAGCAATTCTTCCAGCCGATGCTCACGACGGTGCATCGGCACGCTGCGCCCCAGCAGGCGGTAGACCGCCGGCGAATAGCGCCCCAGGCCGGTGGTGCGATCCAGTTGCCAGGAGCCCAGCCGCGCGATGCTTTGCGCCTCTTCCAAGCGTTCGAGCGCCTCGTCGCGCAGATCCTGCGCCCGGCGCTCTTCGCTGCGGTCTACGGTGACGACCAGACGGGCAGGGCCGCTGGCCAGATGCAGCTGGTTGCTGCGCACCTCGACATGCCGCGGGCCGCTGCGCGTCATCAGGTCTTCGTTCAACACGCAGGTGGCATCCCCCTTGCCACGGATCTGCGCAATGATTTCTTCCAGCCGCTCGCCATCGGCATTGGGCCAGATCGCCTGCAGCGTCTGCTGCAGGAACTCGTCGCGCTCCCAGCCGAAGAATTCCAGCGCCGCCGGATTGGCGTCGAGGATGCGCATGGTGGCCATGTCGTAAATGAAGGCCGGGCTGGGCAATGCCAGGAACTTGGCTTGCAGCAACGCCTCGGACTGCGCCAGCTGGGCGTACTCGTCCACGATCAAGCCGGTAAAGCGGCGCAGCACCAGGTGGATGACGATGCTGGACAGCACCAGAAAGCTCGCGTCCGACCAGCGCTCCGGCATGGCGGCGCCGGCCAGGTTGAGCAGCCGGTTGCCCAGCAGCAGCCAGATCACGCCAACCAGCAGGTACAGGCCGGTCAGTGTCCACAAGCCTTGCTGCAGGCGCTCGGCCAGACGGAGGCAGGAGACGGGGGCAGACGAAAATGCGGGCGCGGCGACGGGCTGTTGCATGGATCCGCGGACGACCTTGAGTGCTGGCGATGCGGCCATCTTAGCCGTAACTCGGGCCGGTTCGGTCCAGCTCGCAACAGGTGGCTCAACTATTGGCCGGCACGGCCGTTATCCATTGCGACTCCGAAGGCCGGGGTCGATTCTTCGGAGTGTTCCAGAGTGGACTCAGGCGTCATTGCAAGCATGCTGCAGCACCCGCTGACCTCGGCGGTGGTGTTGTTGGATGCGCATGGCCAGCCTCTGGCGGCCAACCGCGTTGCGCAATCCCTCGGATTGCCGGCAACCCTCGGCGCATACGCCGATGTGTTGGAAAGCAGCCGTGCCCAATTGGCCGAAAGCGGGGGCATGGCGCCCTGCGTATTGCCAGGCACCGGCGGCGGGCGGCTGGAGGGCTGGCTGCGTGCGGTCTGCGACGAGCACGGCCAGATCATGGCATTCACCCTGAGCATTCCCGAGCCCAAGGGTGCCGATGGCACCAGTCGCTGGGAGATAGGCCTGGACAGCGCCGATCATGGCTTGTGGGATTGGGATATTCCGGCCGATGTGGTGTATCGCTCCGAGCGCTGGACGCGCATGCTCGGCTATTCCGAGCAGCCGCTGCCGAACAATCTCACTGCCTTGTCCGGGCTGATTCATCCGGAAGACCATGCGCATGTCAGCGCGGCGGTGCAGGCGCATCTGGAAGGCCGCACCGATACCTACGTGGCCGAATTTCGGCTACGCCAGCACGACGGCCAGTGGCGCTGGATCCTGGATCGCGGCCGCGTGGTATCGCGCACCGCCGACGGACGTCCGTTGCGCATGGTCGGCACGCATACCGACGTGCACCATCACAAATTGCTCGAGCAGCAGCTGCGCGATCAGCAGGCGCAGCTCGAAGAAGCCCAGCGCATTGCCAGCATGGGAAGCTGGAGCTGGGATTCGCATCACGATGCGCTGTGGGTGTCGCAGGATTTCCTGCAACAACTCGGCATGACCCAGGTTCGTCTGCAAGGCATCCGCGACATCCTGCGCCTGCTGGCTGGGCCTTCGGTTGCGCAACTGCGCAGCGCCTGGCGCAAGATCAAGCACGAAGGCATGCCGGTGCACTTCGAGATGGAAATCAACGGCCTGCTCGGTGCCAACCCGCATCATCTGCGCGTGTGGGCACAGCCGGTGTTCGATGGCGACGGCAGCATGGTGCGCGTGCTTGGCCAGCTGCAGAACGTCACCGAACAACGCCAGACCGACGCGCTGATCCGTTGGCGCACCGAGCTGCTCAATCGCGTGTCCGCGTTGGGCAAGATCGGCGGCTGCGAGATCGAGGTCGACACCCGGCGCATGCAATGGACCGAGGAGTGCTATCGCATTCACGGCCTGCGCAAGGAAAACATCACCCTGGAGCAGGCGCTGTCGCTGTATACGCAGGATTCGCGCGACGCTTTCGAGGCGGCGCTGCTGCGTATCTCCGATGGCGGCCTGCCCGAGCAGCTGGAGCTGTGTTTCTATCGCAACTCCGGCCAGCGTGTCTGGGTGCAGGTGCTGATCGAACTGGATCGTCGTGAGGGCTTGCCGCCGCGGTTTGTCGCCTTGTTCCGCGATATCACCCGCGAGCGCGAAGCCAACGAGCGCATCGAGCTGCTTGCCCATTACGACCGTCTGACCGGTTTGCCGAACCGCTTCTTGTTGCGCGAGCAGGCAGAAAACGCCATTCGCGAAGCGAGCGAGCGCGGCCAGACGTTGGCAATGCTGTTGATCGATCTGGATGGCTTCAAAAGCATCAACGATTCGTTCGGCCACGCCACCGGCGACAACCTGCTCAAGCTGGCCTCGTCGCGCCTGCATCAACATCTGCGTAATAGCGACCTGTTCGGCCGCTTCAGCGACGACGAATTCATCGTGCTGCTGCGCGATATGTCCGAGCCCGAAGATGCCGGCCACGTGGCGCGTAAATTGATTGCTGCGCTCGGCGAGCCGCTGCGCAAGGAGCACGTCACCCTCAAGCTCGGCGCCAGCATCGGCATCGCGCTGCAGGGCGAAGGGCTGTCGGATTTCGACAGCCTCCTGCGCGCCGCCGACGCGGCGATGTACGCAGCCAAGGAGTCCGGGCGCAATACCTACCATTACTACAGCCAGGACGTGCTGCTGCGCGCGCAGCGCCGCCTGGAGCTGGAGCATGCGCTGCAAGGCGCGCTCGAGCGCGAAGAATTCACGCTGGTCTACCAGCCGCTGGTCAACACCGTGGACGATGCATCGCCGGCGATCGAAGCGCTGATGCGCTGGAATCGCCCTGGCCATGGACCCTGCAGCCCGGTCGAATTCATCCCGATTGCCGAAGAATGCGGCGAGATCGTGCGTCTGGGCGAGTGGGTCATCGGCGAAGCGTGTCGTCAGGCCGGGGTCTGGGATCGGGCCGGGCTGCATTTCAGCCGCGTTGCGGTGAATGTGTCTGCGGTGCAATTGCGCGAACGCGGCTTTGCCGAGCGCGTGCTGGAAATCTGCCGCGACAATGGCTGGCCGCCTTCACGCCTGGAGCTGGAGCTGACCGAATCTGCCTTGATTCGCGATTCGGACTCGCTGCGCCGCTGCTTCGAATTGTTCGAACAGAACGGCGTGCTGCTGGCGGTGGACGACTTCGGCACCGGCTTCTCCAACCTGCATTACCTCAACCGGTTCCCGGTACAGCGTCTGAAGATCGACCGCAGCTTCGTGCAAGGCATGCTCGACGACGCCAATACGGCCGAAGTCACCCAGGCCATCGTCCATCTGGGGCATGCCCTGGGCATGCAGGTGGTCGCAGAAGGCGTGGAAACCGTGCAGGAAGATGCACTGC
Organism: Xanthomonas sp. NCPPB 1754; assembly: GCF_041475725.2. NCBI lineage: Bacteria > Pseudomonadati > Pseudomonadota > Gammaproteobacteria > Lysobacterales > Lysobacteraceae > Xanthomonas > Xanthomonas sp. NCPPB 1754. Next base: position 2,322,119 of record NZ_CM192982.1, read on the forward strand.
TGCGCCAGCAGGGCTGCGACGAAATCCAGGGTTACTTCTACTCACGCCCACTGTCGCCGCGCGACATGGCGCAGTGGTTGCGCGAAGCCGACGCCGGCATGCGGTTGGGCGCACGGCTGGTGATTGCCAACTGACCCAGTGTGTTGCGTGGGTTGAAGCCGCGGCGCATCCGCCCTACAGGTGTCGGTGTACATTGCCCAACGGGTCGAAGACATCAGAAATGGCGAGCCATCGGCGTTCTCACGCCGCTGATCACCTGTCAGGTCGGGTACGCAGGGCATCACCAGTCACAGGGCAGGCCATGAGGGCCTCCCACACATACTTCGCGGCGGCATCAACGACGCTCAAGCTGACGTAAGCGACAGGGCCACAACCACGTCCTTGCGTCGAAGGAGGCGCGATGCCTTGCCGCTCGCGGGACACGCTGCTGGTCCATCTAGTGAAGTTCGATGGCGACCTCCATGCCGCGCCAACGCTCCCGCACTCGGCGAGGACATCGCACCCGAGCGTTGGCAGGTCGATAAGTGAAAAGCAGGGGGCGATGCACTGCGCACATCGCGCAGCGACCATCTCCACGGTCGCTGCGCGCCCGCCATCGCAGGACCTCGAACGGCATGGCTGCCGCGTAGCTCTTACAGGCTGCAATGCATCTGTCCTGCGATGAGGCGCGCGCAAGGACCCGCAGCCACGCTACACATCAGCATCGGTGCAACTGGCGGGTCCACTTCCACTGCTGAAGTGGTTTGGGTTGCTCAGCCGGCAAAGACGCACTTCGAGTGTGTGCCGCAACAGGGGCGTGAGAGAGTTGCGACGCCGCGTAGCAGACGCGCAATTCCCTCGCGCAGGCTCGTTCCGATCGCGCGGTAGCGATCAAAGGCGCACGTTCAGTCATAAGAATCGCCGCAGACGGGCGGGCAGAGCTCACCTGACGCTGCAGGTGAGCGGTGTCGCGTGCGTGGGCACTGCTTGTCGGCAGAAGCGCCTTGGCGGCAAGGCGGGGCGCAAAGGCCTCAATCTCGGGCAGTGGAAACAACCAGCAGGGCGCCTGCCGAGGCATGCCCCGCTGTGCGGCGCTGGGCTTACCGCGCCGATCCGCTGACCGCGGCACCATCCAGACCGAGATCCCAGGCCACGGTTGCAAACAGCAGTTCTTCTTCGCTGCATGCACGGCGCGGGTTGATCAGGGCCAGCAGCTCCGCGCGTGCGCTGTGTTCCAGCCGTTCCAGCGCGGCCGGCATGCGGACGCGCCGCAATGCAGGCCTGGCCGCATCGCTTTGCGCGATGCGCTCGGCCTGTGCGGCTGCCAATGCAGCGGCCTGCAGTGCGGCGGTAGGGGCATCGATGGTCGGGGCAACAAGCGTCATGGGCGGAACACCAGGTCGTAACGGAACGACAAATCCCCGGAAGGCCGGGGAATGTCGGAATCAGCAGCTGCGTGGCGGCATCGGTCTTAGAACAACTCGACCGTGCCGGCACCCATGCCTTGCTGCGCCACCGGCTTGTGCGGCGGGCGCTCCCACTCCACGCGCATGTCGCGAAGGCGGTTGGACACCTTGGCCAGCGCGGCGACCAGGTCGCTGTCGTACACGCCGCCATTGCGATGCAGCAGTTCCTGCAGCGCCACCGCTTCGCGGTTGATCGCGGTCAGGCGATCCAGGTGGGTGTGGATACCGCTCAGCGTCTGCGTGGCGATGTCCTCGAACTGCAGGGCACGCACCGCTTCGGCCACGCTGCCATCGATCGAGCGTGCGCATTCGGAGATCTCGCGCATGCCATCGCCCAACGAGGCGTTGATCTGGGCGACGTTCTCCAGCATGGCGGCCGATTCATGGCGCGCCTCGCGGGAGCGGTCCATGTGGCGCGAGGCCAGCTGCGAGACCGTTTCACGCACCTTGGCGATCGATTCCTTGGAGCTGTGTGCCAGCTTGCGGATCTGCTCGTTGAAGGTGGTGGAACGCTCGGACAGGTTGCGCACCTCGTCGGCAACCACGGCGAAGCCGCGACCGGCTTCACCGGCACGCGCTGCTTCGATGGCGGCGTTCAAGGCCAGCAGGTTGGTCTGGTCGGCAATCGACTTGACGTCTTCCAGCAGCGCGAAGATGCCATCCAGATGCTGCGCCATCTCGTCGATGTGATGGACGGTATTGGTGCTTTGGCCGCTCACCTGTTCCAGCGCTTCCACCAACTGCTCCATACGGGAGCTGGCGTGCTGGGCGAAGCGGGCGACGTCGACGCCGGCGCTGCCATCGTCACCGGCGCGGTCGACGATGCGGGCCAGTGCCTGGCTTTGCTGACGCGATTTGCGATTCATCGCTTCGAAGCTGCCACCCAGGCCGGACACGGCCTGGCGGATCAGTTCGCGGGCACGCTCGACTTCCGAGCGCGAACCGTCGACTTCGTTGCTGACGAACGTGCGCAGTTCGTTGAGCAGTTGGTCCTGCTCGCGCAGGATGCGGGCCTGGTCCGGATTAGGCCGGAACTGGGAATACGTCACCCAGGCAGCGAAACCCAACCAACTGAGGGTCATGGTCGCCAGGATCGCCCAGCGCACCGAAGCGGGCCAGTCGAATCCGACAGCGAAGGGGAACAGCAAGGTCAGAGCCAAAGGAGCGGCTAGACGGATGAGTGGACGTGAATACATGGGCGTTCTCGGCAGAGTCACGGTTGCTGTATCGGCACTGCCCCCGTTGTCTTTAGCGACGATCGCCACATCGCCTGGCCCATTCAACCGCCGTTGGCGCGCGTCAGCGGCCGCTAGCGTGCAGATGCAGGCGGCTTTTTCGCGCCATTTAGCGCAACGCGCGGTCCACCGCTTCGATCATCGCGCGCTTGGCGAACAAAAAATCCCACAGGCTGCCGCCCATCTGCCGCCACAGCACCGCCGAGCGCACTGCTGCCAGCAACAGCGCGCGGATCTCCGCGACCACGCCGGCCTGGCCCAGGTAGTGCGGGTTGCCTTGGACCATGACCTTGGGCCGCAAGTGGCTGATGGTCTGTGCGTACAGCCCGCCGAGCGAGCTCAATACATCGGGGTGGCTGCTGTCGCCCAGCTGCTGGGCCTGGCGCGCTGCCGCGTCGATTCCGCTGGCGACAGTGGCGACGGTGCTGGTATCGCGCACGAACCGGCGCTCCAGCTGCAGCACGGCCAGCGCCAGACGCGGCAGCACTTCGTCCTGGCCCTGGTTGCGGAAGTAGTTGTGCAGCAGGCGCAGGCCAGGCGCCAGCGCCGCTGCCGAGCCGTAAACGGCCTCTGGCGAGGCGGCGTCCACCCGGAACACGCTGTCCATGGCGGTACGCACCGTCGCCGCTTCCGAATGCCCGGTCTCGGCGATCCGCCGCACCTGTTGCAGGGCCTGAGCGACGCCGGCAAGCGCCAGCACACGGTGATCCATGGAAACACTCATCAAGCCACTACCTCAGAGGAAAAAGAAGATCCCGCCAACTGGCGTTCCAGCGGTGCGTCGGTGGCGGCGATGACCGCGCCGCCCAGGCACTCCTGCCCGTCGTACAGCACCAGCGACTGCCCCGGCGTCACCGCCCGTTGCGGCCGTTCGAAGCGCACCTGCACGCTGCCATCGTCCTGCACATCCACCGTGCAGGGCTCGTCGGGCTGACGGTAGCGCGTCTGCGCAGTGCAGGTGAACCGGCGTGCTGGCGGCGCCCCGGTCACCCAGTGGGCTTGTTCGGACTGCAGCCAGCGCGATTGCAGCAGCGGGCTTTCGCGGTCCTGGTCCACATACAGCACATTGTTCGCCACATCCTTGCCGACCACATACCACGGCGCGGCCGCCCGCCCGCGCACGCCGCCGATGTTCAGCCCTTCGCGCTGGCCCAGGGTGAAATAGAACACCCCCGGATGCTCGGCGATGCGCTGCCCCTGCGGGTCGCGGATCTCGCCGGCGCGCGCGGGCAGGTAGCGGCCCAGAAACTCGCGGAAATCGCGTTCGCCGATGAAGCAGATGCCGGTGGAATCCTTCTTGGCATGGGTCGGCAAGCCGGCATCCTGGGCAATCCGGCGCAACGTGCTTTTTTCCAGATCGCCGATCGGGAACAGGGTGGCGGCCAACTGCGCCTGCCCCAGCTGATGCAGGAAATAACTCTGGTCCTTGCCGCGGTCGGCGCCACGCAGCAGCCGCCACCGCCCGCCGCGATGCGCCACCTGCGCGTAATGGCCGGTGGCGATGCGCTCGGCACCCAGCGCCTGTGCTGCATCCAGAAAATGCTTGAACTTCACTTCGCGGTTGCACAACACGTCTGGGTTGGGCGTGCGTCCGGCCGCATATTCGGCCAGGAAATGCGCGAACACGCCGCTCCAGTATTCGCCGGAGAAATCGCGAAAATGAAACGGGATGCCCAGCACGCCGCACACCGCCACGGCATCGCGGCGGTCGTCTTCGGCGCGGCAATCGCCGCTGCCGTCGTCGGCCCAGTTCTGCATGAACAGCCCCGCGATCGGCTCGCCTTGCTGCGCCAGCTTCCACGCCGCCACCGACGAATCCACGCCGCCGGACACACCCACCACAATCCGTGGCGTACTCATGCGACGTGCCGCACCAGGGAGAGCGGATAGCGCTGCCCTGCCAGGTAGTCGGCAACCACCTCCCACACCAGTGGGCTGCGCAGGCGCTCGGTGGAGGCGCGCAGTTCGTCCGGGGTCATCCACAGCGCGCGCACCACGCCGGTGTCGAGGCTGCGTTCGGAGTGATGGGCTAGCGCATCGGCAACGAATGCAAAGCGCAAAAAGCACTGTCCGTTGGGGGCAACCCATTGGTAGGTACCGATGAACTGGGTCAGGCGCACGTCCCAGCCAGTCTCCTCGAGGGTTTCGCGCACGGCCGCATCCAGCAGGCTTTCGTTCGGCTCCAGATGCCCGGCAGGCTGGTTCAACAGCAGGCGGCCGCCGATGGCTTCTTCCACCTGCAAAAAGCGTCCATCGCGCACCACGACGGTAGCCACGGTCACATCGGGATGCCAGCGTTGCTCTGGCGTACTCATCGAATCTGCTCCAACGCGGTCGACCACCTGTGCGCTGCTTGCGCGGCGGGGACGGCATTGCGGTGCCACCGCGGCACGGCTGCGCCGTCGTGTGCGGTGCGCATCGGGGCATCTGCGGTCGACGACGGCGCCAGCAGCTGCGCGGTCATGGGATCGGTCATCAAGGGCCAGCCAGGGAATTGGAGACAAATTGTGCGGGGCGCAGCGTAAATCGTCCAATGCGTGCAAGGTTGAACCGTATAATGGCCGGATGCCTCGGAATACCTCACACGAACACGACCACGGCCTGATGGTCGAAGCCAGCAAGCCCGAAGTGGCGCCACCGCCGCGCTACCAGGTGCTGTTGCTGAACGACGACTACACCCCGATGGACTTCGTGGTGACCGTCCTGGAGCAGTTTTTCAACCTGAATCTGGAGCAGGCCACCCAGATCATGTTGCACGTCCACACCCGCGGACGCGGCGTGTGCGGGGTCTACAGCCGAGAGGTTGCGGAGTCGAAAGTGGCCCAGGTCAACGAGTTTTCGCGCATGAACCAGCACCCGCTGCTGTGCACGATGGAACAGGCCTGAGGCGCCCGGCAGGTCATTCCAGCAGCGCAACAGTGTGGCTGCGATCACGTGCTAACGCTGTCTGAACATGCCTATCCGATAGGGTTGTGGAAAATCCCAACAAAAGCCGCATATTGTTGGCAACAGCCGTTCGGAGTTACCAATGTTCAGCAAAGACCTAGAGCAAACCATCGGCCAGTGCTACAAGCGAGCACGCGAGGCGCGTCATGAGTTCATGACCGTCGAGCACCTGCTGCTCTCGCTGCTGGACAACCCTTCCGCCCAGGCCGTGCTCAAGGCCTGTGGGGCAGACCAGGTGCGCCTGCACAATGACCTGGAACAGGCGATCGATGCCTCGGTCTCGCGCCTGGCCGAGGACGACGGGCGCGACACGCAGCCAACCCTGGGATTCCAGCGGGTGTTGCAGCGCGCGGTCTACCACGTGCAGTCCTCGGGCAAGAAGGAAGTTACCGGCGCCAACGTGCTGGTCGCAATCTTCGGCGAGAAGGACTCGCATGCGGTGTACTTCCTGAACCAACAGGACATCACCCGCCTCGATATCGTCAATTATCTCTCGCACGGCATCGCCAAGCTGGGTGAGGACGGCGAGCAGCCGTCCGCGCCGGATGGTGAGTCCAAGAGCGAAGGCGGCGAGGGCGAAGCCAAGGGCGACGCCCTGGCCGAGTTCGCCACCAATCTCAACGATCAGGCACGCAACGGCAAGATCGACCCGCTGGTCGGCCGTAGCGATGAGATCGAGCGCACCATCCAGGTCCTGTGCCGTCGGCGCAAGAACAACCCGCTGTACGTGGGCGAGGCCGGCGTTGGCAAGACCGCGATCGCCGAGGGCTTGGCCAAGCGCATCGTCGACAACGACGTGCCGGAAGTGCTCGCCGATGCGGTGATCTACTCGCTGGATCTGGGCGCCCTGGTGGCCGGCACCAAGTACCGCGGCGATTTCGAAAAGCGTCTCAAGGGCGTGCTGGCTGCGTTGAAGAAGGTGCCGAATGCGGTGCTGTTCATCGACGAGATCCACACGATCATCGGTGCCGGATCGGCGTCGGGCGGCACCATGGATGCCTCCAATCTGATCAAGCCGGCGCTGTCGTCGGGCGAGCTGCGCTGCATCGGCTCGACCACGTTCCAGGAATATCGCGGCATTTTCGAGAAGGACCGTGCGCTGGCGCGTCGGTTCCAGAAGATCGATATCGTCGAGCCGACCGTGGGCGAGACCTTCGAAATCCTGCAGGGCCTCAAGCCCAAGTACGAGGCGCATCACGGCGTGACCTACGCCGATGACGCGCTACAGGCCGCCGTCGACCTGTCGGTGAAGCATATCGGCGACCGTTTGCTGCCAGACAAGGCGATCGACGTGATCGACGAGGCTGGTGCGCGTCAGCGTCTGCTGCCGGAAGGCAAGCGCAAGGAACTGATCGATATCGAAGAGATCGAGACCATCGTCGCCAAGATGGCACGCATTCCGGCCAAGCAGGTCAGCGCGACCGACAAGGACGTGCTGCAGCACCTGGAGCGCAACCTGAAGATGGTGATCTTCGGGCAGAACCCGGCGATCGAGACGCTGGCCGGCTCGATCAAGCTGGCGCGCTCGGGCCTGGCCAATCCGGAAAAGCCGATCGGCAACTTCCTGTTCGCCGGCCCCACCGGTGTCGGCAAGACCGAGGTCACCAAGCAGCTCGCGCTGCAGCTGGGGATCGAGCTGGTGCGTTTTGACATGTCCGAGTACATGGAAGCGCACTCGATCAGCCGTCTCATCGGTGCGCCCCCGGGCTACGTCGGTTTCGATCAGGGTGGCTTGTTGACCGAAAAGATCGTCAAGACACCGCACTGCGTGCTGCTGCTGGACGAAGTGGAGAAGGCGCATCCGGACATCTTCAACATCCTGTTGCAGGTCATGGACCGCGGCATTCTGACCGACACCAACGGGCGCGAGGCCAACTTCAAGAACGTGATTTTGGTGATGACGACCAATGCCGGCGCCACGCAGGCATCGCGTCGGTCGATCGGTTTTACCAAGCAGGATCATTCCACCGATGCGATGGAGTCGATCCGTCGCGGTTTCACGCCCGAATTCCGCAACCGTCTGGATGCGATCGTGCAGTTCCAGCCCCTGGCGTTCGACCACATCCTGCGGGTGGTGGACAAGTTCATTATCGAACTGGAAATGCTGTTGCAGGAAAAGCACGTCTCCCTGTCGGCCACCCCGACCGCGCGCGACTGGCTGGCCCAGCATGGCTTCGATCCGCTGATGGGTGCGCGGCCGATGTCGCGGGTGATCCAGGAGAAGATCAAGCGCCCGCTCGCCGACGAACTGCTGTTCGGCAAATTGGTGGACGGTGGCCGGGTCAGCATCGATGTCAAGGATGGCGAACTGGTGGTCGAGGCGCATCCGGAACCCGAACGCCTGCTGCCCGCGACGGTTGATTCATCGTAAGGTTGTTTTCGCAGTTGAGGAAAAGCCGCTCGAAAGAGCGGCTTTTTTACGTCTTCAGCGCGCATCGCGATCAGGCACCCTGACGATAGCACGCTTGGCGGGGATGGCCGCTGGGTGATGCGTTTCTACGCTGTCGGCAAGTCTTGCCGAGCTGCCGGTGCGGAGCAGGGCAGTGCATTTCGGTGGGTGCCTTGCACTGCGCGCTCGAATTGCGGGCACGACAAAAAGCGGCCAATGGCCGCCTCGCGTCTCGGTACCAGAACCGCTTACTTCATGCGGTAGGTAATACGACCCTTGGTCAGGTCGTAGGGAGTCATCTCAACTTTGACCCGGTCGCCGGTCAGGATGCGGATGTAGTTCTTGCGCATACGTCCGGAGATGTGGGCGATGATTTCATGCCCGTTCTCCAGCTTGACCCGGAACGTGGTGTTGGGAAGCGTCTCGCTGACGCTGCCTTCGAATTCAATGGAGTCGTCTTTCGACATGTAATCCTGTGCAGTCACGGCTGGCCCGGCAGGGCCGTAAGGGACTGCATTTTACGCGCCATCTCCCTGCGGTGCAAATTTTATGTTAAGCGGGTCTCACACAGGTCGCTGGCGGCGTATTCGCCGTAACGCGCAGACCAACTACCCGGCAGTTCCGTCAAGGCAACCTGGCGTTGCACCTGGTGCAAGAAGTCAGCGCGCGGCAAGCGTTCGGCGCCCAGGCACAGCAGGTGCGTATTTTCCACCTGCGCATCGATCAGTGGCCACCCTCGGCCATGCAGGTTGGCGGCCAAGGCCGCTAGTGCCACCTTGGAGCCACCGCTTTCCCCGCTGAACATGCTTTCGCCAAAAAACATCCGGCCGATCGCGACGCCGTAGATCCCGCCAACCAGGCGCGCGCCGTCGAACACCTCGATCGAATGCGCGTGGCCGAGACGGTGCAAGGCGATATAGGCCTGCTGCATTTTCGCGGTGATCCAGGTGCCGTGCTGGCCAGGGCGCGGACTCGCAGCACAGGCGTCGATCACCTGTGCGAAGGCGGTATCGGCGCGAACCGTCCAGGTGCTTGCGCGAAGCTGGCGCTTGAAGCGAGAGGACAGGCGCACGCCGTCAGTGCGAAAGACCATGCGCGGATCCGGGCTCCACCACAGGATCGGTTGGCCCTCCGAATACCACGGGAAAATGCCGTGCGCGTACGCGTTGAGCAGGCGCTGGGGCGACAGATCTCCGCCAACGGCAAGCAGTCCGTCGGGATCGGTCAGGGCGGCCTCGGCAGGCGGGAATGGGGCCGAGGCGGAAGTGCCCAACACGGTGGGACGACGAAAGGGCGTCATCACGCCGGCCACCGGCCGGATCGCCACGGCGCGCCACGCATGCATGGAAATGGAGCGGCAAAGGGCATGGGCAGGTGCCTGGTTCGGTTCCGGCGATGGTACAGGTGCGCTTGCGGAGCACCCAGCCGGCTCAGGCCCGTCGCTGCCGTTCCCAGCTGGCGTAGTGCGCGTGCAAGGTCTGCTCGACCGGACGGTAGTCCACGCCCAACTCCTGGCGCGAGCGCCGGTTGTCCAGGCCGAAGCGGATGCCGAGATGGTTGCGAATGTACTTCGGGCTCAGCCCGAAGAAGGGGCCGAGCAGCCGCAACGCCAAACCGGGAATCTGCAGACGCGGCAACAGGTAAGGGCGGCGGTGGACCTTGCGCAGGAACCGCGCGATTTCCAGGAACGAGATCATCTGTGCCGAGGCGACGATGTAGCGGCCGTGCGCGCTGGGTCGCTTGGCCGCGGCGATGTGTGCGTTGGCAACTTCACGCACGTCCACCGTGGCAAAGCTCAGGTCCGGCACGCCATAGAAGAACAGGCCGCGCATCAGTTCGTCGAGCAGGAACAGGCTGCCCGAATCCGAGCCTGCGGCCGGGGACGGACCGAGCACCAGGCCAGGGTTGATGCAGGCCAGGTCCCAGCGCTGCTGCGCACGGGACATGGCCCACGCCTCCTGCTCGGCGACCACCTTGGAGTAGTGGTAGGGATTGTGATCGAGGCTGCTGGTGGTGTTGAAGAAGGCTTCCGACAGCGTTTGCCCGGGCATGTCAGCACGTCGCGGTAGTCGCCGAAGATCGCGCCGATGGTGGACGTGAGCACCACCCGCTCGACGCTGGAAGTCGCGTTCACCTTGGTCAGCACGTTCCTGACGCCTTGCAGCGCGGGTTCCAGCAGTTGGGTGCGGCCGTTCTTGATCTTTTCCGGCATCAGGAACGGCGAGGCGACGTGATGCACCACAGAGCAGCCCTGCATCGCGTCGGCGAAGGAGCCGGGTACCAGCAGGTCTGCTTCGAACAACCGCAATCGGTCCGGGTGGTCCGCCTGCAGCTGCCGTAAAGGCCGCAGCTTGGGCGAATCGTGCAGGCTGCGCACGGTGGCGTGCACGGTGTCGCCCGCTTCCAGCAACTGCTTCACCAGCCGGCAGGCGACATAGCCACTACCGCCGGTGACCAACACCGTTTGCTTCATGGGCCGATTCCGGTGCGGGCGACATGCCCGAATCAATAGTCAACGCTAGCATATTCTGCGGTAGCGTCCGCAAGTGCGGAATGATCGGGTACCAGGCACGGCAAATGCGCGGCCTGCGAGGGCTACGATGAGGACTGATGAACGGGTCTCGCGCAACGGCGCAGAGGCCTGCCACGTCAGGCGGTGCCTGGATTTGTGCGGCGGCGGTGCGATGTATCGGCCCGGGATGGGTGGAGAAGCCGCCGCAGGGCGATCACCCTTGGCGGAACGGCGAATGGCGCAGCAGGGCGGCGGCGTGCTGCTCGACCTCGGCCCGCTCTTGCGCGCACCAGTCCGCCAGCGGCTCGCGAAAGCCCGGATCGGCAATCCAGTGGCGGCTGCGCACCAGCGTCGGCAGAAAGCCGCGCGCGATCTTGTGCTGGCCTTGTGCGCCAGGTTCGAAGCGGGTCAGGCCTTCGCGCAGGCAATATTCGATGCCCTGGTAATAGCAGGTCTCGAAATGCAGGCCGGGCAGGGCTTCACCGCCCCAGTAGCGGCCATACAAGGTGTCCTTCCCGCGCAGGCAGAGTGCACCGGCGATGGGTTGCCCATCGAGGTCGGCCAGGAACATCACCAGTTGGCGCGGCATGGCCGTGGCCAAGTGCTGCAGGAACTGCGGCGTCAGCGCGGGCGAGTTGCCGTACTCGTTGAAGGTCTTGAGATAAAAGCCGTACATCGCGGCCAGCTCCGCATCGCTGGCCTCATCACCGTGCACCACGCGCAGTTGCACGCCGGCGCGCTGCACCTTGGCGCGTTCCTGGCGAATGTTCTTGCGGTGCTTGTGATCCATCGCCGACAGGAACGTCTCGAAGTCGCCCCAGCCGCTGGCGTTGTGCCAGTGGTACTGCAGGTCGTTGCGTTCCAGCCAGTCGGCATCGAAGGCGGCGTCTTCACCAGCGGGGTAAAAGTTCACATGCGCCGACGACAGTCCGCTGCGCTCCACCAGCTCGCGCATCGCCTTCAGCAGGTGGCCGCGCCACGTGGGCGCACCGAGCAGGCGCGGGCCGGTGACGGGCGAGTAGGGCACCCCACACAGCCATTTGGGGAAGTAGTCCTGGCCATAGCGCGCGTACGCATGCGCCCAGGCATGGTCGAAGACGAACTCGCCGTGCGAGTTGTTCTTGAGGTAGCCGGGAGCCGCGGCGACCAGAGTGTCACCCTCCCACAAGGTCAGGTGCAGCGGGTTCCACCCCCAATCCGGGCGCAGGCAACCCTCACGTTCAAGGCCTTGCAGAAACGCGTAGCCGATGAAGGGATGCGTGCCATCGTGCAGCGCATCCCAGGCGCCGGCCGGCAACTCGTCCAGCTGGCGACACCAGCGTGCGGTTATGCCCATGCGGGCAGCCCCTCGGCGATGCTGGCCGCGTGGCGCGGCCGGCAATCAGGCGCCATCTCAGGCGCTCTTGTCGAGGAAACGCTCGGCATCCAGCGCGGCCATGCAGCCGAAGCCGGCCGAGGTGATGGCCTGGCGGTAATGCTGGTCGGCCACGTCGCCGGCGGCGAACACGCCGGCCACCGAGGTCTCGGTCGCGGCGCCGTTCAGGCCGGAGCGGATTTCCAGGTAGCCGTTGTTCATTGCCAACTGGCCATCGAACAACTGCGTGTTCGGGTGATGGCCGATGGCCACGAAGAAGCCATGCGCATCGATGTCGCGGGTGCTGCCGTCGATGGTGGACTTCACTCGGACGCCGGTAACCCCGGCATCGTTGCCCAGTACCTCGTCGATGGCATGGTGCCAGACGGTCTCGATCTTGCCGGCGGCCACTTTGGCGAACAGCTTGTCCTGCATGATTTTTTCTGCGCGCAGCGTATCGCGGCGATGCACCAGGTAGACCTTGCGGGCAATGTTGGACAGGTACAGCGCCTCTTCGACCGCGGTGTTGCCGCCGCCGACCACCACCACGTCCTGGTCCTTGTAGAAGAAGCCGTCGCAGGTGGCGCAGGCGGAGACGCCACGCCCCTTGAAGGCTTCTTCGGTGGGGATGCCCAGGTACTTGGCGGTAGCGCCGGTGGCGATGATGAGTGCGTCGCAGGTGTACTCGGCCCCGTCGCCGATCAGCCGGAACGGACGCTGCGACAGATCTGCCGTGTGGATATGGTCGAAGATGACCTCGGTCTCGAAGCGCTCGGCATGCGCCTGCATGCGGCTCATCAGGTCAGGACCCATCAGGCCGTGGGGGTCGCCCGGCCAGTTGTCCACCTCGGTGGTGGTCATCAGCTGGCCGCCTTGCTGCAGCCCGGTGATGACCACCGGCTTGAGATTGGCGCGGGCGGCGTAGACCGCGGCGGTCCAGCCGGCCGGGCCGGAGCCCAGGATCAACAGGCGGGAATGCTTGGCGGGGCTGGCAGAAGAGGCACTCATGTATACTCGCGATCTAGGAATTGGTGGGGCAGGCGAAGTAATTCGCGCCCCCGTGGCGGCATAGAGTGGCGGTCCCCACCCGGTGAATCAAGGCGGCGCGATGGAACTGCTTGAACCGCAGATGGCATGCTCTGCTCCAACCACGTGCTCGACGCCGCCTTGTGCGGCGTTTTTCGTTGAGCGGCGCCTGGTTGGATGGCCAGGGCGCATGCAACTGCTGAAACCGTGGCTTCAGTCGTTTATTATCAAACACTAACAGCATTTTTCTAAGGTCTGGCTACAGGTGGCAAAGCAGGTTCCCGAACGCAGCAGCAAGCCCGCAGAGGGCAAACCGTCGTCGCGCAAGACGGCGGTGGCGGACAATCCGCGGCGGCAGAAGCTCTGGCGCGATCTGGCCTTGATCGCGGTGGCGCCGTTGCTGCTGTATCTGCTGGCCAGCCTGTTCACTTACTCGGCGACCGATCCGGGTTGGTCGCGCACCGGCAATCTGGTTGCGCCGATCCATAACATGGGCGGCCGATTCGGCGCCCTGGCGGCCGACGTGCTGCTGCAGCTGTTCGGGTATGTGGCCTTCCTGCTGCCGGTGCTGTTGGGAGCGGTCGCCTGGATCGCCTTGATCGGCGAGCGCGAGGAGCAGAGCCAAAGCGACCTGGGGCCGGCGCTGCGACTGGTTGGGATGGTGGGGTTCCTGATTTCCTCGACCGGCTTCCTGCACCTGCGCCTGTTCCAGGGCGAGGTGGCCGAGGCCGGCGGCATCCTGGGCAAGTTGGTCGCCGGCTCGCTCAGTTCCGGCTTCGGTGCCTTGGGCGCGAACTTGTTCGTGTTGGTGCTGCTGCTGGTGTCGATCACCCTGGCGACTGGCTTGTCGTGGTTTGCGGTGATGGAGCGCATCGGCAAGTGGGTGCTGGCGCTGGGGCCGCTGATGCAGCGCAAGACCCATCAGGCCACCGAGTGGCAGCAGACCCGGGTGATGCGCGAAGAACGCGAGGAAGTGCGCAAGGTCGATGCGGTCAAGCAGGCCAAGCGCGAGCCGGTCAAGATCGAGCCGCCGCCGGCGCCGGTGGTGGAAAAGAGCGAGCGCGCCAAGCGCGACACCCAGATTCCGATGTTCCAGGGCGTCAGCACCGACGGCTCGGACCTGCCGCCGCTGGCGCTGCTGGACGACCCCAAGCCGCAGACCAAGGGCTATTCGGAAGAGACGCTGGAAACGCTGTCGCGCCAGATCGAGTTCAAGCTCAAGGACTTCCGCATCGAGGCGCAGGTGGTCGGGGCCTATCCGGGCCCGGTGATCACCCGCTTCGAGATCGAGCCGGCGCCGGGCATCAAGGTCAGCCAGATCAGCTCGCTGGACAAGGACATCGCGCGCGGGTTGTCGGTGAAATCGGTGCGCGTGGTGGACGTAATCCCGGGCAAGTCGGTGATCGGCCTGGAAATTCCCAATGTCAGCCGGGAGATGATCTTCCTCTCCGAATTGCTGCGCTCCAAGGAGTATGACAAGTCGGCCAGCCCGCTGACGCTGGCCCTGGGCAAGGATATTGCCGGGCGCCCGACCGTGGCCGACCTGGCGCGCATGCCGCACTTGCTGGTCGCCGGTACGACCGGCTCGGGCAAGTCGGTGGCGGTCAATGCGATGGTGCTCAGCCTGCTGTTCAAGGCCTCGCACAAGGAACTGCGGATGCTGATGATCGACCCGAAGATGCTCGAGTTGAGCGTCTATCAGGGCATCCCGCACCTGCTGGCGCCGGTGGTCACCGACATGAAGGAGGCCGCCAACGGCCTGCGCTGGTGCGTGGCCGAGATGGAGCGCCGCTACAAGCTGATGAGCGCGGTGGGCGTGCGCAACCTGGCCGGCTTCAACAAGAAGGTCAAGGACGCCATCGACGCCGGCCAGCCGATGATGGACCCGCTGTTCAAGCCGAACCCGGAACTGGGCGAAGCGCCCCGGCCGCTGGAAACGCTGCCGTTCATCGTCATCTTCATCGACGAATTCGCCGACATGATGATGATCGTCGGCAAGAAGGTCGAAGAGCTCATCGCGCGCCTGGCGCAGAAGGCGCGTGCGGCCGGCATCCACTTGATCCTGGCCACGCAGCGGCCATCGGTGGACGTGATCACCGGCCTGATCAAGGCCAATATCCCCACCCGCGTGGCGTTCCAGGTCAGCTCCAAGATCGACTCGCGCACCATCCTGGACCAGTCCGGCGCCGAGGCGCTGCTGGGCAACGGCGACATGCTGTACCTGCCGCCCGGCACCGCGCTGCCGGATCGCGTGCACGGGGCTTTCGTCAGCGACGAGGAAGTGCATCGCGTGGTCGAGCATCTCAAGGCCAGCGGGCCGGTGTCCTACGTCGAAGGCGTGCTGGACGAAGTGCAGACCATGGGCGATGGCACCGTGGTCGGTGCCACCGGCTTGCCGGAAAGCAGCGGCGGTGGCGGCGACGAATCGGATCCCTTGTACGACGAAGCCTTGCGCATCGTCACCGAGACCCGGCGTGCGTCGATTTCCGGCGTGCAGCGGCGTTTGAAGATCGGCTACAACCGTGCCGCGCGTCTGATCGAAGCGATGGAGGCGGCCGGCGTCGTCAGCCCGCCCGAGCACAATGGCGACCGTACCGTGCTGGCACCGCCGCCGCCGAAGTAGGCGCCGGCGATGTCGTGGCGCGTTTTATGTGCAGCTTCCGATCGGGCGCCTGCAGCAATGCCGCATTGTTGGAAGCCCGTGCCTGTCATTGCCTGGCACAACGGCTACCCTGTGGGTGAGGGCCGCTCCGGCCCGCCGTGATCGAGACCCATGTTGCATCGTCCCTCGTTAGTGCTCGTGCTGCTCCTCTGTCTCCCGCTGCTTGCCCAGGCACAGCAACGGCCCGCGCCCACTGCCAGTGCTGCAACACGCACGCAGGCCGACACCAATTACAGTTTCGTGCGCTACCGCGCCGACTACGAGGTGCGCGCCGACGCCAGCAGCGTCGAAACCGACGAATACGAGATCCTGCTCAAGACCAAGTCGGCCGTGGAGCAGTTCAGCCAGGTCCGGCTGAGCTATAGCGAGAATATGGAAACGCTCGATGTGCTGCAGGCGTATACCGTCACGGCCGAAGGGCTGCGCCAGGACGTGGCGGCCGACAAGATCTATACCCAGGAAAGCTATTCCAGCGCCTCGGCAGCGATGTATGCCGACCGCAAGGTGAAAGTGGTGGTGTTCCCGAATCTGGCGCCGGGCGCGCGCATTGTGTACCGCGTGCGGCGGGCACAGAACACGCCGTATTTCCCCGGTTACTTCAGCCTGTGGGAGACCTTCAGCGTCTTCGCGCAGTACGACGATGCGGTGATTACGTTGGTCGCGCCGAAGGGGCTGCCGATGCATCTTTCTGCACGCGGGCTGCAGGGCAGCACCAAGCCGGTGGTGCGCGGCGACCAGGCACGCTGGGAGTGGCGCTACCAGCGCACCGCGCCGATGAAAAACCAGAACTGGAGCGCTGCGACCTGGGAGTTCAGCCCCACCTTGATGGCCAGCACCTTCGACAGCTGGTCGCAGATGGGCCTGGCGTACCACGTCAAAGGCGGGCGCGCTGCGGCGGTGACGCCGGCGATCCAGGCGCTGGCCGATGAGGTCACCCGCGGTATCGATTCCCCGCGCGCGCAGGCTGCCGCGCTGTATGCATGGGTGGCGCGCAACATCCGCTATGTGGCGGTGTATCTGGGCAATGGTGGGCTGGAACCCAACAGCGCCGAGAGCATCCTGGCCAACCATTACGGCGATTGCAAAGACCACACCGTGATTCTGGAGGCCCTGCTTGCCGCCAAGGGGATTGCCAGCACACCGGTGCTGATTGGGGCAGAGGGCGGCCCGACCTTGCCGCAGATCCCGGTGCTGGGCCGCTTCAACCACGCCATCACCTACATTCCCGCATTCGATCTGTACGTGGACTCGACCAACCCCTACGCACGCTTCGGCCAGTTGCCGGCCGGCGATCTCGGCGCGCCGGTGGTGCATACGCGCGATGGCAAGGTCACGCAGACGCCGCCGAACGACCGCAAGGTCAATCGCTATGTCGCCCGCACCGAATACCGGTTCACGCCGCAAGGCGATCTGCAGGGCACCACCACGCTCGACAGCGGGCAGACCGGCGAAGTGGGCGTGCGCGCGATGTTCGTGCAGCTCAATGCGCAGAATCGCAACCGGATCGAAGAGTCGATCCTTGCCCAGTCCGGTTTCGACGGCACCGGCGATCTGCTGATTCAGGGCGACCCGCTGGATCTGGATGCACCGTTCAACTACCGCTACACCTTCCAGGCCAAGGACGCGGTGGATTTCTCGGTGGTCGGCGGCATGACCTTGCCGGATATGCCAGGTGCCGAGTCAACGCGCGCCATCTACACCACCACCTCGGCCGAAAACAATCTGACCCCGTTTTACTGCAACGACAGCGTGCGCGAAGAAACCTACGTGGTGAGCTTTCCCGAGACGGTGCCGATCATCGCCATTCCGCGCAGCAGCACCTTTCGCAATGCCGCCGGCGAATACGTGGTTGAGTGGACACGGCAGGGGCAGACGGTCACCGCCGTGCATCGCCTGCAGCGTGCCGCCGTGCGCGGGCCACAGGCGTTGTGCCAGCCGCAGGATTACCGTGCGTTTCGCGAGCTCTACCAACAGGTTCGGCGCGGGTTTCGCGGGCAGATCGTCTATGGCGATCTGTCCAGGGTGCAGACGGCACGATGAGGCGGATTGCCGCGCACACGCCGCCATCTGAACATGCCGTGCGATAGCGCTCGCCCATTCATCTATGAAGTATCAGAATCTACGCATGTCCTTCTGGAAGACCGCGATGCATCGCCAGCTCCGTTATGCCGTCCTTGCCACTGCTCTGTTCGCCAGTACCGCGTTTGCCGGTGCGCGGCAGGAGCTGGACACCTTCACGCGAGGGTTGAAGGGACTGGATGGGCAGTTCAGTCAGCGGGTGACCGACGCGAACGGCCGGGTCAAGGAAACTTCGAGCGGGCGGGTCGCACTGGCGACACCGCGTCAGTTCCGTTGGGAATACGCCAAGCCCTATAAGCAGCTGATCGTGGCCGACGGCAAGAAGGTCTGGGTATTGGATCCGGATCTGGAGCAGGTCACCGTGCGCGCACAGGGCAGCGAAGAACAGAACAGCCCGCTGGTTGCATTGATCGACCCGGCGCTTCTGGACAAGAAGTACGATGTCAGCGAAGAAGCCGCGCCACGCGACGGCCTGCAATGGTTGTCGCTGACGCCCAAGGTGGACACCGACGCCAGCTTCCAGATCGCCTCGCTGGGGTTCGGCAAGGAGGGCCTGGCCAGGATGGAAGTGGTGGACGCAGTCGGCCAACGCACCGCGATCAGCTTTAGCGGCTGGAAGCGCAACCCGGCGTTTGCTGCAGACACCTTCCGCTATACGCCGGCCAAGGGCGTGGATGTGGTGGGCGACGCGCAGTAAAGCGTCTGCGGGGCTCTCGGGATGAACGCATGGCGCAGCGAGCGGCTGTGCCTGCGGGCGCGCAGCAGTTGTCGTGACCTGACAGATGCACCCGCACAGGAGCGATGCCACCACGCTACGGGACTGGCTCGTACGGGATCCACTGACCAACCGTCCGACTCGCCTCCGCTGCCTGGTTGGTCTGGCGTTTGATGAAGAAATCGAGGCCACGTTCGCGCTGGCGTTTGCCCTTTTCGCGCAGGATCAGGATGGTCGGTTCCCAAATGCTTGGGTGGCTGATGAGCTCATCGAATGCGCGATCGGCTTCCGCCGCTTGCGCTTCGCATCCGGCGACCCGCAATAGCTGGGCCTGCGCGCGCAGCGCGTCCAGGCGTGGTGCAGCCTCTGCCTGCAACACCCAGTCCACGATCAGCGAGGCGAACTTGTTGTCTTGCATGTGGAGGCGGACCCGGTCGATGAAGTCCTGCAACTGGCGCTCGGCCACCATATAGAGCCGCTGGTCATCGACCTTGCCCTGCAGTTTGGAGATTCCGTAGTGGGTCCATAACTGCCAGTTACGCTTCACTTCGCGTTCGAATGAGGCGAAGTTGAAAAATTCGAAGCCACGATCGGTGCGCACGGGATCGATTTCGTTGTTGAACATCCACAAGGTGGAGAACGTCGTGCTGCCGGCCGAGCGCAGTTCCCTGCTGTAGCCGAGATCAAGCGTGGCCATGGACAGCCGCGCCACTGGTGTGGGCGGCGCATTGCCGGTGCCTGGGTGCGTCCACTGCCGGGCGACGACACTGGCCGATGCGCGCCCTGCGATCTCTACCCTGGATTGTGCGCTCGAATCCTTCAGCACCATGGTCATGTAGCCTTCGATCGGCGTCTGCGACCGGGAGGTTTCGCGCCGCGCTTTCACGCCGAGCGACGCGCCCAGGGTGGCGCGACGCGGTTGGCCATCCATGTTTCCCACGCGCACGCCGGCAGCGACGCTGAGGCTGGATTCGGTGGCCGAAGTATTGCGTTCGGCATGGCCGATCAAGCCAACGGTGATGCTGGGGTGGTGCGCCAGCAGCTCCCCCAGGAAGTCGCGCTCGCTCAACTGGCCTGCATCGCCGCCGGATTGCTCGGCCAGTTGCAGCAAGTGTTCGAACATGGCCAGGAATTGCGCGCGCTGCTCCAGCTCCTGGCCCTTGCCCCGTCGCGGTACGCGGATTTGCACGCCATGCTCGATGCCCGATTCCTTTTTCATGCGCCATTCGGCTGCGCCCGTGATACCCACCGGTGCACGTTCGGTGCCCGGCAGCAGCACGCCCGCGCTAATGCCGGTACTGGCGTTGAACTGCCGCGCCTTCTGCCGCCCGATCTGCAGCGACAACCCGGTCCGCCCCATGTAAATCTCCACCGAGCGATCGGAACTGGTCTGGCCGCCCGCGGAGAGTTTCAGTCCCAGGCCGCTGGGGATGATCGCAAGTGCGGCCGACAGCGGCGTCGTATTGAGTCCGATCACCCGTTGCTCGGTAAGACGCAGCTTGTCGCGCCATTCCAGCCGTTCCATCAGGTTGCGCAGGCATTCGAACAGCGCACGTGGCGATCTGACGCGGGAGGTGTCGCCCTCGTGCAGAAGGCGACTTGCATGACCGATGGCCTGATGAAAGTGGGTGCGCGCGTCCGACGCCAGTTCTTCATCCAGGGTCGCTGCACCGACCGGCAGGTCGCTCGGCTGTCCGGCGTGGTCGAGCAGGCCACGCTGGATCAGACGCAGCGTTTCGGGCAGACGCATGCGGCCGGCGCGTAATGCACCCCAGGCGGATGCGATGGCCGGATGGCACGCCGCCGGCTGCAGGTCGTCGGTCTCGTTCACGGAGGCAGCCACCGAGCGCTGAAGCTCCTGGGCACGCCGTTCGATCGTGCCCAGCACCTTGGCGGTGAAGGTCAGGTCGGTTGCGTTCTGCTCGTGTGGGAGCCATTGCACGTATTCCAACAGTGCCTGCATTGCCAGCTCGTCCTGCGACGGCATTCGCCCGCCCGCCAGTTGGATCTGGCGGCGCGCGACGAGCCAGCTGGTCAGGTGGCCGGCCGCTTCGCGAAAAGCGTCGTTGGCACGCCGCACGGCGGTGGGAAGCGCTTCGGAGGCGCTGACCTTCATTCCCAGCTCAAGTGCGTTGAAGGGATTGAGGGCGCGCCTGCCGCGCCGCCCACTGCCTGCGACCGCCCATTGCGCAAACATCTGCAGGCATGCGTTGACGCGCGCATAGGGTGAACCTGCCCGGGTGGTTTCGTAGCCATTGCGGAATGCGTGAAATGCGCTGCGCTGGGCATCGGTTGCAGACTGCAGGCCCTGCAGCGGCGAGTCTCCATGCACGGCATGGCGCGCTCCCATCTGCGCATCGCCCAGCCAGCTGCGTTCAGCCTGTTCTGCGTCCGGCGTCAGTGCAAGCCGGTGGCTGGCACGCAGATGGACCTGCGCCGCCTCCAACCATTCCCTGGAGGGGGGCGTGGCTTCTTCGCGCAGCATGTGCGAAAGAACCTGCATGCCACGCGGAACGCTGGCCAACAGGCCGACGCAGGCGGTGACGGTCTCTATTGGCTGGGCCGCCTCGGCAGCGATGGAGACCTGTGGCGGCGGAATCAGCTCACGCAATCGCACCACGCCCAGGCGTCGCAGCACGTCGGCCGCTGCGGCAGCATCGCCTTCGCTGGCGATCGCCAAGGCCTGCAGGGCGATGCGCAAGGCGTCGACCGGCTGCAAGGCGTCGCCCCCGAACGCAGCGCTGCGGCCATGCAGACCGTCAGCCCAGGCGCGCAGAACCTGTCGACTCACGGGGTCGATGGTTTCCTCGCGAAAGCCGGGCAGGGCGCCAAGCAGTGCGTCCATGGTGTCGGCGACGATCTCGGCAGCGACGGGCCGGGCCTCATCGGCCGGCGGCTGCGCGGCTGCATGTTCCGCCACGCGCTGCATGTCGCCGTTCGCAGCTTCCAGCGCGTTGACCGTCTGTTCGTGCTGCCACACCTCCTCGGTGTTGATCCGCGACGAATGCCGCGCCTGCTGCAGTTTCGCCTCGACCTGGTCGAGGCGCTGCTGTAGGCGTCGCGCATGCCGCCGACAGCGCTCGGCATGCGTGCGTTGCAGGGTCAGCATGTTCTCGTTGCGTCCCAGCCGTGTGCGCAGTGCCTCGACTTTTCGGTTTCGCTCTGCAGCAAGGTGCGAGCCGAGCGTGCGGCCCGGCCTGTTGGCAGAGTTGCCTGCTTGATCCGACTGCAACGCATCGCGTGCTTGCGCATACGCGCTTCGCAATCGATCGATTTCCGCGTTAGCTTCCGCAAGTGCTTGCTCTGCTTGTGCTGCCTGTGCCGAGCCGCGGCCGAAAAAGACCGCTTTGGCCAGCGCATCGCCGCGTGCGCGCGCCTGCTGCACTGCGTGCTCGAGCCGAGTGCAGGCGCGTTGCAGCTGTAAGCGATCGACGCCCTGCTGCGCGTCGGCCGAGGATGGGCCCGCGTGCGCTGCGAAACCGCGCGAAGGCTGATCGTGCGGTAGCGCGTTCAATGCGGCGCGTGCGGAGAGGATGTCCGACTCGAGATCGTGGATCGCGGCCGCCACTGCATCAGTCTGCGCATTGCATCCATGCAGCTGTTGCAGCAGTTCGGCACGTTCGCGCGTCAGCGCGTTGATGCTGTCGCTGAGGTTGGCGGCGCGCCGGGCTCTCAGGGCCAACTGCTCGCGTGCAGCCTGTAGCGTTTGTGCATGCGCGTAGCTCAGCTCGTCCTGGCGACGCCGCCAGATGCGTGCGGCCAGATCGTTGTTGGATTGTTCCAGGCGGGCGATCAGGGCCTCATTGAGATGCTGGGTGGCATTGGACAGCAGCGGGGCTGCTCGCAGATCACGGGCGGCATCGGCGTTGCGATCCGATGGGCCGGCTGGTGTGTCCCGCGCGTACTGCACCGAGGAATAGCGCAGCAGGCTCGTATGTGGTTCTGGCGAACCGCTACTGAGCCCCAAGCGTTCTGCGGCCTTCCTGCAGGGACGCGGGAGGGCGTGTTTGCGTTTGGGAGCGGCCTTCAGTCCGGGATCGACGACGCTTGGCTGTCTTGCTTGCTCAAGTAGCGTCGCGGACCAACCCAGCGGATCTTCCTGTGCCTGGATCAGTTCCGCCTCGAACGCGCATGGGTCCGGAGTCGCCAATTTGTTGTGCGTCTGCCGCCGCGCAGAAGGCTTGGATGGATGCGCGATGGTCTCGGCCATGCCTGGAAGGCAAGCGGCGATGACGGAGGGGCGAAGCGGAATGCGAGGCATGGTGGAATCCGTGCGCTGAACCTGCCGCTTGCGCTTGCGCAGCTCGTGGCCGATGCGGAATGCCGGCAGGCGATTGCGGTCACTCGTTACTCAGTAACAGTATTGCGCTACGCAGTCGATGCGTTGCACCTGCGCGAAGTGGTCGCTTGGAAAGAGAACGTCGGCGTCCCAGCGATGGCCGAACACTGCGTTGTGGAACGTCCATCAGGCGCAGGCGGTAGAATGAAGGGGTGAGCAAAGCCAAACGTCCCGACTCGATCACACCCGATCTGCTGCACGTCGATCGCAGCGCCATGGGGCCCTTGGCAGAGCGGATGCGGCCGCGCACGCTTGACGAGATGGTGGGCCAGAAGCGATTGCTGGCTCCCGACAGCGCCCTGCGGCGCGCGGTGGAATCCGGCCGCGTGCACTCCATGATCCTGTGGGGCCCGCCGGGATGCGGCAAGACCACATTGGCCTTGTTGCTCGCACATTACGCAGACGCCGAATTCAAGGCGATCTCGGCCGTACTCTCCGGCTTGCCGGAAGTGCGGCAGGTGCTGGCAGAGGCGGCGCAGCGTTTTGCCGGTGGCTGCCGCACCGTGTTGTTCGTCGATGAGGTGCATCGCTTCAACAAGGCCCAGCAGGATGCGTTCTTGCCGCATATCGAACGCGGCACGATTCTGTTCGTCGGTGCGACCACTGAAAACCCGTCCTTCGAGTTGAATTCAGCGCTGTTGTCGCGCTGCCGCGTGCATGTGCTGGAAGGCGTGTCGCCGCAGGATATTGTCGAAGCCTTGCAGCGTGCCTTGCGCGATGCCGAGCGCGGCTTGGGGGCAGAGACGATCCAGGTCAGCGAAGCGTCGCTGCTGGAAATCGCCAGCGCCGCCGACGGCGATGTGCGTCGGGCACTGACGCTGTTGGAAATTGCCGCGGAACTGGCGGCAGGCGAGGGTGGCGAGATCACGCCACAGACGTTGCTGCAGGTGCTGGCCGACCGTACGCGCCGCTTCGACAAGAACGGCGAGCAGTTCTACGACCAGATTTCGGCGTTGCATAAGTCCGTACGCAGTTCCAACCCGGATGCAGCGCTGTACTGGCTGACGCGCATGCTCGATGGCGGGTGCGACCCTGCGTATCTGGCGCGTCGGTTGACCCGCATGGCGATCGAGGATATTGGCCTGGCCGATCCGCGCGCGCAGAGCATGGCGCTGGAAGCCTGGGACATCTACGAGCGCCTCGGCAGCCCGGAAGGCGAGTTGGCATTCGCACAGCTGGTGCTGTACCTGGCCAGCACTGCCAAATCCAACGCCGGCTACGCGGCCTTCAACCAGGCCAAGGCCGACGTGCGCGCCACCGGCACGCAGGAGGTGCCGCTGCATCTGCGCAACGCGCCGACCAAGCTGATGAAGACGCTGGGCTACGGCCAGGATTACCAGTACGACCATGATGCCGAGGGCGGCATCGCGCTGGATCAGACCGGGTTCCCGGATGCGATGGGCGAGCGCGTGTACTACAACCCGGTGCCGCGCGGGATGGAGATCAAGCTGAAGGAAAAGCTCGATCGGCTGCGCGAGGCGCGCGCGCTGGCACGGGCTGACAAGGCCGGCAAGCCCACGGCATAATCGGCCGCACAGGAGATGGCATTCCTCCTCGAACCGCACGCACCCTGCGCGCTGATGATGCCTGCCCACCCCGCCGGGGCGGCAGGCCTGTGCCCCGGCATCGCTTTTGACTCACAAAGGATGACGCCGATGTCGCACACTTTTTTTTCGAACACACGCTCTGGTCGCGGGGTGCGCGTATGAACGCACCGGTGTGGTGGCAACAGCTGTTGTTGGCAATGACCGGTGGTGCACTGGGATCGGGCTTGCGTTTTGCGATCGGTGCCTCGTTGATCCAGCGCTTCGGTACCGGCTTCCCTTGGGGAACGCTGACGGTGAACCTGCTCGGGTCGTTTGTGGCCGGCGTGTTGCTGGTCTGGCTGGATGCACGCGGGCCCTCGAGCTGGCCGCTGCGGGCCCTGTTGATCGTCGGCGTGATCGGTGGGCTGACCACGTTTTCGTCGCTGATGATGGAGTGCCTGGTGTTTGCGCGCACCGACCGCTCGACGATGATCGGCATCTATCTGGCGGTGACCTTGCTGGCTGGACTGGCGCTGGTCGTTGCAGGGGCGCGGACCGGTCAATGGTTGGTGGCGCGCTGAGCGTCGCCGTTTGCTAGCGGTATCTGCGGCGTCCCTATTGCGACAGCTGGATCGACGGCTTCAGGCCGCAACGACATGACCGATGCATCAGAACGCAACGCTCAGCGTTTCACTGGGCACGCGGGGGATGTGCGTTGGAGCGCCGCGACTTTGGCAAGACCGCATTGACCGAGAAAGGAAAGGGCGTGCTTGCGCACGCCCTTTTGGGCACAGCATGGCGATGTGATCCTTAACACCTGATCTCCGCGGATGGATGACACAGATGGAAACACCAGATCGACCCGGAAGGCCGACCCGGCGCTCCAACGCGCTTCACAGCGCTTCGATGATGCCCGCAGCGCCCATGCCGGTACCGATGCACATGGTGACCATGCCGTACTTCTGCTGACGACGGCGCAGGCCATGCACCAGCGTGGCGGCACGGATCGCGCCGGTGGCGCCCAGCGGGTGGCCAAGGGCGATTGCGCCACCCAGCGGATTGACCTTGGATGGATCCAGTTCGCTGTCGCGGATCACGGCCAACGCCTGTGCGGCGAAGGCTTCGTTGAGCTCGATCCAGTCGAGTTGATCTTTGGTCAGCCCGGCCTGCTTGAGCGCCTTGGGAATGGCGGCGATCGGTCCAATGCCCATGACTTCCGGGCGCACGCCGGCTACCGAGAAGCTGACAAAACGCGCAAGCGGTGTGAGGCCGTAATCCTTGATCGCCTGCTCGGAGGCCAGCAGCACGGCACCGGCGCCATCGCTCATCTGCGAAGAATTACCGGCGGTGACGCTGCCGCCGAACTGGCCGTTGCGGAACACCGGGCGCAACTTGGCCAGGCCCTCGAGCGAGCTATCCGGACGCGGGCCTTCGTCGGTGTCGACCAGGCGCTTGCGCAGCGCGATGACGTTGCCTGCCAGATCGGGCTGGTGCGAATGGATTTCGTACGGGCTGATTTCGTCGCGGAACTCGCCGGCGGCAATTGCGGCGATCGCCTTTTGATGGGAGGCCAGCGCAAAAGCGTCCTGGTCTTCGCGCGACACCTTCCACTCTTCTGCGACCTTCTCGGCAGTGATGCCCATGCCATAGGCAATGGCCACATGGTCGTCGGCGAACACGCTTGGCGACATCGCCACCTTGTTGCCCATCATCGGCACCATCGACATCGACTCGGTACCGCCGGCCAGCATCAGGTCGGCATTGCCCAGCCGGATCTGGTCGGCGGCCATGGCGATGGCCTGGATGCCGGACGAACAGAAGCGGTTGATGGTCTGACCGGCCACCGAATTGGGCAGGCCCGCCAGCAACACGCCGATGCGCGCCACGTTCATGCCTTGCTCGCCTTCGGGCATGGCGCAGCCGATGATGGCGTCGTCGATGCGCGAGGTATCGATGCCCGGCGCCTGCGCGACCACGGCGCGCAGCACATGCGCCAGCATGTCGTCGGGACGGGTATTGCGGAACACGCCCTTCGGCGCCTTGCCCACCGGCGTACGCGTGGCGGCAACGATGTAGGCTTCTTGAATCTGCTTGCTCATGGCTATCTCCGATAGCCGGGATTCGGGATTCGGGATTTGGGATTCGTCAAAGCGAATCCGCGTGCCCGAATGTTCCTGCCCGGCGGATGAATTTGGTGGAAGCGAGAAAGTTGGAGGGCGGGGACCCGCTGTTGCGAATCCCCAATCCCCACTCCCGATTCTCAGTTCCTGAGTGGCTTACCCGTCTTGAGCATGTGCCCAATCCGCGCCTGGGTCTTTTCCTGCTGGGCCAGTTCGACGAAGTGCTTGCGCTCCAGCTTGAGCAGCCATTCTTCATCGACCAGCGCGCCGCGATCCACTTCGCCACCGCAGACCACCGTGGCAATGCGGCTGGCGATTTCGTAGTCGTATTCGCTGATGAAGCGACCTTCCAGCATGTTGACCAGCAGCATCTTGAAGGTGGCGATGCCGACGTCGCCGGCGACCTGGATGCGGCGTGCCGGCAGCGGGGCGCGGTAGCCGCCCTCGGCCAGCGCGCGCGCTTCGGCCTTGGCGATGTGTAGGCTCTCATAGCTGTTGAACACCACCTTGTCGGTGGCACGCAGCAGGCCCAGTTCCTTGGCATTGACGGCCGAGTTGGAAACCTTGGCCATTGCCACGGTCTCGAAGGTCTTCTTCAGCTCGGCGAACACGTCGCCGCCCGGACCTGCGGCGATCGAGGCACGCACCGCAATTTCCTTCAGGCCACCACCGGCCGGCAGCAGGCCGACGCCGGCTTCGACCAGGCCGATGTAGCTCTCCAGCGAAGCCACGGTCTTGGCGCTATGCATCTGGAATTCGCAGCCGCCGCCCAGCGCCAGGCCACGCACGGCCGAGATCACCGGCACCTGCGCGTACTTGATGCGCTGGCTGGTGGCCTGGAAATTGGCGACCAATGCTTCGAACGCATCGACCTTGCCGGCCTGCAGCAGGCCAAGCGCGCCGGCCAGATCGGCACCGGCGGAGAAGGGCTCCTTCTGCTGCCAGATCACCAGACCGGCGAAGTCTTTCTCGGCGCGGCCAACCACTTCCTGCAGGCCATTGAGCACGTGGTCGGAAACGGTGTTCATCTTGGTCTTGAAACTGACCACGGCGATGTCATCGCCGTCGTGCCACATGCGCACGCCGTCATTTTCGAACACGGTTTCGCCCGGCGAGAACTGCTCGCCCAGCAACGGATCGGGGAAGCGCTGGCGCTTGTACACCGTCAGCGACGAGCGTGGCAGCTTGGCGTCGCGCGCCGGGCTGTACGAGCCTTCGGCGCCATGCACGCCATCGCGACCGTCGAACACCCAGTTCGGTAGTGGCGCGCTGCTCATGCTCTTGCCGTTGGAGATGTCTTCGGCAATCCACTGCGCCACCTGCTTCCAGCCAGCGGCCTGCCAGGTCTCGAACGGACCCAGCGACCAGCCGTAGCCCCAGCGGATCGCCAGATCCACGTCACGTGCGGTCTCGGCGATATCGGCCAGGTGGTAGGCGCTGTAGTGGAACAGGTCGCGGAAGCTGGCCCACAGGAACTGCGCCTGCGGGTGCTGGCTTTCGCGCAGCTTGGCGAATTTTTCGGCCGGGTTCTTGATCTTGAGGATCTCGACCACTTCCGGCGCGGCGCTACGATCGGCCGGGCGATAGTCCTGCTTCTCCAGGTCGACCACCACGATGTCCTTGCCGACCTTGCGGAAGATGCCGGCACCGACCTTCTGGCCCAGCGCGCCCTTGCCGATCAGCGCATCCAGCCACTTCGGCGACTTGAAATACTGATGCCACGGGTCGTCGGGCAGGGTGTCGCCCATGGTCTTGATGACGTGCGCCATGGTGTCCAGGCCGACCACATCGGAGGTGCGATAGGTGGCCGACTTCGGGCGACCCACCAGCGGGCCGGTCAGCGCATCGACTTCGTCGAAGCCCAGGCCGAATTCCTGCGTGTGGTGGATGGTGGACAGGATCGAGAACACGCCGATGCGGTTGCCGATGAAGTTCGGGGTGTCCTTCGCATACACCACGCCCTTGCCGAGCGTGGTCACCAGGAAGGCTTCCAGGCCTTCCAGTACCGCCTTGTCGGTGCCCTTGGCCGGGATCAGCTCGGCCAGGTGCATGTAGCGCGGCGGATTGAAGAAATGCACGCCGCAGAAACGGTGACGCAACTGCTCGGGCAGCACGTCGGAGAGCTTGTTGATGCCCAGGCCGGAGGTGTTGGAGGCCAGCACGGCATGATCGGCCACGAACGGGGCGATCTTCTTGTACAGGTCCTGCTTCCAGTCCATGCGCTCGGCGATCGCTTCGATGATCAGATCGCAGTCGCGCAGCTGTTCCAGGCCGCTCTCGTAATTGGCGGGCGTGATCGCCTCGGCCAGCGCCTTGCTGGCGAGCGGGGCGGGGCTCAGCTTGCCGAGATTGGCGATCGCCTTGAGTACGATGCCGTCTGCCGGGCCTTCCTTGGCGGGCAGGTCGAACAACACGGTGTCGACACCGGCATTGGTGAGGTGCGCGGCGATCTGCGCACCCATGACGCCGGCACCGAGCACGGCGGCACGACGGACTAGCAACGGGTTGGACATAGCGATAGGCCTCTTGTGGAACGTTTACGGTGTGGAATGAGCGCGGAACCCGGGTTCCGCGAAACGGATGAGTTCGCGCGCCGCGCGCGCACGATGGTCGGCCTCGCTGACGCCCGCAGGCCGCTTGATGAGCCCGAAATCGGCCATGGCATAGGTCAGTGCGCCGGCCAGGAAGTCCAGCCGCCAATACAGCTCTTCCTTGCTCAGGCCCGGCACGCAGCCGGCGAT
This sequence comes from Xanthomonas sp. NCPPB 1754, assembly GCF_041475725.2. Taxonomy (NCBI): domain Bacteria; kingdom Pseudomonadati; phylum Pseudomonadota; class Gammaproteobacteria; order Lysobacterales; family Lysobacteraceae; genus Xanthomonas; species Xanthomonas sp. NCPPB 1754. The sequence continues at coordinate 2,351,208 of NZ_CM192982.1, forward strand.
GGCCTTGCCGAATTCGCGCAGCACATGTCCGTAGTGGTCGGACAGGAACTTGCGCAGGTTGTCGTTCTTTTCCGCGTAAGCGCGCGCAATCACGCGTACGAACGCGCCGCCGTTCTGGCGGTCCTGCGCCATGGCCAACGCCGGCTCGACGAAGGCAGCGAGCACGGCCGTGAGCTCGCCGGGCTGGGACTTCTTTGCCGTTTCCAGCTGCTGCAGGCGCGCGGCGGTCATCTCGTCCATGCGCCGGCGGAACACCTCGTTGACCAGGTTTTCCTTGGAGCCGAAGTGATAGTTGACCGCGGCGATATTGACGTCGGCCTGCGTGGTGAGCTGGCGCAGCGACGTGCCGGCGAACCCGTGCTGGGCGAACAGCTCCTCGGCCGCACCGAGAATGCGGTCCTTGGTGGAGAAGTGGGCGGGCTTGGGCATGCGCGAAGACAGGACTCAATCAAACGATTGTTTGAGTCTACGGGCTCGCCTGCGAGCGGGTCATGTCGCAACGCAGCACGATTCAGGGGGCGGTGTGCAAACGCAGCGTTGACGAGATAGAATTGACCATCGCAAAGAAGCCTAAGCCCGCGTTTTGTCGCGGGTTTTTTTCATGATAACCTCGGGCCTTCAGTGGCCCGCCCAACGGAGAACTTCCCATGGCGCTGGAGCGCACCCTGTCCATCATCAAGCCCGACGCCGTTGCCAAGAACGTCATCGGCGAAATCTACAGCCGCTTCGAAAAGGCTGGCCTGAAGGTCGTGGCCGCCAAGTACAAGCAGCTGTCGCGCCGTGAAGCCGAAGGCTTTTACGCCGTTCACCGCGAGCGTCCGTTCTTCAACGCGCTGGTCGAGTTCATGATCTCCGGCCCGGTGATGATCCAGGCGCTGGAAGGCGAGAACGCCGTTGCCGCACATCGTGACCTGCTGGGCGCGACCAATCCCAAGGACGCTGCGCCGGGCACCATCCGCGCCGACTTCGCCGATTCGATCGATGCCAATGCCGCCCATGGCTCGGATTCGGTCGAGAACGCCGCCAACGAAGTCGCGTATTTCTTTGCTGCCACCGAAGTGGTCTCGCGCTGAGGCCGAGTGAGTCGAATCGTGAATGAGGTCGTGATCCCTTCCGTGCTGCAGGACGGCTCCGTCCGTCCCCCGGAGCCGCGCAAGCAGAACCTGCTCGACCTCGATCGCGAGGGTCTGGAGCGCTTCTTCGCCGACACGCTCGGCGAGGCGCGTTACCGTGCCCATCAGGTGATGAAGTGGATCCACCATCGCTACGTCACCGATTTCGACCAGATGACGGACCTCGGCAAGGCGCTGCGTGCGAAGTTGCACCAGCATGCCGAGGTCCTTGTCCCGAACGTGGTGTTCGACAAGCCTTCGGCCGACGGCACCCACAAATGGCTGTTGGCCATGGGCGCCGACGGCAAGAACGCCATCGAAACCGTGTATATCCCCGACAAGGGTCGCGGCACGCTGTGCGTGTCCTCCCAGGTCGGCTGCGGCTTGAACTGCACCTTTTGTTCGACCGCGACCCAGGGCTTCAACCGCAACCTCACCACCGCCGAAATCATCGGCCAGGTGTGGGTGGCGGCGCGCCATCTGGGCAATGTGCCGCACCAGCAGCGCCGTCTCACCAATGTGGTGATGATGGGCATGGGCGAGCCGCTGATGAATTTCGATAACGTCGTGCGCGCGATGAGCGTGATGCGCGACGATCTTGGCTACGGGCTGGCCAGCAAGCGGGTCACGCTGTCGACCTCCGGCCTGGTGCCGATGATCGACCGGCTCTCCACCGAAAGCGACGTGTCGCTGGCGGTCTCGCTGCATGCCGCCAACGACACGCTGCGCGAGAGCCTGGTGCCGTTGAACAAGAAATACCCGATCGCCGAGCTGATGGAGTCGTGCGCGCGTTACCTGCGCGGCAGCAAGAAACGCGATTCGGTGACCTTCGAATACACCTTGATGAAAGGCATCAACGACCAGCCGGAGCATGCGCGCCAGTTGGCCAGGTTGATGCGGCAGTTCGACAACGCCGTGCAGTCCAAGGACGCCGGCAAGGTCAATCTGATTCCGTTCAATCCATTTCCTGGAACGCGCTATGAGCGCTCGGGCGAGACCGAGATTCGCGCGTTCCAGAAGATCCTGCTCGATGCGCAGGTGCTGACGATGGTTCGCCGCACTCGTGGCGACGACATCGACGCCGCATGCGGGCAGCTCAAGGGGCAGGTCATGGACCGTACCCGTCGCCAGGCGGAGTTCCGCCGCACATTGGAAGGGCAGGCCGATCGAGATGCGGCAGCGTGAACTCGCGTTAATGGCGGCCGTGGCGATCGCGCTGAGCGCGGTCGGCTGCGGTGGTCGCAATGCCAAGGCCGGCTCGGCCAAGAGTGTGGAGGAAGTCGCGCCGGTGTACTCGTTCCGCGACGACAAAGCCACCAAGAATCGCTTGGCTGTCCAGGAAAAATTAGGCTTGGCACGCAATCGGCTGCAGACCGGCGATTACGCCAGTGCCGAAGAGCAGGTGCGCGCCGCCTTGAAAAAGGACGCGCAGTCGGTGGATGCCATCGGCCTGCTGGCGCTGATTCAGGGCGCCAGGGGCGATACGGCGGCGGCCGGGGCGTCGTACCGGCAGGCCGCAGAACTCGCACCGCAACGCGGCGACGTGCTGAATAACTATGGCGCCTGGTTGTGCGCGAATGGCTCGCCCGCCGAAGCGTTGACATGGTTCGATCGTGCGCTGGCCGACCGGACGTATGCCTCGCCTGCGTCTGCCTTGGGCAATGCCGGCGGTTGCGCGCTCAAGGCAGGACAGCCTGAGCGAGCAGCGGGCGATCTGCGCAAAGCGCTCGATCTCGACCCGAATAATCCGTATGCGCTCGAATCGATGGCACGTCTGGAAGCCGGGCGCCGCAATTATTTCGAAGCCCGCGCTTTTATCGAACGCCGCCTTGCGGCTGCACCGGCAACTGCTTCCGTGTTACAACTCGCCATTCAGATTGAGCAAGGGCTAGGCGACAAGGTAGCTGCCGGCCGTTACCAACAGCGGTTGGTCAAGGAATTCCCTGACGCAGCGACCGCTACTCCCGGGGCCAATGCATTGTGATCAGTGATTCCAATCCGAACCTTTTCGAGCAGGAAAAGGGCTGCGGACAGCATTTGCGCGAAGCGCGCGAGGCAGCAGGTCTGAGCGTGGACGAGGTGGCCGGCAAGCTGCGCATGCCGGCCCACGTGGTGCACGCGTTGGAGCAGGAAGACTGGCAGCGGCTGGGCGCGCCGGTGTTCGTACGCGGGCAGCTGCGCAGCTATGCGCGCTTGTTGCAGGTCGATCTGGAGCCGCTGTTGCAGCAGGCCACCATTGCGCCGATCGAGCCGGTCAAGCTGGTCAGTCACACGCATACGCCGCGTGCGCGGCGCATTCTCGAAAGCACCGCGCGCAAGGCCATGTACGTGGTCATCACCGGCGTGTTTGCGGTGCCGGTCTGGTACGCGACGCGCTCGCATCTGGATGGCAAAGCGCCTAGCACGGTGTCCTTGGACAGCATGCCTGAGGCTGCAAAGTCCGCTGCGCCAGGTACTCCGGTAACGCAGCCGGCCGCCGCGCCGCGCGAGCAGCCGGCGCCGTATATCGCGTCGATGACCCCGGTGCCGCGTGCGACCGCCGACGCCAAGGCGCCTGCGGCAGCAGCTGCTCCCGGCGGCAGTTTGTCGCTGAGTTTCAGCGGCGACAGCTGGGTGCAGATTTTGGCACCGGATGGCAGTGCGGTGGAAAAAGCCCTGATACGTGCCGGTGAACAACGCACGTATTCGCCCGGTCAGGTGGGGCGCATCGTGCTCGGTAATGCCTCGGCGGTACAGGTTCAGCAAGGCGGCAGTATCGTCGACGTGAAACCGTTCCAGCGCGCTAACGTGGCCCGTTTTGCGGTATCCTCCGACGGCTCCGTGGTACCTGCTTCCGAGTGAAGCGGACTGCGGTTTTTCATTTATCCCTTTTGATGTTCCGTGCCTCCGGGATGACGGAGCGAGAGTACGCATGGCGATCGACGATCTGCTGGACGAACACGAACAAGGCGAACGCGTTCGTTCCTGGTTGAGAAAGAATGGCGCAGGTCTGGTGGGCGGTGTCCTGCTTGGTCTGGCACTGATCCTGGGCTGGCAGTGGTGGCAGACGCGCACCAATACCGCATTGGTCGAGGCCAATGGCCGCTACGAGGCGGTGGTGAAGTCGATTCAGGCCAAGGACCTGGACAAGGCCGCCAAGGACATCGTGGCACTGGACGACGGCAAGGGCGGTATTTATGCCGAGCTGGCGGCGCTGCGGCTGGCCAAGGCCCAGGTCGATGCCGGCAAGAATGCCGAAGCGATCAAGACCTTGCGCGACGTGCCCGCCGAAGGCGAGCTCAAGCAGATCGTGCAGCAGCGCCTGGCGCGCGTACTGACCGAAAGCGGCAAGCCCGACGAAGCGATCAAGCTGCTGGCCGACGCGCAGGACCACGCCAGCCTGGAGATTCGTGCCGACGCATTGGTCGCGCAGGGCAAGCCGGATGAGGCGCGTGCGCTGTACACCCGCGCCCTGACCACGGTGGATGTGGCTTCGCCGCAGCGCCGGTTGCTGGAAACCAAGCTGATGGATGTGGGCGGCAAGGTGCCCGATCCGGCGGAGCAGATTTGATGAAGCAGGTTGATATGTATAAGCGCGTTGCGTTGATTGCCGTGATGGGCCTGTCGCTGGCTGGCTGCAGCACCGTGAAGGGCTGGTTCGCCGGGAAGGACGCTGCTGCCAAGAAGGCGCAGGAACCTGCCGAGCTGGTGAAGTTCGAGCCGTCGGTCAAGGTCGAGAAGATCTGGTCTGCCGGTGTGGGCAAGGGTGAAGGGCATATCGGTGTCCGTCAGCGCCCGGCCGTGGCCGATGGCAAGGTGTATGCAGCGGCGATCACCGGTGGCGTGGAGGCACTCGACCTGCAGACCGGCAAGCGGGTCTGGGAATACAAGCCCAAGAAAGAAGAGCGTAACGACCGCAAGTTCAAGCAGCGCCTGTCCGGTGGTCCCGGTGTGGGCGAGGGCCTGGTGGTGATCGGTAGCCTGTCCGGCGATGTGATCGCCTTGAACCAGGCCGACGGCACTGAAAAATGGCGGGCCAAGGTGCCGAACGAAGTGATTGCTGCGCCGGCCATTGCACAGAACCTGGTGCTGGTGCGTAGCAACGACGGTCGCGTGACTGCGTTTGATGCGGCAACCGGCGAGCGTCGCTGGTTCCATGCCGAAGAAGGCCCGACCTTGTCCGTCCGTGGCAATGCGCCGATCGTGACCGGCCCGGGCGTGGTGTTCGTCGGTAACGACAGCGGCACCTTGAGTGCGCTGGCGCTGCAGGACGGTCGCCCGTTGTGGGAGCAGGCCATCGGCGTGCCGGAAGGCCGTACCGAGCTGGAGCGCATGTCCGATGTGGATGGTGCGCCGGTGCTGGATGGCACCACGCTGTACGCGACCAGCTTCAAGAATGAAACCCTCGCACTGGAAGGCCCGAGCGGCCGTCCGCTGTGGACGCGCGATCACGGCGGCGCCGGTGGCGTTGGTGTGTCGTCGGCCGTCGTGGTGGTGTCCGACAATGCTGGATCGGTGTGGGGGCTGGACAAGAGCAGCGGTGCGGCGATGTGGTCGCAGGCTGCGTTGGCACGCCGTTCGCTGACCGGTGTGGCCATCCAGGGCGATTACGCCGTGGTCGGCGACTACAAGGGCTATCTGCACTGGCTGAAACTCAGCGACGGCGCACTGGCTGCGCGCGCACGTGCCGGACGCGATACGCTGCTGGCGCAGCCGCAGGTGGTCGACGGCATTTTGCTGGTACAAAACACCGACGGCGATCTCACCGCCTTCCGGTTGGCACAATAAGGACCTTGCGATGCTGCCCCTGGTCGCCCTGGTTGGACGGCCCAATGTCGGCAAGTCCACCATCTTCAATGCGCTGACGCGCACCCGTGACGCGCTGGTCCACGACCAGCCTGGCGTCACCCGCGACCGTAACTACGGGGTCTGCCGTCTCGACGAGCAGCAGCCCTTCATCGTCGTCGATACCGGTGGTATCGCCGGCGATGAGGAAGGTCTTGCTGGAGCCACGGCCCGCCAGGCACGGGCCGCCGCCGGCGAAGCCGATCTGGTGCTGTTCGTGGTCGATGGCCGCGAAGGCGCGTCCTCGCTCGATGACGAGATTCTGGCCTGGTTGCGCAAATTGGCGCGGCCGACCGTGCTGGTGATCAACAAGATCGACGGCACCGACGAAGAAACCGTGCGCTCGGAATTCGCGCGCTACGGCTTCTCCGACGTGGTGGCGTTGTCTGCGGCGCATCGGCAGGGCATCGACGAATTGCTTGACGAGGTGGGGGCGCGGCTGCCCGAGGAAGGTGCCGGCGAGCTGCTGGACAACGATCCGGCACGCGTGCGGATCGCCTTCGTGGGCCGGCCGAATGTCGGCAAATCGACCCTGGTCAATCGCCTGCTGGGCGAAGAACGCATGATCGCCTCGGAAGTGCCGGGCACCACGCGCGATTCGATCGCGGTGGACCTGGAGCGCGATGGCCGTCAGTACCGCCTGATCGATACCGCCGGCCTGCGCCGGCGCGGCAAGGTGGAAGAGGCGGTCGAGAAGTTCAGCGCGTTCAAGACGCTGCAGGCGATCGAGCAATGCCAGGTGGCGGTGCTGATGCTGGACGCTACCGAAGGCGTGACCGACCAGGATGCGACGATTCTCGGCGCGATCCTGGATGCCGGCCGGGCGCTGGTGGTGGCGATCAACAAGTGGGACGGGCAAAGCGATTACCAGCGTGCGCAGGCCGAAGACCTGCTGTCGCGCAAGCTGGGCTTCGTCAATTGGGCAGAGGCGGTGCGGATCTCTGCATTGCACGGCTCGGGCATGCGCGAGCTGTTCCAGGCCATCCATCGTGCGCACGCCTCGGCGACGCACGAATTCAGCACCAGCGAAGTGAACCAGGCACTGGAAATCGCTTACGAGACCAACCCGCCGCCGAGCATTCGCGGGCATGTCTCCAAGCTGCGCTATGTGCACCCGGGCGGCGCGAATCCGCCGACCTTCATCGTGCATGGCACGCGCCTGAAGGTGTTGCCGGAGTCGTACAAGCGCTATCTGGAAAACTTCTTCCGCAAGCGTTTCAAGCTGGTTGGTACGCCGGTGCGTTTCATCTTTCGCGAGGGCGCCAACCCGTACGAGGGCAAGAAGAATCCGCTCTCCGATCGCCAGGTGGCCCGCAAGCGGCGCCTGATGCGGCATGTCAAAGGGAAGTAAGGGCCCCAGGCTGCCTGAGGTGTGATGTTCAGGCGGTTCGGCAGGCGCGCAGATCGGTCAGGCTGCGCGTTCGCCGCTTGCAGGCAGGGTTCTAAACGTTCCGCGCATCCTCCTGATCGCTCGATCGATACGTGAGGCAGTTCCTGCCGCGTGCAGGCGTTCGTTCTTTGGCGCGGGTGGCGGCGCGTGCAGGTGCAATCGAATTCGCTCGCAGCGCGGCGTGTCGTTAAAGCCCATCTCCTTTGGCCGACGCGTGGCGCGGCCACCCTTCGCGTTGGCGATGCGCTGGTATCCTGCGCGGCATGACCGATTATCCTTCCCGCATTCCGTACGCGCAGGCGCTGCAGATTCTGCGCAGTGTCGCTGCCACCAACCGTTCGCCCGATGAAAACATCGCCACCTCGCGTGCCGATGGGCGGATCTCTGCTGGCGACCTGATCGCACCGCTGGCGCTGCCGCCGTTTGCCAATAGCGCGATGGATGGCTTTGCGCTGCGGCACGCCGATGTCGCTGGCGGCGATGCGTCGCTGCAGCTGGTTGGCGAACAGTTTGCCGGCGAGCGCTGGGCCGGCACACTGGGCGCCGGGCAATGCCTGCGTATCACCACGGGCGCGCCACTGCCCGATGGCGCCGATACCGTGATTCCCAAGGAAGATGCCGACGAACGCGATGGCATGGTGCGGTTTCAGACCGCGCCTGCATCGGGCGCAGCCGTACGCCTGGCCGGCAGCGACGTGCGTGCCGGCGACCTGGTGATCCAGGCCGGGCAGGTGTTGACGCCTGCACGTATCGGCCTGGCCGCTGCGCTGGGCGTGTCGCGGCTTGCGGTCGCGCCGCGCCCGACCATTGCGGTGCTGGCCACCGGCGATGAGCTGATCGAGCCGGGCATGCCGCTCGGCCCGGGTCAGATCTACAACAGCAACCGCGACATGCTGATGGCGCAACTGCGTGCACTGGGCTATGCGCCGACCGCGTGGCCGACCTTGCCGGACGACCCGCAACGCATTCGCACCATGCTGGAAGATGCGGCCGCAGCGTTCGATGTGGTCATCACCTGCGGCGGCGTTTCTGCGGGCGAAAAGGATTATCTGCCGCGTCTGATCGGCGAATTGGGGCGCATCCATTTCTGGCGTGTGCGGATGCGCCCGGGCATGCCGGCGGTGTTGGGGCAGATTGGCCGCTGCCTGGTCCTAGGCTTGCCGGGCAACCCGGTCTCTGTGCTGGCAACGCTGATCGCCTACGGCGTCCCGTTGCTGGATGGATTGCAGGGACGCAGCGAGCCGCGCCCGGTCTGGCATGCGGCGTTGGCAAGCCCATGGGACAAGCGCCACGAACGGCTGGAATTCCTGCGTGGGCGATTGGAATGCGGCGAAGATGGGCGGCTGACCGCGCTGCCGCACCGTGGCGATGCATCGCATCTACTGCGTGGCGCGGCCGACAGCAACGCATTGATCGTGCTGCCCGAGCAGGCGCGGCGCTTTGAGGCTGGCGAGATCGTGCGGGTGATTCCTTACGCGTTGTGAGTGTTTGCTCGATCGTTGGTGCCCGGCAGAATGATGCGCGCCCTGTTGGAGTGTTTACGTCATGGGCAGCGCATGCGACGTGCGTGTCGCGGCGTTTCAACATGTAGGGCGATCGTCAAACTGCTCAAGCGTCTTGGGCGTGGCCTGGAAGCGAACGCCTCGACAATGGGAGCCAATCGCTCGATAGCCGCTCTCCCGGTGGGAGAGTGGTGAGGTGGGGCGCAAGACAGCCATCCACGCAAACGTCGCCGAAGTGCTTGACGTATCGATATACCTCGCATTGCATCGGTGGCAAGCCAATCAGTCAGCGACCGACACCACACGCCGCTGTGGGCTCGCTCAACCAACCGCACTACCGCAGAACGCCGCGTAATCCGCATAGCCGCGAAATGCCGCGCCGGGCGCGCACACCGGGCAGTGCGGGTCCGGCGGCAAGCGGATGTCGCGAAAGCGCATCGCCAATGCATCGAAACTGAGTAGGCGGCCAGTGAGGCCGTCACCAATGCCGAGCAGCAACTTGATCGCTTCGGTGGCTTGCAAGAGTCCGATCACTCCGGGCAGTACGCCGAGCACACCAGCCTCGGCACAACTGGGCGCAAATTCCGGCGGCGGTGGTTCGGGAAACAGGCAGCGGTAGCAGGGCGCATGACCGCGGTGGCGGCCGGCATCGAACACGCTGACCTGTCCTTCGAACTGCTGCACGGCGCCGTAAACCAGTGGTTTACCGAATTTGACGCACGCATCGTTGAGCAAATACCGCGCAGGAAAATTATCTGCGCCATCCACCACCACATCCACATCCTGCAGCAGCGCTTCGACATTGTCGGCCGTCACGCGGGTTTGCACCGCCTCGATGTCCACGCGTGGGTTGAGCGCGGCAATGCGCTGTGCGGCGGAGTCGACCTTTGCAGTGCCGACGCTGTCTTCGGTGTGCAGAATCTGGCGTTGCAGGTTGCTGCGGTCCACCACGTCGTCGTCGGCAATGCGCAGATGCCCCACACCGGCTGCGGCGAGGTAGAACGCGGCCGGCGAGCCTAGTCCGCCTGCGCCGATCAGCAACACCCGCGCGCGCGCCAGGCGCCGCTGACCTTCTAGGCCGACCTGGGACAGACGCAGATGGCGTGAATAACGCTCAAGAAAGTCCTGCTCGTCCGCCGGCAACGTCGGGCGTACCAACGGCAGGCCGGCGCTGGCCCATGCGCTGGTGCCACCGGCCACCGACGCCACGTGCGCATAGCCGTGCGCGCGCAAGATGGCGGCCGTGTGCGCCGAGCGTTTGCCGCTCTGGCAGATCAACACGATTGCGCGGGTTTGCTCCGGCAGATGGGCTGCAGGCTCGGTTTCCAGGGAGTTCTGTGCGATCGCCAACGCGCCTTCGGCCTGGCCGCCGGCACGCTCATGCAGTTGCCGGATGTCGACCAGCAGGGCGCCTTGCAGGGCGCGGGCACGGGCGTCGGCGGGAGAGATGTCGTGGCTGCTCATGCGGCCATTGTCGCGCAAACGCAGCAGTTGCGATGTGCAGTCTTGCCCATGACACGCACGCACCTCGCCGTTGATGAAAGGCGCGTCATGATTGCGGCGCGATGGCGGACGCGATCACGCTGCACTGCGAGCGGCACCGCTGTAATTCGGCCTTGTTCAACACCTCGCGGCTCGTCCGGCCCGGTTTGCCTGACTTGCACGGGCGCGCCCAGCCGCGCGTCATCGCACTGCTGCCCCAGGAGGCCATCATGCTTGTTCCGTCGCAGCATGCGTCTGTCGCGCGGCGTGCCATCACGTATCGCCCGCTGGGTGTGTGCATCGGTTTGGTCCTGAGTTGCAACGCGGCGGCGCAACAGGCCGCGCCCAACCCCGATCCCGCGGCGCCGGCCACATCCACGTTGGAAGCGGTGCAGGTCAAAGGCGTGCGCAGCAGCGTGGAAAGCGCCATCGCGATCAAGCAATCGAATGCGGAAATCAGCGATTCCATTGTCGCCGAAGACATCGGAAAGCTGCCCGACAACAGCGTGGCTGCGGCCCTGCAACGCGTGACCGGCGTGCAGGTGGCGCGCGCCGGTGGCGAAGTGGGGCAGGTGCTGGTGCGCGGCTTGCCGAACGTCGTCACCACCCTGGATGGGCGCAACGTCTTCACAACGGTGGGTCGCGACATGGAGTTGGCCGATGTTCCGGCCGAATTGCTGCGCAGCGTGGATGTGTATAAGACCACTGGCGCGCAATTTCAGGAAGGTGGCATCGCCGGGGTGGTCGATGTGCATCTGCGGCGGCCATTCGATTTCGATCAGGACAGCACCATTGCCGGCAGCATCAGCGCCTTGCGGGGCGACCAATCAGGCAAGACCGTTCCCAATGGCAGCCTCACCCTCAGCCAGCGCCGCGACACCGGGTTGGGCCGCATGGGCTGGATGGGAAGCGTGTCCTATCAACGCCGCCCGTATCAGGAATCCAACACGTTGTACGGCACTTACAACCGGAAGGCGAACCCGCTCGATCCGGCCCAGCAGATCTACGTGCCTTACAGCGCAGGCGGATTGATGGCGCGCGGCGATCGCAAGCGCAAATCGGCGAATTTTTCGTTTCAATGGGCGCCAAGCGAGAACAGCGAGGTGTATTTCGACACGCTGTACATCGGGTACGACAACCGGCCCCAAGTGAATTACTGGTTGCCATTCCCGGGGCTGGCCACGCCAGAGAACACCGAAGCGGTCAGCCTGCGGCCGGGCAGTGATGTGCTGGCTGGCCTGGTGGCGCGCGAGGTGCGCACGCTCTCCAGCACGCAAGCGCACAAGAACGCATCCGATACCTACCAAGCTGCGCTGGGCGGGCGTTGGGCCGGCGAGCGCATGCGTGCGAGCAGCGAGCTCGCCTATACCCATAGCACTGCCAGGAACCGCTCGTTCACCCTGGACATGACCACGCAGGCGCCGCGATTGAACATGCGTTCGTCAGGCGGCGCTGCAGATGTCTGGATCACCCAGGCCGATGGCAGCGCTTATGACGTCACCGCGCCAGGAAATTGGGAACTGAGTCAGTACTACGACAGCTGGAACACGCAGAGAGGCGAAGAGTGGGCATGGCGGGCCGATGCCACCTTCGACCTGGAGCTGGGGCCGTTGCGATCGGTGGACGTGGGTGCGCGCGCAAGCCGGCGGACGGCGACCAATCACTCCGGCGATACCGGCGCGCGCAACAATCTGACCGGCGCACCGATCTACTTGAGCGAGGTGTCCGGCCTGGCATCGGTAACGCCCGGCAACATGCTCGACGGGGCGCGTGCATTCACCAGCGATCGCTGGGCATCGGCCAACCAGGACGTCCTGCTGCAGCAAAGCACCCGGTTACGTACCGTGATGGGGCAGCCGCCGGGCCGGCCCGATGAAAACCCTGCCTTGTTCTTCGACGATCGCGAAGACAGCTATGCGATCTATGCGCAGGTGAATTACGGGTTCTCGCTTGGGTCCATTCCTGTCGATGGGCGTGTGGGGGCGCGCGCGACGCGATTGGATTCGCAACTGCAGGGCAGCCAGTCGGTGGATGGCGTGCTGAGCCCGGTCAGCATCGATCGGCGTATCGACAAGGTGTTACCCAACTACAGCGCCAACCTCACCTTGCATGACAACCTGATGCTGCGGCTGGCAGGCAGCACCACGATCACGCGCCCGGAATTTGCCGATCTCAATCCGCAGCTGGCCTTGTATCAGTCCACCGAATCGTTGCCGGCGCGCGGCAATGGCGGCAACCCGCAGCTGCGTCCGGTGGAATCGCGCAATGCCGATGTGTCGCTGGAATGGTATTTCCGTCCCGGCTCATTGCTGTCGGTTGCCGGCTTTCATCGCAAGATCGATGGCTATATCCAGAATTACGCAGCCGATGAATCCATCGGTGGCATCGTCTATTCGATCAGCAGGCCGCGCAATACCGGCGAGGGCAGCTTGAAGGGCGTAGAGGTGGGATACACGCAGTTCTACGACTTTCTGCCGGGTGGGTGGTCCGGCTTCGGCAGCCAGCTCAACTACACCTACATCTCGGCGAAGGCTCAATCGCCCGAAGGGATCAGCCAGCCGTTGACCAACGTCTCCAAAAATTCCTATAACGCGATCCTGATGTACGAATACGCTCGGTTCTCGGCGCGGGTCGCCTACAACTGGCGTGGCGACTATGTGGTGAGCTTCAACAGCTCAGGCGATCAGCCCGAGCAAATCAATCAGGGGCGGGAGCAATGGCTGGATGCCGCCTTCAATTACGAGCTCAACAGGCATGTGACCTTGTTTGCCGAGGCCACAAATCTGCTCGGCACCACGACCAACAATTATTTCGGTCAGCGGCATGGCGATTTCCCGCGCGAGATCGCATCGCCCGAACGGACTTACACGCTGGGTTTTCGCTTCCGCTTGTGATGCGGATAACGTTGTGATGCGGATAACGCGGTCTGCGCACCACGTTGGCATCGGGCTCACCGGCGCAGCGGTAGCGTGAGCACAGCAGAGGAGACCGTGATGACACCTGACATCGATGCACAATTGAAGCAGCTTGCCGAAGCATTACCGGAGATGCGCAGTCAGCACCCGGACGATTTTTGGGATGTGTTCCGGGCCCGTTCCGAAAAGATCACCGGTGCGGCGCAATCGCAGGAGCAGGCAGCGCAGATCGTCAAACGTATCGACGAGATATTGGCCGCCAATCAGCTGGGGCCGGCGGATCCTGGTGCATGACACGGGACGCCGACGGGACGCTGTAGGCTTGACCCTATGCCGTGAATCGACGTTGCAGCGCCCAGCGCTGCAGCGCGAGCTTGCCCGTGATTGCGCCCTTGCTGCGGGGCAAAGGGGCTCGCGGTGCGCGTGCATCGCCACAGTACTGCCAGTGGGACGACTGCAGCACAGAATGCACGTAGAGCCGATCCTCGATGTCCCGGGGAAGCCGACCATTGCCTTGATGATGGCAGCGCCAGGCGCTGGCGGCGAGCGATTGCGTTCTTCCAAAACAGCGTTTTCGATAGCCGATGATGCGGTATCCCGCGCTGCCGCCCAGCGTCATGGTCGTCAGCGAATTCAAAGTTGGAGGAAAACGTCGACTGCGTGACCTTCACACAGTGTGACGATGCGTTGCGCTGCAGCACGCAGCCTCGCCAGTTCTCGACGCTGGCGCGACGATCGAGTCACGCAGCCAGGCCCAGCATCGAGCGACTTCATCCAGCTGGAGACTTCCATGAACACACGTCGCCCGATCATCCTTGTCCTTGTCCTGGCCCTGTGCGTTGGCGCCAGCGTATCTGCGCAAGCACAGGACCGGACACAGTCTGCAATGCCCGCCGGGCAGCAAACCGCGGGTGCAGCGACACCCAGCGAGGACGAGCGCGAGGCGCTCGGTATGCTGAGTGCCATCAACATCAGCGAAATCAACGCGGCAAATCTGGCATTGCAGAAGCAGGTGCAAGGCGGCGCACGCGACTACGCCACGCGCATGATCAAGGAACACACCGACAACAACCAAAAGATCGCCAAATGGCAACCGGACACGTCCGCCGCGGGTGCAAAGCTGCAGATGACGAAGGGCAAGGCGGAGTTGGCAAAGCTGCAGAAGCTGGACGGTCATGCATTCGAAACGGCCTATATCACTGCGATGGTGAAAAACCACACCGACGCATTAACCGCGCTCGACAGCAAGCTGATCCCGCAGGCAAAGACACCGCCGGTGCGCGAACACCTGCAGACTACGCGCCATCACGTCGCCGATCATCTGAGCAGCGCCAAGGCATTGCAGGCCGACGACAAGAACGCCGGAGCCCGCTGAGCCATGGCTGCATTACCGACCGATCCGGTACGTACAGACGATGACGGTACGCACATCGTACGCAGCATGACCATCCGTGCCGAACCTCATCAGATACTGGATGCCTGGTGCGATGCGAATGTGCAGCAACGCGTGTTGGAAGGTGCTGCCGAGCTGGTCTCCGGCGACGGCCATGCGTCCCGCTGGAAGCTGCACGCGCCGCTGCGTCAGGATGTGGAGGCGAGCTTGCGCCGCGCAGATGCGCGGCTGGGCGAGTCGGTGCGTTACGAGGCCGAGGGCGAACATGGGCTGCAGCTCGCTATCGTATTGCAGGTGCGCCCTGCACGTGGGCGTGAAGCCAGCGAAGCGACGCTAAGCCTGCACTATGCGGTCGAAGGCCTGCTGGCGCAGGTGTTCACCAAGCTGGTGAATCCCGCGCCGTACGTGCTGGTCGGCAAGGGACTACGGCGATTGCGCGCATGGCTGGAGGCCGGGGAGGTGCCGACCTTGTTGCATACCCCAGCGGCGCGCGCGTCGACGCACGCGCATTCTTGAGGAGGGCTTTTCTGTGCGAGCACTGTGCTGGAATGGCATCAACGATTTGCGGGTGGAAACCGTGCCCGATCCGGTGCTGGTCAATCCCCGCGATGTGATCCTGAAGGTCGGGCTCACCACCACCTGCGGCTCTGATCTGCATTTCATCGACGGCTACCTGCCAACCATGCGCGAAGGCGATGTCATCGGCCACGAGTTCATGGGTACGGTGGTGGAGGTAGGCAACGCAGTGAAAAACGTGCGCGTGGGTCAGCGCGTGGTGGTGCCGTCGTTTGTTTCCTGTGGCGGTTGCTGGCATTGCGAGCGCAAGGAATTTTCGCTGTGCGACAACACCAACCCCAACTGGGAAATGCAGGAACCCTTGCTTGGGCATGCAACCGCCGGGATTTACGGCTACACGCACGCCTTTGGCGGTTACGCAGGTTCGCACGCAACCTACATCCGCGTGCCGCATGCGGATGTGGGGTGTTTCGAGGTGCCCGATGGGGTCTCCGACGAAGATGCGCTGTTTCTCTCGGACGCGGGGCCGACTGGCTTCATGGGTGCAGACTTTTGCAATATCCAGCCCGGCGACACGGTGGCGGTATGGGGTTGCGGTGGCGTGGGGCTGATGGCCCAGCAAAGCGCTCGCATCCTGGGCGCGGAACGCGTGATCGGCATCGACCGCTTGCCGGAGCGTCTGGCAATGGCGCGCGATGTGTTAGGTGTGGAGGTGATCGATTATTCGGCGGTCGACAGCGTGGTGGATGTCCTGCGCGAAATGACCGGTGGGCGTGGCCCGGATGCCTGTATCGATGCGGTCGGAATGGAGGCGCATGGCACCGGGATCGGCCATACCTACGATCGGGTCAAGCAGGCTTTGCACCTGCACACCGATCGCGGCCAGGCGTTGCGCGAAGCCATCCTCGCCTGCCGCAAGGGCGGCATCCTGTCGGTCTTGGGCGTGTACGGAGTGATGGACAAGTTTCCGCTGGGTGCCGTGATGAACAAAGGTCTGACGGTGCGAACCGCGCAGCAACATGGGCAGCGATACGTGCCCAGGTTGCTGGACCTGGCGCAGGCGGGACGTTTGAAATCCGGATTTTTGCTGACCCACAAGATGCCGCTGGAAGACGCCGTGCGGGGCTACGACATGTTCAAGCACAAACACGATGGGTGCGTGCGTGCGGGGTTTGTGCCCTAGCGTCGGAGAACCTTGGTCGCACTGAGTTGCGCTGCAGGCGCTGCCGGGAATCGCTTGGCATCTGGCGTGTGCAACAGGGCAGGGTACGTGCGTACCGCTAGCTGCATCGCGCGTTTTTCCAGGCTCTAACGCATTGCCAAGTACGCGCGCCACGCCTGACCCTGCTGCACGTTGGTGCAGCAGGGTGTCTCCTGGGCTCAGAGATGCTTGCCCCTTGCGTCGGTCACCCCGGGTATGGGTTGGGCGTTGGGAAAATGGGCACGTAATGCATCCACGCCTTCTTGCGGCTTTGCCAGCGGCACAAGCTCTTGACGGTTGGCGCGGCGCTCTGCGGTGGACACCGAAACGGCCTGATCGCGTTGCGCAATCAACGGTTGCTGCAACTCACCATCGCGATTGAACGACCACGCCAGCATCGGCTCGCCCAGCGGCAAGGTGTCGCCAGGCGCGGTGCCCTTGCGCGAATGCCAGGTGTGCCAGGTCTTGCCGTAGCTGTTGATCTTGCTGCGCATCAGTTCCTTCTCTGCGACCTGCGGCAGGTTGGGAGCAGAGAGCTGGCCGGAAAGAATTTCACCGTTATGCGGATGCCAGAAGTTGCGCTCGTGTGCCGGCAACTGCGCAAATAACGTCTCCGAGATGATGTACTCGATACCGGTGAGGTTGGCACGGTCGGTGTTGCCGTCGTAGAGCGCGCATTGGGCAAGATCTTCATTGACCTGCTGGCAATAGTGATGCGCCTCCATTTGCTCATCTGGCGCATCCTTCATCGGATGGAAGCCGACCAGATAGATGTCCAGCTTGCCGACCGGGCCGCTGGGCTGCAGCACTTTCGCGCCGGCTTCCAGCACATTGGTTTTGGGCGTTTCCGGTGCGCCGGGCGGGGTGACCGACGGCGGGCTGCGCGAGCAACTGGCGCAGAGCGCAAGGCCGATCAACAGTGCGGAATGTCGCATGGCAATTCCCATCAATGAATGTGCTTCAAGCTAAGAGCGCCGGTGGTGTGCCACGCGTGAGCATGGGCCGGGGCACGCAGTGCAGCTTCACCTCGCTTGAGCATCGGCTTAATCAAGCGGCGGTCATGCTGTTGCACCACGGAAGCGGCCACTTGCACCCATGTCAGGTACCTTACGTAAGATCGCGACGTTCAACGTCAACGGTATTGCCAGCCGTCTGCCGCACTTGCTGGAATGGCTGCAGCGCGAGCAACCGGACATCGTGGGCCTGCAGGAATTGAAATCGACGCAAGCTGCGTTTCCGGAGCAGGCAATCCGCGATGCCGGGTACGGTGTGATCTGGCAGGGCGAAAAGTCCTGGAATGGCGTGGCGCTGCTCGCGCGGGGGACCGAGCCAGTGGAGATTCGTCGCTGGTTGCCCTGGGATCCACGCGATACGCAAAGCCGCTATCTGGAGGCGGCGATCCATGGCGTGGTGGTGGCCTGCCTGTATTTGCCCAACGGCAACCCGCAGCCCGGGCCGAAGTTCGACTACAAGCTTGCATGGTTCGAACGCTTGATCCGGCATGCGAAAACGCTGGTGGACCTGCCGCATCCGGTGGCGCTGATCGGCGACTTCAATGTGGTGCCGACCGATGCGGATATCTACGACCCCAAGGGCTGGCGCAAGGACGCCCTGCTGCAGCCGGAGAGCCGCGAGGCCTACCAGACCCTGCTGGCACAGGGCTGGACCGACAGCCTGCTGGCCATCCATGGCCACACGCCGATCTATACGTTCTGGGATTACTTCCGTCAGCACTTTGCGCGCGACCGTGGGTTGCGCATCGATCATCTGCTACTCAATCGCACGCTGGCGCACGGCCTGCAAGACGCCGGCGTCGACAAGTGGGTACGTGCGCTGGAAAAGGCCAGCGACCATGCACCCACCTGGATCAGCGTGCGCGTACCGGATGCGCCCGCCGAAGCAGCGGCGGATGCCATGCCGGCCGCGAAGGTGCGCAAGCCGGGCGTAGCGAAAAAGGCGGCCGTGCCCAAGGCGGCCGCCAAGAAGACGCCCAGTGTCATCGCGAAAAAAGCGGCCAAGAAGATCGCTGCGAAGAGGGCCACAGCCGCATCGGCAAGACCACACAAGTCGGCGAAAAGAACGGCTGACTAAGCTCGACCGGCCGGCAGGAGTCCACGCAGCCTGTCTACGCTGCGCGTTCCAGCCTGCGGCGCTTGACCCGCTGCAATGCATAGCCGGTCAGGGCCGTCAGCAGGATCAGCACATTGCTGACGATAAACACCGCGTTGCCAACCAGATAGCTGTAGAGGATGAACAACACCGAAGCACTGATCTGGCCGAGGAACAACCAGCGCGAGACGCCCTGCGCGGCGTCGGAGCGCCATTGTTTGTAGATCTGCCGGATCAAGGTGGCGATCAGGATGATGCTGGCGAGCCAGCCCACGACGTCGACGAATTGCATGCGTGCAGTTGATCAAGGAAGGCCTGCAACCTTGCAGCGCACACTGTCTGCATACCGTTCGAGCAGCTTCAAGCGTGGTGTCTACGGTGATGCCCATCATGTGGCGGATGGACACACGACGGCCCCGCACGGCCACGCCTGTACCTGCTGCGCCAGGGGCCGGTATCCTAGCCGGGTCATCCATTGGTCGGCACTGTCCTGCACATGATCAGCTATGCCGAAGCACTCGCGCTGGTCCACGCGCACGTCGCACCCCTTGCCAGCGAGTGGGTGGCAAGCGTCGATGCCGAAGGTCGCGTGCTTGCCGACGCCTTGTCGAGCCAGGCCGAGTTGCCGCCCTTCGACAACAGCGCAATGGATGGGTTTGCATTGGCGACCGCGGGGAGGGGTGCGTTGGCAGACCGCGAGTACGTGGTGAGCGGTACCGTTGCGGCAGGGCAGGACGCCGGTGCGGCTGCGATCGGTGCGGCCTGGGAAATCATGACCGGCGCCGGCGTGCCGCCGGGTGCCGATGCGGTAGTGCCGATCGAGCAAGTGCAGATCCTCGCGCACGACGGCGAGCGCCCCAGCCGCATCCGCCTGTGTCAGCCGGTGCGTGCGGGCCAGCACATCCGTCGTCGCGGCGAAGACGTGCGCTTGCACGATCGCGTGATCGACGCCGGCACCATGCTGCGCGGTGCGCATCTGATGCTGCTCGCCGGCCTGGGCTGCGCGCATGTGCAGGTGGTGCGGCGGCCGCGCGTGGCCTTGATCGCCACTGGACGCGAGTTGATCGGCGACCCTGCACAACCCCTGCAGCCGGGCCAGATCCGCGATGGCACCAGCAGTTATCTGCTGGCTCAGTTGCGTGCCGCCGGCGCCGATGTCGTGTGGCGTGGGCAGTTAGGCGACGACGATGCTGCGTTCGATGCGTCACTGGCACAGGCCCGCCATGCCGGTGCCGATCTCATCCTGAGCACCGGCGCCGTTTCGCGTGGTCGGTACGATTTCATCCCGGAGGCATTGGCACGCCACGCTGCCGAAGTGCTGTTTCATAAGGTCGCAGTGCGACCGGGCAAACCGGTGCTGCTTGCGCGCTTTAGCGATGGCGCGCTGTATATGGGGTTGCCCGGCAACCCGATGGCCAGCGCGGCCGGTCTGCGCTTTTTCGTCGAGCCGGCATTGCGCGGTTTGTTGGGCATGCCGGTTGAGCATGGCGTGCGCGTCGCATTAGAGGCACCGATGCAGGCCAGGCCGATCTGGCGGCAGCATCTGCGGGCACGCCTGCTGTGCAGTGCGGCCGGCGCGTTGTCGGTGCAGATCCTGCCGCAGCAGGAATCCTTTCGTGTGGCCCCGTTGCTGCAGGCCAACGTCTGGGCGGTACTGGAGCCACAGGACGAAGGCGCCGCAGCGAGCACGCATGCCCAGGTCTTCGGACTGGGCCACCTGCACCCGGCCGCGCCGGCCATCGAGCCATGAACACGCCGGTGGGTGCCGCCCATCCCGGGGCTGTCGCATGACGCTGCAGCAGCCGTGGACGGGCGTGGTGCTGGCCGGTGGACGTTCGTCGCGCATGGGGCAGGACAAGGCCTTGCTGCCCTGGCATGGACGTCCGTTGCTGGAACAGATGCAGGCGCTGCTGCGCCAGGCCGGTGCGCAGCACGTGGTGGTCAGCGGCAACCGGCCCGAATATGCCGGCATTGCCGACGTCCATCCCGATCTGGGCCCGCTCGGCGGGCTGGCAAGTGTGATCGCGAACGCGGCCGACGCGACCACGCTGTTGGTGGTGCCGGTGGATATGCCGCTGTTGTCGGCCGCGTTGCTGGGCAAGCTGCTTGCGCCGTCGCAACATTGCTGTGTGGCCTTCGAGGACCAGATGCTGCCGATGTGCCTGCGGCTGGATGCCAGCGTGCGCGAGGCGTTGACGGTGCTGATGGCGGGCGCTGCATCGTCACGCTCGCTGCGCGCCTTGCAGCATTCACTGCAGTGCCATCGCGTGACTGTCACTGCCAGCGAACGCGCCGAGTTCGTCAATTGCAATACGCCCGAGCAATGGAGCCGGCTGATCCATGAAAATCCAGATTGAAGGCCAACATCTGCGCTTTCGTATCGACGAGGACGAGCTGGCCAGCCTGCTGGCCGGGCGTAGCGTCGACAATCTCAGCCGATTGCCGAGCGGGCAGGGCGCGCGGTTGGTGAGACACAGCGTGAGCCTCACCGGCGGTCACGCCGCATGTAATTGCGCCACCGATCATTGGCAACTGGCGATCCCGCGCGACGCGCTGGAGGAACACGCACGCCAGCTACCGCGCCGTGACGGGCTTCAGTTCAGTTTCGATGCGGGCGCTGGGCATGCCGAGGCGATGACCTTGCAGGTCACCTTCGACGTGGATGTGCGCGACAGCACGCGCAAGCGTCTGTTGCGGGATTGATGGTTTGACGCGCCGGCAGCTGTTGGCTGGACCTGCACGTCATCACTTGCGCTAAAGTGCGGCCGAGCGGTTGAGGCCGCATTGTCGCGAGGACGCAACGCATGCAAGACGTTCGGCTCCGGCCGGCTTGTACCGCCACATGGCACGCGCTGCATTGTGGCGTTATTGGCTGCACGGCACGCTGGCACCGCGGCGAACGCGAACGCTCCGCGGAGCACTGCTGAGCATGCCGCGTGCGCGCGCGGCCGTCACCCGCAGCCAGCCCATCTCCGAGGTCGGCAACGCGCGTCCTGCGCCGGCCGATAACCGCCGCACCGCCAACATCGTTCCCAACACCGTGCGCTCGCTGCTGGGCCTGGTCGAAGATCGAGGACACGCGCCGGAGCGGCTGTGCAAGGGGTTGGGATTCACCGACCGCGACCTGCACGACCGCGACCTGCTGCTGTCCTACCAGCAGGTGCGTGCGCTGATCCTGCGCGCACGCCGTCTGCTGGACGAGCCGGCGATGGGCCTGGCGGCCGGCATGCGGCAACGGCCGGTGTCATGGGGACTGACCGGGCTGGCCATGCTCACCTGCGAAACCTTCGGCGAAGCCATCGCCTATGGCCTGGGGCATCAGCACGAAGCCGGGGCGATGATGCAGCACCTGTTCGCACAGCAAGGCCCCGAAGCCTGCATCGAACTGGTGCCGCATGTATTCGACCTGGAGATCGAGCCTTACCTCATCGAGGAAGCCTTTGCCGGTGCCCTCAATGTCAGTCGCTGCATGCTGGGGCCGGACATCCGACCGCGCGCGGTGGAACTGGCCTTCGCGCGATCGGCCCCGCTGGAGATCTACACGCGTTTTTTTCGCTGCCCGGTGCGGTTTGGCGCTGGTCGCAACCGGATGACGCTGGAGGCAAAGTGGCTGGCCGCGCGGTTGCCGGGCTACGACCGCACCACCTGCGGACTGTTGCGGCAACAATTGGAGACCCTGATTCAGCGGCCGTCGTCGCGCAACGAGTTGGTCGAATCGATCGCACTGCGGCTGCGCAGCGATGCCGAGCGTGCGCCGCGGCAACCGGAGCTGGCGCGCCAGGCCAATTGCAGCGAGCGCACGTTACGGCGTCGGCTCGGTGCGCAACAGGTCGGCTACCGGGCACTGCGCGATGCCGCCCGCTACGAACGTGCGCAGGATCTGCTGCGCAATTCGCAGATGACCGTGGCCGAGGTGGCGCAAGCGGTGGGATACGCCGATGCACGGGCGTTTCGGCGCGCCTTTCAACGGTGGTCCGGTCGTTCGCCCGGACAGGCGCGCGATCCGCGCTGAGGGTTCGACCAGACACGGTATTTGGCCGCACTGCGCGCCGGTTTGCCCTCCAACAGCGCTGCCGCCGCATGCGCTGCGTGTGCGGGTGCCAGCAGCGGCTCAGGTCCGCTGCGTAGTTGCTCGCGTTGCGGCGAGGGTGTGCGGGTCTTCGCGGTGAGCGGGCGGCACCACTTCCCATCCGTCCTGGCGCGGGCGAATCAGGCCGCGCTGCTGCAGCGACGCAAGATAGTTGCGATGCCCACGCTCGGCGCTGCGTGCGAACAGCGGCAGGGCGCGCGTCAGCAGGTTGGGCAGCAGCATGGCCAGCCGCACCGTCCACGATTCGCTGGGGCGCACGAAGCGCTCCAGGCACGGTGCGTCCAGGCACCGCAACACCTGCAATGCGACTTCGTCCGGTTGTTGCGGCCGATCCATGAACTGCAACTTGTTGCCGCCGTTGAGGGCCTCGCGCATCAGCATCGGGGTGTCGGTGGCCGACGGGTTGACGATGGAGACGCGAATACCCAGGCGTGCGCCGTCCAGTCCCAGGCAGAGCATGGCACCGCGCAGCCCGAACTTGCTGGCCGAGTAGACCGTCGATTCCGGCAACGGGAACATGCCGCCCAGCGAGACGATGTTCACCACGCGCCCGTCGCCACTGCGCTGCAGCAGCGGCAGCAACCGGTGCGTGAGCAACAACGGCGCCATCAGGTTCAACTCCAGTTCGCCGCGGATCGACGCCGGCGTGCGCTGCTCGAACGGCGTGGTGCCGACGATGCCGGCATTGTTGACCAACAGCTGCAACTGGCCCCAATCCGTGTCGAGCCGCTCGGCGAGACGGTCGCGCGCGGCCGGATCGGTCAGGTCGGCCACCTGCGCGCACGCCAACGGCCCCAGCGCCTGCACCGCACGTGCCAGTGCATCGGCATCGATATCCACCAGCAGGCAGCGCACGCCGCGCTGGATCAGGCGCGCGGCGATCGCGCGTCCCAGCCCGCCGGCGCCGCCGGTGATCACCGCATTCCAGCCGCGCAGATCCTGCGGCTTAGCCATGGGCAACCTCGCTGTCGGCCAGCCGTGCGGTGGCGGTAGTGCGCATGCGTGGATCGCCACCGGCGTCGAGCTTGAGCGCGTCGTACATGTGTTCGCCCAGTTCGCCCCAGCCCAATCGCCTGCGCAGCTGATGCAGATAGCGTTTGAATGCATGCGCCTCGATGTAGACGGCGTGGCGCTGCGATGCCACGAAACGGATGCCGCCGGACAGGTCCGGTGTATCGTTTTCGATCAATGCATCGAAGCGGCGTGCGCTGGCAGGATCGCGGCGCTGCGCGGTCAGGTAGGACGCGATCATGTGGGCCTGGGTGTCGAACAGCTTGTACGCGCTGGAATTGGTTTCCAGGTAGCCGATCCCGAACAGATTGCGATGCGTGCGGTTGAACATCGACAGGTACATCTGCGGGCGTCCGCCGTTCCAGAGGAAATACTCGCTGGCATACGGGCAGCTCCAGCGGTAGCCGGTGGCGCACAGCAGCAGGTCGATCTGCTCGCGGCTGCCGTCCTTGAACACCACGTGCCTGCCGTCCAGTCGGTCGATATCGGGTTTGACGGCGATGTTGCCGTGCTGGAGATGGTGCAGCAGCTGGGCGTTGAGCAGCGGGTGACTTTCGAACAGGCGATGGTCCGGCTTGGGCAACCCCAGCCGGGCCAGGTCTCCGTTGACCAGCCGCAGCAGGGCCGAAAAGATCGGGCGTGCCAGCCACAGGGGCAGGTGCGGACCGGTTTCGGCGATCTGGTCGACCGGAATCCCCATCAGGTGCTTGGGGATGAAGTGATATCCGCGGCGCACGCTCAGAAAGGCGCGTTGCGCATGCATGGCCGCCTCGCAGGCGATGTCCGCGCCGGAGTTGCCGGCCCCCAGCACCAGCACGCGCTTGCCACGAAATTCGTCGCCATGCCGGAAACTCACCGAGTGGCGGATCTCGCTATCGAAGTGGCCCGGCAATTGCGGCATGCTGGGGTCCCAGTTGACGCCCGACGCGCAGATCACCGCGGCGTAGAGGCGCTGCGAGCCATCGGCCAACGTCACCTGCCAGCGCCCGTCCGCCTGTTTGTCGATACGCAGGACGGCGGTGTCGAACTGGATCTTCTCGCGCAGACCGAACGTCTCGGCAAAGCTGCGCAGGTAGGCCAGGATCTGCCGATGCGACGGGTAGTCGGGGTACTGGCGCGGCATGGGATGGCCGATGAAGGCCGACAGATCGCGCGAGGAAATGAAATGGGTGGAGTCGTAGATCGGCGAGCCGGGGTTGCTGACGTCCCAAATCCCGCCCAGGTCGCCGTGGCGTTCGAACTGGTCGTAGTCCAGCCCCTGCGCCTTGAGCGCGCGTGCCGCACTGAGCCCACCCGGGCCAGCACCGATGATGCAGACCGCATCGCTGCGGTCGAGCGGGAACGTCTGGGACGGCGAAGGCGTCTGCATGGTGTGGCGATGTCCGAACCGGGATGACGTGCTCGACTGTAGGCGGATGCGCGCGCCGTGCTGGGGACTTTTTCGGCCAGGCAGGGGGTGAAATCGGTCACGCTGGGTGCCGTTGCCTGGCTTGCTGCACGCCGTGACGCGGTGCCGATGGCATGCGCCGGCGGGTAGCAGTCGAGCGCCATTGCGCGGCCGCGGGCCGTCATTTCCCTGGGATGGTATCGGCGGGTGCTCCGGCGATCGGTGTGTCGAACGCACGGGTTGGCAGCAGGACACGGCGCGCCGAGCGTTGCTGGCGCGGTAGGCAGTCGCGTTCAAGCGCGTCGAATCCGGCAACGCGCTTGGAAAAATCTAGCGGAGCGGCAAGCCCGGAACCCGCACCGACAGGATGCCCTGCGCGTGCAGCGCGGCGTCCAGCTCCGCCGGGATGGCATCGCCGCTGCCCATGCGCAGGACCACGACCTGCAGCCCGGCGCCGACCAACTCCACTACGGCGGCCTGCTGCGCGCCCGGCGTCTCCGGCCAGGCGCGCCGTTGCGCGTCCCGGCGCGCCAGTTCCACCACCGCGGCGGGCACGTCCGACGCCAGCAGCAGCACGTCGGCCAGGTTCAGGGCACGCAAGGCATTGAGCGTGAGCAGGCCGGGATCGCCCGGGCCGGCACCGACCCATTGCACGCTGCCGCGCGCCGGAACGCTGTCCACCGCGTCCAACGCAGCGGCAAAGGCGGCTTCGGCGGCGACGGTATCGCCGGCCTGCAGCAATTGCGGCACCTTCCCGTCGATCACCTGGTCGAACCAGCGGCGCCGCCGGTTCATGTCCGGCAACTGCTGACGAATGCGCTCGCGGTGCCGGGCGAACAAGGCCGCCAGCGTACCCACCGACGCATGCAGTTCGCGCTCCAGTCGCTCGCGCAGTCGGCGCGCCAGCATCGGCGCCGCGCCCGCCGACGAAATCGCAATCACCAGCGGATCGCGGTCGACAATGGCCGGTACCTGGTAGGTGGAGAGCTCGGCATCGTCCACGACATTGACCAGACGCTGGCGTGCGCCGGCCGCTGCGGCCACACGTTGATTCAGATCCACATCATCGGTGGCGGCGACGACCAGCCACACGGTGTCGATCCAGGCAGGATCGAACTCGCCTGTCATTTGCTCGAAGCGCCCGGCCTGCAGCAGCTGGGCAAGTTCGGGCGAAAGCGCATGCGCATACAGCCGGATGTGCGCCTGCGCCTTCAGCAGCGCCAGCACCTTGCGTGTGGCGACTTCGCCGCCACCGATCACCAGCACAGCGCGCCCCTGCAGGTTGGCGAACAACGGGAACAACGGCATCGGACACTCCGAAAAGATGGCTCGCACGAGCGGCATGTTGCATGGCACCATCAGGCCACGTCCATGCCTCGCTGCTGTCAATGCGTGTTTTGCTGGTCAACGATACCGAAAAGCCGATCGGCGAACTGCGCCAGGCACTGACGCGCGCCGGCTACACGGTGCTCGATGACGTGGCCTCGGTCAGCGCGCTGCTGCATGCCGTGCAACGCCAGCAGCCGGATGTGGTGGTGATCGACGTGGATTCGCCTTCCCGCGATACCTTGGAGCAGCTGTCGATGTTGCATGCGCACGCGCCGCGGCCGGTGGTGATGTTCTCCGGCGATGGCGACGATGCGTTGATCCATGCAGCGGTCGGCGCGGGCGTGACGGCGTACGTGGTGGATGGCTTGGCGCCTGCGCGGTTGGCGCCGATCGTGCAGGTGGCGCTGGCCCGTTTTGCGCAGGAAAGCAGCATGCGCAAGCGCCTGGACGAGGTCCAGCAGGCGCTGCAGGACCGCAAGCAGATCGACCGTGCGAAGGGCTTGCTGATGGAAAAACGTGGCCTGAGCGAGGCCGATGCCTATGCCGCATTACGCCAGCAGGCGATGAAGCAGGGCGTCAAACTGGCCGAAGTGGCGCGCCGCATCGTGGCCATGGCCGAGTTGTTGGGATGAATCTATGAGTCAAGCCGAATATCCCGTCCTGCGCGTGGCCTATCTGCCATTGATCGACTGCGCGCCGCTGGTCGCTGCGCAACACCTGGGTCTGGACCATCGACATGGTCTGCAGCTGGAGCTGCAACGACAGGCATCCTGGGCCGGCGTGCGCGACCGTTTGCTGGCCGGTGAAGTGGAGGCAGCCCACACCCTGGCCAGTTTGGTGTATGCGATCGACCTGGGCATCGCCGGCCCGCAATGCCCGATGGCATTGCTGATGACGCTCAATCACAACGGCCAGGCGATCACGCTGGCGCCTGCACTCGCGCAGGCGTTGGCGGCCGGCCGCACGCTGCCACAGGCATTGGCAGGATTGGGGCGGCGTGCGGTGTTTGCGCAGACCTTTCCTACCGGAACGCATGCGCTGTGGCTGTACTACTGGCTGGCTGCAGGCGGGGTGGACCCGATCGGCGATGTGGATGTGCTCAGCATTCCGCCACCGCAAATGCCCGAGGCGTTGGCCAGCGGATTGGTCGACGGCTATTGCTCCGGCGAGCCGTGGGCGGCGGTGGCCGAAGCGCAGGGCACGGGGCGGCGTGTGATCCGCAGCGGCGAGTTGTGGCCTGGCCATCCGGAGAAGGTGCTCGCCTGCCGCCGCGAATTTGCAGCACTGCAGCCGGAGTTGAGCGAGCGCTTGACCGCTTGCGTGCTGGAGGCCTGCCGTTGGCTGGACGCGGCGCCAGCCAATCGCGCGCACTGTGCGCAGTGGCTGGCCGAGCCGCAGCATATCGGGGTGCCGGCGACGCACCTGGCGGTGTGTCTGGGGGCGCATCCCGAGGTTGAGTCGCATGTTGGTTGCGGCGCTGCCGCCGATGATGCGACTGCGTTGGCCTTTCACCGCGGCGGGGTGGTGAATATGCCGTGGCTGTCGGACGGCGAGTGGTTCCTGGGCCAGTTCCAGCGCTGGGGATGGCATGACGTTCAAGACGACGACATCGCCCGGCTCGGCGATATCCACCGACTCGACAACTATCGGCGTGCCGCCGCACGTGTGGGTGTCGTCGCTCCGGACAGCGATCATCGCAGCAATCGGTTGTTCGATACGCCGTAACGCGATGGAACAGGCGTGCTGGAGTCTGCGGTGATGGCTGCAGAGCGTAGAGGGATCGCAGGGAGAGCGGCTGGTCTGCAGTTTGGCTGCAGGGCCCCTTGCCGGCCCACCAGCGCGGGACACGCTGCAAGTACGTCCATGTAGGCTCCTACGCGGCATCCATGCTGCGTAAGCTCCCGCGACGGTGGGCGGGCAAGGGCCAGTGGAGATGGTCGGTGCGCCAGGTTTCAAACAGAGCAAACAGCAAGCCGCACGAGGCGGTTTCCTCGCTCTTCGACAAACCGCCGGCCAACTCCCAGGTGCGGTGTCCTCGCCGCTTGCGAGACCGTTGAAGGCATGGATGCCGCCACCGAGCCTGTACAGACGTACTTGCAGCGTGTCTGCGAGCGGTGAGGGCACCGCGCGCTCCATCGGCCAGGCGTTTGATCTCGGCAGTCGCGCCAATGCGTTCGACTGCACCCAGTCACGCCGTCTAGCTTCCCTGACGCGCAATGCGCCAGCCTGGCGTCACGATCATGCGTGGAGGGACGGCGTGTCGCAGGAATATCGATCGATCGCGCCCGCCAGCAACGCACGGTGTTGGTGCATTGCTGCACGAAAGCCGGGAATGGTGAGCCGCGCCAGCGGCTACCCGTTACCTCGCGCGAGACCGGCAATCAGCCGCCAACCCTTAATTTATCAAGCGCTTGCAGCGCAGTGAGGTCGTGGTGAGAAAGTTGGCACGTTGATTGCGTAGTACGCACGTGCAGGTACAACGGCGTGCCTGCAACAACATGCAGACGATGCCAGCGGCTCAACGGCGAGCCGCACGCATCTAGGACAACGGCGTCCTTCCGGTTTACCGGAGGGCGCCGTTTTTTTTTGGCCATCGCACTCGAAGAGGTCTCTATGCAGCGCTCGTTCTGGCGATCAGGGCATACGCCCACGTTGTTCGCATCTTTCCTGTATTTCGACCTGAGCTTCATGGTGTGGTATCTGCTCGGTCCGCTGCAGGTGCCGATCGCGCAATCGCTGGGGCTGGATACGCAGCAGCGTGCCTTGATGGTGGCAGTGCCGATCCTGTGCGGCGCCGTGTTGCGCCTGGTACTGGGCATGTTCGCCGACCGGATCGGCGCCAAGCGTGCCGGCATGGTCGCGCAGCTGGCGGTGATCGCAGCACTGTTCGGTGCATGGCAACTGGGCGTGCACAGCATGGGGCAGGTGCTGTTGCTGGGCGTGCTATTGGGGATTGCCGGTGCATCTTTCGCGGTGGCATTGCCGCTGGCTTCGCGCTGGTATCCGCCCGAGCATCAGGGCACCGCGATGGGGATTGCCGGAGCCGGCAATTCCGGCACGGTGCTGGCGGCGTTGTTCGCCCCGATGCTGGCGGCCGCTTTCGGCTATCAGAACGTGTTCGGCCTGGCGTGCATTCCGTTGGTGCTGACGCTGGTCGTGTTCGCAACCATCGCCAAGGAAGCACCCACGCCGGTCGCGCGCAAGCAGTGGTCCGACTATGGCCGCGTGCTGGTGGGCAACCGCGATGCATGGCGCTTCATGTGTTTCTACGCGATCACCTTCGGTGGCTTCTCCGGCTTTGCCAGCGCACTGCCTGGTTACTTCCACGACCAGTTCGATTTCGATGCGCGTACCGCGGGGTGGGCCACCGCAGAGTGCGTACTGGCCGGCTCGGTGATGCGCCCGCTCGGCGGCGTGATTGCCGACCGCCTCGGCGGCACGCGCGCCCTGTTGGCGGTGTATCTGCTGGTCGCCGGGCTGGTGGCAATCGCCGGATTTGGTGCCGGCGGCGCCACGATCACGCTGGCGCTGTTCGTGCTGACCTTGTTGTGCCTGGGCGCCGGCAATGGCGCGGTGTTTCAACTGGTGCCGCAGCGCTTCGGCCAGGACATCGGCGTGATGACCGGCCTGATCGGCATGGCAGGCGGCATCGGTGGATTTGCGCTTGCCGCGGGGCTGGGCGTGCTCAAGCAGCACACCGGCAGCTACGCGATCGGCATGTGGTTGTTCGCTGCCTTCGCGCTCGGCGGCTGGGCGTTGCTGGCCGGCGTGAAGGCGCAGTGGCGCAGCGAATGGTCAACCGCAGGCGCGGCGCGCGTCTGATATGTCGACAGGAGCCCAGGCAATGAAGCAACCCAGACTCGTCGTCATCGGCAATGGCATGGCCGGTATCCGCACCGTGGAAGAACTGCTCAAGCTGATGCCGGGCATGTACCACATCACCGTATTCGGCGCCGAGCCGCATCCCAACTACAACCGCATCCTGCTCTCGCCGGTGCTGGCCGGCGAGCAGGAATTCGACGACATCGTGCTCAATCCGTTGCAGTGGTATCAGGACAACGGCATCCACCTGCATTTGAACAAGGAAGTCACGCGCATCGACCGCGTGCGCCGCCGCGTGATTGCGGCCGATGGTACGCAAGCCGAGTACGACCGGCTGCTGATCGCCACCGGCTCGGTGCCGTTCGTGCTGCCGATTCCCGGTAACGACCTGAAAGGGGTGATTGGGTATCGCGATATCCAGGACACGCGCACCATGATCGATACCGCGCGTACCAAGCAGCACGCGGTGGTGATCGGTGGTGGGCTGCTCGGGCTGGAAGCGGCCAATGGGCTCAAGCTGCGTGGCATGGAGGTGACGGTGGTGCATCTGGCCGGCTGGTTGCTGGAGCGCCAGCTCGACCCGGTGGCCGGCAACCTGCTGCAACAGGCCCTGCGCGCGCGTGGCCTGCACTTCAAGCTGAGCACCGCCACCAGTGCGCTGCTGGGCAATGCGCAGGGCGAGGTGATCGGGGTGAAGTTCGCCGATGGCAGCGAGATTCCCGCCGATCTGGTGGTCATGGCGGCCGGCATTCGCCCGAACACACGTCTTGCCGAAGAAGCAGGGATTCATTGCTCGCGCGGCATCGTGGTCAACGACAGCCTGCAAAGCTTCGACCCACGCGTGTACGCGGTGGGCGAGTGTGCAAACCATCGCGGCATTGCCTACGGCCTGGTCGCGCCGCTGTTCGAGCAAGCCAAGGTCTGCGCAAACCACCTGGCGCAGTTCGGTATCGGCATTTACCGCGGTTCAGTGGCATCGACCAAGCTCAAGGTCACCGGCATCGATCTGTTTTCTGCCGGTGATTTCATGGGCGGCGACGGCTGCGAAGAAATCGTGCTTTCCGACCCGGCCGGTGGCGTCTACAAGAAGCTGGTCATCCGCGACGATGTCCTGGTGGGCGCGTGCCTGTACGGCGACACCAGCGACGGCGGGTGGTACTTCAAGTTGCTCAAGGACGGCACGCCGATCCAGGCGCAGCGCGATCAACTGATCTTCGGCGAAAGCGCGCTGGGCGATGCCGGCACCGGTGGCCAGGACCGCGCCAGTGCGATGGCCGACAGCGATGAAGTGTGCGGCTGCAACGGCGTCTGCAAGGGCACGATCGTCAAGGCGATCAGCGAGCAAGGCCTGTTCACCGTGGACGAGGTGAAAAAGCACACCAAGGCGGCCAGTTCGTGCGGCTCGTGCACCGGCCTGGTCGAGCAGATCCTGATGAATTGCCTGGGCTCCAACTTTCAGGAAACCCCGAAAACCAAGGCGGTATGCAGCTGCACCGACCTCAGCCACGGCGAGGTGCGCCGCGCCATCCGCGAGCACAAACTGCTCACGCATGCACAGGCCTATGCCTTCATGGAATGGCGCACACCCAACGGTTGCGCTACCTGCCGGCCGGCAATCAACTACTACATGCTGTCGACCTGGCCGCATGAGGCCATCGACGACCCGCAGTCGCGTTTCATCAACGAGCGTGCGCACGCCAATATCCAGAAAGACGGCACGTTTTCGGTGATTCCGCAGATGAAGGGCGGGGTGACCAATGCCAGCGAGCTGCGCCGGATTGCCGATGTCGCCGACAAGTATGCGGTGCCCATGGTCAAGGTGACCGGCGGCCAACGCATCGATCTGCTTGGGGTCAAGAAGGAAGACCTGGTCGACGTGTGGCGCGATCTGGGCATGCCCTCCGGCCATGCGTACGGCAAGTCCATCCGCACGGTGAAAACCTGCGTGGGCAGCGAATTCTGCCGCTTCGGTACCCAAAACAGCACGCAGATGGGGATCGATCTGGAAACCATGCTCGCCAACATGTGGAGCCCGCACAAGGTGAAGCTGGCGGTGTCTGGATGCCCGCGCAATTGCGCCGAATCCGGCATCAAGGACGTGGGCATCATCGCGGTGGATTCCGGCTGGGAGATCCATATCGGCGGCAATGGCGGCATCAAGACCGAGGTGGCACGCTTCCTGGTCAAGGTGGCCACCGCCGACGAAGTGCGCGAATACGCCGGCGCGTTCCTGCAGCTCTACCGCGAGCAGGCGTATTACCTGGACCGTACGGTGCACTACATCGCGCGGGTAGGGCTGGATTACATCCGTGCGCAAGTGGTGGACGCCGCCGCCAACCGGCGTGCGCTATACGAGCGCCTGCTGTATTCGCTGGAGGGTCTGGTCGACCCGTGGAAGGCGCGTATCGCCGGCGAGCGCCGACAGGAATACCAACCGCTGCGCGTTGCGGCGCCGGCCGCCACGGTGGAGCAATGAGCATGCATAAGCCGCCTGCCTGGATCCGCATCTGCGCTTTGCAGGAATTGCCCGCATTGGGCGCACGCGTGCTGGAGATCGAGGGCATCGAACCGATCGCGTTGTTCCGCACTGCCAGCGACCAGGTATTCGCGCTACGCGACCGGTGCCCGCATAAGGGTGGACCGCTGTCGCAAGGGATTGTTGCCGGCGACACCGTGACCTGCCCGTTGCATGGTTGGGCCATCGCGCTGCAGAGCGGGCAGGCATGTGCGCCGGATGTGGGTTGCGCGCCGCGCTATCCGGTGAAGGTGGAAGCCGATGCGGTATGGATCGTGTTGCAGCCGGCGACCGCGCCGGATGCTGTCGCCGAGCCCGCCGTATGAGCGAAGGCCTGCAGCATCTGTCAAGCGACGAAGCCGCGCAGCCGCAGGCCGCGTTACCGATGCACCGCATCACGCGTTCGTCCTGCTGCTATTGCGGGGTGGGCTGCGGTGTGCTGATCCACAGCGAGCATGACGCCGATAGCGAACGCATCGTCGGCATCGAAGGCGACCCGCTGCACCCGGCCAATTTCGGGCGCCTGTGCAGCAAGGGGCTGGCACTGCCGCAGACGGTGGCCAGCACGCAGGGGCGTGTGCTCCAACCGCAGCTACGCCGTCATCGCCAGGCGCCGCGTACCGCAGTGGGTTGGGAGCAGGCACTCGACCATGTGGCCCACAAGCTGGCCGCCATCATCCAGGAGCACGGCCCGGACGCGGTGGGGTTCTATCTCTCCGGGCAGCTGTTGACCGAAGACTATTACGTCTTCAATAAGCTGGCCAAAGGCCTGCTCGGTACCAACAACATCGACACCAATTCGCGGCTGTGCATGTCCAGCGCGGTGACCGGCTACAAGCTTGCGCTGGGTGCCGATGGCCCGCCCACCTGTTACGACGATCTGGAGCTGGCGCACACCGTGCTGTTTGCCGGCAGCAACATGGCCTATGCGCATCCGGTGCTGTTTCGCCGGCTGGAAGAGGCACGCGCGCGCAACCCCGACATTCGCTGGATCGTGATCGATCCGCGGCGTACCGACACGGCGGCCATGGCCGATCTGCACCTGGCGATCGAGCCCGGCACCGACGTCGCCTTGTTCAACGGCATGCTGCATCACCTGATCTGGGAGGGCCTGGTAGACGCGCGTTTCGTCGCGGCACACACCGAGGAGTTCGATGCCCTCAAGCGGATGCTGCGCGAGTACACGCCGCGCATGAGCGCCGAGATCTGCGGCATTGCGCACGAGGATCTGGTGCAGGCGGCCGAGTGGTTCGGGCGCAGCCGTGCAGCGTTGTCGCTGTATTGCATGGGCTTGAACCAGTCCGTGCACGGCACCGACAAGAACCTGGCCCTGATCAACCTGCATCTGGCCACCGGGCAGATCGGCAAGCCGGGCGCGGGGCCGTTTTCGTTGACCGGTCAACCCAATGCGATGGGCGGACGCGAGGTCGGCGGCATGGCGACCATGCTGGCGGCGCATCGCGAGATTGCAAATGCCGACGACCGCGCCGAACTGGAACGGCTGTGGGGCGTGCCAGCCGGGCGAATCTCGCCAACGGCAGGCGCACCGGCCGTGCAATTGTTCGAGCGGCTGCGCGCGGGCACGCTCAAGGCGGTGTGGATCGTGTGCACCAACCCCGTGCATTCGATGCCGGAGGTTGCCGGCATTCGCGCCGCGCTGGAAAACGCCGAATTGGTGGTCGTGCAGGAGGCCTTTTCCGGTACCGACACCGTGCCGTATGCCGACGTGTTGCTGCCGGCCGCCA
The DNA here is from genome assembly GCF_041475725.2 of Xanthomonas sp. NCPPB 1754. Taxonomy (NCBI): domain Bacteria; kingdom Pseudomonadati; phylum Pseudomonadota; class Gammaproteobacteria; order Lysobacterales; family Lysobacteraceae; genus Xanthomonas; species Xanthomonas sp. NCPPB 1754. The sequence goes on from NZ_CM192982.1 coordinate 2,385,551, forward strand.
GCTGGGGCGAGAAGGACGGCACGGTGACCAACTCCGAACGCCGAATCACCCGCGTGCGCAAGGCGGTGGAAGCACCCGGGCAGGCACGTGCGGATTGGTGGATTGCCAACGAGGTGGCGCGCCGGCTGGAAACGCGCCTGGCACCAGCGCGCGGGCCGGGCCTGTTCGCATTCAATCACCCTGCGCAGATTTTCGACGAGCATCGCGCCCTCACGATTGGCCGCGACCTGGATATCGGCGGCCTGGATTACGCGCTGCTGGATCATGGCCCGCAGCAATGGCCGTTTCCGGAAGGCAGCACGCAAGGGCAGGCCCGGCGTTACACCGACGGCGTATTCGCGCACGCCAACGGGCGTGCACGCTTCCACGCCACGCCGTATCGCAAGGTGGCCGAAGCCACTTCGGCACGGTTCCCGATGCGGCTGCTCACCGGACGCCTGCGCGACCAGTGGCATGGCATGTCGCGCACCGGGCGGGTCGCGGCGGCATTCGCGCATAGTCCCGAGCCGGCGCTGCGCATGCATCCAGGCGATGCACAGCGGCGTGGGCTGGTGGCCGGCGAACTGGTGCAGATCGCAAGCAAACGCGGTGCGCTGGTGCTGCCGCTGGAACTGTCGGACGAACTGCGCTCGGGCACGGTGTTTGCCCCCATGCACTGGAGCGGGCAGAGCCTGTCCAGCGGCGGCATCAACGAAGTCAGCACGCCGGCAGTGGATGCGCGTTCGCAACAGCCCGAACTCAAACACACGGCCGTGCGGGTGGAAAAGACCGCGTTCGGCTGGCATCTGCTGGCGGCGCGGCGTGGGGATGCACTCGCCTTGCAGCAGGCGTTGCAACCGCTGTTGCGCGACTGCGGCTATGCCTCCCTGCGCCTGCATGCCGAGCCCTCGAGCGGCAACAAGCGCCGTGCAGCCGGGGATTGGGTCGTGTTGCATGCCGCCTGCGAACGCGCACCCGATGCCAGCTGGATGGATCGCCTGGTCGTCGCCTTGCAGCTGCCGGCCGGCGCGGATGTGCTGGAGTACCGCGACCTGCGCCGCGGGCTGATGCGCCGCGTTGGCTGGCGCATGCAGGACGGGTATCACCATATCGACGGCGTGCTGCTCACTGCCGCGCAACCCGGCGACGCCGATCGCTCGTTGCTTGCCACCGCACTGGCCGGTGAACCGTGGCGGGGTGCGCGGCTGTCGGTCTTCGCCCATACCCACAGCGCACCGAGCGACCCGATTGTGTGCACCTGCATGCATGTCTCGGCCGCCGCGATTCACGCGGCCATCGACGACGGCGCCGATGTTGCGCAGCTCAAGCAACGCCTGGGCTGCGGCACCGTGTGCGGCTCCTGCGTGCCGCAACTCACTCGGCTGTGCCGGCAAACGCGGCTTGCGTGAGTGCACCTGTCCTCTGAATGCACCGTCCCTCCACACCCAACGAGAACTCCCATGTCAGTCACACCTTCCTGCGCACGTGATGTGGTGTTGTTGTCCGCCGGCCCGGGGGACCTGGAATTGCTCACCATCAAGGCGGTGAAGGCCCTGGCGTCGGCGCAGGTGCTGCTGCTCGACGATCTGGCCAACCCGGAGATCGTCGAACTTGCACCGCAGGCGCGCGTGATCCGGGTGGGCAAACGGGGCGGATGCCGTTCGACACCGCAGGAGTTCATCTGCCGGCTGATGCGTCGCTACGCGTTGCAGGGCCTGCGCGTGGTGCGCGTGAAAGGGGGCGATGCGCTGCTGTTCGGCCGCGCCGGCGAAGAGATCGCCTTTCTGCGGCGTGCCGGCGTCGGCGTGCAGGTGATCAACGGCGTGAGTGCGGCCTTCGCTGCGGCGGCCGCACTGGAGGTCTCGCTGACCCATCGCAGCCATTGCCATGGCATCACCTTCGTCACTGCGCACACGCACGACCACGGCGAACCGAATTGGGGTGCGCTGGCGGCCAGCGGCACGACGCTGGGTATCTACATGGGCCTGCGCCGCGCGGATGCGCTGGCCGCTGCATTGCTGGCGCATTTGCCGGCCAGCACGCCCGCCGCCATCGTGCAGGCCGCCACACGGCCGGAGCAGCAACGTCGCCTCACCACCTTGGGCGAGCTGGGGATGACAGCCGCCGCGCTGCCACCGGGCCTGCCGACCTTGTTGCTGGTGGGCGGTGCTCTGTCCGAAGCTGCGGCAGCGTGCGACGATCGCGATGGGCCGATGGTGGTGCAGGCCGTGGGGTGAGGGCGGCGCACCACCGCTGGGCGGCTGCGGGGCAGGGCGATTCGGGCTCACGGTTGCCGCCCGACGTGGTGCGTGCGCGTCCGGAGACTGCTTGTCCAGCCTCTGGGGCAGCCGCATCCGGGCGTGGACGGCACGGCTAATGGTTCCGGCCCGGCGTCAACATCGGCCAGTGGTACCCACTTGCACACAACCGCTAAGTCTTTCGCAAGGCGGGTAGCAACGCCTGAGGCGTTGATGGCGCATCAGTGTGCGCCCAGATCCACGCGCAGTCTGTGTGCGGGCCCTGCCTGTTTCAACCTGTGGCTGCGCCGCTGTCTGGCAGTCCAGTGGCGAATTGGCCGAGCGATCTGCGGTATCGGCAGCACACGTCTTGCGAGGCGCTGCGCACGCCGGCACCGAGGCGACTGGCGCGCGCAGACGATGAGTGAGCTGTACGCAGACGGCTGTTCCCGCACCGTGCGTCGCAACCGGACTACGCGAGATTGCAACACACCTGCATCAGGGGCGGGCGCTTGGTCCAGGCATAGCGGCTGATCCCTGCGACGCCAGCGCAACCCGTCCAGCGGCTGCAAACGGATTGCGCCCCGTGATAGCGCTATCCACCTAAGAGGTAGGCCGAATCGTCCGGCGATGCGAAGGTGTGCAAGATTTGCGCAGCGAGCGCAGCCGTTTTTTCCTGCATCCATCCGCAATGCACCGCGGAGCCTGCCTTTCAGGGTTGGCACGAATGTTGCGGTTAGCCCAATACCCAGGCGTAACCGAAGCATCGAGAGGAGGCACAGTGGAAGACGGACAAAACACGACCCGTAGCCGGCGCGGCTTTGCCGCATTGGATCCGGAGAAGCGCCGCCTGCTGGCGAGTAGCGGCGGCAAAGCCGCGCATGCCAGCGGCAATGCGCACGAATTTACCAGCGACGAAGCGCGCGAAGCTGGCCGTAAGGGTGGCCAGGCCGTGAGCCGCGATCGCGATCACATGTCGCGGATCGGCAGCAAGGGCGGGCGTTCCAAGCAGGCCAAGCCGCAGGAAGAATCCGCTTAATCCAGCCATCGGCGCGCCATGGCGCGCCGGTTTGGGAGCGAATCTTGCGGAAGGCTGGACACAGGCGCTACGCCCATGCGGCTAGCGCCTGTGCTGTTTTCGGTTTGAAGCAAGCCGATTGCTGCACGCGGTAAGGCGCAATCGATTGCAGATTTTTGCACGCCGTCATCGTGCGTGATGGCCTGTGCACCTGGAAAGATTCATGAGCGCCTGCTGTGCAACGCATCAAGCGCAAGCGAGAAATTTTTGCAGTCGTGCACTGATGTCCGACATCGATTGCATGGAAAAATTTCACTCCAGCCACGATGCCGTTTCCAACATCGGCAGGATTTGCAGCCCACCCGGTTTGGGGCTCACCTGCGCCACGGCGGCATGAAGCGTCCCCACTATTGGTCGCAGGGCCCAGTGCCTTAGATGGTCAGCGCGGTCAGTGACCCACGCATTGCATGCAGATCCCTCAGCGATCGCCACGCAGATCCTCGGTTCCGTTGCGACCACATGCAAACAGGCTGTGGAAGGCGGAGCCGCCAGTCCCTCTGCGTCTTGTCAATGCCACGTAGACGTCGCACGCAGCGTTCACTTGGAACAGTCACATCTTTCATCCGCGCCGCTGCAGGCTGGACATATCGCAAACACACAGGAGAACCCCATGGCCGAACCCCAAGAAAACCTGATGGACTGGCTGCGCGATGCGCATGCGATGGAGCAGCAGGCCGAGCAGATGCTCAAGGCCCAGGCCGCACGCATCGAGCACTACCCCCAGCTCAAAGCCCGCATCGAGCAGCATCTGGAAGAGACGCTGGGGCAACAGCGCCTGGTCGAATCGTGTATCGAGCGCCTGGGCGGTTCGCCGTCGATCATCAAGGACGCCATGGGCAAGATGGCCGCGTTCGGGCAGGCAATGGGCGGCATGACCACCTCCGACGAAATCGTCAAGGGTGCGATGGCCAGCTATGTGTTCGAGAACCTGGAGATCGCGACCTACACCGCCTTGCTGGGTGCCGCCAAGACGGTGGGCGATACCGAAACGCAGCGCGTGTGCGAGCAGATCCTGCCCCAGGAACAGGCCATGGCCGATTGGCTGTTGGCGCATCTGCCGGAGTTGACCGAAGAGTTCCTGGTCCGCGACGCCACCCCAGGGGTCACGGCGAAGAAGTAAACATCAGCGACGCAGGTTTCATCGGCCCCGCAGCGCGGGGCCTTTTTGCTTCTGTGCGCAGAGCGCTTACCCTTGGCGGCTCCTTCGCACCGGTGTCTGCAATGACGACAAACCCAACGTATCCGATCGGCACGCCCGGGCAACCGTGGGGTGAGCCGGAACGCGCCCTATGGCGCGCACGCCAGCTGCAGCAACGCAGCTATGCGGAGGATGTCGTGCAGCAGGTCGCCGCACTGGCCGAACAGTACGAGCGCGTGCAGTACGGCACCATTACCCATGCGCAAGGGGAGTATCCGTTGCTGGCACTGCGCAGCGCGCAGTGGGACGACAGCCTGCCGTGCGTGTTGGTCACCGGCGGCGTGCACGGCTACGAAACCAGCGGCGTGCAAGGTGCGCTGCAATTCCTGCAACAGCGTGCTGCCGACTACGCAGGCAAATGCAATCTACTGGTGGCGCCGTGCATCAATCCCTGGGGCTATGAACGCATCCAGCGTTGGAATGCCGATGCAGTCGATCCGAATCGCGCGTTTCGCCGCGACAGCCCGGCCGAAGAGTCGGCTGCGCTGATGCGGCTGGTGGCCTCGATTTCCGGCCGAATGCTGGTGCATATCGATCTGCACGAAACCACCGATAGCGACGAGAGCGAGTTTCGCCCGGCGTTGGCGGCGCGCGACGGCGCGGTGTTTGTGCCGGGGAGCATTCCGGACGGGTTTTACCTGGTCGGCGACAGTGAAGATCCGCAGCCCGCCTTCCAGCAAGCGGTGATCGCAGCGGTGGCCGAGGTAACGCATATCGCGCCTGCCGATGCGGATGGGCAGCTCATCGGTGCACCGGTGGTGGGGCATGGGGTCATCAATTATCCGGTGCGGCGACTGGGCTTGTGCGCCGGCGTCACCGATGCGCGGTATCGCACGACCACCGAGGTCTATCCGGATAGCCCACGCGCCACACCCGACCAATGCAATGCTGCGCAGGTGGCGGCAATCTGCGCGGCAATCGATTACGCACTGGCGCAGCACTGAGGGCAGGGCACCTGGAGCAGCTAACAAAACGACTGCACAGCCGCCAGGCCCACCTGACGACTGTTCGCTACGTTTGTTGGCCGCTCTTCGGCGCCACGCGGCAGGGTTGGCCGGCAAATCGCTTTACGTCGCGCGCCCGCAATTGCCCGCGCGGATTCGGGCCTGGGTTTTGCGGCGACGTCGCATGTATGCGGCCCATCTGCACGGCTGCGCATCGTCGAAGCACGAACCGGCGCCTTGCCTGCATGGCGAACAGAGGAGGGGCCGCACCCATGCGGCCTTGCGCGTACAGCACGTAAACTACGCGTTCATAAGTCGCAGGAGCGCAGATCCATGCAACACGATGCATTCAATGGCGCACGCAGGCGGGTGTTGGCTGGCATGGTCGGGATGACGCTCAGTGGTGGCGCGTTTGCACAACAGAACAATCCGAGGAAAACCATGGCGCAGGACAGCAGCTGGCACGCCGGAACCTGGCTCAACCGGCCGAAGACACTCGATATCAACGGCGACACGTTGGATGTGGTGACCGACCAGGCGACCGACTTCTGGCGCAAGACGCATTACGGATTCACCCGCGACAGCGGGCACTTTCTGGGCATCAAGGCGGGCGCAGGCTTCACCGCGCAGTTGCGTGTGCGCGCGCAATACGAAGCCTTGTACGACCAGGCCGGCATCATGGTGCGGGTGGACGAGCAGCACTGGGTCAAGGCCGGGATCGAACTCAGCGACGGGCGCGCCATGCTCAGCAGCGTGTTGACCAACCCGGTTTCGGATTGGGCAACTGGCCCTTACGAAGCCGACCCCAAGGATTTCTGGATCCGTGCCACGGTTGCCGATGGTGTGCTGCGCCTGCAGGTCTCTGCGGATGGCCGTCACTGGCCGCTGGTGCGGCTGTGTCCGTTTCCGCCGGCAAGCGCCTATCTGGTCGGACCGATGTGCTGCACGCCCGAGCGCTCAGGTCTGAAGGTGCGGTTCTCCGATTGGGCACTGAGTGCGCCGCTGGGCAAGGACCTGCACGATCTCAGTTGAGCGCTAGGAGCATTGCTGCATTGCAGGCAGCAAGTTGGACGTGCATCGCATCGCAAGGCATCGTGCATGCATCCGCACGGCGCGGCGTGGTGCGGTTGCCTAATCCGGCGCATCCGCGCACCGCCGCGGCTCTACGGCAGACGCTGCAGCGCCCCGGTTTGTTTGACGTAGTCGGCCACCAGATGCGCCTCCATGGGTTTGGCGAGCAGATACCCCTGCGCCTCATCGCATCCCCAGCTCCGCAGCAACGCAATCTCATCGGCGTGCTCGATGCCCTCGGCCACGGTGCGATAACCCAACGCGTTGGCCAGGCGCACCACCGCCTCGGCGCGCATCTGCATGCCGGTTTTGGTGGCGATGCCAGTCACCAGCGACCGGTCCAGCTTGAGCACATTGACCGGCAACTCGGTGAGATAGCCGAAGTTGCTATAGCCGGTGCCGAAATCGTCGATGGCCACGCTCACGCCTGCATCGCGCAGCGCGCGCAGCCGCGGCACCGCTTCGACATTGCTGCGCAGCCAGCGTCCTTCGGTGATTTCCAGCTCGATGCATGTGGTGGGAATCGCCAGGTCCTTGCAGCGATTGATCACATCCGCTGCCAGGTTGATGTTGCCGAAATCGCGCGACGACAGGTTGATGGAGATGGAAAAATCCAAGCCCTGGGTACGCCATTCCGCCAGCTGCACCAAGGCGCTTTCGATCACCCAATTGGTGACCGTGCACATCAGTGCGGTTTTTTCGAAGAGCGGGATGAACTCGTCGGGGCCGATCGGGCCGAGGCTGGCGTGATGCCAGCGCAGCAACGCCTCGAAGCCGGTCACCGATAAGTCTTCAAGGTTGATGCGTGGCTGGAACACCAGCCGGAAATCGCCGGCTTTCAGGGCCTGTTCGGCATCCAGCGCCAGGCGGTACGAGCGTTGAATCGCATCGTCGTGCGAAGCGCTGTACCAGCACACGATGGCATGGTTGTTGATGGCATCGCCCAGCGCCACCAGGCCCTTGCGCATCACATCGTTGGTGTCCGGCTGCTGCGGGGCGAAGCGCACCACACCGGCATGAAAGGTCAGCGACATCGGTACGCCGGCGGCATCCACCGGCTTGTGCAGCATGTCGCGCAGATCCAGCAGCAGGTCTTCCATCTCGTCCGGCGCGGAGTTGAGCAGAAAGAACGCAAAGCGCATCGAGGCCACGTGGTAGACGGTGGCCTTGCCGCGCAAGGCGCGAGTCAACACGTAGCTGGCGTGGCGAACCAGCTCTTCCAGCGGCTGCATGCCCAGCGCCTGGCGCGCCTCGTTGGCGGCCTGGGTGTCGTAGACCTCAATGAACGCGGCAATGGTAGGCACGCTATGGCTGCCGAAGGCGAGGGCGTCCAGATCCGATTGCAGCTGACGCGTATTGAGCAAGCCGCTGTGCGGCTCGCGTCGGCCCGCACCGAACTGCAGTTCCAGCTGTGCGGCAGCCACGTTGGCGAACATCAGCAGTTGCTGATGCTCCTGGCTTGCCAGCCGTCGCTCGCGCGTGTCGATCACGCACAGAGTTCCGGAAATTCCTGTCTGCGGCGCACCCACGGGCACGCAGGCGATGAAGCGCGCGGGCAAGCCGGGGAACGCGGCATCGCCGAGTTGAATTTGCGCAAGCGTTGCATGCTCGATCAACTCGGTCACGCCATTTGGCGCTGGCGGAACCTGCTGGCACAGCTCCATGGCCTGTTTGACATGACTGCTGCTGATGCCACGCGCTGCCAGCACACGCAGGCGCCCGCCCTCCGTGATGGTCAGCGCAGCAGCCGGCGCCACCAGGGCATGGCAGAGCAATCGTGCGATTTGCTCCAGGGGCTCCATGCCGCCCAAGTCGATCGGCACGCCTGACCAGTCGAAGTGGCGATCCTGCGGTTTGTCGTCCGGGGCAAGCGTCATGGCATCGGGTTCCGTGTCGAAGATCACACACTGCACCGCTACTAGAAACAAACCGAGGTCATCGATAGGTGACGGAAACTCCACGAACTACGTGTCGAGCCAATCACTTTCGATTTTTTCTGCAAACGTCGAGCAGCCTGGCAGTCCCGACAATAAACCATGCTGTTGCGCTCGCGATATACAAATACCGCACTCCACTGTCCGCTGTCGACTACAAAATGGTCTTAATCTCTAAAGCAAACTCCGAAACTGATTAGCACCCTGCTGGAGGGTGTGTCGGGCTTTGCAACGCAGCAAGTTTCGTTGAACGCGATTGTTATAAGTCACAGTTGCCGGCCCAGCTCAATTGCGCATCAGTCTGCTTTATCAAGCTCGGGCTCATCCGTTCAAATCACTTCAAAAAATCCAAAATGCCGCTTTGCAAGTGATGAATCCGGCATAGATGGTGTGGGTCAGTACAGATGAGGCTGCAAAACCTGCATTTAGCGGGCACGAGCAAACCAGTCCACAGATCTGGCCTGTGTCATGGATGAGGTGAGAGTTAGTGATATTCAGCACAGTTTCAATCGTATTGAATCGCCTATTAATTTAATGGCGCGGCGAATAGAGAGTGGTATTAACTCAACTTCTCCCTGCAAGCGATGTTCCCGGCTACTCGCCATTATTCGTCGAGGCGGCCTGGCTGCTTTAAACCAGCTCTACCGTTATTCCAATCCCGTCTTTGGAGGCGCGCGCATGGGTGCGCGCTGGTCTCTGCCCGGCAATCAGGGGGAATTCAAATGAATCGTGCATTTGCGCTGGTCTGGAACGCAGCCATTGGCAATTGGGTGGTGACGCATGAATTAGTGCGTCGGCGTCGCAAGCCTGGCTCAACCCGTCGTCAATTGCCGGCCCTGGTGGTCCTTGCGGTGGGGGCCGCCGCACCGATGCTGGCCTGGGGCGCATGCACGCCGGCCATCCCCGCGGCGGGCGCAACCGTCACCTGCTCGGGTACGCCGGTCACCAGCAACAGTTTTTCCAGTAGCGCCAACAACCTGACCGTGAATGTCGCCTCCGGCAGCCAGATGACCGCAGGCCTGTTGGGCGGCACCGCCATCGCCCTGAGCGGTACCAATTCCACACTCAACAACGCCGGCACCATCGACCCTTCCGTGCTTGGGCTGCTCTCGGTACTGAGCAGCGGCGTGACCATGGGCAATGCCAGCTCCACTGCAGTCACCGTCAACAATCTTGCCAGCGGAACGCTCTACGGCACCGGCGGCTTGCTGGGCGCCAATCTGCTCAATCTCGACGGCATGGCGCTGGGGCTGACGTCGGCCAGCAACGGAACGGTGCAGATCAACAACGCTGGCGTGATCGACAGTCGCCCGTTGCTGGGATTGTCAATTCTGGGGTCGGACACCCCGGTGATCGCGGTGACCGGTGGAGGCACCGTCAACGCGGTCAATACCGGCACCATCAACGGACGGGTGGGCTTTCAAAGTTCGGCCACCGGCAACACGTTCGTCAACTCAGGCACCATCAACGGCAGTGTTTCGATGGGGGCGGGCAGCACCAACAGCTTCACTGCGGTCACCGGTGGCAGCGTCAACAGCGGGGGAGGCCTTGCACTGGAATTGCTCGGCCCGGGCGGTTTGCTGAGCTTCGCGCAAACCGGTGTGGTGGATGGAGGCCTGGGCGGAAACAACACGTTGATCCTGCAAAATTCTGCGGTGGGTACCGGCAGCGGCAGCACCGGCACCGGAACGTTGAGTACCGCGCAATACATCAATTTCGGAAATTTGCGCGTCAATAGCGGCACCTGGTCGGTGGGCGGGGCGAGCAACTTCGCCAACAGCGCGCTCAATGGTGGCGTGTTGCAGTTTGCCAATCCTGCGCAGTTGGGCACCACCATCACCGCCAACGGCGGCACGCTCCAAGCCACGGCTGCTGGCCTGACCCTTGCACCGACCAATGGCATTGCGCTTGGCGCGGGCGGCCTGACTGTGCAGGGCACCAATAACCTGACCGTTGGCAGCGCAATTACCGGCACCGGCGGATTGACCAAGACCGGCACCGGCGGACTGGCGCTGACCGGTACCAGCACGTTCAGCGGTGGCGTCAATCTGGTCGATGGCGCGTTGACGGTGGGCACCAACAGTGCCTTGGGCACCGGCACGGTCACCGCATCCGGCGGCAGCCTGTTGGCAGGTGCCGCAGTGAACTTGGCCAATGCGTTTTCGCTAAGCAACACGGTGGGTATTGGCGGCGCAAACGCGCTGCGAATCGGAGGGACGGTCAGTGGCACCGGGGCGCTCAACAAGGTTGGCGCCGGCACGCTGACCTTGGGCGGCAGCAATACCTACAGCGGTGGCACCACCCTGGGTGCAGGCAGCGTGCTGCTGGAGACTTCCGGTGCGCTCGGCACTGGCACGGTCACTGCGGCAGGCGGTTTGCTGGATAACACTGCACCACTGACCCTGACCAACAACTTTGCGCTCGCCAATACGCTGGGCCTGGGAGCCAGCGGCAACGCGTTGACCTTGAGCGGCACGCTGGCCGGCGCTGGCGGTGTCAATAAAACCGGCACCGGAACGCTGTCACTCAGCGGCACCAATACCTATAGCGGCGGCACCACGCTGGCAGCGGGCACGCTGCAACTGGGTACCGCGTCCGCGCTGGGCACGGGCGCATTGAATGTCACCGGCGCATCCAGCCTGAGCACCACTGCGCCGTTGACGGTGACCAATGGCATCAGCCTTGCCGCACCGTTGAACTGGACCGGCGCACAAGCGCTCACGCTCAGCGGCGCCATCAATGGTGCCGGCAGTTTGATCAAGAGCGGTACTGGCGATCTCACCCTGACCAACGCCAACACCTACACCGGCGGCACTACGCTCAGCACCGGGCGACTGGTGGTCGGTTCGAATGCGGCCCTGGGCACCGGCACGCTCACCGCCAGCGGAGGCGAGCTCGATGCCACGGCCGCGTCCACGCTGGGCAACGCGATTGCGCTGACCGGAAACCTGGGCGTCGGCAGTAGCGGCAACGCGTTGAATCTCACCGGCACCATCAGTGGCGCCGGTGCATTGAACAAACTCGGTGGCGGGACGCTGACGCTGGCTGGTCTGAACACCTATACCGGCGGCACCAGCCTCAATGCCGGCACCTTGCAGGTGGCCAGCGGCACCGCACTGGGCACCGGTACGTTGAATGTCACTGGCTCTGCGAGCTTGCAAAACACCGCCGCTGCCACGCTGAGCAATGCAGTGACGCTGAGCACCGGCGCGCTGACCCTTAATGGCGCGCAGGCGTTGACCTTGGGTGGAGCCATCAGCGGTGCAGGCAGCCTGGTCAAGGCCGGCGGCGATCTCACGCTCAGCGGCAACAACACCTATACCGGTGGCACCGCGCTCAACACCGGCAAGCTTACGGTGGGCAGCAATACCGCGCTGGGGAGCGGGACCTTGACCGCAGCGGCCGGCACGACGCTGGACAACGCAGCAGTGAGCACGCTCGCCAATGCCATTGCACTGGCAGGGCAGTTCACTGTGGCTGGGAGCAACGCGCTCACGCTGACCAGGGGCATCAGTGGCGCCGGCAGCCTGGACAAACTCGGCCCGGCCAGCTTGACCCTCAGCGGCAACAACACCTATCTGGGCGGCACCCGCCTGACGGCAGGCAGCCTGATTCTGGGCAGCGATGGCGCACTCGGGACGGGCAGCCTGAGCGTGAGTGGCGGCCTGCTCGATAGCACCGCTGCACGCGTGCTGGCCAACAACGTGGTGCTGGATGCGGATCTGCAACTTGGCGGCAGCCAGGACCTGACCCTCACCGGTGGCATCAGCGGCATCGGTGGCCTGGTCAAAGACGGTGCAGCAGCGCTAATACTGACCGGCGCAAACACTTTCGGTGGCGGCGTGGATCTCAACGCGGGGAGCTTGTCGGTCGGCAGCGGCGCGGCGCTGGGCAGCGGTGTGTTGACCGCAGCCGGCGGAACGCAACTGCAGGCCACCACCGCCACCACGCTTGGCAACGATGTGGTGCTCAATGGTGCGTTGTCATTGACCGGCAACAACAACCTGGGCTTGAGCGGTACCGTGAGCGGTGCCGGCAGCGTGGTCAAGCAAGGCACCGGAGCGCTCACGCTCAACGGAAACAACAGTTACACCGGCGGCACCGCGTTGAACGACGGTGCCCTGGTCGTGGGCAGCAATACCGCACTCGGTAGCGGCGCACTTACTGCTGCCAACGGCACGCTGCTCACCGCTGCCTCTGCGGTGACCTTGCAGAACGCGCTCACCACCAACGGTGCGCTGACGATCGATGGACAAAACCTCACGCTCGATGGCGCGATCGATGGCACGGGCAGCCTGATCAAGACCGGCGCGCAGACGCTCACCCTCAATGGCAACAACACCTGGAGCGGTGGGCTGCAACTGCAGGGTGGTTCGTTGCTGGTTGGCAGCGACACGGCATTGGGCGCAGGTACCTTGACTGCCGCAGGCGGTAGCACGCTGGATGCAAGCACCGCCGTGGCGCTGGGCAATGCAGTCGCCTTGGATGGCACGCTGACCCTGCCTGGCACGCAGAATATTGCGCTCAACGGCGTCGTCAGCGGCATCGGTGGCCTCGACAAGCAGGGCAGCGCCACCCTGACGTTGAGCAACGCCAATACCTTCACCGGTGGCGTTGCGCTGGATGCGGGCAGGCTGGTGCTTGGGAACAATGCCGCGCTTGGCGTGGGTGATATGCGAGTCAACGGCCCTGCCGAACTGGATGCCACTGCCGCGTTGACGGTAGGCAACAACCTCGCGTTGAACGATCAACTGACGTTGGTGGGCAGCAACGATCTGGTCTTGAACGGCAGCGTCAGCGGCACCGGCAGCCTGGTCAAGAATGGCGCCACCACCCTGTCGCTCACGGCCAGCAACAGCTACAGCGGCGGTACCAGCCTGACCGCAGGCACCATCGCGGTGGGAGCCGACAATGCGCTCGGCACCGGCAGCCTGTCGGTGCTCGGCAATTCGGTATTGAGCAATGCGGTCGCCGTGGCGCTAGGCAACGACATCGCGCTGGGCGCCGCGCTCACCGTAGATAACGCCGCAGACATGTTGGCAAGCGGTGCCATCAGCGGAAGCGGAAGCCTGGTCAAGACCGGCCTGGGCACGTTGACCTTGAGCGGTAACAACAGCTACACCGGCCCGCTGGCGATTCAGGCCGGCACCGTGGTGGCCAGTACCGCGGCCTCATTGGGCAACGCCAGCAATGTCGATATCGCGGCAGGTGCGCTGTTGAACCTGACCAACGGTGGCTTGATCAACACACTCACTGGTGCGGGCGGTGTAGACACCGATACCGGCGCCACGCTGCAACTAGGCGGCGGCGATTTCGCCGGCAGCCTGGGCGGTGGCGGCAACCTGGACAAGGTGGGGGCCGGTACCGTGCGTTTGCTCGGTACCAGCGCGATCGGTGGCAGCACGCAGGTCAGTGCGGGCACGCTCGATGTGGTCGGCAGCCTCGGCACCGGCGCCTTGAACGTCGCATCGGGCGGCACGCTGACCGGCACCGGCGCCGCCGGTAATGTGGGTGCGGCGGTCACCGTCAGCGATGGCGGCAGGCTCGCACTGACCAGCGGTTCGTCGTTGAGCGTGGGCGCGTTGACGCTCGCGCCAGGCGCGTTCGTCGATGTGGCATTGGGCGCGCCAAGCGCAACCCGCTTGCTGGCCGTCAATGGCGATCTCACCCTGGACGGTACGCTCAACATCACCGATCTCGGTGGCTTCGGGACCGGCGTGTACCGGTTGATCGACTACACCGGCGCGCTCACCAACAACGGCATGCTGATCGGCCTGTTTCCGGGCAGCGTGGACATCAGCCAGCTCGCCCTGCAGACCGCCATCGGCCAGCAACTCAATCTGGTGGTGACCGCGCCGGGCAGCATCGTGCAGTTCTGGGATGGGGTACAGACCACGGCCAATGGCACTGTCGATGGCGGCGCCGGCACCTGGGGTGCAGCCACCAACTGGACCGGCCAGGACGGTAGCGCCAACAGCACGTGGCAAGGCGACTTCGCAGTGTTTTCCGGTACGGCCGGCACGGTGGGCGTGCAGGGTACGCAGAACACCGGCGGCCTGCAGTTCGTGACCGATGGATATCAGTTGACCGATGCCGGCGCGGGCGCACTGGCGGTGAGCGACCCGTTGACCGCCATCCGCGTCGATCCGGGTGCCACGGCAAGCATCGATGTGGCCATCACCGGCACCGGCGGCGTGCAGAAGCTTGATACCGGCACGCTGGTGCTGAGTGGTCCCAACACCTACACCGGTGGCACGGCGCTGGGCGGCGGCAGCCTGGTGCTAGGCAATGCGCTAGCGTTGGGCAGCGGCACGCTGACCGCCGCAGCGGGCACCACGCTCGATACCAACCAAGCATTGGCCCTCGGCAACGCGGTGGTGCTCGATGGCGCGTTGACGCTGCCCGGCAGCAACGACCTGACATTGGCCGGCGCCATCAGCGGTGCAGGCAGCTTGATCAAGAACGGCACCTCCACGCTCACGCTGGGAGGCAGCAACAGCTACCTCGGCGGCAGCGTGTTGAATGCCGGCACCCTGGCGGTGGGCAGCAATACCGCACTCGGCACGGGCAGCCTGTCGGTGCTGGGCGATGCGACGTTGAGCAATGCCATTGCCTTGGCCCTGGGCAACAACGTCAACCTGGGCGCCAACCTGACCATCGCCAGTGCGGACGATCTGGCGTTGACCGGCGTGCTCAGTGGCGCGGGCGCGCTGACCAAGACGGGCCTGGGGACCTTGACCCTGTCCGGCAGCAACCTGTTCAGTGGCCCGGTGTCGGTGCAGGGCGGCGTGCTGGCCACCTCCGCCACCGGCACGTTGGGGACCAGTGCCAGCGTGGACGTTGCGGCAGGGGCGGGGCTCTCGCTCGGCAGCAATACCGCATTGAGCAGCGTGACCGGCCTGGGCAATGTCGCGATCCAGGGGGGCAGCACCTTGCAACTGGGCGTTGGCAACGTCGGCAGCACCTTCGCAGGTGCGTTGAACGATGCCGGCAATCTCGAAAAAGTCGGCACCGGCACCGTGCAACTCACCGGCACCAGCGCGATCGGCGGCACCACGCAGATCACCGCGGGCACGCTGGATGTGGATGGCACGCTGGGCAGTGCCGGTGGCGTCACCGTGGGCACCGGCGGCACGTTGAGCGGCAGCGGCGTGGTCAATGCCGCGGTCACGGTGAATGACGGTGGCCGCCTGGTAGTGACCAGCGGTGCGCTGCTGACCACCGGCAGCCTGAACATGGCGCCCAATGCCACGCTCGATGCGTTTTTGGGGATACCCAGCCAGACCGGTGTGCTTGCGGTCAACGGCGACCTCACGCTGGATGGCACGCTCAACATCACCGACATCGGCGGCTTCGGCACCGGCGTGTATCGCCTGATCGATTACACCGGCACCTTGACCAACAATGGCATGGGTTTCGGCACCTTGCCGGGCACGGTCGACCCCGCCCAGCTCACGCTGCAGACCTCGCTGGCGCAGCAGGTCAACGTGGTGTTGTTGGCTTCTGGCAGCAACGTGCAGTTCTGGGATGGTGCGCAGACCGTCGCCAACGGCAGCGCCGAGGGCGGTACCGGCACATGGACCGCCGGCACCACCAATTGGACGTCGGTCGATGGGCTGATCAACAGCGATTGGCAGAACAGCTTTGCGGTCTTCGCAGGCACAGCGGGCAACGTGGGCGTGCAGGGCACCCAGGGCATCACCGGCATGCAATTCATCACCGATGGCTATGTGCTGAGCGATGCAGGCGGTGGCGCATTGAGCGCCAACGCAGCGAACACCATCATCCGCGTCGACCCCGGCGTGACCGGCACCATCGACGTCGCCATCGGCGGCAGCGGCACGCTGCAAAAGCTCGACACCGGCACGCTGGTCCTGACTGGTGCCAACACCTATACCGGCGGCACCGCGCTCGGCGGCGGCAGCCTGGTGCTGGGCAATGCGCAAGCGCTGGGCACCGGCACGCTGACTGCCGCAGCGGGCACCACGCTCGATACCGATCAAGCATTGGCGCTGGCCAATGCGGTGGTGCTCGACGGCGCGCTGACGCTGCCGGGCAGCAACGACCTGGCATTGACCGGTGCAATCAGCGGTGCAGGCAGTTTGATCAAGAACGGCACCTCCACGCTCACGCTCAGCGGCAACAACAGCTATGCCGGCGGCACGACGCTCAGCGATGGCACGCTGGCGGTGGCCAGCAACACCGCCCTGGGGAGCGGCACCTTGTCGGTCACCGGCGATGCGGTGCTGAGCAATGCCATTGCCGCGGCATTGGGCAACGCGGTCACGCTGGGTGCGGCGCTGACCGTCGACAACCCGGCCGACCTCACCCTTGCCGGCAACATCAGCGGCAGCGGTGCGTTGATCAAGACAAACACCGGCACCCTCACGCTGGACGGCAGCAATACCTACAGCGGTGGCACGACGCTCACTGCGGGTACGCTGGTGGGCGACAGCGCAAGCCTGCAAGGCGCCATCGTCGATAACGCAACATTGGCGTTCAACCAAGTAGCCGATGGTGTGTTCAACGGCTCGATCACCGGCACCGGCACCGTGGTCAAGGATGGTGCCGGCGCGTTGTTGCTCAACGGTGCCAATGGCTACACGGGCGGCACCAGCATTGTGGCCGGCACCCTGATCGGCGACACCGCCAGCTTGCAGGGCGATATCACCAACAATGCAGCGTTGGTGTTCAACCAGACCACCGGTGGCGTGTATGCCGGCGCGGTCAGCGGGACTGGCTCGCTGGAAAAGACCGGCAGCGGCGTGCTGCAATTGCTTGGTGCCAATACGTATACCGGCGGCACCGTCATCAGCGCCGGCAGCTTGGTCGGCAATACCACCAGCTTGCAGGGCGATGTGGTCGACAACGCGACGTTGATCTTCGATCAGGCCAGCGACGGCGTGTTCGCCGGCGCGGTCAGCGGCACCGGTAGCGTGATCAAGCAAGGTGCCGGCGCGTTGACCTTGGTGGCGCCCAACACCTACAGCGGCGGCACCACCGTCGCCAGTGGCAGCCTGATCGGCACCACCGACAGTCTGCAGGGCAACATCGTCGACAATGCAGTGCTGGTGTTCGACCAGGCGACCGATGGGACCTACGCCGGCAACGTCACCGGCAGCGGCGTGCTGGTGAAGAACGGCACCGGTACGCTCACCCTGGACGGCGTCAACGGTTACCTGGGCGGTACGACCGTCAACGCGGGCACGCTGGTTGGCAACACCGCCAGCCTGCAGGGCGACATCACCAACAACAGCACGCTGACCTTCCTGCAAAACAGTGCCGGCAGCTATGCAGGCAGGTTGTTCGGGGGCGGTCGCTTCATCAAGCTGGGGACCGGCACGCTGTTGCTCACCGCCAACAGCAGCACCTTCACCGGCCCGACCGAGGTCAACGCCGGCACCCTGAGTGTCGGCAACCTGGCCAACCCGGGCGCGGCGCTGGGCGGGCCGGTCACAGTGGGTCCGGGCGGCACGCTCGCCGGCAGCGGCAGTGTCGGCAGCCTGGTGTCATCGGGCACGGTCGCCATCGGCGGTGCCGGTGGCACCATCAGCGTCGGCGGCAATGCCACGTTTGCACCAGGCTCCACGTTGCAGGTGACGCCCGGCGACGGCGGTGTCGTCACGCCGGTGGCGGTGGGCGGCGCAGCCAGCGTGGCAACCGGCACCACGCTGGCGCTGGTGCGGGCGACCGACTTGCCGCTGTTTACGGAAATTCCGGTGATCAGCGCCGGCGGCGGCCTCACCGGGCAGTTCACCAACGTCATTTCCGACTACGCGTTTATCGAGCCGGATGTCAGCACCACCGCGACCGGATTGTCGGTGACGTTCGGGCGCAATACGGTGGGCATGGTGGACGCGGTCACCACGCCGAACCAGCAGTCCACGGCGGCGGCCGTGGACGGCTTGCCGAACACCAGCCCGATCTATCAGGCCGTGGTGCGTTTGCCCGACGACCCGGAGGCGGTGCGCACCGCGTTTGCCTCGCTGTCGGGCGAAAGTCATGCCAGCACTGCAACGGCCCTGCTGGACAGCCGCTTTCTCTACAGCGGCATCGCCAACCATCTGCGTGGCGACAGCCAGGACACGCTGGTCGGCGACACCATGGTCTGGATCACCGGGCGCAGCCTGCCCACCCGTGTCGATGGCGATGCCAATGCGGTGTCGGTACGTCGCGAGGACAACGGCGTGATGGCCGGTGCGGAACGCCGCTTCGGCGAACGCAGCGTGGTGGGCATTGCGGTCGGCAACCAGGATATCGAGAGCTGGTCGCGCGAATGGGGCGACCGTGCCGATGTGGATGGCACGCATGCCGGCGTGTATGGCCGGGCCGATTGGTCTGCGTTCTCGCTGCAGGGTGCGGTGGACTACGCCAGCTATCGCGTCGACAGCACGCGCCGGGTGATGTTGCCCGGCGTGCTCGAAGAGCGCATGGACAGCCGCTACGACGCCACCGCCGTAACGGTGTCGCTGGAAGCGGCCTGGAATCTGCGCACCGAAGGTGCGGTGTACAGCCCGTTCATTGCGGCCGATTACACCCGCCTGAAGACCGATGGGTTCACCGAACGCGGCGGCATCTCCGCGCTGTCGGTGGACAGTGCCAGCGACACCTTCAGTACCGCCACGCTGGGCGTACGTGGTGATTGGGACCTCGGCCAGAAGGCGGCGTTGTATGCGTCGGCAGGCTGGCGGCATGCCTTCGGCGACCGTTCCGTGCAGCGCTCGGCCGGCTTCGTCGGCACCGCCTCGGAGTTCTCGGTGCAAAGCGTCACCCTGGCCAAGAATGCGGCCATCGGCGAGCTGGGCGTGAGCCTGGTCACCTCGCCACGCAGCCGGCTGGCACTGTCGCTGCAAGGGCTCAGCGGCGACGGGCAGACGGCGTACGGTGGTCAGGTGACCTGGGGAGTGAGCTTCTGAAGCCTTGTCTTGCGGCATGCCTGACACCGGAAACGAAAACGCCCCGGATGCCGGGGTGTTCTTTTTGCCCGCATTCCCGTGTCTGTCGCGCGCGCCGCAAGATACGCACCGGAGCGTCAGGTGCGTTGCGGTGACAGAGCCGAAAAAGCGCTGAGTGGGTGCTGCGTCATGGCGCTGTCATCCTGGAGCACGCAGGCCGTCATGGCGGCTGGATGCCCGCCGATGGCGCGTGCGCGGGCAGCTAGCACAGCACGCCTGCGCACCGGTCACACAGCGCGCATCACAGCCCGATGCGTTCGGCCAGGCGCACCAGTTCGGCCAGCGAGCCAGCCTGCATCTTGCGCATGGCCTGGCCACGCCGCACTTTCACGGTGATCTCGCTCAGGTGCAGGCGCGCGGCGATCTGCTTGTTCAACAGACCTTGCACCACCAATCGCGTGACATCCTGCTCGCCGCTACTCAGCGACTCCCAACGTGCACGCAATTGCGCGGCCACCGCCTCGCTCTGGCGGCGCGCACGGTCACGCCGGATGCCGTCCTGAATGGCATCCAGCAGGGCCTGATCGCGGAACGGTTTGGTCAGGAATTCGATCGCGCCGTTCTTCATCGCCTCCACGCTCATCGCGATATCGCCATGGCCGGTAATGAAGATGGTGGGCAGGGCAACGCCGGATTCGACCATGCGCCGATGGAACTCCATCCCGCTCTGGCCCGGCATGCGAATGTCCAGCACCAGGCAGGCGGGTGCCTCGTGCAACCGGTGCGCGAGGAATTGATCGGTGGAACCGAACGCGTAGACCTGCAAGCCGACCGAGGCGAACAGATCCTCCAGTGCAGCGCGCATCGAGGCATCGTCGTCGATGAGATACACCACCGGGGCCGGCTCGCTCATGGCCTGCGCTCCGTCGCGACCAGGGGCAGACGCAGGCCGAAGCGCGCGCCGCGTACACCGGCCGGCTCGGCCCAGATCTGCCCGCCGTTGGCTTCCATGATGGTGCGGCTGATGCTCAAGCCAATGCCCATGCCATCGTCCTTGGTGCTCCAGAATGCTTCGAATACATGCGCCAGTGCGTCATCGGACAAGCCTGGGCCGGTGTCGTCGATGCACAGGCATGCCCACCCACCATCGGTGTGCGAGCGTACATGGATGCTGCGCGCCTCGTCCGGCAAGGTCGCCAGTGCCTCCACGGCGTTGAGCAACAGATTGCCGATGACCTGCTGGATCTGTACGCCATCGGCCAGCACCGCGGGCAGGGCAGGGTCCAGCTCCAGCGACAGCGCGATGCCATGGCGCTCGGTTTCGCCACGGGTGAGGGCAATCATGTCGAGCACGGTGCGGTTCAAATCCAGCGGCTGGCGTTGGCTGGCTTCGCCACGCGCCAATGCACGCATGCGCGCGATGATGGCGCTGGCGCGGCCGGCGTCGGCGAGCATGCGTTCCAGTGCGGCATCGGCCTTGGCCAGGTTGGGCGGTTGCTGCGCCAGCCAGCGCTGGCAGGCATTGCCACTGGTCACGATGGCGGCCAAGGGTTGATTGACTTCGTGGGCGATCGATGCGGCCAGCCCGCCCATGCTGCCGCTGCGGGTGAGCCGCAACAGCCGTGCCTGTGCGGCATGTGCGCTCGCCTTGGCCGCTTCCATCTGCACCGCCAGATAGGTGGTGACCGCCACCACCACCGCACTGATGCAGGAGTTGATCACGCCCACGCGGTAGCTGCCGGCCGGGGTGAGATGGAAGCTGAGCACGATCAGCGCCAGGCAGGTGGCCGCCAACAGCACCACGCCCGTGCGCGTCAGCAGGCGTACCGACAGCAGCACCACCAACGTATAGAACAAGGCTGCAGCCACCGCATAGTCGGTGAAGGTATCGGCCACGAAGATCGCCGCCATGCCCGCCACCAGCCCGACCATGCCGAGCAGGTCGGTACGCGTGGGTGGCGAGCGGAAGAGAGAGGTCATGCGCATGGCGGCGATTGTCTCAGCTGGCAGCGCCGCCGTTACACAACCGGCGCTGGCTGCGGTGCGTGATTCATGGAGCCGCGGGCTTGGGCGTCTGGGCCGCTGGCGACCACCACGGCCCGCCACCCAGGGCCTGATACAGCGCCACGGTGTCGGTGTAGCGGGCGGCTTGTGCCTGGACCGTGGCGGCCTGCGTGCTTTGGTAGGCCTGCTGCGCCTGCAGCAGATCCGCCATGCCCACCGCACCGACCGCCTGTTGACGTTGCACCAGCGCCAGCGTGCGCTCCGCAAGGGCCTGCGCATCGGCACAGGCGCGCAGGTTCTGCGCGTCGCTCTGCAGCGCGGTGAGCGCGTTGGAAACCTCGCCAAATGCGTTCAGCACCACGCTGCGGTATTGCGCCATGGCCTGCGCGTAGCCAGCTTCGGCCGCCCGTTGCTGATGCGCAAGCGCGCCGCCATGGAACAGCGGTTGCAGCAGGCTGCCGGCCACCGACCATTGTGTATTGCCGGCCGCGAACATGCGCCCGACACTGGAAGCAGAGCCGCCGCCGGCCGCACTCAAGGTAATGGATGGCAAGCGCGCAGCGGCCGCCACGCCGATCAATGCGCTGGCAGCCTGCGCCTGCGCTTCGGCGGCGCGGATGTCCGGGCGGCGATCGACCAACCGCGAGGGCAGCGATAACGGCAATTGCGCCGGTAATTGCAGCGTGTCCAGCGTAAACGGCGCACCCGCAGCGTCGCCAGGCAACTGCCCGCCCAGAATCGCGAGCAGGGTCCGTTGCTGTTCCAGCTGTTTTTCCAGCCCCGGCACCGCGGCCTGTGCCTGTGCCAGCGCAGTGCGTTGGGCCAGCACCTGCGCTGCACCGAGCGCGCCAAGCGCCTGCTGGCGTTCGGTGATCGTGCAGAGCTGCTCGGCGATGGCGACCTGCGCGCGCGCAGCCTCCAGTTGCGCGCGCACGGCCGCCTCGCCAATGGCCGCGTTCACGACGTTGGCGGTGAGGCTCAGGTACGCCGCATCGCGCTGATCGCGCTGGGCCTGTGCTTGCGCACCGGCCGCTTCCACTTGCCGCCGCGTACCGCCAAAGACGTCCAGCGTGTAGCTGACGCTGAGTTGGGCGGTGCGTAGCGCATACGGTGTGTCGATGCCGGCATCTGGCGCCGGCACCACCGAATCGCGTTGCCGGCTGGCATCCACATGCAGATCCGCTTGCGGTAGCCAGGCACCGCGTTGTGCAGCCAGCGTCTGCTGCGCCTGCCGGAGCGCTGCGTCGGCGGCCTGCAGGTCCGGATTGGCACGTAAGGCCCGCTCCACCACAGCATTGAGTTGCGGCGAGCCGAAGGCGCGCCACCAGGCGGCCGGCACGTCCTGCCCGGGCTCGAACTGCTGCGCACCACCATGTGCTGCGTCGGCGGCCACGGTCGTTGCCGGTAACGCATTGGCGGTATAGCGATCGGCATCAGGTGGAGCGGGGCGCTGAAAGTCCGGTCCCACTGCGCAGGCGGCGAGCGATACCGCCACGGCACTGGCGAGCAATGCGTTGCGAACGTCGGTCATGCGGTCGTCTCCGGGCGGCCCTGGCGCGTTGCGACGAAGGCTTCCATCAGGTAGTAAAGCGATGGCAACAACACCAAGGTGAGCACCGTGGCGGTGACCAAGCCGCCAACCACCACGGTGGCCAACGGGCGCTGCACATCGCTGCCCAGGCCAGTGGCGAGCATTGCCGGTGCCAGGCCAAGCGCTGCCACCGTCGCGGTCATCAGTACCGGCCGCATGCGGCTCACCGCACCGGCCACCACCGCCTCGCGCAAGGACATGCCCACGTCCTGGCGCAGCCGGTTGATTTGCGCGAGCATCAGCACCGCGTTCAGGACCGCCACCCCGAACAGGGCGATGAAACCTACCGCGCTGGAGACATTGAGCGTCATCCCGCGCAGGTGCAATGCAGCCAACCCGCCGATCATGGCCAGCGGCACGGCGGCAAGCACCAATGTCGGCTGGCGCAGGTTGCCGAATGCGCCAAACAGCAACACGAACATGATGCACAACGTGGTTGGCAGCACCACCAGCAAGCGCGCCTGGGCACGCTGCAGGTTCTCGAACTGGCCACCCCACACCAGCTGCATGTGCTGCGGGTCGAGGTGCACTTGCCGCGCGAGCGTGGCCTGCGCATCGCTCAGGAAACTGGACAGGTCGCGGCCGCGCACGTTGAGCCGCACGATGATGTTGCGCCGGCCCATCTCGCGCACGATCACGCTCTGGCCACTGGTGGTGGTGATGCTGGCCACCGCCGAGAGCGGTATCTCGGCGCCGGCAGCGGTGCGCAGGCGCAACGCGCCGATGGCCTGCGGATCGTTGCGATACCGTTGCGGAAAGCGCACGGTGAGGTCGTAGCTCTTCTCGCCGATGTACATCTGCCCGATCGGGTTGCCGCCGATGCCGGTGGAAATCAGATCCGACACATCGGCCGCATTGATGCCATAGCGTGCTGCCGCCGCGCGGTCGAAACGTACCTGCAGGTTGGGCAGGGGCGGCTCTACATCCACGGCGATGTCCGCAGCGCCCGGCACCTTGTGCAAGGTTGCAGCCACCTGGTCGGCAACGCCGCGAACCTGCTGCAGATCGTCGCCGAACACCTTCACGGTCAGATCGCTGTGCGCGCCGGAGAGCTTGTCCTGCACGCCGTCGATCATCGGCTGCATCATGCTCACCGTGTAACCGGGCATCCGTGCATAACGTGCGCCGAGCGCAGCGATCAATGCCTGCTTGTCCATGCCGGCCGGCCAGTCTTTGTAGGGACGCAGGCCAACGCTCGCTTCGATATGCGAAGGCGTCCAGTAGTCGGTGCCATCGTCGTTGCGCCCGGTCTGGGTCACCACGTACGAAACCTCGGGAAATTCCAGCGTGGCCTTGCGCAAGGCATTGGCCATGGTGGCGGCCTTGTCCAGAGTGATGCCTGGCGGCATCTGCACCTGCAGCCACAGCGATCCTTCGTCGATATACGGCAGGAAGTCGCGGCCGATGCTGCCCCCCAACACCGCCAGCACGCACAGGGCCAGCGCCGCGCAAGCCAGCAGCCAGCCGCGTCGGCCCACGCTGCGTTCCAGCAATGCGCGGTAGCGCTGCCCCAGTGTTTCCAGCACGCGGTTGTGCATCATCTTGCGCGGCTTGCGAAACGCCAGCCACGCCAGGCCAGGAACCAATGTCAGCGCCACCAGCAGCGCACCGATCAAGGCCGCGCCCACCGCGTAGGCCATCGGCGAAAACAGCTTGTATTCGATGCGTTCGAACGCCAGCAGCGGCAGGTACGCACAGCCGATCACGGCCATGCCGAAAAAGATCGGCCGCGCCACCTGCAGGGTGGCGTCGATCGCATCGCGCGCCGTCAATGCACGCTGGCTGTTTTCTTCGCGCAGGCGCAAGACGTTTTCCACCAGCACCACCGCGCCATCGACCAGGATGCCGAAGTCGATCGCGCCCAACGACAGCAGATTGGCCGGAATCTTGAGGTGGTGCATGAAGATGAAGGCGATCAGCAACGACAGCGGGATGGTCAGCGACACGATCGCCGCCGCACGCGGGCTACCCAGGAAGATCAACAGCACCACGCACACCAGCAGCATGCCTTCGGTCAGCGTGGCGCTCACCGTATGCAGCGTGGCGTCGATCAACGCGGTCCGATCCAGGTACGGCACCACCTTGACGTCCCTGGGCAGCACGCCGTTGTTGAGCTCCTCCACGGCACTGTGGATGCCTTGCAAGGCCACCGACGGGTTGCTGTCCTTGAGCAGCAACGCGATGCCTTCGATCGTGTCCGGGTTGCCGTCCTTGCCCAGAATGCCGCGTCGCTCGACATTGTCGTAGCGCACCTGGCCCAGGTCCTTGACCAGGACCGGTACGCCATTGCTGCTGCTCACCACCACATTGCCGATGTCCTGCAACGAATGCAGCAGGCCGATGCCGCGGATCACGTAACTTTGTTCGCCACGATCCATCACGCTGCCGCCGCCATCGGCGTTGTTGCTGGTGATGGCGCTCTTGACCTGCTGCAACGACACCCCGTACCGGGTCAGGCGGTCCGGCTCCAGCGCCAGCGAAAACTGCGTGGTAAGGCCGCCGAAATTGGTCACATCGGCCACGCCTGGCACTTTCTGCAGGCGTGGAATCACCGTCCAGAATTGCAGGTCCGACAGCTCGCGCAGGCTGCGTGTTTTCGATTCCAGCGTATAGCGATAAATCTCGCCGGTGGGCGAGGTGTATGGGTCGAGCCCGGGAATCGCGCCATAGGGCAGGGTGACCGCCTGGATGCGTTCCAGCACACGCTGGCGCGCGAAGTAGCCTTCCGTCCCATCGTCGAAGACCAGCGTGATCAAGGAAAGGGCGAACAGGCTGCGCGAGCGCAACACATGCAGGCCGGGCGTGCCCATCAACGCACGTTCCAGCGGCACGGTGATCTGCTGTTCCACTTCTTCTGCACCCAGGCCCGGGACCTGCGTGACCACCTGCGAGGTGACATCGGCGATGTCCGGGTAAGCCTCCACCGGCAGCTGCGTCCAGCTCCATGTGCCGTATAACGCAATGAGTACGAAGACCAGCCAGACGATGCCGCGACGCTGGAAGCAGGTGGTGATGATCGCCTCAATCATTGAGCAAGGCTCCGTCCTTGATCACCACACGCTCGCCGGCCTTCAAGCCGGACAGGATTTCGGTATAGCCCTCCATTGCGCGGCCGGTGGCCACGATGCGCGAGCGATAAGCGAACGGCGCGGTTTCGACAAACACCCGCGTGTACAGTCCCATCTGCAAGAGCGCGCTATCGGGCACCACCAATGCCTGCTGCGGGCGCGACTGGAAGTGGGCGCGCGCAAACATGCCCGGCTTGAGCAGGCCGTCGCGGTTATTCAAGGCCACCCTGACTTTCAACGTGCGGGTGGCGGGGTCGAGCAAATCGTCCAGGTGTTGCACGTGGCCGACGAAGCGTTGGCCAGGATAGGCATCCAGGCTGGCAGTGACCGGCTGACCTTCGAAGACCTGGCCAATCTCGTGTTCCGGCACGCTGGCGGTGAGCCACACCTGCGAGATATCGGCCACCGTCATCAGTGACGCCGACGTGTCGTTCCAGAAGCCGCCCAGCGCAGCGCTCAGCTCCGCCACGCGGCCGGCAATGGGCGCACGCACGACATAGCGCCGGTGCGAGCTCGCCTGCGCAGCCACACCCAGCTGGGCCAGGCGATCGCTGGCCGCCCGTGTATCGTTCTGCGCGCTGTCGAAGGCCTGCTGCGCCGCCTGCAGATCGCGTGCAGCGGAAATGCTGTCCGCTGCCAGCGCCTTCTGCCGGGCCAGTTCCAGGCGCGCCTGTTCCAGCGTGGCGCGCGCCTTGCCGGCATCGCTGTAGGCACTGGCGAGTTCGGCAGAATCCAGCACGCACAGCACATCGCCCGCATGCACGGTGTCGCCCAGGGTCTTGGGCAGTGCGACCACGCGCCCGGCCAACGGCGGCACGACGCGCACCAGGCGCTCGGGCAGCACGTCGATCACCGCCGGCATCTGCAGCAGCGGGGCGATGGGTTGGCTGCGCACCGCCTGCACGCGCAGGCTGGCACGCAGGGGCGAGTGCGCCGGCACCATCACCTGCGTGTTGGTGTGGATCAGCAGCGGCGAGGGAGCAGCCGGCGGCGGCGTGGCTCCGCAGCCGGCCAGCAAGCTGCACACACAGGCAGCTGCCAGCGTAGAACGCAGGAAGGGGGACGACATGCGATGACTCGTACGGGGAGAGGGAAGGCGTTGCACCCGCGGTCGGCGATGCGCGAACGCAGGCCGCGGTTGCATCGGCGATGGATCTACGCGCGCTGCCGGCAGCGGCGTACATCGGCATCGCCTGGCACCCATGGCGCATCGCCACAGGTGTGAGGTTGCGCGCCAGCCATCCGGGCCGGCGCAGTTGCAACGCGTGCTGCAGCCGCGTCGATGGCGTGCATGGTGCCAGCCGTCAGCGCGCGAAACCAGGGGTTTTCGGGCGTTTTCGCCAGTCCATGGAC
Source organism: Xanthomonas sp. NCPPB 1754 (assembly GCF_041475725.2). Classification (NCBI taxonomy): domain Bacteria; kingdom Pseudomonadati; phylum Pseudomonadota; class Gammaproteobacteria; order Lysobacterales; family Lysobacteraceae; genus Xanthomonas; species Xanthomonas sp. NCPPB 1754. The sequence goes on from NZ_CM192982.1 coordinate 2,412,903, forward strand.
ATCGCATCGATATACTTTCGTATCGTCTGCGCGGGGCCGGTACGCAAGATGCCGTGTCAGCCAAGCGCTTGGCAGTTCCGCCATTGGCACGCGGCCGTCAACGAAAAGGCCCCGGACATGCCGGGGCCTTCTTTTAACTGTCACGCAGCAGTGTGCGTGACATCGTCACGTGCATCGCCTGCAGCACTTCTGCATCGGCTGCGATCAGAACTGCCAGCGCAGACCGATGTTGGCGTTGATGCTGTTGGTGTCCGAACGAGCGCGCTCGGCACCCACGTTGCCGTAGATGGAGAACGCATCGTTGAGCTGGTAACGCAGGCCAACCGAGGCGCGCAGCGACTGCTTGGACACCGGCTCGCCGGCGACAGTGAAACGCGCTTCCGGCAGGCCGGTGAACCACGCAGAGAAGTCGGCATTCGGGTTGCCCAGCAGCGAGCGATACGCCACCAGACCATCGAAGCCCCAGTTGCCGCGCGCCAGATGGCCACGCACACCCACCTCGCCGTACCCTGCGCGCAGGGTGTCGCTGTTCGCGCTCAGGCCCAGGCCCGTCACCGAGGCTTCGCTGAAGGCATCCTGGGTCTGGCTCACCACACCGGCGGCCACGAACGGCGACAACCCGGCATGCGGCATCAGGCCGATTTCCGCGCGCGCCGACCAGTTGGTGTCGTGGCGACGGTCCTGCAAGCGCTCGCCGATGCTGCCGGCCTGCACGTTGCGTTCGGTCTGGACGTTGCTCATGCCGTACGAACCGATCGCCGACAGATACGCCTGGCCGATCGGCTGGTACAGGTACGCGGTCATCGCATACCGGTCCGAGCGCAGACGGCTCGAAGACGCGGCGATGTGCGCACGGTCCTGACCGGAGGTCACGGCCGCACCGACGATGGTGCCGCCGCTGCCCATCGGCAGATCCACGCCGAAGGTGGTGGCCTGCTGGGTGTAATCGGCCGAAGCGAAACCGCTACGGCCCAGATTGCCGTCCAGGTAGCTGCCCTGCATCCAGGTGGTCAACGTGGTGGTGTCGGCCAGGTAGGGCAGGCGGTCGGCGGCCACACGTGCGTCGTTGAGCGCGGACTGGAAGCCCAGCGTGCGCTCGATGCCGTGTACCTGGCCGGTCAGGGTCGGCAGCGACGCGGCAACCTGCGCATCGGATGCTGCAATCAGCGAACCGGTGGCGCTGATCAGGCCACCCAGGTTGTCGGTGTCGCCCGAGGCGACCCGGGTATCGAGCACCTTGACCAGCGCGTCGGCCTGGTTGGCACCGTTGACCACCGACTGCGGTGCACCGGCCGCCTGTGCGCTGGCCGCGGAGGCATTGCGGGTCAGGGTTGCGGTGACGGTGGTCGGGTCGTAGGACAGTGCCGCGGTCCAGAAGAAATTGTTGGCGTACTGCACGCGGTCGAACGTGCCTTGCAGGACGCCGGCCTTGACGATCTTCTCGGTGCTGCCGACGGTGTAACCGGCCGCTTCCGGTAGCAACAGCAGATTGCCCTTCAAGCTGGCCCGGCCGGTGACGGTGAGGCCCCTGCCCAACTCGAGCGCGGTGGTGCCGGTGTTGTTGACCAGGCTGTAGTTGCCGTTGATCACACCGCCGCGCGATTCGAACGTGGCCGAGTTCAACACGATCACATCCGAACGCAGGCTGCCGGACAGTGTGAGCACGCCGTCGCTAATGCTGGTGCCGCCGGTATAGCTGTTATTGCCGCTCAGGGTGAGCTTGCCGGCCCCGTTCTTGGTCAGGCTGCCCGCGCCGGAGATGTCGTTGCTGAAGGTGCTGTCGTAGCCAGCGGTCACATTGGCCGCCCAGTTGCTTGCGAACTGGCCCGGGCCCTTGATCGCCTTGGCCGCATTGACCAGGCCCCAGCCGTACAGCGCGTCCACGCCCGGGTCGCCCAGGTCGGTGGCGGTGGTCAGCAGGGTTTGCTGCAGGTTGGAAGCGCTCATCCACGGATACACGCCCAGCACCTGCGCGGCGACACCGCTGACGGCGGCGGTGGAGAACGAGGTGCCGGCAATCTGGCCCTGCAATTCGGTGCCGGCCAGGGCCGGGGCGGTGTAGCTGCCCGGCGCGACCAGGCACCACTGCGCGGCGGCGCCGCAGTGATTGGAATAGCTGGTCAGGCCGGCGGCATTGCCGGCGCTATCGATGTTGATCGCACCGACGGCCAGCCAGTTGTTGCGCACGCTGGCTTCCTGCACCGGCGTTGCCGCCGGGTAGGAAGCTTCTGCCGCGCCTTCATTGCCGGTGGATGCCACGATCAGCGCATCGGCCTGCACCAACGGGGTCAGTGCGTATTTCCAGGCCAGCGCAGCGTTGGCACTGGAGGCGGCATCGGGGTAGGAGGCACCGATGGAGAGATTGGCGATCCGCACGCCAGCCGCGGCCAGGTCCACCGCCGCACGACGGGTCTGCTGCGTGCCGCAGGAATTTTCGGCGCAGATGCGCGCATAGAACAGGTCTGCATCCGACGCGACACCACCGGCGAAGCCGTCCTGCGCGGAGCCCAGCACCAGCGCAGACACAATCGTGCCATGACCGCGCAAGGCATTGGCCGACGACTCGGGCGTGCCTGGGCTGGCAGTGTAATCGTTGAAGCTGTCGACCTTGCCGCTGATCGGTGCGTAGCTGGGCACCAGGTTGTCGTCCAGCACGGCCAGCTTCACGCCCTGGCCCCGCGCGCCCGCCTGCTGCGCCAGATCCGCGTTGGTCGGCACCAGCAGATTGCTGCCCACGCCCTGATAGCGTGGCGGGGCCGGCGTCGGCGCGGGCGTGGTCTTGGGCAGCGGGTCCGCTGCCGGCGGCGGGGTCGGCGGGGTCGGCGCGATCACCGTGGTCTGCGGTGCGTCGCTACGCACGTTGCCTCCACCACCACCGCCGCCACAGGCGGTCAGGACGAGGCAGGAGGCGATGGTGGTTGCCAGTAGCGAGCGATTCATTGGTTGGTCGGTTCCAGTTATTGAGTGCGCCGCTGCTGCTGGTGATTCAATTTGGCGCAGAAGGACCCCGCGCCGGCGATCGCCAGCGAAGGCATTAATTTCACGCGTTATTCATTTCTCGACCGCTGCGCTTTTTCCCCACGAGTGCGCCCGCGGAGCATCTGAAAAATACGTTTGGTATTACTCAGTGCTTGCGAGATTGTTTAACGGCGCTATCTGAGATCTCTGAAATCTGAATGGACAGTTGCTATTCAGAGAGAAATCGCCCAAATAGGATCTGCCGATTTAATCCATAGCCAGAACGAATTAGAGGCGCATTAGCAGGTGAGCCTGCAGATTATTGTCGGAGCGTACTCAACAATAATGCGTCACAAATCTCGCGGGGCGACAATCCTAAATGCGACTGCGGTCTTCGTGAATCAGGGAATCGCATCCGCCTTGTCGGTGAAATCACTACGCTGGGTAGCGAATTCAAGCGCGAGTTAGCGGATCTAACGGGCTCTAGCACAGGACGTTCGTGGCCGGACTGATACGGCAAAATTATACTAATTTGCTCATTCCCTCTTGCCGATTCGTCGAATATATTTACGGGAATATAATAAGCAAGGTCAGGCGCAAACCCCCATTGTGCGTAATCCAGCACTTCAGGTGGGTCAAATTCACCAGTTCGCCACCTTGCTTAAACACCGGGCAGCAATTTCGAATAAATCTCGCAGCCTCAGGTCGTTGATCTTTCAGACGGGGGCGCAGCTGAATGGCGCGTGTTTTTTTCCTGTGTGTGGATTTAAATTCCGACACGCGCAGCTGCATTCCCCGACGGCAGGCCGGGTCAAACGCCAGCGATGACGCTTACCGTCATGGGCGGGAAGCGCATCGCCTGCCGCTGCGCGGCTGCGTCCGGTGTCGCCGTTCGGCGCACGCTGGCGGCCAGGTTCTGCCACGCCCCATCGCGGTTCCACATCACACAAGGCAGATCGCCGCGCAACGCCACCTGTGCCGGCGACAGGTTTGGCGATGCTCGCTGCAGCGCAGACTGCGATCGCGTAAACGGTTCAAGGTGTGCTGCTGCCGCGCTGACCGATCGTCGCTATGCTCGCTGGGGATGAGCACCACATCGCCCGAGGATCTGCTGACGATGGAAGGCACGCTGCATGGCATTGCCTATGCCGTGGTGGCCCGTCAGCTAGAGCGCCAGCGCGTGGTACTGGACACCTTGCAGGTAGGCGGGCAGTCGGTTCCGTTGACGGGCTCTCCCACCTTCGGTTCGCTGCAGGCTGCAGTGGACATCGGCAGCAAACTGGCCCGGCAATACATCGGCGAACTGCTGAAGAAGCAAACGCGCCCGCGCTCGACCCCGCCCGGCAACGCACAGGGCTAGCGCGCAGACGCCAGCACACGGCCACTGCGTTGTCGCCCGGTGCGATCAGCGATGCAGCGAGAAAGCATCGGCGGTCATCCACATCGTGCAATCGCCTTCACTCGGCCCTATTCTCTGCCCGGGCATCGGTGGCAACGCGTCGCTGGCATGCCGGACGGAGATGAGGCTGCGTGACAGAGGCAAGGAAAGACCCGGCATGCGCGGAGTAGGGCGCATGTTCTGGCTGATGCAGGCATTGGGCTGGTCGCTGTTCCTGGCGATTGCCTACGTGGCTCGGCCTAGCGAGGAAGCGGTGCCCGATGGGCTGCAGCTGGCCGCAGTGGCTGGCTTCAGCGTGGGCGGGTTGCTGGGTAGCCTGCTGCTGCGCCGGCTCTATCGAACACTGCAAGCCGATGGCTACGGCGAAGTGCGTTGGCTGGGCCTGTTGCTGGTTGCCAGCCTGCTGGCGGCGCTGGGTGTGGATGTGGCGGTCCACGGCGTACTGCTGGGCTTGCGCGGATTCTCGCCGGGGTTGATGGCGCTGTCCGAGGCGCAGCCGATGATCGCGGGCACGGCCCTGCTATGGCCGGCCTACATTGCCTGGAGCCTGCTCTACCTGTCGATCAGCAGACAGACGCGGCTAGCCGAAGCGACTCGCCACCAGAACGATCTGCGGCTGGCGCTCAAGGAGGCACAGTTGCAACGTCTGCCCGGCCATATCAGCCCGCATTTCACCTTCAACACGCTCAACAATATTCGAGCGCTCATCCTCATCGATCCAGAGCTGGCACGCGAACAGATCACCCGCTTCGCCAGCACGCTGCGCTACCAGTTCACCGGCGGCGAAGAAGCCCTGGTGACCGTGGACGAAGAAATGGCGGTCGTGCGCGACTATCTGGGCTTGGTCGGCATGCAACTCGGCAAGCGCCTGCGCTATGCCGAACACGTGGATGCAGCCGCATTGCTGCGACGGGTACCACGATTCTGCGTGCAGCTGCTGGTGGAAAACGCGATCAAGCACGGTCTGGGGCTCAGCAGCAGCGTCGGCGATCTGCAGGTAGGCATTGCCGTGCAGGATGATGCGCTGCATATCCATGTGCGTAACAGCGGGCAATTGCAAGCCGGCGGCAGCGGCGGCACGGGACTGGCGAACCTGCGGCAACGCCTGCAACTCTCGTTCGGATCACATGCCGGCCTGCAATTACATGAAGAAGGCACGTGTGTGGTGGCACATGTATGGATTGGAGAGGGCGCGTGATTGAAGCGGTGATCGTGGAAGATTCGGAGCTGGCCCGCTTCGAACTGGAGCATCAGCTCAAGGGTTACCCGCAGCTGCGTGTGCTGGGCCATGCCGATGATGTGGACAGTGCGGTGCAGTTGATCGAATCGGCTACGCCGGACGTGGTCTTTCTGGATATCGACCTTGCCGGCGGCAACGCGTTCGATGTGCTGGAGCGCCTGAGTCGGGTTCCGCGCATCATCTTCACCACCGCCTTCGACGCGCATGCGCTCAAGGCGTTCGGCTACAACACGGTGGACTACCTGCTCAAGCCAATCGAACCGCAGCGGCTTGCCCAGGCAATCGAGAAACTAGGCGACGCGGTTGCCGCCCCGCCGGTGCGGCGTGCGATGGACAGCGCCATCTTCATCAAGGACGGCGAGCGCTGCTTCCTGGTCAAGCCGCGCGATGTGCGGTTGATCGAGGCGGTCGGCAACTACAGCCGGGTGTACTTCCAGAACCACGCGCCACTGCTGTATCGGCCGCTCGGGGCGATTGAAACGCAGCTGGCGCCGGACAAATTCTTTCGCGCCAGCCGCAAGTACATCGTCAATCTGGACTTCGTGGAGCAGGTTGCACCGTGGAGCAACGGCGGCCTGATGCTGACCCTGCGCGGTGGGCTGGAAGTGGAAGTGTCCCGCCGCCAGAGCGCACGCTTCAGAGAGCTGCTTAGCCTTTAGCTTTCGGCGGTTTCTGGGTGGCTGGCAACGTGGGGGCAATTTGCCAGATCAGTGCCGATGGCGCACGCGAGCCACGGGGCATGCGTGTGGCATATGCCCACTCTGTGCACCGATTCCGCCGGAGGGCAGCCGCGCAGCCGCTTGTCAGTTGTCCCCGGTCGGTTCGCGAGTGCCGCTGCTGTCACCCATCAAGCGGTCGTGCATGGTCATGACTGCGTTGCCATTGCCGTCTTTGTTGAAGCTCAACGCATCCAGGCTCTCGTCCAGGTAGTAACGGCCGTCGGCATGCGGCAGCACGGCAACCGGGTCTTCTCCCTCGCGCTGCAGTTGCAGCGCGCCGTCCACTTCCGCAAGCACGCGTACATCATCTGCAGCAAAGCGATAACGGCCCAGCCATGCGCGGTCCTGGCTGCGCAGCGCGACCGTCGCCGCATAGGCATGCCCGGCGGCGATGGCGGCCAAACGCACGCTCAGGTTGGTCGGATCCAGGAACTCGGCATTGGTCAACACGGTCACGAAGACGTCCGGCTGCGTCACCCGCACCACATAGCTGTTGAAGCCGTTGATGAAGCCGCCATGCTCCACGTCGGCCATGCCGTTTACCTGGCCGATGATCCAGCCGAAGCCGTAGGGCGAGGCGCTGCCATCGGCCAACGTGGTCGTGCGCATCGCCTGCGCCAGCAGCGATGCCGACACCGGCAAGCCGTCGCGCAATGCGCGGTGCCAGATCGCCAGATCGTCCACCGTGCTGATCAGACCGCCCGCGCCTTGCGGCTGCGACATGCTGATGAAGTCGGCGTTCTGCAACTGGCCCTGCGCGCGGCGATAGCCATGCGCGCGTTTGGCGATCACGGTGAGATGGTCATCGTAGCGGGTATGCAGCATGCCCAGCGGCTGGAACAGCGACTGCTGCATATAGACCGGGTAGGGCTGAGCAGTGATACGTTCGATCAGATAGGTCAGCACGATGTAGTTGGAGTTGCTGTAGCGAAAGCGCGTGCCCGCAGCAAACTCCAGCGGCAGGTCCTTGAAATAGTTCATCAGGCTCCGCGCATCGGTGTCTTCCCGTCGCGCGGCGCGCGAGGCAGCGATGCTGCTGACATTCTTGATGCCGGAGGTATGCGTGAGCAGTTGCTGCACAGTGACCTTGGCGAGCGGGCCGCTCAGCGCCGGGTCCACTGACTCCAGGCAGGTATCCAGTTGCAGCTTGCCCGCCTGCACCAGTTGCAGTACCGCCATGGCGGTGAACTGCTTGCTGACCGAAGCCAGCCGCATTGCCGCGTCCGGTTGCATGGCCACGCCATTTTCGATGTCCGCCATGCCGTAGGCCCGGCGCAGCAGCACCTGATCGCCACGCGTCACCAGCACCACGCCGCCCGGCTGGCTGTCCTTGAAAAACGCAGCGGCCTCGCGCGCCAATTCGGCCGTGGCTGACGCCGGCGGTGTGGTTCCCGTCGCGCGGGTCGTGCCGGCCATGCTCAGCGCGGTAGCCAGCAGCATCATCGCAATTGTCTTCATACACCTGCTCCTTCAGTGGATGGAGCGCAGCTTGGAAGCGGAGCCGTGCAGCGCCCAGCGATGCATGACGTGCGGTCGAGACAGGCATCGAACGGTCGACGGAGCGGATGAGCGGGAGCCGTAAGTGACGATCTGCGCTGCACGTGGCCCGGCATCGTGTGGGGTCAGGGCGTGGGCGCTATGGATGCGGTGGCACCTCCCAGGCAGCCCGGCAGCAGGCTGCCCAGGGATCGAACGCGACAATAGATGCAGCCTGCGTGCGTTCGAAAGGCACCAGGCAGCGCCAGCTTCGGTTATCTGCACGGGCACGAATTGCGCCAATATCACGCTGCTCATCACATGCAAGCTGTCAGCATCGGGGGCACGTTTCGCCATTGCCCCAATGAGTCCGCTATGAATTCAACGACCGTTCCGGCCCGTCCATGGGCCGTCCACCCGTTCCACGCAGCCGTGCTCGGCGGTGTGTGGCCGCTGTTTCTCGGCGCCTTGCTCAGCGATTACGCCTACTGGAGCAGCTACCAGATCCAGTGGAGCAACTTCGCATCCTGGCTGCTGGTAGGCGCGATGGTGTTGACCACGATTGCGCTGGTGTGCGCCATCGTCGCGCTGGTGCGCGGAAGCCGTAACCTGATCTACATCATTGCGCTCATTGCTACGTGGATCGTGGGCTTTTTCGATGCCTTGCATCATGCCCGCGACGCATGGGCCGTCATGCCGGCAGCCCTGGCGCTGTCCGCGATTGCGACGTTGTTCGCATTGGTTGCGACCTGGGCAGGATTGTCCGGTCTGCGCGTAGGAGGTGCACGATGAAGCGTCAGACCACCAGTCTCATCACCGTCTCCATTCTTGCTGCAGCGCTGGCCGCATGCGGCAAGGCGCCGGAGGTCAGTCAGCGCGGCGCAACCCCGGAACTGCCGGAGCCGGATCGCGGCTTGCTGCCCGACATGAAGATTGCCGAGCCAACCGCCTGGAACGAGCGCAAGCCCACCGTGCCGGCAGGCTATCGCATCACCGCGATCGCCAAGGATCTTGGCATTCCGCGCCAGACACTGGTGCTGCCCAATGGCGACATCCTGGTGGCAGAAGGCCGTGGTGGCAGCGCGCCAAACCTCAAGCCAAAGGATGTCATTGCCGGCGCGATCAAGGCCAAGGGCACCTCCAAGGCCAAGAGCGGCAATCGCCTGACCTTGTTGCGCGATGCTGATGGCGATGGCACCTACGAACTGAAAACGGTGTTTGCCGACAAACTCAACGCGCCCTACGGGCTGGCGCTGATTGGCGAGGCGCTGTACGTAGCGAACCAGGATGCGTTGGTACGCTTCGAGTATCGGCAGGGCCAGACCCAGGCGAGCGGGGCGCCCACCAAGGTGACCGACCTGCCGTCGGCCATCAATCATCATTGGACCAAGGCGCTCACAGCCAGCGCGGATGGCCGCTATCTGTATGTGGCCATCGGCTCCAACAGCAACATCACCGAACGTGGCATGGCCGTCGAGCTCGACCGCGCGCAGATCTGGCAGGTGGATGCCGCAACCGGCGCGCACAAGCCGTACGCGACCGGTATCCGCAATCCCACGGCGCTGGCCATCCAGCCGGGTAGCGGTGCGTTGTGGGCAGTGGTCAACGAGCGCGATGAAATCGGCCCCAACCTGGTGCCGGACTACCTCACCTCGGTACGCGAAGGCGGTTTCTACGGTTGGCCCTACAGCTATTGGGGCAAGAACGTAGACGCGCGCGTCATGCCGCAAGATCCGCAGAAGGTGGCATCGGCGATCGTGCCGGACTATGCCCTGGGTTCGCATGTCGCCGCACTTGGCGTTGCGTTTTCTTCCAGCGCAATGGGCGCCAAGTTCGCCGATGGCGTCTTCGTCGGCGAGCACGGTAGCTGGAACCGAAATCCGCCGGTTGGCTACAAGGTCGTGTTCGTGCCGTTCCGCGACGGTCGCCCGGCAGGCGACCCAATCGACTTCGTGTCCGGCTTCCATGGCGAAGATGGCAAGACCCGCGGCCGGCCGGTGGGTGTCACGGTCGACCCGCGTGGTGCATTGATCGTTGCCGATGATCTGGCCAACATCGTCTGGCGCGTCACACCAGACGCCGCGGCCGCTGCGCCCCAGTAGGCAGGACCAGCCGCGCAGTGACGATCCCGGTGTTGCAGCTCCGGTATCGTCGCTGCAGTCGGCGATGCTGATTGCTGCTTCCAATGGGGCGCGATGTCGATTGCGTGCACTGTCATGCCATGAAGACTTCGCGCTCACTCAGGTGTCGATGCCCTGCAAGTGACGCATCCTGGGGAGCATCGTCGTTGACATCGTCGGCGCTTTGCTAGCATCACCACACCCCCGATGCAGAGCACATCCTCATGCTGCCGACCACATTCCCGACGCCGGACCTGTTCTTGCCAGGCCAGGGCGAACCGGCATTGCGCTGGGGCGTGCTGGGTCCCGGCAAGATCGCATCCGCATTCGTCGATGCCTTGCGTCGCAATACCCGCCAATGTCCATTCGCAGTGGCCTCGCGCAGCCGCGAACGTGCCCAGACGTTCGCCGATACCTGGGCGATGGAACACGCCTGTGACAGCTATGAGGCGCTCGTCCATCACCCGGACGTTGACATCGTCTACATTGCGACCCCGCACAGCGAACATCTGGAACATGGCCTGCTCGCACTTCGTGCGGGCAAGCATGTCCTGATCGAAAAGCCCATGACCACCTGCGCGCAGGACGCCCGCATCCTGGTGCAGGAAGCGCGTGCGCGCGGACTGTTCCTGATGGAGGCCATGTGGAGCCGTTATCTTCCACACACCTCGGTAGTGCGCAAGCTACTGGCAGATGGAGCGTTGGGCGATGTCCGCCACGTGTTCGCAGACCTGAGTCAAGCGGGGCCTCGCGATCCGTTGCATCGGCAACGCAATGCTTCACTCGGGGGAGGGGCGTTGCTCGACCTGGGCGTCTATACCGTGCAGTTCTCCTCGATGGTGTTGGGCGCGCCCAGCGCAATCACGGCCGTGGGCGCGCTCACCCAGACCGGCGTCGATGCCTATTCGACCGTGGTGCTGTCGCATGGCGGGCACGCGCAATCCACCCTGGTCAGTTCCATCGTGGCCCGTAGCAGCTCCACCGCCTATGTCACCGGTAGCGCCGGCCGTATCGATCTGGCAGGCGATTTCCATAACCCGACCACGCTGCGTCTGGTCGGCAACGGCGACGCCATCGAACCGTTGCTCTGGACCGACCCCACCGGTGTTGACGGCTATCGCGCGCTCTCCTGGCAAGCCACTGCAGCTGCTCGCTACATCGGCCAGGGATTGATGGAATCGCCGCTGCATCCGCTCGACGAGGTCATTCAGATCATGACGACTTTGGACGTGGCGCGCTCGCAGCTAGGGATGGTGTAGGACCGCAACCACCCGAGACGACGCGCGGGCAGGGCGGCCATCCATCCAGGAAGAATCTGCTCTTGGAGGACTGCAGGCAGAGGATCGCAGCACGTACCTCTGGTCAATGGCCGCGCATTCTCTGCACGCATGCATTGGCCATTTCAGCCAAGAACATTGTAGAACGGCCTGTTATTGTCCTGGTGGCAACGAGAAAGCGTCTGGCGCATGTCCCGCATTTCAAGATCATGAAAAAGGCGCCCCCACTACAGCAGGGGCGCCAGTCCAGTTGCGCGTTGCAGTGAGTCAATATTGCGGTGCAAGCAATCGAAACCAGACTTACTGCGGCAGATCGCACTTGAGTTTGCCGTCGACATAATACGGCTTGGGAACATCCGGATTCTTGCTCGTCTTCTCGAACACCACTTCAAACGAGCCGAGATCCGGCGTGCCGTTGCGCGATGTGCAGGCTTCCTGCAATTTCTTCTTCACCGCCGCGATGCCTGCATCGCGATTGGCGCCTTCGGCGCTGTTGGTCAGGTTGGCAACTTCGGCGTAGGCCATCGAGCTTAGCCCCATCAGGCAACCAGCCAGGATCATCGTCTGTAGCTGCTTCATACAATCTCCTTTGTCGTGTCGCTCATGCGCTGCAGCTACCCTGCAGCGCCGACAGCATAGGCGGTTCGCGTTAAGCGCTCGTGGGCACTGGAATCTGGCGCTTTCGGGTCATCAGCATCAGCAACGGCAGGCAGTCATCGTGCAACCGCAAGCGTCGCCCATGCAACCACGGCATAGCGTGCGGTCTTGGCAACGACCAGCAGAGGCACCACCGCACGCAGCGACTCGCGCATGACCCCAGCGGCGAGCGTTAACGGGTCGCCGATGACCGGCATCCAGCTCAGCAGCAGCGTCCATTTGCCATCTCCTAAGTTAGATGGGTCAAAGCCTCACGGCCGCTCTAGCTTCATGAGGAGCGCATTTGCCTTGGCCATGCGCGCTTGGACCGATGTCGAGGCGAGTGGGTCGAACCGCGCAACGACATTGCCGGAGCTGTCGCGTATCCAGATCGTTAATCCGACACCGAAACTCTTCGATAGCTCGCGCCAGGCGATAAGCTCCGCAAAGTCTTCGCCTGCCGAAGCGGTGGAGTACAACGACACAAATGGAGATTCGGCCAGAGCCCGATAAAGCATTGGTGCCTGTGACAGGGGCTGAGCTGGTTTGCGCCGGTAGACGGAGGACGCAAGCGGGCCGCGATCGAGTGGAGCGGCCAAGCTGCGGTAGTCGGTCCATATCTCGCGGAAAGGGCCGCCGTCGGCGGTGATCTTCAAGGTGCTGTCGACGACGTGAGTTGCTTCGTGCAGCAGCAGATACTCCAGAGCAGGAACCGCACCTGCATCCAGTTGAATGCGATATCCCGACGCGTCTGTAGTGAACAGGCGGGCATCCTTGCCGGTGAGAAAGTCGCTGAGCGAGGTGTCGAGGACATCTCCACGCAAGGTAATCTCGAAGAGCGGTTTGCCATCGGCGCCGTCGTACTCGCGTGTCAATGCCGTACCCGGGCTCCAGGGCGCATCAACGAAGCTCAGTCGCGCCAGACGCTGTTGCAGGATCTGACGGTGCAACGCAGGCAATGCGTCAATCGCGCGTTCGACCAAGGCCCACTCGCGGTCGCTTAGCTGATGCACCTGTGCACGCTGATCGGTACCAGAGAAGGCGCTCAGGCTGTCTTCGTGTGCAGGCTGGACCCGCGCGCGCAAGGACGTGCTGGACAGATCGACGTCCGCCTTCGGTGGCGTACCCGAGACCGGCGCGGGTGCGCCAGCCCAACCGACATTCGCACACATCAATAAAGACGCCAACAGGCAACCTGCCAATGGGCCAGACGTGTAGTTCGGCAAATCAGACATGAGAGGCACCCGACAGAGACGGTGTTGCATCCGTATGTAGCGGACAAGTGATGTAGTGCCCGTGGATCGTAGCCTAGGCGGCACGAGGTGAGGTCGTATGGCACCTATGCACGCATCCGATTGAAGCTATCTGCCCCGCAATAGTGCACTGATCATCTTGATGCCCAGTTCCATGTCCGCGTGCCTGCATGCAGGCAAGCGGACATTGCGCAGCGTGATCAGCGTCTTCGCCGCCATGCCATGACGCATGCTCGCATCGTGCCGCCTGCTCGCACGGTCTAACCACGGCGCGTGCCACGCGTGTCCATCTCGGAAATATGCCAGCGATTCGCTGTGCGCAAGATCCGACTCCCATCGAAGGCTGCGCGGACTGCGATTACCTGAACGAATGCGTGGCCGTGGGGATTGCCTCGCCGCTTGACGCAATGGGCAGCGGCTAGCCAGCGATTGGATGCCGCACGGAAGAAGCCAGCGCATTCGAGTGCTCCGCCGGCGTGCGCTGTGGTTGTCATTGGATCCTGCGGGAAAGCCCATCACGCACACCCATACCTGCCATCCCGGCGTTCGATTTCATTCCGCCGACGGCAACGCACACGATGCACATCCGGTGCAAGGGATACGCCTTTGCCACACGGCCGCTGCAACCGCAGCGTCCAGCAACCACGCAGATCATCGGAGGCCGCATGTCCGTTCGCAGCAGCAGTCAGAAGTTCATTGCCAGGAATCGCGCGCCTCGCGTGCAGATCGAATACGACGTCGAGATCTACGGCTCGCAGAAGAAGGTGCAGGTTCCGTTCGTCATGGGTGTGTTGTCGGACCTGTCCGGCGCCAATACAGAAAACCTGCCGGCGCTGGAAGCACGCGAGGCAGTGGAAATCGATATCGACAATTTCGACAGCCGGCTGCGTGCCATGCAACCGCGGGTGGCAATGAGCGTTTCCAACACCCTCACCGGCAGCGGCGAATTACCTGTCGATATCACCTTCGACAGCCTGGACGATTTTTCGCCCACCGCCGTGGTGAAAAAGGTGGCACCGCTGGCCGAGCTGCTGGAAGCGCGTACCCAACTGGCCAATCTGGGCACGTATCTCGACGGAAAGGCCGGCGCCGAGCGCTTGATCGCCGATGCGATCAAGGATCCCACCTTGCTGCGCTCGCTGGTCGCGGCCCCCAAGTCGACGGATGAGTAACCCCATGGCGACCCAGAATTCTTCCGCTGCCCAAGACCTTGCCGATGCCCAGCCGCAGCTAACCAGCCAATCCGACGACTTTGCGGCGCTGCTGACTCGCGAATTCCGTCCACGCAGCGAACGCGCCGGCGAAGAAGTGCGGTTGGCTGTGCGCACCCTGGCCGAACAGGTGCTGGAACGCAGCGACATCATCAGCGACGATCTCGCGCAGACCATCAATGCGTATGTTGCCGAGATCGACCGCAAGATCACCGAGCAACTCAACCTCATCCTGCACGCACCGCAGTTCCAGGCGCTGGAGGGTGCATGGCGCGGCCTGCATTATCTGGTGAGCAATACCGAATCGGACACGCAGTTGAAGATCCGCGTGCTCAACGTGTCCAAGAAGGAGCTCGCCAAGAACCTCAAGCGCTTCAAGGGCACCGCCTGGGACCAAAGCCCGGTGTTCAAAAAGATCTACGAAGCCGAGTATGGTCAGCTGGGTGGCGAACCGTATGGCTGCCTGATCGGCGATTACCACTTCGACCACAGCCCGCAGGATGTCGACACGTTACGCGGCATCAGCCAGATTGCGGCCGCCTCGCATGCGCCCTTCATCGCCGCTGCGGGTCCCGGACTGATGGGGATGGAAAGCTGGAGCGAGCTCTCCAACCCGCGCGATCTGGCCAAGATTTTTTCCACCCCCGATTACGCGGCATGGCGGTCGTTGCGCCAGAGCGAGGATGCCAAATACTTGGCGCTGGCCATGCCACGCACGCTGGCACGGCTGCCGTACGGCGCCAAGACCGATCCGGTGGAAGCGTTCGACTTCGAAGAAGACACCCAGGGCGCCGATTCGTCGCGCTACACCTGGCAGAACGCGGCCTATGCGATGGCGGTCAACATCAACCGCTCGTTCAAGCAGTACGGTTGGTGCACGCGCATTCGCGGCGTGGAGTCGGGTGGGGCGGTGGAAGGCCTGCCGACGCACACCTTCCCGGCCGACGATGGCGGTGTGGACATGAAGTGCCCGACCGAGGTCGCCATCACCGACCGCCGTTCGGCGGAACTGGACAAGATGGGCCTGATGCCGCTGGTGCATCGCAAGAACACCGACATGGCCGCCTTCATCGGTGCACAGTCGCTGGGCAAGCCCGAGGAGTACGACGACCCGGATGCCACCGCCAACGCAGCGCTGAGCGCACGGCTGCCGTATATGTTCGCCTGCTGCCGTTTCGCGCATTACCTCAAGTGCATCGTGCGCGACAAGATCGGCTCGTTCAGCACGCGCCAGCAAATGCAGAGCTGGTTGACCGATTGGGTGATGAACTACGTCGACGGCGACCCGGCCAATTCCAGCGAAGAAACCAAGGCACGCAAGCCCTTGGCCGCCGCCGAAGTGGTGGTCGAAGAGGTCGAAGGTAACCCCGGTTACTACACCTCCAAGTTTTACCTGCGCCCGCATTACCAGCTCGAAGGCCTGACGGTATCGCTACGCCTGGTCTCGCGCTTGCCATCGGCGCAAGCCGCCTGACCGGTTTCAGGCTTGGCTTTCAACACTAACGACCTGCGGCTGGCATAGCCGCCGGATCGGCTCTCCCTTTCCTGCACCACCCACCACTGGAGAAGTTCCATGGCTTTCGATATGCATCTCAAATTCGGCTCGGGCGACGTCGAGATCAAGGGCGCGTCCAACCATTCCAAGCACAAGGACGAAGTGCCGATCATTGCCTGGTCGTGGGGTACCAGCAACACCGGCAACCTGCACACCGGCGCTGGCTATGCGGCCGGCGGCAAGGCCAACGTGCAGGATATTTCCGTCACCAAGTACGTCGACAGCTGCTCCAACGCCTTGCTCAATGCCTGCTGCACGGGTGCGCGTGTGGATTCGGCCACGCTGTACGTGACCAACGCCACCGGCGAGCAGACCGACTACGTCACCATCGAGCTGAGCGAGGGCGTGATGATCACCTCGGTGTCCACCGGCGGCAGCGGTGGCGAAGATCGTCTGACCGAAAACGTGACGCTGCATTTCGGCAAGTTCAAGTACTCGTTCCAGCCGCAGGACGACAAGGGCAAGAAGCAGGGCGGCACCAAGGACTTCACCTTCAACATGCAGGAAGTGAAGAAGTCCTGAGCCAACGCAGTCCGACCGGAGCGCCAATGTCGATGTCCATCATCCATCCCGAACATGCCTGCGCCCGCCTGATCAAGGCAGACAATCCCGAGGCCTCGTTGGCGACCGCCAAGGAGTGGGTGCGGCAATGCCCGGCCGATGCCCAAGCGCGCATCGGCTTTTTCCAGCTGCTGGCCGTGGCGGGCGACTGGGAGCGGGCGCGGCAGCAGTTGCTGCTGGCGGCAGACCTGGATCAGGCCTGGATCGGCGTGGCTGGCGCGTATGCGCGCATCCTCGACGCCGAACTTGAGCGCGAGCAGGTGCTGGCCGGTCGGATGATGCCACTGATGCCTGGTCAGGTACCGCAGTGGCAACACGATCTGCTGCAGGCATTGCAACACGATCGCGACGGCGAGCCAGCGCAGGCCGCACGACGGCGTGCGCTGGCGCTGACTCAAGCCGATGCCATCGCGGGGCACGTCGATGGCGAACGTTTCGACTGGTTGGCGGACGCCGATCCACGGTTTGGGCCTTGCCTGGAGGTCATCCTCGAAGCGGGCTACGCCTGGCTGCCGTTCGCCCAACTGCGCAGCCTGCGTTTCGAGGTGCCTGGCAGTCTGCGCGACATGCTGTGGCAATCGGTGGAAATTCAATGGCGCGACGGCACGCACAGCCGTGGCGTGGTGCCTTGTCGTTACCCCGGCAGCCACCACAGCGACGACGGCGCGATCCGTCTCGGCAAGCGCACCACCTGGCAGGGCGAAGACCTGTCTGCCTGCGGTCTGGGGCAACGCCTGCTGGCCGGCAGCGAAGACGACTACCCCTTGCTCGATATTCGCCATATTGCATTCGACACCGCCGCGGTGGCAGCGCCATGGCCGAACTGACCCAACAAGAGCGGCTGCAGCCCTCGCTGCTGGACCGTTTGATCGACGACCGTCGGCATGAGCTGGCCGAGAGCCGCGACGCGCGCGCGATCGGTCCGGCCAAGCTGCGCGACTGCGTCATGCGCGACCTGACCTGGTTGCTCAACTGCACCCGCCATTGGCATGAGGACGCGCTGCAAGCGTATCCGCATGTCGCCACCTCGGTGCTCAATTACGGCATTCCCGATCTGGCCGGCGCGCGCCTGGCCGGACTGGACGTGGTCGAGCTGCAGAACCGCATCCACGCCGCCATCGTGGCGTTCGAGCCGCGGCTCGCTGCGGCCAGCCTGCAGGTCACCGCCAAGGTCGATACCGGGCGCATGGACCGCATGTCGCTGTCCTTCGTCATCGACTCCGAACTCTGGGCGCAGCCATTGCCATTGGCGCTGTATCTGCGCACCGATCTCGACCTGGAAACCGGTCGCTTCAGTCTGTCGTCCGGAGCGCACTGAGCATGGATCCGCGCCTGCTCCACCACTACAACCGCGAGTTGCAGCATGTGCGCGAGATGGGCGCGGAGTTCGCGCAGGCGTATCCGAAGGTGGCCGGCCGGCTCGGCATGAGCGGCATCGAGTGCGCCGACCCGTATGTCGAACGCCTGCTGGAAGGGTTCGCGTTCCTGTCCGCGCGCGTGCAACTCGAATTGGAGGCACAGCAACCGGTATTCGCCCAGCACCTGATGGACATGCTGTATCCGCACTTCCTGTCGCCGGTGCCGTCGATGGCCGTGGTGGAGCTGCAACCGGAGCAGGGCGAGGGCATCGGTCCGGCGGGGCATCTTGTGCCGCGTGGCAGCGCGCTGCGCTCGTTGATCGGGCACGGCGACCGCACGGCCTGCGAGTATCGTACGGCGCATGCGGTGACGCTGTGGCCGCTGCGTCTGACCGCCGCCAGCTACCTGGCCTCGCCGGCGGCGCTGGCCACGCTTGGCGTGCCGGTCGAGTCGCGCGCGCGCGCCGGCCTGCGGTTGGTTTTCACTGTGAATGCCGGGCTGCGTCTGGACATGCTGGCGCTGGACACACTGCCGATCTTCATCACCGGCGCCGACGGACTGGCCGGCAGCCTCTATGAGCAACTGCATGCCAATGCGTTGGGATTCGTGGTGCGTGCCCGCGCCGCGGATGGGCAGGTGCTCAGTCGCAACTTCGGCCCCGAGCATCTGCAGCCACAGGGCTTCGACGATGAGCAGGCATTGCTGCCGCGCAGTGAGCGCTCCTTCAGCGGCTATCGTCTGTTGCAGGAATACTTCGTTTGCCCAGAGCGCTTCCTGTTCGCCGCCTTCGATGGCCTGGCACAGGTGCTGCCGCGCGCGGCCTGCACCGAGTTCGAGATTGTGGTGTGGTTCGATCGTGCCGTCGAACGGCTCGACAATGCCGTGGATGCGAGCAATTTCCGCCTGCATTGCACCCCGGCCATCAACCTGTTCCCCAGGCGCGGCGATCGCATCCATCTGCAGCCCGGCATCTGCGAGCATCATGTGCTGGCCGACCGCACGCGGCCGATGGACTTCGAGATCCATGGCGTGGAGCAGGTCGAGGGCTTCGGCGATGGCAATACGCCGATGCAGCGTTTCGAGCCGTTCTATGGCGCGCAGCCGCGTAGCTGGCATGAGCGGCGCTCGGCGTTTTATGCGCTGCGGCGTCAGCCGCGGCGGCTGTCGACCGGGCAACGCCGCACCGGGCCGCGCTCGAGCTACGTCGGCAGCGAAGTGTTCCTGTCGCTGGTCGATGGCGATCAGGCGCCGTATCCGCATCAGCTGCGGCAATTGGGCATGCAGCTGTGGTGCAGCAACCGCGATCTGCCGCTGCATATGCCGGTGGGCAAATCCAGCACCGACTTCGTGCTGGACGATGGCGGCCCGGTGGCGGCGATCCGCTGCGTGGCCGGTCCAACGCGACCGCGCTCGGGCGTGACCGCCGGCGATACCCGCTGGCGCCTGATCAGCCATCTGCAGTTGAACTATCTCTCGCTGCTGGAGGCCGGCGACGACGGCGCCACCGCAGTGCGCGAGATGCTCACGCTCTACCACGACCCGCACGATGCCGCGGCGCGGCGCCAGGTCGAGGGCGTGCGCCGCATTGCCTCACGCCCGATCGTGCGCCGCATTCCGGTGCCGGGCCCGGCCACCTATGGCCGCGGGCTGGAGATCACCTTGACCTGCGACGACGCCGCGTTCGAAGGGCAGGGCGTCTACCTGCTCGCCTCGGTGCTGCGGCATGTCTTCGCCCGCCAGGCATCGCTGAATTCCTTTACCGAAACCGTGCTGTGCACGCTCGAACGTAACGAGGTCGTCCGATGGCCAGCCCATCTCGGCAATCGGCCGATCCTCTAGCGTTGCTGGCGCACCTGGAGGCGCAGCCGCAGGACTTCGAGTTGTTCGAAGCGTTGCGGCGGCTGGAGTGCGCGCATCCGGCGCAACCGCGTCTGGGCCAGGCAGCACGGCCGTTGGAGGAGCCGGTGCGCTTGGGGCAGCGCGCCTCGCTGGAGTTCCCGCCGCGCGATATCGACAGCCTGCAACCGGGCCCGGACGGTCTTCCGCCGACGCTGCGGACGCTGGCCTTGGGTTTGTTCGGCCCGCATGGCGCGCTGCCGCTGCATCTGACCGAACACGCGATCGAACGCGAAGGGGCTGGTGACCCGACCTTCGCCGCCTTCGCCGACATCTTCCACCACCGCATGATCGCGCTGTGGTACCGCGCCTGGGCCGATGCGCGCCCGACCGTGCAGATGGATCGTCCGGGCGAGGACCGCTTTGGCGCGCGGCTGGATGCGCTGACCGGCGTGGACCAACCCGCGCTGCGCGGCCGCGATGCGATGCCGTTGGCCGCACGCCGGCACTTCGCTGGCCGCTTCGTCGCCCAGGCACGCAATGCCGAAGGCCTGCGTGCGGTGCTGATCGGCCTGTTCGATGTCGCCGTGCAGGTGCAGGAATTCGTTGCCAACTGGTTGCCGTTACCCGAAGAAGGACGGCTGCGGATGGGACGTGCTGCTGCGCGCATGGGGCGTGACGCCACGCTCGGCGCATCGGCGCGCAACGCCCAACACCGCTTTCGCCTGCGGATCGGTCCCTTGGAGATCGCCCGTTACCGCGAGTTCCTGCCGGGCGGCCAGGCCCTGGAAGTACTGACCGCCGCAGTACGCGGCTACGTCGGCGACGAGCAGGCCTGGGACCTGCAATTGGTGCTGGCGCGCGAAGACGTCCCGCTGCCGCTGATGGGGCAGGGCCAGCGCATCGGCCTGTCGCTCTGGCTCGGCCACTATCGCCGCCCGCGCGATGCCGACCAGCTTGTACTCGCACCGTCCTGATCGACCTCTGTATCCACTTTTCTGGAGTTCCCATGGCAGACATCAGTCGCGCCGCCTTGTTCGGCAAGCTCAACAAGACCACGTATCGCGGCATCGAATCGGCCACCGCCTTCTGCAGGCTGCGTGGCGACCGCGAGGTGGATCTGCTGCATTGGCTGCATCAGTTGCTGCAGGCGCAAGACGGCGACCTGCATCGCATCGTGCGTCATTTTTCGCTCGATGCGGCGCGACTTGCGCAGGACCTGACCGCAGCGCTCGATCGGCTGCCGCGCGGCGGTGGCGGGCATTTCGATCTGTCGGCCAGCGTGGAGGAGGCAGTGGAACGCGCCTGGGTGCACTGCACGCTGCGCTACGGCCGGCAACGCATCCGCGGCGGCGATCTGCTGGTGGCGATCCTGCATACGCGCAGCCTGCGCAACGGCTTGCTGGCCATGTCCAGCGAGTTCGGCAAGCTGCGCGCAGAGGCGCTGGCCGACGATCTGGACGCCATCGTCGCCGGCTCGCCGGAGGACGATGCCACCGATATTGCGGCGGCCAGCGCTCCCGCCGGACCAGCCGCCGCTGGTGGGACTGCTGCGCTCGCGCTGTATACGGTCGATCTCACCGCACAGGCACGCGAGGGCAAGCTGGACCTGATCATCGGCCGCGACGACGAGATCCGCCAGGTCGTCGATATCCTGATGCGCCGCCGCCAGAACAACCCGATCCTGGTTGGCGAGGCCGGTGTCGGTAAGACCGCGGTGGTGGAAGGCTTCGCACAACGCATCGCGCGCGGCGATGTGCCGCCCGCGTTGAAGGACGTGCAGCTGCGCACGCTGGATGTGGGCCTGCTGCAGGCCGGCGCCAGCATGAAGGGCGAATTCGAGCAGCGTCTGCGCGCAGTCATCGACGAAGTGCAGGCCAGCCCCAAGCCGATCATTCTGTTTGTGGATGAAACCCACACCCTGGTCGGCGCCGGTGGCGCGGCCGGTACCGGCGATGCGGCCAACCTGCTCAAGCCGGCACTGGCACGCGGTACCTTGCGCACCGTAGGCGCGACCACGTTTGCCGAGTACAAGAAGTACATCGAAAAAGACCCCGCATTGACGCGGCGCTTCCAGGCCGTGCAGGTAGACGAGCCGGACGAGGCCAAGGCCGTGCGCATGATGCGCGGCGTCGCTTCGATGATGGAACAGCACCACCGTGTGCAGATCCTGGACGAAGCGCTGGAAGCGGCAGTCAAGCTCAGTCACCGCTATATCCCCGCGCGGCAGCTGCCGGACAAATCGGTGAGCCTACTCGACACCGCCTGCGCGCGCGTGGCGGTGAGCCTGCACGCTACGCCTGCGGAAGTGGACGACAGTCGCCGCCGCATCGAATCGCTGGAGACCGAACACGCCATCATCGAACGCGAGCGTGCAATTGGTATCGTGGTGGAGGAGCGTGCTGCCGCTTGCGCCAACCTGCTGGAAAGCGAACATACCCGCCTGCGCGAGCTGGAACAGCGTTGGGTTGCCGAAAAGGCGTTGGTCGATGAGCTGTTGTCGCTGCGCGCCCAACTGCGGGCCGGCAATGCGCCGGTGGAAGGAACTGGCAGTGGGTTGGAAGCGGAGGCCGAACAGAGCGCGCCTGGCGATATCGCCGTGCTCGATGCACCGGTGCAGGTGGATCGCGACACGCTGTTAGCACGCCTGCAACTGGTACAGGCCGAACTGGCCGCACTCCAGGGCGAATCGCCTTTGATCCTGCCAACCGTCGATTACCAGGCTGTGGCCGCCGTGGTCGCCGACTGGACCGGCATTCCGGTCGGGCGCATGGCGCGCAACGAGATCGACACCGTGCTGCGCCTGCCCGACCTGCTGGCCAAGCGCGTGATCGGCCAGGACCACGCCATGGAAATGATCGCCAAGCGCATCCAGACCAGCCGCGCCGGTCTGGACAACCCGGACAAACCGATCGGCGTGTTCCTGCTGGCCGGCACCTCCGGCGTGGGCAAGACCGAAACCGCACTCGCCCTGGCCGAAACCTTGTACGGCGGCGAACAAAACCTGATCACCATCAACATGAGCGAGTACCAGGAAGCGCACACCGTCTCCTCGCTCAAGGGCGCACCGCCGGGCTATGTGGGCTACGGCGAAGGCGGTGTGCTCACCGAAGCGGTGCGCCGCAAGCCGTACTCGGTGGTGCTGCTGGACGAAGTGGAAAAAGCCCACCCGGACGTGCACGAACTGTTCTTCCAGGTCTTCGACAAGGGCTGGATGGAAGACGGCGAAGGCCGCCGCATCGACTTCCGCAATACCTTGATCATCCTCACCAGCAACGCGGGCACCGACCTGATCGCCAGCCTGTGCAAGGACCCGGAGCTGATACCCGACCCGGAAGCCATGGCCAAGGCCATCCGCGAGCCGTTGTTGAAGGTGTTTCCGCCGGCATTGCTCGGGCGGCTGGTGGCGATTCCGTATTACCCGCTGAGCAACGACATGCTCGGCCAGATCGTGCGGTTGCAGTTGAATCGCATCAAGAAGCGCATCGAGGAGCGCTACAAGATTCCGTTCGAGTACGACGATGCGGTGGTGGAGCTAGTGGTATCGCGGTGCACCGAAAGCGAATCGGGCGGACGAATGATTGATGCGATTTTGACTAACTCGATGTTGCCGGAGATCAGTCGGCAGTTTCTCACTCGGGTGATTGAGGGCAAAAAAATCAATCATTCGCGCGTATCGGCCGTGGCGGATGGCTTTTTCTACGAATTCTGAGGGCAGAAAACATGGTGGCCAAGGCGACGGTGTATCTGAATGGTATCGAGCGCGGCAGCAGCGATGCCGCCATGGGTGGCGGGAGGCGGGGAGGGCCGGTCAACGATCTCGCCGATCACGCCGAACGCAAAGCCTGGCGAGAAGCATGGCCAAGGATCTGTCGTGAAGTACGGGCGACCGCGGACGGAACGCCATTCGAGATCACCATCGAAGTCAACATGACGATCTGCGCGGACTGCCAGAAATGGATGATTGTTGAAGTTCGTCGCCATCTCGGCCAGTTGGGTCGAGTTTTTACCTTTCATGCCACGGTGGGAAAGGAAAAGCCGGTTGTCGTTGCGCGTGACACGGTGTGGAACGCGAAGGTCGGTCAATGCCGACTTTGGAAGGCTGATCGAAGCGATCTGCAGATGGGTCGTGTACGAAGAGACGAGGTGATCTATGAAAAGACGCGAGGATAGATGCGTACTCATTTGATCGCCGGCCGTGCATGCAATTGCAGAAAAGCTGCGATCCGAGGACGTCCGCTGCCAGACCCAATCGCGCAGCGCGCATCTGACGCGAAACGTCGGTTTGCATCTAGTGAGAGTTGGCTGCAGAAGGTGTGCTTCGACGCTTCTCCATCGCTGCATCAACAAGAACGGGATCCGAAATGGTCAATGCAAAGTACATCACAGAAGAAACCGCAGCCCATGGTCGCGTGCTGGCCTTTCCGAACGTCAGTTCATGCGTGGCGGTAGTCGTCGTGTTGCCGGATGAACTCGTCGGTTGGCACGTCACGGTGAAGACGCTCGACTCGATCGACAAGGGCATGGCCGCGCAGGGGGCCGCAAAGTTTCTTGACTATGCCAGAAGCGGGACACCCCGCAGGCTGCTCATCGTGGGTCACGTCACCCACCATGACCCCACGGCGCTGCGCGATTGGGTGCGGGCTCAGCTGGCTGTCGACCTGCCCACGCAGTCTTTCGATATCACCAGGCACCGCAAGGCAGAGACGAATGTCGCGTACCACCTCTTCTTTGAGCATAACGGCCACGACATTCCGCAGATCACCTTCAAGAATTCGACGAAGGTGGGAGTAAGCAACGTCACCAATGGCGAGAGCGGAGTGCCGAATGGAGGGCTGCCCGTTCACAACCGCAGTGCGGACTTCACGGTCAGTCGCTGGCACACGCTGCGGCGCCATTTCGTCGACGTATGACCTCCGGAGCTAGCAAGACAAAGAACGCGCCAGCGGACATGCATCGCATCTTCCCGCCGCAGAGAGAGCGATACCGCAAAGCGCCCTCCGGAAAACTTGGGTCAGAGTGAACTTCCTTTAGCTCGGTGGACGACATTCATTGATAGCTGCCAGGCAGGGCGATACCCCGCGACAAAGAACACATGTGCACATGAGAGGAGGCTTACATGTTGGAAAAGAAGATCAAGGTTGGCGATGACGCCAGCTGGCTTCCTCGACGTCCCCCCAATTTTGAGTAGCACCTCAGTTTGGAGTCCAATTCCCTACCCCAAGGAGATTGGACGTGAAGAAGCGTTTTTCTGAAGAACAGATCATCGGCTTCCTGCGCGAAGCTGATGCCGGTGTGGCGATCAAGGATCTGTGCCGGCGGCATGGCTTCAGCGAGGCCTCGTATTACCTGTGGCGCAGCAAGTTCGGCGGAATGAGCGTGCCCGACGCCAAGCGGCTCAAGGATCTTGAGGCCGAGAACGCGCGGCTAAAGAAGTTGCTGGCCGAGCAGTTGTTCGAGAACGACCTGATCAAGGATGCGTTGCGAAAAAAGTGGTGAGCGCACCGGCGCGTCGTGCGCTGGTGCGCGAGTGGATCGGGCGTGGTGCCAGCGAGCGTCGCGCCTTGGCGGCGATCGGCATGAGCGCCAGCGCGCTGCGCTATTGCCCACGCCAAGACCGCAATGGCGAACTGCGCGAGCGCATTCTTGCGTTGGCGCATCGCCATCGCCGCTACGGCGTGGGGATGATCTATCTCAAGCTGCGACAGGAAGGACGCCTGGTGAACTACAAGCGCGTGGAGCGGTTGTATCGCGAGCAGCAGCTACAAGTGCGGCGCCGCAAGCGCAAGAAGGTGCCGGTTGGCGAGCGTCAGCCGCTGCTGCGGCCAGCGCAGGCCAACCAGGTGTGGTCGATGGACTTCGTGTTCGACCGCTCCGCCGACGGCCGAGTGATCAAGTGTCTGGTGATCGTGGACGACGCAACGCACGAAGCGGTCGCCATCGAGGTGGAACGCGCGATCTCCGGGCACGGCGTTGCGCGCGTGCTGGATCGGTTGGCACACAGTCGCGGTTTACCGAAGGTGATCCGCACCGACAACGGCAAGGAGTTTTGCGGCAAAGCGATGGTCGTCTGGGCACATGCCCGTGGTGTGCAACTACGGCTAATCCAACCCGGCAAGCCAAATCAAAACGCCTATGTTGAATCGTTCAACGGCCGACTACGCGACGAATGCCTCAACGAGCACTGGTTCCCGACGTTGCTGCACGCGCGCACCGAGATCGAACGCTGGCGACGCGAATACAACGAGGACCGACCGAAGAAAGCAATTGGCGGCATGACGCCGTCCGCTTATGCCCAACATCTGGCAAACACCGATATCATCAACCCCGGACTCTAAACCCGACCGCTACTCAGGGCGGGGGGACGTCGTCCTAGAAAAGAAGGGGAGCTAACAGGCAGCGGTGGCTTGATAGAGGTGCCCGGCACGGTACTGGAGGGGTACGCCACGAAGTACCTTCCTTTCATCCCGAATGCCATCAGTGCAGTCCATTCGGGAGGACTGGATGTGATCAGTTACAACTTTAGCGGCTGCTTGATGGCTGCCTACACTGCTCAGGACGGGCGGAGAATTTTTTGCCACGTGTCGACGGGTGAAGGAAATGATTGCAAGAGCGCCTGGGACCAAATTAGGAGTACTTCGACGAACGTCCTTGAGTTTCGTCCATCCGATTACATCGACACCAAGGGACGTTCCTTAGCCGGGTGCTACGGACTGATCACAAACGATGATCGGAGTCTGGCCATTACCGTGGTTTCAGGTAAAGACCCGAGCTCAAGGTTCATCTCTGCAATTACCGTGGTTTCAGGTAAAGAGCCGAACTCAAGGTTCATCTCAGCGATTAAAAAGATGAGGTTCTGGCGGGATTAATGCGTTCCGCCCCTGGCGTGATGCGCAGGGCGAGGGCGATGCGTGGATCGACAGTTCGCACAACGACAAGAAGATGCTGCCGTTCGTGGCGCTGAACACGGCACTGTTCAAGATGGCGACACAGACACAAGGATCTGATCACGCGGCGCCAGTACGACGCGGGCATGGCGCAGATGGGACTGCCGAAGGACTTCAGCTCGCGCTACGTCGAGGAGTCCGGCTATGCGCCGAGCAGCGAGGACGGCCTTGTTGAGGAGTGGATCAAACCCGGCCTGCGCGCCGAAGGCAGCGTCTGGCGGCGGCACGTGCTAATCCGATCGGGGCATTCCTCGGTTGATGCGCTGCACGATTCAACGACTATTACGGAGAACGACATGGACAACGCAGTGACAGGGGCGCACGGTCAAGCCGGCTTGCATTGGGTAGGCCATGTAGGCCACGGACGAGTTGGATTCCGGGAGCACTGTGGAGCAATGCTGCGATCGCGCGTGCAGGATCCTGCAAGGCGATTAAGCGCATGAGCTGCAGAATCCTCACCAGCTTCGCCATGGCCAACCATGGCTCGACCTTCATGCACTGGCTGCGTAGCGAGTTGATGAAGAGCCTTGGGCTCTACGACATCGATGCGGTGTATGTCGATTCGATCGTGTCGCGGTCCATCGACGATCGTGCCACGGTCGCTCCCGATACCCGCGCGCACATGCGTTCGCCAACGGGCGCAATGCCCATCGGTGCGATGCGCGAGGACTGGAATGCGCTGTACCAGGCGGCGATGCGCCAGGCGCAGTTGATGCTGTTTTGCTACACGGACGAGTTCAGGGACAGCCAGTGGTGCCGGCAGGAATGGGACCAGTTCATCGGTCAGAAGGCGGGGCGTCCTGCAGATCGACCGCTACGCGGGCTGATACTGGAATTCACCACCGATGCATGCACGCTGCCTGGGAGTCGTGGTGATGGCGTGACCCGGATACCGGTCGCCAAGACCGATGGCGGGCGCTGCGGGCTGGCCTGGGACAAAGGGGACTACATCCTGTCGAGCACGGATTATGCACGGGTGCTCGCCCAGATCCAGCAGCTGATCCGTTAAGAGGGCATGCCGGGCATCGAGGCGATGCCATGGCGTGAGCGGGAAGACCTACTCGTCGCCGGTATGTGTGGCATCGCGATTTTCGATTTCTTGCGAGCCAGCGCGGCCGGCAAAGTCATCGCATGCCATCGACCTCCGCGCCGATGTACCGCAAGACCACTCCGGGAGCCTGATCATGGCCCACGCCATCACCCTGCAGTCGCCGCTGGGCAAGACGCTGCGCTTTGTGCGGATGAGTGCGCACGAGGCGCTGGGGCGCCCGTATGCGTTCGCCTTGCATGGCATCAGCCGCGATGTGGCGATCGACCTGCGCGCTCTGCTGGGCAAGCCGATGGCGGTCAAGGTCACTTCGCCTCAGGGCTATGTGCGGCACTATCACGGCATTGTCGCCGAAGCCGAGCAGACCGGTTTCGAGCAGATCGAGGGGCTGCGCTACGCCACCTATGCCTTCTCGCTGGTGCCCAAGCTGTGGTTGCTCGGGCAGCGCCGCGATTGCCGGATCTACAAGAACAAGAGCGTGCCGGAGCTGGTGCGCGCATTGCTGGCCGACGTTGGCTGCACCGACGTCAAGTTGCGCCTGAGCGCGAGCTACCGGCCGCGCGAATATTGCGTGCAGTACCGCGAGAGCGGGCTGGACTTCGTCAGCCGGCTGATGGAGCAGGAGGGCATCTACTACTACTTCGAACACAGCGCCAGCACCCATACGCTGGTGCTGGCCGATAGCCTTGGCGGCCACGAGGCGGTGGCGCCGTTCGCGCAGATTCCGTACTGCCCGCCCGGACAGAAGGGCAGCCGGATGAAGGACGCAATCACCGACTGGTCGCTGGCGCGCAGCGCGCACAGCACGCGCGTGCGGTTGGACGACTACGACTATCTCAAGCCCAAGGCGTCGCTGCGGGTGAACGAGACTCCTGCCGAGTCCTCCGGACCGGCGTTGGGTGAGCTGGAGGTGTTCGACTATCCCGGCGAGCATCTCGATGTCGCCGCCGGCCGCCGCCACGCACAGGTGCGTGCCGAAGCACTCAACGTGGCGCAGGCGCAGTACCAGGGCTGGACCGATGCCTGCGGTTTGCAGGTGGGCGCGTTGTTCAAGCTACGCGACTTCCCGCTGGCCGAGCACAACCAGGAATACCTGGTGACGAGCGCGAACACCGAATTGGTCGAAGTGGATTATGTGTCCGGTGGCGAGACGGTTGCCGAGCCGTTTGCGTCCACCTTCCGAGCGCTGCGCAGCCGGCAGCCGTACCGCAGCCCGCAGACCACACCGCGTCCCAGCATCGCCGGATTGCAGACCGCGGTGGTCGACGGCAAGACGCCCGAGGACATCGCGGTCGACCAGCACGGCCGCGTCCAGGTGAATTTCTTCTGGAGCCCGCCGGGAACGCCGAACGCCGACTGTTCGTGCCCGGTACGTGTGGCGCAGGCGTGGGCGGGCAAACGCTGGGGCGCGCAGCACATTCCGCGTGTTGGCCAGGAGGTGGTGGTGAGCTTTCTGGAAGGCAATCCGGATCGTCCGCTGATCATCGGCAGCGTCTACAACGCCGACCAGATGCCGCCGTATGCACTGCCCGAGCACCGCACCCGCAGCGGAGTGAAGAGCCGCAGCTTGTTGGGCGGCGCCGAGGACTACAACGAGATCCGTTTCGACGACAAGAAGGGCAACGAGGAGCTGCTGCTGCATGCGCAGCGCGATCTGCGCCACGAAGTGGAGAACGACCATTTCGTCACTGTCGACCGCAACGAGACCGCGGAGGTCAAACGCGAACGCAGCCACACCGTGGGCGGCAACGACCGTCTGGACGTGGGCAAGGCGCTGCGCATCCAGGCCGGCAGCGAGATCGAGCTGGTGACCGGCATGGCCCGCCTGCAGCTGAAGGCCAGCGGCGAGATCGTGCTCAGCGGCACCCGGCTCACGCTCGATGGACGCGTCAGCGTCGGCATCCAGGGCGGCGTCAGTGTCGATGTCAGCGCGATGGCCAACCTGACCCTGCGCTCGAATGCGTCGGTGCTATTGCAATCCAACGCCGTGACCACCGCGCGCGCCAACGCGGCGCTGCTGTTGCAGTCGTCCGGTCCGGCCGTGCTCAAGGGCACTCCGCCCATCATCGCCTGAGGACCGCCATGTTGCAGATTCTTCCCGCCGCGCGGCAGATGCGGCTCTCTCCCTGCGCGCATGCCGCCCTGGCGCCGGACATGGCGCCGGAGACTGCCGTGCGCGAATTGCTGGCGCGCGGGCTTGCCCAGGACGCGTTGCCGTTGGCGTTGCGCTTGTTGCCCAGGCCGTATGCGGTGGCGTGGTTGTGCCAGTGCATGCGCGCGCAAACGCTCAGCGGCCACGACAGCGAAGGTCTGCGGTTGGCGCAGGCGTGGGTGCAGCAGCCGGGCCCAAGCCAGCGCGAGAGCGCACGTGCATTCGCCGCCGACGACGACTATCAATCGGTCGGCGCCTGGCTGGCGGCGGCCGCGGCCTGGAGCGATGGCAGCCTGAGCGAGGAGGACGGCCCGCCGGTGGCCGACCACCTGACCGCGGCGGCGGCCGTGGCGGCGTTGCTGCATCTGGCTGGGCGCGAGCCTGCAACCTTCGAAGCGCAATTGGTGCGCTGGAGCGAAGATGCCGCACGGCTGCTGTCCGGATTGCGCGTGCGCGAGCGTACGCCATGAGCGCGGCGTCGCCCCGACTGACGCTGACGGTGCGCGATGCGCAGGCAGTGTCGGGCAGCAAGCAAGCGCAGGTCAGCTTCGCGGCAGAAGGCGGGCGCATCGGCCGCGACGCCTCCTGCGACTGGGTGCTGGAAGGCGAAGGCGTATCGCGCCTGCATGCCAGCGTGCGCCATCTCGATGGCGTGTATTTCATCGAGGATCACAGCACCAACGGTGTCCTGCATAACGGCGTGCCGCTGCGTGCCGGCTTCCCGGTGCCGCTGCATGCCGGCGACGCCTTGCGCATCGATGCCTTCGAGATCGAGGTGGCGGTGGAAGGCGCAGGCGTCACCGCTGTTCCGGCGGCCACGCAGACCTGGAATCACGCCGAGCCGTGGACACTGTCGCCGACGCCACCACCGCAGCCATCCCAGCAACCGCCGCTGGAGCGCGAGCGCGATGTGTTTGCCGAACTTGGGGCAGCGTCGACGCAACCGGCCGACACCGACCCGCTGGCCTTGTTCGCCACTTCGTTCACGCTGGCCGGCAGCCAGGGCGATGCGGCGGCGTTCGGGCTGGGGCATGCGCCGGCAACGGCTGACGCCTATCGTGCCCCCGTGGCCGTGCCGGCTGCCGCTGGCGTCGTGTTGCCCGAGCATTGGGATCTGACACGCAGCGAATTTGCGTTGCCGCCGGCTGCCGATGCAATCGCGGCCGTGCCAACGCCGTTGCAGCCCGCGCCAGTTTCCATCGTCGCCGCGGCGCCAGCACCGACACCGGCGCCAATGCCAATGCCGGCCTCGGCAAGCGAAGTCGCGCCGGCATCGACGTCCGCTGCGGTCCCCACCGCAGCGCAGCCGGTCGTCGCACAGTCGCCGGATGCACCCGAACTGCCTGCGCTGTTCGCCGCCATGACCGCAGGCCTGATGGATGTATTGCACGCACGCGCCGAGCTGAAGAACAGCCTGCGCCTGCCGGTCACGCTGATCCAGCGCACGGAGAACAACCCGCTCAAATTCGCCGCCACCGTGGACGAAGCGGTCGCCCGCCTGTTGGCGCCAGCAGGCCCCGGCTATCTGACCGGTGCGGCTGCGATCGACGAAGCGATGGAGGACATCGGGCGTCACCAGGTGGCCTTGCTGGCCGGCATGCGTGCGGCCTTCGAGCATGTGTTCACCCAGTTCGATCCGGCACGCTTCGAGGCAGACGCCGCCGGCCATTCCGCGCTCGCGTCCTGGGGCAATCGGCCCTGGCGACGCTACGCGCAGCACTACCGCGAGCTGCTCGGCGATCCTGACGAGCGCTTCCGCCGCCTGTTCGGCGAAGAGTTCGCCCGCGCCTACGAACAACAGCTGGCCCGCGCCAAGACGCAGGCCCAACCCGCAGACGGCGACCGAGCATGACCCCCTACAACAAGGTGATCTGGAGCGAGGGCCTGTTCCTGCGCCCGCAGCACATGCAACAACAGGAGCGCTATCTCGAGCGCTACATGGAACTGCAGGCCGGCGCGCTGCGCCCGCATGCGTGGGGATTCAGCCAATTGGAGCTGGAGCCGGAACTGCTGGCCATCGGCAAGCTCGGCATCCGTCGCGCCCGCGGTTGCTTTCCTGACGGCACGCCGTTTTCCATTCCCGATCGCGATCCGGCGCCGCCAGCCTTGGACGTGCCGGCCAACTGCCGCGACCAGGTGGTGAGCCTGGCGCTGCCGCTGCGCGCAACCGCCCAACCCGATAGCGCCTGGCCTGATGGCGATGGCAGCCGGCTGGCGCGCTATCGCGTGGGCGAAGCGGAAGTCGGCGATGCCTCCGGCAGCATCGCCGGTACCGTGCTGCTGGAAGTGGGCGTGTTGGCCAGTCGCCTGCGCCTGCAGTCCGAACCGGGCGAAGGGCTGGTGGAGGTGCCGATGGCGCGCATCGTCGAATGCCGCGCCGATCGACGGGTGATTCTCGATGACGCCTTCATCCCGACCGCCAGCCGGATCGAAGGCGCAGCGCGCCTATCTACGCTGCTGGCCGAGTTGCTGGGGCTATTGCACCAGCGCGGCCAGGCGCTGGCCGAACGCGTGGCCGGCAGCGACAGGGGTGGCGTGGCGGAAATCGCCGACGTGCTGATGCTGCAGGTGATCAACCGCTACCAACCGCTGGTGGCGCATTGGGCGAGCGCGCCGTTGGAGCATCCCGAAGCACTGTACTGCGTGCTGCTGGGGATGGCTGGCGAACTGGCGACCTTCACCCGTGCCAGCAAACGCAGCGGGCCATTCCCGCCGTATGCACACGATGCGTTGCAGGCGAGCTTCGAGCCGGTGGTGGTGTCCTTGCGCGAAAGCCTGAGCGCGGTGCTCGAACAGTCGGCGATTACCGTGCCCTTGCAGCAACGCAAGTACGGCGTATGGGTGGGCATGGTGCCCGATCCGGCCTTGCTGGACTCGGCGGCGTTCGTGCTGGCGGTCAAGGCCGATCTGCGCGCCGAAGACTTGCGCAAGCGGCTGCCCACCGAATCGAAGATCGGCCCGGTGGAGAAGATTCGCGACCTGGTGAACCTGCAATTGCCAGGGGTGGCCGTGAGCGCGCTGGCGATGGCGCCGCGGCAGGTGCCGTATCACGCCGGTTGCGCTTACTTCGAACTCGATCGGCAATCGTCGCTGTGGAAGACGCTGCGCACCTCCGGTGGCGTGGCGCTGCATTTCGGCAGTGGTTTTCCCGGCCTGGAACTGGAGCTGTGGGCGGTGAGGAATTGAGATGAGCAATACGGTCGACCAACACGACGACGATGCCACCGTGGTCCGCAGCGCGACGCCGGCGCCGCGGGCCGCTGCCGCCACGCCGGCTCGCCAGGCGACGACGCGCACCGTGCCACCGCCCGACCTGGATGCCGTCATGCGTGCGGCGCCGGGCGCGATGCAGGGCAATGCGGTGGTGCGCGCCGCCACGCCGCTGCTGTTGCTGGCGGTGCAGTTGCGACACTCCACGCAGACGCCGGACATCGCCACCTTGCGCGAACACTGCAGCACGCGCCTGCAGCGCTTCGAGCAGGAGCTGCGGCAACAGGGCATCGACGACAAGACCGGCATCGCCGCGCGCTATGTGCTGTGCACGCTGCTGGACGAAGCCGTGCTGGCCGCGCCGTGGGGCGAGGGCAGCGGCTGGTCGCAGCGCACCTTGCTGGTGACCTTCCACGGCGAGACCTATGGCGGCGCCAAGGTCTTCGACCTGCTCGATCGGCTGGCGCGCGATCCGGCGCGGCACCTGGACCTGCTGGAGCTGCTGTATCTGGCCTTGGCGCTCGGCTTTGGCGGTCGCTATCGGGTGGAACAGGGCGGGCGCGCGCGGCTGGCCGATCGCCAGGCCGAGCTGTACCAACTCATCCAGCGCCAGCGCCTGCCGGCGCCTGCCGAGCTGTCGCCCAACTGGCAAGGCGCGCAGGCACCGTTGCTGCGCAATACGGCGGCCACGCCGCTGTGGATCGCGACGCTGGCCTCGCTGTGCATCGTGCTGCTGGCGTTCGTGTGGTTGCATGCGCGCCTCAATGCGCTGACCGCGCCGATCAGCGCGCAGCTGGCGCGCATCGGCCTGGAGCGGGTGACGTTGCCGATCCCGGCGGCGGCCACACCCGCAACCAGCGCAGCGCTTGCACCGCTGCTGGCCGCCGAGCAACGCGCAGGGTGGCTGACCGTCCAGACCGAGGGCGATGGTCGCAGCACCGTGCGCCTGGCCAGTGCGTCCATGTTCCCCAGCGGGAGCGCGGAGTTGGATGCCGATCAGACCCGCCTGCTCGAACGCGTTGCTGCGGCGCTGGAACAGGTGCCGGGGCGGGTGGTGGTGGTGGGACATACCGACGACCAACCGGTGCGCTCGCTGCGCTTCAAGGACAACTTCGCCTTGTCGGCGCGTCGCGCCCAGAGCGTGGGCGCCGTGTTGGCGGCCGGCTTGCGCGACCCGCGCCGCGTCCAGACCAGCGGCGCGGGCGATTCCCAGCCCATTGCGTTACCGCCGCAGCTGCCCGGCAACCGTGCGCGCAATCGACGCGTCGAAATCCTGTTGATTCCCGAGACCTGACCCATGCGATTTGTGCTCGATTTCCTGCGCACCCGCCACGTCGCCAGTGCTGCCGTCCTCGCGCTGTTGGCCATGCTCGTCTGGGTCGGCGGCCCCTATCTCAGCGTGGGCCGCATGCAGCCGCTGGCCAGCGTGAGCGGCCGCCTGCTGGCCGTGGCCGTGCTGCTGCTGGTGTGGGCGGGGTGGCGCTACCTGCGCTGGCGCCACGACAACGCCAAGCAGCAGCGCATGGCCGGCGAACTGGTCGGGCAGGGCGCCAGCGCCGAGGACGCCAGCGGCAACGACAGCCGCGCACGTGCAGCGCAGGAACAGGTCCGCCTGCGTGCGCGTTTTGCCGAGGCGATGGCGGTGCTGCGGCGGCGCCGTCGCAACGGTCCCGGCCTGCATGTGCTGCCCTGGTATCTGCTGATCGGCGCGCCCGGTTCCGGTAAGAGCACCTTGCTGCAGTCTTCGGGCCTGGAGTTTCCACTCAAGGAACATGGCAACCACGCCGCGCTGGAAGGGGTTGGCGGTACGCGCAACTGCGATTGGTGGTTCGCCGACCAGGCAGTGTTCCTCGACAGCGCCGGGCGCTATACCACCCAGGATTCGGACGCCATCGCCGATGCCGGTGCCTGGCACGGCTTTCTGGACCTGCTGCGGCGGCACCGCCGGCAGCCGTTGAATGGCGTCATCGTGACCGTGAGCGTGACCGAGTTGCTGGAGCTCGATGGCGATGCCGGTCTGTCGCATGCGCGCGCGGTGCGTCATCGGCTGGACGAACTGGTCGACAAACTGCGCGCCCGCGTGCCGGTCTACCTGGTCGTGACCAAATGCGACCTGGTGTCGGGCTTTGCCGAATTTTTCGCCGATCTGGATGCCGCCGGCCGCGCGCAGGTGTGGGGAGTGTCGTTCCCACAGGCGCAGGCCGCCGATGACACCGATCCGTTGACGCGATTCCCCACCGAGCTCGAACGCCTGCTGGAGCGGATCGATCAGCGCGTGCTGGAGCGCGTGCATCGGGCGCGCGATGCACGCGAGCGTGCCGCGGTGCTGTCCTTCCCGCAGCAGTTGCGGTTGCTGCAGCCGACGCTGATGGAGTTCGTGCAGACCGCGTTCGGCCGCCATGGCTATGCCGGCCAGCCGTGGCTGCGTGGTGTCTATCTGAGCTCGGGGACGCAGCAAGGCCATCCGATCGACCGCGTCATCTCGGCAGTGGCGCGACACTTCGGCGTCGCCGCTGCCGGCCTGCCGCCGGCCATCAGCGCGCCACGCAGTTACTTCCTGCCACGCTTGCTAAACGACGTCGTCTTCGCCGAGGCGGGCCTGGCCGGCAGCCAACCCGGCAGCGCGCAGCGCCGTCGGTTGCTGCAGCTGGCTTGCTGGGCCGTGTTGACCGCCACCACCCTGGGCGTGCTGTCGGGCATGGCCGGCAGTTACGCCCGCAACGTGCAACTGATCGGGCAGGTGCGCGATGCGCTCGACGCCTATCCTGCCGGCCCGCTGCCTGCCGATGCCGGCGAGGCCGCGTTCTATGCCAAGGCCTTGCAGCGTTTCGACGCGCTGGCGCGCGCGCGCGATGTGGCACTGCCGCCGGGTCAGTCGATCCCGTGGTCGCGACGCTTCGGTCTGCACCAGGGCAGCGCTTTGGCGCGCGATGTGCAGGACGCCTATCTGCGCGACCTCAATGGCGCGTTGCTGCCGGCATTGGCGCAATCGCTGCGACGCAAGCTGGAGCAGGCCAGCAACGATCCGCAACGCTTGTATCCGCTGCTGAAGGGCTACCTGATGCTGGGCGACCCGGCGCGCCGCGACGTCCTGCATCTGGCCACGCTGGCAGGCACGGTCTGGCGGCAGATATTTCCCGACGATGCGTCGGTGCGTGCGGGATTGAACCGGCATCTGCGCGCCCTGCTGGGTCCGGTGGACGGTGCCCGCGCGCTCGCGCTGGATCGGCAGCAGATCGAACAGACACGGGCGAGCCTGCGAACCGCCGAACTGCCGGCATTGGTCTACGGTGGCCTCAAGCTGACGCAACCCGGCGTCGATGCCGGCCAGGCGCCACGTCTGGATCGCCGCCTGGGCCTGTTGGGCGATGTCTTCGAACGCCGCAGTGGCCTGCCGTTGTCTGCGCCATTGCCGCCGCTGTTTACCCGCCAGGCGTTCCAGGCACAGACCGGTGGCGGCATCGCGCGTGGTGTGCAGCAGTTCCTCGCCGACGATTGGGTACTGGGCACGGCACCGCTGGACCCGCTGGCGCGTTCGCAGCTGGAGCGCCAGGTATTGGCGCTGTATCAGCGCGATTACATCGCTGCCTGGGACAGCCTGCTGGCCGACCTGGTGCTGCGGCCGGTCGCCCAGACCGGGCAGGCGAGTGCGGTGGCCGCCAAGCTGGGCGGGCCGGCATCGCCGTTGAAGGCCTTGCTGGTGCTGCTGCGCGAACACACCCACGCACTGGGGCGCACGCCACCGGCCAAGGGCGGTGCGAGTGCTGCAGCGGGTGGAGAGGCCACCGCCGCGGCCGAGCCCGATGTGGCGGCCGACCCGATCGAACGCCATTTCGAGCCGCTCAACCGCTTGCTCGATGGCGGCCCGGGCGCCAGCGCGCTGGACGAAACCCTGGCCGCGCTGACCCAGATGAGCCGTACGCTGTTGGGCGCTGCTGCCGGCGTTGCCGCCGACCAGAACGATCCGGCGTTGCTGATCGCCGCGCAACAGGCCGAACAATTGCCGCCGCCGCTGGGAAACTGGATGGCGACCCTATCCGGCCGCGGCCGCGCATTGACTGCCAGCAGCGCCGGCGAGGCGCTACGCAACGCGCAGCGGCAGGCGACCGGACGCGAGTGCGCGCTGCTGGTGAGCGGGCGCTTCCCGTTCGTGCCGGGCAGCCGCAACGACATCCCGTTGCGCGACTTCGCCGAACTGTTCGGACCCGGCGGGCGCATGGACCGCTTTGCGCAGCAGTCCCTGCTCGGCAAGGTCGATACCAGCGGGCGCCGCTGGCAATGGAATCCGGGCATGGTGGCGGTCGGTGCCGACGACGTGCTGGAGCGCGCGCAACTGGCCGACGAGATCAAGCAAGCGTTCTTCGCGGGCGGCGGCGCGCAGCCGCAGGTCGCCTTCACTGTCTCCATCCCACTGCAAGCGGCAATCAGCCGACTGCAACTGGAAGTGGATGGGCAAACCCTGGAGGTGCGCGAAGGCGCGCGTGCCAGCCAGTCGATGACCTGGCCCGGACCCAATCCGGGCCTGGTGCGTGTCGCGGCGTGGGACGCCAGCGGGCAGGCCTTGCCGATGCTCGAATACCGCGGTCCCTGGGCCTGGTTTCGGGCGCTGCAGGCCGGGCGGCTGCGACGCAGCGGCGATCTGGATTACACCGCCAGCCTCGCCCTGGGCAGCGCCACGGTGCGGCTGGACGTCCAGCCGGCGAGCCTGCGGCATCCCTTTGCGGCGTCGGCCGTGCAGCGGTTCAGTTGCCCATGAGCGCCGTGCAATGCCCGCCGGGCTTCTACGGCAAGCTGCCCGCGGTTGGCGATTTCGTGCATCGGCGCTTGCCGGAGAGCTTTGTCGACCCATGGCACGCGGCGATGCAAGGCGTGCTGTCTGCCGCCGGGGCAGTGAGCAGGGCGCCTGAGGGCCAGGCACCGGTGTGGCGCTTCGTGCTGCTGCCGGGCCTGGCTGGGACGGCCGCATGGGCCGGGGCGATGCGTGCCAGCGTCGATCGGGTCGGCCGCGCCTTTCCCCTGGTCATCGCCGCACCGCTGCCTGCAGGCGATGCCGATGGCACGACGGCTGCGGTCATGCCGACCTATCTGCATTTGCCAACGTGGCTGGATGCTGCCGACACAGTGTTGTGCAACATCGGGGCAGAGCGACAGCAGGACGGTGCCTGGTTGGACCGCGTCTGCGTGACACTCGCACAGCAGGCGCACGACGAGACAACCATGTCGGCGTCGCCGCCGTCGCCGCCGTCGCCTGCTGGCGCAATCACCGCTGGCAGCAGCCTGTGGTGGACGGCCATGACAGGATCTGCGCCGGGTGCCTGGATGCAGTTCGCCGGCTGGCCTGCGGCCTGCCATGCACACGTCCTGCTTGGCGCATTGCAAACAGCGAACGCATGCGTTGCAGAGCACATGCAATGAGCGCCTGTTACGTGTCCGCCGGGCGTACCGAGCAAGGCAATGTCAGGCGCCAGAACGAGGATGCGATCCTGCTGCGCGACGATCTCGGTCTGTGGGCAGTGGCCGATGGGCTGGGTGGCCACAGTGCCGGCGATCTCGCCAGTCGCATGGTCGTCGATGCACTGGGCGCGTTGCGGCGCGACGGTGACCTGGCCAGCTTCGTCGACGCCATCGATGCGCGGCTGAGCCAGGTCAACCAGCAACTGCGTGCCTTGGCGCGCGCGCGGCGGGTGGACGTGATCGCCAGCACCGTGGTGGTGCTGGTGCACGACCACGACCTGCTGATGTGCGGCTGGGTGGGCGACAGCCGTGCTTATGCGTTCGAAGAAGGCCGGCTGCAGTTGCTGACCCGCGACCACGTGGCCGGCGACAAGGACGAGTTGACGCAGGTGGGACGAACGCAGCCGGCCGGCGGTGCGCTCACCCGCGCGATCGGCGCCGACGATGCGCTGTACGTGGACTGGATGGTGCGCGCGCGCCGGCCGGGGCAGCACTACCTGCTGTGCTCGGATGGCATCAACAAGGAACTCAGCGACGATGAGATCGCCGCCCACTGCCGGCGCGAGCAGCAGCCCGCTGCGCTGGTGGCGCGCCTGTTCGATACCGCGCTCGGCCGTGCCGGGCGCGACAACGTCTCGGCCGTGGCCCTGCGCCTGGCCCCACGGAATGCTCTGCCATGACCACCCGCGATCACGACACGACCGGCCGCACCTCGCCGCCGGACGACGACCGTACCCGCGTACGACCGGCCCGCGAACTTGCCGATACGCCACCACAGCCGCCGGCTGTGGATGACGATGTCACCCGCATCGCACCGCTGACCCAGCAGCGCGCCGCGCAGGCGTCGGCGGACGCGGCGACCCGGGTCAACCCGCCAACGCACAGCGATGACAGTGCCGGCGCATCGAGCTGGCGGCGGGTCGCGCAATTGCAGGGCGAGGCCCAGGTGGGCGTGGGCATGCTGCTGAAGGCACGCTTTCTGCTGGTGCGCGAAATCGGCCGTGGCGGCATGGGCGTGGTTTACCTGGCGCGCGACGAACGCAAGGTGGAGGCACGTGACCGCCATCCCTATATCGCGGTGAAAGTGCTCAACGACGATTTTCGCCGTCATCCGGATTCGCTGATCGCACTGCAGCGCGAATCGCGTCGCGCGCAGAGCCTGGCCCACGACCATATCGTGCGCGTGTACGACTTCGACAAGGACGGCGCCATCGTGTTCATGACGATGGAGTACATCGAGGGCGACGACCTGCGCGGGCTGATCCGCAGCCGGCTGGGCGAGGGCATGCCGCTGGCCGAGGCATGGCCGCTGATCGAAGGCATGGGGCGCGCCCTGCAACGCGCGCATGCGGCCGGCATCGTGCATTCGGATTTCAAGCCGGGCAACGTCATGGTCGGCGCAGGAAACGTGGCCAAGGTGTTCGACTTCGGTATCGCCCGTGCCGCGAAATTGGCCGGCGCCGAATCCGGCGATGACCACACGCTGTTCGACGCCGCGACGCTGGGCGCACTGACACCCGCCTACGCCAGCCTGGAAATGTTGCGCGGCGACGAGCCGGCGTTCGCCGACGACGTCTACGCGTTCGGCTGCGTGGTGTATGAACTGCTGTCCGGCCGCCACCCGTTCGGCAAGCAATCGGCGACGCAGGCGCAGGCGCAGCAGCTGCGCGTGGCGCCGTTGTCGACGCTGAGCCGCCGGCAGAATCGCGCACTGCGCAGCAGCCTGGCGTTCGCGGCCGCGGCGCGGCCGACGATGACGGTCTTGCTGGAGCAACTGCGCCCACGCAGCCGCAGCGAGCGTGTGTTGCCGTACCTGCTGGCCGGCGTGCTGTTGCTGGCCGGCGGCGCCGGTACGGCGGTGTGGCTGCAGGTGCATGCGCAGCGGGAGAAGGTGGCCGGGGTGCTCGAGCGCTTCTCGCCACAAGCGCCGAACCGGTTCGTGCACGAGGCGCACGCACGGGCGGCGTTGTGGGCGCTGGGAGAGGACGACCGCCGGCGCTTGATCCTGGACCGCAGCAGCACCATCGAAGCCTTCCTGCTGCGGCGGCTGGATTACTATTGGCAGCCGGCACGCGGCCGCGAAGACTATGTGGGCGCGCAGCGCATTTTGATCCTGCGCGACCAGTGGAAGCTGTTTTCGCCACGCCTGGACGCACGCCGCAGCGCCATGGAGCAGGAGCGCGATCGCCTGCTCAATGGTCTGGACACCGCATTGACCGGCGCAATCGACGCCGGCGCCCTGTTCGAAGATCAACCCGGCAACGTGGTCGCGCTGCTCGACCGCGTGCGCCGCCTGGCACCGGACAGCGGCCTGCTGCGGCATGCCGAACTCGAGTTGCGTTACCGGCGCGGATGCGCCGATGCGCTCAGCGCAGGTCGCATCGATGCAGCACGCCGCTGGCTCGCGACCGGGCGCCGCGTCTTCCCGCACTCCGCGCAGCTGCAGGAATGCGCCCACGAGCTCGACGCGGCAACCGTCACCGCATCCGCCGCGCCGTCGGTCCCGCCGGCGCCGCTGGTGGACGATGCGCAGACCCAGCTTGCCGCGCAGATCGCCACGCGCATCGAGTCGGTGCGCACCGCGGCGGCCGCCAACGATGTCGTCAAGGTGAAGAATCAACTGGCGCAGATCGCGGCCAGCAGCCCGGGCCATCCCTTCCTGCGCAGCGAAGGCGCGCAGCGGCTGACCGATGCCTATCTGGGACTGGCCCGCGGCCTGTGCCGCGAAGGACGCTGGAAAGACGCCAGTGCCGTTATTGGGCAGGGACTGGACGCACAGGACGCGCCGCGCCTGCGTCAGGCGTTGGCGCGTTACCAGTTTGCGCTGGAGCTGGAACAGCTCGGCACCGCACTGCCTGCGCCGGCAGTGCTGCAGCGTCTGCGCGAGCGCAGGACGGCGCTGCAAGCGCAGGACGCCGACGGCTTCCGGGCCTTCCAGAGCGATGTCGCCAAGGCCGGCCGACAACGTGCGTCCTACACCGCAACACTGCTGCCGAAGCTCGAGCCGGTGGCGGCTTCGCCTGCAACGCCGACGAAGCCGGAAGATCCCTGTCGGGTCTCGGCACCGCCTGGCGGTGCGGCCATCTGCAGCGACGACCTGGGCAAGCATGGTCGTGGCCCTGAACTGGTGGTGCTGCCCAAGCCCGGGCGGGCGCTGGCGATGATGCGGCGGGAAATCAGCGTGGCCGACTTCGCGTTGTTCTGCGCCGACACCAAACGTTGCAGCGTCTCGCGCTGGACACGCAGGTCGGCGCCGGTGGACGACGTACGCCTTGCGCTGATCGGCGATTACGCCGCCTGGCTGAGCAGTGTCAGCGGCCGCAAATACCGACTGCCGCGCGATGCCGAGTGGTTGCGTGCGGCACGCGCCGGCGAGCGCGCCTGCACGGCGACCGTCTCCAACAGCTGGGGGCTGCTCGACATGGCCGGCGGCATCGCCGAGTGGGTCCAGGATGGAGACGGCGTGGCCGTGCGCGGCAGCCAGCGCGGTGCGGCTGCCTGTATCGGCCCCGGTCCGGTGAGCTCCGATGGCGAGGCCGCGCGCGGGATCGGTGCACGCCTGGTGAGAGAACTGGAATGAACGACTGGGAAACCCGGGCCAACCTGGTCCTGCAGGACTTGAACGCGGCGCAGGCGGAGCGGCGCCTGGACCCGTCCGAGTATCGGCGGCGGCGCCTGCAATTGTTGCAATCGATCGTGCGCTCGGCAGGCCAACCGACCGAGCGCCGCCGGCGTGTCGCAGCGCCGCGCAACTTGCCGACCCCAATCGTGACGGTACGGCGCGATCGCCAGCCGCCGAACGCCCTGCAGGCGGCGTTGCGCTCGTGGAAACTGCGCTTATGGGCGGCGGTGATGCTGCTGGGCGCGGCCTGGGTGTACTGGCATGGCCTTTCTACGTTGTGACGCCCGCCATGCAGGCCGGCAACGCGGCTAGCGCGTTTGACCGACAGTCGCGAGCAGCCGCCAGGTGAGCGTGGATGGCACACAAAAACCACAGTGCAGACGTACTGCATCAGGATCCACAGCGTCGTCCACGCCCGCCCGGCGGCGGTGCGGTGGTTCTGTCAGCCGCTAATCGGAATGGTCCTGGCCCGACACCACCTGCAGCTCGTCGATCCCGCGTGGCGCCAGGTCGCGCATCAGCGCGGCAAAATCCAGGCCGACCAGCCGTTGCGCGCGCCGCAACAACAACGGCACCGGGCTGGAAGGCTCGCGCCGCGCGTAGTAATCGCACAGCTGATCGAGCATGCGGCGAACGTCGTCCGGATGCTCCAGGACCTGCGCCCGCGGTGCAGATGCATTGGCATCATCGGTGCCGGATGCTGCATGCTCGGTCGGGTCGGCCGTGGAGCCGGAACGCTCGGCGACATAAGGCCGCAGGAACGCGCGCAACTCGCCCAGGTCGTGCGTCAACGGCGCCAGCTCCGGGCCGTATCCGGGGGTGCGCTCGGCGAATACGCCGGCAATGGCGGCGATATCGTCCTGCGCAGCGGCCAGGGCCGCATCCAGCTCCAGCAGCACCTCCAGCGGACAGTCGCGCAGGCAGGCATCGATGGCGGCCGGCTCTGGCGCTTCGCTGGGGTCGTCCGCAGCGCGCTTGAGCGTGCCCTGCACGATGCGCAGATCGCGCAGCGAAAAATGCCCAGGATGCAGTCCCTTGAACAGGCGGACGTTGCGCAGCTGCGTCAGCGTGCGCTCGCTGTCGGCCAGCGCCGCGATGGCGTTGACGCGTTCGGTCGGGTCGTTGTCCTCATCGGCATCCAGACCAGGATGGACGTCGTCCCAGAACCGCTCCAGCAGTTGCCGGAGCAGGCTGACGCCGCTGGACCAGCCCACCAGCCCGTCCTGGTGCAGGCGGGCAATGCTCAGCAAGATGCCCAGCCGCAAGTCCTTGGAGCGCAGCAACAAGTGCTCGGCGCTGTCGGCGACCTGACGCCATTCCGGCGCCTCGGGCACCAGCACGCCCGCGCCCAGTGCGCGTTCCTGACGCGGGCGCGCCAGTTCTTCCAGGCTCTGGAACTCCGGGGTGTATTCCAGGTTCGGACCGGACGGCGCCTGTGCGTCCACCGGCTGCAGTAGCTGTTCGCTGTCGATCTGCATGGCGCCGCTCACGAGACGGACAGCATGAGGTCGCCACGGCCGGCGGTGCGTCGCGCTGCCGGCGGCGCTACCGGCGCGGCGGGCGTTTCTGGAACCAGCAGTTCCAGCACGCGCTCGCGCAACCAGCGATGCGCGGCATGGCCATCGTTGCGGCGGTGCCAGGCCATTGCCAGCGCCATGTCCGGCAGCGGGAAGGGCAGGTCGAAACAGTCCAGCGGTGCATGCCCGCTCTCCGCCGCCAGCGTGGCCGGCACCGTGGCGACCATGTCGGTGCCGAGCACGATGTCGCGCGCGGTCGCGCACTGCGACACGGTCACCGCGATCTGGCGGGTGTGGCCCAACTGCTGCAGTTGCGCATCGATGGCGAGGTTGCAGGCCTGTGCGTGTGCCACCTGCACATGCGCCAGCCGGCTGTAACTTGCCGCGCTCAGCGCTGCGGTACCGCGCGGATGGCCACGGCGCTGCACCAGCACGTAACGTTCGTCGCGCAGGCGGCGCAGACGCAGCGCGGAAGGAACTGCCTGCGCATGATCGATCAGCAGATCCAGCTCGCCGCTTTCGAAGGCGTCCAGGCTGGTGTCGGCACCGATCTGCACGAACTCCAGGCGCATCTTCGGATTGCCCTGGGCCTGGATCGATCCCGCCAACCCCGCACCCAGCGTGCCGATCGCATCGGCGGCGGCGGCAATGCGGAAACTCGCCGAAGACGTCGACGGATCGAACGCACTGTCCTTGCCGAGCAGACTCAGTTTGCCGATGGCTTCGCGCAGTGGCGATGCCAGTTGATCCGCACGCGGCGTGGCCACCATGCCGCGCCCGGTGTCCGAGGGCATCAGCAAGGGATCCTTGAACAGCACGCGCAACC
Source organism: Xanthomonas sp. NCPPB 1754 (assembly GCF_041475725.2). Lineage (NCBI taxonomy): Bacteria > Pseudomonadati > Pseudomonadota > Gammaproteobacteria > Lysobacterales > Lysobacteraceae > Xanthomonas > Xanthomonas sp. NCPPB 1754. The sequence continues at coordinate 2,457,279 of NZ_CM192982.1, forward strand.
GTGCCAGTTGCGAAGACAGTGCCGGTTGGCTCATGTGCAATCGCTGCGCTGCGTGGGTGACGTTCTTCAGCTCGAGCAATGCGTCGAGGGACACCAGAAGAGGTAAGTCGCTTGGTCGGATATTCATGTCGTGGATCGCTCGTAGTGGAATGCAGGCGGTCTGCTGCGCCTGGGCATCCGCTACGCTAGGCAGCCCGCGCTACGTTCCGGTGTCGATCCGCAGCGACTGTGTTTCATTTGTCACAGAGCAGGGGTGCCTTCATCCTGCGTTGTAACTTCTAGCGTGCGACCTAGTGCACGTTCCAGCGCCATGGCCAGCGCGCCAAGATCGAACGGCTGCGCAATGATCTCGGCGATGGCGCCGCCCAAACCCTTGCGTGTCGCCAGGCTCGTCGCACGTGTGGCCAGGATCAGCGGCAGCGTGGGTGCCGCGGCGTGCAGCGCGCCGATGGCCTGTTCGGCATCGCCGGCGCGATCGCGCTTGAGCAACACGCCATCGAAGCGCGCCGGATTGGCAGCCGCCATCGCGACGGCGGCCGGCAGCTCCAACATGCCGACCGGTTCGTGCCCGAGTGCGGCCAGCATTTCTTCCAGACGGTAGAGCTCGGCCGCGTCGTCGCACAACAACAGCAAGCTCGCATGGCGCGAGCGCGTCTTCGGCAGGGGAGCGGCCTGGGGCGCGGCTGTGATGCCCGTGCGCAGCGGCAGCTCGACCACGAAGGTCGTGCCGACACCGAGTGCGCTGTCCACGTCGATCCGCCCGTCGTGGTTATCGATGATCTTGCGAACCGTTGCCAACCCCAACCCAGTGCCGCCGCTGCGGGTAGTGAAGAACAGATCGAAGATGCGATCCAGTTGGTCGGGCGGGATGCCGATGCCGTGATCGCTCACACGCAACTGCGCGATGCGCCGGGGCGCGCCGTCGGTTGCAGTGCCTTTTCCGGCGGACAGTTGGATCGTGACCGTGCCGCGCATATCCATCGCCTGCGCAGCGTTGCTGGCCAGATTCAGAATGATCTGCTGCAGTTGTGCCGGATTGCCCAGCGCGTGCAGCGGCTCCTGCTCCTGCTGCAGGTCGATGGCCACCGTCGAGGGCAGCGAGACCGACAGCAGCGAGACCGCGCCCTGCAGCAAGGCGTTCAATTCGACCGGCTGCACGTTGTAGTTCTGCACGCGGCCGAAGCTGAGGATGGATTCGATCAGATCGTAGGCGTGGGCGGTGGTCTGGCTGATCTCGAGCAGGTGCTCCGAAGCCGGCGAGTGCGGGTCCAGTTTGGACAGTGCGATCTCGGCATTACCGCGGATCGCGCCGACGATGTTGTTGAAGTTGTGCGAGATACCGCTGGCCATGGTCCCCAGCGTTTCCATCCGTCGGGCCAGTTCCAGGCGATGTTCCAGCGCCAGTGCTTCGTCTTCGAGTCGTCGCCGCTCCAGCGCATCGAACAGTGTGTCGAGCGCGATATGCAGCTGCGGCAACAGTTCGGCCAATGCCGCCAGGCCGCGATCGCGGCGCGGGGCGCGTGGCGGCAGCCGCAAGCACAGCAGCGCGACCGTCCCGGCGTCTGCGTGTTGCCGCAGGCACAGCCACTGCGCGTCGCGCACGCGTTCGGGCGTGCCCAACACGGCGACGGTGCCGTTGGCGTCGACGACCAGCACATCGCTGGCGGCGATCGGTTGGGTGGATGCCAGCGCGGCAAGCATCGCGCGGAAGGTGTCGTCCTGCGGATCGGGCCAGATCCGCGCGTCGCTGCCGACGGGGACCAGGCCCAGGCGAGCGCTTGGCAGCTTGGCCCACTTCGCCAACCGCACCAGTCCGGCCTCGATGCCGGCGTCCAGCTGATGGCGATCGTTGGCCACCAGGCGGCGCGACACCGCGACCATCAAGCGATCGAATTCCGCGCGTCGACGCAACACCCGCGCGCGTTGCCGCAGCAGCTTGCCCAGGTACAGCAAGGCGCCCAACATGACCACGGCCAATGCCAGCAACAGGAAGCGAACCTGGCGTGCAGTGGCCTGCTGGCTGGCATGCTGCTGTTGCAGATACGTCTTGAGCTGTCCATACGAGGCCAGCGAAGCGATCGGACGCATGCGGCGGATGGTGGTGTCTGTCTCCGGCAGCAGCTTCAGCAGCATGCGTCCATGCGGGAGCAGTGGCGCGCTGGTTGTGCGTTGTGCCGCTTCGTCCAGGCGTCGGCGTGCCAGTGCCACTGCATCACCGGTCGTGTCCAGGCTCAGGCGTTGTACCGCGCTCGCCAGCATGCCCGCTGCGCGCGCCTCAGCGGGATCTTCGCCTTGCCGGATCTGCGCGCTGCTCTCGCTCCAGAAGTAGGCCAGCGAATTGGACAGCAGCGAGTTCTGCGATTTGAACAGTTCCCGCTGCAGCGATTTCTCGTTGTAGTCGGCGTCCAGCGCCGCGATCGCCCGGAACAACGCAGGGTCGTGATCGGCCAGGTGGCGCAAGTGCTGCAAGATGTCGCGTGCGCGGGCATCGCCGCTCACCAGCGAATCGTAGTCGCGCAACAGGCCAATGCGTGCCTTCAGCACGTCGTTGTCCAGATTGGTATCGACCATGTCCAGCGCGTCCAATGCGTCCAACGCATGACCGTAACGCTGCGTGTCGCGATCCAGCGCCGCCATGCACAGGCTGAAGAAGATCAGCCCCGCCAGCAGCACGGCGCTGAAGATCGTCGCCCACCTCACGGCGCCGGCGCCGTCAACTGCCGGCCTTGGTGCTTGCCGGTCAATGTCTGCAGAAATGCGGCAATGTCGGCCACATCCGCCGGGCTCAGTGTGACGCCCAGTTGCGCCGTACCCATGGCCTTGATTGCCTGGGGCAGGGTGGTCGCGCTGCCGTCGTGGAAGTAGGGCGCGGTGGTCGCGACATTGCGCAGGCTGGGAACCCGCAGGATCGGGGTGCCATGCCGTGCGGCGGGAGCGAAGATGCCGCTGCGCTGGAACAGGTTGCCGCCCACGTTGACGCCCTGGTGGCAGGAGATGCAGCCGATCGACTTGAAGGTGGTGTAGCCGCGCAACTCCTGCGCGTTGAGCGCAGCGTCGCTGCCTTGCAGCCAGAGATCGAAGCGACTGCCCGGCGTGACCAGCGAGCGTTCGTAGGCGGCGATGGCATCGAACAGCGCGGCCCGATCCGGTGGCCTGCCATAGGCCGCGCGAAAGCGCTGATTGAGCACCGTGTCTTGTTGCAGTCGTCCTACCACCGTCGCGATATCGGCGCGCATGACGCTGGGGTTTTCCAGCAACGACGCCGTTTGCGCTTCCGGGCTGCGGAAATTGCCGCGCCAGCCCAGGCGAAAATTTGCGGTGGCATTGAAGACGGTCGGTGTGTTGAACGCTGGCGTCGCGCGCCCGGGCATTCGGGTCATCGCATCGGCGGCAGCACCGTTGCTGGCCAGGTGATGACATGAGGTGCAGGCAACGCGATTGTCGCCCGACAGCCGGCGATCATTGAACAGCAGCGCGCCGAGTGCGACCTTGCGGCTATCCAGGCCGGTCGCTGGCTGGATGGCGTGGATGGGCTCGCCTGTGCGCACCGACGGGGCTGCAATTTCAGCTGCCGGCACGAGCGGCATGACGAGTAACGCTGCAGAAGCGAGCGCGACTTTAAGGATCGGCGCCGGCGACCAACGCCATTTGCGATGGTCTGGCCTGGCTCGCGCCGGCGGCTGTGTCATCGAGCGTGCTCGACCGGCGGCGTGAAGACATAACCGGCGCCGCGCTGGGTCACGATCAGCGTCGGCTCGCGCGGATCCTGTTCCAGCTTGCGTCGCAGGCGCAGGATCTGCACGTCGATACTGCGATCGAACACGTCCTCATGCAAACGCGTGGCACGCATCAGGTGCTCTCGGCTCAGCGGTCGGCCGGGGGCATCGACAAAGGCGCGCAGCAGCGCGTACTCGCCCTTGGTCAGCGGAATGGCGGGCGTACCCGCGCGCCCCACCGTGCGGGCCTGCAAATCGAATTCCCAGGCAGCGAAGCGCACCCGGCCTTCGCCCGCATCACGCGCCACCGCCACCTTGGAGGCGATATGGCGACGCAGCACGGCGCGGATCCGTGCGGTCAGTTCATGCAGCCCGAACGGCTTGGGCAGGTAGTCGTCGGCGCCCAGCTCAAGCCCTACCACGCGATCGATTTCGTCGCGGCGATGCCCGGTCATGATGATCACCGGAATGTCCGATTCCTTGCGCAAGGCGCGCAACAAGTCCAGACCGTCTTCGTGCTTGAGCATCAGGTCCAGCAGCAGGATATCCGGTTCGCGCCGACGCAAGGCCTCGGCAACCTCGCTGCTGCTGGTGGCGACAAAGGCTTCCATGCCGTGGGAGCGGATGTGGCCCATGACGACTTGTGCCATCGCCTGGTCGTCGTCCACCACCAGCACCTTGGCGGCGGGTGCGGGACGCGCAACGGATACGTCAGAGGAGGAGGGGGAGTTGGAATGCAGCTTGATCATCGACTCTCTATCCCGGCATGACCGCGTTCGCGGACAGATTCCGAGTGTCGACCGGCTGGGGTGACCGAATCGACCGCGTTGGGGAAGTGCGTCCATGCGCGGCGTGCCACGATACGCCGTCGCGGGGACAGCATCTTCACGCACGATGCTAGGGTGTTTTTGTGTCGGCTTGCCACGTCGACAAGCGGGTGGTCACGCTCCGTGCCGTGGTCGATGACGACTTTTCTTCGATCTTGTGACCAGCCACTCGCTCTGCGACGACATGGGCGAGGGGCCGATCCCATCGCCAGCCCGATCCGACCACGAGGTTTTCGAATGAACCGCATTGTCGAGTCTGCTTCTGTCGTGGGTGGCCGTCGCCGATGGTCGGCGACGGTCCCGTTCGCTATCGACCTTGGCGTCAGCCTGTCTTGGCGCTGCTCTTGGCTTTGGAGGTGGACTTGGCTTTTGTCGCAGCATCACGTGCTGCGCGGTCGATCACTTCGGACACGGTCTGCGCCTGCGTGATGAACAGCGCGTGGCTTCCCGGCACGGTGGTGATGTCCGCGCCGATGCGCTTGGCCATGTGCAGCAGCATCGCCTGGTCGAACGCCTTGTCCTCGGTGGCGATCACGGCCCAGCTCGGTTTGCTCTTCCAGGCCGCATGGTGCAGCCGCTCGCCGAATGCGGACATCTTGATCGGCACCTGCGACGCGGCCATGAATGCAGCGTCGGCATCGCTCACATCATTGGCGAAGCCGGCCTTGAAGTTGGCCGGGCGCACGAAGCCGAAGCCGTCGGGCCGGGTGTCGATCACGAACTCCGGCGTTGGTGCGAAGCCCTGGTACAGCTGCGCGGTGGTCTCGCCGGCATCGGGCGCGAGTGCAGAGACGTAGACCAGGCCGACGACCTTGTCGTGCACGCCGGCTTCGCTGATCACCGTGCCGCCCCAGGAGTGTCCCACCAGGACCGTTGGGCCGTCTTGCTGATCGAGCGCGCGTCGGGTGGCCGCGACGTCGTCGGCCAGCGAGGTGAGCGGGTTCTGCACGATGGTCACGCGATAGCCGCGCTTGACCAGGCGCTCGTAGACGTTGCGCCAACCGGAGCCATCGGCGAAGGCGCCGTGCACCAACACGACATTGCGTGCAGCATCGGCCGGCAGCGCTTCAGTGGGGGCAGCGCCCTGGGCAGCACTCATGGTGGCGGCAGCCATGGCGGCTGTCAGCAGTAACGGGAACGGAAAGCGCATGGTGGATCTCCTTCGGTGAACGAGCGTGGTTGAACGAGTGAAGCGGCTCAGAGGCGATGGGCCGCTTTGATGATGTCGGCGGCGCGTTCACCGATGACCACGCACGGGGCCATCGTGTTGCCGCTGGTGACATTGGGCAGGATCGAGGCATCGGCGATGCGCAGGCGGTCGATGCCGTGTACGCGCAGTTGGCCATCGACGACGGAGAGGGCATCGCGGCCCATTCGCGCCGTGCACCCCTGGTGCCAGAAGGTGATGGCGGAGTTGCGCAGGTATTGGTCCATCTCGGCACCCGAGAGCGGCCCGGGCATCGCTTCGCGCTTCAGTAATGCGTCGAACGCCGGTGCATGGGCAAGCTCCCGGGCAATGGCAACGCTGGCACGCGCCGCCCGTAGATCGTCGGGGTGGGAGAGCGTGTTGGCGTGGATGCGCAGCGGCGCGCCCGGATCGCTACCGGTCAGGTGCAAGCTGCCGCGGCTCTTGGGATGCGACAGTCCGGCGAACACCATCCAGCCGTGGTCCGGCACGCCCATGTGCGCGGTTTCGGGCGTAGCCACCGGAAATTCCAGCTGGCAGTGGAACACGTCCGGTAGCTGCAACGCCGGGTCGGTCTTCCAATAGAGCGTGGCTTCCGAGCCGCCATACTGCGCAGCGATCGGCGCCCTGGATTCGAAGATGCAGCCGAAGGCCACATGGTCCTGATGGTTGCGGCCGACGCCCGGCAAATGCTGGACGACGTGGATGCCATGGGGACGCAGTTCCGATTCGGGGCCGAGCCCGGACTGCATCAGCAGCTTGGGTGTATTGATCGCGCCCAGCGACACCACCACCTCGCGGTCGGCCATGAACCGTTGGCGACGATCGCCAACGATCGCTTCCACGCCCACCACCGAGTGGCCGTCGAACAGCAGTCGGCTCACCTGCGTCTGCAGCAGCACGGTCAGGTTCGGCTGGTGGCGCTTGGGCCACACGTAAGCGCGAAAGATCGACGCGCGGCTGCCGTCCTTGACGATCAGTTCGGTCAAGGCGACGCCGCCGCGGCCTTCCATCATCTCGCCATTGGGACTATCGAACGTCGGCAGGCCTGTGGATGCGGCGGCCTCGACCATGGCGCTGGCAACCGGATGCGGATCGCGTGCGGTTTCGACATGGACCGGGCCACCGCTCCCGCGTCGCAGCGGATCGGCAATGCCCTGCCAGTCTTCGATGCGGCGGTAGACATCCAGCACCGAGCGATAGCTCCAGCCCTCGTCGCCGGCCTCCTGCGCAAAGCTGTCCCAATCCGCCTGGTGGCCGCGTGCCCACACCATCACGTTGATGGCCGAACCACCGCCCGCCACCTTGCCCATGTTGAGCGGAATCGCGCGATCGTTCAGATGCGGATTGGGCTCGGCAACGAATTGCCAATCGCGCTCGGAGCCAAGATTGAGCGGCCATTGGGTCGGGGTCATCACCTCCGGAACCTCATCGCTATCGCCACCGCGCGCGGTGTGACCGATGGTCCCTTGCTCGAGTTCCTGAAGCACACCATGGTGCTGAGCAATGGAACGGCACATCGGAACCGGCGCCTACCGCTCGTTCAGGCATTTGCGTCGCGCTTCGTCCAGGACGTACGCCCCTACGCGCGTCGCGTTGCCGAACAACTGATCGATGCGCGCTACGACGCGGGCGCAATGGACGTCATCGGCGACTTCGCAAGCTGGCTTCCTGCGCGTGTCATTTGCCACATCCTGGGATTGCCCGAGACGGATATCCCGGACTTCACCCGTTGCGTTTACAGCGTGTCACGCGCGTTCAATTCCACCTTTACCCCTGGCGAAGTCCCCGAGCTACAGCAAGCTTCAGGCGAGCTCGATGCCTATGAGCGGGGCTTGATCGCCCACCGTCGGCGTCACCCGCGCGAGGACTTCATCACCAGCTACATTGCTGCCAGCGATGCATCCGGGCAGCTCTCCCAGACCGAAGTCGTGGCGCAATTGATGTCCATCCTGCTCGCCGGGAGCGACACCACGCGCAGTGCACTTGCAATCCAGACCTCGCTCTTACTGCAGCATCCGGAGCAGTGGCAAGCGGTCTGCAGCGACTCAGCATTGATTCCGGCGGCAGTACGCGAATGCCTGCGTTATCAGCCGGCGGTGGCATCGGTGCCGCGTATCACGTTAGAGGACATCGTGCTGGATGACACCTTGGTGCCTGCAGGGAAGATCCTGTCTTTGTCCACGCTATCTGCACTACGTGACCCGGCGCTGTATGCGGAACCGGAGCACTTTGACATTCATCGCACTGACGCTCCCAAGCGCCAACTCGTATTCGGCGGTGGTGTCCATCGCTGTCTCGGTGAGGCATTGGCCATGATCGAGCTTGAGGAAGGCCTGGCTGCAATGGCGCAACGGCTACCGGACATGCGATTCGACGGCAATCCGGTCGTGGTCCAGGGTGGGTTCGGCATTCGGACCGCGCAAGACTTCCGCGTCAGCTGGGGCAGTGCCCGGACGGGTTGACGCATCGCGTAGCGAAGCACTCACTGCCGATCCGATGCTCGGCTATTACCCTAAGGTGCAATGCAGTTGCTGGACTTGAGAGCATTGTGGGGGCGGGGACGCGCAGTTACGGTAGTAGGCGTTCCAACGGGACCCATCCGCATGCAACAGCCTCCTCCGATCATGTTCGTCCTGGTCGATGCCAGCCGCTGGCAAACACCAGGACTTCCGCTATCGTGCGGTGAGGTGGCCGCCCGGCGCGATGCGGCAGTCAAGCCGGCCATGCTGGTGATGGGGGATGGCGCACACGCGCCCTGTGTGTTGTTGCGATCGGACGATCTCGATGGCATCGATGCGCAGCTCGACGAGTGGATCGTGGCGACGGCGACCAGGTTCGCGGACGCAATGGCGCGCTACGCAGCATTGACGCCGCGCGAGCGGCAAGCATTACAGCTGGTCACCGATGGCCTGCTCAATAAGCAGGCTGCCGCAGCCATGGGCATCAGCGAGGCGACACTGCAGATCCATCGCAAGCGTGTCATGGATAAAATGGGTGCGCGTTCGTTTGCCGAGCTGGTGCGCATTGCCGATCTGCTGGGCCTATCAGGCGATGCTTGCCACCCTCCCGTGCCTCCCGACCGTCACAACGCACGGGTTCCACCTCGTCCACGCCGGCTTGGCGCACGCGCGGCGTGAGCGTGTCTCGTGCACCAGCGTTGGCATTTCGGCTTGTGCTGGGGTGGGCCCTGACGCTGTGCGCATGTCTGCCGGCATTCGCACAGCTGGCGGAGGTCCCGCTTTTCCAGTTGCACCAGATGCACTGGACGGTCCAGACCGGCGCGCCAAGCGGCATGATCGCCATGACCCAGACGCGCGATGGCTATATCTGGGTTGTCGCCAGTGGAGGCTTGTTCCGATTCGATGGGGTCAAGTTCGAACGCGTCCAGCAGGTTGCCGGCGTTCCTTTGCCGACATCGCAAATCTATGCACTGTGGGCAAGGCCAGCGGGGGGCTTGTGGGTCGGCTATCTGTTCGGCGGCGCCAGCTTCATCGGTGAGGATGGAACATCGCAGCACTATTCCACTCAGGATGGCTTGCCACCTAACACGGCGATGAGCTTTGCCGAGGATGGCGGCCGCATGTGGATCGGGACCTCACGCGGCTTGTTCCGGTTAGAAGGCGGGCGGTGGACGCAGGCGGAAACGGCCTGGCAGTTTCCGCCGGTGCAAGTCAACCAGCTGGAACTCGACGGCGCGGGCACGCTGTGGGCTTATACGGACGATTCGCTGTACTTTCGCCGGCGTGGAGAGCGTCACTTCGAACTTGGCCTGAGGCAGGCGAACCATACCAAATGGAGTTACTTGCTGAAATCGCCGGATGGGCAGGTCTGGTTGGCGCAGCATCGATTAGGGCTCAGTGAACTGAAAGCCCCACAGGTCGGAAACGCATTGGCAATGACCTGGCAGAACTTTCCAGAGTCTGCCGCTGAGCTGCTGGTATTGATGATCGACCGCGATCGCATGCTTTGGCATGCGTCCTCCAATGGCCTCAAGCGGATTCCACTGCTCCGGCAAGACCGCACGGCAACACAGAGCACCCCGGCGAGCAAAGATGTCACTGCCCCCATCCGTCTGTTGGGCGAGACGCCGATCGCGCTCATGCAGGACCGCGAAGGCAACGCCTGGGTAATCTCTGATGGTGGGTTGTCGCGATTTCGTAGCTCTGCCTTCTTGCGAGTTGGGCTTGAGCGCGCTTCACGCGGTGCGGCATTGACTGCAGCGGGAGATGGCTCGATCTGGGTCAGTGATTCGGACCATGGACTGCACCGATTACGGAACGGATTAAGACAAGAATCGCTGCCGTCGTCCCATGAGAACTTTTCAGCCCTGCACCGGGATCACAACGGCACCTTATGGCTGGGTGGACGCCACAGTTCCATTTATCGCAGCAGCAGCAAGGGACTTGTCGAATGGCGTCCCCAGCACACACACAAAGCCAGCGGCATCCAGGCGATTGCCAGCCAGAAGGATGGCACGCTCTGGGTGTCGGTGATCCGGGGAGGCGTGTACCGGGTCGTCGACAATCGCTGGATGTTGTGGGGCGGGTTGGCCGCGTTGCCGCGCGAGCCGGCGACATCGATGACCGTGGATGCAGCTGGGCGGCTCTGGCTTGGCTATGTGCACAATCGCCTGGCGGTCGTCGATGGCGACCAAGTTAGGGTATACAGCGCTGCGGATGGGTTGGCGACAGGCCCGGTGCAGGTCATGGCCGTGTCGGGTCGCGATGTCTGGATCGGCGGCGAAAAAGGCCTCGCTCGTTTCGATGGCAAGCGGTTTCACTCGGTACTCAACAGCGAAGGACTTCGGTTCGGCAGCATCGCCGGGCTCATCCAGCGGGCAGGGGGGGAACTGTGGTTGAACACCAGCGATGGCGCGGTCTTCATCGATGCAAATGAAGTTCGCAATATCGTGGCGAACCCGGCACATCTGGCAAGGTCCAGGCTGTTCGACCACAACGATGGCTTTCCAGGTGCCGTACAACTCCTGAGCACATGGCCAACTGCCATCGAAAGTACTGATGGACGGTTGTGGTTCACGACCTCCAGCGGCGTGGTTACGCTTGCGCCGCGGCCACTGCCACGCAATATGGTGACGCCCAACGTCTACCTAAAATCCATCACGGTGGATGGCCAGCGCACCAGTATCGAAGGACATAGGCGCTCAGTAATAGCGCTGCCTACCAAGCCGCGGGTGATTCAGCTCGCCTATACCGCACCCAGTTTCACCATGCCCGAACGCGTGCAGTTCCGCTATCGCCTAAAAGGATCGGCCATGGGCTGGGAAGACGTAGGCACCAGGCGCGAGGCCTTTTTCACCGGTCTGCGCCCCGGGAACTATCGTTTCGAGGTTGTTGCAGCAAACGAATCGGGGGTTTGGAACAACGCTGGCGCAAGCGTGGACTTTGTCGTCCCGCCCACCTTCGTGCAGTCGCGCACCTTCCTGGCCCTGTGCGTTGCAGCGATCGCCTGCGCCCTATGGGTGCTGTTCTTCCTGCGCATGCGCCAGGTCAAGGCAAAGCTACAATGGCGAAGTGAGGCGCGATTGTTGGAACGCGAGCGCATCGCACGCGATTTGCACGATACGTTTCTGCAGGGCGTGCAAGGGCTGATGCTGAGATTCCAATCGGCCGCCGAACGGATACCGGACGGAGAGCGCGCACGCGAACTGATGGAAGATGCGCTGGATCGCGCGGACAGAATTCTGGCCGATGGTCGCGACAAGGTGGCCGAATTGCGCACTTCGGTCTGCATGGACCTGCCGGATGCATTGGCGATGTCCGGGAGCGAACTGGCGCGTGATTATGGCGTGGCCTTCCAGGCCTCGGTAGAGGGCAGCCGACGCGCACTGGATCCGCTGGTTCTGGATGAAGCCTTCCATATCGGCAGCGAAGCGATGGCCAATGCCTTTCGCCATGCGCGTGCCACCCGCGTGCAGGTCGTCACCGTCTTCGGGCGCCGGCAACTTGAGATACGCGTCAGCGACGATGGATCTGGCTTCGATCTATCGGGAGTCAAGGATGGGCACTGGGGCCTGAAAGGCTTGCGCGAGCGTGCCGCCAGGGTGCGCGGCAATCTCAGCATTTCGAGCAAACCGGGTGTTGGGAGCACCGTGCAATTGCAGCTGCCTGGCAGCTGGGCGTATAAAGACGCCCGAAGACGGCGCTGGAACTGGCGCAAGCTCCTTGGCATGCATCAGGAGGACCCGACGTGAATCGGGCTAGAGACACCTCGCCAGCGTTGATTACCGTCATGGCCGTTGACGACCATCCGCTGCTGCTCGACGGCATCAAGGCCGCGTTGAGCGAGCAGCCGGACATCGCCTTGATCGCCGAGGCCACAAACGGCCGCGAGGCGATCGAACAGTTTCGCGTGCATGGGCCGGACGTCACGCTGATGGATCTGCAGATGCCTGGCATGGGCGGGCTGGAAGCGCTGCGCGGCATCCTCAGCGAATGGCCGGAAGCGCGCATCGTGGTTCTGACCACCTACCGCGGCGACGCGCAGGCGATGAGCGCGCTCAAGAGTGGAGCCAGGGGCTTCATGCTCAAGGGAATGATGCGCAAGGAATTGCGCGATACGATCCGCGCAGTCCACGCAGGGCGGCGTGTGGTGCCTGCGGAAATCGCTATGGAACTGGCACAGCATGCCGGCGAGGACGACCTGTCACCACGCGAGATGGAAGTCTTGCGAGAGCTGGCGCGTGGCAACGCGAATCGGGAAATCGCCGAAAGCCTCAGCGTCACCGAGGGCACGGTGAAAGCGCATATGAAGCGCATCCTGTCCAAGCTTGGTGCCAAGGACCGTACGCACGCGGTGTTACTCGCCCTCAAACGCGGCATTCTCGAGGTGTGAATCGGGGTGATCTTGCGTCGCCTGCAACCCATCGGTCACCAGAACAAGATGGAGGCAAGGCGAAGGGGCCTTGCTCTGCAAGACGACTCCACCTAGGCGTGAGGGCGGCGCCTGACGGTCAAAGGCATAAGGAAAGATCATGGCGCTGCGTTGGTTATTGCTACTGCCGATCCTCTTGGGCGGCTTTCTCATTGCCGGCGTCCTCGGCAGTCTGTCGACCGCAGTGGTTGGCGTCTGGCATCTTCCTGGCGCAGGCTTCAGCGCCGCGCTGGCGGTTGTCATTCTTGCCTATGTCGCTGCGCCTGCAGTCAAGCTGCAGACCGCGCTCTGCGCGCTGCTGCTCGGCGGCGGCGTCGCCTGGTGGTTGCTGGAACCCTCGTTTTATCCAGAAAGCTACCGCGATCGGGGGGCCTATATGCCGACGCATCTGCCTCTGCTGGCGACCTGCCTTGGCGGACTGCTTGGACTGTTTACCGTGCTTGTCCATCACCAGCGGCGCCGTGTCGCGCATCGAACGCCAGGCTGATCAGGGCCATTCAATGCGCCCCCATGTCGACCAGGGCGAGGTGGACATGCCTACCTACGGAGAGTCCGGTCACGTCGCATGCTCTGCTTTGAATTACAACGCATCTGACACTGCCTCGCCAACGTTGAGGCGGTGAACAACGCACATGCCAGGTGATAAACGATCGAGCTGGAGATGGTCGACCATGCCCGACTCGCTGGCTTTACACGGGTAACTCTTGCAATCTTGCAATGCGCTTGAGCTTGCTATCAAGTCAAGGGCTTTGGGTGATATCACGTAATCCGGCGGCATGAGATACAGTCACGCAGCCCGTGACGCACAGAAGCGCTTTGGCCATCACCGCGATCGACGTGAGAGGCCAGGGCTGCAGAACGCTCTCCGATTCGGAGTGGGCCTGGTCTATCCACCCTGAGATAGGAGATGGCGGCGTTGCGTCGTCTGACACCCTTATGGATGCGCTTCATCCTGCACTGCTGCATCGCGGGTGCAGGATTGCTGTTTGCGCTAAATGCGCATGCGCTCGACCGCGAGCGCAACCTCGCGCAGCTGCATCACACCGCCTGGACTGCGCGCGATGGCGCGCCGAGTCAGGTACGTGCGCTTGCCCAGACCAGTGACGGCTACCTGTGGATCGGTGGAGCAACCGGCTTGTTCCGCTTCGATGGCGTGACCTTCGAACGCTACGACAGCATTGGCGGCTCGCAGCTGCCGTCGCCCAATGTCACCGCGCTGCTGGCGACCCGAGAGGGCGATCTCTGGATCGGCTTTCGCAATGGCGCAGTGGCCTGTCTCCGAGACAAGACCTTGCAGGTGTATTCGGGCAAAGATGAGCTCCCACCCGACATCGTGTTCGGATTCGCACAAGATCATGACGGGGCTATCTGGGCCGGCACCGCGCGTGGTTTGGCTGTCCGCGAGGGCAAACGCTGGAAGACGGTCGGCGTAGTGCAGGGCTTTCCGGAAGGCGAGCGCGCGCGGGTGCTGGGCGTCGATCGGACGGGCACGCTGTGGGCCGCCGGCATCGAGAAGCTGCTGTTCCTGCCGCGCGGCGAGCAGGTCTTCCGGGATACGGGCCAGCGATTGAATGATGCCGCTCAAATCGCTCAGGACGCAGCGGGACGCCACTGGATTGCCGAGACAGCGCGCGCGGTGCGGCCGCTCGCGTTGGCAAGCAGCGGCCGTGTCGGCAAGGACGAAGAAATCTGGGTGGGGTCGCAGGCCATCACGTTCGACCGAGATGGCGGGCTGTGGATCGCCACCGTGGGTGACGGCCTGCGCAGGATCAGCCACCCCGAACAACCCAAACCGGCTTCCAGGGTCGAGGTGTTTACGCAAGCAAACGGACTCAGTTCGGATTTGCTGATTGCCGCCCTGGAGGATCGCGAAGGCAATCTTTGGTTTGGCAGCGATAAGGGAGTCGATCGTTTCCGCCATGGCGATGTTGTACCGGTGAGCATACCTGGCGGACACGCCGGGTTCACCCTGATGGCGGGAGAGGGCGGTGATATCTGGGCTGCCAGCTTCTCGGCCAGACCTCTGCTGCAAATCCGCGGCAACGCAGTGATTCCGCATGCGCAGGTCGTCAATATCGACAGTGCCTATCGTGATCCCGTCGGTGCCATTTGGTGGCCAGGATATGTTGGTCTCTGGCGCTACTATCAAGACCGTTTCGTGCTGATGCCCTGGCCCGCTGGTGTGCGTGGAGGCGATTGGTTCTTGCACACGCTTCACGGCGATGGCAGTGGAGGACTGTGGGCCGACATCGGAGGCCATGGGTTCAAGCACTTCCGCGACGGCAAATGGGAAGACACCACACCGGGCGGATATCCTGCAGGCGCCACAAGTGCGGTATTCGAAGATACCCAGGGGCGCGTCTGGCTGAGCACGCTGCCCGATCGCTTGCACCGCATCGAAGGTGGCAAAACCCATACCTATACGAGCGAACAGGGGCCTCAGGTGGGCCGGGTGATGGCGATCGGTGGCCGCGGACCTCATCTTTGGGTTGCCGGCGAACTCGGACTGGCGCTGTACCACCAAGGGCGCTTTTCCAAGATTGTTTCCGCAAAAAATGACACGTTGGGCAGCATTTCTGGCCTGGTCGAAACTGCCTCTGGCGACCTATGGCTCAGCGATGTGCAAGGGGCGATTCGCATACCGGCTGCAGAAGTCTCGCAGGTGCTCGCTAATCCGACACATCCGGTGCGTTACCGAAGGTTCGACTATCTCGATGGCTTGCCTGGCGCCCCGCAGATGGCGCCGACCAACTTCACCGTAGCCGAAGCCAGCGATGGGCGGGTGTGGTTCGCCACCGACAACGGTTTGGCCTGGATCGATCCCAACCGCTTGCACCACAATCCGTTGCCACCGCCGGTGTATCTGCATGCTGTGGAGGTGGATGGTCGTCCGTTTTTGCCCGGAGCGTTGCTGCAATTGCCCGTCGGTGCACAACAACTACGCATCGCCTACGCCGCGCTGAGCCTTTCGATTCCAGAACGGGTGCGGTTTCGCTATCGGCTCGAAGGCGTCGATCAGGGTTGGCAAGACGCCGGCACGCGGCGCGAGGCGATCTATACCAATCTGCGTCCTGGCCACTATCGATTTCGCGTTCTTGCCGCCAACGAGGACGGGGTCTGGAACACGCAGGGTGCAGCGATGGAGATCCAGATTCCACCGCCCTTCTATCTGACGAGCTGGTTCTTGACGTTATGCGTGCTCGTTGGAGCCGGGCTGCTTTGGCTCATTTACCTGCGCCGACTGCGGGTTATGGAGGCACGCTTGCAGGCGCGGCTGGCCGAGCGCCATCTCGAACGCGAACGGATCGCGCGCGAACTGCACGACACCTTGTTGCAGGGTATCCAAAGCCTGATCCTGCGCTTCCAGGCGGCGATCGAAAAACTCCCCGTGAAGGAGCCGGCACGCATTGCGATGGAGGGCGCGCTCGAGCGTGCCGATGATGTGCTGAGCGAAGGGCGTGATCGCGTGCAAGGATTGCGCGCCGCTGCCGCGCCGGTCAGCGACTTTCCGCAGGCGTTGGCCAGCGTGGGCGCTGACCTGATGCACGACGCTGCACCGAACTTCCAGATGCGCGTCGAAGGTACGCAGAGACCGCTCGATCCACTGGTACATGACGAGATGTTCGGCATCGGACGCGAGGCCCTCATCAATGCGTTCAACCATGCACAGGCGGGCACCGTAACGCTCGAACTGCATTACGGCGCCAAGGCGTTGCGCCTGTGTATCAGTGATGATGGCCGCGGCATCGCGACCGAAGTGCTTGCCGCGGGCGTGCGGCCCGGTCACTGGGGATTGGCCGGCATGCGCGAGCGCGCTGCACGCATCGGTGCCACGCTCGCATTTCGAAATGGCGTTGCCACCGGTACCGAAGTGGAACTGCAGGTTCCTGCAAAAATTGCGTATCGGCCTGCGGTGGCCGGCTGGCCAGGTTGGTTTGGCCACATGGGTAAAGACCAATAATTCCATTTTGGAGACAGGATAAACATCCTGCTCAAGAAAAAATCCAGCCCCTCTCGCAAGGGCCGCAATGAGGCTTTGCGCTGTTGACGACGTCCCCCCGCCCTGAGTAGCGGTCGGGTTTAGAGTCCGGGGTTGATGATATCGGTGTTTGCCAGATGTTGGGCATAAGCGGACGGCGTCATGCCGCCAATTGCTTTCTTCGGTCGGTCCTCGTTGTATTCGCGTCGCCAGCGTTCGATCTCGGTGCGCGCGTGCAGCAACGTCGGGAACCAGTGCTCGTTGAGGCATTCGTCGCGTAGTCGGCCGTTGAACGATTCAACATAGGCGTTTTGATTTGGCTTGCCGGGTTGGATTAGCCGTAGTTGCACACCACGGGCATGTGCCCAGACGACCATCGCTTTGCCGCAAAACTCCTTGCCGTTGTCGGTGCGGATCACCTTCGGTAAACCGCGACTGTGTGCCAACCGATCCAGCACGCGCGCAACGCCGTGCCCGGAGATCGCGCGTTCCACCTCGATGGCGACCGCTTCGTGCGTTGCGTCGTCCACGATCACCAGACACTTGATCACTCGGCCGTCGGCGGAGCGGTCGAACACGAAGTCCATCGACCACACCTGGTTGGCCTGCGCTGGCCGCAGCAGCGGCTGACGCTCGCCAACCGGCACCTTCTTGCGCTTGCGGCGCCGCACTTGTAGCTGCTGCTCGCGATACAACCGCTCCACGCGCTTGTAGTTCACCAGGCGTCCTTCCTGTCGCAGCTTGAGATAGATCATCCCCACGCCGTAGCGGCGATGGCGATGCGCCAACGCAAGAATGCGCTCGCGCAGTTCGCCATTGCGGTCTTGGCGTGGGCAATAGCGCAGCGCGCTGGCGCTCATGCCGATCGCCGCCAAGGCGCGACGCTCGCTGGCACCACGCCCGATCCACTCGCGCACCAGCGCACGACGCGCCGGTGCGCTCACCACTTTTTTCGCAACGCATCCTTGATCAGGTCGTTCTCGAACAACTGCTCGGCCAGCAACTTCTTTAGCCGCGCGTTCTCGGCCTCAAGATCCTTGAGCCGCTTGGCGTCGGGCACGCTCATTCCGCCGAACTTGCTGCGCCACAGGTAATACGAGGCCTCGCTGAAGCCATGCCGCCGGCACAGATCCTTGATCGCCACACCGGCATCAGCTTCGCGCAGGAAGCCGATGATCTGTTCTTCAGAAAAACGCTTCTTCACGTCCAATCTCCTTGGGGTAGGGAATTGGACTCCAAACTGAGGTGCTACTCAAAATTGGGGGGACGTCGTTGAATTGCGAGAAAAACTAGGGTGATAAGCCTTTTCGACCGGAAGCGCATGACGGACCCTATTTCCAGGCAATCAGCCAAGAGTGGAGGGGCGACGCGACGAATATCTTGCTTGGCGCCGCGCTCCGCCTCGACGGTGGCGGCCTCGCGAACAGCGGATACTGACGACGAAGGGGATTAGGGATGTTTATTTGGGGTAGGGAAGGGTAGCTTCCGACCCCAATCAGAATCTATCAGGCAAGTTGATCTGAAGACGACGTTATTTGGTCGTGGCCGTGGCCGTGTCGGACCCATGCCTTCGTGACGCTTGAGCGGTGCGTTCCTGCCGACGCTCACAGGCCTGCTTATCCGGCGCGCCAAAACGTCAGTGCAAGTGGCTCCGGGCAAGCTCGCGAGCTGCGCATGACCGGCGCGGGTCAGCACGATCGCCGCGCCGCTGCTCGGCCGATTGGGGGCTCAAGGTCAGTCCCCAGCAAGGGATGGCTCTAGCGTCGGCTGGTGAGCAGTGCGAATGAATCTGTATCTCAAAGCGCCAACGTCTTGTCCTGCGATCTTGACGAAGTGCTGCTCTCGCTGCTCGCCAAGATCCATGACGACGACCTTGACCAATGACTGCTGAACCGCTTTTCGTTTGGCGTTCCGCCTACGCACCGAAGCCCGGATGTCGGTGGCATTCGCATGCCAGAGCAATCCGCGCAGCCGGCGTTCTGGGATCCGTTCGCCGCTCGGTGCAACCAGATCACGGCCAGCCAATCGCCAGCCCGCGCAGGGGCCGGTCAGTTCTACATGGTTCGTGACCCGCGCCGATGTAGATCTGCCGCGCAGCTGTTTGGGCATTGCTCGCCAACAGCCAGCACGGTGGCGACGGTCTAGATTGTAGGTGTCAGTCATGCGGCAAGTTCCGTTTCGCTAGGGGAACGGTTCGGCGGCAGGTCTTGATCCAAAGCCAGATCCAGCGCAGCCGAGCCCGCGCCGCACGACGAGATGATTTCGCATAATGTATAGAGGGTGCGGCTTATCAGACTGCGAATTGTGAACTGAATCGCGGTTTACCGAAGCCTCCGCCCGGCCTGGCAGGGCAGCGCCCATCACCATAAACAGGCCCAAGGTCACTCCTGCTAGCCGTTGCGCAATGCGCTTCCATGCGGCTCTCTCGTCCTCTGAGTTGCTGCGTTCCGCCATGACCAGGGCGCTCCACGTCTCCGGGTTGTCGCCTATGTCTTCCGCCATTCGTTCGATGAACTGAATTTCGGCGTTTTTCCCTTTTTTCCAGCTAGAAACAGC
The DNA here is from genome assembly GCF_041475725.2 of Xanthomonas sp. NCPPB 1754. Lineage (NCBI taxonomy): Bacteria > Pseudomonadati > Pseudomonadota > Gammaproteobacteria > Lysobacterales > Lysobacteraceae > Xanthomonas > Xanthomonas sp. NCPPB 1754. Next base: position 2,476,437 of record NZ_CM192982.1, read on the forward strand.
TGCTCGCGTCACGCCGAGGGCTATCGCGCCTGCGTTGTCACTTTGGATCTTTTGCACGTGTTTCCACCTGCAAAACAGGTCGTAGCTCTGGCTCATGTAATTACCCTGTTGACACCATGTCATGACCCAGCATACATTTGACCCTAGATGTCAGCAGAGTCTTGACATCGCCCACCCGCCGGCCCCGCCCGGTGCCGGCGGGGCGGGTTCTACCGGGCACCGGGCAGGGGATAAACATGGACTGCAATCCGTACTGCGTTTTCACGCCCGAGCAGCGTGAGCTGATCTTCGCCGGCTGTCTGACCGTGTTAGTCGCAATTCCTTTCGTTGCGCTTTCTGCCTACAAATTCATTTGTTGGTATTTGAATCGCAAAGACGCTGCATTGATTCGTCAGATTGAGCAAGAGGCCTTTGTTGCACTCGCCGCTATGCAAGCTCGTCGCGAGGTGGGTGATGCGTAACTTCATCGCGTTCTGCCGCGAGCTCGGTCCTATCGTTTGCATGTGTTGCGTAACTGGCTTTGGCGTTGGCGGACTCGTTGGCTATGCCGCTGGAATGGGTGCTGCAAGTAGTGTTGAGCATCAGATCCAACGCGATGAAGCGGTCCAGCAACTTTGCATCGACGGCAATGACGGCGCGTGTCGTGTCATGGAGTTCCGCAGATGAGCCGGCCAACCGACACCGAACGCGGGGCTCGCATTGCCCTTGAATTCGTCGAATCCAAGCTAATCCAGCGCGATCTATTTCCGACTAGGCGCACGCCGCCATTGAAGTTCTGGCGCGAAATAAAGCAGGTCGCTGCCGATCACCTGGCCGAATGCAAAGCAATGCGCGAGGCCCGCGCATGAGCGATCGCGACCTCAAATTTTGGCAGTTGATCGAAAAGAAGAAGCAATCAAAGACCGACGACGAACGCGCCGAGCTAGACCGACTGATAGAGGAACGCATCAGGTGGGTTGGCTCGGGGCAGGGCGATGAGCCATGAAGACGCAGCCGACCAGGCTAGCCCATTACCCGAACAGCCCTTGCTATCACTGCGGGGGCAGCTTCCAGACGCTCAACGCGATGGATGCAACCTTGATGTGCTGCACCAGCTGCGGGCTGTTGATTACCAAGCGCAAGGCTATGCAGAGCTGCTCCAACGCATCCCGTGGCAACAGTTTTGGACGCTCACATTTCGGCTCAATAAAACCGGTCGAAACGGTGGCGTCCATGCCGAAGCAGCAGACAAAGCGTTCCGCTTCTTCGTCAGCAACATCAATCGCGAAATCTACGGCAGGGCATGGGCCAAGCGGCCGCACAGGGGCATCCAGTGGGCACGCGGCCAAGAGTTTCACCGCGACGGCCGATTGCACTTCCACGCCGTTGCAGCTGCGGCTGATGACGATTTAAACCGCTTGATGAATCGGTATCAGTGGCACGAGTTCTGGTACCGCGAATTTGGACGCAATCAGATCGAAGCACCACGCAGCCAGGCAGATATCACCGGCTATGTGTCGAAGTACGTAACAAAGGGCGGTGAGGTCGATTTCAGCAAGAACTTTGGCGCGTGGTTGCCACCGCCAATCGACTACACCGCACGACCCGCGCAAGACGGCCTGATCCCGGCCTAGACCAGCAGCACAGAGGATCACCGGGCGGCAGGTGGCGAGCCCCGCGCAACGGGACAACAAGCGCTTCTCTCACGCTCTCCCACGGGGGGGTAGGGGGGGGACATAGCTTGACCCCACAGTACCGCCCGAAATTTGCAGTAGCCCATCCGAAACCACCAATCAAACGAAGAGAACGAAGCCATGTCGAACGCACCCAAAGTCACGATCACCAGCGCTGTCGAGACCCGCACTGTCACCACGTCCAAGGGAATGCAGAAGCCGATTTATAGCCAACGCGCCACGCTCGAAACCGAACAGATGCGCATCCAGATCGAAGTCGAATGCGATGGTCTTGATAAGGGTTACCCCGTTGGTGCTGTCAAAGAGTGGGATCTGGTTACCGACCTTGTTCCCGGCCGTTTCGGCGTCGAACTCGCCCGCCGCATGACGCTCATCGATCCTCAGGCTAGCAAGCCTGCCCAGCGCCAGGCGGCGTAATTCATGGCCACGCCGGAGCCGCTCTACGTTGTTGGTTGTGCTGCCGCAAATATGCAGCAGGACGGCACATGTTCGGTTCCGGTGTGGATGCCGTACCACCAGCCAGTTCTTCCGCCCCTAGATCTGGCCGATGGAACCATTGTCGCGTTTGCCATCATTTCGATGTGGGCGATAGGGGTTAAAGCGCGTCTCGTATTCCGCGCGGCGCGTGTAGGGGTCTACTGAAATGGAGAGAGTTATGAAGAACGTTGTCAATGCAGCCCGTCGTTTCGCTTCGTCCACCGCCGGCAAGGTCACTGCCGGTGCATCCACCCTGGTTGCATCGGGTGCAGCCTTCGCAAGCGGCTCTGGTTCGCCTGGTGCTGCCATCGCCGGTGAACTTGCTGGGGGTAAGACCGATATGGGTTTGGTCATCACCGCCTGCGCAATTCTCATTGGTGTGGTCATCGTGTGGTGTTACATCAAGCGTGTGAAGTAAGCCTCGCGTCGGGTTGTATCGCCAGGGGCGCGCGGAAACGTTCGCCCCTTTTATCTAGGTGAAAGGGGGAGTTATGGGCTACTTCGTGCTGATTGGATTTCTCGGTTGCGCGTGGCTCGCGTTCGAGGGGTTGTGATGCGGTGGATCGCTAGCATCTTTGCGCGCGCATTTGTTCGGCGCATTGCCTATGTCCTCGCCGCACTCGTGCTTGCATGGTGCGGTGTCGGCCGTGCTGAGGCTAAGGAGTATGAAACTCAAGGCGCCGCTTATACAGGATGCATGGCCGCCACGCGCGCTTATCTTGACGCTCGAAATACACCGAAAAGTGATAGCAACCCTCGTTGCGTCATCTTGGTGCCTGGCAACAAATTTTATCAGGGCCTGTTCGACTACAAGCCTTGCGACACATGTCAGCCATATGAGGTTGAGGTGGATCGCCATAGCTGGCTGCAGGGGTGTGAAAGCGTTCCGTCCTCCGTCACGCAATTTCTTCCGCCTACTGGATCTACGCAATGCTGGAACGGTTGTGAGGTGAAGTATCGCCAGAACGGCGACGATGAAACTAGTACTCGTTCGCCCACAGGCGCTACGTGTGGGGACGACTACAAAGGCAAGTGCCCTGCCGGCTCGTTTTGGAACGGCTACATGGGCGTTTGTCAGCCTATCGATCCGCCTTGTCCAGCAGGGCAGGTCAAGCAAGATGGCGTTTGCAAGCCCGAGAATAAATGCCCTCAGGGCATGGTTGCTGTTTCACCGTCGACACCCGGTGCCGTCGCTTCTGGCGCGTTGTACTGCGCGCCCGAAAAGGAGGAATGCCCCCCTGGCACCATTATGAGTCCGTCCGGCAAGTGCTTGCCAGGCGAGGGCCAGTGTGCGTCCGGGGAAGCACCTGGCAAAGACGGTACTTGCAAGAAAGATGCGGATGGCGACGGTGAAGGTGACGAGGAAGGCGAGGGCGATGGCGAGGGTGGTGAAGGCGAGAAGGATGAGGCATCGGGTGGCGAAAGCTGTGAGACCCCGCCTACCTGTAGCGGTAACGCTATCCAATGCATACAGGTGAAAATTCAGTGGCGCATCGATTGCAACACGCGTCGAGCACAGAACATCAGCGGGGGCAGTTGCGACGCTGTGCCGGTATGCACTGGCAAGGCCTGCGATGCAATGGAATACGCGCAGTTGATGCAGCAGTGGCGCTCAACGTGTGCACTCGAAAAGCTCGCCAAGGGTTCCAACCCAAGTGGTAATTCAACTGACAAAAATGGCAACGGTGTTGCCGACGCGCTTGAGGGTAGTGGCAATGTCACCGATCCCGGTGATGGAAAATCCGATGTTGATGGCGCAAAGCGCTTTGGTCTCGGTGTCTCAACATCGAAGTTGGATACGGAAAATATCTTCGGCAATTCGTCGTGCCCGCAACCGCCTAGCTTCACCATCAGAGGCACCACGATTAATGGCGCTGATTTCCCATATTTCTGTCAGGCGGCTGCGATCTTGCGCGCCCTTATTCTGATGTATGGCGCTTATCTGGCAATCCGAATTTTAATGGGCTGGGGGTTCTGACATGGGTATGGTGTGGGAGTGGATCACTAAGGGTGTTCTTTTTTTGCTGGGCAAGCTCAAGGATGTTGCCGCCGGCATCGTGGGAAAAATTCTAGGCACGTTTGGCTTGACGCTGGTGTCATTTGAGGCTGTTCTGCCGAGGTTGAAAGAGCTCATCACCACAAATATCTCCGGCCTTGACGGCCCTGCAGGGCAGATGCTCGGCTATCTCGGTATCGGCACTGCTATTTCGATGGTGCTTTCTGCGCTCACCGTTCGCATGACTTGGAAGGTTTTCCTAGTACCCAAAAGCGTGGCGGATACCTTGGGAGCAAACCAATGATCTATTGGTTTACCGGGCAGCCTGGTCATGGAAAGACCCTGCACGCCATTGAAAAATTGCTGGAATACAAGGATCAGGGGCGCATGGTCTTCGCATGCAACATTCGCGAATTCGATTATTCAAAGACCGGCGTGCTGGAGATGACCCCGGAGCAATTCCGCGACTGGCCCAACTTCATGCCAGACGGTTCCGTCGCCCTTGTCGATGAGGCTTATGAACACGGCATGCTGCCTAAGCGCCCTCCTGGCTCTAAGGTGCCGCATCACGTCGAGCAGCTCGCAAAGCATCGTCATCGCGGTTTAGATTTCATCTTTGTTAGTCAGTCACCCGACAAGCAATGCGATCAGTTCGTGCATGATCTGATTGAGCGCCATGTGCACGTGCGTCGTCGCTTCGGCACGAAGTTTGTTCACTTGCGCGAGTTCGATCGATTTGAGGCAAGGCCGGAAAAAGCTAATGCTCTGATTGTTAGGCGCAAGAAGTTGCCCACGCGTCCCATGGGCACATACAAGTCCACCGAGCTAGACACCACTGAGCGAAAGATTCCGTGGTACTACATCGCGCTGCCCATCCTCTTGGTAGCGGCTGTGGTCATGATGTATGTCGCGTTCGGCAGGATGGGAAACAGGCTAGGCGGCGAGGCGATTAAGCCAGACTCAAACGCCGCGCAGGCGCAAGCTGTCCCACGCGACGGAGCGTCAGCGACGGCGCACGGGACAGCGCCCGCCGCGAAGGCGATGACTTCTGCCGAATACGCCAAGCGCTTTTTGCCGCGTATCCCGTCCGAGCCGTGGAGCGCACCTGCATATGATGACAAGTTGTCGCTGCCGAGTGAGCCGCCTCGCTTGTTTTGCATGTCTTCGCTCACTGGTAACAACGCGAGTGGAAATCGAATGGGACCAACGTGCACCTGTTTGACCGAGCAGGGCACGCAATACGTGCTGGATCAACAAACCTGTCGCTATATCGCTCGACGCGGCCAGTACGAGCCATATCGAGCACGTCGCGATGATCGCTATGTTGATGGCCCAACACAGATTGATCGTGGTTTAGAGAGCATCGCCGAGCGAGGTCAGGGCGGCACAACCATTGATCGTGGTAACCGTCATCAGGGCACGTTCCCTGAGTCTCCTGGCTACACCACATCCACTAGCGTGCCGGCGACAGGCATTCAGCTATGACCAGCAGCGGCCGGGAGTTGCTCAAGTGGATTGCTGTCATTTGCATGACCTGCGATCACGTCGCCACCATCTTCTATGGTGGCCACGTGCCTATTCTCTCCCAGCTTGGCCGCATCGCATTTCCATTGTTTGCAATGGTCATGGCCTACAACCTGGCGCAGGATCGTGTGGACTATGCGAAGTCAGTCCGGCGCCTGGCAATCTGGGGTTTGATCGCTCAACCGATCCACGCCTGTGCGTTTGGCGCCTGGTTGCCGCTCAACGTCCTTTTGACGTTCTGCCTTGCTGCCTGCCTTGTCTGGGCCGCAGATCGTCGCCAGTGGCCGCTGGTGTCCGTTCTAGCTCTTGTCGCGCCTGTCCTTGTCGATTACCAGTGGGTTGGCGTATGGCTGGTATGGGCGTTTTGGTGGTGGTTCAAGGACCGCGGCCGTCTGGTAAATATCTTCTACTGGTATGACCCATACAGCACCTTGCTGCATGTCAGATTGCCGCTGTGGATTTCGCTTGCTATTGGCCTTCTTTGCCTCTACAACGGCAACGCCTGGGCACTCCTGGCCATCCCGCTCGTTGAGCTCGGTTATCGCCATTGGAAGCTGCCACGCACACGTTGGGCCTTCTATGGCTATTACGTCGGGCATCTTGCCCTTCTATCTGGTCTCGCTATGATTCCCATCTAACTTGGGGAGTAGGGCATGGACGCTAGATTTCTTGTGCTTTTCTTGGTCGCGGTGTCTATTCCCGCCCAAGCTCAGTACGTCTACAAGTGCCGTCAACGCGGCCAGGTCGTCTATCAATCTGAGCCGTGTGTTGCCGTCACCCCTGAAAAGGTTTGGGAAGCAGCACCAGTTCCTGAGCAGAGTAATGCCGAGCAATGGCGGCTCTATCGCATCCGCAAGCAACTTGACCGCCGATATGCCGCCGATCGTTCTGCCGCTTCTGCTGCCTACGTGCCTAGTTCCCAGTCTGGTAATGCATGTGAATCGGCCAAGCGTGGCCGTGCTGCTGTCTATGAGGCCGCAGGTGTGCATCGAGATTTTGCTCTGTCGAGTCACTGGGATAACGCGGTACATGACGCTTGCAAGTGACCGGGGTGTAGGGGCATAGCCCCTACGGATAACGCCTTACCCCGCGATGCGTCCGAAGTGGCGGTCTCGCCATTCGCCAAGATCCACGACGACGACCTTGACCATCGACTGCTGAACCGCCTTGCGCTTGGCGTTCCTCCTGCGGACCGAGTCCCGGATGTCGCTGGCATTGGCATGCCAGAGCAATCCACGTAGCCGGCGCTCAGGGATTCGCTCGCCATTCGGTGCAACCAGGTCGCGGCCAGCCAGGCGCCAGCCAGCCCAAGGGCCTGTCAGTTCTACATGGTTGGTGACCACGCGCCGATGCAGATCGGCCGCGCAGCTGTTCGGGCATTGCGTTCCGACTGGCCAGCACGGTGGGCGGCGATCGAGGTTGTAGGTGTCGCTCATGCTGCGATCTCCTTATCCGATGGACCTCGCGACGGTAGCAGCGAGGTGATCCACAGCCAGAGAAGACGGCCGCGCAACCTCAATGCGGCCTCAAGCCGATTTCGCATAATGTATATTATGTCCGACTCGGTTCTGTGGCTTCATACGCGTGCCGCCTCCAACGCGGCCCTGAGTGCTGCCGGTGGTTGCTGCCACCGGCAAGAATTGCCCTGATAGGCAGTAAAAAACGGGTCAGCAGTCGGGTTACCGCCCGGCCCTGACCCGCACTCTTGCGCGGCTCCAGCCGCTAAGTGCAGAGCGGCGCATCCATGCGCCATATCCGCAGGGGCGCAGCCCCTGCACCCCACAAGCAGCCACACCGCGAATATCGCCGAGGCCGCTGCAATTCGGAACTGGTCAACGGACACGGGTGCCACGCTCAGGCTTGCTCTGCGCGCCGCAGGCGCGCACCCGCATGCCCAAGCGCCGCACCCTGCACACTATGACCATGACCGCCACGCCGCGCGATCAGCGATAGCTCACGGCGGTAGTAGCCGATGAAGGTGTCAGCGGTCTCAAGCATTGAGGCGAAATGGATCTTTTCCTCAACAGTTGTAGGACGTTCGGAGCGCATTTGCTCAATAACGTCGCGCATCTCATAAGCCCGAGCCAACGCCGACCGCAGGTATTCCGGATCGGATTGGCGTTTCACAGCACACCCCCGGCATTTCGTGACGCGTCACAATTTAGGTCCACTCCGGATGGCAGTGCTTGGCCTTGCGACCACTGCCACATGGGCAATCCTCGTTCCGCCCAACCTTGGCCTGAGGACGCTTCACCGGAGTGACGACAGGAGCGTCCCATTCGGAAACCGCCGCCGATGCTGGGCGCGGCTTGGGCTTGGGCGGTGTCACAGGGCCGGAAAGTTCCTTCCGGGTCCGCTTCACCTGTTCCGAGACAGCGAACAGGATGTAGGCGTTGAGGGACACCCCCAACAACGCAGCCTGCGCCTTGGCTTCCTCCACTACGTGCATCGGGAGCCTCAAATTGATCTTGTGAATGGCGTCTGTCATGGGGCCATTTTGGCCCCATTATGGCCCCATGGCAAGCATAAGGATAAGCAACGCGAAACCCTTGATACAGCTGGGTTTCGCTGGGGCGCGTGTCACTTGTTTTATAATGGACAAGCCCAAGGCGCGCCCCGGCTTCGCCGGAACGCGCCTGGATGGCGGCAAGTTGATCGCGGAGAGCATCACGCTCACGCATGAGCGGTCCCATGCATTCAGCGCGACGGAATAGCAGCGAAAGCCAGTCAAGATCGGTGGCGCGAATCTCACGCCCCTCAGCAGTCACCAGAGCCCCACGATGGTTGATAAAGCACCTGGACCACTCCGGGTGGATCAGAGAGCCATGGCGGTACACGCGTAGGAGCTTGAAAGCGGCATAGCTCGGCCGAGCCCTGCCCGTCTCCCAATGACCAATGGTTCGAACGCTGACGTTGAGGAACCGCGCTGCGTCTTCCCGAGTGAATCCACTAAAGATTCTGGCGTCGCGGAACTGTGTGTTGCTGATTATAGAACGATGCGCAGATTTGTATAACGACCCTTTGCGGGAAGCCTTTGCTGCGCTCTGTATATTATGTCCGACTCGGTTCTGTGGCTTCATACGCGTGCCGCCTCCAACGCGGCCCTGAGTGTTGCCGGTGGTTGCTGCCACCGGCAAGAATTGCCCTGATAGGCAGTAAAAAACGGGTCAGCAGTCGGGGTACCGCCCGGCCCTGACCCGCACTCTTGCGCGGCTCCAGCCGCTAAGTGCAGAGCGGCGCATCCATGCGCCATACCCGCAGGGGCGCAGCCCCTGCACCCGACAAGCAGCCACACCGCGACTATCGCCGAGCCGGCTGCAATTCGGAACTGATCAACAGACACGGGTGCCACGCTCAGGCTTGCTCTGCGCGCCGCAGGCGCGCACCCGCATGCCCAAGCGCCGCACCCTGCACACGATGACCATGGCCGCCAAGCCGCGCGATCAGCGATAGCTCACGGCGGTAGTAGCCGATGAAGGTGTCAGCGGTCTCAAGCATCGAAGCAAACTGCACCTTCTCAGCGACGCTGGTAGCTCGCTCCGAGCGCATTTGCTCGATAACGTCACGCATCTCATAAGCGCGCGCCAGAGCCGACCGTAGGTAGTCCGGATGCGATTGGAGTTTCACAGAGCACCCCCGGAATTTCGTGACGCGTCACGATTTAGGTCCACTCCGGATGGCATTGCTTGGCCTTCTTGCCACTGCCGCACGGGCATGGCTCGTTGCGCCCCACCCTGGGCCTGCCAGGTGGCGTAGACATCAAGCGAGCAACACTCGAAGGAACGGGCGGCTGAGCTTCCGACGGCAAGGCCTGTTTGATTGGCCTTGCAGGCTTGGGCGGTGGCTTTACCGACTGCATGCCATTGCTGAGGGCCACCGGAAGGTAAGTCCGAAGAACCAGGATCGCAGCAGTGTTGAGGGGCACACCCAGAGAATCGGAATACTGCTGCAGCTGGGCTTTGAGGTCGGGAGGGAGGCGAAGATTCAGCCGTTCCCGAGGAGTTTTGGTTGATTCGCTCATGGTGCCAGTTTGGCACCACTTCTGGGCCAAAGGAAGCAAAACTGAGGTCTCTGAATCCACTGACTCCCCTGTTAGACGAGGGGAGTCTTCCCGAAGCAGCCCAGGCAACACGAGAATCACACGGAAACCATTGCAGCGCAAGGGTTTCGACGCAGGACAACCCCCGCTTCGCAGGGTCGTACTGCGCCGCCCCAAGTGTCATAACGGTGCCGTTTTGGCACCACTTTGGCGCAGAGTGCGCAACCGAAAGGCTTTTGATGTGTTCCTTAAGAGCATCGCGCTCACGCATCAAAGGCGTCATGCATTCCGCACGCCGGAAGAGCAGAGAAAGCCAATCGAGATCTGTAGCCCTAATCTCGCGGCCCTCAGCGGTAACAAGAGCGCCACGATGGTTGATGAAGCACTTCGACCAGGCCGGGTGAATCAAGGAGCCGTGTCGATACACACGAAGAAGCTTAAACGCGGCGTAGCTCGGCCGAACCCTGCCCGTCTCCCAGTGACCAATGGTCCGAACGCTAACGTTGAGGAAGCGAGCTGCGTCTTCCCGAGTGAATCCGCTGAAGATTCTAGCGTCGCGGAACTGTGTGTTGCTGATTATAGAACGATGCGCAGATTTGTATAACGACCCTTTGCGGGAACCCTTTGCTGCGCTCTGTATATTATGTAAAATCCCATGACTGGTCTGGAGCCGTCACAAGCTAGATTTCAGCCACATCCGCGGCGAGTGCCCCACTTGCGCCTTGAATGCACGCGAAAGCGCTGCCTCGCTGGCGTAGCCCACCTCGTCGGCCAGTTGCTTGAGCGGCCGGCCCTGGCGCAGGCCGCGTTGCACCAGCGCGATGCGCCAATTCTGCAGGTACTGACCTGGAGTGCAGCCTACCGTGTCGTGAAAGCTGCGGGCAAAGGCGCTGCGCGACATGCCGGCACGGGCGGCCAGCGACTCCAGCGACCAGGGCTTGGCGGGATGTTCGTGGATGCCGACCAGGGCCAGGCGCAGCCGCGCGTCGGCCATGCCGGCCAACATGCCGCCCTTGGCGTGGCCTTGCTCTATCAGTTCGCGGATCACGTGCACCAGCACCACTTCGAAGAGCCGGTTGAGCACTGCCTGCCGCCCGCAGTGCTGTGCGAAGGCTTCTTCGAACAAGGCATGCACCAGCACAGCACCTTGGCGCAGCGCTTCCAGCGGCAGGCAAATGCACGCAGGCAGTGCGCGCACCAATGGATTGGCCGCGCCTCCGCTGAAACTCAGGTGCGCGCAGGCAAAGTCGGCTCCGTGCACCGGGTCGGTGTCGAAGCGGTGCGCAAGTGCGCGCGGATACAGCAGCAAACTGGGCCGGTCGATCTGCAGGTGGCTGCCGTCGCCGTTGTGGACCACCACCGCGCCCTGACGGATCAGGTGCAGCTGGCCCCGGTCGCCACTGTCGAGCTGGTTGATGCCGCACAGCGCGCCGGCATGGAAGACCTCGGCGGTCACCGAGAAATGGCTCAGCAAGGCGGCTAGACGGTCGACCAATTGGACTCCAGGTAAAGTTTCATGGACGATTTGCGGCCTATCGTATCGCCTTGACGCGCAAAGTCACTCCTGTCGCCGGCGCCCTGCCCGGCTTGTCCAGGAACCGCATCATGAAGACTCCCCTCGCCCTTATCGCCACCACGCTGCTGGCGGCATCGGTTGGCACTGCTGTCGCGGCCGCACCCAGCGACCAGCCGGCGCCATTGCGCCCGGTCGCAGACTTCCTCAAGGCGCTCAACAGCGGTGGCGGCACGCCGATCGAGCAGCTGAGCCCCGCGCAGGCGCGTCAGGTGCTGACCAACGCCCAGGCCAATACACCCCTGCCGGCGGCCGATGTCAGCCGCAAGACCATCCAGGCCAACGGCAAGCCGCTGAACCTGGTGGTCGTACGGCCGCCGCATAGCACTGGCCAGGTGCTGCCGGCTTTCATGTTCTTCCATGGCGGCGGCTGGGTGCTGGGCGACTTCCCGACCCACGAACGCCTGATCCGCGACCTGGTCAATGCCTCCGGCGCAGCGGCGGTCTACGTCGATTACACGCCCTCGCCGGAGGCGCGCTACCCGGTGGCGATCCATCAGGCCTATGCCGCCACGCGTTGGGTTGCCGAACACGGCACGGAGATCGGCGTGGATGGCCAACGCCTGGCACTGGCCGGCAACAGCGTCGGTGGCAACATGGTGGCGGCAGTGGCGCTGCAGGCCAAGGCAGCAGGCACGCCGGCACTGCGCTACAACCTGATGCTGTGGCCGGTCACCGACGCCGCGTTCGACAATGACTCGTACCAGCGCTACCAGAGCGGCTACTTCCTCAGCCGCAACATGATGACCTGGTTCTGGGACAACTACACCACCGACCCCAAGGCCCGCGCCGAGATCACTGCTTCGCCACTGCGTGCTACCGCCGCCCAGCTGGAAGGCTTGCCGCCGACCCAGATTCAGACGGCGGAGCTGGACGTATTGCGCGATGAGGGCGAAGCCTTCGGTCGCACGCTAGATCAAGCAGGTGTCGAGGTGACCGTGACGCGCTACAACGGGCTGATCCACGATTACGGCCTGCTCAATGCGCTTCGGGACGTACCGGCAGTCCGTGATGCGATTCGCCAAGCCGGCGATGGATTACGCGAACACCTGAAGTAAGCGCGATAGCGGAATGGCTCTGTGGCCGCCGCATCCGCAGTTGGCCCGGCCGGTAGACGATGGCAAGGAACCTGTGAACTGTCAGGAAGGAAACCGTGACTGAGCCGTGCCACGTTTCAACGTGCCAACTCGTCCAGGGCGCGGATGACCCGTGCCGAGTGCAAGCTGGTGTGGATTCAACTTCATCGATCCGCGATTGCAGTCATCGTTGATGTTGAAGGTGCGGAAGCGGCGGCCAGGCCATGAGGCGGCGTCGGACATGAAGTCTGCCTGCCAGGTGTGGTTCGCCGCTTGCGGGATCTCCAGCGGCGCGGATGCGATCAGGTCGCCGACGCTTGCCGCGACATGGAAGAGTGAGGTTCAGCGCGGTCTGGACCCGCCAGGCACGGTTTTTGCCCCGACCCCGCGACCGCCACGCCGACTCCATCGGCAGGTCAAATCCGTGTCCGGGGTCGTCCGTCAGATGCGCCTGGATTACGGCGATGAGCTAGCCAGCGTCGCGCGGCGCGGCGCGGACGGCAATGCTGCGCAGATCGGAGCAGCTGCATCCATAGCGCATTACTCAGGGACGCGATCGCCATGGTCATCCTCCGCACAAAAGATCGCATGCATGGCGCTCAGCAAGGCTGCCACTTTTGGGTCGGCCAAACGATAAATGATGGATCGAGATTCGCGGCGAGTCAGGACCAACTGCCGCTGACGCAGGTCGGCCAGTTGCTGGGACAAGGCGGGCTGCCGAATGCCTGTCGTCGCTTCCAGGCCACTGACGGTGGATTCGCCTTGCGATAACTGGCACAGCAACAGCAGGCGTGACGGTGTGGCCATGAAACGGAGCAGCTCGGCCACGTCTGGGACGCGCTCCTTCATGGCGGCAAGAGCATCGGTGGAGAAAGCGGATTCGGTCACGAGGCGTGGGGACTGCGGATCAGGAATGTAGAGGGTAACGGCTAGGCACTGCGGCTGAACGAAAACGGCCAGCGCCAATCTGATAGTTGCACAGTATAAGTAACTATGAGATTGTTTCCTTACTCCTTCTCGACGCTGCCATCGTGAGTCATCCAACACGCGACACCTGCCTGGCAGCGGCCTGCGCTGTCGTGGAAGACACCCGCTCCGGTCGCATGAGCGCGCCGCACGTGGCGACATTCTTCGACCCGGTGACCTTTACCGCCAGCCACGTGGTCCGAGACCCTGGCTCGTCGGCCTGCGCCATCATCGACAGCGTGCTCGACTTGGACATGGCGTCAGGCCGAACTGCGACCGGTTCGGCTGAAGCGCTTGCGCACTACGTGCGTGACGAGGCGTTACAGGTGCAATGGCACCTCGAAACACACGCCCATGCCGACCACCTGTCGGCTGCGCCGTGGCTGCAGCAGCAGGTGGGCGGACAGCTCGCCATCGGCGAGCGCATCACGGCCGTGCAGCAGACCTTTGGCAGCCTTTTCAACGTCGGCAAGGAATTCAGCCGGGACGGCAGCCAGTTCGATCATCTGTTCGCCGACGGCGCAGCATTCACGATCGGGCATCTGCACGCAGTGGCGCTGCATGTTCCCGGACATACGCCCGCATGCATGGCTTACCTCATCGGCGATGCGCTGTTTTTTCAGGCGATACGTTGTTCATGCCGGACTACGGCACGGCGCGCTGCGATTTTCCGGGCGGCTCGGCACGCCAGCTCTATCGCTCCATCCACCGGCTGCTGAAACTGCCCGATGCCACGCGTGTCTTCGTCTGCCACGACTACAAGGCCGCAGGCCGGGACCATTTCGCATGGGAAACCACGATTGGCGCGCAACGCAGCGCGAATGTGCATCTGCATGCAGGCGTTTCCGAAGCGGACTTCGTGAAGATGCGCGAGACACGCGACGCCACGCTTCCCATGCCGCGCCTGCTGCTTCCATCGGTGCAAGTCAACATGCGCGCCGGTCATCTGCCCACGCCGGAAGACAACGGCGTGCGTTATCTGAAACTGCCATTGGACGTGCTATGACGCTCCCGCACCTCGCCTGGTATTGGCCGCTGATTGGTGGGCTGATGATCGGCACCGCCTCTGGCGCGTATTTACTGCTGGTCGGCCGTATCGCCGGCATCTCCGGCCTGCTCGCCGATGCGCTTGGTCTGCACGCGGGCGGCGCACGCTCGCTGTCCATCCTGTTTCTGGCCGGGCTTCTGACAAGCGCAGGTGTGGCATTGGCGCTCAAGCCCATCACGCTCGCGCCGCTGAGCGGCTCCAGCATGCCGGTGCTGATCGTGGCCGGCGTGCTGGTGGGCTATGGAACCCGTCTGGGTGCCGGCTGCACCAGCGGGCACGGAGTGAGCGGGCTGGCAAGACTGTCGCCGCGCTCGATCGTCGCCACCGCCGTGTTCATGCTGCTGGGCATGGCAACAGTGACGGCCGTGCGGGCTGTCGCTGGAGCGGGCACATGATCCGCGTGGCGGCTTTTCTCTGCGGCGCCTTGTTCGGGTTGGGCCTGGTGATTTCGGACATGGCCAATCCTGCACGCGTGCTTGCCTTCCTCGATGTCACCGGTGCCTGGGATGATTCGTTGGCCCTGGTGATGGCAGGCGCGCTGATCCCTTCGGCCATCGCCTACCGATGGGCGCGCGCACGCCGCACTCCCTTGCTCGCCCCGACATTGCAGCTGCCGCAGCAGCGGCGAATCGACCGCAAGCTGGTAATCGGTGCGGCGCTGTTTGGCATTGGCTGGGGTCTGGCCGGGGTCTGCCCTGGTCCCGCCATCGCGCTGTTGGCGACCGGCCAGGCGTTCGCCTTGGTGTTCGCTGCCTCGCTGGTGGCAGGCGTCTTCCTCCACAGCTTTCTCCATCGCGCCGGCGCGGGAAAACACGTCGCATGAAACTGCGATCGCTTTCGCCTGCCCTGCTGGTGGCCGGCCAATTGTTGCCTGCCGATCTTCCTGCCCTTGCCAGCCTGGGTGTCGCCAGCGTTGTCTGCAACAGGCCAGACAACGAGCAGCCGGATCAACCCGATCATCTGACCATGCAATCGGCCTGCGCGCAGGCGGGCATGCGTTTCGCTTATCTGCCCGTTGTCGCCGGCGCCATTTCGGAGGACGACGTGCAGCAATTTTGCGAAATGCTGGAGCAACTGCCCGCGCCCGTCGTCGCGTATTGCAGGACGGGAACGCGCTCGACGTCGTTGTGGGCGCTGGCACAAGTCCGCACCCTCGGGCTCACCACAGACCAGGTTCTGTCGATCGCCGCCGGCGCAGGTTACGACCTTTCCTCACTCGCTCCGCGTCTCATTCGCGACGCGCCATCCAGTCCTGAGTAAATACCGGTCATGCAAACCCTTTATTGCTGCAGCTCGTGCTGGGCGGGCTTTCCGGCGTGTTGGTCGGCTTCGTGCTGGGACTGGTCGGTGGCGGCGGCTCCATTCTCGCTGTCCCGCTGATGCTGTATCTGGTCGGTGTGGATAATCCGCATGTTGCCATCGGGACCAGTGCATTGGCCGTCGCTGCCAATGCGCTGTCCAACCTGTTCGTGCATGCCCGCCGTGGCAATGTCAGGTGGCCGTGCGCCTCGGTCTTCGCCCTGGCCGGCGTTGCCGGCGCCTACCTTGGTTCGAGTCTGGGTAAGGCCGTCGACGGACAACGGTTGCTGGCGCTGTTTGCGGGATTGATGGTGGTGATTGGCCTGCTGATGCTGCGCAAGCGCAACGCGCAAGAGAATGCGGCTGCGCGCATCAGCAAGGAAAATGCACCCGCGTTGGTCGGGCTGGGAACGCTCGCTGGCGGATTTTCCGGCTTCTTCGGCATCGGCGGCGGTTTCCTGATCGTGCCGGGCTTGATGACCGCCACCGGGATGCCAATGTTGGCCGCGGTAGGCGGCTCGCTGGTGGCGGTGTCTGCCTTCGGTCTGACCACCGCGGTGAACTACGCGTACTCCGGGTTGGTGAACTGGCCACTGGCTGCCGCGTTCATCGTTGCCGGCAGCGTAGGTGGCATGGCGGGAGCACATGCTGCAGCGGCGCTAGCCGGGCATCGGGGATTGCTCAATAGCGCATTTGCATGCCTGATCTTCCTCACTGCGGGCTACATGTTGTGGCGGGTGATCTGACCGGTTGTCGTCTCATCTGACAGCCCCACGCAGCTCCACCATCGGTTCGAGAGCGGCCACCGACGATCTGCCCCGCCCTCGCCAATTGCACGGGGATTTGCTTGGATAAGACATGCAGCAGGACGGTTGGGCAATGCACGTGCTTGCCGCTGCACAGCGCCGCCCGCCTCAGCCGGCGATGGTGAATACCGAGCCCGAGTCCACGCGCACGCCGGCGCCGTTGATGAAACTGGCGCGCTCCGAGCACAGGAATGCGACGACGGACGCCACTTCCTCCGGCCGGCCGCGCCGCTTCAGCACCATGCCCGGGCGTTCTTCATCCAGGAACGAGGCGATGGCTTCTTCGACACTGGTTCCGTTTTCTTGCGCGCGCTTTTGCATCATCTTGTCGGTCATCGGTGTTGCGATGAAGGCAGGCGACACCGTGTTGACCAGCACATTGTCGGCGCCATAGGCCTTTGACAGCCCCTTGGCCAGGCTCAGGATGCCGGCCTTGGACGCGCAGTAGGCCAACTCATCCACGTACGGCTGCACTGCATCTTCGGACGCGAACAACACAATTCGCCCCCACTGCTTGCGACGCATGGCAGGAATGGCCTGGCGGCACATGCGCACCGCGCCCATCAGGTTGATGTCCAGCGTTTCGAGCCAGCCGGCATCGCTGACCTCCAGGAAATCGCCGGTGGCGCCGGTCACGCCGGCGGCGTTGACGTAGATATCCGGTTCCCCCAGTTGCGCGCGCACCTGGGTCCAGATGTGGGCGACATCCTGTTCCTGCGTCACATCGCCTTCGACGGCGATGATCTCGCCCAGGCCGGACAGCTCGGCCACTGCCTGGTCGAGCGTGCCGTTGGGAAGATCGGTGATCGCCACGCGCACGCCGGCTTCGAGCAGCTGGCGCGCAGTCTCCTTGCCCATGCCGGAGTCGCCGCCGCTGATGAGGGCGATCCGCTGTTTGATTCCGAGATCCATGTTGAGCTCCTGGTCGTTGAATACGTGATGGCGCAGTGCTGGCGCAGCTACCGCTAGCGCGCAAGGAAACGTTCTGCGGTGCGCAGCGCGAGTGCCATCTGGGTCAGTGCCGGATTGGCTGCCAGTGCGCTGGGAAACACCGAGTTGTCGCAGATGTAGAGGTTCGGCACGTCGAAGGTGCGGCCATCGGGATCGACCACGGCCTGTGCAGGATCAGTCCCCATGCGGCAGGTCCCGAGCGTGTGGGCCGAGCGCGCAGCCGCAAAGATGTTGCGGGCGCCAGCGGCTTGCCAGATCGATCCAAGCACTGCGCGCGCATGGGCGTCGATGGCCTGCTCATTGGGGCCGTAACTGAAATCGATGCGCGCCTTGCGCTGCCCGAAGGCGTCCCGTTCGTCGGACAAGGTCAGGCGATTGGCGTCCTGCGGCAGGCATTCGCCATTGATGCCGATACCGGCCAGGCGGTTGTAGCGCCGCAGCGTGGCGACCAGGTCCCTGCCCCACAGGCCGGCACCACGCGCCAGCGTGTTCGCCAGCGTGATCGGCTGCACGCCCAGGCTCTGCACCAGATAGCCGCCAATGAAGTTGGCGTCGGCCGGGCGCAGCATGTCTTCGCTAATGAGCGAAGACGGGTAGCCGCGATTCATGCGCATGTCTGTGTCGAACTCGCCCCACACCTGGGTTGCCACATGCGCCATGAAATTGCGGCCCACCTGCCCGCTGGAGTTGGCCAGCGCCAGGTTGAGCAACAAGCGCGGTGTCTCCACACCCCCTGCGCACAGGAAGACGGTGCTGCAGCGCTGGCGATACTCCTGCCCATGCTGGCGGTAGATCACCGCGGTCACCGCGCTGCGGCCGTCGCATTCAAGATCGACCACCCGGCTGTCAGTGCGCAATTGCGCACCATGCGCCCTGGCCAGCGGGAGCCATGTGGTGTCCACGCTCACCTTGGCGGCGTTGCTGCAGCCCTGGTGACAGGCACCACAGTTGTTGCACGCCGCACGTTGGCCCCAATGCGCCTGCTGATGCGGCCTGGTGACCAACGCGGCGGGTGCATCGGTGGTCCGGATGCCAAGCGCGCCGCAACCGTGCGCCATGGCCGTGGCCGACGCATTGCGTTGTGGTGGCCGATACACATAGCTGCGCTCGGGGTCCCACGGGTAGTGCACGGGACCGGAGACCCCGATGAAGGTCTCCACGCGACGAACGTAAGCGACCAACTCATGGTGCGGGATCGGCCAATCGGCGCCCTGCCCGGTCTGGGTCAGAAGGCTGAAATCGCGCTTGTCCGGCCGCGGGCAGAACGCGCCCCAATGCAACGTCGAACCGCCCAGTCCGCAGCCCGAATTGTTCGGCCCGAACGCAGTGGGCGTTTGCCCACCGCTCAGACGCTCCTCCATCCAATAGATGCCGGTGGTCAACTCATCGGGAATATGCGAATCCGGCGTAAATGCCGCGCCGGCTTCCAGCACGACAACCGAGACGCCGGCTCGCGCAAGCCGCGCCGCAAGCGGGCCGCCCCCCGCTCCGCTGCCGACCACCACCACATCGACACTGTCCTGGCCACCCGCGTTGCTCATTGGGCAGTCTCGGGCACACGCAATTGCCAGTGCTCATCGCGGCCCGCTGCCGTCTCTACATAGCCGACGGGGCCACCGCCCGTGTCGTTGCCGACCGCAAAACCGTCGTAGCCCAGCGCGGCCATGGTGGCGGGAAGGCTGGTCCAGGTGCGCGCCACATCCGCACGTACATCCTCGAACCAATGCGCAAATTGCCCAGCATCCAGGCCGTGCGCAGAGGTATTGCCCACCACCGATTGCGTGATCTCCTGCAGCCAGCGGTCCTGGTCCCTGGCCGACTGTTCGGCAAAGCCGCCGGCCAATGCATCGAGTGCATCCAGGCCAAGCGGCATCGCCAGGCGATCGTTTGGCAAGTCTGCGTACCGCCAGCCATCTCCCGTGCCTTCTGCAAGCTGCAGGTCGATACGCCGCGCAATCTGCGCCGCATCGCCCGCGCCATCCAGCACGCGTGCAGCCACGGCGGCGAGCACGTTCAACTGCCGCGGGTTCAACACGCCCTCGTCCGAGGCCGGCGGCCCCGCGTGCCGCGCGAGCAAGGTCTTGCGCATGCGCGGCGCAACGCGCTCGGAATTCAGCAAGGCAATGAAGTCCTCAGGCAAGCAGTTCTCAATGCAGCGGTCTACATGCGTTGCGATCAACCGCGCCAGTTCCTGCGGCTGTTCATAGGGAATCAGATGCGCGGCGTCGGCCACGATGGCGAACTGCGCATGCGCATAGTGCGGCGCATTCAGGCGCCGCTGCGCAGCCTCACCTAGATCACCATCCTGGCTGCCCGCGACAATCAGTGCCGGCACGCCGATGCATCCGGTCTGCGCCGTGCAGTCTTCGCGACTGCCGTGTGTGAGCCATGCCATCCATGCACTGGGTGCGGTGCGCAGAACGTCGTTGATCGCAGCGTCCCTGATTTCATCAGGCAGCGGGCAGGCGCAGTTGGCATCCACGAACTGCGCTGCCTCCACGCGCGCAGGCTGCCCTGTTTCGAACCAGGCAAGCATGGTGCGCCGTCGCGGTTCCTGCATCGGTTCGGGGGCTGGCGGTGACGCGGCAGCCAGCACCACGCCAGCCAGCCCGGCAAGGCCCGCCACACCGTCGCGTGCCCGGGCCGCCGTCAAGGTAGCGATCTTTCCGCCCATGCTATGCCCCACTGCAAACCAGCATGCTGGTTGCCGCCTGATGACTTCAGCGCTAAACCAGTCAACAAGCGCGTTCGTGTCGAAGTGGTCCAGCGCAGGTGCATCGCCGAATCCTGGGATGTCCAGGGCAATACAGTCGAAGCGGCTACCCAACTGCGCGATGACATGGCTCCACTCCTGTCGGCTGGCGCCGAGCGCATGCAGGAAGAACAGCGTTGGCTTGGCCATGTCGCACCTTGTGAGTCGGTTCGGCATGGTGGCGTACGCTTCGTCCACGCCCCGTGCAGATGAGGTCGACAGCCGGTCAGCAGGTGTCAGGCGCTGGGCCGCGACATGCCGTGGTTCGACTGCGGCGATGCCGCGGATGCGCTTCAAGTCGCTGGTCTTGCCAGGCCGTAGCCCTGCAGTCGTTGAAGCGAAGACACGTTTTAGCTAAAGCGCATCTGCTTGGCGAATCGAAGACATGCGGCATGGCCATGACATCTTGCAAAGACGGCCCAAAGCGTTGCGTTACCGACTACGCAGGCACGCAGGTCGAGGCTTCCAGCTGCTTCAAAAAATCCGAGAATCCGCCAATTGCCCGTGCCTGCCTGCGGGCACTGGTCCACACCACCGAGCGTGGCGACCAGGCGATTGACGCGTTGATCGCCTGCAGCGCGTGGACCAGCGCAACGTCTTCGCTGCAGGTCAACGCAGAGAACCCACCGCATTGTTGATAGAGGGCGGTGCTCACACCGAGGTTGGCGCCGTGAATGCGGCCATGACCTTGCCCAGTTGCCTGGGTCTGTTCGAACCTGCAACGCACTTCATCGGAATAGTCCAGCCAGTCCTCCACCTGCACGACACCGCAGAACACGTCCGCGTCGGCCCTGCGCTGTTCCACCAGCCAATCGGCCGGGACGCGCGAATCAGCGTCGGTCACGGCCAGCCAATCGGCGCCCAGTGCAATGGCCTTTGAGGCCGCGGCGGCCCGTGCGATGCCGACGCCGCCGGGCACGGGTACGTCGATCACGTGCGCGCCCAACGCCAGTGCCAGCTCTGCTGTTGCATCCGTGCAACGGTCCACCGCGACGATCACCTCCACAGCCTCGTGCAGTTCGGGGTGCGATGCGGCGAGAAACACCGATGCAAGGCAGGCGGCCATGCACTCGGCCTCGTTATGTGCCGGAATGATGACGGCGATCATCGCAAGCCTTCGTGCTGTGCCACCGACAATGGCTGCGCGGTCCACGCTTCCAGCAGAAAATCGCTGTCTTCATAGCGATAACTTAGCGGCAAGGTGAGCCGTCGGGCAATACAGGCATGGACCGCGATGCCATCTTGCTGTGCCTGTTCGAAAGGATGCTTCCAGTGGCAGGCCACCAGCAGTCCCTCCGGCGTAAGCGCCTGCTGCAGACGCTCGATCAGCTCGTCGAGTTCGGAGGCGGCGAGGTAGTAGCCGATCTCGCTCAGCACGATCAGATCGAAACTTCCCACCGGCCAGTGCTGCGGATGGCAAGCCTGCACGATTTCGACATTGCTGCGCTCCCCCACGCGTTGCTTGGCGTGGTGTACCGCGGCGGCGGAGATATCGGTTGCCAGCAAGCGCTCGCAGCGGGCAGCGAGCCCACAGGTTGCTTCGCCGTTGGAACACCCCAGCTCCCATCCCCGTGCAAATCCCTGCCGAGGCAAGGTTGCCAGCAGGATGTCGCGTTTGCGTTTTTCGTACCAACGTGTCCCATAGCCGAAGGGATCTTGCTGCTGGTAGATGCTGTCGAAATAATCGGCGTTGGCCTGGGCGTTCATGGGAGATAGACCTCGAAGTCGCGCCGAAACCTCGCCAGCGCCCAGTCGGGAAGGATGGGGTTGCGCAGCGCAGGCGTGACGTGACCGGTCTGCGTCTTGAACGCGGACATCGCCTGCAGCTTTGCAACGTGAGCATCGGCAGAAAGCACCAGACGCGTGGCCGATGCCAGCATCTGACTGTGGTCGGGGTCGTCCCAATGCCATGCCCATATCGGAAACTGGATCAACCGCGCTCCGCATCGTGCAACTGCGGCACTCGCTGCATCTGCGCAGGCTTCGTGATCGGGGTGGCCATCGCGCGCATACGTCACCAGCACCACGTCGCGTGGTTGCAGCAGGTCGGCCAGCCGTGTACCAAGTGCGTCAATTCCGGCACGTACCTGGCCATCTCCCGCATCCAGCCTGACGATGCTGGATGGATCGATACCCAGGCACGCCAGCGCGTCACGCAACTCCTCACGACGCGCAGCTGCCAGCCGCGCGGGCGGCCATGCGTCGTCCTGCGGATAGGCGGCTTCGCCATCGGTCACGGAGATGATCAGGACCTGCCTTCCCGATGCGATCGCCATCGCAAGCAGCCCGCCACACCCCAGCACCTCGTCATCCGGATGCGGGGAAACCACCACGACACGTGTGGCGGTGCCCAGTAGCTGGTCGAGGCTGCTGGTGAGCAGCGCATTCAACTGGCTCGATGCACGCCAGCGCTGTTCGCTGATGCCTTGCCCTGCGATCTGCTCGCCCCTCACAGCCGCCATGGGTTGACCTCGCGTGCATGCAGTTGTTCCCCCAGCCACTGCTCGTCTTTTTCCCCGTGGGATTGGCGGATGAAGGCAGCCAGGTCGGCGCACCGTTGCGCGTGCGCGGCATCGCAGCACAGCGAGGCAGGCCCCAGGGCCAAGGCGGCGCGTTCGATCACGTCCCGGCTGACGCGGTCCATCACGCTACGTAACCGAATGACAGGCAGTTGATGGCTTTGGGTTGGAGCGTCGTCGATCGTTTTGGCCAGGTCCTGCAGCATCAGCCGTGCACCCGTCAGCCGTTCGTCGATGGCGCCCAGGTGTGCTGCGGCAAAAGGATTGTTTGCCACTCGTGGCGAGCGGCGGACATGCTCGGCAATGGCTGCGGCGGCGCCATACCAGCAGGCCGCGATGCCCGCCCCGCCATGCCAAAAACCCGGCCGCTGCAAATAGAATTCCGGCGCACCCAGCAAACGTGCCGGCGCATTCGCGAAATGGACGTTGCCAGTTGGAATGCCGAGCATGCCTGGTCCGTGCCATTGACTTGCATCAAGCTCGAAGCATCCTTGCCTCAGCGTCACCGCGGCAAGCGGCTGCCGATCGCCGTTTCGGACGGTCACCAAGGCGTGCGTCACAACGTCCAGCTCCGCGCTGCACCACGGCTTGATACCGGACACCGTGCTTGAGCTCGCTTCGTACGCCACGGTGTCATGCGGCCCGCCCGCTGCCCACACAGCCCACACCGCTCCATTGGAAGCTAATGGCTGGCCGGCCTCGGAAAAAATCGACACCGCGTCGTAATGCGCTTCCAGCACCTTGGCAAGCGGCAAGCTCGCAGCCCCCAGCTTGCTCAGCGCCTGCCATCGCGCGTACGTGCGTCCTGCGCCAGGATTGGGAAGTTGCGGCGTCATGCGCAGGTACTCACGCACGCGTTGCGCGAGCGCTGGATTTGGCGATAGCGAAGGTGTACCCGGCAGATCGTCGCGGGCGAGTGCTGATTGATACATACGCCAATCTAGGCGATGGCTCGTCAAACTCAAGTGAGCCAACGGCCAAGTGCCTCACCGTGACGGCAGCTGGATAAAGAACAATGCTTTGCCGCTTGACGATGGACGCAAGTCGTCGATGCAAGCCTGGCTTCGCCAATCAACACCGATCGCAATGCCACGCGTAAGAAACGTCACGCCGTGCGTGCGTTCGTGCAAGGGGAGCGAACAGAGTTTTGGTCAAGCGTTGTAACCGGACTCAGCCGATGCGAAGAATCAGTCGTGCTACCGAATGTCACTTCAAGCCGGAAAGAATCGACGGCTCGACCGCTCAGCAGAACAGGCGTGCATCAGCCTCAGTTGGAATCGTCGGGCGCTAGCCGCTGCGCAACGTCGCTCGCGATTCAGTCTGCAACGCGCACTGCCATGAACTGTCCGTTGCCAACCGGCACCTCGCTGCATCGGAAGGACATGTCGGCTCGGACAGCCTGCATGAAATCTGCCATCTCCGTCGCGTGTGAGGTGGCGTTGTCCACCACCATCAGGCCGGTGCCGCGCTTGAGCACGCGGCGCAGCTGCGGCCACCACCGTGCATAGGCGCTGCGGTCCGAGTCCAAAAACAGCAGATCGACGCTGCCATCGTCGGCGGTCTCCAACCACGTGCCTGCATCGCCCAGCACCTGCGTGATGTGCGCCTGTAGTCCGGCACGCACGAAGTTCGCCGCCGCCAGGGCGGCCTTGTCTTCGGCATGTTCCAGCGTGATGACGTGTCCACCGACGGCGATGACAGCTTCGGCCAGCCACAGCGTGGAGTAGCCATTGGAAGTACCCACCTCTAGCACCTGCCGTGCCCGCGTCGCGTGTACCAGCAGGGCGAGCAGTTCGCCGGTTTCGGGGGTGATATTCAGCATGCGTTTGCCACGTGCGGTTTCTACCGCATCGTTGTTGGCCCCAAAGCGCGACAGCTCCTCTTTCAGATCCTGCAACGTGCTCATGCCTTGAGTGCCTGTTGATTGCTGCAATGTGGGCAATGACCCTGGCATCGCCCTTCAGTGCCTGGTGTGCTGCGCCGTGATGCGAGCGAATCGGATGCTCGATGCGCCTGCCTGATACAGCGTGCTCGCTATTTGCCATTCGCCATTCGCCATTCGCCAAAAAGAACGCTCTACGTCGCTTTCGATATCGCTTGCATCAAGAGGACTGAAGGCATGGCGGACACAAATCGGTCGCGGGGGCCTCCCAGGCTGGCGCCCTAGCGATGCAGTAGACGTTCACGCTCGCCTGGTCATACATCAGCTGTCGGCGGCATGGCCCCCTCCCAGAACTCCAGCAACCGGGACACAGGCTCCGGCTTATTTCCCGCAGACCACAACGCAAGGCGTGTGCGCGACCAGCGTTGTGCGCTGAGCTCGACGATCGACCCGGGAAGCACCTTGCGGCACGCCATCTGCCAGTCGGGAAAGTAACGCTCGACGATGGAGCCGTTGTAGACCTCTGCGATCACGTGATGGCGCGCAGACTGCTTGATGCGATCGTAGGTATGCTGCACCCCGGCAGGTGGGCCCTCGAAATACTGAAAAAATCGAGCGCCGTCGTAGAGCAGTACGCCGGTGATGGCGGCCAGCGCGTTGTGTGCACTGGAAGAGACAAGCAGCCGGTCGACCTCCCCCATCGACATGGGACGACGCACCTCGCTCACGTAAGCGATGGCCTGCAACGGTGGATTTGCCAAGAACTCATCCCGATAGGTGATCTGCTCCAACGTCCATTTCTGCAGAGTCGTCAGCGCCGGCTCCTCCTGAGATCGCTGCGAGCGCAGTATCAGGGTGTGATGCACCAATTGGCAATGCAGGCATTACAATTTACTTATACAGAGCGGCAACGCGCGTTCATGGTCAGCACGCTCAAGCCGCCTCGGCGCGGCGGTGCCATGCTGGCAGGTCAGTCGATCCGCTGCCCGGTGAGCGAAGACGCTGACGCGTCGCAGTGGCTGGCCGAAGACGTGGTTCGGGATCTCATCTAAAGGACGTCGATCAATGCGCGCATCGCTCCAAAGCCACCCGCAACCTCAATCGTGCCAGGCGAGGACTGCCGGCAAGCATGACCTTCATCGCGCCCCTTTACTGTCTCTGGCAGTGCTCGCCGTCATGTCGCTTGGAGGATGCGCCACCACGCCCCCGGCGACGGGTCATCTCATTGAAGGCCCTGTGCGCCTCGGCGAGATGGCAGCGGTCGATGGTCCCAGGGTACGGCCCGACCGAGTCGTCGAAGACAGCCGTTGCCCTACTGATGTTCAATGCATCGTGGAAGGCCGACTGATCGTACGTGCGACGGTGCTGGGTGGTGGCTGGTCCAGACAGGTTGACCTTACGTTAGGCATTCCGGTGCCTATTGCCGATGGCATGTTGACGCTGGTGGAGGCCACGCCCGTGCCCATCGCCCCGCAAACCGCCGACCGCTCTGCGGCGCGCTTCACCTTTACATTTCAAGGCGGTCGCTAGCCAAGCATGTCCTCAGGCTAACGATCCGCCTCTTGCATCAGCCGCCACGTCCCGCTGGCTCGAAGTTGTCCGCCCTCCCTTCGCTAAATAGCTCATCGCAGCCGAATGCACTGGATTGCCGCTGCAAAGCCCAATCAGCTAGTCGGACTCGATAAGATCCCGCAACCATTACCGCAGCGATTGAAAGGTGTCTCGGAGGTGGTCGACAAATGCCAGCGGATTTTCCATCGCAGCAAAATGCCCGCCCCGCTCTGCCTCTGCAAAAAAGCGCAGATCTGCGAAGCGTCGTTCTGCCCAGCGCCGCGAAATGCGTACTTGTTCTCCGGGAAACATGCTGATCCCGGTTGGCGTGGGCATCGGGTGCATGGGCATCGCTGTCCCAGCTTCCTGCGCAGCTTCCCAGTAAAAACGCACCGAGCTGGGCCCGGCATTGGGGAGCCAGTACAGCATGATGTCGTCGATGAGATGGTCCAGCGCGATCACGTTTTCCGGTTCGCCGCCGCTTTGGGAAACATCCTGGAAGAGCGCATAGATCCATGCGGCAATGCCGGCTGGAGAATCAGCCAGGCTAAACCCCACCGACTGCGGTCGCGTGCTTTGCAGGTGCATGTAGCCTGAAAATTCTCTCTGATAGCGCTTGGCATCGTCGAGCATCCGCTGCTCTGCTGGCGTGGCGTTGGCAATTTCTTCGGCGCTCGGGTCGAACATCACCATGTTCAGATGGATGCCCACCAAGCCGGGCGGCTGCATGAACCCAAGCGCGGTCGTGATCGCGCTGCCCCAATCGCCGCCCTGGGCGGTCCAGCGTTCGCCATAACCCAGGCGGCGCATCAGTTCGACCCATGCGGCAGCCGTTCGCCCCACTCCCCAGCCGCGGAAGGTGGGTTTCCCAGAGAAACCAAAGCCCGGCAACGATGGGATCACCAGATGAAACGCATCCGACGCCTTCCCGCCGTAGGCCACCGGGTCAGTCAGTGGGCCGATCACGTCGCGAAATTCCAGAATTGATCCCGGCCATCCATGCGTCAACAGCAATGGAAGCGCGCCCGGCTCTGGTGAACGCACATGCAGGAAATGGATATCCAGCCCGTCAATAGCCGTGCGACTGCTATTCCAGCCATTAAGCAATCGCTCGGTGGCGCGCCAGTCGTAGCCCGTCCGCCAGCGCTCGACCAGGCGTCGAATGCGCGCCGATTTTGGGCCCTGGCTGTGATCACGCACGGTTTCCTGACTGGGCCAACGCGTGTGCCCAAGACGTTGGTTGAGATCATCCAGCTCAGCCTGCGCGATGTTGATCCGAAACGGTGTCATGCCGTCAGTCATCTCAAGCCTCCGGTGCGTAGGTGTTCGCCAAGGTCTGGCGAGCTGACTGCCACGCGCGCGCGCCGTAGCGATCATTATCCAGATGGATCAACTTGCCGCGTCCACTCATCATGTCGCGCAGGTATTGCATGCCTTGCCAGGGTGGGAACGGGTCATCGCTGGTCGGCGTCAATGCGCGCACGACGCGGATGATGGCCGACATCGTGCCGATTCCGCCTGGCCTGAGGGTGCGATATCGCTCGCCCGTGAGCTCGGTGAGCAGGTGTGCGATGTCGTTGGGCGAAATGCTGTTGCCGGCAATCCGCAGATCGCGTGGAGCATTGGGATCCAGCGCCGCCGCTGCCGTGTAGCGGGCGACATCGTCTTTGGCAGTGAAATCGAGTTTCTGGTCTGCGTCGCCAAAATGCAGGACCCGGCGGCCCGGTACAACCAGGCGCGCACTGCCCTCAAGCAATTCCAGAAAGCCGCCACACAGAATCGATGTGGCCGAAATGGGCGTGGCGTTCAGTTGCTCTCTGAAGCGGCGCCGCAGGTCCAGATTGCGATTGTCGCCTGGCCGCGTCTTCGTGTAGTCCAGCGAGAAATCGGACGGAACAAAACGCGGGACGCCCGCAGAAACCGCTGCATGCAACAGGTTTCCCTGTTGACCCAACATGACCTCTTCCAAGCCGTTCAGTGCGCAAACCACACAGTCCGCGCCCATGAGCGCCTCGCGTAACCGCTCGGCGTCGTCGAGCTCAACATGTCGAACCTGGATGCCCTGCCCCTCCAACGACGCGACGCGGCTCTTCCCTGCCCCGTGCCGCACCAGTGCAACCACGGCCGCGCCCTGATCTTTCAGGGCCACCGCGATCCGGTAACCGAGATCGCCGGTGGCTCCAGCAACAACGACCTGCGAACTCGTCTGTGTGTTCACCACGTGCTTCTCGCTTGAGTCTTCGGGTGCCGAAAGCGGCGGGCAGCCAACGCACCAGGGGGCAGCAGCGCCCTGTTACATCGGCTCTCATGCATCGTGCTGGCGGGAAAGACCATGCAGCGAACAACTGAACGATATCGTTCAGTTGTTGAAAGCACAAGTGGCGTGTAACGTTTCGTCGATGAAGGCGGTCAAGCAAAAATCCAAAGGCGGCAGGCCGCCACCCGATAAAGCCGGCGATGTCGATCGGCGGCTTCTGGATGCGGCACTACAGCTCTTCCTGGAACGCGGCTTCGAGCACACTTCATGCGACGACATCGCGCGACTGGCAGGTGCCGGCAAGGCCAGCCTGTACGCGCGCTATGCCAACAAGGACGCCATTTTCGAGGCAGTGATTCGCCGTGATGTGCAGACACAGCCCCTGCCAGCCGCCCCCAGCGCCCCGCTGGATCTTGAGGGGCGGCTAAGGCTCGCAGGTCGAGGAATACTTGCGCACGCGCTGCAGCCGCAGACCGTGGCGATGATGCGCTTGGTCGTCGGCACCTCCATCCGGGCACCGGAGCTTGCTGCGGAGGTCAACCGCATCGGCTGGGAAGGCGGGCTGCAACGTGTGCGCATGGCGATCCTCGATGGCCAAGATCAACCCGCCGATCCCTCTGCGTTAGCAGGCCACTTCGTCGATCTGGTGTTTGCGCCGCATCAACTTCGTGCGCTGCTGGGAGAACACCCGGCACGCCTGATCGACTCCGCAGCAGAGCGCGTGGAGTGGGCGCTGGGACTGCTCAGCGCTGCAGGCCAGCTAAAGACGAAACGTCCGCGCTGAGACGCGCTCAGCGCCCGCAAACTGGCTCGGGTCTTTGAAGCGCCTGCCGATCGATTGCTGGCGCCGTCAGGTCGGCACGAAAGCTATCGCGATTACTGCCGCCCTCTTCTCACGATCGACCGATGCCGCATGCAGTCGCCCGGCATGATCATGTGGAGGGCTCCGCCGGGTTTGCGGCTGCACTCCTGCGGGCAGCCACATACGCCATCACCCAGGTAAAAAAGATCGGGGTGAACACGACACCAAGCGTACTGGCCGCCAGCATGCCGCCGATCACGCCGGTGCCCAACGCATTCTGGCTCGCTGCACCCGCACCGCGTGCGATCACCAGCGGAATCACGCCGAGAATGAAGGCCAGCGACGTCATCACGATCGGGCGAAAGCGCAGCCTGGCCGCCTGCATTGCAGCGTCCGGCACGCGCGCGCCCTGCGCATGCAGTTCCTTGGCGAACTCCACGATCAAAATCGCATTCTTGGCGGCCAGGCCGATGATGGTGATCAGGCCGACCTTGAAGTACACATCGTTGGAAAGGCCGGCCACCCACACCGCGGCGGTTGCGCCAATCGCGCCGATCGGCACGATCAGCATCACCGAAAACGGAATCGCCCAACTCTCATACAGCGCGACCAGCAGCAGAAACACCACCAGCAAGGCCAGGCCGAGCAGCAGTGGCGCCTGTGTGCCGGCAGCTTTTTCTTGATACGACAGTGCAGACCATTCGTAGCCAATGCCCTGGGGAAGTGCAGTCGCCAGGCGCTCCATTTCCGCCAGCGCGTCGCCCGAGCTGATGCCTGGCGCAGCCACGCCGGTGAGATTGACCGATGCATAGCCGTTGTAGCGGGCAATCTGCACCGGCCCCTGCTCCCACCGTTGCGTGGTCAACGCCGTCAACGGCACCTGCTTGCCGGTGCTGCTGGTGACAGACAGCGTGTCCAGTGATTGGGGCGTGGCGCGATCGCTTGCATTGCCCTGTACCACCACCCGTTGCAGACGACCGCGGTTGACGAAATCGTTGACGATCGTCGAGCCGAACGCGCTGGACAGCACCTCCATCGCACTCTGAAAGCTCACGCCCAGCGCTTCGGCCTTGCCGCGATCCACTTCCAGGCGCAGCTGCGGCGCATCGGCAAGACCTTCCACCATCGCGTATGCCAGCTTGGGCGACTGATTGGCCGCATGCAGCAACTGGTTCACCGACTGCATCAGCGCGTCGCGCCCAAGATTGCCGCGGTCCTGCACGCGCAGCGAGAAACCGCCGGAATTGCCCAGGCCTTCGATCGGTGGCGGCATCACGGCCATGATGGTCGCGTCGCTGATGCGTCCCAGCGCCGCGTTGGCGGCCGCCACTTCGCTGGCCACCGATTCGCTGTCGCCGCGTTCGCTCCAGTCTTTCAGTGACGGAAAGGCCATGGCCGCATTGGCGCCGCTTCCGGAGAAACTGAAACCGTACACCAGCGTCACGTCCTGCATGCTCGGCCGCGCGGCGAGGTAATCGTTGACCTGTTGCCCGGCCGCGCGCGTACGGCTGTAGCTGGCGCCGGGCGGCAACTGCATGTCCACGATCATGTAGCCCTCGTCTTCCTGCGGTACGAAGGCCTCCGGCAGCCGCACGTATGCCAGCCCAAGCGCGCAAAGCAGCACGGCGTACACCAGCATGTAGCGCCCGGCACGGCGCACCAAGCGATGGTTCAAACGATCGAAACGCGACGTCAGCGCGCTGAAGTTGCGGTCGAACCAAGCGAAGAATCCCTGCTTTTCATGGCGGCCGTCGATGGGTACCAGGAAGGTCGCGCACAGCGCCGGTGTCATGGTCAGCGCCAGGAAACCGGAAAACAGGATCGAGACGGCGAGCACTGCGGAGAACTGTCGGTAGATCACGCCGACCGAACCGCTCATGAAGGCGAGCGGCAAAAACACCGCGGTGAGCACCAGGGTGATGCCGACGATCGCACCGCCCACCTGCGTCATCGCCTTGATCGAGGCATCGCGCGGCGACAGGCCTTCGCCGGCCATCAGGCGCTCGACGTTCTCTACCACCACAATCGCATCGTCCACCAGGATGCCGATCGCCAGCACCATCGCGAACATGCTCATCATGTTCACCGAGAAACCCAGCAGCTTCATCATCGCGAACGTGCCCAACAGGCACACCGGCACCACGATCGCCGGGATCAAGGTGTAGCGGATGTTCTGCAGGAACACGAACATCACCAGGAACACCAACGCCATCGCTTCGAGCAAGGTGTGAAGCACCTTCCTGATTGCCACATTGACGAAGGTCGAACTATCGAAGGGCACCGAGTAGGTGATGTCTGCCGGAAAACGCTGCGAGAGTTCTTGCAGGCGCTGGCGCACCGCCGCCACGGTGGCGACGGCATTGCCGCCTGGCGCCAGCTGCACTGCCGCGCCGGCGGCCGGGCCACCGTTTTCCTGCACATCGAACTGGTAGTTCTCCAATCCAAGTTCCAGCTTCGCCACGTCCGACAGATGCACCACCGCGCCATTGGTCTGGGCACGCAGGATGATCTGGCCAAATTCCTGCGGCGATTCCATCAGGCCGCGCACCACCAGCGTGGTGGTCAATTCCTGATCATGCGCGCCTGGGCGTTCGCCCAGGCTACCGGCTGCCACTTGCAGGTTTTGCGCACGGATCGCGTTATTGACGTCGACAATGCTCAGCCCATAGCCGCGCAATGCCTGGGTGTCCACCCACACCCGCATCGCCGCTTCGGCGCCGAAGAACTGCACGCGTCCCACGCCGGGAACACGGCGGATCTCGTCGTTGACCACTCTGGCCGCGTAGTCGTTCAGGCGCACCACGTCCTGCGCGGCGGTCGCATCCTTGTAGACCAGCGAATACAGCATCAGGAAGCCGGCAGTGGTCTGTTCGACCTGCAAGCCAAGTTGCGTCACCGCTGCCGGCAGTCGCGATTCGGATTGACGAATGCGGTTCTGCACGTCCACCTGGGCGATGTTGGGATCGGTGCCGGGCTGGAACGTGATGGTGATCTGCGCACTGCCGTTGGAGCTGCTGGAGTCGTAATACAGCATGTCGCGCGCGCCGTTGAGCTCCTGCTCGATGACACTGGTCACCGCGTCGTTGACGACCTGGGCCGACGCGCCGGGATAGGTGGCAGAAATGCTGATCTGCGGCGGCGCCACTTCCGGATATTTTTCGACAGGCAAGGTGCGCAATGCCAGCAGGCCGGCGAGCGAGATGAAAATCGCAACCACCCACGCGAAGTTGGGGCGGTCGATAAAGAATCGGGACATGGACGGTCACCGGGGCGCCACGCGCCCGCACAGGCGGAATGAAGGAGTGGTTCAGTGCGCGGCGTTCAACACGGCACCAGGCTGGATCCGCGTCGCGCCTGAGGCGATGTAGCGCTCACCGGCCTTCAGCCCTTCGAGTATCTGCCAGTCGGTGCCGACCATCGCGCCGGTTCGGACATCGCGCAGTTCGGCCCTGCCGTCGGCGCCCACGACCATCACCGCAGCGCTGCCGCCCGGTCGCCGCTGAATCGCCCGCTGTGGCACGTAGACCGCGTCGCTGGCGGTACCGTTCGGCGTGCGCACGCGCACGAACATCCCCGGCAGCAACAGGTTGTCGCGGTTGTCGAATTGCGCGCGCAGCGACACCGTATCGGTTGTTTCGTCCACCCGCATGTCCGCGAACAGCAGGTCGCCCTCGCGTGTCTCGCCGAGCTCAGGAATGTCGATGACGACCTTGAGCGGCGCCTCGCCTTTGCGGGCGCGACCGCGCAACTTCAGCGCTTCGGCGACCGGACGATTGAAGTCGGCGAAGATCGGATCGAGCTGTTGTATCAGCGCCATTTCTGTCGCCTCGCCCCCCTGCCCGACCAGCGCGCCCTCGGTGACCAGCGCCCGCCCGATGCGGCCGTCGATCGGCGCACGCACCGTGGCGAAGCCCAGCTCCAGTTGCGCGGTTTTCAGCGCCGCACGCGCCGACGCCACGGCTGCCTGGGTGCTTTTGAAATTGCTGCGGGCGGTGTCGAAGTCCTGCCGGCTGATCACCTGCCGCTGCACCAGTTGCTGGCTGCGTTCGAACTGGGCGGCGGCATTTTCCAGCTCGGCGTCGCTACGCCTCAGCTCCCCGCGTGCGCGCGCCACCGCGGCCTCGAACGGCGCGGGGTCGATCTGAAACAACACCTGCCCGGCCCTGACGTCCGAACCTTCTTCGAACCGGCGTGCCAGCACCACGCCGGCCACGCGCGCACGAACCTGCGCTACGCGCATCGGCGAAACACGGCCGGGCAGATCGGTGGTCTGCAACACCTTGCGCGCCTGCGCGGTGGCGATTTCCACCGCAGGTGCAACCGAAGACTCAGCGGATGGAGCGGCTTTGCCGCAGGCGGCCAGTGCGAACGGAAGGAAGGCGCACAGCGAAAAGAAACGGTAAGCGCGTTGGGCTGTCACAGCGCGGGGTCCAATGGATGACGCGGCAATGATGCGCCATAGATCCTTATGAATCAAATATGATTCATAAGGATCATTTCAAAAGAACCTGTATCATCCCTGCTTCACTCGTTTTTCAAGCGTATGAGCCAGGACGACCAACGCCTTATCCGCCTGCTGGCCGCAACGCTGACCCGCCGCCCACGCAGCAATCTCACCGAGCTGGCCGGTGGCGCGGGGATCAGCCGCGCGACGCTGTACCGCTTTGCCCCGACCCGCGCGGCAATCGTGGAGAAGGTCACCGCCGAAGCGTGGCTGCGTCTGCAGGCGGCCCTGCCCAACGATGCCCTGCCCGATCCCATGGCAAGCCTGCGACGCATGACGCACGCCTTGGTGGAAGACCTGGATCTGGTCATCTACATCGTCAACGAGATGGGCATGGAGGGCGCCGAACGCGGCAACACCTATTACGCCGCGCCGGAGTGGGAGTCGTTCCAGGCGCATCTGGATGCTTTCTTCTTGCACGGCCAGCAGCGCGGCGTGTTCGGTATCGAAATGCCGGCGTCCTGGTGGAGCGACTTCTACCTCTCGTGCCTGTTCGGAGCCGGTTGGGCAGTGGCCACCGGCCGTCTGGCACAGGCATCGGTCGTGCGTGCGGTCCTGACCTCGTTCCTGGAAGGCGCACGTTCCGGTTCGAGAGTGCAATCTCCCTAGCCGCGAGCCGCTGGCGCCACCGTCACCGTCGCCACCAGCCGGAACACCACGCGATGTATCGCGTTTCCGCAGTTTGAGCGATCGGTTTTTATCGAGGCGGCAAACCGGTTCGCCGGTGGCCGGCACGGTCTGCAGCCGATGGACGAGCGTCCCCGCATCCTGCGCTCTCGGCGGCTGATGCAGACAATGCATGTCCACGCGCCCGGAGGCGCGCAAGCGCACCGTGAAGCGAAGGGGCGCAGGGCCGATCTGTGCACTCAGGCAGACATCGCCGCACGCCATCGCGCGTCACGCTCACCCGCCGTTATGGGGCAGCGCGCCCTTGTCTTCCTGCAACTCACGCTTGAACGGCACGTCCGGCGGTGGGCGTGCGATAGCCGGTTGATCGTTGAGATTGGGGTCGCTCAAGCCGCAACCGCCGCCGAATTGCAGCAGGGACACCACGCAACTGATCTTGGTGGTCGTGCCAGGAATCGGAATCTCGATCTTCTTCAGGCCGCGCCGCACCCATTCCTGCAGCAGCGTCTGGTTCGGCATCCAGTACTTGTCCAGCGATGTCGGCGTGTAGCCGTACGGCGGACGTTTAAGCCAGGTGCCGCCCTGGGCAATCTGGTCGCGGGTCCAGGTATCGGTCTCGCTGCCTGGTGGTCCGCGGTCACCTGCACCCTGGCCGGCATCACCGGCTCCGGTGGCCACCTTGATGCTGCCATCGGCATTGAACATGCCGTTGCGCTGGGTGTTGCCACCCGTCGTGTCGCCTTGCCGATTGCGGTCGGACTTGCTCCAGTCGTCGGCGTTGGCGGCCACGTCCCACCCGCCGCTGCGATCGGCAGGCGCCGGGCCGGCATGACCGCTGGCGGCTGGCTTGGCGGGCGACGATGCAGCGGCTGGCGCGCTGCTGGAACGTTCGGACCGGGCAGGACTGGCCTGCGACTGTGCAGGTTGCGCGGCTGCTTGCGCGGATGGCGCCGCCACGGTGGCCGGCCGTGGGTCGGGAGTCGCAGGCGTCGCTGGCACGACAGGCGTCGCCGCCACCGGCGCAGGCGCCGGATCCGGCACGTTCGGCAGCTCTGCGGGACGCACCGCAACGTCAGGCATGCGCACGGTCGGCGAGATCTCACGCAGGCGCGCAGCCGGCGCGGGGATTTGCGGGCGCTCGGGGATGACGATGTCGCGCTCGCGCACTGTTGGCGCAGTGGCAGAGCGCACCGCAACATCCGTGGTCGGACGCTGCAGTTCGCGCATCTGCGGGCGTTCGGTCACCGTCTGGATGTCGCGTTGACGCACTTCAATCTGCGGCGCCGCCCGCTCGATCGCACGCGGCGTCAGCGTGATCGTTGGCGGCGGTGGGACGACAAAGTCGTTGGTGGCGACCGGGGTTTCGGTGACCTGCAGCGGCGATTCGATCGTCACCGGCGGCACCTGCACCGTCACCTGCGGAATATCCGCGGTGACGGGTTCGCTGGCCGCTTGCACCGGTTCCGGCGCATGTTCCGGTACCTGGGCCGTGTCGGGGCGCTCCACAGGGTCGGCAGCTGGCGGCACTGGCGTCGGTGTCGGTGTCGGCGATGGAGCTGGTTCGCTGTTCGCCGCCGATGCACCCGCGTGCGCTGGCGAAGACGCCGCAGTTGCAGCCGCCTGCGTCGATGCCTCGGCCGCAGGTTGACCTTCCCCGCCGCCCTGCGCTTCAGCCCCTTCACCGATCAAGGTCATGCGCACCCGCAATTCGTCGCCGGGCTTGGTTTCTTCCGGCGCCCAGCGCACGGTGACCACCCAGATGAGCAGCGCACCAAAACCGAGGTGGATGAGGAAACTGCCAAGCACCGCCAGCCAGTGCTGCCGACGCTGATCCTTCGGCCGCGGGTCCCAGTGTTGCCACCACAGGCTGCGGAACGCCTGGAATGGCGACAGCAGGGAGACGCCGGTCACCGCACTCCGTGTCGGCTGCCCACGCGCCAACAGCACATCCATGACGTGGTCATCGTTGAATGGCGCAGCCGCGTCCTTGCGGTTGCCCATCCAGATGCCCCAGCCATACGGAAGGCCGGTGCGCCGATCCAGAATGAGCTTGCCGGGCATGCGCGCGCGCAGTGCCTGCAGCAGATCGGCAGCCGTTGTCACCGGTGGCGCGGAATCAGGCCGCGCTGTCGCGCGGAATGTAGGGAGCGTCGCCGGTGGCGTGGTCGGTCGCATCGCGCACCGCAGTCACGCCGGGCACGCGCCCCATCAAGGTCTTTTCGATGCCCTGCTTCAAGGTCACGTCGGCCATGCCGCAGCCGTGGCAACCGCCGCCGAAGCGCAGCAATACCACGCCGTCGGCGGAGACTTCCTGCACGGCCACGCGCCCGCCATGCGATGCCAACTGCGGGTTGATTTCGTTTTCCACCACCCAGCGCACACGCTCCACCATCGAAGCCGACTCTGCGGGCGCTTCGCCCTTGATCTTGGGCGCCTTGATGGTGAGCTGCTGGTTGCCGGTAGACTGGGTGACGTAGTCGATTTCGGCCCCGTCCATCCACGGCACGCTGGCAGCGACGACATACAAGGTGAAACCATCGCAGTCGATCGCCCATTCGTCGCCGCTCAGGTCCGCCGGTTCGGCGAACTCAAGCCGGGCATCGGCACGTGGGGTACCCGCATCCACCGCGCTCAGGCGCACGCCCATGCCGGGCACGCCCTCACGTTCGATGAGCTTGCGGAAATAGGTCTGGGCTTTGTCGGATATCTGGATCATGCGGGTTATTCTAGCGCCCAAAGCGCCCTCGCTCATGGAACACCGTGATCCTGGTGGGCGCGCCGTCCGCCACCCCTGCGAGACCGTCATGACCGATCTGATTCCCCTGGAGCAGGCCCACTGCCTCCCGCGCAAAGGCAGCGACCACAAGCTGGGCGAGGCGCGCCTGACCGAGCTGCTGCCACAGGTGCCCGGCTGGGAGCTGGCCGAGGCCGGCATGGCGCTCACGCGCACGTTCCGCTTCGCCGACTATTACCGCACCCTGGCCTTTGTGAATGCGCTGGCCTGGATCGCCCATCGCGAAGACCACCACCCCGACCTGGGCGTGCATTACGACCGCGTCGTGGTGCGCTATTCCACCCATGACGTGGGCGGACTGAGCGAAAACGACTTCATCTGCGCGGCCAAGACCGCGCAGCTCTACGATCAGGGAATCACTGCATGAACATGTATTGCGCCGCGTTCGCCGGCCTCGTCGTCGCCACCGGCCTTGCTGGCTGCGGCAAGTCGCCACAGCAGGCCGCCGCGCCCACTGTCGCGCCCACCGAGCTGGCCGCCCTGAAGACGCCGCCGCCGGAATATTCGCCGCAGCTGGCCTGCGCCGGTGTGGGCGGCACGACCGTGCTACGGGTCGTGGTCGGCACCCAGGGCACCCCGACCGATGTCTCGGTGGCACAGAGCAGCGGTCAGCCCGTGCTCGACGAAGCGGCCCTGACGCGCGTGCGCGAGTGGCAGTTCAAGGCCGCCACCCGCAATGGCCAGGCCGTGCCGCAGACCATCCAGGTGCCGGTCTCGTTCAAGCCGCCGGTGCCGCGTCCGAACGAATGTTTCGCCATCGAGGAACGCGCACGCCGCGGCGGCTGAGGACCGCGCAGGTCGGTGACGCCTTATTTCCGCACGGCACAAGCGCATCGACACCAGCGCATGAGCAACAGCGCCTTGTTCGCGCGCTTGAGTGTCGCCCCTGCCTGACGCTGGCGCAGAGGCGCTGCTTTTCGTCTTCGACACCACGTCTTCGTCATCGCGGCATGGCCATCCTGCTTCCGCGGAGGGGTGTGCGTATCTGGCGAGCTGCAGTTGCCACGCTCTCCGCAGGAAGTTCTTCATTCCACGAGGACGTCGCGCCACATGCTTGCAGTGTCATCACACAATCTCTGGATCGCGCTTGCGGTCACGCTGGCGGCCGGGCTGGCAACCGGGCTCGGAAGCCTCATGGTGGTGTTCGCCAAAAAGCCCAATCCGCGCCTGTTGGCATTCGGCCTGGCCTTCGCCGGCGGCGCCATGGTGTACGTGTCGCTCACCGAAATCCTCAACAAATCGATCGCCGCGTTTTCCCATGCCTACAACGACAAGCTCGGCTTTACCTTCGGTACCCTGACCTTTCTGGGCGGCATGCTGCTGATCATGCTGATCGACCGCCTGGTGCCGAATCCGCACCAGAGTTTGTCCAGCGACGATCCGCAGTTTCGCGAAGACAACCGGGCCTATATCCGCCGGGTTGGCCTGATGACCGCCGTCGCGATCACTGCGCACAATTTCCCGGAAGGATTGGCGACTTTCTTCGCCACGCTTGAAAGCCCGGCGGTCGGCATGCCGCTGGCGTTCGCGATCGCCATCCACAATATTCCCGAAGGCATCGCGATCGCGGTGCCGGTGTATTTCGCCACGCGCAACAAGTTGTATGCGGTGGGCGCCAGCCTGCTCAGCGGGTTGGCCGAACCGGTCGGTGCAGGCATCGGATATCTGGCCTTGTCCAGCGTGCTCTCGGATGCGGTCTTCGGCACCGTGTTCGGGCTGATCTCCGGGGTCATGGTGTTTCTGGCGCTGGACGAATTACTGCCGGCTGCCAAGCGCTACGCACAAGGTCACGAGACCGTGTATGGCCTGGTCTCGGGCATGGGAACGCTGGCGATCAGCCTGGTGTTGTTCCGTTTCGCAACCCCGTGAAGCGCGTCATGCGCGGGCATCACCACTCGAGATGGCCTGGCGCGAAGTCTGTTGCAGCAAGTGCAGACAATGCCGCTACAGCAGCCCGATCGCTGTGTTGCCCGTGACGAGCCGACGCGCCCGCCCGCCTGAAATCAACCGCATGCCACGCAGCGCACCTGCGTGAGGTGCTGTTTCCCGCATGTCTGCTGAACACCGTCGCGCCTGGTCGACTGAAGCCAAGTTCTAGAAAGGTTCCAGACATTCAAGCCGGCGCATGGTACGCGCGTCATCAACGCACACACAGCGAGGTGCCGTATGCAACGCACATGGTCACAAGGGCGCCTTGCCTTGGCGCTGTCGATCGCATCCACTGGCCTGATTGCACTCGGCGGCTGCCAACGCACCGACGCACCGGCGCCGGCCGCCGCCGAGCCTCCGCCGCCTCCCAGCGCGATGGCAGCGCCGGCTTACACGCCGCCCACGGCGGACCAGCTTTACCAACTGGTCGCGCCGATTGCCCTGTTTCCAGACAAGTTGCTGGCGCAAACCTTGGCGGCGTCGGTGTATCCCGATCAAGTGGTCACCGCACAGGAATGGCTACGCAGCAATAGCGGTTTGAGCGCTGCAGATCGCGCGCAGGCCACGGTGTCGCAATCGTGGGACCCGAGCATCAAGGCACTGACCGCCTTTCCCGACGTGGTGGCCCAACTGGCTGGCAATCTGGATTGGACGCGTGCGCTCGGCGATGCCTACGCCCACGATCCCAACGATGTGCTCAACGCGGTGCAGATCATGCGCCAACGCGCCCAGGCCAGCGGCCATCTGCACAGTACGCCGCAACAGCAAGTGCAGGTGGCGC
Organism: Xanthomonas sp. NCPPB 1754; assembly: GCF_041475725.2. NCBI lineage: Bacteria > Pseudomonadati > Pseudomonadota > Gammaproteobacteria > Lysobacterales > Lysobacteraceae > Xanthomonas > Xanthomonas sp. NCPPB 1754. The sequence continues at coordinate 2,516,263 of NZ_CM192982.1, forward strand.
GCCACGTGGTGGTGACGCCCATTCTGGATGAGGGCCGCATCCCGCCGCCCTCGCAGGTGATCACCATCGAACCAGCGCAACCGGATGTGGTGTACGTGCCGCGCTACGATCCCGGCGTGGTCTACGGCGCGCCGGTCGATGTCTACAGGGAGTATCGCTACCGCCCGGTCCGCTGGTACGACGAAGGCGACGTCGTCACCACCGGCCTGGTGTCCTTCGGCGTCGGCGTATTGGTGGGCGGCGCACTCGAGCACCATCACGGTTGGTTCGGCTGGGCCGAGCCGGCGCCTGTCTGGCACCGCTGGGGCTGGAACAGCTGGGGTGTGGATTGGAACGCGCCGCCGGCCGCACCGCATTATGTGGTCTACCAGAACCATGTCTATGCGCCGCGCACCACCATCATCAACAACCGAAATACGTATGTCGATTCACGCTCGTACGTGAATCAGGATCAGCGCCATTGGTCCAATTCGACATCCGCGCCTGTGGCCGGGATGTCCCCAGCCAACTTCCATGCGGCGCAGGCGGCCGCTCTACCGGCAGCAGTCGCCAGCGCACGTGGGCTTGGTGCGTTTGCAGGAGCGGCCACGCCAGCGCCTTCGCCCGCCCAACTGCATCGCCCGCCCGACTATGCGCATCTGACCACACCGCATTTCAATGCACAGATGCTGCAACCAGGCCGTCCGGTAACGCTGAACGCATCGCCATCGCCATCGCCGTTGGCGCATGTTGCGCCCCTGACAGCTGCGAGCCATCCGATGCAGCCATTGCCCTCCGGGATGCGTTCGCCGCGCGTGCAAGTACCGGCATTCGCCTCGGCTGCAACGCCTGCACGGGTAAATGACTTGCAGGCCGCACAACAGCACATGGCGCAGATGCACGCACAGTCGCGGGCAGCGCAGGAACAGGCAGCTGCAGCCAACCGCGCACATGCCGGCATGCCGCCGCGCGATGCATTTGCGAGCCGCGACGCCCGCGACAGCCAGTTCCGAGCCCAAGCCCAACCTGCGCAATGGAAGCCGCCCGTGCAAGAGCAGCGGCAGCTGGCGCCTCATCAGCAGTTTGCATCCGCGGCAGTGCCGCGTGTCGAACATGCGCAGCCGTCGCAGCCGCGTGACGAACCGCGCCCGGTCATGAAGGCAGAGCCGCAGCAGCGCATGCAGCGGATGGCGTCCTTCGCCCCGCCGCGTGCCGCTCCGACCCATCAAGCCGATATGCACCAGCAACGCCCGCATCCGTCGGCGCAGCCGCAACATCACGACCATCGCCACGAAGGCTGAGCCAGCCGCGCTGGCGCAGCCGCCATGGCTGCGTCAGCGACCGAGCTGGTCTAGGGCCTCGGCGAGCTCTGGCGCCAATGGCGCGCTCAACACGTACGGCGTCTTGCCGGCATCCAGTGCGAATTCCAGCGATGCGGCATGCAGGAACAGCCGCTTCAAACCAAGCTGGTCGCGTAGGCGCTTGTTGACGTCTGCCTCACCGTATTTCTCGTCGCCGGCCACCGGGTGCCCCAGGTGCTGGGCATGCACGCGAATCTGGTGGGTGCGACCGGTCTCGATGCGCACTTCGCAATAGGAATGGCCGCCGCGCCGTTCCAGCAACTTGAAATGGCTCAGCGACGGCTTGCCGATCGCATTCACCTGCACATGCCGCTCCCCTCCCTGGCGCAGGCCGATGTGCAGCGGCGCGTCCACGGTCATCACGCCGTCGGGCATGCGGCCCACCAGCAGGGTCAGGTAGCGCTTGGTGATGCCACGCCCTTCGACGCGGTCGTCTTCACGCATGAGGGCCTGCAGCTCGGTCAGCGCCGAGCGCTTCTTGGCCACGATCAATAGGCCGGACGTATCGCGATCAAGCCGGTGCACCAGTTCCAGGCTCTGGTTCGGGCGCAGCGCCCGCAGCGTTTCAATGGCGCCAAAGCTGATCCCGCTGCCGCCATGGCTGGCAACCCCGGACGGCTTGTTCAGGGCAAGCAGGCGCGCATCCTCGAACACGATTGCCGCTTCCAGCCGCGCCATGAATGATGACGGCGGCGCGGCCTTGTCGCCCTCTTCGTTGATGCGCACCGGCGGAATCCGCACTTCTTCGCCGCCCTCGAGCTTGCGTTCGGCCTTGGCACGCCCGCCATTCACGCGCACCTGACCGCTGCGCACCAGCTTGTAGATCAGGCTACGCGGAGCGCCCTTGAGCTGGCCAAGCAGGAAATTGTCCAGCCGCTGCCCAGCACGGTCTTCCGGAACTTTGAGAATGCGCACGCCGACGCGGTCGGCCGGCGGCTTGGGGGGCTGGGGGTCGGTCATCCGGCTCTTTATTCTGTTACACTCGGCGAGCGAGATAAGGGTTTGATTTTGTTGGAAGTTGATTGGCCAGAAGCCTGACTTCCGATGATTCCGGCACAGTGCGCGACCACCGCCCCCGGGGCGGCCATGTTAGCGGCTCACCGGCCTACCCGGCCATCGCCAGCGGTTTTTGACCGCTGCGCTGAACATGTCCCGTGCGCTGCCCCGGTTTGTCCGGACGCGGCTGCCGGCCCTGAAACACCTATAAAACTTAAACAAGCGCTCCCGCGGCCTGCCGTGGTGTTGCAGCGCTGGAAACTCTGGTCAGGCCTGTCCGCGCGTTGCGCGAAGGGCCGACAAGCTGTTCCAGAGGCGAAACGTCACGGCGTTCCGCGCGGTAGAGCGCGTGAGGAACGCAACAATGAAGCGAATGCTGATCAACGCAACGCAGGCCGAAGAGCTGCGCGTGGCGATTGTGGACGGCCAGACCCTGTACGACATCGACATCGAACAGCCGTCCAAGGAACAAAAGAAGTCCAACATCTACAAGGGCCGTATCACCCGGCTAGAGCCTTCCCTGGAAGCGGCGTTCGTGGACTATGGCGCCGAGCGTCATGGCTTCCTGCCGCTGAAGGAAATTTCCCGCGATTATTTCCAGGCCGGCGTCGACCATAACAAGTCGACCATTCGTGAGCTGCTGCGCGAAGGCCAGGAAATCGTCGTGCAGGTGGACAAGGAAGAGCGTGGCAACAAGGGCGCCGCCCTGACCACGTTCATCTCGCTGGCCGGCCGCTACATGGTGCTGATGCCCAATTCGCCGAGCGCCGGTGGCGTTTCGCGCCGCATCGAGGGCGAAGACCGTGCCGCGTTGAAGGAAGCGCTGGACAAGCTCGACATTCCTGACGACATGGGCGTGATCATCCGCACTGCCGGCGTGGGCCGCGATGCCGAAGAACTGCAGTGGGATCTGGACTACCTGCTGCAGACCTGGAAGGCGATTGCCGAAGCTGCGCTAAGCAAGCCGGCCGCGTTCCTGATCTACCAGGAATCGCGCCTGATCATCCGCGCCCTGCGCGACTACCTGCGCGCCGATATCGGCGAGATCCTGGTCGATACGCCGGAGCTCTACGCCGACGCCCAGGAATTCATGAAGCAGGTGATGCCGCAGAGCCTGCGCAAGCTCAAGCACTACACCGACGATATCCCGCTGTTCAATCGCTTCCAGATCGAATCGCAGATCGAAGGCGCCTATGAGCGCAACGTGCGCCTGCCCTCGGGCGGCTCGATCGTGGTGGACCAGACCGAAGCGCTGACCGCCGTCGACGTGAACTCCTCGCGCGCTACCAAGGGCAGCGATATCGAAGAAACCGCGTTCCAGACCAATCTGGAAGCGGCCGAAGAAGTCGCACGCCAGCTGCGCCTGCGTGACCTGGGTGGCCTGGTGGTCATCGACTTCATCGACATGGCCTCGTCCAAGCACCAGCGCGAAGTCGAAAACAGGCTGCAGAACGCACTCAAGTACGACCGCGCACGCGTGCAGCTGGGCCGTATCTCGCGTTTCGGCCTGATGGAAATGAGCCGTCAACGGCTGCGACCGAGCCTGGGCGAATCCAGCCAGATCGTCTGTCCGCGTTGCGATGGCCATGGCCGCATGCGCAGCGTCGAGTCGCTGTCGCTGTCAATCATCCGCGTGGCAGAAGAGCACGCCATGAAGGAAAACACCGGGCAGGTGCTGGTCCAGGCGCCGGTGGAAATCGCCAACTACCTGCTCAACGAAAAGCGCAGCGCACTGCGTGAAATCGAGCAGCGCCATGAGTCGCCGATCATCATCGTCGCCGACGAGCAACTGCACACCCCGCACTACGAAGTCACGCGCCTGCGCGAGAACGAGCTGGGCGAAGAGAGCGGCAAGCCGAGCTACCAGCGCGGCACCCCGCGCAAACTGCCGGTGCATGCACTGACCAAGGCGCAGTTGAATATTCCCGCAGCCCCGGCGGTCACGTCGATCAAGCCGAGCCAACCGGCACCGGTTCGCGAAGAAGCCCCTGCCCCGGTCGCGCCCATCGCTGCGCCGGCGCCAGTGGTGACCGTGCCCATTCCGGCACCGGTCACCGGTGTTGTGGGCTGGCTGAAGCGGATCTTCGGCGGGGTCGAGCCCGTCGCCCCGACCCCGGAGTCGACCCCGCGTCCGCGCCAGAACGATGCCGGCCGCAATAACCGTGGCGAACGCGGCGAGCGTGGCGGTCAGCGCCGCGATGGTCGCGATGCCCGTAATGGCGGCAATGGTGGCAACCAGCAACGTGGCAATGGCGGCAATGGCAACGGCGCCAATAAGGAACGCCGTGACGAGCGTCGCCAGCCTGCCAGCGCCCAGGGCGCGCAGAATGGCGCACAGGCACAGCAGGTGCAGGCGCCTAAGCCGCCGCGCAATGAAACGCAGGCGTCAAAGCAGCAGCAACCGCAGCAGCAGAAGTCCAAGCCGCAGAACCAGAGCCCACGCCCGCCACGTGCGCCGGCACAGCAGGACGGCGCGCCTGCCGAGCGGCAGCCGCGTCCGGCACGCCAGGATGAGGGTACGGCAGCGGCGCAAACCGTGACCTCCACTGCCGCAACGGCCACCACGTCGAGCGTGGTGGCCGCCATTGCCGACGCCGCTGCACCCACCAATGCGCAGACCAACGCCAATGAAGCGGCGCAGGCGCATCCTGTCGATGTCATGGTGAGCGAATCCACCGCTGATCGTGGCGCCGACTCAAATGCAACTGCACCGGCCCAGGATGCCGCAGGCGACGATGCAGCCAATGGCGAAGGTGGAAGCCGTCGCCGCCGCGGCCGTCGTGGTGGCCGTCGTCGTCGTCGTGGCGCCGGTGCCAACGGAGAAGGTGGTACCAGCGTCGATGGCCTGGAAGGCGACGATCTGGACAGCGATGCCGACAACGATCTCGATGGCGACAGCGAAGGCGACGACGCCGGTGCTCATGCGCATGTATCGGGCGCACCGCGCGCCGGCCAGCCGGAGTTCGATTTCGACGATGAGGCACCGGCACCGGCGGTGCGCGCCAAGTCGGAATCCGCTGCCCAGGCAACCGCCAAGCCGCGTCCGGTTCCCAAGGAGCGCGCAGAGCCACAGGGCGGCAGTGATACAGCTTCGACCACCGCGCCGATTTCCAATACCGTGCCGGCATCGCAGCCTTCGGCAGCACCCGTTGCCGAAGCCGCCCGCGAGCGCCCTGCTGCGCCCGTCGCTGCTACCGACGCACCAGCCAAACCCGCGCCGGCTGTCACAGCGTCGACGGCTGCCAGCACCGAGGGTGCTGCAGCGCAGGCTGCAGAACAGCGCCCCGCGCCGGTCGCACAGCAGGCGTCCGCTACCCCGGCTCCGCTTGCCGCCCCTGCGCCAGTGGCATCCACGCCGGCACCTGCAGTGGCTCCCGCTGCCGGGACTGCACCGACGGCAGCGGTGGCGGCTGCCGCGGCTTCGGCACCGGCTATTGCATCGCCTGTGACCAACGATGCGGCGACAAGCAGCCAGCACCAACCTGCGCCCTCGGCGCCGGCAAGTGCGGCTGTACCTGCCGCCGACGCCGAGGCCGCGAAGGCCGACCACCAGCAGCGCGCTGTGTCGGCGGACGTGGCAGCGCCTTCGGTACAGGCAGCGCCGGTGCAGCCGGCACGGGCAACGCCTGCTGACGACCTACCGGCACCTGCGGCGGCTACGCCGGCATCGCAGGCCGCAGTAGTCACGGTGACGTCGCCGCACGCCGAGCAGTCTGCTTCGCAGGCGCCATCGGCCGAGGTGGCAATGACCTCGACCTCGACGGTTGTGCAGGCAAGCCCAAGTGCGGACACCGCGCCCGCACGCAAGCCGTATGCTCCGGTGCAGACCACCATGCTCGATGCGCTGAGCCCGAACGATGCTGCGCCAGCAGCCTCCTCGGCCAGCAAGCCTCCGGCAGACCCTGCAGCAGCGCAGGAGTTGCAGGCAGGCAAGCCCAAGCCGACGGTGGTCGTGTCCGAACCAGTCAAGCCGGCTGCTCCATCGACCGACGCCGACCAGGTGCAGGATGACGACAGCAACAAGCCGCGTGGCGATCACTGATGGCCAGGTGACTTGATTGGGTGGCCTGTTGGGATAACAGGCCACGTCAACATCGAAACAGCGGCCTTCGGGCCGCTGTTTTTTTGTGCAACGCCTGCACTAACGCCAAACCGCATCCGCCGGTTGTGATCCCGGCGAGACATCGACGCTCCACGTTCTTCCACATGAGCGGCGACGTTTGTCGTCACTCGTGGTCAGTGGGTGCAAAGACCCTTCGATCGGCAAGTGCGGCGAGGCCAGGCCTTGCTGGCACATGACGACAATCAGCGCGGAAAGCTCATAGTACCCGGCGTGTCGTTACGCTCACCCCCCGGGCGCCCTGACGCCCGGGTCTTGTTCGACATACCGCGCGCCTCTAGAAGGTCGGGCTAGTTCCCCCACTCACGCGTTGACGCAATCCAGCAACCGCTTCTGAGGGCGAGACACGTCATTTCTAGGCACGTGATGAGCTTTCTCTACGCGATGTTGTGCGCCCTGGCCTTGCGATGCAGCGCAGCCACTGCACTGCACTCAAGGCAACGGTTCACAGCACCCTGGAGGGATCGGTCAGACCGTATTGATTGGCTAGCCGCGCCAGCGCAATGTTGTCCTGGATGCCGACCTTCTCGAACAGGCGTGCCTTGTGCGTGTTGATGGTCTTGGCGCTGAGGTTCAGGCGCTTGGCGATGTCTTCCTGGCGCAGGCCCTGGGTCAGCAGCAAGGCCACTTCCAGCTCACGGGGCGACAATGCATCAAACGGTGAACCGCCACCTTCCAGATTAGACAGAGCCAGGTTCTGCGCGATCGTATTGCCGAGATAACGCCGTCCCAATGCGACTTCACGCACCGCGCGCAGCAACTCGTGCGCGTCACCACCCTTGCCCACATAGCCGGAGGCGCCTGCCTCGAGCAAACGCTTGGGCAATGGGCCGTCTTCGAGCACGGAGACGATGATGACCCGCGTACCGTAGTCGCCCTTGACGATGCGCTCGGTAATTTCCAGGCCGCTGACGCCGGGCAAATGCAGATCGCACAGCACGATGTCCGGTTTGAGTTGACGAATCTGCGGCAATGCGGCTTCGCCGCTCTCTGCTTCACCCACCACATCGACGTCCACTTCCTTGGACAGAATCATCTTCATGCCTGTACGCACGAGTGCATGATCGTCGATCAGAAAAACTCTGATGGTCATCCTTGTTGTCCTCGCTAGCGGCTGGCTGGTGCAGCCTATCTCCGTGAATAATTCAGGGCAAGCTCGATGCGACGTATTACGCCCAAGTTAGAGCGTTATGACACGTCACTAGAGCATGCATGACGTGCGCATGGCGCGATGTCTCTAGGCAAGATGTTGCAACGTGTGCCGATGATGCGGGCGCCAGGCCGACCGGTGACATCGGGCAATGCAGTCGCGCTCGGTCAGATTTTCACTGGCTAGGCGGTACGGTCGGCGTCCACCAAGGGTTTTAATTCGGGATCCAGCGCAACGCGTTCGTCGAAGACGAAGCAGCGGCCCTCGTAGCCTTCGCCACCGACCTCTTCGAAGTAGCCGAGGATTCCGCCCTCCAGTTGCAGCACGTTGTCCATGCCATCGGCCTGCATCCACAGCGCGGCCTTTTCGCAACGGATGCCACCGGTGCAGAAGCTGACCACCGTGGCATCGGCCAACGCGCCACGATGCGGTTCCAGCGCGCCAGGCAAGTCGGTGAACTTGTCGATCGGCAGCGTCAATGCACCCTGGAAGGTCCCGTATGCCACTTCCTGCGCATTGCGCGTGTCCAGCAACACCAGCGGACGGCCGCGATCATCCTGCCCATTACGCAGCCACTCGCGCAGCACGGCAGGCGTCACCGACGGTGCACGACCTTGCAGCGGCGATGCATCGTCGCGCCGAAAACTGATGATCTCCGGCTTGATCTTGACCTTGAGCCGCGCAAACGGCTGATGCGCGCTTTCGCTGTACTTGATGCGCATCTGCGCAAACCGCGCGTCGGCCTGCAGCCAGGCATAGAACGCGCCGATCTGCTCGGCAGCCCCTGCCAGGAACAGGTTGATGCCCTCTTCGGCTACCAGTACCGATCCTTTCAGCGCATGCTGCTCGGCTTGCGCGCGCACGCCGTCGGCAAGTGTCTGCGGATCCTGGATGGTGACGAACTGGTAGGCGGCGGTATTGATCATCATGCGGCTATTTTAGGGCCGCGGGCAGCCCCTAGCGAGCGCCGTGAACGGGACGTCCAGCACGGTGCAGCAGCGTGCCTGCAAGCGCGTCATGCCGCGCACTCAGCCGCGCAACAGCACAAACGGCAGCAACACCAGCGAGGCGACGACCAGCATGCCGATCAGCGTCACGAGCACGAAGACCGGTCGCCTGCGCAGCAACGCGCCAAAGGTCTCCGCAGTGCCGGCTGCAAGTTCCTCCTGGCGCTGGGCACGCGCAATCGCGCCGCGCTGCGCCTGGTAGGCATCCATCGCCGCCTTGGCGCGTGGATAGTCGGCATCGTCGCTGAGCCAGATACCGCCAGCGGAAATCCCCCAGTTGCTGGGGCGCGTTTCATAGATCTGCACGCGCTGCTCGCGCATCAGCGCCCGCACCTCATCGGCTTCGTCGTCGGGAACATTGCGCAGATTGAGCAGCAGCTTGGCCATGCCGCGATGATACCGGGAGCCAGGTGCGATAATGGCGGCCTTTCTCCATGGACCCTGCCATGCGCCTTTTGTTGACGCTCGTTGTCGCCCTGTTGCTCGCAAGCTGCGCGCCCGCCCTGCCGCCCTCCGGCGGCACCATCGCCAGTTTCGAGCGGATCGACCGCACCGTGGGGACCGGTGCAGAGGCCACACCAGGCGCCATGGTCACCGTGCACTACACCGGCTGGCTGTACGACGAAAAAGCCGCCGACAAGCACGGCAAGAAGTTCGACAGCTCGCTGGATCGCGCTGAGCCGTTCCAATTCGTACTAGGCGGCCACCAGGTCATCCGCGGCTGGGACGATGGCGTGGCCGGCATGCGTGTCGGCGGCAAGCGCACCTTGATGATTCCGCCCGATTACGGCTATGGCGACAACGGCGCCGGTGGCGTGATACCGCCCGGTGCATCGCTGGTGTTCGATGTGGAATTGCTGGGCGTGCAGCCGCGCTGAGTGCCTGACGATGACTGATCTGAGCAGGCAGCGGCTGGCCGTGATCGGCGGTGGGCCGGCCGGTTTGATGGCGGCGGAAGTGGCCTGCGCGGCAGGCTTGGCGGTGGATCTGTACGAAGCCAAGGGCTCGGTGGGACGCAAGTTCCTGATCGCTGGCAAAGGCGGCTTGAACCTCACGCATTCCGATTCGATGCCGCTGTTTGCGCAACGCTATCGCCAACGTCAGCAACCGGTTTCCGCATGGTTGCAGGACTTCGATGCTGATGCGCTGCGCGATTGGGCGCGAGAGCTCGGTGTCGAGACCTACGTCGGCAGTTCCGGCCGTGTCTTTCCAATGGACCGCAAGGCCGCACCCTTGCTGCGCGGCTGGGTGCGCCGGCTCAAGGAGCAGGGTGTCACGTTTCATGTGCAGCACCGCTGGCTGGGCTGGACTGAAAACGGCGCACTCCGTTTCGACACACCCACCGGTGCTGTGGAGTGCAGTGCAGAGGCAGTCGTGCTGGCGCTTGGTGGCGGCAGCTGGCCGCAGCTTGGTTCCGACGGCCAGTGGCAAGCAACACTGCAGCAACGCGGTATCGCGGTAGCGCCCCTGGTGCCGGCCAACTGCGGCTTCGATATCGATTGGAGTGCGCACTTCGTGCAGCGCCATGCAGGTGCACCGCTGAAACCGGTCGTTGCGCATTGGCAGGATGGCAACGGCATGCAGCATGCATTGCAGGGCGAATGCGTGGCCACAGCGAACGGCATCGAGGGCAGCTTGATCTATGCCTTGGCCGCGGACCTGCGCGAGCAGATCGACGCCCATGGCGTCGCCGAACTCGTGCTGGATCTGATTCCCGGCCGCTCGCTCGAACGCGTGCATGCCGAACTGGCCCAACCGCGCAAGGGGCGCAGTTTCAGCGAGCATCTGCGCCGCCAGGTCGGCATCGATGGTGTCAAGGCGGCCCTGCTCTACGAAGAACTCGGCAAGCAGGCGGGCGACGACGTGGCGTTGGTCGCACGCACGCTCAAGCAGTTGCCGCTGCGACTGTTGCGGCCACGTCCGCTTGCCGAAGCAATCAGTTCTGCAGGCGGCGTGCGGCTGGAGGCGCTGGACGATCAGCTGATGGCGCAGTCGCAACCAGGGGTGTTTTGCGCTGGCGAAATGCTCGATTGGGAAGCGCCAACCGGCGGCTACCTGCTCACCGCCTGCTTCGCCAGCGGCCGACGCGCCGCACGCGGCGCTGTGCAGTGGCTAGCGCAGCACAACGCAGACGCTACAGACGATCGCTGACTGCCGCACGCGGCCACACCGATTTGACGTCGTACACCACCGCGCCCGGCTTGCCGAGCGCGGCGATCTGCGCGACGTCGTAGTCGCGATACTGCGCGTGCGCCACTGCCAGCACCACGGCATCGTAGGCGCCCTCTTCCGGCGTCTGGCTTAAATGCACACCGCCGTGCTGCAGCGCTTCAGCCGGGTCTGCCCACGGGTCGCAAGTGTCCACCTGCACACCCCCGGCCTGCAGCAACTGCACCAATTCCAGGGCGCGGCTGTTGCGCAGATCCGGGCAGTTTTCCTTGAATGTGGCGCCCAGTACCAGCACCCTCGCCTGCGCGAGCGCGACGCCACGCATGGCCAGCATGCCGCACACGCGCTCGGCCACATGTCGGCCGACCCGATTGTTGACCTGCCGCGCGGTGTGGATCAGGTCCGGGTGATAGCCCACGCTTTCGGACTTGTGCATCAGGTAGTACGGATCCACGCCGATGCAATGCCCACCGACCAGGCCAGGGCGAAACGGCAGGAAATTCCACTTGGTTCCTGCGGCCTCGAGCACATCCAAGGTGTCGATTCCCAACTTGTCGAAAATCAACGCCAACTCATTGACCAGTGCGATATTGACGTCGCGCTGGATGTTTTCGACCACCTTTGCCGCTTCGGCCACGCGCATCGACCGAGCGCGCCAGGTGCCGGCAGTGATGATGCTGGTGTACAGCGCGTCGACTGCATCAGCGGCGTCCGCCGTCGAGCCCGAGGTGATCTTGGGAATGTCGCGCAGACGCCGCTGGCGATCGCCGGGATTGACACGCTCGGGGCTGTAACCGCAAAAGAAGTCGTGGTTGAAACGCAACCCGGAGCCTGCTTCGAGCAAGGGCACGCAAACTTCTTCGGTGGTTCCTGGATAGACCGTGGATTCGTAGATCACCAGGTCGCCGGGCTTGAGGGCGGCGGCGATCAAAGCCGTGGCGCTACGCAACGGCTCCAGATCCGGTTGCTCGAAGCTGTCGATCGGCGTTGGCACGGTCACGATGAAAATGCGACAGGCGGCCAGATCCGCAGCGTTTGCGCTATAGCGCAACTGTGTTGCGGCAGCCAATTCGGCATCGTCCAGTTCCAGCGTGGCATCGTGGCCCTCGCGCAATTGCGCAACGCGCTGCGCATCGATGTCAAAGCCCAGGGTGTCGCGCTGCTCCCCGAATGCAACCGCCAACGGCAGGCCGACATAACCCAAGCCGATGACGGCGATGCGCCCCTGTGGGGGGGCGAGAAGCGTGATGCCGGACATGCGGTTCCTTAAAATGGTGCGCAGCCCGTGGCGGCCCGCTATGCGGCGGCAGCATAACGCAGGCCGCAGGCGCCAGGCAGTGCAGGAAGGACGCAGCAAAGATTCACAATCGCCGCGCAATCAGGCACGCTATCGCAATGCCCGGGTGGCGAAATTGGTAGACGCAAGGGACTTAAAATCCCTCAGCCGCAAGGCTATGCGGGTTCGACCCCCGCCCCGGGCACACGATGTATAAGGTAATCGAGTCGGCGCACACGCAATCGTCTGCGCGCCGCTTACCGGCTGATGTCCATGCACGACCATCCGCATCATGCAGCCAACGCGCTGGTCACCTGGCCCGGATGCGTTTCGATTACGCGTGCCCGCGACATCGCGTTGCGCCATTCCTCCAACGCAATCAGTCAAACCCACGTGTCCAAGTGTCCAAGCACAGGTGTGCGCACTGGCACATGCGCTCATTACCGGACACCGCAGCACCACCGCTCATATTTCGCAGCCGCCGCGTAGTGCGTGGACGCCCCCGGCAATAACACGCGACCAATAAAAAAACCCTGGATATCGATCGATATCCAGGGTTCGAATTTGGAGCGGGAAACGAGACTCGAACTCGCGACCTCAACCTTGGCAAGGTTGCGCTCTACCAACTGAGCTATTCCCGCGTGGAGCAAAATTGTACAGCGTGTTACTTCGTTGCGCCAGCCCTGTCGTCGTTATCGATGGCAGGAAGACCGCATGCGATGTGGAGGCCTGGGCCGGAATTGAACCGGCGTACGCGGATTTGCAGTCCGCTGCATAACCACTCTACCACCAGGCCGAAACATCAAACCCAAGGCATCCTGCCTTGAAACGACGAGACCCCTGACGCGGGGTCCTGTCTACATCTGGAGCGGGAAACGAGACTCGAACTCGCGACCTCAACCTTGGCAAGGTTGCGCTCTACCAACTGAGCTATTCCCGCTTGGGAGGCGAAATTCTACAGCGAACAGGATAGCTGTCAACTGTTGCTTTCGATTTTTTTCGGCTTGTTGCTGATCGCTGCTTTTTCGTCGGCGCGCAGGCTTGGCCATGCAGCCTGCAGATACTGAAACCCCGACCACAGCGTCAGCAAGGCCGCAATGGCGAGTGTCCAGTAGCCTGCACGAAATATCAGGTTGCCCAGCCAGATTTCATGCGTGGGCATTTGCCCAGGCGTGACCGAATACAACAGGCACAGCAAGGCCACCATTTGTGCGGTGGTCTTGATCTTGCCGATGGCCGCCACGCGTACCTTGGCGCGCTGGCCGATCTCGGCCATCCACTCGCGGAGTGCAGAGACGGCAATCTCGCGTCCGACGATGACTGCAGCCCAGAACGCCATCCACGGCTTGGGATGGCCCTGCACAATCAGGAACAGCGCCACGGCGACCATCAACTTGTCGGCGACCGGGTCCAGAAATGCGCCGAACGCGGAATATTGGTGATAACGCCGCGCGACCCAGCCATCCAGCCAGTCGGTGATGGCGGCCAGCGCAAACACGCCGGCGGACGCGAAATTCGTCCACGTGTACGGCAGGTAGAACACCACGACCAACACCGGGATCATCACGATCCTCAGCAGTGTCAGCCACGTGGGGATGGTCAACTTCATTGCGGACTTGCCTCGCCTGCCGCATCGGGAAGCGCCAGCCCGTGCAGGTTAGCGTAGATTCGCGCGGCAAGTGCGGCATTGACCCCCTCCACTCGTGCAATCTCAGCCTCGCCGGCGGCCTTGAGCCCGACCAGCCCGCCGAAGTGCTTGAGCAGACTCGCGCGGCGCCGAGGGCCGATGCCGGGGATATCCTCGAGCTTGCTGGTCATGCGCGCCTTCTGGCGGCGACCGCGGTGGCCGGTGATCGCAAAGCGGTGCGCTTCGTCACGCACCTGCTGGATGAATTGCAGCGCAGGCGACGCCGCGCCCGGCCGCAGCTCGCGGCCGTCGGCCATGATCAACGCTTCGTGCCCGGCCCGGCGCTCTTCGCCCTTGGCCACGCCGACCAGCAACACGTTCTCGACCCCGAGATCGGCCAGCGCGGCCTGCGCCTGTGCCAGCTGGCCTGCGCCACCGTCGATCAACAGTACGTCGGGGAGCACGCCGTTCTCTTCCACGGCGCGACGGAAGCGGCGCTCGATCGCCTGCCGCATGGCTGCGTAGTCGTCGCCCGGCGTGATGCCGGAAATATTGAAGCGCCGGTACTGGCCACGCACCGGGCCACTGGCGTCGAATACCACGCACGAAGCGACGGTCGCCTCGCCCATGGTGTGACTGATGTCGAAACACTCCACGCGCTTGACCGGCTCGGCAAGTCCAAGCATCTCGCGCAAGGCTTCGCTGCGTGCGTGCTGAGCGCTCTGGCTGGTGAGCTCGGTGACAAGCGTCAGCTGCGCATTGCGCGTGGCCAGCAGCAGATAGCCGGCACGCTCGCCGCGCACGTTCCACTTCAGCGCCACCTTGTGCTCGGCCGCCGTACTGAGCGCCGCTTCGATCAGCTCGGCTTCCGGGATCTCGCGGTCGAGCAGGATTTCGCGCGGCGGAGAGTGCTCGGCGTAGTACTGCGATACGAACGCGCCAAGAATTTCGTCGGCACTGTCTTCCCCGTTGGTCTTGGGAAAGAACGAGCGCGTGCCGAGATTGCGGCCGTCGCGAAAACTCAGCAACAAGACGCAAGCCTGGCTGGATTGCGTGGCGCAGGCCAGCACGTCCAGATCCGCTGCACGCCCGTCGACGTATTGACGGTTCTGCATGCTGCGCAGCGACGAGAGCAAATCGCGCAAACGCGCAGCACGCTCGAATTCCAGCGCCTCGCTGGCCTGCTGCATCGAGTGCATGATCTCTTCGCCGAGCTGATCGCTCTTGCCTTCGAGAAACATGGTGGCGCGGCGTACCGATTCGGCGTAATCCGGAGCCGCCACCAAGTCCACGCACGGGCCGCTGCAACGCCCGATCTGGTATTGCAGGCATGGCCGCGAACGGTTGCGGAATACGCTGTCCTCGCAACTGCGCAGCTTGAAGAGCTTGTGCATCAGGCTGAGCGTTTCGCGGACACCGGTGACGCCCGTGTAAGGGCCGAAATAACGGCCTTGCACCGCACGCGGACCGCGGTGCAAGGCAATCCGGGGCCATTGTTCGCGGGTCAGCAACACGTATGGGTAGCTCTTGTCGTCACGCAACGAGACGTTGTAGCGCGGCGACAGCGATTTGATCAGCTGGTTTTCCAGCAGTAGCGCTTCGGCTTCGCTGCGGGTGACGGTGACGTCCATGCGCGCGACCTGCGACAGCATCGAGGTCAACCGGGCGTTCTTCGGTGTCCCGTTGAAATAGCTGCCCACACGCTTGCGCAACGCGCCGGCCTTGCCGACGTACAGCAAGGTATCGTCGCCCGCATACATGCGATAGACGCCAGGCGCGGTGCTCAGTTGCGCAGCAAACGCTTTTCCATCGAAATCGTTGTGGGGCCTGACGCTCATTCGTCTATCGAAACATCACTCAGTTCGCCGCTTGCAAGGTCGTACCGCAAGATGGCATGTGCATCGGTTTCTGCGATCCAGACCGCACCGGCGGTGACCGCCAGACCGGCCGGGCCATGCAGACGACGCGGCAGCGCGACCGTGGTCAATTCACCGCCGCCCAGGCGCAGGCAGCGCAGGCGGCCATTGCCGGTGTCGGCGATCCACAGCAACGGCGAATCGGCCGCCAGTGCAATGGCCTGTGGGAACTGCAGGCGTGCCGTGCTGCGTGGGCCGTCCTGATCTCCAAACTGCCAGGTGCCCTGCCCGCCGACCAAGGTCTGTACCAGATCGCCGCGTAGTTGCATGGTGCGGATTGACGAGCCCAGCCCGTCGCAGACATAGGCCACCTGCTGCACGGACGCCAAGCCGGCCGGCTGTGCGAAAGCAGCGAGATGGCCGCTGCCGTCGCGAATTTCAAGGGCACCGGTGCCTGCGCGCGCGGTCAGCGCGGCGCGGCCCAGGTGATAACTCCAGATCCGGTTATCGCCGGCCATGGCGATCAACACCTGGTTGTCGGCGATGGCCAGACCTTGCGGGTAGTTCAGCGCAGAGGCACCGGGCGACGCCAGCGGGCCTTCGACCGGCTCGCCGGAACGGCCGGTGCCGCACAAGGTATCCACCTGCCCGCTGCGCAGGTTGATACGACGTAGCGCATGGTTGCCTGTATCGGCGACATACAGCTGATCGCGTTCCAACGCCAAACCTTGCGGGCGCCGGAATGCCGCTTCGCCGACACCGCCGTCGATGAGATCAGCATTGCCATGCCCGAACTGGCGCAGTACGCGCCCGCTGTGCGTGCACTCGAGCACGCGGTGATGGCCGGTATCGGCGACATACAACCGGTCTTCGGTCGCGGCCAGGCCGGTAGGAAAACGCAATGCCAGGTGCGGCTCGGGCTCGCGCTCGGCCACGCCGTGCAGGTCGGCGTCCGATGGCGGCTGCTGGCCCTCGCACAGGGCAGTCAGCGCCTTGTCCAGATCGCCAGTGACGCCCACCAGGCGCTGCCGCTCGCGGCCGTAGGCATCCAGCAGCACCAGCGTGGGCCAGGATTCGATACCGAAGCGACGCCAGGTTTCCCAGTCCTTGTCGAGCAGGATCGGCGCACTCACGCCGTGTCCGCGCAGTTGTTTAAGCGAGCGTTGCGGCAGGCGCTCGCTGTCGAAACGCGGCACCTGCACCACGATCACCTGGAGCCGGCCAGGGCTGCGCGCCTGCCAGTGGGCAAGCTCGGCCAGGCGTTCGGCGCACCACACCGAACTGGCGTTGACGAACGCCAGCACCAGCGCACGGCCGCGATGCTCCTGCAAGGTGGAGGGCCTGGCATTGAGCCAGGTGGGAAATTCCGGCAGTTCCTGGGTGAGCTGGGCGTTCATGCGGTGATTATGCCCAAGCGCGATTAGCCGCGGGTGAGTCTGGCCACGGTGAGGCGCGCGGCAGTGTCGACCAGCTGCCATACCTGCTCGAAGTCATGCATGCTGCCGGTATACGGGTCGGGGATTTCATCGCGCGCGTCGATGCCGGCCCAGGGCAGCCACAAGGCGAGCTTGTCGCGCTGCGCCGCCGGGGCGAGCCGCTGCAGATCGCGCAGATTGCTGGCGTCTGCGCACAACAGCCAATCGAAATGCTCGAAATCCGAGTGCTTCACCTGGCGCGCGCGGAGGCCGGAAATATCCACGCCGTGACCGCGCGCGCAGCGGATGGCGCGCGGGTCCGGCGCCTCGCCGGCATGCCAGTCGCCGGTACCGGCCGAATCGACCTGGATGCGCCGCGACAAACGGGCTTCATCCAGCCGCGCACGCAACGCACCCTCGCCCATCGGTGAGCGGCAGATATTGCCCAGGCAGACGACCAGCACCTTCATGGCGATGCCACCCGCACCTGTGCGCGGACGAGATCGTCCGGGGTATCGATGCCCGGCGGAAACGGCTCAGGCGTCACCGCCACGGCGATGCGATAACCGGCTTCCATCACGCGCAGTTGTTCCAGCGATTCGATGCGCTCCAGCATGCCAGGCGGCATGGCCGCGAAGCGTTGCAGGAAGCCTGCGCGATAGGCGTAGATGCCGATGTGGCGCAGCCACTGACCTTCTGCAGGCACGCTATCGCGCTGGCTGGCGAAGCTGTCGCGGTGCCAGGGAATCGGCGCGCGGCTGAAATACAGCGCATCGCCGCCGGCTGTGCGCACCAGCTTCACCACGTTGGGATCGAACAGGTCGTGCGCGTTGTCCACCGGCGCGGCCAGCGTGGCCATTTGGGCACCGGAGTGCTGCAGCAGATCGGCAACGGCGCGGATGCCTGCAGCCGGCGCGAACGGTTCGTCGCCCTGCAGATTGACCACGCAGGTCTGGTCGTCCCATCCGGCAATGCGTGCGCATTCGGCAAGGCGGTCGGTGCCGGACAGATGCGCGGCGCCGGTCATTGCCACATGCACTCCTGGCAGATGTTCGATCGCCGCAGCGATGCGCGCGTCGTCGGTGGCCACCCATACCTCGCGCGCACCCGCCAGCAACGCACGCTCGGCCACATGCTGGATCATCGGGCGATCGCCGATCCGTTGCAGCGGTTTACCCGGCAGCCGCGTAGAGGCGTAACGGGCGGGAATGGCGACGACGAAATCGGCAGGCGTGGTGGGTGTCATACGTGCGCGCTCTGGATGCAGTGGGGAAACGAGAAAACCGAATCGCTTGATGCCGATGTGTGATTGAGCGAAGTGGCTATATTCAGTGGGAGCTGCGCTGCACGGCATCAGCACTCAAAAACGCGCTGCATGCCCTGCTCGCAGCCATGCGCACCGATATTTCAGGGCAGACCTCTGCCCGAGTGTTGCGAAACGTCATGCAGCCTGGATGCCACATCACAGCAGCAAGCGCGTCCTCGACGCCTGGCTCGCGATGGTTGGCCAGCAACGTCCAGCTGCATGCTCACCATGGCCCGTGATGCACTCACACGCCCTGCCGGCTGGCCAATTTGTTCAGGCGGTCCAGCAGACTCACCCAGAACGCGGCCGGCAGCTCCGCCTTCAGTGGCACGCTGTACAACCACTCGTCGGCGAACGGACGGCATTTCACCGCATCCTTTTCGGTCATCAGCACCGGCAGGCGGCTTCCGAAGCTGAAATCCGCGGCGCGGTAGACGTGATGATCCGGAAACGCGTGCGGCACCACGCCAATGCCGCGCGCGCGCAGCATGGCGAAGAAACGTTCCGGATGCGCGATGCCCGCCACCGCATGCACGCGCTGCCCGGCAAGCATGCTCAAGGGCTGCGCACGCTTGCCATCCATCGGCTGCACGCTGTCGATGCTCAAACGCATCTGCCACTCGCCGAAACCGGCATCATCGGGCACCTGCGGTGCGGCAGTCGCACTGGCCTGGCCGAGATTGACCACGCGGAAATCGCAATCGCGTGCCCGCGCGGCCGGTTCGCGCAGCGGCCCAGCGGGCAACAGGCGTCCGTTGCCGTAGCGCCGCTGGCCATCGACCACTTCGATCTCGACATCGCGCGCCAGACGGTAATGCTGCAGCCCGTCGTCGCAGATCACGATGTCGCAGCCCGCTTCGACCAGCGCCCGTGCAGCGGCGAGCCGGTCGCTGTCGACACGCACGCGTGCACCGGTTTTCCAGGCGATCAACACCGGCTCATCGCCGCCGAGCGCCACCGGCGTGTCCGCTTCGACCCACCGCGCGGTACCTGCGTCATCGCGGCCGTAGCCACGGCTGGCGACGCCAGGCGTCCAGCCGGCTTCCTGCAGCTTTGCGACCAAGGCGATCGTCAGCGGCGTCTTGCCGGTGCCGCCGGCGGTGACATTGCCAACCACGATCACCGGCACTGGTACCCGGTGGCGCCGGCGCCAACCGCGGCGATACAGCGCCCGCCGCAATGCAATGGCAGCGCCGTAGACCGGCGCCAGGATGCGCGCCGGCAAGGGGATCGGCGTGTTGTCGTACCAGTAACCCGGGGTGCGGGTGCCGCGCTTGCTCATGCCTGGCGTTCGCGGAATTGCATGCCGTGCAGATGCGAATACAAGCCGCCCTGCGCCAGCAATTGGTGATGCGTACCGCGCTCGACGATCCGCCCCTGGTCCATCACCAGCACCTGATCGGCATGCTCGATGGTGGACAGGCGATGCGCGATGACCAGCGTGGTGCGGTCCGGCATCAGCTTGTGCAGGGCGTCCTGTACCAAGCGCTCGGATTCGTTGTCCAGCGCTGCGGTGGCCTCGTCCAGGATCAGGACCGGCGCGTCCTTGAGCATGGCGCGTGCGATCGCCAGACGCTGGCGCTGGCCACCGGACAGGCGCCCGCCCTTGGTGCCGACATGCGACTGCAGCCCCTCGGGCAGTTGCGCGACAAATTCCATTGCGTTTGCGCCCAGAATCGCCCGCTCCAACTGGCCGGCATCGGCGTTGCGCATTTCACCGAACGCCACGTTGTCGGCGATGCTGCCGTCGAACAACATCACCTGCTGGCCCACCAGCGCAATCTGCCTGCGCAGATCCGCCAGCGCATACGCCTGCATCGGATGACCGTCGAGCAAGATCTGCCCGGCCTCGGCTTCGTAAAAACGCGGGATCAACTTGATCAGACTGGACTTGCCGCTTCCGGAACGCCCGACGATGGCAGTGACGGTGCCCGGTTGCGCAACGAAACTGACATCGGCCAGCGCCGGATTGACCTGGCCGGGGTAGCGCGCCGTGACATCGCGAAATTCGATCAAGCCCTTGGCACGCGTCAGCGGCACGGTACCTTGATCCGGCTCGTCCGGGCTGTCGAGCACTGAAAACAAGCGCTCGGCCGATGCCAGGCCGCGCTGCACCATGTTCTGCACATTGGTGAGCTGCTTGAGGCCCGGAATGATGGTCAGCATCGAAGTCATCAGCACGACGAAATCGCCGGCCGTCAGGCGCCCGGCCAAGGCCTGCGCACCGGCCACGAACAGCAGGGCCGACAGGCCGATCGCGCCGATCATCTGCACGGTGGCAGTGGAAATGCCGCGGGTGGATTCGACCTTCATCGCCAGGCGCAGGTTGCGATTGGCCAGCGCGCCATAGCGCTCCATTTCGGTCTGCTGGGCCCCGTAGATCTTGACCTCCTGATGGCTGGACAAGGTCTGGTCGGCAGCCTGCAGCAGCTGCGCACCGCTTTCCTGGATGCTGTGGCTGATACGGCGGTAGCGCCGCGCCACCTTGTCCATCACCCAGGCCAGCACCGGGGCGAGCACCAGGATGGTCAACGTCACCTGCCAGCTATGCCACAGCATCAGTGCCAGCGCACCGATCACCTGCAGCGATTGCTGGATCATGACCTTGACCGCATCCACTGCGGCCTGCGCAACCTGGTCCGAATCCGAGCCCAGGCGTATCAGCATCGAGGGCACCGGCTCCGAATCGAAGCGTGACCCCGGCAGGCGCAGATACTTGGCCATCACCTTGATACGCAGGTCGCGCGCGATGCTGCGTGCGGACTTGCCCATGGCCATGTCGGTGATGTAGCCGGCGACGCCGCGCACCACGAACAGCAGGATGATCTGCACCGGCAGCCAGCGACTGACCTCGGCGTTCTTGTAGATGAAGGTCTCGTTGGTGATCGGCTTCATCAACGCCAGAAACCCGGTGGTGCCGGCCGCTTCGATCAACGCGGCGATCAACGCGGCCACCAGCAACAAGCGATACGGCTTGGCAAACGCCAGCAGGCGACGGTACGTGCGCCAGGAAGACACTGGCGCCGGGCGGTCGGTGGAGATGGTCACTGGCGGGTTCCGTTGGTGCTTGTCTTGCCGGTCGTACCGGTGGCGCTGGCCGGAGGCGCGGTGGCGATGGCAATGCGCCGGAAGCCGAGCTGGCCCAGCGCATCCTGCGCGGTCACCACGGCCTGATACGGGGTCCGCGCATCGGCGCGCATCAGCACGGTCTGTTCGCGGTCATCGCCGGCGATCTGGGCGATGGTCTGCTTGAGCGAATCCACATCCGAGCGCAGTACTTCCTGATCGTTGATGAAATAACGCCCATCGGCGTTGACCAGCACGCTCAACGAACGCGGCGGCGCACTGGTGTGCTGGTCGCTGGCGGTCGGCAACTGCAGCTGCAGCGTGGAGCGTGCGTCGAAGGTCGTGGTCACCACGAAAAAGATGATGAGGACGAAGATGACGTCAATCAATGGCACCAGGTCGATATGCGGCTCGTCCTGGCTTCGGTCGCTGCCGATGCGCATCCGTCAACCCTTCGCCGTGACGGGCTTGGCGCCCGCTGCGGCCGGCGCGACGGC
Organism: Xanthomonas sp. NCPPB 1754; assembly: GCF_041475725.2. Classification (NCBI taxonomy): domain Bacteria; kingdom Pseudomonadati; phylum Pseudomonadota; class Gammaproteobacteria; order Lysobacterales; family Lysobacteraceae; genus Xanthomonas; species Xanthomonas sp. NCPPB 1754. Next base: position 2,538,088 of record NZ_CM192982.1, read on the forward strand.
TGCCGGCACGACTCGGCCATCGATGGTGTCCAGCAACAAGGTGGCTTCCTGCTCCATCTCGATGATGTAACCGGCGATGCGCCCCTTGAAGAAGCGATGTGCCATCAATGCCGGAACAGCGATGATCATGCCGGTGGCAGTGCACACCAGCGCTTTGCCGATGCCGCCGGCGAGCTGATTCACATCGCCGACGCCGTGATCGAGGATGCCCAGGAACATCTGGATCATGCCGACCACGGTACCAAGCAGACCCAACAACGGCCCGGCCGAAGCGATCGTGCCCAACGCATTCAGGTAGCGCTCCATGCGATGCACCACATGCCGGCCGGTGTCTTCGATACGTTCGCGAATCATGTCGCGCGGGCGGCCGCGCACATCCAGCGCAGCGGCCAGCAAGGCGCCCAACGGCGAATTGCGGCGCAGCGATTCGATGTGGGTGGGATCCAGATTGCCGCGCGCGGCCCAATTGCGCACTTCTTCACCCAGGCCCGGCGGCGTCACCTCATTGCGGCGCAGGCTCCACAGACGCTCCAGCACGATCGCCAGGGCGATCACGCCCAGCAACAGCAACGGCACCATCGGCCAACCGCCTGCCTTGACCAGCTCCAACACGATTCGATTCCTCCGGCAACACGGCCGCCTGTTCGCTGACCGATAGGATAGCAGCCGACCGCCGCCGTTCCGCAGCATCCCATAGCCGCGGCTGCCAGCGCCGCCGCTCGCGCAGTTGCATGCCCGCGGCACCGAGCCAAACCCGTATCGCTCCCGCCTGGGCAGTGTCCAGCACTTCTGCTCCGCCCGACTTCCAGCGTTGCACGACCTCGGCGCGCGGATGCCCGAATCTGTTGCCATGACCGGACGACACCAGCGCCAGGCGTGCGCCGGTCGCGGCGATGAAGCCGGCCTGCGAGCCGTCGGCGCTGCCGTGGTGCGGCACGATCACCAGGTCCGCACGCAGATCCGCGGCGCGCCCGCGCAGCAGGCGGCGCTCGACGATTTCGCCAATATCGCCCGGCAACAGTGCGCTCGCAGACGCGGTCTCGACCCGCAGCACGCAGCTGGATTGATTGCGTAGATAAGGAAACCCAACGCCGGGATGCAGGAAGCGGAAGCGCACACCGTCCCACTCCCACTGCTGCCCGGCGCGGCAACGTGCGGTGACGTCCAACGGCGCACCCGGTGGCGCAGCCGTGCGTGCCACCGGCAGCCCCGTGCGCACCGCGGCATAGCCACCGGCATGATCGGCGTCGGCGTGGCTGAGCACGATGGCATCCAGCCGGCGTACGCCAAGCGCGCGCAACGCCGGCAGCACGACGCGCTCGCCGGCATCGAACCCGTCGCGCACCGCCGGACCGGTATCGAACAACAACGCATGGCGTTGCGTGCGCACCAGCACCGCCAAGCCCTGGCCCACATCCAGCACCTGCACTTCCGCCTCGCCTGCGGCGGGTAGCTCGCGATCCGGCCAGAGCAGCGGCAACCACAGCAGCGCCGCCAACGATTTACCCGGCGTCGCGCGCGGCAGCAACAGCCAGAACGCACCGAGCAAGGCGGCGATCAGGGCAACCCCATCGGACTCGGGCACCCACCACAACGCCACCGCGGTGTGCCCGAGCCAGACGAACCCCGGCCAGGTCAGCTCAAAGCACCAGCCCGCAAGCTGCCATGCCCATACGCCGGTCCCTGGATAGATCGCTTCGAGCGCGGTCCCCAACAGGCACAGCGGCACCACCACGAAAGTCCACCAGGGAATGGCGACCAAATTGGCGAATGGCCCGACCAGCGACGCCTGCCCGAACAGGCTGACCGTCAACGGCAGCAGGCCAACGGTGGCCACGGTCTGCGCAGACAGGAAGCCGCGCACGATGGCGCGATCGTCAGACGGCAGGCACCAGACCAGCCATGCCACGCCGGCGAAGCTGAGCCAGAAGCCAGCCACCAGCACGCTGAGCGGATCCCACAGCAACACCGCCAACAAGGCGAGCGAGAGGACGTGCGCGGTCGAGGCGCGTCGCCGCAGTACCCTGGCGAGGGCCACCACCGCAATCATCAACACGGTGCGTACCGTCGGCAGCGCCAGGCCAGCCAATAGCGCGTAGGCGGCGGCGCCGAGTAGCGCGGCAATCGATGCCGCATGCAGACGCGGCATGAAGGTGCCCAGTCGCGGCTGCCAGCGCCATATGCCAGCGACCAGCAGCGCGAAGAATGCCCCGACCAGCCCGACATGAAATCCAGAGATGGCGATCAGATGGCTGAGCCCGGTCGCGCGCAACGTTGCCCATGCCATATCGTCCAGCCCGCGGGTATCTCCGAGCGCGAGCGCCCGCAGGTACGGCGCAGAAGGGCCGCCGACACGCTCGGCGATGCGTTGCGACATCCGTTCGCGCCACGCATCCACGCCTTGCGGCGGCGCGATCTGGCGTGCGGTTGCAGGCATGCGCACATAGCCCGTCGCAGCGATGCGCTGCGCCAGTGCCTGGCGCTCGGCATCGAAGCCTCCGGGATTGCGCAAGCCGCTTGGCGCACGCAGCTTGAGCCGCAGCTGCCAACGCGCACCTGCATGCAGCGCTGCGCGCGGGCCGATGCGCTCGGCGCCAAAGTCGTCGTACCAGGCCAGTTGCAGGAGCTTCCCGCGCAGTGCCGCCGGCTGCGCCGGCGCTTGGTCCACGCGCAGCTGAAAGCGGGTACGGCGTTGCTCGGCGGTCGGCAGGCCGACAATCTGTCCGCGCACGGTGACATCGCGTGTTTCATTCCGGGGAAGCAGTTGCGACTGCAGGGCATCGGTCACCTGCCACCCCATCGTCCCGAATCCAAAGAGTGCCGCCGCCCCTGCCAGCAATAGCGCACTCCGGCGCGGGCGCAGCCACACCGTCGCGCCGCTGCCCAGCAATGCAACACACGCGCAGCCGACGTAAACCATGCGCGCAAGCAGTGTGGGCGACCAGGCGCAGGCCACCACGCCCAGCAATAACGCGGCCGCAATGGCCACCGCCGATCCCATCTGTGGCGGCGCTGCCTGCGCTGACACCTCCATGCTGTCGGTCGCCATCCCGCACCCTATCGATCAACGTCTTCACCTTAGATCGCGGCACCTTCCACGCACAGCGGAGATCTGCCCGAGGCTGGGTAGGAAGAACACTGAGCGGCGCTCGCTGATCGCGAATACGGAAGAAGTACTGCAGCCCGCAACCGCTAGATGCAGTGCGTAGGACAGTGCACACCTGACGATGCATGCCGCAGCAAATGGAGCGATCAACGGCGCAGCACGCGCTCTGGCCCAGTATTCGCCCCGATTTCATGGTGTCGCCGCTAAGGTGAAATCCGTTTTCCAGGAGCCTCCCCCCATGCGTAAAGGCATTGCATTGATCGTCGGTGTGACCGGCATCTCCGGTTACAACCTTGCCAACGTGCTGCTCGCCGACGGCTGGACCGTGTACGGCCTTGCACGCCGGCCACTGCCCCACGACGGTGTCATTCCGGTCGCGGCAGATCTACTGGACGCCGACAGCACCAACAGCGCGTTACGTGGCCTACCGATTACCCACGTGTTCTTCTGCACCTGGACCCGCCGCGATACCGAACGCGAGAACGTCCAGGCCAACGGCGCGATGATGCGGCACCTGTGCGATGCACTCAGCGATGCGCCGCTGCAGCACATGGCGCTGGTCACCGGCACCAAGCACTACCTGGGCGCCTTCGAGAATTACGGCAGCGGCAAGGCCGAGACGCCGTTTCGCGAAAGCGAGCCGCGCCAGCCGGGCGAAAACTTCTACTACACGCTGGAAGACCTGCTGTTTGCGCATGCGCAGCAGCACGGTTTCGGCTGGAGCGCACATCGCTCGCACACCATGATCGGCATGGCCAACGGCAGCAACGCCATGAACATGGGCGTGACGCTGGCGGTGTATGCATCGCTGTGCAAGCACACCGGGCAACCGTTCGTGTTCCCAGGGTCGCAAGCGCAGTGGAACAGCCTCACCGACCTCACCGATGCCGGGCTGCTCGGCCGCCAACTGGCCTGGGCCGGGCTTAGCCCCGCAGCGCGCAATCAGGCCTTCAACACCGTCAATGGCGATGTGTTCCGCTGGCGCTGGATGTGGGGCGAGATTGCGAAGTTCTTCCAACTCGATGCTGCGCCCTGCCCCGCTGTGCCTGAACCGCTGGAACCACGCATGAGCCAGACCGCACCTGCCCTGTGGGCTGAGGTGGCCGCGCAACACCAGCTGGTAGAGTCCGACGTCAATCGGCTTGCATCGTGGTGGCATACCGATGCCGACCTAGGCCGCGAGATCGAGTGCGTCAACGACATGACCAAGAGCCGCGAACTGGGTTTCCTCGACTTCTACGACAGCCGCGCCTCGTTCTTCGAACTATTTACCCGCCTGCGGGCACTGCGCATCATTCCTTGACCGATGCCATGGCATCGCCGCAGGCTGCATTGGCCTGCGGCGACCAGGCAGCTAATGCCCTGGCGGTTGGGGTGCATGCGATCGTGCGCTGCCACTGCACTTCAATTCGCCACCATTTCGGCTAACGGGCACAGCACCGGTGACCGCTGAAGATTCCACGCTCATACACGACGCGATCGGTCTGCCAACCGACCGCTTCGCCATGCGCTTACACCGCAGACGGCGCCAATTCGCGCAGCTTGCCCTGGTGTAGCTCCAGCACGCGGTCCAGGCGCCGTGCCAAGCCGCGGTCGTGCGTCACCAACACCAGGCTGGTGCGCTGGGCGCGGTTGAGCTCCAGCATCAGCTCGAACACGGTGCCCGCGGTCTTGTCGTCCAGATTGCCGGTGGGCTCGTCGCCCAATACGCAGCCCGGCTTGTTGACCAATGCACGCGCCACCGCACAGCGCTGACGTTCGCCCCCGGAGAGTTCGCTGGGCTTGTGTTCGACGCGATGCCCAAGCCCAACCGATTCCAGCAGTTGCAGTGCCTGACCCTTGGCGACGGCCACATCCTTGCCGGACAACAGTACCGGCATCATCACGTTCTCCAACGCGGTGAATTCGGGCAACAAGTGATGGAACTGGTAGACGAAGCCAAGCGCCTGGTTACGCAGCTTGCCGCGCTGCGCGTCGGACAGCGCCGACATGCGCTCGCCGGCCACATACACCTCGCCGGAGGTCGGAATATCCAGCCCGCCGAGCAGATGCAGCAAGGTGCTCTTGCCGGCGCCGGAGGCACCGACGATCGCCACGGTTTCGCCGGTGGCCACCGAGAGATCCAGGCCATCGAATACCGGCGTGCGCATCTTGCCTTCGGCGTAGGTCTTGGCCAGCGCTTCGGCGCGGATCACCGCAGTTGCCTGTTCTGGTGTTTGCACGGCCGCTTCCCGGATCTCATTCATAGCGCAGCGCCTCCGCCGGCTGGGTGCGCGAAGCGCGCCACGCCGGGTACAAGGTCGCCAGGAAACTCATCACCAAAGCCACCACGGTGATCACTACCACGTCCTGGGTTTGCATATCGGTCGGCAGGCCGGTGATGTAGTACACGTCTTCGGGTAGCAACTTAACGCTGAAAATCGTTTCGATCACGCCCAGGATGCGTTCGAGGTTGAACGTCAGCACGATGCCGCCGATCACGCCCATGAAGGTACCCATGAAGCCGATCAACGAGCCCTGCACCATGAATACCTGCATCACCCCGCCCGGCGACAGCCCGAGCGTGCGCAAGATGGCGATATCGGCCTGTTTGTCGGTCACCAGCATCACTTGCGAGGACACCAGGTTGAACGCCCCCATCGCCACGATCAGCGACAGCAGGATGCCCATCACCGTCTTTTCCATCTTCAAGGAGTGGTACAGGTTGGCGTTTTCCTGGGTCCAGTCGCTGACCCGATACGGGCCGTGCAACTTCACCGCCAGATCGCGCGCCACCGGCCAGGCCTGATCCATGTCATGCAGGCGCAGGCGCACGCCGGTGACGCCATCCATGCGCAGCACGCGCGCCAGGTCCTGCATGTTCACCACGGCCAGGCCGCGGTCGATCTCGTTGTATCCGGCCTCGAAAATACCGCTCACGGTAAAGCGCTTGAGCCGCGGCATCGCGCCCAGCGGCGTTGCCTGGGTGTCGCTGAGCAACACGACGATGCTGTCGCCGACATCCACGCCAAGCCACAACGCCAGCTCCTTGCCGATGACGATGTTGTACGAGCCAGGGGTCAGGCTGTCGACCGAGCCCTGCTGCATCTTCTTGGCCAGCACCGACACCTTGCCTTCCTCGGCAGGAATCACGCCGCGCACGATGGCCGGCTGCTTGCGCGGGCCCTGCAATAAGGATTCGGTTTCGATGTAGGGCGCGGCACCGGCCACGCGCGGATCGGACATGGCGACCTCGACCGCATGCTGCCAGTCGCGCATCGGCGCGCCTTCTGCACTGACGGTCGCGTGGGCAGCCATCTGCAGCAGGCGGTCGCGGATTTCCTTCTGGAAACCGCTCATCACTGCAAGCGTGGTGATCAGCACGGTCACGCCCAGGGCGATGCCCAGGATCGACGCCATCGAAATAAACGATATGAAGCCATTGCGCCGCTTGGCACGCAGATAGCGCAAGCCGATGGCAACCGGGATAGGTTTGAACATGCGGTTCAACCGGGAAAGGGACGCTATGGTGCCACTAGCGGCCGCCCCGACGAAATGGCGTGGGCCTGAGCGGCCAGACGCAGTTCACGTCGTTGCGGCGCCGGCAAGGTGTCCGGCCAGAGATGCAGGCGCTCGCGCCGGCCATCCGCTCGCCTCCACGACACCACCGCAAGCGGTCCGCGCCAACGGACCTGCAGCCCTTCTACCTGCATACCGTCAATGCTGGCGGGCGTTTGCGTCCATGGCACCAGCAACTGCCTCACTGGCGAACGCAACAGCTGGCGCACTGCTCGCCCGCCTGCAAACACCGCGTACGCCGACAACAACACGGCCAGCCACGGTGGTACGCCACTGCGCCACACCGCCCACACGGCCAGCGCTACCAACACGCTCAATGCGCAAATCAACCAGCGCGAGGGGCGCCACTCAAGCCGGCAAGGCGCGAATATCGGCGATGAGTGCGGCGTTGGCGGCATCGGGGCAAGCCTCGTATCCCATGAACCAGCGCCACAACTTATCGTCTTCGCAATCCAGTAGCTGTAGGAAAACCGCGCGCTCGGCGTCGGGAGCCTGCGCCCAGCGTTGATCAAGGTAGCGCCCGAATAATTGGTCGAGTTCGCGCATGCCGCGTCGGCAACGCCAGCGCAGTTTTTTCAGCAGGGTTTGTTCGTCCATTCTCACTCTCCACCGCACCGCATGGCGGGCCAAAAACGACAGCGGCACCTGACCCAAGGGCCGGTGCCGCTGCGAACCACATCCCCGTGGTGGGGAATCAATGCCGTGTAATCAGGCGCGACGCGCCATCATCAGCTTCTTGATTTCGGCGATCGCCAGCGCCGGGTTCAAGCCCTTCGGGCAGGTCCGTGCGCAGTTCATGATGGTGTGGCAGCGATACAGCTTGAACGGGTCTTCCAGATCGTCCAGACGCGCACCGGTGTCTTCGTCGCGCGAATCGATGATCCAACGGTAGGCCTGCAGCAGGATCGCCGGGCCCAGATACCGCTCGCCATTCCACCAGTAGCTTGGGCAACTGGTCGAGCAGCATGCGCACAGGATGCACTCGTACAATCCGTCGAGCTTGCGACGGTCTTCCGGCGACTGCAGGCGCTCGCGGTCCGGCGGCGGCGGGGTCTGGGTACGGATCCACGGCTTGATCGACGCGTACTGCGCATAGAAATGCGTCAGATCCGGCACCAGGTCCTTGATCACGCTCATGTGCGGCAGCGGATAGATCGGCACCTCGGACTTGCCGCATGCGGCAATCGCCTTGGTGCAGGCCAGCGTGTTGGTGCCATCGATGTTCATCGCGCACGAGCCGCAAATGCCCTCGCGGCAGGAGCGACGGAACGCCAGCGTCGGGTCGATCTCGTTCTTGATCTTGATCAGCGCGTCCAGGACCATCGGGCCGCATTTATCCAGATCGATCTCGTAACTGTCGGTGCGCGGGTTGGCGTCGACGTCCGGATCCCAGCGGTAGACCTTGAAGGTGCGCGTGTTCTTGGCGCCCTTTGCAGGGTAATGCTTGCCCTTGCCGATCTTTGAATTCTTGGGGAGGGTGAACTCTGCCATAGCTGCTCTCGTTGGCTCAGGCGATGCGCGGTGCGGACGACAACCGCACCGTGCGCATGAAGGTAAAGATGACGGATGCCACTGCCGAAGCAGTCGCGCAGCGGCCGGCCATGTGCCGGCGCTGCTCCAGCGTCATGCCACGACCACACTGCTGCACCGACTCGCTGCCACGCGCCGAGGCGATGGCAAGCGATGACAAGGCAACGGTGGGTCGCTGCATGCGCATCGATCAGTAAACGCGCGGCTTCGGCGGGACCACGTCCACGTCCTTGCTCAGCGTGTACATGTGCACAGGGCGGTAATCGAATTCGCACTTGCCCTTGTCGTCGACGGTCACCAGCGTGTGCTTTTGCCAGTTGACGTCGTCGCGGTCCGGGAAGTCTTCGTGCGAATGCGCGCCGCGGCTTTCCTTGCGCTGTTCGGCCGAATTGATCGTCGCCACCGCGTTGAGCAGCAGGTTGTTCAATTCATAGGTCTCGATCAGGTCCGAATTCCACACCAGCGAACGGTCAGACACCTTGACGTCTTCGAAGGTGGCGAAGATCTCGGCCATCTTGTCCACGCCCTCTTTCAGCGTCTTGCTGGTGCGGAACACGGCGGCGTCCGACTGCATGGTGCGCTGCATGTTGTCGCGGATCACGGCCGTCGGCGTGGAGCCGTTGGCGTGACGCAGCTTGTCCAGCAGGCCCAAGGCCTTGTCGCAGGCATCGGACGGCAGCGTCTTGTGCGGCTGATTGGGCTTGACCGTCTCGGCACAGCGATTGGCAACCGCGCGGCCGAACACCACCAGGTCCAGCAGCGAGTTCGAACCCAGACGGTTTGCACCATGGACCGAGACGCACGCCGCCTCGCCGATGGCATACAGGCCCGGCACCACGGCATCCGCATCGTCGCCCTGCTTGCGCACGACCTCGCCGTAGAAGTTGGTCGGAATGCCACCCATGTTGTAGTGCACGGTCGGCAGCACCGGGATCGGCTGCTTGGTCACGTCCACGCCGGCGAAGATGTGCGCGCTTTCGGCGATGCCGGGCAGCTTTTCGTTGATCACTTCCGGACCAAGGTGGGTCAGGTCGAGCAGGATGTGATCCTTGTGCTCGCCCACGCCACGGCCTTCGCGAATTTCCACCGTCATCGAACGCGACACCACGTCGCGCGACGCCAGATCCTTGTAATGCGGTGCGTAGCGCTCCATGAAGCGCTCGCCATTGCTGTTGCGCAGGATGCCGCCTTCGCCGCGCACGCCCTCGGTGATCAGGCAGCCCGCACCGTAGATGCCGGTGGGGTGGAACTGCACGAATTCCATGTCCTGCACCGGCAGGCCGGCACGCATCACCAGGCCGCCGCCGTCACCGGTACAGGTGTGTGCGGAGGTGGCGCTGAAGTAGGCACGGCCGTAACCGCCGGTCGCCAGCACCACGCCGTGGGCGCGGAACAGATGTAGCGAGCCTTCTGCCATGTCCAGTGCGAGCACGCCACGGCAGACGCCTTCTTCGTCGAAGATCAGATCGAGCGCGAAGTACTCGATCATGAAGCGTGCGTTGTGCGCCAGCGACTGCTGATACAGCGTATGCAGCATGGCGTGGCCGGTCCGGTCGGCTGCGGCGCAGGTACGCTGCGCTGACGGGCCTTCGCCATACTTGGTGGTCATGCCGCCGAACGGGCGCTGGTAGATCTTGCCCTCTTCGGTACGCGAGAACGGCACGCCGTAGTGTTCGAGCTCGATGATGGCCGGAATCGCTTCACGACACATGTACTCGATCGCGTCCTGGTCACCCAGCCAATCGGAGCCCTTGATGGTGTCGTAAAAGTGATAACGCCAGTCGTCCTCGCCCATGTTGCCCAGCGCCGCGGAAATACCGCCCTGCGCTGCCACGGTGTGCGAACGGGTCGGGAAGACCTTGGTCAGGCAGACCGTCTGCAGGCCCTTCTGGGCCAGGCCGAACGTGGCGCGCAGGCCGGCGCCACCGGCTCCTACCACGACCATGTCGTACTTGTGTTCTGTGATCTTGTAAGCGGACATCGAATTATGGGTTCCTGTTTGGTCGCTGACGACTCAGCTCATGCCCAGCGCGATACGCGCCACGGCAAATACGCTGACGATGGCGCCCAGCACGGCAACAAAACGCACGAGGGTCTGCGCAATCAGTGCGAGCAGCGAGTCGTGCACGTAGTCTTCCAGTACCACCTGCATGCCAAGCTGGGCATGCCAGAACGAGGCAATGAGGAAAGCGACAAGCAAAATCGCATTCCACGGCTTGGCCACTGCGGCGGTGGCGGCGGCGTGATCGGCACCGATCAAGCTCAGCACGAAGATCAGGAACCAGATCGACAGCGGCACCAGTGCGGCCGCGGTCAGGCGCTGGATCACGAAATGTTCGGTACCGGTCTTGGCGGCGCCCAGGCCGCGCACATTCTTCAGCGGGGTACGGTAGCGGCTCATAGGGCACCTCCGGACAGCAGTACGTAAGCCCAGATGGCGATAGTCAGCACAAGGCTCAGAACCACCGACAACCAACCCATGCTGATGAACGAGCGCACGGCGTAGCCTTGCCCGAAGTCCTGCAGCATGTGGCGCAAGCCACCGAACAGGTGGAAGGCGAAAGACCAGGTCCAGCCGAACAGGAATACCTGCCCATACCAGGTGGCAGCCTGATCGCGGAAACAATTCCAATGGTCGGGGCCAAGCATCAAGGTGAGCAAGGCAGCGGCAATTCCCAGTGCGCCGACGGACAGTACGATGCCGGTGGCTCGATTGAGAATCGAGGTCACCATCTGTATCTGCCAACGGTATACCTGGAGATGCGGGGAGAGAGGACGTTCGCGGATCGCCATTCGCTGGGCTCGTTTTCTCGGCTGGGCGGCACTAGGCCGCTGTGGCTAAAAGCTGCTCAAAAATCGATGCAGCGTCCATTTTTTTCCCAGTCGCCGTAGCGCGTTGGCTCGGGGCCGTCGCGCCCACCAATCTCCTTCGGCAGTGGCTTTTTCTCGGGAATATGCTCCTGAGAAGAAGGCTGCGTCTCGGAATCCTGCGCTGGGGTGGGGGTTGGATGGCCTATCATAGTGCTCTCACAACTTGGCGATTTTAGTCCTCCCCTTCCGTGGCTGACAACCTGAATCTTATTCCGCAGGGTTTTGGCTCCCTGCACGACATGCAATACGTCCGATTGGCCGGTACGGATGCAGTGGCGTTTGCGCATGCCCAATTTGCCAATGACGTACAGGCGCTGGCGGTTGGGCAATGGAAGTGGAACGCGTGGCTGACGGCGAAGGGGCGCGTGATTGCCATCTTCGCACTCCTGCGTGAGGACGACGCACACCTGCTGATGCTGTTGCCGGACGGCAACGCGGCCGAGATCGCCGCGCAACTCAGCCGTTTCGTGTTCCGCCGCAAGCTGAAAATCAGCGCTGCCGCGCTGCTCGCCTACGGCGGCTTCGTAGCGCCGGAACACGCGCATGCCGCGCAAGCCCATATCGGAACCCAGCGTATCGAGCTGGATCTGGGTAGCGCAGCGCTGCCGCGCACGCTATTGCTCTACAGCCCGGATGCATTGGCGATGCCTATCGAACTGCCGAGCGCACAGGCGCAGTGGCGGACGACCGATCTGCAACTGGGGCTCGCCCGCCTGGTCGAGAGCCAGCGCGAACAGTGGACGCCGCAGCAGTTGGCACTGGACCGCCTGCAGGCGTACAGCGTCAAGAAAGGCTGCTACCCGGGCCAGGAAATCGTGGCGCGGACGCACTTCCTGGGCAAGGCCAAGCGCGTCTTGCAGCTGCTTGAAACGGATGCGGCCGTGGATGCAGGCGATGCCGTCGCATTGGACGGTAGCGCGATCGGCACGGTGGTGAGCGTGGCCGGCAACCTCGCGCTGGCGGTATTGCCGTTGGAGCTGACCCTGGACCCCGGTACCGCGTTGCAGGCAGGCACGCATGGCGCCCGCCCACGCGCACTCACGACGGGGCTGGAGCGTTAGCGGCAAAAAAACGCAGCGAGCCGTGCCAGGCGGGCGTGGGCATCGCGCAGCACGCAGTGGCCCAACGACACCCGCCAATTCCGAGCGCCGGCCGTGCCCGTCTGGCGGCTGCGTCGCTGTTGACCAGTTTGCCTAAGCCGCCTCCAGCCGCTGGCCGGTAGCTGGATCGAAAAAGTGCAAGGCCTCGCTGCGCAATGCCAGGCGCAATGGCTGGCCCACCGCCGGCAAGCTCTGCGGCGGGACACGGATCACCAGCGGCTGACCGCCACGGTCGAGATTGAGGAAGATCTCGTTGCCGACCGGCTCGATCACATCGACCCGCGCATCGAAGCCCAGGACCGCTTCGTCGGACGGCTGCAAGTGCTCCGGGCGCACACCGACGATCACGTCCTGGCCGAACCAAGCCGCATCGACCCGCGCCGCACCCAGCGGCACGCGCCAGCCATCGGCCATGACCAGGTGCAGGCCGTCCTGCGCGTCCAGACGCCCCTGCAGCACGTTCATCGCCGGGCTGCCGAGGAACCCGGCCACGAACAGATTGGCCGGACGGTCGTACAGCGCCATCGGACTGTCGATCTGCTGGATCACGCCATCCTTGAGCACCACGATACGCTGGCCAAGCGTCATCGCTTCGACCTGATCGTGGGTGACGTAGATCATGGTGGTGCCAAGCTTGCGGTGCAGCTGCGCGATCTCGGTGCGCACGCTGTGGCGCAACTTGGCGTCCAGGTTGGACAGCGGCTCGTCGAGCAGGAACACCGAGGATTCGCGCACCATCGCCCGGCCCAGCGCCACGCGCTGACGCTGACCGCCGGACATCGCCTTGGGCAGCTTGTCCAACATCGGCGTCAGGCCCAACAGCTCTGCGGCGTTGTTGACGCGTTCGGCGATGACCTGCTTCGGATGCCCGCGCAGCTTGAGCCCGAACGCCAGGTTTTCGGCCACGGTCATGTGCGGATACAGCGCGTAGCTCTGGAACACCATGGCGATGTCGCGATCCTTCGGCGCCACGTCGTTGACCACGCGCTCGCCGATCTTCAGCGTGCCGGCGCTGATGTCTTCAAGCCCGGCAATCATGCGCAACAGGGTCGACTTGCCGCAGCCGGACGGCCCCACCAGCACCATCAGCTCGCCGTCGGCCACTTCGAAACTTGCGCCCTGCACCGCCACCTGGCCATTGTCGTAGACCTTGCGGACACCTTCCAACTGCACTTTCGCCATCGTTCGGCCTCAACGTAAGTTGTGCGCCCTGCCCTCGGCCCTCCCGATGGCGGTGACGCCGCATGCGCTTGCGAGGAATTCCCTGCAAACGAATGCATTGGTTTATTCTGACATGTAATCGTTTTCACATGGCAACATCGATCTCTGGAGGACCATGCCGCCACGCAGGTATGACGCATTGCCTGCAGTGCAGCTCGCCGCACGACGCATGGCATGCCATCACGCAGGTGCAGCTATGCCGCCATGCCGCTAACCGCTGATCGCCAGTTGCTGCAACAATCCGGGACTGGGTGTCAGCGTCCATCCCCCGCTGCGCGCACGCAAGTGTCGCTCAGGAACAGACGTACCGACCGCCGGACGACCGGCGCCTTTCCGACAAGCTGCTGATAACGATGTCTCCAGAATCTGAAACGCGGTCCATGCACAACACCCTGATCCTGTTTGGCGCCACCGGCGATCTTGCCCAGCGCTATCTCTTTCCTTCCCTTCTGCGCCTGTTCATCGACGGCCTGCTGCCGGAGGACTTCCGCATCCGTGCGCTGGCGCTGTCGCCCCACGACACCGATGCATTTCGCGAAGTGCTGCGGCCGCGCCTGACCGAAGCACTGCCGATCGCGACCGCCGAACAGATCGACACGCTGCTGCAGCGAATCGATTACCGCTCGGTGGATCTGCGCGATGCCGAGTCGGTGGCCAATGCGGTCCGCGAGCTGGCCAGCCGCCGCTGTGTGAGCTACCTGGCGATCCCGCCGGGCCTGTACATCAGCACCTGCCAGGGCCTGGCGCTGGGTGGCGCGCTGGAGGCACCGCATCGCTTGATGCTGGAAAAACCGATCGGCCACGACTCCGACAGCGCCCGCGACATCCTGCAGTCGATCGGCGCGCTGATCGACGAGGACCGCGTGTTCCGCCTGGACCACTACCTGGGCAAGGCGGCGGTGCAGAACCTGATCGCACTGCGCTTCGGCAACACGCTGCTGGAGGCGGTCTGGAACCGCGCCTACATCGAGTCGGTGCAGATCCTGGTCGCCGAAAGCGAAGGCGTCGACGGGCGCGACGCCTACTACGCCCGCTCCGGCGCACTGCGCGACATGGTGCAGAGCCATATCCTGCAGCTGTTGTGCCTGGTGGCAATGGAGCCGCCGGCCTCGCTGGAAGCCGACCGCATCCGCGATGAGAAGGTCAAGGTGCTGCGCGCCCTGCGTCCGATGACCGCCGAGCACGCCGCGCATGACTGCGTGCGCGGCCGCTACACCGCCGGCAGCATCAACGGACAGCCGGCGCAGGCCTACCACCCGCCGGAAGGCAGCGACGTGGAAACCTTTGTCGCCGTCACCGCGCATATCGACAATTGGCGTTGGGCCGGCGTGCCGTTCCACCTGTGCACCGGCAAGCGGCTGGCCGAGCGCTCCACCCGCATCGTGGTGACGCTCAAGCCGGTGACGCATTGGCTGTTCGAACGCCCCGACCGCCAGAATGCGGTGCCGAACCGCCTGACCTTCCAGTTGCAGCCGCAGGAAAACATCGAACTCGGCCTGATGAGCAGCCTGGCTGGCCCGGAATGGGGCGCGATCGAACTGCAGCCGCTGGAACTGGAACTGTCAGTGCCGACGGGCCTGCACCGTCGTATCGCCTACGAACGTCTGTTTGTGGACGCCTTCAACGGCAACCCCGCGCTGTTCGTGCGCGACGACGAGGTCAAGGCGGCGTGGTCGTGGATAGACAGCGTCAGCGACGCCTGGAAAGACGCCGCGCTGCCGCTGCAGCCCTACCCGGCCGGCAGCTGGGGGCCCGAATCCGCCGCCCACTTCCTGCCCCCGGCCACCGACGCACAGGGAAACAACGCATGACCGCTCCTTCCAAGCCGGTGCTGGTTGCCGATATCGGCGGAACCAATGCGCGCTTCGCGCTGGCCGATGTCGACGCTTCGGTGCCGTTGCTGGATGACACCTCGCGCGAATTTGCCGTGGTGGACTTCGGTTCGCTGGGCGAAGCCGCGCGCTATTACCTCGACCAGATCGGCGTGCAGGCCACCCAGGGCGTGTTCGCCGTGGCAGGCCGCGTGGATGGCGACGAGGCGCGCATCACCAACCATCCCTGGGTGATCTCGCGCTCGCGCACCGCCACCATGCTGGGTTTCAGTACCTTGCATCTGATCAACGACTTTGCCGCGCAGGCCATGGCCATCAGCCTGCTGCGCCCGCAGGACGTGGTGCAGGTGGGCGGCGCCAGCTGGCGGCCGGCGCCGATCGATCAAGCGCGCAACTATGGCGTGATCGGCCCGGGCACCGGCCTGGGCGTGGGTGGCCTGATCATCCGCAACGGGCGCTGCTTTCCGCTGGAAACCGAAGGCGGCCATGTCAGCTTCCCGCCCGGCACGCCGGAAGAAATCCGCATCCTGGAAATCCTGTCCGAGCAGTTCGGCCGGGTCTCCAACGAGCGGCTGATCTGCGGCCCTGGCCTGGTCAACATCCATCGCGCGCTCAGCGAGATCGCCGGCGTCGATCCCGGCCCGCTGCAACCCAAGGACATCACCGCGCGCGCGGCCGCGGGCGACCCGCGGTCCTCGCGCACCATCGACCTGTTCTGCGCCATCTTCGGTGCGATCGCCGGCGACATGGTGCTGATGCAGGGCGCTTGGGACGGCGTGTTCCTCACCGGCGGGCTGGTGCCCAAGGTGCTGGATTCGCTGCAGCATTCCGGCTTTCGCCAGCGCTTCGAGCACAAGGGCCGTTTCTCCGCGATCATGTCGAAGGTGCCATCGCTGGCGGTCATGCACCCGCATGCCGGCCTGCTGGGCGCCGCCGCATACGCGGTGGATGCACAACGTCAGCACCCCGGGGAGCAGCGATGAACCTGCAGGACAACCCGCGCATCGCCCTGGTGCGCTACGACGACCCGGCCGAGTGGACCGAGGCGGTGGCCAGCGAAATGGCCGACCTGCTGGAACAGGAAATCTCCCGGCGCGGCCAGGCACGCATGCTGTTGTCGGGCGGTACCACGCCTGCGCCGGTGTACGAGTCCCTCGCCCACCGGCCGCTGGACTGGTCGCGGGTGGAAGTGGGCCTGGTCGATGAGCGCTGGTTGTCGCCGCAGGATCAGGACAGCAATGCCTGGCTGGTGAATCACAGCTTCCTGACCCACGCACCGGCCGCGACCTTCATCCCGCTGGTTCGCCCAGGCAAGCAATTGCCCGAATGCGTGCACACCGCCAACCTGCAGGCCAAGCATGCCGAACCGGCCTGCCTGGCGGTGCTGGGCATGGGCGGCGACGGGCACACCGCGTCGTTGTTCCCGGGGGCCACCGACCTGCCCAAGGCGCTCGCCAGCCCGCAGCCGTATGCCTCGCTGGATGCCACCGGCTGCCCGGGCTCGAACCAATGGCCGTTACGCATCACCCTCACACCTGCAGGGCTTGCCAGCATTCCGACGCGCCTGCTGTTGTTGCGCGGCAAGCAGAAGCTGGACGTGCTGCAGGCTGCGCTGGCAGGCGACGATGTCAACGAATATCCCATCCGCGTGGCGCTGCAGCAGCCTGGTCCGCGGTTGCGGGTGCATTGGTGTGCTTGAATGCGAGTGGTTTGATGCGAGTCCTTCGCAACAGCCGATGCGATGCGAGTCCCTCGAAAAAACCCGCACATCCATGTGCGGGGAATTAAAAGAGCATTTCCTTCCCCCCTGTTTCTCATAGCCGGTAGCCAATGAGCCTGCATCCGAATATCCAAGCCGTCACCGACCGTATCCGCAAGCGCAGCGCTCCCTCGCGCGCGGCGTATCTGGCCGGTCTCGATGCTGCCCTGCGTGAGGGTCCGTTCCGTAGCCGCTTGAGCTGCGGCAATCTTGCGCATGGCTTCGCTGCGTCCGAGCCGGGCGACAAATCGCGCCTGCGTGGTGCGGCCACGCCGAACCTGGGCATCATCACCGCCTATAACGACATGTTGTCGGCACATCAGCCGTTCGAACACTACCCGCAGCTGATCCGCGAGACTGCCCGCGCGCTCGGTGCCACCGCACAGGTGGCCGGTGGCGTGCCGGCGATGTGCGACGGCGTCACCCAGGGCCGCGCCGGTATGGAGCTGTCGCTGTTTTCGCGCGACAACATCGCCCAGGCGACAGCCATCGGCCTGAGCCACGACATGTTCGACAGCGTGGTGTACCTGGGCGTCTGCGACAAGATCGTGCCGGGCCTGCTGATCGGTGCGCTGGCGTTCGGCCATTTGCCGGCGATTTTCATGCCGGCCGGGCCGATGACGCCGGGCATTCCGAACAAGCAGAAGGCCGAAGTGCGCGAACGCTACGCCGCTGGCGAAGCCACGCGCGCCGAGCTGCTGGAAGCCGAGGCCTCGTCCTACCACTCGCCGGGCACCTGCACCTTCTACGGCACGGCCAACTCCAACCAGGTCTTGCTCGAAGCGATGGGCGTGCAGCTGCCCGGCGCCTCGTTCGTCAATCCGGAGCTGCCGTTGCGTGATGCGTTGACCCGCGAAGGCACCGCGCGCGCATTGGCGATCTCGGCGTTGGGCGAAGATTTCCGCCCATTCGGTCGCCTGATCGACGAGCGCGCCATCGTCAACGCCGTGGTCGCGCTGATGGCGACCGGTGGCTCGACCAACCACACCATCCACTGGATCGCAGTGGCGCGTGCGGCCGGTATCGTGCTGACCTGGGACGACATGGACCTGATCTCGCAGACGGTGCCGCTGCTGACGCGCATCTACCCGAACGGCGAAGCCGACGTGAATCGCTTCCAGGCCGCGGGCGGCACGGCATTCGTGTTCCGCGAGCTGATGGACGCCGGCTACATGCACGACGACCTACCCACCGTGGTGGAAGGCGGCATGCGCGCCTACATCAATGAGCCGCGCCTGCAGGACGGCAAGGTGACCTACGTGCCGGGCACTCCCACCACCGCCGACGACAGCGTGGCGCGTCCGGTCGGCGATGCCTTCGAATCGCAAGGCGGGCTGCGCCTGCTGCGCGGCAATCTCGGTCGCTCGTTGATCAAGCTGTCGGCAGTCAAGCCGCAGCATCGCAGCATCCAGGCGCCGGCCGTGGTGATCGATACGCCGCAGGTGCTCAACAAACTGCATGCTGCCGGCGTGTTGCCGCACGATTTCGTGGTGGTGTTGCGCTACCAGGGCCCGCGCGCAAACGGCATGCCGGAGCTGCATTCGATGGCGCCGCTGCTGGGCTTGCTGCAGAACCAGGGCCGGCGCGTGGCATTGGTCACCGACGGCCGCCTGTCCGGTGCCTCGGGCAAGTTCCCGGCCGCAATCCACCTGACGCCCGAAGCGGCACGCGGCGGCCCGATCGGGCGCGTACGCGAAGGCGACATCGTGCGCCTGGACGGCGAAGCCGGCACCCTGGAAGTGCTGGTCTCGGCCGAAGAATGGGCATCGCGCGAGGTTGCACCCAATACGTCCGTTGCCGGCAATGACCTGGGCCGCAATCTGTTCGCCATCAACCGCCAGGTCGTCGGCCCCGCCGACCAGGGCGCGATTTCGATTTCCTGCGGCCCGACCCATCCGGACGGTGCGCTGTGGAGCTACGACGCCGAGTACGAACTCGGTGCCGATGCTGCCGCTGCGGCAGCACCCCACGAGTCCAAGGACGCCTGATCCCCTTCCCTCTGTGCGGCCGCTCCGGCGGTCGCCGTCACCCGGAGTTGCAATGACGATTGCCCAGACCCAGAACACCGCCGAACGTTTGCTGCGCGATGCCGGCATCCTGCCGGTGGTCACCGTGGACACGCTGGACCAGGCGCGCCGCGTCGCCGATGCGCTGCTCGAAGGCGGTCTGCCCGCGATCGAGCTGACCCTGCGCACGCTGGTTGCCATCGATGCGCTGGCGATGCTCAAGCGCGAGCTGCCCAACATCGTGATCGGCGCCGGCACGGTGCTCAGCGAGCTGCAACTGCGCCAGTCGGTGGATGCCGGTGCAGACTTTCTGGTGACCCCCGGCACGCCGGCGCCGCTGGCGCGCCTGCTGGCGGATGCACCGATCCCGGCGGTTCCAGGCGCGGCCACCCCGACCGAGCTGCTGACGTTGATGGGCCTGGGCTTTCGCGTCTGCAAGTTGTTCCCGGCCACCGCCGTGGGCGGTCTGCAGATGCTCAAGGGCCTGGCTGGCCCGTTGTCCGAGCTCAAGCTCTGCCCCACCGGCGGCATCAGCGAGTCCAACGCCGCCGAGTTCCTGGCGCAGCCGAACGTGCTGTGCATCGGCGGCTCGTGGATGGTGCCCAAGGACTGGCTGGCGCAGGGCCAGTGGGACAAGGTCAAGGAAAGTTCGGCCAAGGCGGCGGCGATCGTGCGGCAGGTGCGTGCAGGCTGACGCGCTGACGCCATCTCCAGCGGGTTGATCGTTGGATGACTTCGAATCTGTACGCCGGTACAGATGTACGGATTCGCTAAGGACGGCATTGGAGATCGAGTGATCCTGCATGACGGCGATCACTGCAGTGTTCGCCCGTAGGCCGAAAAAAATCTTTCGAAGCATCCTTGAGCGCGGCTTTTCTGCTCGAGGTCATGGCGATGGCACACCGATCTGCTCGAAGCCACGGTAATGAAACACCGAAGCGGCAGCGCGGCCGGGGATCGGCGGAGAGCGGCGCACGGAGGTGTCGCGACGGCGCGTCAGACAGGATGTCTGTCGCTCCGAAGAGCCGATCCCCGGCTGCGCTGTCGCCCCTTACCGGAGCCGCTGATTGGCGGTCAGGTGCTTTGGTTGTCGTACGAGCCGAAGGAAGCAACCGTACCCCAACCCCTCTCCCGGGGGGGGAGAGGGGCTTAACGCCTTACCTCGTTCACGATTCCAACGCTGCGCTCGACCGCCTCGCCTTCGGCACACCACGCGCACGCTGTACCAGCGCAGCCGCACCGCTGCTCATGTCGTCGAGGATCGCGTAGATCGTCGGCAGGAACAGCAGGCTCACCACCGTCGAAAACGCCAGGCCGCCGGCGATGGCGCGCGCCATCGGGAAGTACGGTGGGCCGTCGCTGAACATCGTGGTGCTGGTCAGCGAGATCGGCACCATCGCCAGGATCGCGGTGCCCATGGTCATCATGATGGGCCGCAAACGCTCGCGTGAGCCTTCGACCAGCGCCTGCGTCCGCCCCATGCCGCGGCGGCGCAGATTGTTGATGTGCTCGATCATCACGATGCCGTTGTTCACCACCACGCCCATCAGCACCAGAATGCCGATGAAGGACATGATGCCGAACGAGGTACCGGTGATCCAGAACAGCCAGAACACCCCGAAGATCGAGAACAGCACCCCGCTCATGATCGCCGCCGGGAACAGCAGCGACTCGAACACCGCGGCCATCACCACATAGATCATCACCAGCGCGATCACCAGATTGAACACCATCTGGTTCATCGCCTCGCCGTCGTTCTGGTAATCGCCGCCGTCGAAGGTGTAGCTGTAACCGACCGGGAAACTCATCGCCTTGAGCGGCACTTCCATCGCTGCGCGCGCCTCGGGCATGGTGACCTTTTCGGCGAGATTGGCCTTGATCGTCAGCGTCGTCTGCCGATTGGTGCGCCCGATCTGGGTGGCGGCCGGACGGATCTGCACCTCCACCAGACTCAGCAACGGTACGCTGCGGCCGTCCTTGGTGCGCACGGTGAAGCTGGCCAGATCTTCCGGCTTGCTCTGCTCGGCGCCGGCAAACCGCACCCACACCGGCACCTCGTTGTCGCCCCGGCGGAACTCGCGCAGCGGTGTGCCGCGCAACGCCAACCCGACAAAACTGGCCACTTGCTCGGCACTGAATCCGAAGGCAGCCGCGCGCTCGCGATCGACACGAATCGCCAGCTCGCTGGTGCGGTCGCCCGTATCCACATGCACATCACGCAGCTCCTTGCGCTGCGCCAGCAGTGGAATCACATCGTCGGCCAGCGCTTTCAGTGCATCAGTCGAATCGCCGACCAACTGCACCTGCACGCCCTGGTTGCCATTGCCGCCATCGCCCTGATTGCCGATGCTGTAATCGGCACGCGCAGAGCGCGGCAGCTCCTTGCGGATTTTTTCCAGCAGCGGCGGCAGGTCCTTGACCTTGCTCGCATCGAAGGTCACCACCGTATTGCTGCCTTCCACTTCGCTGAACCACGAATAGATCTGCGTGATGTGGTACCTGGCGCGATTGGCTTGGAGATAGTTTTCGACACGGCCGATCTCTTCGCCCAACTGCTCACGTGTGTACGAACCTTTCCACTGATACTGGATAAAGGCTTCGTTGCCCCCGTCGCCACCGAACATGTCGACCTTGGTCAACTTCATGGGCACCAGGCTGATCGCGCTGACCAGGATGATGCCGGTCACGCTCCAGCCGCGGTGCGCCAACGTCCACGCCAGCACCTTGGCGTAACGGCGCTGCAGCCGCGCAATCACGCCGTGCTCGGAGGTCACCATCGGCGGCGTTTTCATGCGTGCAGACAACATCGGAATCAAGCTGATTGCCACCAGCCACGACGCCAGCAACGACACCGAGATGGTGATGGCGATCTGCGCCATGAAAATGCTGATGTTGTTGGTTTCGCCGAACAAATTCGGCACGAACACGATGCAATGGCACAAGGTGCCGGCGCTGAGCGCAATGGCCACGCTGCGCGTTCCCAGCAGCGCGGCAAGCTGCGGTTGATCGGGCATGCGCTCGCGTTCCTGGTAGATGCTTTCCACCACCACCACCGCGTTGTCCACCAGCATGCCCACTGCCAGCAGCAACCCCATCATGGTCAGGATGTTGAGCGTGACCCCGACGAAATACATGAAGCCCAAGGTGATGGCGAAGCAGATCGGGATCGCCAATGTCACCATCAGCGTCGATGGCCAGTGCCGCAGGAAGAAGAACAACACGGTGATCGATAACAGCAGACCCACCGCGCCGGCTTCGGCCAGTTCGGCCAGCGACGAGGTCACCGCCTTGCCCTGGTTGTCGATCACCTTGACCTGCACATCGCGCAGCGCCGGTTGGGCGCGGATGTCTTCGACCTCTTTCAACGCCGCCTTCGACACCTCCACCAGATTGGCGCTGCGTTCCTTGTAGACATCCAGGCCGATGGCCGGGCGCCCATCCAGGCGCCGGCCATAATTCATGCGCGTCGGCTTGAGCCGCACCTCGGCGATGTCGCCCAGCCGCACACCTTTGGCATTGAGCACCAGCTCGCGCAATTCCTGCAGGTCGCGCAGCTCGCCGATTGGCTGCACCCGGATACGCTGGCCGTTGTCGTCGATCTGGCCTGCAGACACCGAGAAATTCAGCTTGCCCAAGCGCTCGCTCAGATCGTTGAGGCTGAGGTCGTGCGCGGTGAGCCGATCCGGTGCGATCGCGATCTCGACCTCGTTCGGCGGCGCACCGGAAATCTCCACCTTGGCCACGCCGGGGATGCGCTCGATGCGCCGCTTGAACTCGCGGTCGAGCATGTCGTACGCGCCGGTCAGATCGGTCTGGCTGGCCAGGCGCACCTTGAGCACCGGCTCGTCGCTGCTGGACCACTTGAAGACGTGGAAGCGCTGCAGATCCTCCGGGAAATCGTCGCGCACCGCATCCAGTCGCTCGCGCGCATCGGATGCGGCGATGGCGATATCGCGGTCCCAGTCGGAGAATTCGATGAAGATGTTCGCGCCGTCTGCGGTGGCGGTCGAGCGCATGCGCTTGATGCCGGTCATCGTTGCCAGCGCTTCCTCGGCCGGCCGCACCAGGTTGCGCTCCACCTCGTCCGGCGTGGAGCCGGTGTAGGGCAATTGCACGAACAGGAATGGCGCGGAAATATCCGGCAGCGCCTCCAAGGGCAGCCGGAACGCCGCGATCAAGCCCACCACCACCAGCGACACGAAGCACATGATGGTGGTGACCGGGCGACGGATGCTGAAGGCGGCAACGCTCATAGCGCCCCCAGTCCGTCGGCATTGCTCGCCGCCTGTGCACGTTGCCCGGCCATGCGCCGGCCGCGCTCCAGGTAGTACGCATCGGCACGGCGATCCAGCAGGTCGTACACCACCGGGATGACCAGCAGGGTCAGCAAGGTCGACACCAGCAACCCGCCGATCACGGTGATCGCCATCGGTGCACGCACTTCAGCGCCCTCGCCCATCGCCACCGCCAGCGGCAGGAAGCCGAACAAGGTGCACAAGGTGGTCATGATGATCGGCCGCAGGCGCGAGCGCGCACCTTCGATCAGCGCCTCGCGCTTGGGCACGCCGTCTTCGCGCAGCTGGTTGACCTTGTCGATCAGGATGATCGCGTTCTTGGTCACCAGGCCCACCAGCAGGATCAGGCCGATGAACACCACCACCGAGATCGGCTTGCCGGTCATCAGCAGGGCCAGCACCGCACCGACCATTGCCAACGGAATGGTGAACAGAATGACGAATGGATGCAGCAGCGACTCGAACTGCGAAGCCATCACCAAATAGACCAGGAAGATCGCCAGGCCGAATGCGAACAACAGCGACTTCACCGATTGCGCCAGCTCCTCGCCCTGCCCGCCGATGTGCATGCCCACGCCGGCAGCAAGCGGGTCCTTGCGCACCATCGTTTCCACCTCGCGCACCGCACCGCCCAGGTCGATGTCCTTCAGGCTGGCCGACACGATCGCCACGCGGGTCTGGTCGGCACGATGGATCTCGCTCGGCCCCGTCGTCGCCAACACCTCGGCAACGGCCGCCAGGCGCACCGGCCGGCTGCTGCCCGGGTTGACGATCAGCTGACGGATCGCATCGACACTGGCGCGATCGGCTTGTTGGGCACGCACCAGCACATCAATCTTGCGGTCACGGAAGCTGTAGCGCGTGGCCACATCGCCACGTACCTTCTTGACGATGACATCGGCGATCTGCCGCGTGGTCAGCCCCAAGGCACCAGCGCGCTCCTGGTCGAAACGGATCTGGATCTCCGGAAAGCCCTCTTCCACCGTCGATTTGACGTCGGCGTAGTGGCCGTTGGCGCGCAGCATCGCGGCCAACTTCTGCCCGGCGCGTTCCAGCTCGCCCAGATCCTGGCCGCGCAGTTCCACTTCCAGCGGTGTCGAAAAACTGAACAACGCCGGCCGCGCGAAATCCACCTGTGCGCCCGGGTGCCCGACCATGCTGCTGCGCAGCCGCTCGGTCGCCGCCGCTTCCACCGCCGGGCTACCGCCACCGGCCATCACCACGGTGAGCTTGCCGATGTTCTCGCCGCTCTCGGTGGGGTTGGCGTCCAATCGCGTGCCGCTACCGCTGACGCCGTAGAGGGAGGCGACGCCCGGGTCCTTGTCGTGCGCCAGCTGCAACTCGCGCACCACTGCATCGGTCTGCGCCAGCGGCGTGCCGGAAGGCAGTTTGACGGTCATTTCGAAGCGATCCTGCGCCAGCTGCGGAATCAGATCCGCGCCCAGCATCGGCACCAGAAACACCGTCCCGATGAACGCCGCCGCGGCCAGCCCCAGCACCAACCAGGGACGCCGCAGCGCCGCCGGCAACATCCCCAGATAGCCGCGCTCGGCACGGGCATACGGCGCCATCGCTAGGTCGCTGGCCTTGCGCATCACCGGCCCCACCACGCGGCTCAACCCGCGCCACACCTTCACCACCGCCCACGCCGCACCGAAGAATGCATAACGCACGCTCGCACCGGCGCCGCGCCGCCCGGCCGCCACCGGCTTGAGCCAGCGCTGCTCGGGCTGCCAATCCGGATGGCTCGGCTCGTCCGGGAACGCCATCGGCGGCGCGCCCTTGAGCGAGCTCAGCATCGGAATCAGCGTCATCGACACCACCAGCGAAATCGCAATCGCGATCGCCACCGTCAATGCCTGATCGCGGAACAACTGCCCGGCGATGCCTTCGACGAACACCAACGGCAGGAATACCGCAATGGTGGTCAACGTGGACGCCATCACCGCCATGCTCACTTCGCGGGTGCCGGCGATGGCCGCGTCCAGTACGCTCAGGCCACGCTCGCGTGCCTTGGCGATGCTCTCCAGCACCACGATCGAATCGTCCACCACCAGGCCGGTGGCCAACGCCAGCCCGCCCAGCGACATCACGTTGAGGCTCAACCCCAGCTGACCCATGAAGAAGAACGTGGTGATGATCGACACCGGCAACGACAGGCTGATCACGAACGTGCTCCAGCCATCGCGCAGGAACAGGAAGATGATCAGGATCGCCAGCACGCCGCCAATCACCGCATCTTTTTTGACATCGCTGATCGCATGCTCGATGAAGTGCGATTGGTCCTCGATCGTGGTGATTTCCACATCGCCCGGCACCGTCGCCTTGAGTTGCTCCAGGCGCTTGCGCAGCGCCGCGGCGGTGGACACGGTGTTGGCATCGCCTTCCTTGTAGATCGCCAGCTCCACCGCTTCCTTGCCGCCCAGGCGGATGATCGCCTCGCGTTCCTTGTAGCCCCGGCGCACCTGCGCCACATCCTTCAGCCGCACCGGCATGCCGCCGGCGATGCTGCTGCTGGACGAGGAGGAGGTGCTCTGCACTTCGGCCGCTGCCGCCAGCGCCGCCTGCGAACCGGTGGACGCCGCAATGGCGTACATCTGCTGCATCGCCGCTTCGGCCGCGCTGCCGCTGCTGCTTTGGGTGGTCACCAGCATGTTGCGGATCTCGTCCAGATCCACGAACTGGTTGACCGTACGCACCAGGTAGCGCTGCGAGCCTTCTTCCAGCCGACCGCCGGAGATGTTGACGTTCTCCTCCTTGAGCCGGGTGATCACGTTGTCGATCGGCAGATTGAGCTGCGCCAACTTCTGCTGATCGATGTCGACCTGGATCTCGTCTTCCAGCCCGCCGCCGACCTTCACCGCTGCCACGCCGGCCACCGGTTCGAGCTTCTTTTTCAGGTCTTCGTCGGCATAGCGACGCAAGCCGGTGAGCTGGCGGATCGCATCGGTATCGGAGGCCGGCGCCTGCTTGGGCGACAACGCCAGCCGCATGATCGGCTCGGTGGAAGGATTGAAGCGCAGCAGTACCGGCGGCTTGGTTTCCAGCGGCAGCGACAAGGCCTCCATCTTGTCGCGCACCTCCAGGCTGGCCTGGTCCATATTGGTGCCCCAGGCAAACTCCAGCACCACATCACTCTGCCCTGTGCGCGAGATCGACTTGAGCTTGCGCAGGTTCTTGACCACGCCGACCGCTTCTTCCACCGGCTCGGTCACCAGCGTTTCGATTTCCGCCGGCGCCGCGCCGGTGTATTCGGTGCGTACGGTGAGCGTGGGATAGCTCAGATCGGGCAGCAGATTGACCTTGAGGCTGCGTAACGCGATCAGCCCGAACAGCAGCATCGTTACGGTGATCATGGCGATGGTCACACGCCGCCGCGTGGCGAAGGCCACCAGGCCACCGCCGCCAGGCAGTGGTGCGTGCGGATCATGCACGGGTCCGTGCGGGTTGCCGTTCTCGCTCATGCGTGCGTCTCATCATGTGCGGGCGCAGCGGCCTTGGTCGCGACCGGCTTGCGATCGGGTTGGCCGATCACCTGCACCGCAGTGCCGTCGCGCAGCGCCACCTTGCCGGCAGTCACCACCTGGTCGCCTTCCTTCAGGCCCTGCCGCACTTCCAGCCACGGCCCCTCGGCATAGCCCAGTTTCACCGGCACCCGGCTGGCCTTGCCGTTGCGCACTACGAAAACTGCCGGTTCGCCATCGTCCAATAACGCCAGGCGCGGGATCACCAAGGCGTCCTTGCGCTGGTCGTAATCGATGCGGATGCGCCCGAACATGCCCGGCTGCAACGCTTCGGCCCCCTGGCCGAATGCGCAGACCACGCGAAACGTGCCGCTGCCCGAGTCCACCACCGGCGCGATGCGATCCACCTTGCCGACGAATTGTTGGCCCGGCAGCGCATCGGCCAGCAAGGTCACCGGCTGGCCCGACTTGAGCGTGGCCAATTCGCGTTCGGGCACGTTGAGCGTGGCCTCCAGCTGCGAATCGTCGACGATGCGGAAGATCGGCGTATTGATCTGCACGAAGTTGCCGGTCTTGATCGAGCGCGATGCGATCACGCCGGAGATCGGCGCCTGCACCGTGGTGTACGACAGCTCCAACGATGCAAGCCGGTGCTGCGCACGGCTGTTTTCGACATCGAATTTGAGCTGGTCCACATCCGCGGCGCTGACCAACTGCTGCCCTACCAACTGGGTGGCGCGGCGATAGCTGTTTTCCAGCTTGCGCAGCTGCGCTTCGCTCTGCGCCACCGCCAGATGCGCGCGATCCGGATCCAGCCGCACCAGCGCCTGACCTGCCGAGACCTTCTGCCCCTCTTCCACCATCACGGACAGTGCAACGCCTGAGGTCTTGGCCACCACCTGCGCTTCGGCGCGCGGCTCAAGCGCGGCGGTGCCGGTGTAACTGGCGGCCACCGCACGGCGCGCGGCCTTGGCGATTTCCACCGGCACCGCATCGACGGCCTTCTTTTCCTCGGCGGTCTTGGCCTGGCCCTCTCCTGCCTTGCAACCGCCCAGCAGCAGGCTCGTGGTGATCAACAATGCAGCGGCGCAGGTTCCGCTGCGACCCGGCAAGAAAGAGAGTGGCGACATCGTCGTGTCCTAGTGGATGCGTGAACAGGTGTTGTAGGCAAGTAGACCACCCAGATGCACATGCCGCCAATGCGCCAAAGGTCATGGTCTATTCAACTTGGCCTATTCACCCGGTTTGCGCCGCGCCAAATCGCAGGCATACTCGGTCCGGTTCCGTCACGCCCCCACGTGCGGACGCTCAATCAGTCTTCCGGATACGAAACCATGCGCCCGCAGCCGCTCGCCGCTTGTCTCGCTCTGGTCGTCTTCCTGCCGTTTGGGGGCGCATCAGCAACACCGCAAGCCACACCCGCAGCTCCGCCCCCTCCGGCGCCTGCTGCCGCGGTGGCAACCCCTGCCGCGCCGACCGGCAACCCGTCGAATGGGCGCTTGCTCGCCTATACCTGCCAGGGTTGCCACGGCGTCACCGGCTATAAGAACGCCTACCCCAGTTATCGCGTGCCCAAGATTGGCGGCCAGACCAGCCAGTATCTGACCCAGGCGTTGACCGAATATCGCCAGGGCAAGCGCAAGCATCCAACCATGCAGGCGCAGGCGCAGAGCTTTTCCGAGCAGGACATCGCCGACATCTCCGCCTTTCTGTCCACTCTCAAATAAGCGCCCACATGCCGAACGCCCTGCACGCTCCGCGTCTAGCCATCGTCCTGGTCGCTGCCCTGATGATGGCGGCCTGTTCCCAATCCCAGGTTGAGTCCACCGACGATTCCGCTGGCGACCCCGGCCACGCCAGCGGCGAGCACGGCTCCGGCTCGTCGGCAGGTCTGCCCACCGGCCGCGCCGACGCCGGCGACAAACTCGCCCATGCCAAGGGCAAGGCGACCGGCCAGAGCTGCGTGGACTGCCACGGTGCCGATGGCAATGCGCCGATCGATCCCAGCTATCCCAAACTGGGCGGCCAATACGGCGACTATCTTGCGCATGCGCTGCAGGCCTACCGTAGCGGCGACCGTCAGCATCCGTTGATGACCGCCCAGGCCACGGCGCTGAGCGATCAGGACATCGCCGACCTGGCGGCGTACTTCGGCGCGCGTCAGACGCAGTTGCGCGATCTGCACGGCGTCAACTGAGTGCGATGCGAACGTCGCACCGTCTCATTCGGAATGAAAAAGCGCTTGCGCGAACGTTAACAGGCCGCTATCATTTCGTTATCAGTTTCGTGGGGCCATAGCTCAGCTGGGAGAGCGCCTGCATGGCATGCAGGAGGTCGGCGGTTCGATCCCGCCTGGCTCCACCACTTCAGACATTAGGCCGTCTCAAGTGGACAACGAGGTTTTGATATGCGTCCCCATCGTCTAGAGGCCTAGGACACCACCCTTTCACGGTGGACACCGGGGTTCGAATCCCCGTGGGGACGCCAATCATCCAAAAGCCCCGGCACTGCCGGGGCTTTTTTTTGTCTGTCACAGGCCGAATCCGGTTCTGAGCGACGTTGGGCATGATGCCTCGGTTCATCGCCATGATGCAGCGGACAGAAAGAGTTGAATCTCTGCCGCGGATGGCACAGCGCTTGGTGTGCACATCGATACGCACGCACTGCTGTTCGGCAGGCCACTACTGCTGCCAACACCCGCTCGATCCAAGCGCTTGACGAGTTGCTGCATGACTCAAGCGTATGCGCATTCGCGCGCGCACATAATTTTGCTCTCGATGTCCCTGCCCGCCTCGCAGTTGGCACGTTGCCAGAAGCGTCGCTACAGATTGCCGCGCCAAAAACGCAATGTGCGCGATGGTCGCGCTCACGCATGCCGTGATGACGGCGAGCACGGGACGCGAATCCGGTGTTGCTTGTAGACGAGATGCAGCGGACTTGACGCGCGACCCGGCGCGGCAGTTGCTCGCGAATCGATCGCTGTCGAAGTGAGTGCAAACTCACATCGGCGCATCCAGCGCGCCGATATCGTCGTCGCTGCAATCCACTGCACGCCCCGAACACCGTGGACTTATGGCGCTTCATGCACTCCAGCTGCGCCGTTGCTGTTCAATCGCCGCGCTCGACGCATGCGGCCCGGCAGTTCGCCCGGCGGCTGCGCCCTTGCTACAACTTTTTTGCCCAGACCACTTCCCATCGCGCGGCGATGTCGCTATGATTTCCGGCTCGCAGCAACGCGGGGCCATAGCTCAGCTGGGAGAGCGCCTGCATGGCATGCAGGAGGTCGGCGGTTCGATCCCGCCTGGCTCCACCACTTCAGACATTAGGCCGTCTCAAGTGGACAACGAGGTTTTGATACGCGTCCCCATCGTCTAGAGGCCTAGGACACCACCCTTTCACGGTGGACACCGGGGTTCGAATCCCCGTGGGGACGCCAATCATCCAAAGCCCCGGCACTGCCGGGGCTTTTTCTTGTCTGTCCCTAACCTTCGTCTCAGACGTATTTCGAGGCCATTGCGGGCTGGGACCAGTGGCGCGCAAATGCATTTCACTGGCGAGCCTTGTATTCAACTCCCCGCTACGCACTCGCAAGCCATTACATCGCTGACCAATCGTCTCGCCACCTCGCAATGCGTTCGGGGCGCGTCGCAGGCCCCATCGCACGCTAATGCGATGAGTAAAACCTCCGTCCGATCTCAAGGCCAGCCACGCAGTGCACGATGCGGAACATCTCAGGTCTGCCCGCTATCCAGCGCCTTGCGGCCCTCGTGCGTCAGGTCGATGTCGCCATCTTCGGCTTGCGTGGCATAGCCGGCGCGTACCGCCCAGTTTCCTTCTTCGTCGGCCACCGGCTTGGTGTCGTGGATGTCGCGCAGGATGCGCAGCTGTTGCGAAGCATCGAAGTCCATGGGGTCACCCGCTCAAAAGAGACTCCCACGGTACGCAAGCAGCGTGATGGTCGCGTGCCTGCAACGTCATCCATTACCTGCGCACTGCACGGCGCGCGGCAGTTGCGTGCCTGATGCGTGGCGTGCCGATGGACGAACTCGGGCGATCAGCATCTGCGCCACGCAGATGCACTGCAAACAAATTGCTCCTGACGCCAGTCGTGCATCGCGCGCCAACCACGCCGTCGCTTCGCGCTCCGTTCGACCGGACTGACGGTCGCCAGCCTCGCTGGTCGCGCCGCATCAACGAAGCCCCACGCCTTGCCGAACGGCACACAGCAAAAAGCCCCACCGGACTTCTCCAGAAGGGCTTTCGCTGGTACTGCAACAACCTGGTGCCGAAGGTGGGACTCGAACCCACACGCTTTTAAGGGCGGCGGATTTTGAGTCCGCTGCGTCTACCGATTCCGCCACTTCGGCGTGGCCGCGCAGTATAGCGACTTGTTGTTGAAACGAACAGTGTCAGTTTGCGCCTGACGAATTCAGGTGCAAGCGGGGTCTGCAGCGCTGTGTCCAGGCAGTCCCGATATACTGGCCGATTCAGTGAAGGAGTAAGCAATGTCGGTGTTGCGTGGAGTTCGGGTACTCGTGGTCGAAAACGATGACATGAATGCCATGCTGCTCGACCTGCAGCTTGTTCAGGCGGGTGCCGTCGTCATCGGCCCGGTCGGCGAAGTGCGCGATGCCCTGCAGCTGATCAGCGCCGAGCCACCGGATATCGCAGTGCTGGACTATCGCCTGGGTAACGGCGAAACCAGCGAACCGGTCGCACGCCTGTTGTCGGAGCGCGGTATCCCGTTCGTGCTGGCGACCGGCGTGGCCATCGGCAGCATCCCGAGTGGATTCGAACGTGGTGTCATCCTGATCAAGCCCTATCTGTCCGAAGAACTGATCGGTGCATTGTCCAAAGCGCGCGAGTTGCGCGGCGCTGAGGGCTGAGCAGCAGTACCGGGCGCCCTGCCGGTGCCACTGCCAGGTGCGGCACGCCTGCCCTCTCTCTAACACCTTATCCTTCTGCCACAGACGCATTGTGTTGCCATGTGCCGGCAGCGATTAGCTGAATCGCCGGTTCCGCGGCGCTGCCGGTGCAGGCCGGTTGCTACTAGAATTTGCCATCGAAGAATGACGGGCGGGTCGCTGGATGGATATCGCCGTGTCGCCGTTTGCCGGCTTGCTGCCGGAGACGAGCGAAACTGCAGCATTACTGGCCGCGTCCGTGCACGCTGCGGACGCGCTGTTGGGCGACAGCCCCGCGCTGCGCACAGCACTCTCGATCTGCCTGCATGCGCAAGTTCCGATGCTGCTCGTATGGGGCCGCGACGAGCGCTGTATCTACAACGATGCCTGCATTGCACGACTGGGACCGCACCACCCGGCGGCATTCGGGCAGCCGCGTGCGGCGCTGACATACGCATCCAATCGCGATGGCGATGACGAGCCAGCCGCGGCAATGGCACTGGAGCTGGAGCGCTGGTCATGCAGCCCAGTGCTGCAAACGGGCGAGCAGGTAGGCGCGCTCTACATCGGCGTTGCGGATTCGACCGCTGACGTCAGCGAACAACGTCGCAGCGATAGTCGCGACAGTTTTCTATTGATGCTGGAAGACGCACTGCAGCACGTGTCCGATCCGCGGCAGATCATCGACACCAGCGTGCGCCTGCTTGGCGAGCATCTGCAGGCGAACCGTTGCGCATTCGGTCTGGTCGCTGCCGATGGCAGCACCATGCATGTCATCAGCGACCACGTGCAGGACATGCCGAGCCTGCAAGGCGACTTCCCACTGGAAGCCGCACAGGGCCTGCGCGATGCGCTGCTGGCGAACCGTCCCTGGTTCACGACCGATGCGATGGCGCCGGGTGCGCCGGACTATGTGGCCGAGCAGTACCGCCGCTCCGGCTTGCGCGCCTCGCTGGCCATTCCGCTGCACAAGCACGACCGATTGGTGGCCGCGATCGGCGTCCATCAGCGTGCACCGCGGCGCTGGCTGTCGGCGGAGATCGAACTGGTGCGATTGGTCGTGGCACGCTGCTGGGAATCGATGCAACGGGCCAAGGCGCAGCAGCAACTCGCGGCCAACGAAGCGCGCCTGCGCCGCCTCGCCAATACGCTGCCGCAGATCATCTTCATTGCCGATCCGGACGGACGACCGCACTACTTCAACCAGCGCTGGTACGAGTACACCGGCCTGGATCCTTCCAGCAACGAAGATGCCGCCTGGCACCGCGCGCACACTGCCGATGGTCTGCGCCTGTCCGAGCAGGCGTGGAGCCTGGCATTGAAAGGCCAGCGCGCTCTCGAGGTGGAGTGCGAACTGCTGCGTCACGACGGGCAATCACGCTGGCACCTGGTGCGCGCGCTCCCGGTGCGCGGCGACGATGGCAGCATCAGCGAGTGGATCGGTACCTATACCGACATTCATGACCGGCGCGCATTCGAGCAGCAATTGCGCGAAAGCGAAGTGCGCTTCCGTGCGCTCTGCGAGACGGTGCCAGCGATGATCTGGATGGCCGACGCGCAAGGCGATTGCGTGTACTGGAATCCGCGCTGGTACAACTTCACCGGACAGGGGGAAGACCAGGCACTGGATCAGGGCTGGTGGGATGTGATGCATCCGGACGATGCAGCACGCGTGCGGCATGCCTTTGAACAGGCACTCGAGCAACGCGGCGAATTCCTCGCCGAATACCGCGTGCGCCGCCACGACGGGCAATACCGCTGGTGCATCGACACCGCATCCCCGCACTTCGCCAGCGACGGACGGTTTCTTGGGCACATCGGCTCGCTCACCGACATCTCCGAACGCAAGCACATCGAAGATGCCACCGCTTCGGACCGCGCGATCCTGAGTTTGATCACCACCGGCGCACCATTGCCGGTGGTGCTGGATGCGATCGCATTGAGTGTGGAGGCACGCGGTGAAATCCCGTTGTACTGCTCGGTGATGGTGCGCGATGAGATCCGCCACACCTTGAGTTTCGGCTCGGCACCGCATTTTCCGATCGAGTACCGCGGGCACTTCGAGCCATCGCCGATCGGGCCGGAGGGTCCGCCGTGCGCCCTGTCGGCGCACCTGGGTCGTCAGGTGATCTGCAGCGATCTCCAGGCCGATGCAAGCTTCAGCAGCCACCATGCGATCTCGGCAACGATGGGCATCGCAGCGTGTTGCGTTACCCCGATCCTGGCCAGCAACGGGCAGGTATTGGGCACGCTCAATATCTACTACGACCGCCCTCACCTACCGTCCTTGCGCGAGCAGGCGATGGCGCGCTCGGCCTCGCACCTGGCCGGCATCGTGATCGAACGCACCCGGGTGGATGCCAAGCTCAAGCTGTCGTTGCAGGCGGAAACCGCCGCGCGCGCGCAGGCCGAGCATGCCAACCGGGTCAAGGACGAATTCCTGGCCACGCTCAGCCATGAGTTGCGCACACCCCTCAACGCGATCCTGGGTTGGTCGCGGTTGATGCAATCGGACATCGCCGATCCGGCCAATCTGGGCCGGGGCCTGGTGATCATCGAACGCAGTGCGCGCGCGCAGACGCAGATCATCGACGACCTGCTGGATATGAGCGCGATCCTGTCCGGCAAGATCCGCCTGCAGGCCGAGCATTTCGATATCGCCGGGTTGGTGCGCAGCGTGCTGGAACTCATGCAGCCGACCGCGTTGGCGCGCAAGATCGCACTGGAGCTGGATGCGCCTTGCGATGGCGAGCTGTGGTTCTTCGGCGATGCCGGGCGGCTGCAGCAGGTGCTGACCAACCTGCTCAGCAATGCGCTGAAGTTCACCCCTGCCGGCGGTACGGTGCGAGTGGCGATGGATGTCGAAGACGAGCGGCTGCGCCTGTGCGTGCAGGACACCGGGATCGGCATTGCGGCGGATTTCCTGCCGCATGTGTTCGACCGTTTTCGTCAGGCCGATGCAGGCACTACACGGCGCGTGGGCGGCCTGGGGCTGGGCCTGTCGATCTCGCGTCAGTTGGTGGACCTGCATGGCGGCAGTCTTGGCGCCTCCAGCGCGGGCGAAGGCCAGGGCGCGCTATTTACCATCGTGTTGCCGTTCCAGCACGGGGTCAGCGATCTGCGGCCTGCCTCGGCAGACACCACCCACGTGGGCGCGCTGCCGGACGAGTGCCGCGACCGCCTGGCTGGCGTGCGCGTCCTGCTGGTCGACGACGATCAGGATTCGCGCGAAGCGGTGATGCAGTTCCTGATGCTGGCCGGGGCGCAGGTGCAGGCTGCCGGGTCGGTGGACGCGGCCGAGCACTGCTTGGCGAACGCGCACTTCGATGTATTGGTCAGCGATATCGCGATGCCCTTGCGCGATGGCTACGACTTGATCCGCACCGTGCGTTCGGGCCGCGCCGATCTGCCGCGGCATATTCCGGCCATCGCCCTGACCGCCTATGTCCGCGAAGAAGACCGCGACCGCGCGGTAGTAGCCGGCTTCGATGCGCACATGGGCAAGCCGGTGGAACCACCCGGCCTGGTCGACCTGATCGAACGCTTGATCTTGCCCACGCGCGCGGTGCGGGCTGCAGTGGAGTAGCACCGGAGCGTGCTTGGTCGATGACTTCGTCACCGATCGGCACACTGAGGATGCTTGCCTGCGCCGAAGGCTTTTACTTATAAGCCAAACCGCAGACCAATCCATCGCCACATTAGATCCGCGCCAAGCCATTCAACCACGCCGATCAACCGACAGATCAAAAGCGCGACTTAGCTACGTTTGGCACGCGCGAATGCGGCAGCCAGGGCGTTGTCCGCCGGCGGCGCGGTGATCCGCGGTTTGCTATTGGCCTGCGCCTGACCGCGTCCACCAACGTCGCGCCTGCCCTGCCCCGGACCGCCGCTGCCACGGGCTTCGCGCGGTTGCGCTGCGCCATCCGCCGCTGGCGGCGTGTCGGACAGACGACAGGTCAGCGCGATGCGCTTGCGCGCCACATCCACCTCCAGCACCTTGACCTTGACGATGTCGCCGGCCTTGACCACATCGCGCGGATCCTTGACGAAGGTCTCCGACAACGCCGAGATGTGCACCAATCCATCCTGATGCACGCCGATATCGACGAACGCACCGAACGCGGCCACATTGCTGACCACACCTTCGAGCACCATGCCCGGCTTGAGGTGCTTGATGTCCTCGATGCCTTCGGCGAACTGCGCTGCCTTGAACTCCGGGCGCGGATCGCGGCCGGGTTTTTCCAGCTCTTTCAGGATGTCGCGCACGGTCGGCACACCGAATTGGTCGTCGGTGAACATCTCCGGCTTCAGGCCACGCAGAAAACTGCCGTCGCCCAGCAATGCCTTGATCGGCTTGCCGGTGCTGCTCACGATGCGTTCCACCACCGGATACGCTTCCGGATGCACCGCCGACACATCCAACGGCTCCTCGCCATCGGCAATGCGCAGGAAACCGGCGCATTGCTCGAAGGTCTTCTCGCCCAGCCGCGGCACCTTGAGCAGGTCCTTGCGTCGCTTGAACGGGCCATTGTCGTCGCGGTGACGCACGATATTTTCCGCCACCGTGCCCGACAGCCCGGACACGCGCGACAACAACGCCGCCGAGGCCGTATTGACGTAGACACCGACCGCGTTGACGCAGTCTTCCACCCGCGCTTCCAATGCCTTGGCCAGACGGTATTGATCCACATCGTGCTGGTACTGGCCCACGCCGATCGCCTTGGGCTCGATCTTCACCAGTTCGGCCAATGGATCCTGCAGACGGCGCGCGATCGACACGGCACCACGCAGCGACACATCCAGATTCGGGAATTCCTTGGCCGCGAACTCCGAGGCCGAATACACCGATGCGCCCGCCTCGCTCACCACCACCTTCTGTACCTTGGCAGCGCCGCACAGCGCAATCGCCTCACCGGCCAGCTTGTCGGTCTCGCGGCTGGCAGTGCCGTTGCCGATCGCGATCAGCTCCACGTTGTGCTGCATGCACAACTTTTTGATGGTCTGCAGCGACTGATCCCACTGCCGCTTGGGTTCGTGCGGATAAATCGTTTCGGTAGCCACCAGCTTGCCGGTGGCATCGACCACGGCGATCTTGCAACCGGTACGGATGCCCGGATCCAGCCCAAGCACCACCCGCGGACCGGCCGGCGCTGCCAGCATCAGGTCCTTGAGGTTGTCGCCGAATACCGCGATCGCTTCGGCCTCGGCCTTTTCGCGCGCCTGGTTGAACAGGTCCAACAGTAAGTGCATATGCAGCTTGGCGCGCCATGTCAGCCGGCACGCGTCCAGCAACCAGCGATCGGCTGGACGGCCTTCGTTGGAGATACCGGCATTGCGCGCCACACGGCCTTCGGCGTACTGGTGGCCAGCCTCGGCATCGCTGCCCGGATCCAGATCCAGATACAGGATTTCTTCGCGGCGTGCGCGAAACAGCGCCAGCAAGCGGTGCGAAGGAATCTTCGCCAATGTTTCGGCGTGATCGAAGTAGTCGCGGTACTTGGCACCGGCCTCTTCCTTGCCCTCGGCGACCCGTGCGCGGATCACGCCATTGTCGCTCAGCCAACTGCGCAGCTCACCGACCAGCGCCGCATCTTCACCCCAGCGCTCCATCAGGATGGCGCGCGCGCCTTCCAGCGCCGCCTTGCTGTCGGCAACGCCTTTCTCGGCATCGACGAAGGCTTCCGCGGCTACTTCCGGAGATTGCGTCGGGTCCGCCAACAGGCCATCGGCCAGTGGCTCCAGCCCGGCTTCGCGCGCGATCTGCGCGCGGGTGCGGCGCTTGGGCTTGTAGGGCAGGTACAGGTCTTCCAGCCGCGACTTGGTGTCGGCCGCCACGATCTCGTTGCGCAATTCGTCGCTGAGCTTGCCCTGCTCGCCGATGCTGGACAGGATCGCCGCGCGGCGCTCTTCCAGCTCGCGCAGATAGGTCAGTCGCGTTTCCAGGTTGCGTAGCTGCGTGTCGTCCAGCCCGCCGGTGACTTCCTTGCGGTAGCGGGCGATGAAGGGGACGCTGGCGCCTTCGTCGAGCAAGGCGATGGCGGCGTGCGCCTGGGCGGGCTGGGCACCGATCTCATCGGCGATGGTGCGAGCAATCTGCTGGGCGAGCTGGCTATCGTGCATGACGGCGCGGGGTGACCCGCTTCACTGAAAAACGCATTTTCGCAGTGCCGGCCCGCCACGGAAACCCGTTGACAACGCCGCCGTAAACCTATGCTGCCGCGCTCAGCTGACCTGACGAGCGTAATGGGTGGCGGCACGTTCGACCAGAATGCTTTCGTGCAGCGACTCCAGCGCCATCACGCGGATCTTGCCGACATCCTTCAGCGGCACCATGCGTTCGACATACACCTCAGGGCCAGCATCGGTCATCGCACGCGACTTGCTGAAACCGTAAGGCACCACGCCCTTGTCGCCATCTTTGCTGCCACCGACGTACAGGACAATCGACATACCCACACCCTCTTCTGCTGCTGTTGCTGCGTTGTGGCGGCAGGATAACCAGCACGCCGTGAGGAGCTTTCCACGCACGTTAACGCTGGCTGTTTGCCGTTTGGTGACGGCGGCAAGGCCGGGCTCGCCTCACGGCCGCTTCACCCCGCTTGGCGGTCAATCGCCGTCCATCCGCTCGCTGCTCGACACCGCATGGACCTCAAAAGTGGCTACCCGTTCTGGTCGATCCGCAACGGGTTGATGCGCGCGTACCCGCGTCTGGAGCAAGACACCGTCTGCGAAGTGGCCATCGTCGGTGGTGGGGTGACCGCCGCGCTGATTGCCCACGAATTGGTGCGCCATGGGCACGAAGTCGCGGTGATCGAACAGCGCGACATCGGCTGGGGCAGCACCTCGGCAAGTACCGCATTGCTCCAGTACGAAATCGACACGCCGATGATCGAACTGGCCAGACAGCACGGCATGCAGGCAGCGGCGCTGGCCTATGGGGCGTGCGCGCAGGCCATCCTCGACCTGCAGGGCCTGTGCAATACCTTCGGCGGCACCGACTTCACGCGCCAGGATAGCCTGTACTACGCCAGCCGCTCGCGCGATATCAAAGACCTGCGCAGCGAGCTGGAGACCCGCCAGGCGCACAGATTGCCGGTGGAGTGGATCGAACGCGAGCCGCTCTGGCACAACTACGGCGTGCATTCGGATGGCGCGATTCTGAGCCGCCTGGCCGCCAGCGTGGACCCGTATCGCCTGTGCTACCGCCTGTTTTCCGAGTGCGAGCAATACGGCGCACGCATCTATGACCGCACCTCCATTGCCTCGATCGATCCGCACGACGCGCATGTCGACCTGCGCACCGAAGACGGTGTGAGCGTGCGCGCCCGTCACGTGATCCTGGCAGCCGGCTATGGCAACCAGCGCTGGCTCTCGCAGCCGGTGGCGCGCAATCGCAGCAGCTACGCCTTCGTGACCGACACCCTGCACGACAGCGAAATGGGCGCGCTTAAGCACACCATGATGTGGGAGACCGCGCGCCCGTATCTGTACCTGCGCAGCACACCAGACGGGCGCGTGGTCGCGGGTGGCGAAGACGACAACATCGACATTCCCCCTCGCCGCGACGCACGCGTGCGGGGCAAGCTCAGGACGTTGCTGAAGAAAATTGGCAAGACCATGCCCGATATGCGCCTGCGCCCGGCGTTCGCATGGGCTGGCACCTTCGCAGAAACTGCCGATGGATTGCCGTTCTTCGGGCCGCATGCCGAACTGGGGCCACGTGTATCGTTTGCGATGGCCTATGGCGGCAACGGCATTACCTATAGCGCCATTGGCGCAGGCTTGTTGCGTGCACAACTAGAGGGCACGCCTCATCCGCTGTCCGAATTGTTCGGCTTCGCGCGCCTGGGTTGAATCCCCCACGGCCACCAACCGTGGCCGTGCATCGCATAGGTATCGGCAGCCCGCTCCAGCGGATTGCGCACGTGGATGCCGCCGCACAGAACATACATGGGCAGGAACAGCGGCCCAAGCAGCATGTACTGATAGACATGCGCGCGCTCGTGGTCGCCCAGGCGCACCGGCGGATGCTGGCAACGGCCTGCGGCGTGCGCGTAGGTGCTGCACTGCAGGTCCAGCGATGCACCTTTCAGCAAGATCACGTTGCCCAACGTCATTGCGCCCCCCGGACCCCACGGCCAGGCGTGGAAGACCACGGCATGTTCCCGCGGCGACCAGACGGGACGCGCACCGAAACACCAGCCGGCCGCGCCGATCGCGAGCCCGATCAAGGTATTGGGCAGCGTCCACAACGCGCCCAGCACCTGCAATGCAGGCAGGCCGCGCATTACCGGCTTCAATCGGCCTGGTTGGGGATCAGCAGCCACAGAATCAGATACACCAGGATGCCGGGAAACGCGGCCGAGGCAATCGACACGATGACGAACAACACACGCAGCAGCGTCGAGCTCCAGCCAAAACGACGCGCAATGCCGCCAACGACACCGGCGATCATGCGGTCGTTGAGGGAGCGGGACAACGTGGTGGTAGACATTGGCAGAACTCCTGCAAGACGTAGCCAACAGTCTAGAAAACGCGGCCGCTGCACATCGTGATGGCCGCCCGGCCTGCTTGGCGCAGCGTCACCTGCGCGGCGTGCAGGCAGCCATCTCAGGCATTGCCGCCGCGTTCCTGCAGCCAGCGATGGATTGCCACCGGCACCTCGCGCTGCGCACGCCCGGAGACGTAGATTCCGATGTGCCCGCCACGGAAGCTTAGTTCGCTGTAGTCGTCGCTGCCGACCAGCCCTCCTAGCGCCCGTGAGGCATCCGGCGGCACCAGGTGGTCGTGTTCGGCGTAGATATTCAGCACCGGCATGTCGAGCACCTGCAGATCGACTGCCTGTCCCCCGATGCTCACCTGCCCGGTGACCAACCCGTTGCGCTGATAGAACAACGTGACGAATTCGCGGAAGGCCTCACCGGCCAGGTCGGGCGAATCGAAGATCCACTTTTCCATGCGCAGGAAATCCTCCAGCGCCTGCTTGTCGTCGAGGATGTCGAGCAGGCCCACGTATTTCTGCAGATTCAGCCGGAACGGCTTGAGCATCAGGTAACTGGCGTTCATCAGGTCCGCCGGCACGTTGCCCATCGTGTCCACGAACAGATCCACATCGACCATGCGCGCCCAGTTGGACAGCATGTTGTCGGGAGTATGGAAATCCACCGGTGTCACCATGGTGATCAGGTTGCGCACCTTGTCGCGTTGCAGCGCGGCGTAGCACAACGAAAACGTGCCGCCCTGACAGATGCCGAGCACATCGACCGCCTCCAGCCCGGATTGCGCGCGCAGGTGATCCACCGCGCCATCGATATAGCGCAGCAGATAATCTTCCAGCGTGAGGTAGCGCTCGGAGCGGTCCGGGTAGCCCCAATCCAGCACGTAGACATCCTGGCCGTGACTCAATAGCCCCTTCACCAGCGAGCGATCGGCCTGCAGATCGACCATGTAGGGGCGATTGACCAATGCATAGACAATCAGCAGCGGTGTCTTTGCCACCGGTGCCTGCTCGCCGATGAAGCGGTATAGCACCACCTTGCCATCGCGCCAGATTTCTTCGCGCTCGGTGACGCCATAATCCACATCGTCCACGCCCGGCAGCAACTTGAGCCCTTCGCGCAACTTGCGTTGCATCGACAAGGTTTCCTGCATCAGGTCTTCGGCACTGAATCCCAACGGACCTTTCATGCCTGCGCTCCACGTTTTTTACCTGCAGCGGGTTTACGGTCTGCAGGCTTGGGCGGGGATTTCGCCCCACCGCGCTTCTTGACCGAGGTCGTTTTCGTCGACTTGGAGACCGCTGGCGCCTGTTTCGGAGCCGCCTTTTTCGTCGCGGTCCTGTCGACGGACGCCTTCTTGGATGCACCCGGCTTGACTGCCCGTGCTGCCTCCGCCGGCCGCGCTGCCGCCGCACTGGCGCTGGCGGACGACGCGCGCTTGCCCGCCGCCGATGTCACCGTTTCAGGCTGCGGCGCCGCAGCGGGCTTGCTTGCCGGTGAAGCTGCGTTACGCAGCATCCGCCTGACCAGGCGTTCCAGTTCGGCAATGCGCCGATGCGCGGCGTCCATCTCCGAACGTGTGGGCATGCCGAAGCGTTCGCTGAGTTGCTCGACCTCTTCCTGCAGCGCAGCGCGCAGACGCATGTGCGCATTGGCAAAACCGCCGTACACCTTGCGGAACTGCTCCGACAAGGCGACATCGGCATAGGACTCTTCGGCCGCCTCGATCCACAAATCGAACAGGGCGCGGGCGCTGGTCAGCTGGCTACCGCTGCTCTCGTGCTCGCTCAGCTTGGACGCGAAGCGCGCGAACGCCTGCTCGATCGCCGCCTTGAGTTGCTCGCCATAGGCCTCCGACTGGGCCTGGAACTCCTGCTGTGCGCGTGCCAGTTTCTGCAGGCGCGACTGGTGATTGCGGTTCAATCCGAACGCCGGCATGTCCAGCCAGGGCGCATTTTCCTCGCGCCACTTCTGCAGCGCCTGCGCCGCGTCCTGCAGCCACGGGTCGAACCCGCCCGGGCTGCCGCCGCGCAGCGAACCCAAGGTCCACTGCATCAGCTGTTCGCCCTGCCCTTGTACGGCCTGGCGCCAGGCCTCGGCCACTTCATTGGCCGAGGTGTCGCGCCCGGCAAACTGCGCGGCCACCTGCTGCATGGTCCCGAACCAGTCGCCGGCCTGGGTGCGAAAGCGGTCGATGGCCTCCTGCGCCTGCGGGGCGGCCTGGGTGGGCAGCAACTGCGACCACCAATCCACGGCCTTGCGCCAATCCTGCGGAGCATCGCTACCGGACGCGGGCGGTGGTTGTTGCGCGGCGGCGCCGGCCTGGCCGTGGCGCATGGCATCTCCCCAGGCAGCCCAATACTGGCGCGCCTTGTCGTCGAAGTTGCCGTTGTCCGAACCGCTGCTTGCCATCATCCCGTCCAGTGACCTTTACCCAGCCATCCTACCGCGTGCGTGGCGGTGTGCCGCTCAGGGCTTGGGGATACGCAGCGTCTTGCTGATCATCAGCGAGCCGGACACCGCGAACAGCAGCACCAGCGGATGGAACTGCCACGGCCCCAGCTGCCATTGCCCCCACCACAAGGTGTCGCCGATATGCCCGCTGCTGGCGGCAACGGCGAGCAGGATCACCAATACCAGGCTGGTCGGAATGGGCGTGCCTTCGAAATACGGCACCTTGTCGGCCTCGCCAGCGATCTCTTCGGCG
Source organism: Xanthomonas sp. NCPPB 1754 (assembly GCF_041475725.2). NCBI lineage: Bacteria > Pseudomonadati > Pseudomonadota > Gammaproteobacteria > Lysobacterales > Lysobacteraceae > Xanthomonas > Xanthomonas sp. NCPPB 1754. The sequence goes on from NZ_CM192982.1 coordinate 2,580,939, forward strand.
GTGACGTTGTAGCGCGCCAGCCGGCTGACCCCGCAGCAGACGAAGTAGCTCAGCACCAGCCAGTCCCAACCGCCGCGCATGCCGCAGGCGTAGCCCAGCGCCGCCGGCGCCACGCCGAAGGAGATCACGTCTGCCAGCGAATCCAGTTCGCGGCCCAGCGTGGAAGACGCTTTGCGCCAGCGCGCCACATGCCCGTCCAGCGCATCGAACACGAACGCCAGCGGGATCAAGGCCATGCCAAGCAGCAAATCGCCGCGATGCCCCTCTTGCAGGAACCGCATGGCCGCAAACACCGCGCCGGTGCCGCAGAACGCGTTGGCAAGCGTGAACCAGTCCGCGAGTTGGAAATCGCGCAGCATCGAAAAATGGCGTTTCATGCGGAGCCTGAGGTGAGCAAGGCGCAAAGGGTAACGCGCGCGCGCCATGCAGGCGACCGTTTCGCTGCACTCGGCTAGGCTGGCGATCCGCGTGACCGCTCCCGGCCGCGCACCACTTCACGAGGACATCCGATGCGCAGCATCCTGATCACCGGCGCGGGCAGCGGCATTGGCGCCGGTATCGCCAGCCAACTGGCGGCCGATGGTCATCATCTGCTCGTCAGCGATGTGCAGCTGGCGGACGCCGAGCGCACGGCCGAGGCGTTGCGCAAAGCAGGCGGCTCGGCCGAGGCGCTGGCGTTGGACGTGACCGATGCAGACAGCATTGCGCAGGCACTGGCCAACGCATCACGCGCCCCGCAGGTACTGGTGAACAATGCCGGCCTGCAGCATGTGGCCACACTGGAGGAGTTCCCGATGCAGCAGTGGGCGCTGCTGGTGGATGTCATGCTCACCGGCGCCGCACGCCTCAGTCGCGCCGTGCTGCCCAGCATGCGTGCAGCCGGCTATGGCCGCATCCTCAATATCGGCAGCATCCACTCGCTGGTGGCCAGCCCATACAAAAGTGCGTATGTCGCCGCCAAGCATGGCCTGGTCGGCCTGGCCAAGGTCATCGCGCTGGAAACCGCCGATTGCGACATCACCGTCAACACGCTCTGCCCCAGCTATATGCGCACACCGCTGGTGGAGCGGCAGATTGCCGATCAGGCGCGCACCCGCGGCATCGCCGAGGACGCGGTGGTGCGCGATGTGATGCTCAAGCCGATGCCCAAGGGCGCCTTCATCGAGTACGACGAGCTGGCCGGCACGGTGGCGTTTCTGATGTCGCATGCCGCGCGCAACATCACCGGGCAAGCCATCGCCATCGACGGCGGCTGGACGGCCCAATGATCACGCTGGCGAAATTTTGACCAGGCGTCGCGCATGCCAGATGGCGCAAGGGGTGCGCGCACTTGTCCACAGACTTGCGCAGCGTCCATCCACAGGGGGTGTGGAGAACTGGGTGAGGCCTTCCGTTCCTTAGAGAGCCGAAAGGCTCTTCAACGTTCCATGTTCAACTCCGGACGGTTGAGCCTGGCTGGAATTGGTGCTGCGCCGCGAGCCGGCACGGCTCGCCGATCGGATGGGAAGCGCTGCTCCGCTGCCCCGTCGCACGTCGAGGACATCGCCCTACAACAGTCGGGCTCGGTTGGGCAGCTGCCGGAACGGTGTCGGCGTCACGTCCCCATCGCGTTGTGCACGCGCAGCGATCAGATCCGCGAATACGTCCACGACTGCATGCGCCCGTCGCGATACGGCATGACGCCGTGGAACGGGCGCGGGTCGCCATCGAACACCAGCGGCAGGAAATGGCGGTCGCCTTCCCACATTGGCACCTGGTCCATCCGCTCGATCGCGATCCACTCCAGCGTCCCTTCCGGATTGGAGGTGTGGGGCGTGCCGTCGAAGCTGTGGATCAGGAACACGAAGCCCAGCCAATCTTCGCCCTGCTTGCCGAAGCCGGGCCAGCTGATGGTGCCGCGCAGCTGCATCTGCCCGCAGTCGACGCCGGCTTCCTCACGTATCTCGCGGCGCATGCAGGCCAGCACGTCTTCGTCCGGCTCCATCTTGCCGCCCAGGCCGTTGTATTTGCCCAGATGCTGGTCGCCGGGACGGGCATTGCGATGGATCATCAGCACCTGGGTGCCGTCCGGCGACAACAGGTAGCCGAGCGTGGCGACAATCGGGGTATAGGGCATGGCATGCGATCTGACACGAAGCGCATCAGTATGACCGAAGCGGCACGCCGCACGCGGCGGTAACGCCGGCTCAGCCGACGGCGGCCTGCGGATTCGGGCGCGGCGGTGCCACGTGATCGGTATCCAGGCGCAGGGTCGCAACGCCGTGGCCGCGTTCGGCCAGGTACTCCAGCCACTTGCCCAGGAACGTATTCATGCGCATGCGGTGGCTGATCAGCTCGGCCGGCGGCGGGAACATGCCCATCACGTCCTGCCAGCGCCGACCGACATAGCAATGCGTGGTCTCGGCCTGGCGCGCATCGCGGTACAGCCGCACATACGCCGATGGGTCCGGCTCGCCGGTGACCGGGTCGCACAGGTCGTAGGTCAGGCGCAGCTCCACCGTGTAGCGGTGGCATTCGATCACGTCCAGCCGCAGGTTCAGGCCATCGCCAATCGAGGACACGTACGAGCCCGGCGCAAGATCGGCCGGGGCGAACAGCCGGGTCAGATGTTGGAAGTTTTCTGCATACAAGCCCATCAGCCAGCCGAAGCGGCTCAGTTTGGGAATGCGTTCGAGTTTGCTCAGTGCTTGCGCCATGGACCGATCCTACACGCTGCGCCGCCGCACGGGCAGCATTGACGAGGGCCCAACGGCAGGCCTACCTTGGCGGAGCACTGCCCCGCCCGCTTTGCTCCCACAGCCGCCGCCGCAAGCGCACCGGTCGCTCTCCGTCCGATGCGCACGCTCGCAAGACCGGCGTGCCGGCGACCACGCCTGATCCCCGATCAAAACATCTCGCGTTGCAGGCCCAGGGTGGACAACACCTTGCTGGAGATTTCTTCGATCGAGGTATTGGTGGTGCTGAGCGAGGGAATGCGCTCCATCTGGAACATGCGCTCGGCGATCGCGACTTCGCGCCGGCAGGTCTCTGCCGCGCTGTAGCGCGAATTGGCGCGCCGCTCCTGACGAATTTGCTGCAACCGCTCAGGGTCAATGGTCAAACCGAACAACTTGCTGCGGTAGTTACGCAACCGCGGCGGCAACTGCTCGTTTTCCAGATCTTCGTCGGTCAGCGGATAGTTGGCGGCGCGGATGCCGTAATGCAAGGCCAGATAGATGCAGGTCGGGGTCTTGCCAGCGCGCGACACTGCCACCAGGATCACATCGGCCTCGTCGTAATTGAGTGCAATGCCATCGTCGTGACTGAGCGCGAAGTTCATCGCGTTGATGCGGCGGTGATAGGTTTCGAAGTCGACCATGCCATGCGCGCGGCCCACACGCGAATGACGCGGCGCATTGAGCTCGCGCTCCAGCGGCTCGATGAAGGGCGCGAACACATCCAGCATCAGCGCGCCACTTTCGGCCAGGATCATGCTCAATTGTGGATCGACGCACGAATTGACCACGACCGGGCGCACCTGGTACCGCTCGCCTGCGGCGCGCACCCGCATGGCGGCGTCGCGCGCTTTATCTGCATCATCGATGAACGACATGCGGTCGGTGACGAAGTTGAAACCGCTGAACTGCGTGAGCAGGCTATGCCCAATCGTTTCAGCGGTGATACCGGTTCCATCGGAGACGTAAAACACCGGCCGAATTGTTGACATCAAGACCACCTCTTTGAACTGGTGTCCAAAACTTACGGATTCATGCTTGTGCAGGCTCCGCTGTGCACTGCATCATAGCGGCTTCTTCCTACGGTCGCGGCCATTCAGCCCGCTCGGGCGATGGCCTTACGGAGCATCGCGCTTGAACGAGAATATCCTGTGGTTGCATGAGCTACGCCTGGCCGACCTGGCCCGCGTAGGCGGTAAAAATTCCTCACTTGGCGAGATGATCGGCAACCTGGCTGGGTTGGGCGTCTCGGTTCCCGGTGGATATGCGACGACCGCGGAAGCTTTCAAGGACTTCATCGCACACAACGATCTGTCCAAGCGCATCTTTGACAAGCTGGCGACGCTGGATGTCGAAGACGTCAATGCACTCACGCTGGCCGGCAAGGAAATCCGCGGCTGGGTGATCGATGCCCCGCTGCAGCCGGAACTGGACCGCGACATCCGCACCGCCTACGCCCAGTTGTGCGCCGAGAACGGCGGCGGTGAAGTTGCCGTGGCCGTGCGCTCCTCGGCAACCGCCGAAGACCTGCCGGACGCGTCGTTCGCAGGCCAGCAGGAGACCTTCCTCAATGTGACCGGCGCCGACGATGTGGTGCACAAGGTCAAGGAAGTGTTCGCCAGCCTCTACAACGACCGTGCGATCGCCTATCGCGTGCACCACGGCTTCAAGCATGAAGACGTGTTCCTGTCGGCCGGCGTGCAGTTGATGGTGCGCTCGGGCGTGGGCGCGGCAGGCGTCTTGTTTACGCTTGACACCGAATCCGGTTTCCGCGACGTGGTGTTCGTCACCTCCAGCTTCGGCCTGGGCGAAATGGTCGTGCAGGGCGCAGTCAACCCGGACGAGTTCTACGTCTACAAACCCACGCTGACCGCGGGCAAGCCGGCAATCCTGCGCCGCTCGCTCGGCAGCAAGGCCATCCGCATGGTCTATTCGGACGTGCCCGGCGAGCGTGTGCGCACCGAAGACACCCCGGTGGAACTGCGCAACACCTTCTCCATCAGCGACGAAGACGTGAAGGAGCTGTCCAAGCAGGCGTTGGTGATCGAAAAGCATTACGGCCGCCCGATGGATATCGAGTGGGCCAAGGATGGCGTCAGCGGCAAGTTGTTCATTGTGCAGGCGCGTCCGGAGACGGTGAAGTCGCGCAGCCATGCGACCCAGATCGAACGTTTTGCGCTGGAAGCCAAGGACGCCAAGATCCTGGCCGAAGGCCGCGCGGTCGGTGCCAAGATCGGTAGCGGCGTGGCACGCGTGGTGCGTTCGTTGGACGACATGAATCGTGTCCAGGCTGGCGATGTGTTGATCGCCGACATGACCGATCCCGATTGGGAGCCGGTGATGAAGCGCGCCTCGGCCATCGTCACCAACCGCGGCGGCCGTACCTGCCATGCAGCGATCATCGCGCGTGAGCTCGGCGTGCCGGCCGTGGTCGGATCGGGCAATGCCACCGCCGTGATCAAGGACGGCCAGGAAGTTACCGTCAGCTGCGCCGAGGGCGACACCGGCTTTATCTACGAAGGCAAGCTGGCGTTCGAGCGCACCACGACCGATCTGGGCAACATGCCGCCTGCCCCGCTGAAGATCATGATGAACGTCGCCAACCCGGAACGCGCGTTCGACTTCGGCCAGCTGCCCAATGCCGGCATCGGCCTGGCGCGCCTGGAAATGATCATCGCCTCGCACATCGGCGTGCATCCCAACGCTCTGCTGGAATACGACAAGCAGGATGCCGATGTCCGCAAGAAGATCGACGCCAAGATCGCCGGCTATGGCGATCCGGTCAGCTTCTATGTCAACCGCCTGGCCGAAGGCATCGCTACGCTGACCGCATCGGTCGCGCCGAATACCGTGATCGTGCGTTTGTCGGACTTCAAGTCCAACGAGTACGCCAACCTGATCGGCGGTTCGCGTTACGAGCCGCATGAAGAGAACCCGATGATCGGCTTCCGCGGCGCCAGCCGCTACGTCGACCCGTCCTTCACCAAGGCCTTCGCGCTGGAGTGCAAGGCGGTGTTGAAGGTGCGCAACGAGATGGGCCTGGACAACCTCTGGGTGATGATCCCGTTCGTGCGTACGCTGGAAGAAGGCCGCAAGGTGATCGAAGTGCTGGAGCAGAACGGGCTCAAGCAAGGCGAGAACGGTTTGAAGATCATCATGATGTGCGAGCTGCCGTCCAATGCGCTGCTGGCCGACGAGTTCCTGGAGATCTTCGACGGCTTCTCGATCGGCTCCAACGACCTGACCCAGCTCACCCTGGGCCTGGACCGCGATTCTTCGATCGTGGCGCACCTGTTCGATGAGCGGAACCCGGCGGTCAAGAAGCTGCTGTCGATGGCGATCAAGTCGGCGCGCGCCAAGGGCAAATACGTGGGGATCTGCGGCCAGGGGCCGTCCGACCACCCGGAACTGGCCGAGTGGCTGATGCAGGAAGGAATCGAATCGGTGTCGTTGAATCCCGACACCGTGGTCGACACCTGGCTGCGTCTGGCCAAGCTCAAGAGCGAGGGCTGATGAGACTGATGGGTGCGATGTGGGCAGCAGCTGCGGGAGCAGCTGCTGCAAAACCGGTTGCTGCAGCAGGAGCGGCAGCCGCGAAGCCCGCCGCGACCAGCGAGCCGGCATTCAACTGGGCCGCCATTCCGTGGGCGCAGTACGCGGTCAACTGGGGAGTGGCACTGCTGATCGTCGTGGTCGGCATGTGGCTGGCCCGGCAACTCAGCCAGTGGTTGCACCGCGCGCTCACCCGCGCACGCGTCGAGATCACGCTGACCAATTTCCTGCGCAACGTGATGTACGCGTTGTTGCTGGTGCTGGTCTTCGTCAGCGCATTGAGTCAGATCGGTGTGCCACCGACCTCACTGATCGCAGTGCTCGGCGCAGCAGGCCTGGCGGTCGGCCTTGCCCTGAAGGATTCGCTGTCCAACATCGCCGCAGGCGTGATGCTGATCGTGCTGCGGCCGATGCGCGATGGCGACCACGTGTTGATCGCCGGGCAGGAAGGCATCGTCGACGAGATCCGGATCTTCCAGACCCGGATCCGTTCGTTCGACGAACGCATGATCACCCTGCCAAACAGCACGATTACCACCGCCCCCATCGTCAACTACAGCACCCTGCCCAACCGCCGCCTGGAAGTGACGGTCGGCGTGGGCTACCAAGACGATCTGAAGAAGGCGCAGCAGCTGTTGCTGCAGATCGCCAAGGACAACCCGAACATCCTGGAGTCGCCTGCACCATTCGTGCAGGTGACCAACCTGGGCGAGAGTACGGTGGACCTGATGTTGTTCGCGTATGCGACCAACGGCAATTTCGGCGCTGCCAAGAGCACCACACTGGAGCAGATCCGCAACCAGTTGCTGGAAAACGGACTCAACATCCCCTACCCGCAGCGCGACCTGCACGTGTATCACCACGATGCCGATGGCAAGCCGATCTCCGACCTGTTGCTGAAAGGCATCGCAGACGATGGCGACCTGAGCAAGGGGCCTTCGTTGGCGCGCTGACGTACACAATGGCGTGATGGAAAGGCAGAAAAGGCCGCATCGAACGATGCGGCCTTTTTGTTGATGCCTTTCTTGTCGGATGCTTTTGTTGGATGGGTCGCCATCGAGTGGCCTGCACCCCGCGCAGTCGGCTGAGGAGTCGACTGGCGCACGCTTGCGTGCCATTGGAATGGGACACCGGCGACACGCCAACACCCTGCAACAACGCCGTGGCCAACGCTCAGCCCTCCACACCCGCCGCAGCATCGCCACCGAGCGCACCCATGAACTGACGGTAGTGGCGCAACTCGTCGATCGAATCGCGCACATCGCTCAGGGCGGTATGCGCCGAACTCTTGGCAAACCCGTTCGCCACCGAGGGCGCCCAACGTCGCGCGAGTTCCTTGATGGTGGACACGTCCAGATTGCGGTAATGGAAATAGCGTTCCAGGCGCGACATCTGACGGTGCAGGAAGCGGCGATCCTGGCAGATCGAGTTGCCGCACATCGGCGAGGCGCCGGCACGGATCCACTCGCTCAGGAATGCCACCGTCTGCGCTTCAGCCTGCGCGTGGGTCACCTGGCTGTCGAGCACGCGCTGCCACAGACCCGAACGGCGGTGCTGATTGCGGTTCCATTCGTCCATCGCTTCCAGGGTTTCCAGCGGATGCGCAATGGCCAGTTCCGGCCCCTCGGCAAGCACGTTCAACTGCGCATCGGTCACGATGGTGGCGATCTCGATGATGGAATCGCGATCGGTATCCAGGCCGGTCATTTCCAGATCGATCCAGATCAGTCGGTCGTTGCCTGCAAGGTTCTCTGCCATGTCGCCGTCCTGTGGAGGCCGTCGCCGGCCGGATGCTGAAGAGGGCGCGCATCATACCGCGGCCACGTCGCTCAGGGCGCAAGTGGTGGCTTGCCGCGCTTGGCCCTGAAGTAATTGGTCAGCCGCAGGCTCGCCTCGGCCGCAAGCACGCCACCGCACACCTGCACGCGATGATTGTGGCGCGGGTCGGCAAGCAGGTCGAAGACGCTGCCGCAGGCGCCGGTCTTGGGATCGCTGGCGGCGAACACCACGCGCGCGATCCGCGCATGAATCATCGCCATCGCGCACATCGCGCACGGCTCCAGGGTGACGTACAGCGTGCAGCCGATCAGGCGGTGATTGGCCAGGCGGCGCCCGGCTTCGCGCATTGCCACGATTTCGGCATGCGCGCTGGGATCGTGGCTGGCGATATTGAAATTCCAGCCTTCGCCAAGCACGTTGCCTTGCGCATCGACCAGCAGCGCGCCGACCGGGATTTCGTCATAGTCGCGCTCGGCACGCTCGGCCAACTGCAAGGCATGCCGCATCCAGTGCTCATCGATCGCCGCGTGCGGCGTTTCGGTCGGCGCATCAATGGGCACACTCACGTGGCCGCACCGCCCTGGCGGTCCAGGAACGCGGCGAACGCGGCAACCGTGGCTTCGCTGACGTGGTGTTCGATGCCCTCCGCGTCGCGGCGCGCGGTGGCTTCGTCGATGCCAAGCGCAAGCAGGAAGCGCTCCACGATCTGGTGGCGCTGCCGGCTGGAGGCGGCCAGGGCCTCGCCGGCCGGGGTCAGGAACACCCCACGGTAGGGACGCTGCACGACCCACCCATCGCGCACCAGCCGCTTGAGCATCTTGGCCACGGTGGGCTGCGCCACACCCAGGCGCGCCGCGATATCGACCTGACGTGCCTCGCCGCCATCCACCAGCAGATCGGAGATGAGCTCCACGTAGTCTTCGACCAGCTCGGCGCGGCGCGCTTCGCGTACCTGACGGAAGCTCTCCATGTGCACCTGCGCATCGATCAGGACCGGCGCGGCCGCTTCCACCTTTTCGCTCTTGCCCACCCTCGTCCTCGTCATCGTCGCCGGCGTCGATGCCGGGCGCATAGTTTGAAGCACACGGCAGATCAATACGATTCAAATTGCCAATGCTCAACAGCATAGCAACTGCTATATCATGCGTTTAACCCGTTTCGACCCGAGTGCATGTCCGCCAACACCGCCGCCTCAGCGCCATCGCCAGCCACCGCCACCGGCGGCCTGGGCGACCACCAGGCCAGCGTCTCCGTGCCCAAGGGCGGCCATTGGTGGTTCCGCCTGCTGGCCTTCCTGGGACCGGGCTACATGGTGTCGGTGGGCTATATGGACCCGGGCAACTGGGCCACCGATCTGGCCGGCGGCTCGCAGTTCGGCTACCTGCTGCTGTCGGTGATCCTGTTGTCGAACCTGATGGCGATCGTGCTGCAAGGTTTGTCGGCGCGGATGGGCATCGCGACCGGGCTGGATCTGGCGCAGGCCTGTCGCGTGCGCTATCCGCGTGGCGTCAATCTGGCGCTGTGGGGCATTTGCGAGCTGGCCATCATCGCCTGCGATCTGGCCGAGGTCATCGGTACCGCGATTGCGCTGAAGCTGTTGTTCGGGATCCCGCTCACCATGGGCGCGATCATCACCGCGGTGGATGTGGTGCTGGTGTTGCTACTGATGAACCGCGGCTTCCGCGCGCTGGAAGCCTTCGTGATCGCGCTGCTGCTGATCATCTTCGTGTGTTTCGGCATCCAGATCGCGCTGGCCGCACCGCCGGTTGCGGCGATCCTGGGCGGTTTCATTCCGCGTGCGCAGGTGGTCACCGACTCGCAGGCGCTGTATCTGGCGATCGGCATCATCGGGGCGACGGTGATGCCACACAACCTGTATCTGCATTCCTCGATCGTGCAGACGCGCGCGTATCCGCGGACCGATGTCGGCCGGAAATCGGCGCTGCGTTGGGCGGTCACCGACAGCACCGTGGCGTTGATGTTCGCGTTGTTCATCAATGCCTCGATCCTGATCCTGGCTGCGGCGGTGTTCCATGCGCAGGGCCGCACCGACGTGCAGGAGATCGAACAGGCGCATGCGTTGCTGGCGCCGATGCTGGGCGTCGGCCTGGCCTCGACGCTGTTTGCGGTGGCGCTGCTTGCCTCGGGCATCAACTCCACCGTGACCGCAACGTTGGCCGGGCAGATCGTGATGGAAGGTTTCCTGCAATTACGCCTGCCGCCGTGGATACGGCGCTTGCTCACCCGCGGTATCGCCATCGTGCCGGTGGTCATCGTGACCTGGCTGTATGGCGAAGCCGGTACCGCACGGTTGTTGGTACTCAGCCAGGTGGTGTTGTCGATGCAGCTGCCGTTTGCGGTGATTCCGCTGGTGCGCTTCGTGTCCGACCGGCAATTGATGGGCGCGCTGGTAGCGCCAGCGTGGCTGGTACGCATCGCGTGGGTGATCGCGGCGGTGATCGTATGCCTCAATCTGAAGCTGCTGTGGGATACCGCGCTGCATTGAGATGCGGCATCGGCTCGGGTGTTGCACCGGCGTTCGATCAATTGTTTCGCATCGCCCGGACAGCTGGAAGACGACGTCGCGCTTTCTTCCCTTCAATGCGCACCATCGCTGTTGGTGATGCTTGAGAGCTTACCCAGCGTGTCCTGCGATGATGGCTGGACACGCTCTCTGCAGCAGACTCGACTGACTCGAGGTGGCGGTGCCCTCGCCGCTCGCAGGACACGCCGCAAGTACCTCCCATGTAGGCTCGATGTCGGGATCCATGCTGCCAACGGTGAGCACACCGCACCAGACAGGTGCTCGGTGAGGTGATTGAAGAGCGAAACATCACGCTACCGCTTGAGCCCGTCGCCAGCGCTGTGCGCATGTATACGTTTCTTCCATTACGGCCTGCGCATCGCTCGAATCGACCACATTCCGCGCCAGTTCGCGCACTGCGCACGCATGTGCAATCTGCCTCGTGCCCCACGCGCTCTACTTGGCGCATGCACCGGTGTGTCTTTTGCCTGCAGTGGCCTTGCGCTGCGTAGGCATGCCTTGCATGACGCGCCAACGCGCGCATGCGACCGCCGGGCTGCATGCCCTCGCCTGCAGGAGTTCTTATGGATCCGTTCGAGACGTATCCGGCCGATGCCGGGCGCCGCCAATTTCTCATTTCCGGCACGGCAGCCGTGGCAGCGTTATCGCTGCCACATCTCGCCAGCGCTGCCGCGGCCACGCGCATGCCATCCACCTCCTCGCCCCACTCGTCCACTCACGGAGTCAAGCAGATGTCCAATTTCGTCAAACGTCCCGACGGCGCCAACATTTTCTACAAGGACTGGGGCAAGGGCCAACCGGTCGTGTTTTCGCACGGCTGGCCGCTCAGCGCCGATGCCTGGGATGCGCAGATGTTGTTCATGGGCCAGCACGGCTTCCGCGTGATTGCGCATGACCGCCGCAGCCACGGCCGTTCGTCGCAGACCTGGGACGGCAACGATATGGACACCTACGCCGACGATCTGGCCGCGGTGATCGAGGCGCTGGATCTGAAGGACGCGATCCTGGTAGGCCATTCCACCGGCGGCGGCGAAGTGGCGCATTACGTTGGCCGCCATAGCAGCAAGCGCGTGGCCAAGGTGGTACTGGTGGGCGCCGTGCCGCCGCAGATGGTCAAGAGCCCGACCAATCCGGGCGGCCTGCCGATGAGCGTGTTCGACGGCATTCGTGACGGTGTGGCCAAGGATCGTTCGCAGTTTTATCAGGACCTGACCACGCCGTTCTTCGGCGCCAACCGCGATGGCCACAAGGTCACCCAGGGCATGCGCGATGCGTTCTGGCTGCAGGGCATGTTGGGTGGGCATAAGGGTCAGTACGACTGCATCAGGGAATTTTCCGAAGTCGATTACACGCCCGACCTGAAGAAGATCGATGTGCCGGCGCTGGTGGTCCATGGCGACGACGATCAGATCGTGCCGATCGATGCGTCCGGCAAGATGTCGGCCAAGATCATCAAGAATGCAGAATTGAAGATCTATGCCGGCGCGCCGCACGGCCTGACCGTGACCCATGCGGACCAGTTCAACAAGGATCTGCTGGCGTTCGCAAAAGCCTGATCGAAGTTGGATGGATCGGCGAAAGGCCGGCTCGACAGAGCCGGCCTTTTTTGATCTGGCGCTAGTGATCGCGCAAGCACAGCTCACGCCCGGACAGGCGCTGCGCTAGGACCTACACCTTGCCAGTGTTCCCGATTCGCACACCGGCCAGGTCTGCCTGACGGTGAGAGTCGTTGCTGTTCGCTGCGCTTCTCAGGCTCAATCGAGATCTTGGTTGGCTGAGGGCATCATGCGCTCGCCGCTCTAGGGCACGCCGCATGCTCCCGACACCGTGGCGCTTCAGCGCAGCAACCAGTCGGCCAGCAGGAACCCCACGCTCATCGCCACGACGAGCAATGCACCGGTCAGACGTGGCGGAGCGGGCAACGGCAAGTCGAGCAACCGGCAGCCGATGCCGATCGCCAATGCGAGCAGGACCCCGAGCACTGCCAGGCTCATGCATCGCCCTGCCGGCCAACGCGGCCGCTGGGTCCGCCACAATGCTCTAGATTCTTCGCCGCGCGCCGGGCCAGAAAGCGGTCGGCCAGTGCATAGCCGCACGTCATTGCCAGCACCAGCAGCGCACCGACGAAGGCCGTCGGTGCAGGCGATGGAATGCCAGCCACACGGCAGCCGAAGCCGATTGCCACACCCAGCGCGACACCGCTGATGAACTTCCAATTCATGGCATCAGATATCCGAGTGCGCGTGCGGCGGCAGCGCAGCACCGCCGCCACCGACGAAGTGGCGCACCACCGGCGCGCGCTCGCCGTGATGCAGGGCGCGGATCTGTTCCTGCAATTGGCGGTCGTCGCCGGTGACGCGTTCGTGCTGCCGCAGATGCTCCAGCCATGAGGCGACGATGAAGTATTCCAATTGCACACCCGGCGTTGCAGCGTCTTCGGCAATGCCCCAGACCACGGCGCCGTCGCGGCGGCGCGCGTTGCCCAGTTGCGTCATCAACTGCAAGAACGCGACGCGTGCCTCGGCAGCGATACGGTATTCCACCGTGACCAGCACCGGGCCGCGGTCGTGCTCGACGCGATCGGTTTGCGCAGGTGCAGGCCAATGTCCGCCGGGGGCGAGGTCCAGCTGTTCGGTTCCGGCAATCCGCGCGCGTTTGACCAATAGCGCGGCGATCACTGCACCGGCAGCGGCGATCTGCAGTGCTGTCGCAATCGACGTGCGTTGCGCCAACGCACCCCATAACAGCGAGCCGCTGGCCATGCCTGCGGAAAACACCACGATGTACAGCGACAATGCACGCGCACGCACCCACGCAGGGACGGCGGTCTGTGCGGCGATCTGCAACGACGACAGCACCGTGATCCAGGCCAGACCGTTCACCACCATCACCACGCACAACACGCCAATCAGCCGCGCCAACGCCAACCCCAGCAGCGATGCGGCGCACACCAGGGTGGCAACGAACACCAGCAGATCGCGGTCGTAGCGCGCACGCAGGCGCGGCAACAGCAAGGCGCCGCTGATTGCGCCCATGCCAATGCAGCCCAGCAAAATGCCGTAGCTGCCAGCGCCCAGCTGCATATCGCGGCGGACCACCAGCGGCAGCAGCGCCGTCAACGCGCTGGCGAACACGAAAAAACCGGCAGCCTTGATCAGCACCGCCTGCAGGCGACCGGCGCGCGCGGCGTAGCGCAACCCTGCGCGCAGGCCTGCGCCAAAGCTCTCCGGCGGCAGCGCCGAGGCACGCACATCGCGGCGCCACCGCCACAGCACGTACAGCATCATCCCAAAGGTCAGCCCGTTGAGCAGGAAGGCCCACGGCGGGCCGAATTGCGCCACGATCAGCCCACCCACGGCCGGGCCGATCGATCGCGCGATGTTCATGCCGATCGAATTGAGCGCCACCGCCGAAGCCAGCATCGGGCGCGGCACCAGTTCCGACACGATCGCTGCCTGCGCCGGCATCGCCATTGCTGCGCCCACGCCCATTGCAAAGGTGAGCGCCACCAAGACCCACGGCGTCAGCAACTGCAGATGCGCCAATAACGCGAGCATACCGGCCACCAGCAGCATCCAGGCCTGGGTCAACAGCAGGTAGCGACGACGGTCGACGATGTCGGCCAGCGTGCCGGCGACCAGTGCCAATAGCACCACCGGCAAGGTGGTGGCCGACTGCACCGCCGCCACCATCAATGGCGAGCCGGTCTGTTCGGCCATCACCCAGGACGCGGCGACATCATTGATCCAGGTACCGACGTTGCTGCCCAGGATCGCCAGCCACAAGGCACGGAAGACCGGCTCACGCAGCGGCGCCCAGGCACCACCTTCGGCAGGTGCGGCAGAAACAGTCATCGCGGCAAGGCTCCAGGCAATGGGACGAAACAGACAACGCACAGGTGTGCCGCGCGCAACGCACAGGCACGCAGATGTGCTGGCGATACCGCCATCAGAACGCGAAGCACGCGCATCCCAAGGCGCCCCAGAAACTACGTAGATCATCGGTGGGGACCGCATGTTGCCCGGCGTGCGCGTGCGCGCCGTGGGCACGACACGCGTGGCCGTGTGCATGCGTGTGCGTTGCAGCGGACAGCCCGCTTACCGCGCCTCCAACCTGATAGCCGCCGAACCGATTCACCGGCGACCAGTCCGGCATGGCAGGCGGCAGCGTGGGAGCGAGCGCGGCAAAGTCGCCATCGCCATGCACAACACGCCCGCCCAGCACGGTCAGCACGCTGGTGATGTCGGCGATGGCCGCATCGTCGATGCGGAAGTAATCGTCAGACAACACGATGAAGTCGGCCAACTGCCCTACCGCCAAGGTGCCCTTGCGGGTCTCGTCGCCGGAAAACCAGGCGCTGCCCTGCGTCCACAAGCGCAACGCCTGTTCGCGATCGAGCAGATTGTCCTCGCCATACAGGGCCAGACCGCCCACCGTGCGGCCGGTGACCAGCCACGACAGCGCCACCCACGGGTTGTAGCTGGCCACGCGCGTGGCATCGGTGCCTGCGCCGACCGGAATTCCCGCTGCGAGCATGCGTCGCACTGGCGGCGTCTGTTTTGCAGCCTGCACACCGTAGCGCTGCACGAACGCCTCGCCCTGGTAGGCCATACGATGCTGCACGGCGATGCCGCCGTTCAAGGCGCGGATGCGGTCGATATTGCGCGGGGTAATCGTTTCGGCATGGTCGATGAACCAATGCAGGCCGTCGAACGGGATGTCGGCGTTGACCTTTTCATAGACATCGAGAATGCGCGCGATGCTTTGGTCGTATGTCGCATGGATACGAAATGGCCAGCGCTTTTCCACCAATAGCCGCACCACCTGCTCCAGCTCGGGCTCCAGCGCCGCCGGCAGCTCTGGGCGCGGCTCGCTGAATTGTTCGAAGTCTGCCGCGGAAAACACCAGCATCTCGCCGGCGCCGTTGTGACGCAGCAGGTCATCGCCCTTGCGCACCGGCAGTAAGTCGGTCCAGCCGCGGAAGTCCTCGACCTCCCTGCCCTTGTTCTGGGTGAACAGGTTATAGGCAATGCGCACGCTCAGTTGGCCGGCTGCGTGCAGCTGTTCGATGACCTGGTAATCCTCCGGATAATTCTGGAAACCACCACCGGCGTCGATCACCGAGGTGATCCCGAGCCGGTTGAGCTCGCGCATGAAATGGCGAGTGGAATTGGCCTGGTATTCCAGCGGCAGACGCGGGCCTTTGGCCAGACTTGCGTAAAGGATCAACGCGTTGGGCTTGGCCAGCAGCAACCCCGTGGGGTTGCCCAACTTGTCGCGCTCGATGCGCCCGCCCGGCGGATCCGGCGTGGTCTTGTCGTAGCCGCAGGCTCGCAGCGCGGCACGATTGAGCAAGGCACGGTCGTACAGATGCAACAGAAACACCGGCGTGTCCGGCGCGATGGCGTTGATCTCCTCGAGCGTGGGCAGGCGCTTTTCAGCGAACTGATGCGCAGTGAAACCGCCAACCACGCGCACCCACTGCGGCGCTGGCGTGCGATCGACCTGCACCTTCAGCATGGCCATGGCGTCGGCCAGCGAGCGCACGCCATCCCAGCGCAGCTCCAGGTTGTAGTTCAGACCACCACGGATCAGATGGGTGTGGCTGTCGTTGAGGCCGGGCAGCAACCGCCGCCGCTGCGCATCGATGGTGCGCATGCCCTGCGCCAAGGCCATGATCTGCGCATCGTCGCCGACTGCCACGATGCGTCCATCGGCAACGGCGATGGCAGTGGCACTGGGCTGGCGCGGATCGAGCGTGGTAATGCGCGCATTGCGAACGACGAGATCGACCATGGGAGACTTCCCTGACGCAGACGAGGCAGCCGGCAATGCACCCAACGCAAGACCGGCTGCGGCGCCCTGCATCCACAAGCGTCGACCGGCATCGTGATTGCCCGCAGTGGGGCTCATGCCGCGCGCCTACGCAGACGATCCAGCGACCAGTCGCCACCACCGACTGCAGCCAGTGACAGCAAGACGACCATCCACATCAGCGGATACTCCATGCCGCCGTGCATCCAGAACCATCCGTTGGGAATGGCAACCAGCACGGTGGTTGCGATGAACAGCGCTGCCAATGCGGCGCTGGCACGCGTCCACATTCCCAGCAAGACCGCCAGCCCGGAGAGGGTCTGCATCAGGGCCAGCAGCAGCGGTAACGGTGCAGCGGATGGAAGGCCGAACTGCTGCAACTCGGCGGCGAACCCGGTCAGGCCCGGTCCACCGAACCAGCCCAGCAACTTGCCCAGCCCATGCGGCAGCAGGAAGCCGCCGCCGGCGATGCGCAGCATCAGCAACGCTGACGAAAGTCCGGCGGTGCCACGTGGTGCCGATAGGTTCAATGCCCGCCTTCCTGCGCACCGAACATGCTCTTGGCGTACTGGATGCCGATCCCGTAGCCGCCAGCATGCGCGCGTGCAATGCCGGTGGTCAGCGCATAGGTGTCGCTACGTGCCCAGTCGCGCTGCAATTCCAGCAGGTACTGCACACTGGTCATGGGCGCAGCGCCGGCCTGCACCATGCGCATAACGGCACGTTCGTGCGCCTCGTCGCTCACGTCGCCGCAAGCATCGGTGATGACGTACACCTCGAACCCTTGGTCGATCGCCGACAGTGTCGGGCCCACGATGCACACGCTGGTCCACAGACCGGCGATCACCAGACGCTGCTTGCCGAGTGCGTTGATGCGATCGATCACGCCCTGGTCTTCCCAGGCGTTCATGCTGGTGCGATCCAATACCGGCTCATCCGGAAAGATGTCCGGCAACTCCGGGAACAACGGGCCGGAGAACGATTTTTCTGCGACGGTGGTCAGGATCACCGGCACCTTGAAGCCTTTGGCGCCCTTTGCAATCAAGGACACATTGTTGCGCAGCGCCGAAATGTCGATGGTGTGCGTGGCGAACGCCATCTGCGATTGATGGTCGATCAGAATCAGGGTGTGATCGCCAGGCGATAGCAAGGATGTGCCGGGCACGGCAATTGCAGTGGTCATGCGGGTTGCTCCATGGAAAGTGACACCGATTCATCGCCGCGCCGCTGCGATGAGGGCATGTGTGCAGCCCCGCATGTCTCCATCGCCGTCTGCGCGGCGAAACGCGCCGGCGTGCACCCGGTGGCGTTGCGAAAGCTGCGAACGAAGTGGCTTTGATCGAAGAAGCACAGATCGGTGGCGATCTGGCTGATGGTGTGGCGGCCTTCGCGCAACATCGCCTGGGCACGTTCGAGCCGACGATGACGCAGGTATTCCATTGGACTGGCGCCGACCGCATCGCGAAATACGCGGGCGAAATGGAAGCGGCTCAGACAGGCAGCTTGCGCGAGATGCGCCACGCTGACAGGTTCGTACAGATGCGTGTCGATGTACTGCATTGCGCGCGCAACAGCGCGCACACGCGGCGCCTGCGTTTGCATGCGTCCTGCAGCACGCGTCTCGGGGCAAGCGATGGCAGTCAGAGGTGCCACGGGGCGTCTCCGGGGGGAATGACCGCATGGTGCCGGGGACAGCCTCGTTGCCCTACCCCTGATGGTGAGGCGAATCTTTCCCTCTTTCGGGGGAGCGCTTGCACGTCTTCGCCACGGGCAGCGGCCTGGATGCAATGCGCGTTCGATCGAGCGCGGCGTCATGCCCCGGTGCAGTGCCAGTGCGATCCAGAGAGCGCAGACGCATCGCCACACATCGCGCTGATCAGACGGCGCGCGGTTGTTCAATATCGCGATCAACATGCAACAGCGCGTCGCGGCGACCGCCAAGCAACCGCAACCGCAACGCGGTGCAGTGAGGCTGCAGCATGCCGAGGCGTTGCGCGCCGCCCTACGGTTCGCGCATCACGCGCGCGGCCTGAGTCAGTCGCTAAACGAATTCTTCCCGCACGTCCCTCCCCCGAAAGAGGTGGTGGTGCTTCCCCCGATCCCGCCCGACAATGATGCGATGCCGCATGCGTCCGTCATCCATTCGCTTTGCTTGTCGCGCTTGCGCGCGGCAGCGGTGGTGGCGCTGTGGTGGCTACTCCTGCTCTGTCGTCCTGCCTGCGCAGCCAGCATCGCCGCGACTCGCGACGGGCTGCTGCAGTTCCACCACACGGCCTGGAGCATCGAGCGCGGTGCGCCGGCCGACATCTGGGACATCCAGCAAGCCGATGGCGGCGCGCTGTGGCTGGCGACTGGCTTCGGGCTGTTCAAGTTCGACGGCGAACACTTCACCCGGCAGGCAGCGCCGGAGGGCGAAGCCTATGCATCGCACAACATGACCGCACTGTCGCTGACCACCGACGACGGCGCGTGGATCGGCTATTTCAATGCCGGCATCGATCGCCTGGCCGACGGCCATCTCACCCATTTCGTCCCCGGCAAGGATGTGCCGGATGGGATGGTCTTCCGCATCGAGCGCGATGGCAGCGGCCGTCTGTGGGCCGCCATCGATGGCGGGCTGTGCTGGTTTGACGGACAACGCTGGCATCGCGCCGGTGCCGACTGGGGCTACCCGGAATCCAGCGCGCAATGGCTGCTGCGCGATCGCCGCGGCATCTTGTGGGTGAGCGATGGCAGCCGCATCCTGTCGCTGCAACCGGGTGCACGACGCTTCGAATCCAGTGGCCAGCAGGTCGGGCACTTCACCACCATGGCCGAGCACCCGGGCGGCGCGATCTGGGTCGCCGATCCGCACCGCGGCGTGTTCGCGCTCACCGATGCGCATGGCGTGGTGTTACCCGCCGTGGCACGCAACCGGCTGCAGTTTCCCGGCTTGTTCGCGCACCGCATCCGTTTCATGCGCGATGGCGCGCTGTGGGGCAGCGACTACATCGCAGGCGGGGTGTTCCGTGTCGCCCAACCCACATCGCCGGCGCCGGTGCTCGAACGCTATGGCCCGCTGCAGGGTCTGACCTCCTCCACTGCCGGCCCGCTGCTGGAAGACCACGAAGGCAACCTCTGGGCCGGCACCAATCTGGGGCTCAACCGCTTCCGCCATCGGGCCCTGCTGCCGCTGGCGGCATTGCTGCCCGGCCAGACCACGGCGGTGGCGGTCTTTGCAACCGTCGCCACGCCAAGTGCACCGGTGTTGCTGGCGGTCCTGCGCGACGAGCGCCAGCTGGCATTGACGCGGACCGGCATCCAGGCCCTGCAACGCGGCGCGCCTGTCGGCGTGCTCCAGGTGCCGTCCAACGCCAACGGCTGGTTGCTCGGCGACAACCGCCTGCTGCGCCTGCACGCAGGCCGCACTCACTCCCTGCCCCTGCCGCAGGATGCGCGCACCGGATCGATCCGCGCGTTTGCCGTCGATGCCCAGGGCTCGCCCTGGGCGTGTCCCGATGCCAGCGGCCCGCAGCGCTGGGACGGCCATCGCTGGCAGCCGATTGCGAGCTTGCAGGACCAACCCTGTTCGGTCCTGGTGGCCGCGCCCGATGGCGCGCTGTGGGTAGGCAGCGTCACAGGCGAGCTCAGCGTGCTGCGTGGCGGGCAGGTGCAGCACTACACCGCCAACAACGGCTTGTCGGTCGGCCCGATCACCGCCATTTGGCGCAGCGCAGCCCTCACCCTGGTGGCCGGCGAAAGCGGGCTGGCAGTGCTCGGCAGCGATGGCCGCTTCCAGCAGGTGGCCGATCAGGCCAATCCGGTGTTGCAGGGCATCACCGGCATCGCGCGCGACCGTCACGACACCTTCTGGTTGAACGGCAATCGTGGCGTCGTGCAAATCGGCCGGCAGGCATTGCTGCGCAGCCTGCGCAACGGCCTGGTCAGCCCCACGCTGCGCCTGTACGACATCATGGATGGCCTGCCCGGCGTCGCCCAGCAGGCCACCCCGGTGCCGACCGCGATCGCCGCGGCCGATGGCCTGCTCTGGTTCACCACCAACCAGGGCCTGGCCTGGCTCGACCCCGAGCGAACCTATCGCAACCCGACCGCGCCGAAGGTCTTCATCACCGAGGTGGTTGCCAACGACCGGCCTTACCCGCGTCAGGACGGCCTGCACCTGCCCAAGTGGACCGACCGTCTGCGCATCGGCTACGACGCCATCAGCCTCACCCGCCCGGAGCGCGTGCGGTTCCGCTACCGGCTGGAGGGGGTGGATGCACGCTGGCAGGACGCCGGCAACCGCAACGAGGCCTTCTATACCAACCTTGCACCGGGGCGTTACCGCTTCCGTATTGCGGCCGCCAACAACGACGGCCTGTGGAATGCACGCGGCGACACCCTGGCCTTCGTCATCGAACCGGCCTTCATCCAGACCTGGCAGTTCAAGGCCTGCTGCGCGCTGGCGTCGCTACTGGCGCTGGGCGTTGCCTGGCGCATGCGGACCCGGCAGGTGGCCGGGCGCCTGCGCGCGCGTCTGGAAGAGCGCTACCGCGAACGCGAACGCATCGCCCGCGAATTGCACGACACCTTGCTGCAGGGCACCCAGGGGCTGATCCTGCGGCTGCATACTGCCAGCCGCTCGCTTCCCTGGAACGATCCGCGCCGGCTGGAGCTGGAACAGGCGGTGGATCTGGCCGAAAACGCGCTTGCCGAAGGCCGCGACCGCGTCAACGGCTTGCGCGACAGCCAGTCCCTGCACGAAGACCTGGCCGCCGCCCTGCAACGGGCGCGCAACGCCACCATGCCGCCGCCAACGGCCGCACTGCAGGTCTGCGTCGAAGGCCGGCCCATGCGCCTGCGTCCCTTGGTGGCCGACGAGCTGTTCCAACTCGGGCGCGAAGCGCTCGCCAATGCCGACCGGCACGCCAACGCCACCGCCATCGCGCTGGAACTGCGTTACGGTTCTCGTGACTTCACGCTGCGCATCCGCGACGATGGCCGCGGCCTGGACCCGGACGTGCTGCACGGCCACGCCCGCACCGGGCACTGGGGCCTGACCGGCATGCAGGAACGCGCGCAGCGCATCGGCGCCAAGATGCAGCTGTGGTCGCGTCCCGGCAGCGGCACCGAAATCCAGATCACCCTGGCCGCCCGTGCCGCCTACCTGCGCGCCAAGCGGTGGTGGTGGCCATTTCACACCGCACGACCCACGGAGAGTTCCAATGGCTGAGATGGCCCGACCAACCGGGGTGCTGGTGGTAGACGACCATCCGCTGCTGCGCGATGGGCTCAGTGCCATGCTCGCCGCCGAGCACGACATGCGCGTGGTCGGCGAAGCGGAAGACGGCGAGCAGGCAGTAGCCTGCTACATCCGCCTGCGCCCGGACGTGGTGTTGATGGATCTGCAGATGCCACGCGTGGACGGGGTCGAGGCCATCCAGCGCATCCGCCAGGTCGACTCCGCCGCCAAGGTCATCGTGCTGACCACCTATACCGGCGACGTGCGCGCGGTGCGCGCCCTGCAGGCAGGCGCCTGCGGCTACCTGCTCAAGAGCGCGCTGCGCCGCGAGCTGGTCGACACCATCCGCGACGTGCGCCGCGGCCAGCGCCGGCACGTGCCGGCCTCGGTTGCCGAAAACATCGCCGCCCATGTGCTCGACGATGCCCTGTCCGCGCGCGAGACCGAAGTGCTGAACCTGGTCGCCACCGGCTGCTCCAACAAGCAGATCGGCAGTGCCTTGAGCATCTCCGAAGAAACCGTCAAGGCCCATATGAAGAACATCCTGGGCAAGCTCGGCGTGCGCGATCGCACCCATGCGGTCACCGTCGCGCTGCGGCGGGGGATCCTGTCGCTGGAGACCTGAGCGGCGGCTCGCCCATCCTGGGCCCAGCCAGCGGCGGCTTTTGCTACGCGGTCGACCATTCTTGAACGCGAGGCGACACGCGCGATAGCTCCGCACGCTCAAACCGATCGGCTTACGCTATCGTATGCACCGCCAAGCGGCATGGGGGCCGCTTCAGCATCTGGTTCGGCAGCCGATAACGGCTACGTCCAACCGCCGCACTGCGCTGCGGCGGCACTCGACTCACTCATTTAAACGCGTTCAGGGGAATTGCGATGCTTCGTCACTCTTTGCGGGTGCGCCTGCTGTTGCCGGTGCTGGCCTTGGTGCTGGTTGTGGTGGTGGCACTGACGGTCATTCTGGCCATTACCGAAGCGAACCGGGTCAAGTTCGAAGCCGGCGACGCGATCGAACGCCAGTCGGTGTCCTTGCAGACCTTGTTCGCGGTCACCCGCGCGATGATGCTCGACCGCGTCAATTCCTCCATGCGCCAGCTGCGCAGGGAAGCCAACAAGGAAGGCGCTCCCAGCGTTGGCGGCGACGTCCGCGTTGCCGATCGTAGCGCCAATGACCTGCTGCTGGGCCAGCGCTCGCAGGCAAATGCCTTCACCTTGGTGGACGAGGTCACCGCCATCCACGAAGGTACCGCAACGCTGTTCTCGCGTACCGGCGACGACTTCGTGCGTATCTCCACCAACGTCAAGAAGGACGACGGCAGCCGCGCCATCGGCACCGTGCTCGATCCGAACGGCCAGGCCGCTGCCAAGCTGCGTAACGGGGAAAGCTTCTACGGCGTGGTCGATATTCTCGGCAACCCGTACGTCACCGGCTACGAGCCGATCTTTGCCGGCAACGACAAGCGCGTGATCGGTGCGTGGTACGTCGGTTACAAGGCAGACACCCAGGCGCTGGAAAACGTGGTCAGCAGCCGTCGCGTGCTCGACTCCGGCTTCATTGCCGTGTTCGACAGCAAGAACAAGCTGCGCTTCCAGTCCACCACCGGCGCCACCACCGATACCGCCACCATCGAGCGTATCGTCAAGGACACCCCGGATGATTGGGTCGTCACCAAGGAACAGGTACCCGATTGGGGCTTCACCCTGGTCTCGGCCTATCCCAAAAGCGACGTCAATGGCGTGATTGTGCGCCAGTCGCTGTGGATCGCCGGCATCGGTCTGCTGGTCTGCGCCTTGTTGCTCGGCCTGCAGTGGGCCTTGATCTGGAGCCGCGTGTTGCGCCCGATCCAGCACTTGACCACCGTGGCCGAAGAGCTGAGCCTGGGCAAGTGGAACCACACCATCGCAGAGGTCAACCTCAAAGATGAAATCGGTACGCTGGCGCGCGCCATCTCCCGCTTGTCCAACAGCGTCCGGTTGGCCATGGAGCGCCTCAGCAAACGCTGAGTCGCTGTCACCCATTCCGTACCTGATGCTGCAAGGAAGACGCCATGTCCACTGAATTCCGTCCGCTGATCGAGATCCTGCGCGAGCTCAAAGCGCTGGCATTGAAGAAGGCGTCCGGCTTTCTGTTCATCGTCACCGAGGAAAACCACTCCTGCATCGTCCGCATCAACAGCGGGCAGATCGAAGAAGTGGTGTTCCGCATGCTGCGCAATGACGAGGCGGTGCAACGCCTCACCATGGTCAACGCGGCCAAGGCGCGCTTCCAGGCCGACCCCGGGGCGGGCCTGGGCAAACCCTCGCTGTTGAGCGACGACTCGCGGCAGTGGTTGATGGGCGGTTTTGAACAGGATCTCGGCGGCGCACCGTCGCCGGTGCGTGCGCCGGTTGCCCCGACACCGGCACCTGCCGCAGCTGTCGCAAGCGCGAGTGCGGCGCCGGTCGCCGGTGGCGACAACGCCGGGCCCGACGAGCGCGTTCGCAGTGCACTGGAATCGGTCGCATTGAACTACCTCGGCCCGATCGCCGGCATGCTGTGCGATGAAGCCTGGGACGCCTCCAGCGACATCGAGCAGGTGCTCAGCCAGCTCGCCGCCAACCTGGCGACACCCCAGGAAGCACAGAAGTTCATGGCCGACGCCCGCGTGGCATTGGCTAAGGTTCGCTGAGGAGCATCTCAGTTCGGCTCCTGCATCAAGGCCGCGCACTGCGCGGCTTTTTTTTGGGCGCGGCAAGGGCGCCGGCCATGCGTTGCAACATCAAGCCACGTCGAGGCAGGCCGAACATCGGCTATGCGTTGCTGGTCTGCGAAGCGTGCGCAGTGGCCAGCGTGACGATAGATCATGGCATCCGACCCAGGCTCGGCATGTCGGCCATCCATCAGCAAGCGCGCAGCTCATGCAGATCGCAATGCGCCACGAAGCGCTGCAGATTGCCCGACAGACGTTTTTGCCGGTGCTGGATCCGGTAAAAGCGCCGGGTCAGCCGCGGCAAGGTGGTCTGCAGAATCACCAGCCTGCCCAGCGTCACCAGGTCCTGCACCGCGCACAGCGATAGGCAGGCCAGTCCCAGTCCTTCTGCCGCCGCCTGCTTGATCGCCTCGGTGCTGCCCGGCTGCAGATCGCTGTGCAGATGATGCAGGTGCGGCAGTAAGACCCGTTCTACCGCCTCGCGCGTGCCGGAGCCGGGCTCGCGAAGCAGCCAGTGCGCCTGTCGCAAGGCCTTCAACGGAACCCGTGCCTGCATGGCGGCCTGCGCCAATGCATGCGTCGGTGCCGCCACGATCACCAGCTCGTCCTGTCGCCAAGGCACGACCTGGAGGTCTGCCTCATGGCACGGGCCTTCGATCAAGCCGATATCCACCTCCAACCGGCTCACCGCGGCGGCCACCTCGCGTGTGTTGCCGATGACCACGTCCACCGCCGCGCCCGGCCACGCGCTTCGATAGCTGGCAATCAGCGACGGCAACACATAGTTGCCGATGGTGGTGCTGGCCCCCACGCGAAGGCGCGTGAGCAACGGCGCAGCCGCGGCAGCGGCACTCCCAAGGCCGAACTGGCCTTCGATCTGCTGCACGCCATCGAGCACTGCCCTGGCCTGCGGCAGCAATGCACGGCCATTGTCGTTGAGCATTAAACGCTTGCCGATGCGGTCGAACAGCTGCGCGCCGAGCAGGCTCTCCAGTTCATTGAGCGCACCGCTGGTAGCCGACTGCGACAGCGCCACACGCTCTGCGGCCGCAGTAGTGCTGCCGGTATCGGCCACGGCCGTGAAGATCAGGAGCTGCCGCAGGGTCAGGCGCATGGAGCTATCGATTACCTGTTTTATCGCTAGGTTATAACGAAATTATCCGTTTGTTGGATAGTTCCGGGCAGTCCACAGTGCGCTCCTGCCTGCCGCGCGTTGCGATGAAACCACCATGTACAGCACACCTGCCCCACCCAACCTTTTGCAAGGCCATGCCGCTGGGGCCACCCGGCGCCTGCGCCAGTTGGTGCCCGGTCTTGCATTGACGGGCCTGCTGGCTGGCGCGTCGATGCAGCTGGGCAAGATCGGCGGGCTGCAGGCCAACGGCGTCAGCGCGCTGACCCTGGCCATCCTGCTCGGCATGCTGGCCGGCAACACGTTCTATCCGCGCCTGGCTGCGAACGCCGACCCGGGCGTGCGTTTTTCCAAGGCTACCCTGCTGCGGCTGGGCATCGTCCTGTACGGCCTGCGCCTGACCTTCCAGGACATCGGCAACGTCGGCTGGACTGGTGTTGCCATCGACGCGGCGGTGCTGTGCAGTACCTTCGGCCTTGCCTGTTTCGTTGGCATGCGCGTGTTCGGCCTGGACCGCACCACGGCGATGCTGATCGGTGCGGGTAGCTCGATCTGCGGTGCAGCCGCCGTGATGGCCGCCGAACCCGTCGTCCGCGGCCGCGCCGAACAGGTGATGGTCGCGGTGGCCACGGTGGTGGTGTTCGGCACGCTGGCGATGTTCCTGTACCCGGTGCTGTATCACCTGGTCGCGCACTCCCGCGGGTTCGCCCTGTCGCCGGCGGCATACGGCGTCTTTGCCGGTTCCACCATCCATGAAGTGGCACAGGTGGTCGCTGCGGGTCGCGCCATTGGCGAGCAGGCCGCAAATACCGCAGTGATCGCCAAGATGGTGCGGGTGATGCTGCTGGCGCCGTTTCTTATCGCCCTGTCGGCCTATCTTTCTCGAACCAGGGGACAGCACGCAGATCCCTCAAAGTGCGATGGCGGTACCGACCAGAACGCGCGCACGCAGCCCGGCAGCGTCGTGATGCCCTGGTTCGCGCTTGGGTTCATCGCGGTTGCTGGACTCAACTCGCTGGCGTTGCTGCCACCGACGCTGGTGCACCAGGCGATCGACATCGATACCGTCCTGCTGGCGATGGCCATGGCCGGCCTGGGATTGACGACGCACGTCTCGGCCATCCGCAAGGCCGGCATCAGGCCGCTGGCGCTTGCAGCCATTCTGTTTGCATGGCTGGTTTGCGGCGGCTTTGCCCTCAATGTGGGCATCACCGCAATGTTCCACTGACGTGGAATTCGTGATGGGTGCATCCCATCACGGCATGTGGATCTCACCCCCGCGGAATCAGCCAGCCGCTCGCCAACCTGCAGATTGATGCGCCGCAAAACGACAGGGGCGCAATCGCGTGCATCATCTTGCGACCCGCCCCGGGTCAGCCAGCCGTTGCTTCCGTTCCGGAGGACGTCGCCATGCCAACCACCGAGCTGTTCGACACCACGGCGATCCAAGCCGGCGCGCGCCTGCGCTATTGGAAAGACCTGGTAAGAACGGCCTTCGACAACATGGAGATCGAGCCGGCATCGCAACGCTTCTGCGCGCGCATGCAGAGGCGAGGCTTCGGTTCGATGCACCTGACCACCGTCGAGTCGACTCCCGTGGCGATCGATTCCAGGCGCAG
Source organism: Xanthomonas sp. NCPPB 1754 (assembly GCF_041475725.2). Classification (NCBI taxonomy): domain Bacteria; kingdom Pseudomonadati; phylum Pseudomonadota; class Gammaproteobacteria; order Lysobacterales; family Lysobacteraceae; genus Xanthomonas; species Xanthomonas sp. NCPPB 1754. The sequence continues at coordinate 2,608,008 of NZ_CM192982.1, forward strand.
CAGCAACTACGATGGCGTCTACCTGATGCGCAACGAGCATGGCAGCTGCGACGTCTATCAGCATGGCCGGCAGGCGCGTTTGCAAGCCGGCGAACTGGTCGTGTTGCGCGCGCGCGATCCGTATCGCATCGAATGCAGCCGCGATCACCGCACACGCGTGCTCTACCTGCCCGGCACCGATCTGGCCGATCAGTTGGCTGCGCAGAGCGCCACCGCTTATCGCGGCGAACAGTTCCAGTTGCTCGGCAATTTCATCGCGCATCTCGATCACCTCGGCGCCGGGCAGCACGTTTCGACGCTGCTGACCACCGCCTGTGCCCTATTGGCGCTGACCTGGCCTGCGGCTGCCGGCACGCATTCGGGAAGGAGCACCGCGCTCACCTGGCAGGCGCGCCTGCGCCAGCATGTGCATCAGCATCTCGCCGATCCGGGGCTTGGTGCGCAGAGCATCGCCCAGCATTTCGGCATCACGCCCCGCTATGTGCAACTGCTGTTCGCTGCCGCGCACACCTCCCTCGGTGCGTATGTGCTCGAACAGCGCCTGCAGTGGGTGGCCGAGCGCCTGCGCGATCCGGTCGCCGCGCCCATCGGCGAGATCGCGCTGGAGGCAGGCTTCAGCGACGTCTCGCATTTCTGCCGCTGCTTCCGCAAACGCTTCGGCAGCAGCGCACGTGCCTACCGCAACGGCGCAAACGCCGGTTAGCGTGCAGCGCTGGATGCCGATTTCGCTCCTGGTCAAGTTTGCTTCGTCGCTCGCCAAGCGCTGCCGCCGTCGCGCTCTCTAAGCTGCGCGTGCCCATGTCGGGTACGAACCACCAGCCGGAGGCGGCACCGCATGAATGCCTTGAGTCGCATCAGCAGCGATATCGATCTGTTTACCGACGACGCGTTGCACGACCCCTACCCGCTCTATGCCGAACTGCGCAATCTCGGGCCTGCCGCCTACCTGCGCACCTATGACCTCTACTACCTGGGCCGCTACGAGCAGGTGCGCAAGGCGCTGATGGATTGGCAGACATTTTCGTCCGCGCAGGGCGCCGGGCTCAATCCGGTCATCAACAAGCAGTGGGAACACGCGCTGATCTGCGTCGATCCGCCCATGCACGGTGGCACCCGCAAGCTGTTCACCGAACGTCTCGGTCCACGCCATCTGCAGCACGTCCAAGACACCATCCATCAACGCGCCGACGAACTGGCAAGAAGCCTGCAGCAGCGCGAGCAGTTCGATGGCGTACGCGACGTCGCCCACGATCTGCCGGTCAATGTCATTTTCGATCTGATCGGATGGCCGGAAGAAGCGCGCGGCGAACTGGCGGCGCTGGCCGCCGGCTGCTTCGATGCCTGTGGCCCGGACTCCTTACGCATGCGCGCGGCCCTGCCACGCCTTGAAGCGATGCGGGCGTTCGTCGCCGACACCTACGACCGCGATCGGCTTACGCCCGGTGGCTTCGGTTCCACGGTCGCCGCCGCCGGCAAGCGCGGCGAGATCCCGCGCGAAGCGGCCATCGGCCTGATGGAGGGCTATGTCATCGCCGCCTTCGACACCACGATCAATGCCATCAGCAATGGGCTATGGCAGTTCGCGCAACATCCCGAGCAGTGGGAAAGGTTGCGCCAGGATCCGGGCAAGGCATCTGCCGCCTTCCAGGAAATCGTCCGCATCGACGGCCCGCTGCAGCACCTCTCGCGCGTGACTACCCGCCAGGTCGATCTGGGCGAAGGTGTCGTGCTTCCCGCAGGCGCGCGGGTGATCGTGAGCTATGCCTCGGCCAATCGCGACGAACGCCATTATCCGGAACCGGACCGCTTCGACATCGAGCGCAATCCCGTCGATCACCTGGGATTTGGGCTGGCGACGCACAATTGCGCAGGCCAGGCGCTCGCCAAGCTGGAAGGGATGGCCACATTCGCAGCGTTGGCCCGCTACATCGACCACTTCACGCTGACCGGGCCGGTGCAACGCATTCCCAACAGCATCACCCGTGGGCTGTCGCATCTGCCCATGCGCGCGTACTAGGAAGCGACCATGCCCACCATCACCTATATCGAACCGAGCGGCGAGACCGTGGCGGTCGACCTCGCGCCGGGATGGACCCTGATGCAAGGGGCCATGCATCACGGCATCGATGGCATCGAAGCGCAGTGCGGCGGCTCCTGTGCGTGCGCCACCTGCCATTGCTACGTGGAGGCCGGCGGCCAGGACCTGCCACTGCTAGACATGGAGGCCGGCATGCTCGACAGCGTGGCGGCCGAACGGCGCAGCAACAGCCGCCTGGCGTGCCAGCTCGTACCGACATCGGACATGACCGTACGCTTTCCGGATCGGCAGACATGAGCCTGCGCACGGCAGGTGCGCGATGAGCGGCATGGTCATCGTCGGTGCGGGTCAGGCGGGCCTGCAGACCGCCGAATCCCTGCGCAGCGGCGGCTATACGGGCTCCATCGTCTTATTGGGGGACGAGCCCTGCGCGCCCTATCACCGTCCACCGCTTTCCAAGGGGTTTCTGCTGGGCGAGGTGAGCGACACCCAGCTGTACATTCGCGCACCCGAGGCCTTGAACCGCAAGGGCATCCAGTGGCATGCCAGCGCCCGGGTGATGCGCATCGAACACGCCACCCGCACGCTGCACCTGGATGACGGCAGCACCCTGGGCTACACAGGGCTGTGTCTTGCCACCGGCGCACGCGCCCGCCGGCTGGAGGTCCCAGGCGCCGGGCTCGGCCATGTCTGCATGTTGCGCGACATGGCCGACACTCGCGCGCTTGCCGCGATCCTGCCGCACACCTCGCAGGTGGTGGTGATCGGTGGCGGCTTCATCGGGCTGGAATTCGCCTCCATCGCCAGGCGGCTCGGCAAGCAGGTCGTTGTGCTGGAGGCGGCCGATCGGCTGATGGCGCGCGTCGTCAGCCCGCAACTGGCGGACTTCTTCCTTCGCCTGCATCGAGACAACGGCGCGACCATCGAACTGGGCAGCAACGTCAGCGCATTGAGCGGCAATCGCGGCGTGGTGACTGCCGTCCACACCGCGGACGGGCGCGTGTTCCCGGCAGACCTGGTCGTCGTCGGGATCGGCGTCATCCCCAACGGCGAACTGGCCCAGCAGGCCGGATTGGCTTGCGATCGCGGGGCATTGATCGTGGACGCGTGCGCACGCAGTAGCAGCCCCGGCATCGTCGGTGCCGGCGACTGCACGGTGCGGCAGCGTGCAGGCAGCGGTTTGCTGCGGCTGGAGTCGGTCCAGAATGCAATCGAACAAGCCAAATCCGCTGCCGCCTCACTGCTGGGCGAGCATCGCCCCTACCCTGCGTTGCCCTGGTTCTGGTCGGAGCAGTACGAGGTCAGGCTGCAAATGGCCGGCTTTGCCGCAGGCCACACGCAGGCGGTGGTGCGCGGCGACCTGGCGACCAGCACGTTCTCCCTCTTCTACTACGTCGATGGCGAACTCTGCGCCGTGGACTCGATCAATCGGCCACAGGATCATCTGGCGGCCCGCAAGCTGCTCGAACTGGGACGCTCGCCGACGCCGCAGCAAGCCGCCGACCCCAACTTCGCGTTGACCAGCCTCATCCCCGCCTAGCAATGCGGCTGGTCGATCCGGCTCGAGCCCGCGCGCCTGCGCTTCGGCGGTGCGGCTGCACGCGCGCCTTGCGTTCAAGACCGCACTGCAGCGGCTTGGCGCCCCCTGTCAATGCATGGGTCTGCATGCCTGCCCGCAGATGGCAACCGAGCAGTATTACGGGCTGTCTGGCCTGGTCGAGGGCTGCAGCAGAAGCCGGAGCAGAGGATTCGGGAAACGTCGCGACATGGTCACCGCATGGAAGGTCTCCACGATGTCCGGCAATTGATCGCCTTCCATCAACGCGCCAGCGGCGATCTCGTCCTTGACCACGATCGGCGGAAGAACCGCCAGGCCGATGTCCTCGCGGGCAAGCAGTCGCATCATCGCCATGTCCTCCACTTCCGCCACGATCTGCGGCCGCACGCCCAGCCGGTCGGCCAATGCGTCGAAGCCGATGCGCACGCTGCTATCCACCGTCGGCAGGATGATGGGGTGGCTGCGAAGGCGGTCGGCGAAGCTGGCCGCATGGCCCAGGCGATCCGGCGTCCCCACCAGGCTGACCGGGTACTCCGCGAGCCGGTGAGTGACGAAGGGGGACAGCGCGTCGCCGGCAGGTGCCCGATTCAGCAGCACCACGTCGAGATTGAGCGCCTCCAGTGCGCGCAGCAGTTCACCCGCGCTGCCCGAACGCAGGATGAGGTCGATGTCGGTGCGGCCCAGCAGCGGCCGCAGGAATTCCATCTGGAAGTTGCGCGACAGCGTGGCAAGCGAGCCGACCCGCAGCGCCTGCCGCGCCGCACCTGTCTGCCGCAGCGTGCCGAGCAGCTCATCGCCGGTGGCAAAAATCGCATCGGCATGGTCGAGCGCGATCTGCCCGGCCTCGGTCAGATGCAGTTGTCGCCCGCGGCGTTCGAACAGCGCATGGCCCAGGCGCTCCTCCAGCTTGCGGATTTGCACCGAAAGCGCCGACTGGGTGAGGTTGAGACGCTCGGCAGTACGGGTGAGATTGCCGTCGTGCGCGACCGCCCAGAAGTAGCGCAGATGGTTGTAGTTCAAGGCGGCCATATCGTTCGATAATAACGAACGAATCCGCAAGAACAATGAATTTTTATCCAACCCCACCGATCGCTATCGTGGCGCGGCCCGCCACCACGTTCGTTCTTAGGGGATTGCCTTGTCGCTCTATCTACTCCCACTGTTCGCACCACTCCTGTTGCTGACCGCCGCTGTCGTCGCCTTGGGGCGCGGCGGTCGGCCTCCACTGAAGATTCCCCTCCTCGCCGAAGGCGCCGCGCTCGGCGCGCTCTGCATCGCGATCGCATCGCTGGCGCTGGTGCTCTTGCGAGGCACCGGCGCCAGCCCGCTGATCGGATGGGGCGATATCGGCCTGTCCGCGCGGCTGGACGCGGTCAGCGTGACGATGCTCCTGCTGGTGGCCTTCGTTGGCTGGATCGTGGTGCGGTACGCGCGCACCTATCTCGACGGCGAGGCACGCCAGGGCTATTTCACCGGCTGGCTGTGCATGGCGCTGGCAGCGGTGCTGCTGCTGGTGCAGGCCGGCAACCTGGTCCAGGTCGTCATCGCCTGGATCGCCACCAGCATCGCGATGCATCGCCTGCTGCTGTTCTACCCCGAGCGCGTCGAGGCGCAGCGCGCCGCACGCAAGAAGCGCGTGTTCTCCACCACCGGCGGTATCGCCCTGACCTGCGGCGCGGTGCTGATCTGGAAAAGCATGGGCACGACCGATATCGCCGCGATCAATGCGCTGGCCGCGCGCGGGCAGCACTCCTGGGCGCTGGTCGCGGCGGCCGCCCTGATCGCACTCGCGGCGGTGCTGAAATCGGCGCAATTCCCGACCCACGGCTGGCTCACCGAGATGATGGAAGCGCCCACGCCGGTATCGGCCTTGCTGCACGCCGGCGTGGTCAACGGCGGCGGCTTTTTGCTGATCCGCTTTGCCGACCTGATGCTCGCCGCCCCCGGCGTGCTCGCCGTGCTGGCCATGCTGGGCGGGTTCACCGCCTTGTTCGGTGCACTGGTGATGCTGACCCAGCCGGCGGTCAAGACCTCGCTGGCCTGGTCGACGGTCGCGCAGATGGGATTCATGATGCTCCAGTGCGGTCTGGCGCTGTTCCCGCTGGCCCTGCTGCACATCGTGGCGCACTCGCTCTACAAGGCGCACGCGTTCCTGGCCTCCGGCCGAGCGGTCGAGCAGGTGGCGGCCATCCGCCGGCCCGGGCCGGTCGCCGTTCCGAACGGGTCGGCGGTCGGCCGCGCATTTTTGATCGCACTGGCGATCTATATCGGCATCGGCACTGCCTTCGGGTTCACCTTCGGCTTCGAGCACAAGTCGCCACAGGCGCTGGCACTGGGCGCGATCCTGATCTTTGGTGTCGCCTACCTGCTGGCCCAGGGCCTTGCCGATGCCGCGCCACGCCCTCTTACCCGCAGGACGGCGATCTACGCCAGTGCCGCAGCGATCGGCTACTTCGCGCTGCAGACCGCTGCCGAATGGCTGACGGCCGGCGTGCTGCCAGGCACGCCCGCACCGGGGCGGCTGGAATGGACGCTGATGACGCTTGCGGTACTGAGCTTCGGGCTGGTGGCGGTGGCGCAGGCGCTGTTCCCGCTCTGGGCCTCGCACCCCGCGGCTGCCGGGCTCCGCGTCCACCTCTCCAATGGGCTGTATGCCAACGCCACGATCGATCGCCTGCTCGGCGGCTGGTCCATTCGCAAGACCTCCTGAACCCCTTCACCCCAGGCCCCCACGCTGATGACCACCACGCCCACCGCCATGCCTGTGTCCCTGTCCCACGATGTGATCATCGCCGCCGCCCAACGTGCGGCACGCGCCATCCCGCCGCTGTGGCCGCTCGCCTCCAGCGTTGCGGTCAACCCCTTCCTCGGCCAGGCCAGCGAGCCGTTGGAAATGGCGGGGGCGCGACTGCGGCGCGCGTCCGGTATCGCGATCACCATGCCGCGGTCCTGGTATGCAGAGCGGCTACAGTCCGGCCAGATCGCCGAGCAGGATCTGCAAGCCGCCTTGCAGAACGCGCCGGCAGCCCTGCGGCCGCCGAACTTGCCCGCACTGAAACAGACGGTCCAAGCCGCACGCCCTGCCCCGCAGGCGCTCCCCACGGTCGCCGAGCTGGCCCGCGACGCGGATGCGGTCGACTGGCCCGGCATCGTCAACGAGCGCATCGGTCACTGGGCAGCCGGCTATTTCGACCAGGGCCAGGCGCTCTGGGCGGTCGGCCAGTCCGGTGGCGCCTACAGCACCTGGCGGATCATCGCGACCCACGATCTGACTCCGGAAATCGCCGGCCTGGCAGGTTTCGCACGGTATGTGGCGGAGGCGCCAGCCAATGCCGAAGACGCCATCGGCGACTGCGTCGCTCGCCTGGGACTTTCGCAGGACGCACTGGACGGTTATTTCCACCGCTTGCTGACCACGTTGGGCGGCTGGGGCCAGCTCGCCCGGTATCGGCTCTGGCAGGCAGAGTTGAGCGGCGCAACCGATGCATGCGTCACCGATCTGCTCGCCATCCGCCTGCTCTGGGAAGCCGCGCTGCTGGGCAACGGCGCCTGCACGCTGGTGCCTGGCTGGCAGAGGGCCGTTGCCGCCTACGCCGAGCCGGTCGCTGCAACGTCGGACGATGTCATCGACAGCATCCTGCAGGAAGCGGCCGAACGTGCCGCGCAGCGCAAGCTCAACGCCGTGCTGGCCGCGCCATCGCCGGCCCAGGTCGCATCTGGGCGTGTGAAGCTGCAAATGGCGTTCTGCATCGATGTGCGCTCGGAAGTCTTCCGCCGGGCGCTGGAAAGCCTCGATTCGGGCATCCAGACCCTCGGGTTTGCAGGGTTTTTCGGCTTGGGCATCGGGCATCGCCGGTTTGCCTCGGACGTGGTCGAAGCGCGCCTGCCCGTATTGCTCACGCCAGGTGTGACCACCTGCGCGGGAGATGCAACGTCGTCGGCAGCCGCCTCCGACCTCAGCGCACGGATCGCGGCACGTGCCAAGCGCGCCTGGGGCCGCTTCAAGCTGGCGGCCATTTCCTCGTTCGCCTTCGTCGAGGCCACCGGCCCGATCTACGTTGCCAAGCTGCTGCGCGACGGGCTGGCGCTGGCCCGCCCGCATGCACCGGACGAGCCAGCGCCACGCCCTGCCGACGGGCTGGACCTGGAGACCCGGCTGACCATGGCCACGCGCATCCTCAAGGCGATGTCGTTCACCGGCGGCTTCGCCCGGCTGGTGGTACTCGCCGGCCATGGTGCGAAAGTGGTCAACAACCCTCATGCGAGCGCGCTGCACTGCGGCGCATGCGGCGGCTATTCGGGCGAAGTGAACGCGCGGTTGCTCGCCTCGCTGCTCAACGATAGCCAGGTGCGCGCCGGTCTTGCCGCACGCGGCATCGTCATTCCCGCCGACACGTTATTCCTGGCTGCACTGCACGACACCACGACCGATGCGGTCACCCTCTACACCGCCGATCACCCTTCGCCCGGGCATGCCGACGATCTCGCCCAAGCGAGGCAGTGGCTGGCCGCAGCCGGGGCGCTGGCGCGCGGGGAACGTGCCGTGCGCCTGCCCCGCGCGCATCGCAGCCAGGACATCGCACATCGTGCCCGCGACTGGGCCGAGATTCGCCCCGAATGGGCACTTGCCGGCTGCCAGGCCTTCATCGCCGCAACGCGCTCGCGCACTGCCGGGCGCGATCTGGCCGGACGCGCCTTCCTCCACGACTACGACTGGCGCTACGACGACGGCTTCGGCGTGCTGGAGTTGATCCTGACCGCACCGGTCGTCGTCGCCAGCTGGATCAGCCTGCAGTACTACGGATCCACCGTCGCGCCCGAGAGTCTTGGTGCCGGCAACAAGCTGCTGCACAACGTCACCGGCGGCATCGGTGTGGTCGAGGGCAACGGCGGGATCCTGCGCACCGGGTTGCCGTGGCAATCGGTGCATGACGGCCAACGCCTGACCCACGAGCCGCTGCGGCTCTCCGTGCTGATCGAAGCACCGCCCGAAGCGATCGCCACCATCCTCGAACGCCACCCGCAGGTCCGCGCCCTGTTCGACAATCGCTGGCTGCACCTGTTCGCCCTGGACGACGAAGGCCGCATGGCGCAGCGCTATGCAGGCGACCTGCGTTGGGAGCAGAACGCCAGCGGCGCACGCAGCTGCGATCACTCCGTGCCGATGCTTGCATGACACACACTCGCCTACCCCGCCACCGGACCGGAGGCGGGAGGGCAGGAAGTGGATTTTCTCCAAGCCAACGAAAACCCCGCCGGATCGGATCAACACCTTGGAATGATGGGTTGTCCGCCGGCAATGGCCGAAAGCAGCTGAGTTCGTTCAACCCCATCCTCGGCAGAGCTCCGAATCCACATCCTTGAAGAAGTGGCCGTGATGGGCATAGGCCTCTGCCGTCAGCAGCACAGGTCTTGCATTCGTGGGAGATACAGCGAGCCGGCCGGGCAGCGACAGGCTAACGTCAGTGTCTCGTACCACGGCAGCTTTCAATATTCGCTTGGCAGACGGCACGCGTGAGATTGTTGCGGGTGCACTCACCAGCATCTCCGTCTACCGACAGGATGGGAACGCCGTGTCCGGCGCCCCTGCGCATCCCTGCGTGGTCAGCAGGCTGCCGAAGCGGAGCAGCGAGAAGGCGTCGAACAGGGTCCATGCCTGGCCGGTGGATGATGAAATGCGTCGCTTCGATAATGGATTGGAGAGGGCTGCCGCTCGATAATGTGATCTCCCCGTGTCCTGCGATCCTCTTCCCTACGGCAGCGAGGACCTCTCATGCACTACGCCCAGTTTGGTCGCACCGGTCTTTTCGTGTCGAAGTTCTGCCTCGGCGGCATGACCTTCGGTGGTGCCACGACGCCTGCGGGTGCAGCCATTGGGCGCCTGTCGCAGCAGGAGACGAACGCCATCGTCGACCAGGCCCTCGATGCCGGCATCAACTTCATCGATACAGCGGACGTCTACGGCGGCGGCGATTGACGCGGTGCGCCTCCCTTCAGGCCTACTACTCCATCGCGGGGCGGGACATCGAACATGAGCTGGTGCCTGCGGTCATGGATGCACAGATCGGCCTGCTATGTTGGAGTCCGCTGGCCGGCGGACTGCTCTCCGGCAAGTTCGATCGCCATGGTCACACAGACAACACCGCGCGCCGCGCGTCGATCGCCTTTCCGCCGGTTGACGAAACACGGGTGCACGACATCATCGACACCTTGAAGACCGTGGCCGCGCGGCATGACGCGACCGCTGCCCAGATCGCGCTCGCATGGCTGCTCTCTCGTCCGGCGGTCACCAGCGTCATCGTCGGCCTCAAACGCCCCGAGCAACTGACCGAGAACCTCGGAGCGCTGGAACTGACGCTTTCGAGCGAGGACCTGGCCGAACTCGACCAAGTCAGCCGACCCGCTGCCGCGTACCCGGGTTGGATCCAACGCTATAACGCCAGAAGCCGGGTTCCAGCCGGTCATGCATTCGAGGGACCGAGTTGGAGCCTTGGCGAGCGTCCGCTCTAGCCCGACCTGCCTGCGTCTGGAGCGGACGTGGTCCGGGCCTAGACGGCGAGAACGCCACGGAGCAGTGAGAAGGATGGCAAGTCCGGGATGCAGCTCCAACACGGAGAGGTCGGCGCACCATCCACAAGTTCCAGGACTAGACGCACGTGATGCCGAAGCGGGCTACGCAAGCCGTCCGGCCGTGTAGTCACGTGCCAGCGCGATGAAGGCCTGGAAGGCCGCAGAAGAATTGCGCCGGTTGTAGTAATACAGGCACAGCGGCGCGAGCGGCGGCGTCCAGTCTTCGAGGATGCGCACGAGCCGCCCTGCGGCGATGTCTTCGCGGATATCGGCCTCCATGAAATAGCCGATGCCCACACCATTGGCCACCGCGATCCGCGCCAGCGACGCCTCGTCGAGCGTGATCGGTCCCTGGACCTCCAGCTGCAGCTCTTCACCGCCCTTCTCGAACCGCCACCTGAGCAATGTACCGTCGGGAAGCCGACCGCGAACGCAGGGGTAAGCGAGCAGATCCTGCGGGACTTTCGGGATAGCCCGGTTTTCGAAGAAGGCGGGAGAGGCAGCCACCGACATGCGCCGCCTCTGCCCCAGCGGTATGGCGATCGCGTCGCTGGGCACCAGATCGGCGCTGCGCACGGCCAGATCGAAGCCCGCCGCCACCACGTCAACCAGTCGCCCCTCGGTGACGATGTCGACATGCACCAGCGGATAGCGCTGCAGGTAGCTCAACACCAGCGGCGCCATGATCTCCCGCGCGGCGGTGGCAAAAGCATTGATGCGCAAGGTACCGGATGGCGTCTCCTGATGGGAGCGCACCGCGTTCAGCGCATTCTGGATGCCCTCGAAGGCAGGCTTGATGCGGTCGACGAACATCCGCCCCGCATCGGTAAGCGAGACGCTGCGCGTGGTGCGGTTGAACAACCGCACGCCAAGGTCTCGCTCGAGCTTGCCTACCGCGCTGCTGATAGCCGTGGTTGACATGTCCAGTTCCAGTGCCGCCGCACGAAACGAGCCGCAGCGCACGATGGCGAGAACCGCTTCAAGCTCGATCAGCGAATAACGCGTCATTATCCCGCTTTCCGTGATACTCCATGCGCCTTTATCTGGCTTATCAGGCGAAAAGTCCACCGCTAAATTGACGCCATCACCGCCGAGGAGATGACCATGTCAATCAAGCTACCCAACCCGATCGCCGACTACATCGAGGCAAACATCCGTCTCGATCTCGACGGCATGATGAAACACTTCCACGAGGACGCCGTTTTCATCGACAACGGCAAGCAATACGTGGGGCAGGCCAGAATCCGCCAACTGCTCGAGGAAGAAGGGATCGCGGTGAAGGCGATCTTCGAGCCCGATACCGTGCGTGAAGAGGACGGCGTCGTGGTCCTCGAAGGCCCCACCCATGGCGACTTCCCCGGTAGCCCGCTGCGCTTCACCTATCGTTTCACGATGGTCAACGATGCCATCAAGACCCTGGAGACAAGGGTATGGGCATGAAGGCAGATCCGACCGAATTCGCCGGCAAGCGCGTGCTCGTCAGCGGTGGCACCAAGGGGCTGGGCCGTGCCACGGTCGAGCGCTTCCTCGCTGGCGGCGCCCGTGTCATCACCGCGGCTCGCACGATCAACACCCCTATCGGAGGCGTCGAATACGTGCAGACCGACCTGACGACCGCGGAAGGCGGCCAGGCGTTTGCCACGGCGGCGCTTGAGCGGCTTGGCGGCGTCGACATCCTGGCTCATGTCGTCGGTGGCTCCTCTTCGCCAGCCGGAGGTTTCGCCGCGCTGACGGACGAGCACTGGCTTGCCGAACTGAACCTCAACCTGCTGGCGACCGTGCGACTCGATCGGCTGTTGATTCCGCAGATGCTGGAGCGTGGCAGCGGCGTTGTGGTGCACATCACCTCGATTCAGTCGGTTCTGCCGTTGCCCGAGTCGACGACAGGCTATGCCGCCGCCAAGGCCGCGCTGCGGACCTACAGCAAGTCGATTTCCAAAGAGCTCGGCCCCAAGGGCGTGCGGGTCAATGCCGTCTCACCGGGCTGGATCATGACCGAGGCCACGCAGGACTTTCTGGAAACGCTCAGCAAATCTGGCGGCACGATCGAGCAAGCGCGTCAGTCTGTGCTCGATGCCCTGGGCGGTATCCCGATCGGGCGCGCAGCCGAACCTGAAGAGGTGGCCGATCTTATCGCCTACCTCGCTGCCGATCGTGCGGCGGCGATCCACGGCGCCGAGTTCGTCATCGATGGCGGCACGATCAGGACGGTGTAGGCATGGCTTTGCGGTATTCCCGCAAGCGCGCCGCTCACCTCCCCTTGCCGGTGGATGAAGTGGTTGCCCAATGCCAGCCCGCGGATTGATTGAAGAGAGGCCAACACCATGCCTGAGAACCCATCTTGCGAACGCTGCAGCTGGGCCCAGAACGACCCGCTGATGCGCGACTACCACGATGCCGAATGGGGCGTGCCCCAGCGCGACCCAAGGATGCTCTGGGAGATGCTCATGCTGGAAGGGTTCCAGGCAGGTCTGGCCTGGATCACCATCCTGCGCAAGCGCGAAGCCTTTCGCGCTGCCTTCGCGGGTTTCGATCCGGTCAAGGTCGCCGCTTTCGACGAGCAGGATATCGAGCGGCTGATGGCGAACCCCGGCATCGTGCGTGCGCGGGCCAAGATCGAAGCCACCATCAAGGGCGCGCAAATCTACTGCGACATGCAGGATCGCGGCGAAGACTTCTCGGCCTTCTGCTGGTCCTTCACGGCTGGCGTTCCCATCCTGGGTGACGGTGTAAGCCTGGTGGCCAGTACGCCACTGTCCGAGAACATCTCCAGGGAACTGAAGCGACGCGGCTTCAAGTTCGTCGGACCGACCATCATCCACGCCTGGATGCAGGCGGTCGGCATCGTCAACGACCATTCGCTTGGCTGCTTCCGACGCCATCTCGAGCACCAAGGAACCCGCTAGGGCGCAGGGCTCATCAGCTGGACCCATGGAAGCCAGATTTCAACTGCGGTACCGCAGGGCAAACCTTGCGCCAGCGCTCACTTCGACTTCACGTGCGCGCGGCACAAAACGTCCAACCGACTGAAGGAGAACGACCATGTTTGCCGTCTACGCCAAAGAAGCCAACGTCGACGACCCGCTTGCCTCCGTCGTCGTCGGAGAGCGCCCCGAGCCCATCGTGCAAGAGGGCTGGGTACGCGTGAAGGTGACCCATGCCAGCCTTAACCGGCACGACATTTTCACCCTGCGCGGCATGACCTCCCAGGAGCAGCCGATCCCCTTCCCGATGATCCTGGGCAACGATGCCGCAGGCGTGCTCGAAGACGGCACGCCCGTCGTGCTCTATCCGGTACTGGGCAGCGACGACTGGAAAGGCGACGAGACCCTCGACCCGCACTGGCACGTTATCAGCGAACTCGTGCCCGGGACGATGGCCGATTATGTCGCCGTCCCGAAACGCAACGCGGTCCCTATTCCTGACGGTTTGTCACCGCTTCACGCCTCGCTGCTCGGCACCGCGTGGCTCACGGCCTATCGCTCGCTCTTTACCAAATCACGGTTGATTCCGGGGCAGACGCTTCTCGTACAGGGCGCTTCGGGCGGTATGTCGACGGCGCTCATACCGATGGGCCGTGCTGCCGGCTTCGAAGTGTGGGTCACCACCGCAATGATGAAGGGGCCGCCATTGCCGAACGCCTTGGCGCCAACCGGGTATTGCGACATGGCGAGGCCTTGCCACGCCGCGTTGACGCAGTCGTCGACAACATCGGCGCGGCGACATGGGCAGACAGCCTGAAGGCGGTCAAGCGCGGTGGCGTCCTGGTGATCAACGGCATCACCACCGGGAACATCGCCGAAACCGACGTGCTGCGCATCCTCGTCGAACAGATCGACATCCGCGGCACCATCATGGGCACGCTTGAGGAAATGAAGGCCATGATGCAATTCGTCATCCGCAACAACATCGCCCCCGAAGTCGGAGCGGTGGTGCCGATGACCGAAGCCCGCGACGCGATCCGCAACATGATCGACGGTCGCACCCAGGGCAAGACCGTGTTCACGAGATAATTGGTAGAGCAGCGTAAAGCACAGAAGCAAAAGCCCGCCCAACGGAGCTTTCGCTGGCTAAAACACTACCCGAACTTGCCAGACCCAAAAACCCAAAGCCCGCAGTTACGCGGGTCTCAGGACATTTTGCTAGACCGTGCCGGGCAGTGCCGCACGCGGGATCACTCCCACTCGATCGTCGCCGGCGGCTTGCCGGAGATGTCGTAGACCACGCGCGACACACCACGCAGTTCGTTGATGATGCGGTTGCTCACGGTGCCGAGGAAGTCGTACGGCAGGTGCGCCCAATGCGCGGTCATGAAGTCGATGGTCTCCACCGCGCGCAGCGCGATCACCCATTCGTAGGCGCGGGCGTCGCCGACCACGCCGACCGACTTCACCGGCAGGAACACGGCGAAGGCCTGGCTGGTCTTGTCGTACAGGTCGGCCTTGCGCAGTTCGTCTATGAAGATCGCGTCGGCCTTGGCCAGCAACTCGGCGTACTCGCGCTTCACCTCGCCCAGAATGCGTACGCCCAGGCCGGGGCCCGGGAACGGGTGGCGATACACCATGGTGCGCGGCAGGCCGAGTTCCACGCCAAGGCGACGCACCTCGTCCTTGAACAATTCGCGCAACGGCTCGACCAGGCCCAGCTTCATGTGCTCGGGCAAGCCACCGACGTTATGGTGGCTCTTGATCACGTGCGCCTTGCCGGTCTTGCTGCCGGCCGACTCGATCACGTCCGGATAGATCGTGCCCTGCGCCAGCCACTTGGCATTGGCCAGCTTGTTGGATTCTTCGTCGAAGATCTCCACGAACAGGTTGCCGATGATCTTGCGCTTGGCTTCCGGGTCGCTGACGCCTTCCAGCTTGGCGAAATAACGGTCGGCGGCGTTGACGCGAATCACCTTGACGCCCATGTGCTCGGCGAACATCGCCATCACCTGGTCGCCTTCCTGCCAACGCAGCAAGCCGGTATCGACGAACACGCAGGTCAGCTTGTCGCCGATCGCCTTGTGCAGCAGCGCGGCCACCACCGACGAATCGACGCCGCCGGACAACCCAAGAATCACTTCATCGTCGCCCACCTGTTCGCGCACGCGCGCGATCTGGTCCTCGATGATGTTGGCCGCGGTCCACAGCGTCTGGCAGCCGCAGACATCCACCACGAAGCGGCGCAGCAAGGTCTGGCCCTGCAAGGTATGCGTCACCTCAGGATGGAACTGCACGCCGTACCAACGCTTGGCTTCGTTGGACATGGCCGCCACCGGAATGCGGTCGGTCGTGGCGGTGATGGTGAAGCCCGGTGGCACCTGCGACACGTGGTCGCCGTGGCTCATCCATACATTCAGGCGCGAGGCGCCGGCGTGGTCGGTGAGGCCGGAGAACAAGGCATCTGCCGCCACCACGTCCACTTCGGCATGGCCGAATTCGCGTTGATCCGCTGCCTCGGTCGCACCACCCAATTGCGCGGCGAGGGTCTGCATGCCGTAGCAGATACCGAACACCGGCAGGCCGCTATCGAACACTTCCTGCGGCGCCACCGGTGCGCCCGGCAACGTGGTCGACTCCGGGCCGCCGGACAGGATGATGCCCTTGGCACCGAAACCGGCAATCTCCGACGGATCGTGATCCCACGCCCAGATCTCGCAGTAGACCCCGATCTCGCGAATACGCCGCGCAATCAGCTGGGTGTACTGCGCACCGAAATCGAGGATGAGGATCTTGTCGGTATGGATGTTGGTCATTGAGAGCCGGGAATCGAGAATCGGGATGAGGGAATCGCAACAGCAAACGCAGCGCCGACCGCTATCGGATGAGGAGGCGGCGGGCTCTTACGATTCCCGATTCGCGATTCCCCATTCCCGGTTACCCGGCGCGATAGTTCGGCGGCTCTTTGGTGATCTGCACGTCGTGCACGTGGCTTTCGCGCTGGCCGGCGCCGGTGATCTTGACGAACTTGGGCTTGGTCCGCATGTCTTCGATGGTGGCGCAGCCCACATAGCCCATGGTCGCGCGCAGGCCACCGATGAGCTGATGGATGATGCCGCCGACCGGCCCGCGATACGGCACGCGGCCCTCGATGCCTTCGGGAACCAGCTTGTCGGCATCGGAGGCATCCTGGAAGTAGCGGTCCTTGGACCCCTTCTCCATCGCACCCAGGCTGCCCATGCCGCGGTAGCTCTTGTAGCTGCGGCCCTGGAACAGTTCGACCTCACCCGGCGCTTCTTCGGTACCGGCCAACAGGCCGCCGACCATCACCGTCGAGGCACCGGCCACCAGCGCCTTGCCGATGTCGCCGGAATAGCGGATGCCGCCATCGGCAATCAAGGGGATGCGGTCCTGCAGCGCTTCGGCCACCATGTCCACCGCAGTGATCTGCGGCACGCCCACGCCGGCAACCACTCGCGTGGTGCAGATCGAACCCGGGCCCACGCCGACCTTGACCGCGTCCGCACCGGCATCCATCAACGCTAATGCCGCATCGCCGGTGACGATGTTGCCGCCGATCACCTGCAACTGCGGATAGGTCTTCTTGACCCACGCCACGCGATCGATCACGCCCTGCGAATGGCCATGCGCGGTATCGACAATCACCACGTCCACGCCGGCTGCGGCAAGCAGCTCGATGCGCTGCTCGGTATCGCCGCCCACGCCCACCGCCGCGCCCACCAGCAAACGCTTGGCGCTGTCCTTGGCGGCATTGGGGTTGTCGGTCTTCTTCTGGATGTCCTTGACCGTGATCAGGCCGCGCAGCTCGAAGCTGTCGTTGACCACCAGGACCTTTTCGATCCGGTTGCGATGCAGCAGCTCGAGCACTTCCTCATCGCTGGCGCCTTCGCGCACGGTAATCAGGCGGTCCTTCTTGGTCATGATGTGGCGGACCGGATCGTCGAGCTTCTTTTCGAAGCGCATGTCGCGGCTGGTGACGATACCGACCAGTTCGCTGCCATCCACCACCGGCACGCCGGAGATGTTGCGCGCGCGCGTCAGTGCCAGCACTTCGCCGATGGTCGTGTCCGGGCTGACGGTGAACGGCTCGGTGATCACGCCGGACTCGAACTTCTTGACCCGAGCCACTTCGCCGGCTTGCTGCTGCGGGGTCAGGTTCTTGTGGATGATGCCGATGCCGCCCAGCTGGGCCATGGCCACCGCAAGACGGTGTTCGGTCACTGTGTCCATTGCCGCCGACAGAATCGGCAGTTTCAGGCGCAGGTCGCGCGTCAGCCGGGTTTCCAGGCTGACGTCCTTGGGCAGGACGATCGAATGAGCGGGGACGAGCGAAACGTCGTCGTAGGTGAGAGCTTCAGCCTGGATGCGTAGCATCGGCGGACCCGAGTTTTGGGGAAGCGCGGCATTTTAACGCATTGGAGCCGGGATTGGGGAGTCGGGATTCGCAACGGCGGGCCCTGCACCGTTCGCCGTTCGCTTGTTTGTCAGGATGCCGATGGCCGGCCGATCTCGGATGCAATCCGGATGGGCCGACGCGTGCGCGTGGCCGCTGCGGTTAACCAATCCCCAATCCCGAATCCCCACTCCCGGCGGCATCGGCGGCCTCGATGGTGTTCTGCATCAGCGTTGCCACGGTCATTGGCCCTACCCCGCCCGGCACCGGGGTGATCCAGGCCGCGCGCTGCGCGGCGGCGTCGAAGCCGACGTCGCCCACCAGGCGGCCATCATCGAGCCGGTTGATGCCGACATCGATCACCACCGCGCCCGGCTTGACCCATTCGCCCGGAATCAGGCCCGGGCGGCCCACCGCCACCACCAGGATGTCGGCATTGCGCACGCTCGCTTCCAGCACATCGGGCGGGGTGAATTTGTGGCAACTGGTGACCGTGCAGCCGGCGATCAATAGCTCCAACCCCATCGGCCGGCCCACGTGGTTGCTCACCCCCACGATGGTGGCATTGCGGCCGCGCACCGGTTGGTCGGTATGCCCGAGCAAGGTCACGATGCCGCGCGGCGTGCACGGGCGTAGCCCGAATTCGCGCAAGGCCAGATGCCCGACATTCTGCGGATGGAATCCGTCCACGTCCTTGCGCGGGTCGATGCGCTGTATCAGCCGGTTGGCATCGGGGATGCCCGGCAGCGGCAGCTGGATCAGAATGCCGTGGATCTTGGGGTCGGCATTGAGCTCATCGATCAGCGACGCCAGCTGGGCTTCGCTGGTGCCCTGCGGCAGGTCGTAATCGAAGGCTTCGATGCCGACCTTCTCGGCCGCGCGCCGCTTGTTGCGCACATACACCGACGATGCCGGATCGCCACCGACCAGCACCACCGCCAGCCCGGGTCGCGCCTTGCCGGCGGCCAGCCGCGCATCCACCCGCAGCTTCAATCCGTCGAGCAATTCCTCGGCAATGCGGCGACCATCGAGAAGGCGGGCCGAAGCGGAGGCGGCTGGCGCAGAAGCGGTCATGGGGCGTCAGGTGTAGAGTCGAAGGCCGTCTATTGTCCCCGATTCCGCCATGACCGACACCACCTCACGCACCGATTCAAGCACCACTTCGATCGAAGCGGCAGCATTTCGCCGGCTCTTGCAGCATCTCAACCAGGACCGTACCGATGTGCAGAACATCGACCTGATGATTCTCGCCGGCTTCTGCCGCAACTGCCTGGGCGATTGGTACCGCGAAGCGGCCGAAGCGCAAGGCCAGGCCATGACCAAGGAACAGGCGCGCGAAGCCGTTTACGGCATGCCATTTGCCCAGTGGAAACAGCAGCATCAGAAAGACGCCACGCCCGAGCAGTTGGAAGCCTTCGCCGCCGCCCAGCGCAAGCATGGCTAGTAGGCATCGGTGAGCGCGCCTGCCAGAACGTCCCGTCAATCTTTGGCGGGATGTGGGCGCACTGAGGAGCCGGAGCGCACGAGCGATCCGTACCGCGTAGAGCAGGGGTGGCGCACCCGACGCCTGCGCAGGCGTGTGTGCCCGCTCCTGGCGGCCAACAAGACCTAGCGAGCAGTCGTCCAATCGCGGCTATCGCACCGGACGACTGGCGCTCCGCATCGCGCACTGGCCATGCCGCGGAGCGCCTGCGCAGCGGGTTTGTGGGCCGCCCTTAGTCGCGCGTCTGTGTCTCTGCTGGCTCAGCCTGCGGCACCGCATCGGGATTCAACGTGCGGCTGCCGCGACGCGGCCGCGTGAACGGCGTGGGCCGGGGCGCGGTCGGCACGGTGTTGCCATACATCAGCTTGGCTCCGGCGCGTGCATCGCCGGCAGCAATCTCCAGTTCGAAACGCTCGGCATCGCGGCGGCGGATCTGACGCGAAATCATGCCGGCTTCGTCCTCGTCCACCCCCAGCTCCACCAGCGCCACTTTGCCGAAGAGCACCGCCGACTCGAAGGTCTCGCGGATCTGGTAATCCACTCCCGCAGCGACCAACTGCAGCGAATGCTGGCGGTCGTACGAACGCACCAGCAGCTTGGCATGCGGGAACTCGCGCGTTGCCAGCTCGACGATGCGATTGGCCGCCTCTTGGTTGTCGACGCACACCGCAATCGCACGTGCGCTGTGCGCGCCGGAGGCGTGCAACACATCGAGCCGGGTGCCGTCGCCGTAGTAGATCTTGAAACCAAATTCTTCCGCGCTCTGGATCATCTCGATGTCGTTATCGATGATGGTCACATCCACGTCGCGCGCCAGCAGCGACTGACTGGCCACCTGTCCAAAGCGCCCGAAGCCGATGATCAGCACGCTGCCGGTCTGGCCACTGGCTGCTTCCACGCCATCCAGCGAGACCGCCGCCGCCGGCGTCAGCCGCCGTTGCAGCAGCACGAACAACGGCGTCAGTGCCATCGACAACACCACGATCGCGGTCAGGCTGGCATTGACCTGGGCATCGATGACGCCGGATGCCGACGCGGCGGCAAACAGCACGAATGCGAATTCGCCGCCTTGCGCCATCAGCACACCACGGTCCAGCGCCTGGCGATGGTCGCTGCGCATCAGCCGCGCCACCGCATAGATGCACACGCCCTTACCCACCATCAGGGCCAGCACGCCCACCACGATCAGGCGCCAGTCCGCCGCCACCACGCGCAAGTCCAGGCTCATGCCGACACCGAGAAAAAACAGCCCCAGCAGGATGCCGCGAAAAGGTTCGATATCCGCTTCGATCTGATGCCGGAACGTGGACTCGGACAACAGCACGCCGGCCAGGAACGCCCCCATCGCCATCGACAGACCGCCCACCTGCATCAACAGCGCGGCGCCCAGCACTACCAGCAATGCTGCTGCCGTCATCACCTCGCGCGCCTTGGATGCGGCCAGGATGCGGAACAAGGGATTGAGCAGCCAACGCCCGGCCGCCAGCAAGCCGGCGATGCAGGCCAGACCGATGCCGATTCCCTGCCAACGCTGCGATGCCGCCTGCGGGTCGCCGCTGGCCCCCATCCAGGCCACGATCGCCAGCAGCGGCACGATCAACAGGTCTTCGAACAGCAGGATCGCCACGATCTTCTGCCCCGGCGGCAAGGCGACGTCGCCACGCTCTGCCAAGAGCTGCATCACCACGGCAGTGGATGTCAGCACGAAACCGGACGCCGCCACGAAGGCCACCGGTAGCGCAAAGCCGAGCAAGATGCCGACGCCGGTCAACACCAGCGCGCAGACCGCGATCTGCAGCGTGCCGAGTCCGAAGATTTCCTTGCGCAAACTCCACAGGTGCGAGGGGCGCATTTCCAGCCCGATCACGAACAGAAACATCACCACGCCCAACTCGGCCACATGCAGGATGGCTTGCGGCTCGTTGAACAGGCCCAACCCGAACGGACCAATTGCCAGTCCCGCTGCCAGATAACCCAACACCGAGCCCAGGCCCAGACGACGGAACAACGGAATTGCCACCACGGCAGCGCCGAGCAGCACTACCACGTTGATCAGTTCACTGGATTCGGCAGGTTGGCTCATGCCCGGATTCTAGCGGCACTTGCGCGGCCCCAGCCTGCATCAGGGTGCGCATCTCTGCCCCCGCTTGGGCTTGCCAAGCCGAGCTCTGCCGGCGCGGCAAGGCATACGACAAGCCCCTAAACGACGAACGACGCCAGCTGGCGTCGTTCGTGGAAACAGCGATCAGGCAACACTCAGCCGCGCGCGTCGGCCTGGGCCAGTGCATTGCGCAGGATTTCCTTCGCTGGGCCGCCATGCTTTTCGTGCTCAAGCGCGAAATGCACGGTGGCTTCGATCAGGCCGATGTGCGCGCCGCAATCGAAACGGCGACCTTCGAAACGGAAGGCATCGACCTGCTCTTCCTTCAGCAACTCGGCAATCGCATCGGTGAGCTGGATTTCGCCGCCCGCGCCTGCACCGGTGGCTTCGAGCAGGTCGAAGATCTTGTGGCTCAGCACGTAACGACCGACCACGGCCAGATTGCTCGGCGCGACTTCCGGCTTGGGCTTTTCGACGATCGCGTTGATGCGGCCCTTGCGGCCGTCGAACGCGTCGGTGGAAACGATGCCGTAGCTGGCGGTCTTGTCGTGCGGCACGTCTTCCACGGCGATCACGCTGCCGCCCGAGGCTTCGGCCACATTGGCCATCTGGGTCAGCGCGGCATCGCCGCGGTTCCACATCAAATCGTCCGGCAGCAACACCGCGAACGGCTCGTCACCGACAACGGCCTTGGCACACAACACCGCATGGCCCAGGCCGAGCGCCTCTGCCTGCGTGACAAAAATGGCGCGAACGCCCTCGGGCAATGCATGGCGCACCAGCTCCAGCTGCTCCAGCTTGCCTGCGCGCTCCAGCTTCTGCTCGAGCTCATAGGCTTTGTCGAAGTAGTCGGCAATGGAGTGCTTGTAGCGGTTGGTAACGAAGATCAGCGTATCGCAACCAGCCTGGATGGCTTCGTCGACGGCGTACTGGATCAATGGCTTGTCGATGATTGGCAGCATTTCTTTCGGCACTGTCTTGGTTGCCGGAAGAAAGCGGGTCCCAAGACCTGCGACGGGGAATACGGCCTTGCGAATACGCTGGCTCATTACAGTCTTCTGACCTCACGTGCGGGGAATGGAACGACCGTATCAGATCGCGCGTCGACTTTCCGTCGAGCAGCCGCGAAATCCGGCATCAGGCTACCCAATACAGTCTCCATCGCGTTGATGTCATAGCGGTTAACGGCCTCACGCAAGCGCGTCACCAGTTGCAGCACCTGCTCATGCGAGAACTCGCGCACACCGGCTTCCAGAATCTTAGGGTGCGCGGTGGGACGATAGTCTTCGTCGGAATAGAACAGCGTCTCATGCAGCTTCTCGCCCGGCCGCAGGCCGGTATAGAGAATCGCCACGTCCTTGCCCGGCTGCTTGCCGGCCAGACGGATCATCTGCTCGGCAAGCAAGCGAATCGGCACCGGCTCGCCCATGTCCAGCGTATAGATCGCACCATGCGATGCAGATGCAGCCGCCTGGATGACCAACTGGCAGGCTTCGGGGATGGTCATGAAGTAACGCGTGACATCCGGATGCGTCACGGTCACCGGCCCGCCCTGGCGGATCTGTTCGCGGAACAACGGCACCACGCTGCCGGCCGAATCCAGCACGTTGCCGAAGCGCACCGTGATGAAGCGCGTCGGCGCATCGCGCGCGTCAAGGCTCTGGCAGATCATTTCTGCATAGCGCTTGCTTGCGCCCAGCACATTGACCGGCTCGACCGCCTTGTCGGTGGAAATGAAGACGAACGTCTCGATACGTGCCCGCTGGCAGGCGCGCGCCACGTTCTCGGTCGCCAGCACGTTGTTGCGCACCGCCTCGCGCAACTGCTCTTCCAGCAACGGCACCTGCTTGTACGCAGCCGCATGGAAGACCGCGTCCGGCGTGGCAGTATTCAACGCATGCGCCACGACCGCCGGGTCGCCGCAATCGCCTAACACGCGCACCACTTCGATATCCGGAAACAGCCGGCGCAGATCCGAGTCGATGGTCAGTAGCGCCAGCTCGTCGATTTCCAGCAGCACGATCCGGCGCGCGCCATGGCGTGCGCACTGGCGGCAGACTTCCGAACCGATCGAACCGCCGGCGCCGGTCACCATCACGGTCTTGTTGGTCAGCCAGTCGCGGATCAGGCGCCAATCGGGCGTGACCGGCTTGCGGTTGAGCAGGTCCTCGATCGCGACCTCCTTCAACTCGCCCGGCAAGGAGCGCCCCTCCAGCACGTTGATCAACTTGGGCACCATGCGGAACGGCAGGCCGGTGCTTTCGCAAATCGCCACCACGCGCTGCATGCCGGAGGCATCCAGCGATGGGATCGCGATCACCAGCAATTTGGCAGCGGTCTCTTTGGCGATCGCGGCGGCCTGGTCCAGATTGCCCAGCACATTGAGGCCCTGGATCTTGGCGCCATGCAGGTTACTGGCATCGTCCAGATAGCCAATCGGCACAAACGCGCCGGTACGGCGAAGATCGCGCACCAACCCTTCGGCGGCGCGCCCGGCGCCGAGGATCAGCACGCGCTGCCCCGCATCACCGGAATGCGCGATCTGGTAGTCCTTCCAAGCGCGATACAGCAGACGCGGCGTACCCAGCATGGCCGACAACGCAAAGGGATAGACCACCAGCACCGACAGCGGCACGCCATCCAGACGGTCGTACGCCAACGCCAGCACGATCGCGACCAATCCGAGAAAACTCGACTTGAAGATGTTCCACAGGTCCGGCACCGAGGCGAAGCGCCACAACCCGCGATACAACCCCATCTTCCAGAACACCAGGCCCTGCGCCACCAGCACCACCGCGGTGCGCCAGTCCCACAGCGGCAGATCCGGCGCGTCGCGTAGCATCGAGTAGCGGCCGGCATGCAGGAGCTGCCAGCATACCCACACCATCAGCAGATCATGTACCACGACCGCTATCTGCGGCAGGGCCTTGGTCAAACGGTCACGCCAGGAAATCATAAAAGTCCATTAGTCAGGAATTGCGCAATCCATCGCGCAGAAAATGCCAGATTGCAGTGGTGCCCATGCCCCATGCCAGCGCGCCGGACACCTGCAGCCAGAACGGATCATGACGGATTAACAGGTACAAGCAGACGGCAATGAGGCTGAAAGCGAAATAAACGCACGTTACCGGGACGTGCGTCTCAAGATGGCGCGCCAGACGTTGATAGACGTGCTGGGCATGCGGCTCCCACCAGCGTTGCCCGGAAAGCATGCGAGCAAGCAGTGTGAAGCCGGCGTCTACAAGAAAGACCGTCAACGGGAACCAGCTGATCCACCAGCTCACCTGACCACCCGCTACGTTCAGCGCCAATAGCGCCGCCAGTACATAGCCGAGCGCACCGCTGCCGCCATCGCCCATGAAGATGCGTGCACGTGGGAAATTGAACGGCACAAACCCAAGGCACGCCGCTGCAACCGCCAGACCTGCCCACGACCAACCGGCAGGCGCCACCAGCGAGAATCCGAGCGCGGCCAACGCCGCCTGGGTGCTGGCCAGCCCATTGATGCCATCCATGAAATTCCAGACATTGATCAATACCACGGACGCAGCGGCAGTCAGCAATCCATCCCACACGCTGCCCGTGTCATGCCAAACCAAGGCGCCCAATGCCGCCGAAGCGGCCAGGTGAATCGAAAACCGCAGCCTTGCCGAAAGCGGACGATGATCGTCCCACCACCCTACGCCGGCCACGGCGATCAGGCCCGCTGCGAACCAGCAGACCGTCAGCCGCGACGTCGGCCACAGCGCGCAAGCTGCAACGCAGCCCAGCAAGATCGCCGCCACAATTGCCATACCGCCGCCGCGCGGGGTAGCGACCACGTGGCTACGCCGTTCACCGGGATGATCGAGCAGGCGGCGGTGCAAGGCATAGCGCCGCAGCCCCCAGGTCCCCAGTGCCGCGACCAGCAGGTGCAGCGCGCACCACAGCCACGCCATCAGACCACCGCGTAGTTCAACAGCGGTTTGACCGTACCCCATTCCTTGCAGCTCGGGCATTGCCAATGATGCGTCTTGGCACCGAAGCCGCAGCGCGTGCATCGGTAGCTCGGATTGCGCACTAGCAATTGGTCGGTGATGTGCTTGAGGTCCTGCAAGGTGCCGACCGGGTCGCTTCCCTCGGCCAGGGTGAGATCGATCAACGCCGACTCACCACGCACCGACGGCCGATCCTTGAGCTGGCGGCCAAGATAGGCCAGCGCAGGCGCGACGCCATCCTGGGCTTCCATCAACTGGGTCAGCGCCAGCACCGGAGCGATGCCGCGATAGTGCTCGGTCATCTCCGACAGGAAGTTGCGCGCCCCAGCGATATCGCCGACCCGTCGATACGCGGCCATCAATGCAGGAATGATCTCGGGCAGGTATTCCGGATCATGCCGGGCCGCCCGTTCGAAAGCGCGCACTGCCGCTTCGTCGTGACCGCGCTCGGCTTCGATGCGCCCTTCCAGAATGCCGGCGCGCACGGAGGTGCCATCGGCCTGGTAGGCACGTGCGATGGCTTGTAGCGCATCGTCGGTCTTGCCCAGGCCGCGATAGCGATCAGCCAGTTCGCATTCGAATTGCGAGATCAGTTTGCCCATCGGCTCGCCGGTCACTTCTTCATAGCGGGTGGCGTTGTCGATCGCCTTTTCCCAATCGCGCTCGGCCTGATAGATGCCGATCAGATGGCGCAGCGCCTGCGGCGCACGCTGGTCCAGTTGCGCCAACTCGGTAAAGACCGTTTCGGCACGATCCAGCAGACCCGACTTCATGTAGTCCTCGCCGAGCGCCAGCAGAGCCTGGACGCGCTGCTGATCGGTCAGGTCGCCACGCTGCACCAGGCCCTGGTGCAGGCGGATCGCACGGTCCACTTCACCACGGCGACGGAACAGATGCCCCAACGCGACCTGGGTCTCGAAGGTTTCCTTATCCAGTTCGGCGATATGCAAGAACAGCTCGATCGCCTTGTCCGGCTGCTCGTTGAGCAGATAGTTCAACCCACGGAAATAAGTACTGGAAAGACGACTGACCTGCGTGTCGCCATGGCGTTGGCCGCCACGACGGCCCACGATCCAGCCACCTAGCGCAGCCAGCGGCACGAACAGGAAGAACCAGATCCACTCGGTCAGAAAGTCCATACGTCGTTACAGTCCATCGATGGGGCGCGGCTCGACGGTCGCAGGCGTGACAGGCCTGGCGTCGGCGCGACTGACCGCAACAGCCTTGTTGGCCTGGCGCAGTTTGGAATAGAGGGGAATGACCACACTGACCAGCACCATGCCGGCACCGATCAACACACCGACCAGCAGCGCGACGATGATCGCGACGCCTGAACTGGTATGCACGCTGGAGAACAGGAAGTCGAGCGTGACGTCTTGGGAATTGACCGCACCGATGATCAGACCGACCAACAGGAAGGCCAACATCACCAGCAAGCGAAGCACCTTCATGGCGAGACTCCGTCGGGAAGCAGACTAGCTTAACCGAGACGACATAAACGCAGCGCCAGACGGGCTTCAGTCAGCCGTATCGACCACATCCACGGGCACCACGGAGCTGACCCGCTCACGCAATTCCTTGCCCGGCTTGAAGTGAGGAACATGCTTGCCCGGCAGCGCGACCGACTCGCCGGTCTTGGGATTACGTCCCAGACGTGGCGGACGGTAATGCAGCGAAAAACTGCCGAACCCGCGAATTTCGATCCGATCGCCATCGGAGAGCGCCTGCCCCATCATTTCCAGCAGCGACTTCACTGCCAGATCCACGTCGTCCGACTTCAGATGCGCTTGGCGTCGCGCCAGGATTTCAATCAATTCGGACTTGGTCATGGGAAGACTTGCTTTTTTCGACTGACACATCGGAATCGGCCCGGGCAAGCCCGGGCCGATCCATTACGCTCTTGCGAGCGCTACGCGCTTACTCGGACTTGTTGTTGTTCAACTGTGCACGCAGCAGCGCGCCCAGCTGAGTCATGCCGCCCGACGCGGAGGCGGACTGGTAGTCCTCCAACGTTTCGCGCATTTCGGCATCGTCCTTGGCCTTGATCGACAGCTGCAGGGTGCGGCCCTTACGGTCCATGCCCACGAACTTGGCTTCGATCTTGTCGCCGACCTTCAGGTGCTGAGTGGCGTCGTCGACGCGCTCGTTGGCGATGTCGCGTGCAGCGACGTAGCCTTCGATGCCATCGGCCAGGTCGATCGTGGCGCCCTTGGCATCCACTTCACGCACCACGCCTTCGACCTTCGAGCCCTTCGGGTTGGACGCCATGTACTGACCGAACGGGTCCTGCTCCAGCTGCTTGACGCCCAGGCTGATGCGCTCGCGCTCCGGATCGACTGCCAGCACCACGGCTTCCAGCGTGTCGCCCTTCTTGTAGTTGCGCACGACATCTTCGCCGGTGGTGTTCCAGCTGATGTCGGACAGATGCACCAGACCGTCGATGCCGCCGTCCAGACCGATGAAGATGCCGAAGTCGGTGATCGACTTGATCTGACCGGACACCTTGTCGTTCTTCTTGTGGGTGGCAGCGAAGGTTTCCCACGGATTGGCGGCAACCTGCTTCATGCCCAGCGAGATACGGCGACGCTCCTCGTCCACGTCCAGGACCATGACTTCGACTTCGTCACCGACCTGCACGACCTTGGACGGGTTGACGTTCTTGTTGGTCCAATCCATTTCCGACACGTGCACCAGGCCTTCGACGCCCGGCTCGATCTCGACGAACGCGCCGTAATCGGTGACGTTGGAGACCTTGCCGAACACGCGGCTGTTGGCCGGGTAACGACGCGCGATGTTGTCCCACGGATCTTCGCCCAGCTGCTTCAGGCCGAGGCTGACGCGGTTACGCTCGCGATCGAACTTCAGCACGCGCACGTCCAGCTCGTCGCCGACGTTGACCACTTCGGACGGATGGCGCACGCGCTTCCAGGCCATGTCGGTGATGTGCAGCAGGCCGTCGATACCGCCCAGGTCCACGAACGCGCCGTAGTCGGTCAGGTTCTTGACGACACCCTTCAGGATCGCGCCTTCCTGCAGCTTGTCCATCAGCTGCTCGCGCTCTTCCGAGTGCTCGCTTTCGACCACTGCACGACGCGAGACAACGACGTTGTTGCGCTTGCGGTCAAGCTTGATCAGCTTGAACTCGAGTTCCTTGCCTTCCAGGTAGGCCGGGTCGCGCACCGGGCGCACATCCACCAGCGAACCGGGCAGGAACGCGCGGACATCCTTGATGTCCACGGTGAAACCACCCTTGACCTTGCCGCTGATGCGGCCGGTGATGGTTTCGTTCTTTTCCAACGCTTCTTCGAGCTCGTCCCACACCATCGCGCGCTTGGCCTTCTCGCGCGACAACACGGTTTCGCCGAAGCCGTTCTCGATGGAATCGAGGGCGACCTTGACCTGGTCGCCTACGCCGACATCGATCTCGCCAGCGTCGTTACGGAACTGCTCGATCGGCACGATGCCTTCGGACTTCAGGCCAGCGTTGATCACCACCACGTCGCCGCGGACTTCCACGACGGTACCGGTGACGATGGAGCCCGGCTTCAGCTTCGCCAGATTGGCTTGGCTGGCTTCGAACAGTTCTGCAAAAGATTCTGTCATTTGAATTTACTCAGTTGAACACACGGGCGCCGATTGTCGGGGTGCGACAGATGCGAACCGCCCAGCCTGTTGGTCGACTCCGGAAAGCGAGTCGGTTGGAAGTCATAGAACCGCCACGCAGGATGCGCGACGGAGCTTTGGAACGCCTTACGGTCGGCGGGACAAACCCGCTTGCCAAACGCTTACGACGGCGCACGGTCTGCGAGCAACCCGACCACACGCTGGACGACATCTTCGATTCCCATTCCGCTGGTATCGATCAGCACGGCGTCTTCGGCCGGCCGCAATGGCGCCACCACCCGCTGCGCATCACGGGCATCACGGGCCATGATCTCGCGCAGCAGGTCGTCAAAGATAACCGAAACACCCTTTTCCATCAACTGTTTATGGCGACGGCCCGCACGTTCTTCGGCACTGGCGGTCAGAAACACTTTGTAGGCCGCATCGGGGAAGATCACCGTGCCCATGTCGCGCCCGTCGGCAACCAGGCCGGGGGCGCGCCTGAATGCGCGTTGGCGCTCTTTCAGGGCGCTGCGCACCTCGGGAATGGCGGCAATGGCCGAGGCCAGCGCGCCCGTAGTTTCCAGGCGCAGCTCACTGGTCGCATCTGCGCCATTGACCAGCACGCGCAGCCCTGCCTCGCCCGCATCGTCGAATTCCACCCTGGTGTCGAAGGTGCAACGCACCAGCGCTGCCGGGTCGGAGACATCCAGGTCGGCCCAGCTCGCCGCCACACCCACCGCGCGATACAGTGCACCCGAATCGAGGTAATGCCAGCCCAGCCGGGCGGCCACGATCCGGCTCACGGTGCCCTTACCGGCACCGGAAGGGCCATCGATGGTGAGAACGGGCGACAGGTCGGTCATTCAGGTTTCCGGAAGGTCATCAGCGCGTAGTGTAGCGCCGCTCGCAGCGATCGCGCTGCAACCACTTGAAAGCACGACGAAAAGCCGGTTAGAATCGCCGGCTTAATTCCGGGTGCACCCTCGACCGTGGGCACTCTTCCATCGAATCCAACCGTTTACGCCGAGGTGTGCCATGAAAGTCCTGTCCTCCCTGAAGTCTGCGAAGACCCGTCACCGCGACTGCAAGGTGGTCCGCCGCCGCGGTAAGGTCTTCGTGATCTGCAAGTCGAACCCGCGTTTCAAGGCGCGTCAGCGCTAAGCCTTCGCGGCGCGTGCAAGACCCGAGAAAGCCGCCTCCGGGCGGTTTTTTCTTGGCCGCTGCTTCATCGTGGTTGCATACGGATCTACGCCGGCCTGCCCACGCAGGACATCGCCGTCCCTGGGCCGGGGCGCCCGGGCAATCGCGGCCCGTCAGGTCAGCCGTGTCGCAACAGCGCCTGTCGTCGTTTTTTGCTGTAATCACCATCTGAAATCTTGTCCACTGGGGAGTAGATGACATGCGTAACCGTTTGTTTGTGATGCCGCCGGTCGTACTGACAATCGCGCTGATGGGGATCAGTGCCGTCGCTTCGGCCGATACATTGCTGGTCGACCGCGCACAGCAGAAGCCTGCCGCTGCCCTGCCCTTGCGCGGCGAGAGCATGAGCCAGGTCGAAGGCCGCTACGGCGCGCCACAGGAAAAGCTCGACCCACGTGGCGGCCAGAAGCGCCAGTGGCCGACCATCCATCGCTGGGTGTATCCGGCCTTCACCGTGTACTTCGAAAAGAGCAAGGTGATCGACGTGGTGGCCAACAAGGCCGATGCCAACGAGATTGGGCCCAAGCCGCCGATCCGCTGAGGCGTCGGTGACGGCTCGACCGGAGGTTTCGGCATCCGGTCTTCGCACGCCGGCCGTCACGATTCGCATCGCAAGGTGCACCGGGTCCGTCAGCAGCCGGACATGCGTTGCTGCGATGCTGTTACAAGGCCGGCGCGGCGATCGGCGACTGGATTGCAAGAGCCCGCATCCACGTGCGGGATATCGATGAACGAGCGGGCGATGGCCTGCACACCAAGATGAGTATTTGCCTGGCATGACCGACCGTCTTCGCTTTCCCGCCGAGTGGGAACCCCAATCCGCCGTGTTGCTCGCGTGGCCGCATGCCGGCACCGATTGGGCCGAGCGCCTGGCCGACGTGGAAGAGACCTATATTGCGCTGGTCACGGCGATCTCCCGCTTCGAGCCGGTGGTCATCTGCGTGGCCGACGACGACCTGCAGATCTATGCCGAGGCGCGGCTGCGTTCGGCGCGGGTGGAGATGACGCGCGTGCGCTTCGTGATCGCCGCGTACAACGACACCTGGCTGCGCGATTCGGGCCCGATCACGCTGCGCCAGGAAGCCGGCTTCCGGTTGATGGATTTCCGTTTCACCGGTTGGGGCGGCAAGTTCGAAGCCAGCCTGGACGATCAGTTGGTGAGTTCGCTGGATGCCGCGCAAGTGTTCGTGCCGGCGCAGGTGGAGACCATCGACTTCGCGCTGGAAGGTGGCGCCATCGAGACCGATGGTGCCGGCACCCTGCTGACCACCTGGAAGTGCCTGCATGAGCGGCATCCGCAGCGCACGCGCGAATCGCTCAGCAGCGATCTGGCCACGTGGCTGGCGCAAGAGCGCGTGCTGTGGCTGGATCACGGCTACCTGGAAGGCGACGATACCGACGCGCATATCGACACGCTGGCGCGCTTTGCCGGCCCGGATGCGATCGTTTATCAGGGCTGCGACGTGCCCGGCGATTCGCATTACGTCGAACTGCAGGCGATGGGGGCCGAACTGGCCGCGCTGCGCAGGGCCGACGGGCAGCCATATCGGCTGTTTGTGCTGCCGTGGGCACAGCCCATCCTCGATGAAGGCCGCCGGTTGGCTGCGTCGTATGCCAATTTCCTGATCGTCAACGGCGCAGTGCTGATGCCGGCCTATGGCGATGCGGCCGATGCAACCGCGCAGGCGGTGCTGGCGCAGGCATTCCCGCAGCACGAGATCGTGCCGGTGCCGTGCCGTGCGCTGATCTGGCAGAACGGCAGCCTGCATTGCCTGACCATGCAATTGCCGGCCGGCCTGCTCGCGGCCTAAGCGCAGTTGCGAACCTCGCCTGCGTCGCGGCCGCACAGACCGCGCGCGGCTTCCTGTTCCGGCCGGCAGGCCGGTGTTACGCCATGGCGCGCTACCTTAGTGCGCCACTTACGTTGGATGCTGCCATGACCCGTCATCTCCTTCCCGTCGCGCTGATCCAGGAGCGCAACCACGGCGACGCCGAGGCCAACCTGGCCGTCATCGCATCGCGCGTGGCCGAAGCCGCCGCGCAGGGCGCCAAGCTGGTGCTGTTGCAGGAACTGCACAACGGTGCGTATTTTTGCCAGCACGAGTCGGTGGACGAGTTCAACCTGGCCGAGCCGATTCCCGGCCCCAGCACCGAGCGCTTGAGCGCGCTGGCCAAGCAGCACGGCGTGGTGCTGGTCGCCTCGCTGTTCGAGCGCCGCGCGGCCGGCCTGTATCACAACACCGCGGTGGTGTTCGAAAAGGACGGCCGGCTGCTCGGCAAGTACCGCAAGATGCACATCCCCGACGATCCGGGCTTCTACGAGAAGTTCTATTTCACTCCGGGCGATCTGGGCTTCACGCCGATCGATACCTCGGTGGGCCGCCTGGGCGTGCTGGTGTGCTGGGACCAGTGGTATCCGGAAGCGGCGCGCCTGATGGCGCTGGCCGGTGCGGAACTGCTGCTCTACCCCACGGCGATTGGCTGGGATCCGGACGACCAGCAGGCCGAGCAGGAGCGCCAGCGCGATGCCTGGATCCTCAGCCATCGCGGCCATGCGGTCGCCAACGGCGTGCCGGTGCTGTCGTGCAACCGGGTCGGCCATGAGCCCTCGCCGCTGGGCGCCTCGGGCATCCAGTTCTGGGGCAACAGCCATGTGCTGGGGCCGCAGGGCGAGTTCATTGCCGAAGCCGGCCAGGATCCGACCGTGCTGATCTGCGATGTCGACCTGCAACGCAGCGAACATGTGCGCCGCATCTGGCCGTTTTTGCGCGACCGTCGCATCGATGCGTACGGCGATCTGCTCAAGCGCTACATCGACTGACGCATGCCATTGGAGCTGCGTGCAGTCCGCGATGCGGACATCCCGGCGATCACTGCGATTTATGCCGAGCAGATCGCCGGGGTCAATACCTACGAATACAACGCGCCATCGCTCGATGAAATGCGCGCGCGGGTAAGCGCGATCGTGGATGCAGGCTACCCCTATCTGGTGGCAGAGCTCGATGGCGTGGTCGCGGGCTATGCCTATGCCAGCGCATTTCGCGCGCGCGCCGGATATCGCTGGACGGTGGAGAACTCGATCTACCTGGCCAGCGCGATGCAGGGCCGCGGCATCGGCAAAGCCCTGCTGGGCGAGCTGATCGCGGTGTGCGAGCAGCGCGGCTTCCGCCAGATGATCGCGGTGATTGGCGATGCCGGCAATCTGGCATCGCGACACTTGCATGAACGTTTTGGATTTCGCACGGTCGGAGTCTTCAACGGAATTGGCCGCAAACACGGTCGCTGGCTGGACGGCGTGCAGATGCAACGCGCGCTCAGCTCCGGCGACACCGCCCCTCCTTCTGATGAAAAGCCCCATGACTGAGCAGCCCCCCCACGTTCTGGACGATGCGCTGTCCGGCCAGCCGCATCGCATCGTCGAACGCGACGGCGTGCGCTATACCTTGCTCGGCACCGCGCACGTGTCGCTGGCGAGCGTTGCCGCCGTGCAACGGGCGATTGGCAGCGGGCGTTACGACGCGGTAGCGGTGGAACTGGACGCGCAGCGCCTGCAGGCGCTCAGCGATCCCGACGCCCTCGCCCGCCTGGATCTGGTGCAGGTGATCCGCAAGGGCCGTGTGGCCTTGTTCGCCGCGAATCTGGCGCTTGCCGCGTACCAGCGCCGCCTGGCCAAACAACTGGGCATCGAACCGGGCGCGGAATTGAAGGAGGCGGTGAACCTGGCACGCGCGCAGGGCTTGCCGGTGCATCTGATCGATCGCGAGGTTGGCCTGACCTTCAAACGTGCGTCCGGGCGGCTGGGGTTTTTCGGCAAGATGAAACTGGCCGGGGGATTGCTCGGCGGCCTGTTCGCTGCCGATGAGGTGGGCGAGGAGGAAATCGAAAAGCTCAAGCAAGGCGACATGCTCGAGGCAAGCTTCGGCGACTTCGCCAGCGAAAGTCCGGAGCTGTACGAGACGGTGATTGCCGAGCGCGACCAATACATGGCCACGCGTCTGCGCGAAGAAGTCGGCGCAGAGCAGCGCGAGATCTTGGCGGTGGTTGGCGCCGGACATCTGGCCGGACTTGCGCGCCATCTGGAACAGGACACCGCCGCGCCCGGCCCGCTGCGCGAATCGCTGGAATACGTGCAGCAGCGCAAGCGTATTCCGTGGATCACGCTGAGCATCCTGGCGGTCATCATCACCGGCATCGGCATCGGGTTCTGGCGTGGCGGCCTGAGCATGGGCGCGGACCTGTTGATGCAGTGGGCCATGTATACCGGCGGCATGGCCGCGCTCGGCTGCTTGCTGGCCGGTAGCCACCCGTTGAGCATTCTCACCGCCGCGGTCGTCGCGCCGTTCAAGCCATTTCGCCTGAGCGTGCCGACCGGTGCATTCGCCGCGTTGGTCGAAGTGCATATGCGAAAGCCGGCCTACGGCGACTTTCTGTCATTGCGCGACGACGCGCAGACGCTGCGCGGCTGGTACCGCAACCGCGTCTCGCGGGTGGTGCTGACATTTCTGCTGACCAATTTCGGCAGCATGGCCGGTGTGTGGCTGGCCGGGGTGCAAATCTTCAATCGTCTGCACGGGTGAGTACTGCGGCACTGAAGCCGCCAGCTCCAGACCGTTCGTCGGAGTGCACCCGGGCCAATAGGCCTTACGGTAAATCCCATCGCGCCCGGGTGCGCTCCTACGGCATCCGGTTGCTTGCCGGATGCTCCGGCGCAAGCTGCAGGCGTACCCACACACCATAGTGATCCGATGCCCAGCGGCCTTCGGCATAAGGCGCCTCGAACAGGATGCGGGCTTCGCGGGCCAGCAGTCGGTTCTGCTGGAAAAACACATGGTCGATGCGTGCAGGCCTGTCGAAGATGTGCATGTTCAAGGTGCTGACCGTGGCGTCGCTATTGCGATGCACGCTGCCGTAGCTGTCGCCGTAGCCCTTGCGTAGCGCTTGCAGATCGAGCGTATCGGCGGCGGTATTGAAATCGCCGGCGATCACCACCGGCGCCTGCGCGCTGTTGGAGGCGATGAAGTCCAGCAGATCGGCCACCTGGCGCGTGCGTATGCCGGCACCGCGTGCGTCGGCGCGTTCGTTGAGATGGGTGACGTAGATGTTGACCGGCTGGCCATCGACATCCACCTGCAGATGCGCGGCGACACGGTAATCGTCCAGCGGCTGCAGCAGGCGCTGGTGGGTGGCCAGCACTTTGCGGCGACTCAGCAACGCATTGCCGTAGCGTTTGGGTGCGCCGACCGGATCGACCGAGGCGAAGGTGTAGTCGTAACCGAGCTTGCGCGCGAGCCAGGCGGCCTGGTTTTCCACGCTGCCGCGGCGCTCGATCACTTCCTGCAACGCAATCACGTCCGGCGCCAGTCGCTTGAGTTCCCTGGCGATATAAGCGCGTCGTGCCGGCCAGTCATCGCGATCGTGGTGCAGGTTGAGCGTGACAAGGGTCATTTCACGCGACGCTGTGGCGGATGACTGCACGGTGTTCGCTACTTGCTCACGATTGCCGCGCTGCACGGAGGGAACGCCCTGCCCGGCCTGCACGCCAGTGGAGAACAGCAGCAGTGCAACCCACATGAGCAGCCCGTCGGAACCTCGCCGTGCTGGCGCTGCCCGGGACGGCCGCCACGCCTGCCTCATTGCGTGGCGCGCTCGGCCCGCCGCACCGCGCTGGGCACATCGATTTGCACGTTGGCCGGCAGTTGCTGGATGCGCAGCTCGCCGTTTTGCCATTCAGCCGATTCGCCGTTGATCGTGGCCTTGCCCGGGGTACCCTGATACGGCCACGGCAGCACCACACCGCCCGGCGGCAGGATCAGCCCGGGCTGCAGCTGCAGCACCAATTGCTTGTCGGTGCGTTGCAAGGTGTAGTTGAGGCGCCCGTACGGTGTACGCAGTTCGGCGATACCGATTCCCTTGCCTTCGAACCAGCGCGTCGGCGTGCCGGCCGCGATAACCAGGCTGGCATCGGATTCGCGGCCGTAGGCGAACATGTCCAGCACCGAGCGTACGAAGTCCGAGGCGACCCAGGCATGCGGCAGGTCGCCGACGAAGAACGGCGTGCGTGGCGTGCGCGAGACCACTTCGGCCCACTGGTTCCAGGGTTGTGGAGCGCGGTCCTTGAAGAAGAACGCGGTCGCGTCCCAGGCGCGATCGCGCCAGCCCAGGCGCACGAATGCGGCCACGTTGCGCCACTCGTAGGGCGTGTAGTCCTTCCATTCGCGCTTGCCGTCGCGACGGTCGGAGAATTCCTTCCAGTAACGCTCGAAGGTCTTGGTCAGCAGATCCTGCGGCAGGCGTTGCTGCTCGCCGCCTGGCGTCAACGCAATGGTGGTCGAGGTCGCATCGAAGTCGCCCAGCTCCGCCGAGCCCGGCAGAAAATCCAGGTTGTGCTGACGCACGGCCGCGCCCAGCGATGCCACCAGATCGCCACTGAATTCATCGCGTGCGGCGCTGAAGCGTGCCGCTTCCTCTGGCTTGTCCAGCGCCCCGGCCAGCATCGCCGCGTCCTTGTAACCGCGCAGTGCCCAGAAATTATCCCAGTACGAATGCACCGGCTTGGCCGAATAGCCTTCGTGGCTGATCGACACCGGCATCATTCCGTAGAAAGCCGGGTTGCGCATGAAGTTTTCTTCGGTACGCTCGCTGGCGCGCAGCCTTTCCATGTAGTCGTAGGCGCCGGTGACATGCGGCCACATCTTTTCCAGGAAGGCCTTGTCGCCGGTATAGCGGTAGTACTCGGCGATGTTGTAGATCAGCTCGCCGTGGCTGTCGTTCTCCGGCACCGGGTCGCTGCCGCGGTCGTCCACGCAGCACGGCACCATGCCATCGGCAAACTGGTATGGCGCGAACCAATCCACGTAGTCGCGCACCACGTCTTCGCGACCCAGCCGCAACAGTCCTTCGGAAATCATTGCGCCGTCGCGGATCCAGCTGCGCGAATACGAGCGTGTGCCCGGCTGCAGGCGTGGACCGATGCGTGAGATCAGCATATGCGCCAGCGCGGTGCGCAAGGTATCGACCACCGGCTTGCCTTCGGCCGGCACGCTGATGCGCACCCGATCGAGCTTGCTGCGCCATTGCTGCGCCACCTGCTGCTGCGCCTTGTCGGCATCGAAGCCAGCCGGCAGCTGCGCGGCGCCGGTTTGCGGAATGACCAGGGCCACTTCGCGGCGTTGGCCGGGCTCCAGCTTCCAGCGATACAGCAGTACACCCGATGCCAGGCCAGTTTCGTCCTTGACCTGGGTCACCGTCGGCGGCGTGGCCGCGGTGAGATGGCTGACGTCCATGCCGCTGTCGAAGGCGCTTGCAAAGCCGGCATCCGGCCGCTGTGCAGCGAACACCCGCGGCTTGCCGTTGACGCTGACCTGGCCACCATCCACTGCGAGTTGGTCGATGCGGCTGACGCCACCCAAGGTGTTGAGAAACTGCGCCGGCGGGTTGACCTGGAATGGCCGGACTGCCAGCGCCAGGGTGAACTCGCGCGCATCCTTGCCGGTGTTGTGCAGTTGGTAACGCGCGACCAGTTGCGCCTGATCGGGGGTGCCCTGCACGAAGGCGGTGACGCGCAGATTCATCAGGTCGTGGTGCCAATCCACGCTGGGAATAGGCAGGTAATCGTCCTGCAGGCTTTGCTCGCTGCTGACATCGGACCAGTGCAGCACCTTGCCGCCGGTAACCACGAACGGCTCGATGCTGAAACCGCCCTTGCCCACTTCCACCGCACCGTCCTCGCCGATCAGGCCCTGTTCGGTGCCGCCATCCAGGCCCAGGATGGTCCAGTACGGCTGCTCGCCGGAGAAGCCGCGCGGATAGCTGCCGCGCGGCAGTTGCGCGGCCAGCGACTTGATGAAGTCATTGGGCGTTGCGGCGAATGCCAGCGGCTGCAGCTGCACTTCCTTGATACCGTAGCGCCAATTGGGGCCGTCCTTGAGATCGAAACGCAGGTAGCGCGCTTCGGTATCGGGAAGCGCCAACCAATCAGTGCCGCCCGCGCCGGCAGTGACCGTGCGCAGGTCGCGCCAGCTCCGTCCGTCGCTGGAGGAGCGCACCACGTATTGCGAGGCCTGCAGACCCGGCACCCACTGCACCACGGCGCCGCCGAATTCGCGCACCTTGCCCAGATCCAGCGTGACCGTCTGTTGCTTGACCGCGCCGCTGAGCCAGAACGTGTCCGGCTTGCCATCGGCCAGGCGCTGTTCCAACGCGGGCGCGGTGTCGGTGATGGCCTTGGCCTGCAACGGCGAGGTGTCTTCGGGCGGCAGCGGCGTGAGCGTGAGCCGGTCGAAGCACACCGTGCCCTTGCCGCCGACCTTGTTGTAGATGGTGAACTCCACATCGGCGCTGCTGCGCAGTTGCTTGTCCTGACCTGGGCCCCAGGCCTTCTCGATGTTGCGCTTGCGGTAGTTGAACGTTGTCCAGTTCTTCGGGAAGTTGAAGCCCGGCCGGTTGACCCACCAGACATTGTCGCCGCTTGCGTCGATCAGCTTGAGCTGCAGGTCGTTGGATGGCGACTCGCCGCGCACCGCGAACGACATCCGGTAATTGTCCGGATAGGTGATCGGCAAATTGCGACGGATGCCGACATAGCCGGACACGCCGTTGAAGTTGTAGTCCAGGCACAGCGCATGCCCGCCCGAGGGCGTGGCCACCGGGCGCAGCGAACCGCTAACCTGGTTGGACACCACCAGGCGCCAGGCACCGATGTCGTTGAAGCCGTCGAGCA
Organism: Xanthomonas sp. NCPPB 1754; assembly: GCF_041475725.2. Lineage (NCBI taxonomy): Bacteria > Pseudomonadati > Pseudomonadota > Gammaproteobacteria > Lysobacterales > Lysobacteraceae > Xanthomonas > Xanthomonas sp. NCPPB 1754. The sequence continues at coordinate 2,646,598 of NZ_CM192982.1, forward strand.
CGCGCTCCTGCGCCTGCGCCGCGCCCGCAGACGTGACGAAAGCGGCCATGGCACACAGTCGCAGGAACACTGGTTTCACCCCTTCACACTCCCCAGCAGAAGACCTTGGATGTAGTAACGCTGCAGCGCCAGGAACAATAGCAGCACCGGAATCACCGTCACCACTGCGCCAGCCATCATCAATTCCACATCCATGATGTGCTCGCGCGACAGCGCCGCCAGCGCCACCGGCAAGGTGTACTGCTCCTGGTCGGTCAGCACGATCAACGGCCACATGAAGTCGTTCCACGAACCCATGAAAGTGAAGATGGTCAAGGTGACCAGCACCGGCTTGAGCATCGGCAACACGATCTGGAAGAAGATGCGCATCTCGCTGGCACCGTCGATGCGCGCGGCCTCGATCAATTCATCCGGAATGCTGCGCGCGTACTGACGCACCAGGAAGATGCCGAACACCGTGGCCAGCGCCGGCACCACCACCCCGCCGATGTTGTTGACCAGGTGCAACTGCTTCATCAGCAGGAACAGCGGCAGCATCGCCACCTGCGCCGGGATCACCAGCGCGGCCATCAGGATCTTGAAGATGCGCTCGCGGCCGACGAACTGCAGCTTGGCGAACGCATAACCGGCCATGGTGTTGACCAGTAGCGAGCCGAGCGTGATCAGCCCGGACACCAGCAAGCTGTTGGCGAAGTTGCGCGCCATGCCGGTGCGCGCGAACAGCTCGTGGTAGTTGGCGGTGGTGAACGCCGACGGCAGCATCGGTGGCGGAAACCGGCTGGCCTCGCCAGTGGGCATGAACGACACCGACAGCATCCATAGCAGCGGTGCCAGGCTGATCACCGCCAGCGCCAGCAGGCCGCCGTTGATCAGCACGGCATTCCAGCGCGACTCGCCGACATCACGACTCATATCAGGTCCTTCTTGCGGCCAAAGCGCAGCATCACGGTGGTCACCGCCAGGATGATCAGGAACAACAGGAACGCCACCGCCGACGCGCGGCCGAGGTTCCACCACTTGAAGCCTTCTTCGAACATGAAATACAGCACACTGACGGTGCTTTGCAGCGGGTCGCCGCGGGTCATCACGTAGGGTTCGGCGAACAGCTGGAAGTAGCCGGAAATGGTGATCACGCCCACGACCATCAGCACCGGGCCGAGCATCGGCAAGGTGATGTGCAGGAACTGCTTCCAGCGCGAAGCGCCATCGATGCGCGCGGCCTCGTACAAGTCCTGCGGGATCGCCTGCAGCCCGGCCAGGAAGATCACCATGTTGTAGCCGAAGTTCTTCCACACCGCGAACAGCATGATGGTGGGCATCGCCCAGCGCGGGTCGCCCAGCCAGTCGATCGGGGCGATGCCCAGATGGCTCAGGCCGAAGTTCACCAGGCCGTACTTGATATGGAACAGGTAGCGCCAGATGACCGCCACCGCTACCAGCGTGGTCACCACTGGCGCGAACAAGGCGGTGCGGAACAGCGCCTTGAAGCGCGAGGCCTTGGCGTTGAGCAGCAGGGCCGCGCCCAGCGACACACCGATCGACATCGGCACGCCCAGCAGCACGAAGTAGGTGGTGTTCCACAACGACTTCCAGAACAGCGGCGTCTGCAGCAGGTCGATGTAGTTGCCCAGGCCGACGAAGCGCAGATGGCTGCTGTCGGCCAGTGCGTACAGGTCGAAGTCGGTCACGCTGAGCACCAGCGCGGCGAACACCGGCACGCCGAAGAACATGCCCAGCACCATGATCGACGGCGCGGCAAAGACCCAGCCGGCGACGGAATTGCGCTTCATCATCGTGCGGCTCCCTGATCCGCTGCGGCAGCTGGCGCGGTGGTGCCTGCTGCCGCTGGCTTCACTGCCGGCGGAGCGGTGTCACCGGCCGGGCCGACATGCCCGCCCTCCTGCTCGAAGATCCAGCGGCGCTTGGCCAAGATTTCGTCCACGCGTTGATCCAGTTCCTGCACGGCGGCTTCGTGCGATTGCCCGCCGCGCACCACACGCTCGGTGACCAGACGCATTTCCTGCACGATGCGCTCCCACTCCAGCACCTTGGGCGTGGCCTTGACCCGCTCCAGCTGATCGCCGAAGGCATGCGCCAGTTCGTCGTTGGCCAGCGAAGGCAGCTTCCAGGTACTGCGACGCGGCGGCAGGTCGCCGATGATGGCGTGGAAACGCGCCTGCACCTGCGGCTGGGACAGGTATTCGATCAGCTTCCAGCTGGCGTCCTTGTGTTGCGAGGACTTGAAGATCACCAGGCTGGAACCGCCGGCGATGCCGGCACCCAAGCCAGTGGGCCCCGGCAACGGCGCGGTGCCCCACTTGCCTTCCATGCCCGGCGGCTGGCGCAGCTTGAACTCGCGCACGTTCCACGGGCCGGACAGATAGAAGGCGTAATAGCCGTTGAAGAATTCGTACCAGACATTGGAGACCTGGGTCTCTGAGACCTTGGGCGCCCAGCCCTGCTGATACATGTTGTCGTAGAAGCCCAGTGCCTTGCGGAAACCGGCGCCACGGAAGTTGCCGTAATTGTCGTGGTCGCGCAGCAGGCGGTCGTCCTGCTGCAGCGCGAACGACAATTGCTGCTCGAATTCGTTGAGCGGCATCAGGATGGCGTAGCGGTCGGGGCCGACCTTGCGCTTGATCGCGGCCATCACCTGTTCCATCTCGGCCCAGGTCTTGGGCATTTCGCTATAGCCGGCCTCGCGCAGCAAGTCCTTGCGGTAGAACAGCAGCCGCGTGTCCACGTACCACGGCACGCCGTACAGCGTGCCATCGACCAGATTGGTGTCCCACACGCCGGGGAAATAATCGGCCGGGTCGACAACGCTGGAGCGCGCCACGTACGGCTGCATCGGCTCCAACGTGTCCAGCAGCGCGAACTCCGGCAGCCAGGTGTTGCCGAGCTGGCACACATCCGGCAGGCCATCGGCGGCAAAGGCGGTCAGCAGTTTTTCGTGTGCCGCCGTCATCGGGATGTTCTGCACATCCACGTGGATAGTGGGGTTCTGCTTTTCGAAATCGGCCACCAGCTCGGCGACCACTTCGGCCTCCTTGCCCATCGCCCAGAAGCGCACCGTGGTCTTGCCCGGATCGGAGCGTTCGCATCCCGTCGCACCTGCACACAGGGCGACGGCCAACATCAACAGTTTCAAAAGGCGCACGGATTACTCGGGTTTCTGGCGTTGCGAGGGGTCTTGCTGGGCCTGGGCGGCGGCGGCACGCGATTCGGCCATGCCCAGCGCGCGCGCGGCGGCCTTCTGCTCGTCCTTCTGCGGCGCCGGCTGCGGCTCGCCCTCCGGAGTGAGCCAGCCGCCGGTGAAGCCGGCGCGTTCCAGACCGGCACGGATGTAGGGGTTCTTCTTCATCACGTTCCAGACGAATTCGTTCTGGTAGTTGGCGATCATCGTCAGGATCGGGCCCTGGTCGATGGCGATGTAGTCGCTGGCCACCCAGCCACGGTCCGGCACCATGCGCCCGGTCTTGATCGGGATGTCGTAGTTGAAACTGGGGTTGAACGAATCCAGGAACCCGTAGCTCGAATACAGGAAGTCGCCATAGCGCTTGTGCATCTCTTGGGTGGCAGGAATCACCACTTCCGGGGCGAACACGATCGAGGAGATCGCCGCAGTCGGGGCGATGGTGCCGTCGTCGAAATTCTCGCGCAGACCGGCGCCGCGCGAAGAGTAATGGCGGAACTGGCGCTGCTCGCCGCGGTATTCCTGGCTGGTGTTCTGCGGACCGTCGCTGGCGGTCAGGCCCCAGACGTTTTCGCCGTAGTCCTTCCACTTCATCGGGTTGTCGATGGCGTAGTCGCGCTGCGCCAACGTGGCGCGGCGGCTGTTGAGGAAGTAGTCGATGCCGCGTTCGCGCATGTACTGGTCCTGGATATCGCGGAAGTCGATCCAGACATGGCTGTATTGGTGGCCGAACAGCGGGCCGAACGACAGGTATTCCTGGCCCTGATACACGCCCCAGTCGTTGTTGTAGGTGCGGGTCCAGCTGGTCCAGGCGTCCGGGTCGACGCCATGCGTTGGCGAGCCCAGCGCGAGGATGTACAGCATCATCGCCTCGTTGTAGCCCATCCAGTCGTGGTTGATGAAGCCGCTCTCGGGGAACCAGCCCATCGAGATCAGCGGCGCGCGCTGTTGCAACCAGCGCCAGTCCACGCGCTTGTACAGCGTGTCGGCGATCTGGCGGATCTCCTTTTCGCGCGGGTCGTCGCCGTCGTAGTACGACTGGGTGAACAACACGCCCATCATCAGCAGTGCGGTGTCCACGCTCGACAGTTCAACCCAGCTGTCATAGCGGTTGCCCTGCTGCATGTCCAGAAAATGGTAGTAGAAGCCCTTGTAGCCGGCCCGGCCGGTCTTCTGCGGACCCATCGGCGCGTCGCGGAAGAATTTCAGCGTGGTCAGGGTGCGGTCGATTGCCTGATTGCGACTGACCCACCCGTTCTCGATGCCGATCGGATAGGCGGTCAACGCGAATCCGACCGACGCAATGCTGGCAAACGGGCGCGACGGAAACCGATCCGGCGACAGGCCGTTGACCTCGTTGGTGGTGTCCCAGAAGAACTGGAATGTGCGGCGTTCGATGTCCGAAAACAGCGGCGGCAGCGGCGGCTTGACCGGTTTGGGCGGCAGTTGCGCCTCAACCAGGATGACTTTGACCGGTGCCTTCTTTTCGGCCACCTTGGGTTCCTCGGCTTGCTTGCACGACGCCAAGACCAGCGCGCCCAGCAAGAGTGGAATCGTCAACCATCGCGACGTGTTGCCCCTGTCCATCCGCCCCCCACGTGTGTAATCGATTACATCTGACACGCCAACCTACCCTATCCAGGCGCCGAGTTCGACCGCCCTGGCGTTGCGGCCAGGGCGGTCGAGCACCTCACCAGTTCAGGCCGAAGGCCAGACGGAAGGTACGCATCGGCGACGCCAGCACACCGGTCGGTGTGCCGTAAGCCGTGTTCAAGTCCTGCAATGTTCCGGTATCGCCGTTGAAGGTGGCGTAATTAACCCAGTTGAACACGTTGAGGATATCCGCACGCACATTGAATTTGACACCACCGCCGGTGTCCCACTCTTTATTGGCGGCAATGCTGAATTCCTTGTAGCCCAGCGTGCCATCCGGCTTGAACTGGATGATCTCGCACTGGTCGTTGCCGGCCAGGCAATTCTGTCCATAGCGCGCGGTCTGGCTGGCCAGCGACAGCTTGCCGGACAGCTTGACCTCATACGGCAGCTCGTAGATGCCGGTGACCACCAGGCGGTTCTTGGGGATGCCGCCGGCCTCGCGCCAGCCATAGTCCTGGATGCGTTCGCGGTCCAGCGCATAGTGCTCGCCGAACTGCCGGTTCTCCTTCGCATCGGAATAGGTGTAGGCCACGGTCAAGCCCCAGCCGGACTCTTCGTCGAAGGGCTTTTCCACCTGCAAGGCCAGCTGGTTGTTGCGGGTTTCCACGCCATTGGTGCCCAGCACGATGGCGCTATAGCCATTCGGGCCGTCGGTCGGCACGCCGGAGGTGGTGCCCGGCTGGAAGAACGAACCGTCCGGCAGGCGGTTGCCGCGCACGAAGGCGAAACCGTCATGGCTTTCGATGCGGCTCAGGGTGACATCGGTGAACCAGTCCTGGCCCCACAACGGCACCATGTTGCGCATGCCGATGCTGAATTGATCGGAGTACGGGGTCTTGAGGTTGTTGTCGATCAGGTAGACCTCACGTCCGCCACCGCCGGTGCTGTTGGCCGTGAGTGTGTTCAAGCCATCCTGACTGTTGTACGCCGGATTCCAGGCCGTGCACGGGTCGCCCAGGCAAGCGGGGTTGTTGGCGCTGGTGAAGTAGTAGCTATACGACTTGAAAGAGTTGTTGAGCTGCTCCAGTGCCAGGTAATCGAAGATGTTGCGGTCATAGGCACGACCGGCGCCGCCATAGATCACGTGGGCCTGATCGCCGAACAGGTCGTAGGAGGCGCCCAGACGCGGCTGCCAGGCATTCTTGAACGCCTTGCGGTTGTTGCCGGTGCTGATGAAGTCGTTGATGTTGTAGTTGGCGTTGCGCAGGTTCGGCCAGTTCTGCAGCGCGCTGGCGACATCCGAGGGGGTCACGAAATCCAGGAATGCCGGGGTTTGCTCGTAGTCGTAGCGCACGCCCAGGTTCAAGGTCCAGTGCTCGTTGACCTCCCAGTCGTCCTGCAGGTAGATGCCGTACTGCTTGTTCTTGGACACCACCGAACCGCCACCTTCCACCAGCGGCGCACCGAAGCGCACGCGGTACGGTGTTTGCACGTCGGTGAGGATGTTGTAGTAGTACTGCGGGTTGGCCGGATTGAACTGGGTCGAATCCAGGTCGATGCTCTTGAACTTCACGCCCATCTTGACGGTGTGCGCGCCGTGCCATTCCAGGCTGTTCAAGGTCAGGTCGTCCTGGAAGGTCCAGCCCTTCTGCCCCTTGCGCTGGAAGCTGCTGCCGGCGCCCGCCGCCAGGATGTCGGTCTCGTTGCCGCGCGCCGGCGCGTAGCTGAGGATGTAGCCATTGCCGTTGTTGATCGGCGCCTGGTTCCAGAACGCGCTTTCGTAGCTCAGGTTGGCTTCGTTGAGGAAGTTGGCCCCGCTGTACTGCCAGCGCAGGTTGGCGCGCTTTTCTTCCTGGCCGTTGATGCTGCCGTGCTCGTAGGTCGAGGTGCGGCCGACGTCGTTGAGCTCGTCTTCCTTGCGGTACTTGCCGGTCAGCTCGAACAGGTTGTTTTCGCCGATGGTCCAGTCGATCTTGCCGAAGTACAGGTCTTCCTTGAACGGCGTGCTGGAGGTCACCACCAGCGGCTGCAGCTGGGCCGGCAACTGGTCGACGCGGTCCGAATAGATCGAGCCGGGGATCACCACGTTCGGGGTGGTGTATTCCTTGGCTTCATAGGCGATGAAGAAGTGCGCCTTGTCCTTGAGGATCGGGCCGCTGAAGGTGGCGCCGTACTGGGTTTCTTCGAAGTCGTCGCGCACGCCGGCCTTCTTCTCCAGCGGGCTTTCCTCGCGCCAGCTGTCGTTGCTGGTGTCCCAGAAGAAGCTGCCGTGGAAATCGTTGGTGCCGGACTTGGACGAGGCCACGATGGCCGCGCCGCTGACCTGGTCGAACTCGGCCTTGTAATTGGAGGTGATGACCTTGTATTCGCCGATCGCCGACTGCGGGAACGGGTTGCCGCGGCTGGAATCCTGGCCGCTCACGCCGCCGGTGAGCACGTAGTTCTTCTGGCTCACACCGTCGATGTAGACATTGGTGCCTTCGGCCGAGGTGGCGCCGGTGCGCACCTTGGTGGTGCCGTTGGCATCGCGGGTGAACTGCACGTTGGGCACGGTGTCGGCCAGCTCCAGGAAGTTGCGCGTGGCGCGCGGCAGGTTCTGGATCTGCACGTTGGAAATGTAGGTGGCGTTCTCGGAGGTGCGCGTCTCCACCAGCACCGGCGGCGCCTTCACCTGCACCGCATCCAGCGTGGTGGCGTTACCACCGGCGGCCGTGGCCGGTTCGCCACCGACGCCCAGGTTCAAGGTCGCGGTCTGGCCGACCTGCACGGTGACGTTCTGCGAGCTGGTCTGGCCATTGGCGGTGACATCGATGCGGTACGAACCCGGCGGCAGGCCGCCCACCGAATAGCCGCCATTGCTGACCTGCACGGTGCGGGTCAGGCCGGTGGCCAGATTGGTGGCGGTGACCTGCGCCTGGGCGGCAGGTGCGGCATCGACGGTGACCTGCCCGCGGATGGTCGCAGCGGTGCTCTGTGCGAAGGCCGGAGCGGCGCCGAGCAGCAGGCAGCTGGCAAGCGCGCAGCTGAGCAGCTTGCGCGCCGGACGGGCGGAATGGGGGTGGTGGTGGCGCATGGTCGTCCCTCCAGGGATCGGTACAGATTGTTGTTGTGGCAGTGCAGTGGTGCAGGAACAGCCGCTGCGGGGACAGCGGGAGCGGACAGGACGTCCGCGAAAAGGTCGGCCCGGAAACGCGTGGCCGGAAAGGTCAGTGAGCCGATTGGCCGGCACCGCAGGAGGCACGGATCACCAGCTCGGGCGTCAGCAACTGGCGGATGCCGTCATCGCGGTCAGGCGTTTCGACCAGGCGCATCAGCCGGGTCATCGCCTGCTCGCCCAGCCGGGCGATGCTCACCCGCATGGTGGTCAGCGCGGGATGGACAAAGCGGGCCAGCGGAATGTCGTCAAAACCCGCCAGCGCCACGTCGCCAGGCACCGACACATCGGCCTGGGCAAACGCGTACAGGCAGCCCAGCGCGGTCATGTCGTTGGCGGCGAACACCGCATCCGGCAACGCGCCGGCCGCCAGCATCGCCAGCCCGGCGCGGTGGCCGGAGGCTTCGTCGAAGTCGCCCGGGTATTCCACGCCCTGCGCCTGCGCACCGAACGCAGCAAGCGCATCGCGGAAGCCGCGCAGGCGTTCGCGCGCATCGAAATTCAGCGCCGGGCCACCGATGAAGGCGATGCGGCGGTGCCCGGCCCGCAACAGGTGCTCGGTCATGGCCATGGCACCGGCGTGGTCGTCGATGCTCAGCACCGGATAGTCGGCACCGGGCAGGTGCGCATTGATCAACACCGTCGGCAACGACTGCGGCAGGTTGTCGGTGAGGAACCCCGGCTGCTCGGCGTAGGGCGAGAGCACCAGCAGGCCATCGACGCGCCCGCGCATCGAGCGCAGCGCCCTGCCCTGGGCTTCCGGATCGCCGTGGTAGCTGGACACCAACAGGTGCTGGCCGGCCGCGCGCGCTGCGCCGTCGATGCCACGGATCAATTCGGAAAAGAATTCGCCATACAAGTCCGGCAGCACCACGCCCAGGGTCTGCGAGCGCCGGCTGCTCAGGCTGCGCGCGGCCGCATGCGGGCTGTAGCGCAGCCGCTCGGCCACCTCCAGCACCTGCTGGCGCACCGGTCCGGCAACGTTGTCGTGCCCGTTGAGCGCACGCGACACCGTTGCGACGGAGACCTGCGCTTCCCGAGCGACATCTTTGATGGTGACCGCACCCTTGGCCATTCGTGTCGCCCTCCGCGACCGACTTCCCAAAACTGGCGCGGACTGTAAGCGTTTTCATACAGAGGCGTAAACCCCTATCTTCACATGCGTGAAAACGCTTACAGATCAATCAGCTGCGGGTGAGGAGCACGTGAAGCAACGTGCTGCGTCGCAACAAATATGCACCCATGCGTCCACATGCGAAGCAGGATGCAGGTCACGATTTGCTGGTCAATCCAGTCTTGCCAGGACCGCACGGACCGGCGCCTGCACCGGCACTCCCGCGGCCTTGCCGGCTGCACCCTGACGCTCGCTGCCGAGAAGGCAATCACCGCTGAGCCCGGCAGTTCTGATCACAGCAGATGGCCCGGTACGACCGCCGGCGTTCCCCGCGACGTTCAGCCAACCTCGCCCGGCGCGAAGGCCTCGATCGACAAGGCATGAATATCGGTCTGCATCATCTCGCCCACCGCGGCGTACACCGCGCGATGCCGTGCCAGTGGCGGCTTGCCGACGAATGCGGCGCTGACCACGCGCACATTGAAGTGCCCGCGCCCGTCGCGCGCACCGGCATGGCCGGCATGCCGCGCGCTGTCGTCGACGACGTCCAGTTCGGTGGGCGCCAGTGCCGCCTGCAACGCTGCGCGGATCTGCTCGACCCGGCTCATGGCAATACCCGGCGGAATGGGCGGACCTCGGTGCGCGTGTACACGCCCGCTTCCACATAGGGGTCGGCATCGGCCCAGGCGCGCGCATCCTCCAGGGCGTCGAACTCGGCAATCACGACGCTGCCGGTGAAACCGGCCGGACCTGGATCTTCGGCGTCGATGGCCGGACACGGGCCCGCCACCAGCAACCGCCCAGCAGCCGCAAGCGCCTGCAGACGCGCCAGATGCGCCGGCCGCGCCTGCTGCCGTGCCGCCACTGCGTCGGCCCGGTCATATCCCTCGATTACGTACCACACACGCCACCTCGCCCAAGACTGGAAGATCACCGCACCGATTCTAGCCGCGTCGGCGCTGGACACCGCCCCCGCGCACGCATTACCCTTGGCACCACTGCACACGCAACCGGACGCAGCGGCCCGTCGGCCCAGGCGCAGCGCTCTTCCCGACGACCGATTCGCTGCCCACCGCCGGTCCGCGTAGACGACCTCCTCGCTGTTCCGTCGCCGCATGCCACGCGGCGGACGTTGTATGTGGATTTGTGGGATCGTGCCGGCACAGGCACGACATTGATCGCAATAACTCAAGGCAAAGCCCTGCAGGCGCGGCTTAAGACCGCCGCCGGCGACCGCAAGACCGATGTCGACCTGATGAATTCCGAACTCGCGCACGTCGCGACTCCGCCAGCCACGAGCGCGCCGCCACAGCAGCAGGAAATGCCGCTGGCGGTGGTGCATGGGCAACCGGTGCTGCAGATTCCGCAGGATCTGTATATCCCGCCGGATGCGCTGGAAGTCATCCTGGATGCCTTCGAAGGCCCGCTGGACCTGCTGCTGTATCTGATCCGCCGCCAGAACCTGGACATCCTGGACATCCCCGTCGCCGAGATCACCCGGCAATATGTGGACTACATCAATGTGATGCAGGAGCTGCGCTTCGAACTGGCAGCCGAATATCTGGTAATGGCGGCAATCCTGGCCGAGATCAAATCGCGCATGCTGTTGCCGCGCCCTCCCAGCCAGGATGGCGAAGAAGAAGATCCGCGCGCCGAGCTGGTACGCCGCCTGCAGGAATACGAACGCTTCAAGCAGGCCGCCGAGGATCTGGACACCCTGCCCCGCATGGGCCGCGACAGCGCGCCGGTGCAGGCGCATCTGCCCGAGCGCGCAGCGGTGAAGCTGCCGCCGCCGGTGGAGCTGAAAGAAATGCTGATGGCGCTGTACGACGTGCTCAAACGCGCCGAGCTGTTCACCGGCCATGCGATCAAGCGCGAGGCGCTGAGTGTGCGCCAGCGCATGGGCGATGTGCTCAGCCGCCTGGACGATGGCAAGTTCTACCGTTTCGAATCGCTGTTCACTGCCGAAGAAGGCAAGCTCGGCGTGCTGGTCACCTTCCTGGCGCTGCTCGAACTGGCCAAGGAGCAGTTGCTGGACATCGTGCAGGAAGCGCCGCTGGCGCCGATCTACGTGAAGTCGCTGGCGTTGGGCAATACCAATGCGCCGTTGCAATTCTCCAGCGAATTCGACGATAGCGATGCCGCCAACGAACCTATCTGAAGCCGATCACCGAATGGATCAAGCGCTGATCACCCGCATTATCGAAGCCGCCCTGTTGGCGAGCAGCCAGCCGCTGACGCTGGCGCAACTGCAGGGCCTGTTTCCGGAAGAAGAGCCGGCACCGCCCGGCAGCGTGGAGCACGCGCTGGAACTGCTGCGCGAGGCCTGCGCCGAGCGCGGCGTGGAACTGGTCGAAGTGGCCTCCGGCTTCCGCTTCCAGGTCAAGGCCGATGTGCATGGCTGGGTCGCCCGGCTGTGGACCGAGCGCCGCACCAAGTACACCCGCGCCACGCTGGAGACCCTGGCGCTGATCGCCTACCGCCAGCCGATTACCCGCGGCGAGATCGAGCAGGTGCGCGGCGTGGCCGTCAGCAGCAACATCATCCAGGCGCTGGAAGAGCGCGAATGGATCCGCGTGGTGGGCCACCGCGACGTGCCCGGCAAGCCGGCCCTGTTCGGCACCACCAAGGGCTTTCTGGATTACTTCGGGCTCAAGCGATTGGACGAGCTGCCGCCATTGTCTGAGTTGAAGGACATCGCCGAGCTGGAACCGCAGCTGCCGCTGGACCGCGACGGGCAACTGGATGGCGCCGTGCCCGCGGCGGCAGCGATGGACGCGGCGCGGGATCAGGCCGATGCAGATCAGGCTGACGCCGAGGGCGGCGATACGGGTGCTGACGATGCGGATGCTGGCGGTACCGACGCGGATGTGGAAGCTGGCGCTGCGGCTGACGACAGCGGCACCGGCGCTTTGCAAGATAGTTTGGAAATGGACGAGGCCGACGCCGAGCGCGATACCGAAATTGAAAGTGACGCCGACGCCGACCAGCATGCACAGCAATCGCCTGACGATGCCGCAGTCGACCAGCAACACCACGGTCTCGATGAGGCGATCGACACCGAAGCGGTCGACGCAGTAAACGACCAGACACCGCAACACCCCGAGCATGGCTCGGCGCACGAGAAGAACACGCAGGACCCAGACGACGCCCGTGAGGGCGACCCCGACACCGCGCCGGGAACGCGCGCGGATGCAGTGAACGAAGACGAAGACAACGCCGTCGCGACGACGACCGTGGCTGTTGACGAAGCCGATTCCGACCCAGAGGCCGACCCGCAACGCGGCGGCCGGAGCCAGACACATGAGTGACACCCCCCGCAAGCTGTCGTTGAACAAGCTTTCTCTCAAGCGCGACAGCGCGCCCGAAGCGCCCAAGCTGGAAGAGCGCCTGCACAAGGTGCTGGCCCAGGCCGGCCTGGGTTCGCGCCGCGCGCTGGAACAGCGCATCGCCGACGGCCTGATCAAGGTCAATGGCGCCGTCGCGCAGACCGGCATGTCGGTGCGCAGCGGCGACAAGATCGAGTTGGACGGCCGCAGCTTCGTGGCCAGCGCGCTGACCGAGCCCTCGCGCGTGCTGATCTACAACAAGCCCGAAGGCGAAGTGACCACGCGCGAAGATCCCGAAGGCCGCCCGACCGTGTTCGAGTCGCTTCCGGTTTTGAAGGGCTCGCGCTGGATCGCCATTGGCCGCCTGGACATCAACACCACCGGCCTGCTGCTGCTCACCACCGACGGTGAGCTGGCCAACGCGATGATGCACCCCTCCTACGAGGTCGAGCGCGAATACGTGGTGCGCGTGCGTGCGCCGGAAGGCGAAGAAAAAGTCTCCGATGCCATCATCGAGCGCCTGTCGCGCGGCGTGCTGCTGGAAGACGGTGGCGCCAAATTCGACGAGATCGAACGCATCGGCGGTACCGACTCGCACGACTGGTTCCGCGTGGTGGTCAAGGAAGGCCGCAACCGCGAAGTGCGCCGCCTGTGGGAATCGCAGGGTTGCCAGGTCAGCCGCCTCAAGCGCAGCCGTTACGGCAAGATTTCGCTGCCGCGCGAGCTGCTGCGCGGGCACTCGGTGGAAGTGGCGCAGGACAAGGTCGACGCGTTGCGCGCCGAACTGAAACTGGAAGAAGGCGCGCCGTCGGCACTGACCCTGCAGCCTGTGATCGGTCAGCGCCGCGCCGCCAAGTCGACCGTGCACGTCTCACGCGATGGCCGCAGCAATGCCTACGTCAACGGCCAGACCTCAGGCGCAGATGAAGGCCGCGAACTGCGGCGTTTCGACAACTTGCGCGAAGATCGCGGCCGTGGCAGTCGCGGCAAGCCCGGCGGTTTCAGGGGCGGCCTGACAGTGAGCGGCGAAGCGGCCGCCAAGCAATCGCAGCAGCGCCCGTTCAAGCAGCGCGGCCCGGCCAAGGGCGACCGCGGCGCGTTGCCAGACGGCAACCCGGCCGCGTTCCGCAGCTGGTATGTGCCCGATGGCGTGAGCACCGGCCCGAGCGGCCACCGCAATGCCGGCCCGAGCGGCCCGGGCACCGGTCAGGCACGCCCGTATGCCAAGAAAGGACCGGGTGGTGCGCGACCGGGCGCTGGCGGTCCAGGCGGCGCCCGCCCGGGTGGTCCGGGACGCGGCGCTGGCGGCGGACAGGGTCAGTCGCAGGGCCAGGGGCAACGCAAGCACCCGTATGGCCACCCGGGCAACGCACCGAGCTTCCCCTCCGATCACGCCAACCCGGGCTTCAGCCCGTACGGTGCCGCACGCCCTGCTGGTCGCCCGAGCGGTGGGCGACCGGGTCCGGGTGGTAATCGCGGCCCCGCGTCTGCCAACCGTGGCCCCGGCGGTCCCGGTGGCGGCGCTCGCGGCCCGGGTGGCGCACCGCGTGGCCCCGGCGGCCGTCCGCCGGGCGGCGGCAATCGTCGTCCTCCCGGCGGCGGTAATCGCGGTCGTTGAGCGTCAACCGATCCGCGTATAAAAAACGGCCCTGCAAAGGGCCGTTTTTATGTGGAGGACGGTATAGGACATCGACTGAAGCAGAGAAGCTGCCGCGTATCCGGTCGTGCAGTCGTTTAACGAAAGCCACCCCCCTTGCAGCGCCATCGCGATGCAGACACTGCACGCACCGCTTGAATGAGCGCGATCCGATGCTGCGACCTGGCTCGGCCCCACGACTGCGCGGCCTTCGGGTGGGCACGACCGTTGCTCGACATCGACACCTGCCACCTGTGCACTCCGGTGTTGGGCGCGCAGTGCACGCCCATCCGGGGACAGCTCGCTCAGCTTGTTACCGCTCTTACTTGCGACGCTCGATCACGAAGTTACCCACGTTGACACCCAGGTCCACGCCCTCGCCTGTGCCTGCCAGCGCAAGCGAGATATCGCCCTTGGTGACGACCTGTGCGGTGCTGGACTTCACGACGCCCGCGTGCGCTTCGGCGGCGGCATACGTGCCGAACAGGTCGTTGAGGCTATAGGCACCGCTGAAGGTGCCGCGGCCGCCGACGATCTTGGATTTACCGACCGTCAGGCCACCGCCTTTGCTGGAGATCTTGACCGGAATGACCGCACCGTTATCGCACTTGATGGTGCCGGTACCGCTGGCGGTTTTGTAGAACACCGACCAGCCGGACAAGTTGAACGACAGCTGGCAATCGATGTTGCCGGCGGCCTGCGCCTGCGGAGCCAGCGTGGCGGCGCCAAGCAGCGCGATGAGCGAAAGTGACTTGATCATGTGAGCAGTGCCAGTGGTGGACGTGGCGCGAGACTAGCAGCGCCGATGTGGCAGCCGCGACAAGATTCCAGCGCGGCGCAGGCGTTTGTTCAGCGGGGTCTTAGCCAAGTCCGACAGGGCAACAGAGCTGCCGCCTGCGGCCGCGACATGGGATGATTGCCGCATGCCACGCATCGTCTACAGCCTGCTCGCCAGCGCACTGCTGCTGCCCGCCCTCGCCCACTGCGGCGAGGCGATTCCCACCCAGGGTTACACCGTCGTCAAGGCCTATCCGCACGATACCGCTGCCTTTACCGAAGGCCTGTTCTATCTGGACGGGCATCTCTACGAGAGTACCGGCGAGCTGGGCCGGTCCAGCGTGCGCAAGGTCGATCTGGACAGCGGCAACGTTCTGCAGCAGGTCAATACGCCGCCGCCTTTCTATGGCGAAGGCATCGTGGCCTGGAAGGATCGCCTGATCCAGCTGACCTGGCGCAATCAGCGCGGCTTCGTCTACGACCTGGCCACGCTGGCACCGCGTACCCAATTCACCTATTCCGGCGAGGGCTGGGCGCTGACCAGCGATGATCGCCAGCTCTATATGAGCGACGGAACCGCCAACATCCGCCGGCTGGATCCGCAGAGCCTGAAACAGATCGGCAGCATCAAGGTCACCGCCCGCGGCAAGCCGCTGGACAACCTCAACGAGCTGGAATGGGTCAAGGGCCAGTTGCTGGCCAACGTGTGGCTGACCACCCGCATCGCACGCATCGACCCGGCCAACGGCAAGGTCATCGCCTGGATCGACCTCAAGGCACTGGTGCCAGACCCCAACACCTTGACCGACCCCACCAACGATGTCCTCAACGGCATCGCCTACGACGCCGAGCACGATCGCTTGTTCGTCACCGGAAAGCGCTGGCCGAAGATCTACGAGATCAAGCTGGCTCAGTAGCCGGGATTGGGGATTGGGGATTGGCGACAGCGGCCGGGCTTGCAACTGCCCGGCAGCAGCTTGTGCCGATCCCGGATCGCTAATCCCCAATCTCGAACCGATCTGCATCCAACATCGCGGGAAAACGGGCGCGGTGCTCGGCCAGCGCAGTTGCGCTGATGGTGGTGGTGACCACCTGCTCGCGTTCGTGGATTTCCACCTGCGGCTGACCAAGGAAATCGATCACCGCGCTGTCGCCGGCGTAATGCAGTTGGTTGCCATCGATGCCAATCCGGTTGACCGCCGCCACGAAGCACAGGTTTTCGATCGCGCGTGCGCGCAGCAGCGTCTTCCAGGCATAGGCACGGGCGGACGGCCAGTTGGCGACGAACACTTGCAGATCGAAATCCAGCTGCCCGGGGCGTTCGACATCGAAGCGGTTGCGGCAGAACACCGGAAACCGCAAGTCGTAGCAGACCTGCGGATTGATCCGCCAACCCTTCCATTCCACCGTCAGCCGCTCGCGCCCGGCCGCATAACGCAGATGCTCGTTGCCGAAGCGAAACAGGTGGCGCTTGTCGTAGTACTGCAGCGATCCAACGGGCGTGGCCCAGAGCAGCCGGTTGAACACACCGGCGTCGGTACGCAACTGCACGCTGCCGGTCACCGCTGCACCCAGGCGTGCGGCTTGAGCACGCACCCACGCCACGGTCGGCCCGTCCATCCCTTCGGCCTTGTCGATGGCGTCGTTGGAGAACCCGCTGGTGAAGGTTTCCGGCAGGATCACCAGATCGGTCTGCCCGGCCAGCGGCTCCAGCAGCGCAGCGTAATAGTCGCGGTTACCGGCCGGGTCATGCCAGCGGGTGTCGCCTTGGATCAGGGAGATGCGCAGGTCGTTCATAGAGAGGCGGGATTTGGGAGGCGGGATTCGGGATTCGAAACAGCGGATGTCGGGCGGCTTGGTGCTATCGGTTTCGTGTGGATTCAAAGCAACGAACAGCGCGCCGCCGTTGCCAATCCCGAATCCCGAATCCCCGCCCGTCAGAGCTTCTGCAGGCGCTCGATCGCCGCATCCAGCGTCGCATCGTTCTTGGCAAAGCACAGCCGCGCCAGGCGCTGCCCTGCAGGCGCGTTCTGGTAGAACGGCGACAATGGGATCGCGGCCACGCCCTTCTCGATCGTCAGCCACTTCACGAATTCGGTATCGGGCAGATCGCTGATGGCTGAGTAGTCCACCAGCTGGAAGTAGCCGCCGGGCACAGGCAACGGCTTCAAGCGCGTGGTCAGCAGCCGTTCGCGGAAGCGGTCGCGCTTGGCCTGGTAGAACGCGCCCAGTTGCTCGTCGTGTTCGGGCTCGTCGCGGATCATCGCAGCGAAGGCGTGCTGGGCCGGACCGAAGCTGGTGAAGGTGTTGTACTGGTGCACCTTGCGGAATTCGGCCGTGAGCGCCGGCGGTGCGATGGCGTAGCCGATCTTCCAGCCGGTGCAGTGGTAGGTCTTGCCGAAGCTGGAAATCACCAATGCGCGCTCGCGCAGTTCCGGCCAGCGCAGCACCGATTCGTGGCGGCGGCCGTCGAACACGATGTGTTCGTAGACCTCATCGGACAGCAAAAAGATGTCGGTGCCGCGCAACAGCTCAGTCAGCGTCTGCATGTCGGCGGCCGACAGCATCGCGCCGGACGGGTTGTGCGGCGAGTTGATCATCAACAGGCGCGTCTTGGGGGTGATCGCGGCGCGTAGCGCAGCCCAGTCGACCGCAAAGGTCTGCGGGTGCAGCGCCACATGCACGGCGCGTGCGCCGGCCAGATCGATCGCCGGCTCGTAGCAGTCGTAGGCCGGGTCCAGCACGATGACCTCTTCGCCGGCGCGCACCACCGCGTGGATGGCGTTGAAGATCGCCTCGGTAGCACCGCTGGTGACGGTGATCTCGGTGTCGGCATCGACCTGCGCGCCATAGCAGCGCTGTGCCTTGCCGGCGATGGCCTGGCGCAACGCGGCCACGCCGGTCATCGGTGGATACTGGTTGTGGCCGGCCGCCATGGCCTTGCTCAGTTCGTCGACCAGCCGCTGCGGAACCGCGAAATCGGGAAAGCCCTGACCCAGATTGACCGCGCCGTGCTCGGCCGCCAGCTGCGACATGACGGTGAAGATGGTGGTGCCCACCTTGGGCAGCTTGGTCGTGAGGGGCATGGTGCCTGTCCGGACAAGAAACGGGGGACCGCGAGTGTACGCAAAGCCGCCAGCCGGTTGCGCCCGGACGCTGCAAAACAGCGTTCCCTGACACATCGCGGCGCCTGCGGCGCTGCCGCAGGCGTCCCCGGCATGCCACCATCGTCGCTACAATGCGCGCCCGGTCCGGCGCGTGCCTGCCCCGGCCCTTCCCCCATGCCGTCCTGCGACCCGAGCCTGCTGCACCGATGATCGAACCGCTGCACACCGCACCGCCGCTGCTGGCCGCGCACGCCCTGGCCTTCAGCCGCAACGAGGAGCCGGTGTTTGGCCCGCTGGATTTCCATGTCGATGCCGGCGAAGCGTTGCTGGTGCAAGGCGACAACGGCGCCGGCAAGACCACGTTGCTGCGCGTGCTGGCTGGCCTACTGCATGTGGAGCGCGGGCAGATCCAGATCGATGGCAAGACCGCCAAGCGCGGCGACCGCAGCCGCTTCATGGCCTACCTCGGCCACCTGCCCGGCCTGAAGGCCGACCTCAGCACGCTGGAGAACCTGCACTTCCTGTGCGGCCTGCACGGCCGTCGCGCCAAGCAGATGCCCGGCAGCGCGCTGGCGATCGTCGGCCTGGCCGGTTACGAAGATGCACTGGTGCGGCAATTGTCGGCTGGCCAGCGCAAGCGGCTGGCGCTGGCACGGCTATGGCTGTCGCCGGCGCCGCTCTGGTTGCTGGATGAGCCGTACGCCAATCTGGATCTGGATGGCATCACCCTGGTTAACCGAATGATCTCCGCGCATCTGCGCGGCGGTGGCGCGGCGCTGGTCACCACGCACGGTGCGTATGCAGCGCCACCGGTGCGCACCCGCATGCTCACGCTGGAGGCAGCGGCATGAGCACGCATTCGCCGCAACCCTCGCTCTGGCAGGCGGCCCGCGCCCTGCTTGCCCGCGACCTGCACCTGCTGTGGCGACGCCGTAGCGATGCATTGCAGCCGGCACTGTTCGCATTGCTGATCGTGGTGTTGTTCGCGTTGGGACTGGGCGGACGCCCGGACCTGCTTGCGCAGGCCGCGCCGGCGGTGCTGTGGCTGTCGGTGTTGCTGGCTGGCCTGCTGTCGCTGGACGCCTTGTTCCGCAGCGATGTGGAAGACGGCTCGATGGAGCAGTGGCTGCTGGCACCGGTGCCGCTGGCCTGGTTGATCGCAGTGCGCGTGCTGCTGCATTGGGCGACCAGTGCGCTGCCGCTGATTGCCGTGACGCCGCTGCTGGGCGAATTGCTGCACCTGCCGCATGACCAATTACCGGTGCTGCTGGCATCGTTGGCGCTGGGAACGCCGCTCCTGAGCCTGCTCGGCGCTGTCGTTGCAGCACTGACGGTGACGATGAAGCGCTCTGGTATTCTCGTGGCATTGCTGGCGTTGCCGCTGTACGTGCCGGTGCTGGTGTTTGGTGCCGGCAGCGTGGCGGCCAGCGGACAAGGGCAGGATGCGGTGGGTGCGTTGTTGTTGTTGGGCGCCGGACTGGTGATCGGCGTGGTCCTGGCACCGCTGGCTGCGGCGGCCGCGATCCGCATTTCGTTGAGTTGAGCGCTGCACTCGATGCATTGTCGATAGCACGCCCCGCACAACGCGTTGTTGCTGTTTCGAGAGCCAATGCCATTCCAAAGGCTACTGCCATCGCATGAACGTCGTCGTCCGCTGGTTCCACCAACTCGCATCGCCCCCGATCTTCGACCGTTTTACTGCGCGCTGGGCGCCCTGGTGCTACGCGCTGGCCGCGTTGCTGCTGGGTGTGGGCATCTGGCAGGCCTTGTTCGCGGTGCCGGCGGATTACCAGCAAGGCGACAGCTTTCGTATTCTCTACATCCATGTGCCGAGCGCGTGGATGAGCCTGTTCGTGTTCGGGCTGATGGCGCTGTATGCGGCCATCGCGTTGATCTGGCGCATCAAAATCTGCGAGATCCTGGCGATGGCGTGCGCGCCGATCGGCGCTGCGTTTACCGTGATCACCTTGCTGACCGGCAGCATCTGGGGCAAACCGATGTGGGGTGCCTGGTGGGACTGGGACCCGCGCCTGACCACCGAATTGATCCTGCTGTTTCTGTATCTGGGCGTGATCGGCCTGTATCACGCCATCGACGACCGCCGTCAGGCGGCGCGCGCGGCGGCGTTGCTGGCCATCGTCGGGGTGGCGCTGCTGCCGGTGATCCGCTATTCGGTGGTGTGGTGGAATTCGCTGCATCAGGGCCAGAGCATCCGCCTGCTTGGGCCGTCCACGATCGACGCAAGCATGCTGCTGCCGCTGTGGTTGATGGTGATCGGCACCAAGTTCTGGTTTGTCGGGTCGCTGTTGACGCGCGCGCGCGCCGACAACCTGCGCCGCGAGGCGGGCAAGGCCTGGATCGTGCGCGATGCGCAGGAGAGTGCGGCATGAGCTACCTGCCTTACGTCATCGCCGCCTATGCGGTGTTCGTGCTGGTGCTGCTGTGGGATCTGATCGCCGGCCGTTGGCAGGTACGTCGCGCCCTGAAGACCGCCCAGGCGCGCCGTCTGCGCGAGCGCAAGCGCGCGGTGCCCAGCGCTGCGGAGTTGATCCGGTGAACCCGCAACGTCGCCGCCGCCTGTGGCTGGTGCTGGCCTTGGTGCTGGCCGGCGGGCTGGCAACCACGCTGGTGGCCATGGCCTTGCAGCGCAACGTGGCCTACCTGTACACGCCTTCGGAAGTGCTGCGTGGCGATGCCGGCGCGCATTCGCGCTTCCGGCTTGGCGGCATGGTCGAAAAAGGCTCGTTCAAACGCGCCTCCGGCGCATTGGAAGCGCAATTCCGCGTCACCGATGGCGATGCGCAATTGCCCGTCAGTTACGACCGCATCCTGCCGGACCTGTTTCGCGAGGGGCAGGCAGTGGTGGCCACCGGCCGCATGCAGAACGGCATCTTCGTCGCCGAAGATGTGCTGGCCAAGCACGACGAAACCTATATGCCGAAGGAAGTCGCCGACAAGATGGGCAGCGCGCATCGCAAGCACGATGTGCCGGCCGCTGCGGGCCAGGCTGGGGAGCTGCATTGATGGCGTGTGTCAGGAGATCGGCATTCCTGCAGACAGGTGGCTTGCGCGGCGGGTGCGTGGCTAACGATGTCGCCGTGCGTTGGCAAGCAGGTGCAACGGCTGCAGTAATGCGGACCCTGCAATGCACCTGCCGTCGTGGCACGGACCCACGCTCGACAACGCGCCGACCCGATGCTTCCTGAACTCGGGACGTTCCTGCTGGTGCTGGCCCTGCTGGTGGCGCTGGTGCAGGCCGTGGTGCCGCTGGCAGGCGCACAACGCGGACGCAGCAGCTGGATGGCCGTGGCGCGGCCGGCAGCGCTGGTGCAGCTGGCACTGATCGCATCGGCCTTTGCCGTGTTGACGCACGCCTTCTTGGTGCAGGATTTTTCGGTGCGCTACGTCGCCGAGAATTCCAACAGCCTGCTGCCGGTGATGTACCGCTATTCGGCGGTGTGGGGCGCGCACGAAGGCTCGCTACTGCTGTGGACGCTGGTGCTGGCGTTGTGGACCGGCGCGGTGGCGATCTGGTCGCGGCAGCTGCCGGCGCATGTGATCGCGCGCGTGCTCGGCGTCATGGCGCTGGTGAGTATTGGGTTTCTGGCGTTCCTGCTGTTCACCTCCAACCCGTTTGCGCGGTTGTTTCCGGTGCCGCCGGAAGGTGGCGACCTCAATCCGCTGCTGCAGGATCCGGGGCTGATCGTCCATCCGCCGATGCTGTATTGCGGCTACGTCGGCTTTGCGGTGCCGTTCGCGTTCGCCATCGCCGCGCTGCTGGAAGGCCGTATGGATGCGCGCTGGCTGCGCTGGACGCGGCCGTGGACCAATGTCGCCTGGTCGATGCTCACCGTGGGCATCGCGCTCGGTAGCTGGTGGGCGTATTACGAGCTGGGCTGGGGGGGCTGGTGGTTCTGGGACCCGGTGGAGAACGCCAGTTTCATGCCGTGGCTGGTGGGCACCGCACTGCTGCATTCGCAGGCGGTGACCGAAAAGCGCGGCAGCTTCGCCAGCTGGACCTTGTTGCTGGCAATCGCCGCCTTCGCGCTGTCGCTGCTGGGCACCTTCCTGGTGCGCTCGGGCGTGTTGACCAGCGTGCATTCGTTCGCCGCCGACCCGTCGCGCGGGCTGTTCATTCTGGTATTCCTGCTGGCCGTGGTCGGTGGTTCGTTGCTGCTGTATGCCCTGCGCGCGCCGCTTCTGTCGGTGGCGGACGATCCGCGTCGCGCATTCGCCGGCAGCTCGCGCGAAACCTTGCTGCTGTTGAACAACCTGCTGCTCACCTGCGCCTGCGCCATGGTGTTGCTGGGCACCTTGTACCCGCTGCTCGCCGATGCGTTGGGACTGGGCAAGTTGTCGGTCGGCCCGCCCTACTTCGGCACCTTGTTCGTGGTGCTGATGGCGCCGCTGGTGGCGCTGCTGCCGTTCGGCCCGCTCACCCGCTGGCAGCGCGAACAGGCCTCGCGGCCGCTGGCGATGCTGGCGCCGTGGGCAGGCCTGGCGCTGGCGGCCGGCGTGCTGGCCTGGTTGGTCGCGCCGCAGGGACAGTTGAAAGCCGCCTTCGGTGTCGCCGGTGCAGCCTGGGTGCTGCTGGGCACCGCGCGGTTCCTGTGGACGCGGCGGGCGGCCAAGGGGCGCAGATTCACCGCCGAGATGCTGGGCATGGTACTGGCGCACCTGGGCGTTGCGGTGTTCCTGTCCGGTGCCCTGCTGGTGGAGGGATTGAGCCTGCAGCGCGAAGTGGCGCTGGCGCCCGGGCAACAGGTGCAGATCGGCCGCTATGCCCTGCATTTCGACGGGCTGGAAGAACTGCGCGGGCCCAATTACGTGGCCGACCGTGCCAACCTGCAGGTGCTCAAGGACGATGCGCCGGTGGGCGCGCTGCAGGCCGAAAAGCGCCGCTACGCCAGCGGTGGCCAGACATTGACCGAGGCGGCGATTCGTCCTGGCCCGTTTGGCGACCTGTATGTCGCCCTTGGCGAACCGCTGGGCAACCAGGCCTGGGCGGTGCGTGTCCACCTCAAACCGTTCGTCCGCTGGATCTGGCTGGGAGCGCTGCTGATGGCACTTGGCGGCCTGGTGACCGCGGCCGACCGGCGTTTTCGTCGTTCTCCGGAGATCCAAGATGGTTGAGTCACGTTCGCCCCGCCTGCCCACTGCGGTTCTCGTGGGCGCCATCGTGCTGCTGCTCGCCCTGGCAGCGCTGCTGGTCTACGCGGTGGTGCGCTCCGGTCAGGACGATCGCGATGCCCTGCCCTCTGCGTTGATCGGCAAACCGGCGCCGGAATTCGCGCTGCCGCTGCTGCACGACCCGGCCATCGTGGTGCATGCGCGCGAATTGCGCGGCGCGCCGTACATCATCAACGTGTGGGGCAGCTGGTGCCCGGCCTGCCGCGAAGAACACCCGGTATTGAGCCGCTTCGCACTGACCAAGCGCGTACGCGTGATCGGCTACAACTGGAAGGACGAGCGCAACGATGCGCTGCGCTGGCTCGAACAACTCGGCAACCCGTATCTGCTGGTGGTCGCCGATCAGGATGGCCGCACCGCCATCGATTTCGGCATTGCTGCCGCGCCGGAAACCTTCTTGGTCGACGGGCGTGGCGTGGTGCGCTGGAAGTACAGCGGCATGCTGACCCAATCCATCATCGACACCCAGTTGATTCCGGCGCTGAGCAAGATCGAACGTTCGCCCACCGCCGCACCGGACCTGCACGCCAAACAATGATCCGCTGGCTACTGACGCTAGTGTTACTTCCATGGCTGGCATTCGCCCAGCCGGTCGGCGACCCGGCGCCGCTGCGCTATGCCTCGGCCGAAGAGGAGGCGCGTTTTCACGCACTCACCGCCGAGTTGCGCTGCGTGCAGTGCCAGAACCAGTCGCTGGCCGATTCCAACGCGCAGATTGCGCAGGACCTGCGCCGCGAGGTGCTGGCACTGATGCACGAGGGCCGCAGCGATGCGCAGATCCGCCAGTTCCTGGTCGCGCGCTATGGCGAGTTCGTGCTGTATCGCCCGCGGGTGGAGTCGCGCACCTGGCTGCTATGGTTCGGTCCGCTGCTGGTGTTGCTGCTGGGCGCGGGCGCCGTGGTGCGGGTGGTACGCAAACGCAGCGTGGCCGCGCCTGTCGTGCCTGCCGATGAGCAGGAGTGGTGATGGCCGGCTTTATCGTCGCGGGGATCGTGATTGCGCTACTGGCCTTCGGCGTGGTGTTGCGCCCGCTGTGGCGCGAAGCGCGCGGCCTGGCCGCAAGCGTGGCAGTGTTGCTGCTGGCCGCGAGCACGGCGTTGTACTGGCTGGTCGGAACGCCTGGCGCCATTACGCAGCCGACCAATCGCCCGGCCACGCCACGTTCGCTGGATGAAGCCATCGTGCAGCTGCGCGCGGCGCTGGCCAGTCACCCCGAACAGGCCGAGGGCTGGGTGTTGCTGGGGCGCTCACTGTCCAGCCAGCAGAAATTTGCCGAAGCGCGCGATGCCTTCGCACGCGCGGTCGCACTCCGTCCGGACGAAGCGGACGTGCTGGTCGCCGCGGCGCAGGCGCGCATGCTTGCCGACGACAGCGGCCGCCCGGACCCGGAAGCCATGCGCCTGCTCGAACACGCGCTGGCGGTGCAACCGGACCACCAACGCGCGCGCTGGTTCCTGGGGGTGGTGCAGCGCCAAGCCGGTGAGCCGGCCAAGGCCAGTGCGACATGGGAGCCGCTATTGCGTGTGGTCGATGCCTCTACCCGCCCCGGCCTGCTCGAACAGATCAATGCCGCCCGACACGACGCCAGGCTCGAGCCGATCCAGGCACCGGCTGCGCCTACCGCCGCTGCAGCCAATGGCAAACCCATCCAGGTGCGCGTGACGCTGGATGCCGAATTCGCCAAGCGCGCCGGACTGCCCGGCGATACCAGCGTGTTCGTGATCGCGCGCGCGGCCGACACGCCGATGCCGGTGGCGGTGGAAAAACACGCGCTGCGCGAGCTTCCATTGACCATCACGCTGGACGATGGCGACAGCCCGATGCCGACGCGCACGCTGTCGTCGCTGGACAACGTACAACTGCTGGCACGGCTCTCGCGCAGCGGCAACGCCATGCGCCAGGCCGATGACGTGGAGAGCGCTCCGGTGACGGTCGCACTGCCTGCGGCCGCGCCGGTGGAACTGGTGATCGGCCGCTGATGGCTGACGCATTGCGTGTGATGGGCGAGGTCATCGACCTAACTGATGCGGGCAAACACTCGATCTTCGTGCAGCCATGCCGCTGTACTGAAGGTACATCACGCCTGCATCGACACAGATCGAGCGGCGTTTGCGATTGCCTGCTGAGCCGGATGTTCCGTTGTCTACATGCGCATGCAGACGAATGTACGCACCGCCGGCCAGCAGCCTAATCGCGTATCAAATGAGCGCCCCTCGCTTCGTGTATTTCCCATCTCACATGCCCCAGCACCCTCGCGCAGTGCCAGCTAGAATTGGCCCATGACTGAATTCATCCCTGCCGGCACGCTGTACCACGCCCTGCCCTCGCCGTTTCCGATGAAGCGCGGTGGCGTGCTGCATCAGGCACGCGTGGCGTACGAGACCTGGGGCACGCTGGCCGCAGATCGCAGCAACGCGATCCTGATCGTCACCGGCCTGTCGCCCAATGCGCACGCGGCGGCACACCAGGCCAACCCAGAGCCGGGCTGGTGGGAAGCAATGCTGGGCCCGGGCAAGCCGATCGATACCGCACGCTGGTTCGTGGTCTGCGTCAATTCCTTGGGCAGTTGCAAGGGCTCGACCGGGCCGGCCTCGGTGAACCCTGCAACCGGCGCGCCGTATCGCCTCAGCTTTCCGGATTTGTCGATCGAAGACGTGGCCGATGCCGCAGCCGATGTGGTGCGCGCACTGGGTATCGCGCAACTGGCCTGCCTGATCGGCAACTCGATGGGCGGCATGACCGCGCTGGCGCTATTGCTGCGTCATCCCGGCATCGCGCGCAGCCACATCAATATTTCCGGCAGCGCGCAGGCATTGCCGTTTTCGATCGCGATCCGCTCGTTGCAACGCGAGGCGATCCGGCTGGACCCGCATTGGAATGGCGGCCACTACGACGATGCCCGCTACCCGGAGTCGGGCATGCGCATGGCGCGCAAGCTCGGCGTGATCACCTATCGCTCGGCGCTGGAATGGGACGGCCGTTTCGGCCGCGTGCGACTGGATTCCGAGCAGGCGGCCGATGATCCGTTCGGATTAGAATTTCAGGTGGAAAGCTATCTGGAAGGCCACGCGCGCCGCTTCGTGCGCTTCTTCGACCCCAACTGCTATCTGTACCTGAGCCGCTCGATGGACTGGTTCGACCTGGCCGAGCATGTCGACGAGCAACCGGCTACCGACTCTGCCATCGACCACGCCCATGCAGATGCCCTGCCCGCCTCCGCCAAGCCGCAGACCGGCGTCTCGACCGCCGACACGGTGCTTGCCGGCCTGGCGCGTATCCGCATCGCGCGTGCGCTGGCGATCGGTGCCAACACCGACATCCTGTTCCCGGTGCAGCAGCAGGAGCAGATTGCCGACGGCCTGCGTGCCGGCGGCGCCGATGCGCACTTCATCGGCCTGGATTCGCCGCAAGGCCATGACGCGTTCCTGGTCGATTTCGCCCGCTTCGGCCCAGCGGTCCGCGATTTTTTGCAGGACTGTTGAGTTCCTTGAACGTCGCTCTGCGCCGCCGGATCTCGGCCGATGCTGCTGGAAGATGACGACCGTCACCGCTGTTTTTTCCGGCTGGGCAGTTGATGCGTGATATGCGCGCAGATCGCACCGGCAAGCCACACCATCCAACAGAGCAACGCGAATGCGCTATCAGGGACGTCTCAGCGACTGGAATGATCACAAGGGCTTTGGCTTCGTCACGCCCCATGGTGGTGGCGACCGCGCATTCGTCCATATCAGCGCATTTGCACGGCAGACGCGTCGCCCGCGCGATGGGGAGATCATCACGTATGCAATCGAACGCGATGCGCACAAACGCCTGAATGCCACGCAAGTGCGGTGGGCAGACCGTACCACCGCCGCCAGGACCGAACAGCGTCGCAGCGGCTTGCCACGCAAGACGCTGGCTGCGGTGTCGATGCTCGCGTTGGCGGCGGCCACGCTGATGCACGTGGTACCGGTGATCGTCCCGCTCTGGTACGCGGCGGCCAGCCTGGTCACCCTGCTGATCTATGCGATGGACAAGTCGGCCGCGCAACGCAATCAATGGCGCATACCCGAATCCAGCTTGCACCTGCTGGCGCTGATCGGTGGCTGGCCAGGTGCATTGCTGGCGCAGGAAATCTACCGGCACAAGTGCAGCAAGGCGGCGTTTCAGCTGAGGTTCTGGCTCACGGTAGCGTTGAATGTCAGTGCACTGGTACTGGCAGTGACCGAGACCGATCTGATGGCCGCGCTTGCGGTGCTGTTTGATTGAACGCGATCAACAACGCGCG
Organism: Xanthomonas sp. NCPPB 1754; assembly: GCF_041475725.2. Taxonomy (NCBI): domain Bacteria; kingdom Pseudomonadati; phylum Pseudomonadota; class Gammaproteobacteria; order Lysobacterales; family Lysobacteraceae; genus Xanthomonas; species Xanthomonas sp. NCPPB 1754. The sequence continues at coordinate 2,673,964 of NZ_CM192982.1, forward strand.
GCCCGGCGATCAACGCCCACCCTGTGACCACGTTCGAGGACCTCGGTGATCGGCTATGCGTTCTGGTCGAGCAACTCCAGCGTTCCCTCACGCATCCGGTAATGCCGTTGCACGACACCGGGCGGCAGCGCGTCGTGGGTGATCATCACCAGCGAGCGTTCGCCGAGTGCGGCGGCCAGGTCGACCAACAGCGCGTGGGCGGTATCCACGTCCAGACCATCGGTGGGTTCGTCGAGCAACAGGATCGGGGCATCGCGCAGCAGTGCCCGCGCGAGGGCGAGCCGGCGCGCCTGGCCGGCAGACAGCGTGGCGCCGTTTTCGCCAACCCAGGTGTCCAGACCGTCGTTCGCGCTGGCCCACGCGCCCAGGCGCACCTGTTGGAGCACCTGCCACAGTGCGGCATCATCGGCAGCGGCGTCGCCGATGAGCAGGTTGTCGCGCACGCTGCCGGCAAACACCGGCGCGTTCTGTGGCAGCCAGGCGATACGCTGGTGCCATTGCGCCTGTGCGAGGTGGCGCAGGTCGATGCCCGCGTAGCGCAGCTGCCCGGCCTGCGGATCCCACAGGCGCAGCAACAACGCCAACACTGTGCTTTTACCGCTGCCGCTATCGCCACTGATGGCAATGCGCTCGCCCGGCGCCAGGGTCAGATCGAGCGCGTGCAGCACCGGGCGCACGCTACCGGGCCAGGCAAACGACACCTGCTGCAATTGCAACGTGCCGGTGCGCGGCACGTCGATCGCGTGCGCCGGATCGCTCACCGATGGCGCTTGATCGACGATGGCCTGCAGGCGCCTGGCGGCAACGCGTGCGCTTTGCAGCGCCTGCAATGCCAGCCCTGCACCGGCCCAGACTTCCAGCAACGCCATGGTCAAAAACACCAACCCCGCAGCGAGCTCGGCGGCGATCAGCCCGCGTTCGGCCGCGCCAAGTGCCAGCCACAGCATGCTGGCCAGCCCCAGCCCGCCGCAGAGCGCATGCAGCAGGTTGCCTGTGATCAGCCGTCTGCGCTGGATGCGATCGCCGCCGGTGACGGCGGCGGCGGCGGCGTCACTGCGCTGCAGCCAGGCGCCCTGCGCGTCGACCGCAGCAAGGTCGGCCGCGCCCTCCAGGCCTTCGAAGGCCTGCGTGCGCAAGGCCGTTCGCTGCTGTGCACGCAACTGCTCGCGCTGCGCGCCGCCACGTGCCACCTGCCACGGCACCAGCCCGCCGATCAACATGCCAAGCACCAGCAACAAGCACGCAGCGGGGAGATAGATCAGCGCAGCGGCGGCGACACCACCTAACCAGATGCCGAGCAATGCGGCCAGCGGTGCCAACGCGCGCACGCTCAGGCCGTCGACCTCGCCGATGTCGGACATCAACCGCGCCAGCAGATCGCCGGTCCGGGTGGCCGACAATCGCCCGGGCGCCAGCGGCAAGGCGCGGCGAAAGAACCACACCCGCAGATCGCGGGCGATGCGCAAGGTGGCATCGTGCCCGATCAACTTTTCGCCGTAACGCGACACGATACGCGCGAAGGTCAAGGCGCGAATGCCGGCCGACGGCGAGAAGAAGTTGAAACCGGTCCCCATGCCGGCAACGCCTGCCAGCGCAGCGGCGGTCAGGAAGCTGCCGGACAAGCCCAGCAGGCCGACACCGGCAAGCATGGTGACCAGCACCAGCACTGCCGACAACAGCAGGCGCCAGGCATGCAGACGAAACACATCGCGCAAACGATCAGGCTGGGGGCGGCTCATGGTGCCTCCAGCGTGACCGGCACGCCGCGCAGATCGATCACCGTGTCGGCCCAACGCATCGCCGCAGCGCTATGCGTCGCCAGAACGACCGCACGGCCGCGCGCAAAGATGCCCAGCGTCCGCAGCAATTCCGCTTCGGTGTCCGGGTCCAGAAAGGCGGTGGGTTCGTCCAGCAGCAACACCTCCGGCTCGCGCAACAACAATCGCGCCAACGCCACGCGGCGGGCTTCGCCACCGGACAAACCAAAGCCACGCTCGCCGATCACGGTGTCCAGGCCGGCCGGCAAGTGCGCGGTAAAGCGCAGCACCTGCGCCGCCTCGGCCACCGCGTGCAGGCGCGCATCGCTGGCCTGCGGGTCGGCCAGGCGCAGGTTGTCGGCAATGCTGGCGTGAAACAGGTAGGGCCGCTGCGTGGCATATCCAATGCGCGCCCCCGGGCGCACGGCCACGCTGCCCGCCTCGGGTGCAAGCCAACCGGCGAGCCCTTCCAGCAGCGTGCTCTTGCCGCTGCCGCTGGCACCGATCACCGCAACGCGCTGGCCGGGCTCCAGCGTCAGTGCGAACTCCTGGACCACCACCTGCGGCGCGCCGGCAGGACGCAGCGCCAATCCACGCGCCTGCAACAAGGGCGCATGCGCTTGCGCCGGCTCCAGGGCACGTGCGGGCAGCACGGCGGTGTGCGCGGCGGCATCCGGCTGGAAACCCTGCAGCAAGCGCTCGGCTTCGGCCACGGCAGCCAAGGCGTTCGCGCGGTCATGGTAATGCGCGGCCAAGCGCCGCAGCGGTGCGAAGAATTCCGGCGCCAGCAAGAGGCAGAACATGCCGGCACCCAGCGACGGCATACCGTGCAGATGAAGCATGCCCAGATAGCTCAAGCCGAAGTACAGCGCCACGATCGCAACGCTGACGGAGGCAAAAAACTCCAGCACGGTGGAGGACAGGAATGCGATGCGCAACACCTTCAGCGAGCGCTCGCGCACGCCCTCGGCAGCGGCGGCAATGCCCTGCAATTCAGCCTGGCCGCGGCCATACACGCGCAGCAATCCCAGGCCCTTGAGGCGATCGGCAAAATGCCCGCCCATGCGCGCCAGTTCGCCGAGTTGTTCGCGCCCTGCGGCCTCGGCGCCCCACCCCACCAGCATCATGAAGAACGGAATCAGCGGCGCGGTGAGCAGCAACACCAACCCGACCACCCAATCGACCGAAAACACCGCGATCAGAATCAGCGGCGGCACCAGCACCATTTCGATGCGAGCGAGCTGGTAGCCGACGAAATAGCCCTCCAGCGCAACGGTATGCGCCAGGCTCAACTCGCCCAGTTCGCCACTGCGTTGCCGGCGCAACCAGAGCGGCCCGTGCTGCACCAGGCGTTGCGCAATGCGCGCGCGCAGTTCGCGCTTGGCCACGTCGGCCACATCGCCGGTCAACGATTGCGCCCAGGCATTGAGTAGCGCGCGCCCGATCAGCGCAACCAGCAACCCCGCGCCCACGTTGCGCAATTGCGCCATTGCCAGGTGCTGCACCAGTACCGCCTTTACCAGCCAGGCGATCGCAGCCGATTGCACAAGCAGCAACGCACCCGACAACGCTACCGCCACGCCGGCGAGCCGCTGCGCGCGCCTGGCAGATGCGGCCAGCGCATCCAGCCAGTGGCCGCGTTGACGGCGCTGGGCGGGCGTTTCGCTGGCTTGCACGCTGGGCTGGCTCACGTCGCTCTTCTGAAGACTGCGCATTGCACGCGATTGTAAGTCGCCGCCTCCCGGTCGGGGATGGACAGTGTGACGCACCTGTTCAGGACCGCATTGATTTGGATCAACGCGGCCGGCGCGATGGCGGCAGATGATCGCCACATTCCTTACCGACCCTCAACCAGGCCCACCCGCCATGATCGACTCGACAGTTGTCGAACTGTCGCGGCTGCAGTTCGCAGTCACCGCGATGTACCACTTCATCTTTCCACCGCTCACCATGGGTCTGTCGTTCCTGCTGGGCATCATGGAAAGTGTCTACGTCATGACCGGCAAGCAGATCTGGCGGCGCATGACCATGTTCTGGGGTGTGCTGTTCGGCATCAACTTCGCCATGGGTGTCGGCACCGGCATCGTGATGGAATTCGAGTTCGGCATGAACTGGTCGTACTACAGCCATTACGTGGGCGACATCTTCGGTGCGCCGCTGGCGATCGAGGGACTGATGGCGTTCTTTCTGGAAGCCACCTTCTTGGGCCTGTTCTTTCTTGGCTGGAATCGCCTGAGCAAGATACAGCACCTGATCACCACCTGGCTGGTGGCGCTGGGCAGCAACTTCTCTGCGTTATGGATCCTGATCGCCAACGGCTGGATGCAGAATCCGGCCGGCGCGGTGTTCAACCCCGACACCATGCGCATGGAAGTGGTGGATTTCGTGGCAGTGCTGTTCAACCCGGTGGCGCAGGCCAAGTTCGTGCATACGGTAAGTGCCGGCTACGTGCTGGGCGCGGTGTTCGTGATGTCGATCAGTGCGTTTTATCTCTTGCGAGGCAAGCATATTGAAATGGCACGGCGTTCGTTTGCGGTGGCGGCAGCGTTCGGCCTGCTGTCGTCGCTGTCGGTGGTGGTGCTGGGCGACGAGAGCGGCTATGCCGCCAGCGAACACCAGAAGATGAAACTGGCCGCCATCGAAGCGATGTGGGAAACCGAAGCCGCACCGGCCGACTTCACTGCATTCGGCATTCCGAACCAGACCACCCATCGCAACGATTACGCCATCAAGATTCCGTACCTGATGGGCTTGATCGCCACGCGTTCGCTGGATGAGCCAATTCCAGGCATTCTCGAACTGGTCGGCCGTGCCGAACACCGCATCCGCGGCGGTCAGATCGCCTACGGCGCACTGCAACGCATCCGCGCCGACAAGAACGACGCCCAAGCACGCAAGGTTTTCGATGCACACTGGCAGGACCTGGGCCACGGCCTGCTGCTCAAGCGCTATCGCGACGATATCGGCAACGCCACGCCGGAGCAAATTGCCCAGGCCGCGATGGACACCGTACCGCGCGTGCTGCCGCTGTTCTGGACCTTCCGCATCATGGCCGCCATCGGCATGTATCTCATCGCGTTTTTCGCTATCGCCTTCTGGTTTGCCTGCAAGCACAACTTCCAGGAAAAACGCTGGTTCCTGAGCTTGGCCCTGTGGACGTTGCCGCTGCCGTGGATCGCGATCGAATGCGGTTGGTTCGTTGCCGAATACGGCCGCCAGCCGTGGGCGGTGGAAGGTGTGCTGCCCACGTTCTACGCCGCCTCGGGGCTGGACCTTTACGAGATCGTGATGACGCTGGTGGGCTTCACCGCGCTGTACACGACGTTGCTGGTGATTGCGATCAAGTTGTCGCTGAAGACCATCAACAAGGGACCGGAGGTGTTGTTCCCACCGATGCCGCCCAACGCATTGCCCGCCGCCCTGCAGGACCATGCCCCGTCGCGTCACGCACCGCTGAGTTCCGGTGCCGTGGCCGGCAGCGCACCGTAAGCAAAGGAGAGACATCATGGATTTCGTATTGCTCGATTACACGACCCTGCGCGTGATCTGGTGGCTGCTGCTCGGCGTGCTGCTGTCCGGCTACGCGGTGATGGGCGGCTTCGATCTGGGCGTGGGCGCGCTGCTGCCGTTCGTCGCCAGCAACGATGCCGAACGCCGACTGGTGATCAACACCGTCGGCCCGGTCTGGGAAGGCAACCAGGTGTGGTTGATCCTGGGCGGCGGCGCGATCTTTGCCGCGTTTCCGCCGTTGTATGCAGTGAGCTTCTCCGGGTTCTATCTGGCGATGTTCCTGATCCTGTTCGCGCTGATCCTGCGCCCGGTCGGTTTCAAGTTCCGCGGCAAACTGGTGAGTCCGCGCTGGCGCAGCACTTGGGACTGGGCGTTGTTCGTCGGCGGCTTCATTCCGGCGCTGATCATGGGCGTGGCGGTCGGCAACGTGCTGCTGGGTGTGCCGTTCCACTTCGACGACAGCATGCGCACGTTCTACACCGGCAACCTGTTCGGGTTGCTGACGCCGTTCGCATTGCTCGCCGGCTTGCTCAGCGTGGCGATGCTGCTCGCGCATGGCGCCGCGATGCTGGTGCTCAAGACCGATGGACCGGTGGCCGAGCGCGCGGCACGTTTCGGCGGCATCGCCGCGCTGTGTGCGCTGGCACTGTTTGCAGCAGGCGGCGCATGGGTGGCGCTGGGTCTGCCCGGCTATGCGGTGACCTCGGTGCTGGCCACCGATGCGGCCACCAACCCGCTCGGCAAGACCGCTGCGCTCACCGCCGCGGGCGGCTGGTTGCACAACTACAGCAGCATGCCGGCCACATTGATGGCGCCGCTGGTGGGCCTGGCCGGGCTTGCGATGAGCGCGGTGTGCTTACGCCTGCGGCGCGGCGGCCTGGCCTTCATCGCCTCCGGCAGCGCCATCGTCGGCATCGTGTTCACGGTGGGCTTTGCGTTGTTCCCGTTCCTGCTGCCCTCTTCCAGCGCGCCAAGCGCAAGCCTGACGGTGTGGGATGCATCCAGCAGCCGTCTGACGTTGTGGATCATGTTGCTGGCCACTGCCGTGTTCATGCCGATCGTGCTGGCGTACACCAGCTGGGTGTATCGCGTGCTCAAGGGCAAGGTCACCGACGATGCGGTCACGGCCAATCCCAACGCGTACTGAGCGCCGCGGCAGCGATCGCAGTGCCTGCGCTGCCGTTGCCGCACCGCGCACCGCGCACCGCCATCATCCTGTTCAACGATTCGAGGAGCACACCAATGTGGTATTTCGCATGGATACTTGGCACCGGCCTGGCGGCATTGGCCGCGGTGCTCAACGGCATGTGGTTCGAAGCACGCGAGCCCGAGCGTGGCGAGCCGCCTCAGTAAAATAATTTCATCAGATGCTTGCCGATTCCCCATTCCCTATGTAACATACGCGGCTCCTTCGGGGTGTAGCTCAGTCTGGTAGAGCGCTACGTTCGGGACGTAGAGGTCGCAGGTTCGAATCCTGTCTCCCCGACCAGTTTCAAAACACAAACCGGCCTTGCGCCGGTTTTGTGTTTTCAGGCGTCGTTGCACGTGCGCGACGCGGATGGTCTGTCATGTCTGTTGTCACTGCCGCGTCTTCTTCGTCCGCCCAGTTGCGTGGTCGCGGCCTGGTGCTGGCCGCGATCCTGCTGTCCGCATTCAACTTGCGCACCGCGGTGACGTCGCTGACGCCGCTGCTGGAACGCATTGCCGACGAGTACGCCTTCGGCGCGCCCACCATGGGTGCGCTCGGCATGTTGCCGACCGCAGCGTTCGCACTCACCGGCGTGGCAACGCCCGCATTGCTGCGCCGTTTCGGCTTGCTGCGCGTGGCGCTGTTGTCGATGGCGCTGGCCACGCTGGGGTTGGTGCTGCGCCCGCTGCTGCCGGGCACCGCCGGGTTGCTGGTCGGCTCGCTGGTGGCATTGGCCGGTATGGGCATGGGTAACGTGGTGCTGCCGCCGCTGGTGAAGCGTTACTTCGGCGACCGCGTGGGCCGGGTGAGCACGCTGTATATCACCGTGCTGCAGGTCGGCACGCTGCTGCCGGCCCTGCTGGCAGTGCCGGTGGCCGATGCGCTGGGTTGGCGTAGTTCGATGGTGGCGTGGGTGCTGCCGGCCCTGCTGGCAACGGCGGCGTGGGCCCTGGTGCACGCCAACCATCGGCGCATCCGCGCCACCGGCCCGGCACCGGTCACACCCACGCCCGAAGCCGAAGGCCGCGTCGCGCGTACGGCGCTGGGTTGGAGCATGGCGGTGACCTTCGGCATGACCTCGCTGGTGACCTATTCCATGTTCACCTGGCTGCCGACGCTGCTGCGCGAAGCCGGTGCATCGCCTGCGTTCGGCGGCACCATGGTGGCGTTGTTCGCGGCATTGGGCATGGTCGGCGCGCTGACCATGCCGGCGCTGGCGGTGCGCATGCGCAATCCGTTTCCGATCGTGCTGCTATGCGCAGCCTGCCACCTGGTCGCGTTCGCCGGGCTGTGTGGGCGCCGCTGGCCGCACCGGTCCTGTGGGTGACCCTGCTCGGCCTGGGGCCGAGCACCTTTCCGCTGGCGTTGGTGTTGGTGAATCAGCGCAGCCGCACGGCGGCCGGTTCGGCCGCGCTGTCCGGTTTCTCGCAGGGCGTGGGCTATGCGGTGAGCTGCCTGGGGCCGTTCCTGTTCGGCTGGCTGCACGCGCACAGCGGCGGCTGGACCTCCCCGTTCGTGTTCCTGGTCATCTGCCTGCTGGTGCAGCTGGCCGCCGCCTGGGTAGCCTGCCGCCCGCAGTTTCTGGAAGATGCGTGGACGCCGCCGGCACGCGGCGCCCGCGCGCTCAACGTACCGGCAGACTGATGTAGCTGGGCTGCTCGGGGGACACGTACACCCGCTGCGTGGCCTTCTGATAATCGCCGGGCTTGGCGAAGAAGATATTGGGCACGTAGGTCTGCGGGTTGCGGTCGTACAGCGGGAACAGGCTGGACTGCACCTGCACCATCACCCGGTGGCCCGGCTGGAAGGTGTGGTTGGCGGTTGGCAGGCCGAACTGGAATGCCAGCGGCTGATTGGAAGCCAGGGGTTTGGGCGTGCTGAAGCTCTCGCGGTAGCGGCCGCGGAAGATCGCCAGCGACACCGGCAGCTCATAGCCGCCCATCTTCGGGTTCGACGCCATCTCCTCCGGATACACATCGATCAGCTTCACCACCCAATCGCTGTCGCTGCCGCTGGTGGAGGCCTGCAGATGCACTTCGGGGGCACCGGCGATCTGCAGCGGCTCGGTCAGCGGCTCGGTGACGAAGGTCAGCACGTCAGGGCGGCCATCGACAAAGCGCTGGTCGTGCACCAACCAGGTGGTCCACATCGCGCGGTCGGCAAAATCCACCGGGCGCGGCACGAACGGCACCGGCTTGGCGGGGTCGGACACGTACTCTTCAAAGCCCGCCTGCCCGGCCACCGGTTGCTGGAACGACAACTTGCCGCCGGCCTGCAGATACAGCGGCCTGCTGGACGAGGCGCAGCCCTTGTCGCAACTGCGCGGCCATGCCTTGAGGCGGTCCCAATGGTTTTCGCCGGTGTTGTAGATGAACACCGGCGGCGTGTCTGCCTTGGGCGCGCCATCGACCAGGTACTGGTCCAGGAACGGGCGCAGCACCTCGGAACGGAACTGGCGCGCGGTATCGCCTTCGAAATTCAGCGCGCCCAACGCACTGCCGTCGTAGTTCACCTGACTGTGGCGCCACGGGCCCATCACCAGGTAGTTGAGCGTATTGCGCTTGTCGCGCGGCTCCATCGCCGCGTAGCTGTGGATCGCCCCCCACATGTCTTCCTGATCCCACAGGCCTTGCAGCCACATCGTGGGCACCTTCAGCGGCGTGCGCGCCATTACCTTGTCGAGCGCCTGCTCCTGCCAGAACGCGTCATAGGCGGCGTGTTCGGTGAGCTTGTGCCACCACGGCAATTGCTCCAGACCTGCGGCCTTGGCGAAGTCGCCGGCCGAGCCGGCCTGCAGGAAGTTGCTGTAATCGTCGTGCCCCTGACGCGCGATGCCGGCGCCCTTGCCGCGCTTGCTGAGCTGGCCGGTGAAGTAATCGAAATTCACCTGGCGGAACGCGCCGTAATTGAACCAGTCGTCGCCCATCCAGCCGTCGATCATCGGGCTTTCCGGCACCGCCACCTTCAACGCCGGATGCGGGTTGGTCAGTGCCATCACCACGGTGAAGCCTTCGTAGGACGAGCCGATCATGCCGACCTTGCCATTGGATTCCTTGACGTTCTTCACCAGCCAGTCGATGGTGTCCCAGGCATCGGTGGCATGGTCGACCTCGCTGGGATTAAGCGGCCCACGCAGCGGGCGCGTCATCACGTAATCGCCTTCGGAACCGTATTTGCCGCGCACGTCCTGAAACACACGGATGTAGCCGCCTTCCACGAAGACGTCGTCGCCGGCAGACAGCAGGTCCTTCATATGCGGCGAGGACAGCCGTTCGGTGCGGCCACTGGCGTCGTAAGGCGTGCGTGTCAGCATGATCGGTGCGTTCCTGGCGCCCTTCGGCAGCACGATCACCGTGTGCAGCTTGACCCCATCGCGCATCGGAATCATCACCTCGCGCTTGATGTAGTCGTTGTTCGCATCGGCAGCCACGAACGGCTTGCCGGTGATGTCCGGCGTCATCGGCGAGGTTTGCGTCATCGCGGTGCCGGTGGCGGTGGCAATGGCGGTGGCTAGCAGGCAGGCGGCAAGGCGGCGCATGGACGACTCCGAAAGTGCGGGCAGTCATCTACTGTAGGCAGGCGTCGGCGGCCCAGGGGAGTGTCAAAGGTCGTGGGTGGCCTTACCCGGGTCTGGCGGGCCGAAATTAAGCAACTTCCATACGGAAATAGTCGAGTCATCGATTGCCTGACAGATGACTCGAGCGCGCAATCCCCTTTCAGATGGATGCGTGCGGCAAGCTATGCGCGCAAGCGGGCGATGCGGCGACTGGTTCGTGGCGTGTTCTAGATCGCACTTAAGCAAGCGATGCGGCAAATGCCCCCTTCGTTGATGGTAAGCATCAGTGGTACACCGACGCTGCCTTGCTCGCGTTGCCGGAAAACAGCACCTATCTTTGCTTGATAAGCCAAGCAGCCTGACACTCGCTTAGAACAGTAATTCGCCCAAAACCCCCAGCAACGAGGCTCAATGATTGAAAATGATCGGCGCATATACTTGGCTGGGAATTAAATAGTAGGATATCGAATCCCAGCATCAAGATTAAAATAAAATTCTCGATTCGCACACTTGGCAATTTATTCGCATTTCATCCGCCGCAGACCACATTTTTATAGATCATAGAATTCCGTCAAGCAATCGAGGTACTTAGATATGGGTCTCTGCGGCTCAATCGAGCGTGGCAATTCAGGAAGAATCACTTATAACGAAAGCTCTCCGCCTCACCCGCAGGCTACGGGCAATAGTTCGCGTTACACCAGCAACCCGGACCGGGCAGACAGCCGACTAGAAGGGCTGCGAAGCTTGAATAGTAGTAGAAGCGCTAGTCAAACATCCAACCTCAGCGCGGTAACGCAGGTCATGCGATCCGTCAGATCCGGGTATTATAAAAAGCCGCGCTTAAAATCAAGCAACAAGCGCAAAAATGAAGGGTACGAAGAAGCTCTACGGGTTTACAACGCGACCCGCGAAATCGAGCGCATGCGAAATGAAGTAGATAGTCTAGAGGAAGATATAGTGTCATCGGCAATGTACGGCAACGCCCATAACTGCGGCGAATTGGCTGTACTGGCCGTTCATCAACTACAGCAAGACCATAATTTGATTGCGCGCCTTGCGTTCCTGGGTGGAAGGACTCACACCACCGCGATTATCGGGCCGGTACCGGGTGCAGGCCCGTTGCCATCGGACATGACGGAATGGAACGCTGATATATACGTTTGCGACCCTTGGTGCAACATTGCCTGTAGAGCGAACCACTACCCCGAAAAGTTCAGAGAAAAAATGGAAAAGTGGGATCGGGAAGGAAAAAAGGTGTGGCTATCGGGAACGGGCTTCGTGTCCCCTATGGACGACCGATGGGTCCGCACTGTACTAGGAGGCGAAAAGACAACGGCGTAATTCTGGGCATCCATCTCCCAGTGCTACAGCTGCGTCAGATTCGTTCCGTGTCGTTAATGTCGTATCTGCCCCTGACCACGCACCACGAAGCGCTCCACGGTGAGCGCTTCCAGGCCCATGGGGCCATAGGAATGCAGGCGTGTGGTGGAGATGCCGATCTCCGCGCCCAGGCCCAGTTCACCGCCATCGGAAAAGCGCGAGGAGGCGTTCACCATCACCACCGCAGAGCGTAGCGACTGCACGAATCGCTCGGCGTTGTCGGCATCCTGCGTGGCGATGACTTCGGTGTGGTCCGAGCCGTACTGGCGGATGTGCGCCAGCGCCGTGTCCAGATCCGGCACCACGCGGATGGCCAGAATCAGATCCAGGAATTCCGCGGCATAGTCGTCGTCGCTGGCAACAGCGATGTCTGGCAGCACCGCCTGCGTCGCCGCATCGCCACGCAGTTCCACCTTGCGTTCGCGCAATGCCTGCGCGGCAAGCGGCAAGAAGCGCTCGGCGATGCCTGCATGCACCAGCAAGGTCTCCAGCGAATTACAGGCCGACGGCCGCGTCGCCTTGCCATCGATCAGCAGGCGCAGCGCAAGCTCCATATCGGCGGATGCATCCACAAACAGGTGGCACACCCCCTTGTAGTGCTTGATCACCGGCACGCGCGCGTGCTCGGCGACAAACCGGATCAGGCCTTCGCCACCGCGCGGAATCGCCAGATCGACGATGTCGCTGAGCTGCAGCAGTTCCAGCATGGTCTCGCGGCGCAGATCCTCGACCAGGGTCAGCGCCGCGTCCGGCACATTGGCCTCGCGCAAGGCCCGCTGCAGTGCGCGCGCAATGGCGGTATTGGAATGGATCGCCTCCGAGCCACCGCGCAGGATCACGCCATTGCCAGCCTTGATGCACAGCGCCGCAGCGTCAGCCGTGACGTTGGGCCGCGCCTCGTAGATCATCGCGATCACGCCCAGCGGCACACGCACCTTCTGCACGCGAATCCCGTTGGGGCGCACATCTTCGCGGGTGATCCGACCCACCGGGTCGGGCAGCTGCGCCACCTCGCGCAGTGCGGCCGCGATTCCGGCCAGGCGCTTGTCGTCCAGCGCCAGCCGATCGAGCATGGCACTGCCGGTGCCCTTGGCACGCGCGGCCTCCAGATCGCGCGCATTGGCGGCCAAAATCGCCGCGGCATCGGCTTCCAGCGCGGCCGCCATCGCGTCCAGCAAGGCATGCTTGGCCGGTGCAGACAATTGCGACACCACCTGCGCGGCATCACGGCATTGCAGAGCGAGCGTTTTGATGGTCATTTGGGAGCCGGGATTGGGGAGTCGGGATTAGGGATTGGCAAAAGCGGGCGACACGATTTTATCACTACCAGGGGTCAGTCACTGGGACGAAGAGGCAGAGGTCTAGGGACGCAGTGCACACGCTGTTGCGAATCCCCAATCCCAAATGTCGAATCTCTGCTACAACACCACCAGATCATCGCGATGCACCACGTTTTCGCCGTAACTGTAGCCGAGCACGTTCTCGATCTCGCGCGAGTGGCGGCCTGCGATACGACGGATATCCAGGGCCGAATACTGGCTGACGCCGCGTGCCAGACACTGGTCGCCCGCGGTGTCGCGCAGACGAATCTCCACCATGTCGCCGCGACGGAAATCGCCCTGCGCGCCGGCCACGCCGCCTGGCAACAGCGAGGCGCCCTTGCCGGTCAGGGCCGCTGCGGCGCCGTCGTCGATGAGGATCGCACCCGCTTCCACCGGTGCGTGCCGCAGCCAGTATTTTCGCGCAGCGATGCGCGTGCGCGCGGCGTGGATGCGTGTGCCACGCAGGCGGTCCTGCGCCAGGGCGCGCACCACCTCGCCACTTCGGCCGTTGAATAGATAGGTTTCGATGCCGGCCGCACCGGCCTTTGCAGCGGCTTCCAGTTTGGTGCGCATGCCGCCGGTCCCCACGTTGCTGCCGCTGCCGCCGGCCATCGCCAGCACTTCAGGGGTGAGCTCGGGCACATCGTCGAGCGGGCGCGCCAGCGGATTGCTGCGTGGGTCGGCGCTATACAACCCATCGATGTCGGTGGCGATGAACAACGCGTCGGCATCGACCAGCGCAGCCACGATCGCGGCCAGGTTGTCGTTATCGCCCAGCTTCAACTCATCCACCGAGACGGTGTCGTTTTCGTTGATCACCGGCAGCGCACCCAGCCGCAGCAACTCGCCCAAGGTGGCACGCGCGTTGAGATAGCGGCGACGGTTGCGCAGGTCGTCATGCGTGAGCAGTACCTGCGCCACCGGCAGCTCGAAAAAGCGCTGCCATAACGCAATCAGCTGCGCTTGGCCCAAGGCGGCCAGTGCCTGCCGCGCCGCGATCGGCGCGCCGACATCCGCCGCTTTGGGCAGGATGGCGCGACCAGCGGCCACCGCGCCCGACGAGACGATCACCAGCTCGCGCCCGGCTGCCAGATTGGCGGAAACGAACTGCGCCAGACCCAGCGCGAAGCGCGGGGACAGGCCACCGCCATCGGCGGCGAGCAGGCTGCTGCCGACTTTGAGCACCGCACGGCGCCACGGCGGCAGCGCCTGCTCGGTAAACGGCGACAACGTGCTGGCAGGCGTGCTCATGGCAATGGCGTCCTCAGTGCGTGTTCCACTCATACACGGTCAATGCAGAGGCATCGCGCAGCACCAGCGGGTCGCGCGCAACGATCTGCTGCGCCTGTTGAAGCGTGGCCACGTTGACCAGCACATACGCGCCACCGCTGCGATCGCTGAAGCCGCCGGTCAGCTCGAGTTGCCCGGCGGCGCGCAATGCATCGAGAAAGTCCAGATGCGGCTGCACCACATCGGCGGGAAACCCCGGCTTGCGCAGCGCAAGCACCAGATAGCGGGTCGTCATGCGCGCAGCGCCTGCCAGCGCGCCTGCAGCACATCCAGTTGCAGGTCGGCTGCCGCACCGGGCGACACGCGCGCAGCCAGGCTGCCTTCCGGCGTGCGTCCCTGCCCTGCGGTCTCGGCGGCCTGCGCTGCGGCCTTGTAGGCCTCGCGGAACGGCACGCCGGCTACCGCGGCTTCCACTGCCACATCGGTGGCATACATGCCCGAATCGATGGCTGCGCGCAGTTTGTCCGGGCGCCATTCCAGATTGGCCAGCAAGGCCGGCAGCAGTTCCAGCGCTGCAAGTCCGCGGCCAAAGCCGTGCACGATCGCGCCCTTGCTGCTCTGCAGATCGCGGTGATAACCCGACGGCAGCGACAGCAGCTGTTCGATCTCGGTGCGCGCTGCCGCCACGCTGGCATGCGTTGCGCGCATCAGCTCGATCACGTCCGGGTTGCGCTTGTTCGGCATGATCGAACTGCCGGTGGTGTATTGGGCCGGCAAGGCGACAAACGCGAATTCGCCACTGGTGAACAGCGACAGATCCCAGGCGATGCGGCGCAGATCCAGCGTGGCGCTGCCGAGCGCTTCGAGCGCGGCCAGTTCGTACTTGCCGCGCGAAAGCTGGGCGTAGATCGGCGAGACCAACAGGCGTGCAAACCCCAGTTCGGCGGTGGTATGCGCACGATCCAGCGGCAGATTCACGCCATAGCCTGCAGCGGTGCCGAGCGGGTTGCTGTCGACCAAGCGGACGGTGTCGTCGGCGCGCACGGCGTTGTCGATGAAGGCTTCCGCCCAGCCCGCCCACCACATCCCGGCCGATGACACCACCGCCCGTTGGATGTGCGTATAACCGGGCACCGGCAGCCCGGCCTCGGCCTGTGCGCGGTCCAACGCCACCTTGGCGATCTCCGCGCTGAGCGTGGCAACGCGCTGCAGCTTGTCCTTCAGCCACAGCCGCGTGGCGACCAGGATCTGGTCGTTGCGGCTGCGCCCGGTGTGGATCTTGCGGCCTGCATCGCCCAGACGCTCGGTCAATCGCGCTTCGATGGCGGAGTGGCAATCTTCGTATTGCGCATCGAGCACGAAGGCGCCGCTGCGAAAATCGGCGGCCAGCAGGTCGAGCTGTTCGCTCAAGCCGCCCAGCTCCTGCAACGACAAGATGCCGATGTGCTGCAGCCCCTGCGCATGCGCCTTGCTGGCAGCGATGTCGTACAGGAAGAATTCGCGATCCAGGATCACATCGTCGCCGGCCAGGAAACTCTGGATCTTGGCGTCAACGGCAACGCCAGGTTTTTGCCACAACAGATTGGTCATCGGAAAGCGTCTCGAGTAAGTCGTCCAGTTTCGATCCCCGCACATGGATGCGCGGGCTGTTGCGAGGGACTCGCTTCGTTAAATCCCCGCACATGGATGTGCAGGCTGTTGCGAGGGACTCGCATCACCGAATTGCCATCAACTCGTCCCAGCCCAGCGCAAGGTTGAGGTTTTGCATCGCCTGCGTTGCCGCACCCTTGAGCAGATTGTCCAGCGTCGCCACCACCACCACGCGCTTGTTGCCGGGCGCCAGCGTTACTCCGCCAATCTGCACATCGTGCTTGCCGGCGATGCGGCTCACCCAGGGCGCCTCGTCGACGATTTCGATCAACGGCTCGTCGGCATAACGCTGCGTATAACGCGCCTGGATCTGCTCGCGCGTCAGCGGCTGCTGCAGCCACAGGTTGACGGTCATGGTGATGCCGCGGAAATGCGGCGCCACGTGCGGCATGAACTCCACCGGCACGCCAAGCTGCGCAGACACCTCGCGCTCGTGCATGTGGTTGGTCAGCGCATACGGCATCACGTTATTGGAGAGCAACGCAGGATTGTTCTTGTCCGAAGGCGTGGTACCCGCGCCCGAATACCCGGAGACACCGAAACACTGCGGTGGCCCGGCCAGCTGGTCGAGCAGTGGCGCGATGGTCAGCTGCATCGCGGTGGCATAACAGCCCGGGTTGCTGATACGTTTTTGCCCGGCGTAACTGCCGCGCGTCAACTCAGGCAAGCCGTAGTACCAGGCCGGATCGAAGCGATAGTCGGCCGACAGATCGATCACCAGCGTCTGTGGCGCTGCCGCGTCGATCGCGGCGACAAAGGGCTCTGCCTTGCCATTGGGCAGCGCCAGGATCACCACGTCGGCCGCCTTGGCGGCCACCGCGTCCGCATCCAGGTTCTCGTAGCGCAGCTGGCCCTGGTAGGCATCGTTATGCTCGGCCACGGGCTGCCCGGCCAGCTCGCGCGAGGACACGAAGCTCAAGTGCAGCTGCGGATGCGCCGCCACCAGTTTGATCAATTCCGAGCCGGTATGCCCGCGGGCGCCGACAATGCCGATGGTCTTTTGTTCAACAGTCATGCGTTTGCTTCCAGGCGGAACTGCAGGTGGCGTTTGACCCCGGCCCATTCCGTATCGATGATGGAAAACACCACGGTATCGCGCGGCGTACCGTCGGCGTGGCGGGCGTGGTTGCGCAGCACGCCGTCCTGTTTTGCGCCCAGCCGCGCCGAGGTATGGTTGAACCAGCTGGTCTCGAACACCACGCTCAGGCACCCCAATGTTTCGAAGGCGTATTGCAGCAGCATCAGCTTGGTTTCGGTGTTGACGCCGCTGCGCTGCACGCGTGGTGCGTACCAGGTGTAGCCGATCGACAGCCTGGGCACTGCGGCATCCAGCGCGTAGTAGCGCGTGCAACCGACGATGTCGCCGGCCGCATCGCGCACCGCATATGGCAACGCTGCGCCAACGGCGCAGGCGGCCAGGGCCGCAGCGATATACGCCTCGACCTGCTCCGGTGCGGGCACGCTGGTGTACCACAGCCGCGATAGCGCGCCGTCGCCCACCACCTCACGCAACCCATCGGCATGCGCTGTCTGCAGCGGCTCCAGGCTCGCATGCCGTCCACGCATGTACGGCTGTTCGCGCCAACGTGCTGGCAAGGTGACGACGCTCATCGCAGTCAGCCCAGCAAGGTCGGCTGACGCGTTGCGCAGTGCGCAACGCAATGCTGGATCTGCTCGAAGTTTTCCAGCCCGTACCAGAACACCTTCCACTTCTCCTGCTTGATGCAACCGTCGGATTCGGCGTAGTAAAAGATATTGACCTGGTTGTTATGGCGCGAGCGCCAGAACAGCTGCGGGGTCTCTTCGCGCATCACATTCCATACTGCCCGGCCAAGACCTTCGCCCTGCGCATCGTCGAGCACGGCGAACTTGTCCAGATAGGTCAGCCTGCCCGCACCGAACTGGCCTTCGTCGGTCAGGATCACCGCCGCGCGGTAGTTTTCGCTGACATACGCGCGCAGCAACGTGGTGGTCTCGAAATACTCCGGCACCAGCGTGCGGCCGAAGCTGGATTCGATCAGCGACTTCAGGCGAGGCAGATCCAGTTCGTCCCAGGAGGTGGCGCGCAGCACGCGCTCGCCGCGCCGCACCAGCGTGCCCGAGCCCTTGTGGGTGAACAGTTCCTTGGCCAGGTCCGACGGCCGGGTGATCGACACCGACGATTCCAGCGGCAGGCGATCGAGCAAGTCCTTGATCTGCTCGATCTTCACCCGCATGCCGCCGTTGATCCACGGCTGCTGCATCAGGTGGTCGAACTCGGTAGACAGGTTGATCGAATCGATCAACTTGCCATCGGCATCCAGCAGGCCGCCGGTGCCGGTGAGAAAGATGATCTTGTACGGCTGCAGCTCCTGCACCAACTCGTTGGCGGCAAAATCCGCATTGACGTTGAGGATCTGCCCGCTGGGCGTTTCGCCCAGGCTGGTGATCACCGGGATGGAGCCGGCATGCAGACTGGCTTCGATCGGCGCCAGATTCACCGCCTTGACCTCACCGACCAGGCCGTAGGTGTCGCGATCCAGATACTCGGCCTCGAACACGCCACCGGTGATCGAGGTCGCACGCGCGCCGTTTTGCTGCAGCGCTTCCACCAGTTTCAGGTTGGAGGCCTGGAACACCTTGCGCACGATCGCCAAGGCTTCGGGCGAGGTCACGCGCAGTCCGTTGACGGTGTGCTTTTCGATGCCGGCGGCGGCCAGCTCTGCATCCAGCTGCGGGCCGGCGCCATGCAGCACGATCGGGGTCAGCCCCACTTCCTGCAGGAACGACAACGACGAGGTCAGCGCGTCCAGATCGTCGCGCAATACTGCGCCCCCCACCTTGACCACCGCAAAGCGCTTGGCATCGAGCTGCGAAAACCGCTTGAGGTATTGGCTGATTTCCTTCGCGCTGGCCATGCTGGAGAGCAGGCGCACGATGGTCTGGCGGGTTTGTTTGTGGGGTTGTGCGGAAGGGGACATTGCCGTGTTCGAAAGAGGAAAGGGAGCGCCAGGCGCGTGTCGGTTCAATGCGAACCGTTGATGATGCGATGGACCGATTCGGCGTAACCCTGCAACTGCGCCAGCGTCACGAATTCGTCGGCGGTGTGCGCCTGGGCGATGTCGCCCGGACCATACACCAGCGCGGTATAGCCGCCGGCCGAAAACAGCGAGGCCTCGGTCCAGAAGTCCACTGCGTTGCCGATCGGCAGGTCCAGCGCATCGGCCACATCGCGTGCGGCCAGGCGGCGTTCTTCCGCGCGTGCGATGTCGCCCGACGGCAGGCTCGGCCCGCGGAAGGTTTCTTCGAAATGCGCTGCCGCCGGTTCGGCGAAGCCGGCAAAGCTTGCCAGCAGTCCATCCACGTCCATCGACGGCAACGGACGAAAGCCGAAGCGCACTTCGGCTGCCGGCGCGATCATGTTGGCCTTGATGCCCCCCTCGACGCGGCCGATGTTGAAGCGCAATCCGGTCAACCCGCCGAAGCGCGCATGCGCCAGCGATTGCACATGGTCCAAGGCATTTGCGCCCCAGCGCATTGCCTGATGGAGCGCGCTGGCCGAGGGGTCCTGCTTGCCCGATGCATGCCCTGCGCGCCCGGCAAACCGCATCAGCACCGAACTGATGCCACGATGCGCCAGCACCGCTTCGCCCATGGTCGGCTCGGCCACCAGGACAGCTTCGTACGGCACGCCGCGCGCCAGGAACGCGGCGATGCAGCGCGGATCATTGGCCTCTTCGTCCGAAGAAAACAGGAACGCGGCATCGCCGTCACCGGCATTGGCCGCGGCAACCAGCGCCGCCGCCGCGCCCTTGATGTCGCACACGCCCAGGCCCACCACGCGGTCGTCCAGGCGCCGCATCGCGTGCGGGTCGGCGCTCCAATGCGGCGAATCCGGCACGGTATCCAGATGCACGTTGAACAGGTACTTCGGCGTGCCGCGCACCGCGTACAAGCTCACCGCCCCTGCACCGTGATCGACCACCTCGACCTGGAACCCCGGCAGCTGCGCGCGCAGATAATCGAAGATGCCGCCTTGCGCGGCAATCGC
Source organism: Xanthomonas sp. NCPPB 1754 (assembly GCF_041475725.2). NCBI lineage: Bacteria > Pseudomonadati > Pseudomonadota > Gammaproteobacteria > Lysobacterales > Lysobacteraceae > Xanthomonas > Xanthomonas sp. NCPPB 1754. The sequence continues at coordinate 2,693,588 of NZ_CM192982.1, forward strand.
ACGCGGCGGATTGCGGGTGTCGAATGCCACCAGCGCCTGCAGGTGGTCGAGCGTGGAGGTGAGCAGGTCAGTCATGTGGGTCAGGCAGCCGTGGTGGTGGTGCGGTAGAGATCGGGATAGGCGATTTCCATCAACGCCTGCGGCCGTGCCGGCGCGGCGAAGCCGTGCTGTGCGTACAGCGCATGCGCATCGGAGGTGGCGAGCATGAAGCGACGAAGACCTTGCAGATGCGGATGGGCCATCACTGCTGCCACCAGTTGCTTGCCATAGCCGCGCCCACGGTGTGCATCGAGCACGAACACATCGGCGAGATAGCCGAAGGTGGCACCGTCGGTGATCACGCGCGCGAACGCCACCTGCCCTACGCCCGCGCAATAACCGCCGAAACACAGCGAGCCGGCGATCGCCCGCTGCACCGTGTCCAGCGGGATGCCCAGGCACCAATAGGCCTGCTCGCTGAGGAAGCGATGGATCAACGGCAGATCGAGTTCCTGCTTGTCGGTACTGATGCGTAATGCGGGCATGGGTTCCATCGCAGTGACCCTCTTCTCCCACCGGGAGAAGGTGGCCCGAAGGGGCGGATGAGGGGCGCCTCACGAAACTTCGCGAAGCAACCAGGTCGAACGCGTCGCCACGTGCCCAGATGGAGAACGATGGACGCAATGCTGCAGTAGTTCCCCATGACTGGCGCGTGGCGACGCGTTCGTCATGATCGATCTTGGAGGTTTCTGCGGCACCCCAAGCCCCTCTCCCCGGGGGAGAGGGGCTTTTGCTCAGCGGTTGACCTGCGCGTACAGCGTCGAGCTCATCCCGAACAGCTTGATGAAGCCTTCCGCTTCTTCCACGCCCCAGTCGGCCGATTGCGCGTAGGTCGCACCCTTGGTGTTGAGCAGGTGCGGCGAGCGTACCGCCACCGCATCGACGCGGCCGCCGCGAGTTTCCAGCGTCACCTCGCCATTGACCTTGGACTGCGAGGACTTCAGGAACGCCTCGATATCGCTCTTGAGCGGGTCGTGATAGAAGCCTTCGTACACCAGCTCCACCCACTTGCGCGCCACGTCCGGCTTGAAGCGGTTCTGCTGCTTGGTCAGCACCGCATCTTCCAGTGCACGGTGCGCGGTGAGCAGCGAAATCAGGCCCGGCGCTTCGAACACGATGCGGCCCTTCAAACCGATCACGGTGTCGCCGGTATAGACGCCGCGGCCCACGCCGTATTGCGCAAACAAGGTGTTGAGCTTGGCCAGGATCTTGGCACCCGGCAGCGGCTTGCCGTCCAGTTCCACCGCTTCGCCTTCGACGAACTTCAGCGTCACCGTCAACGCCTCGCTCGGCCAAGCACTGCGCGGCGCGCACCAGCCGCGCGCGCCCTCGCCCGGCGCTTCCCAACGATCGATCTCGCCGCCGGACATGGTCAGGCCCAGCAGGTTCTCGTTGATGGTGTAGGCCTGCTGTTTGGCACGCACGCCGAAACCACGCGCTTCCAGATACTTCTGCTCATAGGCGCGGGTCTGGGTGTGCTCTTTCTGGATCTCGCGGATCGGCGCCACGATCTGGTAGTCGCCCAGCGCCTTCACTGCCAGGTCGAAACGCACCTGATCGTTGCCCATGCCGGTGCAACCATGCGCAATGATGCGCGTGCCCAATTCTTCGGCACGCTTGAGCGCAGCATCCACGATCAGGTAACGGTCGGACACCAGCAACGGGTACTGGCCCTGGTACCCCTCGCCCGCCCACACGAACGGCTTGACGAAGCCTTCCCAGATCGCCGGGCCACCGTCCACGGTGACGTGGCTGGCCGCGCCCAATTCGGCGGCGCGCTTCTCGATGAACTCACGCTCTTCGGCATCCACACCACCGGTGTCGGCAAACACGGTGTGCACCGCATAGCCGCGCTCCTGCAGATACGGAATGCAGAAGCTGGTGTCCAGACCACCGGAAAACGCGAGAACGATGTCTTTGGTGCCGGGAGTCGGGATTCGGGATTCGGGATTGGTGGAAGCAGCGCTCATCATTGTTCCTTAGTACGTAAATGTGGGGGCCAAGTGTGTTGCTGTTGCGATTCTCTAATCCCGATTCCCGATTCCCGCTTGCGAAGCAAGCGCCGCCATGATCGCCTTTTGCACATGCAGGCGATTTTCGGCTTCATCGATGGCGATGCAGTTGGGCGAATCCATCACCGCATCGGTCGCCTTGACGTTGCGGCGCAGCGGCAGGCAGTGCGAGAACACGCCGTTGTTGGTCAGCGCCATCTTGCGTTCGTCGACGATGAAATGCTGGTACTGGTCGCGGATCGGCTTTTCAGGCTCCCAGTTGCCGAAGAATGGCAACGCACCCCAGCTCTTGGCGTAGACGACATCGGCGCCGGCGTAGGCGCTGTCGATATCGTGGCTCACCTGCAGCGAGCCACCGCTTTCGGCCACGTTTTGCGCGGCCCAGTCCATGTAGCGCTGATCCAGGATGTAGTCCGGCGTCGGGCACAGCAGGGTCACGTCCATGCCCATGCGCGTGGCGATGGTCAGCGCCGAGTTGGCCACCGCTGTGTTCAGCGGCTTGGGGTGGTAGGTCCAGGTCAGCACGTACTTCTTGCCACGCAGATCCTGGGTACCGAAGTGTTCCTGCAGCGCCAGCGCATGCGCCAGCTCCTGGCATGGGTGGGTGATCGTTTCCATGTTGATCACCGGCACCGGCGAATACTTGGCAAAGCTCTTGAGCACCTGGTCTTCGCGGTCCTTGGACCAGTCCACGAATTTCGGAAACGCGCGCACGCCGATCAGGTCGACATAACGCCCCAGCACGCGCGCCACTTCGGCGATGTGCTCTTCGGTGTCGCCGTCCATGACCGTGCCCAGATTGAACTCGATCGGCCACGCATCCTTGCCCGGCTGCAAGACCACCGCATGCCCGCCCAACTGAAATGCGCCCAGCTCGAAGCTGGTACGGGTGCGCATGGACGGGTTGAAGAACACCAGCGCAATCGACTTGCCCTTCAGCTCGCTTCCCAGCTTGTTGCGTTTGAACAACGCGGCCTGGGTCAACAGCGCGTCCAGCTCGGCGCGGCTCCAGTCCTGGGTGTTCAAGAAGTGCTTCAGTGACATCGATCGATCCTTTGCTGCGTGCTACTGCTGCGTTGGTCCGCCAGGAGCGACGGGGTGCGCGACATGCGCGTTTCTTGCCGTTGAAACTTTTGTGACGCCAAAACGAAAAAACCCAGCCTGGGGGCTGGGTCTTCAACGTCGGAACAGCAGACGCCCCGGCTTACCCAGCGGAAATGTGGGATTCCGGTCGGCGGGCACGCGAGGTCATGCCGGAGGCCATCCGGGCGGCGCTGGTGTCGTGCTGAAAGGCGTTTGCTTGCATAGGGCGCGAATCCTCGCACGCATGTGGGCACGGCGCAACCGCTGCGCATCTCATCGCGGCGGCGCGACGATGGCGTCGGGAATGTACGGCGTCACCGAGACCCGGATGCGCAGCCGATTGCCCGGATCTTCGGGCAGGCGCGAACGGTATTTGGTGCCCTTGTAGACATAGTCCACGTCGAAGGCGATCGGCCGGCGGAACTCGCGCGGCACTTCCACCACCTTGCAGTTGCGCCGCGTGCTGGTCGGCGGCACCGCAGCGGGCGCGGCCGGTTCGGGGCGACGTGAGAACATTTCCTTGACCGAATCGACCATGCGGTTGATGCGGCCCTCGTCCTCGGCCGGCGCTGCCGCAGCCTGTGCCGCCTGCTCGGCTTCGCATTGCTCTTCGATACGCGTGGCGCGAAGCGTCTGGTAGACCGGCTCGACATTGAGCACCTGCGCATAATCCAGTTTCACGTTCTCGATCACCACGACCCGGTTCTTGGGGTCGGGCTCTGCCGCATACGCCGGAATCACTTGCCCGGCAAACGTACACAGCAGCATGAAGAACGGAGAAGGTCGCATCAGTACCGGGAACGCGCAGCCAGGCAGTACGTAAGTGTATGGAGCTTGCGGCCGCCTGGGCTGAACGCAACCCATCCGGTGGCCATCGTCGGGCTGGCGATTCGCCATCCCGCCACAACGGGCTAGAATCGCGCGATTGCCCTTTTTCGGATGCCGATGAGCCTGCGCCTGCACAACAACCTGACGCGGCGGGTCGAGCCGTTTGCGCCGCTCGATCCGTCCAGCCCCACCCTGTACGTCTGCGGTCCCACCGTCTACAACTACGCGCATATCGGCAACGCTCGCGGCCCGGTGGTCTTCGATGTGCTTGCCGCGTTGCTGCGCCGACGCTACGGCGCGCTGCGCTACGCGCGCAACATCACCGACGTGGACGACAAGATCAACGCCGCCGCGCAGGCGCAGGGCGTGCCGATTTCGACGATCACCGACCGCTTCGCGGCGATCTACCGGCAGGACATGGCAGCGCTCGGCGTGGCTCCACCGGACATCGAACCGGAGGCCACCACGCACATCCCGCAGATCGTGGCGATGATCGAGCAGCTGATCGCCACTGGGCATGCCTATGCCGCGGAAGGCCACGTGCTGTTTTTGGTCTCCAGCTTCGAGGACTACGGCAAGCTCTCGCGGCGCGACCCGGACGAAATGTTGGCCGGCGCGCGCGTGGACGTGGCGCCATACAAGCGCGACCCCGGCGACTTCGTGCTGTGGAAACCCTCCAGCGACGACCTGCCCGGCTGGCCATCGCCCTGGGGCCGCGGCCGGCCGGGTTGGCATATCGAATGCTCGGCGATGGCCGCCGCCCATCTGGGGCCGACCATCGACATCCACGCCGGCGGTGTGGACCTGCAGTTCCCGCATCACGAAAACGAGATTGCGCAGAGCGAGTGCGCGCATGGCGGTGCCACCTTTGCGCGCTTCTGGCTGCACAACGGCATGCTCAATTTCAGCGGCGCGAAGATGAGCAAGTCGCTGGGCAATATCGAAACCGTGCACGAGCTCATCGCCAGGCATCCGCCCGAAGCGCTGCGCTATGCGCTGTTGAGCGCGCACTACCGTCAGCCGCTGGACTGGTCGGATGGGTTGATCGAGCAGGCCAAGAACACGCTGGACCGCCTGTATGGAACGTTGCGGGATCTGGCTGCGCTGGAAGCCGAAAGCGGCAGCGATCTGGCGGTATCCATGACGATTCCCGCCGAGGTGGAGTCCGCTCTGGATGACGATCTCAACACGCCGCTGGCCTTGTCCGTCATGGCAAGCATCGCCTCCGATGCGCGTGCATTGCGCAGCGACCTGATGCAAAGCGGCCAAGCATCGGCGCGCATGATCGAGCTGCATGCGGCGCGCGCCAAGTTGCTCGGTGCCGGAATGGCACTGGGGTTGCTGCAACAAGACCCGGCTGCATGGTTCTCGCGCGGCACCGACGCCGGCGACGATGCACGCATCACCGCATTGGTGGAAGAACGCAGCGCGGCGAAGAAAGCCAAGGATTTCGCCCGCGCCGACGCCATCCGCAAGCAACTTGCCGAAGAGGGTATCGTGCTGGAAGACACGCCGCAGGGCGTGCGTTGGAAGCGTGCTTGATCCTTCTCTCGTCTTCCTGCGGGAGAAAGTGCCCCCGCAGGCGGATGAGGGTGCGCTGCGGCGACAATCAACCGTCGGTCATGGCAAACGCGTCGCCACGCGCCAGCCAGAAAGAATGACCGACGGCCCTCGCAGGCTGCCCCGCCCTGGCACCTGGTGAAAGATGCAGTGGCCACAGCGCTCCAAGGCCAGGTGCCAGTGGCGCACACCGTGCCTTCTCGCCCCGCGGGAGAGGGACTTGATCGAATTGATTCTGGATTTTTAGATGACCACCTCCCCCTTCCCGCTTGAACCGACTGCTACCGAGGCGCAGGCCGCCATTGCCGAGGAATTTTCCTTCTTTGGCGACTGGTCCGAGCGCTACCAGTACCTGATCGACCTTGGCCGCAAGTTGCCCGCCTTCCCGGAACAGTGGAAAACCGAAGAGCACCGCCTGCACGGCTGCCAATCGATGGTCTGGATCGTGCCGGAGGGCAACGCCGAGCGGCTGGATTTCCATGCCGTCAGCGATTCGGCCATTGTCTCCGGGCTGATCTACCTTGCGCTGCGCGTGTATTCCGGGCGTAGCGCGCAAGAGATCCTGGCTACCGAGCCTGACTACATCGCCGGGATCGGCCTGGCCAAGCATCTGTCGCCGACCCGCAGCAACGGCGTGGCAGCGATGCTGGCCTTCATCCGCGATACCGCGCGCGCGCAGCAGTGAGCACGCCCGCCCCATCGCCCGCCGATTCGCTGCGGACGCTGCTCGCCCATCCAGGCTTCGGCCTGGTGCTGCTGTACCGCGTGGCGGCGATGCTGTCCTACCAGATCGTCGCGGTGACGGTCGGTTGGCATATTTACGAAATGACCGGCAACCCGCTCTCGTTGGGGCTGATCGGCCTGGCGGAAATCCTGCCGTTCTTCTGCATCGCCCCCTTTGCCGGCTACCTGGTCGATCACCTGCCGCGCCGCCGGCTGGGCATGGTCGCCGTGCTGGGCTTGGTCGCAACCGCGCTGTTGCTGTTGGCGATCACGCAAGGCTGGCTGCCGGTCAAAGGCGTGTGGCCCATCTATGCCGCCATCTCGCTCACCGGCGCGGCGCGCTCTTTCTTGTCGCCGGTCTACAACGCATTGTTCGCACGGGCGCTGCCGCGCGACGCATTCGCACGCGGCGCCAGCATCGGCAGCGTCACCTTCCAGGCCGGCATGGTGATCGGCCCGGCGCTGGGCGGCGTGCTGGTCGGCTGGGGCGGCAAGGGCCTGGCCTACGGGGTCGCCGCCAGCGTGGCGATGCTGGCGATCCTGGCGTTGGCTTTGTTACGTGTCAGCGAGCCGGTCAGCGCCGGCCCGCGTGCGCCGATCTTCCGCAGCATCGCCGAAGGCGCGCAGTTCGTACTGTCCAACCAGATCATGCTGGGCGCCATGGCGCTGGACATGTTCTCGGTCCTGCTTGGCGGCGCGGTGTCGATGTTGCCGGCCTTCATCCACGACATCCTGCACTACGGCCCGGAAGGCCTGGGCATCCTGCGCGGTGCGCCGGCGCTGGGTTCGATCGTGGTTGGCGTGTGGCTGGCGCGGCACCCGCTGCAGCGCAATGCCGGACGCGTGCTGCTGCTGTCGGTGGCCGGCTTCGGGCTCTGCACCATCGCCTTCGGACTGTCGCGCCATTTCTGGCTGTCAGCGGCGATCCTGCTGGTGTACGGCATGTGCGATGGCGTCTCGGTGGTGGTGCGCCAGACCATCCTGCAGTTGGCCACCCCCGATGCCATGCGTGGCCGGGTGTCTTCGATCAACGGCATCTTCATCGGCTCGTCCAACGAGTTGGGCGCGTTCTACGACGGCGTCATGGCGCGCCTGGTCGGCCTGGTGCCGGCGGTGGTCATCGGCGGCTGCGTCACCCTGGGCGTGGTGGCCACCACCGCCTGGAAGGCGCCGCGCCTGCGCAAGCTGGACCTGCGCGATCTGCAGTGAGCGGCGCGATCGCGTGATTGCCGGTGCCCACTGCGCCGCTGTGGTGGCAAGGGGCTCGTGTTGCGGACCGCGCTCACGTGCCGCATGCAGCTGCGTGCGGCGGCGTCTCGCCAATGGGCGCTGCCTGACTCTCGGCCAGGCGCCAATACAACGAATCAGGCGACCATAAAAAACCCCGCACATGGCGGGGTCTTTCGGTGAGCCAGGCGGACGATCAGTCGCCCTGCTGCTTCTGCAAGTGCTCCCAACGCTCCTGGGCATCGATGGTGCGCTCGGCAGTCAGACGCGCTTCCAGGCGGTCCAGGCCAATCTCTTCACCGGTGTCCACGCAGTAGCCGTAGTCACCGTCTTCCAGACGCTTGAGCGTGCTGTCGATCTTGGAAATCAGCTTGCGGGCGCGATCACGGGCACGCAGTTCCAGCGAGTTTTCGGTCTCGCGGGTGGCACGTTCGGCTTCGTCGCCGATGTCGCGCACTTCTTCGCGCAGGTTTTCGATGGTCTGCTTGGATTCCTCCACCATCTCGTTGCGCCAGCTCTGCAGACGCTGGCGGAAATATTCCTGCTGCAACTTGTTCATGTACTCCTCGTCCGCGGAAGGCTTGTAGCCCTGCGGCAGGATCGGGCGACCGGTTGCTTCGTCGGTCTTGTACTCGACGACCTTGTACTTGGTCTTGGGAGCCGCGCTGGACGGCTTGGACGTCACGGCCACGGCCACCTTGCCGACCGGACGGGTCGCAGCAGGCTTGGCGGGGGCTTCGGTTTTGGTTGGCGTTTTTGCGGAAGATTTCGAAACGGGCACGGGATTCTTAGATGACGGGGTCGCAGGCTTTGCCGGCTTCGCAGGGACGGCCTTGGGGACCGGTGCGGGCGCGGGCTTTTCAGCCTTGACCGGGACTGACTTGGCCGGAGCCGGCTTGGTGGCCGGCTTCGGTACGGACTTGGACGCCACCGGCTTGGCAGCCGGTTTGGCGGCAGCCGGAGCTGCCTTTTTCGCCGCCGGCTTGGCAGCACTCTTGGCGACGGGTTTCACTGACTTGGGGGCTGCGGACGCGGTGGTCTTGGAAGCCGGCGCCGGCTTGGCAGCGGCCTTCTTCGCAGGTGCCTTCTTCGCGGGTGCCTTCTTGGCAGCCGGCTGCTTGGTCGGCGGTTTTGCGGCCGGTTTCGCAGCAGCGGACGTCGCTGCCTTTTTCGCAACGGGTTTGGCGGACTTCTTGGCGGCCTCTACGGCCTTTTTTGCAGGTTTTTTAGCAGCCACGAAACGCTCATCCTTGGTTCCCCCGGGGCCCGGGAAAGCGGGCCTTTATAACGTACCCCGCGGACCCCCGGCAACCACCTATTAATGCAAGTGGCATATCATTGGCAAGTGATCTCACGCCTGCTCATCGCGCTGCTGCGCGTCTACAAGCTCGTCATCAGCCCCCTGCTCGGGCCGCGTTGCCGTTTTGCACCAAGCTGCTCGGACTACGCGATGACCGCCATCGGCCGCTTCGGCCCGCTGCGCGGCAGTTGGCTTGCCGCGCGCAGGCTCGGCCGCTGTCATCCCTTCCATCCGGGCGGATTCGATCCGGTGCCCGATGCACCCGCCTCGCCCTCCCCGTCTTCTTCCTGCAGCTGCAAAGGACCCCATCCATGAGCCGAACCGTCATCGTCAATGCCCGCCTGGTCAACGAAGGCAAGGAGTTCGACGCCGATCTCCTGATCGAGGGCGGCCGCATCGCCAAGATCGACAGCAAGATCGCCCCTGCCCCTGGTGATACCGTCGTGGATGCCGCCGGACGCTGGGTGCTGCCAGGCATGATCGACGACCAGGTGCACTTCCGCGAACCTGGCCTGACCCACAAGGGCGACATCGCGACCGAATCCGGCGCCGCGGTGGCTGGTGGCCTGACCAGCTTCATGGACATGCCCAACACCAATCCGCCGACCCTGGATGCCGCCGCACTGCAGGCCAAGTACGACGCCGCTGCCGGGCGCGCCTGGGCCAACTACGGCTTCTACATGGGTGCCAGCAACGACAACCTGGCCCACATCCAGTCGCTGGACCCCAAGACTGCACCGGGCATCAAGGTGTTCATGGGCGCCTCCACCGGCAACATGCTGGTCGATAACCCGGAAACGCTGGACGCCATCTTCCGCGACGCACCCACGCCGATCATCACCCACTGCGAAGACACCCCGACCATCGACGCGACGATGGCGCAGTACAAGGAAAAGTATGGCGATGCGCTGACACCGGAGATGCACCCGGACATCCGTTCGCGTCAGGCCTGCCTGAAGTCCTCGCAGCTGGCGGTCTCGCTGGCGCGCAAGCACAACACCCGCCTGCACGTGCTGCACATTTCCACCGCCGACGAGCTGTCGCTGTTCGAAGCCGGCCCGCTGGTCGATGCCGATGGCAAGCTGCGCAAGCGCATTACCGCCGAGACCTGCATCCACTTTCTGCGCTTCGATCGCAGCGATTACGCACGACTGGGCAACCTGATCAAGTGCAACCCCGCGATCAAGGACGCCGAAGATCGTCTGGCGCTCATCGATGCGCTGGCCGAAGATGTCATCGACGTGCTCGCCACCGACCACGCCCCGCACACCTGGGAAGAAAAGCAAAAGCCCTATGCGCAGGCGCCCTCGGGCCTGCCGCTGGTGCAGTACGCGCTGGTCGCGGCACTGGAGCTGGTGCACGAAGGCAAGTTGCCGATCACCCGTATCGTGCAGAAGTTCGCGCATGCGCCGGCCCAGTTGTTCGATGTGCAGGAGCGCGGCTTCCTGCGCGAAGGCTATTTCGCCGACCTGGTGATGATCGACAACACCCCGTTTACCGTGAAGCGCGAGCAGGTGCTGTCCAAGTGCGGCTGGTCGCCATTCGAGGGCACCACCTTCCGTTCGCGCATCGCTGCGACGTGGGTCAACGGCCAGCAGGTGTGGGATGGCGAACAGCTGGTGGGCAGCGCTGCCGGCCAGCGCCTGACCTTCGACCGCTGATGCGCGCAGCCCTGTTTGGCGCCTGGTTGATCCTGGCGCCGGCCGCGCTGGTTGCAGGTCGCGCCCAAGCGCAGGGTGCGGCCGCCGCAACCGATGTCGTATTTCCGCAAAGCGCGTCGCAAGGCGCGCTGGTGATCGGCAAGGTGCCAGCAGGCAGCAAGGTGCAATATGCCGGCCGCAGCTTGCGTGTGAGCGGTTATGGAAGCGTCGTGTTCGGGATCGGCCGCGATGCGACCGGGCCCTTGCAGGTGCAGATCACCCAACCCGATGGCAGCACGCGCACCGTGAGCATCGCAGTAACGCCGCGCGACTGGCCGGTGGAACGCGTCAATGGCGTGCCGCCGAAGACGGTCAACCCGCCGGCCGAAATTGCCGCGCGCATCAAACGCGAACAGGCGCAGGTCACGGCGGCGCGCGACCGCGATGACGCACGCACCGATTTCGCCCAACCCTTCATCTGGCCGGTGCAGGGACGTATCAGCGGCCGCTTCGGCAATGCACGCGTGTACAACGGCCAGCCGGGCGCCGGCCATTCGGGCATGGACATCGCCGTGCCCACCGGCACCCCGGTGAAGGCACCGGCTGCCGGCGTGGTGACGTTCGCGGCGCCGGACCTGTATCTCACCGGCGGCACGGTGCTGCTGGATCACGGCTTCGGGGTGAGCTCGAATTTCCTGCACTTGTCGCGTATCGACGTGAAGGTGGGCGACCGGGTCGAGCAAGGCCAGGTGATTGCCGCGGTTGGTGCCACCGGGCGTGCCACCGGGCCGCATCTGCATTGGGGGATGAACTGGTTCGACACCCGCATCGATCCGTTGCTGGTGCTTGAGCGGACGAAGTAGAGCGTTCGAAAGATCGCCTCTTTGACGTGCGGTGGCATTGAAGACGCTGTTCTACGCTTCCTAGAAGAGCCTGCTTGGCCAGCCCGGTCTTCTGCTGACTCGAGTTTCCCTCACACAAATTATCGCGTCCCGGACGTACTGGAACGGAGCCGCAACAGTGGATAGCAATGCAGGCGTGGCCAACGTTGATCACATCGGGTTTGCCGTTTCATCTCTTGACGAGGCGATCCGGTTCTGGACCGAGGCCCTGGGGTTTACGCTCGAACGACAGGCACAGATGGGCGGCGATTTCCTGCATCAGGTCACCGGCGTGGATGATCCGAGCGTGCGAACGGCAATCGTGAAGGCTCCGGACGGATTCATCGTCGAGTTGCTGCAATATTCCAAAGGTCGTCGGAATGGGCAGTCGCCGGACAGCGCGGGTGCGATCGGGGCCGCCCATCTGGCGCTGACCGTCCGGGACATCCATGCGGCCATCTGCCGTGTCGAGGCGGCCGGATGGAAGGCGAAGGGCAAGCCGCTGCCGATTCCGGGAGGTCCGAGAACAGGAACGCTCACCGCCTACGTGTCCGGTCCCGACCATATTTCCATCGAGTTCATGCAGCCCGCTGGACCGTGACAGAACCGGCGCGCCCCGACTACCGGCGCAGTCGTCAGCGGGATGACACCGAATGGTCGCATCCCCGCCCCGTTGATGGACCATGATCCCGATCCGCCTTAGCGTGCGGCTGCAGAGTCATTCTGCGATGACCCCACTATTTGATGCATCGCGACCACTGGATCAGGCCCCCTCGATTTAACAACGGGCCACACCCTGCGACGACAGAAGAAAAAACGCAACCCACGACCATTGCGCCGGAACGCTACACACCCGGTCGGCGGCGACCTACCCGTCGTGCTTGTGTCCGCCAGCGGGCTTTGCGGTATAACCGAAACGACCGTCGTGCGTCGCTGCAGGTGGACGCTTGGGCTGCCGACGGTCGGTCCGTCGCTTCGGCGTCGGGCGTGCTTCATCTCCCCTCCCCCGACTGCAGGAGATGTGCGACATGCGCAACGAGCACCTCAAACCGACCCTGGGTACCTGGCAGTTGTGGGGCATCGCGGTGGGGCTGGTGATTTCAGGCGAGTATTTCGGCTGGAGTTACGGCTGGGGCACCGCCGGTACGCTCGGCTTTCTGGTGACCACGCTGCTGGTCGCAGTGATGTACACCTGTTTCATCTTCAGCTTCACCGAATTGACCACCGCCATTCCCAATGCGGGCGGGCCCTTCGCCTACAGCCTGCGCGCGTTCGGGACCTATGGCGGCATGCTGGCCGGCCTGGCCACGTTGATCGAATTCGTCTTCGCGCCGCCGGCTATCGCGATGGCGATCGGCGCGTATCTGAATGTGCAGTACCCCACGCTCGATCCGCGTCTTGCAGCGGTTGGCGCCTACCTGGTCTTCATGAGCTTGAACATTGTCGGCGTGGCGATTGCAGCCACCTTCGAGCTGATCGTGACCTTGCTGGCGGTGATCGAACTACTGGTGTTCATGGGCGTGGTGGCACCGGGTTTCAGCGTGGCGCGCTTCGCGGCCAATGGCTGGGCCGGCAGCGACGTGTTCGGGCCGGCCGCCATTTCCGGCATCTTCGCTGCGATCCCGTTTGCGATCTGGTTCTTTCTGGCGATCGAAGGCGCGGCGATGGCGGCCGAAGAAGCCAAAGACCCCAGGCGCACGATTCCGCGCGCCTACATCGCCGGCATTCTCACCCTGGTGGTGTTGGCGCTGGGCGTGATGGTGTTTGCCGGCGGCGTCGGCGACTGGCGCCAGCTGTCCAACATCAACGATCCGCTGCCGCAGGCGATGAAGGCCGTGGTCGGCAACAGTTCCACCTGGTTGCACATGTTGGTGTGGATCGGCTTGTTCGGGTTGGTGGCGAGTTTCCACGGCATCATCCTGGGCTATTCGCGTCAGTTCTTTGCGCTGGCGCGTGCCGGCTTCCTGCCACATGGGCTGGCCAGGCTCTCGCGTTTTCGCACGCCGCATCGCGCCATCCTGGCTGGCGGCGTCATCGGCATTGCTGCTATCTGCAGCGACAGCGTGGTCAAGATCCAGGGCATGTCGTTGACCGCAGCGATGATCACCATGTCGGTGTTCGGCGCGATCGTGATGTATGTGATGAGCATGCTCAGCCTGTTCAGGCTGCGTCGCGCCGAACCGGGATTGGAGCGTAGTTTCCGCGCACCGTGGTACCCGGTGGTGCCGGCCATTGCGCTGCTGCTGGCACTGGTGTGCCTGGTGGCGATGGTGTGGTTCAACCCGATCGTGGCATTGATCTTCCTGGGCCTGCTGCTGTTCGGCGCGGCGTGTTGCGTCCTGAGCCTGCGCACGCAACACACGCCTGTGGCCAGCGCCGGATGAGCGGGTTTGCCTTCACCGCAGGCGGCGAACGCTTTCAGTTTGCCGATCTGAAGCAGCTGCTGGCCAAGGCCACGCCTGCGCGCTCCGGCGACCAGCTGGCCGGTCTTGCCGCCGACTCCGGTCTGCAGCGCGTGGCCGCACAGATGGCGCTGGCCGATCTGCCGCTACGGCACTTCCTCGACGAAGCAGTGGTGCCGTATGAAGCAGACGAAGTCACCCGGCTGATCATCGACCAGCACGATGCCGCTGCATTTGCCGCCGTGGCGCATCTCACAGTGGGCGGCTTTCGCGATTGGCTGCTGAGTGCGCAGGCCGACGAAGCTGCATTGACCGCGTTGGCACCCGGCCTGACGCCGGAAATGGTGGCCGCGGTGTCCAAATTGATGCGGGTGCAGGACCTGATCCTGGTGGCGCAGAAAACGCGGGTCGTCACCCGCTTTCGCAACACGCTGGGGTTGCGCGGACGCCTGTCGACACGCCTGCAGCCCAACCACCCCACCGATGATGCCACCGGCATCGCCGCCAGCGTGCTCGACGGCTTGTTGTACGGCAACGGCGATGCGGTGATCGGCATCAACCCGGCCAGCGACAGCCTGGCCGCAACCACGGCCCTGTTGCGCATGCTCGATGCGGTGATCAGTGGGTATCAGATTCCCACGCAATCGTGCGTGCTTGCGCACATCACCACCACCATCGAAGCGATCGGCCGCGGCGTGCCGGTGGATCTGGTGTTTCAGTCCATCGCCGGCACCGAGGCGGCCAATGCCAGCTTCGGCATCAACCTGGCCTTGCTGCAGGAAGGGTATGAAGCGGGCCTGTCGTTGCGTCGCGGCAACGTCGGCGACAACGTGATGTACTTCGAAACCGGCCAGGGCAGCGCGTTGTCGGCCAATGCGCACCACGGCGTGGATCAACAGACCTGCGAGGTGCGCGCCTATGCGGTAGCGCGCCACTACAAACCGCTGCTGGTAAACACCGTGGTGGGCTTCATCGGGCCGGAATATCTCTACGACGGCAAGCAGATCGTCCGCGCCGGGCTGGAGGACCACTTCTGCGGCAAGTTGCTCGGCGTGCCGATGGGCTGCGACATCTGCTACACCAACCATGCCGAAGCCGATCAGGACGACATGGACGTGTTGCTCACCCTGCTCGGCACTGCCGGCATCAACTTCATCATGGGCATCCCCGGCTCGGACGATGTGATGTTGAACTACCAGACCACCTCGTTTCACGATGCGCTGTATGCGCGCCAGGCACTCGGCCTGCGCGCCGCACCCGAGTTCGAACGGTGGCTGGAGCAGCACGACATCCTGCGGCTGCGCGATGGCCGCTTCGAGCTTGGCAGCGAGGTACCGGCGCCATTTCGGCTTGCATTGGCACAGGCCAGGGGTAGAGCGGCGCCATGAGCGCACCCTCCACACCGCCCCGCGATGCCTGGGCGCACCTGCGCCAACTGACGCCCGCGCGCATTGCGCTGGGCCGGGTGGGGACCAGCCTGCCTACGGACGCGCACCTGGAGTTCCAGCTGGCGCATGCGCAGGCACGCGACGCGGTGCATTTGGCCTTCGACCCGGCACCGCTGCAGGCCGCGCTGGAGCAACGCGGGCGCAGCAGCATCCTGCTGCAGAGCGCTGCCACCGATCGTCATCAGTATCTGCAACGTCCCGATCTGGGAAGGCGCCTGGCCGAAGATGCCGCCGCCCAGCTACGCGGCCTCACGGCCGTGCATGGCGGCGGACAGGATGTTGCGGTGGTCATCGCCGATGGACTGTCTGCGCTGGCCGTGCATCGGCATGCCGCGCGCATGCTAGACCAGATCGATGCACTGGCATCTCGGGAAGGCTGGTCGCTCGCGCCGGCGGTGCTGGTGGCGCAAGGGCGCGTGGCGATCGGCGATGAGGTCGGCGAACTGCTCAACGCGCGCGCCGTGATCGTGCTGATCGGCGAAAGGCCGGGCCTGAGCTCGCCCGACAGCCTGGGCCTGTATCTCACCTACACGCCCCGCGTCGGGCTCACCGATGCAGCGCGCAACTGCATTTCCAACATTCGCGCCGAAGGACTGAGTTACGCCGAGGCGACCCACAAATTAGCGTATCTGCTGCGCGAGGCATTTCGCCGCAGACTCTCTGGCGTGCAGTTGAAAGACGAAGCCGAACAACCTGCGTCGCTGGCAGGGCCTGCCGACATCGCGCCGCGCACGTTCTTGCTGCCGGACTGAACTGCGCGGCGTGTGCTGACCAGGAGTCACACCGCGCAAATCGCAATCAATCCATCACTTCAATGCCCCATCCTGCGTGTTGCTGGCGGCATAGGTGCTGGTCTGCAGTTCGTTGTCATGCGGATGACGTAAGGCGTTGCGTACATCATCGGGAAGCTTGTCGACATCCAGCATCACCTTTCCCGAGTGCACATCACGCACCACCGAGGCAGGCAGCACGAAGTCGCCGCCATTTTCGATATTGATGACCAGTTCGTCCCCATCGTTGCGGATGTCGCGGACGGCACCGACGCCGACTTCGCCATCGCGTAGAAATACCATCTGGCCAATTTCGATCTGCTGCATGTTCAATCTCCTGGAATGGCGTCATCACGCAAGCGAGCTGTGCCGGTGGCAGATCATCGCGCTGCGGTGCGTCGGCGCGTGGTGAAGCGCGGATCACTGCGGTGTGGGTGCGTGCAGCAAGGCGCTGCTCGGCAGGCGGGCCGGCTGCCCGGCAATACGCTCGAACTCGCTCACATCGTGCGAACAGAACACCTCCACCTCACCTGCATGCTGTTGCCGTAGAACGCGCAGGCGCTGCTGGTTGCTCAAGCGCGCGGCGCGGTCCTTCTCCAGCATCCATTGATACGCGCGCAGCCCTGGCGTGCAGTAAGGCGCGTCCGGATCCATTTCGCGATGGAAGAAATATGCATCGCCTGCCAGCAGCAGCCATCGTGCCGGCGTGTGCACCGCAACCGCGGCATGACCCAGCGTGTGCCCGGGAAGCGGCACCATCAGCAGCTCTGGCGGTAATCCATGCAGGTCGCGCACGCACTCCAGCCCCATCCAGCGCTCGCCTGCTGCACCGTCGTAGGTGCGCCACTGCCCGCGCGTAGACCACTGTTGCGGACGAAAGCGTTGGCGATCCATCCAGGTGCGCTGTGCCAGTGCGGCATCGCGTTCGCTCGTCATCAGGTGCACGCGCGCATGCGGAAAGTCGTCCAGCCCGCCGGCGTGGTCGAAATCCAGATGGGTCAGCACGATGTGCCGCACATCGCGCGGGTCCAGCCCCAGCCGTTGTATCTGCCGGATTGCGGTCATCTCCTCGCGCAAATCCGGCTTGACCAGGGCCAGAAAAAACCGACTCAGGCGCGCACGTGGCTCGGCCACATCGCGCAGGCCGAAACCGGTATCGATCAGTACCAACCCGGCGCTGGTTTCCACCAACAAGCAATGGCAACACAGATGGCCGCGATCCAGGACGCCTGGCGTACGTCCGTCCATGAGATGGCCGCCCAGCGGACAGGTGGAGATGCAGTTGAAGTGATGCACGCGCATCGGCACGCTCCGCTTGGCGGGCCAGCGTGGCAATGCGGCCGTCGCACAGCGGTGAGCGGAGCAAATCGCGCAACCAGCGCGCACACGCCACCTTGACGGTGGCGCGTGCGCCCCAGATTTCAGCGCAGCGGAACGTCCACCACCTTGTCCTGATAATCCTTCTTCGGGTCGACGCCCAACAACACCTTGATCCCTGCCAGCAGGCTCGACTCGTTGAGCCAGATCTGCGCATGGTCGGCGTCCAGGCGCAGCAGCGCCAAGTTCGGATCGGTCTTGCCGCCTTCGTACCACGCAGCGACATATGGATTCCACAACCGGTCGACCATGGCCGGATCGGTGTCTTCGCGCAGCGAGCCGCTGATGCTGGCGAACAAATCGTGGCCCTTGCTGCTGAAGGCGCCGATGACGCGGCGGCCCTGCCCCAGCATGGCGATCAGCGCGTTGTCCTTGGATGTGAAGAACCAGATCGGTCCACCGCTATCGCCTTCGATCTGTGCGGTCATCGGACGCGCATGACCGTCTTCGACACCGTCCAGGCCCAGCATCACGGTGCGATCGGATTTGAGCGCCTTCCAGAATTTTTCCTGCAACTCTTTGGTGTCTGCCATTTCGATTCCTGACATGCGCGCGTACGCGGGTGAGTCAGTCTGAAAGGCCCTGCGCCCACGGCATGTGAGGACGCATCTCGAATCGCCGTCATTGTGCAACCGCAATATGGTCGGCGTGCGACATGGCCTGTAGCGCCAGTACCGGCCCGCAAAGCGTGACCGATTCGCAGTTCCGGCACATTGGCCGATACGTCATCAGCCGAAAAACGAACACGGCAGTAGGATCGGCCGGCCGCTGGTGCGGCACGAACGAGAACCGCGCATGGCAACGACCGTCGTTGCACCTGCGCTGCATTGCTTCCGAATCCTGAAGCGGCCGGACACCTGTTGCGATCGTTTATCAGGCGAGCGCGCACCGGCGTCGTCGTCGCTCCTGGCTTGCCGGCATCTGCAGCGTATTGCGCATACGTCCCCTTCTGAGAGAGCGCCACCACATGTCTGCAACGCACATCCGTTCGACCTGTCTCGCTGCCGCAGTGCTGAGCCTTGTTAGCGCCACTGCGCTGGCATTGACCGGCACTGCCACACGGCCGCAACTCACCAGCAGCGAAGCGAGCAGTTATACGATCGCCAAAGCCTTGGCCAAAGCCGGGCCGATCAGCGCATTGGTGACCGATAACTGGAACCCCACCGCAGGTGTCGCCCTACTCAGTGCCGATTACGCAGTGGCGGCCGACGGCTCAACACGCTACCGCACCGTGCAATCTGCCATCGACGCTGCCGTGGCTGCCGGCGGCACCACACGTCGCTATATCAGCATCAAGGCGGGCACTTACACCGAGCTGGTCTGCGTGCCGAACAATGCGCCACCGCTGACGCTGTTCGGGCTGGGCACAAATACCGGCGACACCGTCATCCGCTTCAACAATGCCAACCCCACTCCCAAGCCAGCCGGCACCGCAAGCCACCCGTGTGCGAGCAATGCGTCGGCGACCACGGTTGGCACCTCCAACAGCGCGACGTTCACGGTGCGCGCGGCGAATTTCGAGGCGCGCCACCTGCGCGTGGACAACAACTATGTGGAAGGCACCTACACCGACAACAATCAATCGGCGGTGGCGCTGGCTGTGCGTGGCGACAAGGCCAACTTCCAGGATGTCCTGGTGACCGGCAACCAGGACACCTTGTTGATCAGCGCGACCAGCGCGTCCAATGTGATCCGGGCGTATTTCAAGAGCAGCACCATCGAAGGCGATGTCGATTTCATCTTCGGCTCCGGCGTCGGTGTTTTCGATGGCGCCACCATCCGTTCCACCGGCGCACGCCTGGGCAGCAGCCGCGGCGGCTATATTTTTGCGCCCAGCACGCGTCCTGGCAGCAGCTACGGATTTCTGGCGATCAACAGCAGCTTTACCGGTGTCTCCAGCTCCCCGGACAACAACACCTATCTTGGACGTGCGTGGGACGAGAGCGTCGGCAGCCTGAGCTCTTACGTCAACGGCACTTCGCCCAACGGCCAGGTGACGGTACGTGACTCGACCCTGGGCAGCCATATCCGCAAGACCGCGCCATGGAATGCATCAACGGTCGGCCGCCCGTATTGCAGCAGCAACTGCACCAATTCGGCCAACCGTTTCTACGAATACAACAATAGCGGTCCCGGCGCGGCCAATTGAGTCGATGCTTCGCCGCAACTGCGCCGCAAGCCGGGCATTGCCCGTGCTTGCGGCCTCGCGCGACGAGCTGGAATTCCTGCCGGGATCCCTGCGTGTGCGTGGCGTCGCGCGGCACTCGATCGTCTCGGCCGCGACAACGGCAGCGCACCGGCTGCCGATAAGAGGGCGTGCGAACGGCCTGACTGCGTCGCAAGGCCTACGCACGATTGGCGCTGTCATTACCTTAGCGCTGTGCTGCCAATCGGCCCGCTCCGAACACGACAGACTGGGCCGCCGCGCCCGTCACGCCACACACGCGCATGCTGCGCACGCAGCTGACGTACCGGCGCCGCTTAATCGGTGCCGCTGGCGGCACGCCAGCTATGCCAGAGCTGTTGCATCGGCGGCGGGTACGCAGGTTTGCCCGCCAGCTCGCGCTGCAAGCGCAGCCGTGCCAGACGCGACCACACCCGGTGCGGCCGCGCCAACGCGACCTTGCGCGGCCAGGCCTGCAACAGCTGCGTGCGCCAGGCGGACGTGGCAACGCCACCGGGCGCTGCGCCGTCGCCGGCCACGCGTTGGCGTGCATCCAGCCATTGCACCGCCACCGCAGTGGCATCGCCAGGCCGTGCCCGTGCGAACAGCACCGCTTCCACCGCAATCACCGCCTCGGCGAACGTGCGCAGTGCCCCTAGCGCGTGCTGCAGCGATTGTGGCTGGACGCGCGCGGCCTGCATGGCCGGCAAGGTGTCGGCCAGCTGTGACCACGGCGCACGCACCGGTTCAAGCACGCGCCCCAACGGATGGCGCGAGCGCTGGCTGGACCAGTCACGCAGCTCCTGCTGCCACCACGCCAGCTTGGCATCGGCCGGCAACGGGTCGCCGGCGATATTCATGATGTCTTCCCATTCCTGCAGCAACGCGAACCAGGCAACTGCCAGACGGCGTTGCGGCTCGGGCACGAACGGTTCGGCAACCGACCATTCCGGCCAGCGGGTGGCCCACTTGTCGAGAAAACTGTCGAGCGCGCTGGATTGGCTCATGGCGGGTCCGGAAAAATACGAAGAAAGATCAGATCTGCGGCCACGTTGCCGCATTCCAAAGTGCCTGCGGCTGCTCGACCAGCACATCGGCCTGCCAGTGCGTCGGGTCGTCGTCGTCCAGACGATAGCCCCACAACGCCGCGACCGACGCCATCGCCGCCGCGCGCGCAGCCACGATGTCGCGCTCATCGTCGCCCACATACACGCATTGCGCAGGTGCAACGCCGATGCGTTCTGCGGCTATCACCAGCGGCAACGGATGCGGTTTGCGCTCGGCCAGCGTGTCGCCACCAATCAGCACCGCGCAGCGCTGCTCCCAGCCCAACTGCGGCAGGATCAGGCGTGCCAGATATTCGGGCTTGTTGGTGACGATGCCCCACACGCAGCCGGCATCCTCCAGCCGCACCAGCATCTGTTCGATGCCATCGAACAGCTGCGATTGCGTGCCGATCAGGCCTTCGTAGCGCTGCAGGAATTCCGGCACCAGCGCCGCGCACGCCGCGGCATCGAGCTCGGCAAAGGCCACGCCGAGCATCGCACGCGCACCTTTGGAAACCACCGGGCGCAGCGACGCCAACGCAAGTGGTGCACGCCCACGCGCATCCAGCATGGCGTTGACTGTCGCGAGCATGTCCGGCGCGCTGTCCAGCAAGGTGCCATCCAGATCGAACAACGCCGCACGCGGGAAACTCACCACAGCGCCACGGGCATGCAACTGCATGCACTCCACCCGAAACGAGAAAATCTCAAACCCTCAGCCAACCGCCTTTGCGATTCCCGATTCCCGATTCCCGAATCCCCGCCCATCACGGCTTCACCGCATACGCCAGGTAATTCACCTCGGTACGCGAGGACAGGCGGGCGCGATTGCGCCACGGCTCGTACAGCATGCCGCTGACGTCTTCGAGCTGCAGCCCGGCGTTGCGCAGCCACGCCGCAAGCTCGGCCGGCTTGATGAAATCCTTGTAGTGGTGCGTGCCCTTGGGCAGCAGGCGCGCGATGTATTCGGCGCCCACCACCGCCAGCGCGAACGCGGCAGGGGTGCGATTGAGCGTGGACAGGAACAGCTTGCCGCCCGGCTTGAGCAGGCTGGCGCAGGCACGGATGATCGCGGTCGGATCCGGCACGTGTTCGAGCATTTCCATGCAGGTCACCGTATCGAAGCTGCCCGGCTGTTCGGCGGCCAGGTCTTCCACCGATTGCACGCGATAGTCGACCTGCACGCCCGATTCCAGGCTGTGCAGACGCGCCACCTTCACCAGTTCCGGCGCCAGGTCGATCGCAGTCACCTGCGCGCCCAGACGTGCCATCGATTCGCTGAGCAACCCGCCACCGCAGCCGACATCGAGCACGCGCGCACCGGCAAGTTCCAGCCGCGCGGACACATACTCCAGACGCACAGGATTGAGCGCATGCAGCGGCTTCTGCGGGCCGTCGGCATCCCACCAGCGGTTGGCCAGTGCGGCGAATTTATCCAGCTCGCTCTGATGGAAATTGCTGGATTTGGCGTGCGTATTCAAATTCATGCGGGGGCTCCGTGATGCGGTGACGCGCGCTCAGGCGCGGACGGTGCGGATGCGTTCGCGCCACTGCCGCGCATTGGCGAGAAGGGCGGCGGTATCCATGTCGATGAGCTCGCGCTGCACCAGTTTGGGCTTTCCGGCAATCCACACATCGGTGACCTGATGGCGGCCAGCCGCGTAGATCAGCTGCGACAGCACATGATGCAGCGGCTGGGTTTCCAGTGCGGCCAGATCCACGCAGATCAGGTCGGCCTGCTTGCCGATCTCGATCGAACCGATCCTGTCGCCGAAGCCCAGTGCGCGCGCGCCGCCCAGCGTGGCTGCGCGCAACGTGGTCGCCGCGTCCAGCGCGGTCGCATCGTTGGCCACGGCCTTGGCCAGAATGGCGGCGGTACGGTTTTCGCTGAACATGTCCAGGTCGTTGTTGCTGGCACAGCCGTCGGTGCCGATGGCCAGATTCACGCCCGCACGCTGCAGCGCGCATGCCGGGCAAAAGCCCGAAGCGAGCTTGAGATTGGATTCGGGGCAATGCACCACGCTGACGCCGCGCTCGGCGCACAGATGGATTTCCGCATCGGTGAGCTGGGTCATGTGCACCGCGATCAGGCGGTCGTTGACCAGGCCCAGGCGATCCAGCCGCGCCAGCGGGCGCTGGCCGTACTGCTTGATCGAATCGGCCACTTCCTGCGCGGTTTCGTGCGTATGCAGATGCACCGGGATGTCGAGCTGGTCGGCCAGCATGCGTACGCGTTCGAAGTTGGCATCGTTCACGGTATACGGCGCATGCGGCGCGAACGCGGTGCTGATCAACGGATCGTCGCGCCATTGGTCGTGCAGTTCGCCGGCACGCGCGAAGTATTCGTCGTCCGAAGATGCCCATGCGGTCGGGAAATCGATGATCACCGCGCCCACCAGCGCACGGAAGCCGTGCTGCTTGTAGACGGCCGCCTGCACATCGGCGAAGAAGTAGTTTTCGTTAACGCAGGTCGTACCACCGCGCAGCATTTCGGCGATTGCCAGCGTGGTGCCATCAGCCACGAATTCCGGCCCGATCACCGCCGCTTCCACTGGCCAGATGTGCTGCTGCAACCACACCATCAGCGGCAGGTCGTCGGCGACGCCGCGCAGCAGCGTCATCGGATTGTGCGTATGCGCATTGACCAGGCCCGGGATCAACGCCGCATCGGGCCGCGACACGGTCTGCTTGGGCGCAAAACGCGTGCGTGCTTCGGCAGCCGGCAGCACGGCAACGATGACGCCGTGATTGACCGCGACCGCGTGGTCTTCCAGCACCACCGCATGCGGTTCGATCGGCACGACGTAGCCGGCCTCGATCAGCAGGTCGCAGGGTTCGGGCGGAGCGTTGGTCATGAGTGGATCCATTGAAGTTAGTTGCCGAACGGCCAGGAGTCGTCGGAGCGTGACACAGGCGCATACCGCGTGCCGTCGTAGCGCAGCACCTGGCGCTGGCGGTGCGTGCGCTCGATGTCGTCTGCATCCTCGACGGTGGTGGAAGTCACCAGGTTGGCAGTGACTGCGATGTCGGTATAGCCCGCGTGGACCGGCGCGTCCATCGACAGGGTGAGCGTGCCGCGTTCGGTCACCACACCCGTCGCGCCCCAGTTGCACGGTTCGCCTTTTACCCGCCGCCAGACAGTGAGATCCCGCTGCAGCACCGGGCGCAACCGGCGCTGTTCGCGCACCAGCAAGGTCAATGCATCGTTGCTGTCGAAATCCGGACAACTGGGCCCGCGCGCAACGCTGTGCACCACCACGCCAACCGCACGCACGCCCTGCGCCAGGTCATAGCGTGCGGTATCCAGGCGCAGACTGTCGGCAGCAAGTTCGAAGCCGGCATCTTCGCCCATGTCCTGCATGTACAAGGCGACGACCTGGGCAGTGCGGGCATCGAGCATGGCAACGCGCAACTCAAGGTTGCGTTCGCCTGCCTCGGTGGTGGCATCGCTGGCGAACGCAATGGCCGCCAGTCGTATCGATGGGTCGTACGGCCACGGCTTGCAGGTCTGTGCCACGGCATGGTCGACCGGCACCGCCCCTGCGGCGCCGGACACCGCACCAGCTGCCACCGCCGCCACGCTTTGCGCGTCGCAGGCAGTGGCGGCGGCGGTTTGCGCAAGCACCGGACACGCCGCCAGCAGGCCGCTCAGCCCGGCCAGCAACGCGACGCACGCGGCCGTCAGGTGCGAGCCAATGGCGCACGGGACCGGCAGTGCACGCGTGGCCCATGCAGATTCCAGACACCGGCCGCCCAAGCCTGGCAACGGCGCAGTCGTTTCTTCGGCTGCTCCTGGCGTCGTCAGGACACTGGCGCTGCGTACTGCTCGACCGGACCGGCGTCCCAGGCGCATCTGGATTACTTGACGCGCGCCGAGTATTCGCCCGAACGGGTATCGACCTTGATGATCTCGTCCTGGTTGACGAACAGCGGCACGCGCACCACCGCGCCGGTTTCCAGCGTGGCCGGCTTGCCGCCGCCGCCGGAGGTGTCGCCGCGCACGCCCGGATCGGTCTCGGTGATCTTCAGCTCGACGAAGTTCGGCGGCTGCACCCAGATCGGGGTGCCGTTCCACAAGGTCACGATGCAGTCTTCCTCGCCCTTGAGCCACTTGTCGGCGCCGCCCATGCCGGCCTTGTCGGTCTGCACCTGCTCGAAGGTTTCCGGGTCCATGAAGTGCCAGTACTCGCCATCGCTGTAGAGGTAGCGCATGTCGGTATCGACCACGTCGGCCACTTCCACATCGTCGGTCGCCTTCATGGTCATTTCGACCACGCGACCGGACTTGATGAAGCGGTACTTCATGCGGGTGAAGGCCTGGCCCTTGCCCGGCTTGACGTATTCGGTCTCGGTGATGACCGCCGGCTCGTTGTTGACCAGGATCTTCATGCCGTTCTTGACGTCGTTCATGCCAACAGTGGCCATGGTGCAGCTCCTCGATAAGACCACGACCCGCCACGCGGTAGCAGGTCGGATTAGAATGGGGCGCCCGCCGCAACCGGCGGGCATTTGGTTTTGTGACCGCACATGATAACCGCAGCCCCCCTCGCCTTACAGCCATCCCCGCCCCCCGCCCTGCAGCCAGCGCGCTGGCAACAGCAGTGGCGCGACGCCGTGCGCGACCCGCGCGTGCTGCTGCAGCTGCTGGGCCTGGATGCGCAAGCGGCGGCAATCAGCGCTGCCGCCGCCGCCCAGTTTCCACTGCGGGTGCCGCGCGCCTTCGTGGCGCGCATGCGCCATGGCGACCTGCACGACCCGCTGCTGCGCCAGGTGCTGCCGCTGGATGCGGAAATGCAGCCGGTGCCGGGCTTCGGCCTGGATGCGGTGGGCGATGCCGCCGCCCGGACCGCTGCCGGGGTGATCCAGAAATACCGCGGCCGTGCCCTGCTGATCGCCACCGGCAGCTGCGCGGTGCACTGCCGCTACTGCTTCCGCCGCCACTTTCCGTATGCCGAAGAGACCGCTGCGCGCGATAGCTGGCGTGAAGCGGTGGCCGCGATCGCCGCCGACCCCGGCATCGAGGAAGTGCTGCTTTCCGGCGGCGACCCGCTCTCGTTGGCCACACCCAAGCTGGTCGAACTCACCGACGCCCTGGCGGCCATCCCGCATCTCAAGCGCCTGCGCATCCACAGCCGCCTGCCGATCGTGCTGCCGGAGCGCGTGGATGCGCCACTGCAAGCCTGGCTGCGCAGCCTGCCGTGGCCGGTGGCGTTCGTACTGCATGCCAACCATGCCAACGAATTCGACCCCGCGGTAGACGCCGCCGTGCAGGGGCTGCGCGATACCGGCGCACACGTGCTCAACCAGGCCGTGCTGTTGCGTGGCGTCAACGACAGCGTGGATGCGCTGGCGGCGCTGAGCGAGCGCAGCCTTGCCGCCGGCGTGCTGCCCTACTACCTGCATCAGCTCGACCGGGTCGCCGGGGTGGCGCATTTCGAGGTGGACGATGCGCGCGCGCGCGCGCTGCATGCCGAGCTGGCTGCCCGCCTGTCCGGCTACCTGGTCCCGCGGCTGGTGCGTGAAATCCCCGGCGATACCGGCAAGCGGCCGCTGTAACCGCCCGGACCTCAGCGCAACCGGTCGTAGGAGCGCACCCGGGCGCGATGGCGCTTTACCGGTAACGCCCGGTCGCGCTCAGGCGCGCTCCGAGGGCACTCACCCCGCCGCGATCAGCTTGACCATATCGGCCGGGCTCAACGGCCTGCTGAACCAATAGCCCTGCCCCAGGTCGCAACCGCGCTCGCGCAACAGATTGAATTGCGCTTCCTGCTCGATGCCTTCGGCAACCACAGTGATTCCCAGCGAGTGCGCCATGTTGATGATCGCGGTGGTCAGCGCCAGATCGTCCGGGTCGCGCTGCAGGTCGGCAACGAAACTCTTGTCGATCTTGACCCCGTCCACCGGCACCTGACGCAGATGGCTCAAGCCGGAGAAGCCGGTGCCGAAATCGTCCAGCCATACCTTCACGCCGGTGCGGTGCAGTTGGTCGAGCAGGCTGGCCGCCATCATCTCGTCGCCGATCACCGCGGTCTCGGTCAGCTCCAGATGCAGGCGCGCGGCCGGCAGCCCCGACTCGGCCAGGCACCCGGCCACGGTGTCGATCAGCGCACCGCTGCGCAGTTGCCGCGGCGAAACATTGACCGACACGAACAAACCCTCGCCCACCACTGGCCACTGCGCCGCCTCCAGGCAGGCCGCGCGCAGCACCTTGGGGCCGATCACTTCGATCAGGCCGCTCTGCTCGGCAATATCGATAAAGGTGGACGGCGCGATCGTTCCCAGCGCCGGATGCTGCCAGCGCAGCAGCACCTCCACGCCCACCAGCACACGGTCGCTGGTGCGGTAGATCGGCTGGTAGACCAGGCGCAGCTCGTCGCGTTCCCAGGCCCCGCGCAACTCGTGCTCCATGTGCACACGGCGCTCCACCGCGTGATCGGCGGCGCGGCTGTAGAAGCGATGGCAGTTCTTGCCGGCGACCTTGGCCTGGTACATGGCGATGTCGCCGTTCTTCAGCAGCGCGGTGGCATCGCGCGCATCATCGGGGAACAGCGTGATGCCGATCGAGGTCCCCAGGAACACCTCGCGGCCCTGCACGTTCAACGGCCGGCTCAGTTCGTGCACCAGCCGGTCGGCCAGTTGCGCCGCCAGCAGGCTGACATCGCCGCTCTGCAGCAGGATCACGAACTCATCGCCGCCAAAGCGCGCCAGAATCGCATCGTCGCCGCCCAGCGCGGCAACTGCGCGGCTGATGCGGCTGGCGAACTGCAGCAAGGCCTCGTCGCCGGCCTCATGGCCAAGCGTGTCGTTGACGCGCTTGAAGTCGTCGATATCGGCAAACAGCAAGGCCAGCTTGCTGTCGGTGCTGCGCGCGGTGTGGAGCAGATGATCCAGACCCTCGCGAAAGCCCAGCCGGTTGGTCAGCCCGGTCAACGCGTCGGTGTAGGCCATGTGCCGCACTTCGCGGTCGTGCCGGGCGATGCTTTCGCTCATGCGCCCGAACGCGGAAATCAACTCGCCGATCTCGTCGTTGCGGGGGTGCGGCGGCAGCTGCACCGCATAGTCGCCCCGTTCGATCTGCCTTGCCGCTGCCGCCAGCAACCGAATCGGCGCCACCAGCGTGCGCTGCACGTAGATGGCCAGCAACACGCCCAGCCCGACCAGCGCAGCCAGCAGGACCAGCAACCAGCCCAGATCACGCTTGCCGATGGCGTTGAGGTTCTGCACCAGGGTGAGATTGGCGCCGGATTCGATCTTGCGCACCCGCTCGCGCGACATGCCCACGCGCACGCCACCGATGCGCTGGTCGCCGATCTTGATCGGCACCGTCACATCCAGCACCTCCGGCGAGGACTGCAACACCATCGCCTGCGCCGCCAGCGCTTTGGCGGCGAGCGGATCGGTCATGGCCTGCCCGTAACGCTGCAAGGTCGGCGTGCCGTCGTGCACCAGCCGGCCATGGCGGTCGAACACCAGCACATAGCTCACCACCTGCTGGCGCGAGGCATTGCGCACCAGCGCACCCACCGCGCCCAGGTCCGAGTAATACAAGGGGTTGGCCAAGCCGGAAGCCAGCTCGGTCGCCAGCGTTTCGCCGCGCGTGCGCAGGCTGCGATCGAACAGCTCGTGCAGGATCTGCGCACTCAAGCCGCGCACCTCGCGCTGCATCGCGCTTTGTCGCTGCAGCAGCGAAGCCAGGATCGCACCGACCAGCAGCAGCGTCAGCGCCATCACCAAGAGAAAGCGTGCCTGCAAGCCGAAGCGCACCTGAGTCATTCCACGTGATCCCTGACGCGTTGCACGCCCGCGCTCAACTCTTGCAGACGTCGGCGGCTAGCGGGATCCAGCGGATGGAACCCGGTAGTGTCGAAAAAGCGCTTCAGCGCCGGGCCCGCCTTGGGGTCGGAGGCGGCCTGCAGCAACACCACCCGCAGACGCTGCTCCACGGCCGGGTCCATCCCTGCGCGCACCATTTCCACCGCGCGCGGCACCGGCGCAGTGCGGTGCACGATGCGGAAATCGCGCTTGAACACCGGTGGCATGTGGCGTTCGTCGTCCCAATCGACGTTGCTGAGCGCGCCCACGTCGATCAGATGTTTGTGCACGAACGCGGCAACGTTCAATTTCGACCCCACCATCAGATAGCCGGCCGATCCGCGTGCCGGGGTGTCGTCGGCCGACAGCAGCACATCGCATGCGATGCCGTTGCGCAGCAGTTCGAGCACCGGTAGCAGGTAGCCGCTGGTGGACGAGGCGTTCTGCAATGCCAGGGTATGGCCGCGCAACTGCGACAGCGACTGGATCGGGCTGTCGCGGCGCACGAAGAACACCGTGTGGAAGTCGCGCAGTCCGCCACGCTCGGTCATGAGCAAGGGGTGCGCGCTGCCGCGCTGCTCCAGCAGCATCGCCGCACCGGTCGTTTCGCTGACCCAATCGACCCGGCCGCGCCGCAGATAGCTGGACATCTGGCGCGCATCGGGCGCCATCAGGATTTCGCCGCGGCGGATCCCGACCTCGCGCATGCGCGGCACCACGTAATCCAGCAAGGGCTTGAGCTGCTCGTAATGGCTGGCGGGATCATCGCTGATCCGTCCAAGCACCAGGACCGAGGAAGGCGCTGCCGCAGCCGTCACGGCCAAGCCTGCCCCGGCAATCAGCCAGCAGGCAATCAGACACCATCGTAGACCGCGCAAAACGGACACTCCCCTAGAGCCGCGGACAGCCTAGCCGAATCTTCGAAGATGTGACAGACGTCAGTTTCCGGCCTGCTTGGCAAGCATGGCCATGCGCTGCGCATCGGACAGGATGCCGCGAATCAGCCGCACCTCCTGCTCGGTCATCTCTGCGCGCAGCAACAACCGGCGCAACTTGCGCATCGCCGACTCCGGCGCACGGCCCTTGTGGAAGTCGATCTCGTCCAGCGTGTCGCCCAGCTGGCCGAACATCCCTTCCAGCTGTGCGTGGCTGGCCGGCCCGTCGCGCAAGCCCGGAGCCGCTGCCGGCGCGCGTTCGGCCTCGCCTGCCGCCAGCTGCGCCAGTCGCACCTCGTACGCCAGCACCTGCACGGCCGCGGCCAGATTGAGCGAACTGAACTGCGGATCGGAGGGAATGTGGACCGCGGCGTGGCACAGCTGCAGCTCGTCGTTGGTCAGACCGGTACGCTCGCGGCCGAATACGAAGGCCACCTCGGCCGGCTCGCCCGCCTTGGCCAGGGCACGCTGCGCGCCCTCGTCCGGCAGCAGTTCTTCCAGCGCCACCCGGCGCGCGCGCGCAGTGCAGCCAATCACCAGCGTGCAGTCGGCCACCGCCTCGCCCAGTGTCGCGAAGATCGGCGCCTGGCTCAGCACGTCTTCTGCGCCGGCCGAGCGCCGATAGGCGTCTTCGTCGAGTGCGCGCTCCGGTGCCACCAGCACCAGGCGCGAAACCCCCATGGTCTTCATCGCACGCGCTGCAGCGCCGATGTTGCCTGGATGCTGGGTACCCACAAGAACAAATCGGATGCGCTGGCTGACGGACATGAACGGAGATCGGGAAGCTGTTCGGCCGTAGATGGTAAACTGCGCGGCCGGCTTTCGCGCCGGACCGCTCTTTTACCTTCGCCATTGTCCGATTCTGCCTTCACGGGAGCTTTCACCATGCAGAAACCCGCCGTCACCGTCATGGTCAAAGCCGCCCGCCTCGCCGGCAATGTGCTGTTGCGCGGCATCAACAAGCTCGATGCGCTCAATGTGGTGCAGAAAGGCCGCATGGACTACGCCAGCGAAGTCGATGCCGATGCCGAGAAGGTCATCATCAAGGAACTCAAGCGCGGCTACCCCGAGTACGCCGTGTTCGGCGAAGAAGGCGGCGTGCAGGGCGGCAAGAGTGGCCGCTACACCTGGGTCATCGATCCACTGGACGGCACCAGCAATTATCTGCGCGGCTTCCCGCACTACTGCGTGTCCATCGCACTGGTGGAAAATGGCGAACCGACCGATGCGGTGATCTTCGACCCGCTGCGCAACGAGCTGTTCACTGCCAGCCGCGGCGCAGGCGCGGTGCTCAATGACCGCCGCATCCGTATCGCAGAGCGCAAGGATCTGGAAGGCGCAATGGTCCACACCGGCTTCCCGCCGCGCGAGCGTGCGCGCGCCAGTGCGCAGCTCAAGTGCGTGGATGCGCTGCTGGTGCAGGCCGAAGACGTGCGCCGCACCGGCTCGGCAGCGCTGGACCTGGCCTATGTGGCCTGCGGCCGCGCCGACGCCTATTTCGAAGCGGGCGTCAAAGCCTGGGACATCGCCGCTGGTGTGCTGCTGGTACGCGAGGCCGGTGGCCGCGTTTGCGACTACAAGGGCGCCACCCCGCCGCGCATGGACAACATGGGCCCTGAGACGCAGCAAATCGTGGCCGGCAACATCAAGATCAGCGACGCGTTGCAGAAGGTCATCGTCAACACCGGCTACGCCCGCGAGTTCGACGCCAAGTTCTGATCGACCCGTTCGCACTACCGCTGCCCGGCAGACATCGGAGCACGCCCGAGCACGGAGGCTTCCCTGCAAAGCCTCTCGCGACCGGGGTCTATCCACAGCGCACCTACTCACAGCGCAGTAAACGTACAAGGCCGGGATCGCTCCCGGCCTTGTGCGTTTCGGTTCGGTACCAAGCCAATCCGCGCCGCAACTGTAGGCGCGCGCCTGAGCGCGAGGAGCGTTCCCTGCAAAGCCTCTCGCGACCGGGGTCGCTCCTACCCACAGCGCACCTATCCACAGCGCAGTAAACGTACAAGGCCGGGATCGCTCCCGGCCTTGTACGTTGGGTGCCGCTGTCACAGCGCTAGGCAGTGCCTGGCGCCGGTGCAGGACCTCAGGCGATCGCGGCGTGGTAGCGGCGCTCGACTTCTTCCCAATTGACGGCGTTGTAGAACGCGCCGATGTATTCCGGGCGACGGTTCTGGTACTTCAGGTAGTACGCGTGTTCCCACACGTCCAGACCCAGGATCGGGGTGTTGCCCTCGAACAGCGGGCTGTCCTGGTTGGCGGTGCTTTCCACAACCAGCTTTTTGTCGGGGGTCACGCTCAACCACGCCCAACCCGAGCCAAAGCGGCTGACGGCGGCCTTGGTGAAGGCTTCCTTGAATTTCTCGAAACCACCAAGATCCTTGTCGATCGCCTTGGCGACCTCGCCCTTGGGCTCGCCGCCACCGTTGGGCGACAGCACGGTCCAGAACAGGGAATGGTTGGCGTGGCCGCCGCCGTTGTTGCGCACCGGGCCCTGCAGGTTTTCCGGCAGGCTCTTCAGCTTGGAGACCAGTTCTTCGATCGGCAGATCGGCGTACTCGGTCCCTTCCAGCGCCGCGTTGACGTTGTTGATGTAGGTCTGGTGATGCTTGGTGTGATGGATTTCCATCGTTTGCGCATCGATGTTCGGTTCCAGCGCGTCGTAGGCGTAGGGCAACTGCGGAAGGGTGTAAGCCATGCGTATCTCCTGGACTTGCCGCCCGGCGAAGACCGGGCGTTGCGGGGTGAATGGTAAGGACGGCGGCAGCGGTTACCAAGGGTGCTGGCAGGGAAACTTCATCCCATCGCATGCCGCACGATGTTCGCCGCACACCTTGCACCAGGTCCCGGTTACTTGGGCGTGAACCGTCCCGGCGCCGGCCACGTTCAAAGTCGACACAGTCGCGCATCGGCATACTTGCTCTGCCGTACCCATTTCGGACCGTCTTCATGCGCAAGCCCGCTTTGCTCGTTGTCGCCATCGCGCTGCTCGTCGCCGGCCTGTGGGGCATGCGTGCGATGCAGACGCCCAAGCCGCAGTTCGCGCCGCAACTCAACGCCCCGATCGCCGCGGACACGCCGACGCGCGAGGTGCCGCGTCTGCCCGCCTTTCTGCCGACCGAGGCGATGGCCACCATCGTGCTGATCCAGCGCGGCGGCCCGTTTCCGCATCCGCAGGATGGCGGCGTGTTCGGCAACCGCGAGCATCGCCTGCCCGAACGCCCGCGTGGCTATTACCGCGAATACACTGTCGATACCCCCGGCAGCCCGGATCGCGGCGCGCGCCGCATCGTCACCGGCGGCACTCCGCCCGAGGCGTGGTACTACAGCGACGATCATTACCAGAGCTTCAAGGCCTTCGATGGCCCGACCCCGGACCAGGCACCATGAACGCTGGCGACTTCGCGCTGGATCTGTCCGATCCGCAGCAGTCGGGGGTGTATCAGGCCGAGACCGACGATCTGGACACCATGGCAGCGCTTGCGCGCGATGCCGGCCTACGCATCGTGCGCGTGGATCTGGCCGCCTGCAGCGACAAACGCATGCTGCTGATGCGCCTGGCCACGCAACTGGATTTCCCGGCCAGCTTCGGCCGCAATTGGGACGCGCTCAGCGATGCCCTGCGCGACCTGGCGTGGCTGCCTTCGCCACATGGCTATGCGCTGCTCATCGACGGCGCCCAGGCGCTGGCCAGCACGGCACCCAACGACCGCGACACCTTGCTGGACATCCTCGATGAAGTCGCCAACGCCTGGGCAGCACGCGGGCTGACCTTTGCGGCGTTCGTTGCGCCCGCAAGCGCCTGCGACTGAGAGCAGCCAACAGCACGCCTGCGCAGCCGGCCGAGCGGACACGCCTGGCGCCGGCACCACATGCCCCGTGCAGAAGCGATGGCTGCCTGCATGCCGCCCGCACCGACCTGATGAGCGCTCGCGATGTAGGCACCGCGCGGCGCGGTCGATCAGCGCTGGTATTTCCGGCGAACACGGATCGCCACGCACCCGCATCGGCCTGCATCCAGGCGCGATGGCAGACCACCATCGCCCTTCGTCGCGCCAGACGCGCGAACGGCACGCATTGCGCGTGCCGACCGACGATCAACTATCCAGCTCGCTCCAGCGCGCGTACGCCGCATCCAGGTGCTTTTGCGCATCGGCCAATGCTGCGGTGTGGGCCGCCATCGCCGCACTGTCGCGCTGATAGAAGGCCGGCTCGTTCATCGCCTCGGTGAGCGTGGCCACTTGCTGCTCCAGCGTCTCGATCAGGGCCGGCAGTTGCTCCAGCTCGCGTGCATCCTTGTAGCTGAGCTTGCGCTTGGGAGCGGTGTCCGCCGGCACTGCAGCCACGGGCGCGGTCGCCACCGCAGTGGCCGATGCCTTGGCCATCGCCATCGCATTGCCGACCGGCGTACGGCGCTGGCGCAGCGAATCGCTGTAGCCGCCGACGTAATCGCCGATCAGGCCATCGCCCTCCATCACCAGCGTGGAGGTCACCACGTTGTCGAGGAAGTCGCGGTCATGGCTGACCAGCAACAAGGTTCCGCTGTATTCGCCCAGCAATTCTTCCAGAAGCTCCAGCGTTTCCACGTCCAGGTCGTTGGTCGGTTCGTCCATCACCAGCAGGTTGGACGGCTGCGCGAACAGGCGTGCCAGCAGCAGGCGATTGCGCTCGCCACCGGACAGGCGCGTGATCGGCGCCCGCGCGCGCTCGGGCGTGAACAGGAAATCCTGCAGATAGGCATGCACGTGCTTGCGCTTGCCGTTGATTTCCAGGAAATCGCGGCCTTCGGCTACGTTTTCGATCGCGCTCCAGTCTTCGCGCAGGGTGGAACGGTATTGGTCGAAATACGCAATCTGCAGATTGGTACCGATGCGGATTTCGCCCTGCTGCGGCTGCAGATCGCCCAGCAACAGCTTGAGCAAGGTGGTCTTGCCGCTGCCGTTGGGGCCGATCAGGCCGATGCGGTCGCCACGCTGGATGATGGTGGAAAAATCCTTGACCATCGTGCGCGCACCGAACGCGAAGCCAACCTCCTTGGCCTCGATCACCTTCTTGCCGGACGACTCGCCCTGCGAGACTTCCATGCGCACGTTGCCGGTGAGCTCGCGCCGCTGCACGCGCTCGTTGCGCATCGATTCCAGGCGCCGCACGCGGCCCTCGTCGCGGGTGCGCCGCGCCTTGATGCCCTGACGGATCCAGATCTCTTCCTGCGCCAGCAACTTGTCGAAGCGCGCATTCTCCTGCGCCTGCGCATTGAGCCGTTCCTCGCGGCGGCGCTCGTAGTTGGCCCAGTCGCCCGGCCAGCTGGTGACCTGGCCGCGATCGATCTCGACGATGCGGGTGGCCAACGCACGCAGGAAGCGCCGGTCGTGGGTGACGAACAGCACGCTGCCGCTCCAGCCCTTCAGGAAGGTTTCCAGCCAATCGATGGCTTCGATATCCAGATGGTTGGTCGGTTCGTCCAGCAGCAGCACATCCGGCGAGGACACCAGCGAACGCGCCAACAGCACGCGTCGCTTCATACCGCCGGACAGCCGCGCGAACTCCGCATCGCCGTCCAGTTCCAGCTTGGTCAGCGTCTCGGTGACGCGTTGATCCAGCGCCCACCCGTCGGCCGCATCGATCTTGGCCTGCACCTTGCCGAACGCATCGGCGTCGAACACCTCGGCATGGCTGAGCTGATGGAATTCGGCCAGCCAATGACCCAACTCGCCCAGACCATCGGCCACCACGTCGAACACGCTGCCGCCGGTCCCTTGCGGTACCTCCTGCTCCAGCCGCGCGATGCGCACGCCCTGTTGCACGCGCACTTCGCCGTCGTCGGGCTTGAGCTCGCCGGCGATCAGTTTCATCAAGGTCGATTTGCCGGCGCCGTTGCGGCCGATCAAGGCGATACGCTCGCCCGGCTCGATCGTGAGGTCGGTTTTTTCCAGCAACAAGGGGCCGCCGACGCTGTAGTCGACGCTTTGCAGAGTGATTAAAGGCATGGCGCAATTGTACGGGATTGGTGATTGGGGATTCGGGATTGGCAAAAGCGCACGCTGTCACGGTGACGAATCCCGAATCCCTACTCCCCAATCCCGGGCTAAAATGCGCCATGAACGAATTCTCCGCGCTGCCGCTGTCGCCGGCCCTGGCCCCCGGCATCGACGCCCTTGGCTACACCGTCCTGACTCCCATCCAGGCGCAAAGCCTGCCGCCGATCCTGCAGGGGCTCGATGTCATCGCCCAGGCGCCGACCGGCAGCGGCAAGACCGCCGCGTTCGGGCTTGGCCTGCTGCAAAAGCTCGACCCTGCAGTGACCCGCGCACAGGCGCTGGTGCTCTGCCCCACCCGCGAATTGGCCGACCAGGTCGGCAAGCAGCTGCGCAAGCTCGCCACCGGCATTCCCAACATGAAGCTGGTGGTGCTCACCGGCGGCATGCCGCTGGGCCCGCAATTGGCCTCGCTGGAAGCGCACGACCCGCAAGTGGTGGTGGGCACGCCCGGTCGCATCCAGGAACTGGCCCGCAAACGCGCCCTGCATCTGGGCGGCGTGCGCACGCTGGTGCTGGACGAGGCCGACCGCATGCTCGACATGGGCTTCGAAGAACCCATCCGCGAGATTGCCGGCCGTTGCGACAAACACCGCCAAAGCCTGCTGTTTTCGGCCACGTTCCCGGACAGTATCCGCACGCTCGCACGCGAGCTGTTGAAGGAGCCGGTTGAGGTCACGGTGGAAGGCGCCGATAGCGCACCGGAGATCGATCAGCAGTTCTTCGAGGTCGACCCGACCTATCGGCAAAAGGCCGTTGCCGGCCTGCTGCTGCGTTTCAATCCCGAGTCCAGCGTGGTGTTCTGCAATACCCGCAAGGAAGTGGACGAGGTGGCTGGCTCGCTGCAGGAGTTCGGCTTCTCCGCACTCGCGCTGCACGGCGACATGGAACAGCGCGACCGTGACGAAGTGCTGGTGCGCTTCGTCAACCGCAGCTGCAACGTGCTGGTGGCCAGCGACGTGGCCGCTCGCGGGCTGGACGTGGAAGACCTCTCGGCGGTGGTCAACTACGAGCTGCCCACCGATACCGAAACCTACCGCCATCGCATTGGCCGTACCGCACGTGCCGGCAAGCATGGACTGGCGCTGAGCCTGGTCACCCCGCGCGAAACTGCCCGCGCGCAGGCACTGGAAGCCGAACAGGGCCAACCCTTGAAGTGGTCGCGTGCGCCGCTGGCCACCGCGCGCCCGGCGCAACTGCCGCAGGCGGCAATGACCACCTTGCGCATCGATGGCGGCAAGACCGACAAGCTGCGTGCCGGCGACATCCTGGGCGCCCTAACTGGCGAAGCCGGGCTCTCGGGCGCGGCAATCGGCAAGATCGCCATCTACCCTACCCGCTCCTACGTGGCCATTGCCCGCGCGCAGGTCGCCAAGGCGCTGGCACATCTGCACGCAGGCAAGATCAAGGGACGCCGGTTTCGGGTCAGCAAGCTCTGAACGCAGCGCGGCCGGCGTCGCGCCGGCCGCCTATGTTTCAGCAGCAGCAATCCTGGATGCGCGCACGTCCACGCATCCAGGGTCGCTTCCAGCGCTTGGACTCAGTAAGAAAGTGTCGCCAACAGCGGCACATCGTTCGCCCATTTCTGGCGACCCTGCAGCACCTGCAATTCCACCAGCACGGCTGCGCCAACGACTTCCAGTTCGAGTTGGGCAGCAAGCCCCAAGGCCGCACGCAGCGTGCCGCCGGTGGCCAGCACGTCGTCGACAATCAGTACGCGCGCCCCGCGTGGCAGCGCATCCTCATGCATTTCGATGCGATCGGTGCCGTACTCCAGCGCGTATTCCTGGATCAGCGTGCGCCCCGGCAGCTTGCCCGGCTTGCGCACCGGCACGAAGCCGGTCCGCAGTTCGCGCGCCAGGGCAGCGCCCAGAATGAAACCGCGCGCCTCGATACCCAGCACCGCATCCAGCGGCGTGGTGCGCCACGGCTGCGCCATTTCGTCCAGCGCAGAGGCGAAATCCGGGCCGTCCGACAGCAACGGGGTAATGTCCTTGAAGACGATGCCCGGCTTAGGGAAATCGGCGATGTCGCGAATCCGCTCTGACCAATGGTTGGGTCCGGAAGTCGTGGTGCCGGCGCAGCGGCTGCAGTCAGTCATGAGGGCGGTGGCGTGGTGGCCGGTGGAGTTGCGCCTATTCTAGGCTGCGCACGCCATCCACGCCGGATTTACGGCATACCTGCATCTGAGCGCGTCAGGAACTGCACGACAGCATCGAACACCCGGCGCGATCGCGTGCCCAGTCCGGCCGCCGCGCCGCAAATGCGTCGCGCCCGGGCTGATCGTCGTAAGGGCGGCGCATGACTTCCAGCAACTCCTGCACCCCGGACGGGTCACCCTGCTCGGCACGGTCGATCGCCTGCTGCGCCAGATAATTGCGCAACACATAGCGCGGGTTGGCCAGGCGCATGCGCGCGCGCCGCTCTTCCGGCAACAGCGGATCCTGCTGCAGGCGCGCGGCATAGCGCTGCAGCCATTGCTGCAGCTGCGGCGCATCCGCCAGGCGTTTGTCTTCGTCGTAAAAGGCGTCGCGCAGCTGCGCGGGGTCCGGATGTTCGGGCGACAGGTCGATGAGCCCACGGAAGGTCAGCGTCATGTCCATCTCGGATTCGCGCATCAGGGCGCGCAGCGCGTCGATCAGCTGCAGATCCTCGTCGCGACACTCTGCCAAGCCCAGCTTGGCGGCGGTGTCGCGCCGGTCGCACGCCAGGTAGGTATCGCGAAAACGATCCAGCCCATATTGCAGCAGGGCCTGGTCGGCAAACAGCGGCGCCAGCGCCTGGGCAAGCCGGCCCAGGTTCCAGTAGGCCACTTGTGGCTGGGTGCCGAAGCGATAGCGCCGCCCCTGCGCGTCGGTGGTGTTGGGCGTCCAGTCCGGGTCATAGTCGTCGACCCAGCCATACGGGCCGTAGTCGATGGTCAGACCGAGGATCGACATGTTGTCGGTATTCATCACCCCATGCACGAACCCGACCCGCATCCAGTGCGCCACCATCACCGCGGTACGCTCGCAGACCTGCGCAAACCAGTCGGCGTAGAGCGCGTCGCCGGCACCGGCCAACGCCGGGAAATCGCGGGCGATGGTGAAATCCACCCACTGCTTCAGCAATGCGATATCGCCGCGTGCGCTGGGCAATTCGAAGTTGCCGAAACGGATGAACGAAGGCGCCACCCGGCACACGATCGCGCCCGGCTCGCGCTGCGGGTGGCCGTCGTAGAACATGTCGCGCACCACCGCCTCACCAGTGCCGACCAGGCTCAACGCACGCGTGGTCGGCACGCCCAGATGATGCATGGCCTCGCTGCACAGGAATTCGCGGATCGACGAGCGCAACACGGCGCGCCCATCGGCACCGCGGGAATACGGCGTCGGGCCGGCACCCTTGAGCTGCAATTCGTAGCGCCCACCGTCGGTTCCGATCGCCTCGCCCAGCGAAGTCGCCCGCCCGTCGCCAAGCTGTCCGGCCCAATGCCCGAATTGATGCCCACCGTAGTTGACCGCCCAAGGCTGCATTCCCGGGTACAGCGCGTTGCCGCCGAACACCTGGGCGAACTGCGCACTGGCGATCTCGGCCGCCTCCAGGCCCAGCACCTGCGCCATCTCCGCCGAATGCGCGATCAGGTACGGAGCGGCGACCGGCGTCGGCAAGACTGACGACCAGGCCGCACCCACCTCGCGCCGGCGTGCCCCCTCTTCCGGGTCGGCGGGCAGCTGCTGACGCAGACGATTATCGAAGTGCAAATGTGTCATGCCGGCAAGCCTAGGCCACCGGCAGTGAACCTGACATGGGCGAAGCCGCATCCGGCGCTGCGTGCGTACCGTATCTTCACTCGCTTGGCGCGTGCCGAGCGGGCTCGTCCTGCACATGCTTGCGACGTGCGATAGCGGCTAATGGCCGCCGGCTGCCGATCAGATGCGAACCAGACAGAGGCGAACGTTGCCGGGACGCCACTCTCTGGTCTGCACTTGCCGGCCTGTTGCGTTCGTCCCTGGTCCCCACCACCCTTCCTGCCCCCGTACCGATATTGCCCATGCCCTCGCGCGCTTCCCGCTGGTTCCGTCCTGCCCTCCTGTTGCTCGGTTCGTTGACCATGACGGCCTGCAGCAGCGTCTTTTTTGGTGGCATCAATGCCGCATCCAGCCGATCGGGCATTGTCGAGCATCGCGACCAGGTGTTCGATTCCGCGCACGGCCTGGCGCGGGATGTCTACCAGCCGCGCGGCGCAAGCGACGCGCCAGTGGTGGTGTTTTTCTACGGCGGCACCTGGAAGCGCGGTTCACGCGCCAACTATCGCTGGGTGGGCCGCGCACTTGCGCGCCAGGGCGTGGTAGCGATGGTGGCCGACTACCGCAAGTATCCGCAGGTCGGATTACACGGTTTCATGTCCGACGCGGCAGGCGCCACCGCATGGAGCTACCGCCACGCGCACGAGTACGGCGGCAACCCGAATCGCCTCGCGGTGATGGGTCATTCGGCAGGCGCGCATATGGCCGCGTTGCTTGGCACCGATGCCCGCTGGCTGCAGGCGCAAGGTCTCAAACCTCACCAGTTGTGCGGCGTGGTGGGCCTGGCCGGGCCGTACGACTTCATGCCGATGACCGATCCCGAATTGGTCGAAATCTTCGGCGATGCGCCGGCAGCGCAACGGCAATCGCAACCGGTGCGTTACGTCGGCGGCGACGAACCGCCCATGTTGCTGCTGCATGGCGATGCCGACCGCGTGGTCGAACTACAGAACAGCGTCTCGCTGCAGCAGGCGCTCAAGCGCGAAGGCGGCAGTGCCGAACTGAAGGTCTACCCCGGCATGGGCCATCTCGGCATCCTGCTGGCGCTGCGCAAATCGCCCGAGCGCTCGCAGGTGCTGAACGATACGCTGCAGTTTGTGCGCCAGTGCCGGGTGCCCTGAAGCGCAATCCGCCCTGACGTCGCTGGGGATTGAGTGACTGCTGCGAACGGCTGATGGGCAGCGATACCGACGACGGTGTCGCTGGGTAGCCATTCGGATCCGGAATGAGGGAATACATGGCGATGAGAGACGCCATGTCGTAGCAGCAGACAGCGGGCGAAGCACAGTCCCGCCCACCTACTCGCACCCCGCTCTCCCTACTCCCCGATGCCTCAATTGGCCGGCTTGCTTCCCATCAGCTCGAACGGGCCGCCTTTCTTCAACGCAGCCTGATACGCCGGACGCGCTTGGATCCGCTGCAGAAACGCGTGCAAACGCGGGTATTTCTCCAGACCGCCGCCGCGTGCGGCCGCCGCCTGTACCGGGAAGCTCATCTGGATGTCGGCGGCGGTGAAGCGTTCGCCAGCGAACCAGTTGCCGGCCTGCAACGACTGCTCCATCCAATCCAGATGCAAGGTGAGCTGCGGCCCGACGAAACCCGACATCGCCTTGTCCACGATCGCACGTGCGATGGGTTTGGCGAAGAACGGCATCGGCGCGCTGCGGATGCGACCGAAGATCAGCGTCATCAGCAACGGCGGCATCGCCGAGCCTTCGGCGTAATGCATCCAATAGCGAAACTGCAGGCGCTCGGGCGAATCCAGCGGCCGCGGCGATGGCGACAGCGCGCACTCGGTGTCGTAGCGCTCGGTCAGGTACTCCAGGATCGCCCCAGATTCGGCCACCACCAGATCGCCGTCGACCAGCACCGGCGATTTGCCCAGCGGATGGATCGCGCGCAGCGCCGGCGGCGCCAGCATGGTCTTGGGGTCGCGTTCATGGCGCACGATCTGGTAAGGCAGCGCCAGTTCTTCCAGCAGCCACAGCACGCGCTGGGAACGGGAATTATTGAGATGGTGGACAGTGATCATGAGATAGCTGCGCGCGGAAAGCGCACATCCTACCGATCCAGGCGTCGTCGCTGTGCGCAAGCAGCGCCTGGTGGACGCGCCAGCGAGGCTGACCGCCTGTCGTGCAGACAATAAAAAACGCCAGCCGCTTGCACGGCCGGCGTTTTTGGCAACCCTAAGGTTGCAGGCGGATTAGACCGCCTGCACCTGGTCAGCCTGCATGCCCTTCTGGCCCTGCACGGCGACGAAGGTGACCTTCTGGCCTTCCTGCAGCGACTTGAAGCCGGTGCCCTGGATGGCGCGGAAGTGCACGAACAGGTCCGGGCCGCTTTCCGGGGTGATGAAGCCGAAGCCCTTGGCATCGTTGAACCACTTCACGGTACCGCTCTGACGCTCTGACATTTACTAACTCCTGAACTATTGATGGATAAATCGCAGCGTCCGAAAAGCCGGAGCTGAGACTGAGTTGCAGGCGTTGGTAAAGCGGAACGATGAAGCGAGATCTGTAACGATCCGGCTGCACCAGGCCACGATTCACGGTGACCCTTGCAAACACAGTGCGTGCACAGTACTCGTGTTTTCTGCAAAAAGCGACACCCTGCGTCAAATCTTTTGCAGTCGGGTCCAATCCGACGGCCTGTCGGGACTGTCCCCATCCCAATTGACCGGATGCCACTGCCTGACGCCCCCACAGCTGCGCAGATCATGGGGGCCGTTAACGACACCTGCCCGGCCATGGTCCGCGACGTCCTGGACCGCGCCTCAGCGCCTGTCGCCCCGCCGTGGCCCTTGCAGCCAACCGGCCTCTGAGCCAAGCCCACCCTGCCCTTGCTCGCACCATCCAGCTGTCAGCCAGCCCAGGCCCGGCCGACGACGCACCTCTGCCAGATGCGGGCAACACCCGGCGCATGAACCGGCCGCGTATCATAGGCGCCCTTTGCAACCGGCATCCTGATGGCCCTCACCGCCACCGTCCGCAGGGCGGAACTTCAGATCAGCGACATGGACCGCGGCTATTACGCCAACCATTCGCTGACCCTGGCCCAGCACCCTTCCGAGACCGACGAGCGCCTGATGGTGCGGCTGCTGGCGTTCGCGCTATTTGCCGACGATCGTCTGGAATTCGGCCGTGGCCTCAGCAACGACGACGAGCCGGAC
The DNA here is from genome assembly GCF_041475725.2 of Xanthomonas sp. NCPPB 1754. Classification (NCBI taxonomy): domain Bacteria; kingdom Pseudomonadati; phylum Pseudomonadota; class Gammaproteobacteria; order Lysobacterales; family Lysobacteraceae; genus Xanthomonas; species Xanthomonas sp. NCPPB 1754. The sequence goes on from NZ_CM192982.1 coordinate 2,735,833, forward strand.
CTATGGCGGCGCGACTACACCGGCGACCCGGATCTGTGGATCGACCTCGGCCAGCCGGACGAAAGCCGCGTGCGCAAGGCCTGCAACCGCTCGCGCGAGGCGGTGGTCATCGGCTACGGCGGCCAGGCCACCGAAACCTGGTGGAAAAAGCACGCCAACGCCATGGGCCGGTACCGCAATCTGCGCGTGATCGAGCTCGACTCGCAGGCCACCGAAGCGCTGGGCGCACTGATCCAGCGCGGCATGCGGTTCGACGTGATCATCCAGGACGGCGAAGTGCAGATGCTGGCCGACCACGGCAGCGTCACCCTGACCCCGATGGTGCGGCAAGCCCCGGCCGAATGAGCATGCGTTGCGACGTGCTGGTCATCGGCGCCGGCGCTGCCGGGCTGATGAGCGCCTTCACTGCCGGCCAGCGTGGCCGCAAGGTGGTGGTGATCGATCATGCCAACAAGGTCGGCAAGAAGATCCTGATGTCCGGTGGCGGGCGCTGCAATTTCACCAACACCGGCACCACGCCTGGCAACTTCATTTCGGCCAATCGGCATTTCTGCAAATCCGCCCTGGCGCGCTACAGCCCGGCGGATTTTGTGGAGATGGTCGAACGGCATGCCATCGCCTATCACGAGAAAGAGCTGGGCCAGTTGTTCTGCGACATCTCCTCCAAGCAGATCGTGCGCATGCTGCTGGACGAATGCGATGCGGCCGGCGTGCAGATCCGCACCCAGTGCGACGTGCTGTCGGTCCAGCGCGGCAGCGACGGCTTCCAGGTCCAGACCAGCCAGGGGTGCGTGCAGACGCACTCGTTGATCGTGGCGACCGGCGGGCTGTCGATTCCCAGCATGGGGGCCAGCGGCTTCGGCTATACCCTGGCCAAGCAGTTCGGCCATGCGCTGCTGCCCACCCGCGCCGGGCTGGTGCCACTCACATTGAGCGGCAAGCATCAGGAGCGTCTGCAAGCGTTGTCCGGGCTGGCGTTGCCGGTCCAGGCGCAGTGCAACGGAGTCAGCTTTCGCAATTCCATGCTGCTCACCCATCGTGGGGTCAGCGGCCCGGCGATCCTGCAGATTTCCTCGTATTGGCAGCCGGGTGACGATTTGCGGCTGGATCTGCTGCCCGGTCGCGATGCAGCGACGTGGCTGCGCGAACAAAAGCAGCAACGCGGCGCCACCGAGCTGCGCAACGTGCTGGCCGACGTGCTACCGAAACGGTTTGCGCAACGCTTGTGCGAGCTCTGGCTGCCAGACAAGCCGGTGCGTCAGCTGGATCCGCCGCAGCTGACAGCCGCCGCCGAGCTGCTCGGCAGCTTTCCGCTGATCGCCAGCGGCACCGAAGGCTATCGGACAGCTGAAGTCACCCTGGGCGGGGTCGATACCCAACAGGTCTCCAGTGCGACCATGGAGTCGCGCCTGGTGGCAGGCCTGTACTTTATCGGCAAGGTGCTGGATGTCACCGGCTGGCTTGGCGGTTACAACTTTCAGTGGGCGTGGGCGTCCGGCCATGCGGCGGGGAGCGTGGCGTAACGGCGATGGCGGGGGGCTCGCCCACCGATCAGGTCAGGCGCCTTGAACGCGCCGTCGCGGCATGGACAGCACGCAGTGAAAACGGTCGATGCGCGCCAGAAGGCATCTTCCACGCGCAAATATTGTTCTACGTCTCACACTTGATGCGGCATGCTCCACACACATGGACGTGTCAAACCCCTTCGTGTATTAAAGCCCGTCTCTAGGGAGCCGCGCATGCAAAAAGGCAAAGATCTCACCCTCCGCCTGATGATCGTCGACGACAGCGTGGAGAGTGCGGAGACCATCGTCACCGCGCTGCGCAATGGCGGCATTGCGGTGCGTCCATCGCGACCGCAAAGCCAGGAGGAACTGGCCAGCATGCTGTCGGGCCAGATCGATCTGGCCATCTTGGGTCAGGCGCAGCAGATCCCCATGAGCGCCTTGCAGACCCAGATTGCGGGCAGCGGCAAGGACATCCCGATCATCTTGCTGGCCGAGCGGATCGAAGAGAACGCCCTGGTCGAGGCCGCTTCGCACGGGGTGCGCGCCATCGCATTGCGCCACCGCCCCGCGCATTTGCTTGCACTGGTGCGCTCGGAATGGGACGACCTGCAGGCCCGCCGCGGACTGCGCCGCATCGAAGCGCAGATGCGCGAGACCGAGCGCCGCTGCGACGCACTCATCGCATCCTCGCGCGACCCGATCGCCTACGTGCATGAAGGCATGCATATCCGTGCCAACGATGCCTATCTGGAAATGTTCGGCTTCGAGTCGTTCGACGATGTCGAAGGCATCTCGCTGCTGGACATGATCGCCGCGCAGTACGTCGACGATTTCAAACAGCTGCTCAAGGCGATGTCCAAGGGCGAACCGCCGCCGGCACAGTACAAGCTCGATGCACGCCGCGTGGAAGGCGACACCTTCCCGGCCACGATGGAGTTCGCCACCGCCACCTATGAAGGCGAGCCGTGCATCCAGGTGGTGTTCCGGCGCCGCGAGGAGTTCGACCCGGAACTGGCGCGCGAGGTCGAAGACTTGCGCCAGCGCGACCAGGTCACCGGCCTGCTCAATCGCCCCACCTTCATGGTGGCGCTGGAACAGGCCGTGGCACAGGCCGGCCGCAGCGAGGGCCAATCCGGCTTCCTGCTGATCGAGCCGGATCACTACGCACGCATCCTTCCGGAGTTCGGGCTGGATTCGGCAGATGCGCTGATTGCTGCGCTTGCCGCGCATGTGGCGAGCGTGCTGGACGACAGCGTGTTGGCCGCGCGCTTCGGCGAACACAGTTTCGCCCTGCTGTTGAACGGAAATTACGCGCGCACGCATGCGCTGGCCGAAACCGTGCGCAATGCGTTCGCGCAGCACGTGGTCAGCGTGGGGACGCGCTCGGCCACGGTGACGGTCAGCATCGGCGGCGTGCAGATCGGCGAAAAGATCGCCAGCATCGGCCAGGTACTCAATCGCGGCACCGAGGCGGTGCGCACCACTGCCGAGCTCGGTGGCAACGCGGTCAGCATCTACGACCCGGCTGCGGCGGATCGGGCCGAAGAAGAACGCATCGAACGTTGGGTCGAGCAGCTGCGCGAAGCGCTGGTCGGCGACGGTTTCCTGCTGCATTACCAGCCGGTGCTCAACCTGCAAGGCGAGCCGCTGGAGCTGTACCAGGCCTTCCTGCGCCTGGAACGCAATGGCGAAATGATGTCGCCGAACGCGTTCATGGCCATCGCCGAAGAGCACGACCTGGTCACCGAAATCGACCGCTGGGTGGTGGCGCGGGCCATCCGGCAACTGGGCGAACGCCAACGTGCCGGGCACAAGACCCATCTGCTGGTACGCATCGGGCCAAACTCGTTCTCGGACCCGCAGATGATCGACACCATCCGCGAGCAATTGGCGGTTTACGGTGTCCCCGGCGAACGGCTGTGGCTGCAGACGCCGGAGTCGAAGGTGTTTACGCACCTGCGCAACGCGCAGCAGTTCCTGGCGGCGGTGTCGGCGATGGATTGCAAGGTCGGGCTGGAGCAGTTCGGCTCGGGTCTGGATTCGTTCCAGTTGCTGGCGCATTTCCACCCGGCCTTCCTCAAACTGGATCGCGGCATCACCGGCGACATCGCCTCGGCGCGGGAGAGCCAGGAAAAGATTCGCGAAATCACCTCGCGGGCGCAGCCGGCCGGCATTCTGACAATGGCCGAGTTCGTCGCCGATGCGCAGTCGATGAGCAGCTTCTTCAGTGCCGGAGTGGACTACGTCCAGGGCGATTTCGTGGCACCGACCGGGCCATTGATGAATTACGAGTTCGGCTGAAAGCCGGCGCGCCCGCTCGTTCGCAACCTCGCTAAGCAACAAAAAACCCGCACTGCGCGGGTTTTTTGTTGCCTGCCAGGCAGCCGGAGATCCGCCCCCTTACATGGCGCTACCACTGCCGGCGCGCAGCGCAGCGATGCGTTCGGTGAGCGGCGGATGGCTCAGGAACAGCCGGCGCAAGCCCTCGCCCACCCCACCGGAGATGCCGAACGCCTGCACTTGCGAGGGCAAGGTGTTCTGGCCATGGTTGAGCGACAGCCGCTCCAGTGCAGCGATCATCTTGCTGCGGCCGGCCAACTGCGCGCCACCGGCATCGGCGCGGAATTCGCGGCGCCGCGAGAACCACATCGCAATCATGGTCGCGAACAGGCCGAACACCATCTCCAGCGCGAACACGATGATGTAGTACGCAAAGCCACGACCGCCATCGCGGTTGCCCGACAAGGCGCTGTCGATAATGCCGCCGACCACGCGGGCGAGCACGATCACGAAGGTATTGAGGACGCCCTGCAGCAGCGCCATGGTGACCATATCGCCGTTGGCCACGTGGGCGATCTCGTGGCCAAGCACCGCCTCGGCTTCATCCTGGTCCATGTTCTGCAGCAGGCCGGTGGACACCGCCACCAGGGCGTTGTTGCGGTTGGCGCCGGTGGCGAACGCGTTGATTTCCGGGCCGTCGTAGACCGCTACTTCCGGCATGCCGATGCCGGCAGCCTGGGCCTGGCGGCGCACGGTCTCCAGCAACCAGCGCTCGGTCGGCGTGCGCGGCTCGGTGATGACCTGCGCACCGGTGCTGCGCTTGGCCATGAACTTGGACAGCAGCAAGGAAATGAACGAGCCGCCGAAACCGAAGATGGCGGCCATCACCAACAGGCCACTCATCTGCGCGGGATTGACGCCCAGCAACGACATGACGATGCCGGCGAGCATCAGCACCGCAAGATTGGTCAGCAGGAACAGGAAAATGCGGTTGAACATGGCGCGATGGCTCCACGGATGCGGGGTGAACTGGTGCGGATCTGCGGGTGTTGCGGCTTGAAATCAAGCAAGCACCTGACCGACGATTCAGCTGCCCATGCCATCGCCCCCTTATCTCGGCCGCTTCGCGCCCTCGCCCACCGGCCCCCTGCACTTCGGCTCCCTGCTGGCTGCATTCGGCAGCTGGCTGCTGGCCCGGCATGCCGGTGGGCAGTGGTGCGTACGCATCGAAGACATCGACCCGCCGCGTGCCGAACCCGGCGCCAGCGAACGTCAGCTGCGCACGCTGGCCGCATTCGGGCTGCACTCGGACCTGCCGGTGATGCGGCAGTCCGAGCGCGATGCGGCCTACACCGACGCTATCACTCAGCTGCTGGAAACCGGCCAGGCATTCGAATGCAGCTGCAGCCGGGCCGATCTGGCCGGCATGGGCGGCATCCACCACGCCTGCCTCGCGCCATTGGGCGAGCGCCGTGCGGTGCGCCTGCGGGTGCCGCCGCAATCGCCGGTCGGCTTCGAGGACGCCTTGCAAGGACCGGTGCTGCAGGATGTCTACGCCGAGGTGGGCGATGTGGTGCTGCGCCGCGCCGACGGGTATTGGGCGTACCAACTGGCAGTGGTGGTGGACGATGCGGCGCAGGGCATCACCGATGTGGTGCGCGGCGCCGACCTGCTCGACTCCACCCCGCGCCAGATGGTGCTGCAGCGCGCACTGGGCCTGCCGCAGCCGCGCTACCTGCACCTGCCGCTGATGCTGGATCGCGACGGCCGCAAGCTGTCCAAGTCACACGATGCACCCGCACTGGACGACGCCGATCCACTGCCGGCCCTGCACGCCGCCTGGGTCGCCTTGGGCCAACAGGCCGACGCGCTGCCGCGGCGTGCAGCCGTGGAAACCCTGCTGCAGCACGCCGTGCAGCATTTTTCGCCACGGCTGCTTCCACGCCAACGCCAGCTGGGCCTCGATGCGCGCGCATCCGGCCTCCAGCGTGACTAGAATTGCGGCCCAGCACCGGCGTCCGGGCGCAGCAGTCCCGCACCCGAATCGCCCTCAGCCTCACTTGTTGATTGGAGTCGTCATGACATCTCGCGTCGCATTGGTCACCGGCGGCACCGGCGGTATCGGTACTGCCATCTGCAAGCGCCTGGCCGACCAGGGCCACCGGGTCGCCAGCAACTTCCGCAACGAAGAAAAGGCACGCGACTGGCAGCAGCGCATGCAGGCGCAAGGGTACGAGGTCGCGCTGTTTCGCGGCGATGTCGCCTCGTCCGAGCATGCGCGCGCGCTGGTGGAAGACGTCGAATCATCGCTGGGGCCGGTCGAGGTGTTGGTCAACAACGCCGGCATCACCCGCGACACCACCTTCCACCGCATGAGTGCCGAGCAGTGGCACGAGGTCATCAACACCAACCTCAATTCGGTCTTCAACGTGACCCGCCCGGTGATCGAGGGCATGCGTAAACGCGGCTGGGGCCGGGTGATCCAGATCAGCTCGATCAACGGGCTCAAGGGCCAGTATGGCCAGGCCAACTACGCCGCCGCCAAGGCTGGCATGCACGGCTTCACCATCTCGCTGGCGCGCGAGAACGCGGCATTCGGGGTCACCGTCAACACGGTCTCGCCCGGTTATGTGGCCACCGACATGGTGATGGCCGTTCCGGAAGAAGTGCGCGCCAAGATCGTGGCCGATATCCCCACCGGACGCCTGGGCCGTCCGGAAGAGATCGCCTACGCGGTGGCGTTTCTGGTTGCGGAAGAGGCTGCCTGGATCACTGGCTCGAATCTGGACATCAACGGCGGCCACCACATGGGCTGGTAACGTTTGCTGCAACTTTGCGGTGCAGCATGGATTTTGCTCAAAAACCATGCTGCGCAACATTTTTAATGTGTCCGCTTAAGCAAATAAGGCCTTTTGGCTGTTGCAAGCGCTGCTGCGGTGCGCCATCCTGCGCGCACTATCAGTGTGGGTGAACGTTCCATGGCCGGACTTCGCATCATCAAGAAGTATCCCAATCGCCGTCTCTACGACACGGAAATCTCCAGCTACATCACCATCGAAGATGTGCGCCAATTGATCATCGATGGCGAAGAATTCGAAGTACGCGATGCCAAGAGCGGCGAGGACCTCAGCCGCGCAGTGCTGCTGCAAATCATCGCCGACCGCGAGCAGGACGGCGAGCCGATGCTCTCCACCCAGTTGCTGAGCCAGATCATCCGGTTTTATGGCGACTCGCTGCAGGGCTTCATGGGCAATTACCTGGAGCGCAGCATGCAGGTGTTCCTGGATCAGCAGCAGCAGTTCCGTCAGCAGATGGGCAACCTGCTCGGGCAAACCCCGTGGGCGATGATGAACCAGTTGACCGAGCGCAACCTGGAGTTGTGGCAGGAGTTCCAGCGCAACTTCGGCGCCGGCTTCGGCCGCCCGGGTGGCCCGGGCACACCGCCGAGCCCGCCTGGGGCGAGCGGCCTGGGCAGCGGCCCGATGGGAACCGGCACGCATGGCTCGGCTGGCGGCAATCACGGCACGACCGGCAAGGCCCGCAACCGCGGCTAATAGACAACACGCCATTGCGCAGCCGCCAGGCAGGTGCGGCCGGTGCCGGAATCCTCAGGCGCTGCTCGGACACCCCGGCTCCGCTGCGCCGGCCATGCCAGCTGACGGCTGGTCGCGGTGTGATGTCGACCGTTTCAGATACCGAACGCTGCGCCAGGAGCCTCAGGCTCCCAGGCGCAGCCAATCAGTGGCCGGCCTGCGTTGTGCAGGCAGAGCAGATCCGCTCCACGTGGTAGCCGCGCGCACGCAGACGCTCTACTACCCCGTCATTGCCCAGCAAATGCAGCGCACCGACCACCACCAGCGTGGTTCCGCCGCCCTTGCCGAGCCGCTGCTCCAGCCGCGGCACCCAGCGCGCATTGCGCTCGACATTGATGTCCTGATACAGCGCCGGATACTGGCGGCGCATGTCTTCGGCCATCTGCGTGGACAGCGTATGCACATCGCCATTGCGCCAGGCTGCATGCAGCTGGCGTAGCTGGTCGGTGGCATCGGCCTCGTCCAGCGACTCTTCCAGCAACTGATGCTGCTCGGTCGGCGACATGCCGTCGAGCAAGGCGATTTGCTCGGCGGCGCGCTCCAGGCCGTCGGCCGGTTTGCCGCGCGCCTGCGCCTGTTCCATCAGGTAATGGTCCAGCCCCGCGTTCGGGTCCATGCCTTGCCGGGTCATCTCCGCCAGGCTGATCGTCAGCGCTACGAACCAGGGCTCGAGCGGCTGCAGGCTCGCCAGCGACATGCCGTACTTGCGCGCGTAGGCGCTCAGCGCCTGCCAGGTCTTCGCATCCAGCGTGTCCTGCAGCGTACGCCCGTCGGTGCGCCGCGCCGCCTGCAGCATGCGACTGGCCAGCTCGGGCGATTGCGCATCGTCAGGCGGCAATTCGAACAGCAGACGGTCGGCCTTGGCGAAGGCCTGCATCACATCCGGCGATAACGGGTAGTCGCTGGGCTTGAGCACATGAAACGAGCCCAGCAGATACAGCGTGCCGCCCTTGCCATCGACCTTCCACAGCAGCGGCACCGGCGGGCCTGCCGGCGCGTGGCCGGCACCGCGCGCCCACACCGGTACGAGCGCGCCGCTCCACAAGGCCAGGCCAAGCAGCGCGCTGCTGCACCAGGTGGCAATCCGCTGGCGCGTCAACGTGGTCCGTCGCCCGGTCACCAGGCTTCTCCGCACATGTGAATGGCGCGCATGTCAGTGCGGCACCTTGTAGGCCTTCTCGCCTGCCGACACCGCCAGATCGATGCGGTTTTCCGGCGGCGGCAGTGGGCAGGTGGCGAATGGGGTGAACGCGCATGGTGGGTTGTAGGCGCGGTTGAAATCGACGATGACATGCCCCGAGGCATCGGGCACGTCCAGATCCAGAAAACGTCCAGCCGGATAGCTGCCGTGACCGATGGTGCGGTCGGCGAATACCACGAACATCGGCCGCCCTGGCTCGCCGATGGTTTCCAATCGGTAGGTCTTGCCGTCGCGCTCGAACTCGATCGCGCCCGCGTTCGGCTGCTCGCTGCTGATCCCGACGATGTCGACGATCGGGATGGTCTTGCCGACGGAGTTGGGCACATAGCGCGCGTTGATGCGCCAGGATGGATCCAAGGGCCAATAGTCCAGACCCGCGAAGTGCGTGCGCGAGCTCGCGTCGGCATGCTTGACCCGTAGCGCATACCGGTCGCCGCGATGGATTAGGCTCAACACGCCCTTGCCCTGGTCGAAATGGATCAGGGTGGGCTGCGGATCGCGATCGGACTGGAAGCGGATCCGGCTGGTCAGCGGCTTGCCATCGAGGGTCAGCGCGGCACCACGCTCGGGCACGAACCAGACCGCGTTGTTCTCGGTGGACACCATGCCCATCTTCGGTGGGCCTACCGCGAGTCTGATACCGCTGCCGGCGCTGCTGCCGATGTAATGCGCCTTCAGCGACAGCCAATGCAGGCCAACCAGGCTGGTCCAGCCATCGGGCGCGCGCAGTTCCTTCAGCCGCGCTTCGCGCCAGGCGGCGGTGTCGGCCAGAAATGTCTTGTCGAGTGCGACCGGCGCAGCCGGCGGTGGCGCATCGCGCCCGCAACCGACTAACGCCGCTGCGACCAGCATGCCGAGCAGCCAGCCCTTCCCCCCGTGCACTGCCATCAACGCCCCCTCAGAAACCAACGATCGATATCGCTCAGCGTAAACCGCGCCCAGGTCGGTCGGCCATGGTTGCACTGGCCCGAGCGTTCGGTGGCTTCCATATCGCGCAGCAACGCGTTCATTTCAGGCACGGTGAGGCGGCGGTTGGCGCGCACTGCACCGTGGCACGCCATGGTGGAGAGCAGTTCGTCGCGTGCGCTGGCGATGCGGCGGCTTTGACCATGCTCGCGCAGATCGCCCAGCACATCGCGCAGCAGCGCCTCCGGCTCGGCATTGGCCAGCAGCGCGGGAATGCTGCGCACGTGCAGCGACTGCGGGCCGGCCCGGGTGATCTCGAAGCCGAGCGTGGCCAAGGTCTCCGCTTCGCGCTCGGCGGTGTCGGCTTCGCGCTCGCCCACTGCCAGCGTCATCGGCACCAGCAAGGGCTGCGCGTGCAGGCCGATGCTGTCGTGCGCATTTTTGAGCCGCTCATAGCCGATGCGCTCATGCGCCGCGTGCATGTCGACCACGATCAAGCCTTCGGCGTTTTCGGCCAGGATGTAGATGCCGTGCAACTGCGCGACGGCATAACCGAGCGGCGGAACACCGCTGTCTTGCGCAGTTGCCGGCAACCCGGTGCCGGCCATGCTCGGCATGCCTGCCGATTGCTGCGCACTGCTGGGCGGCGGCGCGTACAGCGCGCTGTAGGCGGCGCGCGCCTCGTCCACACGCAGTCCCAGCGGCGTTTGCGAAGGCGTCCAGCTCGGGTAGTTGTAGCCGCTACCGCTGCTGCCAGGTGCGTTGCCGTGGTTCGGAACACCGCTGCCAGCAATGTTGCCCAGCCCGCCAGCGGTCGCCCCTGGGTCGCCGGCACCATCGCTGCCGATACTGTTTGGCGTGACGCCGGCACGGGTATGCGCCAAGGCATCCTGCAGGGTGCGATAGACGAAATCGTGGATCAGCCGCGCTTCGCGGAAACGCACCTCGTGTTTGGCCGGGTGCACATTGACGTCCACGCGTGCCGGGTCCAGCTCCAGAAACAGCACATAGGCCGGCTGACGGCCATGAAACAGCACATCGCCGTAGGCCATCTTCACCGCATGCGCCACGCTGCGGTCCCTGACCGAGCGGCCGTTGACGTAGAGGTATTGCTGGTCGGTGCTGGCACGCGAGTAATGCGGTTGCGCAACCCAGCCGTGCAGGCGCAGACCGGCACCGCTTTGGTCCACGCGCAAGGCCTGGCGCGCAAAATCGTCGCCGAGGGTTTCGCCCAGCCGCGCGTCCGAATACAGATCGCCCGGCTTGTAGCGACGCGACGGCTTGCCGTTGTGCGAGACGCGCAATTCCACATCCGGCCGCGCCAGTGCCAACGAACGCAACCACTCTTCGATGTGGCCGAGTTCGGTGCGTTCGGCACGCAAAAATTTGCGCCGCGCCGGCACGTTGAAGAACAGTTCGCGCACTTCGACCGTGGTGCCCGGCGCATGCGCGCGCGGCACCACCTCGCCCAGGCGACCGCCGTCGATTTCCAATGCGGAGCCGTGCTCGGCGTCGTGGCGACGCGAGGTCAGGGTAAAGCGGCTGACCGAGGCGATCGACGGCAAGGCTTCGCCGCGAAAGCCCAGCGTGGCGACGGTTTCCAGGTCGTCCAGCGAAGCGATCTTGCTGGTGGCATGCCGCGACACGGCCAGCGGTAGTTCGTCCGGGGCGATGCCGCCCCCGTTGTCGCGGATGCGGATCAGCCGGACGCCGCCCTCCTCGAGCTCGATATCCACGCGCGTGGCGCCGGCGTCGAGTGCGTTTTCGACCAGTTCCTTGACCACCGATGCGGGCCGCTCGACGACTTCGCCGGCAGCGATCTGGTTGATCAGAATCTCGGGCAGCTGGCGGATCGCCATCAGCGCACGCTCCATTGCAGCACGCGCGAAACGCGGTAGATCGGCGGTGTGACAGGCAAGACAGACCTCGGCACGGCAATCCGGCGGCGCACAGTCGCCGTCATCTAAGGAATCAGTGCGGAATGATAGCCGAGCGGGTCAGCGGCTGCCGCCGGCCACGGTGCCGACTGCATCGGCTTCGGCTTGCGCACGTGCTGCGAACAACGTGCCTGGCGGCGGTTGGCGGGTAAAGAAGGTATCGATGCCGTCCAGCACGGCGCCAGCGATCTTGCGCTGATAAGCCGGATCGATCAGGCGGCGTTCCTCGTCCGGATTGGAAATGAAGGCGGTTTCCACCAGCATTGCCGGCATGTCGGAGGTGCGCAGCACCGCGAAGTTGGCGCGTTCCAGTTGCGGCTTGTGGTTGTTGCCGATGCGCTTCAATCCTCCAAGCACATGGCCGGCGGCATCTTCGGAGGCCTTCATATGGCCGCTCTGAGCCAGGTCCAGCAACACGTTGGCCAGGGTGCTTTCGGTCTGCTGCAGGCGCACGCCGCCAACTAGATCTGCCGCGTTTTCCTTGTCGGCCAGCCAGCGCGCACGTTGCGACGAGGCTCCCTTGGTCGACAGTACGTACACCGAGGAGCCGGTGGCGCTGCGGTTTTCGGCGGCGTCGGCGTGGATGGAAATGAAGATGTCGGCCTTGGCGGCGCGGGCTTTTTGCGCACGCATCGGCAACGGAATGAACACGTCGGTATCGCGGGTCAGGTAGGCCTTCATGCCTGGCGTGGCGTTGACCTGGCGTGCCAGTTCACGGCCGACCGCCAGGGTGACGTCCTTCTCGCGCTTGCCGGTGGGACCCATGGCGCCCGGGTCCTGGCCGCCGTGGCCCGGGTCGATCGCCACGATCAACGGCCGCATGCCCGGCGCCATCTTGACCCGCGACGCTTCGCTTGGCAGCACGGGGCGCGGCGGCAGGTCGTCGTCGCCTGCAGCAGCCACCGCGCTCGAGGCGCTATTGGGGGCATTTGCCGCGGCATTACCGGAGGTTGCGCCCATCGGTGCGCTGCCGCCATTCAAGATGGCAGCTGCAGATGCGCTGCTGCCCGCCACCACCGCGCCGGACGTAACGTTGGCAGCGGCCCCGGCGGCACGGTTCGGCGTGTTGCCGGCAACGCCGGTCGGCGCTGGTGCACCGGAGGTGGCAGGCCGAGGCGTCGGCACACCGGTAGCGACAGTGGTCGGTACCGGGGCCTGAGTGACAGTGGGCAGCGCCGATGCCGGCACAGACGGTGCAGGCGGCGGAGTCGACGGCTGGGACGGCGGCACCGAGGAGGCACGTTGCGCAGATGCGGCCAGGGCGGCCGTTGCGCGTGCAGCTTCGGCCTGCGCATTGAGCGGACGCGGCGCCGGGGCTGCCGTCAGTGCAGCCGCAGCAACGGCGGAGGCCGCCGCCGGCGCCGGATCGCCAGGCCATTCGATCACCAATGTCGACACGCTACCCAGCGTCTGCATCTGCGGCTTGAGCGGCGTCACCGGCGTTGCCAGTTCGAACACCACACGGAATGTGCCAGGCACCGGCTGACCGGTGCGTACCGAGGTCACCAATCCGGCAGCGGACGGCAGCTTGAGACCGCGCATGCCCGAGGATTCGGGAAAATCGACAACCAGGCGCGTCGGGTTCGCCAGCGAGAGCGTTTTGAAGCCGCCGCTGCCGGCCAGTTGAATTTCTGCACGGGTCCCGGTGGCCCCGGTACTGACGCCAACCCCCTTGATTTCGCCGCCCCATGCAGCAAAAACCGCCAGGCTCAAGCTGGCGGTCAGGGCGGAAAGACAGAACTGGCGGATCCCCGGTGTCATGGCGCTGGATTCAAGCATCCAACTGTGTGAATTGCAAGGCAATTTCCCTTAATAATCCATAACCTGGCGTTCATTCTTCTCGTGCGGCGGCAAAAAAGGCCTGCAACTGGGGCTGCCGTGACAGCCTTTCCATCCAGGCATGCCCGATCGCACTGCGGCCCAGCAAACGAACGCTGCGGCCTTCGCCAGCCACGGCCAGTTCAACGTCCAGATCGACTGGCGGCAGCACGCCAGCACCGCGCTCCGGCCATTCGACCAGCCACAAGCTCGCACTGCCCTCGTCGAGCCCGAGAAAATCCAGCTCGCCGGCATGGCCAATGCGGTACAGGTCCAGGTGCCAGGCTTCATCGCCGGTTGCCAGCGGATAGCGTTCGACCAAGGCGTAGGTGGGGCTGCGAATCGGTCCGGTGACACCGAGCGCACGCAGCAGCGCGCGCGCGAGCGTGGACTTGCCCGCGCCCAGGTCGCCATGCAGCTGCACCACCGCGCTGGCCGGTCGAACGGCGGCCAGCGCCTGGCCCAGGGTTTCGGTGGCCTGCACGTCGTGCAGCTGTCCGTTGAGGTCGATCATGCGATGGCTCCAGCGTTGGCGAGGCGGCGCAGCTCGGCAAGCAGGTCGGTGGGTAGCAGGCCGCGCTCGCCTGCGTGCGCGGCCGCATCGCCGGCACAGGCGTGCAACAAGGCGCCAAGGCTGGCGGCATCGAACGGCGAGAAGCCCTGCGCCAGCAATGCCGCGATGACGCCGGTCAACAGATCGCCCATCCCGCCAACCGCCATGCCGGGATTGCCCGCATCGATGATGCGCGGCAAGTGACCTGGCGACGCGACCACGGTGCCGGCGCCCTTGAGCACCACCACGGCGTCGTAGCGTTTTGCGAGTGCAGCGGCAGCAGCCGGACGATCGCGCTGAATCTGTCGGGTCGAAAGGCCAAGCAGACGACCGGCTTCGCCCGGATGTGGCGTCAAGATGCGCGGACCATGCGCTGCAACGTTGGTGGAGGCCAGCAGATTCAGCCCATCGGCATCGATCACCACTGCCTTAGCGGCGCCCAGCGCCGCACGCCACAACGCCTGCGCCCAGGCGTCCTGCCCTAGCCCGGGCCCGAGCGCGACTGCATCTGCCGTCTCGGCCAATGTGGCGATGTCGTCATCGGCCTGCACGGCACGCGCCATCGCTTCGGGGCAGCGCGCCAGCAGCGGCGTGACATGCTCGGCGCGCGTTGCGACCTGCACCAACCCGGCGCCACTGCGCAACGCCGCTTCGGCGGTCAGCATGATCGCGCCACCGCTGCCGAGATTGCCGCCCACGCACAGCACCCGCCCCGATTCGCCCTTGTGCGTGTTGCGGCGACGCGGGCGCAATTGCGCCGCAAGGGCCTCGCCATTCCAACTGTGTGCGGCTGGCGTGAGCCCGTCGAACGCTGAAAGCGGCACCTCCAGCGCGGCGATCTGACGCTCGCCGGCATGTTCCAGCGCATCGCCGGTGTAGAGCCCCAGATGCGGCACGATGAACTGCAAGGTCAGTGCTGCGCGTACCGCCGCACCGAAGGCCACCCCATGGTCGGCATCGATGCCGCTGGGCACATCCAGCGCAAACACCGGCACGCCCGCCGCGTTGATGGCGTCGATCAGGGCGGCGGTTGCATCATCGGGTGCGCGATTCAGGCCGATGCCGAACAGCGCATCGACGATCACATCGGCCTGCGCCAGCGGATACGGAAACAATTCGATTGCCCCACCGACGGCGAGGTAGTCGGTACAGGCGCGCTGCGCCAGATCCGAGCCGGGGCCGTGTTCGGGCAGGTGCACCACGCGCACCTGACGCCCTGCGCGGTGTGCCAGGCGCGCCAGCACATAGCCGTCGCCCCCATTGTTGCCGGTGCCGCAGACCACCACGATGCGGCGCGCCTGCGGCCAGCGCTCCAGCAACCACTGCCAGGCCGCCTGCCCGGCGCGTTGCATCAGGGTGTAGCCGTCGCCGCCGAGCAGCGTGGTGGCCTGCGCATCGAGCGTGCGCGCGGCGGTGGTGTCGTAAAGATCGAGCGGTGCGTACATGCCGGGAATTCTATACTTGTCGCCATGTCTGCCGCCCTTGCCCACCCCGACCCTGCCGATGCCGCTGCGCGCATTCGCGTGCTTGCGCGCGAAGCCGGCTTTCAACGGTGCGGCATCACCGGCATTGAGCTGGGCGAGGATGAGGTGCATCTGCGTAGCTGGCTGGAGGAAGGACTGTACGGGACCATGCACTGGATGGCCCAGCACGGCGACAAACGCTCGCGCCCGCAGGAACTGGTTCCCGGCACCCTGCGCGTGTTGTCGGTTGGCATGGATTACGGCCGCAAGGACGACACCGAAGCCTGGAACACCTTGCACGACGGCAACCGCGCCTATGTGGCGCGCTATGCGCTGGGGCGCGACTATCACAAGCTGATGCGCAACCGGCTGCAGAAGCTCGCCGAGCGCATCCAGGGCGAAATCGGCCCATTCGGGTTCCGCGTGTTCGTCGATTCGGCGCCGGTGCTGGAGCGCGCATTGGCACGCAATGCCGGCCTGGGCTGGATCGGCAAACACACCTGCCTGATCGATCGTCATGGCGGCTCGTGGTTCTTTCTCGGCGAGATCTACCTCGACCTGCCACTGCCGATCGACACGCCCGCCACCGCGCATTGCGGCACCTGCACGCGCTGCATCGATATCTGCCCGACGCAAGCCATCATCGCGCCCTACCGGCTGGATGCGCGCCGCTGCATCGCATACCTCACCATCGAACACGACGGCGCAATTCCCGAAGACATGCGCAAGCCGATCGGCAACCGCATCTTCGGCTGCGACGACTGCCAGCTGATCTGCCCCTGGAACAAGTTCGCCAAGCGCACCGACGAAGCCGATTTCCGCGCCCGCAACGACCTGGACGTGGCCACGCTGCCGCAGTTGTTCGCCTGGAACGAGGACGAATTCCTGCGCCGCACCGAGGGTAGCCCGATCCGCCGCAGCGGACACGAGCGCTGGTTGCGCAATATTGCCGTGGGCCTGGGCAATGCGCCTGGCACGCCAGAGGTCCTGGCCGCACTGCAAGCGCGTCGCCACGACGACTCGGCGCTGGTGCGCGAACACGTTGGCTGGGCGCTGGCGCAACACGACCTCTGACCCGCACGCGTCGCGCATGCAGCAGCTGCGGCCTGCACGTGCACGCGATCGGCGCAGCCACCGGCGGCATCGGCATTCGCAGCCGATCACCCATGACCGTCGTCGCTACGGGATAATGCAGCGATGGCCGACCGCAACGATCAGATCCTCACTCCCAGCCAGCTCAATTCACTAGCGCGCGACCTGCTGGAAGGCAGCTTCCCGCTGGTGTGGGTGGAAGCCGAACTGAGCAGCGTCACCCGTCCCGCGTCGGGACATCTGTATTTCACACTCAAGGATGCGCGCGCGCAGATCCGCTGCGCGATGTTCAAGCCCAAGAGCACCTGGCTGAAATTTCAGCCGCGCGAAGGCCTGCGCGTGCTCGCGCGCGGGCGCCTGACCCTGTACGAAGCGCGCGGCGACTATCAGCTGGTGCTCGACCATATGGAAGAAGCCGGCGAAGGCGCCCTGCGTCGCGCCTTCGACGAACTGCGCGCGCGTCTTGCCGCCGAAGGCCTGTTCGATGCCGAGCGCAAGCAGGCACTGCCTGCGCATGTGCAGCGGCTGGCGGTGATCACTTCGCCCAGCGGCGCGGCGGTGCGCGATGTGCTCAGCGTGCTGGCGCGGCGTTTTCCGCTGCTCGAAGTGGATCTACTGCCCTCGCTGGTGCAAGGCGACAGCGCTGCCGCACAGATCACCTCACTGCTGCAACGCGCCGATGCTTCCGGGCGCTACGACGTCATCCTGATCACCCGCGGTGGCGGCTCGCTGGAAGATCTGTGGGCCTTCAACGACGAACGCCTGGCGCGCGCGATCGCCGCCGCGCAGACGCCGGTGGTGTCTGCAGTCGGCCACGAGACCGACTTCAGCCTCAGCGATTTCGTGGCCGACGTGCGTGCGCCCACGCCCTCGGTCGCGGCCGAATTGCTGGTGCCCGATCAACGCGAGCTGGTCGCGCGCGTGCGGCGCGCGCAGGCACGCATGACCCAACTGCAGCAACACGCCTTGGGCAATGCCATGCAACGCGCAGACAGACTGGCACTGCGGCTGCGTGCGCAGAGCCCGCAGGCGCGCCTGCAACTGCTCCATCGCCGCCAGCAAGACGCCGGTCGCCAGCTGCGTGCGCGCATGACGCAGGTGCTCGAACGCTTGCAGGCGCGTGTACAGCGTGGGCAAGCGCAGCTGCAAGCACACAACCCGCAACGCCAGCTGGCCGGCTTGCAGCAACGCCTGCGGGCACTGCACCCGCAGGCGGCGATGCAACGCCGCCTGCAGCATGATCAGCTGCAACTGCGCAGCATTGCACGCTCGCTGGAAGCGGTCAGCCCGCTGGCCACAGTCGCGCGCGGCTACGCCATCGTGACCCGCCCTGCCGACGGCAGCGTGGTGCGCAGCGCCGCCGAGGTGGTCACGGGCGAACGCCTGCGCGCGCAGCTGGCCGATGGCAGCATCCAGGTGCGTGTGGAGTCTGGCGAAAGCTGACCGCAAGCCATGCGCAGCGCCGTCGCTCCTGCAGCAATGTCGGCGCTAAGCGCTGACATGAACTCTTCGAAGGTGCCCATTGCACGGAGTGCCACAAGGATAGGCGCGGTGCCAGAGAGAGCGCCTTCGAAACACGCCACAGGGTCGGGCGAGTCCGCGATTTCGCTGGAGCAGGGCCGCCAGCAGCACTTCAATGTTGAGCACCTTCGCAGGAAGGTGCTCATTGGCGATCACCGCTTGTCGATCAACCGATCCAGAAAACGTTATGCAACGCTTCGCCGGTTGCAAGCGGCTTCAGGAGCGGCTTGCTGTTTCCGCGATCGGCGTCTGCGCTGCATGCTGCCAGCCCTCCATCAGCAGATTGGCCAGCACCACCGGATCGTGGTCGAAGTGATGCCCACCCGGACGCGCCAGCACCTGCACGCCACGTGCGCGCAGCTCCGGGCACAGCGTGTCCTTTTCTTCGTTGCCGTAGATGCATTGCAGGCGGTGCGCGTCCAGCGCCTGGATGGCCGGCTCCACATCGCGCTCGGCGTCGTTATGCCAGCCCAGCCAGCCACCGACGCGCACCTTGAAGTCGGCCTCGTGGCCCAGGCCGAGCAGGCTGACGAACTGCACCGAAGCGCGTTGCTGGGGCGACAGTTCCGGATAGGCGAACGGCAACACATCGGCACCGAACGAGTACCCAACAAGGGCAACGTGCTGGATATGCCAGCGCTGGCGATAGCTGGCGATCACCCGATCCAGATCCGCCCCGACCTGCTGCGGCGTGCGGCTGCCCCAGAAGTAGCGCAGGCTATTCCAGCCCACCACCGACACGCCCTGCTGCTGCAACTGCGCGGCAATGCCTTTATCCAGCTCGCGCCAGCCGCCATCGCCGGACAACATCACCACCAGACGGTCGCTGCCAGGTGCGTGGAGTTCCACTAGCGGCAGGTCGCCCAGGCCCTGCGACTGCGCAGCCAGGAAGTGCCCGCGTGTGGCCGCTGCGATCTGCATCGGGCTGGATGCATCGGCCAGATCGTCCAGGAAGCCCTGACTGGCATTGGGCAGATCGCGCGAGCACGCCAGGCCTGGATCCTTGGTGCCGGCGTCGGCAACCACCGCGCCGCCCAGCACGTCGGGCGCGGCCGAGGCCACCGCCTGACGCGCCAGCACCGCGCCATCGCCCTGCCCCACCAGCACCGGCGGCAGGAACGCATCGACGTGTTCGGCGCGCAACAATTTCTTGCCCAGTCGCTCGGCATCGTCGGCCAGCGAGCTGCAGGCGGCTTGGTGCGAGCGCACGTGTTCACGATAGTTGGCGGTGTCGACCACTGCCACCAGCGCGCCATCGTCGCTCAGCAGGTCGGCCAGCTTCTGGCTGTCTTGCGGATGAGCGCTGTCGGGCAGCAGGATCACCATCGCCTTGGGCGTCCCTTCCGGGCGGAGAACTTCGACCGAGCCGTAATGCCCAGCCGTATTACTGTCCTGCAGATGCCGCGCCACGGCATAGCCGCTGCCGCCGATCAGCAAGATCGCAATCACCCAACGAAACATTTTGATCCCCATGCCCATGACGGCAGTCCCTTGATAGCGGTTGCGATTTGACCACAGCAGACACGGCCGGTTTCACTGCGCATGCACGCGGTGTTCATCGCTGTTAAGCCAACTGAACCCCACCTTGCGCACAACGCTTGGTCAGCGCGGCGCATCGCCTGCAAGCGCCCACTGCACCGCTAACGGCCGGGGATTGCCGCCTCGGAAATTTCGCTTGCGTTCGTCGTCCTCGGAACGTTGCTGGATGGAAGCGCCCGCCGTCCGCGGGTCCTCGATCCCCAGAGGCGCTCGCGCGACTGCAGCGCTCTTTTGGCCGAGTTTCTCGTCGTGCACGACAGATGCCTTTCTCGCCTAGCCGCGCCCCGAGCCGACTCTGTCGGAGCGAACACGCCCCCGCCAAGGCGTCCCCAGATTTTAGGGCCGAGCCGAAAGCGCTCGCGGCGACAGCGACGGCAAGCCGAAGCCTGCAGTCACGAACCGCACGATCGACGCGCCCATCCGCCGTAGGTCGTCGCTAGATTCCGCGTGCCACGCGAAAGCCGATACGGGCACTGGTGGTGTCCGAATCCTGCGACTGCCGCCAAGCCGCGCGCGTCTGTTGCGGCGAATTGGCCCAGCTGCCGCCACGGATCATGCGTTGCCGGCAGCCCGGGTTGTACCAGGCAGCGCCATCGGCCGGTGCACGCCGGTAGCTGGCGTGCCAGCAGTCGGCCACCCATTCGCTCAGGTTGCCGCCCATATCGTGCAGACCCCAGGCGTTGGCGCGAAAACTGCCGACCGGCGCCGGACCCCAGAAGCCATCGCCGTAGCCGACGAAGCCGTTGTTCCAGTGCCGGCCGCTGCGCGAAACGTCGTTGCCGCCGGTGAAATTACCGGCGTCGGCCGGCGGCGAGCCCGCGTTGCCCCACGGGTAACGTCCGGTGGTGCCGGCACGGACCGCATACTCGAACTCGGCCTCGCTGGGCACGTGGTAATGGCGGCCGGTCTGTTCCGACAGCCAGCTCGCATACGCTTCGGCGTCGCGAATGCTGACGTGCATCACCGGGCTGTTGGGCGCGGCCTGGGCGCCGTTGTAGTCGGACTGCCAATCCACGCCGCTGCGGCGGATGAAGTTGCCGCTGCGCTCGTCGTAAACCACCGAATGCCCACGCCGGGTGGCACGCGGGCGTGCGCCGGTGGCATCGACGAACTGGCGGAACTCGGCAACCGTGACCTCGGTGATCGACAACGCAAAGCCGCGTGCGAAGCGCACGTAATGGGCGGGGCGCTCGTTGTCGGAAGCGCCCGGCTCCGCATCGCCGGCTCCCATCTGGAATGCGCCATGCGGCACCACGATCATCTGCGGCCCGCGCCCGCCGACCTTGAGCCCGTCGGTGAACACCTGCCCGGGACGGAAGCTGCCGTAATGCGTGGCCAGTTCCAGCCGGCGGCGCAGATCGCCGGCCACTGGGTCTCCGGGGTCGGCGATGCGCAACACTTCGGCAAGCTTCTCGCCGGCCGCCTTGAGCCCGCGCGGCGAGGTCAGATCGTGCAGACCGGCGTCGTGCAACGCCGCGATCTGCGCCCGGCGCACGCGTTCCACCCGCGCGCGCGCATCGGCGATGGTAGGCGCGCGATCGCGTACCTGCCCCGCCATCTGCAGCCAGTAACGGGCACCGATGAAGTCGCTCGCCTGCGCCGCCTGTTCGGCGCGCTCCAGCAGGCCGCTTTCCACGGCGGCCAGGCCCTGCCGGGTGCGCGGGTTGTCGGGATCCAATTGCGCGGCATCGCGAAAATTCACCAGCGCGCCATTGCCGTCTTCGCCCAGCCGCCCGCCGCGCAGGTCTTCTTCGCCGGCGCGGTTGAACGCCAGCACGCGCTGCGCGGTTTCCACCTCGCGCTGCAGTGCGCGCACCTTCGGGTCCTGTGGCGCAAGGGCAAGCGCGACGAAGGCCACCTCACGCGCCTGCTCCAACGCGTCGTCCTGGCGCTCGGTTTGTGCGATCAGCGCCGCGCCGCGTTCGAGCAACCGGCCACGCGCCTGCTCCAGGCCACGCCGGCTGGCTGCATCCTTGCCACCGGCGCGCTGCTGGATCGCCAGATACAACGGGATCGCATCGCCGGCGTCGCGATACAGGCGGTCTTCCCGCAATGCCTGGTCGGCACGCTTGCGCACCTGCGCCAGGGGCTCGTCGCCCAACTCCACCACCGGCGGTTGCCATTGCGCCACGGTTTCGGCGGATTCTTCGCCACCGATGGAAACGTTCGGCTTGCTCGGCACGGCGGCAGGTGCCGGTTGCGGCGCAGCCGCAGGCGCGGGCGTCGGCGTGCGCGAACAGGCGCACAGGCTAAGAGCGGCCAACAAAACGCAGCGAGCAGCGCTCGGGCGGGCAAGGCGGGCGCGCAGGAACCGGAGCGTAGGCGTGCCAGATGCCGATTCCGCACCGCGGCCGCGCCCGCCTGCTGGCTGCGCAGGAATTTTGCCAGTCGCCCTCAGCGCGACCATTGCCCACGCTGCCATCCGGTCACCGCACTCACCCACCACCTGCTCCTTCCAGTGCTCTGCCGCACGACAGGCGATCGCGACGTTAGGCTATTCTGCGCGCTCTGCGCAAACCCTTGCCGCCGCCGGAAATCACGTGCCCCATTGGATCATCCACCCCTCCGAGCTGACTGACCGCCTGCAGGCAGCGCGACCGTCGCGCATCGGCCTGGATACAGAATTCATTCGCGAGCGCACCTACTGGCCGCAGCTGGCCCTGGTGCAGATGGCCATCGGCGATGAGATCCTGCTGATCGACCCGCTGATCCCCGGCATGAACGCGGCGCTCAAGGAGTGGTTGACCGCCACCGACATCGTCAAGGTGATGCATAGCGCCAGCGAAGACCTGGTCACGTTCAAATGCGCGTGTGGCGCCTTGCCGCGGCCGTTGTTCGACACCCAGATCGCCGCGGCCCTGGCCGGTGTCGGCGGCGGCATGGGCTACCAGAAACTGGTGCAGGAAGTCACCGGCACCTTGCTGACCAAGGGCGAGACACGCTCGGACTGGATGCGTCGCCCGCTGTCGCCGGCGCAACTGGAATATGCCGCCGACGACGTGCGCTATCTGTTTGCGATCCACGACGCGCTCACCCGCCGCCTCGCCGAGCAGGGCCGTCTGGAGTGGCTGGCCGAAGATGCCGAGCGCCTGCTCGCCACGGTGGAGCACGACGATGGCGAGCGCTGGCCGCATGTGAGCCTGCGTGCCGCACAGTTCCTGGAACCGGCCGCGCAACGACGCCTGCTGCGCCTGCTGCGTTGGCGCGACCTGCAGGCGCGGCAGAGCGATCGACCGCGCAGCTGGATCCTGGACAACGAACTGGCCAGCCAGCTGGCGCGGTTTCCGCCCGCCGACCTGGAAGCCTTGCTGCGCCAGTTCGATAAATTCCCCAAGGCGCCGCGCAAGCTTGCCAACGCGGTGTGGGATGCGCTCAACATCCCGCTGCCGGATGAAGAGCACGCGCCGCTGGCGCAGGCTGCCACCGACGGCAACAAGGCCGTACTCAAACGGCTGCAGGACGCCGTGGCGCAGCGTAGCCGCGAACTCGGCCTGCCGGACGGCCTGCTGGCCTCGCGCCGCCACCTGGAAACCCTGATGGAACAACGCAGCTGGCCTGCGGCGCTGGGCCAATGGCGTCGTGCCCTGCTGGAATCACAGCTGATGCCGCTGCTGGACGACACTGCGGCGTAGGATTGCCGCGGTGATGGCGCAGAGCCCGCAGCGATGCGGGCTCTTCGTCAGGTACAGGCGAGCAGCGCCGAACCGGCGAAGACCGCCTCGCAAGCAGTATTGGAATGCGTGAGGACCTTGCGAAGCGCCTGCGTCGCACGGCGATTTCGCTACCGGCCGCGCCGCGCGGCGGCACGCCGGAATTCTCTGCGTCGCATCACATCAGTCCTGGTCCTGTTCTGCCCAGCGCGCCAGGTTTTGCCGGATGCCGTCCATGTCTGCCCAGGGGTCCTTGCGCCGACGGCGCAGCTTCTCCGGGACATCGCGCAAGGTGAATGCATCGGCGCGCTGCAGCTTGGACAGGTCCGACCACGCCAGCGGCAACGCGACTGGCGCCCCGGGGCGGCCGCGTAACGAATAGGACGCAACCGCAGTGGCGCCACGGCCGTTGCGCAGGTAGTCCACGAAGATGCGCTTGTTGCGCAGCCGCTTGGTGGCAGTGGCGATGAACCGCTGCGGCTGCGCCTGCGCCAGGGCATCGGCAAATCCCTTGGCGAAACGCTTGGTCACCTCCCAATCGCAGCCGGGGTTCAGGGGCACCACCACGTGCAGCCCCTTGCCGCCAGACACACGCAGGAACGATTCCAGCTCCAGCTGCGCCAGCAGCTTGCGAATATCGTTGGCCGCGCGTTTGACCTCGGCAAACGGCACGTCCGGGCCGGGATCGAGATCGAAGACCACCCGGTCGGCCACATCCGGGCGGTCCGCATGCGAGCCCCAGGGGTGGAATTCCAACGCATTGAATTGCACCAGTTCCAGCAGGCCAGGCGCGTCTTCAACCACCAGGTAATACGCGTTGGTTCCGGTCTCTTCGGTCAGCTTGACCGAGCTCACACGCTCGAAGCCGGCAGTATGGTGCTTCTGGAAAAAACATGGTTTTTCGGCGCCGCTGGGGCAGCGGATGATGGACAGCGGCCGTCCCACGATCTGCGGCAATAGGTGATCCATCACCGCCTGGTAATAGTCCCAGACATCGCCCTTGGTCGCGCGGATATCCGGGTAGATCAGCTTGGTCGGGCTGGACAGCGTCGGCAGCGCAGCCGAGGAAGGTGTGGCAACCGCAGATTTGCGCGCAGGCGCTGTTGCCCGCGTCGCTGCACGTTTGGGCGCCTGCGTTGCTGAGTCTTTGGCAGCACGCGTTGTTGCCGAACGCCTGGCAGAGGACGGTGTAGCCGGGCCATTTCCGGCATCGCTGTCGGCCAGATCGGCAATGCGCTTATCCGGGCGCAGCGCCTTGAACGATGCCTGGCGCAACAACTGTTGCCCACCAATGCCGCGATAGAACACCTCCACCACAAAGCGCGGCGCAAACCAGGTGGCGCCGCGCAGGTCGGTGTCTTCGGTGGGAATATGCGCGGTGGGTTTGCGCCCGCCACCTTCCAGTTGCGGGGTGACCTCGCGCATCAAGGCATCGGAGAACCCGGAGCCCACACGGCCCACGTACAACCAGCCATGCACCGGATCCGGCGCGGCCAGCAATAGCGAGCCGAAGCCACTGCGGCTGCCCTTGGGCGCGGTGTAGCCGACCACCGCATACTCCTGGCTGGCCAGTTGCTTGGTCTTGCGCCAATCGTCGCTACGCCCATCGCGATACGGGCGATCTGCGCGTTTGGAAATGATGCCTTCGAAGTGCTGTTGCCCGGCCACCCGGAACGCCTCGGTGCCATCGCCTTCGACGTGCGAGCTATAGGCCAGATGCGTGTGAGGTGCAGCCTCCAGCACCTGCTGCAACAGCCGCTTGCGTTCGCGCAGCGGCGCCTCACTGATGTCCACCCCGTCCACATGCAACAGGTCGAATACCGCCAGCGCCAGCGGCACCTGGCGTTCGCCGGACAAGGTGGCCTGCAGCAGGTTGAAGTCGTCCTTGGTGCCGCGTCCGGCGATCAGTTCGCCATCGATCTGCGCGCTGCGCAGGCCCAGCGACCGGATGGCATCGGCAATTTCCGGCGTCTTGTCGGTCCACTCCAATGCATTGCGCGACCACAGCCTCACCTTGCCGTCGGTCACAGTGGCCAGGATGCGATAACCGTCCCATTTGATTTCATGCAGCCACTGCGCCCCGTCTGGCGGGGACTGCCCCAGCTTGGCCAGCTGCGGTGCAAACGGGGCATCTTCCATCTCGGCGCGACGTGCGTCGCTCAGCGCCAGCGCCTGTTTCGCCCAGGTACCACGCCTCTTCGCCGCCGGCGGCGGCACGGTCGTCAGCGCCTTGCGCTGGGTCTTGCCGGCGCCTGCGCGGCGTACATCTTCGGCAGGCGCGGCAGCGACGTCGGCCAGCAGGTCATCGGCCTCCAACGTGCCTGCGTAGGCATCGTCGTCCTTGAACAGCAGCCACTGCGGCTGCCGCGCCGGCTTGCCCGAGCGCACCAGATGCCAACCGCCCTTGAGCTTGTTGCCGAACAACTCAAAGCGCAGATGTCCCTTGGCCAACTGCGCTTCGGGGTCGCCCGCGGTGGCCCACACGCCATGATCGAACTGCGCCACATGCCCGCCGCCGTATTCGCCTTTGGGAATCTCGCCCTCGAAACTGGCGTAATCGACCGGGTGGTCTTCTACCTCCACTGCCATGCGCTTGACCTTGGGGTCGTAACTGGGCCCCTTCGGCACCGCCCAGCTCTTGAGCGCATCGCCCACCTGCAGGCGAAAGTCGTAATGGCGGCGGCTGGCGTGGTGCAGTTGCACCACGAAGATCGCACGCTGCCCCGGCGGCAGGGCCTTGCCCGGCTCCGGCTCGCGGGTCTTGTTAAAGCTGCGCTTGCGGCGATATTCGCTCAGGCTCATGACGGACCTTCCGCTTATTTGCCCAGGTGCTGGCGTACGCTGGCGGCCATTGGCCCCACCTTCTGCACGGCCGCGCGCAACTGTTCGGCGCTGACGCCCAGGGTCTTGGTCCAGTACTGCAGCTCATAGGCTTCATTGACGTTGATGCGGTCGCGGTCTGGCGAACCGACGTTGCGTTTGTCGTCACTCATGACATGCTCCTGTATCGTCGTGGTCGGGTCTGCTAACGTGAGCCTTCGGCCCAGCAGCGCCCGTAGCGACAATGCGAAAGCGTTCGAACAGGCGTCGTGAAAGGCCTGTTCACGCCATGTGCAAGCCCCTGTTCCACAACGGCCGCTCCCGGGCCACATGCCATAATGCCGCGCGCCCTTCGGGCGGCGTGTCCACTCTTATTCCGAGGCCATACCTCTGTGAGCAATACCTCTTCGAAACTGGATTCCATCGCGCAAGCCAAAGCCAAGCTGCTGGACGAATTGCAGAAGCTGGAAGAACAGGAGAAAACCGAGCGCGCGAGCGAGGCATCCTCTGCGCATGCCACCATCGTTTCGCTGCTCGAGCAGTTCGCCGGTCACTTCAACACCAAGCAGCGCAACGACATTGCCGCTTACCTGGGCACCACTGCCGCGCGCAAGGAAGTGGTCAAGAGCGGCCGCAGCGAAGTGAAGCCCAAGTACGAGCTACCGCACACCGGCGAAACCTGGTCCGGTCGTGGCCGCACGCCGAAGGCTTTCGCTGCCTGGGAAGGGTCGGTGTCGTACAAGGAATGGAAGGCCAAGAACCCGGACCTCAAGTTTCCGCTGGTTCGCGAGTAAGGCGATAGCCCGCACGACAGTGCCGCCTCGCACCGTCGGCCGCGCCCTTCGCTTGGCGAACCGCGCGGCTTGTGGGTAGAATCGAAGCACGTGGGGCGGTAGCTCAGCTGGGAGAGCGTCGCGTTCGCATCGCGAAGGTCGAGGGTTCGATCCCCTTCCGCTCCACCATCGAGTCAAACGCACAAGCCCTGGAGACGTCATGTTTCCGGGGCTTGCGCGTTTTGAGGGTGTTGCGGTGCAGGGCCGGCCGGTCGCCGTGGCGTGGGGATCACATCGCGCGCGCTAACGTCCGGCTTCACTCCACAGCGGACCACACCATGAGCAAGAAAGACCAGCAGCCCGATGACGTCGCCGACGATGCGCACGGCGTGACCGAGAGCCAGCAAGACCGCAAGCACGACGATGCCGCCAAGCAACGCCCGGGCCAGGAAGATCTGAAGGTCCACGACGAGCAAAGCCGTCGCCCCACTGGCAAGGCTGGCCAGGGAGAGTGAGTTGGCCAAGCATGCTGCCGGGCATCGGGCAGCGCCGCGGCACGCCGATGCGGTGAACTTCCGTGCTGCATCGCCGGAGGCGCGTTGCACCCTGTCGTGCAGCTGAGACCGCTGCATCTGTGGGACTGAAAACCTGGCACCGGCCAGCCACGCGTTCCTGTGGCAAGATCCGGACAGGCGCTCGCCGATATGCCGCTGCCCTGGGAAGCAGTGCCTTGCCAAGGTTGCAGTCGCATCGGCCAGTGCGTTGTCGCGTCAACCCCTCATCGCCTTGATGGCGCCTTGTTCCCGGTGGTGCTTTGCATGCAGATACCCGATGCACCCGCGTTGAACCTGATCCAGGCAACGTTACTGCCAGGCGGCGTCAACGCCATTCCCGGGGCGCGCCTGCCGGCCAACGAAGATGAGCGCGTGGAGGCACTGCATGCCTACCGCCTGCTGGACACCGCACCGGAGCCGAGCTACGACGCGTTCACCTCGATCGCAGCCGCGCTCTGCCGGATGCCGATGGCGCTGATCTCGCTGGTCGATACCCATCGGCAATGGTTCAAATCCAGGCTCGGCATGCAGCAGAGCGAGACGCCGCGTGAATTGTCGTTTTGCGCGCATGCCATCCTCGAACCCGATCAGGTGATGGAAGTCGGCGATACCCACCTGGACAAGCGGTTTGCGCGCAACGCGCTGGTGACAGGCGAGCCGCAGATCCGCTTCTATGCAGGCGCGCCGTTATTGACCCCGGACGGCATCGCACTGGGAACCCTGTGCGTGCTGGATCGCGTTCCGCGGCGCCTGTCGGTGACCGAGCGCGACGCGCTGCAAGCCTTGGCCAGGCAAGTCGTCAGCACCATCGAACTGCAACAGGCCGCGCGGCTGGTGGAGCTGGATGCACTGCGCGATGCGCTCACCGGGCGATGGAATCGTGCCGGGCTGGAGCACGCCTTGCACGCGCTTGCCGACGCGCCCAGCTCTGCCGCCGATGCGCCCCTGGGTTTCATGCTGCTCGAACTGGACGGCTTCAAGCGGCAAAAATTGCAGGCCGGCGCGGCAGCGGCCGATGCCACCTTGCTTCAGGTGGCTGCATTGCTGGAAGCGCAGCTTCCGGCTGACGCACTCGTGGCGCGTCTGGCCTGCGATCAATTCTGCGTGGCGCTGCCGGAGACCGCTGCATCTGCAGCCCTTGCCACTGCCGAAGACTTGCGCAAGGCAGTGGAAGACGCGCACTGGCCCACCGGCCCGTTGACGCTCAGCGCAGGTGTGGTGGACGTTGCCACGCCAACCGCGCTCGACAGCAATACCCTGCTTGCCCGTGCGCGACACGCGTTGCAGCAGGCGCGTGGCGATGGCCGCAACCGCGTGCACGGCTTCGACGGTTGGCAGCTGCGGGCCTGATCGACGCAGACTGCGCCGATCGCCCTGCTGCACGGCTGTCGCTCAGGCCGCCAGTGCGTCGGTGTTTCCGGCGATCTCGTCCACCTGCAGCACCTGCTCCATCTCCAGCAGTACCACGAAGCGCTCGCCGACCTTGCCCATGCCGCGCAGCAGATCGCGGCGGATATGCGTGCCGAACGACGGCGCCGCTTCGATGTCCTGATCGGCCAGTTCGATCACTGCATTGACCGCATCGACCAGCACGCCAATCACCTGCGTGCCCTGCGCCTGTTCGGTGGCCACAATCACGATGCAGCTGCGTTTGCCGATCGTGCTGTCTGCGCGCCCCAGCCGCGATTGCAGGTCCACCACCGGCACCACCGCGCCGCGTAGATTGATCACCCCGCGCACGCAATCCGGCATCGACGGCACCGGGGTGGGAGCGCGGTATTGAATGATCTCGCGGATGCCGAGAATGCTGGTGGCGAAGGTTTCGCCATCCAGTTGAAAGGTCAGATATTGCGCGGCGACATCGGCGTCGCCGGGCATCACATCAAGCGTCGGTGCGGTCATTGGTCGCTCTCTCAGAAACGCGCGAACTGGCCTTCGTCCGGGCCCTCGGACATCGCATACGCCGGCGCTGCGTTGCTGCGCCAGCCACGCGTGCCCGCCGCACGCGCCGGACGCGCAGCGACCTGCTTGCGGCGCTTGGGCGGCGGAGTCGGCGCGCCCTGCCCGCCCAGCCGGAAGAACGCCATGCTCTGCTGCAGCTGTTCGGCCTGCGCGCTCATTTCCTCGGCAGTGGCGGCCAGCTCTTCGGATGCGCTGGCGTTCTGCTGGGTGGTCTGGCTCAACTGCACGACCGCCGAATTGATCTGGCTGACGCCGGAAGATTGCTCCTCGGAGGCGGCGGAAATTTCCTGCACCAGGTCGGAGGTGCGCTTGATGCTGGGCACGATCGAATCCAGCAAACGACCGGCGCGGTCGGCCAATTCCACGCTGGAACTGGCCACCTCGCCGATTTCCTGCGCGGCCACCTGGCTGCGTTCGGCCAGCTTGCGCACCTCGGCGGCGACCACGGCAAACCCCTTGCCATGTTCGCCGGCGCGCGCGGCTTCGATCGCGGCATTGAGCGCAAGCAGGTTGGTCTGGTACGCGATGTCGTCAATGATGCCGATCTTCTGCGCGATCTGCTTCATCGCCTGGGTGGTGGCCACCACCGCTTCGCCGCCTTCCACGGTTTCTTTCGCGGCCTGGGTGGCCATGCCGTCGGTGACGCGCGCGTTCTCGGTGTTCTGGCTGATCGATGCGGTCATCTGCTCCAGCGACGCACTGGTTTCTTCCACACCGGCGGCCTGTTCGCTGGCCGCCTGCGACAGCGACTGCGCAGTGGCGCTGACTTCCTCCGACGCGCTGGCAAGGGTTTCGGCACTGGTATTGACCTCGCCGACCACCTGCGACAACTTTTGCACCATGGTGCGCATCGCTTCGAGCAGTTGCGCAGTTTCGTCGCGGCCATGCACATCGATGCGCATGGTGAGATCGCCTTCCGACAAGCCGTTGGCCACCGCCACCGCGCGGCGGATCGGCCCGGTGACGCTGCGGCTGATCACCACGCCGAGAATGGCACCGAGCAACACGCCGCTGCAGATGATGGCCACCAACAGCCTGGAACTGCGTGTGTGGATCGCGTCGGCTTCGGCGTTGGCCGCCGCGGCGCTGCGCTCGCGCAGGCCGCTCAGGTCGGTCATCAGGTTATCCACTTCGTCCGAACTGGCACGTACCGCGCGCGAGAGCGCGGCCAGTTCCGGATTGGCCTCGCGCAACGCTTCGCGGTTGGCGACTTCGATGAAGCGGCCGCGCTCGTCCAGTCCGTGTCCTACCTGGGCGCGCACTACCGGGCCGAACTGGCGGTGCGCCTGACCCAGCTGGGGTACGAGCTGCGCCACGGCCGCGACGGCATGTTTGAGCTGGCCCACATCGACCGGAAGCAACTGCTGGCGTTCAGCGACCGAGCCGCGGCCATCGAAGCCGCGTTGGCCAAGAAGGGCATCGACCGCGAGACGGCGACCACGGCCGAGAAGCAGGCGGCGACGATGAATACCCGGCCCAAGAAGGAGGCCATCGACCGCGAGGCCTTGTGGCAGCGCTGGAAGGACACGGCGAAGGAGGTCGGGATCCAGCTGGACCGCCCGACCGCGCCGCACCAGGCCGAGCGGCCCGGCATCGAGGCGGACGGCAAGTCAGGCCGCCAAGCAGCCCCCAGGGAGGCCGCAGGGCCGCCGGGACAACCCGGGGCCGACCGCGGGCACCCACGGGAGGGCGCAGAGGCCGGGGAGCGCCAGGAACGGCCACAGGCGCGGCCAGGCGAGCATGACGCCGGCATCGAGGATGCCGGCAGGCCCGACCACCAAGCGACGGGTAGTTCGCCCGTGCGCCAGGTCGGCGCGGAGGCGGAGCAGCTGCGGGCGATGGCAACGGCTCGCGCGGCGGACAAGGCGGTTCGGCACGCCGTCCACCACCTGACCGAGCGCCAGGCCATCGTGCGCGAAACCGAACTGCTGGACACCGCCACCAAGCACGGCATGGGCCACATCACGGTCACCGACGTGCGCCAGGCCATTGCCCGCATGACCCAGGACGGCCGGCTGCTGCGCGAGTCGCCGCTCTACAAGGCAGCCGACGACCTGAAATCGGCCGGGGCGCGCACGCAGCAGCAGTGGGCGGCCGTCCTGGTGGAGAAGGGCGCGACCCCGGACCAGGCCGCCCGCCAGGTGAAGCAGGGCATCGCACAAGGTCGGCTCATCGCCGCGGAGTCCCGATTCACCACGCAAGGCGCACTGGCCACCGAGCGCAGCATCTTGAACCTGGAACGCGCCGGCCGCGGCGCGTCCGCGCCGATCCTGGACGCGGAAGCCGGTCGGGCGAAACTGGCTGATTCGTTCTTGAACGAACGGCAGCGCCAGGCCGCCACCGAGATCCTGGCCAGCAACAACCGGATCATCGGCGTGCAAGGCCTCGCCGGCACCGGCAAGACCACGATGCTTTCGGCGTCGAAGGCGCTGGCCGAGGAAGCCGGTTATCGCATGGTGGCAATCGCGCCCTACGGATCCCAGGTCAAGGCGTTGCAGCAGAGCGGCTTTGAAGCGCAGACCGTGATGGCTTTCGTCCGCGCGAAGGAAAGGAACCTGGACAGCAAGACGGTCCTGGTCCTGGACGAAGCCGGCGTCATGCCCACGCGGTTGATGGAGCGCACCTTGCGCGAGGCCGAGAAAGCCGGCGCGCGGGTGGTGCTGCTGGGCGACACCGGGCAGACAAAAGCCATCGAGGCCGGCAAGCCGTTTGAGCAGCTGCAAGCCGCCGGCATGCAGACGGTGAAGCTGGACGAAATCATCCGCCAGAACGATCCGCGCTTGAAGTCGGCCGTGATCGACGCCGCGCACGGCCGCAGCGTCAACGCCCTGGCCAAGATCACCGATGTGGCCGTAATCCCGGAAAACGAAGCGCGCTGGACGCGCATCGTCAAGGACTACATGGCGATGCCCGTTGCCGACCGAAGCGAAACGCTGATCGTCAGCGGCACCAACGAAGCGCGCCAGGCGATCAATGCGATGGTGCGTGACTCCGAGCAGCGCGTCGGCACCGGGCAGAGCTATGAGACGCTCATCCGCCGCGATACCACGCAGGCTGAGCGCCGTTTCGCCAAGAACTACAACATTGGCGACGCGATCCAGCCCGAGCGCGACTACACGCGAATCGGCCTGGAACGCGGGCACACCTACCGCGTGGTGGAAAACGGCCCGGACAACCGGCTCACCGTTGAGAACGCGCACGGCGAGCGCGTCACGTTCTCGCCAATGGTCCACAACCGGCTATCCGTGTACGCGCTGGAAAAGAAGGAGATTGCACCAGGCGACCGGATCCGCATCACGCGCAACGACGCCGGCATGGACTTGGCCAACGGCGACCGCTTCACGGTCAAGAGCGTTGGCCAACAGGAAATCGTGTTGGCCAGCGACAAGCGCGAGGTGCGGTTGCCGGCAGACAAGCCGCTGCACGTCGATTACGCCTACGCCAGCACCGTGCATTCCGCGCAGGGCTTGACCAGCAAAAACGTCATGTACGACGCCGACAGCCGTAGCCCGACGACCACCCGTGAGGTCTTCTACGTGGCCATTTCACGGGCTCGGGAAAAGGCGACGATCTACACCAACGACGCCGACAGGTTGCCGGCGGCCGTCGCACGCTCAACGCAGAAGCACGGCGCACTAGACCTTGTGCGGGGCAGGGCGGGGCAGGGCAACGGCCTCCATCTGCCAGAAAGCAACAGCCACGCCCACGCGCCGCGCCAGGTGGACCGGCCGGTGCCGACCCACGACCGCACCCGGTAAAACGGAGGATCCGCATGCACACCTTCCTGCTGGACGGCTACGAACTCGATTCCGCCGCGGACGAGAGCCAGGGCTTGCTTGGCAAGGCCCACGCTAGCAAATCGCGCCTGCTGTGCATGTGCACCAGGCCCCCGCAAGAAATGTACGTGGCCAAGGTCGGCCAGCGCTTTTACGTCAAGCGGATGCCCAATACGGGAAGCCGGCATGCACCAGGCTGCGAGTCCTACGAGCCGCCCGCCGAGCTGTCAGGCCTGGGCGACCTAATCGGTGGCGCAATCACCGAGGACGTGGCCGATGGATCCACAGCACTGCGCCTGGGATTCAGTCTCTCCAAGGTCGGCGGCCGTTCCGCGCCGGTCAGCAGTGGGGCAGAAAGCGACACAGTGAAGACGGACGGCAAGAAGCTCACGCTGCATTACCTGTGGGACCAGGCAGGGTTCAATCGCTGGACGCCGGCAATGGCCGGTAAGCGCAGCTGGGGCGTAGTGCACCGGTACCTGGTCCACGCGGCCGAAGGAAAAACCGCCAAGGGCGACGCGCTAGCCGACGCGCTGTTCGTACCCGAGCCGTTTTACCTGCAGGACAAGGACGGCATCGAGCGGCGACGCCTGGCCAAGATCGCGCCGCTTCGGGTTCAGGCCAAGGGCGCGAAACGCCTCATGATCGTCGTTGGCGAGGTGAAGGCCATCGAGCCGTCGCGCTACGGGCACAAGATCGTGTTGAAGCACTTGGCCGACATGCCGTTCATGGTCAACGACGATTTGCACAAGCGCATGGCAAAGCGCTTCGCCGATGAACTGGAATTGTGGAACAGCATCGAGAGCGCGCATCTGGTCATGATCGGCACCTTTGGGCTTGGGCCTACTGGCGTAGCGTCGCTGGAAGAACTGGCGCTGATGGTGGTCACCCAGGAGTGGTTGCCCATCGAGAGCGTGTTTGAACTGGACTTGCTGGCGGCGCTGGTGGAGCAGAAACGCCACTTCACCAAGGGGATGCGCTACAACCTGGTCAGCAGCCGACCACTGGCCACGGCCGTCCTGCAGGACACCAAACCGGCATCGGCCGCACTGTATGTCAT
Organism: Xanthomonas sp. NCPPB 1754; assembly: GCF_041475725.2. Lineage (NCBI taxonomy): Bacteria > Pseudomonadati > Pseudomonadota > Gammaproteobacteria > Lysobacterales > Lysobacteraceae > Xanthomonas > Xanthomonas sp. NCPPB 1754. The sequence goes on from NZ_CM192982.1 coordinate 2,769,839, forward strand.
CCCACCCACGGCCGAGGCGGACTACGGGGCGGCGCTGCAAGACTTGGTTGAGGGTAGCGAACTGGTGGCTTGGTTCTGGCGTGCCGGCGAGGATCCGTGCCCGCCACTGCCAGCGTTGGAAGGCTACGAGGCGATGCCGGTACCGCAGATCGGCGAGCAAGAAGAATCAAAGACCACCACAGCATGAGAAGACACGGCGCCGCCAATGTCGGTGCCAAGGCTCTGCAGTAGCAGTGCTATCGGGTCAGGCACCTGACCAAATTGCTCACGGCGCCGACCAGGTGCAGGGCACGGCCACAGCAGTGACCAGGCCACGAACGTTCCTGCAGGTGCGCTGGCTCAGCGCGGTACGCTGGCGATCGATCGCCGCGAATATCTATCGCGGAGGCCGGGCCGCCGGCGACGACCTGGTGTCGGCTTGGGCAGGCCGCGCACGTCGGCTGCAGGCGCTGTGCTCTGACTCAGCGCGCTGCGCTGGCGCTGGCCAGTTCGATGCCGGCCGCGCTGGCGATCGCTGGGGTGTCCACTGCGGCGGCTGCGCAGCCGCCAGCGCCGACCGGCTGCAGCCACGGCGGCCGCCCATGCTGCGCGTGGTGGGTTTACACAGCTAGGCGGCATCACGCCAGCGATGAAACTGGCGATGGCTGCATAACTCCACATCTGGAGTCCGCAGCGGGTGTTTCTTGCAGCTGCGCCGGTCAGCCGCGCCGGACCTGTTCTTTCGCCAGTTCGGGCAGATCGTCCCAATGCCGGTACTGGCCAGGGATGGGCGGCACGGTGGCCAGCGAAAGCCTGTCGGTGCCGGGCTTGAAGTCAGACGGCACCGTCACCGGCACTATGCCGACCACATTGCCGGCGGCATCGGTCCGCCACATGACGACGCGGAACCCCACGTCCACGTTGCCGGCGGCGTCAAAGGAAACGAAGCACCAGCCAGGCGCGGCGGGAGTGAAGCTGTATTCGGTTTCGTTTGTCATGTCAGTTGGCCAGCTTGGACTTGGAGAATGCAGGATCGTAGAACACTTCTACGAGCCGGCGATTCTTGTAGTAGAGGACCACTTCCAGCGTTGTGTAAAGCAGCTGCCGGATCATGTCGATGGCGATATCGCGGCCAGCGGGCGATTTCTTGACCAGTGCTGCTACACGCTCGTAACCCTGGATCGCGTTATTGAAGTGCCCGGTAGTGATCGAACCAGGGTGGCCGGTGTTGAGTGAGTTCAAATAGTCCCAGGCTTCATCGCCGCGCAATTCGGCCAGCAAAATGCGATCCATCGACAGGCGCATGCACGCAGCAAGCGCCTCTTGCGAAGACACGCGCCCGGTTATGCCACCGTAAAGCAGGTGAACCTTGTTCGGGTGATCCTCCAATCTGAGTTCGTGCACGTCTTCAATCGTGACTACCCGCTCATCGGCAGGGATAGCCTGTGTGAGCGAGCGCGCAAGCGTGGTCTTACCGGAGCCGGTCTTGCCGCCAATGATGATGTTGCGTTTGTATTGAACCGCTTTAACAAGGAACTCCCGCCACCTGCTTTCACTTTTCAGGTGCAGCAATTCCGCCTCCTGATCGTCAATGCGCGTCATATCAGTGGCGTGGCGTAACGCGTCGATGCGGTCGGCCGTGAAGCGGTTGAAACTCACATCGTTGACCGCAGAAAACACGCCCTGAGCTTCCAGTTCTTCTAGCGAGAACGCGCGGGCGGCGTGCTTGCGAATGTTGATCGATAGCGTGTTATCGATGCAGGCCGGCGGCATCACGACCTGGCCACGCTCGCCGTCAGGAAGGACCACCGACAGGATCGAGCGCAACGGCATGCCGTTGTAGACGGCAAGCGCATTGGCCAGAGCGTAGAGGTGTTCGTGCGTTAGGTGCGGCACGTCATGCCAAACCCACGCGCCGCGAGTGTTGGCCCATACGCCGCCGGCCCGCGTGACCGCCAGTTCGGTCACGTCAGGGCCGGCTAAGACGGGAGCTAACGGCTTCATTAGCTCCCGAACAGTAGTTGCTTTTCTGTCAATGCCGACTACGGAGTTCATAAATTCCCGAGAAATCTAGGTCGCGGGCCACGAAGATGTTGATGCGGTCGCCATGGCGCTTCGTGAGCGTGGGTGGGATGTTGATTTGGTTCTCTAGCACAATGGAAGAGTTATCCCGCGCCGATTGCGTGGTGTTCGCTCCGTAGTAGTTGTTGTTTCCCTCCTGGCCCTTGGCGACAGCGTAGTCGCCGGCATCTTCAAATACGGAGACGAGCATCGCCGCGCCGAAGCGTTGCCAGAAATGATTGTTCACCTTGCCAGGGAAGCCGGAGCCTCCCAAAGGATCCGCGCCGGGCGAATCCAGGTTGATAATGACGCCCAGCGGCGTCACGGCGCGCTCCCACACGACGAAGATCCGGCCCTGGCCCTTGACGATGCCCTGTTCGTAGCGTCCGGTGAAGCGTGTGCCGCGGTCCAACAGGACAGTACGGCCGTTGGTCGAATAGACGTCACGTGTCGCATCGCACGACATCATGCCTGGCACCGACGAGTCAACGCGCACGTTCATAGCGCAGTCGATCATCGCGCTTTGTAGCAGCAGCATGTCCATCGAGCCGACTTGGCCGGCTCGCGCCGCCGATAGCCGAACGGGCGAAAGCCGATCAGCCATGGTAGGAGCATGGGCCGGCTCGCCAGCCGAACCGCCGAGGCCACCGCCAGAAGGGTAGGCGGCGCTGTGCGCCTGGTCGGCAGCGGGGTCGCCAGAAGCTGCCTGGCCGCCGGCGCTGCTGCCGGTGGCCTCGCCCGACAGCCCGCCGCGCAGGCGGCGTTCGCGCAGCAGTTGGGCAGGGGAGGGAGGCGGCGGTTGGGTGGGGCCGGATGATCCTGCAGACGGGGCGCTTGCCGTGGTTGTCTCCGGCTTGATCGGCTCGGCCGCGCCATCGGCTTCGTGCTCCAAGGAGGGTGCTTTCTGGGCTGGGGCCGGATCCGTGGTTTTCAGGCCAGGCATCGTGTTCCGAATTGCGGAGTCTTCCGCCACTTCGGGCGATTCCTTTGACTCGGCTTCCATCTGGCGCAGCACGTGCCAGCCCAGGACGCCCATGCCGGCTACGATGAAAAGCGCCACGATCACGCCCAACACCTTGCCGCCGGGGACGGTGCGGCGCTTCACGTCGCCGAGGGAAGATGCTCCGCGATCACCGAAGGTGGCACGGCGGCGTTCGGCTTCGTCTGCCGTCGAAACGGCGTCAATCACATTCTCGCGGCTCATTCTTGGTTACCCCCTACAACGTCGCGGATCACTTCGGGCGAAGCCGTGCGGCTGGTGTTGCTCACGCCTACCGGGTCGTAGGCTTCGTTGAACACCGACAGCGCCGCGGGACCGAGGCGAAGCACCCATTGTTTGGCCACCTTGTGGACAACGACGGTATCGTTCGCAGTGCCCTGCACGTGGTGGTTGACGATGCTTTCTGAGCCGTCCGGGTTGACCATGAAGATCGAAGGGATATCGACTGCGCCGGCGAAGCGGAAGAACGTGAACTGCTTGTTGTCCCACACGTTGACCGGCGCAAGCTCGCGCTTGCCCGTCATCGTGTAGCCGGTGTTGATCGGTCGAGGCGTTTGGAAGGCTTCGGCCACGCGCTTGCGCTCGATCGCCTGCGCTGTCTCTGCCGCCTTCGTCTGAGGGTAGACGAACGTCAGGCCGAACACCTTGTCGCCTGCTTTTTTTACGTCAGAGTAGTGCAGTTCAAAGTAGTAGACCCGCCGGTCGGTGATGAGGACTAGGTTGCTATCGGCGTTCTCGGCTTTCGGCTTCAAAAAAATATGATTGCCGTTGTCTGCGAAGTGCCAGCCTTCCGAATCCCCGAACACATGCTCGATGTAGCGTTCCCCTGGTTCCAGCTGGATATGCGTGGCGATGCCTACCATGCCGTTAATTCGAACCACGTCACGCGGGTTGTAAACAACGGTCTTGACCCGTGTGTCGTCGGGTGAAGGGGTTGGCACCTGGACGGCGTACACCGGTGCAGATAGCGCGAAGGCAAGGCAGATGACGAGAGTCTTCTTCATGGCGGCCCCTCAGAATTCCGGGTCAACGCGGTAGCTGGTGACCTGGAAGCCCAGCAGGTTCACCCTGCGCTGTTCTTCGGTCAGCGCCGCGTCATACACGTAGCGATAGGCGAGGGTGGCGACATACCGCTTTTCTGGATCCTTCACACCGTTGTCGTAGACGGCCTGAGTCGTGAAGCGCACGGTGGCCGTGTGTGTTTCCAGGTTGGGTGTGATTGAGACGATATGGGGCACGATCCGCACGCGGTTTGCCAACTTGACCTGGCGGCCGTCGTCGTCGTTGTAGAGCTTGGCGTAGTCGGCCTGGACTGTTGGCGCGGCCATAAGGCCCACGGTGTCGTAGCACTTCTGGATCGTGTGCCAGTCGTAGCTTTCGCGGCACAGCATGAAGGTGTTGATCCAGAACTTATCCGTTTGCTCGCCGTAGGATTGCTCCACGCCGCGCATGGTGCCGATGTAATCGACCGCGCCCGTGGTGGTGTCCAGGCGCAGGACAGCAGGCGGGGCGGGCTGGCGCGAAAACCCCACAAGACCGGCCGCGGTGCCAAGTACACCCACCAGGAGGCCAGCGTAGCCGACACGCCAGCCGCGGCGGGCGGAGGCGCGCACTTCGGTCACCCAGTCTTTCTCGTAGCCCTCCGACTCGGCCAGATAACGGTCAAAATCGGCGGTCTTCACCATCTTCCCTTTAGCCATTGCGGTCTACCCCTTGCTTGGGTGCCTTGCCCGCCGGAGAAGCGGGAGGCGTCATCGGCTGTTCGACAGGAGGCGGTGTCAGATTGATGGGCACTCGCTTGCCGTTCGGACGATCCGGTTTCATCGGATCACTGGCGCAGCCAGCCAGCAGGCACAGGCCAGCACTCAAAAAAAGGACAATCAAATTTTTCATGCGGTTGCTCCCTGATGCCGCTACGCGCGGTTGTATTGCCTGGGCGGGCTGCTGTTGTTGACTGCGGATCCTGCGGACATACCCGCTTTGGCGGCGCCCGCGGCGCCGGCCGTCTTGACGACGGCGAGGGTGGTCAAGGCCGTTCGGACCATGCCGCCGACAGCACCCGCCACGGATCCGCCGTGGCCTTGCGTCAGGCCGGCCGCGATCTTCGGAATCCAGATGAACATGATGAGTCCGAAGACTGCGACCACCTTGCAGGCGAAAGCGGTGGCGACCCAGCTGTACTCCACGCCGTCTACCTTCACGGACTGCATGTAGAAATCGAAGATCGTCATGGTGAAGTTCACGAACAACGCGAACATCACCATGAAGGCGACCCAATAGACGACCTGGCTAACCCAGGACCAGAAAAAATTTCGCGTGGATTCAAACAGCAGGGCTGCAATGAAGAATGGCCCTAGCGCTGCTAGGAACGAAATCGCAGTGGTGGCCATGAATAGCATCACCCCGCCGCTGACGGTTAGCGCCAGCGTAGCCAGGAGGATCCCGACGCCGATAAGCACATAGGTCAGCGCCTTCATGAACTCGAAATTGCCGGTTTTGGCGTTGAACGCTTCTTTGGCCTTGGTGATGCCGTTATCGGCAACTTTGTCTAAGAGCGAGCCGACCGAATCGCCGCTGGTGTCATTGCCTGGCGACATTTCGGCAGCAACGTCGTTCGGCATTGAGCGAACCATGTCTGCGATGTTGCTTTGATAAGCACCGGCCGTAAGCGCGGCACTCAATATGCAGGACCAGAACAAGCACTTCATGATGAGCTTGGATATAGACTCCTCCCCGCGCCCCATGATGGAGTTGAAGGCATCCCACAGCAGAACGATCACGAAGGCCGCGGCCACAAAAGGTGCAACGATTGCCACGGCCTTGGCGGACGCGCTGGTCACGAAGTTCTGCAGGATCGCATCGACCTGTGCAAACAGGTCTTGGAATACGTGGAAACCAGCCATAGCGGCGCCCTCCCTTCGCTCAGTTCTTCGACGGCAGGCGCGGAACTGCGTTGTCGTTCGACTTCATCGACTCGTCCCACTGCGCTTGCCGGGCATTGACGCAATTGGGGTGCTCTTTGAGCTGGCCAGGATCCGCTTCGCACTTGGCCAGCACGTCGGCGCGTTCGTCCGGGTGCGCCTTGAAGTGCGCCACGTCGCGGGCCGGAACCAATGGATCCGGCTTGCAGCTGGCGACAGAAAACAGGATTAGTAAGACAAACAGGGGCTTAGTGATTTTCATACGTAATGACCTAATTAAGTATTGACATAATTAATGTTATGCGAACTCGGGTTTGGCAGTTGGTGGGGGATCCGGCTCGGGGGGAAATCCGCTGCGTTTCCTGGCTCCGGCGAAGATCCGGTCGCGCTCCCAGCGCTGCGATCAAGAGCGGCGCATCCGTGCGCCATACCCTTGAACAACTGGTCAGAAGGTCCGCGGCTTCATCCGTGGCACGTCGTTGCTGCCGCTCATCTGCTTGTCGTACACAGCATCGGCCTTGGCGGCGATGGCCTTTTCCTCTGCCTGTTGGAGCATCGACACCAGCTGTAGCTTGACCATCTCGTTCGACACCTGGGCCTGTTCGCCAGCGATGCGCGCCTGCAGCTCGGCAATGGCCTTCGGATCCGATGTGCCATTGATTTGACCGATCAAGCTCTGGATCTGATCGGCTCGCTTCATGGCGGCGTCGAAACCGGCTAGGCCTGTTGCCTTGTTCACCGCACCGAGACGTTCCTGGCGAGCGCTCACGTCGGCGTACATATCGGCGATCGAACCGCTCTTGTTCTTGTCGATGATGTCTTGGACCTTGCCGCTTATGCCCGTCACGTCCCCGCGCTGCACGGCGTCATAGAGACCTGTCCAGTCCTGCGGAAGGTACTGGCGCAGCGCCGGGTTGTTGAACAGGTCACCCAGGCCGCGCGAGCCGGTCAGAGCTTCATACTGCTGTTTGGCCTGTTCTAGCTGGTTTTTCAGCTGCGCGACCTGCTCAACGTACTTAGCGAAGTTGGCCGTCTGATTCATCTGCGTCTGTGTATTCATCGCCACATCGGTGACCGGGATTTGCGCGCCGGCACCGAACGACAGCGACAGGCCCACGACCAACGCGGCTCCTAGTGCGTGCAGTCTCATTGCGGTTTCTCCTTGATGACGAATTTGCGTGAGTCCTGGGGAAGCGACTTCACCAGGTGGAATTCGGCGTCGGTCAGCTTGAAGCCTTCCACGTAGTCGGCACGGGAGGCCATGGGGTTCGGCAGGAAGATTTGCGTAGCGCACTGCTGGATGATCATTGCGGTTTCTCCTTGGTTTTGACGCGGCTCACGAACGCCGGCACCCAGCGATCGGGGTCATCACCCACGTCAGCGATGACCGCTTCGATAATCTCGGCCCGGTCCGGGGAACACGACAGCACCAGCAATTCGTCGCCGAACCCAACCAGGTTGATCGTGCCCACGGCGCAGCAACCGCCCTGCTTGATGACGAACTTGCGCGAGTCCTGGGGAAGCGACTTCACCAGGTCGAACTCGGCGTCGGTCAGCTTGAAGCCTTCCACGTAGTCGGCACGGGAGGCCATGGGGTTCGGCAGGAAGATTTGCGTGGCGCACTGCTGGATGATCGTGCGCGCAATCGGGCTTTCGAGGGCGTCGCCCGGTTCCTGGGTAGCGAACACTAGGAGACCGTTTTCCTTGCGGATGGTCTTCAAGCCGTCCTTCGACCACTTGACAAAGATCGCGTCTTCCAGGGGTTTCCAGAACTCGTCCATGACTTTGATAAACGGCTGGCCGTTCAACATCGCGTCCGTGCGGTGCATGAGGTACATCATTATGGGCGTGCGGATGATCGGCACATCCAGGAAGTCGGTGTAATCGAAGCCGTAGAGGCGATACCTGGTCAGGTCGATATCGTCGGTTTCGTTGTCGAACAGCCAGCCGTACTCCCCGCCCTCGGCCCACTTGAGCAGTCGCGCATGCACGGTCGGCCGCGGGTTCGGATCGTTCGGGTCCGGCATTGGGTTCGGCAGATTTTGCAGCAGCAGAGAGAGACGGCGCAGCGGCTTGTCCAGGCGGAACATCACCGTATCTATCGCGCGGGAAATCTCCACTTCATCGTTGTGGTTGACCGGATCCCCCGATGACTCGGCCAACTGCTTGATGAGCGCCTTGAGGAAGATGATGTTCTCCGGCCTGGGATCCAGCTGCAGGGGATTCATCCCGGTGGCTTGTCCCATGGCGAGCGGGAAATACTTGCCGCCCATCGCCATGACGGTGCCTTGCATGCCGCGGTCCTTGTCGAACACCACGACGGACGGCCGGAACTTGCCGGCCTGGGCAAGCAGGATCCCCAGCAGGACGGTTTTGCCCTGCCCCGTCATGCCGGTGACGATGGTATGGCCAGCCGGCCGGTCGCCTTCGTTGTCCTCGTCGAGATCGGTCGCGTGGAAGTTGAAGTAGAGCGGCGTGCCGGCGTCCGTTTTGAACATCGTGACGGCCGGACCCCAGGGGTTGCCGGCCGGCTTGCCAGCCATGTAGTTGTGAAGCGACGAGAAGCTAAGGAAATTCTGCGACGAAATCGGCGCCGGACGCGGGCGGTACTTCCAGTTGCAAGGCAGCTGCGCCCAATACGCGGCTTCCAACGCCAGGCCGACCACCTGGGGAACGATGGCCACATCGAAGAAGGCCGAGCGCGCCTTCTCCATCAGATCACGGGTTTCAGCCGGCGTGTCGCCGAAAACGGTCAGCGTGGCGTGATGCTCCCCAAACGCGAACTCGCCGGCCATGAGTTGATCGAGAGCCACGGTCAGTTGGTTGACCTGATCGCTGGACGGATCATTTGAGTCAACCAGGTGCTGACGGTGGCGTTCAAGCTGGCCCCTGGCAGCGTGTCGCGATAGCAGCGAGAAGCTTTGCGTCAGCACGCACTCGTAAGGCGCTTTCAGGAACGTGTTGAGGTGGCCCGGCTCTGTGCGCTTCTCGTAGTCGAAGACCTCAACCATGCCGAAAAAGCGCGTGCGCGTGGGTGTGCGAATCTCGCCCAACTCACCCCAGGACGAGAAATTTATGCGGTTCTGCGGCATCGTTTCGCGGAAGTGCGCAAAGGTCACCGGCATCGGCAGTTGTTCGCCGTTGACCAGGCGCGCCAGGAACTCGGCTGGCCGCGAGTACAGATACACGGGCAGATTGTCGGCCGCCGCGGCGGCCTCTGCGAACTCAAGTTCGCTACGGCCGTCGTCGGGCTTGCGGGGGAACCTGGGCCGTTCGCGCTCCCACCAATCGGCCAACTCGATACGCTGTTCCTCCTGGTGTACGGTGCCATCATCTGCCGTCACGTCCGTCAGCGCGTGGACGCACTTGTAGGTGCTCAGGACTTCGGGGCCGTAGCGCTTGAGCGACGAGAAGAACAGGCGTTGAAGTTCCTCTAGATCCTTCACCGCGGACTGCTGGCGTTCGATCTTTTCCCGCGTGCTTTGCTTCTCGAACTTGGCCAGGAGCGCCAGCGTCTTATCCGGCATCGCGCGATGGATCACGGTCAGGTAAAGCTCGTTCACCATGAGCGACTTTTCGGTAAACATTGCGCGGTATTTCATGTCGAACTGCGCGCAAAAGGTGTTGTCGTAGTGCGCTTGGGGATACTCCGTCACTCGGCGGCGCACCATGTGCGTCCATAGCGCCAGGTGGTCGGAAGCCGCGCCCTTGAACACAGTGTTCAGGTCGCGCACCCAGTTCATGAGCGTTTCGTAGTCTGCGCTGAGGTGCGAACGCCCGGACAGCTTGAACACGGTCAGCAAGTCGCCGGCCGCTGTTCCGAGGATCGTATCGGTAACATGCCTGGTGTACGGGATGAAGCTGGATATGGCCTTTTCGGCGTCCAGTTCCTTTCTCGTAGCAATTTCAGCGGACATACTTCTTCCTTTTGCGCTTGTAAGTAGCGGGCGCATACGACGAGGCGTTCCAGAACCTCTTGTTCGTGTTGCGCAGCTTGGTATCGATCCACAGACCCCAAGTGCCGAACGCCTTGTCGTCGTGCTTGACGATTTGCCGCATGACGAAAATGATCGGGATGAGTAGCGCCCAGCAGAAAATGCTGACCGTCATCGCCACGATGAAGACGAAGAAAACGGCGAGGATCAAAGGAAGCAATGGCACTTCCATGAACATGGGAGTGCGCGTTGCGCCTTTGAACAGCGGGAATGACGTGGCTGGCTTCTTGTCGTTCTCGTCCATGTTCGTCACCTGAACTTAGGTGACGAACAGTGCAACGATTTCTGCGACAGAGCCGGCGATGATGAGGCCCACGATCCACTTGATGAAACCCTCTTTCTGGATCACGTTGAACCAGTAGAGGATGACTAGGACCAGGCCGGCGCAGATGGCGATGATGGGAACGAAGGACAGCAGATTGTCCTTGAGCGAGTTCAGGAAACCTTTGGCCTTGGCCAGTCCCTGGGCGTCGGCATCGGCGGCAACGATTGCCAGGAGCAGGGAGGAAGCGACAGCGGTCTTGTAATCGGCGAAACGCGCGGGGGTGCCTTTCATATCTACCTCAGTTGGAAATGTCCTTTCTGGACGTTGTAGTGGTCGCGTAGAAGCCGGAACATCGCGCGTGGATCGCTCCATTCCCGCTTCCTGCCCCTTTGACTCACAAGCCGGTATTCCGACACCGACCCATCCTTGTGATTGCGCACGTGGAGCACGAACGTCCAGGCGCGGTCCTTTGTCTCGATAACCGAGCATTCCTCGATGGTGCTGTGGGTAAGCAGCAGATCGAGTTCAGGCGATTGAATAAGCTTCATTGCAAGCACTCCCGTTGGCCTAAGTTAACGGGCCAGCGTAAGCGCTGCCTTGCGGTTTGTCCGTTTCACTATTTACATAGTGAAGCGTCAATCTGCAAAATTCGATCCTGGGAGAGTGATGGGTCGATCCGCTCCTGTTGATGTAGTGCTAGCCGCAGTGATGGCGGCCGATTCGCTTTGCAGTTCTCGTTCCATCCGCGACCTAGCGGAAGCCCGGCCGAAGGCGGCGCTGCGCCCCCGGCCAAAGGCGTCAGGGCCAACGTCAGCGATGGGCCGCGAGGCCGGCGGGGTGGTTTCTGTGACCGTGGCCACCGCCGGTTCGTGGGATTGGCCATCGGGAAGAAGCGCCGGGACCACGGCCGCAGGAATCGTGCCGGCAGAGCGTTCGACGCGGCCGATATAGCCATTGGCATGCCCGCGCGTGAAGTTGCCGGTGTTGTAGCAGGACAGCGCATTGCGCAGTGCCGCTTGATCGTTCGGTTCGCCGTCGGAGGCGCGCACGAAGCATTCGGTCAGGACCCGGGCCGCAGCCGTTAGGTTGGCGCACGGCTCAAACACTTCCGTCCAGGCCATGCCGAACTTGCGGACGTTTGTGCTGTTGATTTGCCCCAGGCCTGAATCGAAGTTGTAGCCGTTGGCCAATAGGTATTCGGCCGTTGCGATGGCTTCTGCCTGGTTTGCCGGCTGGCGCGGCAACTGCCGGCTGCCGTTGATGTTAATGGCGTAGGGCCGGAAGCTGGATTCGGTCTTCACGACCGCGGCTAGAGTGGCGGGATGGACGGACGGGGCGCACTGGCGGGCCAGGGCTTCAAATTCCTGAACGGACTGTGCCGGCGCGTTTGGTGCCATCATCGCGCAGAACAAGCCCACCAGAAGTCCCAGAATTCGGAATGCCATTGGCTAAATTCGCTTATGCAATATTGAGCATCTGATGCATCATTTATCACTAAACGATTGTTGTCAACAGGCTTGCAGCTGCGCTGCCCGGATGCCAGGCAAGCGACAACGGCCCAAGCACATCCTGGGTGCATAGGTAGGAAATGAAAATTGGGAAATTTACGAGGCTAACTACATGATGGTGGTCAAGATCGACCCCGGCTCAAACTTGGCGACGCTAGCGCGAATCAATCCCGCCGCAGCGGCCAACTATGCCGACGCTATCCTTCAAGAATTGGACGAAATCGTAAAGCACTGCACCGTCGCCGACCCGACAACAAGGAGCGAAGAACTGTTTGCGCAGGTGCATGCTCTCAAGAACGCAGTCGCACCAATCGGCGATCACGCGCTCATCGTCGCATGCACCGGCCTATTAGGTCCGCTAATGCAAGGGGAATGCAGGGCGGAGATGGCAACACAATTCCGATTGGTGGCTGCGGCTGCGGCTGCGGCAACAGCCCTCGCGGATTATCGTTGCGACTTTAGATCTACGGCATCGATCGCCGCCACCAGTTCGTTTAAGCCGAGCGGCTTATGAAGTACAGCGGCAGCCCCCATCGAGAGCGCAGTCCTAGCTACTTTCGGCGAAGCGTCCGCAGTCATCACGACGACGGGCGTTGCAGCAGTTGCCGATTTCGTTTGCTTCCGAAGTGTCGCGATGAAGGCGGCGGCATTCATGCCAGGCATGTGATAGTCCACCAGCGCCGCATCTACCTCCATCGCTTGCAGCGTCTCCAACGCCGAACTTCCATTAGTGCACGTAAGCACGCTATGCCCTAGCGAGCGTAGCGCTTCACTGATGAAGATGATGCTGGAAGGCGAGTCATCGACGACTAGAACCCACATGGATAATTCCCAAACTCCCAAGCATGTGGATAATTCCCAAACTCCCAAGCATGCCGAAGCGGCCGCCACCCGCAAGGCAGGGCCGATCAAGAAGATCCTGCGTCATCTTGAACGACGGTATTGCGTTAACCCCATCCGGCAAGAGGTCAACCAAGCCTACTTCCGGTTTGGCATCTTCATCATATGCGGAATCTACTGCTATTCGATACAGAACACTCCATACCTGCGCGAAATTTCGCTTTTTGCGCTGCTAGCGACTTTTTTTTGGGTGTTCATGGCGTGGCGGCGCGTCGGGCCAGACAGGCTTCGGCAGATCGGAGCGCTTGCCTACGACTGTCTCATCATCGGCCTGGTGATGGTCGGAATGGGCAGTTCCTTCATGGGCCTTTTCGCGGTCCTGTTGTGGATCGGGATCGGCTACGGCATCCGTTACCAGGAGCCGCTTTACCTCAAGCTCGGCATGGTATTTACCACGGTGACGTTTGTTGTCTCTGGCCTAGTCACGAGCTGGACAGATTGGGGGGTCTTTCTCTCCTTGTTAGTAACGCTCGCAGTCGTTCCATTGATGCAGCTCGCGCCGATGACACGGATCATCAAGCTGTTAGAACAGCTTGATGCGGCCAACAGGGAACTGGATGAAGCGAACAAGACCAAAACCCGCTTCATTAGCAACGTTTCGCACGACCTGTTGACGCCTGTCAGCTCGATCATCGGCTATTGTGGCCTACAGCCACCGCCGATTGACGGGATACGCATCAACGCCTACCAACTCACACGGCAAATCCGTGCAATTCTTGGAAAGACCGCCTCCGAAGACCTCACCTACGAAGAGCATCACGAAAAGTTCGATCCTGTCGATTTGCTGCGCCAGGTGGCGACAATCGTAAAGCCGCTTGCAGCAGTCAATGGCGCACAGATCACGATCAACAATGCGGGGTCATTCGGCATGTTTTCCGGTGCAGTGCATGCACTGTCAATCTGCCTCATCAATCTAGTGAACAACGCCGCAAAACATTCCGGCGGCGACAGGATCGAACTTAGGGCTGACTACGAAGGAACGATGCTAAGTTTTGTCGTCGCCGACAATGGGTTCGGAATTCCAGAATCTCAGCAGCAGCTTGTCTTCCAGAGGTTTCATCGGGCGGGGTCGTCAACTGGCGCTGATGGCCTTGGGCTGGGCCTTTCGATTGTTCGCGACACGATTGAGGTTGTTGGCGGGCAAGTCACCTTGAACAGCACCGACGAAGGTTCCACCTTTCGATTGACAGCACCCGCAGCCATGCTCCAGGACACTGACAGTCGCCCGCGAGCGGCTGTGCCCCTGCGGACAGCATTTGCACGTGCGGCTGCAGTCTTGTTTGTGGACGACGAATTCCAAAGCCGCAGCGCCTGGTCCGCCGTACTGCGGGAGGCCGGCTATCACGTACACGCGGCGGGAGGGGGTGTAGAAGCCTTGGCCGCCATCGACGCCGGCAATCACTACGACGTGCATGTTCTGGATTACCGGATGCCGGAGATGAACGGCATTGAGCTAGCCGTGGCGATCCGGGCACGTAATCCAGGGGCCAAGATCATAGCTCTCAGCGCGGATGCTGCGGATGACCGGGCACTTGTCTTTGAGCAGCCCTTGTCTGATGGCCTGTTGGACGCTGCGCTTGGTAAACCCATCCACCCGGAGAAACTGTTAGCGAGCGTGGAGCAGGCATGTTCCAGTACGCTAATTGCTCCACTCCCAACCGATGCCTACGCCGAATGAAAATTTTCCTCACCGGATCGTCCGGTTGCCTAGCAAGCGTCCTGCTGCCTGCTCTTGTTGCAGACACCTCTGTGACGAGCGTCACGGGTATAGATATCGTGGAGCCTGGCTTCGCTGATCCGAAGTTCACCCACGTCACGATGGATATGCGCAACCCCGAAGTCCATGACCTCATGCGCGGGCATGATGCGGTGATTCACCTAGCTTTTGCCGTCAAGCGCGGTCGGATGAGTTTGCCGAAAATGACCGAAATCAATGTCGGTGGCAGCCAGAACGTCATCGACGCTGCCATTGCCAATGGGATCGGAACGTTCCTGAACCTGAGTAGCGTTTCAGTCTATGGCACGGGCGAAAACATGACCGAGGAAGCGAAGCCAAACCCGCCGTCCTGGTTCGCGTATGCAGATCATAAGGTCGAGGTCGAACGCTATCTCGCGGCGAAGATTCCCAGTGCCGTGCAGATCCGTGCGCACCTCATAGTAGGGGCCCACGCGCAGAAGTTCCTACGCGAGATTTTCCTGCTGCCGGTATGGCTGGACTTCGGCCAAAGCCAGCCCAAGCAGCAGGTCGTGCATGAAGCCGACGTGGTAGACGCCATCTTGGCGGCCTTGAAGAAGGGTGCGCAGGGTATCTATAACGTCGCAGCCGACGATGTGATCGCGCTTGGCGGCGATTACATCCGAAGGGGCCAGGAGGAAGGGCGAAAGATCCGGCGGATGCCGTTTTCAATCGTTCGGTTGTCTGCCGTGCTGGCGCAGACCGTGATGAAGAACGACCTACCGACGCTCATCTCCATGTTGAACACTACCGCAACTGTCTCGTGTGACAAGGCCAGGAGAGAGCTTGGTTGGCAGCCCCGCCGTTCGGCTTGGCAAGCGCGAACAGACGCGTTACGGTCACTCGACGCCATTTAGTTTTTAGGTAGCGGGGCCTCGTAGTTTTCCCAATTTCATGGCGGATACGGGTGGGATATAACCCATACCAATTACCAGCCTGCCATAATGAATAAGCCCATGACTGCCCCGACGCCCGCCGCCAGCCACTTAGCAGTGGTCGGCGGAACGGCGGCCACAGCCGCCATGCAATTAGGCGTTGCCGGCTTTTCCTACATCATCGCCGATGACCACCATTCGGTGACACTCGCCGTCAGTCTTATGCTCGCCGACCAGCTGGGCGTGGCAGCCTCGCGCTTCAGCACAGCCAATACCAGCGCCGCGCTTCTGGCAGCTTGTTCTGAACAGGTATCTACGCCACGAATCGTCGTGCTAGACCTGGTAATGCCGGGCAGCCTCAAGCGAGTCTCATTGGTGCGCGCCATCCTGGCAACCAATCCTGCGCTCAAGGTCCTGGTCTACACGGCCGAGGAAAGCGCGTTTCTCGCGCGTGCGGTGATGCAAGCTGGGGCGGCCGGTTATGTCGCCAAGACCAGCCCGACCGCCGAACTCATCGACGCGCTGGATGGCGTGGCCAAGGGCCAGACCTACACCGACAGCCATATCGACCTGGACAGCGTGAGCAAGCACGCTTGGTCCACATTGACCGACAGCGAACGCGCGGTTCTCGTCGCCTTCTGCCGTGGGTCCAAGGCGCACGACATCGTGGAATCCACGGGCCGCAGCTACAGCACAGTGACCACGCACAAATACAACGGCCTCAACAAGCTGGGTTTGCGCGATGGCAATGACCTGTTGCCGTACATCTACGAGAACGGCCTACTCCACGAGCTGGACGATTGATCGAGGCCCGAATCGGGGCGTAAAACGGCCGCAGTTCCACAGCCTTGTCCCTGACCTTGAGGCCGGTTGACAATCTTCAATGAATGACGAATCATTTTTAAATAACTGATTTAGGTCTGACGGTTCAGGCCTGCCCGCCAAGGAGCCTTCAATGGCAAAAGACCAGCCCGACGTACTGCCCGCGAATCTCGACCTCACGGCCTTGTCCGTGTCGCAACTCACGCTGTTACAGCAGGAAATTGACAAGCAAAAGGCCAATGCTAAGGAGCGGGAGCGGCAAGCGGTCAAGGGCCAGGTGATTGCAGTCCTGGAAGCAGCCGGCTTCTCGGTCGCCGACTTGACCGTCCTGTTTCAGCTGCCGGCACGTGGGCCGGCGCGGTCGCGGGCGATGTACCGGCACCCCAGCAAGTCGAAATTCACCTGGACCGGCAAGGGCCGGAAACCCAACTGGGTTTCCGAATACCTGGCTGGCGAAGGCCACAGCCTGGACGATTTGAAGATCAAGTGAAATGGGCAAGGTCATTCCCTTCCAGCGCCCCCGTCCCCGCCGCCCTGGTCCCGCCAAGCCGCGCCAGGGCGCGGGCGAGAAGGGCTGCTGGGCCTGGTGGCTGGTCGGCGCCGCCGCAGCAGCCGTGGCGGCGATCCTCTCGCCGCTGCTCTGGCCAGCGCGGATCCTGCTAATCCTGCTGGGCGGCGTCGGCATCGTCGGCGCGGTGGCCTGTTACTGGCTTTCGTCCCCGACTAACTGGCCGATGATCCGCCTCACCGTGGTCGCGTTTCTCGGCTCCGTCGCCTTGTGGCATTGCGGCGAGGCTGCGTTGAAAGGCGCAAGAACGTTGAACGCCTACAGCTTTGAGAAGGTCCGCCAGCTGCGGGCGGCACAACGCAAAGCTGCATAAAAAGACCCCGGCGCATGAACGACGCCGGGGAATTGAGTGTTGGCCCATTACCACCAGGCCTCCGCCACCCTGCCCCGGCGGCGGAGGCCCTTCAAGGAGCGAAATCATGCTGATTCTGACGCGCTGCGATGGGGAAGCCTCTACATCGGCGACCGGGATCACGGCCCGCATAGCGAGCCCGTGCACCGCGAGGAAATCTAAGAGCGGATCCAGGAGCAGCCGAAGCAGGATCATGCGCCTGGCGCTGCTGGCCAGTGAGGGCGGCCAGAAACAACAGGCAGAGCGTGCCGCCTACCAGCTGGCCAGCGACGTGGCCGTGCGCGTCCTGACGGACGCCTGCATGCCGGCAGAGAAGATCGAGCGCGCCCTGTTCGCGCTGATCCCTTGAAGGCCGCCTGCGTGCTGATTCCCGCAGGCGGGATCCTACTGGCCATCGCCGGTCTGGTCGCCCACAACAACGCCGGCAGCGCCGGCCAGACGGCAGACGTTGCGACCGTCGAGACGGTCGCCTACCTGGCAACCTTCATCGAGCATCCCGCGCTGTCCGAATGCGCCACTGGGCGCTACGGCGTGCAGGTGCACGCCGCAGGCCTGGCCCGCTTCGCGTTGGAGGCGCAAGCGCCGGATTGTCCGTTCGCCGCGTGCATCGGCTCTAGGATCCGCGGCCTGGCCGATTACCGCGACAAGCACGGCGCGCTGCTGCGCACCGCACTTTTCATGGATCCACCGAAGATCCCGATTGCCTCACCGCTACTAGGCGAGTCGATTCCTTTTTCGCTGGTCATCGACGGCGATCGCGTCCGCGTTTTCGCGCCCCCTGCCCTGCCCCTGGCAGCACCGCTTTCCCAGGTGTGCCAAGCGCTGGCCGCACCGCTCAAGCCTTTGTCTGAAGCATAAATTGTGCCGGCACTGCCCACGTGCAGGCCGTCGCCGCCGGCGCTGCTGACGACCAGGTGCCCGACCGGGGTGTAGGGGGGAACCCCCTACGGAGAACGCCTCACCCGCAGACGCGGGGCTTCAGGGCCGAGGACAACGCTCCCGCCGACGACAGGGAGCCGCCCTCCCCCTCCTCTGCAAACCCGCCCGCTTTTGATCGCGCCGTGAATGGTCCATTTAGGCTGGCCCATTTCAGGTGGCCCGTTTAAGTCCATAAAAATTTTTTGGGCCACCCGTAAATTTGATGGTACGTTTAGGTATACCCAAGTGGACCGCTAGAGACTTCCTATGTTGAATTCCATCCCAAAGAAAGCCGTATTGGAGGGTCGGCAGGGATTCGCGTAAAAACAGCCAAAAATGAGCTAACTTTTTGTCGGAAAAGGGTTTTCGAGAAGTTCTACCGTCCCTCTGCATAGGCCTCGCGCTGAATTGAAATTTGACCGACTCGACGCGGTGGGTAGCCTCCTCTAGCGCGTGGCCGTACTGGTCGTGGACGTGGCCCCGCCGATCATGACGCCTGCGGCGGCATCGACCCCATAGCAGCCTCGCACACCGACCTCCCCACATCTCCCGGATCCACATTCCACTGAATAACGTAGTGTTTACACACACGGCAGCACATTTACCCACGAGGTCCAGGCACGTTGTTTAGTTTTCAGCTGCGCCCGATCACTAGGCACAATTTCGCTAGTCCAAAGAGTTTTTCGCTTGGCGAAAGCAGGTTTACGCTTTTCGTGAGAAGTTAGCAGCCCGCACTCTCAAGTAGGAGTTCTTATATGGGATGCTTCAACGTCACAGGTGCCAGTGGGAAAGCGAGCGAATATGTTGTCGAGCAACACGCTGGTCGGACCACGAATGAGCAAGCGACGCAAGAGTCGGCGACTCATCGGGAGACACAGGGTGTATTGCAAGGATTGAAGAGGCAAAGCTCGATTAGGAGTCAGTCCGATACTGAAGATGATGTGCAGTTTGCCGTGTCGCAAGCGCAAGCGGGAGGGCGCTTCCGTCCCGGTCCGCTACCTGAGCAGAAGGAACTGATCGCGCCCAAGCCCGGTAATGAATAGATAGATAGCGCTCAAAAGTGCCCGCAGGAGTTTGTGAAAAATGCTTGGCTCGACGTCCCCCGCCCTGAGTACCGGCTGGGTTTAGAGTCTTGGACTGATGTGACCCACCCGCATGGTTGGGTCCATCACCGGTTACTGGCTCTGCTCGCCCAGCTGATATGCGGCAGCGGCAATGCCTTCGGCAGCTGCGCTTGCTGCTTTCTTGCCGAAACCCAGTGCGCATGCCGATTTGATGGACATCTTCTTCAAAGCCTTGCTGCTCTGCTCTGCCCGCGACAAGCCAAGCTCTGAAGAGTTGGTCAATGTAGCCAGACTTTGCCGAACCCGTCTACTAAACGCATCGCTTACCACAGGTTGCGGTTGCCAGACTTCCTCAGGCGCGCAATGGAACTCCTGGGCTTTCAGTCTCTTGAGGTGTGTTTCAGTCAGGGGGAGGCAGTTTTCCAGAAGATACTGCGCGCCTGCGGCCGTCTTGGCGGCAATATCATCTCCGTCCTTGGCATTCAAGGCCAAGCGTTCTTGGGTGTGTTGAGCATTTGCCGCAAATCTGCTGTCGGACGCAAACACCGCCGGTCCTTGAGCCCAAGGGTCTAGGACGATGGTCTTGTGATGTCCGTCCGGCACGCGCGACTCAGCCCAGTCATGGCCCTGATGGTTGTGCTGGACATAGTGGACGCTTTCTTCTGGCTGAAGCTTCTGTACATGTCGCATGGTTGCTACGGCAGCATATCCGGCGCAATGACCGCCCTGGACGAATTCAGATACGACCGCATGCCCCAGCGTCGGATTCGTGAGCATTGACGCCGGCGGCGCGGCGCGCACCAGATCGACAAACACATCATGTGCGGCCTGCGCATGTTGACTGGATGCGTGATCGCTGACGGCAATGTCGGTGGCGACGTTGCCGCGTCCGTATGGGAAGCGCGCCCGTGTCTCCTGCATCGTGTTGTTCGCCTTGTGCAGCCGAGGGATGTCCTGGGGCTCGACCGGATCCCCGATGACGGCTTTGCTCAGCAAGTAGCCGGCGAGGGAGATATCAGGATCGGAGAGCGACCCACCACGACGCCGACGCTTGGGCAAATCGCTCAACAGCCCATTTACGACACCCACAAAGGATTGCCGCGTCTGCGGCGGAAGGGGAGGCGCGTCCTCTTGGCGCGGCGAGTGCGGGGCGTTGTTTGTCGTTGAGATAGTGCAACCCATTTTTGAGATTCCCACACCATTATTGATGGCCTTGCAGTACTTGTAAGTGGGTGAAGAATTGCAGCCTCCGACGTACATCCCCGATCAGGCGGCCCGCAGACGGGCCAGCAGCGACGTACTGGCGTAACCGTCCTGCGGCAATTGCTGGCTACGCTGGAATGCACGGATTCCCTGGCGAGTTTGCGCCCCCAGCACACCGTCGATGCCGCCCACGTCGAATCCCTTGTCGGTCAGCCTCTGCTGCAGCTCGGTGATCTGGGCCGTGCTATTGAGCGGCGGATCGTCTTTGGGCCAGGGTTGCTCGACCCCGGCCCTGCCCGCATAGCCGTCTGCCAGCAAGCCGACCGCCAGGGCATAGGCGGTGGAATTGTTGTAGCGCAGAATGCTGCGGAAGTTATCGAACACTAGGAAGGCCGGGCCGCGGTATCCGGTGGGCAACAACACCGATGCCAACTGCTGCGCCAGTGCGGGCGCAATCGGCCTGCGGGGCGCCACGCCCAGGCGCTGCCATTCGGCGACGGTCTTCTTGATCGTCAGGTCGGCTTGCGCGTAGTCGAAGCCGGCTGACAGCTGGACTTCCTGGCCCCAGGGAACAGCGCTGGTCCAATTGTTCTGCTTGAGATAATTCGCCGCAGAGCCCAAAGCGTCCGCCTTGGAATTCCAGACATCCCGCTTCTGGTCGCCATCCTCGTCGACGGCGTAGTCGCGATAGGTGCTCGGAATGAATTGCGTCTGTCCCATGGCGCCGGCCCACGAACCCACCAGTTGCGAGCGATCAATGCTGTTTTCCGTCTGCAGGATCTGCAGGGCCGCAAGCAGCTGCGTGTTGCCATACGTGGTGCGCCGTCCCTCATGGGCCAGTGTCGCCAGGGAGCGAATGACATAAAAGTCCCCGATCTGCTTGCCGTACCCGCTTTCCATGCTCCAGATAGCGGTCAGAATGCCCGGATCCACACCGTAGTGCTGCCGCAACTTCTCGAAGAGGGCGTGCTGGCTGATCAGCAGCTGCTGTCCTTCCTGGATGGCCGCAGGTGTGACACGCGCGTCGAGATAGTCCCATAGATACTGGGTGAATTCGGGTTGCCGCTGATCCAGTTCATGCACCGCTGGATCGGGTGTGACACCAGCCAATGCGTTATCCAGCGTGGTGGCTCCAATGCCGGCGGCAAGCGCACGTTGGCGGAAGTCTGCCAGCCACTGTTCGAAGCTCGAAGTGGGTGCGGGATCCTGCTGTTGCCCACCGGCGTCGGTTGCGGAGGATGCGGTTGTTTCGGGAGCGATGGCTTGCGCTGCTACGCTGGTTGCGGCCACACAGACGCTGACACCGAGCGTTAAACGCAAAAGGCGCGAAGGCATGATCATGAGATACCCGAGGTGGTGGTTGAGCGGCCACTCTAGTCCTCCTGTTCCCAGGATGTAATTATTGCAGTTATGCGTTTTTGACCGCGATGGGCAAGCAGGAATTCGCCCGGTAAAAAAACAGCTGATTGCGTCCTAACGCGTTGTCGCCGCAAGAATTCTCCGCGAGAAATCGATTGGCTCGACCTGCCGCTTGAGGTCCAAGGTGTAGTCACCGAACCGGTTGATATGGCTGGTCCGATACGGCGACAGGCCGGCCAGCACTTCCGGGCTGATGTTTGAGCCCTCGTCCCGTAGCTCGGCCAGCACGCGGGTCATCTGCTCCACGTTGTGCAGGATGACCAGGTTGGCCACCAACTGGTTGTAAAGCACGATCTTGCGCTGTTCGTGCTGGACGTTCTCGGCGATGATCCCTTCACCGCCGAAGAAGGCCCATTTGACGAAGCCGTTGAACTCCTCGCTCTTGTTGGTGGCGGCGTGGATGGTCTTGCGCACTTCGACATCGTCGATGTAGCGCAACAGGAACAGTGTGCGTACCGCCTTGCCCAGTTCGCGAAATGCCCAGTACAGCTTGTTCTTGCGGCTGTAGGTGCCGAGCCGGCGCAGGATGGTGGAAGCGGTGATCTTGCCCAGTTTGATCGAGATGGCGACCCGCAGCATGTCGTGCACGTGGGTCTCGATGAGTGTCCAGTCGATGCTGTCCCCAAACAGCGCCTGGATATTCTCGTAGGTCCGACCTGGCTCCGGCCGGGAAAACACCAGGTCCTTGATGTTGCGGATGCGCGGCATGAGGTTGATGCCCAGCAGATGCGCCAGCCCGAATACCGGGAAGCTCTGCGCCTGGGTGTCGCCGTGTACGGTGTCGGGCTGGATGTCGGACCGGTTGGCCAGCATCCCGTCGAGGATGTAGACCGCTTCGTGTATGCCACACGGGATGAAGTGGCTGAACAACGCGATGTACTTGTCGGACACATGGTAGTAACCGATGCCACCATAGCCGCCGTAGCGAATGTGGTATTCCGACAGTAGGTTCTGCTCGTACACGCTCCACTTCGTGCCGTCGGCCGAGGCGCTCTTGCCACTGCCCCAGTAGCCGGGTAACTCGAACTTGTTGTACATGTTGATCACCTGGACGATCGCCTTGTCGAGCGTTTCATCGGTGACGTACTTCAAGTTCAACCACGAGATCTGGCGCCGGCTGAAGCCCTTGACCGAACGCGCGGTCTGGGTCGGCCCCAGATTGCAGCCGTAGCAGAACAGGGTGGTGATCACGCGCCGCAGCAGATCGTCGACTCGCGCGTCGGTGCCGGCGATCGGGCGGAAGTGCACGTGCAGGTCCAGCCAGCGGGTGGCGTCGACCAGGACATCGACGATGCTGGTCGGCGGCAGCCAGTCGGTGATCGCGCTGTCCACTGTGGCGATCGCCTGGGTCACCTGTGTGCCCTGCAGGCGCTTGAGCACCAGCCGCCCGTCGACCATGCTGGCGTGCAGGTTGTCCGAGAACCGAGCGTCCATGGCATCGGCCAATGTCGTCAGTTCGGTGCGCAGACCCTGCACGAAGTCAGCCGCGTCGGTGGCGATGCCCGAGACCTCGCCGTAGGCGTCCAGTTCCTGCGCGAGTGTCGCCTCGTCGACCAGTTGCTCGCGGTAGTCGTCGTAACGCTCGCCGTGCGGGATGTACAGGTCGCCGGATTTGAGTTCGTCCTTGTTCTGCGCGAGCACCGCCAGTTCGAAGTACTTGCGATGGATCCAGCCGGGGCTGGCGGCGGCCAAGGCTTTGGGCATCACATGCTTGCGCCAGGCTGACGATAACCACGTCAGGTCGGTTGTAGCCACGCCCAGGCTAGCGGCCTCGATCGTCTCGCGGCGCTGACTGCGCAGCGCCAGGACAGCGCCGATCATGCGCTCCATGCTGGGGTCCTGGCTGGCGGCACGCAGGCCCATGATTTCCAGGCAGTTGAACAGCAGCGGACGCAACGTCCCGTAGGGTGCCAGCAGGAATGGCAGATAGTTGCGGCCGGCGTAGGCCATGTGCTCGTCGCACTCAGCCGTCAGCAAAGCGATGTCGGCGACCAGCACGCCCGCGATCGCGCCCACACGCTCGGTGTCTGTGCCCTCGACCTGATAGGCCTGCAGGATCTCCCGGAGCTGGCCGATCAGGGCATCGGCCCGTTTGCTGTGTTCGAGCTGATAAGCGATCAGCTTTTGCTGCGCGGTGTTCTCCAGGTTCTGGATCAGGCGGATGAACAGGTCGGCCGCATCGTCGAGCGTCTTGCGATACTGGGAGCGGATGAAGATCGCGGCCAGCGCATAGCGCTTGATCGGGACCAGTTCGGCCAACTCGGCGGCATCAAGTGCGCGGGCCATCGCCCGGAATTGCTTGAGCTTAGGCACCGAAACATCGATCGGCGGCAGCTGCTCGGCCAGGATGCGCAGGCGCTGGATGTGCCGCAGGTAATGGCGCACTTCCTTGTTGGTTGGGCGTTTGGGCTCGCGCTTGAGCGTGTGCCAATCACTGTGGTGGCTGCCTGGTGGTGTCAGCAGCAGGTTATCGATCAGCGTCCACATGGTCGGTGACAACGCATCGGCGATCTGGCGGTAGTGCGCATCGTGGACACGTTGGCGGGCGGCGATCGCGATGCGTTCGAGCGTGCTGAAGGCCGGCAACTCAAAGCGGTGATGCACCAGCTCTTCAAGCATCACGTTCACGATATCGGGCACGATGTGCTTGGTCCGCGCAGCCGTTTCAGCCACGGTGCCGAGCCAGTCTCGCCCAGCCGCATCGAGCGGACAGACGTTGAGGAACGCCCGCAGTTGGGCCAGATGCCCGCGCTTGGCGCCGGAGGCGTCGTAGCTCGCCAACCGGTCGGCGGGCACGCGGCGCATTCCCAGCGTCTGAGCGACATGCTGCACGATACGTTCGGGCACCTCGATCAGGGTCGTGAAATAACCCAGGCGCTGGAACAGCTTCAGATGCAGTAGCAGGGCCAGCCGTGTGGCCGGGCCGGTAGCGATGTTCCGGACGCACTGCAGCTCCGCCGCAGTAGGCGTGTAGATATCCTGAAGTTCTTTGGCGGTGGGATCGGGCTTGAGGCGCGGGTAGGCGGTTTCGTGCAGCGTCGTCATGCTCAGCTCAGTCCCAATGGCGCCCGCCCGCTTCATCGCGCAAGGCGACGGCGAGGAAGCACTGGTGGTTGTCGGCGATGCGGTGCATCTCGTCGAGCAGCATTGCGATGGTTTCTTCAAAGGCCGCCTCGTCAACGGCGGCGATCGCCAACCGGTAGCGCGTGCCGTCGGCGTTGAGTCGCTGCGCCTGATGCGGTTGCAGGCAGATTTGCTCGATCAGCCGATGCGCTTTGGCCAGTCCGCGCACACGCGAGTTGAAGCGCGTCAGGGTGACAGTCGCTTCGACCGCCGTGGTCGGCACTGGATCGGGAGCCGGCGCCGCCAGGGCCAGCAGCGGTGGAGTAGCTGGCGACAGGCTCGCCTCAATGCGCCGGCGGGCGAACGGATCGGCCCCGTCGAGGTAACGCATCGCCGAGTGCACGTCGCGCCAGCCGACGTACTCCATCAGCGCCTTGACGTCCCAGCCGTTGGCGTTGGCCAGCCGGCAAAGCCGCGCCGCAGCGAGTGGCCGCTGTAGTCGTCGGGAGAGCTCAGCCCCGCCTCGCGGAAGATCCGCCGTAGCAGATGCACCAGGCTGTTGGGGTGGAGTGGCGCGGCAATCCCGCCCCACTGGTTGACTGCGCGAAACAGTGGCCCCTCGTGGAGGGCGGTTGCCGCGACCCAGGTCAT
Source organism: Xanthomonas sp. NCPPB 1754 (assembly GCF_041475725.2). Taxonomy (NCBI): domain Bacteria; kingdom Pseudomonadati; phylum Pseudomonadota; class Gammaproteobacteria; order Lysobacterales; family Lysobacteraceae; genus Xanthomonas; species Xanthomonas sp. NCPPB 1754. Next base: position 2,795,138 of record NZ_CM192982.1, read on the forward strand.
GGTGGCAGCCACCGGGCACCAGCGCGACAGCGCCGGGACCTTGTAGGTGGTGCCGGCGTGCCGGCGATCGCTCTTGCTGTGCGGCAGGAAGCAGGTCATGCCTTCGCCCGGCACCAGGCGCAGGTGGTTCACCTGGAGGCGGGTGAGTTCATCGCCGCGGAAGCCGCGCCAGAAGCCGAGCAGCAGCAAGGCGCGATCGCGCAGATGCCGCAGTTCTGCGACGCGATCGCCGCGAGACCGGGCCGCGGCCGCAGCGTCTTCCTGCCGTGTCGTGACCTGGCCCAGCTGGGTGAGTTGCAGGGGCGTGGCGCGTTTTTCGACGCTCGGGTGCAGGGTTTGGATGCCCTTGAGCACCTTGCGTACGACGGGCGCCCGCGTGGGGTCGGCGAAACCGTGCGCCTGGTGCCACTGGGCCAGTGCTGCGAGCCGGTGCCTGAGTGTGTTGAGCGCGAGTTGCCCGGCGTAGGCGGCCAAGTAGCGCGCCACCTGCTCCGCAGTCGCCGGCAGATGACCACCCCACTCGACCTCGAAGTGACGGATCGCCCCTGCATACGCGCGCTCGGTGTTGGCGCGAGTTGCCGCTTCCAGATACTGCTTGACCGAGCTCACCGCGTCGCTCCGAACCGCCGTTTCGTACGGCCGCAGGGCGACTGTAGCCGAAAATTCCGCATAAGGCGGGATAATTCAACATTATCCCGCGTGAGCTCAACGCCTATCGACGGTCCCGTGTAATGCGTTGAGGAGTATGTAATTACATGGTATGTAATACGTTACGAAATACGTGGAGTGACGGATGGCAAGGTCCGGGTTGTACAAAAGCGATGTGCAACGCGCCCGCGATCGGCTGCGCGCCACGGGCACGCATCCGTCTGTCGATGCGGTTCGGGTGGCGCTCGGCAACACGGGATCCAAGACCACCATCCACCGCTATCTGAGGGAGTTGGAAGAGGAGGAAGGGCAAGGCGTTGGCGCGAAGATGGCCGTGAGCGACGCACTTCAAGACCTCATCGCCCGCCTCGCCGAGCGGTTGCACAGCGAGGCCGACACGGTCGTGGCGCAGGCCCAGGCGCGCTTCCAGGCGCAGCTGCAGGAACGCACCCAAGCGCTGGAGCAGGCCCGGCAGGAGGCCGGCTCGCTCAGGACGCAGCTGCAACGCTGCGAGACCGCGCTGCAGGCCGAACGCGAGGCGGGCGACGCTGCCAGGAGCGAGGTGGCCAGCTGCGCTACCGAGCTAGCTCAGCTGGAGGAGCGGATCGCGGGCCTCACGGCGCGATTGGCCGAGCACGACGCCCATGCGAAATCCTTGGAACACAAGCACGAACACGCCAGGGAAGCCCTGGAGCACTACCGCACCTCGGTCAAGGACCAGCGTGAGCAGGAACAGCGCCGGCACGCGCACCAGGTGCAGGAGTTGCAGGTCGCCCTACGGCAGGCCAACGAGGCGCTGACCGCCAAGAATCACGACCTGATACAGCTCAACCGGGAAAACGGCCAGTGGCTGGAACGCCAGACCCGCCTGGAGCGGGAACTGGCGCAGGCACGCCAGCGGGCCGACGCCCAGCAACGCGAGCGCGACGCGCTGCGCCTGACGGCCGCCGAGCACCAAGCCCTGCAGGTGCGCTGGACCCAAGATGTCCATGCGCTGGAAGGCGTGCGCGCCGAACTGGCTGCGGCGCGGACCGAACTGGTCGAAGAGCGCCAGCGCCGGGAACACGCCGAGGCGGACACCTTGCGGGCCACGGTGCGCCTGAGCACGTTGGAACAACTCCTGGCGCGGCTGCGGCCAGTGCACTCCGTTGGCGAACCCGAAAACGCCATCTCAGCCGGTGCAATGCCGGCAGGCAGATGATCAGCCGCTTGGCGAAGGCTCGGGAATCCTCCACGTCAGTGCCTTCGTCGTCCCAGCCAGGATTTCGGTGAGGCGGAGCGAATCGGAAAGCTTCCCCCTAAACTTGCTCCTACAGTATATCCACCTAACACATGGTGATCTTATATGAAAAATTTTATGCGCTCCCTTGGCCTTGGCTCTAATCGTTCTAGCCGCTCCAGCCGTTCCAACAGGAGCGATCAACAGGATGATGCCCAAGGCGAGAATGTAGCTGATGCCGCAGGCTCCACAAGCCATTCAGATAGCGGCTCGCCATTTAATTCCCTGCCAAGGCGCCCACGCAAGAAAGCTACAGACCTAACAAACGCACTGAATAGTTCAAATTACATTCCTCATGAGCTACAAATTTATGCAGAAGCCGCTTTGCAGGCCGCAAAAACTGGAAGTTCAGAGGCTATAACGAGATTGGATTCAACGAACAAGTATTGCTTGGCAAACGCCTATAACAGTCGGTTTTCGGGACTTCACCTCAGTTGTCATGACTCAGCCCAGGCATTCTTCTCGGAATTTATGACTACTGATAAACCAGCTTGGCGATCTGTAGTTCGCTTGTCTCCTCAAAGCCTACATCACGCGGCAATTGACGTCAGAATTGAAAATGGGAAGCGGACAATGTTGGTAATCGAGCCGGCCCTTGCCTATGGCATGCAGGATGGGGAAATACAGATGCTGGCCGGTTATGAGCTTCTTGGCAGAAACGTTAAGAGCTGCCTTGGTGAAAATGGTGAAAATGGTGATATGGCAGTCATTCAGCTGGGGGCTCAAAAATCACGCTTTGATTGCATTATGTTTTCGCTTAATCTTGCTCTGTCTGCCTATCAAAAAGACAGCATCTTTGATGATTTGCATGGAAAACTTAGAAGAAATCTTCGATGCTTTCCATCATGGGAAAAAAAGTCTATATTGCATAAGGGCATTGAAATTGTGGATGGTGATAAATTCTTGCCACCCGTATTTTATAAGCACTCACATTCGAGAGCGACTGTAGACGAGTATTTATCAAATCAGCCTGAAAATTCTGATAGGAACGTGAGTACTGGAAGTACCAATCCAAGTGAAACTCTTTCCGAAAGAGTACGTAATTTTCGCGTCGAAAGAGGAAATCTGAGTTATAGCATGTCTATTGAAGCTTCTCGGTTGAGAAAGATAAGGAAAGCCATTGAATCGTAAGGTGACAATTGACACTACCTGATTAGCCCTGACCTTCAGCCGCCAGTCGCAGGATCTGCGCCGCGCTGGGTGGATGCTGCTGTCACTCTGAAGCCAACGAGGTGACGTGATGAGCATCAATGCGGTGCAGTTCCAGGCTGGATTGTCGATGCCTGAGTTCTTCGCGTTCTATCGACGTCCCCCCGCCCTGAGTAGCGGTCGGGTTTAGAGTCCGGGGTTGATGATATCGGTGTTTGCCAGATGTTGGGCATAAGCGGACGGCGTCATGCCGCCAATTGCTTTCTTCGGTCGGTCCTCGTTGTATTCGCGTCGCCAGCGTTCGATCTCGGTGCGCGCGTGCAGCAACGTCGGGAACCAGTGCTCGTTGAGGCATTCGTCGCGTAGTCGGCCGTTGAACGATTCAACATAGGCGTTTTGATTTGGCTTGCCGGGTTGGATTAGCCGTAGTTGCACACCACGGGCATGTGCCCAGACGACCATCGCTTTGCCGCAAAACTCCTTGCCGTTGTCGGTGCGGATCACCTTCGGTAAACCGCGACTGTGTGCCAACCGATCCAGCACGCGCGCAACGCCGTGCCCGGAGATCGCGCGTTCCACCTCGATGGCGACCGCTTCGTGCGTTGCGTCGTCCACGATCACCAGACACTTGATCACTCGGCCGTCGGCGGAGCGGTCGAACACGAAGTCCATCGACCACACCTGGTTGGCCTGCGCTGGCCGCAGCAGCGGCTGACGCTCGCCAACCGGCACCTTCTTGCGCTTGCGGCGCCGCACTTGTAGCTGCTGCTCGCGATACAACCGCTCCACGCGCTTGTAGTTCACCAGGCGTCCTTCCTGTCGCAGCTTGAGATAGATCATCCCCACGCCGTAGCGGCGATGGCGATGCGCCAACGCAAGAATGCGCTCGCGCAGTTCGCCATTGCGGTCTTGGCGTGGGCAATAGCGCAGCGCGCTGGCGCTCATGCCGATCGCCGCCAAGGCGCGACGCTCGCTGGCACCACGCCCGATCCACTCGCGCACCAGCGCACGACGCGCCGGTGCGCTCACCACTTTTTTCGCAACGCATCCTTGATCAGGTCGTTCTCGAACAACTGCTCGGCCAGCAACTTCTTTAGCCGCGCGTTCTCGGCCTCAAGATCCTTGAGCCGCTTGGCGTCGGGCACGCTCATTCCGCCGAACTTGCTGCGCCACAGGTAATACGAGGCCTCGCTGAAGCCATGCCGCCGGCACAGATCCTTGATCGCCACACCGGCATCAGCTTCGCGCAGGAAGCCGATGATCTGTTCTTCAGAAAAACGCTTCTTCACGTCCAATCTCCTTGGGGTAGGGAATTGGACTCCAAACTGAGGTGCTACTCAAAATTGGGGGGACGTCGCCGGATGCCAAGGCGCCGTGTCCGCTGGATCGGGTGAACCGGCAGTTCAAGGCCGACAAGCCGAACCAGTTGTGGGTCAGTGACTTCACCTACGTCTCGACCTGGCAGGGCATGGTCTACGTGGCCTTCGTCGTGGACGTGTACGCGCGGTTCATCGTGGGTTGGCGGGTCAGCCGTTCCATGCGAACGGATTTTGTGCTCGACGCGCTGGAGCAGGCGCTGTACGCGCGCAAGCCCGAGCGCGATGGCGCCTTGATCCATCACTCGGACCGCGGCTCGCAATACGTCAGCATCCGCTACAGCGAGCGGCTGGCCGAAGCGGGCATCGAGCCCTCGGTAGGCAGCAAGGGGGACAGCTATGACAACGCCCTGGCCGAGACCATCAACGGCTTGTATAAGACCGAACTGATCCACCGCCGGGCGCCCTGGAAGAGCAAGGAAGCCGTTGAACTCGCCACGCTCGAATGGGTCTCGTGGTTCAACCATCACCGGTTGATGGAGTCCCTCGGCTACATCCCGCCGGCCGAAGCCGAGGCTAACTACCATTGGCAACTCGCAGGTCAGGCCATGTCGGTCTGACTCACACCAACTGGCCTCCACGAAAGCCGGGGCGATTCAGGACCGGCTCTGGACATGGGTTGGATTGCATCATGGCCGTGGCAAGTCGCGGCAGCATCTCGCGCAAGCGGAATCGACGATTAAAACGATAGGCCGCTTCTCCCAGGTAGCGCCTTGCGTATTTGCCTTGCGCGATAGCGTGATACACGCCGCTGATGGCGCGTTTGAGATTGCCCAGCACCACGTTGAGCCAACGTGCACCGGCCGTTTCGGTCGCGGCACGACCACCGCCAGTGTCCAGCGTGGTGTGCGCGTGGCCGGCGTCTTCCAGCCGGCGGAAGCAGGCCAGCCCATCGGTGTAGACCTCGCATTCGGGCGCCAGGCGACGGGCAATCCAGTCCTGCAGCGAGGTGTTGTCGAAGCTGCGCACCGGCTCAATCACCACAAAGCGCGGCGCGGTGAAGGTGGCATCGGTCTGCACCGCAATCAGGAACGCTTGTTTGTTCTCTGATCCGCGTCCGGCCTTGCCACCGTTACGCTCGCCGCCGAGATAGGCATCGTCGATCTGCACGAAACCCGCCAATTTCCGCGTGGCTTCACGCTCGGCCATGACCTGCATGATCTTGTGCTTCATCCGCCAGGCCGTCTTGTAGTTAACCCCCAGATGACGCATCAGCTCCAGTGCGGCCATGTTGGTTTTGGTCGAGGTCAACAGGTGCAAGGCCAGCATCCAGGTGCGCAGCGGCAGTTTGGTGCCTTCGAACATCGTGCCTGCCATCAGACTGGTCTGATGCCGGCACGCGCTGCATTGGTAGTAGATCGCAGCACGCCGCTTGAAACGCGAGCGCACGCGCCCGGCACAAACAGGGCAACGAAAGCCCTGCGGCCAACGCCACGTGTAGAGCGCGCGATAGCACTTGGCCTCGGTGCCGTAGAACGCGAAGAACTCAGGCATCGACAATCCAGCCTGGAACTGCACCGCATTGATGCTCATCACGTCACCTCGTTGGCTTCAGAGTGACAGCAGCATCCACCCAGCGCGGCGCAGATCCTGCGACTGGCGGCTGAAGGTCAGGGCTAATCAGGAACCCTTTTTTGTTAAACGCGTCACCGTCCTGCAGAATCAAATATTCGCTCTCAGACGGGTTTTTTCTCTTAAGTGTGCGTCTACTGATACCGCAAAGCTAAAATATTTCAGTCCGTCTACGTTCTTCATACAAGGACCTTTTTTATTAGCGGAAGCATGCAAGGGCGCCAGGAAAATAATAATTTATTTGAGGCGTTGTTGAGTGCTTATGGGCCATTTAAATAAAGTCAAGAAAATTTTTTGAATTATACAGCCAAGCAAATCAGGGGGTAGTTTAATCAATAGGAGTGAATCTTGATGAAAACAAGTAGTGCAAGCAAGTCTCATTATACTGGCCAATTTCCCCAGGGGGATTCGCAGCCAAAAACTCCAATTCCAGTGGGACGCAATAGCGAAATTCCAAAGGATGCGGCATTAAGCGCCCAACTAAAGGGGCTCCGCCCTCTTGGTCGTAAGCCATCTAAAATGCCAACTTCTAGCAGTGATCTTCAGGCGGTCAATAAGATGATTGCCGAGAATCGCTCGAACGACGTTGGAAAAGGTCAGTTTCTTCTCTCTACCCAAAGCCTAGGTTCTGCAGAACGTGTAGATTCGCAAAACTACCATTCACGGAATGAATCGGGGAAAGCGCCTCTCTTTTTTAGCGAATTTGCTACTGAGAAGCCATCTTTACAATCAGTGAAAAGCCTCTCGCAGGGAAAGCAGGACTATTATGCAGTTAGACATGTGGGAAAGCGTGGTCGAGATTTATTCACCGATGAACCAATCGAGGGCGAAAATAGCAAACTCGGCAGACTAAAAACCAGCCCGCTGTTAAGTACTCAGAGTCAGGGAACACGTGCTATTCGAGCTTTCGCGGCTACAGCGACAATCGATAAATCTCGTGGAGAATACGTCGCACGTCTGCATCGCCATGTAGTTGAGGCTTTAGGCGATGAAGGTGGTGTGGTTCATTTGCTAAGGCCGACGCGTGATCACTATGCCGAAGATAGTACATTGAACTTCTTTACCTTCTGCGAACAAACAGAGCTGGCCAGTTCACTGAACTCCTTAGAAGCTATTTCAGCTAAGAAGGAGGACAGAAAGCCTATTGTATTTACAGATCATAAGTCCCTCGTGGGTCTTTCAAGAACCTCGCGTACAGAAGCGAGTCCGATTGGCCGTTTGGTACAGCAGCCTTATTTCGTTACATCCGACCTGAAACGTGGCGATAAAGTTGTCATTACCGATGACCACATTCAGGCAGGAGGATCCATGCTGGCAATGGAAGCAGCAGCCAAGGAGGCAGGTGTGGACGTGCTTGCTCTTGCAACGCTGAGCGCCCATCCATTTTCACCGCAACTTACCATGTCCTCCGAGGTCAGCGCTTTTTTAGACGAAACCCTAGCAGCTTGGGATCCTCAAGGAAAGGTTACTGAACGCCTTGCCGCAATCGGAATGCCGCGTGAGAAGTTAACCAACAGCGAAGCGATGATTTTAATCGCCTACGCAATAGATCCGGCCAGCGATTCGGCAATCTTAAGATTCGAGTCAATTCAAAATAACTTGTTCAAAAGAGCCCATCTTCACAATGTAGGGATAGACCCGGACGCGCCAGATACGCTTGAGCAAATGCAAAAACTAAGTTCCATGCAAGAGATGGCAGGGACGGATTCTGCGCGTCACTTCGTAGATGATGCGAAAGTTCTCGAAGGTGAGCATGATTCGCTTATTCCTATCTTGAAAATGAAACCTGCTTCACCTGATGAAATCGTGAAAGAGCTCGACCAAGTTAGTTTGGCGAGCCGTTCCTCAATCCAAGCGTCTGAGGTAAAACAGGTCGTCGTATTGGATTGGGACGACTGTCTGCGTGACGAAAAAGGATTGAATTATAAGCTTATGCATAACGCGTTGGCTATCACAGCAAGGGAACATGCGTCGACATTGCCTGAACTCGGAGATGCCGTAGCGGTCCTGCACAGCAAGTTGAACGATGCAGAACCGGTCGACGAGGAAGCGCCATTGCTGATGAAAAATCAAAAAGACTTTTCATCTTATTTGATGGGTAGGCAAAGCCTATATAAGCGCCACATAATTGAAGATTTTGTTCGGAAAATGCTCCCAGGAATTTCTGAGCATAAAGCAGCGTCGATAAATAATGCCGTATACTCTAACTTTGTCCGCGAATATAAAATGCTAGTAAAGCCGGAAGTTTCGAAAAAAAATTATAGTCGAGATGTTCCGTTCCCGGATATTGAGCTTTCCCTACTTCCTGGCGCAAAAGAAATTCTGGAGAAATCACGCAATGCGAATTCTCGCGTCATATTGATCAGTAATCGCGGCCATGGCGATTTGGAAAACGAGATCAATCATCTTGGCATGATGCACTACTTTGACGTGGTGTCCGGCGCGGAAGAAGTCACCCTTGAAAAGTCGCATTTGCCCCCTTCTCAAATGCCTGAAGATTTGCAGAAGCGACTTATCAATTCATTGAATGGCAGTGACGAAGAAGCACTACGGGCTACTCTTTCAGAGGCAGCAATTTACGCCCATCCGGATTCCACGACCATTGAACGGATCGACAAAAAACCAGATTCAACGAGATTGGCAGAGAGCCTTGAGCGGCTCTCGGTTCAACCTAATGTGCCGATAACCTCTTACGGCGATCAACCCTCCGATATCAAGCAATTAAAGAGTGTTGCGGAGCCAAAGAGCCGTGTACTCAAGGGGGTGATCGTCAACGCGCAGCGTGATGACGTGGGCAGGGAAATTGATGTCGACGGGGTGCCAACCCGTGTTGTATCTAAAATCACGGAACTTTAGTTGGGCAGAGGCTCGAAACAATCGTGATGCCCCTAGCAATTGAATGGTGAAGACGTTTCTCTAGCAAGCCATATGGCAAATAGCGCATCCCCCCATCTCCGATGCCGGGGATGGGGGGATTACCATCCACTGCCTTCATGAGGGTCGGCAGTGCGTCGTGAGAAATCCTTAGCTGACAGGGAGTTAGCTCACTTTTGGCTGTGTTTTACACGAATCCCTGCCGACCCTCCTGACGCTCGCGGCGGTCTTCATAGTCGTCGCGTGCGATCTGCAGGGCGATTCGCAGCAACATGTCCTGCATAGATTCAAGCACGACCTTTGCAACACCTTTCGCCTCGGCCGCCACTTCGGAGAAATCGATAACACCGGGAACGGCAAGGCGCGCACCCTTCGCTCGGATAGACGCTACCAGGCGCTCGGCTTCGAGCAACGGCAAGCGGCTGATCCGATCGATCTTTTCTGCAATGACCACTTCGCCCGATTGCAGATCCTCGATCATGCGCAGCAACTCAGGGCGATCGGCCCGCGCACCAGAAGCCTTCTCACGATAGACGCCGGCGACGTAGAAGCCGGCGGCCTTGGCCTCTTGGACGATCGCGGCTTGTCGCGTGAGATCCTGGCCATCAGTGCTGACGCGCTGGTAGATCCGAGCAACCTTGAAGGGTGCTGCAGGAGCACGTGCCATCAAATGCTACTCGCCAGATCGGCTGGGGTAGGGGTTCGGGGAGCAATGGAACAGGGAAGTCAGTTAAGCCTTCACCAGTGCCGGTCTGTACCTTCCATGCGGGCGTGGCTCTCTGAGAAACAGTGGCGGTCATCCGCACCGCAGGCGATGTCGGTTAGCAAATCGTTCACGGCTTCATCCAGCTCTTCATCCGTGTCATAGGGCACCTTCAGTTCATATTCCCCGTTCGGCCGCCGCGTGGCATCGTATTGGGCAAGATCAAAAAACTCGACATGCTCGATCGAGCGCTTCTTTCCGCGCACGAACTTGCTATTGTTCTCGATGCGCAAGGTCAGCAGGATGGTGGCGACCTTCGGCTGGTCAGCGTTTCCGCTCTCGACCACGGAGACGTTTATCGGCGACTGCGCCGATTGTTTGTACGGGCCGATCTCTACGCCGCGATGCCGCAGGTAGCTGTACAGCGTGCTCTTGGACAAGTGCAGTTTCTGCGCAATGGCAGCGACCGACAGCTTGCGCTCGCGGTATAGGGTCTCGGCCGCCAGCGCTGTCGCTTCGGCCTGCGGCGACAGGCCCTTGGGTCGCCCACCGACCCTGCCACGCGCCCGCGCGGCCGTCAGCCCGGCCTGGGTGCGCTCGCGAATTAGCTCGCGCTCGAACTCGGCCAGCGTGGCGAACAGGTTGAACACGAACCGCCCTTGGGCGCTGGTGGTGTCGATGGGGTCATTCAGGCTGAGCAGCCCGACCTTGCGTTCCATCAGGCTACCCACCAACTCAACCAGGTGCTTGAGTGAGCGTCCCATGCGGTCGAGTTTCCAGATCACCAGCACGTCGCCGCCACGCAACTGGCCCAGCAGTTCATCGAGCGCTGGGCGCGCGGTCTTCGCGCCGCTCGCAACGTCCTGATAAATGCGCTCGCAGCCGGCCGCCTTGAGGGAGTCCACCTGCAAGGCTGGGTTCTGTTCGCGCGTGGATACGCGCGCATAGCCGATTTTCATCGTAATATTTTGCTTTACTCGTTAATTTTTAATAATATCAAACTTTGATTGTACAAACCACTATTACAGACTGCTTGTTGGCTTACGGACACCTCGCGCCGATCGCCCCATCAGAGTTCATAAAAACGATCGTTTTATTGAACCGTTGCAAAAAAAAACCGCTTAAAGAGTGTATAAACACCGATGTGCATAAACTCTGATTGGAGAGAGCTTCATGAATACCGTGCGCTGGAACATCGCCGTATCGCCGGACGTGGATCAGTCCGTCCGCATGTTCATCGCCGCGCAAGGCGGCGGTCGCAAGGGCGACCTGTCACGCTTCATCGAGGATGCGGTGCGCGCCTACCTCTTCGAGCGGGCTGTGGAACAAGCCAAAGCCGCTACGGTGGGTATGGGTGAGACAGAACTGAACGACCTCATTGATGAGGCGGTGCAATGGGCGCGTGAGCATTAATGCGGGTCGTCCTCGACACCAACGTATTGCTGGCCGCGCTGATCTCGTCGCACAGCCCACCCGACATCATCTATCGCGGTTGGCTTGCAGCACGCTTTGAACTGGTGACAGGGACGGCGCAGCTTGATGAACTGCGCCGCGTGAGCCGTTACCCGAAGATCAAGGCAATCCTGCCCGCGCATCGCGTCGGCACGATGATCAACAACATGCAGCGCGCCGTTGTGCTGCATGTATTGCCGCCTCTGCCTGATCGCATCGAGGTCAATGATCCGAACGATGCGTTCCTGCTGGCGATGGCACTGGCCAGCGAGGCCGATTACCTTGTGACTGGCGACCGCCGCGCTGGGCTGCTGCAACGCGGTAGCATTGGCCGCACGCGCATCGTCACGCCAGTCACCTTCTGCGCCGAGGCGCTTTGACGCCATGCCGGTCAGCTTCCTGTCCACCACACAACGGGAACGCTACGGCCGCTATCCAGACACGCTTTCCAGCGAAGAGCTGGCGCGCTATTTCCACCTGGACGACGATGACCGCGAGTGGATCGCCACCAAGCGACGCGACAGCAGTCGCCTCGGTTATGCGCTGCAACTGACCACGGCGCGGTTTCTCGGCACCTTTCTGGAAGACCCTACCGCCGTGCCAAGCCCGGTGCTGCATACGCTGTCGTCGCAACTTGGCATCGCCGACCCTTCCGATTGCGTCATTGACTACCGGACAACTCGGCAGCGCTGGCAGCACACGAGCGAGATTCGCACCCGGCTACCGCGAGTTCACGGGTACCGGCGTCCAGTTCCGCCTTGGCCGCTGGTTGTGCGCGTTGTGCTGGACGGGCACTGACCGCCCGAGTGCGCTGTTCGACTACGCCAACGGCTGGCTGGTCGGCCACAAGGTGCTGCTACCCGGCGTCACCTTGCTGGAGCGCTTTATCGCCGAGATACGCTCACGCATGGAGTCGCGTCTGTGGCGACTACTGGTGCACGGCGTGACACCCGAGCAGCGACAACGCCTCGATGACTTGCTCAAGCTTGTCGAAGGCAGCCGGCAGTCTTGGCTGGATCGATTGCGCAAGGGGCCGGTACGCGTCAGCGCTCCGGCGCTCGTTGCGGCCTTGCTGCGAATCGAAACCGTGCGTGGCTTGGGCATTAAGCTGCCAGGCACCCATGTGCCGCCGAGCCGCATCGCAGCGCTGGCCCGCTTCGCCAGTACTGCCAAGGTATCCGCCGTGGCTCGATTGCCGGAGGTGCGACGCATCGCCACGCTAGTGGCCTTCGTCCACTGCCTGGAAGCCAGCGCGCAAGACGATGCCATCGATGTGCTCGACCTGCTGCTGCGCGAGCTGTTCACCAAGGCTGAGAAAGAAGATCGTAAGGTCAGGCAGCGCTCCCTCAAGGATCTGGATCGGGCCGCCTCGACGCTGGCCGAGGCATGCCGGATGCTGCTCGATCCGGCCCTGCCGGACGGCGAACTGCGCGAGCGCGTCTATGCCGCCATCGGCCACGATGAACTGGCCCAGGCGCTCAATGAAGTGCGCGGTCTGGTGCGCCCGCCCAACGATGTGTTCTACACCGAACTGGAAGCCCGCAAGGCCACCGTCTCGCGCTTCCTGCCGGCGTTGCTGCGCGTCATCCGCTTTGACGCCAATCCGGCCGCGCAACCTTTGGCGCAGGCGTTGCAATGGCTGCATGAGAAGCCCGACCATGATCCGCCCACGGCCATCGTCGGCAAGGCGTGGCAACGCCATGTCGTTCAGGATGATGGCCGCATCAATGCCACAGCCTATTCGTTCTGCGCGCTCGACAAGCTGCGCAGTGCGATTCGCCGCCGCGACGTGTTCATCAGCCCGAGTTGGCGCTACGCCGATCCACGCGCCGGGCTGCTGGCCGGAGCTGAATGGGAGGCCTCGCGGCCTATCGTCTGCCGCTCGCTGAGCCTGTCGGCGCAGCCCGAGGCCACGTTGTCCGAGCTGACGCGCGAGCTGGACGAAACCTACCGCCGCGTCGCCGCGCGCCTGCCCCAGAACGACGCAGTGCGCTTCGAGAACGTTGGCGACAAGACGGAACTGGTGCTCAGTCCGCTTGAAGCATTGGAGGAGCCGCCTTCATTGATCGCGCTGCGCAACGAAATCAAGGCGCGCATGCCGCGCGTCGATCTTCCGGAAATCCTGCTGGAAGTCGCCGGTCGTACTGGCTGCATGGAAGCGTTCACGCACCTGACTGAACGCACCGCGCGCGCGGCCGACCTGACCACCAGCCTGTGCGCGGTGCTGATGGCCGAAGCCTGCAACACCGGCCCGGAACCACTGGTGCGGCCAGACACTCCGGCGCTCAAGCGCGACCGGCTGATGTGGGTCGATCAGAACTATGTGCGTGACGACACGCTGACAGCCTGCAATGCCGTGCTGGTGGCCGCGCAAAGTCGTATCGCACTGGCGCGAACCTGGGGAGGTGGCGATGTGGCTTCGGCCGACGGCATGCGATTCGTGGTGCCGGTGCGCACGATCCACGCTGGACCGAACCCAAAGTATTTCAATCGCGGGCGCGGCGTCACTTGGTACAACTTGCTTTCCGATCAGCGCACCGGACTGAACGCGATCACTGTGCCTGGCACGCTGCGCGACAGTTTGATTTTGCTAGCGGTTGTGCTGGAGCAGCAAACGGAGTTGCAGCCGACCCAGATCATGACCGACACCGGCGCGTACAGCGATTTGGTGTTCGGTTTGTTCCGCCTCTCCAACTATCGATTCTGCCCGCGCCTGGCCGATGTTGGCGGTACCCGTTTCTGGCGCGTCGATCCCGACGCCGACTATGGCGACCTCAATGCGCTGGCCCGGCAGCGTGTGAATCTCGACCGTATCACCCCGCATTGGGATGATGTGCTGCGTCTGGTCGGCTCGCTCAAGCTCGGTCTGGTTCCGGCGATGGGCATCATGCGCACCTTACAGGTCGATGAACGGCCCACCAGCCTGGCGCAAGCCATCGCCGAAATCGGCCGTATCGACAAGACCATCCACACGTTGAATTTCATCGACGACGAAGCCCGCCGTCGCGCCACGCTGCTGCAACTGAATCTCGGTGAAGGCCGCCACAGCCTGGCGCGCGAGGTTTTCCACGGCAAGCGCGGCGAGCTGTTCCAGCGCTACCGCGAAGGGCAGGAAGACCAGTTGAGCGCGCTCGGCCTGGTCGTGAACATGATCGTGCTTTGGAACACGCTGTACATGGATGCGGTGCTGACGCAGTTGCGCAGCGAAGGCTACCCCGTGAAGCCAGAAGACGAGGCACGGCTGTCGCCGTTCGGCCACGAGCACATCAACATGCTCGGACGCTATTCGTTCTCGGTGCCGGAAGCTGTCGCGCGCGGCGAGCTGAGACCGTTGACCAAACCGAATGATCCTTAAAAACCTTGGAAATTCACCATGCAACAAATGACGCAACAACCGTTGAACGATGCCCAGCTTGATCGGCTGGGCGACTTTCTCGAAGGAGTCGGCGCACCTGCAATGAATCTCGAAATGCTCGATGGGTTCTTTGCCGCACTCATTTGTGGTCCAGAAACGGTTTTGCCCAGCGAATACTTGCCACAAGTATTCGGGGAAGACCATTGCTTCGACAGCAATGACCAAGCCGCCGAAATTCTTGGCTTGGTCATGCGGCACTGGAACACGATTGCATCAGAATTGTTCCGCACTCTGGAGAAAGACGATGTCTACCTTCCCGTGCTACTCGAAGATGCGGATGGGGCCGTACACGGTAACGACTGGGCACGTGGTTTCATGCGCGGCATTCAATTACGGCCCAATAGTTGGCAAGAGTTGATCGGCAGCGAAGAATTTGGCGGGCCCATGCTGCCAATCATGATCTTGACCCATGAACATGATCCTGATCCCGCCATGCGCCCGCCAGAGATTGCGCCGGACAAACGCGATGAGTTGCTTCAGTCCCTGATTGCCGGACTGACGCACATCTATCGCTACTTTGCCTCACATCGCCAATTGGCAACCCAAGGGTCTTTACGCAGACAAGGTCCTAAGATTGGGAGAAATGATCAGTGCCCATGTGGCAGTGGGCGGAAGTACAAGCATTGCTGTGCTACCAGCGCTCCGACATTTCATTGATACCGGCTTAACTGACTTCCCTGTTCCATTGCTCCCCGAACCCCTTCTACAAAAAAATGATGCCCCCCCCAAATCGCAAACAGCAACAAATTTTCGCATATTTGATGCAGCTGAGTTGCGCGACCTGAGAGCCTTTACGTCCACATGGGAATAGTCATGAAACATAAAATTTTACTAGGCTTTAGTGTCGCAGCAATCGGTTTGCTCTTATCTTCGGCCGCATTTGCAGACATCGGTACAATTAGTTTTTATGGAAATAACGCTCGTCGTCCCGCAGACCTTGTCCAGGGTTGCAATGTACCGGAAGATCAAGTCAACGGGCGAAACTACCAGGTAGTGACGGTTTCGGATGGTCTGTGGGATAACGGTGCTTCTTGTGGGAGGCGCTATCGCATGCGCTGCATTTCTACGCCAGTTAAGCATTCCTGCACTGCCAGTACAATTGACGTAATCGTTGTTGGCCGTTGCCCCAATGGCAGGTGTACGGTTGGCGGGAGGGATGTAACTATGAAAATTGCATTCAACCGATATTCGTTGTTGGTCCAAGCAAGAACAGCGCCCTGGGCAAATATTGAATTTATTCAAATATAAATAAAAATCACTCAAAATCTATTTTTAAAAAATGGGCCGTCGATGTTATGTGCGACTGCGATCGGTAATCCCCCCGCCCATTAGCAGACGCCAGAAGTGGAATTTTCTCGTACCCTTTCCCGAGGAGGTTCCATGAAGAAGTCCCGCTTTACCGACAGCCAGATCATCGCCGTGCTCAAGCAGGCCCAGGCCGGTGCGCCCGTGCCGGAGCTGTGCCGCGAGCACGGCATCAGCTCGGCCACGTTCTACAAGTGGCGTAGCAAGTTCGGCGGCATGGACGTGTCCATGGTCGCACGCATGAAGGAGTTGGAGGAGGAGAACCGCCGGCTCAAGAAGATGTACGCCGAGGCGCAGCTCAGTACCGACCTGCTGAAGGAAGCGCTCGCAAAAAAATGGTGAGGCCATCTCAGCGACGCGAGATGGCCCAATCGGCAGTCACGAGCGGGCGCACGAACATCCGCCACGCCTGCCAGACCTTCGCGGTGAGCCAGACCTGCTTCCGCTACCAGGCCAAGGCCAGCGAGCAGAACGCCCGGATCGCCGACTGGCTGGTCCGCCTGACGACCGCCCATCGCGACTGGGGCTTTGGCCTGTGCTACCTGTACCTGCGCAACGTGAAGGGCTTTGGCTGGAATCACAAGCGGGTCTACCGGATCTACCGCGAGCTGGAGTTGAACCTGCGGATCAAGCCGAAGAAGCGGCTGGTGCGTGAGCGGCCCGAGCCTCTGGCGGTGCCGGAGGCCATCAACCAGGTCTGGTCGATGGACTTCATGCACGACCAGTTGGCCGACGGCCGCAGCTTCCGGCTGTTCAATGTGCTCGACGACTTCAATCGCGAGGGGCTGGGGATCGAGGTGGATCTGTCGCTGCCGTCAGCCCGGGTGATCCGATCGCTGGAGCAGATCATCGAGTGGCGCGGCAAGCCCGCCGTGATCCGCTGCGACAACGGCCCTGAATACATCAGTGGCGCGTTGCTGTCCTGGGCACAGCGGCTTGGCATCCGGGTCGAGCACATCCAGCCGGGCAAGCCACAGCAGAACGCCTACGTTGAACGCTACAACCGCACCATCCGCTACGCCTGGCTCGCCCGCACCCTGTTCGACACCATCGACCAGGTGCAGGACAAAGCCACCCGCTGGCTATGGACGTACAACCACGAGCGCCCGAATATGGCGCTCGGCGGCATCACGCCTGCCATGAAGTTGGCGATGGCCGCTTAGCTCCACTTCTGGCGACCGCTAGAAGTGGGGGGGTTACCGACGCGCTTGCCAGGACAACCGCATTCAGAGCCGAGATCGAGGATCCGCAAACTGATCTCCATGCGAATGCGCGCGACCTGGAGACAGCATTTCTAGCCAACCCCGCACCCGGCGATATCTTTTCCGCGATGCCTGTCATCGCGCCCGAGCTGGCCCAGAGCACGCGTCAACGGCTGCAAGAGTACTCACCGCGGACGCGTCAAGCTCTAGCCGCCGATGCTGCGCGGCATGCCTATGGACTGGATAACGCACAGCCCATCTCGCCGCGCACAACTGCTGCGATCCTTGAAGATGCAGAGCGCCTGGATGCCTTGGGTCGCCCACCCTTGAGTTGGTGACGATGGATCCGACGTCCCCCCAATTTTGAGTAGCACCTCAGTTTGGAGTCCAATTCCCTACCCCAAGGAGATTGGACGTGAAGAAGCGTTTTTCTGAAGAACAGATCATCGGCTTCCTGCGCGAAGCTGATGCCGGTGTGGCGATCAAGGATCTGTGCCGGCGGCATGGCTTCAGCGAGGCCTCGTATTACCTGTGGCGCAGCAAGTTCGGCGGAATGAGCGTGCCCGACGCCAAGCGGCTCAAGGATCTTGAGGCCGAGAACGCGCGGCTAAAGAAGTTGCTGGCCGAGCAGTTGTTCGAGAACGACCTGATCAAGGATGCGTTGCGAAAAAAGTGGTGAGCGCACCGGCGCGTCGTGCGCTGGTGCGCGAGTGGATCGGGCGTGGTGCCAGCGAGCGTCGCGCCTTGGCGGCGATCGGCATGAGCGCCAGCGCGCTGCGCTATTGCCCACGCCAAGACCGCAATGGCGAACTGCGCGAGCGCATTCTTGCGTTGGCGCATCGCCATCGCCGCTACGGCGTGGGGATGATCTATCTCAAGCTGCGACAGGAAGGACGCCTGGTGAACTACAAGCGCGTGGAGCGGTTGTATCGCGAGCAGCAGCTACAAGTGCGGCGCCGCAAGCGCAAGAAGGTGCCGGTTGGCGAGCGTCAGCCGCTGCTGCGGCCAGCGCAGGCCAACCAGGTGTGGTCGATGGACTTCGTGTTCGACCGCTCCGCCGACGGCCGAGTGATCAAGTGTCTGGTGATCGTGGACGACGCAACGCACGAAGCGGTCGCCATCGAGGTGGAACGCGCGATCTCCGGGCACGGCGTTGCGCGCGTGCTGGATCGGTTGGCACACAGTCGCGGTTTACCGAAGGTGATCCGCACCGACAACGGCAAGGAGTTTTGCGGCAAAGCGATGGTCGTCTGGGCACATGCCCGTGGTGTGCAACTACGGCTAATCCAACCCGGCAAGCCAAATCAAAACGCCTATGTTGAATCGTTCAACGGCCGACTACGCGACGAATGCCTCAACGAGCACTGGTTCCCGACGTTGCTGCACGCGCGCACCGAGATCGAACGCTGGCGACGCGAATACAACGAGGACCGACCGAAGAAAGCAATTGGCGGCATGACGCCGTCCGCTTATGCCCAACATCTGGCAAACACCGATATCATCAACCCCGGACTCTAAACCCGACCGCTACTCAGGGCGGGGGGACGTCGAGCCGGCAGCAACGCCGGGTTGCTGCGGCGTGCAGCACGGCGCCAATAGCCCGACGGGGCAACCTGCAAGGCTTTGCAGATCGACTCGACCCCGAAGTGCTCGCGTTGTGCGTCGATGAAGCCCATCACTTCTTGTGGTGGCGGTCGAGTTCCGCCTTGGCGAAATACGCGCTGGCCAGCTTCAGGATCTCGTTGGTCTGGCGCAGTTCGCGGACCTCGCGCTCTAGCTCCTTGATGCGCTGTTGCTCGGCTGTGGTCGCTCCCGGGCGCAGGCCCTGGTCCGTCTCTGCCTGGCGAACCCAGCGCCGCAGCGTTTCGCTCGTGCAGCCGATCTTGGATGCAATGGACTCGATGGCTGCCCATTGCGATTCGTACTGGCCCTGCGATTCCAAGACCATGCGCACCGAGCGCTCTACAACTTCCGGGGAAAACTTCGGGGACTTCCTCATAGCTCCATTCTCAAACGAAGGAGCCTCCTCTAAAACCGGGGCGATTCAATAGCTAGGTTGTCAAACGCCGTGCATCAACGTGCCCAACGGAAGCGGCGAGGTCGCTCCGTTGTGCAAGGCGATGATGTGCTCGGGCTCGGAAGCAAACCAAGCGAAGGAGCGCCAAGCGAGCTCGGCAATTGTCTTTTTGAAGGCCGCGTTTGAGCGGTCTAGATAGGCCGTCACGAAGGCTACCGTGTCCGGCTTGAAACCGGCATCGGCTGCAATCTGCATGAAGGCTTCTTGCCGTTGCATCGTGATTGGCCCATCGGTCGCGACAACTTCGATGAACACCAGAAGGAAGCCCGGTGCGCCACCACCGCCTAGGTCTACAAGGATGATGTCTGGCAAGTTGCGGTCGGCCGTAATTTTGAGGTTAAGAGACTTGGCAAGTTCATCGTCTCTAGCAACGACTTTCGCACCGCTCTCGCTCACCCATAAAACGGCTGGCTGCGTGAGGAAGCGAGCGGCAAATTCTTCAATGACCCCTTTCGAGATGACTGAACTCGGGCCTGGCGCCATCCGGCGCGTTTCGCGGTTTGGAAAGGTCACTATTACATCCTCACCCGTCGTCACAGCACCACGCCGCACAAGTGCGACGCGCGCCATTGCCGATGCTGAAAGGTGAGCTTCCTGCCAAGCAGTGATGGATGCCGCCAAGTCGTCTCCAGCAAGTGCAGGGTCAAATAACGCGGCGAAGTCAGTCTTGAGCGCATAGCGCGGATGGCCAGAAGTTGTTGGCAAACCTGCCCGCTCTACCACAGCGTTATTCGTGATAAACCCTTGGCGCAAAGTCTCGTCGCGAAGGGGCTCGCGACTGTTTTCCTCGTACCAACGTTGCCCAGCTACTCGGAACCCCGGCTTCATGGCTCCGAAGCCGTAGGCTTCTCGCACTGCATCGTCACTCAGCAGTGCTTGCTCGACCGTCATACGCATCACATGTTTCGGCGCAAGCCATCGGTCAGTGCCTTCGACTGCCCCGATGTATAACATCACAAACACCGCCGAGGCGGCCATTTCCCGAATGCAATAGTTGCGATTGGGAGTGCCCTCCTGAAAGATGAGGGGCAGCCGCTGATGAATGGTTAGCCGGTCGACGTAGGGAGGCAAGCTCACGCTTCACCTTCTGTCGCATACAGCTTGGCGCAGGCCTTCTCGACACTCGCGCGCGTGACTTTGCTGCCAACCAATCTCTTCAGGTCGCTTGCTGTGGGGAGGGGCAAATTCTCAAGCTCGTATGCAGAAACCGCGACGCTACCGCTCAGGCAACGGAAGGCCCGATCGGCGGCCTCGCTGTTGAGAAACGCCGCAAGCAGCGCGGGCGACACCGCTGGATTTTCCACGGTCGGAATCATCATGTTGAGGTGGTTCTCAATCGTGACGCCGGCGTGCCGCTTGATGAACGATGCCGGCATCTCTGCAGCGATGAGCCGGCGAGCTTGCTCTTTCGCTGTTGTCCGCTGGAGCAGAACGCAGGGCTTGCGAACGACCAGCCAATCGTCACCAGGCTGAAGGCGTAGAAACGGCTTGTGGTTCCGCTTTTCTGCCCGGAGAACGAAACGACCATCGCTGGTTACGCTTTCAGCCCATACGAGAGGCACGGTGCCAGCTTCTTCGCGGTCGCACAGTTGTGGCTTGAATCGGTTCCACACGAGGGGGCCTGTGCTTACTTTGTATCCCCAATCTGCCAGGCGCGCCGACATGGCGCGCAGCCTCTTCGCAAGTTCTGCTTCATCGATGTGCCTGGGCAGGAACCAAGGGGCGGTTGCTTTCCGCGGCAAGGTGAAGTTGCCAGCGGGCTCAGCTTTGACCGGCACGCCAGGCTGCGCTTCGATGAAGGACACAACAGCGCGGGCGCGCTTTGCTCCTTTGCGATAGGTGGCCAGGACTGTTTCCTGCAGCACGTCGTCGAACACACCCTTGCGTGCCGTCACGAAGTCCAGCGAGACCGGGGGAGCTTCCTTGTGCAAGACGGCGCGCAAATTCTTGAAGTACTCCCCGGCAAGGAAGCTCGATGGCGTCAGAAATGAAACTAGGCCATCGGGCTTTGCCAGCCGCACGGCCAGATCCATGAACAGGCCGTAGAGGTTCGCGTGACCGTAGAGGCTTCGCGAAAAGTATTCGCGCCTTTCCGCGGCCAGCTTCAGCCTGCCAAAGGGCGGATTGCCGACAACCAAATCGAAGCCCTTGCTCTTCGTGATGGAGAGGCTGTCGCATACGGTCACAACAGCGGACGGTCTCCGGCCGCAAGCCACGATGAGTGGCAGCGCTGCAGCTTCGACGAATACCTGTGCCATCCAGGCCGCAAAGGGATCGAGCTCAAAGCCGCGCAGCCTGACAGAGAGATTGTGGATAGCTACTGCTGGCGAACAGTCCACGATGGACTTCAGTAGTCGCCTGGCCGCAGACACAAGGAACGCGCCTGCTCCGGCTGCTGGGTCGAGTACATGGGCACGCGACCAATCTAGGCCTGCCGCCTCTGCTTGGTCGAGCAACCGCTCGGCCAATGCTGGCGGGGTGTAAAAAACGCCCCGCTCCGAACGCCACTCACTGGGGAGTAGCGCCGTGTAGAGTAGCCCGAGGTTAGATGCAGCGTCTTCGACAGACAGGCGCGCAATAGCTTGCCCAAACTGGCTTGCGGCGCGGCGACCAGCTTCAGGAAGGTCGCGCGCCGCGTTCGGGGGGGGAGGCTGCACGGCCAGTCCTGAGCCAAGCTGCTCCCAATAGGCTACGACGGCGTGTGCCGTGATGGCTTCAGCAAACGCGAGCTGTGAGCGCTCAGCAGTCGCCTTGCTTTGTGTTCGCAGAACCGCTCGCAGATATGAAGGTGAAGGCAGTTCGGCAAGCGAAGGCAGTGGCTCTGTCGGTAGTGGAGCTACGTTCGCGGCGGCGTCTAAGGTCATCATTTCGTCTCCAGCAGCGGCCATTGGGCAGCGATGTACTTCTCGGCGGCGTCCCGGATAACCCAGGCAACCGAAACCTTTTTCTGCTTCGCTATGGCTTGCAGCGTCTGGTAAATCTCAGGCTGCAGGCTCGCTGAGGCACGAGCCACACGCGGCTTGCCTGAAGGTTTACGACCTCGTTTTGCAACGGCCATGGCCAGTGCCCCTGATTTAGTTGCAGCACTTTACATCACTGCTGCCGGCGCCGACCTGTTCACTGCGCGAGTGAAGCGTTGTCCGTAGGGGCGTCGCCCCTACACCGGTGCAAGTCCCCCGCCCGACTGCGTGGAATTTCGCGTTATGTGCGCAACCGGCCTCGCCGCACTAGGGCTTGCAAGTCAGGTTCAAATGATTGAGCATCAAACATCGAAGTTTGATAGGTCGATCATGACATCACCCATTTCCATCACCACCCTGGCCACCCTGGCCAGCGCCGGGGTGCTGCGCACCGTGCAGCTGGTCGGCCAGGTCGGCGGCTACGCGGTCATGGTGCGCGTGGGCCAAACCGAAAAGCAACTGACCGGCCAGCGCGGGGAACCGCGCGTGTTTGCCTCCCTCGACACCGCCGCCGCCCAGCTGCTGGCGCTGGGCGTGATGGTGTTCGAGGTGCTGCCGGCCAACTACGTGCGCGCGCCCAAGGTCTACCGCCGGGGGCGGCCAGCCGCGTTGAAAGAGTTGGCCAAGCTCCAGCGCGAGGGCAAACCCGCCAAGCGCACGCCGGCCAGGAAGCCGGCCGGCGCGGCGGCGGTGGCCACCAAAATCCTGCCCAGCGACCGGGCGCAGCTGAAATTGCCCGGCCTGCTGCGCACCCGCAAAGCTGGCCGCAGCGTGGGTGCCGGCGTATGAGCGGCACCACCCCGGCGGAAGGCATGACATGGGATCTGGGAGCCTTGCGCGACGGCGTCAGGGCGGCGTTTGGCCCCGACCAGCGGCGTCTCGTATCGCAGAGCATCCAGTCCGTGAGGGACCGGCGCAGGTTCAGTGCCTATCACTACCAGGAGGCCATGCGGATCATTGCCGCCAAAGTGGACGGCCTGCCTGGCGATGAACTGTTGCCGATCATGATGGGAGTTGATGACAACGACACAGGCTCATTTGAAGATGCCAGATTCACGGCTTACGCCAACATCGTTGCCTGCATGCATAGCATGCGCTCGGTGGCGGATAACTTGGTGCACTTAGTCTATTACGCCACCGGAATGAATCGCGATGCGGCGACCTGCATCAAGAGAGAACGGGACATTGCGTGGGAGACTGTTCGTAAAAGGCTGACCCCAGCTGCCGTTAAAGCGGAGTTGGACGCGCTACACGAGCATGCCGATTTCAAGTACCTCTGTGCGCTCGACAACCATTGCAAACACCGCAGCATCGTCGATATTGGCTATGCGATCAGCTTCACCGAAGAAACGCACGGCCTTCGCATCAATGCTTTCACCCATGATGGGATCGATCACGCTCCCCAGTGGGTCAGTCCATTCCTGAAATCCGAATATCAACGTCAGGAAGCGACCATTTTGCGAGCAGGCAATCATCTGAATGACTACGTGGCGCAGGCCTTGGCCAAGGGCCGTGGGGGCTAACCATGCCAATCCCAAACCTCTCCATTTTGCTGGCCGCGTGCATTGCGTCCACTGCCCTTGCAGCGCCGCCGAGCGGCGGCAGCTGGGCCACCATCGCCGGCTATCACCCCGGCATGGAGAAAGAAGCCGCACGCAAGGTTGGCCTAGCAAATTGCAACGCCACGTATGAGGCGGTCGAGTGCGAAACACCCACCGCGCTCACGTTCGCCGGGGCGGTGTCCATCGACAGCGACATCACCCTCAACGAAAAAACCGGACGCATCGAGGTGGTGGAGTTCCGGTTCTCGAAAGAGGCGTATCCAGCGGTTGCAGCCGCGCTTGTCGCGCAGCTCGGCGAACCCACGGCAACCGACGGCGACTACAGAGCCGATGAGTGGCGCAGAGCTGGGCGCAACTCTTGCAGCCCCATCCTTGTCTGGCATCGCGGCGGCGACGACGTTGTCGCCGTATGCGGTGGCGGCTGGCACCGCAACGGCCGCACCTACCTGGTTGCCGATCATAAGGCTGGGCGCGGCAAAGAATGGGCCGAGATTGTGCCCGCGAGTGCAAGGAGCCGACGAGCGGTAGATGCGTTCAACTCGAAATAATCGCCACTCCCAGTGCCGGCGTCAGAGAAAGCGTTTCAGGTCTGCAATCGGCGCGGGCAACTCTTCTCCGTATGCGCTGTGGCGCGCGACCGCTGCCGCCCATGCACCTTCTAGTTCCCTCATATCGATGTCTTCGCGCGGTGTCGCAACGTAAGCCCGGCCGTCGCAGTCTGTGCAAAATGGGTCTACGCCCTTGCAGTTCGGGCAGCGAGCAAATTGCCAGAATCCGCGCTGGATGAACACGCCGGCCGAGCACACGTAGCAGACGATTCCAGCTTGATCCATCGTGCCGCAGGGACTCCCGCATGCGTCGCACACGCCAGGTGGGCCGAATTGCCAGGGGTCTAGTCGAGGTCGTTTGCGGTTACCCATGCGTCAGATTACCCATGCCGATGTCGCAGAACATGCGAAAACGAGCCTGTGCCGTGCGTCTGATCCAGTCCAGGCGGGGGCGTGACCGCAAGCGGTCACCGGCTTGGGGTGCTGCGCACCGATGCCGCGTGCCGCGTCATCGCCAGTCGGCCCTAATCCTCGCCCCTGCGCGCTCGCCAGCGGGGCGACCAAGTGCAGGCAAGGGCCGCGCCGCGGCCTGGCTGTGCATGTCGCCTGCAGGTGCTGCGCTGGTTCAGCGCGGCGCATCGCACTTAGCCCAGTTAGGGCGCTGTCTTACCGTCGCAGTTGCTGTGCTTGCCGCTGTTCTTCTTCACCACCACCGGTACTCGTGCCACCGCCGCCACTGTTGTTGCTGCCGAGAAAGCGACACTTGGGAATTGAATTGCCCTTGGCAAGCTCGCGACGCATCTTGTTGATCGGCGGTTTGCACTCCGAAACGGCCGTTGGGCCTTGCGGATTCGCAAGACACATCGCCACCTCGCAGGCCCATTTGTCCTTGTCTGACATCACCTGCTGCGGCCGCTGTACTCCACTGACGCCATCCGCCAATGCCGAGTCGGCGAACGGCAACAGCGCAACGATCAAGAGCATCCTGTTGACTGGCTTCATTGGTGCCTCCGTTCAGGTTATGTCCTAGCGTCGTCATTTCGGCGGCCGAAGAACATTAGGAAAGTTACGAGAAAGTTACGAGGCGGCTTAGTAACATCAAAAATCCAATGTTGCAAATATGATGGGCGGGCGGCTATCCGCGCCGTCGTGCCGGCGCAGCCGGCATCGAGCCGCCTTCGGCGTCTCGCCCCTTCGGGCTTAGTCACGGCCGCCTACGCGCCTACGGCGCTGCGCGCTCCGCTTGCACAGTTGCGGGGGCCTGCGGCCCCCCTGTCCTCCCTCCGCGCCTTCGGCGCTCCGGTCGCAACTTCGACCCCCCGGAGGGGCTGCGCCCCTCCCACCGCGCCGATACAAGCCGGCGCGGCGGCACCCTCCCCGCTAGAAGCAGGTCAGCATAGGGAGGTGAAAAGCCGCCACAGAACACGGTGGATACGGCGGCTCAATCACTATTGCAAAAATGATGGTGCAGTGTTCCGCTGGCAATTCTTTACGTAATGACGTAACGACGTTATTATTTTTCTACGCTAAAGGAGAAGCCGCCATGTCCTACCGTCTGCCCAACCCCGCCAGCCTGACGCACGACGAGCGCATGCAGTACCGCGCTGCGCAGGTGGGAAGTCGCTATAACGGCTCCACCCCGGAAACCCTGGGGGACGGCTCGGCGATCTACACGGCCGACGACGGTTCGCGCTTTTACCTGCAGGCTTTCGCTGGCAAGGCCGTGCGTGCGTGCCGTCGCGTATCTGGCTACTACCGGAGCGTCGAGAGCCGGAACCTCGCCATCGAGCAGTTCAAGCAGTCTCGGGCCAGCCATCATGCCGCCCATCTGCTACGCCGCCAGGCCGCAACACGCCCACATACGCTCCAGGTCGGCGACGTGTTGAACACCAGCTGGGGTTACGAACAGACGAACGTCGAATTCTTCCAAGTGGTTGCCGTCACTGGCGCGATGGCCACGCTGCGCGAGATAGCCGCCAGCTACACCGAGGCAGGGTTCATGAGCGGGAAGAAGACGCCTCATGTCGGCCGGTTCACGGGCGAACCGATCCGCCGGCGGGTCGGTGTTTCCAACACCGTGAAGATCGACAGCAGCCGTCGTGCCACCCCGTGGGACGGCCGCCCTCAGCACGTCAGCAGCTACGCCTAAATTTCATCGAGCAAGGAGAGGAGCATGAGCAACAAGACCCCGCTGATCGCCAACGTGGTTGACCGTTACACCGGCCGCGATGGATCCGAACAATCCCACTGGACAGACGTGGGTATCGCCTTCCCTCACAAATCGGGCGAAGGGTTCAACCTAGTCATCCGTCCGGGCCTGGCTGTGTCCGGGACCATCGTCCTGACCACGAAGAAGGCCCGCGAAGAAGCCGAAGGAGGCGCGGCCCCGGAAGCCGCCAACTTTCCCGAAGAATCATGACCCGGAGCGCGGCGAGCGCGCCCCGGCACCGGCCCGCGGCAGGATCCCGATGCCGGTCCTTCACACCCTGGCTGAGGCCATGACCTTCATGGAACAGTTGTGCGCCGTCGCCCAGGGCGTCGACGTGGTGGCACGGGCAGAGCAGCTGCGCGGCATGATTGATGATGCGTTGTTCTTCCACGGCAGTTAGTGGCTGAATCTTGATGCGCCCCCATATCTTGGGGTCCAAGCGGGTCGCCGTGGGCGGCCCGTTTACGTTTGCCCACTGATTATGATAAAAATGCGCCACATAGGAGGCCCACCATGCCCGCCCCACTCTCCCGCGAAGCCAACGGCACCGAGCGCATCACCGTCGTGATGACCCCGGCTCAAAAGCGCACGCTCCAACAGCGCGCCCGCCACGCAGGGCTGACCATCAGCGACTACATCCGTCGCCAGGCGCTGGAGAGCGAGGATCTCGGACCACTGCTAGAGCAGCTGCGCGCGTCCACTGCGCAGGCCAATCGTGCCCTCGATAGCGTGTTTTCGCGGCTGCATACGCACGCCCATGACCTAAGCGTTGCAGAGGCCGCAGCACGTGCCCGCGCCAAGCGGGCGAACGCACCATGACCACCTTGACCGACGTGATGAAGGCGCTGCGCGAAGTCATCGTGATGAACGAGCGCGTCACCACGCTGGCCGGTTTGGTAGACAAACTCGCGTCGGAAAGCGTTGAAACACGTGAACGCCTGGTCCGCGTTGAAACCGTTCTGGAACTGGCGTTCAAGGCACCCCCCAATCGAGGGCCACTGTTGCCACCCGGCGGCGAGTGAATTGGACAGCGCCGCGGCCTAGTGAAATTTACGATATGCGAGGTTTCAGAGAAGACTGATACTTAAGGTGATTTGACAGCGTGTGCCGCCTGAACAGGCGAAAGCCAAGGCTTTCAGTAGGCCGAACACGAAAAAACCGCCTTTGGCGAGGCGGTTTTTTCACAACAGGTGCTGGCGGAATCACCAGCAGATTCGGATCTAGCTGACTCGAATCCTACCTCCGCCGGCTATGCCGTGCAAGAGGGAAGGATGAAAAGGCGAACACGCCCGACACCCTGCCCCGTCGCCAGTAGGCGCGGGGCATGGCAGACCTAAAGGCCGACTCGATCGGCCACGACGAATCCGAGCCAGCCGGCCACGGCAGGACGCACAAGCGTGTCCGGTGGCATCGGCCGAGCGGCGGCAAGCGGCGGCCGGGTGTGCTCGATGCGACCCGTGCCGAGCTAGTGCGTGGCCTGGAACTGCGCCAGGGATCAATCTGGACGCGGATCCGCCATGCCGTGATCGTGGCCGGCTATCCGATCGACCGTGCCCTGCAGCGCGTCCGAGCACTGCGCGCAGACGGCGCCGAATCACTGCTTGCCCTGGCGGTCGCCCTGCTCTACCTGGCCGACGTTCGGACCGGCTTCGTTGGCAAGCCGCGCCCAGGCGGCGGCCCCTGGAAGCGGTACACGCTGGCCGACCTGGCCCAGCTTGCCTACGGCGCTCAGGGCGAGGCCGATCTACGCCGCGCCAGGCGTGCGCTCGACATGATGGTGAGCTTGGGCTGGGCCTACCCGACCAAGCAGGTACGCCGGCACTCCACGGACGTGGAAGGCCGGAATCTATGGCGCAGCGAGGCGGCCGTTCGCCGGCTGAATTTGCAACGGTTGTGCGACATGACCGGGACGAGCTGGCTACTCAAGCGCGATCGCATGCACGCGGACCAGGCACGTGGCCAGGGGACCGCCTCGTTCGTAGACGCTCAGCAACGGCGTGAGGAAGCGAGCCGCGGCCGAAGCGTAGGCAAAGCCGCGCGCGCCGCGCCGCCGGCCACTGGCGACCCACCGGTGGCCAGCAAGAACGGCACGCAGCACATCGCCGACATCCTCACCCTACTGAAATAGCCAGATGGCAGGGCACCCCGTACCCGTAGCCTCGAAAAGCACTGGAAAACGACGCTTTTCGCCCTGTTTTTCGCATCCCTGCGCATCGCCCTCCCCTCCCCTGCCCCCTGCATCTGCCCCCGGCACCGCAGTTATCCACAGGTCTGTGGATATTGCGGTGGAGTTGTTGTGGAGAAGTACCTTTATTTGTCCCATTTAATTGGGCTGCCACCCAATCAACCTACGGTTGAAATCACAGACAGCAGAAGATTTAGAAGCTAAAAGGTGTCGCCGGCGCTACGCGCCACCGACGGCGTCGGAAGCCTTGTCCAGTTGCGGGGGCCTGCGGCCCCCCGTGTCCTCCCTCCGCGCCTACGGCGCTACGGTCGCAACTTCGACCCCCCGGAGGGGCTACGCCCCTCCCACCGCGCCGATAGAACCGGCGCGGTGGCTCCCTCCCCTGGAAAAGCGGGTTTTCAGGGCTGGGGCTCGGCGTTGGCCAGGTCATGGCGTTATCGAACTCGGATGGCAACCGAGCGCGGTTCCACCGCTGGGAATCAAGAGCGGCGCATCCATGCGCCATAGCCTTCAAAAGCGGTTGCTTCACGTGGAGCCTGCCTAATCGGCAAATCGGGCCGCGCACATCGCCTACGGCGTGGCCCTGGTGGCACCGGTACGCCTGGCCAACTCGACGCCGCCGCCCGCTGGCGACTACCGCGGAGACCTATCGCGGAGGCCGGGCGCGGGCGGCGACCTAGTGCCCGTTCGGCTAGGCCGTGCACGTCACCCTGCAAGCGTGGCGCTGAGTTAGCGCGCTGGCGCTGGCCAGCTCGATGCCGGCCGCGCCGGGAATCGCTGCGCGGATCCACCGCGCCGGCCGCCGTCGGCGGCGCCGACCTGGTGCCGACTTGGCCAGGCCGCGCACGTCGCCCGCAGGCGAGGCGCTGGGGTAGCGCACTGCACTGGCGCTGGCCAGCTCGATGCCGGCAGCGCAGGCGATAGCCATGCAGATCCACCGTGGCCGCCGCCGCCGGCGGCGGCGACCTGGTGCAGGACGCCCGCCGCATCGTTGTTGCAAAAGTGAGAGTGCTTTGTTCCATTATTGCGCTTTTACGTAATGACGTAACAACGTTATTGTTTCACTACGTCAAGAGGAGAAGCCGCCATGTTCACCAATCCCGACCTCATCCACGCTTACACCCGCGCCGACATGCTGGAAGATGGCGAGTTGATCGATGTGACCGAAGTCGGCCGGGAAGCTGGGTTCACAGTTCCGGTCGCGCTTACCCGATCGGTCTGGGCCGATTGCGTGGAATGGTCTGCGGCCGACAACGCCCGCAAGCACGCCTGCCAGGACGAGGCTGGCAGGCTTTGGGATGTGGTTTATATGGCCCGCGTGTACGGGGCACGCAACGCCAAGGGTTCCCGGGCTGTGTTCCCGGTCTACCGCGTTCCGCGCGAAGGGAGGGGGATCCGCCCCCGTCTGGTCGAACTGCAGCTGCACATCGGACCTGGTGACGCCGGCGAGCCGGTAATCACGATTATGCAGCTCGGCGAGGAATGACGTAACGACGCTATGACGCAATTGCGTTATAGCGTTATAGCGTCGTTGTTCGTTTGTACGATGACGTTTTTCGGCGCGCCCGCGCTACGAAACACTGCAGAACATCCCTTTCAGTGCGTTATTACGTCATTGAGTTAATAAGCAACAACGTAAGGAAGTTATTATGCGCAGGATGACCAATGTTGAAGTTGTGACCGAACTGATGGAGTTCTCCCAGTACGGGGCGCTCGCCCAGGCGTTCGGGATGGCCGCCTTGGCCAAGCACTCGCGTGCCGTGGCTGACGCGGATCCGGCGACGCTAGCCAGCATGGAGGGCGGGCCTGTGTCGCCTGCCGCTTGGCAGGGTGTAGCGCGGGAAATCGCCGAGAAGCTGGACAAGCATTTCGCTGCGTGATTGCGTTTTTACGTCATTACGCAGATACGCAAAAGAGGAAGCCGCGCGGGCCGAAGAGGCGGACCTTCGCCAGCGGCTGGCAGTTGCAGAGGCGCGGGCTGGGGAAATCGAGCGCAAGGCGGAAGATGCTCGCCAGGAAGTCGCTGGGGCGCGGAGCGAAGCTGCTGCGGCCAGGGAAAAGGCTGCGGGTCTGGTGGGGCGCCTGGAAGCTGCCGAGGCCCAAAACGCGGCGTTGTTGGCGCGATTGGAGCCTGCAGGGAAGAAGTAAAAACGTGCTTACGCCATCCGTTCATTACGTAATGAAGTCATGCTAGTATTCGTTACGTAACGACGCTAAAGGCTAATTCCGTAATTAACTATTGAGGTCAATCATGCAAATAATCGTGATTGCGGCGCAGAAGGGAGGGGCGGGCAAAACGACCCTGGCCCTGCACCTGGCCGTGGAATACCAACGCGCGGGCAAGTCAGTCGCGCTGATCGACACGGATCCGCAGCGGTCGGCCGAAATGTGGGGGGGGCTGCGGGACGCGCAGGACATAACCGTGGTCGGGGTGCCCGGCGCGGAAATCGCCGCGGCCCTCCGAGATGCGGAGAGTGATGGTTACGACGTGGTGCTGGTGGATACGCCGCCCCATGCCTCGGCGGCCTTGGTGCCCGTCCTGCGCCTGGCCACGCTTGCGGTTGTGCCGTTCCAGCCGTCCCCCCTGGACCTCGGCACGCTGGAAACCGTGCGCCGGATGTTGGACGCCGCCGGCACGCCGGCCGTGGCCGTCATCAATGCCGCACCGCTACGGGCAGCCGAGGTTGAACCCATGCGTCAGGCCATCGAGGAAGGCGGGTTGCCGGTGCTTGAGACCGTCGTACACCACCTGATGCCATTTCGGCGATCCATTGGCAACGGTCTGTCCGTGGTTGAGTTCGACCCCAAGGGCAGGGGGGCGTTTGAAATCAAGAAGCTGCGGAAGGACATAGACGCGGCAATCGCGGCGCTCCCGGCGGCGACGCCAGTAGCGGCCTAATGAGCTAACAAGCTAACAACGTATCCACGCAATTACGTAACGAGGTAAACCATGAGCAGCAAGAGTCCATTGGGCAAGCTGGGCCAGCGTGCCGCCCGCAATAGCCAGGCCGCCGAAGCGATGCCGGCTGGCTTCGATGAGCCGATGGTGGCAGCGACCAGGCCAGCGGTTCGGACGGTCCCAAGCCAGCCAGCAGAAGGCGGAAAGGTCCAGGGCAAGCGCCGCCGTGGCACCAACGAAAGCGGCGTCGTCACCATGACCGTGCGCCTGCGCCGAGAGGACTGGGCGCGTCTGGTCGAGCTTCGGATGACCGAGGGTAAGACCGGGCAAGAGGTGTTTTTCGAGGGTTTGACGGCGGTCTTTGCGCGGTATGGCTTTGACGCACCCGTGGCCCCGTAGTCGAGCTACTAGGGCGAGTCCAATTCAGGGAGAACGCAGCATGAATTCACCGGAGCTGGTGCCGGGTGTACTTCCAGGACTCTGGCGGGAAGAAGGTGGCCAAGGTGGACTTGTCAGGCTTGATATCGCGGCTATTACCGCCGGCATGGTCGTAGTGGCGAAATGCGATGAACCCTAGCAGGCAAAGCCTGAATTGCGCTGGCAGGTGTGGCCCGACCTCCTGGTGCCGGACAACGATCCATCCAAGCTCGCCAGCGAGGCGTAGTGCGCCAGGGGCGGGGGCCTCGTAGTTATCCCAATGTTCTTCCTTTGCGCGAGGCGGCAGGCTTGCACCTGCCGGCAAGTCCCGCGGGTCGGCATCACTTCTTCAAAAGTGATAATCTGATGCGGCGCGGATCCGCGCCAAAACGACAGGAGAACACGCCCGTGAGCAGTTACCTGGTGGCCTGCAAGGCCTCGAAATACACGAAGGATGGGGTAGAGGAATCCAAGCTCACGCGAGTGGGCGCCTATTTCCCGTTCAAGGAGAGCAAGGGCGGCCGCCTGGTGCTGGACGAAGGCATCGCGGTTTTCGGCGAACTGGTCCTGGTCGAGCCGCGCAGCCAGGGCATGGCAAGCGACTAATGCCTGGCCATTTCAACAATCAGGCGCGACCCGTTTCCCGCCTTCGGTGGGCGGGCGTGCTGGCATTCCTGGCGGGCGTCGGGACGCTATTCGCTGGCGCGGCAATCAAGGCGTCTGGAACCCTGCTGCTGGCGCTTATGTATGCCGGCCTTTCCTTTGCCACCGTCGCCGTCCTGCTATTCGGCATCGACTGGCTTTACCGCTCAATCACCAAGAGGACACGCAACGATGAACGCTAATGCATTGCACGCAGCTAACACGGCCGCCGACGATCGCCTGCCAGCCCCGAAGACCGAGGACGAATTGCGGGAGCGCATCGGCGAATTGGAGTCGTCCATCGCCGCGGGAGAGTGGGAGGGCGTCACGTATACGCCGGCCATGCGCGACGTGCTGAAACGGTATGCGCTGGGCGAAATCGGTTGGAGCCAACTTGGCAAGGAGATCGCCGCCGGTGACTAAGCCGATCGATGACCCGTATTTGGATCCGCAGACAGGCGTCCCTAAAGAACAGGGCAGGGATTACAGACGCGGCCACTCTCAAGCAGCATGAAGCTATGTGGGCGTCCGCTGGCAGCGTCCGTTGGGCATCCAGGCCGGAAGCGAACAGCTACGACCTGGACCACCTGCAGAAGATCCACGCCAGGCTGTACGGCGAAACCTACGAGTGGGCAGGGAAGACGCGCACAACGGACAAAGACCGGAACGGCATCGCGCACACCAGCCCGCAACAGATCGACGCCAATGCAAAGGCCTTGTTTGCGCAATTGCAGGCCGAGAAGAAGACATTAGACAAAGCAGACCCGGCTTTTGCCCAGCGTGCTGGGCATTACATGGGCGAATTGACCAAGCTAGAGCCGTTTCGCGAAGGCAGCATCCGAACCCAGCAGGTGTTCATGTCGCAGATGGCCAGGGATGCCGGTTACAACATCGAATGGCACAAGGTGGATCGTGTGCAGATGGCATTCGCTCAAACCAAAGCCATGGAAGGCAACTACAAGCCGTTTGAAGCGATCTTCAAAGACCACTTGAAAGAACGCAGCATTGAGGCACGTGAAAAAGACGGTCGGCAAGACAAAGACGTGATCGCTGTTCAGGCCATCCAAAAGAACCGCGACTCACTCGACCGAATGGAACGTAGCTATCCGGAGACCGCTCAGAAGACACACGCCGAAATATCCACCGCTCGCGTGATGTTGAATTCCCTGGAATACGCCGTTCGCAACAAGAGTCCAGAAGTCGCCTTGACCCATGACCCTTCTGCACCCAGCAAGACCAAAGAATTCCAAGCGATCCCAGTCCAAATAAGTTCCAGAAATTCCCTGGTAATGGTCAAACAGTCGATTCATGCAGTAGAGCGTGCTGGGACTACGGTGCATCACGAATTGAGCCAGCAATGGCATTCAAAGCGTGAGTTGCAGGTTGGCCGTGAAAAAGCTTGATAGCCACAGCCTGGCGTCAATGCCGCTGCATCTGTCTGCCCTGGGGTTGTGTCGGTGGCGTGGAGCATTCCGCAGAAGAATGGTTGACCTTCTGCTGTGCCGTGTGGGAGAGCGGTTCGCAAGGGCACAGTGGTCCTTAATCCTTAAGATTCGAAGCCCATACACCATACGCACCCTGTCGGGTGCGTAGGTCGTTGAAATATATGGTATTTCAGGAAGATCACCGAATGTCAGGTACCACGCAGGTACCACTATGCCCACGTATCACATTGATTTATAGAGATTTTCATTAGTACCGTTCTAGTACCAAGGAAATGCAATGGCACGCTGCCACATCACCATTCCAGTGTCCGAAGGCCAGCGCGAAATGCTGGTGCAACTCGCCGAGCAACAGAACCAATCCCTGGCGGCGTTCTGCCGCGACCGGATCATGGCGCGGGAGAACATGGCGGAGGAATTCGCGGCGCTGCAAAGCACGCTGCTGGCCGCGTTAGGCGAGGCGCATCGTGTGCCGGTCGCCGCACCCATCCAGGCGCCCAGCAGCGAGGCAAAGGCGACCGCGCCGGACGGGCTAATGGCGGTGGTGGTCGAATTGCTGTTGCTGATGCGCTCGATGGCGCAGCCAACGAAAGTTCAGGCAGTCCACGGCGAATTGAAGCGGATTGGTTTGGAGCCGTATAAGAACTAATAGGCGAAGGCAGATGGACAAGACCGAGCGCAATCAACTGATCCTGGCCATGTGGGTTTTCATGCCCTTCATGGGTTGGTTCATGGCGGTAAAGAAGACCGAAACGCTGAGCTCCCCCAAGATCAAAGCGTTGTGGCAGATCGCTAGCCACACCCACGAAAAACCGGTCCTGCTGCTGGGCATTTTCGGCGGAATCCTGATGGCCGCGCTGATGACCTGGCTGCTGGTGGTCATGCTGTCATCGCCGTTCACCGGGCAGCGCTTCAAGCGGTTCCTGCGCGGAACCAAGATCGTCACGGTCGATAAGCTCAAGTCGCTCACCCGCGAACGCAAAACGCAACAGGTCACGGTTGGCGATATTCCAGTTCCTACGGCGGTCGAGCCGACGCACATCCTGGTGGCCGGTTCGACAGGTGTAGGCAAGAGCGTAGTGATTCGCGGCCTGGCTTATTCGGGCATCCTGCGCGGCGACCGATTCGTGTTCTGCGACCCTAACGGTGACCTGGTTTCGAAGTTCTACCGGCAGGGCGACAAGATCCTAAATCCCTACGACACGCGCACCGAAGGCTGGACGTTCTACAACGAAATCCGCAATGACTACGACTACAAGCGCTACGCCTTGTCACTGGTGCCGCGTGGTAAGTCGGCCGAGGAAGAAGAATGGTGCAGCTTCGGCCGCCTGTTGCTGGCCGAGTGCGCGAAGAAGCTGGCGATGAACGGCAGTCCCAGCATTCGCGATCTGTTCCACTGGTGCACCATCGAGGAACCGGAGAACCTAAAACTATTCCTGGCCGGCACGTCCGCCGAATCCCTGTTCGTCGGCGCTGAAAAGGCGCTGGCCAGTGCGCGGTTCGTGCTGGCCGACAAGTTGCCCGAACACCTGGAAATGCCGACTGGCCATTTCTCCATTCGCCGATTCCTGGAAGACGACCAAACCGGCAATCTGTTCCTCACGTGGCGCGAGGACATGGCCGAGGCATTGCGACCGCTCATATCGGCCTGGGTGGACGTGGTATGCACGTCCGTCCTATCACTGCCGGAGAGCAAGAGCAGGCGCATCTGGCTCAGCCTGGACGAACTGGCAAGCCTGGAAAAGCTGGCCAGCCAGCAGGACGCACTGACCAAAGGCCGCAAGCATGGTCTGAGGGCGATTGCCGGCCTGCAAACCGTGTCGCAGCTAGACGACCTCTACGGCAACAAGGAAGCGCAAACGCTGCGCGCCTGTTTCCGCTCCCTGGTGGTGCTGGGCGGTGCCAATTCGGACCCGGAAACGGCGGAAGAAATGAGCAAGGCGCTCGGCGATCACGAAGTGGTGCGCGAGGAAAAGTCCAGGTCCGCGAAGGGCGCCAATCGTCGCGATCGCACCGACCGCGAGCGGGTCGTCATGCCGTCAGAAATCGTGAGCATGCCGGACCTGACCGCTATCGTCGCGTTCGCTGGCGACCGACCAATTGCGAGGACCAAGTTGGAGTTCCAGCAATTCAGGCAGCAGGTGCCGTCGTTCGTGGAGCGTAACGCGGCGTTCGGGGGATAAACCATGCTAAGCCACAAGGTTCTCACCCGCGCCGATCTAAACGACATGGGCCGGTATTACGCCGAGGCCGAGGACGACTACTACACCAAGGAACTCGATGCGTCGGAGTGGCAGGGCAAGGGCGCGGAACGGCTGGGTCTGGAAGGCGAGGTTGACCGTGCCAGGTTCCAGCAATTGCTCGCCGGCCAGGTCAAGCCGGGCATCGAAATCTCCCGCACGTCCAAGCGTAACGACACCAAGGAACGCATTGGCATCGACCTGACGTTCAGCGCGCCAAAGAGCGTTAGCATCCAGGCGCTTGTTGGCGGCGATGCCCGCCTGGTCAAAGCCCACGAAGAAGCCGTGGCCGCCACCGTCGCCCACGCCGAAACCCTGGCCCAAGCCCGCGTGAAGACGGGCGGCAAGGCCGGCGTGGTCGATACCGGCAACCTGGTCGTGGCCAAGTTCCGGCACGAAACCAGCCGCGAGCAAGATCCGCAGCTGCACACCCACGCCGTGGTGATGAATCTGACCCGGCGCGGGGATGGCCAGTGGCGGGCGCTGCGCAACGACAACAGATACTTCTGCCAGGCGCGATCGAATTGCGCCAGCTTGTTCTTGCCTTCCTCGCTCTGGAAGCTCTCCCGCGCACGGGCCATGTGATCGACCACCTTGGCGGTGTATTTGTCGATGTTCTGCACATGCGACTGGCGCTCTTCTGCACTGCTGGCCAACAACAGGTTGGCGCGCGCGCGGCCGGCATAGATGAGGTTGATGTTGGCTTCCTTGACATGGGACATGCCGAGCAACTCGCGCTCGTACAACGACGTCGACAGCGCGCTGATGCGGCCGGAGTTGGAATAGCCCACCCACCCGATGCATGCGCCGATGGCCGAGACGATCAGGAATGCCACGATCAGTCTGGTTCCGATTCTGAAGTTGCCTAACATTGGGGAGTTCTCTCAAGAAGGATGCGTGGGCGACATGCGCTACAGGAAGGCGATGGCGCTGCGCGTACCGCGCATGGCGATACGGCGGGTCTAACCCATCGCTAATGGCTATCGGCGACGACAAAACGCGCTTGAGATGCATCCAGAGCCGGAGTGCCTATTCATCAAATCGAATCTGCGCTTTTGTGACAGATCACGCGCTCATCACCGCCCATATTCGGAAAAACCCTACCCCCGCCCGTGCGCTGTCCAGGCCACACCGCTGGGACATCACGTCCGCGCAGCTATGCTTTGGCCATGCCTGCAAAGCCCTTGCCCCGCACGTTCTATGCCCACGATGCCCGCCACGTCGCGCCGCAATTGCTCAACAAGGTGCTGGTCAGTGCTGACGGACGCCGCGGGCGCATCACCGAAGTGGAAGCCTACTGCGGCAGCGACGACCCGGCCGCGCACTCGTTCCGCGGCATGACTCCGCGCACGCGGGTGATGTTCGGTGCGCCGGGGCACCTGTATGTGTATTTCATCTATGGCATGCATTGGGCAATCAATGCGGTGTGCGGCGGTGCGCCCGGGCATGCGGTGCTGATCCGCGCACTGGAACCGCTGGCCGGTATCGATCGCATGCAGGCCGCGCGCGGCGCCGCGCCGGTCACCGCCTTGACCACCGGCCCAGGCCGCCTGGCGCAGGCGTTCGGCGTGACCGCCGCCGACAATGGGCTGGATCTCAGCACTGCGGCCGCGCGGCTCTGGATCGAAGACGACGGCGTGCCGCCCCCCTCCCATCCAGTGGCAACGCCGCGCATCGGCATCCGCAAGGCCGTGGACGCGCCATGGCGCTGGGTGGTTGCAGATAGCCGCTATGTGTCGCGTCCGCTTCCGCGCGTGACCGGAAAAGGCACGCCGCCCGCGGGCGATTGAGCCAACCAGCGCTCCATCGGCGATTGCTCGGCCGCGCCCGGTCCGCGCTGTAGCAGACGCAACGCCTGCTCGGCCTGCTCGGGGGTGAGCTCCTGCAAGGCCTGGAAGCGGTCTGCCGCCCAGACCGCCATCGGCAGCCCATCCAGCGAAGCGACGCGGTTGCCCGGCACGCGCGCGACCCGCTCGCCGGGCAGCAGACTGCCGAGCAGGTTGCTTGGGTCGCTGGCACTGACGCAGATCCATTGCTGCGGCAACGGCTGCGCGCGCACACGGCGCAGGGCCGCAATCGCGTCCGGCAACGCAAACTGCTCGCCGGACAGCCCGGCGATAAACCGCCCGCCGCGGATTTCGCCACGGGCTTCCAGCCGTTGATACATGCGCAGCAATTCCCGCCATGGCGGCAGCCATGCGGCCTCGCGTTCGAGCAGCCGCCAGCACACCACGCCGTAGCGCCGCAGCAGCGTGCGCGCGACGTGTTCGAGCGTGTCCTGATGGCGCTGCGCGGCTTCGGCAAGCGGCAGGTCGGGCAGCGCCCGCACCGGCGCCCAGCGGCCCGCATCGCGGATGCCCAGTGCGCTGGCACGGCGACGCTGCCGCGACAGTGCCGACGGCCGCTTGGACGCCGGCACCAGCAGCGCGCGCAGGCCGGCATAGCTGTCGCAATGCGCGCGGCCACGCATCACCAGCTCGCTCAAGGCATCTTCCAGCTCGGTGTTCATCAGATGTGCCGCGTCGGCGATTTCGTCGAAGAACAGCGCGCCTTGCTGCTGCAGCACCTGCATGACCCGTTGCGCGCGGGAGCCCAATGGCGCGTCGTCGGCATCGCGCGCCAACGCGCTCCAACGCTGCGCTTCGCGTCGTGGCAGCAGCACGATCGGCGTACTGCGCAGTGCAGCGCCGCTGCGGCCGCCGCCGGGCCGCAGGCGTGCCCACAGCGTGCGCCCGGCAGTGCACAACTCGTCCAGCCAGGCCGGTTGATAGTCGCGGATGCGCGCAGGCAATAGCTCGCTCTCCCACAGCACCGCAGGCGCCTCGAAGCCTTCGAGCTGCCCCACCACACCGGCCAGCGCATCTGGCCCAGCCACCCGGCTGCTGCTGTCCACGTGCTGCCACTCGAACAGAAAACGCGCGTAATCGCGTTGCGATACCGGTTCGATCTCGCGGCGCAGGCGCCCCAGCGTGTAGCGGTGGATGCGTGCCAACAGATGGCGCTCGCACCACTCTTCGCCCTGCACATGCGCATTGAACTGCCCGGCCATGACGTAGCCCTCGCGTTGCAAGGCCGCCAGTGCGAGCGCGATTTCTGCTTCCGGCACCTGCAATGCGTGGGACAAGGCTGGCACCTGTGCCGGGCCGACCGCGGACAAGCGCCCGCGCAGCAGTTCGCGCACCGCCCAGTCGCGCTGCCAGTCGGCAACGCGGCAATCGGCCGGCGCCTGCAACGGCGGCTGCACAGTTGCTTGCCGATACAACGGCAAGAACCAGTCGATACGCTCGGCGCTGACCCACAGCGCCGGGCTGCCGTGCAAGGCAATGCAGCTGGCACGACCCGCTGCGGCCAGCGCGGCCAACCATGCCTGCCACTGCGCGTCGGTAGCGTCTGCGACCGGCAACACGCCCAGCCCCACCAATGCCTCGTGCATTTCTTCGGCATCGCGCGGCTGTGGCCAGGCCTCTTCGCACACTGCGGCAATCGCCTGCGGATCGAGCTGGCCCAGGTCGTCGCTGGTCTGCGGCGTGTAGCGGCGACTTTGCACGGCCTGGGTACGGCGTTCTTCCAGCGGCGCATCGTCGAGAAATGCATACGGACGCGCATTCAAGGCTTCGGCGGCCAGCGGCGACGGCGCGGCCAGGTCGCGCGCGACCAGCGTCACCGCGCCCGATTCCAGGCCGCGCAAAACCTGCAGCCAGCCGTCGCTATCCATGGCGTGATGCAGGCAATCTTCCAGGGTCTGTGCCACCAACGGGTGGTCGGGCACCTCGCGTTCGCCGACCAGATTCTCCGCACAGGCCACCTGGTCCGGGAATACCGTGGCGAGCAAATCTTCGGACTTCATGCGTTGCAACTGCGGCGCCACCTTGTTGCCGCCACTGAAGCGCGGCAGCGCCATTGCGTTGGTGGCGTTCCAGCGCCAGCGCACGCCGAACAGTGGTGCGTCCAGCAATGCCTGGATCAACACATGCTCGGCCGACGACGAATGCAGGTAACGACCAACCTCTTCCAGCGCAAAGCTATGACTGGTCGACAGCGACAACACAATCGCATCTTCGGTGGCCGCCGCCTGCAATTCGAAATTGAAGGTGCGGCAGAAGCGCTTGCGCAGCGCCAGCCCCCACGCACGATTGATGCGGCTACCGTACGGCGAATGGATGACCAGCTGGGTACCGCCGCTGGCATCGAAGAAACGCTCCATGACCAGGCACTGCTGGGTGGGCATCGCGCCCAATGCCGTACAAGCGTTTGCCAGGTAATCCACCAGTTGCCGCGCCGCTTCGGCGGACATTTCCAGCTCGCGCTGCAGCCAGTCGCGAGCCGCCTGGTGCGGCGCGGTGTCCAGACGCGCGGCAATCTCGCCACGCAGGCGCGACACCGCCGCAGACAGCTCATCGCTGCGGCCCGGCGCTTCGCCCAGCCAGAACGGAATGTTCGGCGGCGCGCCCTTGGCATCTTCCACGCGCACGCGCCCGGCCTCCACGCGCAGGATGCGGTAGCTCGCATTGCCGAGCTGGAACACATCGCCGGTGAGGCTTTCAACGGCGAAATCCTCGTTCACCGTGCCGATCTTTTCGGCCTGCGGTTCCAGCACCACGCTGTAGTCGCCGGTTTCGGGAATGGTGCCGCCGGAAGTGAGCGCCGTCATGCGCGCACCGCGCCGTGCATGCAGGCGCCGGTGCACGGCATCGCGATGCAGATACCCGGCGCGCGGACCGAGGCGGGTGCTGAAGCCATCGCACAACATGCGCACCACGCTGTCGAAGGTGGCACGGCTCAACCCGGCGAACGGCCACGCGCGCCGCACCAGCGCGAACAGCGCATCTTCGTCCCAGTCTTCGCATGCGGCTTCGGCAACGATCTGCTGCGCCAGCACATCCACCGGCGCCGTCACAATGCGCAAGGCATCCAGTTCGCCGCGGCGGATGCTGTCCAGCAGCGCGGCGCATTCGACCAGTTCGTCGCGGGTCTGCGGAAACAGGCGCGCCTTGGGCGTGCCGCCGACCTTGTGTCCGGAACGCCCGGCGCGTTGCAGGAAGGTGGCAATCGAGCGCGGCGAACCGAGCTGGCAGACCAGATCGACATCGCCGATATCCAGCCCCAGTTCCAGCGATGCGGTCGCCACCAACACGGTGAGATCGCCGGCCTTGAGCCGTTGCTCGGCCAGCAGGCGCGTCTCGCGCGACAGGCTGCCGTGATGCGCCGACACGCGCTGCTTGCCGAGCAGATCGCCCAGATGCCGCGCCGCGCGTTCGGCCATGCGCCGTGTGTTGACGAACACCAGCGTGGTGCGATGTTGCTGCGCCAGTGCAGCCACATCGGCATACACCTGCAGCCACTGGTCGTTGGACATCACCACGCTCAGCGGCGTGGGCGGCAACGCCAGGGCCAGATCACGCTTGCGGGTGTAGCCGATATCGACGATCTCGCACGGCGGCGGCACGCCGTCTGCGTCGACACCGACCAGGAATTGCGCCACCGTTTCGATGGGCTTCTGGGTGGCCGACAGCCCCACCCGCGTGATCGGCTGCGCGACCAGCCGCTGCAAGCGCTCCAGCGTCAGGCTCAGGTGGCTGCCGCGCTTGTCCGACGCCACCGCGTGGATTTCATCGACGATCACGGTGCGCACATGCTGCAGCGACGCGCGCCCGGATGCCGACCCCAACAGTACGTACAGCGACTCCGGGGTGGTCACCAGAATATGCGGCGGCGTGCGACGCGCCTGCGCGCGCTCGCGCTGCGGGGTATCGCCGGTACGCACCGCGGTACGAATCGGCACATCCGGCAAGCCGCCGGCGACCAGCGCCGCACGGATGCCCTGCAAGGGCGCGTCCAGATTGAGGTGGATGTCGTTGGACAAGGCCTTCAACGGCGAGACGTAGACCACACGGGTTTCGTCGGGCAACGCACCGCCGTTGGCCAGCCCGTCGCGAATCAATGCATCGATGGCGGCGAAGAAGGCCGTCAGCGTCTTGCCCGAGCCGGTCGGCGCGGCCACCAGCGTGTGGCGTCCGGCCTGGATCGCCGGCCACGCGGCGACCTGCGCCGGTGTCGGCGCAGCGAAGGTCTGCGCGAACCACGCAGCGACCACAGGATGGAAGTGTTGCAGGACAGGATGCATTGGCAATGCCCGACACCATTGCTCATCATGACGGCAAGGCGCGCGGATGTAACTCGGCGGGAACCACAATCAATGGGGCTGCGCAGCGGTCCAGACAAGCCACGGGCCAGGCCGGCAGTGAACGATTTAGAGCGGCTAACAAAGCGACTGCGCAGCTGCCAGGCGGGCGCGGCCGGTGCTCGGAATCGGCATGTACCGCTCGTACACTCCGGTTCTGAGCGCGCCGTCCGCGCCCACCTGACAGCTGCTCGCTAGGTTTTGTTAGCCGCTGTTAGCGCAATGGTGGCGGCCTCTGCCGTCGGCAAGGCGACGCCTTCGCAACGTTGCGGCACCGGCCCGGCGATTGTCCGCCGGCCACGTGCCGTGGCACATTGGCGGCATGCCCAGCCTGATTCTTTTCATGATCGCCGGCGCCGCGCTGTTCGCGTTCTGGAACTCCTCGCGCGCGGCTGCCGAACGCGCCGACATTCTTGGCCGCAATGCCTGCCGCGCGGCCGACGTGCAATGGCTGGACCAGAGCGTGCATTCCACCAATATCCGCGTGTGCAGGATGCCCAGCGGCTGGCTGGGCTTCGAGCGCACCTTCCGCTTCGACTATTCCTACGACGGCGTGGATCGCCATAGCGGCAAGCTGGTGCTGCGCGGCGATCAACTGATTGCCTTCACCGGGCCGCAGGTCGCTACCGTCAGGGCATTGCACCCGGAGCATGAGCGTCTGGAGTGAGGCGCGCAGCTGCAGCTCACCCGCACGCTGACACCTGACATACCT
Organism: Xanthomonas sp. NCPPB 1754; assembly: GCF_041475725.2. NCBI lineage: Bacteria > Pseudomonadati > Pseudomonadota > Gammaproteobacteria > Lysobacterales > Lysobacteraceae > Xanthomonas > Xanthomonas sp. NCPPB 1754. The sequence goes on from NZ_CM192982.1 coordinate 2,838,187, forward strand.
GCAGCTTCACATGTCTGGGTTACAGCGATTGGCCGGCCAGCTTCCCTCTGGATTCCAGCAATCATCGAGCTGTTGCTGCGCGCTGTCGCCGTCTGTGCACGCGGCTGGCCATTGCATCAGTCGGCGGCACTCCACACAGCCGGCCACTTCATTCCAAAGACGTCGAATCCGCGGGAACGGGCTCGTAGCCATTGTCCCTGCCGCTCAGCCAGCACAATTGCAGCTTGCCCTCTCGACGCAGCTGCGCCTGGGCGAACAGCCACAGCGGATCCAGCAGGTCGGCATCCTTCAACAGACGCGACTTGCCGGCAATTTCCATGCTGAGAAAATGCGCCTCACGCGGCGTGTCGATGTAGCTGCGCGCAATCAGACAACGCTCGCCATCCACGAAGCGATAGATGTCGTACTCGTACGCGTCGTCGAGTGCGCCGGACGGATCCGGCGCGCTGCAATCGACATGACGGGTGCGCTCTACGTGCAATCGAACCCTCCACCTGGCGAGTCTGCAGGTCATACGCTTGCCGCTTTCAGCGCAGCCAACAGAACCTGGGACGCCGTCACCGATAGCATTCGACGGCACGCAGGAACTTCAGCTTACAGGTGGTCCCTGCTGATTCTGCGCACCGGCCTGCACTCGCCGTGCGGCGGCGCAGGCGTGTGGTGTGCTGTCCTTACTTCACCACGCGAAGATGCGGGCGCTTGCCACCGCTGGGCGATTCGTCCGGCGTCGGCGCGCTCGGTGGGGGCGAGCCCGGATCCGGCGGCTCGCTGTTGGTGCCGGGGATGTCGTCCGGCAGCGCCATGCCCTGCCCGGTTTCGCGCGCATAGACCGCCAGTACGGCGGCCATCGGCACCATCACCGGGTGGCTCACGCCACCGAAGCGCGCGGTAAAGCTCACGCTTTCGTTGTCCACCTGCAGGCCGACCACGGCACGCTCGGCGATATTCAACACGACGCGACCGTCCTTGACGGCACTGGCAGGCACCTGCACACCGGGCAGGCCGGCATCCACCAAAACGTGCGGCGTCATGCCGTTGTCGTTGATCCATTCGACCAAGGCCCGCAACAGGTACGGGCGATGGCTGGTCATGCGGGGGAAATCTTCGCTCATTGCGTCATTTTACCCGCACATGGCCCGTCGCGGCGGCCACGCGATCGGGAGTCGGTCTGTTGGCATACAGCCGTCGCATCAGCCCGGCAGATCGCGCAGCTTCTTTTCCTGATCGGTCAGGCTGCGGATAAAGCCCGGGTTGCGGAAGATCCGGTTGCCGTAATCCTCGATCGCCTTACCGTCCTTGGGCAGGCTGATTTCCAACGCGTCCAGTCGCCAGATGATCGGCGCCATCGCGCAATCGGCCAGACTCATTTCCGGATTGAGGAAGAATTTGCTGGCCTTGAACAACGGCACCGAGGCGGTAAGCAGTTCTTTCAGACGCTTGCGGCCGGCCTCGGCCTGCGTCTTGTTGCCGAGCTGGATCGCCTGCACTTGCGGCACCCAGTCATGCTCGATGCGCAACATCGCCAGGCGCAGACGCGCGCGCGAAAGCGGGTCGACCGGCATCAGCGGCGGATGCGGATAGCGCTCGTCCAGGTATTCGCTGACCACCGAGGCGGCGTACAGCACCAGGTCGCGTTCGACCAGCGTCGGCACCGAATGATAGGGATTGAGATCGATCAGATCTTCGGGAGGATTTTGCGGGTCGACCGCCACCAGGTCGTAGGTCACCCCTTTTGCCGCCAGGACCAGACGGACCCGGTGGCACAACACGTCGTCGTTGGACGAAAACAAAGTCAAGGTATTCCGCATACGCACACTCGTCGCCATTCAAGGCTCTCCGACGACCGGAATCCGCCGGCCGCATCGGCGCGGCCGGCCCAACGCCGACAGTCACCACGGTCTATCGAGTGTGCAATCACGTCACGCAAAAGCCAAGAGTGATAGGGCTTATTAATGTTCCGATAAGCCGGTTGCTGCGCTGCTCCCCCGAGACCGCAGGACATGTAGGCGCTGCAACCCTGTTGCAGGGATCTACGCTGACGGCCCCGATCGACATGCCGACATGCTGTTCGCTTGCCAACCATCAGCCCGCCCCCTCTCCGCACGGGAGGTGGGGGCTAGCGCTTTCTGCTGGGAGCGCCCGCAAGGCTCGGCGACAAATAGAGGTATCCAAGCACCTGCGATACCTGCCTGCCCTGCATTGCATTGTTCGCTTCCGCAGCCGATGACGGCCTACGCAGCGTTCAGTGCACGTCCTTCCAGTATTCCTTCTTCAACAAATAAGCGATGAAGGTGAGCAGCGCCAGGAACAGGACCACCCACACGCCCATGCTTTGGCGCTTCAATGCGGCCGGCTCGCCGGCATACTCGAGGAAGTTGGCGATATCGCGCACGGTCTGGTCGAATTCCACCGGTGTTTGACGCCCTGGCTGCCCAAGCTTCAATGCCTCTACCGGCTTGTCGCCGGTGGCCTTGTCGGCCGGGCCGAATTGCGCCTGCTGCAGGCCTTGCAACTCCCATAGCGGGTTGGGCATGGAGGCGTTCGGAAACAGCTTGTTGTTCCAGCCCAGCGGGCGTGTCTGGTCCAGATAGAACGACTTGAGATAGGTGTAGACCCAGTCCGTACCGCGCACGCGTGCAATCAAGGTCAGATCCGGCGGCGCCTTGCCGAACCACTTGGTCGCCGCGTCGTGCGGCATGGTGCCTTCGATATGTTCGCCGACTTTGGCGCCGGTGAAGTTGAGATTGGTCATGACCTCCTCTTCGCTCAGGCCCAAATCGCTGGCCATGCGCGAATAGCGCAGGTACTTCAACGAATGGCAGCCGGAGCAGTAGTTCATGAACAACTGCGCACCACGTTGCAGCGATGCGCGATCGCTCAGGTCATTACCTGCTTGCGGCACCGCCCCGCCTTCGGCCGCCATTGCACCACCAGCGATTACCAGGCCGCAGAGCAAGGCGACCACGCGCGACTTCCATGACGTCACGTTGGAATTAGTCATGGGTCGTCACCCGCTCCGGAACCGGCTTGGTCTTGTCCAGCCGCGTCCACACCGGCATGGTGATGAAGAAGGCGAAGTACAGGAAGGTCAGCACGCGCCCGACATAGGTTTCATGCGCGTCGGTGCCGGGGCCGGAACCGATCACGCCCAGCCAGACGAAGCACACCACCAGCACGCCCAACGCCAGCTTGGAAATCCAGCCGCGGTAGCGCACCGAGCGCACCCTGGCGCGATCCAGCCAGGGCACCAGGAACAGGATCGCGATGGCCGAGAACATCACCAGCACCCCGCCCAGCTTGTTGGGCACCACGCGCAACATGGCGTAGTACGGCGTGTAGTACCACACCGGCTTGATGTGCTCCGGCGTCACCAGCCGGTTGGCTTCGGTGAAGTTGTCGTGCTCCAGGAACAGGCCGCCGAACGCCGGCGCGAAGAAGATGATGAAGGCAGCGATCAACAGCAGGAATCCAACGCCGACCAGGTCCTTGACCGTGTAATACGGATGAAACGGAATGCCGTCGGCCGGCTTGTGCGCATCCCAGCGATTGCCCTTTGGACCTTTCTTGATGTCCACCCCGTCCGGGTTATTGGAACCCACTTCGTGCAGCGCACCGATGTGCAGCACGATCAATAGCAGCAACACCAACGGCAATGCGATCACGTGCAAGGCGAAGAAGCGATTGAGCGTGGCATCGCCGGGCAGGTAGTCGCCCATGATCCATTCGGTCAGCCCATTGCCGATCACCGGAATGGCGCCGAACAGCGAGATGATCACCTTCGCGCCCCAGAACGACATCTGCCCCCACGGCAACACGTAGCCCATGAAGGCTTCGGCCATCAGCACCAGGTAGATCAGCATGCCGAGAATCCACACCAGCTCGCGCGGCTTCTGGTAACTGCCGTACATCAAGCCGCGGAACATGTGCAGATACACCACGATGAAGAACAGCGAGGCACCGGTGCTGTGCATGTAGCGGATCAGCCAGCCCCACTCCACGTCGCGCATGATGTATTCGATCGAAGCGAATGCATCGGCGGCGCTGGTCTTGTAGTGCATCGTCAGGAAGATGCCGGTGACGATCTGGTTGACCAGCACCACGATGGCCAGCGAGCCAAAGTAGTACCAGAGGTTGAAGTTCTTCGGCGCGTAGTACTCGCTGATGTGCTTGCGGTACATGGGCATCAGCCCGGGCGCGCGCTCGTTGACCCAATCGAACACGCCATTGGCGGTACGGACCAGAACATTGCTCATCAGGCAGCCCCCGTGGTTTTGGCCGACGCACCGGCATCGTCAGGATCGACGCCGATCACCAAGGTGTTGTCGTCCACGTAGTGGTGTGGGGGCACCAGCAGATTGATCGGTGCCGGCACGCCATCGAAGACGCGGCCGGACATGTCGAAGCGCGACTTGTGGCAAGGGCAGAAGTAACCGCCCTTCCACTGCGGGTCGTAAGGCTCGGGGCGGATTTCGGCGACCATCTCCGGCGAGCAACCCAGATGCGTACACAGCCCCACCAGCACCGAAATGTCGGACTTGATCGAGCGATATTCCGGGTTTTTCAGCACGTACTCCGGCTGCTGATCCTTGTTCTCGGACTTGGGGTCCTTGAGCCGGTCGTCCAGCGACGGGAGTGCGTCGAGCATGGCCTTGGAGCGCTTGACGATCCAGATTGGCTGACCGCGCCATTCAAGGACCATGCGCTGGCCTTCCTGCAAGGCGCTGATGTCGGCGGTGACCGGTGCGCCAGCCAACTTGGCACGCGCACTGGGATTCCACGACTTCACGAACGGAACTGCAACGAATCCTGCTCCGACCGCACCGACCACGGCCGTTGTCGCGGTTAAAAACCGACGACGCCCGATATCAGCAGGTGCGTTAACCCCATCGTTGGCCATCCGGCTCTCCGATCTTGATTAGGTAGCGTGAGGCTGCCAACGGCTGGCGGGGGGTCCAGCCGCGATGAATCGACCGCAGTGTAGCGGAACGCTTAATGCACAGACAACGCAATGTACGCAGTCGGCCCTATGCGATGCAACGGCCCATGCAAGCGGCAGCCAATCCGATGGAGTTCAACGAGCATGGGAGACGGATGGCTGTGACGTAGTGCCCTTGCGTAGGCTGCAACGGCAATGCGCGCGTGCGGTGGATGCGTGGATATGGTGCAAGCGCAGCAATACGATCGTTCGCGACTGGCTATGGGCGCTGCAACCGATGTTGCGGAGACCGAAGCACTTGCCCCACCGCACTCGGCGCAGCGCCGTGGCAAAGGTTCCCAAAAGCAGCGACCAAGACGTCAAGGAGGGGGCCGGGAATGGATCGCGCAGACGCCGCGCTGCTTATGACATGCCAGGAGCACCGGCCGCGCCCGCCGGGCGGCTGCGCGGTCGTTTTGCCAGCCGCTTCAGTTGGCTGCTGTGGCCTGGCCACGATAGCGGCCGGCCAATACGCCCACGCGTTGCACGTAGCGCTGGGTTTCGCTATACGGCGGTACGCCGCCGTAACGGTCGACTGCGCCCTCGCCGGCGTTGTAGCCGGCAGCGGCCAGGGTGAGGTCGCCATTGAAGCGTTTCAGCAGCCAGGACAGATATTGCACGCCGCCACGAATATTTTGCGTTGCATCATAGGCATCGCTGACACCGAAGCGGCGCGCGGTGCCCGGCATCAACTGCATCAGGCCTTGCGCGCCGGCACGACTGAGCGCGAGCGGGTTGTAGGCCGATTCGGCGTGGATGATCGCGCGCACGATCGATTCTTCCACCCCGAACTCGCGCGCCGCCGCTGCGATTTCCTGCTGATAGGCGTTGGTGTTGAGCCGGATCGCACCAAAATTGACCCCGGGCTTGGCACCGCAGGCGTAGCAGGTTTCGATAAAGCTGTAATGGATGGTGCGCAGGCCTTCGATGCTGGCGACCTGGCGCGGCCGGGCGCTGGTGTAGTGGCGCACGCCGTCCTTCATATAAGAGTACACCTGCCCGCTGACGACCCGGCGCGGATTGGTTGCTGCTGCCGCTGGCGGTGTGACGACCGAGACGGACGACTCCGGCAAGGCACGCGGAGCCGGCGCCGAAGCGACCTCGGCAGCGTGCCGCGGCGGCTGGCTGACTGGCTGGCTGATAATGGTGGCCGGCGCGCCGCTGTCGACATTGGCCATGCGGGGCGCGGGGCTGACGGCCAGACGCCCGGCCGAGGGAGATGACGGCAGGCGGCGGGCCGCACGATCGGGGGTATAGCTGCTGATGACGCTGCAGGTGGAGCCGCTCTGGCGCTTGCTCAGGTAACTGGTGATACCGTCAGCGCCGACGCACTTGTACAGCGTGCCGGCGCTGACCGGCGCAGCCGACAACGTGACGAGCATCAGCCCCAGCAATCTTGACATCCCCTTCATGCGCGGAGTGTCCCAGCTTGCCCAGGGCTTGCCAAGTGTCGGCCAGCGTCTGGAGCAGCGCGCAAGGCGCCCGCGCCGCGGCCAGGCGTGCGGGACCGGTGCTCGAAATCCTCAAGTACCCCTCCCGCACTCCCGATGACGCGTTCGCCGCCGCCCGCCTGACGACCACGCGCGATGGTCTGTTGGCCGCCTCACTGGGGCAGCCGGTCCAGCTGCGTGCGCAACATGTCCAGCGCCTGCGTCAAGGTGTGGCGGGCTTGGGCCGGCGCAATCGCGTCGAACGGCAGGTCCAGCAACAACAGGTTGGCCGCCAGCGCGGGCATGCTCGGGGCGCCAAGACCCAGCCAGCAATGTGCGGGACCATCGGCCTGCAAGGCACCCAGCCAGGGCGGGATGCGCGCTGCCAATGCCTCCACCGTGCCGGCCAGACGCACCCGCGCCCGGCACGGAAACGGCGCTTCGCCGATCGCCTTGCGCAATAGCTGTAGTGGCTCTTCGGGCAATGCGCGGGGGGCGAACCGCGCGCCGGTGGCGACCGCCTGATCGATCCGGTCCGCGCGCAGGCTGCGCCAGTCCTGGCGTTCGCAGTCCCAGACCAGCAGGTACCAGCGCCGCCCGTAGTTCACCAGCAACGCCGGCTCGACGCTGCGGGTGATGGCCGTACCCGAATGGCGCCGATAGTCCAGCCGCAGCGTGGCCCGGTCGCGGCAGGCGGCAGCCAACTGGGCAAGCAGACCCGCATCGACCAGCGATTCCGTTTCGGCAGCCGGCATGCTGGCCATGGCGGCATGCGCGGCACTGGCGCGCTGGCCGCTGCGGCGCGGCAGCAGGGATCCAGCTTGGCCATCACGCGTGCCGCCGCGGCGTCCATCCCGCGCACCGCTGGCGCGGCGGCGCGCAAGGCGACCGCCACGGTCAGTGCCTCGTCTTCTTCCAACAACAGCGGTAATGCCGCACCGCCCTGCCCCAGCCGGTAGCCGCCGCCGCTGCCGGGCGCTGCATGCACCGGATAACCCGCTTCGCGCAGGCGCTCGATATCGCGCCGCAGGCTGCGCGGATGGATGTCTAAACGTTCTGCCAGCGCCACACCGGACCAACTCCTGCCACTTTGAAGCAGGGAAAGCAGACGCAACAGGCGAGCAGCGGTGGAAGCCATCGCGCCACCGTATTGCGGACAGTAACTGTCCGCAAGTGGTCCGTAAGATCGCGATACCCGCCATCCCCACTCGCTTCGCCACCGCAGCCACCCTGGAGACCGCAATGTCCGACGACCGCCACGTCACCCTGTTCCACAACCCCCGCTCCCGCTCGCGGGGGGTGCTGGTCTTGCTGGAAGAATTGGGCGCACGCTACAGCCTGCAGCCCATCGATCTGGAAAAGGAGCAGCAGCGCATGCCGGAATTCCTTGCGATCAACCCGATGGGCAAGATACCGACCATCGTCCACGGCACCAGCGTGGTCACCGAGCAGGGCGCCATCTATCAGTACCTGGCCGAGCTATATCCGGAAGCCGGCCTGTCACCGGCGCCGGGCGATGCCGATCGTGGCGCCTACCTGCGCTGGCTTGCGTTCTACGGCTCGGCCTTCGAACCGGCGATCATCGATCTTGCGCTCAAGCGTAGCGCCCCGCCGCGCTCGCTCTCGCCTTATGCCGACGCCGACACGGTGCTGCAGGTGGTTGATGCGCAGCTGGCCAAGGGCGATTACCTGCTGGGCGAGCGCTGCAGTGCGGCCGATGTGCTGTGGGGCGGCGCCTTGGCGTGGATGGTGGAGTTTGGCCTGATCGACCCGCCCGCCCCGACCCGCGCCTATATCGCCCGGATGGCCGCGCGCCCGGCAGTGGCGCGCGCCGAAGCCGTCGACGCCGGGCGTGCGGCCGCGGACGGCGCCAGCGCAAGCGGGTAAACTGCGCGTCTCTCTTCTACCCGCCTGGAATAAGCGCCATGCCCGGGACACCCGTTTCCGACCTGTCCGCGGCAGCTGCCGTGGACGCACCCGCCCTGTTGCCCTTGCCCGTCGCGCGCCCATCGGCGCCTGCCGTGGTACGCGGCAAGCTCTATATCAAGACCCACGGATGCCAGATGAACGAGTACGACTCGGCCAAGATGGCCGACGTGCTTGCCGCTTCCGAAGGCCTGGAGCTGACCGACAACCCCGAGGAAGCGGATGTGGTGCTGGTCAATACCTGTTCCATTCGCGAAAAAGCCCAGGAAAAAGTCTTCAGCCAGCTGGGTCGCTGGAAGGCGCTCAAGGCCGGCGGCAAGCCGGTGATCATCGGCGTCGGCGGCTGCGTGGCGTCGCAGGAAGGCGAAGCCATCGTCAAGCGTGCGCCCTACGTGGACCTGGTGTTCGGCCCGCAGACCCTGCACCGGCTGCCGGAACTGATTCGCGCGCGACGCGAATCGGGCAAGTCGCAGGTGGACATCAGCTTCCCGGAAATCGAGAAGTTCGACCGTCTGCCCGAGCCGCGTGCCGAAGGTCCGTCGGCCTTCGTCTCGATCATGGAAGGCTGCTCCAAATACTGCTCGTTCTGCGTGGTGCCCTACACCCGTGGCGAAGAAGTCAGCCGGCCGTTCGAGGACGTGCTGGTGGAAGTGGCGCAATTGGCGGCGCAAGGCGTGCGCGAGATCAACCTGCTTGGCCAGAACGTCAACGCGTACCGCGGTGCGTATGGCGCCGATGCCGGCGACGCCGCGCAGTACGCCGATCTGGGCCTGCTGATCCGCACCATCGCGCAAATCGACGGCATCGGCCGTATCCGCTTCACCACGTCGCATCCGCTGGAGTTTTCCGATTCGCTGGTGGATGCCTACCGCGACGTACCGCAGCTGGCCAACTACCTGCACCTGCCGGTGCAGGCCGGCAGCGACCGCATTCTGTCGGCGATGAAGCGCGGCTACACCGCGCTGGAATTCAAGTCGAAGATCCGCAAGCTGCGCGCAGTGCGCCCGGACATCTCGATCAGTTCGGACTTCATCGTCGGCTTCCCTGGCGAGACTGAAGCGGACTTCGAAAAGACCATGAAGCTGATCGAGGACGTGGGCTTCGACCAGAGCTTTTCGTTCGTGTATTCGCGCCGCCCCGGCACCCCGGCATCGGACCTGCAGGACGACACGCCGGAGGCGGTGAAGCAGGCGCGTCTTGCGCGTCTGCAGGCGCATATCAACGCGCACGCGGCGAGCATTTCGCAATCGATGGTGGGCAGCGTGCAACGCGTGCTGGTGGAAGGCCCCTCGCGGCGCGACCCGAACGAACTGACCGGCAAGAGCGAGAACATGCGCCCGGTGAATTTCCCAGGCAACCCGCGTTTGATCGGACAGTTCGTCGATGTGTTGATCACCGAGGCGATGAGCAATTCGCTGCGTGGCCGGATTCAACTGGACGACAGCGCACAGTGATGGCGCGCGGGCGCTGCGCAATGCGGCGCCCCTTCAAGCAAGGCGACCACGCGCCGAAGCGTCTCGCGGGAAATGGTCAAAATTTCACCACACATCCGTAGCGCCTTGCAGCGCAAGGCCTCGTCTTACTTACCCACAGGCTTTGCCGAATTCGATCCACATCCTGTGTGGACAACCCTGTCGGTACTGGCGTTTTTTTCGCCACCAACCCGGCAAACCTTGCGCCAGTAAGCGCGGCGAGTTTTATCCACAGGTTAGTGATGCGTGACTCCACAGCGGTTGTGGAAAACCTGCATGCCTGTGCGGACCGGCGCGTCGCCGAGGTGCCGCGCCGCCCGCTGTGTTGGTGGGATCACATGCCGCGCGCTACCCTTTCGCTCCCGCCCTACCGACGCGCACCCAGGTGCGCCGTCCGATCCAACCATGAACGCACCCGCACATCGCGATTTCACCCTGGAACCCGAGGACATCGAGCGTCTGGCCAATCTGGCCGGTCCGTTCGATGCGCATCTGCGCCAGATCGAACTCAAGCTTGGCGTCGAGATCGCCAACCGTGGCAACGTCTTCCGGGTGACCGGACCGGAGCCGGCCATCGCCGCCGCCCAGTCGCTGTTGACCGCGTTGTACGACGAGGCCGCAATCACCACGTTCGACACGCACGCAATCCACCTGCGGCTCAACGATGCCAACCTCGAGCATGTGGCCGAGCGCGCATATCAGGCCCAGGATGTGGCGATCAAGGTCAAGCGCGGCACCGTGCGTGGCCGTGGCGCCAACCAGGCCAAATACCTGCACGCGATCGCCACCCACGACATCAATTTCGGTATCGGCCCGGCCGGCACCGGCAAGACCTTCCTGGCGGTAGCAAGCGCGGTTGAAGCACTCAACGAGTCGCGGGTGCAGCGGTTGATCCTGGTGCGCCCGGCAGTGGAAGCCGGCGAAAAACTCGGCTTTCTTCCGGGCGATCTCAGCCAGAAGGTCGACCCGTACCTGCGCCCGCTCTACGATGCGCTGTACGAAATGCTCGGCGTGGAAAAAGTGGTCAAGTTGCTGGAGCGCAACGTCATCGAAATCGCGCCGCTGGCCTATATGCGCGGTCGCACGCTCAACGATGCATATGTGATTCTGGACGAAGCGCAGAACACCACCATCGAACAGATGAAGATGTTCCTGACCCGCCTGGGCTTCGGCTCCACGGCGGTGGTCACCGGCGACCTTACCCAGATCGATCTGCCCAAGCACGTCAAATCCGGCCTGCGCGATGCGATCGAAGTGCTGCGCGATGTGGAAGGCACCAGTTTCACCTTCTTCGAAGCGCGCGACGTGGTGCGTCATCCATTGGTGCAGCGCATCGTCACCGCCTACGACAAGCGCGATAACGCGCTGCAGCCTCCTGCGGCCGACTGACCGTGCAAGGCCGCGCCCTACTGTTGGGAGTCTGGTTGGCGCTGGCTTGCCATGAACCTGCGCATGCGCAGGCACGCCAGCAGGCCGACACGACCACGCACGTCATGTTGCGGCAGCACCTTGCCGCGTCCTGTGTCTCGGTGGCCGCTGGGCAAGCGACCATCCTGTTGGATCGGGCCGAACTGGAACACCTGGCAGTGGCGAAAGCTGCAGCCGGTGCGGGGGTTGATGAGGATGCGCAGCGACAAGCGCTGCTTGCCGGCACGCGAGCGCAGGCGCTACTTGCCTCTACCGGCAAAGCGCACGACCGCTTCGGCTGCGCGGTGGCTCAAGATGACAAGGAAAGCGCCGACACGCGCTATCTGGTAGGTCGCCTGCTGGAGCGCGGCCAAGCCGCAATCTGGACACAATCGCCACCAGGTTTCGCGCCGGCCCTGGAAGTCAACCGGGTCGATCCGCATTGCCAGAACGGGCCGATGGGCAGTGCGTTTTATCGTGTTGCCAACGGTGGCGCGCTTGTCATGGTGCTGGTCGAGTGCGTTCGCTGATCCCGGACCGGCCGGCCAAGCACGCACACGCAGGCGTCGCCGCAAGACGCTACTCGGGCGATACTGTCACCTCTGTCTGATCTGAATGCTGGTGTTCCCATGACCAAGGGCCCTATCCGCCTCGACGTTGCCGTCAGCTATGCGCTGCCGCGCGCCGGCCTGCCGTCGGCGGTGAGTTTTCGCAAGTGGGTGGCCGCGGCGTTGAAGGGACGCATCCGCGAGGCCGATCTGGCAGTGCGCGTGGTCGACGAGAAGGAAGGCTGCTCGCTCAATCACCATTACCGCGGCAAGGATTACGCCACCAACGTGCTGAGCTTCCCTGCCGAACTGCCGGAAGGCCTGCCCAAGGGCATCAAGATGCCGCTGCTGGGCGATCTGGTGATCTGCGCACCGGTGGTGGCGGGCGAGGCCGCAGAGCAAGGCAAATTGCTGGCTGCGCACTATGCGCACCTGACCGTGCATGGCACCTTGCACCTGCTTGGCTGGGATCACGAAGACGACAAGGAGGCCGAGGCGATGGAGCAACTGGAGCGCGAGATCCTGGCCGACCTCGGCATCGACGACCCTTACGCAGGAGAACACTGATGCGTTTTTGCATTGCCGGCGCCCTGCTGCTGTTGAGCGCGCCCGGCGCCTGGGCGCAGACCGCACCGGTGCGCCCGGACCTTGCCGCCTTGATCGAATGCCGCCAGCGCATCGGCGATTTCAGCGCGTTGGCGCCGGTACTGGCCGACCCGCTCAAGGCGGTGGCGCTGGGCTGGACGCCGCTGGATCAGTCCAACCTGTTCATGACCGAGTACACGCTCAACACGCCCATTCGCGTGTTCGGCCACAGTACCCATCACATCGCGTTTTCCGGCGCCAGCATCATGGCGATCCTGGACCTGCCCGACCCGCGCCCGCTCGCCAAGCAGTTGGATCTGGAACTGGGCGTGGATAACGCCGAGAAGGTCATGTACGGGCGCGAGCTGGTCAGCGAAGACACCACCAATCCCAAGACCGGCGAGGCCATGATCGAATCGGTCGTGCTGAGCGTGACCAACGTCAAATCGCACCCGGGCAAGACCGTTGTCGGCTGCGGCTACAGCCTGGATCTGCCCTGAGACCGGCCAGGTAACGGCGCATCCACAGCGCCTTGCCGGCTTCCTGCTAGACTGATGGCTAACGCCTGGTTTGCCGGGTGCCCTTCCCCGTCACGATGTCCGAAGACGACAGTAGCCAATCCCCAGAAACACCGGAAAAACGCCGTAGCTGGCTCGAGCGCCTCAGCGCTGCCTTCTCCGGCGAACCCCACACCCGCGACGAACTCGTCGCCTTGCTGCGGACCGCCGAACAGGACGGTCTCATCGCCGCAGACACCTTGCGCATGATGGAAGGCGCGATCTCCGTGTCCGAGCTCACCGTGGGCGATGTGATGATCTCGCGCTCGCAGATGGTCTCGCTGCCGGTGGAGGCGCGTTTCATCGACCTGATGAAGCAGGTGGTCAAATCGGGCCATTCGCGCTTCCCGGTCCACGGCGAGAACAAGGACGAAGTGCTCGGCATCCTGCTGGCCAAGGACCTGTTGCGCGGCGTGGTGGCCGACAACGGCCCGGGCAACGTGCGCGAACTGCTGCGCCCGGCGGTGCTGATCCCGGAGTCGAAGAAGCTCAACGTCCTGCTCAAGGAATTTCGCCTTTCGCGCAATCACATGGCGATCGTGGTGGACGAATACGGCGGTGTTGCCGGGCTGGTCACCATCGAGGACGTGCTCGAGCAGATCGTCGGCGAGATCGACGACGAGCACGACGATGCCGAAGAAGAGAATTCGCTCATTGCGATCCAGGCCGATGGGCGCTATGTGGTCGATGCGCTGACGCCGATCGAAGACTTCAACGAACGCTTTGGCGCCGAGTTCCCCGACGACGAGTACGACACCGTGGGTGGGCTGGTCACCGATGCGATCGGGCACCTGCCCGAAACCGGCGAAGAGTTGACGCTGGGGCGCTTTGCATTCCGCGTGGCCAAGGCCGATGCGCGGCGCGTGCATGCCTTCCACGTCACCATTCTGCCGCCCGATCCGCAGGACGACGCTTGAACCTGTCGCATGGCATGACCGCTGCAGCGCCGGCGCGCTGCAGTGCCCGGCGTTGGGCTGCGTGCTGGCTGCTGGCGTTGCTGTCGCTGTTGGTGACACCGGCGTCCTTCGCGCAGGCGCCCGCCCCGGAAGCCGCCCCTGCGTCCCAGTCGGCGCCGCGGATCGGCGTGGTGACCATGCAACCGGGCGAAGTGTTTTTCGAACGTTTCGGTCACGATGCCGTCGTGGTGGTCGATCCGCGCACGCAGCAGGCCACCTCGTACAACTTCGGCTTCTTCGACCCGAGCGAGCCGGACTTCGTACCGCGTTTTGCGCGCGGCGAAATGATGTATTACCTGGTCGCGCTGCCGCTGGAAGAAGACCTGTCGCAATATCGCGATGCCGGGCGCGGTGTCAGCATCCAGTGGCTGGATCTGCCGCCAGACCAGGCGCGCGCGCTGGCCGAGGGCTTGGCGGTGCGTAGCCAACCGGAAAACGCGCGCTATCACTACGACTACTTCATGGCCAACTGCGCCACCATGGTGCGCGACACGCTGGACCGTGCGATGGGTGGCGCGCTCAAGTCGCAGCTGGCCGGTCGTTCGCGCGGCAACACCTTCCGCAGCGAAGCGGTGCGCCTGGCCTCCCCTGCCCCGTGGATGTGGCTGGGCTTCGACCTGGGCCTGGGACCGTACGCCGATCGCCCCTTGTCGCGCTGGGAAGAAGCCTTCGTGCCGATGCGGCTGGCCGACAGCCTGACCCAGGTGCACAACAGCGCCGGTCGCCCGTTGGTGCAATCCACGCAGGTATTGCTGCCGCATCGCATCGCGCCCGAGCCCGCCGAACAGCGGCGACACTGGTGGCCGTGGTTGCTGACCGGGCTCATCGTGGCCGCAGGCGTGCTGGCCTTGGGCCGCAGGCAGCGCCTGCTGGCTGGACTGGCGTTACCGTTCTGGCTGGTGTGCGCCATCGGCGGCGGCCTGCTGGTGTATCTGTGGGGATTCACTGCCCATCAATCGGCATGGGCCAACCGCAACCTGCTGCTGGTCAACCCGCTGTGCGTGCTGCTGTGGTTCGGTGGCATACGGCTGCAGCTGGGCCATCGGCCGGGCCGCTGGTTCAACGTGCTGTCCTGGGTGGTGGCGGCGTGCGCGCTGGCCGCGTTGGTGATCCATTGGCTGTCCTTCCAGGCGCAGGACAACCTGCAATGGGTGATGCTGCTGTTGCCGATCCACACCGCACTTGCCATTGCCCTGCGACCGCGTGACCTGCCCGCACGTACGCGCTGATTGAAGGATGCGCTCATGAACAGCAACGGCCGTCATCCCGATAATCCGTCCTGCGTCATCACCTGCGCTTATTACGACGGCGACGGCAAGCGCCACGACATCAGCCTGGAGCACATCAGCGACGTGCTGCAGCGGCCGGATGGCTTCGTCTGGGTGGGGCTGTACGAGCCGCAGGAATCGGTGCTGCGCAAGTTGCAGGACGAATTCGGCCTGCACGATCTGGCGATCGAAGACGCGCTCAAGGCGCATCAGCGCCCCAAGGCCGAGAGTTACGGCAACTCGCTGTTCGTGGTGGTCAACACCGCGCAGCTGGTCAACGAGCGCATCCGCTATGGCGAGACGCACGCGTTCCTGGGAAGGCGCTTCCTGTTGACGGTACGGCATGGCGCGTCACTGTCGTACGCGCCGGTGCGGCATCGGGTCGAACGCGAGCCGGCGATGCTGCACATGGGCGCGTCGTTCTGCCTGTACGGCGTGCTCGATTTCGTGGTCGACAATTACCTACCGATCATGGACGAGTTCCGCGACACGCTGGAACGTCTGGAAAAAGACATCTTCGCCGACGACTACAAGCGCGAGACGGTGGTGCGCCTGTATGAGCTCAAGCGCGAACTCAACAAGATGCGGCTGGTGGTGGCGCCGTTGCAGGACGTGCTCTCGCACCTCAAGCGCAATCCCGGCTCCCTGATCCACGAAGAAGTCGGCATTTACCTGCGCGACGTGCTCGATCACGCGGTGCGCATCAACGATGCCATCGACACCTTGCGTGAAATGCTGGGCACGGCGCTCAGCGTCAACCTGTCGATGGTGACGCTCGCTCAGGGCGAAACCGTCAAGCGCCTCGGTGCCTGGGCCGCCCTGTTGGCCGCCCCTACCCTGATTACCAGCTGGTACGGCATGAACTTCGCCCACATGCCCGAACTCGACGCCCGCTACGCCTACCCATTGCTGGTCGCCGGCGTCGTGGGCTCGTGCCTGGTGCTGTATCGCCTGTTCAAGCGCGCCAAGTGGCTATAGGGCCGCTGCGCGGCCCGGGATTCGGGATTGGGCATTCGGGATTGGTTTGAGCAGTTGGCAGGTTGTTGATTTTCAACCTAGGCCAGGGTGCTCATAAGTCGCGAGCGCCTGCTCTTGCGAATCTCCAATCCCGAATCCCGAATCCCGATTCCCCGCCATCAAGCCACATAGATCGTCTTGACGTTCATGAACTCATGGATGCCGTGCTCGGCCAGTTCGCGGCCGAAGCCGGAGCGCTTGATGCCGCCGAAGGGCAAGCGCACATCGCTCTTGACCACTGAGTTGACGAACGCCGCGCCGCACTGCAGCTGCTGCGCCACGCGCTCGCCGCGCTTGGGGTCGGCCGTCCACACGCTGCCACCCAGCCCGAAGCTGGTGTCATTGGCCACGCGCACCGCTTCGGCCTCGTCGGCCACCCGGATGATCGAAGCGACCGGGCCGAAGAATTCTTCGTCGTATGCCGGCATGCCGGGGGCGACGTTGTCGAGGATGGTGGCCGGATAACCGGCATGCGAGCCGGCGACCGGTTCGCCGCCCAGCAAGACCTTGGCGCCCTTCGCCACGCTGGCCTGCACCTGCTTGTGCAATTCCTCGCGCAAGTCGGCACGGGCCATTGGCGCCAGCGTGGTGCTGTCCTGCTGCGGGTCGCCCACGATGCGCTTGGCTGCCGCTGCCACGAAGCGCTCGATGAACCGGTCGGCGATCGCATCCACCACGATGAATCGCTTGGCGGCGATGCAGGTCTGCCCACTATTGTCGAAACGTGACTGCACGGCCGATGGCACGGTGTGCTCCAGATCGGCGTCTTCCAGCACCACGAAGGCATCGCTGCCGCCGAGCTCCATCACGCACTTCTTGAGCTGGTCGCCCGCATTGGCGGCCAGCGAGCGACCGGCGCGTTCGCTGCCGGTCAGCGTTACCGCAGCAATGCGGGCATCACGCAGGACATCGGCAGCCTGGTCGTTATCGATATGCAGGACATCGAACACGCCCGGCGGAATGCCGGCGGCGTCCAGCACCTCTTTCATGGCGTCAGCGCAGCGCGGCACGTTGCTGGCGTGCTTGAGCAGCGACACGTTGCCGGCCATCAGGCTTGGTGCCAGGAACCGGAACGCCTGCCACAGCGGGAAATTCCACGGCATCACTGCGAACACGCAGCCCAGCGGTTCGTAGCGCACATAGCTGGATTGCGCTTCGGTGGGAATGTCGCGCGGCGCCAGATAGTCGGCGGCGTGCTCGGCGTAGTACGCGCAGGCCTGCGCGCACTTGTCGACTTCGGCCAGGGCCTCGGCGCGCAGCTTGCCCATCTCGGCGGTCATGATGCGTTGCAGGTCCTCGCGGCGCTTGGTCAGCTCCTCGCCAATGCGGCGCAGCAAGGCGCCACGCTCGGCTAGCGGCAACGCGGCCCAGGCCGGAAATGCCTTGGCGGAAGCGGCCAGACGCGCTTCGATGGCAGCGGCGTCCAGGGTCTGCTGGGTGTGCTCGACCTGGCCGTTGGCGGGGTTGACGGTGTCGTAGGACATGACGGTCTCCTGTTGCGAGGCGGTCATGCTAGACGCCGGCAAGTTCGGGGCGCGTCACAATCGCCTGAAACTGCTGCAACACTGTGTTCGCAAGCACCACGGCCGCCAGCCACACTGGGTGCATGCAGCCGCATCGGTTTTCGAAGCAGTGCTGCCGAAGGCTTACCTGCCTCGCACGCCTCTGCACCTCGCCCCCCCCTGCTGAAGCGCTCAACCTTCGCGTTGCAACGCCAGCTGCGCATCGCGCATGCGGCGCTTTTCGCTGCGCGCCAGCAGCCACCAGCCAATCACCGCGGCAATCGACACCGCCAGCACCATCACCGTGGCCAGCGCATTGATCTTGGGGCTGATGCCCAGCCGCACCGACGAAAACACCTTGATCGGCAAGGTGGTGGAACTGGGCCCGGCCAAGAAACTGGCGATCACCACATCGTCCAGCGAAAGCGTAAAGGCCAGCAGCCAGCCCGACGCCAGGGCCGGCGCGATGATCGGCAAGGTGATCTGGAAAAACACGTTCAGCGGCGTGGCACCGAGATCCATCGCGGCTTCTTCCAGCGAGCGGTCCAGTTCCTGCAGCCGCGAAGAAATCACCACGGTCACGAACGAGACGGTGAAGGTGACATGCGCCACCCAGATCGCCACTGCGCCGCGCGGCGCGATGCCGAGCACGCCCCCCATCGACACCAGCAACAGCAGGATCGACAGACCGATGATGACTTCGGGCATCACCAACGGCGCGGTGATCAATGCGCCGAACAGGGTTTTGCCGGGAAACCGCCGCAGGCGCACCATCGCCATGGCGGCCATCGTGCCCAGCACCGTCGATGCGCAGGCCGTCCAGAACGCCACCTCCAGGCTGACCCAGGCTGCGTCGAGCAATTGCCGGTCGCGCACCAATTCGCCGTACCACTTGGTCGAAAACCCGCCCCACACCGTTGCCAGGCGCGAGGCGTTGAACGAATACACCATCAACAACAGGATCGGCAGGTACAGGAAGCCGAAACCCAGCGCGAGCACGCTGCCGCCGAGCAGGCGCCCACCGCGCGAAGCGCGCATCATGTCAGCCGCCCTTCCAGCTCACGCTGCTGGTAGCGGTGGAAGATCACGATGGGCAGCAACAGCAGCAACAGCATCACCGTGGCCACGGCCGCTGCCACCGGCCAGTCGCGGTTATTGAAGAACTCGCCCCACAGCACGCGCCCGATCATCAGGGTGTTCGGCCCGCCGAGCATTTCCGGGATGACGAACTCGCCCACCGCCGGAATCATCACCAGCATGCAGCCGGCCACGATGCCGTTGCGCGATAGGGGCAAGGTGATGCGTGCGAACGCCTGCCATGGCCGCGCCCCCAGGTCGTAGGCCGCTTCGAGCAGGCGCTGATCGTGCTTGACCAGGTTGGCGTACAGCGGCAACACCATGAACGGCAGATAGCAGTAAACGATGCCGATATAGGCGGCGATCGGCGTGTACAACAACTGCAACGGCTGCTTGATCACGCCCAGCGCCAACAGCACCTGATTGAGCACGCCATTGCCATCGAGAATGCCGATCCACGCGTATACGCGGATCAAAAACGAGGTCCACGACGGCAGCACCACCAGCATCATCGCCACGTTGCGTGTGGCCAGCGGCAGGCGCGCGATCACATACGCCATCGGATAACCGATCAACAACGCAAGCGCCGTGGAAATGGCCGCGATCTTGATCGAACTCAGGTACGCAGCCACGTACTGGCTGTCGCGCAGCAAGGCCAGATAGTTGCCCAGATGCAGTTTGAGGCTCACCGCACCGTCGGCAGCAACCGCCAATAGCGGCGTATACGGCGGCATCGCGGTGGCGCGCTCGGCGAAGGAAATCTTCAGCACGATCAAAAACGGAATCGCGAAGAACACCAGCAGCCATAGATACGGTGCGGCGATCACGCCCCAGCGCGCGCCCGGCAAGCCACGGCTAAGAGTGGCTAGCAGAACGTAGCGAGCAGCCGCCAGGGGGGCGCGGACGGCGCGCAGGAACCGCAGTGTACGAGTGGTACATGAGGATTCCGAGCACCGGCCGCGCCCCCCTGGCGGCTGCGCAGTAGTTTTGCTGGCCGCTCTCATGCGGTGAGCACCACGCCGTCGTCTTCGCCCCACCCGACCCACACGGTGTCGCCCCAGGTCAGCGCTTCGCTGGCCCAACGCTGGCGATTGGCGAAATTGGCCATCAGCTTGACCCCGCTGGGCAGGCGCACGTGGTAGACCGAGTGGCTGCCGAAATAGGCGATGTCTTCGATCACGCCCTGGGCCTTGTTGCAGGCCTGGGCCGGCTCGTCCTTGCCGATGGCGAGCTTTTCCGGGCGCAGCGCGAACGCCACTGCCTGCCCTTCGAAGCCGGTGATGCCGTGGCCGATGCGGATGCAGGCATCGAACGCCGGCGTTTTCAAGGTGACGTACTCGGGCGCGTCGTCGGCGATGAGCGCATCGATCAGATTGACCGAGCCGATGAACTCGGCCGCAAACCGGTTGGCCGGCTGCTCGTAGATTTCATCGGGCGTGCCCACCTGCTGGATCCAGCCCTGGTCCATCAGCGCGATCCGGGTGGCCATGGTCATGGCCTCTTCCTGATCGTGGGTGACCATGACGCAGGTCACGCCGGAGGTTTCGATGATGTTGACCAGTTCCAGCTGCATCTGCGAGCGCAGTTTTTTATCCAGCGCACCCATCGGTTCGTCCAGCAACAGCAGCTTGGGGCGCTTGGCCAGCGAGCGCGCCAGGGCCACGCGTTGCTGCTGCCCGCCGGAGAGCTGGTGCGGCTTGCGCTTGGCCAGCGCGCCAAGCTGCACCAGTTCGAGCATCTCGCCGACGCGGCTGGCGATCGCAGCCTTGGGCAAGCCTTCCTGCTTCAACCCGAAGGCGATGTTCTGCTCCACACTCATATGCGGAAACAGCGCGTACGACTGGAACATCATGTTGATCGGGCGCTCGTACGGCGGCAGTGCGTCGATCGGTTGACCATCCAGGACAATGCGCCCCTTGGTCGGCCGCTCGAACCCGGCAAGGCAGCGCAGCAGCGTGGATTTGCCGCTACCGGAACCACCGAGCAACGCGAAGATCTCGCCCTTGCGAATCTGCAGGCTGACGTCGTCGACCGCAACGAAGCCGTCGAACTCCTTGCGGACCGCGTCGATGCTCAGGTAGCCGCCGTCGCCAGCGGTGAGGTGGGGCTGCGGGGTGGCCTCGGGGGATGCCATTGAACCTCTCGATTGCGCATTGCATGCGCCACAACGGCCAATGCCGACCATGATGGCAAAACCCGGACGCGGCCGCGCATGGGCTGCCGCGTCACAGATTGCCCTGGCTGCTCTCAGCGCGCGTCCTGCGCCGGTGCGCTCCAGCCCAGCCCCAGACTCTTCTGCAGGGCCACGTAATTCACCAGCAACTGCACCTGCGCCTGTGCGGCAGCGTCCTGCGCCGACAACTGCTGGCGCTGCACATCCAGCAGATCGATCGATGAGGTGGCACCGGCATCGCGACGCTGCTGCATCAGCCCGGCCGAGCGCGTGGCCGAGGCTTCGGCCTGGCGTGCGACCACCAGCTGCTTGCGTGCCGAACCGAAGCGCGCCAACGCCGAATTGGCATCCTGCAAGGCAGCCAGCACGGTCCCTTCGTACGCTGCCGTACGCCCCGCATTGCCGGCACGCGCCTGCTCCACCTGCGCGCGGGTCTTGCCGAAATCGAAGATCGACCAGCGCAGCATCGGCACGGCCAATGTGGTCAGCGCGTCGGAATTGAAATCGCTTGGCGAGCCGGCGACCCAGCTCAGCCCGCCCAGCAGACTCACCTGCGGGAAGTAGCCGTTCAACGCCTCGCCGATCTGCGCGCTGGAGGCGGCCAGCTCGCGCTCGGCCTTGCGCACGTCCGGGCGCCGGCGGATCAACGCGCCGGCATCGTCCACGCGCACCTGTGTCGGCAGCATCGGCAAGGGCTGCGGCGTGCTGAGCTGGGCATCCAGCGCACCGGGCTCGCGCCCGACCATCAGGGCCAGCTGGTCCTGCGCTTCCTGCGCCTGCATTTCCAGCGGCAAGCGTTGCGCCTCCTGCTGCTGCACTTGGGTGGCGATCTGCTCGACCTGCAGGTCCGAGGCGGCGCCCTGCCCGCGACGTTGCTGCACCAGCCGTAGCGACTGGCGGATCTTGTCCAGGTTGGCATCGGCAATGGCCAGGCGCGCCTGCAAGCCGCGGTAATTGAGATAGACCTGCCCGACTTCGGCGGCCAGCTGCACCTGCGCATCGGCCAGCTCGGCTTCGGAGGCCTGTGCCTGCGCCAGCGCGCCTTCGGCGGCGCGACGGCGGCGGCCGAAGAAATCTAGCTCCCAGCTCGCATCGAAGCCGGCGCTGTAGATCTGCGTCTCTTCCAGGTTCAGCGCCTGGTTGCCGGCCGCCGGCGGCTGGCCGGGTTGACCCTGTTGCAGCCCGCCGAGCGTGTCGACAATGGTCTGCGGCGGTTCGGCGTAGGCATACACCGCGCTGGCGTTGAGCTTGGGCAGGCGCTCGGCGCGGCGTTGCTGGGCCAGCGCGCGGTTGGCACGCAGCCGCGCCTGTGCCGCGCGCAGGTTGGGGCTGTCGGCCAAGGCCTGGGTGACCAACTGGGTCAGGAGCGGGTCGTGCAGTTCCTCCCACCAATGGTTCAGCGGTGCGGCGGCGACCACGTCCGCGCCGCTGGCACGATGCAGGGCGGGTGCCTGCATCGCCGCGTCGGCAACCGCTGGCGGCTTGGTGTAGTTGGGGCCGAGCATGCAGCCGCCAAGCAGCAGCGTGCCCACCGCCGCAGCCAGCGGCATGCGGATCAGGCGCATGGAATCAGTGCATTGCAAGGTGCGCCCCCTTGGGTAACGGCTTGAGCAAAAAGGCCAGCGGAATCGTGCAGACCACGATCACGCCAAAGATCCAGAACAGGTCGCTATAGGTCATCACCAGGGACTGCTGCTGCACGACGCGGGCGAACTGGGCGATCGAGCGGGCTGCCGCCTCGCCGCCGGCACTGCCCTGCATCTGTGCGGTCAGGCCGGCCAGCGCCTCCTGTGCACGGCTGGCATTGGCGGTGATCGAGCTGCCGATGGTTTCGGTATGGAAGGTCATGCGGCGCTCCTGAAAGGTGGAGATCAGCGCCAGCCCGACCGAGCCGCCCAGGTTGCGGCCGGCATTGAACAGGCCCGAGGCATCGCCCGCCAGTTCCGGCGGCACCGACGAGATCGCCGCCTGGTTGAGCGACATCATCGCCAACGCCAGGCCGCAGCCCTGCAGCAGCTGCCCGGCGACAAAATGCGTGCCCACGGTGTCGGCAGTCAGCGACAGATTGACGAAGCAGGCAGCGGCAAAGCAGATCAGCCCGGCAATGACCAGGATGCGCACATCCACCGTTTCCAGCAGCTTGGGCATCATCGGCATCAGCAGGACGGTCGGCAGGCCGGACAGCAGTAGCACGTACCCGGCCTGCTCGGTGTTGTAGCCGGAGATCACCGCCAGGAACTGCGGAATCATGTACATGACGCCGAACAGGATCATGCCCACCGCCATGACCATGATGAAAACCGCGCCGAAGCTGCGCTGCAGCAGCAGCGACAGCCGGATCACCGGAGGGCGCCGCCGGAACTGGCTGATCACCAGGGCGATGAAGCCGCTCAACGCAAGCAGGCTCAGGGTATTGATCTCGCTGGATTCGAACCAGCGCTCGCGCTGGCCTTCTTCCAGCACCACGGTCAGCCCGCCCAGACCCGCGGTCAACCCGTAGATGCCCAGCCAATCGGCGTCGAGCAGGCCTGCCCAGTCACCCTTTTCGTGCTTGAGGCCGAGCAGCAGCAGCGCAACCAGGCCAACGCAGATCGGCACGTTGATGAAGAACGCGTAGTGCCAGCTGACGTTTTCGGTCAGCCAGCCGCCGAGCAGCGGGCCGATCACCGGGCCCATGATCACGGTCATGCCGAACAAGGCGGTGCCCATGGTCTGCTGGCTGGGCGGCAACCGCGTGGCGACGATGGTCAGCGCGGTCGGAATCAGGGCGCCGCCGGCCAGGCCCTGCCCGACGCGGCCGATGATCATCATCGAAAGCGACGTCGACAGCCCGCACACCACCGAGAACGCGGTGAACATCACCGCGCAGATCAGCAGGAAATTGCGCAGGCCCAGCGTGCGCACGAACCAGCCGGTCAGCGGGATCATGATGATCTCGGCCACCAGGTAGGCGGTGGAAATCCAGGTGCCTTCTGTACCGCTGGCGCCGACCTCGCCCTGGATGGTGGGCAGCGCGGCATTGACGATGGAAATATCCAGCGTCGCCATGAACGAGCCGATGGTGCCGGCCAGCACCGCCAGCCAGGCGCCCGGCTCGGCCTTCTCGCGCTGGGCGCTGCCGCCGGCACGCGGGCCGGTGGCGGCCGCTGCACTCATCGCGCGCGCTCCTGCTCCTGCACGCGGTCGGATTCTTCTTCGGCACGCTGCTTGGCGTCCTTGGCCGAGCGCGTGTCCACGGTGACCTCCACCGACATGCCCGGCACCAGCACCTTGCGCGCCTCTTCACCGGCCAGCACAAGGATGCGCACCGGCACACGCTGTACCACCTTGGTGAAATTGCCGGTGGCGTTTTCCGGCGGTAGCAACGCGAACTGCGAGCCGGTGCCCGGCGACAGGCTCTCGACCTTGCCGTGCAACTTCACTCCGGACAGCGCATCGACCTCGATCTCGGCCGGCTGGCCGGGACGCATCAGGCCGACCTGGGTTTCCTTGAAATTGGCAACCAGATACAGCGATTCCTGCGGCACGATGGTCATGGTGCGGGTGCCGGCGCCGAGGAACTGGCCCACCTGCACGGTCTTGTCGCCCACCCGGCCGTGGATACGGCTGGTCAGACGGGTGTCTTCCACCGCCACCCGCGCCTGGTCGGCATCGGCGGTGGCCTGTTTCACGCCGGCCTGTGCCTGTTCCAGTTGCGCGCGGCTGGCCTGGATCTGGCTCTCGCCGGCCTTGGCCTGCGCCTGCGCGGCGTCGTACTGCGCACGTGCGCGTGCCAGATCGTGCTGCAGGCTTTCCTGATGTTCGTGGGTGTCTGCGCCGGAGGCGGCCAACGGCGCGAAGCGCTTCACTTCGGCCTGGGCGAACTTGAGGCTGGCAGCAGCGGCGGTGACCTGGGTACGCGCCTGCAGCAGCGCCGATTCCTGCGCGGAGACATTGGCGGTGGCGGCGACGATATCGGCCTGGCGTGCGGCAATGGCGGCTTCGGCCTGCTGCAGGGTGGCCTGGTAGGTGCGATCGTCGATCTGCAGCAACGGCTGTCCGGCTTCCACGATCTGGTTGTCGCTCACCAGCACCTTGGTCACGTAGCCGCTGACGCGCGGTGCCACGGCCACCGAATCGGCCTGCAGATAGGCGTTGTTGGTGTCCTGCATGTAGCGGCCCTTGATCAGGTAATAGGCCAGCCACACCACCAGCAGGATCAGCACCAGCACCCCGACCAGGATCAGCGTCCACTTCACCTTGGGGTTCTTCAACGGCGAGGGCTTGGGCGCCTGCTGCTCGTCGCGCGCGCCGGCGCCCTGCGCATCCGTGGCCGAGGACTGGCCGTCATTGGACTGATGGTCGTGGTTGCTCAAAAGGATGCGTCCTGTGTGATGGGCGAGGCGCGCCACGCAGCGGCCGTCTCGGCGGCGTCGGCAATGGCGGCGCAACCATACAATTATTTGAACTGCCCGGTACAGATTGCGTGATGACCCGACCGGCCGACAACCGGCCCACCAAGTCGCGATGGTGCCATTCCTACGCAGTGCGCTTGGCCCCTGGGATGGGCCGTCGCACGGGGCAGCACTGCGCTCGGGCGCAGCACCCGCCGCCGACGCAGCCGGTCAATGCCCGGTCTTGATCTCGGTCCACAGCCGCGTGTACAGCCGGTCCACGTCCGGCGGATTGATCGCGTAGGTAAACATCTTGGCCGTCACTTCCGGCGGCGGGTAGATGGTGGGGTCGTTGCGGATCACCGCATCCACCAACGGCGTGGCCGTGCGCACCGGGTTGGCGTAATGGATGAAGTTGGTGTTGGCCGCGGCCACGTCCGGCTTCAACAGATAATTGATGAAGGCGTAGGCGTTGTCAGGGTGCTTGGCATCCTTGGGAATGGCCAGCATGTCGAACCACTGCGGCGCGCCTTCCTTCGGAATGGCGTAAGCCACCTTGATGTTGTTGCCGGCTTCCACGGCACGGTCGCGCGCCTGGATGATGTCGCCGGACCAGCCCACCGCCAGGCAGGTATTGCCGTTGGCCAGCGAGGTCACGTACTGGCTGGAGTGGAAGTTCTGCACGTACGGGCGAATGGCCTTGATCAGCGCGGCGGCCTTTTCGATCTCGGCCGGCGCCGTGCTGTGCGGATCGAGCCCGAGATAATTGAGCGCAATCGGAATCATGTCCGAAGGCGTGTCCAGGATGGTCACGCCGCAGTCCTTGAGTTTGGACAGATTCTCCGGCTTGAACACCAGATCCCAGCTGTTGGCGACATCGGTGTTGCCGAAGATCGCCTTGAGCTTGTCGACGTTGTAGCCGATGCCGGTGGTGCCGATCATGTACGGCACGCCATAGGCATTGTTCGGGTCCTGCGCGGCGATGCGGCGCATCACGTCCGGATCCAGATTGACCAGATTGGGGATCTTGCTCTTGTCCAGCGGCAGGAAGACGCCGGCCTGGATCTGCCGGCCGAAGAAGTTCAGCGTGGGCACCACCACATCGTAATCGCTGCCGCCGGCCAGCAACTTGGTTTCCACCATTTCGTCGCTGTCGAAGACGTCGTAGGTGACCTTGATGCCGGTGCTCTTTTCGAACCCGGGAATGGTGTCCTCGGCGATGTAATCGGAATAGTTGTAGACGTTGAGCACCTTGGCCTGCGCGTCGGTCTTGCCGGGCGCGCCAGCGCCGCCACAGCCGGACAACAGGGTGATGGACAGCGTCAGGGCGAGCAGTCGCAGCGTCATGTGGGTCTCCAGGCAGCACGATGGGGCGGCCGGTATCGAATCCGGTCTCTTCCCAGCCTACTCACCACGCCCGGGTTTGCCCAGCGCAGCGGGACCGGCACGGACCGACCTTGCCGGCTGACCAGCGCGGCAGCCGCCACGAAGGCACCGCTGCGCGCATGCGTGCTCACCGACCTCGTCACTGCCCGCTGCCGTGCGGTGGGACGGCTTGTGCAGGAGCTATCGACCCAAGGCCTGCGCGGTGTCGTCCAGCGCGGCCCAGGCCTTGTCGAACAGTTCGTCGACCTGCTCCCGGGTAATGATCAACGGCGGCGACAGCAGCATGGCATCGTAGGTCGCGCGCAGGATCAGCCCGCGGCGCAGCGCGAAATCGCGACACATCGCCCCTACCCGCCCGCGCCCGGGGAAATACGCACCACGGCGCTGCTTGTCCGGCACCAGCTCCAGCGCCCCGACCAGCCCGGCGATGCGTGCCTCGCCCACCAACCGGTGCTCGCCCAGGGCGGCCCAGCGCTGCGCCAGGTACGGCGCAACCTGCGTGCGCGCGGTCTCGACAATGCCCTCGTCCTGCAGCAGGCGCAGGTTTTCCAGCGCCACCGCCGCGCACACCGGATGCCCGGCATAGGTACCACCGTGCGCCAGCTCGCCGCCTTGGGTCTTGAGCACGCCGGCCACGCGGTCGTTGAACATGGCTGCCGCCAGCGGGATGTAGCCGGAGGTGATGCCTTTGGCCAGCGTCATCACGTCAGGCTGGAAGCCGAAGTACTCCGCACCGAACCACTCGCCGGTGCGGCCGAAACCGCAGATCACTTCATCGGCGACCAGCAGGACGTCGTAGCGCCGACAAATCCGCTCGATTTCCGGCCAGTAACTGCGCGGTGGGATATAGACGCCGATCGCGCCCATGATCGGCTCACCGATGAACGCAGCCACATGTTCGGGGCCGAGTTCCAGAATCTTGTCCTCCAGACGACGTGCCGCCAGCAACCCGTAGTCCTCCGGATCCATCTGCCCGCCATCGCCGAAGTGATACGGCGGTGCGATGTGATGGATATCGGCAATCGGCAACCCGCCCTGCCGGTGCATCCCCTTCATGCCGCCCAGGCTGGCGCCGGCCATGGTGGTGCCGTGATAGCCATCGTGGCGGCCGATGAAGATGCGTTTTTGCGGCTGCCCCTGCACGGCCCAGAAATGCCGCACCAGGCGCAGGATGGTGTCGTTGGCCTCGGACCCGGAGTTGGCGAAGAACGCATGATTCAAATCGCCCGGCGCCAACGCCGCCAGCTTGGCCGCCAGCCGGATGGTGGGTTCGGTGGTGCACTGGAAGAAGCTGTTGTAGTAGGCCAGCTGCTCCATCTGACGCGCCGCTGCCTGCGCCAGTTCCTTGCGCCCGTAGCCGACATTGACGCACCACAGTCCGCCGAACGCATCCAGAAACTGATTGCCGTCGGCATCCCACACGTACACGCCCTCACCGCGCGTCAGGATGCGCGTGCCCTTGTGCGCCAATGCCGCGTTGTCGTTGAACGGATGCAGATGATGGGCGGCGTCGAGCCGCTGCAACGCCTTGAGCACCGAAGGATCCACGACCTGCTCCGCGCGTGAGGGGTTACAAGCATACCCAGGCCCTGTTGCCGGACCGTGGACGGTTTTGCAGAACGCCCGGCTAATCGCTTGCACACCGGGCAGGCAGCTTGGCCGCGAGAACTTCCGTTGCCGCCGAGGTCGCCCTCATCCATCCTTCGGGCATTTTCTCCCGGGAGGAGAAGGAACACAGCACGCGCGTGAGATGCAAGAACGCCTCACACATTCAACAACAAGAACTCCCGTTCCCACGAACTGATGACCCGGAAAAACGTCTCGTACTCTTTCCGCTTCACCGAGATGTATGCACGCACGAACCGCCGCCCCAACATCTCCTGCAACGCCTCGCAGCCTTCCAGTTCATCCAGCGCTTCGCCCAGCGAGCGCGGCAAATCGTAGCCCTGCTCCTTGCCATTGCTGCTGATCGGCGCGGTCGGTTCGAGCTTTTCGCCGATCCCCAATAACCCGCAGGCCAAGGTCGCTGCCATAGCCAGATACGGGTTGGCGTCGGAGCCGGCAAAGCGGCTTTCCACCCGCATGTTCTGCGGCGCATCGATGGGCACGCGCAGCCCGCAGGTGCGGTTGTCGAAGCCCCACAGCACATTGCTCGGCGACACCTCGCCGAACATCAACCGCCGGTATGAATTGACGTTGGGCGCCAGCAGGCCCATCGCCATCGGAATGTATTTCTGCAAGCCGCCCAGATAATGCGCGAAGGTATCGCTGAAACCGCCCTCGCGCTTGCCGCTGAACACGTTCTTGCAGGTGCCGGCATGCAACAGGCTCTGGTGGATATGCATCGCACTGCCTGGCTCGGTTTCCATTGGTTTGGCCAGGAACGTGGCATACACACCGTGCCGTAGCGCGGCTTCGCGCATGGTGCGCTTGAACAGGAACACCTGGTCCGCGCGCGACATCGGGTCGGCATGGGTGAAGTTGACTTCCAACTGCGCGGCGCCGGATTCGTGGATCAGCGTGTCCACGTCCAGCTCCATCGCATCGCAGTAGTCGTACATCAGGTCCAGGATGGGGTCGAACTCGTTGACCGCGTCGATCGAGTACGACTGCCGCGCCGTTTCCGGCCGCCCGGAGCGCCCTGCCGGCGGCAGCAACGGGAAGTCGGGGTCGGTATTTTTCTGCACCAGGAAGAACTCCAGCTCCGGTGCCACCACCGGTTGCAGCTTGGCCTGGGCATAGGCGTCCAGCACGCGGCGCAGCACGTTGCGCGGGGCAAGTTCGTGCGGCTGGCCATCCTTGGTATAGCAGTCGTGGATGACCTGCGCGGTGGGGTCGGCCGCCCACGGCACCATGCGCACGGTGCTGGCATCCGGGCGCAGATGCATGTCCGAATCCGACGGTGAGGTGAGCGCGTAATAATCGTCGGGGAAATCGCCGGTCACGGTGGTGGCGAAGATGCCTTCCGGCAGGCGCGTCCCGTACTCATGCGAGAACTTGTCGGCGGGAATGATCTTGCCGCGCGCGTTGCCGGTAATGTCCGGCACCAGGCATTCCACCTCGGTGATGCTGCGCTCTTTCAGCCAGCGGCGCAGCGCGCTCTCCGGCTGCTTGGACGGGGTCTTGCGCGAACGCGTGCGGATGGACATGCAACCTCACTTGCCGCGTCGCGCGGCGTATTGGCGACAGGCCTCGCCGAAGGCCTGAAAGATGGCACGGTAGAACGGATGCTGTGTGACACGCCATTCCGGATGCCATTGCACTGCCAGCAGAAACCCCGGGCCGGAGCCGCGGAACGCTTCGATCAGCCCGTCCGGCGCGGTGGCTTCGATCAGCAAGCCCTCAGCCAGCGTGGCAATGCCCTGCCCGTGCAGGGAATTGACCCAGACCTGGGCGCTATCGCTCATGCCCGCCAGCCAGCCGCCGGGATGCAGGTGCACCACATGCGCCGGGCCATATTGCATGTCTATCGGTGTGCCGCGGTCTTCCCGGTGGTCGGCCAGGCCGGGCACGTCGTGCACGCGCTGATGCAGGCGCCCGCCCAGTGCCACATTGACCTCCTGCAGCCCGCGGCAGATCGCCAGCACCGGCAGGCCACGCGCGAGCGCCTGCGGGATGAGCGCGAGGCTGGTGGCATCGCGCGCCGGGTCGTGCGGGTTTCCTTCCCAGCTGGGCTCGTCGCTGTAGTGATGCGGCTCCACATTGCTGACCGCTCCAGTCAACAACAGCCCATCCAGCCGCTCCAGCCACGCGCCTGCATCCAATGCCGGCTGCAGGCTGGGCAACAGCACCGGCATCGCAGCGGCTGCCTCGACCACCGCGCGGATGTACTTCTCGCCGGCAGCCAGAAACGGATGAGGCCCTTGCAGGATGCGATCGGTCGGCAGGCCGACCAGCGGAACGACTGCCATGCGCGAAATCCGATACGTTCGGTGGAACGTCGATACGCTCGAAGTTACCGCGCCATTGCCGGCATTGCCAAGCGTGCCACTGCGCTTGCGATTACTCACGCGCGCTTTGCTACGCTGGGCGGCGACTTCGCAGGTGTTGCCCATGGCTTCCGAAAACTCCATCGCCTCCCTGCCGGCTGCCGATGCCCACACCCTCTCTCGCATCGCCGGGTGCGAGTCTGTCGATCTGTGATTGCCCGACACCAACGGCGTGCTGCGCGGCAAGCGGGTGACCGCCGAGGCCCTGGGCAAGGTGTATCGCGAGGGCGTGTGCCTGCCGATGTCGCTGATCGCCACCGACATCACCGGCAACACGGTGGAAGAGACCGGGCTTGGCTACGCGATCGGCGACGCCGACCGCATCTGCCGGCCGATCGAAGGCTCGCTACGCCCGGTGCCCTGGGCGCCAAGGCCGATGGCGCAACTGCTGCTGGCAATGCATACCCCCGAAGGCGCGCTGTTCGAAGTCGCCCCGCGTGCGGTGTTGCAGCGCGTGTTGCAGGGGTTTGGCGCACTCGCCCTGACCCCGGTCATCGCAGTGGAGCTGGAGTTTTACCTGTTCGACGCCATCGCCGATGCACAGGGGCGCCCGCAGACCCCGCGCGACCCGATCACCGGCGAACGCAGTGACAGCACGCAGGTGTATTCGCTGCAGGATCTGGACGACCAGCGTGGTTTTACCGATGCGGTCACCGCCGCTTGCAGACAGCAAGGCATTCCGGCCGACACCGCCGTGGCCGAGTACGCTCCCGGCCAGTTCGAAATCAATCTGCACCACCGTGCCGATGCGGTGGCCGCCTGCGACGAGGCGATTCTGCTCAAGCGCACCATCAAAGCCATTGCGCAGCAGCAGGGCAAGCTGGCCAGCTTCATGGCCAAGCCTTTCCCCGGCCAGGCCGGCAGCGGCCTGCATCTGCATGTGAGCCTGCTCGATGCCGCCGGGCACAACGTGCTGGCCAGCGCCGCCGACGCGCCTGCGCAGCCGCTACGCCACGCCATCGCCGGGCTGCAGCGGCATGCGGATGCCTCGCTCCTGATGTTCGCCCCGCATGCCAACAGCTATCGCCGCTTCGTCAGCAACGCGTTCGTGCCACTGGATGCAAGCTGGGGTTTCAACAACCGCACCGTGGCGCTGCGCATCCCGCACAGCGATGCGCACAACACCCGCATCGAACACCGCATTGCCGGTGCCGATGCCAACCCGTATCTGGCCGCTGCAGCCGTGCTGGCCGCGATGCTGGACGGCCTGCGGCAGCCGGCCGAACCCACCGCGGCGGTCACCGGCAATGCGTACGCGCAGTCGGTGTTCACCCCGCGCAGCTGGCAAGGCGCGGTGGATGCGTTCGTCGGCAGCGACTTCATCGCCGAGCAGTTCGGCATGCAGTTCCAGCACGTATTCGGCCAGCAGAAGCAACGCGAGCTGCTCGACTACCAGGCGCAGGTCCCCGACCTGGATTACGCGCGGTACCTGCGCACCGTGTGATGGCTTCCCCCCACGCGCCACCGCCGCACAGCGATTCAGCGGGCAATGGGTATCCGGACAGCTGGTACGCACGCAGCACGCCGGGCCTGCCCCAACAACCGCGCCTGCAAGGCGCCGAGCACGCCGACGTCTGCATTCTCGGCGGTGGCTATACCGGCCTCGCCGCCGCGCTGGCGCTGGCCGAGGCCGGTTACGCCGTCATCGTGCTGGAAGCCCGGCGTGTGGGCTGGGGCGCGTCCGGGCGCAATGGCGGCCAAGCCATCGTTGGCTATGGGTGCGAGCAGGAAACGCTGGAAGCGCTGGTCGGCAACGACGATGCTCGCCTGTTGTTCGATTTCTCGCGCGACGGCATGCGCCTGCTGCGCGAGCGCATCGCGCGCCATGCCATCGCCTGCGACTGGCGCGACGGCCACGCGCATGTGCCGCTGAAGCCGCGTCAGGTGCAGGCGCTGCAACACGGCATCGTGCGCATGGCCGAACGCTACGACTACCCGCTGCAATGGTGGGACCGCGCACGCACCCGCCAGGTGCTGGACAGCCCGCTGTACCTGGGCGCCATGTTCGACCCTGCCAGCGGCCATCTGCAGCCGCTGGCCTATGCACTGGGCCTGGCGCGGGCCGCGCTGGCCGCCGGCGTGCGCATCTACGAGGACTCGGCCGTGACCAGGCAGCGGCCCGGCGCGCGCGTGGTGATGCATACCGCCCACGGCAACGTGACTGCCGCGTTCGGTGTGATCGCCGGCAATGCACTGCTGCGCGGCATCGCCCCGACGCTGGAGCAGCGCATCATGCCGGTCGGCACCTATGTCGGCGCCACGCCGCCGCTGGGCCAGGCGCGTGCACGCGCCCTGATCGCCAACGACATGGCGGTGGCCGATACCAACTGGGCACTGGATTACTATCGGCTCAGTGCCGATCACCGCCTGCTGTTCGGTGGGCGCGCCAGTTACTCCTCGCGTCCGCCTGCGGGCTTGCAGCGCCTGATGACCCAGCGCATGCATACGGTATTCCCGCAGCTGCACGACGTGCCGCTGGAAACGCTGTGGGGCGGCTACGTGGACATCTCGCGCAACCGTGCGCCGCACTGGGGCCGGCTGGCGCCCAATCTGTACTTCGCACAGGGCTTTTCCGGACATGGCGTGGCGGCCACCGGCCTGGCCGGCCAGGTCATTGCCGAGGCCATCGCCGGCCAGAGCCGGCGCCTGGACGTGTTCGAACGCATTCCGCACCGCCCGTTCCCCGGCGGGCGGCGGCTACGGACCCCGCTACTGGTGGCGGCGATGAGCTGGTATCGGCTGCGCGATGCGCTGTGGTGAGCGCCACGCTTTGGAACGTGGTGCTCAAGTTTTGGCGAGCAGGGCCGTTAGCTGACCTGACGGTTCGATCCAGACGGCCAGCCGATGTCCCCAGGTACCCTACATCGCAATAGTGAAAGTGCAGTCCTGCCGCAGCGCGTGCTGTTGGTGGAGAACTCGCGCACGTTCACCAGCATGCTGCGCGAAGCCATCGAGCAACGCGTGGAACTCCCGGTCACGGTCGTCTCGACCCTGGCCGAAGCCGCGCGCGTGCTCGACGAAGAGGACGGCTGGTTCCTGGTCCTCACCGGCCTGGTACTGGTGGACGGCGACCGCGACAAGGTTGTGGAATTCTTTCTCTCGCGCAAACTGCCCACCGTGGTGGTCAGCGGCGTGTACGACGAAGACCTGCGCCAGCGCGTGCTGCAGCAGCAGATCATCGATTACGTGCTGAAAAATGCACCGGGCAGCATCGAATACCTGGCATGGCTGGTGCAGCGCCTGGAGCGCAATCGCCGGATCGCCGCCCTGGTGGTGGACGACTCGCTGTCGGCACGCACCTATGCCGGCGCGCTGCTGTCCATGTACGGCTACCGCGTGGTGCTGGCGGCCGACGGCGCTGCCGGACTGGACGCCATCGAACGCGACCCCGGCATCCGCCTGACCATCGTCGACCAGGAAATGCCTGGGATGGATGGCGTGGAATTCACCCGCCGGCTGCGCGCGATCCGCTCGCGTGACAAGGTGGCGGTGATCGGCATTTCCGGCAATAGCGATTCGTCGCTGATTCCGCGTTTCCTGAAGAACGGCGCCAACGACTTCCTGCGCAAACCCTTCTCGCGCGAAGAATTCTTCTGCCGCGTATCGCAAAACGTGGACCAGTTGGAACTGATCGGCACGCTGCAGGATCTGGCCACCCGCGACTTCCTCACCGGCCTGCCCAACCGGCGCTACTTTCTGGAACAGAGCCAGCGCGTCATTCCCAAGCTGCTGTTGCAGGACCAGACGGTGACCGCGGCGATGGTGGATATCGACCATTTCAAGCACATCAACGA
This sequence comes from Xanthomonas sp. NCPPB 1754, assembly GCF_041475725.2. NCBI lineage: Bacteria > Pseudomonadati > Pseudomonadota > Gammaproteobacteria > Lysobacterales > Lysobacteraceae > Xanthomonas > Xanthomonas sp. NCPPB 1754. The sequence goes on from NZ_CM192982.1 coordinate 2,872,622, forward strand.
CACCTGGGGCCACGAAGCCGGCGACCAGGCGTTGCGTGCGGTGGCCGCTTCGGTGTCCGGGCATGCGCGGCCGCAAGACCTGGTCGCACGCTTCGGCGGCGAAGAGTTCTGCCTGCTGGTGCCCGGGCTGGATGCGGCCAATGCCACCAGCTATTTCGAAACCCTGCGCGAACGCATCAGCGCCTTGCGCGTGCGCGTGGGAGACGAGACGTTGAGCATGACGGTGAGCATCGGCGTATGCATCGCCAGCGAAAGCGACCAATCGCTGCATTACCTGCTGAACGAAGCGGACAAGCACCTGTATCTGGCCAAGGCCGGCGGCCGTAACCAGGTGCGTCTGGCAAGCTGATCCAGCGTCGCCTGCAGGCCCAAGCGACGCGTGCGGATGACGCGCCTGCCGACATGCCTTGATCCAGATCAACGCACTGCCGGCGCGCGCGGCTTACCGTATGCCCATCGCATTGGGCAAGGTACTTCGATGGCACTGCTGGTCTGGCAGGACGACCTCAACACCGGGATCGAGGTCATCGATCATCAACACCGGCGCATTGTGGACATGATCAATCAGCTGCATGTTGCGCAGACCAGTCTGCAGCAACTGGCAGTGGCGGAGGTGATCGACGAACTGATCGATTACACGCTCTCGCACTTCGCCTTCGAAGAAGAACTGATGCAGAAAGCCGGCTATCCCTTCAGCCAGGCGCACCAGCGCGTGCATGCGGTGTTCGGCAAGCGTGTCGGCGAATACCGCCTGCGCTTCCAGGCCGGCGAAGACGTCAGCGACGAACTGCGCAACATGCTCTCACGCTGGCTGTTCAACCATATTCGCGGTGACGATCAGGCCTACGCACCACAGGTGATCGCACACCTGGACCGGTTTTCGCGCACACATCAGCATGGTGGCTGGCTGGGCCGCACGCTCAAGCGGATCTTCGGCTAGCAGCCAGATCAACGCCTCGGCTCTGCAGCAGCGCACCGAAGCGCGCACGCCATCGCGTCATCGTGGGCCGCCGCGTTGCTGCACGATCGCAGACTCCATCAACCGTTGCGATCTGCCGCTCAGCGACGCCAGCGCCGCGCCACGACCAGCGCCATCAGGCTCAGCACGGCCGCCCCGCCCAGGTAATACCCTACCGATTGCACGCCGTAACTGGCCGCCAGTTGCGTGGCCACGTAGGGCGCCGGCGCCGCGCCCAGGATGCTGGCCAGATTGAACGACAGCGATGCGCCGGTGTAGCGCACCTCGGTGGGATACAGCTCGGCCAGCAACGTGCCGCAGGGACCATAGGTCAGGCCCATGAAGAAAAATCCCAGCGACAGGAACGCCAGCACCTGCAACGGGTGACTGGCCTGAAACAGCGGCGCAAACGCCAGGCCGAATGCCACGATGGCGATGCTGGCCAGCATCATCGCCAGCGGCGCGCCGTGCCGGTCGCCAAACTTGGCCGACAGCGGAATGCCGAGCGCAAAAAATACGATGCCGGCCATCTGCAACAACAGGAATTGTTCCTTGTCGTAGCCCAGCGTCTTGGTGCCATAGCCGAGCGCGAACACCGTCATCAGATAAAACAGCACGAAGGTGGCGAACGCGCCCAGCGTGCCGACAATCAGCGCCGGCCAATGCTGCGCGACCACGGTGCCCAGCGGCAGCCGGACACGCGTCTTGCGGTCCAGCGTCTTCTGGAAATCGGGCGTCTCGGTGATGCTCAGGCGCACCCACAGCCCCGTCAGGACCAGCAATGCACTGGCCAGAAACGGCACGCGCCATCCCCACTGCATGAACTGCGCATCGTCCAGCACTGCGCCCATGCCCAGAAAGGTGCCGGTGGACAACAAGAACCCCAGCGGCGCGCCCAGTTGCGGAAACATGCCGTACCACACCCGCTTGCCCGGCGGCGCGTTCTCGGTGGCCAGCAGCACCGCCCCGCCCCACTCGCCGCCCAGGCCCAACCCCTGGCCGAAGCGGCATAACGCCAGCAACGCAGGCGCAAACACGCCGATCTGCGCGTAACTGGGCAGCAGGCCGATGGCCACGGTGGACAAACCCATCGTCAGCAGCGCTGCCACCAGCGTGGCCTTGCGCCCTACCCGGTCGCCGAAGTGACCGAACACCGCCGAGCCCACCGGCCGCGCAACAAACGCGACCGCAAAGGTCGCCAACGACTGCAGCATCGCCGCACTGCCATCGCCGGCGGGAAAGAACAGCGTGGGAAACACCAGCACTGCGGCGGTGGCGTAGATATAGAAATCGAAGAACTCGATGGTGGTGCCGATCAGGCTGGCGAATAGCACGCGCGCAGGTGAATTGGTGGGTGCGGCAAGCGGCGCAGCGGCAGTCATGGTTGATCGGCATCCGGGAAGCAAGACGGCCGATTCTGGCAGATCGCGGCACTGCTTTGCGCAGGCCAGGCGGGAGCAAAAAGTTGCAGGCGTGACCGACGGTGCTGTGGATCGCGCCCGACTCGTCTTGGAGCAGACGCGTTCGCAGAGGAGAGGTGTCCGGCAACGCGTAGCCGGAGATCGTCAACTGCTCAGCCTGCAAGGTGCGAGGTCTTGGCGTTTGCTGCAGGCCCTTGCGCGCCCACCATCGCAGGACACGCCGCAGGTACGCACTTGTAGGCTCCGTGGCGGGCACCCATGCCGCCAAGGGTCCCGCGACGATGGGCCGGCAAGGACCAGTTGAGTTGGTCGGTCTGCAGAGCTTTCAATCAAGCAGCGGGAAGCTCGCTCAACCGCCCTGCAACGTTTGCGCAGCTGATCGCTGCGCATGCTCGGCCAAACCAACCGGCGTCAGTACTGCAAACTGCCGCTCGCCGCGATCTTCCACGCGCACCCAATCCGGACCCGGCTGGCCGTCCAGGTTCGCCGTCCCCAACCAGGCGAGCGTGCGCAGCAGCACGCTCATGCGCACGCCCAGGTGCTTGCATAGCCGGGCCAGCGACACGCCATCGGGCGCGTCGGCAAGCGCATGCAACAGCTGTGAGGTGAGCTGTGGATCAGCGGACAAGCACTGCTCCGATATCGCGCGGCGCCGCATCGGCGGTTTCGGCGCGGTGCGGCAGCACGATGACCGGAATCGACTTGGAGGTCGGCGTACGCGCCTCGTCGGCGAAACTGGACAACGGCACCAGCGCATTGGTTTCCGGGTAGTACGCGGCCAGGCAGCCACGCGGGATGTTGTAGTCCACCAACAGGAAACGCCGCGCCTCGCGGCGCACGCCGTCCTCGCACAGGCTTTCCAGGTCCACCCAATCGCCCGCCTTCATGTTCAACGCCGCGATATCCGCCCCATTGATGAACAGCACGCGGCGCTCGCCGAACACACCGCGATAGCGGTCGTCCAACCCATAGATGGTGGTGTTGTACTGATCGTGCGAACGCGTGGTGGCCAGCGTAAACACCATCTGCTCGGCGTGGCTGCGGCGCGCGCGGTGGATGGGATTGTCGGTGGGCACCGCATGCGACTTGAACACGGCACGTTGTTCCGGCGTCACCCATTGGCGATCGCGGGCGGTGTTGGACAAACGGAACCCACCCGGCGTACGCACGCGTTCGTTGAACCCGGCAAAGTCCGGAAACACCTGCGCGATGAGATCGCGCACGCGGTCGTAATCGCCCACCAGCCAGCGCCAGCGGATCGCGCTGCGTGCGCCCAGCGTGGCTTCGGCCATGCGCGCCACGATCGCCGGTTCCGACAGCAGGTCCGGCGAGGCCGGCGGATTGATGCCGGCCGACAGGTGCACCATGCTCATCGAATCCTCCACCGTCACGCCTTGTGCGCCGGCATCCTGGATGTCGATCTCGGTGCGCCCCAGACACGGCAGGATCAACGCATCGCGCCCATGCACCAGGTGGCTGCGATTGAGCTTGGTGGTGACATGCACGGTCAATTCGCAGTTGCGCAACGCGCGGTGCGTGGCATCGGTATCCGGCGTAGCGGCAGCAAAATTGCCGCCCATCGCGAAGAACACCTTGCCCCGCCCATCCAGCATCGCCTCGATCGCACCCACGGTATCGAACCCGTCTGCGCGCGGGGGCGCGAAACCGAACACCGATTGCAGCTTGTCCAGGAACGCGGCCGGCGGCTTTTCATAGATCATCATCGTGCGGTCGCCCTGCACGTTGCTGTGCCCGCGCACCGGGCAGACACCCGCGCCGGGCCGGCCCAGGTTGCCGCGCAGCAGCAGCAGGTTGGTGATCATGTGGATGGTCGCCACCGAATGCTTGTGCTGGGTGATGCCCATGCCCCAGCAGGCAATCACGCGCTCGGCATTGAGATAGATCTCGCCGGCCTTGCGCAGCGCGGCTTCGTCCAGCCCGGATTCTTCGACGATAGTGTCCCAGCGCTCCGCGTGCACGTCGGCAGCGAACGCCTCGAAATTGGCGGTGTGCGCCTGGATGAACTCCAGGTCCAGCAAGCGCGGCGTGCCATCGCGCTGCGCCTGCGCATCGCGCTCCAGCACGTGCTTGATGATGCCCTTCACCGCAGCCAGGTCGCCGCCGATCTTGAGCTGGAAATAATCCGAAGCGATGCGCGTGGAGCCGTTGTGCAACATCTCCAGCTTGTCCTGCGGGTCGGCGAACTTTTCCAGCCCGCGCTCGCGCAGCGGGTTGAACGCCGCAATCGCCGCACCGCGCTTGGAGGCCTGACGCAACTCGCCCAGCATGCGCGGATGATTGGTGCCCGGGTTCTGCCCGAAGATGAAGATGGCGTCGGCCAGCTCGAAATCGTGCAGCGACACCGTGCCCTTGCCCACGCCGATCTGCGACCGCAGCGCGGTGCCGGAGGGCTCATGGCACATGTTGGAGCAATCGGGGAAATTGTTGGTGCCGAACTCGCGCACGAACAACTGATACAGGAACGCTGCCTCGTTGCTGGTGCGCCCGGAGGTGTAGAAGATCGCCTCATCCGGCGTTGCCAGGCCATTGAGATGCCGCGCGATCTGCGCAAAGGCATCGTCCCAGCTCACCGGCACGTAGTGGTCGGTCGCAGCGTCGTAGCGCATCGGGTGGGTCAGGCGACCCTGCCCTTCCAACCAGTAATCGCTGTATTGCGACAGCAGGCTGACGGTGTGCGAAGCGAACAGCTCCGGCCCGGCGCGACGTGCGGTGGACTCGGCCGCCACGGCCTTGGCGCCGTTTTCGCAGAATTCGAACGTGGACGTGTGGTCGCGATCCGGCCAGGCACAACCGGGGCAGTCGAAACCGTCCGGCTGGTTGGCGTGCAGCAGCGTCTTGGCGCCCTGCACGGCGATGTCCTGTTCCATCAGGTGCTTGGCCACCGAGCGCAATGCGCCCCAGCCGCCCGCGGGATTGTCGTATTGCTTGATGGTTTTCTTGCTCATGCGGGCTCTCCCACCGCAATGCCCAGATCCAGGCGCTGCGGATGGCTGTAAACGACACAATCGTGATCGCGGGCAAACCCGATCAGGGTCAGTCCCGCACTCTCGGCCAGGCTGATCGCCAGCGCAGTTGGCGCCGAAATCGCTGCGAGCAGCGGAATTCGGGCCTGCGCGGCTTTCATGGCCATTTCGTAACTGGCGCGGCTGGTGACCACCGCGAACCCGTGCGATGCATCGATGCGCGCGCGCGCCAATGCACCGATCAATTTATCCAACGCGTTATGCCGGCCCACGTCTTCGCGGACCAGCTGCACATTGCCCTGCGCATCGGCCCAGGCAGCCGCGTGCACGGCGCCGGTCTGCGCGGCGATGGGCTGCCGTGCATGCAGCGCATCCAGCGCATGCGCCAAGGCATCCACGTCGATCTGCAGCGACGAGTGCAGCACCGGCGGCACACGCAGCACCGCTTCGATGGACTCGTTGCCGCACACCCCGCAACCGCTGCGCCCGTCCAGATTGCGGCGCCGTTGGTCCAACGCGGCTGCGCGCTCGGGCGGGATTTCTATTTGCAGCGAAGCGCCTTCCAGAAACGTCTCCACCGCGATCACGCGCAAGTCCTGCGCGTGATCGACGATGCCTTCGCTCAACGAGAACCCCAGTGCGAAATCCTCCAGGTCCTCCGGCGTGGCCATCATCACCGCGAACGGCACGCCGTTGTAGATGAAGGCGACCGGCATTTCGGCTGCCACCATGTCCTGCACCGTGGCGCTGCGGCCGCCGCGATGGCGACGGACCGTGCGTACCACACTGCCCGGACGCACGGAGCGGGAAGACGGACTGGTCATCTCACCTCAATGGAACAGCACGAAGGCTTTTTGCAGCGTGACCCAGATACCGAACAGCATCGGGATACCCACCGCCAGCCAGGCAAACGCGACCAGCGCGGGGTTGCCGCCATGACCGATGCGCGCCATTTGTTCCGGTGGAATCATGCCGTGCCCGGTGCGGTCGACCTTTTCGTGCGCCAGCTGCTTTTCGCGTGCCAGTTCGTCGGGCGTCATGAAGTGACGTGCGGCCACCGGGCGCACCAACAGATTGCAGATCAGGCCGAGCACGAGCATGCCGGCAAGGATGTACATGGTGGTGTTGTAGACCTGTGACGGCGGGCTGCCGTGCGCCAGCTGGTACTCGCGCATGTAACCCACCACCACCGGACCCAGGATGCCGGCGGTTGCCCAGGCAGTCAGCAGCCGGCCGTGGATGGCGCCGACCATCTGGGTACCGAACAGGTCGGCCAGATACGCCGGAATGGTGGCGAAACCGCCGCCGTACATCGACAGGATGATGCAGAAGATGCCCGCAAACAGCGCGATGCCGCCAATACCGCCAGCCGACGGCGCCGCTGCATACAGGCAGATGCCCAGCACGAAGAACAGCGTGTAGGTGTTCTTGCGGCCGAGCTTGTCGGACATGCTGGCCCAGAAGAACCGGCCGCCGATGTTGAACAGGCTGAGCAGACCGGTAAAGCCGGCCGCGATGGCCGCGATGCTGGCCAGCTGGGTCGGATCCAGGCTGGCGAAGCCCACATCCACGCCGATCAGACGGCCGCCGAACACTTCCTGCAACATCGGCGAGGACATGCCGATCACGCCGATGCCGGCCGAGACGTTCAGGCACAGCACGCCCCACAGCAACCAGAACTGCGGGATGCCCCAGACCTTTTTCACATGCACGTGGTTGGCGGTGATCATGGCGTTGCTGCTGGCCACCGGCGCGGTCCAGCCGGCCGGGGTCCAGCCGCTCGGCGGCACGCGGTAACCGAACGCGCCGGCCATCATGAAGACGAAGTACAGCGCCGCCATCACCAGGAAGGTTTCCATCACGCCCACCGAGGTGGGGGTCGCGAAATGGCGCATCAGCGCATCGGCCAAGGGGCTGCCGATCATCGCGCCGCCGCCAAAGCCCATGATCGCCATGCCCGTCGCCATACCGCGTCGGTCCGGGAACCACTTGATCAGCGTCGACACCGGCGAGATGTAGCCCAACCCCAGGCCGATGCCGCCGATCACGCCCGAGCCCAGCCACAGCATCCAGATCTGATGGAAGTGGATGCCGACTGCCGAGATCACCAGCCCGCCGCACCAGCACAGCGCCGAGACCACGCCGGCCTTGCGCGGGCCGGCCCGTTCCAGCCAGCCGCCCCAGATCGCTGCCGAGCACCCCAGCAGCACGAAGAACAGCGTGTACATCCACTGCAGCTCGCTGATCTTCCAGTCGCAGGTGGTGGCCACCATGCGTGCGAACAGGCCCATATCGGCCGGGCATGCGATCGACTCGGTGATGCCCAGCGCCTTGGACAACGGCAGCCAGAACACGCTGAAGCCGTAGGCCATGCCGATGCACAGGTGGATCGCCAGTGCTGCCGGCGGTACCAACCAACGATTGAACCCCGGCCGCGCAATGATGCGCTCCTTGGACAGTAAACCGGCGTCTGCGCCGCTGGCTGTCGCCACGGTGGACCCTTGCGTCATTCTCATTTCCCCCAAAAAACCAACGATGAACTGCGAAAACACGGCTGACAGGACTACCACCAACGCCTGGCGGGCGATGGCGACGTCCTGTCGGCCGTTCCGAATACGATTGATAGCTGCAATCAAATAACGCGTTGCGATATGGGCAGCGACACCGACCAGGCCCAACTGGCGGTCGTCTGGCGCATCATCGGCGATCCCTGCCTGTTTGCAATGCTTGCCAGCGCCCTGCAGTGTTGCAAAGCGCCGCCCATACCCATGTCACGTAAGCGTGCCTTGGTGTTAGCGGCCGCAGCTGCGACTAATTGACTAGTCTGTCTGCACTTCGCCAACCGCGTCGCGAAACCCGTCCCCGCGCCGGCTGCACGCGCAGCGCTGCGGCAGGTGCCGGCATCATCCGCTCCCGGCACCGTCCTACCGGAGTACGCACTAACGCGCCGGCCATTCCCGTGCGCGTACCGGCATCTTAGGTGACGGCCGAGGCGCCAGCTGCGTACAGTCGGGCGATCCTGCACGATGGAGCCTGCCATGCCCCACCACCTTCCCAGCGACGCCGCCGATGCGCTGCAGGCACCGACGCAGCTGGATGCCTTCTGGATGCCGTTCACCGCCAATCGCCAGTTCAAGTCACGGCCTCGCCTGCTGGCCTCGGCGCAGGGCATGCATTACCGCGATGTCCACGGCCGCCAGATTCTGGACGGCACGGCAGGCCTGTGGTGCTGCAATGCAGGACATGGCCGCGAGCGCATCGTGGCCGCCATTCGCGAACAGGCCGGCACGCTGGATTTCGCGCCGAACTTCCAGATGGGCTCGCCGCTGCCCTTCGTACTGGCGCAGCGGCTGGCCGCAATCGCCCCGCCCGGCTTGGGCCATGTGTTCTTCACCAACTCCGGCTCGGAGGCGGTGGATAGCGCGATGAAGATCGTGCTGGCCTACCACCGGTTGCGCGGCGAAGGCCAGCGCACCCGTTTTATCGGCCGCGAAAAGGCTTACCACGGGGTCGGCTTCGGCGGCATGTCGATCGGCGGGCTGCCCAACAACCGCAAGTGGTTCGGTCCGCTGCTGGCCGGTACCGATCATCTGCGGCACACGCTGGATCTGCAGCGCAACGCCTATGCGCGTGGATTGCCCGCACACGGCGCGGAGCTGGCCGACGATCTGGAACGGCTGATCACCCTGCACGATGCATCCACCATCGCCGCAGTGTTCGTCGAACCGGTGTCCGGTTCGGCCGGCGTGATCCTGCCGCCGGAAGGTTACCTGCAGCGGTTGCGCGCCATTTGCGACCGCCACGGCATCGTGCTGGTGTTCGACGAGGTGATCACCGGTTTCGGCCGCGTGGGCGACGCATTCGCCGCGCAGCGCTTCGGCGTCACCCCGGACATCATCACCGCCGCCAAGGGCCTGACCAGCGGCACCGTGCCGATGGGCGCGGTGCTGGTGGCCGATGCGATCTTTGATGCCTTCATGCACGGGCCGCAAAACGCGATCGAGCTCTTTCACGGCTATACCTATTCCGGCCACCCGCTGGCCTGTGCAGCGGCGATTGCCACGCTGGACACCTATGCCGAGGAAGAGCTGTTCACGCGCGCGATCACGCTGGGCCCGCAGTGGGAAGACGCACTGCACGGCCTGCGCGGCTCGCCGCATGTGATCGACATCCGCAACATCGGCCTGATCGGCGCGATCGAGCTGGCACCACGCGACGGCGCCCCGGGCGCGCGCGGTTACGAGGTCTTCGAGCGCTGTTTCCACGAGGGCGGCCTGCTGGTGCGCGTCACCGGCGATGTCATCGCACTGTCACCGCCGCTGATCGTCACCCCGGAGCAGATCGGGCAGATGGTGGAGACGCTGGGCAAGATGCTTCGCCAGGTGGACTAGGCTCGGCTGGCCATAGGCAACGACCGCAACGTCGGCGACGGGCGCCCGCGTGTCACGCATGCAGGCAGCCGTCAAGCGCGCAAAGCCGGGGCCGGCTCACTACAATGCCCGCCCCGTCTTCCAGCAGTTGCCGTATGAACATCGTTGTCAAAGAAGAACTCAAGGCCTATATCGACCCGCTGACGCCCGACGAGCACGAGGCGCTGGAACGCAGCCTGCTGGCCGAAGGCTGCCGCGATGCCTTGGTGCTGTGGGGCGATGTGCTGGTGGACGGCCACAACCGCTACGGTATCTGCCAGAAACACGGGCTGCCGTTCCAGACGGTGCAGAACCCGCGCTTCCAGTCCATGCAGGACGTGCACCTGTGGATGATCGAACAGCACCTGGGCCGGCGCAGCGTGTCCGACTTCCAGCGTGGCGTACTGGCGTTGCGCAAGCGCGAGATCCTGGCCGCACGCCAACGCAGCCAGCGCGACGCCGAAGCCGAAGCGCCGGCGGTGGCCGGCGACCAGCCGGACACTGGCCTGGAGCAGAGCAGCACGCACACCGCCGACGACACCGACAGCCCGCCGTGGGACGAAACCTCTACCCCGGTCAGCCGTGCCGAGCTGGCCCGCGAAGCGCGTCTGAGCAGCAACCAGGTGGTGATGATCGAACGCATCCACAAGCAGGCCGCGCCGGAAGTGGTGCAGGCGGTCAAGGCGGGCGAGATTTCGATCAGCGCCGCCGCTGCGGTGGCCACGCTGTCGGAGGACGAACAACGCGCCGCCGCGCAGGCCGGCAAGGCCGAGCTCAAACAGGCCGCCAAGCGTGTACGCGATGCCAAGCGCAAACCCAAGGCCGACGAGGCCGAAGGTGGCGAAGCCGAACGCCGCGACATCAAGGCCCTGCAGCGCCGCGTCACCGAGCTGGAAAACGAGAATGCCGCGCTGCAATCGAAGGTGACCGCACTGCAGGCGCAGCTGGAACGCCTGCGCGGCTGAGTGCACCCGACAGTCGACAGCAGCACGTAGGAGCGCACCTGTGTGCGACAGGCATTCCCGATAAAGCCCGTCGCGCCCAGGTGCGCTCCCGCGACAGCAACAGCCGCTGGGTCGCCCCAACCCAGGCGCAGCTGGAGCACAAGGCACGCAAGACGCGGCCACAACCTGCACACGCGATGGCGCCACCTGCCGTGGACATGCCCTGGTCAAACGACTGGGTACACTTCACCGATGGAACCCAGTCTCAGCACTCCCCGTCCGATCGATCCTCGTCGTGCCCAGTTGCAGCGCATGAAGCTGCTGGCGGTGGCCTTGTTGCTGGCAATGTTCGCCGGCTTCGTCGTCAGCCACCTGATGGGCGAACACGGCATCTGGGCCTGGGTGTCGGCCTTCTGCGAAGCGGCCACGGTGGGCGCATTGGCCGACTGGTTCGCGGTGGTGGCGCTGTTCCGCCACCCGATGGGCCTGCCGATCCCGCACACCGCCATCCTGCCGCGCGGCAAGGAACGGCTGGCCGACGGGTTGGCAGTGTTCGTGCGCGACCAGTTCCTCGCCCCGGATGCGTTGATGGAAAAACTGCGGGTATTCGATCCCGCCAGCCGGCTGGGCGATTGGCTGGCCAAACCAGAGCAGGCACGCATGCTGGCGCAGATGACGCGCGGCTGGATGCTGCAGGCGCTGGAACTGCTCGACGAGGCAGCCGTCCGCCGCGCGATTCAAGGCTTCGTGGTCGACCGCCTGCGCAAATGGAACGCCGCCGCCACCATCGGCGATGTGATGGCCCTGCTCACCACCGACGGCCGCCACCAGAAGCTGCTGGATGAAGTGCTGCTGCGGCTGGGCGAATGGCTGGACCAGGAGCAGGTCAAGACGCGCGCGTCTGCATTGATCGTGCGTTACGCGCGCCGCGAATGGCCCAAGCTGGTCGGCACCGTGAATTGGGTCAAGCCGATCGAAGAGATCGGCGACAGCCTGGCCGACCGCATGGCGCGTGCGGCGATCGAAGAACTGCAGGACATCCTCAAAACGCCCGAGCATCCAATCAGGCTCGACTACGAAGCGTGGCTGCAGGGCTACATCACGCGCTTGCGCGACGAGCCGGAGATGGCCGTGCGCGTGGAAGAACTCAAGCAACGCGCCATCGAACACCCGGCACTGCAGGACTACGTGCAAGGGTTATGGGGCGAAATTCGCGACGCACTGCGCAATGACCTGGCGCGCGAACAATCGTCGATGGCCGCGCATGTGGAGCGTTCCATGCAATCGCTCGGCCGGGCCTTGTCGCAGGATCCCTCGCTGCGTGAAGCGCTCAATCAACATATGTTGCAGGCCGCCGACAAACTCACCGCGCGCTTGCGCACATCGGTCACCGACCATATTGCGTCGACGATGAAAAGTTGGGACGAACGTCACCTCGTCGAACAATTGGAATTGGGGGTGGGACGCGATCTGCAATACATTCGGTTCAATGGAACGTTGGTCGGTGGACTGATCGGACTGATTCTTCACGCGTTGTCGATCTGGCTGTCGTTTTGATGCGGGAACGTCGATCGCCCATCCGAAAATGACGTGCAGGCTTGGGGGACTGCACACAGCCGCCGGATATCGGGCGGCACCACGAGGTCGACGCAGGTCGGCCAGCACTCTGGACACGTAACAGGCAAGGCGAAGGAACGAACATGCCGAAGGGCCGCTGGGATTTGCGCAGGACATACGGGCGTCGCGCATTCTTTGGTGCACTGCTGATTCTGAGCGCCGGCCTGGTTGCCGCCATCGTCACCGGCGTGTGGCTGCAACGGCAGAACGAGCTCGAGCGCCAGCAACGCTTCGACTACGTAGTGCGTACGCTGGCGCGCAACATCAGCGAGCGCATGTCCACCTTCGAGCATGGCTTGCGCGGCGCACGCGGTGCGGTGATCGGCGCGGGCAGCGACATCATCAGTCGAGAACGCTTCACCTTGTATAGCCGCTCGCGGGATTATCCGCGCGAGTTTCCCGGGGTGCTGGGTTACGGCTACATCCATCGGGTCGCCCCGGCCGACGAAGCCGCGTTTCTGCAGGCCGCGCGTGCCGACGGTGCGCCGGACATCCATCGCCGGCCGTTGGCGCCATGGGATGGCGAGCGTTACATGGTGCTGTATTTCGAGCCGGAATCCTCGGGCAACCGCCCGCTCGGCATCGATATCGCCTCCGAGCCGCGCCGGCGTGCCGCCGCCCTGCAGGCCGCACGCAGCGGCGAGCCGGTCATGACCTCGCCGATCTCGCTCTCCGGTTACCGCGTTCCCAGCGAAAGCGGCTTTCTGGTGCTGCTGGCGGTCTATCGGGAAGGCATGCCGTTGCAGACCCCGCAACAGCGCATGCTCGCCACCAGCGGCTGGGTGTATGCGCCTTTCAGCGTCGAGCAGATGGTGCGAAGCGCATTGGGTGAGCGCGACGACGTGGCGCTGGATCTGTCCGACCGCAATGAGCCCACCCACAATTTCTATCGCAGCGGCACGCCAGCCAGCGACAGTGCGCTGCGTCCGCCGGTGGTGCGGCTGTTGCCGATCTACGGCCGCACCTGGGTCATCACCGCCCACCCCACCGCCGGCTTCGTCGCATCGCTCAACCAGAGTTCGCCCTGGTTGATCGGCGGGCTGGTGATGGCCGCCGCGGTCCTGTTGGCCGCCCTGCTGGTGCTGTATTTCAGCAATGGGCTGCGCCGCGAGGAAGTGCTGCGCAAGCAGATGGAACTGGCCGCGCTGGTCAGCCATTCCAGCGAAGCCATCGTTGCCGAAACCCCGGATGGCCGTATCACGCACTGGAATCCGGCCGCCGAGGCGATGTTCGGTTACACGGCCGACGAGGCGATCGATCAGGACCTGACCATGCTGCTGTCGCCGCAGCCGTATGCGATGCCTGAGGTCGACCATGCCGACGCGGCACTGGCGGGCAACGCATCGGCGGCGCAGACCATGCGCCATCGCGACGGGCATCAGGTGCATGTGCTGGCCAGCAAGGCGCCGATCATCGAAAGCGAAGGCACGCTCAGCGGCCATTCGCATTTCTTCCGCGACATCTCCGACCGCGTGCGCTCGCATCAACGCATCATCGACCTCAATGCCTCGCTCGAACACCAGGTCGCCGAACGCACCAGCGAGCTGGTGAAGTTCTCGGTGCTGCAACGCGCGATCCTGGCACACGCCGGCTACGCCATCATCGCCATCGATTCCAGCGGCTTCGTCACGCTGTTCAATCCGGCCGCCGAAAAACTGTTGGGCTACAGCGCGGCAGAAGTGATCGGACGACGCAAGGCCAGCCAGTTCGTCGAGCCCGAGGAACTGCAGGAGCGCGCGCACATGCTGGCCGAACAGACCGGTACGCCGGTGGCGCATACGCTGGAGGCGATCGCCGCACTCACCAGCCTGGGTCGCAGCGACACCAGCGAGTGGACCTACGTGAGCCATGACGGGCGCCGCCTGCCGGTGCTGCTGACCTTGAGCACCCTGCGCGACGACCACGACCAGGTGATCGGCTATCTCGGCGTGGCGGTGGATCTCACCGAGCAGAAGCTGCACGAAAAACAGCTGCGCCTGGCGATGGATGCGGCCAAGAGCGCCAACCAGTCCAAATCCGATTTTCTGGCCAACATGAGCCACGAAATCCGCACGCCGATGAACGCCATCCTGGGCATGCTGTACCTGCTTCAGCGCAGCGAACTGCCCGGCGCCGCGCAGGACATGGTCGCCAAGATCGATCGTTCCGCGCGCACGTTGCTGGAGATCATCAACGACATCCTGGACTTTTCCAAGATCGAGGCCGGGCGTATCGACCTGGAATGCGCGCCGTTCGATCTGAACCAGCTGTTCGATAACATCGCCGACCTGATGCGCTCCTCGCTCAGCGCCAAACCGGTGGAAATGATCGTCGAACCCCTGCCACGCGACAGCCGTTGGCTGCTGGGCGATGCGCTGCGCATCAACCAAGTGTTGGTCAACCTAGTCGGCAATGCGATCAAGTTCACCGAACAGGGCGAAGTGGTGCTGTCGGTACGCCGCTTCCCCAGCGGCGACCCCAACAAGTTCAAGCTGCTGTTTTCGGTCCGCGACACGGGCATCGGTATTTCCAAGGAAAAGCAGAGCGTGATCTTCTCGCCGTTCCTGCAGGCCGACACGTCCACCAGTCGGCGTTACGGCGGCAGCGGCCTGGGTTTGACCATTAGCCGGCGCCTGGTCGAATTGATGGGCGGCGAACTGGAAGTGGAAAGCGTGCCCGGCCGCGGCAGCGAATTCTATTTTGTGGTGACGCTGGAAAAATCCGCGCCACCGCAGGCACAGCGCGAATTGCCGGCCTTGCCGCCGGAAGCGATGCCGCGCGTGCTGATCGCCGACGACCACGATGCAGCGCTCAACAACCTGGTGCGCATCGCCACCGAACTTGGCTGGCGCGTGGATGCGGTGGCCAGCGGACAGGCCGCACTGCAGGCCATCGAACACGCTGCAGAGCCCTACGATATTTTCCTGCTCGACTGGCGCATGCCCGATATCGACGGGGTGGCCATCGCGCGCGAGATTCGTGCACGCGCCACGCCCGGCCCGCATCCGGTCATCGTGATGGTCACCGCCTACGAGCGCCGCCTGCTGGAGCAGCATCCCGAGCAGCAGGATCTGGATGCGGTGATGACCAAGCCGGTGACCGGCGCGGCCCTGCACCGGCTGGTGGAACAGCTGCTCGAGCAACGCCCGGGTACCCGCCCTGCCACGCCGACATTCGTTGCGCGACGCCTGGAGGGCGCCCACCTGCTGCTGGTCGACGACAGCGACATCAATTGCGAAGTCGCCCAGCGCATTCTGGAGGGCGAAGGCGCCATGGTCACCGTCGCCCACGATGGCGAACAGGCAGTGAGTACGCTCAAACGCGCGCCCAACCTGTTCCACCTGGTGCTGATGGATGTGCAGATGCCGGTGGTGGACGGTTACGAGGCCACGCGCCGGTTGCGCCAGATCCCGGCCCTGGCCAGCCTGCCGGTGATCGCGCTGACCGCCGGCGCGTTCCGCCCGCAGCAGGAAAAAGCGCTGGAAGCAGGCATGAACGGCTTTATCGCCAAGCCATTCAACGTCGAAGAACTGGTCACTGCCATTCGTCATTTCCTGCAGCCGGGCACACGGCGCATTCCATCGCTTCCGCACGAGGCGCAGGCGCACGCCGGTCCCGAATGGGAATACAGCGACCCGGAACTGCTGGACGCCGCACGCGCGCGCAGCCTGTGGCGCGAGCGCGAACCCTATGCGCGCTATCTGATCAAGCTGCTGCGCGACAACCCGGACCCGGCTGAGGTAGCCGCCGAGCATCTGCGTCGCAACGAACTGCCGGCCATCGGCGCGATGGCGCACAAGCTGCGCGGCGCGGCCGGCTCGCTCGCGCTGCCGGCCCTGGCCGGTGCAGCCGGCGATCTGGAGACGCGTATCGAGGAAGGACACGACATCACCGCATCGCTGATTGCGTTGAAGGACGTCATGCAGCGCACCGCCGACGCGATCCGGGCATTCTTGCAGCATGGCGACAGCGACGTTGCCGCCGACGAGGAGGGCGTTGCGTTGGATGCAGACAGCGTGCAGATCCTGACATCGGCCTTTGCCAGCGACGATGCCGACCAGATCGACCATGCGCTGTTGATCTGTGCGCCACGCTTGCCGCGCGCGCTGCAGGAAGCCCTGCAACGCGCGGTCGAAGATTTCGACTTCCGCCGCGCCGAAGCCACGTTGCGCGAGTGGCAGGCCACCCACCCGCACTGATCGCTCCCCGAGCGTCTGGCAAGGATCACCATGCCGTCCCGCCCCCTGCTCTGTGTCGACGACGAGTCCAGCAACCTGGCCACCCTGCGCCAGCTGCTGCGCGATGACTTCGCGCTGGTATTCGCCAAATCCGGCGGCGAAGCCCTGGATGCGGTCAGCCGCCACGCCCCAAAGCTGATCCTGCTGGATGTCGAATTGCCCGACATGGACGGCTATGCGGTGGCGCGCGCGCTCAAGCAGCAGCCGTCCAGCAACGCCATCCCCATCCTGTTCGTGACCTCGCGCAACAGCGAACACGACGAACGCCTCGGGCTGGAAGCGGGCGCGGCCGATTACGTCAGCAAGCCCTACTCGCCTGCGCTGCTCAAGGCACGCATCGGTACCCAGTTGAAGCTGGCCGAAAACGCACGCCTTGCCCAGCAATACCGCGAGGCGATCCATCTGCTCGGCACCGCCGGCCAGGGCCAGGACGCCGACACCGGCGCGCATATCTGGCGCATGGCGGTGTATGCGCGTGTCCTGGCCGAGGCGGTGGGCTGGTCGCCGCAGCAGGCGCAGACCCTGCAGGACGCCGCCCCGTTGCACGACGCCGGCAAGATCGCAGTGCCAGGCAGCATCCTGCAAAAGCCCGATTCGCTGGACGAACACGAACGCTCGGTGGTGCGCCAGCACCCGCAAGCCGGCCATGACCTGTTGCGCCACGGCCGCGGTCCGGTGTTTCAGTTGGCAGCGGAAATCGCGCTGCATCATCACGAATGCTGGGACGGCAGCGGGTATCCGCAAGGCTTGTCGGGCGAGGCGATTCCCGAATCGGCACGCATCGTGGCGGTGGCCGACGTCTTCGATGCGCTCTGCGGACGACGCGCCTACAAGGCGCCCTGGACGGTGGAAGACGCCCTGCGCAAGCTCGACAGCATGGCAGGCAAGCAACTGGAACCGCGCCTGGTGCAGCATTTCCACGACGCGTTGCCGCAGATTCTGCAGATCAAGGACGCTTGGGACAGCCCTGCGGCCTAGCGCTGATTCGGGCAGGTCAGGCAACCGCCCATTCGCGATGTCAGGTGGGCTGTCTTTCGCCTTACCCTCACCCCAACCCCTCTCCCGCAGGAGAGGGGCGTTCCCCAGCCGCGATCACTGTCCGCGTGCCGCATCTTGATTCTTCTCCCTCTGGGAGAAGGTGGCGCGTCGCGCCGGATGGGGGTGCGGGCAGCTCGGGGACAACCACCCCACGATGTATCACTTCGCGCATCCCACATCGCCATCGCGCGCTCACGTCAGCGCCAGCCGCGTTAGCCGCCACGTTTTGCATCACGCCAACACCCGCCACCAAGACGCCGCGTCTGCATCCACAAGCACGCACTGTTACCCACGTGCGCTTGAACCCCGCCCCACACCAGCAGACAATACCTATGTTGCGCCGCACAACACCGTGCGACGCGGGCCGCTCCTGCTGTCGTCTGCCGCGCAGGCGGCGCGGCCCCGCAACCAAGAGTCCGATGTCCTCCAGCGTGTCCGAGGCAGGCGCTACGCCGCCGCGTTATCCCGATTACCGCATCATCTCGCTGATCCTGGCGTGCGCCATCTTCATGGAGCAGATGGATGCCACCGTGCTGGCCACCGCGCTGCCGACCCTGGCGCGCGATTTCGGCGTAGCGGCACCAGCCATGAGCATCGCGATGACCAGCTACCTGCTGGCGCTGGCGGTGCTGATCCCGGCCAGTGGCGCCATCCCCGACCGCTTCGGCCTGCGCCGCGTGTTCGGCGCCTCCATCTGGGTATTCGTCGGTGGCTCGATCCTGTGTTCGCTGGCCGACAGCTTGCCCACCATGGTCGCCGCACGTGTGTTGCAAGGTGCGGGCGGCGCCATGATGGCCCCGCTGGGCCGGCTGATCCTCCTGCGCACGGTGGAACGACGCCACCTGGTGTCGGCCATGGCCTGGACACTGGTGCCGGCCTTCATCGGCCCGATGCTCGGCCCCCCGCTGGGCGGTTTTTTCGTCTCGTACCTGGACTGGCGCTGGATCTTCTACATCAACGTGCCGATCGGTATTGCCGGTTTCCTGCTGGTGCGGCGTTTCATTCCGGAGATTCCCACCGAATCGACGCCGGCGCGTTTCGATCTGCGCGGCTTCGTGCTGTGCGGTACCGCACTGGGCTGCCTGCTGTTCGGCCTGGAAATGGTCAGCCAGCAAAACGGCATCGGCGAAGCCAGCTGGCTGCTGGCGATCGGCGGCAGCGCTGGGTTGGGCTATCTCTGGCACGCACGTCACCACCCCGCTCCGCTGCTGGACCTGAGCTTGTTGCGCATCGCCTCGTTCCGGTTGTCGGTGATCGGCGGCGCGCTAATGCGCATCACCCAGGGCGCGCAGCCGTTTCTGTTGCCGCTGCTGTTCCAGATCGGCTTCGGCATGAGCGCCGCGCATAGCGGCCGGTTGATCCTGGCCACCGCGCTCGGCGCACTGCTAATGCGCAGCATCACCCCGCAATTGCTACGTCGTTTCGGCTATCGCAACAGCCTGATCGGCAACGGCGTACTCGCCAGCCTGGGCTATATGGTGTGCGCGTTCTTCCGCCCCGATTGGCCGCCGGCATTGATGTTCGGCCTGCTGCTGTGCTGCGGCGCCTTCATGTCGTTTCAATTTGCCGCCTACAACACCATCGCCTACGAGAACGTGCCGGCCGCGCGCATGAGCCGCGCCAGCAGCCTGTATACGACCTTGCAGCAACTGATGCTCTCGGTTGGTGTGTGTGCCGGCGCGATGATCCTCAACCTGGCGATGCTGGCCGGCGGCCACGCAACGCCGCATCAGAGCGATTTCTCGCTGGCCTTTTGCATCGTCAGCCTGATTTCGCTCAGCGCCACCTGGTGGCACGTACGCTTCGACAAGCATGCCGGGCAGGAAATGAGCGGGCATCGGGCGTAAGCCGGGCCCGCCTGCAGGGCGGCCTGTGTTGGCCCTGTACTTGAGCCGCACAACATAGCGCCTGGACATCCAGCGGGCGCCGCACTCAGGACACGTGGGCGTACGCCGTGCACCATGCCCTGCACGCAAGAGGCCGCCCGGAGGCGGCCTCTGCATCGACTCAATCACGGCGCTGTCGCGACCACCACGATAGCGAAGCGTTCGCTCCGCCACCGCGGCACTAGGCCACTTACACCCCGTGCGCAGCCAGTTGGCCCAACCGCTGCACTGCCACCGACACGGTCGGGTAGTCCAGGGTCTTCTGCTCGGCGACGTCGGCGAGCATGGCCAGGGTGAAGCGCAGGCTGGAATCGTCGCGCGCCATCCAGTTGGCGACCTTGTCCTCGGCACTGCTGCCGGACATGGTCAGCACCTGGCCCACCAGCGCACGCTGATGCGCGGCCAGCTCGTCGCGCAACACGCCACGTGCCACGGCATGCCAGCGGCCGTTGACCTCCAGAGCGTCGATCTGTTCGAACAGCCACGGCAGCCGCAGCGCTTCGCCCAGGCGGAAATGCACCTTGGAAACGTCCACCGGCTTGAGCTTGCGGGTGCGTGCGGTTTCGATGATGTCGAAGGCCGGTTCCAGATACCGCAGCTCGGACAACTGCTGCGCAAGCGCCGGGGTCAGGCCCTTGTCCTGCCACTCCTGCACGCTGGCTTCGTACTGCGGGCGCTGTGCGTCCGACAGCACGCCCGACGCCACGCGGATGTCGTTGAACGGGCCGTGGTAACGCTCCACCGCGGCGGTGATGCCGGGCATCTGGCCGGGGCGCAGCAGCAACCAGCGCACGAACGAGCGTTGCAGGCGCCAGATCACTTCCAGCGCGTCGATCTGCACCGACTCGGGCACCTTGCCGTCCAGCGCATCGATCTGCGTCCACAGCGCGCGCGCATCCAGCGTTTCGCGGCTGATGGTGTAGGCCTTGGCAACCTCGCCGATGCTGCGGCCGGTGTCTTCCTGCATGCGCATCAGGAAGGTGGCGCCCATGCGATTGATGGTGGTGTTGGTGACCGCGGTGGCGATGATCTCGCGCTTGAGGCGGTGACGCTCCATCGCATCGGCGTACTTCTTCTGCAGCGGCTGCGGGAAGTAGCGCTGCAATTCCTTGGACAGGTACGGGTCTTCGGGAATGTCCGATTCCAGCAGCTGCTGGAACGCCACCAGCTTGGAGTACGACAACAACACCGACAGCTCCGGCCGGGTCAGGCCCTGACCACGCGCCTTGCGTGCCGACAGCTCGGCATCGGAGGGCAGGAACTCGATCTGCCGGTCCAGCAGGCCCTGCAGTTCCAGCGTGCGGATGAAATGCTGCTTGGAGCCGAGCCGCTTAACGCTCATGCGCTCCATCAGGCTGATGGCCTGGTTCTGCCGGTAGTTGTCCCACAGCACCAGATCGGCCACTTCATCGGTCATCGACGCCAGCAGCTTGTTGCGCGCGTCATAGGTCAGCTTCTTGGCCTGCACCATGTCGTTGAGCAGGATCTTGATGTTGACCTCGTGATCGGAGGTGTCCACGCCGGCCGAGTTGTCGATGAAGTCGGTGTTGAGCAGCACGCCGGTCTGCGCCGCTTCGATACGACCCAGCTGGGTCAGGCCCAGGTTGCCGCCCTCGCCCACCACCTTGCAGCGCAACTCGCCACCGTTGACGCGCAGGCCGTTGTTGGCGCGGTCGCCCACATCGGCGTGCGATTCGCTGGCCGCCTTGACGTAGGTGCCGATGCCGCCGTTCCAGAACAGGTCCACCGGCGCCTTGAGGATGGCGTTCATCAGCTCGTTGGGCGAGAGCTGCTTGACGTTGGCGTCCAGGCCCAGCGCTTCGCGCACCGGCGCACTGATGTCGATGGATTTGAGCGTACGCGGATAGATGCCGCCACCGGCGCTGATCAGCTTGGCGTCGTAATCGGCCCAGCTGGAACGCGGCAACTTGAACAGGCGATCGCGCTCGGCAAAGGAAACCGCCGCATCCGGGTTCGGGTCCAGGAAGATGTGGCGGTGATCGAACGCGGCCAGCAGGCGGATATGCCTTGAAAGCAGCATGCCGTTGCCGAACACGTCGCCGGACATGTCGCCGATACCGACCACGCTGAAGTCCTGGCTCTGGCAATCGCGGCCCATGGCGCGGAAGTGGCGCTTGACCGATTCCCACGCGCCGCGTGCGGTGATGCCCATGCCCTTGTGGTCGTAGCCGACCGAGCCACCGGAGGCGAACGCGTCGCCCAGCCAGAAGCCGTGGTCTAGCGCCAGACCATTGGCGATGTCGGAGAACGTGGCGGTGCCCTTGTCGGCCGCGACCACCAGGTACGGGTCGTCCTGATCGTGACGCACCACCTGCGGCGGCGGCACGATCTTGCCGCCGACGATGTTGTCGGTGATGTCGAGCAGGCCCTGGATGAACAGCTTGTAGCAGGCGATGCCTTCTGCCTGGATGGCATCGCGATCACCGCCGACCGGCGAACGCTTGACGTAGAAACCGCCCTTGGCGCCGACCGGCACGATGACAGTGTTCTTGACCATCTGCGCCTTGACCAGGCCCAGCACTTCGGTGCGGAAATCCTCGCGGCGGTCCGACCAGCGCAGGCCGCCACGCGCCACTGCGCCAAAGCGCAGGTGCACGCCTTCCACGCGCGGGCCGTAGACGAAAATTTCGCGATACGGACGCGGCTTGGGCAGGTCCGGCACGCGCGCCGAATCCAGCTTGAAGCTGATGCAGTGGGGGTGCTTGCCGTTCTTGTCGGTCTGGTAGTAATTGGTGCGCAAGGTCGCATCGATCACATCGATGAAGCTGCGCAGGATGCGGTCCTCGTCCAGGCTGGAGACGCGGTCCATCAGCTTCAGCAAGGTGGCGCGGGTGGCGTCCTGCTGCGCGTTGCGATCGCCGCCACGTGCTTCCAGCACGGCGTCCAGCGCCTTCAGCGTGGCCTCGTCGCCGCCTGCCAACGCAGACAGTTCTTCGCGCAGGCGCTCCTGGCCGGCGAAGATCTGCGCCTTGGTCTCGCTGCCGGTGGACGGATCGAAGCGCGCTTCGAACAGTTCCACCAGCAGGCGCGCCAGCAGCGGATAGCGGGTGAAGGTGGCTTCGACGTAGGCTTGCGAGAACGGCACCGCCGTCTGCAGCAGGTATTTGCAGTAGCCGCGCAGCAAGGCCACCTGGCGCCAGTGCAGGCCGGCCGCCAGGATCAGGCGATTGAAGCCGTCGTTTTCGGCATCGCCGTTCCAGATGCGCTCGAATGCCTCGCCGAAGCTGGCATCGGCGTGTGCGGCATTGATCTTGCCGGACGTCGATTCGACCTCGAAATCCTGGATATAGACCGGCGTTTCGCCGACCTGCAACCGATATGGCCGCTCGGAAATCACGCGCAGGCCCATGTTTTCCATCATCGGCATCGCATCGGACAGCGGAATGTCGTCGAGCTGGCGGTACAGCTTCAGGCGCAGGCCTTCGCCCGCGTCCAGACGCATGCCGTCGTCGCGACGGATTTCCTGCAGGCTCAGATGCAGGTCGTCCGGGCCATCCAGCGAGGCGAGATGCTCGACGTCGGACACCGCCGATTCGATCGAGGAATCTTCGATATAGCCGGCCGGCAGTGCGCGACCGAAGTTGGCCGCCATGCGCAGGCCGTTGGCCTCGCCATGCCGCGCAACCAACGCCTCGCGCAGGGCATCGCGCCAGTTGCGCAGCAGGTGCGCCAGCCGCGATTCGAGTTCGGTGGTGTTGAACTCCAGCGCCTCGCCGCTCTTGGGGCGCACGATCAGGTGCAGCTGCGCCAGCGGCGATTCGCCCAGCACCACGCTGGAGTCGATGTATTCGCCGTGCAGCGCATCCTTCAACAAGGCTTCGATGCGCAGGCGCACATCGGTGTTGAAGCGTTCGCGCGGGATGTACACCAGCGCCGAGATGAAACGCCCGTACTTGTCGCGGCGCAGGAACAGGCGGCTACGCACACGCTCTTGCAGCCCGAGAATACCCATCGCGGTGCGGTACAGCTCTTCTTCGTTGGACTGGAACAGCTCCTCGCGCGGCAGCGTTTCCAGGATGTGGCGCAAGGCCTTGCCGCTATGGCTGCTCGGGGTCAGCCCCGATTTGCTCATCACGTATTCGTGGCGCTGACGCACCAGCGGAATTTCCCAGGGGCGGCGGTTGTAGGCGCTGGACGTGAACAGGCCCAGGAAGCGCTGCTCGCCGACGATGCGGCCCTTGGCGTCGAATTCCAGGATGCCGATGTAATCCATGTAACCGACCCGATGCACGCGCGAGCGTGCATTGGTCTTGGTCAGGATCAACGCATCCTTGAGCTTGGACGAGGCATTCAGGCCATGCGCGGCCAGCGTGGTCACCGGACGCGCCGGCGAGGTGTCGCGACCGCGCAGCAGGCCCAGGCCGGTCTCTTCCAGCGGTGCCAGCACATCCTGGCCACCCTGCTTCTCCACCCGATACTCGCGGTAGCCGAAGAAGGTGAAGTGGTCGGCCGCGGCCCAGCGCAGGAACTCCTGCGCCTCGTGCCGGTTGATGTCGTCGATCGGCAGGCGGCGGGTCGCCAGATCGTCGGCCAGCATGACCATGCGCTCGCGCATCGCCGACCAGTCCTGCACGATGGCGCGCACCTCGGCCAGCACCTTGCGCACGGCCGCTTCCAGCTTGGGCATTTCTTCCGGCGGCTGGCGGTCGATCTCCAGCACCATCAACGATTCGCCCTTGCCCTCGCCCACTGCGGTGAGCTTGCCGGACTTGTCGCGTGCGATGCGCAGTACCGGGTGGCCCAGCACGTGCACGCCGATGCCCAGGTCGGCCAGGGTCATGCTGACCGAATCCACCAGAAACGGCATATCGTCGTTGACGATCTGCAGCAGGGTATGCGGCGACTCGTAGCCGTGGCTCTTCAAGGTCGGGTTGAACACCCGCACGTTGACCGTGCCGGCCTTGCGCGCGCGCGCGAACTCCAGCATGTCCGATGCCAGCGCCGCCCACTGCTCCGGCGGATGGTTCGGGAATTCGTCTTCCTCCATGCGCCGGTAGAAGTCGGCGGCGAACGCCTGGACTTCGGCCTGACGGGCGGCCGGGTAGCGCTTGCGCAACGCGGCAAACACCGGCTCGAGGGTAACCGCCTGCGGTTCGGTGGCAAGCACGGGGACGGCACGTTCGGCGACCGGTTTGACCGACGTCGTGGACGATTTCGAAGCGGCTTTCTTGGCTGTCATGAGTAGAGCTGGAATGCTCGGTGGAAAACCTGAATTGTACCGGTGCGCGGTGACGACGCCTTGCTGCATAGCGCAAATGTGCGGCCCACGATCGCCCTAGGCGGCATGCAGAGCACGACATCCATGTAGCGACGAGAACGCAGCGGCGGGAAGGCGGGGCTGGACCGCCACAACCGGCAAAGTCCGGCCAAAGGCTTGGCACACAAGGCGTTGTGCAGACAACGCTGCGGCCGTCAAGCCTGTTTAAAAACTAAACTGGACGGTATAGTCTACCGCCATGATCCCTCGTTCCCACCGTGCTGCCCGGCGTTCGGACTGCGACCGCCGCATCCATGCGGCCGTGCATGCGCTGCTTGCCGAGCGTGGCATGCGGCTGAGCATGGACGAGGTGGCCGAGCGGGCCGGCTGTTCCAAGCAGACCCTGTACAGCTACTACGGCTGCAAGGAAAACCTGCTGCGCGATGTGCTGCAGGACCACGTGCACCTGGCGGCCGGGCCGCTGGGCACGGTCTCGGGCGATCTCCGCGCAGATCTGCTGGCCTTCGCGCTGGCCCATCTTGACCGTTTGAACAACCCCGATGTGCTACAGACCTGCCGTCTGGTGGAGGCCGAGTCGCACCGGTTTCCCGACCAGTCGCAGCAGATCTTCCACGACGGCGTGGTCGGCATGCAGCAGCGCCTGGCGCATCGCTTCGAACAGGCGATCGACGCCGGCCAACTGCGGCATGACGATCCGCACTTCATGGCCGAACTGCTGCTGAGCATGATCGTCGGGCTGGATTTCGACCGCCAACGGTTTCAAGTCCCCCATCGCGCCGGCCTTCACGCCAGGCAGCAATGGGCGCAGTTCGCCGTGGACACCTTCCTGCGTGCGTTTGCTCCGGCTCCTGCCGCGCCGACGTCGCCACCACCTTCGCTTCTCACTTCAAGACCCTAACGGAGTTCCCCCTGATGATTGCCCCGCTCCGCACATTCGGCCTGGCCTGTGCCATCACCGTGGCGCTGGCTGCCTGCAGCAAGCCCGAACAACAGCAGGCACCGCCGCCGCCGGAAGTCTCGGTGCTGGAGATGAAGCCGCAGACACTGCCGCTGGAACGCGACCTGGTCGGCCGCCTGTCGGCGTACCGTTCGGCGGACGTGCGCGCGCGCGTGGACGGCGTGGTGCTCAAGCGCCTGTACACCGAAGGCGCCAACATCAAAGAGGGCCAGCCGCTGTTCCAGATCGACCCCTCGCAGCTGAAGGCCACGCTGCTGCAGGCGCAGGGCCAGCTGGCCGCCGCCGAAGCGACCTATACCAACGCCAAGATCGCCGCGACGCGTGCACGCAGCCTGGCGCCGCAGCAGTACGTCTCGCGCGCCGACATCGACACCGCCGAAGCCAACGAGCGTTCGTCCGGGGCCAACGTGCAGCAGGCGCGCGGCGCGGTCGAAGCTGCGCGCATCCAGCTCGGCTTCGCCACCGTGACCTCGCCGATTACCGGCCGCGCCGGCATTCAGCGCGTGACCGAAGGCGCACTGGTCGGTGCCGGTGAAGCCACCCTGCTCACCACCGTGGACCAGATCGACCCGCTGTACGTGAACTTCGCCATGAGCAGCGAAGAACTGGCCGCCCTACGTCAGGCGCAGAGCAGCGGCAACGTGCAGCTGAGCGGCGACGGCAAGTCGTCCATCAATGTGGAGCTGGGCAACGGCACGCAGTACCAGCACCCCGGCACGCTGGACGTGTCTGCGGTGACGGTGGACCCGAGCACCGGTGCGGTGTCGCTGCGCGCCACCCTGCCCAACCCTGAACAATCGCTGCTGCCAGGCGCGTTCGTGACCTTCAAGGCCAGCCTGGGCCAGCGCAACAATGCCTACCTGCTGCCGCAGCAGGCGGTGCAGCGCGATGCCACCGGACCCTACGCCCTGGTGCTGGGCAAGGACGGCAAGGTGGTCCGCAAGAACCTGACCGTCGACGGCCAGCAGAAGGGCCAGTGGATCGTCACCGGCGGCATGAGCCCGGGCGATCAGGTCATCGTCGATGGCGTGCAGAAGGCCAAGGAAGGGCAGCCGGCCAAGGGCGTGCCGTGGGATCCGAACAAGCCGGCACAAGGCAGCCAGCCCGGTGCAGCGGGCGCGGCGCCCGGCGCGGCACAGGGCGGCGACGCGAAAGCCGCACCGTCCGCCGACAAGGCCGATGCAGCGGCGCCGGCCGCCCAGCAACAGCCCACGCAGGATGCGGCCGCGCAGCCGGCCGACTCCCAGTCCAAGCAGCAGTGACGGAACCCGGACATGCCTAAGTTTTTTATCGAACACCCGGTCTTTGCGTGGGTGGTGGCGATCCTGATCTCGCTTGCGGGCGTGATCTCGATCCTGAATCTGGGTATCGAGTCGTACCCGACGATCGCCCCGCCGCAGGTCACCGTCACCGCCAACTTCCCCGGCGCCAGCGCCGACACCGCCGAAAAGGCGGTGACCCAGGTCATCGAACAGCAGCTCACCGGCATCGACCACCTGCTGTACTTCAACTCGTCCTCGGCCGCCAACGGCCGCGTGACCATCACCCTGACCTTCGAAACCGGCACCGACGCGGATATCGCGCAGGTGCAGGTGCAGAACAAGGTGTCGCTGGCCACGCCGCGGCTGCCCTCGGAAGTGACCCAGCAAGGTGTGGTGGTGGCCAAGGCCAACGCCGGCTTCCTGATGGTGGCCGCACTACGCTCGGACAATCCCTCGATCGACCGCGACGCGCTCAACGACATCGTCGGTTCGCGCGTGCTCGAGCAGATCTCGCGCGTGCCCGGCGTGGGCAGCACCAACCAGTTCGGCGCCGAGTACGCGATGAACATCTGGTTGAACCCGGAGAAACTGCAGGGCTACAACCTGTCGGCGACCCAGGTGCTGACCGCAGTGCGTAACCAGAACGTGCAGTTCGCTGCCGGTTCGGTGGGCGCCGACCCGACCCCGGAAGGCATCAGCTTCACCGCCACGGTGTCGGCGGAAGGCCGCTTCAGCTCGCCCGAGCAGTTCGAGAACATCATCCTGCGCACCGACAACAACGGCGCCACCGTGCGCCTGAAGGACGTCGCGCGCGTGACCGTGGGGCCGAGCAATTACGGCTTCGACACCCAGTACAACGGCAAGCCCACCGGTGCCTTCGGTATCCAGCTGTTGCCGGGCGCCAATGCATTGAACGTGTCCGAGGCGGTCGGCGCCAAGCTCGACGAACTGCAGCCGACCTTCCCGCAAGGCGTGACCTGGTTTGCGCCGTACGAATCGACCACCTTCGTGCGCATCTCCATCGAGGAAGTGATCCACACGCTGGTGGAAGCCATCGTGCTGGTGTTCCTGGTGATGCTGCTGTTCCTGCAGAACTTCCGCGCCACCGTGATTCCCACGCTGGTGATTCCGGTCGCGCTGCTGGGCACGTTCTTCGGCATGTACATGATCGGCTTCACCATCAACCAGCTGACGCTGTTTGCGATGGTGCTGGCGATCGGCATCGTGGTGGACGATGCGATCGTGGTGATCGAGAACGTCGAACGCATCATGAGCGAGGAGCACCTGGAGCCCAAGGCGGCCACCCAGAAGGCGATGACCCAGATCACCGGCGCGGTGGTGGCCATCACCGTGGTGCTGGCAGCGGTGTTCATCCCCTCCTCGCTGCAGCCCGGCGCCTCGGGTGCGATCTACAAGCAGTTCGCGTTGACCATCGCCATGTCGATGGGGTTCTCTGCATTCCTGGCGTTGAGCTTCACCCCGGCGCTGTGCGGCGCGTTCCTCAAGTCGACCCACTCGACCAAGAAGAACTGGGTCTACCGCACCTTCGACAAGTACTACGACAAGCTGGCGCATCGCTATGTCGGCGTGGTGGGCCATACCCTCAAGCGCTCGCCGCCATGGATGATCGCGTTCGTGGCGCTGGTGGTGCTGTGCGGCTTCCTGTTCACGCGCATGCCGGGCAGCTTCCTGCCGGAAGAAGACCAGGGCTTTGCCGTGGCCATCGTGCAGCTGCCGCCGGGCGCGACCAAGATCCGCACCAACGAGGCGTTCGCGCAGATGCGTGCGGTGCTGGAGAAGCAGCCGGCCGTGGAAGGCATGCTGCAGATCGCCGGCTTCAGCTTCCTGGGCTCGGGCGAAAACGTCGGTATGGGCTTCATCCGGCTCAAGCCGTGGGAAGAACGCGACGTCACTGCCGAGCAGTTGATCCAGCAACTCAATGGCGCCTTCTACGGCATCAAGGGCGCGCAGATCTTCGTGGTCAACCTGCCCACCGTGCAGGGCCTGGGGCAGTTCGGCGGCTTCGACATGTGGCTGCAGGACCGTTCCGGTGCCGGCCAGGAAGCGCTGATCAATGCGCGCAACATCGTGCTCGGCAAGGCGGCGGAGAAGCAGGACACCCTGGTCGGCGTGCGTCCGAACGGCCTGGAAAACTCGCCGCAGCTGCAGTTGCACGTGGACCGCGTGCAGGCGCAATCGATGGGCCTGGATGTCAGCGATATCTATAGCTCGATCCAGCTGATGCTGGCGCCGGTGTACGTCAACGACTACTTCGCCGAGGGCCGCATCAAGCGCGTCAACATGCGTGCCGACGATCAGTTCCGCGCCGGTCCCGAGTCGCTGCGCAACTTCTTTACCCCCAGCGCCACGGCCACCGGTGCCGACGGTCAGCCGGCCATGATCCCGCTGAGCAACGTGGTCAAGGCCGAGTGGAACTACGCCTCGCCGGCCCTGAACCGCTACAACGGCTATTCGGCCGTGAACATTGTCGGCAACCCGGCTCCGGGCGGCAGTTCCGGCCAGGCGATGAGCGCGATGGAAGATATCGTCAACAACGATCTGCCGCCGGGCTTCGGTTTCGACTGGAGCGGCATGTCCTACCAGGAAATCATCGCCGGTAATGCGGCCACGCTGCTGCTGGCGCTGTCGGTGGTGGTGGTGTTCCTGTGCCTGGCCGCGCTTTACGAGAGCTGGTCGATTCCGGTGGCGGTGCTGCTGGTGGTGCCGATCGGCGTGCTGGGCGCGATCACCTTCTCGATGTTGCGCGGGTTGCCGAACGATCTGTACTTCAAGATCGGCATGATCACGGTGATTGGTCTGGCGGCCAAGAACGCGATCTTGATCGTGGAATTTGCAGTTGAGCAGCGTGCGGCGGGCAAGACCCTGCGCGAGGCCACCCTGGAAGCGGCGCACCTGCGCTTCCGCCCGATCCTGATGACTTCGTTCGCCTTCATCCTGGGCGTGTTGCCGCTGGCCATCTCCACCGGTGCCGGCGCCAACTCGCGTCACTCCATCGGTACCGGCGTGATCGGCGGCATGGTGTTCGCCACCGTGCTCGGCGTGATCTTCATCCCGCTGTTCTTCGTGGTGGTGCGCCGCATGCTGGGCGACAAGCTGGACGAGCAGTCCAAGGAATATCTGGCCGTGCAGAACGATGGCGGAACCCACCGCCCGGATCGCTGAGTCAGGCAGTCGTTGCAAACAAAAAGCCCCGGCAATGCCGGGGCTTTTTTGTGCAGCATCGGTGGAAACCATTGCGAATCCGCCCCTTGTAGGAGCGCACCGGAGCGCGAACGCACTACCGAAAACGCCCGTCGCGCCCAGGTGCGCTCCTACGAGGCGGCGATGTCGGCAGGTTGCAATGATCGGCGCAAGGGGCCTGAACAATCACGGCAAGTGACACCTCCGGTTCGCCGGCATCGCGCAGGTCCGCAATCCACGGCAGACGGCCCTCTTTGTAGGAGCGCACTCGGGCGCGAACGCATTCCCGTCAAACCCACCGCACCCAACAGACCCTCGCCGCCGCTCTACACCACGCCCGGCATACGCGCAGCAGTCGACCCACGCACCACGCAACGTCCAGTCATGACCAAGCGGCGGATCGGCAATTGCCGATTGCTTAACCGTTCCAGCAGCAGCGACATCGCCGCCCGGCCCATGTCTTCCACCGGCTGCTCGACCACAGTGATGCCCGGCTCGACCAGATCGGTCCAGCGCTCGTTGTCGAACCCGGCCAGGGCCAGATCCTGTGGCAGGCGCAGGCCGGCGGTGCGTGCAGCCTTCAGTGCGCCCATCAGCAGCAGGCTGTTACTGGTCACGATGGCCTCGGGCCGCTGGTCGTTGGCCAGCCATGCACCCAACTCGGCGATCGCCGCCTCGGCGGTGGGCGCCACTTCGCGGTAATCCGGCTGCAGCCCCTGCGCGCGCATCGCGGCCAGGTAACCATCGCGGCGCTCGGCCGCCGTGGTGCTGGTGCTGCCGAACAGCCCGCCGATGCGCCGGTAGCCCTGTGTCTGCAGATGCGCCACCAGCTCGGCCATGGCCGCGCCGTTATCCAGCACCACACTGTCGTAGCGGCTGCCGGGGCCGGCGCGATCCACCAGCACGGTGGGGTAATCCAGCGCCAGCTCGTGCATGCGCCCCACCGTGACCCGGGTCGGCGCAAAAATCAGCCCGGTGATGCGTTCTTCCTGCATCAACTCCAGGTATAGCGCCTCTCGCTCGGGATCTTCATCGGTATTGCACAGCGTCACGCGCATACCGGCCCTGTAGGCGACCTCTTCCACCGCACGGATCAGCGCCGTGAAGTACGGGTTGCGGATGTCGGCCACGATCACCCCCAGGATGCCGGATTGCTGGGATCGCAATCGCCGCGCCATCAGGTTGGGCCGATAGCCGGTCTGGCGCACCGCCGCTTCCACCTTGGCACGCACTTCCTCGCTGACCGGGCCGCTGCCCAGCGCGCGCGACACCGTGGACTTGGAAACTCCGGCCACGCGGGCCACGTCATTGATGCTGATACTCACTGGGACCGTTCCCGCTCCATTTTGCGCACCCTGACCCAGGCGCGGTGTCGTTCTTGATGCTAACCCGAAAGCACTACAGCGTTTTTGTGCACCGCACATTGACCTGGATCGTGGGAACGTTCCCACTATACTTCCCAGCCCGACCTCATCCGGAGCCCGCCTTGTCCTCTCCGTCGCCCGCCCCCGTCACCCCCGACCTTGTGCGCCTGCGCGCCTCTGCCCGCGACAAGGACGACGCCATCGCCCAGGCCGCCCAGTTGCTGGTCGCGGCCGGCTGCGTCGCGCCGGGCTACGACGCCAGCATGCGGCGGCGCGAAGGCCTGGCCAATACCTTCCTGGGCCACGGCCTCGCGATCCCGCACGGCGTCGGCGAAGACCGCCACCTGGTGCGCCGCGACGGCATCGCGGTGCTGCAGCTCACCGATGGCGTGGAATGGAACCCCGGCCAGATCACCCGGCTGGTGGTCGGCATCGCCGCGCAGTCCGATACCCACATCACCCTGCTGCGCCGGCTGACCCGGTTGATCCAGGACCCGGCCCAGCTCGAAACGCTGTTCAGCACCGACGACCCCGGCGTGATCGTCGCCGCGCTCACCGGCGACCGCGCGCCCGAGACCAATGCCGCGCCGGCCACCGATCTGGCCGAAACATTCGAGTGGACCATCGCCTACCCCAGCGGCCTGCACGCGCGCCCGGCCACCCGCTGGGCCGAAACCGCGCGCGGCTTCTCGGCCCGTGCGCAGGTGCGCGCCGGCGACCAGGCCGCCGATGCCAAGAGCCTGGTCGGCTTGCTGCAGTTGGGCCTGCGTGCCGGCGACAGCATCACCGTGTCGGCCGAAGGCAGCGACGCAGCGGAACTGCTCAAGCGCCTGCGCGCCGTCATGGACAGCCTCACCGCGCAGGAAAAAGCCGATGCCGAGCGTGCCGCGCAACGCCTCGCCGCCCCGGTGGCCGGCTGGACGCCGCCGCAGGCGCAGCCGGCCATCGTCGGCATCGGCGCCAGCCCGGGCGTGGCGATCGGCATCGTGCACCGCCTGCGCGCCGCGCAGACCGAGGTCGCCGATCAACCGGTCGGCCTGGGCGATGGCGGCGCGCAGCTGCACGACGCACTGACCCGCACCCGCCAGCAACTGGCGGCAATCCAGGACGACACCCAGCGCCGGCTCGGCGCCTCGGACGCGGCCATCTTCAAGGCCCAGGCCGAACTGCTCAACGACACCGACCTGATCACCCGCACCTGCCAGCTGATGGTCGAAGGTCACGGCGTGGCGTGGTCGTGGCACCAGGCGGTGGAACAGATCGCTTCCGGCCTGGCCGCCCTCGGCAACCCGGTACTGGCCGGCCGCGCGGCCGATCTGCGCGATGTCGGCCGCCGCGTGCTGGCCCAGCTCGACCCGGCCGCCGCCGGCGCCGGACTCACCGACCTACCCAACCAACCGTGCATCCTGCTCGCCAGCGACCTGTCGCCTTCGGACACCGCCAACCTGGACACCGCGCGCGTGCTCGGCCTGGCCACCGCGCAGGGCGGGCCGACCTCGCACACCGCCATCCTGTCGCGCACGCTCGGCCTGCCGGCACTGGTCGCGGCCGGCGGCCAGCTGCTGGAGATCGAAGACGGCGTCACCGCCATCATCGACGGCAGCAGCGGGCGCCTGTACATCGACCCGTCCGAGCAGGATCTGGATGCGGCCCGCACCCATATCGCCGAGCAGCAGGCCATCCGCGAGCGCGAAGCCGCGCAGCGCGCGTTGCCGGCCGAAACCACCGACGGCCACCACATCGACATCGGCGCCAACGTCAACCTGCCCGACCAGGTCGCGATGGCGCTGACCCAGGGCGCCGAAGGCGTTGGCCTGATGCGCACCGAATTCCTGTTCCTGGAAAGCGGCCGCACGCCCAGCGAAGACGAACAACATGCCACCTACCTGGCGATGGCGCAGGCGCTGGATGGCCGCCCGCTGATCGTGCGTGCGCTGGATATCGGCGGCGACAAGCAAGTGGCGCATCTGGAATTGCCGCACGAAGAAAACCCGTTCCTGGGCGTGCGCGGCGCGCGCCTGCTGCTGCGTCGCCCCGACCTGCTGGAGCCGCAACTGCGTGCGCTGTATCGCGCCGCCAAGGACGGGGCGCGGCTGTCGATCATGTTCCCCATGATCACCTCGGTGCCGGAACTGGTGGCGCTGCGCGCCATCTGCGCACGCCTCCGCGCCGACCTCGACGCACCGGAGGTGCCGATCGGCATCATGATCGAAGTGCCGGCCGCCGCCGCGCAGGCCGACGTGCTGGCGCGCCACGCAGACTTCTTCTCGATCGGCACCAACGACCTCACCCAGTACGTGCTGGCGATCGACCGCCAGAATCCGGAACTGGCCGCCGAAGCCGACAGCCTGCACCCGGCGGTGCTGCGCATGATCCGCAGCACCATTGACGGTGCGCGCAAGCACGATCGCTGGGTCGGCGTCTGCGGCGGCCTGGCCGGCGATGCGTTCGGCGCCAGCCTGCTGGCCGGCCTGGGCGTGCAGGAATTGTCGATGACGCCCAACGACATCCCGGCGGTCAAGGCACGCCTGCGCGGCGCCGCGTTGAGCCAGCTGCAACACCTCGCCGAACAGGCGCTGGCCTGCGAAACCGCCGAACAGGTGCGCGCATTGGAAGCCAAGCGCGAGGACAAGGCATGAGCCTGCAGGCCATCACCGTCACGCTGAACCCGGCGATCGACCAGACCATCCAGCTCGAACACCTGCAGCCGGGCGCCGTGCACCGCGCCAGCAGCGTGCGCAACGATGCCGGCGGCAAGGGCATCAATGTGGCCGCGTGCCTGGCCGACTGGGGCAGCCAGGTTGCCGCGCTGGGCGTGCTCGGGGTCGGCAACGCCGGCGTGTTCGAAGCGCTGTTCCGCGAACGCGGCATCGCCGATCACTGCCAGCGCGTGGCCGGCGAAACCCGCACCAATCTCAAGCTGGTCGACGCGCGCAGCAACGACACCACCGACATCAACCTGCCCGGCCTGCGCTTGGGGCCTGCGCACCTGCAAGGCGTGGCCGACCATCTTGCCCCGCTGCTGCGCCCCGGCCTGCCGGTGGTGCTGTCGGGCAGCCTGCCGGCCGGGCTGCCGGACGGCAGCTGGGCGCAACTGCAGGCCCAGGCCAGCGCGGCCGGTGCGCGCGTGCTGCTGGACACCAGCGGCATGCCGCTGGTGAGAGCGCTGGAAGCCGCGCGCCAGGCGCTGCCGTACGCGGTCAAGCCCAATCGCGACGAACTCGCAGCCTGGACCGGCCGCCCGTTGAACGATCGCGGCGCACTCAGCGCCGCCGCGCACGAACTGATCGCCCGCGGCATCCAGCTGGTGGTCATTTCGATGGGCACCGAAGGCGCCCTGTTCGTGCAACGCGACCAGCGGCTGATCGCCCGCCCGCCACGCCTGGCGCACGGCAGCAGCGTGGGCGCAGGCGATGCGATGGTGGCCGGCCTGGCCGCCGCCTCGCTCGATGCCGCGACCACGCTGGAGCAGTGCGCACGGCTGGCCACGGCGTTTTCGATGTGCCGGCTGGAAAGCGGCGACGCGCGCCGGATTACGCCAGAGGGCGTGCGCCGCGCCGCAACCGAGGTCGTGATCGAAATGCTGTCATGAGCCGCCATTGGCCACTGCCGATGCATGCACCCAGGCGGCGTCGGGCCGGCAGTTGCAGACCGCGGCAGATCGCGCGCGTCACCGCCACGCATAACGCTTGAAATTCCCCCCGCCGACAACACCGGCGACCGCAACACAGCAGGAGTTTTGCCATGTCCTCTTCCATCGTGGTCATCGCCGCTGGCGAACGCAGTACCGAAGCCGTCCTGGCGGCCGAAGCGCTGCGCCGCGCGGCCACTGCCGCCGGCCGTCGCGTGACGATCGAAATCCGCAGCGACCAGGGCGTGCTCGGCGCCTTGCCGGGCGAACTCGCCAGCAGTGCCGCCCAGGTCCTGGTGGTCGGCGAGGCCGATGCCGACACCACCCGCTTTGGCGATGCGCAACTGGTGCGCCTGAGCCTGGGCGCGGTGCTGGACGACCCGGCCGCTGCGATCGGCAAGCTGGCCGCACACGCCGACCCGGCCGTCGCCGGCAATCCCGGTGGCACCGCTAGCGGCAACAAGCGCATCGTGGCCATCACCTCCTGCCCTACCGGCATCGCGCATACCTTCATGGCCGCCGAAGGCCTGCAGCAGGCCGCCAAGAAACTCGGCTACCAGATGCGGGTGGAAACCCAGGGCTCGGTGGGTGCGCAGGACGCACTCACCGACGAAGAAATCCGCGCAGCAGACGTCGTCATCATTGCCGCCGATCGCGAAGTGGACCTGGCCCGCTTCGGCGGCAAGCGCGTGTTCAAGAGCGGCACCAAGCCGGCGATCAACGATGGCCCGGCGCTGATCAACAAGGCGCTGGCCGACGCCAGCGTGCAGGGCGGCGCGACTCCTGCCACCGGCACCGCTGCCAGCGGCACCGCGAACAAGGGCACCGGCCGCACCGGCGCCTACAAGCACCTGATGACCGGCGTCTCGTTCATGCTGCCGTTCGTCACTGCCGGCGGCCTGCTGATTGCTTTGGCATTTGCCCTCGGCGGCATCTACGCCGGCGACGATGCGCACCAGGGCACGCTGGCCTGGTCGCTGTTCCAGATCGGCGCCAAGGCCGGCTTCACCCTGATGGTGCCGGCCCTGGCCGGCTATATCGCCTACTCCATCGCCGATCGCCCGGGCATCGCGCCCGGCATGATCGGGGGCCTGGTCGCGGCCAATCTCAACGCCGGTTTCCTCGGCGGGATCATTGCCGGCTTCATCGCCGGCTACGGCGTGGCGGCGCTCAACCGCTATATCAAGCTGCCGCGCAACCTGGAAGGCCTCAAGCCGGTGCTGATCCTGCCGGTGCTGGGCACCCTGCTGGTCGGGCTGGCGATGATGTACGTGTTCGGCCAGCCGGTGGCCGACCTGCTGGCCTGGCTCACCGCCTGGCTGCGCGGCATGCAGGGCAGCAGCGCCTTGCTGCTGGGCCTGTTGCTCGGCGGCATGATGGCTTTCGACATGGGCGGACCGGTCAACAAGGCGGCCTATGCGTTCTCCACCGGCCTGATCGCTAGCCAGGTCTACACCCCGATGGCCGCTGCCATGGTGGCCGGCATGACCCCGCCGCTGGGCATCGCGCTGGCGACCTGGGTGTTCCGCAACCGCTTCACCGTGGAAGAGCGCGGCTCGGCCACTGCCGCCGGCGTGCTCGGGCTGGCCTTCGTGACCGAGGGCGCTATCCCGTACGCTGCGCGCGACCCGTTGCGCACCATCCCGGCGCTGGTGATCGGCTCGGCCGTGGCCGGCGCCATCTCGATGACCGCCGGTGCCGAATTGAAGGCACCCCACGGCGGCATCTTCGTGCTGCTGATCCCCAACGCCGTCACCCACCTGCTCAACTACGTGCTGGCCCTGGTTGTCGGTGTGGTGGTCACGGCCATCGCGCTGCGCCTGCTCAAGAAGCCGGTGACCGACGTCGTTGCCTGAGGCACCTCCGGCGGCACGGACCTGCCGCCGCACCTGACGCGCCCGCGTTTTCCCGCGCGCCCCTGACCTGCTTCACCGCTGCGCGCACCCAGGTGCGCTGCCAGCGGCATGCCCACCCACATGTTGTCGCGTTCGCCACCACGGCCACGCCCTTTTGTCCGGAGTCCTGCCATGACCGCTCTCGCCCCCCGCCGTGCCCGCCCCCGCCTGCTGTGCCTGTCGCTGACCTTGGCACTGACCCCGCTCGCCCACGCGCAGGATGCCGCCGATGCCTTCAAGCTCAAGCTCGGCTACACCGGCGAAGCGGCCTCGATGATCGACGGCGGCCGCAAAAGCGGCGACGCCTACGCCGGCCAGTTGATGGTCGGCACCGATGTCGACATGGACCGCCTGTTCGGCTGGAACGGCGCCACGGTGAAGTTGTACGTCAGCAACCGCCACGGCACCAACCTGGCCAACAGCAGCATCGGCAACAGCACCTCGGTGCAGGAAATCTACGGCGGCCAGGGCACGCGCCTGGCCAACTTCACCCTGCTGCAGAAACTTTTCAACGACCGTCTGGAACTGGAAGCCGGCCGCAGCGTGGCCAACATCCACTTCCTGGGCTCGGACCTGTGCCAGTACTTCCAGGGCAACTCGGCCTGCGGCAACCCCACCTTCGTGTTCCGCACCAGCAACTTCACTTACTGGCCGGTCTCCAGCTGGGCCGCGCATGCCACCGCCTGGGTCACACCGAAGGTCTATCTGCATGTCGGCGCCTACGAGGTCAACCCCATCCAGGCACAGGACGGCCAGCACGGCCTGAACTGGAGCACCAACGACACCACCGGCGTGGTCGTGCCCTATGCCGTCGGCTACAAGAACAAGGGTGGCGACGGCAGCATGGCCGCCATGTACGAACTGGGCGGCTGGCAGGACAACTCCGACTACACCGACCCGCTGCGCGACCGCAATGGCAACCCGGCCGTACTGAGCGGCTTGGGCTATGAAAACAAGCAAGGCCGCTCGGGCATGTTCGCCCGCTTCGAACAGCAGGTGACCAACCCCGACCCGTCGGGTACGCGCGGCCTCACCGTCTTCGGCGCCATGCTCAAGAGCACCGGCGGCCAAGCCATCGAAGACCATTTCATCCAGCTCGGCCTGGTGCAGAAAGGTACCTTCGCCAGCCGCCCGCAGGACAACATCGCTTTCGTGATCACCCAGCAGAAATACAGCGACGAAGCGATCGAAAACCTGCGCCTGGCCCGCGCCTCCGCCGGCGGCACCGGCACCCCAGCCGACAACCAGATCATGATGGAGCTCAGCTACGGCATCCAGGTCACCAAGCGCCTGCGCATCGCCCCGAACCTGCACTACGTGATCAACCCCGACCAGTTCAACGAACCGACCCGCACCAACGATCTGAAGAACGCATTGATTGCGGGCATGCGGATCGACTGGAATCTGTGACCCGAAGAGAGCTGCGCGCGTTGCGCGCATGCTTGGTGGGCATCACTGCCTGAAGTGAGCGGCGGGTGCGTTGCATTTACTGCAGTGCAACGCATTGCGTCGACTCGGTTGGCCTGGGCATTTGCCGGATTTGGCCAATGAGTTCGATGAGCCGCTTAGGCGCGCAACCGTATGCAATGAAGCGTTATCGGCCGATCGGGTCGCGCGCAAGCCGGTCGCTGTAATGACCCACCACTGCCTAACGCCCGAGTTAAGCCCAGCCGCAAAGCGGGTTCGGCTTGAATGAATTGCTAAAAGAAGCTGTCACCTCCAGAACTGCCACCACTTCTTTGCCGACGAGCCTTGCACCAACTCCAAAACATCACGGGGCTCATACTTTCCGTATTCGTTGGTGCCAAGGACGTGCATCCCATGAGCCTCAGTCAGCGCAATGAATGCTCCAATCCCGCCATACGGATAACCATGCGGATCGATCCGGAGTTCTGCCGTGTGGCGACGTCCCCCCGCCCTGAGTAGCGGTCGGGTTTAGAGTCCGGGGTTGATGATATCGGTGTTTGCCAGATGTTGGGCATAAGCGGACGGCGTCATGCCGCCAATTGCTTTCTTCGGTCGGTCCTCGTTGTATTCGCGTCGCCAGCGTTCGATCTCGGTGCGCGCGTGCAGCAACGTCGGGAACCAGTGCTCGTTGAGGCATTCGTCGCGTAGTCGGCCGTTGAACGATTCAACATAGGCGTTTTGATTTGGCTTGCCGGGTTGGATTAGCCGTAGTTGCACACCACGGGCATGTGCCCAGACGACCATCGCTTTGCCGCAAAACTCCTTGCCGTTGTCGGTGCGGATCACCTTCGGTAAACCGCGACTGTGTGCCAACCGATCCAGCACGCGCGCAACGCCGTGCCCGGAGATCGCGCGTTCCACCTCGATGGCGACCGCTTCGTGCGTTGCGTCGTCCACGATCACCAGACACTTGATCACTCGGCCGTCGGCGGAGCGGTCGAACACGAAGTCCATCGACCACACCTGGTTGGCCTGCGCTGGCCGCAGCAGCGGCTGACGCTCGCCAACCGGCACCTTCTTGCGCTTGCGGCGCCGCACTTGTAGCTGCTGCTCGCGATACAACCGCTCCACGCGCTTGTAGTTCACCAGGCGTCCTTCCTGTCGCAGCTTGAGATAGATCATCCCCACGCCGTAGCGGCGATGGCGATGCGCCAACGCAAGAATGCGCTCGCGCAGTTCGCCATTGCGGTCTTGGCGTGGGCAATAGCGCAGCGCGCTGGCGCTCATGCCGATCGCCGCCAAGGCGCGACGCTCGCTGGCACCACGCCCGATCCACTCGCGCACCAGCGCACGACGCGCCGGTGCGCTCACCACTTTTTTCGCAACGCATCCTTGATCAGGTCGTTCTCGAACAACTGCTCGGCCAGCAACTTCTTTAGCCGCGCGTTCTCGGCCTCAAGATCCTTGAGCCGCTTGGCGTCGGGCACGCTCATTCCGCCGAACTTGCTGCGCCACAGGTAATACGAGGCCTCGCTGAAGCCATGCCGCCGGCACAGATCCTTGATCGCCACACCGGCATCAGCTTCGCGCAGGAAGCCGATGATCTGTTCTTCAGAAAAACGCTTCTTCACGTCCAATCTCCTTGGGGTAGGGAATTGGACTCCAAACTGAGGTGCTACTCAAAATTGGGGGGACGTCGGTCATCTCCAGCACAAACGCTGTCTCGGTCTGCTGTGATTTGGATTACGACAGCCTCTGACATGAGCCCTAACTACTATTGGACCTGATACGCCCAGGGTTACGTAGACATCTCAAGGCCATGGAAAATGGCAGATCCGGAGGTGTCCATGAGCAGCAAGCGGTATACGGATGAGTTCAAGATCGAAGCGGTCCGGCAAGTGATCGATCGTGGCTTCAAGGTGGCAGAGGTCGCCGAGCGACTAGGTGTCACCACGCACAGCCTGTACGCCTGGCTGCGCAAGTTCGGCAAGCCTGGTGTGGTGCAGCGCGCCGAGGTGGACCAGAGTGCCGAGGTTCGGCGCCTGAAGGCCGAGTTGCGCCGGGTCACCGAGGAGCGCGACATCCTAAAAAAGGCCGCCGCGTACTTTGCCAAGGGATAAAGGCAAAGTACGCCTTCATGCAAGACCATCGCAGGGAATTCCGGTTGTGCGCGATGTGCCGAGTATTGCGCGTCAACCGGGCGGGTTACTACGCGTGGTTGCGCGCGCCCAACAGTGAGCGCGCCAAGGAAGATGAGCGCTTGCTTGGACTGATCAAGCAGCACTGGTTGGCCAGCGGCAGTGTCTATGGGCATCGCAAGATTGCCAAGGATCTGCGCGAGTTGGGTGAGCGTTGCAGTCGCCATAGGGTGCATCGGCTGATGCGCGCCGAGGGGCTACGTGCCCAGGTGGGCTATAGGCGCAAGCCACGTTTCCATGGCGGGACACAGTGCGTGGTGGCGGCCAACCTGCTCGATCGGCAGTTCGACGTGACGGAGCCGGATACAGCCTGGGCGAGCGATTTCACCTTCATCCGCACGCATGAAGGCTGGATGTATCTAGCTGTGGTGATCGATCTGTTTTCCAGGCAGGTCGTCGGCTGGGCAATGCGCGACCGGGCCGATACCGAGTTGGTCGTGCAGGCCTTGTTGTCTGCGGTGTGGCGGCGCAAACCCAATGCTGGTTGCTTGGTTCACTCGGACCAAGGGTCTGTCTACACCAGCGATGACTGGCGCAGTTTCCTGGCGTCCCATGGGTTGGTGTGCAGCATGAGTCGGCGTGGCAACTGCCACGACAACGCACCCGTGGAGAGCTTCTTCGGTCTGCTCAAACGCGAGCGTATCAGGCGACGGGCCTATCCCACAAAGGACGCCGCACGCGCCGAGGTATTCGACTATATCGAGATGTTCTACAACCCAAAACGCCGCCACGGTTCAACTGGCGACCTATCGCCTGTAGAGTTCGAACGGCGCTACGCGCAATGAGGGTCTTGAGTGTCTACGTAACCCTGGGCGTATCAACCGCCGAAATGCGGTGTTGCATGGAGTATCTGCGATCGCTGGCGCTTTGTGAATGGTGGAAATCCTGGCCGCGATCACGGGATAGCACGATGAGATCGACCCCGACCATGCAGACGCTTGGAGTGTTATCCAGCAAGGACACAGGCGTATGAAATACGCCACCAAAAACAATGGCGTAACAGCACGTCCGCCAACGCAGTTACTCGGTCAAGTGCGCAACCGCCTGCGAGCAGGACAGCGCCGAGCAGGCCTATCCGAGCCGGTGTTGTTTGTGCAGATGGGCCAGGCGCGCGTCGAGGCGTTCCTCACCCGCTTGGCGACGATGCGCAGGTGTCTGCGGCACGCAGAACCAGGCGTTTGGCTGTGCTGTTGTTTTTCTACCGCGAAGTACTGCGTATCGATCGGCATGACGTGCCCGACGAAATCCCGAGTTGTCACAATCTTGGGTAGTGACGTCATGGTGCACAACCATGCAGTCACGACGTCCACCGCCAGAAACGAAAAAACCGCGCGATGCGCGGTTTTCTCGTCACACCTTTGCCAACCCATCAAGGACGGCGCGCCAGCGCCTCCACGTCCTTGGCCTTGGGCAGCAGGTCCTGCTTGGTCACCGCGAACGGCCCGATGCTCAGCATCGGCACGGCTACGATCACCGAGGAGATCACCACGATCACCGCGCCAATCATGTGCGTCTCGGCCAGGCCTTCCATCGATTCGCCACCGTAGATGTACAGCGCCAGTGCCGACAGGAAGAACATCACCGCGGTGATCACCGTGCGCGAGAGCGTCTGGTTGATCGAGCGGTTAAGCACTTCCAGCGGCTCCACGCGCAGGGCGCGGAAGTTTTCGCGAACGCGGTCGAACACCACGATGATGTCGTTGATCGCAAAGCCCATCACCGACAGCAGGCCGGCCAGCACGGTCAGGTCGAACTCGCGGCCGGTCAGCGACACGAAGGCCACGGTGACCAGCAGATCGAACAACGCAGTCAGGCTGGCGACCACCGCGAACTTCCACTCGA
Organism: Xanthomonas sp. NCPPB 1754; assembly: GCF_041475725.2. NCBI lineage: Bacteria > Pseudomonadati > Pseudomonadota > Gammaproteobacteria > Lysobacterales > Lysobacteraceae > Xanthomonas > Xanthomonas sp. NCPPB 1754. Next base: position 2,915,093 of record NZ_CM192982.1, read on the forward strand.
AGCGGAACGCGATGTAGATCAAAAAGCCCACCAGCATGAACACCGTGGCATACACGCCGTTCAAGGCCAGATCCTTGCCGACCTGCGGGCCGACGAATTCGCCAGGCTGCACGGTGGCCGGATTCTCATCGCTGGTCACCGCCTTGCGCACATCTTCGGCAACGGTGCGCGCGGCGTCGTCGCGATTATTGTTCTGGCCATGCGGCTGCAGGCGAATCATGACTTCATTGCCGCCGCGGGCGTTCTGCACCTGGGCGTTTTCGAAGCCGGCCTTGGACAGCCTTTCGCGCACCTGGTCCACGTCCACGGTCTTCTGGAACGAGGTCTGTACCAGCGTGCCGCCGGTGAATTCCAGCGCGTAGTTGAAACCCTTGCCGACGATGATGCCGACCGAGGCGACTGCCAGCACCAGCATCAAAATCAGCACCGGCTTGCGCCAGCTCATGAAATCGATCTTGGTGTCGTTCGGAATCAGATGAAGCGGAAAAATTTTCATTGAAAGATCTTCCTAAGCAGTCCGCACATGGATGTGCGGGCTCTCGCGAGGGACTCGCATTACAGACGGGCTCTTGCGAGAGACTCGCATTAAATAGCGACAGACTTCAGCTTCTTGCGGCTGCCGTAGATCAACACCGCCAGCGCACGCGAGACCGTGATCGCGGTGAACATCGAGGCGAAAATACCGATCATCATGGTCAGCGCGAAGCCCTTCAGCGGGCCGGTACCGAACGCATACAACGCCACCGCCACGATCAGGCCGGTAAGGTTGGCGTCGAGGATGGTGCCGCCGGCCTTTTCGTAACCGGCCGCGATCGCCGACTTGGCCGGTACGCCCAGGCGCAACTCTTCGCGGATACGCTCGTTGATCAGCACGTTGGCGTCCACCGACAGACCGACCGACAGCGCCAGGCCAGCAAAGCCCGGCAACGTCATGGTGGCACCGAACAGCGACATCACCGCCACTACGATCAGCAGGTTGAACAGCAGCGCCACCGAGGTGATCGCGCCGAACACGCGGTAGTAGATGGTGAAAAACACCAGGGTGAACAGGAACGAGTAGACCACCGCCGTGACGCCGCGCTCCACGTTCTCCGCACCCAGGCTCGGTCCGATGACGTATTCCTCGACGAAGTCCATGGGCGCGGCCAGCGAGCCCGATTTCAGCAGCTTGGCCAGGTTCTCGGCTTCGGTCTTTTCCAGACCGGTGGTCTGGAAGTTCTTGCCGAACACGCCGGCAATGCGGGTCGGCGACAAGGCTTCTTCCTTGACCCGTACGCTGCGCACTTCCTTGCCGTCGACCATGGTCACGGTGGGAATGCGCTCGATGTAGACCACCGACATCAGCTTGCCGACGTTGGCGCTGGTGTAGTCGAACATGCGCTGGCCGGCGACGTTGTTGAGCGTCACCGCCACTGCCGGCATGCCGTTCTGGTCGGTGCTGACCGATGCGCTGACCATCTGGTCGCCGGTCACCAGCGCGCGCTTGTTCAACAACACCGGCGCGTTGCTGTCGCGCAGGCGATAGACCTTGGCCTCCGGCGGAATGTTGCCGCTGCGCACGGCATCGTCGGCATTACCGTCGACCACGGCGCGGAATTCCAGCGAGGCGGTGGCACCGATCAGGCGCTTGGCTTCGGCGGTGTCCTGCAGACCGGGCAGTTCAACCACGATGCGGTCCTCGCCCTGGCGCTGGATGGTCGGCTCGGACACGCCCAGTGCGTTGACGCGGTTGCGCAAGGTGGTGAGGTTCTGCTCGATCGCACCGCTGGCGATCTGCTTGAGCTCGGCCTCCGGCACCTTCACGGCGATGTTCTGGCCGCTGACGTCGTAGGTCAGGGTCGGCTGCGCCTTGGCCAGCGTCACGCGCGCGGCGTCGGCATTGGCGCCCTCGCCCAGGTTGACCTGGATACTGTTGTCGGCGCGACGTTCCACAGAGCGATACGGGATACGCGCATCGCGCAAGGTGGTGCGGATGTCTTCGGCAAACCCGTCCAGGCGCTTTTCCAGCGCGGCCTTCTGATCGACCTGCATGGCGAAGTGCACGCCGCCCACCAGGTCCAGACCCAGCACCATCGGCCGGCCGCCCAGCTTGGCCAGCCAGTCCGGCACGGTGGAGGCCAGGTTCAGCGCCACGGTGTAGTTCTCGCCCAGCTGCTGACGCAACACGTCGTTGGCGCGTGTCTGCGCCTGCAGCGAAGGCAACCGCACCATCAGGCTGTCGCCTTCTTTTGTGATCGCCTTTGGGGTGATGCCGGCGCTCTTGAGCTCACCGTCGATGCGGCTGCGCAATGCGTCGTCGAGCTGCGCACCGCGGCTGGCGGTGATCTGCACGGACGGGTCCTTCTGGTACACGTTGGGCAACGCATACAGCGCGCTGACGGCCAGTACCAGCAGGATCAGGAAGTACTTCCAGCGAGGAAATTCGAGCATTGCGACAGTCCCGCGTGGCACCATCCCGGCGCCGCGCCTAGCAGTGAGAACGACTTCAAGCGACCGGTACAACGTCGCCAATGGTCTTCAGATGGATACGGGCGGTACGGCGGAACCGGTGGGTCACAACCTCCGGTTCCACCTGGCGACTGCGCCTGCCTGACAGCGGCGCAGCCGTTGCAAGACGCGTTTAGCTCGCCGACTTCAGCGTGCCCTTCGGCAGCACATGGCCCACGGCGCTCTTCTGCACGCGGATACGCACGTTGTCGGCCACTTCCACGCTGATGAAGTTGTCGCCGATGTCGGTGATCACGCCCGCAACACCGCCGGAGGTGATCACTTCATCGCCGCGCGCCAGCTTGTCCAGCAGCGCCTTGTGTTCTTTCTGACGCTTCATCTGCGGGCGGATCATCAGGAAGTACATCACGGCGATCAGGATGATCGGCAGCGCGAAGGTGGACAGGCCTCCCATCGGGCCGGGTGCCGGCGCGCCGCCAGCGGCCTGCGCCTGGGCAGCGGGGATCAGGAAATCGAGCAGATTCATTCAGTGCATCCTAGTTTGGTGCCAGCGGGCCCATGGGCCCGCTCGCTATTCAGGTACCGCCGGGGCGGAACAGCCGGGAATTATGCCACGCAGGTTCCACGCCGTCCGCGCCGGGGCGCGGACGGTAGGTCTCAGCTGGTTTCCCCCGGCAACGGCGGCGTGGTGGCGCCGCGTGCCGCATAGAAGGACCGCCGGAACTCCACAAAGGTTCCCGAAGCGATCGCCGCACGCATGTCGGCCATCAGTTTTTCGTAATACCAGAGGTTATGCAGGGTGCCCAGCATCGGCGCCAGCATTTCGTTGCAGCGGTCCAGATGGCGCAGGTAGGCGCGCGTATAGCCGCTGCTGCAGGCATGGCAGCCGCAGCCCGGCTCGATGGTGTCCAGGTCGCGTTCGTACTTTGCGTTGCGGATGCGCACGGTGCCGAAGGAGGTGAAATAGTGGCCGTTGCGCGCATTGCGGGTGGGCATGACGCAATCGAACATGTCCACCCCGCGTGCCACGCCTTCGACCAGGTCTTCCGGGCGGCCCACGCCCATCAGGTAACGCGGGCGCTCGGCCGGCAGGCGCGGATGCAGGTGTTCGAGCATGGCGTTGCGCTCGTGCTCGGGCTCGCCCACTGCCAGCCCGCCGATCGCATACCCGTCGAAACCGATGCCTTGCAGGCCATCCAGCGAGCGGCTGCGCAGGTCCGGATGCACCCCACCCTGCACGATGCCGAACAGCGCCGCATCGTTGCCCAGCCCGTCGTGCGCGTCGCGCGAGCGCTGCGCCCAGCGCAGGCTCAGCTCCATCGAGCGTCGCGCGACGTCCTCGGTGGCCGGGTACGGCGTGCACTCGTCGAAGATCATCACGATGTCCGAATCGAGCACCTTTTGAATTTCCATGCTCTCTTCGGGGCCCAGGAACACCCGCGCGCCATCGGTCGGCGAGGAAAAGGTCACGCCCTGCTCGGTGATCTTGCGGCGATGCGCCAGCGAAAACACCTGGAACCCGCCGGAATCGGTGAGGATGGGCCCATCCCAGCGCGCAAATCCGTGCAGCCCGCCGTGATCGCCGATGACCTCCAGGCCCGGGCGCAGATACAGGTGGAAGGTGTTGCCCAGGATGATCTCCGCACCCAGCGCGCGGATCTGCTCGGGCAGGATGCCCTTGACCGAGCCATAGGTGCCGACCGGCATGAACGCAGGGGTTTCGACCGTGCCACGCGGAAAGGTCAGGCGCCCACGCCGGGCATGCCCGTCGGTGGCTTGGAGCTGGAACTGGAGTCGGGACATTGAGGGGCCGGGAATGGGGAGTCGGGAATCGGGAATGGGAAGAGCGGTTGGCAGGTGGCTGATCGTTCGGCGGGTCCCGCCTTACGATTCCCCATTCCCGACTCCCGATTCCCCGCCCCATAACAACATCGCATCGCCGTACGAAAAGAAGCGATAGCGCTGCGCGATGGCGTGGTGGTAGGCGGCGAAGATGCGCTCGCGGCCGGCGAAGGCGCAGACCATCATCATCAAGGTGCTTTCGGGCAGATGGAAGTTGGTGACCATCGCATCGACGCTGCGGATGCGGTAGCCGGGCAGGATGAAGATCTGGGTTTCGCCAGCGAATGGCTGCAATTCGCCTTCGGGCGCGGCCTCGGTGGTGCGCCAGGCGCTTTCCAGCGAGCGCACCACCGTCGTGCCCACCGCGATGATGCGGCCACCGCGGGCGCGGGCGCGCCGCACCTGTTCCACCAGCGCCGCACCCACGTTGAGCCACTCCTTGTGCATGACGTGCTGGTCGAGCTTGTCCACCCGTACCGGCTGGAAGGTGCCGGCACCCACATGCAAGGTGACGTGGCCGAACTCCACCCCGCGCTCGCGCAGGCGCGCCAGCAGCGGCTCGTCGAAGTGCAGCCCGGCGGTGGGCGCGGCGACCGCGCCGACTTCGCGCGCGAACACGGTCTGATAGCGCTCGCGGTCTTCGACACCCGGCTCGCGACGGATATAGGGCGGCAGCGGCAGGCGGCCAGCCTCCAGCAGCCAGTGCTCCAGCGGGGTCGGGATCTGGAAACGCAGCAGATAGAACTCGCCATCGCGGCCCAGCACCTCGGCCTGGCCGCCGGCATCGAGCGCGATCACGCTGCCGGCCTTGGGCGACTTGCTGGCGCCGATCTGTACGCGCGCCTCGCGCTCGCCAAGCAGGCGCTCGATCAGGATCTCCACTCGCCCGCCGCTGGCCTTCTGCCCGAACAAGCGCGCCGGAATGACCCGGGTGTCGTTGAAGATCAGCAGATCGCCGGGCTGCAGCAGTTCGGGCAGATCGCGCACCTGGCGGTCGCCGAAGGCCGCTGGCGCCGGCGGCACCACCAGCAGGCGGCTGGCGGCACGTTCGGCCAGCGGCGCCTGGGCGATCAGTGCTTCGGGCAGCTCGTAATGGAAATCGGACTTCTTCAAGGCCGCAGGATCGTTGGCGGAGTAGCCGCATAGTGTAACTGCGGCCGGGAATTGAGATTGGGGATTGGGGATTCGTAACATCCAGGCCAAGCGGCCGGCAGCTTTACTACGTGGGCTGGCCAGCTTTTACTAATCCCCAATCCCGAATGCCCAATCCCGGCTCATTCACCGCTCGAACTTGGTCGACAGGATGATCGCGCTGGTCGTGCGCTCCACGCCGTCGATGGCGCCGATGGCGTCGGTGAGCACGTCCATCTCGTTGACGCCGCCGACCACGCCCAGGGCGACCAGGTCGTAGGCACCGCTGACCGAATGCAGCAGGCGCACTTCCGGGATATCGCGCAGCGCCTTCACCACGGCCGGCATCTTCTTGGGCAACACGGTGATCAGGATGTGCGCACGGATGCGGCCCTGCTCGTAGTCGTCATGCGTGCGCACGGTGTAGCCGCTGATCACGCCGTCGCGCTCGAGCTTTTCGATGCGGCTCTGCACGGTGGTGCGCGAGAGCCCGAGTCGCCGCGCGATCTGGGCGGTGGACGCGCGCGCGTCCTCGCGCAGCAGCGACAACAGGCGTTCGTCGGAGGGGGTGATCTTCACTATTGCGCATTCGTTTCGGCGAATCGACGAAAATACCGTACTTCCTGCCCAGATTCACGCTGCCAAACGCCGATCTTCTGCCGATAATAGGAAGGGAACGCCACCTTTGAAGGAGATGCGCCATGTCCGTCCTTGCCCCGCTCGCCCCGCTGCGTGCCCATGCCGGCCGCCGCCTGACCGAAGGCCTGGACGATGCGACCATCGCGCGCCTGGCCGGCAGCCACCCTGACCTGCAGCAGGCCATCCATGCGGCAGCAGCCGAGTACGCGCTGGTGCGCGATGACGCCGCCGACCTGCTGGACCTGGACGAAGAGGCCCAGATCGGCGCGGTGCAGGAAGGTTTCATCAATTTCTATGCCGACGACGCAGTGACGCCTTACGTGGCACTGGCCGCACGCGGGCCATGGGTGGTCACGCTCAAGGGCGCAGTGCTCTACGACGCCGGCGGCTACGGCATGCTCGGCTTCGGCCATACGCCGGCCGCGGTGCTCGAGGCCATGGCGCGCCCGCAGGTGATGGCGAACGTGATGACGCCCAGCCTGGCGCAGCGCCGGCTCGATCGCGCCCTGCGTGCCGAGATCGGCCACAGCCGCGGCGGCTGCCCGTTTGCACGCTTCATGTGTCTCAATTCCGGCTCCGAAGCGGTGGGCCTGGCCGCCCGCATCGTCGATACCAACGCCAAGCTGCACACCGACCCCGGCGCGCGGCACGCCGGTGCCACCATCAAACGCCTGGTGGTCAAGGGCAGCTTCCATGGCCGCACCGATCGCCCGGGCCTGTATTCGGATTCCAGCCGCAAGACCTACACCAAATACCTGGCCAGCTATCGCGACGAGGATTCGGTCATCGCGATCGCCCCGTACGACGTGGCCGCGTTGCAACGCGCCTTCGATGAGGCCGCGCGCAATCACTGGTTTATCGAGGCGGTGTTCCTGGAGCCGGTGATGGGCGAAGGCGACCCGGGGCGTGCGTTGCCGGCCGAGTTCTACGCCGCCGCGCGCGCGCTGACCCGTACACATGGCAGCCTGTTGCTGGTCGATTCCATCCAGGCCGGGCTGCGCGCGCATGGCGTGCTGTCGGTGGTGGACTACCCGGGATTCGAGCAGCTCGACCCGCCGGACCTGGAAACCTATTCCAAGGCACTCAACGCGGCCCAATACCCGCTGTCGGTGCTGGCAGTGACCGAGCACGCCGCGCAGGTGTATCGCAAGGGCACCTACGGCAACACCATGACCACCAACCCGCGCGCGCTCGATGTGGCCTGCGCCACCCTGGCGTTGTTCACCCCGCAGGTGCGGGACAACATCCGCATCCGCGGTGCGCAGGCGATTGCCAAGCTGGAGGCGCTGCAGGCCGAACTCGGCGGCTTGATCACCAAGGTGCAAGGCACCGGCCTGTTGTTCTCCTGCGAACTGGCACCGCAATTCAAGTGCTACGGCGCCGGTTCCACCGAGGAGTGGTTGCGCCACCGCGGCGTCAACGTGATCCACGGCGGCGAGAATTCGCTGCGTTTCACCCCGCACTTTGCGATGGATGAAGACGAACTCGATCTGCTGGTCGGCCTGATCGCGCGTGCGCTCAAGGAAGGCCCGCGTCAGGTGCAGGCCGCAGCGGCCTGATTTGCTCCACGCGGCACGCCGGCGCGCATGTCGTCGGCGTGCGGCAGATGGCTGACAGGTCTTCCACCGGCGCTCTGCGCGGCGCCCTGGAACCGTGATCGGCGCCGGCGACAGTGGCGCAAGTCTTCGGTTGCGTCCAGCCGATCCAGGCTGGGTCATTAGCCATTGTCCCGACTGCGTTGCCTGGTCTGAATCTGCGCAATACCTGCAACACACGATGCGAAGCCACGAGAACATGCAAGCTTGCGCTTGCATAAATCGCCTGCAGCATGCAGGGCGATGACCTCACCCAGATTCGACCTGAGCGGCCCTGCCCCAGGTCGATTGCCGTCACCGTGCACGCTGCCACTCAGATCGGCACCGCATTCAACTTGCGGCGCAGGTAGTTGGTGAGCGCACGCCGCGGCGACTTGCCGCGCCACGATGCCCAGCACAGGTGCGAGCCGACCGCGATCTTGCCGCCACGATGGCCAAGCCCGAACCAGGTGCGGTCCGGATGAAAGGCATCGCGTGGCGGGAACAGGATGTCGGCGAACTGCCCACCATGCGCGTTGTAGAAGCGCGTCAGCCCACGCGGGCCCGAAATCATCGGGATCTCGCGGTGATCCTGCAGCGTTTCCGGGGCATGCGCGGTAAAGATGTGCTCGATGAAAGCGCGCCAGAACGGATGCCCGGGCTCGGAGCCAAACACGGCATTGCCGATCTTGAAGTCTTCCTGGCCCGGCGCACCTTCCTCGACGGGCAACACGCAATGCTGCGACAGCACCTGCGCATCGAGCGGTCGTAGCAGTTTGTAGTCGGTGTCGAAGTAGAAGCCGCCATGTGCGTGCATGTACGCGCACCGGGCGATGTCGGCTTTCATCACGCCGAAGCGGATCTGCTCGTAGCGCTGGGCAAACTCGGGGAACGCACGCCGCATCAGTTCTGCGTTATCGGCATCGTCCCAGACGTAACAGGTCCATCCAGGCAACAGGCGCTGCAGGCGATCGCAGATCCTGCGCTCTTCCCACAGCAGCTGCTTGGTGGGTGCGGTCAGGTGAATCAATTGGGGAATCATGGGGGCGACTCGGGCGGTGGGGGAACCGAGCCGCCACCGCAGTGCCGCATCGATTCGGCTACCTGGTCGCTGGCCCGGCCGTACCAACCGTAGTCGCACTATCGACGTGACATAAATCGCAGTACATGATGATCAACTGCAAGCTCATAGAAACAATCTATGCAGATGCGAAGTTTTGAAACAACGCATAAATACAGTCGAAATCCGGATTAAACCGCGTGCTGCCCTGTCATATTCAAGGCGGCGGTCGGGCACCTCGAAGAAGCTGGCAGCGGACACGCAACCACGTGCAGCTTGCAGACCGTCTGCGCACTGCTGCCCAGCCACCAGTAGCACGGTATTGCTTGGGCAGGCTGTTGCCTGCCCTCGCTCATTCCCAGCATCGATCCGCACGCCCTTTGAGCGTTGCACTGCGCGGGCAATTGCGTGGCGCGATGCGTCCCGCCTCGCGTTCGATCAAACGTTTGCTGCCGTCGCTGTCGCGTTGCAGTTCGAACGCGTCGTAGAGACGTCCGGTGGCCGTGCGCGATTCGTACACCAGATGCTGGCTGTCCAGACGCAGCACCTGATAGAGCTGGGTGTCTTCGCCCACCGGGCGCATGGTGGTGCGCGCCATGTCCGACAGGCGGTACTGCTTGGGCCCGGCGACCGAGACCACGAAGACCGGCGTCGCCTGCCCGGCCGCATCGCCGCGTCGGCCGTAGGTGTGGTCGTGGCCCTGCAACACCAGATCCACCTTGTGGCGTCGGATCACCGGCAGCACCTGTGCGACCAACTTTTCGTTTTCGCGATCGGCACGCGGCGAGAAGAATGGCTGGTGGATCAGCACGATCGACCAGGGATGCGGGTTGTCGGCCAGCACCTTGTCCAGCCACTGCGCCTGCGCGGGGCCGGTCCCCAGGTCCAGCGCCGAGGTGCCGTCGAGCACGGCAATGCGCACGCCCTGGTAGTCGAACCAATAGCTGGTGCGCGCGGTGGCCGAAGGCCCGTTACGCGGCAACGCAAAGGTCACCGGCCAATGACTGCCGAGCACGCGGGTTGCCTGCGGCGTGTCTTCGCCCTCTTCGTGATATTCGTGATTGCCCGGCGCCGGCGCCACTGCAGTGCCTTCCAGCAGCCAGCGCCCGGCCTCGAACCACTCGGCCCATTCGTTGTCGTCCTGGCCGTCCTTGCCGCTGACCAGGTCGCCGGCGAACAAGGCCAGCCGCGCGTCCGGCGCCGAGCGCCAGGCCTGACGGATCACCCGCGAGACCAGACTGAGATTCTTGTTCTGGGTATCGCCGAAATACAGCAAGGTCAGCGGCGTGGTGGCTGTGGCAGCCGTGCGGAAGTGATTCCACGCGCCCCAGGTCCCCTGCCCCTGCACGCGGTACGCGTACATCGTGTCCGGCTGCAGCCCGTCGACATCGGCGCGATGGTGATGCGAACTGCCGTTTTCGCTGGCAAGCGTCAGCGTGCTCGCCCGAATGCGTCGTGGCGTGCCTACATCCGGCGAATCGCCGGCGACCACCAGTTCCAGCCACGGTCTGTCGACGCTGGCATCGGTGCGCCAGGCCACCGCAAACCCTGTGGCCGCGTCCTGCGCCGGCGTGGCGACGATGCGGTCCGGGAAGCCATCGGCAACATAATGCGTCGAACCCGCCGGCACCTGCGTATTGGGTTCGGCAGCACGGTCGGCAGCCGAGGCTGAAACGCTTATGGTTGCGATCGCCGCAAGCAACGCAGAGATCGATCTGCGCGCGGCCATCATGGCGTGCACTCTTTCAGGCGCAATGTCCGCGCGATATCGCGCCAATCGAACGCGGCCACTGCCTGGTCGTCATGCAACGCATAGAACACGCCACCCGGAAAGCGCGTATTGCTGCGTTGATCCAGCCACACGCCATCGGTGTTGGCGGTCACACGGCCGGCAAAGGCGCCGACATGCGCCAGCGTCTTGCGATCGAAGACCTGGAACACGCTGCGGTCCTTGAACTGATCGGTGGCGATCCAGTAGCCGCTCCCGTCGCTGCATGCGAACAAGCTGATGCCCTCGGCCTGCGCCTTGAACAGCCCGGCGCCGACGTTGCGGCCGCGATACCGCCCGTCCATGCCGTAGTCGCGCAACTGCGTGCCCACGGCCACGTCTTCTTCGGCAATCATCAGCCGCGCATTGGCTTCATCGCCGAACACCGATTCGGCAATCCGTACCGCGCCCGCTTCGCTGGTGTCGCCAAAACTCTGCGTCAGTCGTGCCTGCCAGCCCTGCCCTGCAGCATCGAGCTGATAACGCCGAAAGCGCTGGCCAAGCTCGGCCAGCGGCGGCGGCAGATCCTTGTTGGCCGGCGACATGTAGTTGTCGCTGACCACCACCTCGTAGCCGCCCTCGTGCTTGCGCACCCACAGGCCGTAGGGCTCGCGCAATTGGTTCTGGCCAAACGCCGTCACCGGCGTCAGATCGGGCAAGGAGAAGACCTGCACGCGCCGGTTGTCGCGCTCCACCACGAACACCAGGTCATCGACCACCGAAATGCCGTTGGGGCGGTCGAGCTTGCCCAGGGCCTTGCCCTTGCCGCCGACCACGCGCAGCCGCTTGCCGCTGTCGCCGTCGAACACCACCAGCGCATGCGTGTCCTTGGCCGTGGCGATCACCCAACGGCGACCATCCGGCGCCATCCAGCTGGCCGGCGAATCCAGGTTGTCCGCTGGCGTCAGCGCGGTAATGAAGGCTTCCGGCACCACTTCGTGCGCTACGTTGGCCTTGCTGAGCAAGGGATCCTTCAGCAGCGCTTCGTCGGCTTCGCGGCCGGCCGGGGCACTGGCGCAACCGACCAATGCGGCGGCAGCGGACAGCAGCGTGATCTGCACGAAGGTGCGTGGTGCGATCACAGCGCCACCTTCAGGCCAAGCGCGTAGGTGCGGCCGTACTCTTCATTTTGCAGGGTGCGCGAGCGGATGCCCTGATACAGCTCCAACGGCTCGTCCAACAGGTTCTGCGCTTCCAGATACAGGCTGACGTGGCTGTTGAATTGATAGTTCATGCTGAAATCCAGCTGCGTGTGTGGGGCAACGTAGATATCGTACGCACGGCTCTGCCCGATGGTGTCCAGATATTGGCTGCGATACACCGCCGCCACGCGCGCACTGAACCCGTATTTTTCGTAGCCCAGGTGGCCGCTGTAGATGCGCTTGGACGAACGCGGCAGGGTGAAGTCGTCGCCGGCACGATTTTCCAGACCCGGATTGAAATCGCTGTCCAGCACCGTGGCGCTGGCACCAACCAGAAAACCATTCCAGCCCTCGGGCAGGAAGTCCAGGGTCTGCTGCCAATTGAATTCCGCACCGCGCACCTTTGCGGTGTCGCCATTGATCGAGCGTGTGACCTGCAGACCCGGAAATTCCGCATCGTTGGTGTTGATGGTCTGCACGATGTAGTCGTCGATCGACTTGTGGAACACGCCCAGCGAGATCACGCCGGTACTGCCGAGGTATTTTTCGAACGACAGGTCCAGGTTCTGCGAACGGTACGGATCGAGATCGGGGTTGCCCAGACTCACCTCGTTATCGCCACGGTTGATGCTCACGCGTGGCGACACATCGCCGAATGCCGGGCGCGACAAGGTCTTGTTGGCCGCAAAGCGCAGCACCCAATCGTTGCCACTGTCGTAACGCAGATGCAGGCCGGGCAGCACGTTGGTGTAGCTGCTGGAAGCCTCGCGTGGCGTCACCGTGGCGGTGCGGCCATTGGCTGCCACGTCCACCTGGTTGCCGGTGGCATCGAACTGGATATTTTCCACGCGCACGCCGGCGATCATGCGCAGTGCGCCGATGTCCCAGGTGCCCATCGCATAGGTCGCGAAGACATCTTCGGTGGCCGTGTAATCGTCCTGCAGCGAGGTCTGCAGATTGCCGCCCACATCTTGCGGACGTGCACTGTACAGATCGCCGGAGGTGTTCCAGTAGCGGCGCATGCCGTCCGAGCCGATGCTCTGGCCCAAGGTGCCGCCACGGTGCTCGGGCGCGGCAGTGGTCCAGTCGCTCAGGTCGATGGCCGGCCCACGACGCAGCTCGTTTTCGTCCACGTTCACCCCGCGCTCGCGCCAGCGGCCGAGCACGCCCATCTTCAGGCTGGAATGCTCGCCGTCAAAGCGCACATTGATCTGTGCGCTGCGCTCGCTGTCGTCCACCTGCGTGGGCGCAATCACGAAGCGATCGAACACGAAATCATCGTTGCTCTGCCAGCCGTTGTCGGAGAAGCCCAGCTTCGGAATGCCACTGCGCTGATCCACCGTGGCCGCCAGATCGTCGCCGTCGTAATTGAAGCGCGCTTCCTTTTCATCGTTCACGCGCTCGCGGGTCTTGGTGTAGCCCAGCTTGTAATCCACGGTGGCGGCGCTCAGGCGGTTTTCGCCACCCACGCTCAACGCCATGGTGTCTTCCTTCTTGGTGCGGTAGCGCACGCGCTTGGAAATGCTGTCGGCCGGCAGGTCGTCCACGCGATAGGTGCCGTCGCCATTGGCACTGACCTCGCCATCGCTCAACTCGAAGATGGTGCGCTGACGCGTTTCGGCATCGTCGAAACGGCTGTAGAGCGTGCGCAGGTAGTAGCGATTATCCGCGTCCGGGCGCCAGTCCAGATTGAGGTTCGCGCCCATGCGGGTGCGTTCGATGAAGTATTTGCGGCGTTGCACTTCACCGGCGAACAGATCGTCGTCCGCGCCACCGTCAAAGGTGTCGTAGGCCACTTCGGTATTGTCCGATTCGAACTCGCGGTCCTGATAGTTCACGCCCACGGCCACCCCGAAGGTGCCATTGAAGATGTCGCTGTAGTTGAAGGCGCCCTTCGGGCTGGTCTTGCCCGACAGCGACTGGTGGCTGGCTTCGATGGAGCCGCGCAAGGTGCGTCCGTCACGATCGAAGGCGGAGGTGGATTCCACCTGGATCGCGCCGCCGATGGAATCGCCCGGCATGTCCGGGGTCGGCGACTTGACCACCTTCAGGCGCTCGGTGGAATCGGAAGGAATCACGTCCAGCGGTGCCGAACGCGTGCCGTCTTCCGGCGTGCCCATGGTCATGCCGTCGATGGTGACGCTGTTGAGCGACGAATCCAGGCCGCGGATGACCACAAAGCGGCCTTCGCCCTGGTCGCGCGTCACGCTGACGCCGGGCAGGCGCTGCAAGGATTCTGCAACATTCTTGTCCGGGTAACGTCCCATCGCATCGGAGGCGACGGCGTCCTGGATGGCATCGGAGGCGCGTTTGAGATCAACCGCGCGCTCCTGCGCTTCCAGCTGCGGGCGCACCTCCAGCCGCTCCAGGTCGATTGCCGCAGCGCTGGCAGCGCCGCCCGTGGCCGCACCCTGGGCCGCGTGCGCCAGCGGACTCCACGTGGCCGCAGCCAACGTCAGCGTGATCGCCAGGCAGAGCGGAGTCTTGTTCAACACGGGTGCTTCCCCAATCGGTTAAGAATGGGTGGGCACACTATGTCTACGACGTTTCACTGACATGACATATGCATCAGCGATCACACCCGAAGTGTGGCGACACACCGCGCGGCTGCGGCACACTGTGCCCCTCTCCCGCCTGCCGCTGCCCATGAAAATCGTCGAAGTCCGCCACCCCCTCGTCCAGCACAAGATCGGCCTGCTGCGCGATGCCGCGTTGAGCACCAAGGGCTTCCGCGAACTGGTCACCGAACTGGGCACGCTGCTGGCTTACGAGGCCACCGCCAATCTGGACACCGAATCGCACACCCAGCCGGGCTGGGCCGGCCCGGTGACGGTGCAGCGCATTGCCGGCGCAAAGATCACCTTGGTACCGATCCTGCGCGCCGGTCTGGGCATGCTGCCCGGCGTACTGGCACTGATTCCTGCCGCACGCGTGAGTGTGGTCGGTCTGCAGCGCGATGAAGAAACCCTGCAACCGGTGCCCTATTTCGAACGCCTCACTGGCCGCCTGGAAGAACGCGACGCCCTGATCCTGGACCCGATGCTGGCCACCGGCGGCACCCTGATCGCCACCATCGACATGCTCAAGCGCGCCGGCGCACGGCGCATCAAAGGCATCTTTCTGGTCGCCGCGCCGGAAGGCCTGACGGCGCTGGAAGCGGTGCACCCGGATGTCGAGGTCTATACCGCGGCCATCGACGACCACCTCAACGACAAGGGCTACATCCTGCCCGGCCTGGGCGATGCAGGCGACCGGATTTTTGGGACGCGGCTGGAGTGAGTTTAAGCCCCTCTCCCCCCGGGAGAGGGGTTGGGGTGAGGGTACGGCATGCCAGTGTTCTTGCTGCCGCCCTACCCTCATCCAGCGCTACGCGCCAGCTTCTCCCGAAGGCAGAAGGAAATGCCGCAGCGCGTCCGATCTCGATCATGTTGCTGGCATGGCTAAAAGCGTCATTCAGAGCTGCTGGTGACCGAACCTTTGGTACGCAGGCAGCATGAATTGCAGCAATTTAAGCCCCTCTCCTGCGGGAGAGGGGTTGGATGAGGGTACGGTGTATCAGTATTCCTGCCGACGCCGTACCCTCATCCGGCGCTGCGCGCCACCTTCTCCCGACGTGAGAAGGAACAGCCGCGGCATCGGCTTGATAGCGACGCTTTAGCGCGTCGACGCCTCGATCGCCGCGCTCACATACACCAGCGGCGCATTCCAGTTGATCGCCACCTCGTTGGTGGAGTAGCTGCAGAAGTTGTCCAGGTACGACAACGCCGGCCGTTTGGAGGGGTACGGCACCTTGCACTCCTTGGCATCCTGCTGCCCCGGCTGCGGGCCGCCGACCAGCCAACCCGGCACCGGCGCTTCGATCCCATCGGCCTCTGAGGGTCGGTGATGGATATGCATCGGGGTGCGTTTGCCTATCCCGGTCACGAACGACAGCCCCAGCGGATTGCGGCCCAGGATGTAGTCCAGCTGCGATTGCGCCGCATCCAGAAATTGCCGCTGCTGCGTCAGCCGGTAGCCCTGCAGCAGCATCATCGCGCGGTTGAGCACCCCTGCATTGCTGCCCCAGACGAAATCGCTGTCGTTCATCGCCAGCCGCCATGCCGATGATTGCCAGGTGTCGGCCAACTGTTGTGCCAGTCCGGTGATCTCCCGTGCGATCCGCGCGCGATCGGCATGCGGCGTGAGTCGGTCGCGATGCGCGGCCAACGACATCCAGGCCAGCCCACCGACATTGCCCCATGAGGGCACGGTGGCCGGCACGTTGCGCGCGATCATCGCGTCGTAGAACCCATCCTCGCCGGTGGCGATGTACAACTCGGCCGCCGCCCAGGCGAATTCGTCATCCAGGTGTGCATCGTCGTAACCGCCGGTACGCACGTCGCTGGGCTGCCGGTAGATCACGTCCGGATGCTGCTTCGCCCACGCCCACGCAGCCCGCGAGGCTTTCATCATGTGCGCCGACAGCCCCGGATACTGCTTTTCAAATGGCGCATATACGCGACTGGCGACGGCCATCACCGCAGCGAAGTCCAAGGTCGCGGCAGTGGTCTTCATCACCACGTAGCGTTGCTGGGTGGCCTGATCCGGCATCACCAAGCCATCGAACTGCTTGTCGGTGAGCTTGTGGTACACGCCGCCATCGGCCGGGTCCTGCATGGCGAGCATCCAGTCCAGATTCCACCAGGCCTCCTGCAGGATGCCGGGCACGCCGGGCGCATCGTCGGGGATGGTCAGCGGCTTGGACCTGAAGAACGCCGGATACTGCTCGTAGGCCGCCAGCAAGGTGTAGGTGCTGATGCCGGAATTGACGATGTACTTGTTGTAGTCGCCCGCGTCGTACCAGCCCTTGGGCGCGCTGATCACGCTATCGGTCGGACGCGTTGCAGACGCTGCGGACGGATGGATGCGCACCTGCGTATCCGGGTGCCCGGCCGCGCGCGCATAGCGCCCGGCGTAGCGTGCCGGCAGCGCGGTGCTGGCACGGTTGAAGTAGAACGCCTTCAACGCTGCATCGACCAGGGGCTGATAGGCATGCGCGTTGATGGCGAAGGTCTCCGATGCCGGCAGCCCGTCGACCTTCAACCGATAGGTTCCGACCGCACGCAGCCCGGAAAAATCCGCCACCCGCGCCTGCTGTCCGGCCGGCGACCACATCGCGGCCGGCTGCAGGGTTCCCTGCAACACGCTGCGTCCCTGTGCATCTTCGACGGTGAAGCGGTCCGAACGCTGCGCGGTGCCCTGCGGCGGCAGCCCGACGATCGCCATTTTTGCCGAGCCCGGCAGATAGCCCAGCTGGTTGACGTGGATGGCGTCGCTGGCCGCCACGGCCTCCTGCCTGCCGGTTGTCTCTGCAGCGCAGGCGAGCACGGGCGAAACGATCATCAGGCTGGTGAGCAGAGTTTTGAAGATAGTCATGCCACGATGGTCGCCGCATTATCTTGCAGCGACAAGTCCAATGCCGGCATAGCCGATGCGTCAATCCGCATCGCTGCAGCAATGCGCCCCTTGCGCGGATCGCCTCGCACGCAGCCATGCCGCGCTCATCATCACTGCATGTCAGCAATCAAGCGCATGCTGGGCGGCAGCAAACGCGCCAGCCCAGGCAACCACGGTCGCATTGCATCGATGGCGCTTGATCGAAACAACGAACAACGCCCGGCCGCCTTGCCGGCTACCGGGCGTCGACGCAATCGGGTTCACGCCTCAGCGTGCCGTCGCGTCCAATTGCACTTGCGCCTTGCCCACCGGGTTACGCGGGTCGCTACCGCCGCTGAGCACGTTGCGGCGCTTGTCCCACTCCACCGTTTGCAGGTTGCCCCACACATGGCTGGAGCCACGGCCGCCTTCGGCGGTGTCGCCTGGCAATTTCAGTGCATGCCCCATCGCTTGCAGGCCCTTGGCGGTCTGCGCCGAAAATGCGTTGGTCTCGGCGTCGATCGCGTCCGGCAACCACTGGTGGTGATAGCGCGGCAGCGCAGTGACCGCCTGCGCATCCAGGCCGGCGTCGTAGCCCAGGATCCCCAGCAGCACCATGGTGATGATGCGGCTGCCGCCCGGGGTGCCGAGCACGATCGCCTTGTCGGCCGATTCCATGAAGGTGGGCGTCATCGAACTGAGCATGCGCTTGCCCGGCTTGGGCGCGTTGGCGGCGTAGCCCATCACGCCGAACGCATTCGGAGTGCCCGGCTTGAGCGCGAAGTCGTCCATCTCGTTGTTGAGCAGCACGCCGGTGCCCTTGGGAATCAGGCCCGAGCCGTACAGCAGGTTCACCGTCTGGGTGGCACCGACGCGGTTGCCTTCGCCATCGATGATGGAAAAGTGCGTGGTCTCGTCGTCTTCCAGCGGCGTGGGGTTGCCCGACAGCAGATCGCTGGGCGTGGCCTTGTCCGGATTGATGGTGGCACGCAGGCCTTGCGCGTAGTCCTTGCTGGTGAGCACGCGCTGCGGCACGTCCACAAAGTCCGGGTCGCCCAGGAAGAAGGTGCGATCGCGGTAGGCGCGGCGCATCGACTCCACCACCAGATGGGTGCGATGCACCTCATCGAGCGTGTTCAAGTCCCAGCCCTCCAGGATCTGCAGCATCGCCGCCAGCGCAATACCACCGGACGACGGCGGCGGCGCAGTGGTGATCTTCCAGCCGCGGTAGTCGAACTGGATCGGCGCGCGCTCCTTGACCCGGTACCCGGCCAGCTCGGCCGCGCTCCACTGGCCGCCGGCCTGCTTCACGCCGGCCAGCAACTTCTTGGCGGTCTCGCCCTTGTAGAACCCGTCGAAGCCCTTGTCGCCGAGCAGCTGCAGCGTCTGCGCCAGCTCCGGCTGCTTGAAGGTGTCGCCTTCGGCAATGCGTTTGCCGCCGCGCAGATACACCTCGCGCGTACCGGGGTAACGCTCCATCACCTCGCGCCGCGAGGCATAGCCCTTGGCCATGCGCGCGTAGACGGGAAAACCCTCCGTCGCGATGCGGATCGAGGGTGCCAGCGACTGCTTCAGCGGCAGCCGGCCGTGTTTGGCAGCCAGCTCCACCAGCGCTGCGGGCAAGCCCGGGATGCCCGCCGACCACGGGCCGTTGACCGAGCGGTCGCGGTCCAGCTCGCCTTTCTTGTCGAGAAACTGCGCTTCGGTGGCCGACGCGGGCGCGGTTTCGCGCGCGTCCAGCATCACGTCCTTGCCGGTCTTGGCGTCGTGCAACAGGAAGAAACCGCCGCCGCCCAGCCCTGAGCTGATCGGCTCGACCACCGCCAGCGTGGACGACACCGCCACCGCGGCATCGAACGCATTCCCGCCCTCGCGCAGGATCTGCAGGCCGGCATCGGTGGCCAGCGCATGGCCGCTGGCGATCGCCGCGCCGGGTGGATGCGCGGCGACCGCTGCGGTGGTGGCCGTCGCCGGCTTGGCGGCATCGGCGCACCAGGCCGCTGGCGCCAGCACAAAGGCCAGCAGCAACACGCCGCGCGAAGAAAAACGACGGGAAAAAGTGCTCACGGGGCGGGGGGCTCCTGTTCGTACAGTTCGGGGTGATCGCGCTGCAACTGCATCAGCTTGGCCAGCAACTGGTCATGGGTTTCCGGAATGGCCGGATCCGGATCGATGCATTCGACCGGGCACACCACCACGCACTGCGCTTCGTCGAAATGGCCCACGCACTCGGTGCAACGTGCCGGATCGATGACGTAGATGGTTTCGCCCATCGAGATGGCGTGATTCGGGCACGCAGGCTCGCAGACGTCGCAGTTGACGCAGAGCTCGTTGATTTTCAGAGACATATCGGCACTACGATGCGACGCGACGCGGCGCGCTGCAACCGCAGGCGCTGGAACGCAATGTGCTGCTGCAGCCGGGCGCCCATGGCGCGCAGCGGCAGGTAGATAGCGCCCTGGGCGCTGTCGGACACTGGCCTGGTGCGGCCGGCTCCGGTGGAGTGCGAACTCGGCAGCATGGTGCATTCCCAGGCTGCGGCCGGATGCGCCCTTCCGCGCATCCGGCCTGCTACGGCATTACTTGGCTTCAACGAAGATGTATTCCGCGCCCTTGGGCTGGACGATGGTCTGCACGCGCGCGTTGTCGGCAGCATTGCCGATGAACAGCACGCGCACACCCTTCATCGAGTCCGGTGCCACGTCCTTGAACGCCGCATCGATCAGGTCGGCCATCTTGCTGGACGCCGACGAACCGAAGGCCAGCATGTTGCCCGGCTGCACGCCACGCGCGAGCGCGGTCTTGACGCTTTCCAGCTGACGCTCGTAGCTGCCGGCAAATTCGGCGTCCGACTCCGGCGGCAAGTAGTACAGGAACGGGCTGTTGGTGGTGGTGCCCAGGTTCTGGCCGACCACTTCCTGCAGGTACTTCTTCCAGCCGGCGTTGTCGTCCTTGGCCGGTGCGGTCAACGGGGCCGGTGCGGCGGCAGCGGTCGGTGCCGGCTCTTCCTTCTTGCAGGCGGTGACCGCCAGAGCGGCGATCGAAGCGAGCGCCAGAGCGCGCATGGTGTGTTTCATGAAACTCCTCCCTTTGAAATGCATGTGGTGATGTAACTGCAGATGATCAGGCCTGCGCGCGGGACTGGCGCACCTGCCGCAAGGCCTCGACAACCGATGCCGGCACGAAGCCGGACACATCCCCGCCCAGCCGCGCGATTTCGCGCACCAGCGAGGACGAGATGAAGCTGTATTGCTCGGCCGGGGTAAGAAACAGCGTTTCCACCTCCGGGATCAGATGGCGGTTCATGCTGGCCATCTGGAATTCGTATTCGAAGTCGGACACTGCCCGCAGGCCGCGCAGCAGCACGCCGGCACCCATCTCGCGCACGAAATGCGCCAGCAGGGTATCGAAGCCGCGCACTTCCACATTGGTATGCGCCGCCAGCGCTTCCTGGGCCAGCGCAACGCGGCGCTCCAGCGACAATGCCGGGCCCTTGGAGGGGCTATACGCCACACCCACCACCACGCGCTCGAACAACGGCGCGGCGCGATTCACCAGGTCGATATGCCCGTTGGTGATCGGGTCGAAGGTACCGGGATAGACGGCGGTGCGGCTGTTGGCAACGCTCATACGGAGACTACCGGGGTCGGATCGCTCTTCAGTGTAGCAGCGGCCCGGCGGTACAGCGCATAGCGCACCTCACGGGTGGCGCCCTCGCGGTGCAGATGCCAGCCGGCCGGCAGCAGCGGCGGCGCATCGGCGGGCGCTTCAAGGTACAGCAAGGCGTCGGCCGCCACATGCGCCGGCAGGTGCTCCAGCACTGCCGGCCACAGCCCGGCCGCGAACGGCGGGTCGACGAAGACGATATCAGCCAGCGCTGCGGGCGCACGCTCCAGCCAGCGCACCGCGTCTTCCTGCAGCACCTGCACCTGCGTGGCGGCATCCAGCCGGGTCACGTGCTCGCGCAGCCGCTGCACCAGGCCGGGGTCGCGTTCGATCAGGGTGGCATGCGCAGCGCCGCGCGACACCGCCTCCAGGCCCAGCGCGCCCGAGCCGGCGAACAGATCCAGCACGCGCGCGCCGGGCAGGCGCGGCATCAGCCAGTTGAACACCGTTTCGCGCACCCGGTCGCTGCTGGGGCGCAGGCCAGGCAAGCTGGGCACTGCCAGCCGCGTATTGCGCCAGCGCCCGCCCACGATGCGCACCTGCCCTTCCGCGCCACGCGGCGCCGGACGCTGCGGGCGGCTCATCGCCACGCACCTGTCGAGGGCGGGCGGGTACAGCACGGCAGCAGCGCAGTTGGCGACATGGCTCAAGGCAGGACGAACGGCCGGCCATGATACCGCCGCCATCGCCGCGGCCGCCCTACCCCGCGCCAGCCGCCGCGCGCGGCACATTCGCGCAGGCCCGCCTTGAAAAATCGGTAGACGGCCGCATCCCCAGGCCATCGGCCGCGTTGCGGCCTGGACCACCACGGAGCACGACCCCAATGACCGTTGAAACCGATAAGCAGACGCTCGGCTTCCAGACCGAGGTCAAGCAGCTGCTGCAGCTGATGATCCATTCGTTGTACTCGAACAAGGAAATCTTCCTGCGCGAGCTGGTCTCCAATGCCGCCGACGCCGCCGACAAGCTGCGCTTCGAAGCCCTGGTCAAGCCCGAGCTGCTGGAAGGCAGCGGCGAGCTGCGCATCCGCGTCGACTACGACAAGGACGCGCGCACCGTCACCATCGACGACAACGGCATCGGCATGAGCCGCGAGGATGCGGTCTCGCACCTGGGCACCATCGCCAAGTCCGGCACCGCCGATTTCCTCAAGCACCTCAGCGGCGACCAGAAGAAGGACGCCAACCTGATCGGCCAGTTCGGCGTGGGCTTCTATAGCGCTTTCATCGTCGCCGACCAGGTGGACGTGTATTCGCGCCGCGCCGGCCTGCCGGCCGGCGAAGGCGTTCACTGGTCCTCGCGTGGCGAAGGCGAATTCGAAATCGCCAGCGTCGACAAGCCCGAGCGCGGCACCCGCATCGTGCTGCACCTGAAGGAAGGCGAAGAATCGTTCGCCGATGGCTGGACGCTGCGCGGCATCCTCAAGAAATACTCCGACCACATCGGCCTGCCGATCGAGATGCGCAAGGAGCATTACGGCGAAGCCGCCGACAAGCCGGCAGAGCCCGAATGGGAAGCGGTCAACCGCGCCAGCGCGCTGTGGACGCGCCCCAAGTCCGAGATCAAGGACGAGGAGTATCAGGAGTTCTACAAGCACATCGCCCACGACGCGGGCAACCCGCTGGCCTGGAGCCATAACAAGGTCGAAGGCAAGCTGGAATACACCTCGCTGCTGTTCGTGCCCGGCCGTGCCCCGTTCGACCTCTACCACCGCGACTCGGCCAAGGGCCTGAAGCTGTATGTGCAGCGCGTTTTCATCATGGACCAGGCCGAGCAGTTCCTGCCGCTGTACCTGCGTTTCATCAAGGGCGTGGTGGATTCGTCGGACCTCTCGCTCAATGTCTCGCGCGAAATCCTGCAATCCGGCCCGGTGGTCGATTCGATGAAGTCGGCGCTGACCAAGCGCTCGCTGGACATGCTGGAAAAGCTGGCCAAGGACAAGCCGGACGACTACGCCACGTTCTGGCGCAACTTCGGCCAGGCATTGAAGGAAGGTCCGGCCGAGGATTACGCAAACCGCGAAAAGATCGCCGGCCTGCTGCGCTTCTCGTCCACGCACGACACCACCGGCGCACAAAGCGTTGGCCTGGCCGATTACGTGAGTCGTTTGGCTGAAGGCCAGGACAAGCTGTACTACCTCACCGGCGAAAGCTACGCGCAAATCAAGGACAGCCCGCATTTGGAGGTGTTCCGCAAGAAGGGCATCGAAGTGCTGCTGCTCACCGACCGCATCGACGAATGGCTGATGAGCTATCTCACCGAATTCGACGGCAAGTCGTTCGTGGACGTGGCGCGCGGCGACCTGGACCTGGGCAAGTTGGATTCGGAAGAAGACAAGAAGGCGCAGGAAGACCTCGCAAAATCCAAGGAAGGCCTGGCATCGCGCATCAAGGCCGCCCTCGGCGACGATGTGGCCGAAGTACGCGTCTCGCATCGCCTGACCGATTCCCCGGCGATCTTGGCCATCGGCCAGGGCGACCTGGGCCTGCAGATGCGCCAGCTGCTAGAAGCCAGCGGCCAGGCGGTGCCGGAAAGCAAGCCGGTGTTCGAGTTCAATCCGACCCACCCGCTGATCGAGAAACTCGACGCGGAACAGGATATGGATCGCTTCGGCGACCTGAGCCGTGTGTTGTTCGACCAGGCTGCGTTGGCTGCGGGCGATAGCCTCAAGGATCCGGCTGGGTATGTGCGGCGGTTGAATAAGTTGTTGTTGGAGTTGTCGGTGTAAGCGCTGCGGTGATGGAGCAATGAGCAAAGACCGGCGATTCCGCCGGTCTTTGCATTTGGGCTCAGGCACCGCGCCAGTTAGTGCGGATGCTTTTACAGCCGGAGTGCTTGGCAAACGGATATAGCCCCCATATGCTTCTTTCACGCAAGCCTCACTACAGCTGCGTGCAGAAAATTACACTACAAGGAAAGTGAAGCAATGAAAGATCTTGCGCAAAGGCCACCACCCGAAAAAATTCTCCATGGCGCTAGGTTAAGATTTTTGATTGCACTCGTCGTGATGTGCTTTTGTTTCATCCCGATGCCAAAAGCTCAAGCTGTTGACTCAGTTTTGTGCAATGCGGGCACAAGCCTATGTGACCAAGGGCAGGCCTATCTCAATGCTTTGAGAGAAGGCAACGAAGCGATTTGCGGATACGGAGCAATAAACACCCACAGCGGTAAAGTAAATGATCGAACATTTGATCAGCGTTACGAAGCAGTCGTCGAATGCTATCGTGCGTTTGATAACTACACTTGGATTTCTTATCTAGACAGCAGTTTCTACGCTTCCACCTGCACCGCCCGCCCTTCCATTGCCCCAGCAGCCGGCAGCACCGACAAAGTCTGTCAACAAGGCTGCGAGTACACCGTCGGCACCAACGGCGGCCAGCCAGTCGCCACGCCCAACGGCGCAGTCTGCGCATCTCCTCCCTCCATCGATCCTGGCAAGAACAACGGCTGTTGCGACGCCACCACCGGGCCGACCACGGCCGGCAACCCCGCGAACGTGTTCACCGGGGCCAAACTCGAAACCGCAGTCGATTACCGCGCCCCGGTTGGACATCTGGAGTTCGTACGCTATTACAGCAGCGCAGCTGGCTTGCAGCCCGTTACCACACTCGGTTCCACATGGCGGCATAGCTACGCACGTGCGTTGACTGTGGCCGATGCAGCAACCGTGGTCCTGACCCGTCCCAGCGGCAATTTTTACACCTTCAAGAAGTCTGCCAACGGGACCTGGACGCCCGACTGGGACGTGCGCGAAGTGCTGACCGAACTCCTCGACAACGGTGTGCGGACCGGCTGGCAAGTCACCACTGCAGACGATACGCAAGAAACCTTCGGCCCCGACGGCAAACTGACCGGCATGGCCTACCCGGATGGCGAGCGACTGACGTTGACCTATGCCGGCACGCAATTGCAGTCGGTGCGGGACCTGCGCGGCCGGCAAATCGTGTTTGCCTACCAAGCCGGCAGGGTGGCCCAGGTCACGCTACCCGATGGTGCAACCCTCGGTTATAGCTATGACACCCAAGGGCGCTTGAGCTCGGTGGCCTTGCAGGCGGCAGGAGCATCGGCCTCCTCGACGGTGGCCAGTTATGGATATGCCGATTCACGCTTTCCGGATGCGCTGACGACACATCGCGATGCACAAGGCCAGGTCTATGCGTCATGGAGCTACGATGCGCAAAAACGTGTGACCCGCAGCGTGCATGGCAATCCGGCAGGAGCGATCGACCAATTCACGATCGCCTATGCAGGCGCCGCCTCTACCGTCACCACGCCATCAGGAAACACCATCACGCGCACTGGCCTGTCCAAGCTCGGCCAGGCCAAGGTGGTCGCAGTCCAGGGGCTGTGCCCGGAATGCACGAGCGCATCGTTCCAGTCCCGCAGCTATGACGGGAATGGCTATCCCGATCTGGAAGTCGATTTTGCCGGCGTCTCCACCGACTGGACTTACAACTATCGCGGTCTCCTGACCAGCAAGATTGATGCCGCCAACGATACGGCCGGCCGCAAGCGCACGGTACAAACCGATTGGCACGCCAGCTTGCGTCAACCTGTAGACCGCCGCAGCTATGACGCCGCCAATGCGCTGGTGGCCAGGACAACCTGGACCTACAACGCCAGAGGCCAGGCACTGACCATCTCGCAACTCGACCCAGCTGGAAGTCCCTCCCGGCTCGTTACGCAACGTTATTGCGAAGAGGCCGATATCGCCACCGGCGCCTGTCCGCTGGCGGGCGTGCTGCTCTCCAGCGATGGTCCGCGCAGCGATATCGCCGACAGCACGCGCTACAGCTACTACCTCAGCGATGATGCGAGCTGCGCCGCAACACCAACGACCTGCCCGCACCGCAAAGGCGACTTGTGGAAAGTCACCAACGCCCTCGGCCAAGTCACCGAATACCTCGCCTACGACGGCGCCGGCCGCCCGCTGTCCATCAAGGACACCAACGGCATAGTCACCGACTACACCTATCACCCGCGCGGTTGGCTGACCGCCACCAAGGTGCGTGGCGCCGATGCCTCCAGCGAGGCCGATGACCGCATCACCCGCATCGATTATTGGCCCACCGGCCTGGTCAGGCAGGTCACCCAGCCCGATGGCGCTTTCACTGCCTTCACCTACGATGCGGCGCATCGGCTGACCGACATTACCGACAACGCGGGCAATACCGTCCACTACACGCTCGACAACGCCGGCAATCGCATCAAGGAAGACACCAGCGATGCGTCGGGTACGTTGAAGCGCACGCTCTCGCGTGTGTACAACCAGCTCGGCCAGCTCAAGACCCAGGCCACCGCCGCCAGCGACCCGACCGACTTCGGCTACGATGCCAACGGCAACGCCACCACCGTGACCGATGCGCTGGCGACCGCGACGCACAGCGAGTACGACCCGCTCAATCGCCTGTCGCGCACGCTGCAGGATGTCGCCGGCATCAAGGCCGACACGAAGTTCGCCTACGACGCACTCGACAACCTGACCAAGGTCACCGACCCCAAGGGCCTGGACACCACCTACGAGTACAACGGGTTCGGCGATCTGGTGAAACTCACCAGCCCGGACACCGGCGTCACCAGCTACACCTACGACAGCGCCGGCAACCGCGCCACCCAGACCGATGCGCGCGGCAACACCACCGCCTACAGCTACGACGCGCTCAATCGCCCGACCAAGGTCACCTACCCCACCACCAGCCTCAGCGTTACCTACACCTACGACGCGACGCAGACGGCCTGCGCCAGCGGGGAGACGTTTTCGATCGGCCGCCTGACCAAGATGCAGGACGGCGGCGCCATCACCCAGTACTGCTACAACCGCTTCGGCGATCTGGTGCGCAAGGTGCAGACCAGTAACGGCACCGCGTTGGTGCTGCGTTACGACTACACCATCGGCGGCCAACTGCGCCGCATGACCTATCCCGACGGGGCGGTGGTCGATTACGTGCGCAATGCACAAGGCCAGACCACGCAGGTCGGCGTGACGGCCGCCGGCGGTAGCCGCCAGGTGCTTCTGGGCAATGCCACTTACTATCCATTCGGCCCGGCTGCCGGCTGGACCTACGGCAATGGCCGCACCCTCGCCCGCCGCTATGATCTGGACTACCGCCCGCAGGCGATCCAGGACACCCGCCCGGGTGGGCTGGACGTGGGCTTCGGCTTCGACCCGGTTGGCAACCTCACCGCGCTGACGCCCGCAGGCAACACCACACCGGAAATCAGCCTGGGCTACGACGCGCTGGGCCGCCTGACCGGCCTAAAGGACGGCAGCACCGGCACGCTGATCGACGGCTACAGCTACGATGCCACCGGCAACCGCCTCAGCGCCAAGGTCGGCACGGCCACGCAGATCTATAGCTATCCCACCGACAGCCACCGCCTCAGCGCCGTGGCCGGCGTCGCACGCACATACGATGCCACCGGCAACACCACCGCCATGGGCGGCACCGCCCGCCAATACACCTACGACACCACCGGCCGCATGACCCAGGCCCGCCGCGCTGGCGCGGTGACCATGAACTACCGCTACAACGGTAAAGGCGAGCAGATACGCCGCTTCCTCGGCACCACCAACACCTACACGCTCTACGATGAAGCCGGCCACTGGCTGGGCGACTACGACAGCAATGGCGCGCCCAAGCAACAGGCGATCTGGCTGGACGACCTACCGGTCGGCCTGCTCGCAAACGCCAACAAACTGCACTACATCGAACCCGACCACCTGGGCAGCCCGCGCGTGGTGATCGACCCCACCCGCGATGTGGCGGTGTGGACGTGGAGCCTGAAGGGCGAAGCCTTCGGCAACACTGCGCCTGATCAGGATCCCGATGGGGATGGCGCGACGTTGGTGTTGGATATGCGCTTCCCGGGGCAGCGGTTTGATGCGGCGAGTGGGTTGAATCAGAACTACTTCAGGGACTATGAAGCAGCTACTGGGCGGTATGAGCAGAGTGATCCGATTGGATTAGAAGGCGGAATTAGCACTTACGCATATGTTTTGAGTAGACCGGTCACCTCTGCCGATCCATTCGGTCTTATACAATGGACAGGCTATGCACATGGGGCAGGTTTAGGCCATGCAATCATTGCTGCGGCAAGGTACAACTTTCACCTACAATCAGAGTGTGTGAATGGGCGAAGAGCGATTGTTGACCTCAATGCGAGTTTCTTTGGCGGAGGGCTTGGCGCCCCTCTCACTTACACAATCTCGAATATCTCTTTAGAAGATGGCGCAAACACTATTGATCCTTCGAACTTGACTGGTCCTGCTGTTTTGAGGGGAGCAGGCATAGCTGTTGGAGGAGGTGCCGCGTATTCTTGCTTGGCACTAGGTGGCGGCAGTTCAAGCTGCGCGACGGGCGGACAAGGCGGCTGGGATGCCAGCATGTATTGGTATCCAGCTGGCCACTCAGAACTTGACGGTGTCACGCGATGGGCGCGACGTCCCCCCAATTTTGAGTAGCACCTCAGTTTGGAGTCCAATTCCCTACCCCAAGGAGATTGGACGTGAAGAAGCGTTTTTCCGAAGAGCAGATCATCGGCTTCCTGCGCGAAGCCGAAGCGGGCATAGCGATCAAGGACCTGTGCCGGCGGCATGGCTTCAGTGAGGCCTCGTACTATCTGTGGCGCAGCAAGTTCGGCGGCATGAGCGTGCCCGACGCCAAGCGGCTCAAGGACCTTGAGGCCGAGAACGCGCGGCTGAAGAAGTTGCTGGCCGAGCAGTTGTTCGAGAATGACCTGATCAAGGATGCTTTGCGAAAAAAGTGGTGAGCGCACCGGCGCGTCGTGCGCTGGTGCGCGAGTGGATCGGGCGTGGTGCCAGCGAGCGTCGTGCGTTGGCGGCGATCGGCATGAGCGCCAGCGCGCTGCGCTATTGCCCACGTCAAGACCGCAATGGCGAACTGCGCGAGCGCATTCTTGCGTTGGCGCATCGCCATCGCCGCTACGGCGTGGGGATGATCTATCTCAAGCTGCGACAGGAAGGACGCCTGGTGAACTACAAGCGCGTGGAGCGGTTGTATCGCGAGCAGCAGCTACAAGTCCGGCGCCGCAAGCGCAAGAAGGTACCGGTTGGCGAGCGTCAGCCGCTGCTGCGGCCAGCGCAGGCCAACCAGGTGTGGTCGATGGACTTCGTGTTCGACCGCTCCGCCGACGGCCGAGTGATCAAGTGTCTGGTGATCGTGGACGACGCAACGCACGAAGCGGTCGCCATCGAGGTGGAACGCGCGATCTCCGGGCACGGGGTTGCGCGCGTGCTGGATCGGTTGGCACACAGTCGCGGTTTACCGAAGGTGATCCGCACCGACAACGGCAAGGAGTTTTGCGGCAAAGCGATGGTCGTCTGGGCACATGCCCGTGGTGTGCAACTACGGCTAATCCAACCCGGCAAGCCAAATCAAAACGCCTATGTTGAATCGTTCAACGGCCGACTACGCGACGAATGCCTCAACGAGCACTGGTTCCCGACGTTGCTGCACGCGCGCACCGAGATCGAACGCTGGCGACGCGAATACAACGAGGACCGACCGAAGAAAGCAATTGGCGGCATGACGCCGTCCGCTTATGCCCAACATCTGGCAAACACCGATATCATCAACCCCGGACTCTAAACCCGACCGCTACTCAGGGCGGGGGGACGTCGAGCCGAGCGCAATCACCAACCGCGAATCGTTCCAAGCCGAACGCCAATCGCACCACTATAGCCAAGCGAGTGGCCAAACCGGCAACAGACGCGCCGCCCATGCGGCTGGCGCCCTCGCCCACGCTCGATGTGGACCACCTCGCCTTCGACCACCGGACCGCAGTGCATCCGGATGATATTCCGCCGAGGCGGCCTCGCAAACCCCGCACACCCACGCGCTGCACGGTGGGCTATGCATTCTACGATGCGGAGCCGGGCAGGCCGCACAGCCAGCGCATCCCCAGTGTGCGTTTGCGCGGGCTGTGACTGGAACGGTTGGGGTTTGCGGTTGGCTGCAAGCTGCGGATCACTGCGCGTAATGGCGAACTGGTGGTGACGGTGGCGGAGGATTAGCTCGCGAGTGAGTAATGCGGCCTTTCTGCACTGCTGAAACCGCACAGGGGGCTTCGCCGCCGTATCCTCACCCCCACCCCTCTCCCGCCGGGAGAGGGGCTTGATGGTGCATGCTTGAGTTCTTACGCGTAGGTGCGGGCGCGGTTTCTTCGCTCTTTGGTGCCATGCGCTCTGCAGAGGTCGCGCGAGCACTTCGTCATACTTTCAAGATGCGCTAGCTGCAGCGCTCACGCCGACTCCAGCACC
Source organism: Xanthomonas sp. NCPPB 1754 (assembly GCF_041475725.2). Classification (NCBI taxonomy): domain Bacteria; kingdom Pseudomonadati; phylum Pseudomonadota; class Gammaproteobacteria; order Lysobacterales; family Lysobacteraceae; genus Xanthomonas; species Xanthomonas sp. NCPPB 1754. The sequence goes on from NZ_CM192982.1 coordinate 2,945,058, forward strand.
CAACACCCAAACGCAGGCCCGGCCGAGTAGCCTTTCTCCGGTTCGATGCGAATCTGCAGGGTGTCGCGACCGGCGACCGTTGCTGGCAATGCGTAGTCCACATCGACGAAATCCAGGCCGCGGTTGCCGTCGAGGCGTTCGTTGGCGATGAGTTCGCCGTCGGCGAGGAGGCGGAAGCGGCGGCGGGTTTCGTCGCCCCAGTAGCGCAGGCGCAGGATGCGGGCCTGGGCGGTATTGCGCAGGGTGAAGGCCATGAAGCCGCCAGTACGCACGTCGCGGCCGGGCCGGCGGCGGTAGCTGAGCGGGTTGGAATTTTCCCCCTGCAGTGCATGCGCCTTTTCGGAGGCTTCATCGCCTAGCGCGATGCGATCGAGCGCGCGGGTGTCGAGTGCGTGTTGCGCCGCCGCTACTGCCGCCAGTTCGGTCTGGCGTTGCTGCCATGCGGCGGCGTCGCGGTGTTCCAGGTAGACCGCGCTGCGGCGGTCGAACTGGGCGTAGAACGGGGACAACTGCCACTGCTGCACGCCATCGTTGTAGACGAAGGCTGCCTTGCCCGGCACCGGCTGCAGGCGTTGCAGGATATCCTGCCCCCCGATCAATGCCGGGGTCTTGCCCGACCAGGGCTTGGCGGCATCGCCCAGATCCACGGCAAGCACCAGCGGCCCGCGCAGCACTGAGACCCAGGCGGGATCGTCCGGGGTCGCTTCCAGGCGCAGCGGCATGTCGAACGCCAGGCTCAGGGTGTCGCCGCGCTGCCAGATGCGCGTGATGCGCAGATAGCCATCGCTGGCGGCGGTATCGACAGGCTGGCCATTGAGTTGCAGGCGCGGCTGTTTCGCCCAACCTGGCACGCGCAGTGCGAGCGTGCGTTGCTCGGCCGGCGCGGCATCGATGCGCAGCGAGGCGCTGCCCTGCTCCGGCAAGGCGCTGTGCAAGGTCATGTCCAGGCCGGCGGCATCGCGCACCGTGGAGGGCACATACAAATTGACGAAGACGCCCTGCCCGTCCTGCCAGTAGATGGAATCGCCGAATTGCGCGTGCGCTTCCATGCCGCTGCCGACGCAGCACCAGAAATCGTCGAACGGCGACGACCAGCCACGCGCTTCGCCGGCCATCAGCGGTGTCATGTAGGTGAACATGCCGGTGCGTGGGTGCTGCTGCGCCATCACGTGGTTGAGCAAGGTGCGCTCGTAGTAGTCGAACAACTCCGCCTGCGGGCCCCACTGATACAGGTGGCGGGTGAGCTTGAGCATGTTGTAGCTGGCGCAATGCTCGCAGGTCTGCTCGGTGAGGAACTTCGAGATGCTGTCCGGCTGCTGGAAATATTCGCGATCGCCATTGCCGCCGATTACATAGGTGTGGTGGTCGGTAACGGTGTGCCAGAAGAAGCGCGCCGCGGCGCCGGATGCGGCATCGCCGGTGACTTCGTACTCGCGCGCAAGGCCGATCAGTTTGGGGATATTGGTATTGGAATGCTGGTGGGCCAGCTCGTCGCGCTGGGCGACCAACGGGTCGAGCACGGCGTGGTGATGCAGGCGCTGCGCCAGCGCCAGCCATTGCGCATCATCCGTACGTACATGCAGTTCGACGAACGATTCGTTGAGGCCGCCGAATTCGCACGACAACACCTTTTGCAATTGCGCCTCGTCTAGCGCGGAGAAGATGCCTTGCAGGTATCCAGCCAGACCCACCGCCACCTGCAGCGCTTGCGCGTTATCGCAATGCGCATGCACGTCGAGCAGGCCGGCGAACAATTTGTGCCACGTGTAGAGCGGTGCCCAGCTGCCGTTGAGATAGAACGGCGCCGGGTCGATCTTGCCGCGTTTAAGCTCGTCGAAGACCGCGCGCCCGCTTTCGATCTGCCCGGCTGCGTCCTTGCGCGTAAAGCCGGCCACGTAGCCATCGCCGGCATGCGCCTGGCAGCGCGCCAGTTCGCCGACCAGATACCCGGCGCGTGCGCGGCATTGCGCATCGCCGGTTTGCGCGTGCATGAGCGCCAGCGCACTGAGGTAGTGGCCGAGCGTATGCCCGGCGATGGTGTCCGCCTCCCAGCCGCCATAGGCTGGCGCCTTCGGGTCGAGGCCGGCATACAGCACGAAGTTGTGCAGCAAGCGGTCCGGCTGCAGCCGCATCAGATAGCGCCGGTTGGTGTGCAGCGCATCCAGGAACAGCGATGGCGTGAGCCTGACCTGGGCGAGCGGCACCGCGCGCACGCTGCCCGGTTGTGCAGCGCTGGCCTGGGCCGGGAACCTTAGGAAGCCGGCAGCTACCGCCAGGCTGCTCCAGGCCAGAAAGCGCCGCCGCGACAACGACGGCGTGTGGTTGCAGGTCGATTCGCTCGGGTGCGCTTCTGTCATGGGATCAGCTTAGCTCCTGATGGCGCGCATGCTCGCGCGCGTGGTCGCAACAATGCGATCGCAACTGCCCTGGCAACGCTTGCGGTGACGTGGCATTTGCACAACCGATCGCACCCGGCCACGCAGCGCAGCGAGACACCAGCGCACTCAGAACTTCACCGTCGCGCGTGCCCAGTAAAAGCGGCCGAGCAGATCGTAGGTGGCCACATCGGTGTTCGCATTGCCCACATTATTGGCGTAGTACAGCGGCGGCTGCTTGTTGGCGATGTTGTCCACGCCGACCTCAAAGCGCGTATGCCACGGCTCGACGTTATAGCCAAGCTGCAGGTTGTTGTAGACGTAGGCGCCGCTGTTGCGCACCACGGTCGGTTCGCTGGAATCGGCCGACAGGCTCTGGTCCGGATCCGAGTTGCCGATGGCGGTATGCCCCACATAACGGATGCGCCAGGTGGCGCTCCAGTCGTCCAGTGCCCAGCTGACCGTGCCCAGTGCGCGCCAGCGTGGGAAGTTGCCGTAGGCCTGGGTGTAGCGGCCCACGTTGTGGATAGTGACCGAGCTGGGGTCGGTGGTGTCGGGCAACACGTCGTAACGGGTGAGATAGGTGCCGTTGAGGCCGGCGGTGACATTGCCCCATGCCATGGCAGGCAAGCGGTAGGTCAGGTTGAAGTCCATGCCCTTGGCCCACAGCTTGCCCAGATTGACGGTGGGCTCGGCGATGTAATTGATGGTGCCGTTGCCGTTGCGATGGATCAACGCGCAGAACGCGCTGGCCGAGTTGGCGAAGCATTGATTCAGCACAGTCTGCGCCGACACCGTGGTGATGGTGTCTTCCAGATCGATGCGCCACCAGTCCGCACTCAACGACAGGCCGTCGATCCACTGCGGGTCGTACACAAATCCGACGTCGTAGGACTTACCGGTTTCCGGCTTGAGCTGGTAGCCGGCGACTGCCGCGCCGGAGACCTTGCCCGACACCTGCCCGTCCGATTGCTGGTAGCTGCCATCGGTGGGCACATTGGCGCAGGCCACCGTGTTGCCGCCGGTGTAGCCGTTACACGGGTCGTTGACGGTGGCCGCGTCGCCGGCCACGCCGGCATACAGCTCGTTGATGTTGGGTGCGCGAAACACTTGCGAGACGGTGCCGCGCAACAACAGGTTTTCGACGGGGCGGTATTCCAGCGACAGCTTGCTATTGGTCTTGCTGCCCACCGAGCTGTAGTCGGAAAAGCGCGTGCCCACGGTGATGTTCAGCGCATTGATGCCGGGCAGATCCTTGAGCAGCGGGAACAGCGCTTCGGCATAGGCCTCCTTGACATCGAAACTGCCGCTCAAGCTGGACGAGCAGAATTCGATGACCCCGCACAGGCCGTTTTCATCGCCGGTCCAGAGCGGGTCCGAGGCGGTGGTGGAGCGTTCCTTGCGGTACGAAATGCCAGCCGCCAGACTGGCCTCGCCCGCCGGCAACTCGAACAATGTGCCGTTGGCATTGGCTTCGAATTGCTTGACCGTGTACACGCTGGTGACAATGGGGTTGACCACCATGCCCTGCAACGTGGCCAGGTTGGCGCTGTCGTTGAGGTTGAAGAAATTCAACGGCGTACAGCCGGCAATCGCTGCACCCGCGCTGCCGCACTTGACCACGCCATCGCTATCCAGAAACGAGGGACCGATGGCCTGATTGAACGCGGCATAGTCGAGAAAGCCGTTGTTGATCGACTTCTGCTTGACCTTGCCGTAATTGAACGTGGCATCCCACTGCCAGGAGCTGTCGCCGAAACGGCCGCGCAGACCCGGGCTGATCTGGAAGTTATAGGTGTTGTATTGGTAGCGGCGGTTGCCCAACACGGTGGCGCGCGTATTGAGGTCGTTGTAGGAGGTGCCGGTGGTGCGATCGGTGCCGAAATTGACGCCGAACGGGTTGTAATAGCTCTGCGCCGACACCAGGATGTTGTCGCCGTTGGAAAAGATCGGAATCGGCGCAATGATCGAGGCCGATTCGGTTTTACTGAACCAGGTATTGACGTAGCCCTCGACGCTGTCGCTGAAGCGATACGTGCCCAGCAGGAAGGCATTCGTGCGTTTTTGCGGGGTCTGCAACAGGTTGAACGGCTGGTAGTTGTAGGAATCTGCAGCAGCGTTATAACAGTGGAAATCGCCAGGACTCGCCCGCCCGCTGACACCGCTGTTGAGGGTGACGCGACCGCAGCCATTGGATTGTGTAAGTAGTTGCGATTGGTCCGACCCATCATTGAAGTTGACCGTGCCGGTGGGCGTGGCCGAGGAGCCCTGCTTCACCGGTTGGCCATTGGTCAGCGCGAGCGCATCCTTGGAGTAATCGCGCGCCGCTGCCGAGACGGCATCGATGTTGTGATACGAGAGGCCACCGATCAGGCTGCCGCGCTCCCAGGTCTTGCCGGCGGTCAAGGTGAAGTTGCGGCGGTTGCCATCGCCTTCGCTACTGGTGCCGAAGTCGCTGCTGAACTGCACGCCGTCGAAGCGCGAACGCAGGATGAAGTTGACCACACCACCGATCGCATCGGAGCCGTACACCGCAGACGCACCGTCGCTGAGCACCTCGATGCGTTCGATCATGCTGGAAGGAATGGCGTTGACGTCGTTGTAAGCCAGGCGGATACCATTGACCAGCACCAGCGTGCGCTTGTCGCCCAGGCCGCGCAGCGAGATCGCCGAGGCGCCGGTGCCGCCGCCGTTGTTGGTATACGGGTTGGTCGCATTGCCGGCGATGGACGGCAGTTCCTGCAACAGATCGCCCACGGTCGCCTTGCCAGTGGCAGCGATCTGCTCCTGGCTGACGGTAACCACAGGATTGGCGGTCTCGGTATCCACCCGGCGCAAACGCGAGCCGGTGACCACCACGCTGTCCAGCGTCTGCGTCGCATCGCCACCGGCAGCTTGCTGCGCAGCCACCGGCGCAACCGCACCTGCCGACAGCACCAGCAGCAGCGCGGTGGTGAGCATGCTCGGCAACGGCCGCGTGGTGGCGCTGGTCGTGCGAGTCAGAGGCAACGGCAACATCGGCATGCAAGGCTCCTGAGTGTGACGAAAGACAAACCGTGGGCAATACCTGCCCGTGCCGGCGTACAGCGGCGCAGGGCGACGTAGATGGCAGACGTACGCTGCAACAAACCGCTGGCACGGTCGTGTTGCAGAGGCGCAGACAACGTGCGACGCAGGCGACCGAACAGTCGCGCAGCAACGCGTGTTACCGGAAAGGTGGTGCATTCCTCACTGGATGCGCTTATGCGCTCCAGTTTTCATCAGCTGGTCACAATGTGCCTGTGCGCAGACGCCACGTCTTGTCGCATTTGGCGAACGCGCATGCGGAAAACAGCATGGTTCGCAACTGAACGATCACGTGTGGCGGCATGAGCGCGCTCGAGCCCGCACGCATTGGCACCGCTTGCGGCGATGGGAGTGCAGATGAAGCTGACAACGATCGATGCGCGGACGGGGGCATTGGGCCCGATGTGCCGCGCACGTCAACTCGCTGCACGCGACCGGCAGCGCGCGCATCACCGCACCGATGCGGCCGGCGCTGCGACGTTGCGATTCCACTCCGGCGTTGGTGCCTGCTGCATCCAGCGCAGGAAGAAATCCAGCAGGCGGCGCCTGCCGTAGTCGCCACCGGCACCGTGATCGCCGCCCGGCACGACCAGCAGATCGAAATCCTTGCCGGCCTTGATCAGGCGGTCGGCCACCTGGAAGGTACTGGCCGGGTCGACATTCATGTCCATGTCGCCGGTGACCAGCAACAGATGCCCCTGCAGGCGCGCGGCGTTCTCCACATTCGACGATGCGGCGTACCACGGGCCGACCGGCCAGCCCATCCACTGTTCGTTCCACCAGATCTTGTCCATGCGGTTGTCATGGCAGCCGGAATTGGCCACACCCGCCACATAGAACTCCGGATGAAACAGCAGCGCCCCCAACGCGTTCTGCCCGCCTGCCGAGGTGCCGTACACACCGACACCGCCGCCGATGTCGTACCACGGGTAGTGCGCCGCGGCTGCCTTGTGCCAGGCGATACGATCCGGCAACCCGGCGTCCTTGAGATTGCGCCAGGCCACATCGTGGAAGGCGCGCGAGCGGTTGTTGGTGCCCATGCCATCGATGGACGCTACCGCAAACCCCATCCCGGTGAGCGATGGTGTGGCGGTGCTAAAGCTCTTGGGAACGAACGAGCCTTGCGGTCCGGCATAGATGTCTTCGACGACCCGGTAGCGCTGCTGCGGATCGAGCTGCTGCGGGCGATGGATGACGCCCCAGATCTCGGTCCTGCCGTCGCGCCCGGTGGTGTGAAACGGCAGCGGCGCCTGCCACCCTGCCGCCAGCAGGCGGGTCAGGTCGGTGCGCTCCACCGTGCGTGCCAGGCTGCCATCTGCGCTGCGCCGCAACTCCAGCACCGGGCCCAGATCCACGCGCGAGTAAAGATCCAGTAGCCAGGTTCCATCCGGCGAATAGCGCACCTCATGATCGGCAGCCAGCGGCGTCAATGCGGTAAGTCCGCGGCCATCCAGCCCGATGCGATAGGCATGGCGATAGTACGGGTCCTCGCCGGGCTGCATACCCGAGGCGGTGAAATACACCTGCCCTGCTGCTTGGTCGATGCGATCGAGCTTGCGCACCACCCAGTCGCCACGGGTGACCTGGCGAATCACCTCGCCGTTGTGGCCGTCGTACAGATACAGATGCTCCCAGCCATCGCGCTCGGATGCCCACACGATCTGCGCGCCATCGTCCAGATCCTGGCGTGCGTGCTTGCCGCCGTTCTCATGCTCGCCACTGAGCTCGGAGTATTCGATGAAGGTGGGCGATGTCTCTTCGATCAGCGTGCGCGCGGCGGCTGTGCGTGCATCCACCTCGATCACCCGGTACAGCTGGTGACCGCGTGCGTTGTATTCGAAGGTGAAACCGCGGCTGTCCTTCCACCAGACCATTTCGCTCAAGGTGAAGGCATTGGGCAGCAAGGTCATCGCCACCGGATGCGCTGCGTGCGTGGCGAGATCGAACAAGACCGGCTGCATCACCGGCAACGCATCGCCTGGCTTGGGGTAGACCTGCTGATGCAACTTCGGCTGCACCTGATCGGTGGGCGCCGACTCGATGTAATAGACCATGCGCGGCGGCGGTGCCTTGACCCGATATGCCGCCAGATGCTGCGAATCCGGCGACCACACCACGCTGTCGAGTGCGTAGTAGTCATCCGTGCTGCCGTCGTGGCTGAGCACGCTGCGCTCGTGACTGCCAACCGGCGCGATGACCAGATTGCCCTGCTCCACCCAGGCACGCCAGCGGCCATCCGGCGATGTCCTGGCCTGGCGTTCGCCCTGCTTGAGCGGCAGGCGCATGTCCATCGATTCGGCCGGCAGGTCGCGTTCGGGCAGGTGCGCGCAGCGATAGCGCAGCAAATCGCATTGCCAGCCCAGTTTCGCCAACTGGAAGCTCAGGCGCTGCTGTTCCAGGATGGGCTCGTCAAGCTGCAGTCGCGCTGCGTCGACCGCCTTGGCACCGGCCTGCGTCAATGCTGCGGCCAGCCGCGCGTGATCGAAGGCCAGTGTGTTGCGGCCACTGGCCGCCTCCACCAGGCGGTATTCGATCGCCGGCAGCTGCGCGCTGCGCGCCACTCCACGCCGATAGAGAAAATGCCCGGCATCCACCCACACCGGCGCCGTAGGCTGCCGGTCCACCAGCGAGGCGTAGTGATCGGACAAGCCCATGGCCTGCGTGTACTGCGCCGGCGTGGGAGCGGAGAGTGGCGCCGCAGTCACCGGCACGATGTGCGCCAGTGCGAGAGACACGCACCAGATTGCGATGGTGCGTAAGCGCATGGAAGGGATGTGTGGCACCTGTGACCTCACCGAAGGTTCGAGAAGACAGCGTGGCGTTGATGGACGATGGCTGGGCCGCTGACTGCAATCGCTGCGCAGACACACACCAGGGACGGTGCGGCAGGCCGTCGGGTAGAGCAGACGCGACGGCTGCACACGTGCGCCACATCTCCTGGCCATGCGTGGTCATTCACGTCAGCGCGACTGAAACACTTGGACACGTTCGCAAGGCACGCGCGGCCAGCACGCAAAAGCCGATGTGTCACCCCCACCGGTGCACTCCACTGCCTGCGCACCGTCAGCCAACGTTCGACTGCCGCATGCGGCGCTTTGTCGGCTGCTTCACGGCGCATCGCAACGCTGGCTGTCAGCGGCCGTGGCAGAGGGCAGGCGGTGTGGCTGTGGTGCCAGCACTTCCCATTCCTGCACTGCCAGCGCGGCATAGCTGGCCGCGTTGCCAGAGGCGTCCATGACCACACGCACGCAGCGCGTTGTCACCGGCGCGAACGACACCGCTTCTTCGTGATCGGGACGCGTGCCATACCCATCGCGCGGCTGCACGGGCTGCCATCGCCCAGCGTTCCGATATTCCAGATGCCAACGCGCTGGCGGTGCCACGCCGACGTCGGCACCGGCCGGGTGGTCGGCCCAGAACACGATGCGCGTGCGATCCACGGTGATCGGTTGCGCCCAGCTGTACTGCAGCCATTGCTGCGGTGGATTGTTGTCCGTCCAGCTGGCCCACATCTCCGGTGGCAATGGATTGGCCTTGACCACGCCGTCGTTGAGCGCGGCAATCCAGTACTGCACCGGAATGTCCGGGCCATTGGACGCGGTGGCGTAGGCCGATGGCGCCTGATTGCGCGTGGGCGGCGCGGGAGGCGTTGGACGCCGCGTCGGCACCACGGTGCGGATGCTGGCCGGCTGCGTGCTGTCGTCCCATTCCAGCCGGTCGATCGCCACGCTGCGGCGGAAATGCCCGCCGCCCTGTGCGTCGGCGGTGTGATACACCAGATACCACTGCCGCTGAAATTCGACGATGCCCGGATGCGAGGTGGTCGAGGACACCGGCGGCAATACGATGCCGCGGTACGTCCATGGCCCTAGCGGAGTGGGTGCGCTCGCGTAGGCGATGCAGGCGTGATACAGCGTGGGCGTGCATGGCGAAAGACGTCCGGCGTTGTTGGCCGCATATGCCAGGTAGTAGGTGCCCTTGCGCTTGAATAGCCAGGGCGCTTCGAAATACCCGTCCAGCGTGTCCACCAGGACCGGCGTGCCCTTGAAAGTGACCATGTCGCGCTGCAGCTCCACGCCGTACAACGCGCCGAAGGTGCCCCAATACAGATACACCCGTCCGTCATCGTCGACCATCACGGTCGGGTCGATGTTCTGGATATCGTTGCGGCCCGGCACCGACTGCGAGACCACCGGACCTTGCGGATGCGCATCGGTCCACGGGCCAAGCGGACTGTCGGCCACCGCTACGCCGATCGCGAATGGGTCGGCATTGGGCGAATCGCGCTGCTGCACTGGTGCATACAGGTAATAGCGCCCATCCGGGCCCTGCACGATCTGCGACGCGTAGGCATAGCGCTTGTCTGCCCAGGCAAAGACCTGCTGGGGTCGCAGCAGATCGCGGTAGTGGATCCAGTCGCCGCTGGCCGGATCGCTGCTGACGAACAGTTGCCAGCCAGGCATGACGAACGCATTGAGATTGGGAGCCGCGGTGTCGCGGCCGGCAATGATGTACAGCTTGCCATCGGCCACCAGCGGCGCAGGGTCGGCGGAATATTCGCTGCCATCGGCGAGGATGGGATTGCCCGGCGCATGCAACCACGTTCCCTGCGGCGGCTGCATGGCACAGGCCGGAGCGCTGGCCAGCAACAACCCGCACGTCAGCACCAGCAACCGTGAGAACGTACGCGTCATGGCGCGGCCGCCTTGATCTGCACCACCAGCGGCACCGACACGTTACCGGTGGGTGCACGCCCTTGCGCCGTGCCGGTGAGCTGGAGTTCGCCGGGCTGTGCGTAACGCGCGGGCTGCAACGTGGGCCATTGCACCGGCAAGCGTTCACGCGAGCCGTCGTTGTATTGCACCGTGACGAAGCCCGGTAACGTCGGTGCATGCCCGACCACCGCGGTCACCGTCGGCAACGGCTGCACGGTATTGATCTGCCCCGGTGGCGTTGCGCGCACCCAGATGGTGGCCTTGACGGGAATCGCACCTTCGACCAGGCCTTGCAGTTCCACTGCACCTTCGCGGCCCAGGCGGCTGGCGGCAAGCTCGGACCATTGCACGGCCACCGGCAGCACACTGCCATCGGCAAAGAAGGCGGTGATCTCCTGCGGCAGCGTCGGCAGTTGCCCGGGGGCCGTGCGCAGATGGATCGCCTCCACCTGTTTGGGCAGCTCGGACAGCGCCTGCCATTCGTCCACCCCAATGGCGGCGTGTCCGTTGGCGGTGGTCTGGGTCGTCAACACCACGCGCAGCGCGGTGGTGACCACCGGCGCAAAGCTGGCGGTGCTCGCCGCGCCGGTCGCCGCTGCCGCAATCGGGTAGCCGCTCTTGCTGACGATGTCCTGCCAACGTCCGTCCTGCAGCATCTGCAACTTCCAGCCGGCAGGCGCGGCGACTCCGCCGTTGGGCTGGTCGTTCCACAGGTAGAGCGCACTGGAGGACAGCCGCACCGGGCGCGGCCACTGATACTGCAACCACACCGTTGCCGGCTGGTCGAGCCCATAGCTGCCCCAGCGCAGGCTGCCACTGGGGAAGCTACCTGCCTGCGGGATGAACCCATCGTTCAAGGCCTGCACGCGGTACTGCATGCCGGTGAGTTGCGCACTGACACTGGCCATGGCCTGCAATGAAATGCTCTGCAGCGGGCGCGAGGCCGGTGCGCTGACCTGCACATCGGCATGCCCCATCAGCGCCCCGTCGTTCGCAGCCAGACGCAAGATGTAGTGCCCGGCACGTGTGAAACGCACGGATGTCTGCAGCGCAGCGGCATCGGCAAACACGGCATCGCCGCTTTCCGGCGCCTGCTGCACGCGCCAGCGCACCTGCAGCGTGCCATTGGGCAAGCCGTCATCGCCAACGCGCCCTTGCACCACCACCGCGCCATCGGCGCCCGGCGTATCCAGCTGCCATGCCTGTACCTGCGGCGGCGTGTTGCCCACGGACGCCGGTGCCGGCAAACCGCTGTCGAACAGCTGGATTTCCTTGATGCCGGTGCGCGCCGTACCGGCATGCGTCACCACCACGCGCAGCGCTGCCGCATGGATTGCCGGGAAGCGCACCCGGTTGCGATTGCCCTCCGCCATCGTGGCATCGCGTACCTGCCCGGGAACGTTCTTCCACACACCGCTGCCATCGCGGTATTGCACGGCGTAGATCCACGGTGCCGCGTAGCCAGGCCGCGTCCCGGACGGAAAGCCATTCTGATCCCCGCCCGGCGAGGAACTGCGATAGAAGTACAGCACTACCTGATCCAGCGTGCGCGTGCCGCCCAGGTCCAGCGCGATCCAGTCGCTGGCCGATGGCGAGCCCGCGGTGCCCCAGAACGGCGTACTGGCGGTACTGCCATCCACCGCCGCCGTTGCCGGCAACCCGGCGGCGGCAAAACTGGCGCTGACACGCGCCCCCTGCGCCAGGTTGCGGCTATGCGCTGGCGGCAGCGTCACATCCACACCGGCCTTGGCCAGGATCTGCGCCACCCGCGTGCCCGCAGCGAACGGTACCTGCGTCATCGACGCCAGTGCCGCGGGATGGGCTTGGAGCACTTGCGCTGCGCCATTGCGATTGACCGCATCCGGCGCGGCACTGACCTGCCCGCTGGCCGGGTCGTAGATCACGTGTGCCAGCCGATCCACGCAGAACGCCAGGCGGCCATCGAGATAGACGCTGTAGCCCTTCGGCACACGGCCACCGTAGTGGCTGCCATCGCGATCCCAGACGATGCTCAGGTTGCGGTCGCGATAGCGCAGATTGTCGGCGGCGAAATGGTCCCAGCCGATATCGATCGGATACAGCTCGATCTTGTCGTCGCTGCGCGGGCGAAAACCCATTGCATCCTCGATCATGCTGAAGTTGGTCGCGCCCAGCTGGGTATGGTGGATCCAGGAGCGATAACCGATCTTGCCGCCGCGGCCGGCAGTGCCCTTGGCCCAGAATTCGTTCTGGTCCGGATAGCGGTTGTCGCCGTTGATAAAGGGCGCCCAGGCGTTCCAGTAGAGCAATTTGCGATAGCTCTGCGCGTTCAGATACGGGCTGGGGTAATCGCGCAAGGCCGAGCCGAACAGGCGAAACGCCACGGTGGCATTGATGGTGGAAAAATTATTGCTGCCCACATCGGCGCCGCTGCCGCGCGCCTGCATGTCCACCTGGTTGGCGGTGTAGAACGGAAACAGCGGGTATTGCGCCGCGTCGGCAAACAGCCGCAACGCGCGCACGTACTTGGGGTCGTAGTCGGCATCGCCCTGCTTGGGCATCAGGCCCACGCTGAAGGGATAGTAGTTGTTGGTTTCCTTCCAATCGACCGCCAGCCGCGGCCCGTCGGCCTGGCGATGCTTGAGCAGATCGCCGTACAGGCCGACCGAGTCGGGGGCATCGCTGCGATCCTGCCACAACACCTCCAGCACCGCCTTGCGAATGCGGCGCGCGGTGGCCTGCATGCGCTGTGCGGTCGCCGTATCGCCCGCGAGCGTCGCCGCCTGCGCCGCTGCCTGCGCATTGGCATACACGTAGGCGCTCTCGGTGCGGTCCATGCGGATCTGGCCGTGCTGGTCGGCCCAATCGAACGACACCGCATCGGCATCGTTGCCGGTCATTGCCGCCCAGTCGTATTCGATCAGCCCATTGTGGTTGAGATCGTAGGCCGCCAGCACGCCGTCCACGTCACCGCTGCCATAGCGTGCCAGCTTGCCCGCCAGCGTCGCCGGCCCGCCGTGAATCTGCATCGACCGCCATGCTGCGGCCGTGATGTATTGCGCGTAGGAATTGGACCAGTTCTCCGGCGAGCCAGGGTTGTCGGTGTACTTGCCACCGCCCGCGGTTTCGCCCGCACTGAGCCAGGTGCCATAGGCATACAGCGGATTGCGCAGGTATTTCAGATCGTCCAGGAACATGCCGGCGGTCAGCACGATGGAATTGTCGTAGCCAAGCACACCCTCGATGGCGACCGGGAACTGGTAATCGTTGCCGGGCACATTGGCATCGAGGAAGTTGAAGCGCAGTACCCACCAGCGATAGAACAGGCTCTTGCTGATGTTCTCGTTGGGCGTGTCCAGGTATGGCAGGTTGTCCACCCACCAGCGGTTATAGCTGGCCACGTGCTGCTGGTAGGCCTGCTGCGGCGTTTGCGCGGCAATGCGCGTGTACTCGGCGCGGGTTTCGGGCAACTCGCGGGTGAGCATGCCGAGCTGCACCTTGACTGGCGCGGTTTCGCCGCTCGCGGGGATGTCGATATCGCGCACCAGACGCTGCCCCTCGACATGGAAGCCATCGCCGGACAGACGGGGGAAGACCGTCGTGATGTGGTTGTACGCGTCAAATGCACCGGTCAGCTCATTGCCGTCGGCGTGCGGGGCGATCGGCGAGACTGCTTGCAGCGATACCGTATGCGCCGCACCGTCCAGGCTGGACAGCACCACGCTGGCCACCGCCACGTTCTGCTCGGTGATGTACTTGACCAGCTGCATGCGCACGCCGGCGCCGGCGTCTTCGAACACCGTCGTGAAATAACTCGGCGTCTGCCGCCGCTGCTGCGCACGCTCCTTCCATTGCACATGACGCTTGCCCAGCGTGGCATGGATGTGGAACAGCGCGTCGTAATCGGTGGAGTGCCAATACGCCACCTGCCCGACGAATCCCGGCGCATCTGGCGCGTGATAGCTCAGGTATGCGGCGCGGCCACGGGTAAACAACCAGTCGTTGTGATCGTCGAAACCACCGCCAGTTCCCTCGCGGGCCAGCAGGCGGTCGATCCAGAAATCGTTGCCGGGCGCCTGCCCTGCCCCGTGCGCGACATCGGCCGCGTAGATGCGTGCCAGTTGTCCGCCGGGCGCAAACGGCACCGCGGTGGGAGGCATCGGGTGGTCCAGGCCGCGGAAGAGCGGCTCGCCGATCATTGCGTTGGGCTGGGCGATCGGCGCTTCCTGTGCGACTGCAAGTGACCAGCCCAGCATGATGCATGCCCACAACAGCCCAGCCACGCCGGTGCGCCGCGTCACGCGCAACCAGCGCCGGTGCCGCGCCAGAAACGACTTCCAGCGTAACTCCCTCATGACATCCATCCCATTAACGTGCAAGACAGCGCGATCGATGCGGCGGCTGGCGCGCATCGGACGATAGACAGCTGCGGTACTCCCCGCTGCATCGCAAACCGATGTGATGCAGCCGTCTCACCATAGTTGTTTGCGCTGGCGACACCCGCGTCAACACGAAGTGCAGCGATGCAAAGCGAACCTCGCTGTGCGTGCTTCGCAACCACACGCACCGACTGTTGCAAATGACGCGAACCGCCGGCCGCGCCTGCCGGCTGACGCAGGCCGTGCAGGTCAACTGAAGCTCTCCGCCAGGTCCACGCAGCGTCGCTCGATGCGGCATGTCCCGCGCGTCCACTGCGTTGCAGATGCACCGTCTACTCTGCCTAATCCCTGCCGGCTGCCTTTCTAGACGTGCTAGAACTCCACTCGCAGCCGGCTCCAGACATAGCGCCCGAGCGTGTCGTAGGTGCTCGCTTCGGTATTGGCCGCATTGGAGTAGCTGTAGAACCGTGGCGGCTTGCGGTCGCCCAGATTGTCGACGCCCACCGCCAGCGTGCTATGCAGCGATGCGATCTTCCGGCTCAACGAGGCGTCGTGATACACCACCGAGCCAATCGGGAAATACGCGCAACTGCCATCGGCATTGGTGTCGACGCAGAAATTTTCGTACTGGCTACCGTTGACCGTGCGGCCCAGATAGCGGGTGTTCCAGCTTGCATGCCACGGGCCGCTGTCCCAGGTCAAATTGGCCACGGCACGCCAGCGCGGCATGTTGCCCCAGCTGGAATTTTCGCCGACGTAATTATGCGGATCGCCCGCAAAGCGATAGCTGGAGAAGAACGTTGCATCCAGCCCCGTCGCAAACGTGCCCCAGGCGGTGTCGGCCAGCGTGTAATGAATGCCGGCGTCGTAGCCGCGAATATCGACCTTGCCGCTGTTGTACGCGAACGGCACCGACACCCGCGTCAGCTGTCCGGTGGCATCGCGCTGAATCAGCGGACAGAAGGCCGCTTCGCTGCCGTCGAAGCAATCGCTGACGACCTGCTGGTAGCCGACACCGGTCAGCATGTCGTCCAGCACGACCCGCCAGCTGTCGACGTTGAGCGACAGCCCGCGCACCTGATCCGGGTCATAGACCAACCCGACATTGTAGGAGCGGCCACGCTCGGGCTTGAGCTTGAAGCCCACGTTATTGGCGCCGGAGGTCACCACGTTGAACTGCGCGGTGTTGGTGAAGCTGCCATCGTTGGGCACGTTCGCGCAGGCCGGATTGGGTGCGCCGGTAAAGCCTGTGCACGGGTCCTGGAAATCGCCGGTGTTGTCGATCACGCTGTTGTAGGGCGAGCCATACAAATCGCCCAGCGCCGGCGCCCTGAACACCTGCGAGCCGGTGGCACGCACCAAGAGATTCGCAATCGGCCGCCATTCGATCGCAACCTTGCTGTTGGTGGTGTTGCCCCAGGCGTCGTAGTTGGAATAGCGCGAGCCCAGGTTCAGGTTCAACACGTTTGCGAACGGCACGTCCTTCAACAGCGGCACCAGCAATTCCGCATAGGCTTCCCTGACCGACTCCTCGCGCCCCTGCTTGAGGATGCAGCCATCGTTGTAGTCGCAATTGCAATCGGCATCGGCAGCGGCCACGTCGCTGGTCGTCCCCTGCGCGAACTTGTTGGTGCGATACACCAGGCCGACGGCCGCCTGCACCCTTCCGGCCGGCAGCTTGAACAGATCGCCATTGGCGCTGATATCGACAAAGCGCATCTGGCTTTCGTCGATCAGATCCACCGGCCGCTGCGTGCCACGCAATGCGGCGATGGTGGCCGGGTCGCTGGGGTTGAAAACATTGATCGGCGTGCAGCCGACGATCACGGCGCCCGGCGCGCCGCATTTCACGACCCCGTCGCTGTCCAGGAACGAAGCGCCTACCGCGTTATTCAACGCCGAGGTGATCGAAAAACCGGTGCGCACCAAGGTGTCCTTGTAGCGCGCATAGCCAGCCGCCGCATCCCACTGCCAGCTAGTGCCATCCACGCGCCCGCGCACGCCGGCCACGACATTGGTCTGGAACATGGTGGAGGTGTAGACGCGCGTGTTGGCCTGCGGCGAGCGCAGATAGTAGGCGTCCAGTTGATCGCCGAACGGGTTGTAGTAGTTGTCTACCGCGTCCGGCATTTCCAGCCCGTAGGCATCCAAGCGCGAGACCGTCTTGCTGCGCGTCCAGAACACGTCCATGTAGCCCTGCACGCTGGGGGTGAAGTCGAAACTGCCGTGCAGCGAGGCATTGGTGCGCTTGATCGGGGTGATCAGGTACTGCGCGTCGTAGACGTTGTAGCTGTCGGTGGCGCGATTGTAGGGGCGAAAAGCCTCTTCGCCGACCGGACCCGGCGCGACGCCGTCCACCGGCGTCAGCACGCGCCCGTCGGTCAGGAAGGCACGGGTGTTGGCGCCGCGAACCTCGCTGACCTGCCCATCGAGATATTCCACCGCCTTGGCCGCATAACTGCGGTCGCGATTGAACACCGGGTTCATCGAGTTTTGGCTGAGCCCCACGATCAGCCCACCGCGGTCCCAGGTCTTGCCCCATTCCAGCCCGAGCGTGCGTCGATTGGCATCGCCATGCGTACTCTGCGCGTAGTCCGCGGTGGCGGCGAATCCGTCGTACTTGTCCTTGAGGATGACATTGACCACGCCGCCGATCGCATCGGAGCCGTATACCGACGACGCTCCATCGGTGAGCACTTCCACGCGCTCCACCATCGCGGCGGGGATTGCGTTGACGTCCACGCCGGGCGCCGACGCCACGCTGCTGGCAGGCCCTGCCATGCGATGGCCGTTGACCAGCACCAACGTGCGCTCGGGCCCGAGATTGCGGAGCGACACCAGCGCGCGGCCGTGACTGAAGTTGGAGTTGAGCGCAGGCCCGGTCTGGAAGCCGGCCATCATCGGCAAGCGCTGCAGCAGCTGCCCCAGCGTGTTCTGCCCGCTGTCTTCGATACGCTGCCGGTCGATCACCACGACCGGGCTGGCGGTTTCGGCGTCGACGCGGCGCAGATGGGTGCCGGTGACGTTGATCTGATCCAGCGTCTGGGTGGCTTCGTCTGCACCATCGCCACGCTGTTGCGCGGCGGCCGGCACGGCGGCGACCGCCAGTGCAAACAGCAGCGCGTTGACGAGCCGGGTGGTCTGCAAGACGCGTCGTTTGGGAACAACAGCAGGGCGGCTGGACGACATCGGAAATCCTTGTACTGACACAGGGTACGGCCCACCTTCCTGCATGACCGCGCACGGCCAAGCCGCACCGCCGCGGCGCACAGATGGAGGGAACGATCACGACAGAGACTGCACCGGCCTGCCGTCTCAACGGCAGGTCTCTCCGCATGCAAGGACGGCAACTGCAACGACACCGCTCTCCCCTGAGAGCGCATGCTTGGCACACGCGTTACGTTAAAAAAATCTTGCGACAACGCCACTGCGCCGTCTTGACGAATTTAGGCGGGACGCATGCGGAAAATCGCGTGCTTGCGCCTGCTTTCGGGCATGCCTGCATTGCCCAAACAGCGACATCTCGGCACGATCATGCGATGTGCCCTGGTCTCTGTGATCGACCACAGCACCTGCATGCGAACAGCGAAGCGGCACTGCGGTGCGCTCTGTCCAGCAACACTGCAACAACGGCAACAACGGCAACGCCTGATCATCGCATCGCCGTTGTCAGGCGTACCACGCCTGCACCTTCACCAGTGCAGCAGCGCCAGGCAAGGCCACCCGATCTGCATGCGGGCCCTGCACTCGCGCCGGTCTACCATCGACCAGCACGCGCTGCAGGCGTGTGCCTGCGGGTGTGCGCAAGGTGAGCCAGGTACGTGCAGGTGCGCGTTCCGGCAACTGCACGTCGGCACGGATGCAACGCGCCGCAGTCTCGGTGCGCAGCGTCAAGGTGACCGTGCCCCAGCGCGTTGGCGCTGCAGTGATGCCCACCGGCGCACCGCTGCCCAGCCACGCGCGCGGCAGCGCACGCGCGAGAAACAACTGATCGCCGGCGCCATCGTCGCTGACCAGCATCCAGCGCAGCAGCAAGGGGATGGTCATCTGCGCCGGTATGCAGAACAACGGCATGCCGCCGGTGATGCCGCTGACTTCCCCGGCCGTCCAACTGCCGCGCGTGTGCACCTGATAACGATGCGCGTAGACGAACAACAGATATTCTTCGATGCGATCCAGCCGCAGCAGCTGTTGCGCGTAGCCGTAGGAAATGAAACCGAGCAGATCGCGGCTGCCCGGCTCCGGCGGTGCGATGTTGGCCACCACGCCAATGCTGGTGCCGCCGTGGCCACGCAGGCAATCGATCACCAGGTGGGCCAGATCGTCCGGCAACACATCGGCTTGCAGCAGTTCGGCATATGCACGGTGCGGCCATTGCTGTTCGCTGGGCTTTTCCTGCAGCAACGATTGGCGGAAGGTCAATGTAGTACCGGGCAACGGGCCCACGTACGGCGGGGAGAGGTCGCGACGCACGTTGGCACGCAGGCTGGCTTCCAGCCGCGTACGCAGCTGCTTGGCGCGGCGTTGCCATTGCGCGGCCTGGCCGGCATCGCCATCAAGTGTGCTCCACACCTGTGCGATGTCTTCCCAGCCGCGAATGGTCAGCGCGCTGTTGGCAAAATACGGTTTCCACCATCGCGATGGATCGGGAAACAGGCAGGCATCGGATTCGTTCCAGCCGTGCAGCAGCCCATGCCCATGCGCCGTGCGCGGCAATGCCAGCGCCTGGTCGTGCAAGGCGCACAACACCTGCGCGGTGGCGGCGATCTTGGGCAGCAGACGGCGCAGCCGTGGCGCATCGCCGGTGTAACGCAGATACCGCGCCAGCAACGACAAGGTGAGCCCGAACTGCCCGACTTCCGGCCCGCGCATGTTCGGCAGGCCATCGTCCTGCACGAACTCATCGAAGTAGTTATCGAGTACCGCCGCGGCTTGTGCAAAACGTCCCCACTCAAGATTGGCATACAGCGAGCTGGTCAACGTGTCCTGGAAGCCGTCGTATTCGTTGCCGTAGTAGTCGCGTTCCACCGCGCCATACTTGGGGTAATCGCCGCCGGGACGCACCACCAGCTCGCGCGCAAACGCGAACTGCGCCATGTCGTTCCAGCTGGCATCGGGAAATTGCGCCTGCACGGTGCCGTCCAGTGCCTGCTGCCAATACGCAGCAAAATCGATCAGTGCCGCGTAGAACTGTTCGGCGGTGGCGGCGCTGCGCGAGGGCGCAAATTCCGGGTAGCTATGCGTGTAGTGCACCGCGACGATGGCGCCGGCTTTCACCTTCATCGTGCGGTGCCAGGTTTGCACCACGAAGCGATCGCGTGCCCGCACGTCGGCAAACACCAGCACGTCGTACCAGCTGTCGGGCTCGCCCTCGCGGCGCATCACCTTGCGCACCGCCGGCATCCAGCCACCAAGCATGCCCTCTTCGCGGCGTTTGATCAGCGCCTCTTCGCCCAGTTCGGCAAACGCGTGTTCCGGCCGCCAGGTGCGGCTGCGGCCGTTGGGCAGGATGGGCATGGTGTCCAGGCTTTCGCGTGTACCGACGAACGTGGTCCACGGCCAGCGCCCGCCATTGTCCTTGGGATCGAGCAAGGAGGCGGGCGGCGGTGCCACCTCGCGCACCTGTGCCTCGTCCGGGTCGCCATCGTGCAGCAGGCGGTCGGCCAGCAGGTCGGCTTCGGCCATGGCCACCTGCGCCAGCGGCAGCCCGAAATACGGCGTGCCCGCGGCCGGATACGCCGGCTCGGTGCGCTTGTCCAGCCGCAGCATGCCGCTGTCGCTCCACAACGTGAGCTGGCCTTGCGCATCGTCCAGATGCTCGTAGACGGTCCAATGCTGCTGCAGGTGGGTGAAGCTGCACAACGCGCTACCGACATGCGCGGCCGAAGGCAGCGGCTCCAGGCGGGGCAGTGCCGGCGCCGGCGGCGTGCTCGCAGCCGGCGCCGTGGCCGGCGTTGCCAGCGCGGCACCTGCACCGACCGCCGCGGTGGCCGCCATGCCCTGACGCAGAAAGGTTCTACGGTCCATCGTTGCTCCCTCGAATGATCGTGGCCCATCGTGCGCGCGTTCATGCACGACGTCTTGTGACAGCGGTCGGACACCCGTGCGGAAATCCGCACATCACGCCCAGGCGGTGACTGCCTGCCGCCGTCCGCGCCGGCGCCTGGATGCGCCAGGCCGCCAGCGCCGCAAGCCACGCGGCCACGCGGCACGCTGTCGCAGGATCTGAGGCGCAGGCAGGCGATGCTGATCTTGCTGCAACCGCTTGCCGCTGCGCGCCATTGGCCGGTGGCCCACCAATCGATGCGTGCGTGCTTCGTATTGCAGTCCATCGCACGCGGTACCCCGCTGCACAGACAGCTCGCGCATGGCATTGAATGCACACTGCCGTGCTACTGGCAGCCGCGCGTGCCGCGGTGGTCGCGCAGCACGCGACGGCTACATTTGGATCTGCACCAACCCACTTTGGCTCACCACTTCGATGGAGTTCTCCCCTGCATGCACACGATCCTGGCTGGCAGTGAGCGCCGTATCGCCCCCTCCACCATCGAGGCCGGACAACCGCCGCAGGACGAACGCCTG
This sequence comes from Xanthomonas sp. NCPPB 1754, assembly GCF_041475725.2. Lineage (NCBI taxonomy): Bacteria > Pseudomonadati > Pseudomonadota > Gammaproteobacteria > Lysobacterales > Lysobacteraceae > Xanthomonas > Xanthomonas sp. NCPPB 1754. Next base: position 2,966,154 of record NZ_CM192982.1, read on the forward strand.
CGCGTCCTGCTCGCGGTGCGGATGCCGGCACTGAATGCCGCTGCCGATGCGCTGCTGCACCTGCAGCCCAATACGCTACCGATTGCGCTCACGCGCGCGGAGTTCAGCGAACGCTTCGCCGCCAGTGCGACAGATCTGCAGGCCGTTGCCGACTTTGCCGCCCGCTATGGTTTGACGATGGAGCACGCGCACGCAGACAGCGGCAACGTGATCCTGGAGGGCACCGTGCAGCAATGCGAGGCCGCATTCCAGGTCAGCTTGCGCGACTATGTCGATGGTGCGATGCGCTATCGCGGACGCACCGGCCCGGTATCGATTCCACAGACCCTGGGCGGCATCGTCACCGCCGTGCTCGGGCTGGACGCACGCCCGCAGGCTCAGACGCTGCCCAGCGCGCCTGAGGCGACTGCATCCTCGCCGCCTGCGCTACAGGCCACTGCACCGGCCGACAGTCAGGATGGTCCGATCATGCAATACACCCCGCCGCAGCTGGCGCAGCTCTACGGCTTTCCCGAGCACGACGGGCAGGGTCAATGCATCGGCATCATCGTGCTGGGCGGCGGCTATGCACGCGCGCAGATGGCCGCCTATTTCGCGCAGCTGCGCGTCCCCATGCCGACACTGGTCGATGTGCTGTTGCCCGGGGCCACCAACACCGTCAGTCGCGGCAATGCAGATGCCGATGTCGAAGCGCAGATGGATATCCAGATTGCCGGGGCAATCGCGCCGGGCGCCAAACTGGTGGTGTATTTCGCGCACAACACCGACAACGGTTTTCTGGAAGCGATCAACGCCGCCATCCACGATGCAGAGCATTCTCCCGGCGTCATTGCCATTAGCTGGGGTTTCACCGAATCGCAATGGACGCCGCAATCGCGCCAGGCCTACAACGGTGCGTTTCAGGCCGCTGCACTGATGGGCATCACCGTGTGCATTGCCGCTGGCGACGATGGCGCCAGCGACGGGCAGCCAGGATTGAATGTCTGCTTTCCCGCATCCAGCCCGTTCGTGCTCGCCTGCGGCGGCACTCGGCTCCAGGTCACGGCCGACAGCGCCACCGAACAAGCCTGGGCGAACGGCGGCGGCGGAGAAAGCAGGTTCTTTGCACGCCCTGCCTGGCAGAAGGATCTGCGCATCACCGATGCACGGCACCAGTCGCGCCAGCTGGGCATGCGCGGCGTTCCCGATGTGGCGGCCAATGCCGACGCGCAGACCGGTTACTACCTGTCGATCAATGGGCAGCCGGCCGTGATGGGCGGCACCAGCGCCGCCGCGCCGTTATGGGCGGCCTTGCTGGCACGCATCTACGGCGCAAACCGCATGCAACCCCATTTCGTATTGCCGCGCCTGTACGGTCGACCGGACGCATTCCGCGACATCGTTGCCGGCGATAACGCCGGCTTCCGTGCATCCACCGGCTGGGACGCCAATACCGGCTTGGGCGTGCCCGACGGTGCACGCCTGACGGAGGTGTTGCGACCCGATTGACCGGCGCGCACTTCGTGTGACCGGCCGGGGCCATATGCGGGTTGGCGTTGAATGCCGATGTACCGGCCGCAAGGGCACCGCTCCACTGCGCAGTCGCATGAAGGCGCTGCATTGGAAACGCGAACGGCGGTGGCGTTACAAGCAAGGTATGCGCAGCGCATCCCGACGCGAAACGACGGCGGCATGGCGGCCGGGCCGCACCAGGTGGTACCGGGCGGGCCATCAAACGGGGACCCGTGCCCCTGGGGCAACGGGTCGGTGGCAGCTTTCATCCACTTCGAACTGCTTAGGTCACCACATCCAGCAAGCTCCCCAGCATCTCGTCGGCGCGCCGCAGCACATTGGCATTCGCCTGGAAATCGTTGCGTGCCGATAGACCTTCGACCAGATCGCCGGCTGGCGCAGATGGATCGGCGTTGGCATTCACCACACTGGCCGCCACGCCGCCATTGGCCTGGGTCGTGGCCGCGACAGACTGACGTGGGCTGCCGTCCACTGGCTGACGGGCCACATTGCTGGCCGCCACCTGCTGGCGCAGCGCGGCGACCTGCATTCCGGAACTTGCGATGCTGCTGATGCTCATGGTGGCTCCGGCGTGGCGGTGAGGATTCGAACAAGGCTCAACCCATTGCAGACAACAGGCCGAAGGCAGCAGCGACACGGTCAGCAAGGCTCAGTAAGTCCCTACCCGCACCCGCAATACCACAGGCACATTGCCGTTTGCATCCACACGCCCGAAGTTGAGGCCGTAGTCGGTCTGGTCGCCGTTGAGCTGCCTTTCCATCTGCCAGCGCCCGTCGACATACCGTCCCTGCTCCACCCGCAACAGTTGTCCATGACGGGTATCGGCCGCGTCGCGAAAAAATTCAATGCGCGCAGCCATACCGGTCACCAGGAATTCCTCCGGCCCCAGTTGGGCCACCAGCAGCCGGCCGGCGTGGTCGTCGTTGCCGGGCAGAATGGGCGGCGCATCGCCCCACATGGGCGCACCGAACGACACCTTGGCCTCCCACTCGCCGAAGCGCAGCGTGCGCTGTGGCGCGCCGGGCTGCTCGGCCACCGCCTGCAGGCGGCCGTCGAAGGCGGCCTGCGCCAGGATCCGCTGCATCGGCGCCAGCAGCGTGAAGTTGGCCGCATGGGCTGCAACCGCTGCGCGGTTGGCCTCGCTGTCGGGGTTGCCATCCATGCCGAACACCGAAAAGCCGACCCCGCCCTGCCCCAGCACATGGAACAGATACGGCGCAGTGGCAGCTTCGAAGCCGGTTTCCGAGACCCAGGCCGGATTATCGGGCCGCGCGTATTGGCCGACGACCTTGGTGTATTCGGTGTAGTCGCTGGTGTAGATGTCGGTACCAATGAAATCGATCGACGGCGTGGCCGCGCGCCACAACGCGAATACGTTCACCGTCGCGCCGCCGGACGGATAGTCCATGCCCGGATAGCGCTTGCCCTTGTAGCGCAGCCAGGTGTTGACGTAGAACGGCAGCGGATAGACACGCTTGCCCGCGGCGGCCACCTGTTCGATGTAAGCAGCGGTTGCATATGCGTTGAACGCTTCGGCAGCTTCGGCGCCGAACAGTTGCTGCCAGCTGCCCTGCGGTTTGCCGAGTGCGCGCGCAATCGCGGCTGGTACCGGTTGCGCAAACGCTGCCTCGCCTGCCGGGCCGTGATCGCGCACGGTGCCGATCGCGCCGGGCTCGTTTTCCACCTGCACCAGAATCACCGTGTGGCGGTCGCCATCCACCTTGCGCAGATGCTGCATCAACGCGGTGAACGCACGCGCATCGGCCTGCATGTTGGCGGCCACATGGGGCGACAACACATCCACCGGCTCGCCATTGGCATCGCGCATGCGCGGGTACGTCGCCTCGTCGCGCTTGATCCATTCGGGCACGTAATGCATCTGGCCGTTCTTCCAGCTACCGAACCACAGGAGCGCGACACGCAGGCCCCGCTTGCGGGCGCCGGCAATCAGCGCGTCCACATTGGTCGTGTCGAAGCGGCCCTGTGCCGGCTCGAACTGCTCCCAGTACACAGGCGCTTCCACCGTATTGGCGTGCAGGGCAACCACATCGTCCAATGCCTTGGGCAATACCGCCGGCCATGCGCTGGAGTTATGCAACTGCGCGGCCAGGATGGTATACGGCGCACCATCGACAAACACCGCGTGGCGGCCGTCCTTGGTGACGAAGCGCGGCAGTTCTTCGGCGGCCGCAAGCAACGGTGCGTTGCCAGCCAGCAATGCCAGCGACCACAGCAGACCCGCCACCCGGCTGCGCCGCTGCGGCTTGAATCGAGCAAACAAACGCATCATTGCGTCTCCGATGGCAGGGAATTCCAGTGCGGCGTAGGCTCGTTGCGCAGGTGGCGCACGAAGAAGTCGTACTGGCGACGTTGCACGTAATCGATCGGCCCGCTGGAGCGGCCAACCGAATGCTCGCCACCCGGCACGGTGAGCAGGTCGAATTCCTTGCCGGCCTTGATCAGGGCATCGACGACTTGTGCGGTGGACGCCGGATCCACATTGCTGTCCTGCTCGCCCACGATCAGCAGCAGGTCGCCCTGCAGCTTGCTCGCATTGACCACGCCCGAGGCTGCGGCGTAGCTGGCATCCACCGGCCAGCCCATCCACTGCTCGTTCCAGCTGATCTTGTCTATGCGGTTGTCGTAGCACCCGGCGAACGCAACGCCCACCTTGTAGAACTCCGGGTGACGCTCGAGCGCTCCCAGCGTGCTCTGCCCGCCGGCCGATGCACCGTAGATGCCGACGCGGCTGATGTCGTAAGACGGGTCGTTGGCCGCCAGCGCACGATGCCAGGCAATGCGGTCGGCAAACCCTGAATCGCCCAGGTTTTTCCACGCGACATCATGAAACGCCTTGGAGCGGTTGGCGGTCCCCATGCCGTCGATCATCACCACGATGAAACCCAGATCGGCCTGCGCCTGCATGCCGATCTGCTTGTCGCCGCCGGAGTGATAACCGAACGGCCAGAACGTCTTGGGCACGAAGGAATCATGCGGCCCCGCATAGATGTTTTCGATCACCGGATAGGTCTTGCGCGGATCGTAGTCGCGCGGACGCACCACCATGCCCCAGATATCGGTGGTACCGTCGCGCCCCTTGGCCACGAAGGTCTCCGGCGCGCGCCAGCCGGCGGCCTGCAGCTTGTCGATCGTGCCACGCTCCACGGTGTGCAGCAGCTGGCCATCGATGGCGTGCAGCTCCATCACCGGCGGCAGGTCCGGACGCGAATAGACATCGACGTAATGCAGGCCATCATCGGCAATGGCCACGTCGTGGTCGGCATCGGCGTGGGTCAGGCGGGTCAACCGGCGGCCGTCGAAATCAACGCTGTAGAGCTGCCGGTCGTACGGGTCCTTGCCCGCCTCCATCCCGCTGGCAGTGAACCAGATGCGGCGTTGCGCATCGTCCACGCGCAGCACATCGCGCACCACCCACGGCCCGCGGGTGAGCTGGCGCTTCACCTTGCCGCTGCGTCCATCGAACAGATACAGGTGCCGCCAGCCATCGCGCTCGGAGATCCACAGCACCTCATCGCCACGCGCGTCTACGTCGTGGCGAAAGCTGCGGTCGGCATACACGAAGGTGCGGGCGTCTTCGCCGACTGCCACGCGCGCGCGCCCGCTGCGTGCATCCACCGCAATCACGCGCATGCGCTGGAAGCCGCGTTGCACATAGTCGAACGCGACACTGCGCCCGTCGCTGCGCCACTGCAGCGGCGACAACGAATACGGGTTGTCGAACAACGCCGTGTCCACGTCGCGACGTGTTCCGTCCAGGGAGAACAGCACCGGCCGTTCCACATCCACCGCATCGCCCGGCTTGGGATACAACTGGGTGTGCACCACCGGTTGCCCACCGCCGGCAGGCGCGGCTTCGACGCGGGTGACACGGCGAGCCAGCCCCGGACGCACGCGATACACCGCCAGCTGCCGCGAATCCGGCGACCAGGCAACACTCTCCAGATCGAAATAGTCATCGGCACGGCCGTCGCTGCTGAGCCGGGTGACCTGCCCGTCGGCGACACGGCGCAACACCAGGTTCCAACCATCGGCCAGCACCTCCCACCTGGCATCCGGCGAGCGACGCGGCGTGGTGTCGGCCGGCACCAGCGGGTCGCGCACCACGCCGAAACCGCGTGGGCGTGAAGTGGCCTGCGGCCGAGCATCGGGCGCACAGTGGTAGGTGGTCAGCGTGCAACGCCAGGGCGCATCGTCCAGTGCGAAGACAATGGCGCCATCGCTGCGTTCGCCCTCGGTTGAAAACGAAAACTGCTCGAACGGCAGACGCAGCGCCGCATAGGGCTTGCCGGTTGCCGCACTCAGGCCCTGCGCCACGCGTGCCTGATCGAAGGCCGGCTGCTTCTGCAAGGTGGCCACATCGGCACTGACAAACGCAAAGCCGCCCGGCACCGTCTTGCGGTAATAGAACCTGCCATTGTCCTGCCATTGCGCCGGCCAGGCGACATTCTCCGTCAGCGTCATCCACTGTTCGCGCAGACCCAGCGAACGTTGGTAATCGGCAACGCTGGGCGCAGCCTGCACAGCACCCGACAACACCATCATGTACCCGGCCAGCGCAGACCATCGACGCAAACCAAATGCGCGGCGGCGCGCATCACTCACCATCGTCCTCCTCCAGCGCAAGCTCGTCGCTGCGCAAACCGCTGCGTGCGCCCCAGTGATAGATGCAGAACGCGATGACCGCCACGCTCAACGTATCGAAGGGATGCGCAATCCAGCCATGTCCACCGAACGTGCCCGCCCACGACACCAGCATCACCAGCACGAAGAACACGATCAGCCACAGCGACGCGCGTACCTGCCGCACCAGGCGCGCGCGGCCCTGGCGCGAAGGCAGGCGAAATAGCACGTACAGCACGAACGCCAGCACCTGCAAGCCGAGCAACCACGACAAGGTCAGCCAGGTGGACCAGTACACGATCAACGCCGCAACCATGAACGACAGCGGCCCCATTACCGGCAGGCCACGCACGAAAAATGGGCGTGGCAAGTCCGGCGCGCTGCGGCGCAGGGCCGCCACCGTGATCGGCGCCACCGCATAGCTCAGCACCAAGGCGGCCGACACCACCCCGATCAGCGTTTCCCACGAGGGAAACGGCAGCGTCCAGAAGATCGACAACCCCAGGCTCAACCACAGTGCCGGACGCGGGATACCCGACGCCGGGTCCACCCGCGTCAGCACCGGCAAGAACCCGCCACTGCGCGCCCAGCCGTACACCACGCGCGGCGTGGCATTCATGTAGATGTTGCCGGTGCCGCTGGGCGAGACCATCGCATCGCAGATCACCAGCGCAGCCAGCCACGCCATGCCCAAGGCCAGGGCGATGTCGTGGTACGGCAGCGAGAAGGCCTTGTCGATGCCCGCCCAGCCTTGCGCGAGCTGCGCGGCCGGGATGCTGCCCAGGAACGCCAGCTGCAGCAGCACGTAAATCACCGTGGACAGCGCCACCGACAGGATCAGCGCAATCGGAATATTGCGCTGCGGGTCGCGCACCTCACTGGCCACCGACACGATCGGCGTCAACCCCAGATACGCGAAGATGATGCCGCCGGCCGAGATCGCCGCTTCCACACCGGCCATGCCAGAGGGCGAGAACCCATGCACGCTCAGATTGCCGGCATCGAAGTGCTGCATCAGCAGCACGATCACCAGGATCGGCACCAGAAACTTGAAGATGCTGACGATGTTGTTGGCCAGCGCGAAGGTCTTGACGCTGAAATAGTTGAGTACGAAAAACAGCACCAGCAAGGCCAGCTGCACCAGCCAACCCGCCACGCTGGGATGGGTGCTGTTCGGCTGGCTCAACCACGGGAACCAAGCCGCTGCGTATTGCCGCGCCGCCTCCACTTCGATCGCGATCAGGCTGGAGAACGCGATCAAGGTGATGAAGCCGGTCAGCGAACCGAGCAAGGCGCCATGCGAATACTCCGGGTAGCGCACCACTCCGCCGGCGCGCGGCAATGCCGCGCCGAGTTCGCAATACACCAGCCCGAGCAGCAGCACCGCGATACCGCCGAGTATCCACGACACGATGCCGGCCGGCCCCGCGATCGATGAGACATGGCTGGCCGAAAACAACCACCCGGAACCGAAGATCGAACCCAGCCCGATAAAGGTCAGGTCGGTGAGGCTGAGGCGCTTGTGGAACTTGCCTTGCGTAGTCGCAGCGTGTGTGGTCATACGTCGCCCCGAAGTGTGGAAAGCGCGGTTACTGCACTTAGAGCATCACGTGCGCGCACGTGTCAGTCGCTGGCAGAGGCCTTCGCCTCTGCCGATGCCTCTGCCGGGTCATCCGGCGGGTATGGCGACACGCCGCCATCGGCGATGAAGCGGTCGATGCGCGCTTCCAGCACCGGTAATGGCACCGAACCGGTCTGCAGCACCGCATCGTGGAAGTTGCGCAGGTCGAACTTTTCGCCCAGCGCGGCTTCTGCCTTGCGGCGTAGCTCCAGTATTTTCAGCTCGCCCAGGTAATACGACAGCGCCTGCCCCGGCCAGGCGATGTAGCGGTCCACCTCGGTGGTGACTTCGTGCTCGCTGAGCGCAGTGTTGTCGCGCAGGTAGGCCTGCGCCTGCTCGCGCGTCCAGCCCTTGTGGTGGATGCCGGTATCGATCACCAGGCGGCAGGCGCGCCACATCTGGTAGGTCAGGTAACCGAAGCGGTCATAGGGTGTGTCGTACATGCCCATTTCCTGGCCCAGATACTCCGAATACAGCGCCCAACCTTCTCCGTAGGCGGAGATGAAGCCGTAGCGACGGAACTCCGGCAAGCCTTGCGCCTCTGCCGCGAGCGGCATCTGCAATGCGTGGCCCGGCGAGGACTCATGCAGTGTCAGCGCGGTCAGGTTGTACAGCGGCCGCGACGGCAGGTTGTAGGTATTGACCAGATAGATGCCCGGCCCGCCGCGACCGCCGGTGTAGAACGGCGCCAGCTCCGGCGGCACCGGCTCGATGGCGAAGCGACGGCGCGGCAGCCGGCCGATGTAATCGCCCACCTTGGCGTCCACGCGCTTGGCGATCCAGGCCGCCTGCTTGAGCAACTCTTCCGGGGTCTTGGCGTAGAACTGCGGGTCGGTCCGCAGGAAGTGCAGAAACGCCGGGAACACCGCCTGCCCGGCCGGCGGCTTGAAGCCGCTGGCCGCGATGGTCTGGTCCATCTGCGTGCGCAGCTTGGCCACCTCCTGCAAGCCGATCTGATGGATCTGGTCGGGGCTCAAATCCAGCGTAGTGAACTCGCGAATCTGCGCACGGTAATACGCCTGGCCGTCCGGCAACGCTTCGCCGGCCAGCGTGGTGCGTGCGCGCGGCTGGTAGTCATTGCGGATGAAATCCAGCAGCTTGGCGTATGCCGGCACCACCTGTGTATCGATGGCCTTGACTGCCTGCTGGCGCAGTTGCGCCTGCACATCGGCCGGCAGCGTCGCCGGCATCTGCTTGAACGGCGCGTAGAACGGGTTGGCCTCGCCTTTGGCCTGCGCCACATCGGCGATGGACTGGTCGCGCCCGGTCATCGTGACCCGCGGCTGGGTGAAACCGCGCGCCAGCCCGGCGCGCATATTGTCGGTGTGCTCGGCGAAATAGCGCGGGATGTCGGCCAACATCTTCAGATAACGCTGGTAATCCTCGCGCGTGCGCAGCGTGGCCTCGGCGCTGAAGCCCAGATCGCTCCAGAACGCCGAGTCGCTATTGAACGGCATTTCCCAGGCGCGAAAATGCTGCTGGTCCAGCAGTACCTGCAATTGCTGCCGATACACCTGGTAGCTCACCTGGTCTTCGGCCGACAACTGTGCCTGCGGGATGGCATCCAGTTCCTTCAACACCTGTTGCCAATACGCCGTGCGCTGGTTCTGCGTGGCGACATCGACCTTGGGCAGATGGTCGGCCTGTTGCTCCTGCGTGGCCTGGTTGTCTTCATCCACCGCGCCCGACGCCTGCGCCTGGCGCCAGCGCCACTCGCGTGTGTACAAGGCCTTGAAGCGTGCCGCTGCAGTGTTCTGCGTGGCCGCAGCCGCAGCCTCGGCCGCGTGCACAGGCAAGGCCAGCCCGCCCAGGCAGGCCGCAATCAACAGGGTCAATGTGCTTGCGCGTAACGCGCTGGTGGTGCTCATGGGTATGCCTCCGGCGCCGCCTTGGCCTGCGCAATCCACTGCCGCACCCGTTGCTGCAACAGTGCCAGCGGCATCGCGCCTCCGCCCAGCACCGCATCGTGGAAGGCACGCACATCGAAGCGCTCACCGAGTTCCTTCTCGGCTTCCGCACGCAGCGCCAGGATCTGCAGCTGGCCGAGCTTGTACCCCAGCGCTTGGCCCGGCCACACGATGTAGCGATCGGTTTCAGACTGGATGCTGGGCTCGTCATCGGACGGATGTGCGTGGAAGAAATCCACCATTTGCTGGCGGTTCCAGTGCTTGTAGTGCACGCCGGTGTCGAGCACCAACCGGTTGGCGCGCAGCAATTCGCCGGACAGGCGCCCATAGTCGTTGTACGGATCTTTGAAGAAACCGATCTCCTTGCCCAGGCGCTCGGCATACAGCGCCCAACCTTCGATATAGGCGTTGTAGCCGGCCTGCTGGCGGAACGGCGGCAACGGCAATGTCTGCGCAAGCGAGATCTGCAGGTGATGCCCGGGCACGCCTTCGTGGTAGGCGGTGGTTTCGATATTGATCAACGTGCGGCTGGCGAAGTCACTGGTGTTGACCTTCACGATCGCCGGCTTGGTGCCTTCCGGATTGCTCTGCCAGTATTCGGCGCCCGGTGCGGTACGCCGGAACGCCGGCATCGCCTGCACTTCCAGCGGGGTCTTGGGCAGATGGCCGAACAACTTCGGCAGCTGCGGTTCCATCGCTGCGATGTACTGGCGGTATTGCTGCAGGATCTGGTCGCCCGAGGTGGCGAAGTGTCGCTTGTCGGTCTCCACGGCCTTGCGGAAGCTGGCCAGATCCGCAAAACCCTGCGCCTTGGCGATCTGCGTCATCTCGCCTTCGATGCGCGCCACCTCCTTCAGACCAATCTGGTGGATGTCCTCCGGCGCCATGTCGGTGGTGGTCTGGGTGTGGATGGCGTAACGATAGCGGAGCTCGCCATCGGGCAGCGACCAGACACCTTCCTGCGCGCGCCCCTGCGCGGCATATTCGTCGCGGACGAACGCGGCCAGCTTTGCGTAAGCCGGGCGCACCTGTTGGTCGATCGCGGCGAGCAGCTGTTGGCGCAGCACATCGCGTTGATCGGCCGGTACGGCGGCGTCGAGCTTTTTCAATGGCGAGGCGAACGGGCTCTGCTCCCCGGTCAAGGCCGCAATCTTGTCGATCTGCTCGGGCAAGCGCTCCAGCAGATAACGCGGCTGGGTGAGGCCGTCCTTCGCCCCCTGCCGCGACACTGCGATCACCTGGTCGATCACCGTCGGAATCGCCTGCAGCCGCTTGATGTAGTCCTGGTAATCCTTGGCATTTTCGAACGGGAAGGCATCGCCGTAGCCGGCCAACGCCAACTGTATGCCGCCGATCGGTTCCAGCGGCATTGCATAGGTCTTCAGGTCGATCCCTTCCAGCTTGTCGCGCAACTGGCCCAGCATCATCTGCAGGCTGAGCTGGCGTTGCTCGTCCAGCGTCTTGGTATCCACCGCTTCGAACTGCTTGAGCAGGTCGGCCGTTGCGCTGCGCTCTGCCTGCACGGCCTCCAGCGAGTAATCGCTCCAGCGGTCGTTGTAACGCTTGTCGCCGATGATGCTGGCGAACTCGGGGTTGTGCTGCAGTTGGTACTGCCACTGCTTGTCCAGCAGCGCATCGAAGGCCTTGGCAGCCTGCTCGCCGGTCGAGGCGGAGGCAGGTGTAGCCGCCCGCTCCGCTGCGGGCGGCGCCGGCTTGCAGGCGGTGACCAAGGCCGCGGCGAGTAGACCGATGGCAACGGGACGCAGGTGTTTCATGCATTCACTCCAAGATGCAATGGCGGCTGTAGGAGCGCGCCTGAGCGCGACGGCTTCATCGGGACTGCCCGTCGCGCCCGGGTGCGCTCCTACGCGTGCGTGAACCTGTAACGGCTCACGCAAACGGTTGATCGATCGCCACCGACGGCGGCGTGAACCACTGCGCGCCATCGTCGGTCACGTGGAAATGGTCTTCCAGGCGCACGCCGAACTGTTCCGGCACCACGACCATCGGCTCGTTGCTGGCACACATGCCCGGCTGCAACGGCAGCGCATTGCCGCGCACCAGGTAAGGCGCCTCATGAATCGCCAGGCCGCAGCCGTGACCGGTGCGATGCGGCAACCCGGGCAATCGATAGTCGGGGCCGAGCCCGGCTGCCTCCAGCACCTTGCGCGCAGCCTGATCCACCGCCTCGCATGCCACGCCCGGGCGGATCGCTGCGAATGCCGCCGCCTGCGCGGCCTGCTCCAGGTCCCAGATGCGCTGCTGCGCGTCGTTGGCCGCGCCATAGATCCAGGTGCGGGTGATGTCGGAGTGGTAGCCCTGCACGGTGCAGCCGGTGTCGATCAACACCAGTTCGCCTTCGCGCAGGTGCTGCACACCCGGGATGCCGTGCGGAAACGCAGTGGCGTGGCCGTACTGCACGATACAGAAGGTCGATCCGTTGTCGGCGCCCAGCGCGCGGTGCGCCTGGTCGATGAAGCGCACCAGTTCATCGGTCCCCATGCCCTCGTGTGCGATACCGGCCGCCAGCCGCTGCACCAGCAAGGTCATATCGCAAGCCTGCTGCATCAATGCCAGCTCGGCCGGCGACTTGCACATGCGGCAGCCATCGATGATCGCGCCGGCATCACGAATGGCCTTGCCCAGATGCGCACGCAGACCGGTATGCACGGCGAACGCAATGCCCGGGTCCAGCGCCAGGGCATGCGCATGGCGCTCGTCCATGGCCTGTACCACCAGTGCGTACGGGTCGTCGTGCTCTTCCCACAGGTATTTGGTCACCGGGATCTTCAGCACCGCATCCAGCGAGCCTTCCTCGAACATCGGGCAGATCAGCACCGGCTCGCCATCCAGCGTCAGCAGCAGGGCCACCAGACGCTCGCTCGCCCCCCACGGCACGCCGGTGAAATAGCGCAGCGACGTGCCGGCACCGATCAACAGCGCATCCACGCCATGCGCGCGCATGAGGGTGCGCGCACGCTCGATGCGGCGCTCGTATTCGTCCGTGGCGATCGACGCGGCGCATTGTGTCCACGGCGTCAGTTGCGCACGCGCTTGCGCAAGCGACAGCCCGCCGATCTGGCTGCTCATGCGCCGGCTCCAAGATCGGCCGTGCTCCATTGCCCATCGACCAGACGTGCCACGCCGCCCGGATTGCGCTGGCGCAGTTCGGCAGGCAGCAGTGCATCGGGCACCGCGTCGTAGCTGTGCAAGGCGGCAAAACGGCGGATGGCGCCGGGCATGCCCACCGCCGTGAAGCCCGGATGCCCGGTGCTCGGGAACGGGCCGCCGTGGTTCTGCGCCGCGCTCACGACCACGCCGGTCGGCATCTTGCTGTTGATCAACCGCCCTACCCGCGCGCGCAACACCGGGGCGATGGTCTGCCACGCCGCATCGTCGCTGCCGTCGGCCGCGCGGTACAACGTGCCGGTCAGGTTGCCTTCGAACGCGGCAGCCACCTGTGCCATCTGCGCCACATCGGCTGCGCGCACCAGCAGGCTCACCGGGCCGAAGGCTTCGGCCTGCAGGGCGTGCGGGTTGGCCAGAAAGGCTTGCGCATCCACGCTCAACAAGGTCGGCGCATAGCGGTAGCCATCCTCGCCGGTGTGTCCGCCGGCCAGCATGCTGGCGCCGGCGGCACGCAGGCTCGCCACACCGCGTTGCACGCCTTCTACACCAGCGGCGGAGAACAGCACCATCGGCATGGCCGCTTCGAAATGCGCCTTGGTGGCCGCAACGAACGCATCGCCAGCCGCGCCATGCGGCACCACCACCACACCGGGGTTGGTGCAGAACTGCCCGCTCCCCAGCGTGCAGGAGGCGAAGAATTCCTGCGCAAGCGCATCGCCGCGTTCGGCCAGCGCGCCCGGCAACAGGAAGACCGGGTTGACGCTGGAAAGCTCGGCATAAAACGGCACGCCCGCCGCGTCTGCGGCCGCCTTCAGTGCCAGCCCACCGGCACGGCTGCCAGTGAAACCGATCGCGCCCAGCCGCGCATCGCCCGCCAAGCGCAGGCCGATGGCAGTGTCGAAGTGATACAGCAGTTGCACCGCCGCCGCAGGCAGACCGGCCCCAACCAAGGCCTGATGCGCGAGCTGCGCCATGCGCTGGCTGGTGGCCGGATGCAACGGATGCGCCTTGGCAATGACCGGGTTGCGCGCGGCAATCGCCGAGGCGAAATCGCTGCCGGCGATCGCATTGAATGCGAACGGAAAGTTGTTCGGGCCGAACACCAGCACCGGTTTGCCCAATGGCGCCAGGTGCGAACGCAGGTCTGCCGCGCTGTCGATGATGGGCTGGGTCCAGCTGTAGCTGCGCACGGCCTGTGCGGCGTGCCGCAGTTGGCCGCTGGTGCGCGGCAGTTCGTTGCCGCGCAAGCGTGTGGGCGCCGGTAACGCCGTCTCGGCATGCGCCAGCGCGACCAGGGTCTCGGCGTCGGCATCCAGCGCGTCGGCATAGCCTTCCAGAAAGGCCGCGATCCGCTCGACCGGTGCGGCCGCCAACGCCGCCGCCACTGACTGCGCCGCAACCACGGCCGCTTCCACATCGTCCGCACCACTGACCGGAAAGTACGGCCCGATCGGCTCGCCGGTGGCCGGGTCGGCAGCGCGGAAGCTGCCGGTGGCGGCGCGGCTGGCTTGCCATTGCCCTGCCAGCAGGATCTTGGCTGCGGCCGCGGGAATGGAGTGGTTCGTATCGTTCATTGCGGCACCTTCGGTGACAGGGAGGCAGGACCTGCGCTCGGTGCGCTGGCGGCAGACCAAAAAGACGATGAGGATGCAGCACTGGATGCCACATCCGCATCGGCCAACGCATCGCGGCGCGCGCAGGCAGGGCGCGTGCTACGAATCGGCACAACTGGCGCCTGGCGCTCACCCGCAGGCACGACGGACCAGGGCAGCATCAGTGCGCCATCAAGACAATGTAGGCGCGGTGGCGATGGCATGGTCGATCACCTTCAAGGCGGCATCGCGCTCGGCGCCGGCCACCACCAGGCGCGGCGCACGCACCTGCTCGCTGCCCATGCCGACCTTGGCCTGCACCAGTTTGATCAGCTGCACGAAGGTGGGCACCGTATCCAGGCGCAGCAGCGGCAGGAACCAGTGGTAAAGCTCCCTGGCCGCCGGGTAACCGCCATCGCGGGCGAGTTCGAACAGGCGCACCGATTCCTTCGGATACGCATTGACCAGGCCGGCGATCCAGCCCTTGGCGCCCATGCTCAGGCCTTCGACGATGGCATCGTCCATGCCCACCAGCAGCGCCAGGCGATCGCCCAGCAATTCCTGGAGCGCAGCGAAGCGGCGCACGTCGCCGGAGGATTCCTTCACGGCCTGCAGGTTCGGGAATTCGGCGGCCAGCTCGGCGATCTGCGCCGGGCCGAAATCGGTCTTGTAGGCCACTGGGTTGTTGTACAGGATCACCGGCAGATCGGTTGCGCCGATCACCGCGCGCACATGCGCGCCCATCTCGCGCCAGTCGGTGGAATACACGTACGGCGGCAGCACCATCAAGCCGCCGCAGCCGATGTCCTTGGCCGCCTTGGCCAGCGCGACCGCTTCGCCGGTGGCCAGGCTGGCGATGCCCGGCACCACCGGCACGCGACCGTTCAGGGCGGTGACCAGTGTGCGCAGGATCGCCAGCTTGTCTTCCACGCTCAAGGTCGCGGCCTCCCCCAACGAGCCCAGCGGCACGATCGCGGTGCAACCGGCATCCACCAGTTGATTGGCGTGCTTGCCGAGGAACTCGTGGTCGATGTCGCCGTTGGCGGTGAACGGGGTGGTGATGGCCGGCAGCACGCCGTGCCAGAACGCAGCATTGCTCATGGATGTTTCCCTTGCGAGTCGGAAGTGAACGAGTCGGCCAGCGCCGCGAGGCGGACCGGGAACAACGGCGGCCGGCGGCCGGCGTCGGTAGAAAGATCGGGCGGGCAGCGCCCCAGTTCGGCCAGCGCAGCGCCGCAGATACGGCCCTGGCAGGCGCCCATGCCGCAGCGCGAGGCGAGCTTGGCGTCGCGTGCATCGTCGAAGCTGTCCAGGGCGGCCAGCGGCACGTCTTCGCAGCGGCAGATCAAGGTGTCCGCCTGTGCCAGCGTGCGGATGCGCGGGTCAAGCGCGAAGTGCCGTTGCAGCAGATCGGCAAACGCACGCGCGGCGTCACGCCGTGGCTGCAGACGCAGCGCCGCCTCCGGTGCATCGGCCGCCATGTGTCCGGCCATCGCTCCTTCGATCAATGCGCAATCGCGCCCGCCGATGCCGCAGACTTCGCCGGCGGCAAAGATCTGGTTAACGCTGGTACGCAACAGCGCATCCACCTGCACCTGCTGGTGCGCGCCGCAGGCATGCAGCTGACAACCCAGCAATTGCGCAAGCTCGGTGTTGGGCACCAGGCCATAGCCCACCGCCAGTTGATCGCAGGCCAGACGCGTGCGGCCGCCGGGCCCGGCGAGCTCCACTTCGCGCAGCTGCGTGTCGCCATGCGCGGCAACCACGATGCTGCCGGCGCGATATGCCACTGCACGCAGCTGCAGGCGCAAGGCCACCGCCTGCGCGGCCTTGCCCGGCCAGCGCCACAACTGCAGTGCGAACTGGCGCAAGGCGGCCGGCGAGGTCTGTTCGTGAATGCCGAGCACCTGCGCGCCATGCCGTTGCAACGTGGCCGCACTGGCCAGCAACAGCGGGCCACTGCCGGCCACCAGCACGCGCTTGCCGGCCAGCGGCCAGCCCTGCTTGGCCAGCGCCTGCGCGGCGCCGGCACCGGTGACGCCGGGCAAGGTCCAGCCTGGAAATGGCAACAGCAATTCGCGCGCACCGGTGGCCAGCACCAGGGCGGCGTAATGCAGTTGCAGCGTGCCGTCGGGGCCATCGGCCAGCAGCCAGCCCGGTTGCGCCAGCAGAATCTGCGTGCGCGTCAGCACGGTGATCGATGCATTGCCCGCCACCTGCTGCCGCAATGCGCGCGCATCGGCCGGCACGCCGTGTTGCACATCGCTGCGCCACACCTGACCGCCGGTACGTGGCTGCATGTCGACCACGCCCACGCGCACGCCTTGGCTGGCCGCCGCCTGCGCCGCCGCCAGCCCGGCCGGGCCGGCGCCGATCACCAACACATCGAAATGCAGCACGCGCTCAGCCATCGGTGCGCACCTGCATGCCATCGCATGCGTCCACCAGGCAGGCGCGTTGCTGTCCCACGCCATCGATGCGCACGCGGCATTCGAAACACACGCCCATGCCGCACAGGGGCGCGCGCGCTTGCCCACTGCTCGATTGGCGAAACTGCAACGTCGCCTGCGCCACGGCCGCCGCCACGCTGGCACCGGCCGGCACCTCGACCATGCGCCCGTCCACCTGCAGACGCACCGTCGCGCTCATGCGGGCGCTCCTTGCACGGCACGCGCCGGTGCGTAGGGCGCCGGGTCGATGGCCGGGGTGCGCCCGAGCAGGCTGTCCACGATCACCCGTGCGCTCCCCAGCGCCGTGGTGACCCCCAACCCCTCGTGACCGGCGGCCACCCACACATCGCGTCGGCCGGGCACCACCCCCAAATACGGGCGCCCGTCCGGCGTGGCCGGACGCAGGCCGGTCCACACGCGGATCGCCTGCAGCTCGCGCAGGACCGGCAGGTACGCAAAGGCGCGCTGCAGCATCTGCTGCAGCACCGGCATCGACAAGGCGCGGTCGTGTTCGCCGAACTGGCGCGAGGAGCCGATCAGAATCTGCCCGGTGGGCCGCGGCTGCACATTGAAGGCCACGCTGGTGTCGTCGGCCCCGTGCGCCGAATCCGCATAGCCCAGTTCCAGCAGCTGATGCCGGATCAGCCCCGGGTGCCGGTCGGTGATCACCAAATGGCCCTTGCGCGGGCGCAGTGCCAGCTCGGGCAGCAACTGCGGCAAGGCCACACCGCTGGCCACCAGCACCGGCCCGGCGAGCGTCTGCCCATCGTCCAGACGCACCGCATGCGCCTGCAGCTGCACCACGCGGCGGCCGGCAAACAAGCGTGCACCGGACGTGCAGGCCACGCCCACCAAATGCCGCGCGACCCGCGGCGGATACACCACGGCTTCATCGGGCACGCGCATGCCGCCAGCCAGCCCGGGCACCAGCTGTGGCTCCAGCGCATACAGCTGCGCGGCATCGATCGCTTCGGCATGCAGGCCGGCCGTTGCCAGGCGCGCGATCTTGGCTGGCACCGCCGCCAGTTCGCGCGCATCGCGGGCCACCCACAGCGTGCCGCAGCGGCTGAATTCGGCGTCGCTGAGCGTGGCGAAGCGTTCCCATAGCCGCAGCGAATACGCCGACAACGCCAGCTCGGCCGGGTCGTCGTCCATCGCCACCAAATGCCCCATCGCCGCGGCGGTGGCGCCGCCGCCGATCGGTCCCGGCTCGACGATGGCCACGCGAAGGCCCTCGCCCGCCGCCGCTTCCGCGCAAGCGGCGCCCACAATGCCGGCGCCGATCACGATCAGGTCGTAACTGCGTCGCGTGTACGCGGCAGACGCGGCGGACCCGGATTCGGCAACCGCACCCAATCCAGGCGCCGCTGCCGACGCAGGCGTTGCAGCAGCAGTTCCTGCCATCGCAGCAGACAGTACTGCGCCAGACGGCGTGACCGACGCAAGCACCGGTGCGGGCCGCTGGGGTTCCATCAGGCCACGATGCCCCAGGCGAACGGGTCCGCCGGGTCGATCACCAGTTGCGCGCGCGCGGTGATGTACGCCCGCCCACTGATGCGCGGTGCGATGCCACGCCCGCTCAACCGATAATTGCCTTCGAAGGCGCTGCCCAGAATGCCTTGCTGCACCCAGCGCTCGCCTTCGGCCAACTTGCCGTCCGCCGCCAGGCAGGCCAGCTTGGCGCTGGTGCCGGTGCCGCATGGCGAGCGGTCGTAGGCCAAGCCCGGGCACAGCACGAAATTGCGCGCCACGCCGCTACCGTCGGGCGCAGCGCCGTTGACTTCGATATGGTCGATCTCGCCACCTGCCTCGCCAGTGATCCCGGCCGCTTCCAGGGCCAGCCGAACCGCCTCGGTGTAGGCGGTCAGCTCGCGCTGATGCGCCAGGTCCAGCGCGCACGGCGCCTGCTCGGTGATGAAGAACCAGTTGCCGCCCCAGGCCACGTCGCCGCGCACCCGGCCATGCCCCGGCACCTCCACCTCCACCCCGCTGGCAACGCGATAGCTCTCGACATTGTCCACCCACACCGTGCCGTCGTCGGCCAGCTCCACGCCCACCGTGCCGACCGGCGTCTCGATCCGGTGCTGGCCCGGGCCGATGCGCCCCAGCTCGGCCAGCGTGCGGACCACCCCGATGGTGCCGTGCCCGCACATGCCCAGGTAGCCCACGTTGTTGAAGAAGATCACCCCGGTGCAGGCGCCTGGGTCGCGCGGGGGCAGCAACAAGGCGCCCACCATGGTGTCCGACCCACGCGGCTCGCAGGCGATGGCGCTGCGCCAGTGGTCGAACTCGCTGCGAAAGCGTTCGCGGCACTGCGCCAGGTCGCCATCGCCCAGATCTGGAAAACCGGAAAGGACCACGCGGGTAGGCTCGCCAGCCGTGTGGGAGTCGATGACGTCGATGGTGTGCATACCCCATGCTCCCACTGCCGACCTGCGGGCGACTAGCGTTCAATGCCAAGTGAAAATGCGGAAATCTGCACAATCATCAACCCGAATCACAACCGCGCGTTTGCGCTAGGATCATTGCTGGGCTGCACCGTCGTGCAACCGTCTAATCGTGACCGCTACCATGACCCTGATGGACCTCAACCTGCCCGCCCTGGAAATGCAGACGCTGTTCGATGCACTGCCGGATGTGGTGTTCTTCATCAAGGACAGCGAGGGCCGCTACACCCATTGCAACCTGACCCTGGTGCGCAGGTTGGGACGCAAGCTGCGCAGCGAGATCATCGGCCGCTCGCCGCTGGAAGTGTTCCCGTTGCCGCTGGGCGGCAGCTACATGATGCAGGACCGCCGCGTGCTGTGCGGCGAGCTCATCGACAACCAGCTCGAAGTGCATCTGTACCCCAACCGCCTGCCGGGCTGGTGCCTGACCTTCAAACGCCCGCTGTGCGAGGCCAATGAGGTGATCGGCGTGGTCGGCATCTCACGCGACCTGGGCCAGCCCGACAGCCGACATTCCGCGTACGAACGCTTGAGCCAGGTGATGGAACACATGCAGGCCAACTTCGGCGACAACCTGCGCGTGCAGAGCCTGGCCGACCTGGCCGGGTTATCGGTGGCGCAACTGGAACGCCACTTCCGCCGCGTGTTCCAGGTCACCCCGCAGCAATTGCTGACCAAGTTGCGCATCGAATCGGCGATGCGGCTGCTGTACGGCGACGACAGCATCGCCAGCATCGGGCAACGCTGCGGGTTCGCCGACCAGAGCGCGTTCGCGCGTCAGTTCAAGGCCACCGTCGGCATGACGCCGCGCGATTACCGCGCGCTCAAGGGTCAGTTATAAGGACACAACTTCGCGTTGACACATCGCTGGCACAAATGCCGAATTCGGCAGGATTTGCCATGCACTGGCGCAGCCGGGGCAGTCGCCAGACCTGCGGGACTGCGCTGCATGCAATGCGTCCGGACGCGGCGCCGCGCTAAAGGCAGCGTCAAGGTGTCAGCAGGGCCGGATGATAGAATTTCCGGTTTCCCCTACTGCGTTGCCAATGGCCAGCTTTTTTCGCCGTAACAAGCCAACCACGCCCGACAGCTCGCGTACCTCTCGCTACAGCCTGGAAGAACTGGCAGCCGCATTCCCCACCGCGCCGTCTGCCGCCACCCCGGCATCGCCGGTCGACGCGCTGCCCACGGCCGAGCCAGGCAGACAGACGGCCGCAACGCCGGCTATTGCGCCTGTCACTCCTGCTTCGGCAGGCAGCGAGCCTGCGGCGCCAGCACCGCCGCAGACCACCGCCGCGCCAGCCGACCAGCTGGCGCAGGAACTCGCTGCACGCACTGGCCAGGCGCAGAGTATTGCCGCCGTCCCCAGCGCGACTGCAACTCCTGCGGCGCCCGCGCCGACCGCATTGCAGGCGCTGCCAGACCCAATGCCCGCCAGCGCGCCCGGCGCGCCGGTCGTGGTAGTGCCGCCGGTCGTGGCGCAGCCGCAGACCGTTCCAACGCCGCCTCCCGTCGTGCCTGCCCAGCCGGCCACACCTTCGCAACCCGCAGCCCCTGCCGTGGTCGCACCGCCGGTCGCCGCTGCGCCGGTTTCGACGCCCGCACCGGCTGCTGCAGCGCCCGCCAGCGCGCCCCCAACCAGTACCGCGCCGACGGTCACCGCACCGGCCATCGTCAGTGCACCGCTGGCGAGCACGCAGGACGACAGCATCGTCGGCCAGCGCGACGCCCTCCCCGCCGCGCCGGCGGGAAAACCCGGCTGGCGCGAGCGGCTGCGCAACAGCACCTTCGCACGCAGCTTCGGCGGCCTGTTCTCGCGCAATCCCAAGCTCGATGACGACCTGCTGGATGAAATCGAAACCGCACTGATCACCGCCGACGTCGGCATCGGCGCCACCACTGCGTTGATCGACGGCCTGCGCAAGCGGATGAAATCGCGCGAATTCGTCGACGCCCAGGCTCTGTTCAAGGCCTTGCGTGCCGATCTCATCGCGCTGCTGCAGCCGGTCTCCAAGCCGCTGGTGATCGACCGCTCGCTCAAACCGTTCGTGGTGCTCACCGTCGGTGTCAACGGCGTCGGCAAGACCACCACCATCGGCAAGCTGGCCAAGCGCTTCAAGGACGAAGGCAACAGCCTGATGCTGGCCGCCGGCGACACCTTCCGTGCTGCGGCGGTGGCGCAATTGCAGGCCTGGGGCGATCGCAATGGGGTGGCCGTGATCGCGCAGGGGCAAAACGCCGATGCCGCGTCGGTGGCGTTCGACGCGCTGCAGGCCGCCAAGGCGCGCGGCACCGATGTGTTGATCGCCGACACCGCCGGCCGCCTGCACACCCAGACCGGGCTGATGAACGAGCTCGGCAAGATCCGCCGCGTGCTCGGCAAGATCGATGCCGCCGCGCCGCACGAAGTCCTGATGGTCATCGACGGCACCACCGGCCAGAACGCCATCTCGCAGCTGCGCCAGTTCCACGCTGCCGTGGGCGTCACCGGCCTGGTCGTGACCAAGCTCGACGGCACCGCCAAGGGCGGCGTGGTGTTCGCGCTGGCGCGCGAGTTCAATATTCCGATCCGCTTTGCCGGTATCGGCGAGCGTCCGGAAGATCTGCGCGTCTTCGACCCGGTCGCCTTCGTCGACGCGCTGTTGCCCGACGCTTTGGGCGGCTGATCGGAAGATGCCTGCCCGCGTCTGCAACCGCTGCGCGCGCAGGCGCTACAGGCAGGTTGCACGGTGCGACAGGTGTCATGCGATTGGTTGCAGGCACGATGCGTTCTGGAGGTTGCCCAGCGCTTGCGCGCAGGACGCTGAAGGCAAGGTCGCGCGGATGCGTCAGCGGCCTGCTCCCATGCGCCGACACCACCGCATCGGGCTGGCGATGAAGGATCTTTCTGCGAACGGTGCCTGGGCGGAATGACGTTTGCGCTGTAGCGAAGGGACGACACGCGCAGCAGATCCACTCCCCCGTCCCGCCACTCTCGCCTCGCCTCCATCGCCAGCAAAGCTCATGCCAGCCGACCACGCCACTCCCTCCGCCGATGCCTTTGTCGACCGCCTGTTGCACTGGTTCGACGGCCATGGCCGCCATGATCTGCCCTGGCAGCACCCACGCACGCCCTACCGGGTGTGGCTGTCGGAAATCATGCTGCAGCAGACCCAGGTGGCGGTGGTCATTCCGTATTTCCACAAGTTCATGGCGCGCTTCCCCGCGCTGGCCGATCTGGCGGCGGCCGACAACGACACCGTGATGGCGCAGTGGGCCGGACTGGGCTACTACGCCCGCGCGCGCAATCTGCATGCCGCCGCCAAGCAATGCGTCGCGCTGCACGGTGGGCAATTGCCGCGCGACTTCGATGCACTGCTTGCGCTGCCGGGCATCGGCCGCAGCACGGCAGGCGCGATCCTGAGCCAGGCCTGGAACGATCGCTTCGCGATCATGGACGGCAACGTCAAACGCGTGCTCGCGCGCTTCCACGGCATTGCCGGGTATCCCGGCCTGCCGGCGGTCGAAAAACAGTTATGGCAACTGGCCACCAGCCATGTTGCGCATGTCCCGGCTGGCCGCCTGGCCGACTACACCCAGGCGCAGATGGATTTCGGCGCCACGCTGTGCACGCGCGCCAAGCCCGCCTGTGTGCTGTGCCCGCTGCAGGCCGATTGCATCGCACGCCGCGATGGCCTGGTCGAGGCATTGCCCACTCCCAAGCCCGGCAAGCAGTTGCCCGAACGCGAGGCCACTGCGCTGCTGCTGCAGAATGCCGAGGGCCACATCCTGCTGCAGCGACGCCCGCCAACCGGCATCTGGGCCGCGCTGTGGACGCTGCCGCAGGCCGATACCCACAGCGGCATGCGCGCCTGGTTCGCAGCGCATATCGACGGCAACTACGAGCGCGCCGACGAGATGCCGCTGATCGTGCACACCTTCAGCCATTACCGGCTGCATTTGCAGCCCTTGCGCCTGCGCAAGGTCGCGCTACGTCCGGCGGTGGGCGACAATGACGATCTACGCTGGGTAGCGCCTGCCGATCTTGCATCGCTGGGCCTGCCGGCGCCGATCCGCAAGTTGCTCGACGCGCTGTAAACGCGTGTCCCAAAGGAATCCGAATGTCCCGCACCGTGTTCTGCCACTACCAGCAAAGCGACGCCGAAGGCCTGGATTTCGTGCCGTATCCGGGCGAGCTCGGCCAGCGCATTTTCGCGCAGATCGGCAAGACCGCCTGGCAAGCGTGGCTGGCGCATCAGACCATGCTGATCAACGAAAACCGGCTGTCGCCGCGCGACCCAAAACACCGCGCCTTTCTCGAAGCCGAACTGCAGAAGTTCCTGTTCGAGCGCAATGCCGACAAACCCGAAGGTTATGTGGCGCCGGTGGGTGACTGAGCGCGCGGAGGTGGGATCGGCAGCAGTAGTGACTGCCTTTACGGGACCAGTGCGTTTTCGGGAGTGATCGCGGGAACCTGCCTGTGGTGCAGCGCGTGCCGGAACGGCCAGCCACTCACCGACGTGCTATTCACCGATGTGGCCTGGATGTCCTCGCCGCAAGACAAGCCTGGTGATTTGGCCAACGCCCCGTGCAGGACGCGGGTGATCTGGCGGAGGCGACGGGCGCCCAGCTCCGCGGGCCTCACGGCTGCCAGGCTGCTCCCCACGCCTGCGGCTGCGGGCGCCGCGCTGGCGAACTGACGCAATCTTGAAACTGCAATCGCGGCTGCAGTGCGATGCCGCAGCGGCATCGCACTGGCGGTCTGCCGGCCTCAACCAACCCCGGTCGGCCCATCCAGCAACATGCGGATGCGCTTGAGCAGTTCCTTCTGCGTGTAGGGTTTGTCGACCACATCGAATTCGGCGCCGCCCACATCGGTGCGCTGGATGCTCGCATCGGCGTAGCCGGTGGTGAGCAATATCTTGATCTTCGGCAACATGCGGCGCGCCTCACGGGCGAGCATCACCCCGTTCATACCGCCGGGCATGATCAGGTCGGTGAACAGCGCATCCACCTGCAGGGTCTTCTCCAGGATCTCCACCGCCTCGCGTCCGCTGGATGCAGACAGGACGCGGTAACCGGCGTTTTCCAGAAACATCCGCGCCACCACCGCCACGTCCTGCTTGTCTTCCACCACCAGGATGGTTTCGTTGCCCCCCTTGTCGATGGCGCGGCTCTTGGCGGCCTGCAAATCGTTTTCGAATTCGCTGGAGGCGGGGAAATACAGCCGCACCGTGGTGCCTTCGCCCACCTCGCTATAGATGCGCACGGTGCCGCCAGACTGCTTGACGAAGCCGTACACCATCGACAGGCCAAGGCCGGTGCCCTGCCCTTCCTCCTTGGTGGTGAAGAACGGTTCCATCACCCGGCTGACCACCTCCGGCGGCATGCCCGAGCCGGTGTCGGTCACGGCGATGCTGACGTAGCGGCCCGGGGACAGCTGGTGATACATCGCCAGGTCGTGGCCTGAGATCTCCACGTTCTGGGTCTGCACCGTGACTTCCTTGCGTTCTGCCTGCGCCATCGCGTCGCGCGCATTGATCAACACATTCAACAGCGCCACCTCTGCCTGGGTGGTGTCGATCTGGCAGTTCCACAGCCCTTCTTCCAGCGTCTGGCGCAGGGTGACGCCGCCCCCCAGCGCGCGCTCGGCCATGTTGGTCATGCCGGCCACCAGCCCGTTGAGGTTCACGACCCGCCCGCGCAGTTTCTGCTTGCGCGAAAACGCCAGCAATTGCTGGGTCAAGGTGGCCGCCTTGGCAGCGGCGGCCGCCGCGTGTTCGGCACTGAAGGCAATCCGCTCGGCATTCCCCGCGCCGGCGCTGGCCATCATCTGGATCACTTCCAGATGTCCAGACATCACCTGCAGCAGATTGTTGAAATCGTGCGCGATGCCGCCGGTCAGCTGGCCCAGCGCTTCCATCTTCTGCGCCTGGCGCAGCGCATCTTCGGCATCGCGTCGCCGGCTCACATCCAATTGCGAGCCGAAGAAATAGACCAGGTTGCCCTTGTCGTCGAACACCGGCGAGATGAAAAGCGCATTCCAGAACGAGGAGCCGTCCTTGCGGTAGTTCAGCACCTCGGTGGCAAATTCGCTGCGGCTTTCGATCGATGCGCGCACATCGCTGATGCTGGCCGGATCGGTCTCGGGCCCCTGCAGGAAACGGCAGTTGTTGCCGATGACCTCATCGGCGGCATAGCCGGTCATCTCCAGGAACGCGCGGTTGGCGAACACGATGGGGTTATCCGGAAGATGGGGGTCGGTCACCGTCATCGGCATGCGCGTGGTTTCCACTGCGGCAAAGAAAATGTCCGAGCGGTGCTTCTCGACAGGCAGGCCGCGTGTGTCGCTGATCTGAGGCGCCCGCAGCTCTCCGTGACCGGGATCGTTCAAGTGATGTTCTCCGCGGGGCCATTCCCGTGGCTACAGTCTAGTTGGGTCCGGTGAGGCGATTCGTCACATCCATGAGCCTTTCCCGTACGGCCGCGCCCGCCATCGAACCGGATGCGCTGCGATAGCGCCGTCACGGTGCAGGCGTATAGGCAGAGAGCAGGACCGGCTTACGCGGGTCGGCGGCAATTTCCTTGTGCTCGCTCAGGCGCAGCGCTTGGGCATCGGGCGTGTCCTGGGTGTTCATTTCCCATGCTTCGATCACGCGCTTGTGGAACACGAAGACGCCGCGGCGGCGGTCGTAACGAAAGGTGATGTAGTCGGTCCAGTGTTGTCCGCACGCCACCGCGTTTTGCACGGTGAAATACGCGCCCTTCGCGACCAGGCCCTGGTCGCTGTCCAGAAATGGATCGCACTGCCCGCCTTCGTCGGCGCTGAAGATCACACGCGTGTTGCGCGCGGCTTCCACAAACCCACCGTCGGCGTTTGCAACCAGCACCAGCAAGGTACGCGGCGGTGCTGCATGGCCATGGCCGCGCAGCGTTTGTTCTGCGGATGCACGCAACGCAACCACGTAATCCTGCCGGCCATCGCCGGTGAGATCGGCGCTAGCGACACTCATCACCGACTGCCCGGCCGGTAACAGTCTGGCAGCACCGGCGGGCAGCGTGGCGGCGCCGGCTGACATGGCCAGCGTCGCGGTCATTGCCAGCACGGTTGCCCACCATCGGCATCGTGTCGTCATCGCTGTGTCCTGGTCTGCGTCGGGCCGCCAGCATAGCCGGCCGCTCCTGCCCCGCGCACCGGCATCGGCGTGCAACACGTAGGGGCGTGTCGTCGCATGGTCGCCGCATGCCATTCGGCGCACGCGCACGATGGGGCCGCAATCCTGTCGAGCGTCTGCCGCATTGCGTCGCCACACCGCGTTTTTCGCCTGTGAAGATCGCGCGTCAAGTCCGCTTGCCGGCTCACGCCCGGCTGTCGAAATCCCCACGTCCGATTGATGCCTCCACCGCGATGCTGGCCCTGCACCACGGCGTCCAGTGGTGCATTCCCCAACCGACGAATGAGAATCTGCAATGGCAAATCAGAACGACAACAAGGGTGGCACCAGCAACCGCGGCTTTGCTTCGATGGACGAGGACAAGCAGCGCGAAATCGCTTCCAAGGGCGGCAAGGCGGCCCACGAAAGCGGCAACGCCCACGAGTTCACCTCGGAAGAAGCACGCGAGGCCGGCAAGAAGGGCGGCCAGGCGAGCGGTGGCGGCAACAACCGCTGAGCTGCGCAACACGGCAGGTACCACGGCGCTTCCGCAAGGGCTGCAGCTCTTCCGGAAGCGCGTTCTTTTCAAGAATCGGGCGGCGTCTCAGCTGATGCGACAGCACATCGGCACGCTGCCGCCCGATGACCACGATGTTCCGCACACACTCGCACCCCACCGTGCATGCAGCAGCGCCAGGCCCCCTGGATGGTTGCGCAGGCTTCGATCCACTGACGCAGCAGCAGACCAAGGTCCGCCGTGGCACGCAGTGAACGCGTTCGCCGCGGGCTCGGTGCGGTCGAATACGCCTACCCCGAGCATTTGCGCAGCACGCTCGAAACCTTGCCGACGACTGCCGGGGTGTATCTCTTCCACGGCCAGGACAGCGAACTGCCGTTGTATATCGGCAAGAGCGTCAACTTGCGGGTGCGGGTGATGGATCACTTCCGCACGCCACGCGAAGCCTCGCTATTGCGCCAGACCCGTCGCATCAGCGTGTTCGAAATGGCCGGCGATCTCGGTGCGCAGCTGCTGGAATCGCAGCTCATCAAATCGATGCGCCCGCTGTACAACCAGAAGCTGCGGCGCGTCCCGCGTCAGTTTTCGATCCGGCTGTATTGCGGCGACGTGTCCATCGTGCATTCGGCCGAGCGCGACCCGGCGGTCATACCGTGGCTGTATGGGCTCTATTCCAGCCCACGCGCCGCCCAGGAAGCGCTGCGGCGGCTGGCCGATCGCGACCGCCTTTGCTACGGGCTGCTCGGCCTGGAACGCGCCACCGATGGTCGCCCGTGTTTCCGCGCCATGTTGAAGCGCTGTGCCGGTGCCTGCCATGGCGCCGAATCGCTGGGCGACCACGAGATGCGTCTACGCGCCGCCCTTGAGCATCTGGAACAGGCCGTCTGGCCGTTTCCGGGCGCGGTGGCGTTGAAGGAAGAGAGCAAGCAGTTGCGTCAGTTTCACGTGCTGCGCAACTGGCACTATCTGGGCAGCGCCACCTCGCTGGCTGCGGCCCGCAAACTGAAGACCGCACCCGGCGACTTCGATCACGATTGCTACCGGATTTTGCGCAAGGGCCTTCAAACGCATTTGCACAACGTGGTGTTGCTGTAGGCACGACATGGGTGGCGTGCTCACTTGGGCACGCGCAGCAGGTATTGAGTTCGTGCGAGGCATCGCGCGACGCGACGCCGGCCTGTCCTGTTCCCCCACCAACAACGGTCCCGCCGCCTACGCTCTCCAAGCGCATGCGAGAGCCCGCGATTCAGCCACTCTGCCTCTCGCAGCTGCGGTATTCCTTGGGGTCCAGAAACTCCGCCAGACAAGAACCGACGCGCAGCGCCTGCTCGCGTGCGTCGCCCCGATATTCGCCCTGCCCTGCGCCCTCGACCGTGGCCACGGGCGCGGCGCGGTCGCGGTGGTAGACGAACGCGGTAGAAAGCCACAGCGTCGCGCCAGGCGCCTGGCTTTCCAGGGTCTCCACGCGGAATTCACCGCAGTAACCGTGGATCAGGGTGCGTCGAAGTGTCTTGTGCGTCATGCGCGCAGTATCGCCATGCGCATTTGAAGACCACGTCGAAATCGATTGCATTGCGTGCGCATAGGACCTACGCGGATGAACGGGTGGCCGAACCAATGCGCGAGTCTGCGTCCGCGCTGGATCACGTCAGCGCAAGCACTCGCGCATGCAGCACAAAGACTGTGCAGCGCGCGCAAAATCGAGGCAGTGACAGGGGAACAACAGATCCGGTGAGAACCGGGAAGCCTTGCGAACGAAGGCTTGGATATGGTGGCCGAGGACGGAATCGAACCGCCGACACGGGGATTTTCAATCCCCTGCTCTACCAACTGAGCTACTCGGCCACTTAACCTGCAACACGATGCCTGCGTTGCGAGGACGCGCACTATAGCGAGCAGGCGCAGTTTGGGCAAGCGTTGCGAGCAACTTTGTTGCCGGCCGCCGTGGGGGCCGCGTTTCTTGCACCGCTTCACGCCGCGCGGCCGGCGACATGGCCTAGCCTGCGCGCGTCCACCGGAGATTGTCATGCGCCTGCCCCGCCTGCTGTTGTCGTTCGTCGCCCTGCTGCCGCTGACAGCGTTTGCGCAACAGCCGGTGCGCGCGGTGCCGCAGCTGGATATCTCGCGCTATGCCGGCCAGTGGCATGAGATTGCGCACCTGCCGGTGTCGTTCCAGAAAAAGTGCCGCAGCGACATTACCGCCAGCTACACCTTGCGCGACGACGGCTTGATCGGCGTGCGCAATGGCTGCCGCACCGCCGATGGCAGCCTGACCCAGGCCGACGGCGTGGCGCGCCCGGTCGCCGGCCAGCCCGGGCAGTTGCAGGTGCGCTTTGCTCCCGAGTGGCTGGGTTGGTTGCCGCTGGTGTGGGCCGACTATTGGGTGATCGCGCTCGACCCGGATTACCAATGGGCGGTGGTCGGCGAGCCGGATCGCAAGTACCTGTGGATCCTGTCGCGCTCGCCACAGATGCAGCGCGCGCAACTGGAACGGCTCAAGGCGCAGGCGACCGAGATGGGCTACGACCTGTCGACGTTGATTGTGGCCGCGCCGTTATTGTGAGGCTGCGTATCACCTGGCGTAATGATCCGGCACCCGCGCTTCGCGCACTCGGGAGCGGCGACCGTACTGCGTAGTATTCTTGGCGCCGCCTCATTCCGCCAAGGACCCGAGTCCATGCGTCGTGCCTATCGCCTTCTTCTTGTGTCGCTGGCCTGCGGGCTGCTGCTGAGCGCCTGCGGCGGCGCAGTCCGCCGCGTGTCCGAGCCGGCCGCCAGCATCCAGCAACTGACCGTGCGTGCCGACGGCTCCTGGTCGGTGGACCTGCGCCTGCAGAACTACAGCAGCATCCCGATGCAGTTCGAACGCGTGGCACTGGAAATCTCTGCCGGCGATCAACTGGCCGGCAAGCTCGACCAGGCCGTGGGCATGTCGATCGGCCCGGAAACCGCAGACGTGGTTACCGTCTCCGTGCAACCCACCTCGCTGGGCCGCATCACCGCGGCCGACGTGCTGGCCGGCGGCCGCTCGTTCCCGTACACGCTGAAGGGCACGGTCTGGGCGACCCCACAGGACAAGAAACAACGCGAGTTCAGTGTGGAATCGCGCAATACGCTCAGCCCGGCTCCCGGCCTCAACGGCGTGCTGCGCTAAGAGTCGCTAAGGCGCACGCGCACGCCTCCCGTACCCGCTTCCAAGGATCCCGCATGAGCAGCTATACCGCCCCGCTGACCGATTTCCGCTTTGCCCTGCACGACGTGCTCGGCGCGCACGCCCTGTTCGCCCGGCTCGGCTACACCGAGGCCAGCACCGACATCATCGACGCCGTCCTCGAAGAGGCCGGCCGCTTCACCTCGCAGGTGCTGGCGCCGCTCAACAGCGTGGGCGACGAGATCGGTTGCGCGTTCGACAAGAGCACGCACGCGGTGACCACCCCGCCCGGCTTCCGCGCCGCCTACGATCAATTCGTGGAAGGCGGCTGGAACGGGCTCACCGCCGAACCGCAATTCGGCGGCCAGGGCATGCCGCACACGCTGGGCGTGCCGCTGAGCGAAATGATCAACGCCGCCAACCTGGCCTGGGGCAACTTTCCGCTGCTCTCGCATGGCGCGATGGAAGCCCTGCGCCAGCACGGCGAGACCTGGCAGCAGGACGTCTTCCTCAAACCCCTGATCGACGGCCGCTGGACCGGCACCATGTGCCTGACCGAACCGCATTGCGGCACCGACCTGGGCCTGCTCAAGACCCGCGCCGAACCCAATCCCGATGGCAGCTACGCCATCACCGGCACCAAGATCTTCATCACAGCCGGCGAGCACGACCTCACCGACAACATCGTGCACCTGGTACTGGCCAAGCTGCCGGACGCACCGGCCGGCGCCAAGGGCATCTCGCTGTTCGTCACCCCCAAGTTCAAGGTGGGCCGCGACGGCAGCGTGGGCGAGCGGAATGCGCTGCATTGCGGCTCCATCGAGCACAAGATGGGCATCAAGGGCTCGGTCACCTGCGTGATGAACTTCGAGGGCGCGCAAGGCTACCTGGTCGGCCAGCCCCACAAGGGACTGCAGGCGATGTTTACGATGATGAATACCGCACGCCTGAGCGTGGGCCTGCAAGGCATCGGGTTGTCCGAGCGCGCCTACCAGAACGCCCTGCGCTACAGCCGCGAGCGGTTGCAATCGCGGGCGCTTAGCGGCGCCAAATTCCCGGACAAGCCGGCCGACCCGATCATCATGCACCCGGACGTGCGCCGCATGTTGCTGACCATCAAGTCGCTGACCGAAGGCAGCCGCCTGCTCGCGTTGCATGCGGCCAGCCTGGTCGACGTCGCCCATCGCGGCGAGAGCGAACGCGAACGCGCCGACGCCGAGACCCTGGTGAGCTTCCTCACCCCGATCTCCAAGGCCTGCCAGACCGAATGGTCGATCGAGAACACCTACCACGCGCTGCAGTGCTTCGGCGGCCACGGCTACATCCGCGAATACGGCATGGAGCAGCTGGCCCGCGACGCGCGCATCACCACCATCTACGAAGGCACCACCGGCATCCAGGCGCTGGACCTGATCGGCCGCAAGACCGCCGCCAGCCAGGCCGCCGGGCTGAAGCTGTTCCTGGCCGACGTGGAAACCTTCGCCAACGCCCAGGACGGCAACGCTGCGCTGGCCGAGTTCATCAAGCCGCTGCGCGACAAGTGCAGCGAATGGGCGATGCTGACCCGCGATGTGCTCGACCGCGCCGCACGCAACCCGGACGAACTGGGCGCGGCCAGCCACGACTACCTGTTTTATTCGGGCTACGTGGTGCTGGCGTACTGGTGGGCGCGCAGCGTGGCCGCTGCCGATGCATCGGCGCACAGCGAGGACTTCAAGCGCGCCAAGCGGGAGACGGCGCGGTTCTACTTTGCCCGCATCCTGCCGCGCACCCTGACCCATGCCGCCGCCATCCGCAGCGGCGCCGCACCGCTGATGACCCTGGAAGCGGAGCTGTTCGGCGAAGGCTGAGCGCCGCCTCGCGCCGGGTGCGCTCCTACGGCTCACGCCGCGGAATCCTGCCGCTGTCGCAGGAGCGGACCTGGCCGCGACAGAGCGGTATCGCTCGACAAAGCCTCGCGCCCGGGTGCGCTCCTACGGCTCATCAACGCCATCACTGCGTTCGACGAGCGATTCCGCAGCGCGGCGGCACGCAATGGCGGGCAACGGGACTTGCCGAGCCAGTGCTTTGAAGACACGCGCCAATGCCGTTCGCTGCGATACACAAACTGTCAACGATCGGGTATAAGCTGTTTTCCCGATGGAGACAGACACGCACGTTCGTGATGTGATCGTCCCCGGAGGCAGCGCTGCCCCGGACGCGGGCAGCGCTGTCGCTGCAATCCACCAACTCCCCACGCTTCGCCTGCTGTCGCTCGATGCGCACGGCCGCGTGCTGGACTGGATCAACTGGCAAGACGCTGCCTGCCTGTACGCCCGCGATGCGGTGTCGTGGACGCTGGGCGAGCCATGCATGCAGATCCACGGCGGCATCTCGCGGCTGACCGGCGAGCGCAGCACGCTGGAACTGCACCCCATCATCGCCGCGCGCGGGCATGCCCGGTCGCGCGCGCTGGACCCGACCCCGACCCTCAGCAACACCGCGTTGTTCGCGCGCGATTCGCAGCTGTGCATGTATTGCGGCCAGCATTTCAGCCGCCCGCACCTGACCCGCGACCACGTCATGCCGGTGTCCAAAGGCGGTCGCGACAGTTGGGAAAACGTGGTGACCGCCTGCTTCCAGTGCAATTCGCGCAAGGCCAACCGCACGCCGCAACAGGCGCATATGCCGCTGCTGGCGGTGCCCTATCGGCCGAGCTGGATCGAGCACCTGATCCTGTCCAACCGCAACATCCTGTCCGATCAGATGGCCTTTTTGCGCGCGCAACTGCCCAAACGCTCCAAGCTGTCGCTGTAAGCCGGCTCGCCACGCGTTGCGCCTGCTGGCTGGTGAGTGGCCGCGCCACCCTTCGGCCGAGTGCCAAGACAACCACGGGCGCTTGGGCCTGGATGCCGTGCGGTTGCCCCACTCGCGCCGCAGCGCTGGCGGCTTCGC
Organism: Xanthomonas sp. NCPPB 1754; assembly: GCF_041475725.2. Classification (NCBI taxonomy): domain Bacteria; kingdom Pseudomonadati; phylum Pseudomonadota; class Gammaproteobacteria; order Lysobacterales; family Lysobacteraceae; genus Xanthomonas; species Xanthomonas sp. NCPPB 1754. Next base: position 2,999,188 of record NZ_CM192982.1, read on the forward strand.
TGGCGCACGGGGTGTCCGACGTGACATCGAACCCGGCCACGGCGATCCAACGCATGAGGCACCCGGACACGGCCAAGCGTCCCATCCCACGCAGGCAAGGGCCAAGTGGTCTAGAGGACTCGGCGCAATCGGTCCATCGAACGGTGCGGCAGATTGCCGCAGGTGTGGGTAAGCATCGCGCGCGCCAGGCGTGACGGTGTGTGTGCCCATCACTTCCCGCTGACAGCTGAACCGGTTTGCTTGCCGGGCCTTCGCATGGGGAGGACAATACGGCTTCAGAAGATTGACACGATGATGATCGACACCACCCGCTATCCGCGCCTGTCCCGCATCCAGACTCCCGACGATCTGCGCCGCTTCGACGAAGCCGAGCTGACCGCGATCGCCGAAGAACTGCGCTCCTATCTGATCGAATCGGTGGGCAAGAGCGGCGGGCACTTCGCGGCCGGCCTGGGCGTGATCGAGCTCACCGTCGCCCTGCACTACCTGTATCAGACGCCGGTGGATCAACTGGTGTGGGACGTCGGGCATCAGACCTACCCGCACAAGATCCTCACCGGCCGGCGCGACCAGATCCACACGGTCAAGCAAAAGGACGGCGTGGCGCCGTTTCCCAAGCGCGAAGAGAGCATCTACGACACCTTCGGTGTGGGCCATTCGTCGACCTCGATCTCGGCCGCGCTCGGCATGGCCATCGCTGCGCAGCGCAACGGCGACGACCGCAAGGTGGTGGCGGTGATCGGCGACGGCGCGATGACCGCCGGCATGGTCTACGAAGCGCTGAACCACGCTGGCGGCATGGACCCGGAACCGAATCTGCTGGTGATCCTCAACGACAACCGCATGTCGATCTCCGAAGCAGTGGGCGGGTTGACCAAGATGCTGGGGCGCGCCAGCGGCAGCCGCACGCTCAATGCGATCCGCGAAGGCGGCAAGAAGATCCTCGGCGACAAGAAGAACAACCCTACCGCGCGTTTCGTGCGGCGTTGGGAAGAACACTGGAAAGGCATGTTCGTGCCGTCCACGCTGTTCGAGGAGATGGGCTTCCATTACACCGGCCCGATCGATGGCCACGACCTGCCCAGCCTGGTTGGCGCACTGAAGACCCTGCAGACGCTCAAGGGCCCGCAACTGCTGCACGTCATCACCACCAAGGGCAAGGGCTACGAGCTGGCCGAAGGCGATCAGATCGGTTATCACGCCGTTGGCCCGTTCGATCCGAGCAAGGGCCTGGTGGCAAAGGCCGGCGCCAAGAAGCCGACCTATACCGACGTCTTCAGCGATTGGGTCTGCGACATGGCCGCCGCCGAACCCAAGCTGTTGGTGATCACACCGGCGATGCGCGAGGGCTCGGGCCTGGTGCGCTTCAGCAAGGAATATCCGCAGCGCTATTTCGATGTGGCCATTGCCGAGCAGCACGCGGTAACGCTGGCCGCTGGCATGGCGACCCAGGGCGCCAAGCCGGTGGTCGCGATCTATTCCACCTTCCTGCAGCGCGGCTACGACCAACTGGTGCACGACGTGGCGGTGCAGCAACTGGATGTGCTGTTTGCGATCGATCGCGGCGGCGTGGTCGGCCCGGATGGCGCCACCCATGCCGGCAATCTGGATCTGAGCTTTCTGCGCTGCGTGCCGCACATGGTGGTGATGGCGCCGGCCGATGAGGCCGAATGCCGTCAGATGCTGAGCACCGGCGTGCAGTACCAGGGCCCGGCAGCGGTGCGCTACCCGCGCGGCACCGGCCCGGGTGTGGCGCTCGATGCCTCGCTGGCCACCCTGCCGATCGGCAAGGCGCAGCTGCGCCACAGCGGCACCCGCATCGCCCTGCTCGGCTTCGGCGCGACGGTGGATGCGGCAGAGGCGGTCGGCCGCGAACTGGGGCTGACGGTCGTGAACATGCGCTTCGTCAAGCCGCTGGACAAGGCGATGCTGCTGGAGCTCGCAAAAACTCACGACGGCTTCGTCACCATCGAAGACAACGTGGTTGCCGGTGGCGCAGGTGCTGGAGTGTCGGAACTGCTCAACGCCGAAGCCGTTACCATGCCGATGCTGCACCTGGGCCTGCCGGACAGTTTCCAGCATCACGCCAGCCGCGAAGACCTGCTGGCCGAGGCCGGCATCGACCAGGCCGGCATTCGCGCCGCCGTGCTCAAGCGCTGGCCGCAGCTGATGACCAGCAAGACGCCTGCGTTGAACGCTGCGGCAGGCTGAGCGCGCCGACAGATTCGTTGTAGCGCGTGCCGCATTACACCGGCGGCACCGCGCCAGTACGCTCAAAACCCTCCACCAGGTGCGCGATGCGCGCCTGCGATTGGATCAGTTGTAGCGCCGCCTGCAGGCGACGCACGCCGTGTGGCACCTCGCCGGCGCCGAGCGCCTGACGCAGCAACGCCGGCAAGCCATCCAGATCGCGCAGCCACCAGGCAGCACCTGCCACCTGCAGGCGCGCGGCGTGATCGAACTGGTCGTAATCCAGCGGATAGACGATGGCCGGCAATCCCGCGGCGAGGCAGGCGTAGAGAATGCCGGCACCGCCGTGATGGATCACCAAGGCGTAGCGGTGCAGGTGCTGGGCGTAATCCACATAGGGCAGCCGCTGATAGTTGCCCTGCCCCGGCTGCGGCGAAGCGCCGGTGTCGCCGTCGCTGAAATGGAAGACCACCTCCGGGAACTGCGGCGCCAGCGCACGCAGCACGCCATCCATGCGCTGCTTGACCCATTGCAGATGCGTGCCCAGCGTCACCAGCACATGCCGGCGACCGTCGACGAAGGTGGGCGCCGGCACCGACGAAGGCGGCGTGCACAACTGCGGCCCGACAAAGCGCACTGCCGTCGGCCAGCGTTGCGCCAGCTCGAACGACGGGACTCCCAGGGCCAGGATGCACTGCGGCGAATACACCGCCTCGCTGCGATCGCGTCGATAGATTGCCGGCAACCCGCACGCGCGCATCTGGCGCCGATAGCAAAGGTGCAGGGTCCGTTTGAAGCCACGTGTGAGCCGGCGTGCCGCTGCATGCCAGACACGCTGCAAGGGCGTGGTCGCAGGCAGCAACCCGCCAAAGTATGCGGGCGGCCCATCCGTGGTTTCGATCACGCATGGCGACGGCATGCTGGTCCACCAGGCAATACCCATCGTCTGTGCGGCCAGTCCTGCGCTGGGCAGGGTGAAGTCGACGATCACCAGATCCGGCCGCCGCGCGCGCCAGCGCTGCTGCAGCGCTTCGCCGAGCTGCGCCATGAGCCCGAGTGCGTTGTGCAACTGCCGACGCAGGCGCACGGGGTTGTGGCCCACTGCATGCGGCGGGTTGGCGATGGAAAGCAGCAAGCGATCGGCATGCGCATCCAGCACGCTGGCAGCGGCGAGCCCACATGCCTCGATGCGCGCCCGCGCAGCAGGCGTGCTGATGACGCAGACCTCGTGCTGCGCGGTGAGCTGTTGCGCGATCGCCAGGATGGGATGCAGATGGCCGCTGTAGGGCGGTGCGATCAGATCAATGCGCATGCGCTGCGCCCTGTCGCATTCGTTCGATCTGCGCGACAAAGCGCTGGCACTCGGCAAGCACCTCGGCGTTGCGCAGGTACGCCATGTGTCCGCACGCAGGCCTGGCATCGACCTGCCCATCGAACAGTGTTCGAGAGATCCAGTCGCTGCGGCCCTGTACCACGCGCAGCTGGCCGAACACTGCGGGCGCATCACACACCGGGCCGTACGCAAAAACCGCCAGGCGTGCACGCAGCGCATCCGGCAACTGCAATGCGGTCAACAGCTGCAGTCCGCAGCTGCCGGCAAGAAGCAGCGTCATCGGCGCCTGATCCAGCAGCGCATGGACACGCTTGCGATCGGCTTCGGCAAGGCGGGCATGTCGGGCCGCAAGATACTGCCGTGCATTGGACAGGCTGGCACGCCACAACGGCGTGCGCCGGTGCGGCGCGCCGTTGCGGCGATACGGGTAATTGCAATCCAGCAGCTGCCGGCCTGCGCCCTGAAGCTGTTGCAGAAATGCGCCCTGCTCCGCACTCAAGGCGCAGCTTGCCGGATCGCTTTGCCCGGTGAGGAAGGCGATCTGCAGCGGCCCCGACTCACTCCGCACGAAAGCACCCATTCGGTAGCACGCGGTAACGCCGCGTGCGCCAGCGGATCGTGCGCACCAGCGCTGCGTGCAGCAGATGCAGCGGCTGCAGGCATTCGGCGCATAGCGACACCAGCAGGCGGTGGCGAACGGCGCCGGTGACGCGCCATTGCACAGCGCACAGCAGCAGCGCGCGCACCAGCAAGACGATCAGCACGCAGAGTGCAGCCGGCCAGGTGTGCTGCATGCAAGCGCAGACCAGCATGGCCACCAGCAGCAACGGCGGCAGCCCCTGCAACACGCCGATGGCACTGCGTACGTGCAGGCGTTGACGGCCTAGCAGGATCGATGCGAACAGCATCCAGCGATGCATCTGGCGCATATAGCCACGCAGGTCGGGCATGGCGGTACGCATCGCCACCGGCGCAGTGGATTGCCAGAGCCGCCCGCCGCGGTCGCGCACCAGGGTGGCGAAGGCCAGATCGTCGGTCAGCTGCTCCAGCAATGCAGTAAAGCCACCCCAGCTGCGCAGCTGTTTGGTACGCGCGGCATAGCACATGCCATTGATGGTCAGCGGCGCTGCGAATGGCAGCCAGCCCAAGTACGTGAGCGCGGCATTGTTGTTGACGAACTGCGCCAACAGGCGCCCGGCCAGCGTGGCGCTGTCGCGGTAATACGGCAGTGCGGTGACCACATCGGCATGCGTGAGGTCCGACAACAGTTGCGACAGCGCATGGCCGCCGAGGTGCGCATCGTCGTCGAGAACCAGGCTGACAGCCGCATCGATGTGCGGCAGCGCGTAATCGAGTTTCCAGGCCTTGGGGTTGATGCCTGGTGGCGCCGCGGGCACGAGAATGCGCGCGATCCGCAGCTGCGGATATTGCGCAACGACAGCAGCGGCAGCGGCGTTTCCCGGGCCATCGTCGGCATCCAGCAACCAGACGAACTGCGCCTGCGGCAATGCCTGCGCGTTGGCAACAAGCACCTCCTGCAAATGCGCATCGCCACCAAGAATAGGCTGCAGGATCGCCACCTCGGCCGGCGTGGCAACGGCACGGCGCGCCGGCCTCGCACGTTCGCCACGCATCACCCACAGCACGGCCGCCGTCTTGACCAGCAGCACGGCCAGATACAACGCCGCCAGGATGGGAACGATCAGGTCCACTGCGCTGCCTGCCAGCGCACGAAGGCGTCCACGCCCTCGTCCAGGCCGACGCTGGGCGGGCCCAGATCGGCAAGCGTGCGGCGCGGATCGAAGGTCTTGGAATATGCGAACACGCCAACGCCGAAGCGCGTGATCGGCGGCTCGCCCCGCAGCCGCAGCCCGCGATACACCGCTTCCACCACGCTGGCCATGCGCAATGCGGTGCCGATGCGCACCTCGCGCCGTGGCAACGGCAGCTGCAGGCGCGCCAGCACCTCCAACAACAACTGCTGCAGGTCCACCGGGTGTGCGTTGGTGAGATTGTAAGCAGCCTGCAACTGCGGCGCGGTGGCCGCGCGGTACAGGTAATCGCACAGCGTATCGATATAGATCAGGTCGCCGATCACCGGCTGGGTCTGGCCGACGAAACGCGGCAATGCACCCTTGCGCGCGGCGGCGATCACGCGCGGAAACAGCACCGTGTCGCCGGGCCCGAACACCGCACGCGGGCGCAACACGCTCTTTTCCCCGGGATAGTCATCCAGCAACGTCTCGCCAAGATATTTGGTTTGTGCGTATGTATTGACGAACGCCGGGCCGATCGGGCTGTCTTCATCCAGGCCGTATTGATGCGCTTCGCGATAGAACACCGAACTGGAGGAGACATATAGCAGGCGCGGGCAGCCGTTGCGCTTGCAGAAGTCGATGAGGTTGGCGGTGGCCTGGACATTGTGCCGCTGAAACTGCGCACGCGTGCCCCACGGCGAGGCCAACGCAGCTGCATGAATCACCACATCCGGTTGCCAGTCCAGCGAGAAGGCCTGGCTCAGATCGATGCGATGGTAGTTGGGCAGGTCGCTGGCGCGGCGGCCGATACCGTGAATCTCGACGCCCGGCTGCCCCTGAAAGCGCCGCAAGAATGCACCACCGACAAAACCGGACGCGCCGGTCACGAGAATGCGCAGGCTCATCGCCACTCCGGTTGATATCGGTCAAGACTCGGCTGGCAATGCGAAGGCAGGATGACCAGTTCCGGATGGGCGTGCGACAAGGCGTGCAAGCGATGCACGGTGTGCTGGAATGCGTGCCAGTCGTGCATCAGCAGACGCGTGGGCCAGGCCGGCCATTGCAGCGTGGCCCAGGTGGCCGAGGACCATACCGCGTCCGCACACAGCAACACCTCGCGGTCGTGCTGGTCGCGTACCCACAGTCCCATCTGGCCGGGCACGTGCCCGGGTAGCGATACCGCGAGCACGCTGCCGTCCTCGAACAGATCGTAGGCCGGGCCGAGCTCCTGCCAGGCTCCAGTCAACGCGCGCTGCGGTGCCCGGTCGGCAAACTGCAGCCGCTGGTCGAAGTCGTCCGGCAGCAGCTGCGGCAGCAAGGCGCGGCGCAACCCACCCATGCGCGAACAGCTGCGCAGCTGCTGGTAATCCGCGCGCAGGCAGAGAAAGCGCGCATTGGGCAGATCGCGCAGGCCGCCGACATGGTCGGCGTGGAAGTGCGAAATCAGGCACCAGGCGATGTCATCCAGCGATACGCCACGTTTGTTCAACTGCGCGCCCAGGGTTTGGTCGGCGGGCAAGCTGACTGGCGTGGTCCAGCGGTACAGGCGCTCCGGCCAGGGATCGGTGGCACGAAAAAAATGCGCGGCATAGCCGGTGTCGTACAATAGCGCGCCACGCTGCGGATGCCGGATCAGCACGCTCAGTGCGGGGAATTCCACCGCATGCCAGTGACCATCTGCACGCACCATGCGTTCGCAATGGCGGCAGTGGCCCACGCGCAGCAGCTCGAGCGACACGCGGACCGGCATCAGTAACGCAACACCATGCCGCCGATGGCAAGCCCTGCCCCGGTGCCGAGCAGCGCGACCAGATCGCCACGCTGCAGGCCCAGGTCGACGCGTGCATGATGCAGCGCATGCGGCAACGACGCGGCGACCTGGTTACCCGTGTGTTGCAGGATGCGCACCACCTGTTCGGGGCGCAGTCCCAAGGTCTGCACCACATGATCCAGGCCGCCGCCGGAAGCCTGGTGCGGTACCAGGCAACGCAAGGCTGCGGTGGCGGTGCCGGCCTCGTGCAGCAGCTGTTCCCAGAACGCCGGCAGATGCCGCGCGGCGAAACGGTAGGCGCCGCGTCCGTCCATGCAGAACACGCGCGAGGCATCGGGCGCGCTGTCTTCGCCATGCGGGTAACGCGTGCCACCGCCGCGAATGCGGCACAGCTCGGCGCCACTGCCATAACTCGCTAGGCGGCTGGAAAGCAACGCCGAGCCCTGCTCCGCTTCGCTGCGTCCAACGACCACTGCGGCTGCGCCATCGCCGAACAAGCCGGCCGTGGCCGGCGTCGCCGCATCCAGCCCGGCCGATGCGACTTCGCTGGAGACGATCAGCACGCGCTCGTAGCGACCCAGCGCCAGTGCGTTGGCCGCCATGTCCAGGGCCACCAGAAAACTGAGGCAGGTTGCATTGACGTCGAATGCGGGGATGCCCGAATCGCCGAGGCCGAGCGCGCGCTGGATCAGCACCGCCTGGCAGGGAATCGGCTGCTCCATGACGCTGCAGGCGGAGATCAGGCAATCGATCCGACTGGCATCGAGCCCGGCGCTGGCCAAGGCCTGCTGTGCAGCGGCTGCCCCCATCGACGATGCGGTCTCGCCCTTGCCCACGTAATGGCGCGTCTCCACGCCCAGACGCGCGAACGTGGTTCCGGCCGGCAACTGCCAGCGCTCGTCCAACTGGCGCGATGTCACTTCCGTCGCCGGAACATGGCGCCCGGTGCCCAGGATGCGCAGCGGCAATGCGTTCAACGCGGAGCTCTCAAAACATGAAGGCGCGCAGCATACCGTGGCCGCATCGGTAGGCCCACCGCCGTGCATGCCGATACACCTTTAAGCGCATGCACCGCGAGGCACGCCGCGCAACAGCCGCCTGCCGCATCCATTGCGTCTCTGCCAACTGCTGTGCTCGTGCTCGGCATGACGCGCCAGGCGCACGCGGCGACATCGCCTCAAGGCGCTTCCACCTCATAGCCCAGCGCTTGCAGGCGTGCCAGATAGCCATCCGGCGCGGTCAACCGGCTGATCGGCAACACCGCGAACGTGCTGCGATTGCGTTGCAGCGCAGCGGTGGCGATACCCAGCCAATGCTCGCGCATGCGCCGTTCCAGATCGTCGATGCCGCGTTTCCTTGCAGCACCGGAGCTGGCCATTGCGTCCATGCAGGCGGCCTGCGGGTCTTCGCGCGGCAGCCGACGCAAGGCCTCGACATCGCCCACCGACCAGGCATTGGCGCGCTCCACCATCGTCGGCAGGTCGCGCTCCACGGCCACCAGAATGCTGCGGAAACATGCGGTATCGTCCATTCCGCCGGCACGGAATTCCTTGAGCGCCTGGCGCGGGTCCTTGATCTTGTAGTCCAGCGCGGTCGGTGTGGGTTTGATGCCGGCACGCTTGGCAGCGCGTTCCACCACTGGCCAAACCACCGGCGAACGGGCCAGGCCGGAGCGCTTGATCGCCGCCTGATACAACTCGCCGGCAGCCAGCATCGGGCGTTTGCGCTCAACGCCGCGGTCGCTGCCGAGATAGCGCGCCTTGGACACGCTCCAGCGCGCATACAGGTCGGCCGGCAAGATGTCGCGCAGCTCGCGCCCGTCTTCGTTCTTCATCGCTTTCATGGCCGACGGCAGCAAGGTCAGCTTGCCGAAGAATCCCATGTCCGCATCCACCTGCACGGTTGGCGCTGCCAGCACCTGCTGGGACTGGCCGATGATGGTTTCCACTTCGGTCGACTGCCACTGCAGCCGCTTCGGCAAGGGCGACAAGGTACCCAGGATCCACAACACATGATCGCCCTTACTGACCTTCCACAAGCCCGGCCCGGGCTGCACGCCGCGCACGACCATGGCCTCCAGATCCACCACTGCTGGTGCCGGCGTCGCCACCTTGGGCGGCACGGCTTCCCCGGCGGTCGCCAGCAGCGACACCAGCATCAAACCCATTCCCCATCCCGCGACCTTGCGTTGCATGGTGTCTTGCCCCCTGTTTGAGGCGGACAGTACGCCAAGCCGGCAGCAGCCGCGTTAGGGAAGCGTTCGGACGCGCAAGCGCGGTCGATGATCAGCGTGGCAGCAGCGTCGCCAGGCGTGCGGCCAGCGGCGAGGCCTTGTCGAGCAACGCAAAGCCTTCCCAGACGAATCCCGGCGATACCGTGCAGCCCACCAGGGTGAAATCGCCGAGCGAGCGCGCCGCTTGCCAGCAGCCTGCCGGCACCACATGCATCGGCTCGCCGCGTTCGGCGGCATCCACGATCACACGCTGCACTTGTTCGGTACAGGTGTCATAGATCAGCAGTTCCAAGGCATCGCCCAGCTGCCAATGCCAGGTTTCTTCCGCATCCACGCGGTGCCACGCACTGCATTCGCCGGCACTCAGCAAAAAACGGATGGCGGTCATTGCCGGGCGGGTCTGGCCGTTGTCGGTCACCTGGCGCGCAGAGGCATGGATGCGGCGGTAGTGCCCGCCTTCCGGATGCGGGGCGAGGTCCAGCGAGCGGATCAGGGCGGCGGCGGTCGGGTGCATGCAGGCATGCTAGGCCAGACACGCCTGCGCTGCATCAGGGCAGCTGCTTTCCCGCGCGCAAGCAGGTGCGGAAGAACACCAACAAATCCCAGCTATAGCGCTTGAGCAAACGGCGTGGCTCGTTGAGCAGCCGATACATCCACTCCATGTGCAGGCCTCGCACCCACTCGGGCGCACGCTTTGCGGTACCGGACAAGAAATCGAGCAATGCGCCCACCCCGAACACCAGCGGCACGCTCAGCACATGGCTGTGGTCCAGGATCCAGCGCTCCTGCAGCGGATTGCCGAACGCCACCAGCAGCACATTGGCACCGGAACGATTGATGCGCTCGGCCAGGCCCTCGCCCGCCGCCGCAAATTCGCCATAACCATCGCACATGCCGACCACCTGCTGCCCCAAGGTCCCGGTCAGCGTCGCCGCAGCGGTCTTGCCCACACCCGGACGGCCGCCCAGCAGAAAGAATTTCAGCGGTTGCGCACTCTCACGGCACAGATACGGAATCAGGTCGGTGCCATTGAGGTTGCCGGCAAAGCGGCGGCCGTGGATCAGCCGCGCAGCCAGATCCATGCCGATCCCGTCGTTGACGATGCGCACGCTGGGCTCGCGCATGCGCGTCCGCAGCGCCTGGCATTGCACGATGAAATTGGTATTGGCAAAGAACACCCGTCGCGGCTGACGGGCGGCCAGCGCGTGGAATAGATCCAACGCAAAGGCTTCCTGCGTGGTGGACAGGACCGGAAAGCCGCCCAACGGAATCACCACACCCGGCGGCGTGGTTCCGCTGGCAATCCCCGTTGTTTCCACATCCACGCGCTGGCCCTGCATCATCGAATCACCAAAGGTCGTAAGGGAAGGCAGCCAACAGCCCGGCCTGCAGCTTTTCCAGATCGAAATCGCCGTTGCCGCCCAGTTGCAGACACTCCTCCACGCTGTTGCCGGAATGCCATTGCATACGCCCGGTGCCGTTGTAGTAGTCGTCGTACTTGAAGCGATCTTCGCCATTGCCCCAATCCAGATACACCGCCGGGATGCCATAGGCTTCGGCAAGGATCAAGCCGTGCAGCGAGCTGCTGATCACCAACTCGGCGCCAAGCAACGCGCTCATGAAGGTTGCGGGCTTGACGTTGGGAAAGACCAAGTGATCCTTGTACGCGCTGTACTTTTCAACCGGCTCGTTGAAGTGCGGAACGATGGCGAACGGGCGCTTGTTGATCGTACCGAGCGCATCGGCCGGGAAGAACATCGGCGTCAGCAGCCCGGGATCGCCATACACTTCCGGCACTGCGATGCCGCGATCGAGCAGAAACTTGCGCGTCTTCGGCCCACGCACTGCACGGACATCGAGCGTACTGAAGGTGTTGCGCTCGGCAGGAATCTTGCCGTTGATGCCACTACCCCAGACGGTATCGCCGTCTTTGGCGAAGTGCAGTACCGAACCGATCGCGATCAGCTTCTTGCTCAGATCCTGCTTCTCGATCAGCGTCTTGTCCTGCAGGGACAGCACGCAGGAGACGATCACCTTGGACAGGTGATCTCCCATATTCACGCCAGCGTTCTTGGGCTGCCACCAGAACAGCGCACGACGTTCTGCATGTTCTATCCATTTCTGCAGCAAGGCGTTGGCCATAACGTGTGAGTCTCCTAAAGAAAAAATGTGCGCGCATCAATGCGAGAGCGCAGCCTCCGACGAGGCATGCACCGCTGCGCTTTGCTGTGGATACAAACGGGTTTCCGGATACGCACTGGGATCCAGCACGCGATCGGTGGTGTCGGACCAATTCAGGCACTGGCGATAACGCACGCGCGGTGCTTCCAGGGCGCGGCCGATTGCTGCAACGACAGAATCGGCGTTCCCCGGAGTGTAGCCGAAACGCGACTGATACGGCCCCACCACGGCGTTCGGGCACACCGCAGGCAAGCCGAAAAAGTCGTATTGCAGCAACTTCATCGAACTGTCGGCCAGGTAGACCGGCACTTGCTCGGAAGCATACGGCGCAATCCCGAACCGCGCGTGCTTGATATAGCCAATGGTCTCGGCGTGTTTCATCTCGCCATAGACCACCACGTTATCGCCGTAGCCCGGATGCCGGCCCATGCCCGAACCGATCACATGAAACGTCACCTGCGGGAACGCCTTGCTGGCAACGACGAAGAATTCGGGATCGAACAACATCGAACCGACCGCCACTGCGTGGATGCCCTCCCCGTACGGCGACGGGTCGCCGAGTTGATCCAGGTTGTGATCCACGCCATGGCCAACGTGATAGACATTGTCGCGGCTGGCGATCTCCTCTGCCATTGCCGGCGATACCAGTGCAATCACATCGAGCTTGGGCGCCACGCGGTCGAACTCGCGCTCGATATACGACGCAACATTGATCGTGCTCAATCCGTCCGACGCGCGATAGACCAGCTTGGCTGCAGGATTGACGCGCTTGGCCAGCTCGATGAAAGCGACCGCAATGCCGCTTTCGAACACGATCACATCCGCCTCGCGCATCCAGTCGAGCAACTGGCGCGGCGGATGCGCAGCATACCAACGGAACATCGCATCCTCGACCGACCGCAACCATGGACGACGCGTATTGAACGGATGCACCGTCGTGCGCCACAGGTAGCAGTCGACGCCCTTGTGCGAGACGACCTTGTTCGCGGTTTCGTCGAGCGGCAGCCGCATATCGCCCTTCATGCGCGACAACCGGCTGTAACGCAGCGAGAAGAACCGCGTGGTCCCGCGCAACGCCAGTTGATCGGTGATGAAGTGGATATTGGCGCGCCGCGGCGTGCGGTAATCGTGGGCGGACAAGACCAGATAGCAAGGCCGGCGGATGCCGGAAGCGGCGGCGGGTGTGTCGCTCATGGGCCGTGTCCTATGAATGAGTGAGAGAAAGCATGACCGACTGCAGGCGAAGACAATGTCGACTCATCGACGTGCCTTGGCCTGCGTCAGCAGCTTGCGGATGTTGATGATGGCAATCACATCGCGACGGAATGCAGGCCAGATCGCCAAGGCAAGCAGGCAAACGGCAAGCATCGTCACTGCGCCGACAGCCAGTTGCTCCCACAGCGGGCCGCCAACCGTCATGGAGGCGTAATACGCACAGCCACCTGCCACGCCGTAGGCGACCATGGCGCGCAGCGCATTGGTGAACAGGGCTCCGACCGGCGCGTCTGAAATCTTGCCGATCCACAGCAGCGACAGCGGCCAGGTCAACAACAGACCGAACGAATAGCCGATCGCCACCCCCATTGCGCCCCAGCGCGAGCCGACGAAGATGCAGGCAATCAGCAGGACGCGACTGACCAGCGAATACACCAGCTGCGCGCGCATCAGTCCCCGCGCAAGGAACACCCAATACGTTGCATAAGCGGCCGTCTGGAAGATACCGCCCAGTGTCAGCACCTGGAAAAGCGGCACCGCCTCACGCCACTGCTCGCCCAGTACCAGCACAATCAGCGGCATCGCCAGCGCGCAGGCGAACGCAAACAGCGCAAAGATCAGGTGCACCATCACGGTCTGCCCGCGCAGCAGGAAGGCACTGAAGCGCTCGCGGTCGTCCTGCAGCTGCGACAACACCGGCAGCGCCACGCTGGTGGCAGGCGCATTGATCTGGTTCAACGGCATCATCAACAACTGGAATGCGCGGTTGTACAGGCCCAGCGCGTCCGGTCCGGTCCGCCAACCGATGATGACCTGGCCCACGTTGCGACTGGCATACCCCAGCAACTGCGCCGCCATCAGGTTCCAGCCGAAACTCATGAAATCGCGCATCGGTGCAGAACGCTGGTAGCCACCCGGCAACCAGCGCGCGCAGCTGGCGGCGATGATGAAATTGACGCCGGCCTGCACCACCTGCTGTACCACCAGCGCCCAGTAGCCCCAGCCCAGCAGCGCAGCAGCAACCGCTGCGCCCAGACCGAGCACCTGCGAGCCCACATCGCTCAGCGCCACCTGCCCGAAGCGCAGCCCGCGGCTCAGATGCGCGCGGTACTGCGTGGTCATGCCGTTGATCAGGAAGGTGACCGCCAGCGCCTGGGAAATCGTCACCAGGGCCGGCTCCTTGTAGAAGTTCGCAATCAGATGCGCCGAGGCGAACACCACCAGCGACAGCAGCAGGCCAATGCCGCTGTTGATCCAGAACAGGTTGTCGCGCTGCTCGCGGCTCACTTGCTTGGCTTGCACAGCCGCGGCAGACAGACCGAAATCGCGCAGGATCTCGGCGGCGCCGACGATGGCGGTCACCATCGCCATCAGACCGTAGTCGTAGGGCGTCAGCAAGCGCGCCAACAGGATGATGCCGCCGAACTGCACCACCATCTTGGCCGACTGCCCCAGCATGGTCACCGCTGCGCCGCCGGCAGCGCGCGACCCCAGGCTGCGCTGTGGCGGTGGCGGCGGTGTGGAAGATGTCATCGTAGGTGTCTCTGCGGTCACAGCGCGGCGTCTCCATCCTTGCCCAACGCTTCCAGATAGGTGCGGTAATGCAACTGCCCGATCCGCGGCCAGTCGCGCTGCGACAGATCCGGTGCCGGGCCGCGTGGCGCAGCACGCACCTTGTCCAGCATGCCGGTCAGCAGCGCGGCATCGAACTCGCCTTCATACAGGAACACCCAACCGGGGCCGACTTCCTCGTCGATGGCCGCGTTGGATTCGTTCCACGGCGCCAGCACCGGGCGCGCCAGCGACAACGCCAGCAGCAAGGTGCCGGAGTTATGCATCTGCCGATACGGCAACACCACCAGTTCGGCCGCGCTGACTTCGCGCGCCAGCACCGGCTCTTCCACATAGGCCAGCAATGCGCTGATCCGCGGATCCTGCGCGCAGGCGTCCTCCACCAAGCTGCGCATCTGCGGCGTGGCCGGGTTTCCGACGATACGCAGGTTGAGACGCGCATCGTCGACCTCGCGCATGACCTCGATCAAGGTTTCCACGCCTTTGTACGGGCGGATCAGGCCAAAGTGCAGCAGCCGTCCGGGCACCGTGCTGCCCTGCTCCATGGTCGCGAACCAGTCGCGATAATGGCCGTGCAGAATCGTATCGGTGAACGGCGGACGTGGCGGCGTGGTCGCATTGATGCGAATCCAGCGCCGCGTCAGCCGGTCGATCCAGCGCAGCAGGCTACGTTCGCGCCAGCCGCGGTCCTCATGCGGCGCAAGATTGTGCAAGGTGCGCACCACCGGTGTGCCGGTCAGCTGCAGCTTGAGCAACAACAACGCAGCGCAGGCCTGCTTGGCCAACGTGCCGGCAGCGGTCGGATGGCGCAGCAGGTATTCGGGCCAATGCAGATGCAACACGTCGTAACGCGACAGCAATGCATCGCGCATCGAAAAGAAGCGCGGATGCACTGCGGCAGGCAGCGCGTCGTAGAGCTGGGTCAGGTACGGGTTGGTGTTGGCATTGGGCTTTTCAGTGGAAAACAGCACCGTCACCTGCGGCTGCGTTGCCGCATGCGTCATTGACGCAGGAGCAAGCGCGCTCATCGCACAGCCTCCTGCACGCGCGGAATGCCCAACGCATCGTGGTATTCGTCGACGTAGCGCCCGACCACATGCTTCCAGTCATAGCGGCTCACATAGGCCATGGACGCCGCGCGACGGGTGTCGAAATCGCTGTCGGACTGCAACGCAAGCGCCTGCACCTGATCTGCCGCCGCTTCGATTCTGTCGCGGCTGACGATCACGCCCTGCCCCGATTCGCTGGCGAGCCGCACGAATGGCGGGATATCGCTGAGGATCGGAATCAAGCCCGCACTCATTGCCTCCACTGCCGCGATACCAAAGCCTTCATGCCGCGACAGGCACACGAAGAACTGCGCCTGCTGCATCAATGCACGCAATTGCTCCTGCGAGGGCGACATGCTCAGCTGCACCTTCTCCTGCAGCCCGCGTTGGGCAATTGCCTTGCGCAGATCCGCTTCGTTCAGATCGTACTCGCGGCCGGCAATGATCAGCCGCCAGTGCGGGTCGCGCTTGAGCGCTGCCTGCAACAGCTCCAGGGTTTCGATCAGCCCCTTGTTGACCGACCACCGGCCGAAATACAGCATGGTCCGGCCGGGCGCGGTCGCTCCCTGCCCTGCATATTTCTCTACATCCACCCCGTTTTCGATCACCCGCAGCCGCGCCGGTGCCACCACCTTGGCGAACAGATCGCCATCGTTTTCGCTGGTGGCGATCACCCGCGCATAGGCCAGCGCCGAGGTGCGCGTGAGCGTCTGGAACCACAGCTGCTTCATGCGCGATGCGTAGGCGGTATGGAAAAAACCGCCGTGCGTGGACACCACCATCGGCTTGCCGTGCAGCGGCTTGGTCAATGCCAGATAGTCGTAAAAAAAATCGATGCCATGCAGATGCACAACGTCGGCCGAACGAATCGCACCGAGCACCGAGGGCGCCAGCGGGTAACGCGACGAGCCGCGATAGCCAATCCGCCGGATCGGCAGCCCTTGGTGCGTGTCCTGCGCCGCAAGCGGCGCACCGGGATTAGTGAACACACGATCCAGCGTCACGATCTCGACCGTATCGGCGCTCGTGGCCTGATGTTGGCGGGCAACATTGAGAACGACCTCTTCCATGCCCCCGATCGAAGGATGGAATTGGCGGACGACATGCACCACTTTCATTACGCCACTCTCCTTTGCCAGCGGCGCGCACTCAGTTGCTGCGACGGCTGATTCTGAAAACTCGTCATTTGCGTTTCAACCCCAACATCCACGGTGCGATCGGCACCAGCACCGCGCGCATCGGCACGCTGACAGCAATCGCGAACGCGCTCAGCCCCAACGCCCAGGCAGGTGTACCGATTGCGCTACGTGCGATCAGGCCCGTACGCGCCACCACGCTGGTGGCCACCAAGAAAACCAGGGTATGCGTGCACAGAATCAGCAAGGTATTGCTACCGATCCATTGCACCCAGCGCAGACGCCGAATGAAATAAGCGACGCAAAACGTCATCGCCGTCCCGAGCAGACTGGCCAGCAGGAAGACGGCCGCCGACTGCCCGAACTGCAGGTTGTTCACGTCCACCTGCCCGTTCCATCCCGCCAGCCACCACCACAGTGCAGCCAACGGCAACAAGGCAAGCGCCCACACCTGCGCGCGCAATGATCGCAACGCATCGGCAAAGCGCGATAGCCAACCGCCGACTGCAATGAAAAACAGCGCCACCGGCAGCACATCCAGCGCGAGCGGCAAGCGCTGCTGCAGCGAAGGGAACCAGCCCGCCCACGCCAGCGCGATCGGCAGGCTGATCGCCGCCACTGCGGCCGCACTCAATCGCGCACGCAACGCAATGTAGGCCAGCGTCGTGACAAAGAGCGCTGGCAGAAACCACAGCGCCGGAAGCACATACAGGCGTGACCCGTTGGCCCACAGCAATCCCGTCAGCGGGTGCCACCACGGGCGCGTCTGCGGATGACCTGCATGCCCATCAATCGCAGCAGTCAACAACCACAGCGCATAGGCCACCATGAAAAAAGCGAGATACGGCACCAGCAGCGTGCGCGCCAGCTTTGCGACGGATGCCCCCGTCAATGCCCGATGCCCGAATCGCTCGCCAACCCAACCCGACAACACGAAAAACAGCGGCACATGGAAGCTGTAGGCGAACAGCTTGTACGCTGGCGGCATGCCGCTGGCATGGCCCAGCACCACCAGCGCGATGGCCAACGCTTTTGCGGCGTCGATCTGCCAGTCACGCGTCGGCGCAGGTGCCGTTCTGGCGTCCGCCGAGTGATGCGCACGCGCAGCGTGCGGTGAAGAGGATGTGCTTGTCATGCCAAGGCACCGCTCATGCCGCCACCCGGCGCGCGCCCAGCGCCCACGGGGCGAAGCGCATCAGGATCCAACGTAGCGGCACGCTGGCGGCCAATGCGAACAGCGTGACAAAGACCGCCCAACCCAGCCCCGGACGCGCCCCACCGAATCCACCAGCCAAGGCAGCAACACCGGAGAGCACGAAAAACACCAACATATGCGTACAAAGAATCAGCAAGGTATTGCGGCCGATCCACTGCAGCCACGCCCAGCTCTGTACCAGCCGCGCCGCGCAGATCACCATCAACGAACCAAGCAACGCGCTAACCAGGAACAGCGCGTGGTTACGTCCGAATTCGAGCATGTTGACGTCGATTCGCCCATTGGCGACAGCCAGCCAGGCCACCGCCAATCCCAACACGACCGTCGCCAGGGCGCTGCCGGCCAAGGATGTCGGCAGGCGTGGCGAAACGTGGATCAGCAAGGCGCCCAATGCGTAAAAGCACAGCGACACCGGTAGCACATCCAAACCGAAAAAAATCCGCACGTGCTGTGTCGGGAACCAGTTCATCCAGAACCACGCCACGATCAATACCAGCCCCGCGATCAGGATCGGCGCCAGCAGGCGGCGCAAGACCATGTAACTCACCACGGTCACCAACATGACGGGCAAGAACCACAGCGGAGGCTGCACATACAGGTCCGGGCCGATACCGGTGAACATCGCCACGATCGGCTCCCACCACGGGTGGCTTCCCCAGCGCGCAGCCTTTTCGCCGATATTGCGGGTCAACAGCCAATAGGCATAGCCAAGCAGATAGAACGTGACGTACGGCAGCAGCAAGCTGCGTACATGCCTGCCGACTGAGCGCCTGTCCAGCCCAGTCGTGGCCGACGCATAACCCGCTGCCAACCAGCCTGATACCAGGAAAAACAGCGGCACATGGAAGCTATAGGCGAACAAGGTCATGCCATGTGGGACGCCCTTGGCATGACAGAACACCACCAACAGGATCGCAATGGCCTTGGTGGCGTCGATGCGCGGGTCGCGGACGCGACCGCCTGTTGCAACCTGCGCGTCGGCGGCCGGCAAAGCCGACGGCGATGCCGGCATTGCCGACACGCTCATCGTGCTGCTCCCGCAGGCAATGGCAACTGCGCGCCATCTGCCGTTGGATCGTCCTTGATCAAGGCGGTTTGCGCGTCGGACGCAGACCAGGTCGGCAGCATGTGCCACATGCAACCGCAGACAAACCACCACAATGCCGATGTCTTGATCGAGAAGTAACCGTTGGAGACAAGCAGGCTCAAGGCGAACGCAAAGATCGCCAGGTTCTTGAACAGCTGCCCTTCCTTGCTCGGCATCAGCAGCAGGAACGAATAGGCCAGCAGGAAGGCCAGCACGCCCACGATCGATTGCGATGCGATGAAGTACGAAATGCCACTATCGAAGTAACGATACGCCTGCGCAAAATCCAGCCCCATCCAGGATTCGAACGACAGGTTATTCATCGAATAAACGGTGAAGAACACGCGCCCCATCGTGGTGTCCTGGTATGCGGTGATGCCCGTGACCCAGACCAGCAGCCATGCGCTCATGATCACCAGCAGGAACACCAGGAAGGCCAGTCGCTGATCCAACCGTTTCAATAGCGGCGTCAGCAGCACCATCAAGACACAGGTACCCGCCGCCAATCGTCCGTCTGAGGCCACGATCATGAAACCGATCAACCCCACCGACAGGATCAGCGCCGCCGGTCGCATCCAACGCCAGAACACCAGCACGATCGCGGTGAAGAAGCAGATGTAATTACCCATCGTCACCGGCTCGATGAACATCGAAGAGGCGCGCGGCAGATTGGAACCCGGCAGGAAGTTACGCTCGCCCGGCCGTGTTGCGCTGACGAACAGATTACTGTCTTCGTTCCAAAAGCCTTCGGCGCTCATGCCGCGCGCGTTGACGAAGAAGCTCTTCGGATTAATCAGATCGCCGTATTTGACTGGCATCGCCAGCTCGAATGCGGCAACCAGTGAGACGATGATGGTCATGCGGATGAACAGCTTGGGCACCGAGCCCGTGTAGGCAGAGCCAAGCACGACGAAGGCGAACACCACCAGCGCGTCGCGGAAGAACTTGGGGTCGATCTGCCAGTTCACCAAAAACCGCACGAACATCAGCGTGACGATCAACCCGAGCCCGCTGACGATCAGGGCAATGCGCTTGCGGCTCAACGAACCCATGCCAAGCAGGAAGCACGCCGCGTAGACCATGAATTCGACCGCGTAGGTGATTACCGGTCGCACGGTGAACACGTTCGCGTTGATGAACGCCAGCACCAGGTTATAGCCCACGCCGACCAGCAACGTGAGCTCGATCAGCAGGTTATGCCAGCGCACGCGAGTTTCCTCGCTCATTCGAATCAGCATGCAGATGCCCGCTTGAAAGGAGCGGCTGCAATGCAGCCGCCCGCGGCGCCGAACGCGCCTGCTCGCACGCTCCCCACCATCATCAGTACGCGGTCTTCTGTCCGAGCACGCGCACAGCGGTCAGCACGATGATGCGGATGTCCAGCCACAACGACCAACGGCGGATGTAATCGAGGTCGTACTGGATACGCTTCTTCATCGTCCGCAGTTCCGGGGTTTCGCCACGGAAGCCGTTCACCTGCGCCCAACCGGTGATGCCAGGCTTGACGTAGTGACGCTGCATGTAGTGGTTGATCAGCTTTTCGTAGTGCGTGTTGTGCTGCGCAGCGTGCGGGCGCGGCCCGACGATCGACATGCTGCCACCCAGCACGTTGAAGATCTGCGGCAATTCGTCCAAGCTGCTACGACGCAGGAATGCACCGAAACGGGTAATACGTGCGTCATTCTTGGTCGCCTGCTGGATCGTCGTGCCATGGTCGTCGTGCACACGCATCGAGCGGAACTTGAACATGTAGAACTCGCGGCCACCCAGGCCATGACGGCGCTGGCGGAAGAACACCGGGCCGGGCGAGCTCAACTTGACGCCCACGGCAATGGCGGCCATCAGCGGCCACAGGCCAAGCAGCGCGATCACGGCCAGGATCTTGTCCTGCAACGCCTTGGCCACCACGAAATAATTGTCGCGGTCCACCCCGCCCTGGCGCAGATTGATCACCGGCACGTTGCCGATCTGTTCGCCAGACTGATTGAGCAGACCGAAATCGAACAGGTCAGGCACCAGCTTGACGTTGATCGGGTAACGATCCAGGCGCTGCAACAGCTGCTTGATGTGGTCGCGTTCGCCCAGCGGCAGCGAGATCCACACCTGCTCGACCTGGTTTTCCTTCAGATAATCGATCAACGCGTCCGGCTCGCCCAGGCACGGCAATGACTGACGCTGTTCGGTCACGGCAATGTCGTAAGGAGTGCGAAAATAACCGACCAGGTTCATGCCGACCCACGAGTTACGGCTCAGGTAGTGGTTGATTTTCATCACCGGGTGACGCAGTCCCACCACCACCACGCGTTGCACGTCCACGCCGTGGGTACGCAGATGGTTGAGGAAGCCGCGCAGCACCGTGCGTGCCGCCACCAGCGAGGCCAGGCCACCGACGAACCACAAGCCGATCCAACCGCGCGACACCTGCTCGCCCACCTGCACGATCAGCGCATGCACGGCAAACAGCGCGAACACACCGCCGAATGCGCCGCCCAGCACCATCAGTTCGCTCAACAGTCCACGGCCGCGCCAGCTGCGGTACAACGGGAACAACGCAAAGCAGATCACCGAGTACAGCAGCGTGGTGGCGATCGCCAGCCGATACGGCGCGGCCGGCACCCAGGAGCCAAACACGATGCGATAAGCGACCAGACCGGACACCACAACCATGGTCAGGTCGAAGACGCGCAGAACCAGATCGGCCGCAGCCGAATATTTGGACAACAATCGCGGCGAGGAAGTCGTGTAAGTCGCGCTACTCAAGTCTGCCAAAAGCATGGGGATGTCCTCCAAACTCGATACGACGCATGCGGGGGAACATACGAATCGCACGCGAGCTTTCAATCATCTCCGCCAAGCGATCACCGCGGTAGAACCTACCGACCCCAGATCACTCGACAGCCCTTTGTTTCAACAGAGACAAACTTTCAAACGAAGGAGCCCGAAACATACGGGATCCCACCTTTTCCACGCTGAATCAGTTGTCACTTTAATTAACCATCGTTTTGCAACATCACGATGTCAGTTCGGCCGCGTTTCCTGCACATTGACGCGCAGGAAGTACCGCACCAGAGCCACGGCCAAACCTAGGAATACGCCAAAGATCAGGCCCAACGCGAGGTTCAATTTCAGTTTCGGCGAAGTCTTCGACGTAGGCACATCTGCGGTATCGACGATGGTCACGTTGTTGGCGCCGACATTGCCCGCCACACCGATTTCCTTGTAGCGCTGAAGCAGCGCATCGTAGAGCTGACGGTTGGTGTCGACGTCGCGCTTGAGCATGTTGTAACGAATGCTGCGGCTCTGCAGATCCAGCTCGTTGTTCCGCAAGCCGGCGATGCGCTCGTTGAGCAACTGCTCCTGATGCACCGACGCATCGTAGGTCGCCTTCAGCGACTGGCGCACGTTGATGACCTCGCCATTGATCTGCCGGCGCGACTCTTCGATTTGCGCCTTCAGACGCTGCATTTCCGGGTAGTCCGGCTTGAAGGTCGACAGCTTCTGCTGGTACTCGGTGGTGAGACGCACCTGCTCGCTCCGCAGGCTCTGGATCAACGGACTGCTGAGCACCTGAGGCAACGACATGCCATCGCCACTGGATGCCTGACGCCAGGCGGCCTCGGCCTTGATACGGGCGTCCTGCGCAGAAGCCAGCAAGGCGTTGAGATCGGTCAGGTTCTGCGCCGGCAACGAGGGCTTGTCGTCGCCCACCGACACAATCTGCTCGTCGGTGGAGTATGCGACCAGCGACTTCTCCGAATCTTCGACCTTGCTGCGCAACTGCTCCAGTCGCTCGGCAAGGAACTTGGTCGCGAACGAGGACGCCTTCATGCGGCGTTCCTGCGTACTGATGATGAACATCTTCGCGTAAGTGTTGGCGATCTTGGCCGACAGCACGGGGTCCGGCGAATCGTAGTTGACGTAGACCAGGCGCGAATTGAGGATGGGTTCGACCACCAGGCCGGCCAGCAACGTATCGGTGAGGCTGCGCTCGATGATCGCCTGACGCGAATCAACCGATTTGCCTGCTTCGGGATTCTTCGCTGCTGCCTTCTCCAGTGCCTCGTCCACCTGGTCCTTGAACGCCGGCTCCTTGTCGAGCTTGGCTTCGCGGATCACTGCACGTGCCAGTGAACGGCTCTGCAGCAGCTGATACTGGGTCTGGTAGAAATCGCGATCCTGCGGCGACTCCACCGGCATCAGGTTGTCGACGTTCACCACGTTCAGCGAATCGCGTTCGATCTGCAGCGTGCTGGTCGCGCGGTACTTCTCCGGCATCAGCAGCGTGATGGCCAGCGCCAGCAGCAATGCGCCCAGTGCGATTGCGATAATCAACCAACGCTGCGACACCAGGGCGCGCCAGTAGTCGAGCAACCCAACATCGGCGAGTTCGAGATGCCCGTGACGCTGCGACGAAGAGGAACGATTGTCGGAATTCATGCTCATCGGTAAGCGCGCCACACCATCACAAGAGGAGTCAGTTCCAGCATGGTGCGCAACCACACGCGCGCATCCGAGCGGTACACCACCACGATGTCGCCGCCGTAAATCTCAGGATCGGGGTTGGTTCCCTTCTCGATTTCGGTCAGGTCGAACCGCGCGAGCATCTTTTGCCCATTGACCATGCGGAACACGATGACATTGCCGCGGCTGGCGACCGTGCTCACGCCCTTGGCCTGCGCGATGGCTTGCTGCAAGGTCAGGTTGGCCCCGATCACCGGATAAATGCCCGGCTCGTCGACCGCTCCGGTCACGGTGACGCGACGGCCGTTGGATTCCTGCACGAACACCGACACCTGCGGATTTTGCAGGTAGCCGTTGCGGTACCGGTCGGCCACCATCTTTTCCAGCTCGCCGACGCCCATGCCGGCCGCATTTACGTCGCCGATAAGCGGCAACGAAATGTGGCCGTTCTGATCGATACGGACCTGCCGTTCCAGATCGTCGATCTGGAACACCTTGACCAGCAGCAGGTCGCCTGGCGAGAGCCGATACTCGGGCTGCACTGCGGACATTGCGAGCGGGTCAGGCAGTGGCAACGAGGTCGCCATGTCCTTACCGGTGCTGCAAGCGCCCAGTGTTATCGAGCAGATCAACGCCAGGCTGAGCGCTTGGCAAAATCGTCCGATCAGTTTCTTCATGCGTGTGGCTGGCTGCCTCGGTTGGGTGGGACAGGAGCTCGCGCAGCATTCAACCGGCCAAACACGCCAGCACGAACGTACGACAGAGGGTTCATCCCGGGACATCGGGATCACGACAGGTGAGGCGTGTTGCACTGCACTATGGCACAGAAAAATCGCACCGCAAGAGACCGCACGCCATTTTTTTGACAGCGTTGGCCTATTGATTCAAGTTCGTCGATATCGCGTTAACGAACCGTGATCCACGTTTGAATCTGGAGAAAATGTTTCGGAGTGTTTTCGGACACTTAGCACCATTGCGTGATCCAAGTCCATAGCGAACCGGACCGCAAAAAGCCGGCGCTAGTGCGCCGTTCATGCTGCATCGCGATATGCCGATATGCGTATTCGCCCAGGCCGTCGCGGACACAAAAATGCAATGTTGCGACGCAACAAAAAAGCCCATGACCTGACGTCATGGGCTCGTTGTTTGGTCGGGGTAGCCGGATTCGAACCGACGACCACTAGTCCCCCAGACTAGTGCGCTACCAGGCTGCGCTATACCCCGAAGATGCTGCGCTCCGCCGCGAGGGCGGCCTGCGATTATAGCGGCTTTGTGAAACGTTTTCCTAGCGGCGCAGCAGTTGCAGGACTTCTTCCAGCTCCATCCGCACCTGCTTGATGATCTGATTGCTCAGCGCCGACTCGCTCTTGGCGCCATCGCCCTCCAGACGCAAGCGCGCACCGCCGATGGTATAGCCCTGTTCGTACAGCAACCCGCGGATCTGACGCACCATCAGCACGTCATGTCGCTGGTAGTAGCGCCGGTTCCCGCGCCGCTTGACCGGCTCCAGGCTGGGAAACTCGGTTTCCCAATAGCGCAGCACATGCGGCTTGACGTCGCATAGCTCGCTGACCTCACCAATGGTGAAATAGCGCTTGGCCGGGATCGGCGGTAGCTCGCGATTACTGCCCGGATCCAGCATAAGCCTCCACCCGTTCCTTGAGTTTTTGGCCGGGGCGGAACGTCACCACCGTCCGTGCCGAGATCGGAATTTCTTCGCCGGTCTTGGGATTGCGACCGGGCCGTTGGTTCTTTCGCCGCAGATCGAAGTTGCCGAAACCCGACAGCTTCACCTGACGGCCCTGCTCCAGCGCATCGCGCAGCACATCGAAGAACGCGTCGACAAATTCCTTTGCCTCACGCTTGTTCAGACCGACCTCGTCGAACAGACGTTCGGCCATCTCCGCTTTCGTCAATGCCATGCCAATCCCCTGGTTACCGCCTCAACTCCGGATCCGGGCGCGATGCTCGCGCTCGATCACGGCCACCACGTCGGTGACGACCGCATCGACGTCCCGGTCGGTGAGAGTGCGCGAGTTATCCTGCAAAATCAAGCCCATAGCCAGACTCTTGAAACCTGGCTCGACCCCCTGCCCGACATAGCGGTCGAACAATTGCACCTCACGCAACAATGGCCCGACCGTAGTGCGCACGCTGGCCGACACTGCCGCCCAGCTCACCTCGTCGGGCACCAGGAAGGCCAGATCGCGGCGCACCGAGGGGAACCGCGACAGCTCGCCGGCGCGCGGCAGGGCCCGCTGGACCAAGGGCATCAGCTGCAACTCGAACGCGATCACGTCCACGTCGATGTCCAGCGCCTTGGCCAGACGCGGATGTACCTGCCCGATCCAGCCGATACAGACGCCGTCGCGATAGATATCGGCCGACCGGCCCGGGTGTCCGAACGGCTGCGTCGACGGCTGGAACTCCAGCTGCGCGCCGCTGGCCGCAGCCAGCGCGATCAAGTCGCCCTTCAAATCGTGGAAATCCACCTTGCGCGCTGGCTCGCCCCACTGCAACGCCAGCGCATCGCCGCACACCGCCGCGGCAACGTGCTGCGACTCTCCGGGTGCCGCACCGGCATCGGCCGCAGCTGCGAACACCTTGCCCAGCTCGAACAAGCGCACCCGCCCAGCCTGGCGTGCAGCATTGCGGCCCAACGTGGCGACCAGGCCCGGCAACAGGCGCGGACGCATGATCGCCAACTCCGCACTGAGCGGGTTGGCCAGCGGCACCAGGCCTTCGGTAAGCTGCCAACGCTCCAGCAAGGCCGCATCGACGAAGGCGTAATTGATGGTTTCCTGCAGCTCGCGCGCCACCAGCTGGCGCCGCACGCTGAGCTCGTCCAGCTGGGTTTCGCTCGGCATCGCGATGCGACTGGCGCCACCAGGCAGCGTGGTCGGCACCCGGTCGTACCCGTGGATACGCGCCAGCTCTTCAATAAGATCTTCTTCGATGGCGATGTCGAAGCGACGGCTCGGGGCCATCACCTCCCAGCCTTCGGCAACCGCTTCGACGTGCATGCCGAGCGCCCGCAGCATGCGCACGACGTCGGCATCGTCGATCTGAATACCGAGCACGCGTGCAATGCGCGCACGGCGCAAGCGGATGCGCGCCGGCTGCGGCAGATGCTCCGGCAGCTGCGCATGCACCACCGGGCCAGGCGTACCGCCGGCCAGTTCCAGCACCAGGCGCGTCGCCACTTCAATCGCCTGCGGCGGCAGTGCCGGATCCACGCCACGCTCGAAACGGTGCCCGGCATCGGTATGCAGGCCGAGTTTGCGGCCACGGCCCATGATGGCCTCAGGGGCGAAGTACGCCGACTCCAGGAACACATTGCGGGTGGTATCGGTGACGCGTGTGTCCAGCCCGCCCATCAAGCCGGCCAATGCAACCGGACGCCCGGCATCGGTGATGGTCAGAAAACTCTCGTCCAACGTGACCTGGCGACCGTCCAGCAGCACCAACTGTTCGCCAACGCGGGAATGGCGCACGCCGATCGGGCCTTGCAGCGTGTCTAGGTCGAACGCGTGCATCGGCTGTCCCAGCTCCAGCATCACGTACTGGGTGATGTCCACCAGCAACGACACCGGACGCACGCCGCTGCGGCGCAGCCGCTCGGCCAGCCACACCGGCGTCTTGGCGGACGGGTCGACTCCTTCGATCACACGACCGCAATAGCGCGGCGCATCCTTACCGGCGTCCAGTTCCACTGCCAGCGTGCGCGTGGACACCGGCGCCACCATGCCGGCGTCGAACGCCACCACTTCGCTGGCGCACGCGGCGGCCACGTCGAAGGCGATGCCGCGTACGCTGAAGCAATCGGCACGGTTGGGCGTGAGCTTGATCTCGATGCTGGCATCGGGCAGCCCCAGATACTCGGCCAGCGCCTGCCCCACCGGCGCATCGTCGGGCAACTCGAACAGACCCGACGCATCGCTGTCCAGTCCGAGCTCCTTGGCCGAACACAACATGCCGTTGGACGCCACACCGCGCAGCTTGGCCGCAGTGATCGTCAGCTCGCCGATCTTCGCACCGACCAGCGCCAACGGCGCCACCAGACCCGCACGCGCATTCGGCGCGCCACACACGATCTGCAGCAACTCGCCCTGCCCGGCATCGACGCTGCAAACCTGCAGACGATCGGCTTCGGGATGACGCACCGCTTCGACGATACGCGCCACCACCACCTGACCAAGCGACTCGCCCAGCGGCGTGACTTCTTCGACTTCCAGACCGATCGCCGTCAGCGTCGCGGCCAGTTCATCGCGCGTGGCCTGGATCGGAACGTGGCTGCGCAGCCAATTTTCAGAGAATTTCATGAGAGGCCGGGAATCGAGAATTGGGAATGGGGAATCGCAAGAGCAGGGTTGCCGGGCCTTCGGAACCGGACCGATGGAGCCAATGGCTCTTGCGATTCCCGATTCCCAATTCCCGACTCCCCGCCGTCAAGCAAACTGCCGAAGAAAACGCACATCGTTCTCGAAGAACGCGCGCAGGTCGTTGACGCCATAGCGCAGCATCGCGAAGCGCTCCACGCCCAGGCCGAAGGCGAAGCCGGTGTAGCGCTCAGGGTCGATGCCGACGCTGCGCAGCACATTCGGGTGCACCATGCCGCAGCCCAGCACTTCCAGCCAGCGCGTGCTGCCGTCGGGCTGCTGCCAGGCGATATCCACTTCCGCGCCAGGCTCCACGAACGGGAAATAGCTGGGGCGGAAGCGCATTTCGAAATCGCGCTCGAAGAACGCACGCACGAACTCGGACAAGGTGCCCTTGAGGTCGGCGAAATTGGAATGCTCGTCCACCAACAGGCCTTCGACCTGATGGAACATCGGCGAGTGGGTCTGATCCGAATCGGAGCGGTACACCTTGCCGGCCGCGATCATGCGCAGCGGCGGTTTGTGCGCGTCCATGTAACGCACCTGCACGCCTGAGGTATGTGTGCGGAGCAGGCGTCCGTCGCCGAAATAGAACGTGTCGTGCATCGCGCGCGCCGGATGATGCGGCGGAAAGTTCAGGGCTTCGAAGTTGTGCCAGTCGTCCTCGATCTCCGGGCCGTCCGACAGCTCGTAGCCGAGCCGCGCGAAGATTTCGACGATGCGCTCCAGCGTGCGTGTCACCGGGTGCAGACCGCCGCGTTCGCTTCGACGCCCCGGCAAGGTGACGTCGATGCGTTCGCCGGCAAGACGGGCATCCAGCGCGGCGGTTTCCAGCGTGTGCTTGCGCTCGGCCAGCGCTGCAGTCAGCGCGTCGCGCGACAGGTTGATCGCCTCGCCAGCCGCCTTGCGTTGCTCTGCCGGCAACGTCCCGAGCTGCTTGAGCTGGGCAGTGATGCTGCCGCTCTTGCCCAGCAATGCGACACGCAAGGCTTCCAGTTGGTCCGGCGTCTGCGCCGCGGCAACATCGGCCAGCGCGCGCTCGGTCAGGGATTGAATCTCACTCATTGCACTTGCGCCTCAACTGCGTCTACCGAACGGTGTTTCCGGATGCACCGGAACGCATTGCCACTCAAATCTGGTCTAGCCCGGCATCCAGTCAGCAATGCCGGCCATCTAAAAACGCAAAAGGGGAAGGACTCGCGCCCTTCCCCCTGCATATCTGCTTGCCCTCGCCGGAAGCCTGTACACGAATGCGCAACCCCCTTCGAGACGCTATCCCTTCAAAAGTCCGCACATGGATGTGCGGGCTCTTGCGAGGGACTCGCACCTATGCCGCCAGCGCGCCCTTGGCCTTCTCCGCCAGCGCGGCAAAGCCGGCGGCGTCGTGCACGGCGATATCGGCCAGCACCTTGCGGTCCAGGGTGATGCCAGCCTTGAGCAGGCCATTCATGAAACGGCTGTAGCTCAAGCCGTTGATGCGGGCAGCCGCATTGATGCGGGTGATCCACAACGAACGGAAGTTACGCTTCTTCTGCTTGCGGCCAATGTAGGCGTACTGCTGCGCCTTGATGACTGCCTGCTTGGCAACGCGGAAGACCTTGCGGCGAGCGTTGTAGTAACCCTTCGCCAGGGTCAGAATTTTCTTGTGGCGGCGACGCGCCTGTACGCCACGCTTTACTCGTGCCATGGGTCAGTCCTCAGAGGTAGGGAAGCATACGATCGAGACGGCCAGCGTCCTCGGCACGGACGTGGTTCGTCTGCCGCAGGTTGCGCTTCCGCTTGGTCGCTTTCTTCGTGAGGATGTGGCTACGGTTTGCGTGGCCGCACTTGTACTTGCCGGAGGCGGTCTTGCGGAAACGCTTGGCCGCCGCCCGGTTGGTCTTGATCTTGGGCATTGCAATGTCCTTGATGGTGTTTTGTCACTGACACGGGCGGCAGTCTTGCGACCACGCTTTCCATCCTTGCCCTTGCCTGCTTGTAAGTCCTTGATCGAACACGATCCGGACAGGTCCTGGTGCCGCTTGCACGGCGCCCCGATAAAACCGGGCCGCGCAGTCTACCCGTTGCCGGGAATTGTTGCAAATCGTGGAGCTTGCACTGCAACAAACCTGTCGGGCCCGTTGCAGTGCCGAATCGGATCCTCAGACCTTCTTCTTGGGCGCGATCATCATGACCATCTGGCGCCCTTCCAGGCGCGGACGCGACTCGATGACGATGTCGTCGCCCAGATCGGCCTCGATCCGCGCCGCCATCTCGCGGCCCAGCTCCTGATGGCTCATTTCACGGCCACGGAAGCGGATGTTGACCTTGACCTTGTCGCCCTCTTCCAGGAAACGGCGCATGTTGCGCAGCTTGATCTGGTAGTCGCCCTCGTCGGTGACCGGGCGGAACTTGAGTTCCTTGATCTCGACCTGCTTGGTCTTCTTCTTGGCCTCGTTGGCCTTTTTCTGCTGCTCGAACTTGAACTTGCCGAAATCCATGATCTTGCAGACCGGCGGATCGGCCTGCGGCTGGATTTCGACCAGATCCAGGCCTTCTTCTTCGGCCTTGGCGAGCGCTTCGTCGCGCGACAACACGCCGACCATCTCTCCGTCACTGCCGATCACGCGAACGCGCGGCACACGGATTTCTTGGTTCTTGCGGTTCTGTTTGTTGTCAGGGGTACTGATATTGCAATCTCCCAGAGGAATCGAACCGGCGCATCCGGATCATCCAGACCGGCCGGGGTTAGCTCACGCTGCCTGCTCTGCCTGCAGACGTTCGATGAAGGCCGAGACCGTCATGGTCCCAAGGTCCTCGCCTGAACGGGTCCGCACGGCGACAGCGCCATTTTCCTTCTCGCGGTCGCCGACCACGAGCAGATATGGCACGCGTTGCAGCGTATGCTCGCGAATCTTATAACCGATCTTCTCGTTACGCAAATCTGCGCTGACACGGAAGCCTTGATTTGCAAGGGTTTTCCGCACCGAGTCGACATATTCAGCCTGAGCATCGGTGATGTTGGCGACAACGACCTGCACCGGGGCCAGCCAGGACGGGAAGGCACCGGCGTGGTGTTCGATCAAAATGCCGATGAAACGCTCCATCGAGCCGACGATGGCCCGGTGCAGCATGACCGGATGCTTCTTCTGGCTGTTCTCGTCCACGTACTCGGCGCCGAGGCGGCCCGGCATCATGAAGTCGACCTGCATGGTGCCCAGCTGCCAGGTGCGGCCGATGGCGTCCTTGAGGTGGTACTCGATCTTGGGGCCGTAGAAGGCACCCTCGCCCGGCAGCTCCTGCCATTCCACCCCGCACACGCCCAGCGCGCTGCGTAGCGCAGCTTCGGCCTTGTCCCAGGTGGCATCGTCGCCCAGGCGCTTTTCCGGACGCAGCGCGATCTTGATCTGGATGTCGTCGAAGCCGAACGCGGTATAGACCGCCAGCGCCTGCTGGTGGAAGGCGGTGACTTCGGATTCGATCTGCGATTCCAGGCAGAACACGTGCCCGTCGTCCTGGGTGAAGCCGCGCACGCGCAGGATGCCGTGCAGCGCGCCGGAAGGCTCGTTGCGGTGGCAGGCGCCGAACTCGCCGTAGCGGATCGGCAGGTCGCGGTAGCTGTGCAGGCCCTGGTTGAACACCTGCACGTGGCCGGGGCAGTTCATCGGCTTGACCGCGTAGGTGCGCTTCTCCGACTCGGTGAAGAACATCGCGTCCTGGTAATTGTCCCAGTGGCCGGATTTCTGCCACAGCGACACGTCCAGGATCTGCGGGCAGCGCACTTCGCCGTAGCCGCTGTCGCGGTAGACCTTGCGCATGTACTGCTCGACCACCTGCCACAGCGACCAGCCCTTGGGGTGCCAGAACACCAAGCCGGGCGCTTCTTCCTGCAGGTGGAACAGGTCCTGCGCCTTGCCGATGCGGCGATGGTCGCGCTTGTCGGCTTCTTCCATGCGCAGGATGTAGGCATCCAGCTGTTTCTTGTCGGCCCAGGCGGTGCCGTAGATGCGCTGCAGCTGCTCGTTCTTGGCATCGCCGCGCCAGTAGGCGCCGGAGATGCGGGTCAGCTTGAAGGCCTTGAGGAAGCGCGTGTTGGGCACGTGCGGGCCGCGGCACATGTCCACGTATTCCTGGTGGTAGTACAGGCCCATCGCGGTGATGTCCTCGGACATGTCCTCGATCAGGCGCAGCTTGTACTCCTCGCCGCGCTGGGCGAAGACCTCGATCACCTCGGCGCGCGGGGTGACCTTCTTGATCACGTCGTAGTCCTGCGCGATCAATTCCTGCATGCGCTGCTCGATCGCGGCCATGTCGTCCGGCGTGAACGGGCGTTCGCTGTAGATGTCGTAATAGAAGCCTTCGGCGATGACCGGGCCGATCACCATCTTGACCTCCGGGTACAGCTGCTTGACCGCATGCCCGACCAGATGCGCGCAGGAGTGTCGGATGATCTCCACGCCTTCGGCGTCCTTGGCGGTGATGATGCGCAGGCTGGCATCGTGGTCGATGACGTCGCTGGCATCGACCAGCTGGCCGTCGACCTGGCCGGCGATGGTGGCCTTGGCCAGGCCGGCGCCGATCGACTGGGCGACCTGCATGACCGAGACGGGGGATTCGAATTCGCGGCGGCTGCCGTCGGGGAGCGTGATGTTGATCATGGGCAAGAATGAGGTCTGGTCTGGCTGCAGCGGTCGGCTGCCATGGGAGATCTGGCCATCGCTGGTCAGGCTCGGAGGGAAATGCGGGACGAGAGGCAAGACAGCGCCATGCAGGCGCTCTGCGCGTTGGCGCAGGCAAGGATCAGCGGTGGGCGGTGGTAGTGCTCATGTCGCACGCTGGGCCGGCGCCGGGCGCGGGCCACCTTCTCGCAGGGTGTCTTGGGCGTGAATGGTAAACCAATCAGCCGTCCGCTGCGTACGGCGGCGCGGCGCTGGCGGGCGCATGGCATGATGCCGGCCACCTGTCCTGCCGTTGCCGACCATGACCATCAAGGGTAAAGCCACCTCGCTGGATATCGCCTACCTGGCCGGCGTGTCGCAGCCGACCGTGTCGCGCGCACTGCGCGGCAGCCCGATGGTCAACGAGGAAACCCGCAAGCGCATCCTGCGCATCGCCCGCGAGCTGAACTACAAGGTCGACAAGAACGCCTCCTCGCTAAGGCTGCGCAATGCCGGCACGCTGGCACTGCTGTTCTTCGAAGACCCCACTGCCGACGACTCGCTGATCAACCCGTTCTTCCACTCGATGCTGGGCTCGATCACCCGTGCCTGCGCGCTGCAGGGCTACGACCTGCTGGTGTCGTTCCAGCAGTTGTCCAAGGATTGGCAGGCCGATTACGAAGACAGCAACAAGGCCGACGGCATCATCCTGCTGGGCTATGGCGACTATCAGGAATCGCGCCAGCGGCTGCAGCTGCTGGTCGAGCAAGGCACCCACTTCGTGCGCTGGGGCGCGGCCCTGCCCGGCCAGCCCGGCATTTCGATCGGCAGCGACAATTACCAGGGCGGGCTGGACATTACCGACCATCTGCTGGCGCAGGGCTGCCGGCGCATCGCGTTCGTCGGACACGCGTCCAACCACTACCCCGAATTCGAAGAGCGCTACCGCGGCCATGCCGCTGCGCTGGCGCAGCATGGCCTGGTAGCCGACCCGACACTGCAGTTCGATGCGATCACCACCGAGTTGTCCGGCTACACCGCATGCCTGGCACTGCTGGACAGCGGCAATGCGTTCGATGCAGTGTGCGCAGCCAGCGATCTGATTGCGATCGGTGCCATGCGCGCCCTGCGCGAGCGCGGCCTGCGGGTGCCGCAGGACGTGGCGGTCAGCGGCTTCGACGATATCGCGTTGGCGGCGTCGGTCGCGCCCGCGCTGTCGACCGTGCAGCAGGACACCAAGCAGGCCGGCACATTGCTGGTGGAAAGTCTGGTGGCCCTGATTCGTGGCGAGGCCGCGCAGAGCCGCACGATTCCGGTGCGTCTGGCGCTACGCGATTCCTCGCGCAGCAGCGGGCTGCAGCCGCCACTGGGATGGGCGCCGTCTGGCGCAGAGACCGGCGATGCGCTGACGGGTCGGGCGGCGGATGGGGTGGTCAGGCGCTGATTCGGGATTCGGGACAGCGCGCCGGTTGGGTCGCGAGATCTCGCGACCCGCTGCGTGCGGCGCAAGAGCGCAACCGGGCGCGACGGGCGTCAGCGGCAATGCCTGATCGCGCCCAGGTGCGCGCCTACCTGTTGCGCGCGTCGCGTGCAGCCTGCTCGGCCATTTGCAGGTCGAGCTGCTTGCGCAGGGCCGGGTCGGTGATCGGCGCATCCGACAGCAACACGCGCACGCCGTGCGCCGGCACCGCTGTTGCGAAACCACGCTGCACCTGCAACTGCTCGCCACTGACCGCATCGCGCCACGCGCCAGGCTGCAGGAAGCGCGTCACTTGAATGGTGGCTGCGGTATCGGCCTTGTTGAGCAGCACCAATGCGGTCTGGGTTGTACCTGCATGCTGATAGACGCGCAGGAACGCGGCTTGATCGCCGTGTAACCGCACATCGACCTGCACGCCACGCTGCAATGCCGGGGTGTTGCGACGCACCTGGGCGATGCGTTGCAGCTGGCCGAAGATCGGGCTCTGCGGTGCAGTGCGAATGCGCTCGACGCCGAAGTAGTTGCGATTGCCGGCATGTTCGGCACGCCCACGCATGAAGCCGATTTCCGAGCCGTAATAGATCACCGGAATGCCGCGGGCGGTGAACAACCAGTTGTGCGCATCGATAAATCCGGCATCGCTGGCATCCAGACGCGCCATGTCGTGGTTGTCGTAGAAGCTCATCAACTCGTAGGGGTTCGCGTAGGGCCCTTGACCCAGGAACAAGGGCGCGGCGAGTTTTTCGAAGCCGGCCTGTTCATGACCGAATACCGCGGCAAGCTGCTGCTTGAGCGGGAAATCCAGCACGCTGACGCCGGCATTGCGCGTCCAGGTATGCCCGGCGATCTTGTTGGCGTCGTAATCGAAGGCTTCGCCGAACATGAAAAAACCCGGACGTTTTTCACGAATGCGCGCCACGAAGGCATGCCAGAAGCGATCCGGCATCCAGCCGATGGTATCGATGCGAAACGCATCGGCGCCCTGCTCCATCCACTGCAGGTACGCGCCGGCCAGATAATCCAGCACCGCCGGATTGTTTTCGTTGAGGTCGGACAATTCCGCCAGGCCGCCGCCGGTGTTGTAGAAGGCATGCAATGGGTTGTGCTGCGGATCCAGTTGCGCAGGCGCGAGATTCTGGTGGTCGGCGACCAGGCGCCCTTGTGCATCGTAGAGCTTGCCAAAGCCGGGTTGCGCCTGCGGCATGGTGTAGGCCGGCGAACCATGGTTGCCCACGATGTCCAATACGACCTTCAGCTTGTTGGCATGCATGGCGCGGGTAAAGCCGGCGAAATCCAGGCCCGGGCTGGGCAGATGTTCATCGAGCTTGTAGAAGTTGACGCCCCAATAGCCGTGATAGCCGGTCTTGCCATGGTCGCTGAGCGTGCTGCCGCAGGTGATCGGCTTGCCGCCGGTGAACGCTTCGTCGGGGTTGTCGACGATCGGGGTGATCCACACCGCCCCGAAGCCCAGGTCGCGGATGTAATCGGCATGCTCGACGATGCCTTTGAAGTCGCCACCGAGATAGCCGATGTTGTCCTCGCTGCCATCGGCGCATGGTGTGGGCACATCGAAGGTGCGATGCGCACCACCCTGATCGCGATGGTCGTTGCCGGTATCGCCGTTGACGAAGCGGTCGGTCACCACGAAGTACACCGCCTCGGCGGCAAACGGCTCCAGGGTGCCGTAGTAGTCCTTGGCTGCAGGCGCCGCCATTGCCGCGCCTGCGTACATCGTCAACGCCACATACATCGCACTGCGCATCACTGCCCTCCCGAGGCCACTGGAACCCGCACCACGCACACGCCTGCAATCAACAGGCTGAGCCCGCCAATGGCCAATGCATAGATCGGCTGCCCGCCCAGCCACACGCGCAGCACAAAGCCCAGCGCGCTGGCGGCGACCAACTGCGGAATCACGATGAAGAAATTGAAGATGCCCATGTACACGCCCATCTTTGGAGCAGGCACGCTATCTGACAGCAAGGCATACGGCAGCGACAGGATCGAGGCCCAGGCGAAACCGACCCCCACCATCGACAGCAGCAACCACTGCGGGTCGCGGATGACCAGCATCGACAACAATCCGGCGGCACCCAGCCACAGGTTGCACAGATGGCTCCAGCGCAAGCCGATCGCACGCACCAGCAGCGGAATCACCACTGCAGCCAATGCAGCAAACCCGTTATAGGCGCCGAACAACACGCCGACCCAGTTTGCGCCATCGTTGTAGGCCGCCGAAGCGGTGTCGTTCGCACCGAAATGCACTTGCGTCACTGCGGCAGTGGTGTAGATCCACATCGCAAACAAGGCAAACCACGAGAAGAACTGCACCCAGGCCAGGCGACGCATCGTCATCGGCATGCTGCGCACGTCCTGCACGATCGCCACCAACATGCTGGTGGCGGGCAACATGCGAGCCAAGGCAAGCAACACGCCGTAGGCAAGACACAACCCGGCCAGCACGTACAGCATGCGGTCGCCCTGCTGCCAGGCGATGGCCGTGGCGAGCAGCACGCCCAGACCGCACCACAGCACGCTTGCCATGGGTGTCGGCGCCATGCCGGTGCTTGCCACCTGTGCGAGAGCCGGATGCGCATCGTCAAAACCGGCCAACTGCTCTGGGCTGTACTCGCGCGTACGCAGCACCGTCCAGGTGATCGACAGGAACAATACCGCCGCGCCAAGGTAGAACGCGTAGCGCACGCTGTCGGGCAACTGGCCTGGCGGGGCGGTGTTGGCAATGCCCCAATGGGTCAGCAGCCAGGGCAGAAAACTCGCGACGATCGCGCCGATACCAATGAAGAAACTCTGCATCGCGTAGCCGGTCGGCCGTTGCGACGGCGGTAATTGGTCACCCACCAGCGCACGGAAAGGCTCCATCGAGATGTTGATCGATGCATCCAACACCCACAGCGTCCCGGCAGCCACCCAGAGCATCGGCGCGTTGGGCATCACCAGCAAGGCCAGCGTGGTGAAGACAGCGCCCACCATGAAGTACGGACGCCGGCGGCCCCACGGGGTCCAGGTGCGATCGGACAGGTAACCGATGACCGGCTGCACGATCAGGCCGGTGAGCGGTGCAGCGATCCACAGGCCTGGCACGTCGTCGACCTGCGCGCCCAGGGTCTGGAAGATACGGCTGGCATTGGCGTTCTGCAGTGCGAAGCCGAACTGGATGCCGAGAAAGCCGAAGCACATGTTCCAGATCTGCCAGAAATTCAAGCGTGGCTTGGCGTTCATGGCGCGGCCTCCACGCGTGCTGCAGGCCCGACCAACAACGCACTGACCTGCGCCGCATTGACTACACCATCACGGCCGCCGCGACCGCCGTTGTATTGGGCAAAGTGCGCCAATGCGCTCATATTGAAGCCGTTCTCGAGCCGGAACGTGCAGGCCTGCCCCGCCACCGCATCGAAAGTCACTTGTGTGGAGAGCTGCTCGCCTACGCTATGCGGCATCACGATGACCTGCGATTGTGCGGGTTTCCCCGGGCACTCCAGCACCAGGTGTTTCACCGCTGCCGTGATCCCGGTATTGATCGGGCCATTGTCATTGCGGTAACGCAGCGATACCCGATGCACGCCTGCATGTGCCGGACGCCAGCTCCAGCGCTGGCTGCCTGGCAACTGCTGCAGTGGGCCGAGCGTCAACGACGGGCTATGCAGCGACTCCAGACCATCGCGCCGCCGGGTCAGGCTGAGCACATGCAGCACGCCATCGTCGGGGAGATCCCAGTGCGCGCTGGCATCGAGTGCGCGGCCGTCCAGATACAGCGTTGTTCCTTCCGGAATATCGATGCGATACGTGTTGCCGATCTGTTGCGCGACCGGCGCCGGTGGCATCTGCGGTGCGAAGACCTGCTTCGGTCGCGGCGGCGGCGTCAGGTCGGCACTGTGCCCAACCAACTGCACCAGCGTGGTCTGCCCCTGCCGTTCGCTGCGTCCTGCCACCAGCAACTCGCCGGCATCGTTTGCCGGGCGCTGCAGCACGTACCGTCGTGCGCCCTGTTCCAGCACGATCTGCTTGGCGTCGCCAAACAACAGGGGCAGCAAGGACCGCGGCAACTTCGGTTGTAGCTTGCCATCGGCCGACAGCCCGAACACACCCTCCTGCACTGCAGACAGGTAGCCCGCCACCGACCACAGCTGGCGTGGCGAGTTCACCACCGGGCCACTGCGCGCGCCCTCTTCCACGTGCACCGCAAGGCGCTGCATCTCGTAGTTTTCCATGTTCGAGCCCGCCAGCGCGCTGCTGCGCATCAGCGATTGCAGCTCCAACGCGATGCGTGGCGCATCGTCCAGCGTGCGTGCAGCGCGTAGCGCATAGGCACTGACGAACGGCCAGACAGCGCGGTTGTGGTAGATCGGCTGCGCGGCCTCTTGCGGCCACACCACCGGGCTGCCGCCGGCGACCATCGGGTAATTGCGCAGCGCAAGGCGCGCCCGCTGCGGCGGAAACACATCGGCCAGTACGCCCAGCGAGAGGCCGAGCAGATCCACCTTGGCGTAGCGTACCGGATGCGCTGCGCTGCCGAGATAGCTGACGTATTGGCTGCTGCGCGCATCCCAGAAACGCCTATCGATGGCCTGGCGAAGTGCATCGGCCCACTGCGCATATTGCACAGCGCGTGCATCGCCATGCTGGCGCGCCAACTGTTCGGCCAGCCGCAACGCCTGGTAATGCAGCACGTTGGTGGAGAGCGCAAAGGATTCGGCAATGAATCGCACGTCCTCGCGCGTCCAGTCCGGGTAGGTCTGTTCTCGCCAATCCAAGAACGAGGTTTCGCCGCGGTAGAGACCGATCTGCGCATCAAACACGGCATCGCGGTCCTGCGTGATCGTTGCCTGTAGTGCCTGCGACACCTCTTCGGCAAACGGCTTGTCGTCCAGCAGGCCGCGGGCGGCAAGGAACCACACCACTCGGTCGCTGCTGATCGGCCAACTGCCGCCGGAGCCGGTGTCCTGCGCCACGAACAGTCCCGGCGTGCGCCCATCGCGTGCGGCCGAGAGCTTGAAGCGCAGTGCATTGCGCGTGCGCTCCGGCTCCAGCTGCGCCAACGCAAGATCGGCCGCAAAGCTGACATCGCGCGTCCAGACGTAGGGCCAGCGTTCGCCGGTTTCGAAGCAGGCGCACGGCACCGGCTTGCCATCGTTGAAGGCGGGGTCGCGGATCGCCTCGACGCGGTCGTCGGCCATTTCCTGCTGTGCCAGCGCGAACAAGGCGTCGAACAGCGGGCTGGCGGTGTGCGTGCGCATCGGTTGTGCCGCAATGCGGCGTTCGCCCTGCGGCCAGCGCAACACGAAGCTGCCGTCGTCCAATGCCTGCGCTTGGGCCCGGCGTCCTTGAAATTCCAGTTCGTCGGCCAGTGCCGGCGAGCTTGCCGCAACGCCCAGCGTTGCAGCCATGCAGATCATCTTCAACATCGAAGCGGCAAGACAGCTTGCGCCGTCGGCCTTCCTCCCTCGTTGCACGCGTTGTGGTGCGCGGCACGGACGTGCCACGGGCGCGGACCCTCCCAGGTGCCGTGGCGCCATGGTAGACGCGCACTCTGCTGTTCCGCACCACTGCATACGTATTCATGGGTTTCCAGCAGTGCGCAGCACGGCGCATCCACTGCAAGGCACTGCATAGTCACTGCTTGCGCAACGGTCACCTTGGGAGGGGATATGCCGCTGTCTTCACGTCGAGCGCACTCGACACTGGGCGCCGCATGGATCGCCCAGCTGCTGGCCCTCACGCTGTTCGGCGGTGCCGCGCCGCAGCTGCATGCCGAAGTCACCACCGTCAGCGTGGAGTCGCCGAACAAGGTGCTGCAGGTCAGCCTGGAGGTGGATGGCGGCACGCCTTATTACCGCGTGCAGCGCCTCGGCGAGGCGGTGGTGCAACGCTC
Organism: Xanthomonas sp. NCPPB 1754; assembly: GCF_041475725.2. Classification (NCBI taxonomy): domain Bacteria; kingdom Pseudomonadati; phylum Pseudomonadota; class Gammaproteobacteria; order Lysobacterales; family Lysobacteraceae; genus Xanthomonas; species Xanthomonas sp. NCPPB 1754. The sequence continues at coordinate 3,038,775 of NZ_CM192982.1, forward strand.
GCGGCTGGGGTTCGAGCTACGCGACGGCCGGCTGGACCGCGGCATGGCGGTGCTTGCCCAGGCGCGCCAAAGTCACGATGACACCTGGGAGCAGCCCTGGGGCGAGACGCGGCTGGTGCGCAATCACTACAACGAGTTGCGCGTGAGCCTGGGCGAGCGCGACGGTGCGCAGCGCATCTTCGACGTGATCTTCCGCGTCTACGACGACGGGCTGGGCCTGCGCTATCACTTCCCCAAGCAAGCAGGCATGCGCGAGGCGATCATCGCCGAGGAAGTGACCGAATTCGCCATCGCGCAACCGGCCGATGCCTGGTGGATTCCCGCAGGCGAGCCGATCCACTACGAGTATCTGTATCGGCACACGCCGTTGAACCAGGTTGCGCTGGCGCATACGCCGCTCACGCTGCGTACCGACAGCGGGCTGCACATCGCACTGCATGAAGCGGCCTTGGTCGACTACGCCGGCATGTGGCTGCGCCGCACCGACAACCAGCGCCTGCGCGCGCAGTTGTCGCCGGCTGCCGAAGGCTGGAAGGTGCGCCGCAGCCTGCCCTTCGATACGCCATGGCGCACGCTGCAGATCGCCGATCAGGCCACCGGCCTGGTGGAATCCAACCTCATCCTCAACCTCAACGAACCCAATGTGCTGGGCGAGGTGAGCTGGATCAAGCCGTCCAAGTACGTGGGCGTGTGGTGGTCGATGCATCTCAATCAACAGACCTGGGCCACCGGCCCCAAACACGGCGCAACCACCGCGACGACAAAACGCTATATCGACTTCGCCGCAGACCACGGCTTTCGCGGCGTACTGGTCGAAGGCTGGAATCCCGGCTGGGATGGGGAATGGTTCGGCAATGGCGGCAGCTTCGATTTCACCCGGCCCACGCCGGATTTCGACCTGCCAGCACTCAGCAGATACGCCGCAGCCAAGGGCGTACATCTGATCGGCCATCATGAAACCGGGTGCGCAGTGGACCATTACGAAGATCAGATCGCCGAAGCGATGGACTTGTATGCGCGCTTCGGCGTGGACTCGGTCAAGACCGGCTATGTCTGCGACGACGGCCAGGTGGAACGGCGCAACCCCGCGGGCGGCACGCCGCTGCGCGAATGGCACGACGGGCAATGGATGGCACGTCACCACCTGCACGTGGTGCAGGAAGCGGCGCAGCGCCACATTGCGGTCAATGCGCACGAGCCCATCAAGGACACCGGGCTGCGCCGTACCTATCCCAACTGGATCTCGCGCGAAGGCGCGCGCGGCATGGAATACAACGCCTGGGGCCAGCCGCCCAATCCACCCGAGCACGAAGTCAACCTGGTGTTTACCCGGCTGCTCGCCGGGCCGATGGATTACACGCCCGGCATCGTCAGCCTGAAGGGCCGCAACGGCCAGGCGATTCCCTGCACGTTGGCGCGGCAGCTGGCGCTGTATGTGACGCTCTACAGCCCGATCCAGATGGCCGCCGATCTGCCCGAGCATTATCTGCAACACCGCGATGCGTTCCGCTTCATCGAAGATGTGGCGGTGGACTGGGACCAGACCCGCGCGCTGAATGGCGAAGTGGGCGATTACGTCACCATCGCACGCAAGGACCGGCACAGCCGCGACTGGTTCCTGGGCAGCATCACCGACGAACACGGCCGCCTGCTGCAGGTGCCGCTGGGCTTTCTCGAACCCGGCGTGCGCTACATCGCGCAGATTTATCGCGATGGCGACGGCGCGGACTATGCCAGCAACCCGTTCGCCTTCGTGCGCGAAGAACGTCAGGTCAGCAGTGCCGATACGTTGGAGCTGCGTCTGGCACCGGGCGGTGGTCAGGCCATTCGCTTTGTTCCGATGGGTGGCAAACGCTGACCACGACATCGCTTGGGCGCCAACGCGCACAGCCAGCACGATCGATTGCACGGCGCAGCGGTCATACCGCCGCTGCGCATCGCGCAGCATGTCGTTGCTGAGCGCAATCACCTGGCCGTCGCCGGCATGGCCCTGGGTGGAATCGATTTCATCGCGCAACACCGCAGTGAATACGTATGCAGTGCACGTTTGCACCCAGGTGCCGTGTCTACCATACGTCGCAGTCGTGTGACGTCCATCGTGGCACGCGACGCATGACATCCAGGCAGCCCTGCCGGATCAAAAATCAAAAAACAACATGTACCTGGGAGGGGAAAATGTTGAAGCACAAGCGCTCCGCGCTGAGTATCGCCCTGGCCGTTGCCATGGCACCGACATGGGCCGCCGCGCAAACGGCAACGCCTGCACAAGCAAGCGACGCCCAACAAGGTGCGTCCGAACAGACTGCCGGCGCGGTCACCGACTTGGACAAGGTCCAGGTCACCGGCCTGCGCCGCGCAATCGAAGGCGCCATCTCGGTCAAGCGCGATTCCACTTCGATCGTGGAAGCCATTTCGGCCGAAGACATCGGTCGCCTGCCGGACGTCAGCATCGCCGAATCGCTGGCGCGCCTGCCCGGTCTGGCTGCGCAACGCGTTGCCGGCCGTGCGCAGGTGATCAGCGTGCGCGGCCTGTCGCCGGACTTCTCCACCACGCTGCTCAACGGGCGCGAAGTGGTCAGCACCGGCGACAACCGCAGCGTGGAGTTCGACCAATATCCATCAGAACTGGTCAGCGGCGTCACCGTCTACAAGACACCGGATGCCGGCCTGGTCGGTCAAGGCTTGTCGGGCACGGTGGACATGCAGACCGCCCGCCCGCTGAGCTACAACGAGCGCGTGATCGCCATCGGTGGCCGCTACCAGCGCAACTCCTTGGGCAAGGCCGCCAACGTCGACCCCTACGGCAACCGTTTCAATGTCAGCTATATCGACCAATTCGCAGACCGCACCATCGGCCTGACCATCGGTTACGCGCATACCGACATGCCGATCCAGGAAAACCAGGTAGGCCTGTACGAACCGTGGCAGCAGGTCAACGCGCAGCGGCAGCGTCCTGGTGTCGCCGATGGCGTGTATTTCTCCGATGGCATCAAGGCGCTGCGCCGCACCGGCAACCAGAAGCGCGACGGCGTCATGGCCACGCTGCAGTATCGCCCGTCCAATGCCTGGACCAGCACGCTCGATGCCTTCCACACCGAAGCCGAGCAGATCGACACCGCCAACCAGTTCGAGCTCAATCTGAGCAACTACAACGGCGGCTACACGCCCGGCCTGAACATCAGCAACGTGCGCGTCAACGATCGCAATACCTTCATCGGCGGCGATGCCAGCGGCGTCTATCCGTTGGTGCGTGGCATGTACAACAAGCGCGAAGACAAGATCGACACCTTCGGCTGGAATAACGAAATCACGGCCGGCTCCGTCAAGATCGTCGCCGACCTGAACTACTCCAAGGCCACACGCGACGAACTGAACCTGGAAAACAATCTCCAGCGCGCACCGATGCCGCAGCTGGATACCGTGGGCGTGTCGGTTGTCGGCAACGGCTTCTCGCAGCTGACGCCGGGCATGAATTATTCCAATCCGGACGAGCTGTTCCTCACCAACACCATCTATGGCTCCGGATACGGCAAGGTGCCAAGCGTGGAAGACGTGCTCAAGGGCGCGCGGCTGCAGGCCAGCTTCCCGATGCCCGAAGCGCTAAGCTGGTTCTCGGACCTGGATGTGGGCGTCAACTACGCCAATCGCGAAAAGCAGAAGACCCAGCCCGAAGGCAATATCACCCTGGGCGCACAGGGCGAGGCCACGGTGGCGGCAGACCTGCAATACGCGCCGGTCAATCTCGGCTTCGCCGGTCTCGGCTCCCTGCCTGCGTGGAATGTGCCGGCCACGGTGGCGCGCTATATGTTGTTCAACCCCAGCGACGACGCCTCGTTCCTGGTGTCCAAGGCCTGGACGGTGGAAGAAAAAATCACCACCGCCTGGCTGCGTGCCAATATCGATACCGAGTGGGGCGAAGTAGGCGTGCGCGGCAATATTGGCGTGCAGCTGCAAAGTGCAGACCAGTCCTCGCAGGCCAACTACTGGGACGCCTCGCAGCCGGCCGGTAGCGAAGTGCGGCCCATCGACGATGGCAAGACCTATCGCGACTGGCTGCCCAGCTTGAACCTGGCATTTCAGTTCCCGTACGAGCAAACGCTGCGCTTCGCTATGGCCAAGCAGGTCGCACGCCCGCGCGTGGATCAACTGCGGGCATCGCTGGAATTCGGTGTCGACACCTCCACCGGGCGCCCCGGCGCCAGCGGCGGCAACCCCATGCTCGATCCATGGCGCGCCAATGCCCTGGACATCTCCTACGAGAAGTATTTTGCCGACCGTGCTTACGTGGCCGCGGCGTTCTTCTACAAGGACCTCAAGAGCTACATCTACACCCAGAGCCGCGACAACTACGATTTCTCCGCACTGGTCGCCGGCTACGTGCCGCCGCCGGGCTCTGCACCGGTGCTGACCACCGGCACCTTCAGCGCCCCGTTCAACGGCAAGGGCGGCACCTTGCGCGGCGTCGAACTCACCGCCTCGCTGCCGCTGGATCTGATCTTCGCGCCGTTGGAAGGCTTTGGCATCCAGGCCAGCGCCACCTTCAACGACAGCGACGTCAAGATCCGCGACCCGGAAAGCGCCTCCAGCGTGGGCGACGGTGAAATCAGCCTGCCGGGCTTGTCCAAGCGCGTGTACAACCTGACCGCGTACTACGAGCACAAAGGCTTCGAAGCACGCGTCAGCCAGCGTCGCCGCTCGGACTTCATCGGCGAAATCGGCAACTTCAACGGCAACCGCACGTTGCGCTACGTGGTCGGCGAAAACATCACCGACGCGCAGATCAGCTACAACTTCAGCGAAGCCAGCAGCCTATCCGGCCTGACCCTGTTGCTGCAGGCAAGCAACCTCAGCAACTCGCCGTATCGCACGTACGCAGAAACCAAGCACCGCCCGCTGGAATACATCGAGTGGGGCCGCACCTTTGTGCTGGGTGTAAATTACAAGTTCTGAGCCATTGCAGGGATAAATGGCGCTGTTAGCCCCTCTCCCTCCGGGAGAGGGGTTGGGATGAGGGTACGGATTCCACGCGAACACCCTCGGCATCCAAAAAGCGCTGCTTTCACCTCCTAATCGATCTCCCGACAGGAGCGATGATCTATTACGCGCAATGCAATCACGGCGTCTCGCTCCAGAACTTCGAAATCTCCACCAAGGAAAAGCCGCCGGCTAGACACCGGCGGCTTTTCTTTGAACAGCATTTTCCCTTCGAGTCGATCGTCTGGTACAGGCTGGAAGGAATCGAGCGCAAGGCCCACACGCGCGCACTTCACGTCCTGCAGTTTCCGAGCGCCAGACATCCTCTGAAATGTTAGCCGCGGCATCGCTCGGGAATATGCTTTCGCAATCGATTTTCATCAGGCAGCCGATTCTTCAAATTTGATCGACCAAGAGGAGATACCTAACCATCTCCTACAGCGGCGCCACTACATAACTCATCTCGCTTCGCCTACCAGGCACCGCGCATCGCATGCACGCCAACTCGGATCTAACAACCCACCACAAAAAAGCGAGGCATCCCAACGGAACGCCTCGCCGGTATCAATCAAACACACCCATCAAGCTTTCTGAAGCGGTAGCGTCACTCCCCGCCCATTGCACAAACCACAGCGTGCCTCGGCAAGCGCACGCGACCATGATCGATCACCCCGTGCTCCACCCCCGGCACATCGATCTGGCGCCATGCACCTGCAGGCAGTGCCAGCTCGGTGATGTCGGCAGACAAATTGAACGCCAACAGCATGACCTGGCCGGCATGCTCACGCCGGAACATCAGCACCGGCTCTGCGGTGTCGTAGAACGCGATCGCCCCTTCCCGCAAGGCCGGCATGCTTTTGCGCCAACTCAGGAATGCCCGCACGGCGCTCAGCACAGACTGGGCATCGTCCTGCTGCACACTCACTGCAGCCAGACGATGCGGCTCGGACAACGGCAGCCACGGCTTGCCGCTGGTGAAACCCGCCGACGGCGCATCGGTCCACGGCATCGGCGTACGGCATCCATCGCGCCCCTTGAAAGTTGGCCAGAACGTGATGCCATACGGATCCTGCAGATCCTCGAATGCCACATCCGCCTCGCCCAGCCCAAGCTCCTCGCCCTGGTACAGGCAAACCGAACCACGCAACGAACATAGCAGCGCCACCACCATGCGGGCGAACGCAGGCGACGCATCTTCGCCGCCCCAACGCGTTACCGCACGCACCACGTCGTGATTGGAAATCGCCCAGCACGGCCAGCCTTCCAGCATGGTCGCCTCGAGCCGGCTGACCGTTTCACGGATATAGGCAGCACTGTAATCCTGCACCAACAGCTCGAAGCTGTAGCCCATGTGCAGACGGCCCTTGGCGGTGTACTCGGCCGTGGTCGCCAACGAATCTTCCGAGGAAATCTCGCCCAGGCTTACCGCATTCGGATAGCGATCGAGCAGAGCACGCAGGCGCTCCAGGAACGCCAGGTTTTCCGGCTGCGTGTTGTTGAAGTAGTGGTATTGATAGGCATACGGATTGTCCGCACTGAAGCCACGCCCTACCCGCTTGTCGGCCGGCTTGGCGGGGTTATCGCGCAGCTGCGCGTCATGGAAGCAGAAGTTGATCGCGTCCAGGCGGAAGCCATCCACTCCACGGTCCAACCAGAACCGCACATTGTCCAGGGTTGCCTGCTGCACCTCGGCGTTATGGAAATTGAGGTCGGGCTGGTCGACCAGGAAGTTATGCAGGTAGTACTGCTCGCGCCGCGGCTCCCACTGCCACGCCACACCACCGAATAGCGACAACCAGTTGTTCGGCGGCGTCCCGTCCTCGCGCGGATCGGCCCATACATACCAATCCGCCTTCGCGTTGGTCCGATCCTGACGGCTTTCCTGGAACCACGCATGTTCGATCGAGGTGTGGCTCAACACCTGATCGATCATCACCTTCAGCCCGAGCGCATGCGCCTTGTCGAGCAGACGGTCGAAATCGTCCAGCGTCCCGAACAACGGATCCACCGCACGATAGTCTGCGATGTCATAGCCGAAATCGGCCATCGGCGACTTGAAGAACGGCGAGATCCAGATGGCATCCACGCCCAGCCCGGCGATGTAGTCGAGCTTGGCAATGATGCCCGGCAGATCGCCCACCCCATCGCCGTTGGAATCCAGAAAACTACGCGGATAGATCTGGTAGATGACCGCCCCGCGCCACCATGGTGTCTGTAACATGCACGCCCCTCCCGGGCCACTGCGGGCAGCCAACACGGCCGCCAGCCAAGGGCGTTAGCCTAGCTGCGTGGCGCACCACGGGCGCGTACGTGCATACGTATTCATTGCTCTCACGGCGAGATCATCGGCAGCCAAAAAGCGATTGCGGACGCAGCCTATTTACCACTGCTAACCTTCCGCGATTAGTGCCGTCAAAATGAGAGGACGGCGCTTGGTGACGGCTTTACCCCCGTCTGGCCACACAAATTTGAAAAATTTAGCCTCTGAGCTTGAAGCGACGTCCATCGGGCAGTGGATCGATAGCAAAGCATATAACGATCATCTGCGTCGGCCACCGCCAGCTGCGACTTCAATACGATGATCGCTAGAGCGTGTTATGAACTTTGAAGTAGAGATGGGGGTATTTCCTAGCATCAGGATGGAGAAGACGCCGAAGTGGAGTCCTGCCAGTATTTCCCGCAGGCCTTCGTAATTACCTGCCAGGCGTTGGAACCGATTGACCCAACCGAAACTGCACTCCACGACCCAGCGGCGCAGCAGCAGCATAAAGCCTTTCTTGGCCTCCGGCAGTTTTCCGACGTGCAGTTCGATTCCTTCCGCGTCCGCTGCTTCGGCCGGTCCTTCGCCTGTATGGCCTTGATCGACGAACGCTAGTTTCACCGTCTCTCACGTCACGTGCCGAACTTCCTGCGCCAGCGATCGCACTTGGGCGCGTTCCTGCTCTTCGGCCACCATGATCTGCACTACAAGCAAATGGCCGAGCATGTTCACCGCCATGTGCACCTTGCTGCCCTTTTTGCGCTTGTAACCATCGTACCCAGCACACGGTCCGCTTTCGCAGATGGACTGCAGCGTTCGCCATCTAGGATCATGCAGCTGGGCTGAGCCTGCTTGCCTTGAGCCAGCCGCAAGATGGAAAGCAAGTCGTTGATCATGGCCTCAAAGCAGCCACCGCTGGGTTTGCTGTAGACCGTCTCCCACGGCGGAAACTCGGGGGCACTCAAGCGCCATGGCGCCCCGGCCCGCGCCATCAGCGCAATGCGTTGAACATCAAACGCAGGTCATATCTGCTCTATCGTGCCTGCGGAGCCAATAGGGTCAAGCAGGGCGCAGCGAATGCCCATGCTTCATCGGATACATCGGTCGGATACGGGCGTGGCGGCCTCATCCGCTTACGATAGCCGCGCAAGCCTCAAACTCATAACACGCTCTAGGGGCAAGCCACACCATCTTCTGCAAACCAGCGCCAACCTATATAAATAGTAGGCCGGATCAAATCAGAAATCATGCGTTATCTTCGACGCTATCCTTGCTCGACTTTCGCTTACCAGAACCCTTACGGTTAGCATAAAAATCCTCCAGCCATTGCTCGGGCGCGAGTTGATCAACACTCACGCCTACCTGACCTGCCTTGCGCGAAAGGACCTGATTCATAATCTCAATATTGTCAGTGGAAGAAGAAATCACGGAGAGCGCATCATCCATTCCACGCAAGTTGAGCTGGCATACAGCTGAAGCATGCCCTTGCTTGACCAAGAAGCAGCGCGACCGCTCATCCAATGAGACCACAACCTGATATTCGGCATCAGTGAGCTTGAGTCCTTCGATATAATCGTCGCGACTGGCGTTGGGATTAGGTAAGAGAATCATGGTCGCGGTCTGCTCGATCAGCGCCGCAGCAATATCGCTGGCTAGAGCATCTTCTGGACTTTGCGTGGCAAAAATACCCAAGCCATTCTGCTTACGGATGGTTTTCTGCTTATTCTTAGCGAACTCTTTCAAACCTCCCTTACCATCCAGAATTTTCCAAAACTCGTCCATTACATAGATTAGTGGACGCCCATCAATTAGCGCCTCTAATCGATGAAGCAAGTAATTAATCACAGGCACGCGCACTTCAGCGTTATCGATTACATCCGTGTAGTCGAAGCCGATGATCGAAGCACGTGTTAGATCGATTGTATCCACCGGATTATCGAAGACCCAACCTAGCGAGTTACCAGCAGTCCAGCGACGCAAGCGGGCGTATAAACCATCATCACCCATATTAGGCAGGCTCTTCCTAAAGTTACTCATGCTGCGCAAGTGCATAGGAGTATCCAACATGCCTTCTACCGCACGATAAATATCCTCCTCTTCCCGCGAGCTGTATTCAGGCTTCCCACCCAAAACCTTGATCAACTCTGCCAGAAACTGGGTATTAGCCTCGGTGCGTTCGCACTGAAAAGGATTAAAACCAGTCGGCGCTCCGTTTTCTAACGCTAGATAGTTACCCCCACAAGCACGAACGAAGATCTCCGCACCACGGTCTTTATCGAAGAAAAAAATCGTTGGTACTGGATCGAACTTCTGCACCTGACTCAGCAGAAAATTGATAAGCGCGGTTTTACCGGTGCCTGACTTACCAATCACCATTGTATTAGCAATCGCTTTCTCCCCTAGCGAATTTTCAGCGGGGTGAGTGGCGTGAAAGTTAAAGTAATATGGTTGACCATTTGTTGTCTGCAGCGTAGTGACACAATCACCCCAAGGATTGTTGTGTTGTTTGCCCTGAGCAAAATTATGTAGCGGTGAAAGGCCAAGAAAATTAAGCGAACTAAGGTTGGCAATACGAGTACGGAATCGCCAGTTACCAGGCAGCTGGGCATAAAATGAAGAAGCAATTGCCAGGTCTTCTTTTGAAGAAACAAAACCAGCGTTAGAGAGCTCTGCTCTTGTAGTTGCAATCTGCCTTGCGAGTTTTTCCTGGCTATCTGCGTAGACTGCAAGAGTAAAGTGGTACTCACCCAAAACGAAATTACCAGATGCCACATCATCCATCGCCAAATCCAAGTCGCGAATTTGACTAGAAGATTTGTCACCTGACGAAATCATCATCCCTTTCGTGCGTTCAAGCACCTTTAGGGCATCATGACGGCCTACTGGACTGAAAGAATGCGTGATCACATACTCGAAGTCCAAATATTTTAGACCATTAAGAATGCCAGGATACGTGCCATCAGCATACTCTTTGACATTAAGGATCGCACCAAAGTGATTGATGCCATCTGGCGTGCGAATTACGAAATCACCGGTTTTATTAGCAAACATGTGCTTACTAACTGGCAAATAAGCCGACACTGGCGCTTGCAAAACCGGTACAGGCTCATCAATTCGATTCAATAGATAACCAAGAAACTCAAGGCTTTCCGAGAAGACAATGCCATTTTTTGCCTCGTACATACTCAGGCGATAGGGAGAGTAATCCTTCAATACCGCCTCAACATTGGTAGCAAGCTCAATCACCTTGGCAATAGCCTGCTCTTCTTCAACCCTGATCTTATTAGGATCGCTGGATTTTTCAACCAAGCGTTTCCCACTAAGAACGGGACGATATATCATGCTGAAGTACAACTCGTTCTGCATGATTTTCTGCCCCGACAAAGCCGCATAATAATCATCGGACAATGCCTGATTGAAAGATTGCTTGAACCGACTGGAGTCGTTAATTTTGCGCCTGCGACGAACGTCATGCACCCAAAACGCTACATTTGCAAAATCTGGGGCACGCAGCGTTTGCACTAATCGATTAAAAGTGTTGTGGCGTTGCTCAAGCTCGAACTCATCCCAGCCGACAAAAGGTAGGCCAGCTAGATGCCAGATCAACAAATAATCACCCCCAGTCGTCTTCAGAACAGAAGGAGCGACATGAGTAGAGACCGAGACAAATTCACTGATCGGGCTATCTGGGCTAAACATTTTATTACCAGGTTAAGAAGAGAGCGTCGCAAGGGTTTGATAAAATAAACTACCCACCCCGTGCGATCTATTCAGACGGGGTGGGTAGTTGATAATTTTACTGACGTTTTCCGGGAGGATTTTTACGATATTCGTTAGGACTGAACACCCACATCCCGGAGTAGCGTTGCACATTACGAACACGCATACGAAACAGCAAGCGCAGCCCCATCAATCTAAAAATCATCTCGTCCCGCCTCGCCATTTGCCGCATCACAAAGATAATGACAGGAATAGTCAGCAGGTACCAAAAGTTGATGTACATTCCCAGCAGCAGTCCTCCACCGGCGCCGATGAAGAATGGGATATAAGGCACTCCCAAAAACATGGCTGGGCGCGTACAGGCGCGAAAAAGAACATCTTTATGCATAGTATTGAATGAACTGGATTAGAGCCGCAGCCGCATCCCCTTTACATATATTGCTTCCGCGGTCGCCGATGATCATGTTTGCAACTTGTCCCGCTGCACCAATAAGCACACCACCAATCAAAATTGGAGAAACTTCGGAAATACGCTTATGAGCAAATGCAATCTGATAGCCTGCAACAATCACAGCAATCGTCACTACAGCAACAGAACCCATTGTAAGTAGGCTGTTCACATTCCCTAAGAAACCACAAACCTTAGTGTCTGTATTTGCCAATTGATTGGTCTGAGCAAATGTACCGCCGGCTACAAGCAGTGCCGATGTAAAAACCAGAGCCTTCAATGCCTGCATCCCGATCATCTTTGCATCGGCTGCTGCCTTTTTGTCAATTTCAAACTTCATTTTCATCTCCTTTAGAGCGGGGGGGTCTATTGGCCCATCCTAGGCAAATTATCCATCCTGGTTAAAAAACAAACGCAGTATCGACTTGCTGATTTTTAGGACTCGTCTGCGCCGGCGCCACACTGGCTGGCGCTTGGTTTGTTGCAGTAAAAGCTTTCTCTAAGCCAGCAGGTACAGCCACACCCTTACCCTGTCCTGTCGCTTTAACCACGTAAAATGCGTCATCGGCAGGCGGAAGCGGAGATGCCGATGGCCCCTGACCTACTGGCGTGGGTGATGCAATCATAGGACCTTGCTGTGAAACCTGTGTCTGCGGATTTGCAATGTCTCGAATCCGTCGAGCCACGACAGCATCTGCCAACTCGGTAAAAGCCTGTTGCAGGGGCTTTTCTGCACGCATCTTGATTGTTCGATTTGGAACTACCGCAATAGGCTTCACTCCCGAAGATCCAACTGACTCTCGGATGGACGCATAAATCTTCTGCACATACCCGTGCTTGAAGCCGGTCTCAAAGTTACCAGAATAGTAACAACTAAAAGATTTACCCCAGTTCGCGCCCGAACGTGAGTGGCACTCGGCCAAAATTTTAGAGGCGGCCACTAGGTTGGGGCACTTAGCAAATGCCATTTCGTAGCTAGTTAAACCATACTTTTGCAGGTTGTAACGATTGACTTGGCCAAGTCCCAGTGAAAAATTAAAGCCTTTCTGCTCCAGCATCTTAGCCGTGGCTACAGCTTCCTCAAGACCGCGAGGCTCGCGCACCAGACGACCACCGACAACACCGATAGCATATGGATTAAGCGAAGACTCAACGCGGACGACATGCTGCATAACTTCTCCGGGCACGGCAAGTCCCGTGCAGCCCATTAACTCCATGCCAGGCAGCATCACCCTCTCCTCCAGGCCAGATCGACATCAATCATTGGCAGCAATTCAGCCACCTCGCAACGTCCTCACAGGATCGAAATCGATTCCGGTGATAAAACGGCGCCCTGCGTGCGCCTTGATATGTACTACGATATCGATAGTCATACGTAACAAACGCTTGATTACCTCAAACTCCAGGCCGGAACCCTCGTTCGATGCTTTCACCATCAGCGCTAGTTGGTCCCAAGTTTGCTCAACACTACCAGCGTGACAACTTGTAATGGAGCCAGGATGGCCAGATGCACAGTTTCTAATAAAGTAGAACGACTCATCGCCACGCAATTCTGCCAAAATGATCCGATCAGGCTTCATACGCAAACAGGCCTCCATGCAGCTCTTAGCCGTTACGTTACTCGCACTCTGCCCCCCCTTCGAGTAAAGCAGATGCACTGAGTTAGGCTGACTGATGAATAGCTCCCGGGCGTCTTCAATAGTAACCAAACGCTCTTCATTGGGGATGTGGTTCACAAGAGCCTTCATAAAAGTAGTCTTTCCGCTGCCGGTCGCACCGGCTACGACTACGTTCTTTTTATAAAGCACTGCTTTCTTAAAAAACTCGGAATAGTTTTTATTTCGACGTAACTCAAGCAATTCGCGATCATGCTCGCTTACATCAGCAGCCTCCTCTAGCACCTGATCGAAAAACCCGTCACTTGAGTATTGCTCAAGCGTCTTCGTGTGCTTTGAGGGCAAGCGAATCGTAATCGAGACCTTACCGGCATCGCAGGCAGGCGGAATCACAAACTGCGCACGTTGGCCCGTGGGAAATGTCAAAGAAACCACGGGATCAGCATCGGTGATGCGCTGTCCAGTATTACTCTCGTTCACGACCGCGGTGCAGAACTGTCTAGCACGATCAAAGGTTAGCGAGGGTACCTCCATCCGCTGCCAACCATTGACCGTCTCAAGATATAACTCACCCGGACGATTGATGCAGATCTCCGTAACTTCGGGCGAGTTCAAGTAATCCAGAATGCCAAGTACAGAGTACTGGTAATCCAGAAAATCATTTGAAATTCGCGCGGTTGGAGAGTCGTCAATCGTCATGGCACTCACTTTGGCAGCACCGCTGAGAAATCAACGTCTTTTGCGACGTACACGTTCAAAACAGTACCTTGATTGATTGTCAGCGTTGCTGGGCGACGGCCGGATTTCTCCACCGCCTGCTCAGCAAGCTGTTGCATGGTACGCGCCGTATTACTCTCAAACGGTTGCTGAGTCACTATGCCAGAGCCTACGCCGATTGTAGTGGTTTCAGGACCGTACTCTGCTGCAGCATATTTAAACGCATCACTCAGAAGACTTATAAATAAAGCTGAAGCAATTTTATTACCCCAGTGAGCGTTATACTGACCGGGATGACCGGAACTGCCTAAAGTATCGATACCGGGGCCGACAAGCGTTACATCAAGCCCAGTCGGCGTAGTAACTCGATCCCACACAACTTGTAAACGCCGAGTACTTGGCTCCCCCGCGCTGTATTCACCCAACATCTTGGAGCCTTTGGGCAACAACAGATTGTGTCCATTGATCGAATAGACGGGTTCGGTAACGATGCAGGAGGTATATCCGCCAAAGTCGGAAAGTATCCTGGTCTCCAGCACACAGCGGATATAGGTGCCGCGAACCAGTAACCCATCAGGATTACTAATCGGCTTAGCCAGTGTCACCTGTTCATCGCGCGGGGTTGCAGATTGCGCTTCGGGCTGCCCGGGAATTCCGGCAATACCCGAACTATCCGGAACAGCAGACTGTTGCTCAGCAAGAATACGCCGCTCAAGGAGCGTTGGAGCCCTCGGGCGTTCGGGGACTGGCGCCGTGGTTTCGATCTCATCGGGGGGCATCGGCGGCAATGGCGGCATACTAGGCGATTGCACTAGAGGTACCGGCGCCGTGTCTACTGGCGTAGTCATGTTTTGAGGAAGGGCGGGCGCAACTACTGTTTCAGTTCGCGGCTTCACTGGTGCTGTGTCACCAGAGCCCTGTTTTGCCAACCAAAATATCGCCAAAAGAAGCAAGCCAGCAACTAGCGCAAGAAAAACCAACGCTTTGCGGTTTAGTCGTTTGATGTCATTGGAACGCAGTACGGGTTCATTCGCGTCCAGATTCGGCTCGGCACCCTCCTGCTGGCGAACGAAGTAGGGATTGCTGCGCTCATCATATTGACTACGGGCTTGATCGCCATCACGGTTGTCGTGAGAACGCTCATCAGGGCTGTTTGGAATATTTGAGTTCACTTTTGCTTGTTCCTTCGCAGACCGACAACATTATCGCCGTGACGAACCACCAGGAAAGGATACGTCCCGTGAACGATCAAGGTATTACCTTCGACGGTCGTATTCACAAGAAAGTCCTCGCTATGCTCTTTTTCCCGGGCAAAGACGGCGGGAAAATTTCCTGACGGGAAGCGCGTCAAATCCATATTAATATAAGTGAATTTTCCATCATCATATACACGACTTGGAATCAGCCATGACTTTTTACTTCGAGTCGAGTAATCATAATTATAGTAGTACCTTCGATCCTTGAGGATTTTGGCACTCAGCAATGGCCCATTTTTTGCCGCATCAGCGTCTTCGACGTTATTAAAACTTGTGTCTTTTGGGTAGGAGAAAACAACCTTATATTGAACGCCTGCCTGCTTAGCTTGCTCAAGCCGCTGCCAATCTGTCGCTACAACTTTCAGTTCTAAAATGTAAGAATGAGTGGCCGTACGAATCATCATATTCGTATCTACATCAACATTCTTGGGCTTTAGATAAAAAACGTTTTCACGCCGAGTAAGTTCCCAGCCTCCGGAAAACCCAGTGCTGTAGTCCAGAATTTTCTCATTCGGGCTGAGTTCAATCTGAGTGGTGATACCTAATCCAGTACGGACCTGATAAATTTGATTGGGAGCGTACTCATACTCCTGCACGACCTGAGCGTTCACCGAACTCACACATAAGGGAAATATTAGCGCTGCAGTCAATACAGCCCCATAGATTTTAGAGGGTTTCATCGACCGCTAGCTCCTTTGACATTGTTCGGCATCCCTTGATATTGGACCGCGGGCTGCGCCTGAGGTTGGCTCGCCGGCTGCACTTGGCTGGAATATCCTGGCGGCACCTGCTGGACAGGCATCCCCTGTTGATTAAGAACACCCTGCTGGGCTGAAACACTACCCTGCCCGGCTGCGGCGGCCGCGTTTGGATCTACTACGCCTAATGCGGCCTGCTGAGGAGCTGCAATCTGTGGCGCAACTTGGGCTTGCGGGCTAACCGAAGAGGGCGCTGCCGGTAAAGACGAATAATCGTTATCCACACGATAATCTGTGACACGAAATCCCAGTGGATTTTCCACCCGAAGGGTATCACTCATCTCAAGATTATCTTGATAGACAAAACCCATTGTAGCGATCTTGTTATCTAAGAACGTGGCCGCGGCCGAGGCTTTGTCATACACATTTCGTTGGAAACGTACAGTGGCGCCAGTGTAAGGCTTACCACTTCCTCCTATAAGCGTAATACTGAGAATATTGACCCGAATAGCACGAGAGGTGCCGTAAGTATTAAAAGGTCTGGCGGGATTATTTCCAGCATGTAGCGCACGATATTCACCAAGAACGTTACCTGTAGCCATGGCAACGACAGTGTTCCAATCACGGTCACCTATCGTCGAGGCATCAAACGATTCACGCGATGTAATGAAACGTGCAACATTGCTGCGCGCTAATGCCTCGCTAGTGCTGACCATGCGTCCACCAAAATTCGCTTCAAGCTTCGCAATGGTGCTGGTACCGGAATACGCGTCCGCCATGACCAGATATGGCACTTTCTCCTTCAACGGCAGCATGTAGTAGTAGCCGCCCGCTGTCATGACGGTGACCAGCATCGACAGCGTCGCCACGATCCAGGCACGCTTTTCGCTGCGGCGCGCGAGGTCGGCAATGCTGACCTCATAATTCACCGCTTTTTGGACGGCCGCACCCACTTGGGCGGAACCGTCCTTTTCACTGACCTTCTTACGCAACATGTCTAGATCCGTCACCGTGGGGCCTTGTCAGGCCTGAAACCATTGCCGCAACGCGTCGCGGGTACTTGAGAAGGTAGGAACACCGCCGGCTCCATGCCTGAAAGGCATCGAGCAGGAGGCAGCCCTTAGAGCTTGGCGCCTGACGACACCGGCACTGGTTGGACCAGCAACTTGTTGGCAGAAACCGACACCGAAACTCCTTGGGCTGCGTACACGGCACTCAGCTCGGTTGCGGCCTGTTGGACGCTGGTCGTGCTGATTGCGGAAACCGGCCCGATCAAGGTGTAGTCCGATGGCAAGTTGTAGGACAGCTGCATATTGGAATCCGCAGCCCAGCGTTCCAGCATGGTCTTCAGCGTACCGTCCATGGGCGTGGCCTGATACGTGTACGAGGTGTAGAGCGGAATTTCGGTGGGCGCCTCGTCAAAGTGGTTGACGTGCTTCCAACGACCACCAAAGTCAGGAGCAGGCTTGGTCGCGCACGCGCCTACCAATGCTGCAGCCACTAGCACCAACGACAGCTTGGACACATACATCGGATTCACTCTGACTTCTCCAACTCATGAAATTTCGGGCTTAAGACGGACAGCACTAAGCCTCCGCGCACCAGTGGGTACCGGAGGAAACGTGTTATTGATGCGTTTCTCGCGGCTCTACCACCCGCTGGGTCGCCCCAGTTGCGAGTGCGTGCTGCCGAGAAAAATGAATACGCTGATAAACCATCCATAGCCTTACTCCAGTACGGCCCATCCGGCGCCGCTCCCCTACGACCATCTATCTACACCGCAGATTCTTGCTAACTTTGCCCTTAACAAGCAGATCCGTCAAGAATTGCACACCAGGCACCGCACTACAAATGTGACATCAATCACACTTTAATGGTAAGCGTTTTCACTTCAGTTTTTGGCAGCAAGCGCGCAGTGAAGTAGCGATCCTCGTAGTAGCGAATCTTGTCGCACTTCACCGGATGCGGGATCCCCTCGTACAGGAACACTTCCTTCTCGTTGCCCATGGCCTTGAGCTCCTGGGGCAACATCAGAGCCCGCCGCTCTTCTGACACGCTATGGGTGGTCTCCCGCCCTCGGGTGACGTTCTTCTTCTTGATGGTGGTGTAACCCAGCATCTCGGAGTAGTCGTTGGCGTCCTGCTGTTCGCGCGGCGCGTAGAGGATCTGCAGGGCGTGGTTGGTGATGATGGTGCGTGACAGATCTTTGCCGTAGGTTGCGTCCAACTGCGCCATGCTCTGGATGATGGGCAGCAGGCGGATGTTGTAGCCGGCCATGTAGGCTACCGCGGTCGCGATGATGTCCACCTTGCCGATCGAGGTGAATTCGTCCATCAGCAACAGGCACTGATATTTGAGCTCAGGGTTGGACTTGGGCAGTTCGCGGGTATTGAGGTTGATGATCTGGCTGAAGAGCAGATTGATGATCAGGCGGCTTTCGGCCAGCTTGTTGGGCTGGATGCCGATGTAGATGGTCATCTTCTTCTTGCGAAGGTCCGTGAGCAGGAAGTCATCCGCACTGGTGGCGGCGTCCAGCACCGGATTGATCCATGCATTGAGCGGCTCCTTCAAGGTGCCCATGATCGAGGCGAAGGTCTCATCCGCCTGGGACAGCAGGTTGGCAAAGGCCGACTTGGCGTTGCTGCTGAGGAACCGCCGCTCGGACAGCGACTTCAGATATTTCTTGAGATCGGTACCGTCGCCCGAGGACAGGCGATAGATCCCGCCTAGCGTGGGCGCCCCTGCCCCACCCGGGAAACCGAGCGACAGCTCCTCGTCCCAGTTCTCGAACAGGTACAGCGCGAATGCCATGAACGCGTTGCGCGCTTGGCTGACCCAGAACTTCTGGTCGTCGGAGCCGTCCGGGTACAGCATCGCCGCGATGCTCATCAGATCCGAAACGCGGAATGCGGGGTCGTTCGACACATAGGTCAACGGATTCCAGCGATGCGTGCGACGGTCTTCGGCGAACGGGTTGAACAGGAAGACTTCGTGGCCCTGACTGGCGCGCCACCCGCTGGTCAGGTCGAAGTTCTCCTGCTTGATGTCCAGGACGACGATCGATTCTTGATACTCCAAGAGGTTAGGAATGACGACACCGACACCCTTGCCCGAGCGCGTCGGCGCAGCAAGAATCACGAATTGCTGGCCGCTCAGTCGCACCAGCTTGCCATTGAACTTGCCGACGACAATGCCGTTTCCGGCGGGCTTGAACAGCCCATGCTTGGAGAGGTCGGCGGCGCCAGCGAAGCGCGCGTCACCGTGCAGGGCGCGCGCCTTGGGCTTGACGATGAGCACAACGGCAATCGCCCAGACCAGCACCGGCAGGCCAAATCCAAGCGCGCCCGCAATCTTGATCTTGGTCGCGTAAGGCGCCACTTGGGGCAACCCAAGCGCGCTGAAATAGCGGTAGTAGGTGTCCCACCCGTACAGACCGGTGTCGAGCCGCAGCAACAGCAGGGTGAGATAGCCAGACAGGCAGTATCCGACTAGCACCGCCACCAGCGTGGCAATTGCGATGATTTTGGGTTTGGACATGCGCCCTTCTCCTTAGGCTTGCATCACGATGGCGGGCTAGCGACGCACGACCGGCTTACGGTCGACAAGCTCGGACTTGCGTCCGCCGCTCTCGCTCTCCACCAGCGAATCGATCCAGACCTTGGCCTGGTCCAGAGACAAATCCGGCGTGATCCGCGTACCCGCATCGGTCACGACGGCGTATGCCACGACCGCGTCGGGTGCATACACCTCGTCACGCGTAATCGCCACAACACGATATCCGCCCCTGGTCAGCACGGTGTGCTGATATTCGTCCATCGCCAGCCTTCCTTTCCGTCAGCGCGGTGGCGATGCTAAAGCAAGACGTGTGACGGTGAAAGCGGTATCGGCTAACCGGGCGGCGGTGGGCCGCGCTAACCCGCAAAACAGCCGCACTGAACACTTATTTCCGACACTCGAGGCACTTTCGGTGCGCTTGGGAGGAAGAGAGCGGCATTGGGAGTTCGTCCATCTGGGGGGGCGATACGCCCATGGCATCGCGCATCGTCCGAAACGGGCAGATCAGACAAATGGCGCGGCACGATTCCGCATCGCCGCGCACCTGGCTGGGGACGTTTTGACCGAAGACAGCCAACATCCATATGCGAGCGACATGCTTCAACATTGCCAATCGACACGCAACGCGCAGCGCAGGCAGGCAGACAGGCAGACAGGCAGAGATGAAAGCACAGGAAGGCCGTGATTCCAGTAACACAGACCCGAACTGACACATGCCAAAGCTGCAAGAGCTTTTGCGTGGGGTCGCTTTGGGGGTCAATGGCAGACGTCGCTGCCGATCTTGAAACCACTCAAGCCTCTGTACCGTCTGGACTTAGAGTGGTGGGCGGTACAGGGTTCGAACCTGTGACCCCTACCATGTCAAGGTAGTGCTCTACCGCTGAGCTAACCGCCCGAATCCTGCGTCAGCATTGCGCTGTGCAGGGCGCGCATTCTAGCGCAGGGTTTTACCGACCACAAGTCCTATCGTGTCTGCAGGGCGAGCCATCCGCCCTATCCCAAGCTGGCAGCCTTCAACTTCTGGATCTGGTCGCGAATCTGGGCTGCGGCCTCGAACTCCAGATCCTTGGCGTGCTGGTACATCTTCTGTTCCAGACTCTTGAGCTTGCCAGCGATTTCCGCAGGCTTCATGGCACGGTAATCGGGCGTCTCCTCAGCAACCTGGCGCGATTTCGAACGGCCCTTGCCCGACTTCTTCTCGGCCGCATCGTCGCGCGCGCCTTCCATGATGTCGGCGATCGGCCGCTCGACGGATTTCGGTGTGATGCCATGTTCCAGGTTGTACTCGACCTGCTTCTCGCGGCGACGATCGGTCTCGTCGATTGCCGCCTGCATCGAGCGCGTTATCTTGTCGGCATACAGAATGGCCTTGCCGCGCAGATTGCGTGCGGCACGGCCAATGGTCTGAATCAGCGATCCGGTCGATCGCAGGAAGCCCTCCTTGTCGGCATCCAGGATGGCCACCAGCGAGACTTCCGGCATGTCCAAACCCTCGCGCAGCAGGTTGATGCCCACGAGCACATCGAACTTGCCCAGGCGCAGGTCGCGGATGATCTCCACGCGCTCGACGGTGTCGATATCCGAGTGCAGGTAGCGCACCCGAATCCCGTGCTCGCCCAGATACTCGGTGAGGTTCTCGGCCATGCGCTTGGTCAACGTGGTCACCAACACGCGATCGCCGAGCTTGATGCGCTCGTGGACCTCGGACATGAGGTCGTCGACCTGCGTACCAACCGGACGGATTTCCACCACCGGGTCGATCAGACCGGTTGGGCGCACCACCAGTTCCGTGACTTCGCCGGCAGACTCGCGCACCTCATAAGGCCCCGGCGTTGCCGAGACATAGATGCTGCGTGGCGAACGCGCCTCCCACTCTTCGAAACGCAAGGGGCGGTTGTCCAAGGCAGACGGCAATCGAAAACCGAACTCCACCAGCGTTTCCTTGCGCGAACGGTCGCCCTTGTACATCGCACCGATCTGCGGAATGGTCACATGCGACTCATCGATGACCAGCAGCGCGTCCGGCGGCAGGTAGTCGAACAGGGTCGGCGGCGGCTCGCCGGGCGCCTTGCCGGTGAGATGACGCGAGTAGTTTTCGATACCGTTGCAAAAACCCACCTCGGCCATCATTTCCAGATCGAATTGCGTGCGCTGCGCCAGACGTTGCGCCTCGACCAGCTTGTTCTGCGCATAGAGCTGTTCCAGGCGTTCTTTCAGCTCTTCCTTGATGGTGTCCACCGCACTCAACGTGCGCTCACGCGTCGTGGCGTAATGGGTCTTCGGGTACACGGTGTAGCGCTGCAACTTGCGCAAGGTTTCGCCAGTGAGTGGATCGAACAACGTCAGCTGCTCGATGTCGCCATCGAACAACTCGATGCGCAAGGCTTCGGTATCCGACTCGGCCGGGAACACATCCAACACCTCGCCGCGCACGCGAAAGGCACCGCGCGTCAGTTCGAACTCGTTGCGGGTGTATTGCAGATCGGTGAGATGGCGGATCAACTGGCGCTGATCGATGTGCTCGCCAACCGACAGGATCAGACGCAGCGATAGATAGTCCTCCGGCGCGCCGAGGCCGTAGATTGCCGACACCGTCGCCACCACCAGCGAATCGCGCCGAGACAGCAAGGTCTTGGTCGCCGACAAGCGCATCTGCTCGATGTGTTCATTGATCGAACTGTCCTTCTCGATGAAGGTGTCCGACGACGGCACATAAGCTTCCGGCTGGTAGTAGTCGTAGTAGCTGACGAAGTACTCGACCGCGTTATGCGGGAAGAACGACTTGAACTCGCCGTAAAGCTGTGCCGCCAACGTCTTGTTCGGCGCCATCACCAGCGTCGGCTTCTGCACCTGCTGGACCACATTGGCAATGGTGTAGGTCTTGCCCGAGCCCGTTACACCCAACAAGGTCTGCTTGGCCAGCCCAGCCTCGAAGTTGGCCACCAACTTGTCGATGGCGGCAGGCTGGTCGCCCGCTGGCGAGTATGGGGATACGAGCTGAAAACGGTCGGTCATGGAGCGGATCTCGGGGGGAGGCTGCACGAATTTACGGAGGCCAGCATCGGTAGAACCCTGACAGCCATGCAAGTGGAGGCAGCGTTACCTGGCAAGCAACCAATGTTGAGACTGCTTGCTCCACTTCAAGGAGACGCGCAATGGATGCAGCAGGCTATTCGAGCGCGAGAGGGTACACCGCAGTCCAGTTGCTCATCGTGATGGCGATCATCGGAATCGGCGCAGCCATCGGCATGCCCAGCTTCAAAAGCCTCATCGAGTGGCAGCGAGCGACCACGCGCGTGCACCTGCTAACTGCGCACCTTGCAATGGCCAGAAGCCTTGCCGTCACCCAAGGCGCGCCTGTCAGCCTTTGCCCCTCCATGGATGGCACACGTTGCCGAACAGATCGCATCTGGAGCCAGGGATGGATTCTCTTTAAGGATCCAGGGCGCGATGGGCAGCCGCCAAACGCTGCATCCGTGGTCCGAGTGGAGCAAGACTCCGCCACCGGCGGCATCGATATCGTCAGCACAGCTGGACGATCAATCGTTCGCTTCCTGCCGAACGGCCGCAGCAGCGGCACGAACATCACCATCAGCCTCTGCAGCAACGCTAGGCGACTCGCTGACGTGGTGGTCAACAACTCCGGAAGAGCACGCACTGTGCGCTACACCAGCCCTACCAGCTGCGCAGCCCGATGACCAGGCAAACAAAAAGCCGCGACACGTCGCGGCTTTTTGAACATCTTGGCGCCCGAAGTTGGACTCGAACCAACGACCCCCTGATTAACAGTCAAGTGCTCTAACCGGCTGAGCTATTCGGGCGGGGTGGGCATTGTAGCAAGATCCTGAGGCAATGCAACACCTCAAGACTTTTTTCATCCGCTACCAGCAATCTGACTTGAGCCCCTTTGAATTGGTCTTACGAGAGGCCTGATCGATACTCAAGGTTCCGCACTTGTCCGCGACCTGAGCAGCGCCCGGCGTTGCTGTGATGACATATCCCGACTGCGTCTGCTGTGACAGGGCAAGACTGTAAGCCGCGGTTCCCCCCTCGCGTGGTGACACCGTCGACGGCAAACTGAAACCAACGTAAGTGTTCTGCACTGTGTGAAATCGCTCCGCTAGCTGGCCATATTCGACCAAATCAACTTTTGCCTGCGCGCGCCTCGACTTCCGCACGTGTTCGGTATAGCTCGGATACGCGATCGCAGACAAGATCGCAACCACGGCAACGACAATCATCAGCTCAATTAGCGTAAACCCACGCATCTGCGCCACAGTGCGAGTCATCGCTCTTGCACGAGAGTGTTCGAATAGCATCGTCACTGAATTTGCCTCCACGACTGTCTTCCGCAGGGATAAGGAACATACATCGGCTGCGCGCCCGCCACACTGATCACCATCCAGCAAGAGCTACCACCGGGTGGCAGAGACCCGCCCGTTTCGGAGGGAGTCAAGCGTGGAATCGCTGAAACACCCACGTCTTTCACGGGTGTCGTCCCCTGCGTGGTCAATGACGTCGCCGCAGTCCCGGAAGCAAAAGCTGCCCCTGAGGGAGAGCCGTTTCTTGCAACATCCAGCGCCGCACCACCTGTGCGGGTGTTCAGCCCAAACAGCCAGTTGCTCCCCTGGGATGCACAGCCCACACTGTTGGGATTGGGGACATAAGTGGGTATGAAAACGATACCCGACGCGACACTAGGATTCCCCACCATACGCTCGCCAGCCGGTAGATCCACATACCACCCCTGCCCGCCTGCCACACTGGAGCCCATAACCAGACTGCGAGATGTACCAGAAGTGGCGATCGAATTGGCCTGAAGGTTCGAACGCGTAATCGTGCTGGTGACGCTCCCCGCAGCGACGTCGTTGATGCCGTACAGGGACTGGATCGCTGTATCGAACGGGTCGTTCTGGAAAGAGAAGCTGCCAGTACCGAAGAACAACGTCACACCACCATTTTCACCGGCACTGGCCACCAGGCCACCCGTGATCGGCTGCCGGTATGTCGCGCCATTCTCCACAGACGTACGACTGGTGAACAGCGGGACCGTAAGCGTAGTCGTGGTGTTGCGCAAATCGAATTTCCAAATAGCTCCCTTTTGATCGGCAGCATAGACAGTATCTGCATAGCCATCACGCACCCTTTCCGACTGGCCCGTGCCGCCCCACCGATCAACAACCACGATATTGCCCAAACCGTTGCTACCGGAGACAGTACTGCCGCTCTCGGCAGCTTCGATCATCGTTACGGTGGGCGTACCCGCCTTGATATCTACAAGAAACAGGACAGCTTTCCCGCTAGCGCTGTTGTAGCCGTTGCCGAAGACCGCCTTCCAGGTCACCGTACCATTCGAACTCAACACCGGCACGATGACTGGCTTGCCGAGCACAAATCCGATATTGGCACGTATCGCAGCGGACAATGAGCTGTCGAGATCGCTGATCTCCCAAAGCCGGCTGGCCGCAGTCACACTGGTAGGCGTCGTAACGTCCATCGCAAAAACGCTTCGGCCGCCAGCGCCAGCAGTGCCGACTAGACTGGTCTTCCATGCGCCGCCGTAGTACGTGTCGGATATGGCCAAGGGCCCATCGACATAGTAGCGATGACCGAATTTCTGATCGCTTTGATTGGCCGGGTCATATGGCAAGAGCAGATTACCCATATGGCCCAGTGCGGTCGACGGGATATATGCGAAACGCTCGACCCCGCCGTTGGAGGCCATAACGCCATCGCCATTCATACCACCGTCAAAGCCATGCAGCATTCCATCATTGGCCCCCACATAGACCATATAGTTACGGCCGGCCTTTTTCGTATTCAAATAGGCCTGATAGGTAGCCCCCGGGTTGCCCGGCAGACTGCCGTAACCATAATCATCCAGTGGAGAACTGATCACAGGAGTCGAGTTGACGATGTCGCCCAGAACGGTCGTTCGGTCACGCAAGCGACCTCCGCTTCGCACTTCTCCAGACGCGTCCCCGCGCAGATAAGCGGTCGCCGTGGCTGCATTCGCCCCAAGAGTTGCAAGATCCAAAGCAGTGCACAAGGACATACCCGGGTAAAGCGCAGTCGACTTGGTGCACAGATCCGACAAAGAGATATTCGTCTCGTTGAACGCTGAAACCACCCCGGCCTTGCTCACCAACACATTACGAGCCGCCGCGGACGGCATGCGCGCACTAGCTTCCCATGCAGCAGTGCTGACCGCCACGCGGGTCTGCGGGTTGACCGAGACAGTGTATCCGGTGAGCCGCCCAAACCAGTCAGTGCCCTCATTTGCAATTTCATAGTTTGGGGCAACCGAGAAGGATCCTACGCCGATACGGGCACCACTTTGAGCCAGCGTACCTGAAGGCGAAGAACCCGCCGTCACCGAGGAAAGTACACGTCGCATTGCTTGAGTGATTTCAGCCGGCGTCCGGGCATTGATGTACTGCCCACGCGTGTTCGTAGCCGCATGCCAGATATCGTCGACAGTACTTCTCTCATCGTTCTCGCGCGGCGGCCAGTTTTGATAAATCGCCGGTGTCGTGTACGCGTCTTGTACAACATCTGGATTGAAAAGATTACCGCGCGCACCTAGCGTGATGCCATAGAAGTTAACATGCAGATTCTTCTGACAATCCAGTCTGACACTTGCATTAGCGGTGTTGCATGAGCTTGGAACGGGCACCAAACCAGATGGCATATCCGCTCGAATGGGAGAACCACCATTGATATTATTATAATACTTGGCAGCAATGTCGCCCATGGTGTTGTCATAGGTGTCGGCAAAAGGAATCCCCATATTCCCGTCGCCGCTCGCGTTACTTACGGATGGGCCATCCTGGTTACTGTATCCATCCGTAAACAGCATGACCGCATTTTTTTGACATGCCAACTGGACAGGAGCTGCACTATCGGTCCGCTGAAACTGGATACCAGCCGCGTTGACTGCCTGCCGATTCGGCGTGCCGCCACTAGCGGGCAAGGCCAGAATCGAATTATACAGGGCCGTTTTCTCGCTTTGCGTACCCATGTTGCGCATGGGCAATTTTTCATTGACCGAGTCGTAACTTGCGTTCTGGTTGATCCTGAAAAAACCAACCCGCATATTATTGACGTTAGCCAACGACCTAGTCATGCCGGCAATGATGGCTCGGTTTCGATTTCCATAGAATGAAAACCAATTTGCAAAGTTCTGAAGGGCATCAGTATTTGCCGCCTTTATTGTGTACTTCCACATATCGCAGCCGGTACCACATACATTGCGTACCCGATCGCGCTGGACCGCATCGTAAGCGGCGGCGCCAGCGAGAAGCGGCCTGGCATCCGTGTCGCTTGTATAAGGCACAAAGAAGGTCGCCGGCCAGAACCTGATCAGTAGCGTCTGCGAACCACCATTCCAGGTTACGTCGGAAGTCGTTACCTGTTCAATTCCGAAGTAGAGATTGCCATTGTTATCCTGGAAACGCTGCCTGTATCCCGTACCGCGAGGTAGCACCATTCCATTCTGAATTCTGAAACTGCTGCTGAAATCATCCCCCATATAGTTGGAAGCAAGCGCCACAGTGGCGCCTGCCTGGAGCGGGTTGATCCGCGTATTGACCAAATCTGCCTGAGGGAAGGGATTCCCATCGTTATTTATCCACGGATCATATTTGACAACAGGATCGTAATAGGTGGGGTTGTAGGCAGAAGAGCGCGCAAACCCAAGACTGTCCAGGGGTGGGACGCCGCGACGGTTTTCGTCGATACGAACGCCGGGCAGGACATGGTTGTAACTACACGTCACGCTCGGCGAATCCTCTGTGTTCAATGCGCCTTGAGCAGAAAAGAAGCTCTGCCTAGCCGTGCTCCAGCATCCTTGACCGTCCTGTCCCGGAAACTGAGTCTGAAATGTCATCGAGCCCGAGTCATCCACCGCCATGATGAACGCGGGAGGCGTCTGCACCTGGTCGTTCATCGGCGCCTGAGCCAGTACGCCCTGTCCCTGCGCAGCAATCAATGTATAGATGAAGAACCCCAATCCGACTGCGCCGGTCAACGCAGAAGCAAGGATTACTTTCTTTTTGTTAGCTGTCATGTGCGTTTCTTCAAAGCTTGAAGACGGTGTCTACTGCGGCTTCGGAACTAGGGTTGTTCTGGTCATCGGCTGCAACACCCGTGATTTGGAAAACAGGAGATGCCGGATCGACGGGCTGGCCCATTCCGATATTTGCTTCGCCTTGAATACATTGATCGATTTGACGAACGTTGACGGCTCGATTGGATGTCTGCGCCTGTGCCCATTGCATCGGATCAAAGCCGTCGTCGCAAACCCGCTTTATGTCACCTGATGCCACCAGGCTGGTAGTATCAGTCGATGAGGTGGTTCTATTGGAAATTTTTTCCACTGAATTTTCGGCATTTCTAACAGTCCCCTCCGCCTCCTCGAAGGCACGATTCACTGCTCGGTAATTGGATGCCATCTTCTCCTGCATGCCGGAGACTTGGATGCCCGCGATACCAATCAATGCCAAGAGCACCAGGATGATCAGAGCGACATAGAGAACGGCACCCGTTTGCCGGCCAGCTCCGATTTTCAAATTCATGCGCGTTTTCAATAGGGGCACCATTGACATTATCAGTTACCGAACAGTCGGTTACGGAGAGCGACTGACAACTCATAGGTGGCCCGATACCGCCCATCGCTAGTCGTAGGTGGAACCACCGTTACTCCGAGCACACCAAGACGATTGGCCTCAATCGGAGCAGCAGCAGCAGCTGGAGTCGGACTACGCACAAGCACTCCAACCTGCACTTGACCGACCCGCCGCCATTGATTGGCAGCTGCTGCGTCAGTTGCTGTTGCAACACTGCTCGCAACCCTCTGCTCCGTAATGTTTCCAACGGGTGGGGTTTGCGTTGCAATGGTTTCGGTGCTGTCCAGTCCATAAAGGAATTGCAGGCTTTCGATGCCCTCTACCAGTTCCTCGCTGGTGTACTGGCCGTTACCTCCTGCTCTGGCACGCCGCAATGCGGGTTCCCCTGTATCTGGATTGTTTGCGACGTAATACACAAGCGATTCGGCGCGATACACCATGGTCTGGCCAGTGGGCTGTACAACATATCGACCGGCAAGGTTTACTCCTGAGGCCACCACTGTTCCAGCAGTGGTCGTGCCTGCAAACACATCGGCGTGCGCGCAGTCCGCGATTCCGAACAGCGTCGGTGCTGCGACGCCATCATCCGTCAACCTCGCCCAGCGGGTAGCGTCCATCGTCAACGTCGTATTAGAGCCCGCCGCCGCAATGCCCGTGGCAGGAACCCCCTCAGCGGAAAGAAACCGTAAGACGATGATGTCGCTCCCAGCCCGCGGCGCCGGGCTCAGGTTCTGGATCGCAGCAGGCAGCCCGGTAATCGAACCTGCGGTTGCCCCAACTGTTACCGTTTGCCCTGGCGAAGTACCTGGCGCCTCGTAACCCTGAATCGACACCGAAAAGTCCAGTGGACTGCCGCTCCCCGTGGTGGCGGAAAGATTGACCCGCGGGTCGCCTTGCCCCTTAACGAACTGCGCCTGATCGTTGACGCATCCAAAATGTCCTGCCATACGGATATCACGCGCCAAATAGTCCAGCGCAAATCGCCCATTTTCTTGGGCACGCGAGGCACCTTCGGATAGCTGAGCCGCAGTACGCGATGCGGAGAAAACCTGGATGACGCCTAACAACAGCACCAGTCCGATCACCATAGCAATCATGAGTTCAATCAGGGACAGACCTGCGTTGCGTCTATACACACTCATCGCTATTAAATCTCCGTCCGCAAAGCAAAACTCGTAACGGCATCCGGATTATCCTTGTCCCAGCGCTGATCACCCCAGCTGATCGAGACTGTCGCAACCCCATTGGCATAGGTGACTGTAGCAGCAGCCTTATCTCCCAATGCTTTCGCGACTTGACACTGCCAGCGCGCGATGTTTTGCGTGATCGCCACCGCCTCGCCGGTGGGATATATACAAGCACCTGCTTGAGTAACAGAACCTGCAGCGAAACTCGCTGCGGTGTATTGGGTCACCAAGTACCGATTTGACCGCATTTGATCAATCAGATCGTATGCAAGATTGGTTGCCTGCGTACGATAATTGGCGCTTTGTACAAAGCGGACATTCATGGTTTGCAGCAGTGCGAACCCAAGTAAACCGAAGGCCAGCACGAGGATCGCGATCAACACTTCGATCAAAGTGAAGCCTCGCGACGACCGTGCACTAGTGTGAGGGACCTTCTTCATACACAAGCCTCTTTTTTGCTACGGATTTGACCGGATGCATTCACGGTCAATGATCTTCTCAGGGGCTGCCCCCCGCACTGATCCGGCTGAAGAGTGACTTTCTGGTCTGCAGCTGCGCGGCGGCGCCCACGCGCATCAAACGCGATCACCGTCCCAGTGGTGGGTCCCTGGACAACAAGCCGAGGATTGCCGGTGGAGTAGCGTAGCACTGCTTCTCCTGAGTCAAAGGTGCCGTTGCCGTTGGAGTCACTCCAGGCCATGACTCCCCCACTCCAGCTACTGTCGCAGCTGGTCCCATTGGAGCTACCACACACGCCTCCACCCTGACCGTTCCGGATGGCCTCGGTCCTGGAGAGATTCAACAAAGCCATTAGCTCGTTATTGGCGGCCGCAGCCCGATTTGATCGCAGGACTCCTTGGAAACTCGGGTAACCAATGGCAGCTACGATCGCGAGCACGGCCACGGTTACCATGAGCTCAATCAGGGTGAACCCACGCGAACGGACAACTAACATTAGACGCTCCCCAGCGTTGGTTTTGACAGCATCGTCAAGCTTCAGGCCTAACGCAATCTACTGCAGACAAACGGTAGGAATGGCCGACAAACGACGCCGGCCTTTCCCAGATCCCCACCAACCTTTAAGTCACCACCCGATAACAAGGCCGATAGTCCCCCGAAATCTTCATCCGGCGCTGCTCAACGAAGCCGCGCAGCAGCGCATCCAGGGCCTGCATGATCTCGGGATCGCCGTGGATTTCGAAGGGGCCGAATTCCTCGATGCGGCGCATGCCGTCTTCCTTGACGTTGCCGGCGACGATGCCGGAGAAGGCGCGGCGCAGGTCGGCGGCCAGGGCCGGCGCCGGGCGGCCGTGGTGCAGGTCCAGCGCGGCCATCGCTTCGTGGCTGGGCTCGAAGGGCTGCTGGTACTCGAGCGGGATGTGCACGGACCAGTTGAAGTAATACGAGTCCTTCTGGTCCTTGCGGTGCGCGCGCACTCCGTGGACCCCTTCGGCCATACGGCGCGCGACGGCGACCGGGTCGCCGACGATGATCTCGTAGCGCGAGGCGGCAGCGTCGCCCAGGGTGAGGCGAATGAAACGGTCGATCTGCTCGAAGTACGGCGCGGCGATGGTCGGGCCGGTGAGGATCAGCGGGAACGGCACGTCCGCGTTTTCTTCGCGTAGCAGGATGCCGAGCAGGTAGAGAATTTCCTCCGCGGTGCCGACACCGCCCGGGAACACCAGGATGCCATGTCCGATGCGGACGAAGGCCTCAAGGCGCTTCTCGATGTCCGGCATGATCACCAGATGGTTGACGATCGGGTTCGGCGATTCGGCGGCGATGATGCCTGGCTCGGTGACGCCGATGTAGCGGGTATTGTGCTTGCGCTGCTTGGCATGCGCGATGGTGGCGCCCTTCATCGGCCCCTTCATGGCGCCCGGGCCGCAGCCGGTGCAGATATCCAGCCCGCGCAAGCCAAGCTCGTAGCCGACCTGCTTGGTGTAAAGGTATTCATCGCGCGAGATGGAATGTCCGCCCCAGCATACGACCAGGTTCGGATCCAAGGGCTGCAGGATGCGCGCATTACGCAGCTGGCCGAACACGGCATTGGTGATGCCTTCGCTGGTGTCGAGATCCGCGCGTTGCGCTTCGAGCTCGATGGCCATGTAAGCGAGGTCGCGGACGACGGCAAACAACAGTTCGGCCACGCCGCGGATGATCTCGCCATCGACGAAAGCCATTGCCGGTGCGTTGATCAGATCGATGCGGATGCCGCGATCCTGCTGATTCACCTGGATGTCGAAATCCGGGTAGAGATCGCGCGCAGCGCGCGGGTCGTCCGATGCGCTTCCGCTGGTCAGCACGGCCAGCGCACAGCGGCGCAACAGCTCATGCATGCCACCGCTGGATGCATCGCGCAACCGGGCCACTTCTGTCTTGGACAACACATCCAGACCACCACGCGGGTAGATCCGCGCATCCACCACCGGCAGCGCCCGTGCTGCCGTACTGCTGAGTTCCATAGCATGCTCCTGTCGTATGCACGGAACTTTAGCGTACTCACCCGCACAAAAGAAAACGGCCGGGAGACCCCGGCCGTTTTTGCAAACATCGACACGCTAGCCGGCTTTAGAACTGGTAGCGGAAGCCCAGCTGCAGCGCCCAGCGGGAGATGCCCTTGTCGTCGTAGACGGTCGCGGCATCCGGCTCATTGAAGCGGTAAACATACTTGCCAGTCGCCGCGTCGATACCGCCGTATTCAGCAACACCCTTGAAGCCCGGGAATGCGTACTCATCGACGCGGCCCCACTTCTTGTTGAGCAGGTTGCCCACGTTCATGA
Source organism: Xanthomonas sp. NCPPB 1754 (assembly GCF_041475725.2). Lineage (NCBI taxonomy): Bacteria > Pseudomonadati > Pseudomonadota > Gammaproteobacteria > Lysobacterales > Lysobacteraceae > Xanthomonas > Xanthomonas sp. NCPPB 1754. Next base: position 3,070,616 of record NZ_CM192982.1, read on the forward strand.
CGTCGACCCAGATCTGCGCCTTGTTGCCATCGAAGAAGCCAGGAAGCTCCTGCTCGATGTGTAGATCGAACTGGTTGACCCAGGAATTACGTACCGCATTGCGGCCAGCAACCTGGCCCTTGTGCGTGGACAAGTACTGGTCATTGTTGACGTAGTTCCAGAACGCGTTTTCTTCGGCCGCGTTACGGAACAGCACATCGCCGCGCGCCGCCGGGATGTACAACAGGTCATTGGAGCGACCGTCGCCATTGGCATCGTTGTCGAACGTATAGCTGTAGGGACGACCGCTGCGGCCTTGATACACCAGACCGACCTTCGTTGCAAAATCGCCGAAGAAATTATGCTTCCACTGCAGCGTACCCAGGAAACTGTCCTTGATTTCGTATGCCGAGGTTGCATTGACCTCTTCATTCGCCTGGAAGGTTGCGGTGTTGAGCAGCTGCGACCCCGAAGTGGAACTGGTCAGACCGCTGACTTCCTTCGCGTTCGAGTAGGTGTAAGCCAAGCTCCACGACCAGTCGCTGTCGTTGAACGGCTTGTTCAAGCCGACAGTGAAACTTTGCGAGCCACCCTGATCGGTGGGGCGCGCAATGATGGCATCGTTGAAGCTCATGTTGCGACCAGCACGGATATCGGTACCGCTGTTCACACATGACGAACCAGCCGCCACACCCGTTTCGCGGAGACATGCATTACCCAGGGAATTCCAGTTAGCCGGATTGCGGCCATTGGCATTCCAGTAGATATCACGACCATCCTGGCCAACTGCCGTCGGATTACCGAGATTGAGCTGCTGGTAATAAATCGCTTCCTTGACCTTGGTCACCACACCTTCCATCGAGGCGACGATGCCGTACCACGGCAACTCGGTATCGAAGGCGAGGTTTGCTTTCCAAACGGACGGCTGGCTCAGATCCTTATCAACAAAGTCGACCGACTGCGTGGCGCCCGATGTTCCGCGCGGCTGGTTGTTGATATCCGGCGTGAAGCGGATACCACTGTTGGACGCGTTGTTGAAGTTGTAATCGGTATAAGCCAAACCAGTATTGGAATACGGATTGGACAACCAAACCGACGCGGCAGCACCCTGGAACAGGCCAACGCCGCCACGCAGCTGGGTCGGACGATCTGCATCGAAGGTGTAGTTGAAACCAAAGCGCGGCTGCCACAAGCCGTTGCCGTCAATGGTTTCATCATTGCGAAGACCGAATGCGTTAAACGCAGCCTGGTTGAACTGCGGCGAGTTCTTCACCATCGGCTCGTCATAACGCAGGCCGAAGTTCAGTGTCAGGTTGCTATTGACGGCCCAAGAATCCTGCAAGAACACGCCCAAGTTCCGCATGCCCCACTTCGCAGCGATATTGTCGATACCGGTGGGCGAATACGAGTAACGATACGCGTTCGGCAAATTTGCCTGGTAATTGGCAACCGAGTTGAAGGTGTAGCTACCGAAAACACGCGGACCATATAAGTTGTAGATGTCGTTGTCTTCGTAGTCGAACCCGAACTTGACCGTGTGGTCATTCAAGAACAGCGTGCCGGCGAAGAACGCGTTCCAGGTTTCGGTGCGCAACTCGTTAGCCTGAGTATTGGCTTCAGTACCCAGATTTAAAGTGTTGTTGCCGAAACGCACGGCGATGGCCGGCAACTGCGATGCCGCAGTACGAACTGCCGAGTAATCGCGATAAGACACCTTGGCTTCGGTCGAAAAAGTATCGGTCCAGTCGCTGAACAACTGACCGGTGTAGGTCTCGAGTTCGAAGTCGCGCACATAGTGGTACGAGTTCAACGCCAGCTGATTGTTGCCGAACCCATTGAGATTGGCCGTGCTCTGCTCGGACTTGCCATAGCGGAACGAACCACGATGCTTGTCGCTGATGTTCCAATCCAGCTTGAAGCCCTTCTCTTCTGAATCAGAATCCAATGCCGGCAAGGCCAGGGTCCCAGGGTCGAAGCCATAGACATTGCGCGAGATATCGATCACCTGATCGACCTGCGCCTGGGTAATACCGACTTCATTGCTGGCACCAGAACCGGCTGGACCGTAGCCACTGTTACCGGTAAACACACCCTTACCCTTGTACTTCTCATAGTTGGCGAAGAAGAACAATTTGTCCTTGACGATCGGGCCGCCCAGAGTCAGACCATACGTCGCTTCGTTGTCGAACAGCTGCGGGCGGATGTTGTTCTGATTCTTGCCCGACCAGTCGTTCTCGCGATAAGTGCCGTAGACCGAACCATGGAATTCGTTGGTGCCCGACTTGGTGACGGCATTGATCACGCCACCGGTGCCGCCACTGATCGTCACGTCGTAGTTGGCCACGTCCACCGAGATTTCATCAATGACGTCCATCGAGAACGGCTGGCGCGGGGTCGGCAGGCTGTTGGATTCCAGACCGAAGGCGTCGTTGGTGCTGATGCCGTCGACGCGGATCGCGTTGTAGCGCGGGTTCTGGCCGGCGATGGAGATTTCGTTGCGCGCCTTGTCGGTTTGCGCAACGCGCGGATCCAGACGCACATAGTCCTGCAGGTTACGGTTAATCGACGGCAGCGACTCGATTTCTTCGCGGGTCACGTTGGTGCCGGTACCCATCTTGTTGGCGCTGAAAATGGCCGAGCCGTAATTGCCGGCGATTGCCTGCACAGTGCCCAGCGTCGCCAGATCGCCGCCCAGAGCGGCATCGACCTGATTGACCTTGTCCAGATTCAGATACACGCCTTCGTGGGTGGTGTTGCCAGCGCCCGAAGCGGTAATGGTAATGGTGTACGGCCCGCCCACACGCAAGCCGCGCGCGTTATAGCGTCCGCTGGCATCGGTGGTGGCGCGGCTGACCGTTCCGGACTCCACGTGCGTAATGGTGACTTCGGCGTTCGGGACGGGCTGGCCGCCACTGCCGGTCACCAGGCCGGCGACGCCAGCCGAGGTGCTTTGCGCAAACACAGGAGCGGCGGCGAGCGCGGCGACAAGGCCAAGCGTCAGCTTGGACATGCGGAGATAACGGGGGTGGGTCATTTCGGTAGCCTCGATACAGGTTGGGCAGTGACAAAAAGGCGCAGTCAGCCCAACCGTTCCCGGGGGTGGGCTGCCGATGATCTGGGGTCCCTTGCCGCGCGACTGGTTGCTGCCGCAACGGTTAACAACAGATTAACACGCTAAGCCCTGATTGTGACGACGGCGTGACAAACTTCGCGCGCTACTACATGAACTGCGAAGGTCAAGACGTAATCGCCAGATCGTGCAAGGTCGCAACTTGAGCGAGACGCCTGTCGCGCCTTTGAAGATACGAAGTGGCCAAATTGGGTCAAATCGCCCAAACGCTTGCATTCGGCCATGGCGTGCGTGCTGCACATGGGGTTGCCATCTGTCGATGCGCCCCACCGAATATGACATTCCACCTGCACTCATGCGTCAGTGGCGGATCAACCTCAAGACAGTCGCCAGCGGCCAAGGGCTGCGCCGCCTTTCATCGTCCAGAGCCCATTGCGTCGCACCGCTAGATGTCCGGACGCGACGGCGCGCTGGTTGCCGGCACCATGGACCGTGCGCACGTAACCCACGGCCAGTGCGGGTTGAAACCCCGGGCCATCGACGCGTGTCGACGCACACACGCGGCGCGATCGGCAAGCCGCCCGGAGCTACGCTAGATCGACACCGGCAGCTTGAAGTACGTGCCCAGGCCGTCCAGGAACATCTGTACCGAGATGGCGACCAGCAGCATGCCCATCAGGCGCTCGATGGCCGTCAGGGCGCGGTGGCCGAGCAGTTTGTACAGCAGCGGCGCGGCGGCCAGGATCGACGAGGCGCCGATCCAGGCGATCATCAGCGCAAGGCTCCAGTCCCACAGCCGCGTCGGCTCGTTGCTGCCCATGAGCATCACCGCGGCCATGCCGGACGGGCCGGCCACCAGCGGGATGGCCAGCGGCACGATGAAGGGTTCGCCGTCGGGAATTTCGCCCATCAGGCCTTCGGGCCGCGGGAAGATCATGCGGATGCCGATCACAAACAGCACGATGCCGCCGGCAATGGCCACCGATTCCTGGCGCAGGTGCATCAGCTCCAGCGCGTACTTGCCGCCCCACAGGAACGCCATCAACACGCACAGCGCGATCAGCAGTTCACGCGCAAGCACGAAACGCTGGCGCTTGGGCGGCAGCGGCTTGAGCACGCTGAGGAACACTGGAATGTTGCCCAGCGGGTCGAGAATCAGAAACAGCAGCAGCGCCGCAGAAAGAATGGTCATACCTGCGGACTCCAGATCGCACCGCGATGCGTCACCCCTGCGGCTGACAGCATGCTGACGCATGCAGGTGCGTAACGTGCGGCATCGACCGCGTCGTTGTCTTCGTGATGGGTGAAAGCGCGTGCGCGCAATGCGGTGCGCATCGGGCCGGGCTGCAGGCCGCCGACGCGGACCGGGCCGGCGGCGGTTTCATGATGCAAGGTGGCGATCAAGCCGCGCTGCGCATGTTGGGCGGCGCCATACGCCCCCCAATAGGCCTGACCTACGCGCGCGGGGTCGTCCACAACGAAGACAGCTGCCGCATCGTCCTGCTGCCGCAACAGCGGCAGGCATGCCTGGGTCAGCCAGGCGCGCGCGGTCAGGTTGACATGCAGGCTGCGTGCGAAATCTGCGGGTGAGACGAGTTCGGTTGGCGTCAGGCCGGAAAAGTCGGCAGCGCACTGCAGCAGACCATGCAGGCCACCAAGCTCGGTCTGCACCCGTTGCGCAAGCGCGGCGTAGTCGTCCGGGGTGGCGCCGGCCAGATCCAGCGGATACAACAGCGGCTCGGCACCCAGCGCTGCAACCGCGTCGTAGACGCGCTCCAGCGGGCGCACCTTGCGACCAAGCAGCACTACCGTGGCGCCTGCAGCCGCGCATGCCTGCGCCGCGGCGGCGCCCAGGCCACCGGCGGCGCCGGTGATCAGCACGACGCGCCCCGACAAGGCAGCCGACTGCGGCTGGGCCTGCACCGAACTCACGGCTGGTACGCCTCGCTGACGATGCGCTTGAGCTCGCCGGCTTCGAACAGTTCCAGCGTGATGTCGCAGCCGCCGATCAGCTCGCCATGGATGAACAGCTGCGGAAACGTGGGCCAGTTGGAGTAGCGCGGCAGATTGGCGCGCACTTCAGGCTCTTCCAACACGTTGACCGTACGCAGTTGGTCGGCACCGGCGGCCACCAGGGCCTGCACGGCGCGACTGGAAAACTCGCACATCGGAAATTGCGGGGTGCCTTTCATGAACAGCACGATCGGGTGTTGTTCGACTTCGGCCTGGATCCGTTCCATCACCGGCATTGGACTCTCCTGACTGGGAGCGGCAGGCCCGACCGCCGGGTCGGATAGACTTCCGCAAAGGCGCGCATTGTAAGCCTTCAGCGCGACCTGTCGCCGCACTCCCTTCGCTGCCACTGCCATCATGCCGATCGAACACGTTGCACTGCCCTATTCCCGCGCCGCCCTGGAACCGCATCTGTCGTCTGCGACGCTGGAGGCGCATCACGGCGTCTGTCACCGCAGCGAGGTCGAACAGCTCAACACACGCCTGGAAGGCAGCGAGTTTGCCGAGCTGACGCTGGAAGACATCATCACGCAGGCGCAGGGCACGTTGTTTCACCTGGCCGCGCAGGTGTGGAACCACAATTTCTATTGGCAGTGCCTGCGTCCGCGCGCTGGCGGGGAGCCGCTTGGGCGGCTGGGCGACGGCATCGCCAAATCGTTCGGCGACTTCGTGCATTTCAAGCAGGAGTTCAATCGCGTGGCCCTGAGCACGTTCGGCTCGGGCTGGGTGTGGCTGGTGCAGCGCCCGGACGGCGCGCTGGCAGTAGTCGCCACACCCAATGCCTCCACCCCGCTCACCGGGCCAGACATTCCGTTGCTCGCCTGCGATATCTGGGAGCACGCGTATTACCTGGACTACCAGCAGGATCGTGCGCGCTATCTGGAGGCTTTCTGGAAGCTGGTCAATTGGGATTTCGTCGCAAGCCGGCTGGGCTGACCTGGCCGCTCAATTTCCAGCCGCAGATGCGGACCGGCTCATCTGCTGACACATCGCAGAACGGGTCCGCGTCCGCGTCCGACGCGCCCGCGCAAACGGGCGTGTCGTCGCGCGTGATCGCAACCGAAACGCTGCGCGCCTCACCCTTCGTTCAAACGCGCAACCACCGGCCGAACTTGCGCATCGCGCTGCAGCGCCGCGCCAGCATCGCTCACCGCCAGCGCGAGCGCCTGCGCTGTCTCCGCGCGCAGCGTTGCGTGCCCCACCTTGCGTCCATCGCGCGCTTGCTTGCCGTAGTCGTGCCAATGCCCACCGGGCACCGCCAGAAACGCCCTGGCCTCTGGCATCTCGCCCAGCCAGTTGAGCATGCAGGCGTGGCCGCGCATCGCAGTACTGCCCAGTGGCAAGCCAAGGACGGCCCGCACATGATTTTCGAATTGCGAGGTCTCGGCACCTTCGATGGTCCAGTGCCCCGAGTTATGCACGCGCGGCGCCATTTCGTTGGCAAGCAACTCGCCGTCGCGCACGAACAGTTCCAGCGCAAATACGCCGACATAGTCGAGCTTTTCCGCCACGGCACGCGCGTGCGATTCGGCCGAGGCTTGAAGGGCCGCCTCCACGCTCGCCGGTGCCAGGCTGGCCGACAGCACACCGTCCACATGCCAGTTTTCGGTCAACGGCCAAGCGCGGAATTCGCCATCGCGGCCGCGTACTGCAACCACGCTGACCTCGCGCTGGAACGGCACGAACGCTTCCACGATCAACCCGACGTGCGCCGCCTGGGCGCCAAGCGCGTCCCACGCTGCATCGGCATCGGCGAGCGTCTTGATCCGGAACTGGCCCTTGCCGTCGTAGCCGAAGCGGCGCGTCTTCAGCACGCAGGGCGTACCGATCCGCGCGAGCGCTGCGTCCAGGCCGGCGCGGTCGTCGATCGCGGCAAACTCGGGCACCGGAATGCCGAGTTCGCGGAACAAGGTTTTTTCGCTGAGCCTGTCCTGCGCAACCGCAAGCGCCGCCGGACTCGGAAACACCGGCACCTGGGCGGCAAGTTGCTGCGCGCTGGCGGCCGGCACGTTTTCGAAATCGAAGGTGATCACGTCCACCTGCCCGGCGAATGCGGCAAGGGTCGCCACGTCATCGAACGCGCCAACCTGCAGCGGTGCCACCTGGCCTGCGCAGGCATCGGCTGCCGGATCGAAGACCGCAAAGCGTATGCCGAGCGGCGCACCGGCCAGTACCAGCATGCGCGCCAGCTGACCGCCACCGAGAATGCCGACCGTGCTCATTGGCGCGGGTCGTCGCTGGCCATGACATCGTCGGTCTGCTTGGCGCGGAACTGCGCCAGCGCCTGACCGACCTGCGCCTGCTCGGGCGCCAGCATGGCCGCCGCAAACAACGCCGCATTGGCCGCGCCCGCATTGCCGATGGCGAAGGTGGCCACCGGAATGCCTGCAGGCATCTGTACGATCGACAGCAGCGAATCCATGCCGTTCAGCGCCTTGGACTGCACCGGCACGCCGAGCACCGGCACTGCGGTCTTGGCGGCCAGCATGCCCGGCAGGTGCGCCGCGCCGCCGGCGCCGGCAATGATCGCGCGCAGTCCGCGTGCGCCCGCCTGCTCGGCGTAGGTGAACAAGACGTCTGGGGTGCGGTGCGCCGAGACCACCTTGACTTCGTACGGCACGCCCAGCGCGTCGAGCTTCTGAGCTGCATGTTGCATGGTCTCCCAATCCGAACGGGAACCCATCACGATGCCGACCAGCGGCGCGGAGTGGTTGGAGGTCATGGCCCTGCCCTGCGGTAAAGACGTATTCTAGCCAATCTCCACGCAAGACAAGACTTCGATGGATCGCAAATTGCTCGACCTGCTGTGCTCGCCCGACACCCGCCAGCCGCTTTCGCTGCTCGACGGCAAAGGCCTGGAAGCACTCAATGCCGCCATCGCAGGCGGAACCCTGCAGCGCGCCGACGGCGCCGCACAAACCCAGCCGCTGCGTGAAGCGCTGATCACCCGCGACCGCAAGCAGATCTTCCGCGTCGACGACGGCATTCCGGTGCTGCTGGCCGAAGAAGCCATCGCCACCGCACAAATCGCCGACTTCCCCGAGAAGTGAGCCTGTCTCAGCACACCAACGTGCCGGCCGCGCCGCCCGCCGAATCGATCGACGCCGACGTAGCGCGTGCTTTGGCCGAAGACATCGGCAGCGGCGACGTCACCGCCGCACTGCTACCCGACCAAGCCGACAGCGCCTACCTGCTGTGCAAGCAGGACGCGGTCATCGCCGGCCGCCCCTGGTTCGATGCCACCCACCGCGCGCTCGACCCGCAGGTACGCATCGACTGGCACGTGCACGAAGGCCAGCACGTCGGCGCCGGCACGGTGCTCGCGCTGTTGCAGGGGCGCAGCCGTAGCCTGGTCAGTGCCGAACGCACCTCGCTCAATTTCATGCAGACACTGTCTGCCACGGCGACCACCACCGCGGCGTATGTGGCTGCGGTGGCCGGGACGCGCGCGCGCATCCTGGACACGCGCAAGACGCTGCCGGGCCTGCGCGCCGCGCAGAAATACGCCGTGCGCTGCGGCGGTGGCGACAATCACCGCATCGGCCTGTTCGACACGGTGTTGCTCAAGGAGAACCACATCCGCGCCGCCGGTTCGCTGAGCGCGGCCGTGCATGCCGCGCGCGCGCAGCAACCGCAGCTGCCGCTGGTGGTGGAAGTGGAAACGCTGGAGCAACTGCACGAAGCACTGCAGGTTGGCTGCACGCGCATCCTGATCGACGACTTCGACCAGGCCATGCGCCGAGAAGCGGTGCGTCTCGTTGCTGCGCTACCGCCGGAACGACGCATTCCGCTGGAAGTCTCCGGCAGCGTGGATCTGGCCGGCATTCGCGCAATTGCCGAAGACGGGGTGGACTGCATCTCGATTGGCGGACTCACCAAGCATGTGCAGGCAGTGGATCTGTCGCTCAAACTCGGCCCACCGCCAGCGCGCTGATTTCACGCGTGCGCGCAGCCGGCTCTGGCAGCCTGCTGCGATTGTTTCCGTGCAGGACCTGTAATGACCGTCAAACCTTGGCCGTGGATCTGCTTCTTGCTGGCAGGTATCGGAAGTAGCGCTGCGGCTGCGGAGGTGTGCGATATCCCGCCACGGTTCGGAACGAGTCCCGCCGCGATCGCCATCGTGCGCAGCGCCTGCAATGAGCATCGGTTGTGGCAACGCCCGTTTATCGATGCCAAGGGACGCTTGGCCAGCCTGGGCGTCACCGAAGCCGAATCGGGCTATCTCGCCGATCACGGCGTGGTCGCCTGGCAACGCGTTGCAGGCTACTGGCGCGACAGTGGCACGCTTGCGTCGATGGGCGGACGCCCCGGCGCATCGAGCTGCGCGGCACTGGATGGTACGCGCTACACCGCCAGCGACTGCCGCGCATTTCTGATCGACAACCCATGGTCGGCCGCTTTCATCTCCTGGGTGATGACGCAGTCGGGGCTGAGCGGTTTTCATCGCTCCGCGCGCCATCTGGATTACATCCGCAGCGCCTACAACGACGGCACTACCGGACCGTACCGGTTCACCGATCCAGCGGTCGAGAAGCCGGCGCCCGGCGATCTGCTGTGCCTGCTGCGCGGCCGCAGCACCGCGTTGGGCTATGCCGGCCTGAAGGCCGCGCTGGGCGGCAGCGCACCGATGCCATGGCAGTCGCATTGCGATGTGGTGGTGGCCGCCAACGTCGGCGGCGATCGCACGCTGTATCTGATCGGCGGCAACGTATTCAACACGGTGATGATGCGCAAGATGCCGCTGGATCGCGCCGGCCGCGTGGTGTGGCCAACACCGCAATCGGACAGCAGCCAGGACCAGAACGAAGACAGCCTGGGCATCGCCAGCGAATGCACGCCGGCGCACGAAGACCTGTGCGACTTCAATCGCCGCGACTGGGCTGCGCTGTTGAAGCTGCGTCCTGATGCGGCGATGGTTGCGCCGCCAGCCACTGCGCCGCTGCCGACACCCGACACCGCACCCACAGAACAAACGATGCCGCCGGGCTTCCCACGCGTCGTGCCGCCGCGTCCGCAAACGCAGCAAGCGCCGACGGAGCAGCAAGGATAGATCGAAGCAGTAACGCCGGGCGTACCCTCATCGGTCCCTGCGGGGCACCTTCTCCCGATGGAAGAAGGATTCAAAGCCCCTCTCCCGCGGGAGAGGGCTTGAGGTGAGGGTACGGTGCGAAGCCCTTGCTCGCCTTCACCCCATTCAGCGTTGCACGCCCCCGTCCAGCGCTGAGCGCCACCTTCTCCCGAGATGAGAAGGAATCCAAGCCCCTCTCCTGCAGGAGAGGGGTTGGGGTGAGGGTACGGGCAAGCCACTTACGTTCCGAATATCACGAGGCCTTGCACGTACCTCATCCGCCCCCTTTTGGGCACCTTCTCCCAGAGCGAGAAGGGGTCAAGTGCACAACAAAAAAGCGGGCCGAAGCCCGCTCTTTTGTCATGCATCACGCGTGATGCATCAGCACGCTGCGATTACTCGGCCGACGCCTGCACGCCTTCGCCTTCTTCCACTGCCTTGATCGACAGACGGATGCGGCCCTGCTTGTCCACTTCCAGCACCTTGACGCGGACCAGATCGCCTTCCTTCAACTTGTCGCCGACCTTCTCCACGCGCTCGCTGGAAATCTGCGACACGTGCACCAGGCCGTCCTTGCCCGGCAGGATGGTGACGAACGCACCGAAGTCCATGATCTTGGCGACCTTGCCTTCGTAGATGCGGCCCGGCTCCACGTCCGAGGTGATCTGCTCGATGCGCGACTTCGCAGCCTGCGCGGCAATGGCATTGACCGAGGCGATGATGATCGTGCCATCGTCCTGGATGTCGATCTGCGTACCGGTTTCCTTGGTGATGGCCTGGATGGTCGAGCCACCCTTGCCGATCACTTCGCGGATCTTGTCCGGGTGGATCTTGATGGTCAGCAGGCGCGGCGCGTAGTCGCTCAATTCCTGACGCGGGGTGGTCAGCGCATGCGCCATCTCGCCCAGGATGTGCAGGCGGCCAGCCTTGGCCTGCTGCAAGGCCTGCTTCATGATCTCTTCGGTGATGCCTTCGATCTTGATGTCCATCTGCAGCGCGGACACGCCTCCGGCAGTACCGGCCACCTTGAAGTCCATGTCGCCGAGGTGATCTTCGTCACCCAGGATGTCGGAGAGCACGACGAAGTCGTTGCCTTCCTTGACCAGACCCATTGCGATACCCGCGACCGGCGCCTTGATCGGCACGCCGGCATCCATCAGCGCCAGCGAGCTGCCGCAGACCGATGCCATCGAGGACGAACCGTTGGACTCGGTGATTTCCGAGACCACGCGAATGGTGTACGGGAATTCTTCCAGGGTCGGCATCACAGCCAGCACGCCACGCTTGGCCAGGCGGCCGTGGCCGATTTCACGACGCTTCGGCGCACCGAAACGACCGCACTCGCCCACCGAGTACGGAGGGAAGTTGTAATGGAACAGGAAGTTTTCCTTGTACTCGCCCGACACTGCGTCGATGACCTGACCGTCGCGCGCGGTGCCCAGGGTGGTGATCACGATCGCCTGCGTCTCGCCGCGGGTAAACAGCGCCGAGCCATGGGTACGCGGCAACACGCCGGCCTTGGCGCTGATCGGACGCACGGTGTCCAGTGCACGGCCGTCGATACGCACCTTGCTGCTCAACACCGAACCACGCATGGTCTGGTATTCCAGCTCGCCGAATTCCTTGGCCAGATCGCCGGCAGCCCAGCCTTCGATGGTGGCGCGCGGCGCCAGTGCGCCCAGCACGTCCTTCTTGATCGCCGAAATCGCATCGCGGCGCTGCAGCTTGTCGCGCACCTGGAATGCCGACGCGAGCTGGTCGCCCACCGCTTCCTTCAGTGCGGCGATCATGCCCTCGTTCTTTGCCGGGGCCACCCAGTCGGACGGCTTGGTGCCGGCTTCGACGGTCAGCTCGTTGATGACGTTGATGACCTTCTGCATCTCGCGATGACCGAACGTCACTGCGCCCAGCATCACTTCTTCGGACAGCAGCTCGGCTTCGGACTCGACCATCAGCACCGCATTGGCGGTACCGGCCACGACCAGCTCCAGCTGCGAATCCTTCAGCTCGGTCACGGTCGGGTTGAGGATGTATTCACCGTTCTTGTAGCCGACCTTGGCAGCGCCGATCGGGCCCTTGAAGGGGGTGCCGGCCAGCGACAGTGCAGCCGAGGCGCCGATCAGCGCGGCGATGTCGCCGTCGATGTCCGGGTTCATCGACATCACGGTGGCGATGATCTGCACTTCGTTCTTGTAGTCCTCCGGGAACAGCGGACGGATCGGACGATCGATCAGGCGCGAGATCAACGTTTCCTTCTCGGTCGCGCGTCCTTCGCGCTTGAAGAAGCCGCCCGGGATGCGGCCGCCAGCGTAGAACTTCTCCTGATAATCGACCGTCAGAGGAAAGAAGTCCTGCCCTTCGCGCGCGCTCTTGGCGGCGACGGCGGTGACCAGCAGTACGGTGTCGTCGAACTTGACGATCACGGCGCCGCCTGCCTGGCGAGCGATTTCGCCCGTCTCAAGAGTGACGGTGTGCTTGCCGTACTGGAAGGTTTTGGTGATTTTTGCCACGGAGGTTTTTTCCCTTAGGTATTGCTGTCTGCGTTGGACCGTCGTCGACCCATGCCGAGAACGGGCGGCCGGGAGGCTCCGGCCCAAGAGTGCGTATTGCTTAAGACGTAGTGCGATTGACCAAAACAAAACCGCGGCGCATCGCTGCGCCGCGGCGGTAGGACTCGATTAGCGGCGCAGGCCGAGCTTCTCGATCAAGGACTTGTAACGCTCGTTGTCCTTCTTTTTCAGGTAGTCGAGCAGGCTGCGGCGACGATTGACCATCTGCAGCAGACCACGACGGCTGTGGTGATCCTTCTTGTGGGTCTTGAAGTGACCGGTCAGCAGCTCGATGCGCGCGGTCAGCAGAGCGACCTGCACTTCCGGGGAACCGGTGTCCTGGGCGCTGCGCTTGTTGTCTTCAATAACTTTCTGGGTGTCGACGGACATGATGTTTTCTCGATAGATGCGTGGTCGACAGGAACGTGCGTAACGCACCGTCGGACTCGCCGTTTGCTTAGGATGAGCGCGCTTGGCGCTGAGGTGCCCCGATCGGGGCCGCGAAATTGTAACGTCGCCCGGCCCAGGGAACAAGTTGACAAAATCTTAACAGGCCGGAATTTCGTTCAGTCCATTGAACAATCGCTGCGGCGACAAGCGCCCGTCGGCGTCGACCAGGCCTAGCCCCGAGGGGGTTCCGTCAGGTCCGAATACAGCGACTTGCCCCGGCGGAAATGCGGCATCACGCAGGCGCTGGCCCATGCGAAAACGCGCCGCATGGGTCTGATCGAGCACGATTCGCGCAAAACCGGCCAGGCCGGCCTCGATCGGCAGCAATAGCGTCCGTGCTTCGGTGCCCGCCTCCAGCGCCGCCGACAATGCCTCCAGTGTGATCATCTGTGGAGCGCGAAACGGCTCCACCCACAGCCGACGCAACGAGGCGATGTGCGCTCCACATCCCAGCACCTCGCCCAGGTCACGTGCCAGGCTGCGGATATACGTGCCCGAGCCGCAGGTCACGCGCAGCCGCAGACCTGGGGCGCTGTAGCCCAGCACATCGATCGCCTGCACATCCACCCCGCGCACCGGGGCTTCGATACGTTCGCCGCGTCGCGCCTTGGCATACAGCGGCTCGCCGCCCTGCTTGAGCGCGGAATAAATGGGCGCTTGTTGCTGGATGCGCCCGATGAAAGGCGCCAGTGCGGCTTGCAGCGCGGCATCACCGATATCGGGCACCGCACGCTCGCGTAGCGGCTCGCCATCGGCATCGTCGGTGTCGGTGGTGACGCCCAGCACAATCTCGGCGTCGTAGGCCTTGGCAGACCCAAGCAGTAGTCCGGCGATCTTGGTGGCTTCGCCAAAGCAGAGCGGCAACAGGCCGGTAGCCAGCGGATCCAGGCTGCCGGTATGGCCGCCCTTCTCTGCACGCAATAACCGGCGTGCGGCCTGCAGTGCATTGTTGGAGCTCAGCCCGGCCGGCTTGTCCAGCAGCAGGATGCCGTGCAACGGGCGATAGACGATGCGGGGTTTCAAAAGATCGGTGCTCGAATCAGGCGCAGTGCGCGCCTGCGGGAATCAGGGCCGCGGCAGATGCGGCAGGCCGTGACAGCGCTCAGCGCTGTTCGGCATCTTCATCGCTGGACGTGGCCTCGGGGCCAACGTCGTCCAGGTCACGCAGCAGATTGTCGATGCGTTCGCCGCGATCGACCGAATCGTCGTAATGGAAGTGCAGCTCGGGCACGTGGCGCAGCTTCATCGCGCGCGCCAACTGGGTACGCAGCTGGCCGGCGATTTCCTTGAGCCCCTTGACCGCTTCGGCCGAACGCTCCTGCTGCAGCGCGGTGACAAAGACCTTGGCATGCGCCAGATCGCGACTGATTTCGACGTCGGACACGCTGACCGACGGCAGCCCATGGTCGCGCACGGCCGCGTGCACGATCGTGCCGAGGTCGCGACGCACCTGCGCGGACACGCGGTCGGTGCGATGGAATGATTTGGTTGGCATGGTCGTGGACCTGGTTGATTCGGAGGGCCAGTTGGCACCGAAGCCAAAAACAAACGCGGGCGGCCATGCCGCCCTCGCCTTGCAGAACCTGCATTGGACCAACTCCGCCGAACGGAGTCCGGGGCCGGTAGGCCCCGGCAGCCGTTACAGCGTACGGGCTACTTCGATACGCTCGAAGCACTCGATCTGGTCGCCGGCCTTGACGTCGTTGTAAGCCTTCACGCCGATACCGCATTCGGTACCGTTGCGCACTTCGTCGACGTTCTCCTTGAAGCGACGCAGCGATTCCAGCTCGCCTTCGAACACCACAACGCTGTCGCGGAGCACGCGGATCGGCTTGCTGCGCTTGACCACGCCTTCGATGACCATGCAGCCTGCAACCGCGCCGAACTTCGAGCTACGGAACACATCGCGGACCTGTGCGATACCGATGATCTCTTCGCGGATTTCCACGCCGAGCAGACCGGAGGCTACCTGCTTCACCTGATCGATCACGTCATAGATGATCGAGAAGTAACGCAGATCAATGCCGTTGGACTCGACGATCTTGCGCGCCGAGGCATCCGCACGCACGTTGAAGCCGATGATCGTCGCCTTGGAAGCAGCGGCCGAATTCGCGTCGGATTCGGTGATGCCGCCCACGCCGGAGTGGATCACGTTGATGCGGATGTCCTCGTTGGACAACGCCACCAGCGACTGCTTGAGTGCTTCCACCGAACCCTGCACGTCGGCCTTGATCACCAGGTTCAGTACCTGCTGGCCTTCGCCCTTGCCCATCTGGGCCAGGATGTCTTCCATGCGGTTGGTCGCCGAGGCCACCAGACGCGATTCGCGGCGCTTGGTTTCGCGCTGCTGCGCCACGTCCTTGGCCAGGCGCTCGTCGTCGACGACCACGAAGTCGTCGCCGGCTTCCGGCACGCCGGACAAACCCAGCACCTGCACCGGAATCGACGGGCCCGCCGAGGCCGGCTGATGGCCGGTTTCGTCGAACAACGCACGCACGCGACCGTACTGGATGCCGCACACCAGATAGTCGCCACGCTTCAGCGCACCCTGCTGCACCAGCACCGTCGCCACCGGGCCGCGGCCCTTGTCCAGCGAGGATTCGATGACGGTACCGCTGGCGCGGCCCTCGGCCACGGCCTTGAGCTCCAGCACTTCGGCCTGCAGCGAAATCGCGTCCAGCAGCGTATCCACGCCGGTACCGACCTTGGCCGACACTTCGATGAACTGGGTATCGCCACCGAACTCTTCGGCCACCACGTTTTCGGCCAGCAGCTCGTTCTTGACCCGCAGCGGATCCGCGCCGGTCTTGTCGATCTTGTTGACCGCCACGATCAGCGGCACGCCTGCCGCCTTGGCATGCGCAACCGCTTCCTTGGTCTGCGGCATCACGCCATCGTCGGCGGCAACGACCAGCACCACGATGTCGGTGATCTTGGCGCCACGGGCACGCATCGAGGTAAACGCGGCATGGCCGGGCGTATCCAGGAAGCTAATGACGCCACGACCGGTTTCGACGTGGTACGCACCGATGTGCTGGGTAATGCCGCCGGCTTCGCCGGAGGCGATCTTGGTACGGCGGATGTAGTCCAGCAGCGAGGTCTTGCCGTGATCGACGTGACCCATGATGGTGACCACCGGCGGACGCGACGTGGCCTCGCCCTGCGCATCTTCGGCATGCGCCAGCAGCGCGTCCTCGAAGTCGGCATTGTCGGCACGCACGGCTTTATGGCCGAGCTCTTCGGTCACCAGTGCGGCGGTGTCGTGATCGATGCTCTGGGTGATGGTCGCCATGACGCCCATCTTGAACAACGCCTTGACCACGTCGCCGCCCTTGAGCGCGAGCTTCTGCGCCAGGTCTGCCACGGTGATGGTCTCGCCGATCGCCACTTCACGCACCACCGGTGCGGTGGGACGCTCGAACCCGTGTGGGCCGCTGTTGGCCTGGCTGCCGCCACGGCCGTTGTCATTACCACGGCGCGAGGACGACGAACCCGGGCGGCCGGTCGGCTTACCGCGCACATTGGAACGCCGCGCGCGATCGGCCGCGGACAGATGCAACTGCCCGGCAAAGCGCTTGGTCGCATCGTCATCTTCAACACCGGCCACCATGACGTGCGAACCGCGCGTCTTGTGCTTGGCGGCATTGCTGCGGTCGTCCGCACGTGCCGGCGCTGCCGGACGCGAGGCCGGAGATGCGCCCGCCGGACGTGCCGGACGCGGTGCGGACGACGGCGAAGAAGGCGAACGCGCAGCTGGCGCCGCGGCGGACGGCGTCGGCGCATCAGCAACCGGGGCCGGCGCACTGGCAGCCGCAGCGGCTTCCTCGGCAGCCTTGCGCTCGGCTTCTGCACGGTCCTTGGCGGCCTGCTCTTCCTCGCGCTTGCGCTGAATTGCCTCGTCGCGCACGCGGTCGCTTTCGGCCAGGCGCTGCTGCTCTTCGAGGTTGCGCTGACGCGACTCCTCGAGCTTACGCAGGATATCGGCGCGTTCTTCGTCCGGCGTCATTGGTGCGGCGCGGCCGCTGCCTTCGTTCTCGGACTTCACGTAAGTGCGCTTCTGCCGCACTTCCACGTTGACCGTGGTCTTGGTGCGGCCGGCGTTGACAGTGACTTCCTGCAGCTTGCGCCGGTTGAGCGTGATCTTCTTGGCTGCTTCGCTCGCCGCTTCGGCAGACGTTTCTGCCTTGCCATGCGTGCGACGCAGGAAGCCAAGCAGTTTCATCTTCTCGGTGCTGGTCACGACCTGGTCGGGACCGCTGAACTTCATTCCGGCCTCGGCCAGTTGAACCAGCAGTTTATCGACCGGCGTATTGACCAGTTCGGCAAGCTTGCGGATGGTGGTTTGCTGCGACATTCGGATCCTATGATCTGGTTGGCGCCCCCTCGCCCAGAGCAAGGGATACGCTGATTCTAAGCCCTGATGGGGTCAGGGCGCGGTTCATTGCCGGCTCATTCGCCGCGCTCCAAACGGGCGATCTCCTCGGCGCGGGCTGCCAGGATCAGCGCCGCAGCGCGCTCCTGGGTCATGCCCTCGATGCCGAAGTCGACGATCTCGTCCGCGGCCAGGTCGGACAAGTCCTCGCTGGTACGCACGCCGTGCTCGGCCAGCGCAAAAGCCGTCTCCTCGTCCATCCCCTCCAGCGCCAACAGGTCCTCGGTGGGCTGAGTTCCTTCCAGGCCTTCTTCCTCGGCCAGCGCGGCGTTGAGCAGCGCATCGCGGGCACGGGCACGCAGTTCTTCAACGATGTCTTCGTCGAAGCCCTCTACCGCCAGCAACTCGCCGACCGGCACGTAGGCGATTTCTTCGACCGTGTTGAAACCTTCGGAGACCAGGATCGCGGAGATTTCCTCGTCCACTTCCAGGCGGTCCATGAACAGCTGGCGTGCCGCGGCCTGCTCGGCCTCGGACTTGGCGGCCACCTGGTCGGCGGTCATCACGTTGAGCTGCCAACCGGTCAGGCGGCTGGCCAGACGCACGTTCTGGCCGCCCTTGCCGATCGCCTGCGCCAGGCGGTCTTCTGCCACGGCCAGGTCCATCGAG
Source organism: Xanthomonas sp. NCPPB 1754 (assembly GCF_041475725.2). Classification (NCBI taxonomy): domain Bacteria; kingdom Pseudomonadati; phylum Pseudomonadota; class Gammaproteobacteria; order Lysobacterales; family Lysobacteraceae; genus Xanthomonas; species Xanthomonas sp. NCPPB 1754. The sequence continues at coordinate 3,088,786 of NZ_CM192982.1, forward strand.
TGCTTGTCTTCATCGACGATGATCGACTGCACTTCGGCAGGCGCCATTGCGTTGATGACGAAGTTGGCCGGGTTCTCGTTCCACAACACGATGTCCACGCGCTCGCCATTGAGTTCGTTGGACACCGCCTGCACGCGCGAACCGCGCATGCCGATGCAGGCGCCGATGGGATCGGTGCGGGCGTCGTGCGCGATCACGGCGATCTTGGCGCGGTCGCCCGGATCGCGTGCGCAAGCCTTGATCTCGACCAGGCCCTGACCGACTTCAGGCACTTCGAGCTTGAACAGTTCGATCATGAATTCAGGTGCGGCACGGCTGATGAACAGCTGCGGGCCGCGTGGCTCGGAACGCACCTCGGCCAGGTAACCGCGCACGCGGTCGCCGGGACGCAGCACGTCGCGCGGAATGCCCTTGTCTTTCGGAATGAAGGCTTCGGCGTTGCCGCCAAGATCGACAAAAATATTGCCGCGCTCCGCGCGCTTGACCACGCCGGTGATCAACTCACCCACACGATCCTTCCACGCATCCACCACCTGCTGACGCTCGGCCTCGCGCACACGCTGCACGATCACCTGCTTGGCAGCCTGCGCGGCGATACGGCCGAAGTCGGGATTCTCGATCTGTTCTTCGATGTAATCGCCCACTTCCACGCCGTCGGCTTCGTCGATGGCATCCATCAGACGCACCTGGCGGTCAGGGGATTCCATCACCACGTCATCGGCAACCACTTCCCAGCGACGGTAGGTTTCGTAAGTACCGTCCTTGTGATCGATGGTGACGCGGGCCAGCACGTCCTGGTCGGGATAGCGCTTCTTCGCCGCGGAAGCCAGCGCGGCCTCGATCGCTTCGAAGATCACTTCGCGCGGCACGCCCTTTTCATTGGCGACCGCATCCACTACCAGCAAAAGTTCCTTGCTCATTTCGTCACTCCGCGCGCGGCTTGCCAGCCGCCGACTCGTTGGATGGTTTCTTCTTTTCGTGCCCGGGTTTTTTCGGGCCGGGCTTGTTCGGTTTCTGCGGTGCCAGACCCAGCGCAACCCAATCCGGCACGATGCGCGCTTTGTCGATATTGTCGTAGCCGATCTGCACGTCCTTGCCATCGACAGCGAACACCACCGCCTCTGCCTCGGCATCGATGCGCAGGATCTCGCCCTGGAAGCGGCGCCGACCATCCTGCGCCAGCTTCAAGACGATCTTTGCCGACTCACCGGTGTGGCGCGCGAACTGTTCCAGCGTGAACAGCGGACGATCCACACCCGGCGATGACACTTCCAACGTGTAGTTACCGCTGATCGGGTCTTCGACGTCGAGCTGGGCGGAGACTTCGCGGCTCACGCGCTCGCAGTCGTCGACATTGATGACACGCTCGGGCTGTTCGGCCAGCGGCACGTCGATATATAGGCGCAATGTGGCGCCGCCTGGAGCGGGAAGATATTCCACGCCCAGCAGTTCCAAGCCCAGGGACTCAACCGTTGGACTCAGCAGATTCGCGATTTCGGTCGCTTTTTCGCTCACAGACTGCCCTGATCAGATGATTGCCAGTAGAACCCCGGCAACCGGCAGCAAACTTTCCGGTTCCGGAAAAAACAAGGGGCCCGATGGGCCCCTTGCGTGAAAAAAACCCGACCTCTCAGGGTCGGCGTAAAGACGGGAACATGCGTCCTTACGATCCAAGAAGCTGAATTACTGCGATGAAGCAACAATTCGAAACTTGGTAGCGGGGGCAGGATTTGAACCTGCGACCTTCGGGTTATGAGCCCGACGAGCTGCCAGACTGCTCCACCCCGCAGCAGAAGCGGAATTATGAAGAACTTGAGCGGCAATTGCAAGCCCTAGTTTTTCATCTGTTGGACAGCGTGGCGGCTGTTCAACGTCGCGGCGAATAATACCCGCAATGCAACAAAAACGAAACAGTAAGCGCGGTTTTATTTCAGTGCGACGCCACATGCAGGATGCGACGCCGCAAAACCTAACGCTGGCGCAGCGGTCTTAGGCGAGGCCGGCGAATGCGCGCTGGCACCACACCATGATCGGACTCCAGGCCAGACCAAGTGCAAGCAGGGCCAGCGCATTGACGCCGAGCACGGTGCCGAGCACGCGATCGTTATTGGCCGGCAACGGCTCGCCTACCGGCTCGTCGAAGTACATGACCTTGATGACGCGCAGGTAGTAGTACGCACCGATCACTGCGCAGATCACACCGACCAACGCCAGCCACAGCATGTCGCCCTTCACTGCCGCGCCCAGCACCGCCAGCTTGGTCCAGAAACCGAGGAACGGCGGGATACCTGCAAGCGATGCCATGATGCACAGCACCAGACCAGCCATCCACGGATTGCGCGCGTTGAGTCCCTTGAAGTCGTCGATGTTTTCCGCTTCGAACCCGTTGCGCGACAGCGCGATGATGGCGCCGAACGAAGCGGTGGACATGATGGTGTAGCTGACCGCGTAGAACATCGCAGCCGCATAGCCCTCTTCCCCGCCGCCCGCCACGCCCATCAGCAGGAAGCCGATATGCGAGACCGTCGAGTATGCGAGCATGCGCTTGAGGTTGCTCTGCGCAATCGCCATCAGGTTACCGACCACCAGCGAAACCGCCGACAAGCCGCCGATCAGCAGATGCCACTGCGGCGACAACGGGCCCATACCGACTTCCAGCAGGCGATAGGCCATACCGAACGCCGCAAGCTTGGGCGCCGAGCTGATGAACAATGCAATCGGCGCAGGCGCACCCTGATACACGTCGGGCAGCCACATGTGGAAGGGTGCAGCTCCCAGCTTGAAGGCGACGCCAGCGATCATGAAGATGGTGCCGGTCAGCAGCAACGTGCGTTCGTTCGAGCCTTCGATCGCATCGTGGATGCCGGCCAGGCTGAGCGTACCGGTGGCGCCGTAGACCAGCGACATGCCGTATAGCAGCAGACCCGACGCCAGCGACCCGAGCACGAAATACTTCATCGCCGCTTCGGTGGCCAGGCCATTGTCGCGGTTGGAGGCGACCAGTGCGTAGGAGCACAGCGCCAGCAGCTCCAGGCCCAGATAGACCATCAACAGGCTACCGGCCGACGCCAGCAGCATCATGCCGGCAGTGGCGAACAACACAAGCACCGGGATTTCGCCCTGGTAGAGATTACGCTCGCGCAGGTAGGTCCAGCCATACACCAGGCTCAACCCGCTGACCAGCACGATCACGGTCTTCATGACATCGGCTGCCGTGTCGCGCACGAACATGCCATTGAAGATATCGCCCTGCCCGCCCGTGCCGGTTGCAAGCAACACGAGCACCACGGCAAGCACGGCAACGGAGAACAGGTGGGTCCAGACCTTGTTCCGCTGGCTCACGAACAGGTCGAGCATCAGCAGTGCGAAGGCGCCGCCGATCAGCACCAGCTCCGGTACGAGCGGAGCTAGGTCAGCGGTGGTCAACGGCGCGAGCGTTGGCGTGGTCATCATTAAATCCTGGAAATCAAAACGTACGGCAAGCGGTCAGAGCTTGGTCGCGGCAATCTGGGTCGCCAGCTTGGCGATCGACGGTTCCATCAGATCGGTCAGCGGCTTCGGGTACAGGCCAAGGGCCAGCACGCCAGCGGCGAACACCCCCAGCACGAATGCTTCGCGGCCATTGATGTCTTTCAGCTCGGCCACGTGTGCGTTGGCCACTTCGCCGAAGAACACGCGCTTGTACAGCCACAGCGTGTACGCAGCGGTGATCACCAGCGTGGTGGCGGCGCCAAAGGCAACCAACGGATGTTTCTGGAAGCTGGCCAGGATGACCATGAACTCGCCGACGAAACCACTGGTTCCCGGCAGGCCGGCATTCGCCATGAAGAACAACATGGAGAAGGTGGCGAACCAGGGCATCACGTTGACCACGCCGCCGTAATCGGCGATGCGACGGGTATGCATGCGGTCGTAGAGCACGCCGATGCACGAGAACATCGCGCCGGACACGAAACCGTGCGAGATCATCTGCACCATCGCGCCCTGCAGGCCCAGACGCGCAGCGTCAGTGCTGCCGTACTCGCGTACCAGGGTGAAGGCGATAAAGGTACCGAGCGTGACGAAACCCATGTGCGCGATGGACGAATACGCCACCAGCTTCTTCATGTCGTCCTGCACCAAGGCCACCAAGCCGACATAGATCACCGCAATCAGCGACAGCGTGATGACCAGCCAGGCGAACTCATGGCTCGCGTCGGGCACGATCGGCAGGTTGAAGCGCAGGAAGCCGTAGCCGCCGATCTTCAACGCAATCGCCGCCAGGATCACCGAACCGGCGGTCGGCGCCTCGACGTGCGCGTCCGGCAACCAGGTGTGCACCGGGAACATCGGCACCTTGACCGCAAAGGCGATCAGGAATGCGAAGAAGATCCAGGTCTGTTCCTTGGCGGTCAGCTGCAGCGCATACAGGTCGGCGAGCTGGAAGCTGCCGCCCTTCAGATACAGATACACCAGGCCCACCAACATCAGCACCGAGCCGAGGAAGGTATAGAGGAAGAACTTCATCGCCGCGTAGATGCGCCGCGGGCCGCCCCAGACGCCGATGATCAGGAACATCGGGATCAGCATGGCTTCGAAGAATACGTAGAACAACATCGCGTCGGTGGCGGCGAAGATGCCGACCGTGACGCCTTCCAGGATCAGGAAGGCAGCGACGTACTGATTGACGCGCTTGTCGATCGAGCGCCAGGCTCCGATCAGGGCCAGCACCGTCACCAGCGTGGTCAGAACGATCAACGCGACCGCGATGCCATCCACGCCCAGGTTGTAGCCGATGTTGTATGCCGGGATCCAGGCATGCAGTTCGATGAACTGCATGGCGTCATTGGCAGTGTCGTAGCCCAGCAGCGGCAGACTCAGCGCAAAGGTCGCCACCGCTACCGCCAGGGACGCCCAGCGGGCAGTCTCGGCGTTGCGCAACGCAAGGATCAGGGCGCCACCGATAATCGGCAGCCAGATCAAGATAGACAGTAAAGGCCAGTTCGACACGTTTTCTTATTCCGTACAGGTCAACGCCAGAAATGCATCAGTACCGCCAACAAGGCGATCAAACCGATGATCATTGCGAAGGCGTAGTGATAGAGGAAACCGGATTGCGTGCGACGCAGCAGATTTGCAGCCAGGTCGATCAGTCGGGCAGAACCGTTGACGACAGCGCCGTCGACCACATGGGTATCGACTGCACGTGACGCCTTGCCAAGCACAACGCCGCCACCGGCGAAGCCATTGATCCAGAGCTTGTCGGCGCCGTACTTATTCTCAAGTATCCACACCAGCCACGACAGCTTCTTACGTGAGCTAGCTGCCCACTCAGGCTTCCAGAGATAGAACAGTGCCGCCAACAACAGGCCGGCAACCGTCAGGAAGAACGGAGCGGCCATCATGCCGTGCAGTGCGAATGCAACCGGGCCGTGGAACTCTTCGGCCAATGCACCAACGGTATCGCGTGCCGGATCGTAGAAATCGACGATGCCAGTGAAGAACGAAACTGCCTGGCCTTGCATAGCGTGTGCTGCATGGTGGCCCTGCCAGTCGGTCCCGAACAACATCGGACCGATCGTGAAGAAGCCGATCGCGATCGAGGGGATTGCTAACAAGACCAACGGCAGCGTTACCACCCACTTGGATTCATGCGGCTCGTGGGCACCATGGTGACCATGTCCGTGATCGTCGTGGCCATGCGTGTCGTGGGCATGCGCATCGTGCGAGTGAACCTGCGCTTCGGCATCGGTATGCGCGCTGTCGTGATGCGAATGCGCGTCGTGCGCATGGGCGTCGCGGAACCGCTCCTTGCCGTGGAAGGTCAGGAACAGCAGACGGAAGCTGTAGAAACTGGTCACCAATACGCCGCCAAGCACAGCCCAGTAGCCATAGGTTGCAATCCAGCCATGCGACTCATGCGCATGATGCGCGGCCGCCTCGATAATGGTGTCCTTCGAGTAGAAGCCGGAGAAGAACGGCGTACCAACCAAGGCCAATGTACCGATCACGCTGGTCCAGTAGGTCACCTTCATGTACTTGCGCAGGCCACCCATCTTGCGCATGTCCTGCTCGTGGTGCATGCCGATGATCACCGAGCCGGCCGCCAGGAACAGCAGCGCCTTGAAGAAGGCGTGGGTCATCAGGTGGAACACGGCTGCCGAATAGGCCGACACGCCCAATGCCACGGTCATGTAACCCAGCTGCGACAGCGTGGAATACGCCACCACGCGCTTGATGTCGTTCTGCACGATACCGATCAGGCCGGTGAAGAAGGCCGTGGTCGCACCGATGAACAGGATGAAGTTCAGCGCTGTTTCCGACAGCTCGAACAGCGGCGACATACGCGCCACCATGAAGATGCCGGCGGTCACCATCGTTGCGGCGTGGATCAGCGCCGAGATCGGTGTGGGGCCTTCCATCGAGTCCGGCAGCCACACGTGCAACGGCACCTGGGCCGACTTGCCCATCGCACCAATGAACAGGCAGATGCAGATCAGCGTCATCACGCTCCATTCGTGGCCCGCGAACAGCTGCACCTTGGCGCCGGCCATGGTGGTCGCGTTGGCGAACACGGTGGAGTAATCCAACGAGCCGAACCACAACAGGACGCCGGCGATACCGAGGATGAAGCCAAAGTCGCCGACGCGGTTGACCAGGAACGCCTTCATGTTGGCGAACACGGCAGTCGGGCGCTTGAACCAGAAACCGATCAGCAGGTACGACACCAGGCCCACCGCTTCCCAGCCGAAGAACAGCTGCAGGAAGTTGTTGCTCATCACCAGCGTAAGCATGGAGAAGGTGAACAACGAGATGTAGCTGAAGAAGCGCTGGTAACCCGGGTCCTCTTCCATGTAGCCGATGGTGTAGATGTGCACCAACAGCGACACGAAGGTCACCACCACCATCATCATCGCAGTCAGGCGGTCGACCATGAAGCCGACATGTGCCGAGTAGTTGCCGACATCAAAGAATGTGTAGAGGTTCTGGTTGAACGGGCTGGCGCCCTGCTCCACCAGCTGATACAGCGTCAGGCACGACAGCACGCAGCTGACCGCAACACCGAGGATGGTGACGTACTGCGCGCCCTTGCGCCCGACCTGGCGCCCGAACAGGCCGGCGATGATGCTGCCGACCAGCGGTGCAAGCACCACTGCGATCAACAGACTCTTGGAGAGAGTGATTTCCATCTACAGGTCAGCCCTTCAACGTATCGACTTCGGCCACATTGATCGTGCGGCGCGTGCGGAACAGAGTCACCAGGATCGCAAGGCCGATTGCAGCCTCCGCAGCGGCAACCGTCAGAATGAAGAACACGAACAACTGACCGGCGGTATCGCCAAGCTCGCGCGAGAACGCGATGAAGTTGACGTTGACCGACAGCAACATCAACTCGATCGACATCAGCAGCACGATGACGTTCTTGCGGTTGAGGAAGATGCCGGCCAGCGAGATGCAGAACAGCACCGCGCCCAGTCCAAGCAGGTGGCCCAAGGTAATCAAGACTTCGCCTCCTGTCCGTCGGCCGCGTCGATTTGCGGCGCAACCTGTACCGGCTTTTCAACCGCCATTTTGACCATGCGCAGACGGTCGCCCGCCTTGACCCGGGACTGCTCGCCGGCATTCTGCAACTTAATGCCAGTGCGCTTACGAAGGGTCAGCATCACTGCAGCCACCACCGCCACCGTCAGGATCACCGCGGCAAATTCGAAAGGCAGCAGAAATTCGGTGTACAGGCTCTTGGCCAACCAGGTCAGGTTGGAACTGTCAGCCGCTTGCGCAGCTGCGTTGTCTGCCGGGAACGGCGTGGCGCTGCGCGCCTTGACACCGATCAACGTGACCATCTGCGCGAGCATGGCCACCGCCACGATGACGCCGAGCGGCATGTACTTGACCCATCCCTCGCGCAGGCGGCTGGTATCGATGTCCAGCATCATCACCACGAAGAGGAACAGCACCATCACCGCGCCGACATAGACCAGCACCAGCGTCACGCCGAGGAATTCAGCCCCGACCAACAGCCAGATGCATGCCATCGAGAAGAACGTGAGGATCAGGCACAACACGGCGTATACCGGGTTGCGCACGCTGATCACCGCACCGGCGGACACGACCGCGACGGCGGAGAAGGCGTAGAAAGCAAGAGTGACCCAGTCCATCATGACCTCAACGGAAGGCGGCATCGGCAGCGCGACGCTCGGCGATCTCGGTCTCTAACCGGTCTCCGATCGCCAGCAGCTGCGGCTTGTTGACAATGTTTTCGCCACGCTTCTCGAAGTGGTACTCGAGGATGTGCGTTTCGACGATCGAGTCCACCGGGCAGCTTTCTTCGCAGAAGCCGCAGAAGATGCACTTGAACAGGTCGATGTCGTAGCGCGTGGTGCGGCGGGTGCCGTCTTCGCGCTTGGCCGAGTCGATGGTGATCGCCAACGCCGGGCAGACTGCTTCGCACAGCTTGCAGGCGATGCAACGCTCTTCGCCGTTGGGATAACGGCGCAGCGCATGCAGGCCGCGAAAGCGCGGCGACTGCGGGAACTTCTCCATCGGATACAGCACGGTGTACTTGGGCTTGAACGTGTATTTCAACGTCAGCCACAAGCCGCCGAGCAGCTCGAGCAGCAGCAAGCTCTTGAAGTAATGGGTGATCTTGTTCATCAATTACACGCCCTTCTGGATCACGCCGTAAAACACCATCAACGCCGTCACTGCGATCCACACGATCGTGAGCGGAATGAAGACTTTCCAGCCCAGACGCATGATCTGGTCGTAGCGGTAACGCGGGAAGCTGGCGCGGAACCAGATATAGGCGCTGGCGAAGAAGAACACCTTCATCAGCAGCCACGGCCAGCCGCCCTTCCACAACCAGTCGATCCACGGCGAAACGTCCGCATTGACCCAGCCCTGGATCGGGCTCAACCAACCGCCGAGGAAGAAGATCGAGATCAGGAAGCTGACCAGGATCATGTTGGCGTATTCGGCCAGGAAGAACAGGGCGAACGCACCGCCGGAATATTCCACCATGTGACCGGCGACGATTTCCGATTCGCCTTCCACCACGTCGAACGGCGCGCGGTTGGTTTCGGCGACGCCAGAAACCCAGTACACGATGAACAACGGGAACAGCGGAATCAGGAACCAGTCAAAGAAACCGGAGTTGCCGGCCTGCGCGAACACGATCTGGCTCAGGTTGACACTGCCGGAGGCAATCATCACACCGACCAGCGCAAAGCCCATCGCGATTTCGTAGCTGACCACCTGCGCGGCCGAACGCATCGCGCCCAGGAAGGCGTATTTCGAGTTCGATGCCCAGCCGGCCAGGATGATGCCGTACACGCCCAGCGAGGTCATCGCCAGCAGATACAGCAGGCCGACGTTGGCATTGGACAACACCAGCTTCGCATCGAACGGCACCACCGACCATGCGGCGAAGGCCGGCGCCAGTGTCAGCAGCGGTGCGATGACGAACATCGCCTTGTGCGAGCTGGTTGGCTGCACGATTTCCTTGAACAGGAGTTTGAAGACGTCGGCGAAGGCCTGGAAGATGCCCATACCCACGTACATGGGCCCATGGCGCACGTGCATCCAGCCGATCAGCTTGCGCTCCCAGACCACGTAGAACGCCACCGCCACGATCACCGGCACGGCGATCAGCAGGATCTTCAATACCGACCACAGCACCACGCCGCCATCGCCCAGCCCCAGGAACCACTGGTGCAACGGGTCGACCAGGTTCAACAACAATTCGTTCATGCAGCCACCACCGTTACACGACCGGCACCGAGCGGCGCGGTTGCGCCATGGCCGGATTCGATCCACACCGTGCCCGGTGCGACGCGCTTGTCCAGCACCACCGGCAACGTTGCCTTACCGGCATCGGTACCGACCTTGACCATCTGACCAGCCTGGACCTGCAACTGCGTCGCCTGCTCCGGATGCATCGCCACGCACGGCGCGATGTTGAGCGGATGCGACTGCAGCGCAGCGGCCCGACGCACCACCGCATCGGTGCGGTAGATCGCCGCAGTTGCAGCGACTTCCAGCCCGTTGCTGGCGGCCGCTGGCTGCGCCGACGCCGTTGGCGTCACGTTGCGGTTCTGCATGCCGGCGCGCAGGCCGACCAGGTCGATGAATTCGAAACCGGGCAGACCCAGTTCACCGCCAAGTGCACGCAGCACGCGCCAGCCCTCGCGCGCTTCGACCGGTAGGCGGCCAGCAGCACGTGCAGTCTGCACGCGGCCATCGAGATTGGTCAGCGATGCATCGATTTCCGGCAACGCACCGATCGGCAGAATCACATCGGCCACATCGCGCGTCGACGCACAGGCGAACTGGCTGAAGGCAACCACCTTGGCGCCTGCCAGCGCGCTGCGTGCAGCGGCGGCGTCGGCAAAATCCAGGCCTGGCTCGATGCCGTACAGCACGTACGCCTGACGCGGCTGGGCCAGCATGGCGGCGACATCGCGCGCGGTCGGCAGCACGCCCTGCGCCACCAGACCCACGGCATTGGCGCCTTGCGGGATGCGGCACAACGATGCGCCGGTTGCGGCAGCGAAGTCGCGTGCGGCGGCACGCAACGCGGCAGCCTGCGGATGATTTTCGGCCAACGCACCGACCACGATCACGGCGCGGCTTGCAGCCTTGACCGCATCGCGCAGCGTCGCATCGCTCAGTGCACCCGCCAACTGCGACGGGGCCACCACGGTGCGGCTGGCCTGGGTGAAGGCGAAATCGAAGTCGACCGGGTTGACCGAGTGAATCTGCGTACGGTTCTGGAAATGCGCCTTGCGCAGACGTGCGTGCAGCAACGGCAGCTCATGCCGCACATTGGTGCCGAACAACACCACCACGTCAGCCTGTTCGATCTCCGCCAGCGGCGTGGCAAACGCTTCGGCTACCGCAGCGTCGGAGAAATCACGGTTGAGCAAACGGTGGTCCAGGTTGCCGCTGCCCAGACCTTCGGCCAGACGCGCGAGCAATGCGCCTTCTTCGTTGGACGTGGACGGATGCACCAACACCCCGAGCTGATCGCCGGCGTTTTCGCGCAGGATCTGCGTGGCGGCGGCCAGACCTTCGGCCCAGCTCACTTCAGTCCACTGCCCGTTGACCTTCTTCAGCGGCTTGACCGCACGGTCTTCGGCATACAGGCCCTGATGCGAATAACGGTCGCGGTCGGAGAGCCAGCATTCGTTGACTGCCTCGTTCTCACGCGGCACGGTGCGCAGCACTTCGCCACGACGCACATGCAGGAACAGGTTCGACCCCATCGCATCGTGGTAACCCAGCGATTCGCGCGCCATCAGTTCCCACGGACGCGCGCGGAACTGAAACACCTTGTTGGTCAGCGCGCCCACCGGGCAGACGTCGATGACGTTGCCGGAGATCTCGGTGGTCAGCGGCTTGCCGTCGTAGGTGCCGATCTGCAGGTTCTCGCCGCGATACATGCCGCCCAGCTCGTAGGTGCCGGCAATATCTGCGGTGAAACGCACGCAACGGGTGCACTGGATGCAGCGGGTCATCTCGGTGGCGACCAGCGGACCGATGTCCTCGTCCGGCACTACCCGCTTGCGCTCGTTGAAGCGGCTGACCGAACGGCCATAACCGAGCGAAACGTCCTGCAGTTCGCACTCGCCGCCCTGATCGCAGATCGGGCAGTCCAGCGGGTGGTTGATCAGCAGGAATTCCATCACGCTGCGCTGGTACTTCAAAGCCTTTTCGCTACGCGTGGTGACCTTCATGCCATCCATCACCGGCGTGGCGCAGGCAGGCGACGGCTTGGGCGACTTTTCGACATCGACCAGGCACATGCGGCAGTTGGCCGCGATCGGCAGCTTCTCGTGGTAGCAGAAGCGCGGGATCGGGATGCCGGCCTTGTCGGCCGCCTGGATGATCATCGAGCCCTTCGGCACGACCAGACTCTGGCCGTCGATCTCGACGGTCACATGGTCCGGTGGCACGTTCGGGTTCACTGGTTGGGCGCTCATGCAGCCACTCCGACTTGCGTATCGACGATCGAACGACCGTTGACGATGTAGTACTCGAACTCGTCCCAGAACTGGCGCAGGAAGCCTTGAATCGGCCATGCCGCCGCTTCGCCGAACGCACAGATGGTATGGCCTTCGATCTGGCCAGCGACGGTGCGCAGCTGATGCAGGTCTTCCATCGTGGCCTTGCCGGCGACGATGCGCTCCAGCACGCGATGCATCCAGCCGGTGCCCTCGCGGCACGGGGTGCACTGGCCGCAGGATTCCTTGTGAAAGAACTGCGAGATGCGGCAGGCGAAACGCACGCAGCAGACGCTGTCGTCCAGCACCACGATGGCACCCGAACCCAGACCGGTGCCGAGCGCACGCAAGGTGTCGTAGTCCATCTGCAGGCCAGCCACCTGGTCGGCCTTCAGCACCGGCATCGACACGCCGCCAGGCACCACGCCCTTGAGCTTGCGACCCGGGCGCAGCCCGCCGGCCATTTCCAGCAGTTCGTCGAAGGTGGTGCCGAGCGGCACCTCGAAATTGCCGCCCTTCTGCACGCAACCGGACACCGAGAAGATCTTCGGGCCGCCGTTCTTGGTCTTGCTCAAACCGAGGAACCACTCCGGGCCGTTGCGAATGATCGCCGGCACCGACGCATAGGTCTCGGTGTTGTTGATGGTGGTCGGCTTGCCGTACAGGCCGAAATTCGCGGGGAACGGCGGCTTGTAGCGCGGCTGGCCCTTCTTGCCTTCCAGCGATTCCATCAATGCGGTTTCTTCGCCGCAGATGTACGCACCAGCGCCCAGCGCACCGTAGATGTCGATATCCACGCCGCTGCCGAGAATGTTCTTGCCCAACCAACCGTTGGCGTAGGCATCGGCCAGCGCCAGCTCGAAGTTTTCGAACGGCTCGTGGTGGAATTCGCCACGCAGGTAGTTGTAGCCCACCGTCGAGCCGGTGGCGTAGCAGGCGATCGCCATGCCCTCCACCACCGAATGCGGGTTGTAGCGCAGGATGTCGCGGTCTTTGCAGGTGCCCGGCTCGGATTCGTCCGAATTGCACAGGATGTACTTCTGCATCGTGCCCTTGGGCATGAACGACCATTTCAACCCGGTCGGAAAGCCCGCACCACCACGGCCGCGCAGGTTCGACGCCTTGACCATTTCGATAACATCGGCCGGCGGGATCTTCTCTTCGAGGATCTTGCGCAGCGCGGCGTAGCCACCGGTTTTCAGATAGCTCTCATACGACCACGGAGTGTCGTAGTGCAGGGTCGTGTAGACGACCTGATGCGGCTGCGGCGCCGGACCGACCGGGCCTGAGGGTGCGTGATGATGTGCCATGTCTTACTCCAGCCCGTCCAGCAGCGCGTCGACCTTTTCTTTCGTCAGATGCTCGTGATAGTGGCCATTGATGACCATCATCGGCGCCGCGGAGCAGGCAGCCAGGCACTCTTCTTCGCGCTTGAGGTAGACGCGACCATCGGCCGTCGACTGCCCCAGCTTGCAACCCAGCTTCTTTTCCGCGTGGGCCAGCAGATCCTCGGCGCCATTGAGCCAGCAGCTGATATTGGTGCAGAACGCCACGTTATGGCGGCCGACGCGTTCGGTCTCGAACATCGAGTAAAAGCTGGCGACCTCATAAGCCCATACCGGCGGCAGCTCCAGGTACTTGGCTACGCCCACGATCAATTCGTCGGTCAGCCAGCCCTGGTTCTGCTCTTGCGCGGCGTGCAGACCCTGCAGCACCGCCGAACGCTTGCGGTCCGGCGGGAACTTGGTCAGCCAGTGATCGATGTGCGCGCGCGTCTTGTCGCTCAGCACCACCTGCGGATCGACGTCGCGCGCCGCTTCGAAATTACCCGTCGCCTTCATCGGTCAACCTCACCGAAAACTAAATCGTAAGTACCGATCATCGCCACGACGTCGGCCAACAAATAGCCACGCACCACCGCGTCCATCGACGACAGATGCGCAAAACCCGGCGCGCGCAGATGCACGCGGAACGGCTTGTTGGCGCCGTCGGACATCAAGTAGCAACCGAACTCGCCCTTGGGTGCTTCCACCGCGCTATAGGTTTCGCCGGCCGGCACGCAATAGCCTTCACTGAACAGCTTGAAGTGATGGATCAGTGCTTCCATGTCGTCCTTCATGCCTTCGCGGCTGGGCGGAGCGACCTTGAAATTGGTGACCATGACCGGGCCTGGGTTGGCCTTCAGCCACTTCACGCACTGTTTGATGATGCGGTTGGATTCGCGCATCTCGGCCACGCGCACCAGGTAGCGGTCATAGCAGTCGCCGTTGGTGCCGACCGGGATATCGAAATCCACCGCGTCGTACTTGGCGTAGGGCTGCTTCTTGCGCAGATCCCACTCGATGCCCGAGCCACGCAACATCGGACCGGTCATACCCCAGGCGCGTGCCAGATCCGGGCTGATGATGCCGACGTCGACGGTACGCTGCTTCCAGATGCGGTTATCGGTCAGCAGGGTCTCGTACTCGTCCACGCGTGCCGGGAAGGTATTGGTGAACTCCTCGAGGAAGTCCAGCATGGTGCCTTCGCGACCGGCATTGCGCTTCTTCAGCGCCCCGCCCTTGTGCCAACGCGACTCCTTGTACTGCGGCATGCGATCGGGTAGATCGCGGTAGACGCCGCCGGGACGGTAGTAGGCCGCGTGCATGCGCGCGCCACTGACCGCCTCGTAGACGTCCATCAGTTCTTCGCGCTCGCGGAATGCATACAGCATCACCGCCATCGCACCCAGATCGAGCGCATTGGAACCGACCCACATCAAATGGTTCTTGATGCGGGTGATCTCGTCGAACATGGTGCGGATGTACTGCGCACGCTCGGGTGCTTCGATCCCCATCAGGGATTCGATCGCGCGCACATAGGCGTGCTCGTTGCACATCATCGAGACGTAATCCAGACGATCCATGTACGGAACCGACTGGTTGAACGGCTTGGACTCGGCCAGCTTCTCGGTGCCACGGTGCAGCAGGCCGATATGCGGATCGGCACGCACCACGGTCTCGCCATCCATTTCCAGGATCAGGCGCAACACGCCGTGCGCCGCAGGATGCTGCGGGCCGAAGTTCATCGTGTAATTGCGGATTTCCTGCTTGCTTTCGACAGGATTGCTCGCGAAGGCATCGGTTGCCTGGCGGAACTCACTCACTTGGCAGTCTCCGACTTGCCCACTTCACCAGCGGCAGTCTCATAACGGGCATCGTCGCGAATGACGCGCGGCACGCCGACGCGCGGCTCGACCGAGGTCACCGGCTCGTACACCACGCGCTTGCGCTCCTCGTCGTAACGCACTTCGACGTTGCCGATCAGCGGAAAGTCCTTGCGGAACGGGTGGCCGACGAATCCGTAGTCGGTCAGGATGCGGCGAAGGTCCGGGTGCCCATCGAACACGATGCCGAACAGGTCGAACGCCTCGCGCTCGAACCAGTTCACGCCCGGCCAGATATCGGTCAACGACGCCACCACCGGCACCTGCTCGTCCGGTGCGTAGCAACGCACGCGCAGACGCTGGTTGTGCTGGTAGGAAATCAGCTGTGCGACCACCGCAAAACGTTGCTTGGGCAGCTGCTGCGGCTGCGCGCCGGAAGAGCTTTCCTGGCTGGGGAATTCGCCCCAGGCGAAACGGCCGACGGCCTTGCCTTCGACGCCGCGACTGAAGCCCTGCGACGACACGTCGGCGGTGTCCCACTCGTCGCTGCCGTAGCCCAGGTAATCGACGCCACACAGGTCGCTGAGCTGTTCGAAACCGAGCTCGTCACGCAGTGCAAGACAGGTGGCGTGCCAATCGACGGCCGCGACTTCCAGCGTCACTTCGCCGCGCGGCAATGCCACGGCAATCTGCGCACCGGCGAAACGTGCCGCAAGTCGGTCAGTGAAGGAGGATGCTTGCTCTGCCATGGGGGCTTGGCTGCTCTCGGTAGAAGAAGACGGGTGTCAGCGCGCGATCGTCTGGGTACGCCAGATCTTCTTCTGCAGCTGCAAGATGCCGTAGACCAGCGCCTCGGCGGTCGGCGGGCAGCCCGGGACGTAGATGTCCACCGGCACGATGCGGTCGCAACCGCGCACCACCGAATACGAATAGTGATAGTAGCCGCCGCCGTTGGCGCAGCTGCCCATCGAGATGACCCACTTCGGATCGGGCATCTGGTCGTAGACCTTGCGCAGCGCCGGGGCCATCTTGTTGACCAGGGTACCGGCCACGATCATCACGTCGGACTGGCGCGGCGACGGGCGGAACACCACGCCGTAGCGGTCCAGATCCAGGCGCGAGGCGCCCGCGTGCATCATCTCGACCGCACAGCACGCCAAACCGAAGGTCATCGGCCACATCGAGCCGGTACGCGCCCAGTTCAGCAGCGCATCGACGCTGGTGGTCACGTAGCCCTTTTCGAGCAACGGGTTTTCGCCTTCCGGGCGCAGGATGTCTTCCACCCGGCCTTCCGGCATCGGGTTGGTCATCAGACTATCCAGGGTCTGAATCACTCCCATTCCAGCGCTCCCTTCTTCCACACGTAGATAAAGCCGAGGAACAACATGCCGACGAACAGACCCATGGTGACCAGCGAACGTGCGCCGATCTCCATGAACACCTGCGTCCACGGCACGATGAAGATGATTTCCAGATCGAACACGATGAACTGGATCGCGATCAGGTAGTAGCGCACATCGAACTTCATGCGCGCGTCTTCGAAGGCTTCGAAGCCGCACTCGTAAGGCGAGAGCTTGCGCGGGTCCGGGCTACGCGGACCGAGGAATCGACCGACCAACATCAGCACGATGCCGATACCGGTGGCGACGATCAGAAACAGCAGACTCGGCAAATATTCGGCCAGCACAGCGATTCTCTCTTGCCTCTGCCCGCACGCGCCGCGTGCCGGCATGGGGTATAGGCAGACCCCGCGCGCGACAAGCGATGCGCAGGAACTGCAGCCAAACAATGGTGCCCAAGAGGGGACTCGAACCCCTACGACCTAAGTCGCTACCACCTCAAGGTAGTGCGTCTACCAATTCCGCCACCTGGGCATACGTTGCGCCGCTGGGCATCCCAGTGCGCAGCGTATTGTAACCGGCTTCAGCGTTTTTGTGCTGGTTCTGAAGCGTTTTCTTCGCTTGCTGCAGGCGCCGGCTGCGCCGGTGCGGACTGCGCAGGCGCCACTGCCGGGGCGGCGGCCGGAGCCGGCTGCGACGGAGCGGTCGGCACCGCACCTGCGGCCGGGGCCTGCGGCAACGGCTGGGTGAGCTCGCCGGCGGCGGCCGGAGCCGGGGTTGCCGACTGCGACATCACACCCAGGTTCTGATCCGTAGGACGTGCGCCGTGCGTGGCGTACCACGCCATGAACAGGCTGATGCTGAAGAACACCACCGCCAGCCACTTGGTCGACTTGGACAGGAAGTTCGACGCACCCTGCGAACCGAACACGGTGCCGGACGCGCCGGCGCCGAAGCCGGAGCCGGCCGCCGCACCTGCGCCACGCTGCATCAGGATCAGCGCAATCATCGCCAGGGCGACCAGCACGTAGACCACATTGAGGATCAACATCAGCATTTCGAAATCCGTCCCCGGACAAAACTTAATGGGTTAGCACGCGGCCGCCGCGCGTGCGATGGCCAGGAAATCTTCGGCGACCAGTGACGCGCCTCCGACTAGCCCGCCATCGACGTCAGGCTGCGCGAACAGCTCGCCGGCGTTGTCGGGCTTGACACTGCCCCCGTACAGGATGGGCAGCGAATCGGCGATTCTAGCATCCGCCTTCGCGACTTCGCCACGCAGGAAGGCGTGTACGGCCTGCGCCTGCTCCGGGGTCGCAGTGCGGCCGGTGCCAATGGCCCAGATCGGTTCGTAGGCCAGCACCGCGCCTGCGAAACCGGCGCTGCCGACCAGCGCCAGGACCGGGTCGAGCTGGGCACGTAGGATTGCCTCGGTCTGACCGGCTTCACGCTGTTCCAGCGATTCGCCCACGCACAGCACTGGAATCAGTCCAGCATGGATGGCGGCGGCAAACTTGCGTGCCACCAGCTCGCTGCTCTCATGGTGATACTGGCGGCGCTCGGAGTGGCCGACCAGCCCGTAGCCGGCACCGACATCGACCAGCATGGAGGCCGAGACCTCGCCGGTGTAGGCGCCCTTCTCATTACTGCTGACGTCCTGGGCTCCGAACGACAGGTGATGGGCCTCGAAATCCTCGATCAGGTCGCCGAGGTAAGGCAGTGGCGGCAGGATGACGACTTCGACACCCTCCAGGGGCATGTGCGCGGCCACCTTGGCCACCAGTTCGGTGGCGAAGGCGCGGCTGCCATGCAGCTTCCAATTTCCGGCAACGATCTTTCGACGCATCAGGCGCAGGTTCCTGAGTTGAAGACAGGCGACAGAATAGCCCAAGGCCTGGCAGCAACCGGCACACTTCTGTCCGCCAGATGTCCTTCCCCTCCCCTTACAGGAACCTGCCATGTCCGTTTCGCCTGTCTTCGCCTTGATCACCGGCGCCTCCAGCGGCATTGGCCGCGAGATTGCGCGCGCATACGCCAGGCGCGGCGTGCCGTTGATCCTGACCGCACGACGGGTGGACCGGCTGCAGGCATTGGCCGAGGAATTGCGCAGCACGGTTCGGGTGGAAGTGCTGCCGGCCGATCTGGCCGACCCTGCCGCGGCCGAGGCGCTGGCAACGCAGATCCAGCGCAACGGCTGGACCGTGGGCACGCTGGTCAACAACGCCGGTTACGGCGTGCCGGGCCGCTACCTGCATCACGACTGGGCCACGCATGCGCGCTTCCTGCAGGTGATGGTGGGCGCGGTGTGCGAACTGACCTGGCGACTGCTGCCGATGATCCGTGCCAGCGGCCAGGGCCGCATTCTCAACGTGGCCTCGTTCGCCGCACTGACGCCCAGCGCCGATGGGCAGACCCTGTATGCGGCCAGCAAGAGCTTCATGCTGCGCTTCAGCGAATCGCTGGCGCTGGAAAACGCCGATTGCGCGGTCAAGGTCTGCGCGCTGTGTCCGGGCTTTGCCTGGTCCGAATTCCACGACGTGACCGGCACCCGCGAGGCGATGTCCACCCTGCCCGCCTGGGCCTGGCTGCAGGCCGATGCAGTGGCCGAATATGGAATCGCCGCACTGGAGCGCCGCCAGGTGCTGGCGGTACCGGGCTGGCGCTATCGGCTGGTCAACGCAGCACTGCGGCTGTTGCCGCATGCGTTTGCCCTACGCCTGATGGCGCGCGGCTCGCATCGGGTGCGGCCGCTGGCGTGAACACTCATACTTCATGGGGTAGAAACGCTCAAGCGACGCGGGCGACCTAGAGGCCACTACTGACATCACCATTAGGAACACAATCAAGGCAATGACAAGTCTCGGCACAGTACCGCTTTATACACCAGCGGCCACACGCAATGATTCACGGGCACTTCCATTCATTGTTGCTGCAGCGATCTTTTTCATAGCCCAACTGATCATTGATGCCAGGGACTTTACGGGTGATGCCGGCGCTTACTGGGCACTAAGCTCAGCCATCATCAACGGCACCTTCCCACAAACGATCAGGGGCTATGCCTACCCGCTCCTACTGACCCCTTTCAGGCTTGTCTTTGATCAATCGCAGCCCGCAGGGCTGCTTTCTCTAAAAATAGGGCAATCGATCGGATATGCCTACACATTTTCCATATTGCTCCCAAATCTTTACAGATCGATATTTGGCGAGAAGCTTTCTACCGCAAGAAGACTTATTCCATCAACCCTTATTGCATCTGTATTCCCAGGATTAATCTCCTACCCTCTAAGCGATGCACCATCACTTGGATTGATGGCACTGTCCGTGTACATAACGGTGAATTCGATCAGATCAAAGTCGTTATACGGACTATTTGCCGCGGGACTAATCTGCTATCTCACATACAACATCAGAACTATTTATCTATTCTCATTCATTGCCCTCGCCATCGTCTCTGCAACGTTTTTTGCCAAGGACATTCAACACAGAGCTTTTGCGCTCGCGACGTTTTTAGCGGGCTCGCTTATCGGCGCTTTGCCGCAGATAGCAATCAACCACACACACCATGCCACCATGTCTCCGCTCGTGGTGACCGATGTCCGCGGCGCATCACTTTTTGCCAGGCAGCTGACTTGGGGCATGGTGGTCGATAGGTACGAAACCTACATCGACCCCGGTACCGCAAAGGCAACCCCGACCTTCTACGCCAACCAGCGCGGTGCGGCATTATTGGAGAAGAATGGCGGTTTTGTGAAAAACCAGTCTTTCACTCGAATGTTGGCGATTATGGCGAAACATCCAATTACGTTTTTCCAAATCTATCTGCGCCACACCGCCTCAGCGCTCGACGCCAGAGATGGAGAGGTCTATACCAAACAACCATCCGCCGAAAAAAATCCACGCTCGATCCTTTTCCTTATCATCGTCACCTTTGGCATCACTCAGTTGGGCAAGGCGATATTTTTCGCGCCATCCCAGCAGACCGTGAGCGCCAGGGCTCTATACACCCTGACCTTGCTCGCACCTTGCATAGCCATCATTCCTGGCGCAATCGAGACGCGATTCTTTCTCCCCCTCTACTGCCTGGCATATTGTGCGTTAGCTTTTCAAGAAATCAGCAGGAGGGCGTTCTTCATCCAATTGGGGTTGGCGGCGATCCTGACGGCAAGCATTTATTCTTTCGTTGCAGACTCCGTCAAAAGTCCGATTCATTCCCGACCCGAGTCATACATCCCTGGTGAACCGGGTTGAATTCGCCATGATCGCTGACCGTTGCGACACGGAGCACCACGCTTGGTAGGTGTCAATCAGTGATTGACGATCTCGCCGTGCATGGCCGCCAGACGCGCCAGCAGGCGGTTTTGCGTGCGACGCGGAATCTTGCGCTGATCCATGGCCCAGTTCAGATCCTCGACCAGGGCATTGAAGTCGCCTTCGCGGATGGCCAGGTGCGCGTGCGCCTGCTGCATCGATTTGGCGGTGTCCGGGCATGGGCCGTCGGCGACATGGCAGAACTTCTGCACCAGGCGCTCGTTGAGCATGACGATATTGACGCGCGCGAATTTATCGACGATGCGTGGATCGTCGGCGATGCGCGAGAGCATGGTTTCCACCAGCGCTTCGATGCCGGCCTGCCCGCCGAGTTCGTCGTACAGCGTCTGCCGCGATTGCGTGCTGGCGCAGGCGCTCGTCAGGCCCAGCACGCAGAGCAGCGACCAGCGCAGCCATCGGTTCATCAGAACGCCACCTGCAAGGAGAGATAAGGGCCGCGCTGATCGGCAAGCGTGGCGATGTCGCCAAGATCGGCGAATGCAGCGGTCAACGAGACATGCTTGCTCGGGAACCAGGCAACGAATGCATCTGCCCACGCTTGCTCGCGCGCAAAGCCGAGGTTATTGGGTTTGTCGCGATATTCCACACCCACTGCCCAGGACGGCGACAGCACGACGGCGGCGCTGACTTCCGGAACCAGGCGATAGCTGTTGCGGCGATCGCCGCCGAAGCCGAGCAAGCCGGCCTGGTTGGCGCGGGTAGCGCGCAAGGTGCCGTTGAGCAGCAGCTGATATCCAGCAGCGCCCTGCAGCAACAAGCGGCTTGCGCTGACATAGATGTCGGTGCCGTGATCGTTGCGCGCACCGATCGCCAACGGCAAGGTGCCGTTGCGCAGGCGTTTGTACTGCACGCCCAGGCTGACTTGTGGCGCATGTCCGTACACAAGGTCGCCGGCCACGCGCACCTTGGCACCGAACACGTCCTGGCCAAGCGCATTCCATGGCAAGCCGAGCCGGTCCTGCAAGGTGCCCAGATCCAGGCGCTGGCGGGCAAGCGACAGTTCCAGCCGATTGCCGACCGTGAGCGCGGCGCCCTGCACGTCGAGACGGTAATCGCCGCTGTCGACATGGGTTGCGAACGCGACGGTGCCAAGCTCGTCGCGCGTGCCGTACCCGGACAACGTGGCCCACGGCACGATGCCGCCGCCGCTACTGCCTTCGATCATCGACACGCCGCCGGTGGCGAGCAGGCGCCCGTCACCGGCCAGGGCATGCAGCGGCGCGAACACGCCGGCCACCGCAGCAGCAACAAGCGCAACACGCAGATGCCCGCTCATCGCTGCACTCCTGCATGCGCTGGCGTGGTCATGCCGAGTTGGCGCATGCACCAAGCCACCAGCGGCGCTTCTTCCAGCGGTGGCGAATACAGATAGCCCTGCACCATGTCGCAGCCGTAGCCGCGCAGCAACGCGAGGGCCGCGGTGTTCTCGACGCCTTCGGCAATCACACTCAGCCCTAGGTTGTGCCCCAGATCGATCGTGCTGCGGACGATGAAGGCATCGTCGGTGCCTTCGGCCAACTGCATGACGAAACTCTTGTCGATCTTCAATTCGTTCACCGGCATGCGCTTGAGTTGTGCCAACGAGGAATAGCCGGTACCGAAGTCGTCGATGGACAGGCGCACGCCGACACTGCGCAACTGATGCAGCATGTGCAGCGCGAATTCGACATCGCGCATCAGGGCGCTTTCGGTCAATTCCAGTGTGACCGACTGCGCTGGCACGGCATGATGCTCCAGGCAGCCGCGGACGAAGTCAGGCAATCCGGGATCGGACAGATCCAGTGCCGACAGGTTGATGGCCATGCCCAGTTCCAGCCCTTGCTTGCGCCATTGCGCCTGGCAGCGCAGAGCTTGGTCCAGCACGAAGCGGGTGAGCGGATGGATCACGCCGGAGTGTTCGGCAAGCGGGATGAATTCGTCCGGGCCGATCGGCCCTAGCACCGGGTGATGCCAGCGCACCAGCACTTCGACCTGTTCGACATGATCGGTGCGCAGACAAATCTTGGGCTGGAAGCGCAAGGTGAGTTCGTTGGCGCCGATGGCCTGACGCAGATCGCCGGTGAGGCGCAAACGCCGCAAATGCTGTTCGTCCTGGCCCATGCGGTAGACGCTGGCGCCGAAGGCGGCCGTCGTACCGACCTGCCGCCGTGCAATGTCGGCCCGGCGCAACAAGGTGTCCGGGTCGGCGCCGTGCTCGGGAATCAAGGCGATGCCGATGCTGGCTTCGAGCTGGATGCGCGCCTGCGGCAACACCAGCGGGCGGCGCAACTGCAGCAGCAGGCGCTGCGCATCCTGCTGCACGCTGGCCGCATCGGCTTGCGCCACCACCACCATGAATTCATCGCTTCCCAGCCGGCCCACCAGGTTGGGCTCCTGCACGACCTCCAACAACCGACGCCCGGCTTCCACCAATACCTGGTCGGCGAAGTCGTGGCCCAGGCTGTCGTTGAGTTCCTTGAAGCGCTCCAGATCCAGGATCAGCACCGCGGCGGTGCCACCGGATGCCACGGTCTGATCCACCACGTCCTTCAAGCGTTCCAGCAACCAGATCCGGTTAGGCAACCCGGTCAGGGCGTCATGGCGGGCCTGATGCAGGATGTGCTGTTCGCGGCTGGCGATCTGGTGCTGCATGCGCCCGAAACTGTCGGCCAGTTCGGCGAGTTCGCGGCCCGGCGGCACCTGCACGGCGGTGCGGTAATCGCCGCGCTGAATGCGCCGTGCGGCCTGCACCAGTTGCGCCACGGGTTTGCTCACGCTGCGCGCAAGAAAAATCGCCACGCCCAGTGCAGCGACCGTGGCCAAGCCTGCCAGCAGCAGGATCCGCAGCTTGAGGATGCGGTACGGCGCCACGGCGCGATCCAGCGATGCCTGCAAGGCCACCCGCACCTGGCTGTCGCCCTGGATCGATTGCAGCCTGACCAGATAACGCGACTCATCCAGCGTCAGCGGGATCGATGCAGCCTGCACCTTCTCGGCCAGGGGCAGCTGCTGCGCGAATTGGGCGCGCGCCGAGGGCTCCAGGGTGGAGGCCAGCACGCGCACCGGCGGGCCATCGGTAAAGAAGGTCGCATCCAGCCCGGTGGTGGTGCGGAAATCCTGCGCCAGGCCATCGCCGGATTCGTTGCCGATCCCAATCCAGCCGACCCGGTTCGGCGCCAGCACCTGCACCACCGCCAACCGCACGATGTGCTGATTCAGCGCCACCACACCGACCGCGCGTCCATCGCGCTGCGCTTGCTGCAGCAAGGCCTGCACCGCACGCAATTGTTCGGCCTGCGGCACGTCGGCCAGGCCGGTCAAGAATTGGCCATCGGGCGACAGCAAGAGCGCGGTTTGCGCCGACATGCGCGCGGCGTGGTTACGCAAGGCCGACTGCATGGTCGGCACATCGCCGCTTGCAACGGCCGCACGAAACCCGAAATCGTCGGCCAGCACCGACGCCGACTGCAGCAGCTGTTCGTCGCGGCGCACGTTGATGCGTTGCCAGACCCGCTGCCCGATCTCCAGCTCTTCGCCAAGTTGCGCCTTGACGCTGCGCTCGGTCGCCACCTGAACGGCAAGGAAGGTCAGCGCCTGGGTGGCAAGCACGACCAGCACGAGCAAGGCCGCGATGCGGGTATGCAGGCGCATCGACCTCATGGGCGCGGCTTCTTCGGGTCGGCGTTACGGAACTTGTCCTGCAGGGCGCGCACGCGCGCATCCGGTGGCGCCACGGCCGGCGCGGCGCCGGTGGTCTGCAGGGTCACGCGGCGCTGTACTGGTTCGCGTGCGATCACCAACGGCTCGCTGCTGGCCGCGCCCTTGATGCGCGGGTGCCAGACCCGCAGCGTGTAATTGCCCGCAGGCGCCTCCAGCTGGGCGCGGCCATCGCTGCCGGTCTTGCCGAAATACGGCGTGTCCAGCACCACGATGTACCCCAGCATCCAATCGTGGATGTTGCAGCCGATGGTGACCAGACCCGCCTGGTCGAAACGCACCGGCGTTGCGGTGGTGCCTTGAAACAGCGGCAGCTCGAAGCGCTTGGCCGGAGAGAACGAATACACCTGGTGGCGAATCTGATCGTTGTTCGGAAAGCGCACCAGGGTGCCGGTGCGCACTGCGAGCACGGCAGGCACGAACTGCGAATTGACCTGATCCATCTCCGCAGTCTTGGCCGCGGCTGGCGGAGCCGGCCGCGCCGGCTCCAGGCTCACGACCGCATCGACCAGCACGCCGCCGGCATCGGCGACGGTCACATTGACCGCTGTCGCCGACACCGATCCTGCGCCGGCACAGGCCGCCAGCACCGACACGACACCCAGCCATTTGATCCATCGCATGCGCACGCCCCCAGCCCTGTGCAATCGGCAGCGGGCGCCAGGCGAGTCCGACGTCGCGCTAGCGATTAGCCTCGGTTATCGGCCCGAGTGAACGCAAACTTTAACCAGACGCGAGCGGAATCTTCTGAACAGAAGTGCGGCACCGGTCACCGGTGGTGTTGCGAGCGCGGCTGTTGCGCAGGCGCAGATCACTTCAGCTTGATCTCGCGCAGACGCTCTTCCAGGAAGCCATGCGCCGTGATCGGCTCCGGATAACGGCTGGGATTGTCGGCACTGATGCACGAGGGCAGCACGTCGATGAGGAAATCCGGATTGGGATGCAGGAAGAACGGCACCGAATAGCGCGGCTGGCGCGCCTGCTCTCCGGGCGGATTGACCACGCGGTGGATGGTGGACGGATATACATGGTTGGTCAGGCGCTGCAGCATGTCGCCGATGTTGACCACGATGGTGTCGGCGTCGGCAGTGAACGGCACCCACTCGCCATCGTGGGAACGCACTTCCAGGCCGGCGGCACTGGCACCCACCAGCAAGGTGATGAAATTGATATCGCCATGCGCACCGGCACGCACGTTGGGAATGTCGTCGCTGGTGATCGGCGGGTAATGGATCGGCCGCAGGATCGAATTGCCGTTGTTGGTCTTGTCGACGAAGTAGTCCTGCGGCAGGCCGATATGCAGCGCCAGCGCCGACAGCACGCGCGAACCCAATTGATCGAGCTGCTGGTACAGCTGGTAGCCGCGCTCACGGAAGCCCGGCACTTCGCTAGGCCACAGGTTCGGCGGCATCACTGCGCGGTACGGCGAATCGTCCGGAATCTCGCGGCCGATGTGCCAGAACTCCTTCAGGTCGAAGTGCTTGGAATCCTTGGCGGTTTCCACGCCGAACGCGGTGTAGCCGCGCGCGCCACCGCTGCCTTCCACGTGATAACGGCGCTTGGTCGCTTCGGGCAACGCGAAGAACGCCTTGAACACGTCGTAGGCGGCGTCGATGTCGGCCTGGGCGATGCCGTGGTTGCGGATGCCGGCAAAACCCCACTGCCGATAAGCCGCTCCGAGCTCGGCGACGAAGGCGTCGCGATCGGTGTCGAAACGGGTGATGTCCAGCGTGGGGATGCGCGCGCTCATACGGATGTCTGCAGTCAAGGTCGAAAGGTCCAGAGAAACCTGCTGATCAGATCAGCAGGCGATACAACAGGTAGAACGTGGCGGCCTTGGCGATGACCACGCACACGCCAATGACGATCGACTCACGCCGCGTCACGCACTGCACCCGAGAGCCGGTCGAGCGTGTCCTGCATCAGGCCGGCGTCGTCAGCCTCCACGGTCACCCGTACCACCGGTTCGGTGCCCGACGGGCGCAGGAACGCGCGGCCGCGCCCTTGCACGGCGGCCTGCGCCTGCTGCAATGCCTGCTGCACGTTGACCGCTTCCACAATGGCCTTGGCGGTGCCGCCATCCAGGCGCACGTTGACGGTCTTCTGCGGCACCTTGCTCAGGCTGGCCAGCGCCTCGCGCAGGCTCTGCCCATCGCGGCCCAGCGCTTCGAGCACCTGCAGCGCACTGACGATGCCATCGCCAGTGCTGGCACGGTCCAGGCACAACAGGTGACCGGACGTTTCGCCGCCCAACGTGCCGCCGCCTTCGACCAGGGCCTGATGCACGTAGCGGTCGCCGACCTTGGCGCGCTGGAACGGGATGTTCAGTGCAGCCAATGCCTGTTCCAGACCGTAGTTGGTCATCAAGGTGCCGACCACGGTACCCGTCAGCCGGCCGCTGGCCTGCCACGAGCGGGCCAGCACATACAGCAGATCGTCGCCATCGACCGGATTGCCCTGGTCGTCGGCCATCAGCACGCGGTCGCCGTCGCCATCGAAGGCGATGCCCAGATGCGCGCCGCACTCGCGTACCTTGGCGGCGAGATTGTCGATATGGGTCGAGCCCACGCCGGCGTTGATGTTGAGCCCGTCCGGCGCGGCGCCGATGACCACCACTTCGGCGCCCAGCTCGCGGAACAGCATGGGTGCGATGTGATAAGTGGCGCCATGCGCGCAATCCAGCACCATCTTCAGCCCGTGCAGGGTGAAACCGCGCGCCACGCTGGCCTTGCAGAATTCGATATAGCGGCCGATCGCGTCACGGGTGCGAATGGCCTTGCCCAATCGCTCCGATTCCACCGTGTGGAACGGCTCGTCCAACGCCGCTTCGATCGCCGCTTCGGTGGCGTCGTCGAGCTTCTCGCCTTCGGCGGAGAAGAACTTGATGCCGTTGTCGTAATGCGGATTGTGCGAGGCACTGATCACCACCCCCGCATCGGCGCGCAGCGTGCTGGTCAAAAAGGCGATGGCCGGGGTCGGCATCGGCCCGATCAGCTGCACGTCGGCCCCGGCGGCAACCAGGCCAGCCTCCAGCGCCGCTTCGAACATGTAGCCGGAAATGCGGGTGTCTTTGCCAATCAGCACCAATGGCCGCTTGCTGCGGCCCTGGGTCAGTACACGGCCAAGCGCATTGCCCAGGCGCAGCACGAAGTCGGCCGAGATCACACCCTGCCCGACCCGGCCGCGGATGCCGTCGGTGCCGAAATACTTGCGTGCGCTCATGCGGCGTCGGCGTCTTGCGGATGCGGCTGCGGCTGCCGCATCATCATCGCGGTGAGCTCGGCGATGCGGTCGCGCAGCTGGCGGCGGTCGCAGATCTGGTCGATGGCGCCGTGGTCGAGCAGGAACTCCGAGCGCTGGAAACCTTCCGGCAGCGTTTCGCGCACGGTCTGTTCGATCACGCGCGGGCCGGCAAAGCCGATCAGCGCATGCGGCTCGGCGATGTTGATATCGCCGAGCATCGCGAACGAGGCCGACACGCCACCGGTGGTGGGATGGGTGAGCACCGAGATATACGGCAGGCCGGCTTCGCGCAGGCGGCCGAGCGCGGCCGAGGTCTTGGCCATCTGCATCAGCGAGAACAGGCCTTCCTGCATGCGTGCGCCGCCGCTGGCGGAAAAGCACACGAACGGGCAGCCCACTTCCAGCGCCACTTCGGCCGCACGCGCAAAGCGCTCGCCGACCACCGACCCCATCGAGCCGCCCATGAAGGCGAAATCGAACGCAGCGGCGACCAGCGGATTGCCCTTGAGCGTGCCGCGCATGGCGATCAGCGCGTCGTATTCGCCGCTGGCCTTCTGGCTGGCCTTGATGCGCTCGCCGTAGCGCTTCTGGTCCTTGAACTTGAGCGCGTCGACCGGCCCGAGCTGAGCGGCGATTTCAGTGGTGGCGGTGTCCGGGTCGAACAGCGAATTCAGGCGCGCGCGGGCGCGGATGGCCATGTGGTGATCGCATTTCGGGCACACCTCGAGGTTTTCTTCGAGTTCCGGGCCGTACAGCGCGCTCCCGCAATTGCTGCACTTTTCCCACAGGCCCTCGGGGACACTGCGCTTCTTGGCCGGGGTGTTTTCGGTGCGGATGCCGGAGGGCATCAATTTGCTGAGCCAGCTCATGCGTGTATGACAATCCATGCAGGGCGGCCTGGCGGGCCGCAGAGGGGCGACAGTCTAACGCGCCGTGGGAATGCCAAGGTAGCCGGGGTCATGAATGCGGGATCTGGCGCAGAGACTTGCGGTCTTGGGCGGCGTGATGTCTCTGCGCAGGATGGCCGCGGACGTATCGCGGCGACTGCCGTGGCGCGATGCGGCGCAATGGATTGGCTGCACGTGGCTGCGCCCGCCCCCTCGCCCCACTCCCTAGCGCTGAGAGAGACGTTAGCGCTGAGAGAGACGTTCGGTTCTCATTTCTGGTCGAGCGCCTGGCGCAACGGGGCCAGGAACGCTTCGGCGCGCTCACGGGCGCTGCGGACCTCGCCTGCGTCCGCCAATGCGGCGACCAGGGCACTGCCCACCACCACGCCGTCGGCATCCACGGCCATGGCAGCGGCGCTGGCCGCATCCTTGATGCCGAAGCCGGCCACCACCGGCGCGCCGGCACGCTGGCGCAGCTGGCGCAGGCGATCGCTGGCGGCATGGGTGTCGAGCAGATTGGAGGCGCCGGTGACGCCGGCAAAGCTGACGTAGTACAGATAGCCCTGCGCGGTGCTGCACAACATGTCCAGGCGCTGCTCGCTGGTGGTGGGCGAGGCCAGTGCGATCAGCGCCAGGCCGACCTCGGTGAAGATGGCGCGCGTTTCGCCGGCTTCTTCCGGCGGCAGGTCGACCAGCAGCACACCATCCACGCCCGCGGCGACCGCGGCTTCGGCGAAGCGTCGCGTGCCATTGATCTCGATCGGGTTGAGGTAGCCCATCAACACCACCGGGGTGGTGGCATCTTCGCGGCGGAACTCGTGCACCGCTTCGAGCACATACGCCAGGCCGGCACCGCGGCCCAGCGCGCGCTCGGAGCTGCGCTGGATGGTGGGACCGTCGGCCATGGGGTCGGAGAACGGCACCCCCAGCTCGATCACATCGGCACCGGCGCGCACCAGTGCGTGCATCACCGGCACGGTGGCTTCCAACGATGGGTCGCCGGCGGTGATGAAGGGGATCAGTGCCTTGCGCCCATTGGCACGCAGCTCGGCGAAGCAGGAATCGATACGACGCATGAAATCACTCGAACAAGGGAGGAAGGCCAGCTGCCATCTAACCTCAGGTGGCAAAGAAATACCGCATCAGCGCAAAGCACAGCGCAAACAGGTAGCCGTGGGAAAATCGATCGATGCGCAGCACCGTGTCGCCGCGACGCGCACGCCACGCACCAAGCGCGGCCATCAGCCCACCGGCGACCAGCGGCGCGATCAGCAGCGCTGCCAGTCGCGCGCCCAAGGTCGCAGTGAGGTGCTGCGGCAGCAGGCAGAGACTGACACCGCCAAGTAACGCGCCCAGGATTGCGTAGCCCACTGCCGCCAGCCAGGGCGAGGGCCTGCGCTCGAACGACTCGGCGACAGAGTGCAGGCCAACTTCGATCAGCAGCTCGGCCAAGGCCTGCAGCAGCACCTCGGCCACCAACTGAAGCATTCCTTCGAGCATCGCCGCGTCCCTGCATCCGGATAGCGTCAGCCGCCACCACTTTTAAAGAGCGATCCCCTCGCGCGCTGCGATGGTATGCACATCCTTATCGCCACGCCCGGACAGATTGCACAACACCAGCGCATCCCTGGGCAGCTCGCGCGCAAGCTTGATCGACTGCGCCACCGCATGGCTGGACTCGAGCGCGGCAAGAATGCCTTCGGTATGCGCCAGCAGATGGAAGGCGGCCATCGCCTCGTCGTCGGTAATGCCCTGGTACACCGCGCGACCGCTGTCGGACAGGAACGAATGCTCCGGGCCCACACCCGGGTAATCCAGGCCGGCGGAAATCGAATGGGTCTCGGTGATCTGGCCGTCATCGTCGCAGATCACGTAGGTGCGGTTGCCGTGCAGCACGCCCGGGCGACCTGCGGCGATGGAGGCGGCGTGGCGGCCGGTGGCGATGCCATCGCCGGCCGCTTCGGCGCCATAGATCTTGACGCCCGGATCATTGAGGAAGGCATGGAACAAACCGATCGCATTGCTGCCGCCACCCACGCAGGCACTGATCGCATCCGGCAGCCGGCCATAGTCCTGCAGCATCTGTTCGCGCGCCTCGCGACCGACAATCGCATTGAAGTCGCGCACCATGCGCGGGTATGGGTCCGGGCCAGCCACGGTGCCGATGATGTAGAAGGTGTCGCGCACGTTGGTCACCCAGTCGCGCATGGCTTCGTTGAGCGCGTCCTTGAGCGTGGCCGAGCCGGAAGTCACCGGGATCACCGTGGCGCCGAGCAGCTTCATGCGGTAGACGTTGATCTTTTGCCGCTCGATGTCGGTGGCGCCCATGTAGACCACGCATTCCAGGCCCAGGCGTGCCGCCACGGTGGCACTGGCGACGCCGTGCTGGCCGGCGCCGGTCTCGGCGATGATGCGGGTCTTGCCCATGCGGCTGGCCAACAGCGCCTGGCCGATGGTGTTGTTGATCTTGTGCGCGCCGGTGTGGTTCAGGTCTTCGCGCTTGAGCAGGATCTGCGCCCCACCCACTTCACGGCTGAGCCGCTCGGCGTGGTAGATCGGGCTGGGCCGGCCGACGTAATGCTTGAGGTCCTTGTCGTATTCGGCAATGAAACTCGGGTCCTGCCGCGCCTGATCGTAAGCGGCGGACAATTCCTGCAGTGGGCCGATCAAGGTTTCGGCGACGAAACGGCCACCGAACTTGCCGAAGTGACCGGCAGCATCCGGATAGGCGTAAAAGTCACTGATGGGCTGGGCCGACATGGGAATCCTCTGCAGCGATGCGTCATACGAGAGGCATCACTCTAGCGCAGCCGCGGCGCGCGATAAATCGATAAGATTGCCGCAACCTGTGAGCTGGAATCACATATGAGCGCCTTGCTTCCTCCATTGGCGGCGCTGCGTGCGTTCGAAGCTGCCGCGCGCCTGCAGAGCATCAGCCGTGCTGCGCAGGAATTGCACGTGACCCATGGCGCCATCAGCCGGCACGTGCGTTCGCTGGAACAGGCGTTGGGCGCGGCGCTGTTTGCGCGCCAGGGCCGCGGCCTGGTGCTGACCGCAGCGGGCGTTCGGCTTCGCGATGCCACCGGCGAAGGCTTTGGCGTGATTGGTCAGGCCTGGGCGGCATTACAACGCCCGGCCGCCGAAGCGCCGCTGGTGCTGGGGTGTTCGGGCAGCTTGCTGGCGCGCTGGGTGATTCCGCGCCTGGGACTGCTGCAGCAAGAGCTGCCTGACGTGCGCCTGCATCTGTCGGCCAGCGAACAGCCACCTGGTCCGGAGCTGGACGGCTTGGATGCCGCCCTGCTGCTGGACACCCCGCCCTGGCCCAGCGAGTGGCAGGTGCACACCCTCGGCGTGGAGTGGATTGGGCCGGTGCTGAGCCCTCAGCTCGCATCGACCCTGCAGATCGAGGGGAGCAACCCGGCCGCGCTCGGCGATCACGCGCTGCTGCACACCCGCTCGCGCCCGCAAGCCTGGCCGGAATGGGCCCAGGCGCACGGGCTGGCACCTGAGGGGCTGCGCTTCGGTACCGAATTCGAACACCTGGTGTATCTGTTGGAAGCCGCTGCCGCTGGTCTTGGGATCGCGATTGCGCCGCAGCCGTTGGTCGCCGCGGACCTGGCAGCCGGGCGCCTGCTGGCGCCATGGGGCTTCACCGCCACGCGAGGGCGCTGGGTCTTGTGCGCGGCCAAGCGCAACCCCGATCCACGCATCGAACGGCTGGCCGGCTGGCTAGGCAAAGCGCTGGCGACAGACCAGCACACCTCTTCAACCCTGCAGGCAGCGGAGAACTGAGCAGCCATCGCGCGCGATCACCACATGAGCACTTCGCCAGCTGCTGGCGCATCGCGAACACGTGCAAGCGAAAAGGCGCAAGGATCAGGCGACTGTCCAGTGGATCCTGACGCAGCGGTGTTGCAGGCAAGAAGCAGCGCTTGAGATGCCTCGGCATAGCCGCTGCCACGAATCCCGAACCCCAATCACCCTCACGACATGTCGTGACAATCCGCCCGCCGCACTTCCTCGACGAACTTGCGCATCTTGTGGCCGTCCTTGATGCCGGGCGCCAACTCCACGCCACTGGAAACGTCCACGCCCCAAGGCAACGTGGCCACGATGGCGTCGAACACGTTGTCGGCGTTGATGCCACCGGCCAGCAGAAACGGACGGTGCAAGCCGGTGGGCAAGCGCGACCAGTCGAAGGTCTTGCCGGTGCCGCCGCCCGCGCCGGGCGCATGGCTGTCGAACAGAAAGCCAGCGGTATTGGGATACGACAACTGCAGCGTGCGCGCGTTGGCGTCCTCGCCATTCACGCCGCTGCTGCCCATCGGCACCGCCTTGAGATACGGCAGGTTGAAGCTACGGCAGAACGCGTCGTCTTCCTCGCCATGGAACTGCAACAAGGTCGGGCGCACGGTGCGCACCACTTCGCGCACTTCTTCCTTGGAATTGTTGCGGAACAACGCCACCACATCGACCATCGGCGCAGTGGCCTGGCGCATCGCGCGCGCCTCGGCCGGCGCCACGCGCCGGGGGCTGCCATGCGCAAAGATGAAACCTACCGCGTCCACACCCAGCTCGCCGGCCAGCCGGATATCGCCGGCGCGGGTCATGCCACAAAACTTGATACGGGTGCGGTACAGCGATCGATTCATTGGGTCACCTCAGCAGGCAGATGCCACTCTGCAGGATACAAAGGTCCGATAAATACCAGACCTTGTGGCGGCGCTGTCGGGCCGGCCACAGTGCGGTCGCGTCCGGCGAGCAACGTCGCGATCCAGTCGGCCGGCTGCTCGCCGGTACCGACCAAAATCAGCGAACCCACAATATTCCGCACCATGTGATGAAGGAATGCATTGGCCTGGACCTGCACCTCCACCACCTCGCCGATACGCTGCACGTGGATGGCCTGCAGGTGACGGCGCGCGTGCAAGGCCTGACATTGCACGCTGCGGAACGCGCTGAAATCGTTCTCGCCCAATAAGGCCTGCGCCGCCGCATGCATGGCATCGGCATCGAGCGGGCGACGCTCCCAGCTCAGGGTATGCCGATACAGGGCTGGGCGAATCTGCCGATTGAGCAGGCGATAGCGGTAACGACGCGCGCGTGCGGAAAAGCGAGCGTGGAAGTCATCGGCTGCCGGCACGCACCAGCGCACGGCGATCGACGACGGCAGGCGCGCAGTGGTGCCCAGCATCCAGCCACGCGGCTCGCGGCGTGCGTCGCTATCGAAATGCACCACCTGGCATTCGCCATGCACGCCCGCGTCGGTGCGCCCGGCGCAGACCACCTGCACCGGCGCATCGGCGACCGACGACAAGGCCGCCTGCAGGCTGGCCTGCACGCTCGGCCCGCCATGCTCGCCCAACTGCTGCCAGCCCTGGAACTCGCTGCCGTCGTATTCCACGCCCAGCGCGTAACGCATCGGTACCTGCCCTATGAGTGAATCGATGAAATCGGCGCGCCGGTCATGCCGCCGCCATCGCAGGCGATTGCCAGCACAGCCCCGTCGCTGCAAAAAAGGTGAAGTGTACGAGCCGCATTGGCTGGTGCCGAGCCGCGGGACGCGCGTGCGACCAGCGCGCAGTCAGTCGTCGGACGCGACGCTGCGCTCGGACCACACGGCCAACGTGGTGCCGCCGGGCTCGCGGAAATGAAACCGACTGCCGCCGGGAAAGCCGAAGACCGGTTTGACGATCACCCCGCCTGCGTCACGCACGCGCTCGATCACCGGGGCCAACGCATCGGCATACAACACCACAAGCGGCCCACCCTCGTCCGGCGCCGGCGCGGCTGCACGGTAGAAGCCGCCGTCCAGGCGTCCATCGTTGAAGGCCAGGTAATCCGGACCGTAGGCCTGGAATTGCCAACCGAACACCGCTTCGAAGAACGCACGGCTGGCATCCGGATCGATGGAGGCGAACTCCACATAGTCGATCCGGCGCTCGCGTGCGTCACTTTCCTGCGCAGTAAGGCGATCGATCGCCGGGCTCATGCCAGGCGTTCCAGCAGCTCGGCGGCTTCGGCGCGCGTGGCGTCGTCGCCGGTGGCGGCAACTTCCAGCAGCAGGCCGCGCGCGGTGTCCTTGTCGCCCAGGTCCATGTAAGCCACCGCCAGTTCCAGGCGATCGCGCCCGGCCGAGGCGACGTCACGGCTGGCCGAGGGGCTGGGCGCAGCGCTCGGCGCCGCAGGCGGACGCTCGAAATCCAGGCTGTCTTGCGTGGCCGCCGCTACCGGGGAAGCCGTAGACGGGACATCACCGATCGTGGGTGCGACATCTGCGTGACTCGCTTCCACGGCCTCGAACGCTGGGTGCGGCGGAGCCTGCGCCGCGTCGACGGGGGCGCTGTCCTGCGGCGGCGTTGCCACCACCGGCGGTGCGGCCCGCAGCGCACGCCAATCGTCGCTGTTGACCGCCATGGGCGCAGCAGCCGGCTCGGACGGCAGCGGCTCGCGACGCAGCACGTCCGACAATGGTTGCTGCGCGTCATGGGCGCGCTCTTCGTCGCGCAGATCGGCCTGCTCGAATTCGGTCTCGTGCACCACATCGCGCTCGCTGGGCTCAGTGGCTTGCGTCGCCTCTTGCGGCTCGGCGGCCTGCACCGGCGCGCCAGGCAGGACGAAGTCGAACTGCCGACGCGGCAACGGCGGCAGCGGCGAGGGTTTGCGACGGCGCGCGGCCAGCCACGCCACCACAGCCGCGACGATCAACACCAGCCCGCCGATCAACCACAGCGGAAAACCGCCACCCTGTTGTGCGGCCGCCGGGGTTTCCGACAGGCGCTTCTGTGCAGCCGCCAGGTCGCTGTCCTTCATGGCGATCAGCGCTTGCTGTTGCTGCTTGAGCTTTTCCAGATCCGCCACGCGGGTCCGCAGGTCCTGCAATTCCGCATCGCGGGTGGCGATGTCTTCCTTGGCCTGTTGCAACTGTTGATTGGCCGCCATCTCGCCCTCGCCTTCGGCACTGGTGCCGGACGTGACGCCGGCCTTGTTGGTCTGACTCGCCACTGCAGGAGCGATTTCGAGCCGCGCGCCGTTGCCAGCCGCTGCGGCAGGTGGGGCGGGCGGCGGCGTTGCGGCAGCGGCGGCGCCGGCCTCGGCCGGTTGCGGCACCGCCGATCGCGCCTGCCGCCACTGGGCGGCCTGCTCGCGCACCATGACCGCCGCTTCGGCCGCACCGACCTGGGCAAGCGCGTCTTCCTGCGGCGTGCGCAGCACCGCGCCCTGCTTCAGGCGATTGATGTTGCCGTTGATGAAGGCGTCCGGATTGGTGCGCAGCAACGCCAGCATGGTCTGGTCCAGCGAGTGCCCGCTGGAACGCGCTACCGCCGCGGCGATCTCCGACAAGGTCTGGCCCGCGCGCACGGCCGGCAACGCGTCGCCGGCCTGCGTCGCAGACGCAGCAGACGCACTGCCAGTTGCACGCGCAGCCGGTTCGGCCCTGGCGTTGTCCTGCGCGGCGGGCGCGGCGACCGGCGCCGGCTCGCGTGCGATCGCATTGCTGGAACCGGCACGCGGCGCTTCGATGGCCGGCTCGGCGATGGCGGCCGCGGTGTTGGGCGCATCGACCAAGGCGGAATATTCGCGCACCAGCCGGCCCTGGCCCCACTCCACCTCGATCAGGAAGTTGATCGCCGGCTGGTCCACCGCCTGGCTGCTGGTCACGCGGATCACCGCACGCCCGCGTGCGTCCTGCGCGAACTGGAACTGCAGATTGCTGACCAGCCCTTGCGGGCGCTCCAGGCCGACGCGCGCAAACGTGGTGGCCGATGCCAGTGCCACGCGTGCGTTGTCGAGTTCGCCCGGCTCGTTGGAGATGACCGGAATCTCGGCCACCAGCGGTTGCCCGGGCTTGGACAGCACCCGGATATCGCCCAGCCCCAACGCCATTGCAGCGCCGCTGCAGGCCATCAGCAGCAACGCACCTATCCCTTGTATCGGACGCATCGCGCCCCCGCCCCTATGTTTCATGGGCATCAATATAGCCGCTGGATGAGCGAAAAAGTCGGCGCCGTGATGCAGAGCGCTGTGCCAGCGACACTGCCGCAGTGCGGCATGCATGCGTGGCCAATGCAAACCGGCAAGTGCTGATGGGCGCTCTCACTGCGCGAGGTCTCAAGCGCGCAACGGCCTGTCGGCAGATTGCGTGGTGCAAAGTCACGCGCTGCGGGATGCCATGACATGGCGCCAATGGCGTGTCGCCTGAGCAGGCACGGAGTGTGTGCGAGCGGCTGGCGACAGGTCTGCGCACTGCAAGCTGCAAGGTCCTCCAATGCCACATGAGGCGATACGCGCACGTGCGCATGCCCGCAGACGCGCGATGGGCAGCGCGCCTGCAGGTGGAATTCGGTTGAGGTGGAATTCGGTTGAGAATCGAGCCGACGTTCCATGTGTCGGTGCGCACCCTGCCGGAGCGCTTGCGCGCGGTGCGCCTCTCTGGGAAGCATCACCGCGCGCCGGCATGCTCCAGCACGTGCACGGCGGTTGAGAGCGCCAACCGCACGTCGCGAGCCGTCCCCATGCAGGCGCGAACGGCGCGCTCAGCATCGCAGTGGCCGGGTGAGGCCTGCTGCACCAGGCGCCGGCCGCGCGCCCGCATGGCGGCTGCGCGGTCGTCTTTGTCGTGCTGCTTAGCCTTCCTGTGCGACCAGTTCGGCCAGCTGCACGGCGTTGAGCGCAGCGCCCTTGCGGATATTGTCGGAGACGATCCACAAGTTCAGGCCGCGCGGATGCGAAAAGTCCTCACGGATGCGGCCCACGAACACCGCATCCTTGCCGGAAGCATGCGTAACCGGCGTCGGGTAGCCGCCGGGCTTGCGTTCGTCCACCACTTCCACGCCAGGCGACGCTGCCAGCAGCGCGCGCGCCTGCTCCACGGTGATCTTGTCGCGGGTCTCGATCGCCACCGCTTCGGAATGGCCGTAGAACACCGGCACGCGCACCGCGGTGGGGTTCACCTGGATGCTGTCGTCGCCGAGGATCTTGCGGGTCTCCCAGACCAGCTTCATCTCTTCCTTGGTGTAGCCGTTGTCCTGGAAGTCGTCGATGTGCGGGATCAGGTTGAAGGCGATCTGCACCGGGAACCGCTGCGGGTCGATGTCCTGAAAGCTCAACAACTCGCTGGTCTGCTTGCCCAGTTCCTCCATCGCCGAACGCCCGCCGCCGGAGACCGACTGGTAGGTCGCCACGTTGATACGCTCGATGCCGTACTTGCGGTGGATCGGGCCCAGTGCCACCAGCATCTGCATGGTCGAGCAATTGGGATTGGCGATGATGCCGCGCGGGCGCTGCTTGAGCGCTTCCGGGTTGACCTCGGACACCACCAGCGGCACGTCGTCGTCGTAGCGGAAGGCCGAGGAGTTATCGATCACCACCGCACCGGCCGCGGCGAACTTGGGGCCGTATTCCTTGGACACGCTGCCGCCCGCAGAGAACAGCGCGATGTCCACGCCGGCGGGGTCGAACTCGGCCAGGTCCAGCACATCGACCTTGCCGCCATTGAACTCCACCTGCCCGCCCGCCGAGCGCGACGACGCCAGCGCGTACAGGGTGGCGACCGGGAAGTTGCGCTCGGCCAGTATGCTCAGCATGGTCTCGCCGACAGCGCCGGTGGCGCCCACGACGGCGACGTTGAAACGACGGTTTTCGTTGCTCATGAGTTTGTCTTTATCGAAAGGGGAAATGAGGAAGCACTGCGCGCTGGGTTCGGGGAACCTCCAACGCTGGCCGCGGAGGTTCCCTATCGTTTGGTCGAAATGCTGCCGGTGACGCCGGTTTCTTTCGCATCCACGCCGGTGCCGCCACGTTTGGTAGCGGCAACTGCATCGGCGTTGAGCGCGCTCGGCGGGTTGCCGGCATGCGGGCCCTTGCCCAGCGCAGCGATCAGGTTGTCCACCGCCAGTTG
This sequence comes from Xanthomonas sp. NCPPB 1754, assembly GCF_041475725.2. Taxonomy (NCBI): domain Bacteria; kingdom Pseudomonadati; phylum Pseudomonadota; class Gammaproteobacteria; order Lysobacterales; family Lysobacteraceae; genus Xanthomonas; species Xanthomonas sp. NCPPB 1754. The sequence goes on from NZ_CM192982.1 coordinate 3,127,308, forward strand.
CACCATCGCGCGGCGCGTGGCCAGGCTGGCGCTGCCGATGTGCGGGGTGAGCACCACGTTGTTCAGCGCCAGCAGCTCCGGACGCACATGCGGCTCGCCTTCGTAGACATCCAGGCCGGCACCGGCCAGGCGGCCGTTGGCCAGCGCATCGGCCAATGCCAGCTCATCGACGATGCCACCGCGGGCGATGTTCACCAGCGTGGCGGTGGCGCGCATCTTGCCCAACGCCGCGGCATCGATGATGTGGTGAGAGTCCCTGGTGTACGGCAATACCAGCACCAGGTGATCGGACTGCGCCAGCAACGTCTCGAAATCCACGTACCGTGCGCCCAGCGCCTGTTCGGTAGCAGCCGGCAACGGGCTGCGGTTGTGGTACAGCACGCGCATGCCGAAACCGTGCGCACCGCGCCGGGCGATGCCTTGGCCAATGCGTCCCATGCCCAGGATGCCGAGCGTGCTGCCGTGGATATCGGCGCCGAGCATGGTCTTGAACGACCATTGCCCCCACTGCCCGTCGCGCAGCCAGCGCTCGGATTCGGTGATGCGGCGCGCGGTGGCCATCAGCAACGCAAAGCCGAGATCGGCCGTGGTTTCGGTAAGCACGTCCGGCGTGTTGCTGGCCAGGATGCCGGCCGCGCTCAAGGCCTCGATGTCGAGATTGTTGTAGCCCACGCCGACATTGGCGATGGCGCGCAGCTGCGGCGCGGCGGCGATTTCGGCCGCGCCGATGCGCTCGTTGAGGGTGATCAGGGCGCCGTCCAACGGTGCCAGTTGCGCGGCCAGCTCGGCCGGCGAATATGCGCTGACGCGCTGCGTGGTGGTCAGCTCGAAATGCTCGCCCAGCTGCGCGACGACATCGTCGAACAGCGGCTGGCTCACCCACACCCTGGGACGACGTCCGTCAGACATCGACCTGACCGGGAATGCGTGGCGACACCTCGCCCACATCGCCGCACTGCGCACGATGTCGCAACGCCTGGTCCATCAGCACCAGTGCCATCATCGCCTCGGCGATCGGGGTGGCGCGGATGCCCACGCACGGGTCGTGCCGGCCGGTGGTGATGACATCGACCACGCTGCCATCGGCATCCACCGTCGCGCCGGGCAGGCGCAGGCTGGAGGTGGGCTTGAGCACCATCGAGGCGGTGACCGCCTGGCCGGTGGAGATTCCGCCCAGGATGCCGCCGGCATGGTTGCTGAGAAAGCCTTCCGGGGTGATCAGGTCGCGGTGTTCGGTACCCTTCTGCGCCGCGCTGGCGAAGCCGTCGCCGATCTCCACGCCCTTGACCGCATTGATGCTCATCAACGCCGCCGCAAGTTCGGCATCGAGCTTGCCGTAGATCGGCTCGCCCCAGCCTGCCGGAACGCCGCCGGCCACCACGTCCACGCGCGCACCGACCGAGTCGCCGGATTTGCGCAGCGCGTCCATGTAGGTTTCCAGCTCCGGCACCTGCGCCGCATGCGGCCAGAAGAACGGGTTGTCTTCCACCGCATCCCAATCGAAACCAGCGGGACGGATCTGGCCCAGCTGCGACAGGAAACCGCGCACCAGCACGCCATAGCGCTGCTTGAGCCACTTCTTGGCGATCACGCCGGCGGCCACGCGCATGGTGGTTTCGCGCGCCGACGAACGCCCGCCGCCGCGAGGATCGCGAATGCCGTACTTCTGCCAGTAGGTGTAATCGGCATGGCCGGGACGGAACTGCTGGGCGATGTTGCTGTAGTCCTTGCTGCGCTGATCGGTATTGCGGATCAGCAAGCCGATCGGCGTGCCGGTGGTACGGCCTTCGTACACGCCGGACAGGATCTCGATCTCGTCGGCCTCGCGGCGCGCCGAGGTGTGCCGGCTCTTGCCGCTGGCGCGGCGCTGCAGATCGTGGGTGAACTCTTCCGGCGCGAGCTCCAGGCCGGGAGGGCAGCCGTCGACGACGCAACCGATCGCCGGCCCGTGCGACTCGCCGAAGGTGGTGACAGTGAACAGCTTGCCGAACGAATTGGCACTCATGCGCGCAGGCTCATCGCTGCGCGGCCAGCTCGGCGATGCGGGCACCGTGGGCGATCAATTCGCGGCATTCCACGGCGAAGATGCCCATCTGCCCGACCTTGAACTCGACCCAGGCCAGATCCACTTCCGGCAGCAGCTTGACCAGGTGCTGCTCGGACTCGCCCACTTCGCAGATCAGCAAGCCGTCTTCGCTCAGGTGCTGCGGCGCATCGCGCAGGATCTTCAACACCAGGTCCAGGCCATCGTCGCCGGCGCGCAGGCCGAGTTCGGGCTCGTAGGAATACTCCTGCGGCAGCGCGTCGGTTTCCTCGTTGGTGACGTACGGCGGGTTGGTGACGATCAGGTCGTACTGGCGACCGCCCAGACCGTTGAACAGGTCCGACTTGAGCAAGGTGACATTGTCGGCATGCAGGCGCGCCTTGTTTTCTGCGGCCAGCGCCAGCGCATCGTCGCTGATGTCCACGCCGTCCACATCCCACTGCGGGTTGTAGTGGCCCATCGCGATGGCGATGCAGCCCGAACCGGTGCACAGGTCCAGCGCGCGGGTCACTTCGCGCCCGCCCAGCCAGGGCTCGAAGCCGGCTTCGATCAATTCGGCGATCGGCGAACGCGGCACCAGGGCGCGCGCATCGCTCTTGAAACTCAGGCCTGCAAACCAGGCCTCGCCGGTGAGGTAAGCGGCCGGCACGCGCTCGGTGATGCGGCGCTCGAACAGACCAAGCACCTGGTCTTTTTCCGAGCGCAGCAAGCGCGCCTGGCCGTAGGCCGGGCCCAGATCGTGCGGCAGATGCAGGCTGTGCAGGACCAGCTGGGTGGCTTCGTCCAACGCATTGTCGTAGCTGTGGCCGAAGGTCAGACCGGCTGCGTTGAAACGGCTGGTGCCGTAGCGGATCAGGTCGATGATGGTGTGCAGTTCGTCGGCCGCGGCGGCAGTCATGGCAACAACTAAAGAGGAATCGGCCCCCGATTATAGAGGTCGGATCGGTATCATGAGCGTCCGTTGCACTGGAAACCGCCATGTTCAATCGCAATACCGGCATCGTGCTGCTGGTGGCCCTGGCCGCTGGCCTGGGGATGTTGCTGGGCCAGAAGTTCCTTGGCGGCGCGCCCAGTTCGCCATGGCCGCCCACCAAGACCATCACCTTTTATCCGCAGCCGCGCCCGCTGCCGCAATTCAGCCTGCGCCAGTCCGACGGCACCCAGCTGGTGCCCGGCGAACTCAAGGGGCATTGGACGCTGGTGTTTCTGGGCTTCACGTTCTGCCCCGATGTCTGCCCCACCACCTTGACCGATCTGGCAGTGGCGCAACAGCAATGGGAAAGCATTCCCGATGGCCTGCGCCCGCGCGTGCTGTTCGTGTCGGTGGACCCGCAGCGCGATCCGCCCGCGCGCCTGGGCGAGTACGCACATGCCTTCCACAAGGACACCCTGGCCGCCACGGCGGACGTGCCGGCGTTGGAGCGCTTCGCCACCGCGCTGGGCTTCGTGTTCCAGAAGGTCCCGGGCAAAGGCTATGCGCAAAATCCCAACGACTACAGCATGGACCACTCCGCCGGCATTGCCGTGCTCGATCCGCAAGGCCGCCTGGCCGGGCTGATCCGCCCCCCGCTCGATCCGAAGGCGATTGCCGCCGACCTCCAACAGCTGACCAAGGTAACCGCTCCGTGAGTCTTGTCACTTCCCTGACCTACGTGCTGCCGCACCGGTTGCTGTCCTCGCTGGCGCGCGCGCTGGCCTACTCGGATAGACCCGCCACCAAGCAGTGGTTGATCGACACGGTCACACGCAAGTTCGGCGTGGACCTGAGCGAGGCACAGGAGCCGGATCCGCGCGCCTATCCCACCTTCAATGCGTTCTTTACCCGCGCCTTGAAGCCCGGCGCACGCGTGCCGGATGCCGACCCGGCTGCGTTGCTGATGCCCGCCGACGGCCGCATCAGCCAGCTCGGCCCGATCGAGAACGGCCGCATTTTCCAGGCCAAGGGGCAGTCGTTCACTGCTGCAGAATTGCTTGGCGACGAGGCCGCGGCGGCGCCGTTCAACGACGGCCTGTTCGCCACCGTGTATCTGTCGCCCAAGGACTACCACCGCGTGCATATGCCGTGGACCGGCACCCTGCGCGAGACCGTGCACGTGCCAGGGCGGCTGTTCAGCGTGGGCCCGGACGCCGTACGCAACGTGCCGCGCCTGTTCGCGCGCAACGAGAGGCTGGTCTGCCACTTCGACACCGATTTCGGCCCGATGGCCTCGGTGATGGTAGGTGCGCTGCTGGTGTCCGGCGTGGAGACGGTCTGGAGCGGCGTGGAGATTCCGCGCTATGGCGACCGCATCACGCGCAAGGACTACCGCGGCAAGGGCATCGTGCTGGAGAAGTTCGCGGAGATGGCCAGGTTCAATTACGGCTCGACCGTCATCGTGTTGCTGCCGCCGGGTGTGGCCACGCTCGATGGCAGACTTGCGGCCGAAACATCGGTTCGTCTTGGCCAGGCACTCGCGCGTCGTCAGTGAAGTGCAACGCTGCCCTCGTAGGAGCGGACCTGGCCGCGACCAGGCGTTTCCGGTGATACGCCGCCCCTACGCGCACGCCATCCTGCTCAGCCTCGGATGAAGAACATCCGGCATAAAACGGGCTGTTTGGATGGTTTGGTTGCGACCGGGTCCGCTCCCACGGCAACCACCAGGCTTGTCGTGCGCTCGCTGCCAACGTAGCAGCGAACCTGGCCGCGACGAGGCCTTCCCCACAAGGCCTCGCACCCCCGCGCACCGTTTTCCAACCTTCGACTGACGACACGCTGCGCGTGCCGGGGCTACCGGAACGGCTTTGGCACAGCCTGGCCTGCCCCACGCCAGCGGGTTCAGGCCGATGCGCACCGCCGTTTGAAGGGTGCGGACATCAGCAACGCTCCACCAGCGCCCGGTTCAGCGATCGCACCCCGCCAACCTGATGCTCTGCCCCGGCTTGAGCGCATACGACGGCGCTTTCAAGCCGTTGGCCTTGGCCAGCTCCTTGATCTCGCATTGGTACTTCTGCGCGACGCGACCGAGCGTGTCGCCCTTGGCGATGGTGTAGCTGCGCACTTGCTTGGCCTTGGGCTTGGCCACTGCCGGCTGACCGGTGGCGACGGTGGTCGGGACGCCGGCCATCTGGCTGACATCGCCCACCGCCACGCTGGGCACGTACTCGGGCGCGCTGCTGCTGCGCACGATCGCGCTGTTGAGATCGGCGGTGATCAGGGTGCGCGCCAGATCCGCACGCGGGCCATTGACGCAGTAACGGGTGTAGAGGTTGACGATGCGGTTGGTGGCATTGATGACCGTGCCGGCCGGAATCCAGCCATCGGATTCGTAACGTGGGTTGAGATTGCGCAACGCACGCATGTAGCCGTCGCGTGTGCCCATGCTGCCTAGGCAGATGGTGAGTTCGTAGATGGTGGTCGACTTGGCCAGCTTGAGCGTGGCCGGCTGCGCATCGAGCTTGGGAAAGTCCACCCCGTATTGACGCGGGTGCAGGAAGATCCACGCCGCCGCGATCACCATTGGCACGTAGTCCTTGGTTTCGGCCGGGAACTGGTTGTAGACGTCCTGGTCCCAGAAGCCGCGCCCGCCGCTCTGCGCGAACACGCGCGCGGCACGGCCTTCGCCACCGTTGTAGGCGGCCAGTGCCAGTTCGATGCTGCGGTTGAGTCCGGCCATGCGTTCGTTGAGGTAGGCGGCGCTGGCTTCGGCGGCGCTGCGTGCATCGAAGCGGGTGTCGAAGCCGGTGCCGTCCGGGCCCAGCCCGAAGCGACGTCCGGTGGCGGGCATGAACTGCATCAACCCGGCGGCACCAGCGCGCGAGCTGGCATGCACCTTGCCGTTGGATTCCTTGGCCATGATGCCGAACAGCAGCGCTTCTGGAAGGCCGCGCTTCTGCCATTCCGGCCACATCACGCCGCGCAGGTTGCTGTAGTTCTCGTAGCTGGTCAGCAGCGCCGGGCGCATATCGGTGAGCCAGCGCCGGATACCGGCCTGCACGGCCGGGTTGTACTGCACCATCTTGTCGAACTCGTGGCGCTGGTCGTTGAGCAGCGTGGCGGCACGCGCGGCCTCGGGCACGCCGTTCGACGCCGGGCCCAGATGGTCCGGGTCGGCTTGCAGCAGCGTGTCGTCGTCTTCCGGATCTTCGGCGGCCGGCGCCTCGGCATCGGCGCGCGCCTTGAGCAGGCGCTTGTAGGTGGCCAACTGATTGGACACCAGGCAACCACGCTGCTTGATGCAGGCGTCGATGATGTCTTCCATGTCCTCCAGCGCAGCATCGCCTTCGGCAGTGCCCTTGGGGTCGGAGTTGTTCACCAGCACCAGCGCATCGCGATAGCGCTTTTCGGCGGCGGCCATGCGCGCATCGAGCGCGGCGGCCTTCTCCGTGTCGCGTTTGGAGATGGCGTGGGCGGCGGGGACGACAGACATCAGCGCCACCACAGCCAGGACAGGCCATGGGCGCAAACCAAAATGAGCGAGCGGCATCGTAGGCAGTACAGCGGAAAGGCAGGCAGGGTAGCCGCCGGGGCAACATCGGGGCAAGGCAGCGGGGCCACCGGGGTCAGTGGGCCGTTAGCTTGGTGGGCGCGGTCGATGCGTGCAGTACCTGCAAACCGGCGCACCGACGCGAACGATCGAGTGCGTCTGCGGCTGCCGCGCGGCGTGCGTGCGTCGCCCGTTCGACCCAGCCTGCCTGCCAGGATCTGCCGCGTTGCCGGTTGGCATTGCCCGCTGGGATTGCCCGCTAGAATCGGCCCTTTCCTACCGGATCAGCGCAATGGCCTCGTTCCTGCTCGGCAAAGGCGTCACCGACGACATCCCTGTAGTGCTGGAAGGACGCTTCGGCAACCGCCACGGGCTGGTGGCCGGCGCCACCGGGACCGGCAAGACCGTGAGCTTGATGACGCTGGCCGAAGGCTTCTCGCGGCTGGGCGTTCCGGTGTTCCTGGCGGACGTGAAAGGCGATGTCGCCGGCCTGGCCGTGGCTGGCGATGGCGCGCCCGGCGTGCTGCAGCGCGCCAACGATTTGGGCATGACCGACTACGCCCCGGCCGCCAACCCGGTGGTGTTCTGGGACCTGTATGGCCAGATGGGGCACCCGGTACGTACGACGGTCAGCGAGATGGGCCCCACCCTGCTCGCCCGGATTCTGGAACTCAACGACACCCAGTCCGGCGTACTCGACATCGTGTTCAAGCTGGCCGACGACCGCGGCTTGCTGCTGCTGGACCTGGACGACCTGCGCGCGCTGCTCGCGCTGGTGGTCGAAGAGCGCAAGGAGCTCTCCACCAGTTACGGACTGGTGTCCAGCCAATCGGTTGCCGCCATCCAGCGCGCCTTGCTGCGTTTGTCCCAGGACGGCGGCGAACAGTTCTTCGGTGAGCCTGCGCTGGAGCTGGCCGAACTGATGCGCGTCGCGCCGGATGGCCGTGGCGTGATCGGCATCCTGGCTGCCAACCAATTGGTGCTCAAGCCGAAGCTGTATTCCACCTTTCTGCTGTGGCTGCTGTCGGAACTGTTCGAACGCTTGCCCGAAGTGGGCGACCTGGAACAACCCAAACTGGTGTTCGTCTTCGACGAGGCGCACCTGCTGTTCGACGATGCGCCGGCGGCGCTGGTGCAGCGCATCGAACAGGTGGTGCGCCTGATTCGTTCCAAGGGCGTGGGCGTGTATTTCTGCTCGCAGTTTCCCGACGACATTCCCGACAATATCCTTGGCCAGCTCGGCAACCGCGTGCAGCACGCGTTGCGCGCCTACACGCCGCGCGACCAGAAGGCGGTCAGGACCGCCGCGCAGACCTTCGTCGGCAATCCCAAGCTCGATGTCGCCACCGCCATCTCCAGCCTGGGCACCGGCGAGGCGCTGGTGTCGCCGCTGCAGGGCAAGGGCGTGCCGGCGCCGGTACAGCAGACGTTGATCGCACCGCCGCGCTGCCGCATGGGCGCCATCAGCGAAACCGAACGCGCGCAGGTGCGCGCGGCAAGCCCGGTCGGCACCCGCTACGACACCACGATCAACCGCGAATCGGCTGCCGAACTGCTGGCGCGCCGCGTCGAACAGGCCGCCGAACACAACGCAGCCCCACCTGCCCGCACTCGCGAAGATGACGACGCGCACGACAGCGGCTTCGGTCAGGCGGTCAAGGACGCGGTCTTCGGCACCCGCCGCCGCCAGGGCATGCTGGAAGCGATGGCCAAGCAGACCTCGCGCACGGTGGGCAACAAGATCGGGCAGCAGATCGTGCGCGGCATCTTCGGTAGCATTTTTGGCGGGAAGCGATGATCTGCTTGATCGCCGCTGCCACGTCTCGATGGCACCGTCGCCGTGAAGGGCTACCGCGTGTTGGCGTGAACGGACTCCAACACGCCATGCAACTTGGCGTACTGCAACAGCATGATGGTCTTGGCATCGGCGATCTCCCCTGAGCCGATCATCGCCAGCGCTGCATCCAGTGACAGCTCCAGCACTTCGATCTCTTCGCCGTCTTCTTCGAGTCCACCGCCGCCGCTGACCTTGTCGCCGTCGACGTATTCGCCGACGGAAAAGTACAGGCGTTCGGTGACCGAGCCAGGGCTCATGAAGGCCTCGAATACCTTGCGCACGTTGTCGATCCGGTAGCCGGTTTCCTCTTCGCTTTCCTTGCGGATGCAGGTCAGCGCATCGTCCTGGTCGAGCAGGCCGGCACAGGCTTCGATCAACATGCCATCCGGGTTGCCATTGAGCAGCGTCGGCAGGCGGAACTGGCGGGTGAGCATCACCGTCTGCTTGGCGCGGCTGTACAGCAGAATGGTGGCGCCATTGCCACGATCGTAGGCCTCGCGCGACAAGGTCTGCCAGCGGCCGTCCTTGCGCTGGAAATCGAACGTGACCTTGCGCAGCACATACCAATTGTCCGAGAGCACATCGATGCTGCGGATGCGGACCTGCGGGTTGCCGGTGGCAGAGGGAATCAAGCGACACTCCTTGTGATGCAAGCGACGGCAGTGCCACGGTTGCGGCGCGCACGGTCGCTCGTAGGGCCGCGAGAGTGCGGCGGGCCACCATTTTACCTGTCGCTCAGGTTGAACCTCAGGCAATCACGCACGCACCGCGTCGAAGGTCTGCCGATGCGCTTAGGGTGCTGTCTGACACTGCATGCTTCGATGTAAGGCCGGCACTGACGCACGGCCTGGCCAGCAGTATCCAGACCATGCCCGCAACATATCGCCGGTCGCTGGCGATCCGGGTTCGTCGGCTTGCCCTCCCCCAATTGCGCAGCGACACGCGGCCCCGCACAATCCCTTCACATCACACGCTTGGGGAGCGTCATGGAAGACCGTTTTCGCGCACGCAAGGTGGCCACGCAGGCTGCGCCTGCACCGTTCTGGACCCGCATTCCCGCCATCGCCACCTACCCGCTGCGTGGCTCGGCGCTGTATGCGCTGATCGCATTGACGCTGTGCAGCGCCTTGCTGGTGCTGCCGGGCATCCTGAAACTGGTGATTGCCGGTGTGCTGGGCATGGCGACCTATACCTATGCCTTCGACATTCTGCGCCACACCGCCGATGGCCAGACCGATGCGCCACGCCTGGGCTATAACAGCTTCGACAGCGCGGTACTGCGTCTGATCCTGCTGGCCGTCGCGCTGGGCATCGTGATCGGCGTAGGAGCCGTGATCGCCGGCCCGTTCGGCCTGACCATCGCCTATCTGGGCACCATGCTGCTGCTGCCTGGCATGCTGATCTCGCTGGCCATCGACGGCAGCCTGCGCCGCGCGCTCAACCCCGCCGTCTCCATCGACATGGCGCTACGGATCGGCTGGCCGTATCTGGCCGCCTACGGCCTGCTCTACGTGATCCAGGGCAGCGGCGCGGCAGCGGTCTTCTTCGCTACCAAATACCTACCGCCGCTCGTGCGCGAAGCGACGGTCATGGTGACCTCGATCTGGACGCTGTTCGCCAGCTTTCACCTGCTGGGGTATCTGGTGTACCAGTACCACGAGGAGCTGGGCTATGTGCCCAGTGGCGCGGATGCGCACGAACGCAGCGACCCGGACCAGCGCCTGCTCGACGAAGCGGAACAGTACGTGCGCGACGGGCATTCCGACGAAGCCTTTCAGGCCCTGCGCGGTGCGGTGCGCTCGCGCGCGGTGAGCCTGGCGGTGCACGAGCTGTATCAGCGCCTGTTGCGCCAACACCATCGCAACGACGAGCTGCGCGAACACACTCGCCAATACATCAATCGCCTGTTGCAGGAAAAGCAGGAACGGCGTGCACTCGCGCTGCAGCGCGAAGCGCTGGACATCGACCCCACGTTTACGCCGCTGACGCCCGAGCAGGCCAACCTGCTGGCCGAGCGCGCAAGGATGGCCGGGCAGTTCCAACTGGTCACCGATGGCCTGCTGGCCGCCATTGCTGCGTGGCCGCGCGACCCGATGCTGCCTGCCTGGTCGCTGGACGCCGGCGTGCTGCTGGCCGAGCGCTTCGGGCGCGATGATCAGGCGCGCGTCGTATTGCAGAACGCAAAGGATCGCTGCGACGACGAAGCACTACGCGCGAAGCTGGACGCGGCACTGAAAGCGGTGACGATTCAGCCGGCGTGATCGGCTGAGGATCCGTTCTGCAGGTTCCAGGCAGACAGATCCCATCAAGCTCCGAACCATGCATGTCAGCCAACGCGACCGGCCCTTGCCCGCCCGGCGCCGCGCGAGTCAAAGAGCACGCGTTGGGCAGAAACCGCTCAACCGTTTTCGAGCAAAAAGCGTGCTTTTTTGGCCTGTCCCTGCTCGGGAAACTGATCCAGCAGCTGGCGCAGCAAGCGCGTGCGCTGCGCACCGTCCTGCAGCTCACCGTGACGCAAGGCAAGCACGAACCATTGTTGGGCCAATTCATCGCACGGCGTACTCAATTCGCTTTCCTTCAATAGACGCTCGGCATCGGCCAACAGGCCGTTACGCATGCACGCAGCGATCAGCGCCCTGCGCGCCGTCGGGCTGCAGGCAATCCTGGCCTTACTGAGTTCGGCGGCAACTGCCAGCTGGATGCGTGTCTGTTCGGCGCTATGGGTCTGCAGGGCCAGCAGCGTCTCGGCATGGCGCAGGCTGTCCTGGCTGCGCCCTGCATGACGCGCAGCGCGATAGCGCGCAAGCGCAACCTCCAGATTGTGCGGCTGCTCGCTCGCCAACTCCGCCAGCAAATGTTCGGCCTCGGCGTTTTCCATCCGGCCCAGATGGCGCTGCGCACGCTCCCAGCGATCGTCCACCGCAACCGCGTCGCCCTCCTGCATAAATTCTGGCCGAGTTTGCCGCAGCACCACTAGCAAGGCGCCCAGCAACGCACCGCTCACCAGTCCGCCGGCATGCGCCTCGAAGGCGACTGCGCCGTCGTCGCTGGATGCCAGGCTATACAACTCCCAGCCCAGCCACAGCGGCAACAGCAGGATCGCCGGGCCGCGCACGTAATTGAAGACGACGAAAAACCAATAGAAAAAACGCACCCTGCGCCTGCCCCAGACCACGCAGAACGCACCCATCAGCGCGGCGATGGCACCGGAGGCACCCAGACCGCCACCGGGCTCGCCCCAGCGCCACCACAAGCTGGCCAGGCTGGCGCCGAATCCGCCGAGCAGATACAGCACCAGGAACCAGCCACTGCCGATGGCGCCTTCCAGCAAGGTACCCAAGGCAAGCAGGAACAGCATGTTGCCCAGCAAATGATCGAAGCTGCCGTGCAGGAACGTGGCAGTCAGCATGCGCGCTGGCGACCATTCGGAACTGCGCTGCACATGGCGCAGCGTAAATATCCTGGACAGCCGCGTGTCGTAAGGCGCACGCAATGCGCGCCACTCGCGCAGACGCGCGTCGTCGTTGAACAACGTGCCGCTGCGCAGGGCGTGTTCGAAGGCGACATCGTGCATCGTCAGGTGCGCCAGATACGCGATGCGTTGCGGTTTAGGCACGCTGTCCAGCTTTGCCTGGCGTGCCGCGCGCAGCTTGGCGTTGGCGGTCTGCTGCAGGTAGCGCGCATGCGCATCGGCCTCCAGCGCGCCCAAGCCGGAGTGCACGTAGTAGTGCACGGCGCTCTCGACCAGGCTGTCGTCCTTGCGCTGGTAGCCCAGGTAGACCGCCACATTGATCAGCACCAGCAGCAGCGTCACCCAGGGGATGTTCTGTCGCGACCAGGGTTTGTGCAGCGGCATGATCAGCATGACAACATCCGTGTCTTAAGAATGGCGGAAAGCTTCGCTGTGCGGCGGCAGATGCGCAAGCACGTCATGCGCGCTAGCATCGCGGCCCCGCCGTTGGAAATTGCCTGCCCCATGAGCCGCTGGCGCCCGCCTGCCGAGAAAAGCACTGCGCTGATCACGCCCGAAGGCCATGCCCGCCTCAAGGCCGAGCTGGACGACTTGTGGCGCGTGCGGCGGCCCGAAGTAGTCCGTGCCCTTGCGGCGGCCGCCGCAGAAGGCGACCGCTCTGAAAATGCGGAATACACCTATCGCAAGAAGCAGCTCGGTGAAATCGATCGGCGTGTACGCTATCTGAGCAAGCGGCTGGAAGCGCTGCGCGTGGTGGACACCGCACCCACCGACGCGAACGCGGTGTTCTTCGGCGCACAGGTGGAACTGGAAGATGCCGACAGCGGCGAGTTGCTGCGCTACCGCATCGTCGGCCCGGACGAAACCGATGCCGGACGCGGCTGGATCAGCATCGATTCGCCGCTGGCGCGCGCACTGCTGAAAAAGCGCGTGGACGACGAATTCGACGCGCACTTGCCGGCCGGCAAGCACACGTTTGTGGTGGTGTCGGTGCAGTACGTGCCGCTGTAAGGGATATACAGCGCGCGAAGCGATTCTGGCGCGTGCATCGGCAACGGCGGTAATCGAGGCCACAGAGAACCGAACACCCAGTGCCCCAGGACTGCCGCGTGACCTGCTGATACGCTCGCGCCCCGACCACCCTCATGCGGCGATGTCATGCCCACAGGCGATGTTGGTGCGCAGCGCGTCGTGCCGGGGGCGGCTGCGCGTCGCCAGCCTCGTCGCGCTCAGGCACGCTCCTACGGCTTGGCGTGCCCACCGCGGCATGTGCGCCGACGGTTCGGCACAGTCGGGAGCGCCGACGCCATCGGCCAGCCGGCATCCTGCTGCGGCTAAACGATCTGCAGGTTCAATGTCCGCCCTGGCTGCTGCACCGCGGGGCCAGACGGCAATGCATCGCCAAACAGATCGTGCTCGTCGCTGTCGGTGATTTCCACATCGACCAGATCGCCCACCTTCAAGCCGAGCTCGCCGCCGTTCTGGATATGCACCAGCCCATCGATTTCCGGCGCATCGGCACGCGAGCGGGCCACCGCGATGTCGTCTTCGATCACATCCACCAGGCACTGCTGCACGCTGCCGATCTTGGATTCCAGGCGCAACGCAGAGATCTGCGCCTGCTTGGCCATGAAGCGCGCCAGGCGCTCGTGTTTCACTTCTTCGGGCACCTGATCCGGCAATGCGTTGGCGCTGGCGCCATCGACCGGCGAATACGCAAACGCACCGACGCGGTCCAGCTGCGCCTGATCCAGGAAGTCCAGCAAGGATTCGAATTCGGCATCGGTTTCGCCGGGGAAACCGACGATGAAGGTCGAGCGCACGGTGATCTCCGGGCACATCGCCTTCCAGCGCTGCACGCGCTCCAGGGTTTTTTCCACCGCGCCCGGGCGCTTCATCAACTTGAGGATGCGCGGGCTGGCGTGCTGGAACGGGATGTCCAGATACGGCAGCAGCCTGCCTTCGGCCATCAGCCCAATCACATCGTCCACGTGCGGATACGGGTACACGTAATGCAGGCGCGTCCACACGCCCAGCTCCGACAACCCCTCGCACAGCGCCTTCATGCGGGTCTGGTACATGCGGTCGCGCCACGGACGCTCGGCGTACTTCAGGTCCACGCCATAGGCCGAGGTGTCCTGCGACACCACCAGCAATTCCTTGACGCCACCGCGCACCAACCGCTCGGCTTCGCGCAGCACCTCATCGACCGGACGCGAGACCAGATCGCCGCGCATCGAGGGAATGATGCAGAAGCTGCACCGGTGATTGCAGCCTTCGGAAATCTTCAAGTAAGCGTAATGGCGCGGGGTCAGCTTGATGCCGTAGTCCGGCACCAGATCCACGAACGGGTCGTGACGCGGCGGCAACGCGGCGTGCACTGCCTCCATGACGCTCTGGTAGTCCTGCGGGCCGGATACTGCCAGCACCTGCGGATACGCCTCACGAATCTGCTCCGGGCGCTTGCCCAGGCAGCCGGTGACGATGACCTTGCCGTTGGCGTTCATCGCTTCGCCGATCGCGTCCAGCGATTCGGTCACTGCCGAATCGATGAAGCCGCAGGTATTGACCACCACCACATCGGCAGCGTCGTAGCTGGGCACGATGTCGTACCCCTCCACGCGCAGCTGGGTGAGGATGCGTTCGGAATCGACGAGCGCCTTCGGGCAGCCAAGGCTGACGAAGCCGACTTTAGGGTTCAGCTGGGACATGGAAGCAGGAGCCTGGGAAGCGGAGCGGCCTGGGGCCTGAGCGGGTCAATTATAGCGGCGCGGGGGCGACGCTCTGAACCGCATGCCGCGCAAGCGGGGTCATCTTAGCGGAACCCTCACCTTCGCCCCCGCCGATCCGTTCGATAATGCGCGCCTCCCCGGACTGCAGCAGGAGTTTCCATGGGTCACTGGACCACGCTCGACACCCCCGACGGCCAGGTTGCCGCCTGGCACGCCACACCCGCTTCCAGCCCGCGCGGCGGCCTGGTGGTGATTCAAGAAATCTTCGGCGTCAACGAACATATCCGCGCAGTGGCCGACGACTACGCCGCACGCGGCTATGAGGTGCTGGCACCGGCCTTTTTCGACCTGGAAGAAAAGGACGTGCAGTTGCCGTACGACCAGCAGAGCCTGCAGCGGGGCCTGGCGCTGGCCAACGCGGTCGGCCTGGAGCGCGCCGTGGAGGTGGTGAAATCTGCCGCCACCCTGCTCACCCGCGCCGGCAAGGTCGGTACGGTGGGCTACTGCTGGGGCGGCTCCGTCGCGCTGCTGTCGGCCATTCGCCTGGGGCTGCCGTCGGTCAGCTACTACGGCGGCCGCAACACCCAGCTGCTGGACGAAACCCCCAAGGCGCCGGTGATGTTCCACTTCGGCGAGCGCGATGCCAGCATTCCGCCCGAGGCGATCCAGGCCCATCGCGAGAAGCTGCCGCAGATGGAAACCTTCGTTTACCCGGCCGGGCACGCCTTCAACCGCAGCATCGACCCCACCCACTACGACGCCGACAGTGCCGAGCGCGCACTGGAGCGCACCCTGGGCTTCTTCGCGGCGCACCTGGGATGAGCGACACCGCACCGGACAGGCCTGCGGGCGACTTCCAGCTCGACCCGCGCCTGGCGGCCGATAGTGTGTTCGTGGCCGACGGGCCGCTGTCGCAGGTGCGGCTGATGGACGACACCCGCTTCCCGTGGCTGGTGCTGGTGCCACGGGTGGCCGATGTCAGTGAATGGATCGATCTGGATGGCGGCCAGCAGCGTTTGTTGCTGGCCGAAATCAACCAGCTCTCGCAGTTGCTGCGCGCCGAACCCGGGGTGGGCAAGCTCAATATCGGCGCGCTGAGCAACATCGTGCGGCAGCTGCATGTGCATCTGGTCGGCCGCCACCCCGGCGATGCCGCCTGGCCCGGGCCCGTCTGGGGCAGCGGCAGTGCGCAGCGCTTTGCGGCCGAGGCGTTGCAGCAGCATGTCGCGGCGTGGGCGCAACGGCTACGATAGGCACCTGTCTTTCAACCAGTCTCCCGCATGAAATCCAATGTCGTCGCCGCGCTGATCCTGATCCTCGTCGGCCTGCTGTTCCTGGCCAATAACCTGGGCTGGACCAATCTCAGTATCGGTCGCTTGATCGCCACCTGGTGGCCGGCCGCACTGGTTGCGTGCGGAATTGGCATGCTGTTCGGGCGCGGGAAGTAGGTCGGGCGGGGATTCGGGAGTCGGGCATCACCGCACTTGAGGCACTCACTGGCGATGCAACATGACGACTGTCATCCGCAACTGTTGACTTCCGGCACCTGATTGACGGGCGCATCGAGCGCAGCATGGCCTCACACCAACCGAGGATGTCGCCATGAACTACCGTCTGATTCCTGCCCTGTTCCTGATCGTCCTGGGCGCGTTGTTTCTGCTGGACAATCTGGGATTGGCGCATATGGATGTGGGCAACCTGATCGCGACCTGGTGGCCGGTGTTCCTGATCGCCGCCGGTGTGCGCCAATTGCTGCGCTACCGCGAGAAGGCGGCCGCGACCTGCTGAAGGCCACGGCCGCGCCACCTCATCAGGTCCGCGGCAGGGTCACGCCGGTCTGGCCCTGGTACTTGCCGCCGCGGTCCTTGTACGAGGTTTCGCACACTTCGTCGGACTGGAAAAACAGCATCTGCGCCACGCCTTCGTTGGCATAGATGCGCGCCGGCAGCGGCGTGGTATTGCTGAATTCCAGGGTCACGTGGCCTTCCCACTCCGGCTCCAGCGGGGTCACGTTGACGATGATGCCGCAACGTGCGTAGGTGCTCTTGCCCAGGCATACCACCAGCGTGTCGCGCGGGATGCGGAAATATTCCACAGTACGCGCCAGTGCGAAGCTGTTCGGCGGAATGATGCAGACATCCGATTCGATATCGACAAAGCTGCCGGGATCGAAGTGCTTCGGATCGACGATCGTCGAGTTGATGTTGGTAAAGACCTTGAACTCGCGCGAGCAGCGTACGTCGTACCCGTAGCTGGAAGTGCCGAAGCTGACGATGCGCTGCCCGGCAGCATCGTGCTTGACCTGGCCGGGTTCGAACGGCTCGATCATCGCGTGCTGTTCGGCCATGCGCTTGATCCAGCGGTCGCTCTTGATGCTCATGCGTGTTCCTTGAAGACGGAAGGCGGCGGGCCGAGCGGCCCGCGCGAAGACGGCGAATTCTATCAGCGGCCGGCACCGCCGGCCCGATGCGCTACAGCAGGGATGCAGAGATCGGGATGCTGGCGCGTGGGCGCTTGCCCAGCTCCTCGGCAAGCCGCGTCGCCGCCGCTAGGTATGCCTTGGCTGCCACCGACTCTGGCGCGGCTACCACAACCGGCTGGCCGGCATCGCCTTGCTCACGGATTGCGATCTCCAGCGGCAACGACCCCAGCAACGGCACGCCGTACTGCGCCGCCATGCGCTCACCGCCGCCTTCGCCGAACAGATGCTCGCGGTAGCCGCAGCTGCTGCAGGTATGCACCGCCATGTTCTCGACGATGCCGAGCACCGGCACCTCGACCTTTTCGAACATCTTCAAGGCCTTGCGCGCGTCCAGCGTGGCGATGTCCTGCGGCGTGGTGACGATGACCGCACCGGCTACCGGAATCTTCTGCGACAGTGTCAACTGGATGTCGCCGGTGCCCGGCGGCAGGTCGATCAGCAGATAGTCCAGGTCGTCCCACAGGGTGTCGTTGAACAACTGGGTCAGCGCGGACGTCGCCATCGGCCCGCGCCAGATCATGGGGGTGTCCTGATCGACCAACAGGCCGATCGACATCGCCTCGATCCCGAATGCACGCAGCGGCTCGATCGACTTATTGTCCGGGCTGTCCGGCCGCCCGCTCAGGCCCAGCATTGCCGGCACGCTGGGGCCGTAGATATCGGCATCCAGCACGCCGACGCGCGCGCCCAACTGATGCAGCGCCAGTGCCAGATTCACCGCAGTGGTGGACTTGCCCACGCCGCCCTTGCCCGACCCCACCGCAATCACATTGCGGATGCGCGAATGCGGCGCCAACGTGCCCTGCACCGCGTGCGCGGCGATTCTGCGTTCGCCCGTCATGCGCCAACCGCCTGCGCAACCGCGCGCGTCGCCAAGAAACCACTTTTCGCCATCGTGTTCATCGCCTACCCGGTTTGTCGTGTGCTACCGCGAGCGACTCAAGCATCGCCTTGCGCCGCATCGAAGAGGGCGTGAGTGTACCGGCTCGATCAGACGCAGCCGCCTGGTTTGCCAACGCGACACAGACGCACGTGCAGCTCGCACGTGACACTTACTGACAAATTTCGCAGAGATGGACACAAGATTAAAGAATTGTTACGGTCAAAATGCGGTTCAGCTGGTGCTCAGCGAACCCAACTGTGCAAATCGAATCCCAGCAAGGAATCCGCGAAATCATGTCGAGCCGTACCTCGCAACGCACCCGTCGCCATCGCCTCAGCACTGCACTTTTCGGCGTACTAGCCGCCTCTGCGGGCAATGCTGCCGCCCAATCCGAAAATGGCGTCGCGCCTGATACGACCGATCTGGACAAGGTCACCGTCACCGGATCGCGCATTGCGCGTACCGGCTTTGTCACGCCCTCGCCCGTGACGGCCATCAGCGCCGAAGAAATCCGCGCCACCGGTGCGACCACCATCAGCGACCTGATGGCGCGTATGCCGGCACTGGCACCGAGCTACACGCTGGGCAATTCCACCCGCTTCATCGGCACCGCCGGCCTGGGCCTGCTCGACCTGCGCGGCATGGGCGTGGACCGCACGCTGGT
The DNA here is from genome assembly GCF_041475725.2 of Xanthomonas sp. NCPPB 1754. Taxonomy (NCBI): domain Bacteria; kingdom Pseudomonadati; phylum Pseudomonadota; class Gammaproteobacteria; order Lysobacterales; family Lysobacteraceae; genus Xanthomonas; species Xanthomonas sp. NCPPB 1754. Next base: position 3,145,885 of record NZ_CM192982.1, read on the forward strand.
GCTGGTCAACGGGCGTCGCCACGTAGGCTCAAGCCCAGGCTCGACTGCGGTGGACGTCAACACCATTCCGGTGGAATGGGTCGAGCGCGTGGAAGTCATCACCGGCGGCGCATCGGCGGTGTATGGCGCCGACGCGGTGGCCGGCGTGGTCAACTTCATCCTCAAGAAATCCTTCACCGGTTTCGAAACGCGCGCGCAAACCGGCCTGGCCGACGAAGGCAATTACAACCGCTCATTTGCCAGCTTTTCTGCAGGCACCGATTTCGCCGGCGGCCGCGGCAACATCGCGGTGTCCGGCGAATATAGCAAGCAAGACCGCTTCGGTCGCGGCAACCGCGCCATCGGCCGCGAGTATCTGGTGAGTGTGCCCAACCCCGGTTTCGACCCCACCCGTCCGCCGAGCGAAAGCAATCCGCAAAACGTGCTCAGCGGCCCCGGTGGCAATCATTCGACCTCCTACGGCGGCACCTTCAATCTGGGCACGTTCGATTTCCGTAACCCGGCCAGCTACGGCAACCGCTATGTGTTCAACGACGACGGCAGCTTCCGGCGCAACCGTTACGACGGCACCGTGGTGAGCAACACTTCGTGCGTGGATTGCGATTTTGTCGACCTCAATGCGGTGGCCGATCTGCAACCCGGCTTCGATCGTAAAAGCGTCAACACCATGGTCAACTTCGAGATCAGCGAAAACCATCGCGTGTTCTTCGAAGGCAAGTACAGCGAAACCGATTCGGAATTTTTCGGCCAACCGGCATTCGACAGCTCGCTGCGCGTGCGCCGCCAGAACCCGTACGTCAGCCCCGAGCTCGGCGCCCTGATGGATTCGCGCGGCGCCACGCAGATCCTGATGAACCGCTTCAACGTCGATGCCGGCCGCCGCGGCGAAAACATCGAACGCAAGACCTACCGCGCGGTTCTCGGCGCCGAAGGCAACCTGACCGACAACTGGACCTACGATGTGTCTGCCAATTACGGCAAGACCACGGTGGACCGCCTCAACCTCAACAACCGCATCAATGAACGCTGGCAGGCCGGCATCGACGCCGCACGCGATGCCAGCGGCAACATCGTCTGCCGCACCACGCTGGATCCGACTGCGGTCAACCCCAACACCGGCCGCGTGTACTCGGCGCTGGCACGCGAGGGCTGCGTGCCTTTCAGCGTGTTCGGCAATGGTGCGGTCACTCCGGAAGCGGCTGCATGGTTCAACACCACCGCGCGCTCGCAAGCCAAGATCCAGCAGACCGTATTCAGCGCCTCGGTGGCCAACAGCAGCCTGCTGTCGCTGCCGGCGGGCGACATCGGTTTCGCTGGCGGCGTGGAATACCGCAAGGAACAGAGCGAGGAAGTCACCGACCCGTTGGCAGCATCGGGGGCGACCTTCCTCAACGCCATCCCCAACAGTGGCGGCGACTACAGCGTCAAGGAAGTGTTCGTCGAAAGCACCATCCCGTTGCTGGCCGGCCTGCCGGGCGTGGATCGCTTGGCGCTGGACGTTGCAGGGCGCTATTCGGACTACAGCAGTATCGGCTCGACCAAGACCTGGAATATCGGCCTTGACTGGACCATTATCCCGTCACTGCGATTGCGTGGCACGCTGGCACAGGCCGTGCGCGCACCCAGCATTGGCGAGCTGTACGACTCGCAGAGCGAAAACTTCGCCACCATCAACGACCCCTGCAATTACCTGCCCACCAATATCAACCGTCCCGGCACCGCCGGCGATGTGGCGTTGCGTCAGGCCAACTGCAGCGCGCTGGGGATTCCGGTGGGCTGGATCGACACCTTTACCTCCACGCGTCCCGGCGTGAGCGGCGGCAATCCGGAGCTCAAGCCGGAGCGCGCGCGTAGCCTCTCGTACGGTTTGGTGTGGCAGCCGGAATTCTTCGAAGGATTCGGCATGTCGATCGACTATTGGCGCATCGACCTGCGCGATGCCATCGGCACGGTGACCGCCGAAACCAACGCCACCCGTTGCGTGGACAACCCCGGCGGTATCGGCAACAGTTTTTGCGGCTTCGTGCAACGCGCACCATTGGGTGGCTTCACCGATCCGCAGGGGCGCATCTATCCCGAACACAGCATCATCGGGTGGCAGGCGCTCAACGAAAATCTTGCCCGTTCGCGTCGCGTAGGCGTGGATCTGGAAATGGACTACCGCTTCCAGATCGGCGGAGGCAATACCGTGCTGCGGTTCGTCGGCACCCGCCTGATCCAGTCGCGCGAATGGGTATTCCAGGACTTCCCGGCCGAATACGACGAGTACGTGACCTACGTGACCGACCCGCGCTGGCGTGCGCAGTTCCAGACCAAGTACAACTGGAACGAGTGGCGCGCATCGTGGGACATGAACTATGTGGACGGCAATCTGCGGGTGACCCCGGAGAGCTATAACAGCAACCCTGGCTCGGCCAGCCCGATCAAGAATGGCTCGTACGTCTATCACAACTTCCAGTTCGGCTATCAAATCCCCGGCTCGAAGATCGACGTATACCTGGGCATCGACAACGCCTTCGACAAGGATCCGCCGCGCAACTACTTCGGCTCGGATTTCACCTCTGCGCTGTATGACAACGTGGGCCGGTTCTTCTACCTGGGCACGACAGTGCGATTCTGATGGCCTCACGCGTGTAGAAGAAGCCCCGCTTGTCGGGGCTTTTTTTTGCGGTTTGGCAACGCGATGGATCATCACTCGCTGCGCAGACCACCCAACAACCTTCGAACACGCCGATTACATCAGGCAATCTGTATCGAACGTAACCATTAACTCACAAGCGCCGCTCCAGGTCGTTTGCCTACGTGTGCAATACAACGCCACTTTGTGCCTAATTCCTCATTTCCGATGCGGATTTGGGTTATTTCATTAACAAATCATGTCAGATGCTTGCACTCGGTAGCAGGCATTCATTACGTTCGGGTTAAGGCCATCTGACTCCCCGATGACCGCCCTATCCGAACTCCAGTTGAAAGGTCAGGAATGAGCAATCAGTTTCGTCGCCAAGTCCTCAAACGCACCGCTCTCGCCGTCGTGCTCGGTGCTTGCCTAACCAACGGCGCGGTCTACGCGCAAAGCACCACCGGCAGCATTTACGGCAGCGCCCCGTCTGAAGCCGGCAGCACGATCGTCGTGCAGAGCGACACCGGGCTCAGCCGCACCATTACGGTGGATGCCAATGGCCGCTACAACCTCGGCTCGCTGCCGGTGGGCGCCTACACCGTCACCCTGAAGCGCGGCGACCAGGTCGTCGACACCCGCAAGAACGTGCAGTTGCGCGTTGGCTCAGGCACTGAAGTCTCCTTCGCCGGCGCGGCCGCATCGGGCAGCAACGCCGATGCAACCACGCTCGGTGCGATCACCGTTACCGCCGCCAACGCACCGAAGATCGATGTCAGCTCGACCAGCTCGCGCTCGGTCATTACCTCCGAGCAGCTGGCCACCTTGCCGCTGGGGCGTAGCGCCGAAGCGATTGCGTTGCTTGCGCCGGGTGCGGTGGCTGGTGCAGGCGCATTCAACAATGGCTCGCGCTCGGTGGTGTCTTTCGGCGGTTCCGGCGTCACCGAAAATGCTTATTACATCAATGGTTTCAACGTCAGCAATCCACTGAGCAATCTGGGTGGCGTCAGCCTGCCTTACGGCGCTATCGACCAGCAGGAAACCTATACCGGTGGCTATAGCTCGCGCTACGGCCGTTCAACCGGCGGCGTGATCAGCCAGGTGGGCAAGCGCGGCACCAACGAGTGGCACTTCGGTGCACAGGCGGTGTGGGAGCCGAAGGCGCTTGCAAGTTCGCGTGGCGATGTCTGGTTCCCGAACGCTACTTTGCCCACGAATTTCGGGTACACCGATCCTACTCAACCGGGCACGCTCTATCGCAGCGGCAAGGACAATACGCAGACCCGTACGGTGTATAGCGCCTACGCCGGTGGTCCGCTGATCGAAGACAAGTTGTTTATTTTTGTCGCCGGCGAAACCGATAAGACCGACGGAGTAACGACCAATGCGGTCACCGACAGCACCCAGGCGCGCAACAACTACGACTACAGCTCGCCCAAGTTCTACGGCAAGATCGATTGGAACATCAACGACAACAACATCCTGGAATATACGCGCGTTCAGAACACCGATCGCCGTTCCGGGTATTACACATCCTTCGATTACGACAACCTTTCCGGCGGCGAAGCGACCGGGACATACCCGGATACGTTCAAGATCAAGGACACTTACGACATCTTCAAGTACACCGGCTACATTACCGATGACTTGACGCTGAGTGCCACGTGGGGGCGCAGCAAACAGGAAAACAAGCAATTCAACCAGCTGGTCTCCGACCTGCCGTTCCTGGGCAGCTTTACCAACCAGGATCCGGCGATCACTGGCGGGCAACCGATTGGCAACAACCAGACCACCAACCGCGCCAAAGCCGACGACCCGACGAACAAAACGCGCAGCCTTCGTGTAGAACTGGAATACCGTTTGGGCAACCACGACCTTACCGCTGGCGTGGACAACATGTACTTCAATGCCTACAACGAAGGCGTGCGTACTACCGGTCCCGGTTATCAGTGGATCTACGGTCGCCAAACCGATCCTACGCAAGCCATCCGACCCGGTCTGGGAGTCGGTCCTTCCGGCGGTAATGGCTACTACGCGCAGCGCCGCATCTTCACCACCACGACCAGCATGGCCGTGGAGCAGAAGGCCTATTATCTGGAAGACCGTTGGCAAGTCAGCGACAACTGGCTGGTGACGCTCGGCATCCGCAACGATAAGTTCACCAACTTCAATAGCGACCATGTTGCTTATGTTGACAGCGGCGACCAATGGGCACCGCGTGTTGGCGCCAGCTGGGACATTTTCGGCGACTCCTCGTTGAAGGTGTTCGCCAATCTGGGGCGTTACTACCTCGCGCTGCCTAACAGCGTAGCGATTCGTGGCGCGTCGGCGTCTACCTACACCGACGAATACTTCGCTTACACCGGTATCGACGCAAATGGCGAGCCCACCGGCCTGCGTTCGCTTGGCCCTGGCCCGGTGTCTTCCAACGGCGAGTACGGCCAGGCTCCCGATCCGAACTCCTTTGCTCCGACGGATCTCAAGTCGCAGTACCAGGACGAATTCTTGATCGGCTTCGAAAAGACGCTCGGCTCAAGTTGGAACTCCGGTGCCAAGTTCACCTATCGCAAACTGCAGTCGGCCATCGACGACGTCTGCGACACCGCAAAGATCGGCGACAAGCTGACCGCTCAGGGCGGCGATGCGGATGCTGTCAGCATTCCCGGCTGTGTGATGTTCAACCCCGGCCAGACCAACACCTACAATCTGCGCAATGTCGATGGTTCTGGCTACACCAGCGTGCGTATGTCCCAGTCCGATTGGGGCTTCACCGACAAAGCACGCCGTAACTATGTTGCCGTCGACCTGTTCCTGGAACACCCGTTCGATGAGAAGTGGTATGGCCGCGTCGACTACACCTGGTCGCATAGCTACGGCAACACCGAGGGGCAGGTGAAGTCGGATATCGGTCAATCCGATGTGTCCAAGACCCAGGATTGGGACGCCGCGGCTCTCATGTACTACGCCGGCGGCAGCCTGGCCAACGACCGTCGTCATCAGCTCAAGGCCTTCGGCGCCTATCAGCTGACGCCGGAATGGATGGCGTCTGCCACGTTGCGTGTCATGTCCGGAACGCCAAAATCCTGCCTTGGTTACTTCGGCACCGACGAGAGCGATCCGATCAGCTATGGCTCGGCATATCACTACTGCGGTGGTCAGCCGTCGCGTCCGGGCGATGCAGGCCGCACGCCTTGGACAACCAACTTGGATCTGGGCGTGACCTACCGTCCTAGCTTCGCCGACCACAAGCTGGCGTTGGGACTGCAAGTCTTCAACGTGCTCAACCAGCGAGACGTGCTGCGCGTGAACGGTGTCTACGAAACCGCACCCTCCACGGTGTCCAACACCTACGGGATCGGAACCGATACGTTCTCTTTCAATACGCCGCGCTTCGTTCGTCTCTCGGCATCCTACGACTTCTGATCGTCGGCAACGGAAGCGTCTAAATGGCGCTTTCGTTGCAGTGGATGTTCTTGCTCCAGGCCTCTGGTTTCAGAGGCCTTTTTTTATGCGTCGAGTGTCTTAAGGTGAGCTTTCACCCACCCAAAATCACCCGCGCCGCATTATGTCCGGGTGCACCGGTCACACCACCGCCCGGATGCGTGCCCGACCCGCACAAATACAACCCCGGCACCGCGCCGCGATAGGCACCCTGCCCCAGCAGCGGGCGCGCGCTGAAAAGTTGGTTGAGGCTGAGGGCGCCGTGAAAGATGTCGCCGCCAACCAGGCCGAAGATGCGTTCCAGATCGAGCGGGCTGAGGATCTGCCGGCCCAGGACCGATGCCGCGAATCCGGGCGCGTAGCGCTCGACCGTTGCGATCATCAGATCGGCCACCTCGTCGCGATAATCGTCCCACTGCCCGCCATCGGGCAGTTGCGGTGCCACGTGCTGGCAGAACAGGCTGGCGACATGCTGACCAGGCGGCGCAAGGGTGTCGTCCAGGGTGCTGGTAATGAGCAGTTCGACCACGGGCTCACGCGACCATCCCAACGCGCGCGCGTCATGCCAGGCGCGGTCCATGTAGTCCAGGCTCGGTGCCATGATGATGCCGGCGGTCAGGTGATCGCCGTCGCCGGGCAACGCGGTGAAGTCCGGCAGGCGCGAGAGTGCGACATTCATGCGGAAGGTGCCCGACCCGCAGCGGTAATGGGCAATACATTCGCGCGTTGTCGCAGGCACGTCGCCTGGCCGCATCAGGCGCTGATACAGCAGTTTCGGGTTGACGTTGGCCACGATCGCGCGGGCGTGGATCGTCTCACCGCCGGTCGTGACGACACCGACCGCACGCCCCTGCTCCACCAACACGCGCTCCACCACGCAGCCGGTACGGATCTGCACGCCGTACTCGCGCGCGCTGGCGGCCATGGCCTGAGTGATCGCACCCATGCCACCGATGGCGTGGCCCCATGCCCCCTTGACCCCGTTGCTCTGCCCGAACACGTGGTGCAACAACACGTATGCGGTACCCGGCGTGTGGGGACTGGCGTAATTGCCGACAATGCCATCGAAGCCGAACAAGGCCTTGATCGGCGCGCTTTCGAACCAGCGATCCAGATATTCGGCCGCTGAAATCGTAAACAGGTCCAACAGCTCCTGGCGCAGTGTCAGCGGCAGGCCCTGCAACTGCAGCCCGAGCTTGCCTGCCCGCCATAACTGCGGCAATGCCTGTAGCCAGCCGCCATCGGTGACATCAGGCGGTGGCTGCAAGGCCAGCGCACGCAATACGTCGGCCAACTGCTCCAACCGCGCTTCGTAGGCGGGCAATGCGGCCGCATCCCGCGCTGAAAACCTGGCAACTTCCTGTGCCGTGCGCCCTGCCCCGGCAAGCAAATAGTCACCGTTCGGCAACGGCAGAAAATTGTTGAGACGTCGCGGCACCACGTGCAGGCCATGGCGCTCCAGTGCGAGATCGGCGATGACCTTGGGTTGCAGCAACGACACCGTGTACGCCGCCACCGAATTGCGGAAACCTGGATGAAACTCCTCGGTCACCGCCGCACCGCCAACCACGTCGCGCGCTTCCAACACCAGCACCCTTTTACCAGCCTTGGCCAGATAGGCAGCGCACACCAGCCCGTTGTGGCCGGCGCCGATGATCAGTGCATCCAGGGGTTCAGAGGCGACGGGCATGCACTGGTATATAGCACCGCTCATCTGCGCCCACCATCTGTCAACGGCAGCGTATGAGCCTGCCCGCCGCTAACAATGCAGCACTGCGGCGGCGCGCGCAGGTGGTAGGCGAAGAACGGTCGCTGCACAGTGCCGCTAGTGGTTGCCAGCAAGTGCCCCGCTGGGTGATTCGGGGGTGACCACGCCGACACCTCCAGCCGACAGCTGCAGGTTGTGTGACATCGACAGTACCGCCGTTGCCTACTGGCCATGGCGGGCCGGCTCACTGGATGTTCGGTACCCCCGCGCCCCAAAAGCTGGTGCCTCCCCCGGCCCTCTACGCCCCGCACCCATGACCTTCGACACCATGCCATCCGGCTGGCGAGGCGTAGAGTGCCGGCCACGGCCCCGGCGACGGGGCTTCCCATCGATGCTTCCGGAGTCCTTTGTGATTCGTACACCTCATTTATTGACGCTGACCCTGGCCGTGGCCACCGCCCTGAGCGGTTGCAAGAAGTCCGAAGACACCGCACCTGCCGCCCCTGCGGGCGACACCGCGGCCACTACCCCGGCAGCGCCCAAGACGCTGACCCTGGACCAGAGCAAGCTGCCGGCAGTGAACCAGTTCACCGCGGCCGACCTAGACCCCAACAGCAACGCCTGTACCGATCTGAACGCCTACGCCAATGCCAAGTTCCTGGCCGCCAACCCGGTGCCGAGCGACCGCACCAGCTGGGGCGCGTTCGAGATGCTCGACGAGCGCTCCAATGCGATCCAGCGGCAGTTGGTGGAACAGGCCGCAGCCGACGGCAAGGCCACCGGTGTGGAAAAGATCGTCGGCGACCTGTGGTCGACCGGCATGGACGAAGCCAAGATCAACGCGCAGGGCATCGAGCCGCTGAAGCCGGAACTGGCCGCCATCGACGCGATCAGCGACCAGGCCAAGCTGGTGGACTACCTGCGCAGCAGCGCGGCCAAGGGCAACAACGTCCTTTTCGGCTTCGGCGCCGAAGCGGACTTCAAGAAGTCCAGCCAGAACATCGCCTATGCCATGCAGGGAGGCCTGGGCCTGCCGGACCCGGAGTACTACACCAGCCCCGCCAACAAGGCCAAGCTGGAGGCCTACCAGGCGCACATCGCCAAGGTGCTGGAGCTGTCGGGCGTGGCCGCGGCCGATGCCGCGGCGCAGGCCAAGCAAGTGGTCGCGTTCGAAACCCGCCTGGCCAAGGTGTCCAAGACCAGCACCGAGCTGTCGCGCGACGCCTCGCTGGCCTACAACCCGATCTCCCCCGCCGAGGCCGACAAGCTGACCCCGAACTGGTCGTGGACCGAGTTCTTCAAGTCGCAGGGCGTGGCCACGCCGGAGATGTTCTCGCTGGCGATCCCCGCCTTCCATCAGGAAGTGAGCAAGATGATCGCCGATACCGACCCGACGATCTGGCGCGCGTACCTGCGCTTCCACACCGTCGATGGCGCTTCGCCGTTCCTGAGCCAGCCGTTCGTCGATGAGAACTTCGCGTTCTACAACAAGACAATGCGCGGCCAGAAGGAAATCAAGCCGCGTTGGAAGCGCGTGCTGGCCACCATCAACGGCCAGGCCGGCGAAGCGCTGGGCCAGCTGTACGTCAAGGTTGCCTTCCCGGCCGATTCCAAGGCCAAGATGGAAACCCTGGTGACCAATCTGCGTACCGCGCTCAAGGCCCGCATCGAAAAGCTGGACTGGATGAGCCCGGAGACCAAGACCAAGGCCATCGCCAAGTGGGAAAGCTTCACGCCCAAGATCGGCTACCCGGAAAAGTGGCGTGAGTGGAACGGCCTGAGCACCGGCCGCGACAGCTACCTGGGCAACGTGATGGCCGCGCAGGAATTCAACTACAAGTGGAACCTGTCCAAGATCGGCAAGCCGGTGGACAAGACCGAATGGAGCATGAGCCCGCAGACGGTCAACGCCTACTACAACCCGCTGCAAAACGAGATTGTGTTCCCGGCCGCCATCCTGCAGCCGCCGTTCTTCGACCCGAATGCGCCGGAGGAAATGAACTACGGCGGCATCGGTGCAGTGATCGGCCATGAGATGACCCACGGTTACGACGACCAGGGCAGCCGCTTCGGCGCCGATGGCAACTTCATCCCCGATCCGGGTTGGTGGACGCAGAAGGACCTGGACGCGTTCAAGGCACGCACCGGCAAGCTGGTGGCGCAGTTCGACGGCTACCGCACGCCGGCCGGCGACAAGGTCAAGGGCGACCTGACCCTGGGCGAAAACATCGCCGACCTGGGTGGCCTGAACACCGCCTACGACGCCATGAAGGCCGCCACTGCCGGCAAGGACGACCCCAAGACCGACGGCATCACCCGCGACCAGCGCTTCTTCCTCAACTGGGCCACGGTGTGGCGTCGCAACTTCACCCCGGAAGAACTGGCCGTACGCCTGAAGACCGACCCGCATGCACCGGCGAACTTCCGCGCCATCGGCGCACCGTCGAACATGCCGGCCTTCGCCGCCGCGTTCTCGTGCAAGGCGGGCGATGCGATGGTGCGTCAGGGCGACAAGCAGGTCGTGATCTGGTAATTGCGCAAGCGCGGTAAAACCACGGGCGGCCATCGAAAGATGGCCGCCTGTTTTCGTTGTGCACCCCGTATTTGCCGCAGCGTCTTTCTCCAAATCCGCCAGCCGGCACCAATAACCGAGGCAGGCCATGCTCCTGCACTGGATGATCTTTCCTGCACGCACGCGCTGCCAGACCGATGCCGACCAACGGGTAGAACGCGCATCCTGCTGCGACGCCGTCGCTGCGCTCGCCACAAGCGCAGGCTACGCAAGACCCGCAAACACCAGTTGCAATGCGGTGCGATCTGCAATCGCGCCTGCATGCAAGCCTCAACAAAACTCAACGCACGCGCCCCCTGGTGATGGGTCCGCTTATGCTCGGCGTTTATCCCAGCCGCTGGCGCCCATGTCACACACCAAGACCTCCACGCTTGCCCTTGCCCTGCTGGTCGCCCTGGCAGGCTGCCAACGCGAAGCGCAAACCAGCAGCAGGCCGGAAAAAACCGCGACCTCGGCACCTGCAGCGACAGCGGCCGCGAAACCTGCGTTCGACATCGGCGAACTGGATGCAGTTACCAACGCGTGCCAGAACCTGGACGATTTCGTCAATGGCCGTTGGAAAAAAGCCAATCCCATCCCGGCCGACCGCACCAGTTGGGGGGTCTCCGACGTGCTCGTGGAGAACAGCCTGACCACCCAACGCCAGATTGCCGAAGACGCCGCAAGGCAGGCGGACACCCAAACCAATCCTGTCGCCCACAAGATCGGCATGCTGTATGCCTCGGGCATGGATGAAGCGGCCATCGAAGCGGCCGGCGACCGGCCGATCAAGCCACAGCTCGACGCCATCGCCGCGCTGACCTCAGGCAAGGACGTTGCCGACTACATCACGCATCGTTTTGCCGAAGGCGATGCGCAGGTGTTCGATTTCGGCGCACGTGCGGACTTCAAACATGCCGACAGGCAGATCGCGTTCGCGCAGGAAGGTGGACTGGGCCTGCCGACCAAGGAGTACTACACCTCTCCCGAATACGCGCCCATTCGCGAGGCATATCTGGCTTACATCGCCAAATCCTTCGAGCTCACCGGCAGCACCGCAGACGCCGCCAAGGCACAGGCGAGCGAGGTCCTCGCGCTCGAAACACGGCTGGCCGCGGCCTCGCTCACACGCACCGAGGCGCGTGACCCCAGGAACCAGTATCACTTCGTCAGCACGGCCGAGGCCGACAAACTCACGCCGCACTTTGCATGGAGCAATTTCTTCGCTGTGCAAGGCATCGACAGCGGTGCCGGCTTTTCCCTGTCGCAGCCGCGGTTCTTCGCCGAATTCGATCGTCAGCTGGCGAACGCGCCGATCGCCCAATGGCAGGCCTATCTGCGCTTCCACACCATCGACGACGCCTCCAAGCAGCTCAGCAAGGCCTTCGTCGACAACAACTTCGCGTTCTATGGCAAAACGCTGTCCGGGCAACCCGAACAGCAGCCGCGTTGGAAGCGCGTATTACGCACGGTCAACGGCGCAATGGGCGAAGGGCTGGGGCAGCTCTACGTCGCCAAGGTGTTCACGCCGGAAGCCAAACAGCGTGCCAGCGACTTGGTGGACAACGTGCGTGTTGCGCTCAAGGCGCGCATCGAGAACGTCGACTGGATGAGCCCGGAAACCAAGGCCAAGGCCATCGCCAAGTGGCAAACATTCCTGCCCAAAATCGGCTATCCCGACACCTGGCGCGACTGGTCGGGGCTGGAGATCGTGCCTGGCGCGTATTACCGCAACCTGCAGGCAGCAGCGAAATTCAATTATCACTACGACATCGCCCAGATCGGTAAGCCCACCGACCGGATGCGCTGGCAGATGACCCCGCAGACGGTCAATGCGTATTACGACCCCAGCACCAATTCCATCAATTTCCCTGCCGGAATTCTGCAGCCGCCGTTCTTCGACGCCAGTGCGGACGACGCCTTGAACTACGGCGGCATCGGCGCAGTGATCGGGCACGAAGCCACGCACGGCTTCGACGATGAGGGCCGCCAGTTCGACGGCGCCGGCAACAATGTCGACTGGTGGACACCGCAGGATCGCAAGGCCTTCGAGCAACGTGCCGAGCGACTGGTCAAACAGTTCGATGCCTACGTGCCGCTGCCCGACCACCCCACGGTGCACGTCAATGGCAGGCTCAGCCTGGGCGAAAACATCGCCGACCTGGGCGGTACCAACGTCGCCTACGATGCGTTGCAGGCAGATCTGCGCGCGCATCCGGAACGCGCCGTCGCGATCGACGGCTACAGCCCGGATCAACGCTTCTTCCTGAACTATGCACGCAGCTGGCGTGGGCAGACGCGCGAACAGCAGCAGCTGGTCTACCTGGCAAGCGACCCCCATGCGCCCGACAACCTGCGCGCCATTGCCCCGCCCTCGAACATGCCCTCCTTCGCCAAGGCATTTTCCTGCAAGGCCGGCGATGCGATGGTGCGGCCAGAAAAAGACCGTGTGGTGATCTGGTAAGCCTGCACAGGCGACGGCTGCAAGCGCTTCCAACACGGTGGCACCCGGTACAGGCCCGCACGCGGGGGCCTGTCGCATTCATGCAAGCGGCCGGCACCGAACACGAACCGGCGCGCGCGCCTGCCTGCGCGGCACGCAGCCTTGCTAAACTCCGCCGACTTCAATCTGGCCACCCTTCTTCTCGATGCCCACCATTCGTCCGCTTGCCCTCGCTCTTGGCTTCAGTCTGATCTCGCTGCTGTCCGCCCCCGACGCCGACGCCGCTCGCAAGAAGAAGGCCGCAGCGCCCAAGGCTCCGGCCGTCTCGGCGGCCTGCACCAATTTCTACGACTACGCCAACGCCAGCTGGCTCAAGGCCAACCCCGTGCCGCAGGCCGGCGCCGTCACCGCGCTGGGTCAATTGTCCGAGCGCGCCCTGCAGCAGCAGCGCGAGTTGCTCGATGCATCGATGAAGTCCCCGCAGGGCAACGTGCAGAAGCTGCTCGGCGATTTCTGGGCCAGCGGCCTGGACGAAGCGGCTGTGGAGAAGGACGGCTCCAATCCGATCGCCCCCCTGCTCTCGCGCATCGACGCGATCAAGAAGGCCAAGGATGTGCCCGCTTCCATCGCCGCGTTGCATCAGGTCGGTATTCCGGTCGGCTTCAATTTCGGCCCGGACGTGGACCTGAAGGCGCTCGATCGCCATATCGGCTACTTCATGCAGGGCGGCATGGGCCTGCCCGACCCGGCCTTCTACACCCGCACCGACGCCGACACCCAGGCGCTGATGGGCCGCTACCGCGCGTACGTCAAGCAGATCCTGGCGCTGACCGGCACCGCTGCCGACAAGCTCGACGCCGACGCCGCCTCCGTGCTGCAGATCGAAACCGCGCTGGCGCGTAGCGCGCAGTCGGTGCAGGGCATCAACAACCCGTTCAACAACTACGCACCGATCGCCACCAAGGAACTGGGCAAGCAGTACAAGAACCTGCGCCTGGCCGACTTTCTGGAGGCGCAGGGCGTCAAGGACGACCTGGTGTCGATGGCCGACCCGGCCATGTTCAAGCAACTCGACAGCATGATCGTCAGCATCAAGCCGGACCAATGGAAGGCCTACCTGCGCTGGCGCGTGGGCGATGCGATGGCGCCGTACCTGTCCAAGAGCTTCCACGATGCCGAATACCAGTTCCGTGGCCGTCTGCTGCGTGGCGATGCGGTGCCGCCGCAGCGTTGGCAGCAGGTGCTGGACGCGATCAACGTGGCCGCCGGCCCGATGCTCGGCCGCGAGTACGTGGCGCGTTATCTGAGCAGCGACACCCGTCGCCAGGCCGAAGCCATCGCAGACCAGGTGCGCGATGCACAGCTGGCCGCACTGGAGCGCACCGGTTGGGGCAACGGCGAGGTGGTGGCCGAAGCCAAGGCCAAGCTGGCCGCGATGAAGATCGAAGTCGGCGCGCCGCGACGCGACCTGGATTACACCGTGCAGCCGATGGGGCGCGGCAGTTTCGGCGGCAATATGCTGATCGCCTCGACCTGGCGCCACCGCGAAGAGATGAAGCGCATCGGCAAGGGCAACGCCGACCGTCGCTGGGACGTGCTGCCGCAACAGCCGGCGGTGGCCTACGACATTGCGCAGAACCGCCTGATCGTCACTTCCGCCGTGTTGCAGGCGCCGGTGTTGACCACCGGCGGCACCCAGGCCGCGCAGTACGGTGCCTACGGTGCGCTGGTCGCACACGAGATCACCCGTGCGATCGATGCCAAGGGCTCGCTGGTCGATGCCAAGGGCGAATTGCGCAGCTGGTGGACGCCGGCCGAAAAGGCGAGCTGGACCATGCTGACCAACAAGGTCGCCGCGCAGTTCTCCGCCTACCCGTACCCGGGCGTGCCCAACGCCAAGGTCAATGGTGCGCAGACCGCCGAAGAGAACCTGGCCGATCTGGCCGGCGTCGAATTGGCCTGGCAGGCGTTCAGCAAGGCGCAGCCGGCAGCCACCGAGGCCGACAAGCAGGCCTTCTTCACCGCCTGGGCCGGGCTGTGGGCACAGCAGTTGTCGCCCAACGAGGCGGTGCAGCGCGCAAGCGCCGACATCCGCGCACCGGGCCAGTGGCGCACCAATGGCCCGCTCTCGAACCTGCCCGAGTTCGGTGCAGCGTTCAGCTGCAAGGCCGGCCAGCCGATGCAGCGCGTGGATGCCGAGCAGTTGAAGATCTGGCGCTGAGTCAGGCGCCAGCAAGTCGCTGGCAATCAGCACGCAGTGGCAGGCAATAAAGAAGAGCGCGGACTCCGCGCTCTTTTTTTGTGCCTGGCATTTCGCCCATCCGTTGCTTACCTCAACGCGCTCTTCGTAGGGGCGGCCCGGCCGAGATGAAGCCTTGCCGGTAAAACCCCATCGCGGCCAGGGTCGCTCCTACGGAGCAGCGTGGATCTCAACGCACCACGCGCAACGGCGGCTTGCGCTTCCCGCCGCCCTTCCTTCCGCCGCTGCCGCCGAATGGCGACTGGCCGCGCCAGTAGCGGATCATCAGCCAGCCGAACAGCATGCCGCCCAGATGCGCGAAGTGGGCCACGCCAGGCTGCCAACCGGTCGCCCCGAGCAGTAACTCGATCGCGCCGAACACGATCACGAAGGTCCGCGCCTTCATTGGAATCGGCGGGAACAGCAGCATCACGCGCTGATTGGGGAACAGCATTCCGTAAGCCAGCAGCAAACCGAACACGCCGCCCGATGCGCCGACGACCGGCGCACCGCTTTGCGTGAACCAGGCCATCAGCAACTGGCACAGGCCGGCGCCGGCGACGCACACGAGGTAGTAGGTGAGAAAGCGCTTCTGGCCCCAGGTCTGTTCCAACGGCGCGCCGAACATGAAGAGCGCCAGCATGTTGAAAAATAGATGGTTGAAGCCGCCATGCAGGAATGCGTAGGTCAGCAGCTGCCAGGGCATGAAGCTGGCACCCGGCGAAAACGCATCGAAGCCGTTGGACAGCGGCCACAACATCAGCCACGACAACACGCTGTCCGATGGCAACACGCCAGCGCCCAGGTCGCCCACCGCCCATTGCAGCAGGAACAAGCCGATGTTGGCGATCAGTAATGCTTTGGTGACGGGCGGCAATTGAGGCATGGCGGCTTCCTTCGGAATGCTGCTGATGATAACGGCAGGCTTATGAAGGTCCCCACACGGCCGCATCCAGCCGCTGCGCGGCGCTGGCCCGGCGCACACGGCCACGTTCCACCTGGACGCCCTCGTCGCGCAGGCGCTGGCATTGCTCGCGGTAGCCTGCCGAGCCTTCGGGCAAGGCAATCCGGCCGTCGCTGCGCAATACGCGGTGCCAGGGCAGCTGCGGGTCGTCGTTGCCGCTGAGCACGCGTGCCACCAGTCGCGCACGGCCCGGCAGGCCCGCGCGCCGGGCAACTTCCCCATAACCGGCGACCTCGCCCACGGGAATTGCGCCGATCGCCTGAAGAATCCGCAGCCGCGCCTGCTCGCCGGACAGTGACGCGCTCTTGGAGCCTGCGCGCGCAGGCGGGCTGGCGGTGCCGCGCGGTGTTGGATGGCGAGATGTGGGCATCGCACAAGCATGCCAGCTGATGAGCGTGCGTGTGCGGATCGCCCTGCACGCGAGGGGAAGGTTGCAAGCCCTCTGCTCCCGGGAGAGGGCTTGAGGTGCGGGCGCAGCAGAGCAAACCGCCGGGGACACGCAATCAGTCGTCGTTTGTTCGTGGATAAAGGTACAACCAACCTTGAACATCAGGTCGCGTTGGATCGATGCGTCGCTTGTACCAGACCCTCACCCCAACCCTCTCCCACAGGGACAGAAGCTCGGTCCCTTCTTCCATCGAGACACTGGGGGACCAGGTGGCGCGCAGCGCCGGATGAGGCTACGGCTGCCACTGGCTATCCCAGTCTGGCATTGATCAAGGCATCGCCTCATGCGCCGCCACGCGGCAACCCACCGTCGATGGCGACAGCGCCCCCCTCAATGCATCAACACAATCTCTTCAGACGAAGTGGGATGAATCGCCACGGTCTCCTCGAAGTCCCGCTTGGTCGCGCCCATCTTCACCGCCACCGCAAAGCCTTGCAGCATTTCGTCGGCGCTCTCACCCAGCAGATGGACACCGACCACACGTTCCTCCTCGCCCACGCACACCAGCTTGAACAGACTGCGCTGCGGCGCGTCGGCCAGCGCGTGCAGCATCGGGCGGAAATTGCTGCGGTACACGCGCACCGCACCGTTGTACCGTGCACGCGCCTGTTCTTCGGTGAGCCCGACATTGCCAAGCGGCGGGTGCGAAAACACCACGCTGGGCACGTTTTCGTAGTCCATGCGCGCATCCGGTTGGTGACCGAACAGGCGATCCATCAGCTTGCGCCCTGCCGCAATCGCCACCGGCGTCAGTCCGACCTTGCCGCCCACATCGCCGATGGCGTGAATATTCGGCACGTTGGTGGTCTGCCCGTCGTCCACCACCACTTCGCCCTTGTCACCAAGCGCAACGCCCACTGTGTCCAGACCCAGCCCGGCGGTATTGGCGCGGCGACCCACCGCAAAAAACACCTTGTCGAAGACGTCGTTGCCCTGCTCGCGCGGATGCACGCAATGACCATGCACGCGCAACGCACCGTGCAGATCGCGCTCCAATGCGGTGGTGGTGAAACCGAAGTGCAGCCGCACACCCAGATGGCGCAGGTTGTCGGCCAACTGCAAGGTGAGCTCCGCATCGAAGCGCTCCAGCAAGCGCTCGCCCTGCACGAACAGATGCACGCGACTTCCCAGGGCCTGCAGCAGCCCGGCGATTTCCACCGCGATATAGCCACCGCCGACAATCGCGACCTGCTCGGGCGCATGGCAGAGATTGAAGAAATCGTCGGAGACTTCGCCATGTTCTGCGCCCTCCACGTCCGGGCGTAACGGGTGTGCACCGGTGGCGATCACGATGTGCTCGGCGGTCACCGGTACGCCGTCGCTGCCCATGACGGTATGGCGGTCCTGCAATACGCCGCGCTGAGGGATCAGGACCACGCCATCTTCGTTGAGGCGGCGTCGATAGCTGGCGTGGATGTTGGAGATGTACCCCTGCCGATGCGTGACCAGCTCCTGCCAGGCCAGCGTCGGGCGCGGCACATCGAATCCCAGCGCGCTGGCCAACTCGACCTTGCCGGCCAGATCGGCTGCCAGCCACATCGCCTTCTTCGGCACGCAACCGAGATTGACGCAGGTGCCGCCCAGTTCGTCGGGCTCCATGATCGCCACGCGCGCGCCATGTTTTGCTGCGCGAAATCCAGCCGCGAGGCCGCCGGAGCCGCCACCCAGAATCACCACGTCGTAGTCGTAACGCGCACTCATGCGAAACGCTCCGCCCGGTAAGGATGCGGGTCCAGCGCGGGTGCGCGGCCCGTGATCAGGTCGGCCATCAATTGTCCGCTTGCAGTGCTCATGCTGATGCCGAGCATGCCATGCCCGGCTGCGAGCCAGACGTGAGGATGGCCCGGCACCGCGCCCAGGACCGGCACATCGTCCCAGGTCATCGGTCGCCATCCGTACCAGCGCTCGATCACCGCAGGCCCGCATGGCGCCTGCAGATATTCGGCCGCTGCACGCTCCAACGCAGCCAGGCGTGTGGCATTGAGCTGCGTATCGCGCCCGGAAAATTCCATCGTGCTGCCGATGCGCAGGCGGTCGCGCCACGGCACCACGAACACCCAGCGGTCCTTCAACACCACCGGGCGGCGCGGCATCAGATGCGGCGCGCTGTAGGTAATCGAATAGCCCTTTCCGGCCTGCACCGGCAGGCGCAAACCAAGTTGCGCCGCCAGCACCGGCGACCATGGCCCGGTTGCGATCACCACTTCGCGCGCAGGGCACTTGCCGTGCTCGGTCTGCACGCAGCTGCCAGCTCCATCGGGCACGATTGCCTGCACGCGGCAGTGCGCATCGATCACCACGCCACGTGCGCGCAGCACCCTCGCAAGCTCTGCGGTGTACTGCTCCGGGCGCAGATGGGCATCGCCCGGGAAGTGGATCGCACCGGCGATCCCATCGCGAAATGCGGGATCCTGGCGTATGTAGTCCGCACCATCGATGACCTCGGCCCGGATACCCCACTGCGCCAGCAGCGCGCATTCGTCGCGGTATTGCGCAAAGCGGCGCGCATCGCCGAACACGTAATCCAGCCCGTCGTTACGAAACTCGCACTCCAACCCGTACCGCGCCACCCACGCGTCGAAGCGCTGCCGCGCGTCGTGCAACAACGCCGCGCGCGCCTGTGCACTGGCCTGCCAATCGCGTGAATTGCAGCGCCGCGCAAAACGCAGCAGCCAGCGCCACAACCCCGGATCCAGACGTGGCGGGATATACAGCGGCGCGTCCGGGGTGAACATCCATTTCAGTGCCTGCGCAATCATGCCGGGCGCCGCCAGCGGCGGTGCATGGCTTGGCGTGATGGTGCCGCAATTGCCGTAGGAGGTCGCCGCACCGGGCGCACCGGCATCGAGCACGCGCACCTGCCGGCCCGCTTCGACCAGTGCCAGCGCGGTGGCCAGGCCAATCGCGCCCGCACCGATCACCACCACATCATCGCGGCTGCCGTGCATGCAGGCGCTACCCGGCGCGCCCAGCGCCACGCCACATCGGCGGCATCTGCAGATAGGTCGCGCTGCGCCATAGCCATTCCATCGGCCCGAAGCGGAACCAGTGCAGCCAGCACCGGCTCAGCTGCACCTGTAGCGCGAACAGTGCCAGCGCGAACGGCAGCTGCCACACCCGCGGCAGCTGTTCGAAATAGCCCAGCCCGTAGCCGTAGAAGATGCCGGTGCAGACCAGCGATTGCAGCAGATAATTGCTCAATGCCATCCGCCCCGCCGGCGCAAGCCATGCCAGACGCGGCGCCAGGCGCACCACCCATGCGGCGTAGCCCAGGCACATCAACGGCCCTGCAATCAGCGACAGCGCGAAGGCGCCGGACAGGCGCAGGTCCAGCCGCGCCGGATCGATCCACGGCTCCAATGCATAACTTGCCAGCATCACGCCCAGCCCGAGCGGCAACACGCCATGGCGCAGCGTCGCAAACAAACGGGGGAAGCGCTCGGGCGCGGCGATCGCACCGCTGCGCACGAACCAGCTGCCGAACAGGAACATGCCGAGCATGGCCGGGCCATTGATGCTGAGCCCGGTCATCGCCTGCTGAAAGTCATGCCAGCGCTGCACCGTCGCCTGCAGGTAGGTGCCGCTGCCGAATGCGGCGCGCTGCGCCTGCACATTCGCCAGCGCCTGCTGCGCGGCGTCGGCCATCGCCGCTTTCCACTGCACCGTCGCGGCAGGATCGGCCTGCGCCAACTCGCCTGCCACCCCATACAGCAGGGTCAGCCCGGGTGCGCACAGGTACACCAACGCAGCGAACCACGGCAGCGTCACGGTCGGCACGTTGCGCGCACTGAGCAGCAGCAACGCCAGCAGGGCATAGGTCACCAGGACATCGCCGGACCACACCAGCAGCGCGTGGGCAAGCCCGATCGCCAACAGCCCGAGGGTGCGGCGCAGATACAGGCCGAAGAACGCGCGCCCGGCCTGCGCGGCGCGCTGCGCCATCACCGCAAAGCCCATGCCGAACAACAGCGAAAACAGCGTGTAGAACTTGCCTTGCACGAACACGTAGACCAGCGCATCGGCAACCCGGTCGGCGCCATGCCAATGCGGCTCCACGCCGGTCATGGCCAGATCGAGTGGCCCGACAAAGGCTTCGATGTTCATCAGCAGGATGCCCAGCAGCGCCACGCCGCGCAGGACATCCAGCACGACGATGCGCTCGGTCGCAGCAATGGGAAGCAGCACGTCGCGGGATGTCATCACGGCTCAGGCAACCAGATACGGCGGCACGCGCCGCAGAATGCAAACGGCCCGCCGATGGGGCGGGCCGTCAGGAACAGCAATCATGCACGCGCCGCGGCAAACCGCACGGATGGGCCGACATGCGCGTGGAGTGCATGCGCCAGCGCAGCGCCGGATGACCGGCCTACGTCAGTGGCGCGCAGGCGTCCCACCCGTCCAACCGCCATGCGAGCGCGTGCCCCACCCTTAGTGGTGATGACCGCCGTCGCCGTGCACATGGCCGTGGTCGCGTTCTTCTGCGGTGGCTTCACGCACTTCGACGATCTCCACGTCGAAATGCAGATCCTTGCCGGCCATGGGGTGATTGAGGTCCACATCGACCACGCTCATGCCGACTTTCTGCACCGTCACTGCGCGCGGGCCGAAGTTGGTCTGCAGCACGACCTGGGTGCCGGGCACCAGCTTGGTGGCGCCGAAATGCTTCTTGGGCACGCGCTGGCTCAGGCCTTCGCGGTATTCGCCGTAGGCGTCGGCGGCCTTGACGTCCACGCCGAAGCTCTCGCCGGCCTCCTTCCCCATCATGGCCGCTTCCAGGCCCGGGATGATGTTGCCGTGGCCGATCATGATCGCCAACGGGTCACGCTCCTTGGAGCTCTCGATCGGCTCCTGGCCGATCTCCGAAACGGTGTAATGGAAGCGGACGACGCTGTCTTTTTCGATCTTCATGCCTGGCTCTGAATGGGCTGCCCGGTGGCAGACGGTTGAGGACGGCTTGTCGGCCGCCGGGTGCGCCGCCATCATGGCGACCTTTCGAACCGCCCATTATCCCGGCTCCATGCATATCACGCCAGTTTTCGCCGCCCGCGCCCGTTGCGCCGCGGCCAGCCTGTTGCTGGGCCTGCTGCTCCTGGGGGGCTGTTCGTCGCACACGCCGGTTCAGCGCCCGGCCGCGCCACCGCCGACAACGCGCGTGTGGCCGCAGGTAACGCCAGCCGACCCGGCCGCCGCCAACAACATCCTGATGCGCGCGCTGGGGTTGGTGGGCACCCCGTACCGGTTCGGCGGCAACACGCCAGAGACCGGGTTCGACTGCAGCGGGCTGGTCACCTATGTCTACCGGGATGTATTGGCCCTGGCGCTACCGCGCACCTCCCGCGAACTGGCCGCAATTCAGGGCCCGCGCATCCCGCCCGAGCGACTTGCCACCGGCGATCTGGTGTTTTTTGGCTCCGGCGGCAACGTGACCCACGTCGGCATTTATGTCGGTGAAGGCCGCTTCGTGCATGCCCCTACCACGGGCGGTACGGTCCGCCTGGATTTCCTTGATGGAGCTTACTGGCGTGACCATTATTCAGGTTCGAAGCGGGTTTTGCACTGAAATGTGACGCAGATCACAAGTCATAAAACGGAAAGTTAACTTTTTTTGAACGTAACGATTCTTTCACCAGGGCATCATCTCGCATCGACAGCAGAACTGTGATTCCCGCGTGACGAACGACGAACAGATCAAAACTGGCGCCGCACCGCTTCCGCCCCGGAAACCGCTCCGCCTGCTATGCGCCACCGCTCTCTTGATTGCAGCACTTCCCGCATTCGCGCAGACCGCCAGCAGCACGCCATCCGCTTCGCAGACGACCACGCCTGACAGCGCCGTCGCCGCCGAGAAAGCCGCAACCCGTAGTCGCGCCGACGCCGCTGCCACTGCAACACTGGCCGCCCTGCTTCCGCACCTGGCTGCCAACGACGCCATTCCGCTGATGGATCGCTCGGCAATGTTCGCCGGCGATCTCAGCCGCCTGCTTGCCAACTACGACGTGTCGCAGAGCGCAGCCAATGCGGCCCAGAACGCCGTGGCCGACAGCCGCGTGCAGGTGATCCTGCAGCGCGCCATGGCCCTGCTCGGCACCCCGTATGTCTGGGGCGGCGAGTCCACCGAAGGGTTCGATTGCAGCGGCCTGGTCGGCTATGTGTTCAAGACTGCACTCGGCATCGATCTGCCGCGCGTCTCGCGCGACATCGCCCGCGACGAATCGGCCGAACTGATCAAGGACCCGAGCGCGCTGAAGGCTGGCGACCTGGTGTTCTTCGGCAAGCGCGGTCGTATCGACCACGTCGGCCTGGTGGTCGGCGACGGCAAGTTCCTGCACGCGCCCAGCCGCGGCAAGGACGTGCGCGTGGATTCGCTGGCGAGCGGCTACTGGAGCGAGAAGTTCATCCAGGCGCGTCGCGTGCTGTAACGCTCGGTTGCCCGGACTCAGTCAAGCAAGGCCGCGACGATCTCGCGGCCTTTTTGTTGTGCGGAACCCGGCCGCGACGTCCGTGTGCGACTGCGCATGCTCTCGGCGCCTATCGGCCCGCGTGCCAGGCGCACCAGGAGCCACGCTGGCCGCACCGCATGCGCTTTCATCGGGCCAGACGACCTACCCCGTACGCGGCTTACTGCGAAGTGTCGGCCTTGTACCGCGCCATGGTGTCCTCGATGCCCTTGCTCAACTCCATCACCTTGAGCGCATATTCGGCCAGGCGTTGATCTTCCGGGGTGTCGGGCCGCCAGGACGGCACTTCGACCGGGGTGACCCCGTCCGGGTCCATCGCCACGAACACGATGATGCAATGCGTGCACAGGCGCGAATCGCCTCCCATCGGACTGCGCGCGCGTACGTCGATGGCCAAATGCATGCTGCTGCGGCCGGTGTAGACCAGCTTGGCCGACACCGCCACCAGATCGCCGATGCGCACCGGCGCCACGAACCGGATGCCGCCCACCGCCACGGTGACGCAGTAATGCCCGCTCCAACCGCTGGCGGCGGCAAAGCCAACCTGGTCGATCCACTTCATCACCACGCCGCCATGCACCTTGCCGCCGAAGTTGACGTCGCTGGGCTCGGCCAGAAAACGAAATGTCAGATCACGCTGTTGGCCAATCACCGCCCGCCCTCGTCAATGGATGAGCTGGAAGTGTGCCATGTGGTTGAAGCTCGTCGTACCCGCGACGCGATGGCCGTACCGGTCGACGTGAGCGCCTAAGAACATCGGCCGGCACACCCCTCGTTGCCATTGCTGTCCATCAGCGAATGCCGGATGCCTTGAAATTCATATGCGAGCGTGAGCAGGGTCATCGCCAGATCGCCCGACGCACACTGCCCGGCTTTATCAAACAACACCCACAAGCACCCTCAACCGCCAAGCACCCCAGGGTTGTCCCGCTTGCGCAGACACAGCCATGGAAAATGCGGCTGCGACACGCTGAGCGCCTTTCGCGCACGGGCACTCCAACAACGCGGGTCGAATAACCACTGCACCGCAAAGCGCTCGAACGTCGCGTAGGTATGCTGGTGGTAATGCGCGGCCAGCTCCGGGACGCCCAGCTCGGTGAAGTAGCGCAGGCTGCGTGTGGCACTCTCCTGGCCGCGCTGCGGCGTGGCGTAGAGCGGGCTATCGAGAATATGCAGCTCGCCATCCTCGCGCAGATGCGCGAGCAAACGTTCGATCAACGCGCCAGGATCAGCAAAATATTGCACGCAGGCGGGTAGCACGATGATGTCGAATACGTCGCGCGGCAGTGCCACGGTCTGGATGTCGCCAGCGATGAAACTCAGGCGCGCTGCATGGCCGAACACGCGTGCGGCCTGGGTGAGCTCGGTGCGATTGACGTCGATGCCGCAGACCTCGCGTTGCAGCGACTGCGCCAGCAAGTGCGATAGCCAGCCATTGCCGCAACCGAGTTCGAGGATGGCGCCCTCGCCGGCATGCGTGCCCAGGTGCTGCACCAGCAAACTGCTCGACAGCGCGCGCACGCGCCATTCCAGCGTTGCCGCCAGTTTTCCGCCCGGACGCGGCAGGCTGCGCACCTGCGCATCGGTGTACAGCCGGCCTTCCTTGCGCCGGATCTCCAGATAGCGCGTCTCGAAGGGGTCGTCGGCCAAGCCGCGCTGCACGAACACGCCATCCATGCGCTGCAGCTCGGGCAGCTGCTGCAGCCGTTCGCGCAGGAGTGGAGATCCGGCACGCATCAAGCCGCCTCAGCGCAGTGGTCTGGCGCTGTCGGCCGGCGGTTCTTCCAGCCCCACATTGGTGGAGGCGGAGTCGTAGATGCGCTTGTCGAGCAGTCCGGTCTCCTTGGCCACCAGCACCGGCACCAGCATCTGCCCGGTGACATTGGTCATGGTGCGCATCATGTCCAGGATGCGGTCGATCGCATACAGGTAGCCGATCACTTCCAGCGGCAGATTGGCCGCACTGAGCACCACCGTCGCCATGATGACGGCCGTGCCCGGTACACCGGCCGTGCCGAAGCTGCCGAGCACCGAGGCGATCAGCACCACGAAATACTGGTTGGCGGTCAGCGGCACGCCGGTGTATTGCGCGATGAACACCGCGCATAACGCCGGAAAGATCGCGCCGCAGCCATCCATCTTGATGCTGGCGCCCAGCGGTACCGCGAATGCGGCGTAATCCTTGCTGACCCCCAGGTTATGCGTGATCGAACGCATTGCCACCGGCATTGCCGCAAAGCTCGACGAACTGACGAACGCCACCTGCATGCCAGGCGCGGCACCGCGGAAAAACTTCCACGGGTTCAGCCCATGTGCGAGCAACAGGCTGCTGTAGACCACCACAATGTGGATCGCGCAGGCCACATACAGCGCCAGGACGAAATTGCCGAACGGCAGCAGTTTCGAAAAGCCGTAGCTGCCGACCAGGCCAGCGATCAGGCCAAAGGTGCCGAGCGGAGTCATTTCCAGCACGAAGCGCGTCACCTGAATCATGATGTCGCTCATCTGCCCGGTGAGCTTGCGCGCCTCGGCCACCCGCTCGCCGAGCTTGACCATTGCAAAGCCTAGCAACGCGGCGAAGAAGATCACCGGCAGGATCGAGCCACGCCCCGCCGCCAGCACCGTTTCGCCGGCCGCGTTGGTCTTGGTGCCGATGCCGGTCAGTGCGTAGAACGGATTGGACGGCACCACATCCAGCAGCACCTGGACCGGGCTTGGCACATCGCGCGGCTTCCAGGCCGAATCCACGCTCAGACTGAAATGGCCGGCGCCCGGCTGCATGATCGTGCCGACCGCCAGGCCCACGCCCACCGCCAATGCTGCGGTGATGACAAACCATAAAAACGTGCGTCCACCGAGTGCGGCAACCGACTTTTGCCCGTGCAAGGACGAGATCGCATTGATCACCGCGAAGAACACCAGCGGGATGGCGATCATCTTGATCAGCGTGACGTACAGGTCACCCAGGGGACCGAACCACACATCGGCCGCCGGGCCCATGGCCCAGCCGACCAGCGCGCCGAGGACGAAGCCGGCCACCACGCGTTGCCAGAACGGAATGCGCAACCACGCCGCAACCAGTTTCATGTCGTCGAATCTTCCGGGGGGAAAGTGCATGCACCATAGCCCAGGGCTGCCCTGCCCGCGAGACCACCGCTGGAACAGCGCTGTGTCATCGGTGTGACACCACCCAGCGCGGCATAATGGGGATTGATTCAGCCACGAGTTCGATGCCGATGCGTTACCGCCTGCCTACCCTCGCCGCCCTGACCACGCTGTGCGTCGCCGCCTGCGCCTCCACGACCGGCAGCAGCACCTCCGCACCCGCGTCGGTCCGCGTGGAGGTACCGCCGGTGGCGCACCCGGCGGGCGAAACCCCGCAGTGGTGGTACCGCTCGGGCGCCGCCCGTGCCGCCGGCAACGGCGCCATGGCCGGCAAGGCGCGCAACGTGATCCTGTTCCTGGGCGATGGCATGAGCCTGACCACGGTCGCCGCCGCCCGCATCCTGGACGGCCAGCGCAAGGGCGGGCCGGGCGAAGAAAACCTGTTGTCGTGGGAACAATTCCCCGCCACCGCTTTCAGCAAGACCTACAACACCGACTCGCAGACGCCGGATTCGGCCGGCACCATGACCGCGATCACCACCGGCGTGAAGTCGCACATGGGCGCGATCGGGGTCAGCAGCGGCAACCGCAGCGACTGTGCCGACAGCTTGAACAAGGGCCTGCTGAGCTGGCTGCAGCTGGCCGACAGCGCCGGCATGGCCACCGGCATCGTCACCACCACGCGCCTGACCCACGCCACGCCGGCGGCAACCTATGCGCATTCGCCGGACCGCAATTGGGAAAACGACACCGACCTTCCCGAATCGGCCCGTGCTGCCGGCTGCCAGGACATCGCCCAGCAATTGCTCTCCACCGCCCGCTACGGCCGAGGCCCGCAAGTGGTACTGGGCGGAGGACGCAGCCAGTTCCAGAGCGTGCAGGAGCGCGACCCGGAATACGACGACAAGGTGGGCCTGCGCCTGGACGGCCGCGATCTGGTGTCCGAATGGAAACAGGCGCACCCGCAGGGCGCTTATGTCTGGAACGAGCAGCAGTTGCAGGCAGCGTCCGGTGCACCGGCGCTGCTGGGCTTGTTCGAGCCGGACCACATGCAGTTCGACCACGACCGCAACCGCACCCCGCAGGGCGAGCCCAGCCTGACCGAAATGACCCGCACCGCGATCCAGTCGCTGTCGCGCGACCCGAATGGCTTCGTCCTGATGGTCGAAGGCGGCCGTATCGATCACGCCAACCACGCCGGCAATGCCTACCGCGCACTCGACGAAACCGTGTCGCTGTCCGATGCCGTACGCGCTGCCGTGCAGACTGCGCCAGCGGACACGCTGATCATCGTGACTGCCGACCATTCGCACACGCTCAACTTTGTTGGCTACCCGGTGCGCGGCAACCCGATCCTGGGCAAGGTGCGCGGCACCGGCGGCGAAGAAGGCGACCGCAGCCAGCTGGCCACCGACCTGGCCGGCCAGCCATACACCACGCTCAGCTACGCCAACGGTCCCGGCTACACCGGTGCCAGCAATGCGCAGCCGGCCGGCCCCAAGAAATATCCGCACGAACCCAGCAGCAGCGAGCCGGCTGCCGGCCGCCCGGACCTGACCCACGTCGACACCGAGGCCCCCAGCTACATGCAGGAAGCGCTGGTGCCGACCAAATCCGAAAGCCACGGCGGCGAAGATGTCGGCATCTGGGCCACCGGCCCCGGCAGCGCGGCATTCCGCGGCACGCTGGAAGAGAACGTGATCTACCACGTCATCGTCCAGGCCACCCCGCGCTTGCGCGAGCGCCTGTGCAAGGCAGGCACCTGCGATGCCGCCGGCGTGCCGGTGGAATTGCCCAGGCCGGCCACCTTCGAGGCTGCGGTCAAGCGCTGATGCGCGGGCGGCGCTGCGGCGATGGCGGGCGAGCTGGCGCGTGATGCGGTTGCCGCATCGCCGCTCGACCTGCCCGCCTGGCGTCGCCACCGCCATGTGCAATCGCGCCTGCGAACAGCCGCAGTCCCCAGCCGTTGGTGTGGTGCTCGGATGGGCCGTAGCGGAACGATGCGGTGACCGCGCACGGCAGCACGTTGCAGCCCAGACTGCAGCTGCGCACGGTTGTTCGCGCTACGGGGCGCCGGGAACGACGGAATCGTCGATGGGTCCCAAGCAGAGAACACCCCGGGCAGGCGGCCGACACGCAATCACGCAGCAGGGATGGCATCTGCTCGCCGAGCGCGCAGGAGCCGCTGCGAGATTGCGCCTATGCTGACCGGCACCCCGCTCCTGTTGCCAGCCACCCCGCCCGGCCCGGTGCTGCTGGCCTATAGCGGCGGGATGGATTCCAGCGTGCTGCTGCATCTGCTGGCGGCGACGCCACGCTATCGGCACGCAGGATTTCGCGCGCTGCATGTGCATCATGGGCTGCATGCCGATGCCGATGCCTGGGCCGCGCATTGCCAACGCACCTGCGACACGCTGCAGGTGCCGTTGCAGATCGTGCGGGTGCAGGTGGCACGCGACAGCGGTCTTGGGTTGGAAGCGGCAGCACGCCACGCGCGCCATGCGGCGTTCGCGCAGGCGCTCACTGCTGGCGAATGGCTGGCGCTGGCGCACCATCGCGACGACCAGGCGGAAACCTTCCTGCTGCGTGCGCTGCGTGCGTCCGGCCCCGAAGGCCTGGCGGCGATGCGGCCGCAGCGCCCATTCGCCAGCGGCACGCTGTGGCGCCCGATGCTGGCGCACGCCCGCGCCGATCTGCTCGCCTACGCGCATGCGCAAGGGTTGCGCTGGATCGAAGATCCCAGCAATGCCGATCCGCGCCATGACCGCAATTTCCTGCGCAGCCAGGTCGTGCCGTTGCTGCAGCAACGCTGGCCGCAAGCACCCGACGCGTTGGCGCGCAGTGCGCAACTGAGCGCCAACGCCAGCGCATTACTGCTGCAGCAGGACATGGCGTTGTTGCCGAGTGTGCGGACCGCAAGCGGCGCGCTGGATCTGCAGGCATTGCGCGCGCACCCCGTGGAACGAAGGGCACGGCTGTTGCGCGCCTGGGTGAGTGCGGCGCACGCGCCGCCGCTGCCTGCGCAAGGCGTGGCCGCACTGGAACGGGAAATCGACAATCACGCTGCAGATCGGCAGGCCTGCTTTGCGTGGCAACAGGTAAAAGTACGCCGCTGGCGACAGTACCTGTTTCTGCACCGCCCCGCTGCGGCCTGGCCGTCGGACTGGCACGCGCAGTGGGACGGCGCAGCGCCCCTGCACCTGCCCGACGGTGCGCAGTTGCAGTTGCTCGGCGCACCCGGGCTGCGCTTTGCGCAACCGCTGCTGGTGCGCGCACGCCAGGGCGGCGAGCGCGTCGTGCTGCCGCAGCGCACGCATTCGCACCAACTCAAACACCTGCTGCAGGCGCTGGATCTACCGCCGTGGGAGCGCGGGCGCCTGCCGATCCTGTGGGACGGCACGCAGGTGCTCGCCGCCGGCGACTGCATCATTTCCGCCACCTTGGACGCATGGTTGCAGACCAATGCCGCCGCGCTGCAATGGCGCGCGGCTGCCGACGCGAATTGACCCGCCTGCGCGCGCGCCGCACACTTTAGCGATGGCCAAGAAGTCTTTGAACGAAACGTCCCCGGTTGCCCGCTTCGAACAGTCGCTGGAAGAACTCGAGCAACTGGTGCAGAAGATGGAAGTCGGCGATCTGAGCCTGGAGCAATCGCTCACGGCCTACGAGCGCGGCATCGGGTTGTACCGTGATTGCCAGCAGGCGCTGGAACAGGCCGAACTGCGCGTGCGCTTGTTGACCGACCCCGCCCGCCCCGAGCTTGCCGAAGCCTTCGAACCGCCGTCGCTGGACGGCTGAGGTGAGCTCGGCGCTGTTCGACCACTGGATCGCCCGCACCGAACGCAGCCTGGAGGCGGGCCTGCCGCGCGCCACGCATGCGCCGCAGCGCCTGCATGCAGCGATGCGCCATGCCGTGCTGGGCGGGGGCAAGCGCATGCGTCCGCTGCTGGTCTACGCAAGCGGCGCTTTGTTCGGCGCTGCTGAGGATCAGCTCGACACGCCCGCGGTGGCGGTAGAGCTGATTCACGCCTATTCGCTGGTGCACGACGACTTGCCGGCGATGGACGACGACGCGCTGCGGCGCGGCCAGCCCACCGTGCATATCGCCTTCGATGAGGCCACCGCGATTCTGGCCGGCGACGCCTTGCAGACGCGCGCGTTCGAATTACTCGCCACTGCCTCTGCCAGCGCCGAACTGCGCGTCAGCTGGATGCAGAGCCTGGCCACTGCTGCGGGCGCGGCCGGCATGTGCGGCGGCCAGGCGCTGGATATCGATGCGACCGGGCAACTGCAGTCGCTGCAGGATCTGCAACGTATGCATGCGCTCAAGACCGGCGCGTTGATCCGTGCGGCGGTCCGGATGGGCGCACTCACCGGAGGTGCCGCGGCGGCCGACCAGCAGCGTCTGGACGAATTTGCCGACGCCTTGGGCCTGGCCTTCCAGGTGCGCGACGACATCCTGGATGTGGAATCGAACTCGGCGCAGCTGGGCAAGACCGCCGGCAAGGACGCGGCGCAAGCCAAATCCACCTACCCCGCCCTGCTGGGGATGGATGGCGCCAAGGCGAAGCTGGCCGAGCTGGCCGCGCGCATGCACGACGTCCTGCAGCCCTATGGGCAACCAGGCGAGACGTTGGCCACCTTGGGCCGGTTTGCGGTGAACCGCGCGCACTAGGCGCAGTTGCCAACGCCGCTACACCGCAGCGAGCAGGAACGGCCGATGCCCGAATCGATCTGAAGTTTCCCGCGTGCCGCAATGGCGCGCCGGTGGCTCGCGCAGCCACATCTGGACGATTTGCGACATAAAGCGGACGCGCCGGACACGATTTGCGCACTCCGTGCGCCAGCGCACGGTCAACGTCTGCATCGGGGGCGTGCAAGCGGCGAACTGGGTCACACATTGCAACTTTTCTTGGCTGCGTTTGTGTCATGCGATGACACATTCTGAGTCGCAGCACATGACCGATTGCACATTTTAAAGCTGAATTGTCGACATCCGTGCTATTTCAGCGGCGTTCATAAGTTCGCTACGAACAAAAATATTCGCAATTGAATAACTTGTCGCGTCCGCTCGTCCTGCCTAGGTTTGGCTTGCCCGCATCCGCGGACATCCCCCGATCACACGGAGAGTCACTGGTGAAGAACGTTTTTCTCGCATCGTTTGCAGCAGGCACGCTGGCCGTTGTTGGCGTCCTCGGATCGGCCCAGGCGCAGTCCGTGCGCGGCCCGCTTCCGTTGACCATCGAACTGTCGCCAGTGGCCGACCAGGCTGGGCGTCATCAGGGCAAGATCGCCGTCACCGTCACCAATAACGGCAGCCAGACCGCACGCGTGCCGACGTACCAGCTGCCGCTGAAGTCGCTGGATAACGGCATTCTGGAAGTGAGCCGCGACGGCAAGCCGGTGGACTACACCGGGCGCCTGGTCAAGCGCGGCCTGCCCAAGGCCGCCGACTTCACCATCCTGCAGCCAGGCCAGAGCGTGAAGGGCGAGGTCGATCTGGCCGGCGCCTACGATCTGTCCACCAGCGGCAACTACACCATCCAGGTGCGCTCGGCGCTGCAGTACGCCTCCTTTTCCGACGGCAGCCTGATGAAAGCCGCCAGCGGCGAGCCGGCCGTGGCCACCAGCACCCCGCTCACCGTGTGGCTGGACGGCGTCAACCGTGGCGTACAGCGCCAGCTCGCAGTCGGCCCGACCGCCGTGGTCAACGGCATCAATTACCTCAACTGCAGCACCACCCGCACCAGCCAGATCGCCAGTGCCGTCACTGCCGCGCGCAACTACTCGCAGAACGCGCGCAACTACCTCAATGCCGGCAGCACCGGCGCGCGTTACACCACCTGGTTTGGTGCCTATAACGCCTCGCGCTACAGCCGGGTCAGCTCGAACTTCGTCAACATCGACAATGCGCTGGACCAGAACAACGGCCAGATCACCATCAATTGCGGTTGCACCGACAGTGCCTTCGCGTACGTCTACGCCAATGCACCTTACGAAATCTATGTCTGCAATGCGTTCTGGAGTGCATCGACCACCGGCACCGACTCCAAGGCCGGCACGCTGGTACACGAGATGAGTCACTTCACGGTCGTTGCCGGCACCCAGGATCGCGTCTATGGCCAGTCCGGCGCGCGCAGCCTGGCGATCAGCAACCCGGCGCAGGCCATCACCAACGCCGACAGCCATGAGTATTTCGCCGAAAACACTCCGGCGCAGAACTGATCGCTCCATCGCCTGATACGACAAAGGCCCGGCATCGCTGCCGGGCCTTTGTCGCTTCCACCGCGCCGGTTACTTGATCAGGCGCAGCGCGAACGGGTAACGGTAATGCTCGCCGTTGTTGGCCTTGACAGCGGCCAGGATGCACAGCACCAGGTTGGCAATCCACACCAGCGTCGGCAAGAAGAACAGGATGCCGAACGAGACAATGGTCAGAATGATCGCTGCCACGGTGGCAATGAGCACGGTGATCTGGAAATTCAGCGCTTCCTTGGCTTGATCGGTCGCGAACGGCTTGGACGGGCTGGCGTCCTTGCTGATCAACCAGATCACCAACGCACCGACGAACGAGGTCACGATGCCGAGCAGATGCGCGGCCAGCGCGAGCGTACGCTCCTCCGACGGACTGGTGCTGACCGGTGGCGGTGGCGGTGCGGCGTGCGATTCGAATTCGCTCATCATGTCTCCCCGTGCATGGTTGTGGTGCGGCGGACTATAGCAACGATTCAGCCGGCCACCAGTGCGGAAAGACATGGGTGCGCGGCCCGGCCATGGCTGCAATCGGCCGCGCCATGGCGAAAAAGACCACCCTGCCTTAGTGCGAGCGGGTGCCGCCCACAAGACGCAGAGGGCTTATTCACGCGCGCCGCAAGGTGCGTAGGTAGCGCTCGCACGTCGCGCGCGCCGCCGCAAGATCCATACCCCATTGCGCATATCGCATCGGAGACAGCGGCGGTGACCGTGACCTGCCCGCTTCGGCGTTACGCAGATGCATCGTCAGGTGCGAGCGGCGACTCGTGAGGCGTGCGCCTACACGACAAGCCGCCCGGAAACCGGCGAAGCCGACACAGCGGTGCCGCTCAGCTGTCGCCTGCCACCGTCATGCGGTTGATCAGCACCGAGCCGATCTTTACGTGCGAGCGCGGGTCGACATCGCTGCCCACCGCTTCGATGCCGGCGAACATGTCGCGCAGATTGCCGGCGATGGTCAGGCCATCGACCGGGTAGGCAATCACGCCGTTCTCGATCCAGAAGCCGCCGGCCCCGCGCGAATAGTCGCCGGTGACGGGATTGACGCCGTTGCCCATCAGTTCGGTGACCAGCAGGCCGCGCGACATGCCGGCAATCATCGACGCCAGATCGCCCGCATTGGCGGTGACCTGCAGGTTGTGGACGCCGCCGGCGTTGGCGGTGGTCTGCAGGCCCAGCTTGCGTGCCGAATAGCTGCCCAGCACGTAACGCTGCAGCACGCCGTCGGTGATCAATGCCGAACGCCGCGTCGCCACGCCTTCGCCGTCGAAGGCGGCCGAGCGCAAACCGCGGCGCAGGTGCGGCAGCTCTTCGATGTTGAACCAGTCCGGGAACAACGTGCTGCCGACGCTGTCGAGCAGGAAGCTGGCACGGCGATACAGCGCGCCGCCGGACACCGCGCCGAGCAGGTGGCCGACCAGCGAGCGCGCCACTTCCGGAGCGAACAGCACCGGCAACTGACCGGTGGGCAGCGAACGCGGCTGCAAGCGCGCCACGGTACGCGCGGCGGCATGGCGGCCGATGGCGTCGGGCGCTTCCAGGTCTTCGCGTGCCAGTGCACTGCTGTACCAGCCGTCGCGCTGCATGCCATCGCCCTGCCCGGCAATCAGCGCGCAGCTGATCGAGTGGTGGGTACCGCGCTCGCGACCGATGAACCCGTGCGAATTGGCGTACACCGACAGGCTGAGACCGGTGCTGGCCGAGGCGCCATCGGAATTAGTGATGCGCGCGTCGGCGTCGCGGCCGGCGGTTTCGCAGGCCAGCGCCAGATCCACGGCGGTATCGGCGTCCAGCGCCCACGGATGCCAGCTGTCCAGCTCGGGGAACTCGCGCGCCATCAACTCCGGGTCGGCCAGGCCGGCGGCCACGTCGTCTTCGGTGAAGCGGGCGATCGCGCAGGCCTGCGCCACGGTAGATTCCAGGCTTGAATCCTGCAGGTCGGCAGTGCTGGCACTGCCCTTGCGCTTGCCGAAGTAGACCGTGACCGCAATGCCACGATCGCGCGTGGATTCGACCGTCTCCACATCGCCCAGCCGCACATTGACGTCCAGGCCGCGCTCTTCGCTGCAGCTGACTTCGGCCTGCGTGGCGCCGGCGGCGCGCGCGCGCTCGAGCAGGCGCTGGGAGATGTCGGTGAGCGCATCCAGGCGCTGCAGGCTGTCGTCGGTGACGCGGATTTCGGAGGAGAGTGCGTTCAATGCTTTATCCTTGGAAACGCGGATCCGTCCGCGAAAGCCCGGCCATCCATGACCGGAATGTTTGAATTCGGTGCGGAGTTATTCCGCCGACGCCCGGCCGTTCGAGGCCGCAGATGTTTATCAACCAAGTTTCGGGATGTGGTGGCAATGCGCGGACGCGATGAAGAGACCGGTGAATTTCGTGGCGCCAGCCGCAGCCAGCAGCGGCGCGAGGCGCTGGAGATTTTCGACCTGGGCGAAAAGCTGGTGGCGTTGACCCCGGCGCAGCTGGCCAAGTTGCCGGTGCCCGAATCGCTGATCCCGCATATCGAAGAGAGCAAGCGCATCACCTCGCATATTGCGCACAAGCGGCAGCTGGCGTTTCTGGCCAAGCACATGCGCCGCGAGGACGAGCAGGCCCTGGCCGCGATCCGCGATGCGCTGGACGCCAACAGCGATACCGCGCGCCGCGAAGTGGCGGCGATCCACCGGGTCGAACGCTGGCGCGAACGCCTGCTGGCCGAAGGCGACGTGGCGCTGGCCGAACTGCTGGAAGCCTACCCGGCCGCCGACCGCCAGCAACTGCGTCAGCTGGTGCGCAACGCGATCCACGAACGTGCCAAGAACAAGCCCCCGCGCGCCTACCGCGAACTGTTCCAGGTGCTGCGGGAGCTGTCTCAAGAGCAGGGATTGGAGAGCGGGGATTCGGGACTGGAAGACAACCAGGATCCGGGAGACGACGAATAGGACCTGGCGGCCGCAAGCGCGGCGCTGCTCAACCAGCGCCTCCGCCGCAGTCCACCGCGGCAGCATGCGTCCAACATCAGCAACCTGGGTAGGCGACACCTGAGCGCCGAGGACGCTATGCCCCTCTACCGCTGCGCCTCCCGCTGCCCTGATCCCGATTCCCGGTATTAAGCCCGACGCAGCACAAGGCTCAGACACGCGATACCCCGCTCCCGCCGTTGCGATTCCCCATTCCCCAATCCCGATTCCCCGCATCTCAGGCCTGCGTTCCGCCAACCGTGATGCCGTCGATCAGCAGCGACGGCTGGCCGACGCCGACCGGCACGCTCTGCCCGTCCTTGCCGCACACGCCCACGCCTTCGTCCAGCGCCAGGTCGTTGCCGATCATGCGCACCTTCTGCATGGTTTCCGGGCCGTTGCCGATCAGGGTGGCGCCCTTGACCGGTGCGGTGACCTTGCCGTCTTCGATCAGGTAGGCCTCGGTGGCCGAAAATACGTATTTGCCGCTGGTGATGTCGACCTGGCCGCCACCGAAGTTCACCGCGTAGATGCCCTTCTTGACCGAGCGGATCATCTCTTCCGGGTCGTGCTGGCCGGCGCGCATGTAGGTGTTGGTCATGCGCGGCATGGTCAGGTGCGCGAACGATTCGCGGCGGCCATTGCCGGTGGGCGCCACGCCCATCAGGCGCGCGTTGTGGCTGTCCTGCATGTAGCCCACCAGCACGCCGTCTTCGATCAGCGTGGTGCACTGGCTGGGCGTGCCTTCGTCGTCGATATTGAGCGAGCCGCGGCGCCCGTCAAGGGTGCCGTCATCGACGATGGTCACGCCCGGCGAGGCCACGCGCTCGCCGATGCGGCCGGCGTAGACGCTGGTGCCCTTGCGGTTGAAGTCGCCTTCCAGGCCGTGCCCCACCGCCTCGTGCAACAGCACGCCGGGCCAGCCCGGGCCAAGCACCACCGGCATCACCCCGGCCGGCGCCGGGATCGCGTCCAGATTCACCAGCGCCTGGCGCAGCGCTTCGCGCGCAAACCCTTCCGGGCGGCCGTCGGCGAACAGTTCGGCATAGCCATAGCGGCCGCCGCCGCCGGAATAACCGGATTCGCGCCGGCCGCCTTGTTCGACGATCACCTGCACGTTCAAGCGCACCAGCGGCCGCACGTCTGCTGCCAGCACGCCGTCGCTGCGGGCGATCAGCACCGTGTCCACGCCGCCGGACAGGCTCACCATCACCTGCTTGACGCGCGGGTCGGCAGCGCGCAGGAACTGGTCGATCCGGCGCAGCAGGTCCACCTTGGTGGCGCTGTCCATGTCGTCGATGGGATCGGTGGCCGGGTACAGCGCACGGCCATTGCCGCGTACCAGCGCGCGGGTGGATTGCGCCCCGCCCTCGCGCGAGATCGCGCGCGCGGACTGTGCCGCTTCCAGCAGTGCATCGCGGTGGATGTCGTCGGAATAGGCGAAGCCGGTTTTTTCGCCGGCGATTGCGCGCACGCCCACGCCTTGTTCGATGGAATGCGCGCCGTCCTTGACGATGCCGTCTTCCACGCTCCAGCTCTCGCGCCGCGAATGCTGGAAATACAGATCGCCGAAGTCGATGCCCGGGCCCAGCAGGGCGCCGAAGGTGCGGTCGAGATGGCCGGCGTCCAGGCCGGAAGGAAGCAGCAGCCGGGTTTCGGCCAGAGTGAGAGCGTTATCGGTCATGTGGTCAGGATGGGGCCCGCGCGCCGGGGAGACAAGTCGTTCGGCTGAACATGCGCGCGGCTATCATCGCTGGCCAGTTCTTCACCGGTCGCCCGCGCATGAAGCTCATCGCCTACGTCCTGGATGGCCATACGCTGGACATCCGCCCTGCCCCGCACGAGCGCGCGTGGATGGATGCCACCGACCAGCGCTACGCCTACCGCTGCCTGCCGCTGGCGATCGCCAATGCGCATGGCTGGGAGCTGCTGTGCCAGTCCGGTTTCGAGGCCAGTTGGGACGGCAGCGACGCACTGGCGGCGATCAGCATCAGCGCCGATGCCGACACGCAGGCACCGGCGATCAGCCACTTCGGCTATGGCGTGCTGACCTTCCACGTACCGTGCCTGTTCCGCACCGACACCGGCATCGACCTGTTCGTTACCGGGCCGCTGAACCGCCCCAAGGACGGCATCGGCGCGCTGAGCGGCATGGTGGAAACCGACTGGAGCCCGCATACCTTCACCATGAACTGGCGCTTCACCCGGCCCGGGCGGGTGCGCTTCGAGGCGGGCGAACCGTTCTGTCATCTGTTCCCGCTGCAGCGGCAGTTGATCGAGCAGGTGCAGCCGCAGTGGAAGCCGCTTTCCGAAGCGCCGCAACTGGCCCAGCAACACGCCGACTGGACCCGGAGCCGCACGCGCTTTCTCGAGGAACTGCCCGATACGCAATCGGCGGCGGCACGCGAAAAATGGCAGCGTGGCTATTTTCTTGGTGTGGCCGCACCCGGGCAGCCGCCGGTGCCGGGACATCGGTCGCGACTGCGCCTGCCGATGTTTACCCGTGCCGGCAGCGAGGACGCGCCCGCAGAGTGAGGCCGACGGAGTCCATCAGCGCTGCGTCGGATCTGCCTTGCCGGACCTGCCGGAGGGGGCGGCCGGTTTGCTCGGCGCCCGCTCGCGCGCCTCGCGCTCCACCACGTCCACCTGCGGGTCTTTCCATGGCCCGGTGACGTGATAGGTCTTGGCACCGATCGCACCCAGCGGTTTGCCGAGCACCGCGTTGGCCGCTGCGCCGACGGCGGCACCCACCGGGCCGCCGGCCACTGCGCCGACCACGGTTAGCAGGTTGCCGGCCTTGGGGTTCA
This sequence comes from Xanthomonas sp. NCPPB 1754, assembly GCF_041475725.2. Classification (NCBI taxonomy): domain Bacteria; kingdom Pseudomonadati; phylum Pseudomonadota; class Gammaproteobacteria; order Lysobacterales; family Lysobacteraceae; genus Xanthomonas; species Xanthomonas sp. NCPPB 1754. Next base: position 3,183,860 of record NZ_CM192982.1, read on the forward strand.
CGTCCACGGTCTGGTCGAAGGTCTGCGCGCGCAGGTCGGTCTGGCCTCGGATCGCGATGTCGGCAGCCGGGCCTTCGATGCGGATGGCATCGGTCCGCGCGAAGCCCTCGCCGAAGCGCACCTCGCCGGCCAGCTTGTTGAAGGCCAGCCCCTTGGAGAAGAAATCGCGGAAGTCGAACATCAACCGGCGTGGCAGCTGCGCCACGCTCAGCAGGCCGAGCACGCGGCCGGCGCCCGGGTCCACTTCCAGCAATTGGCCATTGCGCACATCGACCTTGAGGTTGCCGTCCAGCGAGCCGAGCGCGAAACCGGTTGGTGAGCCCTGCCAGCCGGCATTGAGCTCCAGTTGCCCTTCGCCGCCGCGCAATTGGCCGCCCAGGGTGAGGTTCTGCAGCAGATTGCCCAGGTTGCGGCTGTCCACGCGCGCCGACAACCGCGTGCTGGCCGCCTCGCCCTTGCCGCGCCAGGCCCCGGTGAGGCCGATGTTCTGATCGTCCGAGCGCAGTTGCAGCTGATCCACCTGCATGCCATCGGTGAGCCGGCTGCTGCGCAGGGTGGCCGCACCGAAGGTCATCTTGCCGATCTGCAGATCGTCGATATCCAGCGCCAGCGGCGGGATCGACACCGGGTCGAATTCGGCCACGGCACGACGCGCGGGCTCCGGCAACGCGCCTGCCAACGGGTCGCCGGGCTCGGGCGCGGCCGGCTCGGCAGGCGCCTCCACCGGCTGCCAGTGCACGGTCTTCAACGTGCCCTGCACCGTTGCGCCGTCGGCATTGGGCACGGTGAGCTGGCCGGCCAGCGAGGGGCCGTCCAGCGTCACCGCCACCGTGTCGCGGGTGGGGCGCAGACGCAGACGCGTCTGCGGGAACACCCCACCGATCATCAGCAACCGGTCTGCCTGCACATCCACCTGCTGCAACGGCATCGGGTCTTTGGCGGGCACGGCCGGCTGGCCGGGCAACGGTGGCATGTCGGCGTCGCCGCTGCTGCCGCGCGCCAGGCTGATCCAGTCGATCGCATCCAGCGAGGCGGCGCGGCCGGTCACCACCAGCCCGTTGGCGGGTGGCCGTTCGGTGACGGTATCGGTGCCCATCACCACACGCACGCCGGTCTGCGCGCCATGGCTGCTGGCCTTGAGCGCCACCAGCTTGCCGAACCCCACATCGATGTCGCCATCGCCGAGCGGCAGCGCGACCCTGACCCGGGTGTCCAATGGCTCGCTGGCTGCCTTGTCCAACGGCGCGGGCAGATCCAGCGTGGTGCCGACCAGATTGGAGCGCAGCGTCAGCACCGCGTTCGCATCGGTCTGCCCCGGCGGCGGCAGTGGCACATCCACGCCCACCTGCCATGGCGCACTGCCATGCACGTACGGGCGCAGCCATTCCATCTGGGGTGCACGGTCGAACAGTTCCCTGGCATCTAGGGTGGCGCCCAGACGTGCTTCGAAAGCTTGCCTGGGGTCCTGCACCAACCCGCCGGCGCGCAACGACAATTCGCCGCTGCGGCCTTCGTGCTGCACGCTCAGCCGCTCGGCGGCAAAGCCGGTGTCGCGATACTCGGCCTGCCCGCTGACCTGGTCGAAGGCCAGGTCCCAACGCGCGTCGGCCAGCTTGGCGCCCTGCAGGGCCACCGTGCCCTGCAGATGGCCACCGGCACCATGCGTCCGCAAGGGGCGCAGCAGGTCGAAGGTCACGGCGGCCGGCCCGGACACGGTGAGATTGCGCAAGGTGTCGCCATAGCGTCGCTCCAGCGGACTCTTGCGCAACATGCCGAGCAGTTGCGCCGCATCGGCCTGCGTGGATGCGCGCACGTACAGTTCGGAGGTGGCAAAGCTGGGAATACCCGCTTCCAGCTGCGCGACCGGGGTACCGGCCAGATCACCCTGCCCTTGCAGCGAGAAGCCGTTGCCGATGAAGCTCAGGTTGGCCTGGACCTGCTCCATCGCCGGCCAGTCCGGCTGGAAGCGGATCACGCCATCGCGGATCTGCCCGAACGCTTCGAAGCGCCCGTCGTTGTTGTCGAACGGCCAATCGTCCAGATCGCCGCTGACCAGGCCAGTGCCGCCGGTGACGGTGCCGCCGGCCACGGCCATGTCGAGCCAGTCGATGGCGGCCTCGCTCATCTTGGAGCGGATCCAGAACTTGCGCGCCACCGGCAGCGCCACATCGTCCAGTTGGGCCGCCAGCTGCATGCGCGGGCGGCTGCCATCGCCCTGGAACCACAGCCCGCCACGCACGTTGGCGCCGTAATCCTTGCCCTGCACGCGCAACGCCGGAGTGGCGACCTGCCAGCCCGCGCCTTCGCGCCAACCGACGATCTTGCCGGCCAGCTGGATCTCGTGCACCACGCCGAAGCCGGTCGGCCAATCGAAACGCAGCGTGGCGTCGGGCGCGGGATCCAGCTCGACGCCCTGCGCATCGCCATCGAAGGTGCCGCGCAGGCCACTGATGCCAGGCGCATTGCCCACCGGCAGAAACCCCAACGCTTCGATCTGGCCCCGCGCGCGCAGGTCGCCGCCTCGCTCGCCGGCGACCTGCAGGTCGGCCACGCGCAGCTGCGGTTTGGACAAGCTCAGCCAACGCCGCAAGGCGGGCGACAACTGCTCGCTCAAGGCGGCAGCTGCAATCAGGCCCGAGACATCCACATGCTTGCCCACCACCGCATAGCGGCGCCCGCCGGCAATGCTCAGCCCGTCCAGGTGCTGCAGTTGCGCTGCCGGGCCCAGGCGCAGCAGCGGCGCGTCCACGCGCCAGCCGCCATCGATGGTCTGCCAGCGCGCACGCGCCTGCAGCCGTTCCCAGGTGAGCGTGCGCCGCGCGGTCTCGTCCGGCAGCGCGGCCCCGGACAGGCGGAGCTGCTGCAGGTCGACATCCACGCTCACTGCAGCGATCCGGCGTGCGCGCAATTGCGCCCAGGCCTGCAAGCGCCCACCACCGCCCTCCACGCGCATGCCGCCGAACTGCAGCAACGACGCCCATGCGGACAGGTCGGCCGGATCGGCTTGCACATAAGCGCTGCCGTCGCCGCTGTCGCGATCGAATTCCAGCACCGCCGTCAGCGGCGCGCGCGTGAGATCGATCCAGCTACGGCTGCCCACCTTCACCGTCGAGCCGCTGACGCGCAGGCGCAGGTCGATGCGCGGCAGCGTGGTGTCCAGGCCGATCGAGGGCGCGGCCACGTGCAGTCGGGCTTCGGCCAGCTGGATCTCGCCCAGCCGGCGCAGCGCATCCAACGGATCGGAGTTTCCGCCGCTGGGCATGCCCTGGACCGACCACACACCGTCGTCGCTGCGCTGCAAGGTCAGCGCCAGGCCGCGCAGGCGTATTTCGGTCAGCGAATGGCCCGGCAGCAACCCGGCGTACATCGCCAACAGCACCTCGGCCTGGCCGACGCGCACCTCGCCGTGCGGACCGATACGCAGCCCATCCAGCCGCAGCAGTGGACCGCGCCGGGTCCATTCGGTCTGCAGCCGGTCGAACGCAATCGGCTGACCGGCACGCTGGCTCAGCCACTGCGCAATCTGTTGCGGATGTTCCTCGGCCAACGGCAGCGCCTGGCTGGCCGCGCCCACCAACAACGCGACCGCCACCAGCGCAAGCGCGCAGGCAGTGATCGCATAGCGGCGAAACAGACGAAGACGGCGGCGCAGCGGGGTGGGCATCAGGAGCGGGGATTGGGCATTGGGGATTCGGGATTGGTTACAGCGTGTCCAAGCACGGTAACGTCAACGCTCCTGCTGGCCGCACATCATGACGGGGCCGGCTTTTACAAATCCCGAATCCCGGATCCCCAATCCCGAACTCACAGCAGCACCACATCGAACTGCTCCTGCAGGTACTGGTCGTCGGACTGAAAGCGGATGCTCTTGCCGAGGAACTCTTCCAGTTCGGCCACGGCGGCGGACTCTTCCTCGGTGATGCGGGCGACCACTTTCGACGAGGCGATCACCAACAGGCGCGCGGCATCGAACTGGCGCACGGCGCGGGTGATCTCGCGGAAAATTTCGTAGGTCACCGTTTCGGCGGTCTTGATGGTGCCGCGCCCGCCGCACTGGCCGCAGGTTTCCGAGAGCTGGCGCTCCAGGCTTTCGACGGTGCGCTTGCGGGTCATCTCCACCAGGCCCAACGGCGAGAACTCATACACGGTGGTCTTGGCATGATCGCGCGCCAGCGCTTTTTCCAGGGTGCGCAGCACCTGCCGGCGGTGCTCCGCATCGTCCATGTCGATGAAGTCGATGATGATGATGCCGCCCAGGTTGCGCAGGCGCAGTTGCCGCGCCACCGCCTGCGCGGCTTCCAGGTTGGTGCGGAAGACGGTTTCTTCGAGGTTGCGCTGACCGACGAACGAGCCGGTATTGACGTCGATGGTGGTCATCGCCTCGGTCTGGTCGATCACCAGATAGCCGCCGGATTTGAGCGGCACCTGCTTGTTCAGCGCGCGCCCGATCTCGTCTTCGACCCCGTACAGGTCGAAGATCGGGCGGTCGCCGGTGTACAGCTCCAGCCGCTCGGCCAGCACCGGCATGTACTTGGCCACGAACGCCTGCAATTGCACGAAGGTCTCGTTGGAATCGACCTTGACCTTTTCCACGTCGCGGCGGATCAGGTCGCGCACCGCGCGCAGCGGCAGGCTCAGGTCTTCGTAGATGATGCTGCACGGCGGCGCTTCGCGGCCGCGGCGCTCGACCACGTTCCAGACCCGCGACAGGTAGGCGATGTCCTCGGCCAGCGCCTCGGCCGGCTGGCCTTCGGCATTGGTGCGGATGATGTAGCCGAAGCCGCCATGCTGGGCCGAGACCTCGCTGACGATGGTCTTCAGGCGCAGCCGCTCGGCTTCGTCTTCGATGCGCGCCGACACCCCAACCACCTTGGACTGCGGCAGCAGCACCAGATAGCGCGAAGGGATGCTGATCTGCGTGGTCAACCGCGCACCCTTGGTGCCGATCGGATCCTTGACCACCTGCACCACGATCTCCTGGCCGTCGCGCAGCAGCTCCACGATCGGCACCGAGGCCGGCGGCGGCGGCGGGATCGGGGTTTCTTCGGTATCGACCACGCTGGCTGGTGCCGGTGCCAGACGGACCACGTCGTTGGCGTGCAGGAACGCGGCACGCTCCAGCCCCACTTCGACGAAGGCAGCCTGCATGCCCGGCATCACCCGCTGCACCTTGCCCTTGTAGATATTGCCCACCACGCCCCGGCGCCAGCCGCGCTCGATGTGCAGTTCCTGCAGCATGCCGTTCTCGATCACCGCCACACGGGTCTCGCGCGGGGTGACGTTGACCAAAATCTCTTCCGACATCAATGCGCTCCGAAGGCTGTGAGCAACTGCGAGGTGTGGTACAGCGGCAATCCCATCACGCCGGAATAGCTTCCGGACAGATGGCGGATGAAGCGTTCGGCGCGGCCCTGGATCGCGTAGGCGCCAGCCTTGCCCATCGGCTCGCCGCAGGCGGCGTAGGCGGCGATCTGCGCATCATCGAGCGTGTCGAAGGTGACCTCCGACACCACCAATGCCTGGGCCGGCGCGCGCTGTGCGCAGACTAGAACCACCGCCGTGAGCACCTGGTGGGTGCGCCCGGACAACGCGCGCAGCATGGCAACGGCATCGTCCACATCGACCGGTTTGCCGAACACCCGCTCGCCCAGCACCACCTCGGTATCGGAGCCCAGCACGATGGCGTCGGGGTCGGCGGCCTGTACCAGCGCCAGCCCGGCATGCGCCTTTTCCAACGCAACGCGCTGCACGTACTGGTCGGGCGATTCGTCGGCTGCGCGCAGCTCGGGCACATCCAGTTGCAGCGTCTGGAACGGCACATCCAGGCGTTGCAGGAGTTCTTGTCGGCGCGGCGAACGGGAAGCGAGATAGAGCATCCGTCCAGCATACCTGTTGCCCGCACTCGCCCGCTTGCCTGGTGAACGCACACACCGTTGCCGACGGCGCTGTCGTGCTCGACTCACAACATATTCATCGAGCTGCCAACACGCTCGCCACACAGACAAGGAGATCTCATGCGTACCCATCTCAAGCCGTTGTTGCTGGCCCTGTCCATCGCTGCCGGAACCGCCATGACTGCCCACGCCCAACCCGCGTCCAGCTACACCATTCCCAGCGACGGCACCCTGCTCAATGTCTCGGCCGAGGCCGAAGCCAAGCGTGTGCCGGACATCGCCACGCTGTCTGCCGGGGTGGTCACCCAGGCCGCCGACGGCAACGCCGCCATGCGCCAGAACGCCGAACAGATGAGCAAGGTCATGGCCGCGGTCAAAGCTGCCGGCATCGCCGACAAAGACGTACAGACCAGCGGCATCAATCTGAGCCCGCAGTACACCTACAAGGAAAACGAAGCGCCCAAGATCAACGGCTACCAGGCCAGCAACACGGTCAGCCTCAAGGTGCGCGACATCACCCGCCTGGGCAAGGTGCTCGACGCCCTGGTCGCGCAAGGCGCCAACGACATCAACGGCCCCAGCTTTTCGATCGACCAACCCGAGCCGGTCTACGACGAAGCCCGCGTTGCCGCACTGAAGAAGGCCCAGGCGCGCGCCGAAACTTACGCCAAGTCGCTGGGGCTGAAGGTGCGCCGCATCGTCAGCATTTCCGAAGGCCGCAGCGGCGGCGCAGTCCGCCCGATGATGATGGCCGCCTCGATGCGCTCGGCAAAGGCCGAGATGGACACCCCGGTCGCCCCCGGCGAGAGCACCTTGTCGATCAACCTGGATGTGACGTTCGAGCTGGGGCGTTGACAGGGCAGACCACCGTCAAGCCACTGCGTTTGCACTGCCCTCCTCGGAGGGCAGTGTCGTTTGTACGCTCGGTAAAGCGCACCGCACCTCCGACCGTTGGCAGTCGCTGATGGTGACCAGTCACTAGCGACTAGCTACCTCTCTAAAGCAAAGGCACTACTTAGGTGCAAGTGCCCACAGTCACAACGACTTATCCTGAATGCGCGTTTTCGGCTGTTTGTGCTTAAAAAAACATGAAATTTAGCGAAATCATTCTTTAAGCAAGCGCGACCGCTCTCTAGCATCGATTGTCAGCGCACCGTCATCTTCGTGACGGCGCCCATCTGGAGAGCGATAGAGATGACCAGCCACGCCGCGCGGCAACGCCGCCCGTTTCGTTCCACGTCGCCTGCGCGCTATGGCCGCATCAGCATGCTTGCGCTTGCCCTGAGCGGCGCCGTCGGCATGCTCGCGACCGGCACTGCAGCCGCGCAAAGCACCACTGCCGGCATCTACGGAAGCGCGCCGGCCAGTGCAGGTGCAACGGTCACCGCGCAGAGCGACACCGGTTTGACGCGCACGGCAACGGTCGATGCCAATGGCCGTTATGCCATTGGCAACCTCCCGGTGGGCACCTACACCGTCACCCTGCAACGCGAAGGCCAGGCCGCCGAGACCCGCAAGAACATCGCACTGCGCGTTGGCGCCGGCACCGATGTGTCCTTTGGCAGCGGCAATGCGTCCGACGACACGGCCACCCTGGGCACCATCACGGTGACCGGCAAAAACATCTCGCCGGTGGACGTCTCCGCCACTGCTTCACGCACCGTCATCACGGCCGAGCAACTGCAACGCTTGCCACTGGCACGCTCGGGCGAAGCGATTGCGCTGTTGTCGCCGGGCGCGGTACAGGGCAGCGGTTATTTCGGCAACGCCATTTCCTTCGGCGGCGCCGGCGTGACCGAGAACGCCTACTACCTCAACGGCTATCTCAGCTCCAATCCGCTGACCAACATCGGCGGCGTCACCCTGCCCTACGGCGCCATCGACCAGCAGGAAACCTATACCGGCGGCTACAGCGCCCGCTACGGCCGTTCGGCAGGCGGCGTGCTCAGCCAGGTCGGCAAGCGCGGCACCAACGAGTGGCATTTTGGCGGCCAGATGCTGTGGCGGCCGAAGAGCCTGTCCAGCGACTACAAGAATGTCTTTTATCCGAATACCGCACCGCCTGCCGGCTATGAGTACAGCGATGAAAGCCTGCCCGGCACCTTGTACCGCAGCCGCAAGGACGACCAGGCATGGAATACGGTCTACAGCGCCTACGCGGGCGGCCCGCTGATCGAGGATCGGCTCTTCGTTTTCATCGCCGCCGAACAGGAACGCACCGAAGGCGCGTCGACCGCCAGCCGCGACAGCCCGGTCATCGGCCGCAACAACTACCGCATTGATGAGCCGAAGGTCTACGCCAAGATCGACTGGAATATCAACGACAGCAACGTCCTTGAATTCACTGGCGTAAAAAACAATTACCGCGAGAGCGGTGTCTATAGCGCTTTCAATGGCTACGACGGCATCACCTCGGATGCAGGCGATGCATTCGCCGACACCGTGAAGGTCAACGACCGTTACTACATTGGCAAGTACACCAGCTACATCACCGACGCACTGACCTTCAGCGCGACCTACGGCAAAAGCCAGCAGAGCGACTATCGCAACAACCCGAGCACAAATCCGTATCTGTATTCCGCCAACCTGCAGGACCCCGCCGTCACTGGAGGTACCGAGATCCGTAACAATCAGACTTCGTCTCAAGGACGCGACGGCGAAAACCGCACGCACGGTCTGCGCCTGGATCTGGAATACGTGCTGGGCGCCCATACGCTGGCCGCGGGCGTCGACAATATGTACTTCAACGCCGACAACGAGGGCGTGGTCACGACCGGACCGGGTTATACCTGGACCTACGGTAATTCGTCGCGTCCGGATTTGCCGATCAGCGGTTCGCTAGGCGTTGGTCCGGCAGGCGGCAACGGTTACTACGTGTATCGAGGCGTTTACAACACGTCTACCAGCATGTCGGTCCGGCAGAAGGCTTACTTTCTGGAAGACAAGTGGCAGGTGACCAACAACCTGTTGCTGACACTGGGCGTACGCAACGACAAGTTCACTAACTTCAACGATGCCGGCACGCCATATGTCGAAAGCGGCGACCAGTGGGCGCCGCGCCTGGGCCTGAGTTGGGACGTCTTCGGCGATTCGTCATTGAAAGTCTACGGTAACGCTGGCCGCTACTATCTGGCCCTGCCCAACAGCGTCGCCATCCGCGGTGCATCACCATCAACCTACACCCGCGAGTACTTCAATTACACGGGCATCGACGCGCAAGGCAATCCCACCGGCCTGACCCCGATCGCAGTCGACCCAAGCGTGGGTTTCTCCTGCGGCGGCAACGTGGTCTCCTCCAATCAGGAATGCGGCCAGCCGACCGACTCGGCCAGCGTTGCCGCCCGGGATCTCAAGTCGATGTACCAGGATGAGTTCATGGTCGGCTTCGACAAGACGCTGGGCAGCGACTGGGTTACCGGCGCCAAGTTCACCTACCGCAACTTGGGCACCACCATCGACGATGTCTGCGATTCGGACAAGATGCGCACCAAGCTGACTGCGATCGGCGTTGACCCCAGCACCGTCAATGTTCCCGGCTGCGTCATCTTCAACCCGGGCGAAACCAATTCCTTCAGCCTGGCTAACCTGGATGGTTCCGGCCGCACCGCGGTTTCGATGTCGTCGGCCGATTGGGGCTTCGACAAGAAGGCCAAGCGCAAGTACCTGGCACTGGATCTGTTCCTGCAGCATCCGTTCGACGGCAAGTGGGAAGGCCGCATCGATTACACCCTGTCGCGCAACTTTGGGAACACAGAGGGCCAGGTGAAATCCGATATCGGGCAGACCGACGTGTCCAAAACCCAGGACTGGGATGCCGCTGCGCTGATGTGGTATTCCGGCGGCTACCTGGCCAACGATCGGCGCCACCAGATCAAGATTTACGGCTCATACCAGATCGCACCGGAATGGCTAATCGCGGGCAATATCCGCGTCCTGTCCGGAACGCCGTGGTCCTGCCTGGGCTATGTCAGCACCAACGGCACTGATGAGTCTTCCGATGCGGGCGACCCGGTCGGTTACGGCTCGGCTTATCACATCTGCAACGGCCAGCCATCGCGTCCTGGCGACGCCGGCCGGTTGCCGTGGACCAAGATCGTCGACCTGGGCCTGACCTACCGCCCGGCATTTGCCGACAAAAAACTGGCCGTTACCCTGCAAGGCTTCAACATCTTCAACGAACGCAAGCCGCTGCAAGTGGACTCCACCTGGGAAGACAGCCCCTACACCCTGTCCAACACCTACGGCATGGGAGTCTATTTCACTCAGCCCCGCTACGCCGTGCTGTCCGTGTCGTACGACTACTGACGCACTCTCCCGTCAGCGTCGCTTCCCCAGCCCTGCTAAGGGCTGGGCTTTTCTTCGATCCACGCCCAGCTTCGGCTGGGCGTTTTGCTTGCGCGGATGAGTGCCGCGGCTGGTCCATGCGATATGCGTGAGCCGCAACGCATCCCCAAGCACCATGAAAACGACGCGTGCCGCGTTGACGGCTCGATGCAACCCCGCGCATTTGCGCGGCGCTTGTGCGGTTGCCACCACTGCGGTAAACCTACGCCACCGGATGGTGATGTGCGTCCGGCTCGCGCTGGTCCTTTCCGCAGTTCCGTTCTGGAGGTGGATGATGGTTCGCACGCAATCGCAGGTTTCTTCCCGTCCCCTTGGCATCGACCCCTCCCGCGTTCTGGCGATGAGCACGGCCGTGGCATTGCACCTGCTGGCCGGCGGGTTGTTGCTGATTCCGCTCTCGCACCGGGCCATTCCGCAGCAGACCGCGCCAAAAGAGCGCTGGCTCATGCCGGTCAGCATCCCGACGCCGCCACCGCCGCTGGTGTTTCCAGTCGAAGTAAAGTTCACGCCGAAAACGCATTCACCGACCAAGACGCTGCCGGTGCCGGTACAGACCCCGGTGATCAGTGAACCCTCCGTTGTCGACAGCGCACCGGCTGCCGTTGCCGCAACGGTCTCCGACGCTGTTGCAGACAGCGCTCCGACAACCACCCCACCCAGCGGCCCGGTCGAAGCAGGGCAATTGCAGTATCTGAGTTCGCCCGCGCCGAGCTATCCGGCGGCTGCACTGCGTGCAGGGCAGCAAGGCACGGTGGTGCTGCGCGTACTGGTTGGCACCGATGGGCGTCCGGCCGAAGTGAGCGTGCAGACCAGCAGCGGCCATCGCGTGCTCGACCTGGCCGCGCGTAGCCAGGTGCTGCGCAGCTGGCGCTTCCAGCCGGCGATGCAGAACGGCCAGGCCGTGCAGGCCTATGGTCTGGTGCCGGTGAGCTTCTCGCTGAACTAAGTGGCGACTGGATGCGGCGGCCTGCAACCGCAGCCGCCGCATCGATGTGGCTCTGCGCACCAGTTCCGTTAGGCGCTCTTATGCGCGGTGATACGGATGGTTGGCCAGCATCGCCGCGGCGCGATACAGCTGCTCGGCGACGATCAGGCGCACCAGCATGTGCGGCAGGGTGAGCGGGCCGATCGACCAGCTTTCGCTGGCGCTCTTGAGCACCTCCGCCGCGTGGCCTTCCGGCCCGCCGATGAGAAACGCCAGGTCGCGGCCCTGTCCGCGCCAATGCTCCATGCGTTGGGCGAGCTGTTCGGAACTGAGCGGGCGCCCGGGGACATCAAGCGCCACCACGTAGGCATTTTTTGGCAGCGCCGCGAGCACGCGACGGCCTTCGTCGTCGGTCGCGCGCTGCGCATCGCGGCCCTTGCCGCGCAGGCCGGGCTCGATCTCGACCAGCTCCAGCGGCATCCAGTGCGAAAGACGTTTTTGATATTCGGCAAAACCTTGCGCCACCCAGCTTGGTGCGCGCTCGCCGGTAGCGATGAGTCGGCATTTCATGGCCACATGATATCCGCGTCACAGCCCGGGCAGCCCGCGGCGATTTGTCACCGCGTGTCATGGTGTGGTTACAGCTGGCAATTAGTGTCGCTCGACCACCCAGCCACGCAGGAGTCGTTCGATGCCGATTTTCGATCCCGCCCGCCGCCAGGTTCTCAAGGGCAGTGCTGCCGTCATGGCCGCCGGCGCCCTTGGCAGCTTGAGCGCGCTGCAGTCGCGCCAAGCCCAGGCCGCCACCTCGCCTTCCACGCAGCTTGCACCGGTCCCGAGCCGGTACGGCCCGCTCGCCCCGGTCGCCGACCAGAGCACCGGTTTGCCGCTGCTGCAGCTGCCACAGGGTTTCAGCTATCGCTCGTTCGGCTGGAGCGGCGACCGCATGGACGACGGCCAGCCCTGCCCCGACCGCCACGACGGCATGGCCGTGGTCGGCCTGCGCCGACCCGACTGGCGCCCCGGTAGCGACCCGCTACGCGGTCTGGAATATGTGCTGATCCGCAACCACGAACGCGGCGCAGGCAACCCGTTCCGCGCACCGGCGATGTACGACACCGGCATCGTCAGCGGCACCCAGCAGGCCGGCGGCGGCACCACCACGCTCAGCTACGGCCGGCGCGGCTGGGGCAGCCTGGAGCCCAGCCTGGGCGGCACGCTGGTCAACTGCGCCGGCGGCCCCACGCCTTGGGGCACCTGGCTGAGCTGCGAAGAGATCAAGACCAATACGGTCTCCAGCACCGGCCGCAAGCATGGGTACGTGTTCGAGGTGGACCCGGACAGCCACCGCACCACCGGCCGCCCGCTGGTGGGCCTGGGCCGTTTCAGCCATGAAGCGGTGGCGATCGATCCGCGCACCGGCATCGTCTATCTCACCGAAGACGACCGCAACAAGGCCGGCCTGTACCGCTTCATCCCCAACGACCGCCGCGGCCGCAATGGCTCGCTGGAAAACGGCGGGCGATTGCAAGCCGCGCGCGTGCGCGGGCGCCGCAATGCCGATCTCACCGTGGCCAGCATCGGCCAGCAATTCCAGCTGGAATGGGTGGATATCTCCGAGCCCGACCTGGACAGCATCGCTGCGCCGGCCGGCTTTGCCGATATCGGCGCCAACGACACCCTGAGCGGCCCGTTCGCGCAGGCCTGGGCCGATGGCGCGCTGCGCATGAGCCGCGGCGAAGGCATCTGGTACAGCTACGGCAAGATGTTCATCGTCGACACCAGCACCGGCGTGGATGCGCAGGGGCGCCGTGGGTACGGCAACGGTGCGGTGTGGGTACTGGACCTGTTTACCCAACGCCTGAGCGCGCTGTTCGTCAGCGGCAATCAGCTGGCTGCGCACAACCCGAATAACGTGACGGTGAGTGCGCGCGGCGGCGTGGTGTTGTGCGAAGACGGCGGCGAAAGCCCGGACCAATACGGCCCCGGCGCGCGTCTACTCGGGCTGACGCGCAACGGCGCCTCGTTCTATCTGGCCAAGAACAACGTGCAGCTGACCTCGCAGCAGATTGCCGATGCCGGCAAGACGATCGCCGAAGGCGACTACCGCGACACCGAGTTCTGCGGCGCGTGCTGGGACCCGTTGGCGCGCACCTTGTTCGTCAACATCCAGACGCCGGGCATTACCCTGGCCATCACCGGGCCGTGGGAACGCGGACCGCTCTAAGCGCGTGGCGCTGCGCACCTGCGGTATGCATGTCCCGAACAGCGCGTGGCCAAGGAATGCACGACGCCGACCGATTGCGCAGCGAACGCCCCACACAACAACGGCGCCCAAGGGCGCCGTTGTTGTCTCTGCGCGCCTGCGGCGCACCTGCGCAGACTCAGCGCAGTTCGTCGGACTCGTCTTCGTCGGACGGACGTTGATCGCCCACGGTCCACAGACGCTCCAGTGCATAGAACTCGCGCACGCGCGGCAGCATCACATGCACCACCACATCGCCCAGGTCGACCAGGACCCATTCGGCTTCGCGCTCGCCTTCCACGCCCAGCGGCATCACGTCCAGGCGCTTGGCGAACTTGACCACTTCGTCGGCGATCGACTTGACGTGGCGGGTCGAGGTGCCGGAGACCACCACCATGTAGTCGCAGACGCTGGACTTGCCGCGCACATCGATCTCGACCACGTCCTTGGCTTTGAGTTCTTCGACAGCCTCGCGCACGGTCGCCAACAGGGCCGGCACGGATGGCGGCGGGTTCGGGAGGGAGGTCTTGATGACTTGGGCTTGGCTGGTCAAAGCGGCAACTCGATGGAATTGGCGTGAATTATAGGCCGGTCCGGCCGGACGCGTGTTCAGGTAGCCGGGCGGACGCTGCGGTACAGGCCTTCGCGCTGGATCATTCCGGCCACCGGCGGCGGCACCAGACTCTGCCATTGCGCACCGGTGGCGATGCGTGACCGGACCGCACTGGCCGATTCGCCACGCAGGGGCTGATGCAGCAGATACAGGCGGCCGGCCGGCGCGCCGACCAGCTCGTCGGCGCCGGCGACCCAGCGGCCCTGCACCGCCGTGGCCAGCTGCGGTGCGTCGGCCAGCGTCAATGGTGTGCCCGGTCGGGCGGCAACCACGAAATGCGCCAGCCCGAACAACGCCTCCCACTGATGCCAGTGGTGCAGCCCGGCGAAGGCATCGGCGCCGAGCAACCAGGCGATCGGCGCCGCAGGGCCGAGTTCGGCACGCAGCCCGCGCAGGGTATCGACCGTGTAGGACGGCGCATCGCAATGCGCGGCGCGCTGCAGTTCGCGGGTATCCAGTTGCAGCCCTGGATAGTTGGCCAGCGCCAGTTTCAGCATCTGCGCACGTTGCGTGGCGGTGGCACCGGGTGCAGGACGATGCGGCGGGTCGGCAGCCGGCACCAGCCGTACGCACGCGCCCAGTTCGTCGCGCGCCGCGCAGGCGATGGCCAGATGGCCCAGGTGGATCGGGTCGAAGGTACCGCCGTAGTAAAGATGGAGCTGGGAATCGGGGTTCGGGATTCGGGAATCGGAAGAGCCGGGGTCTGCAACGTGGTCGGGATGGGAGTGTTGCTGTTCCTGCGATCCGGAAGAGCTGCTTGCAGGGCTGGCCTGCGCAAGCTGGTCGGAATGGGCCCGCTGCCGGTCACCCTGCCCTTCCCGGCTCCCCGGTCCCGAGTCCCGGGTTCCGGCGTCCCTGGCCTTCACGCCAACAATCTCACCGCGCGGGCTTCGGCCACGGCCACCAGCAGGCGTTCCAGACCAACCCAGGCGTCGCCGTCGGCGCGGCCCTTGGCCATGCGATCGACCAGCCCGGCTTCGGCGACGAAGCGTTCCCAGCGGTGCGGTTCGGGGTGACGCTGCAGCGCGCGCTTGAAGGGCGCCTGGCGCGATTCCCACAGCCCTTGCGCCTTCATTTCGGCGGCCAGGTTGCCGCCGTTGGCCTGCACCTTCGCCAGCGACGCGGTGCGCAGCAGTTCCTTGATCAGGATCGGCATCAGCGCGGCGACCGCCTCGCCTTCGCCGCGCAGGCCGGCAAGCATGCGGATCACCGCGGCCGGCTGCCCGGACAACGTGGTTTCGGCCAGCCGGAACACGTCGTAGCGCGCGGCATCGGCAACCAGCGATTCCATCGCCTCCAGATCCAGCGTCTTGCCGTCGGCCAACAGGGCGAGCTTGTCGATTTCCTGCGCGGCGGCGAGCAGGTTGCCTTCCACCCGCTCGCTCAGGCGCTGCACGGCAGCGGCATCGGCGCGCAGGCCGTGCGCGCGCAGGCGGCGCTCGATCCAGTCGGACAGTTCGTGCGGTTTGATCGCCCAGGCCACCGCGATGGTGCCGATGCGACCGACCGCCTCCGCCCACTTGCCGTGATGCGCCTTGCTCCAGTCGTTGGCGGTGATCAGCAGCGCCACGTCCGGCGGCGGGTTGGCGCAGAAGCGGGTGATGACCTCGGCCCCGTCCTTGCCAGGCTTGCCGCTGGGCAGGCGCACTTCGACCAGGCGGCGCGGACTGAACAGGCTGGGCGCATTGAAGCTGGCGTCAAGCTGGTTCCAGTCGAACTCGCGGCCATCGGCATCGAATACTTCGCGTTCGCCGATGCCTTCGGCGCGCGCGCGTGCGCGCACCGCATCGGCGGCCTCAAGCACACGCAAGGTCTCGGGGCCGGCGATCAGATACACCGGCTGCAAGGGCTGGCTGGACTGGCCGGCCAGCTGCTCTGGGCGAAGTTCCATCACCGAAAACGCGGGGCGCGGCTCAGTTGCCCGACGTGGGCGCGGGCGGCAACGAGGCCGGCACGCTGGATTCGGGTGTCGTGGTCGGCTGCGCTGGCGCCGTCGGGGCCGGCGGCAATGGCGCGGTCGGCGTGCTCTCCAGACCTTCGCCGCGCTGCAGGCGTGCCCGCACCACGCTGTCGATACGACGCAGGATCGAGGCCGACATGTCCTTGCGCAGTTCGTCGGCAAGGATTTCGCGCTCGGTTGCCGTACCGGTGGCATCCACCGGTGGCGACACGTAGTCGCGCGAGAGCTCGATCACCTGCTGCGGCACCAGCACCGAGCCATTGGCGGTGGTGACGGTGAAAATGGCCGCGTAGCGCAGGCTGTATTCCTGTGCACGGCCCTGGCTGTCGATGGCGATCGGCAGATCGCCCCAACGCTCGGACAACACCTGCAACTGCGCAAAGCCGGTCTTGGCATCGTCGTCGGCCAGCGTGGCGCCGGAGGCCTTGAGACCCCGCCGCAACAGCTTGGCCAGCTCGCTGTATTGCACGGCGGACTGCACCTTCACCGCCGGTGTGTCGGGCGGCAACGCCAGCGAATTGCGCAAATGGAAGCCGCAGGCGGTGAGGCTCGAGACGAGCACGAGGGACGCAGCGAAGGCAGTAGGAAATCGAATCATGGGCACAGTCTGGATGAGCGCCCCGGCGGCGGCAACAGGCGGCTAGCCTGCCCGAGACCGCGTGAACGGGGCTTGAGAGGGCGCCGCGAAGCACTGCGGCGCCCCAGGAATGAAAAAACGCGTCGCCACGCGCCAGTGAAACGCATCGTCGGCAACCACTGCCAAAACTCTACCCACGCGTCGTGCGCGCCAGTGAAATGCGGTGTCGAAAACGAAAGTGCCCACGTAAGCCACGCCACGCGCCGCCGCGGCGATTTGCCTGAAAACCCAGCAGCACGTCGTCACGCACCGATGGAATGGTCGCCCAAGACACCTGGCGCTTCTCGCCGATCGGCCTCGCCTTTTCGTGTTACCGCGCCCCCATGCCATGCATCGCTAGATCCGTCGCAGCAGCACATCCGCACATCGCACGCCGGTGCAGTGTGCGGCAGCTGCAACGTTATCCACGCGCCTGACCGCGCTGGACGCCCCCGCCACCGTGCAAGCGCGTTGCCACGCCGATCCGGCGCACTGCCCGGACCGGCGAGGGCAACCCGCCGGACCAGCACGGCTTAGCCGGCGACGATGTTCACGATCTTGCCCGGCACGATGATGATCTTGCGCACGCTCAGGCCTTCGAGGAACTTGGCGGCGTTCGGCTCGGCCTGCGCCAGCGCTTCGATCTGTTCGCGGGTCGCATCGGCAGCGACGTCGATCGTGCCGCGCAACTTGCCGTTGATCTGCACTGCCAGTGTCAACGCATCGCGCACCAGCGCGCTGGCATCGGCCTGCGGGAACGCCACGTTTTCCAGCAGCGTCTCGCCGCGTCCCAGGACCTGCCACAACGCGTGGCTGGCGTGCGGGGTGATCGGATTGAGCAGCAGCACCATCGCCTCCAGTGCTTCCTGGCGCACTGCGCGGCCCTGCGCGCTGGCGTCGTCGAACTTGGCCAACGCGTTGGACAATTCCATCACTGCCGCAATCGCGGTGTTGAAGCTGTGGCGGCGACCGTAGTCGTCGCTGACCTTGCCGATGGTTTCGTGGGTCTTGCGGCGGATCGCTTTCTGTTCGGCGCTCAGTGCGGCGACATCCAGCGCGACGGCAGCACCCTCGCCCACATGCTTGTGCACCTGCACCCACAACCGGCGCATGAAGCGCGCCATGCCGTCGACGCCGGCCTCGTTCCACTCCAGCGACTGCTCCGGCGGCGCGGCAAACATCGAGAACAGCCGCACGGTGTCGGCGCCGTACTTGGCCACCATCGACTGCGGGTCCACGCCGTTGTTCTTGGACTTGGACATCTTCTCGGTGCCGCCGATGTGCACCGGCTGGCCGTCGGCGATCAGCACCGCACCGGTGACGCGGCCACGCTCGTCGCGCTGGATTTGCACGTCGGCCGGGTTGATCCAGTCCTTGCCGCCGTTGTCGGCATCGCGATAGAAGGTCTCGGCGATGACCATGCCCTGGGTGAGCAGGTTGGTCACCGGCTCATCGCTGTCCACCAGCCGCGCGTCGCGCATGAGCTTGTGATAGAAGCGGAAGTACATCAGGTGCAGGATCGCGTGCTCGATGCCGCCCACGTACAGGTCGGCCGGCATCCAGTAATTGGCGCGGCGGTCGACCATGTCGCGTGCGTTGGGGCTGGTATAGCGCGCCACGTACCAGCTTGATTCCATGAAGGTGTCGAAGGTGTCGGTCTCGCGCTCGGCCGGGCCGCCGCAGTCCGGGCAGGTGGTCTGGCGCCAGCTCGGGTCGGTCTTGATCGGCGAACCGGTGCCGGAAAATTCCACGTTCTCCGGCAGCACCACCGGCAGTTGATCTTCCGGCACCGGCACCGCGCCGCACTTGGCGCAATAGATCACCGGAATCGGGCAGCCCCAATAACGCTGACGGCTCACGCCCCAGTCACGCAGGCGGTAATTGACCCGACGCTGGCCCTGGCCCTTGCGCTCGAAGCGCTCGGCCAGTGCTTCGAAGGCACCGCCGAAATCCAGTCCATCGAACTCGGCCGAATTGATCAGCTCCAGCTCGCGGCTCTTGTCGGTGTACCAATCGCGCCAGTGGGTGGCGTCCCAGGTCTGCTCTTCTTCGTTGCGCGGCTCGCGCAGCTTGACCACCTGCACGATCGGCAGGCCGTACTTGTTGGCGAACTCGAAATCGCGCTGGTCGTGGCCCGGAACGGCCATCACCGCGCCGGTGCCGTAGCCCATCAGCACGAAGTTGGCCACCCACACCGGCACCTGCTCGCCGCTGATCGGGTGGACCGCGGTCAGGCCAGTGGCCATGCCGCGTTTTTCCTGGGTTTCCAGCTCGGCTTCGGAGACGCCGCCATGCTTGAGCGTTTCCAGCAGCGCGGCCAGTTCCGGGTTGGACTTGGCGGCATGCAACGCCAGCGGATGCTCGGCGGCGATCGACACGAAGGTCACGCCCATCAGCGTGTCCGGGCGGGTGGTGAACACGCGCAGCGGGTCCAGCGGTGCGCCGTCGATGTCGCGCACGTCGAACTGGATTTCCAGCCCTTCCGAGCGGCCGATCCAGTTGCGCTGCATGGTCTTGACCGAATCCGGCCAACCATCCAGTTGATCCAGGCCGTCCAGCAGTTCCTGGGCGTAATCGGTGATGCGCAGGAACCACTGCGGGATCTCACGCTTTTCCACCAGCGCGCCGGAGCGCCAGCCGCGGCCGTCGATGACCTGCTCGTTGGCCAGCACGGTCTGGTCGATCGGGTCCCAGTTCACCACCGCGTTGCGGCGGTAGGCCAGGCCCTTGCGCATCAAGCGGGTGAACATGCGCTGCTCGTGCACGTAATAGTCCGGCGTGCAGGTGGCGAACTCGCGCGACCAGTCGATGGCGTAGCCCAGCGATTTCAGCTGCGCGCGCATGTGCTCGATGTTGGCGTAGGTCCACTTGGCCGGCGCGGTCTTATTCTTGATGGCGGCATTTTCGGCCGGCAACCCGAACGCATCCCAGCCCATCGGCTGCAGCACGTTATGGCCGGTCATGCGCTTGTAGCGGCTGACCACGTCGGAGATGGTGTAGTTGCGCACATGGCCCATGTGCAGCGCCCCGGACGGGTACGGCAGCATCGACAGGCAATAGAACTTGGGTTTCTCCGAGTTCTCGTCGACCTGGAAGGCGCGGGTGGCATCCCAGAACTGCTGGGCGGAGGTTTCGACCTGCTGCGGGTCGTAGACGTTCGGTTCGACGGTGGACATTGGGAGCGGATGCTCGGGCGGTGCAAAGCGGTACAGGGTACCGCAGTGCAGCAGGTGGACCAAACCGTTACCGCAGCGCGGCCGGCTTCGGCGGCCAGATCCAGCCCGCCACCGCCAGCCAGCCGACCCAGGCCAGGAACGCCAGCCGTTGCGCAATGGCCTGGCGCACCAGGCCCGGCGGGCCGAACGCCAGCACTGCCACCAGCAATCCGGCCGCCAGGCTCAACCAGGCCAGCCTGCGGGTCGTGGCATCGTTGAGCAGCGCGGCGGCAATCAACAACATGCCGGGCACGAACGCCACGGCCCACAACAACCAGGCGGTGGCATGGGCCTGGCTGGCACGGCCATCCAGATCGGTGGGATCCAGCGGCAGCATGCCCATGCCCAGGAAGGCCAGGCCGGCCAGCACGATCAACTGTCCGCCCACGCGCAGACTCCAGCTGGCCTTGGGCGGCATGCGCGCCAGCAGGCTGACCCCGGTGGCCATGCCCAGCGCGCCCACCAGCACGAAGGCGACCAGATTGAAGCCCAGCGCATGCGGCACGCCCTGCGCGCCCAACAGCGCCACCGGATGGCTGGCCTGCAGATAGCCCGGCAGCGTGACGCCGAAACCGGCCAGCGCCAGTACGAAAACCGTTGCCGCGACCAGGCCCATGTAGCGCTGCGCGCGCTCGGTGGTTGCCATTGGCTTGCTCCAACACTGGGCGCGACGCGCCGCCAGAACGCGGCATTGTCGTGCCGGTCGGGCGCGGCGTGAACCCCTGACGCTGCCACGGCCATGCGGAAGGCGCCCGAACCGGGCACGTGAGCGCCTCATTGCGGCTGGGCTTGTGTCAGCCGCGTTTGCCACCATTACCTCCCACTGTTGCCGCACTTAACTTCTGGAAGCCCATGTCCGACAAGCCGCATGTATTCGATGCCACCACTGACACCTTCGAGACCGAGGTCCTGCAGAAATCGTTGACGACACCGGTCCTGGTGGACTTCTGGGCCACCTGGTGCGGCCCCTGCAAGTCGCTGACGCCGATCCTGGAAAAGCTGGCCGGCGAGTACAACGGTGCGTTCGAGCTGGGCAAGGTCGACGTGGACAAGGAACAGCAGATCGCTGCGGCGTTCCAGATCCGCTCGGTGCCGACGGTCTTCCTGGTCAAGGGTGGGGAGATCGTCGACGGCTTCCCCGGCGCGATGCCGGAAGGCCAGGTGCGCGAATTCCTGACCCAGCACGGCGTGCTGCCGGCCGAGCCGCAGGTGGCAGAAGACGTGCCGCTGGCGCCGCTCGACCCGCAGGCGCAGGCCGCGGCGCTGCGTGAAGCGGTCGCCGCCGAACCGGACAAGGACGAACTCAAGCTGGACCTGGCGCTGGCGCTGCTCAAGACCGGCGACACCGCCGAGGCCGAGCAGTTGATCGATGCCCTGCCCGCCAACCTGGCCACCGACGACCGCGCGGTGCGCGCCAAGGCGCGGCTGAGCTTTGCCAACGTTCTCAAGGACGCCCCGGACGCCGGCACCCTGCAGGCCGCCGTGGATGCCAACAGCGCCGACCTGCGCGCACGGCACCTGCTCGGCGTGCGCCATCTGCTCGACGGCAACGACGAAGCGGCGCTGGAGCAGTTCCTGGAAATGCTGCGGCAGGACCGCAGCTTCGACGACAACCTGCCGCGCCGTAGCCTGATCGATGCCTTCCGCGTGATCGAGGACGAAGATCTGGTCGGCCGCTATCGTCGCAAGATGTCGGCGCTGGTGTTTTAAGCCCCAGCGTTGACGTGCGACACCTGCGCTGAGTTGAGGCGGTCACCCGATCGCCCTGCTCACCGCAGGATGCGCGCCGGGCCTGTGCCCGGCGTGTTGCGTTCGGGGGCCTGCATGGCTTTTTGACCCGGGCCAACGACCATGACGACACCAGCTCGCGGTCGGCAGCAACGGACGGACGCCGCGCCGACCACGCGCAGCCGGCCTACTCCATACGCATGCGAATGTTATGCTGCGCACTTTCCCTTGCCAAGGAAACAGGCCCGCATGCGCGCATCGCTGTTCAAGTTAGGCGTCAATCTGTGGCCGCCATTTTTGTTTGCCGGCATCCACGTCACCGTGCTCTCGGCCGACTACCGTTTTGCGCGGGTGGAGCTGCGCCAGCGCCCATGGAATCGCAACTATGTCGGCACCCATTTCGGCGGCAGCCTGTTTGCGATGACCGACCCGTTCTGGATGCTGCTGACCATGCACAACCTGGGCCGCGAATATTACGTGTGGGACAAGGCCGGCAGCATCGAATTCGTCAAGCCCGGGCGCGGCACGGTAACGGCGGATTTCGTCATCGACGACAGCGTGCTGGCGCAATTGCGCCAGGCCACTGCAAACGGCGAGAAACATCTGCGCTGGTTCGAGAACACGGTCTACAACCGCGACGGCGAAGTGGTCGCACATGTCCGCAAGCAGCTCTACGTCAAACGCAAACCCGCACGCTGAGGATGACGGCAGTGACGCTGCCACGCCAGCCGATACGGCGATGCATGTTTCGCTCGACTCGCCGCCCACGCAACGGATGATGGCGGAGCGAAACAGCTGCACGCCCTCCTGACCAGGTGCTAATGCCGCAGCAGCAAACGCGCAGGCACTTTGCCATAGGCGCAACGCGAGTGTGGCCACCGCAGCCGCAAGCGTGCCGCCCGTTGCTGCAGTTGTCGCGCAACGCGCATCGGTTTTGTATCAGGCCATGGGCGCATTGACTTGGAACCCGTGCTCACTGACAAGCCTGCGTTCCGGCATGCAGATAACGCCGGGCTGACGCAAGCGCTACGGGCCGCAGCCCTGGCTGCAACTCGTAGCGCGTGCGTTTGGTCATGGCCAGGCGCCGGCGCCTGGGCGGCGCTCAAGGCCTACCCTGTTGCCACTGCTGCAGCGCCTGCTTCTGACGCAAGGCCGCGCCAAGCGCGTGCAATTGCGCAGACAACTCTGCGATCACCGCGCGGCCTTCGCCGTCACCCGCGACGGGGAGATCGGCCAGCCGACCAAGCGCATCGTCGATGGTCGCGATCGAGACCGCTTGCGCAGCCACCTGGTTCCTTAGCTGCTGCAACGCATTGCGCAGTTGGTCGACGTCAGCGCTGAGCGGCACGGGCACGCCCGTGCCTTCTTCCATGGCACGCGCCACTTCGCCCTGGGCTGGCGGGGGAAGCAAGCCAAGCGCTGTGTCCAGGGGCTGGGCGAGCGTCTGCAAGGTGCGTGAAATCGTTCTATCCTGCTCGGCCGCTACAATGGCGCGCTCGTGATCCAATCGCGTGGCCTGGGTGGTATTTGTGCCGTTCTTGGCTTTCAGCGCATTCCACACCACATCGTTGAAGAACATCTGCGCTCCTTGCTGCAACACCCATGCTGGAGAATTGTCGGCCTCTCCAGGCAAGCTGCCGCCGCCATACCCTCCTCTCAGCGGGGAAGCGATCAATCTGGTGGCACCCAACGAAGCCATGTTGGCCAGCACATTGCCGACCATATGGCGTCCCAGCACATCGCGGAGCGCCGTCGTTGCCGCGTTCGCCGTGCTGAACGCCTGTTTCGCTAATGCCATCGCTTCCTGACCTGTCTGCAACAGATAGCTGGGAAAATGCACCGCATCGGACCACGTGGCAGGAGGTCGTGTCTTGTCCGGCAATGCAAGAGCGAACAGATTCAAGCGCTGATGCCCACCGAGCAAATCGGGAACCGTCATCTGGCCAGTGCGCCCCATTGCCTTGCCGGTATCCAGCAACGCCTTATGCAAAGCGCCTGCACCACCCACCGCCAGCCCGGCCAGGCCAACTTCGGCAACCGCCGTACGGGTGGAGGGGTCGCCTGAGGTGCGCCGCGCGGCGTTAAAGCCGCCGCTGATGGTCGGCCTGAGCAGCATGGTGTCCAGCGCCGTATCGTCCAGCATGGACTGACGCTGCGCGATTCCTGCCCGACGGTCATAGGCCTGTGCCGTGAGCTCGGCACGGGTCGGCGTACCGTTTTCTCCGGGACGCACGAAGCGCTTGCTTCCCTCAGGGGTGATTTCCAATAGGACCGGCGGCGGGTCCGGCACCAGGATCTTGGGATCGATCGCCTGGAAACGCGGCAGATTGGCGACGCGCGCGCGCCTGTCCATCGATGGAATCAACAGCGTGTCGCAGGCATGCGACCCCATTCCCGAGATCACCCCAGCCAGGGTCGCTGTACTCAAGGGTTCGGAAGCGGGCGGGCGGCTGCTCTGGTAGGCAGTGGCTGCAGAAATGCCGAGCGGCGTCCGCAACGCGCCAACGAAAAACGACCTGAGACTTTCATACGCAATGGGCAGCGACGCTTTCCTGCCGACCGCCTTCATATCCCCGGCAACTTCGTAGGCAGCGTCCGGACCGAACGCCTCAATACGCTCCTGCAAGCGGGCATCGGCCCACTGCACGTATTCCGCCTACAATGCGAGCTGCTCGTCCGACGGCTCCGCAAACGGGCGATCCTTCAGACCTGCACGCAGTTGCGTCTTCAGGCGTTCGCAAGCGGCGACACAACGCTGCGCGTAAGCCCCCTGCGTCGCCGAAGAAGAAGCCGCCTGCTGGTTGCCTGGATGCCGCCCAGCGCGATGCTGGCGCTCTGCGCGCTCAGACGCAGCGCGGGAGGATTCACCCGCTTCCGGACGCCACTGCCTGGTCTTGGCGGGGGATAATTCACCCGACGGCAGCGTTGTGGTCTTGCCTGCACGCGCGCGCAAGCGCGGGCTCGGCTCCGCCAGCCCCTTTAGCACCGTCGAACGCGGCGTCTGCGGCTCTGGCACGAATGGTTCGCTTGCGTGCGCGGCACCGGGATTTGCGGACGATCCACTTGGGATGGACGGTGGAGCGCTGTTCTGGCGTTGGAGCTTCATACGACAGCCTCCCTGGCGCTGCCCGCCTGCGTCACCAGCGCATCCAGCACGACACGTGCGACGATCTGCCCCCGATCGAGAGTGGCTGCCACGTCTTCGGGCGTCTGCGCGAGCAGCAACGGGCAGATGCACAACAGGCCCAGGTTGGACATCGTCAGCCGCCACCCGTACTCGGTCAGCAGTTGCTCTTGCAGCGCAAGCAGCGTGACGACCTCGTCGCCCTCGAGTTCGCGTGCGGCCAACGGCAGGATGACTTCCGGAAATCCCGACACACCATCGTTCCGGGGCTGCGCATGCACGCGACACAGCATGCCCGCAGGCCCGAGAACGGTCTCGCCTTCACGCAGGCGCTGCACCAGTACATCGGTCAGGCCCAGGCGAATACCAAGACCGGAAAAGAACGAAGCCACCATGGAATCAACATTGATCTGATCGGATGTCATTTGAGGTATCTCACAATGAAAGTGCGAGCTGCATCGCTTGGCTCTGCCTGGGCAGTGTCACTGTCAGCGCCCGGTCACCGCAAAGAAAGCGCGAATCACCGGCGCAACGCACGAAGCGCAAAAGCCTCACGCAAATAGTTCGATCCGCACGCTTGCCTGTTTGCTCAAGTCAGCGATCAAGGCTGTGGTGGCCACAGATTTTTCGGCACCTCAGGGCATATCCGTCGCCAATGACCATCGCCTGGCGCGCCGTCCGGCGCGGCAGTCCTGACGCGCAGCACCATTGGCATGCACCCATGACGACCTGCTCGCCCTGGACGCGCATTTTGGAAGGTTGCTGACGAGACAGAGACCGGCCGACTGCAGAGCGCCAGTGCATTTGAAAAGACTGCCCTCTGTCACGCTCCACATCCATTGCATACCAGGCGCCGCTTCGGAACCTGATTTGGTTCGCGTACGGCGATAGAAAATCTGCTGGACAGACAGCGGGCATACGCGTCTGGTAGTTCAATTTTCGCGCAGTGCATTCACCACTTCGCCTCCACCAATACCGGCAGGCTCAGGATTGCACCAGGAACTTCGCTACGGGAGGGAGGTTCCACGGCATCTGCGATGCAATCCCATGCGATGCGCACAATCGTCCGGTACGCACGCAATCTATCTGCCGTATACACGTCAGGAGATGTCCCGATGAAGTCATCCGCATCCGTCGATTCGGCCAGCCGCAGTGCGGGGTCGCACTTGCCTGAGATCCAGGAAACAGAGCTCGCCACTGCCTCCACCTCTGCGGCCGTCACACACCAATCCGCGCCGGACCCCGCACTCAGCCCACTTGGGCGTGCGCCCGTCAGGCGCAGTGGCGCAAACACGCTGGGGGCGCTCCTAGCCAGGCCCGAGCAAGACGCCCAGGCCCTCGTCCCGCAACCGGCAACCTCATCGAATGCAACGAAGGCGACGCTGGCACGGCTTCGTCAGCAGTTGGCTTCGGACGATGCACGCGCAATCGCACCGGACTTGGCGGCCGATCTGATCAGCAGGCTCAGGCCGATGAAATCGCCCGGCACCACGGGTGCGCAGGCACGCGCGGCCACGCATGCGGACCTGGTCAGCCGCATCAGCGAACACGATGTGATCGATTGGTACAAGGCGCAGGGGCTGAACGAAAACGACGTAGCCACGCTGCGGCGCACCGCACTGCTTTCCGGCATGCCCAACCCGAGCGGCAGCTTCCTCACCAATGCCATGCAGTACATCGTCTCGCCGTGGATCAACTATGCGACACGCCAACCGTGGGCCGGCGCAGGGTTCGGTCTGGCCACCATGCTGGTCGCCGCACCTGTGAATGCCGGCCAACAATCGGCGGTTGTCAGCCTGTGCGAGTCGATTCGCGAACACGGCGCACACGTCATCGTGCCGGACAAGAAGCAGATCAACGACAAGCACTGGCTCCCCGAACTGGCACACGCCCTCAAGGAAAAGATCGAAACGTTCGCCAAAGCCTGCGACGTGTTTCGCGAGATTCAGAGTGATCCGAATTCCTCAAGTAAGGAACGCGCGGCGGCAGCCGACGTCTTGCTGGCAGCAGAGAAGGAGCTGCACCAGGCCCAGCATGATTTCGTCATGACCCAGGGCGCACACGATCGCCAGTGGCAGGGCAACCGCTGGCAGGCCGTTCCACGCATCTTGCGTTCGCCGGTGGCCAGCACGCTGGGGCTGCTCAGCAAGACAGGCGCGATGCGTGCGCTGTCGCCGACGGCGCAGACGGTTGGCGCGATGTTGATGACGGCTGCGCAACATGTGGCCGCCGGCTTCGACGAGCAAGCCAAGCAGGAAGCCAACAACAAGCTCAACCTCTTGTACGCCGATGTACTGACCGACGCAGGCAAGCAGAAGCTGGCCAGCGGCGCGGCGGTCAGCGCAGAGGACATCAAGGCCGACAAGCTACGCAGCCTGATCCAGTCGCCCACCCAAGCGCTGGTCAAGCGCGTCACCGCCGGGGTCGCCGAGTTGGAGAAGCTGCTGGCGGATGCAGTGACAGCAGAGGGTACGCAGCCAGGCGCAATCACGGCAGACGACCGCGACATCGAGGCCGGCGACGCCAGCAAGGCGATGCAGGAACTGCGCTTGGTGCGCAACGACCTTGAGGCATTGCGCGAAGGCAGGCTCGACGAAATCGACCCGAACGGCACCGCATCCAAGCTGCTTATCGGCGCCGAAAAGTCCGTGCTGTCGCAGCAGCTGTTCAACGATATCGCCAAGAAGTACAACTATCTCGAGTTCACCGCGCAAACCGCACAGCGCATCGGCCAGATGTTCCATCTGATCTTCCTGGGCAGCGCCGCATCGTCGGTAATCAGCAAACTCGTTTCGGCCTCCCAGGGCGGGACCCGCAATGTTCCGCTCCCGCAAAGCCTGGCGGTCTCGGCGATCTCCGGGGGCATGGCCGCCGTTGGCGCCCTGAACCAGCACACCGCCATCACCATCAAGAACAACCGTCGCGAGGGAAGCACCGACATCGGGCTGGGGAAGCAGGTAGGCCGCGGAATCCTGGGCGCCATGCATGAAACGCTCTCCCAGCGACGTGGGACCAAGGCCAGCAAGGCCATCAACACCTTGTTGGAGGGCAATGATGTTGAAGCGCTGCTGGCAACGGCAAGAGCGTTGTCTGTGCAGGAGGCAAGCACCTCTTCCAGCCAGCCACAGGATTTGCCATCGACATCCAGGGCGGCACCACCGCGCCGGGAACATGTTTCGGCCCCGAGTAGCCCGAACCGATCGAGGCTGGAACAGACCAATAACGAGATAACGCGGTCCAAGAGCGCTCGGAACTTGGGGACGGAACTGCACGAGTTCGCCCGCATGGCCGGCAAACACTCCAAGCACCTGGTGTGAGGTGATGATCCGGCATGTTGCAGGGCGTCGCCTCCCTGCAACATGGCCGCCGCACCGGACGCTGCCTTGTCCGTTACCGACGTCGATTGACGCGGGGTGTGCTGCTTCCTCGGCAGCCGCGCCGCCAGGCGGATGCCGAAGCGGACTCATTGCCGGACCAGCGGCGGCATCAGGCCGAAGATGCACGCCGCTGCATCGTTCGCCTCGGCGGTGAACGAAGCGATATCGCCCCTGTCCATGTCGGGTCGCCGCCTGTCTGCCAAGGCATTGGTCACCGGCCATCGCGCGGCTGGCGACCGCTGCCCAAGCGCGCAGACACCACCCGCATGGCTGGCGGATGTGAGCGACATGTGTGCAAAGCGGGCCGCCAGCGGGCGACGCTCACGGCCTGCTCGCTGGGGCATGCGGAGTCTGGGGTTTCCCAACCCACATGGAATGCTTTCATGAAAGCGATCAACGTCATCACTCTGGTGCTTCTCATCGTCGGTGGATTGAACTGGGGGCTGGTCGGCCTGTTCCAGTTCGATCTGGTTGCCGCACTGTTCGGCGGACAGGACGCACTGCTGTCGCGTGTGGTTTACACGCTGGTGGGGTTCTCGGCGCTGTGGCAGCTGGTACCGCTGTTCCGCAACAACCATGGCACTGCCGGGCATCACACCAGCCCGCACGTGCGCAACAATCCGTAACCTCCTGCCCGCGGCAGGTCTAGCATCTGTGCATGACGCCGGCGCACTGCGTCGGCGTCATGCCATGCGATGCATGCTTTGCGTCTGGGCGCGTGGTCGGCAAGAATCGCAGACACCTCCCTGCTGGCTGCCTTCATGCTCCTGCGCACTGTTGCTTCTGCCTGCCTGCTCGCCCTGCTGTTACCCGTAGCCGCCAACGCGGGCTACCGTAGCCCACAACAGATTCTGGACAGCTCGCCGGCCAGCGCGTGGCGCGTGCTCGATCCGGACCGCACGCTGTACCTGGAGCTGGATGCCGGAAGGGTCATCATCGAGTTGGCGCCGCAATTTGCGCCGGAGCACGTCGCCAACATTCGCACGCTGGCGCATGAGCGCTTCTGGGACGGGCTGAGCATCTATCGCTCGCAGGACAATTTCGTGGTGCAGTTCGGCGACCCCGATGGCGAGACGCCGGCCAAGGCCAAATCGCTTGGCTCGGCCAAGACGCATCTGCCGGCCGAATTCGAACGCGCATCGCAGGGCCTGGATTTCCAGCGCCTGCCCGACAGCGATGGCTGGGCGCCGCAGGTGGGCTTTGTCGACGGCTTCCCGGTCGGCCGCGACACGGCCACCGACAAGACCTGGCTGGCGCACTGCTACGGCACTCTGGGCGCCGGCCGCAACAACGACGAAGACAGCAGCATCGGCGCCGAACTGTACGTGGTCACCGGGCAATCGCCGCGCCAGTTGGATCGCAACATCACCGTGGTCGGGCGTGTGGTCAAGGGCATGGAATTGCTCAGCGTGACGCCACGCGGCCCCGACCCGATGGGCTTCTACGAAGACCCCGCGCAACGCGCACCGATCCGCGCGATCCGGCTGGCCAGCGAAGTGCCTGCGCCAGAGCGCACGCCACTGCAATTGCTGCGTACCGACAGCCAGACCTTCCGCGATGTGGTCGAGGCGCGCCGCAACCGCAAGGACGATTTCTACAAGCGCCCGGCCGGGCACATCGACCTGTGCAATGTGCCGTTGCCGGTGCGTGTGCCGCCGGCTGGTTGAATCGGAAATCGGAAATCGGAAATCGGGAATCGCAAGAGCGAGCCGCGCCCCGTCAGCGGGCGCGCTGGCTGAAGGCGACGCTGCCGAGGATCAGCACCGCGGCCACCAGCATGGTCCAGGTGAGCGGTTCGCCCAGCAGCGACCATGCCAGCAGCGCGCCGAACACCGGCACCAGATAGGTCACCGTGGACGCACGCGCCGGGCCGATGCGCTGGATCAGGCGGTAGTACATCAAGAACGCCAACCCGGTGCACACCACACCCAACGCGGTGGCGCAGGCCCACGCCACCGCCGGCACCGGCGTGGTCGGCCATTGCCACCAGGCCAAGGGCGCCAGCAAGAGCGCACTGCAACCCAGCGTCGACGCCGCCGACGCAGCAGGCGGCAAATCGCCCATATGGCGCTTCACCAGGTTGTAGCCGATGCCGTACAGCAGCGAGGCAGTTGCACCAGCCAGCGCTGCCGGCCCGACGCTCAGACCGGCGGATTTGCCGGTGGCCAGCACCAGCACGCCGATAAACCCCACCAGCAAGGCCAGTGCGCGACGCGTGCCGATCCGTTCGCCGAAAAACAGGAAGGCGATCAGCGCGGTAAACAGCACCGTCATCGCATTGCAGATCGCCCCGACTGCCGCCGGTGCATGTTGCGCGCCCCAGGCGAACAGCAGGAACGGCAACGCCGAGTTGAGCACGCCGATTGCCGCCAGCATCGGCCAGCGATGCAACGGGAAACGTTCGCGTGCCAGCCACAGGAATGGCAGCAGCACCAACGCACCCAGCGCCAGGCGAATTTCCACCAGCACCACGGTGCCGAACTTGGGCGCGGCCACGCGCATGAACAAAAACGAGCAGCCCCACACCACGCCCAGAAAACCAAGCTCAAGCGGCGTACGCCATTGACGTACCGCAAGCTCGGACTGCACCGACGGTTGGGCGCTCATGGCCGTGCTCCCGAACCGTGCCATGCGGGGATGAAACGGCAGAAGACGGCAGCAGGCAGACTAAGAGACATGGCACGATCGTCGCGAAGGGATGATGCAGCATCGGTTGCCACCAGGGGCGCGACAAGCGCGTAGTATCGGGGCGAGCCACAAATCTCACTCATGCCTCGATGAATCTGCGCCCTACCCTGTTACCTGCGCTGGGCGTGTTCGCCGCTGCCGCCCGCCACCAGAATTTCGCCCACGCCGCCGAAGAACTGCACCTCACCGCCAGCGCGGTTAGCCACCATGTGCGCAAGCTCGAAGCGCTGCTGGGTGCGACCTTGTTCCAGCGGCTACCGCGTGGCGTCAAACTCACCGCCGAAGGCCGCCAGCTGGCAGATGCGGCCACCGCCGCGCTGGCCGAGATCGCGGCGGTAGCCGGCAACCTGCATCCGCGCGAAGACGCCATTCCACTGCGCGTCACCACGTTGCGCTCGCTGTCGTACTGCTGGTTGTTGCCGCGGCTGCCGCGCTTTTGCCGCGCCTATCCGCATATCCGCATGGACCTGCAATCGGATACGGCCTTTTCGCGTTTCGAAGAAGGCGGCCCGGACCTGGGTATTCGTTATGGCCAAGGCGCCTGGCCCGGACTGACCTCGCATCACCTGATGGACGACGAACTGTTCCCGGTGGCCTCACCGTCGTTGCCGGAAGTGGCTGCCCTGCGCACGCCGGCGCAGATCGCGCAATTACCGCTACTGACCGACATGTCGCCACAGGGGTGGCGCGACTGGTTCCGCGCAGCCCAGGTCCGCGGTACCACCGTGCCGCCGATGCACACCTTCAACGACAGCACCGACGCGATGCGCGCCGCCGTGTATGGCCTGGGCGCGGTGCTGGCGCGCAAGCACATCGCCCAGCCCTACCTGCAGCGTTACGAACTGGTACGCCTGCCCGGCCCCACGCTCAAGGCGCGTTACGCGTACTACATCGTGCACCCCAGCCACCGCGAACTCAGCCCGGCCGCGGCATTGTTCATCGACTGGCTCAAGCGCGAAGCACAGGACGAACGCACCCCGATGCCGGCACTGCCCGCCGAATTGGTGGCGTTGCCGCTGAGCGAAGGCGTGCAGGAGCCGCGTGCAAGGCGGCGTTTGCGTAGCGCATCGGCGGCGGAATGAAGTTGCGCGGGTATCTGGCTGTTTGCGTGAAACATTTCGCTGCCCTTCACGCTACGGAAAAGGTGCTCGGCAGGAGTGGATGAGGGTAAGAGCGAAGGCTAGTGGAGTCCGGTGCACTTGCGGCTTCGGCGCGTACCTTCACCTCAAACCCCCGTTCCGCGCGCTTGCGCACCATCGGTGCGCAAGCGGTAGATCGGCGCCCCGCAGGAAAGTGGCTACCAGCACATCCTGAGCGACACTGCATAAATCGCTTGACAGCCATCCCTATCAAGATCATTAATTAGCTAATTCGTTAATTAGCTAACCCCATCCATGTCCATCGACCGCATCTTCGAAGCCCTGGCTTCCCGGCCACGCCGGGAAATCCTGGCCTACCTGTCCGCGCAGGAACTGACTGCCGGGCAGATCGGCGAACGGTTTTCGATGAGCGCGCCGGCCATTTCGCGCCACCTCTCCGTGCTGTCTGCGGCCGGGTTGGTCAGCAGCGAGCGGCGCGGCCAATTCGTGGTGTATCGGCTGACGCCCGACAACATGGTCAATACGCTCAGCGGCTTCGCATTTGAGGTGTGCCCCAAGGCAGGCCCGCTGCAGCGCGAGTCGCGCAAGCTGGCCAAAAAAACCCGCTGACCCTTCACTCGACTTCTGCTGCAAGGACATGCCATGGACCACCAACGGATCGTCGCAGACGCAAGCTTTCCGCGCGTATCGCTGCCCTCGTACAGCGGCGGCCGCCCGGTCGAGGTGATGCTGATTGCGCAACTGGACCCAGGCGCAGGCGATAGCTTGATCGCGCAGACCGGCGAACGGCAGCGACACCACCCGGCACACCACGATGCCCTGGACGAACCGTCGGCGCAGCTGTCCGCACCGGACTTCGGCCATGACGATCGTGCCTCGCTATTTTCGTTTTCGGTCGGGCCGCAGGGGCATCCATTCCACTGCCATGCCGGCAATCGCGTGTTCACCGCAATCACCGGAAGCGGCGGTGCGCAACTGCGCTTTTCCACCGCCTCGGCGCAGCAATTGCGTCAGGACCCGCGGGCCTTCCTGCAGGCGCTGCGCTACGTGGATCTGCCCGGCGACAGCCTGTTTACGGTGCGCTTCGGCGGCGGAACGTGGCACCGGTTCGTGCCTGCGCAAGGGAACGCGGCACACTCGGCGTTCTTTGCGCTGTCCTGCCATCCGGACGAAGCCGGCGGCGACTTGAGCCCCGAGCAGCAAGCCTTGGTCACCCAGGGCACGGCGACCATTGCCAGCTTGACCGAACTGCTGCCGCCCCCTGTCGCGGCGCTGCTGCAGTCCGATGCCTTTCGTGCGGCGGATGTGCCTACCGTTTCGCTGTCGCTGCACGTCAAACCGCAGAGCTGGCAGCAGCGCGCCTGCAGCCGTGCGCGCCGTTGGAGCGGGCGCATCCGCCAGCTGCCGCCGCGCACCCGCCGCCCCGGATTTGTCGCCACCCGCGTGGCACCGCTACGGATCCGCTCGCTGCACGAATTGCCGGCCGATGCATTGCTGCGCGAGCAGTTGAGCGGACAGGTGCATTTTCAGGACACCCATCAGTTGCGCCTGGACACACGCCAACTGCGCAGCGACAGCCTGCAAGGCCTGATGTGCGACTTGCTGCAGGCATTCGTCGATCAACCGCCGGGCGGCGTGAGCGGTTTGATGCGCCTGCGCAACCTGATGGTCAAGCCATTGGGACTACGTACCTCGCACCTGGGTTGCCCGGTGTCTTCGTTGCTCGACCCGAGCGCAGCGCAACGTTTTGCCGGGCGCTTCCCGGTGCTGGCACAACGCAGCGACGCCGATGGGCAGCACGTGCAGATCGTGCTGGGCGCCGACGACAAACATCTGCGCTTCCGCTCGTCGGTGGCATTGCGCCGGGTCGGCACGCACGAGATCGAGCTGACCATGGCCACCCGGGTGAGCTGCCGCAACGGGTTTGGCCGTGTCTACATGGCCTGTATCCATCATGCGCATCACCAGTACGTCATGCCCACGATGCTGCGCGCCGCAGTAGGCCGCGTGATGCAGTCCGACCCCGTTACCAGCCAGGCATGGCCGGCACGGCCCGCGTGATGTGAGCAGCGCGCCATCACCTCGTTTTGTCCTGGCGATGCCTAGGCTTGATGTCCCCAATCCACAGGACACTCCCATGCCTACCCTCCGCATGCGCATCACCGGCACCGACGACGACGCGCGTGCCATTGCCAACCTGCTGCAAAGCATCGACGGCATCGAGCACGTGGAAGAAGTGGACGATCTGATGCCGCACCTGGACGACGAAGATTCCAGCTCGGCAGGCCTGTCGGACGACGAAGGTCCGGGCAGCCACGAGTTCGAAGTGGAAGCCGGCAACGAGGCCACCGCGCAGAAGGTCCGCGACGCGGTGCAAGAGCTGGCACTGCAGCTGGACGTGTTTGTGGAATACGAAGTGGACGAAGGTTGAGCCGGGCTCAGCCCTACCTGTGGCGACAGTGCTGCGTTGCTGGATCACACGCGACGCCATGACGCGTCCTGCGTCGCTTGGGCATGCCGCTGCGCGCTCAAGCCGCGTGCGACCGAGCGCTGACAGCGCACGCCGCATGCACTGATCGGTCGGATGACCCCGCAGCTGCACGGCAGTCCCGCGCAGCTGCGGTACATCAGGACATCCGGCGCCGACGTACGCGCCAGCGCCACGCCTGCAACAACAACCAGCCGGCGATCAGTGCAACCGCAGCAACCGGCAGTAGCGCTGCCACTGCGCGGATGACGAACGCCACGCTGCTGGAAAATACCTCGCCGAACTCGGCAGCGGCTTGTGCGATCTCGCCCCTGCCCTGCTCGCCACCGGTACTGCGGAAATTGAGCGTCAGCAATTGCGTGCGCACCCGGCGCTGCTGCTGCGCGGCCTGCTGTTGGGTCTGCTGCGCCTCGGCTTCGATCTCGGCCAGCCGCTTGGACAAGGCCAGCAGATCGGTCATCGCCAGATCGCGGCGCTGCTGCAATTCCAGCAGGCGCGCATGCTCTTTTTGCAGCCGCGCCTGTGCCAGGCCGGTGTCGGCGATCTGCTGGGCCAGATCTTCGGCCCGCGTGCTACGCGCGGCGACATCGCCATGCTGGCCGGCCAACTGCACCATGGGTTCGATCCCTTCTGGTGCTAGCCGTACGCTGACGCGCCCACTGGGATCGCGCCCGCCTTCCTGCTCGACCGCCAGCAAGGCGCAGTCGCCGAACTGCGCGTCCTGGCAGGCAGTGCGTATCGCGGCGATGCGCTGGCCGATCTGGTCGGCAGGCAGCTCGATGCGCACATCGTGCTCGTAGGCCAGGGCATTGCCCTGCGCGGCGGGCGGTGCCGGCGCCGCAGCCCCGCCGTCGGCCGCCATCTCCGCGTGATGCTTCGCACACCCGCACAGCGCCCATCCCAGCAGCATGGCCGTGGCATACCGCTGCATGGCACGGCTCATCGGCTGGCTCCGTCGATTGCATGCACCTGCAGCCCGGCAAGATCCAGCGCCGGCAGGCAACGCACATTGACCGCGACGCCCATTTCGCCGGTCTTGGGGTTGAGGCCCTCGCTGAAGGGCGCGATCCCGCACTGCGTGCAATAGTGGTGATCGATGTGCTGCTGATTGAAACGGTAGCTGCCCACAGCTTCCGGCGCGGCCTGAAGCTGCAGCTGCGTGCGCGCGCCGAACCAGAGCAAACCGCCACGGCGGCGACACAGCGAACAGTTGCAGTCGTAGACCTCGGTGATGGGCGCTTCGGTCTGCAGATCGAACGCGATGCGTCCGCAATGACAGCTACCGGCATAGTGCATGTGATCCTCCTTGGAACAGGCCACCGTGCGGGTGGCAAGCATGATGTTGCGTGTACGCGCCGCCTGGGTAGCGAGGCGGCGCCCGGGAACCGGAGTGTACGAGCGATCGCGCCCGCAACGTGCAGCCGTCGTGTTCACCCGGGCGATTGCGCCGCTGCACGGCCGGCAGGATCGGGGCGCTCACCCACACGTGGTGCGCATCTGTCAGGGCACATGGAGGGCGCGCACGATCCGCAGGGTCAGGCGGCACACGCTGGTCCAAGCCTCGGCCGCGCCCGCCTGGCGGTGAGCGCCGTCGATTTATTGGCTGCCCTACACCAATGGCGGATGCGCACGTGGGCGCAGATGCCTATGCTGGCGGTTTGATTCCACCAGGACCTACGATGCGTCAACGCCTGCTTGTCCTCGCCCTGCTCACCGGCCTCAGCGCCTGCCAGCAACAGCCCGAATCACCGCGCGCCGATGCAGCCGCGCCTGCCGCCAGCCAGGCACAGACCCCGGATGCGCGCTTTGCCGCATTATCCAAACAGGCCCTGGACACCTGGATGCAGCTGTCGCCGGTGACCGCCACCCAGACCGGCGACCATCGCTTCGATGCGCAAATCGACGACCTGAGCGCCGGCGGCCGTCAGCGCAGCGTGGATGCGGGCAAGAAGCTGCTGGCCACCCTGGATGCAATCGAGGTGGCCAAGCTTTCGCGCGAGAACCAGGTGGATGCGGCCATCCTGCGCAATCAGCTGCAATCGGAGATCTGGAATACCGAGGTGCTGCAAAGCTGGGCCTGGGACCCGCAGGTCTACAACGGGCTGGCCGGCAGCGCGCTGTACAGCCTGATGGCGCGCGAATTCGCGCCGCTGCCCGAGCGCCTGACCGCGGCCACCCAGCGCATGGAAAAGATCCCGAGCATCTTTGCACAGGCACGCGAGAACCTGGACCCGGCGCGCGTGCCGAAGATCCATGCCGAAACGGTGGCCAAGCAGAACAAGGGCATCCTGAGCATCGTCGACAGCTTCATCGCCCCCAACATCAGCCAGCTTGGCCCGATCGAGGCGGCGCGTGCGCAGGCGGCCATCGACAACCTGCGCAAGGCAGTGGCCGAGCAGCAGACCTGGCTGGACACCGTGCTGGTCCCCAATGCCAAGGGCGACTTCCGCATCGGTGCGGAAAAATACGATCAGAAGCTGAAATTCGCGCTGCTGTCGTCGCTGTCGCGTGCCGACATCAAGCAGCGCGCCGAATCCGAGCTCAAGCGCGTGCGCAGCGACATGTATGGGATTGCACGCACGGTGCTCAAGGACAAGCCCGGCGCTCCCCAGTTGCCCGACTCGCCCACCGACGACCAGCAGCAGGCGGCGATCGAAGCGGCGCTGGAACTGGCGTATGCCGACAAGCCGGCGCGCGACAAGGTGGTGGACGCGGCCAAGGCAGCGCTGGCGCAATCGACCGAGTTCGTGCGCCAGAAGGACTTGATGACGCTGCCCGATTCGCCGGTGGACATCATCCTGATGCCGGAGTTCCAGCGTGGCGTGGCGGTCGCGTATTGCGATTCGCCCGGCCCGCTCGACAAGAATCTCAAGACGTTCTACGCGGTGTCGCCGATTCCCGACGACTGGAACGACAAGCAGGTCGATTCGTTCCTGCGCGAATACAACACCCGCATGATCCAGCTGCTCAGCATCCATGAGGGCACGCCGGGTCACTACCTGGAAGGCTGGCATTCGGCCAAGTTCCCCTCCACGCTGCGCGCGGTGCTGCGCTCGGGCATGTTCGCCGAAGGCTGGGCGGTTTACACCGAGCGCATGATGCAGGAGCAGGGTTACCTGGATAACGACCCGCTGTTCCACCTGGTGCAGCTCAAGTTCTACCTGCGCACCATTGCCAATGCCATTCTCGACCAGGGTGTGCATGTGGACGGATGGGATCGCGACAAGGCGATGCACCTGATGACCCACGACACCTTCCAGCAGGAAAGCGAAGCCTCGGGCAAGTGGGTGCGTGCGCAGCTCTCCTCCGCACAGCTCCCGACCTACTTCGTCGGCGTGCAGGAACATCTGGACACCCGCAAGGCGGTACAGGACAAGCTCGGCGAGACCTTCAACCTGAAGGCCTATCACGACAAGATGCTGTCCTACGGTGCACCGCCGGTACGCTTCGCCCGCGAGCTGATGCTGGATCAACCGATCGAGTGAGCATTTCCCTTCTCCCCGCGGGAGAAGGTGCCCCGCAGGGGCGGATGAGGGTACGGGCGAAGCCTCGCGTGCCTCATAGAGGACGCATTTTCTTGGTGCGAATTCAATCGACCATGAAGCCTTGTGTCATCCAAAACTAGCAAGTGGCTTCGCCCCGGACCCTCACCCCAACCCCTCTCCCGCCGGGAGAGGGGCTTAGGTCGTTGCCAATGTCTATTGGCCAGTTTCCAACCCGCGTTACCCCAGTCGCGTGTCCTTACACGTAGCTTTCCGTCACGCATCCGCAGCAACAAACCCTCCGGTCTGCCGCGCCCAAAGCCGTGCATACAGGCCGCCATGCGCAATCAATTGCGCATGCGTGCCTGTCTCGACGATCTTGCCGGCATCCATCACCACCAGCCGGTCCATGCGTGCGATGGTCGAAAGGCGGTGAGCGATGGCGATCACGGTCTTGTTGCCCATCAGCGCGTCCAGGCTGTCCTGGATGGCGGCCTCCACTTCCGAATCCAGCGCCGAGGTCGCTTCGTCCAGGATCAGGATCGGCGCGTCCTTCAGCAATACCCGCGCAATCGCGATGCGCTGGCGCTGACCGCCGGAGAGCTTGACCCCGCGCTCGCCCACATGCGCATCGAAACCGCGGCGGCCTTCGCCATCGATCAGCGTGTCGATGAAACTGTCGGCGCGTGCCTTGCGCACGGCATCGAGAATCTGCGCCTCGCTGGCCTGCGGCCGCCCATACAGCAGGTTATCGCGGATCGAGCGATGCAACAGCGAGGTGTCCTGGGTGACCAGGCCGATCTGCCCGCGCAGGCTTTCCTGCGTCACGGTTGCGATGTCCTGTCCGTCGATCAGGATGCGGCCCTGCTCCAGGTCGTACAGCCGCAGCAACACGTTGACCAGGGTGGATTTGCCGGCACCGGACGGCCCGACCAGGCCGATCTTCTCGCCGGCACGCACCTGCAGATCCAGCCCGGCGATCACCCCACCGCGCTTGCCGTAATGGAAATGGATGTGCTCGAACTGCACCTGCCCCTGCGTTACCTGCAGCGGCACCGCATCGGCTGCATCCTGCACCTGCACCGGTTGCGAGATGGTCTGCATGCCGTCCTGCACGGTGCCGATGTCCTCGAAGATGCCGTTGACCGTCCACATGATCCAGCCGGACATGTTGTGGATACGGATCACCAGACCGGTGGCCAGGGTGATCGCGCCCACGCTGATCTGGCCGCGGCTCCACAACCACAGCGCCAGCGCGCAGGTCCCCACGATCAAAAAGCCGTTGGCCACTGCGATGGCGGTGTCCATGGCGGTGGTCACCCGGGTCTGCCGGCGGTGTTTCACCGCCAGTTCGTCGATGGCATCGCGCACATACGCCTGTTCGCGGCCGGCATGGGCGAACAACTTGAGCGTGGAAATATTGGTATAGACATCGACGATGCGGCCGGTCGCCTTGGAGCGCGCATCGGAGGCAACCCATGCGCGCGCCTTCATGCGCGGCACGAAAAACGCCATCAGCGCGACGTACACCACCAGCCAGAGCAGCAGCGGCGCCATCAGCCAGGGGTCTGCCTGCGCGAACAGCCACAGGGCACTGCCGGTGTAGACCACGATGTACCACAGCGCATCCACCATCTGCACGGCCGACTCGCGCAGCGAGGTGCCGGTCTGCATCACCCGATTGGCGATGCGCCCGGCAAAATCGTTGTTGAAGAAGCCCAGGCTCTGGCGCACCACGTAGTTGTGCATCAGCCAGCGCGAACGGTTGCTAAGACCCGGCACGATCGCCTGATTGACCAGCAGATTGTGCAGGCCGGTGAAGAACGGCCTTGCCACCAGCGTGATGACCGCCATCCAGATCAGTTCGCCCGCATGCTGCCGGAAGAAGTCCGGCCCAGGCTTGTCGGCAAGCATGTCGACGATGCGGCCGAGGAAGTCGAACATCGCCACTTCCACCAGCGCCAGCAGCAGCCCGGCGATCAAGGTGGCCAGCAGGATCGGCCACAACGGCCGCAGATAATGCAGATAAAAGCGCCACACGCTGCGTGGC
The DNA here is from genome assembly GCF_041475725.2 of Xanthomonas sp. NCPPB 1754. Lineage (NCBI taxonomy): Bacteria > Pseudomonadati > Pseudomonadota > Gammaproteobacteria > Lysobacterales > Lysobacteraceae > Xanthomonas > Xanthomonas sp. NCPPB 1754. Next base: position 3,223,709 of record NZ_CM192982.1, read on the forward strand.
GGCATCTCCCGCTCGATGGGCGGGAAGATATCGATCAGAGACTCGAACCAGCGGAACATTGCGCGGACTTCGGAAACACCGGGATCTCAGGCTAGCCGATCGGGCGTCAAGCCGCAGTGGCGCTGGTCGGCACGCGGCTTGATCAGCCCATGCACTGCGTCAACGCCGTCGCCAGGAGAACAAGAGACGAGGTTTGCAGCGCCTTCGCCCATGAGGCGCCACCGCTGTCACTCGCGCACGCGCGCGAGCAGGCGATTGACCTCTGCCAGATCGAAATGCCCAGGTTCCAAGCGCCCACCCAAGCTCGCCAATTCCTGCACATGCTGCGGGTGGTCCGGGTCGGCGATGACGTGCAACAGCGCCTGGTAATCGGCAATGCCGCCACTGCTATTCGGCGGGCAGGCATTGGCACCGTCCACACAGCGCGCCACGCGCAGGCCGGCATCGGCCGGCAAGAGCGCTTCCACTTGCAGCCGATGCTGCCAGCCAGGGCCGGCACCGTAGAAATACTCGAAGCCTTCCAGTTCGCCCACCGCGCTTTCCAGCGTGACACGCCCGGCGTGCTTGAGCCGGGGACGCTCGGGCACATCCAGCCCGGATTCGCCGTAACGCCCGCCGCCGAGGTCGAATTCGTAGGGATGGGCGCCATTCCAGCCCATCACCGGCTGCAATACGCGATGCAAGGTGGCCAGGCGTACTGCGCCCGACACCAGCAGGCGCCGCCAGATCAGCGGCGCACTGCCGATCAATGCCACATGCAGTTGATACACCGGCGCAGGTGCCTGCAGCGCTTGCTGCGCGGATTTCTTTTTTGCCTTGGTCATCATGCGATGCGTGTGCCTGCCTGTTACCAGTATGGCGTGCAAGGCAGGCGAATGCAGACGCTGTCCAGATCGGCGATTGAATCACTGCGCAACCGCCAGGCGGGCGCGGCCGGTGCCCGGGTCGGGATGTAGCACTTGTCCATCCCGCCTCTGAGCGCCCCGTCCACGCCCGCCCGACCGCCACGCGTCACGGCTTGGCGGCCACGCTCAAGCACTGCGGCGCAGGCGCAAACCGAACAGCAGGTCATACAGGATCGGAATCAGGCCCAGCGTCACCAACGTGCCCAACGCCAGCCCACCGATCATGGTGATCGCCATCCCCGTCCACAGCGGGCCTGCAAACAGCATCAGCGGCACCAGGCCGACGATGCAGGTGAGCTTGGTCATGACGATCGGGCGCAGCCGCTTGACCGCGGCCGCCACCACCGCTTCGCGGCGCGGCAGGCCATCGGCAAGTTCGGCTTCGATGCGCTCCAGCAGCAACACCGCGTTGTTGACGATGATGCCGGCCAGCGCCAGCAGGCCGAAGGTCGCCATGAAGCCGAACGGATAGCCGGTCATCACCAGCGCCAGTGCCGCACCGATCAGCACGAACGGCACCGCCGACAGCACGATGAACAACTTGCGGAACGAGTTGAACTGCCACACGAACAGCAGCAGGATCGCGCCCAAGGCATGCGGCATGTAGTGCAGCAGGGCCTGATTGGCTTCGGCCGAATCTTCCAGCTCGCCGCCAATCTCCACGCGGTAGCCGGGCGGCAGCTTGAGCGCGGCAATTGGCGCGGACAGCCGCTCGACGATCTCGGTCGCGGTCAGTTGCGGGTTGCGCGCGGTCACGGTGATCGCACGGCTGAGGTTGCGCCGCTGGATCGCCGACGGCTCGCTGTCGCGCAGCACCGTGGCGACCGCCGCCAACGGTACCGGTGCGCCGCCTGCCTGCGGGTACACCAACGTATCGGCCGGGTTGCCGTTGGCGGCACGCTCGTCGGTGCTGCCGCGCACGACAACCGGCACATCGGTGCCATCGTCGCGGATCAACGTGGCATCCACGCCGCTGTAGCGCCCCTGCAATGCCTGCGCAATGTCCTCGCTGCTGACACCGGCGCGGCGGGCCTTGAGCTGGTCCACCTGCACCACATAGCGCGGAATGCGCGCCTGCCAGTCGTCCTGCACGTCCACGGTGCCCGGCACCGCCCGCAAGGCCCTGGCAATCGCAGCAGCGCTGCTGCGCAGGATCGCCTCGTCCGGACCCACCACGCGATACACCGCCATCCCGGCTTCGGTGGCGCCCAGCGAAAAACGCTTGGGCTCGGCGCGCAGCGCGGGGAAGTGGCTGCGCACATGCGAGCGCACCCGGGCGATCACCGCATCGATGTCGGTCCCCGGCCGCACGCTGACCGTGAAGTAGGCCTGGTTGGCCGCCGGCAGCGGCGGGTTCAGGCCCAGCACGATGCGCGGCCCGCCATCGGCAACATACCCGATGCTGTCCACCACCTCGGGGTTGGCGCGGCGGTCGCCCAACCAGCGGCTGAGTTCACTCACCGTGCGCAGCGTTTGGCGTGCATCGCTGCCCGCCTGCAAGGTCACCGGCATCTGGAACTGCAGGCGGTCGGACTTGGGCAGGAAGTCGTATGGAATGGACACCAGCACGGTGACCGCCACTGCCAGCATCGCCGTCATCGCGCCGATGAACAGCACCTTGTGCTGCAGCACGCGTTCGATCACACGGCGGTAGCCGCGATAGAACCGCGATTCGGCTGCATCGCTGGTCTTGGTGACATGCACCTTGGCGAAGTACATGCACAGCAGCGGCGTCACCGTGATGCTCAGCAACCACGAACCCAGCAGCGTCACGCCAAGCACGGTGGCCAGCGAGCGCAGATATTCATTGGTGCTGGTCTGGCCGAAGAAGAACGGCGAGAACGCCAGCACGATGACCAACGACGAGGTCAGCAAAGGTGTCGCCAACGTCCGGCCCGCATCGATGCAGGCCTGGCGGCGTTCCTCGCCGGCCACCAGGCGGCGCTCGATGTCTTCGGCAATCACGATGCCGTTGTCCACCAACAAGCCCAGCGCAAGAATGATGGCGGCAATGGAGACCGTCTGCAGCTCCACGTTCAGCACACGCATGACGATCAGCGAGGCGAAGATGGTCAACGGCACGATCGCGCCGACGATCAACCCGGTACGCCAGCCCAGAAACAGCATCACCACCGCCATGACGATGACAATGGTCTCGCCCATGACGTGATGCATCTTGCCCATCTCGCGCTCGACCACATCGGCCTGGAAGCTCACCACGTGCTGGGTGAAGCCGACAGGCAGCTCGTGCGCGGTGTCGTCGAGCTTGGCGCGCAGCGCCTTGCCGAAGTCGGCGATATTGGTGCCCGGCTGCATCGAGACCGAGACCACCACCGCCGGCTGGCCCTGGTAAACGGCCGCGCTTTGCGGCGGGTCGGCCGGCATCACCTGCACCTTTGCCAGCTCGCCCAGGGTCACCTCGCGGGCACCGCCCGCAGGTGCGCCCGGCACGCTCAGCAGAACAGCGCGCAACTGCTCTGGCGTGCGGATTTCGCCGGACGTGGCCACGGTCAGCGCCAGCCCCGACACCGCGACCTGCCCACCGGAACCCACCACATTCTGCGCGCGTAACTGCGCCATCACGCTGGACGGCGTCAAGCCGCTCGCCAGCAACCGTGCACGATCAAACGACACATACACCGATTCGTCCTGCAGGCCATACAACTTCACCTGCTCCACGCCGGGCAAGGCGTACAGCTGCTCGCGCATGCGCCGCAACGGGCCGCGCATTTCGCTCATCGAAAAGCCCGGTGCGGTCACCGCGATCGACGCCACCGACACGCGCCCAAAGTCGTCGTCGACAAAGGGACCAAGCGTGCCCGCAGGCAATTGCGCGCCGGCCTCCGCGGCCTTGGCGCGCACCCGCTGCCAGAGCGCCGGCAGATCCTGCACATCGTCATAGGCGGTCAGCTGCACGATCGCGCTGCCCGGATGCACCGTGGTGACGATGCGCTTGATGCCGGCCAGCTCGCGCAAGCGCTCCTCCACCGGACGCGCCAGCAGGTTTTCCACCTGCTCGCTGGGCATGCCGGGATAGGCCACCGACACCAGCGTGTCGCGTACGGTCACCGACGGTTCTTCCTGCGATGGGAAACCGAGAAACGCCACGATGCCGCCGATCAGGATCATCGCTGCGGCAAACAACGTCAGCCGGCTCGAGCGCATCGCCATCTGGGTCAGCTTCATGGCGTGCGACCTCCGCTCAGCTGCGTCTGCGCCTGCAGTGGCGTCACCGGCTGGCCGTTCACCAAGAAGCCCACACCGGCGCTCACCACCTGCTCGCCTGCTCGCAGCCCGCGCAGAATCTGGACGCGCTCGCCGACGATCGTTCCCAGGTCGACCGCGCGTTCGATCACGGCCCGCGTGGCCGGCTGGTAAACGAACACGCTGGCCTGTTGCCGGTTGAGTCGGGGCAATACCGCCGACAACGGCACGCTCGGCGTGGAAGCGGCAGCAGGCGGCAGCGTCAGCATCACGCTGTCGCCGCTGCGCAGCGAAGGCGCAGCGGCGAGCGGTTCCAGCAACGCCTGCACCGTCGTGGCATTGTCCAGGCGGCTGGAAAGACTGCGCAGACGCAGTTCGATCGGCGCGTCGCCCGCATCCACCACACGGGCATGCACGGTTTGCCCCGGCACCAGACCGGCACCGGCAGTTGCCGGCAGCGTGGCGACCAGTTGCACATGGCCCTGCCCCTCCACCTGCAGCACCGCCTGCCCCGCCGCCACATCGGCCTGCGGCTGTTGCAGGCGCGCCACCACGCTGCCATCGAAGGGCGCGCGGAGCTCTCCCAGACGCGTGCCGCGGCGCGCCATGGCCAGGTCGGCCCTGGCCACCTGCAGCTGCGCGGCGGCCGCATCTGCCGCCGCCCGCGCGGCAGTCAAGGTGGCGCTGGAACTGGCACCGTCATCGAACAGTGCCTGTTGCTGGCGCAATTGCAGTTGCCGTTCGCCCGATTGCGCCAGTGCCGCGCGCACGTTGGCATCGGCCTGCTGTTCGCGCAGGCGCAGCGGCTCATCGTCCAGCCGTGCCAGCAGTTGCCCGCGGGTCACCCGGTCGCCGACATCCACCAGCACCGCAGACAGACGGCCTGCCCCTTCGAACCCCAGCTCGGCGCGTTGTTCCTGGCGCACCAGCGCCGGCACCTGCAGTGGGTTATCGCTCCCGTTGCCGAAGCGCTCCAGCTTCACCGCGCGCGGCGTGTCGGTGGCCGGCGCCTCCGGCCCGCTGCATGCGGCCAGTCCCAGCAGCAACGTGCCGCACACCAGGCCGCGATAGAACATCGTCATCATTCGATCCCCCGGGGTATGCCGCTCAGTGGCTGTAGGTCAGTGCGAGGTTGCCGCTGACCACGCTGCGGCGTGCCACCAGCGGGCTGTCTTCGGCGTTGTCCAGGTAGCGCGTTCCGGTGACCCCCAACGTGGTGGCCCAGTGGTCGCCCAACGAGTGCGTCCAACTGCCACCTACCGCGGCGGCATACGCACCGGACCCGGCATTGAAGGCGGCAAAGCGGGTGCGCGCGGCTTGCGCATCGGTGACGCCGAAGTAAGCCTGATTGAAGCGGCGGTCGCCGCCATGCACGTCCAGGTCCAGGGTGACCGTGTCGTTGGCGCTATGCAGCAGGGTGAACTCCATCCCGGCGCGATAGCGGTTGCGGCGCGCAGCATCCTTGAGCGTGAATTCGGCCTCCGCATTGACGTTCATGTAGGGCGTCACTTGCTGCATCACCAGCGTGCGTGCGGTCACCGAGCCAGGCACATCGCCCATGCCGGCCAGCAGGCGCGAGCCCGGCCGCCAGTTGCTGTCGCTTTGCAGCCGGCCCAGGTCGTAATACAACGATTGCGATACGTAGAAGCCGGACTTGCTCTGGAATTGCAGGCCGCCGCCGCGGGAGGTGTCGAAGAACAGGACGCCGCGCTGCACCACCAGCACCGGGTTGAATTGCACGCGCGCGCGCTCGGCACCGGCATACTCCGGCGTAGCAACCGCTGCCGCGCCGGCCGTGATTTCAGTACGGTCTCCCAGCAGGCGCGAACTCCCGGTCAGATCGGTTTGTGCGTGCGCAATGCACGGAATGGCGCTCATGCAGGCAAGCACGCTGGCGCGAACGGCATGGTGGCCACGCAGGCGATTGAAGGACGATAGGTTCATCGAAAGTCTCCGTCGGAAGTCAGGAAGCGGTGGGCAGGCGCACGCCATAGAAGGCTTGAAACAGCGCAATACGGCTCAGCACGCGTTGGCGTGCGGTATCCAGGTAATCGAGTTCGGTCTGAGCGATGCGGGTCCGCTCGGCCAGCAGCGCGCTGCGGTCTTCCAGACCGGCATCCACGCGTTCATGCATTCGAGCAAGACGCAGTTGCTCGCGTTCGACCTGCTCGCGCGAGCGCGGCTCGGCCTGCGACAAGGTGGCGTGCGCGTCGAGCGCGTTGGCGACCTCGCGGAATGCAGACTCGATCGCCTGCTCGTAGGCAATGACATCGGCACGTTTGCGTATTTGCGCCAGGTCCAGGTTGGCGCGATTGCGGCCGCCATCGAACAACGGCAGGTTCAGTTGCGGCATGAAGCTCCATACGCCGTGGCCTGCAGAAAACAGGCCGTTCAATCCGTCGCTGGCCGTGCCCACGCTGCTGCTCAAGGTGATGGATGGAAAAAACGCCGCGCGCGCCGCGCCGATGTCGGCATTGGCCGCGCGCAATTCCAGCTCGGCCTGCTGGATGTCCGGGCGTTGCAGCAACAGCGACGAATCCAGGGCGCGCCACGCACTGGCAGGCGTATCAGCGGCGATCAGACCCTGCAGGTCGCCGGGTACCGGAGTGCTGTCGTAGCCGGCCAGCAACTGCAGCGCACGCAGCGCCGCAGCGTGGTTGTCGTTGCCCTGCAGGGCCGCCACATGGGCTTGGTCGGCCTGTCGCTGCTGCGCATCGCGCTCGTCGCGCGCAATCAGCCCTACCTGATATTGCCGCTCGGCGATGGCAAGCAGCGCAGCGCTGTCGGCATCCAGCGATTGCAGCTGCTGCAGCGCCTGCGCGGTGGTGCGCTCGGCGGTGTAGGCACGCAGCACCTCTGCAATCAGGGCGCCACGCGCCGCGTCGCGGCCATAGGCGCTGGCCAGGTAGCGCTGGCGTGCGGCCTCGGACATCGCCTGCAGCTTGCCGAAAAAGTCCACTTCGAAATTGCCGATTCCCGCATTGGCAATCACCAGATCCTGCTGGTACCGCGCATCCAGCGTCGGGTTGTCGAAATGTTGCCGCAGCTGCTGCGCGCCGACGGCGAGCGTCGGCAGGCGCGACGCCCGCGCAATGCCGTACTGTGCACGCGCCTGTTCTACCTGCAATGCCGCACGGCGGAAATCGCCGTTGTGCGCCAAGGCACGTTCGACCAGGGGCCGCAGGTCGCGGTCTGGCGCGAAGGCCTGCAGAAACGCGCGCTCTTGCTCGTTCAGAGTGACGGCGGCGGCCGCATCGGCGTCGGGCTGGCCGGATGCCGGCGCCGATGCCGCCTGCGGGCTGCCGAACGTGGCCGGCACGCCGACTACCGGGCGCTGGTAGGCCGGCGTCAGCGAGCAGCCAACCGACAGCACCGCAGTGGCGGCAACCAGGCACACGCAGGACCAACGATGCGGAATAATTTGTGGAATCATGATGTCGGAGCACAGAGCCAATCTCGACCGACATCCTCGACCCGCAGCGTCCAGGTTGTTTTCGGGAATTATCCAGATTTGATCGAGACGACAGGGCAACACGCCATGACAGGCAAAAAGGTTCTGCTGGTGGAAGACGACAGCGATAGCGCCAGCATTCTGGAGGCCTATCTACGCCGCGACGGCTTCGATGTGGCGGTGGCCGGCGATGGCGAACGCGCCATCCAGCTCCACCGGCAATGGGCACCGGATCTGGTGCTGCTGGACGTGATGCTGCCCAAGCTCAGCGGCATCGAGGTGCTGTCGACGATCCGCCGCGCCGGCGACACGCCGGTGATCATGGTCACCGCCATTGGCGACGAGCCGGAAAAGCTCGGCGCCCTGCGCTACGGCGCCGACGATTACGTGGTCAAGCCATACAGCCCCAAGGAGGTGGTGGCGCGTGTGCATGCGGTGCTACGCCGGAGCGTGGCAGTGCGCGCGCCGGGCGAGCCATTGCAGCACGGTCGGCTGAGCGTGGATCCGGCCGCCGTGGTCGCCAGCGTGCAACACGAAAACGGAGACAGCGTGGCGCTGGATCTGACGCCGACCGAATTCAATCTGCTCGCGCTGCTGCTCAAGACCCCATTCAAGGCCTTTACGCGCAGCGAACTGCTCGACGCCTGCCTGCCCGACAGCGATGCATTGGAACGGGTGGTGGATTCGCACATCCACAACCTGCGCCGCAAACTCCAAGTGCATGGCATCACCGGTGTCCTTGTCACCGTGCGTGCAGTGGGGTATCGCTTTCAATGAAGGTGCTGCGGCGGTTTCATGCCTGGCGCAACCAGGCGCCCCTGTGGTGGTGGGTGGGACTGCGCATGAGCGCGCTGGCGGTGGTGACCATGATGGTCATCGCGTTCGGCATGTGGTGCTATTTCAATCTGCGCTACAGCCTGATCCTGAGCAACGTGCCGGCCGAGCCGCGTGCCGAGATCTCCCAGCTGATCGAGCAGCCCCGGGCCAACCAGGCGCGCCTGTGGGAGCTGTTCCAGCGCTATTACGACATCGAAAATTTCCTGCCCGGGCTGGCCAATCCGGACTGGTGGATGCTGGGCGCCATGATGACCATCTCGGTCCCGGTCATCCTGTTCTGCGGCCTGCTCGCGTCGCGGCCGCTGTCGCGGCAATTTTCGCAGGTGGCGTTCGCCGCGCACCGGGTCAGCGATGGCGATTTCGGCGCACGCGCGCAAGTGGTGCGCGGCGCGCCGGACGAGCTCACCGCCCTGGCCGACGACTTCAATACGATGAGCGGCAGGCTGCAGCAATACGAGCGCGAATTACGCGACTCCAGCGCGATGCTGGCGCATGAACTGCGCACCCCGCTCAATGCCGCGATGGGACGCGTGCAAGGCATGCTGGATGACGTCTTCCCGCGCGAACCGGAGCAACTGCGGCTGGTGCATCGCCAGCTGGAGCAGATCAATCGCCTGATCGGCGACCTGCACCTGGTGTCGCTGGCGCGTGCCGGCCAGCTGGTGCTGGAGCCGGAAAGCGTCGAGCTGCGGGAGCTCGTCGCCGAGCGCATCGAGTGGGCAGGCCCGGCGCTGCGCGAGGCGCAGATGACCATTCACTACCCCACGGCTCCGGCGCTGCGCCTGCATGCCGACCGGCACCGGCTGGGCCAGGTGCTGTCGATCCTGATCGATAACGCGTTGCGCTACGCCGCAGCCGGCAAGTTGCTGGAAATCGAGGTGCGCCGCGACGGCAACAGCGTGCAGCTCACCGTCGGCGACCGCGGTCCCGGCGTGGCGCCTGCGCAACTGCCGCACTTGCTGGACCGCTTCTGGCGCGCCGACAGCTCGCGCGCGCGGCATTCCGGCGGCAGCGGCCTGGGCCTGGCGATCGCCTCGGCCATCTGCCAGGCGCACGATGGCCAACTGGTCGTCAGCAACCGCCCCGGCGGTGGCCTGCTGGCCAGCGTGCAGTTGCCGCTGGGGCGTTGACGCAAGGCCCGGCCGCACACGCCGCCAGTGCACTGCCCGCACCTGCGGGCAGTCGCGCGCCGATCACCGCGACTGCAGGCTCGGCACCGCGTCGCTCACATTGGCGTGGCGGCGCATGATCCAGTTGAACAACGGCGTGGCCATCAGCGTGGACAGGATCGCCATCAGCACCAGCACCGAGAACAGGCCCTGTTCGATCACACCCGCCTGCAAGCCGATATTGATGATGATCAGCTCCATCAGCCCGCGTGCATTCATCAGCGAACCGATCGCCATCGCGTCGCGGTTGTTCTCGCCGGTCGCACGCGCCGCGGCCCAGCAGGCCACGCCCTTGCCGATGAACGACGCGGCCAGGATCGCCACGCCCGCCAGCATGATCTGCGGCTGCAGCAATACGCTGAGCTGGGTTTTCAAGCCCGAATAGGTGAAGAACATCGGCAGCAGCAACACCACGACGAACGGCTGCATCATCTCGCGCAGCTTCTCGGTCAGAGCGCCCCTGGGCAGGCAGACACCGAGCAGGAAACCGCCGAACACCGCGTGGATGCCGATCGCATCCATCGCCCAGGCGCTGATGCAGAACAGGATCAGCACCACCGCCAGGACACTGTTGCTCAGCGGCTGGCCGGGCACCACATGATCGGCCAGCCGCTTGAGCAGATGCCGGCCGACGAAAATCATGAAGACCGCATAGCCGATGCCGCCGCCGATGGCCAGGTAGGCACTGCCCCAACTGCCGCCGAAACTGGCCAGCACCACGGCCAAAATGCACCACGCTGCGGCATCGTCGAACGCGCCAGCGGTCAGCGCCAAGGTGCCCAAGGGGCTATTGGTCAGACCGCGTTCGTGGATGATGCGCGCCAGCATCGGGAAGGCGGTGATCGCAATGGCCGCGCCCAGGAACAGCGACGCTTCGGCCAGCTTGGCCTTTTCCGAAAACAGGCCCTGCACGTTGATCAACCATGGGCACATGGCAAATGCCAGCAGGAACGGCACCGCAATGCCCGCCATCGACACGCTCATGGCACTGCGATAGCGCGCGCGAAAGTGGTCGCCGCGGAAATCGGTTCCGACCAAGAACATGTACAGGCCCACGCCGAACTGCGCGAACACATACAGCACGTCCATGGTCTGCTTGGGGAACAGGGCCGCCTGCGCGCCCGGCGCCAGCAAGCCGAACAACGAGGGCCCCAGCATCACGCCGGCAATCATTTCGCCCACCACCTGCGGTTGCCCGAGGCGCTTGGCCAGCATGCCGACCAGCCGGCACACCAACAAAATCGCGGCAGCCTGCAAAAAGAAATACACCGACATCTGCGGAGTGGTCATGCGTGCGGCGACATCCCTGAAAAGTGCGCAGATCGTAACTGGACCTGCCGCACTTCGGTAGCGTGCGGCGGCCGATGGCGATCTGAGCCACCTGCGCGCTTGGGCCCGCCAGGCGCAGCGCGCAGGTCATCCGCGCGTGCCTGCATCATTTGCCCACAGCGGTCTGCGTCGGCACCGGCGTCAGCACCAGGTCCTGGAAATCGAAGCTGAAATCGGTCAGCGGCGAAATCGGCTCCATACGCATCTCGCGCACCGTGCCGTCCGGGGTCAGCGCAAAATTGACGAAGGCATCGGCATTCAAGGAGCGGTCGTCCCAGCGCACGATGAAGCTGTCGTGTTGCCAATGCTCCAGCGTGCCCACCAACTGAGCGGTCCTGGCGAACTGCAGGCGCAGCCGCTTGCCGTCCTGGACGATCACCACATCGCCATACCAGGGGTCGCGATAGGTGGCCGCGTAACTGCGCAGCGGCAACGACGGCGTGGACCGCGCCGCGCGCGCGTCCTGGTGCTTCTTCCAACTTGCGTCCGCCTCGCTGTCGGCCTTCTCCACCAGCTTGGCGTACGCGGCGGTCCAATCGGTGGACGGCACCTGCAAGAAGGCATCCAGCACCTGGAAGGTCACGGCGTTGAACGCAGCGCCCACCTCCTGATTGGTCAACACCACCACGCCCAGCTTCTGATCCGGCAGCAGCGTCAGGCGCGACACCATGCCGGGCCAGCCGCCGGTGTGCCAGACCAGGCGATGGCCGCGGTAATCGCTCAGGCTCCAGCCCTCACCGTAGCCGGCGAAGTTCGGCCGCGCCGCGGCAAGCTCGGGCACCTGCACCTCGCCGATCGGGATCGGCGTGATCATCGACCACATTTCCTGCTGGCGCTTGGCGCTGAACAGGGGTTTGCCATCGGGCAGGATGCCGCCGGCCAGTTGCACGTTCATCCACAGCGCCATGTCGTGCACGCTGGAATAGATGCCGCCGGCACCGGAGTTGTTGGACCAGGTCAGCGGCGCCACCGTGCGCAGCTCGGTGAAGTCGTACTTGGCATGCCCGACTGCCGCGTGATCGCCGGGCTGCAGATGGTCGGCGTTGAAGCGCGTGCCGCGCATGCCCACCGGGTCGAAGATACGTTGCTGCAGAAATGCCGCGTAACTCTGCCCGGAGACCTGCTCGATCACCTTCTGAGCGACTGCGTACAGGATGTTGTCGTACGCATAGCGGTCGCGAAAACCGCCCTTCAGCGGCACCTTGGCCAGGCGCTGCACGACCTCTTCGGTGGTGTAGCTGGTGCTGGGCCAGAACAATAAATCGCCTGCACCCAGGCTCAGGCCGCTGCGGTGCGCCAGCAGATCGCGGATGCGCATTTGCCCGCTCACATACGGATCGGACATGCGGAACCACGGCAGATGGTCGATGACCTTGTCATCGAGCGAGAGCTTGCCTTCATCGGCCAGGATCGACAGCGACGCGGCAGTGAACGCCTTGGTACTGGAGGCAATCGCAAACAACGTGTCGGCCTGCACGGGCGCAGGCTTGCTGGTCTCGCGCACGCCGTAGCCGCGCTCCAGCACCACCTGGCCGTCCTTGACGATGGCCACCGCAATACCGGGCACGTCGAACTGTTTGCGCACGCGTTCCATCTGCGCATCGAACTGCTGCATGCCGGCGGGAAGTTCGGCCGCGTGCGTTGTCGTCACCAAGCTTGCCACCATCAGCACGCCCCCACTCAGCCATCGGTTCAAGGTCACTGCATCACCTTCAGGTTGTTGGTCAGATCGATCCGCCGGCGCCATCCAGCGCCAACGGTTGCGGCGCCACCAGCACGCCATTGGCATCGGCGTACAGCCAGTGGCCCGGAACGAAGGGCACGCCGGCAAAATTCACCGGCACATCCACATCGCCCAGATCGCGTCGCTCGGTGCGGCGCGGGCAAGCCGCCAGCGCCAGCACCCCCAGCGGCAACGTGGCAAGAATCTCGACATCGCGCACGCAGCCGTGGATCAGCACGCCGGCCCAGCCGTTCGCCACCGCATTGGCCGCGATCTGGTCGCCCAGCAGCGCATGCTTGAGCGAGCCCTGCCCGTCCACCACCAGCACGCGGCCGTCGCCCGGCATGGCGGCCAGCTCGCGCACCCGCGAGTTGTCTTCGAAACAGCGCACCGTGACCATGGGCCCGGCGAATGCCGTGCGCCCGCCGAAGTGGCGGAACAGCGGTTCGGCGATCGTCACGTCGGGGTAGCGGTCACACAGATCAGGCGTGGTCCAGGTCATCGGGGCGATCTCGCGCGGCAGAGCTGGCATGGTAGCCGGCTGTGGCCGCGCGCGGGCGATGGGTGACGGATGACCGATACCCGATGACCGACACCCGATAACGCGCCATGCAGGCACGCACGCTCAGCGAAGGTGCGCGCACGCGGACAACGCTGCGTTCGCCGCGTCGTGATGGTCGCTACAAGGCAGTCGCCATGCGGCGCTTGCCGCGTATGGTCTCCGTCGAGGCGCGCAACGCAGCCGGCGTGGGTTTCCGCCAGCTACGCCGTCTGCGGCTTGCGCAGCCCATCTCCAGCAGCGTGCAACGCCGGCGCGGCAGACCAGCGCAGGCGTAACCCAACGTTGGCACGACCGCCAGCCTGCCATGCAACGTTGCGTCGTGCGGGCTCAACCATTGCACTGCCCCGCGGCGCCCATTGGCAACGCATTTTCTCATCGCGCCACCTGCGCCACGGCTATGATCGGCCGGCACGCGTCGCACCCATCGACGCATCCGCAATGACGCACGACCTCGCCAGCGAGTCTCCATGCAATGACCGATCTGTTCGCTTCCGCCCCGCCCGCCCTCGAAGGTATCCACATCGGCATTGGTGGCTGGGTGTATGCGCCGTGGCGCGCAGGCATGTTCTACCCGGAAGGCCTGGTGCAGCGCCGCGAGCTGGAATACGCAAGCCGCCACGTCACCGCCATCGAAATCAACGGAACCTATTACGGCACGCAGAAGCCGGCCACTTACGCGAAGTGGCGCGATGAAGTGCCGCCCGGCTTCGTGTTCTCGGCCAAGGCGCCGCGCCGCATTACCCAGTCGCGCAAGCTGGCTGGCACCAGGGCGCAGGTGGAAGATTTCATCGGCGGCATTGTCGAGCTAGGCGATACGCTTGGGCCGCTGGTGTGGCAATTCGAACAAGGGCACCGGTTGCAGGCCGACGATCTGGACGCGTTTTTGTCGTTGCTGCCCAAGCGTGCAGGCCCGCGAGCGCTGCGCCATGTGCTGGAGATCCGCGACCACGATGCGGTAGATGCTTCGCTGCTCGCATTGGTGCGCAGCCATGGCGTGGCCACGGTGTTCACCGATTCGGATGAGCACCCCTCGTTCGCCGATCTCTCCACGGATTTCGTCTATGCGCGTCTGATGCGCAGCCAGGCGCGCCTGCATGCAGGGTATCCGGCGCCGGCACTGGCGCGTTGGGCAGAGCGCATCCAGGCCTGGCGCCGCGGCGAAGACCCGGCCGATCTGCCGCACGTGGACGCTTCGGCAGCGCCGGCACGGCAGCCGCGCGAGGTCTTCGTGTTTTTCATCAGTGCGGCGAAGGAACGCAACCCGGCAGCGGCGATGGCGCTGTTGAAAGAGGTGTCGGCGCGTCAGGGCAGCTAGCAACACGACAGCGCCGCCGCGATAGGGGCGCCGCCGCTTCGGAATCGGCAGGTTCCATGCGTATATTCGGATTCTGCGTGCGCGTCCGCAGCCATCTGAGGCTTGCTGGTTTGCCAGCCGCCCTGGTCCGCACATGAGGGCAATCCGCGATGGTTGACGCGGCCGTCTCTTGCGCACAGCGCTGAGCGCTGAGGTGCCGCGATCGATCGCGGCATGGGCTGGTGCATCGCTCCTCGGCCATCCTGCCGTGATGCAGGTCGGCCGATGGCTGGCGGGTCGCACGATTGCTGCGCGACAGCCTGGCCAGCCATCCCTCCACCCCGCCGCTGCACGCCGGCGCCGCGTCCCTTGCAGCGCAACATCACGCAGTTTTCGGCGACAATGGCGCATGCCCACGACCGACCTGCGCAAGGCGCAACTGCAAATCCACTTCTGCGTCCTGCTTTGGGGCATCACCGCGATCCTGGGCAAGCTGATCACGCTGCAGGCACTGCCGCTGGTGTGGTGGCGCATGTTGATCGTGGTGGTGGCACTGGCCTTGTGGCCACGCGTGTGGCGTGGGTTGCGTGGCTTGTCCGGGCGTGTGGTGCTGGGCTATTGCGGCATCGGCGCGCTGGTTGCCTTGCACTGGCTTACCTTCTACGGCGCGATCAAGCTGGCCAATGCATCGGTGGCGGCGACCTGTATCGCACTGGCGCCGGTTTTCACGGCGGTCATCGAGCCATTGGTCACGCATCGCCCGTTCCGTCCGCGCGAGCTGCTGTTCGGGCTGGCCGTGTTGCCCGGCGTGGCGCTGGTCGTCGGCGGGGTGCCGGACGGCATGCGGGCCGGCGTGGTGGTGGGCGCGATTTCGGCGGTGTTCGTCGGGCTATTCGGCTCGCTCAACAAGCGCATGGTGGCGCATGCCGACCCGCTCACCGTCACCGCGCTGGAACTGGGCGCCGGCACGCTGACCCTGACCCTGCTTGCACCGGCGATGCCGCTGCTGCTGCCGGCGTTGCATGGCGATCTGCTGGTGGTGCCCAGCCTGCACGATGGCGTGTTGCTGCTGGCGTTATCGCTGGCCTGCACCTTGCTGCCATTTGCGCTGGCGCTGGTCGCCTTGCGGCATCTGAGCGCCTATTCGGTGCAATTGGTGACCAATCTCGAACCGGTGTACGCCATCGTGCTGGCGATCGCGCTGCTGGGCGAACAACGCGAACTGACCCTGCAGTTCTATCTCGGCGTGGCGATCATTCTCGGCGCGGTGTTCCTGCATCCGGTTCTGGAGCGTCGGCGCACGGTGGCGCACCCGGAATTGCTCGGCACAGCCGAGGCGAAAAATATCGTCGACTGATTGCACAGCGCTGCAAGATCGCGCTTGTCCACTGCGACCGCCGCGTTGAAGCACGCCGGCGTTCACGCTGCATCGCGCGGCGTCCGCGCCGCCCGGCATACGGCAATCGACGTCCCATGCGCTGGCCAGGCGATCTGCATCGGCAGGCGCGCAACCACGCGCCCCTACTCCAGTGCGACCACCTGATCGCGCCCACCGCGCTTGGCCGCATACAGGGCCTGGTCGGCACGCTTGATCACCGCCTCCACGCTTTCCTGCGGGTACAAGGTCGCCACACCGATACTCACCGTCACCGGCAGCGCGATCGTCATCGCCGCCACGCTCTGGCGCAGGTATTCGCATTGCACGCGTGCCTGCAGCAGATCCGTATTCGGGAGCAGCAATACGAATTCCTCGCCGCCATACCGGGCGATGGTGCCGGCACCGGCCATATGCGCACGCAACAATGCGGACAATTCGCGCAGCACTGCATCGCCCTGATCGTGCCCATGCACGTCGTTGACGGTCTTGAAGTGGTCCACGTCCAGCAGCGCGACCGACAGCGGCTGGCCCACCGCACGCGTCTGTTCGGTGGCCGCCGCCAACGCCACCGCGAACGCGCGCCGGTTGGGCAGGCCGGTCAACGGATCGGTGCGGGTCTGTTCGACCAGGTCGGCGTTCAACGCATCCATCTGCGCGTAATAGCCAGCCATCTGCTGTTCGTACCACTCGCGCTCGTGCAACTGCTGGCGCAACTGCCTGCCGGCCAGCCGCAACTCAAGCAGCTGCGAGGCCTGCCGCGACAATGCCTGCAAGGCCTCGCGCTGGTCTTCGCGCAGATGCGCCGGGGTCTGGTCGAACACGCACAGCGAGCCCAGCGCCAGGCCCTGGCTGGTCACCAGCGGCGCGCCGGCATAGAAGCGCACCCCGCCGCTACCGACCACCATCGGGTTATCGTGGAAGCGTGGGTCCAGCAAAGTGTCGTCCACCATCAGCACTTCGTCCGGGCGCAGGATGGCGTGCGCACAGAACGAGATATCGCGTGGTGCTTCGCTGCGTGGCGCACCGTGCGCAGACTTGAACCACTGCCGGTCTTCGTCCACCAGCACCACCGCCGCCATCTGCGTCTCGCACAGCGTGGAGGCAATCATGGTCAGGTCGTCGAATGCACGTTCGGCTGGCGTATCCAGCACGTCGTACTGGCGCAGCGCGGCCAGCCGCTCGGCCTCGTTGCTCGGCAATTCCGGTTTGATCACTGCCGCCCCCTGGCTGTTATCTGTGAAAGTATGCCGGAGCCCGGCAAGTGCCACCATCGGGCGCACCCTACGCTGCAGCGCCGCCCTGGACGGCATCGGATATTTCGAAGCGCGATCCATACAGCGGGCGCAAGCACCCGGCACGGCGTTGCACGTTTGGTGCGGCAGCACGGCACTACAGCGCGGGCATGTGCCGTGTCCGAAACGCCGGCTGCGCCGACCTGACTGCGATGCAGCCGGCCCGGCACAGGCGCTTACCAGTCGGTGCGTTGCGGCAGCAGGCCGCGCAATTCCGCGTCGCTGAGGTTGCGCCACTGCCCCGGCTTGAGCGCAGCCAGCTTGATGTTGTCGATGCGCACCCGGCGCAGTTGCGTCACCCGGTAGCCGAACTCGGCAGCCATCAGGCGAATCTGCCGATTCAGGCCCTGCTCCAGCACGATGCGGAAGCCGAATTTGGCAATGCGTGCGGTGCGGCACGGCAATGTGGTTTCGTTGTGGATGCGCACCCCGCGTGCCATGCCGCGCAGGAATTCATCGGTGACCGGTTTGTTGACCGCGACCAGATATTCCTTCTGGTGGCGATTTTCCGCGCGCAGGATCTCGTTGACGATGTTGCCGTTGCTGGTCATCAGGATCAGCCCTTCGGAGTCCTTGTCGAGCCGGCCGATCGGGAAGATGCGCTGCTCGTGACCGACGAATTCGACGATATTGCCCTTGACCGAACTCTCGGTGGTGCAGGTGATGCCCACCGGTTTGTTGAGCGCGATGTAGACGTGCTTGCGACCACCGAGCTTCTTGGCCTCGCGTATGCGTAGCGGCTGGCCATCCACCAGCACGGTATCTTCCGCGCCGACCACCGCGCCGGTGCCGGCGGGTACGCCATTGACGGTGACCCTTCGTTCGCCGATCAGGCGATCGGCCTCGCGGCGTGAGCAGAAGCCGGTTTCGGCGATGTATTTGTTGAGTCGGATCGTCATCTGCCAATTATCGGCGATTTGGAGCAGGCCGTGCGCCATGCTGGCTGACCGGGCCAGCAATCGGCAGCAGGCAGTCGCCAGCCGCGTTGTACACGCAGCACCGGCCTGACGCTGCCCGACATCGCACGGGTCAAGCGCGCTACCCGGAGACGGCCACCAGCTGCGGTGTGTGCAACAGTTCTTCCAGCGGGCATGGACGATGCAGGCTGAAACCCTGCACCTGGCCCACGCCGGCCTCACGCAGCCCGGGGATGTCGGCCTCCGATTCCACGCCTTCGGCGACCACCTCGATGCCCAGCGCCAGCCCGACCTGGGCGATCGAATGCACCGCCGCGCGATCCACTGCATCGTGCGCATAGTTGCGGACGAAGCCGCAATCGATCTTCAACACGTCCACGGTGAATTGCTTGAGATAGCCGAACGAGGCCAGGCCGCTGCCGAAATCGTCCAGCGCCACGTGACACCCCCGCGCGCGCACGCTCTGCACAAAACGCTGCGCGTGTTCCAGATCGCCGATGACCGCGGTCTCGGTGATCTCCATGCACAGCTTCGGCACCAGTGCCGGGTAGCGCTCGAACAGGGCGCAGACGACGTCGAGAAAATCCGGCTGCGCGATCGATTGTGCAGACAGATTGACGTGGCACAGGTCCAGCATCGCCACATGCATCGGATTGGCCGCCAACTGCGCGCACAGCGCTTCCAGCACATAGGTATCGACCATGCGCCCCAGGCCGTAACGCTCCACTGCCGGCAAGAATTCACCCGGGCTCAGCACCCGCCCGTCGCTGGCGCGCATGCGCACCAGCACCTCGTACTGCAGGCGCCCCGGGTCGTTCAGCACCTGGATTTTCTGCGCGTACAACAGCAAACGCTCTTCGGCGATCGCCTGTTGCACCGCACTGATCCAGCCACCATCGTGGCGGCGCTGCGCCAGTGCCAGATCGTTCTCGTTGAAGCAGCGAACGCGGTTGCGCCCTTCTTCCTTGGCCGCATGACAAGCCAGATCGGCGGCGGTCATCAAGGTAGTGAGGTCGCTGACGCCGTGGCGAATCTCCACCACGCCAAAACTGCAACTGGGCGTCAGCGGTCGCCCGCCTTGATGGCTCCACGGTTGACCGAGCACGCCGTGCATGCGTTCCAGCACGGCCTGCGCCTGCGCCAGGTCGGTATTGGCCAGTAGGATGGCGAACTCATCGCCGCCCAGACGCCCCAGCCAATCGCCAGAGCGCAGCTGCATGGTGATCACATCGGCGAAGTGGCACAGGAACTTGTCGCCGACCGCATGCCCGAAGGTGTCGTTGACCAGCTTGAAATGATCCAGGTCGACAAAGCACAGCGCGTGGCACATCTGCGGCGATTGCGGCAGCTCGATCAGGCGCAGCAGCCGGCGTTCGATTTCATGCCGGTTGATCAGCCCGGTCATCGCGTCGTGGCGCGCATGGAAGGCCACTTCGTCGGCCAGCTCGTGCGCGTGCGAGACATCTTCGATCACCGCCAGCACCAGGGTCGGCTCTTCCGGCCCCGGCTCGACCAACGACGCGCTCCAGCGGCCCCACATCACCCCGCCGTCGGCACGCACGAAGCGCAATTCGCCGGACTGCAGCAGCTTGGGCCAATCGAGCATGCCGCGGCTGTCCAGCTTGATGTCTTCCGGATGCATCACCTCGGCCAAGGTGCAGGCCTGCAATTCTTCGGGCCGGTAGAGCAGCACGTTGGCCATCGACGCGTTCGCATCCAGCACGTTGCCGCGCAGATCGAACTTGACCATGCCCAGCGCCGCCTGCTGAAACGCGGTACGGAAGCGGCCTTCATGCGACAGCAGATAATCGCGAATGCGCCGCATCGCCAGTACGCAGGTGATCAACACCAGCAGCAAGGTGGCCAGGCTGCAGACCACCATCACATCGTGCAGCAGCCGCGCGCAGCGGGTCAGGTAGGCCAGAAATTCGGACGCGTCGTGACGCATGCGGCCGTCCAGCAGATGCAGTTCATCGCGCAGTGCCTGCAACGCACGCGGGTCGGGCCGGTTGGCGGCCTGCACCGAAGCGGCGCGGTCGGCCAGATTGCTCAGTTGCAGGATGCCGGCGTCGGTGCGCTTCCACAGCGCGATGGCGTCGCCGAGATACGGAAATTGGTGCCCGTAGCGATACAGCCGCACCATTTGCGGCATGTCTTCATGGGCATTACGCCCAGCGGTCAGACCAGCGTAGACCGCGTCCCAATCGATCACCGGCTGTTCGATCGCCACGCGTGCGGCGCGGTCGCCCAGCGGCACTTCCAGCGCGCGGCAGGCGGCCTGCAGATCGGCCGTATCCCCGCTGCCCAGGTAGCGCTCCATCCAGTACACCGATTCCTGCTGGGCGTTGGACCAATGGCTTTGGCCGACGATCCAGGCGGTCGCGCCGGACTGCACTTCGATCACCAGCGCCGACACCACCGTCATGCAGACGGCGATACCGATCAACAGCGCCAGAGGAAGCGTCAGCCAGCCACGCACCAGGTGCATGGTCTGCCCACCGCCCTTGCCGCGTACTGCTTGCGCCATCGCCGTCCGTCCTTCGCCGCCCCAATGCGATTCAGGCGCCCACTGGGCGCCTGAAGGCAGTAACGGCCGCAACGGCCGAGTCTGTATGGCTATGCCCGCTTGGCGTGATGCGACCGGGGTTAGCGACGCTGACTAGATCAGCCTGATCGCCGCCGCCTCGAGGCGCCGTAACGCCTTACCTGCTCGTTATGCCCTTGGATGCATAGCGATACTGGGCAACCCGACCGTCTGCAGGATCCCTGCAAGCAGGGCCGGGCAGCCTTACTCGCCGCGCGGCTTCGGCGGACCCTTGCGGTGCGGCGCGCCGGCGCGGTCCATCGGACGGCCCGGGCCGTTCGGGCGACCGGACGGCTTGCCGCCACGCGGGAAGCGCGGCTTGGACGCCGCTGCGGCCGCTTCGCCGTCTTCCAGCTTGCGCATGTTGAGCTGCTGGCCAGACACCCAGACCTTCTTGAGGTGCTGCAGCAGTTCGCGCGGCATGTCGGCCGGCAGATCCAGAATCGAGTAATCGTCCTGGATGTCGATACGACCGATATAGCGGCTTTCCAGCCCGGCTTCGTTGGCGATCGCGCCGACGATGTTGGCCGGCTTCACGCCGTGGCTGTGGCCCACTTCGATGCGATAGCTCTCCATGCCGAACTCCGGCTCGCCACGTGGGGCCGGCTCGCGGCGTGGACGCTCGCCGGCATCGTCACCGCGCGGCGGGCGTGCAGTGCGTTCGCCTTCGGCACGCGGGCCACGTTCGAACTTCGGCTCGAAGCGGGGGCGATCGCCGCGGTCGGCACGCTCATGACGTTCGCGCGGCGCAGTGTCCTCGCGCGCACCGCGCACCGGCGGGGTCAGCAGGAACGGGGCATCGCCCTGCAGCAGCTTGGCCAGCGCGGCGGCGATATCGATCGCCGGCACGTTGTTTTCGGCCTCGTAGCGCTGCAGCAGGTCGCGGTACATGTCGATCTGGCCACCGGCCAGGGTCTCGGTGATGCGGCTCATGAAACGCGCGACGCGGGTGTCGTTGACCGCGTCCACGCTCGGCAGCTGCATCTCTTCGATCGGCTGACGGGTGGCGCGTTCGATGGAGCGCAGCATGCCCTTCTCGCGCGGCGTCACGAACAGGATCGCGTCGCCGTTACGCCCGGCACGGCCGGTACGACCGATGCGGTGCACGTAGCTTTCGGTGTCGTAGGGAATGTCGTAGTTCAGCACGTGGCTGATGCGCTCCACGTCCAGACCGCGAGCGGCCACGTCGGTGGCCACCAGGATGTCCAGCTTGCCGTCCTTGAGCTGGGCGATGGTCTTCTCGCGTGCGGCCTGCTGCATGTCGCCGTTGATGGCCGCGGCCGCCATGCCGCGCGCCTGCAGCTTCTGCGCCAGCTCTTCGGTGGCCGCCTTGGTGCGCGCGAAGATGATCATGCCGTCGAACGGCTCGACCTCGAGAATGCGGGTCAACGCGTCCAGCTTGTGCAGCCCGCTCACCCACCAGTAGCGCTGGCGGATGTTGGCCGAGGTGGTGGTCTTGGCCGCGATGGTGACTTCGGCCGGGTCCTTCAGATAGGTCTGCGCGATACGGCGGATGGCCGGCGGCATGGTGGCCGAGAACAAGGCCACCTGGCGCTGCTCCGGCAACTTCTTCAACACCGCTTCGACGTCGTCGATGAAGCCCATGCGCAGCATTTCGTCGGCTTCGTCCAGCACCAGCGTCTTGAGCTGGGACAGATCCAGGGTGCCGCGGTCCAGGTGATCGATCACCCGGCCCGGGGTACCGACCACGACATGCACGCCGCGCTTGAGCGCGCTCAGCTGCTGGGCATACGGCTGGCCGCCGTAGACCGGCAGCACGCGGAAGCCGGGAATGGCTTCGGCATATTTCTGGAACGCCTCGGCGACCTGGATGGCCAGTTCGCGGGTCGGGGCCAGCACCAATGCCTGCGGCTTGACCTGGTGGAGATCGGCGTTGGACAGCACCGGCAGCGCGAACGCGGCGGTCTTGCCGGTGCCGGTCTGGGCCTGGCCGAGCACATCGCGACCGGCCAGCAACGCGGGGATGGTGGCAGCCTGGATCGGCGACGGCGACTCGTAGCCGACATTGGCAACGGCCTTCATCACAGCGTCCGAGAGGCCGAGATCTGCAAACAGCAGCGGCGCGGAAGATTCTTGGGTCATGGGTAACTCCGGAGGCGCCGCACGGAGCCGGCAGGCGCAAAGCAGCATAGTGTGCCTCTTCAGCCCCCTTGCTGTCGAAATTTTCGTGACAGTCCATTCAGGTTGTGAGGAATTGTGCTGCTGCGCGAATCATCCCCCGTGTCGTCCCTTGACCTGCCCGACCGGAGCCACGCCCCTGGACACAGACCTGCACACCCGCTTCAGCGCCCTGCTGCAACAGCATCGCGGCATCGTGCTGAAGGTGGCGGCCAGCTATTGCCGCGGACGCGACGACCGCGACGAACTGGCGCAGGAAATCGCCACGCAACTGTGGCGGGCATTTCCCGGCTACGACCCGGGTCGGCGCTTTTCCACCTGGATGTACCGCATCGCCCTGAACGTGGCGATCAGCGATCTGCGCGGCCGCCGCGCGGCCGGCGAGCCGATCGCGCTGGATGCGGTGATGGAGCGCATCGCCGATCCACAGGCGCACGACCCCGTACGCGCGCAACAGGTGGCCGCGCTGTATGCCTTCATCGCACAGCAACCGCCGCTGGAACGCGCGCTGCTGTTGCTCTATCTGGACGAGCACAGCTATCGCGAAATCGGCGAAGTGCTCGGCATCAGCGAAATCAATGTCGCCACCAAACTCAGCCGACTGAAAACGCGCATTCGCGCCGAGCTGTGAACCCCACCGATCCGCAACCGGAGCAAGACATGGAACTGGACGACATCGCCCTGGCCTGGCGTTCGCTGGAACAACGGCTGGACCAACAAGCCGCACTCACCGGCCAGGTGCTCGGCGACCTGCGCAGCCACGCAGCACGCGCGCACCTGCGCCCGTTGTGGCTGAGCCAGTCGGCGCAACTGCTGTGCGCCATCGCAGTGAGTGGCATCGTTGCCCACAGTTGGCTCAGTTTCGCCGAACAGGCCGCTGCCGTCGTCGGCGGCGTGTTGCTGCAGGCGTGGTGCGTTGCGCTGGCTGCGTCTGCGGCCCGTCAACTGTGGCTGTTGTCGCAGTTGGATTTCGCCAGGCCACTGCTGCAGACACAGCGCGCGCTTGCACAGCTGCGGCGCTGGCGCACACGCGTGGCGCCGTGGCTGGGCGTGGCGTTCTGGGTGCTGTGGGTGGCAGTGGCAGGCGCTGCGTGGCGGGTCTTCACCGGCCAGTCGTTGCCGACCGCCTGGCTGCTATGCAACCTGCTGGTCGGTGTCATCGGCGGCATCGGCACCTGGCTGGGCTATCGACGGCTGCAGCGCAGCGGTCACCCCTGGCTGGAACGCCTCGACACCGCGCATGCCGGCCGCAGCGTCGCCCGCACCGAGACCCTGCTGGAACAGATCGCGCGTTTCCAGCGCGAGTAGGCGGATAATCGCGGCCTCCCTGCCACCGAGCACACCATGCAATACCTGGAATTCGACCTGGACGGCGACTACATCGAACTCAACCAGTTGCTCAAGCTGGCCGGCATTGCC
The DNA here is from genome assembly GCF_041475725.2 of Xanthomonas sp. NCPPB 1754. Taxonomy (NCBI): domain Bacteria; kingdom Pseudomonadati; phylum Pseudomonadota; class Gammaproteobacteria; order Lysobacterales; family Lysobacteraceae; genus Xanthomonas; species Xanthomonas sp. NCPPB 1754. Next base: position 3,247,912 of record NZ_CM192982.1, read on the forward strand.
GACAGCGGCGGCCAGGGCAAGGCGATCGTCGCCAGCGGCGCGGTTAGCGTCGACGGCGTGCAGGAGCTGCGCAAGACCGCCAAGATCCGTCCCGGCCAGCTGGTGCAGCTGGACGATGTGGAAATTCGCGTATTGGCATGGAACCCGGACGCCGAGCCTGACGCATGAGGGTGGTGGAGATCGGCCGGCGCAACAACGCACCTTCGGCCGACGATCCAACCCACGACGTCTGTGTTTTTTCGATCGCCATCGACTCGGACCAGCCGTTCTGGCTGGAGCAGTCCATCCGCGGCGGCCATGCCGAGCGAGGCGGCTGCAGCATGCTGGCCTTGCACGAACTGGATGCCTGGCGCGGCGACTGGCGTGCAGAGGTGACCAGGGCCGGTTGCGCCTGGGTGATTCCACTGCTGGAGCAAGCCCTGCATACCGGCGAGACGCAGGCGGCCATCGATGCAATCCTGGCGCGGGTGCAAGCGACTGATTGAAGCTCACACCCGCCGGCGACGCTGCATCAAATGCCCAGCAGCGCGCGCACCAGTTTGATGATGCCCCAGAACGACACCACCCAGATGGCGCTGCGCAGGTACGGAATACCCGCGGCATACACCGGCACATACGCCACGCGCGCCCACAGGTAGAGCTGCACGGCGAGTGCTGTTTCTGCGCTGGTGCGCCCGGCTACGCTCACCGCCAGCACGGCGGCCGCGAAGATCGGAAAGGTCTCGAGATAATTGCGAAACGCACGGTCCAACCGCGCCGCCACGCCGGTGAGCGGCTTGGCCTCGCCATCGCGTGCGCTGGCATTCCACTTGGTGCCGCGCTGGGCGGTCATGCTGGCCGAGGCGGCCAGTAATTGCACCAGCCCGAGCACCATCGCCCAGCCCAGCATCTGCAGCTCGATCGTCAGTGGCATACGTTTCTCCCGGCCGATGGAAACATCACTTCACCGCCGTGCGCAGGCTGTAACCGGCCAACCGCCAGGTCTTGTCTTCGTCCAGACGGAACGAGACCAGCTCGCGGACCGGCTGCTGCGCCTTGGCGAAACGGGTCGGGAAGCTGACGTTGACATACAGGCCTTCGGGCACCTGCGCGCCGGGACCGTACTTGACCCGCGTGACCGAGCCCTGCCCGCGCCCCACCACCGCACCCAGCCGCGCGCGTTCGGTGCCGATCTGGCTGACGAAGACGTCGCGCTTGACCGCGGTCTTGGCCACCTTGGACGCGCCATCCCACAAGGACGCGACCTGGTTGCCGTCCACCATCTGCGCCACGCGCAAGGCGGCCTGAGTCATCTCGGTGTTCTGCTTGGTCAGCTGCGCCTGCTGCGCCGGGCTGAGCGCCGGCTGCCCTGCGGGCGCTGCAGCGGCCGGTTGCGCCGCCGCCGGGCTGGCGGCGCGACCGGCCGCCTGCGGTTGTTGAGCGAACGCCAGCGCTGGAGCCAGTGCCAACACGATAACCAGACGAGAACGAAGCATGGGACGGGGACCTTGTACGGATCGGGTGGAAAGGGAGAGGCGCCACCCACCTTTTAGTGGGTAGCGCAGTCTAGAGCGCGTCATGCGCAACACAAGTCTGCGGCTGCAGGTCCGGGGACGGCGCTGAGGGCGACAAGGCAAGCGCTGACGCGGGCCTTTTGGAAAACACACTTCTCGAGCGCGCAAGCGGCGAGCAGGGACCTCCGGCCACCAATGCGCGCATTGGAAGTCATCAGGTCTGGCAGCGGCGTTTCATCCTTCTGTCTGGAGTAGCAGGCATGCTGCAGATGTCGGGCTCGGCTGGGTGCGCGGACGCGTGCCGCAATCACGTGAAGTGACCAGGCGCGCATTCCGCACAGGCACGCACCAACCTTGAATTCCCATTGCCGTTGTCAACGCGATCTAGACCTCGCTCCCGGGAGCCGGCGGTACGGCCGCCACGCCACGCGGCCGCCACAGACGCCAACTGACCCAGAAGGCACGCGCGATCGCGGCAATCAGCGCCGCCAGACTCAGCCAGGTGGCCAGCGTCGCCGGCCATTGTTCGTGCATCGCGGCAGCGGCCAGACGCAGCAGCTCGGCCACACCGAAGCCAACCAGCACCAACAGGGCCGAAGGTAGATATGCCAGTAACACACCCTTGGTCTTGCCTCGCATACGCCCCCCGGCTCGGTTGTGATGCAGCGACGATAGGCAGCGCGCAGTGCGATACGCGTGAAGCCCATCACTGCGCTCAACCGTCGGGGTGCGTCGCGGGCGACGGGCCGGCCTGGGCCGCGTCCTGCGCTGGCGCGGAGTCTGGCTCGGCTGCAGGTGTCGCCGCACCTGCGGCATCGCGCTGGGCTTGGTCGTTTTGCGTCTGGCCGGCCTGCGCCTCACCGGTCTCCGTCTCGGACGTCGGGGTGGCCGGCAGCGCCGCGGCATCGGTTTCGGCCAGCGGGCTTTCTTCCGGGCAGGCCGCATCCGGAAAGCCGAAGCGCTGCTTCAAGGCCAGGCCGCAGGCATTGACCGCGTCCAGGTCTGCACCCTCGCCCTTGCACTTCTGGTCGAAGGCGACCAGAAACGCGTCCTTGCGGCGTACGAAGGCATCGCCGCACTTGCGCATCTGGCGGATGCGTTCCAGATCGTCCTGCACGGCGTTGGTGCCGTCCAGCCCGTATTCGCGCAACTCTTCCACGCTGAGCAGGCGCAGGCTGCGGTTGGGCACGGTCATCATCAGGTCGGCCACCGCCACCGCCACGCCGTTGCGCTCCAGGTAATCCTTGACGTTGCCGTAGACCTCGCGCAGTTCGCGATTGAGCTCGGCGCGCGAAGTGGCCTTGGAGCTGATCCGCATCATGCGGTGAATGCCGACCTTGCCGGCGACCAGGCGGTTGTCGCCGGCCGCCAGCACGAACACGCAGGCGCTGTGGCAGATCGAGCCTTCGCGCACCCAGATGGTCCAGTTGGATTCGCCGATGGTATCGCCGGCGCGGATCGCCGCCTCCACCTGCCCGCCACTGGAATCCAGGTCCAGGATGCGATGCGGCAACTTCCACTGCTCCGCGACCGAGGCCAGCCGCCACACCAGCGCCGCAAAACCCGCATTGATCTTGCCGGCGTAGCGCACCCGCACCAGCCCGGTCTCGCGGCACGGCGCCAGCGCCGCTTCCACGCTGGCCCGGTCCAGTGCCGGCAACAACGTGCCGTCGCCGGCCTCGCGGCTGTAATCGGTCGCGCAGCTGATCCAGGCCTGGCCCGATTCCAGTTCCGCCTGCGGCCAGCCGGCCTCGCCCGCCTGCGTGCGCGGGCGCGGTGGCGGGACCGGGTCGGGCGTATCCACCGACACCATGTGATCGCCATCGCTTGCCTGCCCTGCACCACTCTGCTGCGCAACCGCTGCATCGGCGGAGGTCGCCGACCGATCGCAGGCGGCCAGCAGGAGCAAGCAGGCAAGGGACAGACAAACCGATTTCAGCATGATGTGGGGCACGGAGCGCGACGGAGATCACCCGCAGTCTATGGCTGAATGGGTCGATGGGTTGACCCGGCCATGAACGCGCGGGCTCGCCGCAACCCTGTCCGAAAACGGCCAGCCGGCGCCAGGGCGAGCGCATAGACTGGCGCCATGCAGACCGCAACGCCCGACCGAACCCAATGCGACCGCGCGCGCCTGGCACGCGATGCACGCTTCGACGGGCTGTTTTTCACCGCCGTGCGCAGCACCGGCATCTATTGCCGCCCGGTGTGTCCGGCGCCGCCGCCGAAGCCGGCCAATGTCAGTTACTACCCCACTGCCGCGGCAGCCAGCGCCGCCGGCTACCGGCCGTGCCTGCGCTGCCGGCCGGAGCTGTCGCCGCAGGCGCAGCAACATCTGGGCGAAGAAAGCGTGCAGCGTGCGCTGGCGATGATTGCCGACGGCGCGCTGCAGGAGCAGCCGGTGCAGACGCTGGCCGATGCGGTGGGCTTGAGCGCGCGCCAACTGCAGCGGCAATTCGTGCAGCAGCTGGGCGCCACGCCGATCCAGGTGCACGGCACGCATCGGCTGCTGCTGGCCAAGCAATTGCTGACCGAAACCGCCCTGCCGGTCACCGAGGTCGCACTCGCGGCCGGCTTCAACAGCCTGCGCCGCTTCAACGCGGCCTTCCTGCACGGCTGCGGCATGCCGCCCTCTGCATTGCGCAAGCAGCGTACCGAGGTCCCCGGCGGCGAACTGACATTGCGCCTGGGCTATCGCCCGCCACTGGATCTGCCGGCGATGCTGGCCTTCTTGCAGCGCCGCGCGATCCCGGGCATCGAGCAGGTCGATGCCAATGGCTACCGGCGCGTGATCGGCCCGCCGGGCAAGGCCAGCGTGATCGAGGTCAGCGCAGCACCGCAGCGCGCGGAACTGCTGCTGCGCATCGGCGCTACCGACCCGCGCCAGATTCCGCAGATCGTGCGGCGCGTGCGCCGGCTATTCGATCTGGATGCAGACCTGCAGGCCGTGCACGCCACGCTCGCGCCGGAACCACTGCTGGCCGAGGCGCTCGCGCGCCGTCCCGGGCTGCGCGTGCCCGGCGGCTGGGACGGCTTCGAAGTGGCGGTGCGTGCGGTGCTGGGCCAGCAGATCAGCGTGGCCGGCGCAGCAACGCTGGCAGCGCGGTTGGTGAACCGTCATGGCGGTCATCATGCCGACATGCCACCCGGACTGGATCGCAGTTTCCCCACGCCCGAACAGCTGGCCGACGCGCCGCTGGAACAACTCGGCCTGCCGCGTGCGCGCGCCGCCACGCTGCGTGCGCTGGCATCGGCCTGCGCGCAAGGCCAGCTGCACTTCGGTGCCGGGCAGCGCCTGCCTGATTTCATCGCCGCCTGCACCGCGCTGCCCGGAATCGGGCCGTGGACCGCGCATTACGTGGCCATGCGTGCGTTGTCGCATCCGGACGCGTTTCCGGCCGGCGACCTGATCCTGCAGCAGGTGCTCGGCGCTCCCGGGCGCCTGAGCGAACGCGCCACCGAGGCCCGTTCGCAGGCGTGGCGACCGTGGCGCGCCTACGCCGTGCTGCACCTGTGGCATCTGGCCAACGACCGCAAGGACACCCGCGCATGAGCACACTGCACTACGACACCTTTCCCTCGCCGATCGGCGCACTGAGCGTGGCCGCCGACGCCACCGGCGTGCACCACATCCTGTTCGCGCAGAACCGCTACGACGCCATCGGCCGTGCGCGCTGGTTGCACGACCCCGATGCGCCGCTGGTGCGCGAAGCACGCGAACAGTTGCTCGATTACCTGCATGGCGGGCGACGCAGTTTCGATCTGCCGCTGGCGCCGGTCGGCACACCGTTTCAGCTGACGGTCTGGCGCACGCTGGCGCAGATTCCGTTCGGGCAGACCTGGAGCTACGCGCAACTTGCGCAGGCGGTCTGCAAGCCGGCCGCGAGCCGCGCGGTGGGCGCTGCCAACGGACGCAATCCGCTGCCGATCGTGCTGCCCTGCCATCGCGTGATCGGCGCCAATGGCACGTTGACCGGCTTCGGCGGCGGCCTGCCGACCAAGCAGGCCTTGTTGCATTTGGAAGGCTGGTCCCCGCGTGGCGCGCGCGCCGACGATCTGTTTGCACCTGCCTCGGCAGTGCGCACTGGCTGACTTCGCGGCGTCATCGCTGCGCCGTAAACTGACGCCATGATCGACCGACGTTTTGGAGTTGCCGCAGCGGCGCTTGCCTTGCTTGCGGCCTGTAGCAGCCAGCCATCTGCGCGCAGCGCGCCCACGCAGGCGCCAACTGCAGCGCCCAAGACCGCATCGGCCAGCACCCCGCACACACTGCTGCTCATCTCCATCGACGGCCTGCGCGCGGACATGCTCGATCGCGGCATCACGCCGAACCTGTCGCAACTGGCACGCGAAGGCGTACGTGCGCGCTGGATGACGCCCTCGTATCCGTCGCTGACGTTTCCCAATCACTACACCCTGGTCACCGGGCTGCGCCCGGACCACCACGGCATCGTGCACAACAGCATGCGCGACCCGACGCTTGGGGGTTTCTGGTTGAGCAAGTCCGAGGCGGTGGGCGATGCGCGCTGGTGGGGCGGCGAACCGGTGTGGGTGGGCGTGGAAAACAGCGGCCAGCATGCGGCCACCTGGTCGTGGCCAGGCAGCGAGGCGGCAATCAAGGGCGTACGCCCGTCGCAGTGGCGCCATTATCAAAAAGGCGTGCGCCTGGACACGCGCGTGGACGCAGTGCGGGGCTGGCTGAAAACCGACGGCGCCCGGCGCAATCGCCTCGTCACGCTGTACTTCGAAAATGTGGACGAAGCCGGCCACGACCACGGCCCGGAATCGCGCGAATACGCCGACGCCGTGCGCGCGGTGGATGCGGCCATCGGCCAGCTGCTGACAGGCATGCAACGCGATGGCACGCGTGCGCGCACCAACATCATCGTGGTCTCCGACCATGGCATGGCCGAGGTTGCGCCGGGGCATGCGATCAGCGTGGAAGACATCGCGCCGCCGCGGATCGCCACCGCAATCACCGATGGCCAGGTGATCGGCTTGCAGCCATTGCCTGGGCAACAGGACGCTGCCGAGGCCAGCGTGCTCGGTGCGCACGACCACTACGACTGCTGGCGCAAGGCGGAGCTGCCGGCACGCTGGCAGTACGGCAGCCACCCGCGCATTCCGTCGATCGTGTGCCAGATGCACGAAGGTTGGGATGCACTCTTCCCGGACAAGCTTGCCAAACGCGCGCAGCGGGGCACACGTGGCTCGCATGGCTTCGATCCGGCATTGCCATCGATGCGGGCGGTGTTCCTGGCGCAAGGCCCGGACCTGGCGCAAGGCAAGACACTGCCAGGCTTCGACAACGTGGATGTGTATGCGCTGATGACCCGGCTGCTGGGTATTCCGGCAGCGCCCAACGATGGCAACCCGGCAACCTTGCTGCCGGCCTTGCGCGTGCCGCCGGCAGCCGACGCCAAATAGACGCGACCGGCATCCGCAGCAACGCCGCCATGCGCGCGCGCAGCATCCACGCCGAAAACGCGCACGCAGGCAAGACGCCGCGCCACGTCGTGGCCGCGCGGCTCATGTCGGCGACAGCACAGGAATGTGGCTCGCTGTAGACACCGCTGCGGCCCAGCAGTGCGACAATGACGCAATGTCTGGTTCCAATCCCCCGCCGCGTCGCTTGCGGCCGTTGTTGTCCAGCGAAGGCTGGCGTCGTCGCGCTGCACTGTGGGGCGGCGCCATTGCGGTGGCGCTGGTGGCGATCGTATTCGCCAAGGCCAGCGACGCGGCCTTTCATCTATTTCAACGCATAACCGCACACTCGATTTGGTGGGCACTGCTGCTGACGCCGGGCATCTTCGCGCTGCTCGCCTGGCTCACCTCCGGTGCGCTGCGGCCCACGCGCGGCAGCGGCATTCCGCAGGTAATAGCCGCGCTGGAGCACCCGGAGCCGGCGTTTCGCGACAGCAACCTCTCGTTGCGCGTGTCGGTTGGCAAGCTCGCGTTGACCACCTTGTCGCTGCTCGGCGGCGCATCGGTGGGACGCGAAGGACCCACCGTGCATGTCGGCGCCAGCCTGATGCATGTGTTCGGGCGCTGGTTCGGTTTTCGCGACCCACGCGAGCTCTCGCATTTCCTGCTCGCCGGCGGCGCCGCCGGTATCGCGGCCGCATTCAATACCCCGCTTGCGGGCGTGGTCTTTGCGATTGAAGAGCTGAGCGGGCGTTTCGAGCACCGCTTTTCCGGCACCCTGCTCACCGCGGTGATCGTCGGTGGGGTGGTGTCGCTGGGCCTGCTGGGCAACTACACCTATTTCGGCAAGGTGGCCGTGGCCTTGCCCTTGGGCCAGGCCTGGCTGGCGATCGCCTTGTGCGGCAGCGTGGCCGGGTTACTCGGCGGCATCTTCGCGCGGATGGTGCTGGCCAGCGTCAGCGGCAAACCGCGCTGGTTGGGCGCGCTGCGCCAACGGCATCCGGTGCTGCTGGCCGCATTGTGCGGCGTTGCACTGGTCGGGCTGGCGCTGGTGTTCGGACAAGGCGCCTTCGGCACCGGCTACGAACAGGCGCGCAGCCTGGTGCAGGGGCATGCGGTGGTCGGCCACGAGTTCGGCATGATGAAACTCATCGCCAACCTGGTCTCGTATCTGGCCGGCATTCCAGGTGGCCTGTTTTCGCCGGCGCTGGCAGTGGGTGCCGGCATCGGCCACAACCTCTCGGTGCTGATGCCCAGCGTGGATCCGCGCACCTTCGTGCTGTTGGGCATGTGCGCCTATCTCACCGGCGTGACCCAGGCGCCGCTGACCTCGGCGGTGATTTCGCTGGAACTCACCGACACCAGCCAGATGCTGCTGCCCATCCTGGCCACCGTGCTGATCGCGCGCGCAGTCTCCGGGCTGGTCTGCAAGACGCCGATCTATCGTGGCCTGGCCGAGCAGTTGCTGGCACCGGGTGGCGCTACCGTGGCACCGACGACTTCCGCGCCTGGTCACTGACGTTGGATGCGGCCGGCCAGCAGTGCGCAGCGCGGCCGGCTGCGACAGCAATGATTCAGTGCCGGGTCGCCTGGTGATCGACCACATGTCCCGGCGTTGATCGGGTGGCGCCGGGCCTAAGCCAGCGCGCACACGTACGCCGGGTCCATGAACGTGCCGGGGGAAAAGACGTTGCGGCGACCTGATCGGGCATCGCCTGGCCAGCCGGCGCCTTCACGATGCCGGCCAGGCAATGCCGGACAGCGGACATAAAAAACGCGGCGCAAGCGCCGCGTTCTGGTGTCGCGAAGCTGGCCGGGATCAGCCGGCCTTGGCGACGGTCTTCTTGGCGACGGCCTTCTTGGCCGGGGCCTTGACCACGCCCTTCTTGGCAACCGGGGCAGCTGCACCCACGACAACCTTGCTCACCGCGTGCGAACGCGAATTGCCGTAGCTGGCGTTGTAGCGCTTGCCCTTGGCGGTCTTACGGTCACCCTTACCCATTTCGTCGACTCCTGAATGTGAATACAAATTCCCGTGCTGGCACAGGTCTGGCGAGGTTTCACCGGCGGCGCCCTCGCGCAAGGCCGACAAGCCTACCACGGCGGCCCCGGCGCGCGTAGCTGGGCAGCGCCCGGCCGCCTTGCGGCACTGATCGACCCAAGAACGATGCATGCAGTCGTGGACTGTGCGCGGCCGCGGTTGGAGCAGCAGAGCAGCCAGAAAATGCGGGGGCAGACGTGGAGGAACTCCGCTGTCCGCATCGGCCTGGCGGCGACGCAACCGCACTACGACAAAGGCTTAGTGCGACTAACAAAACGTAGCGAGCAGCTATCAGGTGGGCACGAACGGCGCGCTCAGAACCTTAGCGTACGCGTGGTACATGCCGATTCCGAGCACCGGCCGCGCCCGCCTGGCGGCTGCGCAGTCGTGTTGTTAGCCGCCCTTAGTGCGCGCAGCTGGCGTCGTGCACATGCCCATGCCCGTGATTCAGACGCAGATTGACCAGGTGGGCGATACCGACCAGGGCGCCGCCCAGCGTCATCACCACCGCATGCGGCACCACCGAATGATGAAGCGGGTCGTACAGCAGGCCCAGCCACAGCAACCCCAGGCCGGGCAGCAGCAACGCCAGTGCATGCAGCGCTTTATGCCGGCGATACCCGAGCACAAGGCTGAAAAGGCCCAGCAGCGTCACGAACACCACGATGGCCCGTTCCACCCCGTCGCCCAGCCAGAACGACAGGCCCAGCGAAGGCGCCAGCGCCAGCACCAGTGGCAATACCGCACAGTGCACCGCGCACAGCAGCGAGCCGGTTGCGCCGAAGCGGTCAAGAAGATGGCGAAGGGTTGGTAGAGGCATGACGTCCAGCAGGGTACTCGCGGCGACGTGGAATAATATAACATCTTACTGTTCCAGCCCCGCATCAGTGCATCGCGCAGTCATGCGGGCTCGCCGCCGGCGCAGCAGGAAAGCTGCGCCTTACCACTGATACACAGTAACAATTACAGAGTCCGGTCCACCATGCCCTCTTTTGCTCCCTCTTTCCGCCGTTCTGCGCTCTCGCTGGCCCTGACCAGCCTGCTGACCCCTGCCCTGGCCATGGCCGAGGACGCTCCGGTCGCTGCCGATGGGCAGACCCCGCCCAGTTCGGACACGCGCCACGATGCCAGCCCCTCCAGTGGGCGTCATATCAAGGATCTGGACAAGGTGGTGGTCACCGCCAGCCCGCTGCGCGATGCGGCCGGTGAGTTGAGCCGCCCGGTGGAAGTGCTGGCCGGCGAGCGTCTGGACGAGGTGCGCAGTTCCAGCCTGGGCGAAACCGTGGCCAGCCTGCCCGGCGTGCAGAGTTCCAACTTCGGACCCGGCGTGGGCCGGCCGATCATCCGCGGCCTGGACGGCCCGCGCGTGGCAGTGCTGCGCGACGGCCTGTCCACCCAGGACGTATCCACCGTCAGCCAGGACCATTCCCCGGCGATCGAGCCGTTCCTGGCCAATCAGATCGAAGTGCTGAAGGGTCCTTCGACCTTGCTGTATGGCTCCGGCGCCATCGGCGGCGTGGTCAACGTGGTCGACGGGCGCATCGCCGAGACCCCGGTGGACGGCTTCAGCGGGCGCGCCGAAGTGCGCATGGACGGCGGCGACAAGGACGGCAACACCGATATGTTCCGCGTCGATGCCGGTAATGGCAGCGGACTGTCGATCCACGCCGATGGCGTGTATCGCAACCAGAACGACTACGACACGCCGAAGGGTCGCCAGCTCAACAGCTGGATCGATTCCAAGGTGGGCTCGATCGGTGCATCGCTGTCCGGCGACTGGGGGTTTGTCGGCCTGTCGGCATCGCGTTTCCGCGACAACTACGGCAACCCGGGCGAGCCGGGCGACCCGTCCATCGGCGAGCGCGGCGTGTCGCTGAAACTGCAGCAGGACCGCTACGACCTCAAGGGCGGGCTGACCGATCCGTGGGGCGAAGGCAGCGCGTTGCGTTACAGCTTCGGCCATACCGATTACGCACATACCGAATTCGAAGGCGCCGAAGTCGGCACCGTGTTCACCAAGCGGGCCAACGAAGGCCGCGTGGAAGCCTCGTTCACGTTTGGCGGCGGCTGGCAGACTGCATTCGGCCTGCAAGGCAGCGACAGCACCTTCCAGGCGATCGGCGAAGAATCCTTCGTGCCCAAGACCGATACACGCTCGCTCGGCGCATTTGCCGTTGCGCGCAACAGTTGGGAGCGGGTCACCGCCGAAGTCGGCGCGCGCGTGGACAAGGTCAAGTACCAGACCGATGTCGGCGTGGATCGAGATTTCACGCCGACCAGCTTCTCGGCCAGCGGCGGTTTCCGCTTCAACGAACAATGGCGTCTGACCGCCAACCTGGACCATGCCGAGCGCGCGCCGGCCGAAGAAGAACTGTTCGCCAACGGCCCGCACATCGCCACCCTCGCCTTCGAAATCGGCAACGCCAACCTGAAGACCGAGAAGGCCAACCAGGCCGAGCTGGGATTGAATTTCCAGAATGACTGGGTGGATGCCAAGGTGGCGGCGTACTACAACCGATACAACGACTTCGTCTACATCGTCGACACCGGCGGCCAGTGGTTCAACGAAGAAGACAACGACTTCCTGCCGATTCGCCAGTGGACGCAGGCCGATGCGATCTTCCACGGTTTCGAAGGCGAGGCCACCGTCCACCTGGCCAACAACGAGAACGGTGCGTGGGACCTGCGCGTGTTCGGGGATACCGTGCGGGCGCGCCTGAACGATGGCGGCAACCTGCCGCGGATCGCACCGGGCCGCTTCGGTGCGCAGCTGCGCTGGGATGCGCAGCAGTGGCGCGCATCGCTCGGTGCCACCCGCACCATGAAGCAGGACAAGGTGGCAGTGAACGAAACGCCGACCGACGGCTACACCTTCGTCGATGCACATCTGGCGTATCACGTGGACCACGGCAGCACGGCGTGGGAAGTGTTCCTGGACGGCAACAACCTGACCAACCAGGACGCACGCGTGCACACCTCCTTCCTCAAGGACGATGTGATGCTTCCTGGCCGCAGCGCCTCGTTCGGCGTGCGCCTGTTCTTCTGACGGCAGACTCTCTCCCCTGCTGACTGGAAGGAAGGCCGCCTTCGGGCGGCCTTTTTTATGTGCATTGCCGAGCTATCGGCGCCGGCTTGCGCGCACTGCACTGCGCCTGCAGTCGCGTTCGCCAGCGCGTGGATTTGCACGGCACTCAGGACGGGAGCACCGACGCGCGACACGCCAGCACGACCTTCTTCCCAACGTGGAAGCGCAGCCCACGGCTGCTGCGTCGCACAACACGCTGCGGCGCATCTAGGGTTAAAACTTCATTAGCACTGCGCTGACAGGGGGCGCAAGCGACGCGATAGCGCGGGCGCGCGCGTGCACTGGCTGCCGATGCCTGCACACGCGGCGTGGCTCGGCAGCGTTCTTGCACTTTAAGACAAGGAGCCTTGCGCATGCGTTTTTCATCGCCCCGCTACACCCTTTCGCTTGCCGTCGCTGCCGCGCTGCTGGCACCGGATGGCCGCACGCAGACCGCCACGCCTGCATCAGGCAATCAGGAGGCCACGACGCTGGATGCGGTCATCGTCAGCGGCACCGCGCGCTTCAAGGGCCTGGCCAAGCGCGACGCCAGTTTTTCGATCACCACGGCCAGCCCGGAGCAGATCCAGCAGGCGGTGCCGCAAAGCACCGCCGACCTGCTCAAGATCGTGCCCGGCGTGTGGGCCGAGCCCAGCGGCGGCGGCACCGGCGCCAACATCTTCGTGCGCGGCATGCCATCGGAAGGCGATGCGCCGTTCGTGACCATGCAACTGGATGGTTCGCCGCTGTTTCCGCCGCCGACCTTGTCGTTCCTGGAGAATTCCACGCTGTTCCGTGTCGATGACACCGTCGAACGCATGGAAGTGCTGCGCGGCGGCTCCAGCCCGATCTTCTCCAACGGCCAGCCCGGATTGACCGTCAATTTCATCCAGAAAAAAGGCCAGGACGAACCCGAAGGCAGCGTGCGCCTGACCGGCGGCAACAACGCCTTGCGCCGCATCGATGTGTTCAACAGCGGACCGATGGGTAATGGCTGGTACTACAGCGTAGGCGGTTTTTTTCGCGAAACCGACGGCGTGCGCGACCCGCAGTTCTCCGCCGACAAGGGCGGCCAGTTCAGCGCCACCTTGAGCAAGCGCTGGGACAACGGCGAGCTGTCGTTCTACGCGCGCCACACCGACGATAACAACGCGTTCTACACCGCGATCCCGTTGCTCTCGCGCAACAACGGCAACGATCTTTCCAGTTTCCCCGGCTTGAACGCGCAGACCGGCACCCTGCTCGGCCGCGATTTCCGCAATGTGGATCTGTTGGTCGGACCCGATGGCCAGACGCTGCGGCGCGACCTGGCCGACGGGCGCGGCGTCAACATCGACGTGTTCGGCGGCGAATGGAACTGGGAGAGCGGCGGCTGGACCGTTGCAGACCGCTTCAATGTGATCAGCGGCAGCGCACCGACCTACGCGCTGTTTACCGGCGATGCGCCACAACGCCTGGGCGATTTCATCGCCAGCTACGGCAGCAGTGGTAGCGCCAGCTACACCAATGGGGGCGGCGTGGTGGATGCGAATCAGCAGGTGCTCGAAGCCGGATGGTGGTCGGTGGACAAACGCCTGAATTCCTTTACCAACGACCTGCGTCTGAGCCGCGAGCTGTTTGCCGGCAACACGCTGACGGTGGGCGCGTATTACGCCAAGTATTCCTCTGCCGACACCTGGTACCTGGGCAATACCATGTTGCTCACCGCGCAAAACAACGCGCGCCGCATCGATGTGGCGTTGGACGATGGCCGCCAGGCCACGCGCCAGGGGTTCACCAGTACCGCGTTCTTGAACCTGCGCGCCAAGTACGACGGCGAAAACATCGCCGCCTTCGTTGCCGACGAGTGGGAGCTGAGCGAACGCCTGCGCCTGGACCTGGGCGCACGCTACGAGCGCCAGAGCGTCACCGGCGATGTGCACGACACTACGACCGTGGATCTGGATGGCAACCCGGCCACGTTGTACGACAACGCCACCTCGCTGGCGCTGGCGACCACCCGGCGCATCGATCAGAACGATGAAGCGTTGTCGTGGACAGCCGGTCTGAACTTCACGCTGGACCAGCACAACAGCCTGTTTGCGCGGGTCAACTCCGGGGTGAAGTTTCCCGGCTTCGACAACCTGCGCGATGGACAGACCCGCGTGCAGGACGTGGATCAATACGAGCTGGGTTTGAAGTCCGGCACAAGCGTCTACGACCTGTATCTCACCGCGTTCTACAACACCTTCAAGAACTCGCCGTTCCAGGCATTCCTGGCCAATGGCGAGAACTTCACCGCCGTGGGCGATTCGCGCGCACGTGGCCTGGAGGTGGAGGGTGCGATCCGGCCGTTCGGCGGGTTCGAGCTGGCTGGCACCGGGGTGTGGCTGGACGCCAAGTACCGCAATTATCGCGAGTTCACCGGCAACCAGGTGATGCGCCAACCCAAGCGCCAGTTCCGCATCACGCCCAGCTATTACTGGATGCTGCCGTTCGGCGACCTCAAGGTGTTTGCTACCTATTCGTACATCGGCGAGCGCTTTGCGGACCTGGCCAACAGCCAGCGCCTGCCTTCGTACGACATGCTGGATATCGGCGCCAACCTGCATGTGGGCGAACATTGGGAAGTGACGGCCAGCGGCAGCAACGTCACCGACACGCTGGGCCTGACCGAAGGCAACGTGCGCGTGCCTGGCGCAGCCACCGGTGGTGTCTTCATGGGCCGCCCCATCGCCGGGCGGCAGTACCAGATGTCGGTGGCGTACCGCTGGTAGTTCGCCGCCACACGCTGAGCCGCGCAGCAGCGCAGACTGCTGCGCGGCACCTCGCTACCGCATGTCTCGATGCGCAGCCTGGTGGCACTGGCATGCCCGGGCCATGGCCGACGTAGCCAGACGCTGCGGGCCCCATGCGTTTTCCGATGCGCGGCAGACGGTGTAACACGGTGATGACAGGGCGGAGCCGAACAGCGCCGCATGCGAAGCACGACGACGCATCGTGATCGCTTATTTCGATCGAAGTGACTGCCACTGCCAAATTTTTCTGCAATTTTCGTCGGCAGAACTTCGCATGCAACGCATCACCCGACACGCCAGCCGTAAATTGCGCGATGTGTCACGAAGATGTCGTCGCTGGCATGCCTTGCAGACAATGCTGCCCCCATTTGTAATCCAGGCGTTCTTGATGCACACGCATCGACAACATCGGCTGCGTCGACACGCACAGGGGAGCCGACGCCGGACCTGACCGCAGCGTCCATCGGCAGACATGCGCTTGGTAACTCAACTGGGATAAACGCACATGGCTCTTGTTGCAGCCTCCTTTGCATCGATGTCGCACACCCCGGGCATCGACACGCGGCATCTGACTGCCTGCGGTGCAGCTCGGCTTTCGGATCGCACTGCCTGACGGGCTTTCCGGACCCGGCTGGCACCTGTTGGGTCCTTCACTCGCATTCCTCTTTCCGGCTCCACCAACACCGGCTTCACAGGCGCGAGCTTCGTGGAGTGGAGCAGTTGCAAAGGCCGATCGCGCGGTTGGCCTGACGGAGGAGTGTGTCACTCGACGGCGCCCCCCATTTGACTGGAATCAAACGGAATGAACTCTCTTCGCAGGCGACCTCTCGCGCTGTTGATCGTTGTCCTCCTGAGCGGCAGTACGCCGCCGTCGGTACTTGCTGCCACCCAGGCAACGGCTGCCGCCACCCCGGCCACTGCCAGCGCCAGCGCCAGCAATAGCGCCACAGCGAAAGCCACTGGCAACGACCCATTGCTGCGGTACCAGTGGCATATCTCCAATCAGGGGCAGGCCGTGATCGGCGACAGCCGTCCGGTCGCCGGCGTGGACATGGATGTCGACATCCTGCATGCCCTGGGCATTCGCGGCCGCGGCGTGCGGGTCGGCGTAGTGGACGATGGGCTGGAATTGGGCCATGAAGATCTGGCAGACAACATCCTGCCAAACGGGTCGCACAATTTCGGCGACGGGTCACACGACACCACGCCGATCGACCCGAACAATGGTCACGGCACGTCCGTCGCCGGCATCATCGGTGCGGTGGGCTGGAATGGCCGCGGCGGACGCGGCGTGGCGCCAGAAGTGCAACTGGCAGGATTCGACATGTTTGCGCGCGATTCTTCGATCACCGATGCCAGCGTCCGTTATGCATGGGGCGATGGGCCGGAGGCGCGCAACATCGATGTCTTCAACAACAGCTGGGGTTCCACTACCCCGTTCTACCAGGATTTTCCGCTGGAAGACCAGCGCAGCTGGGAAGCATTGATGGCTTCGACACGCGGAGGCCTTGGCGGCATTTACGTCAAATCTGCGGGCAATAGCTTCCTGCGCTTCCTTGCGCCCGACGAGAACGGAAACCCCGTCAATATCTGCAGCGAACAATCGCGTGCATTGAAAGTCGGCTGCTCGCTGGCCAACATCGATCCGTTGGCAAATCTGCCTGGAACCATCGTCGTGGCCAGCCTGAATGCCAAGGGCACCCGTGCCTCGTATTCGTCCACAGGCTCTGCATTGTGGGTTTCTGGTCTTGGCGGCGAGTTCGGCCGTCAACGCAAGTTCTATCCCGACGCAGCGTCCACCTTTTACCCAGACGCAGTCCCCTATGCCTACGACCCGGCGATTGTCACCACCGATCTCAGCGGCTGCGCAGCTGGCGACAACGTCGAAGCTCCCGACGTGGTCTACAACGCATTGGACGGCAGCAAGTCGAAGATCGATGCATCGTGCAACTACAACGCCGTCATGAACGGCACCTCGGCTGCAGCGCCCACGGTGTCTGGCGTGGCTGCGTTGATTCTCGGTGCCAATGCGAGTCTGAGCGCACGCGACGTCAAATATATCCTTGCGACAACCGCGCGCCAGATCGACCCATGGCAGCCGCAGGCGGTCTACCAGGGCAGCGTGATCGATCCGGGCTGGATCACCAACGCAGCCGGGCACCGTTTCAGCAATTGGTACGGCTTCGGCCTGGCCGATGCCGCGGCCGCGGTCTACAAGGCGCGCTACTTCACGCCCCTGCCGCCCATGCGCGATACCCAATGGATCAGCTCCACCGATGCCGCCAGCCAGATCGGCGGCCCGGCGCGCCCGGGCAAACTGCGCATCCGTGTGCAGCAGGCGATGAAGGTGGAAGCGGTGCAGCTGTCACTGCAGTCGGCGCACAAGACGCCGTCCAACCTGCGTGTGGTGCTGGTGTCGCCGAGCGGGACGCGCAGCGTTGTCGCCACGCCGTTTTCCGTCCTGGATCCGGCTGCTTATGCGCAGACCGGGTTCTATATCGACCTGACCTCCAGCAATGCGTTTCTGGACGAGAAATCGCGCGGCATCTGGACCCTGGAAGTGACCGACATGAGCGATCCCAGGAGCACTGTCGCACTCAACGCTTTCAAACTTCGCATCGTGGGGCACTGATATGAAACCGATGATTGTTGCTTGCCTATTGACGCTGTCACTCGCCGCAACCGGTGCTGCCCAGGCAGTGCAATACATGGACGCCAACACCCTGCGTGCGGCAGCGACCGGCGTGCGTTTCAAGTCCGGACCGGACATGTTCCGCATGCTGCCGGCCACGGTGGTGAGCGAGCACAAGCCGCCACGGAACGCGATATCGGCGCAGCGGTCGGCAGCCAAAGCCGGCATTACGGGTGCGGTGGCCCCCAGCGACAAGGTCGCCGCGCGCATCGGGCCGTATGCGGTCGTGCTGGATGCGCCTGCGGGTGCCGCACGCAGTCTTGCCACGAACACCGAACGCCCCATCGCCGCTGCGGTGAATGAGCGCAACGGGCGTGTCGTGCTGGTCAACCCGCAGGTGAAACTCACCGGTACCACGCCCGCCACTGCGAAATCGCTGGCTGCCAGCACCGGCGGAACCATTGCATACACCTCGACGGTGGACGGCAGCGCGGTGATCACCTATGCATCGGTGGACCAGGCCCAGCGCGCACTGCCCGGCCTGCAGCGCAGCAGCGGTGTCGCGCAGGCGGCGCTGGTGGTCATGCAGACGGTGATGCAACCCATGTAAGTACATCGGCCGCAGGCCGATCGCTGCGGCCGTTTCACGTCAGGCAGCCTGCCGGCCGGTTTGGCCGGCACCTGCATCTGGCGTGCGCCCCCATGACCGATACCATGCCATGACACTGTCTCCCCTGCGGCGATTGCCGCTGCTTTGCGCGTGCCTGCTGGCGCTCGGGTCCTTCTCGCTGACAGCCGATGCTGCAGCAACCGGCGTTGACGCGCCGATCAAGACCACCCAGAACACAAACAATGCCAGCGACCCGTTGTTCCGCTACCAATGGCATCTGCTCAATCAAGGCCAGCCGGTGTTCGGCGACCAGCGTCCACGGCCAGGCGTCGATCTGGATGTGGACATCCTGCACACGCTTGGCATTCGCGGAGCCGGAGTCAAGGTGGCGGTCATCGATGGCGGGCTTGAGATTGCGCATAAGGATCTCGTCGACAACATCGTTGCCGGCGGCTCGCATAACTTCTTGAATGGTTCCAACGATCCGACGCCGCCTGCGGATGAAATCGACAATGACCACGGCACCGCGGTCGCCGGCATCATCGCGGCACGCGGATGGAACGGGCTGGGTGGACGCAGTGTTGCGCCGGAGGCGAATGTAGCTGGCTTCAATGCACTTTCCATAGTCGATGGCAGCAAGCAGTACGTCGATATCCGTTACTCCTGGGGCGATGGCCCGGAAGCCCGTGCGATGGACGTGTTCAACAACAGCTTCGGCATCTCGACAGCGGTCTATCCATTCAGCGATCTCGACGAGCAGCGCTCTCTGGAAAAAATGATGCGTGCCCAGCGTGGCGGCAAGGGCGGCATCTACGTCAAGGCAGCCGGCAATGATTTCAATACGCTGCTTGATGTGGATGCACAGGGCAAGCTGATCGATCGCTGCAGCGACCAGACCCGGCAGCTTGGCGTCGCCTGCAGCAGCGCCAATATCGACAACCTCAACAGCCTGACCACCATGATTGTGGTCGGTGCGGTCAACGCCGACGGTGTGCGTGCGAGTTATTCCTCGCCCGGATCCGCAGTGTGGGTGTCCGGTCTCTCCGGCGAATTTGGGTTCCAGCGTCGCTTCGACCCGCATCCTGAGACTTACAGTCCGTTCTATACACTGCTCGCTGCACAGGGACCGCAACCATTCTTCTCACCGGCGATCGTGACGACCGATCTGAGCGGATGCGCGGCAGGCAATAACCGCGATCGCACGCGTGCGCCGCAGAACGCGCTGGATACCAGCCACTCAAAGATCGATGCCTCGTGCAACTACAGCGCACGCATGAACGGCACCTCTGCCGCCACACCGACGGTTGCAGGCGTCGCAGCGCTGATGCTGGGCGCCAACCCGCAACTGACGTTGCGCGATGTCAAATACATCCTGGCGACGACGGCGGTGCAGGTCGATCCCCATCAGGCCAAGGCGTTCTACAAGGACGCCGTGATCGAGCCCGCCTGGATCACCAACGCGGCCGGCCACCGTTTCAGCAACTGGTATGGCTTCGGCTTGGTGGATGCAGCCGCGGCGGTGGAGCGTGCGATGCATTTCACTCCGCTGCCTGCAATGCAAGACACCGAGTGGACCGTCTATGACGGCAAGAGCAGCACCATCGGCGGTATCGGTTCGCCAGCGCGATTGGCGATCGACATCAAGCAGTCCTTCAAGGTGGAAGGCGTACAGCTGTACTTCGCGGGGACGCACAAGAATCCTCGTCAACTGCGCGCCGTGCTGGTCTCGCCCAGCGGCACCCGCAGCACCGTGATGACGCCGTTTTCCACGCTCGATCCGGGCGATGGCTTCGTGGTCTTCCTGACCTCCAGCAATGCCTTCCTGGATGAGGCGGCCGCCGGTCGCTGGACATTGGAGGTGGACGACATGCTCGCCGACAACGGCAAGGAACAACTGCAGCAATTCGAAATGCGCGTGGTGGGCCACTGACATGAAAACTTCTCTGATCACATTGCTGTGCGTCGTTGCCGCCAGCATGTCTGCACCCGCCTCGGCACAGGTATTCGATCGCGTCCGCCTGCGGGCTGCCGCAACCGGGCAAACCGTGGTGGTGGACCGTGCCAGTTTCCGGCTGATTCCAGCGGCAGTGGTACAGCTGGCCGACACCACGCGCGGTACGGCCGCCACGCAAACGCTAGCAAGCACGCAGGCCAGCGCGAACGCACCGGTTGCCCGCGTCGATCGCTACGCGATCTACCTGGACACCAGCGGCGCGGCGAACGCGGTCGCGCGCACCGCGCGCAGCGAACCACCGGCGACCGTCGTTGCCGCGCTGGAAACGCGGAGCGGCCAGCCGGCATTGCTCGGCGCTTCGATCAAATTGTTCGAGACCACGCCAGCCATCGCGCGCGCACTGGCCACGCGTACGGGCGGCAGGCTGATCTATGCCTCCGCCACCGACGGCAGCGCGATGATCGGCTATGCCTCGGCGATGACCGCATTAAATAATTGCCGCCAGCTGCAAGGCAGCAACGGCGTGGGCGCGATCAAGCCGGAAGTGATCGTTCCGGCGGCACGGCCGTTGTGACGCCACTGCACGAGGACCGCGGCAGTCACGCGTGCCACGCTGCTGCAGTGTGTTGCAGCGTGGCGCGTTGGCGCAGCCGCCTTACAGCGGCAGCGGGCTGCGCTCTGCAAAATGCCCGCGCCAATAGGGGTAGTACGGGTACGGCGGCTCCACCGCGCTGGCCTGATCCAGGCGGGCACGCTGGTCCTCGGTCAACGACCACCCCACCGCGCCGAGGTTTTCGCGCAGTTGCGCCTCGTTGCGTGCGCCAATCAGCACCGTGCTCACGGTCGGCCGCTGCAGCAGCCAGTTGATGGCGATCTGCGGCACGCTGCGGCCGGTCTCTGCGGCGATGACGTCGAGCGCATCGACGATGTCGAACAAGCGCGTATCGTCGATCGCCGGGCCGGCCGCGGCGGTGGCGTGCAGACGGCTGTGTTGTGGCAATGGCTGCCCACGCCGCAGCTTGCCGGTCAGCCGCCCCCAACCGAGCGGGCTCCACACCACCGCACCGATACCTTGGTCGATACCCAGCGGCATCAGCTCCCATTCGTAGTCGCGCCCGGCCAGCGAGTAATACGTCTGGTTGGCGACAAAGCGGCTCCAGCCGTGCGCATCGGCGACCGCCTGCGACTTCATCAGCTGCCACCCGGAATAATTGGACGCGCCCAGATAGCGCACCTTTCCCGCGCGCACCAAGCCATCCAGCGTGGACAGGGTCTCTTCCATCGGCGTCATCGCATCGAAGGCGTGCAGCTGCAGCAGATCGATGTAGTCGGTGCGCAAACGCCGCAAGGAGGCCTCCACCGCACGCAGCAAACGGAAACGCGAGGCGCCGGCATCGTTGGGGCCATCGCCCAGGCGCAGGCCGGTCTTGGTCGAGAGAATCACCTGATCGCGGCGGCCCTGCAGGGCCTGGCCAAGGATGTCTTCGGATGCGCCATCGGAGTACACATCGGCGGTATCGAACAGGTTGAGCCCTGCATCCAGGCACACATCGATCATGCGCCGCGCCTGCGCCACATCGGTATCGCCCCATGCAGAAAACAGCGGCCCCTTACCGCCGAACGTGCCGGCCCCCAGGCCAAGCACGGGCACCTTGAAACCGGAACGGCCCAGTAGACGGGTTTCCATTGAGAATTCCTTGGTAACGTTGAATGAGAGATGCGTTGGGTGACCGCTGGCCGCTCGCGCTTGTGGAATGCTGGGCGCGAAACCAGTGTTTATGCGCCTCGAATGCCGCCTGAGGCGCACTGCGCCAACCCGGCGAATGACCAGCGCGCGATCACCTCACCCCATCTGCGTACAGGCCAGTGGCGCAGTCGCGCGGCGGCGTTGCAACTGCACGCTCCATAGCGCCATGCCCAGCCCGATGGCACTCAACAGCGCGGCCACCCAGGGCGTTGCGGCCAGGCCCGCCTGCGTGGCGATCACCACGCCACCCAGCCATGCGCCCAGCGCATTGCCCAGGTTGAAGGCGGCGATGTTGAGGCTGGAGGCCAGGTTCTGGCCGGCGCCACGCGCGTGTTCCAGCACGCGCAACTGCAGTGGCGCCACGGTGGCAAAGGCGGCCACGCCCAATAGCCCGACAAAGGCCACCATGGCGGCCTTGCTGTGCAGGACACACCCCAGCGCGCCGAGCACCACCACCAGGGCGGCCAGGCTACCCAGCAGGGCCGCGGTGGGGCGACGGTCTGCCAGCCGGCCACCGAGCAGATTGCCGACGATCATGCCCACGCCGAACACCAGCAGCACCGGCGACACTGCCGATTGCGCAAGGCCGGTGACCTGCAGCAGCAGCGGCTGGATGTAGGTGAACACCGCGAACACGCCGGCGTAGCCCACCACCGTGATCGCCAGCGCCAGCAGCACCTGCCCCCGCTGCAACACCGCCACTTCCTGCCGCCACGACACCGGCGTGGCAGCACCTGCCGTGGCCGGTACCCACACCGCGACCGCGGCAGTGGCCAGCACGCCGATCGCTGCCACCGCCCAGAAGGTCGCGCGCCAGCCCAGTTGCAGGCCCAGCCAAGCACCGGCCGGCACCCCGAGCAAGGTGGCCACGGTCAGCCCGGCGAACATCAGCGAGATGGCCGATGCACGGCGTTCGGCCGGCACCAGCGACGTCGCCACCACGGCGCCGACGCCGAAAAACGTGCCGTGGGCCAGCGACGTCAGCACCCGCGCGAGCATCAGGCTGGTGTAGTCCGGCGCCAGCGCGCAGGCCACGTTGCCGACGGTGAAGATCAGCATCAGCCCGATCAGCACCGCCTTGCGCGGCAGGCGTGCGCTGGCCAGGGTCAGCACCGGCGCACCGACGAACACGCCCAGCGCATAACCGCTGATCAACAGGCCTGCCGCGCTGAGCGAAACGCCCAGATCGGCGGCCACCTGCTGCAGCAGCCCCATGATCACGAATTCGGTCGTGCCAATGCCGAAGGCACCGATGGTCAATGCCAGCAATGCCGGCGGAAAGCGCGACGCACGCGCAGAGGTGAGATTGGACATGGGCATGGCCAGGGAGGACTGCGCACAGCCTGCGCCCTGCGTTTACTTACAGAAAGCCCTGCTATCCTGATTCACTTTCAAGCAATCATTGACAATCGCATGGACCGTCTTGGCGATATTGCCCTGTTCTTGCGCGTGCTCGACCTGGGCTCGATCACCGCAGGCGCGCGCAGCCTGGATCTGTCGGTGGCGGTGGCCAGCCAGCGTCTCAAGCGCCTGGAACGCGAATTGGGCGTGCGCCTGCTGCACCGGACCACGCGCCGCCTGCATCCCACTGCCGAAGGGCAGCGGCTGGCCGAACGTGGCCGTGTGCTGGTGGAAGATCTGGACGCGCTGGCCGAGGATCTGCGCGAAAGCGCGCACGACGTGGGTGGCGTGCTGCGCATGACCATGTCCGCCTCATTCGGGCGGCAATACGTGTCGCCGCTCCTGCCGGAATTCCAGGCCCGCCATCCGCGCCTGCGCATCAGCGCGCACCTGAGCGACGACCTGGTGGACCTGGTCAAACAGGGCTTCGATCTGGCGATCCGGATCGGACCGCTGGAAGACTCCGGGCTGGTGGCCGGGCGCATTGCCGACAACCGCCGTACCCTGGCGGCCTCGCCCGCCTATCTGCAGCGTCACGGCACACCGCGCACGCCGGACGAACTTGCACAGCACGCCGGCGTGTTGCTGATGGGCCGTGACGGCCGCCAGGACGTGTGGACATTGCAAACGCCCGACGGTGGGCTGGTGCGCGTGCGCATGCAGAGCCGCTTCGAAAGCAACTTCGGCGAGCTGGTGCGCGACGCCGTGGTCGCCGGCCAGGGCATCGCGGTGCATTCGTACTGGCACATCGCCGACGAATTGCGCAGCGGCCGCCTGGTCGAAGTGATGCGCGACTACCCCCCGCCCACCTCGCACATCAGCGCAGTGACGCCGGCGCGCCAGCTGCAGCCGCCGCGCGTGCGCGCGTTCGTGGATTTCCTGCTGGAGCGGCTGGGCGCACAGCCGCCTTGGGACCTGGCGACATAACGCCGCCACGCACGGGGCGGCCGGCACCGGCGGTTGCCGTGCGGATGGCTCGCAGCGAAACGCGCCTGCCGCGACTGCGAGGCGGCGCCGGGCGCCGTCTGCGGCATGCCAGTCACCACCGGAAACGACGGCATCGATGCATGGTCGCTGCATCTCACGCGCCCCGACTGCGCGACTGGCTGGCGGCCCGAACGCGCAGCCTTCGGTCGCATGAGGTGACTGGCGAGCTGCTGCATCGTGCTATCGGCATGACCGTGCACGACCACAAGCTGAGGCCGGCAGCGTGCGCAACCGCCGAGGCAATCGCTCCCGCAGATCAACGCCCGCCGCGCAGCAGGCGTTTGTGCAGGCTACGCCGCTGCGCATCGCTCAATAGATGTCCATGCGTCCGCAACAGCCCCAGGATCTGCAGATGCGCCTGTGCGGTGCGCCGCGCCAATTCGGTGGCGGCAGCGGCTTGGAGCCGCTTCCACTCTGCCGGGCTGGTCGGCGTTGGAAAGCTGGAACGTTTTGCGGGCATGGCAGCAAGTGAATGCGAGAGACCTCGCCATGATACGGCCGGCCTGTGATCGCCCTATCAGGGCCGACGCAGTTCACGCGCAGGCGGCCACGACTGCTGCCGCGCTGTCCATCGGGCGCAAGCCCACCGCCCGCGCGATGGACCTTGCCGCCCACACCACCTGCACTCTTGTACGATCGGTGCCCTCGCGGCCGGGCCGCATTGCATCGTCGACGGGTTTTCGCATGTCTTCGCTGACCGAATTGAGCACGATCTTGCTGCGTCATGCGCCTGGCGACGGCATGCATCCCACGCAGATCGCCCGATTGCAGATCATGCGTAGCGCAGCGCCGACAGTGGCCATGCCCACTGTCTATACACCCATGCTGTGTCTGGTGGCGCAAGGCCGCAAGCAGGCAATGCTGGGCGCGCAGGCGTATGTCTATCACCCGCAGATGTACCTGGTGGCGTCGGTGGATCTGCCCATCGTCGGCTCGGTGATCCAAGCCAGCAGCGCGCAACCGTATCTGTGTTTCTGCCTGGACCTGGACACCGCGGTGCTCAGCGAGCTGGCGATCAATCATCCGGAACTGGTGGACACGCAGCGCGATGCGGCATCGGCCGGGCTGCTGCTCAATCGCAGCACGCCGCAGTTGCAGGACGCAGCGTTACGGCTGGCGCGCCTGCTCGATCGACCGCATGAAATTGCCGCGCTCGCTCCCCTGATCGTGCGCGAACTGTTGTACCGCCTGATGGCCGACCCGGCCAATGCGGCAGTGCGCCAGATGGCCATCGCCGACAGCCGGCTCAACCAGATTTCCAGGGCCATCGTGTGGTTGCGCGAGCACTATGCGCAGCGCTTCAGCATCGAGCAGATCGCCGATCTCTCGGCGATGAGCCGCTCCACCTTCCATGCGCATTTCAAGGCGGTGACCACGATGACGCCACTGGAATACCGCTCGCAGCTGCGCGTGCACGAAGCGCGCCGCCTGATGGTCGCCGAGGCGCTGACCGCTGCCGACGCCGGCTTCCGGGTTGGCTATGAGAGCGCATCGCAGTTCAGTCGCGACTATGCACGCATCCTCGGCATCTCGCCCGCGCGCGATGCGCAACGGCTGCGTGCCAACGCGCAGGACGCCACCGAAGCGGCGTGAGGTCTGCCGGGCGCAGCGCGGGCCGCGCAGCAGCCCCGGCAATCCGCCGCAGCGTCCACTCACGCCGAGACGGCATCATCACCGCGCCAGCATCGGCATCACCGCTGTCTACTCAGCCGCATATTGCGCCTCGCTCACCTGCTCCAGCCAGCTGACGGGCGTACCGTCCTGCGATTCGGCAATGGCGATATGCGTCATCGCGACGTTGCATTGGCGCCGTGCCAATGCTTGACGCCGGGCGGAATCCACACGATATCGCCCGGGCGGATCTGCTGCGCCGGCTTGCCCCACTCCTGCACGCGCCCGGCGCCGGCGGTCACGATCAGCGTCTGGCCCAGCGGATGGGTATGCCATGCGGTGCGCGCGCCCGGCTCGAAGGTGACGGTAGCGCCGCCGACGCGTGCCGGTGCGTCGGCCTGGAACGCTGCATCGATGCGCACCTTGCCGGTGAAATACGCGGCCGACCCCACTGCCGACGGCGCCCCACCCGCCTTGCTCACCCTGATCGGTCTCGCGGCCTCATCAGGAACCACGGCGGCCATCATCGACAACGACATTGCAGTCGCGAACAGATTCATTGCAGTGCTCCTTGATTCGAGTGTTCGAACTGTAGCGCGCTTGTCCGAGGCCACTAACCGGCTAACCGCGCATGCTCCTAGAAACACGGCGCATCACTCCGCAGCGCCGCGGAGTGCCTGCTGCTGCATTGAAGCCATCACGCACATTCGCGCATGATGCAGCCGCATGAATGGCATGCCTGACGCGGGCATTGGTGGCAATGGCACGGGAAAATCTCAATGACCTGCAGGTGTTCGTCACGGTAGCGCGCGAAGGCAGCTTCACCCGTGCCGCCGCGCAACTGGGCCTCTCGCAGTCGGCACTCAGCCACACCGTGCGCGCACTGGAGACGCGGCTGGGCATTCGCCTGTTGACCCGCACCACGCGCAGCGTGGCGATGACCGAAGCCGGGGCACGCCTGTTCGAAACCGTGGCACCGCGCCTGGAAGAGATCGACGCGCAGTTGTCCGCGCTCACCGACTTCCGCGATAAGCCGGCCGGCACCATCCGCATCACCACCGCCGGCCATGCCGCCGATGCCTACATCTGGCCGGCATTGTCGAAGGTGCTGCCAGACTACCCGGACCTCAAGGTCGAACTGACCGTCGACTACGGCCTGGCCGACATCGTTGCCGAACGCTACGACATCGGCATCCGGCTCGGCGATCAGGTCGCCAAGGACATGATCGCGGTACCGATCAGCCCGATGCAGCGCATGGCGGTGGTGGCAGTGCCGGGGTATTTCGTGCACCACACCATCCCGGCAGTACCGGCCGATCTGGCGCAGCACAATTGCATCGGTCTACGCCTGCCCACCCACGGCGGTTTGCTGCCGTGGGATTTCGACAAGGACGGGCGCGAAGTGAAGGTGCGTGTGGATGGGCAATGGACCTTCAACGGCAGCAGCGCCATCCTGCGCGCTGCACTGGCAGGCGGCGGCCTGGCCTTTCTGCCGGAGACCATGGTGCTGGAGCACGTGGCCGCCGGCCGGCTGCGCCGCGTGCTGGAAGACTGGTGCGAGCCGTTTGCAGGCTATTACGCCTACTACCCCAGCCGCCGCCAATCCTCCAGCGCACTAAAGGTCGTGATCGATGCATTGCGGCACGATCTGGTGCGTTGACCACGCTCGTACAGAGCCTGCCCGGGCGCTATGACGCGTGCGGCAGGCATGACCGCTGACGTTATTTGCCGATGAGTTTCTGCCGCTCCGGGCTGTAACGCGCACCGACAATTGCCACCGCATCCAGCGCCTGCGGGAGACGCGCAAGATCCTCGTTGCTCAAGGTCAAGCCCTCAGTAAAAACCACTCGGTACTTCGCTCCTGCCTTGCGTTGTCGGAGCCGTCGGGTTCGCACGATACGCCCGCAGGAACAATGCCACCGCGCCGCTGACATACGCATCCAGCTGCACCGATTGCGCCTCTGGCGTATCGCCGCGCGCGGCAGCGGTAGCCGGCCGCCCGGTCATCAATCCGAAGAAATGCACCGATGCATCGGGCACGTTGTCGATCACCAATGCGCCGCGTTGCACCTCGCGCGCCAACAGCGTGCGCATCATGGTGTCGTAGCGCTCGAAGCACAGCGTCCACATTTCCTCGCGCACCTGGCCAGGCAGCAGTGGCGGGCGTACCAGGCCATACGCGGCATCATCCCGCATGCTGCTGGCAGACACGCGCAGCACTGCATCGGCTACCGCAGTCAGGCGTTGCTCCAGCGGCCCCTGCAGCTCCAGCAAGGCCGTCCAGCGATTGGGCGAGGCCTGCGCCAGCGCTTCCAGGGTGGTGCGGAACAGCACCTCCTTGGACGCGAAATGCGCATATACCGTGGCCTTGGACACCATCGCGCGCTCGGCGATGGTGTCCATGCTGGTCCTGTCGAAGCCGTGCTGCTGAAACAGCACGCGTGCCGCCGCCAGGATGGCGCCACGCTTGTCGTGCGGCGCACGCCTGGGCGCAACCGA
Organism: Xanthomonas sp. NCPPB 1754; assembly: GCF_041475725.2. Classification (NCBI taxonomy): domain Bacteria; kingdom Pseudomonadati; phylum Pseudomonadota; class Gammaproteobacteria; order Lysobacterales; family Lysobacteraceae; genus Xanthomonas; species Xanthomonas sp. NCPPB 1754. The sequence goes on from NZ_CM192982.1 coordinate 3,276,152, forward strand.
CGGTGCGTCGTCATCCACGCGGCGGCTCCGTTGCCGGGGCCGCGGCGGCAGTGGGCGCTGCGCTTTGCAGCCAGCCCCCGCCCATGGCCTTGTAGAACGTCACCAGGTTGGTGAAGCGCGACAGCTGGGTGTTGATCAAGGTCTGCTGCGCGCTGTACAGCGAACGCTGCGCATCCAGCGCCTGCAGATAGCTGTCGATGCCGCGTTCGAAACGCGCCTGCGACAATCGGTAGCTATCGGCAGTGGCATCCACCAGCGCTTGCTGCGCCTGCAGTTGCCTGCCCAGCGTGTCGCGCTGCGCCAACGCGTCGGAGACCTCGCGGAACGCGCTTTGGATCGACTTTTCGTAGCGCGCCACTTCGATATCGCGGTTGGCCTTGGCCATGTCCAGATTGGCGCGATTGCGCCCGGCATTGAAGATCGGCAAGGTCAGCGTGGGCACGAAGCTCCAGGCACGCGTCCCGGCATCGAATAGCCTGGACAGGCTACTGCTGGACGAACCGGTCGATGCGGTCAGGCTGATGCTGGGGAAGAACGCTGCCCGCGCCGCACCGATATTGGCGTTGGCCGCACGCAAGTTGCGCTCGGCTTCCAGAATGTCGGGGCGACGTTGCAGCAACTGCGACGGCAAGCCGGCCGGCACGCTGGCCAACACATTGCCTTCCACGCTCGCGTTGTCGGGCAGTGCATGCGGCAGCAATTCCACCGGCACTTGCGTGCCGACCAGCAGCACCAGGGCATTGCGATCCTGCGCCACCTGCGCGGTGTAGCGCTCCACATCCACGCGTGCGGTTTCCACCGTGGTCTGCGCCTGACGCAAGGTCAGTTGCGAGGCCGCACCCAGTTCGAAGCTGCGCTGCTGCAGGCGATAACTGTCGCTCTGGCTGGCCAGGGTGGATTGCGCCAGCTGCAGCAACTGCTGGTCGGCCGCCAAGGTCAGATAGGCGGTGGCCACTTCTGCCACCAGGCTGATATGCGTACTGCGGCGTGCCTCGGCGGTTGACAGGAATTGCTGCAACGCCTGTTCCTTCAGGCTGCGCACGCGGCCGAACAGGTCCAGCTCATAGGCACTGACGCCGATGTTGGCGCTGTAGGTGCGGAACACCTGCGGCTGGCCGGGAATGGCAAGCTCCGAGGGCGTGCGCGCATTGTTGGCGGTGCCGGTGCCCTCGATGGCGGGCAGCAGCGCGGCGCGGTCCACCCGATATTGCGCGCGTGCCACCTCGATATTGAGCGCGGCCACGCGCAGGTCGCGGTTATTGTCCAAGGCTAGCGCAATCACCTGCTGCAGCGCCGGGTCGGTGAAGACCTGGCGCCAGCCGATATCGGCAATGTACGCGGCGTCGGCGGTGCCGGCGGTATCGGCAGTGGCAGCCGGAGGGGCTGCCGACACGTCGGTGCCGGCAAATTGCGCTGGCACCGGTGCGTCGGGCCGTGTGTAGCGCGGCATCAGCGTGCAACCGGACAGCACGCTGGCCACGCCAAGCGCGCAGAGTGTCGTGCGAATCGTGGTCATGTCAGTGTCCTGTCGGTTGCGGTGCGGGCGAGGCAGGCTGTGGACGGCGCTGGAACAGGCCGCACACCAGCACGAAGAACAGCGGCACGAAGAAGATCGCCAGCACCGTGCCGGAGAGCATGCCGCCGATCACGGCCGTGCCCAGCGCGTGCTGCGCGCCGGCGCCGGCGCCACTGGTCAACACCAGCGGCACCACGCCGAGGATGAAGGCCAGCGAGGTCATGAGGATCGGCCGCAAGCGCATGCGCGCCGCTTCCAATGCCGCAGCCACCAGGCTCTTGCCGCCCTCGTGCAATTCCCTTGCGAACTCCACGATCAAGATCGCGTTCTTCGATGCTAGGCCAATGGTGGTGAGCAAGCCCACCTGGAAGTACACATCGTTCATTTTCCAGGTCAGCATCGCTGCCAGCAGCGTGCCGAACACGCCCAGCGGCACCACCAGAATCACCGAGAACGGAATCGCCCAGCTTTCGTACAACGCGGCCAGGCACAGGAACACGATCAGGATCGAGACGCTGTACAACAGCCCGGTCTGACCGGACGAGGCTTTTTCCTGCCGCGACAACCCGGTCCACTCGAAACCGATGCCCGGAGGCAGCTTGGCGGCTGCGGCTTCGACGATCTGCATCGCCTCGCCGCTGGAGGCCGCACCCGGCAACGCCATGCCCAGGATCTCCATCGACGGCACGCTGTTGTAGCGCTCCAGGCGCGGCGAGCCGGATTGCCAGCTTGCCGTGGCGAAGGCGTTGAACGGCACCATGGTGCCGGCGCTGTTGCGCACGAACCAATGGTCGATGTCCTGCGGGTTCATGCGGTAGGGCGCATCGGCCTGCAGCATCACCTTCTTGACCCGGCCCTTGTCGATGAAGTCGTTGACGTAGGTGCTGCCCCATGCGCTGGAAAAGGTATCGTTGATGTCGGAGATCGACACGCCCATCGCCTGCGCTTTGTGCGGGTCGATTTCCAGCTTGAACTCCGGCGTGTCTTCCTGGCCATTCGGGCGCACCGCCACCAGGCGCTTGTCTTGCGACAGTTCGGCCAGCAATTGATTGCGCGCCTGCATCAGCGCTGCGTGACCCAGGTTGGCGCGGTCCTGCAGCATCAGATCGAAGCCGGTGGCATTGCCCAACTCCGACACCGCAGGCGGCGCGAACGCAAACACCTTGGCATCGCGGATACCGGCAAAAAATGCCCCGGCCCTGGCCGCCACGTCGGTGACGCTCTGGCCCTTGCCGGTGCGCTCGTCCCACGGCCGCAACTTGACGAAGGCAAAGCCCACGTTCTGGCCGCTACCGGCAAAACTGAAACCGGTCACGGCGAAGACACCGGCAACCGAATCCTTCTGGTCGACCAGGAAATGATGCTCCACCTGCTTGAGCACCTCGCTGGTGCGCGCGTTGGTGGCACCGGGCGGCAACTGCACCAGCACGAACAAGGTGCCCTGGTCTTCGTCCGGCAGGAATCCCACCGGCAATTTCATGAACCCGAACACCACCAAGGCCAGCAACGCCGCGTAGGCGAGCATGTAGCGCCAGCCCTTGCCAAGCATGTGCCTCACCACGCCCTGGTAGCCGGTGTTGCCGCGATCGAACAGGCGGTTGAACCAACCGAAGAACCCGGTAGTCGCCAGGCCGTGGCCCTTGTGCACCGGCTTGAGCAAGGTGGCGCACAAGGCCGGGGTCAGGATCATCGCCACCAGCACCGACAAGGTCATCGCCGAGACGATCGTGATCGAGAACTGCCGGTAGATCACGCCGGTGGATCCGCTGAAAAACGCCATTGGGACGAACACCGCCGCCAGCACCAGCGCCACGCCGATCAACGCGCCGGAAATCTGGTCCATCGATTTCCGCGTGGCGTCCTTGGGCGACAACTGCTCCTCGCTCATCACGCGTTCGACGTTTTCCACCACCACGATGGCATCGTCCACCAGCAAACCGATCGCCAGCACCATCGCGAACATGGTCAGGGTATTGATGGTGAAACCGAACGCCGCAAGCACACCGAAGGTGCCCAGCAGCACCACCGGCACCGCAATGGTCGGGATCAGGGTGGCGCGGAAGTTCTGCAGGAACAGGTACATCACCAGGAACACCAGCACCACCGCTTCCACCAGCGTGTGCACCACCTGTTCGATGGAGATGCGCACGAACGGCGTGGTGTCGTACGGCTTTTGCACCTTCATGCCCGGCGGGAAGAACTTTTCCTGCTCTTCCAGGCTCTTGTCGATTGCGCGCACCGTGTCCAGCGCATTGGCGCCGGTCGCCAGCTTGATCGCCAGACCGGCGGCCGGCTTGCCGTTGTAGCGGCCCACCGTGTTGTAGCTTTCGCTGCCCAGCTCGATGCGCGCCACATCGCCCAAGCGCACCTGCGAGCCATCGGACTGCGTGCGCAGCAGGATGTTTTCGAATTGCTCGGCGGTCTTCAGCCGGGTCTGTGCAGTGATGGTGGCGTTGAGCTGCTGGTTGGCCACCGCCGGCAACGCGCCCAACTGGCCGGCGGAAATCTGCGCGTTCTGCGCCTGGATCGCGTTGCGCACATCCACGGGCGTGAGGCTGAAATTGCTCAGCTTGTTGGGGTCCATCCACACCCGCATCGCGTACTGCGAACCGAACAAGGTGGTGTCGCCCACGCCTTCGACGCGGCTGATGGTTTCCTGCACGTTGGCAGCCACGTAATCGGACAGGTCCGAATCGCTCATGCTGCCGTCTTCGGACGTAAAGGCCAACACGTTGAGGAAGTTGGTGGCCGACTTGGTCACCGTCACGCCCTGCTGCTGCACGTCCTGCGGCAACAACGGCGTGGCCAGCGACAACTTGTTCTGCACCTGCACCTGCGCGGTGTCCGGATCGGTGCCGTTTTCGAAGGTCAGGGTGATGGTCACCGCCCCGCTGGATTCGCTGGTAGACGCCATGTAGCTGAGGTGGTCCAGCCCCTTCATCTTCTGCTCGATGACCTGGGTGACGGTGTCTTCCAGCGTCTGCGCCGAGGCGCCCGGGTAGTTGGCGGTGATAGCGACTGCCGGCGGTGCGATGCTGGGGTATTGCGCAATCGGCAAGGTGGCGATGGACAGGATGCCGGCCAGCATCACGATGATGGCCAACACCCAGGCGAAGATCGGACGATCGATGAAGAAACGTGCCATGACGTGTGATCCCGCCTTAGTTGGCCGCACGCGGTGCGGTCGGGGCGGCAGGACCGGCAGCATTGCCGGCGGCGGGTGTGGCCTTGGGCTGCCACGGCACGGTCTTGACCAAGATGCCATCGCGTGCGCGCGATGCGCCTTCGACGACCACCTGCTCGCCGGGCTTCAGGCCGCTGCGCACCAGCCACTGGTCGCCCACCGCGCGATCGGTCTCCAGCACGCGCAACTGCAGCTTTTGGTCGGCGCCGACGACAAAGGCCGTGGGTTTGCCCGCGCCGTTGCGCGAGACCGCCTGTTGCGGCACTAGCATGCCCTGCTCCTTGACGCCTTCCTGCAGCACCGCGCGCACGTACATGCCTGGCAACAGCTCGGCGTTCGGGTTGGGGAAGACCGCGCGCAGGGTGATCGAGCCGGTGTTCTGGTCGACGGTCACGTCGGAGAACGCCAGGTGCCCCTGCAACGGGTACGTGCTGCCGTCTTCCAGCAACAGCGACACCTTGGCCGCACCGTCGCCGGCCTGTTCCAGATCGCCGCGTGCCATCGCCTGCCGCAGGCGCAACACCGCACTGCTGGGCTGGGTGACGTCAATGTAGATCGGGTCCAGCTGCTGGATGGTGGTCAGCGCCGTGGCCTGGTTGGCGGTCACCAGGGCACCCGGGGTCACGCTGGAGCGGCCGATGCGTCCGGAGATGGGTGCGTCGAGCCGCGCAAACGCCAGGTTGATGCGCGCGGTTTCCACGCTCGCCTTGCCGGCTGCCACGTCGGCCTTGGCCTGGCCTAGCGCGGCATCGGTGTCGTCGCCTTCCTGCTGGCTGATCGCCTTGATCTGCGCCAGTTCCTTGTAGCGCTCGGCCTTGAGCTGCGCGGTGCGCAGGGTCGCCTCGGCCTTGGCCAGGGACGCCTGCGCGCTGGCATAGCTGGCGCGGTACTGGGCCGGATCGATCTGGTACAGGGTCTGGCCAGCCTTGACGTCGCCGCCTTCGGTGAACTGGCGCGACTGGATGATGCCGCCCACCTGCGGGCGAATTTCGGAGATCAGGTACGGAACGGTGCGCCCCGGCAATTCGGTGGTGAGCGTCACCGGTTGCTGCTTGACGGTCAGCACGCCCATTTCCGGAGTGCCTTCCTGCGGCGGCGGGCCTCCCGGTGGGCTGCCGCAGGCACTGAGCAGGGCGGTGGCGGCAACGGCAACAGCAAGCAACGACAGGCGAAACGAGGCATGAGCACGCACGGGCAGTCTCCGCAGGAGGTGTGATGATTAAATCTAAACGGTACGGTTCGGTATCCTAATAAGCACATCCGTGGCCGTCAAGCATTTCTGCCCAGTCGGTATACTTATGAATTATTGGGAGAACTTGATGCGGGTCAGAACCGAAGAAAAGCGCGAGGCCATCGTCCAGGCAGCCAGCGAGGTCTTCCTCGAGCTGGGCTTCGAGGGCGCGTCGATGTCGCAAATCGCCGCCCGCGTAGGCGGCTCCAAGCGCACGCTGTACGGCTACTTTCCGTCAAAGGAAGAGCTGTTCGTGGCCGTTGCCAAGGACATGTCCGACCGCTATTTCGACCCGTTGCTGCATGCGCTTTCGCAAAGCAGCGGCCCGGTCGATGAGGCTCTGCAGCGCTTCGGCGAGGATGTGCTGACCTTCCTGTGCGCCCCGCCCAACATCACCAGCTGGCAGACCATCATCGGGGTATCCGGCAGATCGGCGGTCGGCGCACTGTATTTCAGCGCCGGCCAGGAAGAAGGCATACAGCGCTTCGCCGAATACCTGCAGGCACAGGTGGATTGCGGCCTGCTCCATTGCCAAGACACCCTGCTGGCCGCCCACCAGTACGCGGCCTTGCTGGAATCGGAAACCTTGATGCCCTGCCTGTTTGGCGCACTCAAAGACCCCACGCCCGAGTTCCTGCGCGACGCGACGCGACGTGCGGTGCAGACGTTTCTGGCCGCGTATGGCGGCAAGGCAGGCAAGGCGGCGTGACGCCCTTTGCGACTTCACTTCATTGCACTGCGCGACGAGGCGCAGTGCGCGCGTACGGACGCCAGGCCTGCAGTCCACTCAGGCGTCTAACTGCCTTGCCGCGCCGCTGGCTTGAGCGCAGCAGCATCATCACCGCATGACGCAACCGGGCAGCGAGGCTGCGCTGTACGGCCGGCACAGGAATGCTGCTGCAGCGATTGAACGGTGTTGCGCTTGCGCTTGAACACGTTGCCATCGCACGCATGTTGCCGCCCGGGCATTGCGCAACCAGCACCTTGGAACAGGCCGCGTCGAGGCACGACCTAGCGGCTGGTTACTCCGCCACTGCGCATTTCGCGCACAGGCCATGCACTTCCAGCGTCTGTGCCTGCGGCTGGAAACCCAGCGCCTTGGCGCGGGCTTCCAGTTGCGACACCACGTCGCGATCTTCCAGCTCCACCGCGCTGTGGCAGCGGTCGCAGATCAGGAACGGCACCGAATGCTGGGCGCTGTTGGGGTGGTGGCAGGCGACGAACGCATTGACCGATTCGAGCTTGTGCACGAAGCCGTTGGCCATCAGGAAATCCAGCGCGCGGTACACCGTGGGCGGGGCGTCGGCGCCGACGCCCTTGCCTTCGCGCACCCAGTCCAGCAGTTCATAGGCCTTGACCGGCTTGCCGGCGTCGGCGATCAGCCGCAGCACGTTCGCGCGGATCGGCGTCAGCCGCAGGCCGCGTTCGCTGCAGGCACGCTCCACCGCGCGCACGAAACCGTTGGCATCGTCGACGTGGTGATGCGGTGCAGTGCAGGCGAGATCTGGTGCGTGGGTGTGCTTGGTCATACAGGCTCCGGCGTCAGGCCGCTCCAATCTTGATGAGTGCCGCATCGATGCGTTTCAAGGCACCCTCGCGTCCGGCCAGGTACACCGTTTGCGAAATATCCGGGCTGACCTGGGTGCCGGTGATGGCCACGCGCAGCGGCTGGGCGATCTTGCCCATGCCCAGTTCCAGCGCGGCAGCAGCGTCGTGCAGCGCAGCCGAGACGTTTTCGACGCTCCACGCATCCACGGCAGCCAGCAGCTCGCGCGCCTTGCCCAGCGGCACCTCGGCGCCAAGCTTGAGGTGTTTCATCACCGCCGCTTCGTCATAGGTTTCCAGCGGCTGGTACCAGACCACGGCTTTTTCGGCCATTTCCTTCAAGGTCTGCACGCGCTCGCGCAAGGCCACCACCACATCGGCGGCGGCCGGGCCGGCGGCGATGTCCACACCGAGCTTGGCAAGCTGGTATTCCAACTGCGGGGCGATGCTGGCCGGGTCGTCGGTCTTCAGATAATGCTGATTGACCCAGCCGAGCTTGGCCATGTCCAGGCGCGCGGCCTTGGAATTGACGTCCTTGACGTCGAACAGGTCCAGCAATTCTTGCCGGGTGAACAGCTCCTGGTCGCCATGCGACCAGCCCAGGCGCGCCAGGTAATTGATCAGCGCATGCGGCAGATAGCCGGCGTCCTTGTACTGCATGACGTCGGCCGCGCCGGTGCGCTTGGACAGCTTGGCGCCCTGCTCGTCCAGGATCATCGGCATGTGCGCGAACCTGGGCACAGGTGCACCCAGTGCTTCGTAGATATTGATCTGGCGCGGGGTGTTGTTGATATGGTCGTCGCCGCGGATCACCTCGGTGATGCCCATGTCCCAGTCGTCCACCACCACCGCGAAGTTGTAGGTGGGGAAGCCGTCCGGGCGGAAGATCACCATGTCGTCGAGCTCGCTGTTGGCGATCTCGATGCGCCCCTTGATCAGGTCCTCGAACACCACCGTGCCGCCGACGGGATTCTTGAAGCGGATGACCCGGTTGGGGTCGTCGCGATACGGCAGGTTCTGCTCGCGGGCAGCGCCGTTGTAACGCGGCTTTTCCTGCTTGGCCATGGCGGCCTCGCGCATGGCGTCGAGCTCTTCGCGGGTTTCGTAGGCGTAATACGCCTTGCCCTGCGCGAGCAGCTGCTCGGCAACCTCCTGGTAGCGCGCGATGCGCTGGGTCTGGTAGATCGGGCCTTCGTCGTAGCCCAGGCCCAGCCAGTCCATCGCTTCCAGGATGGCGTCGATGGCCGCCTGGGTGCTGCGCTCGCGGTCGGTGTCTTCGATGCGCAGCACGAACTGCCCGCCGCGGTGGCGCGCCTCCAGCCAGCAATACAGGGCGGTGCGGGCGCCGCCGATGTGCAGGTAACCGGTGGGGCTGGGGGCGAAACGGGTGCGGCAGGTCATGGAGCGCTCGGCGGACGGGAGTCGGCCGATTTTACCTTGCGCGGCGTGGCCCTGCCCGGCCCGTGGCTCAGCGGTTGCGCAGCAGGTCGCCGTACACCACGCAATCGCCGCCGCTGCGTGCCGTGCCCGGGGCGTCGTACAGCACCAGCCAGGTGGGAATCTTGCCGGCCAGGTGCCTGGGCAGGTTGCAGATGGCCTCGGCGCGGTCGCAGTCCTTGCCATGCGGCAGCACTGCCGATTCCAGCAGGTCGTGCTGAAAGCGCACCGGTGCGCGGTTAGCGGCCAGCACGGTGCGCGCATCCGGCCATTTGAACAGGCGAATCTCGCCATTCAGCACCATTGTCGGCCCGGCGAGCAGGTACAGATCGTCGCCGGAATAATGCAGGTCGCGAATGCCCAGCCCACCCAGTTGCAGGAAGTGCTTGCGCAGCAGGGTGCCGTCTTCGTCCAGCGGTGCCAGGCGCAGATGGTCGCCATGCGCTTCCACCTGGATCTCCAGCATCGCCGACCAGCCGCGCAGCACCGGCCCGCGCAGGCCCAGCAGCAAGCGCTGGCCATCGACCACGATGCCTTCGATATCGAAGCCGTTGTCCTTGCCGGGAATCTTCAGGAACGGGCCGAAATGCGGGTCGTCGGCCAGCAGGTCGGTGAGTTGGTTGTGCTTGGCATCGCCCTTGAGGCGAAGTGCGCGGCGGCCGTCGGCGGCTTCGCGTACCAGCTGCGGGCTGCCGTCTTGCGCCTGCTCGATCGGCAGGCAGGCAAGCAAACGGCGGTTGCCATCGAGCTTCAACTTGGTCAGGCGTTTCGCGTTTTCGGCGTCGTCGCGTCCGCGCTTGGCGTTCTTGCGCTTGCTGCCGTGCGAACCGACGACCCACAAGAATCCGTCCGACAGGCCCATGCCTTCCAGGTCGGCTTCCTCGCCGTCTTCGCCCGGCAGATCCAGCAGGTCAGCCAAAGGAAAGCTCTGCCCTTCGCCGAAGCGCAGCGTCTCGCGCCGTACCGGATCGAGCTTGCGCAGCCGATCCACCGCGCAGGCTTCGTCGCCGGCCACCCACAGCCAATCGTCGGTGAAGGCGGCGCCGGACAGATTGCTGTGCACCAGCGCACCGGGCGCGAATTCGAGCCTGACGCTATGCGGAATCAGGGTTTTCTTGGCCATGGGCACCTAGGATGAGGGATCAACCGAACGCGGCCAGCTTGGCACGCACCACATCGGCCGCCAACTGCCCCGGCCAATCGCGGTCGTTGGCCACCTGCGCCTGCGCGCGGCTGGCCTCGAACGCCGCAAAGTCCAACTCGGCCAGTGCCCACACCGTCTCGCCCTGGGTCTGCGCCAGCACGCCGTCGGCGGGGAAGCCGACATCCATCGGCGCAAACACCGCCGCCTCGCCGGTATTGATGTCCAACGCCGGGCTCCACGGCGCTTGGCCTGCAGTCACCGATTGCGCGACGAACACGCGGTTTTCCAGCGCGCGCGCCAGGCAGCCGATGCGCACGCGCATGGCGCCGGCGGCGGTGTCGGTGCAGCTGGGCACGATCAACAACCGTGCACCGGCCTCGTATTGCGCACGCACCGGCAGCGGGAACTCGCTGTCGTAGCAGATCGCGATCGCGGCGCGAATGCCGTCCAGTTCGAACACCTTCAGTTCCTCGCCCGGCTCGATCAGCCCGGTGGCCTTTTCGAAACCGGTGAGCTGCAACTTGTCCTGCCAGCCGTGCAGGTCCTCCGGGGTGAACCAGTCGCTGCGATTGCGGTAGCGGCCGTGCCCCAGATCCAGCAGAAAACTGCCGGCAATCAGGTGCAGCCGATGTTCCCGCGCCAGGTCGGCAAACAGTTCCAGCCACGGCGCGCGCAGCGCCTGGATGGCCGCCAGCGATTCGGGCAGGCCGGCAGAAATCTGCGTGTCGAACGTTGCGCCCAGTTCCAGCGACAGATATTCGGGCAGCACCACCACCCGCGCACCGGCAGCGGCGGCTTCGGCGATCAGGGCCGACTGGCGCGCCGCAAACGCGGCGAAGTCGACTGGCTTGCCGATGGGGTATTTGGCAACGGCAATTTTCATCTGGTGGCCTTTGGGGTGTTGGATCGAAGCGGCGAAGCAATCAGACCAGCTCGCCAACGCATTGTGCAGCGATCTTGCAGACCGCTCGTGATGTTTGTCGGTGGCTGTAGGGCGCTGGCCGCACTCACTGCGACAACGCACGTGTCCACACAACCAAGCTGTGGTCGATCTCGCCATGTTGCAACTCCGCCCACTGCAGGTGCACGCGCATGCCCGGCTGCGGGGCGTAGCCACGTTTGCGCCAGAACGCATCGTTGGGACGGTAATCGGCTGGTTGGCGCGGGTCGTCGGGCGCGCGTTCCACCGAACAGAACGCGGTCGATGCAAAGCGGCCCAATGCGCGTGCATGCGCTTCGCGATGGTCGAAAAATGCATGACCGATACCCTGCCCGCGATACGCCGGCAGCAGCACCGATTCGCCGAAATAGAACACGCCGGCCGGATCGATGCCTGCCGCACGGAACGGTGCGTGGAACGCGTCGCTGTCATCGAGCAGCGGCAAACCGGTCGATGCACCGATCACCGCATCGCCATCGCGCGCCAGCACGAAGACGCTGTCCGGCGATGCCGCATAGGCCGCCAGATAGTCGCGCTCGTACGCGGCATCGCCTTGGTACAGATACGGCCATGCGCCGAACACGCTGATGCGCAGCTGCGCCACCGCATCCAGATGCGGCAGCACCTGCGTGCCGCGCACCGTTTCCACCATTAACGAGGAGCCAGCCATGCCGCCATGGTAAGCCAGCAAGGCGTGGCTGCAATGCGATGCTTCAACGCAGCCAATGACCATGGTTCGAAATGCAGGTCTGCGGTTGTTGCCACAGCAACCACACCGCCGCTTCGTCGGTGGCTAGCAGTACCCCGAGCAGCGCATCGGTGCTGTGTGCCCAGTAGCTGCCATTGCTCAGCCGTTGCCACGGCCCATAGCTGGGTGCCCGGGCGTGGCCGGTGCGGGTGTGCTGCTGCGCTGCCGCCTGCAAGAACGCATGCCCGCCGCTGCGCAGTTGCTGCGCGGTGCGTGCGTGCAGCTGCAGGCCCACCACTCCGCGGCGCCTGTCGCGGTTCAGCGGCAAGGCCGACAGCGCCGAGCTCTCCCAAGCGTGCGGCAGCGCTGCGGGAAGCAGCGCCACCGTGTCGATACCGGCGGGCAGCAAACGCTGCGCGCGCCGGTGCAAGTGTGCCTGCGTCAGCATGCAGGCCTCAGCGCAGGCTATTGCCAAGCTCGTACCAATCGAGCTTGCGGGTGACCCACATGATGCTGGCCAGAATGCCGAACAGCAGCAACGACCCCATCAGCAGCGCGTTGTCCTCGGAGATCAACAGGCTGTAAAGCACCGCGTACAAGGCGGTGAGCATCACCGAGAAGCCAGCCGCACGGACCCAACTGCGCAACACGCCGGACAGATAGAAGAACTGCAGGCCGATACACGCCGCCGCCGACACCAAATAGGCCTGCCAGAACGCGATGTGTTCGGAAAGGCTGAGCAGCAGCAGGAAGAAGATCGCCAGCGCCAGGCCCACCAGCAGGTACTGCAACGGATGGATGGGCAGGCGCTTGATCAGCTCGAACAGCACGAAGGCCACGAAGGTCAGCACCACGAACAAGATGCCGTACTTGCTGGCGCGGTCGGCCTGGGTATACACGTCCACCGGGTCGACCAGGCGCACTTCCAGCGTATCCAGCGCCGCATGGCTGGACTGCAACTGGGTCTGCGCACCGGTGGCCAGCGACGACAGCGACCAGCTCGCATCGAAGCCCTTCGGCCCGATGCTCGGCACATTCGGCAGGAAGCGGCCGCCGAAGGACGGGTGCTGCCAGTCCGAGCGCAGGGCGATGTCGTTGTTGTCGGCGATCGGCGCGATGGCCAGCCGGCGCGTGCCGTCCAGCACGAACTGCATGTCCACCACGTTGCCGTCCTGCAGCCGGCCGGCGAGCGGGTCGGCCAGTGCGCCTGCGCCGCTCTCCAGCGCCAGCGCGCGGCCATCGACCTGCAAGCGCGGCGTGCCGACCAAGCCGCGCACGTCGGAAATACCGATTGCCAGATACGGCTGGCCATACACACGGGTCGGCGCAGCCGCGTAGTCGAAGGGGTCGTACTCGGCATGCAAGGTGGCCTTCCAGGAATACACCTGCACGCGGTACAAGCCCACCTCGCGCACCGAGGGCACCATTTCGCCGCTGAGTTTCAGGCGACTCGGCGTTTGCAGCAGCGTACCTTCGCGCTTGCGCCAGACCTTGCGCTGGTTGCCCTGCTCGTCCGGCTCGGTGACCTGCACGTCTTCGGTATACGGCAGCACCCGCACCGGCGCGATGAACTGCTGCTCGCCGGCCTTGCTCTGCGCTACCCGCTCCACCGCCTCGTCGCGGTAGCGCGCCCGGTCCTGCACCGCGCCACGGATCAGGAGCAGCGGAATCAACAACAGCAGGATCAGCCCGCCGATGGTGGCGAACCGCAACAACAGTTTCAGGGATTTCATCGGCCATCCTCATCTTGGGAGGTGGCCAGGGTGCGCTGCGCCGGTGTCGGCGGTTTGAGGCGAATTTGAAGCGAATGTGAAGTGGGCAACCCGGACATCCGGCGACCGGCACTGTGACGCATTGACGAAATGCGGCTTTCAACGCTCCAAAGTGCCACCCCTGCCCAAAACGAGCTTCCGTTTGATCGGCAGCACTTCGCCTGGCCGCCGCACGCAGCGACTTCACGCGTAACGATGCACGGGCAGGTGCGCAGCCCCGAATCCCTCCTTTCATCTGATCGCAGCTTCCAGCTCGCTGCGCTTCGATGAGGTCTCGAGCCGCAGGCATTGCATCAGCGCTGCCATGGCCGCACGCCCACTCGGCAGTGATTTGGCAACTGCGCACGACTGCATTCCTTTCTTAACCTGGAGCTGCCTTCCATGAACTCGCACCGTTCGCTCGCCCTTTGCCTGCTCGCCGCCCTGAGCCTGACCGCCGCCACCGCGCAGGCGGCAGTGCACGGCATGGGCCTGAAGCCTTCGTCGTTGATGCAGCCGGTCACCCCGCTGTTCGGTACCGCGAGCGTGAGCACACCGCTGCCTGCCAGAGTCGACCTGACTGCGTGGGCGATCACGCCGGGCGACCAGGGCCAGGTCGATGCCTGCGTGTCATGGGCGACCGCTCACACCCTGACCGGTTGGTATGCCAACGCCAACAGACAGGCCCAGACGCGCTTTGCCCCGATGTACCTGTACAGCCAGGTCAACGGCGGCGTGGATGAAGGCTCTACCCTGGAAGCGCCGCTGCAGGTCGCGCTTGCGCAGGGCATCGACACCGAGCAGCACTATTCGTGGGGCAACTACGATTGGAAACACCAACCCACTGCCGCCGACAGGGCCAACGCTGCCAGGAACCCGACGCCGTATCGCCATTACACCGTGCTGTATTCGGGCAGGGGGAATGGGGGAAGCGCCCTGATCCAACAGATCAAGCTCGCCCTTGCCTCTTCCACGCCGGTGGCGATCGGCTTCTATGTGCGCCAGGGCTTTGAAGACCTGACAGCCCAAAATCAGGTCGATTACGACACCACGACGCCGATCCTGGGCGGGCATGCGGTCATCGCGCTGGGCTACGACAGCGAAGGACTGATCGTGGAAAACAGCTGGGGCACCGCATGGGGTAACAAAGGCTTCGGCAAACTGTCCTGGTCGGTGGTCGCCAAGGATGTGATCGGCGCCGAGGTGGTGTACTAGCACGACGCGGCCACGCGCCGTACGCTGAGTGATGCAGGCGCGGCATGTGCCCTGGCGCATGCCGCCGCCTTGAACGCGCGGCTGCCACCGGCGCCAGCCAACCGCGACAACGGCCTGCAGCGACTCAGCCGATCGGCAGGCGCAACACCGCACGCGCACCGCCACCATCGCGGTTGCCCAGCATCACGTCCCCGCCATGCAGGCGCGCAACCTCGCGCACGAACGGCAAGCCGAGACCGGAGCTGCGCTGGCCGGTCTGCGGGCGTGCCAGCGAATAGAACCGCTCGAAGACGCGCTCGAGCGCGTAATCCGGCACACCACTGCCGCGGTCTTCAACCAGCAACTCCCAGTGTCCGTCGCGCAGCCGCGCCTGCAGGCGCACATGGCTGTCTTGCGTCGAAAACGCGATGGCGTTTTCGAGCAGATTGATCAGTGCCTGCCTGAGCAGAAACCCATCGCCCAGTACGTGGTGATCGCCTGGCGCGCCAGCCCCTGCGTCCACCTCCACGGTGATGCCCGCCGCCGCTGCACGCAGCGCCACCGCGTCCGCCGCAGCCTGCAGCAGCCCATCAATACCGATGGGCTCGCGCTTCTGCAGCCAGCCGTGCTGCTCCACCTCGGCCAGTGCCAGCAGCTTGTCGATGGTTTCGGTGAGCCGGTGTTCCTGCGCGCGGATGGTGGCAACGAAGTGCTGGCGGTCGGCCTCCGGCATTGGCTCGGCCAACAACTCCGAGGCACCGCGAATGGCCGCCAGCGGGCTTTTCATCTCGTGCGTCAGCGACTGCACGTACTGCTCCACGTAGGCCTTGCCTTCCAGCTTGCGACGCATGCTCTCCAGCGCCTGGCCCAGATCGCCGATTTCATCGCCACGCGGTTCGGGCGGCGGTACCGGGATGCCGGCGCTCACTGCCTGCGCATAGCGATTGAGCCGGCCGATGCCACGCATCAACCACCAGGTCATCAAGATGCCGATCAACGCGGAAATGCCGATCAACCAGGCGCCGCGCTGCAGGATGTTGCGCTGGCTGGCTTCGATAAACGGGTCGATGCTGCGATTGGGCTGCGCCAGGGTCAGCACGCCGATCAGTTTGCCGGGGTCGTCCGGTGCGTAGATCGGCGCGGCCACATGCATCACCGTGGCGGCAGGGTCGCCATCGATGTCCGGGCTGGAACGCGCGCCATATTCGCCGCGCAGCGTGCGATAGACATCGTTCCAGCGCGAGTTGTCGCGGCCCACGTCGCGGCCCAGCGAATCGAACACCACCACGCCGCGCGCATCGGTGACGGTCACGCGGTAATCCACCGTGTTCTTGCGAAAGCGCCATACCCACGCCTTGGGGTCGCGCTGCTGGGCCCTGGCCACGTTGCGCGCGAAGCGGCCATCGGCAAGCGTGCCGGCAGCCAACTCGCCACTGGCCATTTCCGCCAGCACATTGGCCGCATCCACCAGCGTGGATTCCATCGCCTGGCGCACCCCTGGCTTGACCTCGTTGACGAACACGCGCATCACGAAGAACGCGGCCAGGCCCACGATCAGGAAGAAGCCCAGGAACAGCTTGAGACCAAGCCGCATGTCAGCCCGCGGCCTCGCTCAGTTCACCAAATGCGTGCCGGCGCATGCCTATACCTCCAGCGCGTAGCCAAGGCCCCGGTGGGTGCGGATCGGGTCGGCCGGCACGCCGGCCAAGCGCAGCTTGCCGCGCAGCGTCTTGATATGGGTGTCGACGGTGCGGTCGGCACTGTCGGCGCTGGCGTCCCAACCGCGGTCCATCAGCTGCGCACGGCTCAGGATCGCACCGGGGCGCTGCAGCAACGCTGCCAGCAGCGCGTATTCGTAGCGTGTCAGCGGCAGCAGGGTCTCGCCATAGCGGATGCGGCTGCCCTCGCGGTCGATCGCAAACGCGCCGTGCGGCTGCCAGCCCGATTCGGCCGGCGCGCCGGCATGGCGTCGGCGCAGGCGCGCACGCACGCGCGCCACCAGCTCGCGCGGCGAGAACGGCTTGGCCATGTAATCGTCGGCGCCCAGCTCCAGGCCGAGCACGCGGTCGATCTCGTCGTTGCGCGCGGTCAGGAAGATCACCGGCACCTGGCTGAAACTGCGCAACGTGCGGCACACCTCGAACCCGTTGATGTCCGGCAGGCCCACATCGAGGACCACCACATCGGCCGGATCGGCGCGCAGACGCGTCAGCGCATCGCGGCCCAGCAGGCAATGCTCAGGTGCATAGCCCTCGCTGCGTAGTGCGTAGAGCACGGTATCGGCAATGGCGGCTTCGTCTTCGACGACGAGCACGCGGGCGGCAGACTCGGACATGCCGCGCAGCATACCGGCATGCGGGCACGGCCTACAGGTCGAGGTGATCCCCCATGGCGTGGCACGACGGGCGCACACGCCGCATTGCTCGCGGCATCGCGCGGCCTCTGGATGTCGCCACCGTGCGCTTGCGCTGCGTCGCCCGCAATGGGCGGCAACAAATCGCGCCGCAGCCTCTACACTGCCGCGATGAACTATCGCCACGCCTTCCATGCCGGCAACCATGCCGACGTGCTCAAGCACATCGCCCTGCTTGCCCTGATCGACACCCTCAAGCGCAAGGACACCCCGTTCTTCGTGCTCGACACGCATGCCGGGCGCGGCCGCTACCAACTCGGGGGCGAAGAGAGCCGCAAGACCAACGAGGCCAATGCCGGCGTGATGCGGCTGATGGCAGAGGCCAGCTTGCCCGAGGTGGTCGAGCGCTATCTGCGCGCGGTACAGGCCGACAACCAAGCCGTCGCCCGCCCCGCCACGCCCGGCCAGAAGCCCACCCGCCCGACCGCCGGCATCCAGCTCAACCACTACCCCGGCTCGCCGCTGCTGGCTGCGCAAGCACTGCGCGAGCACGACCGCATGGCATGTTGCGAACTGCAGCCCGACGAAGCCGAGGCGCTCAAGGCCCTGTTCGCCAGGGACAGCCGGGTACGCGTGCACGCCGGCGACGGCTACGCGGCCATCCGCGCCTTCCTGCCGCCACGGGCTGGCGAAACCAAGATCGGCCGTGGGCTGGTGTTGATCGACCCGCCCTACGAATCGCAGGACGCCGAATACCCGCAGATCATCCATAGCGTGCGCGAAGCGTTGGCGCGCTGGCCGCAGGCGATCTGCATGGTGTGGTACCCGATCAAGCTGCGCCGCAGCCTGCAGCCGTTCATGCGCAAGGCCGCCGCGTTGCCGGCCAAGTCGGTGCTGGTCGCCGAGCTGCAGGTGCGCCCGGACGACTCGCCGCTGCGCCTGACCGGCAGCGGGCTGCTGATCGTCAACGCGCCCTGGCAGTTCGACCAGATGCTGGCGCCGGCGTTGCCAGTGCTCAAGCAGCATCTGGGCGAGCCCGGCGCCTCGACCCGGCTGGAGTGGCTGCGCCAGGACGGCTGAGCCGGCAGGCGCGTTTGCCTACCATCACGGTGGGTAGCCCGGCGGCGTCGTTGCACCGCTGCAATGGCCCGCGCCACGCGCACCGCATCGGCAACGCGGCAGGTGCCGCGAGCACCTCCAGCGCAGCGTAAACAAACGGGCGCTGCGCCGGATGCCCATGTCCCAGCAAGGCCGGGCCAGGCGACCAATGCCTTCCGGCGGCCCCGCGGCGTCCACTCGGCTGCCACAGTGCGCGCCCCATCACGCTCACGACCGGCTCACGGCTCCGCTCGTTACAGTTGTGTGAGAAGCACTGCCACCTCCTGTCGGCCCCCGGCGGCACACCGGATTCATTCACGGTTGCGCGCCGGGCTGGTGCCAGAATCTTCCGATCTTTAAGGAACACCGGTCATGGCCATTCGCAATCGCATGCCTCCCTGGCATGAAAACTTCAGCCTGCCCAATGGCCGCACCCTTCTGCTTCGCCCGATCCGTCCCGAGGATGGTCCGCCGCTGCAGGGAGCCTTCAGCCTGTTGGGACCGGAGGAAATTCGCGCGCGCTTTGTGCGCTCCTCCACCGAAATCACCCCGGAGATGGTGCAGCGCCTGACCCATCCCAACCCCAAGAGCGAGATCGTGCTGGTGGCTGCCGAGCAACTGCCGCCCGGCGAAGCGCTGGTCGGCGCGGTCGCGCGCGCCGCACTGGTACCGGGCACCCGCCAGGCCGAATACACCATCCTGGTCAGCAGCTTCGTCGCCGGCCAGGGGCTGGGACGGCAGCTGATGCGCAAGCTGGTCAAGTGGGCACGGCGCAAGTACCTGGACTGCCTATTCGGCGATGTGCTGCAAAGCAATGTGCCGATGCTGCAGTTGGCAGAATCGCTGGGCTTCAAGCCGCAGGCGCATCCGGAGTCGCCGGAACTGGTACGGATGGTGTTGGAGCTGGATGCTTGAGGGGCCGGGATACGGGATACGGGATTTGGGATTCGTAAAAGCAGATCGCGGCTGCTTTGCGTGATCGGGGCTTGGGTCTTGCTTCATCACGGAGAGCCACTGTTGCGCGGCGGCCTGATGTTCTCGACGGTAAGCTGCAAGACCCCGAAAGGATCGGCACACTGGCTGACACCTAAGGCCACTTACGGATCCTTCCCCTCGCCGCTTGCAGGATCCTGGGGTGGCATGGGTGCCACGCTTCATCCGCGCACGCCGCTTCCCGAAGGTAGACAGCCCGACGTTTCGCCATTGAAAGCTGCCACAACCGTCGAGAGTGTTGCCGTGCGGACGGGAGCGCTGTGTCTGGCTCATACCCAGGCGCCACGTAAAACCGTCTGCTGTGGTGTCCTCGCCGCTTGCGGGACCGTGTGGCGGCATGGATGCCGCCACCGAGCCTGCAGATACAGATTCATGGCGTGTCCCGCAAGCGGTAAGGGTCGCGCGCACTCGACCGAGTGGGGTCTTTGCCTCGCGAGCGTGCGCATGACTTGCACCCGCGTACCCAACCCCATGACCCGCAGTGCACATCCGGGCGGGTGGCCCACCACCAGCTTTCACACCAGATGGACCGGCCGCAGCGGGGGCTCTGATAAAATCGCCGGCTGATGCCGTCGACTACCTTCCCCTCCCCGCCGCTGCCCAAGTCCGGCCAGCTCCGCGCCTACTGGCGCGCTCCGTCCTCTCCGACTGCGCTGGCCTGGTCGATTGCGCGGGCAGCCGAAGCGCATGCCGGTCCGTTGCTGGTCATCGCACGCGATAACCAGAGCGCGCACCAGATCGAAGCCGATCTGCACGCCTTGCTCGGCGAACAGGCGGCGCTGCCGGTGGTGCCGTTTCCCGATTGGGAAACCCTGCCCTACGACCAGTTCAGCCCGCATCCGGAAATCATCAGCCAGCGGCTGGCCGCCCTGCACCGCCTGCCCGGCCTGACCCGCGGCGTGGTGATCGTGCCGGTGCAGACCTTGCTGCAGCAGCTGGCGCCGCTGAGCTACATCGTCGGCGGCAGCTTCGATCTCACCGTTGGCCAGCGGCTGGATCTGGATGCGGAAAAGCGCCGCCTGGAAAGCGCCGGCTACCGCAATGTGCCGCAGGTGATGGACCCGGGCGATTTCGCGGTGCGCGGGGGCCTGCTGGACGTGTTTCCGATGGGCGCGGACACGCCATTGCGCGTCGAGCTGCTGGATGAGGACATCGATTCGATCCGCGTGTTCGACCCGGAATCGCAGCGCTCGCTGGACAAGGTGGACGCGGTCAAGATGCTGCCGGGCCGCGAAGTGCCGATGGACGATGCCAGCGTGGAGCGCGTGCTGGCCTGCCTGCGCGAACGCTTCGACGTGGATACCCGGCGCAGCGCGCTGTACCAGGACCTGAAATCCGGGCTGGCGCCATCGGGCATCGAGTATTACCTGCCGATGTTCTTCGCCAAGACCGCAACACTGTTCGATTACCTGGACAAGCGCGTGCTGCCGGTGATCGCCACCGGCGTGTCCAACGCCGCCGACGCCTTCTGGGCCCAGGCGCAGAACCGCTACGAACAGCGCCGCCACGATGTGGAGCGCCCGCTGCTGCCGCCGGACGAGCTATACCAATCGCCGGATGCACTGCGCGAGCGGCTCAACAAGCTGGCGCGTATCGAAGTATGGGCCAGCGATCATGCGCGCATCGATGAGGCCGCCCCGCTCGGCGACCAACCGTTGCCGCCGCTGCCGGTGGCCGCAAAGGACGCGCCGGCCGGCCAGGCGCTGGCGACGTTCCTGAGCCATTATCCGGGCCGCGTGCTGATCGCTGCCGATTCGGCCGGCCGCCGCGAAGCCTTGATGGAAGTGCTGGCCGCCGCGCAGTTGAAACCGGAGCTGGTCGCCGATGTGCCGGCGTTCCTGGCGGGCACGCTGCGTTTTGCCATCACCGTGGCGCCGCTGGAGGACGGCTTTGCGCTGGATCAACCGCAGATTGCGCTGCTGACCGAGCGCCAGCTGTTCCCGGAGCGGGCCAATCAGCCGCGCCGCACGCGTCGGGTCGGACGCGAGCCGGAAGCGATCATCCGCGACCTGGGCGAACTGTCCGAAGGCGCGCCGATTGTGCACGAGGATCACGGCGTGGGCCGTTACCGCGGGCTGATCGTGCTCGATGCCGGCGGCATGCCCGGCGAGTTCCTGGAGATCGAATACGCCAAGGGCGACCGGCTCTATGTGCCGGTGGCGCAGTTGCACCTGATCAGCCGTTATTCCGGCGCCTCGGCCGAGACCGCGCCGCTGCATTCGTTGGGCGGCGAGCAGTGGACCCGTGCCAAGCGCAAGGCTGCCGAGAAGGTGCGCGACGTGGCCGCCGAACTGCTGGAGATCCAGGCACGTCGCCGTGCACGCGCCGGCCTGGCGTTGCAGGTGGACCGCGCAATGTATGAGCCGTTCGCGGCCGGATTTCCGTTCGAGGAAACCGGCGACCAGTTGGCCGCCATCGATGCGACGCTGCGCGATCTGGGCAGCAGCCAACCGATGGACCGCGTGGTGTGCGGCGACGTGGGCTTCGGCAAGACCGAGGTTGCGGTGCGTGCGGCGTTTGCCGCCGCCAGCGCCGGCAAACAGGTCGCCGTGCTGGTGCCCACCACATTGCTGGCCGAACAGCACTACCGCAATTTCCGCGACCGCTTCGCCGATTACCCGATGAAGGTGGAAGTGCTGTCGCGCTTCAAGAGCACCAAGGAAATCAAGGCCGAACTGGAAAAGGTCGCCAGCGGCGAGATCGACGTGATCATCGGCACGCACCGCTTGTTGCAGCCGGATGTGAAGTTCAAGGATCTCGGCCTGGTGGTCGTCGACGAAGAACAACGCTTCGGCGTGCGGCAAAAAGAAGCGCTCAAGGCGATGCGTGCCAATGTGCATCTGCTCACGCTCACCGCCACGCCCATCCCGCGCACGCTCAACATGGCCATGGCCGGCCTGCGCGATCTGTCGATCATCGCCACCCCGCCGCCGAACCGCCTGGCGGTGCAGACCTTCATTACTGCCTGGGACAACACGCTGCTGCGCGAAGCCTTCCAGCGCGAACTCAGTCGCGGTGGTCAGCTGTATTTCCTGCATAACGATGTGGAAAGCATCGTGCGCATGCAGCGCGATCTGTCGGAACTGGTGCCGGAAGCGCGCATCGGTATCGCGCATGGGCAGATGCCCGAGCGCGAGCTGGAACGGGTGATGCTGGATTTCCAGAAGCAGCGCTTCAACGTGTTGCTGTCGACCACGATCATCGAATCGGGCATCGACATTCCCAATGCCAACACCATCATCATCAACCGCGCCGACCGCTTTGGCCTGGCGCAGTTGCACCAGTTGCGCGGCCGCGTGGGTCGCTCGCATCACCGCGCCTACGCGTACCTGGTGGTGCCGGATCGCCGCTCGATGACCTCAGATGCAGAAAAGCGCCTGGAAGCGATTGCCTCGATGGACGAGCTCGGCGCCGGCTTCACCCTGGCCACGCACGACCTGGAAATCCGCGGCGCCGGCGAATTGCTGGGCGAAGACCAGAGCGGCCAGATGGCCGAAGTCGGTTTCAGCCTCTACACCGAACTGCTCGAGCGCGCAGTGCGCAGCATCCGCCAGGGCAAGCTGCCCGACCTGGATGCCGGCGAAGAAGTGCGCGGTGCCGACGTCGAACTGCACGTGGCCTCGCTGATTCCCGAGGATTATCTGCCCGACGTGCACACGCGCCTGACCTTGTACAAGCGCATTTCCAGCGCACGCGACCCCGATGCGCTGCGCGAACTGCAGGTGGAGATGATCGACCGCTTCGGCTTGCTGCCGGACCCGGTCAAGCATCTGTTCGCCATCGCCGAGCTCAAGCTGCAGGCCAATGCGCTGGGCGTGCGCAAGCTGGACCTGGGCGAAAACGGCGGGCGGCTGGTGTTCGAGGCCAAGCCGGCGATCGACCCGATGACCATCATCCAGATGATCCAGAAACAGCCGAAGATCTACACGATGGATGGCCCGGACAAGTTGCGCATCAAACTGCCGATGCCCGAAGGCGCCGACCGTTTCAATGCGGCACGCGGCCTGTTGGCGGCATTGTCACCGGGCTGAAGCGCTGCGGCGCCGGCAAGCGGCGACCGCACCGAGCACGATCACCACGTATAAAACGCGACCAGGCAGGCGGGCAATCCACCGCCTGGTCGCATTTGCCCGTCATGACTACCGCAGCACGCGCGCCGCGCATCCGGTTTGGATAAAAGCGCCCGCCGGTGCTTCACGCGCGCGCAAGCCGGGGCGTCACCTGCAACGCCGTGCCGGAACGGGGCGAACTGTCCGACGGGACAGGCTCGAACAGTCCCCCTGAGCCTGCTTCCGACAAAGCTGAGCAATTAATCCACAGGCGGTGACGGGCTTCGCAAATCCGTCATTGCGCTGAATTTTGCCTAAATATTTCCAAAAGGCGCCGATACCTGCATAGACCGGCATGGCCCGTGTGCAGCGCTGCTCACACCCGTCCAGGCCGTTGCGACCTTCCCAGGCCATGGTACGCACCCGTGCGCCATCGCACCGCTTGAGGCACCAATGAACACGCCACTGTCCGATCTACCCGCGCCGCTGACCCTTGCCCTGGAGGGCGAGATGACCATTCGTCGCGCGGCCGAGCTCAAGCCGTTGCTGCAGCCGGCCTTGCTGCATCCGGGTGGATTGCATCTGGACCTGGCCGCCGTCAGCGAGATCGATACCACCGGCCTGCAATTGTTGCTGGCCACCAAGCAGGCGATCCAGGCCGATGGCCGGCCGTTTTCGCTGACCGATTCCAGCCGTGCGGTGGTCGATGTCATCGAGCTGCTCGGCCTGCTCGAGGCCCTGTACCCGCATGCGGTTGCAGGCCTGGGCGAACGAATTCACTAACGGACTGGTGACGCGCGCATGGACATGAACCAGCTGATGCAGACCTTCCTGGCCGAGAGCCGGGACCTGCTCGAAGACATGGAACGTCATCTGCTCGAAGCCGAGCGCGGCGAACCGTCGCCGGATGCGGTCAATGCCATCTTCCGCGCCGCGCACACCATCAAGGGCTCCGGCGGCCTGTTCGACCTGCCGCAGCTGGTCGGCTTCACCCATGTGGTGGAGAGCGTGCTGGATCTGGTACGCGACGAAGCGCTGAGCTTGAGCTCGGAACTGATCGGGCTGTTGCTGGTGTGCTGCGACCATATCCATGCCTTGGTGGAAACCGCCGCAGACCCGAGCCACGCCGACCCGGTCGCACTGGCCGCCGAAGCCGAACCGCTGCTGGCGCAATTGCAGACGTATCTGCAACGCAGCGCCTGCGGCGTCACTGCAGCCGCGGTTGCGCAAGGCGCACCGGAAAAGCAGAGTGGTTACTGGCGGATCACCCTGAAACTGTTCGCCGACGCACTGCGCTTCGGCAATTCGCCGCTCAAGCTGATTCGCAACCTGCGCAGCCTGGGCTCGGTCGAATCGATCACCACCGATATCAGCCAGCTGCCGGCATTCGACGACCTCGATCCGGAAGCCAACTACCTGGGCTTCCAGATCCTGCTGCGCAGCGATGCCGACCGCGCGGCCATCGAAGAGGTGTTCGAATTCGTCCGCGAAGATTGCGATCTGGAGATCGTGTCGGTTCCGGCGCCATCCGACGCCGCTGAATTGCTCAGCGCCGAAGCGGCAGCCAGCCCCACGCCGAACAAGCCGCTTGCTGCAGTACCCAGCGCCGCTTCGGCCCCAGGCCGTGCCGCGCCGGACGCTGCCGCGCGCAGCGCCGACGCGCGTTCCATCCGCGTGGATGCCGACAAGCTCGATCGCATGATCGATCTGGTCGGCGAACTCATCATCGCCGTGTCCAGCACGAGTGCCAATGCGCAACGCACCGGCGATGCGCAGTTGCTTGAATCGGCCTCGATCCTGGCTGGCCTGGTCGAAGACGTGCGCGAAAGCGCGTTGCAGCTGCGCATGGTCAAGATCGGCGGCACCTTCAGCCGCTTCCAGCGCGTGGTGCACGACGTGGCGCGCGAACTGGGCAAGGACATCGCGCTGGTGGTGGCAGGCGAAGACACCGAACTGGACAAGTCGGTGGTGGAAAAGATCGGCGACCCGCTCACCCATCTGGTGCGCAACGCGATGGACCACGGGATCGAGCCGGCAGACGTGCGCGTGGCGCGCGGCAAGCCTGCGCGCGGCACCGTCGGGCTCAACGCATATCACGACTCCGGCAGCATCGTCATCCAGATCACCGACGACGGTGGCGGCTTGAACCGCGACCGCATCCTGGCCAAGGCGCTCGAACGTGGCCTGATCGAACCAGGCCGCCAACTCAGCGACCGCGACGTCTTCGCGATGATCTTCGAACCGGGTTTCTCCACGGCGGAAAAGGTCACCAATCTGTCCGGGCGCGGCGTGGGCATGGACGTGGTCAAGCGCAACATCACCGCACTGCGCGGCACGGTCGAGATCGACAGCGCCGCCGGCGTGGGCACCACCATCTCGGTGCGCCTGCCGCTGACGCTGGCCATCATCAACGGTTTCCAGGTCGGCGTGGGCAAATCGGTCTTCGTGGTGCCGCTGGACGTGGTCGAAGAGTGCGTGGAGTTCACCCCCGACTACGCCAGCGACTACATCGACCTGCGCGGCAGCGTGTTGCCCTACGTGCGCCTGCGCGAACTGTTCGCGCTGGGCGGCAAGACGCCCTCGCGCGAAAGCATCGTGGTGATCCGGCAGGGCGCACAGCGCTTCGGCCTGGTGGTGGACACCCTGCTCGGCGAATGGCAGACGGTGATCAAGCCGCTGTCCAAGGTGTTCGCGCAGGTCAAAGGCATCAGCGGCTCGAGCATTCTGGGAAGCGGCGATGTCGCACTGATTCTGGATGTGCCCAGCCTGATTCAGCAGTTGCATCCCAACCAGGACGCGTTGGCGGCCTGAACGCCCGCGCCATCGCTCCGTCCGAACCGTCGTTTGTCGTTACCTGACCCCAGGAAGCTACCGTCATGTCACACCGTCTACCGATCGCTACGCAGTTGTGGTTCACCGCCGCGCTTGCAATCGCCCTGCCCGTTGTCGTGGTCGTCGCCGGCGTGGCGCTGGCGCTCTCGCACGCAGCCTTGCTGGGCACCAGCCTGGTTGCAGCATTGATCAGCGGCGCCTTGCTGGTCTGGGCAATCCGTATCGCCAGCGCGTCGCTGGAGATGGCCACCACCACGCTGGACGCGTTCTCGCGCGGCAACTTCGATGTGGCGCTGCCGCAGGTGCGCGAGGACCAGGCCAGCGATGTCCTGCGCGGGCTGCGCAAGGTGCAGAGCGGCATCCGCCATGTCAACGAGGAAATCAATCGCGTTTCGCGCGAACACGATGCCGGCGAGATCGACGCGCGCATCGACGTGGCGCGCTTCGAAGGCGATTTCCGCGCAATGGGCGACGGCATCAACCGCATGGTGGCCAGCCATATCGCCGTCAAGAAGCAGGCGATGGCCTGTGTGGCCGAGTTCGGTCGCGGGAACTTCTCCGCCGAACTGGAACGGTTGCCGGCCAAGAAGGCCTTCATCAACGAGATCGTCGACCAGATCCGCGGCAACCTCACCGGCATGGTCGCCGAGGTCAATCGCATGTCGGCCGAGCACGATGCTGGCGATATCGATGTGGTCATCGACACCCAGCGCTTCACCGGCGATTTCCGTCGCATGGCCGAAGGCATCAACGCAATGGTGGCCAGCCATATCGCGGTCAAGAAGCAAGCCATTGCCTGCGTCAGCGAATTCGGCCGCGGCAACTTCACCGCACAGCTGCCGTTGCTGCCGGGCAAGAAGCGCTTCATCAACGACACCATCGAACAGGTACGCGGCAACCTCACCGGCCTGATCGCCGAGATCAACCACATGTCGGCCGAACATGAAGCCGGCGATATCGACGTGGTCATCGACAGCAGCCGCTTCGATGGCGACTTCCGTAGCATGGCGCTGGGCATCAACCAGATGGTGGGCGCGCATATCGCGGTCAAGAAGCTGGCGATGGGCGTGGTGGCCGAATTCGGCCGCGGTAATTTCGATGCACCGCTGGCGCAGCTGCCGGGCAAGAAGGCCTTCATCAACGACACCGTGGAGCGCGCGCGCGGCAACCTTCGCAGCATTTCCGAAGTGATCCAGGTCATGGGCGCGATGGCCGAAGGCGACCTCACCCACACCGTGGAAGGCCGCTACGAAGGCGCCTTCGCCGACATGCAGCGCTACGTCAACACCACCATGAGCCGCCTCACCGAGATCGTCGATGAGGTCAACCGTAACGCCGAAAACCTGGCCAGTGCGTCGGAAGAGGTCAGCGCCACCGCGCAGGCGCTGGCCCAGGCCGCCAGCGAACAGGCGGCCGGCGTGGAAGAAACCAGCGCCTCGCTGGAGCAGATGACCGCCTCCATCGCGCAGAACACCGAAAACGCGCGCGTCACCGACAGCATGGCGGCCAAGGCGGCCAGCGAAGCGGCCGACGGTGGCGACACCGTGCGCGCCACCGTGGTGGCGATGAAGGACATCGCCAAGAAGATCGGCATCATCGACGACATCGCGTATCAGACCAACCTGCTGGCGCTCAATGCCGCCATCGAAGCCGCGCGCGCCGGCGAACACGGCAAGGGCTTTGCGGTGGTCGCCGCCGAAGTGCGCAAACTGGCCGAGCGCAGCCAGATCGCTGCGCAGGAAATCGGCGAAGTGGCCGGCTCCAGCGTGGAACTGGCCGAAAGCGCCGGCCGCGTGCTCGGCGAGATGGTGCCTTCGATCCGCCGCACCTCCGACCTGGTGCAGGAAATCGCCGCCGCTTCCGAAGAACAGACCGCCGGTGTCAGCCAGATCAACACCGCCGTGGGGCAATTGAACCAGACCACCCAATCGGCCGCCGCCAATGCCGAAGAACTGGCCGCCACCTCGGAAGAGATGAGCGCGCAGGCCGAACAGCTGCAGCAGCTGATGGGCTTCTTCCGGCTGGGCAATGGCGGCCGCGCCGCGTCGGGCAGCAACAGGCAGGGTCCGCGCAGGATCGCCGCGCATGCGCCTGCCACGGTGAGCAGCGCGCAGCCACGACGCACCAACGTGCGCCAGCTCAGTGCGGTCGCCGCCACCGCCGATGCGATCGACGAATCGCAATTCGCCAGCTTCTGAGGAGCCGACGATGCAAGCGCTTCCTGCAACCGACCGCCAAGTGCCGTCCTCGACGGCACCGCAGCAATACCTCACGTTTTTGCTGGGTGGGGAAATGTTCGGCCTGGGCATCCTGGGCATCAAGGAAATCATCGAATACCGCATCCCCACCGACGTGCCGATGATGCCGCCGGCACTGCGCGGGGTGATCAATCTGCGTGGAGCGGTGGTACCGGTGGTGGATCTGCAGCAACGCTTCGGCCGCAACGCCAGCGCGATCACCAAGCGCAGCTGCATCGTGATCGTGGAGATCGCGCATGGCCAGCTGCATCGGGTGCTCGGGCTCCTGGTGGATGCGGTCAGCGAAGTGCTGGAAATCGCGCCTTCCGACATCGTCGACACGCCCAGCTTTGGCGCCGGCATCGCGCGCGACTTCATCCACGCCATGGGCAAGATCGGCGAGCGCTTCGTGATCCTGCTCGATGCCGATGCCGTGCTGGGCAACGACACGCTCGCCCAGCTGCCGGCCGCCGAGCTGGCGGCCTGACCTCACGCATGCACTCAAGGACTCCCATGCGCCCCGCCCTTCTCTCCTGCAACTGCACGCTGGCCGGCCCGGTCCTGGTCGTGGACGACAGCGTGGTCCAGCGCGAACACGCCATGGCGCTGTGTCGCCAGCTCGGCGCAAGCGTGGTCGACGGTGCCGTCGACGGAAACGCGGCACTGGAATGGCTGACGCGCGCCCAGGCGCCATCGTTGTTGCTGGTGGATCTGGAAATGCCGGGCATGGACGGCGTGCAGTTGCTCGACGCCCTGGCGCGCGGCAAATACAGCGTGCCGGTGGTGGTGGTCTCGCAACGCGGCGGTGCCTTGATCGATGCAGTGATGCAACTCAGCCGCAGTGCCGGCGTGCGCGTGCTCGGCGGCATCGAAAAGCCGATGAACCTGCAAGATCTGGCCACCGTGCTGGATTGCGAACCGGAGCCGGCCGCCGATGCACCGGCATTCGCGCCGGTGGCGATCTCGCCGCTGATGTCCAGCGGTGGTGCCGCCGCCTCGCGGCTGGACCGTGCCATGCGCCGCGGCGAGATCCGTGTGGCCTACCAACCCAAGCTCGACCTGAAGGACGGCCGCCTGCGTGGCGTGGAAGCGCTCGCACGTTGGCGCCGCCCGCAAGGCGACATGATCGGCCCGGACCGTTTCATTCCGCTGGCCGAACGCGAAGGCTTGATCCACGCGTTGACGCAGCAGGTCATCGACAAGGCCATCGCGCAATTGGTGGACTGGCGCGCCGAAGGCTTGGACCTGAGCCTGGCCTTGAACCTCTCGCCCCGGCTCTTGGGCGAAGACCATTTTCTCGAAGAGCTGTGCGCCAAGCTGGGCGAGAATGGCCTGAGCCCGGCCGACCTGGTGCTGGAACTCACCGAAAGCGCCATCGTGGAGCCGGCCAATGCGCTGAGCATGCTGGCGCGTTTGCGCCTGCACGGGTTCGGCCTGTCCATCGACGACTACGGCACCGGCTTCTCCTCGCTGCAGCGGCTGGCCAGCATTCCCTTCACCGAACTCAAGCTGGACCGCAGCTTCGTGCATGCAGCGCATCGCAGCCGCAGCCAGCGCACCGTGCTCGAATCGACGCTGGAGCTGGCGCATCGGCTCGAACTCACCGCCGTGGCCGAAGGCGTGGAAACGCCCGACGACTGGCGGCTGCTGCGCGAACTTGGCTGTGACCTGGCACAAGGCTATCTGATGGCCTCGCCGATGCCCGGGCCGATGCTGTCGGAGTGGTGGCGCGAACACGCCATGCGCATCGCACGCCTGAGCGACAGCACGTTCCACAGCGATGCGGACGTGGCCTGAGCCGATGAGCACCGCGACCGCCATCACCGAACAGGAGTTCGGCCGTTTCCAGCGCTTCATCTTCGAAGCGGCCGGCATCACCATTTCCTCCGGCAAGAAGGCGATGCTGTGCGGCCGCCTGGGCAAGCGCCTGCGCGAACATCAGTTCAGCACCTATACGCAGTACCTGCAGCTGCTGGAAAGCCGCCAGGACCGCAGGGAAATCCAGACTGCGATCGACCTGCTCACCACCAACGAAACCTATTTCTTCCGCGAGCCCAAGCATTTCGAGCTGCTGCGCAGGCTGGCCGGCGAACACCGTGGCGGGCTGCCGTTCCGCTGCTGGAGCGCGGCCAGTTCCAGCGGCGAAGAGGCCTACAGCATGGCCATGGTGCTGGACGACACCTTGCAGGGCCGCCCGTTCGAGGTGGTGGGCACCGACATCAGCACGCGCGTGCTGGCCAAGGCGCGCACCGGCCATTACGCGCTGCAACGTATCGACGGCATCCCGCAGGCCTATCTCAAACGCTATTGCCTGCGTGGCCAGGGCGAGTACGACGGCACCTTGCTGGTGGAGCGGCGGCTGCGCGAGCGCGTGCAGTTCGTGCACGCCAACCTCAATGCCGCGTTGCCGGCACTGGGCAGCTTCGATGCGATCTTCCTGCGCAATGTGATGATTTATTTCAACGGCCAGACCAAGCGCGAAGTGATCCTGCGCGTGCTGTCCAACCTCAAGCCGGGCGGGCACTTCTGCATCGGCCATTCGGAAAGCCTGAGCGAACTCGACATCGATCTGGTCCAGGTGGCACCCTCGATCTTCCGCAAGGCATGACCCAAGGATTCACCGTGTCCACAGCGCTCCATCGCCCCGCCGCCAACCCTACGACCATCAAGGCCATGGTGGTCGACGATTCGGCAGTGGTACGCCAGGTGCTGGTGGGCGTGCTCAACGACGCGCCGGGCATCGAGGTCATCGCCACTGCCGCCGACCCGCTGCTGGCGATCGAAAAAATGCGCCAGCACTGGCCGGATGTGATCGTGCTGGACGTGGAAATGCCGCGCATGGACGGCATCACCTTTCTGCGCAAGATCATGAGCGAGCGGCCCACGCCGGTGGTGATCTGCTCCACGCTTACCGAAAAAGGCGCGCGCGTCACCATGGATGCACTGGCCGCCGGCGCGGTGGCGGTGGTGACCAAACCCCGCCTGGGTCTGAAACAATTTCTCACCGACTCTGCCGACGAACTGGTAGCGACGGTGCGCAGCGCAGCGCGCGCCAACGTCAAGCGGCTGGCGGCGCGCGTGACTGCCGCGCCGCTGGAAGCGGAGGTCAAGCACACCGCCGATATCATCCTGCCGGCACAAAGCGGACGTGCGCTGGCGCAGACCACCGAACGCATCGTCGCCATCGGCACCTCCACCGGCGGCACCCAGGCCCTGGAAGAAGTGCTCACCGCGCTGCCGCGCGTCTGCCCCGGCATCGTGATCGTGCAGCACATGCCGGAGAAATTCACCGCTGCCTTCGCCGCGCGCCTGAACGGCCTGTGCCAGATCGCCGTCAAGGAAGCCGCCAACAATGACCGGGTGATGCCGGGCCGTGCATTGATCGCACCGGGCGGCAAACATCTGCTGCTGCGTCGCAGTGGCGCGCAGTATTTCGTCGAAGTGCTGGAAGGCCCACCGGTCAACCGGCATCGCCCGTCGGTCGATGTGCTGTTCCGCTCGGCCGCGCGCGCGGCCGGCAGCAATGCGCTGGGCATCATCATGACCGGCATGGGCGACGATGGCGCCGCCGGCCTGCTGGAAATGCGCCAGGCCGGCGCACGCACGGTGGCACAGGACGAACACACCAGCATCGTGTTCGGCATGCCCAAGGAAGCGATCAAGCGCGGCGGCGCAGACCGTATCCTGCCGCTGGGCGCGATGGCGCGCGAGATCGTGACGCAGCTGCAGTGACGCGACGGACGTCCACGTCACGCGCTCAACGCTCTGACAGAGCCACCGCGTCTACCGCGTCTTCCGCGCGACAGACCCACTGCACCTGCTGGACAGAGCCTGTGCACCTGCTGGACACAGCCATTGCCCATGCTCCAATGCAGCCATTGCGTCTGCTCCAACGCAGCCACTGCGTCTGCGCCGCATCGACGCGCGCATTCTCCTGTCCATGAAAGACCGCCACATTCCCTTCTCCCGCCAGCGGGAGAAGGTGCCCGAAGGGCGGATGAGGGCAACACGCTAACCAGCCAGCTACAGCTGCGACTCCAGCGGCAACCAGCCCATTACCGCTGCTGCGCCACGTCGCCACACGCTCGCCGCCGGCTCGCGCGACCACACCTCGGGCGGCTGCGCGGCATCGTCGTGCCAACGCAGCTCGCCCTGCTCCAGGGTCACGCGGTAACTCACCGGCGCACTGATCTTGTGGTTGTACAGCCGCTCCAGCTCCGCGGTGACCAGGAGGTCGTTGAACAGCAGGCCCATTTCGGTATTGAGGTTCATCGAACGCGGGTCCAGGTTGAACGAGCCGATGAAACCGCTGCTGTCGTCCACGACAAACGCCTTGGTATGCAGGCTGGCGCCGCTGGAACCGAACAGGCTGCCGTCCGGCTTGCCCATCGGCTTGAGCTCATGCAGGCGCACGCCCTGCTGCAGGAGCGGCACGCGATAGCCGGCATAGCCGCTGTGCACGGCCACCACGTCGTTGGCCGCCAGCGAGTTGGTCAGAATGCTCACGCGCACATCGCGCTGGCGTAGGTTGCCGATCCAGCGCATGCCCTCGTCGCCCGGCACGAAATACGGCGAGATCACTTTGAGCTCGCGCTGTGCGTGCGCCATTTCGCCGATCAGCACCGGCGTCATCCAGTCGGCTTGCGGCGGCGCACCTTCGGCTTTTTCCGGCGGGTCGGAGACGATGCGCGCCTGCGACACCCAGTGCACCGGTCGGTCGCCCTGCATCAGTTCACGCACGCTTGGCGAGCGCTTGAGCCGCTCCACATACGGATGCGCGCGCACCGATGCCATGCCCGCGTCCAGGCTGCCACGCAAGGCCTCCAGTGCCTGCGGCTTTGCGGTGACCAGCGCAGACAGCGGCAAGGCATTGGGGCTGTTCCAGTACGCGTCGAACACCTGCTCGGCCTGGCCCACCGCCGGCCCCATCAGCGCCGCATCCATATCCATGAAGTTGGTGTCGCGCGCCGCATCGAAATATTCGTCGCCCACGTTGCGCCCACCCACCACCGCGATGCGGCCATCGGCAATCCAGGCCTTGTTGTGCATGCGGCGATTGATGCTGAACATGCGCAGCACCATCTCCACCCCACGCATCAAGGTGCCTTCTCGCGCGCGCGTGGGGTTGAACAGGCGAATCTCGATCAGCGGATGGCTATCCAGGGCAGCCAGCACCGAATCGCTGCCATGGATATTCATGTCGTCCAGCAACAACCGCACGCGTACGCCGCGATCGGCCGCGCGCAGCAATTCGTTATGCAGCAGGTTGCCGGTGAAATCGGCATGCCAGATGTAGTACTGCAGATCCAGGCTGCGCCCGGCCGCACGCGCGGTGAGCGCACGTACCGCAAACGCATCGACGTTATCCGGCAGGATCACCATGCCGGTCTGATCGACGTGCGCCTGTTGCAGTGGCGCCACCACCTTGTCGATGGGCGTCGCCACCGCCGTGGCAGGCAGCACGTGACTGACCGGCCCGCGTTGGCGGTCGGCAAAGCGCCCGTAGCCGTACAGCGATAACGCGCTGGCCAGCACCAGTACCAGCAGCGCAATGCCGAACCATTTGAAAAATTTCCGCTTTGTCACTGCCGATTCCGCGATGCGCAGCGCGGCAGTGTAGAGCCCACGCGGGCAGGCCGGTGTGCAGACGCCGCCACAAGCAACCTCGACAATTCCGCGAAAAACAGACGGGTGTCGTGGAAGTGTCGTGGAGCGAGTACTCGCAGCACCGCGTGCTGCACAGGGCGAACGTGGTGGTTTACGGCGTCATCAGCGGTGTGGCGCGCCAGCTGCCGAAGCACCGGCGCGCGCCCGCGGCGCTTACCAGATGGTCACCCGCTCCTTGTCGCCACGTACCATCGCATCGCCGGGCTTGCACTGGAACGCCTGCGCAAACGCCGGCATGTTCGACGGCGCACCGTTGGCGCGGAAATTCGCCGGTGCGTGCGGATCGGTGTTCAGGCGCACGCGCAATTCGCCATCGGTGAAGTTGCGGCGCCAGACCGTGGCCCAATTCATGAAGAACCGCTGGTCCTGCGAATAACCATCGATCTGCGTGTTGGCGGCCGGCTGCTCCTGCAACGCCATTTGCAAGGCATCGTACGCCACGGTCAGGCCGCCCAGATCGCCGATGTTCTCGCCCAGCGTCAGCTTGCCTTTGACGTGCACGCCCTTGATCGCTTCATAGCCATCGAACTGTGCCACCAGCCTGTCGGTGCGCTCGGTGAACAGCTTGCGGTCTGCATCGGTCCACCAGCTATCGAAGTTGCCCTTGGCATCGAACTGGCTGCCGGAATCGTCGTAGCCGTGCATCATTTCGTGCCCGATCACCGCACCGATGCCACCGTAGTTCAAGGCAGGATCGGCCTTGGGGTCGAAGAACGGCGGCTGCAGGATGGCGGCCGGAAACACGATCTCGTTGCGTGTGGCGTTGTAGTACGCATTGACCGTCTGCGGGGTCATGTGCCACTCGCGCTTGTCGACCGGCTTGCCGATCTTGTCCAGCATGTCGCGGTAGTTGAATGCCTGCGCGGCCTGCATGTTGGCAAGAAAGCCGTCGCCACGCGTCTGAAGGCCCGACCAATCGCGCCACTGGTCCGGGTAACCGATCTTGGGAGTGAAGCTGGCCCATTTCTCCAGTGCGCGCTGTTTGGTGTCCGCGCTCATCCAGTCGAGCTTTTCCAGCCGCGCCTTGAGCGCCGCCGACAGGTTTTGCACCAGTTGCTGCATCTGCTCCTTTGATTCGGCCGGGAATGCAGATTGCACATACAGCTGGCCCAGGGCCTCGCCCATCGCCTCGTTGACCGCATTCAAGGTGCGCTTCCAGCGCGGCAGCATGTCCTGCTGGCCGCGCAGGGTCTTTGCGTAGAAATCGAAATTGGCCTGCTCGAACGGCTTGGCCAGATACGGCGCCGCTTCGTCCACCGTATGGAAGCGCAGATACGCCTTCCAGGTAGCGATCGGCGTATCGGCCAGCATCGCATCGAGCTCGGCGAAATAGCCCGGCTGGCTCAGCGAGAAGGTGCCGGCCGGCACCTTGAGCGCTGCGAAAAACGCCTTCCAGTCGAAGTGCGGCGTGATGGCGTTGGCGCCGGCCACATCGACCGGGTTGTAGCGCTTGGCCGGGTCGCGCAGTTCGATACGCGACAACGACGCATTGGCCAGGCGCGTCTCGAACGCCATCACCGCCTTGGCCTGCGTGGCCGCCTGCGCTGCCGGGATACCCGACAGCTCCAGCATCCGCGCGATGTAGGCCAGGTACTGCTCGCGGATCTTTGCTTGCGCCGGATCGGTGTAATAGCCCTTTTCGGGCAAGCCCAGACCACCCTGCCCTGCGTAGGCGATCATCTGCTCGGAATTCTTGTAGTCGGCATTGGCACCGAACGAAAACACCAAGCCCTGGCCTTGCGCATAACTGTTGCGCAACCAGGCGGCGATGGACGGCGCATCGGTCAATGCGTCGATGTCCTTCAACTGCGGCTGCAGCGGCGTAATGCCCGCTTTGTCGATCGCCGCTTCATCCGAGCCGGTCCGCCACAGGTCGGCGATCTTGGCATCCACCGAACCGGCCGACAGATTGCCGCGCGCCAGTTGCTCCACCAACGCGTGCTGGATGGTCAGCGAGCGCTCGGCCAGCACCTCAAAGCTGCCCCAGCTGGTGCGATCGGACGGCACCGGATTGGCCTTGAGCCACTTGGCGTTGACGAACCCGTTGAGGTCCTGACACGCAGCGATGCTCGGGTCCAGGTCGCTGCTGCTGAATGCCACGATCGGCGCATCGAGCTTGGACACATCCACCTTGGTCGATACCGCCTGCGGCGCGGCAGGCGCCACCTTGGCGGTGTCATCGGAGGCGCCGCACGCAGACAGCGCGACCACGATGGCGACCGCAAGCGACAGCGGAGCTAACTTGCGCAACTTCATTGAATTCTCCAGGGCATGACCGCGCAGGTGCGATCGAAAAAAGTCGACATCCGGTCGGCAAGCGCCGGCGAAGAACCGCGCAGCGCAGGCGCCCGCCTCTTCGTCAGTCGCTCTGCAACCGGCCAGACCATATCCGTGCAGCGGCACCGCAACATGAAGTCGATGCCGTGCGCCATGAAAGTCCATTGCATCTGTACAGCACGTGCGCGTCCGTCATCGGCACCGCCACGCACTGCTTCCACTCCACCTGCATGCCGGCGCAACGCGCGCCATCGCATGCGCTCAACGCCGCGCGTAAAACGGCGCCATCACCAGATACACCGGATACGCCAGCACCATCAGCGCCAGGGCGACCTCGTGCCCCGACGCCGCATCGGCCCACGCTTCCATCTGTGGCGCCGGCCCAGCCACGCCAAACCCCAGCAACAGCGCCCCCATCGCGCAGATCAGCAGTGCCAGCGCCAGCCCCGCGCCTGAGATGTCGCCAGCAGCCAAGGCGACAAACGCGGCCCCGCCGGCCACCAGCATGCCGAGCGTCACCAGATACGCGCGACAGTAAACGGCAGTCATCTGCCGGGTTCTCCGTTTGCCGGACATCGTGTCTCGCCTGCGCCTCGGTGCCGAGCGCGTATTACCCTCTCGCACCGCTTCCATTCATCACCGCACGTAGCCGCTTGCAGCCTCATGCGCACAAGAACGCGCGCTGCGCGCACCGCACGCAGCGCTGCAACCGCCGGCGGCGATTACTTCGCCTTGCCCTGGTTGGCCACCGCTTCGGCCGCGCGCTTGGCCGCTTCCGGGTCGCCCAGGTAACGGAAGCTGCGCACCTGCAGGTTGTCGTCCAGCTCGAACAGCAACGGGATGCCGGTGGGGATGTTGAGCTCGAGGATCTGCTCGTTGGAGACATCGTTGAGGTACTTGTACAGCGCGCGCAGCGAATTACCGTGCGCGGTCACCAGCACGGTCTGCCCGGCCTTCAACTGCGGCGCAATCGCGTCGTGCCAATACGGCAACACGCGTACCAGCGTGGTTGCCAACGACTCGGTCCCCGGCAGCGCATTGCGGTCCAGGGTGGCGTAGCGCCGGTCATGGCACGGGTGGCCCGGGTCGTTGACGTCCATCGCCGGCGGCGGGATGTCGTAGGAACGGCGCCAGATCTTGACCTGCTCCTCGCCGTGCTTGGCCGCGGTTTCGGCCTTGTCCAGGCCTTGCAGGCCACCGTAGTGGCGCTCGTTGAGGCGCCAGCTCTTGGACACCGGCAACCAGTCCTGGTCCAGTTCCTTCAATGCGCCCTGCAGCGTGTGGATGGCGCGCTTGAGCACCGAGGTGTGGGCGACATCGAACTGCAGCCCTTCGTCCTTCATCAGCTTGCCGGCCGCCACAGCTTCCTGGCGGCCCTGGTCGGTGAGTTCCACATCCACCCAGCCGGTGAAACGGTTGTCCAGATTCCATTGGCTCTGGCCATGGCGCAGCAGTACGAGTTTGCGGGTCACTACGGTTCTCCGATTGGGGCCGATCAGCCTGCGATTGTAGCGGCAGCGCGTGCATCGCAGGCGTGCACGAGATCGCCACAGGCAGCGCGCGATGCTTTCGCAATGCAGACCAACGATCCCGTCTTCGCCGGTTGGGACGGCAGCGTGATTCAGGCGCGACAGTTGCAGCAGCAACTGGCACGGCGCGTGGTGCTCGATGACGCGGTGAGCGCAACGCCGCAGTTGCTTGCAGGGTTCGATGTCGGTTTCGAAGACGATGGCCAGATCACCCGCGCGGCTGCCGTGTTGCTGGATGCGCAGACGCTGCTCCCGCTGGAAACGCACGTCGCGCGCGTGCCGACCTCGATGCCCTATGTCCCCGGCCTGCTCAGTTTTCGCGAATTGCCCGCATTGCTGCAGGCCCTGGCGCTGCTGTCGCGTACGCCGGATCTGGTGTTCATCGATGGCCAGGGCATCGCGCATCCGCGCAGGCTGGGCATCGCAGCGCACTTCGGCGTGGTCACCGGCCTGCCGTGCATCGGCATCGCCAAGCAGCGCCTGGCCGGCAGCTTCGCCGAGCCTGGGCCCGAACGCGGCGACCACACGCCGATCCTGCTGGGCGGTGCGCAGATCGGCTGGGCACTGCGCAGCAAACCGCGTTGCAACCCCTTGATTGTCTCGCCCGGCCATCGCGTGTCGATGCAAGGCGCGCTCGACTGGACCCTGCGCACATTGCGCGCCTATCGCCTGCCCGAGCCTACGCGCCTGGCCGACCGGCTGGCCTCGCGCCGCGGCGAGGTGACGGTACCGGTAGCCTGCTCCGGTCAGCTGCTGTGAGCAGGCGTCGCGTCAGCGGCCACGTGCCACAGCCCCAGCGCCGGCCGCATAGGCACGGCGCTGGGGCAACCCATCAGTTGTAAGTGATGACGATGCGACCGGAGCCGTCGATCCGGAAGAAAATCATTTGCTTGTCTGACGGAGGCCGGTAATTCACCAAAGAGCCCACTGCATAGGGCTGATCGCTGCACGAGGACGAGGACGCAGCGACCTGATAGGTGGTCGCTGTGCTGAGCGTCGGCCCTGCAACACTCCTGCCGGAGTAGACCGCATAGCAGCCGACCGCGCTTCCATTTATCAGGAATGCCAGCGAGCGGACATTGGCGGACGCACTGATGATGCGACTGGGGAGGGCCCGGGCGCTCTGCGCACTACCAAGGCAGGGCGCCAACGCTGCCATCACCAAGAAGAGCAGCGATGTTGTCTTCCTTCCTGAGATCGATAAGGACATAACGTATTCCTCGGATTGGGAGTGAGAATCTGAAACGCATCGAGTAAAACGCTAAAGCGCGAGCGACTTGCCGCCAGGTGTGCACCGCAGACGATGCGCAGCAAGCGACCGTTGCCGATCCGTCACCTGAGACGCATGCAATGAAGGCCAAAGCGCTCGTGGATCGTGCAGCGCCGCCATTATTCATGGCGCGATGACGCACGTGACCTGGCACGCTGCATTTAGGATGCGGCGGTACGTTTCCCGCCATGCAACTTCGTTCGTGTTGCAACTTCGCCGCTGCCAGAACCTCGTCCACCGATACCTGGCGGCAACAGCGGTGGCGAGGCCTGGAGACAGCCGCTTGCGTTGCAAGATCAGGCCGGCCATGGCGGCCACAAGCGCCCCGGGCCTTGCCGATGGGAAACATGCGCACGGCAATGGCGCCCGCGCCGAGCTTCAGTAGTGCGGCCTGCATGATCCCGGACCGCAGCGCTGGATGCGTCGTCTTCGCTGCCAACAATGTCCTCGTTGGCACCGCATCTGCCTGCAAAAGAACGGCGCTGTCTCGCGATGGGCAGCTGCTACCTCGTGCCGCGCCCGCACGGCGTTCGCGGTGCGGCACTCGCTGCCGCGCCGATGGCGCGCTCCCCCGACGCGCAGGAAGCGCCATGACCCGGACACTGCGTTTTACGCCACGCACCCGCCCCGGCCACCGCGCATGCGAAGCTCGTGCCCACGTCATCAACTCCGCGAGACCGCGCATGACCACCCTGATCGCTCCACGCGTCCATGACATCGGCGGCCTGGAAGTGCGTCGCGCCGTGCCCACCCTGCAGGCGCGCAGCGTCGGCCCGTTCGTGTTCGTCGACCACATGGGCCCAGCCGTGCTGGAGCCCGATCACGGCATCGATGTACGCCCGCATCCGCACATCGGCCTGGCCACGGTCACGTTCCTGTGGGCCGGCGAAATCGGCCACCGCGACACGCTGGGCTCGGATCAGGTGATCCGCCCCGGCGACGTCAACTGGATGACCGCCGGCCGCGGCATCGCCCATTCCGAACGCACGCCTGGCCCGGAGCGCGCACGCGAACACGCCTTGCACGGTATGCAGACCTGGATCGCCTTGCCGCGCTCGGCCGAAGAAACCGCGCCCGCGTTCCATCACCACGCGGCGGCAAGCCTGCCGCAGCAGCGCCGCGACGGCGTGTGGCTGCGCGTGATCGCCGGCCGCGCATATGGCGAGGAATCGCCGGTACAGGTGTTCAGCGGCACGCTGAATGTGGCGCTGGATCTGGCGCCCGACGCCGAACTGGATCTGGACACCGGGCACGCCGAGCGCGCCCTGTACATCCTGGAAGGCCAAGCGCAGCTGGACGGTGCCGACGTGCCAGCTCGCCACCTGATCGTGCCCTCGCCCGGCGCCCGCGGCCGCCTGCGCGCCAAGACCCCGCTCAAGGCGATGCTGCTTGGCGGCGAGCCGCTGGATGGGCCGCGTCATCTATGGTGGAACTTCGTGTCCAGTTCCAAGGAACGCATCGAGCAGGCCAAGGACGACTGGCAGGCAGGCCGCTTCGGCAGCATTCCCGGCGACGACGAGGAGTTCATTCCGCTGCCCGAGTCACCGGCCCCGAAACCGGTTAATTACCCTTGAAACCGTGCGCTGCGCGGGTGGACCAACACGCGCGATCACCAGGTCTCTTACCGGAAGTGCCACGCTGCACATGCGATGCCAGGCACAGGTGCGACACCACTTGAGCTGACTCGCAAAACTGTGGTAGTGATGGCCCTGTAGACGGAGCGCGTTGCGTAGACGGCAGTCCTTGGACGGGGAGTTCGAGGCACTGCAACGGCACGAAATCGGCGCGCCCGCATCGTCATCCAATGCCGGGGAATCGTGTATGAAGTCTGCATCCTGCCTTGTTGGCCTGAGCTTGCTGCTGGCCGCTGCCACCGCCCATGCCCAGACCTCGCCGGTCTGCCCGCCGTTGCCACCGGCCTCCGGCCTGCAGTGGAACGAGCTCGCCGGTGCCGATTACCTGGTCTGCAAGGCCATGACTGCCGATGGCCGGCAGGTGGTCGGCGTGATGCTCACTACCCGCGACCCGGCGATGACACTGGCACGCGAGCGGCGCGCCGAAAAGGGCCAGATCCAGCAGGAAGACTTCTACTGGTACAAGCTCGATCTGGGCGGCCGCGACATGCCGGGCACGGAATCGCGCCGTGTCACCGTGGTCGAACTGGGCAAGAAGCGCTACGCCCAGCTGTGGATCGACGGCGGCAGCACCGAAGAACTCGCCTCGATGCAGTCGATGGTGCAGAACATGGATCTGCAGCCGGCCAGCCTGGCGCTGCAGCGCTGACGCAGCGCGCGTCACAGCCCCGCGCACTGCTGCTGCACCTGTCTTGCAGCGCGCGGGTTTGCCGGCACGCTGCAGACAGTATCTGACGATATCTGCCGCGAGCGTGTCGCCGCAGATCACCATTGCGCACTGATGCTCGTGCCCTCGCGTGTCGCGCCGACGCGCATGAGGCGACGCCCGAGCGGCTTGCGCATGCACCAAGCGCACCGATGCGTCCAGCCGCTCAACGATTTTGATTCCGGCGGCCACCACGTGCGGCGGCGATGGGCTGGAGAACGCTCACGGTTGCAAACGTTGGAGCAGTGGCGCACGTCATGTCGGCATACGCCCGGAATCGGCGTGGACCGATCGCTCGTTCCAATTCCGATTCCGCATTCACCGAACCCAAAGACTGCCGGCAAGCGTCTGTCAGTCGCTTCGAATCGCCGTGTCTCCACCGCCGCCAGCCGCCTGCAACTGAGTCTCGATGCGCACCTCGCCGGTCAGCAGGCGATGGATCGGGCATTTGTCGGCCACCTCCATCAACCGTGCGCGTTGCTCGTCGTCGAGTGCACCGTCAAGCACCACCGCGCGGGCGATCGCCGTGCCGGCAGCGCCGCGCTGCGTGTAACGCAGATGCACGTGCACCGCCGTCAGCGGCCACTGCTTGCGCGCGGCCACCATCGACACCGTGATGGCGGTGCACGCACCCAGTGCGCCCAACACCTGCGATTCGGGATCCGGCCCGGCGTCGCTGCCACCATTGGCCGGCTGCGTATCGCCGCTCCAGGTGTGCAGCCCGTCGTGGATGCTGACCGTGTACGGCACCGTGCCGGTGCGCACGCTGACGGGCCGGTCACTCATTGCCCGCTCCTGTTGTCGTACGCGGGCCGGTTCAAAACCGGCCTTCCTGGAAATCGACGAACGCCTGCATCAGCTCCTGCTTGGTGTTCATCACGAACGGGCCATGCCGCATCACCGGCTCGTTGAGCGGGCGGCCCGCGACCAGGATCAGCTGCGCACCGTCGGCACCGGCTTGCAGGCGCAGGCGCTGTCCGCCACCCAGCACGGCCAGCTGCTGCGCCGGCAACACGCGCGCGGTGTCGCTCTCGCCCACCGTCAGCGCGCCCTCGAAGGCATACGCGAACGCGTTATGTCCGCTGGGCAGCTGATACTCCCATTCCACGTTCGGCTCCAACGCGATATCCAGGTACACCGGGCTCGTTGCAGGTTGCACGATCGGCCCGACCACCTCGCCGACCGCACCGGCAATCACCT
This sequence comes from Xanthomonas sp. NCPPB 1754, assembly GCF_041475725.2. NCBI lineage: Bacteria > Pseudomonadati > Pseudomonadota > Gammaproteobacteria > Lysobacterales > Lysobacteraceae > Xanthomonas > Xanthomonas sp. NCPPB 1754. Next base: position 3,318,627 of record NZ_CM192982.1, read on the forward strand.
TGACCGTCACGCCGGGCGCCGGATGCGCCACCGGAATGTGGTCGGGTGCGTACTCCTGGTACTTGGGATCGGTCATCTTCTCGCGCGCCGGCAGGTTCACCCACAACTGAAAGCCGCGCATGCGCCCGGATTCCTGCTCCGGCATTTCCGAATGGATCAGCCCGCGCCCGGCGGTCATCCACTGCACGCTGCCCGGCGTCAGCAGGCCTTCGTTGCCGTGGTTGTCCTTGTGGCGCATGCGCCCGTCGAGCATGTAGGTCACGGTCTCGAAACCGCGATGCGGGTGGCTGGGGAAACCGGCCAGATAGTCTTCGGCCTTGTCGGTGCCGAATTCGTCCAGCATCAGGAACGGGTCCAGCTCCGGCAGCTGCTGGGTGCCGATGACGCGGGTCAGTTTGACCCCGGCCCCGTCGGAGGTCGGCATGCCGCGAATGGTGCGCAGTACGTGCGCTGCTGTGGTGGTCGTGGTGCTCATCGCTTGTCCCTGTGCCCTGTGGCGAAGCGCCAATGATGGGTGCGCGCGGGCCGCCGCCCAACCGCGACCATTGCAACCGATCGTTCCAAACGCCGCCAGCGTGCCAGCGCTCTAACCGATCTATGACCGCAGCACCCTACGACCAAAGTTTTAACCCGTTGCGCCCGCCTGGCATTGACCGCAGCCGGGCGTGGGGGGACCCTTGAACGAATCGTTCCTGAGGGGCATGCATGAAAGGGTTCTCCAAGCTGGCCTGGGGCGCGTTGGCGCTGCTGGCCGCGTTCTGCCTGGGTACCGTTGCGCTGCGGCGTGGCGAGCACATCAACGCGTTATGGATCGTGGTGGCCGCGGTGTCGATCTATCTGATCGCCTACCGGTTCTACAGCCTGTTCATCGCCGACAAGGTGATGCAGCTGGACATCACCCGCGCCACCCCGGCGGTCGCCAACAACGACGGCCTGGATTACGTGCCCACCAACAAGCACGTGCTGTTCGGCCATCACTTCGCCGCCATCGCCGGCGCCGGGCCGCTGGTCGGCCCGGTGCTCGCCGCACAGATGGGCTACCTGCCCGGCCTGCTGTGGCTGGTGGTGGGCGTGGTGTTCGCCGGTGCGGTGCAGGACTTCGTGGTGCTGTTCCTGTCCAGCCGTCGCAACGGCCGCTCGCTGGGCGATCTGGTGCGCGAGGAAATGGGCCAGGTGCCCGGCACCATCGCCCTGTTCGGCGCCTTCCTGATCATGATCATCATCCTGGCGGTGCTGGCGATGGTGGTGGTCAAGGCGCTAGCGGAAAGCCCATGGGGCATGTTCACCGTCATCGCCACAATGCCCATCGCGATCATGATGGGCGTGTACATGCGCTACATCCGCGTCGGCAAGATCGGCGAGATCTCGGTGGTGGGGTTGATCCTGCTGCTGGGGGCGATCTGGCTGGGCGGCAAGGTGGCCGCGGACCCGACCTGGGGCCCGGCCTTCACCTTCACCGCCAAGCAGATCACCTGGATGCTGATCGGCTACGGCTTCGTCGCCTCGGTGCTGCCGGTGTGGCTGCTGCTGGCACCGCGCGACTACCTGTCCACCTTCCTCAAGATCGGCACCATCCTGGCCCTGGCGATCGGCATCCTGGTTGTCATGCCGGACCTGAAGATGCCGGCGCTCACGCAATTTGCCTCCACCGGCGATGGCCCGGTCTGGAAGGGCGGCATCTTCCCGTTCCTGTTCATCACCATTGCCTGCGGCGCGGTCTCCGGCTTCCATGCGTTGATCGCGTCCGGCACGACGCCCAAGCTGCTCGCCAACGAAGGCCACATGCGCTACATCGGCTACGGCGGCATGCTGATGGAATCGTTCGTGGCGATCATGGCGCTGGTGGCCGCGTCGATCATCGAGCCGGGCATCTACTTCGCCATGAACAGCCCAGCCTCGCTGGTGGGCACCGACACTGTCGCAGTGGCTGCCAAGATCAGCGAGTGGGGCTTCTCGATCACACCGCAGGTACTCGAGGCCACGGCACGCGATATCGGCGAGCACAGCATCCTGGCGCGCGCCGGCGGTGCCCCTACGCTGGCGGTGGGCATCGCGCAGATCCTGCACCAGTTGCTGCCGGGCGAAGACACCATGGCGTTCTGGTATCACTTCGCCATCCTGTTCGAAGCCCTGTTCATCCTGACCGCGGTAGACGCCGGCACGCGCGCCGGCCGCTTCATGCTGCAGGACCTGCTGGGCAACTTCATCCCGGCGTTGAAGAAAACCGAGTCGTGGACCGCCAACATCATCGCCACCGCCGGTTGCGTGGCGCTGTGGGGCTACCTGCTCTACACCGGCGTGATCGATCCGTTCGGCGGCATCCAGACCTTGTGGCCGTTGTTCGGCATCTCCAACCAGATGCTGGCCGGGATCGCGTTGATGCTGGGTACGGTGGTGTTGTTCAAGATGAAGCGCGACCGCTACGCCTGGGTCACCATCGTGCCGGCGCTGTGGCTGTTGTTGTGCACCACGTACGCCGGGTTGATCAAGATCTTCGACAGCAACCCGGCGCAGGGCTTCCTGGCGCAGGCGCACAAGTTCCAGGCGGCCATCGCCAGCAACACCATCACCGCGCCGGCCAAGACGGTGCCGCAGATGCAGCAGATCGTCACCAATGCCTATGTCAACACCGGGCTGACCGTGCTGTTCCTGTTCGTGGTCGGCTCGATCCTGATCTATTCGATCAAGACGATCGTGGCAGCACGCCGCAACCCGCAGCGCACCGACCGCGAAACCCCGTACGTGGCGTTGCAGCCGCATCAGATGGCAGACCTGTAATGGGCACGCAACTCGTCCTGGCCAGTCACTATCAGGCGCATCGCCGCATCTGGCGGCGCCTGATCCAGACCGCACGGCTGTGCTGCGGCATCCCCGACTACGACAACTACGTGCGCCACATGCTGGAAAAGCATCCCGATAAACCGGTGATGGACTACCCCGCCTTCTTCCGCGAGCGCCAGGATGCGCGCTATGGCGGCAAGAGTGGGTTTCGCTGTTGTTGATCGGTGACGGTTGATTGCCTGGCCGGTCGTCGGCCGATCAAGAGGTAGAACCGCAACAGGGCGCGATGCGAATCGCGCCCTGTTGCGTTGGCTCGACCGCAACTCGATAAAACGAATCACGTAATGGCGCATTCGCTCGTCGCAGCGCCTGTCGATGTGATGGCCAATCGATCCGCAGCAAAAACCCAATCGACGCGTGCAGGAACCTGTTCGCGGCAGCGAGCTGCTTTCACCAGGCGTCAGTCAACTGTCTAGTGCGGTGTCCTCGCCACTTGCGGGACCGTTGGCGGCATGGATGCCGCCAACGACTCCCATGGACGGGTTCACGGCGTATCCCGCAAGCGGCGAGGAAACCGCGCACTCGACGACCCAGCTTTTGAATGCGTCAAGATTGGGCGATGACGCGAATCGCGATCACTCGGACGGATCGCAACGTCCAATCCATCAATTGCAGGACACTACCCGCGCATTGGCTGCGGGCCCTCTCACGTTGGTCGTTACGCATGTTTCGACAAGACAACCGAACACCTTGCGGCGCGGTGTCCTCGCCGCTGGCGGGACGGGGCCACTGCGTACCCATGACACCGCCCCCCCTCACCAAGCTGCCGCCTTACCCAGCCCGCTTTTGCGCCAACCGCGCGAACAGCGCAGGCAAATCACGCATGTCGTCGAACACTTCAAGCACACCAATGCGGCGCAGGGTGTCGCCATGCCCCGGTGGAATGTGGCTTGCACCGGTAAACCCCAGCACCTGCATGCCGGCCGTCACGGCCGCGGTTGCACCGGTGGGGCTGTCTTCGATGACCACACAACGCTGCGGCGCGACTCCGGCGGTGCGTGCCGCCAGCAGATACACGTCCGGTGCCGGCTTGGGCCGCTCCACCATGTCGGCACTGAAAATACGTCCCGCCGCGCGTGCGGTGAGCCCGGCCCGTTCCACCGAGGCAATCACATTGTGGCGCCGGCTATTGGAGGCCACCGCCAACGGCAATGGAATCTGCTCCAACGCCTCGCGTACGCCTGCGATCGGCTGCACCTGCGCCTGGATCAAGGCCTCGCTGCGCGCCTGGATCTGCGCGAGCAGGGTCTCTGGCAACTGCAATGCAAAGCGCTCTTCCACCCGCCGCAGCACCTCGCGCGTGGTCTGCCCGAAGGTGGTTTCCAGCAGCTGTTCCAGCGGCTCGCTTGGCACGAAAGACGCCAGCGCCTCACGCATTACCCGGTCGGCCAGTATCTCGCTGTCGACAAGAACGCCATCACAGTCACTGATCAGTAGCTCGTACTCCATCGCACCCATCTGCCCACAAAGCGCCATTATGCCGGCCCGGGTGTGACCGTCGGCTGTGGGGCAGCAGGCTGTGGCGATGGACACTTCGCCGCTTGCAGCATGCGCACCATCAGGACAGGCGGCCCCGAGCATGCGGCCCACAGCACCGTCATGTCACACGCCGTACCGTCATGTCACAAAAAGCCATGTCACGAAATCTTACCGCAAGCGATTTTTCCAGCTGCTAGGATCTGCCCCGCTGCGGCGGGACTTGCTGCAGCGTCATCAGGAATGCGATCAGGAGAAGGAGATTTCGATGCAACCGCGATTCCCCGCCCTGCTCGTTCTTGCGACCTCGTTTTTCGCGGTCTCATGCACCGCCTCGCCCGGTGCCAAGGAGCAAACCACCATGTCAGCCACGCTGCAGGACCACACCGTCGCCTTCCGCGACCCCGCCCTGACCGACATCGCCCAGGCCATTGCGCACGGTGATGTGGCCCGGATCAAGGCACTCGCCCCCACTGTCGATCTCGCCGCGCATGGCGATCAAAACGTCACCTTGCTCGAATGGGCAATCTGGAACGAACAACCGCGCGCGCTGGCCGCATTGCTCGATGCAGGCGCAGACCCATCGCTCCCCGGCATGGACCAGGAAACGGTCGTGCACATAGCCGCCATGGCGCAAGACCCGCAGTATCTGCAGATCCTGTTGCAGCACAAGGCGCCGATCGATGTCGTCAGCGCGCGGGCGGGCTGGACGCCGCTGTTTCGCGCGGTGCAGAGCAAGCGCGATGCGCAGATCGATTTGCTGATCAAGGCCGGTGCAGATGTACAGCGCGTCGACCACACCGGCAACAGCCTGCTGCACCTTGCGGCGCAAAGTGGCGCAGCCAGCCCTGCAGTGCTCACCCTGCTCAAGGCCGGTGTCGATCCCACCGTGCGTAATGCCCAGCAGAAGACCTTCCAGGCGTATTTCTTCACCACGCCGGACCGCCTGCTCAACGCCAGCGGCCAGCAGGTCAGGTCGGACGTACGCGCGTGGTTGAACGCCCACAACATTCCCGTGGAAAGCAGCCGCTAAGCGCGCTTTTCGCATGACGAACGCAAGGAGCCGCGCATGAGCCCGTCAGAATCCTCTTCTTCCACCCCGTTCGCAGAATCGATGCGCGGGCAACAACCGCATCCGGAAGACCGCCAGCTTCCAGCGATGCTGCAGGACCTTTACGCCACCGCCGCGCAGCGACGCGAAGGCGGTGCCGAAACCTTTGCCGCCCTGCCCAATGGCTGGTCGCGCATGGACGACCGCGCGCTGCAGCAGGCAGGCATCGACCCTGCCCTGCTGCACGACGCCAAGAGCGGCTTCGATGCCGCGTTCTATCGCAATGATCAGGGGCAGGTGGTGCTGGGCTTCTGCGGCACCGACGAAGGCAAGGACTGGAAGCACAACATCGGCCAGGGCCTGGGCTTGGACGATGCGCAATACGCTTCGGCGATCCAGCTCGGTAGCCAGGCCAAACAGGCGTTCGGCGACCAGGTGGTGATCAGCGGGCATTCGCTGGGCGGCGGTCTGGCCGCGGCATCGGCAATGGTCAACGACATTCCGGCGGTGACCTATAACGCCGCCGGCGTCAACGACCGCACGCTGGAGCGCCAAGGTCTGGATGCATCGGCGGCCAAGGATTACGCCAACAGCGAATTGATCCGCGGCTACCACGTCAAGAACGAAATCCTGACCCATCTGCAGGAAGACAGCATCCCGCTCAAATGGGCCATGCCCAATGCGGCCGGTCATCAGATCGAACTGCCCGAACCGGACCCGTTGTCCTTCGGCCAGCGTCTGGTGCCGGGCATGATGCTCAAGCATCGGCTGGATCTGCACGGCATCGATTCGGTGATGAAGGCGCAGGACATGCAGTTGCAGGACCAGGCGCGCGGCACCGCATTGCAGCCCGGCAGCCAGCTATTCAACGACGCGGTGGTGCAGTTGGATGGGCAACGCGACCGCCTGGGGCTGCGCGACGACACCGCGTTTCTCAATACCGCTGCCAGCGTGGCCGCGCGTGCAGGCAACGATGGCTTGCAACGTATCGATCACCTGGTGCCCAACCGTGACGGCGACAGCCTGATCGCGGTGCAGGGGCGCATGGACGACCCGGCCCATCTGCGCAGCCATGTGCAGACGGCATCGGCAGCCAACGAGCCGGCGCAGACCAATGTCAGCCAGCTGCACCAGCACAATCAGCAACACACCCAGCAGCCGCCGCAGCAGCAGGAAGAGCAGCGCCGGGTGATTCAGCAGTAAGGCGCCAGTGGCCCGCGCAATGTCGCGGGCCACTCTTCGCCTGCACGCGGCTGGCAGCAGCGCGTCAAGGTCTTGCGCGCGATCGCTGTCGGCTTCGCGCAGTGCAGCGTGTCTTTGAGACTAGCGCGCGTATTCGAACCGCGGCGCGACATGGCCGACACCGTGTCATCGGAGTCGTCAGCCAATCGCGCACGGTGCGCAGAAGCGGCATGCCAGGCGCGGCACATGGCGCAACGCCGAGCATCGCCCAGCCCAGCCGCACTGGCGATTGCACAGCGGTGTGATACCTCGCTCGGTCGCTTCATCGTGGCGTTGCAGATTGCGGCGCGAGTTATCCAGCGCCTGCCATCGCCCGCAAGGTAATGCCGACCAGATAGGCTAGATAGGTGCCGGTGGCGTAGCCCATCGTGCCCAGCAGCACACCGACCGGCGCCAGAGCCGGGTGAAATGCCGCGGCAACCACCGGCGCGGAGGCCGGGCCGCCGATATTGGATTGCGAGCCGATCGCAAAATAAAAGAACGGCACCCGCAACAACCGGCCAAGCCCCCATAACACGGCAATGTGCACGGCAATCCAGATCAGGCCGAGCAGGAACAACCATGGCCGGTCCAGCAGCGCCAGCAGATCCATCTGCATGCCGATGCAGGCGATCAGGAAATACAGCAGCAAGGTGCCGATCCTGGACGCGCCCGCGCCCTCCAGCGTGCGCGCACGGGTAAAGCTCAGCAGCAGGCCCAGGCTGGTCGCCAGCACCACCACCCACACGAACGGCGTGTCCAGGCTGAACTGGCTGGCCCAATCCAACTGCGCCTTGCACCACGCGGCAAGGGGATCGGCCAGGGCATGCGCAAGGCCGACACCGCCGAATGCCACCGCCACGATCACCATCAAGTCGGCCAAGCTGGGAATGCGCGCATGCTCGGCCTGGAAGCGCGCCATGCGCTCCTGCAAGGCATCCAGCGCCCGGGTGTCGGCACCGCTGCGTGCATCGATCTTGCGCGCGCGGCCGGCCAGGAAGATCAGCGCCGCCATCCACACATAGCCCACGCCGACATCGACCACCGCGAACTGCCCGAACGTGGTTGCGTCCACATCGAACACCTCGCGCATCGCCAGCATGTTGGCGCCACCGCCGATCCAGCTGCCCGCCAGCGCTGCCATGCCGGCCCAGGTATCGCCGGCCACGGTGGCCGGATGCAGCCAGCGCATCACCCAGAACGCCACCACCGCACCCAGCATGATGCTCAGCGATGCGCCCAGATACATCGCCACCAGCTTGGGGCCGAGCCGCAGGATCGCGCGCAGATCGATGCTCAAGGTCAGCAGGATCAATGCCGCAGGCAGCAGCACGTCACGGGCGATCGGGTTGTACAACCGGGTGTTGGCACCATCGATCAAACCGACCGTGTTGTAGATGCCGGGCAGCAGATAACACAGCAACAAGGCCGGCACCACCGCGTAGAAACGCCGCCAGAACCCCTGCTCCCGCGCAGACGTCCAGAACACTGCGCCCAGGGTGGCGGCGATCAGGCCGAACACAACGATATCGTTTCGAATCAGCGCAGCACCGGCAGCATTCACGACAGGCGGACATCCAGAGAAGTAGCCGCCAGAGCGCGGACCGGACCCAGGTGGCCGATACCTCGAATCTAGCCGACCCGGACGTCTGCGCAAACCCCGCACAGCTGCGGACAGCCGCCACCGTGGGCAATGGTTTACTGCAGCAAGCGACAGCGTTGCCTACGGCCTCAGCCGTAACGCCGCACCACCCGATCGCCGCCTCCGGTGTTGACCACCACGCCGCTGGGCTGGCCGGTGGTCAGGCAGTGCAGCTTTGCCATCCATTCGGCAAAGTCCAGGGCGCCCTGCTCGCGCAAATACCGCAGCGGCGACCAGTGCGGGCGGGTTACCCACCAGCCGCCCTGTGCGGGGTGGATGCGTACGACATAACGAGACTCGTCCATCAGGCCTCCGGCCAGTGCGTCTAGCGGTCGAGCAAAGGCGCATGGGGCGTGGGGCCGCGATGCGCGAGGAATGGGAACGCCTTCTCCCGTCCGGTATGCCGGCGTGCCCTTACTCAAGGGGCCGCGGGAGAGTAGCCAATGGCCCCGCGTCCGGCATAGCCAGGATGTTCTTTTATGCATGCCAATGCCGTCGGGCTGACACTGGCAGGTCGGTAGGAAAATTCTTACGTGACACACATCACGTCCAGCGCTACATTCGGTCAGGACTGGTGAACGCCGCGTCATCAGCAACCGTCAGACGGGCGTGGACGGTGCGCAGTGGGTGATCAGTCGCTCTTGAAGACTGCCTCTGGGGAGGGGTTGCATGCATCTGCTTAGGAAATTCCAGTTTTCGGTCAAGACCGCCATGGTCATTGGCTATGTGTTGGTGATCAGGGAAGCGGTCGTGCTGTGGTCGTAAGGCTGTTGCACGGTTGAGCGCGTCGGCCAGGCATGTCGGTTGGCGGGCTGCAAAAAAGAGGTAACGCGCCTGGACCGGTGTCGGTGATCGGCACCGGTCACGTCAGCGTGCGTGCAGTGACGGTGCCTGCCGCTGACGGTGCGGCCGGCGCCGATCGTGTCAGGACCCAGGCTGCCAGAGATTTGCGTGCGTACCCGTCACGGCGTCTCAGTCCGCATCGACCCAGCCGCGCTGCTGCGCGGCGGCCAGATCCGCCGGCGTGTCGATATCCAATGCCAACGCCGGGGCGCTTACGCACCCCAGGCTCTGCATGTCCAGGCTGGCGAACAGGCCCCGCAAGCCGCTATCGGCCTGCAATGGCACATCCGCCCAGGCCGCATGCGTGACCACCGCGGGAATGCCGCGCACGCCGCTGTAGCCACTGGTTGCACACCCGGAGACGGCGCGATCGGCTTCTTCCAGCAGGGAGCGCAGATGCGGGGCATCCAGCGCAGGCTGATCGCACCCCAGGATCAGGCTGCGTCGCAATGCCGGGTCGCCCTGCACATGCCGGCGCAACGCGGCCAGGCTGGAGCCCATGCCCTCGGACCAATCGGGGTGCCGCAGTATTTCGACATCCAGATCCTGCAACACCTCGCTCAACGCATCAGCATCGGCACCCAGCACGACCACGCAGCGGCGTGGCGCAGTCAGTAACGCAATGCGAGCGGCGCGATGCAGCAACGGCTCGCCATCGCGCATCAGCAATTGCTTCGAGCGGCCAAGCCGGCGCCCTGCCCCGGCGCCCAGCACCAGTGCGGCATGATCGCCACTCATGCGCCGCACGCTGCCGGCGTGGCGGCAGCAGCGTGCGGCGCTGGTTGCCAGACGGCGGGAGCGTGGCGCTTTCCGACGTCGTCACCACGTGCGGAATGGTGGGTGGCGAAGAAGCTAACGCGAACAGCATCACGCGATACGTCGACGTGGCGATCCGGAACAGGGGTCATGGCGACGTGCTGCTTGAATGGAAGACAGCTGCAGCCTAGAGCGCCGGCTGTGCGTGCAAGGTGACTACCCTTGGCGTGCGCTGTGGATGCATTGGCCAAGGCCTGCCCATGGCGATGCAGATGACAGCGTGCTGTCGGAGGCCTGCCACGATAGTGCTCGAAAGCAGCTGTGTTCGACCCGACCGGCTGCGATGCGCCTTGATGACTCACGCACGCGGCAGGAGCAGCCAGCGACTTATCGGCTTGCGGTCACGGCCTGTAGATCTACCACCGCTTGCGTGGCTTCGGCGATGATGCCGAGCGCGATGGTGTGCGGTGACGAGCGCCCCATGCGCCAGCCCGCCGGCATACGCAGGCGTGCGAGCGCGGCATCGCCATACCCAAGCGCCCGCAAGGCCTGCAAGCGACCTTCGCGCTTCTGCCGGCTGCCAAGGATGCCGATGCAGGCGACAGGGGACGCCAAGCCGCGCTGCGCAACCTGCATGTCGATCTCGGCATCGTGGGCCAGGCTATACAGCGCGGTGTCGGCATCCAGGTGCAGGTCATGCAGCGCATCGCCCAACGCACGTCGGTCGTAGTGCTCGGGCGCCAAGCCCGGCGGCGGTTCGCCCGGACCATGCGGCCGCAACACGCGCACGTCGATGCCCATCTGGCTGGCCAACGACACCAGCGCCAGCAGCGATGGGTCGGCGCCGACCAGCACCAGCCGCAACGGCGGACGATGGCTGCGCACGAATTCGCCCGCGCGCGCGTCCTGTGCATTTGCCAGGTAACGCACCGTGCCGGACGCACGATCCAAGGCCACATGAAATGCACGCCGATGCTGGCGCGCGTTACGCCAACGTGCGAGGTGCTCGCCCAGATCCGGCACCGGCCACACCAGCACGCCGATGCGCCCGCCGCAGCTGAGCTGGATGTCCAGCACCTGGCTGCCTTCGCCATAATCCAGCCAGCGCGGCTGACCATCGCGCAGCGCTGCCATGGCTTCATGTGCCACCGCCGCCTCGACGCAGCCGCCTGAGACATAGCCTGCCACGCTCCCATCGGCGCTGATGGCCATCTCGCTTCCCAACGGCCGTGGGGAGGAGCCTTGCACATCGATCAAGGTTGCCATCGCCACGCGCTGCCCTGCACGCTGCCATGCGCTCAACGTTGGCAACAAATCGTCGAGCAACGCGTAGCCCGGCCATGCCGGCCACGCCGGCGGCGCATGCGCGACCGGGGCAACCACCGCGCTCACGCGCGCAGCATCTCGGGCAGGTGCGGCAGCAATTTGTCCAGGGTCACCGGATAGTCGCGCACACGCACGCCGGTTGCGTTGTACACCGCATTTGCGATGGCTGCTGCCACGCCGCAGATGCCCAACTCACCCACGCCCTTGGCCTTCATCGGCGACGATAGCGGGTCGCTTTCTTCCAGGAACACCACGTCCTGATGCGGGATGTCCGCATGCACCGGCACTTCATAGCCGGCCAGGTCGTGGTTGACGAAAAAGCCCAGGCGTTTGTCCACTGCCAGCTCTTCCATCAGTGCCGCGCCGGCACCCATGGTCATGCCGCCGATGACCTGGCTGCGTGCGGATTTGGGATTGAGGATGCGTCCTGCGGCGCATACGGCAAGCATGCGCCGGATGCGCACTTCGGCGGTGGCCACATCCACGCCCACCTCGACGAAATGCGCGCCGAACGTGGAGAGTTGATGCGTCTTGCTGAGGTCGCCGAACTCGATCTTGTCTTCTACCACCAGCACGCCACTGGCCGCGGCATCGCCGAGCGCAATGCGCTTGCCACCGGCGCGCACATAGCCATCGGCAAATTCGGCAGCGGCCGGATCCAGGCCCAATTGCCTGGCCACCGCTTCACGCAACTTGACTGCGGCCGCATAGACGCCTGCGGTGGAACTGTTCGCGCCCCACTGCCCACCGGAGCCTGCAGAGGCCGGAAAGCTCGAATCGCCCAGGCGCACATCCACCCAGTTCAGCGGGACCCCGAGCATTTCCGCAGCGGTCTGCGCAATGATGGTATAGGAGCCGGTCCCGATATCAGTCATGTCGGTTTCCACCACCACGCGCCCGCCCTGCTCCAGCCGCATGCGCGCGCCGGAAGTCGTGACCGGCGCGTTGCGAAATGCCGCCGCCACGCCCATGCCGACCAGCCAACGACCGTCGCGCGTGCTGCCCGGCCTGGCCTTGCGCTTGGACCACTCGAATCGCTTTGCGCCATCTTCCAGGCATTTGACCAGCTGACGCTGCGAGAACGGGCGTTGCGGATTTTCCGGGTCCACCTGGGTGTCGTTGACGATGCGGAACTTGACCGGATCCATGTCGAGCTTTTCGGCCATCTCGTCCATGGCGATTTCCAACGCCATCAATCCCGGCGCCTCGCCCGGCGCGCGCATGGCATTGCCTTCGGGCAGATCGAGCACGGCCAGACGGGTCGTAATCAGGCGGTTAGCACCAGCGTAGAGCAATTGCGTCTGTGCAGCGGCGTTTTCCGGGCTGCCGTCGGGCAAGTCACCCGACCAGCTTTCATGCGCAATCGCCGTGAGCTTGCCGTCACGCCCGGCCCCAAGCCGGATGCGTTGCACCGTGGCCGGGCGGTGGGTGGTGTTATTGGCGATCAGCGGCCGCGGCAACATCACCTTGACCGGACGTCCGACCTGACGCGCGGCCAGCGATGCCAAGACTACATCGGCACGCAGGAACAGCTTGCCGCCGAAACCGCCGCCGACGTACGGCGACATGATCCGTACGTTTTCGCGCGGGAGGCCCAGCGTCCTGGCCAGATCGCCGGCACCCCAATTGATCATCTGATTGGATGTCCACACGCTGAGCTTGTCGCCATCCCACATGGCAATCGATGCGTGCGGCTCCATCATCGCGTGCGAATGATCCGGTGTGGTGTATTGGGCATCCAGTTGCACCGGCGCTGTAGCGAAGGCAGCGTCGAAGTTGCCGACATTGCTGTTGGGCGCGTCGCCCTTCTTGGTCACCTTGGCGCCGGCACGGGCCTTTTCCAGATCGTAGGCGCCAACGTGCCGGCCGTAATCGACCTTGATCAACTGGCCGGCCGCACGCGCCTGCTCGAAGGTTTCCGCCACCACCACGGCAATGGCCTGGTGGTAATGCGCGATCTCGGGGCCGCCCAACAGCTTGGCGGTGTTGAACTTGCCCTTTTGCAACTTGCCTGCGTTCTGCGCGGTCACGATGCCCAGCACGCCCGGCGCCTTGCGCGCCGCGCTCAGATCGATGCTGCGAATGGTGCCCTTGGCGATGCCTGCGCCCACCACATGCCCGTAAGCGGGCTGGCCCGGCAAGTCGTGATGTTCGTAGGCATACGGTGCCTGCCCGGTGGTCTTGAGTGGCCCGTCGATACGGTCGACGGGCTTGCCGACGACAGTGAGCTGATCGATGGGATTGGTGCCGGCGGGAGTGTCGAATTTCATATCAGGCCCTCGTGTCGGCCAGGATCGCGGTCAAGGTGCGCTCGACCAGCGGCACCTTGAATGCGTTGTGTTCGGTGGGCTGTGCGCCGTCGAGCAACACGGACGCAATGGCGCGGGCACCCTCTTTCGCTCTGGCTTCGGCAGCTTCGCTGCGCCATGGCTTGTGCGCGACGCCGCCGACTGCGACGCGCGTACTGCCGTCGCGCTGAACGACGGCGGCCACCGACACCAGGGCGAACGCATACGAGGCACGGTCGCGCACCTTGCGGTACACGTGCGTGCCACCGAGCGGCTTGGGCAAGGTGACGGCGGTGATCAATTCGCCGCGCTCCAGCACGGTTTCCAGGTGCGGCGTCGTTCCCGGTGCACGATAGAACTCGGACAGGGCCACGGTGCGCGTCTGCCCATCCGGGCGCACCGTTTCCACCACGGCATCGAGCAGGCGCATGGCAATGGCCATATCGCTGGGATGGGTGGCAATGCACGCCTCGCTGGCACCGATAACTGCCAGTTGACGGTTATAGCCACCGATGGCCGCACAGCCACTGCCAGGCAGTCGCTTGTTGCACGGCTGATTGGTGTCGTAGAAATAGGGACACCGCGTCCGTTGCAGCAGGTTGCCTGCCGTGGTGGCGCGATTGCGCAGTTGTCCCGAGGCACCGGCCAGCAATGCGCGCGACAACACAGCATAATCGCGGCGCACGCGCTGGTCGGCCGCCAGATCGGTGTTGCGCACCAGTGCGCCGATGCGCAGGCCGCCCTCAGGCGTGGCCTCGATGGTATCCAGGCGCAGGCCGTTGACATCGATCAGGTGCGACGGCGTTTCGATCTGCAGCTTCATCAGATCGAGCAGGTTGGTCCCGCCTGCGATGAACTTGGCACCGGGCTGGCGCGCGGCCTTGGCTGCCGCATCGGCTGGCGAGGTGGCCCGCTCGTAGCTAAAGGCCTTCATGCGCGGCCTCCGGCAACGTCGTTGATGGCTTCAACGATGTTGGAATACGCACCGCAGCGGCAAATATTGCCACTCATGCGCTCCTGCAATTCGGGTGTGGTGAGCTTGGTCTTTCCGGTGAGGTCTTCGGTGACATGGCTGGGGATCCCGCGCTTCACCTCGTCCAGCACCGCCACTGCCGAACAGATCTGCCCGGGCGTGCAATACCCGCATTGGTAGCCATCGTGCTTGACGAACGCCGCCTGCATGGGATGCAACTTGTCCGGCGTGCCCAACCCTTCGATGGTGGTGACCTTGGCGCCCTCGTGCATCACTGCCAGCGACAGGCACGCGTTCATGCGTTGCCCGTCGACGATGACCGTACAGGCGCCGCACTGGCCGTGATCGCAGCCCTTCTTGGTGCCGGTGAGATGCAGATGTTCGCGCAGCGCATCCAGCAAGGTGGTGCGGTTATCCAGCGTCAGAGCGACCGGCTTGCCGTTCACCTCGAAAGCGACCTGGCTGGATGCATTGGCAGGCTCGGTTGCCGGCCGCTGCGAGATCGCAGTGGCGGCGGTGGCGGCCATCGACTGGGTTGCGGCAACGCTGGCTGCCGATGCCGTTCCTGCGATCAATACCTCGCGACGGGTCATCTTGATGTCTCTCATGGCTGGCATCTCCAACAATGCTGGCTTTTACAGTTCTCAATCAATGTGCAGCGCTGCCGGTCACAAGCGCGTGAGTGCGCGGTGGCGCCTGCGGGCGTGAAGCGGTGTATTGCCCGATTCTAGTAGCCGCCTTTGCCCGCATTAGCGCTGGGTGCTGCATGCGCCTATGAAAGACGCTCATCACTGCGAGTAACCAGGCCCATGCGCCGATGACGTTGGAGACGGACGGGCCGGCCGAACAGTTCTTGGAATGTGCACGTGCAGCACGTTGGTTGGCCGCCGTGGGCTGCGAACGAACGAAACTCGAGAAGTATTGGTTGCGCTCGCCAGCAGCATCATGCAGGCGGCGGCCCTTGCACACGTCGAACTACGGAATTCACGCGCCGGCGCTGCGGACGCATCGCCCGCGCTCAGTACCGCGGGCTGGATCAGAACTCCAGCGCGATCTTGCCGAGGTGCCCACCGGCCTTCTGCAGCGCGAACGCTTCACCGATCTCATCCAGCGCAAAGCTGCGATCGATCACCGGCCGCAGCGGCAAGCTGTCGAGTGCGCGCACCAGGTCCTGTTGATGCCTGCGGCTGCCAACGACCAACCCCTGCAGGCGTTGCTGGCGCCCCATCATTTCGGCAGTCGGAACCGGCCCAGCGGCACCGGTCAACACACCGATCAAGGCGATATGCCCACCTACGCGCGCTGCACGGATCGATTGCGTCAGCGTGCCCGGGCCACCGACCTCGACCACATGGTCCACCCCACGCCCTTCGGTGATGTCCAGGACCTGCGCCGCCCATTCGGGATGCTGCCGATAGTTGATGAGGTGGTCGGCGCCGAGCGCTCGCACCTTCTCCAGTTTCTCGTCGGATGAGGAAGTGGCGATCACGCGCGCACCCATCGCCTTGGCAAATTGCAGCGCGAAAATCGACACGCCGCCGGTGCCCAGAACCAATACGCTGTCGCCGGCCTTGAGCCCGCCATTGACCACAAGCGCGCGCCACGCGGTAACGCCGGCAGTGGTCAGCGTCGCAGCCTCGGCGTGGCTGTAACCGCGGGGTGCATGGGTGAATGCCTGCGCGTCGGCGACGACCGCCGAGCGCGCATAGCCATCGACGCCATCGCCTGGGGTGGTGGCAAAACCGGCATGCAAGGGCTCGCCGTCCAGCCACTGCGGGAAGAAGGTGGACACCACATGATCGCCCACTGCGAACTCGTCGACCTCCGGCCCCACTGCTTCCACCACGCCGGCGCCATCGGACATCGGAATACGCCCGTCTGCGGTCGGCATCTGCCCGAGCACAACGCCCAGATCATGAAAATTGAGCGAACTGGCATGCAGGCGGACGCGGATCTGACCGCGTGCAGGCTGCCCCGGATCGGGCAGTGCAACCGACTGCAGCGATGCGATGGCGGCGGGATGGCGAAGACGAATGGCGTGCATGGGGAACTCCTGAGCGTGATTCAGTACCCGGGATAGCATGCTGCCCGTTACGCAAACGCAGTCGAGCTGGCTCTGACATCTGTCGCGGTGCGTGGTGAAGCGCTGCAGCGAGCGCTGCTGCAGCGGCCAACGCGCATAACGATGCGGGCAAGCGGGCTGTTGCATACAACGTGAGGCAGCAATCACAGATCTGTCATTGCACGTGTTGCCGCACCTAGGCACGCGCGCCACGACGCGTAGGCTCGCACGGCGGTTGCATCGCCCTGGTATCCAGACAGGTAGCCACAGTGACGTCAACAAGCAAGCGGCGGCGGCAACGTGCTCAGCGCATCGCGCTGCATTTCGTACTGACTGTGTCCTGGATGTTGTTGCTCGGCTCGGAGTATTGGTCCATCCACGAAGAACGCGCGACCGCGCTGCGTAGCGCACAGGCGCAGTCGTTGAATCTGGCCAACTCGCTGGCGCAGCATGCCAGCGACACCCTGTCCATTGCCGACGCAGTGCTGTCCGGGCTGGTGTCGCGGGTCGAACACGACCAGGGCTCCAGCGCGGCGCGTTCTGCGATGCATGAGTTTCTGGTGCGCGAAGCGCGCCGCTCCGATCGCCTGCATGGCATCTTCATCTATGCCGCGGACGGCAGTTGGGTGAGCTCGTCGCTGGACAGCACCCCCAGGACCCACAACAACGCCGACCGCGCCTATTTCAAATACCACCGCGACCATCGCGACGCCTTGTCGCTGGTCGGCCCGCCCGTGCAAAGCCGCTCGGACGGCTCCTGGGTGCTGACCTTGAGCCGCCGTCTCAACGCGCCCGGCGGCGAGTTCGCCGGCGTGGTGCTGGTCACCCTGCAGCTGAAGTATTTCCAGAACTACTACAGCACCTTCGAAGTTGGCCCGCACGGCACCATCGGCATGACCAACGACGATGGCATCGTGATGGTGCGACGGCCAGACAAACAGGGCGTGATCGGCACCTCGATCGCGGGGACGTCGATCTACGTGACCATGCGCGCACGCAAGCACGGCACCGCCACCTATCGCTCGCCGATCGACGGCGTGGAGCGCATCTCCAGCTTTGCACCGGCGCGCCCCTATCCGCTGACCGTGCTGACCGGCGTTTCGGTCGACGATGCGTTGGCGAACTGGCGGGAAGCCGCGCGCCAGCGCATCGTGGTGGCCGCGCTGGGCTGCACCCTGCTGCTGGGCGTGGGGATCTGGCTGGATTTGCAACTGCGCCGCATGCATCGCAACGAAGCCAAGCTGAGCACCGAAGCCTGGGTAGACGCATTGACCGGCATCGCCAACCGGCGCGCCTTCGACCACCGGTTATCGCGTGCGTTGCAGGACGCGGTTCGCCTGGAGGCGCCATTGTCGGTGCTGATGATCGACGTCGACCACTTCAAGCTCTACAACGACACCTATGGCCACGTGAACGGCGATGCCTGCCTGCGTTTGATCGCAGGCGCCATTACCGGCTGCTCGCGCCGCAGCGAAGACCTCGCCGCGCGCTACGGCGGCGAAGAGTTCGGCATGATCCTGCCGCATACCGATGCCGCCGGCGCGCTGCGCCTGGCCGACGCTGTGCGCAATGCGGTCGCCGAGCTCGGCCTGATGCACCTGTCCAGCCCCACCAGCGCGCATGTCACCGTCAGCATCGGCGCAGCCACCTTCGAGCCGGGCGAAGCGCCGCTGAGCCCAACGCCATCGTGCACGATGCCGATTCGGCGCTGTATCGCGCCAAGCAGAAGGGACGCAATCGCACATCGGCCTAGGGCTGCCGGGGTGCCGACAACCTGCAGTAGAGGTCACGCTGCTGTCGTAAGGTGGATGTCGCGAGCCTGGAGCAACGCATGGACGGCGCACCCACTCCATGCGTTACGCACAAGCCTGCGATGGAGGGGCGCTGCACGTACGACCCGCGCCTCCGAGCACGCGTGACACCCGCGTGGCTCTTGCCGCCGTTCTGCCGAAACCGGCCAATGCCTGCGCGGACTTCCCATAACGCGGAAGGCCCGCGCAATGCGGGCCTTCCTGGATGAGGCAACGACGAGCTGCCCTCAGAACGGGATATCGTCGTCTGCGAAATCGTCCATCGGCGGTGCCGACTGCTGCTGGGCCGGCTGCTGACGGCGCGGCGCATAGTCCTGACCACCGCCACCGCCGCCGTATCCACCACCCTGCCCACCACCGCCGCCCTGCTGACGCGGCGCCGAGCGCTGCGGGCGATCGCCGCCCATCCCGCCACCGCCGCCTTCACCACGGCCGCCGAGCATCTGCATCTCGTTGGCGACGATGTCGGTGCTGTACTTTTCCACGCCGTCCTGGCCGGTGTACTTGTCGTAGCGCAGTTCGCCTTCGACGTAGACCTGCGAACCCTTGCGCAGGTACTCGCCGGCGATTTCGCCCAGCTTTCCGAAAAACACCACGCGGTGCCACTCGGTGCGTTCCTGGTTATTGCCGTCGCGGTCCTTGCGCATGCTGGTGGTGGCCAGGCTCACGCGCGTGATTGCCATGCCGGCCTGGGTGTACTTGGTGTCGGGATCGTTGCCGAGGTTGCCGACGAGGATGACTTTGTTGATGCCGCGGGCCATAGGTGCTTCCGAGATGATGCGCTGGCGCCGGGAGCGCGCAACGATGAATGTCTGTGCGGCAATGTTACCGCACCTGCCGCTCGGCGGTCCTGGCGGGTTGCCGCGCGGCGCTGCCGGGCAAGTGCCTTGCCAAGGGTCGGAAATCCAGCCCGTACAGACCTTTGCGGGTCACGGCCCAGCTGCGCAGGGCGGCAAATGTGAAGACGCCGGATGTGCCCGGCGGGACGGATCCGGCCGGGGCACCTATAATCGGCCCACATCACGAATGCCTGCGCATGACCATCGCCGAAGACCTCCCCACCGTGCTGGGCCTGCCCCAGATCCAGTCCCTCGCCGCGCCCGACATGACCGCGGTCGACGCACTGATCCGCCGCCGTCTGGCCTCGGACGTCGTGCTGATCAACCAGATTGCCGATCACATCATCTCTGCCGGCGGCAAACGCCTGCGCCCGATGCTGGTGATGCTGGCCGGCCACGCCGCTGGCGGCTCCGGCCCGGAGCACCACCAACTGGCGGCAATCATCGAATTCATCCACACCTCGACCCTGCTGCACGACGACGTGGTGGACGAATCGGACCTGCGCCGCGGACGCAGCACTGCCAACGCGCTATGGGGCAACGCTCCCAGCGTGCTGGTGGGCGACTTCCTGTATTCGCGCAGCTTCCAGCTGATGGTCGAACTGGACCGCATGGAAGTCATGCAGATCCTGGCCGACACCACCAACCGCATCGCCGAGGGCGAAGTGCTGCAGCTGCTGCACGTGCACAACCCCGACACCGACGAAGCGGCCTACCTGCGCGTGATCGAGCGCAAGACCGCGGTGCTGTTCGCCGCCGGCACGCGTCTGGGTGCGCTTGCCTCCGGCGCCAGCGCGCAGGTGCAGCAGCAGTTGTACGACTACGGCATGCAGCTGGGCTTTGCCTTCCAGATCGCCGACGACGTGCTCGACTACGCCGCCGAGGCCGCGGACCTGGGCAAGAACCTGGGCGACGACCTGGCCGAAGGCAAGGCCACCCTGCCGCTGATCCACGCAATGGCGCACTCGGATGCCACCACCCGTGAGCGCCTGCGACAGATCGTCGAGCAAGGCGATGCGGCGGCGATGCCGGAAGTGCTGGCCGCCATCCATGCCACCGGCGGGTTGGACTACAGCCGTCAACGCGCGGCCGAATACGCCGCTGCCGCCGAACAGGCGCTGGAAACCCTGCCGCACAGCCCTGCCGTGGCGGCGTTGCGCGGCCTGGCGCGCTACGCGGTCGAGCGCACGCACTGATCCGGCGCGCAGCGCGCGCCGGCCGGGATTTGAGATTGGAGATCAGGGATTCGCAAAGGCGGCGTGATCGCGGTTTTGCGCGTCCCGACATCGGTTAGCCGAATGATTGATCAGCGCAACGCCCGAGCAAAAACCCGGGGGTTTGATTCGCTGAAGGACGGGACTTCGCTCTTGCGAATCCCCAATCCCAAATCACCAATCCCGGTTACTGCCCAAAGCGCTCGTCGAAGAAATCGCCGAGCATGCGATACGCCCGCTTGGCCGCACGCGGGTTGTACAGGCAGCCCGGCGGGCTGTTGGCGTCGGCCTCGGCAAAGCAATGCACCGCGCCGCTGAAATTGACGAATTGCCAATCCGCGCCGGCTGCATTCATTTCGGTTTCGAACGCGGCGATATCCGCCTTGCTCACGCTCTTGTCGTCGGCACCGTTGAGCACCAGCAGCGGCGTCTTGGCCGAGCCGGCGGCGGCCGGGCTGGGAGTCGCGATGCCACCATGCAGGCTCACCACGCCGGCCAGCTGCGCGCCTGAGCGCACCAGCTCCAGCACCGTGGTGCCGCCGAAGCAGAAGCCCACCGCACCGATGCGCGCTGCGTCCAGCGGCGCCTTGCCGGCCTGCGCCTTGAGCACCTCTACCGCTTTCAGCGCGCGTGCGCGCAACTCCGGCGGATCCTTCTTCAGGGCGCCGGCGAACTGCCCAGCCTCGCTGTCGTTGGCCGGGCGCTTGCCCTTGCCATACACGTCGGCCACCAGCACCACGTAATCGTCGCCGGCCAGCTGCTTGGCCTTGGTCACCGCCGAGTCGTTGACACCGCGCCAGTTGGGCACCATGACCAGCCCCGGGCGCTTGGCATCGCCGGCATCGTCGTACACCAGCACGCCGCTATAGGTGTCCTTGCCGATCTTCCATTCCAGCGGCTTGGCCTGCATCGCCGCTGCTGCGGGGAAGGCCAGCGAAGCCAGAACACCGATCAACCCAATGCCACGCCATGTCCGTTGCTTGTACATGTGCTTGCTCCCAGGATGGTGCGGCGAGTGTAGGCGCTGCTGCCGTGCAGGAGAGGTCATCGTCGCCGCTGCCGGCCACGGTGGCGGCAGGCAGTCAGTCCGATCGCACCTGCGCGTTCGCATGCGCTGCGCATGCGTGCTTTCGAGGCGATCGCGCCACCGCGGCGGCGCTGGCGTTGGCGCGGCGACCAACAGGCAACGAACATCCATCGGGTGGCGGAGAACAGCGCGCAGGCACAGCGGTGTGCGAGCGGCACCTACCAGTGCCGAGCATCGGCCATGCCCACCAGCCGATGAGTGCAGCCGGTGCGTTAGCCGCCTTCAGCGCACACCCAGTCCGTCAATCGCGCTGATTGCCGCCGGGTCGAACCCTGCCAGCTGCGCGAAGTGGCGGCCGCGCGCAACATAGTCGCTGTAGGCGCCGAAGCTGGGCGCCCCGGGCGAGAGCAGCACCACACCGCCCTGCTGGCCCAGCGCAGCGCGCGCCAGTCCCATGGCGTGTTCGAGATCGTTGGCCGCATGCAGGCCGAAGTGCCCCGCCTCGGCCAGCGGCGCCAGCAATGCATGGATGCGTGGGCCGTTGGCGCCCATGGTCACGATTTCCAGCGGCGCCTGCCGCGCCATCTGCTGGGCGAAATCGTGCCAATCCAGCCCGCGATCATGGCCACCGACCAGTAGTGCCACGCGTCGCTGCGCAAAGCACGCCAGGGCAGCCAGCGATGCATGCGGCGTGGTGCTGATGGAATCGTTGACGTAGCTGATGCCGTCCACGCTGCCGAGCAACTGCAGGCGGTTGGGCAATGGACGAAAGCTCGCTGCCGCCGGCGCGAGTGCCGCCGCATCCAGGCCCAAGGCCTCTACCGCCGCCAGCACCGCGCACAGGTTGCGGCGGTTGTGCTCGCCCGGCAGCGGCACATCGGCGGTATCGAAAATGGCCTGTTCGCCGCGATAGACCACGTCGCCACGCAGATGCCAACCGGCGGAATGATTGAACCAACGCACCTGGCTATCCGGCAACTGCAGGCCGGCAAGCAGCGGGTCGGCAGCGTTGAGCAAGGCGATCCGCGGCCGGCCTTCGGTCACCAGCGACAGCTTGTCGCGCACATAGCGCGCCTCATCGCCGTGCCAGTCCAGATGCTCGGGAAACAGATTCAACACCAGTGCCAGTTCCGGGCGCGCGCCGCTGCGCCCGACATCACCGGTCTGGTAGCTGGACAACTCGATCGCCCAATACGCCGGCGGCGGCTGCGGTGCCAGCACTTCCAGCAAGGGCTGGCCGATATTGCCGACCAACGCGGTGCGATGCCCGGCCGCGCGCAGCAGGTGCGCCAGCAGCGCCGTGGTGGTGCTCTTGCCCTTGGTGCCGGTGACGCAGATGACACCGGGCACGCTGCCGTCCGCCTGCGCGTGTTCGGCAAACCACAGCGCGGTGCCGCCGATGAAGCACGTGCCCTGCGCGGCGGCGACCAATGCCTCGGCGCGATACGGGCTGATGCCGGGCGACTTCACGACGATCTCGAATCGCCCCAGCGCCTGCGCGCTGGCAGCGGTTTCCACCTGCAAGGCCGCATCTTCCAGCGCATCAATCTCGCGCGCCTCTTCGGCGTTGCAGAACACCGTCAGCGCTTGCGTCGGCAGGCGCGCCCGCAGCGCACGGTACGCCGCGCGTCCTTCACGCCCCCAGCCCCACAACGCAACGGTCTTGCCTTCAAGCTGCGAAATTCGCACGCACGCGCTCCCACAGCGCCGGCGGAATCCGGTGCTCGCCATCGATGGCCATGAGTGGCTCGACCTGCAGATCATTTGGGTCGAGCTGCGGCTGGATGTCGCGGATGAAGCGCTTCACCAACGCGTCCTCCTTCCACTCCGCGCGGCTGGCCAGCACCGCCATCGCCGCGCGCGATTCACGGCCTTCGCCCACGCATTCGAACGGCTTGTGGTCCTGGAATTCCAGCAACGCGTCGTAGCCGCCGGCCTGGGTCGCATCGTCGAGCAGATTGCGCCCGAAGATGTTGACCAGCCGTGTCTTGGGCATGAACGGCGCCAGCGCCAGGAACACGAAATGGCACTTCGGGCACACGCCGCACCAGCGATGCACGGGGCGCTCGCCCATGATGTGGAAGTTGCGGTTGCAGCTGGAAAAATGCGCGTCGTAGTGATCGGTCTTGGCGAACTGCCGCGCCACCGCCAACTCCGAAAGCGGCCGCAGCAACGAGTAGTAGCGCAGATCGGCTGCCACGTGCCGCTGCACGTACTCGCCGAACGCCTGTTCGAAGGCCCAGCCCTTGGACCACTGGTGATTGACCTCGCCGGTGCCGGGAATCTGGCTGCCGTAACTGGCCGAGCGTTCGTTGGAGAACACCACCTGGTCAACACCAGTGAGCAGCGCCGCCAGCACCAGAATGGCCGAGTTCACCGCGGTCACCGGGATATGCCCGTTCCACGCGCCCTGGCGGTTGAGTTCGAACAATTCCGGTGCCAGCACGCGGCCGATGTTGAGTACCGGCAACCCGGTGCGCTCTGCGCAGGCACGGATGAGTTGCGAACCGCCGATCCAGCTCACGGTCTGCGCCAGGCCGGCCTGGCGCAGCGCCTCGATGCTGACCAGCGAATCCTTACCGCCGCCGATCGCCACCAGCGCATGCTCGCGCAACCCCACTGCCGGCGCGGCGGCAGAGGCCTGCGCCGCCACCGGAAAGTGGATCTTGCCGTGCAGATCCAAGCCATTGCGGTAGGCAAATTCGCCCAGGCCGTGCAGATACACGCTTTCCACCAGCGCGGCCGTCTCGGCATCGATGCCGTAGCTGTCGATGGCGATGTTCGGCGGCACCGCGGCCTTGAAATAACTGACCCCTGCAATGAGATGCAGCAGCCGCAGCGCCTGTTGCACGGCAGTTGCCCGCGCGCCCTCTAGCACGAACGGAGCGCCCGGCACCGCAACGGTCTCGACCAGCTCCGGGCCTTGATCGAAGGCATACACCAGCGTCGCCACGCCGGTCTGCGCGTCGAGTGCGCAACGCACGAAACGGAAGGTGGACATCTGATGTTTGTCGAAAGCGCTCATGGACTACCTGCAGAAACACGTACACGACGCAGATAACGTCGGCACAGGACATATTCAATCATGGAAAACGGCACCGCCGCCCAAAGCAACGGCAGGCAACCGATCACGAACAACAGCAGCATCACATCCGAGCGAATCACCGTTGCGTCGCCGGTGATGGCCAACGCGACCAGCAGATACAGCAGCAACGCCGGCAGATAGCCAAGCGCACTCAACACCACGGTGCGCAATGCCATGCCGCCGGCGCGCTGCGCGCGTGCCTGCCGGGCACGCCGACGTTGCCAGAACGCTGCGCTCCACGCGCCGAGGCCGGCAGCGACCAATGCGGGGATTGCCCACTTCAAGCTGTCGGTCCACGGGGTCGGTTGCCCGGCGATATCGATGGCGGTGGAAAACACCATCGCCACGCCACCGGCCAACGTGCTGAGTACGACGAACTCAGCCAGTGGACGCATCGATCACCTCTTCGCGCGGCAATTCGCGCTGATTGTAGGTGCTGGCCATCGTGTAGCCGTAGGCACCGGCATCGGCGACCAGCACCACATCGCCCGGTGCAGTGGCCGCTGGCAGCCGGCGACGCTTGCCGAACACGTCCGACGATTCGCAGATCGGCCCGACGATATCGAACATGCCGCCGGCCGGCGCGTCGAGTTGGCTGAGGTTTTCGATGTCGTGCCAGGCGTCGTACAACGCCGGGCGAATCAAGGTGTTCATGCCCGCATCCAGGCCCACGCGGTGCACACCGTCCTTCTCGATCACCTGGGTGACGCTGGCCAGCAAGACGCCGGCTTCGGCCACCAGATAGCGGCCCGGCTCGATCGCCAGGCGGTAGCCAGGATGCACCGCCTTGACCTCGGCCAGGCCCTTGGCCCACACCTCCAGATCGAACGGCTCGTCTTCGGCGCTGTACGGAATCGGCAGGCCGCCGCCGATGTCGATGGTCTCTACCGTGCCGATGCGACGCGCGAAGCCGGCCAACTCGTCGTACATCATCCGCCAGTGCTCGCCGGTCTCCACGCCACTGCCCAGATGCGCATGCACGCCGGTGATGGTGACCTCGAGCGTGCGCGCCACGTCGACGAATTCATCCACGCGCGTGGACGACAGGCCGAACTTGGACGCCTTGCCGCCGGTGTTGACCTTCTCGTGATGGCCGTCGCCGTGCCCCAGGTCGATGCGCAGCCAGATCGTGCGGCCACGGAACACCTCGGGCCAGTTGCGCAGCGCTTCGACGTTGTCCACGGTCACCGTCACGCCCAGCGCGAAGGCCGCCTCGTATTCGGCCTTGGGCGCAAAGCTCGGCGTGAACAGCACGCGCCGCGGCGACAACTCCGGCAGCGCCTGGAAGACGCGGCGCAATTCGCCGTGCGAAACGCACTCCAGCCCGAAGCCGGCCTGTTCCAGCGCCATCAAGATGGCCGGATGCGCGTTGGCCTTGATCGCGTAATAGCGCTGATCCACCGCGGCAATCTGCGCCAGCGCATGCGCACGCGCACGCACCGTGGGCAGGTGGTACGCGTAACGCGGCGTCCCGGCCTTGGACAGCGACAGCAGATGCGCGCGCTCGGCATGCCACCACGGCGTGGGACGCGGACGTACCGAGCCGATGATCTGCCGCCAGCGCGGGCCGAACACCTCTCCCTCGCTGACCGGCATTGCACCGCTGTCGATCAGTTCGGCATGCAGGATCGGCAGCAAACCGTCGGCATCGGCTTCGTCGATGACGAAGGTCAGGTTCAAGTCGTTGGACGACTGCGAAATCATGTGCACGCGCTCCTGCCCGAACGTGGCCCACACGTCGGAGAGCTTGTGCAGCAGCGAACGCATGCCGCGCCCGACCAGGGTGATGGCCGCGCAAGGAACGATGATCTTGACCTTGCAGATCTGCGACAGATCGGCCGACAACGCCGCCAGCACGTCGGTGTTGACCAGGTTTTCCGAAGGATCCAGCGACACGGTGACGTTGGTCTCGGCCGAACCGATCAAGTCCACCGACAGGCCATGCTTCTTGAACAGCGTGAACACGTCGGCCAGGAAGCCGACCTGCTGCCACATGCCGATGCCTTCCATCGACACCAGCACGATGCCGTTGCGGCGGCTGATCGCCTTGACGCCCAACACCGGTTCGGCATTGCCGTCGATGCTGGTGCCCGGCAGATCGGGGCGCTCGGTGTCCAGGATCGCCATCGGCACGCCGGAGTCGCGACACGGCTTGATCGAACGCGGATGCAGCACCTTGGCGCCGGTGGTGGCGATTTCCTGCGCTTCGTAATAGTCCAGCCGGGTCAGCAGCCGCGCGTCCGGCACTTCCTTCGGGTTGGCGCTGAACATGCCGGGCACATCGGTCCAGATTTCCACGCGGCTGGCGCCGAGCAGCGCACCGAAGTACGCCGCCGAGGTATCCGAACCGCCACGGCCCAGAATCGCGGTGCCGCCATCGGCATGACGCGAAATGAAGCCTTGCGTGATCAGCAAGCGTGTCGGTTGCGCGGCGAAACGCGTGCGCCAATCGGCATCGGACTGCCACTGGCACGACACCGACAGCCGCTTGGACCACTCGCTCTGATTCGGCTGCGGGGGCAGCGCCGACAGCCATTGGCGCGCATCCAGCCAGCCCATGTCCAGGCCGCTGGCATGCAGGTACGCCGCACCGATGGTGGACGACAGCAACTCGCCCTGCCCCAGCACCTCGGCCTGCCAGTCCAGCGTGCGCATTGCAGCGCGCGCGTCGCCCAGCAACGCATGCAGTGCGGCCAGTCGCTCGCCCAGCACCGCATCGGCGTCCAGTTCGAGCTCGGCCAGAAACTCACGATGGCGTTGGTCCAGTGCCGCCACGCGTTGTGCGCTATCGGCGGCGCCGTCGGCAATGGCGGTGAGCTCGTTGGTCACGCCCGACAATGCAGACACCACCACCAGCACGCGACCGCCGGTCTGGTTCGCCCGTTTGCCCGCCAGTTTTCCAATCGTGTCCCAGCGATGACGACGCGACACCGAAGTGCCGCCGAACTTGAGGACGATCCAACGATCGGTAGAGTGGGGAGCTGACATTGAGATAGGCGTTTAGGATGGGGGGGGGGGGGGGGAAGATGCCCGGGATGCCGAGCGGAACCTCCGATTCTACTGCCAATGCCGCTGACATGACCCCGCGTGCGATCACAGCGTTCCGGTCGCCACGTCCACTGCCGTATCGGTTTGCACTGCAACCATCGCCGTGCCCCTCCTTCGATCGAGATGTCCCCACCATGAGCAAGCACCGCTATCTGCAACTGGATGTTTTCGCCGCCCGGGCCGGCAGCGGCAACCCGCTGGGCGTGGTCTTCAATGCAGAGACGTTGTCGTCTGCGCAGATGCAGCAGATCGCCGCGTGGCTGAATCTGTCCGAGACGGTCTTCTTCCTGCCGGTCAGCGTGCCCGATGCCGATTACCACATCCGCATCTTCACCCCACGTGCCGAGCTACCGTTTGCCGGCCACCCCAGCGTCGGTGCCGCGTGGGCGGCGGTGACCCACGGCGTGACCGCGTACAAGCCCGACGGCCGGCTGCGCCAGCAATGCGCGGCTGGCGTGCTGCCGGTGGACGTGTTCGACCGGCACGGCGCCTTGCTGGTGCGGCTGCGCGCCCCGCGCGCGCGCGCCATCGACACAGGCGACACGTACGCCGAGGCGCTGCGTACCGCCTGCACTGGCCTGCGCGTCAGCGCGCAGCCGGCCGCACTCTGGAACAACGGCCCGAACTGGTGGTTGCTGGAATTGGCCGACGCGCAGGCGGTACGGCAGGCAGTCCCGGAGCTTGCCGCCATTGCGCGCCTGACCCAGGCCAGCGCCGCCGTTGGCCTGGCCATCTACGCACCCGTGCACGATGGCGATGCCGACTTGGTCGTCCGCGCGTTCTGCCCGGGCGATGGCATTGCGGAAGACCCGGTCACCGGCAGCGCCAATGCCTGTATTGCCGCCCGCCTGCATGGCGAGGGCCGCCTGCCCGGAGCGCAGTCGCGCTACGTCGCCAGTCAGGGCCGCGAGGTTGGCCGCGACGGCCGCGTCCAGGTGGAAGTGGACGCGGAAGGCGAAGTCTGGATTGGCGGAGCGACGCTGCAGGTGATCGACGGCCGCATCGATTGGTAAGCTGCCGCGCCCTCACTGCGGATCGACGCCCATGACCACTCGCCGTTTCCTGCAACTGGATGTGTTCTCCGCCCGCCCCGGCAGCGGCAATCCGCTGGCGGTAGTGCTGGATGCGCAGGGTCTGGACGATGCCGCGATGCAGGCCATCGCACGCTGGACCAAACTGCCGGAGACCACCTTCGTCTTTCCCGCCGAAAGCACGCACAGCAGCTACCGGCTGCGCATGTTTTCGCCGCAAAAAGAGGTGCCGTTTGCCGGCCATCCCAGTGTGGGCACTGCGCATGCCGTGCTCGAGGCCGGCCTGGCCGCACCACAGGATGGCGTCCTGGTGCAGGACGGCATCGCCGGCCGGTTGCCGCTGCGTGTGGAGCAGCGCGGCGGCCACCGCAGCATCGCGATCCGCACGCCACGCGCACGCGTGGCCGAGCAGGTGGATGCCAACGATCCGCGCCTGCGCGATGCCTTGCAGGGCTGGCCGCTGGGGACGCTGCCGCCTGCGCTGATGGACGGCGGCCGCACCTGGTGGGTGGTGGAACTGGCAAGCGAAGCCGCGCTGCGCAGCCTGCAGCCGGACTGGGACGCGATTGCCGGGTTGGCAGAATCCACCGGCAGCATGGGCGTGTTTGCGTATGCACGCGCCGGCGCACCGGGCACCTACGATCTGGCAGTACGAGCCTTCGTCGGCAATGGCCGGCGCTTCGAAGACGCGGCGTCCGGCGCGGCCAATGCGGTGCTGGCCGCATGGCTGGACAGCCGTGACGCATTGCCCGGTACCGACCGTCGCTACACCGTCAGCCAGGGCCGCGAAATCGGCTTCGATGCCCTGTTGGAACTGCATATCGATGCCGACGGCGACGTGTGGTCGGGTGGCCAGGTGCAGACGGTGATTCGCGGCACGCTGGACTGGGCTTAGGGCGGCAGCAGCGCTGCTGCGCTGGATTCAACGCAGCGGGTGGCCTGCAGGTGCTGCCAATTTCTGATCACCGCCGGTGCACCGCGCATCGGCGCTTGTGTGAAACAGCAAGGCGCCTCGCATCGATCAGCGCCCACGCCTGGTTGGCGTGCCACTGCTGCCGGCAATCGCTCCGCCAAACGCAAGAACGCTGCGGTTGCCCGCAGCGTTCTGTTTAGCCCGATGCCGGAGCCACCAGCGGCACCGCATGCATCCGGCACTGATCAGTCGGGGCGCACGTCGACGCGCACACGGATTCGGTCGCCCGGGTTGTAATCGCTACGCGTGTGGTACATGCGGCCGGCGTATTCGTAGGTGACGTCGTAGCCATCCACGCGGTCGCGTTCACGGCGGTAGGACACCGGCTCGCAGACCCTCACGTTGCCCTGGTAGGTGCGGTGATTGGCCTCATAGATCGAACGGCCCGCCGCGACGCCCGCCATGGTGCCCACGGCGGTACCGACCAGACGACCATTGCCGCCGCCGACCTGGCTGCCGAGCACGGCACCCGCAATACCACCGATCACACTGGCCACGCCACGATTGGACACACCGGCTTGGGCATAGCCGCCGTCGCGGTAATACCCGTCGTTGCTCGTGTAATAACCGTCGGCGGGACGATCGTAGCAACGTTCGCTGGTGCGTTCGTTGTACGAGTCGGCAACGATGATCGGATCCACGCGCACGACGCGCGCATATTCGTAACGGCCATCCTCGTAGCCGCTGCGGCCGTAATCGCGGTAGCCGCTGTCATAGCGCTGCGCCGTGGCATTGCCCGCCACGGCCAGACCCATCACCAGAGCACCAAGCACGAGAGTTTTCATTGCGGCAGCTTCATAGGGAGGACACGCTGCCGATGCTCGTCCTGCGCCAGTGAAACCGCACTGAACCAAACCGTCCGCAAAAAGCCGTATTCAGGTTGCCGCCAGCTGCGCGCGCCGGGCGTTTGCGCCGACGCGTCGCAGCGGTATTGGCGCTAGCTGGAAAACTCGGTTTCCAGACTGATCGGCACCGCGCTCAGTGCCTTGGAGACCGGGCAATTCTTCTTGGCGGTGTCGGCCAGCTCGCGGAACTTGGCCTCGTCGATGCCGGGCACCACGGCCTTGAGCTTGAGGCGAATCTGCGACAACTGCGGGCCGCCTTCCATCGACAGATCCACATCGGCGCGCGTGTCCAGCGAGGCCGGCGGAAAACCGGCTTCGGTCAACTGCGCAGACAATGCCATGGTGAAACAGCCGGCATGCGCGGCGGCGATGAGTTCTTCCGGATTGGTGCCCTTCTCGTCGCCGAAGCGGCTGCTGAAGGCATAACGGGTGTTGTCCATCAAGCCGCTCTGCGGCGTGCTGAGCTGGCCCTTGCCGGTCTTGAGGTCGCCTTCCCAGTGGGCGGTGGCGTGACGTGAAATACCCATTGCGATCTCCTGCGCTGAAAGGAGCGCTCACGATAGGTGAGAGGGTGTTAGCTGGTGGTGCGGGGATTCGGGATTCGGGATTCGGGATTCGGGATTCGGGATTCGCAAGAGCAGACCGCCAGGCACCTCAGGCAGCAAGCGACTGTTTGTCTGCACGCATGATGTTGCGCATCGAACGCCACCGCGCGACCGACCACGGTCCACGTTCGGCGAGAAGCGGCTGCCTCTTCGCAATCGACGCCTCATGGATCAAAGGCCACCGCGCATTGGTTGCGCGGTGGGGGCGCCGCTCCTGGAGCGACTCACGATCCGGCGGCGCAGCCGCGCTTAGCCGAGCAGGGTTTCCAGCACGGCCATGCGTACGGCAACGCCATTGGCAACCTGCCGCAGCACGCAGGATTGCGCGCCGTCGGCCACTTCATCGGTGATTTCCACGCCGCGGTTGATCGGGCCCGGGTGCAGCACCGCGGCGTCGCGGCCAGCACGCGCCAGACGCTCGCGGGTCAGACCATATTCGGTGTGGTACTGCTCCAACGAGGGCACCAGGCCTTCTTCCATGCGCTCGCGCTGCAGGCGCAGCATCATCAACGCGTCGGCGCCTTCGAGCATGGCATCGAAATCCTGGCCGACCACGCAGCCCTCCAGTATGCCGTCGTCCGGCAGCAGGCTGGCCGGGCCGCAGACGCGAATTTCGCCAGCGCCCAGCGTGCGCAGGGCATGCAGGTCCGAGCGCGCCACACGCGAGTGCTTGACGTCGCCGACGATGACGACCTTGAGCTTGGAAAAATCGGTGCCCTTGGCCTGGCGCAGGGTGAGCATGTCGAGCAGGCCCTGGGTGGGATGCGCACTACGCCCGTCGCCGGCATTGATCAACGCGGTGCCCTCGCCCGCGGCTGCCGCCAGCGCTTCCACCGCGCCGTCGTCGGGGTGACGCACCACGAAGCCGCGCACGCCCATCGCTTCGAGATTCTTCAAGGTGTCGCGCGCGGTTTCGCCCTTGCGGGTGGATGAGGTGGATGCATCGAAATTGAGCACGTCCGCGCCCAGCCGCTGCGCCGCCAGATGGAAGGAGCTGCGCGTGCGCGTGGAGGGTTCGAAGAACAGCGTGCACACCGCCGTGCCCGCCAGCACGCTGCGCTTGCCCACGCGCCCCACCGCCGCATCGCGGATCTGGCCGGCGCGGTCGAGCAATTGCAGCAGCGTGGTGCGCGGCAGTCCTTCCAGGGTGAGCAGGTGGCGCAAGCGTCCGTCCGAATCGAGTTGCATGGTGGTCATCGCAGGTCGGGAGTCAAGGAAGAGAGGTGGCTTGGTCGGGCGCGGCCAACCAGCGTTCGACGATCACTGCGGCGGCCATCGCATCGAGCGCTTCGGCGTCGCGGCGTCGCTTGCGCCCATCGGCGCGCTCGCGCGCGAAACGCTGCGCAGCCTCGACCGAACTGGAGCGCTCGTCGATCAGGACAACCGGCAGCGCATAGCGCTCGCGCAGCTGGCGGCCGAACGCGTGTGCGCGTTTGCGGGCGGGTTGGTCTTTGTCGTCCAGCGTGAGCGGGTCGCCGACCACCAGGCCGTCCGGCCGCCACTGCTTGTACACGCGGTCCAACGCAACCCAGTCCGGGCCGTTGGCATGCACATTGATGACAGCCACCGCGCGCGCGCCGGCACCGAGCGCGGTTCCGACCGCCACGCCGATCCGGCGCGACCCCACGTCGAAGCCCAGCACCGTGCCATCGGGGCGAATCGCGCCCGCCTCAGGCATGCCCGGAATAATCCGTGAGCCGGAACAGGTCTACGCCGATACGCCCGGCAGCGGTCTGCCAGCGATCTTCCAGCGCGGTCGCAAATAGCACGTTGGCATCCGAGGGCGCGGTGAGCCAGCTGTTTTCGCCCAGCTCGAATTCCAGCTGGCCGGCACCCCAACCCGCGCAGCCCAGCGCGACCAGCGCATTGCGCGGGCCGTTGCCGGCCGCCATCGCCTCGAGGATGTCGCGCGAGGTGGTCAGGAACACGCCCTGCCCCACTTCCAGGCTGGAATCCCATTCGCGCGCATCGTCATGGATCACAAAACCGCGCTCAGGGTGCACCGGCCCGCCGCTGAGCACGACCTGCTCGCGCAGCGGCTCATCGTCGGTGTCGATGCCCATCTGCGACAACACTTCGCCCAGGGTGTATTCGGAAGGCCGGTTGACCAGCACGCCCATGGCGCCGTTCTCGTCGTGCTGACAGATCAGCGCGACGCTGCGCGAGAAGGTGGGGTCGGACAGCGCCGGAAGCGCAATCAGCAGTTGGTTGGCCAGAGGCGTGGGCAAAACAGACATGGCCGCATTCTAGCCGTTCGCTTCGCCGCGCGCAGAGCCGCTGCCATACTGGGCCTTGCCGGCGCCGGAAACGTGCGATGCCGCCGATGCGGCAGCCTTCGCGGCAGACCGCATGCGGCGCCTGACCGACACGTTCAGCTTGACCGCGATGCGTGCGAGTTGCAGCGCTGCAGCGGCGCAAACGGCCTCCCGGCCTCTGCGCTACTGCCGCTCGCCCGCCACGGCAGCGACCGGCGCGCGACTGGCAAGCCTCGCCCCACAACCACAGGCATCCACATGAGCGGTTACTGCAGCATCGCCCCAGGCCATCCGGTCCATGGCCACTACCACGATCACGAGTATGGCTTTCCGCAGCGCGACGAACGCGAGTTGTTCGAACGGCTGGTGCTGGAGATCAACCAGGCCGGACTGAGCTGGCAAACCATCCTGCGCAAGCGCGTCAATTTCCAGCGGGCTTACGACGGCTTCGACGTGGACGCTGTTGCGGCATATGGCGACCAGGACATCAGCAGGTTGATGGGCGATGCCGGCATCATCCGCAATCGCCTCAAGGTGCTGGCGGCCATCCACAATGCACAGGTCATCCAGGCGCTACGCGCCACGCACGGCAGCTTCGCGCAGTGGCTGGACGCCCACCACCCGCTCGACAAACCGGCCTGGGTCAAGCTGTTCAAGAAGACCTTCCGCTTCACCGGCGGCGAAATCACCGGCGAGTTCCTGATGAGCCTGGGCTACCTGCCCGGCGCACACCATGCCCGGTGCCCGGTGTTTGCGCAGATCCGGGCACTGGCGCCGCCCTGGCTGCAGGCGCAGACGCCGGCGAAAACGCGCACGGTCCAGCGCGGCTAGACACCTCTTGCACGGCGCACGCGAAATGCTCGGGGTCATGGCTATTCGCATCGGCATTTCCGGTTGGCGTTACGCACGCTGGCGCGGCACGTTCTATCCGGCTGGCCTGGCCCAGCGGCGTGAGCTCGAATACGCCGCGGGATGCTTTCCCAGCGTGGAAATCAATGGCTCCTTTTATTCGCTGCAGCGTCCGGACAGCTTCCAGCGCTGGCATGACGAAACGCCCGAGGACTTCGTCTTTTCGGTCAAGGGCCCGCGCTTCATCACCCACATGAAGCGCCTGCGCGATTGCGAGCAGGCGCTGGCCAACTTCTTCGCTTCGGGAATCTTGCGGCTGGGCGCCAAACTGGGCCCGGTCCTGTGGCAGCTACCGCCGACACTCCGGTTCGATGCCGAGCTGCTGGACGCATTTCTAGGCAGCCTGCCGCGCGGCAGCGAGGCCGCGTTGGCGCGGGCGCGCAAGCGCGACACCGCGCTGATGCAGGGCCGCAGCGCCCTGGCAATCGATCGCAATCGGCCGATCCGTCACGCATTGGAAGTGCGTCACGACAGCTTCTGCGATCCAGCCTGCATGCGCCTGCTGCGGCGTCACAATGTCGCGGTGGTGGTCGCCGACACCGCAGGCAAATTCCCGTACCTGGAGGACGTCAGCGCCGATTTTGTCTATGTGCGTCTGCATGGCGATGCGCAGTTGTACGCCAGCGGCTACAGCGATACCGCACTGGATCGCTGGGCAGCACGCATCGCCGCGTGGGCCAGCGGAGCCGAACCGGACGATGCAGCCCGGGTCGGCGCACGCGCCCGCAAGCGCGCAATGCGCGATGTGTACTGTTATTTCGACAACGACATGAAGGTGCATGCACCGTTCGATGCGCGCGGGTTGATGCAACGGCTGCAGTTGCCTACCGATTGCCCGGCACGCGAAACCACCTAGAACTGCTGACAAACGACGGCGCTTGTCGCCAGGCGGGCCTGGCCGTTACACGGAAAGCGGCATGCATCGCTGGCACGCTGCGGTTCTGGCCGCGCCAGCCGCGCCCGCTGACCGTCTGCCCGCGACATCGTGCTAGCCGCTCCCGGACGCATGCGAGCGATCTTCGGCACGTATCACACGCCCATATAGCGGTGCGGGCGGTGATTGAACATCAGCACCAGACTCAGCATCAAGGCGCCGATGGCCGAATACAGCACCTTGTCCGGGGTCAGCACGAAGAAGGCGACCAGCATGAGCATCGCGTCGAAGCTCATTTGCACCTTGCCCGCGCTCCAGCCACGCTCGCGCTGCAGGTACACCGCCAGGATGCCGATGCCGCCCAGGCTGCCGCGGTGGCGAATGAAGAACAAAATCCCCAGGCCAGACAGCGCGCCGCCGACGATTGCCGAAAATGCCGTGCTCATGTGCGCGTAGTCGGCCCAGCGCGGCAGCAGGTTGGTCAGAACGCCGCACGCGCCGACTGCCGCGAAGGTCTTCAGGGTGAATTCCCACCCCATCCGGCGCACGCTCAGCCAATAGAACGGCAGATTGACCAGCACGAACACCAGGCCGAAATTCCAGTGCAGCGCGTAGTGCAACAGGAAGGCCACGCCGGCCATGCCGCCGATCATCAGTCCGCCCTTGGCAAAGATGGCCAGACCGAGGGATGCAACCAGGGTCGCCAGCACCATGCCTTGCGCATCCTCAGCCACCGAATGATGGAAGGCGTGGTCGTCGGCGGCAGTCCCGGCCGAATCCGGCGGAGGAGTGAGCGGGCCGGCGGTGACCACGGCACCATCGTCGGGCAAGGGTTCTTGCTCCGGTCGCAGATCGGAATCGGGAAGGCTCACGGGCTTGGGCACTGCAGTGGGGTGCGATATTAGACACTATCGACCTACCCGGTTACATCTGAAACCGGGACGACGCCTCGCCAGCTCGCTGCGTGACAGGGGCGCCTCGGCCGGCCGTCGACCGCCGCCTCCTCCGCAGCACCCGGGCATGCCGGGACGGCGCGGCAACGGTATGGCCGGGCTTCTCGATCGTCGGCAGATGCGCGGACGATTCGAGCCGGGCCGTCTTCTTCTTTGGCGCGCTCAGGCGATTCCTCCACGCGGCGGCCCGGGCCGCGTCGTCGGTACGATCCTGGCGCAACGCTGGTCGCCACGCCCGGCACGAAATGGCAGCGGCACGCAGACGGGCTGGCGTCGCCGCGGCGCCAGCAGGTCAGTTCCGTGCACGCCCGGGCAGGTATCCGCGTTTGTTATCCGTCGACACTGGCACCCGTGCACGCGGGCACCGAAGCGTGCTGCACTCAGCGCACTTCGGAAATTTCCACACCGTCCAGGCCCTGCGACAAGGTCTTGGCATCGCCACCCTGCGAGAGCTTGATGCGCAGGCGTACTTCGTTCTGCGAGTCGGCGTAGCGCAGCGCATCTTCGTAACTGATTTCGCCGGCCTGGTAGAGCTCGAACAGGCTCTGGTCGAAGGTGCGCATGCCCAGGTTGGTGGACTCCTTCATGATCTCCTTGAGCTTGTGGATCTCGCCATCGCGGATGTAGTCCTGCACCAGCGGCGTGCCCAGCATGATTTCCATCGCCACGCGTCGGCCGCGGCCGTCCGGGGTCGGAATCAGCTGCTGCGCGACCACGCCCTTGAGGTTGAGCGACAGGTCCATCAATAGCTGGTTGCGCCGATCCTCTGGGAAGAAGTTGATGATGCGGTCCATCGCCTGGTTGGCGTTGTTGGCGTGCAGCGTGCACAGCACCAGGTGGCCGGTTTCGGCGAAGGCGATCGCATGGTCCATGCCTTCGCGGGTGCGCACCTCGCCGATCATGATCACGTCCGGCGCCTGGCGCAGGGTGTTCTTCAGCGCATTTTCCCAGCTGTCGGTGTCGATGCCGACCTCGCGCTGGGTGATGATGCAGCCCTCGTGCTTGTGCACGAATTCGATCGGGTCTTCGATGGTGATGATGTGCCCGGTGGAATTCTGGTTGCGGTAGCCGATCATCGCCGCCAGCGAAGTCGATTTACCGGTTCCGGTGGCGCCGACAAAGATGATGATGCCGCGCTTGGTCATCGACAGCGTCTTGATCACCGGCGGCAAGCTCAGCTCGTCCACGGTGGGGATGCGCGTTTCGATCCGGCGCAGCACCATGCCCACCTGATTACGCTGATAGAAGCAGCTCACACGGAAACGCCCGACCCCGGATACGCCGATGGCGAAATTGCACTCGTGGGTCTTTTCGAATTCCTCGCGCTGCGACGGCGTCATCACGTTCAACACCAGGTCGCGGCTCTGCTGCGCAGTCAGCGGGGTCTGGGTAATCGGGCTGATCTTGCCGTGCACCTTGATCGCCGGCGGCATGCCCGAGGTGATGAACAGGTCCGAGGCCTTCTGATGCGCCATCAGCTTGAGGAAGGAGGTGAAGTCGATGGTGCTCATGGCGTGCTCCTCTGGAGCAGGGATTCGGGAGTGGAGATTCGGGATTGGCAAGAGCGGGTCCGGCACGGGAAATCGCAGTTGCGAATCCCCAATCCCGAATCCCGAATCCCGGCTACTCGAATATCCGCTTGTCCTTGGCGTACTCGCGTGCCTGGTTGCGCGTGATCAGGCTGCGCTTGACCAGGTCCTGCAGATGCTGATCCAGCGTCTGCATGCCGTATTGCTGGCCGGTCTGGATCGAGGAATACATCTGCGCCACCTTGTCCTCGCGGATCAGGTTGCGGATGGCCGGGGTGCCGACCATGATTTCCCACGCCGCCGTGCGGCCGCCGCCGACCTTCTTCAGCAGTGCCTGCGAAATCACTGCGCGCAGCGATTCGGACAGCATCGAGCGCACCATCGGCTTTTCGCCGGCCGGGAACACGTCGATGATGCGGTCGATGGTCTTGGCCGCCGAGCTGGTGTGCAAGGTGCCGAACACCAGGTGGCCGGTTTCCGCGGCGGTGAGCGCCAGGCGAATGGTTTCCAGGTCGCGCAATTCGCCGACCAGGATGATGTCCGGGTCTTCGCGCAGTGCCGAGCGCAGCGCCTCGTTGAAACCGTGGGTATCGCGGTGCACTTCGCGCTGGTTAATCAGGCACTTCTGCGAGGTGTGCACGAATTCGATCGGGTCCTCGACGGTGAGGATGTGCCCGTACTCATTCTTGTTGATGTAGTCGATCATGCCTGCCAGCGTGGTCGACTTGCCCGAGCCGGTCGGGCCGGTGACCAGGATCAGGCCCTGCGGCTGGTCGATCAGCTGGCGGAAGATCGGCGGGCAGCCCAGGTCTTCCAGCGTCAGCACTTCGGACGGAATGGTACGGAACACCGCACCGGCGCCGCGGTTCTGGTTGAACGCATTGACGCGGAAACGCGCCAGCGACGGAATTTCGAACGAAAAGTCGACCTCGAGAAATTCCTCGTAATCGCGCCGCTGCTTGTCCGACATGATGTCGTACACCAGCGCGTGCACCTGCTTGTGGTCCAACGCCGGAATATTGATGCGACGGACATCGCCATCGACACGGATCATCGGCGGCAGCCCTGCAGACAGGTGCAGGTCCGATGCCTTGTTCTTGACAGAAAACGCCAATAGTTCAGCGATATCCATGCGCTGCTTTTCCCCTAGGCTGCGATTGGAAGGTACTCCCCGGCCGGCAGTATAGCGTTCTGGCTGCCGGCGGGAAGCAGCCCTGTCGCCGGTTCAGGTCGGCCGCAACGCGCCTGGCTGAAACCGTTGCCTTGCGCCCGGGTGCGGAACCGTCCAAGGCCGAATGGCTGCTGCTCGGTGGCTTCAAGGACTCGCTGGCGAGCGCAGCGCTGGCCCGAGCGTAGCCGGCCGCGCTGCCGTCAGTGCGTATCGCGCCCGGCCTTGGGCGGACCTGGGGACGGTCTCCCACCTTGCTTCCAGACACTCCTCTAAATACATGCAGCGCCGGCGCGCCGATCCAGGCGCCTGGCAGCCCCCAACTGGATGGAAGCGTCTGCGGCCGGCACTATAGCGCTCCCGCCTTTCTTCGGAATGCCACGTGCCGGCTTCGTCGCTGCAGCAGATTCTCGATGCCATCCACGCCGCGGCGGCCGCACACGCGCGTGCCGACGTGCGGCTGCTGGCGGTCTCCAAGACCAAGCCGGCCGACGCCGTCGCCGCCCTGGCCGCGCAGGGCCAGCGCGCCTTCGGCGAAAATTACGTGCAGGAAGCCGATGCCAAGATTGCCCAGTTGCATGCGTTGGGTTTGGAATGGCATCTGATCGGCCACCTGCAATCCAACAAGGCCGAACTGGCGAGCCAGTGCTTCGATTGGGTGCAGACGGTGGACCGCGCCAAATTGATTCCGCTGCTGGCACGCCATCGCCCTGCCGACCGCGCGCCGTTGAATGTGTTGATCCAGGTCAACATCGACGACGAGGACAGCAAGCATGGATGCGCACCCGAAGCGATCGACAGCCTGGCCGAAGCGATCGCCCTGCAACCGCGTTTGCAGCTACGCGGACTGATGGCCATCCCTGCCCCGTTTCCGGATCAGGCACGACGCCAGGCCGCGTTCATGCGCATGCAGGCGCTGTTCGAGCAGCTGCAAGCCCGCCATCGGCAGGTGGACACCTTGTCGATGGGCATGAGCTCGGATTTCGCCGAAGCGATCGCGGCCGGCGCCACCATGGTGCGGGTGGGCACGGCGTTGTTCGGTGCGCGCGATCAGGCGCCGGCCGCCTCTGCCTGATCGCCTCGCCTCCCACATCGATTCGTCTTATGAAGGTGCCGCAATGAACACACCTGCCTCGTCATCGCCCTCGTCTTCCGCTGCCACGTCCATCGCTTTCGTCGGCGGCGGCAACATGGCGCGCAGCCTGATTGCCGGGCTGATCCGGCAGGGCACGCCGGCTGCCAGCATCCGCGTGGCCGAGCCGGTGGCCGAGCTGCGCGACGCCTTGGCGCGCGACTTCGGCGTGCAGGTGGTCGAGGATGCGCGCGCCGCTGTCGATGCGGCCACGACCTGGGTCTTGGCGGTCAAGCCGCAGGTCTTGCCAATGGTGTGCGCGCAACTGGCCGATCTGGCGCAGGCACAACAACCGCTGCTGGTTTCCATCGCTGCCGGCATCACCGCCACGCAGCTGCAGCGCTGGTCGGGCGGCGATATCGCGGTGGTTCGTGCCATGCCCAACACACCCGCCCTGCTCGGCGCCGGTGTCACCGGGCTGTACGCCAACGCGCGCGTGTCGGCGGCGCAACGCCAACAGGCGACCCAACTGCTGGACAGCGCCGGCGTTACCGTCTGGATCGACGACGAAGTGCAGATGGATGCGGTGACCGCGGTCTCCGGCAGCGGACCGGCCTATGTTTTTCTCTTGGCAGAAGCGATGGAAGCTGCCGCGCAAGCGCAGGGCCTGCCCGCCGCAACCGCGCGCACCTTGGTGCTGCAAACGCTGCTCGGTGCCGCACGCATGCTCACCGAA
This sequence comes from Xanthomonas sp. NCPPB 1754, assembly GCF_041475725.2. Lineage (NCBI taxonomy): Bacteria > Pseudomonadati > Pseudomonadota > Gammaproteobacteria > Lysobacterales > Lysobacteraceae > Xanthomonas > Xanthomonas sp. NCPPB 1754. The sequence goes on from NZ_CM192982.1 coordinate 3,359,080, forward strand.
TCGGGCGAACCACCGGAGGTCCTGCGTCGCCGCGTGACCTCGCCCAACGGCACGACCCACGCCGCCATCGAGACGTTCCAGGCCGGCGGCTTTGAAGCCCTCACCGCCCAGGCCATTGCCGCAGCGACCGAACGCGGCCGCAGCCTGTCCGCGGCCAATGACTGATTGAAACGCGGCGGGTCTGCATGTCGCGTATCGCGCGGTGCCTTCGCGTGGCGCGCATGGCACGCCGAAAACGATTCGAACATCTGCGCAAACCGCCGCGCCAGCGCCTGATCACCGGAAGGTGGATGCAGGGCAATACAAGGCCGAAGGCTGCATAGCGCCCAATAACCGCTCCATTTGCCGCACATGGAACGTGCGTCCACGTTTGCAATCGATGGCAGCCATCTTGTCGGCGCGTGGCCCCGTTACATGCATCCCCCAAAAGGCTGGCCTTATCGGCTCGTTCCATCGTCCCCACGGATGCGTGTTGCGGCGTTTGCTCGCGCAAACGATCTGCTGCTGTGCGTCAGACATGCAGCGAACGCGCGCATGGCACGGGCAAGCCGATGCGTTTTGTGCGCTTTTTCTGCCGCTGGTGAACGAATCCCCGTCGAAAGATGCTTTTTTCGTGCTGTTTCATCGTTTGCCTATTGGCGGCGCGCAGCAGTTGCCCTACATTTCGCGTTGCCGACTGGGTCGGCAGACCCAACACCACCAACGAATACGGAACACATCACTCATGGCAAAAACCGCCGCTAAGAAGGCTGCCCCCAAGAAGGCAGTGAAAAAGGTCGCCGCGACCAAGACCGCAAAGCCGGCCAAGGCCGCTGCTGCCAAGTCCGCTGCGCCCAAGCCGATCAAGGAAGCACTGAGCAAGACCGGCCTGGTCGCGCACATTGCCGAAAGCACCCAGTTGGCCCCGAAGGACGTCCGCGCCGTGCTGGCTTCGCTGGAAGCCACCGCACACGCCTCGCTGAGCAAGAAGGGCGTCGGCAGCTTCACCATCCCGGGCATGCTCAAGCTGACCACCGTGCACGTGCCGGCCAAGCCGAAGCGCAAGGGCATCAACCCGTTCACCAAGGAAGAGCAGATGTTCGCCGCCAAGCCTGCGACCACCAAGCTCAAGTCACGTCCACTGAAGAAGTTGAAGGACGCGGCGCTCTAATCGAGCACGCATCCTGTATCACGAAGACGGCCTGCGGGCCGTCTTTTTTTTGGGCTCGCTCCGCAGAGTGCAGCACATACCGCTCATCGGCACTGCCCTACCCTGCATGCTGGTTCGCCATCTGCAGGTGCCTGTGACCGGTCCGTCGAACACCCCGCCGTCGTCGCCACGCCGAGTTGCCACCCGTAGCCCGGCACGTCGCCTGCGCAGCATTGTTGTCTCCATTGCGCTGTTGTGCGTGCTGGCGGTGGCCGCGCGCTGGGCCTGGCAGCTGCCGATCGCCCATCAGCTCCGTACCAGCTGGGAGCTGTCGCAAATGCCGCCGCCTGCGCAGTTGCATGTGCCGGTGGAAGGCGTGCGTGCGCGACAGATTGCCGACACCTTTGGTGCACCGCGTGGCCGCGACCGTACGCATGCGGGCGTGGATATCTTCGCGCCACGCGGTACACCGGTGGTGGCGGCAACGCGCGGCGTGGTCAGCGCCATCCGCGACCAGGGCCTGGGCGGAAAACAGGTCTGGCTGCTGGGTCCAGCGATGGAACGGCATTACTACGCGCATCTTGACGATTGGGCTGCCGGCCTCGCAGTAGGCGATGTGGTCGAGCCCGGCACCCTGCTCGGCAAGGTCGGCAGCACCGGCAATGCGCGCGGCACGCCGCCACACCTGCACTATGGTGTCTATGGACGCAACGGTGCGTACGATCCGCTGCCACTCCTACGCAAACCTGCCGCTCGGCCAGCAAACTGAGCACGTTGGAACACTGCGTCATGGGCCACCCTATCGAGACGGTTGCGTCCTACGCCTATGGTGAGCACAGCCCAGAACGACGCGACCCATATGTCCCGCAAACGCTATCGCATCACGGTCACGCCGATCGAAAACGACGGCCGCCCTTGTGAGGACCGCTGCACCATCGAATTCGAACAACGCTCGCGCGCCGATTGGATGCGGCTGCTCGAAGAACTACACCTGCGCCGCGACCTGAGCAGCGACGAATGCGCGGCACTGACCGTAGGCTCGCAGTTGCTGGAAGACCTGGCGGCCCGCCCACGCGCCCAGCCCAGCGATGCGCTGGACGCATTGCGTCCCAAACTGCAGCTGCTGCTGGAACGCCTGCAGCGCGTGCACCCCGCCACCGGCGCCTGAAGACGCATCGCCGCACGTACCCGCTACACTGCGCACCTCGGGGATGGGGACGCGCCATGCGCTGGATGGGAATGCTCGTTGTCGCAGCCGCACTTTCCGGTTGCAGCTGTCATCGCACTGGCGATCCGCAGGCAAACGTCGCCTCGGCGACGCACGCTGCGAGCGCATCGCGTCCGCTCGATAACGCCGCTACCGGCACCGCGACCGCATCACCTGCCCCTGCGGCTGATCCCACCGATGCCATTGCGTTGGCCAACTACGCCCAAGCAAGCGCCACCGTTCAACGCTACCTCGGCGCGTTGCCGGGAGCTGCGCGCGCGCAGGCCGATGCCTTATGGACCGGCGGTCGCCCTCCCCCGGTACCGGACGATGCGGCCTTGCGTGCCATCCCCAATATCCAGTCGATGCGCATCAACAACGATCCGCCCTTTGCACTGGATCAGGCGCAGCCGCCACAGCGTATCGAAGTACCGGTGCAGTTGACGGTACGCACCACCACCGGCACACAACGCCTGGTCGGGGCATACCGGCTGCAACCCCGGGCCGGCAGCGATGGCTGGGAAATCTATTCGGCCACGCTGCAACCGGTGTTGCGCTAACCCGTGGTTCACCGGCGCCGACTAAGGTGATGTCACCTGTTGCCGGAGTCACCCGATGAAACTGCGTTCGCTTGCCGGTTCCATGCTCGCCCTCGCCTTGGCAATGCCCATCACCAGCGCCTGGGCTGCGCCGCAGATCCAGGGAAAACAGATCAGCGTGCAGGCCAGCGACCTGCAGCACTATCTGGGTGGTCGCTTCCCGCAGACACATGACACGCTGGGCGGGCTGATCGCGATGACGGTCAGCAACCCGGCGCTATCGTTGCCGCCAGGCGATCGGCTCAAGATGGCCTTCGATCTTGCCGTGGCGACCGCAGGCGGCGCTCCTGCACCGGTCGGCAATGTGACCTTGACCAGCGCACTGCGCTACGACGTGGCCAAACAGGGCTTTTATCTGGATCAACCCAGCATCGACGACTTCCGCCCCGCCCATGCAGGCGCAAAGCTCGACCACAGCACGCGGCAGCTGCTCAATACCTGGCTGGCCGACTATGCGCGCAAGGAGCTGATCTATCGGATCGACCCGGCCATTGCATCCGTGATGGGTGCGGTGCAGGTGGAATCGGTCGGCATCCAGAACGGGCGGGTTGCGGTCAACTTCAACCAGAACATCGAGCAACTGGTGCCCGCGGCAGCGCTGTCCGGGAAGTAGGTCCGCGTGGTATTGGCGTGGATGGCGACAATCCACGCAAGGCTACACATCAAGGCCCGACGCATCTGCGCCGGGCCTTGGTGTTTCGAGCTGACACTGGCCAGTGAAGAACCTATGCAGCCAAGGCCTTGGCCACGGCTGCGGCGAATGCAGGAATGTCGTCCGGCTTGCGGCTGGTAATCAGTTGGCCGTCGACCACCACTTCGGCATCCTGCCAGCGCGCACCGGCATTGATCAGGTCCGTCTTGACCGATGGCCATGAAGTGACCTTGCGGTCGCGGACCAAGTCGCTTTCGAGCAGCAACCACGGCCCGTGACAGATCGCCGCCACCGGTTTTTGTGCGTTCGAAAACGCGCGAATGAACGTGATTGCCTGCTCATCGGTGCGCAGTGTGTCGGGATTGAGCACACCGCCAGGCAACACCAGTGCGTCGTAGGATTCCGCCGCTGCATGATCTAGCCGCCGATCGACCGTTACCGAATCGCCCCACTCTGTGTGATTCCAGCCGCGAATTTGCGTGCCGTCGCCGGGCGCGATCACCTCGACCTTGGCACCCCAGCTTTCCAGCAGGCGCTTGGGTTCGGTCAGTTCGGATTGCTCGAAGCCATCGGTGGCCAGCACGGCGACGGTTTTGCCAGAGAGCGAATGAGACATGGGAGGCTCCTTGAAAAGAAGCCCAGACCCTAGGAATCACGCCGTTGCGCATCCGTGAACCGATGTGTGCGCGGCGTCAGTACGCGCCACATGGCTGCGTGCTCAGCGCTTGGGTTGCAGCATCGTTCCGGTGCAATTCTTCGAGCCGCACCGGCATTCCCAAATTTTCTTCAGGCGTGGCGTATGACGCTCGGCAAGGGTGATGCCGTAGTTATAGGTGAGCTCTTCGCCGGGTTTGATGTCGCGCTTGGCCTCGATGAAGATCTTGTCCTTGCGGCGGTCGTCGCCCTCGGCTTCTTCGATCACCGCCTCGCAATTGGGATCGCAGCTGTGGTTGATCCAGCGCGCGACATTGCCTTCGTAGTTGGCATCCAGCACGTAGTCGTCGCTGAGCGTGAACAAAAAGGTATGCCCGCTTTCCACGTCGCCGGTGTCGTCGGCATCCACTTCGGCATGCGTGCGCAGCCGCCCCTTGTATTGAATGATGCGCTCGCCCTTGCGGAGCGGGGCGAGGGCGAACATGCCATTGCCGTGGATACGAGACTTGCGGGCGGCAACTTTGCGCGACATGTAAGGGTCCAGTGATGGGGCCGCTCATTGTGACTGCAGCGCGCCACTGCGCCAAGCACAAGCGCAGCGTGCGCCGCAACGGGCCACGCTTGCCGGCGGCTGAACCGCGCCGTTGGCCCTGCCCTGCCGGAAAGAGTACAATTTCGGTCCGCTTTCGGATTCTGCCTTCCCCATGTTGCGCGTCACCAAACTCACCGATTACGCCACCGTGGTGCTGACCGTCCTGGCGGCACGCTGCGATCAGGTGCTCAGCGCAAGCGAATTGGCCGAACAGGCCGGTCTGGAAGCACCGACTGTCAGCAAGATTCTCAAGCCGTTGTCGCAGGCAGGCCTGGTCGAAGGCTTGCGCGGCGTGCACGGCGGCTACCGGCTTGCGCGCGCCGCCAGCGACATCACCCTGGTGGAGATCGTCGAAGCGATGGAAGGTCCGTTGGCGATCACCGAATGCAGCCAGGACCACAGCCAGTGCGGTATCGCGCAGCGCTGCGGCGTGCGGTCGAACTGGCGCCTGATCAACGACGTTGTCGGCGATGCCTTGCGTCGCGTCACGCTCGCGCAGATGTTGCAGCCCCTCTCTCTCCCTGGCGACAGCCGTCGGCGTTCGATCGCCGCACGCGTCGCGACCACCTGACCTGTAGGCAGCCCAATGGCCACCGAACTTGCTCCTCCGCAGAATGCGCAGATCCTCGAACGGCTGGGTCGACGTTACGACGCCGGCTTCATCACCGAAATCGAATCGGACTCACTCCCGCCCGGCCTGGACGAAGACGTCATCCGTGCGTTGTCGGCCAAGAAAGACGAGCCGCAATGGATGACCGACTGGCGTCTTGAGGCCTATCGCCATTGGCTGAAGATGCCGATGCCGGAGTGGGCGAAACTGCAGATCTCGCCGATCGATTTCCAGGCGCTGAGCTATTACTCCGCACCCAAGGGCCCGAAGTACGCCTCGCTGGACGAGGTGCCCAAGGAATTGCTGGACACCTACGACAAGCTTGGCGTGCCGCTGCACGAGCGCGCCAAGCTGGCCGGCGTCGCAGTCGATGCGGTGTTCGATTCGGTCTCGGTCGGTACCACCTTCCGCAAGGAGCTGGCCGAAAAAGGCGTGATCTTCTGTTCGATGTCGGAGGCCATCAAGGAACACCCGGAGATCGTCAGGCAGTATCTGGGCAGCGTGGTGCCGGTGGGCGATAACTACTTCGCCGCGCTCAACTCGGCCGTGTTCTCCGACGGCAGTTTCGTGTTCATCCCTGCGGGTGTGCGTTGCCCGATGGAATTGAGCACCTACTTCCGCATCAATGCCGGCCATACCGGCCAGTTCGAGCGCACCTTGATCGTGTGCGAAGACAAGGCCTACGTCTCGTATCTGGAAGGCTGCACGGCGCCCATGCGCGACGAGAACCAGCTGCATGCGGCGGTCGTCGAGCTGGTGACGCTGGAAGATGCAGAAATCAAGTATTCCACCGTGCAGAACTGGTACCCGGGCGACGAGGAGGGCCGGGGCGGCATCTACAACTTCGTCACCAAGCGCGCCGAATGCCGTGGCGCGCGCAGCAAGGTGACCTGGACCCAGGTCGAAACGGGCTCGGCGATCACCTGGAAGTATCCGTCGTGCGTGCTGATCGGCGACGATTCGGTGGGCGAATTCCATTCGGTCGCGCTGACCCACCACCGTCAGCAGGCCGACACCGGCACCAAGATGATCCACATCGGCAAGCGCACCAAAAGCAAGATCGTCAGCAAGGGCATCAGTGCCGGACGCGGCCAAAATACCTATCGCGGCCAGGTCAAGGTGGACCGCAATGCCGATGGCGCACGCAACTACACGCAGTGCGATTCGCTGTTGATCGGCAAGCAGTGCGGCGCCCACACCTTTCCCTATATCGAGGTGAAGAACCCGGGTGCCACCGTCGAACACGAGGCCACCACCTCCAAGATCAGCGACGACCAACTCTTCTATTGCCGCGCGCGTGGCATCAGCCAGGAAGATGCGGTGTCGTTGATCGTCGACGGCTTCTGCAAGCAGGTGTTCCGCGAGCTGCCGATGGAGTTCGCAGTGGAAGCCAAGAAACTGCTGGAAGTCTCGTTGGAAGGCAGCGTCGGCTGACACATCTTTCCTTCTCCCCTCGGGAGAAGATGGCGCGCAGCGCCGGATGAGGGTACGAGCGAAGCCAAGTGCACTCAAACAGCACGATGCTTCGCACCAACCCTCACCCCAACCCCTCTCCCGGCGGGAGAGGGGCTCAATCACTGGATAAGACTATGCTCAACATTCAAAACCTCCACGCCAGCATCGCCGGCAAAGACATCCTCAAAGGCCTGTCGCTGGACATCCAGCCCGGCCAGGTGCACGCCATCATGGGTCCCAATGGCGCGGGTAAATCCACGCTGGGCAATGTGCTGGCCGGTCGCGATGGCTATGAGGTCGGCGCAGGCAGCGTGCAGTTCGACGGCAAGGATCTTCTCGACCTTCCGCCGGAAGAGCGCGCCGCCGCCGGCCTGTTCCTGGCCTTCCAGTACCCGGTGGAAATTCCCGGCGTCAACAACACCTATTTCCTGCGCGCCGCGCTCAATGCGCAGCGCAAGGCGCGCGGCGAAGACGAGCTGGATTCGATGCAGTTCCTCAAGCTGGTGCGGCAGAAGCTGGCCGTGCTGCATCTGAAGGACGAGCTGCTGCATCGCGGTGTCAATGAAGGGTTCTCCGGCGGCGAAAAGAAGCGCAACGAGATCTTCCAGCTGGCAGTGCTCGAGCCCAAGCTCGCCATCCTGGACGAGACCGATTCGGGCCTGGATATCGATGCGCTCAAGAGCGTGGCCGACGGCGTCAACGCGCTGCGTTCGCCCGAGCGTTCGTTCCTGGTCATCACCCACTATCAGCGCCTGCTCGACTACATCAAGCCGGACGTGGTGCATGTGCTGGCCGAGGGCCGCATCGTGCAGAGCGGTGGCCCGGAACTGGCGCTGGAGCTGGAAAAGCACGGCTACCACTTCCTGAAGGACCGCGTCGTGCCTGAGGTTGCCGCCTGATGAGCGCCCTGCTCGATTCCCTGGCGCGCGGTTTCTGCGGCAGTGACGCACGCCGCGCCGAGCTCGATGCCGCCCTGCAGACCGGCCTGCCCGGCCCGCGTGCCGAGGCCTGGAAATACACCTCGTTGCGGCAGCTGGAACGGCGCAGCTTTCAGCCTGCCCCGCTGGTGCCCACGCTGGTGGATGCCGCCGCGCTGGACGACATTCCGTCGCCACGCCTGGTCTTCGTCAATGGCCGCCCATCCGAGGCGCTCAGCGATCTGTCCACGTTGCCGGAAGGCGTGCAGTTGGACACCCTGTCTGCATCGTTGGCTGCAAGCGACGAGGCGCAGCAGTTGCTGGGCCGCCGCTTCGACGGCAGCGATGAAGTCTTTGCGCGTCTGAATGCTGCGCTTGCCGACGAAGGCGTGCTGGTGCGCGTGCAAGCCGGCGCGCAGATCGAGCTGCCGCTGCATCTGGTGTTCGTCGGCGTGGCCGGCGAGCAGGATCTGTCTTGGCATCACCGCCATCTGATCGAATTGCGTGCCGGCGCCGCATTGCAGGTGGTCGAGCATCATCTGCACGTGGGCGATGCCGCGCATCTGGCCAACAGCGTGATGCATGTGCATCTGGCCCAGGGTGCAGCACTGTCGCACGCGCGCGTGCAAGCCGGCAGCGCACATGCGACGTCGCTGCTGCGCACCGAGGCGGTGCTGGCACGCGACGCCCGCTACCAGCGTGTGGACCTGGAGTTGGGTGCCGGGCTGTCGCGGCACGAGCTCAACGTGCGGCTGGAAGGCAACAACGCCCAGCTCACCGCCAATGGCGTGCTGCTCGGCAACGGCCGCCGGCATGTGGACACGCGCCTGGGCATTGAGCACATCGCGCGCGACACCGCCTGCGAGCTGGTGTGGCGCGGTGTGGGCGCGGACCGCAGCCGCGTGGTATTCCATGGGGGCATCCGCATCCGCGCAGGTGCCGACGGCACCGATGCACGGTTGTCCAACAAGAATCTGCTGCTGTCGTCCAACGCCGAAATCGACACCCAGCCGGTGCTGGTGATCGATGCCGACGAGGTACAGGCCGCGCATGGTGCCACGGTGGGCCAGCTCGACGACAACGCCTTGTTCTACTTGCGCTCGCGCGGCTTGCCGCAGGAAGAAGCGCAGCGCCTGCTGAGCGCCGCGTTCTGTCATGAGCCCTTGCGCGTGCTGCCAGCCGCCCTGAGTGCCGTGCTGGCACTGCAATTGGACCGTGCATTGAATTCGGCAGGCGTGGCATGAACATGCCGGCCATTCCGCCCAGCGCAGCGCCCGATTGGGACCGTGTGCGCCTGGATTTCCCGCTGCTGATGCGGCAGGTGCATGGCAAGCCGCTGATCTATTTCGACAACGCCAACACCGGCCAGAAGCCGCTGCAGGTGATTGCCGCCACCGACGAGTTCTACCGGCGCCAGAATGCCAACGTGAGCCGTGCCGTGCATGCGCTCGGCAGCGAGGCGACGGACGCGTTCGAGGGCGCGCGCAGCAAGCTGGCGCGCTTTCTCAACGTCCGCGCCGATGAGCTGGTGCTGTGCAGCGGCACCACCTTTGCAATCAATCTGGTGGCGTATTCGTGGGCATTGCCGCGGCTGGGCGCCGGCGATGTGATCCTGATTTCGCGCATGGAACACCATGCCAACATCGTGCCGTGGCAGTTGGTGGCCCAGCGCACCGGCGCCACCATTCGCGTGGCCGAAATCACGCCCGATGGCGCGCTGGATCTGGATGCCTTGCGCAAGGCGATGACCCCGGACGTCAAGCTGCTGGCAATCACCCACGTGTCCAACGTGCTCGGCACGGTCAACCCGGTACGCGAGATCTGCCGCGAAGCGCGCAAGCGCGGCATCGTCACCATGGTGGACGGCTCGCAGGCGGCACCGCATCGACGCATCGACGTGGCCAGCATCGGCTGCGATTTCTACGCCATCACCGGGCACAAGATGTGCGGCCCTACCGGCACCGGCGCACTGTGGGCTCGTCGCGAGCATCTGCAGGCGATGCCGCCATTTCTGGGCGGCGGCGAGATGATCAAGGAAGTCAGCTTCGAAAACACGGTCTTCAACGATGCGCCGCACAAGTTCGAAGCCGGCACGCCCAACATCGCCGGTTTCGTCGGCCTGGGTGCAGCGGTGGATTACCTGGAGTCGCTCGGGCTGGCGCACGTGGAAGCACGCGAAGCCGAACTGCTCGCCCATTTCACTGAAGAGCTGCAACGCATCGATGGCCTGCGCATCTTCGGCACCACGCCCGACAAGGCCGCGGTGGTGTCGTTCCTGATCGAAGGCGCGCACTCGCACGACCTGGCCACCCTGCTCGACCTGGAAGGCGTCGCGGTGCGCTCGGGCCAACACTGCGCGCATCCGCTGCTGCAGTACTACGGTGTCGCCGCCACCTGCCGCGCGTCGCTGGCGTTCTACAACACGCACGACGAAATCGAGCGCTTTGTCGCCGCGTTGATGAAGGTGCGTCGACTGTTGGGCTGATGGGAATCGGGAATGGAGAATCGGAAGAGCGGTTCTCCCGAACGCTGGTAACGCCGGTAACGCTCGATGCATGGAACATGGCTCATCGAGCAGCACGTGCTTTTCCCCATTCCCGATTCCCGATTCCCGATTAAACTGCCTCCATGCAGACCACCACTTTCCGCACCGCCACCGTCGCTGACATCGACGCCCTTGTCCTGCTGGTGACCTCGGCCTATCGCGGCGATAGCAGCCGCGTGGGCTGGACCACCGAGGCCGATATTCTCGAGGGTGCGCGTATCGATCCGGCCGTGCTGCGCGACGATCTCCTGCGCGAACGCAGCCTGGTGCTGGTGGTCGAACAGGATGAGCGGCTGGTGGCCTGTGCGCATATCGCCGATGACCATGGCGCCGGGTACTTCGGGATGTTCGCGGTGGATCCTTCGTTGCAGGGCAGCGGGCTCGGCAAGACGCTGTTGGCCGAAGCCGAGCGCCTGGCACATAGCCAGTGGCAGCTGCCGGTCATGCGCATGACCGTCATCGATGTGCGCGATGAACTCATCGCGTTCTACGAACGCCGCGGGTATCGCCGCACCGGCAGCGTCAAACCCTTCCCGTACGGCGACGAGCGCTTCGGCATTCCGCTGCGCCAGGATCTGCGTTTTGAAGTGCTGGAAAAGCAGTTGGGCGGGCCGACCCCGTGAGCGACACCTGGACCTTCGTGTGTGCCAGCGATGCGCTGCTGCCCGGTGAAATGCAGACCGTCTGGGACGAGGTCACCGACACGCCGATCGTGGTGTTCAACCTCGATGGCGCCTTGTATGCGCTGGAAGACCGCTGCAGCCACGAAGACTACGAATTGTCGCCTGGCAGCTTCGATCCGGTTGCCGGCACCATCGAATGCCAGTTGCATAGCGCGCGCTTCGATATCCGCGACGGCCGCCCCTTGTGCGCGCCTGCCTACACGGCCGTGCCCAAGTTCCCGGTCAAGCGCGAACACGACGGCATCTGGACCCGCGACGATCGCTGACGCAGTGCATTGCGGCGGCCAGCGCTCGAGGGCGCCACGCGTTGCAGCGTTTGCCATTGGTCGGTGAATATTGCAAAGAAGAATGATTTGCATTTAAGATCGCATCCTTAAGGCCTTCTTAACAACTGGCCTGTCTGCGACCTCATGCAACCAGTCCTGCTCGACACCCGCCCCGCTCGTTCGCTGCGCCTGTGCGCCCTCGCGCAGCGCTTCAGCTTGCCTGGCTTCGGCGACTGTCGGCGCAGCGCATCGGATTAGCCGGCGCAGTGTCCACGCATTCCATCCCGCATCCGCCGAGCCATCGCCAGGTGGGAGCCTCGCCTCCTCTTTGAGACCTTCCATGACGCCTAGCATTTCCCCGCTCGCTTCGGCCGTGTTGCTGACGCTGTCCGCCCCCGCTTTCGCCCAGCCCGACGATGTGTCGGCGCCTCCAGGGGCGGTGGATCTGGATGCGATCCGGGTGCAGCAGGAACGTGCGCAGAAGCCCTCTTCGCCCAAGTACACAGAAGCGCTGCGCGACACGCCGCAGACCATTACCGTGGTCACCAAGCAGACCATGGACCAGCAGAATCTGCTGTCGCTGCGCGATGTGCTCAGCACCCTGCCCGGCATCACCTTCGGTGCGGGCGAAGGCGGCGGCGGCTATGGCGACAGCATCAACCTGCGCGGCTTCACCGCCAGCAGCGACATCACCACCGACGGCGTGCGCGACAGCGCGCAGTACAGCCGCAGCGACACCTTCAACCTCGAATCCGTCGAGCTCATCAACGGTGCCAACTCGGCCATGTCCGGCGCCGGCTCGGTCGGTGGCAACATCAATCTGGTCACCAAGACTGCCGGCCAGGGCAACTTCACCAACGTCATGATCGGCGGCGGCAGCGACCGTTACGGCCGCCTCACTGCCGACAGCAATTACGATTTCGAAAACGGCACTGCCGTGCGCTTGAATGCGATGGGCCACACCCAGGACGTGCCGGGCCGCGATGAAGAATTCCGTCACCGCTGGGGGTTTGCGCCGTCGGTGGCGTTCGGCCTGGGCTCGGACACGCGTTTCACGTTGAGCTATCTGCACCAGCACGACAACAACCTGCCGCAGTACGGCGTGCCCTTCGCGCTCAGCCCCTTCAACGATGGCCCGCTGCCGGGCGTGGACCGCGAAACCTACTACGGTTATCGCAATGTGGCGCGTCAGGAGATCGACGTGGACATGCTCACCGGCGTGCTGGAAATGGACTTCGACGACAACGTCAAACTGCGCAGTCTGGCGCGCTTGCAGCGCGTGGATCAGCGCACCACCGCCACTGCTCCGGAGGGCACCTGGTGCCTGCCCAACAACACCAACGCCTACACCGGCCGCGCGTGCGTGGGCCAGCCGCCGTCCACCTGGAACCCCAACAGCGGGCCGCGCGGACTGGTGCGCGATACCGAAAACTTCATCGCGCACAGCCAGACCGACCTGACCGCCACGCTGCACACCGGTGCAATCGAACATCGCGTCGTCGCCGGCGTCGCCTTCAGCAAGGAAGACTTCGAGCTGGATAGTGGTTCGCTGTTCCGCAATGCCGACGGCTCCACCACCGGCATCACCTACCCGCTGCAGTCGTTCGACAACCCGTACAACATCTGGACCGGCCCGCAGAACTATTTCCGCACCGGCCGCAGCAAGGGCAGCCTGACCAACCAGGCGGTGTACCTGTTCGACACGCTGCAATTCAACGAGCAATGGATGCTCAACCTGGGCGGCCGCTACGAGCATAACGAAGGCGACACCACCACCTATACCGTCAACGCCACCGGCGGCATCACCGGCGTGACTGCGGGCTTCCCCGCCGGCAGCAAGGACGATCTGTTTTCGTATCGCGCCGGCCTGGTATTCAAACCGGTCGACAACGCCAGCCTGTACCTGTCCTATGCAAATGCGAAGACGCCTTCCAAGGCCTCGGTCAACGGCTCGTGCACGCCGATTGCCACCTCCACCGTGGGTGCCAACTGCAATGTCGAACCGGAAACCGCGGTCAATATCGAACTGGGCGGCAAGTGGGATGCGCTGGACGAGCGCCTGGCGCTGACCGCTGCGGTGTTCCGCAACGAACGCCAGAACTACAAGGTCAACAGCGGCGACCCGTTGGTCCCCGAGCAGGTGCTGGACGGCAAGGCGCGCGTGGACGGCATTGCGCTGGGCGCGGCCGGCTACCTGACCGAGCGCTGGTCCATCTTCGCCAACTACACCTTCCTGGACAGCGAAGTGCTGCAGAGCGTGTCCAACCGCACCGCCAGCCTGACAGGCGACCCCATCGCCGGGCGCGAGCTGGTGCAGACCCCGCGCAACGCCGGCAACCTCTGGACCACCTACCAGCTCAACCAGTGGACCTTCGGTTACGGCGTCAACTATCAGGGCAGCTTCTACCCGAACAACACCTCGACCGCGGTCTACCGCAAGACCGACGCCTATTGGGTGCATCGCGCCATGGTCGGCCTGCGCGTCAACACGTGGCTCAGCCTGCAGTTGAACGTCAACAACCTGTTCGACAAGGTCTACTACACCAGCATCCGCAACAACCTCACTGTCAATGCCGCAGGAACCGTCACGGCGGGCAGCGGTTGGGCATTGCCGGGGGACGGCCGCTCGGCAGTGTTGAACGCCACCTTCAGCTTCTAACCCTCAGGCACGCCGTGCGCGCTGCGCTGGCGACGTGGAGACCACCGCATGTTGCTGCCCATTCCCGATGTGCTCAGCCCCGCGCAGCTCAGCCAGCTGCGCGCACAGCTGGACGTGGCCGACTGGGCAGACGGCCGCATCACTGCAGGCCACCAGTCGGCACAGGCCAAGGACAACGCACAGTTGCCCGAAGACAGCGCCGTTGCACGCGAGGCCGGCGCGCTGGTGCTGGAGGCACTGGCGCGCAGCAGCACGTTCTTTTCCGCAGTGCTGCCGCGCAGGATCTATCCGCCGCTGTTCAATCGCTACAGCGGCGGGCAGTCGTTCGGCTATCACGTCGATAACGCAGTGCGCTACGACCGCAGTCGTGGCGGCGCCGAAGCAGTACGCACCGATGTCTCCGCCACGCTGTTTCTCAGCGACCCGGACAGCTACGACGGCGGCGAGTTGGTCATCGAAGACACCTACGGCACGCAGTCGGTCAAGCTGCCGGCCGGGCATCTTGTGATCTATCCGGGCACGAGTCTGCACAGGGTCATGCCAGTCACGCGTGGCGCGCGCGTGGCGTGCTTTTTCTGGACTCAAAGCATGCTGCGTGACGCTGCGCAGCGCCGCCTGTTGTTCGAACTGGATGTCTCGATCCGCCGCCTCACCCAGGACACGCCCGGGCATCCCTCATTGATCCAGCTCACTGGCGTGTATCACAACCTGTTGCGGCAATGGGCCGATGTCTGAGCCGGCGCTGGACATCACGCAGCTGAGCGCGTTGCTGCGCACGCAGCCGGAACAGGCACGTGCGCTCTTGCACAAAGCCGCTGCGAACCATGACGTAAGTGCACAAGTGCTGCTCGCGCAGATGTACGCCGAAGGACGCGGCATTGCCGCAGATCCGGCTGCAGCGATGCTGTGGTACGAAGTGGCCGCCAACGCAGGGTGTGCGGAGGCGATGAACCAGCTGGGCCGCTGCCATGAGCTCGGGTTCGGCACGGCCAGCAACGATGTGCTGGCCGTGCTGTGGTATCGCCACGCCGCCGAACATGGCCTGGTCTGGGGCATGTACAACCTGGCACACATGTACGCCTCCGGGCGCGGCGTGGCGCAGGACCACACGCAGGCATTGGCGCTGTACCGCCGCGCGGCCGAAGCCGGTCATGCCAAGTCGATGAACTTCCTGGCGCGCTATCTCGACCAGGGCCTGGCCTGCGCTGCAGATCCCCTGGCCGCATGCGTGTGGTACCGGCGCTCTGCCGAAGCGGGCGATTTCCGCGGTCAGGCCGGCTACGCCACCCAGCTCGCCGACAGCGGCGAGCTGGATGACGCAGAACAGTGGATGCGCCGCGCCATCGCAGGTGGCCACGCCGGTTTTCTGCAACAGCTCGCCCCGCTGCTGGCCCGCGCGCGCCATCCGCGCCTGCGCGCCCTGCTGCACGAGGTGGCTGCACGGCAGCGGCAGTTGCAGCCTCGCGTTTCTGACGTTATGGCCTGAGCGCAGCATGTCCACCTCAGACCACGCTCACCTCGCCAGCGCGCAGCAACGTCGCGGTTTCTGGCTGCGCATGCTGCATCAGTGGCACTGGATCAGCTCGGCGTTGTGCCTGATCGGCATGCTGCTGTTTACGGTCACCGGGCTGACCTTGAATCACGCCGCGCGCATCGAAGCCAGCCCATCGACCGAGCAACGCACGCTGACGCTGCCGCCTGCCCTGCTGCACACGCTGGGCAAGCGGCAGGACGGCAATGCACCGCTGCCGCCCCGTGTGGCGCAATGGTTGGCGCGCCAGCTCGACATCAGCATCGGCGCACGCAACGGAGAATGGTCGGCCGACGAGGTGTATGTCGCACTGCCCCGCCCAGGCGGCGATGCGTGGCTGAGCCTGGACCGTACGACGGGTGCAATCGAATACGAGCGCACATCGCGTGGCTGGGTGGCCTATCTCAACGATCTGCATAAAGGCCGCAACGCCGGGCCGGCCTGGGGCTGGTTTATCGATGTCTTTGCGATCGCCTGCCTGGTGTTCTGCATCACCGGCCTGTTTCTTCTTCACTTGCATGCACGGCAGCGGCACATGACCTGGCCGCTGGTCGGCCTGGGCCTGCTGATTCCGCTGTTGCTTGCACTGCTGTTGGTCCACTGAATCCTTCTACCGGAGACGATCATGCGCGCCACATTGACCATCGCCTTAAGCGGCCTGCTCGCCATGCCGGCATATGCGGCCACGCTCGACATCAACGTCGAAATCCCTAAGCTCAACGTCGCCGAATACCACCGCCCGTATGTCGCGATCTGGCTGGAAGGCGCAGACCAGAAGGTCGCCGCCAATCTGGCGGTCTGGTATCAATCCAGGGACACCGCCGAAGGCCACGGCACCAAATGGCTGCCGGATCTGCGCCAGTGGTGGCGCAAGAGCGGACGCACCCTGAGCGTGCCGGTCGACGGCGTCACCGGCCCCACCCGGCCGGCCGGCGCGCATGCGCTATCATTTTCCGACACCAAGGGCGCATTGAAGTCGCTGCCGGCTGGGCAATACACGCTGGTGGTGGAAGCCGCACGCGAAGTTGGCGGCCGCGAGCTGGTCAAGGTGCCTTTCACCTGGCCGGCGACCTCCGCGCAGACAGCCAAAGCCAGCGGCAGCAGCGAGCTCGGTGCGATCAGCCTGGTTGCAAAGCCCTGAACGCTGCGCTGGCGTTGACGGTGCTCTCCAGCACGTCGATGTTTCCGCAGGTCACACCTGCCGCATGGCGGCAATGCGTGTTGCTTCACACCCGGCGCTTTCCACGCATGTAGACAGCGTTGCAGTCTCGCCCTGATCCCACATGCGTCCCATCGTTGTCATCGTCTTTCAAGGAGTCGTCATGAAACGCTCGCTCGTCCTGATTAGCCTGCTTGCCAGCCTGCCACTCAGCGCACTTGCTCATAAGGCCTGGTTGCTGCCGTCGCAGACCGTCATCGCTGGCGATGCGCCGTGGATCACCGTGGATGCTGCAGTGTCCAACGATCTGTTCTACTTCAACCACGTGCCGCTGCGACTGGATAACCTGAGCATCACCGCCCCCGATGGCAGTGCGCTCACGCCGGAGAACCCGGCGACCGGCAAGTACCGCAGCGTGTTCGACCTGCAGCTCACCCAGCCCGGCACCTACAAGCTGGCCATGGTCAATGCAGGCCTGTTCGCCAGCTGGAAGGAAGACGGCAAGCCCAAGCGCTGGCGTGGCGACGAAACCCGCTTCGCCACCGAGGTGCCAAAGAACGCGCAGGATTTACAGGTCTCGCAGTCCTTCAATCGGGTGGAAGCCTTCGTCACCCGCGGTGCGCCGACCACCACGGTCTTCAAGCCCGCCGGCAAGGGCATCGAGTTGATTCCGGTGACCCATCCCAACGATCTGGTTGCCGGCGAACCCGCGCAGTTCACCCTGCAGCTGGACGGCAAACCGGCCGCCGGGCTGGAGATCGACATCGTGCGCGGCGGCACCCGTTACCGGAATGCGCAAAACGAGATCAAGCTCAAGACCGATGCCAAGGGCGGCTTCAGCGTGACCTGGCCGGAAGCCGGCATGTATTGGCTGGAAACCACCAGCGAAGACACAACGACCTCGCTGCCGCAGGCCAAGCAACGTCGCCTGGGCTATGTCGCCACACTGGAAGTGCTGCCGCAGTAATCTGCCGGCACGCGGCAGGAGCGCACGCAGCGTGCATCCTGCCGCCTCATCTTCATAAGACCCGTCCATGCCCGCATCGTCTTCCGCCGACCACGCCATTGCCACGCTCGGCGGCCGCAGCATGGGCACCACCTGGAGCGTGAAGCTGGTGGCGCCGCGCGGACGCGATCTGCACCCCTTGCATGCGTGCATCCAGGCCGCGCTGGATCGCGTGGTCGCGCAGATGAGTACCTGGGAGGTCGATTCGGATATCAGCCGTTACAACCGCGCACCGGCGGGCAGCTGGCATCACCTGCCCGACGAATTCCACGCAGTGCTGAGCGCAGCATTGGAGATCGCACAGGCCAGCGAGGGTGCCTTCGACCCCACCGTCGGTCCGATGGTCGAGCTATGGGGCTTCGGCGCCGCCGGCGCGCGCCGGCGTGTGCCGGAAGCGCAGGCGATCGCATTGGCGAGCCTGCGTTGCGGCTGGCAACGCCTGCAGCTGGATGGCAAGCGTGTGCTGCAGCCAGGCGCAGTGGCACTGGATCTGTCCGGCATCGCCAAGGGCTTCGGTGTGGACTGTGTGCATCGCGCATTGCTGCAGTCGGGTATCGACAGTGCATTGATCGAGGTCGGCGGCGAATTGTTCGGCTACGGACGCAAGCCTGATATCAGCGTGTGGCGCGTGCTGGTCGAATCCGCCCCCGACGAAGACGCCCGCAGCGCACTACCACCACGCGTGCTGGCGCTGGACGGCCTGGCGGTCGCCACCTCCGGCGATCGCTGGCACCGCTTCGATGCCGAAGGCACACGCTATACGCACACCTTCGACCCACGCACCGGCGCGCCCGTTCCGCATGCCCCTGCGGCGGTTACCGTACTCGCGCCCGATGCGATGCAGGCCGATGCCTGGGCCACTGCGATGACCGTGCTTGGCGTCGATGCCGGTCTTGCCCATGCACGCAAGGCGGAACTGGCCGTGCGATTCCTGGCACGCAAGGACGGCATCCTGCTCGAATCCATGAGCCCGGCATTCGAACGCCACCTGTCCGCGTCATGAGCAGCGCCACCTCACGCGTGTGGCTGGGCAACGGGCTGGTTCTGCTGGCGCTTGCGGTCATCGTCGGCTGGCTGGCCGGCCTGCATGCGGGCGCATGGTGGAGCCCACCCACGCCGCATCGTTGGCAACTGGCCACACTCGGCCTGGCGCTGTATCTGGGCCTGTGTGCGGTCGTGCTGCTGCGTGCCCGCAAGCGCGTCGGCGCACAACGCGCAGACGCCAGCGGCGTGTTGATCGTCTGGGCAAGCCAGACCGGATTTGCGCGTGAGCTGGCGCAACGCAGCGTTGCCGCGCTGCAATCGGCTGGCGTCGGCGCGCATGCGCTGCCGATCGAAGCCGTCGATAGCGATCAACTCGCACGCGTGCCGCGGCTGCTGTGCATCGTCAGCACCACCGGCGAAGGCGATGCGCCCGACCATGCGCAGGCCGCCGAGCGCGCCTGGCGTGCCGACCTCGCGCAGGATCTGACGGCGGTGCAGTACGCAGTGCTGGCGCTTGGCGACCGTGGTTACGCGCACTACTGCGCGTTCGGCCGACGCCTCGACGATCGCCTGCAGGCGCGCGGCGCCACTCGCCTGTTCGAACGCATCGAGGTCGATAACGCTGACCCGAACGCCCTGCAGCACTGGCAACGCCGTCTGGCGGAACTGGCGCCCGCAATGGCGACGCAACCCGACTGGAGCCTGCCCACCTACACCACCTGGCAGCTACGCGAACGTGTCCACGTCAATCCCGGCAGTGCGGGTGCGCCGATTTACCGACTGCGCCTGACGCCATGCGATGGCGCGTTGCCGCAGTGGAGCGCAGGCGATATCGCGGAGATCGCACCGCGTCACACCCCGGATGCGGTCGAGTCCTGGCTGCGGCGTAACCACTACGATGGCGCGCAGCAGATCGACGGCCGCCCCCTGCGCGACTGGCTCGGCGGCGCGCAACTTCCCGTCGATACCGATGCCGCTCTCGGTACCGATGTGGATGCCGGTGCCAGCCTCAGAGCTAGTGCTAGTGCTAGTGCTAGTGCTAGTGCTAGTGCTAGTGCTAGTGCTATGGCTGGCGCCGATGCCGATGCCGATGCCGATGCCGATGCCGATGCCGATGCCGAAGTCAGAATCGACCCAACTACGGATACAGGTAAAGGCACTGATACAGCTACGGGAACAGCCACAGGCACAACTTCACCACTGGACGCAGATGCGTTTGTGCGCAGTTTGGTCACCCTGCCCCATCGCGACTATTCGCTTGCCTCCATCCCCGAGGAAGGCCATGCCGAACTGCTGGTGCGCGAGCATCGGCACGCCGACGGCAGCCTGGGGCTGGGTAGCGGCTGGCTCTGCGTCCATGCACAGATAGGCGCGCCCATCGCGCTGCGCTTGCGCAGCAACCCCGGCTTCCACCCGCCCGCACCCGACCAGCCGATGCTGCTGATCGGCAACGGCACCGGCATCGCCGGTCTGCGCGCGCATCTACGTGCCCGCATCGCAGCCGGCGCGCGGCGCAACTGGCTGCTGTTCGGCGAACGCAATGCCGCGCACGACGCGCTGTATGCCGACGAGTTGCAGCAGTGGCACCAGGACGGCTGGATCGAACGCCTGGAGCTTGTCTACTCGCGCGATCAACCGCAGCCACCGCATTACGTCCAACACGCACTTGCCGCAGCCGCCGACCGCCTGCGTCATTGGATCGATCAAGATGCCTGTATCTACGTCTGCGGCAGCCTGCGCGGCATGGCACCCGAACTCGACCGCACGTTGGATTGCATCCTCGGAGCCGATGTCAGCCAGGAACTGCTGGGCAGCGGGCGCTATCGCCGCGACGTGTACTGAACCACCGCACGCGGCACCGCCAAAAGCGCTCAACAAAGCGATTACGCAGATACCCGCAGCGCGTCTGCTGCTGAAATCCGCAACATCCCTGCTTGCGGTGGCTGCGCGCTAGACGCACCGGCTGATCCAGGACCGCGCTCCGGCTTCCCCATTCTCTCTCGATCACCGCATTACGCTGCCAGATCGACCAGATTGCTCGTTGTCGCGCTGCCGCCAATGCTGCGGTACTGCCCCACGGCCATCTGCATCAACGCTGCATAGGCCTGCTGTGTGCCGTCGCTGCTGGATGCATCGGCCGATGACGGCGGTCGCGGCGGCGGATCGCGTGGCTGCATCGCTTCCTGCAGTTCCTGCAGACTCAGCGCCCCGCTCTTGTCGCTGTCGAGCAGGTCCAGCAGCTGCGTGCTCGACGCACTGTCGCCATTGACCAGCGTGCTCAATTCACCGCTGCTGACACTGTCGTCGCCATCGCTGTCCAGGCCGGCAAACAACGACTGCACATCCTGTCCTTGCTCACCCGGCGGTGGCGGAGGCGGCGGCAAGGCCTGCGCCAGTTCGCTCTCGCTGACGGTGCCGCCACCATCCTGATCGAGCATGCTCAGCAGCCCGTCGATGTCGATCTTGCTGTCGTCATTGCTATTGGACGACAGCGCGGTCGACAGCTCGGACACGGTCAGGCTGCCATCGCTGTCACTATCGATGGATTTGAACAACTGCGTCAGCGGATTGGTTTTTTCCGCCTGTGCGGCGGATGCGGCGTTGCCGGTGGTCGCACTGCGGCTTGCATAGGACGTGTAGGCGGCGTAGCCGGCTCCGACCGAGCTGATGGTACTCATTGGTTTCCCCCTGGAATTGCCGGAACCACTCGCGGCGCCTGCACTGTTCCCTAGCCAGGTGGCACAGCGATGCCGTCGCTTGTCTGCGTTGACACGAATGCATCCGGGCGCGTGCCAAGAGCGCGCCCTGCTCGCAGATACGTGAAGAAGGCCCTAGACCGGACTCACCCGAATCGCCAGCAATTCGCCGCCACCGTCGAGTACGTAACGGGTGCGCGTCGCTGCACTCAACCACGCGGTATCGCCAGCCGCCAACGGCGGCAAACCGCTGTCGCGCCCGAAACTGGCCTGGCCGGCAAGCAGATGAATCGCCCAGGCGCTACCTGGGTCGGCAAAGAACAACATGGTGCCGACCAGAGGACGATGCAGCAGCTCGGTCTGCAGCACATCGCGCCGCCACATCAGGTTGAAATCCTGGGTAGGTCCGTCCAGCAGCACTGCCTCAACCGCCTCTTCGCCGGCAAATCGCACGCGTTGATAGGGCGGTACTAAGTCCACCCATCGCCTGCTGCCCGAAGCGTTTGCAGCAAGGCGCTCACCAGCGCTCAAAGATCCATCGACAGCAGCATGCTCGCCAACACTCTCTGCGCCACTCGCGTCTGAACCAACACCCTTCCAGGCACCCGCAGCGGTTTCGGTTTCGGCTCCGGCATTCTCGGCGCTGACGGTCACACGAGCGCTGGCAATGTCACTAGCACCGGTATGGATATGGGTTTCGGCTTTGGGTTTGGCTTTGGTTGCGGCTTGGACATCAGTATCGCCACCGCCGAACGTCAAACGCATGCCATGACCCCGAAGCAGCACCAACTCACGATCGATGCCCGGGAATGCCGAGAACGCGGCATCCTGCTCGATTTCGGCAATCGACAGCCGCAATGCCCATTGCGCTGTATCGCCCACACGCAGGATCTCCCGCGTCCAACCCAACTGATTGCGCCACCGCTCACGGCGGTACTCGTGGGCCGGAATCACCCGGCTGCTCAGGTCTGTCAGCTGCATCGGCGCATTGTGCCTCAAGCTCACGCCCCGAGATCAGGCTGTATCTTGCCGCTTCGTCTGTCTTTATCGGCAAGACGCATAGCCAGTGACCTGAACATCAAGCGGCGGGCTGACGCCACGACCCATCGCAAGGCGGGCTCTACCAATACTTGGTACGCATGAGTCACTCGAACACTTGGAGGCTTTGAAGCAGTCCACTCTGCCTGAAGACTGCCCACCAAGTTTTGCTGTCCACTTCAAAACACCTTGGCGATGCGCGATCCCAAGATCTTCACAGGCCAAAACGAAAAACGCCCGGCTGCACATCCAAGTGCAACACCGGGCGATTCCACGTCCTTGTCGGCTTCCAGCCATCCCCCAGACATCCTGTCCAGTTAGGTTGCGGCCACGCATCCTCGCGTCGAACCGTATCTCGGATCCCTTCCCCTTAACGCCGTCCCACCGGTTTCACCGCCGCCCCCTTGGCAGCCTTCTTGGCTGGAGCCATCGTGGCTCCAACTTCGATCAGGTCGCGATTCCGTTCGACCGTCTTGAGTCCGATGCCCTTGACCAGTGCCAGTTCCTCGGCACTTTTGAAGGGACCGTTTGCCTGACGGTGCTCGACGATTGCCTCGGCTTTTGATCGCCCGACATTCATCAGCACCTTGTCCAATTCCTCAGCAGACGCGGTGTTGATATCGACCTTGTCGAGCGCATACGCATTCGAGGACAACAACAACGCCAGTAGCAGGGACTTCAGGACTACGGTAAATGACTTCATTGCAACGCTCCTTGTGGCTTGGGTGATGGTCCTAGCCAGCATTCCTGCCGGCGGAGCCAGTATCCCGCGCCACATGCAGCAATCCTATCGCCAACGAACTTTTCACACAGCCGGTGAACTGCGCGCCGCCTTGTAGGGAAATACCTACCCCCCGAGGCGGGCGTAGAATGTGCGGCTACGTCACGCATTCGGAGCCTCCATGGACAGCGCCAAGATCGACCAATTCCTCAGCGACACCTGGGACCGCGAGATCGTCCCGCAACTGGTCGATTACATCCGTATTCCCAACAAGTCGCCGATGTTCGATGCCGATTGGGTGGCCCACGGCTACATGGAGCAGGCGGTCGTGTTGATGGAGACCTGGGCGCGTGCGCAGGCCATCGACGGCATGCAGGTCGAGGTGGTGCGCCTGGAAGGCCGCACACCATTGATCTTCATCGAGATTCCGGCCACCGGCCCCGAATCGGGCGAGGACACCGTGCTGCTGTACGGTCATCTGGATAAGCAGCCGGAGATGACCGGCTGGGACCCGGACCTGGGCCCCTGGGAGCCGGTGTTGCGCGACGACAAGCTGTACGGGCGTGGTGGCGCCGACGACGGCTATGCCATCTTCGGGTCTCTCGCCGCGATTCTGGCACTGCGCAACCAGGGCCTGCCGCATGCGCGCTGCGTGGTGTTGATCGAGGCCTGCGAGGAATCGGGCAGCTACGATCTGCCGGCCTATGTGGACCATCTGGCCGAGCGCATCGGCAAGCCGTCGCTGGTGGTGTGCCTGGACTCGGGCTGCGGCAATTACGAACAGCTGTGGTGCACGACTTCGTTGCGCGGGCTGACCGGCGGCAACCTGATGGTCAAGGTGCTGGAAGAAGGCGTGCACTCGGGCGATGCGTCGGGCGTAGTGCCGTCCAGCTTCCGCCTGCTGCGCCAGCTTCTGTCCCGCATCGAAGACGAAACCACCGGCCGCATCCTGCTCGATGGCCTGCATGTGGAGGTGCCCGCCGAGCGGCTGACCCAAGCGAAGGCCGCCGCTGCCACATTGGATACCGCGATTTTCGACAAGTTCCCGATGGTCAATGGCCTGGTGCCGATGCACGAGGACCTCACCGAATTGGTGTTGAACCGCACCTGGCGCCCGGCGCTGTCGATTACCGGTGTGGATGGCATGCCGCCGCTGGCGTCGGCCGGCAACGTGCTGCGTCCGCAGACCGCGGTGAAACTGTCGCTGCGACTGCCGCCAACGGCTGACGGCAAGGCCTGCGGCGAGTTGCTCAAGGCCGCACTACTGCGCGACCCGCCCAATGGCGCGCAGGTGACGCTCGAGCTGGAAAAGGCCTCGTCCGGCTGGAATGCACCGGCGATGGCACCATGGCTGGAGAAGGCGATCGACGACGCCAGCCAGGCTTTTTTCGACAAGCCGGCGATGTACATGGGCGAAGGCGGCTCGATCCCGTTCATGGGCATGCTTGGCGAGAAGTTTCCCGGCGCGCAGTTCATGATCACCGGCGTGCTTGGCCCGCATTCCAATGCGCATGGCCCCAACGAGTTCCTGCACATCCCGATGGGCAAGCGCGTGACTGCCTGCGTCTCGCAGGTGATTGCCGACCATCACGCCGCCTGCCTGCGCGGCGAAACCAGCGGCTCGCCGGTGGTGGCCGATAGCGGCACCCGTCATGGTGGGCATGGTTGCTGTTGAGTTGTGGCTTCATCGATGCGTGCGGTTGGCGCGCATCGATTTCATGAAAGGTGGGGCTGCGCTTTAAGTGGGGATGAGCGGGTGCGCCGTGGTCGTCGGGCTGACCCGCTTTGGCGCTCAGGCTTGCTGGCGCAACCTGGCCGCCGGGCTCCACGTACTGCCTGGACCGCATCCTTACCCGATCCCCTCTGCCGCTGGCAGAGGGGAGATCGGTTGCTCTTCTTCGGAACGTGCCTGGCGCGCATTGCCCAGCGCAGAACTGGCGTTCTTTGCACACCCAAGTCGGCAAGGATTCCGCAGGGGTTTGTTTATCGAAAGACGACTTCTTTGCGCGGGAAGACAACTTCCCGGGAGTCACTGCCCGAAACCATGAGCGCTTGGTAGCAGGAGCCGATGACCATGTCATGCTGAAGGCAGTGCATCGGCCCGCGCGCTCCAATGCTCGCTGCGTGAGGCAGCGACATCCGAAATGCTAGTCTGCCGATCCCGTCCACCTTCGGTGCTGCGATGAATCATCTGTTTGGTAGCGACAGCTGGCTCTACATTCTGCTGGTCGGTTTTGTGGTTGGGCTGCTGGCGCGTTTCATTACGCCGGGTACCCAACGTCTGGGCTGCCTGCTGACGATCGTGCTGGGCATTGCCGGTGCCGTGGTCGCCAGCTGGTTTGGCCGCTACATGGGGTGGTACCGCGCGGGCGAGCCGGCCGGTTTCCTTGGCGCGCTGCTCGGCGCGATTGCCATCCTGGCGTTGTTGCGGTTGTTCAGTGGCAGCAAGCGCTGAGCGTTTCAACGCGTTTCTGCTGCGTCTATCCATCACTCCACTACGCCTTCTCTCTTCATGACGTCACTTCATCCGGATCCTGCGCGCGATGCGCTTCGCCTGCATTGGGCACAACAAGCGCTCGACGATCCACACGCCTCGCTGCAGCGCGCATCGGTCGATGCGGGGTTTCGCAGCTACTGGCGCACGCGCGGGCGTGGCGTGGATCGCATCTTGATGGATGCGCCGCCACAGCTGGAAAACGTGGCGCCCTGGCTGCGCATGCATGCACTTCTGGGCGCCCATGGGGTACGCGTGCCTCAGGTGCTTGCGCAGGATCTGGAAACGGGCTTTTTACTGCTAGAGGATCTGGGCGTTCCGACGCTGGCACAGGTGCTCACCGACGCCAACGCCGACGACTTGCTGGATGGCGCGATTGCCCAGCTGCTGCTGCTGCAAAGAATTCCCCCACCTGCCGATAGTGGCGTGTTTGGCGAGGCGCTGCTCCAACGCGATGCCGGCTTGTTCGAAGAGTGGTTTTTAGGCCGCCACCTGGGCGTGCAGCTGGACTGCGCCCATGCCGAGCAGTTGCAATTGGTGCAGCGCCGTCTGATGGACAACGCGCTGGCCCAGCCGCGCGTGTTCACCCACCGCGATTTCATGCCGCGCAATCTGATGCCGGTGCCCGATGGCCCGGCGGTGCTGGACTTCCAGGATTGCGTGATCGGCCCGATTGCCTACGACCCGATCAGCCTGTTCAAGGACACTTCGGTGAGCTGGCCGATCGCTCGCGTAGACAGCTGGCTGCAGCACTATCACGCACGTGCCGCAACGGCTGGATTACCGGTACCGCCGTTGGCGCAGTTCCTGCGCGATGCGGACTGGATGGGCGTGCAGCGCCACCTGAAAAACCTGGGGATTTTCTCGCGCCTGAGTCATCGCGATGGCAAGCATTGGTATCTGGACAATGTGCCGCGTTTCATGGCGTATCTGGACGAAGTGCTGCCGCGCTACGCCGAGCTTGCGCCGTTAATCGGCCTGCTTGACGAGGTGATCAAGCCCGCGCTGGCTGCGCGTGCCCAGCAGGCCACGGCATGAAGGCGCTGATCTTTGCGGCAGGATTCGGCGAGCGCATGCGCCCGCTGACAGAGCACACGCCCAAGCCACTGCTGTCCGTCGGTGGTGCGCCGTTGATCGTGTGGCATCTGCGCAAGTTGGCGGCGCTGGGCGTGGACGAGGCGGTGATCAATACCTCGTGGCTGGCCGAGCAGTTTCCGCAGCTGTTGGGAGACGGCAGCGCCTACGGTCTACGGCTGACCTATTCCTACGAAGGGACCACGCCGCTGGAAACCGGCGGCGGCATGTTGCATGCGCTGCCGCTATTAGGCGATGCGCCCTTTTTGCTGATCAACGGCGACATCTGGACGGACTTCGATTTTTCCCGTCTGCCGCAGGTACCCGCAGGACTTGCACAGCTGGTACTGGTCGACCGCCCCAGCTACGCAGCGCGCGCCGACTTCGCGCTGGATGCGGATGGCAAGGTGCGCGCAGATCTGCCCGCGACGCTCACCTATTCCGGCATTGGCATGTATCGACCAGCGCTGCTGCGCGATTGGCAATCGGTCATTGGCCAGTTGCCGGAACAGACTGGTACTGCGCCGCGCTTTGCGCTGGCGCCGATCCTGCGCGCAAAGATGGCGGAGGGCCTGATCGATGGCATCCACCACCCCGGACGCTGGACCGATGTCGGCACGCCGCAGCGGCTGGCCGCGCTGCAGGGGGAACTGGCGGGACCCGAGAAAAGCTGACGCGCCAGGGCGTGGGCATTACCTGCCGCCGATCCACCGCAGCGTATCCAACACACGGCACAACTGCACCGCGACCCGCTTCGCTTCTGCGTTATTCGGGTCCCGGCATCCCCGCTACCACACGCCGCAGAAATGGCACGGTGATGCGGCGTTTTGCGGCCAACGATTCGCGATCCAGACGATCCAGCAAGGCCACCAGCCCCGCCAGTTCGCGCTCGCTGTGGGTCAGCAGCCAGTCGATCGCCGCTTCGTCCAGCGCCAGGCCGCGACGCTGCGCGCGGTCGCGCAGTACTGCCGCGCGTGCCGCATCGTCGAGCACGGGCAACCCGATCCGAATGCATTGCGACAGCCGCGAACGCAGGTCCGGCAACACCAACGCCAGCCCATCGGGCATCTGTCGCGCGGTGTACAACAGCGTGATGCCGGCCGCGCGCGCGCGATTGTGGAAATCGAACAACGCCACTTCGTCGTCGCGTCGGCCGGCGATGCTTTCCACGCCATCCAGAGCGACCAGGCCGCGGCCTTCCAGCGCTTCGAGCGCATCGCGCAAGCGGCCGGCGGCCGCCTGCAGCGGCAGATACGCGGGAGTGCGCCCGGCCTGCTCGGCGGCGGCGCACAGCGACAGCGCCAGATGCGTCTTGCCGGTGCCGGCGGGGCCGGAGAGATACAACCAATCGCTCACATGCCCCGCAGCCAGCGCCTGCAACTGCGCAAGCAGGCCGTCGGGCGCGGCGATGTAACTGTCGAAACGCTGATCGGGTGGCGCGCGCAACGCCAGCGGCAACTGCGGAACACTCACGACCGGTCCGGGTCCTTGCTGGGGTCGATGATCACGCTGCGCTCGGGCGTGGACTGCAGCACGATGCCGGCGCGCTCGCCCGCATACAGATCGCTGCGCGTGTACTGCTCATGCGCATAGCGCAACAGCACGTTGGCCACTGCCGCGACCGGCAATGCCAGCAACATCCCGAGAAAGCCGAACAACTGGCCGCCGGCCATCACCGCGAAGATCACCGCCACCGGGTGCAGGCCGATCTTGTCGCCGACGATACGCGGCGTGAGCACGTAGCTTTCCAGCAGCTGGCCCACCGTGAACACGACACCCACGCCGACCAGCAATTTCAGATCCAGCCCTTGCGCCTGCACGATGGCTGCCAGTAGCGCCAGCACGATGCCTGTGGTCGCGCCCAGGTACGGAATGAAGCTGATCAAGCCCGCGATGATGCCGATCAACAGGCCCAGGTTGAGCCCGATGATGGACATACCGGTGGCGTAGATCGCACCCAGCGCCAGCATCACCAGGAACTGGCCACGGATGAAGCCACCGAGCACGTCGTTGGATTCCTGTGCCAGGCGACTCACGGTACCAATGTAGGCGCGCGGGATGACGGCAGCCACGCGTTCGACCAGGCGATCCCAGTCGCGCAGGAAGTAGAACGCCAGGATCGGCAGCAGCGCCAGGTTGATCACCCAGGTCACCATCGCAAAGCCCGAGCGCGACACGTAGCCGAAGAGCGTCTTGGCGGCGCCACCGGCCTGTTCCCAATGGCTGCGGATCCAGTCGATCAAGCGCTCCGGATCCAGCCAGGCCATCAGCTGCATGCCGGTCTTGGCTTCCAGCCACGGGATGGCCGTGCCGATCGCCCAGTTGCGCATCTGCGGCAGCGCATCGATCAAGGTCATGATCTGGCGCTCGATCATCGGCACCAGAATCATCAGCGCCAGCACGAACAGCAGCGTCGCCAGCACGAAGACCAGCATCACCGCGACATTCCGCGAGCGTCCGGCACGTTCGATGCGATCCACCAGCGGGTCGCCCAGCCAGGCCAGCAACAGCGCCAGCACGAACGGGGTCAGGATCGGCGCCAGCAGCGAGACCACCCACAACACACCGACAATCACCGCCGCCCACTTGAGGCGACGCAGGAACAGGGCAATTTCGGCTTCGGGAGTCAAAGTCATTTCAGGCGGTACTCGGCGTGCTCGTTTTCGAGAATGATCGGGCCTTCGGTCGGTACCGAGACCGAGACCAGCGGGCTGTTGTCGCCGAGCATACGGTTGAGGCCGGAAATACCCGTGAGCAATTCCAGGTCCAGTTCCATCCGGTCGCCATTGGCGCTGACCGGGCGGATGCTGCGTACCACCGAGACGCCCTGCAGCGCGGCCGACACGCGCAGGTAGTCGTCGGCGCTACCGATGCCGGTGATCACCACGCGGTAGACACCGGGAACGCCCGAATCCACCCGCTTGGCGTAGCGCTTGACCAGCGCATCGGCGGCGCCGTCGGCGCCGGCCGCCATGGCGCGGCGTGCATCGCCGTCGCTGCTGGTCCAGCTGGACAGCACATTGCCGTTGTCTACAAAGACCCAATCGGCAGTCCAGCCGGCGGCGTTGCGGTAGAGCTTGCCGATCAACTGCATCGGTGGGCTGTACTTGGCCGAGGCGCGCGACACCGCGGCGGTGTCCTTGCGCCAGATCGCGCCAGCCAGCGCCTGCTCGGCGGCGGCGCCGCTCGGCAGCCCGAGGCGGTAGCCGCGTTCGATCGCACGGTCCAGCACGCTGCGCGCGGCATTGGCCTGGGCCACGCCAACCAGGCGTGGGCCGCTGCCATCGTCGATGGCCAACCACAGCACCGGCTTGGGCCGCGGCAAGGGCCACACCGGCAGGCCCAGCGCGGCGATCAGGCCATCCACATCCGATTGCCGGAAACGTGCCACCAGGGTCGTACGGAAGGTCGGCGCGCCGGTGCGCGAGGTGCCCTGATCCTGGCGGTAGTCGTAGTGTTCGACGTAGTTCGGCGCGTTGCGCAGCGCCTGCGGAACGCCGGGGCGGCTCATCACGGCGCGGTCGCCGGAGACCTTGCCCAGCACGGCGCCGAGCGCACGTGCCAGTGCGCCGGGGCGATCGGATTCGCTCTGGCTATTGACCGGCACTTCGGCGTCGTAGGCACTTTGCGCCTTGGCAACGTCGCCTTCGGTGCGCAGATCTGCTTGCGCAAAGGCCGGAGCAACGGGCATGGCGACCACGAGGGCGAGAAAGAAAGCGAGACTGCGGCGCATCGACGGTTCCATGACATAAGCGTATCCGGGTGAATTGTTGCCCGAATGGGGCGCTAGCGCCAACGTGGCTGCTAAAATCGCCGCCTTTACCGCCGAGCCACCCCCGCCCGTGACCAGCCAGACGCCTTCCAGCCCCTCGCCCATGACCTACCGCGACGCAGGGGTCGACATCGACGCCGGCAATGCATTGGTCGAACGCATCAAGCCGCTGGTCAAGCGCAGCTTCCGGCCCGAGGTCATGGGCGGCCTGGGTGGCTTCGGCGCGCTGTTCGACCTGTCCGGCAAGTACAAGGAGCCGGTGCTGGTCTCTGGCACCGACGGCGTGGGCACCAAGCTCAAGCTGGCTCAGCAATTGGGACGGCACGACACCATCGGCATCGACCTGGTCGGCATGTGCGTCAACGACGTGCTGGTGCAGGGCGCCGAGCCGCTGTTCTTCCTGGATTACTTCGCCACCGGCAAGCTGGATGTGGACACCGCCGCGGCGGTGGTGGGCGGCATCGCGCGTGGCTGCGAGCTCTCCGGTTGCGCACTGATCGGCGGCGAAACTGCCGAAATGCCCGACATGTACCCGCCGGGCGAATACGACCTGGCCGGTTTCACCGTGGGCGCGGTGGAAAAATCGCAGCTGCTGGATGGCGCGCAGGTGCGCGACGGCGACGTGCTGATCGGCATCGCCTCCTCCGGCCCGCATTCCAACGGCTATTCGCTGATCCGCAAGATCTACGAGCGTGCCGGCGCGCCGGCCGAACATGTGCTGGACGATGGCACCAAGCTGATCGATGCGCTGATGGCGCCGACCGCGCTCTACGTCAAGCCGGTGCTGGCCCTGCTGAAGTCGCACGGTGAAGCGATCCACGCGATGGCGCATATCACCGGTGGTGGCCTGACCGAAAACATCATCCGCGTGATACCCCAAGGCCTGGGTCTGGACATCGACGCCACCGCCTGGACGCTGCCGCCGGTCTTTGCCTGGCTGCAGCGCGAAGGTGCGGTGGCCGATGCCGAAATGTGGCGCACCTTCAACTGCGGCATCGGCTTCGTGCTGATCGCCTCGCCCGAGCAGGCCGCCACGCTGGAGCAGGCACTGGATGCGCAGTCGCTGGCGCACTGGCGCATCGGCCAGGTGGTGCCGGCGCATGGCGACGAGCGCGTGCGGATTGGCTGAGAGAAGACCTGCATGGACGCGTCCCCGATCGCCAGCCCTTCCACTGCCACTGCCGCTGCCAGCGCCGAAGATCTGCAGCAGCTCAAGCTGCTGTCGATCTTCCACTACGTGCTGGCCGGCATCACCGGGTTGTTTTCGTTGTTTCCATTGATCCATCTGTTCATGGGCCTTGCCATCGTGACTGGCCATCTGCCCATGGAGAGCACCAGCCCGGACGCGCCGCCAATGGACCCGCGCTGGTTCGGCTGGTTTTTCGTGGTGTTCGCGGCAGCGTTCATCTGCTGCGGCCTGACGCTGGCAGGGTTCATCGCCTATGCCGGCCGTTGCATCGCCCAGCGCAGGCGGCATCTGTTGTGCCTGATCGTGGCCGGCATCTCCTGCTCGTTCATGCCGTTCGGCACCGTCGTCGGTGTGTTTACGCTGGTGGTGCTGCTGCGTCCGCAGGTGAAGGCTCTGTTCGGTGCCGGCAACGCTGCGGTTTGAGACGTTTGTGAGCCTACTCTCCAATGCCCGCACCTGAGGCCCCATTGCGCCTGGCCGTGCTGGCCTCCGGCCGCGGCAGCAATCTGCAGGCCATTGTCGATGCGATCGCCAGCGGACGCCTGCATGCCGAGGTGGTCGGCGTATTTTCCGATCGCCCGCAGGCGCCGGCCTTGCAGAAAGTCGAGCCGGCGCGTCGCTGGTGCGCCAGCCCGCGCGATTTCGCCGACCGCGCCGCCTTCGATGCCGCGCTGGGCGATGCCATCGCCGCCACGCAGCCGGACTGGGTGATCTGCGCCGGCTATATGCGCATCCTGGGTGAGCCGTTGGTGCGCCGTTTCGCCGGGCGCATGCTCAACATCCACCCCTCGCTGCTACCCAAATACCGCGGCCTGCACACGCACGCGCGCGCGCTGGAAGCCGGCGATGCAGAGCATGGCGCCAGCGTGCATCTGGTGGTGCCGGAGCTAGATGCCGGCGCGGTGATCGCGCAGGCACGCGTGCCGGTCCTGCCCGGAGACAGTGCCGAACAACTGGCCACGCGGGTGCTGGCGCGCGAGCACCCGCTGCTCCTGGCCACGCTGGAGCTGCTTGCCAGTGGCCGCGTCGCGGTGCACGGCGACACCGTACTTATCGACGGTCAGTGCCTGTTTACGCCACTGCGACTAGAGTCCGCAAACACCGCACTCGCCTGAATGCGGAAGACATCCCCCTCATCCCGTCTCGGACATCCTTGCGGCCTCCGTGCCCGCCACCAGCGCATGAACGTCATCCCGATCGCCGCCGCGCTGTTAACTGTCGCCTTGCTGACCGAGGCCGGCCCCGGCCGTGCGCAGCAGGCGCCCGCCGCGCCTGTGCCAGCGGCGCCCGTTCCGGTCACAACTCCAGGCGCCGCGCCGACACCGCCCGCAGCCCTGCCCGCCAGCACCTGGACACCGCCGCCACTGGAACCGTTCGTGGCGACCTACCAGGCGTTCTACCGTGGCAAGGAAGCAGGCGATGCCACCATGCAGGTCAGCCACGGCGAGGGTAGCCAGTGGCGCATCGACATGTCAGTGCGTGGCCGCAAGGGCTTCGCCAGCATCCTGGGCCTGAACCTGGAGCAGAGCACGGTGTTCCGCGTGGACGGCGACACATATGTGCCGCTAAGCCAGAGCACGGTGCGCAAGGCAGTGTTCTTCGGCAAGAAGGTCACCGGCGTCTACAACTGGCAGGCCGGCACAGCGCAGTGGAACGGTGATCTGAAGGAAGATCGCCAGCAGCCGATCCCCTTGCAGCACGGCGACCAAAGCGCGTTGTCGCTGAACCTGTCGCTGATGCGCGACGCGCAACCCGGGCGCAACCTCAGCTATCGCTATGTCGACGTAGGCAAGGTGCGCAAATACGACTACCGCGCAGCCGACGCCACCGAGGTGGTGCAGGTGGGCGATCTGAGCTACGACGCGTTGCGCGTGTACCGCGTCAACGGTGGCGACAACGAAACCATCCTCTGGATCGCCAACGGGGTCCCCACCCCGGTGCGCATCCTCCAACGTGACAAAGGTGAGGATCAGGTCGATCTACGCCTGGTCGAATACCAAGGAGCCTGATCGATGAAAACCCTCCCCCGTCCCAGCGCCATCGTTGCCGCCGCCGCATTGGCCTTGGCCAGTCTGCCTGCCTTGGCCATGCAGCCATTCCAGGCCGACTACTCGGCCAACTATATGGGCATGCAAGCCAATGGCACCATGACCTTGGCCGCTGCCGGCGCCAACCAGTGGCGCTATACGCTGACCATCCAGAACCAGCTGGCCAACCTGACCCAGAGCACGGTGTTCGAAGAAGCAAATGGCCAACTGCGCCCGGTCAGCAGCAACGACACCTCATCGATGATGGTCAAGCGCCGTAATGTCACCGCCAACTACGACTGGAAGACCAGTCAGGCGACCTGGGGCGGCGACATCAAGCCGGACCGCCGCGGGCCGGTGAAACTGCAGCCCGGCGACATGGACGCGCTGCTGATCAACCTGGCCATCACCCGCGATCTGGCCGCCGGCAAACCACTGAACTACCGCATGGTGGACGAAGGCCGCATCAAGCCGATGAGCTATAAGGTGGTCGGCAAGGAAACCATCACCGTCAACGGCAAGCAGGAGCAGGCCACCAAGGTCTCGCGCGTGGACGGCGACAAGGAATTGATCGCGTGGGTGGTCAAGGATCTGCCGGTCCCGGCGCGCCTGCTGCAGAAGGAAAAGGGCCAGGATGCGCTGGACCTGACCATCAAGTCGCTGCGCTGAGCGTTTGTGCCTGATCGAGCGTGCCCAGGAATGCGCTGCGGTGCGCTGCTGGGAGCCACTATTGAGCGAGCAACCCGCCAATAGCCATTCTGAAGCGTGGTGAACCGAGTGCGCGGTGCCCTCACCGCTCGCGGGACACGCCGTGAATCCGTCCGTGGAGGCTCGGTGGCGGCATCCATGCCGCCACACGGTCCCGCAAGCGGCGAGGACACCGCACCAGGCAGTTCGCGGGCTGCTCTGTTGAAAGCGAGAGCAGCAACGGCCGGTTGAAGGCACGGTGAGGACACCGCCTCAAACCTCTTGCGTGCGCCTCGATTGAAGAACCAAGACGCCACGCCAGCGCGCTGAGTGTTGTTTGGTTGAGACTGCGCACCCCGACCATCGTGACTGGTCCTTGCCCGCCTACCGTCGCGGGACCTTATGCGGCATGGATGCCGCATAAGAGCCTACACGGACGTACTTGCGGCGTGTCCCGCGATGGTGGGCGGGCGAGGACCCTGCAGCCAAGCCGCAGCTCAGCCGCTCTTCATGCACCGGTCGGAGCCAGGCCGAGCTGCGACCTCTCAGGGCTTACCCGCGGCCTTGCCATCGCCGGTGCTGAACACCGTGCGGCAGTCCACGCGGATCTGCTCGCCGGTGCTGCGCCAATAGAACAGGTCGCAATGGCGCTTGCCTTCGACAGTCTTCTTTACCGCCACCGCGTAGAACGACTGCGCGATCTCTTCGCGGCTGGCAGTGCCGTCGTTGTTCCAGTCCATGTCCTTGAACTCCACGCCCTGGGTGATGGCCATGCCCACGCTCCAGGCATAGGCCAGCCACGCCAGGATCAGCACGATCACGCCGAGCAGGATCTTGCGCCGGGTGGTGAAACGGCCGCGCAGGATCATGCGGTGCGCTGGATGGTCGCGCCCAGCGCCCCCAGCTTCTCCTCGATGTTTTCGTAGCCACGGTCCAGGTGGTAGATGCGATCGATGGTGGTGTCGCCATCGGCGACCAGGCCTGCCAGGATCAGCGACGCCGATGCGCGCAGGTCGGTCGCCATCACTGGCGCGCCGCTCAGGCGTTCGGAACCGCGCACGATGGCAGTGTGGCCTTCGACCTGGATATCCGCGCCCAGGCGCAGCAGCTCGTTGACGTGCATGAAGCGGTTTTCGAAGATGGTTTCGTTGATCACGCCCACCCCATCGGCCACGCAGTTGAGCGCCATGAATTGCGCCTGCATGTCGGTGGGAAACGCCGGGTACGGCGCAGTGGTCAGGCTGACTGCGCGCGGACGCTTGCCCTGCATGTCCAGCGTGATGCTGTCGGCGGTGGTGGTGATGGTGGCGCCGGCCTCGGTCAGCTTGTCCAGCACTGCATCCAGCGTTTCCGGGCGCGCGCGGCGCACGGTGACGCTGCCGCCGGTCATCGCCGCGGCGACCAGGAAGGTGCCGGTTTCGATGCGGTCCGGCAGCACCGCATGGTGCCCGCCGCCCAGCCGCTCGACGCCCTGCACCACGATGCGCGGCGTGCCGGCGCCTTCAATCTGCGCACCGAGTGCGATCAGACAGTCGGCCAGGTCGGTGACTTCCGGCTCCATCGCCGCGTTTTCCAGCACCGTGGTGCCTTCGGCGAGCACCGCGGCCATCAGCACGTTCTCGGTGCCGGTGACGCTGACCATATCGAACACATAGCGCGCGCCCTTCAGGCGCCCGTGGCTGGTGGCCTTGATGTAGCCATTTTCCACGCTGATGTCGGCACCCAGTGCCTGCAGGCCCTTGATGTGCTGGTCCACCGGGCGCGAACCGATCGCGCAACCGCCGGGCAGCGACACTTCGGCAGTGCCGTAGCGCGCCAGCAGCGGGCCCAACACCAGGATCGAGGCACGCATGGTCTTGACCAGCTCGTACGGCGCAACCTGATGGGTGACCGAGCGCGGGTCGACCAGGATCGAACGGCCCTTGGCCAGCGTGCCTTCGTCGATGGTGACCTCCGCGCCAAGCTCGCTGAGCAGCTTCACCGTGGTGATCACGTCGTGCAGGTGCGGCACGTTGCTGATTTCCACCGGCGCGTCGGCCAGCAGGGTCGCGCACAGGATCGGCAGCACTGCGTTCTTGGCGCCGGAAATATTGACTTCGCCATGCAGCGCTTGGCCGCCGGTCACTACGATTTTTGCCATGGGAATCTGAGAAATCCGAAAGTAGAAGGGATGTCGGGAATGAAATAAGGCGCGTATCGATCGTGGCGCACGCGGCGCGCGGTGGAACCGGGGGATCGAGCCGCGCCGGATATGGCCCGGGACGCGCTGGACGCAATCATTGCGTGGGCGTGGACGACGCCGGCCGAGGCGATGCAGGTGCATCCTGCTTCCCGCCCCCGTGCTGCGCACCGCTCCGGCCCAGCCCGCTCGGCGGCTGCGTTCAGCCTTCTTCGGGCGTCAGCGTCTTCAGCTGCAGCGCGTGGATCGCCCCGCCCATCAGCTCGCCCAGGGTCGCATAGACCATGCGGTGCCGCGCCAGTGGTGGCTTGCCGACGAATGCAGGGCTGACCACGGTGGCCTCGAAGTGCACGCCGTCGTCGCCGTGCACGTCGACGCGGGCTTCGGGCAAGCCGGATTCGATGAGTTTACGGATGGTTTCGGCGTCCAAAGGGCGTTTCCTCATAAAATGAGCGCACATTCTACTCTTCACCCGAGTCCTGCATGGCTGTCTCGCCCCTGCCCTCCGCCACCGTCAGCGACGCCAGCCTGGTCGCCAGCGGCCAGCGCGTGCTGCAGATCGAGCGCGAGGCGCTGGCCAGCGTGGGCGCACGCATCGGCAGCGAGTTCGCCGCGGCCTGCCGGCTGGTGCTGGCCTCGCGCGGACGGGTGGTCGCCACCGGCATGGGCAAGTCCGGCCATGTGGCGCGCAAGATCGCCGCCACCCTCGCCTCGACCGGCACGCCGGCATTCTTCGTGCACCCGGGCGAAGCCGGACACGGCGACCTGGGCATGATCACCGAGGCCGACATCGTGCTGGCGCTGTCGTACTCCGGCGAATCAGACGAAGTGCGCATGCTGCTGCCGGTGCTCAAGCGCCAGGGCAACCCGATCATCGCCATGACCGGCCGCACCGGTTCCACCCTGGCCCAGGCCGCCGACGTGCATCTGGACGTCAGCGTGTCGGCCGAAGCCTGCCCGCTGCATCTGGCCCCCACCTCCAGCACCACCGCCTCGTTGGCGATGGGCGATGCGCTGGCAGTCGCGCTGCTGGATGCGCGCGGCTTCACCGCCGACGACTTCGCGCGCTCGCATCCTGCCGGCAGCCTGGGACGGCGCCTGCTGCTGCACATCACCGATGTGATGCACGCCGGCGAGGACCTGCCGCGTGTGCGCGAAGACGCCAGCCTGAGCGAGGCGTTGATGGAAATGAGCCGCAAGCGGCTGGGCATGACTGCCGTGGTGGACGCCGACGACCGTCTGATCGGCCTGTTCACCGACGGCGACCTGCGCCGCGCGCTGGACAGCGACATCGACGTGCGCAGCGCCGGCATCGCGCAGGTGATGACGCGCAACCCGCGCACCATCGGCGCCGACCAGCTGGCCGCCGAGGCCGCGCGGCTGATGGAGGACTACAAGATCAACGGCCTGATCGTGGTCGATGCGCAGCACCGCGCGGTGGGCGCATTGAACATTCACGACCTGTTGCGCGCCAAGGTGGTTTAACAGGTTCAGTTTTCAACCGCCGGACCCCGTTCTCACCGATTCGTGCCGATGCCCTATTCCCCTTTGCAGCACCTTCCCGCCGAGCTGATCGAGCGCGCCGCGCGCGTCCGCCTGGCCTGTTTCGACGTCGACGGCACCCTGACCGACGGTCGCCTGTACTACGACCATGCCGGCAACGAGAGCAAAGCCTTCAACGTGCTCGACGGCCAGGGTCTGAAGCAGCTCGACCACGCCGGCATCCAGGTCGCGCTGATCACCGCGCGCGCCAGCCTGTCGGCGGAAAAGCGCGGCCAGGATCTGGGCCTGCATGTGCAGATTGGGGTGAAGAACAAGCGCCTGGCAGTGCTGGCGCTGTGCCAGGAGCACGGCCTGTCGCTGGACCAGGTGCTGTTCATGGGCGATGACCTGCCCGACCTGCCCGCCCTGCTCGCGGTCGGCCTGCCGGTGGCGCCGGCCAACGCGCATCCATGGATTGCCGAGCGCGTGCAGTGGCAGACCCGCGCCCGTGGCGGCGAAGGCGCCGCGCGCGAAGTCTGCGATGTGGTGCTGGCCGCACAAGGCCAGGTCGAACGCATCATCGAAGAGTTTTCGGCATGAATTGGAACTGGCGCACCACCCTGGGCGTGGTGCTGTTCGTCGCAGCCGTGATTTCCGGCTGGTCGGCCTGGAAACAGCGCGCGCGCCCAGCCGCCGCGGCCGTGCAGGAGTCCGGCGCCGACTACATCCTGCGCGACTTCGAGCTGATTGCCCTGGACAAGCAGAGCGGCAAGGAGTCGATGACGCTGCGCGCGCCGGAGATGCATCGCAACCGGGCCGACCAGACCGCTGACATCACCACGCCGGTGTTCCTGATGCCCGACAACGCCAATCTGCCGTGGACCCTGCGCGCCAAGACCGGCTGGGTCAATCCGGACGGCACCCAGCTGCGCCTGCGCGGCGATGTCGAGGGCGACAGCCCGACTGGCGGCGCCACGCCGCCCACCACGTTCCGCACCCAAAGCCTGGACGTGTTCCCGCAACAGAATATCGCCAAGACCGACGCGCCAGTGACCATGACCCGCCCGGGTATCATGCAGAGCGGCGTCGGCTTCGAAGCCGACCTCAAATCACGCCAGTACAAGCTCCTCTCTCAGGTCAAGACCCGCTATGAACCGAATGCTGCCCGCTAAACTGGCGTTTGCCGCACTGCTGCTGCCTGCGTTGGCAATGGCCAAGACCAGCGATCGCAACCAGCCGATGGCGATCGACTCCAATGCCAACGATTGCAACATGCTCGACGACAGCGGCAAGTGCCGTTTCAGCGGCAATGTGGTGATCACGCAGGGTACGCTGGAAATCCACGCCGACACCGCCGATATCTTCCAGAAGAACGGCCAGACCGATCGCGTGGTGCTCAACGGCAAGCAGGCCACGCTCAAGCAGGAGATGGACGACGGCGCCATGATGCACGGCCAGGCCGACAACATCGAATACAAGGTCGCCGATGAGATCATCATCCTGACCGGCAATTACAAGGTGGATTCGCCCAAGGGCACCAACGCCGGCCAGCGCATGGTCTACAACACCAAGACCGGCAACATGCAGAGCGGCGGCGATGGCAGCCGCGTGCGCACCATCATCCAGCCGAAGACCCCGGCGCCTGCCGCGGCAACGCCCGCTCCGACACCGGCCGCCAAGCCCGCTGCCAAGCCGCAGGGGAAGAAGTAATGCTGGTCGCCACCGGTCTGCGCAAGAAGTACAAGCAACGCGAAGTGGTCAAGGAGTTCGGCCTCACGCTGGAGGCCGGCGAGGTGGTGGGCCTGCTCGGCCCCAACGGCGCCGGCAAGACCACCTGCTTCTACATGATCGTGGGCCTGGTCGAAGCCGATGCCGGCCGTATCGAATTGGATGGCCGCGACCTCACTGCCGAGCCGATGTACGCACGCGCCAAGCTGGGCGTCGGCTACCTGCCGCAGGAGCCCTCGATCTTCCGCAAGCTCACCGTGGCCGACAACATCCGCCTGGTGCTGGAGCTGCGCGAGGAACTGGACAACGCCGGCCGTGAGAAGGAACTGGTCTCGCTGCTGGAAGAACTGCAGATCACCCATGTGGCCGATCAGCTCGGCGCCAGCCTCTCCGGCGGCGAGCGGCGCCGTTGCGAGATCGCACGCGCGCTGGCGGCCAAGCCGCGCATGATGCTGCTGGACGAACCCTTCGCCGGCGTGGACCCGATTTCGGTCGGCGAGATCCAGCGCATCATCATCCACCTCAAGGAGCGCGGCATCGGTGTCCTGATCACCGACCACAACGTGCGCGAAACCTTGGGAATCTGCGACCGCGCGTATATCCTCGCCGAGGGAGGCGTGCTGGCGCAGGGGGCACCAGACACGTTGCTAGCCAATCCCGACGTCCGTCGCGTGTATCTGGGGGAAACTTTCCGCCTTTGAGCGCGTCGCCGCGCCAACGCTTTTTCCAGTCAGTGCCCGCATGAAAGCCCGGCTCCAGACATCGCTAGGACAGCAGTTGGTCATGACGCCGCAATTGCGTCAGGCGATCAAGCTATTGCAGATGTCCACCACCGAGCTGGAAGTGGAAATCGCCGAGGCAGTGGAAACCAATCCGCTGCTGGAATGGGCCGACGAAGCTGCGCATGCGGCCAACGACATCGCGGTGGAATCCTCGCCGTCCGCGTCCACCGAACAGCCCCAGCGCGAAGAAGTCGCGCCTGCCGAGCGCGACGAGGATTGGTCGCAGGACGAACTGCAGTGGACCGGCTCGGGCAGCGGCGGCAGCTTTGACGACGACGAGTCCGGCGACGCGGCAGAGCGCGTGGCCGAATCCGAAACACTGGCCGACCACCTCTTGTGGCAGCTGCATCTGTCGCCGCTGTCGCCGCGCGACCGCCAGATCGGCGCGATGCTGATCGACGCGCTCGACGAAGACGGCTACCTGCGCGAACCGCTGTCGGCCATTCTCGAGACCCTGGCGCTGGGCGCCGCGGTCGACGAGGCCGACGTGCTCACCGTCCTGCATCAGATCCAGCGCTTCGACCCGGTGGGCGTGGGCGCGCGCGCGCTGGGCGAATGCCTGGCGCTGCAGCTGGGGGTGCTCGATGCGGACACCCCCGGCCGCGAGCTGGCGCTGCAGATCGTTGCCGGCCCGCTGGAACGGCTGCCGCGCAGCGGTGTGGCCGGGCTGGCGCACGAGCTCAAGCGTTCCACTGCCGACGTGGAACAGGCGGTGCAGCTGGTGCGTTCGCTGGACCCGCGCCCGGGCAAACAGATCGGCGACCTGTCGCAGGACACCTATGTCGTGCCGGACTGCGTGATCTGGCGCCAGCGCGGGGTCTGGCGGGCCGCACTGGCCGGCCGCGCGCAGCCCAAGGTCACCATCCACCGCGGCTACGAAAACCTGATCCGCAGCTGCGGCGAATCCGATGCCGGCTATCTGCGCGGCCAGTTGCAGGAGGCGCGCTGGCTGCTCAAGAGCCTGGAGGCGCGCGGCGAGACCCTGTTGCGGGTGGTGCGCTGCCTGCTGGAACACCAGGCCGGGTTCCTGGAGTTCGGTCCGCAGGCCTTGCGCCCGTTGACGCTGCGCGAGATCGCAGGCGAGCTCGGCCTGCACGAATCCACCATTTCCCGTGCGATCGCCCGCAAGTACGTGCGCACCCCGCGCGGCACCATCGCGCTGCGCGCGTTCTTCGCCTCCGGCATCGACACCGACAGCGGCGGCGAGGCCTCCAGCACCGCCATCCAGGCCATGATCCGGCGCCTGATCGATGCGGAAAACCCGCGCAAACCGCTCTCCGACGCCAAGCTGGCCGATCTGCTGAAAACATCCGGCGTACCAGTGGCGCGGCGCACCGTTGCGAAGTATCGTGAGGCCATGAACATTTCCGCCTCCCACGAACGCGTGCGCATCGCCTGACGTTGCAACCACCGCAACGCCGGCATGCGCCGGGCTTGTCGGATCACCGGAACGGTTCATTGGCCCACCGACCAATGGAGGTATCCGATGCGTATCGAGACGTATGGCCACCAGCTTGAAGTGACCCCCGCCCTGAGGGAGTACGTGGCAAGCAAGCTGCAGCGACTGCAGCGCCATTTCGACCAGCACTGCGAAGTCCGAACGCAGCTGGCCGTCCGCAAGCCGGACCACCACGTGGTCGCCACCGTCAACCTGCCCGGTCGCACCCTGCACGCAGATGCCAGCGGCTCCACCATGTATGCGGCCATCGACCTGCTGGTCGACAAGCTCGACCGCCTGGTCCTCAAGCACAAAGAGAAGAAATGTAACCACCACGCCCGCGAGGTGCGCGACAATCCCGCATGACGCTTCCCGCTTGATGCCCTCATGCCCTTAACCGATCTGATGGCGGCCGTGCGCACCGTGGTGTCGCCGGCCGCCGATCGCGACACCGTCCTGCATGCCGCCGCCGACCTGCTCTCCTGTCGTCAGGCCGGCGCCGACGAGCTCTACGCCAACCTGTGCGAGCGCGAGGCCCTGGGCAGTACCGCCATCGGCCATGGCATCGCCATTCCGCATGGGCGCTGCCCCAACCTCACCGGGCCACGCGGGGCCTTGCTGCGGCTGGACACGCCGGTGTCCTTCGGTGGGGACGAGCCGGTGGACCTGGTCTTCGCCATGGCCGTGCCGGCGCACTACACCCACCAGCACCTGATGCTGCTGTCCGAGCTGGCCGAACGGTTTTCCGATGCCGACTTCCGTCGGAACTTGCGCGCCGCACCCAACGCCGATGCCCTGATGGCGCTGCTCGCCGACGTGCCGCCCGCGCAGGCGAGCGCGGCATGAATACCAGCATCACCGCACGCGAACTGTTCGACCAGCAGCGCGACAAGCTGGCCCTGCGCTGGGTCGCCGGCCCCAAGGGCGAGCACCGCGAGATCCAGGCCGGCAGCAACAACGCGCGGCGCCCGTCGCTGGCTGGGTACCTCAATGTGATCTATCCCAACAAGGTGCAGATCCTGGGCACCGAGGAACTGGCCTGGCTGGACTCGCTGGATGCGCGGCAGCGCTGGGAAACCATCGAAAAGATCATCCAGGTGCAACCGCTGGCGCTGGCGATCAGCAAGAACCAGTCATGCCCGGAAGATCTGCGTGCGGCGGCGGACGAATCCAATACGCCGCTGTGGATCTCGTCCAAGCGCGGCCACGAGCTGCTCAACCATCTCTCCTACCATCTGGCACGCACGCTGGCGCCGCGGGTCACGTTGCATGGCGTGTTCATGGAGATCTACTCGATCGGCGTGCTGATCACCGGCGAAGCCGGCTCGGGCAAGAGCGAACTGGCGCTGGAACTGCTCAGCCGCGGCCACCGATTGGTGGCCGACGATGCGCCCGAGTTCACCCAGATCGCGCCCGATGTGCTCGACGGCACCTGCCCCGAACTGCTCCAGGATTTGCTGGAAGTACGCGGCCTGGGCGTCTTGAACGTGCGCGACATGTTCGGCGACACCGCGGTGAAGAAAAACAAGTACCTGCGCCTGATCGTGCACCTGACCCGGCCGATGACCGAGCCCACGCCGTCCGGCTACGAGCGTCTGACCGGCGATTCGGGCAGCCGCCATGTGCTGGACCTGGACGTGCCGCTGATCACCCTGCCGGTGATGCCCGGCCGCAATCTGGCCGTGCTGACCGAAGCAGCGACCCGGCTGCACATCCTGCGCACCAAAGGCATCGACCCGGCAGCGATGTTCATCGCCCGCCACAGCAACCTGCTGGAGCGACGTACGCCATGAGTGTTGCGCCCTCCACGCTGATGATCGTGAGCGGGCTGTCCGGCTCGGGCAAATCGGTCGCGCTGAAGACCTTCGAAGACCTGGATTACTACTGCTCGGACAATCTGCCGGTCGAGCTGCTGCCGGACTTCGTCAAAAGCCGCCTGCGTGGCAACCCGATCGGCGACCAGCGCCTGGCGGTGGGCATCGATGTGCGCAGCCGCAGCGACCTGACCCAGCTGGCGCAGTGGCGCCAGGCCGCGCAGGAGTACGGCATCGAGGCGCGGCTGCTGTTTTTCGAGGCCAGCGACGAGGCGTTGATCAAGCGGTATGCCGATACCCGCCGCCGCCACCCGCTCAGCCATCTCGGCCTGGCATTGCCGGAAGCGATCACCCGCGAGCGCCAGTTGACCGAACCGTTGCGTACGCAGGCCGATGCCGTCATCGACACCAGTACGCTCAACGTGCATCAATTGCGCCGCCGCGTGGTCACCGAGTTCGCGCTTGGTTCCCATGACCGGCTGTCGCTGCTGTTCGAATCGTTTGCCTACAAGCGCGGCGTG
The DNA here is from genome assembly GCF_041475725.2 of Xanthomonas sp. NCPPB 1754. Classification (NCBI taxonomy): domain Bacteria; kingdom Pseudomonadati; phylum Pseudomonadota; class Gammaproteobacteria; order Lysobacterales; family Lysobacteraceae; genus Xanthomonas; species Xanthomonas sp. NCPPB 1754. The sequence continues at coordinate 3,403,370 of NZ_CM192982.1, forward strand.
CCGGCCGAAGCCGACTTCGTGTTCGACGCGCGCGTGCTGCCCAATCCGCACTGGGATCCGGAGCTGCGCCCACTCACCGGCCGCGATGCCGGCGTGCGCGACTACCTGGACAACGAGGCGGACGTGCAGCGCTACAGCGCGCAGATCGTGGACCTGCTCGATACCTGGCTGCCGCGACTGCGCAACGACACCCGCAGCTACGTGACCATCGCCTTCGGTTGCACGGGCGGCAAACACCGCTCGGTCTACATGGCCGAGCGCATGGCCCGCCATGCGCGCGAACAAGGCTGGCCGGAAGTGGCGACGTTTCATCGCGAGCAGGACTGAAGGGCTGGGATTGGGGAATCGGGATTGGGGAATCGTCAAAGCGGTGTCATGCGGCTTGGAATGTGCGAACGGTCGATGACAGCTGTGCTTTGAAGCTTGGCCTTGCGGGTTGGCCTCGGCATCGAGTCCCTGCCCCGCGCTTGCTGTCGAGGGTTTGATCTTGGTGGCTCATTTTGAGCTGCAGGCCGCCTTTGTCACTGCTGCTTGCTTAGTTTTGCTGCGGGCGCAGATTGTTCGGCCTGGCGCAGGCATTGGGTCTGCGGGAAAAACTTTTGATCGGTGCATTCGTCTGCGCGTTCTGATCGGGGACTGCCTGGCAAGCGCGCGCTGCAGCGTTCGCTTGTGATGCGGTTCGCATTGGCAGACTGCGGGCGTCGCGATCATTGCCATGCGGGCAGCGGCGCGCTTGCTGCATGCAGTGCACGCGACACGCCGCAGCGGTCCTAAACGGCTATTCAGTTCGCAACACATCTGTGCAGGCAGACGCTATCGCGCAGTCATGCCGACCTGTTAACGTTTCGGCATGGCCTGTGGCATTCTCCTCATTACTCATCCCGGCATCGGCGCAGCGTTGTTGAACGTGGCGACGGGGCTGTTGCGGCAATTGCCGTTGAAGACCGAAGCATTCGACGTGCCGTTCGATGCAGACCTGGACGCATTGCTGCCCCAGGCGTCGTCGGCGATGCGCCGGGTCGACAGCGGCGACGGCGTGCTGGTCATGACCGACCTGTACGGCGCCAGCCCCAGCAATCTGGCCAACCGTCTGGCCAAGCTGGGCACCCCGGTTCGCCGGGTGTCCGCACTGAGCCTGCCGATGCTGCTGCGCGTGATGAACTACCCCGAACAAGGATTGCAGGAACTGCCCGCCACTGCGGCGGCCGGTACCCGCAACGGAGCGATCATCGACGATGCTTGAACGCGAACTCATAGTTTCCAACCGACTCGGACTGCATGCGCGGGCCACCGCCAAGCTGGTGCAGACGCTGTCGTCGTATCGCAGCAACGCCACCCTGGCGGCCAAGGGGCGCGAGGTGAATGCCAAGAGCATCATGGGCGTGATGCTGCTGGCCGCAGGCCAGGGCACCAGCGTGGTGGTGCGGCTGGATGGCGAAGACGAAGCCGAGGCCTTGCAGGCGCTGGTGGACCTGTTCGAGCGTCGTTTCGACGAGGACAGTTGAGCATGTGCGGCGTCGGTGCCGTTGCGACCGACACGGCGCCGCTGCGCCAGGGCCGCGCATGAGCCTGCGCCTGCGCGGACATGGCGCTGCACGCGGCAACGCGCTTGGCCGCGCACGCGTGCGCCAGAGCCATACCCTGGAAGTGGCCGAACAACGCGTGCCCGCCAATCAGGTGGAAACGCAGCTGCAGCGCCTGCATGCCGCCATCGCGTCGGCACGGGTCGAGATGCAGCAGCTGCGCGACCGCCTGCACGGCGCACTGGCGCGCGAAGTCGGCGAATTTCTCGAGCTGCATGCATTGCTGCTCGATGACCCCGAGCTGCTGCAAGGCCTGGATGAACTGATCCGCACCCACCGTTACAGCGCCGACTATGCCTTGCGCGTACAGCGCGACCGCCTGGCGGCGGTGTTCGACGGGATGGAGGATGCGTATCTCAAGAGCCGCATGGACGATCTGGATCACGTGATCGGCCGCATCCATGCGTTCTTGCACAAGCGCGCTCCCGACCTCAAGGGTGTGGCCGGCGAAATCCTGGTGTGCGACAACGTGGCACCTTCCGAGCTGGCGCAGCTGCAGGCGCAAGGCGTGGTCGGCATCGTCACCACCGCCGGCAGCACGCTGTCGCACAGCGCGATCCTGGCGCGCAGCCTGCACCTGCCGTTGGTGGTGGGCGTCAGCGACGCGCTGCAGCGCATCGAAGATGGCGATGTGCTGATTGTCGATGCCGGCTCGGGCCAGGTCATCGTCGACCCCAAGCCCGAACATCTGCGCGACTATCGCGAGCGCCTGCGTGCGCTTGCCAAGGAACAGCGCGAGCTGGGCCGGCTACGCTCCAAGCCCACGCGTACGCGCGACAACGTCGATATCACTCTGCTGGCCAACGCCGAATCGCTGGAAGACGTGGCCAACGCGCATGCGCTCGGGGCCAGCGGCCTGGGCTTGTACCGCACCGAATTCCTGTTCCTGCAGCGCAACGAACTGCCGGACGAAGACGAACAGTTCCACACCTACCGCGACACCGTGCTGGGCATGAGCGGCCGACCGGTCACCATCCGCACCCTGGATCTTGGCGCCGACAAGGCCGACCGCACCGGCCTGACACTCAGCGATGAGGACAACCCGGCGCTGGGTCTGCGGGGCGTGCGCCTGTCGCTGGCGCGGCCGGCGGTGGCGCAGGCGCAATTGCGCGCGATCCTGCGTGCGTCCGGCTACGGGCCGGTGCGCATCCTGGTGCCGATGGTCAGCGGCCGCGAAGAAATCCTGCAGCTGCGCAAGCAGTTGAAGAAGCTCACCGCACAGCTGCGCGCCGAAGGCCACGAGATCGCCGAGCACATCCCGCTGGGTGCGATGATCGAAGTGCCGGCTGCGGCATTGGCGCTGGACTGCTTCATCGACGATATCGATTTCCTGTCCATCGGCACCAACGACCTGGTGCAATACCTGCTGGCGGTGGATCGCAACAACGAGGCATTGGGCGAGCTGTACTCGCCCCTGCATCCGGCCGTCCTTCGGCTGATCGCGCAGGTCATCGCCACCGGGCGCACCTACGGCAAGCCGGTCGCGGTGTGCGGTGAAATCGCCGGCGATCCGCGTTTCGTACCGATGCTGCTGGCATTGGGGCTCACCGAGTTCAGCCTGCATCCGGCCACGTTGCTGGAAGTGCGCCGCGCGGTGCGCGACACCCATCTGGGCGAGTTGCGCGTGCATGGCGAAAAATTGCTGCGCGCCCGCGATCGCAAGGGCATCGAAAAATGGCTGGCTGGCCATGCGCAGGGGCTGCTGCGGTAATTGCGGCACGCAGCGCCCGGCCGCGCGGCCGATGCTTGAAGACCTGGGTTTCCTTCAGCACGGCGTTCGACACGCTCGCAGTCCTGAGGCAGGCCCAGACGGTGGCGCGAATCGGCATGTACCGCTTGGGCAGTGCGATTGCTGCGCGCACCAGTCACGCCCGCTCGCACCGCGTTGATCGCCTCCTTGTCGAAAAGCGCCGAAGATGCCGCCTGCATCGTCAATCGCATCCCGCTCCATGCACCTTGAGCAGCTCGCGCGGCTTGGCTGCGTCCACCGCGCACGCCCTGCGCAAGCGCGCCGCAGCGGCCCTGTATGTTTCGTCACCATGCGCAAGCGATAATGCCTTGCTGACCCAGCACCGCGTCCTTTACTGATGGCGCGTCCACTCTTCCGGGAAGCCGCGCATGGCCGAAGCCGTTCGCCACGACAAAACCGCGCGCCAGCTACGCCTGCTGTCCGACGCGCTGGATAGCGGACGCCTGGGGCCGGTACGCCGGTTGGTCAATACGCTGGCGCCGGCGGAAATCGGCAACCTGCTCGAATCGCTGCCACCGGGCAAGCGCGAAGTGGTGTGGGGGCTGGTGGATCCGGAAGACGATGGCGAGGTGCTGCTGCATGTCGGCGACGAAGTGCGCGAAAGCCTGCTGGCCGACATGGACCCGGACGAGATCGTGGCGGCGGTCGAAGACCTGGACATCGACGATCTGGCCAACCTGGTCGAAGACCTGCCCGACACCGTCATCGATGAAGTGCTCAAGTCGATGGACCGCGAAAACCGCGAGCGGCTCGAGCAGGTGCTGTCGTATCCGGAAGACACCGCCGGGCGTCTGATGAACCCGGACGTGGTCACCGTGCGCGCCGACGTCAATGTGGACGTGGTGCTGCGCTATCTGCGCCTGCGCGGCGAACTGCCCGACCACACCGATCATCTGTACGTGGTGAGCCGGCGCCACCAATACCTGGGCCGCGTGCCGCTGGCGGCGCTGGTCACCCACGAAGACAGCACGCCGGTCAACCGGCTGATCGACGACGAGCAACCGGCCATCGATGTCGGCGACGGTTCGGACGAAGTGGCGCGGCGCTTCTCCGACCACGACTGGATCTCCGCGCCGGTGGTGGACGACAACAACATCCTGCTGGGCCGCATCACCATCGACGACGTGGTCGACATCATCCGCGAGCAGGCCGAGCACCAGGCCATGAGCGCGGCCGGTCTGGACGAAGACGAAGACATGTTCAGCCCGGCACGGCGCGCATTCCGGCGCCGCCTGATCTGGCTGAGCATCAATCTGTGCACCGCGTTTCTGGCGTCCAGCGTGGTCAGCAGGTTCGAGGGCACCATCGAGAAACTGGTGGCGCTTGCGGCGCTGATGCCGATCGTTGCCGGCATGGGCGGCAATGCCGGCACCCAGGTGCTGGCCCTGATGGTGCGCGGCCTGGCGCTGGGCCAGATCGGCTCGTCCAACGTGATGACCTTGCTCAAGAAAGAGCTCACCGTCGCGCTGATCAACGGGCTGTGCCTGGGCATCGGGCTTGGCTTGATCGTGCTGGCCTGGTTCCGGCAACCGATGCTATCGCTGGTGATCGGCACTGCATTGACGGTGAACATGCTCACTGCCGCCTTCGGCGGAGTGCTGGTGCCGGTGACGCTGAAACGGTTGGGCTTCGATCCGGCGTTGGCCGGTGGCGTGATCCTGACCACCTTGACCGACGTGATGGGCTTTTTGAGCTTCCTGGGCCTGGCCACGTTGATCCTGCTGCCCTGACCTGCGGTGTCTGGCCTGGAGCGTGTCATGCACGCGATGACGACAAGCAGATGAATATTCGACAGGAATCGCCTCGCCTCGACACGCCAGCGCACCGGCATGCGGTAATACTGCACCCATGTGATCGGTCGGGAGAGCTGCGTGATTCGTCGTTGTCTTGTTGTCATTGCCTTTGCGCTACTGCTGGCCGGCTGTTCCAGCATGGCTGAGCGCCGCCACGACGAACGCCGCGGCCACTTCGTCACCCGTACGCTGAAACTGGAAGGGCGCCTGTACCGCTATCAAGTGTTCGTGCCCGCGTCCAAGGTGCCGCAGCCGCGGCCCATCGTGCTGTTCCTGCATGGCTCGGGCGAGCGCGGCGATAACGGGCGCGATCAGGCCGAAGTCGGCCTGGGCCCTTACTTGAGCGAACACACTGCCGATTTCCCCGCGCTTGTCGTATTGCCGCAAGTGCCCAATGACGAAGAGTGGATGGGCGTCAATGCGCGCATGGCAATCGCGGCGCTGGATGCGGCCAGCGCCGAGTTCGCTGCCGACCCGCAGCGCACCTACCTCACCGGCATTTCGATGGGCGGCTATGGCGCCTGGGAAATCGGGCTGATGCAGCCGCAACGGTTTGCGGCGATCGTGCCGATCTGCGGTGCACTCAAGGCACCGCGCGATGAGCGCCGCACCTTGTACGTGAGCCTGGTGGCGAAGGAAGCGGACCCGTACACCGCGGCAGTGACGCAACTCAAGCACGTGCCGATCTGGATGTTCCATGGCGCCAAGGACGATTCGGTGCCGCCGCACGACGACCGCGCGCTGTACCGCGCCGCCAAGGGCGTCGGGGCCAATGTGCGCTACAGCGAATATCCGCAAGGCAACCACAACGCCTGGGACGCAACCTATGCGGACCCGGCGATGTGGGAATGGATGTTCAAGCAGCGCCTGCGCTGATGTTGTGCAGCGCCACGCCGGCCCTGCGCCGGCATGGCGGCATGACATGGCCGGTGCGCCTCAGTGGTGATACCCGGTGTCAGCGGTGATCTTGCCGCGGAATACGCGGTACGACCATACCGTATAGCCCAGGATCAGCGGCAGCAGCATGACCAGTCCCACCATCGCGAACAGTTGCGAAGACGGCGGCGCGGCAGCCTGCCAGATGGTGTAGACCGGCGGCACCAGATACGGCCACATGCCCAGCACCAGACCCAAGAAGCCCAGCACGAACAGGCCCATCGCCAGCAGGAATGGCAGCGCATCCGAGCGCGCGGCCTCGCTCGCACGCCATAGCGCCCCTCCCACGATGGCGACCAGCAGCGGCACCGGCATCAGCCACAGATAGTGCGTGCCACTGAACCAGCGCTCCATCACATGCGACTGCAGCGACGGCAACCAGGCGCTGACCAGGCCGATGAAGATCAACACGCTGATGGTCAACGGTCGGCTCAACTGCCGCGCCAACTGCTGCACGTGGCCTTCTGTCTTGAGAATCAGCCAGGTACTGCCGAGCAGCGCATAGCCGAACACCAAGGCGGCGCCCGTCAGCATCGCGAACGGGCTGAACCAGCCCCAGATGCCGCCGACATAGCGGTCGTTCTCGATCGGCAGGCCCTGCACCAGCGCGCCAAGGATCACGCCCTGCGCGAAGGTGGCCAGGATCGAACCGGCAGCAAACGCATTACTCCACAAGCGCCGCGAGCGATGCGCCTTGAAACGGAATTCGAATGCAACGCCGCGGAACACCAAGGCCATCACCATCAACAGCACCGGCAGATACAGCGCCGACAAGATCACCGCATACGCCTTGGGAAATGCGGCCAGCAGCCCTGCCCCGCCGAGCACCAGCCAGGTTTCGTTGCCGTCCCAGATCGGCGCGGCGGTGTTCATCATCAGATCCAGCTGCGCTTCGTCCTTGCGGAACGGCGCCAGGATGCCGATGCCGAGCACGAAGCCGTCCAGCACCACGTACATCAGCACCCCGAAGCCGATCACCGCAAACCACGCCACCGGCAATACGCTGTTCATCTCCATCATGCAGCTCCGTCGATCGGTGCATCCGCTGCCGACAGCGGGCGTGCGGGCGTGTGTTCGCCATGGTCCAGATGCGGCGCGTCGGCATGTGGGGTGGGGCCTTGCTTGCCGATCTTGACCAGGTACCAGATGCCCCAGCCGAACACGAACGCGTAGCCGGCCACATACACCGCCAGCGAGATGGCGGTCATCAGCGCAGACTGCGGGCCCACCGCATCGGCGGTGCGCAACAAGCCGTAGACCACATAGGGCTGCCGGCCGATTTCGGTGACGAACCAGCCGGAAATCAGCGCGATGAAGCCGCTCGGCAACATCCAGCGCCAGACCGCCAGCAACCAGCGCCATTGCACCAGCTTGCCGCGCCATAACGCGAACGCAGACACCCAGGCCACCAGCAGCATCAATGAGCCGATCCCCACCATGATGCGGAAGGCGAAGAACACCGGCGTCACCGGCGGGCGCTCGCTTGCCGGCACCGACGTCAGTGGCGCGATGCTGCCATCCGGGCGGTGGGTCAGAATCAGGCTGCCCAGGCGCGGAATCGCCACCTCATAGTCGTTACGCTCAGCCTGTGCGTTGGGTAACGCAAACACCACCAGCGGGAATCCCTCGCCCGGCTGTTCGGCATGCCAGTGCGCTTCCATCGCGGCGATCTTCATCGGCTGATGCTTGAGCGTGTTCAAGCCATGCATGTCGCCGACGACGATCTGCAGCGGTACGGCGATCGCGGCAAACACCACGGCCAGCTTCAGCATGCGCAGCCCTGCCTGGCGATGTACGCCACGATGCAGATACCACGCGCCCACTGCACCCACCACGAAGCAGGTGGTGATGAACGAGCCAAGCGCCATGTGCGCAAGCCGGTACGGGAACGAGGGATTGAAGATGATCTGCAACCAGTCCACCGGATGCACGATGCCGCCGATGACCTCGTAGCCGGCCGGGGTCTGCAACCAGCTATTGGACGAAAGAATCCAGAACGTGGAAAACAGCGTGCCCAGCGCCACCATGCAGGTGGCCAGGAAATGCAGGCGCTCGGAAATTCGACCCCAGCCGAACATCATCACGCCCAGGAAACTGGCTTCCAGAAAGAACGCGGTGAGCACTTCATAGCTCAGCAGTGGCCCGATCACGCCACCGGCCACGCGGCTCAATTCCGGCCAGTTGGCCCCGAACTGGAAGGCCATCACGATGCCGCTGACCACGCCCATGCCGAAGGACACGGCAAAGATCTTCTGCCAGAAAAAATACAGCTCGCGCCAGACCGGCAGACGCGTGCGCAACCAGCGCCATTCCAGAAACGCCAGCAGGCTGGAAAGCCCGATGGTGAATGCCGGAAACAACACGTGGAACGCAATGACGAATCCGAACTGGATCCGCGATAACAGCAGTGCGTCCATGGAGAACCCTCCAGGAAAAAAGTGATCGTCGGCGTGCAGGTCGCAGCGCGATCGCCGGAATGCATTGCATCGGGCGATCGCGCGCGCGCTGCTGCGCTACGCGATCATGATAGGGACGGTCGCGCCCGTTCCCGATGCGACACGGCGTCGCATCTGCGACAAATTGCCGCCCTTGTACTGCGGTACGCCACACCGCCCGCCTCTGCTGGGCAGTGCGCGTCGACAGGCGGTGCAAGACCGGCCATGCCGAGCGTCCCAGAGCCAGGCCGCGGCAACGCTATGGCCGCACCCGCTCCCAGATCCGCAGAAAATTACCGCTATACACATCCACGATGCGTTGCGTGGGCCAGCCGGCATCCAGCATCGCCTGCGTGAGCTTGGGCAGATCCGCCCCGCTGCGCATCCCGGTCGGCAGGCTGGAAATGCCGCCATCGAAATCGCTGCCGAAACTCAGGTGTTTCCATGGATCTTCGACGATCCCCATGGCGGCAATCTGCCGGGCAAACGCTTCGTAATACCCAACGACAATGGCAAGATCGGCATCCATGTCCGGCGTGCCATCGGCCAGATAGGCGTGTTGCAAGAAGTACGGCGCCAGGATGACGCTGATGCAGCCACCGGTCTGCACGATGGCACGGATCGCCGCATCGTCGAGCGCCCGGTCCAGGTGACGTGAGGGCCGCGTTTCCACACCACGCGTGACGCTGCGCGATGCGCCATGCGAGACGAAGGCCGGCACGTCGCGACGGATGCAGATGCCGCAAGCGTCAAGGATCCCCTGGCTCGAGGTATGCGAAAGATCCACCAGAAGCCCGGCATCGATGCAGCGCTCCACCACCTGCCGGCCAAACGCCGTCAGCCCCGCGCCCTTCTTCTCGCCCCACGGATTGAGCGATGCATAGCCAGCCTGGGAGATGTCGGTATGGCTGAAATGATTGAGCGTCAGATAGGCGGCGCCGTCCTTGGCAGCACTGTCCAGACGCGCCAGCCGCAGCGCCTGGGTGCGGCGCCCGCGTGGCCCAAGCATGTGCGCCCCCTCCAACGACAGGATGGCGCTGCACAGACCCGCTGCGCGAATCGCGCGGAGCTCGGCGGCGCTGCGTGCCAGCCGCATTCGCCCGCCGCTGGCCGCCACCATCTCCTGGACATAGCGCCGATGCTCCACCCAGTGTTTCCAGGGGTCGAGAAAAGGCACGCCGATGAGGTTTTCCCAGAGTGCATGGGCGCTGAAACAGGCACCGCCATAGCCGCCCGCGAGAAAGTCCGGGCCGCTCACGTGGTACATCAGCGGTTGGTTGCGACCTCGCGGCGAGGTCTTGGACATCAACCAGAGGATCGGAGAACGCCGATGTGCTTTCCAATCGCCCTTCCAGAAATCGAAGCCGCCTAGCCGCGACAGATACAGCGAATCCAGATGCGTATCGACCGGACACGCTAACGCATGCACTGCTTCCAGCGTGAGCGGCGGAACCAAGTCGGCCAGATTGTCGGAGGAAACTGCATGCATGGGCGAACCCCGGCAATGACGTCTGACGACGTCGCCAATAAAAGCGCGTGTTCCGCGTTGAAGATCCGGTCGCTATTCTTCGAGCGCCCTGATGGGTGGAGCATGTGCGTCCAAAGGAGAATAACCGAACTGGACCGTCAGATCCCCGGGGCGAGTGCCCGGCCCGAGAGGAAAGCGCAGGACTGCTGACGCGTTTCTCGTTTCGCAGCGCACCGCGTCGGTGCGGGGGTTTTTTCGTTATTGGACCGGCCGTCGTCTCACCAGGAATCGACGGGTCCTGGAGGCTTTTGGCGACGATGCCGCATGCCGGGATGGGGAGCCCGCCGATATCGGCTAAGAGCAGCAAACAGAACTGCTGCGCAGCCGCGGCGGCTCCTGGACAGTTGGGTTAGTGTGCGTGCGAGATTGCGGACGCACTGCCCTGATGCCGTGGTCCGTGGCCAGGCCGACGCCTGAACACATCAACGTCGCCAGCAACGACGGGGGCAATTGCCGGTTGCACTCGCGTCATGAGCGCTGGCCGCCGGTTACAGCTGACACGCCCGCCAGCGCACACAACGCACCAACACACTGCCACGCTTCCAATTCCTCACATCCGCGCACGCAGGCGCCGCGCAACTTCGCTGACCGCTGCGATGACTGCGGTCAGCGCGACCATCGAGAGGAATTGCGCGCGCGTATCGGCCGAAGAGGCCAACAACACGAAGATCACGCCCAGGATGACCAGCGCCAGCACGGTCAGAAACGGATAGCCGCGCATGCGGAACGGCAATGCAAGGCCGGCACGGTCCGCGCGGGCGCGCAAGATCAGTTGCGATACCAGCGAGATCGTCCACACCAGCAGACAGGTGGCGCCGACGATGTTGAGCAGCATTGGCAACACCTTGTTCGGATACAGCAACTCCAGCGCTGCGGCGGCGAAGCCGAACAACACGCTGGCGATCACCGCCAACAGCGGCACTTGCTCGCCGCTGGTCCTGGCCAGCAGCCGCGGCGCTTCGCCGCGCTGGGCCAGCGAGAAGATCATCCGCGAGGCGCCGTACAGATTGGCGTTGAGCGCCGACAGCAGCGCGACCACCGCCACCAGGGTGATCGCCGTGGCGGCACCGGGAATGCGTGCCACGTCCAGCACGGCCGCGAACGGCGAGCTGAGCGCGGCGCTGGTCCACGGCACCACCGCCACGATCACGCTGATCGACCCGATATAGAACACCAGGATGCGCCAGGCGACAGTGCGAATGGTGCGCGCCAGGCTACGTCCCGGGTCGGCGGTTTCCGCGGCGGCCACCGCCACGATTTCGGTGCCGCCGAAGGCAAACACCACCACCAGCAACGCCGAGCCGATACCGGCCAGGCCCTTGGGCGCAAAGCCGCCGTTCTGGGTGAAGTTGGACAGCCCAGGCGATGCCACTCCGGGCAACCAGCCCGCCAGCAACGCCACGCCGATCAGCAGGAACACCACGATCGCCAGCACTTTCAGAATGGCGAACCAGAATTCGAACTCGCCAAAGTTGCGCACGCCGAGCAGATTGATCGCAGTGAACGTGGCCATGAACAGCAACGCCAGCAACGGCACCGGCAACGCCGGCCAGACCGTGGCCAGAAGCCCGGCGGCACCTACCGCTTCGGCCGCAATCACCACCACCACCTGAAACCACCACAGCCAGCCCACGGTGGCGCCGGCCGTCGGGCCCATCGCATCGGCGGCGTACACCGAGAATGCCCCGCTGGCCGGCTTGGCGGCGGCCATTTCGCCCAGCGCGTTCATCACGATGATGACCAACGCCCCGGCAATCAGATACGAGATCAGTACCGCCGGACCGGCCGCGTGGATGCCCACACCAGAACCTAGAAACAGCCCGGCGCCGATCGCCGTGCCCAGGCCCATCATCATCAATTGCCGCGGCTTCAGCGCATGGCGCAAGGCAGGCGCGGCGGGCGCAGCGGTCTCAGCAACGGAATCGGTCGGAAGCGGCATGGACAGGCTTGCATGGATGGAATCGCGACACGATACCGCGTCGCAGCGCCTGCCGCGCCTCTTGACGCCAGCCCGGGGAAGGAGTGGCGATGTCTCGCGATCGCGCCTTGCGCGCGGGTGTGCAGCAGCCACGCCCGGCAACCTGCCGGTGCGCGCCGTCACCTGACGGCCGATGCAGCGCGCGCCTGTCACCTGTCGGGCAAAGCACATCCCCGAACAAGCCGGGGACGTGCCTCGATGCCGCCAAGAGCCAAGAGCCATCATGTGCGCAGCTTCCGGATGGACGGCCGCTACTCGTCATCGGCTTGTCCCCCGGAAACGCTGCGCTTGCTGTGCGCCGCCCAGGCCCTCCTGACCAGCGCTTTCTACAGCTCATTGGCGACTCCGGGCGCTACCGGTCACTCCGCCAGGTTCTTGCCCGCACCCGCGGTGGCGATCACCTTGGCCTTGACCTGTGCTGCCGGCGTCACGGTGTAGATGTAGCCCAGCGACTCCGGGAACACCTTGGAGCTCACCCAGTTGGTGGCATTGGCGTAGGGCTTGCTGCCGTCCGGCGTGCTCCAGGTGATGCCGCTGCCAACGTAGTTGTTGATCAGGTCCCAGTAGCCGATCTCGCTGCTGTCGCGCGAAGTCACCGGGTTCTTGATGTTCTCGAAGTAGTTGGACTCGATCTTGGCCACCCCACCCATGCGCACGTTGATGCCCGAGGTAAACACATTGTTGAAGTAGTTGTTGTAGATGTGGCTCAAGCCGCGGCGCTGCAATGGCAAGCGCGATTCCACGTTCTCGAAGCGGTTGTGGTGATACGTGGTGCGCGCAGCCGAGTTCTTGGTGTCGCTGTCGCTGTAGCCATTGAGCGCGACCTTTTGATAGTTGTAGACATAGTTGTATGACACGGTGACGTGGTGCACGCCCTTCTTCATGTCGATGCCGCCATCGAAGGAGGCATCGCCTGCACCGGAGCACTTGGTGAGCGAGGCGAAGATGGTGTTGTGGTCGATCCAGATCTTGGACGGCTCGCCGCTGGAGTTGCCTTCCAGCGAAATCGAATCGGCATCTTCGCCGCCTTGCAGCAAACCGATGGTCATGTTCTGGATGATCACGTTGTGCGCATTGCCTACCACACGCACGCCGAAGTTCGCCGACGAACCATTGGCGCCCTTGATGGTGACATCGCTCTTGTTCTTGATCTGCACGGTCTTGGCCGGCAGCTTCCATTGCGCGCACACGTCCTTGATGGTGCCGAAGTCGAACTGGCCGGTGTAGTTGAGCACCAGTCCGCCGCTACCGGAATAGTTGTCGATGGCGGCCTGCACTGCTTCGAACGTCGCCACGTTGACTGGTGTCTTGTTGCCGCCGCCGGTAGTGGCCGCACCGTAACCGACCGGGCCGGCAATCGCGCCCGCGGCGCAAGCGGACAGTGCAAGCGCGAGTGCGCCGTGTAGCGTCTTGATGATCATGGAGCCTCTCCCAATGAAGTCGACAAGCAATGCCGGCCGCCTGCGCAGTGGCGACGACAACGGCAAGGCGATGCGTGGGGGGCTGCATTCTTCGCGCGATTTAAAACATAAAACAATTATTCATCTTTGAAACTTAGACACACCGCGGTGTTCTCTTTCCGGGACATGCAAAAGGGACAGCCAAGGACAGCCGGGACAGGACACGCCAATGCCATGCGATAGCCCTGTGTTGATCGACGCATGTGTGCATGTGCTGCAGACGCCGGCGATGCGCAGGCGTTCGGGCGTGCAGAGCGATTGCGCCTGCAACCGTGACGATCCACGTGCCGACGCAGCGACAGGCATGGGCGCACTCAGTGCATGCCTGGCGATGGCAGCTGGCCAACTGCAATGCAGTCATGCATTGCAGCACTGCATCTACATCGGCACGAAGATGCAAACGCAAGCTGTCGCGCGCCAGCGCCGTCGCGGCGCATCAGAGCGCTGACGTGCCTGCCTGCCGATAGCCTGGGTTATCTCCCACGCTGCGGCGTGTGCACTGCGACGCTCGCGCATCATCGTGCGCCGGCGGCCCGAAACGGGCTTGCGTCAAAGCGCGAACCTCCATCGACACAGCTGCCCGGAACAACGCGCGCAGCGCCACGCGTGCAGCGATGCAAGCACGCAAGCGCTGCAGGGCCGCTATCGCAGGCACGGATTGATGGTGTCCACCCACAGCGACATCATCGCGGCAGGCAGGCAGCCAAACGCAGTGCAGTTGATCGGCCCGCTGGCTATCGCCACACCACACTGCACGCTCAGACAGCGCGATTGGCCAGTGCTGAGGAGCGCAGCATTTGTCCACCGGGCCACGGTGTCTGATCGTCCAGGAAATTGCCGACCAGGCGCATGCACGCCGCGCGTTCTTCCACGTGCGGCATGTGGCTGGAGTTGGCGAACACGTGCCAGCGCGCATCCGGGATCAACCGCGCATAGGGCTCGACGGTTTCCGGCGTGGCTTCGTCGTACTTGCCAGAGAGCACCAGCGTGGGTGCGGTGATGCGGTGCAGGCGCTCGATGATGCTCCAGTTGCGCAAGCTGCCCACCACGTGGAATTCGGTCGGGCCGTTCATGGCGTGATACACGGTGGGGTCGGCGTCGATGGCGGCAAACGTCCGCGCGACCTCGGCAGGCCACGGCAGCACGCGACATACGTGCTGCGCATAGAACACCTGACTGGCTGCGCGGTAGGCCGGATGGTCCAGCGTACCGGCGGCTTCGTGCTCGTCCAATGCGGCCTGGATATCGTCAGGCAGGCGCGCGCGCAGACGCAGCGCAGCCGCGCGCCACAACCCCATCGAGGCGGGCGAATTGGCGATGACCAGCGCTCGCAGGCCGGCCGGCCGGCGCACGGCGTGCTCGGCGGCGAGCATTCCGCCCCAGGACTGGCCCAGCAATGCGTACTGCGACAGCCCCAGATGCGCGATCAGCGTCTGCAGCTCGTCCAGAAACAGCCCCACTGTCCAGAAGCCTGGCTCGGCATTGCGCAGATGGGTGGAGTTTCCGTTGCCCAGCTGGTCGTAGTGGATCACCGCGCGGCCGTTGGCCGCCAGGTCCTTGAAGCTGTCCACGTAGTCGTGCGTGCATCCGGGGCCGCCGTGCAGCACCAACAGCGGGCAGGCATCTGCGCACAGGTCGCCGGTAATGCGGTACCAGGTACGGTAGCCGCGGAATTCGACGTAACCCTCGGTGCACTGCATGACCTGCGCCTGCCTACGGCAATGATGAGCCCCGAGCCTAGCGAGCACGCCGAGCGGCGTTAACTGGCAAATTTCACAGGTTTGGGCGCGCCCGGATGCGCGGTTGGCGCTGGCCGATAGCCGGTTCGATCGAACGCCTCGCATCGCCGAATGCGCTGGGTATCGCGCGACTCTACATCGCTCCTGGATCGAAATAGCTAGTTCGAATCAGCACATCTATCGCATCTGTCAGCGCCACTGGACTCCATTCGGACCGACAACAGATCAGCGTTCAGAACACAGGTGGGTCGCGCCAAGGAAACGACATGGCATGTGCGCTCTGCCGCTCCGAAACCCGCGAAGCCGCGCGTACCGCAGCGCGCAGGCACGCTCGAAAAAAAAATTATGGCTCCAGCAACCGATAGTGCATACCACGCACCACCGCTTCCACGCGGTTGCGGGCGCCCAGCTTGCGCGCGGCTGAATTCAGATGCAGGTTCACCGTGGCGGTTGAACGGTTGAGTGCCGCGGCAATCCGTTTGGACGTCAGGCCTTTTGCCGAATACTGCAGGCATTCGCGCTCGCGACGGGTCAGCGCGATGTGGTGGCAGCGGCGTTCCTGCGGTTCCAGCAACTCCTGCGCGCGCGCCTGGAAGGCGTGCGCCAGCAACAGGAACGGCAGCACCTGCGCTTCGGCCAACCGCGGCGCTTGTGCAGCGGCGGCATCGATCGCGCCGCTGAAGGTGGCAAATGCGCCACCAGGCAAATGCAGCGGCACGGTGACACCGGTGCCCATGCCGCTATCGCAGAGATAGCGCGTCACTTGCCGGTGCTGGCCCCCCACATATTCCACGCCCGCGCAGTGGCCGTCGGTGCGGTACGACCATACGAATGGCGTGGTACGCCGCGTTGCACGCTGCTGAACAGGGTCATGTTGGTAGTAGCCGTGCTCGCACCACACATGCTGCATATCGCCCGGCGCATTGCGCTGCATGAAGACCGTTGGCGTGATCAGCGCTCCCTCCAGACTCAGGGGCACCGGCGCATAGTCGTACACCAGCGACTGGAAACCGAGCGCGCAGACATCGCGAAATACCCGGTCCAGGCAGCTATCGAGCGTCTGCAACGCCTGCAGATCGCAGCCCAGGCTGGCCAGAATGTCGAACATGGTGCTCCTTCGGTACCGGTGGTTGCCAGCAGATGACATCCAGCATGGAAAACCTAGCACTTTTACCAATGGATGGGCTTGTCGGCCACATTATCGTCACAATGCCGGTCACATGGCGGCAGCACGCGACGGGCGTTCAGGTCGTCCGGGCGCTTGCGCTGCGTGCCGGCATTCCTTGCAACGGACACCTGCATGACCGACACGCCCCGCCGCGACGATGCGGCCACGCTGCAACGCTTCGGCTACGCACAGGAGCTCAAGCGGCAGCTCACGCTGAAGGATCTGTTGATCTACGGGCTGGTGTGCATGGTGCCCACGGCGCCGTTCTCGATCTTCGGCGGCGTCTTCGACATCAGTGCCGGAATGGTGCCGCTGACCTACCTGGTCGGCTTCGTGGCAATGCTGTTCACCGCACTGAGCTACCAGCAGATGTCGCAGGCATTTCCGGTGGCCGGTTCGGTATATGCCTATGTCGGGCGCGGGCTGAGCAGCGGCATGGGATTTCTGGCTGGCTGGGCGATTTTGCTCGACTACCTGCTGGTGCCGACGCTGTTGTACGTGGTCGGCGCAAATGCGATGCAGACCGTATTGCCGGCAATACCGCAGCCGGCGTGGATTGGGTTCTTCGTGGTGCTCAACACGGTGGTGAACCTGCGTGGCATCGAAACCACCGCACGCGCCAATCGCTTTTTCCTGCTTGCGCAGTTGCTGGTCCTGGCGGTGTTCGTGGTGCTGGCGACGCTGGCGATCCAGCGCGGCGTCAATGGTGCGCACTGGAGCTGGCGCCCCCTGTATAACCCGCAGGCGTTTTCTCCGCAGCTGATCTTCAGCGCGTTGTCGGTGGCGGTGGTGTCGTTCCTCGGCTTCGATGCAATCTCCACCATGTCCGAGGAAGCGCGCGGCGGCAACCGCGTGGTGGGGCGCGCAACCTTGCTGGCCTTGCTGATCGTGGCAGGCTTGTTCATCCTGCAAACCTGGCTGGCGGCATTGCTGCAGCCTACCCTGCAGCGCTACCCAAGCGCGCAGGCATCCAACGATGCGTTCTTCGAGATCGGGCGGTTGATCGCCGGGCCATGGCTGCAAATTGTCATTGCGCTCACGGTGGCGATCAGCGCGGCAATCGCCAATTCATTGGTTGCACAGGCGGCCACGTCGCGACTGTTGTTCGCCATGGCGCGCGACCGGCAACTGCCGGGCTTTCTGCGCTACATCCACCCGCGCACCGGCGTACCGCAGCGTGCGATCCTGCTGGTGGCGGGCCTGAGCCTGGTACTGGGCGAAGTCTTCGTCGGGCAGATCGCGCTGCTGTCGTCGCTGTGCAACGTCGGCGCACTGACCGCCTTCGTGTTGTTGCATATCGCAGTGCTGTGGCACTTCCGCACCTACGGCCGGCGTGTGCTGCATGGCGTGGTGCCCCTGATCGGGATCGTCATCCTGGCCTACGTCCTGCTCAATGCCGACCTGCATGCACAACTGGGCGGCGCTGCGTGGATGGCGGTGGGGCTGACGGTACTGGCGTTTCTGAAACTCAGCGGACGCTCCACCGAATTGCGCGCTAGCGACGCGCTGGAATAGCCTCAACAGCAGCACCGTCTGTTGTGCCGGCGTGCTCCTGGCCCACCCGTACTGCGGTGTGCGATGGATCAATCTCGTACTGGGCAACCTCAAACACGTCATCAAGGTGGTGCATCACGCCATCAGCGCAAATACGCAGGGCTTGACTTGCGGAGATGGACGATCGCTCACCGTCGATCCGCTTCACGATGCGCTGCCACGACTTGCCACGGGCATGTTGCAGTCCAAGCAGTGCCTGGAGCCGGTTTGACGTGCAGCGAGCGATCTTCGTGGCCAGGAGTCAGGATCAATCAAAAATTTAGAAACTCTCTCTTGGCCTGGAAAACTCATTTGCAATTTATTGCCGGCTATCTAATCCGGCCGGCGAGTGGCCGGCGGCTGGCGGTACGGCAGCCACGAGGTGAACAATTGCCTGCGGGAAAGACGCCGGTCTTCGGATGTTCCCTGCGACACTTCCATGGGAGAAAAGATGCGCTGCAGATCGCCCGGCTCGATCTTGCACAGGAAATAAGAGCGCCACAACGTCAATTCGTGATTGTCCGCCAGGTTGACAGTGCTGGCCGGGCCGTCCGTCACGGTGATGAACTGAGCGAAGCGATCACCGCTGGTGCTGCCGGCGCGCTCGTCAGCAGCCCCGGGGTGATCCCAGTGCGGGTGATGCATGAAAAAGGGCACCGACTGGATCGGATCCAGGGCGCGCGTAAACTGGCGCAGCGTGAATCGCAGTTCGCTGTCGTTCGATCTTAAGCTCTGCATATAGTGTGTGTCGGCGCCCGCCGGCCCGAGGCGCGGTGGATTGAATGAATAAATGCTGATCTTGCCCGGGGCTCCGGCCGCGCGCAGAAAGTGCGTGATGTCGAAGCCGGCGAGCGTGGCCGCTGCTGCGCCCAGACTGTGTCCCGTCAACGACATCGACAACGCCTTGCCGCTCTCCCGCGCGCGATTCGTGTAGCGTTTCAACACGTCCTTCATGACGGTTCCGTCGGCGCGCGGCAACTGAGCTTCGGACTGCCACCATTCCTGCCAGCCTGCTCCAACCTTGCCCAAGGTCGGAAGGCGCTCGTCAAATATGTTGACGTGTACCTGTGCGATCTGGCTTTTCATATCGCATAACAGATCGTCGGTCGCATTCAGGCATGTGCCGGAAAAACCCAGCACCGCCACAATCACATCGTCGGTCTCTCGCTCCCAGAGTTTCAACCGCCGCGTGGACATCGGCACATTCAGATGCAACCCACCGATGTCAGCCACCGTCGCCGGATCGCCCTTGTAGGATTCGCCTGCGCATGCGCGCATGCTTTCGAGCACAGTGCGGCAGCGTATTTCCCATTGCGGATCCTGTCCGTGCGGCTGCGCCGATGCACGATCCACTTGGGCAATCGCGCTGACGAGATCGCATGCCTGGGTATCTACCTGCGGCAGACGCATGCCAGATGACCGCCAGGCACCTGCCGTGATCGATCGTGTCGCGTTACGTCCGCGTTTGACCGGCGCAGCACTGAGACCTGGAAACGCACTGGCGCTGTCACGCGCGTGCCAGGGGAAAGCGGTCGCGAAGGCAGGCACGTCGCTATCGCCGTCGCGCGATTGCGCGTGCGGCAGCCTTGGAAAAGAAGTTGAGGTGGGTCGCATGCGACATGTTTCAGGTGAGTGCGCAGAGATTCTGTTTATATCCCCACCTGGCACGCAGCCAGAGATGTCGTCCACCGCCGTGAAAACGAACGAAGGATTCACTGGCTCCACCATCGCTGTGCATCCCTCAAGGCCGGGTTGAGGTCGCCCGAGGCCCTAGGAGCGCTGATCGCCACCACGACTATGACGTGGATTGAACACACCAAGCTGCCACTGCGCAGCTGGATGCTGGACTTGCACCTGCTGACTAGAACCAACATGGCCGCCCTGGGAGCCTATGCACCGCCCGGGGCCGACGGCATGACGGCCCAGTGGATGACAGACGCGTGCGGGCACTATATCGATCACGACCTTTCATTCCCGAACGAGATTTTCAGCACATATTCAGCTTTAAAGTTTCGCTAGGCTCGTTCGGCGCCAACGATGGCGCCCGCTTGTTGCAGCCCCCGCTGCAGCCTGACGACCCCTGACGAGAAGGACTACCCATGAATCGCAAGAACGCGATGTATCTGGCGTTGTTTTCCGCTGTTTCCGGCACCGCAGCGGCCGCCCCGCCGACCGAGATGGATGCAGCGCCGGTCACCACCGCGCCGCAGGCGGCCAAGCTTGGTGCGGCCACGTTGCAGTCGGCAAGTTTACGCGGCGGCGTTCTGCCCACGCGCGTGGTGCAGCTCACCGCACCTACCAGCGCCGAAATGGGTCGTGTGCGCGAACGTCGTATTGCACAGGTCAAGCATGGGCAGCCGTTGCAGATCGGTTTTTCGCGTGCGGTGACACAGCCGACGGTGAACCTGTCCAAGCTGGATTGGCAGATGGCTCCCGATGGCTCGCGCGTGGCCAGTCTCAAAGTCAGCTCCGCACAGGCGGCGTCGCTGCGTGCATCGCTGGTACTGCGTGGCGCCGGTGCAACGCCTGGCGACCCATCCAAGGTGACGCTGCGCTTTGCCGGCAACGATGGTCGCGTGTTCGAGCAATCCGGCGCCAGCTTTGCTGCCAGCGGCAACGATATCGGTTGGTCGCCGACGGTGAGTGGCGAGGATCTGCTGGTCGAGCTGTCGCTGCCGGCCGGGTTGTATCCGGAAAACTTCAGCCTCAGCATTCCGCAGTTGTCGCATCTGGATATCAGCCCCACTGCCAGCCCGCGCGACATGATGACCATTGCCATCGGCGAAAGCGATTCCTGTCAGAACGACATCGTCTGCCGTGCCAACCCCACGACCGGCTTCACCAGCGCCGCAAAGGCGGTGGCACGCATGGTGTTCACCACCAGCCAGGGCTCGTTCCTGTGCACCGGCACGCTGCTCAACAATACCAATTCGCCCAAGCGCAACCTGTTCTGGACCGCGGCGCATTGCATCAGCACGCAGACGGTGGCCAACACGCTGCAGACCTACTGGTTCTACGATGCGGCCAGCTGCAATGGCAGTACGGTCAGCTCGCAGGCAACCACATTGACGGGCGGCGCGTTCCTGCGGCATGCCAACACCACGCGCGACACCGCATTGCTGGAGCTGAAGACCGCACCGCCAAGCGGCGCGTTCTATGCAGCGTGGAATAGCGCGGCGATCGGTTCCACCGGCACCTCGATTGTCGGCATCCATCACCCATCGGGCGACGTCAAGAAGTATTCGCTGGGCACGGTGAATGCACTGAGCAGCTCCATCGATGGCAAGAGCCCGCTCTATCGCGTGGTGTGGAGCGACGGTGTGACCGAAGGCGGCTCGTCCGGCTCGGGCCTGTTCACCGTTGCCAGCGGTGGCGCCTACCAGCTGCGTGGCGGCTTGTATGGCGGCTATTCGTTCTGTAGCGCGCAGACCGATCCGGATTACTACTCGCGTTTCTCGGACGTGTATTCCACCATTTCCACCTACTTCGGCCAGTAAGCGGTAAGCCGCGTGGCAGGCGACCTTGTGCCTGCCACGCTTGATCGCGCATCGCCGGGCAATCCGTTTGCCGGGCGATGCGTCTTCGGCTCAGCGACCGTGCATGCGTTGATCCGTGCACTGAAGTGTCCGCAGGCTGTCCAATGCCACCACCATCTTCTTGCCACGCACTCAAGGCAACGGCGTGACGTGCTCGCGCGAGACATCGCTCCAGGGCTGTTTTTTGCAGCCTCGCTCAACACATTGATCGGTGTGCGGTTGCCGGCGCGATGGGTGTACCAGATCCACTTCGGCCAATCGGGAAATGCCTGATTGACGTCGACTGCACCAACGGCGCACTAGCGGCGGCGAGCGGCGCAATGATGCAGACTGATGGGGCCTGTTCCTTCACAACGGTCGCCCATGGTTCGCGCACGTGCCCCACTGCTGGTCATCACCCTTGTTGCCTTGGCGCTGCAAGCCCCCGCCCTGGCGGCCGGCAAGCCGGCTGATCGCGAGGACATCAAGGCCTATGCGCTGCAGCGGTGCCTGGATAACAACTACACGCGTAGCGGCAAGTACGCACCCGATCAGCTACGCGACCGCTCGTATCTGCTGACCACCTATGCGATGGACAACGCCAAGGTCGGCGCGACCGACCGCCTGCATCGCTTTGTCGACGCCAACACGGCGGGTTTTGACAAGCGCGAAATCCCGATGAAGGACGAAGCGCGCCGCGGCCCGTTCAATCGCATCTTCGCCCAATGCATGGCGTTCTATCGTTCGCCGGCCTTGGATGAATTCATTGCACACGAATTTTGAGCGTGGCAGCAGGCGCAGCGAAAAAATAGCGCCCCAACCGCTGTTGCGGATTGCTGCCAGCGACGCCTGCCGTATGGTGTGTACAGCACGCAGACTTGCATCGACACCCAACCCACGCACATCGGCACGAGCCGCAATGACCGCATCCCATCCCTTCCGCTCCCGCCGCACGCTGCTACGCACTGCATTAGCTGCGAGTTCGCTGACTGCGGTGGGGCAGCTCGGTGCTGCTGTGCGTCCGCCGGCACGACGAACATCCGCCAAGCCCGACTCCGCGCCGCCTGCACCCTTTCCGGCCAAGGGCAGCGTGCTGGTGCTGCTGGGCACCAAGGGTGGCCCGACACCTTCGCCATTGCGGGCCGCGGCCGCCAATGCCCTGGTCATCGACGGGCAACCGTATCTCATCGATTGCGGCAACGGCGTGGCGCAGCAACTGGTCAAGGCCGGCATGCGACTGCCCATGCTGCGCGATATCTTTCTGACCCACCACCATTCCGACCACAACGCCGATCTGCTCAACGTGGTGTGGCTGGCCTGGGCCAGCGGCCTGCAGACGCCGGTGCATCTGTATGGCCCACCCGGCATCGCCAGGATGGTGGACGCGTTTGTCGCCATGAATGCCATCGACATCCAGGCACGCATCCGTGAGGAAGGCCGCCCGCCGTTCGAAGCACTCATC
The DNA here is from genome assembly GCF_041475725.2 of Xanthomonas sp. NCPPB 1754. NCBI lineage: Bacteria > Pseudomonadati > Pseudomonadota > Gammaproteobacteria > Lysobacterales > Lysobacteraceae > Xanthomonas > Xanthomonas sp. NCPPB 1754. Next base: position 3,426,250 of record NZ_CM192982.1, read on the forward strand.
CATGTGCATGAGTTCGACCAGCCCGGCACCGTTCTGAAGAACGATCAGGTCACCGTCACCGCCACCTTGGTGGACCATTACACGCTCAAGCCGGCCTTCGCCTATCGGTTCGAGGCGCCCGACCGCAGCGTGGTGTTTTCCGGCGATACGCGCTACCTGCCCGCGCTGGCCGAGTTCGCCAAGAACACCGACGTCCTGGTGCACGAGGTGATGTATCTGCCGGCGTTGCAGACGATGCTGAAGGCCAACGACAACGCACCCACATTGCTCGACCATCTGCTCAAGAGCCACTCCACCAGCGAAGAGGTCGGCATGATTGCGGCTGCGGCCAACGCGAAGATGCTCGTGCTCAATCACTTCGTCCCCGGCGGCGATGCGTCCATCACCGATGCGATGTGGAGCGAAGGCGCGCGCAAGCATTACACCGGGCCGATCGTGGTGGGCAAGGATCTGATGCGGCTGTAGCACTGCGCCCGCCCGCCGCGATCCAATGCCGGCCCCAGAGCGTGTTATGTACGTTGAGGGAGTGCGAGGCGTCGTGTAGCGCGTCGAGTAAGGCGTGCGCCTTGTCCAGGCTGGCCGCCTGGGCAAGGCGTGCAACGCGGTCTCGGTGCGCCACAGGGCGCTTCCCGGAGGATTGGCCGCCAGCAGCACGGAGTGCGCGCCGCGCGGCTTGCCTTGACGCCACAGCCAAGCCGCCAAGCACCGCGACGCCGCACGCCTCCGCTAGCGGGCAATGCACCTCATCTCAAGGTGCATGACCCGCTCTAGGCAGGCACCGGGCTACGCATCCCCCACACCTGTTCGCCTGCCTTGCAGTAGCGCTCGATGAAGTCCTGCTGCGAGGGCATCTGCTGCACGGCGTGCTGGATCGGCTGGGCGATACCGTCGAGCAGGCGGCGCAGGTCGTGGTCGGAAAATGCGCGCGTCAGCGGGTGATGCTGCTCGGGCGCAATGCCCTGCCCCATCAGCACGTGCGTCCAGGAATCGACACGAAACAGTTCATCGGCACCCTGCCAGGCGTGCGCGCGTTCGCGCCAGGCACGCAGGCGCAGCGCGAGCGACTCGGGCAGTTCCATCTGCCGGCACTGCTGCCATAGCGGTTCGTCGCGCTGGGTGGCGTGGTAGTGCAAGGTGACGAAGTCGCGCACGTGCTCCATTTCAGCGCGGCTGACGTCGTTGAACAGTTGCACCTGCGAGGGCGCAATGCCTTCGGCCGGAAACAGCGCCAGCAGCCGCACCACTGCAGAGATGGTGAGATGGATGCTGGTGGATTCCAGCGGCTCGATAAAGCCGCTGGCCAGACCGAGCGAGACCACATTCTTGTTCCAGGCCTTGAGCCGGCGGCCGGTGCGAAACGGCACCATCCACGGCTCCTTGACGGCAGGCGCAGCCACATCGCGCAGCAGCTTGGCGTGCGCTTCGTCATCGGACAGGTGCTTGCTCGAAAACACCAGGCCGTTGCCGACGCGATGCTGCAACGGAATATGCCAGCGCCAGCCGGCTTCGTGCGCGATGGCGCGGGTGTAGGGCACCGGTGGGCCGAGGGCTTCGGTCTGCACCGCTACCGCACGGTCGCACGGCAACCAATGGCTCCAGTCTTCGTAGCCGGTGTGCAGGGTCTGCTCGATCAGCAGACCGCGGAAGCCGCTGCAATCGATGAACAAATCGCCTTCGATCACGTGCCCGTCTTCCAGCACCAGGCTGGCGACATCGCCGCTGTGCGGCTGCACGGTCACCTGCTGAATCCTGCCTTCGACACGCTTGACGCCGCATGCCTCGCTGCGCGCGCGCAGGAACTTGGCATACAGCGCCGCATCCAGGTGATAGGCGTAATTGACCGCCGGCTCGCCATGCAGCGCAAAGCGGTCCACGCGCGAGGCCACCGTTTCCAGGCAGTAATCGCCGAAGCTGCCCGGCATGCCGCGGCGCTGGCTTTCCAGCCACAGGTGATGAAACGCGCACACCAGGGTGCTCTGCCCGGTGATGCCGAATGGATGGATGTAGCGCTCGCCCTGGCGGCGCCAATGCTCGAACGAGATCGACAGCTTGAAGGTACCTGCCACCGCACGCAGGAATTCCTGCTCGTCGATCTGCAGGAATCGGTGGAAGGTGCGGATGGGCGGCACCGTGGATTCGCCCACGCCGACGGTGCCGATCTGCTCGGACTCGACCAGGGTGATGTCAAGCAAATTGCGGAATTGATGCGAAAGCGCACAGGCAGCGATCCAGCCGGCCGTTCCACCACCGGCGATCACCACCTTGCGAATCTGAGCCTGAGTCACTGCGCACTCCTGTGGCATGGGTTGAGGGCGGTGCTGCACATCAGCGGTTCAACTTGCCGATCAGCATGGCGCGCAGCTGCCGCGACAGCATGGGGTCGATGGGGCCGAGCGCATGGCGCGCCGGTTCGGGCAGATGCTCGCCGGCCTGCTCGGCAGGGCCGAACACGTAGTGATCGAACAACGCGCGCCATGCCTGTTTTTCCGCTGCCGGACGGTCGCGAATCGCCCACAGCGCGTGATACAGCGCCGGCATCGCGGCAGGCAAGTGCGCTGGCGCACTGCTCCACCAGTAATTGATCAGCACGTTGAACGGCTGCAGCGATTGGACGTGGTGCCACCACATGCTGGGAATGAACAATGCATCGCCCGGCTCCAGCACCACGCTGCGCGCATGCGGCAAGGCATCGGCAAAACGCGGAAAGCGTTGCAGGTCCGGATCGGCGAAATCGACCATGCTCACCACCTGCCCGCCCGGCGTGGGATCGAGCGGACCCGGATACAGATTGGCGACCTGCTCCGGCGGAAACAGCGTAAAGCGCCGTTGCCCGACCGCGCAGCACGCCAGGTTGTCCAGCGCATCGTAGTGGCATGAGGCGATCACCCGGTTACCGATCCAGATGCTGGGCTGCACGGGGCCGCCGCTGGCAGCCACATCCAGATCGTTGTGGGCGCGCAACCCTGGCAGATTGGCGTCCACCGGCAACGAAGCCAGGTAATAGGTGGGCGGCTGCGGGTCGTCACGATGTGCCGCAATGGCATCCAGCAAGGTGCTTACGCTGCCGCGCTGCACCTGGAAGTTGAGCGCGCTGCAATCGTCGCGATAGAACGGGCGGCTGCCGATCTCCGGGCCGCCATAGGAATACTGCAGGGGGCGACCGGTATCGTGTGCGCGCAAGAGCGCCATGGCCTCATCGGCGCCGCGCAGCACGGCCTGCACCAGCGACCAGTGCCGCGCAACGCCACGCAGCACCACCGGCTCGGCGGCCTGGCAAAGTGCGGGCAGCGGCAATACCTCAGGATCGCAGTCGCTGCGCTCGGTGATGGCGGCGCCTGCAGCGACGGACAGATCGGCGGCACGTGCGGCCATAGGCTCAGGCGTACGCGGCAACGGGGGCGCTGTGCGACTGCTGCAGGCGGCGCTGCTTCTCGGCCATCAGCCGGCGCACGTTGTGCAGCGATGCCAGCATCAGGAAGGCACCTTCCAGATAGCCGGCCTGATGCAACTGCTGCAGCGCTTGCGCATCCAGGGCGGCCAGCCGCTCGCGGTCGATCGCGAACAAGCCCTGCAACTGCGTGGCATGGCTGGCATCCAGCGCAACGTCCAGCCGCACCGGCTGGATCAGGCCGAGCGCGTCGAAGGCGGCCGCCATCGCCTGTCCCGCGTCCACGCCATCGCGGATGCCGCGCAACACGCCGATGATGTGTTCCAGATACGGGCTGTGGCCGCCTTGCGGCAGGAACACCGCCTCGCCCTCGCTGCGGCTGATACGCGGATGCTCCAGGTCGACATGGATCACCGGCTCCTGCACCAGCGCCCCATCGACGTGTTGCTCCTGGAAGCCGATCAGGAACGGCCCCTTGGCAACGATGCCCGGCAGATAGCTGGCATTCCAGCGCCCGTCCTGCAGGAACAGGTTTTCATCCTGTGCGAAGCCCAGCAGCGCCACCGGCTGGTAACCACCCCCGGCCGGATCCTTGCGGAAGAACAGCGGGTACTCGCGCTGCAGCTCGGCATATTCGGTGACGAAGGCCGGCACCACGCCGACCGCGTCGCCGAATTGCGCACCAAAGCGCAGGATCACGCGCAGGTCGTGATGCGCCACGTTGTTGAGCACTGCGTATCGCGTCATCTGAAACTCCAGCAGCCGTCCATCGCGGAGCGCTGCAGTCATGAGGGAATTCGGGCGCACGCATTCCCCGCGTGCTTATCGATGCTGAGCATTGCCAAAAATGCGTGCGCCGGCAAGCCGCAGGGCAGCAACGCGCTGCATGGCGCCGAAGACCGGCGCGTGGCGCATGCGTGCGCATTGCACGGCCGTTCGCCCACACACCGACCGAGCGAGCACCGCGGCAATACGCGGCTGCAGACCGCACGCGCGCAACGGCGCAATAACCGGTTGCGGCCGCCATCACACGATGGCGGCCGCAGGATTGACAGCTAACAACGCGTGATGGATCAGAACGCGTACCGCACGCCCAGCGTGTAACGCGGTTGCTGGTCGATCAGGCGGATGATCTGCTTCTCCGAGCGGCCGTGCCAACGGACGTCTTCACCGGTCAGGTTGATCGCCTCGAAGCCCACCGACAGCTGCTTGTTGAAGGCGTAGCTGACGCTGAGGTCGAACTGCTGATACGGCTCGACGTAGTACGGGTTGCGGTTGGCATTGTCCTGGTTGGCAGCGATCAGGTATTCGTCACGCCAGTTCCAGGCCAGGCGTGCGCTCCAGCCATACTTTTCGTACATCAGCATGACGTTGGCGGTGTCGCTCAGACCGAGCAAGGCAAACTGATCGCGATCGATCACGGTGTTATCGAACGCCACATCCCCTTCCACGATGGTGTAGTTGGCGTAGATGCCGAAACCGGTGCTGCCGAAGAAGTACTGGCCGCCGAGTTCCCAGCCGTGGATGTTGGCCTTGTTCTGGTTGATCGGCCGCGACACATCGAACTGATACAGCGGGTCGGAGGCATTGCCGGCGATATCGTAGGCATTCTCCAACGCAAGGCTTTGCGCCGAACTGCCGTTGTAGGCGCTCAGCCCGCCGGTGGCAGCAGCATTGCGCAGCAGTGCCATGGCCGCAAACAGCGAGGTGTCGTTGGCCGAACACGCGCCCGCGACATCGTTGCCGGCCGCGCCCACCTGTGCGGCGCAGGCACCGCTTTGCAGGAACGCCAGCGCGGCCTGGGCATCCGGCCCCGAAGTGGGGTCGGTCAGTCCGTACAGCGATTCACGCGTGACGGTATTACCGATGAAATTGCTCACGCGCTTGTTCCAGAACGTCGCCGACACATAGCTGGCGTCGGCGAAATACCACTCCAATGCCAGATCGAGGTTGTCCGATTCCAACGGATCGAGCGTGGGCGTCTGCGAGTCGCCGCCGGCGCGGTTGGACGGGTTGATCAGGATCGAGCCGTTGGGCGTGTTGGGCGTGGGTCCGGCGATGAGATTGTTGTACGGTGCGCGCGCGATGGTCTGGCCGAACGAGGCACGGCCTTTCAGCGAATCGGTGAAATCGATGCTGAAGTCCATGTTGGGGAGGACGTAGTTGTAGCTGGTCTTCTCGCTGAAAGGCTGCTGGTCGGTAGACCGGATCAACTGGAAGTCGTTGTTGGACAGCCACAGCAGCGCGGTGGGCGTGGCCACCTGCGAGGTGGACTCCACGTCGGTGCGCTCGTAGCGCAGACCCAGCCGCGTATTGGTGGTCATCCCGGCGATGGCACCGGCAATTTCCAACTGCACGTAGGCCGCACGGGTCTTTTCTTCCACCCGGTTGTCTGCGGTGTATTGCGGGTTGTAGCGCGTGGTTGCGCCGTACTGGCTTCCGCCCCACAGCGCCAGCTGATCGGCATCGCCACGCCATGCACTGGACGCCGCGCCGCTGGGATTGAAGTCCTTGAACATGCCGGTGATGCTCACCGGTTGCAGCAATGCGACCATGCCCGGCTCGTTGCCTGCATTGGCCACGCCCCAATCGCCCAGCGGCGAGTTGGTCTCGCTGACCCGGCGTTGCATGGTGGTGTTGGTCGAACTCACGCCAAACTGGAAGCGCCCGTCGTCGAAGTCGAACTTGCCGTCCAGGCGTCCTTCCTTGGTTTCGGTCACCTGCTTCTGATAGAAAATGCGCAGCACCTGCGAGCCGAGCTCGGCGGGCGTGAATGCGGGATTGACCACGCCATTGGTGTTTGCCAGCGAATCGGCCGCAGTGGGATACCAGGTGCGTGCGCCGATCGGCAAGGAATTGTTGAACCACAATTCCTGCCCCCATTGGCCGCCGCAGTACGGCCCATTGGTGCAGTTGTTGGTGCCGGCGAAACTGAAGTAGGTCGCGCTGCCGCCGGTGGTCGGGTCGTTGGGCAAGCTTTGCGTCTTGGAGTTATGCGCATCGAAGCTCAACTGGAAGCGGTCGCTCACTTGCCAGTCGGCATTGAAGCCCAGCGAGCCGAGCGTGTACTTCTGCTCGTTGCGCTGTTGTTCCATGCCGAAGTCCTTCGCGCCATTGGGCACATCGCGCAGATAGACCGGCGTGGCCACGGCCTGGCCGGTATCGAAGGTCAGATCGGTAAAGCTGTTGGCGCGCTGCAGCCAGATGCCCTGCTCGCCGCGCTCTTCGCGAATTTCGTTGGCCGAGTAGGTGTAATCCAGGGTCAGGGTCAGGCTGTCGGTCGGTGCGAACTGCATCACCGCCTGGCCGTTCATGCGTTCGCGCTGGAAATCGGCGAATGCGTAGCGCAGATCGTTGGGCATGCCATACAACTGGCCGATCGCCGGGGCATTGGTCACCACCGCGTCCGGGCGCAGTGCCGGGTCGGTACCGGTCCAACGCTGGATGTTCCAGGTGTTTTCGGTGGCTTGGACCGAACCGCCATGGCGCTTCTGGTAGCTGGCGCTCAGGCCGATACCGAAGGTCTTGTCCGGGTTGGTATAGCTGAAGATGCCCGACACTTCCGGGGTGAGCGAATCGCCGAAGGGCTCGGAGCGGTCGGACACCATCTTGGCACCGGCGTTGGCCACCACGCCATCGTGATTGAACGGCTTGTCGGTCTGGATATTGATCGTCGCACCGATACCGCCGCTGGGCGCCGTTGCGCGGCTGGTCTTGAACACCTCGATGCCGGTAATGGCTTCGGAGGCGAGCTGGGCGAAGTTGAACGCGCGCGTGCCGACATCCACGCCGCCGATCGGCGTCTGGCCGGGCGCACCGAACGCATCGGCACCGGGGATCAGGCGGCCGTTGAAGGTGACGGTGTTGAACTGCGGGCCGAAGCCGCGTGCGGTGACCTGCGCGCCCTCGCCATCACGGCGCTCGATGGAAATGCCGGTGATGCGCTGGAGCGATTCGGCCAGGTTGGTGTCCGGAAACTTGCCGATGTCTTCGGCGCTGATCGCATCCACCACGCCGGCGGCATCGCGCTTGATGCCCATCGATTGGTTGAGACTGTTGCGGATACCGGTCACGTTGACGGCATCCAGGGTGGTGGCGGAATCACTGCTGGATTGCGGCGCCGGTGCAGGCGGCGGAGCGACATCCTGCGCAAAAGCGGGATTGATGACCAACAGGCCACCAACGAAGGTGAACATGGCCTTCGACTTGAAGCTGTTCAACGTACGACGCATCGATGTGTCCTCGGGAGTGGAGTCCAACCGCCAACGGCCGGTATCGCGGCATGCGATACGGCGGAATCGCGGCCACTGCCCGACAGGCCGTGGCCAACGCTGCTGCAACTGCTGGAGCCACCAATCCAACGCCATGCATTTGTCGTGCGGGCGCAGCCGGCGCCTGGATCGGACATGTCCTGATGGCATCTCCATCCTTGCACCGCGCCACACGCACCACGCAACAACCGCTTGACGTTGTCTCAGTTGCCCTCGATCTGTCCCCTAGCACGCAGGCTGCCGATCGCCCCTTCGACCGTCGACCTGCGATGTGCGTGCACGTCTACCCGCCGCAGCAAAGGCGTTGCCACGCCATTGTTGTGTTTGTTGCAGGTTCTTTGCACGACGTGTCAGCCAGTGATAGCGCTAACATGCCGCGCAGCCTAGTCAGGGCATAAAGGGCTTGTCACCGTGCGTTGCAGCATAGTGATGGCTGTGCACTGTTACAGCCGATACCGCAGTCGCTTGAGCCCGCATGCGGTTTTCAATACTGGCGGGGCTGTAAGCGTTATCACGGCATTACGCAAAAACCGTCGGGTCGAACGGTGAAATTTGCACAATGAACGTGTCGCAATGGAGTCGAATACGGCGATTGCGCAAATCTGGGTTTACGAGCAGTGCCGCGCGTCTGGATTGCGCATGTCGAAGTCGGCGCTGCACAGGACGCGGCAACGCACTGCATGCGCCTGCCGATTGCACGTCGCCTGTGTGTCAGTGCAGCGACACGCATTGCGCGCGAAGGAGACGGTGCACGCTTCGCAATCGATTGCGCCGCGTCCGGGCAGACAACGAGCGCACTAATTTGTCGTCGGGCGAACCCATCCTCATCGCACAGGAGCCACGTCGTCTGCTGCCGATCGATGCCGGGCAACTGCTGCGCTCGCCCGGTGATCAACGCAGGCGCTTGTTTCCGTTTTCGTCGGCGGTTGCCGCACGCAGCCACCGACGCGACCGCGCTGCGGCCACGTCGGCACCCACGCCTCGCGCAATGCTCAGCCGCTCACGTCCGCGCGCGCGTCGCTGCGGTCGGCATCTGGCAGCACATGGTCCGGGTCCAAGGTGACGTGCAGCACTCTCTGGGTGGTCGGCACGGTGACTGTGGGGGTAGTGGTCTGCAGCCATGTTTCCACCGGAATGCGTCGGTCCAGGTGGCTGCCATCGGCCAGGTCCGCACGCAGGGTCGCCGGCATCACCAACTTCTGCCGGCTGCGCAATGTGACTTGCACTCCCTTGGCCGGGTCGTGGTCGACGTAATGCGCGTCGGCGATGCCCATGTCCAGCTGCCAATTGTTGAGATACCAGCCGCGCCACCACCAGGACAGGTCCTCACCGCTTTCGCTTTCCATCAGCCGGAAGAAGTCCGAGGGCGTGGGATGCTTGTAAGCCCAGGTGGCGATGTATTTGCGAAATGCAGGATCGAAACGCGCCGGTCCCAGGATCTGCTCGCGCAACAGCACCAGGCCGAGAGCACCCTTGAAGTAGGTCAGCGGATGGCGATAGGTCTCGCTGGTGGAATCTGCGTTGTCCATCAACGTCGGCGCGTGGGTGTCGGCCAGTAACGGCAGGATTTCGTCGACCGGGTTGCCACCTTTGGGCGCATATTCCGAATCGCGCTTGGGCGCGTATTCGCCCTTATTGAACGCATCCGATGCATACACGTCGATGAAGGTATTGAAACCTTCATCCATGAACGCATGCCGGCGCTCGTTGGAGCCGACGATCATCGGGAACCAGGTGTGGCCGATTTCGTGTGCGGTGATCCAGAACAGGTCCTTGCCGCCGTCTTCGAAACCATCGAAGACGATGCCCGGATATTCCATGCCGGCCCCATAGCCGCCCAGGTTGATCGCTGCCGGCCACGGATACGGATACCACTGCGAAAAATGCTCGATGGCGCCTTTGACGTATTCGGTAGAGCGGTTCCACTTGTCTGCGCCCACGCCTTCCACCGGGTACACCGACATCGCAAGCGCGTGCTTGCCGCCCGGCAAATTGATGCGCGCCGCATCCCAGACGAACGCCGGCGATGCGGCAAATGCGACGTCGCGGGTGTGATCCATGTGGAAGCGCCAGGTTTGCGTGCCCTTGCCCGCCGGTTTGGCCGTACCTGCGGTTACCTCGGCAGGCGTGCGGATCAGCACGGTGCGGTCGCTGCTGCGGGCGTGTTCCAGGCGTTGCTGTTCGGTGCGGCTGAGTACGTCCTGCGGATTGGTCAGCGCGCCGGAGCCGGCGACCAGAAAGCCCACCGGCACGGTCACGGCATAGTCGAAATTGCCGTACTCCAGGTAGAACTCCGATCCCAGATACGGTTGCGTGTCCCAGCCACGCAGATCGTCGTACACCGCCATGCGCGGATACCACTGCGCAATCTCGTAGATCTCGCCTTGCTTGCTGGCACTGACCGCCGTGCGCCCGCCCCAGGTGCCGGGAATCGTGTAGCGGTAACGGATGTGCACGGTGAGCGCCTTGCCCTGCCCGGCCAGCGGTTGCGGCAGATCCACCCGCATGCGGGTGTCGTCGACGATGAAGCGCGCCGGCTGGCGGCGCCCGCCTTGATCGATCTCGACGCTGGCGATCTGCATGCCATCGGTGAACTCCTTGCGCTTGAGCGGCCGGCTGGCGGCAGCGCGCGCATCGGCGCGGTAGATGTTCTGGTCCAGTTGCAGCCACAGCACGTCCAGCGTGTCGGGGCTGTGGTTGGTGTAGGTGATGGCGGCCTCGCCGCTGAGGGAATGCGTTGCCGGGTCGATGCTCGCGTTGAGGTCGTAATCGGCGCGGTTCTGCCAGAACGCCGGGCCAGGTACGCCGCTGCCGCTGCGGTAGCTATTCGGAGCGTCGGGCAATTGCAGGGGCGCGAACAGGGCCAGCGGATCGAACACGCTTGCCGGCGCAGGCGTGGCAGCGAGAGCGGCGCGGGCTGGCGCGGCAGCGGCAAGCGCCGGCGCAGCGACGCAGGCCAGCGACAATGCAACGGTGAGTGATCGGCGCACGGTGGGGGTCATGCGAAATCCTGCGGCGGAGGGAATTCCCATCCTACGGCGCAGTTTGCCGCGCGCGGGAATGCCATTGGTCCCGGTTGCGGCTGCCTGAGGTTTGGGAGGTAGCCGCCGATGGCTGCTCTGGTGGAGGCCCAGGCACGCGCCGCACGCGCAGAGCGCACGCGCGACGCCGGCCCTCCCCGCTCGGCCCGGTGCGCCGCGCCGGCTGGCCAGGCTGACTTACTCCGCCATCAGGCCACCCAATCGCAACGCCCCCTCACCACGGTGGCCCATGGCATCGTCCGGATTGCTCAGGCGGCAGCGGCGCAGCGACAGGCAGCCGCAGCCGATGCAGTCGGTGAGCTGGTCGCGCAAGGCCTGCAGTTCATTGATGCGCGCGTCCAGCTGGCTCCGCCAACGCGCCGACATGCGCGCCCACTCCGCACGCGTGGGCGTGCGTTGGTCCGGCAGTACCGAGAAGGCATCGTGCACCTGCTGCAACGGCACACCGAGCCGCTGGGCCACGCGGATCACCGCAATCCGCCGCAGCACATCGCGCGCATAACGACGCTGGTTGCCGGCGGTGCGCAGGCTGCTGATCAAGCCTTTGCGCTCGTAGAAGTGCAGCGCCGACACCGCAACACCGCTGCGCTTGGCGACCTCGCCCACGGACAACTCACGTTGCATTGCCTTGACCTCAACTTAGGTTGAGGCAGGATGCTGCGCGGCCTTCACCGGTGCAAGTACCGGTGAAGGCTCGATACACGTTTCCTTCCTGGATGTTCGATGCCTACCGAAAGACCGATCACTGCCGCAGTGCAGTCCATCCAAACGCAGCCCACCTCCATCCTGGCCGCGCCTTACCGCGCGGCGACGCTGGGCATGGTGGCGCTAGTGTCGCTCAACGCGTTCGAGTCGCTGGCGGTTGCCGCCGCCATGCCAACGGTGGCGCGCGAGTTGAACGGGCTGCCGCTGTATGCGTTGGCGTTCGGCGGCGCGCTGGCCACCAGCGTGATCGGGATGACGGCGGCCGGACGCTGGAGCGACCGTGCCGGTCCTGGCGGTGCATTGGCTGCCGGCCTGTTGTGCTTTGTGGTCGGCCTGCTGGTCGCCGGCCTGGCACCGAGCATGCCGCTGCTGATCGCCGGGCGATTGCTGCAGGGGCTGGGTGCCGGCGCGTATTCGGTGGCGCTGTACGTCGTCGTCGGGCGGCTGTACCCGGAGGTCTTGCGCCCACGCGTGTTTGCCGCGTTTTCGGCCGGGTGGGTGGTGCCCTCGTTGATCGGGCCGGGCATCAGCGGATTGATCGTGCAGCACCTGGGCTGGCGCTGGGTATTTTTGTCGGTGCCGCTGTTGGCGATTCCGGCTGGATTACTGCTGTGGCCGGCGCTGCGCGGACAGGCCTGGACACGCGACGGGTCCGAGGCGCCAACCGCCTCGATGGGGTGGGCTATCGGAGCGGCAATGGGCGTGCTTGGCGTGTATCTGGGCGGACAACTGCACGGCATGCTGGCGCCGGGCGCAATGCTGCCGGCCGTGTTGCTCACCGCGTATTGCGCCTGGCGCCTGCTGCCGGCTGGCACGTTGCGGCTTGCGCGCGGCTTGCCGAGCGTGATCGCGCTGCGTGGCATTGCGGCGGCCGCCTTCTTCGGCTTTGAAGCCTTTTTGCCGCTGCTGCTGTCGCGCGAACGCGGACTTTCGCCGCTGCTGGCCGGCGTGGCACTGAGCGTGGGTGCGTTGGGCTGGTTTGGTGGTTCGTGGTACCAGGGCCACAGCCGCGCCGGTTGGTCGCGCCCTCGCCTGCTCAAGAGCGGCGCGCTGTTGATGACGCTGGGCATTGCGATCAGCGCGGGTGCGGTGTGGCCGCCGATTCCTGTGCCGTTGGCAATTGCCGGCTGGGCGCTGACCGGCCTGGGCATGGGCCTGCTGTATCCCAGCCTGTCGGTGGTGATGCTGTCGCTGTCGCCACCGGCCCAGCAAGGCGCCAACAGCTCTGCCTTGCAACTGAGCGAAGCCATCGCGGTGGCGGCCATGCTGGCGCTGGCGGGCGCAGTGTTCGCCGCGCTGCTGACATCGGCCACGCGCGCCGCCTACCTGAGCGTGTTCGCATTGGCGTGGTTGCTGGCGGTGGCGAGCTTTTTTGTGGCGCGGCGGGTGTAATGGCGTCCGCGGCGACTACGCGGCATCGACGTGACGCCATACCACATTGCCGAGGCAACGTGGCCGGTCGATGGCAGCACGCGAATGAGCCCCAAGGCTTGGCGGGTCGCAACGACCGACGTGATCTCCAGGTTCACCACATGGAGAGGGTCGCTCGATGCCGGCCCGAGACCACAGCGTTACCAGCGCCGACCACTTTGCCGATCCTGCCGGGATCGCATGGACCCACACACGAAAAAAGTCCCCCTCGAACCACTGGTCATTTTTTCGCCACCCATCTTGACAGCGTTGCAGGCCGGGGCCTGCACGTACTTGTCCACAGCCTTGTGCAACTTCCATCCACAGGGGATGTGGAAAAGATGCGTCGCCTTGCATGCGCCTGAGGCCTTGCGCGGCGCTGGCGCATCTGTCATGCGCGACCGGCGGAGCCAACGCGGTGGCGTTGTCGCCGCCGCCCCCCCCTGGGCATGCCTCCCCACACCCGTCTGCAGGTGTGCCGCAAAGGACGGCCTGCTCCAATTAGCGACACCGCCACTTCGCACTGGCGATGCACCCGCCGATACACATCAATCGGTGATGACGTGCGGCACGAAGCGCGAGGTGTCGCGGGTGATCGGGCCAGCGTCGTCGCGCATGCCCAATCCGGCAGGACGATCCGCCACAACCCAGCTGCCCACCAACGCATGGCGCCCGTCGAACACCGGCAGCGGGTGATGCGCCTGCAGAATCGCCGGGCCGTCCACGTACGGGCCATCGGTGTGCGCGGCCTCGCCTTGCGCCGTCACCAGCGCGATGTTGGCGCCCTCGCGCGACAGCAGCGGCTTGCGCACCCAGCCTGCGGTTGGTGCCTCACCGGCCTGCGCAAAGCGGGCAGGCAGCAGATTCGGATGACCCTGATGGCGGTCCCACAGCAGCGGCAGGATGCCCTTGTTGCTCAACACCGATTTCCATGCCGGCTCGATCAGGCGCACCCGGTCGGCGATCAATGCCGGCCCGAAGCGTTCTTCCATCATGAATTCCAGCGGATACAGCTTGAACAGCGTGTGGATCACCCGGTCCTGTTCGTCGGTGAACCAGCCCTCGGCACTCAGGCCGATGTCTTCGATGGCCACTTCCTCGGTGCTGATGCCCACCTGGTGCGCACAGTCGCGCAGGTAACGCACGGTGGCGCGATCCTCCAGCGAATCGCGCACCGCCGCAAAATGCATCTGCGCGCCGATCGCGCCATCCACGGCCAGCGCGCCTAGGGTTTCGCACAGCAGGTCCTGGATCAGGTTGTACTGATCGGTTCCCTTGGGCAGCGCACCGCTGGCGATCTGCTGTTCCAGCCACAGCCACTGGAAGTAGGCCGATTCGTAAAGCGATGTTGGCGTGTCGTAATTGAGTTCGTACAGCTTGGCCGGGCCATCGCCCGAATACGCCAGGTCCATGCGGCCATACAGATGCGGGTCGCGCCCTTTCCAGGAGTTGGCGATCCAGTCCCAGTAGAACGGCGGGATGGCCAGCTGGGTCATCAGCGCTTCCGAGCCCACCACCTCGTCCACCAGCTGCATCGCCATGTCGTGCAACTCTTGCGTGGGCGCTTCGATGTCATCTTCGATCTGACGCAGCGAAAACGCGTAGTAGGCGCTTTCGTCCCAATACGGTTCGCCGTCGATGGTGTGGAAGTGAAAGCCCAGCGATTCGGCCTGCGTGCGCCAGTCCGCGCGTTCGGGGATCAGGATGCGTTGCATGTCAGCCGCCGAAGCCCGAGCTGCGCCCGCCGCTGCCGAACGAACTGCGCGCCGCCGCGCTGGAACCGAAGCCCGAACGCGACACGGTGATGGCGCGCGTGGGCATGTCGATGGCGCCGCTGCGCCCACGCACCGTGCCAATGCGGTTGCTGGCCAGATCGCCGTTGGGCTTGTAGTAACCGCCGCTACGGTAATCGCGGTACAGCGGAATCGAGCCGCCATAGCGGTAACCGCCGCCGCTCATGTTGCCCAGCGCATAACCCAGCAAAAAACCGCCCATCGGCGGGATCCAGCTCTGCTGCCCCTGCGGATTGGTGATCGCCGTGCAGCTGCCGAACTGTTCATCGCACTCGTAGCGCGTGGTGAAGCGCGGCGCGGCCTGCTGATGCTTGGCCACCGCCTCGTCGTAGGCCTTGAGGCATTGCTGGATATCGGACTGTTCCTGCTTGATCTGGTAACAGTCCGACGCCGATTGCAGCACCACACCGGTCTCCGGCTCCGAGCCGCAGCCGGTGACGAAGGCGGCCGGCAGCGCAGCCATCAGGGTGAGTTTGAGATTGCGTGATCGCTTCATGCCCGCGCTCCGTTACGGCGTGATCGCGGCGGCATTGATCAGCCCCACCGCGATCGACACGCCGGCCGAAAAGATACCGGCGGCGGTGATGTTGTCGGTGATCTGCCGCGAGATGCGCCCAGCCACCAGATTGGCCAGCAGGTAGGCCACCACCTGGATGCCGCAGGCCACCAGGCCCCAGATCAGGGCGTCGATCAGGCTCACCGAGTGGGTGATGGCCGAATGCAGCGGCAGCGCCACGCCGATCAGGTTGCCGGCCAGCGCGGTGGCCGCTGCCACATTGCCCTGCCGCAGCAAGGTGAAATCCTTATGCGGGGTGACCAGGGTCACCAGCACCACCGAGACGATCAGCACACCCAGGCCGGTACCGAAATAGGAAAGAAACGCGAGAAAACTCTGCAGATTGATCGGATTCATGACAGGACCAAGGTGGGTGGAAGACGCGCGGGCGCGCTCAGGTGATATCCAGATCGGCAACGGTGACATCGATACCGACCGCATAGGTGACGCAGAATTCGTTGGGGCCGGAATCTTCGCCGGTCACCAGCAGGAATTCTTCGCGCTGCAGCTCCGGCACATCGCGGCTGTAGAGCATGGCGTAATGGGTCAGATCGCCATCGCGGCGCGGCGGCTGGTAGCGGTACAGCACTTCGTCGTAGGCGATCGGCGGAATCCGTGACGCGTCATCGGTGGATTGCGTTGCGCGCTGCCACTGTCTGCCGGCGTACTCGATCTGCGCCGCGCCCAGGTGCGGGTGCTGCATCACGAACTCCTGAAACGCCTGCTTGCTGGGCGGGTTCACCGTTTCGCAATACACGAAGGCCTTCATCGCTTCCAGATCGCCCCCCACGGTGGTGACCTGCAGGAATGCATCGTCGTCCAGGTAGAAGCGATGCAGCGCATAGCCATCGCCCAGATTGACGTGACCGTAGCAGGGAATGCCCTGGTGCCCGCCCGGCAACTCGGCGGTCATGGCCTCCGGCGCCATGCGGTACAGGGTGGTGTCGATCTCCACCTGACCACCGACACGCAGCCCCAGGGGCAGCGCGTGACCGATCGCGCCACTTCCGGAAGTGGGCAGCGGCGGCGGTTGCGGTTGACCGAACAACTTGCTGAAAAAACTCATCGTCAGACACCTTGTGGCGATGGGGGAAGGGAAGCTGCCTCGCTGCGCATGGCCTGCCAGGCGATGGCGTGCGCCGGCACCCGCTGCTCGGCCAGGTAATACAGCATGGCACCGGCGGCGGCGACGGCGGTGCGTGCTGGCGGGTTCAAGCGCAACGCGCCGTCGGGCGCGCGCAGGCCCAGCAGCAACGCGCCACGCTGAACGAAATCGGCCGCAAGCCGGCTGTAATCCAGCGGTTGCACATTCGCAGGCACAACAAGACTGAACTGGGTGGGACCATCGTCCACCGACAGCAGCTCGGCGGTGAGCGCCGCACTGCCCGGATCCTGCGCCGCACGTGCCAGGATCTCGGCGGTCATCGGCCGCGTGCACTCGATGGCCGGGTAATGGCAGTTGACCAATCGCGCCGCGCTGGCCGAATCGAAGTGCGCCACGACATGCGCGGCCGGCGCATGCGCCATCAACGCGAACACCGCCGCCAGGGTCTGGTCGTCGGAGGGCGGGTTGACGATCACCCGCGCCGCGCCGGCAATGCCGGCACGCAGGTACACCTCGGTGTGCGTGTACGACTCGGCGGCGATGAAGCGCATGTGGTCGGGCATCGGGTTTTCCGCCACGCCCTCGGCGATCAGCACCACGCCTTCGTCATCGGTGGCGGTGTCGGACAGCAGCAATTCCAGCAGACGCGTGGAGGCCGCGCCCTGCCAGCCGATCAGAATGGTGTGTCCGCGCAGGTCTGCATAGGCCATCTTGCCCATGTGGTGGCGCCTCCAGAAAGTGATGAGCACG
Organism: Xanthomonas sp. NCPPB 1754; assembly: GCF_041475725.2. Classification (NCBI taxonomy): domain Bacteria; kingdom Pseudomonadati; phylum Pseudomonadota; class Gammaproteobacteria; order Lysobacterales; family Lysobacteraceae; genus Xanthomonas; species Xanthomonas sp. NCPPB 1754. The sequence continues at coordinate 3,443,269 of NZ_CM192982.1, forward strand.
CCGCTGGTCTTGGCCAGCACCGTGGCGAACAACGCCACCGCGCCCGGCATCAACACGAACGCGGCGATATAGCGCCCGGCCACCGAACCCGGCGACAGGTCTCCGTAGCCGATGGTGGTGGCAGTGGTCATGTAGTAGTACGGAAATGCGTCCAGGCCGACGAGCTTGTGCTCGCCGGCCCACAGCAGCAGCAACCAGCTCAGCCCCATGTGCGCCAGCAGTGCCAGCGCCACCATGCCCCAGCTGACGCGGCGCACGTGGCGCCGCAAGACCCGCAACAGCCGTCCAACGATGATCATGGCGCATCCTGTGCCGTGCGATGGATCAGCTGTCGCTGCGCGGAACCTGCTGCACGTCGCGCACCTGGCCAATCAGCGGCGCGCTGCCGCCGGCGTTCTCGTGACCCAGCTGCGCGGCCGGCTTCTTGAAGCGTGCCAGCACCGCAGCGGCGTTGGATTCGCCTTCCATCAGGCCGGCCGCAGCCAGGCGCCGATTGAGATCCCCATCGCCGGTGGACGCTTCGAGTTCTTCGGCCGATTCGATGCGCGCCGAGGTTTCGGCCTGGCGCGCCTTGATGCGCTCCAGCGATTCCAGCGCCGAGCCCATCTTGCTGCTGGCGCCGGAGTGGCGCGCGGCAATGGCGGCCTGCGCCTTCTGCACCGCGTCGGTGGCCTTGACCGTATCGATCTGCTGGCGCATGCCGCGCAGCTGGTTCTCGGTCTTCTGGATGGTGGCCTTGAGCGTCACCACCGACTGGTCCAGCGCGGCCTTGGAGGCCTTGTCGCCGGCATCCTCGCTTTCCAGGGCGGCCAGCTTGACCGCCACATCGTGTGCCAGCGCTTCATCGTTCTTGGCCAGCGCGCCTTCGATGTAGCGCGTGTATTCGGCCATCTTGCCGGCGCGTGCGTCGATCTTCTGCTGGGCCAGCTTGCTCTGCGCCATCAGCTTGGTGAGCTCTTCGCGCGAGCGCGTGAGCTGGGCGCCGGCATCGCGCATTTCCTGATCCAGGATGCGCAGCGCATTGGCGTCGACGGCCTTCTGGCCGGTTTCGTGTGCGGTACCACGCAGCAGCGTGATCAGCTTGGAAAAGATACTCATGACAACACGCCTTTAGGAAAAGAACGGCTTGAGAGATTCGGCGGCATCCAACGTATTGGCCGCCAGGGTCTGGATTTCTTCGTCGATCTGGTCGAGCGTTGAGGAGGCCGACAGTTCGCCAAACACCACGTAACGGTCCTTGCCGTCGACCTGGACCAGGCCCAGGTTGGACAAGGGGTTGAGCGGATTCAGGCGCAGGCAGGCGTCGTTGAAGGCGGCGCGGTCGTTGACGTGCTCGGCATGGGCCAGCAGCGTGGACACAAAAACCTGCGAGCCGGAAGCGGCAACCTGGATCTGCATGTCGCCGTGGTCGGCCAGGGTGAGATTGATGGCCGGCTCCAGGCCGTCGATCAGTTCGACCTGGATTGGCTGGCCACGGTAGCGCTCGGCCAGCAGGCCGTGCAATTCGACGGTGGTGTACTGCGTCATACGATGTCCTGTCCTTTGGTCATGCCGTGGTGGTGATGCAGCGAATGTCCTGCAGCGACCGGACATACTACAGACTGCCCGTGACCGGCAGAAAGGGCCGGAAGTCAGCTGGTCAGGCGCGCGGCAGGCGAGCAAACCGCCCGTTCAGCTGGCTTGTCGCCCCCTGCCGGGCGGCTGCCTCACGGATACAGCATCCGCTTGCTCCAATGGCTGGCCGCGTCGGCCTCGTAGCGCCAGCGCTCGTGCAGGCGGAACTTGGCGCCGTACCAAAACTCGAACGCCTGCGGCACCACCCGGAACCCGCCCCAACCATCCGGGCGCGGCACCTCGCGCCCTTCGAACGTCGCTTCGACCTTGGCAATGGCCGCATCGAACTCTTCGCGCGAACCCAGCGTCTGCGACTGCCGCGAGGCCCACGCGCCGATCTGGCTCATGCGCGGGCGCGAGGCGAAGTACGCATCGGATTCGTCCGCGCTCACCAGCTGCACGCCGCCTTCGATGCGCACCTGGATGCCGGCTTCGCGCAGGCTGCGCCATAGGAACAGCAGCGCCGCCTGCGGGTGGGTCTGCAGGTCGCGGCCCTTTGCGCTGTCCAGATGGGTGTAGAACACGAACCCGCGCGCGTCGAAGGCCTTGAGCAACACGGTGCGCGCGCTCGGCCGGCCATCCACGTTGGCGGTGGCCACGGTCATCGCGCTGGCTTCGGGTTCGGCGCTGTTCTGCGCCTCGGCATACAGCGCGGCGAAGGTGGCAAGAGCTTCTGCGTACAGATCGGTCATGACGGTGCGTGGCAGCCAGATGGACGCCTATTGTGGGCGCATCGCCCGCGCTTCGCCTATGCACCGCGATCCAATCGCCGAAACGACGCGGGTTGGCGTGGTTGGAGACGGCAATTGCGCCGTGCCATCGGCCCGGCCCGATGGCGTGAATGCTACGATCCCTGCGCATGAACCCCGCACCCAATCTCGTGATGGTCGGCCCGATGGGCGCCGGAAAAAGCTGCATCGGCCGTCGCCTGGCCGAGCGCTTCGGGCTGGAATTCGTCGATGTGGACCAGGCCATCGTCGACCAGGTGGGCAGCAGCATCCCGGCCATCTTCGAGCAGCATGGCGAAGCCAGGTTTCGGCAGTACGAGGCCCAGACCCTGCAGGCGCTGCTGGAACAGGACAACAAACTGATTTCCACCGGCGGCGGCGCCGTGCTGGATCCGCGCAACCGCGAGCGCATCTGCGCGCGTGGCTTCGTGGTGTACCTGCATGTCAGCGTGCCGGCGCAACTGACGCGGCTGGCGCGCGATCGCAATCGCCCGCTGCTGCAACGTGCCGACCGCGAGCAGGTGCTGCATGCGATGGCCGCGCACCGCACGCCGCTCTACCGCCAGGTCGCCGATCTCAGCCTGGAAACCGATCATCTTTCCCCCGCCGAGGCCACCGCGCAGCTGGTGCTGCGCCTGGCTGCGCAATGGCGCATGTCGAGTAACCCCGCATGACACTTCCCCGTTCCTCGCGCAGCGTCGATGTCGACGGTGTGCAGCCTTACACCATCACCATCGCCCCGGGCCTGCTGGCCGACGGCGCGCGCCTGGCCGGCCACGTGCGTGGCCGCCACGCGCTGCTGCTCAGCGACTCGCAGGTGGCTCCGCATTACGCGGCCGGCGTACGCACCGCCTTGTTGAACGCGCGGCCGGACCTGCAGGTCGGCGAGTTGGTCATTGCCGCCGGCGAAGCCTCCAAAACCTTGGAGACCTTTGGCTCTGCAATCACCGCGCTGGCCGAACTCGGCGCCACCCGCGACGCCTGCGTGTTCGCACTGGGCGGCGGCGTGGTCGGCGACCTGGCCGGCTTTGCGGCAGCGTGCTGGATGCGCGGCGTGGACTGCGTGCAGCTGCCCACCAGCCTGCTGGCGATGGTGGATTCATCGGTCGGCGGCAAGACCGCAGTGGACATCCCGCAGGGCAAGAACCTGGTCGGCGCCTTCCATCCGCCGCGTGCGGTGATCGCCGACACCGACACCTTGCGCACGCTACCGCCGCGCGAACTGCGCGCCGGCCTGGCCGAGGTGATCAAGTACGGCGCCATCCGCGACCCGCTGTTCTTCCAGTGGCTGCACGCCGAGCGCCGCGCCCTGCTCGATGGCGATGCAGCGGCGCTGGCGCAGGCCATCGCCCGCAGCTGCGAACACAAGGCCGAGATCGTGGCGCGCGACCCGCTGGAAAAAGGCGAGCGCGCCCTGCTCAACCTGGGCCACACCTTTGGTCACGCCATCGAAACCGAGCAAGGCTACGGCGCGCCCGGCAACGACAACCTCAACCATGGCGAGGCCGTCGCAGTGGGCATGGTGCTGGCGGCGCGCCTGTCGGCCGCGCTGGGCATGAGCGATGCCCAGGACACCGAGGCCTTGCGCACGCTGCTGCACGACTTCGATCTGCCCACCGAGATCCCGCCCGGCCTGACCCCTCAGGCCTTGCTCGCACGCATGCGCCTGGACAAGAAAAACATCGCCGGCCGCCTGCGCCTGGTATTGTGGCGCGGCATCGGCAAGGCCGAGATCGTGCCGGATGTGGAAGAGGCAGCGGTGCTGGAGATCCTGGCGGGATAAGGCCAGCCGGCCGAAGGCACGGAACGCTGGACGCCCGCACCCAGCTGCCGTCGATCGCCACGACGCTCACTCTTTGTAGGAGCGTCCCCGGCGCGATGGGGCCTTCCCGACAATCCCTATCGCGCCCAGGTGCGCTCCTACGCACTGCCTGCCGCCGTCTGCACGGCGGTCGGAACCTCGCGCAGGAGCGCACCGGCAAGCGTGGACGCCCAACGACGCTCCCGGCGCAACCAGAACACCCGGACGCGCCACTGCTCTCAGCCTTCAGCAGCGCCCGGCTACAATCGGCCGCATGCGCATCCTTCTACAACACGATCCCGGCGGTAACGCGCCGCTCCGCTACGTCCAGCTGACCCTGCAACCGGATCTGTTCGGTGGCTGGGAACTGCTGCGCGAAACCGGCGAGATCGGCGGACGCACGCAACTGCGACGCGACCAGTACCTGCAACAGGATGAAGCGGACCGCGCCTTCGACAAGGCGCGCGACACCCAACTCAAACGCGGTTTCCAACTCATCACCGGCGGCGCCGACGACGCGCCGCGCTGAGGACATACTTTCCCATGCTCAAGAACGATCGCCTGCTGCGCGCGCTCAACCGTCAGCCCGTGGACCGCACCCCTGTGTGGTTGATGCGCCAGGCCGGCCGCTATTTGCCGGAGTACCGCGCCACCCGCGCGCGTGCCGGCAGTTTCCTGGGCATGGCCAAGAATCCGGACATCGCCTGCGAAGTGACCCTGCAGCCGCTGCAGCGTTTCCCGCTGGATGCGGCAATCCTGTTCTCCGACATCCTCACCATCCCCGATGCGATGGGCCTGGAGCTGTACTTTGTCGAAGGCGAAGGCCCCAAGTTCCGCCACCCGGTGCGCGATGCCGCCGCAATCCACCGCCTGGGCGTGCCGGACATGGAAACCGAGCTGCGCTACGTGATGGATGCGGTGCGGGTGATCCGCCGCGAACTGGATGATTCGGTGCCCTTGATCGGTTTCTCCGGCAGCCCGTGGACGCTGGCCTGCTACATGATCGAAGGCGGCGGCAGCAAGGAATACGCACGCATCAAGGCCATGGCCTTCAACGCGCCGGAGCTGCTGCATCACCTGCTCGGCACCGTCACCGACGCGGTGATCGCCTACCTGGCCGCCCAGCGCGCGGCAGGCGCGCAGGCGCTGCAGGTATTCGACACCTGGGGCGGCGTGCTCTCGCCGGCGATGTACCGCGAATTCTCGCTGCCCTACCTGACCCGCATCGCGCGTGAACTGGAGCGCGGCACCGGGGCCGAGCGCACCCCGCTGGTGCTGTTCGGCAAGGGCAACGGCGCCTACGTGGCGGATCTGGCCGCCAGCGGCGCCGAAGCCGTGGGCGTGGACTGGACCATCTCGCTGGCTGACGCCGCTCAACGGGCGGGCGGCCGCGTTGCCCTGCAGGGCAATCTCGACCCGGCCACGCTGTACGGCTCGCCCGACGCGATCCGTAGCGAAGTCGCCAAGACCCTGGACAGCTACGCCCAAGGCAATGGCGGCTCACGCGAAGGGCACGTCTTCAACCTCGGCCATGGCATGTCGCCGGATATGAATCCCGAGCACGTGGGTGTGCTGGTGGACGCGGTGCAGAGCCTGAGCAAGCGCTAAGCCGCCGCGGCGAGCGGACCGGGTCGCACGGACCCGGCCCGTGCCAGTGCCAGTTCCCGCGTGCATGTAGGCACTGCCGAGCCAGCTATTTCGCAACTGAACCGACCCACTGGCTCTGCGCGTTCACTCCGCCGCCAGATATATCGGTGCCGGACGCGTTGTGTCATGAAACGCGTCGCGCGATTCACTCCTGCACCCAAACCGCCAATGCGATGACGCGATCTGCCTGAACGTGCAGCGGGGGGCCTTACGCGTGCACGCGGCGCAGGCTGCCAACGCAGGCATTCCCGGGCGTCGCACACAGCGTTCCGTGCCGTGCACAGCAGGGAGACGATAATGCAGCGTTCCCCCGGCCAAGCCCCCATGTCTCAGCCCGTCCCCACCTTGCGCGCCTACGCCACCATCAAGCCGCTGCTGTGGCTGGTGTCGCTGGCCATCTTCATGCAGATGCTGGATGCGACCATCGTCAACACGGCGTTGCCGTCGATGGCGCGCAGCCTGCGCGAAAGCCCGCTGCAGATGCAGTCGGTGGTCTTCAGTTATGCGCTGGCAGTGGCGATGTTCATCCCTGCCTCGGGCTGGATCGCGGACCGCTTCGGTACGCGGCGCACCTTCCTCGCCGCGATCATCGTGTTCACCTTGGGCTCGCTGCTGTGCGCGGCAGCCCAGCACCTGCCGCAGTTGGTGGCCGCACGCGTGGTGCAAGGCATCGGCGGCGCGATGCTGCTGCCGGTCGGGCGGCTGGCGGTGCTCAAGACGGTGGCACGCGCAGACTTCCTGCGCGCGATGAGCTTTATCGCCATTCCCGCCCTGATCGGCCCGCTGATCGGCCCCACCCTGGGCGGCTGGCTGGTCGAAGTCGCCTCGTGGCACTGGGTGTTCCTGATCAACCTGCCGATCGGGGTGCTCGGGTTTATTGCCGCGCTGAAGATCATGCCCGACCACTATGGCGATGCACGCAGGCGCTTCGATCTGGTCGGCTACCTGATGCTGGCGTTCGGCATGGTGGCCTTGTCGCTGGCGCTGGATGGCATCTCGGAACTCGGCCTGCGTCATGCGTTCGTGATGTTGCTGGCCATCGGCGGACTGGCTGCACTGGCCGGCTACTGGCTGCATGCGGGCAACACCGCCAACGCGCTGTTTCCGCTGGCGCTGTTCAAGGTGGCGAGCTACCGCATCGGCATTTTGGGCAACTTGTTCGCGCGCGTGGGCAGCGGCTCGATGCCATTCTTGATCCCGTTGCTGTTGCAGGTGGGCCTGGGCATGAGCCCGATGAATGCCGGGCTGATGATGGTGCCGGTGGCACTGGCCGGTATGGCCGCCAAACGCGCGGCGGTCAAGCTGGTGGGGCGCTTCGGCTACCGGCGCGTGCTGATGCTCAACACCGTGTTGGTCGGCGTGGCCATGGCCAGCTTTGCGCTCATCGATATCGGCCAGCCGCTGTGGCTGCGCCTGGTGCAACTGGCCTGCTTTGGCGCGGTGAATTCACTGCAGTTTACGGTCATGAACACCGTGACCCTGCGCGATCTGGACCGCGACCAGGCCAGCCCCGGCAACAGTCTGCTGTCGATGGTGATGATGTTGGCCACCGGTTTCGGCGCTGCGGCAGCGGGCAGCCTGTTGGCGGCATTCAATACCCATCTGGGCGATACGCATGGCGCTACCGCCGCCTTGCATGCCACCTTCCTGTGTGTGGGCGGCATCACCTTGTCGTCGACGTTGATCTTCTGGCAGCTGGCCGAGACGCGCCCCCACCCCAAGGAAGTGGAAGCGGTTGCCGAGTAGGTGCTGCGCTGGGGCACTGTCACTTCCGCCGCGGCTACGCCCCATCGCGCGCGCGGGCATGCCGCAACGCCTCGGCGATGGTATTGGCCAACATCTCGCCGGTGAGCGGCTTGCGCAGGAAACGGTCGAAGCCCGCTTCCTGCGCGTTCGGTTCGGCGGCTTCATCGGAGCGTGCGGTCACCGCGATCAACGGCATCTCGTAGCCGAAGACGCGCAACTGCCGCGCCAACGCAAAACCATCCAGCCCGGGCAGGTCCAGATCCAGCAATGCCAGATCGAACGTGTTGTCGGCCGCTTCGGTCAACGCCGCCAGCCCGTGCGGCGCATGCACCACCGAGTGCCCCTGCGCGCGCAGCAGGCCGATGATGACCTCGGCGATGGTCGGGTCGTCTTCCACCAGCAGGATGCGCTGCGGCTCGACGGGGCTGGCGGCATGTGCCACCTCGCCGTCCAGCGTTGCATCCGACGCCACCCAGCGCAGCGGCAGATCCACCACAAAGCGCGTCCCGGCGCCGAGCCGGCTGATCACCTCGATATGCCCACCCATCGCCATCGCCAGCTCCTGACAGATGGCCAGGCCCAGGCCACTGCCGCCATAACGTGAGGTGGTCTTGGCACCGTCGCCCTGCTCGAAGCGCTGGAACAAGCGCGCCTTCTGTTCGGCATTGATGCCCGGGCCCGTGTCGGCCACTTCGAAGCGCAGGCCTTGATAGGAACCGAGCGTGGTCAGCTTCAGCGCGACCACGCCGCGCTCGGTGAATTTGATCGCGTTATTGAGCAGGTTGAGCAGGATCTGCCGGATACGGGTGGAATCACCGCTGGCGGTGATGTCGCCCAGCAGCCCGATCTCCAGGCTGAAACGCAACCCGCGCTCTTGCGCCAATGGCGCCATCAGCGCTTCGACTTCGGCCACGAGCTGACGCACCGAAAATGGCTGGAAATCCAGTTCAAGCCGGCCCGATTCGATGCGCGCCAGATCCAGCGCATCGTTGACCAGCCGCAACAGATGCGCACCCGCACGACGGATCGACTCGGTGTAGCTGCGCTGCGTGGCGTCCTGCGTGGTCTTGAGCAGCAATTCGCTCATGCCCAACACACCCGTCATCGGCGTGCGCACTTCATGGCCCAGCGTCGCCAGAAACCGGGTCTTGGCCAAGGACGCCTGTTCGGCCAGCTCCTGTTTGTGCACGGCCAGCTGCCAGGCATTCAGGCGCCGCAGCCGACGGCGATACAACAAGATGGCCGCGGCGATCACGCACACGCTCAGCACCGCCAACAGGCCCAGACCCCACGGCGATAGCCACCACGGCGGCAATACCTGGAAACGGACGATCTGGCTGGCCGACCAGATGCCATCTGCCGTGCGCCCCTGCACTTCCAGCGTGTAATGCCCGGAAGGCAGGCGCGAAAACAGGCGTTCGCCGGTGGAGCCCACGTCGACCCAGTCCGGATCGTAGCCACTGAGGCGGAAGCGGTAACTGGTGGATTCGGGATTGGTGAACGTGGGCATCCGCGCCACGATATGCAGGTCGCGATCGCCGTCCTGCACCTGCAGCGGCGCCTTGCCGGTGACATCCAGTTCGCGCTCGCCGCGTCGCAGGCTGACACGTTCGATCAACAGCTGCGGTCGGCGCAGATTCGGACGCATCGTGGCCGGATCGAACACCACGATGCCATCGGATGTGCCGCCCAGGATCTGCCCCGTGCTTGCCTGCACCAGCGTGGCCACCTGCATGGGCGAACTGGGAAGTCCGTCGTGCACGTCGTACACACGCACCAGCTTGCTGCCGGGGTCGACCCGGATCAGCCCACGATGACTGGAGACCCAGGCCACGCCACCGGCATCGATCACCAGGCCGGTCGGCGAGACCATCGGAAATTCCTGGTCCTTTCCCACCGTATCCAGATGCGTGAGCTGCTTGCCGTCCCAGAGATAGCGCCGCAATTGTCCGGCCAATCCGATCCAGACGATGCCACCATCTCCCTGGCGAAACACATAGGTTGGCAGGAACGGCGCGCCGCGTACCGGAACGAACTGGTCGGCAAGCGGATCCCATCGCCACAGCCCGGCATTGTTGCTCAGCCAGATCTGCCCATCCGGCCCGATCCGCATATCCAGGACCGTCAGCGCCTTCAGCCCGTGGCTTCCGTAGTCGAGCGTCCTGAGCAGCTGGCCCTCGCTGCTCCACAGCTGCACCCCGTGCGTCAGCAGCGCCACCCAGATGCGCCCCTGTGCATCTTCGGCCATCCTGCCAGGCCTGCCGACATCTTCGAGATCGGCTGCGGAATCCTGGTGCCCGAGCAGTGGCCAACGCCTGGCCTCGCCCGTCTTCGGGTTGTACCGAACCAGCCGTTCCTGCACGCCGATCCAGACCATTCCCTGCCTGCTTTCGATGACCGTATCGGGAATGCGTTCCGGATCGACCGGGGCCAGGCGTGGCTCCACGCGGCCGGTGACGGGATCGAAATGCTCAAGCGTTCCACGCGTGCCGACCAGCCAGATGCCGCCGGTGACCGAAGGCGCTGTGGCAACAACCGAGGGATTGGCGAGCGAGTGCGGATCATCTGCGCGATGCGAAAACAACGCGAAGGTGTCCCAGCGCGGAGGCAGGTGCCACAACCCGCCCTCCAGGCTGGCGAACCACAGACCTCCTTCGCGGTCCTGGTAGGCGGTGATCCAGTTCCGGTTGACCAGACCGTGCGCTGAAAAACTGTAGACCGGCACGCGTTCGACGCCACCGTCGCTGGAACTCATGCCCAGGCCGGTGGCGGTATCCAGCCAGTAGCGCCCGAGCCGGTCACGCAGCAGAACGCCCCTGACCTGCGCGGTGTCCTCACCGCTTTGCCAGCGGCGGGCCATGGGCCGCCCGACCGTGTTGAACTGGACGGGGTTGCCGTCGAAATCGGCAACCCAGAGCACCTTACCGTCGGGCTCCTTGTACATTCGGTTGACCGACTGGGACGGGCCCGGAAGCGGCACGCGCTCCAGGCGCCGACCATCCCAGTGCACAAGCCCGCCCCAGGTGCCGATCCACAGGCCGCCGTCGGGCGCGACTTCCAAACCAACGATATTGTCGGACGGCAAGCTAGCGGCATCGCCCGCCTTGGCAGAAAAGTGCTGCATGCGACCGTCGGGGCGATAACGATAGAGGCCCTGCTTGGCGGTGCCGATCCAGATATCCCCGTCCGGCGTTTGTGCCAACGACCACAGGGTGGCGTCGCGCAGTTCGGGGAATTGCGGATCTTCCAGTCGTTTGAACGTGCGCGTGTTCGCTTCCAGATAGCCGACGCCGCCGTCCTCGAAGCCCATCCACACCCGATCGTTGGCGTCGACACAGATGGTCCAGACCACGTTGCTGGTCAGGCCATCTTCCATCCGCCAGATCCGGTAGTTGCGGCCATCGAATCTGGCCAGGCCGTCATCGCTGGCAAGCCACAGATATCCCTGTCTGTCCTCGGCCAACTGATTGATCGTGTCCGACGGCAGCCCGTCGGCGATCGTCAGCTGGATGGGCACCGGTGTTGCAGGCGTCCGCGCCTGCACCGGAAGCACTGCCAGACACAGGCATACCCAGAGCACAGCGAGCAGCCGATGGGGCAAGCAGGATAGAAAGCGCACCGGATCAACTTCACGACAAGTCGGCGCATAGTGCGGGCCACGCGCGGTGCGGGCAAGCGCGCTCTGCGCGTTGTGCGCACGCGCTCAGGCTGCAAGGCGCACGCGCGGCAGCGTCATTGGTCAGTCCGTTGCACGTTGCAGGGCTTGCGAAAAGCGGGCCCGACAATTCTTTCTGCCGACACTTGCTTGCAACGCAACCGCTCGCCGCGCCCCGGGTGGCAGGGCACCTGCAGCGCCCTTCCGCCTGGCGAGACCATCGCGACCCGCATCGCTGTTCGAGCGGCCCAGGAGCGGACGAACACGCCGCGTGATACTTGGATGCCTGCTCCGGTGACAGAGCATCGGCAGCGCTTGTCAGCGCTTGCTGCGTAACGCTTCGGCAATGGTGGAGGCCAGCATGTCGCCAGTGAGCGGCTTGCGTAGGAAGCTGTCGAAGCCGGCTTCCTGCGCACTTGGTTCGGCGACCTCGTCGGCGCGTGCAGTCACGGCGATCAACGGCATGTCGTAGCCGAAGACGCGCAACTGCCGCGCCAGCGCAAAACCATCCAGCCCGGGCAGGTCCAGATCCAGCAACGCCAGATCGAACGTGTTGTCGGCCGCTTCGGTCAGCGCCGCCAGGCCATGCGGGGCATGCACGACCGAATGCCCTTGCGCTTGCAGCAGGCCGACGATGACCTCGGCGATGGTCGGGTCGTCTTCCACCAGCAGGATGCGCTGCGGCTCGATAGCCGTCTCGGCATGCGCGGTCTCGCCACCGAGCGCGGCGTTGGAAGCCACCCAGCGCAGCGGCAGATCCACCACGAAGCGCGTCCCCGCACCGAGTCGGCTGATCACCTCGATCTGCCCGCCCATGGCGATTGCCAGCTCCTGGCAGATCGCCAAGCCCAGACCACTGCCGCCGTAGCGCGAGGTGGTTCTGGCACCATCGCCCTGCTCGAAGCGCTGGAACAGCCGCGCCTTCTGTTCGGCGTTGATGCCCGGCCCCGTGTCGGCCACTTCAAAGCGCAGGCCTTGATAGGAACCGAGCGTGGTCAACTTCAAACCGACCACGCCGCGCTCGGTGAATTTGATCGCGTTATTGAGCAGGTTGAGCAGGATCTGCCGGATGCGGGTGCAATCGCCACTGGCAGTGATATCGCCGAGCAGCCCGATCTCCAGGCTGAAGCGCAGGCCACGCTCCTGCGCCAGCGGCGCCATCAACGCCTCCACTTCGGCCACCAGCTGACGCACCGAAAACGGCTCCACATCCAGCTCCAGCCGCCCGGATTCGATGCGCGCAAGATCCAGCGCATCGTTGACCAGCCGCAACAAATGCGCGCCTGCGCGGCGGATCGACTCGGTGTAACTGCGCTGTTTGAGATCCAGCGAAGTCTTGAGCAGCAGCTCACTCATGCCCAAGACGCCCGTCATCGGCGTACGCACTTCGTGGCCCAGGGTCGCCAAAAAACGCGTCTTGGCCAGGGACGCCTGCTCGGCCACTTCCTGTTTGTGCACCGCAAGCTGCCAGGCATTCAAGCGACGCAACCGACGGCGGTACAACAAGATCGCTGCAGCAATCACGCACACGGTCAGCAGGGCCAGCAGGCTCAAGCCCCACGGCGACAGCCACCATGGCGGCAACACCTGAAAACGCAAGGTCTGGCTCGCCGACCAGATCCCGTCTGCAGTGCGCCCCTGCACTTCCAGCGTGTAACGGCCTGAAGGCAGACGCGAAAACAGGCGCTCGCCACTGGGCCCGACATCGATCCAGTCCGGGTCGTAGCCGCTCAGGCGGAAGCGGTAGCTATTGGATTCGGAGTCGGCGAAGCTGAGCAGGCGGGCGACGATATGCAAGTCGCGGTCGCCGTCCTGCATGACCAAAGGCGTGACATGACTCAGATCCAGCCCGCTCTCGCCGCGACGTAGACCCACACGTTCGATCACCAACGGCACCCGATGATCATTCGGCTTGAGTTCGGCAGGATCGAAGATCACCAGCCCATCCGGCGTCGCGCCGACGATCATGCCCTTGGACGATTGCACCAAAGAACGCGCAACGAATTGCGGATTGGGCAGGCCGTCATGAACCCCGAACACGCGCACGCCCCGCGTGGCCGGGTCAACGCGAATCAGGCCACGCATACTGGACATCCAGGCAACACCGTCGTGGTCGATCACCAGTCCCTGTGGCGCAAGCGCAGGGAAGTTCTGCTCGGGGCCCACTGTATCTAGATGTTGCAGGGTGCCGTTCTTCCACAAATAGCGGCGGAGCTTCCCTAGCCCGGCAAACCAGGCGATCTGGTTGTCGCTGAAGCGAAAAGTGAAGATAGGTTCGTCGGGTGCGCCGGCAATGCGCTCGAAGCGCGCAACCGACGCGTTCCAGCGCTGCAGACCACGATTACTGGCCAGCCAGAGCGCTCCGTCCGGCCCAGCCTGCAGGTCGTAAACCACCAGATCTGCTGCAAGGCCGTGGGTCCCGCGCAACATGGTGCGCAGCAAGCGACCTTGTTCGTCCCGCTCTTGTAGCCCAAGCGTGGCATGGACCCAGATGTGACCATCGGCGGTCTGCTGCAGCGCTTCCAAGGAAGCGTCCAGTGTCGCGTCCTGTGCAGCCGCGCCCGAGCCGCTTGCTGCAGCCTTCCAGTGCTGCACCTGGCCAGTGGCGGGATCAAAGCGCACCAGCTCGGCAAACTGCCCGACCCAGACGTTACCCTTGCGATCCTCCAGCACGCTATTGGACCAGCTGGCAGACCCCAGGGTGGGCAATACACGCTCGATTTTGCCGGTGGCAGGATCTACGCGTTCGAGCACGCCCGAGGTGCCCACCAACCACATCCGACCATCGCGCGATTTTGCAGTGCCCTGGATCGCCAGGTTGCCACCTTGGCCACCGTCGTCCATGTAGTTGAAAACTACCGCGAAACGATGCCAGTTCGAGGGGAGATGCCAGAGCCCACCGTTGGGGCTGGCAAACCATACACCGCCCTCGCGATCCTGATATGCCGATTCCCAGTTGGGACGGATACGCCCGTGCGCAGACAGACTGTACAGGGGGACATTGCGCACCTCCGCACCAGTCGTATGGCCTAGGCCGGCCAGGGTGTCCAGCCAATAGCTGCCGTCCTGGTCGCGCAACAACACGCCCAATACCGGATATTCTGCAGGTGCCTGCCAACGGTGCGGACTGAGATGACCACTTGGATCGCGCCGAAACAGCTTGTCGTCGCTGGTCCCGATCCAGATGCTGCCATCGGCATCGGCAGTTAGCCGGGTGATGATCTGTGCGGTGCCATCCGGAAATGCCTGCCGCTCGAAGTCATTACCCGTCCAATGCGCAGCACCATCGGCGGTACCGATCCAAAGTGTGCCGCGGGTATCGACATCGAGCCGATAGATCGCGTTGTCGGGCAAGCTGCGCGGATCGTCGGCACGATGTGCGAAATGCTCCAGCGAACCATCCGGCCGCAGCCGGTATAGCCCACTCATTTCAGTGCCGAACCATATGCTGCCGTCGTCGGTAGACTTGATGTTCCAGATCGCAGCGCCGCGAAGTTCCGGATAGCGCGCACCATCATAGAAAGTGAATTGATGGCGTGCGGGGTCCAGCATCGCAAGGCCTGCCATGCCGGTCCCGATCCAGACCCGGTTGCGCTTGTCGACGTGAACCGCCCAGATCTGGTTGTCGCGCAAACCGTCTTCGATGCGCCAGATACGGAAGTTTCGCCCGTCGTAACGCGCTAACCCATCGCTGCTGGCCAGCCACAAATATCCATTGGCATCCTCATCGAAGCCGTACACCACGTTGGATGGCAGCCCGTCGGCCACGGTCAGCTGCCGCGGCTGCGGCAGTACCGGCACGCCGGCCAGCGTAAGACTCGGCCAGCCTGACGTGACGGCCAGGCAAAGCAGTAATAAAGCCCGCGTCATCAAGGCTTTCAGCGGCATGCGACGACTGGGGTGTTGTGGTGGTAGCAGCATGCGCTCGCGTGTCCTTTGCACGCATAGTGCGGACCTTGCCTGATGCTGGCAACACACAGAAGCGCGCAACGGTGATCGTTTACAGCAGGCAGGCATCGTACGGCCGTCTTTACGCGATGCGATGCCCGATGAGCACCGGCATCGTCAACGCATCGGGGCCGTGCACCCACGCTAGGTCGTCGCCTGCATGCCGGCGGCTGCGCGCGCAGCCGTAATCGCTTCCATCAGCAGATCGGCAGTGACCGGTTTGCGCAGGAATCCGTCGAAACCTGCGGCCTTGGCCTGGGTCTGCGCGGCGCTGTCAGCGCGTGCCGTGACTGCCAGCAGCGGGAAGCGATGGCCAAGTTGGCGCAGCTGCGATGCCAGGGCAAAGCCGTCCAGCCCGGGGAGATCCAGATCCAGCAGCGCGATGTCGAACCTGCCATCCACCGTTTCCGACAATGCAGCCAGCCCATGCGCGGCATGCACCACGCGGTGACCTCGATTGGTCAACAAGCCGCTGATCACCTCCGCCACGGTCGGGTCGTCTTCCACCAGCAGGATGCGCAGCGGCTCGCCTGCAGGCGCCTGCACCTGGCCGGTGGCGATACGTGTGCCGGAGCGGTCGATCGGCAAGGGCAGATCCACGGTGAACTGGGTGCCGACGCCAAGCCGGCTGCGCACGCGGATTCGGCCCTTCATCGCCACGGTGAGTTCCTGGCAGATCGCCAGCCCAAGCCCGCTGCCGCCGTAGCGCGAACTGGTGCGCGCGCCCTCGCCTTGTTCGAAGCGCTGGAACAGTCGCTTCTGCTGTTCCGACCCGATGCCAGGACCCGTATCGCGCACCTTGAAGCGCAGGGCATCGCCGTGCTGGCTGACGGTGAGCGACACCTCGCCGCGTTCGGCAAACTTGATCGCATTGCCCAGCAGGTTGATCAGGATCTGACGCACCCGCGTTGCATCGCCCACGACCACCACATGCGGGGGAAGCTGATTGCGGTACTCCAAGCGCAGGCCGCGCGCGTCAGCGATGGGATGCATGAAATCAGCCAGTTCCTGGGTGAGCTGCGCGGGATCGAAGGGCTGCTGTACCAGCTCCAGTTTGCCGGCCTCGATGCGTGCCAGATCCAGTGCATCGTTGACCAAGCGCAGCAGATGCGTGCCGGCCTTGCGGATCGCATCGACATACCCGCGCTGCTTGGCATTCAGCGGCGTGGCCAGCAGCAACTCGCTCATGCCCAGCACGCCAGTCATGGGTGTACGCACTTCGTGGCCAAGCGTCGCCAGGAAATGCGATTTGGCGATCGATGCCTGCTCGGCCAGCTGTTGCCGCTGCTGTGTCAGCACCCACTCCTGCTGCCGCCGCACGCGCTTTCGCCAGGCCCAAACACTTAAGTACAGCAGCAGCATGCAGAGCGCTGCCGCCGCCAATTGCGCGGCCGTGCTCAACCACCACGGCGGCCGCACCTCCAGTTGCAACACCGGCGCAGCGACCCAATCGCCATCGCCGGCACGCGCCTGGACTTCGATGCGGTAGTCGCCAGGCGGCAATCGCGAGATCACGCGCTCGCCGCTGGCACCCTGCTCCACCCAGCGTTCGTCGTAGCCATTGACACGGTAGCGGTAATGCGCGGAGGCCGGATCGACAAACGACAACAGCCGTGCGCTGATGCGCAGATCGCGATCGCGCGCCTGCAGGATCACCGGCGCGTTGTGGGCAACCGTCTGCGGGCGCTCGGCATCGTTGCGCCGCACCTGCACCGATTCGATCACCAGACGGGCCAGCGGCGCAGGCGCAAATGGCCGCGACGGATCGAACAACACGATGCCGCTGGTCGTCAGCGCCAGCACCTGGCCGTTGGGACCAATCGCCGGCGGACGCATCGAAAACTCGCTATCTGGCAGGCCGTCGCGTGGACCGAACCGGCGGACCTGCGGCTGGCCGCGCTTGTAAGCGAACAGGCCCCGCGAGGTGGTGGCCCAGACCGTGTCGTCGCCGCCCAGCGCCAGGCCGCGTATCTCGGTAGGAGGCAGGCCGTGTTCGTGCCCGACCCGCTCCAGCAGGCGCGCCTGCCGCCCGTCCCAGCTGTAGCGTTCCAGCGCACCGGAACGCCCAACCCAGAACTCGCGCGGCGACACGAAGGCCAGCGCATAGACTTCATGATTGGCGTCCTCGATCACTGCGCGAAAGCGTTCGCCCTGCCAGACCCACACACCATCCCCGGCTGCGACCCAGGCGGTGCCATCCGGCCGCACCGTCAGTTGCTGCACCATGCCGCCGACTTCACTGAGATCGGTGCCGAAGCGGAACGTGGCCAGCAGCCGTCCATCCGCGGCACGTCGCTGTACGCCACCTTCCACGATCGAAACCCAGAATTCGCCATCGATGCCGGGTGTCATCAGTTCCACCCGATGCGTTGCGGAAACACCGATCTGCATTGCGAGCTTCTGCTGCTGGCCGGTCTCCGGGGTATAGCGCGTCACGCCATCGCGCAGCGCGATCCACAAACTGCCGCCGCCGGCCGGCAGCACCGACTGCACGGTGCCGCCGCCCAATGCGTCGCTGTGCAGGACCGGCACCAGCTCACCGTCATTGCCGAGCCGGTAGACGCCTTCGCCGGTCGTCACCAGAAAGCTGTCGCCATCGGCCACAGCGTTGACCAGATACAGGCTCTCCAGCGGCTTGCCCTGGGTCTGGAAAATGGTGGAGAACCGCCGCCAGTCCGGCGGCAAATACGCCACGCCCTGCGAAATCAGTCCGAGCCATAGCCCGCCCTGCCGGTCCTGCATCACATCGAGCACGCCGCTATGTGCGGTGAGGAAGCCGCTGCCGCGATCGCCTTCCATCAGGCGCAGCGCGGTTTCTCCCGGCGCCACCCGGAAAAATCCGTCGGCTGCACCAATCCAGTAGCCACCGTGCACATCGTGTACCACGGTCGCGGCACGCAGGGCATCGGCCCCGCTCCAGGGCGCGCGTTCCAGCGCACCAGCAGGCGTCACCCTGTACAAGCCATTGCTGGTCCCGACCCACACCGTACCGTCGGCATCCTTGCTGAGCTTGAAAACCGTCGTGCTCAGTCGGTCTGGCGCGATGCGCACGAAGCGCTCGCCGTCGCGCATCACCAACCCGCTGTCGGTGCCGATCCATAGCCGGCCGCGCGCATCGGTCAGCAGGCTCATGATGGTGTTGCTGGGCAGTCCGTCCGCCGCATCCGGTGTGGCACGGAACGCCGTCACCCGACCATTTTCTTCGCGCCGGCACAGCCCGGCACTGCTGGTTCCTACCCAGATCGCATCTTGTGCCTGGGCCAGTGCCCAGACCTGCCCATCGCATGCGCTGCCAACGTCGGGAAATGTCGTAAACGCCGAGCGCGCCGCATCCAGCATGCTCGGTGGCAAGCCGTTGATGCCAACCCATATCCGGTCGCGATCATCGACGAACAGCGTTTCCACTTCGTTGCCCGGAATCGAACTGGCGACATGCGGATCGTGCTGCCATACCTGCAAACCGATGCCGTCATAGCGCGCCAGGCCATCGCTGGTCGCCGCCCAGACATAGCCTTGCCTATCCTGCGCCAAGGCCAGCACCATGCGCGAAGGCAGGCCTTCGGCACCACCGAAGCGGCGCATGCGCGGGGTCTCGATCTGATTCACCGCCGCCGCATCCAGCCCGCTCAACAGCAAGAGCACGGCCAGCACCGACAACAGCACGTTCTTCATCGTCATCCGTGTCCCCATCGCCGCGTGTGCGCCCGGCGCTCCTTGTTGGGACTGCACTTTACCCGCTACGCCGCAGTTCTTGGTCCCAGGAACTGGCTGGCTCCCTGGCCGAGTTGCCGTTCTGCTGCCCGCTGCGACTGACCCGGCATGCGACCAAATGCTTGGCCGGCCAGTGCAGCAGGTATCTGCTGCGCATGGCACTGGTCGTGGCGAACGCACTGCTGGTTTACTGTCTGCCGTGCGGAACTAAGACAGCGCCAGCGCGAGGCTGCTGTCGCGTCCTCGCCTGGCTTGCACGTGGACCTACGCGTCGCCGGCCTCGCGTTCGCGCTGGCCATCATCGACATCGGCAAGCACCCGCGCCAAGGCCTGCGCCAGCAAATCGCCCGTGACCGGTTTGCGCAGAAAGCCATTGCAGCCGGCGGCCATCGCCTGCGGTTCGGCATCCGTGTCGGCACGTGCGGTCACGGCCACGATCGGGAAGCGCACACCGCGCGCGCGCAACTGCGCCACCAGCGCCGCACCATCGAGGCCGGGAAGATCCAGATCGCACAATCCCGCATCGAAACTGCGCGTGCTCACCTCTGCCAGCGCGGCAAGACCATGCAGCACATGCGTGACGTGATGCCCACGCGTCTGCAGCAGGCCCACGATCACCTGCGCCACGGTCGCATCGTCCTCGACCAGCAGCAGCTGCAACGGCGCTTGCTCACGCAGCGACGGAGCGCGCACTGCAGGCAGCGTGACCGCAGGCAAGGTAGACACCCAGTGCAACGGCAGCTCGACCACAAAACACGCGCCCTGCCCCAATTCACTGGTGACCGTCACCGCGCCGCCCATCGCCGCGGCAAGTTCGCGGCAGATCGCCAGCCCCAGCCCACTGCCGCCGTGCCGTGCCAGCGTGAGCGCGCCTTCGGCCTGTTCAAACCGCTGGAACAGCCGTCCGCGCTGCTCGGCGCTCATGCCCGGCCCGGTGTCGCGCACTTCCACGCGCAGACCCTGCCGGGTGTACTGCGGCAACGTGGTAAGGCGCAGGTGCACGCTACCGCGCTCGGTGAACTTGACCGCATTGAACAGCAGATTCAGCAGGATCTGCTGCACGCGACTGGCATCGCCATGCAATGCCGGTGGCAATGCCTCGTCGAGCTCGCACTGGAAGGCCAGCTGCTTCTGCTCGGCACTCGGGCGCACCAGTTCCACCACCTGGCCGACCAACTGGCGCAGATCGAAATCGCGGTAATCCAGCGGCAATTTGCCCGCTTCGATCCGGGCCAGATCCAGTGCATCGTTGACCAGACGCAGCAGGTGCTTGCCGGCCAGCTGGATCGCGCTTGCATAGCCTTGCTGACGGCCATCCAATGGGGTCTGCAGCAGCAACTCGCTCATGCCCAGCACACCGGTCATCGGCGTGCGCACCTCGTGACCCAACGTTGCCAGAAAGCGCGTTTTGGCCAGCGATGCCTGCTCGGCCAACTCGCGCTTGTGTTGCGCCAGCTGCCATTGCGCGCGCATGCGAATACGTCGCCGATATGCGGCGGCCAGCAAGGCGCTCAACAGCAATCCGGAAAACCCAATCGCCGCAATCCCGATCTCGCTACGCCACCAGGGCGGCCTGACCGAAAACTGCAGCGAACGTACCTGCGAGCGATTGCCCAGCGGGTCGATGCCCTGCAGCGCAAGCGCGTAGTTGCCGGCAGGCAGGCTGGCGAATTCGCGGATGCCGGTGTTGCCTATGGTCTGCCAGTCCGTATCGAAGCCTTTCAGGAAGCTGCGATACCGATTGGACAGCGGGTCGCTGTAAGACAGCAGGCGGCTGACGATCTGCAGCTGGCGGTCCTCCGGGCCCAGCTGGAACGGGCGGTCCATCGGCAAGGCGATGCGTGCGCCATTGCGCAGCACGCTGACGTGTTCCAGCTGCAGTGCCGGTACGAACGGGGCAACATCCGGCATTGCCGTATCCAGCAGCACGGTAGAGCCATCGCTGGTTGCCCCGATCAAGGTGTCGCCCGAGGTCAACAGGCAATGCTGGATGAACTCCTGACTGGTGAGGCCATCGCGCGTGCCGATATTGCGGACCCGCGCCGGATGCACCGAGGGATCGATCCGCCAAAGCCCGCGCAGACTGGAAATCCAGACACGGCCACGCGGGTCGATCTGCATGGCAGAGGCATCGAACCCGCTCAGTCCATCCGCTTCGCCTACCTGACGCACGCGCTTCCAGCCGGCGGCGCGCTTTTGCCACTGCTCTGCACCGGAGGCGCGATATACCCAAAGTGTGTCCGCAGACTGGCTGGCGAATGCCTGGATCGGCGTCCCCTCAAGCCCTGCCACCGGCACGAAGCGGCCTGTCGCGTCGTCCCATGCGAACATGCCGCCCTCGCCGGCCACCCAGACGCGTCCGTCGGGGCCCTGGTCCAGTTGTTGGATGTCGATCGCGCGTAGGCCATGCAGGTCTTGTTGGGTCATCCGCTGCAAGACCTTGCCGGTGCGCAGGTCGCGCTGCTGCACCATGTCGATGAAGGCCATCCAGACGGTGTCGCCATGCTCCATGATCCATTCCGGCGCCGACAACGCCGATGACGGCTCGGGCCCATCGGACGGCCAGTGCACGAAGTCACCGGTACGCAGGTCCATCCGCGAAAGGCCAAAGGTCAAATTCCCCAGCCACACCCGTTGCAGGCGATCTTCCAATGCCGACACCAACTCCATCCCTTTGAGCTGCGGCGACTGCAGGCCTGTCTGGAACGAATCGCCGGTGCTCGGATCCACGCGCAACAGACGCCCCTGCGCATCGACCTGCCATAAGCCCCCTGAGCGCTTGGCAGGCGCCAGGTTGCAATAGATCGCATCGCCCATCGGCACCGCGGGCTTGAGCACGGCACTGCGTTTCCAGTCGGCTGGCAGATACCCAAGCCCGGTGCCATGCATGGGCACCCACAGGCCGCCATCGGCCGCCCCCATCAAGCCGATCACGTTACGACGCGACAGCGGCCCCTCCCCGCTCAGGGCGGGCACCGGTGGACGCTCTCCGCGCGTGCGCCAAAGACCACGTCCGCTGCCCAGCCAGAATTCGCCATCCGGCGTCGCGACTGCGCCCCAGAACTCATTACCGTTGCCGAACATCGTTGACCAGGCAAGCGGTTGCCAGCGACCGTCGGCGCGCAGCACATGCAATCCCGATTCGCTTCCCAGCCACAAACGGTCCCCGGCCCACTGCAAACCGAAGATGGCCGCTTCCCGGTTTGGCTCGTCCGCGACGTATTGGCGGTGCAGTTGCGTGCCGTCGTAATAGGCCAGGCCATTGCTGGTACCGATCCACAGGCGGTGCTGGTTGTCCACCGCCAGGTTCATGACCATGGCGTGATCCAGCGCGCCTTCGATCCCGCCCAGGTTCACCGACGACATTCCTCCGTCGGCACCGATTCGCACCAGCGCACCGGTGGTGGTGCCGGCCCAGATGCCGCCATCGAATGCGGCGATGCTGAAGATCTCGCCGTCCTTCAGCAATGGATAGTCTGCAGCGCGATAGTGAACAAAGCGCCTGCGGCCGGCATCCAGCACGCTCAGCGTCTTGCCGCAGCCCACCCAGACCCGGTCCAGCGCATCGATATGCAATGCCTGCACCGCGTTGCAGGGCAACGACCCGGGGTCGGCCGGATCGTGCCGCCAGGTCCTGAAGCCCGCGCCGTCGTACCGCACCAGACCGTCGAGCGTTCCAAGCCATAGATAGCCGGCGCGATCCTGGCTGATGGCAACCACCATCGTCGAAGGCAATCCTTCGCTGGGTCCCACGATCCGAAAGCCTGGCACTTCCGGAATCTTTGCCGCGCACGGCCAGATCGCCAACAGCACGGCCAGCACCACGATGAGTACACGCATGGGGGAATCCTTTCCTCGTCCAGCCGGCATGCTCGCAACGGATCGTTGCGAGCGCAAGCCGAGCGCGCGTTGCCGGGATATGTCTAGAATCCGCCCATGACAATCCTCGCCCGCCTATTGGTGTCCTCTGCCCTGGTTGCAACCAGCCTCGCCGCCACCGCTGCGCCTGTGCGGTATGCGCTGGATCCGGTGCATACCCGGGTGTTGTTCGCGGTGGAACATGC
The DNA here is from genome assembly GCF_041475725.2 of Xanthomonas sp. NCPPB 1754. NCBI lineage: Bacteria > Pseudomonadati > Pseudomonadota > Gammaproteobacteria > Lysobacterales > Lysobacteraceae > Xanthomonas > Xanthomonas sp. NCPPB 1754. The sequence goes on from NZ_CM192982.1 coordinate 3,466,183, forward strand.
CGGCTTTTCCAAGGCATTGGGTACCGTTTCCGGAAGTAGCGGCACCTTGGTCTTCGACCCGGACGACTGGGCCGCCGCCCGGCTGGATGTCACCGTGCCGCTGCACCGCGCAGACCTGGGCGATGCCAAGTGGAACCAGGCCACCCTGGCACGCAACCTACTCGACGCCGAGCGCTTTCCCGACGCGCATTTCGTCTCCACGCACGTCGAGGCCAGCGGCGAAAACCACGCCAAGGTCAGCGGTAACCTGACCCTGCACGGGGTCACCCGCCCGGTCACCCTGGACGTCACCCTCAACGCGCTCAAGCGCCATCCGCTCCCGCCGTTCCGCCGTACGGCCGGTTTCTCCGCCACCGCCACGCTGAGCCGTTCCGAGTTCGGGATTGATGCCTGGAAATCGATGATCGGCGACAGCGTGGAGTTGCGCATCGAAGCCGAAGCCGTGCGCGAAGGGCGCGCCGACGAGGAGACCCACGAGCCGCAAGCCGCACCCACGCCTGCGGACGCCGCCGCCACCCAGGAATCGGGCACATGAGCATGAAGAACCTCGAGCGCTGGGGCGGTGTGAGCCAGACCCTGCACTGGTTGATCGCACTGCTGATCCTGGTGCTGGGCATCGTCGGCCTGACCATGGGCGAGCTGCCCAAGACCCCGAAATACTTCTGGGTGTACACGGCGCACAAATCGGTGGGGCTGACTGTCCTGGCCTTGGTGATCGTGCGGCTTGGGTGGCGCATCTACGCCGGCGCACCGCCGCCGGTGGCCGGTACGCCGCGCTGGCAGGAGCGCATCGCCGGGTTCACCCACTGGCTGCTGTACGCCATGATCTTCGCCATGCCGCTGTCGGGCTGGTTGTACGACTCCACCAGCGGCCTGCGGCCGTTTCGCTGGTTCGGCCTGTTCAATGTGCCCAAGCTCAGCCCCCCGGACGAACAATTGCGCGCCATTGCGCACTTCGTCCACGAATGGGGTTTCTGGTTGCTGATTGCCGTGGTATTGGCGCATGCCGGCGCTGCGTTTTACCACCACCTGTTCCAGCGCGACGCCACCCTGGCGCGGATGTTGCCGCGTGGCTGGCTGGCTCCCAAACCATAAGGATTTCCCATGTCGTCCAAGTTGTTTGTCTCTCCGATGCTGGTCGCGGCCTCGCTGGTGGCCACGTTCGCCGCCGCGCCGGTGCTGGCCGCCGATTACGTGCAGGCGCCCGGCTCCAGCCTGGTATTTGCCAGCAAGTACGACGGTGAAGTGTTCACCGGCAAGTTCCCCGGCTTCGACACCACGCTGAGTTTCGATCCGGCTAATCTTGCCGGGGCCAAGCTCGATGTGCGTATCCCGCTGGCCAGCGCGGTCAGCGGCAACAACGATCGCGATTCCACCCTGCAGGGTCCGGATTTCTTCAATGTCGCCAAGTTCGCCACTGCGCGCTACCGCGCCGACAAGTTCCGCGCCCTGGGCGGCAACCAGTACGCTGCCGACGGCACCTTGGAACTGCGCGGTGTCAGCAAGCCGGTGATGCTGACCTTTACCTGGACGCCCGGCGCGCAGCCGGTGCTGTCCGGCAAGGCCGTCGTCAAGCGGCTGGACTTTGGCGTGGGCGGCGGCGACTGGGCCGACACCAAGACCATTCCCAACGAAACCGCGATCAGCACCAAGGTCGTGTTGAAGGCGAAGTAACGCCACAGGCTGCAACCGGACGCAGCCACTGAGCGGCGGACTACTCGTCGGGTCCGCCGCTTTTTTGTGCCCACATGGCGTGGAACAGCGAGCCGGTGCTCACCGGCTGCTATAGATTGCGGAGCCGGCGCGTTGTCTTGCCGCTCCTACCGCTCGGCGACGTCGTCGTCCAGCCATGTACGCAAGCGCACGCGATCGAACGGCCAATCCAGCTCGCGTCCACGCGCATCGCGCAGCACCGGCACGCGCGCGCCGTAAACGACCTCAAGCGCCGCGTCGTCGTCGATGAACACGCTGTCGAAATCGCCTGCACGCGCCTGCGCCAGCACTTCCACGGCCTGGTCGCACAGGTGGCAATCGTCGCGCTGGTACAGGGTCAGGGGCATCGGCCGGGCTCTCATGCTGCGCTGCAGCCGTGCCGCAAGCGCCGAACGACTAGAATAGCCGCCTTTACGCTCACCTCTCCGGCACGCATGGCTGTCAGCACGTTCGACCTGTTCAAGATCGGTATCGGCCCAAGTTCCTCCCACACCGTGGGGCCGATGCGCGCCGCCGAGCGCTTCGTGCATCGCTGGCTGCTCAATGCCGGGCGCCTGCAAGACGTGGTGCGCATCCGCGCCGAAGTCTTCGGCTCGCTCGCCCTGACCGGCCGCGGCCATGGCACCGACAAGGCGGTGCTGCTCGGGCTGGAGGGCCACCGCCCCAACCTGATCGACCCGGACATCATCCCCGCCACGCTGGAGCGCATTCGTACCAGCAAGCGCATCACCTTGATGGGCCAGCACGCCATCGTCTTCGACGAAAAGCGCGACCTGCCGATGAACAAGCGGCAGAAGCTGCCGTACCACACCAACGGCATGCGCTTTACCGCCTACGATGCCGATGAAGCCGTCATCGCCACACGCGATTACTATTCGGTCGGCGGCGGCTTCGTGGTCAATCAGGACGACGCCGCAGACGACCGCATCGTGGCCGACGAAACGCCGCTGCCCTACCCGTTCCTCAGCGGCGACGAACTGCTGGCGCAGTGCGCGCGCAGCGGCCTGAGCATTGCCGCGCTGATGTTCGAGAACGAAAAGAGCTGGCGCAGCGAAGAGGAGATCCGTGCGGGCCTGCGCGAACTGTGGAATGCGATGCAGTCCTGCGTGAAGCGCGGCATCCGCGAAGAAGGCACGCTACCGGGCGGCCTGAATGTCTCCCGCCGCGCACCAGCGCTGTACCGCGAACTGTCCTCCAAGCCGGAGGCGGCCATGCGCGACCCGTTGACCACGCTGGATTGGGTCAACCTGTACGCACTGGCCGTCAACGAAGAAAACGCCGCCGGCGGCCGCGTGGTCACCGCGCCGACCAACGGCGCGGCCGGCATCATTCCGGCGGTGCTGCATTATTTCGACCGCTTCTGCGCAGGCGCATCCGAACAACGCATCTTCGATTTCCTGCTCACCGCAGCGGCCATCGGCATTCTCTACAAGGAAAACGCCTCGATTTCCGGTGCCGAAGTCGGCTGCCAGGGCGAAGTGGGCGTGGCCTGCTCGATGGCCGCCGGCGGCCTGGTTGCCGCACTCGGCGGCAACCCCGGGCAGATCGAAAACGCCGCGGAAATCGGCATGGAACACAACCTGGGCCTGACCTGCGACCCGATCGGCGGGCTGGTACAGATTCCGTGCATCGAACGCAACGCCATGGGCGCGGTGAAGGCCATCAACGCCAGCCGCATGGCCATGCGTGGCGACGGCAAGCACAAGGTCTCGCTGGACAAGGTCATCAAGACCATGCGCGACACCGGCCGCGACATGCAGGATAAGTACAAGGAAACCAGCCGCGGCGGGCTGGCGGTGAACGTCATCGAATGCTGAGCCAATCGTAGGCGGAGTGCTGCTCAACCCAGCGCGCGCAGCGACGAAAGAATCCGCTCCACGGATGCATGCCCTTGCACTGCCGTTCTCGTGCACGCAGGAAGAAGATGCGTGAAATGCAGAGAGGGGACGCACCAGCCGCGGGAAACGCGCTGCCCTGCTCCCGCACGCGGGAGAAGGTGCGCGAAGCGTGGATGAGGGCAATAGAGATCGGCGCACGCATCGGAGCCGGGTCGCCAGTCATCGTCAGCAACGCGCCTGCAGCGCCCGCCAACCGTCACCCAGCTGTACGTTCCCACCACATTCGCCGCTGTACCGTCAGGGCCTGGATTTGGATGGAGATCACGATGCGAAAGCGTGTTTGCACCCTCATGCTCGCCCTGGCCAGTAGTCCGCTCCTGGCGCAGGAAGCCAGTTATGGCCCGCGGCTGGAAGGCTTCGACTACCCACATCCAGTCAAGACTTATGCATTCACCTCGCAACAGCAGCCGCTGGAAATGGCCTATCTGGATGTTGCGCCAACCGGCACGCCCAATGGCCATACTGCGGTGCTGTTGCATGGCAAGAACTTCTGCGCCGCCACCTGGGAAGACAGCATCGCCGCGCTAAGCAAGGCCGGCTACCGCGTCATCGCGCCAGACCAGATCGGTTTCTGCAAGTCCAGCAAGCCGGCCGCCTATCAGTTTTCGTTCGCGCAACTGGCAGACAATACGCATGCGTTATTGAAGACGCTCGGCATCGAACGTGCGGTGGTGGTCGGCCATTCGATGGGCGGCATGCTGGCCATTCGCTATGCGCTGATGTACCCGCAAGCCACCGAGCATCTGGCGCTGGTGGACCCCATCGGGCTGGAAGACTGGAAGGCCGAAGGCGTCCCCTGGCGCAGCGTGGATGCGTGGTACGACAACGAGCTGAAGACCAGCTTCGAACGGATCAAGAAGTACCAGATGGACGTGTACTACGCCGGTCAATGGAAGCCGGCATTCGAACGCTGGGCGCGCATGCAGGCCGGTATGTCGCTGGGCAAGGGCAAGCAGGCCGTGGCGTGGAATCAGGCGCTGACCTACGACATGGTGTTCAACCAGCCGGTCGTCTACGAGCTGCCCAAACTTGCGGTGCCGACCACGCTGTTCATCGGCCTCAAGGATCGCACCGCCATCGGCAAGGACACCGCACCGCCCGAGGTCAAGGCACGCGTGGGCGATTACACCAAGCTGGGCAAGCGCGCGGCAGCCGCGATTCCGAATGCGAAACTGATCGAGTTCGCCGATCTGGGCCATTCGCCACAGGTGCAGGACCCGGCCCGCTTCAATGCTGCGCTGTTGAAGGCGATCGCGCCGTAATGCTGTGGGTCTATGCGAGGGCAACGGTCGGTCGCCCTCGCATCTTCACCGCCGCCGGTCGAAACCGGCTGCAGCCAGCACCGATGGGCAGATCGCGCCGGCACGGCAGTTAGTTGTAAACACGCACGCGCCAACTTTCATCCATCACGCACCCATCTCCGGCATCCGATCATCTTGCGACCACGCCCAGATCGAACGAGCGGTCGCCTGCAACCCGCACATTCGAGGCTCCAAGGTGTCGGCACGCGCCGCGTTGATATCGCGCGCGCCGCAGCGCCGCAAGGCGCACGGCAACGCACCGGCGTCAGCTCGGTCGCGCCATCAGCCGGCCACGATCCGCAGCACGTCATCCAGCAACGCCGCTGCAGTCACCTCGGCGCCCGCGCCCGGGCCCTGGATCAGCAGCGGCTGCGCGCGATAGCGGTCACTGCTGATCGCCACGCGGTTGTCGGTCCCGGCACCGCCGGCCAGGGGGTGGTCCAGCGCCAGCTCACGCAATCCCACGCTTGCACCATGCGCGTCCACACGGCCGACAAAGCGCAGGCAACGCCCTGCCGCACGCGCCTGTTGCCAACGCGCGCCCACCACCGCATCCAGCGCGCCCAACTGCGCATCCAGTTCAGCAAGCGGCGCCTTGGCAATGACGGCAGGCACCAGCGATTCCACATGCACCTGCTCGGCTTCCAGTTGCCACCCCGCGGCACGCGCCAGGATCAGCAGCTTGCGCCGCACATCCTCGCCAGAGAGATCGATGCGTGGATCCGGCTCGGTATAACCAGCCGCCATCGCTTCGCGCACGCAGGCGGAAAACGCGCCACTGCCGTCGTAGCGATGAAACAGCCACGCCAACGATCCGGACAACACGCCTTCGATCGAATGAATGCGATCCCCGCCGGCAACCAAGGCGCGCACGCTGCTCAACACCGGTAGCCCGGCGCCCACAGTGGCGCTGTCGCCGTAATACGCGCCGCTGGCATGGCGGGCCGCATGCAGCGCCTGCGCACGCGACAACGCGGTGCCCTGGCCCAGTTTGTTGGCGGTGACCACATGCACACCGCGCTGCAACCACTCGACATGCCAATCGGCCACGACATCGCTGGCAGTCGCATCCACCAGTACATCGCCGGCACGCAGTGCGGTGGTTTCTGCCCAGGGCTGCAAGAGCGTTTGCCCGCGCGGCGCCGCATTGGCGTGCTGCAGGGCCTGCTCGGCGCTGACGCCACAATCCTGCGCAATACGCGAATTGGCCAGCCAATCGAAGCGCGGCAAGCGCAGTTGGCGCTGCTGCAGCGCGGTGTAGCGCGTCACGAACGCGCGCCCCACGGTGCCGGTCCCCAGCAAGGCCAGGCGCGGTGTGGGCGTCACTGCTGCGACCGGAGCGCGGCGCGAAACGGGCAGGACATTGCTCACGCGTCGACCTGTTTGCGGCTGGCGGTGGTTAGGGTCGCTTCGGCACGGGCCAGGCCGGCGCGCAGATCGATCAGCAGATCGTCGGCCGATTCGATCCCGATCGACAAGCGCAGCAAGCCATCGAAAATACCGGCTGCCGCACGCGCTTCGGCGGTCATTGCCGCGTGCGTCATCGAGGCAGGATGCGCGATCAGGCTTTCCACGCCGCCCAACGATTCGGCCAGGGTGAAGTAACGCAAGCCATCGACGAACGCACGCACGGCCGCTTCGCCGCCTTCCAGCTCGAAACTCATCATCGCCCCGAAGCCCTTCTGCTGACGCGCGGCCAGTGCATGGCCCGGATGCGAGGCCAGCCCCGGAAAATACACCCGATTCACCGCCGCATGGCCGTCCAGCAACGCAGCGATCGCATCGGCGTTTTCCTGATGCACGCGCAGCCGGGCATCCAGCGTGCGCAGACCGCGCAAGGTAAGGAAGGCATCGAACGGCGAGCCGGTCAGGCCCAACGCATTGGCCCACCACACCAGTTGCTGATGCAGTTGGGCATCGCGTGCCACCACCGCACCGCCCACCACATCGCTATGGCCGTTGATGTATTTGGTGGTGGAGTGCAGGACCAGATCGGCACCGAAATCCAGCGGCTTCTGCAGCGCAGGCGACAGGAAGGTGTTGTCCACCACCGTCAATGCGCCGACCTTCCTTGCAGCTTCGATGACAAAGCGCAGATCGGTGATGCGCAGCAGCGGGTTGGACGGGGTTTCGATCAGCACCAGCTTGGGCGACTGCGCCAATGCGTCGGCCAGCGAACGCGGATCGGTCAGATCCGCGGTGATCAGCGCGAAGTGGCCTTTCTTGGCCAACGCATTGAACAGGCGCCAGCTGCCGCCGTACGCATCATGCGGCACCACCAGCGTATCGCCGGGTTGCAGCACCGCGTTGAGCACCAGATTGATCGCGCCCATGCCGGTGGAGGTGATCACGCCGCCCGCGCCGCCTTCCAGTTCGGCCAGCGCTTCGCCTAACAGGTCGCGGGTCGGATTGCCGCTGCGGGTGTAGTCGTACTGGCGCTTGTTGCCAAAACCATCGAACGAGAAATTCGACGACAGCACGATCGGCGGGGTCACTGCCCCGTAGGCGGTGTCGCGATCGATACCGGCACGCACGGCGGCGGTGGCAGCAGTACAGGGGGCGTCGGTGGGGTCACGAAAGCTCATGCGGTTTCTCCGGTGCTGCGAAGGGCGGTAGTGAGGATTGCGTCGATGCGATCGATTTCTTTCAGGAAGGCGTCGTGCCCATACGGCGAGCGCAACACGCGCAGGCTGCCGCGCGGGCCGAGGCCTTCGACCAGGCTGACCATGTCGGCCAGCGGTACCAGGCGGTCGCCCTCCACCGCCACCACCACGGTGGGCACGCGCACTTGCGCGGGGTCGATGCGATGCAGGTCGATCGATTCGGACAGGCGCAGATACGCGTTCACCGGCGTGCGCGCTACGTACTGCGCACCGGCGGCGTCCAGATAGTCCTCGGCGGCCACACGCACGCGGCCGTTGATGACCTCCGGCGGCGCATCGAAGCGCTCGCTGAATTCTTCCGGCGTGCGGTAGCTGAGCATGGCGAACTGACGCGCCAGCGCCAGGCCATGCTGCTCCGCGCACTGCAGCTGGCCCAGCGCCACCGCGCGGCGCTGCAGGGCACGCCAGGCCGCCGCATACGGATGCGCGCGGTGCGCGCCGCTCACCGCGACCAGGGTGCCGACACGGGCCGCATGGCGAATTGCAAATTGCAATCCCACCAGCGCACCGTAGGAATAGCCGACAAAGCCATGCAAGCGTCCGATGCCCAGCGCGTCCAGCAAGGCGGCAATCGCATCGGCCTGATCGGCGGTATCGATCGGCGCGTCCAGGTTGCCATCGGCACCGAGAAAGTCGAATGCCAGCAGGCGACGCGCGGCAGGATCCAGTGCGCGGCCATCGCCGACCAGCCCATCCACCCAGCCCTTTTCGGGGAACAGGTCGCTGGCGGCCAGATGGCGGTGCGCGGAAATGCCGCCGGCCACGAACACCACCGGCGCATTGGCCGCGCCGATCAGTTCATAGCGCAGCCGCAGCTCGCGCATGCCGGCATGGCGCATCGGCAGGGCGATGACGCGTTCGCCGCGCACGGCAGTGATGCCGTCGTCGCTGCTGGCGGGGGTGTCAACGAAATCGTTGGTAGACGGCGATGCTGTGTTCACGAGGCTCATGGCGGTATCCAGGTGGATCGGCCATCGAGCTTCGCGGAGCTCGCGTTCGACGTGCGCAAGGCACGATTCGAACCATCTTTCGGCGGACGCGGAGGTCCCCGCAGGATTTGGCACCAAACGCGGACGCTTGCGCGCTCCGCTGGCTGCCCCGGCATCAAAGGGCCTGTCCCTCCGCCGGTCTCGATGGTGAGGCTAAGATGCCACCGGAATTTTGCGATGTCAATCTCTTCATGCGGATGGAAAGATATATTTTCATCCGATACCACTCCGGTCGATGTTGGGCCGCATACTTGCGCCCCCTTGCTCGAGTCGATGGCGTGCCCTACCACGTGTCTCGTACTGCCCTGCCCGCCCTGATCGCGGCATGCGTCCTGCTGCCGGCCTGGGCACCTGCGGCACCCGCACAACAGCCTTGGCATTGGCCCGGCGCTGCAAACCACTCGCCCCAGGCACCTGACACACCACCCGCGACGGCAGCCACAGGCACTGGCGCCTCGCTGCAACTGGAATGGCAGGCACCGGTGTATCTGGCCTGGGTCACCAATCCACTGGCCGGGCCTGCGCAACTACGCCTGAGCGCACCGCCCAGCGAGGATTACCGCGCCGTGCCGCAATTACCGCTGACGCTCGAGTTGGCCGCACACGAGCGCCGCCTCGTGACCCGGCTGTATCCAGCCAGCAATCAGCGCACCCTGGGCGGTTTCGGCCTCACGCTCGAGGTGGTGCCGGGCGATCCGAGGGCCGCCCCGCAGCCGGTGCGCTATCAATTGCCATTCCACAACGTGCCGGTACAGGTGGCGCAGGGCTTTGGAGGGCAGTTCAGCCACGCCGATCCGCCCAACTGGTATGCGGTGGACTTCGCAATGCCGCAGGGCACGCCGGTGCTGGCAGCGCGCGAGGGCGTGGTCATGGAAGTGCAGCGCGATGTCCTCGACAGCACCCCAAGCGACCCCGCCGCTGGCGGCGGCAACCTGGTGCGCGTCCTGCATGCCGACGGCAGCATGGCCCTGTACGCCCACTTGGCGCCCGACGGCGTGGCGGTGCGACCTGGCCAGGCGGTGCGCACCGGCGAACGGCTTGGCGCCTCAGGCAATACCGGCTTCAGCACCGCGCCGCATCTGCATTTTGCAATCCAGCGCAATGCCGACATGCAGTTGCTCTCGTTGCCGTTCCGCATGCTCGGCCCGCAGGGCGAGCTGCGGTTTCCCTCGCCGGCGCCCTGACCGCCGCAGGCTGGACCGACGTCCGCCGCCCAAATCGCCGAGCCCAACCCCTGCCGCAAAAGCGTGCCGCAGCGAAGCCGCTATAATCGTCGGCTTCCTCAGTTTCCGCAGGCGTCCGACCGGGCGCGCCCCCGCCCATGTCCGAAGTCTCCAACGAAGCCGCGCGCCGGCGCACCTTCGCCATCATTTCCCATCCAGATGCCGGCAAGACCACGCTGACCGAAAAGCTGTTGCTGTTCGGCGGCGCGATCCAGATGGCCGGCTCGGTGAAGGGCCGCAAGGCCGCACGCCATGCCACCTCGGACTGGATGGCGCTGGAAAAAGAGCGCGGCATCTCGGTGACCTCCTCGGTGATGCAGTTCCCGTACGAGGGCAAGATCGTCAACCTGCTCGACACGCCCGGCCACGCCGACTTCGGCGAGGATACCTACCGCGTGCTCACCGCGGTGGACTCGGCGCTGATGGTCATCGACGTGGCCAAGGGCGTGGAAGAACGCACCATCAAACTGATGGAAGTCTGCCGGCTGCGCGACACGCCCATCATGACCTTCATCAACAAGCTCGATCGCGAGGGCAAGAACCCGATCGATCTGCTGGATGAAGTGGAAACCGTGCTCGGCATCCAGTGCGCGCCGGTCACCTGGCCGATCGGCATGGGCCAGCGCCTCAAGGGCGTGGTGCACCTGATCTCCGGCGAAGTGCATCTGTACGAACAGGGGCGCAATTTCACCCGTCAGGATTCCACCATCTTCCCCTCGCTGGAGGCGCCCGGCCTGGTCGAAAAGATCGGCGAGCAGATGCTGGCCGAGCTGCGCGAGGAGCTGGAACTGGTGCAAGGTGCCAGCAATCCGTTCGATCTTGACGCGTACCGCGCCGGCCAGCAGACCCCGGTGTTCTTCGGTTCGGGCGTCAACAATTTCGGTGTGCAACCGTTGCTGGATTTCTTCGTCGAACACGCACCGCCGCCGCAGGCGCGCGAGACCACCGGCCGCCGCGTGGAGCCGACCGAAGCCAAATTGAGCGGCTTCGTGTTCAAGATTCAGGCCAACATGGATCCGCAGCATCGCGACCGCGTGGCCTTCATGCGCGTGTGCTCTGGCAAGTTCACTGCCGGCATGAAGACGCTGCATGTGCGCAGCGGCAAGGACGTCAAATTGGCCAATGCACTGACCTTCATGGCGTCCGATCGCGAGATCGCCGCAGAAGCGTGGCCGGGCGATGTCATCGGCATCCATAACCACGGCACCATTTCCATCGGCGATACCTTTACCGAAGGCGAATCGCTGTCGTTCACCGGCATTCCCAACTTCGCGCCGGAACTGTTCCGCCGCGCGCGCCTGCGCGATCCGCTCAAGCTCAAGCAATTGCAGAAGGGCCTGGCGCAGCTGTCCGAAGAGGGCGCCACGCAATTCTTCCGCCCGTTGATGAGCAACGACCTGATCCTGGGGGCGGTCGGTGTATTGCAGTTCGACGTGGTCGCGTACCGGCTCAAGGACGAATACGGCGTGGATGCGATCTTCGAGCCGGTGAGCGTCACCACTGCACGCTGGGTGCACTGCGACAATCCCAAGAAGCTGGAAGAATTTCGCGAAAAAAATGCCGGCAACCTGGGCATCGACGCGGCCGGCCAGCTGGTGTACCTGGCACCGACTCGCGTGAATCTGCAGCTGGCACAGGAACGCGCGCCGGATGTGCGCTTTTCGGCCACCCGCGAACATGCGCATGTCAAGGCGATCGATTGACCTGCACATGACCTGCGGCAAGCGTGCGGTACCGCTGGCGATGCGAATTGCTCGCAATTGCGGTACCTTTTTGGCATGAACGCAGACGCCTCCCCCTCGACCGACCTGCGCGACGAAATCGCCAGTGCCGTCACGCACGGCCTGGGTGCGGTTGCCGCACTGGCTGGTGGTTCGGTGCTGATCACGCTGGCCGCCATCTATGGCGATGGCTGGCAACTGGCCACTGCCATCGTGTTCAGTGCCACGCTGGTATTGCTCTACGTCGCCTCCACGCTGTTCCATGCCATTCCGCATCCGGGCGCCAAGGCGCGCCTGCAGGTGCTCGATCATTGCGCGATCTATCTGCTGATCGCCGGCACCTACACACCGTTTACGTTGATCAATCTGCGCGGCCCCTGGGGCTGGGGATTATTCGCCGCCATCTGGACGATCGCCGCCGCCGGGGTGATCTTCAAACTGTTTTTTACCGGTCGCTTTCGATTGCTCTCGACGGTGCTGTATCTGGCGATGGGCTGGCTGATCATCGTGGCCATCGAGCCGCTGCTGCGCTCTGTCGACACCTGGTCGCTGTGCTGGCTGCTGGCTGGCGGGCTCTTCTACACCTTGGGCACGTATTTCTATCAGCGCGACACCCAGCGTTACTTCCATGCCATCTGGCATCTGTTCGTGCTCGCCGGTAGCGCTTGCCACTTCGTTGCGGTGACCGCGCAGGTGATGTGATCTGTGACCGACAGCGCGTTCGCGCGCCGTGCACGAGCCATCGCCAACCATTGTGCACGTGAACAACGTGCCCTCCTCTCCCGCTCGATCGCCCGCCCGCGTCTCGCGCCGTCGCCGCTGGTGGATCGGGCTCGGCATCGTTGCTGTCCTCATAACGATCTTCGTCCTGCTGTTCGACTGGAACTGGTTACGCGGGCCGGTCGAACGCGCGGTCAGCGCGAAGACCGGGCGCGAATTTCATCTGGGCCATCTGGATGTCGATCTGGGCCGTATCACCACGGTGCGCGGCGAGCGATTGAGCTTGGGCAATGCGCCTTGGTCCAAGCGCGGCGCGATGGCAGAAATGAACGCGGCCGAGATCGATGTCGAATTCTGGCCATTGCTGCGCGGCAGTCTGCGGCTGCCGGAGATCCGGCTGGAGCACCCCACCCTGTTGCTGGAAGCCGGCAACGACAGCCATCCGGGTAACTGGGTCTTCGACCAGAGCGATGGCGACGGCAGCATGCCGCGCCTGGGCCGCCTGTTGGTGAACAACGGGCGGCTGCAATATATCGACGATGCCAGCCGCTCGGACGTGGATGTGGCGATCAACAGCCTGGCGCCGCCCAGCAGCGACCAGCGCGCTGCGCCGATCGGCATCGATGGCAAGGGTCGCTGGAAAGGCTACCCGTTCTCGCTCAAGGGCAATACCGCCTCGCCACTGGAATTGAGCCAGACCGAACACCCCTTCCGCATCGATCTGCGCGGCAGCGCCGGCGCCACGCGGACGCACGTGCGCGGCACCTTGACCAATCCGTTTCAGTTCCGGGTGTTCGACCTGCAGATGGCGCTCAGCGGGCAGGATATGGAAGACCTGTACCCGCTGATCGGCGTCGCGATGCCCTCCACGCCGCCTTACAAGCTGGACGGCCGCCTGCGCCGCGACGGCGATGTCTGGCGCTATGAAAAGTTCACCGGCACTGCCGGTGACAGCGATCTTTCCGGCACTGCAGAGATCGACCTGCGCAACAAGCGCCCGTTCTTGCGCGCAGACCTGGCGTCCAAGCGGCTGGATTTCGACGATCTGGCCGGGTTCGTCGGCGCGCCCCCAAAGACCGGAACCAACGAATCGGCAAACGCCGAGCAGAAAAGGCAGGCCGCGCAGCTTGCCGCCAGCCCTCGCGTTCTACCGGCAACGCCTTACGACTTGTCCAAGTTACGTGCGATGGATGCCCAGGTCCGTTGGCGTGCGCAGCGCATCAACGCGCCGTCCTGGCCACTGGACGACATGGATGCCGCGCTGACTTTGAAAGACGGCTTGCTGCGGTTGGACCCATTGAACTTCGGCGTTGCCGGCGGCGACATCCGCTCCACCATCGGCATGGATGCGCGCAATGCAGTCATCACCACCCAACTGAAGGCCAGCATTCGCGGCATTCGTCTGGATCAGCTGTTTCCCGATGCCGCGCTCGCCAAGCAGGCCTCGGGTGCGATCGGCGGCGAGCTGGATCTGCGTGGCCGCGGCAACTCCATCGCCGCGATGCTCGGCAGCGCCGATGGCAGCATCGGCGTCGGCATGGGCCGCGGCCATGTCGGCAACCTGATCATGGAGCTGGCTGGCCTGGACATCGCAGAATCGCTGAAATACCTGCTCACCAAGGACCGGCAGATCCCCGTGCGCTGCATCTTCGGCGACTTCGGCGTGCAGGACGGGCTGATGCAGTCGCGGGCACTGGCCTTCGATAGCACCGACACCATCATCGTCGGCGAAGGCAACATCAGCCTCAAGAACGAAACGCTCGATCTGCTGCTGCGTCCGCGCCCGAAAGATCGCAGCATCCTCAGCCTGCGCTCGCCGCTGCGGATCGGCGGCACCTTCAAGGACCCAAGCTTCCGCCCCGACTTCAAGGCGCTAGGCGTGCGCGGCGCGATCGCGGTCGCGCTCGGCAGCATCGCACCGCCGGCGGCCCTGCTTGCGACCTTCGAACCAGGCCCTGGCAAGGACAGCGATTGCGGCGGCAAGTACGCGCAGTAAGGCAACGCCGCGTCAGCTGGCGATGTAACGCTGCAGCTGGTCGATATCCTGCCGCTGCGCTTCGATCACCGCCTTGACCAGGTCGCCGATCGAAATCACGCCTTGCACGCGGCCGTTTTCGACCACCGGCAGATGGCGAAAGCGTCCGTCGGTCATGAGTTGCATGCAGCGCTCCACCGTGTCCGACGGCGACACTGTCACCACCTCGGCGCTCATGATCTCGGCGACGCTGGTCGTGGAAGACGCGCGATCGCGCAGTACCACCTTGCGTGCGTAATCGCGCTCGGAAACGATACCGACCAAGCGCGTCCCTTCCATCACCAGGACCGCGCCGATGGCCTTCTCGGCCATCAGGCGAATCGCCTCGATCACCGCGGCATCGGCGGCAACCGCAAATACCTCAACCTGCTTGGTCCCCAACAGCTGTCGTACGGTCTGCATGGCCCGCTCCGCGCTTGGTCTGGTGATCGCAGACTACTCCCACCGCGCCGCGGTGGGTATCGACCAGATACAGCGGGCGCTGCTTGGCCTCGTCGTACAGGCGGCCCAGGTATTCGCCAATCAGGCCCAGGGCAATCAGCTGAACGCCCCCCAGAAACAGGATCACCGACATCAGCGTCGGCCACCCGGCCACTGGGTCGCCCATCAGCGCAGCCTTGATGACGACCCACACGCCGAACAGGAACGCCAGCACCGCGGTCAGCAGGCCCAGATATGTTGCCGCGCGCAGCGGCACCGTGGAAAAACTGGTAATGCCATCGAGCGCGAAATTCCACAGCCGCCATACCGTGAACTTGCTGTGCCCAGACAGACGCGGCTCACGCCGATACGGCAGCGCTACCTGGCGAAACCCGACCCAGCCGAAGAGCCCCTTCATGAAACGGTGGCGCTCGCGCAGCTGCTGCAAGGCTTGCACGACACGCGGCGACAGCAAGCGGAAATCGCCGGTATCGGCAGGAATCGGGGTACGCGACAAGCGCCGGATCACCCGATAAAACGCGTGCGCAGCGCTACGCTTGAGCCAATTCTCGCCCTCGCGAATGACCCGCGTACCGAAGATGTTGTCGTAGCCGCCACGCCATAGCGCAACGAATTCCGGGATCAGCTCCGGCGGATCCTGGCCATCGGCATCGAGCAACACCACCGCACCCGGGAGCACGTGGTCCAGTCCGGCAGAAATTGCCACTTCCTTGCCGAAATTGCGCGACAACCGCACCGCACTCACCTGCGCATCCGCTTCGGTCAGCGCATGCAACACCTCCCAGGTGCCATCGGTGCTGCCGTCGTCGACATACAGCACGTGCGTCTGAAGTCCGGGCAGCTGCGCCAACACCGCGCACAGGCGCGGATGCAGCAGCGGAATGCTGGTTTCTTCATTGAAGGCCGCGATGAGCACCGTCAGGCGTTCGGGTGCCGGCGGCAGTTGCGCAGTCTCGATCGTGCTCACCGTGATGGCCCCTGCAGATAGGCAGGGCCGCCCAACTGGCGCGCCTGCCGCTGGATCCACGTCGCACGCCGCTGCACGAATGCACCCGGACGACGCGCGTCATAGCGCCGTGGCGATGGCAACACCGCTGCCAGGCGTGCCGATTCGCTTGGCGACAAGCCTGCCGCATCCTTGCTCCAGAACTGCTGTGCAGCCGCCTGCGCGCCATACACCCCGTCGCCGAACTCGGCCACGTTGAGATACATCTCCAGGATGCGTTGCTTCGGCCAGAACAGCTCGATCAACACCGTGTACCAGGCTTCCAGACCCTTGCGCACCCAGCTGCGGCCCTGCCACAGGAACACATTCTTGGCGACCTGCTGACTGATGGTGCTGGCGCCGCGCACGCGTCCACCGCGGGCATTGTGATCGCGCGCCTTCTCGATCGCCTGCAAATCAAAACCGTGGTGCATCGGAAACTGCTGATCCTCCGCAGCCACCACCAAAATCGGCAGGCTTGCGGCGATCTTGTCGTAATCACGCCACTGCTGATGCAGCGAAAAACGCCAGTCGCCCTCGCCCCAGGCTTCCAGGTAACGCCCCACCATCATGCTGCTGATCGGCGGATCGACCACCCGCAAGATCAGCACCTGCAGCACGCTCGCCGCTGCGAACAGCAGCGGTGCCGTCATCAGCCAGCGCAACCAGCGCCGCGCGCGCCGCGGTGGCGCCGCCTGCTTGCCATCCCATGCATCCATCCCCATTGTTCGTTACGACCTTCAATCCCGATGCCTGCCGCATTATCCGGCAACCCGCGTCCCTTACGCCCGATGTTTCCATGACCGATCACGATCAGCTTTCCCGTTTCCTGCTGCCCGCCGCCGGCGTGCGCGGCGTCCATGTGCGCCTGACCAAGGCCTGGCACGACATCCAGGGTGCCGCCGCCTACCCGCCCGCCGCGCGCCAGCTGCTCGGCGAAGCTGCGGTGGCCGCTGCACTGTTCACCGGCCACACCAAGGCCGACGGGCGCCTGTCAGTGCAACTGCGCGGCAACGACACCTTGCGCACCCTGTTTGCCGAATGCACCGCCGCCGGCACCTTGCGCGGCATCGTGCAGCTGGCCGAGGGTGCGGATGCACCGACCGACCTGCGCGAGCTGGGCGAGGCCGCGCTGCTGGCGATCACCATCGAGAACCCCGGCCTGGACCCGCGCGAGCCGCAGCGCTACCAGAGTCTGGTCGGCATGCAGGCACCAGATCTGGCCGAAGCCTTCGAAACCTATTTCCAGCAGTCCGAACAGTTGCCGACGCGCTTGCTGCTGGCCGCTGGCCCGGATCAGGCCGCCGGCCTGCTGCTGCAGAAGCTCCCCGGCGATGAAGGCGATAACGATGGCTGGACCCGGATCGGGGCCCTGTTCGACACCCTGGGCGCACCGGAGCTGCTCTCGGTCGCCGGCCAGGACCTGCTGCATCGCCTGTTCCACGAAGAAGCGCCGCAGTTGCTCGGCAGCAAGCCACTCAGCTTCGGCTGCTCCTGTTCGCGCGAGCGGGTTGCCTCGATGCTGCAATCGCTGGGCGAAGAGGAGGCGCGCGCGGCCGCCGAGGCTACTGGCGAAGTCGAGGTGCGCTGCGAATTCTGCGGTCGTGAGTATCACTTTCCGTTGACCGCGCTGGACGTACTTTTCAACGCGGCGCAGCCCTCGCAGGAAGCGCCGGAAAGGTTGCAATAGATAGGATGACGGTTGCGTTCTGGGGGCACGCGACCACTTGTTAAATAATCATAAACACCCTAGCATCCTACTTGCCCGCTCTCGGGAACTTAACAACTGCCCCTGGGTCTGACCTCTGGTATGCGATACCTCCTGCGCCTCCCGCTAGCTTTGATGGTTGCCCTCGCGGCGGCCACAGGCGTGCATGCGCAGTCGGCGCAACAGTTGCGCGAAAGCACGATCCTGCCGGTGTGGAACAAGGGCAGCGGCAAGGTGGAAGCCTTTCTGTACCTGGAGCCGACCGGTGAGCAGAAAGCCGGTGCACGCTGGCATTTCGGCCGCAACTCGCTCGATGCGGCGTTTGGCCTGAGCTCCGGCGACTCGCTTGGCCTGCTCTGCAACAGCAGCCGCGGCACCAACATCAGCGGTCTTGCCAGCCACTGCCTGCTTGCAGGCATCGGCGATGACGAAGAAGACAGCGCGGCTGCCTCGCGCCGCGTGTCCGGCACGCTGGGCTTCAATCGCGGCACTGGCCGGGTGGGCGTCACTGCCGGCACTGGCCGCGACACCCTGCCCGCCTGGCTGATCGGTGCAGGCAAGGCCCCGCTGACGCGGGTCGAGCAAAACGACCTAACCGTCTTCGGGCAGAAGAACATCGGCCGCGAAGGCTTTGTTTCGATCGGCGGCACGTATGCTCGCGCACGCCTGGTCCCGCTGGCCGACGTGTCCCCGGCCATTGCCGACCAGTGGGACAGCAAGACCTTGAGCGTTGGCGGCGGCTACGGTGCCTTTAGCGCAAATGTCATTGGTCGCGTCGTCGATGTCCCGGGCCAGCCCGAAAAGTGGGAAGGCCTGGGCCTGGGCCTGACGTGGCGCACCCCCTGGAGCGGCCAACTCACCGTTGGCGCCGAGAACGTCATTTCCCGCGGCAAGAACCCGTTCGCACCGAGTAACGAGAGCAACAGCGACGGTACGGTTCCGTACGTCAGATACGAGCAGGACCTGTAACCCACTGATTCCATAGCAATTCTCATAACGCCATCGGCCCGCAGCCGGTGGCGTTTTTCGTTGCGGATCACGCGCCCGGCTGCCACTTTCACAACCTTCTTCTTTTTCGTTAACGGGACTTTAATTTCTCTCGCAACGCATATACCATCGGTTCACCCTGACGTTTTGGATCCGCTTTTTTCGGAGCCCCCGGCAGGCAAACAACCCTTGGCAGTACCCAAGATCACTTGGAGAGAGAGCTAATGAATTGCAAGTCCAACAAGCTGCGCGATGCAGTTGTCCTCGCGCTCGTCGTGGGTGTGGGCGGTACCGGCACCGCCATCGCCCAGGAAGCCGGCACCACCAACCTCGACAAGATCGAAGTGACGGGTTCGCGCATTAAGCGCGCCGACGTCGAAACATCGCAGCCGGTCTTCAGCATGAGCCGTCAGCAGATCGAGTCGCAGGGCTTGACCTCGATCGGCGATGTGATCCAGAACATCGCAACCAATGGTTCCGCGCTCAACACTAACGTCAACAATGGTGGCAACGGCGAAACCCGCGTCAACCTGCGCAACCTCGGCTCCAACCGCACCCTGGTGCTGGTCAATGGTCGCCGCTGGGTTGGTGGCACGGGCCTGGGCGGCGCGGTCGACCTCAACACGATTCCGACTGCTGCCGTCGAGCGCATCGAAGTCCTGAAGGACGGCGCCTCCACCATCTATGGTTCGGACGCCATCGCCGGCGTCGTCAACATCATCCTGCGCCAGAATTTCGATGGCGCGGAAGCCAACGCCTATTTTGGTCAGTACGACAAGGGTGATGGCAGCCGCGAATCCTACGACTTCACGATCGGCTCGACTGGCGACCGTTGGCACGCCACCCTGGGCGTGGGTTACGTCAAGGAAGAGCCGGTTTGGGCAGGCAATCGCGAGATCTCCTCCGTCCCGGTGTTTGGCGCTGTGCCCCGTACCGGCAACAGCACGACCATTCCGGGTGGACGTTTTGGCATTTTCGGATCGACTGGTCCGGACCCCACTACCGGCGCACCGACGTTCGGCGCAACCCGCTTCAATGGCACGCCCGGCTTCTCGATCACCACCGATGGTGGCACCACCTCGCGCAACTACACCGCGGCCGACAGCTACAACTTCGCACCCGCGAACTACTTGGTGACGCCGCAGGAGCGCAAGTCGGTCTTCGCTGACGCTGGCCTGTCGATCACCGACAATGTCCGTTTCAAGACGACTGTTACTTATAACGAACGCGAATCGACGCAGGTGCTTGCACCGATGCCGATCGTTCTCGGTCGTTCGGCACCCGGCACCAACGGTGCTGACATCGTCATTTCGGCTGCAAACATCTACAACAACACCGGCCGCGATATCGACTACATCCAGTATCGCGCCGAGGAAACCGGCGGCCGTATCTTCACCCAGAACGTAAAAACGTTCGGCTTCAACGGTGCATTCGAAGGCGACTTTGAAGTTGGCCAGCGCTTCTTCAGTTGGGAAGCAGGCATGTTCTACGGCAAGAACGACCAGACCGAGCGCACCACCGGCCTGTTCAATATTTCTGCGCTGCGTAACGCCCTCGGTCCGTCGTTCATCGACGCCTCCGGTGCAGCGCGCTGCGGCACTGCAGCAAACACCATCGATGGCTGCGTCCCGATGGACATGCTCCACGGGCCCGGGTCGCTCACTCCGGAAATGCTGCGGTATGCCGGCTTCAATGCCCATGACCTTTATGGCTACGAGCAGAAGACCTACTACGGCAACGTCGGCGGCGAACTCTTCGATATGCAGGGAGGCGCGTTCGCTTTCTCGCTGGGTGTCGAGCACCGCGAAGAATCCGGTTTCGACGATCCGGATGCGCTGATCAATTCCGGCGATACCACCGGCAACGCGCGCACCGCCACCAGTGGTGGTTACAAGCTCGACGAAGCCTATCTTGAATTGGCCGTGCCGCTTCTCGCCGATCTGCCGGGCGCTCAGCTGCTGGATTTCAGCCTGGCTACCCGTTATTCGGACTACAGCAACTTCGGCGACACCACCAACAGCAAGTTCGGTTTCCGCTGGAAGCCGATCACTGACTTGATGATCCGCGGTAACTGGTCGCAGGGCTTCCGTGCACCTTCGATCAGCGAATTGTTCCA
The DNA here is from genome assembly GCF_041475725.2 of Xanthomonas sp. NCPPB 1754. NCBI lineage: Bacteria > Pseudomonadati > Pseudomonadota > Gammaproteobacteria > Lysobacterales > Lysobacteraceae > Xanthomonas > Xanthomonas sp. NCPPB 1754. The sequence goes on from NZ_CM192982.1 coordinate 3,486,683, forward strand.
GGGCGTCAGCGATACGTTCGAGGACGTCCGCGATCCTTGCGCAGGCTCGTACGATACTGGCGCAGTGAATACCTCGCGTCCTGGGTCTTGCGGCTCGGTGCCGGCCTACGCGCAGGCGAACCCGCAGGTCCGTACCGCGACGGGTGGCAACCAGCGTTTGAAGCCTGAAACGTCCACCTCCAAGACGTTGGGCTTCGTTTTCAGCCCGGGCTGGGTGACCGGCCTGGATGTTTCGCTCGATTGGTGGAACATTCAGATCGAAGATGCGATCGACACTCAAACCGTGCAGGAAACGCTCAACAGCTGCTACTTGGCTGGCGTGGCGAACGCCTGCTCTCTCATCCAGCGTGAAGCCACCGGTGAAATTTCGAACCTGCTGGCGGTCCCGAACAACATTGCCAGGATCGAAGCAGAAGGCTACGACCTGACGATTGGTTACCGCCTGCCCGATACGGCCTGGGGCAATTTCAGTTTCGTGTGGGATTCGACCTACCTCAGCAAGTTCGTGGTTGAGAAGCCGCTCCAGGATCCGGAAACCCGCGTTGGCCTGTATCGAGGCGGCTCGGCTCAGGACAATAACTGGCGCATCCGCTCTAACCTGATGGCCAACTGGGAATTGGGCGACATCGGCAGCTCTGTGGCGATGCGTTACTACAGCTCGCAGGTCGAAAACTGCATCGGCGCCAACGTCAGCAACCCGGTCAACATCGGCCTGCTCTGCTCGGATCCGAATCGTGTCACCAGTGCAGGTGCAGCACCTCGCAACCACATCCCGAGCGTGACCTATACCGATATCAGTGCGTACTGGAAGGCGCCATGGAATGCGCGTGTAACGGTCGGCGTCAACAACGCGTTTGATCGGGATCCGCCGCAATCTGCTACGGCGTTTGCAAATAGCTTCGATCCGCAGTACGAAATCCCGGGTCGCTTCTATTACATGCGCTACACCCAGAAGTTCTGATAATTGGTTTAGAAAAAGTCAGTATCAAAAGGCCGCGATTCGAAAGAATCGCGGCCTTTTCGTTAGTCCTCACTGTCAGACATCTCGCTGGCGCTGCTACGCACGCCCAATAGCTCACCCCGGAATCAACGTCTGGATCACATGCTCGACGTAGGCTTCGAAATCTTCCCGGGCCGGCTTGGGCTGTTGCAATTGCAGCGAGAGTTGCAGGAAGCCGACATAGGCGGCGTAGGCCAGGCGAGCGCGGTGCTGGGCGTCGGTGCGGGTCAGGCCGGCTTGGCGGAACGAGGCGATCAGGTAATCGAGGCGACGTTGCGAAACGCGGTCGATGACAGGGCGCACGGCCGGGTGGTCGAGTGCCTTGAGCAGTTCGCTATAGATGACGTGCGGTTTGACTTCGTGGGCAACCAGCTGAAACAACGCGCGCAGGCGAGCGCTGGGGTCGGGCACGTCTTCCAGGCTGCCGAACACTTCTTTTTGCTCGAAGATTTCCCAGCGCTCAAGGGCCGCCTGCAGCAGAGCGTCGCGCGAGGGGAAGTGCCAGTAAAAGCTGCCTTTGGTGACGCCGAGCCGGCGCGCCAGCGGCTCGACTGCAACCGCGCCCACCCCTTGTTCGGCGATCAGGTCGAGCGCGGCCTGTGCCCAATCGTCCGCGCTGAGGCGATTGCCGCGACCGGAGCTGGCGCGGGGCGTGGTGAGGCTGGAGTCGATGGTGTCGTTCATGCCGCGATTTAACCATACGCTTGTGTCAGTTGCAGTATGCATCACGAAATTGACATATCAGCGCCATGATTCAGTGGCTTAACCGTCCATACGATTGAGTATTGACAGTCGCCATCGTGCATCCATACCATTAAGTATGGTCATCTCACCCGCTAGCCTCGCCTCCACTGCGTCCCTGTCCAGCGTCAACGCTGGCGACGCAGTGCTCGCGGTGTCGATGCGGGGTGCCGAACATGCGCCGTCGGTACTGTTCGCGCATGGCTTTGGACAGACCCGACATGCCTGGGACGCCACTGCCGCGACGCTGGCTGACAGGGGCTACCGCACCCTGTCGTACGACGCGCGCGGGCATGGCGATTCCAGCGCCAATGCGGCGGATCACCCCTACTCGGCAACGCAGTTCACCGACGATCTGATCGTGATGGCCGGCGAGCAGCCCGAGCCACCGGTGCTGGTTGCTGCGTCGATGGGGGGCTTGTTCGGGCTACTGGCCGAAGCGCGCTGGCCCGGCCTGTTTCGTGCCATCGTGCTGGTCGACATCACGCCACGCTGGGACACTACGGGTGTGGAGCGCATCCTGCGCTTCATGACCGCGCACCCGGACGGCTTTGCATCGCTGGATGCGGCCGCCGATGCGATTGCCGTCTACCTGCCGCATCGGCCGCGCAAAACGCCTGGCCAACTGCAGGCATTGCTGCGGCAGCGTGCCGACGGGCGTTGGCATTGGCACTGGGATCCGCGCCTGGTCGACGAGCTGGCCGGCCAGGACGCCCAGCTCCAGCAGCATGCATTGCTGGAGGCGGCAGCACAGGTGCGTTGCCCGATGCTGCTCATCAGCGGCGGACGCAGCGATCTTGTGACGCCAGCCAACATCGCCGAATTCCTCTCCATCGCGCCGCATGCGCAGCACGTGCATCTGCCCGATGCCACGCACATGCTGGCAGGCGACGACAACACCACGTTTACCGCCACCGTGTTGCATTATCTGGACGCACTGCCGGCGGCTTGCACCATCGCAGCGTCCAACACTACCGAGCATGTCACTGGAGCAAGACCATGAGCATCATTGCACCGTTCCTCCTCGTCATCCTGGCGGCGGGTATCGCTGCCTATCACCGGATGCGCCTTGCCACGTGGGTTGCGATCAGCGCCTGTGTGCTGGTGGCGTGCTGGCTGCTGGGTGCCAATCTCACCGCCACCCTCGTGGCCGCCGCGCTGGTGGTGCTGGTGTCCGCACCGGTGCTGCTGCCGTTCCTGCGCAAGCCGCTGCTGACCACGCCGCTGATGGGCTTCTTCCGCAAGGTGCTGCCGCCGCTGTCGCAGACCGAGCGCATTGCACTGGAGACCGGCTCGGTCGGTTTCGAAGGCGAGCTGTTCACCGGTGACCCGGATTGGCAGAAGCTGCTGAACTATCCCAAGCCGCAACTCACCGCCGAAGAGCAGGCCTTCCTGGATGGCCCGGTGGAAGAGTTGTGCAAGATGATCAACGACTGGGAAATCACCCACGTCCACGCCGACCTGCCGCCGGAGCTGTGGGATTTCATCAAGAAGAACAAGTTCTTCGGCATGATCATTCCCAAGCAGTACGGCGGCCTGGGTTTCAGCGCGCTGGCGCACCACAAGGTGATCCAGAAGCTGTCCTCGATCTCCAGCGTGGTCAGCTCCACCGTGGGCGTGCCCAACTCGCTCGGCCCCGGTGAGCTGCTGCTGCACTACGGCACCTCGGAACAGAAGGACTATTACCTGCCGCGGTTGGCGGTCGGTGCGGAAGTGCCGTGCTTCGGCCTGACCGGTCCGTTCGCCGGCTCCGATGCCACCTCGATTCCGGACTACGGCATCGTCTGCAAGGGCGAGTGGAATGGCGCCAATGTGCTGGGCGTCAAGCTGACCTTCGACAAGCGCTATATCACCCTGGCACCGGTCGCCTCGCTGATCGGCCTGGCGTTCCGCGCCTACGATCCGGATGGCCTGATCGGCGACAAGAAGGACATCGGCATCACCCTGGCACTGCTGCCGCGCGAAACCCCGGGCGTGGAAATCGGCCGTCGCCACTTCCCGTTGAATTCGCCGTTCCAGAACGGCCCGATCCATGGCGAAGAAGTGTTCATCCCGCTGAGCCAGCTGATCGGTGGCGTGGAGATGGTGGGCAAGGGCTGGAACATGCTCAACGAGTGTCTGGCTGTCGGTCGCTCGATCACCCTGCCCTCCACCGCCAGTGGCGGTAGCAAGGCCGCGGCGGTGGTCACCGGTGCGTATGCGCGTATCCGCAAGCAGTTCGGATTGTCGGTGGGTCGTTTCGAGGGCGTGGAAGAAGCGCTGGCCCGGATCGGCGGCAAGGCCTATGCGATCAGTGCGCTGTCGCAGGCCACGGCCGCGGCGGTGGATCGCGGCGACGTGCCGTCGGTGCCGTCGGCGATCGCCAAGTACCACTGCACCACCATGGGCCGCGAAGTGGTCAGCGACATGATGGACGTGATCGGCGGCAAGGGCATCATCCTGGGGCCGCGCAACTTTGCAGGCCGCGCCTGGCAGGCCGCGCCGATCGGCGTGACCGTGGAAGGCGCCAACATCATGACCCGCAGCCTGCTGATCTTCGGCCAGGGCGCCATCCTGTGCCATCCGTGGGTGTTGAAGGAGATGCAGGCCGCACAGGATCCCGATACCCGTCGTGGCCTGGAGCAGTTCGACCAGAGCCTGTTCGGTCATATCCGCTTCGGTATTTCCAACGCCGTGCGCTCGTTCTGGTTCGGTCTGACCGGTGCGCGCATCGGTGCGGCGCCGGGCGATGCATATACCCGTCGGTTCTTCCGCAAGCTGGATCGCTATTCGGCCAATCTGGCCTTGATGGCCGACGTGTCGATGCTGATGCTGGGCGGCAAATTGAAGTTCAAGGAGTCGCTGTCCGGTCGCCTGGGCGATGTGCTGAGCCATATCTACATGACCAGCGCGATCCTCAAGCGTTATCACGACGAAGGCGCGCCGGCGAGCGACCAGCCGCTGCTGGCCTGGGCTTTCCACGACAGCGTGCACAAGATCGAAACCGCGCTGTCGGCGGCGCTACGCAACTTCCCGATCCGCCCGGTGGGCTGGTTGATGTGGGTGTTGATCTTCCCGCTCGGCCGTCGCGCCGAAGCGCCTGGCGATCGCCTCGGCCATCGCGTTGCTTCGCTGTTGATGACGCCCAACGAGGCGCGTGACCGTCTGGCCAAGGGCGTGTTCCTGACGCCGTGCGCCAACAATCCGGGCGGTCGTATCGCCAGCTACCTGACCAAGGCGGTGATGGCCGAGCCGGTGGAGCGCAAGTTCCTGAAGGCGCTCAAGACCAAGGGCATCGAAGCGCTGGATTTCCCGGCGCAGCTGGACGAAGCCGTGGCCGAAGGCGTGATCAGCTTGGAAGAGCGCAAGCTGCTGGAAGAGCTGCGCGAGATCATGATGGACACCATCACGGTGGACGACTTCGATCCGCATGAGTTGCGTGCGGCCAGCTTCTACGACAAGCCGCAGGCGCAACAGCCGCGCGAAGCCGCGTAAGGCGTCAAGCTTGGGCGAGAATGGACGACGGCGGGCTTCGGCCCGCCGTTGTTGTTTGTGGAGATGGGTGTTGTCTCCGGCATGCTGCCTGCAGACCTGATCAGCTGCAGTTTTCGACAGCACGCATGTGTGAGCGACGCCACGCAGTTGGCGGCCATCGAATGAACGGGTGCCAGGGGCCGAACACGCGCGCAAGTTGCGCACGTCACGCGCTTGAGGCAGTCAGGCGCTAAGGCTATGAGCAGGAGCTCATCGCAGCAGTGCCCCACTCCTGCGTGCAGCGGACAACTGCCGCAACCGGATCAGAACGGCAGCCACACCAGCGCCAAGGCGATCAACGCCGGCAGCGCCTGCACGAAGAAGATACGGCGGTTGACGCTATAGGCGCCGTAGCAACCTGCCACGACCACGCAGACCAGGAAGAAGCTCAGCACGTCGGCGCGGGCGGCCAGTGCGCCCCAGAACAGGCCAGCGGCCAGAAAGCCGTTGTAAAGCCCCTGGTTGGCCGCGAGCACGCGGGTGGCCTGCGCCTTTTCGAGGCTATTGCGGAAGGTCTTCAAACCCAGCGGGTGCGTCCACAGCACCATTTCCAATACCAGGATGTAGACGTGCAGCAGTGCGATGCACAGGCCGGCAATGATGGCGAACAGGGACATGGCAGACCGCCTCGGAAAATGGTGCCGCCAGCATAGCCGCGATTGCGGTCGTTCTGTTCGGCACACCTGCACTACCGGGCTGGCGCCTGCGCTTCTGGCGCTGCCAGTGTGAGACGCAGGCCCCCTGCCTGGTCGATGCCGAGCGCCAAGCTGCATCTGCGCATGTGCTGTCGCGGTGCTTAGTCGGAAACGCGCTTGTCCGTCTCCACGTCGCGCTCGGCGGGTAGCTTGCGCGCTTGCCGCAACAGGCCGAACGCACCGACCGTCATGCCGGTCGCCACGACCAGGCCGACGCCGAACACCGCGCTGGAGCCGAACGCAGAGACCAGCTTGTGCACCCAAACGAAGGTGAGATCGCCACCGCGATAAACCACCGTATCGATCGCGGCGCCGGCCTTGTAGCGCCACTCGCGATTTACCCGTGTGTACAGCGTTTCGCGCGCGGGCTTGGCCAGTGCGAATTCGCTGGAGCGGGTAATCACCTGCACGATCGCAATCATTAGTGGCAACGGCGACGCCGCCAACGCCGCATAGCCCAGCATGATGGCCACACCCGGGATCAACAACGCCGGCGCGATACCAAAGCGCGACAGCAACGCGCGCGTCACCAGCAGCTGCAGCACCAGCGCGAGCGCATTGATCGCCAGGTCGATGCTGGAGTAATAGGCGGTGGCCGCCGCTGCATCGGTGTAAAGCCGCCGCACCAGCGCCGCCTGTTCGTTGTAGAGCAAGGTCCCCACGCCCACGCCGAACAACACCATGAAGGCCAGCCAGCGCAACAGCGGTTCACGCACGATCAGCTTGAGGCCGCCGAGCACATCGCCGCCCATGGGCACTTCGCCGGAGCTCAGCTGGCCCTCCTGTTCGCGCGCAACGGCCCACAGCCGCAAGCGCAGCACGCAGAGCACGCATACCGCCAGGAACCCGGCCGACACCAACATCAGATGTGCGATGCCGATACGTTCGACCAGTACGCGCGTCAGGACCGGGCCCAGAAACGCACCCAGCGTGCCTGCCGCGCCGATATAGCCGTAGTAGCTGCGCGCTTGGGCATTGCTGAAGACATCGGCCATGAAACTCCAGAACACCGCCACCGCAAACAGGTTGAAGACGGTCACCCACAAAAAGAACGCCATGCCACGGCCCGGCACGCCGGTGTCGAACAGCACGTAGAACAGCAGCAGGGTGGCGATGAAGAAGCCATACACCACCGGCAGGAACACCCGCCGCGGATAGCGGCTGACCAAAGCGCCGTAGACCGGTTGCAGCAGCACCATGATCAGGAAGGTGCAGGTAAACAGCACCTGCAGCGTGAAGTCCTTCAAGGGCACACCGTGCGCGGCGAAGAACGCGATCATGCCGGTGGGAAAGAGCGCCTCTACGTCGGCCGAGGCGCCCATCGCTTCGCGCACCGGGCGCAACACGTAGTAACCGCTGAGCAGACAGAAAAAGTAAAGAAACGACCATGCCAATGGTGGCGAGCTACGCAGTGCCGCGCTCAAACGGCCAGCCGCAGATCGCGGCGCAGAGGGGCTGGTCATGGGGTAACGGCCGCTCGCGCAGGCGGGCCCGACAGAAAAAACATGGCAACGGCAGCACCTGTGAAAGAAGCGCGCAAGTTAGCCGATGCGAGGCAGCGCCACCAGCGACCAGTCGCAGGAGCCTGCGGCCCGGGTGCCCTCCGCGCCGGCACGCTGCTTGCTTCTTGTAACGCACCAGCGCGTGGCAACGCTTCGGCGGCACCGGACTACTCGAATTCTGAATCTAAAATCATCAATAGGATCAATGCGATGCCCATTCATCTTCCGGCAGTTTGTGCTATTGCAAAGCGCGGCGCTAGAATCGCCGGAGGCAGCGGAACAGGCGGGACAACCATGACAGAAATGCGCACGCGCCGACGGTTCCGACCGTTGGCTATCGGGCTGTTCGGGGCGTTGTTGCCCCTGGCCCTCTCTTCCACCGCGCAGACACCCGCGCTCACCGCTACTGCATTGCAGGCGGCCACCGTGGCGCAGTCGCCCACCGCACCGCTGCCCTATCGCACCTCGCTGCCGGCCAACCAGGTGTTGGCACCTGCTGCCGGTTTCGATGTGGCGGCATTCGAATCGATGGCGGACCAGCTGACCTACGGCAACCGGGTGCCCGGCATGGCGATGGCCATCGTGCAGGGCGGCAAGGTGCTCAGCGCGCGCGGCTATGGCGTCACCGATGTCAATCATCCGCAGCCGGTCGATGGCCACACGGTGTTTCGTCTGGCTTCGCTGTCCAAAGCCTTCGCCGGCACCATGGCCGGCCTGCTGGTCAACGATGGCGTGCTGCGCTGGGACAGCAAGGTGGTCGACTATGTGCCGGGCTTCCAGCTCAGCGACAACGCGGCCACCCGTCAACTCACCGTGGCCGAAGTGCTCAGCCATCGCGTCGGCCTGACCCGCAACGCCTACGACCGCGATATCGAATCCAACGTCGACTACTACTCGCTCAGCCATAAGCTGGCGGCTGCGCCGCTGCGTTGCGCACCGGGCGATTGCTACGCGTATCAAAACGTCGCCTTCAGCCTGGTTGGCGATGTGGTGTTCGCCGCATCGGGCAGCTTCTACGAGCAATCGGTAGAGCGTCGCATCTTCAAGCCGCTGGGCATGAACGACGCCAGCATGGGGCTGGCCGGTATCCAGGCGAGCCCGCACTGGGCACGTCCGCATGTGCGCAGCCGCAATGGCTGGGTCTCGCTGACGCCCAAGCCCACCTACTACCGTCTGGCGCCCGCTGCGGGCGTCAACGCCAGCGCCAGTGACATGGCGCAGTGGCTGCTCGCGCACACCGGCCATCGCACCGACGTGCTGCCTGCACCGCTGCTGGCGACGCTGCACGCGCCGCTGATCTCCACGCCGGGCGAAATGCGTTCGGGCTGGCGCCACGAGCGCGTGGATGCGGCCAGCTATGCGCTGGGCTGGCGCGTGTTCGACTACGCCGGCCATCAAGTGGTGTTCCATGCCGGCGCGGTGCAGGGTTATCGCGGCTTGGTCGCACTGCTGCCGGAGCGCGACCTGGGTGTTGCGATCCTGTGGAACGGCGAAAGCGGCCTGCCCTCGGGCATGCTGCCGACCATCCTGGACCGCGCGCTTGGCCTGCCGGCCAAGCGCTGGCTGGACATCGATGTGGATGGCGACTTCGGCAGCGAAAACATGCTGGCAGAAAAGCCCGACCCGGCTGGCAAGGGCGCGTCTTCCGGCAAGTCGGTGGCCTCGCCGCGCTGAGTGGACGTCGTGCACTGACCTCGTGTCGGTGGCGTAGGCAAAGGCGGCTTCGGCCGCCTTTGCTGTTTCTGTGTTTCCAATGCGCGTTGGGCGGCTCGCCGATGGCATGCCTGCCGGGCGCGCAAGAGCAAGGCCGTGATTGCACGCTATGCCCGAATTCTTTGGCTGGCGTAACGCCCATTGCCACCAACGCTGAGACTGAGCCGATCTGTTCGGCGTGCCGACGTGGCGAGCCCGAACGGTTGGCTCTGGAATCTCCTGGCTTGGTCCGCCGCATGATCTTGCTCTGCGACCTGCTGCATTGCCGGCCCACCATCAAGTCAGGCAGCGGCGGCGTGCTGTCGTGCCCTCGCGCGAAGGACCGACAACTGTCCAGGTTGGCCGGCAGAGCCAGAATGATCGCGCGGCGACGTCTGCACTGCCGACCGGCATGCGCGTCTGGCGCCTCGATGCCGCGAACTTGAATCAGCGACGTTGCTCGGCCGCAACAGCTACACCGTTTGCAGACTGGCAACGCGCAGCCTGGCACCGACCACGCCAGTGCCAGGCACATAAAAAAGCTCCCTCCCCGCTGGGCGTCGGGGAGAGAGCTCGATGTTTACGGCGATCGGGTATTACAAGATCAGATCAGCGGTGCCGGGGTTGCGGGCAGCGCGACCGGAGCGGCCTTCTTCTTGCGAACGGCCGGCTTCTTCTTGGCGACCTTCTTCACGGCGGGCTTCTTGGCAGCGCTCTTCTTGGTGGCGGACTTCTTGGTCGCCTTCTTCGCGACTGCCTTTTTGGCGGTCTTCTTGACGGCCTTCTTGGCGGTCTTCTTGGCGGCTGTCTTCTTGGTCGCCTTCTTTGCAGTCTTCTTCACTGCCTTCTTGGCGGCAGTCTTCTTGGTTGCCTTCTTCGCAGTCTTCTTGACTGCCTTCTTGGCGGTTGCCTTCTTTGCAGTCTTCTTGACGGCCTTCTTGGCAGCAGTCTTCTTCACTGCCTTCTTGGCGGTTGCCTTTTTGGCGACCTTCTTGACTGCCTTCTTGGCGGCAGTCTTCTTCACTGCCTTTTTGGCAGTGGGTTTCTTTTTCGCAGCTTTTGCAGTGGCCATGTAATTGGCTCCTCGTCAGTGAACTATGGAGGTGAAACGCCCAGTTGAACCAAACCCCGCGACGGCATGCCATCGTCGGGAACCGTCCGCAGATGATGCGCGACGGAACGGATACAGAAACACCCGCATCGAACGGCGACACGGGTGCGTAGTCGGAACGACAACTGCTTTCTTGGAGAGAAGCGGACCCGACTCCACCGTGATTAGCGCTTCGGTGGACATCCGGAACAAGCTTGTCGGCGCGATGTCGATTCTGCTCACTCTCTTCCGCAGCAATGTCTGCTGGGCGAAACCTAATCACGCTTTTTTTTACTGTCAACACTCTTTTGCAATTTTTTTTTTGCCCACCATCGCTGCGTGCCATGTCCACGCCAGCCAATCACCCCGCGTCTGCACATACTCGTCCAAGCGAGAAGCGCGCTCGCCCAACAGCGTTTTCAAAAAAGCGCTTCTTTTCCGCTGTTTTTTTTTGTGTCGCGCGTTTGCGTGCCTGCCTGGGCGCTTGGACGGCACGGCGGTCAAGCCGATGCGATGGCATTGCTTGCCGCCTGTCCGCCAGCTGAAAATTTTTTATCCAACGGCTGCACTTCCGGCGTCGCATGAGCAGAAATGCGCAAACTTATTGAGCGCCTAGAGCGTCATGCACGCACCCGCGCGCACCGACGACCGCATCCATCGCGTGCACCAACCGATGATCGAGACAGGCGCCATGGCGCAGAATTTTTTCACCGGGCACACGCCAAACCCTCACGAACGACTCACGTCAGAAATCCGGCGCAGTGCAGGTGGGCCAGCAGTGGATGCACGTTGGATCGTGCCGAGCCACCGCATCGACATGCCACCGACGGCGTCGCGGTCGGCGGTCGACCGAACGACGCCTCCCTCTCTGCGATTGCGCGCCGGCTCGCGCCGCATCGCTGCACCAAGGCACGCATCACCGACGCAGGCGCGCTCAAAAAAATGGCCGCTCCATGAGCGGCCATCGGATACCGGCTGCAACGACACCTGATCAGTGATCGTCGTCTTCGAGCAGCTCGGCATAGTCGTCCGGGTCCAGCAGGTCGTTGAGCTGTTCCTTGTCGTCGATCTCGACGACGAAGATCCAGCCTTCGCCATAGGCGTCTTCGTTGATGGTTTCCGGCTTGTCGCTCAACGCGCTGTTGACCTCGACAACGGTGCCGCTGACCGGGCTGTAGACGTCGGAGGCGGCCTTGACCGATTCCACTACCGCAGCGCCGTTGCCGACCTGTACGGTGTCGCCGACGCCCGGCAGTTCGACGTAAACCAGGTCACCCAGCAAGCCCTGCGCGTGGTCGGAAATGCCGACGGTCACGCGACCGTTGCTTTCGACGCGGGCCCACTCGTGGGATTTGAGGAACTTGAGGTCGCCAGGGATCTCGCTCATGGGTGTGCTCCGGGAAAGATGATGGTTGGGGACAGGTGGCTAGTTTAGACCGCGCGACAAGACAGGTGCACGCACGGCGGTGGGGCGATGGCGATATGGATACGGACCCGGGCGCAGCGCCGCGCGCAATACGCGGCGCTACACGAGTCAGTCGCCGAGAACGCCGGGCTGTGCCTGGCCATCGCGCACGAACGGAAACTTCACTGCGCGCAGCGGCACCTGCTTGCCGCGGATGTCCACCCGCAGCTGCTCGATGCTGCCGGCCGGCACGCGCGCGAAGGCGATCGCCTTGCCCAGCGTGGGCGAGAACGTGCCGGACAGGATCTCGCCTTCGCCACTGGCGGTGAGCACGGTCTGGCCATGCCGCAACACGCCCTTCTCGTCCATCACCACACCGATCAGCTGACGCGGTGCGCCCTGCGCCTTTTGATATTCGAGCACGCTGCGACCGATGAAGTCGCGTCCTTCGTCCAGGGCGATCGTCCAGGCCAGCCCGGCCTCGTAAGGGGTAACGCCGTCGTCCATGTCCTGCCCATAGAGATTCATGCCCGCTTCCAGACGCAGGGTATCGCGTGCACCCAGGCCTGCGGGTTTGACGCCCTGCGCGAGCAACGCATTCCAGAATGCGACGGCAGCCTCTTGCGGCAATACGATCTCGAAACCGTCTTCGCCGGTGTAGCCAGTGCGCGCAAGGAACAAATCAATGCCATCGCGCGAACGCGTCTGCAGCGCGGCGAAACGGCCGAGCTTGCTCGCCGCTGCGGTGTCGGCCGGGTCGAGCAGGTCGATGACCTTGGTGCGCGCGCTGGGACCTTGCACGGCAATCATGGCGAAGTCGCTGCGCTCTTCCACCCGCACGTCGAAGCGTGCGGCCTGCTCGCCGATCCACTGCAGGTCCTTTTCGCGGGTGGCGGCGTTGACCACCAGACGGAAGAAATCTTCCGTCATGTAGTAGACGATGAGGTCGTCGATCACCCCGCCCTGGGGATTGAGCATGCAGGTGTACAGCGCCTTGCCGGAGACCTTGAGCTTGTCCACCGAGTTGGCGAGCAGGTAGCGCAGAAACTCGCGCACGCGCGCACCGTGCAGGTCGACCACCGTCATGTGGCTGACGTCGAACATGCCGGCGTCGCGGCGCACCTGGTGGTGCTCGTCCAGTTGCGAGCCGTAGTGGATCGGCATGTCCCAGCCGCCGAAGTCGACCATCTTGGCGCCAAGCGCACGATGGGTGTCGTTGAGGATGGTCTTCTGGGTCATGTGCGCCGTTCCAAAGGAAAGACGGCCATTATCGCCGTCCTGTCACGCTTGGGGGAACGGCATACCGCTGTGTGGTTGCGCCGCCTGCGGGCGCGAACGCAGCGCGACGCTACGCCGCGCTGCAACAACGCCGAGGTCGGCACCGCAATGCCCTGCCCTGCCCGCATACATCAACCGGCCGGCTGCACCAGCAAGCCCATACCATCGGCGCCGACGATGCGCACCGGCGTGCCGGCCGGCAGATCCGGGCCGGCCACCACCCAGAACGCATCATCGACCTTGGCGCGGCCGCGACCATCGTGGATGGCCTGATCGAGCAGCACGCAGCGGCCGATCAACTGCTCGGCACGCCGATTGTGCAGCGGCGATCACTCTGGCGGCCATTGCCGCGGAACCAGGCGCGATACACCTGCACTGAGACGATGCTGAGCAGCACGAATGCCACGATCTGCCACAGCAACGCGATGTTCGGCAACACCAGCACCAATACGCACACCGCTGCGGCAGCGATCCCCATCCACAGCAGGAAGGCACCCGGCACCAGGGTCTCGGCCGCAATCAGCAGCAGCGCCAGCATTGCCCAGACCTCCACGTCCCAGCGCATGGCACAGGCTCCCGCGCGCGGCGGCATCGGCGGTACGCGCACGGGCGCGTCGGGCTTGCCGGCCGCCTCCTTGGCCAGCTCGGCAACGCCGGCGATCGAACCGATGATGCCGCTGGATTCCATCGGCATCAGCACAAATTTCCGGTTGGGCGCGGTGGCCAGCGCCGTGGACGCTTCCACATACTTCTGTGCGACGAAATAGTTGATCGCCTGCACGCTGCCGTTGGCGATGCCGATGGCGATGGCGTCGGACACCATCTGCGTCGCGCGTGCTTCGGCTTCGGCCAGACGTTCGCGCGCTTCTGCGTCGCGGAAGGCGGCTTCGTGAGTATGGCTCAGCGCTCCCGGCAACCAACGCCGGCCACGTGCGGGGCAGGCCCGGGCGCAGCCGCTGCATCCGGCCGCTGTCGCAAGGCAATCAACGTGTGCGCGCACATGCAAACGCGCTCAGGCGCTACGTGGCGAGAACATGATCACCGCCATGCCGAGCAGGCAACAGGCGGCGCCGAGCAGATCCCAGCGCGTCGGCGTCACGCCGTCCACCCACCACAACCACAGCAACGCGCTGGCGATGTAGACCCCGCCATAGGCCGCGTACACGCGACCGCTCGCTTCCGGATGCAAGCTCAACAGCCAGACGAAGACGGCAAGGCTCAGCGCAGTGGGCAGCAGCAGCCACACGCTGCCCCCTTTGCGCAGCCAGAGATAAGGCAGGTAGCAACCGACCAACTCGGCGAGCGCTGTCGCGGCAAACAGCAGTAGCGTGGTCGGCGCGATCGTCATGCCGGCCGGGGCGTATCGGAGGCGGCGCCATCAGGGCCGGTTTGATACCCCGGTGCGCTGCGGGAAGCCTCACCGCCAACGGACGGGTCACTGCCGGCAGCGCTGTCTACAGGCGGTGCGTGGGACAGCGGGGCGTGCAAGGCCGATGCGTCGCCCGCGGAACCGTCGATGGCCGGCACATCGCCGCTGCGCTCCTCGCGTTTGACCTGTTGCCACAACGCTTCCTGCTCGCCCAGCGACAACGCGTTCAACGGCGTGCCGGCAGTACGCGCCCGCGCTTCCATCGCACGAAAGCGACGTTCGAATTTCAGGTTGGCGTGCCGCAACGCGGCGCCGACATCCACCTTGGCATGGCGCGCCAGATTGGCGCAGACAAACAACACATCGCCCAATTCGTCTTCCAGCCGGGCCTGATTGTCGGCCACCGGGCCGCGTGCGAATTCCACGCGCAACTCTTCGATTTCTTCCTGCAGTTTTTCCAACACCGGCACCGGGCCGGGCCAATCGAAACCCACGCGCGCCGCGCGCGACTGCAGTTTGGTGGAGCGCTGCCATTCCGGCAGCCCGCGCGCGATGCCGGCAAGTGCGGAGTCGTCCTGGTTGCCAGCGGCACGACGCTCTTCGCGCTTGATCTGCTCCCAGTTGGCGCTCACCGCCTGCGCATCGGCCGCCGGTTGCGCGGCGAACACATGCGGGTGGCGACGTATGAGCTTGTCGCTGAGCGTGGCGACCACGTCGGCGAAGCCGAACGCTCCCTGCTCGGCCGCCATTTGCGAATGGAAGACCACCTGCAGCAACAGGTCGCCCAACTCGTCGCGCAGGCCAGCCAGGTCGTTGCGATCGATCGCATCGGCCACCTCGTAGGCTTCTT
Organism: Xanthomonas sp. NCPPB 1754; assembly: GCF_041475725.2. NCBI lineage: Bacteria > Pseudomonadati > Pseudomonadota > Gammaproteobacteria > Lysobacterales > Lysobacteraceae > Xanthomonas > Xanthomonas sp. NCPPB 1754. The sequence continues at coordinate 3,501,818 of NZ_CM192982.1, forward strand.
CGATGGTGTACGGCGCGATGCTGGCGAAGGTCTGCTGTACATCCCAGGGACAGCCGTGTTCGCGATCGCGCAGACGCGCCATCAAGTGCAACAGCTGCTGGATATCGCCGGTGGAAGGGGTCTGAGACATCGTGTATTCCTGGAACCTCTGAGTGAGTGCGCCGCCAGCGCATGTCCCACGCGAGGCAAGCGACGTACGCGGCCGTTGCACACCACCGCAACGGCGCGCGGCACGCAAGCGCGTGCGGGGATACCGGAGTGTACCTTTCAGTGCGTCAGGGCCTTGCACAGCCATGCCGTCGCCAAGACGGCACGCATGCCGCTCAGGCCAGCCAATCGCGCCAGGGCAGATTGGGGTCGCCCAGTGCGATGAAGTCGCCGTTGAGCAAGGTGTCACGGCGGTTGTAGCGGAACGGTTTGCCGCTGGCGCCGGCCAGCAACACGCCACCGGCCGCATGCAGCACGCACTGGCCGGCGGCGGTGTCCCACTCGGAGGTGGGACCGAAGCGGGGATACACGTCCAGATCGCCTTCGGCGATGCGGCAGAACTTCAACGACGACCCTTGCGCGACCACGTCGATCTCGCCCATCCGCTCCAGCGCGGCGGCGGTACGCGCGTCGCGATGAGAACGGCTGGCCGCCACCCGCAAGGGCGTGGCGGCCGGGGTGCGCGTGTGCAGCATCTCGTCGCGGTCGCCATCGCGGCGGAAGGCATTCTCGCCACGCGCGGCGTACCAGACCCGCCCGTCGACCGGCGCCTGCACCACCCCGAGCACCGGTGCGCCCATATGGATGAGTGCGATGTTGACGCTGAACTCGCCATTGCGCTTGACGAATTCGCGGGTGCCATCGAGCGGATCGACCAACCAGTAACTGGTCCAGTACTGGCGTTGTTCCCAGGCCACATGCGCAGACTCTTCCGACAGCACCGGCACGTCCGGGGTGACACGGCGCAGGCCTTCGACGATGACGCGGTTGGCTGCCAGGTCGGCCTGGGTCAGCGGGCTGGCGTCGTCCTTGATCTCCACCGAAAAGTCCTGGGCGTAGACCTCCATGATTGCGGCGCCGGCATCGCGCGCGATGGCGATCACGGTTTCGCGCAGCTCCATCGGGATGCGGATCATGGATTGCGCTCCAGCCACTCGCGCGCAATGAACAAGGCGGCCAGCGAGCGGCCTTCGGAGAAATCTTCGCGCAGCATCAATTCGTCCAGACGTGCGATCGGCCACGGCACCACGTCCATCTCTTCCGGCTCGTCGCCCACCAGGCGCTCGGGGTAGAGGTCGCGTGCCAGCACCAACCAGGATTGGTGACTCATATAAGTAGGAGCAAGCGTCATTGCGCGCAGCACCTGTACCTGGCGTGCGCCATAGCCGGCTTCTTCCTTGAGCTCGCGGTCGGCGGCCTGCTCGGGTGTTTCGCCGGCGTCGATGCGGCCCTTGACCAGACCGAGCTCATAGCGATGCACGCCGGCGGCATATTCGCGCACCAGCAGTACGGTTTGCGCATCGAGCATCGGCACCACCACCACGGCGCCGTGGCCCTGGCTGAGTTGGCGTTCGTAGATGCGGCGCTGCCCGTTGGAAAATTCCAGATCCAGCTGCTGCCGACGGAACGGCCCGTCGCCCAGATCGGTGATCTTGTGGATGATCGGCAGACGCGAGCTCATGCGTCGCACGCAGCCGCAAAGCGGGCCGATAGAATAGGCGGATGCATCGACATGTCCATGAACCCGAAATCCTAGCAGACCCTGCAGCCGCACAAACTGCCGAACATTGGCGACAACGCGATCTCGGCGTGGTGTGGCACCCCTGCACGCAGATGCGTGAGCACCCGCACACGCTGCCGCTGGTGCCGATCGCGCGTGGCGAAGGCGCATGGCTGGTCGGCCATGACGGCCGCCGCTATCTGGACGCGGTGAGCAGCTGGTGGACCAACCTGTTCGGTCATACCGAACCGCGCATCGGCGCGGCCATCGCGCGCCAGGCCGGCGAACTGGAACAGGTGATGCTGGCCGGCTTCACGCATACGCCGGCCGTGCAACTGGCCGAGCAGTTGCTGGCGATCGCGCCACGCCAGGCCGGGCGCGCGCCGTTGTCCAAGGTGTTCTACGCCGACAACGGATCGGCGGGCGTGGAGGTGGCGCTGAAGATGGCCTTTCATTACTTCCACAATCGCGGCGACCACCGGCGGACGCGGTTCATTGCACTGGAGAATGGCTACCACGGCGAAACCATCGGCGCGCTATCGGTGGGCGATATTCCGCTGTACCGGCGCGTGTATGCGCCGCTGTTGCTGGAGGCAATGTTCACGCCCTCGCCCGATGCCTACCTGGCCGAACCGGGGCAAAGCGCCGAAGACTATGCGCTGCAGGCAGCCGATGCGTTGCAAGCACTGTTCGAACGCTCGCCCGGCGAAATCTGTGCGCTGATTCTGGAGCCGCGCGTGCAATGCGCGGGCGGGATGCGCATGTACCACCCGGCGTATCTGCGCCGCGCACGCGAATTGTGCGATGCCCATGGCGCATTCTTGATCGCCGACGAGATCGCCACCGGCTTCGGCCGTACCGGCACCCTGTTCGCCTGCGAACAGGCCGGCGTGATGCCCGACCTGTTGTGCCTGTCGAAGGGGCTGACCGGCGGCTTCCTGCCGCTGTCGGCGGTGCTGGCCACGCAGCAGTTGTACGACGCGTTCCTGGACGATTCGCGCGAGCGTGCGTTTCTGCATTCGCACAGCTACACCGGCAACCCGCTGGCATGTGCGGCGGCGTTGGCGACCTTGAAGATCTTCGCAGACGACGACGTGATTGCGCGCAACCGACCCATCGCCGCGCGCATGCGCGAGCTCGCTGCGCAGATCGGCGCACACCCGGCCGTGGCGGACGTGCGCCAGGCCGGCATGATCGTGGCGTTCGAGCTGACCCAGGGCGGCGACAAGCGCACGCCGTTTGCGTCCGCCGCGCGCGTCGGCCTGAAGGCGTATCGCGCGGCGCTCGAGAAAGGCGTGGTGCTGCGCCCGCTCGGCGACGTGCTGTACTGGATGCCGCCGTATTGCGTGGACGAGGCGCAGCTTGCGTTGTTGGCCGACACCACCGGCCATGCCATCACCGAGGCGGTCGCATGCGCCTGACCCGTTCGCATGTCGCGCTGCCGCTGCACTGCGACCAGGAAGTGACGTTGCCGGAAGAGTCGGCCAATCACCTGCTGCGGGTACTGCGGCTGCGCGAGGGCGATGCCTGCATCCTGTTCAACGGCGACGGCAGCGACTACCACGCACGCATCACCGTGGCGGGCAAGCGCGACGCACGTGCGCTGGTGGAACGCGCCGAGCCGCTCTCCAACGAATCGCCGCTGCGCATCACCTTGATGCAAGGCATCGCGCGCGGGGAGAAGATGGATCTGATCCTGCAGAAGGCCACCGAGCTGGGCGTTGCGGCGATCGTACCGGTGATCGCCGAGCGCACCGAGGTCAAGCTCGATGCGGCGCGCACCGAAAAACGCGTGGCGCACTGGCGCAGCGTGGTGGTGTCGGCCTGCGAGCAATCCGGGCGCGCACGTCTTCCCAGCGTGGCCGTGCCGCAGGGTCTGCAGGACGCGGCGCAGGCTAGCGACGCGCATGCGCTCCGGCTGACGCTGGACCCACAGGGCGAGCATCGCCTGGGCACGTTGGCATCGAGCATCCAGCAACACGTCGTCGTGGCGATCGGGCCGGAAGGCGGCTGGTCGCCGCGCGATCGCGCGCTACTTGCCGAGGCGGGCTTCAGCGGCCTGCAGCTGGGGCCACGCATCCTGCGCACCGAAACGGCGGGACTGGCGGCGATTGCGGCGCTGCAGTCGCGGTTCGGGGACTTATAGCGCCGGGACCTTGTAGGAGCGCACCGGTGCGCGACAGGACGTTTATCGGTAACGCCTCATCGCGCCCGGGTGCGCTCCTACGGGATGCGGAGGTGATTGATCTGGTGCAGCCGGATTGCTGCACCTGCCGATGTGCGAGCGCTCAGCGGCCGTGCTGCAGGAACCAGCTGGCAGCACCAATGACGCCGAGCTGGCCGTGCTCGACGATGCTCACCGGCACCTGCTCCAACGCAGGACGCAAGGCGCCCTTGTCGAGCAGGCGCGCGACAAAATCGCTCTCGGCGATGAAGCTGGCGATTTGCGGCAGGAAACCGCCGGCCAGATAGACGCCACTGCGCACGCCATACAGCAACATCAGGTCGCCGACCACGCTGCCCATAAATCCGCAAAACGCCTGCAGCGCGTCGTGCGCCAATCCATCGTTGCCGGCCATTGCGGCCGCGGTGATGTCGGCCGGGGTGGCATGCAACACGCTGTCGCCGCGCAAGGCGGCCAGCGCGGTGTACAGATTCAACAGGCCCGGGCCGGACAACAGCGTTTCGGTAGCCACGTGAGTGCGCGTGCGCCGCAGTTCCTGCAGCAACGCCATTTCCAGATCGCTGGCCGGCGCCAGTGCCGCGTGGCCGGCTTCGGTGGGCAGCACCACCGGATGGGCACCGTTGGGGATCCACAGCGCCGCGCCCAGGCCCGTGCCCGGACCAAGCACCAAGGCCGGGCCCGCGGCACCTTGCGCCGGGCCAGACAACTGCATGACCTGGTTGCCGATCATGTAATTGGCCGCGTAGGCGACCGCTTCGAAATCATTGACCACATGCAGGGCCTGCATGCCGAGCTGGCGGCGGATCTGCTCGGGTGCCAGCACCCAGGGCAGATTGGTGGTGATCACGCTGCCGTCTTCCAGCGCGTAGCCGGCGCTGGCGATCACGCCCCGGCGGACTGGTGCACATCCCAGTTCCGCGAAGAACGTGGTCATGATGTCGGCCAGGCCCGGATACTCGGCGCAGCGGTACTTGCGGTAGTCCAGCACCGTGACCGGCTTGCCTGCGTCATCGCTTTCGCACACCAGCGCCAGGCGCACGTGCGTCCCGCCCACATCGGCGGCAACGAAGGTTTCGTGGCGCGGAAAGGCCACCGCTTCCATTGGACTGCTTGCGCTCACGCATTCTCCTGATCAGTGGCGGCGGCTGGCGTCGTCGCGCGTTGTCCGACGAACGGCCAACGGGTAGACAACGTTGTCAGCAATCGCCCTGTAACGCAACCGTGGCAACCGCGACGCGTCCCGGACGGGACGGCGCGCGTCATTCGCCAAAAATACGCAGGCGCAACGGCGATTCCTGCACAACCCCAGGGCGAACCGGGGCAGCTGCGACATTTTCGATCGTACGCGCCGATGGTAGCAGTCGCGCTCGCAAAGCGTATTGCGCAAACTGCTGCGAGGCAAAGTCGGCTTTCGCCTGAAAATGCTGCATTGCAGCGCAATCGCAGCCACATCAGAGATCTGTGACGACGTGTTGACAACGCTGTCAGGGCTACGCGAGACTCGATTCAAATCGGAGTTCTGGCAGGAGGGGCCATGGACTGTTCGGTACTGAAGAACGGGCATTCCCTCGCCTGGCATTCCAGATTCGCGAGTCGTGCGTCGCCCGACGTTCCCGCTCGCTGATGTGCGTTTAGCTCCACCGCTTCACCACACGGGGGACACCTCCTTCACCGCGCGAATCGCCTGCACCCTGCTTCGAAACAAGCGTGCCAGCGCAATCATCGCGATCGGTCAGGGCGTGTTGTTTTGCCGGCCACGCCGAGCGCGTTGCGTCCTATTGCAGGGCAGCACGCTTACAGCACTAACCAATGAGGTTTAGCCATGCACAGCCGCACCACGACGTTAGCACTCTGTATCACCGCCGCTCTGTACTGCTCCGGCTCTGCAATGGCTGCCGGACAAGAACAACAAGCCCCGGCCAGCACGCCATCGGCCACCACCGAGCTGGATACCATCACCGTCACCGGCTACCGCGCGTCGCTGGAGAAGAGCCAGGCGGTCAAGCGCTCGGCCAACTCCATCGTCGATGCGATCAGCGCCGAAGACATCGGCAAGTTCCCGGACGTCAATGCGGCCGAATCGCTGTCGCATCTCCCGGGTATCAGCGTCGACCGCCAGTTCGGCGAAGGCGAAAAGGTCAGCATCAACGGCACCGACCCGGCCTTGAACCGCGTGCTGCTCAATGGCCAGACCATCGCCTCGGGCGACTGGGGCGGCAACCCGACCGATACCAGCGGCCGTACCTTCAACTACACGCTGCTGTCGCCGGAAATCATCGGCCTGATGGAGGTCTACAAGACCCCTGAAGCGCGCATCGACGAAGGCTCGATCGGCGGCACGGTGATCGTGCACACCCGCAAGCCGCTGGACCTGCCCAAGAACACCATCCGCGGCTCGGTCGGCTACAACTACAACGACCGCTCCGAAGAGGGCAATCCGCGCGGTTCGGCGCTGTGGAGCTGGAAGAACGACGACGAAACCTTCGGCGCGTTGATCTCCGCCACGCACGACAAGCAGGACCTGGCGCGCGCCGGTATCGAATACTTCGGCTACACCACCGGTGCCAACATTCCGCCGACCGCCACCATCACCGGCGACGGCAGCGATGTGGCCACCGCGCGCGTGCCGGCCGGTATCAACAGCGCATTCTTCCAGCAGACCCGCGAACGCAGCGGCGTGCAAGGTGCGTTGCAGTGGAAGCCTGACGAGCAGAACGAGTTCAACCTGACCGGTCTGTACATCAAGGGCAAGTACAACAACTTCAGCGAATCGCGTTACGTCTGCCCGGCCTGTAACAACGACATCCAGAAGATCACCAGCGCCAACGTCGAGAACGGCGTGGTCTCCTCGGCCACGGTATCGGACAACACCCGCGGTGGCGTCAACGATCAGCCATACGCGCAGCTCGATGCAAACTATCGCGAGAGCACCGTCACGACCAAGAGCCTGAACCTGCGTCACGACTGGTCGGGTGAAAAGTGGGTGTTCACCACCCAGGTTGGCGACACCCAGGCAACGGGCGGCAAGAACCCCGAATACCTGATGAAGTTCCTGATGACCGATGGCGGCTATAACTACGACTTCGACGGTTCGCACACCGCAGTCAATTACGCCAATGGCGGTGCATCGAACTGGACGCTGCCCGGCTCGCCGGCAGGCCTTGCTCCGGGTTCGCAGGATGCCAGCGCCACGCAGGCTGGCGGCATCTTCTATCAGAAGAGCAAGGATGAAGAGAAATATTTCCAGTGGGATGCAGCACGTGACCTGGCGGTTGGCCCGTTCACCAAACTGCTGTTCGGCTACAAGTACATCAACCATAACAATGGTGTAGACGCACGCGGCAACCGCATCAACACCACCGATCCGGTGTCGCTGACCCAGTTCAACCCGGGCACCACCCCGAGCGGTCTGTATGACGGTTTGGGTGCAAGTGGCGATCTGACCACCTGGCCAACCGCCAGCCTGAGCTCGGTCCGCAACTATCTGCTGTCGCAGCCGCAGGGACCGTACCGTACCGACTTCGGTTCCTCGTTCGACGTGAAGGAAATCACGCAGAACTTCTACACGCAGTTGAACTACGAGACCGGCAAGTGGCGCGGTAACGTTGGCGTGCGCCTGGTCGACACCACCGACAAGTCCGAGTACTGGCAGAGCCAGGACGGTGGCACCACCTTCAGCCGTGTTGCCGAAACCAACGACTACCGCAAGGCGCTGCCGAGCTTCAACATCGCCTATGACGTCACCGACGACACCGTGCTGCGCTTCTCGGCTGCCAAGGTCATCGCACGTCCGCGTTATGCCGATCTGGCCGGTTCGTTCACCATCAACAGCGGCAACGGCAACCTGACCGCCAACGGTGGCAACCCGGATCTGAAACCGTACGAATCCACCAACTACGATCTGGCTGCCGAATGGTATTTCGCGCCGTCCAGCATGTTGTCCGGTGAAGTCTTCTATCGCGATATCAGCTCCTACATCGTCAATACCACGGTCAGCCAGCAGCTCAATCCGGCGCCGCCGGCGGTGGCGGGCGTCTACCAGGTGACCACGCCGGTCAACGTTTCCGATGCAAAGGTCAAGGGCGCATCGATCAACTATCAGCAGGCGTTCGGCCTCGGCTTCGGATTGCAGGCGAACTACACGTTTGCCAAATCCGATGCGAGCACCGGCTTGAACCTGCCCTACCTGTCGCGCGACACCTACAACGTGATCCCGTATTGGGAACACGGCGACTGGACGGTACGTGTGAACTACAGCTACCGCTCGAAGTACTTCACCCAGATCGGACGCCTGGGCTCGGAAGACTTCGCAGACAGCTACAAGCAGCTGGATTTGACCGCCTCGTATCAGATCACCGACTACATGGGCCTCACCTTCGGCGCCACCAACCTGCTGGATTCCACCTACCGCTTGTACAGCGGAACCAGGGACACCCCGACAGCGTTCTACAAGAACGGCCGCGGCTACCAGGCCCAGCTGAACTTCAAGTTCTGATGTAGTCCCGGCGCGCCACCGACCCTCCACGGTGGCGCGCTTTTTTTTTTGGACCTGTCGCTGTCCGCAGCGGCAGGTCGATGTCGCAACAAGGAGTGGTACTGGCCACGCCCCTTCGCCGCCGAGGGGGCGTGGCCAGGCCCGCTTTCGCCATCTACGCGCGGCCGCAGCATGACCGACGCGTTTCGCTTACAGGAGTGCAGTTCCCATGACGACCGATAGCCGCCAGTTCGCGGCTCCATCCCGCCGCCACGCCGGAGCTGCACCCAGGAGCCGAATGCTCGCGTTCGCTCTGTTGCTCGCGCTGCCCGCGCTGCACGTCAACGCGGCGCAATCGCCCACCGCCCCTACCGCCACTACGCTCAGCCCCGAGGCGATCGACCAGCAGTGGCTCGATGCCACCGCTGCCTATGCGCCCGAACGCGAGCGTCTGGTGCGCGAAGCCGAAGCCGGCGCACGCAAGGGCCCGTTCCGTCCCGACTGGGCCGCACTGAAGGCCTATCAATCGCCGTCGTGGTACGACAACGCCAAGTTCGGCATCTTCATCCACTGGGGCGTGTTCTCGGTGCCGGCGTTCGGCAGCGAGTGGTATTCGCGCAACATGTATCTGCAAGGCTCCAAGGAATTTGCCCATCACGTGGCGACCTACGGGCCGCAGGCGAGTTCCGGCTACAAGGATCTGATTCCCAAGTTCACCGCGCCCAAGTTCGACCCGAATGGCTGGGCCAAGCTGTTCCGGCAATCCGGCGCGCGCTATGTAGTGCCGGTGGCCGAGCACCACGACGGTTTTGCGCTGTACGACTCCAAGTTGTCCGACTGGACCGCAATGAAGATGGGGCCCAAGCGCGACCTGCTGGGCGAGTTGTCCAAGGCCATCCGCGCACAAGGGCTGCATTTCGGGCTGTCATCGCACCGTGCCGAACACAACTGGTTCTTCGATGGCGGGCGCACCTTCGATTCGGACGTCAACGATCCGCGTTACGCCGCGCTGTATGGTCCGGCGCAGGTGCGCCTGCCGGGCAAGGACGATGCCGATGTGGCCAACGACTGGACACCGGTCTCGCAGGCCTGGCTGGACGATTGGCTGGCGCGCACCACCGAGTTGATCGACACCTATCAACCGGACCTGATCTATTTCGATTGGTGGATCGCCCACCCCACCTTCCGCCGCAGCCTGCCGACGATGCTGGCGTATTACTACAATCAGGGCGCGGCGCGTACCGAAGCAGACCGCGGCGTGGTGGTGAACTACAAGCTGGGCGCCTTCCCCGAAGGTGCAGGCACGCTGGATATCGAGCGCGGCCAGCTCACCGGCATCCACCCCACGCATTGGCAGACCGATACCTCGGTAAGCAACGCCTCGTGGGGCTATATCGAAAACGACACCTACAAGTCGCCCACCTTCATCATCCACATGCTGGCCGACGTGGTGGCCAAAAACGGCAACCTGATGCTCAACATCGGCCCGCGCGCCGATGGTTCGATTCCGGAGACCGAGCGCGGCATCCTGCTGGCGATCGGCAAGTGGCTCAAGACCAACGGCGGCGCGATCTACGACAGCAAGCCGTGGCGCGTGTATGGCGAAGGCCCCACCGAAGTGGTGGGCGGCACTTTCCAGGACATCAAGACCAAGCCGTACACGGCCGAGGATTTCCGCTTCACCACGCGCGATGGCGCGCTGTATGCGATCGAACTCGGCTGGCCCAGCAATGGCGAGGCGGTGATCCGCTCGCTCAAGGCCGCCGACGGCGTGCGCGCGGTGACCTTGCTGGCAAACGGCAAGAAGATCCCGTTCGAACAACGGGCCGACGGCCTGCATCTGCGCCTGCCGGTCAAGCCGGTTGGCGAGAGTGCCTACGTCTTCCGCATCGACCTCTCCTCCCCCACTCCCTGACGGATGTTGTCTTTCATGAGCAAGCGATTGACCTGGATGTTGCTCGCGCTGGCATTTGCCTGCGCCCCGGCCTTGGCCAAAAACCCCACGGCGTTGTTCTATCTGATGAACACGCAGAAATCGACCAACTCGTTCATTGCCAACGTCGACAAGATCGATGTGGTGGTGCCCACCTGGTACGGCGTGGACCAGAACGGCCTGGTCAACGGCACCCCCAACATGTACCTGTACGACATCGCCAAGCAGCACAAGCTGCGGGTGATGCCGATCCTGTCGATGACGACCGGTCGCGAAGGCTTCCACAAGCTGATGCATGACGAAGCCGCCAAGAAGCGCATGATCGAATCGCTGCTCATCCACGGCAAGCAGCACAAGTACTACGGCTTCCAGTTCGATTTCGAAAACATCGCCTGGACCGACCGCGACGCCTACACGCTGATGGTCAAGCAGACCGCAGATGCGCTGCACAAGGCCGGTTTCAAGATGTCGGTCGCCGTGGTGCCGAATGCACCGGGTTATGCCGAAGGCGGCCAGTTCTCCAAGTGGATGTGGGAATACTGGCGCGGTGCGTACGACCTCAAGGCGCTGGGCCAGGCGGTGGATCTGGTCAGCCTGATGACCTACGACCAGCACACGCGCTGGACCACGCCGGGCCCGGTCGATGGCATGGTGTGGATGAAGAAGCACCTGGATTACGCCATCACCCAGGTGCCGAAGGACAAGCTGTCGCTGGGCATCGCCACCTACGGCTACCGCTGGTACACCGGCAACCCGGTGAAGGAAGACGGCACCGAGGCATCGAACATTTCTGCAACGTATATCGATGCAGACGAGTCGTTCCCGCTGGCGCAGGAACAGAACGCCACCGTGCAGTGGGATCCGGTCGAGCAGGAATCGTGGTTCTACTTCTATCGCGACGACATGCGCGAGTGGGTGTTCCGCCCGGACGCGCGCAGCTTCAAGGCACGTTACGAGCTGACCAAGCAATACGGCCTGGAAGGCTTCAGCTGCTGGGTGCTGGGCGCCGAAGACCCGAAGGTCTGGGACGAGCTACCGACCGCGCAGCGCTAAGCGCAGCCGACGCTACGATGGCACAGTGATTAGGCGGGCGCGGCTGGTGCAAGGAATCGGACTGCGTGGCTGCATTCCGATTCCAGCGTTGCCCGCGCCCGTTTTGCAGCGACCGACGCCCCTGACGTGATCGCATGACCACGCGGTGCCCACGCTGCGCAGCGGGACCAAGCGTGCGCCAGTCACTGCGTCTTCCGACACGGCTTTGCTACTGTGCGTGGCTGCCGTGTACCGCCGCCATACCGGGATGTGATTGCATGACGTCGAACTCCGCACCCACCGCACGCCTGACAGCCGTCGCGCCGTTCTCCTCGCGCCTGCTTGCGCTTGCGTTCGCAGCAGTGTCGCTGGCCGGCTGCGGTCAACGTGCGCCAGGCACCTCGCCGGCCGCTGCCACCGCGGGCGCACCTGCTGCCGCAACCGCAGACACTGCGGGTACCCCGTTGCCACTGATTCCCGCAGCAGTCGAGGTCAAACGCGGTAGCGGCAGCTTCACGGTGGGCGCCGGCACGGTGATCTCGATCGTACCCGGCGATGCCGATGCACGCCGCAGTGCCGAACATCTGGCCGATTTGCTGCAACGCACACGCGGGCTGCGGTTGGAAGTGCGCGCCGAAACCAGCGCATCGCCGGGCAGCATCCGCCTGGAGCGCAGCGCGCAGGCGCCGGTAGCGCACAAGGAAGGCTACAGCCTGGAGGCCGACGCCAGGGGCGTGCGCATCGCCGCGCGCGATGGCGCCGGCTTGTTGTACGGCGCAATCAGCGCCTGGCAATTGATGACACCGGATGCACGCAAGGGCGAGGTCCGGCTGCCGGCGGTGACGATTCGCGACTGGCCGCGTTTCAGCTGGCGCGGCCAGCACCTGGATGTGGCCCGGCATTTCCATGATGTGGACACGGTCAAGCATGTGCTCGATACGATGGCCCTGCACAAGCTCAACGTGCTGCATTGGCATCTCACCGATGACCAGGGCTGGCGCATCGAGATCAAGCGCTATCCCAAGCTCACCGAGGTAGGCGCATGGCGCACACCGCCCGGCGCCGGCCAGCACGGCACGCCGCAGCGTTATGGCGGCTTCTACACCCAGGAACAGATCAGCGAGATCGTCGCCTATGCGGCGCGCCTGCATATCACCGTGCTGCCGGAACTGGACATGCCCGGCCATGCACAGGCAGCCGTTGCCGCCTACCCCGAAGAAGTGGGCGTACCCGGCGCACGCACGCAGGTGGGCGTGGACTGGGGCGTCAACCCGTACCTGTTCAACACCAGCGAACGTAGCCTGACCTTCATCACCAACGTGCTGGACGAAGTGCTGACCTTGTTCCCATCGACCTACATCCACATCGGTGGCGATGAGGCGGTGAAGGATCAATGGGAAGCCTCGCCGGCGGTGCGCGCGCAGATGCGCAAGCTCGGGGTCAAGGACGCGCATGCGATGCAGGGCTGGTTCAACGAACAGCTGGCGGCCTACCTCACCCAGCACGGCCGGCGCATGATCGGCTGGGATGAAATTCTGGAAGGCGGCGTGCCGGCCAGTGCGTCGGTGATGTCGTGGCGCGGCATCGAAGGCGCGGTGATTGCAGCACAGCAAGGCCATGATGTGGTGCTGGCGCCGGGCGACTGGCTGTATCTGGACAACCTGCAGACCACGCGCAGTGACGAACCGAACGGTCGCCTCACGGTGTTGCCGCTGTCGAAGGTCTACGCATTCGACCCGGTACCGGCCGAGCTCAGCGCCGAACAGGCCAGGCATGTACTGGGCGCACAAGGCGCGTTGTGGTCCGAATACATCCCCTCGCAGTGGCATGTGGATCACGCCTTGTTCCCGCGGTTATCTGCAATAGCGGAAGTGACCTGGTCGCCGCCGGCAGCGCGCAACTGGAACAGCTTTCTGGCCCGCATGCCGGCGCAGCTGCAGCGCTACAAGGCGCTGGGCATCGATTACAGCGACGGCGCCTTCGCTGCCGATATCGCGCTGGAAGGCGGACCCAATCCGGTGCTCGCCGGCGGGCCGGCCAAGGTGACACTGAGCACGCAAGCCGGCGCGGGCACGCTGCACTACACCATCGACGGCAGCGAGCCCACGCCGGCATCGCCGCGCTACAGCGCGCCGTTGACGATTCGATTGCCGACCACGGTCAAGGCCACGGCGTTCGATGCGAACGGCACGCCGCTGGCGGCCACGCGCAGCCGTACCTTCGATCGCGCCAGTTTGTTGCGGGTGGATACGCAGGGACTGCAGCACTGCGTCGAAACCGGCGCGCTCGGCTTGCGGCTGCCGCTGCTGCCGGAGATGACCGGCGCCGACACGCCGGTGTACAACGTCGACCTGTTCCATGCCTGCCGCCTGTATCCGCAGGCACGGCTGGACGGTATCGGCGCAATCCGCATCGACGCCGCACGCCTGCCCAACAATTTCGGCCTGGCGCACGAGCAATCCAAGGTCGTGCAATACCCGGCCAAAACCCGCGGCGGTGAGCTGGAAGTGCGTCTGGGCTGCGACGGCGATCTGATCGCCAGCGTGCAGCTGCCGCGCAGCGACACCCTGGGCGAACAATTCACCCTGGAAACCGCACTGCCTGCACGCACCGGCATCCACGATCTCTGCCTGCGCTTCACCGCGCCGATCCGCGGCCCCCTGTATGCCATCGGCGCCGTCCAACTGATTGAAACCACTGCGCAGGCGCCCCCCGCCGCCACGCGCTGAGCCACCCTAGGAGAGTCACGCATGCCCCTGTCACGTCATCGTTTTGTTCCCGCCCCCGCCCGTCTCGGGCTTGCCCTGGCCTTGGCCATCTCGCAGGCCTGGGCAGCACCGCCGACGGCAGTGACGCTGGACAGCGGCTGGCAGGTGCGGCTGGTGCCGGGTCAGGAGCAGGGCAAGACGTATCCGAAGGCAGCGGCGTGGCTGCCGGCGCAGGTGCCCGGTGCGGTGCAGACCGACCTGATCGCCGCCAAGATCGTGCCCGACCCGTTCTATCGCGATAACGAAGGCAAGATCCAGTGGGCGGGCCTGAGCGATTGGCAGTACCAGACCCGTTTCAATGTCGATGCGGCCACACTCAAGCGCGAACATGTCGAGCTGGTGTTCGACGGCCTGGACACGTTTGCCGAGGTCACCCTCAATGGCAAGCAGCTGCTCAGCGCCGACAACATGTTCCGGCAGTGGCGCGTGGATGCGAAATCCTTGCTCAAGCGTGGCGATAACGTGCTCGAGGTCAAGCTGTATTCGCCGATCAAGAAGATCCAGCCGTGGCTGGCCAAGCAACCGTATGCGCTGCCGGGCGCCTACGATTCGGCGTTCGGGGACGAGCCGGAGGCACGCCACAGCTCTACCTACGTGCGCAAGGCGCCGTACAACTTCGGTTGGGATTGGGGCCCGCGCATGGTCAATGCCGGCATCTGGAAGGATGTGCGCGTGGAAGCGTGGGACGCCGTGCGGGTGGATGGGCTGCATATCGCCCAGCAACGCGTGGATGCCGATAGCGCGCAATTGCAGGCGCAGCTGGAACTGCAGGCCGGCCGCAGCGGGCCGGTGCAGGTGACGCTGGATGTACTGGGCCCGGATGGGCAAAACGTCGGCCAGTTCACCCAGGACGCGGTGGTCGATCCCGGCCAGAACCGCATCGAGCTGGCGGTGCGCATCGCCAAGCCCAAGCGCTGGTTCCCGGCCGGCTACGGCGCGCAGGACCGCTACACCTTCGTGGCCAACGTACGCGATGCCGATGGCGACAGCCAGCAGATCAAGCGGGTCACCGGCCTGCGCTCGGTGGAGCTGCGCCGCGAAAAAGACCAGTACGGCAAGAGCATGGAGATCGTGATCAACGGCATCCCGATCTTCGCCAAGGGGGCCAACCTGATTCCGCTGGATGCCTTCCCCGCACGTGTCACGCACGCGCGCATGCGCAGCACCTTGCAGGACGCGCGCGATGCCAACATGAACATGCTGCGCATGTGGGGCGGCGGGCATTACCAGGACGACTATTTTTACGACGTCGCCGACGAGCTTGGCATCATGATCTGGCAGGACTTCATGTTCGGCGGCGCGGTGCCGCCGTACGACGTGGAGTTCCGCGAGAACACCCGGCAGGAGGCGATCGAACAGGTCAAGCGGCTGCGCGATCACCCCAGCATCGTGTTGTGGTGCGGCAACAACGAAGTGCAGACCGGCTGGGAAAACTGGGGCGACCGGGTCAAGTTCAAGCAGTCGGTGGACCCGGAAGAACGCGCCCGCATCGAACGCGGCATGACCACCTTGTTCGGCACCGTATTCCGTGAAGTGGTGGCCACCTACGATAACGACGTGCCGTACTGGGCCACCTCGCCGGGCACCGATTTCGATGGCGCGGCCGACCAGACCAACGATGGCGACATGCATTACTGGAAGGTGTGGGGCGGCCCTGCCCTGCCGGTCACCGAATACCTCAACGTCACCCCGCGCTTCATGTCCGAGTACGGCCTGCAGTCGTTCCCCGATATGCGCACCGTGCGGGCGTTTGCCGAGCCCGGCGACATGGATCCGGAATCGCCGGTGATGCGCGTGCATCAGAAGTTTGACAAGGGCAACGGCAACAAGCGGCTGATGCTGTACATCCGCCGCGAATTCGGCGAGCCCAAGGATTTCGACAGTTTCGTCTACCTGAGCCAGCTGATGCAGGCCGAAGGCATCAACATCGCCGCTTCGCATCTGCGTGCCTCTCGCCCGCAGTCGATGGGTTCGCTGTACTGGCAGCTCAACGATGTGTGGCCGGGCGCGTCGTGGTCCAGCGTGGATTACTACGGCCGCTGGAAGGCGCTGCATTACCACGCACGGCGCTTCTACGCGCCGGAAATGATCGCCGCATTGCGCAGCGACAAGGGCCAGACCGAGGTGTCGCTGGTCTCCGACCGCACCACCCCGCTGGCAGCGCGCTGGCGCATGCGGGTGATGGGCATGGATGGCAAGGTGCTGAGCAAGCGCGAAGAAAAAGCCAGCGTCAAACCGCTGAGCAGCCTGCAGGTGGGCAACTTCAGCGACAAGCAATTGCTGGGCAGCGCCGATCCCAAGCGCACCTACGCGGTGTTCGAGCTGCTCGACGGCGACACATTACTCTCGCGCGAGGTGGTGTTCTTCGCGCCGGCCAAGCAGCTTGCATTGCCTACCGCGAAGATCGACAGCCAGTGGCGTGCCGATGGCGATGGCTACGCACTCACCCTGACCAGCAACACGCTGGCGCGCGAGGTGTGGCTGTCGTTCGGCGATGTGGATGCCACGCTGTCGGACAACGCCTTCGACCTGCTGCCGGGTGAGCCACTGACCGTGCGGGTGAGCAGCAAGGCGGCACTGGCGCAGTTGCAATCCACGCTGCAGGTGCGCGACCTGGCCGCCACGCTGGCTGGCGCGCCGCCGGAGCCTGCCGAAGCAAAGTAAAACCGCCAGCAACAGGTCTCAGCAGACGACGCAGCACGCGCGTAAGCACGCTGCTTTATCCGCGAAGACCGCATGTAGCGCTGACGGCTCCATGCAATGCATCGCACGCAAGGCAGTCAGCGATTTGTAATGACCACTGCCCGCAGCATCACTGCGGGCGACCCAAGCGCAACGCGTGACGGCCATGGCCGCCGCGCAGGAGTGAACCGATGTCGTTGTCCGTCTTTCCGTGCCGTCTTGCCGCTGCACTCAGTGTGAGCCTGGCCCTGCCGCTCATCGCTGCACCGGCAGTGGCCGCAAAAAACACCGATGCAACGCCCGAACAGCGCGCCGCCGCCCTGGTCGCGCAAATGAGCCGCGAAGAAAAAGTGGCCCAGGCCATGAACGATGCACCGGCGATTCCGCGCCTGGGCATCCCCGCCTACGAGTGGTGGAGCGAAGGCCTGCACGGCATCGCGCGCAACGGCTACGCCACGGTGTTTCCGCAGTCGATTGGCCTGGCGGCGAGCTGGAATACCCGCCTGATGCAGCAGGTGGGCACGGTGGTGTCCACCGAAGCGCGCGCCAAGTTTAACCAGGCCGGTGGTCCGGGCAAGGACCATAAACGCTACGCCGGTCTTACCATCTGGTCGCCCAACATCAACATCTTCCGCGACCCGCGCTGGGGCCGTGGCATGGAAACCTACGGCGAAGATCCGTTTCTCACCGGGCAGATGGCGGTGGGCTTTATCCGCGGCCTGCAGGGCGAGGACCTCAACCATCCACGCACGATCGCCACGCCCAAGCACATCGCGGTGCACAGCGGCCCCGAGCCGGGCCGGCATGGCTTCGATGTGGATGTCTCGCCACGCGATGTGGAAGCGACCTATACGCCGGCCTTCCGCGCTGCCATCGTCGAAGGCCAGGCCGGCTCGGTGATGTGTGCGTACAACTCGCTGCACGGCACCCCGGCGTGCGCCGCCGACTGGTTGCTCAACGGCCGCGTGCGCGGCGACTGGGGCTTCAAGGGCTTTGTGGTGTCCGATTGCGATGCGGTCGACGACATGACCCAGTTCCATTATTTCCGCCCGGACAACGCCGGCTCGTCGGCCGCCGCGCTGAAGGCCGGGCACGATCTCAACTGCGGGCATGCCTATCGCGAACTCGGCACGGCGATCGCGCGCGGTGAAGTGGACGAAGCCTTGCTGGATCAATCGCTGGTGCGCCTGTTTGCCGCCCGCTACCGCCTGGGCGAGCTGGAGGCCCCGCGCAAGGACCCGTACGCGCGGCTCGGCGCGAAGGACGTGGACAACGCGGCGCATCGTGCGCTGGCCTTGCAGGCGGCCGCCGAGTCGATCGTGCTGCTGAAGAACGATGCCAACACGTTGCCGCTCAAGGCCGGCACGCGGCTGGCGGTGATCGGCCCGAATGCGGATGCACTGGCTGCATTGGAGGCCAACTACCAGGGCACCTCGTCCGCGCCGGTGACGCCGCTGCTGGGCCTGCGTCAGCGCTTCGGTGCGCAGCAGGTGAGCTACGCACAAGGCGCACCGTTGGCTGCCGGCGTGCCCGGCATGATCCCGGAGACGGCACTGCGCAGCGATGGCAAGCCGGGACTGCGTGGCGAATATTTCGACAACGTCGACATGAGCGGTGCTGCACGCGTGGTGCGGCAGGACCGCACGGTGAGCTTCAACTGGGATCAGGTCGCCCCGGCAAAGGGCGTACCGGCCGACCGCTATGCCGTGCGCTGGAGCGGCGAGCTGCTGCCACCCAGCGCTGGCGATTACACCCTGGCAGTGCGCGTGGCGCGTTGCTTCGACTGCAGCGGGCACGACCCGGTACGCCTGTATATCGACGACAAGCTGGTGGTTGCCGGCAACGCCGAAGACAAGCACGTGCCGGCCGGCATGCACAACGCCGACGGCCGGAGCGTGGAAACCGTGCTGCATTTCGACGACACCCGCCCACGCAAGATTCGCCTGGAAATGGAGCATCGCGGCCAGGATCAGGGCGTGCGCCTGGAATGGCTGGCTCCTGCCGCCGCGCAACTGGCCGAAGCCGAGCAGGCCGTGGCACAGGCAGACGCTGTGGTCGCCTTCGTTGGCCTGTCGCCGGATGTGGAAGGCGAAGAGTTGCGGATCGATGTTCCCGGCTTCGACGGTGGCGACCGCAACGACATCGCCCTGCCCGCCCCGCAGCAAGCGCTGCTCGAACGGGCAAAGGCGTCCGGCAAACCGCTGGTGGTGGTGCTGATGAGCGGCAGCGCGGTGGCCTTGAACTGGGCCAAGACGCATGCCGATGCGATCGTGGCCGCGTGGTACCCGGGCCAGTCCGGCGGCACCGCGATCGCGCGCATGCTGGCCGGCGACGACAATCCCGGCGGTCGCCTGCCGGTGACCTTCTACCGCTCCACCAAGGACCTGCCGGCCTACGTCAGCTACGACATGAAGGGCCGCACCTACCGTTACTTCAAGGGCGAGCCGCTGTTTGCGTTCGGCTATGGCCTGAGCTACACCCGCTTTGCCTATGACGCGCCGCAGCTGTCCACCACCACGCTGCAAGCCGGCAGTTCGCTGCAGGTAACCACGACCGTGCGCAATACCGGTGCACGTGCCGGCGACGAAGTGGCGCAGGTGTATCTGCAATATCCGGACCGTCCGCAGTCCCCGTTGCGCAGCCTGGTCGGTTTTCAGCGCGTGCATCTTGCAGCGGGCGAGCAACGCACGCTGACCTTCAACCTGGATGCACGCGCGTTGAGCGACGTGGATCGCAGCGGGCAGCGCGCGGTGGAAGCCGGCAACTACACGTTGTTCGTCGGCGGCGGGCAGCCGGGTACCGGCGCGGCCGGCAATACCGCGCCGTTTTCGATCCAGGGGCGTTCGCCGTTGCCGAAGTAGGCGCCGCATCGCGCTGACGCACGCAGTCGCCGGCCATGCCGGAGCAGGTGGACAACAGCGGCGCGGGTGTCGATGGCGTGTCGACGAGGCACCATGCTGCCGGAGGCAGCGACGTGCATGCCTACGCGCCCTTGTCGGCGTGTTGATCGGCACTGACGATGCCGCTGGAGGGCGGCCGGACGAGTGCCGACGTGCGGGCTGCAGGCCGGAGGTCGTGGTGCCCAGCGTGGCGTTGTCGAAGGCGGTTTGCGGCCCGCATCCAGAAGGGCAGACCGCGGACCGGCCCGCGACTGCGCCATCGAATAGTCCACATGCGGCAACGAATTGTGCGACCGCACTATGCACATTCGGCGCACACGTTGTATGGTCATCGGGAATTGGTCATGCATAGGTCTCATCCTCAGCCGGCAGGTCGCGCGGCTCTGGAGCGGCACTGGCGTGCGGGCCTGCTGTCGACATCCAAGGAGTTCCAGGTCATGCATACCCGCCGCGACATCCTTCAGTTGCTCGGCGCTAGCGCCGGTGCCGGCTTGCTGGCCAGCGCCCTGCCCGCGTTCGCGGCCGCGCCCGCCACCGGCGCGTCCAGTGCAACCGGCCGCTTTGTCAGCAAGCGTCCGCCCAGGGCGCAGCGCCGCTTCGTCAGCAAGGCGGTCGAGCAGCAGATCGCGCAGATCAAGGCGCGCATCGCCGACCCCGAACTGGCCTGGCTGTTCGAGAACTGCTACCCCAACACGCTCGACACCACCGTGGAAACCGGCACCCGCAACGGCAAGCCGGACACCTTCGTCATCACCGGCGACATCCACGCGATGTGGCTGCGCGACTCGTCCGCACAGGTGCACCCGTACGTGCCGCTGGCCAGGCGCGACCCGGCGTTGCGGCGCATGTTCCATGGCCTGATCCAGCGCCAGGCTGCGTGCATCACGCTCGACCCCTATGCCAACGCGTTCCTGCCCGACGGCCAGACCCAGCGCCTGAAGTGGTCGCTCAACGACATCACCGAAATGAAGCCGGGCGTGGGCGAGCGCAAGTGGGAAGTGGATTCGTTGTGCTACCCCATCCGCATTGCGCACGAATACTGGCGCGCCACCGGCGACACCGCACCGTTCGACGACGACTGGCGCGCGGCAATGCACGTGGTGGTCAAGACCTTCCGCGAGCAGCAGCGCAAGGACAACCGCGGCCCGTACGTGTTCCAGCGGCCCTCGCCACTGGCCACCGAAACCCTGGTGCTGGAAGGCTACGGCCAGCCGACCAAGCCCAACGGCATGATCCACTCGATGTTCCGCCCCTCCGACGATGCCTGCGTGTTTCCATTGTTCGTGCCGGCCAACCTGTTCGCAGTCACCTCGCTGCGGCAGCTGGCCACGATGAGCACGGCCTTGCATCGCGACACCGCCTTCGCCGCCGAGTGCACCGCGCTGGCCGACGAAGTGGAAACCGCCACCCGCCGGTTCGGCCAGCAGCGCGATGCCGACGGGCAGGCGTACTGGGCGTTTGAAGTGGACGGCTTCGGTAACCAGTTATTCATTGACGACGCCAATGCACCCGGTCTGCTCAGCCTGGCCTACCTGGGCTGCTGCGATCGCGCCGACCCGGTGTTCCTGCGCACGCGCCAGCTGGCCTGGAGCGAACGCAACCCGTATTTCTCGCGCGGCAAAGCGGCCGAAGGCGTCGGCAGCCCGCACAGCGGCATGGGCACGATCTGGCCGATGTCGATCATTCAGTACGCGCTGGTCAGCGACGACGACGCGCAACTGCGCCAATGCCTGCAATGGTTGAAAACCACCCACGCCGGCACCGGCTTCATGCACGAGGCCTTCGACAAGGACAACCCGAGCACCTTCACCCGCGACTGGTTCGCCTGGGCCAATACCTTGTTCGGCGAACTGATCATCGACCTGCATCAACGCAAACCCCAGCTGCTGCGTAGCGCCTGACCTTCCCCTCTCCCATCGGGACCTCGGTCTCCTTCATTGGGAGAAAGTGCCCGAAGGGCGGATGAGGGTACGGCGCACCCACCTCGCGACATCAGAGATCACACACATGGCAACACGACGCGGTTTTCTCCAAGGCGCCATCGCCGCAGCCCTGTTTGGCAGCGTCGGTCTGCCCGGCCTGGCGCGCGCGCGCGCCGGCAATTACGCGCTTCCGGCCGACGCGCGTGCCCGCGCCGACCTCACCCGGCATGTGGATGTGTTCATCGGCACCGGCGGCCACGGTCATACCTTCCCCGGCGCCACGCTGCCATTCGGCATGGTGCAGCTCAGCCCGGACACCTATAACGCGGTGTGGGATTCGTGCTCGGGGTATCACGAGTCCGATGGCTCGATCATGGGCTTCTCGCACACGCACCTGTCCGGCACCGGCATCGGCGACATGCTGGACGTCCTGCTGGTGCCCGCCACCGGCGAGGTCAAACTGGTGCCCGGCCCGCTCGACACCCCGGATGCCGGCTACCGCTCGCGCTACGACCACGCCGACGAAGCCGCATCGCCCGGTTACTACCGCGTGCGCCTCAAGGACAGCGGCGTGCATGCCGAACTCACCGCCACCGCGCGGGCCGGCCTGCACCGCTATCACTTCCCCAAGGGCAAATCCGCGCACGTGTTGCTCGACCTGTGCCACGGCATGCAGGACAAGCCGGAAATTGCCACCCGCGTGAGCGATGCGCAGCTGCGCGTGGTCGATGAACGCACCCTCACCGGCGGACGCCGCGTCTACCAATGGGCCAAGGGCCGCTACATCTATTTCGCCATGCGCCTGTCGCGCCCGTTCAAGCACGTGCAGCTGTACAACGAAGACCAACCGCTGGCCGCCGGCACGCGCAGCACCGACGGCACCCACCTCAAGGCCGCGTTGCATTACCCCGATGCCGCCGATGCCCCGCTGCTGATCAAGGTCGGCATCTCGGCCGTCAGCGCCGACAATGCACTGGCCAACCTGGACGCCGAATTGCCGGACTTCGACTTCGCGCGCGTGCATGCGCAAGCGGTCGCTGCCTGGGAAAAGGAACTAGCCCGCGTGCGCATCGACAGCGATGACGACGCGCAACGGCGCATCTTCTACACCGGCCTGTATCACAGCCTGCTGGCGCCCACGCTGTTCTCCGATGTGGACAACCGCTACCGCGGCATGGACCTGCAGATCCACACCGCGCCGAAGGGCTACAACAACTACAGCACCTACTCGCTGTGGGACACCTACCGCGCCGCCCATCCACTGCTCACGCTGGTCCAGCCCGAGCGCGTGCCGGACCTGGTGCAATGCCTGGTGCGCGGCGCCAACGAATGCCCGGACGGCGTGGGCATCTGGCCGCTGCAGGGCGTGGAGACCGGCTGCATGATCGGCTATCACTCCGCCGTGGTGCTGGCCGAGGCGCATGCCAAGGGCTTTACCGGGATCGACTACAAGGCCGCCTGGCCGGCGTACCGCAAGCGTGCGATGGACGACACCACCCACGGCCTGGGCGAGTACCGCAGGCTCGGTTACATCCCCGCAGACAAAGTGGACGAATCGGTCAGCCGCACGCTCGAATACGCCTACGACGACTGGGCCTGCGCACACCTGGCGCAGGCCGCCGGCGCCAGCGCCGATGCACGCGCATTGCGCATACGCTCGCGCAACTACCGCAACGTGTTCAATCGCGACAGCGGCTTCGTGCAGGCACGGCTTGCCGACGGCAGCTGGGCCACATCGTTCGACCCGCGCGGCATGGGCCACATCGCCAAGTGGCGCGATTTCACCGAATCCAACGCCTGGCAGGCCACCTTCCTCAACCAGCACGATCTGTACGGCTACATGGATTTGTACGGCGGCCGCGACGGTTTCGTCGCCAAGCTGGACGAGCTGTTTTCCACCAGTTCCGAACTGCCCGCCGATGCACCGCCGGATATCGACGGCATGGTCGGCCAGTACGCGCATGGCAACGAGCCCAGCCACCATGTGGCGTATCTGTTCGCCTATGCCGGCCAGCCGTACAAGACCCAAGCGATGGTGCGCCGGTTGCTGCGCGAGCAGTATCACGACGCGCGCAACGGCCTGTCCGGCAACGAAGACTGCGGGCAGATGAGCGCCTGGTTCGTGCTCAGTGCACTGGGGCTGTATGCGGTGGATCCGGTCAGCGGCAACTACATCGTGGGCAGCCCCTTGTTCAAGCGTGCCACGCTGGACGTGGGCAATGGCCGCACGCTGCGCATCGTGGCCAAGGACAACAGCGCGCAGAACGTTTACGTGCAGTCGCTGACCTTCAACGGCAAATCGCTCACCCGCGCCTGGCTACGTCACACCGAGCTGGCCGCCGGCGGCACGCTGGAGTTTGCGATGGGGCCCAAGCCTAACCCGGCCTTCGGCGCAGACAAGAAGGATCTGCCACCGTCGTTCGCGTAATGCCAGTACGTCGCTTGCACAAGCGGCGCGTTCGGTGCTTGCTGCGCGAATGGGGAACGCCCTTTCCCGTGTACGCAAACAGGGATCGCTTGTTCATTTGCCAGTGGAAGTTGCTTTCTCATTCCGCAAGCGGGGATTGCTCTTCCCTTCTCCCGCAAGCGGGTATTGCTCTTCCTTCTCCCGCAAGCGGGTATTGCTCTTCCTTCTCCCGCAAGCGGGAGAAGGTGCCCGCAGGGCGGATGAGGGCAGAACGCAAACACCGCCGCCTGCCATCCACCCGCACCACCGGCCCCACCTACATCGAGACCTCCATGCTGCGTACCACTCTTGCTCCCCTGGTTCTGGCCCTGGCGCTCGCGCTACCCGCCGCCGCTGCCACACCCGAGCCCTGGCCCGCCTTCGGCACGCAGGGCACGCAATTCGTGCGCGCCGGCAAGCCGTACCAGCTGCTCTCCGGCGCCATCCATTTCCAGCGCATTCCGCGCGCCTACTGGAAAGACCGCCTGCAAAAAGCGCGTGCCCTGGGCTTGAACACCGTAGAAACCTACGTGTTCTGGAATCTGGTGGAACCGCAGCAAGGCCAGTTCGATTTTTCCGGCAACAACGATGTGGCCGCGTTCGTGCGCGAAGCCGCCGCGCAGGGCCTCAACGTCATCCTGCGGCCCGGCCCTTACGCCTGTGCGGAGTGGGAAGCCGGCGGCTACCCGGCCTGGTTGTTCGGCAAGGGCAATATTCGCGTCCGCAGCCGCGATCCGCGCTTTCTCGCCGCCAGCCAGTCCTATCTGGATGCGTTGGCCAAACAGGTGCAGCCGCTGCTCAACCATAACGGCGGGCCGATCATCGCCGTGCAGGTCGAGAACGAATACGGCTCCTACGCCGACGATCACGCCTACATGGCCGACAACCGCGCCATGTACGTCAAGGCTGGCTTCGACAAGGCCTTGCTGTTCACCTCCGATGGCGCCGACATGCTCGCCAACGGCACCTTGCCCGACACCCTGGCGGTGGTGAACTTCGCACCCGGCGAGGCCAAGAGCGCATTCGACAAACTGATCAAGTTCCGCCCCGATCAACCGCGCATGGTCGGCGAATACTGGGCCGGGTGGTTCGACCATTGGGGCAAGCCGCATGCCGCAACCGATGCCAGGCAACAGGCCGAGGAGTTCGAGTGGATCCTGCGCCAGGGCCACTCGGCCAATCTCTACATGTTCATCGGCGGCACCAGTTTCGGCTTCATGAATGGCGCCAATTTCCAGAACAATCCCAGCGACCACTACGCGCCGCAGACCACCAGTTACGACTACGACGCCATCCTCGACGAAGCCGGCCACCCCACGCCCAAACTCGCGTTGATGCGCGATGCCATCGCCCGCGTGACCGGCGTGCAACCGCCCGCATTACCGGCACCGATCGCCACCGCCACGCTGCCGGCCACGCCGCTGCGCGAATCGGCCTCGCTCTGGGACAACCTGCCCGCGCCGATCGCCATCGACACCCCGCAGCCGATGGAACAGTTCGGCCAGGATTATGGCTACATCCTCTACCGCACCACGGTCACTGGCCCGCGCAAGGGCCCGCTGTATCTGGGCGACGTGCGCGATGTGGCACGCGTGTACGTGGATCAACGGCCGGTCGGCAGCGTTGAGCGGCGTTTGCAGCAGGTGTCGCTTGAGGTAGAGATTCCTGCAGGCCAGCACACCCTGGATGTGCTGGTCGAAAACAGCGGCCGCATCAACTACGGCACGCGCATGGCCGACGGCCGCGCCGGGCTGGTGGACCCGGTGCTACTGGACAACCAGCAGCTCACCGGCTGGCAGGCCTTCCCGCTGCCGATGCGCACGCCCGACAGCATCCGCGGCTGGACCCGCAAGGCAGTGCAAGGCCCGGCGTTTCACCGCGGCGCCCTGCGCATCGGCACGCCGACCGACACCTATCTGGACATGCGCGCCTTCGGCAAGGGCTTTGCCTGGGCCAACGGCGTCAACCTGGGCCGCCACTGGAACATCGGCCCGCAGACCGCGCTGTATTTCCCCGCGCCGTTCCAGCGCAAGGGTGACAACACGGTGGTGGTCTTCGACCTGGACGATGTCACCACCCCCAGCGTGCGCGGCCTGAAGCAGCAGGTGTGGCTCACGCCGAAAGAGTGAGTCTTGCAAGGCGGCTGCAGACGCGTGCTCGCTCGCACAGCCGCCATCAGGTGGTGGACGCAGGGGCTACGGCAGCCGCCTGTTCGCGGATGCGTGCTGCCTGGACTTCGGTCGCCAGCAGCGTGCCGCGCACATGGGTGGTGTGCTGACGGGCCTGTTTCATGCAGAACCGGGCGAACCCTGCAACACCTTCTTGCGGCACGATCGCGTTCGAGGTCAGCACCCGGATCAGGCGCTGCTGCAAACCGGGCATCCTGGCGGCGGCGCGCGCTTGGCTTCGCACATCTGGGCTCGCCAGTTCCTGCTCGGCCATCTCCAGTTCCTGCAGCATCAGGCTGATCGCGCGCTGCTGGGTGTCGTCGCGCGTGCGCACCTGATGCAGTTGCGCCAGTAAACGTTCCGAAGCCTGATCGACCGTCGCCACCGGCGTTTGGTCATGAGAATGCGGATCATCGTGCACGTCGGGCTGCGGAAGGTCCGCCTGCGCGCTGAGCTTGGCGTCGAGATACTTCTTTTGCAGTTCGAGGCAGCATTGCATGTAGGCAATCTGCGACTTCACCGAGCCGGGCGTTTGCAGCCACTGCGCAAGCGCAGTTTCGGTCAGCACCGCGCTGTGCTTGGCATGGCTGCGCATCGCCTTGCCTCGCGCCTCCTGCGGCTTACCGGTCAATACCGCGCGTCCATAGTTCGCTGCAGCGCGCAGGGCTGCATTGATGCGCCGACCCAGCGGCGCCGCAGGTGCCGGTCGACCCGAGCCCTTGCCCTGATCCGTCGAGCGCGGCTTGGCCGGATGCAATTTCTGCAGGTCGTCGGCACCGGCCTGCACAAACGCGTCCAGCGCCTTTTCCTGCCCGTCGATGCAGGCGTAGAGAGCGCTCCGCAACTCGAATCCATGGTGGGGCACCACGTCATCTGCTGCTGTTGCGCCCGACCTGTCGGCAGTCGAAGCGGCGGGTTCCGGCATCGCCGGTTGCGCATCACCTGCGGCAGAGGCGCCTTGGCGATGCTTCGGCTCCAGGCCGGGATCGGGTTCTGCAACGATATCGTCTTCATCGCTCCCCTCCGCTTCCTCCGCCACTGGCGTCAGTCCAACGTCCACCGCAGTTGGCGGCAACTGGTCGGCGACGTTGGGCACCTCCCGGGATGGCGCACCCTCCGCCTCGCGTGCAGGCAACAGATCCGCCACCGCCAGCAGCGCGCGATCGACGCCGGGCATGTCCTCGGTCTGGTACCTGCGATAGCGCTTCTGCTTGCCGTGCGCCAGCAGGAACTGATGGCTGCCGACCCCCATCGTGGCCGCACCGAGCAGGCCTGCGCCGATGATCAGGCCGGTGCCCACCGGGGCGGCCACCGTGGCGCCGGCAACGACGGCCGCGCTGACGCCGACCTTGGTCAACGTACTGGCGGTGTAGGTGACTCCACCCACGACAAAGCCCTTGTTCCACTGGTTGAACCGATGCGCAAAGCGGTCGTACTTGCCCAACTTGGTGTTCACAAAGTGCTGGTAGCGCTGTGCGCCAGGACTGAGTTCGCCAGGTTCGAGATCTTGCAGGAAGCGCTGGACCCTGCCGACATCCACGGCAACACGCGTCCTTTCCCGACGCGACTGGTGCAGGAAGGTGCCCCCCAATGCGGTGGCCGCCACGCTCGCCAACGGCGCGAGGACGAAGCTGCCGGCGATGCCCGCCGCAGAGGCCGCACCTGCGGCCGCGGCACTGTGGCCCACCAGGCCCGCCGCATTTGCGCTCTTGCTGGCGATTGCCAGCCCGCCCTGGATGCCGAGTTCGCTCGCTGCCTTGGTGAAGATCACCCCGGCCGAGGCCATGGAGGTTGCGGCAATGGCGCCGTCCCGCGTATTTCGCCGCTGCAGGTAGGCGTTGGTCTCGATCGCCTCGCTCAGTGCATGCGCGTAAGCATTGGCAGCGCCTGCAGGCGCTGTCGTGCCCAAGGCGGATTGCAGTGTCGCCTGCTCCGCGCGCAGGCGGCGTTCCTGCTGCCGCAAGTGCGTGCGCTGCTCGGCAACTTCGCGGGTTTCCTTGTACGCGGCATAGATCGCAAGACTC
The DNA here is from genome assembly GCF_041475725.2 of Xanthomonas sp. NCPPB 1754. Taxonomy (NCBI): domain Bacteria; kingdom Pseudomonadati; phylum Pseudomonadota; class Gammaproteobacteria; order Lysobacterales; family Lysobacteraceae; genus Xanthomonas; species Xanthomonas sp. NCPPB 1754. The sequence goes on from NZ_CM192982.1 coordinate 3,530,060, forward strand.
GACAGCGGCAGCATCGCGCCGCTGATACCCAGGCTCATCGCCAGATCGAATGCGCCTGCCGGCGCGCCTTCCTCGGCAAGGGCGTGCAGGACGCCGTCCTCCGCTGCATGCCCAACCACGTGCGGATCCGCCGGATGCCCGGCGTCGGCGTGTGGCCCATGGTGCCCTTCAGGCGTCGGCGCATGCGGGGCATCTGCAGCGTGCGGCTGTGCGGGATGTGCGCTCTGCGGTGGGTGTGGCAGGTGGTGGCCATCCGGTGCCGCTGCATGCTCGGCCGGTGAGTGCTCGGGTGGATGCGCCGAGTCCCCAGCGTCCGCGGACTGCTCAGGTTCGCCGCGGCGGGGAATGTCGTTGATCAATTCGGCCGTTTTGTCCGCGGTTCCATGCAAGGGGTCGGCCACGTACTTGGCGACCACGAAGACGTCATAGGCGGTCTCCGCTTCGGCAACCCGGGCATTGGCGTCTCCGTGGTGCGCTCGTCGCTCGCTCTCATCGCGGTGTGTGCGTCTGGGCAGTGGCCGGGTCTGCAGCACTTTCAACCCAAGTGGCCAACCCTGTCGATCTTGCGGCGATTCCGCTGCGGGCGGCGTTTCAACGGCCGCAGCAGAATCGCCTGTGACAAGGTGCTGTGCAGTGGATCGTTGGACACGCATGAGCAAACTCCAACCGGTGCGAAGCGGCGATGGTGCGCCTGTCCTCTCCAGCCAGTCTTGTTGCGACGAACACGCGATTCCGTAAACGAACTCTCCGGCCCAACCACGCGTCGCGCGATTTATCCCGGAGAAAGCCGGCCATTGGGTACCTCCACGCCGGATGGGCAAGATGCAAGACGTCGCACCGATGGCCTGGCGGAGTTGGCACTGCGCCATACAGGCGCGGGCACGGATCCTGCTGTCGAGCCGCCGCGTTCTTGCACAACGCCCCCATCGCCTTGGGCCCTGTTGCGTAATCAGAAATAACCGCCGGAACAGTTTTCTGCCGATCGTGCTTTAGACCTGGCCGCAGCCGCCGTTATCAGAACGTCCGGTGCCGCTGCGCCGCCCGCATACCGTCGAGGTATCGGACGGCACAGATTCCAGGCAATATCACCGGCTGACTCCGTTACGGATGCGCTTGCTTGCGACGTAGACGGCTTGATTGCAGGTTCCAGGAGCGTTGCATGTCGTCGTCCACCGTTGCACAAGAGTCCGTTCCCGCCGTTGCCGAGCACACCCAGAACGCCTTCGCCGAGCAGATCCACAGCAAGCCCATGGGCAGTGCCGAAGCCGCACACCTGATGACGTTCCTGTGCCAGACCGAATCGGCCAAGAAGCCGCAAACGCTGCTGCCGCCGCAAGCGCGCGACGAGAACGCGGCCTGAGCGAGGTATTTGCGCAGGCAAGAATGGCGACAGCTGTGACGCTGTCACCATGGGCGGTTACTTTGCAGTGTCGAACGAGGCGAGCACGGTGAGCAGACTGTTCAGAGTGTCTGCGGCACCGCCTTGCGCAACGTTCTCGACATCTGCCGCGCAAGCCCCGGTATCGACACCGTAGGTCTGCATCACGCCTTGGTTGTTGGCCGCCTGCGCCAAGGGGGGTTGCTGCTGTTGTGCAGCGAGGGCATTCTGAAACAGGATGCCGGCCGAATGGGCCACGCTTTGGTAAATCGAACCCATCGCAAACGCTGGCGCTTCGCCAACGACCTTGACGTTGGCCTGGGTGACGGCATCGGTGATCTGCGGATTGACTGCGGTTGGAAAAGCCATCAATGCACTCCTGAGTGAATGGATGCACGGCGGTCTGCGTTGTACCGGCCCAGCGGCGCTAACAACGCATCGCGGTCATGTCACCGCAACGCCCCGCTGACAAACCGCTACACCACGCTCGCGATGCCATCCCGATAGCGGCCGGCCCGCGCGCAACTCGACCCTCGCATCGCCACGCTTCAGCGCACGTCGCAACATCAGTGTGATCGTGCGCGCGTGCGCACAGTCGCGTCCAGCCAGGCCAAGCGCCACCAGCCAGTAGAGGCCGACGCAGAGCGGCCACATCGCTGTACGTCTGGCAGTGCAATTCGACCAAGCCGCCCGAAGGACGGACCACGTGGTATTTAAGAGATAATAAAAAGGTCTTTCAAACTTCGCACAGGACCGGACCACGATGCATCCGCCACGCCTGCTGAGCCGCCTCGTTGCGAGCCTTGCTGCAAGCCTGGGTGTAGTTGCTGCCCAAGCCCAATCGCCTGCGTCGCCGCCCTCGCCGATCGTGCTCAGCGAGTTCATCGCCGACCCGGCTCCTACCCCGCAAGCACACGCGTCCACCTTGCTGGAAACGCGCGATGGTCGCCTGTTGGCCGCCTGGTTCGGCGGCGAGCACGAAGGTGCGGCCGATGTCGGCATCTGGCTGGCTCAGCGCGGCCCGCAGCAATGGCAGACACCACGCCGCATTGCCGATGGCGCGCACGCAGGCGTGGATGGCGTTGCAGTGCCGGCATGGAATCCGGTGTTGTTCCAATCGACCACCGGGCCGGTGCAGCTGTACTACAAGCTCGGACCCACTCCGCGCCAATGGTGGGGGCTGCGTCTGCTTTCCACCGACGATGGCGCGCACTGGTCGCCACCGCAGCGGTTGCCCGACGGCATTCTCGGGCCGATCAAGAACAAGCCGGTGCAATTGCCGAACGGCCGCATCCTGGCGCCCAGCAGCAGCGAAGACCGCGGCTGGCGCGCGCACCTGGAATGGAGCGACGACGACGGCGCGCACTGGCAACGCGGCATGCCGCTCAACGATGCGAAGGCGATCGGTGCGATCCAGCCCAGTCTGCTGCTATATCCGGATGGCCGTCTGCAGGCGTTGGGCCGCAGCCAGCAAAACAAGCTTTTCAGCACGTTCTCGCTCGATGGCGGCCTGCATTGGCAGCCCATGCACTTGCTGGACGTGGAAAACCCGAACTCGGGCACCGACGCGGTGATGCTGCGCGACGGCCGTGCGTTACTGGTCTACAACCCCGCCATTGCCGGCAAGGATTGGTGGGACGGCCGCGGTACGCTGGCCGTTGCCGTCTCCAACGATGGCGTGCACTGGCAACGCGTGCTGACGCTGGAAGACAGCGCCCATGATGAATTTTCTTATCCGGCTGTGATCCAGACCCGCGATGGGTTGGTGCATGTCAGCTACACCTGGAAGCGGCGACGGATCAAGCATGTGGTGCTCGATCCCACGCGGTTCGGCGCATGCAGCCCCTGCCAGGCGCCCGCGCCCGCAACGCTGTCTGAGCGCTGCACAACGGCATGCGGCCACGCGGCTGATCCTTCGCCATGATGACGATGGCTTCGCCCCTGGCGATTCGCCCATCGCGTTGCGTGCCAATCATCGTCATCGAGCGACAGCCAAGACGAGGAATGCGATGCGACGCGTCGATCAACCACGCCCGCCGGGCGCGCCTTTCGGACTGCGGGAGCAGACTACGTCCGATGCGGATGCGCCCGCGCGCACTGCCCCACCCGCACACCCCGCGCCCGAGCGCCCTACCGGCATGCTCGGCGGCCTGACCAGATATGTGCCTGGCGACCGGTCCGGGCGACCGCCAGCAATGCCTGCCGCTGCCGAGACCTCTCGCCGGCCAACCACCTCCGCCCGCCCGCTTCCCTACGGCGGATCCGGCAGCGCCGCGCGGATGAACGAGGCGGCTTTACATCCTTTGCGGACGCCTCAGTTGCCACAGCTCAGCGACATAGAACGCGCTCGCTTCCACTCCGTCACCACCGACTCGCAACACTTGCGGCCGGTGCGCCCCCGTATGCCACCAACCGAGGGCGCGTCACCCTTACGGCGCTCCACAGCGCTTCGCCCGTACCGCGACGTGCTGTCGCAATGGCAACGCCACTACAACGCAGATCGCAATCGCTGGCACAGCGCATGGCGCCAGGCCAACAGCAACAACCCGCAGATCGAGACACGCACAGGCCGGGCGCTGAAGGCGACAGCCGACCTGCTGGAGGACGCAACCCAACCGGGTCGGGTCGCGCTGGAGCTGCGCTCAGTTCCGCTGCCGCAATTTCCCGACCAGGCATTCCGTCTTTCGCATCTGCAGCACATGACGATCGACGCGGCAGGGTTGATGGAGCTCCCGGACGCCATGCAGCAATTTGCGGGCCTGGAAACACTCACGCTCGCACGCAATCCGCTTCGCGCGCTACCGGCATCCATCGCAAGCCTCAACCGATTACGCGAGCTCTCCATCCGCGCCTGCCCGGAATTGACGGAACTTCCCGAACCCCTGGCAAGCACCGATGCATCCGGCGAGCACCAGGGCTTGGTCAACCTGCAGAGCCTACGGCTGGAATGGACCGGGATCAGATCGCTTCCGGCGTCCATCGCCAACCTGCAAAATCTGAAAAGCCTGAAGATACGCAACTGCCCGCTGTCCGCCCTTGGCCCGGCCATCCATCACCTGCCAAAGTTGGAGGAGCTTGATTTGCGGGGCTGTACCGCGCTGCGCAACTATCCGCCGATTTTCGGCGGCCGTGCGCCACTGAAGCGACTGATTCTGAAAGACTGCAGCAACCTGCTCACGCTGCCACTGGACATTCACCGCCTGACGCAGCTGGAAAAACTCGATCTGCGAGGTTGCGTCAACCTTTCCAGACTGCCCTCGTTGATCGCCCAATTACCTGCCAATTGCATCATCCTGGTGCCGCCGCATCTCCAAGCGCAGCTCGACCAGCATCGTCCAGTTGCGCGCCCCGCCGAACCAGGGCGGACCGGACCGACCACCCCGGCTCTTTCGCCCTCTGCTGCCGGCGACCGCGCCGGGCCATCCTCTTCGGCGACCGCCAGCGAACTGCTTCGTACCGCTGCGCTCGAACGCATCGAAGACACCGCACAGGCCATGCTGAGCACGGTCATCGATGAAGAAAGAAATCCCTTTCTGGAAGGTGCTCCATCCTATCTCCCAGGAAAACGCCCTACCGATGTCACCACCTTCGGCCAAGTTCCGGCATTGCGGGACATGCTGGCAGAAAGCAGGGATCTTGAGTTCCTGCAACGGGTAAGCGACATGGCAGGCCCATCCCCCAGAATCGAAGACCCGAGCGAGGAAGGCCTCGCCCGCCACTACACGAACGTCAGCAACTGGAAGGCGCAGAAGAGCGCACACCTGGGCATCGTCGATCATCTCGGGCAGTTCGTTTATCACGAAGGAAGCCCGCTCGACGTAGCGACATTGGCCAAGGCAGTGCAGATGTGGAAGACCCGTGAGCTGATCGTCCACGCACACCCGCAAGACCGCGCGCGCTTTCCCGAGCTCGCTGTGCACATTCCCGAGCAGGTCAGCGACGACTCTGATAGCGAACAGCAGACAAGCCCGGAACCTTCAGGCCATCAGTAGAGAGCCAACGCGACAGGCGCAGCAGCCCATCGAGCATCGCCCTCAGCGTGCCTGCGCAACGCGGGCAGCGCCTCCCTGGCGAACGGGGCGTTGCGCGCGTTTCACGCCTGTTGCAACGCGTCTACCATCCGTTGTACCCGCGCGGTATCGGTCCGTTGGTAGTCGCCGCCCAGATCGCGGATATACGGGTGCGGCGACGGCACCTGGGCGGCGATCACGCCACGCGCCGACGCATGGAATTCGTGGGCGCCGGTGTGCTGCCGCAGGGTGCGGATGTTGTGCTCGGAAAGCCCGGCACCGGGCATGATGCCGATGCGCCCGGCTGCCTGCCGCACCAACGCGGCAATGGTGTCGATTCCCTCCAGCGCACTCGCACGTGCACCCGAGGTCAGCACCCGCTCGCACCCCAGCGCGATCGCATCCTCCAGCACACGCGACGGATCGGCACTGACATCGATCGCACGATGAAACGTCACCCCCAACGGCCCTGCTGCCTGCATCAACACGCGCATTGTCGCCAGATCGACCTGCCCATGCCGGTCCAGCGCGCCAAGGACCACGCCATCGCAACCAAGCCGCACGCACTGCTCCACATCGCGGCGCATCACCTCGACTTCTGCGGCGTCGAACACGAAGTCGCCCACGCGCGGACGAATCAGCACATACAACGGAATCCGCAAACGCTCGCGCACCACCGCCAACGTGCCGAACGATGGTGTCAGCCCACCGCCATCCAGCCCGCCGCACAGCTCCACGCGCATTGCACCGCCTGCTTGCGCGGCAAATGCCGAGGCCACCGAATCGGCAGCCACCTCCAACCCTAACGCGCTCATGCCGCCGGCTCGCTGGTGTAATGGCTCTGCCCAGGCACCAGCAGATCCTGCCGCTGCGCGTCGCACACCGCGTAACTGAAGCCCTTCTGGATCGCGAACGCACCCACTTCGCCGCGCTTGTTCATTGCCAGAAAGCCGACCTGCAATGTGCGCGTCAGCTCCGGCTTGCGACGGATCAGCCGCATCACCACCTCGCGGCAGGCATCGGCCGGCGACTTGCCCTGCCGCATCATTTCCACCACCGCAAAACTGCCGACGTTGCGGATCACCTCCTCGCCCACACCAGTCGAGGTCGCACCGCCCACTTCGTTGTCCACGTACAGGCCCGCACCAATGATCGGGCTGTCGCCCACGCGGCCGTGCATTTTCCACGCCATGCCGCTGGTGGTGCATGCACCGGATAGGTTGCCGTGCGTATCCAGCGCCAGCATGCCGATGGTGTCGTGATTGTCCTTGCCGCCGGGCAACTTGGCATCGCGCCAGGCACGATTTTCGACATTGGCTTCTGGCGAATACTTGGAAGTCTTCAACCACTCTTTCCAGGCCGCTTCGGAGCTTGGGGTCAACAGCTTGGTTTTCGGAAACCCCTGTTCGAAGGCGAATTGACGCGCACCATCGCCTACCAACATCACGTGCGGCGTTTTCTCCATCACCGCACGCGCCACCGAAATGGCGTGCACCACGTCTTCCAGCGATGCCACCGCGCCGCAATTGCCCAGGTGGTCCATGATGCAGGCGTCCAGGGTGACCCGGCCATCGCGGTCCGGATAACCGCCCAGGCCGACGGTGGGATTGCTCGGGTCCGCTTCCGGCACTCGCACGCCGGCCTCCACCGCATCCAGCGCAAGACCGCCGCTGCTGAGAATCTTCCAGGCTTCCTGATTGGCGGCAACGCCAAAATCCCAGGTGGAAATCACCCGCGCCGCTCCACGCGGCAGCGCCGTCGGCCGCGCGCCCGGCGTGGCGCCTGCCGCGGCTTGCGCGCGGGCGCCCCAGCCGGCCAACCCGGACGCAATCGCGCCCAGCGTGGCGCTCTTGAGGAAGTGACGACGTTGAAGCATGCGGATGACTCCATGACGGAAACGGGCGGCCGCGCAGTGCGGTACCAGCCTTCCATCATGCGACAGCATGACGTGCGGATAAACCTTCTTGCGGTGTTGTCGCATGCGGATCCGTGCACAACCCTTGCTTGGCTGCGCTAACCCTGTCTCGGCCGCTGCGCATCCGATGCATGGATGTGGCTGGCGGCAAGCGACGGACGATGTGGTGCGCAGCCACGCTTGGCTCGGGGCTGGACCAACGGACGAGCCAGCCTGGGCCTTCCCCTTCGTCGCCCAGCATCCGCGCTTCGCGCCAGCTCCGTCGGAGCGAGATAACGATCCGCATCATGGCTGCCACGCCGAGTGCATCGGCCGTGCAGACCTGGGCGGCGCAGTTGCGCAAGCAATTCAAACAACGTGGCCGGCCAACGCAGATCGAGCTTGCGCAAGACAGCACGCTAGCCGCCGATGAATTACGGCTTGAGCTCTCGGGCGCTGCGCCCTGAACCCGGCTCATCATCCACCGCGCCTTCACCAGGCGTGCCGTCGTCGCGCAATCTGCTGGTGAGCACATGATCGCGCCAGTGGCCATTCAACTGCAGATAGCGCCGCGCATAGCCTTCGATCTGAAAACCCAGCCGCCGCAGCACGCGCGCACTGCGCAGATTCTCCGGAACGTATTGCGCCATCACCCGGTGCAGGCCGAGCTGGCCGAAGGCAAAAGCGATCCCTTGCGTGGCTGCCCACTGGATCAAACCCCGTCCCTGCTGCGCCGCGTCCAGGCCATAGCCCATGTGGCACGCCTGGAAGGCGCCGCGCTGGATCTGCGTGAACCCGGTGGTGCAGATCACCTGCTCGCCCTGCAACAAGACCAGTTGCAACTCGCGCTCGCCAGGGATCGCGCCGCGGTATGCCATGCACAGGCGGCGCCAGCCTTCGACGGTGTAGAACGCGGGCGGCCGCAGTGGCATCGCATCGGCCAGATGAGCGCGGTTGCGCGTGTGGTAGTCGGCCATTGCAGCCGGATCGACCACGGCCAGATCGCACAGCACCACGCCGTCGGCGCGGCGGATCGGCGCAAACAGCGGAGGACTCATGGCAGCCACGCCTCAACCACGCGTGTCATCTTGCTGCCAGGTGCATCCGGCTGATGCATACCGATCATGCTCCGCAAGCCGTCTCCAAAGCAGGGCGTCATCCAGTGCGTGAGATGGAACGCCCGACAGTCAGCAACATCCTCCCTGTGCATCGCTCAGTGCGCGGCAGCACGCTGCACGGGGCCACTGCACCCGCCTGACGGCAAGCGCAGCAGGCGGCCTCCCGCTCTCAGGCGGCAGCGACCGCAAGCGCCTGGCCGACCTGCGCTTCGATGGCGTCCAGGTTCGGCAACAGCGCGCTTTGCTCGCCCAGCAGCACGCGCATGTGCACACCGTCGGGCAGCGCATCTTCCGAGGCATCGGCCAGCAGGCCATCGCGCGGCACCGAAATCAGCTGCGGGAACGAGGCGGTCAGCAGCGCGAAATACGGCAATGCCGGGTTGCCACCCAGCGCCTTCAACACGATGACCTTGTTGTTGACCGCGGTGGGTTCATCGCCCATGCCGCTGAGGCGCGCGAACGACAGCAGCGGCACCTTCCAGCCGTACCAGTCGATGCGCCCGACCACCCAGCGCGGCATGTCGGGCAGCGGCTCGACCGCCACCCGCGACATCACCTCGGCCACCGTTGCGTTCGGCAGCAGCACGCGCTCGCTACCGGCCTGGATCAGGACGCCGCGGATTTCGTCGTTATTGGCGTAGCTCATCGCATGATTCCGATTCGAATGGGAGCGCCCGGCTTATGCCGGCCAACGCTGCGCCAGCGCCTGCGCCAACTGCGCAGGGTCGCCGGTCAGAATGCCTTGCCGCGCCAGACGCGCGGCGGCGGCCGGGTCGTAACAGCCGTCGGTGGATTGCCCGGCCAACCAGCCGCCTTGCTCGGCCAATGCCAGCGATGCCTCCACCAGCGCCTCGTTGGCACCGCTGAGCATCAGCACCGCACTGTCGGCCGGCGGCAGCGCGCCGATCAGCCCGGCCGGATCGGCCGGTGCCACGAACGCCAGCGCGCCGGCATGCTGTTGCACGCCGACCTCGTCGGAGAGCACATACACCTTGCCTGGTGCGACCACCTGCCCCGCTTCACCCAGTTCGACCGGCAACGCAGACACGCGCCCCATCTGCCGCACCAGGTTGCCGTACTGGCCGCCATCCAGGGTCATGCGCACCAGCACCGCACGCGGGAATTCCGGCGGCAGGGCGGCCAGCAGGCGACGGATCGCATCCGGCCCACCGATGCCAGCGACGACCAGCACAGCGCCGGTGACGCTGCCGCTGTGCTCCAGATCCACCAGCGACAAGCCGCCGGTGGACAGGGCCGCCACATCGGGTTCGGCGCGCGGGCGCACCACCACGGCCACCTCGTCCACCAGGCCCCAGGTGCTGGAATCGCCCAGCGCCAGCCCCGGCTTTTCCACAGCGGCCGGTGCCGCCTCCTGCATGGAGGCATGCGCGAACAAGGCATCGCCGGGCACGCTGTCGAACGCGTGCGCGGCCGCTTCCAGGTGTTGATCCAGTTGCAGGTCCGAATGCTGCTGCGGTGCCAGCGTCAGGCCGGGCTCGGGCTGCAGCGAGGGCTCGCTTTCGGTGCCCGGCGGCAGCACGTCGGCGTGGCCGTGTAGCTTGGCGGCCAGATGGCGCACCCAGCGCTGCGCTTCCCAGCCCTCGCGGCGCACCGTCAGTTCGGCCTCGTCGAAGATCACGGTGACGCCGGGCATGTTGAAGGCCGGCTCCAGCGCTTCGAGCGCGTCTTCGATCGACGGTTCGAGTGCGACCAGCACGGCCACCGGCTCGGCGTCGCGCAGCATCTGCACGTCGACCGCCGCTGGCTCGTCTTCCAGCACCACCTGCGCGCCGGCCAGGCCAAGCGCCTCGCGCAGGCGCTCGCGCGCCTGACCGGGACGACCCAGCAAAGCAACCGGAGTTCCCATTGCGCCATTAGTCTCGGACACGGGCGATCCCCAGCAGGTCATACACGTTTCGCATCAGATCCAACTCTTGGTAAGGCTTGCCCAGGTAACGCTGCACGCCGATCTCGAAGGCGCGCTGGCGATGCTTCTCGCCACTGCGCGAGGTGATCATCACGATCGGCACCGCCTTGAAGCGCGGGTCGGCCCGCATCGCGGTGGCCAGCTCGTAGCCGTCCATGCGCGGCATTTCGATATCCAGCAGCATCAGGTCGGGCACGCGCTCTTCGAGCAGTTCCAGCGCCTCGACACCGTCGCGTGCGGTCGTGACGTCCAGGTTGTGGCGTTCCAGCACACGGCTGGTGACCTTGCGCATGGTCAGCGAATCGTCGACTACCATCACCAAAGGCACCTGGCGCTGTGCTTCGGCCTGTGTTTCCAGCGACGGCCGCGCCGGCTGGGCCAGGAAACGACGCACCAGCGGGGCGACGTCCAGGATCACCACCACGCGGCCATCGCCGGTGATGGTGGCGCCGTAGATGCCCGGCACCGAGGCGATCTGCAGGCCCACCGGCTTGACCACGACTTCGCGATTGCCCAGCACCTGATCGATAGCCACTGCGGCACGCAGGTCGCCCGCCCGCACCAACAGCAACGGCACCTGCGCCTGGCCATCGGCACGCGCGGCGGCCTGGCCGACCAACGAGCCGAGGTCGTGCAGCACGTACTCTTCGCCGGCGTAGTGATACCCGCCCTCGCCCGACTCGTAACGGGTGCGCGAGATGCGGCCGATACCGCTGACCGAGCCCACCGGCACCGCGAACGTCGTTTCGCCGATGCGCACGAACACCGCCTGGGTGACCGCAAGCGTTTGCGGCAGACGCAAGGTGAAGGTGGCGCCCTGCCCGCGTACCGAGTGGATATCCACCGAGCCGCCGAGCTGACGCACTTCGTTGCGCACCACGTCCATGCCCACGCCACGGCCGGCCAACTGGCTGACCTGCTCGGAGGTGCTGAAGCCGGAAGCGAAAATCAGGTTATCGAGTTCGGCCTCGCTCAGCTCCTGGCCCGGTTCGATCAGGCCGCGCTCCTCGCCGCGGCGACGGATCGCCTCGCGGTCCAGCCCGGCGCCGTCGTCGGCCACTTCCAGCACGATTTCCGAGCCTTCGCGGCGCAGACGGATCGCAATGCTGCCTTCTTCCGGCTTGCCTGCGTCGCGGCGTTGCTCGGGCGTTTCCAGCCCGTGCGCCACCGAGTTGCGCAGCATGTGTTCCAGCGGCGCGACCATGCGATCGAGCACGTTGCGATCCAGTTCGCCCTGGGTGCCTTCCAGCACCAGGTGCACCTGCTTGCCGGTGTCGCTGGCTGCCTGACGCACCACACGACGCAAACGCGGCACCAGACCGTCGAACGGCACCATGCGCGCGCGCATCAGGCCATCCTGCAGCTCCGAACTGACGCGCGACTGCTGTTGCAGCAAGCCGTCGTACTGACGCGACAGATCTTCCAGCACACCCTGCAAGCCGCCCAAGTCGGCTGCCGATTCGTTCAGCGCACGGCTGAGCTGCTGCAAGGTGGAGAAGCGGTCCAGTTCCAGCGGATCGAAGGTGCGATCGCCCTGGTCCTGTTCGCGCTGATAACGCGCCACGATCTGCGCTTCGGTTTCCAGATCCAGACGTCGCAACTGGTCGCGCAGACGGGCGTTGGTGCGATCCAGTTCGCCCATGGCGCCGCGGAACGCGCCCAGCTGCTGCTCCAGGCGCGAGCGGTAGATCGCCACTTCGCCGGCGTGGTTGACCAGGCGGTCGAGCAGGTCGGCGCGCACGCGCACCTGCTCCTGCTGCACGCGCGGCAGGAAGTCTTCTTCGGCCTGGCCTTCCACCGGAACCGGGGCGGACAGCGGCGCCGGTTCCACCGACGCCTTGGCGATCGCGCGGACATCTGCGTCGCTAGGCGGTGCGGCATTGCGGCCACGGGTACGGGTTTCGAAGGCTTCCACCAGATCGGTCGGCATCGTCACCGCACGGTGCATGCCGGTGCGGGTCAGCAACTGATGCAGGCGGTCGAAGCCACGCTCGAACAGACGCACGTCGTCGCGATCGATGTCGGTGCGGTTGGCCGCCACGGCTTCGAGCAGCGATTCGATTGCATGCCCCAGATCGCCGATGGCGTTGATGCCGGCCATGCGCGCACCGCCCTTGAGCGTGTGCAGATCGCGCTGCAGTCCATTGAGGACATCGCGGTCTCCCGGCACTTCGCGCATGCGGGCGATCAGGCCGTCGCAATGGTCCAGCAGGTCGCGCCCTTCTTCGACGAAGATGTCGACTAGTTCGCCGTCGAGTTGATCGAAGTTCAGCGGGCCGGCATCGAATGCCGCGCCGATATCGTTGCTGGCCGCACCGGCACGCGTCGCATCTTCGACCGGGGCGCTGAACGCAGCGGTGGTGGTGTCTTCCGGCTCGTCGGCGCTGCGGTCGGTTGCGTGCTGATCTGCGGAGTCGTCGGCATGCTGATCGGCACCGGCGTGGTCGCTGGCTTGCGTTGGTTCCGCGTGCGCGGCGTGTCCTGCGCTTTCGAACTGTTCTGCGCGCGCGGCATGATCGGCGTGATCGGCCACGGCAAACGCATCGCCTGCGGCCTGCTCATCGGCCTGCGCCGCGTCGTCGGAGGTGACAGCCTGCGTGTCGTGCAGCTCCGGCGCGGTATCCGATTGCGGATCGCCGGCCTCTTCCACCTGATCGGCCGGATGCGCCATTTCGAATGCCTGCACCGATTCGACGGTGTGATCGGGCAGGACGTCGGCATCGGCCTGTGCGGCGTCAACTCGGTCGGCGTCTGCATGCTCGGCGTCGGAATGCGCCGCTTCGGTCTGCTCGGCAGCCACATGCTCGGCGTCGGAATGCTGCGCTTCGGTATGCGTGGCTTCGGCGTCCAGGTGTTCGGCCGCGTGCTCTGCGTCGCTGGCATGTTCGTCGGGACGCGCGTACGTTTGCAGCTGTTCACCGGCGTCGACGTACTGGTCAGACGGCACCTGCTCGTGGACGTGCGGCTGCGCATCGGCAGGCGCGTCGTCGCCCGAATCCATCTGCTGATTCGAAGATGGTTGCGCTTCCAGCTCTGCATGCTCGCCCAGCTGCGCGGCTTCTTCCAGCGGTTGCTGTTCGCCCGCATACGGCTCGCCGGCATGCGGCAACGCTGCCTCGCCGTGCTGCGCCGCCTGGTCTACCGACTGCTCGCCCGCGTATTCCTGCGTGTCGGCATGGCCAGACTGATCGGACGACACGCTGTCCAGCGCTGCGGTTTCCGGGGTCCAGTCTTCCGCGGTCGTTGCATTGGCGTCATCAGCCAACGCTGCGTCGGCGTGCACTGCCTCCAGCGCTTCGATGCTCTCGACCGCCTCGTCAGCGCCTGCTGCAACTTGCTCGTCGTGCGCGGGCGCCTGCTGTGCCTGCCCGTCCACTGCCTGCTCGGCATCGGCTGCAGCCAGCGTCTGCGCATCGCCCAAGGCAGCTTCCGCATCGGCCAGCTCATCTACCGCAATGCTGTCGGCGTGCGTGCTGGTGGCGTCGGCGTCGTGCTCGCCGGACACACGCTCAGCAGATGCCTCACTGGGCACCTCTGCCGCGTGCTCGCCGGAAGCGTGATCGTGCGGTGCGGTCTGCGCATGCTGCAGTTCAGTGGCATCCCAGGCCTCGGCTTCAACCAGCGGCTCGTCGGCCGGCAGGTCGTGTGCGTCGATGCCCTGCGATGCGGCCCGGTCTGCCTCTTCGGCTGGCGCAGCATCGTCGTGCAGCGCATCGGCAAGCTCGGAATCACCAACCGGTACCAGCGCGTCGTCGCTCGATGCAGGCACGGACTCGGCAGAGGCGTGGACATCTTCGTGCACGGCGGCATGACCGGCATCGTCGACCGCATGCGGTGCAGGCGCGTCCAGTGCGAGTGCCGACTCATGCTCGGCTTCGGCTTCGGCCAGCTCGTCCACGGCAATCGGCGCATCGTCCGGCTGCGGCTGCGCGTCTTCGGCATCTCGCGCCGATGCGGGGGCGTCAGACGGTAGCGCGCCGGCATCCAGGTACTGCGACAGATCCTGCGCACCGGTCAGTTCGATCGAGGCATCGCTGCCGTCTACCGTGGCGCTCGGGGCGTCGACATCGTCCAGCTCGTCCAGGAACACCTGCGGCGGCCACTGCGCTTCCGGCAAGCTGTCCACCAGCGTGCGCAAGCGCTCGGTCAACGGTGCGAACGACGGAATCAACGGCGCATCGGCACGCAGCGCGGTCACCGTGGTGGCAATCGCAGCAGCGGTGGCGGTGAGTGCTTCGAGCCCTTCCGCCGACGGCGTGACCGAGGCGGCCAGCAAGCGCTTGACGTAGCTTTCGGCCGGCGTCGTCACCAAGGTGATTTCCGGCACGTCGGTCATCGCGAACGCGCCACTCATCGTGTGCACGGCGCGCAGCACGTCTTCGGTCGCCAACTGCGGCTCGGCCTGGCTGGCCTGCAGCCACCCGTTCACCGTGTCCAGATGCGTGGCGACCTCGGCTTCCAGGATCTCGCGCAGCACGCTGTCCACCGAAGCCGGCGTTCCGCCGCTGGCGACGAACACGCCTGCGGCTGCCGCCGGAATCGCCACGGCGTCGGCCACCGGTGCCGCGGCTGCGGGCACGTAATAGACCTCTTCGCCAGCAGCAACGCGCTCGGCAATGCCCTGGATTTCAGGCAGATCGGCGCTGATGCGGCCCTGGTCGCGCAGCGCGGCGTTGAATTGCGGCAACACCTCGTAAGCCAGTTCGACCATCGACACGACCGCCGGGCTGGCCGGCCGCGAATTATCGAGCACGCGGTTAAGCATGCTCTCGATCTTCCAGCTGAACTCGCCGAGCACGCTGGCGCCAACCAGACGCCCACTGCCCTTCAGGGTGTGGAAGACGCGGCGGATCGGGCGCAGGGCTTCCGGGTTGGTGGGCGCGGCGCGCCACACCGGCAACAGCTGCCCCAGGTTGACCAACTCTTCGTCGAATTCTTCCAGGAACACGTCGCGGATATCGTCGTCGATATCGCTGTCGCCGAAGCCGCCGAAAATGCCGGCATCGGCAGCCTCCTGAGCGCGTTCGCTGGACACCGGTTCAGAGCTTGCCTGCGCGGTGTGCGCATCGGCGGCCGGTGCCGGCGCCTGCGGGCGCTCCACGTCGAACTGCGCGGCTGCTGCATCGAGCTGGGCCAGAAACGCAGCGGAGGCGTCGTCCAGCTCGAATTCGCTGACCACTGCCTGTTGCACGCGCGGGGCAACCGGCCCGGATGCCGCTTCGGACGGGACGTCCTGCGGCTCCTGCACCGGCTCGACGAACGGGTCGTCCAATTCCTGCGGCGGACTCGGCGGCGGCGAGAAGGCGTCTTCGATGCTGGTCTGCGCGCGACGCGTTGCGTTCTCGGCGATGAACTCCAACGGCGCTTCGGTCTGATCGGCGTCGCCCGGCAGGTCGATCTGCTCGATCTGCAGCGGCGCGTCCTCGGCAGGCACCGGCTCGGCGGCGTGCTCCTGCTCCAGCGCGCTCAGATCCACCGTGTAGCTGACCTGCGCGACCTCGTTGCCATCCTGCTCGGCAGACACCGGGTCGAACGCAGAGGTGGCGATCGGCGCGGCCTGCTCCGTGGTTTCCAGATGCCAGTCGCCAGGCGCCTGCGCGCCGTCGTCCGAAAGATCCAGCGGCGCCACGGTGAACGGCACATGCGATTGGCCGGACACGGTTTCTTCGGCGGCGACCGGGTCGAAGGAGAACACCGTATCGGTCGCGGCAGCGCCGGTGTCGTGCACCACGCTGGCAGCGAACGGCGTCTCGACGACGGTTTCGTTCGCCCATTCCAGCGACGGCAAAGACGCATCGTTGGCGGCCTGCGGCGTGTCGGCGTGCTGCAACGACGGGGCGGCCACCGGCTGCGGCTCGGCCGCGCTGCCCGGCTGGTCCGTGCCGACCGGCAAATCGGACGGCTGGCCCGACGGCAGCGGCCAGTAACGCAACGTTTCCAGGCTGTTGCGGGTGATATCCAGAATCTCTTCGCGGCCGGGACGGCGCTCGCGCAGGGCTTCCAGGTAGTACTCCAGGCTGGCCATCGCATCGGCCAGGGTATCCAGCTGGCGTCCGCTGGGCACGCGCTGCTTGCCGATCAATTCCAGATCGACGTAGCGACGCACGCCTTCCAGATAATCGGCGGCCTGCGGCAGCTCGAGAATGCGCAACGCACCGCCGACTTCGCCGAGCAGGTGCGGCACCTCGGCCAGACGCGCGTGGTCCCAGTTGGTTTCGATGAAGGCGACGAAATGTTCGCGCGCCGCACCGAAGTTGGCGATCGCCTCTTGCGCCAGCACATCGACCGTGCGGCGTACTTCCGAGGAGTTGGCACTGTTGCTGACTTCGGTACCGTCGCCCGGGTCGGCGCCGAGGCTGGCGACCTGATCGTCCAGCGAGGCATCCACGTACAGCAGCGCGCCGGCAATATCCAGCAGCACGCTTTCGTCCATCTGGGTCTGGCCATCGACCACACGCGCCAACGCATCGCGCTGCTGCACGACGACGCTGCGCGCCACGCCCAGGCCCATCATGCCGAGGGTGTCGGCAACGCTGCCCAGATCGTTGACCTGGGTCTGCAGCTCGGCGATCTCGCCGCCGGTGCGCAGATGCAGGTCCAGCGCGTCTTTCACGCGCAGCAATTCTTCCTTGACCGCGTTGCCGACGGTGTCGAGCAACTCGCGATTGCGTCCGCTCAGACTGCCGCGCGCATGATCCAGCTCGGCCTCGGTGGCAACACCGGCCTGCGGGTCGAACGCGAACAGCACGCTTTCGCTCAGAACCGGCTGGCCACGGGTGGCACGGATTTCATTGAGCAGCGGCAGCAACACGATCGGAATGTCGCGATGCCCGTTCTGCAAGCGCTCCAGGTAATCGGGCAGCAGCACGGTGCCGCGCATCAGCATCGCGCAGGCCTCATCGCGGTCGGCGACCTCCCCTGCCTGCACGGCCTGGGCCAGCAGCTCGAGCTCTTCGGCCACCATCGCCGGCGCATACAACTCGACCATGCGCAGCGTGCCCTGCACCTGGTGCAGGTAGCCGGCGCAGAACCGCATCCGACTGGTGTCGGACGGTTCTTCGGCAAAGTACTCGATCTCGTTGCGCGCCTGGCGCAACGTCTCGTCCAGCTCTGGCTTGACCCAGCCCAGTGCGGCGTGACTCATCGCATCGCGAAGCGCGCTCATTGCAGCCCCCTGACTACGACCGACTCGCCGCCAGCGCGGCAACCGGTCACTTCCTGCATCGACGTAACGCTACTACGCGCCATCTGCTGATCCTTTCCCGTTCCGCGTCGTGGTCACGCCGGCAGCTTGAAGTCGGCGACCGAACGGCGCAGATCGGCAGCGAGCTGAGCCAGGTTGCCGATCGATTCGGCCGTCTGTTCCGCACCCTGCGATGTCTGGCTGGTGATCTGACGGATCACGCCCATGGTCTGTGTGATATCCGTCGCCGCGGCCGACTGCTGGTGCGCAGCGATGGAGATGTTCTTGATCAGGTTGTTCAAGGCGTTGGACACGCGCTCGATTTCGGTCAGCGCGGTGCCGGCGTCTTCGGCCAGGCGCGCACCGGACACCACTTCAGAGGTGGTCTGTTCCATCGAACTGACCGCTTCGTTGGTATCGGCCTGAATGGTTTGCACCAGACCTTCGATGCGTCGGGTCGCACTGGAGGTGCGTTCTGCCAGGCGCTGCACTTCGTCGGCCACCACAGCGAAACCGCGACCGGCTTCGCCGGCCGACGCTGCCTGCACCGCGGCGTTGAGCGCCAGGATGTTGGTCTGCTCGGAAATGTCGTTGATCAGTTCCACGATCGAGCCGATTTCCTGGGAGGATTCGCCCAGTCGCTTGATGCGCTTGGAGGTTTCCTGGATCTGGTCGCGGATCTGGTCCATGCCCTGAATCGTCTCGCGCACCACGCCGGCACCCTCGGCGGCGATGACCACCGAGCGCTGCGCCACTTCGGCCGACTCGGTGGAGTTGCGCGACACCTGTTCGATGCTGGCCGCGATTTCGCTGATGCGCTCGGAGGCAGTGGTGATCTGGTTGGCCTGCTGGCCGGCCGCTTCGGCCAGTTGCATGGCCGTGGCCTGGGTTTCCTGGGTCGACACGGCCACCTTCGCGGAGGTGTCGTTGATGGTGGTCACCAGGTGGCGCAGTTCGTCCACGGCGTAATTGATCGCGTCCGCGATGGCGCCGGTCATGTCCTCGGTCACCGAGGCCTTCACGGTCAGGTCGCCCTCACCGAGCGAGCTGATTTCGTCCAGCAATCGCATAATCGCCTGCTGGTTGCGGCTGTTGAATTCCACCTGCGACTGGTAGCGCACGTCCTGCTCGCGGGTCCGCACGCGCACCGAGCTCCACACGAAGCCGATGATCGCCAGCAGCGCGACCAGGCCGGACACCACGCCCAGCCAGAAGTTCGGGAACAGGCGCGTGTCGCGCACCGAACCGAACGCCGAAAACGCATCGAACAGCTTCTTGCTGTCTTCGAGCATCTTGCCGGAGCCAGCCGTCAGCGCGGCGGCCGAGGACTGTGCGGCGAACAGGTTGCGCGAGCTGGCGAGGATGGCGTCGACGTCTTTCTTCATCGTCGTCCACTGCGCCTGCGACTGCTCCAGCGCCGACAACGCGGCCGGGTTGCGCACCGCGGCGATGCCGAGTTCTTCGTTGCCCGTGCGCAGGCCTTCCAGCATCTGCGTGAACACCACCGAGTCGCGTGCCAGTGCGTCGCCCGAGGCGGCCGCATTGGCGCCACCGGCGCGCATTTCCGTGACCCGGCGTGCCATGGTGCCGGCGACCACCACCTGCTGCAGCGTGTTGTAGATCTGCGAGGCAGGCGCGCCGCTGACCGTCATCGCGCGCACCACTTCGTTCAACTGCGCCTGCAGCTGCGGCACGCTGCCGGAGAAGCGTTCGGCGTTGCCGGCCAGACCGAGCACCGCCGGTTCGCTGGCGATGACCTGATCGGCGTTTTTGCTCAGCGGTACCCAGGTCGCCTTGAGTTGCGCCATCGAGCTTGCGATCGAGCTTTCCTGGCCGTAACGGCCATCCAGCTCGCTGACCGTGCTGTCGATACGGCCCTTGGTTTCCTTGAATGCGGCAAACGCCTTGGCGTCGCCGGACACCGCTTCGCGGCCCTGGTTGGCCAGCTGCTGCGAGAGCACCTGCAAGTCGGCCGCGCCGGTGCCGGCACCGGCAAGACGACTGCCCTGCCAGGTCGCGACGCCGGTATTGGCGCCAAACACGATCATCGACAACACCAGCAAGCCAAGCCAGAAGCTGGTGCTGACGCTGCCGAGCTTGTTGGTCTTGCGGGCGTCCGGGGCGGTACTCATGGTTCGACCTCGATCTGTATGACGTGGCGGGGTCGCGGATTAGGCCGCGGCCTGCCGGAATTCAGGAGTGCGCGACAGCAACGCCAGGGAAAACACACCCCAGTCCTGCGTCTCGTTGCGGAAGGCACGGTCGATGAAATGGGCGTAGCGGCCTTGCGCCAGCTCGCCGGGTTCCACCGCCTGGACCTGCTCGAAGCTGCGTTGGCCGTACAGCTCATCGATGGTCAGCGCGACGTCGCCGCCGCTCTGACGCATGATCAGCACTCGTTGGCCTTCCTGCAGCACCGTGCGACGGCCCTCCAGGAACTGCTTCAGATCGATCACCGGGAACAGATTGCCGCGCAGGTTGCCCACGCCCAGCAGCCAGGGCTGTGCGCCCGGCACTGGAGTGACCGGCGGCATCGGCACGATTTCCGCAACTTCGCGGAAGTCCGAGACCAGTCGCCGGGTCCCGACGCGATACCCCACGCCGCGCCAGATATCGGCCGAGAACTGGCGTTCCGGCAGCGGCGTGGCGTGCGCCAGACTACGACGCTCGTAGTCTTCGAGAATGTCGAATGGAGAGCGCATCAACGCACCAATTGTCTGATGCGCGCGATCAGATCGTCTTCGCGCGGCGGCTTGACGATGTAGTCGCTGGCACCTTGTCGCAGACCCCAGGCCCTGTCGGTTTCCATGCCCTTGGTGCTGACCAGCAGCACGGGAATGTCCTTGGTTGCCTGGTCGCGTGCGAGAGCACGGGTTGCCTGGAAGCCGCTCATGCCGGGCAACACCACATCCATCAACACAAGATCAGGCGCCTGGCTGCGAACCAGCTCAAGCCCCTCTTCTGCATTATCGGTGGCGACGACCGTATGGCCTGCTTTTTCCAGCCATTGACTGAAGACTGCCCTGTCGGTGGGCGAGTCCTCGATCAATATAATTCGAGCCATGTTGCCTTTCCCCCTGGTCAGGCGTGGACGTACGTGCGGATCGCGCTCAGTAGTTCTTCACGGGTGAACGGCTTGGTCAGATATTGCTCGGAACCGACGATGCGGCCGCGAGCCTTGTCGAACAGGCCGTCCTTGGACGACAACATGATCACCGGCGTCGATTTGAAGAGCTGGTTGCCCTTGATCAACGCGCACGTCTGGTACCCATCCAGGCGCGGCATCATGATGTCGACGAAAATGATCTGAGGTTGCTGGTCCGCAATTTTGGCCAGTGCCTCGAAACCATCCGTTGCTGTCACTACTTCACAACCTTCCCGCTTCAGCAGCGTTTCGGCGGTGCGGCGAATGGTTTTCGAATCATCGATCACCATCACCTTCAGTCCTGCGAGTTCCCCACCCGCAGCAATGTTTTCACTCATGCAAATATCCCCGGGCGCGCGACGCTTCATCCCTTCCGACGTCGCTACGAAACTGCATGTATATCCCAAGACCCGCATCGACTGTCAAGGGTGCATTGCCGGGGCCCCGCCAGGCGGACGTTCCGACCACGTCTGGGTGCGTCCCGGCCGGCAAGTCGCGCACTACGACCCACCGGGCGCGCCATCGCCCATCGCTTGAAGTTACCATCGGCAGCTTGTTCGAAAGGTTTAGCCCCATGTCGCTCGACGTCGTTGTGGTGATGGATCCCATCGCCTCCATCAAGATCGCCAAAGACACTACGTTTGCCATGTTGCTGGAAGCCCAGCGCCGTGGTCACCGACTGCACTACGTGCGCCCCGGCGGGCTCAGCCTGCGCGAAGGGCGCGCGGTGGCGCAGGTGGCGCCGCTGAGCGTGCGCGAGGACAAGACCGGCTGGTTCACGCTGGGCGAGTTCGCCGAACGGGCGTTCGGGCCCGGCCAGGTGGTGCTGATGCGCAAGGACCCGCCGGTGGATGCGGAGTTCGTCTACGACACCCAGGTGCTGAGCGTGGCGCAGCGCGCCGGCGCGCAGATCGTCAACGACCCGCAGGGCCTGCGCGACTACAACGAGAAGCTGGCCGCACTGCTGTTTCCGCAATGCTGCCCGCCGACCCTGGTCAGCCGCGATGCCGCCGCGCTCAAGGCCTTCGTGCTGGAGCATGGCCAGGCGGTACTCAAGCCGCTGGACGGCATGGGCGGACGCTCGATCTTCCGTAGCGGCAGCGGCGACCCCAACCTCAACGTGATCCTGGAAACGCTGACCGACGGCAACCGCAAGCTGACCCTGGCGCAGCGCTTCATCCCCGACATCACGGCCGGCGACAAGCGCATCCTGCTGGTGGACGGCGAGCCGGTCGATTACTGCCTGGCGCGGATTCCGCAGGGCGACGAATTCCGCGGCAACCTGGCCGCCGGCGGACGCGGCGAAGGCCGACCATTGTCCGAACGCGACCGCTGGATCGCCGCGCAGGTGGGTCCGGAAATGCGCCGGCGCGGCATGCGCTTCGTCGGCCTGGACGTGATCGGCGATTACCTGACCGAGGTCAACGTCACCAGCCCCACCTGCGTGCGCGAGCTGGATGCGCAGTTCGGCCTGAACATCGCCGGGCTGCTGTTCGACGCGATCGAGGCCGGCACCGCGCAATGAGCACGGCCGCGGCCCTGCCGGCACCGATGGACGACGGTCGCCGGCTGATGATGACGCTGGTGATCTCGCTGCTGCTGCATGGCGTGCTGATCCTGGGGGTGGGCTTTGCGGTCAGCGAGGACGCACCGTTGGTGCCGACGCTGGATGTGATCTTCAGCCAGACCAGCACGCCGTTGACGCCCAAGCAGGCCGACTTCCTGGCCCAGGCCAACCAGCAGGGCGGCGGCGATCACGCCACCGCGCAACGCCCCCGGGACAGCCAGCCGGGCGTGGTGCCGCAGGACCGCACCGGGCTGGCGCCACAGGCGCAACGCGCCACCAGCGTGAACGCACCCGAGCCCACCCAGACCCGCGTGGTGACCAGCCGCCGTGGCGAGCAGGCCGTGCCGACGCCGCAGCCGAATCCACAGACCGACCCGCTCACCCCGGCCGAGGCGCAGCGCATCCAGCGCGATGCCGAAATGGCCCGGCTCGCCGCCGAAGTGCATCTGCGCTCGGAGCAGTACGCCAAGCGCCCGAACCGCAAGTTCGTCTCCGCCAGTACCCGCGAATACGCGTACGCGAACTATCTGCGTGCCTGGGTGGACCGCGCCGAGCGCGTGGGCAACCTGAACTACCCGGACGACGCGCGCCGCCGCCGGCTGGGCGGCAAGGTGGTCATCAGCGTGGGCGTGCGCCGCGACGGCAGCGTGGAAAGCAGCCGCGTGCTGGTCTCCAGCGGGGTTCCGTTGCTGGACGATGCCGCGTTGCGCGTGGTGCAACTGGCGCAGCCGTTTCCGCCACTGCCCAGGACCAAGGACGACGTGGACATCCTGCAGGTCACGCGCACCTGGCTGTTCCTGCCCGGCGGCGAGCTGCACGACGATCGCTGAGCCCCCTAGGCGTGTACTGCCCCATGCACTGCGCCACAGCCGAGCGGCGCAGGCCTGAAAGAAGACAGACGCGCAGGATCAGCGGCGCTGCGGCGCGCGCGCCTCGTGCCGTGATGCCAGCGGCCTGAGCGTGGACGCCAGGCGGGTACTCCTGCGCAGCCTGGTCATCCTCTTGTACGCCTGCGCGACACCAACCCGCCATAGCGGCGCGCACATACAGCAAGCCGGCAATGACGACCTGCGATCGGCTGGCGCACAAACCTGGACCGCGCGACGACATGGCCGGTTCGCCATCTGCAGCGTGCAGCAGACGGGGCGGCAGGTCCGCGGTGGCCAGTGTCTCAGGCCACCTGCGCCGCGGCGTGCAACCGGTCGGCCAACGCCATGATCTCGGCTGCATCCTGCACGCGTTCGCGCCAGGCGGCGGGAATGCCCTGGACACCGTAGAACGCGCCAGCAAGCTGGCCGCAGATCGCCGCGGTGGTGTCGGCATCGTCGCCCAGGTTGGCCGCGCGCAACACCGCATCGGCGAATGTTTCGGTGGTGGCGAAGCACCACAGTGCGGCCGACAGCGCGTCGACCACGTAGCCGGTGCCGCGAATCTGCACTGCCGGCACCGCTGCATGGTCGCGCGCGGCCAGGACATGCACCGCCGGGGAGACCATTCCGTCGCAAGACGTGCGCAGCACCTGCTCGCGCGTTGCGCCGAGCAAGGCGGCCCGCACCTGGGCCGCGAACAACCGGCAGGCGTCCAGCGCCTCGGCGGCGGCATGGGTGGTGCGCGAGCTGTCGGCGGCACGATCGCCCAACTCGTCGGGGCGATGCGCGTAGTACATCGCCACCGGCGCCAACCGCATCAGGGATCCATTGCCGGCCGCGCGCGGATCGGCGCTGCCGCTAGAGCACGTCATCCACTTTGAGATGAGGTGCGTTGGTCGTCAGCGGTGCGGAGCGGGTGTTGCGTGGCGCCGGCTTGGCTGGCCGCCAAGGCAAGCCGCGCGGCGCCCGCTCCGTGCCGCTGACGGCCAACCCTCCGGGAAGTGGCCTGTGGCGCGCCGATACTGCGTTGCGCGCTTTGCCCAGGCAGCCAGCCTGGGCCGCAGCGCACGCCTTGTTTCAACGCGCCACAGGCCGCTTCGCACTCATCTCAAAGTGGATGACACGCTCTAGGCGGGGCCGCCATCGAGATAGCGCTCCAGCGCCTGGCGGACGGTGTTGCCGATATCGAAACAGTGGCCGGTGCTGCTGAGGTAGCCGTGCTGATACCAGTTGCAATAGCGATTCATCTGGTCGGCGGGGTCGAAGCCTTGCCGATGCAGCAGGCTGTGCGCCAGGCACAGCGCCATCGAGGTGTCGTCGGTCCACTGCCCTGCACGCAGGGCGAACGGACCACCGCCGTGCATGTCGTCGATCAGCGTGAAGCTGCCGGGCGCCTGGAATTCCAGCGTGGTGCCCAGCGCATCGCCGACCGCCAGACCGAGCAGACAGCCGCGAAACCGCGCGCGTTCGAGATCGCCGTGTGTCATGGCGCGGCGGTGGCCGCCTTCGCTGCGCGGGCGGCCTGTTGCTCGACCAGGGTGAGTGCAACGTTGTCGCGCAGGTACGCCGGTTCCACGCGCTCTGGCGCCAGCCCTTCGCCCCGCTGCAGCGCGGGCACCGCAAGCGTGAGCAGATCGGCGGCATGCGGCAAGGCACGGGCATCGACGCTGCTCAGCTGCGCGGCTAGGCGCTGCTGCAGCAGTCCGTCGGCGGCCGCAAATCCGGTTCCCACCCCAGCCACGCGCTGCACCGTCTCGGGCATGACCACCGCATCGGGCGTGCACACGCGCTCCGGGGCAAGTTCCAGCAACCCATTCTCGTTACGCGCGAATACCCCGGCGTAGACCTCGCCCATGCGTGCATCGATGCAGGCCAGCACCTGGCTCGCCTCGGCAGGCGCACGCAAGGCCAGCACCTGCAGCGTGGAAACGGCCAGCACCGGCAGATCCAGCGCCAGCGCGATGCCCTGCGCAATGCCGATCGCCAGACGCACGCCGGTGAACGCGCCGGGGCCGCGGCCGACCGCAATCGCATCGAGCTGGCGACGGGTGATGCCTGCCTCGGCCAGCAATTGTTCGGCCCACGGTAGCGCCAGTTCGGCGTGGCGGCGCGGCGCCAGTTCGAAGCGCTCGATCACGCGCCCGTCGACCTGCAAGGCGACGGAACAGGCTTCGGTGGATGTCTCGAAGGCGAGGACGTTCATTGGGGGAGCCGGGACCGGGGACCCGGGACTGGGGACCCGGGAGGGCGCAAAGTTTAACTGATCGATCCGAGTGGCCGGCACGGACCTGGGATGACAACCGCTGCACACCCGCCAACCAACCGGCAACGACGCCCACCCGGGTGCCGGAAGCGGTACGCACGCGTCTACCCGGGTGCCCGCTCCCGGCCCTCCGGTTCCGGCGCGAAAAACGCCTGCACATCGGCAATGGCATGCGTGCGCGCAAACGGCGGCAGCGATTTCATGAAGGTGCGGCCGTAGCTCTTGTTCACCAGCCGTGGGTCGCACAGCACCAGCACGCCGCGGTCGGTTTCGCTGCGAATCAGCCGGCCCACGCCCTGCTTGAGCGCGATCACCGCCTGCGGCAACTGCTCGTCGCGGAATGGGTTGCCACCCTCGCGACGGATCGCATCCAGGCGCGCTTCGAACACCGGGTCGTCGGGTGCGGCGAATGGCAGCTTGTCGATTACGACCACGCTCAAGGCATCGCCCACCACGTCCACGCCCTCGCGGAAACTGGCCGAGCCCAGCAGCACGCCATTGCCGGAATCGCGGAAGCGCTGCAGCAAGGTCGCGCGCGGCGCCTCGCCCTGCACGAACAACGGCCACGGCGCGCCGCGCAAGGCTTCGGCGGCTTCACGCAGCGCGCGGTGCGAGGCGAACAGCAAGAACGCACGGCCGTTGGAGGCTTCCAGCACCGGCGTCAGCGCGCCGATCAAGGCAGTGCCGAACCCGCGTGCGGCCGGATCGGGCAGGTTCGGCGGCAGGTAGCACAAGGCCTGGCGTGCCCAATCGAAGGGGCTGGGTTGCAGCAATGTCACCGGATCGCTCAAGCCCAGCCGCTGCGCGATGTGGTCGAACTCGCCGCCCACCGCCAGCGTGGCCGAGGTGAATACCCAGGCCGCCTGCGATTTTTCGCGGTGTTCGCGCAGCGGGCCGGACACATCCAGCGGCGTGCGCTGGCAACGGAAGCCGCGCGGGCTGAGTTCGTACCAGAGCACATCGTTGTCGACCACCTCTTCCGGCGGGTCCTGCGCGAAATCGGCCACCGGCTGGTCTTCGCCGAGCCAGCGCGACAGGCGGTTCAACGCTTCCTGCGCACGTGCCGTGCAGCCGTCGAAACCCGGTGAGGCCTCACGCAACGGCAGCAGGGATTCACCCAGCCGTGCCAGCGACGACAGCACGGCGTCGAACCCTTCGCGCACCTGCGGCTTGGCCAGCGCACGCCATTGCGTGCCGCGCGGCGGCAGCCCTTCCATGCCGGCACGCAGGCTGCGCAAGGCTTCGTCCAGCGCCAGGATCGGTGCCTGCAGGCTGGCCTGCGCGCCGGCCACCAGGCGCGCTTCGACCATGCAGTCGCGCGCCAGCTCCTGCCATGGCCGCATGCCGAAACTTTCGCCGAAGAAATTGGCCGCCAGTTCCGGCAACTGATGTGCCTCGTCGATGACGAAGGCCTGCGCACCGGGCAGGATTTCGCCGAAACCTTCCTGTTTGAGCGCCAGATCGGCCAGCAGCAGGTGGTGATTGACCACCACCAGATCGGCCGCCTGGGCACGCTGGCGCGCCTGCACCACGAAGCATTCGCCGTAGAACGGGCAGTCGGTGCCCAGGCAGTTGTCGACGGTGGAGGTCACCATCGGCAGCAGCGGCGAGTCGTCGGGCAAGGCTTCCAGCTCGGCCATGTCGCCGAACTGGGTGCGCCCGCTCCAGGCCACGATGCGCTGGAACTGCGAGACCTGTTCGGGCGCGGCAAAGCGCGGTTCGCCACGCGCCTGCTGGGTGCGGTACTTGCACAGGTAGTTGGCGCGCCCCTTCAACAACGCACTGCGCAGCCCCACGCCCAGCGCTGCGCGCACGCGCGGCAGGTCGCGATGGAACAGCTGATCCTGCAGCGCGCGCGTGCCGGTGGAGACGATGGTCTTGAGCCCGGACAGCAAGGCCGGCACCAGGTAGGCGTAAGTCTTGCCGGTGCCGGTGCCGGCCTCTGCCAGCAGCACATCGCGTTGTTCGAACGCTTCGGCGATGGCTCCAGTCAGCCGCAACTGCGCAGCGCGTGGCGCGAACGCGTCGAGCTGGCGCGCAAGCGCTCCGCCCTCGCTGAGCGCTTCGATGCTGGCAGTGGCAAGTTGGGACATGGGAGCGAACGAAAAGCGGGCAGGAAGCACGACAGCCTAGCGCGTGCGCGATGACGCTGCCTGGGTTGGGCTTGTGCGCACATCCCTACGGCTGCGCCAGCAACCGTCGGGCGCCCTGCCTGTGCTTGCTGAAACCGCACCACGCAGCCAGGAGTACCTCGTCAGCTTGGCCGCGACGTGCTCGGGCATCCAAAGCGCGCGACGACACGGCCACACCAGGCATCCACCGCGCCCGCCTTGCGGCGTGCGCAGTCGCTCCGATCGCCGGCCTCAGTAACGCTTCACGCCTGGCACGGTGCAACCGGCAATCTGCGCCTTGGCAGAGGCCGCGTTTTCCTTTTCGCCACGCGCCAGACGCGACTGCTCGATGGTCGCCCAATGCCGACGGCACAACGGCCCGGTCCTGGACCCCAGGTCGATCGCCTGCTTGGCGAAGCGTTCGGCCGCCGGCCAGTCGGCCTGCAGCACGGACACTTCGGCACGTTCCTGCAGAATCGCCGGGTCGCCCGACACCAGGCCCAGCGCCTGATCCAGGGCCGCAGCGGCGCCGGCCAGATCGCCGGCCTGGCGTTTGCTCTTGGCGGTGTCGCGCAAGTCATCCACCTGCGGGTCGCGCAGCGGCTGCACCGACAGTTCGGTGTCGTCTGCGCCGGCCTCGCGTTCGATCAGCAACAGCCGCTGGGTCGGAGTGGTCGGGTCCACCGGGGTCGGCGGCGGCGCGGGCGGTGCGCTGATGCAGGCAGTGAGTGCGGCCAGGACGCCGATCAGGGCGAGCAAACGGTGCAGTCGGTTCATGGGGTCATTCCAATCAACGCGTGGGTTGGGCCGCTGCGGGGGCGGCGGCAGGGTCTTCGGGCTTCTTTTCCAGACCGAAGAAGCGGCGCCAGCCGCCGCCGCTGGATTGTTCGGCAGGAGCGGCCGCTTCGCCGGGCGCAGCTTCGATCGACGGCGCATTGCCCGCGCACGGCGCGTAGGCCGGTGTGAAGCCGACCACGAACGGGAACTGGCGCGCGCCCGGGCAGCCCGGGTCGGTCACGCCGGTGCCGCTGGCGTCCACCCACTGCCAATCCAGGCCTTTCCCACTGACCTTCAATGGCGCACTCGGCAGGCGGGCAAAGATGCTCGACCACACCCGCATCGCACCGGTGGCGCCATACAGGCCGGTCTCTGCGTTCTGGTCGTTGCCCATCCAGATCACCGCCAGATGGTCGCCGGTGTAGCCGGCATACCAGCTGTCGCGACCGTCGTTGGAGGTGCCGGTCTTGCCGGCCGACGCCAGGCGCCCCAGGCCATCGCTCAGCAACTGCCGCGCGGTGCCGCCGCTGACCACCTGCTGCAGGCCGATGCTGATGAGGTTGGCGGCCACCGAGTCGCCTTCCTGGGCCGGGGCCGGGGTCTTGTCGTAGCGCTTGAGCAGCTTGCCTTGCGGGTCGAGCACACCGCGCACCGCATGCAGTGGCTGGATCTCGCCGCCGGCTGCCAGGAATTGGTACAGCTGCGCCATGCCATACGGGCTCTGGTCGGTGGTACCCAGGATCAGCGCCGGATTGGGCTCGGCCTTGATACCGGCCAAGACCTGGATCAGCTGCGCGATGCGGTCCGCGCCGACCTGCATGCCCACCCGCACCGTGGCCTGGTTGTAGGAATGCGCCAGCGCATCGACCAGGCGCACCGTGCCGTGGCTGCGGTTGTCGGAATTGCCCGGCGACCAGGTCTTGCCGCGGCTGAGCTGCACGGTCACCGGCGAGTCGTCGACCCAGCTGGACAGCGCCCAGCGGTCCGGCGAGGCCAAGGCCAGCATGTAGACGAACGGCTTGAGCAACGAGCCCACCTGCCGCTGCGCTTCCACCGCACGATTGAAACCCGGCTTGGCCACATCGCGGCTGCCGACCACGGCCAGCACATCGCCGTTGTGCACGTCGGTGAGCACCAATCCCGCCTGCAGCGGCGGTCGCTTCTTGTTGTCCAGCCGCTTGATGGTGCCGGTCACTGCACCTTCGGCATACGCCTGCGCAGACGGCGACATGCCGGTGAGCACGCTCATGCCGGCGCCCTGCAGCACGCCTTCCGGATAGTCGTGCGCCAGCTGGCGTCGCACCAGGTCCACATACGCCGGGAAGCGGTTGGCGGCGACCAGGCCGGGCTCGGTCGGCACGCCCAACGGCGCAGCCAGTGCGCGCTTGTATTCGGCGTCGTTGATCAGGTTGTTTTCGTGCAGCTTGCCGAGCACGAAATTGCGCCGGTCCAGCGCGCGTTCCGGGTTACGCCGCGGGTCGTAGTACGAGGGCCCCTTGACCAGCCCGATCAACAATGCGATCTGCTCGGTGGTCATCGAATTGAGTTCGCGGCCGAACCACAGCTCTGCGCCCGAGGACACGCCGTGGATCGCCTGGCCGCCGCGCTGGCCCAGATAGACCTGGTTGAGATAGGCCTCCAGGATGGTGCGCTTGTCGTAGCGCGCCTCCATGATCAGCGCATACAGGATCTCGTTGAACTTGCGCGTGAGCGTCTGTTCCTTGCCGATGCCGAGCAGGCCGCTGCGGGCCAGCTGCTGGGTCAGGGTGCTGGCGCCCTGGCGGACCTGGCCGCCGGAGCGCGCCATGATCCAGGCCGCGCGCACCATGCCGCTCAAGTCGATGCCGTGGTGGCTGTTGAAGTCGCGGTCTTCCACTGCCTGCAGGCCGGTGACCAGCAGCTCGGGCACTTCTTCCATGCGCACCAGGCGGCGCTCTTCCTGCTTCTGGCCGTACAGGGTGGCAATGCGCGCCGGGTCCAGGCGTGCGCTTTTGAGCGCCTTGCGGTCGCCGGCGTCGCGCAGGCTGGCCACGCGCCCACCGGCCAGGCTGACTTCGACCCGGCGCGGCGACACGCGTCCATCCACATCGATGTAGCCGCGGCTGGCGATGGTGAAGCGGCTGCCGTCCTGCTGGTAGGTGCCGGCCAGCTTCGCCTGACCGTCGTCGCGGTACGACGCCGCGTCCAGCTCGGTCTTCAGGGTGGCCGCATCCAGTGCGTTGCCCGGCACGAGCACCAGCGGCCGGCCGTATACGCGGGTCGGGATCTGCCAACGCAGTTCGCCAAAGCGCTGGGTGACCTGCTTGTTGAGATACATCGTATAGGGAATCAGGAAACCGAGCGCCAGCGCGAACGCGGCAAATCCCCAGACGATGAGTCTGCGTTGCCAGCGGGAGCCTTGCGCGTTGGTGTCGTCCTCGAAATCGTCGGGAGCGTCGTTGTCGTGGCGTCGGGGCACAGGAATGCGAGAATGTAGAGTCCGGCGAGTCTAGCAGCGCTGTCATGGCTGTGACCTGCCGGCCCCGTCGGCCGTTAAGAGCGGCTAACAAAACGCCCGACGCCGCTTCGCCAAGCGCGACGTGTTCTCGGCAGCAGCAGGCATGGTTCGTACACTGCGCGGGCAGATGCAACGATTGCCTCGACCCGCGCGCTGCTCGCACCGTTCACTGCCATACCACGCTGGAGTTCCAACGCAATGTCGATGTCTTTGGCCGATACGCGCTATCTGTTCAATCGCGTCCTCGGCCTGATCCACCGCAGCGTGGCCAGCATGCGCACGCGCGGCTGGCGCGCCACCTGGCAGCGCATTCGCGTACACACACAGGCGCCTCCGGTCGCCCTGGGCACGCCGCTGTGGCTGCCGCAGGCCGCCCCATTTGCGGCGTTCGCACTGCCGCACAGCGCGACCCCGCGGGTGACGGTGGTGATTCCGGTCTACAACCACATTGCGCACACCCTGGCCTGCCTGCGCGCGCTGGCGGCGCATCCGCCGCTGCTGAGTGTGGACATCATCGTCGTGGACGACGGCAGCAGCGACGCCACCGCTGAACAGTTGCCGCAGATCGCCGGCCTGCACTACCACGTGCGTGCGAGCAACGGCGGTTTCATCGCGGCCTGCAACGACGGCATCGCGCTGGCGCGCGGCGAGTTCGTGGTGCTGCTCAACAATGACACCATTCCGCAACCTGGCTGGCTGGACCGGTTGATCGACACCTTTGCCCGGTATCCGGCCGCCGGTCTGGTCGGCGCGCAACTGGTGTATCCGGACGGGCGCCTGCAGGAATCCGGCGGCGTGGTCTTCGCCGATGGCAGCGCCTGGAGCTACGGCCGCTTCGAATCGTCCGAGGACCCGCGCTATGCATATGTCCGCGCGATGGACTACTGCTCGGGCGCGGCCATCGCGCTGCCGCGCGCGCTGTTGCAGACACTGGGCGGGCTGGACCGGCGCTACATGCCGGCGTATTACGAAGACACCGATCTGGCGTTTGCCGTCCGCGCGGCCGGATATCAGGTGCTGGTGCAGCCGGCCAGCGTAGTGGTGCATAACCAAACCCATGACACGAAGAAAGAATCAGTGGTTGCGGAGCATCAAAGGCAATTTGCTGAAAAATGGTCACCGCAACTCAGCGAACAAATTCAGCAGCCGGTGCTGCCCGGGCCTGCGCTGCTGCACCGCCACCAGCGACAGGTCTTGATCCTGGACGAGTGCGTGCCGCAGCCGGACCGCGACTCAGGCTCGCTGCGGCAGTTCAACCTGATCCGCCTGCTGCGCGAGGAAGGCGCGCATGTCGTCTTCGTGCCGACACGCCGCGAACACGCCGGGCGCCACACCCAGGCATTGCAGCAACTCGGTGTCGAAGTCTGGTACGCGCCGTTTCTCGAAGGCATCGGCAGCTGGCTGCGCAGCCATGGTGCGCGGTTTGCGGTGGTGCTGCTGGTACGCCACCACGTGGCGCATGCCTGCCTGCCATTGCTCAGGCAATACGCGCCTCAGGCGCGCACCTTGTTCGACACCGTCGACCTGCATTACCTGCGCGAACGCCGCGGTGCCGAGCTGGCCCGCGATGCCAATCTGCTGCGCAGCGCAGAACGCACCCGCCTGCGCGAGCTGGAGATCATGGCGGCCACCGATGTCACCGTGCTGGTGTCGGCCGCAGAACAGGCGCAACTGCGCGCAGATGCGCCGCACATCCGCACCGCGCTGCTGTCCAACCTGCATGAAGTCGCCGGCAGCGGCCATCGCTTTGCGCAACGCCGCGACCTGGTCTTCGTCGGCGGCTTTCGTCATCCGCCGAATGTGGATGCGGTGCAATGGTTCATCAGCGCCATCTTTCCGCAGGTCCGTGCGCAGCTGCCCGAGGTGCTCTTCCACTGCATCGGTGCCGACCTGCCTGACGCCCTGAAATTGCTGGCCGATGAGTGCCCCGGCGTGCAGTTGCATGGTCATGTCCCGGATCTGGTTCCGTTCATGGACAGTGCGCGTATCGCAGTGGCACCGCTGCGTTTTGGCGCGGGCG
This sequence comes from Xanthomonas sp. NCPPB 1754, assembly GCF_041475725.2. Classification (NCBI taxonomy): domain Bacteria; kingdom Pseudomonadati; phylum Pseudomonadota; class Gammaproteobacteria; order Lysobacterales; family Lysobacteraceae; genus Xanthomonas; species Xanthomonas sp. NCPPB 1754. The sequence goes on from NZ_CM192982.1 coordinate 3,562,819, forward strand.
TGAAAGGCAAGATCAATCTGAGCATGGCGCACGGCCAGCCGGTGGTCGGCACCACCTGCGCGGTGGAAGGCATGCACTTGCGCGACGGCGAGGATGTGTGCGTCGCCGACGATGCGGACGCCTTCGCCGCTGCAATCGTGCGGCTGTATCAGGACGCAGCACTGTGGCAACGCCTGGCCGACAACGGCTTGCGCAACGTGGCCGAACATTTTTCGCTGGACGCAGCACGGGCGACGGTGCGCGAGTTGTTCATTGCGGGGTGAGCAGGTGGCTAGGGATTGGCGTCTGAATCGTTTGCATCACCAAACGCCGCAGTACACGCAATGATGGGCGATTGATCCGCTCGCGCCGCATCACGCTGCTGCGCTCGCACCCTCATCTGCCCCTCGCGGCATCTTCTCCCGGTGGAGAAGGGAGTGTGCATCGCAGCTTGATCGCGTACCGGTTGAAAGGCTGCACAGCTTGGTTCACCTGCGTCTGCAGCACGCATTGCATCTGATGCAAATAGGGGGGCTTGGAGCGTGGGACTGTGCCTGTACCTGATGCAACACGGGCCTGAGACCTTGGGACGACACACGCTCGGCGGGCTTCCACGTTACCCACATCACCAGCAACTGCTCACCGCTGTTCGGCCACCGCCTTGACCCGTCGCGTGAATTCGGCAAGTTCCGGCAAACCCGGATCCAGCTGATGCGCCTCGTCCTGCGCACGGCGGGCGAAGGCTGCGTCCTCCTGGCCCAGCCGTTCGCTCCCGACCGCCACCCAGCGCTGTGCAAGGCGGCGTCGCGCACCGGCCAATGCATCGGCATTGGGCGTCAGCGCCTGCCAGGCATCCAGGCACCCGCGCGCGGCGCGCAGGCGGTTGTTGCGCAGTTCGTCCTCGAAACAACGTTGGCTGGCCGGTACCACGCGCGCCGCGGCCTGCAGCACACGCGGATCGCGTGGCGCCAGCGCCTGCGCGGCACGCACGGCGTCATAGGCGCTGGCGCCAGGCGGTGTCATCCAGCGTTGCTGCGCTTCGGCATCGGCAACGCGCTGCAGCAATGCCCGCAGGCGGCGCTCGCGCGTGCCCCGCGACAGGCTCGCGTCCGGGCCGCGCTGGGCGTCGCGCGCGCGCGCAATCGCTTGCTCGGCCTGCACGATCGATGCGGCGCCAGGCACCAGGAGCTGTGCCTGACGCAGGGATTGCAGCGCATCGTCGAAGTGGAAATCCGCCGCCTGCCGGCTGGCCTGTGCGGCGTACTCGTCCGCGACCTGATCGCGGCCGCGCTGGGCGATTGCATCGTCCGGTTCGGCGGCCAGCACCGCGTTGAAATCGCGCGCAGCCGGGGCCAGGCGGCCACGTCGCAGCAAGGCCTGCGCGCGCTGACGTCGCTGTTCCAGCAGGCGGTGGTACTGGCCTTCGGTCAGCGGCATGTCGACATGCCCGGGGTCGTAACGCTTGGCCGCGGCCAGCAACGCCGACGCCTCGCCGAGCGCATCGCGCGCCAGTGCGTGGCGTGCCTGCGCCAACAGATCGGTCAGGGCGTCCTCGCGGCCTTCCAGTGCGTCGGTGCGGTCGGGCGCCAGGGTCAGGATGCGTTGATAGAGCGGCAACGCACTCTCCGGCGTGCCGTCCAGGCGACCCTGCTGCTGCGCGAGCGCGGCCTGCGCCAGCAAGGCATCCAGCCCCACCCGACGCGCCTGCAGCGCGCGCGCAGCCGCGCCGCAACCGGGGCGATCTGCGCCTGCGGCGTCTCCAGGGCGGTGGCCAGCGCCAGCGCGCGCTGCGCTGCTGCGGCATCGCCTGCCGCAACCGCTGCACGCGCCTGCGCTACCGCAGCAGCGCCGGTCCGCGCCAGCCCGGTACGGGCTTCCCCACGGTCGCTGTCCAGTGCAAGCGCGGCGGCGAACAGTTCGCGCGCACCGTTGCCGTTGGCGGCGCTGAGCTGGCCGCGTGCCAGGGCCGCATCGCCCCGCTGCAACAATTGCTGGATGCGCGTGTCCGGCCACAGCCAATCGGCCAGCGGCTTGCGCAGCACGATCACGGTGAGCAGCAAGCAGGCGCACAGCGCCAACACCATGCGCCAGAGCGCACGGCTGCGCAGTGGCGCCCAGAGGCGGGGCGATCTGGCCCAGCGCGGGAGCGGAGACATACGGTGGCGTCCATCCTTGGCGCGACCTGACGGGGACGCGTTCACCGCATTATGGTAGCGGTGGAGGCTGCGAAGGCGGTGTGGGCTCTTCGGGAATCGGGAATCGGGAATCGGGAATCGGGAATCGGGAATCGGGAATCGTCAGGCAAGCACAGCTCACCTCTTTCATGTGCTGTCTGTTTTCAACCGCGTGCTCTTGCCAGGTGCGCGGCGTCCTCAGCCCAGCCGCCGCACCTCGCTCACGCCGGGCAGCGCATCCAGCTTGCCGAGCAGGCCGGACAGCTGGTCGTAATCGCTGACCTTCAAGCGCAGCCGTAGCTGCGCCCTGCCGGTATCGCGCACGTTGTCGCTGTTGATTTCCAGCACGTGCGCGTCTTCCTGGGCGATCAGGTTGGTGATGTCCTTGAGCAGCCAGCGGCGGTCCACCGCGCGCACCTGCACATCCACTTCGTAGCCGCTGCCGGCCTTGCCCCACTCCACCGGCAACACGCGCTGCGGGTGGGCGGCGGCCAGGCGCGCCAGTGCCGCACAGTCGGTGCGGTGCACGGTGATGCCGCGACCGCGGGTGAGATAGCCGGCAATCGGTTCGCCGGCCACCGGCTGGCAGCAACGCGCCAACTGCACCAGCAAATTGCCCACTCCCTCGACGGTGAATTTGGATTTCCCCAATCCATCGCGCCGCGCGGTCGGCCGCGGGGGCGCCGGTACCGCCGGCTGGGACGCGGCACGTTCGGCTTCCAGCAACGCACGGCTGACCTGGTTCGGGCCGGTATCGCCCAGGGCGACCTGGATATACAGCTCGTCGACGTTTTCGGCGTGGAATTTGCGCGCGGCCACGCTCAGATCCGCATGCTGCAGGCCCAGGCGCTTGAGCTCGCGATCGAGCAAGTCCTTGCCCGCCTGCACATTGCGCGCGCGGTCCAGCTTGTGGAACCAGGCGCGTACCTTGTCGCGCGAGCGCCCGCTGGCCAGAAAGCCGTTGGAGGCCAGCAGCCAATCGCGGCGCGGGTCCGCTTCCTTGGCGGTCATGATTTCCACGCGGTCGCCGCTGCGCAGCCGGTAGGTCAGCGGCACGATGCGGTCGTTGACGCGTGCGCCACGGCAGCGATGCCCGACCATGGTGTGCACGTGATACGCAAAATCCAGCGGCGTGGCACCTTGCGGCAGATCGATCACCTCGCCCTTGGGGGTGAGCGCATACACGCGGTCTTCGATCAGCTCGGCATCCAGCGCGCCGGCCAGTTCGCCATGCTCGCCCTCCTGCACCTGCTCCAGCAGCTGGCGCATCCACAAAATCTTGCGATCGAACGCTTTTTCGCCGCCCTTGCCGCCTTCCTTGTATTTCCAGTGCGCAGCCACGCCGAGTTCGGCCTGGGCGTGCATTTCGAAGGTACGGATCTGGATTTCGATCGTGCGCCCTTCCGGGCCGACCACCGCGGTATGCAACGAGCGGTAGTCGTTGGCCTTGGGCCGGGCGATGTAATCGTCGAACTCGCTCGGCACCGGCGCCCACAACGAATGCACCGCCCCCAGCGCGGCATAGCACGCCGCCACGTCCTCGACCATTACCCGCACCGCGCGGATGTCGTACAGCTGATCGAACGACAGCCGCTTCTTCTGCATCTTTCGCCAGATGCTGTAGATGTGCTTCGGCCGTCCGCTCACCTCTGCGCGCAGGCCCTGCTGGGCAAGCGCTGCCGACAGGGTGCGCTTGACCGCTTCCAGGTAGCGCTCGCGCGCCACGCGGGTTTCGTCCACTTCGCGGGCGATGCGGCGATAGGTCTCCGGCTCCAGATGCCGGAATGCCAGGTCCTCCAACTCCCACTTCACCTGCCAGATGCCCAGCCGGTTGGCCAGCGGCGCGTGGATGTCGCGCGTGAGCTGGGCCAGCGCGCGGCGCTCATCTTCGCTCAGACGATCGGCCACGCGCATGCGCGCCAGCTGCCGTGCCAGCAGGATCGGCACCACGCGCAGGTCGTGGATGATGGAAAGCAGCAGACGCCGCAACCCTTCGCTGTTGCGCCCGGCCTCGCGTCCGGCATGCAGCGCCCAGACCTGATCGGCTGCATCCAGGCCGTCCAACAGGCCTTCCACCGCCACCCGCCGCTCCGCCGGTTGCCACGGCAGGCCCGCGATCGCGCCGCGCAAGGCAGGCAAGTCGAACAGCAACGCCGCAATCAAGGTGGCTTCGTCGGCGGCCAGCAGCGCCAATGCATCCAGGGTGTCGCCGAGCAATGCCCACGGCACGCGATCGGTCTGCGTAGGCGGCAGGTCCTGCCAGGCCTGCGCCAGCGCGTCGCGCACTGCCGGCGCGATCGAGGCCACGGCAGGCCGCTGCAGCAGCGCCTGCAGACGATCAAATGAGGAACTGGTCACAGCGGTGGACACGGCGGCGGGCAACAACGGGAGGCTGACGACTACGGTAACGTGCGCGTCACCTTCTCCACAACGCGTTTTACCGCGGCGCTCGCCGTGCGGGAGGACGCGCGTGCTTAGGCCAGGTTCACCCCGCAACGTCTTGATTCGTAACCGCCGGGCGCGAAAAGCGGCACGGCGCTGCGCACGGGAATCGGAACCTACGCACCTTTTTACGTGCCCTTTACAACTGCGCCAGACCGCCTGCCTATGCTCGGGGCACGTCGTGCGTTGCATCCTGCAGCCAGCGACGTTTTTCCCAACTGCTGAGGTAGCCGTATGAAGACCTGGAAGAAGCCTGTCGTTCGTGAAGTCAATTGTGGCGCCGAAATCAACTGCTACGTCTCCGGCGAGTTTTGATCCTGCACGTTTCATGCTTACCTTGCCGCCTTTCCTCTTGATGCATGACCGGCAGTTGCCGGCAGATTAGGTCCAGTTCTCCATGCGTATCATCGTCTTGGGATCGGCGGCCGGCGGTGGGCACCCGCAGTGGAATTGCCACACCCCCGCGAGCCTGCGGGCGTGGCAGCAAACAGACGGTGCCCAGCGTCGTACCCAGGCCAGCATCGCAGTCAGCGCCGATGGCGAGCGCTGGGTGCTGATCAATGCCTCGCCAGATTTCCGCCAACAAATTCTTGCGACACCGGCCTTGTGGCCGCAGCACGGGCTGCGACATTCGCCGATCGAGGCGGTGCTGCTGACCAGCGGCGAGATCGACCACATCGCCGGCCTGCTCTCGATGCGCGAAAGCCAGCGGTTCTCGTTGCATGCCAGCAGCCGCGTGTTGGGCCTGCTCGCGCAGAACCCCATTTTCGACGCCGTCAATCCGCAGTACGTGAGCCGGCAGCCGTTCGCGCTGGACACTCCGCTGGTGCTGTGCGGATTACAGCTCACGCCCTTCTCGGTGCCCGGCAAGGTGCCCTTGTTCATGGAGTCGCGCAGCGGCGGCGACCTGGCGGGGTCCGATGAAGAAACCCTCGGGCTCACCATCGGCGATGGCCGCCACCGCATGCATTACATTCCCGGCTGCGCTGCGATGACCGACGCCTTGCGTGCGCGCCTGCAGGACGCCGAACTGGTGTTCTTCGACGGCACGTTGTGGCGCGATGACGAGATGGTGCAGCTGGGCGTCAGCCAGAAGACCGGCCAACGCATGGGCCACATGAGCATCGATGGCCCCGATGGCACCATTGCCGCGTTCGCGCCGTTGAACGTGGCGCGCAAGATCTTCATCCATCTCAACACCACCAATCCCGTGCTCAACACCCTCTCACCCGAGTTCGCCAGCGCGCGCGCCAGCGGTTGGGAAGTTGCCCACGACGGCCTGGAGATCGCCCTGTGACTGCGCTGCTCAGCCCCGACCAACTGGAAGCAGACCTGCGTGCCATCGGCGCGCGCCTGTATCACGACCAGCATCCGTTTCATGCGCTGTTGCACCACGGCAAGCTCGACCGAGGCCAGGTGCAGGCCTGGGCGTTGAATCGCTTCGAGTACCAGCGCTGCATTCCGCTGAAGGACGCGGCGATTCTGGCGCGCATGGAAGACCCCGCGCTGCGGCGGATCTGGCGGCAACGCATCCTCGACCACGACGGCAATAGCGCCAGCGACGGGGGTATCGCACGCTGGCTGCATCTCACCGACGCGCTGGGCCTGGACCGCACGCTGGTGGAGTCCGGGCGCGCGCTGCTGCCCGGCACGCGCTTTGCGGTGCAGGCGTACCTGCACTTCGTGCGCGAAAAAAGCCTGCTCGAAGCGATCGCCTCGTCGCTGACCGAATTGTTCGCGCCCAACATCATCGGCCAGCGCGTGGCCGGCATGCTCAAGCATTACGACTTCGTGTCGTCCGAAGCGTTGGCCTATTTCGAGCATCGCCTGACCGAGGCGCCACGCGATTCGGATTTCGCGCTGGATTACGTCAAGCAGCATGCCGATACGGTCGAAAAGCAGGCACTGGTCAAGGCCGCCCTGCATTTCAAGTGCTCGGTGCTCTGGGCACAGCTGGATGCATTGCATGTGGCCTACGTGAGCCCAGGCATCGTGTGGCCGGACGCCTTCGTGCCGGACCGCGACGCCAGCCGGGTCGCGGCATGAGCGGCATTACCCACCATAGCCAGCCGGCCCTGCGTGCAGGCGTGCGCCTGCAACATGACCGTGCGCGCGACCAGTGGGTATTGCTGGCGCCCGAACGCGTGGTCGAGCTGGACGACATCGCCTTGGTGGTCGCGCAGCGCTACGACGGCACGCGCTCGCTGGCGCAGATCGCGCAGGAGCTGGCTGCAGAATTCGATGCGGACGCGGCCCAAATCGAAGCGGACGTGATCGAACTCACCGATACCCTGCATCAGAAGCGTTTGCTGCGGCTATGAGCATCGCGCCGCCACCGCTATCGGTGTTGTTGGAATTGACCCACCGCTGCCCGTTGGCGTGCCCGTATTGCTCCAACCCGATCGCGCTGGCAGCGCTGCGCGAGGAAATGGACACCGCAGGCTGGCGCTCGCTGCTGCAGCAGGCCGCCGACATGGGCGTGCTGCAGGCGCATTTTTCCGGCGGCGAGCCCATGTTGCGCAAAGACCTGCCCGAACTGGTCGCACATGCGCGCGCACTCGGGCTGTACAGCAACCTGATCACCTCCGGCGTCGCCGGCGGCGAGCCAATGCTGGACCAACTGCAGGCGGCCGGGCTGGAACATGTGCAGTTGAGCGTGCAGGACGTGGATGCGGCCGGCGCCGACCGCATCGCCGGCTACCGCAACAGCTTGTCCAAAAAGCGCGAATTCGCCGCCGCGGTCCGCGCCCGCGGCCTGCCGCTGACGATCAACGCGGTACTGCACCGCCATAACGCCGAACGCGTGCCCGGGATGATCGCGCTGGCGCTGGAATGGCAGGCCGAGCGCATCGAGGTGGCGCACACCCAATACTACGGCTGGGGCCTGCGCAACCGCGCTGCGCTGATGCCCAGCCGCGAGCAACTGCTGGCCACCATCGACGCGGTGGAAACCGCGCGACGCCAACTCGGCGACCGCCTGGCGATCGATTTCGTCACGCCCGATTACTACGCGCGCCAGCCCAAACCCTGCATGGGCGGCTGGGGCCAACGCTTCGTCAATATCTCCCCGCGCGGCGACGTGCTGCCCTGCCATGCCGCCGAAACCATCGATGGCCTGCGCTTTGACAATCTGCGCGAGCGCTCGCTGGCCGATATCTGGAACAACGGCGAGGCATTCGTGCGCTTTCGCGGCACCGCATGGATGCCGGAGGTGTGCCAGGGCTGCCCCAAGCGCGAGATCGATTGGGGTGGCTGCCGCTGCCAGGCGCTGGCGCTCAGCGGCGATGCCGCCACGCTGGACCCGGTCTGCGAACGTTCGCCCATCCATGCGCAGGTGCGCGCAACCGCCGAGCAGGAGTCGGCATCGCCGGCACCGGCCTTCATCTATCGCCGCCCAGAACGCCCCGCAGCAGCCACCGCAGACCCGCTGGAATAGGCAGCGCCGGCATGCGCCAACAGCGTCTACACTAGCCCTCTCTTCTTCTTCGGATGGCTTCCATGTCGCTCGCGCGCCGCATTCCCTTGCTGGTTTGCCTGACCTTGGCGCTGCATGCCGCCCCTGCCCTGGCGCAACGCGCGGTGCAAGGCGACCTGCAGTCGCAGATGAGTGCCGAACAGTTCAAGGCCGCCGGCCTGGACAAACTCAATGCGAGCGAACTGGCTGCGCTCAACGATTGGCTGCAGGGCAAGGTCGCCAAGGAGGCCGCAGTGGTGGTCGAACAGGCCAAGGAAGCCGGCCGCCAGGAAGTGATCGTCAAGAACCGCGGCTTCTTCGACTTCGGCAGCAAGGAGCCGATCGAGAGCACCATGGTTGGCGAATTCAAGGGCTTCGCCAAGGGCCGCGTTTACACGCTGGCCAACGGTCAGGAGTGGGAACAGACCGATGCCGCCAGCCTGTCTGGCGTGCGCAAGGACGCACCCAAGGTCAAGATCAAGCCGGGTCTGGTCGGCGTGTGGTATCTGCAGATCGAGGGTTACAACACCCCGGCCAAGGTGCGGCGGATCAAGTAAGCGCCTCCGCCGAGCTTGCGCGGCTGCCGAAAGCGGTTGCCACCCACGGCATCGGCATGCGCCGCGCGTATCCCGCCGCTGCGCGTTGCGCATGCGACATTGCAACCAGCCGCTGCAATGTGCTCGCCGTAGAGCAACGCATGCGCAAGGCGGCGCCGGTGCGGCAGACAGAGCGCAAGCGTCAGTGCGCACCCGCCATGCCCAGGCGCAGCCAACGTTGGCGCGCCGAATCATCGTACTCAGCATCGCGCACACGCAGCCATTGGCGGTAGCGATAGGTGCCGTCCTACTGACCGATTCCGACCACGCGTACACTCCTGCACACACCGCGCCCCCCACCCGTCGCTGACGCCACTGCTAACCGCGTTTTTCCCACGCAATTGGTCGCAGCAATCGCTGGCCACACGCACGGACTCTGGAGAACCTGCATGCACTCGAAGACCTATTGCAGCCTTGCACTGCTATCGTCCCTGACACTCTTTGCAGGCGTCGCGCCCGCTGATCCCATCGCGTCCGCTGCGTCGCCGGCGGAGCGCTGCGCCAATGCACCGGACGTTGGCTTCGGGCAAGCCCTGGTGTGTTACCACGATGCCATCGAACAGCAACCGCTGACCTATACGCGCGTTGGCACCAGCAGCGTGGCCGGTGTCGAGCGGCGCGATTACCTACTGACCTCGCAGGACTGGTCGCCCGAGGGACTGGTCATGCCGGCGCGCTGGCAGCATGACGTGGCGATTTACGTGCCGACAGAGGCCTTGCCCACGCGCGCGGTGTTGATCTCAACCAATGGCACGCGTCACCCGGCGGATGGCAGTGCGGCGCAGCCGGCCAGCGAGTTGGCGCCCGAAGCGCTGGCCGCCTTGGCGCAACGCACCCGCACGGTGGTGATCGCGCTCAGCGACATCCCCAACCAGGCGCTGATCTACCAGGGCGATGCCACCCCGCGCCGCGAAGACGACAGCGTGGCCTATAGCTGGTCGCTGTTTCTCAAGGCGCCGCAGCAGCGCAAGACATTGCCGCTGCATGTGCCGATGGCGGCCGCGATTGCGCGCACCATGAGCCTGGCCGAGCGCGAACTGGCCCCACTGCGAATCCATCGCTTCGTCCTTGCCGGCGCCTCCAAACGCGGATGGGCCAGCTGGCACGCCACCATCGCAGACCGGCGCGTGGAGGCGGTGGCGCCATTGGTGATCGACATCCTCAACATGCCGGCCGTGCTGGAGCATATGTCCCGCACCTATGGCGGCAACTGGCCGATCGCCTTCAACGCCTATGCAAAGCAGGGCATCACCTCACAACTGCAGACCCCCGCCTTCGCGCAGTTGGTGCAGCTGCAAGATCCGCTGAGCTATTTGCACACGCCGTACCGCACGCGGCTGGCGGTGCCCAAGTACATCGTCAACGCCAGCGGCGACGACTTCTTTTTGCCGGACAACACCCAGTTCTTCTATGACGCACTACCCGGCAGCAAGGCGCTGCGCGTCCTGCCCAACAGTGCGCACAATATCCGCGCCTCCGTCGTCGATACCCTGGTGCCGTTTATCACGCGCCTGCAGCAGCAGCGCCCGTTACCGCAGGTAAGCGATGTGTTGCGTATGGGCCAAGCGCCGCAGATCCGCTTCCGCTCCTCCGAGCGGCCAACGCAGGTGCAGCTATGGAGTGCACATAATCCGCACGCGCGCGATTTCCGCTACGCCTGCGGCATACGCTACAGCGCCACGCCCATTGCGCTTGCCGGCGGCGGCCCGGTCCGGGTACCGGTGCAGATTCCGGAGAACGGCTGGAGCGCGTATTTCGTCGAAGCCACTTACGCGGACGGATTCGTTGCCACCAGCCAGACCTATGTAGTCGGCAAGCAGCGTTACCCCACCCAGGCACCGCCCACCGATAACGCGGCCTGCAGCACATTGCCCGGCGTGCCCACCGCTGCCGCCGTGCGCTGACGCAGTTCTTGAACGATGGCGATCGCCGGCTGAAGCACCTCGCGGGCAATTGAGCGCCATGCGCCAGTTGCCGGGTCGGCTTTTCGGCAACCACCGCGCCACGTTGGACGCATTTGTCCACGTTGCGCAATGAAGTCCGCACAGACAATGCCAAATGGCACGGTTTTGCACTTGAGCACGCCACCAAGATCGATCCAACCCGACTGATCCATTGACATCGTTGTCACCAACTCCTACACAGGCCCCTACTCGCTGACGGCATCGGCCGGTCAGACGGACCAAAGGACTGAATGTGGCTGCGATTTCGCGTTCCGCTTACGCCTCTGCCTCGCCCGATGTCCCCGTTGCCACCAGCTTCGTCGCTGCCGATGTCGGTGGCACGCATGTGCGTGTCGGGCACATGCTGCAGAAGCGCGATGCAGCCATCGAGCTTTCGCATTACCGCACCTATCGCTGCGCCGAACACGCCAGTCTCCAGGCCATCCTCGAGGACTTCCTGCAACAGCGGCGCCGCGTCGATGCGGTGGTCATCGCCAGTGCCGGCGTAGCGCTGGACGATGGCAGCTTCATCAGCAACAACCTGCCCTGGACGATTTCGCCCAACCGCATCGGTACCGCACTGGCGGTGCGCAACGTGCACCTGGTCAACGATTTCGAGGCGGTGGCCTACGCAGCGCCGCAGATGGAACAACGCGCCGTGCTGCAGCTGAGCGGACCCACGCCGCGCCATGCGCGCGCCAACGGGCCGATTCTGGTGGTCGGCCCCGGCACCGGTCTGGGTGCAGCACTGTGGATCGATGCCAAGCCACGCGCAATCGTGCTGGCTACCGAAGCCGGCCAGGTCGCGCTGGCCAGCACCCACCCGCACGAATACGCCTTGCTGCAACGCCTGTTGCGTGGCCGGCACTATCTGCCGCTCGAGCACGTGCTTTCCGGCCCGGGCTTACTGCATCTCTACGACGCGGTGTGCGAGCTGCATGACGCAACGCCGCTCCATCGCCTGCCCGCCGCCGTGACGCACGCAGCGCTGCACGAAAACGATGCGCTTGCGCGCGAGTGTCTGCAAATTTTTTGCGGCCTGCTGGGGAGCGCGGTCGGCGACATGGCACTGGCCTACGGCGCTGCCGGTGGCATCTATCTGGCCGGGGGCTTCCTGCCGACGATCGGCCAGTTCCTGGCTGGCAGCACATTCGCCGAGCGCTTCCTGGACAAGGGAAACATGCGCGCGGTGCTCGAACGCATCCCGGTCAAATTGGTCGAGCACGGGCAACTGGGCGTGCTCGGCGCGGCCAACTGGTATCTGCAACACCACACCGAGCTGTCGTAAGCGATCTACCACGCGTTCCACCCCGAGCGCGCGTCTGCAAGACCCCGCATCCGGCGAGCGGCAGCCCGCCGTCCATCCCTGTGCGTGATGAGGAGAGACATCATGAAATACAGCACCACCCTGCTGTCCAGCGCCATTGCACTATCGCTGGCATTCGCTGCGCAAGCCCAGGACGGCGCTGGCACGCAAGCCACCGACCTGGATGCCGTCCAGGTGGTCGGCATCCGCGCCAGCCTGGAAAAATCGCTCGATACCAAACGCAACAACACCGGCATCTCCGAGGCGATCACCGCCGAAGACATCGGTAAATTCCCAAGCACCAACGTGGCCGAAGCGCTCTCGCAGATTCCCGGCGTCACCCTGGACCGGCGCTTCGGACAAGGCGAGCGCGTGAGTATCGACGGCACCGACCCCAGCCTCAATCTGTCGTTCCTGGACGGGCATCCGGTTGCGCAGGCGATCTGGCTTTATGGCGAACAGCCCAGCCGCGGGTTCGATTACACCCTGCTGGCCCCGCAGATCCTGGGCCGTGCGGAAATTCTCAAATCCTCCGAAGCGCGCCTGACCGAAGGCAGCCTGGGCGGCACGGTGCTAATGCACACGCGGCAGCCGCTGGATCTGAAGGCCAACGAAGTGGCTGCGTCCATCGGCTATAGCTACAGCGACCAGGCCAGCCAGGGCAAACCCAACGCGGCACTGCTCTACAGCTGGAAGAACGCGGCGCAGACCTTCGGCATTGCGGTGTCGGCGCAGCACTACGAAGAACGCGTCGACCGCCGCGGCATGGAAGTGTTCGGCTACGCACCGGCCAGCACTTTCGCCAATGCCGCAGGCGGCGTGCCTGCCGATGCGGATGTACCCAACTCGATCAACGCGGCCTGGTTCCAGCAGGATCGCGAGCGCGACAGCGCCGTGGTCAACCTGCAACTCAAGCCCAGCGAGGCGCTGGAGTTCAATCTGAGCGGCCTGTACATCAATGAGAACTTCGACAACTACAACCAGTCGATGTACAGCTTTTTGACCTGGAATGCCGGCACCGTGGCGGCGGTGGACCAACTTGGCGGCGTCCGTAACGGCGTGGTCACCAGTGGCCACTCCAGCGCCAATGCGATCCCGCTCGGCGGCACGGTGATCTACGACAACAACGTGCGCGAATCGGAGGTGACCACCAAAGGACTGGACCTGCGCGGCGCCTTCCGCGGCGAGGGTTGGGGCTTGAACGGACAGGTGGGCCAGAGCAAGTCCGAGAACAACGATCTCTCGCAATACTTCATCGAGCCGTTCTACAACGGCGGCTTCAGCTGGGACACCCGCCGCGGCATCCGCTTCGACGATTCCGCAGCGGCACGTAATCCCGCCAACTGGGGTTCGGCCGGCGGCTGGTTCGGCAACAACGGCATCTTCTCTACCGAAAGCAAGGACACCTACGGCCAGCTGGATTTCAATCTGCAGTTCGATGGCGTGTTCAATCAACTGCTGTTGGGCGTGCGCCACGGCAAGCATGACGAGCGCTTCGAGCTCAATGTCTATGGTGGTGTCACCCCCGGCACCCTGGCCGACGTGGGCACGATCGGGCTCACCGATCTGCAGGGGTTCTATCCCGATCACGGCCGACATATACAGGCAGGTCGCAACAACGTGCTGAACTGGATCCGCAACAGCCCGGTCGATTACAGCGCGCCGGATCCGGCCAGCTACCTCAACAACAGCTGGGCGCTGGAGCAGACCAACAATGCGGCCTACGCGCAGCTGAATTTTTCCGGCGGCGGTCTGCGCGGCAATCTCGGCGTGCGCTACGTGGATTCCAAGACCGAAGGCAGTGGCTTCGTCTACAGCGGCACGCCCTCCCTCGCCGAGGCCGGCAGCCTGTGGCAGACCCGCACCCGCAAGGAAGACTTTCTGCTGCCTTCGCTGACGCTGTCGTACGACACCAGCGACGACTGGGTATTCCGCTTCGCTGCGGCCAAGGTCATCGCCTGGGCACCGTACAACCAGATGGTCAACAACACCTTCCTCAACGACACCACCTTGACCGGCAGCGGCGGCAATGCAGACCTGTCGCCGTATGAATCCTGGAACTTCAATCTCTCTGCCGAATATTATTTCGCGCAGCAAGCGGTGGTGGCGTGGTCGGTGTTCTACAAGAAGATCGACAACTACATCGACACCAGCGCCAGCGTGGAGCGCCAGTACAACGCACTGCGCGACACTGCGCCGCAGAGCTGGGCGCAATTGCTCGGCAGCAACGGCTGTACCGCCGATGGCTATTGCGACTACAGCATCCAGCGGCCGCGCAACGCCGGCGATGGCAAGGTCAAGGGCTTCAACATCTCCTTCCAGCAACCGTTCGGCGACAGCGGCTTCGGCCTGACCGCCAACTACACCTATGCCGCCGGCGAAAACAACACCGGCGATGCCCTGCCCTACCAATCGCGCAACAGCCTCGCCTTCAGCCCCTACTACGAAAAAGGCCCACTCAATGCCCGGCTGACCTACAACTGGCGCGACAGCTATCTGGCCGGCGGTTATGTGGCCGGTGCGGCACCGGCAAGCGTGGACGATTACGCCGAACTCGGCGCCAGTATCGGCTATGCCTTCAGCCCGAACTGGTCGCTGCAGGTCGATGCGCAGAACCTGCTGGACGAGCAATACCTGCAGTATCTGGGCGACAAGGACCACCTGGCCGGACGCTACAAGAGCGGACGCCGCTACATGGCCAGCCTGCACCTGAAGTTCTAGCGCAGCTAGCAACGACTGCGCTCACCGCCAGGCGGGCGCGGTCGGTGCTCGTAGCCGGGCGTACCGCTTGTACGCCCCGGCTTCGAGCGCACCGTCTGCGCCGATCTGCCGACTGCTCGCGACGATATACGGGCCGTTCTCAGCATCGGAGGCGCACGCCGCGTGCCTTATAAAGACGCACGCGGCTTTGTTCGGATACATGCCCGACCGAAGGCTCAACTGCGCAGTGCAGCGACCCGTTGCGACAGTTTCTTCGCCGAAACGCCGGATTTGGCACCCAGCTCCTGCGCAAAGACCGACACGCGCAGTTCTTCCAGATCCCAACGCAGCGCCTGCCACTCTTGGCGGTCTTGCAAACCGTGCGCAGCGGCGGCTTCCACTGCATCCACGAACGGTTTGAGCTCGAGCATGCGCGCCTGGTCGCGCGCAGGATCGCGCTTTGCGCGCTCGGTACGCAGGATCATCGCCCTGAGGTAGCGCGGATAATTGGCCAATGCATCGGCCGGCGTGTCGCGCAGGAAGCCTGCATGCACCAGCGCGCGCAGTTGCTGCTCCATGTCGTCCAGATTGCCGCGTGCCCAGCCCATCAACGGCGCCTCCAGCAGTGGCTTGAGTTCGGCCACGGCGCCCAGGATGCTTTCGGCCAACTTCAAACGCTCCATCGCTTCGCCGAACAGCCGCTTGCCCGCATCGTCGCGGCGCTGCGCAAACGCGCCGGGGTCGCGAATGGCGCCCAGGCCATCGGCCAGCACGGCATTGAGCGCCGCATCGACCAGATCGCCACGCAGGCGTTCCTGCGATTCAATCGCCGCATACAGCAGACCGGTCTTGGGCGATACCGGCAGTTGCTTGCGCGCCTGCTTGATCTTGTCGGCCAATGCGATTTCCAGCAAGCGCCGCACGCCGCGCGGATGCGCCCGCGCAGCGTCGTTGCGGTCTGCAAAGATACGCAGCGCCGCATTGTCGCCCTGATCCACCAGCGCCGGGTATGCCGGCACGCCGGCCTCGCCGGCCACCTGTTCGGGAATCGGCGCACTCGGAAAGTCGCGCAGGCCTTCGGCGGCCAGCGCGCGCCCCGCCCGTGCGGCGAATGCCTGCCCCGCGCGCTCGCCGAAGCGCGCACGCAGCCCGTCCAGATCGCGCGACTCGGCCAGCACCTTGCCGTCGTCATCGCGCAGGCGCAGGTTCATCAGCAAATGCGTGTCCAGCGCCTGCTCATCGAAATCCAGCGCTGCCACTTGCGTCCCGGTGGCCTTGGTCAGAAAGCGCGCCAGTTCGCCGCGGATATCGTCGGCCGAGGCAATGCTAAATGCCTCGTAAAACGCACGTCCGAAATCCGGTGCCGGCACATAGTTGCGGCGTTGCGCCTTGGGCAGGCTACGAATCAACGCAGACGCCTTGTCGGCGACGAAGCCCGGCGCCAGCCACGACAGGCGCGCCGGATCCAGCGCATTGAGCAGGTGCAACGGCACCTCCAGCGTCACGCCGTCGTCGATGGCCCCCGGCTCGAAGCGGTAATGCAACGGCAGGCGCGCATCGCCGAGTGGGAAATATTTCGGAAAGCGATCGGCTTCGCTGCCTTCGCCCGGCAGCAGATCGTTCAACGACCAATGCAGGCTGCGGCGCTTGTCCGGCGGCAAGGTCTTCCACCACGCATCCAGACCGCTGGCCGAATGCAGCTCGGCCGGAATGCGATCCAGATACCAGCGCGCCTGCCAGCCTTCGTCGGCAACGATACCGGCACGACGCAGCTTGGCCTCTTCTTCGCGCGCCTGCTCGAGCACCTTGAGATTGTCGCCCACGAATGCGGCCCGCGTATTGATTTCGCCCGTCACCAGGCCTTGGCGCACGAACAGGTCATGCGCTGCGGCCGGATCGATCTTGCCGAAATGCACGGGCTTTTTCGGCGCCAGCACCAGCCCGAACAGGCTGATCTGTTCCGAAGCGACCACCTGCCCCTGCGCACGCGACCAGTGCGCATCGAAATGCTTGCGCGCCAGCAGATGCGGCAGCTCGGCAATCGCCCAATCCGGCTCGATCGCGGCATTGGTCATGCCCCACACTTTCTGCGTGTCCAGCAGCATGGCCGCCAGAATCCACGGCGGCGGTTTGCGCGCCAATGCGGAACCCGGAAACGGCACGAAGCGGCGTTGCCGCGCGGCCAGATAGTCGCCTTTTTCGGTGCGATGACCGATCTGCGTCGGCAGGCCCGCCAGCAGCGCGCGATGCAGCGCCTGATACGCCGCCGCACGCTCGCGCTCGGTGGTCCGCGCCGAGGCTTCGGCAGCCTCGGCCTGCTTGTTCGTCGCAGCAGGCGCAGGTTGCGCAGGTGCTGCATTCGGATCCGGCTTGCCTTCGCGCGCCAGCCGCGCAGCACGGTGCAGTTGGCCACGCGTAGGCCGGTTGACGTTGTGGCCGTCCTCGCGGGCGGGCGCGCTGGCACCGGCCAGCATCACATTGGCCGGCTCTTCGCTCCAACCCAGTTCTTCGCACAGCAACCGCAGCTGCCGGTGCAGCTCGCGCCACTCGCGCATGCGCAGGAAACCGAGGAAATGCCGGTTGCACCAGTCGCGCAGCTTGGATTGGGTGAGATCTTCATGCACCTGCCGATACGCATCCCACAAGCGCAGGATGCCGACGAATTCAGAGCGCGCGTCGGCAAACAGCGCATGCGCGTTATCGGCGGCCTCGCGCGCTTCCGGCGGGCGCTCGCGCGGATCCTGGATGCCCAGGAATGCGGCGATGATGATCATCTCGCGCAGGCACCCATGTTGCTGCGCGGCCACCAGCATGCGCGCCAGCTTGACGTCCACTGGCAGGCGCGCCATCTGGCGCCCGGTGGCGGTCAGACGCCGCTGCGCATCGATGGCGCCCAGCTCCAGCAGCTGTTGCCAGCCATCGGCCACCGCACGTTCGTCGGGTGCCTCCAGGAACGGGAAGTCTTCGATCCTGCCCAGCCCCAACTGCAGCATGCGCAAGATCACCCCGGACAACGAGGAACGTCGGATTTCCGGATCGGTGAACGCCGGACGCGCGGCAAAATCCGCTTCGGCATACAGCCGGTAGCAGATACCCTCTGCAATGCGCCCGCAACGGCCCATGCGCTGGTTGGCGCTGGCCTGCGAGATCGGCTCGATATGCAGCCGGTCCAGCTTCTGGCGCGGGCTGTAGCGCTTGACGCGGGCAAGCCCCGGATCCACCACATAGCGGATGCGCGGCACCGTCAGCGAGGTCTCGGCCACGTTGGTGGCCAGTACCAGGCGCCGGCGCGGGCCCGGGTTGAACACGCGGTCCTGATCAGCCGCCGACAGCCGCGCGTACAGCGGCACCACTTCGGTTTCGCGGTATTTGCGCCGTTCCAGCGACTGGTGCGCATCACGAATCTCGCGTTCGCCCGGCAGGAACATCAGCACATCGCCGCGCGGGTCGATGCGGGTAATTTCGTCGATGGCCGCCACGATCGCATCGTTGACACTGCGCTCGCCGTCGCGGCAGCTGCCGTGTTCGCCATCGTCGCTGTCGCCCGTATCGCCTTCCAGCGGGCGATAACGCACCTCGACTGGGAAGGTGCGGCCTTCCACGCTGATCACCGGCGCGTTGTCGAAATGCTGGGCAAAGCGCTCGGTATCGATGGTGGCCGAGGTGACGATCAACTTGAGGTCGGAGCGCTTGCGCAGCAACTGCTTGAGATAGCCGAGCAGGAAATCGATGTTGAGGCTGCGCTCGTGCGCCTCGTCCACGATGATGGTGTCGTAGGACGACAGCCAACGATCGCTGGCGATTTCCGCCAGCAGGATGCCGTCGGTCATGAACTTGATGCGCGACTGATCGCTGACGCGATCGGTGAAGCGCACCTGGAAGCCCACCGTCGTGCCCAATGGCGTCTTCAGCTCGTCGGCCACGCGCGCGGCCACTGCACGCGCGGCGATCCGGCGTGGTTGGGTGCAGCCGATCATCCCGGCGGCTCCGCGTCCGGCCGCCAGGCACAGCTTGGGCAGCTGGGTGGTCTTGCCCGAGCCGGTTTCGCCGGCGATGACCACCACCTGATGGTTCCGGATCAGCGCGATGATGCGCTCGGCCTCGCGCGCGATCGGCAACTGGTCGTCCAGCGTGATGGCCGGCTGCTGCTCGGCCCGCGCCTGGCGTTGCGCCTGCGATGCCGCCAGCGCCTGCTCGAACGCATCGCGCACCTGCGGGTTGCCCGGCTTGCCCTGCCAGCGCGACCATAGGCCCAGCAAGCGGCCACGGTCGCGGCTCATCGCACCATCCACGGCACGGCGGCGCTCACGCAAGGTGTCGGCAAGGGTGGAGTCGATAGCGCTCATTGATGGAAAAATGTGAAAAATTGAATGACGTTTGATCCTTTAGCCTGTCTATTGTGACGCCATATCAGTTCCCCAAGACATCCACCCTGCAAGGACCATCCCATGTCCAAGAAAAAAAACGCCAATAAGCCCGTCGTCGTCAGTGATGCCCTGCCGGTCGCTGCTGCGTCGGCACCGCATATCGATATCGGGATCAAGGACAGCGATCGCAAGCAGATCTCCGACGGTCTGGCCCGCTACATGGCTGACGCCTTCACCTTGTATCTGAAGACCCACAACTTCCACTGGAACGTCACCGGGTCGATGTTCAACTCGCTGCACACCATGTTCGAAACCCAGTACACTGAGCAGTGGGCGGCGCTGGACGAGGTGGCCGAGCGCATCCGCGCCCTGGGCTACAACGCGCCGGGCTCGTACCGCGAATTCGTTGCGTTGACCTCGATCCCGGAAGAGCCGGGCCTGAGCGACAGCGCCGACTGGCGTGAAATGGTGCGTCAGCTGGTCAGCGGCAACGAAGCAGTCTGCCGCACCGCACGCAAGGTGCTGGGCACCGCCGACGACGCCGGCGACGACCCGACCGTGGACCTGCTGACCCAGCGTCTGCAGACCCACGAAAAGTACGCCTGGATGCTGCGCTCGCTGCTGCAGTAAGCACAGGGCGCATGGAAATGGCCATTGCACGCTGACGCAATGGCGCCCCGGATTCGAGCACGATCGGATCGAGTTCGGGGCCGCGGTCGGGACGCATTGGAACTGCCGCCTTTGTCACCACGGAACAAGCGCCGGGGTCAGATGATGTGGCCGATAGCAGCCCACAGACTGGGCGCCGCTGCCTACTCAGAACGGGCTTGCCGCTGCGCCATCGGGACAGACAGCGAGCAGACATAAGGGCTCTGGGATCGAAAAGGCCGGCCCCGCGGCGAGGGAATGCCCACCACAGACGTTCAGGCCCAGTGCTAGGCGCTCTGCCGCAATTTGGAGACGAGAAATAGCGGACAGGTGAGCTGAATGCCTGTTTCCGCACGGCGCATGAGCACCGTATTGGAGTCCCACCGCAGCCAGCGCGGCGCGGCCGATTCGAAATGCTGGCCTTTGGCGGACGGACGTTCGGCGTATCCCAACCTGCGCAGTTGATTCGCGATCAGCGGCGCATGGGCGGCCGGCAGACAGGTGACGACAGGCAGATTGAGCACGCGCATGGCAATCGCCGCAATCAGCGCGCCAACGACGGCTGCATGGGCCATACCCGCGTCGTGGAAGATGAACCGGATCAGCCAGGCGACACAGCCCACGCTGCCGACCACCAGCGCCAGCCACATCCCTGCATCCCGCCAAGATCCGAAGGGATTGCAGGAAACGACTCGCCACTGTCTGCGTACGCCCATTGTTCCGCGCATCTCCGTCGTCCCGAGCCGTCCCAGTGCCAGGCTGGAGTAGGCTTCAACTGATATTAAAATCGTCACGGTAGTCGCCAGGCGACGTGGCAGGGGGTTGGGACGGCAAGCGCACACCTACCGACCCAATACACCGCCCCCCCACCGCCGGGCCGGTGTATTGGCCCGTGTGCTAGCTGCGCTTACTCAAGCGCCCGTCCCACCAAGCCACCGATCGCCGCCCCTGCGGCAGCCCCGATGATGATGCCGGCGACTTCGCCAGCCGGACCACCGATCCAACTGACCTCGGCGCCGACTGCAGCACCGGCGCGCGCGCCGGCCAGCCAACCACCTGCACCACCTGCGCCAGTTGCTGCATCGGCAATCACGCCGGCACCGGAGACCTGCATGACTTCTGACTCTGATAGAACGAACATCTTCGACATTCCTTTCATCTATTGGCGGCAGTGTGCTCCTGCCCAAGCATCGGTAGAGAATGATCGCCACCACCGATTGGGTGAGGACTGCAGACCGGTCGCGCCATGCTGCCGACTCCTCATGGGCACATAAAACGCCAGCCCCCTTTGCCTGACAAGACGATTGCTGTGCGACAAACGACATGCGGCACGCACCCTGTCGTATGGAAGCGACACAGCACGACGAGTCGACCTGATCGATACCGGACCGGATCACGCATCGGGACCTGCGTCTAGTGGTGCGGCGGGCGCCGCGGCGCCGCGTCTCCCGCTGCGGCACCGTACGCGCGGTAAATCCCGACGCCCACCTGCGCGCGACACCGCACCGGCGACCCGGCCAGGGCTTGACCCGCACGGTATCCTAGGTCGATGTCTTCCCCCGCTCACGAACTGCTCAGCCGCGTCTTCGGCTACGACGACTTCCGCGGCCCGCAGCAGGCCATTGTCGAACACGTCGCTGCCGGCAACGATGCCCTGGTCCTGATGCCCACCGGTGGCGGCAAGTCGCTGTGCTACCAGGTGCCGGCGCTGCTACGCGACGGCATCGGCATCGTGGTCTCGCCGCTGATCGCGCTGATGCAGGATCAGGTCGAGGCCCTGCGCCAGCTCGGCGTACGCGCCGAGTTCCTCAATTCCACCCTGGATGCAGAAAACGCCCAGCGCGTGGAACGCGCCCTGTTGTCCGGCGACCTGGATCTGCTCTACGTTGCGCCCGAGCGCTTGCTGACCCAGCGCTTCCTCTCGTTGCTGGAACGTAGCCGCATTGCGCTGTTCGCCATCGACGAAGCCCATTGCGTCTCGCAATGGGGCCACGATTTCCGCCCGGAATACCGCCAGCTCACCGTGCTGCACGAGCGCTGGCCGCATATTCCGCGCATGGCGCTGACGGCCACCGCCGACCCGCCGACCCAGCGCGAAATCGCAGAGCGCCTGGATCTGGTGGACGCGCGCCACTTCGTCAGTTCCTTCGACCGCCCCAACATCCGCTATACGGTGGTGCAGAAGGACAACGCGCGCAAACAGCTGCAGGAATTCCTGGGCCGTCATCGTGGCTCGGCCGGCATCGTGTATGCGATGTCGCGGCGCAAGGTGGAAGAAACCGCGCAGCAACTGTGCGCGCAAGGCTTCAATGCACTGCCCTATCACGCTGGCCTGCCGGCAGAGGTGCGTGCAGAAAACCAGCGCCGCTTCCTGCGCGAGGACGGCATCATCATGGCCGCCACGATCGCTTTCGGCATGGGCATCGACAAGCCGGACGTGCGCTTTGTGGCGCACGTGGATCTGCCCAAATCGCTGGAGGGCTATTACCAGGAAACCGGACGCGCCGGCCGCGACGGCGACCCCGCCGACGCCTGGCTGTGTTACGGCCTGGGCGATGTGGTGCTGCTCAAGCAGATGATCGAGCAAGGCGAAGCCGCCGAAGAGCGCAAGCGTCTGGAGCGCGCCAAGCTCGACCACCTGCTGGGCTATTGCGAATCCATGCAATGCCGCCGCCAGGTGCTGCTGGCCGGCTTCGGCGAGACCTATCCCAAACCCTGCGGCAACTGCGACAACTGCCTGACCCCGGCCGCCGCCTGGGACGCCACGGTGGCCTCGCAGAAGGCGCTCAGTTGCGTGTATCGCAGCGGGCAGCGCTTTGGCGTGGGCCATCTGATCGACATCCTGCGTGGTAGCGAAAACGAACGTATCAAACAGCTGGGCCACGACCAGCTGAGCACCTACGGCATCGGCCGCGACCTGGACGAACGCACCTGGCGCGGCGTATTTCGCCAGCTGGTGGCCGCCAGCCTGCTGGAGGTGGATAGCGAAGGTCATGGCGGCCTGCGCCTCACCGATGCCAGCCGCCAGGTGCTCAAGGGCGAGCGCCAGGTCATGATGCGCCGCGAAAACCCGGCTGCCGGGCGCGAGCGCAGCGCGCAGCGCACCGGCCTGCCGGTGCAGCCGCAGGATCTGGCGCTGTTCAACGCCTTGCGTGGCCTGCGCGCGGATCTGGCCAAGGAACAGAACGTGCCGGCTTTCGTGATCTTCCACGACAGCACCTTGCGCAACATCGCCGAACAACGGCCAACCAGCATCGATGCGCTGTCGCGGGTGGGCGGCATCGGCGGCGGCAAGCTGGCGCGTTATGGCGCGCAATTGATCGAGATCGTGCGCGAACAGGGCTGATGCAGCAGCATGTGTCAACACAACACCGCAGACGGCACAAAAATCCGCAGGATCGACAGCGCGCATTCAATCAGCCGTTGCTAGTTTCACATGGCGAGCTGGCACGCGTTGCCAGCCCCTCTTCGTAGAGTCCAACCGATGAAACGCAGCCTGCTTGTTCTGGTCACTCTGTTTGCCACCGGCAGCGTCGCCGCTGGAAGTGCGTTGGCCCAAGCCAGCGACGGCAATCCCGGAACGGCGAGCGCACGTTCGCTGGACCTGAGCATTCCGCAAGCCCCGGTGCAGCTCCGCTCCGACCCGGAATACAGCAACGACCCGCCGGGCACCTTCTACGGCGACAAGAGCGGCCCCAAGCCGGCGCTAGCCCGGCCAAGTGCCGCTTCCATCGCTGCCGAGCGCGCCGAGCAATGCCAGGGCAAGCTGCATGGTGCTGTCGAAACCGGCCTGGGCTACTCCAGCCGCGGCGGCAACAGCAACTGGCAGGCGGTGAATTTGAATTCCTGCAAGACCTATTATGACGACGACGGTAAGGCGCACCAGATTGGCGTCAGCATCAGCGTCGGACGTGGTGAGGGCTCCATCTTTGGCCCGCGTTATGCACCCGGCGGCTATGGTCCGGGCCCGTTCGGCTGGTAACCATACGGCGAGGTGTGCGTTGACAGAGGGTTCACTGCCGCATCGCTGAGAATGTGGCCTGCCTTACGAGACCAGCTCATGCCACAGAACAAGGAACGGCCGGTTGTCTTCGTTGTCGAAGACGGCGACGGAACCCGACAGCTCAGCTGCCTTGTGCTGGAGAGCTATGGGTTCACCTGCCGTAGCGCCGGCTCGGTCGAAGAAGCTTTGGCCTTGATCGAAAGCGACCCGCGGGTGGACGTGCTGTTTTCCGATATCCATTTCCCGGGCGGCCTGACCGGTGTGGATCTGGCGCTCAAGACTGCACATGCGCCGTACAACCTGCCGGTGCTGCTGACTTCGGGCCTGGCGGTCGAATACGTGGAAGAGATCCTGCCCGACGGCGTGGCATTTCTGGAAAAGCCGTATACCCCTGAGCAACTGCTCAGTGCGATCCGCAGCGTGATGGCCAAGCACCGCGTGCTGGCCACCCCGGTCGCGTAAACACGAGCGGCCGCGACTGGACGGCCGCCCACAATCCCGGTATTAAATGCCAGCCCTCGCGCGATGCGGCGGCAACGGGGATCGACCACACCACGGTAGTACCACAGACGCGGCGTAACGCCCGGCTGGCCGTACCGTGTCCTACGCCAGGGGAAAACATGAGACATCTAGTGACCGCAGCCATTGCCATGGTTGCGCTAAGCGGTTGCGCCACGGTCATGAACGACGCGACCCAGCCAATTCGCATCGACACCAAGACGGCCGATGGGCAACTGATTTCCGGCGCCGACTGCGCCATCAGCAACGACAAGGGCCGCGTCACGGTGAAGTCCGGCCAGACCGCACAAGTGCATCGTTCCGCGCGCGATCTGGAGGTGACCTGTGTGCTGCCCGGCCAACGTGATGCCGCCGGCCGTTCCATCTCGCGCGCCAACATGGGCATTTGGGGCAACATTCTGATCGGCGGGGCGATTGGCGCCATCGTCGATCACAGCAAGGGCACCGGCTATACCTACCCGAGCTGGATCCAGTTGGTGTTCGGGCAGACGCTGAGCTTCGACCGCCATCGTGAAGACCGGGGCCAACCGTTGCAGGGCGAGAACGCGCACGGTGTGGTGGTTGCAGGCAATCCCAGTTCAGGCAACTCCGCGCACGGGTCGGCGGTCACCCTGCCATTGGCGAGCGAACCGGCAGCCGCCGAGCAGGCAGAAGTTGCGGCAGCGTCTGCCAGTGTCGGGGGCAACGCTGGGCCTGCAAGCCCGGCGATGTCGACCGCGTCGGCGGCAAGTCGCGCCCAGGGCATCAGCAATGGCCTGCAATGCGGCACCATGCAGGCCACCAGCGCCACGCGCTTCAGCGCGGTCTGCAGCAGCGGCAATACGGTGCAGATCGATTGTTCCGGCTTCCGCTGCACCTCTACGTTTCAGTGATGCAGTGAGCTGGGCTGTGGGCACAAGCCCACGGTCATGCGCAGATCGTCGCGACGGCTGTCGGGTACGCCCCGACAGCGTGTCGGCTCGCTCCCGATTTACGTGATAGATGTCGCATTTAAACTGCAGCTACCGGACGCGAGGCCTGTTGGGCCGCTCAACTCGCGGGGCGCAGAGCACGCCCCTGCCGGGACACGGATGAAAAGGCGCGACAGAACGGCCGAGCCTTCCCTGCGATCTGCGCGTGCGTTCGTCCGTGCAGTCGCTTAGCACCAAAGAATTGGCGCCAGGTTCGATGCCTGGAAGACCTGCCCCGTCCTGCGATTGACCGCAGCTCTACCGTCGTTGCGATTGCGCATCACTTTCATGGCACTCAATCCGCGCGGCATGCCGATGAGCGCATCATCGCGCAAGCGCCTGCTTGGCTACCCGCTCATGCACCGGGCCATCCTTTCCCGAATCACGCTGCACAGGCACGCTCCCACACGTGCCAGGTGGCTGATTGATTGCTGCATGGATCGATGCAAGGCAACGCCAGCTTCCGCGCCACTTACGTCGATGCGCTGATCATCGATGCGGCAGAAATATGTACTTGCTTCTGCGGCAAGCCATGCATTTCACGCGATCAAGCAGGCCGCTCGCTAGGCTAACGTCATCGCAGCGCTGTGCTGCGCAAGACTGTCAGGAGTTCCGCATGGGCGACAATTCGTTTTTATCTCCGGCCTTCATCATCCTGGTCATCGGTGTGATTGCCGTTGTGCTGTTTCTGGTCACGCGTGCCAAGAAAAAGCGCAATAAGAAATAATCGCTGCATGCGCTGCTGGCCGTGACTGAGTACGCTTGCACACAGCGCGACGTGATTCCAGCGGCTGCAGCCGCATACTCCGTGCTGCAGTCAGAACCGCTCACCTGCCGGCAGGTAGCGCCATTCGCCGATCGCCAGCTTGCCCAGCGACACCCGGCCCACGCGCAGGCGGCGAATGCTCACGACCTCCAGGCCCACTTCGCCGCACATGTAGCGCAATTGGCCCGGCTGCACGTGCTTGATCGCAAACCGCAGGCGGTCTTCGTTTTGCCAGCTCACCTTGCAAGGCGACAGACTGCGCTGCTGATAGACCAAGCCATGCGCCAGCCGCGCCATGCCGTAAGGGCGCAATTCACCGCGCACTTCGACCAGAAACTCCTGCTCGATCGCGCTGGCGTCAGCGCTCAACCGGCGCAGCACGCGGCCATCCTGGCTCAGAATCAGCAGGCCGCTTGCGGCGTCTTCCAGCGGCAGCGGTGCGTGCAAGCGTAGGAAGTGCCGTTTCAGCACACGTACGTCCGCCTGATCCAGTGCGCTGCGCGTTGCCGGCGTGGCCAGCGCCAGCGCGGCATCGACGCAGATGCCTGCCGGCTTGTGCAGCAACAAGCTGGCGGGCTCGGCAGGCGCCAGTACCGCATTTTCGGCCAGGGCAACCTGCGCCGCGGTAGCCAGCGTCTGCGGTTCTTCGACCACCACGCCGTCCACGCTGACCCACCCACCCTCGATGTACTGCTGGGCCTCGCCACGCGAGCAGCCGAACGCGGCAGCTATACATTTATCGAGACGGATCGGATCAGACATCGGGCGAGCTCAGCATCAGGGGACGGCAGTGTACGTGCTGGCTGCTCGCCCGCGTGAGTCGTTGCACGGCAGCGATGGAGCGTTGCCCAATGCATTGGACGGTGCGCCTGCGCAAGTTGCGCATTGCCCGCCACCAACGCAACGGCAAACGCAGTGTGCACGCAGGCACCGGCAAACGCTTCTGCACCGCACGACAACGTGGGAAACTCGAAGCTCACACAGGAGATCGCAGATGTTTATCCAGTTCGGCACCGCCCGGGTCCGCCTCAACCATATCTCTGTCATCAGCGACCCATTCAATGCTGGCGAAAGCTTCGGGTCGTATTGCCACTCGGTTCGGGTCGGGCTGATCTCCGGCGAAGAAGTCTTTGCGCGCTTCAACAGCGAGAGTGGCGCCAAGCAACTGCACGCAGACGTGGTCGCTGCGCTGGAAGCCTGAGCAAAGAGTGATCGCCATCGCGTCGCGCCGCTGCGCACGCGATGGCTCACGCTGCAGCACGCGGTGCTTACTGGCATGCATGCTGCGGCGCGGCAATCCGCTCGGCGTACGGCGTGGCACACCTCCAATGAGGTGGCTCGCACGACCTATCCGCTCACGGGCTCGCGGCAGATCGTTGCCCAGCGTTCGATGCAGCACTGGCCCTGCATGCAATCCGGTGGCCGGTCATACGCGTCTGTTAGTCAGCGCACATGTCGGCAAGACGTCGGAAAATCGCTGCATTCCTGGCACGCTTCGATCCGGCCAGACACATCTGAATTCGCGCCCTGGGGCGCCCGTGTCAGGACGCGGGAAACTGCTGTCAGGAAACTTCCGATCTGTAATGAATCAGCGGTAAGTATTTTCGATCGACGGTCTTTAGCTCCCTCAAATCCGGCCGCTAGCTGGGCAAGACGCTTGAGTCGATGCACCCCGCATCCACCGAGCTGCTCAGCTGTACTACCTGGAAGCGGTCATGAATGACTTTCTGCAACGCCTCAATGTCGGCCGTCGCCTCGGAATGGCCTTCGGCATCTTAATTCTGCTGTCGGGCCTGCTGGTGGCGACCGGCCTGATCACCATGTCCAATGCGCGTTATGAGCTGGACACCATCGTCAACAACAACATGGAAAGGATCCGGCTGTCCTCCGATATGCTCGACGCCAACACCAACGTGGCGATCGGCTTGCGCGACGTGGTGATGGTGTCCGGCGATGCGGCCAACCGGCGCGCGCTGCACATCATCGAAAAGAGTCGTGCGCGCTACAAGCAAGCCCACGATGCCTTGGCTGCGATGCCAAGCAGCGAACTCGAGAAAAACGCGCTCGCACTGGTGCAGGAAAAGCGCGACGTCTCGGTCAAGTTCAACAACCAGATTCTCGACTACGGCATGCGCGACCAGAATCAGCAAGCGCAGGCCTTGTTGCAAGGCGCTGCCGCTGCGGCGATGGACGAGCAACAAGCCGCAATTGCTGCAAATGCGGCCTTGGAGCGCCGCCTCAGCAAAGACGCATACGCGGCAGCGGTTGCATCGATGCACAACGGCAAGATCATCCTGGCCAGCGGCGGTATCGCTGCGCTGGTGATCAGTGCGCTGCTCGCATGGTTGATCACGCGCAGCCTCACCACGCCGTTGAGCCAGGCCACGCGCACTGCCGAAGCCATCGCCGCAGGCAATCTGCGCAACGATGTGCACACCACCGCAACGGATGAAACCGGTCGCCTGTTGCAGGCCATGGACAAGATGCAACTGCAGCTGCGCAACCTCATCGCGGCGCAGACCGACATGGCCAAGCATCACGACAACGGCCAGATCAGCTTCCGCATCGACGCAACCGTGTTCCCGGGCGACTACGGCCGCATGGCCAACGACACCAACGCGTTGGTGGCCTCGCACGTGGCCGTGCAAAACGATCTGGCGCGCATCATGGGGCGCTATGCCATCGGCGAACTCTCCGAAGACATGCAGCCCCTGCCGGGCGAAAAAGCCGCCTTCAGCAACACCATGTCGCAGGTCAAGCTCAACCTGTCGGCGATGAATCACCAAATCAGGCACCTTGCACAGGCGGCTGCCAATGGCGACTTCAGCGCCCGTGGCGATGTCGAACGCTTCCAGTTCGATTTCCGCATCATGGTGGAGAGCCTGAACCAATTGATGTCCACCGCGGACGGAAATCTGCAATCGCTGTCGGCACTGCTGCAGTCGATCGCAGCGGGCGACCTCACCGCACGCATGAGCGGCGACTTCCGCGGCGTGTTCGCACAGATGCGCGATGACGCCAACGCGACGGCGAGCCAGCTGGCGCAGATCGTCGGCAACATCCAGCAGTCGGCCGTGTCGATCAACGCGGCTGCCAGCGAGATCGCCGCGGGCAATCAGGATCTGTCGCAGCGGACCGAGCAGCAGGCCGCCAACCTGGAAGAGACCGCCGCTTCGATGGAAGAGCTGACCTCTACCGTCAAGCAGAATGCCGAGAGTGCGCGCCAGGCCAATCAACTGGCGATCGGCGCCGCGCGCGTGGCCTCGGAGGGGGGCAATGTGGTCGGCAAGGTCGTAGACACGATGAGTGGTATCGAAGCCTCGTCCAAGAAGATCGCCGACATCATCTCCGTCATCGACGGCATTGCCTTCCAGACCAACATCCTGGCGCTGAACGCCGCAGTGGAAGCTGCCCGGGCAGGCGAGCAGGGCCGTGGTTTTGCGGTTGTCGCCTCGGAAGTGCGCACGCTGGCGCAACGCTCCTCCGGCGCAGCCAAGGAAATCAAGGACCTGATCGACGATTCCGTCCAACGCGTGGCCGAAGGCTCGGCACTGGTGCACAGCGCCGGCAAGACCATGGGCGAGGTTGTGGCCAGCGTCCAGCGCGTCACCGACATCATGGGCGAAATTTCGGCGGCCTCGCAGGAGCAATCTGCCGGCATCGAACAGGTCAATCACACCATCACGCACATGGACGAGACCACGCAACAGAATGCGGCGCTGGTGGAAGAAGCCACTGCCGCGGCCCGCTCCATGGAAGAACAAGCCGTGCACCTCACCGACGCGGTCGCCATCTTCAAGATCGATGCACGGCACGCGCGCCGCGCAGACACCCGCGCTACCGCGCCGGTCGCGCATCTGTTGGACAAGGTACGCCACGCCTGAGTGGCGTGGCCCGCTGGCTGCCCTGCAGAGGCGCAGCTGGCCTGAGCGCACCGAAGCCGTTGCCGGCGGCAATCGCAACACGCCACTGACCTCGTCCCAAGCGCGCCCTGAGAGGCGCGCCTGGATCTTGCAACGGCGCCGTCCACATCCCAGGGACACCATCCACGGCAATGCCGCCTGTTCGCTGCCAACGAAACGGCCCAAACACCGCGAAGTGGCGCGCAATCGCAGCATCAGCGACGATCCGGTGGCCCTGGCCTGGCGGTGTACGGCAGCAGATCACGATGGATCGGGATACCCAGCTCCGATGTGTCGAAAGTCATGCGCAATGACTGCATCACACCGTCCAGCCAGAGCGATCAGCGCAGCGCCGCGTGCTCGGGTAGCAGCAACAGCACACACAGCAGCAGCATGAAGACCGCGATCAGTCCATCCAGTATTCGCCACGCACGCGGATGCCGGAACACCGGCTGCAACAAGCGGGCTTCATAGCCCAGGCCAGAGAACCAGCTCACGCTGGCGATACACGCACCCAGTGCAAATGCCCAGCGCAACGCGCCGGGGTAATGCGTGGCCAGGCTGCCGAGCAAGAGCATCGTATCGAGATAGACGTGCGGGTTGAGGAAGGTAAACCCCAGGCAGGTGAGCATGGCGCGTTGCCAGCGGTCTTCGCCGTGTTCTGCCGGCGACATCGCGCCATCTCCGCGCCAGGCACGGCAGGCGGCCATCCACCCATACACCGCCAGAAATGCGGCGCCCGCGTAGCGCAACAGCTGCAGCAGGCCCGCGTATTGCTGCGCCAACGCGCCGATTCCAGCGACGCCGAGCAGGATCAGCGCGATATCGCCAAGTGCACAGATCGTCACCACCAATCCCACGTGCTGGCGCTTGAGCCCTTGCCGCAGCACGAACGCATTCTGCGCGCCGATCGCGACGATGAGACCGGCACCGGCAAGAAAACCGGCCACTGTTGCTTGAACGATCATGGTGGTGTCTCCGAGGCAGGCGCGCATCGTGTGCCCTTACATCGAATTAGGAAAACTAAATAATCTGTATGCTGATTAGCATTTCTAATGCGGGTGAACGCATGGATCTTCTGCATCCGCAATTGGCCGCCTTCGCAGCCGTGCTGGACGAAGGCAGCTTCGACGCCGCCGCGCAGCGTCTTGCACTGACGCCCTCGGCGATCTCGCAACGCATCAAGGCGCTCGAAGACCGACTCGGGCAGGTACTGGTCATGCGCACGGCGCCTTGCCGGCCCACGCCGGCCGGCGAACGGCTGCTGCGCCGGCTCAAGCCCATGCAGGTCCTCGAAGCCGAAGCGATCGCCGACTTGCTGCCTGGCGATGGCATCGCCGGGCATCCACGTACCCTCGCCATCGCGGTCAATGACGACTCGTTGCAGACCTGGTTCCTGCAGGCGCTGTCTTCGCTGTACCAGGCGCACGGCTTCTTGTTCGATGTGCAGATGGACGACCAGGACCACACCCTGGAGTTGCTGCGCGCTGGCAGCGTGCTGGGCGCAGTCACCTCCGAGCGCGCGCCACTGCAGGGTTGCAATGTCCAGGCGTTGGGCGTGATGCGTTACCACGCGATCGCATCGGCGGCGTTCGTCGCTGCGCATTTCCAGGGTGGCTTCACTGCCGACGCGCTGGGAAAGGCGCCGATGCTGGTGTTCAATCGCAAGGACACCTTGCAGGCGCGTTTCGTCAGGCGGATCACGCGTAGCCCGCTGAGCCCGCCCACGCATTACCTGCCCACCTCCACCGGTTTTGTCGAAGCCGCTGCACGCGGGCTGGGCTGGTGCCTGGCGCCCGAAGCGATGGTGCTGCCTGCGGTGCGCAACAAGCAGGTCGTCATCGTCGACCCCACCCGCTGGCTCGATGTTCCGCTGTACTGGCAGTACGCCGCTGTGCGCTCGAACGTTTTGCAGCAACTCAACCAGGCACTGCGCGAGGCCGCTGCCACCAGCTTGCGTGGCAGCAGATAGACACCACGGCCACCGTTCTCACCGCCTGCCCGTCGCCGGGCTGCCATGCATCTGCATACGCTGCGAATTCCGCACCCATCGCCACATTGGCTGCACCTGCCACGCTAGCCGGGTAATCGCTGCGCATGCACGCGCAAGTACCGATCCCAGTCACTGTCCGAACCGGTTGAATGCCTGCGGTGCCATGCACGCCGGAGCATTGCGGCGGTCGGCGATATCGAACTTCTCAGCGCCCCCATGTCGTTCAACTGCAACAAGACCCGCGCTGATCACTCGGCGCTGCGCTGCTGCAACAGCGATAGCGCATGTTTTAGATCACGAAAATGGAAGGGTTTCTGCAGGCCATGCCGGTGCCGGTACTTTTCGGGAATCCCACCCTGCGCATAGCCGGTCACGAAGATATACGGAACACCGCGCGCATCCAGTTCTTCCGCAATCGGAAACGACAAGGTGCCGCCAAGATTGATGTCCAGCAGTGCCAGGTCGAGGTTGCCTGCCTGCACCGCTTGCAACGCAGCGTCCACGTCGGCCACGGTTGCCACCACCTCGTAGCCCAGTTCCGCCAGGCAATCCTCCAA
Organism: Xanthomonas sp. NCPPB 1754; assembly: GCF_041475725.2. Lineage (NCBI taxonomy): Bacteria > Pseudomonadati > Pseudomonadota > Gammaproteobacteria > Lysobacterales > Lysobacteraceae > Xanthomonas > Xanthomonas sp. NCPPB 1754. Next base: position 3,595,118 of record NZ_CM192982.1, read on the forward strand.
GAGCATCGCCACCAACGATTCGTCTTCGACCAAAAGCACGCGCATGGTCATGGCCGTGCCTCGGCATGCTCGGGCGGCAACGGGATGGAAACGCGGAAGCACACGCCAGCCGGATCGAAGCACAGCTCAACGTCGCCCTTGAGGTCGTGCTTCAAGCCACGCTCCAGAAGACGCGTGCCGAACCCCTTGCGCGTGGGTGGCTGCACGGGCGGCCCCCCGGTTTCCCGCCAGATCAATTCAAGCAGCTCCTGCTCGCCACGCGTGCTGCGCTCCCACGAAACCAGCACATTGCCAGCTGGCAAGGATAAGGCGCCGTGCTTGAGCGCGTTGGTGCACAGCTCATGCAGCGCCATCGACAGCGCCAATGCCCGCCGCGGATCAAGCCGACAGGAATCACCCTGCAACGTGAAGCGCTGGCTGTCGTGCGACTCATACAGCGCGGCAGCGTCGCGGGTCAGTTCCAGGATGTCGGCGCTGACCCAGTTTTCGCGCGTCAGCGTGTCGTGTGCCCGCGACAGCGCCAGCAAGCGCGCGTCGAGCTTTTCCTGTGCGTCGGCCAGGCCACCGGCGTTGGTGAACGACTGCCGCGCCAACGATTGCACCATCACCAACGAGTTCTTGACCCGGTGGTTGAGCTCGTTGATCAACAGCTGCAGATGCTGCTCATGCTGCTTGTGTTCGGTGATGTCGCGCGTGGCGCCGGCGATCGCCTCGACGTTGCCGTCGGGTCCGAACACCGGGGTAAAAATGTAGTCGTAGATGCGCAGGCCCTTGGTCGTATGCGGGAATGGCACTTCGCCGCGCACCGGCTGGCCTGTTGCGATCACCTGTTCGATCTCTTCATCGTGCATGGCCGCATGCCAGGGCTCGTAGCCCAGTTCCAGGCAGGTTTTGCCGCAGGCGTCTTCCCAGCGCATGCCCCACATCGTCAACAACGCCTGATTGGCGTAGACGAAGCGATGCTGGATATCGAACACATACAAAAGATCCGGTGTTGCCTGTAGCAGGGCCTCGTAAATGCGCGATTTCGCTGCGTCTTCCTGATGCTCGGCCATTGCGTCATGGTTCCAAAATTGAAGCGAACGATAAATGGACTTACGTGAACGCCTGATCATGCGTATTTGACGTCGAATCCAGCTCAACAAAAACGCGCGCCGTCGCCAGACAAAGCGGTTGCAATCGACCAACGCCGCAAGCGCATTCCACTGTTTCGTGCCTGCACCGGCCAACCCCGCGCCAACCGGAGCCGGATCGAAGACCGGTCCCTGGTCGCCCTGCGCCATCGTCCCTGATAGCCTTCGGGCTTATTCCGCAGTGATCGCCGATTCGCCATGAAAAAAGCCGTTGTTCTGTTGTCCGGTGGCATGGATTCCGCCGCCGTCATCGCACTCGCGCAGGAGCAGGGCTTTGCTGTCTACGCGCTGAGCGTGCGCTATGGCCAACGCCATACGTCCGAACTGGAAGCCGCAGCGCGCGTCGCTGCCGCGCAGGGCGTCGTTGCGCACAAGGTGGTCGACGTGGACCTGCGCAGCATCGGCGGCTCGGCATTGACCGACGACATCGACGTTCCCGACGCTGGCGGCGGCGGCATCCCCGTCACCTACGTGCCCGCGCGCAACACCATCATGCTGTCGCTGGCGCTCGGTTGGGCCGAGGTCGTCGGCGCCAACGACCTGTTCTGTGGCGTCAATGCGGTGGACTACTCCGGCTACCCCGATTGCCGTCCCGAGTTCGTGCGCGCTTTCGAGGTGCTGGCCAACTTGGCCACCAAGGCAGGCGTGGAAGGTGCAGGGCTGCGCGTGCACGCACCGCTGCAGTTCCTCAGCAAGGCCGACATCGTCCGTGAAGGCGTGCGCCTGGGTGTGGACTTCGGCCTCACCGTCTCCTGCTACCGCGCCGATGCCGATGGACGCGCCTGCGGCCACTGCGACGCCTGCCGCCTGCGCGCGGCCGGCTTTGCCGATGCCGGCGTTCCCGACCCCACGCACTACGCCATTTTGTCTTGACGCCCGCGTAGGGTAGAATGCGCACCCCGACGCAATGTCGGGGTCAGTGGGCCGTTAGCTCAGTCGGTAGAGCAGAAGACTTTTAATCTTTTGGTCGATGGTTCGAATCCATCACGGCCCACCATCTCCAGCAAGGCTTTCAGCGAACTTCATCGCTCCGCAGAAGGCATCCGCTCCGCAATTGCGCAGTATTCGCTCGCCCGTACAAGCGCGCGGACACCGGCGCGCCGTTACGCTAACGCATCACCGCATAGCGGCTTACAGGTCTTTGCCACTTTGTGGGATCACCGGCTGCCTGAGCAAATCAAAACACCGTCCGGACTTTTTGCCAGCGCAAGGCAGTCGCCTGATGCACTGCGCTACGCGCCTGATCCTCACCGCCCAGGCTCGTCGTTCCACAGCAGCTTGTGCAGCTGCATCTGGAAGCGCACCGGCAAGCGGTCTGCCACGATCCAGTCGGCCAGTTGCCGCGGGCTCACCTCGCTTTTGCTGGGCGAAAACCACACCGTGCAGCGGCGATCCAGTGCATGCGCGGCGACGATCTCGCGCGACCATTCATAGTCGGCGCGGCTGCAGATCACGAACTTGATCTGGTCACGCGCGGTCAGCAGCGGCAGGTTTTCCCAGCGATTGCGTGCCTCCTCGCCGGATGCGGGCGTCTTGATGTCGACCACGCGCGAGACGCGCGGATCGACGGCAGACACGTCCAGCGCACCTGAGGTCTCCAACGAGACGTCGTAACCGGCGTCGCAGAGCTTCTCCAGCAGACCCAAGCAACGCTTCTGCGCCAACGGCTCGCCGCCGGTCACGCAGACATGGCGCACGCCATGACTGGCGACTTCGGCGACGATTGCGTCAATGTCATGCCACTGCCCGCCATGGAACGCGTAGGCGGTGTCGCAGTACAGGCAGCGCAACGGGCAGCCGGTCAGGCGCACGAATACCGTGGGCCAGCCAGCCGCTTCGGCCTCGCCTTGCAGGGACAAAAAGATTTCGGTGATCTTCAATCGCGGCAATGGCGACTGGACGATCTCGCTGGGGACGGCGGCGGCATTCATGGGCAAAGTATGCGCCGTGCCGGCAGGCACGAACGCGAGGCTCAGCGCAGTTGCTGGCCGAGACGGATGGACTGCAGGCGCTCCTGCGCAACGCGTGCCGCGTCGGAGCCGGGGTACTGCGAAGCAACCTGCTGCAAGGTCTGCTGGGCCTCGTTGTTCTTGCCTTCGCCGTACTGCGACAGGCCAAGCTTCAACAAGCCGCCGGCGGCCTTGTCATGCGTGGGATAGCGGCTGACGAGATCACGGAACTGCGCCTCGGCAAGCTGGAAATTACGGGTGGCGTAATAGCTCTCGCCCAGCCAATACAAGGCATTGGGGGTATACACGCCGTTGGGATAGAGCTCCAGAAAGCTCAGGAACAGCTGCGACGCATCGTCGTACTTGCCGTTCTTCAATGCATCGAAGGCCACGTTGTAGGCCGTACGTTCGTCGTTGCTGACGGCCAGGGTGCCTGGGTCGCCATGGACGGTGGGCGGCTTCTCGGAAGTTGCCGCCGCTGCGGGCCGCGCGGCAGGTGCCGGGGCCGGGGTCACGCTGCCGGTCGCTGGGGGCAATGGCGGTGTTGCGCCACCTGCGCCTTCCAACCGGTTCAAGCGTCCATCCAGGTCCAGATATTGGTCCTTGGACTGCTGCTTGAGTTGCTCATTGTCGTGCTGCAGCTGTTCGACGGTCGACCGCAATGCCTGCAGGTCCGAACGCGCCTGCTGCAGCTGATTGAGGAGATCGTTGTTGGCCTGACTATTGGCCTGCTGCTGCTCGAGCACGGCCACACGATCAGCGAGACTGGCTCGCTGGGCGTATGCCGGCGCGGCGACCACGAGGGCCGCCGCGACGAACAGGGATGTCACTCGAAAGCGCATCGCTTCTTACTGAGCCGTGTACACGATTTCGACGCGGCGGTTCTGCGACCAGCAGGACTCGTTCGACTCGGTGCAGACCGGACGCTCTTCGCCGTAGCTGACGACGGTCAGCTGGCTGGCCGAGCCGCCGGCAGCCTGCAGCGAGGACGACACGGCATTGCCGCGACGCTCGCCCAGGCCCATGTTGTACTCACGCGAACCACGCTCGTCCGCATTGCCCTGCAGGGTGATGCGCGAGGAAGGACGGTCACGCAGGTACTTGGCGTGGCAAGCCATGATGGCCTGGAATTCCGGCTTCAGGGAGTCCTGATCCAGATCGAAGTAAACAACGCGCTGACGCAGGCAGGCATCGGTATCCAGGTCGCCCGGGCCGTACAGGCCAGAGGTGGACGGGCCGGTGGGAACCGAGGAACCAGCGGTGGTATCGGTCGCAGGAGGCGGAGTTTCCTTCACCTTCTTCGAGCAACCAGCCAGCACAGCAACGGACAGCAGGGAGACAAGCAAGACGCGGGTGGACTTGTTCATGGGGTACCTATGGAGGCTCTGGGCCAATGAGTGGTTTAACGCAGCGAAATATTAACATTAATGCGCGGTTCGGTAAGGCCCCCATGCGGGTTCTCTCACATCGCCGTCGGCCAGCACCAGGCGCTGGCGGACCCGAGCGTCGGAGGAGACCGCGTACAGCACGCCACGGCCGCCTTCGCGTGCGGCGTACAACACCATGCTGGCGTTAGGCGCAAAGCTCGGCGATTCGTCCAGCGACCCCGGCGACAGGGTGCTCCAGCTAGGCGAACCCAGGCTACGGTCCATCATCGCGATGCGGTAGGTGTTGCCGCTGCCCTGAGCCACGGCAATCTTCTTGCCGTCGAACGACACGCTGGCGGTGGCGTTGTAGTTGCCCTGGAAGGTGACGCGGTTGGCGCTGCCGCCGCTGGCTGCCACCTGGTAGATCTGCGGACGACCACCGCGATCGGAGGTGAAGTAGATGCTGCCGCCATCCGGTGCCCAGGTCGGCTCGGTGTCGATGCCGAAGTGGTTGGTGAGCTGGGTGAGCTGCTTGCTCCCCAGGTCCATCACGTAGATTTCCGGGTTACCGCTGCGCGACAGCGCCAGCGCCAGGCGACGCCCGTCCGGCGAGAACGACGGCGCGCCGTTGATGCCACGGAAGCTGGACACCAGTTCGCGTGCACCGGTGGCGATGTCCTGCAGGTAGATCGACGAGTTGCCGCGCTCGAAGCTCACATATGCCAGCTTCTTGCCGTCCGGGCTCCAGTTGGGCGACAGCAGCGGCTCGGCCGAACGCACGATGGTCTGCGGGTTGTAGCCGTCCGAGTCGGCCACCATCAGCGCATAACGCATGGCGCCGCCCTTGCCGCTGGCAGTCACATAGGCAATGCGGGTCCAGAAGGCACCGCGCACGCCTGTGATTTTCTCGTAGATGGCATCGGCCATCTGGTGCGAAACATCGCGCATTGCATTGGCACGCGCCGTCATCGCCAGGCCCAGCATGCGCTCGCCCTTGGCCACGTCGAACAACTCGTATTCGACCCGGTATGCGCCTTCGCCGGCGTCCATGACGCGGCCGACCACGATGTAGTTCTGCTTGAGGGCGCGCCAGGTCTGGAACTGCACCTCGGTGCCACGGGTCGGCTTTTCGACGATCTGCGCGGCCGGCAACGTGCGGAACTGCCCGGAACGATCCAGGTCGGCGCCGACCACGGCGGACACGTCGGTCTGCGGCGCGGTGCCCGAGCCCTGATACGGCATCGGAATGACAGCGATCGGCGTGGCAGACGCGCTACCGCCGACGATATCGATGGTGAGACCTTGCTGCTGCGCGAGTGCGCTCAGCGGCAACAACAGGGCGGTCAAGGCGGCTAGCCAACGCAGCGGTTTTTTCATGGACGGCTCGGATCGGGCAGGAAAAGTGTGCAAGGGATAGCAATCAACGAGTGAACATACTCGCAATCGTGAATGAGTTGACGTGAAAACGGAGCGAGCGATGGTGTAGCGACATGGACAGCCCCATGGGCGATCACGCGGGGTGGCACCAGGCTGCGGCGCCAGTGGCCGCCGCAGCCAGACAACGATTACTGATCCTGCGCAGTGAACACAAAGGTCAGGTTGCGCTGGAACACCGACTCGAACCCGCGGTAAGGCAAGGGCTGGGCGCTCAACACGGCCGCTTCGATCGAACGCTGGCCAGCCTCGTCGTAGGGGCAGCCCGGCGCCACCTTGGCCTCCATCACGCTGCCGCCCGGCAACTGGCGGATGTTGATGGTGCATTTCTGGCCTGGCGGCACCGACGGCGGACGCACCCACTGCGCCAACACTTTCTGTTGAATCGCCGCGGCGTATTTGGCCGACAGGTCGGTACTGGTACCGCCCTGCCCTGCGGTCGGTTGCGCGCTGCTCGCCGCGGCCGCGGAGGCCTGCTGCGCACGTGCGGCGGCGACCTGGCGCAACTTCTGTTCGGCCAGCGCCATCTCCTTATCGGCTTGCGCGCGCTGACGACGGATATCGGCGATCTTCTTCTGGCGTTCGGCTTCTTCCGCCGCCTGCTGTGCGGCCGCCTGTTTCTTCTTGGCGTCGGCCTCTTCCTGCTGCTTGGCAAGGCGCAGTTTCTGCTCGGCCTCTTCCTGGCGTTTCCGCTCGGTCAGGTCGATCTGCTCCTGGCGACGCTTGGCTTCCTGTTCCTGCTTGGCCTTTTCGGCGGAAATGGCCAGTGCATCCACCCGCTCCTGGTCGACCTTGTCGGGCTGGGCTATGCGCTCCTGTGCCTGCGCCTGCTGCGGCGTGGGCGCATCCTGCGGGCGCGGCTCGGGGATCGGCTGCGGCGGTGGCACGCTGTCTTCCGGCGCGGGCTCGGGCAACGGCGCAGGCGGGGGCGGCGTTTCGACCGGCGTGGCCTTCAGTGCCTGGCGCGCAACCCGCGCCTCGGCAGCCGACACGTCCAGCGAGGCCTCCATGCTGGGGTCGCCGGCCGCCGGCTCCACCGAGCGTTCGGGCGACCACAGCCAGCCGGCGATAAACACCAGCGCGACCAGGACGTGCACGACCAATGCCAGGACGACCGGTCGAAACCAGCCGTCATCGCGCGCCGTCTGCGTGGGGAGTGCGTCAGCGTGCATCGCTGCCTGCGGTGCCGCCGGAGTCGGAAATCAGGCCCACTTTCTCGACCTTGGCCTGCTTGAGCACGTCGATGGCATCCATGATCTTCTGGTACGGCGCGGCGCGATCGCCGGCCACCACCACACGTGCGTCCTTGTCCTGCGCCACGATGGCAGCAAGCTGTGCCTGCAGCGCAGCCACGTCCATCGCCTGCGGCTTGCCCTTGGGCAGCTGCAGCGCCAATTTGCCATCGGCAGCGACCACCACCACGACCGGGTCCTGCTTGCTTTCCAGCGCCTTGGCGCGCGAGCTGGGCAGGCTGACGTCGGTACTCAGGGTCAGCAACGGTGCGGTGACCATGAAGATGATCAGCAGCACCAGCATCACGTCGATATACGGCACGACGTTGATGTCGGATTTGAGCTTGCGCTTCTTACGACGGGAAATACCGGAGATCATCGCGAAACGTTCCTAATTAGTCCTCGGCGCCGGCTGGTAGTGCGCTTGCACGATGCCCCGAAAAGGGACACCTGCACGTGGCACTGCGCACCGACGCGACTGGCCCTGCCGGACACTTCCCGCGTCACGCCATGCGGGGGCATGCCGGCAGCGCGCATCACTCGTCCGCGCCGGCCTGGCGCTGCAGGATGGAGCTGAACTCGTCGGCGAAGGTCTCATAGCGCACCGACAGCCGTTCCACGCGGGTGGTGAAGCGGTTGTAGGCCCACACGGCCGGAATCGCCACGAACAGACCGATGGCGGTGGCGAACAACGCTTCGGAGATACCCGGCGCCACCGCGGCGATACCGGCCTGCTCGCCGCTGCTGACCATGTCGTGCATGGTCACCATGATGCCGAACACGGTGCCGACCAGGCCGACGTACGGCGCAGTGGAGCCGATGTTGGCCAGCAGTTCGAGGTTGCGCTCGAGCTGGTCGACTTCGCGCGTGAACGCGGTACGCATGGCACGCTGCGCGCCTTCCAGCTGCACGCGCGCATCCAGACGGCGGCGGTCGCGTAGACGCGAGAACTCGCGGAAGCCGCTTTCGAACATCGATTCCAGACCGCCTACGGTGCGGTTGCGGTCGGTGGCCGAGGCGTACAGCTTGGCCAGGTCCGCACCGGACCAGAAGCGGTTCTCGAACTCGTCGGCCTCGCGATTGGCCAGCTTGAACGCACGCGCCTTGCGGAAAATGATCACCCAGCTGATGAACGAGCCGATCAGCAGCAGCAGCACGATGATCTTGACCGGGATACTGGCGCGCAGGATCAGGTCTACATAGTTGATGCTGCTGTTGTGCGCCACGCTGGCGGTCTGCGCCGCGGCAGCGGCGACGTCCTGCGGCAGTGCTTCCACTACCGTGTCCTGCAGGGCCAGGAGCAATGCAATCGACATCCGTTCGTTCCTCAGTAATCGAATTCTGGGGTTTCTAGAGCTTTCAACACGTCATACAGCGCATCGTCCATGCCACGCGGACGGAAGTCGCTGGTACCGAGCGCGGCAATACGCACCTCGGCGGTCAGCAGCACTTCGCCTTCGCGACGGACCGATTGCGCGAACAGCAGGCTGGCCCGTCTGCATCGCAGCAACACCGCCGACACTGACAGCGCGTCGTCGAGCCGGGCCGGCTTGAGGAAATCCAGTTGCATCGCGCGGACCGCAAACACCAGGTCGTGCTCCTGGCGCATACGCTCCTGCCCGTAGCCGAGCGCGCGCATCCACTCCGTGCGCGCGCGTTCCATGAAGGCCACGTAGCGCGCGTGGTAGACCACCCCGCCGGCGTCGGTATCTTCCCAGTAGACGCGTGTCGGCCAACTGAATACCGGCAGGGATTGGGGATTGGAGAATGGGGATTCGATGGTCATGGGCACGGAATTTCGGTCGTGACGGCCCAGGTTGGCGACCAGCAGAGCGTCGTCAAAACAGGTCTCCCGGTTCGCCGATGCCCGGGGTGCGCTCGCGCGGCACCTTCAGGCCCAGATGCAGATAGGCCTTGGGCGTAACCATGCGGCCGCGCGCAGTGCGGATCAGAAAGCCCTGCTGGATCAGGTACGGCTCGATGACGTCTTCCAGCGTGCCGCGCTCCTCCGACAGCGAGGCGGCCAGCGATTCCACGCCGACCGGGCCGCCATCGAAGTGTTCGACGATGGTGCGCAACATGCGACGGTCGAGCTCGTCAAAGCCTTCCGGATCCACTTTCAGCATCTGCATGGCCGCCTGCGCCACCGGCAGATCGATATGCCCGGCCGCCTTGACCTGGGCGTAGTCGCGCACGCGACGCAGCAGCCGGTTGGCGATACGCGGGGTGCCGCGCGCGCGGCGTGCGATTTCCGCCGCGCCTTCGGGCGTGCAGTCGATGCCCAGAATGGCCGCCGAGCGAATCACGATGCGGGTCAATTCCTGCGGGGAATAGAATTCCAGCCGCTGCACGATGCCGAAGCGGTCGCGCAAGGGCGCGGTGAGCAGGCCGGCACGGGTGGTGGCACCGATCAGGGTGAACGGCGGCAGGTCGATCTTGATCGAGCGCGCGGCCGGGCCGTCGCCGATCATGATGTCGATCTGAAAATCTTCCATCGCCGGGTACAGCACTTCTTCCACCACCGGCGAAAGGCGATGGATTTCGTCGATGAACAACACATCGTGCGGCTGCAGGTTGGTGAGCAACGCCGCCAGATCGCCGGCCTTTTCGATCACCGGGCCAGAGGTCACGCGCAGGCTCACGCCCAGCTCGTTGGCGATGACGTGACTCAGCGTGGTCTTGCCGAGCCCGGGCGGCCCGAAGATCAGCACATGATCCATCGCCTCGCCACGCGCCTTGGCGGCCTGGATGTAGATCTCCATCTGCTCGCGCACCGGCTGCTGACCGAGATAATCGGCCAGGCGCTTGGGACGAATGCTCGCATCGGCGGCGTCGTCTTCGCGGGTGGAGCTGCTGGCGATGATGCGCTGCTCAGTCATCCGGCCATCTTCTCATGCCGCGCGCGGATGGCCCAACATCTAGACATCAAGCTCGGCCTGGCGCAGCACTGCGAAGAAGGCATCGAAGCGCGCGGCGCGCCAGGTCGGCACCAGCCCTTCCCAGTTTTCGAAATAGACGACCTCCGGCTCGCATTGCGGGCCGCGCGCGCGGTAGTCCAGGCACAGCAGGCTATCGACGTTATGGCAAGACAGCACCAGCACCTGATCCAGGCCGGCGTGCAGGCAGGCCGCAGCGCGGAAGTCACTCCGGTCTTCGAAGGCGTCGGCAAAATCCAGCACGCTGCGGATCTGCGCCAGCGGCGATAGATCGCGATCCACCAGCACGCATTCCCAATCCACGTAGTGATCGGACGGAAAACGGGTACGCGGCACCCAGCACCAGCCGGTATCGCCCCCGTCCTGGACACTGTAGAGACGCTTGAACAATGCCGGCAGGCGCACGCCCAGGCGTGCTTCGGCCTCAGCGAAGGCATCGGCGTCCGCTGCGGCTCCGCCGTCGTTCCGCCCATCGGCGCCGCTCCAGAACGTGGTCAATGCCGGCGGCTGCGGCTGCCACTGCACCACATCTGCGTCGTGCTTGGCCTGCAACGCGGGGGACCAATAGTGGACATCGACCAACTGCGCCAGCAGGTCCTCCACGTTGGCGAACACCGCCAACCGGCGCTTGTCGCCCGCATCGACGTAGACCAGGGTAGGCTCGGCACCGGATGCGGAGTAGTCCAGGCACAGCGCCCGGCTCGGCGAACGGTCATCGGCCGCGATGACGATCAGATGGCGATCATCGCCACCGGCAGCAAGCCCGGCAAACGCGTCGTCGCGGTACTCCTCGCGGGCACGCACTTGCGCAAAGGAAAACAGCTCCGCACTGCCGAGCAGGCGCGCGCGCGGGAACAGCCATTCGGCCTTGAGCCAGTTGCCAGGCTCATCCAGGGACTGACCACGCGCCATCTGCACCGCGCCGCCGTCGTAGCGTGCGTACAACTCACGCAGCCAGGCCGGCAGGCGGACACCGAGCCGCGTTTGCGCCGCCGCGATCGCGGCCTCGGTGGCCGGCACGCGCCCGAGGTTGAGTGCGTCATCCCAGAAGGTGTCCAGGCTCGGTGAGCGCCCGTAGACCATCCACTTGAGCGCGGCCACGCTCAGATTTCCACTTGCGCGCCCAACTCGACCAGGCGGTTACCGGGGATGCGGAAGAATCCGGTGGCCGGGGCGGCATTGCGATGCATCAGGGCGAACAACTTGTCGCGCCAGATCGGCATGCCGCGATTGGCGCTGGCCACGATGGTTTCGCGGCTGGCGAAATAGGTGGTGTCCATCGGATCGAAATAGATCCCGCCCTGATCGCAGGAGCGCATCAGCGCCAGCGGCACGTCCGGGGTCTCCATGAAACCGAAGCGCACATGCACGCGGTAGAACTCGTCGCCGATCGCGTCGATCTTGAGCCGTTTCCCGGCGGCCGCGTACGGCACCTGCAGGGTTTCCACGGTCAGGAACACGTTGCGCTCGTGCAGCACCTTGTTGTGCTTGAGGTTATGCATCAGCGCGTGCGGCACCACCATCGGGTCGGCGGTCAGGAACACCGCCGTGCCGGGCACGCGCACCGGCGGCGCCAGCATCAACCCGGGCAGGAAGGTGTCCAGCTTGATACCGTCCTTGCGGATCTCGTCGTGCAGCAGCTTGCGGCCGCGGCGCCAGGTACGCATCAGGGTGAACAGGATCAGACCCAGCAACAACGGGAACCAGGCGCCGTCCAGGAACTTGATGATGTTGGCGTAGAAGAACGCGCAGTCCACGGCCAGGAACACCAGCGCGAACAACCACAGCAGCGGCGCCGGCACGCGCGGGTTGGCACGCGCGTAGATGATCATCAACACGGTGGTGATCAGCATGGTGCCGGTCACCGAAACGCCGTACGCGGTGGCCAACGAGGCCGAGTCGCCGAAACCGATCACGGCCACCGCCACCAGCGCCAGCAGGCACCAGTTCACCGCCGGCACATAGATCTGGCCGATGGTGGAGTGCGAGGTATGGCGAATGTGCATGCGCGGGATGTAGCCGAGCTGCATGGCCTGGCTGGCCACCGAATAGGCGCCGGTGATCAGCGCCTGCGAGGCAATCACCGTGGCTGCAGTGGCGAGCACGATCATGGGGTACAGCGCCCACTCGGGCACCGCCTCGTAGAACGGGTTGCTGACCGCGGCCGGATTGCGCAGCATCAGCGCGCCCTGCCCTAGGTAGGTCAAGGTCAGCATCGGCAGGACCACGAACTGCCACGAGCGGCGGATCGCCTTGGCGCCGAAATGGCCCATGTCCGCGTACAGCGCTTCGCCACCGGTCACTGCCAGCACCACTGCGCCCAGCACGAACACCGCATGCCAGTTGTGTTGCGCGAAGAAGCGCACGCCCCACCACGGATTCAGCGCATGCAGCACTTCCGGTGCGCGGGCCATGTTGTAGACGCCGATCGCGCCCAACGCGAAGAACCAGAGCAGTGTGATCGGCCCGAATGCCTTGCCGACACGTTCGGTACCGAAGCGCTGCGCAAGGAACAGCATGCCCAGTACCACCAAGGTGATCGGCACCACGAACGGCTCCAGCCTGGGCGCAGCCACCTCCAGGCCCTCCACCGCCGACAGCACCGAAATCGCCGGGGTGATGACGCCGTCGCCAAAGAACAGCGAGGCACCGAAGATGCCGAGGATGCCGACCACGTACATCGAGCGCGAACCGCCCGGCAGGGTGCGTTGCGCCAGCGCGGTCAGCGCCATGATGCCGCCCTCGCCGTCGTTGTCGGCGCGCATGATCACGGTGACGTACTTGAGCGTGACCACCAGCATCAGCGCCCAGAACACCAGCGACAGGATGCCCAGCACGGTGTCGTGGTCCGGGGTCAGCCCGTAGTGCGGCGAAAACGCTTCCTTAAGCGTATACAGCGGGCTGGTACCGATATCGCCGAAGACGACGCCGATCGCGCCGATGACCAGGGCGGCCTGGCTGTTGGCGGGCGCGTGGCTGGAGCCGGCTGATTTGGGGGTGTGGGACATGAGGTGGGCAGTTTTCGCCAGACAGCGTGAAGATGATGAGGGAGCCAGCACCTGTCGAAGGTGCCTGCACTGACGTCACAGACACCCAAGGTACGGGCTGGCCGCGGGCAAGGATGCGCAGTGTACGGGCCGCCCCTGTCGATGCCGAGTGCCGGCCGCGCCCGCTTTGCGGCCAGGCGATGGTTCGTGGCCGCGCTCAGCGCAGCGCGGCTTGCAGTGCCTTGCGGATGACCGTGGCGACCTCGTCACCTTCTGCACCGGCGTCGCGCGCCATGCGGGCGGCCTCGGCCGGCTTGTAGCCCAGCTGTTGCAAGGCCACGGTGGCTTCGGAAACGGCGTCGGGCCCCAACTGGCCGGTGATCGGGGCGCCGCTGCTGAAATCGGCCGCGCGGTCGCGCAGTTCCACCACCATGCGCTCGGCGGTCTTCTTGCCGATCCCGGGAATGCGCGTCAGCGCGGTGATGTCGCCACTGGTGATCAGGCGGGCGAACTCGTCCACGCTGACCCCGGACAACACCGCCAGCGCAATCTTGGCGCCGATACCGGTGACCTTCTGCACATCGCGGAACAACCGCCGCTCGCCTTCGCGCAGGAAACCGTACAGCGCGACGCTGTCTTCCTTCTGCGCGTAATGGGTGAACAGGATCACGTCGCGACCGACATCGGGCAGATCGTAGAAGGTGCTCATCGGCGCCTCCAGCTCATACCCCACCCCGCCCACGTCGATCACCAGCCACGGCGGCTGCTTGTAGGCCAGGATCCCGCGCAGACGGCCGATCATTGGGCACCGCCGTTGTGGTGCCGGGATTGGGGATTCGAGATTGGGGATTGGCAAGAACCCTCGCTGCCGTCAACAACGGTCCCAGCCCGACGAAGCGGCACAGCGCGCGCGGACTCGCGGTTGCGAATCCCCAATCCCAAATCCCGAATCCCGATTATCATTTCTTGCGGCTCCAGGCCTGTTGGGTATTGACGCCCAGGCGTTGCGCGGTGGCGCGCACGTGGGCGTGAGTGATGGCGACCGCCAATGCGTCGGCGGCGTCGGGCTGCAGCTTGCCTTTCAGGTTGAGCATGATGCCGACCATGTGCTGGACCTGCACCTTGTCCGCGCCGCCCTTGCCGACCAACGCCAGCTTGACTTCGGTGGCAGCGTACTCGTGCACCGGCAGGTCGCGCATGACCACCGCGCAGATCGCCGCGCCGCGCGCGTGGCCGAGCTTGAGCGCCGAAGCGGCGCTCTTGCCCATGAACACCCTTTCGATCGCCACCTCATCCGGCCGGTAGGTCTCGATCAGCTCGCCCAGCCCCTGCAGCAGCCGCTTGAGCCGTTGGGAGAAATCACCCTCCCCCAGCAGCATCAGCGGCGCGTGGTGCACATGCCGGCTGCGACCGTCCTCGTCGATATCGATGATGCCGATGCCGGTGCGCTGCGAACCGGGATCGATGCCCAGGATGCGGGTCATCTGGAAGCCGGGATTGGGGATTGGGGATTGGGGATTGGCGCAACGCACACAATGCAGCGGTCGCTTCGCTGTTGCGAATCCCGAATGCCCAATCCCGCCATCCCCATCTTCATTTACGCGCCAAGCGCCGCTTGTTCGACGTTCGAATACACGTCCTGTACGTCGTCCAGGTCTTCGAGCATGTCCAGCAGCTTGCGGACCTGCACGGCGGTCTCGCCGTCCACGGCGATGTCGTTGTCGGCGCGGAAGGTGATTTCGGCGTGCGCCGGTTCCAGCCCGGCAGCGACCAGGGCGTCCCTGACCTGGGCGAAGGCGTCCGGGGCGGTCAGCACATCGATGGCGCCGTCTTCCGGATACACCACCACATCGTCGGCGCCGGCTTCGATGGCGGCATCGGTGAGGGTGTCTTCATCGATGCCGGCAGCGAAGCTCAGCACGCCCAGGCGCTTGAACATGAAGGCCACCGAGCCCTCGGTGCCCATGTTGCCGCCGCATTTGCTGAAGGCATGGCGCACGTCGGCCACGGTGCGCACGCGGTTGTCGGTCAGGCAGTCCACGATCACCGCCACGCCACCAGGCGCGTAGCCCTCGTAGCGCACTTCTTCGTATTCCACCCCTTCCAGCTCGCCGGTGGACTTCTTGATGGCGCGCTCCATCACGTCCTTGGACATGTTCGACGACAGGCCCTTGTCCATGGCCGTCCGCAGCCGCGGATTATTGGACGGGTCGCCGCCGCCGGCGCGGGCCGCCACGCTGATCTCGCGGATGATCTTGGTAAACATCTTGCCGCGCTTGGCGTCGGAGGCGTTCTTGCGGCCTTCGATCGAGGGACCTCTACCCATGGGTGGTTCCAGACTGGCTTCAATGACAGGGCGCGGATTTTACCTGATTGCCCGCCCTCACCGGGGCAGCGACATCCGCCTGCGCATGTTTACGACTTGAAGCGGCCGGTGCGCAGAAAGGCCAGCGCCTGTGCGGCGGCTTCGGGCGAGCGCAACAGGCCGCTGTGGCTTGCCTGCACCACGCAATGATCGCGCAGCCCGGGCAGGCGGGTTTCGGCCAGCGCCACGGTGCCGTCCGAGCCGCCGTCGAGCGGGGCGAGCCAGCGGCCGATCCCACGCGCCACGTTCCCGGCCACCTGACCGATCTCGGCCTGGCCGTCCCAGCGCACAAAGCCCTGTTGCAGATCGCGGCGCTGCGGCCCAGCGCCCATAGCCCGCCACGTTGCGCCAGCCCGCGCGCGGCGGCGCTGCCGCACAACGGCGAGCCCAGGCAGACCACGCGACGCACCGGCAGGTCGGGGGCATCCTGCAATGCCTGCAGGGCCATCAGCCCACCCAGGCTATGACAGATCACCAGCTGCGCGCGGCTGGCGCGCAGGCGCTCGATCAGACGCGGCACCGCATGCGCGGGGCCGCCGAGCACGCTGGCGTAACCGAACAGCGCAGGCGCCAGCCCGTTGGCACGCATCCGCCGCGCCAATGGCAGCAGCCAGTGCGCGGTGTTCCAGATGCCGTGCACCAGCAGCACGTCGGCGGTCGCAGCGCGCGTACCGTCGCGCGGACTGCGCCGCGGCGCCGCCGGGCCGATGGAGGATGCGCTGGACACTGAGATGGTTACCTGCAGAGGGCATCAACTGCGTGTCCGTTGCGCGCTGACGCCAAGCGAACGCGCAACCGCAACGGGCGGCAGCACGGGTGCGATCAGTCCGCTGCCAGCACCGGGCTGCGCCGCAGGATGTATTCGCGGTCGACGATCTTGCCCACCGGAAAATCGTATTCGCCCACCTTTTCGAAACCATAGCGGGCGTAGAAGCGTTGCGCGCCGAAATTCTCCGACCACACGCCGATCCACAAGGTGCGTGGGCCATCGCGCTCCAACCATTGCAGCGCAGTTTCGAACAATCGGCTGCCCCAGCCGCTGTTCTGATAGTCCTTCAGCAGATACAGCCGCTTCAGCTCCCCATCGCCGGGACGCACCTGATCGTGCGGCAGCCCGCAGGGGCCGGCGGCCGCGTGGCCGACCAGCAGGTTGTCCATCTCCAGCAGCCAGATCGCGTAATCCGGATGCGACAGCACGGTGCGCGCGCGCCCCACGGCATAGGTCTCTTCCAGAAAACCGCGCAGGTCCTCTTCCGGATACAGGTGCCCGAAGGTTTCGGTAAAGGTCTGCGCGGCCAGAAGCGACAGCGCTTCGGCATCGTCCGGCGTGGCGCGGCGAATGCGGGTCATGCGGGTCCCTCTGGCAAGTCGACGCGGCAGCTTCTCGCATGCTGCGGCGTTGCTGCAAGTGGGGAATCGGAAATGGGGAATGGGGAGTTGTCGAGCGCCTGCGGGTCGGGCATCAGATGCGTCTGCCCGGCTGGTGGTCTTACCACCCAGAGGCCTGGTTGCCGCGTGCGTTGGAATTGCCGCGCGTATCGGAGCGGCATGCAAAAAACGCGCTGCGTCACCCGCTAGAGCTTGGGTGCAGTTGCTGACAAGCACTCAGGGTGACGGAAAGTCGCGGTGCGCGATTGCTTGGCAGTTAGTTACGCACGCCATGCTGCGCATGCAGCTGTTCGATACGCGCGTTGCGTCAGCGCAGATCGGCCAGCAACGCCTTGCGCCAGCTGCCCGCTGCGCATGAACAGCACGGCCACGCAATGGGCGTGGCCGTGTGTTCGATGACGGGTCAGACCTGCTTCGGGCGCACCTGCACGTGCACTTCGGCGAGCTGGTCGGCAGCGATCGGTGACGGGGCGTCGGTCATCAGATCCTGCGCGCCGGTGGTCTTGGGGAACGGGATCACGTCGCGAATCGACTCGGTACCGGCCATCAGCGCGGCGATGCGGTCGATACCGAAGGCAATGCCGCCATGCGGCGGCGCGCCGTAGTTCAACGCGTCCAGCAGGAAGCCGAACTTGGCGCGCGCTTCTTCGGCGCCGATGCCGAGCAGTTCGAACACGGCGCTCTGCATGTCCGGGCGGTGGATACGGATCGAGCCGCCGCCGATTTCGTTGCCGTTGAGCACCATGTCGTAACCGCGCGAGACCGCGGTGCGGGCGTTGGCGCGCAGGTCGGCAATATCGTCCACCGCCGGTGCGGTGAAGGGGTGATGCAACGCGACGTAACGCTGCGCCTCCTCGTCCCATTCGAACATCGGGAAGTCGGTGACCCACAGCGGCGCCCAGCCGTCGGCGACCAGGTTGAAGTCCTTGCCGGCCTTCAGGCGCAGCGCGCCCATGAAGTCGGACACCCTGGTGTAGCCGCCGGCACCGAAGAACACGATGTCGCCATTGCTGGCGCCGACATGCTTGAGCAGCGCGGCGAAGGATTCTTCGCTGAAGAACTTGGCGATCGGCGAACTGACCTCGCCGGTCTCCGACAGCTTGATGTAGGCCAGACCCTTGGCGCCGTATTTGGCGGCGTGCGCTGCGTATTCGTCGATCTGCTTGCGCGACAGGCTGGCGCCACCGGGAATGCGCAGCGCGGCAACGCGGCCATCGGCATCGTCGGCGGCAGCGGTGAACACCGGGAATTGGCTGGCCTTGACCAGCTCGGCCACGTCGACCAGTTCCAGCGCGATACGCAGGTCCGGCTTGTCCGACCCAAAGCGGCGCATCGCCTCGGCCCAGGTCATGCGTGGGAACTGCGCCGCTAGGTCGACATCCACCACTTCCTTGAAAATGGCGCGGATCATGTCTTCGACGAAATCCTGCACGTCGCGCTCGCGCACGAAGGCGAATTCCATGTCGAGCTGGGTGAATTCCAGCTGGCGGTCGGCACGCAGCGCTTCGTCGCGGAAGCAGCGCGCGATCTGGTAGTAACGGTCGAAGCCGGCCACCATCAGGATCTGCTTGAACAGCTGCGGGCTCTGCGGCAAGGCGTAGAACTCGCCCGGATGCATGCGCGCAGGCACCAGGAAGTCGCGCGCGCCTTCCGGGGTGGCCTTGGTCAGGATCGGGGTTTCGATGTCCTGGAAATCGCGCGCATCCAGATGCCGGCGCAGCGCCTGCACCAGCTTGATGCGGGTGCGCTGCATGCGCTGCATTTCCGGCCGGCGCAGGTCCAGGTAGCGGTACTTCAGGCGGGTTTCTTCGCCCGGGTTTTCGTGCGCGTGGAACGGCAGTGGCGCGGCCTTGTTGAGGATGCTGATGCGCGTGGCGATCACTTCCACCTTGCCGCTGCGCAGCTTGTCGTTGACCGCATGACGCGCGCGCACCACACCTTCCACCTGCAACACGTCCTCGTAGCCCAGGCTGGCGGCCACCTTGAACAGCTCTGCGCTGGCGTCGTCGCCGGCCACCGGCTCCACCGTCACCTGCACGATGCCTTCGTGGTCGCGCAGGTCGATGAAGCACACCCCGCCCAGGTTGCGGGCCACGTCGGTCCAGCCGGCGAGAGTGACGGTTTGGCCGATCAAGGTCTCGTCGACCAGGCCGCAGAAGTGGGTACGCATCGAAAGCTCCGCTGAAAACCCGACGCAGGACAGCGCCGGAAAGCCGGATATTCTGGGGCCGGCGAGCGGCAGGAGCAAATGCGCGGGCGCTCATGGGCGCTTAAGTCGGTGCCCGGCTGAATAGGCGCCACGCCCCTCCTGCACCAAGGACGACACGATGCTGCGCACTGCCCTGCTGCTCTCGGGCTTCGGCCTGATCACCCTCACCGGCGCATTTGCCAGCGTCACTGCCAGCGCCCAGGAGCGTGGCTGGAATGGCCCCAGCATCACCTGTTCCAGCAACGACAACCGCCGCCGCGAGTGCGATACGCCGTTCCGCGGCCGCGCGGTGCTGGTGGAAAACATCTCCGGCACGCGCTGCATCGAAGGCCGCAACTGGGGCAGCGAGCGCGGCCGGATCTGGGTGGACAATGGCTGTCGCGGCCGTTTCGTCGACGCCCGCAGCGGTGGCGGCTGGGGCGGCGGCTATGGCCCCGGCGGCGTTGGCGGGATCGCTGGAACGGTGCGCTGCGAGAGCAACGATCAGCGCCAGAACATCTGCGATACCGGCTGGCGCCGCGCCAATTTGGTGCGCCAACTCTCCAACACGCCCTGCGTGGAAGGCCGCAACTGGCGCCAGGAAGGCGGCCGGATCTGGGTGGACGACGGCTGCCGGGGCGAATTCGCGCAGGCCCGCGGTGGCGGTGGCTGGGACGGCGGCTATGGCGGCCGCGATGACCGCCCCGGCAACGGCTATGCGATCACCTGCGCCAGCGACGACCGGCGCCTGCGCACCTGCGCCTGGGATGGCCGCTATGGCCGCCCGGTGCTGACCCGCCAGCTGTCGGACACCCGCTGTGCGGAAGGTCGCACCTGGGGCTACGACGATCGTCGCGCCACGGTGTGGGTCAACGACGGCTGCCGGGCGCGTTTCGAGGCGCGTTGATGCACTGGCCGCGCAGGCTGGCTGGGTGAGATTGGCCTGCGCGCGTCGGCGAGACACCGGCGCCAGCGTTCTGGACCACGGCACGCATCCAGGCGGATGCGGCTGTCAACTTCAGTCGGGGCGATCCATAGAAGGGCGGCAAACCGCACGCGCAACGCGTGCGTCTTAGCCTTGCAGCCTCGCGGCTACCCGCCATGCTTCACCACAGTTTGCCGGGACTGCACTTGGCCCGGCTGACGTGGGTGTATCGACACCGGCCCGGCCAGCGAGATCGTCCACCGCGCATGCCGGGCGCTACCGGGGAACGCAGTCCTGGCCGCGGCGAACGGCGGTGGGATGGCACAGCCGTCCGGGTTGGCGGCAAGCACCCATGCAATCCTCCGCGACACAGCCGGCAGCACGGTGCTCGACGTGGAGTCGTTGCAACGCGCAACCGCGCTGTGCGGCGCAACCTGCACGCCGCGGCCACTTATGCCGGATCGGACGCGGGCTTGGCGGCCGGCTTGCTCTCCGCGGTTGCCGCCGGTTTGGCATCGCCGCCGGCGCTGCTGCTTTCGGTGAGGTTCTTCTTTTTCTCGCCGGCCGACTTGAAGTCGGTCTCGTACCAGCCGCTGCCGGACAGGCGGAACGACGGCGCGGTGACCTGGCGCTTGATCGTGGCAGCGGCGCAGGCCGGGCAGGTTTGCGGATCGGGGTCGGCCATTTTCTGCAGGCGGTCGAATGCGTGGCCGCAGGTAGTGCACTGGAAACCGTAGATGGGCATGGCAGGGATCAGCTGAAGACGTCGCAAGGGGCGCAAATTCTAGACGCATGCGGGCTGGCAAGGGCAGCGCGCCGCCTGCGCGGGCAGCAGGCGGCCGGTGATGCGTCTACATGGCCGGCGCCAGGCGACGGCGGCAATGTGCAGTGGCCGCTTCGACGCCCGGCACATGCCGATGGGCTGCGCGCACCGACGCAATGCCGCCCCACCCTGCGCAGGCGTGGCTGTCGGCAGCGTGGGGCGAGCGCAGCGCACAACACCTCTGCGTGCACGCCATGCGATCGACACATGCATGGGTTGCGTATCCAAGCAACGCAACGCGCGAGCAATCGCAAAACACCCCCCGCGGCAATCACATCCTCACGCACAATCGCCGAAAAACGCGCACGCGCCAACGGCGCCGATCGAGCCGCACCGACCAGGCTGTTACACTCGAACACGTGATCGACGCGCCTTTTCCCCCACGAGGGCCGCATCCATGTTGCGGTTGACTGCCTTATTGCTGGGCGTTGCCCTGCTACTCACCGGTAGCGGGTTGCTCGGCACGCTGCTCGCCGTGCGTGGCGATCAGGCCGGCTTCGATGCGCGGGCGTTGGGGTTGATCATGTCCGGCTACTTCGCCGGCTTCTTTCTGGGCACCTTCTTTGCACCGCCGCTGATTCGCCGCATCGGGCATATCCGCGCGTTTGCGTTTTATGCGGCGCTGGCAGCCATTGCGGTGTTGCTGCATCCGATCTGGTTGAACGCCTGGGGCTGGGGCGTGCTGCGCCTGGTGACCGGCGTGGCGTTGGTCGGCCTGTACACCGTGATCGAAAGCTGGCTCAACGCCGAGCCCGACGCGCGCCGGCGCAGCCGGGTGTTTTCGGTCTACATGGCGATCAATCTGTCGGCGCTGGCACTGGGCCAGGTCCTGCTCACCATCGGCGATGCAGGCGCACCGGCGATGTTCACGCTGACGGCGATCCTGTTCTGTGCAGCGGTGATGCCGGTGATGACCACGCGGCTGATCCCGCCCGAGGTGCCGCATGTATCGCGCCTGCGGTTGGTCACGCTGTATGCCCTGGCGCCGGTGGCCACGATTGGCGCCGGCCTTTCCGGCCTGGCGATGGGTGCGTTCTGGGGCTTGCTGCCGGTATATGCCAACCGCATCGGGCTGGATTCCGACGGCGTGGCGATGTTCATGCTCACCGCCATCGTGGGCGGTGCGGTGCTGCAGTGGCCGATCGGGCGCATCAGCGACGGGCATGACCGCCGCATCGGCCTGGTGACCGTGAGCGTGCTGGCCGCCGGCATCGCGACCGCTGCCGCGTTGCCGATGGTGCAGACACAGACCACCGTGTTGTTCGTGCTGTTCTTCGTCTATGGCGGGTTGGCGTTTTCGCTGTACCCGTTCGCGGTGGCGCACATGCTCGATTACCTGCCGCGCGAAGACCTGCTTTCCGGCAGCAGCAGCTTGTTGCTGGTGCATGGCGTGGGTGCGGCGATCGGCCCTGCATTGGCCGGCGGCGCAATGCAGAAGTTCGGCCCGGCCGCGTTGCCGGTGTATTTCGCGGTGATGTTGTTGGCCCTGGCGGGCTTCACGTTGTCGCGGCTGCTGCGCTTCACCCGCCGCCGCCCCCATCCGATCGCCTTCCGCCCGATGCTGCGCACCACGCCGTCGGCACTGGAGTTGATGCCGGAAACACAGCAGACCGAAACGCCACCGCGAACCAAGTAACGCTGACCGTGCTCTCTCGCGCTGGCTTTAGGATGGTCGAACAATTCGATCAGCGGACTGCACACCTGCGACTGCGGCCAGCGCGGTTGTGCTGGATCTCGAAACTTCGCTCGCTGCCTGGTGCGGTGGCTTCGCCGATTGCGGGACCGATGGCGGCATGGATGCCGCCATCGAGTCCCCAAGGGATGGGCTCACGGCGTGTCCAGAAGCGGTGAGGCATCGCGCTATCGACCGACTCCGCGTTTGACCCAGCCCGTTGACCAACCCACATCCCGCTTGGCCCAAGATCTCGTCAGCTCGGCTGGAAGCATCCGAACGCCGCTAACCAAGCTAAACAAGCTAACCAAGTCTTCGCTCTGGCTATGAGGCTGCATACATCCGGCGCGTGATCGCGACCTCGCCTGTAGCGCGGTCATGATCACGCAACGCAAGCGCGGCAGTCTTTCCAGACCCCCTACCCCGCTGTGGATTTCAATGGATTCGATGTCCTCCTTGCGCGTGCGCCGTCCTGCCACGCTGGCGTTACTGCTGGTTCCGCTCACCCTACCGGCGTATGCACAGCAGGTTCCCGACGGCGCAACGTCCGACCCGGCCGTCACCGACGAGCAAGTATCGACGCTGGATCAGGTGCAGGTGGTCGGCCAGGCAATGACCTATTCCAAGACCACCGTCAGCAAGGAGATGCTGGACCGCCAGTTCGTGCTCGGCAGCGTCAACGATGCGCTCAACGAACTGCCCGGCGTGGTGGTGACCGAAGGCGATGCCTTCGGCTCCTCGGATTGGGGCACGCAGATCAGCATGCGCGGCTTCGTCAGCAATCGCGACACGCAGCAGATCGGCACCACCATCGACGGCGTACCCAATGGCGGCTCGGCATACGGCGGCGGCTCCAAGGCCAATCGCTTTATCGACATGCCGGATCTGGAAACGGTGGAAGTGAGCCAGGGCACCGCCGACATCGCCTCGCGCTCCAACGAAGCCCTGGGCGGCACCTTGAATTACCTCACCAGCGAACCGCTGGAAACGCAGCGTGTGCGCGTGATCGGCGGCATTGGCGATAACCAGGCGCGCAAGTACTACGCGCGCTACGACACCGGCCTAATCGGCGGCAATACGCGTGCCTGGGTCAGTGGCTCGTCGGCACGCAATGACGACTGGATCGACGGCAGCGGGCACACCAGCCGCGATCACCTGGCCGGCAAATTCGTCAGCGTGCTGAATCAGTGGACGCTCAGCGGATACGCATCCTACGACGATGCCGACGAATCCGAATACACCAGCGTGACCCCGGAGCAATTCGCGCGCGACCCGGAGCACGACCTGTTGACCGGCACGCTCACCGGCATTCCGTACCTGGACCAGAACTACCGCTCCGGCTCGCGTGCCTTGCGCAAGAATACGTTCGGCTACCTGCGTGGCGCCTTGGATGGCGGCAATGGTTTCAAGACCACGCTGACCGGCTATGCGCACCGCATGCAGGGGCGCGGCGACTGGATTCCGCCGTATCTGGTGGATGTCAGCAACGATGGCGCCGGCGCACCCGAATCCGAAGCGCGTGGCGGCAACACCGTGTATGGCGGCAGCGATCTGGGCAAACTGTATTACCTCACCCCCGGCGGCGCGGCTACCACCATGTTGGCCGGTTGCGCCGGCAGCGACGCGGTGCCGGCCGAATCCAATCCGGCCTGCTATCCGGCCGGTTCGGTGCCGGTGCAATCGTATCGACATAGCCACTACGACAATCACCGCGCCGGCGCGATGGCCGATGTGGAATGGCGCACCGATCTCGGCGCCATCGACAACACCGTGCGTGCCGGTGCCTGGCTGGAACGCGTTGAACGCAGCGTCACCCGCGACTGGCACCGCCTGCTCAACGTCGGCACCAACATCAGCTTCGATCATCAGCCGTACTGGGTGCAGTTCAAGGACAACTACCAGACCGACGAGCAGATGTATTACGTCGAAGACGTGATGCGTTACGGCGCATTCGCATGGCGCGTGGGCGTCAAGCAGTTCTTTGTCGACCAGACCCGCGACCGCCGCATCGGCGATGCGCAGCATGTGCAATCGGATTCGCGGTCCGACCCGCTGCTGTCGGCCGGCCTGACCTGGACCACACCGGTGCAGGGCCTGGAGGCCTTTGCCGGCTACTCGCAGAACTTCGCCGCGATTGCGTCCGGCGTGCTGGGCGAAACCGACCCGGTGGCGCTGAGTAGGGTGAAACCGGAAACCGCCGACAACATCGAACTCGGCCTGCGTGTCAGCCGCTGGCCGTTGACCGGCAGCGTCACGCTGTACGACATCCGCTTCGACAACCGCATCGTGTACGTGCCGGCCAACTTCGTCACCGGTATCGACTACCTGGGCGAAACCGATGGCGTGTACGAAAACTTCGGCGGTGTGCATGCGCGCGGCGTGGAAGCAGCGCTGGGCTACGGCTGGGACAACGGCTGGCGCATCAATGGCGCCTACACCTACAACAAGGCCGATTATCTCGGCAGCGGCGATGCCGCGCGCGATACCGCCTTGGAGATCACGCCCGGTGCGCAGGTGATCGGCCAACCGCGCAATACGCTGGTGGTGTCGGCCGACTGGCGCGGCCAGGCATGGCGCTTCGGTGTGTCCGGACGCTACCTGGGCAAGCGCTACCTAGACGCATCCAACCGCGCCGCACTCGATGGCGTGACCACCTTCGATGCCAATCTGGGTGTGGAACTTTCGCAACTGACCTCGCAGCTCAAAGGCCTGCAGCTCGCGCTCAACGTCAGCAACCTCACCGACAAGCGCTATCTGGAAGGTGTGGACGGTAGCGACAGTGCCTTCATTGCCGCCCCGCGCACCGTCGGCCTGACCCTGACGCTGGACCTGTAACGGCGAACTGCCATGCTATGCGATGCCCGCACCAGGCACCGGCGCGGGCAGTCCTTCCGATGCGATGAGCCCACATGATCGATCTGCCCCGACGCCGCCTGCTGCAAGCCGGCCTCACCAGCGGCGCGGCCGCGTTGCTGCCCAGCATCGCGCGCGCCGCAGCCATCGCGCCGGACCGGCGCAGCGGCACGCTGGAGGACCTTCGGCATGTGGTGATCCTGATGCAGGAAAACCGCGCGTTCGATCATTACTTCGGCGCGCTGCCCGGCGTGCGGGGTTTCGGCGACCGTTTCCCGATCCCTGCGCCCCCCTTGCCGGGCGCACCGGCGCGCACGGTGTGGCTGCAACCCAGCGAGGACGGCCGCCAGTGGTTGACGCCATTCGCGTTGGACACGGCCGCGCAGTTCGGCTTCATGCGTGTCAAGGGCACCCCGCATAGCTGGCCGGATGCACAACAGGCCTGGGACCATGGACGGCTCGGGCACTGGGCTGCCGCCAAGCACAATCATGCACTGGGCTATTACACGCGCGCGGACATTCCGTTTCAGTACGCGCTGGCCGACGCCTTCACCATCTGCGATGCGTACCACGCTGCGATCCAGACCGGCACCAATTCCAATCGCGTGTTCCTGTGGACCGGCGGCAACGATCCGCAGGCGCGCGCAGGCGGCCCGGTGATCGGCAATTCGCACGACAACTTTGCGGAACTGGGCGGCTTTGCCGAGCCGTATCGTTGGGGCACCTACGTGCAAGCCCTGCAGAACGCCGGTGTGTCCTGGCAGATCTATCAGGACATGGCAGACAACTTCACCGACAACCCGCTGGCCGGCTTTGCGGCATTTCGACAGGCGTACAGCGCCGCGCCCGGACATGATCCGCAATTGCGCGCGCGTGGCGTGAGCACGCGCGGTCTCGCGCAGTTGCGCCAGGACGTACTGGGCGGGCGCCTGCCTGCAGTGAGCTACATCATTGCCGACGCGGCCGGCAGCGAGCATCCGGATCCGTCCAGCCCCGCCCAGGGCGCGGCCTACACCGCACGCGTGCTGGATGCGCTCACTGCCGATCCGGCGGTGTGGAGTCGCACCGCCTTGCTGGTGATGTTCGACGAGAACGACGGCTTCTTCGACCATCTGCCGCCGCCCGCACCGCCGTCGCCGGATGCACACGCAACGGGCGGGTTTGCCGGCGCATCGACGCTGGCCACCGACGATGACTATCACCGCCACCCGGCGCCGGGCGAGCAGAACGTGGATCTTCCCGAGCTACGCGGGCGGCCCTATGGGCTTGGCCCGCGCGTGCCGATGTATGTGGTCTCGCCATGGAGCCGCGGCGGCTGGGTGGATTCGCAGGTGTACGACCACACCTCGGTGCTGCGCCTGCTCGAACGCCGCTTCGGCGTGCCCGCGCCGGAAATCACGCCCTGGCGGCGTGCAGTGTGCGGCGATTTGACCAATGCCTTCGATTTCCGCCAGGCCGATGCGCGCGCGTTCGTCGCCGCGCTGCCGGATGTCGGTGCAACCGCTACGCGCGCGGCCGCCTTGCGCGAACACGCACTGCCGCCGTTGCCGGCCACGTTGCAGCCGCCCGAACAACCGTTCGGCGTGCGCCGCTCGCGTGGGCTGCCATATCGTCCCAGCGTGGAGCTGGCCCACCTGCCCGAGCGCGGCGAAGTGACGCTCCGCATGGCCAATGCGGGCGCGGCGGCGGTGCTGCATGTCTACGACCGCTTCGATCTAGCGGCAATTCCACGCCGCTACACAGTGGGAAACGACGCCATCGTGGACGGCACGTGGACCACCTACGACGGCCGCTACGACCTGTGGCTGCTCGGTCCCAACGGCTTCCATCGCCATTACCGCGGCGACCTCGATGCAGCGCCGCTGCTGGCCGAGATCACGCAGGATCCGAACGATTGCACTTGCGTGCTGCTATCGCTACGTCATAGCGGCAACATTGCCGTGCAGATTGAGCTGCAGCCAGGTGCATATACAGCCGCACAGCCGCGCGAGCGCCTGAGTCTTGCACCCGACACCACCGTGCAACGGCGCTGGAAGGCGGCAGCAACCGGCGGCTGGTACGACCTGTGGGTGCACCACGACAGCGCGGCCCAGCATCTGGCCGGGCGCATCGAAACCGGTGCAGACAGCGTCAGCGACCCGGCCATGGGTGGGCCGGCGCGATTGCAGCAGGACATGCCTGTCTCGATCGGCGCACTCGGCTAAGCGTGGCTAACAAGACCACAGCGCTCACCGCCGGATGGGCGCGGCCGATCCTCGACGCGGAATCTCCCACTCTTACACCGCAGTTTTAAGCGCGCTGCCTCAGACCCTCCTGGCGACTGTTCGCTCGGTTTTTGATGGCCGTTCCAAGTCTTGCAGCGGCGGTATGCGCTGCGTACACATGGGGCTGCCTGATCAGCAGGCTTGCGCACAGTCACACTCAGCGCGCGCCAGTCGCATCAAGCACGCCGATCGTGTGCAACCAGGTTTCCACCAACTGCGGCCACTGCGCGATCGGCAGCCCTTTGGCGCGCAGACCGAAGGCATGGCCACCCTGGGCGTACACATGCATTTCCACCGGCACGTCGGCATGGTTGAGCGCGACGTAGTACGCCAGCACCTGCGAAACGCCGTCCACGTGATCGTCTTGCGCCTGCAACAGGAAGGTCGGCGGGGTATCGGCGACGACGCGAATGTCCGGGCGCAGGTCCAGGTGGGTGGGATCGCGGGTGGCGTCATCCTCGTCCTCGTGCGCCCACAAATGGCCCGGATACACGGCAATGGCGAAATCCGGGCGACAGCTCACGCGATCGGCGGCATCCACCGGCAGATACGTGCGCGCTGCAAAATGCGTACTGATCGCGGCCACCAGGTGACCACCGGCAGAAAAGCCGAGCACACCGATCTTGTGCGGATCCACGGCTAACTGGTCCGTCTGCTCGCGCACCATCCCCAACGCTCGTTGGGCATCCTGCAGGGCTGTTTGCACCTTCGGGTAATAGCGGCGGTCGTTGACCCAGGTCGGCCCCGAGTTCGGTACACGGTATTTCAACAGCACACAGGTGATACCGCGCGCGGTCAGCCAGTCGCAGATTTGGGTCCCTTCCAGATCCATGGCCAGGACTTGATAACCACCGCCCGGGAACACCAGCACCGCCGCGCCGGTGTTGTGAGCCTTGGGCTTGTATACCGTCATCGTCGGGCGGCTGACATCGCTGACCTTGGTCCATGGGTAACGCCCCTCGCCGGTGCCCACTGATTCGGGCTTCGGGTGGCGCACCGCATCAGGCACCGCGCGCGGCCAAAGCGGTATTTCGACCTGACCAGGCGCTGGCTGCCAGGCGCGCGCCGGTGCGAGCCCATGCACAAGCAGCAGCGCAACTGCCATCCACCCATGACACGACCTGATTTGCACGATTGGACCTTGAAGGGTTGAAGAAACAGAAAGCACGTCGTGAACTCATGCGCGAATGACGCGCGTGAGACACCGGACCTCGCACTCACGCCGCGATGCTCTCGCGCACCGCGACCGCCACCGCCTTCAGCGCCGCATCGCGTGCCGCGTCGTCGACCTTGGCACCGTTCAAGTACGTGGTCAGCAACAGGGGCGCGCTTCCCTTCGGTGGCCAGAGGATGGCGATGTCGTTGCGCGTGTCGGTGCCGTTGCTGCCGGTCTTGTCGCCGATCTTCCAGCCGGCCGTGAGCCCCGCACGCAGGCAATCGTCGCCGGTGCGATTGTCGATCATCCAGTCGGTCAGCTGCTTGCGCGAGGCTGGCTGCAGCGCGTCGCCAAGCAGCAGCGTGCGCAGCGTGGCGGCCATTGCCGCAGGCGTGGTGGTGTCGCGGGGGTCGCCGTCGGCGAACCGGTTCATCTGCGGCTCGTAGCGGTCGGTGCGGGTCTGGGCATCGCCGATACCGCGCAGGAACGCAGTCACCCCGGCCGGTTCGCCGACCAGCGGGAACAGCAGATTGGCGGCCGGGTTGTCGCTATAAATCATCGTGGCCCGGCAGAGCTCGCCAACACTGAGCGAACCGCCGACATGGCGTTCGGTCACCGGGGCATGCTCCAGCATGTCGGAGGCACGGATCCTGACCTGCTGCGCCAGCGTCAGCTTGCCCTGGTCCACCCGCCGCAGCACCGCGGCAGCCAATACAAATTTGAAGGTGCTGCACATTGGAAAGCGCTCGTCCTCGCGCTGCCCGAGGCGCTTGCCGGTGGCGCTGTCGAGCAGGCAGATGCCCAGCCGGCCTCCGGTGCCACGTTCGATCTGCGCCCACTGTGCCCGCAGCATGTCGTCCACGTTTACCGCGGGGGTGAGTGCCCATGCGGGTCTGGACGCTGCAAGCAGCACGCCAGCGCCGGTTGCGTGCAGGAACTGTCGCCGATTCAACATGCGGTTGCCTCCTTGAGAGAGCCCGCAGTATCGATGCGCAGGATGCAGCCGACCATCGCGATGTTTCGATCTCAGGCATGAATTGAACTAATCTCTACCCATGCCCCGCCCCCGCCTGCCGCTCAATGCCCTGCGCGCGTTCGAAGCCGCCGCGCGCCATCAGAATCTGACCCGCGCGGCCAATGAGCTATGCGTCAGCCAGGCCGCGCTGAGTCACCAGATCAAGGCGCTGGAGCAGCAGTTGGGCACCAGCCTGTTTCACCGCCTGCCGCGCGGTGTAGCGCTGACCGACGAAGGCGCCGCGCTGGCGCCGGTGCTCGGCGAGGCCTTCGACCGCATCGCCGCCACCTTGGAACGCTTTGCCGATGGCCGTTACCGCGAGGTGCTCAGCGTGGGCGTGGTCGGCACCTTCGCCACCGGCTGGCTGTTGCCACGGCTGGCTGCATTTCATGCAACGCACGCGGATATCGAACTGCGCCTGTCCACCCACAACAACCGCGTCGACCTGGCCGGAGAGGGCCTGGATCTGGCCATCCGCTTCGGCGATGGCGATTGGCAGGGCCAGGTTGCCGAAGCCGTGATGGAAGCGCCCTTCGCGCCGGTGTGCGCGCCGGCAATGGCGCGCGGCTTGCGCGTGCCGGAGGATCTGGCGCGTGTGCCGCTATTGCGCTCGTATCGCCTGGATGAGTGGCCGCAGTGGTTCCGCGCGGCGCGTGCGACGGAGGTGCCTGCGCGCGGCAGCATGTTCGATTCGTCGCTTACCCTGGCCAGCGCAGCGGCAGCCGGCGCCGGCGTGGCGTTGTTGCCGTTGCCGATGTTTCGCCAGGACCTGGATGCCGGGCGCCTGGTCTGCCCGTTCCCGATCACCATCGACGCCGGGCGCTACTGGCTGACGCGGCTACGGTCGCGGCCGCAAAGCGATGCCGGGCGCCGGTTGCGCGATTGGCTACTGGCCCAACAGCACGTCAGCAGCTGAGCAGCGCTGCCACTCTCAGAGCGCCTTGGATGTCTTTCCCACCCGCAAGGCCAACTGGCGAAACGCCTCGAACTGCGCCCTGTCGGCGAACCAGTGCGGGCAGAACAGCTCGAACAGCCGGTCGTTGTGGTACAGCAACAGCACCCGGTCGTTCTCGCGGACGCGGATGTAATCGGTCCAGGGCCGGCGGAAATGCCCGTCCGCCCAGGTGACTTCCAGACCGTTTTCGTCCCATGCGTAGGTGTAGGTATGCCGCAGCGAGGCCTGCTGCGCATGCAGGCGTTTGATCCGCCGCGGCAGGCCCCACACGTGCAACGCCACCAGGCCGAGCAACCCACCGCCACCGCCGCCGATCAGCACCGGGCCGATGATCTCGCTCGCGCCGCTCAGGTGCAGCAGCTCGATCAACAGCAGGACTGCCAGAAACACGAGCAGGCGTTTCGCATCGTGACGCGCATGCAAGCGCTGCGCGGCCAGATGGTCTTCCAGACTGATGGTGACGCTGATCATGCGCGCGACATCCGTGTGTGGCTCAACGCGCAGCGTAACCCACGCGCTTTCATCGTGGCCAACACGACGCAGCGCGCAGGCAGCCGCTAGGTGTAGACCAGGCGCGGCAACCGCGATGTACGCCTGGTACATCTCGCAACGACCATCTGACACGCCATCGTACGGTTGCGCAGGCGTTTTTGTCAGTGACGCTTACGCACCGTCGATCAACTCCATCCATGCGGTCTCGGCTTCAGCCAGCTGCTGCGCGGTTGCTTCGCGGTCGCGTCCGAGCACCGCCATCTTTTCGCTGTCGGCGTAGTTGCCGGGATTGGCCAGCTCGCGATCCAGCGCAGCGAGCGCCGCTTCCAGCTCGCCGACGCGCTTTTCGGCACTGGCCAGCTTGTGCGGGTTGACGGCTTTTTTCGGCGGCAGCGGCTTGGTCGGCGGTGGCGGGGTCGGCGCCGCCTCGGCCATCTTCTGCTTGGTCCCCTGCGCGGCCGGGCGGCTCCGCAACCAGGCGGCGTATTCGTCCAGATCGCCGGCGAACGGCTCGACCACGCCATCGGCCACGCGCCAGAAACTGTCGCAGACCAGGCCGATCAGATGGCGATCGTGCGAGACCATCACGATGGCCCCTTCGAAATCGCTCAACGCCTCGGCCAGCGCTTCGCGCATTTCCAGGTCCAAGTGGTTGGTCGGTTCGTCCAGCAGCAGCACGTTCGGCTGCTGCCAGGCGATCAACGCCAGCGCCAGGCGCGCGCGCTCGCCGCCGGAGAAACCATCCACCACTTCGAAGGCGCGGTCGCCGGCAAAATTCCATTTCCCCAAAAAGTCGCGGAACGCCTGGTTGGAACCATCCGGCGACAACTCACGGAAATGGTCCATCGGCGACTGGCCTTCGTGCAGCGACTCCACCGTGTGCTGGGCGAAGTAGCCGATGCGCAAATCCGGATGCGCGCTGCGCTCGCCTGCCAGCGGTGCCAGTTCGCCCACCAAGGTCTTGACCAGGGTGGACTTACCTGCGCCATTGGGCCCAAGCAAACCAATCCGGTCACCCGCCTCTAGCCCGAATCCGACATCATGCAGCACGGTAATGGCATCGCTGGAACCACGCTTTTGCGATTCCCCATTCCCGATTCCCGATTCCCGCGGCGCAGCGGCATAGCCGGCTTCCACGTGATTGAGCCGGATCAGCGAGAACGGCAGCCGGCTGGGCTGCGCGAACTGGATGCGGAACTCGCGCTCGGCACGCACCGCCTCGGTACCGGCCATCTTGGCCAGCCGCTTCATACGGCTCTGCGCCTGGGTCGCCTTGCTGGCCTGCGCCTTGAAGCGGTCGATGAAGCTCTGCAGATGCGCGCGCTCGGCCTGTTCCTTCTCGTGCGCGATCTGCTGCTGGCGCAGGTGCTCGATGCGCTGGCGTTCGAAATCGGTGTAGCCGCCGACATACAGCTTGGCGGTGCCGCCGTGCAGGTGGAGGGTGTGGGTGGCCACGTTGTCGAGAAATTCGCGGTCGTGCGAAATCAGCAGCAGCGTGCCCGGGTACTTGAGCAACCACTGCTCCAGCCACAGCACCG
The DNA here is from genome assembly GCF_041475725.2 of Xanthomonas sp. NCPPB 1754. Taxonomy (NCBI): domain Bacteria; kingdom Pseudomonadati; phylum Pseudomonadota; class Gammaproteobacteria; order Lysobacterales; family Lysobacteraceae; genus Xanthomonas; species Xanthomonas sp. NCPPB 1754. The sequence goes on from NZ_CM192982.1 coordinate 3,627,791, forward strand.
CATCCATGTCCAGGTGGTTGGTCGGCTCGTCGAGCAGCAGCAGGTCGCTGGGCATCATCAGCGCGCGCGCCAGATTCAGCCGCACGCGCCAGCCGCCGGAAAACGACGACACCGCGCGATGGTGCGTGTCTGCCGGAAACCCAAGGCCATGCAGCAACTTGCCGGCGCGCGCTTCGGCGTCGTAGGCGCCGATCTCGGCCATCTTCTGATGTGCGTTGGCCACTGCCTCCCAGTCCTCGCGCGCGGTAGCTGCGGCTTCTTCCTGCAGTACCGCAGACACCTCGATGTCCCCGCCCAGTACGAACGACAGCGCCGGGTCGGGCAGCGAGGGAGTTTCCTGCGACACGCTGGCCGTGCGCACCTTGCCGGGCAGATCGACATCGCCCTTGTCGGCCTCCAGCTCGCCCTTCACCGCAGCGAACAGGCTGGACTTGCCGGTGCCGTTAGGGCCCACCACACCGACGCGGTAGCCGGCGTGCATGGTCAGGTCGACGTTGGAGAGCAGCAGACGCTCGCCGCGTCGCATGGAGAAGTTACGCAGGGAAATCATTGATGGACAGTCCGATAGAACGAAAAGGAATGAGCAGATGAGCAGCATTCCTGCGACGCCATTCTAGCGTTAACGAATAATTAGCGCCTTCAGCGTGGCCGCCGTCTTGTTCGCCCTCCCGCGACCGCCGCCTGCCTAGCCTTGCCTGGTCCTGCCTGGACCCACGTTTCGGAGTTGTCATGAACGCCCCCCTTTCCGCGCTTGCGACCGCCGTGGTCGCTGCACTGCTTGCTTCACCCGCCCTGGCCCAGACCGCCGCCCCGGCGACCGCCCCGGCCAACACCCTGGATACGGTCATCGTCACCGGTACCCGCGTATCGGACCGCACCGTGGCCGAGTCGCAGTCGCCGATCGACATCATCAGCGCCGAATCGCTGCAAGCCACCGGCACCCCGGAACTGGCCACCGCACTGGCGCGCGCCCTGCCATCGCTGAACTTCCCGCGCCCTGCCCTGAGCGACGGCACCAGCGCGATCCGTCCCGCGCAGCTGCGCGGCCTGTCGCCGGATCAGGTGCTGGTGCTGGTCAATGGCAAGCGCCGCCACACCTCCTCGCTGCTCAACCTCAACGGCACCATCGGTCGTGGCGCGGCGGCGGTGGATCTGAACACCATCCCGGTCGCGGCCATCGCGCGGGTGGAAGTGCTGCGCGACGGCGCCTCGGCGCAGTACGGCTCCGACGCCATTGCCGGCGTGGTCAACATCGTGCTCAAGGGCGCAGAAAAGGGCGGCAGCCTGCAAGCCGGCTTCGGCCAGTATTCGGCTGGCGACGGCAACAACTACGAGCTCTCCGGCGACACCGGCGTGGCCTATGGCGGCGATCGCGGCTGGCTGCACGTGGCCGCCCAGCTCAACCAGCAGGACCCGACCGACCGTGCACGCGCCTACGCCGGCGCGCCCAGCGTCTCGCAGCCGGCAGTCGGCCAGAAGGCGTTCAAGATCGGCGACCCGGAGGTCAATGCGCAGGCGGTCTCGGCCAATACCGAATTCGCCTTCAGCGACAGCATCACCGGCTATGCGTTCGCCACCGCCAGTAACCGCGACATCACCTCGTTCGCGTTCTTCCGCGCGCCGGGCAGCAGCCAGAACATCCTGTCGGTGTATCCGCAGGGCTTCCTGCCGGAAATCCAGACTTACGCCAAGGACCGTTCGCTGGTGGCCGGCGTGCGCGGCTCCACTGCCAGCGGTTGGGACTGGGACGCCAGCTACAACTACGGCTACAACCGCATCGATTTCCACACCCGCAATACGCTCAACGTCAGCCTGGGGCCGACCTCGCCCACGGCGTTCTACGACGGCGCGCTGGAAACTACGCAGAACATCGTCAACCTGGACGTCAAGCGCGGCTTCGATTGGGGCCTGGCGTATCCGGTGACGGTGGCCTTCGGCGCCGAATACCGCAACGAAAAGTGGAACCAGTCGCCGGGCGAAGTGGGCTCGTATTTCCAGGCCGGCACGCTGGCCGGTGGCGCGCAGGGATTCGGCGGCTTCGCTCCTAGCGTGTCGGGCCGCTACTCGCGCGACAGCTACGCGTTGTACGCCGACATCGAAGCCGACTTCACCGACAAGTTCTCTGCCGGCCTGGCCGGCCGCTACGAGGACTACAGCGATTTCGGCAGCCAGGCCTCGGGCAAGTTCTCCGCGCGCTATGCGTTCACCGACAGGATCGCATTGCGCGGCACGGTGTCCTCGGGCTTCCGCGCGCCGTCGCTGGCGCAGCAGTATTTCCAGTCCACCAGCACCACCTTCCTGGCCGGCAACCCGAACCCGTTCGAGATTCGCACCTTCCCCGCCGACAGCACCGTGGCGCGCGCGCTCGGCGCCGAGCCGCTGGATGCGGAAACCTCGCTGTCCTACAGCCTGGGCCTTGTGCTGCAGCCCACTGATGCGCTCTACCTCACCGTGGATGCGTACCAGATCGATGTGGACGACCGTATCGTGCTGTCGTCCAACCTGACCGGCGCGGGCGTGCGCAATCTGTTGGAGTCGCAGGGCATCTTCGGCATCAATGGCGGGCGTTACTTCACCAATGCGGTGGATACGCGTACGCGCGGCGTGGACGTGGTGGGCAGCTACCGCTGGCAGCTGGCCGCCAGCAGCGTGGACCTGACTGCCGGGTATAACTATTCGGAAACCGAAGTGCGCAGCGTGGCCGCCAACCCGGCCGCGTTGTCGGCCAACGGGCTGAGCCTGGAGCGCATCGACCGCACCGAGCGTGGCCGCATCGAAGCAGGCTTCCCGCGCGACAAGTTCCTGATCAACGGCAGCTGGAACTCCGAACACTGGACGCTGGCCCTGGGGGCCACGCGCTATGGCAAGTACAGCACCCGCCCAGCGGACGCGAGCAACGACCAGACCTTCGGCGCCAAGTGGGTGGTGGATGCATCGGCCAGCTACAAGATCGATCGCTGGACGCTGACGCTGGGCGCAGACAATGTGCTGGATCAATACCCGGACGAAAACAACTTCGCCAATTCCACCAGCGGACAATTCCCGTACAGCAATCTGTCGCCGTTCGGCTTCAATGGTGCGTACGTGTATGGGCGCATCAACTACCGCTGGTAAGCGCTGCGCTTGAGCAGCCGAGGTTGTCTTTGTGATCGTGAGGCGGGCGATGCGATCGGCCATCTCGCGATCAGCGCGAGACATCCGCCGCATTTGCTGTGATCAGCAAATGCAACTTCGCTGCATGCATGGCGTGTCGCCATTGCATCCTTCGACATCCAGGGTCGACCACGCGCCCCGGCCAGCCCGGGGCGTGTGCGCATCTGCCTAAGGTCTTTTTGGAACGGCACACAAACTCGCTGCCGGCACCAGGCGGACGCGGCCGCGGCATCGACTCTGTGTGCACTGCGGTTGGTGTCGCCGTCGGCGCGCACCTGACGGACTACGCGCGACGCGTTGGTCGCCACTGTGCGCACCGTATCGCTGCGAGGTGAAGACCTGCCGGCAGCTGCGGTGGTATCAACGGTGCTCCCGTCATTGCCGGAGCACGCTCCATGGAAACATCGCAGCTGTCGCGCGGACGCTTGATCGACCATCTGCACCTGGTGGTGCAGGACCTGCCGGCCAGCCGGCGCTTCTACCAGGCTGTGCTGGACGTTCTTGGGATTCCGGTCGGCGGCGAAGGCGATGGGTTCTTCTGGGCCGACGAATTATTCGTTTCCGACCGCGACACGGTGGCACAGGGCGTGCTCACCGGCCGCCACCACCTGGCATTTCAGGCACGCGATGTGGCAATGGTGCATGCCTTCCATCAAGCGGCGCTCGCCCATGGTGGTCGCGACAATGGTGCGCCCGGCCTGCGCCCCTATCACCCGCAGTACTACGCCGCGTTCGTGCTCGATCCGGACGGCAACAACATCGAAGCGGTCTTCCATGGTGTTGCGCAACGCAGTGCTGATGCGGTGCAGATCACATTCTGATGCACAAGTTTCATAACTGGTATTGCCGTCCACTATGGTGCAAGCGAGCGCCTGCCCCAGCAGGTCTGGTGCAGGCGTCGCATCACTTTGGTGCACGATGACAACGTTGCCAGTAGCACGTCAGAGATGACAGTTGCTTGCGCAACGTAACCAAAATTTGACATGCGGTTACACGTGGTTAATGGTTGAGAACGCACCGCAGCTGCCGCGATGGACGCGGCCCGGGAGGGGGCCCCTGCGATGCATCCGTTCCCCACTCGGAGTTGTCACCGCATGAATTGCAAGACCAGTCCACTCGCAGTCGCCGTTGTTCTTGCACTGTCGTTTTCCGCTTCAACCGCGTCTGCGCAATCGCAGGCGCCGGCCCAGAAAACACTGGACACCCTGATCGTGACCGGCACGCGTGTGGCCGATCGCACGGTCGCCGAATCGGCATCGCCGATCGACATCATCTCGCCGCAGGCACTGGAATCGACCGGCACCACCGAATTGGCGACCGCGCTCTCACGCGCGATTCCCTCGCTCAATTTTCCGCGCCCGGCCATCTCCGACGGCTCCGACGCGGTGCGCCCGGCACAGTTGCGCGGCCTGTCGCCCGATCAGGTGCTGGTGCTGGTCAACGGCAAGCGCTATCACAGCACGGCGTTGATCAATCTCAACGATACCCAGGGGCGTGGCTCTTCGCCGGCAGACCTCAACACCATCCCGATCGCCGCGGTGGAGCGCATCGAAGTGCTGCGCGATGGTGCGTCTGCGCAATACGGCTCGGACGCCATCGCCGGCGTGATCAATGTCGTGCTCAAGGGCAGCGGCGAAGGCGGCAGCATCAATGGCCGCTACGGCAAGTACAGCGCTGGCGACGGCGAGCAGTACCAACTGTCCGGCGATGCCGGTTTCAGCTTCGCCGGCACCGGCAAGGTGCACCTGGCCGCACAGGCCGGGCACTCGGATCAGACCAACCGCGCGTTGCCGTTCCAGGGCCGTGTGGAGCAGCGTTATGGCGACCCCGACATCGACCAGGGCGCGCTCTCGTTCAACGGCGAATACAGCCCCACCGATTACCTCACGTTCTATTCGTTCGGCATGGTGAGCCGGCGCGAAGTGCTGTCCAACGGCTATTTCCGCTTTGCCGGTGATAATCGCAACCGCCCGGAAATCTATCCGGACGGCTTCCTGCCGCAGATCTACAACGTCAGCAAGGACGTCTCGTGGGTAGGCGGCTTGAAGACCTCCACCGAAGGGGGCTTGAACATCGATCTGAGCTACAACTACGGCCAGAACAATCTCACCTTCGATGTGCGCAACAGCTTGAACAACAGCTTGGGGCTGGCCAGCCCGACCGACTTCCACGCCGGTACGCTGGAAGTGACGCAGAACGTACTCAATGCCGATTTCACCAAGACGCTGGATTGGGGCCTGGCCTATCCGCTGACGCTGGCCTTCGGTGCCGAATGGCGCGGCGAGAAATTCAACGAATCGCCTGGCGATGCGGCTTCCTCGGCCAACGGCGGTATTCCCTCGGCCAACGGGTCGTTGATTCCCGGCGCGCAGGTGTTTCCAGGCTTCAAGCCCTCCGATGCCGGTTACTACAACCGCAACAGTCATTCGTTCTACGCCGATCTGGAAACCGATTTGACCGAGAAGTTCTCGGCCGGGCTGGCCGGGCGCTACGAGAAGTACAGCGACTTCGGCGACACCGCCACCGGCAAGCTGTCGCTGCGCTATGCCTTTACCGACAAGGTGGCGGTGCGTGCGACTGCATCCACCGGCTTCCGCGCGCCGTCGCTGCAGCAGCAGAACTTCCAGTCGATCGCCACCCAGTTCCTCAACGTGGCGCAGCCCAACGGCACGGTGACCGCGATTCCGTTCGAGATCGGCACCTTCCGTACCGACAACCCTGCCGCGATCGCGCTCGGTGCCGAACCGCTCAAGGCCGAAGAGTCCAAGAATTACGGCTTGGGCGTGGTGCTGCAGCCGGTGGAGAATCTGTACATCACGGTGGATGCGTATCGCATCGATATCGACGACCGTATCGTGCTGTCTGAAAACCTCACCTCGACTGCGGTCCGCAACTACCTGCAGGCCAATGGGTTCCCGGGCATCGGTGGCGGGCGTTACTTCACCAATGCGGTAGACACCAAGACGCAAGGCGTCGATGCGGTCGGCACCTATCGCTGGAACCTGGATGGCGGCAGCGCAGAGCTGACCTCCGGCTACAACTACAACAAGACCGAAATCAAACGCATCGCCGACAACCCGGCAGCGCTGATGGCGATCGATCCGAGTGCGGTGCGCATCGGTCGCGCCGAAATCGGCCGTATCACCGAAGGCACGCCGCGCGACAAGTTCTTCCTCGGCGGGACCTGGTCGCCGGGCAACTGGTCGTTCACCGGCACCGCCACGCGCTGGGGCGAGTTCAGTACGTTCGGCACCAACGCCGGCAGCGACCAGACCTACGCGGCCAAGTGGACGCTGGATCTGGCCGCGTCCTACAAGTTGGGCGCGTGGAATTTCACCATTGGTGGCGACAACGTGCTCAACGAATATCCGGACCGCCAGCAAGCCGGCTTGGGCACGCGCACTTACCTGCCCTACAGCAGCGCCTCGCCGTTCGGTTTCAACGGCGCGCTGGTCTATGCAAACGTGAACTACAAGTGGTAACTCCCAAATGCCGGTCGGTCACGGCCGGCATTTGAGTCGCGCGGCACTGCATGTTCGACGTGTCGCCGACGTCACCGTCCCTGGCCACCCTCGCACACATGAGGTGGCCAGGTTAGACGCTTTCCGCTGCACGTTGCACCGCTTCAGCAAGGATGCGCGCAGCAAAGCGCGCAAGGCGCCACACCGCGCATTGCCGGTTGCTGCACTCGTGCGCACTGCTCCGTCCTGCGGACGCATGCGGCGCGCAGGCATGGCCGATTACCCGTTCGCAGTTGCATTCCCCCGGTATTTACGGTGCTTCGTCGCTACGTCCATCACTCCTTTCGAGCCTTGACTCCCATGCACAACTCCAACGCACTCTCGCTGGCGATTTCAGTCGCACTCACCGTCTGTTCCTTCGCTGCCAGTGCGCAGTCGCAATCGACCCAGCCGCAGAAAACCCTCGACACCCTGATCGTCACCGGTACGCGCGTCAGCGACAGGACCGTGGCCGAATCCGAATCGCCGATCGACATCATCTCCGAGGAGTCCCTGCAGGCCACCGGCGCCACCGATGTCGCCACCGCGCTCGGCAAGCTATTGCCGTCGCTGAACTTCCCGCGCCCGGCCATCGCCGACGGCAACGACGCCGCCCGTCCCGCCACGCTGCGCGGGCTGTCGCCGGACAACGTGCTGGTGCTGGTCGACGGCAAGCGCTATCACACCTCCTCGCTGGTGAACTACAACCCCTATGTCGGTCGTGGTTCGGCGCCGGCCGATCTCAACTCGCTGCCGATGTCGGCGATCGCCCGCATCGAGGTGCTGCGCGATGGCGCGTCGGCGCAATACGGCTCCGACGCGATCGCCGGCGTGGTCAACATCGTGCTCAAGCATGGCGCCGCGGCCGGCAGCAACAGCATTTCGGTCAATGGCGGCATCATGGACAAGGGCGACGGCGCACAGAACGGCGTCGACGGCTCGGTCGGCTTGCCGTTCGGCGCCACCAGCGGCGACACCGCGCCTGGCTGGGTGCGGCTGTCGTGGAATTACCAGAATTCGATGGACACCAACCGCAGCGAGAACACCAATCGCGCCACCACGCTTGCCGGCGCCGCCAATCCCAGCGGCGTGCCCTACCAGCGCCATGGCGATCCGGATGCCAGGTTCTACCAGGGCCTGGTCGCGTTCGGCTATGACTTCACGCCCAATGTCGAGCTGTATGGCCATCTGAGCGTGAGCCGCCGCGAAGTGACCTCCAACGGCTACTACCGTGCCTACGACAACACCGACCGCAACGTGCAGGCGGTGTATCCCAACGGCTTCCTGCCGCAGATCTACAACCCGATCAACGACCGCTCGGCGGTGCTCGGCGTCAAGGGCACCACGGCCAGCGACTGGCATTGGGACGTGTCGGCCACCTATGGCAAGAACGACATGACCTTCAACATCCTCAACAGCATCAACACCAATCTGTACTGGAGCACGGGCAGCTCGCCGACGAACTTCAATTCCGGTGGTTTCGAAACCGAACAAGGCACGCTCAACGCCGACTTCAACAAGTCCTTCGATTGGGGCCTGGCCTATCCGGTCAATCTGGCCTTCGGTGTGGAACATCGCCAGGACCGCTACGAGATCGTCGCCGGCTCGCCGGCGTCGTATTTCTTCGACCCCGACACCATCAACCCGGAGACCGGAACCCCGTACCCCGGCGGTGCGCAGGTGTTCTCCGGTCTGGAGCCCTCGGTAGCGGGCAAGTTCGGCCGTCACAGCAACGCGGCCTATGCAGCGCTGGAAGCGGACCTGACCGACAAGCTGTCCGGTGGCATCGCCGGGCGTTACGAGAACTACAGCGATGCCGGTTCCACCCGCTCGGGCAAGCTGTCGGCACGCTATGCGTTCACCGATACGTTCTCCATGCGTGCCACGGTTTCCAACGGCTTCCGTGCGCCCTCGCTGGCGCAGCAGAACTACGCCTCGGTGGTGACCCTGCCGCAGGACGGGCAGCTGATCCAGGTCGGCACCTATCGCACTTCCGACCCGATCGCCGTGCAGCTGGGCGCGCGCCCGCTGAGCCCGGAAAAGTCCACCAACTACGGGATCGGCAGCGTCTGGCAGCCGACCGCCAACTTCACCTCGACGCTGGACGTGTACCAGATCCGCATCTGGGACCAGATCCTGTATTCGGACCAGATCCAACTCGCCCAGCCGATCGGCCAGGTGGGTGCGGTGCAATTCTTCGTCAACGGCGCCACCAGCCGCACGCGCGGCGTCGACTGGGTGAACAGCTATCGGGCCGATCTCGGTGCCGGCGGCAGCCTCAACCTGAGCGCCAGCGCCAATTACAACAAGACCAAGATCCTGGAGCTGTCCAATCCGAACTTCGGACGTGCCAGCCAGGGCCTGTTGACCGAATCCACGCCACGCACCAAGTACATGCTGGCAGCGGACTGGACCTTGGGCGGCTTCTCGCTCAACGGCAATGCCACCCGCTATGGCGCGATCAAGCGCATCGGCGATCCGGCCGACGGCAGCCAGGACCAGACCTATTCGGCGCGCTGGATCCTCAATCTGGCGGCCAACTACACCTGGCAGGCGCTGACCTTCACCGTGGGTGCCGACAACGTCACCAACCAGTATCCGACCAAGGCACAGCTGACCACCGGCTACGACGATCGCGCCAGCGGTCTGCAGTATTCCTCGTTGTCGCCGTTCGGCTTCAACGGTCGCTACTGGTACGGCCGGGTGACCTACCGCTTCTGATCGGCCGGCTCGAGCGAACCTGCCGATCCGCGCATGTGTATCCGCAAACACCGCCGCGTGATCGGCGGTGTTTGTCGTTGTGGGCATCTCGATTCGGGTGCCGCGGCCGTGCGTCATCTGCCGCGACGATCGCCAGCGCAGTGATTGCCGCTGCGATGCCGTCCCGGCAGGTCACGCCACTGCACTGCCTGGCCGCGGCTCACCAGGAGGCGAGCAGCGTGTCGACACCGCGCAGGTTGGCGCGGTCGTTCCAGCTCAGCGTGTCCAGCTGCTCCAACCGAAGCGCCGGCAGACGCGCAAGCAGGCAGGCCAGCGCGGCTTCCACTTCGATCATGGCCAGCCGGTTGCCCAGGCAGTGGTGGATACCACCACCGAGCGACAGCGCGCGGCCCTGCTGGCGGCGGATATCCAGCACCTGCGGGTCGGTGAACTGCAGCGTGTCGTGATTGGCCGCGCCCAGCATCAGATACAGCATGGCGCCCCGGGGAACCGCCACGCCCTCGATCTCGAAATCCTGCAAGGCGGTGCGCGTGGCCATCTGCACCGAGCTGTCGTAGCGCATGCATTCGAGCACTGCATTGGGCAGCAGGCCCGGGGTTTCCTGCAGCAGGCGCAATTGCTGCGGATGCCGATGCAGCGCGACCAGCGCATTGCAGATCATGTTGGAGGTGGTTTCGTGGCCGGCAAAGAACAGCAGGATCACGTTGGAGACGATCTCCTCCTCGCTCAGGCGGCGGCCGTTGTCCTCGGCCTGGATGAAGCGCGCGATCAGATCGTCGCCGCCAGCGCTGCGACGTTGCGCGATCACGCCGTGGAAATATGTTGCCAGCTGGTCGTACGCAACGCTGGTGGCCTGCAGTTCTTCCGCCGTCATCATCGGATCGAAGACTTTCGCCAGCGCGCTGGTCGCGTGACTCAGCGCGGTGACATCGGCTGCATCGATATCCAGCATCCGGCAGATGATGGCGATCGGCAGCGGGAACGCGAACTCGGCCAGCAGATCGCAGTGGCCGTTGGCCTGGAAAGCGTCGATCAACCCGGCGGCGGTATCGCTGGCTACCTCACGCATGGACTCCATCTGCCGCGCACCGAAGGCCTGCGTCATCAGTCCGCGCAACTGCGTGTGCAGCGGCGGATTGAGCAGCAGGAACATGCGGCTCATGCCCTGGAACAGCGGCAGGTGCACCGCCGCCTCGCCGTAGCGCAGACGAACGCTCTGCAGATAGTCGCGGCCGACCCGTCGGTCGCTGAGCAGGCGATCGACCACGGCGTAGCGGCCGGACATCAGCCGCCCGTCCGCCACCTGCACCAGTGGGCCTTCTTCGCGCAGGCGTGCGTAGGTCGGATAGGGATCGTGGCGGAACTGGGGTGTTGCCAAATCGCTGAGATGCATGGCCTGGCTCATGTGGCATCACCCCCGAAATAGGGGCGATGCATGCGTGCACCTGCCCAAGGACACAGGTGCTCCACGGAATGCCCGGATTATCTGCACGCATCGCGCCCCGGCCTTGCGCAAGCGCGAAGCGGTGTCGTCAATGTTGACTCGGCATGCCGGACTTGCGCCGTGCGTCTCAGCTCGCAGGCGCAGGCGACAGCGGTTTACGCGCCACCTGACGCATGCATCTGTCTGCACGCATGCGCTGCGTGTCGCATCGCGTTAATCATGCGCTGTGTACTATGGGCGTCCGGCCAACCGGACCTGTCTTGCGGTCCAGTTCCCCCTGCCGGACTCCAGCCATGACCACGCAATGCCCGCAGGCGATGCCCGGCGCAGTGCCGTTGGCTGGCTCGACGATCTCCCGGACACTCTCACAACGGATTGGAATGCATCACGACACCAGCCTCATCGACATCATCGCCGTCGGCCTCGCGGTCGCCTTCATCCTTGGCACGCTCGCGCAGAAGGTGAAGCTCTCGCCGTTGGTCGGCTACCTGCTGGCCGGCGTGTGCGTAGGGCCGTTTACGCCGGGATTCGTGGCCGACCAGACCATCGCCAACCAGTTGTCCGAACTGGGTGTGATGTTGCTGATGTTCGGCGTGGGGCTGCATTTTTCGCTCGACGATTTGATGGAAGTGAAGTGGATCGCGGTGCCTGGCGCATTGGCGCAGATCGTGGTGGCCACCCTGCTCGGCTGGGCGCTGGCGTGGAGCATGGGCTGGTCGCTGATTCACGGCTTGGTGTTCGGCCTGGCGCTGTCGGTGGCCAGTACGGTGGTGCTGTTGCGTGCGCTAGAAGAACGCCGTTTGCTGGACACCCAGCGCGGCCGCATCGCGGTGGGCTGGCTGATTGTCGAAGACCTGGTGATGGTGCTGGCATTGGTGTTGCTCCCGGCGCTGGCGGATGTGCTCGGTAGCGGCGCACCAGCCACGACGCACGATGCGCAATCGCCCTCGCTGCTGGCCGCGCTGGGCGTGACCTTGCTCAAGATGGTGGCGTTCGTCGCAGCGATGCTGGTGATCGGCCGGCGCGTGATCCCCTGGTCGTTGGAAAAAGTGGCGGCAACCGGCTCGCGCGAACTGTTCACCCTGGCCGTGCTCGGTATCGCGCTGGGCGTGGCATTCGTGTCGGCTACGTTGTTTGGTGTGTCGTTCGCGCTCGGCGCGTTCTTCGCCGGCATGCTGCTCAAGGAATCGGAACTCAGCCATAAGGCCGCCAACGATTCGCTGCCGTTGCGCGATGCGTTTGCGGTGTTGTTCTTTGTCTCGGTGGGCATGTTGTTCGACCCGATGATCCTGATCGCGCACCCGTGGCAGGTTCTGGCGACCTTTCTGACCATTACCGTGGGCAAGTCGCTGGCGGCATTTTTGATCGTGCGCGCGTTCGGCCACCCCACCGGCACGGCGCTCACCATTTCCACCAGTCTGGCGCAGATTGGCGAGTTTTCCTTCATCCTGGCCGGCCTGGGCGTGCAACTGGCGATCCTGCCGGAAACCGGGCGCGACCTGATCCTGGCCGGCGCGCTACTGTCGATCGTGGCCAACCCGTTCCTGTTCTCGTGGCTGGACCGCTGGCAGGCCAAGCAGGCGCAGGACGCGCCCGCCGCCGTGGAACCGGAACTACCGCCTGGCCCGCCATTGCCGGCCGATGGGCATGCCATCGTGATCGGCTACGGCCGCGTCGGCAGTTCGCTGGCGCAATTGCTGCGCAGCCGCGGCGTGCCGGTGCTGGTGATCGACGACAACGGCGACCACGTCGCCAAGGCCCATGCGGCTGGTATTCCCGGCATCCGGGGCAGCGCAGCGGCCGACCGCGTGCTGGCCGAGGCACGCCCGGAGCATGCCAAGATCGCAATCCTGGCCATTCCGCAGCCGCTGGAAGCCGGCGAAGCACTGGCCAAGCTGCGCGCCATCAACCCCTCGCTGACACTGCTGGCGCGCGCCCACAGCGACGCCGAGGTCAAGCACCTGCTCGAACACGGCGCCGACGGCGCGGTACTGGCCGAGCGCGAACTGGCCTATTCGCTGGCCGAAATGGTGATGTCCACCCCGCCGTACCGCGCGTTGAACGTGCCGGCGTCGTAGTTGCACTAGCGCACGCATGCGGAGTGCCGTCCAAAAAGCCCCTGCCGGGAGACGCCACCTCTGTGCACCAGTTACTTTTCTGGCGTTGGCGCGCCTGCACGGGCACGAGCGTCGCCGCCAGCAGCGACCTCCGCCCAGATAAGCCAGGCATCGAAGCCTGCAGGTGTGCAAGCCCTGCGGGCGCTTCTGTTGCGGGCGGTTAGTTCAGATTGAAAACATCGATCTGACCCTTGTCCACCGCCACGACCAAAACTCAAAAAAGAGCATCGCCAGACACACTTGATAATCATTCCCATCAAGTGCAGGATGAGCGCCCGTTTCCTCGGCGGCCTCTTCCATGGCGGTTGCAGTCGGCATCCTCAATGCATTGCCAAGCGTGCAGCTTTGCGAGTTGCTGGGCCGCCTCGGCTATGGCTTCGCTGTGCTCGATCTGGAGCATGTGCTGCACGCGCCCGACACGCTGGAACATGCCATCCGCGCCTGCGAGTTGTCGGGCTGCGAGGCCTGGGTGCGCGTGCCGGAGGTGGACGAAAAACTGATTGGCCGCGTGCTGGATGCCGGCGCGCGCGGAATCGTGGTTCCGCGTACCGAGTCTGCGGCGCAGATCGGCGACGCCATCGCCGCGGCGCGCTTCCCGCCGCTGGGCCGGCGCGGCATCACCGGCGGCCGTGTCACCGGCTTTGGCAATGTCGATCTGCCCACCTACATCGCGCATGCCAATGCGAACACCCGTATCGTGCCGATGATCGAAAGCGCCGCCGGCGTGGCTGCCCTGCCGGAGATTCTTGCCATCCCAGGCGTGGCCCTGGTGATGGAAGGTGCGCTGGATCTTGCGCTGGATCTGGGTCTGGGCCCGCAGCCCACTCATCCGCAGGTGTGGGAATTGCTGCTGCAACTGCATGCGCAGTGTCTTGCTGCAAACGTCCCGTTCTGCCCCAACCCGCGCACTGACGCGCAGCGTGCGCACTGGCTGCAGCAGCCGGAGCTGCGCTGGCTGCTGGCCGGCGAAGACCGCGCGCTGATCCAACGCGCCCTGCGCGGCCATTTGGCCAGCCTTGCCGTCCCCCAATCACCTCCCGCCTGCAGGAGCACGCCGTAGATGTCGACGTTCCGTTTCCACGCCCTGGCCATCGCTATCGCGGCGAGCACGCTGACGCTGCCGCAGCTGGCGCGCGCAAGCGATACGCCGACGACCGATGCGCTTGATGCCAGCGGTGGCGGCACGCCGATTCGCGCACTGGATGCGATCCAGGTGCAAGGCAGCCTGCTCGGTCGCTCCAAACCCGACGATGTGCAGCGTTACGCCGGCAGCCGCCAGGTGATCGACCGCGAGCAGTTGCGCAATGGCGGCAACCGTTCGCTGGACGATGCATTGCAGCGCGTGCCCGGCATCAAGATCTTCGACGAAACCGGCACCGGCGCACTGCCGCAGCTGATGCTGCGCGGTCTGTACGAAAGCCGCAGCGGTCGCGTGCAGGTGCTCGAAGACGGCATTCCATTGGCGTTGGCCCCGTATGGGCAGACCAGCCTGTCGCTGTTTCCGGTAGGACTGAACCAGATCGACCGCATCGACATCGTGCGCGGCGGCGCGGCGGTGCAGTACGGGCCGAACAACGTGGGCGGGGTGATCAACCTGGTCAGCAAGGAGATCCCGAGCGCGTGGAGCACCACGCTGGCGCACAAGGTCACTGCCGGCGGCCAGGGCCGGTTCCTGCAGGACAGTGCGCTCAGCAGCGGCGGATATCTCACCGATAACTTCGGGATGCAGGTCGATGCCAATCGCACCTATGGCGAGTACTGGCGCGCGCATAGCGACACCGACATCAGCAATCTGCGCGTCCGTGCCGAATGGTGGCTAGACGACACCAAGCTGCTCAAGGCCAGCGTGCAGCGTTATCTGGTCGACATGGATCTGGCCGGCGCCCTCAGTCCGGACGATTACCGGCGCGACCCACGCCAGTCCACCCGCCCGCTGGACAGCTTCAACGGCCGCACCACACGTGCGTCGCTGAGCTACGAACAGCTGCTGGGCGATTGGGGTCCGATGCAGGACGTGCGCCTGGATTGGAGCAACTTCAGTGCACGCAGCAGTCGCAATTTCATTGTCGGCATGCGCCAGGCCTCCACCGAAACGTGGCGCTCGGACCTGCCGCCGCAACTGCGCCAGACCGCACCGCGCGATTTCCGCGTGGTCGGCAGCGAGCCACGGCTGAGCTGGAGCATGGGCGATGCCGGTGGCGTGCGTCAGCAGTGGACTGCCGGGGTGCGTGCAGTGCGCGAGGACATCGATTTTCTGGTGGGCAATCTGCGTCTGCGCGACGGGCTGTTCACCACCGTGCGCGATTGGCGGTTCGAAGACCGCGCGTTGGCCGCATACCTCAGCAACGCCATCACCCTGCCGGGCGAGCGCGTGACGATTACGCCGGGCCTGCGCTACGAACGCCTGGATTCGCGCTATTTCAATCGCGCCACCGGCGTCAGCACGCTCAACCAGACGCGCGATGTCCTGCCGGGGCTGACGTTGGGCTTCCAGGCAAACGAGCAATGGTTTTTCTACGCCGACGGGCAGCGTTCGATGCGTGCGCCGCAGGTCACCCAGATCATCTTCGGCAACAACCTGGATGCCGAACTGGCATGGAATTACGAGGCGGGCGCGCGCTATCAGCCCAACGAGCGGACACGTGTCCAGCTGGGCGGCTACCTCATCGATTTCGATCAGCAGATTCAGCTCGACAACACCACGCGCGTGTTCCGCAATCTCGGCAAGACCCGCCATCAAGGTGGCGAGCTGGAACTGCAATGGAGCCCGGAGCAACTGCGTGCGCTCACCCTCAACGCCAGTTATGCCTATCTGGATGCCAGCCAGGAATCGGGTGCATTCCGCGGCTTGCGCGTGCCTTACACCTCGCGCAACCAGATCACGCTGGGCGGCACTTACGCGCTTGGTCACACCACTGTCGCGCTTTCCGGCTATTACTTCAGCAAGGCCTTCAGCGACGCTGCCAACACCGTGCAGGAGAATGCCATCGCTTCGGTGGGTCAGTTGCCGGCCTACATGGTATGGAACACGCAAGTGAGCCATACCTTGTTCGAACGCGATGGACAGAAGTTCAGCGCATCGTTGGCGATCAACAACCTGTTCGACCGGCAATACTGGTTCCGTGGCGTGGACACCAGCCCCTGGGGGCGTCAGGCCGCGCCTGCGCGCACCGTCACTGCCGGACTGGAGTACACGTTTTGAACCTGCATCACCTGGCAAGCGCTGCACACGACCGACGCACACAGGCGTAGGTTGCGCGCGAAGCGACGGCGGTCGTACTGACAGCCGCCAAGACAACACGGCGTGCATGAGGCACGCATCATTGCCGCAGCACGCGGCATGCGATCGACGTATCGCAGGCCACCCAACGCCGCCATGGCGCCAGGCAGCCCGTTCAGTACCGGTTTCCCCCACCGTCCTGTCGAACGAGAGCTGCCATGACTGCGACATCCGCTGCACCGTTGGTGATCCTCACCCATGTCTGCCATCCGGCCATCACCGAAGGTTTCCTGCCCGCCGCGCGCGCGCTGGGCCTGCCGGTGTGGTTGCTGACCGACCACCGGCTCGATCACCTGGCCTATTTCCGCGAGCATCCCGCCCATGCACCGCAGCGGGTGATCGAATGCGATGTGTTCAATCCGCTCGGCGTCCTCGACGTACTGCACGATGCAGACATCACCCCGCGCGCGGTGTTCAGCAATAGCGACCATCTGCAGACCAGCACCGCGCTGGTGGCCGCAGCGCTTGGCCTGCCGGGCAAGGACTGGCAGGTGTGCTACGCCGCCAAGAACAAGGCTGCGATGCGCCAACGCTTGCGTGCGCGTGGACTGCCCTGCCCGTGGTTTTGCACGCTGGCGCCGGGCGCGGCGTTGCCGGCCCAGATTCCATGGCCTGTGGTGGCCAAGCCCCGCGAGGGCGTGGCGAGCCTGGATGTGCGCTGCTGCACCGATGCAGCGCAATTGCAGGCGTACCTGGACGATGGATGGCAGCGCCATCCGCAGCGCACCGTGCTGTTGGAAAGCATGCTGGAAGGTGCGCTCTTTACGCTGGAAACGCTGGGCGATGGCAAGCACCTGCAAGCCATCGGCGGCTTCAAGGTGCGATTGTCGCCGCCGCCGCATTTCGTCGAATGCGAAGCGCAGTGGGATGCCAACGTGGACACGCCGGTGATCGCGCAGGCGCTGCAACAGCTGCGCGCGTTCGGTGTCGGCTTCGGGCTGTGCCATAGCGAATTCATCCTCACCGCCGATGGCCCGGTGCTGGTGGAAATCAATTACCGCAGCATCGGCGATCGGCGCGAATTCCTGCTCGACGAGATGTTTTCCAAGCAATGGTTCAACGCGGCGCTGGCACCGCATCTGGGCCTGCCGTTGCCACAGCTCCGCAGTGCCCATGCGCATGCCTTGCTGCGCTACTACGTGGCCGAACACGACGGCGAATTGGTCGCCGCCAGCGAAGACCGCCGCCAGCGCGATGCGCACAGCGACGTGCAGTACCGGCGGATGCGCGCACCGGGCGAGCGCATCCGCCTGAGCCATTCCAACAAGGATTACCTGGGCGTGCTGAGTGCGTTGGCACGCGATGCGCAGACACTGCAACACGCAGTGGTGCAGGCCGAAGCGGGCCTGCAGTGGCGCATCGACGGCGCGGAACTGCGCGCATGAGCAGCATGGACGACCAACGCTACATCGCCACCCGCATCATCGATGCCTGCCTGCGCGAAGACCTGCGTGGGATTGTGACCCGCGGCAGTACGGCGGTGCCGGATGCGCAGGTGCTGGCGCAGTGGACCGACCCCAGCCCGGTGCATGGATGGTGGCGCATCGCTCATCTGCCCGGCGGCACGATGTGGGTGCCGATCCATCGTCAAGGCGTGCTGCAGGACATCGGTGCCTGCGGCGACAGCTGGATTGTGCGCAGCGACGACAGCGTGCATGTCGAACGTGGCGCGCACGCCTGGCTGCACCGCCTGAGCGCAGAACTCGACAGCGAAACGCAACAGCTGCATCGCGCCTACGCCGACGAAGCCGACTGCGCCGCCGCGCACCGCGGGCTGGCGCGGCAGGCCTACCACGCGCAGGCACCGGCGTTGCGCACTGCGCTGCATCACCGCGATGCCGCCGAGCGCGCCTACCGCTGCGACCAACTGGCCAGCTACCGCGACCATCCGTTCTATCCCACCGCGCGCGCCAAGGCCGGGCTGGATGCGGCCGAGCTGCGCCACTACGCGCCGGAATTCGCGCCGACCTTCGCGCTGCGTTGGCTGGCGGTTCCGCAGGCGTTGGCGCAATGCACCAGCGCCCCGCCGGCCGAGCTGTGGCCGGATTTCGCCAGCCTGGGCCTGCCGCCCGAGTTGGCCGCCACGCATCTGCCCTGGCCGGTGCATCCGCTGGTGTGGGAGCGCCTGGAGCAGGAGGGCTTCGCACTGCCCGAGAACGTGCTGCGAGCGCCCAACGCCCGGCTGGACGTGCGCCCGACGCTGTCGGTGCGCACGCTGGTGCCGCTGCGGCATCCACACCTGCATCTCAAATTGCCCATTCCGATGCGCACGCTGGGCGCCCTCAACCTGCGTTTGATCAAGCCGTCCACGCTGTATGACGGGCACTGGATGGAGCGCGCGTTGCGGCGCATCGATGCGCTGGATCCTGCGCTGCAAGGCCGCTGCGTGTTCGTCGACGAGTCGCACGGCGGGCATGTCGGGCAGACGCGGCATCTGGCCTATCTGGTGCGGCGCTACCCAGCGCTTGACGATGCCACGCTGGTCCCGGTGGCTGCGCTATGCGCGCCCATGCCCGATGGCCGCCCGATGGCGATCCATCTTGCCGAGCGTTTTGCGCATGGCGACCTGCTGCATTGGTGGCGCGACTACACCGAACTGCTGCTTGCCGTACATCTGCGCCTGTGGTTGCGTTATGGCATTGCACTGGAAGCCAATCAGCAAAACAGCGTGCTGGTGTATGCCGATGGCCAAGCCACGCGCCTGTTGATGAAGGACAACGACGCTGCGCGGATTGCGCTGCCCCAGTTGCGCGCGGCGCTGCCGGAGCCGGATGCAATGGGCCCGCTGCAGGATGCGCGTATTGCGGTGGACGATCCGCAGGCGTTGACGCAGATGTTCTGCACGATCGTTCTGCAGCTGGATCTGCAGGCAGTGCTGGAAGGCCTGGCCGAATGGCAACCCGCATTGCGCGCACCGTTATACGCGCAGCTGCAGGACCAGTTCGTTGCGACGCTGGCGCAACTGGACGCCGATGGCATCGATACCGGCCCTGCGCGCCGGCTGTTGGCTGCGCCACGGCTGCCGGTGAAATACCTGCTCAGCGCCGGCAGCCTGCTCAGCAAGCACGTCACCGGCGCCACCGACATCAACAAGTTCTACGGCGACAGCGCGCCCAATCCATTCGGCGATGCGTTCGCCGATACGCAACAACCGCCGCGCAGGCAAGCGGGCGTGCCGCGATGAGGCGCATCCTGGGTCCGGTGCTGGCTGCGCATTATCTGGCGGCATTCACGGCGTTGGGCATGCCGCTGTTTCTGCCGCAGGTGTTGGCCGAACTCGCACCATCGGCCGCGGTGGGCTGGAGCGGCGTGCTGTATGTCTTGCCCACGCTCTGCACTGCACTGACGGCAAGCAGCTGGGGGCGTTGGGCGGACCGCCATAGACGCAAACGTTCGCTGCTGCGCGCACAACTGGGCCTGGCGCTGGGCTTTGCGATTGCCGGCTTCGCGCCGTCGCTGACCTGGCTGGTGATCGGCCTGCTCGTACAAGGCACCTGTGGTGGTTCGCTGGCGGCGGCAAATGCGTATCTGGCCAGCCAGCCGCAGGCCGGCCCGTTGGCGCGTGCATTGGACTGGACACAGTATTCGGCCCGCCTTGCCATGGTAAGCGCACCGGCACTGCTGGGCATGGCACTGGCGCTGGGTCCTGCGCAATCGCTGTATCGCGCACTGGCGTTGCTGCCATTGATGGCGTTTGCGTTGACGTGGCGACTGCCGGCCGATCGGCCTGCTGCGCGAGAACACACTGCCGGCAAGGCTGCTACGTCTTCCGGGCACGCAGCTTCATCGCCTGCATCGCCACGCACCCATGCCGCGCCGTTGTGGCCAGCCCTGCTGCTCGCGCAGTTCTTGTTCTGCTTTGCGATGGTGGTGACATTCCCGTATTTCATTCCGTATGCGCTTGCGCGCGGCGCCGGCCACGATGCGCTTGCCGGTTTGCTCTACAGCCTGCCGCATCTGGTCTATCTGGTGGTGCTGCCCTGGTGGCGACGCGGCGATAGCGAGGCGTGGCTTGTGCCGGGCCTGGCGTTGTTCGCGGTGGCCTGCGTGTGGCAGGCGCTGTTGCACGATGCCCTCGCACTGGCGGCAGCGCGGCTGTTGTTTGGCTTCGGCATGTTGTTCGGGCTGCGTGGGCTCAACCGCAGCCTGGCGCACATTGCCAGCGGGCATGGCGCCGGGCGCCTGTTCGGCCGCTTCGATGCCTGCGGCAAATGGGCCGGCGTGTTCGCCGGTGCCGCTGCCGGTGCACTGGCACAGGCGTCCGGCCCCGCCACCCCTTTCCTGGCTGCGGCGCTGGCTGCGGCCGCTGCTGCGCTCACCGTTCTGGTGCGCTTTCCTTCGAGGAGAACTGCCGATGTCGCCGCACACGATGCATGACCCCTGGTACGACAGCATGGCCGACGCGCAGGCCTGCAGCTGCTGGTTGAACTGCTATCTGCGCGAATTCGCGATTCCGCAGCATGCGGTGCAGTTCGACTATCGCGGGCTGGATCGACCCGGCCCGCGCGTGGCCGAACAACGCTGGCTGCGCATCGATCTGGGCGAGGTCGGGACGCTGTGCGTGCGCATCGCCTATGCCGATCGCCTGGGCCGCTGCCGGTTCGCCTCCGCGCCGTTTCTCAAGAGCGCCGGCAAGCCGTGGCATAGCCTGGATGCGCAAACGCTGGCACGCTGCCTGTTGCAGGCCCTGGGCAGCGCGCAGGACATCAACCCGGAGCTGCTGGCGCAAAGCGCCAATAGCGTGGCCGTCACCGCTGCGTTATTGCGCAAGGCCCAGGTCGCCGCCGCCACCGGCGAGGTAATGATCGACGCCGAACAATCGATGCTGTGGGGGCATGCATTGCACCCGACGCCCAAGAGCCGCGAAGGCGTGGATCTGGATCAGGTGCTGGCCTGCGCACCGGAAGCGCGCGCGTCGTTCCAGCTGTTCTGGTTCCGCATCGACCCGCGCCTGCTGCGCATCCAGGGACGCGACGTGCGCGCGACATTAAAGCAGCTCAGCGGCAGCGACGATCTCTATCCCTGCCACCCCTGGGAAGCGCAGCGGCTGCTCGACGCCCCCTTGCTGCGCAGCTTGCAGGCACGCGGCCTGATTACGTCGGTCGGCCCATTAGGCGATGCACTGCGGCCCACCTCGTCGGTCCGCACGCTGTACCACCCGGAACTTGCGTATTTCCTCAAGTGCTCGGTGCATGTGCGGCTCACCAACTGCGTGCGCAAGAATGCATGGTACGAACTGGAGAGCGCGGTTGCGCTCACCGAGCTGTTGGCACCGAGCTGGCGTGCCCTGGCCACACAGGTGCCGGGCTTCGATGTGATGCTGGAGCCGGCGGCGACTTCGCTGGACGTAGCGTCGGTCGATCCCGCATTGCATGCCGCCGACCCGTTGGCGGCGCGCACCTTGTCGGAGAGCTTCGGCATTCTGTACCGGCAAAACATTCCCGCCGCGCAACGTGCACGCTGGCAACCGCAGGTGGCTGCGGCCTTGTTCACCTGCGATGCGCAGGGCAATAGCGTGTGCGCCGCGCGCCTGCGGGCGCTCGGCAGCGCGCAGATGGGCCACCGAACCGCAACGCTGCTGTGGTTCCGCGCCTACGCCGGCCTGCTGCTGGACGGAGTGTGGAGCGCGCTGTTCCAGCACGGCATCGCGCTGGAGCCGCATCTGCAAAACACCGTGATCGGCTTTGCCGACGGCTGGCCGACGCGGGTGTGGGTCCGCGACCTGGAAGGCACCAAGCTGCTCGCCCATCACTGGCCGGCGGCGCGCCTGCGCGGCGTCGGCGAACGCGCACGCCAATCGCTGTACTACACCCCAGAACAGGGCTGGAACCGGGTGGCGTATTGCGCGCTGGTCAACAATCTGGCCGAGGCCATCTTTCATCTGGGCGAAGGTGATGCCGCACTCGAAGCGCGGCTATGGCAATGCGTGGGCGAGATCGCGCTGCGCTGGCAACAACGCCATGGCGCGCAAGCGGCGCTGCAGGGTCTGGTCGACGGCGCGCCGCTGCCGGGCAAGAACAATCTGGGTACCCGTCTCTGGCAGCGTGCCGACCGCCAATCCAACTACACCGCGCTGCCCAACCCCATCCCCCGCATCACGGCGCAGCGGCAGGTGGCGGCGTGAGTCTGCACATCGACACCGCCGCACTGCTTGCTGCCTTGCCGCAGGTGCGCGACCGCTGCGAAGGCCCGATCTGCGCGTATGTCTACGATCTGGCGGCATTGGACACGCATGCGGCCTGGATGCGTGCGCAGCTGCCGGCGCAGTGCGAGCTGTTCTATGCAGCCAAAGCCAATGCAGAACCGCCGATTCTGCAAACGCTGGCAGCGCACGTGGATGGCTTCGAAGCCGCATCCGGCGGCGAACTCGCCTGGCTGCATGCGCAGCAACCGCAGGCACCGTTGTTGTTCGGTGGCCCGGGCAAACTCGATACCGAGCTCGCCCAGGCAGCCGCCCTGCCCGACTGCACCGTGCATGTGGAAAGCCTGAGCGAACTCGAACGCCTGGCGGCAATTGCAGCGCATACCGGCCGCTGCGTGCCCGTGTTCCTGCGCATGAATATCGCCGTACCCGGCGCGCAGAGCACGCGCTTGATGATGGGCGGGCAACCCTCGCCGTTCGGCCTGGATCCAAGCGATCTGGATGCAGCAGTCCGGCGAGTGCAGGCCAATCCATCGCTGCGCCTGGAAGGCTTCCATTTCCATCTGATGTCGCATCAACGCAGCGCCGCCGCGCAGCTGCATCTGGTGGCCGCCTACCTGCGCGCCGTGCAGCAATGGCGACAGACCTATGCGCTTGGTCCACTGCGGGTAAACGCCGGTGGCGGCTTCGGTGTGGACTACCGGGCACCGGACGCGTCTTTCGACTGGGCCGGCTTCTGCGCCGAGCTGCCTGCCGTGCTGCGCGAACACGGTACGGACCTGCGCTTGCGTTTGGAGCCGGGCCGTTACCTCAGCGCCAGCTGCGGTTGGTACCTGATGGAGGTGCTCGATCTCAAACGCAGCCACGGCGCCTGGTTTGCGATCGCACGGGGCGGCACCCATCACTTCCGCACGCCGGCCGCGCAGGCGCACGATCATCCATTCCGCGTATTGCGCGGCACCCGCACCCCCGTGATCAGCGACACGCCGGTCACCCTGGTCGGCCAGCTGTGCACGCCCAAGGACGTGCTGGCACGCCAGCAACCGGTGGCCGCACTCGCACCCGGCGATTGCCTGGCCTTCCCGCTGGCGGGCGCGTATGCGTGGAATATTTCGCACCAGCACTTTCTGATGCACCCGCCGCCGCAGATGGTGTTCTTGCCAGCGACACATTACCTCGGTAACGCGACCTCGCCCGACCGCTGCACGGGCAACCGAATGTCCGCACGCAACTCGGCCTCGGCGACGGTTTCCGGATCATCGAGATAGAGGTAATGCAGCGGTGCCTCGCGCAGTGCGTAGCCGCTGTCCGGCAGCCAGCATGCGAGCACGTGGTCGAGTGCGTCTTCCAGTCCCGCGTAATTTCCCACATGACGCACGACCGCATGCAGGCCACCGCTGAGTTGGCGCAGGTGCAGGGGCGCTGATGGCGCCACGGCGGTGTCGAATGCCATCGCGCACTCGAACACGTGCTGCGGCGGCGGTACATCGCGGTGGTCGCTCAGCGGCAGCCCGATCAGCGCCTGCAAGTGGTCGATCACTGCGCTGCGCTCGGCCCACGCGGCGATGCGGCCGAAGCCACGGTCCAGGTCATCGAACGCGCCACGCCTGCGCAGCACCACCACTTCCAGGGGGTCGAGCACCTGCACCAGCACCTGCAATGGCGCCTCGTGCGCCTGCGCTGGCAGCGTCGGGCCGGCGAGTTGCTGCAATTTCTGCGCGCGCAGCTGCGGTGCGTTACGCAGGCTTGAAGGGCTGGCCTGCAGCACCGTCCGAAACGCGCGCGCCAGCGCCTGCGGGGTGTGATAGCCGACGGCCAATGCCACCTCGGTGACCGAGCGGCCCTGCTCGCCCAGCAGATGCAGCGCATAACTCAGACGCAACCGCGCGGTGGTGACGCCCAATGTCTCGCCCGCCAAGGCCCGGTAAACACGATGGAAATGCGGCGGCGATTGATGCGCCAGCGCGGCCAGCGTCGCCAGGTCCGGCAGCGGTTCGCCCGCGCGGATGCTGGCCTGCAAATGGGCCACGACGCGCTCGACTGCACGCTGCCGATGGAAGACGACCAAGGTTGCTGCTGGCATGGGCGACTCCTCTGGAAGGCGGTGAGCATCGCGCACAGTGGCATCCGGCGCGGTCCCGATCTTGCGCATTTGCGGCACCTGGCCGCGTTGGTCGGGTCCAGCGGCATACAGTGGTTGGCCCCCGTTCGCCAGTCGTCGGGCAGCTGCGGCGTTGAAACAAAGCAGCGCTCCAAACCACTCCACGCAGCGGGCCTGCTTGCCCGTTTTCAGCGCAATCGCGTCGCACCCAGCCTTCAGCTCGTTTGCAGCGCCAAGGCCACCAGCACCGCTGTTTCGCTGATCTCCACCAATGCACCGCAGGTATCGCCGGTCATGCCGCCCAGGCGCTGCAGGCAGGCACGACGCCACATTACCAACACCACACCCGCCACTGCACAGGCCAGCATGCCGCGCAAGCGCCCGACGGCGAAGGCGCAGGCCAGCCCGAGCAGCAACGACAACAGCAAGCCAGCACGCGAACTGCCAACCAGGCCACTGCCAAGCCCGCCGGCACGCACGTACGGCGTCGTCAAAAAAGCCGCTACCAGCGCCGTGCGCGCCAGCAGCGGAGCAAGCCACACCCCACCCGGCGCCGTGGGCAACAGGGCGGCCAGCGCCGTGCATTTGAGCAGCAAGATCAGCACGATCGCCGTCACCGCCATCGGGCCGCTGGTGGGATCTCTCATGATCGCCAGGGTGCGCGTGCGATCGCCCATGCCGCCGACCCAGGCATCGGCCGTGTCTGCCAGGCCATCCAGATGCAACGCGCCGGTCAGCCATACCCAGGCGCTCAACAGCAGCGCTGCGCCCAGCAACGGCGCCACCTCGCGCAGGCACCAGGCCAACCCGCACACCACCCCACCGAGCAACACGCCCACCAGCGGGTACCAGCACAGCGAACGCGCCTGCGCGCCTGCGCGCGTGAACACCCGGGCGGGCACCGGGATGCGGGTCAGGAACCCGATCGCTACCAGCAGCCCGTCGATCATTCGGTGTCGTGCGCCGGTGGCAATGCCGTGGATAAGACCGGAGATCTCAAGCCGCCAGCCGCGTCGGTCGGCGGCCAGGCCAGCGGATGCAGCGACGCATGCGGCACTGCCAATTCGGTCATCCGGCCGAACCCACTCCCGGCGACCAGGCAGCGCAACGCGCGGATGGCGCCGCCGTGGGTGACCACCAGCACGCGCTGTGCCGGGTAGCGGGCGACGATGGCATCGAGCGCGGCCGACAGGCGCGCGCAGAAGTCGGTAAACGGTTCGGCCTGCGGCGGGGGGTAGCGCAGCGGGTCGGCCCAGAAGCGGCCCAGCGCTTGCCCTTCGTCGCGATCGATATCGGCCACCGGCACGCCCTGCCAGCGGCCGAAGTGATATTCGCGCAGGCGCCGGTCCAGCTGCAGCGGAATGGCACGCGCGTGGGCAAGCTCGGTGGCGAACAACGCGCAGCGCTGCAACGTGGACGCCACGACTGCGTCCCACGTGCCATCGGCAGTGGCCGCACGCAATTGCTGCCAGCCCAGTTCGGTGAGCGGGTCGTCGAGCTGGCCGCGATAGCTGCGTTGCCCGGTGTCGCCATGCCGCAACAAGGTGATTTGCGCGCTCATGCGTCCGACACCCCCGGCTTCGGCAAACGTCGCCATGCCGTTATGCAAGGCGCAGGCGCTGCGCAGCAGCGGAATCGCCACCGCCGCGCCGCTGGCTTCGCCCAGACGCAGGTCCAGTTGCAGCAAGGGCTCGGCATCCATTGCGCGCAGCAGCGCTGCATGCCCACGCTCCTGCGAGCGATGCCCGAACAACAACCACTCGCGCACGCCGGGATTCAGGCGAGTGGCCACCAGTGCCGCCGCCGTGGTGATGAAGCCATCCACCAGCACCGGGATGCCGGCCTGCGCGGCGGCGATATAGGCGCCGACCAAGGCAGCGATTTCGAATCCGCCCAGCCGGCGCAGACGCTCCAGCGGGCTCGATGCATCGGCATGCAAGGCCAGCGCACGCGTGATCACGGTGGCCTTGTGCGCAATGCCTTCGGCATCCAGGCCGGTGCCTGCGCCGGCCATCGCCTGCGGAAACTGCGACAGCAGGGCGCAGCCCAGCGCCGCGGCGGCGGTGGTGTTGCCGATGCCCATCTCGCCGCCGACAAATAGCTGGGTATCGCAACTCTTGGCCTGCGCGATGCTGTCGGCACCGGCGGCGAACGCATCGCGCAATTGGGTGGCCGTCATCGCCGGCTGCTCGCAGATATTGGCGCTGCTAGGCGCAATCCAGGCACGCCGCACCCGCGGCAGGTCGCCGGGGTCGTTGACCACGCCCAGATTCACCACTTCCAGCCGCGCGCCCAGCTCGCGCGCCAGTACCGCAATGGCGGCGCCACCGCGTGCGAAATTGCGCACCATCTCGCCGGTCACTGCCTGCGGAAAAGCCGAGACTCCTTCGGCCGCTACGCCATGGTCGGCGGCATACACCGCGATCCAGACCCGCTGCACTCCGGGCCGGTCGGTGCGTTGCCAGGCGGCCAGCTGCACTGCCAGGTGTTCCAGCCGGCCCAATGCGCCGGGCGGCTTGGTCAGCTGTTCCTGCCGGGCAAGCGCGGCAGAGCGCATGCGCGCGTCCGGCACTGCGCAGGCACCAAAGATCCAATCGCTACTCACACGCGCTCTCCTTCAACACCATCGGCAATCCTGCCACCACCAACACCACACGCTCGCACTGTAGCGCCAATGCCTGATGCAGCCAGCCAGCCTCGTCCACAAACCGACGCGTGAGTTCGCCCAACGGCACGATGCCCTGCCCCACTTCGTTGCTGACCAGCAGGATCTGCCCCGGCAACTGCGGCAGCGTTGCCAGCAGCGCATCGCGCTCGCGCGCGAACACGCCTGCATCCGGGTGGCTGAGCAGATTGCTCAGCCACAGGGTCAGGCAATCCACCAGCACGCAGCGATCCGGCGCGGCATGCGCCTGCAACGTCGCCGCCAGCGCGATGGGCTCTTCCACGCACTGCCAATGCGCGGGGCGTTCGCTGCGGTGATGGGCAATGCGCCGATGCATTTCGTCATCGAAGGCTTGCGCTGTAGCCAGGTAAGTCACTGCGCGCCCGGACGCTGCCGCGATGCGCTCGGCCAGTGCGCTCTTGCCCGAACGGGCGCCGCCAAGAATCAGTTGCTGCATGCCGGTTCCCTGCTGATGAGGCGTGTCAGTGCCGCGGTATCCAGATGCGTGTGCACCGCATCGGCCAGACGCTCCAGGCTGGCTTCGCGCAGCGCCGCAAGATCCAGTGGCGCGGCCTGCGCCAGACCGGCCCACGCCAGCAATGCAGCCAGTGCCTGCGGGTGGTCGAACACCCCATGCACATAGGTGCCGAGCACCTGGCCGTCGTCGGAGATGGCGCCATCGGTACGCCCATCGTCCAGCTGCAGCAATGGCCGTGCCAATGCGGCGCCGCTGCTGAGACCGCAGTGAATTTCATAGCCGCTGACACTGGCATCGCCCAGCAGCAGGCGCCCGTGCACGCGAAGCAGTTGCTTGTGCGGCTGCAGCGTGGTTTGCAGCGACAGCCACCCAAGACCGGGGCTGCTGCCCGCTGCCCCCTCGATGCCATCCGGGTCGTGGAGATGGGTGCCCAGCATCTGCAGTCCACCGCAGATGCCAAGCAGTTTTCCGCCGTAGCGCAGGTGACGGGCAATGGCGGCGTCCCACCCGTGCGTACGCAGCCACTGCAGATCGTGCCGGGTGGAGTTGCTGCCCGGCAGCAGGATCAGATCGCACGGCGGCGGCGTCTGCCCGGGACCGATCAAGCGCACATCCACCTGCGGATGCGCCAGCAACGCGTCGACATCGGTGTGATTGCTGATGCGCGGCAGCACTGGCACCACCACGCGCAATTGCGACTGTGGTTTCTGCGGCGCGTTGCGTGGCACCGCATCTTCGGCATCCAGCTGCAGGCCGTGCAGATACGGAAGGACGCCGAGCACCGGCTTGCCCGTTTCGCGCTCCAGCCACGCCAGGCCGGGCTGCAGCAGCGCCAGATCTCCGCGAAACCGGTTGATCACAACACCGGCAACGCGTGCGCGCTCGCTGGCCGAGAGCAACGCCAGCGTGCCGACCAGATGAGCGAACACGCCGCCGCGGTCGATGTCGGCCACCAGGATCACGGCGCAGTCCACCGCTTCGGCATAGCCCATGTTGGCGATGTCGTTGTCGCGTAGATTGATCTCGGCCGGGCTGCCGGCACCTTCCACCAGCACCACATCGAAGCGCTCGACCAGGCGCACGTGCGAGGCCAACACGGCGTTGAATGCGGTCGCCTTGTAGGCGTGATAGCCCACCGCATCCAGGGTGGCGACCGGATGCCCGTGCACGATGACCTGCGCACCGGCATCGCTGTTGGGCTTGAGCAACACCGGGTTGAAATCGGTCTGCGGCTCCAGCCCGCATGCCTGTGCCTGCAATGCCTGCGCGCGGCCGATTTCGCCACCGTCCACCGTCACTGCCGAATTCAACGCCATGTTCTGCGGCTTGAATGGCGCCACCGCAATGCCCTGCCGATGCAGCCACCGGCACAGCGCGGCCACCAGCGTGCTCTTGCCCGCATCGGAGGTGCAGCCCTGCACCATCAGTACGCGCGCGCTCATGCCAGCACCTGGCGCAGTGCCACGTCCAGGCGCGCCTCGCCCGCGGCGTCGGGTGGAAGACCCAAGCGCAGACTGTTCGGTGTGTCGAACAGCCGCGTCAAAATGCCGCGTTGCGCCAGCGCGACGTGCAAGGCAGCCGCGTCGTCGTGCTGGCACCACTGAAAGAACGCCGTGCCTGCGGTAGGTACGATCGCATGCGCATGCAACAGCTGCGCAAGCCGCTGCGATGCCGCGTGCAGACGCGCACGTGCCTGAACCTGCCACGGCGTATCGGCCAATGCCTGCTGCACGGCCCATCGCGCCGGCCCGCTCAGCGTCCATGGTCCCAAGCGTTCGCGCACGGCATCCAGCAATGCGCGATCTGCGCAGACAAAGCCCGCACGTGCGCCTGCCATGCCGAAGAACTTGCCCACCGACCGCAGCACCACCAGACCGGGCCGCTGGCTGAAGGCGCAGACGCTGTGTTGCGGGGTCGCATCCATGAAGGCCTCGTCGATCACCAGCCACCCGCCGCGTGCTGCAAGCCGCGCATGCAGCTGCAGCAGCGTGTCGGGATCGAAGCACTCGGCGCATGGATTATTGGGATGAATCAGCACGGCCACATCCAGCGTCTCACCTGCGTGCAGCAATTGCGCCGCGCTCATCGGCACGACCTGATGCCCGGCACGCCGCCATGCCTGTGCATGCTCGGCGTAGCCAGGCGTAAGTACGCCGACGCGGCCGGGCGCGCGCAGCAGTGGCAAGGCCTGAATCGCCGCCTGCGAGCCGGCCACCGGCAGTACCTGCGGCGCGCCGTAATAGGCAGCCGCGCACTCTGCCAGGCCATCGTCGTCTTCCGGCAAGCGCTGCCACGCATGTTCCGGAATGGCGGGCACCGGCCAGGCGAACGGGCTCACGCCGGTGGACAGGTCCAGCCAGTGCGCGAGCGGAATGTTGTAAGCCTGCGCAGCGCGGCGCAGGCGCCCGCCATGTTCAAGCATTGCGCACTCCCGGCGATGGAACGGCGCTACCTGCGCCGGCGTGAACGGTGCGCCGGTGCGTGTTGGTGCAACGCCAGGCCATCCGCGTGCCGATCATCGCATCGCCAGCGCGGTTGCCAGCGCGCCCAGCAGCAGCCAGAACGCGACCCCGGCGCGCACCAGCCGCAATGCGCGTTGCACGCTGTTTGCGCTTGCTGCCGCGCCCTCGCCCAGCGCGGGGCGCGGCTGCCAATGGCCGTGGTACGGCGCAGGCCCGCCCAATCGGACATGCAGCGCGCCTGCGCCCGCCGCCATCACAGGGCCGGCATTGGGGCTCTTCCAGCCGCGTCCCTGCCGCCACGCGCAGCGCATGCCCGCACGGGTGCGACCCAGCACGGCGTAAGTCGCTGCGGTGAGCCGCGCCGGCAGCCAGTTCAACGCATCGTCGATGCGCGCCGCGGCCCAGCCGAAGTTGACGTAGCGCGGCGTGCGATAGCCCCACATGGCATCCAGCGTATTGGACAGCCGGTACAACACCGCGCCCGGTGCGCCCAGCGCGACGCCCCAGAACAGCGCGGCGAACACGGCGTCGCTGCCGTTTTCCAAGACCGACTCGGTCGCTGCGGCAGCGACTTGGGTGGCGTCCAGCGCAGCCGTATCGCGGCTGACGATACGACCCACTGCAGCGCGGGCGGCAGGCAGATCAGTGACCTGCAGCGCATCGATCACCGCTTGCGCGTGTTCGCCCAGGCTACGCAGGCCCAGCGCCAGATACAGCGTGATCGCGGCGAACGCGGCCGCCGCCCAGGGCGACACGCACCACAGCCCCCATTGCACCACTGCAGCGACACAGGTCAACGGCAACACGCTCACGCACCACGCCAGGACGCCCGCGCTGCGACGGTTGCGGTGCAGGCGCGCTTCGATACGTTGCGCCCAGGTGCCGAACAGCACCAGCGGATGTCCGCGCCGCGGCTCGCCGAGCAGCAAATCCAGCAGCACGGCAACGGTGGCAGTCACCAGCAGCATGGCGTGCAGTCCCGGCGCATGCCAGCCAACATGCCGAGCCATGCAAGGCATTGCGCGCGCACGCCCACGGCTACAGCTCGATGCCGAGTTGCGCCTTGATGCCGGCATTGAAGGCGTGCTTGACCAGGCGCATCTCGGTCACGGTGTCGGCGACCTCGATCAACCCGGCCGGCGCGCCGCGCCCGGTAATCACCACATGCTGGCCGGGCGGCCGCGCGGCCACGGCGGCAAGCACCTCATCCAGCGCGATGTAGTCCTTCACCAGGGCGATGTTGAGTTCGTCCAGCAGCAAGAAGTCGTAGCGCGCATCGGCCAGCATGCCGCGCGCACGCTGCCAGGCCGCCTGCGCGGCGGCGATGTCGCGTGCGCGGTCCTGGGTTTCCCAGGTGAAGCCTTCGCCCATGACGTGGTAATCGAGCAGATCCGGAAAGCGACGGAAAAACGCCTCTTCGCCGGTCGAAAATGTGCCCTTGATGAATTGCACCACGCCGCAATGCAGGCCATGCCCAAGCGAGCGCGCCAGCATGCCGAAGCCGGACGAGCTCTTGCCCTTGCCATTGCCGGTATTGACCAGCAGCACACCGCGGTCGATCACTGCACGTGCGATGCGCCGGTCGACCAATTCCTTCTTGCGCTGCGCACGTTCGCGGTAATGCGCCTCATCGTGCTCGGGGGTGGTCATGCGCGTGCTCCCATGGGTGGACGTGCACCAGCGGCGCGGTGTGCAGCCAACAGGGCGAAAGCCAGGCCGATATAGCCGGCCAGTGTTGCAAGTGCGTGTGGATAGTCCGCCGGCACGCGCGCAATGAACCCGCTGAGCGTGGCATGCGGGTAGCGACCAGACAGGAAATAGAAACCGGCCTTGGAGAGCACATAGGCGGCGCTGCCGCTGATCAGCAAGGCCAACAGCGGCCCGGTGACGCGACGCCAGGCCTGGCGCTGCAGTTGCGATGCAAACAGCAGCCCGCCCCACCACAACGCGGCGTACGCCAATGCCAACGCCCAGTACGCCGGCGACAGGCACCAGTCGCTGCTGCTGCCCGAGGCCAGGCCGATCAGATCCAGCAGCGATACGATCCCGAACAGCAGCGGCAACATCCACAGCGGGCGTAGCAGCGCACCGGCCAGAAAAAATACCGCCCATGAGGCCGTGGGCAAGGCATCCACATTTGCAAAATGCTCGCCGCGCGCACAGACCATCAAGCCGGCAAGTGCGATGCCGCACGCTCTGGCCGCTGTGCCGTGCAACGGCAACGGCAACGGTGTCGCTGCAGCGCGCCGCGCCACCATCACGACACATCCGATGGCGTGGACAACGGCGCTGCGGCGTGCAGATGACGCCAGCGCAGCACGCACCATGCGGCTGCCAGCACCACCGCCAGATACAGCGCTGTCGTGCGCACGAACAACGGCCCCCACTGCCAGGCGCGCTGCAGGTACTGCGCCCAGTGCGGGTCGGCATAGCGCCCGCCCCACCAGTAGAACGCGCCATTGGAGATCAAGAACGACAGCACGGCGGCCAAGGTGCCCAGACCCCAGGCGATGCTCAGCGACGCAGCGCCTGGCCGCCCACGTGCGACAAACGCGCGCCCGGCGTACCAGAGCACGCCATAGGCCACCGGCAAGGCCGCGTAGGCCGCCGTGATGCAGAAGTCGCTGACGCCGGCCAGGCGCACTGCAGCCCAATCGATCGCCACCGACAACCCCAGCAAGGCAACGAAGTCGCCGTGCCGCCGCAATGCCAGGCCACCGAGAAAGAACACCGCCATCGAGGCATCCGGCAGGTGCAGCCAGTCACTGACATGATGGAAGCGGGTCGCGGTCATCAGCAGCATCGAAGCGATGAACACCAGGCGTTCGCACGAGCGGGATAAAGGCGGCATCGATAGTTTCCTTCAGATTTTCGATCGCCACCCAAATGGCGCAACAGACATCTGGCAAATGATCGCCCCCTGCAAACCGTAGCGATCCTTGCACCCAGCGGCAAGCGCCGACCGCGCAGCCGGTGTCGGCGGCGCGCTTGGACGGGCTAACACAATGTCGCGCGCACTCGCCAGGCGCATGCAGACAGCATGAGCAGACGCAGTATCCGCCTGGTCCATGCGGATCCGGGCACCGCCCGCAACCATGCGGTGGCTGCGCGGTCGTGTCGTCGGCTGCTCTCAGTGCGCCGGTTGGTAGCGGAAGGTCAGCAGATAATTGCGGCCTGGCTGGGCATACCAGCGTGCGGTTTCGTAGTGGCGGTCGAACACATTGTTGGCGGCAAATTGCACCTTCCAGTCCGCATTCACTGCATAACTCACGCGCAGATCCAGCAAGCCGTAGCCGGCCAACCGATCGGTATTGGCCAGATCGTCGTAGCGAGCACCCGAACCGAACAGGCTCGCGCCAATGCCGAATGCACCGATGCTGCGGTCGGCATCGATACGCCCGCTCTGGCGTGCACGCCGCGGCAACCAATTGCCATGATTGACTTCACCATCGGCCTGCGGCGCAAGCCAGGTCAACGCGCTGCGCACGGTCCAGCCGGCCAGCGCGGTGTCGTAGCCGGCTTCCACGCCGCGGATGCGCGCCCGATCGATATTATTCGGCTGCCCGAACGGGTGCGTGGCATCCACCAACGACGCGTCGTAGGCGATGAGATCGTCGATACGGGTCTGGAACGCGCTGAGCGTCCAGGTGCCCCAATCGTAGCGACCGCGCAGACCGAGCTCGGCACTCCTGGAGGTTTCCGGCCCGAGCAGCGGGTTTCCGTAATCGGGGTAGTACAACTCGTTGAAGGTGGGTGCCTTGAACGCAGTGCCGTAGCTGGCCGTCAAGCGCAGATGCTCGGCCAGATCCCAACCCCACAGCAGGCTGCCGGTAGTCTTGCCGCCGAACTGGCTGTTGTCGTTGCGGCGCAGGCTGGCCTGCAGCGATTGGCTGCCAAAGGTCTGCTGCCACTGCGCAAATGCGGCGCGGTCGATGCGGCTGTCGGCATCGTAATTGTCGCTGCTGGCGATGGCGTCGCGCTGCCAATCGAAGCCGACCGTGAGCAGACCGGGGCCGGTGTCGAGATCGGCCTGCAACGCACCCTGCTTGCGGCGGGTGTCGTAGGTCGACAGGTAGGCGCCTTGGTAATACGCATCGCTCAGATCGGCGCTGGCGCCCACGCTGGCAGTGAGCGTGAGCGCCTCGCTCGGCGCATAGCGCACGCGGCCGCCGATGGCCTGCTGCACGCCCTTGCCCAGATTGCCGCCGAATGCCGAACCGTCGTATTCGTTGCGGCTCTGCGCGCGCATTGCATGCACATCGGCATCCCACTGGCGATTGAAACGCCAGCCGCCCTGCGCGCTCAACGAATCGTTGCGATAGCCGTCGCGGTCCGGGTCATAGGCGCTGGAGCTGGTATCCAGATACGCGTTGATACCGTCGGTTTCGTCGTGCACGGCGTTCACCGAATACCAACCACCGGCATCGCTCAGATCGCCCGGGCTGCGCCCGGCGATGCCCGCGCCGTAGCGGCGCGCGTTGTCGCTGCCAGCCGCCACGCTCAAGGTCGGCACGACACTGCCTTGCGGGCGTCGGGTAAAGATCTGGATCACACCGCCCAGCGCTTCGGAGCCATACAGGCTGGAAAACGGGCCACGCACGATTTCGATGCGTTCGATCTGCTCGATCGGCACATCCTGCAGCGCCGCACCGCCGGCGGTCGCCGAGCCGATGCGCACGCCATCGATCAGCACCACCACCTGGTCGGCCTCGGTGCCGCGCAGGAACAGCGAGGTCGCCTTGCCGGGTCCGCCATTGTTGGCCAGCGACACGCCCGCTTCGCCGCGCAACAGGTCCTGCAGCGAATTGACCTGACGACGCTCGATCTGTGCGCGGTCGATCACCGTGACCGGTGCCAGGGCCTGGTCCTGGGTCTGTGCGGTGCGCGAGGCGGTGACCACGACTTGGTCCAGATCGATGGCGGCCTCGGCCTGGGCCGCGGTGGCAGCGCACAGCGACAGCCCCACGACGAGCACGGCACGACGCGGCGAAACGGAAGAAAGGGACATCAACTGCTGCTCCTGGAACCGCGCCAACCCGCGCGTGGGCAATCGGGCGGCAAGCAGCAACGGGCCAGGCGTCCGGCGCGCAGCGTCAGACGAGCAAGGCCACGCCCACCGCGTGCCGGGTCAATCCCTCAGGCCGGTCTCCGGGCTCGCGAGTGGAAGCTGGTGCTTCCGATGCCGCGCCTTCCCATGCGGCTGCACAGTGGCATGTTGCGGCACCTGACCTCGCCCACCGTTGCGGGGGCAGCTCCGGAATTGCGCCTGGCCCAAGGCGACGCGCGCACCGGATTCCCGTTTAAACCACCGGCCAACCGGCAGTCACCTCAGGGGCGCGCATGGTAGCAGGATTGGCGCACTGCGCCGCCGAGATCTGCGGCGACCGGCCAGACGCACGTTCCAGCTCGACGTAGGAGCGCACCTGGGCGCGATGGGCGTTCCCCGGTAAAGCCATCGCGCCCAGGTGCGCTCCTACGCCGTGCGGGCCGCGCGCTCAGTCCTTGGTAAACACCAGCCGCCCGCCGTCGGCGCGCACGCGCACGCTCTCGCCGCTGAGATACTGGCCGGACAGGATCTGCTGCGCCAGCGGGTTCTCCACCTGCGACTGGATCGCGCGTTTGAGCGGGCGCGCGCCGTACACCGGATCGAAGCCGACATTACCCAGCACCTCCAGCGCCGCATCGTCCAGGTCCAGCTTGAGTCCGCGCTCGGCCAGGCGTTTTTCCAGGCCTTGCAACTGGATGCGCGCAATCGACTTGATCTGCGCCTTGTCCAGCGGATGGAATACCACGATGTCGTCCAGCCGGTTGATGAACTCCGGGCGGAAGTGCGCCTGCACCACGCCCATCACCGCGGCCTTCATCTGCGTGTACGCCTCGGCACTATCGTCGCCGGACAGCTCCTGGATCTGGTGCGAGCCCAGGTTGGAGGTCATCACGATGACGGTATTGCGGAAGTCCACGGTGCGGCCCTGGCCATCGGTCAGGCGACCATCGTCGAGTACCTGCAGCAGGATGTTGAACACATCCGGATGCGCCTTTTCCACTTCGTCCAGCAGGATCAGCGAATACGGACGACGACGCACGGCCTCGGTGAGGTAACCGCCCTCTTCATAGCCCACATAGCCAGGAGGCGCGCCGATCAGGCGTGCGACCGAATACTTCTCCATGAACTCGCTCATGTCGATGCGGATCATCGCCTCGGTGCTGTCGAACAGGAAATCCGCCAGCGCCTTGCACAGTTCGGTCTTGCCCACGCCGGTGGGACCTAAGAACAGGAACGAGCCACTGGGGCGGTTCGGGTCGGACAGGCCGGCACGCGAGCGGCGCACCGCATCGGACACCACCTTGATCGCCTCGTTCTGACCGACCACGCGATGATGCAATTCGTCTTCCATGCGCAACAACTTGTCGCGCTCGCCTTCGAGCATCTTGTTGACCGGAATGCCGGTCCAGCGCGACACCACTTCGGCGATTTCCTCGGCGGTCACGCGGTCCTGCACCAACTTGAAATCGTGGTGTTCCACCTCGTTGGCCAGCAGCATCTGCTTTTCCAGTTGCGGCAGCACGCCGTACTGGATCTCGCTCATCTTGGCGTAGTCCTGGCGGCGCTGTGCGGCCTCCAGTTCCAGCTTTGCGTGCTCGATCTGCTCCTTGATCTTGGTGGTGCCCTGCAGCGCGGCCTTTTCCGACTTCCACACTTCATTGAGGTCGGAAAACTCGCGTTCGAGCTTGTCGATATCGCTTTCCAGATCGGCCAGGCGCTGCCGCGAGGCCTCGTCCTTTTCCTTCTTGAGCATCTCGCGCTGGATCTTGAGCTGGATCAGGCGGCGCTCCAGGCGGTCGAGTTCTTCGGGCTTGGAGTCGATCTCCATGCGGATACGCGAGGCCGCTTCGTCCATTAGGTCGATGGCCTTGTCCGGCAGCTGGCGGTCGGTGATGTAGCGGTTGGACAGCGTGGCCGCGGCCACGATGGCCGGGTCGGTGATCTCCACGCCGTGATGCACCGCGTAGCGCTCCTTCAGGCCGCGCAGGATCGCGATGGTGTCTTCCACAGTCGGCTCGCCCACGAACACTTTCTGGAAACGGCGCTCCAGTGCGGCGTCTTTTTCGATGTACTTGCGGTATTCGTCCAGCGTGGTGGCGCCGATGCAATGCAGCTCGCCGCGTGCCAGCGCCGGCTTGAGCATGTTGCCGGCATCCATCGCGCCATCGGCCTTGCCGGCCCCGACCATGGTGTGCAGCTCGTCGATGAACAGGATGATCTGGCCCTCGTTCTTCGACAGGTCGCTGAGCACGGCCTTCAGGCGCTCTTCGAATTCGCCGCGGAATTTGGCGCCGGCGATCAACGCGCCCATGTCCAGCGAGAGCACGCGCTTGCCGCGCAGGCCTTCGGGCACTTCGCCGTTGATGATGCGCTGGGCTAGGCCTTCGACAATGGCGGTCTTGCCCACGCCGGGTTCTCCGATCAGCACCGGGTTGTTCTTGGTGCGCCGTTGCAGCACCTGGATGGTGCGGCGGATTTCCTCGTCGCGGCCGATCACCGG
Source organism: Xanthomonas sp. NCPPB 1754 (assembly GCF_041475725.2). NCBI lineage: Bacteria > Pseudomonadati > Pseudomonadota > Gammaproteobacteria > Lysobacterales > Lysobacteraceae > Xanthomonas > Xanthomonas sp. NCPPB 1754. The sequence continues at coordinate 3,665,401 of NZ_CM192982.1, forward strand.
ATCGAGCTTGCCGCTCTCGGCGCGTGCGGTCAGGTCGATGGTGTATTTCTCCAGCGCCTGGCGCTGTTCTTCGGCGTTTTCAGACTGCACGGTTTCCCCGCCACGCAGCTTGTCGATGGCCGCTTCGATCTTCTTCTTGTCGCCACCGGCCGCGCGCAACGCCACGCCCAGCGGGCTGGCATCGTCGGCAGCGGCCAGCACGAACCATTCGCTGGCGATGAACGCGTCGCCATGTTGCTGGGCGAGCTTGTCGGTCTGGTTGAGCAGGCGATTGAGATCGTTGCCGATCGACAGATTGCCTTCCTGCCCGGACACCTTGGGCAGCGTGTCCAGCGCCTCGCCCAGGCGCTCGCGCAGCAGCGGCACATTGACGCCGGCCTGCGACAGCAGCGGGCGCGTGCTGCCGCCGCTCTGGTCGAGCAGCGCGGCCAGCACGTGCACCGGCTCGATGATGTTGTGGTCGCGGCCCACAGCCAGCGACTGCGCGTCGGCTAGCGCCTGCTGGAACCGCGAGGTGAGCTTGTCCATCCGCATGGGAGATCCTCTGAACAGGTGGCCGGCACCGCCGGCGATACCGTGCAGATGCGGTTGGCGAGCGAGGTTTCAAGGTTTGCCGGCGCTGGAGTGGAAGCGGCCAGGCCGGCGCTGTCCAGGCGGGCTTGGCGAAGCGGGGTACGTGCAGATGGCTTCGCAGGGCGACGCACCCGCCAGCGACGCCGCGTGTCGCCCTGGGCGGTGGGTGAAACGGTGCGCAGGGGCCGGTATGGTCGCAGGAACTGAGCCCCACACGCGCGGAGCTGGGGGATGCGTTGCAACGGCGAGGCTTCCTGTGCCGTCGTCTCGCGGGGTGCCGCATGGCGCGCCTGCGCCTTCGGGGCAGCTGGCTCCGGCACCTGTGTCGCGCCCAGCAGACGCGACAGCAGCTGTTCCTGATCGTCGCCAGCGCCGGCAGCCCGGGCGCACGCGGATGCGGCACGGGCCCGCCACATCCAGGCCGACCTTGCCGTGATCGAGCACCACGATGCGATCGGCCAGCGCGCTCGCCTCGGCCACGTCGTGGGTGACCAACACCAACGCAAACCCGTGCTGCCGCCACAACCGCACGATTTGCTGCTGCATCACGATTAGCTGCTGCATCACGATACGGCTCGATGCATCCAGCGCCCCCAGCGGTTCGTCCAGCAGCAACAGCCGCGGCCGATGCACCAATGCACGTGCCGGCGCCACCGGCTGACGTTGGCCGCCGGACAGCGCGGACGGCCACGCGTTGCCGCGCATGCCCAGGCCCACCGCGTCCAGCGCCCGCTGCGCCTGCGCGCGACCGGCCCGGCGCCGCACGACTGGCGTGCAGGCAACAAGACCAGCTCGACCGAGCGATGCGATACGGCATGCTGTTTGCCGGCGCCCCAAGCGTCTAGTAACCAATGCTTAGGTGGTTATTCAGTCCGGTGCGTTGGCGGTAGCGAATGCACCAAGCTCTGTCATGCATGCACGCTGCACAATCGCGCATGAGTGGCGATAATGCGCCGATGGATGCTCCCAAGCCCTGGCACCTCTACCTGCTGCTATGTCGCAACGGCAGCTATTACGCCGGCATTACCAACGATCTGGAGCGGCGCTTCCAGGCCCATCTGCGTGGCACTGGTGCGCGTTACACGCGCGCTAATCCGCCCGTGCAGCTGCTCGCCAGCCACCGGTACCCGGACCGCGCCAGCGCTTCGCGCGCGGAGTGCGCGCTCAAGCGCCAGCCACGTGCGCGCAAGCTCGCCTGGCTGCAGGCACAACCGAACGGTGCGGAGTCACAACCTGCTGACGCATCGATCACGCCCGTCTAGCCATCGTTTTTCTACCCTGCAGCGCCCGACATGCGGAGCGGCGCATGCATTATCAGCTGTATTACTGGACCGGTCTGCAAGGCCGCGGCGAATTCGTGCGACTGGCACTGGAAGACGCCGGCGCGGCCTACACCGATGTCGCACGTATCCAGGGCGACGAGGTCATGACGGCGTTTTTGCAAGGCGAGCAGGTGGGCGCGCAGCCGTTCGCACCACCATTTCTCAAAGCCGGCGACGTGGTGGTGGCGCAGGTCGCGGCGATCCTGCACTTCATCGGGCCACAGCTGCAATTGGTGCCCGATTCGGAACCACAGCGGCTACAGGCGCTGCAATTGCAGCTGACCATCGCCGATCTGGTGGCCGAGGTGCACGATACGCACCACCCGATCGCAACCGGCCTGTATTACGAAGACCAACAAGCCGAAGCGGCCAGGCGTGCGCAGGACCTGCGTGAAAACCGCCTGCCCAAATTCCTGGGCTATTTCGAGCAGGTCCTGCAACAGGCTGGCGGCACGCACGTGCTCGGCACGCATTCGTACGTGGATCTATCGTTGTTCCAGTTGGTCAGTGGCCTGGAGTACATGTTCCCCAAACGCATGGCGAGGTTGGCAAAAAACTTGCCAGGACTGAGGGCGCTGCAGCGGCACGTGGCGCAACGGCCGCGCGTTGCGGCCTATCTGGCGTCCGAACGACGTGTGGCCTTCAATACCAACGGCATCTTCCGCCATTACCCGGAGCTGGATGCGGCATAGGCAGCGGCGGCGAGGGCGCTGCGGCCGGTCGCAACAGGCTGGCGCCGCATGAGGGTGCGGCGCGGCCCGCGGTGCTGATTGCCGCGATCGATCACGCAACCACGCCACCTGACCCTGAGCGACGCGTGCAGCGTTACGTCGTGTACGTACGCACCCAGGTGCGAAGGCCGCAGGTCGCCTGACATGCGGCGTTCGCTCTCCGGTAGCGGGAAGCCAGCGGCCTCAGCGCCCCTGCAGCAAGGCCGTGCGAATCCGCTGCAGTTGCGCCTTGACTGCAGCCGCTTGCGTCGGCCCCAGGCGCAGCAGTGCCTTCTGCCCCACCGACAGCGATTCCAGCGATGGGTCGACGAAGCGGTAGCGGCCACGGTCGTCGCGTTGCACGCCGATCGGCTGCGTCGGCTCAGGCGTGCGCAGCAAGTGGTCGATCACATCGATGACGCGGTCGTTGAAGTAACGATCCGGCGCGCCCAGATCCGCGTACGCCTGCTGAAACAGCGGATAGAAGCGCACATAGCCGCGCGCCATGGCCTGCGCATCCACGCTGGTGAATGCGGCCACGTAAGGTGCATAGCGGGCCGCATTGGCCTGATCGAGCACCGGATGATCGCCTGCGCCGGCCACCTGCAACTCGCCAGGCACCGGCTGCAGCACCAAGGCACGGCGGCTGATGCTGGGTTGGGTGAGGTTGTCGATCATCACCACCACGCGTTCGATCAGGTGCTTGCGCAATACGATCGACAGCGCGTCATCGTCCTGCACCAACGCCAGCAGCGCTTGCCACGCGGCATCGTCGCTTTGCGCCAACGCAGGAATCGCAGCATCGGCAGCGTCGGCAGCGTCGGCCGATGCTGCCGGCACCGGATGACGCGGCTCGCCACTGGCCGGCGTCGGCTGTGGGCTGACCGCAGCGGCCACGGCACTGGCGGTACGGCTGATGGGTGCAGGCAAGGTGCCCTGCGGATCGGGCGGGCCGCTGAACAGCCACCACGCGGCGCCAGCGATCAAGGGGACCGCCAACAACCACGGCCAGCGCGAGGATTTGCTTTGCATCGTGGAACTCCTGACATCGACAGCATCCAGTGTGTGACCGTGGGATGCTGCGGTGGTTCCATCGATTTACGGTGTCGCTCGTTGAGCCGCTTGACGCTGGACGTGACGCACTACGCTCGCAACCATGGGAAACGCAGCGCCCGGCTCGCCGGCTGTCTCACCGTCGCGGGATTCTTGGCGGCATGAATGCCGCCAAGGAGCCACAGAGACGTACTTGCAGCGTGTCCTGCGATGGTGGGCGGGCAAGGGCCCTGCAGCGGAGAGGCAGAAGCTTCGCTGCGCGATCCACGCCGCTTAGCCGGCGAAATCCAATCGCGCGTTCACCCAAGCCGCGACAATTGCAGCGGCAACCTGTTCGGCCTGCCTGGCCGGCATGTGCTTTTCGCTTACCAGCCAGGCGGCCGTTTCTGCGCGCACCTTCGGCAACAGCGCGCGCGCAGCGTTGCGCTCGGCTGCCGGCCAGTCGCTGTCGTCGCCGGACCACGCAGCAATCGCCTGCTCCGGATCGTTGCCGTAGCGCTTGCGCAACTCCGGCTGCAGATACAGTGCCGGCGACACGGCAGCCCGGAGCGCGATGATCTGCCACTCGGCGTAGCTGGCATAGCGAATGGTGCCTGCGTCCTTGCTCAAGGCTTCGATCAGTCCTGCGAATCCGTCATCCAGCTGTTTCCAGCTCGGTCGCGCGAACAGCCCACCGGGCGGCTCGCAGATCGGCGCGAAACTGTCGCGTGTCGAACCATAGAGCGGGCCGAACGCCTCATAAGCCGGCTCGCCCACTGCAGCGAAGATGAAGCAATGCACATACGGCCGCTCGGAACGATCTTCGCGCTCGATCCACATGCGCAACAAGGTCAGCACACGCTGTTGCTGTTGCATGGCGGGCGCGCCTTCCACATCGTCGAGCAAGGACGCTGCGAAATCGTCGGTCTTGCGCAACGCCTTGCGTGCGCTTTCAAAACGCGCGCTCGCCAACGCCGCATCCACGCCAGCGGCAGGCACGAAGTCATGCAGATACGCCAGCCATGCCGATGCCAGCGGCGCGTCGTAGCCCTGCAACTGGCGCGCAGCGTTCGCTGGCGTTTTCGGGATGCTGGCGATGATGCGGTCCAGCGTTTGCTGCTGGGCGTCGAGTGTCTTGCCCAGCGCATCGACCCTTGTCTTCAAGCTGCGTTGCAGGCAGGCATCTACCTTGGCGTCCTGCGCGCAGGCATTGCGCTGGCGCAACCAGGCGCGTTGCTGATCGCGCACTGCGGTGAGCGAGGCGCGCGGTGTGGTGTCCAGCACGCCGCGGTAGGCCTCATCCAGCTGATCGTCCAGCTGGCCGAGCGCCGGCACCGCGCACAGCCGCTTTTCCACCGGCGTGCCCGCCTGCTTGCAGTCGAACGACGCCGACCATGCGGCGCCAGCGCTCAGCACCAAAGCGCCAGCCACAATGCTCTGCACGACACGCATCCGATAAGTCACTGCAACGCCTCCTTGCGCGCCGGCAGCAGCGACAGCAGCAGCAGCGTCGCCGCCAGCGCCACATAGGCACCGACGAACTGCCAGCTGATCACCCGCGCCAGGCCTTGCAGCGACCACGGCAGGTAGATGCCGCCGCGCGGGTCCACCGAGTGGATCAGGCCGAACAGGGTCAGCCCGGCAGCTACCAGCAGGAACGCCGCGCCGCGTCGCAAGCGGCCGTCGATCATCGCCGCCACCGTGGCGATCCACAGCATCGCGGTGATGATGAAGCCATTGCCCAGCGCGAAGATCACTGCCAGCTCCGGCAACCCGTGGCCGTCGACCTTGGTGGTCAGCGCGACCAGCTGCTCCGGTGCAATCCAGCCCGGCGCCTTGATCGTCAGCAGGTACGCGACCGACGGCAGAAAGCCCAGCACCATCGCACCGGCATGCTGCCTGGGCGTGGCCTGGAATGCCTGGGTGGTAATGTCGATGGAGACATACACGATGATTGGCGCCAGCACGGCCAGCGGCAGCCACTGCACCAAGCCGCTGATCACGCCAAGCATGCCGCCGATCCCGATGAACACCCCGGTCAGCAGCGTGTAACCGGAGCGCGCGCCCATGTGCTTGTACGCGGGCTGGCCGATGTAGGGCGTGGTCTGCGCAACGCCGCCGCAGACGCCGGCCACCAGCGTGGCCAAGGCTTCCACCAGCAGGATGTCGCGGGTGCGGTAATCGTCGCCGGCCGCGCGCGCGCTCTCGCTGACGTTGATGCCGCCCACCACCATCAACAAGCCGAACGGCAGCAGCAACGGCAGGTACGCCACCGTGGCCGGCAGGCCGTCGATAAAGCCCAGCGTCGGCAGCGGCAGCACGATCTGCGGCGGATTCCACGCCGGCAAGGCGAAGCCGGGGGCACCCAATCCCGCCAGGCCAAGCCCGTAATACAACGCGGTGCCGATCACGAACGCCACCAGCACGCCGGGCAATTTGGTCGGCAGGCGGCCCTTGGCGAGCAGCACATACAGCAGCAGGCCCAAGGTAACGAAGCCGGCCACCGGCGAACGGAGCGTTTCCAGCAATGGCAGCAAGCCCATCAGCACCAGCGCGATACCGGCAATGGAACCGAGCAGGGCCGCCCGCGGCAGCGCGCGCGTCACCGCTTCGCCTGCGAAGGACAGCACAAGCTTGAGCAGGCCCATCACCACCAACGCGGCCATGCCCAGTTTCCAGGTGGCGATCGCGGCGGCCTGCGGATCCAGCCCTTGCGCTTTGAAGCCGGCAAATGCCGGGCCGAGCACCAGCAGCGCCATGCCGATGCTGGTGGGCGCATCCAGGCCCAGCGGCATGGCAGTGACGTCGTCGCGTCCGGTGCGTGCGGCCAGCCGCCGCGCCATCAGGGTGTACAGCAGGTTGCCCACCAGCACGCCAAACGCGGTGCCGGGGAACATGCGCTGGAACACGACGTCGGCCGGGAACTGGAAGATGCCGACCAGGGCCATCGCGATGAAGCCAAGGATGGACAGGTTGTCGACCACCAGGCCGAAGAAACCATTGAGATCGCCAGCGACGAACCAGCGCGGCGCAGCCGCAGGACGCGAAGAGGGAGCCGACATGAGAACCAGAGAAGCGTGGGGATCGACCGATGGTAGCCGCTGCATTGCGGGGACGACAGCGGCGCGGTGGATCAGAGCGTGTCGTGGCCAGGGGCCGTCGGGCTGTCCGTGAGCAGGCAGCCCGGCGCCATCGCCCGCTACTGCATCGCCGCATCCACCTCGATCCAGCCCACGCTGTCGCTGCGGCCGGCGCTGCGATAACGCACCTGCAGCCGCGCACCATCGGCGCTGACGTCCAGCGCATCGGCCTGATCGCCGCGCACCAGATAGCGTTTGGTGACGGTGGCCGTCGGCGTGGCGTACAGCGGCAAACGCCTCACCTGTACGTGCAGTTGCACTGGCATCGGTTCCTCGAGCGTGGTACCGATTTCGCTTGCCACCTTGACGCCGCGCGGGTCGTACATCGGCCACACCGACAGCGGCATGCCATCCTCGCTTCCCGAATCCAGCAACGCCTGGATCTGCGGCGACTCGATCCGCTGCTGCGTCCGCCAAACGTACAACCGCCCGCCAGCGTCGTAGCGGTAGACATCCGCATACCACATCGGCCCACCGCGGCAGGAACTGGTCAGGCTGCGCTGCTGTTGATCGGCAACCAGATTGAAGAATCCCTCGCACTGCACCGCCGGGCGCGTCGGCGCAGCGAGCGCATGAAAGCGGCGCTGTGCAGGATCGAACACAAAGACCCAGACCGCCTCGTTGACCTGACCCAGCATCGCCGACACCGCAAGATCCGGGCGCCCGTCGAAGTTGTAGTCGTCGCTGCGCAGCTGCACGCCGCCTTCGCCATCGTCCACATTCGCGTCGAACCACTGTTCGGCATCGCCGGGAGACAGCACCACATGCAGGCGCTGGCCGACCAAGGTGGCGGTCGCACGGGTCTGCGCATCCAGCGTCAGACGAAGGCTTGTGTCGTCTGCCGCAGCGCCGAACGCCAGCCCGCCTGCCATCGCAACCCACAGTGCGCGGGCGGCGCGGACGGGCGACAAATGCAAGATGCCAAGGCGCATGCGCAGCTGGCTCGACGCGGTGCGCAGACACTCGCTCGCCGGCTGCGCACGCGATGCCCGCCAATGCATGAAGACGCGCGACATACGCCGATCGACGCTGGCGAGCGTGGCGGTCGGCAACTGCACGGACCTGTCGGTGCGCAAGCCGGCCAGCCGACTCAGAACGACACCTCCACCGGCTGCCGCGACCACAGCACCGACTGGTGCCCGGTGGCCTGCTTCCAGGCCAGCCGGATCGCTTCGATGTCGTTGCGCCGTTGCGGGGTGTCCTCGTGCAGGATCACCAGCACCTTGGTGCCCAGCCGGTTCGGCTCCTTTGCGCCGCGGAACAGCCATTGACCGTAGGCGTCGAACACGGTCAGACCATCGGGAAAGCGCGGGGTCACTTCCTTGTCCAGAAACGCGCGCCATTGGGTTTCGTCGATGGTGCGGGTCTGCGGGCGGTCGGCCGGGCCGGATTCTTCGCCCACGCCGAAATACAACTCGCTGCGCACCCAACCCCGTGCCGCCGCCGGCCGCGCTGCATCGCCCTGCAGGCTGGCAGTGGTCGCGGTCGGCACGGTGCCGGGCGTGGTGGCGCAAGCGGTCAACGCCAGCATGGCGGCAAGCAGGCAAGACGGCAGCAACTTCATCGACTTCTCCACAACAGGTCTGGGGGGCACTTGGGGCAGGCTCATGCAAGGCCGATATCAGCTCATGCCGGCGCGCACGCACTGTGCCATCTCGCGCCGCCCTGAACAACGCGATAATATCTTTCCATCCGGATGAATGTGGACGATCCGCCCCCTTGCGCCCCAGCCCGGCCGGATGCCGACCGCGCGGCGCGTTGCAGTTGCAGGAGAGAGAACAGCATGACCCGCCCCACCCTTTCGGTGATTGGCCTGGCCATCGCCGCCGTGCTCAGCGCCAACGCGCAAGCCCAGCAGGCCGATGCCGGTGCCACCACCCTGGACACCGTGATCGTCACCGGCACCCGTGCCAGCGACCGCACCGTGCTGGAATCCACCGTGCCGGTGGACGTGCTCACCGCCGAAGACATCCGCAAGGCCGGCGTGGTCAACGGCGAGTTGGGCAGCGCCCTGCAGGCGCTGCTGCCTTCCTTCAATTTCCCGCGTCAGTCCAACTCCGGCGGCGCCGACCATATCCGCGCCGCGCAGCTGCGCGGGCTCTCGCCCGACCAGGTGCTGGTGCTGGTCAACGGCAAGCGCCGCCATACCTCGGCGCTGGTCAACACCGACAGCAAGATCGGCAAGGGCACCACGCCGGTGGATTTCAATTCCATCCCGATCAACGCGATCAAGCGCATCGAAGTGCTGCGCGACGGGGCCGGCGCGCAATACGGCTCGGATGCGATTGCCGGCGTCATCAACGTGATCCTGGACGACAACCCCGAGCGCGGCGAACTGGAAGCCAGCTTCGGCGCCTACAACACCGACGTGAAGCCGATCGACCGCCGCGTCACCGACGGCCAGACCAGCTATGCCAGCGCAAAGGTGGGCACGCTGCTGGGCGACGACGGCGGCTTCTTCAAGGTCGGCGTGGAGCTGAAGAACCGCGAGGCGACCAACCGCGCCGGCTTCGACCAGATTCCCTCGTTCGAAGAACAGACCCCGGCCAGTCTGGCGCTGCGGGGCCAGCGCAATTACGTGCTCGGCGATGGCGCCACCAAGGGCCTGAATGCCTGGCTCAACACCAAGGTGCCGTTCAGCGCCAGCGGCGAGTTCTACGCCTTCGGCACCTACAACCAGCGCGATACCGAAGGCGCCAATTACTTCCGTTACCCGGACGGCAGCGCCAACTGGCGCGAGATCTACCCCAATGGCTACCGCCCGATCTCCGAAGGCGAGAATCGCGACCTGCAACTCGTGGCCGGTGCGCGCGGGCAATGGGGCAGCTGGGATTACGACGCCAGCGTCAACTACGGCCGCAACGACTTCACCTACCGGCTACGCAACTCGCTCAATGCATCGCTGGGACCCGGCAGCCCCACACGCTTCAAGACCGGTGATTTCGCCTTCGCGCAGACGGTGGGCAATTTCGACCTGACCCGCGTGTTCGATGCCGCCGGCGCCACCCATACCTTCGGCACCGGCGCCGAGTTCCGCCGCGAGCAGTACCGCACCCACGCCGGCGATCCGGCCAGCTACGCGGCCGGCCCGTTCACCGATCGTCCCACCGGCTCGCAGGCCGGCGGCGGGCTCACCCCGCAGGACGAAGCCGACCTGTCGCGCAACGTGGCCAGCGCCTACGCCAACGTCTCCAGCCAGTTCGGCGACAAGTTCTCCACCGACCTGGCTGGCCGCTACGAGCATTACCAGGATTTCGGCAGCCAGTGGACCGGCAAACTGGCCGCACGCTACGCATTCGCACCGGCCTTTGCGCTGCGTGGCGCCATCTCCAACAACGTGCGTGCGCCTTCGCTCAGCCAGATCGGCTATGAAGCCACTTCCACCGGTTACGACGCCGCCGGCCGCCTGACCCAGGGTCGCCTGCTGTCGGTCAACAACCCCATCGCGCGCGGACTGGGCGCCACCGATCTGAAGCCGGAAAAGTCGGTCAATTACAGCCTGGGCTTCACCAGCAAGCTGGGCGATCACTTCGACGTGTCGCTGGACTTTTTCCAGATCGATATCGACGACCGCATTGCGCTGTCCGAAGACATCACCGGCGATGCGCTGACCAGCTTCGTGCAGCAGAACTACGGCGTCACCGGCGTGCAGAGCGCCAGCTATTTCCTCAACGCCGCCGATACCCGCACCCGCGGCGCCGAGCTGGTCGCCAACTGGCGTCAGTACGCCTTCGGCGGCGACCTGCTGCTGACCGGCACCTACAGCTACGCCAAGACCGAGTTGGAAAACATCATCGCCACCCCGGCCCAGTTGCTCGCGTTGAACCCGGAGTACGTGCTGTTCGGCGTGGAAGAAAGCAACACGCTCACCGACGCCGCACCGCGCACCCGCGCCTCGCTTGCCGCCAACTGGAGCAACGAGCACTGGAACCTGCAGACCCGCGTCAACCGCTACGGCAGCGCCACGCGCGTGTTCGATTTCGGTGGCGGCTTCGTGCCGCGCCAGACCTACGGCACCGAGTGGCAACTGGACCTGGAAGCCGAATACCACCTGGGCACGCAATGGACGCTGGCCATCGGCGGGCAGAACATCCTGGACAACTACTCGGACCGTTCCATCGACGACATCGCCTACTTCGGCAACCTGCCCTACGACGTGCTCTCGCCGATCGGCAGCAACGGCGCGTATTGGTATGGGCGGGTGCGGTACAGCTTCTGATTCGGGATTCGGGATTGGCAAACATCGTACTTCGTGCGAATCCCCAATCCCGACTCCCAAATCCCGGCCGTTCCATAACCTGAATCTCACACCCCATTGCGCACACTAGCGCAATGGCAGACGCGCATTCCCCCCTACCGTCGCCGCCATTGCTGGACGATGCCTGTGCATTGTTTCTGGACGTGGACGGCACCCTCATCGACTTTGCCGACCGCCCCGAGGCGGTGCAGCTATTGCCCGAAGTGCGCGAGGCCATCGGCCTGCTGAGCGAGCGTCTCAACGGCGCCGTTGCGCTGGTCAGCGGCCGGCCGCTTGCCCAGCTGGACGCCCTGTTCGCGCCATTGCTGCTGCCGGCCGCCGGTCTGCACGGGCACCAACTGCGTAGCGATCTCGCGGCACGCGCGGCAATGCCGCAAGACACGTCCGAGTGGCTGCACGGCCTGCATCAACGTGCCGCGGCGCTGACGCACCAGCATCCAGGCGTGCTGGTCGAAGACAAGGGCGTCAGCGTGGCACTGCACTGGCGCGCCCGGCCGCAGGCCGGCCCCGAGGTGCTCGCCTTCGCGCAGCAGGAAATCGCACAGCTTTCCGGTTATCGCCTGCAGCCAGGCGACCACGTGGTGGAATTCGTGCCCGAAGGCAGCAACAAGGGTCTGGCGGTCGAGCAGCTGATGCAGCACGGCACCTTCGCCGGCCGCACCCCAGTGTTCGTCGGCGACGATCTCACCGACGAATTCGGCTTCGACGCCGCCAACCGGCTCGGTGGCTGGAGCGTGCTGGTCGGCGATCGCGCACAGACCAGCGCGCGCTTTCGCGTCGGTGGCACCGCCGACGTACACGCGTGGTTGCAACGCAACGCACGCAGCCGCTGAGCACAGCGCACCTTCTCTCATTCACTTCAACAGGATCGTTTGCACTCCATGACCGAGCCAAACCTGGATCTGGGCGTCATCGGCAACTGCAGTTTCGGTGCATTGGTCGATCGGCAGGCACGTGTGGTGTGGAGTTGCCTGCCGGCATTCGACGGCGACCCGGCCTTTTGCACGCTGCTTTCGCCCAAGACCGAAGGCGGCGACTTTGCCGTGGAACTGGAAGATTTCGCCAGCAGCGAGCAGCACTACCTGCCCAATACCGCCGTGCTGCGCACAGTGTTGCGCGATAGCCACGGTGGCGAGCTGGAAGTCATCGACTTCGCGCCGCGCTGGCGCAACAACGGACGCTTCTATCGACCTGTGAGCATCATCCGCCAGATCCGGCCACTGAGCGGCAACCCGCGCATCATCGTGCGCGCCCGCCCGCTGGTCGACTGGGGCGGCCGCACGCCGGACACCACCTGGGGCAGCAATCACATCCGTTGGGTGTTGCCGGAATTCACCCTGCGCCTGACCACCGATGTGCCGGTGCGCTTTGTACGCGACGGCTTGCCGTTCGTGCTCAGCCATCCGGTGAGCCTGGTGCTGGGCGTGGACGAATCGCTGACCCGCTCGCTCACCGGTTACGTGCAGGAAGCGCAGGAACGCACCGAAGAATACTGGCGCGAATGGGTGCGCTACCTGTCCATTCCGCTGGACTGGCAGGAAGCGGTGATTCGCAGCGCAATCACGCTGAAGTTGTGCCAGTACGAAGACAGCGGCGCGATCATCGCGGCGATGACCACCTCGATTCCGGAAGCGCCCAACACGCCGCGCAACTGGGACTACCGCTATTGCTGGCTGCGCGACGCCGCCTTCGTGGTGCGTGCGCTCAACCGGCTCGGCGCGACCCGCACGATGGAGCAGTTCATCGGCTACATCTTCAATATCGCCACTACCGACGGCACCATGCAGCCGCTGTACGGCATCGGCTTCGAATCGCAACTGGAAGAACACGAAGTCGATACCATGGCCGGCTACCGCGGCATGGGCCCGGTGCGGCGCGGCAACCTGGCGTGGATCCAGCAGCAGCACGATGTCTATGGCAGCGTGGTGCTGGCGTCCACACAGCTGTTCTTCGACCTGCGCCTGAAGGATCAAGGCGATGCCGACACCTTCCGCCGGCTTGAACCGCTGGGCGAGCGCGCCTATGCGTTGCATAACGTGCCCGATGCCGGCCTGTGGGAATTTCGCGGCCGTGCCGAAGTGCATACCTACACCGCGGCAATGTGCTGGGCGGCCTGCGATCGCCTGTCCAAGATCGCCGACCGGCTGGTGCTGCCCGAGCGCAGCAGCTACTGGCGCGAACGTGCCGACAGCATCCGCGAACGCGTGTTGAGCGAGGCCTGGAGCGAGGAGCGCGGCCATTTCACCGACACCCTCGGCGGCCACCGGCTCGATGCATCGTTGCTGTTGCTGGCCGATATCGGCATCGTCGCCAACGACGACAGCCGCTTCGTGCGCACGGTCGAGGCGGTCGGTCGCGTGCTCAAGCACGGCGATGCGCTATACCGCTACATCGCACCGGATGACTTCGGTGAGCCGGAAACCAGCTTCACCATCTGCACCTTCTGGTACATCGATGCACTGGCTGCGATCGGGCGCAAGGACGAGGCGCGTGAATTGTTCGAGCGCATCCTTTCGCGCCGCAATCACCTGGGCTTGCTGTCGGAAGATCTATCGTTCGAGGACGGCGAAGCCTGGGGCAATTTCCCTCAGACCTATTCGCATGTTGGCTTGATCATCGCAGCGATGCGCTTGTCGCGGAGCTGGCAGGAGGCGTCATGAGTCGTTTGGTGGTGGTATCCAACCGCGTTGCGGTGCCCGGCGAAACCCGCGCCGGTGGCCTGGCGGTTGGCCTGTTGGCGGCGCTCAAGGAACGCGGCGGCATGTGGTTCGGCTGGAGCGGCAAGACCGTGCGCGGCGACAGCGGCGGCATGCACGAGCAGACCGAAGGCGACATCACCTTCGTCACCATGGACCTCAACAAGCGCGATATCGATTCGTACTACAACGGCTTCGCCAATCGCACGCTGTGGCCTTTGCTGCACTTCCGCCTGGACCTGGTCGATTACGATCGCGCCACCCGCGAAGGCTATATGCGCGTCAACCGGCTGTTTGCCGAGAAACTCGCGCCGCTGCTGAAAGACAGCGACACGCTGTGGATCCACGATTACCACATGATTCCGCTCGGCGCGATGCTGCGCGAGCTGGGCGTGGGCTGCAAGATGGGCTTCTTCCTGCACGTGCCGATGCCGTCGGCCGATCTGGTGCAGGCCATGCCCGATCACGCGCGCCTGTTCAGTACCTTCTACGCGTACGACCTGGTCGGCTTCCAGACCCAGCGCGATGCCGAACGTTTCAAGGCCTATGTGCGCCTGTTCGGCGGTGGCCGCATTCTGGAGGGCGATCTGGTGGAAGGCCCGGGCGGACGCCGCTTCACCGCCTCTTCGTTCCCGATCGGGATCGATACCGACCTGATTGCCCACCAGGCCAAGGCCTCTGCCGGCAAGCAGGCGGTGCGTGATCTGCGCGAAAGCCTGCGTGGCCGACAGTTGGCCATCGGCGTGGACCGCCTGGATTATTCCAAGGGGTTGCCGGAGCGCTTTCAGGGCTTCGAGCGTTACCTGGAGCGGTATCCGGATCAATCCGGCAGCCTGACCTATCTGCAAATTGCACCGGTCTCGCGCGGCGATGTCACCGAATACCGTCAATTGCGCAGCCAGCTCGAACAGATCGCTGGCCACATCAATGGCGGACATGCAGAGCCGGACTGGACGCCGCTGCGCTACGTCAACCAGAACTTCAGCCATGCCACGCTGACAGGCTTCTATCGTGCGGCCTCGGTGTGTCTGGTCACGCCACTGCGCGATGGCATGAACCTGGTTGCCAAGGAATTCGTGGCCGCGCAGGACCCGGCAGACCCGGGCGTGCTGGTGTTGTCGCTGTTTGCAGGTGCAGCCGATGAAATGAAGGAAGCGCTGCTGGTCAACCCGCACGATCTGGACGGCGTGGCCGACGCGATCGCCACAGCGGCAAGCATGCCGTTGGCAAGTCGCATCGAACGCTGGCACGCAATGATGGACCATCTGCGCAAGAACAATATCAACCACTGGCGCCAGCGCTATCTGCAGGCGCTCTCTGAGGTATAGAGCGACGCCCCTTCCCCTACCGGGACCTTGTCCTCCTTCAAGGGGGACAAGGTCCCAACAGTCAGAGGACGACATGGCCGCCATCAGCCTGAAGTCTGCGGTTTCCACAGCGATTGGCTGCCCGATGCCAACACACTAAGCAACTGCGCCCCCCTGACCATGCGCCCCTGCTTGCAGTGGAAAAAACGTCGGAAGTCGACAGTGTGCAGTTGCGATCGACGCGGCAGCAATACGCAACACCACGCGCGCCGCAACGCTCTGCCCTTCAATCGCGGGCGCGCTCAGCACAAGCGCAGACCAACTGAGGTTTGCGGGCAACGCACCGCACGCTGCAAGGCGTTCAAAATCCGCATGTTTCCGGTGTGCCGAACGTGCAGGTTGGAACGCTGGTTCCTATTCCGTCACGGACAAAGGGCGGCCGGGGGTCTAAAATATTCACATGATTAGCGCTGAGGACCCTGGGAGGGGCTGCGCGTTCATAGCGTTCAACGTTCGTATCTAGATCCGGGCCGCGTGATGGCGCCTGCGATCGCTCTCCCTCCACGACTCGCCACCGCTCGCTGGTGCCTGAGTCCTTCCTGACATCTCAAAATGACTGATCAATCCTCAAAACGTGGGCTAGGCACCTGGTTGCTGGTGGCCTATGCCGTGGTGATCGCCGTGCTTGGCGCGGTGCTCGCCTATCAAGGCGGCCGCCTGGTGGCCGTCGGCGGCTCCTGGTATTACCTGATCGCGGGTATTGCCCTGTTCCTGGCGGGCGTCCTGCTCGCGCTGGGCAAGCGCGCCGGGCTGTGGCTGTTTGGCGCCACGCTGGCCGGCACCATCGCCTGGGCGCTTTGGGAAGTGGGCCTGGATGGCTGGGGCTTGGTGCCGCGCCTGGCCATGATGTCGGTGCTGGGGCTGGTGTTGCTGCCGTTCTGGGGTGTGGCGCGTCGTCGCATGCAGCCGGTGTCCGGCCTGGGCTATGCGCTGGTGACCGGCGTGCTGCCAATCCTGGGTGCGGCGCTGATCCTGTGGCCGCTGCTGATGCCGCGCAATGTCGAGCTGGCCGATGCCTCCAAATTGCCGGCCGACAGCGCCACGGCCTTCAGCCGCGGCACCGTGCCCAGCCCCGACGGCAACGTCGCGGCCAATCACGACGCCAGCAACTGGACCTCCTATGCGGGCTCCAATCTGTCCAACCACTACACCCCCGGCGCGCAGATCACTCCGGACAACGTGAAGAATCTCAAGGTTGCGTGGGAGTTCCACACCGGCGACCTGAAGCCCAAGGACTCCAAGCTGGGCTACGCCTTCCAGAACACCCCGCTCAAGGTCGGCGACCTGCTCTACATCTGCACCCCCACCCAGAAGGTGATCGCGGTGGAAGCAGCCAACGGCAAGGAGCGCTGGCGCTTCGATCCGCAGACCAACCCGAAGGCGATGGCGGGCGTGGCTGCCACCACCTGCCGTGGCGTGTCGTATTACCAGGCACCCGAAGGCACCGCCGAGTGCCCGACCCGGATCTTCTGGCCGATGGTCGATGGCCGCCTTGGCGCGCTGGACGCGCAGACCGGCAAGCTGTGCACCAGCTTCGGCAACAACGGCTATGTCGATCTGAATGCGGGCACCGGCAACACCAAGCCGGGTTTCGTCGGCCCGACCTCGCCGCCGGTGGTGATGCGCGGCGTGGTGATCCAGCCGACCGGCCAGGTCCGCGATGGCCAGGAAGGCGATGCGCCGTCCGGCGTGGTGCGCGGCTTCGATGCGCTCACCGGCCAGCTGCGCTGGGCCTGGGACCTGGGTAACCCGGCGATCACCGCCGAGCCGCCGGCCGGCCAGACCTACACGCGCTCAACCCCGAACGTGTGGTCGCTGATGGCCGCCGACGACGAGCTGGGCCTGGTCTATCTGCCCACCGGCAATGCGTCCGGCGATTTCTTCGGCAAGGGCCGCACCCCGCAGGACGAGGAATACACCGCCTCGCTGGTGGCGGTGGATGCCGCTACTGGCAAGGAACGCTGGCATTTCCGTACCGTCAACCACGACCTGTGGGATTACGACATCGGCCCGCAGCCGAACCTGGTCGATTGGCCGGTCGCTGGCGGCGGTACGCGTGCTGCGGTGATCCAGGCCACCAAGTCCGGCCAGGTGTTCGTGCTGGACCGCGCCACCGGCGAGCCGATCATGCCGGTCAAGCAGATCCCGGTACCGCAGGGAACCGACCACGGCGACTGGACCGCTGCCACGCAACCGATCTCGCCGGGCATGCCCAACACCGTGGGCGCGCCGAGCCGCGAGTTCGAAAAAATCATCGAATCCGATGCCTGGGGCATGACCCCGTTCGACCAGTTGGTCTGCCGTATCCAGTTCAAGCAACTGCGCTACGAAGGCATGTTCACCCCGCCCACCCTGCAGGGGTCGCTGGCCTTCACCGGCAACCACGGCGGCATCAACTGGGGCGGTGTTTCGGTGGACCTGCAGCGCGGCATCATGGTGATGAACAGCAATCGCCTGCCGTACACCCTGCAGGTGTATACCCGCGAAAAAATGAATGAGCTGGGCGTGGTGTCGGTGTTCGACGGCAAGAGCAAGACGCCCGGCTACATGGCGCAGAAGGGCCTGGCCTACGGCGCCCGCAAGGAGCCGTGGATGTCGCCGCTCAACACCCCGTGCGTGGCCCCGCCGTGGGGCTACATCGCCGGCGTGGACCTGCGCACGCAGCAGGTGATCTGGCGCCGTCCGCTGGGCACCGGTTACGACCAGGGGCCGATGGGCATCCCGTCCAAGACCAAGTTCGAGATCGGCACGCCCAACAACAGCGGCTCGCTGGCCACCGCTGGCGGGGTGACCTTCATCGGCGCGACCCTGGACGACTTCATGCGCGGCTTCGACACCCGCACCGGCAAGCAGGTCTGGGAGACCCGCGTCCCCGCCGGCCCGCAGGCAGCGCCGATGAGCTACACCATCAACGGCAAGCAATACATCGTGGCCGCCGTCGGTGGACACGACCGCATGGAAACCAAGTCGGGCGACAGCGTCATTGCCTGGGCCCTGCCGGACGATGCGCAGGCCGCGCCTGCCAAGTAACGGCAGCGCTCCAAGCACCATGCGGCCAGGCGGTGCGCCGATGCGCCGATGCGCATGAGCGCATGAGCGCATGCAGTCTGCACTGCTTTGGCCGCTACGCATCACCCGCCTGGCTGCGCTCCGGCGCATAGGCCACCTGCCGTCGGTCCAGGGCCGACGGATGCACCAATCAAACCGGTCGTCGCGAGACGGCCGGTTTTTTTGTGCGCGCTTGCCGCTACGGCGAAGGCACGTGGGGGCGAAGCCGGCGATGTCGGCCCAGCGTATGACGCGCGGCCAACGCGCTTGCTGTCGGACCTGAGTTTCAGACGTCCGAACCCAGGCCAACCTCCCAGGATGGCGCTCCCATGCGGCAGTCAGATGCTGCGCAAGTGCGAATCCAGCGCGCAGGCCGTTGGCAACCGAATCAGCCCCAACTTCGATGGGATTTGCCGGCCCCCAATAGCAGTCCGCCGACATGCCGGGCATTCGCTCCGCGCGGACATTTTTCACGCAGAATTTACAATTGAGTCGACGTACTCGCGCGTCGATCGCCACGGGCACGCATACCCTGCCGAACTGAAATCGCTTTCATATCAAGGACATCACGCCATTTCGGGACTTGGTTGTCACATTCCGACGAACGGCACCTTCACATCATCATGATTCGGACTCAGCCGCCGATACCCCCATTGCGGGCCATGGACTGCCGATGCCGCTCCCCCTTCTCAGATCATCCAGCTGGACTCAGCCTATGTCGCTTGCACACGATGCCGCCCCCGTTGCCCAACCGCCCGCCGGTCGGCACGTTGCGCGCGCCACCTGGACTGCATGGCTGCCCGCCGCTGCACATGTCGCGCTGCTGGCGTTGCTGGCCTGCTATGCCGCCACGCTGGTATCCGGCAGCTTCCTGAGCGGGCTCGGGCGCGTGCTGCCCGCCCTGCTGGTGTTGGGCGCGGCGAGCGCCGGGCTCTGGTGGTGGTCGCGCCGGCGGCACGACACGCAGTTGCAGCAGGCAATGCGTGCAGTGGTGGCGATCGGCGAAGGACGCACTCAGCGTCTGGACCTGCGCAACGCCTCCGGCGACCTCGCAGCGTTGCTGCACGCGCTGCAGGATGCCCAGGACAAGCTCGCCATCCGCATCGATGTGATGGAGCAAGGCCTGCGCCATGGCCAGTTCGTGATCAAGGCGCTGGACGATCTGGACACCATGATCCGCATCGCCGACGACGATGGCCAGGTGCTGTTTGCCAACCGCAAACTACTCGCCATGCTCAAGCTGATCGAGCCGGATGTGCAGAGCTTCCGTCCCAGCTTCCATGCCGAAGGCTTCGTCGGCGGCAGCATCGGCGACATCTATCCCGACAGCCAGGCCGCGATCGACCGCATGCGCGCGTTGAATGCCTCCAAGGCCGTGCGTGCGCCGTTCTTCGGCCGCCAGATCGACTTCGTGTACAGCCCGATCATCGCCGCCGACGGCACCAAGCTCGGCACCATCGCGCAGTGGATGGACGTCACCGCGCAGGTCAACGCCGAGCAGGCACTGATCCAGATCATCGACGCCGCCTCGGCCGGCGATTTCAGCCGTCGCATGCAGATCGATGGCATGGACGGTGTGCTGCTGACCCTGGCGCAAGGCATCAACCGCATCTACGACTCGGTGGAAACCCATCTGGCCGCATTGGCGCGCGTGATCGGCGCGCTGGCCGAAGGCGATCTCACCCAGCGTGTGGACGGCGATGCGCACGGTATCTTCGCGCGCTTGCGCGACGACACCAACCAGACCGTCACCCGCCTCACCGAAATCATCGGCGGCATCCAGGCCGCATCGGACACCATCCGCCAGGCCGCAGTGGAAATTGCCGCCGGCAACATGGATCTTTCCGAGCGCACCGAGCAACAGGCGGCCAACCTGGAAGAAACCGCAAGCTCGATGGAAGAACTCACCTCCACCGTGAAGCAAAACGCCGAGAGCGCGCTGCAGGCCAATCGCCTGGTCGTCGGCACCGGCGACGTGGCGCAGAGCGGCGGCCAGGTGATGGACGAGGTGGTCGCCACCATGGGCCAGATCAGCACCGCCTCGCGCAAGATCGGCGAGATCATCGGCGTGATCGACGGCATCGCGTTCCAGACCAACATCCTGGCGCTCAACGCCGCAGTGGAAGCCGCGCGTGCCGGCGAACAGGGCCGCGGTTTTGCGGTGGTTGCCTCGGAAGTGCGTGCATTGGCACGGCGCTCGGCCGATGCGGCCAAGGAAATCAAGACGCTCATCGCCGACTCCACCGACAAGGTAGAACTGGGCTCGGGCCTGGTGCACCGCGCCGGCGCGACCATGCGCGAGATCGTCGGCTCGGTCAAACACGTCACCGACATCATGAGCGAGATCACCTCGGCCAGCGCCGAGCAGTCCAGCGGCATCGAGCAGGTCAACCGCACGGTCGCGCAGTTGGACGAGGTGACCCAACGCAACGCTGCGCTGGTGGAAGAAGCCACCGCCGCTGCGCGCAGCCTGGAAGAACAGGCCGTGGAACTGGCTGATGCAGTCTCGATCTTCCGCCTGCAATCCGACACCCGTCCCGGCGCTTCCCACGTCGCACGCGCCAGCTTCCACAACGCGGCATAAGCCCGGCATGCCTGGTGTTTCGTAGCAGCGCACCCGGGCGCGACCGGGTTTCTGCGGAAATGCCATCCATCAACAGCTGCGCTGCTGAGGCCAGCCGAGCGATGCGCCGCATCGCCTCGTCCCGGCGTAGGTTCGCATTGAATTGCATCGCAATGCGACGCAGCGCGCCTCAGGCCAGCGCCCCGATGCCGGGCGCACTGCCTCAGTCCAGAAACCGCGCGTGCTGCTCGGGCGTCGGCAGCATGCAGTGATCACTGCGGCCGAACCAGCGGTAACGATTGCGTGCGATCAGCCGGTAGCCGAGATCGCGCACGCGACGCGGGATCAGGCGCAGCACCCCACTCAGCCGCCAGAGCCCGCCCAATCCCGCAAGCACGCGCACGATCGCGTCGCTATCGGTCCAGGCACCGGTGGTGTCCACCAGTAGAAACGACAAAGGGTCGTCCGGATCCAGACCGTGCTGCTGCAACAGTGCGCGCCCGGCTTGCCCCTGCATGGCAGCAAAGCGATAGCGCCCACGCCGATCGTGGCGCAGCAGGAATTTGACCCAGCCATTGCAGAGCAGGCACACGCCATCGAAGACGATGGTGGCCCGCGCCGCAGATGGGGCAACAGGCGATTGATCAGCGCGGTTCAAGCCAGCCCTCATAACGAATGAACGGTCCTACCAGCGGCAACTGCACGTCCACCAGAAACGCATAACGGCCGCCGTCGGCATGCTCGCGGCAGCGCACCTGCCGGAACCAGCGGGCAGGTAACCGAATCATCCCGAACGCCCACACGCCGGTGGCCTGCCAATACAACGATTGCGCATCGGCCTGCAGCGAAAATTCAAAGCGCACCGCGCCCAGGTGTTCGCGCAAGCTGGCGCCATGACGCCACAGCCGCGAATGCATCGGCATGCCATCAAAGCGCCGATGCCAGCGCTCGCCGCGCGCGTCGGCCAGAAAATCCACTTCCACCGCCACCTCGCCAGTGCGCGGCAAGCGGCTCAGCAGCGCCAGCAACGGAACCAGCGCATGCGTGCCGCGTTGAATCCTGGCCCGGCCGGCGAAGGTCTGCCGCTGCTGCACCGAATGCAGCGCGCGCACCGGCGCAGGCAGTTGCGCGAACGCGTCCTGCCCCAGCACCTGTGCGAACAGCGGCACGCTCAGGGCGCGATCCAGGCCAGCGTGGCCATGCGTCCGCTGCGGCGATCGCGGCGATGCGAGAAAAAGCGCTGCGGATCGGAAATGGTGCACAACCCGCCGCCATACACCGCAGCGGCCGGCACACCGGCCCGCTGCAGCCGCTGACGTGCCAGCGCATACAGATCCACCCGCCAGTGCCCCGGGCGCGTGGCGACAAACGCCTGTTGCGCCTGTGCATCGTGCGCAACGAAGGCGCCGAACACGTCCTCGCCGATCTCATACACCTGGGGCCCCGCGGCAGGACCCAGCCAGGCCACCAGTTGCTGCGGTGGCGTCCGCATCGCCGCCACGCTGCGCTCCAGTACGCCGTCGGCCAGCCCGCGCCAACCGGCATGTGCAGCAGCGACCTCGCTGCCATCGACGGCAGCGAACACGACCGGCAGGCAATCGGCCGTGAGGATTGCCAGTACTACGCCAGGCGCCGAGGTCACCGCAGCATCGGCAACCGGTTCGTGCGCACCTGGCGGCTGATCCGCCGCGCAGTCGGTGGAATCGGGTGCAGCGGGCGGTGCATCCAGCCGTACCACATCCACGCCGTGCACCTGCCGCAACCACTGCGGCGCGCTCGGCAGTTGCAGCGCCGCGGCCAGCAGTGCCCGGTTGCGCTCCACCTGCTCGGGCATGTCGCCTTCGGCGCTGTTGCGGTTGCCAAGGTTGAGCGTGTCGAACGGCGGCAGCGAGCCGCCCAGACCGTGACGCAGCGTGGTGAGCGCGCGGATGCGCGGTGGCGCCGGCCAGTCGGCTGGCAGGATGAAGGGCGCAGCCATGGGCATCTCAGCGGCGTGCCAGCTCGGCGGCGCGTGCGCTGTCTTCGCGCAGCACGGTCATCAGGCGCTGCAGATCGGCCGGCACCGGCGCACTGGCGCGGACCGGCTCGCCGCTGACCGGATGCAGGAATTCCAGGGTTTCGGCGTGCAGCGCCTGGCGCTTGAAGCTGCGCAGTTCGTGCACCAGCTCGTCGGTAGCGCCCTTGGGCAGCTTGAGCGCGCCGCCGTACAGCGGGTCGCCGACGATCGGCGACTTCAGGTGCGCCATGTGCACGCGGATCTGGTGGGTACGCCCGGTTTCGAGCCGGCACTCCAGCGCGGTGTGCGCACGGAAACGCTCGCGCAGGCGGTAATGGGTGACCGCATCGCGGCCGTCGTCGCGCACCGCCATCTTCAGGCGGTCGCGCGGGTGGCGGTCGATCGGGGCGTTGGCGGTGCCGCCGGAGACCAGCGCGCCCACCACCACGGCCAGATACTGGCGATGCACCTCGCGCGCGGACAGCTGCTCCACCAGCGCGGTCTGCGCCTGCACGGTGCGCGCCACCACCATCACGCCACTGGTGTCCTTGTCCAGGCGATGCACCACCCCGGCGCGCGGCACCGAGGCCAGCGCCGGGTCGCGGAACAGCAGCGCATTGACCAGGGTCTGGTCCGGATTGCCGGCGCCCGGATGCACCACCAGGCCTGCCGGCTTGTCGATCACCAGCACCTGCTCGTCTTCGTACAGCACGCTCAGCGGAATGTCCTGCGGCGCGGCGTGGGTCTGGGTTTCCAGCACCACCTGCAGCTGCACGCTCTCGCCGCCGCGCAAGGTATCGCGCGGGCGCGCCATTTCACCGTCCAGCAGCGCGTCGCCGGACTTGATCCATTCCGACAGCCGCGAGCGCGAAAATTCCGGGAACAGCTCGGCCAGCACCGCATCGAAACGGCGTCCGGCGGCGTTGTCGGGCACGATCGCCTGGCGGATGGACGGGTCGAGGGGTTCGGCAGATGGGTCGGACATGGACACGGGCACTCGGGCAAAAAGCGGGAATTTGGGGGTCCGGGCGGCGGGAGTCAGTCGCCGGACAGGCCACTAGGCTATCATCGCGCTCTCGTTTTCCTGATGCGTCCTGCCCAGACCCATGATCCGACGGTCCACGTTTTCCGCGCCTGCGCGCCTGATTGCCCTCATGCTGGTCATGGCGTTCGTCGTCACCGGCTGCCACCGCGGCGCCAAGGACAAGAATCCCGACGAGGGCATGCCGGTCGAGCAGCTCTACGGCAAGGGCCATAACCTGATGGAGAAAGGCAACTGGGCCGGCGCAGAAGCCAGCTACAAGCGCCTGATCGCCCAGTACCCGTATGGCCCGTACACCGAGCAGGCGATGATCGAAACCGCCTACGCCCAGTACAAGGCCGGCAAGCACGACGACGCGGTCTCCAGCGTCGACCGCTTCATCCGGACCTACCCGACCCACCGCAACATCTCGTATCTGTACTACCTGCGCGGCCTGGCCAACAGCAACCGAGACACGGTGTTCCTGCGCCGCGTGTGGTCGCTGGACCCGAGCCGCCGCGACCTGTCTTCGCCGCAGCAGGCCTACAACGATTTCAATACCGTCACCGATCGCTACCCGAACAGCCGTTACGCCGCCGACGCACGCAAGCGCATGATCGAGCTGCGCGACATCTTCGCCCAGCACGAATTGGACAACGCGCTGTACTACCTGCGCCGCGATGCCTGGGTGTCGGCCGCCGGTCGTGCCAACTACCTGCTCGAAACCTATCCGCAGAGCGCCTTCCAGTACGACGCGGTCGCGGTGCTGGCCGAGGCCTACACGCACCTGGGCAACAAGACCTTGGCAGCCGACGCACGCCGCGTGCTGGAGCTCAACGACCCGCAGCATCCGTGGCTGACCGGCAACTGGCCGAAATACCCGTGGGCCATCCGCAAGCTCAACCCGTTTGCCGGCGAAAAATCCGCCGCGACCGGGCAGAGCAATTCGCAGATGAATCGCGACTGAGATATCAGGCGCAGCGTACGACCGAAAAGAGGCCGAAAGGCCTCTTTTTTGTTGCCGCGACGATGACGGCAGCACGAAAGTGCAGGACCGACGACGATAGGGCGGCGATTGCCGCCGCTGATGCGCCCACACGAGCAATTGGTTCCCACGCGCAGACGCATGGCCGGAGCCGGTGCGCGCATCCTGGAACCGGCCCCAGGTCACCCAATGCCCTTGGGTCTGCTGTCTATACTCATCCCGACCAGCTCCGACTCCCTGCGAGCGCCAGCCAAGGAAGCCGCATGTCTCGTGCCACCATCACGTTGCTGCTCATGCTCTCGCTGGCGGCCCTGACCGCCAGCGCCACCGCAGCCCCCATCGTCTACGGCGTCAACGCGCACGACAGCCGTCCCGGCTACGCCATGACCCAGGCCGAGGCACGCTTCAAACTGCTGGCAGCGCGCAACCTGCGCAGCTACCGGTTCGATGTCGATCCGCGCGATTACGCCACGCTGGATGCGCTCGTCCCCTTGGCGCGCAAGTACGGCATCACCCTGCGCCCGATGGTCTATCCGATGTCGCGCGAGATCGGCTACCAGCTGGCACGCCGCTATGCCGCAGACATCAAGGTCTGGGAAATCGGCAACGAACAGGATCTGGTCCGCGCCGAAGCCGATACCCGCATCGCCGCAATGACCACGATGTATCTGGGCATGCGCCAGGCTTCCGACGAACTGGGCGCAGATTTGCGCTTCACCATCAACATTACCGCCTGCAATAGCGACGATCGCAGCGCCAACGCGCGTTGCCCGGGCGATCGCAACGGCTCGCTGTGGTTTTTGGCAAAAGCCAAGGCGGCCGGGTTCAACTTCGACCACATCAGCTTCCACTACTACGCGTTCTACCAGGACGCCGGCTATTGGACGGACCTGTATCTTGGCCAGCTGCGCACTGCCGCGCGTACCTACAACACCCCGGTGTTCTTCAACGAGCTGAACTGTGCGGAGATCTATACAGTCAGCACCACTGGCGGCACCGCAGGTGATCGGGGCTGTTACGACAGCATGGCGCAGCTGTTGCGCAACGTGCGTGACAACTACGCCGACGTGGTGGCCGAGGTGAATGTCTACGAGTTACTGGACCAGGCCACCATCCAGGGCCCTGAAGGCCACTTTGGCCTGATGTACGACCTGGCCCGGCCAAAACCGCCCCTGGATCTGCTCACGCGGTTCGCCCAGCCACCAGCCAGCGCAGCGGCAGCCACTGCGTCAGCCGAGTGACCGGATCAGCCGTCCGGATTACTGCCCGCGATACCCGTTGGTGATCGGATAGCGCCGTTCGCGACCGAATGCACGCCGCGACACCTTGGGCCCGGGCGCGGACTGATGGCGCTTCCACTCGTTGAGCCGCACCAGGCGCAGCACATGCTCGACGGTATCGGCCGCGTAGCCGGCCGCAACGATGTCGTCGCGCGACTGCTCCTGGTCGACGTAGCGATACAGGATGCCGTCGAGCACATCGTACGGCGGCAGCGAATCCTGGTCGGTCTGGTTGGCGCGCAACTCGGCCGACGGCGGGCGCGAGATCACCGCCGGCGGAATCACCGGCGCGCCGCCGACGGTGTTGCGCCATTTCGCCAGGCCGAACACCTCCGTTTTGTACAGGTCCTTGAGCGGCGCATAGCCACCGCACATGTCGCCATAGATAGTGGCGTAACCCACTGCGTATTCGCTCTTGTTACCGGTGGTCAGCACCAGCCCGCCGAACTTGTTCGACAGCGCCATCAGGATCACGCCACGGCTGCGCGACTGCAGGTTCTCTTCGGTGATGTCCGGCTGGGTGCCTTCGAACATCGGCCCCAGCGCGCCGAGCAGGCCTTCGAAAGCCGGTTCGATCGCGATGGTCTCCAGCTTCACGCCCAGCGCGCGGCATTGCTCGTCGGCCAGGTCGTTGGACAGACTGGCGGTGTAGCGCGACGGCAGGCGCACGGCGGTCACGTTGTCGCCGCCCAGCGCATCCACCGCCATCGCCAACACCAGTGCCGAGTCGATGCCGCCGGACAAGCCCAGCCAGACCTTGCTGAAGCCGTTCTTGCGGCAATAGTCCTGCAGCCCGCGCACCACCGCACGCCAGGCCAGCGCATCCATGCTCTCGTCGCCGTCATCCACCCACACCACCGGAGTGAAGCTGCGCTCGCGGGCCGCGTAGTCCACCACCAGCCACTGGTCCACGAAGGCTGCAGCGGCGGGATGCACGGTGCCATCGCCATCGGCCACCACCGAGGCGCCATCGAACACCAGTGCATCCTGCCCGCCCACGACGTTGAGATAGGCAATCGCTGCCCCGCTCTCGCGGGTGCGTTCGGCCAGCAATGCATCGCGTTGGGCATGCTTGCCACGCTCGTACGGCGAGGCATTGGGCACCAGCACCAACTCCGCGCCCGCCCGTACCGTGTTGGCCAAGGGCTCGGCGAACCAGAGGTCTTCGCAGATCACCACGCCCACCTGCACGCCCTTGACCGTGACCACGCAGTTCTCGCCATCCGGATCCACGTCGAAATAACGACGCTCGTCGAACACCGCATAGTTGGGCAATTCGCGCTTGCGGTAGGTGGCTTCGATCCGCCCGTCGCGCAACACGCTGGCGGCGTTGTAGACCACGCTGCCGGCGCTTTGCGGCCAGCCGACCACTGCCACGATGCCGCGCGTGGCCGCCGCAATCCGCGCCAGCGCCTGTTCGCAATGAGCAAGGAATCCCGGTCGTAACAGCAGGTCTTCCGGTGGATACCCGCTGATCGCCAATTCGGGAAACAGCACGATGTCGGCTTCGAACTCGTCGCGCGCCGCTGCGATGTACTCGATGATGCGATCGGTATTCTGCGTCACGCCACCGACCGGGAAGTCGAACTGGGCCATGGCGATGCGGAGGGTGTGTGCTGTCACTGCTGACTCCATCAAAACAGGCTTTCAAGGTAACCCGCTTCGCGCTGCGAACGGATCGCCAGCACGTACACGGTGTCGTCCAACGGTGCGTAACGATAGAGCGCAAGATAGCCGCTGGCATCGCGACCGATGACCAGTTCGCGGAATCCGCCCTGCACCGCGCGCCCTATCAGTGGATTGTCCGCCAATGCATCGATGGCCTGGAAGACACCTGCGAGTTTTCGCTGCACATTGGCTGCATCGTGTTCCAGCAGATAGGCGACCAGACGGCGTGCATCGTCGGCAACGCGCGCGGCAAGCACGATCCTGGTCACCTGTCAGCGCTCGACGGCGCTGGCCACCGGTGGCGCGGGGTCGTCTCCGTCGGCAAGTTGCTGCATGTACTGGCGTACGTCCGCCCAGGACAGCGTGTTGGCGCCCTCCTGGATGGCAGCCCAGCGTTGCTGCGCCTCGGCATGAAATGCCGTGCGGCGCTCGTATGCATCGATTTTTTCCGCGATGGCGTCGACGATAAAGCCGTGCGCCGTGGTTCCGGCATCTTTCGCCGCCCTGGCGACACGCGCCTTCAGTTCGTCGGGCAGACGGATGGTGGTCGTGGACATGGCAACCTCGGGGGACCGAATGGCGGACCCAAAGTAGCACACTTGTGACACACTTTGCATGATGCGCTCCTTGTGCAATTCAGGGCTTTAGCATCGACATAGGCATGGAGCCGAACAGTCGGCCCAGCGTGCGTCGTGCAGTGCGCAATCCCTGCCATCTGCATCAGGCATCCCCGTAAACGCAGAAAGCCGCCCGAAGGCGGCTTTCTGCGACACCACACTGGTAAGACTTACTTCACCAGCGCCGCAATCGCCGCACCCAGATCGCCCGGCGAGCGGACGGTCTTGACGCCAGCGGCTTCCATCGCCGCGAACTTGCCTTCGGCCGTGCCCTTGCCACCGGACGCGATCGCACCGGCATGGCCCATGCGCTTGCCGGCCGGCGCGGAGGCACCGGCGATGAAGCCGACCACCGGCTTCTTGACGTGGTTCTTGATGTACTCGGCACCGGCTTCCTCGGCGTCGCCACCGATTTCGCCCACCATGATGATGCCTTCGGTCTGCGGGTCTTCGTTGAACAGCTTGAGGCAGTCGACGAAGTTCAGGCCGTTGATCGGGTCGCCACCGATGCCGATGCAGGTGCTCTGGCCCAGGCCCACTTCGGTGGTCTGCTTGACCGCTTCATAGGTCAGCGTGCCCGAACGCGACACGATGCCGATCTTGCCCGGCTTGTGGATGTGGCCCGGCATGATGCCGATCTTGCACTCGCCCGGGGTGATCACGCCGGGGCAGTTCGGCCCGATCAGCACGGTGTCCGGATGCGAACGGGTCAGCACATTCTTGACGCGCAGCATGTCCAGCACCGGGATGCCCTCGGTGATGCAGACGATGACCTTGATGCCGGCCGCAGCCGCTTCCAGGATCGCATCGGCCGCGTACGGCGGCGGCACGTAGATCACCGACGCATCGGCGCCGGTGGCCTGGACCGCATCGGCCACGGTGTTGAACACCGGCAGATTGATGTGGGTGGTGCCGCCCTTGCCGGGCGTCACGCCGCCGACGACCTGGGTGCCGTACTCGACCATCTGAGTGGCGTGGAAGGTGCCCTGCTGGCCGGTAAAGCCCTGCACGATCACCTTGGTGCTCTTGTTAATCAAAACGGACATGGATAGTTCCTTCGGTATCGTGGATCAGGCGGCGTTCTTGACAGCTTCAACGACTTTCTTGGCGCCGTCGTTGATGTTGTCGGCCGGGATGATGGCCATGCCGCTATCGCGCAGCAGCTGCTTGCCTTCTTCCACGTTGGTGCCTTCCAGGCGCACCACGACCGGAACCTTGACGCCCACTTCCTTGACCGCGGCGATGATGCCTTCGGCGATCATGTCGCAGCGGACGATGCCGCCGAAGATGTTGACGAAGATGCCTTCGACCTTGTCCGAGGACAGGATCAGCTTGAACGCTTCGATGACGCGCTGCTTGTTCGCACCGCCACCCACGTCCAGGAAGTTCGCCGGCTCACCGCCATTGAGCTTGATCACGTCCATGGTGGCCATGGCCAGGCCTGCGCCGTTGACCATGCAACCGATGTTGCCGTCCATGGTGACGTAGTTGATGTCCAGCTCCGACGCGGTCACTTCGGTCTCGTCTTCCTGCGTCTTGTCGCGCATGGCGACCAGCTGCTTCTGACGGAACGCGGCGTTGTCGTCGCTGTCGAACTTGCCGTCCAGCGCGTACAGGTTGCCGTCGTCCAGGATCGCCAGCGGGTTGATTTCAACCAGCGCCAGGTCCTTTTCGTTGAACAGGCGATACAGGTTCACCATGATGCTGGCGAACTGGCCGGCCTGCTTGGCGTTGAGGCCGAGCTTGAAGCCGAAATCGCGGCCGTGGTAGCCCTGCACGCCTTCGACGAAATCGACGTTGAGCGCGTGGATCAGCTCCGGCGTCTCGGCAGCCACCTGCTCGATCTCCACGCCGCCTTCGGAAGAGGCGATGTATGTGATGGTCTTGGCGCCGCGGTCGACCAGGATCGACAGGTACAGCTCCTTGACGATCTCACCGGCCGTGGTGACCAGCACCAGGTTGATCGGCAGCTCGACGCCGGCGGTCTGGTAGGTGGACATCTTGGTGCCGAGCATCTTGGCGGCTGCGGCCTTCACGTCGTCGGTGGTCTTGCAGAACTTGACGCCGCCAGCCTTACCGCGGCCGCCCGCGTGGATCTGCGCCTTCACCATCCAGGGGCCATTGCCCAGGGAATTGGCGACTTCAACCGCTTCGTCCGGGGTCGCCGCGACCTTGCCGGCCGGAACGGGGATGCCGTACTCGGCAAGCAGCTGTTTTGACTGGTATTCGTGGAAATTCATGCGTCACCGTGGGAAAAGGAAACGACCGCTGCGTGCAACGCAGACCGCCGGGGCGGCACGTCATGGGACGCGAACGGGCCGCCTATTGTGGCCGACCACGCCGTGCGGCGCAAAATTGCCCGGGATTGGCCGCCCGATCGCAGCGCTTGCGCGCAGGCCGACTCTGTGCGCAAGCGCTGCGCAGGCCGCGCACCTGCCTATACTCGCGGCTCGCTCCAGCGGGGAATCGGCTTGGCATCCATCGCATCGCTCATCGCCCGGATCCAGTCCGCGCCGCAGCGCGAGCTGTACTTTTTCTCGTTGTACCGGGTGCTGGTGGCCGGCCTGATCGCCGCGCTGGTGTTCAGCCCCTTGTCCGACGCCATTCCCGATCCGCGCTACCCGCGCCTGGCCGCCGGCGTGGCGATCGGCTACCTGTGCATGGCGATCCCGCTGCTGTTCTGGGGCCGCGGCGAACGCCGCCTCACCCCCACCGTGCTGTGCGCGGTAGTGGCCGACATCCTTGCCGCCACCCTGGCCACGCACGCCCTGCCCGGTGCCAGCGCCGGGATTGCGATGATGCTGCTGTTCAACGTGGCGGCCGCCTCGATCCTGTTGCGGCTGCGCTACGGCATGAGCATCGCGGTGCTCGCCAGCGCCGCCATCCTGCTGGAATACCTGTGGACCCTGCTCGAAGGCGGCGGCGCCACTCGTCCGGTGGCCGAGCTTGCGATGTTTGCCACCAGCTACGTCGCGGTGGCCTTCATCTGCGAACAAATCGCCGCCCGCGCCCGTCGCAACCAGATGCTGGCCGAAGAACGCGGCGCCCAGGTCGCCAATCTGTACGAGATCAACGAGCTGATCATCCGGCGCATGCGCACCGGCGTGCTGGTGGTGGATACCCACAACCACATCTCGTTGGCCAACGAAGCGGCGCTGAGCTTGCTGGGCGATGGCGACCAACGCACCCCGTCCACCGACCTGTCGCTGGTGGCGCTCGCACCGGAGCTGGCGCGCCGGCTGCAGCGCTGGCGTAGCGGCTGGCGCCAGGAAGAAGCCCCGCTGCAACTCGGCGCCGACCGCCCGGAAGTGCAGCCGCGCTTCGTGCGCCTGCTCGCCGACAGCGATCTGGTGCTGGTGTTTCTGGACGATGCCACGGTGGTGTCGCGCCGTGCCGAGTCGCTGACCCTGTCGGCCATGGGGCGCTTCTCGGCCAGCCTGGCGCACGAGATCCGCAACCCGCTGGCCGCCATCAGCTACGCCTCGCAGTTGCTGGAAGAATCGCCGGACATCGGCGATGCCGACCGCCGCCTGCTGCAGATCATCCACCAGCAATGTCAGCGCACCAACGGCATCGTCGAAAGCGTGCTCGCACTGGCGCGCCGGGAACGCGCCACCCCGGACAACCTGGACCTGGCCGCATTCGTGCGCCGCTTCGTGGTCGAATATCGCCAGACCTTGTCGATGGAAACCGACATCCTGGAGGCCAGCATCCAGGGGAGCTCCGTGCATGCGTTGGTCGACCCCAAGCACCTGCATCAGATCCTCACCGCGCTGGTGCACAACGCACTCAAGTACGGCCGGGTGATGGACGAACCGGCGCGGGTCAAGCTGCACGTCGAGCGCCTCGAGCGCAAGGCAGTGATCGATGTGATCGACCGCGGCCCAGGCATCCCGGAGGCCGTGGCGGCGCAACTGTTCCGCCCGTTCTACACCACCTCCGAGCACGGCACCGGCCTGGGGCTGTACATCGCCCAGGAACTCTGCCGCGCCAACCAGGCGCAACTGGACTATGTCGCGGTCCCCGGCGGCGGTGCGTGCTTCCGGATTTCGTTGCAAGGACCCAACGGATTGCTCGGCAAGTGAGTGCTCGGCTATCGGCTGAGCGGGATGCCTGATGTGGCGATATCGCGCAGCGCGGCACTTGTTCGATAGCAGAACGTTGCAACTGGCGAAGACACAAACCCAACGCTGTGCCTGGCTGCGGGGCGTGTGGGCTTACGCCAGCAAGGCTGTCGGAGGCAGACGCGTTTGGCAACGCAGCCCATCGATAGCCCATCGATAGCCCCACATCGCCGACTGGCATCGGCGCCTTGCAAACGCGCTGAATGCCGCAGTGATGCACCCGCGCAGCAGGTGAATCGGTGGGCCGCGACCTGCTCGACAATTGTCGACCATCATCACGCTGGGCTATCGTGCGTCCCATGAACGAACCCAAAAGCGCCCTGGTTGTCGATGACGAGCGTGATATCCGCGAGTTGCTTGTTCTCACCCTGGGCCGCATGGGCTTGCGCATCAGCACCGCGGCGAACCTGGCCGAGGCGCGCGAGTTGCTGGCCAACAACCCCTACGATCTGTGCCTGACCGACATGCGGTTGCCGGACGGCAACGGCATCGAACTGGTCACCGAAATCGCAAAACACTACCCGCAGACGCCGGTGGCGATGATCACCGCCTTCGGCAGCATGGACCTGGCCGTGGAAGCGCTGAAAGCCGGCGCCTTCGATTTCGTCAGCAAGCCGGTCGACATCGGCGTGCTGCGCGGCCTGGTCAAGCACGCGCTGGAATTGAACAATCGCGACCGTCCCGCTCCGCCACCGCCGCCACCGGAACAGGCCAGCCGCCTGCTCGGGGACTCCAGTGCCATGGAAAGCCTGCGCGCCACCATCGGCAAGGTCGCGCGCAGCCAGGCGCCGGTCTACATCGTCGGCGAATCCGGCGTGGGCAAGGAACTGGTCGCACGCACCATCCACGAACAAGGCGCACGCGCCGCCGGCCCGTTCGTGCCGGTCAACTGCGGCGCCATTCCCGCCGAATTGATGGAAAGCGAATTCTTCGGCCACAAGAAGGGCAGCTTCACCGGCGCGCATGCCGACAAGCCCGGCCTGTTCCAGGCCGCGCACGGCGGCACCTTGTTCCTGGACGAAGTGGCCGAATTACCGTTGCAGATGCAGGTCAAGCTGCTGCGCGCCATCCAGGAAAAGTCGGTGCGACCGGTCGGCGCATCCAGCGAATCGCTGGTGGATGTGCGCATCCTCTCGGCCACCCATAAGGACCTGGGCGACCTGGTCTCCGACGGCCGCTTTCGGCATGACTTGTACTACCGCATCAACGTAATCGAGTTGCGTGTGCCGCCGCTGCGCGAACGCGGTGGCGACCTGCCGCAGCTGGCCGCTGCCATCATCGCGCGCCTGGCGCACAGCCATGGCCGCCCCATTCCGCTGCTGACCCAGTCGGCGCTCGACGCATTGAATCACTACGGCTTCCCAGGCAACGTACGCGAACTGGAAAACATCCTCGAACGCGCCCTGGCCCTGGCCGAAGACGACCAGATCAGCGCCACCGACCTGCGCCTGCCCGCTCACGGCGGCCACCGTCTGGCCGTCCCCAACGGAGGCGCCGCGGCCGAGCCGCGCGAAGCCGTCGTGGACATCGACCCGGCCTCAGCCGCGCTGCCGTCCTACATCGAGCAACTGGAGCGCGCCGCGATCCAGAAGGCACTGGAAGAAAACCGCTGGAACAAGACCAAGACTGCGGCGCAGCTGGGCATCACGTTTCGCGCGCTGCGTTACAAGTTGAAGAAGCTGGGGATGGAGTAGAAGAGCCGGAAATCGGGAGTGGGGAATCGGGAATCGGGAATCGTAAAAGCGCAGTCGCCGGCTGCGATGGCGACGTCCCCCCGCCCTGAGTAGCGGTCGGGTTTAGAGTCCGGGGTTGATGATATCGGTGTTTGCCAGATGTTGGGCATAAGCGGACGGCGTCATGCCGCCAATTGCTTTCTTCGGTCGGTCCTCGTTGTATTCGCGTCGCCAGCGTTCGATCTCGGTGCGCGCGTGCAGCAACGTCGGGAACCAGTGCTCGTTGAGGCATTCGTCGCGTAGTCGGCCGTTGAACGATTCAACATAGGCGTTTTGATTTGGCTTGCCGGGTTGGATTAGCCGTAGTTGCACACCACGGGCATGTGCCCAGACGACCATCGCTTTGCCGCAAAACTCCTTGCCGTTGTCGGTGCGGATCACCTTCGGTAAACCGCGACTGTGTGCCAACCGATCCAGCACGCGCGCAACGCCGTGCCCGGAGATCGCGCGTTCCACCTCGATGGCGACCGCTTCGTGCGTTGCGTCGTCCACGATCACCAGACACTTGATCACTCGGCCGTCGGCGGAGCGGTCGAACACGAAGTCCATCGACCACACCTGGTTGGCCTGCGCTGGCCGCAGCAGCGGCTGACGCTCGCCAACCGGCACCTTCTTGCGCTTGCGGCGCCGCACTTGTAGCTGCTGCTCGCGATACAACCGCTCCACGCGCTTGTAGTTCACCAGGCGTCCTTCCTGTCGCAGCTTGAGATAGATCATCCCCACGCCGTAGCGGCGATGGCGATGCGCCAACGCAAGAATGCGCTCGCGCAGTTCGCCATTGCGGTCTTGGCGTGGGCAATAGCGCAGCGCGCTGGCGCTCATGCCGATCGCCGCCAAGGCGCGA
Source organism: Xanthomonas sp. NCPPB 1754 (assembly GCF_041475725.2). Lineage (NCBI taxonomy): Bacteria > Pseudomonadati > Pseudomonadota > Gammaproteobacteria > Lysobacterales > Lysobacteraceae > Xanthomonas > Xanthomonas sp. NCPPB 1754. The sequence continues at coordinate 3,700,378 of NZ_CM192982.1, forward strand.
CGCTCGCTGGCACCACGCCCGATCCACTCGCGCACCAGCGCACGACGCGCCGGTGCGCTCACCACTTTTTTCGCAACGCATCCTTGATCAGGTCGTTCTCGAACAACTGCTCGGCCAGCAACTTCTTTAGCCGCGCGTTCTCGGCCTCAAGATCCTTGAGCCGCTTGGCGTCGGGCACGCTCATTCCGCCGAACTTGCTGCGCCACAGGTAATACGAGGCCTCGCTGAAGCCATGCCGCCGGCACAGATCCTTGATCGCCACACCGGCATCAGCTTCGCGCAGGAAGCCGATGATCTGTTCTTCAGAAAAACGCTTCTTCACGTCCAATCTCCTTGGGGTAGGGAATTGGACTCCAAACTGAGGTGCTACTCAAAATTGGGGGGACGTCGATGGTTCTCGCGGGAGACGCCACTATGGATTGGCTCACGCATCATCTTGCGGTGGCCCGCTGTAATCATTGGCCCAGCTGTCCAAACAAAAAGGCCTGGGACGTAGAGTTCCCAGGCTTTTCGATTCCCCAATCCCGATTCCCGATTCCCAGCCCTTAGTCCTTGGTCACCCGATTGATCTCGGCCAGGCTGGTAACCCCGTGGGCAGCCTTCATCAAGGCCGACTGCCGCAAATCGCGGATACCGATCGCCTGCGCGGCCTCGGCAATCTGCATCGCATTGCCGCCCTCCAGCACGATCGCGCCGATCTCGTCGGTCATCGGCATGACCTGGTAGATACCCGTACGCCCCTTGTAGCCTTCGGTGCACTCGTCGCAACCGACCGCCTCATACAGCTCGATCCCGGCAGCAAGCTGTGCGGGCGTGAATCCTTCAGCCAGCAAGGCGTTGTCAGGCAGCGTCGACTTGCGCTTGCAGTTGTTGCACAACCGCCGCGCCAGACGCTGCGCGATCACCAAGGTCACCGACGAGGTAATGTTGTAGGGCGCGATGCCCATGTTCATCAAGCGTGCGATGGTCTGCGGCGCATCGTTGGTGTGCAACGTCGACAACACCATGTGACCGGTCTGCGCCGCCTTGATCGCAATCTCGGCCGTCTCCAGGTCACGGATTTCGCCGACCATGATGATGTCTGGGTCCTGGCGTAGGAACGAGCGCAACGCTGCGGCAAAGGTCATGCCACGCTTGTTGTTCTGCTGCACCTGATTGACGCCAGGCAAGCGGATTTCAACCGGGTCCTCCGCGGTGGAGATATTGCGTGTCTCGTCGTTGAGGATGCCCAGCGCGGTGTACAACGACACCGTCTTGCCCGAGCCGGTCGGCCCGGTCACCAGCACCATCCCGTACGGCTTGTGGATCGCCTCCAGGAACAGCTTCTGCTGGTCCGCCTCATAGCCCAGCTTGTCGATGCCCAGCTTGGCCGCGCTGCCGTCCAGGATACGCAGCACCACTTTTTCACCGAACAGGGTCGGCAAGGTGCTGACACGAAAGTCGATCTGCTTGGTCTTGGACAGGTTGAGCTTGATGCGCCCGTCCTGCGGCACCCGCTTCTCGGCGATATCCAGCTGCGACATCACCTTCAAGCGCGCTGCGATGCGCTGGTTCAGCTTCACCGGCGCCTTCGCCACGTTCTTCAACAAGCCGTCGATGCGCAAGCGCACCCGGTAGTCGTCTTCATACGGCTCGAAATGGATGTCCGAGGCTCCCCGCCTGATCGCATCCACCAGCACCTTGTTGACGAACTTCACCACCGGCGTGTCGTCGCCCTTGGCATCGACCCCGGAATCCCCGCCGGCGCCCATGTCCTCGTCGCCGGCCGAGACGTCCAGATCCCCCATTTCCTCGTCGTCGTTGCCAAGCGAAGAACCCAACGACGCATTGCTGGCCTGCCACTGCTCGAGCGTCCGGCGGATCTGATCTTCGTCGACGAGGATCGCCTCGACCACTAAGTTCGTATGGAACTTGATGTCGTCCAGCGCGCGAGTCTGTGTCGGGTTGCTCACCCCTATGAACAACCGGTTGCCGCGCTTGAACAGCGGCAGCACTTGGTGTTTCTGGAGCAACTCCTCGCTGACCAGCTTGACCGCGTTCTGGCTGGCATCGAACGCCGATACATCCATCAAAGGCATGCCAAACTCGACTGCGTTGGCGGCCGCGAGTTGTGCGGCTGTTACAAGCTTCTTTTCGGCGAACCATTGCGGTAAAGGAACTTTGGCCTGGGTTGCGTGATCCATTGCCGCACGCGCGCTCGCCTCATCAAGCGCACCATCCTGAACAAGGCGCCGCGCAATACCAGTAATTCCAACTAGATTTGAGCCGATTGCAACGTTCATGGCAAAACTCCTGCGCAGGCACATCAACTTAACTAACTACATCAATTTCGGCAATCTGAAGGCACGTAACTAGCCGATCCAGAAACATGTCGGCAAGTCCAGATTACCGGACGATCCGAGTTGTAGCTGGGTACAAGTGACAGAGTTACCGAGCCTGCAACGTTGGTCGTAACGACAGTCAGCACTCCTGCGCCCTGGCACGTGAAAGACGCTACATTTTTAGTGGGAGACGACAGCCCGCTCACCCCCGCACATGCAGTAGTTGTCAAAGCATTTTCATTATTGACATTCTGAGTCACCGCAGCTTTGGCAGAGTCAGCCAAAATAATAGCTTCGGTCACGCGCGCCTTGATTACATAACTTTGATAAGCCGGCAGGGCCAATGCAGACAATATCCCGACGATGGCCACGACGATCATTAGCTCGAGCAAGGTGAAACCGTTTACCCGGCTCATAGAAGCTCCTGTACGAAAGCCACGACGAATGCCTCACGCAAAGAGGCCCCGCATTTGCGAGGCCTCTCGATCACGGAGTTGCTACCGCATCGACAATTAGCGGCGGCACTCGGCCGGATAGTACTTGGACTGGCTACCACTGCCGGTGCAGGTCCAAGTGGTACCAACCGCCGAGTTAGCACCGCCCACTGTCGGAGCATAGGTCAAAACGGTTCCCTTGGTCCGAGTTGCATCGCCGGTTACGACGATGTTGCCAGTCGCGGGAGTGCAAGCGATGGAAGCCATATTAGTGGTCGCAGCGGTAGCACCAACGCCGACGCAAGCGTCAGCTGGCAGGGTGCCGCCGTTGTTGGCGATGTTTTCCGCAACGGTCGTCTTAAAGGAGCTAGCCATCACGGCCAGTTCCGAAACACGCGAGCGAATGGTGTAGTCCTGATAAGCCGGAAGAGCAATGGCGGCCAGGATTGCGATGATCGCAACAACGATCATCAATTCGATCAGGGTAAAGCCTTGTTGCTTCTTCATGAGTACATCCCCTAGAGGTAGTGAGTATCAAAGGTTGCCGCACGTCGCCGGCCGTAAGACCTAGACGCCAGGTTCTTGCAGGGTGGGCTAAGCAGGTTGCGTGCCAACTCTATGTCCCGACCCAGGAGTCTCCCCGCGGCAAAGCATCGCAGACCCTGAGCCGATTGAAAGCACGATTTTCCAGAAGTGCGACCCCTCTTGCGATGTGACGCAAGTGGTCACTTTTAGTCGCCACATAGGACCTCCTTGGACGCTCCTAGTAGATTCCACTATCGTGTGAAGTGCGCCTAAAGGCGCTACCATATGCCCAGTTCCGGCCTGGGGATGGCCGACGGGGAACTTTTATGTCAGTCGCGCGTAACGTAATCAAAAAACAGCCAGCCGACCGAAGCAACAGCCAGATGCAGCCTTTTGTATGGGAGGGGACGGATAAGCGTGGCATCAAGATGAAAGGGGAGCAGGCGGCGCGCAATGTGAACATGTTGCGTGCAGAGCTTCGTCGCCAGGGCATTACGCCCACTGTCGTCAAGCCCAAGCCCAAACCACTTTTTGGCGCTGCCGGCAAAAAAGTGGGCCCTAAGGACATTGCGTTTTTCAGTCGTCAGATGGCAACTATGATGAAGTCCGGCGTTCCCATCGTAGGATCGCTTGAGATCATTGGCGAGGGGCACAAAAACCCACGAATGAGGAAAATGGTCGGCCAGATAAGGACCGACATTGAAGGCGGCTCTTCACTGCATGAAGCGATCAGCAAGCATCCGGTACAGTTTGACGAGCTCTACCGCAACCTTGTCCGCGCGGGAGAGGGCGCAGGCGTGCTGGAGACAGTCTTAGACACAGTCGCCAATTACAAAGAAAACATTGAGGCCTTGAAAGGCAAGATCAAGAAGGCGCTCTTCTACCCCGCAATGGTCGTTGCAGTCGCCCTCATTGTTAGCGCCATCTTGCTCATTTTTGTTGTTCCACAGTTCGAAGAAGTCTTCAAAGGGTTTGGAGCCGAACTTCCCGCGTTCACACAGATGATCGTTGCGGCATCTCGCTTCATGATCAGCTACTGGTGGCTAATGCTGCTCGTCATCGGTGGCGCGATTACCGGCTTCATCTTCGCTTACAAGCGCTCACCTCGCATGCAACATGGCATGGCATGCAACATGGCATGGATCGCCTGGTCTTGAAGGTGCCTGTCATCGGCCAAATTATGCATAACAGTTCCATTGCAAGGTTTGCGCGCACGACCGCCGTGACCTTCAAGGCTGGCGTTCCGCTCGTGGAAGCACTCGGCATTGTTGCGGGGGCGACTGGTAACAAAGTTTATGAAGAAGCAGTGCTGCGCATGCGTGACGACGTATCGGTGGGCTATCCAGTCAACATGGCCATGAAGCAGGTCAACCTGTTCCCACACATGGTTATTCAAATGACTGCGATTGGCGAGGAAGCAGGCGCACTGGATGCCATGCTGTTTAAGGTTGCTGAGTATTTCGAGCAGGAGGTCAACAATGCCGTGGATGCGTTGAGCAGCCTGCTTGAACCAATGATCATGGTGTTCATCGGCACCATCGTCGGCGGCATGGTCATCGGCATGTATCTTCCGATCTTCAAACTCGGCGCAGTGGTTGGATAAGACGTAATGGCATTTCTCGACCAGCATCCCGGTCTCGGCTTTCCTGCCGCGGCCGGACTGGGACTGCTGATCGGCAGCTTCCTGAACGTGGTGATCCTGCGCTTGCCCAAGCGTATGGAGTGGCAATGGCGGCGGGATGCGCGCGAGATTTTGGAACTGCCGGATATCTACGAGCCGCCGCCGCCCGGGATCGTGGTGGAGCCGTCGCACGACCCGGTGACAGGCGACAAGCTCAAGTGGTGGGAAAACATTCCGGTCCTGAGCTGGGCGATGCTGCGCGGCAAGTCGCGCTACAGCGGCAAGCCGATCTCGATTCAGTATCCACTGGTCGAGTTGCTCACCTCCATCCTGTGCGTCGCCAGCGTGTGGCGCTTCGGCTTTGGCTGGCAGGGCTTCGGCGCGATCGTGCTGAGCTGCTTTCTTGTGGCGATGTCGGGCATCGACCTACGGCACAAGCTGCTGCCCGACCAGTTGACTCTGCCGCTGATGTGGTTGGGTCTGGTCGGGTCGATGGACAACCTGTACATGCCGGCCAAGCCTGCCCTGCTGGGCGCGGCGGTCGGCTATGTGTCGCTATGGACGGTGTGGTGGTTGTTCAAGCAGCTCACCGGCAAGGAAGGCATGGGCCATGGCGACTTCAAGCTGCTGGCCGCGCTCGGTGCCTGGTGCGGCCTGAAAGGCATCCTGCCCATCATCCTGATCTCCTCGCTCGTCGGCGCCATCCTCGGCTCGATCTGGCTGGTCGTCAAGGGCCGCGACCGCGCCACCCCCATCCCGTTTGGCCCCTACCTGGCCATTGCCGGCTGGGTGGTGTTCTTCTGGGGCAACGACCTGGTGGACGGCTACCTGCACTTCGCAGGCCTGCGTTGACCCTGGCGCGACGATGAGCGATTTCATCGTCGGTCTTACGGGCGGCATCGCGTCCGGCAAGAGCGCGCTGGCCGCGGAGTTCGAGAAGCTGGGTGTACAGGTCATCGATGCCGATGTGGTTGCGCGGCAGGTCGTAGAGCCCGGCCCCATTCTTGATGCCATCGCTGATCGCTTCGGGCGCGCCATCTTGTTGCCGGATGGCATGCTGGACCGACAGGCCTTGCGCCAAATTGTCTTTGCCGATCCAATTCAACGGAAGGCGCTCGAAGCCATTACTCACCCCGCCATCCGTGCCGAGCTGCATCGCGCGGCACTGGCTGCCCGGGGACCGTATACCATCGTGGCGATCCCGCTGCTCGCCGAAGCCGGGGGACGTGCCACCTACCCGTGGCTGGACCGCATCTTAGTCGTCGATATCCCGGCCGCATTGCAGCACGCGCGCCTAATGCGCCGCGATGGCGCAACACCCGAATTGGCGAATCGGATGATCGCCGCGCAGGCAACGCGCGACCAGCGAGAAGCCATCGCAGACGATATTGTTAGCAATGATCGCACTCCGGAACAATTGGAGCAGGAAGCGCGCAGGTTGGATGTTGTCTATCGGGTAGCCGCTTCAGAGCATTAGCGCTTGATCGTAGGCAACGATGGCGCGGCCATGGTTGCAAACCATGTCACGAGCATCGGCGAAAAACGCTACTTTTCGCATTGCAGGAGTGCAAACAATGCGCCCAAGTGAAACTTCGGGCATAGTTGCATGAATACACCCCTTACCCCCGCCATTATTTTAGCCATCAAGGAAGAGAGCAATGCATGCCCGAAGCAGTAACTCATGTATCACCCAATCAAATAATTCACTGTTAATTTCTCAAAAGCGATTCACGGGAATTGCGCTGCAACAAGTATCAAGCCTTATTTTAATGACGGCGCTCTGCCTTTCTGCATCTGCTGTACTCGCTCAGGACTTCGAAGTTAGCAATATCCCACCACTACCCGGTGAACTCAATCCGGAGATTGACAATTATGGAGCTGGCTGCCGGATCCTCCAATGTGGAGGACAAGGCAACGGGCTATGGAATGGACAACCCGCATCAATAGTGGTTATCAGCTACACAGGGCCGGAGGGACCAGAACTTCGCCCTTACATTGCGGCTGGATTTTCAAGCGCAAATAATTGCACCACAGACAATTCCACTTGCCGACCTTCAAGCAGCGGTTATTTCCCTACATTGCTGGCAAAACATTGGCAATGCCCAGCTGGATTTGATCCCAATCCAAGCAACTTCATGACATGCATTCGCCGGCCAATCGATCCAGGCAAGAACAACGAGTGTGATGCCTCAACATCTGGATCTTGCACTGCAGGGAACCCGGTCAATTTTTTCACGGGCGCTAAGATACAGAAAGATACAGATTTCTCTGCACCCGCAACCAAACTCCAATTCGCTCGCTTTTACACCAGCGGAAATATTGGGCTTGATGCCGGCTCTCCGCTAGGCATTGAGTGGCGGCATTCTTACATGCGGTCCATCAGAGCCAACTTAACATCGGGCGCAAAAACAGTTCTGCTCACAAGACCAAGTGGCAACTCTTATTTGTTCAAGGACGTGGGAAGTGGCGAATGGCATGCAGAAAGCGACGTGCGCTACGTACTCGAGGCAGTTAGGGAGGACGGGGCGCTGGTGAGCTGGCATGTCCACGCTCCCGATCAGACCATTGAAGAGTTTGATGCAGCTGGCAACTTGCAGAAAATCGACTACCCTGACGGCGATTTTATAACCTTTCGCTACAGTGAGGGGAAAGTTTCAGTAGCGACTGATGCGAATGGGCGAAGTCTTGCCTTTTCGTACAAATATGGGCACCTAGATTTTATTACGCTGCCGGATGGGGGGAGGCTGACGTATGCGTTTGATGATAAGAACCGATTGCAAAGCGCCTCGACGCAGGATGGCTCAGTCAGATCCTATCTCTACCAAGACAACAACTTTCCCAGTGCCCTGACGGGAATCGTCGATGAGCAAGGCACCCGATTCGCATCCTGGGAATACGATCAGTCAGGTCGCGGAACACGCAGCTATCATGGCGCAGCCTCGGATCCGGTGGATGACACAAAGATTGCCTATGACCAGAGCTCGGCAACGGTGACAAGCGCGCTAGGCGCTTCCTCTTCGTTTGCCATGAACGTCAGCTACGGGCGAGCCAAATTTGCGTCGGCAACTACCAATTGTCCTGCATGCGGTACCTCGCAGAGCATCAAGAGCCAAACCTACGATGTCTTAGGCTATGCCGATGTCAAGCAGTACTTCAATGGCACGGAGATAGATGAAGATTACAACGCACGCGGGCTTCGCACCCTGGAAACAACATCGCGCGACGGCCTGACCATAAAAAAAGTTGCAGTCGACTGGCATCCCACCCTCCCCACTCCCGTCGCCAGATCGATTTATTCTGGCGCTGGCGACCTCCATCACAAGCAGGAATGGACGCTCACCCAACGTGGACAAATCCTGACTTCCGCTATCACGGATGGCAAAACCGGTACTGTCAGAAAGGATATGAGCAGCTTCTGTGAACAATCAGATGTTGATGCGGGTTCCGGTTGCCCACGCGCGGGGTTGCAACTGACAGCCCAGCACTACGATGGCATTCAATGGCGAATTACGCGCTTCAACTACTACATGACCGATGACGCAGGCTGCGCTTCTTCCACCAGCAGCTGCCCGCACCGCAAAGGCGACCGTTGGAAAGTCACCAACGCCCTCGGCCAAGTCACCGAATACCTCGCCTACGACGGCGCCGGCCGCCCGCTGTCCATCAAGGACACCAACGGCATAGTCACCGACTACACCTATCACCCGCGCGGTTGGCTGACGGCCGCCAAGGTGCGTGGCGCCGATGCCTCCAGCGAGGCCGATGACCGCATCACCCGCATCGATTATTGGCCCACCGGCCTGGTCAGGCAGGTCACCCAGCCCGATGGCGCTTTCACTGCCTTCACCTACGATGCGGCGCATCGGCTGACCGACATTACCGACAACGCGGGCAATACCGTCCACTACACGCTCGACAACGCCGGCAATCGCATCAAGGAAGACACCAGCGATGCGTCGGGTACGTTGAAGCGCACGCTCTCGCGTGTGTACAACCAGCTCGGCCAGCTCAAGACCCAGGCCACCGCCGCCAGCGACCCGACCGACTTCGGCTACGATGCCAACGGCAACGTCACCACCGTGACCGATGCGCTGGCAACCGCGACGCACAGCGAGTACGACCCGCTCAATCGCCTGTCGCGCACGCTGCAGGATGTCGCCGGCATCAAGGCCGACACGAAGTTCGCCTACGACGCACTCGACAACCTGACCAAGGTCACCGACCCCAAGGGCCTGGACACCACCTACGAGTACAACGGGTTCGGCGATCTGGTGAAACTCACCAGCCCGGACACCGGCGTCACCAGCTACACCTACGACAGTGCCGGCAACCGCGCCACCCAGACCGATGCGCGCGGCAACACCACCGCCTACAGCTACGACGCGCTCAATCGCCTGACCAAGGTCACCTACCCCACCACCAGCCTCAACGTCACCTACACCTATGACGTGACCCAAACCGCGTGCGCCAGCGGCGAGACGTTTTCGATCGGTCGCCTGACCAAGATGCAGGACGGCGGCGCCATCACCCAGTACTGCTACAACCGCTTCGGCGATCTGGTGCGCAAGGTACAGACCAGCAACAGCAAGGCGCTGGTGCTGCGTTACGACTACACCGTCGGCGGCCAGTTGCGGCGGATGACGTATCCCGACGGGGCTGTGGTCGATTACGTGCGCAATGCACAAGGCCAGACCACGCAAGTTGGCGTCACGCCCGCCGGCGGCAGCCGGCAGGTGCTGTTGGGCAACGCCAGCTACTACCCGTTCGGCCCCGCTGCCGGCTGGACCTACGGCAATGGCCGCACCCTCGCCCGCCAGTACGATCTGGACTATCGCCCGCAGGCCATCCAGGACACCCGCCCGGGTGGGCTGGACGTCGGGTTTGGCTTCGACCCGGCCGGCAACCTCACCGCGCTGACGCCCGCAGGCAATCCCGCGCCGGAGATCGGCCTGGGCTACGACGCGCTGGGCCGCCTGACCGGCCTCACAGATGGTGTCACCGGAACTGTCATTGACGGCTACAGCTATGACGCCACCGGCAACCGCCTCAGCGCCAAGGTCGGCACCACCACGCAGATCTATAGCTATCCGACCGACAGCCACCGCCTCAGCGCCATGGCAGGCGTCGCACGTACATACGATGCCACCGGCAACACCACCGCCATCGGCGGCACCGCCCGCCAATACACCTACGACACCACCGGCCGCATGACCCAGGCCCGCCGCGCCGGCGCGGTGACCATGAACTATCGCTACAACGGTAAAGGCGAACAGCTGCGCCGCTTCCTCGGCACCACCAACACCTACACGCTCTTTGATGAAGCCGGCCACTGGCTGGGCGACTACGACAGCAACGGCGCGCCCAAGCAGCAGGCGATCTGGCTGGACGACCTACCAGTCGGCCTGCTGGCGAACGCCAACAAACTGCACTACATCGAACCCGATCACCTGGGCAGCCCGCGCGTGGTGATCGACCCAACCCGCGATGTGGCGGTGTGGACGTGGAGCCTGAAGGGCGAAGCCTTCGGCAACACCGCGCCAAATCAGGATCCGGATGGCGATGGGGCGGCGTTGGTGTTGGATATGCGCTTCCCGGGGCAGCGCTTTGATGCGGCGAGTGGGTTGAATCAGAACTACTTCCGGGATTATGACCCTGCTACTGGGCGGTATGGGCAGAGTGATCCGTTTGGCTTGAGAGGTGGCATCAGTACTTTTGGATACGCATTGCAGGGTCCTTTTGTCCACATGGATTTTTATGGCTTGGCCACTTGGAAAGGCTCTACTTTTGGAATTGGTGTCGGCGCAGGAAAGTTCGGCTTGAACATAGACTTCTATCAAGTCACTTCCCCCTGTCCGGGTGGCGGACTCGCATCTGCCTATGTGATGGCAGTCGGAGGTGCAGCTGGATTAGGTACACCAATTTCAATGGCTGGTTCGCAAGTAGAACTCACGGACTCAAATGATGTACCAGACCCTGATGTATTCAACGGTCCTTATGCGAAATTCTCTGGAGGATCAGTTTCATTTGGCATGGGCTATCAGATGTATCAAAAAATATCGATTGGCGGAGCCTGGTGGAACTTCGGCGCTGGAGCTGAGAGCATAGGATGGCATCAAAGCCAAGGCGGTTTTGACGCTACTGTTTATGGTGCTGCTGCAGGCAATGCCGTTGTTATTCAGCAGAAAAAATGTTCGTGTGAAGCGCAATGAAGCTGGCCTATATCCTAGCGATGCTTGCAGGTGGATTTTTTCTTGGGCTAGGGGGTCTAATTCGATGGGGATCGTTCTTAGCTGCACCTCAAACAAAGCCTTTCCGATCAGCATGGGACAAGCGAGGTTTAATAATGGCAATTGCAGGCGCGTCGTGGATGATCCTTGTTACGGTAATTTATGAATCGCTCCGCTAGCGTTTTGGTTCTGCATGTCAGCAAAAATCTGCTACTAAATGGCTAACAGAAGCACCTATGTCTAGCCACCGTGGCGGCTAGACACAGGCAAGACTGATTTTCGTCAAACAGTTGACATACCAAGTAACCAGTAGCAACCTCTGTCTCAAGGAGCGTAGAAACTCCTCTAGTAGCGGTACCCACCTCCGTCAAACTGGTGGGTTTTTTGTGCCTGCCTGCAGGTACAAACCGACGCGATGCCTGCGTCGGGAGGGCGGCTAATACAACACTCCTTCGGGAGGAATACGCCCGCCGACTACTAGCGGTTTCTAACCTCCCGACATCCCGTCGCCAGCCGGCGACGGTGCCTGTTCTTCGAAGGAGGCGTTGTCATGACAGATGCATCGGTATTGGCTGGTGGGCGTCGTCGCTCCGTGGTGCTGGCGGAGGTGAGGCGATGAGCCGGACGCCACCTTCAACCACCAAGCGATCCAAACCCACCGCCGAGCGCCCCGCTACCGCGAGGCAGGCGGCCACGCCGGTAAAGGACACGCAGCCCATGCAGCTGGTGCCGTCGCCACGTTCGATGCGGACAACCTCGCCTTCGACCGTCGCCACAGGCCTCGCGTCGACGATCTGCCGCCGCGGCCACCGCGCAAGGCACGCGCTGCACGGTGGGCTATGCGTTTTACGATGCAGCGCCGGGCCGGCCACACAGCCAGCGGATTCCCAGCCTGCGCTTGCGCGGGCTGTGGCTGGAGCAGTTGGGGTTTGCGGTTGGGTGCAAGCTGCAGATCACGGCACGTGCGGGCGAGCTGGTGGTGACGGTGGTGGAGCGCTGAGCTGGGTTTTGGGTGTGGTTGTTGTCTGGAGGCGCTGCCCTGGGGGCGCAATGGGTAAGGCCGTCGCGCCCGGGTGCGCTCCTACGCGAACGCGGGTGGTTGGCTAGCGATGAAACGCCAATGTCGCAATCACGCCCCGCTCCTGCCCTGGCCGCACGCTGACCCGCCAGCCGTACAGATCGCAAAGACGACTGACGATCGACAAGCCGATGCCGCCGCCTTGCGAGTGTCCGGCGTGGGTCCCGCGGTAGCCGCGCTGGAACAGTTTGGCGGCGTCTTCTTCGCTCAGGCCGGGGCCCGAATCGATCACTTCCACTGCATCGCCCAGCACGCGCACGCGCACCTGGCCATCCTGGGTGTATTTGACGGCGTTGCCGATCAGGTTGCCGAGCGCGACCGACAGGGCCGATTCCGGGGCATCGATGACCAGATCGCGCACGCCTTCCAGCACGAGCTCCAGGGGTTTTCCACCGAGCTGCGCGCGGTGCGAGTCGATCAGTTGTTCGGCTACCTTGGCGACGTTGCTATTGCCCTGCCCGCGCTCGTTGCGCGAGAGCAACAGCAACGAGCCGATCAAATCGCTGCATTGCTGCTCGGCGCGCTGGATGCGTTGCAGCCGCTGCAACACCTTTTCGTCCAGGTTGGGTTTGGTGAGCAGCAATTCGGTAGCGCCGCGGATCACCGCCAGCGGCGTGCGCAGTTCGTGGCTGACGTCGGCGTTGAATTCGCGGTCGCGCTGCACCACTTCGGTCAGACGCGCCGAGTAGTCGTCCAGCGCTTCGGCCAGCTGGCCGACTTCGTCGTCCGGAAAATGCGCCGCCAGCGGTTTGGGTTGGCTGGTGCCGCCACGATAGGCCCGCAGGCGCGCAGCCAGATCGGAGACCGGGCGCATCACCTTGGACGCAGACCACCAGCCGATCAGCAGCGAAAACCCGCTGAACACCAACACTGACAAGATCAGGGTGCGCTTGAGCTGGATTTCGCCCTTCAGCGCCTGGGTCATGTCGTAGGCGAGGAAGAACCATTCGCTCGGCGTCTTGCGCACCGCCAGCTTGTACGAATAGGTATTGCCGCTTTCGTCGACGCCGGTGATGGTGTGGATGCCGTCGGGCAGCTGGTACCACTCCGGTTGTTCGCGGCGCAGCGCTTCGAACTTGTCGCTTTTGACCACGCGCCCGCGCATCTGCTGCAGGGGCAGATCGGGATTGCGCATCGGATCGGAGTAAAAGCGTTGCGCGAAGGCGTCGATATTGCGGTTCATCACGTCTTCCACCAACTGGTTTTCCACGCGCGAGCGCGCCCAGTTGGTGGCGAAGGCGAACAGCGTTGTCAGGCAGAAGCCCAGCAACACGAACGACAAGATGATGCGGCTGCGCAGGCGCCGCCGATAGCGGCCGCGCCGGCGCGCCGGCCGCGTCTCGCTCGTACTTTCAGGCATCGGGCGAGGCGATGCGGTAGCCGATGCCGTGGCGGGTCTGGATCATCGGCACATCGAACGGCTTGTCAACCACCGCGCGCAGGCCGTGGATATGCACGCGCAACGAATCGGAGTCGGGCAGCTCTTCGCCCCACACGCGGGTTTCCAGCTCCTGGCGCGTGACCACCGCCGGCGAGGCTTCCATCAGCGCCTGCAGGATCTTCAGCGCAGTCGGGTTGAGCTGCAGCAGCTTGCCGCGGCGACGCACTTCCAGCGTATCCAGGTTGTATTCCAGATCGCCGGTTTCCAGCACGCGGGTATGCACGCCCTTGCCGCGACGCGACAGCGCGTTGAGGCGTACCTCCACTTCCTGCAGCGCGAACGGCTTGATCAGATAGTCGTCGGCGCCGGAGTCGAAGCCGGCCAGCTTGTTGTCCAGCGAGTCGCGCGCGGTCAGCATCAACACCGGGGTCTGCTTGCGCGCCTCGTTACGCAGCTTGCGGCAGACTTCGATGCCATCCATGCCAGGCAGGTTGAGGTCGAGCACGATGGCGTCGAACTCGTGCACCACGGCAAGGTGGAGGCCAGTCACCCCGTCGGCGGCGAAGTCCACCGTATGACCCCGGTCTTCGAGGTAATCGCCGAGATTTGCGGCGATATCGCTGTTGTCTTCAATTACTAGAATTCGCACTGGAACCTCGTTCGTTAAGCTGTTTTTAGCGCTGGCGCCGAGAAATTTCGTCTTGACTCACCGTGGTCTGACGGCGCCGCTGGGCAGCCGTCATGCACTGTTTCGTACTCATCTGCGACCCAGTCGCGCGCTCGCGCCGACAAATCAGCCGGCTATCTTCGCGTGCCTTGGTCAAAATTCGGGTGACGAGCTCCTGATCGTTGCGAACCGCTGCCAATTGCTCTGGCTGCAGTGCCTGGATATCTGGCTGCGTCTGGAATGCTGCTTCGATCCGATCCAGCGCAGCGTTCACCTTAGCGCGCTCATCCTGACTGATCTCAGAGTACTTCTCGCCGTCGGCAAGGTCGGTGCGGACCTGCGCCGCCTGAGGCTTGAACGGCTTGTCCAGATCGAGCACGACCGCCAATGCATGACCGCTCATCAGGCCCGCCGCGAGCAGCAGTCCCGTAACACTCCATCGTTTTGCCATGCGACGCCTCCTTGCCCGACCGATTTAACATTGGCGAATGTAGACGCGAACCCCTACAGCGGCAAGCCGTCCATAAAAAGGCCCAAGTGCGACACCGCACTTGGGCCAAAAGTTCATCCCGATCACCGTCACTGCCGAGAGCGGAGCTACGGTCGGGAGAGGCTAGCGAGGCCGTAATTAGATTTTCGTTAATTTTTTGGTAAAGCCGTTAGCCAGCCGATCGGCGGACGGACTGCTCCAAGTGCTGGACAATCGCCGCGGCCACATCCACGCCGCACACGCCTTCCACTCCTTCCAAACCTGGGGTGGAGTTGACCTCCAGTACCAGTGGGCCGCGTTTTGACCGGATCAGGTCGACCCCTGCCACTGCCAGGCCCAAGGCGCGTGCCGAGCGCACCGCCACCTCCTGCTCCTGCTCGGTTGCCTCGGCCACGGCTGCAGTGCCACCCAGGTGCAGATTGGACCGGAAATCGCCTTCGGCCGCCTGGCGGCGCATCGCCGCGACGACCTTGTCGCCGACCACGAAGCAGCGCAGGTCGGCGCCTTCGGCCTCACCGATGAACTCCTGCACGATGAAGTTGGCGTATAGCCCGCGCAGCGCTTCGACCACGCCGCGCGAGGCGCTGGCCTTTTCGGTCAGGATCACCCCGGCGCCTTGCGCACCCTCGTTCAACTTCACCACATGCGGCGGCGGGCCGAGCATGGAGAGCAGGTCCTGGGTGTCGTCGGGGTTGTCGCCGAACACGGTGACCGGCATGTCGATGCCCTGCGCGGCCAACAACTGATGCGCGCGCAGTTTGTCGCGCGAGCGCAGGATGGCGTCCGACGGGTTGGGCGTGTAGGTGCCCATGAACTCGAGCTGGCGCAGCACTGCGGTGCCATAGCGGGTGACCGAGGCGCCGATGCGCGGGATCACCGCATCGAAGCCGGTGATCGGTTTGCCCTTGTAGTGCAGGCTGAAGCCGTCGGCGGCGATGCGCATGTAGCAGCGCAACGGGTCGAGGATGCGTACGGTGTGACCACGCTTGCGACCGGCTTCGATCAGCCGCCGGGTCGAATACAGCTTGCTGTTGCGGGAAAGGATGGCGATTTTCATCGCGGCAGGTACGCGGCGCGGCTTGGACATGGGCAGAGTCTGATGACGAAGTGACCCAAGTCCGTACAGTGCAGGCCGATTGCGCGTTCGCGGCAGGCCCGCGATGTACGCTGCGATCAGGCCGACTGCGACGGCCCCGAGAATGAAAGAGCGAAGTAACGCGACAAGTCCAACAACGCTGTGGCTGCACGGCCTCAACCGGATCGATGCTAGCAGGGCGTTGGCGCGTCGCTCAAGCAACGCAGACGCGTGTCGCGCAACGCACTTCGCGCGTGCCTTATCCAGATCGCAACCCGTCGGTGGCCTTGCCCGATTGCTTGCGCATGGCCGCACTGTGGCGCGCGTGCGCGCCGACGGGACGTTGCGAGGGCACGCCACGTCAACGGTTCCGACGGCCGCCCTCACGCCACACCCCTGTTGCCGTAACGCGTTTTGCACAGCTGTAGACGCAATGCTTGAGGCCCCTCAATGCCGGCGTGCCGGCGCATCCGAGACTCTCCATGCGACGTCCAGCAAGCGCGGCCTATGCCAATCCCTCCCGCATCCGTCAGGGGCGCCCGTTCCCACGCGGTGCCGTCTTCGACGGCAAGGGCACCAACTTCGCGCTGTTTTCCGCGCATGCCACGCGTGTCGAGCTGTGCCTGTTCGACGAACAGGGCAACGAAACCCGCGTCGACCTGCCGGAGTACACCAACGAAATCTGGCACGGGTATCTCCCCGATGCCAAGCCGGGCCAGCGCTATGGCTACCGTGTCCACGGCCCCTATGCGCCGACCGAAGGTCATCGTTTCAATCACAACAAGCTGTTGCTGGACCCGTATGCGCGCGAGCTGGATGGCGACCTGATCTGGGCCGACGAGCTCTACGGCTACACCGTGGGCCACCCCGACGGCGACCTGAGCTTCGACGAACGCGATAGCGCGCCCTTCATGCCCAAGTGCGTGGTGGTCGAAGACACCTACGACTGGGGAGACGACACCCGCCTGCTCAAGCCGTGGAATGAAACGGTCATCTACGAAACCCATGTGCGCGGTTACACGATGCGCAATCGGCAGGTCCCAGAGGCGGTGCGCGGCACTTTCGCCGGCCTGGCCCAGCCGCAGGTACTCCAATACATCAAGGACCTGGGCATCACCGCGGTGGAGTTGTTGCCGGTACACGCGTACCTGGACGACCAGCATCTGCTCGACAAGGGGCTACGTAACTACTGGGGCTACAACACCATCGGCTTTTTCGCGCTGAAGTCGCGCTACCTGTCCAGCGGCCATCGCGATGAGTTCCGCGACATGGTCAAGGCCATGCACAAGCAGGGTCTGGAAGTGATTCTGGATGTGGTCTACAACCACACCGCCGAAGGCAGCGAGCTGGGGCCGACCCTGTCGTTCAAGGGTATCGACAACGCCAGCTATTACCGCCTGGCCGACGACAAGCGCTACTACATCAACGATACCGGCACCGGAAATACGCTGAATCTGAGCAATTCGCGGGTGATCCAGTTCGTCAACGATTCGCTGCGCTACTGGGCCGGCGAGATGCATGTGGATGGCTTCCGCTTCGATCTGGCCACCATTCTTGGCCGCGAGCCGAGCGGCTTCGATCAACGTGGCGGCTTCCTGGATGCCTGCAACCAGGACCCGCTGCTGTCGGAGGTCAAGCTGATCGCCGAGCCGTGGGACTGCGGCCCAGGTGGTTATCAGGTGGGTCACTTCCCGCCGGGTTGGTCGGAGTGGAACGACAAGTTCCGCGACAATGCGCGCGAGTTCTGGAAAGGCGAAGACGGCAAGCTGGCGGAATTTGCGACCCGCTTCACCGGTTCGGCCGATCTGTTCGATCGCCGCGGCCGGCGCCCGTGGGCATCGGTGAACTTCATCACCGCACACGATGGCTTCACCCTGCGCGATCTGGTCAGCTACAACGAAAAGCACAACATCGATAACGGCGAGGACAATCGCGACGGTTCGTCCAACGATGGCTCATGCAACTACGGCGAAGAAGGCGACACCGATAACGCCGAGGTGTTGCAGATCCGCGAGCGGCAGATGAAGAACCTGCTTGCCACGCTGCTGCTATCGCAAGGCACGCCGATGATGCTCAGCGGCGACGAGCGCGCGCAGACCCAGGGAGGCAACAACAATACCTATTGCCAGGACAACGAGATCACCTGGCTGGATTGGGAAAACGATCCCACCGACGGCCGCCTGACCGAGTTCGTGAAATCACTGACCCGTCTGCGCAAGC
This sequence comes from Xanthomonas sp. NCPPB 1754, assembly GCF_041475725.2. Taxonomy (NCBI): domain Bacteria; kingdom Pseudomonadati; phylum Pseudomonadota; class Gammaproteobacteria; order Lysobacterales; family Lysobacteraceae; genus Xanthomonas; species Xanthomonas sp. NCPPB 1754. The sequence continues at coordinate 3,718,417 of NZ_CM192982.1, forward strand.
GATACCCGATTCTGTCGCGGGGCCGCTTTCTCAACGGCCAATACAACGAAGAAGCCGGTCTGCGCGATCTCACCTGGCTCAATCCGGGCGGCATCGAAATGGACGATGCGCATTGGACCGACCCCGCCGCACGTTCGGTGGGCCTGCTGCTGGAAGGCAAGGCGCAGACCTCGGGGGTCAAGGAACTGGCCAATGACGACACCTTGCTCATCGTCATCAACGCCTATCATGAGGGCGTGGCCTTCACCCTGCCCTCCTCCGATGAGCCGGTGCACTGGAAGCTGGTGCTCTCCACCGACGAAGCGCTGGAAGTGGACATGATGCCGGCCGGTGCCAGCGAATTCCTGGCCCCGCCGCGCAGCGTGTCGGTCTTCGAGTGCAAGAGCGACCAGTAAAGCCGTCCCAGCAACGCACACTCAGGAGCGATGCTTGCTGCCTACCGGCATCGGAGAGGCAGCAAGCGTTTTTGTTTCCGACGATGGAATGACGGAAGGGTCTTGCGTGCGCCACGCGGCTTGCGCGTGGCCAGGGTAATGTGCCGATGGCAACACCCCAGCGAGTCTGTGCGATCTCTCACGTTGGCCGCGTCATCATTGCTTTCTCCCTGGATCAGGAATCAGCAGGCGTCAGCATCCATCGCCGGGATTTGCGCGGGAAACACGGCGAACGCTTTCTCGCAATGATTGAGCGCGTGGGTTTTGCTTGAAATCGGGAATTGAATGCGTTGTTTGAAGACACGCAACTTGCGGCACTCGAGCGTTCATTCCACGGCCAAAAGCCAGCAGACGCCACCAAAAAATCTGCGGCCAACCGGACTTGAAGCGTGCAAACACCACAACATCTATCGCTGCCAGATCATCAAAAGTCCGGCATGGCTCCGCAGACCAACGAAATCAGCCAAGTGTCTTGGAATAACACGCGCAAAGCAGGGCGCTGTGCGCCAGACATTCACCAAAAGATCGAAGGCCAAAAGCAACGCCTTGCCCATTGCGGGCCTTCGACATCCCTTGTGGGGCGACTCAACCCGGATACAGCGGGAAGCGCTTGTCCGGATGATTGGCTTTCCACTCTTTATAAGAGCTGGTGCCTTCCCAGGCCTTGAAGGCGCGCGGCGTACGACCACGGCCGGACCAGGTTTCGCCGGAATGCGGAATCCAGTACTTGGCGACCACTTCGCCGGTGGAAGACAGCGGCCCCTTGGTCTTGCCGGTCATCGCCAGCGAGGCGATCTGGGATTTTTGCTTGGCATTGAAACGGTTGCCGAACTGGGTAAGCACCTCGATCACCTGGTCGAAGGCTTCCAGCGTCTGGGCGTATTTCAGCTGCGCTTCTTCCTGCTCAAGCTTGCGCAGCTCTTCCAGCAGTTGAGCCCGGGCGGCGGCGGTGGGTGAAGCGGGCGAATCCTGGCGCATTGGCAAAACATGAGGTATGGGCGGGTCAACGAGTATTGCCGCTGGGCCGCCCAGCGTAAAGCGCCCGGGCCCGTGCGGGTCTGCTGGCGCTCAGCGATGGCGCAGCAGGGCGTGCTCGCGGGCCATGGTCAGGACCGGGCCGATTCGCCCGGCGCGGATCAGTTCGCTGCAGTGCTTGCCGACGAATTCCACCCGCGGCGTGCGAAACCACTGCACCACCCGATCCAATTCGCCGGCATTGATCGACCAGGCGTGGTAGACCGCCTCGCCCAGCTCCTCCACGCCAATCAGCCCGAGTTCGCGGATCTGTTCGGGATCGAGCGCGAACATGTCCAAGACCTTGCCCGCATTGTCCGGCGTGACATGGCCGGTGCGCACGTGCCTTGCCAGCCCGGCGCCGTAGGCGATCGACGCCACCCACGCAGACTCGGCACGGCGCATCCCCTTGATCAGCGCGCCGACGAGTTGGGAATGGGTGGTCATGCCTGCACTATGCGGCGGCGCTAGAGCCGGCTCAATCGGGATCTCCCCGACTCTGCGCAAGAAAATTCAGAAGCCGGGAGGCCAGCGGGCCTCGGTACGCCGCAGCACCATCACCGCCGCGCCGGTCTCCACCCCGCAGCAGCCGCTTCATTCACCGAACAGAAGAAGCGCTCGCCCTTCGCCGGCGAGATGCGCGTCTTTGCATAATCGCGCTGGCCCGGCATATGAAAGATCTTCTTGCCGTCACTGGAGATATTGCCCTTGATCCTGCAATTGCTTGGCGCCGATGCTGCAACCTGATGCGTGGTTGCTGTCCGCGCCTTCTTGTCGCGGCGGTAGTCTGCCGGCATCTGAAACGCGCCCTGCCAGAGATTGCGGCGCTGCTGCTGCGCGAGGCGCTCGTCTACCTCGAACGCGGTAGCGTATTGACGATAGGCGACCGCCCAGCCAGAGCGCACCATCCAGGCATTGACGGACTGCCCCTGCACGAAGCATTCGGCGACCGTGCGGCCATAACGATCGGTATCTTTCGGCTGGCAATGCACGGTCTTGTCCAGCAGATAGCCATCCAATGCCGCTGCAGCGCGGCGGCCGCACGGCCAGGCACTGCCATCGTGTGCATTGCACTGTTGCGCGCTCTCCGGCGCATCGATGCCCCACAGGCGGATGCGCTGATGGGCAACGGTGATGGTGTCACCATCGGTTACCGTCGCACGACCGACCAGCTCTGCAGCACTTACAGGTAAAGCAACAAGCACCAGTACCGACAACACCCAGCATCTCAACAACTTCAACAGCCACGTCCTTTCCAATCGGCAGACTGCGCTCCGCGTGTCTTGCCTTAGTGCCACTGCAGCCGGTCGGCCTGGTCAAGCATTCCATCGAACCTGACATCTGCGCCGGCAACCAATGCCAGCGCAGGGGCGGGCACTGTATGCCAATCCATCCGCGATGCCCATCCTTTTTGCTCGTTCTTTGTGCAGGCTTCAGATGTCTTCCATGCGCAGAGCGGGCACGCAGTGTGATGGATGGCGCGCAGGCAGATAAGCGCGCTCTGTCGCTATTGATGACACGCGAAAATTCGCTGGAGGATATTCAGCCGAAGCAATGACCAGACGGGTGCCAGAGGCGAATTTCTTCAGCATGCACATTGCACCACTCGCCAAGCACGATGCGTCATGTACAGCGCGGGACGCTGCCAACACCGAACGCGCGATGACCAACGTCGATGCGCTGTGGCTCAGAGTGATGCGCAATCGCGTAGCGCCGATCACCTGATCACCGGCTGCATCAATCGGGGAGAGTGAACTGCGTAGCGATGCGCTCGGCAAGAAAACGTGCCGGATATGGAGCGGGCGATGGGAACAGAATCTTCCCACGCCAACCAATTGATTTTCCTAGCTTATCCCGGAGTGGGGTGATCCAAAAATGATACCTTTGGTGATACCCGCGTGATACCCGCGTGATACCCGATCATAGCCAAGCGGGCGGAAGCGCTTCAAGGCCTTGTGCCTGCGAACCTCGGAATTCTTGGGGCCGGATAGGCCCCTGATCAGGTGGCAATAGTCCGCCCACCTGTCCCAGTCGTGCTCCCAGCAGCATGCGCAAGGTCAGCACTTTTTTAACTTCTAGGAAACGAAGAGGTTGTCTTTTGTCCGAAAAGGCATACGTGGAATGAAACTTTTCACCGCATTCAAATTTGTGAAATAGGACCGCAAGCGAGCTCTTGCGCAAAAGGGATCAACTGGTTGGATGGGTGCTTACCCCACACAGGAGCACCCATGCATCACCAAACGCAGATCCAGGTCGCCAGCCGCTTGCTCGGCCATCTCCTCCAGCAACGCACGACCCGCCTTCCACCTCATGAGGTCGAGGACATCCAATACGCGCTCGACCTGGCGGCCGAGCTGTTGAGGCTCGGCGGGCCAGGGCCGGCCGGTCAAACGCAGGCATCGACCATGGCCCCTTCCCAGCCCATCCTCGTCAAACGATCCGTGGTTGATCGCAACGTTGTGCCGACCATGCCCGCTTCAGTCGAGGAGTGGCGAGAGGCGCGCAAGAAGAAGAACAAGGACAAGGACAACGTCCCCCGCCCCAAGGAGCCCATTGGGATTGAACGCATAGACCTGCGCCCTCGCCCCCGGCACTAAGGCCAAGAAGAAAGCCCCGTATCTGCGGGGCTTTTGACATCCATCAGGGGCGTGTCCGACGGCGTGTTGGTTGCGGCACGGGCATCGGCATTGGGGAGGGCTTGGGCGCGGGAGCGGCCTTGACCGACTCAACAGGCCGGCTCGCGATGGCGAGCTCAGGACTCACAAGAACCTCCACGCTCCACTGCTCCACCTCAGCTGCGCGGATCTCAATTTCGTTCTCGTAGTCGTTCCAACGCTGCTCAGAAACTGCTGCCCGTGCTGTCGCCAGTTCGACTGTGCGTCTTTCCAGCACCGCCAACCTTCGCCCCCGCCGCTTTTCCCATTCTTGAGCGGCCCACTCGCCGTCGGGGCGAGGATGGTCGCCGCTGAACTGCTCCCATGCTTGTTCGGCCAAGTGGAAAAGCTTCTCGGCATGCCCCAAGGCACTGGTCCGCTGGGAGAACTTCAGCACACTCCGCTTCAGCCGGCCCAGGCCTTCCACCAGGCCGTTGAGCCACCTGCGCAAATCGACACTGTCGACAAGGGCAGCTGCACGCGCGGTCCACTGCTCCACCACGCGCTGCGTAGCGGTCAACGCCAGGTCTGGCCGGGTCGAGAGGATGTCCGCTAGGTCTCGAGCCGCCTCGGTGACCAGCTCACTGATGGGGCGCAGGGGTCGCATCTCGGTATCTTCCGCAGGCCGACCCAAGGCATCCGAGAGTCGCATGCCGCGGAGCCCATGGATTTCCAACCCAGGCACAGCGGTTTGAAGCTCGTTCGTAGCACCAGCCCGGCGTCGACGGTCGCGCCGCGCCTGGTCGTGGCTATGGCCGCTGGGGTTCGGAGTTGCCCTACCCTCTTGCTTGGCTTGAGCGAGCAACCGCTCGAAGGCCTCCTCGTTTTCTCCAACGATGCGCGCGTTCTCTGCGGCACGGTCGGTCATGACGCCTTTGCGCGCCAATGCCGTGGCTGTCTTGCCCATGTGTTTCGTGGGCTGCCGGGACAAGACCATCGCCTCGGCCCAGTCGCCGCGAGCCAGGGCTTCTTCGGCCTGGACTTCCAAGCGACGGTGGTCGACCCGCGCATCAATTCCCGCAGCGGCCAAATGCTCGTTGATCGTGGAAGCCATGGTCTGGCGGATCCACTCGATCTCAATCTTCCCCGACGCTCCGCCGTCCAGCTCCCTCGTTTTCTCGGTAAAGCCTTCGGGGGCCAGCCTGCGCGTAGTGGCCAGCAGGTGCACGTGATGGTTGAGCCCATCGCGGGAGCCCGGCGAGTGGATGCTGGCCTGCAAAGCGAAACCGTAGCGGGCGACCAAGGCTTGCCCGATGGCCACCGCGAGCTCAGACCGTTGCTCGTCATTGAGTTCGTGCGGCAAGGCGACTTCGAACTCGCGGGCCACTACCGAGTTCTTTCGGTTCTCCGCCGCCTCGGCTTTCGGCCAGAGCTCCCCAGGGATCAACGCCCAGTCGGGCGCGTCCTGGGGAACCAGGCAGATGGTCTCCGACGTCCCCCCGCCCTGAGTAGCGGTCGGGTTTAGAGTCCGGGGTTGATGATATCGGTGTTTGCCAGATGTTGGGCATAAGCGGACGGCGTCATGCCGCCAATTGCTTTCTTCGGTCGGTCCTCGTTGTATTCGCGTCGCCAGCGTTCGATCTCGGTGCGCGCGTGCAGCAACGTCGGGAACCAGTGCTCGTTGAGGCATTCGTCGCGTAGTCGGCCGTTGAACGATTCAACATAGGCGTTTTGATTTGGCTTGCCGGGTTGGATTAGCCGTAGTTGCACACCACGGGCATGTGCCCAGACGACCATCGCTTTGCCGCAAAACTCCTTGCCGTTGTCGGTGCGGATCACCTTCGGTAAACCGCGACTGTGTGCCAACCGATCCAGCACGCGCGCAACGCCGTGCCCGGAGATCGCGCGTTCCACCTCGATGGCGACCGCTTCGTGCGTTGCGTCGTCCACGATCACCAGACACTTGATCACTCGGCCGTCGGCGGAGCGGTCGAACACGAAGTCCATCGACCACACCTGGTTGGCCTGCGCTGGCCGCAGCAGCGGCTGACGCTCGCCAACCGGCACCTTCTTGCGCTTGCGGCGCCGCACTTGTAGCTGCTGCTCGCGATACAACCGCTCCACGCGCTTGTAGTTCACCAGGCGTCCTTCCTGTCGCAGCTTGAGATAGATCATCCCCACGCCGTAGCGGCGATGGCGATGCGCCAACGCAAGAATGCGCTCGCGCAGTTCGCCATTGCGGTCTTGGCGTGGGCAATAGCGCAGCGCGCTGGCGCTCATGCCGATCGCCGCCAAGGCGCGACGCTCGCTGGCACCACGCCCGATCCACTCGCGCACCAGCGCACGACGCGCCGGTGCGCTCACCACTTTTTTCGCAACGCATCCTTGATCAGGTCGTTCTCGAACAACTGCTCGGCCAGCAACTTCTTTAGCCGCGCGTTCTCGGCCTCAAGATCCTTGAGCCGCTTGGCGTCGGGCACGCTCATTCCGCCGAACTTGCTGCGCCACAGGTAATACGAGGCCTCGCTGAAGCCATGCCGCCGGCACAGATCCTTGATCGCCACACCGGCATCAGCTTCGCGCAGGAAGCCGATGATCTGTTCTTCAGAAAAACGCTTCTTCACGTCCAATCTCCTTGGGGTAGGGAATTGGACTCCAAACTGAGGTGCTACTCAAAATTGGGGGGACGTCGGTCTAGCGGCAACGCCAAGCAGGCGCTGGTCGCGCTGCTTCAGCAGAGTGGCGCCGGCCAGGTCACCGACATTCAAAGCTTCGAGCTTTCTGGCTGCGTGGAAGCGGAAGGCGCTGACGGCTACCACTGCGACACGCGCGGCCAGGTGGTCCTGGAGATCGCCGGTCGGCAGGTCCCCGTGCCCGTCAACAAGAACTTGCGCTATGCCAAAGCGGACGGCACGTGGAGGGCCTACGCCAAATGAGCATGAAGACCGATTCGATGGCAGGAACGTCCGTCGATGCCGTGGGGGCTGGCGGGGACGGCGTGAAGCGCACTGCTCCCAAGAAAGTCATGACGCCCCACAACCGATTCTTCTGGTGGTTCTCGCTCAGCCTGCTGTTCCTGGGACCCTTCGGCTTCATCATTGGGCCCCTGATGGCTCGGCGAGGACTGCGGAAAGCAGAGCGCTTTTACGCTCTCGGGGCGCATATGGCACGCCAGCGTGATCGTGGCTTCAGCTGGTGGCAGTGGTGGATCATGACACCGCTGACCATCATGGGGGCTTTCTGGGTCACCTCGGTGCTGAGCGGGCTGCCCATGTTTCTGTTTGTGCTGTATGCGCAACTAACGCGGTAGACAGCAAACACTCCTCAAGGATGCGACGGTGGCCTGCTGCTGCGTCCCAGGCGCCGTAATACTGTTTCGAGCGCCTCCAAGGTGAAGTAAGCACCCTGCCCCGGCTTTGACTCCACATCGACGAAGCCGTTGGCGCGACGGATCGTGCCGCAAATCTATTAATGACTCAAGGCGAAGAGCCTGCTATCGCCCTGCTGGGCTGACGTTTCCAGAATCGTTAAGCCCTCATCTAATTCATAGCGAAAAAATACGTCTGCACAGTAACCGTCGCGATGCTCAAGAAATATCTGGATCGCGTCGGCAACTCGACCCTCCCCAGCAGCCAGATCGATATTTGTCGCAACACCAAATACCCTAACCCCACCCCTGGCTGCCAAGTCACGAAAAGACGCTTCAATCCGATCAGCTTTCTCGCGCACAGACCCTCCTTCCACTCCCACCTGCACGATTTCTCCAGAATCACTTAGGTATGCCCCAAAAGGATGGAACTCACCATGCCGTGCAAGCATCTTCTTAGCAAATTCCAACAATTCCGCCATCAACTTTTCTGCGTCTTTCTTTTCAGTCATTTCAGTGGCCCCAAATCATCACGCCGAATCACCTTTGACTGCTGCTCTACCGTTTTACTCACCTTCGTGTTTTCTCCGGTTACCACAACATGATCCCTACCTGTGTTATTCGCATGCTCACGTTGTGCCTTCAATTGTGCAGTATCGCTCACACGCTTTGTATCCTTGATTTCACCTACTTGCCTTACATTTTGGAAGTCAGGAATGGTAGATCCGTGTGACGTGACAATTTTTTCTGTGTTCTTTACTTCTCCTATTGCATCAAGAACACGGATTTCGGAAGCCACACCCCTCACCAGCGCAGCAGGAGCGGACGCAAGAGCCCCCCCGGGGCCATCTCCAAACTGCGATAGGAAGAGTTCCAACGAGGCACGTAGCGTAATCTCTGCATGCTCTCCCTGGGCTCGGTGAAAATCACTAATTAGAGCTGGGTCGCTGGAGCCAAGTTTGTTCTCCGTTGGGATTGTCTGCCTTCCATCCGGATCAGTGAACTTGTAAGGATTGTTGTTTGCATACCAGTAGCGATTGAAGTTAGCCGCCAACACCGAGTCCGCGGCCACCGGATCCACGCTCAGGAAACGGCCAAGGTCCTGGTCGTAGTAGCGCTGCTGCATGTAGGTCAGCCCGGTCGCCCCGTCCATGGCGTGCCCGGTGTAGCCGATGCCATCGACCGTCTTGCCGATGGGGCTGCCGTAGGGCTGATAGTCGGTTCGCTCTACCACCTGCCCGGCTGTATCCGTCACAGCGATAGGGCTGCCCAGCGCATCGGTGTGCTGAAATCTGATGGTTCCTGAGTTACGGGTGGCAAGCAGGCTCCCATTGAGATAGACGTATTCCATGTTGCCCTTGCCCGACGCCTCTGTGTAGAACAGCTGGCCAGCCTGGGTATAGACCTGAACGGTCCGCGTCGTGGGTCGGCCAGCTATCGTGCGACGGCCGTAGGCATCGTAGGCATAGCTTTCCTTGCCGGTGACATCTCGCAGACGATTTCCGTAGTCAAAGGTATAGGCTTGACCGTTCTTGTTCTTGAGGTTGCCCTGCGGGTCGTAGCTCAGCCCGACGGTGGTGGCGCCCGCATTGTTCTGGACATTGGTCAAGCGGTTCTTGGCGTCATACCAGTAATTGTTCTCGCGCACACCTGGAAGCTTGGCGGTGAGGATGTTGTCCAACACGTCGTAGGTGTAGCGGTTCCAGTTGTCGCCGCCGAACCGCTCCGAGCCGGCCTCCATCAGGCGATCCAGTCCGTCATACCCCATGTAGCGGTTGTAGGCCGTCCCCCGCTGCTGATCGATGATGGCGCCGACGTTTCCATTGGCGTCGTATTGATACTCGAACGAAGCGACATTGTTGTCCCGCACCTGCTGGGGCATCTGACGCCCGTTGAGCACGAGCGAGTGGCTCACGCCATTGCCATAGGTGAACTGCCGCGCGGCTCCATTGGGGTAGTAGCCAATACCGGAGGCGTAGACGTTCCCAAATTGATCGCGCACATCGGTCGGCTGACCAAGAGCATTGGGCGCATAGTTGATTGACAGCCCAGTGGGATAGGCCTGACTTGCAAGTGCTCCGTTCGCGTCATAGCCGTAGCCGATGGACCAGGTATACCAGCCGGTTTGACCAGACGATTCGGATGTCAGCATCCGACGTTTGTTGTAGTTGTAAGCATTGACGACAGATGAGCTACCGGCATCGTTCCAGGTCGTGACCTGTGCAGGCAGTCCGTCCGGCGTGTAGGACCAGTCCTGGTTGCCATTCTTGTCAGGGAAGCGCAGGGTCTTGAGGCGATTGCGAGTGTCGTAAGTGCGCACCACCTGGCGGCCACTGGCAGCAGCGGCTTCCAGGTCGCAGCTGGTCGTGCTGGGAAGATCAAGGCCACTGGCCGACCAAGCCAGATTGCCAGCCGCGTCATAGGCCATGACGGTCGACCCGCTCTCGGGCTCAATCACTTTGCACAGCTGCTGGTTCGCATCGTAGACGTAGCTACGGGCCGCCAGGCCAACGCCATGCTCCACCGGTGGCGGCGCCACCACCTGCACGACCTGGTTGCTGGATTCATTACCGAAATCACCGGCACCATCGCGCATTCGCCAACGCAGGTGGTAGCCGCCCGCACCAAGGGGAGCGCGGAGGCTGAAGTTGAAGTCCACACTGCCGCCAGGCGGAACATCGGATGGCAGGCCCACTTCGCCTGGCGACCATCCTCGCGTATCGCCAACCAACACAGCCCGATAGCCCTGCCCCTGGCGCCAGGTGATATTTCCCGTGTTCGTGAACCGCACTGACCCGGTGACAGAACGTCCGGTTGGGAGCTGCGCAGGCATGTTCTGAGATACGAAAGCAGCATTACGCTGCATGGCAGGAATCGAGAGTGCACCCGACCCATCAATGAGGGAGTTGTCCCGACCGACCGGAGAAATGCCATGGATATAGAACGGCTTGCCGCCTTGGCTTCGAATTAGATCTTCGGTAACTGGAATTGAGAAGCGGTAGTTGCTTCCTGACGATGAGCAAGCGCTGGCAACGCCCGGTTCGCTTGCAAGGTTTGCACTGGCGATGGCCGCAATCGTGCCGCTGCCAGCGGGCCCGCCCGCATACATATGGACGTCAATCGATCGGCGTAGTCCTGCAGAACACGCCCAACCGACAATCGCCTTGTTGTCCTGGATACCCTCGATCCGCCCTTTGATCACCGATGCAGGCACGGCCACTGCGCCCGAGCCAGAAATGGTGTCGTTCGATGCGCCTACAGGAGACAGACCATGGATATAGATGGACTTACCGCCGTTCTGGATGATGAAGTTCTCATCGATGGGGAACGAGAATCGGTAGTTGCTGCCCGAAGCACTACAAGCGCTAGCGATACCGGCATCACTTGGCAATGTGGCTGCCGTGGCCCCCGCGAAGGTTCCCGAGCCAGCGGAGCCCCCCAGATACATGTGCACATCGACCGAGCGGTTCAAATACGTTGAACACGCCCAGCCAGAGATTGAACTGTAGGTGACGCCGTCGATGTTGCCTTTGATGAGCGACGGAATGACCTGCACGGTCTGGGAGCCGAACCCACCGAACGACGCTTTTCCGTCCTGAAGCATCCGCCATACGAACTGATACTGACCGGGCGTTGTTGGAGCGGTAACGCTAAAGTTAAACGTCACTTTGCTGTCGATCGAGACAGCACTAGGCAGCTGGACTCGGTCTAGCCCCCAGGGACTCGCAACACTAGGAGTTCCTGCGTATCCCAGTTTATAGCCGAGGTTTGAACCCCACACCTGATTGCCAACGTTCTTATAGGTTGCGCTTACTGCATAGGTCTGCCCGACGACCATTTGACCGGGCGTGCTATACCCGATCCATTCTGCAGCGTTGTCAGGAACATCTGGACATACATTTCCCCGGCCTGCAGGCGATCCATCCGGGCACTGCCTTGCAGCCTCGGCCCTGCCCAAAAACCCCGACAGCAGGAAAAAACCAAGCACTAATGAAAGGAGGGAAAAGAAGAGCGACCTTCGATTGGCCATTATTTGAGTGTCCCTACAATCAGCCTTCACCGCTTCCATGCACGACATCATTGGGCACCCCGCTCGATCTTAACCGCCTTGCCGAAAACATCGCGAGCAATATTGGTCCTGCTGGACTCTGGTAGCTGCACCCACACAGGCGCGTCATAGACCGGTTGATCGAACACCTGGTAACCCGTGCGCGTCTGAGCACCTCGCGGGTTGGTGACTAGGGTTTGTGCGCCAGGCAGATACTGCGTGATCGTGGTCAGCAATCCCTGCTCGCTGTCCTGGGATATCGCTGTGGGCCTGCCCATCACGTCGAATTCGGTCCAGATCCCAGTGCTCGCCGCTTCGGTGCTGCTCGGGTAAGACGCAAAGACGGCCCTTCCCTCATGGTCGTAGGCGAAGCGCTTTACCCGCAGCGTTCCCGCCAAGTTTGCCGCGTCGTATTCCCGCGTCAACAGCGGCTGCCACAGCGCATCAAAGTAAGTGATCTTCTGGGCGTTCCCAGTAGTCACGGTCTGGCGCCAATGGCCGGCACCGATGCCATATTCGTCGCTACCCACCCGCTCGAACGTCTGTGCGCTCGAGTTCCACGCTGTGCTGTCGCCCGATGGGTAGTTCGTAGCATTCAGCCGGCCCATCGCGTCGTAACCATACGTGGTCGCAAATCCATTCTCGTCGGTGGTCTGGCGGATCCACCCGTTGTCGTCCACCGAGGCGGACTTGGCCGTGCCATCGGCATTTGCAACTGTCTGGGGGATGCCACGCTTCCAACCGGACAGGGTCGTTGCATTTCCTGAGCCATCCTTGACCTGGGCCAGGGTCCCATCGGGATTGTAGGTATAAGTCGCAACCACCTTTCCGTTGCGCCGCTCCGTCTGGGGCAATGCATTGGCACCATAGTCAATCTGAGAGGTCGCGATGCCTGTGTTGACGTTGCGAGCCATGGCGGTCTGTCCCAACACCCACGCCCCGCGTTCGTCGTAATACGTGGTTTCGTCGGTGCGGCTGTGCCAAGGACTGAACCGCTCAGTGCGCGTTGGCCTCGCGAACTCATCGAAGCACGGCTGCCCATTGCAGTCCGCGATGCGCCAAACGAATTGGTCGCCGTTGTCGATCGTGATCACCTGGCGCACAGGCCGCTGCCTGGCAGCCACGGTGTTGTCCCCGTAGTTGCCGGCTGGATACATGGTCCGCGCCGCGTAAGGCGCTGCATCGAACGCTGCGTAGTCGCTCATTTTTGTGCGCTTGGCCGTCGTCCCGTTCCATCCGAAGTCCTGCTGCAAAAGCAGACCCTCGTTGGACCAGTAGCGATTGCCAAACCGGTAGCGCGTGACCTGCCCAGCGGGATCTTTGACCGTGATGTCCCGCGTGATGGGGGAACCGGCATTGCATTCGACGTATTTGGCAGGGTCGCTGGGATTTGGGTAGGGGCTTGGCTGCCAGCAGTTATTGGGCGTGCCGTAGTCATACGTCCACGTGAGTCCCTGTGCGGGCAACCCGGGGCCAGAGATCCGACGACTGGTGACGGCCATGACGTAGAACTGGTAGGGGATGTCCGAGTAGGCCTCCTGGATCCGGCACACCCTGGGCACCCACGACCGTCCCATGAGCATCGAGTTGACCGTGTAATCGCTGCGAGCGCCCGTGGGCGCCGTGATGCTTCCGACCACGTTGGTGCGTGACCACGGGCGGATGTTGTCGCAGCCTGGTGGCTGGCCGTAAGTCACACGTGCACGGGACAAAGCGAGCAAATCGAAGGTCCAGCTGCTGCCGTCAGGCAACGTCACCGTGTCCAGGGTGTCGCTGTAGCCGTAAGACCATGTCCGCCCGCCAGTGGTCACTGACGTGATGGTGTTGCCGTCTCCCCCGGCATACGACAAGTCGATTCGACGGCCGTCACTGGCAACGATGCTTAGCAGCTGCCAAGGGGCGCCAGGATTCCAGTTGTACGTCACCGTGTTGCCGAAGCGATCGGTCACTCGCGTGGGATAGATCAAGACCTCTTTGCGAACCAAAATGTAGTTGTTGGCCACCATGGGAACAATGTTCCCGATACCTGCTGTCGTCATGCTCGCCCCGCCAGCAGATGCCGTGCCCACCGAATTGGCTTGGGGAACAGGCGACGACTTGCTCAAGGCTGGATACGTGCGCGAAACCATGTGGTTGAACGCATACACGCTGCCCTGCGTGTCGACCAGTTCAAAGCCTTCGCCACGAGCACCCGACTCGCTGGCGCCATCGAGCGACGCCAGGCAGCGGACGGCAGAACCATCCTTCAAGACGATGGGATAGGTTCTGCCATCGTTCGGCCGCAGCGCCTGGGCTGAGGTCTGCAAAAGCTCTTGGTCCCCGCTCCCTGGTCGATAAAGAAAGCTTCCCCTCCAAAACTCCGAAGGGTCAAAGTAGCCACCTTGATTTTCAAAGGCAGGGGGAACCTCATAACGGCTACAGCGGCTGTAAGCCGTCTCCCGAGTCCCGTTGACCACCCAGCCATCGGGCGCGATGTTCCCACCCGGAAAGCCGAAGACACCATGCATGTAGGGGATATCCAAATCCCAAAGTTTGAAGTGGCCCTTCGTCGGGCTGCCCACCGTGAACCGACGACCTACACGGACTTGGAGCGCATTGTTGCCTTTCAGATCCACATCGGTCTGGACGATCTCCATCGATCCCGTATAGAGGTTGATGCTGTCCCCGAAGAGCTTGTCGCCGGGGCTCTTCACCACTGCGCCCGATTGGATCAACTTGCCATAGTCGTCGTAGACATCCTCGGCCGCACCCAGTGCAGGCGACAGTCCGACCAAAGCGGCCAGCGCCAATCCAAACACGCGTCTCTGACGCGAGGTCCCGCCCGATTCCATAGCATCTTCCAAGTTGACGACTGACCAAGGCCAGCACGAAGCTCATCGGTGTCCATGGGCAAGCCAATGCTGCGCACAGCAAGCAGCAGCGCTCGCCCACGCAGGCAATGGCCAGCCTTAGGTAGAAGGTTTCGAGAGCGCGCGAAGCGCGACCAGCAGTCATTCCCCAATGCTCTCGCGCTGACGAAGGTTGCTCAGAGCCATGGGCTTGTCAACGCGCTGTCACGCCCGAACGCGGGCTGGCAGACGACCACGGCAATGCCAAGATATTGACACCGCTAGAGTTCGGTTTCGAACAATGGCGATGCGATGTGCTTGGCCTACTCTGAAATCAGACAATCCTGACAAGGTTATGGGTGATTTTCTGACAGAAGAAGTTGCGAGTCGGACGCGAGGACCATCTCCAGTGGAAGCCAAATGCGCAGTGAGCGCTCCCCACCCTCCTTGCTTGGTCGTCCCAGGAGGCTCCGAAAGCGGATAGCCCCGCGCGATCGGCTCTTCTACTTCTCCCCCAGCCCGCTCTTCCTGGGGCCACTGGGCTTCATCGTTAGGCCGCTAGTGGCTCGGCGGGACCGGAGGAAGGCGGAGCGGCTGTATCCGCAGGAGGCGACGTCCCCCCAATTTTGAGTAGCACCTCAGTTTGGAGTCCAATTCCCTACCCCAAGGAGATTGGACGTGAAGAAGCGTTTTTCTGAAGAACAGATCATCGGCTTCCTGCGCGAAGCTGATGCCGGTGTGGCGATCAAGGATCTGTGCCGGCGGCATGGCTTCAGCGAGGCCTCGTATTACCTGTGGCGCAGCAAGTTCGGCGGAATGAGCGTGCCCGACGCCAAGCGGCTCAAGGATCTTGAGGCCGAGAACGCGCGGCTAAAGAAGTTGCTGGCCGAGCAGTTGTTCGAGAACGACCTGATCAAGGATGCGTTGCGAAAAAAGTGGTGAGCGCACCGGCGCGTCGTGCGCTGGTGCGCGAGTGGATCGGGCGTGGTGCCAGCGAGCGTCGCGCCTTGGCGGCGATCGGCATGAGCGCCAGCGCGCTGCGCTATTGCCCACGCCAAGACCGCAATGGCGAACTGCGCGAGCGCATTCTTGCGTTGGCGCATCGCCATCGCCGCTACGGCGTGGGGATGATCTATCTCAAGCTGCGACAGGAAGGACGCCTGGTGAACTACAAGCGCGTGGAGCGGTTGTATCGCGAGCAGCAGCTACAAGTGCGGCGCCGCAAGCGCAAGAAGGTGCCGGTTGGCGAGCGTCAGCCGCTGCTGCGGCCAGCGCAGGCCAACCAGGTGTGGTCGATGGACTTCGTGTTCGACCGCTCCGCCGACGGCCGAGTGATCAAGTGTCTGGTGATCGTGGACGACGCAACGCACGAAGCGGTCGCCATCGAGGTGGAACGCGCGATCTCCGGGCACGGCGTTGCGCGCGTGCTGGATCGGTTGGCACACAGTCGCGGTTTACCGAAGGTGATCCGCACCGACAACGGCAAGGAGTTTTGCGGCAAAGCGATGGTCGTCTGGGCACATGCCCGTGGTGTGCAACTACGGCTAATCCAACCCGGCAAGCCAAATCAAAACGCCTATGTTGAATCGTTCAACGGCCGACTACGCGACGAATGCCTCAACGAGCACTGGTTCCCGACGTTGCTGCACGCGCGCACCGAGATCGAACGCTGGCGACGCGAATACAACGAGGACCGACCGAAGAAAGCAATTGGCGGCATGACGCCGTCCGCTTATGCCCAACATCTGGCAAACACCGATATCATCAACCCCGGACTCTAAACCCGACCGCTACTCAGGGCGGGGGGACGTCGGAGGCTTACGCAGCTCGGCGGAGCGATCAGGGGTTCACGGCTCCCCAGTGGTGGATCATGACGCCGCTGACCACCATGGGGGCCTTTTGCGTCACCTCGATGCTCAGCGGTCTCCCCATGGTGTTGTTTGTGCTATACGCACAGCTGAAAGAGTGAAAAGCACCATCCGACTTAGGACATGCCGTCCATTAAAAAGCCCCGGAGCAGCGGGGCTTTTTTCTTGCAATCGTGACGAACGCTAAGATTCGCCCCTAGAAGCCGACTTTACGCCGGCAGGGTAGCTTGGGGCCCTGGCTGTAATGGCCACTGATCGTGCTGCGTGGCCATCAGATACAATCGAAAAACCTGAAAAAAGGATCGTCGATGAAAATCAAGATACCTTCCTACGGAAAAATCTCAGACGAGACCATTCCTGAAATTGGTGATAGCGGATCATCCGAGCTGGAATACGGAAAACTTCCGGATCAAGTTGGTGATTTGGAAGACCCAGAGTTAGCACCAACTATCCCGGCATCCATAGCGCCCGACCCAAAGCCCTCTTTGACAACCTCTCTAAAACCTCAGGAAAAGTCGACAGCAACTATACCTACACGTCCAACTGGCACTAGGAGTTCCAGGAGATACTATCTGGTCCCACCCGCGGGATATTTTTGTGCGCCAGAGCACGTTGCACTGCAAATGGACTCAAGGTGGGCCGCCTACGAAATTCCAGGAGGCCAACTGATTGAGCATTTCGCCACGGAAGGTGAAGCGAGGGCCTATCTTGAAGACCAAGGTTTCCAGAAAGGGGACTAGGAATTGAGCTTCTCCTAGCTGCCCCACAGTCGCGGCAAGTCCCGGTTTGGTGTCCCGTCCGCTTTTGCGGGCCGGTAGACACTGCCAATCTCAATATCCTGAACGCGTGGCGCATTCGCCGTTGAACGATTTTCCCAATTTGCGTGCCAGTGGTCGATACAGACATTCGTTGCCAAGTCAGCCTCTTCTTTCGCCTGCGGGACGGGAAGCCGATGCAACGCAGCTAAGAACGCCGCATTCCAGAAGTCCTCAATTTTCACAGATGCCTCTCCTCTCGAAAGGAGCTGATCTAGCAGGTAAGCCCCAGTTGTCAATAGGGACACGTGCACCTGACGGATAGATCTCTCGCATCTGCGGCCAATGCACTTGTGCACTCAATGGGCCACCGAAGCACACGAAGTGGCAGCCAAAGGCAATTCACACAGCGGGACACCCTCGTTTGCGTGGCTGTAGGAGAGTAAGGAAGTTGGATCGGATTCAGTCGATCCCCTCTCCGAGAACCTATTTTCTTTTCAGATTGTCTTTGAACAGCGTTGGCTCGTAGACGGGCAACACCGCAAGCTCGCTCAACTTCGCCAAGGTCGCCACCCGGTCCGGCAGGCTCCGTCGATCGATGTAGAATTTCTCCAGAACGGTCTGCCCAGTTCCGTGCCCGGTTAGTGCCCCGATTGCCGAAGCAGACACCCCCGCCTCGTCGAGCTTCGAAGCGATGGTATGGCGGAACCCGTGGAACCCCTGCCCCTTCTCAGAGATCCCCTGCCGCTTGATGTAGACCGAAAACTGACGGCTCAGCTGCCGCCCGTAGCCCAGCCCTGTCGAGTTGGGCAGGTCCGGGAACAACCGATCGACCCCAGCTTGCCTCGCCTCTTCCACGTAGGTGAGGAACCCAGCCTCGATGACCGGCTGGGCCAGTGGGATGAACCGCCGGCTGTGCTTGTTCTTGATGCTCTGCTTCTTCTCGATCTTGCGGACGAAGAAGCCGGGCACCCCATCGATGGTGTCGATGTCCTCCAGCCGGAGCTGCGCGATCTCGTTGACCCGAGCGCCTGAGTAGAGCCCGAGGATCGGCCCGAACCACCGATGCGGATACTTCGACGCCCACTTCGGGAACTCCACCGGGTCAAAGATCGCCTTCAACTCGGCGTCCGTGAAAGGCGAACCCGTGTCTTCTGAGTCCGGCGTGGCGATCGCCCGGATGCCCGCCAACGGATTCACCGCCAGGTGTTTGCCCTCGACCAATGAGACCAGGAAGACGCTCAACCGCTGCCGGTGCTTGGCCATGGTCCACGCCGCGGGCTCTGGCTCCTGGTTCTTCTTCGCCAGCTTGATGACCTCGGGCACCGACAGGTCCCGATAAGCCGGTCGCTTGGTCGCATTGGAAGGCCAGTAACGCACGCCCTCGAAGAAGGCGCGCACGTGATCCTGGGTCAGCGAGGCAATGGGCACGTCCTTGCCGATGATCCCGGCAAACAGCCTTAGCGTGTGGCGGCTTTCGAGCACGGTCTTCTGATGCAGACGTGCCCCGGCAAGGTCCCTCAAATGATCGGCCATCGCCTTGGACAGCATCAGCGCGTTGGGCGCTTGATTGGCAAGGTCCTGGCTAGCGCTACGCAACTGTTTCCGGCGCTTGGCCACCCTCGCCGACGTGACCTCGGCCGGTTCCACTTGGCGAGACCGCGCCATCAGGTCTCCGAACATCGCGGCATCGGCGGGGTTGTCCAGCTGCGCCTGGGCGATGCGCGTGCCGTCCGGCAGCGTCACGTCTTTCAGTATGAGCTCTTGAATGTCACCACTGCGGACCTTCCTGAGCAGTTCGTCCAGATCCACGGTCATCCCTTTCCGCATGGCATCGAATGCCATCGATAGTGCCATCCCCATCGTGGCCGCCGCCAGCCTGGCGTGGTCCCCACGACGGTTTCCCAACGAGCGCACAAGGTAACGCGAGCCAATCAGGGCTCGAAGATCGGTGGGAACAAAGAAGCGCGCATACAAGCCAGCGGAGCGCGAAATCATCAGAGGCTTGGGCAAGATTGATACCTCGATTGATACCTCAAGGGGCATCGCTCGGAATCATCAATCGGCCAAAATATCCAAACCAGTCAATCACTTAGAGACTTGGCGGAAGCTCTGGAGCGGGCGATGGGAATCGAACCCACGTCAGTAGCTTGGGAAGCTACAGCTCTACCATTGAGCTACGCCCGCCTGGCGCTGACAGAGTTTATGCGGGCGCAGGTGTCCGGCGCAATGTGCGCAGATAGAACGAGGGCCGGTTGCCCGGCCCTCAGATGTTGCGTGTGAACTATCTGTGGCTAGCCGCGCCTCAGAAGTTGCCGCTGAAGTTCACGAACAAGGTCGCGTCGCGGGCACTGCGCTGGGCGGTGGTGGTGCTCAGGCCGATGTTGCTCTGCAAGCCCCACAGCCCGGTGCGGGCACCCAGGACGACAGTGGCGTAGTTGCGATCGAAGTTCTGGCCAGGAACGGTGTACATGCCCACTTCCGGCATCGACTGCAGCCAGGCGCTGGCTTCGCCGCCGTCCTTGAACTCGTGGTCGTAGGTTGCCTGCAGGTACGGCTTGACCATGGCGCCGTCCAGACGCACCTGGAAGCCAACGCGGCCCACCAGCGAATCGATGTCCTGATTGGCGTAGCCCAGCGCGGTGGCGCTGTCGTTGCTTTCGGTATAGCCGTCGAGCTTGATCTTCTGCCAGGTCAGGCCGGCCACCGGGCCGTACTTGAGGTTGCCTTCGCCCAGCGAATACCCGGCGTTGAGGGCGGCGGTGAGGTTGCTGCCGTCGGGGGAGCCGCTGTGCACGCGGGTGGCTGGCCCAAGCTGGACTTCGCGGTCCACGTCGTAGCTCAGCCAGCTGTAGCTGACCTGCGCATTGACCCACACCGGGCCGGTGTACCAGCCGAAGAAGCCGCCCAGGGTGGTGTCGTCCTGCTTGAAGCTGCCGTTGCGGTTACCGAAGTCGGCGTCCATGCGGCCGAAACCGGCAAAGCCACCGAACACCAGGTCGCCTGCAGTCCAATCCACACCGAACAGGCCGGCCGGCGCCATGCCGTCGTACAGGTCGGCGTGGTCGTAGCGCTGCATGTCGCCGCGCACGCTCCCCCACCAACGCATGCCGTCGGCGTCCGGCTTGCCGTCCAGATGCCAGGCCACCTGATCGGCGCGCGCGCGGCCGCCGGCCTGTGCCGAATGCGTCAGCACCTGCTGCAGACGCGGCGCTTCCAGCAACGAGATGGCGTATTCGCCCAGGATCTGGTGCACCGCCGTGGTCGGGTGGATGCCATCGGCGAACACATAGGTGTTCTGCGCATTGGCGGCGACCAGGCTGGTCGGGTTACAGGCCGGCAGCGGCACGGCCGGGTTGCAGGCGGTGCTGGTGACATTGCTGAAACCATAGGTGCCCGGGTTGGCGACGATTTCCTGCAGCATGTGGAAGGTGTCGACCGGAATCACGCGCAGGCCAGCGGACTGCAGGCCATTGAACAAGGCGGTGTTATAAGCCGTGGCCGCAGCGGTGCCCTGCGCCATCCCCACGGCGCCGCCGGCGCGGAAGCGCGGGGTGAGGCCGACGTCCGGAATGGTCGGCACCATGACGTAACGCGCGCCGGCATTCTGCAAGGTGGCCACGGCACCGACCTGGGCGGTGACTGCGCTGCCGATGATGGCCTGGGCCTGGGCCGGAGCGAGGGACGCGGCGAGCAGGTCGTTGGCCCCGCCCCACACGGTGTACAGCGCATTGGGGTTAGCACGGCCGCCGTTGGCGGTGAGATAGGTGTTGATCTGGCTGGTCACCGACGGCGCAGCGCCGAGTGCGCTGACCGAGCTGGCCTGGATGCGCGCACCGCCGGCAGCGTAGTTGTCGCCGGTCTGGCCGTTCCCGTTGGGCGCGGCATTGGTGCCGAAATGGTCACCGACATATTCGGCCCACACCCAACCCGGGTTGGTGGTGAACTTGCCGGTGACCGCGCGCGAAGCGGCCGGCAGCAGCGGGTTGTAATACCCGCTGTCGGTGAGGCTGTCGCCGAAGAACACGGTCTGGTCGAAGGCCGACTCGGCCATGGCCGGGGCGGCCGCAATAGCGATGGCCATAGCCATCAGGGAGCGGATCGGGCGAAGTGTGGAAGCCATCGGAATGCCTGCTTGATAGTGAGTGGGACCGGACCGGCGTGCATACGTACGCTGGCGAATGGCACATGGTTTCACCCTGGCCGCCCGCGCTCACGCTGCATTGCCGCATAACGCAAAAACGCGCGCCGGAGCGGCACGCGATGCAACAATGATGACATGAACATCCAACTCAACGGCACCCCGCGCACGCTTCCGGACAATTTGCCGCTGGCCACCCTGCTGGAGCAGGAAGGCCTAGCACAACGCCGCGTCGCGGTAGAGGTCAATGGCGAAATCGTGCCGCGCGGACGGCATGCAGATCACGCATTACGCGAGGGCGATGTGGTGGAAATCGTGCACGCGCTGGGCGGAGGCTGATGCGCCGCGCAAGCCGGCGCATCCGCGTCCGATCGGTGATAATTGCCGCATGACGAATCCCGCCCCCTCTGATGCGCTGGTCATCGCCGGCAAACACTACCGTTCGCGCCTGCTCACCGGCACCGGCAAGTTCAAGGACCTGGACGAAACCCGCCTGGCCACCGAAGCCGCCGCAGCCGAAATCGTCACCGTCGCCATTCGCCGGGTGAACATCGGCCAGGACCCCAACGCACCCAGCCTGCTGGATGTGCTGCCGCCGGAGCGCTACACGCTGCTGCCCAACACCGCCGGCTGCTACACCGCCGAAGAGGCGGTACGCACCTGCCGGTTGGCGCGCGAACTGCTGGACGGCCACAACCTCACCAAGCTCGAAGTGCTCGGCGACGAGAAGACGCTGTACCCGGATGTGGTGCAGACGCTCAAGGCTGCCGAACAACTGGTCGCCGATGGTTTCGAGGTAATGGTCTACACCTCCGACGACCCGATCCTGGCCAAGCGCCTGGAAGAGATCGGCTGCGTGGCGGTGATGCCGCTGGCCGCGCCGATCGGCTCGGGACTGGGCATCCAGAACAAGTACAACCTGCTGGAAATCATCGAAAACGCCAAGGTGCCGATCATTGTCGATGCCGGCGTCGGCACCGCCTCCGATGCGGCGATTGCGATGGAGCTGGGCTGCGACGGGGTGCTGATGAACACTGCCATTGCCGGTGCGCGCGACCCGATCCTGATGGCCAGCGCGATGCGCAAGGCGATCGAGGCCGGACGCGAGGCGTTCCTGGCCGGGCGGATTCCGCGCAAGCGCTATGCATCGGCGTCGAGCCCGGTGGATGGTGTGATTGGATGAGTGGGCGGTCTGCGTTGACATTGCAGCCGAGGCGCAATGGTTGGCAGTGCGGAGTACCGGATATGACCGCGGCCAGATCGCGCGTTGCTGCGAGCGCCCCCCCTCACGCCGTACCCTCACCCCGACCTCCGCCCCGCCCCGCGCCCCGGCCCGTGCCTGCGTCGTGGGCGCTCCCAGGCACGCGCGCCATGGCGCGCAACTGTGCCTCCTCGCTCCGGTGGGAGAGGGGCTTTCGTTTTGCCGATGACTTAATTCATGACTGATCCTTTCACCAGCGACGGCGCCAAGATGCCGCCCAAGCCCTTCACCATCGAAGAGGGCCGCCGGCAGGTGCGCAGCTTCGTGCTGCGCCAGGGCCGTTTCACCCCCGCGCAGCAACGCGCCTTCGACGACCTGTGGCCGCGGTTCGGGCTGGACTACACCGGTGCGCCGCGCGATCTGGCTGCCACCTTCGGACGCGATGCGCACAAGGTGCTGGAGATCGGCTTCGGCAATGGCGCCGCGTTGCGCTTTGCCGCCCAGCAGGACCCAAGCCGCGATTACATCGGCATCGAGGTGCATGCTCCTGGCGTGGGCCGCCTGCTCAACGCGCTGGACGAAGACGGCAGCACCCATGTGCGCCTGTATCACCACGACGCGGTAGAAGTGCTGGAACACGAAATCGCCGACGGCGCGCTGGACGAAGTGCGTATCTATTTCCCCGATCCATGGCACAAGAAGCGGCACAACAAGCGCCGCCTGATCCAGCCGGCATTCGCGCAGTTGCTGGTGCGCAAGCTGCGCGAGGGCGGCCGCCTGCATGCGGCCACCGACTGGGCCGATTACGCCGAACAGATGTGGGACGTGCTCGATGCCACCCCGGGCCTGGTCAATCGCGCCGGCCCACGCGGCCACGTCGAACGCCCGGCCTGGCGCCCGCAAACCCACTTCGAGACGCGCGGCCAGAAGCTTGGGCACGGTGTGTGGGATTTGCTTTATGACCGGGAATCGGGATTGGGGATTCGTAACAGCGGCATCCCCGGCAACCAGACGCTTCAGCGCTTTTAACCAATCTCCACTCCCGAATCACGAATCCCGGCCCCCAATGGACACCGCGCTGACGCTGACCAACGATATGAAGCTCGTCCTCGGGCTGGTCGGTTTCACGATGGCGATGTTCCTGTTCGAGCGCATTCGCGCCGACGTGGTGGCATTGATCGTGCTGGTGGTCTTGGGCGTCACCGGGCTGGTGGCGCCGGAAGAACTGTTCGGTGGGTTTTCCGGTAATGCGGTGATGAGCATCATCGCTACCACCATTCTGGGCGCGGGGCTGGAGCGCACCGGTGCGTTGAACCGGTTGGCCACCTGGTTGTTGCGGCGTTCGCACGGCAGCGAGCAGCGCCTGATGATGATGACGCTGGCCATCTCCGGCTTGAACTCCTCGTTCATGCAAAACCCCTCGGTGATGGCGTTGTACCTGCCGGTCGCCTCGCGCCTGGCCGCACGCACCGGGCTCACCTTGCAGCGCATGCTGCTGCCGATCGCCGCGGCCATCGTGATGGGCGGCGCGCTCACCATGGTGGGCAATTCGCCGCTGATCCTGCTCAACGACCTGCTGGTCTCGGCCAACAACAACCTGCCCTCGGGCATGGCCAGCATCGAGCCGTTGACGATGTTCGCGCCGCTGCCGATCGGCGTGGCGCTGCTGATCGCCGCACTGCTGTACTTTCGCTTCTACGGCGATCGCAAGCTGATCGAAGAAGAACGCCTGATCAACGAAGGCGTGACGCCCTCGCGCACCGAAAGCTATTTCGCCAAGACCTACGGCATCGACGGCGATGTGTTCGAGCTGACCGTCACCGCCGAAAGCCCGCTGGTGGGCATGACCCTGGGCGAGGCCGAAGCCTTGCACGATGCACCGTTGCTGCTTGCGCTCAAGACCGGTAACGACACCCGCCTGGCACCGCCGGCCGATATGCGCATCTGGGTCGGCAGCGTGCTCGGCGCGATGGGCCCGCGCCAGGAAGTGGCCGACTTTGCGCAAAACCAGTTCCTGCGCATGTCCTCGCGCCTGCGCAACCTGGGCGATTTGTTCAATCCCAGCCTGGCCGGTATTTCCGAAGCGTTGATTCCGCCGAACTCGCGGTTGATCGGCAAGAGCGCCGGCGAATTGCGCTTGCGCAAGCAGGCGGGCATCAGCCTGTTGGCAATCAACCGCGACAAGCAGGTCATCCGCGAAGACGTGCGCAACGTGCCGCTGCGCGCCGGCGACATGCTGGTCTTCCACAGCATCTGGCAGGACCTGGTGCAGGCGGCGGAAAGCCGCGATTTCGTGCCGGTGACCGACTTCCCCAAAGGCGAGCAGCGTCCGCACAAGTTCAAGATCGCGATGGCGATCTTCGCCTTCACCATCCTGATCGCACTGACCTCGCGCCTGCCGGTGGCGCTGACACTGATGACCGGCGTGGCCTGCATGCTGGTCAGCGGCGTGCTGCGCATGGACGAGGCCTACGCCTCGATCAACTGGAAGACCATCTTCATGATGGCCGGGCTGATTCCGCTGGGCTGGGCCATGGACAGCAGCGGCACCGCGGCCTGGGTTGCCGGCCACACCATCGACCGCCTGCCCGAAGGCGTGCCGGTGTGGGCGCTGGAAATCAGCCTGGCACTGTTGACCACAGCTTTTTCCTTGGTGATCAGCCACGTGGGCGCGACCATCGTGATGGTGCCCATTGCAGTCAATCTGGCGCTGGCCGCCAACGGCAACCCCACCGCGTTCGCGCTGATCGTGGCGTTGTCGGCGTCCAACAACCTGATGACCGCGTCCAACCCGGTGATCTCGATGGTGGCCGGCCCGGCCAACTATCAACCGCGCGAGTTGTGGCGCGTGGGCGCACCGCTGTCGCTGATCTACATCGTGGTGATGGTATCGGTGATCAACCTGATGTTCTGGTGGGCGGCGCGCTGATCCGGCGTTGCGCTTTTTTCGAGCGGCCGACAAAGCGTCATCGGCAATCGTTCCTGCCGCTTACCCCAGCAGCACCTGCTCATCTTCAACCCGCACCGGCACCGCAAACAGCGACTGGCCGCGGCATGGGCCGCTGACGCATTCGCCACCGCTGAGTTCGAAGGCCGCACCGTGCGCGGCGCAGACCAACTGCCCTTCCTTGGTCTTCAGGAACTGCCCCGGCGCCCAGTCCAGCCGGCGGCCGGCATGCGGGCAGATGTTCAACCACGCACGGACCTGGGTGCCTTCGCGATACAGCACCAGCGATTCGGCACCGCTCTCCAGCAGTGCTTCCACTTCCAGAAACCCGGCATCGGGAATCTGCATCAACGTGGCAAGCGTGGTGGGCGATGGCAACGACATGCAGGGGACCGGGCAACGATGGCAATGGGCCTGGATTGTGGCATGCGCGCCTGGCCAGCACGGGGAGCCCCAGACGGCGACTGCGGGACAACGCCATTGCCCAGCCAACCGGCCACAACTGGCCGTATACGCCGTCATCGACGCCTGCCGCACGTGATCGCCTTCGCAAATTGCAGTGTCAATTAACGAACTTTTCACTCAATGACATGAAACCGCAACGATACTGCGCCCTCGTTTCCTGCCCGGCAGCGCACCGCCATGCCCGCACGCCTCTTCCAATTCGGCAACTTCCATCACCTGTTTGCGCCGCGCAAGCCGCGTCACCCATTGGTGCGCGTTGCCGCCGGCCTGGCCGGTCTGGTGATCCTTGCGGTGCTAATCTTCTTCAGCGTGTTCGTTGGCGCAGCAATGATCCTGGGCGGCATCGCCTGGAAGCTGTTGAGCAAGTCGAACCGCCGCACACCGCAGCAGGCACGCGTGGTCGACGCCGAGTACCACGTGGTGCGCAAGCCCGCGTTGCCGTTGTCGCACTGACACCTGGCCGACTGCATCGCTGCGCCGCGGTCTCGACCTGCGCAGCAGGTGCGGGGGTTGGCCGATGCCTGCATCGATGATGATTTGATTCCAGCACGCCACACCTGGCGTGCGATGGCTTGCCGCGCGTTGCGCAGTGCCATGTCGCCGGGTGCTGCGCTGCGCTGATGGGCTACAGGCGCATTGGGTGCTGCTTCGAGCACCAGTTCACCGCCCTGCGCGCACGTCTTCTCACTGCCGCATCAATGCACACCGCGCTCGCATCGAACGCCAGCGCCGCACTGCCAGCTCTGTAGTGGGTTCGCAATCGTCTGGTTGTACGCATTGCCACTCACGCGTCGACGCTTCAGAGGCCTCGCAGCGCTGCCAGCCCGGCCATGTCATGCACTGGATGCAAAGCGTCATGGTTCCGTCGTACACAGGCGAACCGCTAGACTCATCTGCCCGTATGTTGAGGATGCGCGCATGACCCACGATGTGATTCCCGCCGCCGATGTTCCGCGCATTCCTGTGGTGGGTGGTGGTAGTTTTCCGGTGCATCGCATCTACTGCGTGGGGCGCAACTTTGCCGACCATGCGCGCGAGATGGGCGCCACCGCACCAGCCTCCAAGGCCGAGCGTGGCCAGCCGACCTTTTTCATGAAGCCTGCCGATGCCATCGTGGTCGGCCACGGCGACCACATTCCCTACCCGCCCGGCACCAAGGAACTGCACCATGAAGTGGAACTGGTGGTGGCGCTGGGCAGCGATGCGCCGGCCGGCGAGTTGCCGGTGGAACAGGCCGAGCGCCTGATCTACGGCTACGGCGTGGGCCTGGATCTGACCCGTCGCGACCTGCAGGCCGCGGCCAAGGCCAAGGGCTTGCCGTGGGACATCGCGAAGGGCTTCGATCACTCCGCACCGATCAGCGAGCTGGTGCATGCCGGCGAAGTCGGCGCGCTGGAGGCGCTGAATCTGTCGCTGGAGGTCAATGGCCAGGTGCGTCAGCAGTCGTTGCTGGATCAAATGATCTGGAACGTGCCGGAGATCCTGCATGAGCTTTCCAAACTCTATGCACTGCGCGCAGGCGACCTGATCTTCATGGGCACGCCGGCCGGCGTCGGCCCGTTGCTGCCGGGCGACCAGTTCAGTGCGCGCCTGGAGAACGTCGCCGAGCGCCACGGCATCATCGCGGGCTGACATCGAGCCGGCTACGATCGGGCTGCGGCAGTTGGTCCGCGACCGCAGTTGGAGTGCACTATGGGAATGGTCAGCGAATTCAAGCAATTCGCAATGCGCGGCAATGTCATCGACCTGGCGGTCGGTGTGGTCATCGGTGCGGCGTTCGGCAAGATCGTCACCGCTCTGGTGGAGAAAATCATCATGCCGCCGATCGGTTGGGCCATCGGCAATGTGGATTTTTCGCGCCTGGCGTGGGTACTCAAGCCGGCCGGCGTCGATGCCACCGGCAAGGAAATCCCGGCCGTTGCCATTGGCTACGGCGATTTCATCAACACCGTCGTGCAGTTCCTGATCATCGCTTTCGCGATCTTTCTGGTGGTCAAGTTGATCAACCGCGTGACCCACCGCAAGCCGGACGCGCCGAAGGGCCCGAGCGAAGAAGTACTGCTGCTGCGCGAGATTCGCGACGCGCTCAAGAACGACACGCTCAAGCCGCCGGGCGCGCTGTAAGCGGGCACAACCAACTGGCGCATCCTGTGGCGCAACTTCGCGCAGAAGGATGACCTTTCGCACGCAGACGGGGGACCTGGCGCTGATAAGCTCGGGGTCCCCTTGTCGTTGGAGCCGCCCTGCATGCGTCGTCTCGCTGTTGCCATCTCTGCCCTACTCGCCTGCTCCTCCGCACTCGCCGCGCAGACCAGCATCCCCGACAGCGCATTGCGTACCGCAGCGCAGCTACGCGAGCAGGCGCTGGCCGATGACACCGGCTTTTCGGTGGTCCAATCGTTGACCACCGAGGTGGGCCCGCGCATTGCAGGTGGCGAAGCAGACCCGCGTGCGGTGGCCTGGGCCAAGGCGAAATTCGCTTCGCTGGGTTTCGACAAGGTATGGACCGAGCCGGTGACCTTTCCGAAATGGGAGCGTCGCAGCGAACACGCTGTCGTGATCGGGGCGCATGCGCAGCCGTTGACCATCACCGCATTGGGCGGCAGCCCGGGCGGCACCGTCGAGGGCGAGGTGGTGCGTTTCGAAACGCTGGCTGCGTTGCAGGCCGCGCCAGCCGGCTCGCTGGCCGGCAAGATTGCCTTCGTCGATTACCAGATGGTCAAGGCGCGCGACGGCAAGGATTACGGCAATGGCGGCGCCGTGCGCAGCAAGGGGCCGTCCGAAGCGATACGCAAGGGTGCCATTGGATTTGTCATGCGCTCGGCCGGCACCGACTCGCACCGCGTGCCGCATACCGGCATCACCCGTTTCGATGAGGGCCTGACGCCGGTGCCGGCTGCAGCGCTGTCGGTGCCCGATGCCAACCAGCTCGCGCGGCTCACCGCACTGGGCAGCACGCGCGTGCGCCTGAAGTTGGATTGCGGCTGGGACGGCACGGCCACCTCGTACAACGTAATCGGCGAAATCACCGGGCGCAGCAAGCCCAAGGAAGTGGTGGTGATCGGCGGACATCTGGATTCATGGGATCTGGGCACCGGCGCCATCGACGACGGCGCCGGCGTGGCGATCACGATGGCTGCCGGCCACCTGATCGGCCAACTCAAGCAGCCACCCAAGCGCACCATCCGCGTGGTGGCCTTCGCCAACGAAGAGCAAGGCCTGTACGGCGGCAAGGCGTATGCCGCCGCGCATGGCACCGATGCCAAGGACATGGCACTGCACCAGATCGGCGCGGAAAGCGATTTCGGCGCCGGGCGCATCTACGCGTTCAACACCGGTGCGGCCGCACCGGAAGACTCGCGTGCAGCGACCAAGCAGATTGCCGAGGTGCTGGCACCATTGGGCATCGCGTATGAACCGGGCAAGGGTGGCCCCGGACCGGATGTCGGGCCGATTTCCGCCAAGGGTGGCGCTTGGGGGTGGCTGGCGCAGGATGGCACCGACTACTTCGACCTGCACCACACCGCCGACGACACGCTGGACAAGATCGACCCCAAGGCGCTCGCGCAGAACGTGGCCGCCTACACCGTGTTCGCGTATCTCGCCGCAGAAGCCGATGGCGATTTCGGCAGCCGCGCGAAGAGCGTGCAACCGCCGAGCGAGTGAATGGCCAGGATGATGCGGGGCATGCGCCGAACGCTCGATTCGGCCGTGATTTGCCGGTTTTCAAGCGCCAGGCGCATGCAGGAATCGCACGATGCCTGGCGCTGCTGCTTGCGCAGATCGGCGCGTTCGTCTGGCAAGTGCGCAGTTGCGATGAAGCGGCTGCCACTGGCCGCGGGTCGTACCGGGTAGAGGCACATCACTTGCTCGGCAGCGGTGCGTAGGCGGTGGATTCGGCGATGACCGGCAGCCGCCGCTGGTACTGCGTCAGGTGATGGGTCGGTTGTTTTTCGTGGTCGCTTCACACGTCGAACCGGTAGCGCGCGCATTCGCTCTTACTCCAGGATGAGCACACACAATGGTGGCCAAGCGCCAACGCAGTGCGAACAATGCGGCGACGTTGTTGGATGTCGCCAAACACGCCGGCGTCTCGCCGATGACCGCTTCGCGTGTGATCAACCGTCACCCGCATGTGGGCGAAGCGATGCGCGCGCGCGTGGAGGCCTCGGTACAGGCATTGGGCTACCGGCCCAACCTCGCCGGCCGCTCGTTGCGGACCAGCGGGCTGCTGCGTATCGGCGTGCTGTACAGCAACCCGAGCGCCGCATACCTCAATCAATTCATGCTCGGCCTGCTTGAGCAGAGCAGCCTCACCGGCAGCCAGGTCATGGTGGAGAAGTGCGGTGCCATCCGCAGCCAGCGTGCGGCCACCGAGCGCCTGCTCGCTGCCGGCGTCGATGGGGTGATCCTGCCACCGCCGTTATGCGACTCGCGCCAGACCATCGCCGAACTCGATGCGCGCGGCATTCCGGTCGTGGCGGTGGCCAGCGGCGCACCGATGGCGCAAATCAGCTCGGTGCGGATCGACGACTACCAGGCCGCACGCGCCATCGTCGACCACCTGATCGAGCTCGGGCATCGTCGCATTGCGTTGATCAAGGGCGACCCCAAACACACCCCGAGCGCACTGCGCGCCAACGGCTATCTCGACAGCCTGCATGCTGCCGGCGTGTCGGTCGCAGATGGCTTGATCGCCGAGGGCCTGTTCACCTATCACTCCGGTCTCCTGGCCGCACGCAGCCTGTTGGCGCAGCGGCCACCACCCACGGCGATCTTCTGCAGCAACGACGACATGGCGGCCGCAGCGGTGGCGGTCGCGCACGGACTGGGCTTGCGCGTGCCCGAAGATGTCTCCATCGCCGGCTTCGACGATACGCCGGTGGCCACCACCATCTGGCCCGAACTCACCACCGTGCACCAACCGGTCACTGCGATGGGTCGTGCTGCTGTGTCACTGCTGGCCGACGCGGTTCGTCAACGCCGCAAGGGCGACACCGCGCCCGGCGTGCATCAGGTGATGAAGTACACGCTGGTCAAGCGTGGCTCGACGGCAGGGCCGCCGAAGACATAGCGCCACAGCGCGCCATCACCATCCCGGGTCGGCATAGACGCAGCACCTCAATCTGTGCGCACGCTGCGCCGTCGCGGCCGACCGCTGCCGTTTCAACAGCAATCAGACTGACAGTTGCAGCATTCAACTGCCGGCGTGATTGCGCAGACGCCCGCCCAACCACGCAAAAAAACGGCCACATCGCTTCCCGACGATGTAGCCGAATGGGAGGGTATTCGACGTCACCGCCGAACGTAATGCAGCGCCGTATCAAACGGCGACGGGAAGAACGCGCAATGACCGCTTGGAGAGGAACGAGGACAACCGCATGTGCAGCACGGCGCGGGGACGCACCGTGCCGCACATCAGTGTCTTGCATCAGTGCATGGCATCAGAAGCGCAAACGCAGACCCGCGTAGTAGCGACGCTCGAAGATGTTCTGGTCGAAGTAGTGATTGGTCCACTGTGCGTAACGGCGTTCGCTTTCGCCAGTCAGGTTGGTGGCCTGGGCGTACAGGGTCAGGTGATCGTTGACGTCGTAGCTCAGCGACGCGTCCAGGTAGCCGACGTCGTCGTTCCAGATCGCCAGCTCGTCGCCCCATGCGGAACTGTTGACCTGACTGAAGCGCTTGCTGCGCCAGTTGTAGGCCACGCGCGCCTGCAGCTTGTCCTTCTGATACCACAGCACCGCGTTGGCCTGGTGTTTGGAGTTGTCACCGATCGGCAGCGTGTTGCCGTCGATATCGGTGTTGTCGGTATCGGCATCGGAGAAGGTGTAGTTGATGTTGGTGCCGAAGCCGCTCAGCCAGCCCGGCAGGAAATCGAAGGCCTGCTGGTAGCCGATTTCAAAGCCCTTGATCTTGCCTCCGCCGCCATTGACGATGCGCTCGACCGGGCCGCCCGCGCGCACGACGCCATCGGCATCGGGCAAGGCTTCGATATTGGTAACGGTGGTGGGGAACGACTTCACGTCGATCAGAAACGCACCCACGCTGATCAACGAGGCATCGGCGAAATACCATTCCCACGAGGCGTTGTAGTTGGTGGCGCGGTACGGATCCAGATCCGGATTACCCGAACGGCCATTGAGGAACAGCACCGCATCCGATGGCAGCGACGGATTACGCGGCGGCGTGCCATTGACCGCATAGAAGCTCACCAGACCACGGCCCAGATCGGGCAGGTCCTGACGCGCAACCGCCTTGTTGTAGGCGAAACGCAGCTTCTGCGCGTCGGTGACGTCCAGCGACAGGTTCGCGCTGGGCAGCACATCTGTGTACTGGCGATTGAGACGGTTGGTGCCGATCGCGGGACTGACGCCGTTCCATTCGACATTGCCGATATAGACGTTGCCGCTGCTCAGGTACTGGTCGATCGCCAGCTTGGTCTGCACGATGCGCGCGCCGATGTTGGCCGTCCACGGCACGGGCGTGCCGGTCCCGCCTTCCAGGTTGGCCATGAAATAGGCCGAGCTGGTTTTTTCGGTGACCTGGTAGGAATCGGCTGCCTGCTGATACGCCACGTTGCCCGGATACAGGCTGTTGAGATAAGCAACCGGGTCTTTCATCGCCTGTGGGTTGATCGCCGGTAGGCCCTGACTGCCCAGGCCGGTGACCTTGAGCGGATCGAAGTCGTTGAAATACGCCCAGTAGCCGGGAATCGAATTGAACGGCAGCAAGCGCGCTTCGGACACGCCGCTGCAGGTATCGACGATCAGCGGATCCTTGTAGTAGTACAGCGAACGGTTCGGGTCGGCACAGCTGGACGACACCGGCGACAGATACCGATAGGTATCGAGCTTGAAATCGCGCTCACCGTAGCGAATGCCGAACTGGAAGCCGCGTACCACGCCCTCGTCGAACTCGAAGGTGCCATCGGCGCGGAACGCGTCCATCTTGGCATCGATCTTGTTGCCCTGCGCCCAGGTGGACATCAGCTGCCAATTGTCTGGATTGGACACATCGGTCGCGAGGTTGACCGCCGGGTAGGTGCCGCGGAAATCCACCGATGCATCCACGGTGGGCAGGCCATTGACGTTGGCCCACTGGGTCACACCGCCGGCACGTGGGATCTGGTCGCCGCGCGTCACTGCTGCATCGGCACGCGCTTCGTCGTAGGTGCGCTGCGCATCGCCATGCACCCAGCGGAACGAGGCACGGAATGGGCCGCCGTCGTCGTAACGCAATTCCAGATTGGTATTGAGCGCATCCGAATCCGCCACCCCGGCCATCGAATGCGCCTGAAAGCGGTTGTAACGAAAATTGCCGTACTCCAACACGCCGTTGGGATCGACCACAGATCCCGGCTGCAACTGATTGGTCGCCCAACCGGTGTGCAGCTGCGCGGCAACCGAGGTGTCGTGGTCTTCCAGCTTGGTGTAGGCCGCGTCCGCCAACACGGTCCACGAATCGTTGATGTTGAACTGGAACGAGCCATTGATGCCGGTGCGCTGGCGATCGGTGCTGCGGTTATCCAGCTCGGTCGCCACCCAGTTGTAGAAGTAGTCGCGCGGCAGGTTGCCCGGGTCGGTATTGCTGCCGATACGTCCATCGCCGTTGAAGTCGAAGCCGACGTTCTGTTCGGTGGATTTCTGTGCGCCGTTGGAATATACGCTGGGGTGCTTGTTTTCCAGCGTGGCATCCGAATACGACACCGCCAGCAACGCGCCCCAACGCGCGGTGCGAAAACTGGCCAATCCCGAATACAACGCGTTGGCTTTCTGCACGCGGTCGCCGTACGAGCCTTCGGCCTGGCCGCTGAAGGTCCAGCCTTCCGGCAGATCGAATGGGCGCCGCGTCTTCAATGAGACCGTGCCGCTGATGCCGCCATCCAGATCGGCGGCAGTGGGCGATTTGATCACGTCCACGCCACTGAACAGCGTGGGTGGAATGTCCACGAAATCCGGCTGCGCGCGGCCGATGTTCGGCTGACCATATTGATCGCCGCCGCCTGCACTCAGGTACAACTCGCCGTTCATGGTGGTCTGCACCTGCGGCATGCCGCGGATATTGAGCTGCGAACCTTCGCCGGCCGAGCGCCGGATCTGCACGCCAGGCACGCGCTGCAACGAATCGGTGATGGTGACGTCGGGCAATTTGCCGATGTCTTCGGCAGAGATCGAATCGATGATCTGCGCCGCGCTGCGCTTGTTCTCGATGGCTTCGGCCTGCGCGCCGCGCACGCCCTTGACCATCACCTTGTCCAGTTCGGTGACGCCTGGAGCGGTGGCGGTGTCTTGCGCGCTTGCGCCGCCGGCAAGCAGAGTGAGCGCAGCCGCGAGCGCGGCGGCCAACGGGGTATGGCGGGTATTCGAATGCAGCTTGTTCATGGTCCCCTCCCAGGGATGACAAATCCACGACCGTTTCGACTGGCATTGCCGGCACGGCAATGCGGTATTGGCTGACGTACCAGACGGGGCGTCAGTGCGAGGCACCGTGCATGGCACGGCGCGGCAACACGCAGACGTCGCTACGGAGCCCCGTTGGCGACGCCTGTCGATGGTTCGGCATTCCAGCCACGCAGTTGCAGCGTGGCGTTGCGCAAGGTGGCAGCGGACGGCCCGCGAATTTCCACCACGCGCTCTTCGCCTGGTACCAGGCTCAGATAGTTGTCGCTGTAATAGGCCGGCAGGATGCGTTGGCCTTGCGCATCCACCAGGGTCAACTTGGTGTTGAGGGCCACCTGCTGCGACCGGTTGCGGACAGTGGCGCGCAGCATGGCCTCGTTGCCCTGCTGCAATTGTGTGGTGAGCTGCAACGGCACCTTTGCGAGCGCATCCAGCCCACGCATCGCCACCGCATCGCGCGCCACCCAGTAGAAGTTGCGCGAACGCACCACCGCGTCGCGGTCGAGCAACTGCAGCCGCACAAAGCCCAGCCCGTTGGTGTCCTTCAGCAACGGCGCCAACTGCAGCACGGGTGCCGACACTGCCACTGCCGCGGCGTCCAGCGGCTGTTCGCGCTGTTGCAGCAGCGTGCCGTCGTGTGCGTACACCTGTGCACGCACACGCAATCCACGCACCGGCGTGGCAGCGTTGTTGACCACGACCACTTCGTGCCCCGGCAGATTCATCTGCACATGCAGCGTCTCGGCTGCAGTGCGCACGCCGTAATACGCGGCATGGGTGTCGTAATCGTGGCTATACACCTGCCACATGTTGCTCGGCCACGCCGGATGGCTCATCCACAGCAGGCGGCCGCTGTTCTTGCTCCACAGTTGCGCGTTGAAGCCTTCGAAGATGGCGCGATGGGTTTCGTAATTGAGCAGCTGCGCCTTGCGCTCGAAATCGGCCAGGCTGGTCGGCGCGCCCAGTTTGTCGGTCAGCGTGCGCATGAAACTGTTGGTATCGCCATTACCGGACTGGTGCCAATCGTGGTACGCCCAGGCGTCGCTGATTGGCCATTGGTCGCCAACCGCCGGCACCGAGGCCTTGAACGACTCCAGCGTGGAGAACGATGGCGTGCCCACTTCCACCGAGAAGCCCTGCGCCAGCTTGTTGAAGTAGGCCACCGGCTCGCGATAGTTGTACGGCCCACTGCCTTGTAAATTGATCTCGTTGGAGCTTCCTGTGTACCAGCGCGTGCCGTCGAGTTCGGCGACCAGCTTGTCCAGGCCTTCGTTGAGGATGGGGGCCGGCACGCCTTCGTTGCGCCCGAACCACAACACGATGGACGGATGATTGCGGAAGCGCTTGATCACCTCGGCCGCGTTGTCCAGGAACAGCGCCGCGTCGGCCGGTTCCATGTTGTAGTTCTGCGTGGACTGCCAGAAATCGTTGAGCACCAACATGCCGTATTCGTCGGCCAGCTCGAAGAAGCTTGCTTCGGTGTTCTGCCCCACCCAGTTGCGCACCACATTGAAGTGCGCATCGCGCTGCAGGCGAAAGTACGGCTCCAGCCGCTCACGCGACACGCGCTTGCGCCAATCGTCCATGCCCCAGTTACCGCCCTTCACCGCAATGCGCACACCGTTGATGCGGATGACCAGATGCGGGGCCAGCGTGGAATCGTCCAGCTGCTGAACTGCCGGCGAGCCCAGCGCACCGGGATACAGCGACTGCGCGTTGCCGCCGGGTACCGGCCGGATCGCCGCATGGCGTACATCGACGATGCGTTCGCCACGCTGGCGGGCCTGGTTGAGATCGACCAGCACACGGCGCAATGCGCCCTCGTCGTCGAATAACGACAGCTCGTAGGTCACTTCGCGAATACCGAAGCGCAGCTGCTGCGCATCCGAGCGCGCGCCTTCCACATCGACGCCCACTTGCAGCGTGTACAGCGCAGGCTCGCCGTAGCCGTTGGGCCACCACAGCCGCGGGTTGACGAGGCGCAACTGCGGCGTGTCGGCCGCAGTGAACTTCAGCGTACTGCCGCCGGCCGGCACCGTGACCTGGCGCTGGATGGTCACATCGCCGAAGGCCAGCTGCACATTGCCCTGCACTGCGGCAGGCGTGTCGTTGCGCAGCGGCACATTGATTTCCAGTTCGGCGCGTTGATGATCCGGCGCCAAGCGCGCGGTCAGCACCTGGATGTCGCCAAGTGCGAGCGGGCCGCTGGCGTGCAACTGCACGTCCTGCCACAGACCGGCATTACGGTCGCGTACCGCGGGAATCCAGTCCCAACCCTCGGTGGCGATAAAGGTCGGGCCATCCAGGGCCTGCATGCCGCCGTTTTCGCCGACGCCTGCGCGCATCGATTGTTCGTGCGCAATGCCCGGATGCGGTGGCGGCGACACCCGTACCGCAATGACGTTGCGACCTGGCTTGAGCTGCCTGCTGACATCGAAACGACCGCGTGCGAATGCGCCGCGCGTACGCCCGACCTGCACGCCGTTGACCCAGACTTCGCCGGCATAGTTGATGCCATTGAACAGCAGTTCCAGACACTTGCCTTGCGCGGCGGCAGGCAGATCGAAACTGCTGCGGTACCACCAGTCCTGACGGCTCAACGCTTCGGGAATGGCCATATTGTTCAGGCCGATGTCCGGATCCGGATACACGCCACGGTCGACCAGCGTGGTGAGCACGGTACCGGGCACGGTCGCCACACGCCACGACGCATTGCCGGTGGTGTCATCACGACGCGACAGCGTGGCGCCGGTCGCTGCACCAAGCTCCGGTGCTGCGGCCAGTTGCCATGCATCCACACGCCAGGATGCGGCATCCAGCGATTGCAGCGCAGGCGCATCCGGTACTGGCTGTGCAACCGGCGCCGAGAACGCTGCGCTGCTGCGCGGCAACGTCGCAGCCGGCTGCGGCGCAAGCTGGCCGGCCATCTGCTTGACCTGCAAACGCCAGCCTGGCGATGCGTCTTCGAAGCGCTGCAGTGCCGGATCCGGCGCGTTTGCGGCAAGCCGTGCAATGGCCTGTGCATCCAGCGCGCCCGCCTGTGCGGTAAAGCCCGCGATATCGCCGCCGAAATGTTGCGTATACGCCGCAGGTTGCTGGCGTGGACCGAAGACGAGCGTCGGCGCGATGGCCGTCCGTTGCACACGACCGCTGGCGACCTTGCGGCCGTTGGCGTACAGGGTCAGGCGTTCTCCCTGGGCAACTGCGGCCACTTGCGTCCAGCTGCCTGCACGCAAGGTCTGCGTACTGCGCAGCACATTGTCGGCGCCCTGCGCAAAGCCGAGTGTGCCGCCATCGATTGCGAAGTACCGGCCTGCGCCTTGCGGATCGCCGACGCCTGCAATCAATGCAGGACCTGTAATCGAACGTGATGGGCGCACCCATCCAACCACGCTCCAGTCCGCATCGGCAGACAACCACGGCGTCTGGGCGGCGAGCTTCTTGATCAGCGCAACGCCACCGGCAAGCACGCGCACGTCATACGGACCGGGCGGATCGTCGGCAGGCGCTGCCTCCACTGCAGTCCAACCCATGCAAGCACACAACACCCACAGCGCTCCGCGGCGGAACGCCCTGCGAACCATCAGCATTAGAGGCCTCTCCCAAGCTCTACTGCCACACAACGGTGCACACCGCTTCGATGCAATCGGCAACCCGTCGTGCAGACGTTCTGCGTCATGACCTCCGTGATGCCGCCCGTGGCTGCCGCCCCTGTTTCAGCGGCCATGGTGCGAGGTAACGTTACCCCAGCTGGATATCGACAACAACCTTTCTGCGTTAGGGTTGGCAATCCCAGGAGGAGGGAATCATGCGAAACCTGATCCAGTCCGCAGTCCCCGCGGCATGTGCATTGTTGTGTTTGATCGCTGCACCCGCTGCAGCACAGAGCTTGCGCGTACAGTCGCCCGATGCACGCACGCAAGTGGAATTCACGCTGCGCGACGGCGGCGTGCCCAGCTATCGCGTGCTGTATCGCAACACGTTGGTGCTCGACGATGCACCGCTCGGGCTGGATCTGGGCCGAGGCAACAAGCTCGGCCGTGACATGACGCTAGAAGGCAGCACGACCGAACTGCACGACAGCCGCTTCACCTTGGCGGTGGGAAAGACGCGACAGGCACGCGACCACTATCGAGAACTGCGCGTGCAACTGGCCGATACGCAACACCGCAAGCTCAACATCGAACTGCGTGCGTATGACGACGGCATTGCGCTGCGTTACGTCTTGCCGGATGCGGGCCAGGTGCGCATTCGCGACGAACTCACCAGCTTTGCATTCCCCCACGATTACCGCTGCTGGAACTTGAATCTGGGCCGCTTCGGAACCAGCCACGAGGGCGAATACGATGCAATCGCCGCATCCAGATTGCGCGCGCATCATCTGCTCGAGTTACCTCTGGTGTGCCAGACGGACGCCAACGGCACCACGCTTGCGATCGGCGAAGCGAATCTGCGCGATTACGCCGGCTTGTATCTCACCGGTCGTTCCGATGGCGGTCTGGGCGTCTCGGCAAAACTTTCGCCGCGCCTGGACGACCCCACGGTGGCGGTCAGCATCGATGCGAAGGGACGCGATTTCGCCACGCCATGGCGTGTGATCATGCTGGCCGGCAACCCCGCGAGCCTGATCGAATCCAATTTGATTTCTGCGCTGAACCCGCCGCCCGCCTTCGATGCGAGTTGGGTGCGCGCGGGCAAATCGGCGTGGGATTGGTGGTCGGGCAGCCTGGCCAGCGGGGTGGCGAACCCGGGCATGAATACCGCCACCATCCAGCGCTATATCGATCATGCGCGGGATTTGAAGCTGCAATACATGCTGATCGACGACGGCTGGTACTACGGCAGTACCGGCGATGGCCAGTACAACGCCGATGCAGACATTCTCCGCCCGGTCGAGCAACTCGATCTGCCTGGTCTGGTGAACTACGCACGCAAGCGCGGTGTGGGGCTGTGGCTGTGGGCGCACTGGCGCGCGCTCGATGCGCACATGGACCAAGCGCTCACCTGGTACCAGCAGCTGGGCATCAAGGGCATCAAGGTCGATTTCATGGACCGCGACGACCAGCAGATGGTGGACTTCTATCATCGTCTGCTGAGCAAGGCCGCCGAGCACAGGTTGCTGGTGGATCTGCACGGTGCGTATCACCCGACCGGGCTGACCCGCACCTATCCGAACTATCTCACCCAAGAGGGCGTGCTCGGCGCCGAGTACAACAAGTGGAGCGCACGCATCACCGCGACCCACAACCTCACTTTGCCGTTTACGCGCATGTTGCTTGGACCGATGGATTACACCCCTGGCGGCTTTCGCAATGTCCACCCGGCCGAGTTCAAGCCACAGCACTTCGGGCCGCAGGTGATGACCACACGCGCGCAGCAATTGGCGATGTACGTGGTCTACGAGAGTCCGTTTGCGGTGGTTGCCGACAGTCCCGAGCAATACGAAAACGTGCCCGCCGCGCAGTTCCTGCGCGATGTGCCTGCAAGCTGGGACCAGACGCGCGCATTGGATGGCGCCATCGGCGAGCACATCGCACTGGCGCGGCGTAGCGGCAAGGACTGGTATGTGGGCGCGATGACCAACGAGCAGGCGCGCACGCTGACCCTGCCGCTCTCGTTCCTGGGCGAAGGCAGCTGGACCGCCACCATCTATACCGATGGAGAGACCCCGAGCGACGTACGCATCGACACACGCAGGCTCACACGTAACGACACATTGCAGCTTGCGCTTGCTGCAGGCGGCGGCGCTGCAGTGAGGCTGCAAAAAAAGTAAGAGCAGCCATGCTGATAGTGGAGTGAACTGGCACACCTTTGCGCAATAGCAAACGCCGTACGCAAAGGTGTGCATGACCATTGACATGGCATCCGCTTAGCGCATTGCGCTTGCTTCGTGCCTGATGTCACGCAATGCATTGTTGCCCATCCAGTTGTTTTTTGCGCAGCTAGACTGCGCACGCCTTCAACGCAGGCATGCGCCCCGAACGGAACTCGGAATGCACCTGCGGACTGAAGCTGCTGTCCTGCATGGTACGCCGCGTGCAGGCAGTTTCATTCCGGCGCCAAGGGACAACACATGACCTTCCGTTCTCATCGGCCGATATCGATCAGCCACGCGATTGCTGCGCTTTGCGTTTTTGCACTGGCTCCCACAGCCGGCGCTGCCACGCTGCTATCGCCATCGATCTCGACGACCAGCGACCGCAGCATCGATACACTGATGCCACCCTTGCTTCGCACACCGGCCACCGCAAGCGTCGCAACTACCCAACGCGACGCGCTTGGCACGTCGCTGGCTGCATCCCGGGCATTTCCGCAGGTCACGCGGGACTTCAAGGCGTTTCTGGATGCGCAGGCGCAGCTCAGTTACGCAACACGTGGTGCTGCGGCCAAGGTCAGCGATCCCACCGCCTTCGCCGAAATGCAGCGTTATCTGTTCAATCGTTACAACGGTCTGACCGTGCTGCGCAGCGTGCAACAGGACGGCAAGGTGTTCGATTGCATTCCAAGTGCGCAGCAACCTGCCTTGCGCGATGGCAGCACGCCGGCGGCACCCCCCTCCCTCTCAAGTAACAAGGGGACGGTGGCGCCGGTCAACCCGGGTCAACGTTGCGACACCGGCAGCGTGCCGTTCGAACGCATCGGCTTGGCCGAGATGAGCAAGCATGCGAATCTGCGTAGCTTTCTACGCGGCACAACCCCGCGCGCGATTGCTCCCAGGCAGGCTGACGCTGTGCCGGCGGTGCAGGAAGCGGCGCCGGTAACGCATTACTACTCCCTCGTCTTTCTGGATACCGCCGGCACATCGGTCACAGGCGCAGGAGCCGACATCAATCTTTGGGCACCCACGTTACGCTCCACCAACGAGAAACAAACCATCAGTCAGATATGGATCGTTGGTGAAAGCGCAAGCGAGCAAGTGCAAACACTTGAAGTGGGCTGGGAGATCCAGCCAGACGCAGGCTGGGGCAACAAGCCGATCGTTTTCATTTATTCCACCCAGGACGGTTACGTCACTACAGGTTGTCATAATCTGGATTGCAGCGATTTCGTGCAGACCAGCACGCGACATGTCCTGGGCGCTCAGCCGGCCGCAGGATTCAGCATTGCAGGCGGCAAGCAGACCCTGCTGGGTGTCGAATTCCAGAAGAATACCGACGGCAACTGGTGGCTGCGCCTGGACGGCGAATGGATCGGTTACTACAAGGCATCACTGTATTCGGGCGATCTCGCCGATGGACGCGTTGCGTACGTGAGCGCAGGCGGCGAGGTCTCGACCAACAGCGGTGTAGCCAGCACACGCATGGGGAGCGGTCAGTTCGCAGCGGCCGGCTATCGCCAGGCCGCATTCCAGGCCAACCACTTCTACCGCGATGCGGCGATGGTCACCCATCCCGTGCAGCGCCTGTCATCGCTGAGCGTGGAGCATCCGTCCTGCTACACGCTGGCGATGGCCGGTTACAGCTATCCGTATGCCTTGGATGCCGGCGTCACCCGCACCGGCTTGTCGCCGGAAATGCAGAATGGTGGTTTCTATTTCGGTGGGCCGGGCTGCGAACGCTGAATCGAGTTGCGTTGGGTCGATCGCGCGCACCGTTTGGTGCGCGCGATCGATCAGGGCAAGTCCACGCCTGCACATACCGCCGGACGCGCGTGCTTGATGGGTTGCACGCCACGCGCATCGAACTGCAGCCCCGCCTGTGCCGGCGCAAATGCCGGCCAAGCCGGCAGGCCCTTGGCATTCGGATTGCCCTGCTGCACGAACGCGGCCCAATAGCGCTGCAGGGACACCGGCGGCTGGCCGATCGGCAGATTCTTGAACAGGAACGGCAACTCGGCGCTATGTGTCACCTGCCCACCGGGCACCGCCGTATCGAACACGTAATGCCACACCGGCACGCCCAGCGCAGCCTGGCGTTGCGCCACGGTCACCGCCGGGCAGCGGAAGGTGAGATCGGTGGACAATTGCATGGATGCATTGCCTTGCCGCGCGGCGCGCTGCGCGATAGCGGCACGATGCGTTTGCAGGATGGTGTCGGCGTGGTCGGGATAGTCGCGGCGCACCCGCTTCTCGGCGCCGTCCTCGCCGCCATAGCGCAGTTCCTGCACCACGTAACCGATCAACAGTGGCACCTTTGCCTGCGCGCCGGCAGCCAGCAGTTCGGCCGGCGCACGTGGCAGCACGCGCCCGTCGACCACCGCCTGCAACCAGATATAGCCGTCGTCATCCAAGGCCGGCACATCCACGCCCTGCGCGGCCTTGAGCAGTTGGTCGGCCGGCAACGCGCGTAGTTGCGCCAGCCGTGTGGCCGAATCGTCGATGCCGGCACGTTTGGCAATGCTCACACCCAGCGCGCGATTGTCTTCCAGGCTGCGCGCCGGCAGGCCGAAGCCGGCAGTGCCGCTCTGTTCGATGGCTGCCGAGAACAGGCCACGTGCGAGCGGGCTGAGCATCAGCAAGCCCACGTCCTGGCCGCCGGCCGACTGCCCGGCAATCGTGACTCGCGCGGGGTCGCCGCCGAACTGCGCGATGTTGTCGCGCACCCATTGCAGCGCCGCGATCTGATCGAGCAAGGCGACATTGCCGGCGGCTTCGTTGTCGCCATCGGTCAGCTCCGGCAACGACAGGAACCCCAGCGCGCCCAGCCGGTATTGCAGCGTCACCACCAGCATGCCCTGCGCCACCAGGTTGGTGGGCAGATGTCCGTCGGCGCCGCCGGCCACGTTCGCGCCACCGTGGATCCATACGAACACCGGCAGCGGCTTGGCCGGATGCAGCTGCGGTGTCTGCACTTCGACATAGAGGCAATCTTCGGTGCCGCGCCTGGCCATGGCGTTGTTCCAGCCCAGCGCCGGCTGCACGCACGGCGTGGCGGCCTGAGTGGCGTCGCGCACCTGCGTCCATGCGGCGACCGGTTGCGGCGGGCGCCAGCGCAGCGCGCCCAGTGGCGGCGCAGCGAAGGGGATCGCGCGGAAGACCGCACTGCCGTCGTCCTGCCATTGGCCACGCACCACACCATGATCGGTGCGCACCTCGGGAGGTGCCGCCGGCGTGGCGGCAGACGCGTTGGCACTGAACAGGCAACCGGTCGCAAGCAACAACGCACAAAAACGCACCATCAGTGTTCTCCGTTGAGCACGCGCGCGTGCCAGGCGGCCTGGAAGACCGCAGTGGCCGAGGCGACGTTGAGACTTTCCACCTTGCCGCTGCCGCGGATCGACAACTGCAGATCGCAATCGCGCGCGAAGGCGCGGTCCATGCCTTCGCTTTCCGCGCCCATCACATACACCAGGCGCTGCGGCAGCGCGGCGGCGAAGACGTCCTGGCCACCATCGACCAAGGTCGCGGCAATCGCAAAACCGGCCTGGCGCAGCTGCGCCATCGCCGTTGCAGTGTCGGGCAGTTGCACCAGCGGTACCGCTTCGGCGCCGCCTTCGGCCACGCGTGCCGCCGCGCCCGACAGGCCCAACGTGGAGCCGGCCGGCAACAACAGACCGGCCACACCGAAGTGCGCCGACGAGCGCAATATCGCCCCGAAGTTGTGCGGGTTGCCCACCCCGTCCAGCCACAGCGCCAGCACCGGGCCCTGCGGCAACGCGGCCAGCCATTCCTGCAACGGTTGCGGGGCGACGCGCAGCACCTCGGCGACGATGCCTTCATGGTGCGCACTGGCAGCGAGCTTGCTCAGATCGGCCTCGTCCACCACCCGATAGCCGATGCGCTGGGTCACGCACCAGGCCAGCAGCGCCTTGAACTGCGGAATGCGCGCCTCGCTTAGGTACAGCTTGCGCAGCGCCTGCGGGCGCGCCTTGAACACGGCCTGCACGGCGTTGATGCCGTACAGCCGCACCTCACGCGCGTTGCCGCTTGCTGCAGCGGCAGGTGGCGTGACAGCGGAAGTGTGCTGCGCTGGAGCGCGGGGTGCGGCACTGCGCGGTGCAGGTGTGCGCGGCGCAGCGCGGCCCCACGGGTTGTGCGAGGGGCCGGAGCCGCCGTCGCGTGGCGGCCGTCCGCCGCGTCCATCATGCTGTGTCATTGTCGGATCCAGGAGTTCGAGTTGCTTGCAGTGCGGAACGGCTGCTTCCGGCCGTTTCGCCGTCTGCGTGTCGATCGTGTTGCAGCGCCGGAAG
Organism: Xanthomonas sp. NCPPB 1754; assembly: GCF_041475725.2. Lineage (NCBI taxonomy): Bacteria > Pseudomonadati > Pseudomonadota > Gammaproteobacteria > Lysobacterales > Lysobacteraceae > Xanthomonas > Xanthomonas sp. NCPPB 1754. The sequence continues at coordinate 3,762,606 of NZ_CM192982.1, forward strand.
GCCGCTGCCGCACAGGCAGTGACGCCGATGGTAAGCCACAGGCGCGATGGTCCGTACATGGCGGCTGCGCTGAGGCATGTTGAACGTCGTGCCGCCCGGCAGGAGGCGTCGACGCGACCCGAAGGCCAGCAGCATCTGCAAGACTCCTGCGGCGGCCATTTCCCGTCGTACAGCTCGCCATCATGTGCATGCAATCACGCAGGGGCGGATGCGCACACCGGCACGCCAATCGCAACGGGTGGATTCACCCGGGCGAACACACGCAGATCGTGCAGCCCATCCGGCTTGAGCAGCGCACAGCGGCTGACGCCTTCTTCGACGAAGCCATTGCGCAGCAACACCGTGGCCGATGCAGGATTGCGATCGAGCACAGTGGCCTGCACGCGATACAGCGGTCGTGTCTGCATCGCCCAGGCGACATACGTGCCCACGATGCGTGTCATCCAGCCGCGGCCCCAATACGTGCGACCGATCCAATACCCCAGCTCGGCCGAGTAGCGACGTTCGCCCTGCCCTGGGCGCACTGCGATCGTGTCGCAGGCCTGGCCATCGATCTCGATGGCCAGCACCGGGTCTCGCAAATCGACAACCCTACCCGCTAGGAACGCTTCGCCATCGGCACGGGTATATGGGTGAGGGAATCGCTCGCTCAATCCGCGCGGCACCAGCGGGTCGTTGGCATGCCGCACCAAGGCATCCAGGTCGTCCTGGCGCCAGCGGCGCAGCACGAAGCCTTCCCCGTGCACGATCAGCGATTGGTCCATTGCGTTGGTCATGGCATGCGCAGCAGCGACTCCCACGATACTGCGCACACCGGCCGCACGCCGCAACTCAGCGCTGGGCGGTTTGCGCCTGTTTCAACGCAGCGCACAGGCGGATGGTCTCGCCGGTCTGCGCCAGGCCACGGTCGGCGCCACTGAGCTTGGCCAGGCGCGGCTTGAAGAACGCATCCAGGCGATCGGCCTCGTCCACGCTGCAGCCACCGGAAGCACCCAGCGCCGGCAACCCGCCACCATCGAACGAGCCACTGCGTTGCACGATGCGGTCGAAGTTGGCAGTGAACCAGGCCCACATCGACTCATGCGAACGCTCATCGCTGTGCCCGCGCATCAGCAGGCTCTTCATCTCGCCTACCTTGATCGCGTCGGTCAGCGCGAAATCGCGCACCTGCTTCAGTAGCGCCGGGTCCTGCACCGCACCCAGTGCGGCGATCATGGCGTTGCGCTGGGCCGGGTCGGCATGCGTGCGCAATGCATCGATCAGCGCCTGCACTGCCGGTGCGCCGCGTTCCTGGACAGTCACTGCCAGCACGGTGCCGAGCAGGTCCGGGTTGGCGGCGGAGAAATCCAGCGCACCCTTGCCGCCGGCCAGCACCGCATCGCCTTGCGCCAGCAGGGCCTTGCGGACCTCTGCGTTCTGCAGACGCAAGGCGAACACACTGGCCAGCGACGTGCGCAGTGCGGTGTCGTCGATCGACTCACCGCTGCGCCGCGTGTAGCCCAGCGCACGCAGACGCGGCAGGTACGCCTGTTCGGCGGCCTTGCGCAATGCGCCGCGCTGCGCCTCGGTGGTGGCCTGGTAACGCCAGATCCACCCGAAGCGGTCCAGCAACGCGGTGGACACATCGGCCGATGCCGACGGCGCCAACTGCGCGAGCGCTGCCAGCACGGCCGCGTTGTCGGCATCACCGTGACGGTACGCCGCATTGATCGCATCAGCGTAGGCGAGCTGTTCGTTATCGTCCAGCTGGCCGACCTGCTTGCCCAGCGCCGCCAACTGCTTGCTGGGCAGCGAGAAACGGTAATAGCCGGCGCCACGCGCATTCGGGAACACCCAGGTGTTCTTGCCGGCCCCTTCCAGCACGATGCTGCCGCTGCCGCCTTCAAGCAACTGGCAGGCGGTGCCAACCTGGTTCTTGCCCTTGCCGTACTTCACGCACACCGGCACACCCCACTGTTGCGCGGCAGAGCCGCTGGAGCCCAGCGGCAGGTAGCGTTGCTGCTGCAGCTTGACCACGGTCTTGCCGCCTTCGCGCGCCACCTGGGTCTGCAGATACGGCACGCCCGGCTGGTTGAGGAAGCTGCGGAATGCGGCCTTGAAATCATCGCCCTTGCCGGCCGCTTCTGCGATCGCATCGACCAGGTCATCGGCGGTGGCGTTGCCGAACTTATGCTTGGCGATATAGGCGCGCATGCCCTGGCGGAACACGTCTTCGCCAACGAAGGCTTCGAACATCGCCAGCACCGCCGCGCCCTTCTGGTAGGTGATGCCGTCGAAGGCGGTTTCGATATCGCCATTGCCGGTGATCGGCTGGCGAATCTTGCGTGCGCTCACCAGGCTGTCGTTTTCCATCGCATGCTGCGCACCGCCGATACGGTCCAGATTGGCGTGGTATTCCGGATGCAGCTGCATGGTGATCTTCTGCTGCATCCAGGTCGCGAACGCTTCGTTGAGCCACAGGTCGTCCCACCACGCCATGGTCACGGTGTCGCCGGTCCACTGATGCGCCAGCTCGTGCGCATTGACGTTGAAGGAGCGCTGCACGTTCTCGGCCGGCGAATCCTTGTCCAACAACAGCAGCCAATCGCGGAAGGTCACAAACCCCGGGTTTTCCATCGCGCCGGCGCTGAAGTCCGGCGCTGCGACCAGATCGAGCTTGTCGAATGGATAACCGAAGGCGTAGTAGTCCTCCAGCGCGGCGATGATGGCCGGGGTCTGGTCCAGTGCGGGGGTGATGCGCGGGCCCTGGCCCTTGGCGGCAATGCCGCGCAACGGCGTGGCGTTGGGGCGCTGCGGGGTGGCCGGCATCGGCGCCACATCCACCACGTCCCACGGGCCGGCGGCGTAGGCGACCAGATAGGTCGGCAGCGGCACGGTCGGGGCGAACGTCACCGTCTTCCAGCCCTTGCCGGCGGGCTTGGTCGAGGTCGCGATGGTGTTGGCCAGCGCCTGGTCATCGCTGGGCACGGTCAGGCTGATGTCGAACGGCGTCTTGAACGCCGGCTCGTCGAAGCCGGGGAACGCGTAGCGCGCACTGATCGGCTCCATCTGCGTCATCGCATACGCCTTGCCCTGGTATTTCACCTGGTACAGGCCCTGCAGCTGTTGGTTGAGCGGCGCGCTGTAGGCGATCTCCACGGTAAGCGTCTGCGGCGAGAGCGTGCGGCCGAAATCCAGCCTTGCCACGCCGGTTTGCGCATCGGCTTCCACGTAGCGTGCAGTCAGCGCCTTGCCCTTGCCGGGCTTGACGGTGACCTTGCTGACCTTCAATTCCTTGCCGTGCAGCCAGAGATGGTCGGACGCCTGCTTGAGCTGCACGCGGATGGTGGTGCGGCCGCTGAATTGCGTCTGCTCCGGGTCGATCTTGAGCGCGAGGCTGTAGCGCTCCGGTACTGCCCAGGTCGGCAGACGACCATTGGGAACCGGCTCGCCGGACGACTGTGCCAACACGTTGCCGCAGCACAACGCGAGAAGGGAAGGAGCAAGCAGGCAGGCAAGACGACGCATCGACAACTCCGGGGATGGCAATCGTCGAAGTGCACCATATCCATCCGTGACTGTCATGGGCCATTGGTTGGCGACTGGCGCGCACCCGTGCTGTGCCGCGCCCACAGGACCGGCCACAATGCGCGCCCGTCCTGGCTGGGCACCGTTATGAGGCTCGCAGCGACGGCCTACCGTGCACAACCATATGAGACGTATCGCAGCGCGCGGCATCGCCGCCGCATGCAACGTACCGCGCAGCGCAGCGACACCGGCCGCTCAGATGGACGAATGCACACACCGGCCCAGCACGTCGATGGCCTGACACCTTCCCCGCATCGACGAACGCCGGCAGCCGTCGCGCTGCCGGCCGCGTTCACGCATGCCCACCCACCGACGGCGTCTGCGCTTCCAGGGTTTCCAGCTGGCGTGCCACCGCTTCGGGCGACTTGGTAAACGGCGCGATCAGGCTGTAGAACGCCGGCACCACGTACAGCGACAACAACGTGGACAGCGAGACGCCGAAGATCACCACCACGCCGATGGTGGCGCGGCTGGCCGAGCCAGGCCCACCGGCTACCACCAGCGGAATCGCGCCGACTACCGTCGCAATGGAGGTCATCAGGATCGGGCGCAAACGCACCGATGCCGATTCCACGATGGCCGCATGCACACTGCGCCCTTCGTCGCGCAACTGGTTGGCGAATTCCACGATCAGGATGCCGTTCTTGGCCGCCAGCCCCACCAGCATCACGATGCCGATCTGACTGAACAGATTGAGCGTGCCGCCGGTCAGCCACAGCCCCACCAGCGCGCCCAGCACGGCCAACGGCACGGTGAGCATGATCACCAACGGGTGCGCGAAGCTTTCGAACTGCGCGGCCAGCACCAGATACACCACCAGCAGCGCCATGCCGAAGGTCAGCAACACCGCACTGCCCGATTGCTGGTACTCGCGCGATTCGCCTTTCCAGTCCACCTGCGCATATTCGGGAAGTTCTTCCTGCGCGGCCTGCTGCGCCCAGGCAATGGCATCGCCAAGCGGGTAGCCCGGGGCCAGGCCGGCGGTGATGGTGATCGCACGCAGGCGATTGAAGCGATTCAAGGTGCCGGCTTCGGCCACTTCGCTCAATGTCACCAGGTTGGAGAGCGGGATCAGTTCGCCACGGTTGGAACGCACGCGAATGGCGGTGAGGTCTTCCGGCGACATGCGGCCTTCGCGCCCGGCCTGCAGCATCACGTCGTATTCCTCGCCGTTGTCGACGAAGGTGGTGACGCGGCGCGAGCCCATCAACGCTTCCAGCGCCCCGCCGATGGCAGTGACCGGCACGCCCAGATCGGCCGCGCGCAGGCGGTCGATATTGACGCGCATCTGCGGGCGGGTCTCCTTGTAATCGGAGTCGGGGCCGACCAGACCGGGGTTGGCTTCCATGCGCTGCAAAATGCGGTCGCGCCATTGCGCAATCTCCGCGTAATCCGGCCCGCCCAGCACCAGCTGGAACGGTTGTCCACGGCTACGCACCAGCCCGCCGCTCACCTGCGTGCGCGCACGCACGCCGCTGAGCACATTGAGTTTCTGCTGCACCTCATCGGCCACTTCGGTGGTGGGGCGGGAGCGCTTTTCCCAATCCTGCAAGAACACGCTGACCCGGCCGGTGTGCATTTCCTCACTGCTGCCAAAGCCGCCAGGCACGCGCGGGTTGGCGCGCACGATGGGTTTGTCCGGCCCCACGAAGGGGCGCAGGATGTCTTCCACCTGATGCATCTGCCCAACCGTGTAATCGAAGCCGGCCCCTTCCGGGCCGTCGATCATGATCTGGAAATTGCCGCGGTCTTCGGCCGGCGCCAGTTCGGAAGGAATGCGGCCCATCAGCCATGCGCTGGCGCCCAGTGCCAACAGCATCAACAGCGCAAAGATCCAGGTGCGGTGCACATGCCGCTCCAGCGAGCGCCCATACGCACCGGACACCGCCTGCATGCGCCCATCGAACCAGCGGTGGAAGCGATTGGGCTTGGCCTGCCCATGCGCGCGCAACAACTTGGACGACATCATCGGCGTCAGCGTCAGCGCCACGAAGGCCGAGATCGCCACTGCCGCCGCCAGCGCCACTGCCAATTCGCGGAACAGCCGCCCGGTATTGCCTTCCAGAAAACCGACCGGCAGAAACACCGCCACCAGCACGGCCGTGGTCGCGATCACCGCGAACGCCACCTGCCCGGTGCCGCGCTTGGCGGCCACCAGCGGCGGTTCGCCCAGATCGATCCGGCGCTGGATGTTTTCCACCACCACGATGGCGTCGTCCACCACCAGGCCGATACACAGCACCAAGGCCAGCAGGGTGAGCAGGTTGATCGAAAAATCGAAGGCGTATAGCGCAATGAACGCGGCAATCAGGCACACCGGTACCGTCACCGCAGGAATCAGCGCGGCACGCGCGCTGCCCAGAAACACCCAGATCACCACCAGCACCAGCACCACCGCTTCCACCAGCGTGTGATACACGCGCTCCACCGCCGCATCGATGAAGGTGGTGGTATCGAAGGCAACGAAGATGTTGGTGCCCTTCGGGAGCGACTTCTGCACTTCTTCGGCTTGCGCGCGCGCTTCGCGCGCCACGTCCAGCGCATTGGCGGTGGAGTTGCGCACGATGCCCAGCCCCACGTTGGGCACGCCATTGCTCTGGAAATAGGCGCGCCGCTCGGCCGAGGTCAGCTCCACCCTGGCCACATCGCCCAGCCGTACCACGTAACCGCCCTCGCCCTTGTTCAACGGCAACTTGGCGAAATCTTCGGGCTTGAGATAACTGCGCTCCACGCGCAAGGTGAAATCGCGCTGCGCCGATTCGATGCTGCCGGCGGGCAGCTCGACGTTTTCGTTCTGCAGCGCCGCTTCCACATCGGCCACGGTGAGTTCGCGTGCCGCCAATTGGTCGCGGTCCAGCCAGATGCGCATCGCATAGCGCTGGCGCCCGCCGATCCGCAGCTGCGCCACGCCATCCAGGCTGGAGAAGCGGTCGACCACGTAGCGCTCGGCGTAGTCGGACAGCTGCAGCGTGTCCATCGTGCTGGAGCTCATGTTGAGCCACAGGATGGGGTCGGCGTCGGCTTCGACCTTGGAAATCTCCGGTGGACGTGCCTGGTCGGGCATGCGGTCGGACACCCGGCTGACCGCATCGCGCACGTCGTTGGCGGCCGCTTCCACATCGCGCGATTGCACGAACTCGATACTGATGTCGGAGGAGCCATTACGGCTGCGCGCCTCGATGGTGGAGATGCCCTCGATGCCGGCCAGCGCGTCTTCCAGCACCTGGGTGATGCGGCTTTCCACCACTGCGGCAGAGGCGCCGGTGTATTCCACATCCACCGAGACGATGGGCGGGTCGATGGCCGGCAACTCGCGCAGCGTGAGGCGGGTGAACGACATCACCCCCAGCACGATCAGCAGCAAACTCATCACCACCGCCATCACCGGGCGGGTGATCGACAGGTCGGAGAGTTTCATTGTGCGGCCGCCTGCGGGCGTGGCGCTGCGGGCGCGGCCTGATCGGCAATCTTCAGGCCCGGGCGCAGCTTGCCGGTGCCGTCCACTACGATGCGCTCGCCGGCCTTGATGCCTTCGAGGATTTCCACCTTGCCGTCGCGACGCTCGCCCAGCCGCACATCGGCGCGCTCCACGGTGCTGTCGGGCTTGACCCGGAAGACGTACGATTCGCGCCCCACCTGCACCACCGCAATTTCCGGAATCACCACCGCCTGCCGCGCCGGCTGGAACAGCCGCACATCCAGCAGCATGCCCGGACGCAGCCGGCGATCGTCGTTGGGGAAATCCGCACGTACCGTCACCGAGCGCGTGGTCTCATCGATCCGCGAATCGATGGTCACCACCTCGCCCTGGAACTGCGCGCCCGGATACGCCGCCGCGCTGCCGCTCACGGCATTACCGAGTTGCACCAGGCCGAACTGCGATTCCGGCACCTGGAAATCCACATACATGCGCGCCACATCGTCCAACGTGGCGATCACCGTGCTGGAGGTGATCAGCGAGCCAGGGCTGATCTGGCGGATGCCCAGCACGCCGGAAAACGGCGCGCGCACTTCGCGGTCGGTGATTTCCGCGCGCATCTGCTGCACGCGCGCCTGTGCGGCATCGCGCAGCGCGCGCTGCGTGTCCACGGTGGACTTGGCCACCAGTTGCTGGCCAACCAGACTCAACTGGCGGCGGTACAACTGGTCGGTCTCTTCGAAGGTGGCCTGTGCGGCGGTCAGTGCCGCCTGCTGCGAATTGCCGCGCAGACGCAGCAGCAATTGCCCGGCCTTGACCTCGTCGCCGCTGTCGAAATACACCTGCTCCACCACATCGCTGACCGCGGCGGTGAGCGCCACCGATTCGCGCGCACGCACGGTGGCGATCGACTGCACGGTCGAGTTCCAGGGTTGGGTGGCCACCGTCTGCACCGAGACCGGAATGGGTTTGGCGGCGGCCGGCGTGCTGGCCTGACGGCTACAACCGGCCAGGACAGCGGCCAACAAGAGCGCGGCGCAAACGCGCGCGCTGGGCAGAACAGGCATCAGAACATCCTGGCGGGGTACGTCGAAAGTTTACCGACCTAGCCGCCATGAATTGACAGAAAGGGCGCGCTTTGCACCATGACCAAAGACCCTTGCTGTCCTTGGCACGATGCGCTGGTCAGCGCGGCCAGCACCTGGCCGCGCATTCGCCAGACGGGCGCCGCCGGTATGCAATAACGGCGTGTATGGGGTCATACACCGCCGCTGCGTACACGCACCGCGTTTGCCTGACGACCGCATGCCCTGTCGTGTTCGCCGCCCTTAGAGCGGCTAACAAAACGTAGCGAGCAGTCAGGTGGGTGCGGACGGCGCACTCAGAACCGGAGTGTACGAGTGGTACATGCCGATCGAGCACCGGCCGCGCCCGCCTGGCGGCTGCGCAGGAGTTTTACTAGCCGCGCTTAGCGTTCCAGTCCCAGATATTCGAGCACATGGTGCGCCAGCGCCTCTACATTCTCACCATCGGCGTGAAGATGGATCTCCGGGTTCTGGGGTGCCTCGTACGGCGAGTCGATCCCGGTGAAATTGGGAATCTGCCCGGCGCGCGCCTTGCGGTACAGCCCTTTCACATCGCGCGCTTCGGCAACGGCCAGCGGCACGTCCACGAAGACCTCGACGAACTCGCCCTGGTCGAAGCGTTCGCGCGCCAGCTGCCGCTCGGCACGGAATGGCGAAATGAAACTCACCAGCACGATCAGGCCGGCATCGGCCATCAGGCGGGCCACTTCGGCCACGCGACGGATGTTTTCCACGCGGTCTTCGTCGGTGAAGCCCAGGTCGCGGTTGAGCCCGTGGCGCACGTTGTCGCCGTCCAGGATGAAGGTGTGATAGCCCAGCGCGTGCAGGCGCTTGTCGACCAGGTTGGCGACCGTGGACTTGCCGGCCCCCGACAGCCCGGTAAACCACAGCACGCGTGGCGCTTGGCCCTTGATGCGCGCACGTGCGCTGCGATCCACGTCCAGATGCTGCCAGTGCACGTTGCCGGCGCGGCGCAACGCGAATTCCAGCGTGCCGGCGGCCACGGTGGCATTGCTTTGGCGGTCGATCAGGATGAATCCGCCGAGCACGCGGTTGCGCGCGTAAGGCGAGAACGCGATCGGTTCGTCCAGTGCCAGGTTGCAGTAACCCACCTCGTTGAGTTCCAGGCGCTTGGCGGCCAGCCGCTCCTGCGTGTTCACATCGACCTTGTGCTTGATCTCGCTGATGCTCACGGTCACGGTGCGGGTGCCGATCTTGAGCCAGTACGGGCGGCCGGGCAGCAACGCAGCATCGTCCATCCACAGCAGATGCGCGGCGAACTGGTCGGCCACCTCCGGCGGGTCGTCGACGGCGGCAATGATGTCGCCACGGCTGATGTCGATCTCATCGCGCAAGGTCAGCGTCACTGCCTGTCCGGCGCGTGCGCTGTCGACCTCGCCGTTGGCATCGCGCACGCTTGCCACCTGCGTGCGGCGCCCGGACGGCACGACCACCACCGCATCGCCCGCACGCACCTGGCCGGCGGCAATCGTGCCCGCATAGCCACGGAACTGCGCGTTGGGGCGGTTGACCCATTGCACCGGCAGGCGCAGGCCGCTACCAGCGTCCAGCGACTCCAACTGCACGGTGTCCAGGTGCTGCAGCAGATGCGGGCCGCCGTACCACGGCATCTGCGTCGAAGCGCTGGACAGATTTTCGCCCGCCAGCGCCGACAGCGGAATGCACTGCACCTGGGCGATGCCCAGCTGCGCGGCAAGTGCGGCGTAGCCTTCTGCGATGTCGGCGAACACCTGCGCGTCGTAGTCCACCAGGTCCATCTTGTTGACCGCCAGCACCACATGCCGGATGCCCAGCAACGACACGATGTAGCTATGCCTGCGGGTCTGCGTCAGCAGGCCCTTGCGTGCATCCACCAGCACCACCGCCACATCGGCGGTCGACGCGCCGGTGGCCATGTTGCGCGTGTACTGCTCGTGTCCGGGGCAATCGGCCACGATGAATTTCCGCCGGTCGGTATCGAAATAGCGGTAGGCCACATCGATGGTGATGCCCTGCTCGCGTTCGGCCGCCAGCCCGTCCATCAGCAGGGCATAGTCGATGCCCCCGCCCTGGGTGCCATGCCGTCGGCTATCGCTTTCCAGCGCGGCAAGCTGATCGTCGAACAAGCGCTTGCTGTCGTAGAGCAACCGCCCGATCAGCGTGCTCTTGCCGTCGTCCACGCTGCCGCAGGTGATGAAGCGCAGCAGCGGCTTGGATTCGTGTTGCTGGAGGTAGGCGCCGATGGTGCCGGGAATTGGGAGTCGGGAATCGGGAATCGCAAAAGCGTTCTCCGCCAACGTGACGTCTTCCGGCAACCGCTGTTGCGATTCCCCATTCTCCATTCCCCATTCACTGCCCATCAGAAATACCCCTCAAGCTTCTTCTGTTCCATCGATGCGCCCGGGGCGTGGTCGATCATGCGGCCCTGGCGCTCGGAGCTGGTGCTGACCAGCATTTCGGCGATGACCGCTTCCAGCGTGTCTGCATCGGAGTCGATGGCGCCGGTGAGCGGGTAGCAGCCCAGCGTACGGAAGCGCACCGAGCGCAGTTGCGGGGTTTCGCCCGGGCGCAGCGGCAGGCGCGCGTCGTCGACCATGATCCAGGCACCATCGCGCTCCACCACCGGGCGCGGGGCGGCGAAGTACAGCGGCACCACCGGAATCTTCTCGCGGTAGATGTACAGCCAGATGTCCAGCTCGGTCCAGTTGGAGAGCGGAAACACGCGCACGCTTTCGCCCGGACCGGTGCGCGCGTTGTACAGATTCCACAACTCCGGGCGCTGGTTCTTCGGGTCCCAGCGGTGGCGTGCGGTACGAAACGAAAAGACGCGCTCCTTGGCGCGCGATTTCTCTTCGTCGCGGCGTGCCCCACCGATCGCCGCATCGAAGCCGCCGTGCTCCAGGGCCTGCTTCAGGCCCTGGGTTTTCATGATGTCGGTGTGCACGGCGGCACCGTGGCTGATCGGGCCAACGTCCTGCGCAACGCCGTCGGGGTTGATGTGCACGCGCAGGTCCACGCCGGTCTCGGCCGCGCGGCGGTCGCGGAAGGCGATCATTTCGCAGAACTTCCAGCGTGTATCGATATGCAGCAGCGGGATCGGCGGCCGCGATGGCGCGAACGCCTTGAGCAGCAGGTGCAGCAGCACCGAACTGTCCTTGCCCACCGAATACAGCATCACCGGAGCCCGGAACTCGGCGGCGACTTCGCGCAGGATGTGGATGCTTTCGGCTTCGAGCCGGTCGAGATGGGACAGCGGCGGCAGGGTCATCGGAATGTCGTGGGTGTCGGCGGGCAGACCAGCCGATGGTAGGGCAAGGCGCTGCAGTGTGTGCCGCCCCGATGACTGCGCGAAATAAGCGCCCGGCATAACGCGATAACGGCAATTCCTTTCTGGTGGGCGCAACGCCTCCCTAACATCGTCCCTCTCATCAAATCCCCCGGATCCGAATGACCGCCGCCAGTTCCGCGCTACCGCCCAGCCCCTTGCCCGACGAGCGCAAGGCGCTGCTGGACCGGTTGGTCGACGGCCTGGATACCGCATCGCTGTGGTGGCTGTCCGGTTACACCGCCGGGCTGGCGCAGGGCCATCCGCCGCGCGCGCTGGCCGTGTTGCCGGGCGGACAAGCACAGGCAATCGCCCTGGAAGGCCAGCGCCTGACCGTGGTGTACGGCAGCCAGACCGGCAACGCGCGTCGCCAGGCAGAGCACCTGGCCGCCGAGGCCGAAGCCGCAGGTCTGAGCGTGCGCCTGTTGCGCGCCGACGCCTACCCCACCCGCGAGCTGGCCAGTGAGCGGCTGTTGTATGTGGTGATCAGCACCCAGGGCGAAGGTGACCCGCCAGACGATGCGATCGGCCTGGTGGAATTCCTGACCAGCCGTCGCGCGCCCAAGCTGCCCGAGCTCAAGTACGCAGTGCTGGGGCTGGGCGATTCCAGTTATGCCGATTTTTGCGGTATCGCCCGACGCATCGACGAGCGCCTGGCCGAACTGGGCGGCCGCCGCGTGCAGCCGCGCGGCGAAGCCGATCTGGACATCGACAGCGTCGCCGTGCCGTGGCGCGCGCAGGCGCTCACGCATGCGCGCGAGCAACTCAAGGGCGGCCTGCACTCGGCCACGGTCACGCCACTGCGCAGCACCCCGGCCACGCCGGTGTGGTCGCAGCAGCAGCCGTTCGCCGCCGAGCTGTTGTCCAATCAGATCATCAGCGGACGCGATTTCAAGGGCCCGGGATTTCGCGTCTACGCGGTCCCCGGCAAGCGCGTGCGGCATCTGGAATTTTCGTTGGAAGGCAGTGGCCTGAGCTATGAGCCGGGCGATGCGCTGGGCATCCGCCACCGCAATCCGCCTGCGTTGGTCGATGCGGTGCTGCAGACATTGCGGTTGGACGGCAACGCCGTCGTCACCGTCGGCGAGCAGACACTGGCAGTGCATGCATGGCTCGCCACCCAGCGCGAACTGACCAAGCTGTCGCGGCCGTTTCTCACCGCACATGCCGAGCGCGCAGGCGCGCAAGAACTGCAAGCGCTGCTCGCCCCCACCCAGACTGCCGGCCTGGCGTCGCTGCTCGCCGATCATCAGGTGATCGACGTGCTGCGCCGCTGGCCGGCGGATTGGGACCACGCCGGCCTGCTCGCCGCGCTGCGTCCGCTCACCCCGCGGCTGTATTCCATCGCCTCCAGCCGCAAGCGCGTGGGCGATGAGGTGCATCTGGCGGTGGACGAGGTCGCCTACCAGGCGCATGGGCATGCGCATCTGGGTTCGGCCAGCGGCTTTCTGGCCGCGCTTGCCGAAGGCGACACTGCGCCGGTGTACATCGAACCCAACCACCGCTTCCGCGTGCCGGCCGATACCGATCGCGACATCCTGATGATCGGCCCGGGCACCGGCGTGGCACCGTTCCGCGGCTTCGTGCAGGAGCGTGCGGAAACCGGCGCCAAGGGCCGTAACTGGTTGTTCTTCGGCGCCCAGCATTTCAATACCGATTTCCTGTACCAGGCCGAATGGCAGCTGGCCCTGCAACGCGGCGAGTTGCACGCGCTGGACCTGGCGTTCTCGCGCGACCAGGCCGAAAAGCTCTACGTGCAACACCGCCTGCGCGCGCGTGGCGCCGAGGTCCATGCCTGGCTGCAGGCCGGCGCGCACGTGTATGTGTGCGGCGCCACCCGCATGGGCAAGGACGTGCACGCCGCCCTGCTCGACATCGTCGCCACTCACGGCGCCCTGGATGCCGAGACCGCCGCCGCGTATCTCACCCAATTGCAGGTGGAGGGGCGCTATGCGCGGGATGTCTATTAGTGCCGGGATTGGGGAGTGGGGATTGGGGATTCGTGAGAGCGGGTGTCCGCGATCTTTGTGCTGTGTGGGTAATGCCCGCGCTTTGCTGTTGCTAATCCCCAATCACGAATGCCGAATCCCGTTATGAGCCACTCCGTCGAAGACATCAAATCCGAAAGCCGCCGTCTGCGTGGATCGTTGCAGCAGAGCCTGGCCGATGCGGTGACCGGGGCGTTGCGTGAGGACGATCAGACCCTGATCAAGTACCACGGCAGCTACCAGCAGGACGACCGCGACATCCGCGATGAGCGGCGGCGGCAGAAGCTGGAGCCGGCGTACCAGTTCATGATCCGCACGCGCACGCCGGGCGGAGTGATCACGCCCACGCAGTGGCTGGCACTGGATGGCATCGCCACCCGTTATGCCAATCATTCGCTGCGCGTCACCACGCGCCAGGCCTTCCAGTTCCATGGCGTGATCAAGCGCGAATTGAAGGCCACCATGCAGGCCATCAATGCCACCTTGATCGATACGCTGGCCGCCTGCGGCGATGTGAATCGCAACGTGCAGGTGGCCGCAAATCCGCTGCTGTCGCAGGCGCATGCCACGCTGTATGCCGATGCGGCGCGCGTGTCCGAGCACCTGCTGCCCAACACGCGGGCGTACTACGAAATCTGGCTGGACGAAGAGCGCGTGTCCGGCTCCGGCAGCGAGGAGGAGCCGATCTATGGCGAGCGGTATCTGCCACGCAAGTTCAAGATCGGTTTCGCCGCACCGCCGCTCAACGATGTGGACGTCTTCGCCAACGATCTGGGCTTCATCGCCATCCTGCGCGATGGGCAATTGCTGGGCTACAACGTCAGCATCGGTGGCGGCATGGGCGCCTCGCACGGCGATGCCGAGACCTGGCCGCGGGTGGCCAACGTGATCGGCTTCGTCACCCGCGACCAGTTGCTCGATATCGCCACGGCCGTGGCCACCACGCAGCGCGACTTCGGCAACCGGGCGGTGCGCAAGCGCGCACGCTTCAAATACACCATCGACGACCACGGGCTGGACACCATCGTGGCCGAAATCGCGCGCCGCGCCGGCTTCGCATTGCAACCGGCGCAGCCGTTCGCGTTCGACCACAACGGCGACCGCTATGGCTGGGTCGAAGGCGAAGACGGGCGATGGCACCTGACCCTCTCCTTGCCGGCCGGTCGCATTGCCGACACCGACACCGCTGCGCATCTGAGCGGGTTGCGCGCAATCGCGCAGTTGAACGTCGGCGAATTCCGCATGACGCCCAACCAGAACCTGGTGATCGCCGGCGTACCGGGCAGCGAGCGCGCACGCGTCGACGCGCTGGTGGCGCAGTACGCGCTGGATGCCGGCAACCGCGCCGCCACCGCCCTGGCGCGCGGCGCAATGGCCTGCGTGGCACTGCCCACCTGCGGCCTGGCGATGGCCGAGGCCGAACGCTACCTGCCCGATTTCAGCGCCGCGCTGCAGCCGCTGCTGCAACAACATGGACTGGCCGACACGCCGATCGTGCTGCGCGTGTCCGGCTGCCCGAACGGCTGCTCGCGCCCGTACCTGGCCGAAATCGCGCTGGTCGGCAAGGCCCCCGGGCGCTACAACCTGATGCTGGGTGGCGACCGCCGCGGCCAACGCCTCAATACGCTGTATCGCGAAAACATCACCGAGCCGGAGATCCTGGCTGCATTGCAACCGCTGCTGGCGCGCTATGCCACCGAAGGCGACCACGCCAACGATGAAGGCTTCGGCGATTTCCTGCACCGCGCCGGCGTGATCGCGTTGCCGCCCTACCCCACGCACCGTCGCCTCGACCTGGAATTGCTCGCATGACCGCGCTGCCCGCTGCATCGATTACCTCTTCCGCGTTCGACGATCTGGACGCGCTCAATGCGCAGCTGGAAGGGCTGCGCGCCGACCAACGCGTGGCCTGGGCGCTACAGCATGGCCCGCAGAACGCGGCCTTGTCGTCCAGCTTCGGCGCGCAATCGGCCGTCACCTTGCATTTGCTCAGTCAGCAACGCCCCGACATTCCGGTGATTTTGATCGACACCGGATATCTGTTTCCGGAAACCTACCGCTTCGCCGATGCCCTGACCGAGCGACTCAAGCTCAACCTCAAGGTATATCGCCCGCTGGTCAGCCGCGCCTGGATGGAAGCGCGCCACGGCCGCCTGTGGGAACAGGGCATGGTCGGCATCGATCAATACAACAACCTGCGCAAGGTCGAACCGATGCGGCGCGCCCTGGACGAACTCGAGGTGGGCACCTGGTTTACCGGCCTGCGCCGCAGCCAGTCCGGCGGCCGCGCGCAGACGCCGATCGTGCAGAAGCGCGGCGAGCGCTACAAGATCAGCCCGATCGCCGACTGGACCGATCGCGATGTGTGGCAATACCTGCAAGCACACGATCTGCCGTATCACCCGCTCTGGGAACAAGGCTACGTGTCCATCGGCGATTTCCACACCACCCGTCGCTGGGAGCCTGGCATGCGCGAGGAAGACACGCGTTTCTTCGGCCTGAAACGCGAGTGCGGCATCCACGAAGATATCTAGCGGCAGCGGTCACGTGCACTTGTGCAGGTGACGCTTGACCAGCATGTGCTGCAGTTGCATGGGCAGGCTGCATCCAGGATGCAGCGGCGGTGCACTGCGCGCTGTGCTCATGCACCGACGCGCCCGTCACCGCGCCGAGGCACCGGCGTGCGTGCGCCGCATCCAGTAACGATCGAACGCCCACATCAGCAACAACGACAGGCCGACCAGCGGAAAGATCAGCCCGCACAGCACCAGCAGCACCATCAAGCCGCGTAGCGTGCGCGGGTCGGCCGGCAACGGCGGTACACCCAGGCCCCCGCTGGGGCGGCGCTTCCACCACATCACCGCCGCGCTGACGCACAACAGCACAATGGCGATGCAGGCGAACAACAGGATCAACTGGTTGGCAGTGCCGTATTGCTGCCCCAGGTGCACGTTGATGCCCCATTCCAGCAGCTTGGCCAGCGGCCCGTAGTCGCGGTAACGCATGTCCAGCAGCACCGCACCGCTGTATTGATCCAGGTGGATCATGCGCTGCCGCTGCAGATCGGCCGGGTACACCGACGCGGTATAGACCCCGGTCGCACCACGCGGCGGCGCCACGCTATATCCCGGCTGGATGCCGCGGGCCTCGAAACGCGCCATCGCTGCATCCAGACCGATCGCGCCGCGTCCTGGCGCAGCGAATCCAGCGGAATCGCCGTGATCGGCATGCGCGTTGTCTGCCGAATGCGCGTGTTGGGCCGCGTGCTCCGCCTGGGCCAGGTGCCCTGCGTGCCCTGCGTGTTCTTCATGGCCTGCATGCGCTGCGCTTGTCGGGAGCGCTCCCTGCCGGGAACGCTCGGGATGCTCGTCGCCCACCTGCAACGCACGTGCGGGCTCGCCATGCGCGTGCTCATCCACCGCGCCAGTTGGCTGTGCAGGCACCACAGATTCCGGCAGGCGCGCCTGCCGCAACGACCATGCCGGCTCGCCACTGTCGGCCAAGCGCTGCTGCGACATCGGCTGCTGCACGCGCAGCCCGGCGGGATAGCCGAAATCATGCCCATTGGCCCAGCGATTGACCTGCGCACCCCACAGCCACGACCACGGCATGCCGGTCAGCGCCAGGAACAGCAGGATCGCACCAACCCCGGCACCGGTCACTGCGTGCAGGTCGCGCCAGAACAGCCGCTGTGTCGGCTTGCCGCGCACGCTGATCACGCCGCCGCGTCGCCCGCGCGGCCACCACAGATACGCGCCCGTGAGCACCAGCACGATGGCCCATCCGCCGGCCATTTCGATCAGGCCGCGGGCATATGGCCCCACCAGCGCAAGACTATGCAGCCGGCGGATGGTCCAGCTGAGCGTGCCGTGCTCGGGCAAGGCGCCCAACACCCGTGCACTGTACGGATCGACATACACCACCTGCCGCACGCCGTGCGCATCCACCAACCCGATCTCCGCGCTCGCATCGGCGCGTTTGGGCGTGGTGTACACGAACAAGCGGCCGCCATAGCGCCCTTGTGCAGCGGCAACCAACTGCTGCGCGGGCAGGCGCGCATCGCCTACCGGCACCACCTTCAACCCGTGGTGCACGCTGCGGTCGATGGCGTCCTGGTACAGGAACGCAGCCCCGGTCACCGCCAGCCAGATGATGAAAGGCAGCACAAGCAGCCCGGCATAAAAATGCCAACGCCACACCGCGCGATAGAAGCGCCAGCGGCTGGCTTGGCGCGACTCGTCCACGCCACCGTGGTCAATCGTTGCATGCATCAGAAGCTCCAATCCCACGACACCGACAACGCACGCCCATCGCCGGGCGAGTAACCGGAGCTGCTGCTGTCGTACCAGGCGTACACATACGCGCGATCGGTGACATTGCGTAGCTGCAGGCTGAGCGCATTGCGCGCGTCCACCGCCCAGCGCGCGCCCAGGTTGAGCAAGGCGTAGCCACCGGTGCGGCCCAACGTGTTGGTGCGTTCCAGGTAGTAATCGCCTTGTGCGTTGCCCCAGGCGCTCACCTGCACCGACGAACTGACCTGCCACTCCAGCCCGGCGGTGGCCAACCAGTGCGGCACGTTTTCGATCTCCTTGCCACGCGTGGCCGGGGCGCTCGGATCGGGCGTGACGATGCTGGCCTTCTGCCGCGAATACGAAACCCATGCACGCCAATGCTCGGCCGGCTGCAGGTTGAGCTGCGCATCCCAGCCGCGCCGCAGCGTACGGCCGACATTGGCCACATCGCCGATGCCGACCACGCCATTGACGCCGAGAACGGTCGCCACCTCCCCGGATGCGCGCTGCTCCCAATACGCCAGGCGCCCATCCAGCAGGGACGACGGCGCGAACTTGAAGCCGGTCTCCCAACCGTCGTTGATCGAGGGCCCGAGGTTGCCGGGCTGGCGACGGTAGGCGCCATCGCCGCTGCCGATCTGGAAGGTGCGCCCCCAGTTCGCATACACGCTGCTCTGCTCGCCCACGCGGTAGCTCGCACTGAACTTGGGTTGCTTGATGGTGCCGTAGTCGTAGACCGGCGCAATGCTGCCGGCCAGCACGTCGTGCAGCTGTCCATCGACACGATCGATGCGATACCCCGGCACCAGCTGCAGGCGCGCAATGGGGGTCAGCACCGCCTGCACATACGCGCCACGCGTGCGCAGGTCGTAGTCCCAATCGCGCAGCTGTGCCCCGCGCACACGGGCCACCGTGCGATACCGCTGCGATTGGTTGGCCTGCCACTGCGCATCCACCCCGGCTTCCAGGTTGGCCTGCAGCGCACCCCAGTCCGGCTGCCAGTTGCTACGCAGCAGCAGCCCGCGATGGGTTTCGTCGGTATCGCGTTCCTGCTGCAGCCCGGCCGCAGAAAACCGCACCCAGCGTTGGTTGCGGTAGTCGTTCTGGTAGGCCTTGGCGCTCCATTGCGCCTGCTCACCGAGCGCACCGTCCGCATGCAACGCAGTCTGGCGCAGACGACGCTCGCTTCGGTCGTTCTGCGCATAGTCCGGCGAACTGCGCGGCGCCGCACGCGCGGTGGCGGCATCCAGATAGCCGGCTTCCAAGGCATGGTTGTCGTAGTACCGCGTGGTGAGCCCCGCGCGGAATGCGCCGTCCGGGTCGGTGTAGAACCACTTGCCCGCCACGCTGCGCTTGCGTGCGTCGGCATGATCGCGATACCCGTCCGAGTCGCGCCAGGCCAGCACGTAGTTCTGGCTCCAGGCGCCCTGTTCGAAACCTTTGCTCAGTTGCACCTCGCGCGCATCGAAGCTGCCGGCCGTCACGCTCAAGCGGCCGTCGTTGCCGCCGGTACGGGTGAGCACGTCCACGCTGCCGGCAATGGCATTCAGGCCATAGCGCGCGTCGTTGGTGCCGCGCACGATCTCGATGGCGCTGATGTCCTGCGGGAACACCGCGTCCA
Organism: Xanthomonas sp. NCPPB 1754; assembly: GCF_041475725.2. Taxonomy (NCBI): domain Bacteria; kingdom Pseudomonadati; phylum Pseudomonadota; class Gammaproteobacteria; order Lysobacterales; family Lysobacteraceae; genus Xanthomonas; species Xanthomonas sp. NCPPB 1754. The sequence continues at coordinate 3,781,902 of NZ_CM192982.1, forward strand.
GGTACGGCATGGCGCCGGCGTTATCGTTGCTGGGGATGCCGTCGATCAGCAGCTTCACCGCATTGATGCGCCCCTCGCCATTGAATCCGCGGAACGAAAAGCGCCCCGCATCGGTGCCCATGCGGAACTGGGTGACCTGCACCCCGGGCGCGCGCATCAGCAGTTCCCAGCTGTAGTCCACATGTTGATCGTGCAGCAGCTCGCCGCCGATCACATCCACCGAGCTCAGCACGCGTGCCGTGCTCGGGCTGCGCTGCGCATGTTCGCTCACCTGCACCTTGCCCAGCGTGAGTGCGGCGTCTTGCGCCTGCACATCGCATGCAGGCCCCCACACCAGCGCCAACGACGGCGCATACCACATCGTTTTCAACAACCGCAAACGCATGACCAACCCTTCGCCGTGACTGCACGGCCGCACAGCCGTGCGCTGCCACCATCGCGGCGCACATCGGCATCACTCGATAAGAAGCGAGTCGCCCGCACTGCCCGGCAGGGCGCCGACAACCTCAGGCGCGTACGGGGCCTTGCTGCGTGGACGCCCGCACAGGGGCCACCTTATGCGCCCAATGGTGGTCCACGTGCGCCGAGTGCGGCCCATCGATAGACCGAGCGTGCGCTTGCCTGGGTAAACACCGGAGCCGGCGTCGGCCGCAGTTGCAGCAGGCACAGCAACGCCACGATGAGCAATGGCAGCAAGCGTGCGGCCAGGACGCAGTAATCGCAGGCTTCGCCATGCGTCGCTGCATCATGGGTGCCGGCGTGCGGCATGTTCACTACGGCGCCGGAGTGCGCGTCCGCAGCCAGACCGGGCGGCTGGGTTCGATGACCGGCATGCAGCGCGCGCTCTGCAGACAGTGCCGCAGCACCCATGCACATCGGCTCGATCGGCTGCGCCTGGCTCCAGCGGCTGATCAGCGGAGCGACCAGCATCAGCACCACCGCCAGACAGGCAAGCAGGGGCAACAACCGGTGGCGACGGGACAAGCGCAGCATGCCTCGAAGTGTAAGCCGCCACGCAGGCCGGGGCGATGGTCGCGGCCGATGCGCGACCGCATGTCGCACCTGGCTGTCCCGGTCATCCCCGGATGACCCGCGCCCAAGCATGCGCCGGAGCCGGCGCGCCAGAACCGGATGGGCCTGCCGCTTCAGCCCCAGGCCCGTTTACCGCATGCCGGCCCCGTCCACGCGCCGCCGTCCTGGTCGGCAGTCACACTTTCGTCCCGCCTCTGTGACCGCAAGCACACGATCGGCCTTGGCATGCCCTATGCTTGCCGCTTCCACCCTGTAGCCGCGCGCATGAGTACCGTCCTGTCCGATCGAGCGGCCGAACCGCTTCCCTGCGCACCCAAGCCCCCCAGCGAAGCATTGCGTCTGCAGGCGCTGCGCAGCTACGGCATTCTCGACACCCCGCGCGAAGCGGCCTTCGATGACATCACCCGGCTTGCCTCGATCATTTGCCAGACGCCGATCGCACTGATCAGCCTGGTCGATGCGGACCGCCAGTGGTTCAAGAGTGAGCTCGGGATGGGCGAGCGCGAAACCCCGCTGTTCAAGTCGATGTGCGCGCATGCGCTGCTCGAGAACGATGTGCTGGTGGTGCCCGACACGCGCCATGACATCCGCTTCGCGCGCAACCCGCTGGTCACCGGCGAGGCGCCGCTGCATTTCTATGCAGGTGCCTTGTTGAAGACACCCGACGGCCTGCCGCTAGGCACGGTGTGCGTGCTTGACCGGCAGCCGCGCCAACTCACCGAGGAGCAGGTGGAAGCCCTGCGCGCATTGGCACGCCAGACCATGGCGCAGCTGGAATTGCGCCGCGCACTGGCAATCGCCGAGGAATCCGATCGCTACCGCAGCCGCCTGATGGCCATCGCCGGGCACGATCTGAAGACCCCATTGCGCACTGCCGCCTACGCCATCGACAAGATGCGCCGGCACGCCGACGTCGACGCCGTTCCCAACCTGGTCACCGCGCGCGATGCGATCAGCCTGGTGGGCCGCAGCCTGGACGAGCTGGCCACGCTGGCGGCCGCGAGCAAGGCCGCCATGCCGGACCTGCAGCCACTGCAGCTGGAAGACGTGCTGCATTCGATCCTCGGCGTGTGGCGTCAACCGGCCATCGACAAGTACCTGGCCCTTCGCTATGTGCACACCTCGCTGCGCGTGCGCAGCCACCCCACACTGCTGACCACCTTGATCGGCAACCTGGTCGGCAATGCCATCAAGTACACCGAGCGTGGCCGCGTGCTGGTCGGCACCCGCCGCCGCCCCGGTTTTGCGGAAGTGGAGATCATCGACAGCGGCATCGGCTTGAACATGGACCATCCCGAGCAGGTCTTCCAGGCGTTCCGCCAGGCCGACCCGCGCAGCGACGGTTTGGGCATCGGCCTGTGGATCGTGCATCGCACTGCCGAGACGTTGGGCTGTGAAGTGGACGTCCGGCCGCGGCCGCAGGGCGGGACCTGTTTTTCGGTGCGGATTCCGTTGGCCTAAAGATGTGTGGCTCGCCGCGTGTTCGGGCTGCGCGGCAAACGCCTGGGTCTCACCTAGTGGGGCACCGGTCTGTGGCCAGACCTCAACGCGCGAACCCTCCATCCCATCGAGCCGACGTTGCAGCTGCCCGCGCCACGCCAAGTCGCGCCTCAGTGGCGACCGCTCAGACCCGGCCACTCGCCGCAGGTGTCAGAATCCAGCACCGGCTCCGATCGCGCACTGCCTGCCGTGCATGGGGCAGGACTTGGCGCTGTTCCATCTTTAACCGATGCTCGCTGCGGAACATAAAAAAAAGCGGACCCGGGCTCCCGACCCGGGTCCGCCGCCAAGCACGCCAGGCCTCTCCCCAGGGACCCGGATGCGCCAGCCGCTCTGTGCACAGCCTCGCGCAACAGTGATGCGACAGCGCTAGCAACCCTTCGACGACACCGCGAAACACACCGGCAATGCGATCACCTGCATCGCCAGCTCTGCGCCGTCCACCCCTAGACGTTCGAGAGTGTCGCGTCATGGTTGCTATAAGGGTTTTCGACAACGCAGCGCGCAACTTGATGCGCCCGGTCGACGCCGACTGCATCGCCCTGACACGGGTAGGGAAAATCACCCACAGCACGCATGGCAGCGCTGCCGGGCAGGCACGCATCCCATTGATCCTGCGGATATTTTTTTGCGGCGATTGCGCTGCAGTGCAGCACCGAGGTCATCGCGAACGCACCGATCACACGGCCAAGCCGCCACCGTTTGGAAGGGGCATGCACGCACGTCCACTCCGGCTCCCGTGCGCCGTCCACATCGCCTGACCACTGCCCGGTGGGCTGTGCTAGCCGCCCATATCCCGGCCTCAGACGTCGGACGCATCCGCATCCTGGCGCGCGAACCACTCGGCCGAATGCACATCCGCGGCCGCAACGTCCAGCGCCTTGCGCAGCACTTCCAGCGGGATCTGCACGCGCGTGCTGCTGCCTGCACCGCCACCCATAACGCTTCGTCGCGCGGGTCGGCCAGCACCGTCAGCACCTCATGTTCGCGGCCCGCGATGCTGGCCGACAGCTGCAGCGACATGCCGCCGTCCGGCTCGGACGACCACAGCCTGCTCAGTGCGGGGCGCAATGGCTCGGTCATCGTGCCGCTCAGCTGGTGATGGTCTGGGTCAACGATTCCCAGGTCGGCGGCAACGGCCAGTTGGGCGCCTGATTGCCGTCCAGCACGCGGCGTAGGTCGCGCTTGTCGATTTGCGGCGCGAGCACATGCACCAGGTCCAGCGCGTAGTCGCGCAGCACGCGGTCGCGCGGCAGCACCGCCCAGGCGATGCACTCGGCGATCGGCGCCGGCGCCGGCCAGGCGCGCAGGTCCTCGTCGAAGGCATTGACCGCCATTTCCGCGACCAATCCCACGCCAAGCCCTGCGCGCACATAGGTCTTGATCAGGTCGGCATCCAGCGCGGTCAGCGCGATACTCGGCTCCAGCCCCACCTGCGCAAACGCGCGCTGCAGCGAAGAGCCCGGCCGAGTGGAGGATTCGTAGCTGATCAGCGGATGCTCGGCCAGCGCCTGCATGTCCGGTGCCGTGCGCGGGTGATCCAGTGCATGCCCCCGCGGCACCACCACCAGCCGCCGCCAGCGGTACAGCGGCACTGCGATGCCGGCGCTCGGCTCGCCACCGGCGGTGCTGACCACCGCGATATCCGCATCGCCCTGGCTCAGCAGATCCAGGGCCGCACTTTCGGCGGCCTGCTGCAGATGCACGCTCACTTGCGGGTAGGCATTCTTGATCTGTGCCACCGCCGGCGGCAGCACGAAGCGCGCCTGGGTATGGGTGGTGGTCAGGGTCAGCTGGCCCTGGCTTTCGCGGCGCTGGTTGGCCGCATAGGTGCGGATGTTGTTGGCCTCCGACAGCACCGCGCGCGCGCGCTCGATCACTTCCACACCGGCCGGCGTCACTGCGTCCAGGCTACGTCCCTTGCGCACGAACAGCAGAAAGCCCAGTTCGTCCTCCAGCTGCTTGAGCTGCTTGGACAGGCCGGGCTGGGTCGCGTGCACGCGCGCGGCGGCCAGGGTGATGTTCAGCTCGGCATCGGCAATGGCCACCAGATAGCGAAGTTGGGTCAGCGTCATGGCTTATATCCAAAAAAGCGCGAGGCGCTACAAGGACTTCGACTGTAGAGGAGTTCTGCGGGCCAGCTTATAACCGAACGCTATTTTTAGGATGGATGAAGTCATTTCCGACGGCTATAAGCCGGCGTTACGGTCTGCCCTCCCTCAAGGATGCTGCCGAACCGTGACTCCTGCGTTCCCGCTGCTTGCCGACCTGCGTGGCCGTGCCGTCCTGGTGGTCGGCGGCGGTGCCGATGCCGAACGCGCCACTGCCCAGCTGCTGCAGGCCGGTGCGCTGCCGCTGGTGGGCGCGCCCGAGCTCACGGCGCAGCTGCGGCACTGGGCGCAGGCCGGGCAACTGCGCTGGTTGGCCGGTCGGTTCGACCCGGCATGGCTGGCGCAACCCGACCAACCGCTGTGGCTCACCATCGCCGCCAGCGAATCGGAAGCGCTCAACGACGCCCTGCGCCATGCGGCCAGCGCCCGCCGGCTGCTGACCCACATCGCGACGCCTGCGGCGTCCGCAACGGCTCCTGCGCGCTCCCCCGCACCGCGCAGCCCGATCGGCACGCTGGCACCCGGCAACGTGAGCCTGGTCGGCGCCGGCCCCGGCGATCCCGGCCTGCTCACCCGGCATGCGCTGCGCGCACTGCGTCAGGCCGAGGTGGTGCTGCACGACCGCCTGGTCAGCCCGCAGATCCTGCGCCTGGCTCGGCATGGCGCGCACCTCATCGAGGTGGGCAAGTCGGCGCAAGGCCATAGCACCCGGCAGGAACAGATCCACGCCCTGATGTTGGACCACGCCCGCGCCGGTCGCCGCGTGGTGCGGCTGAAGGGCGGCGACCCGTTCGTGTTCGGCCGTGGCGGCGAAGAGCTGGAATTCCTGCGCGCGCACGGCATCGGCTTTCAGGTGATTCCCGGCATCACCGCCGCCATCGCCTGCGCTGCGTATGCCGGCATCCCGCTCACCCACCGCGACCACGCGCAATCGCTGCGCCTGATCACCGCGCACTGCAAGGATTCGCTGGACACGCTGGACTGGCAGGCGCTCGGCCAGGAGCGGCAGACGCTGGCCTTCTACATGGGCGTGGCCGGCCTGGACGCCATCCAGCAGCGCCTGCTGCAGGCCGGGCGCGCAGCCTCCACCCCGTTTGCGCTGGTCGAAAACGGCTCGCGCCCGCAGCAACGCATAATCACCGGTACGCTCGCCAGCCTGGCCGCCAGCGCCCGGCAGCATGTCGTGGCCGCCCCGGCGCTGCTGATCCTGGGCGAGGTGGCGACGCTGGCGCAGACGCTGCACTGGTTCGGCAGCGCGCCGCTGAGCGCCTTGCCGCCGTACTCACCCGGCGCAACGCCCCACACGCCCACACTGGCCCACGCAGCCTGATCCCGACGGAGACCCCATGGCACTGTACGACAACATTCTCGACACCATCGGCCGCACCCCGGTGGTCAAGCTCCAACGCCTCGCCCCGGACAACGTGACCTTGTACGTCAAGGTCGAATCGTTCAATCCCGGCGGCTCGGTCAAGGACCGGCTGGCGCTGGCGATCATCCTCGACGCCGAACAACGCGGCCTGCTCAAGCCCGGCGACACCATCGTCGAAGCCACCTCCGGCAACACCGGCGTGGCACTGGCGATGGTGGCCGCAGCGCGCGGCTACAAATTCGTCGCCACCATGGTGGAAACCTTCTCGATCGAACGCCGCAAGCTGATGCGTGCCTACGGCGCCAAGGTCATCCTGACCCCGGCTGCCGAGCGCGGCAGCGGCATGGTGCGCAAAGCCAAGGAACTGGCCGAACAGCACGGCTGGTTCCTGGCCAGCCAGTTCGCCAATCCGGCCAACCCGGCCTACCACCGCAACACCACCGCTGCCGAAATCCTGCGTGACTTCGCCGGCCACCGGCTGGATCATTTCGTCACCGGCTGGGGCACCGGCGGCACCCTCACCGGCGTGGGCGAGGTCCTGCGCGTTGCGCGACCGGAAGTGCGCATCACCGCCTCGGAGCCGGCTGGCGCCGCCCTGCTGCAAGGCCAGGACTGGAAGCCGCACAAGATCCAGGGCTGGACGCCGGACTTCGTGCCCGAGGTGCTCAACCGCGAGGCCGCCCACCAGGTCCTGAGCGTGGAAGACACCGACGCGATCACCGTCGCGCGGCGCCTGGCCGCCGAAGAAGGCATCTTCACCGGCATCTCCGGCGGTGCCACCGTCGCTACCGCGCTGCGGGTGGCAGAAGGCGCCGCATCTGGCGCCGTCATCCTGGCGATGCTGCCGGACACCGGCGAACGCTACTTCTCGACCCCGCTCTTTGCCGACATCAACGAAGGCTCCGACGACGACTGGCTGGCCGGACTGCCCTGATCGGGCAGTCGATGACCAGGCCTGAAGCCGCGCAATGCGCGGCTTTTTTTTGGTACCGGCCGAACAGCGCACTTGCGCCGAAAGACGCCGCGTCGCGGCGACCACGTCGTGCCCACAATCCGTGGCCGCTCCGAGACGCAAGCGCACGCGTCATTGCCGAGACCAGGCGTGACACGTGCCCGGCACGCCTCGCGCTGGGCGCAGCATCCGCCCCGTTTCCCGGATGTCGGGACGCCCGCACTCCCGTCCATGTCAAGGAAACGTTAGGATGGCGGCCGTAATGTAGGGAGAGATGTGTGAGCAACCAGCCGTATGGACACAGCGAGACCCGTGCCGCACGGGCGCCATGGCTGGTAAAAATGACCTCCCCGGTCCACTTTGCGCTCGCCCTGGGGCTGGGCGCATGGTTGCAAGAGGCGCTGGACCTGCCTCTCCCTCCTCCCGCGCCGCTGGCCTGGATCGAATTGGCTGGCGGCGGCATCGCCTGTCTCGGCCTGGCGTTGGCGGTGAGCTGCTTCGTGCTGTTTGCGCGTCGGCGCACCACCATCATGCCCAGCGGCCATCCCTCGCGCCTGGTGCTGGACGGCCCGTATCGCGTCACCCGCAACCCGATGTACCTGGCCTTGGTGCTGAGCTACGTCGGCCTGTGCCTGCAACTCGGCTTGCTGTGGGCGGTTGTGTTGGTGCCGCTGCCGTGGCTTGCGCTGCAGCGCTATGTCATTCCGTTCGAAGAGGCGCGGCTGCGCGCCGAATTCGGCCGCCACTACAACGATTACTGCGCGCGTGTCCGCCGCTGGTTGTAGACCCGACATGCATCGCCTCGTGCGTGGCGAAGGTTGTTGCCGATCGCCCCGAGGCAGCGACAAGGTGTCGCGGGGCGGCATACATTCCACCCCGTCGGACAGTCGCAGCAGATGAGATGAATGGCCGATAGCGTGCGGATTCCGCAGCGTGCTCCCCATCACGCGCCCATCATGCAATTCGCATAATTATCGCGCTATGAGAATCGAAGTCTGGCAAGGCGACATCACCGAACTCGACGTTGACGTCATCGTCAACGCCGCCAACGAATCACTGCTCGGCGGTGGTGGCGTCGATGGCGCCATCCACCGTGCCGCCGGCCCGCGCTTGCTGGAAGCCTGCGAAGCGTTGCCGCAGGTGCGCCCGGGCGTGCGTTGCCCCACCGGCGAAATCCGCATCACCGACGGTTTCAATTTGAAGGCCCGCCATGTCTTTCATACCGTCGGCCCGGTGTGGCGCGACGGCAAGCACAACGAACCCGAACAGCTGGCCAACTGCTATTGGCAATCGCTGAAACTCGCCGAACAGATGATGCTGCACTCGATCGCGTTCCCGGCGATCAGCTGCGGCATCTACGGCTATCCGCTGTATCAGGCAGCGCGCATCGCCGTGACCGAAACGCGCGATTGGCAGCGCTCGCACAAGGTGCCCAAGCACATTGTCTTGGTGGCCTACAACGAGGCGACCTACAAGGCCTACCAGCAGGCGCTGGCCACCCAGGAAACTGCGGCGGCCTGAGATCGGATTGACGTTGGCGGCCTGCCGCATCGCCCGGCTGGATTGCGCAAGCCATTGAGCGATTCCGATTGGAGCAAAGGGCGCCGAAAGGCGCCCTTTGCGTTTTTCGCGCGGCATCGAAGCGCACCTGTGGATGCGGCAAACAAAAAACGCCGGCATCGCTGCCGGCGTGTTTGTTTCATCGATGCGGCGGCCTTGCAGCCGCCATCAATCGATCAACCCTTCCACTTACCCAGCGCGGCCAGGCCGTTTTCCTTGGCGCGCTCGTAGATGACCTGCTGCGCCTTGGCGAAGTTGCCGGTCATGTCCTTGGCCCACAGCTTCAGCGCGGCCTGCTGCATGGCGCGGCCGTAGGAGAAGCTCAACGGCCAGGGCAGATTGCCGAGCTGGTGCATTTCGTTGAGGTGGGCGGTGGACTGCTCGTCGGTCTGGCCGCCGGACAGGAACACGATGCCCGGCAGGATCGCCGGCACGGTGGACTTCAGGCACATCACGGTGGACTCGGCTACCTCTTCGATGCTGGCCTGCTCTTCGCAGCTCTTGCCGGAGATGACCATCGACGCCTTCAGGATGGTGCCTTCCAGCACGACGTTCTGCTCATACAGCGCGCCGAACAGCGAGCGCAGCGTGGCTTCGGTGACTTCGTAGCAGGTTTCGATGTCGTGGCTGCCGTCCATGATCACTTCCGGCTCGACCATCGGCACCAGGCCTTGTTCCTGGCACAGCGCTGCGTAACGCGCCAACGCATGCGAGTTGGCCTCGATGCAGGTGCCGGACGGAATGTCTTCGCCGATGTTGATGACCGCACGCCACTTGGCGAAGCGCGCACCCAGCGTGTAGTACTCCTCCAGCCGTGCACGCAGGCCGTCCAGGCCTTCGGTGACCAGTTCGCCCGGCATGCCGGCCAGCGGCTGCGCGCCCTTGTCGACCTTGATGCCCGGGATGATGCCGTGGGCGGTCATGTACTCGGCGAACGGCACGCCATCCTTGGTCTTCTGACGGATGGTCTCGTCGAACAGGATGGCGCCGGAGATGTAGTCGCTCAGCTTGGGCGTGGTCAGCAACAGTTCGCGGTAGGCGCGACGGTTCTCTTCGATGTTCTCGATGCCGACGCTGGCAAAACGCTTGGCGATCGTACTGGTCGATTCGTCGATGGCGATGATGCCCTTACCCGGGGCGACCATCGCCTGGGCGGTTTCGGCAAGCTGTTCGATGCTCATGTAGTTCCTGTGGCAGCTGCGGGGGAGAACGAAAGTATAGCGACGAAAGTCGTACACATTCCTTCACGGAATGCCTGCAACCGATTACACGTGATCTGCGTGACAGGATGTGTGGTGATGCTCGCATCGTGGGAATCGGGAATCGGGAATCGGGAATCGGGAAAGCTGAGCATGGTGCGCGGCGCTTGCGGTGCCGTGATGCATGGCTGCAATGACTGCGCTGGCGCGTTGACATGGAACCATGCGTGAGTCAGCCGGCATTTTTTTTAAAGGTTGGCCGCGTCGCTGCTTCGTCCGTCGCAATAGCGCTGCGCCTGCGGCATGCGTTACATCGTAGACAGCGCTTAGTTCCGCCATGACCAGCACCGTTGCGGCAGCGCGGGTGCGATGTGGTGGGGACCGGGTACCTGCCGGATCCGGCCGTTGACCAACGATCCGGCCACGACCGGGTGCGCGCGTCCAGCGGCCAGGTCGCCACACAGCACGACGGCGGCCCTGGGGCCGCCGTCGTGTGTCGCCTCTGTTCCGGCTCAGGTCATGCGCCGGATGCAATCAACAGGCGTTAGAGCTCGCCCAGCCCAGTGGCGCGACCGTCTTCGCCCACTTCCAGCAGGCGCAGCGTGTTGGTGGCGCCATGGGTTTCCATGTGCTCGCCACTGGTAAAGACCACGCGGTCGCCAGGCCCCATGCGCTCGTTCTCCACCAGCAGACGGATCGCCGCACGTGCGGCTTCGCGCGGGGTCAGGCCTCGGCTGTCGAAGCTGATCGGGAACACGCCACGCATCATGGCCATCTGGCGGCGCGCGCCATCGTGACGGGTGAAGGCGTAGATCGGCATATTGGAGCGGAAGCGCGACAGGAAGCGCGGCGTGCCGCCGGATTCGGTCAACGCCACCACGCCGCCCAGGCCGATGTGCTCGGACAGGAACATGGTTGCCATCGCAATCGCCTGGTCGGCGCGCTGCAGGTTGCGTTGCGCCGCTTCGAAGTCGGTGTCGAATTCGAACTGGTGTTCGGCCCCCAGGCAGATGCGCGCCATCGCTTCCACCGCACGCACCGGATAGGCGCCGGCGGCGGTCTCGGCCGAGAGCATCACCGCATCGGTACCGTCGATGACCGCGTTGGCCACGTCCAGTACTTCGGCGCGGGTGGGGATCGGGCTTTCGACCATCGACTGCAGCATCTGCGTGGCAGTGATCACCACTTTGTTCTGCGCCAGCGATTCGCGAATGATCTTCTTCTGCAGGCCGGGCAATTCAGCGTCACCGATCTCAACGCCCAGGTCGCCACGCGCCACCATCACCACATCGGAGGCTTCGACGATCTCGACCAGGTTTTCGATCGCCTCGGTGCGCTCGATCTTGGACACCAGTTGCGCATCGCAGCCGTGCTGCTGGGCGATCTGACGCGCGTCGTGCATGTCCTGCGCATTGCGACAGAACGACACCGCAATGAAGTCCACGCCGATCTTGGCCACGATGCCGATCAGTTCCTTGTCGCGCTCGGTCAATGCGCCCAGCGACAGACCACCGCCCTGCTTGTTGAGGCCCTTGCGGTCGGACAGCACGCCATCGTTCAACACCTTGGTGACGATGCGCTCGCCCTGCACATCGGTCACCTGCAACTGCATCAGACCATCGTCGAGCAGCAGCACGTCGCCGGCGGTGACGTCCTGCGGCAGCCCCAGATAGCTGACGCCAACCTGCGTCTGGTCGCCAGCCGGCGCGTTGGCATCGGCCACCAGGTCGAAGCGATCGCCCATGGTCAGCTTGATCTTGCCTTCGGCAAACCGTTCGATACGGATCTTCGGGCCCGGCAAGTCGGCCAGGATGCCGACCTCGGCACCGACGCGGGCTGCAGCGGCACGTACTTCGGCGGCGCGCTTGGCCTGGCCAGAGGGGTCGCCATGGCTGAAGTTGAGGCGCACCACGTTGACGCCCGCCTTGAACAGCGTATCCAGCACACCGGGCGCATCCGTTGCCGGTCCGAGGGTGGCGAGGATCTTGGTGCGGCGTTGACGTTCTTTCATGATGGCCTCCCTGTAAAAGCCGCGAAACTTAACACACACGTCACGTACCGAGGATGGCATTGCGGCATAGCCTTCCTCCGATTCCGGCATGTCTTATAGACAGTGCGGGACAGTACGTACGCCTGCGCCCGCGCTGCCATGAGCAATGCGAACGGTCGCCACCCTAACCCGGCGACGGTGAAGAGTGTTCTGCGCGCTTCGAACCGCAACTGCAGGCGCGGCGACCAAGCGAACGCAACGGCCGACGCGCACTGCCCATCACTGAAGCAACGCCGCCAGTTCAGCCGGCGTGCGTGCCAGCGCACCGGCACCGGCGGCGCGCAATTCGCCCTCGTCGCCGAAGCCCCACAACACGCCAATGCTGTGGATGCCGTGGTGATTGGCGCCATCGATATCCATGCGCCGGTCACCGATCATCACGCAGCCGGCCTTGTCGATCTGCAAACGGCGCAGCGCTTCGGCAATGAGATCCGGCTTGAAGCGACGTTCGCCGTCTTCGCTGGCACCGATCACCTCTTCGAAGCACGCGCCGAAGGGCAGATGCTCGACGATGCGCCGCGCGTAGCGCTCATTCTTCGAGGTCACCACGGCCAGACGATGACCGGCGCGCTGCAGGCCGGTGACAACCTCGCCGATGCCGTCGAACACGCTGAGTTCGGTCCAGCCTACCGCGTCGTAGCGTGCGCGGTAGAGCCCGAGCGCGCGCTGCACCAACTCCGGATCGTCCGGAAAACACTCGGTGAAGCTGTCGCGCAACGGCGGGCCGATCCAGGCGCGCAAGGTCTGCGCCGACGGACGCGGCTGGCCGAGTTCGTCGAAGGCGTGCACGATGCTGGCAACGATGCCTGGCTCCGAATCGACCAGCGTGCCGTCCAGATCGAAAAACAGCGTGGCTGCACTCACTGACCGCGGGCCTGGAGTGCGGCCACCGCCGGCAAGGTCTTGCCTTCCAGAAACTCCAGGAACGCACCGCCACCCGTGGAAATGTAGGTGACGTCCTGGGCGATGTCGTATTTGTCCACTGCGGCCAGGGTGTCGCCACCGCCGGCGATCGAGAACGCCTTGGAACTGGCGATCGCGCGCGCCAGCGTTTCGGTGCCGTGGCTGAAGGACTCGAATTCGAAGACGCCCACCGGCCCGTTCCACACCACGGTACCGGCACTGGCGATCAGCTCGGCGTAGCGCTGCGCGGTTTGCGGGCCGATATCCAGGATCAGATCGTCCGCGTCGACCGCGTCCAGCGACTTCACGCTGGCCTGCGCATCGGGCAGGAACTGCTTGGCAACGACCACATCGGTGGGCAGCGGAATCTCGGCGCCACGCGCCTTGGCATCGGCCACGATCTGGTTGGCGGTCGGGATCAAGTCCGGCTCGTTCAACGACTTGCCCACGGCATGCCCGGCCGCGGCGATGAAGGTGTTGGCGATGCCGCCGCCGACGATCAGTTGGTCGACCTTGTTGACCAGGTTGGACAGCAACTCCAACTTGGTCGAGACCTTGCTGCCGGCCACGATCGCCAGCAGGGGCTTGGCCGGGTTGTCCAGCGCCTTGGCCAGGGCGTCGAGTTCGGCCATCAACAGCGGGCCGCCTGCGGCGACCGGCGCGAAGCGGATCACGCCATGCGTGGAGGCCTGCGCACGGTGCGCGGTGCCGAAGGCATCCATCACGAACACGTCGCACAACGCGGCGTACTTGCGCGCCAGCGTCTCATCGTCCTTGCCCTCGCCGACATTCATGCGGCAGTTTTCCAGCAGCACCACCTGGCCCGGCGCGACGTCCACGCCGTCGACCCAGTCGCGCACCAGCGGCACGTCCACGCCCAGCAACGCGGCCAGGCGCGTGGCCACCGGCGCCAGCGAATCTTCTTCGGTCCAGCTGCCTTCCTTGGGGCGGCCCAGGTGCGAGGTCACCATCACGGCCGCGCCTTTTTCCAGGGCCAGCTTGATGGTGGGCACCGAGGCGGTGATGCGCTGTTCGGAGGTGATCTGGCCGTTGTCGATCGGCACGTTGAGATCCTGGCGGATCAGCACGCGCTTGCCGGAGAGATCGAGGTCGGTCATGCGGACAATGGACATGGGCTCAGCTCGTTCGGTCTAGGGAGGGGGAATGGGAATGGACATGCAGACGCACCCAGCAGAGGCGCCGGTGCAAACATTGTGAGCGCTTTGCCTTAGCGGCAACCGGCTGTGGATCGCCATCGCGCCTTCGTTGCGCCCGCATGTGGACCGCGCAGCGCCGGTTACCCACCACGCGCCAGGCCGCCAGGACGGCTGGCAAGGCGCGGGATGCTTGGTCGAACACGACGAGCAATACGGCTGCCTTGGTCACGGGGGACGCCCATTGTCCGACCTTCGCGCCGCAGCGGCAAACCGCCATGCGAAGCGGGCGCGATCAGCCGTTGCGATTGGCCGATGCGCTACGCAACAGGCTCACCGCGAAACCGCCGACCAGCAAGGCGCCACCGACCAACAGACCCCACAGCAGCCAACGCTTCCAGTCGCGCGGCGCGGCAGCCGGTTGCAACGTGGCAGCCCCCGCCAGCGGCTGTGCCTGCGCAGCCAGGCGGGCCTGCGCCGGCTGCCACCGTGCGCCGCGCTCGCGCCGCAGTGCCTGCAGCATTGCACCCAGTGGTGCGTCGGTGCGCTGCGCACGCGCACTGCCGGCGACCAGCGCATATGGCGGCTGGCCCTGGGCGAGAAACATCAACCGCTCCGGTTGGTACCCGACGCGCAGCATCGGCACGGCGGTGCTGCGCCCCTGGGCGGCGACCAACCGCCATTGGCGATCGCGCACGGGGGCAGTCAGCAGTTGCGGCGGCGACGCGGCTGCCGTGCCCTGGCCCAGTCGATACGCCAACCAGGGGCCGGCACGTTGCAGCCACGGCGCATCGTCGGTATCGCGACTTGCCACGATCCACTCGACCGCCTCGGCCTGACTGCCGCCGACATCCAGTTGGCTGATCGGAAAGCGACCGGGCAAGGCATACACCAGCGCCGCATCTCTTGCGGTGCCTGGCAAGTCCAGCCACTGCGGCGGTGTGGACATGGCGACGCCATCCAGCTCCGCCTCGACCACGCGTAATGCCGGCAGCTCGCCCGATGCGGTGACCAGGCGCAAGTAACGCGCACCATCGTCCAGGGCGATACGACGCTGCTGCAGTCGCTGCGCTTGATTGTCCAGCGCCATGACCGTGGCGCTGGAGATGAGCACGCGCCAGTCGCGCAGATCGTCGCTGCCTTCCACACGCACCTGGGCCTGCACCGGCATGTCGCCCTCCCAATCCAGCACCAGCGCACGCGGGCGATCGCGCAGCGCGCTGGCATCGATCAGCCAGCTCACACCACGGCCCGCAGCGACAGCGCCGGTCGCAAAGCGACCTTCCAGGCGGCGCACCGCACCACTGGCGTCGCGCTCGGCAATCAACTGCAGGTCGCCGTTGGCCGGCGCGGCACCTGCCGGCAGCGCAAACAGGGGCAGGCGCTGATGGCGTACCGCAGCCGCCGGTGCTGCATCCATCGGCAGCCAGGCGGTGGGCAGCTCTTGTCCACGCGCATCGATCACCGTGACATCGCGCAACGCCGCGTCGTGCGCGGTGCGATACACCGCCGCATCCAAGCTCACCTGATAGAGGCCGACATCCGCGCCGGTGACCTGCAGCGGCCACTGCTGGCGGTAGTCCTGCCGCACATCGGCGGCCTGCGCCAGCAGCGGCAACAGTATCAGCAGCAGTGCCCATCGCATCGTGTTCATGCCTGATCCTTTTCGACGCCGTTCTCTTGGACAGCATGACCTTCGGTCGCGACCGCACGCGGCGGCGCCGGCGCCAGATAGCCCACCACGGTGCACAACAGGCCATAGGCCATGAACGAGCCGATGCCGAGAAGATTGCCCAGATGCTGGCGGTCGACCAACACCAACTTCGCCAGGACCAGCCCCATCAGCAGCGCGCCGCCCAGCCACAGCCCGCGTTGACCACGACGCGAGCCGATCACCCAGCCCAGCACGCCGAGTACGCTCCAGACGATGGTGAGGCTGGTCTGCGACAAGGTGGCGCCGATCAGCGCCGAATCCCACGGCACACCGCCCCAGTGGTGCACGCTGTGCAAGGTGCTGCCGGTGATCAACGCCCAACCCAGCACACCCAGCGCGGTCACCCGCCAACGCTGCAGCACTGTCGGCGCAGCTGCCGACCAGGCCCAGCGCGCAAGCAAGGCCAGGACCGCCAATTGCGCCAGCTCGGCGGGATTGAGCAACGGCAACCATGGCAACGGGGCGGCGCTCACCGGATCCAGCAATGCGCGCAGCCAGCCGAGTCCCAGTACCGCGAACACGCAACTCAGCAACGCGTTGCGTGCAGGGTCGAAGCCGGTTCCCTGCGGCCAGGCCAGCCATGGCCAACGCAACAGCCCCAGCGTCGCCACCAGCAACCACGGTGCCGCCAGCAAGGCGCAACGCCAGCCATTGGACAGCAAGAACGCGTCGGCCAGCCAGGCCGCGCCCAACGAGATGACCAACGGCCACAGCAGCCACCAGATGAACTGCGCCGCCATCGCGCCAGCGCCCTGCTGCGTGCGCAAGCACCACAGCGCACGCGCGCCCGCCACCGCAAACACACCCCATGCCAGCGCGCCCCAATGCGCGAATGGCTGGGTGTGCGCTGCGCCCTGCCACAGCGCCAATGGCGCCGCCAGCGCCAGATCAGACATCACCGTCCATACCAGCGCCGCTGCAGGACGGCGGCGATGCACTTCGG
Source organism: Xanthomonas sp. NCPPB 1754 (assembly GCF_041475725.2). NCBI lineage: Bacteria > Pseudomonadati > Pseudomonadota > Gammaproteobacteria > Lysobacterales > Lysobacteraceae > Xanthomonas > Xanthomonas sp. NCPPB 1754. Next base: position 3,798,392 of record NZ_CM192982.1, read on the forward strand.
CCGCCAGCCATACACTGAGTGCGACCAAGCCCAGCAGCAGATCCGGCTCGCTGCGCAGATCGGCAAAACGCACGATCTCGTGCACGCCGCACAGCGTCCACCAGCCCAGTCCCCACAGATATGCCAACAGCGCACGCCGCCGATGCCCGGCATCGCGCAGGAACCAGGCACTGGCCCAGCCGGCAAGCGCCAGCAGCACGGTACTCATGCAGGTTGCGTTGGCCACCGCGACCGCATCGTAGCGCCAGGCATCCACGCCGAACGCGACACCCACCGCCGCAAACACCTGCAGCGCGACACCGCCGACCTGCGAGACCCGCCGTTGTTGGCCAAGCCCCAGCCACAGCAACCCCACGCCTTCCAGCGCAAACACGCTCGCAGTGGCACGTGCCGACAGCGCCAGCGGTACGGCCAGGGTTGCGAACCCGACCGCCAGCATCGCGTGCGCCTGGCCCAGCACGCGCGTGGACGCGCGGCGCAGCAGCCAGCTGCCCAGGCCCGCGTACAACGCGGCCACCGCCACCGCGCACAACGCCAATGGCAGCCGATCGCCTTCAAGCAGGCGCGCCTGCAACGCAAAGGCCACGAGCGGCGTTCCGAACAACAGGCTGCCATCGATGAGCCTGCCGGCACTGCCGTCGCCGCGGCGCGCATGCAGGACCGGAATCGCCACGTACATGGCGAAAAACAGCAACAGGAACGGCTCGGTCGTGGCGAATTTGGCCGGGGAGTACTGCAGCGCCCCCCACACGGTGCCGATGCCGAAGGTGAAAGCAAACCCCAGCAGGTTCAGCACTCGCCACGGGCGTGTCCATGCAATCGCCACGATGCCGGCGTTGAGTACGGCGTAGTACGAAAACAGCGCGACATGATTGCCGCTGCCGGTAGACAGCCAGATCGGCGCAAGAAAACCGGCCAGCACGCCCAGCACCGCCAACGTGCGCGAATCCTGCAGCACCGCCAGCACGCACATGCCTGCGATCAGCACCACGCTGATGCCCAGTGCCGTTCCGGCATCGAGCAAGCCGTACAACTTGAAGGCCGCGAACACCGTCAACAACAAGCCGCCGATGGCGCCGCCCTGCAACGCCAACGCAAAGCCCGGCCGCTGCGCGCGCTGCTTCCAACCGAAGATCAGACCGGCCAATGCCAGGACGCTGATGCCGGCCAAGCGCAGCTCGATCGGCATGCGCATCCAGCCCTGGTCGCTGGCGTACTTCAACAGCGACGCCACGCCGGCCAACAACACCAGCATGCCGACCTTGACCGGCACATTGCCCTGGGTGAACCAACGCTTCAAGGCGCTGGCCGCGCGCGCGATGGCGCTGGGCGCGGCCGGAGGCCGGGGTTGTTGCGATTGTGCGGATTGCGGTTGCGCCGGCTCGGCGCGCGTCGCCTGCGCTTGCGGGCTCGGACGTTCCGACCCCGCGATCGCACTGTGCGCCATCGCCTCTGCGGGTGCCTGCGCCGGCAATGGCGGCGGCACCGCCGAGGCAGACACGCCAACCGCGTCGTGGTCCGCGCTCGGCGCCTGCCAGCCAACGGCCTGACGCGCTGCATCGGAGATGCGGTACCCAGGTAGATCGCCGTCGGCAATGAAGCCCGGACCAGTGCCGACAGCGGACGCCTCGCCCGGTCGTTCCCATGCCCTGCCCTGCGCGTCCGCGGGTGCTTGCGCTGGCGCATCCGCAGGCCCGGCACCACTGCGCTGCCACTGCGCAAGCCGCTGCTCCAGCGCCGCCACCCGTCTCCGCAGCCCAGCCATCCACACCAGCGCGATCACCACACCCACCGGCACGGCGAGCAGCACCAGGGCCACCAACACGATTATCGTTTCCAACGCAGCAATCCCCGAGCCGGCGTCCAGCCGAATGCGCGCACCATACAGCCTCGGGCTACGGCTGGGCAGCCAGCCTCTCGCTCAGACGACGGATGGAGCGTCGGCAAGCTGCAGTCGCACGCGTGCTTGCGTGGATGCTTCACACAAGAAAACGCCCGGAAAACCGGGCGCTTTGAACGATTATTCGCGGTAACCGCTGTCGTTCTTGTTATGGATGATCCAGATCAGGTTGCCGCCGGTCCCCATCGACTTGCCCGCGAACACCAGGCGTCCCTGGCCCTTGTAGGCCATTTCATAACGGTAGCGGTCGCCACCGAAGAAAAACGGGATAAATGCCTTGCCGGTCACGTAAGCACCCTGGTCGTCCGGCTGACCAATCAGGTCGGTGACCTGCTTCATCGGCATACCGATTTTCAACTGGGTGAACTTGCTGCCAGGCGCTGGCTTGCCGGTGATTTCGCCTTCGTAATCGTTGATGCCCTTGACGGTCTCGCCGTAGCCCGCCTCGACATCGGACGACTTGATCACCTCACCATCGGCATTCATCCAGGCCGGCGTCCCGGTCTGCTTCTTTGCAGCCCAGCTGGTCGACGGCACGGAACACGCAACTACCACGCTCAGCGCCAGGGCGCCTGCCAAAAACTTATTCATCACTCTTCTCTCGATCCATGGAGTTCCCCGATCCTTCGTACACGACACGGGAACGGCCGCCGTGCATGCAAATTAGCGCACGTGAGTCCAGCAAAGTCCACTTCCGGGCAGCCGCCGAAGGCGTCGCAGTGCAAGAAACGCAACATCCATCGCCCACAAATGAAAAAGCCCCGGCATGCCGGGGCCTGTTTCATCACTGCGCCAGACACTTACTTGGCGACAACCCGCACCATCTCCAGGCACTTGTTGGAGTAGCCCCATTCGTTGTCGTACCAGGACACCAGCTTGACGAAGGTGGAGTCCAGCGCGATGCCAGCGTCGGCGTCGAACACCGAGGTGCAGGTTTCGCCGCGGAAATCGGTGGCCACGACCTTGTCTTCGGTATACCCCAGCACACCCTTCAGTGCGCCTTCGCTCTGTGCCTTCACTTCGGCGCAGATTTCGGCGTAGGTGGCCGGCTTTTCCAGTTCGACAGTGAGGTCGACCACCGAAACGTCCGAGGTCGGCACGCGAAAGCTCATGCCGGTGAGCTTCTTGTTGAGCTCGGGGATCACCACGCCCACGGCCTTGGCCGCGCCGGTGGAGGACGGAATGATGTTCTCCAGGATGCCGCGGCCGCCGCGCCAATCCTTGTTGGACGGGCCGTCCACGGTCTTCTGCGTCGCAGTGGCCGCATGCACGGTGGTCATCAGGCCGCGCTTGATGCCCCACTTGTCGTTGATGACCTTGGCCAGCGGCGCCAGGCAGTTGGTGGTGCACGAGGCGTTGGAGATGATCGCTTCGCCCTTGTAGGTCTTGTCGTTGACGCCGTAGACGAACATCGGGGTGTCGTCCTTGGACGGCGCCGACAGGATCACTTTCTTGGCGCCTGCATCGATGTGCTTCTGAGCGGTTTCCTTGGTCAGGAACAGGCCGGTGGACTCGATCACCACGTCGGCGCCGACGGCATCCCACTTGAGGTTGGCCGGGTCGCGCTCCTGGGTCAGGCGGATCTTCTTGCCGTTGACGATCAGCGTATTGCCGTCGACCGAGACGTCGGCCTTGAAGCGGCCATGCACCGAGTCGTACTGCAGCATGTAGGCCAGGTAGTCGGGCTCGAGCAGGTCATTGATGGCCACGATCTCGATGTCATTGGCGAAGTTCTGCACCGCAGAGCGCAGCACGTTGCGTCCGATGCGACCGAATCCGTTGATGCCAACCTTGATTGCCATGTTCACTAGCTCCTGCGACCGCGACAGCGCGGCGGATGGAAAGGGGCTGTCATTCTAGCAGCGTCACTGTCTGCAGCCGTGTTGTTGTGGGCCGGGATTGGGAACGGGCATTCGGGATTGGTTGGCGGTTCGCCAGTGAGGCAGCTCTGTGCGTCGCCTGGTGAGCCACCGGGCCGCAACTGCGCTCGGCCCCTGCGGGAACGCGCGTGAGCGGCCGAGCCGCGCGCCACGGCATCGATGACCGACGGCGTCCGGATGCACCCATGCCGGTCGCATCAAGCGACATTGCATTGGGCACGATAAAACGGTCACACGCCCAAACATTTCAACCACTTAAAGAATAATCGAATACGCTGAAAAGCATATTCAATGCTATGCCGAACAGCAGAATTTCGGCACCCCGTGGATTTCGATACTGGCCCTGCCCGCTGAGGCACCCCCCATCAATCACACGGAGATTTCCCATGCGTCGCACCCTCTTCTCTCTGGTTCTGGCTCTGGCTGCCACCCCGGCGCTGGCTGGCGGCGTGATGCATTACACCGACAAGGCCAAGCTGCCGGCCGGCGGCGAAGAACGCGAAGTCGCTGCGCTGTTCGACACGTGGAACGCGGCGTTGGCCACGGGCAACCCGCACAAGGTGGCAGACCTGTACGCACCGGACGGCGTGTTGCTGCCGACGGTCTCCAACGAAGTGCGCGCCTCGCGCGAGCAGATCGAAAACTACTTCGCGATGTTCCTGACCAAGAAGCCGCAGGGCGTGGTCAATTACCGCACCGTGCGCGTGCTCGATGACGACAGCGCCGTGGATGCCGGCGTGTACACCTTCACGCTGACCGACAAGCACGGCAACAAGAGCAACGTGCAGGCCCGCTACACCTTCGTCTACGAAAAGCGCGACGGCAAGTGGCTGATCATCAACCACCACAGCTCGGCGATGCCGGAAGTGGATGCACCCAAGGTCGCCAAGGTCAAGTAAGCGGTACATCGCACCGGCGATCGATCGCTGTCGACGCCACTGCGCACGCAACCGTCGGCGTCCCTCCCGCCGCCGACAGCTGTGCCAAGCGCATCGCACGATGCCACGCGTGCGATGCGCGCTGCGAGCCCCAGCACGGCGCGCAACGCCGTGTTCCGCGCAGAGTGTGGCAACAGCCATTGCAGGCCCGCACACCTGGGCGCACGGCCAAATTGATCAGGATCAAGGCAGCGGCGACGCCAAGCGCGAAGACTTCCCACGTCCATTGCACCCCACGAGACTTCTCATGCGTATGCGCTCTACCCTTCTGTTCGCCGCTCTGGCCGCTTCTTGCGTCAGCCTCCCCGCACTGGCGCAATCCAAAGGCGACTGGACCGTTGCCGTCGGTGCCCACCAGGTCGCTCCCAAATCCGACAATGGCAGCCTGGTCGGCGGCACCCTCGACGTGGATGTGGGCAAAAACATCAAACCCACATTTACCGCCGAATATTTCGTCGCAGACAACCTGGGCATCGAGGTGCTGGCTGCGCTGCCGTTCGAGCACGACATTGCGATTGGCGGCCTGGGCCGGGTGGGCAGCACCAAGCATCTGCCGCCGGTGATCTCGCTGCAGTACCACTTCAACGCCCAGGGCACGCTATCGCCGTTCGTTGGCGCCGGTATCAACTACACGCGCTTCTTCGACACCGACACCCGCGGCGCGCTGGCCGGCAGCAAGCTGGAGCTGGACGATTCCTGGGGCCTGGCACTGCATGCAGGCGTGGACTACAAGCTCAGCGACCGCGGCGCGCTGCGCGTCAACCTGCGCTGGATCGATATCGATACCCGAGCGCGCCTGGACGGCAACCGTATCGGCACGGTCAATATCGACCCGCTGGTCTACGGCCTGGCCTACGTGCACCGGTTCTGATCCCCGCGGCGTGGGCGGCGCATCTCTGGCACACTTGCCGTCCAGGGACGTGCATCACCGCCGGAGTTGCGGACAGGTCGGTCACGTCGCCCGCCTGTCCGACCTACCGGGGATTCCATGAACACGCTGACTCGCACCGCCCTCGCCATCGCACTGGCCGCCTCGGCCGCACCCGCCCTTGCACAGTCGGCCGGTCATTGGACGACCGGTTACGGTGCCGGCTATGTCTCGCCCAAGTCCAATAGCGGCACCTTCGGCGGCACCCAAGCCGAGATCAAGGGCGCGCCGGCACTGTCGTTCACCTACGAATACTTCCTGCGCAACAACCTGGGTATCGAAGTGCATGCGGCAGTTGCGGGCAAGCACGACCTCGAGCTGCAGGGCATCGGCAAGGTGGGCAGCTATTGGACGGTGCCACCGAGCGTGCTGCTGCAGTACCACATCAATGGCTACGGCACGGTGTCGCCGTTCGTGGGCATAGGCATCAACTACACCACGTTCCTGGGCGAAGACACCGAGCCGACGGTTACCAGCGGCGATCTGCGTTTCGACGATTCGGTCGGCGCCACTGCGCATGTCGGCGTGGACTTCATCTTCAACGACCGTAGCGGCCTGCGCGTGGATGCGCGCTGGACCGATTCGCGCAGCAACGTCGACCTCAACGGCGCGCGGCTGGGCAAGGCACGGATCGATCCGTTGACCTTCGGCGTGTCGTACCTGGTGTATTACTAAGAGCGCCTAGCAACACGACTGCGTTCATCGCCAGATGGGCGCGGCCAGCGCCCACTACGGCATGCCCCCACGCGGATGCTGCAGTTGCCGCTTGCGTGCAACTGTTTGCTCCATCCGGGCGCGCTCCAGGCACGTGCCGGCACCATGCTGAGGCGTGGCTGTCGCAGCTCCGGGAGGGCCATCAAACCGTCCCGGACCGATGCGTACAATCGCCGGATGAAAACACGTTCCCTCTCTGCATTCGTTGTTGCGACGGCAATGGCCGCCGCATTCCACCCAAGCACCGCCCTGGCCTGGGGCCCGCAAGGCCACCGCCTGGTGGCGCGCATCGCCGAAACCGAGCTGAGCCCGCAGGCACGCACGCAAGTGGCGCAATTGCTGGCCGGCGAGCCGGACCCGACCCTGCACGGCGTGGCCACCTGGGCCGATGAGCTGCGCGAGCACGACCCCGACCTGGGTAAGCGCTCCGGGCCGTGGCACTACGTCAACCTGGGCGAACACGACTGCACGTACTCGCCACCGCGCGACTGCCCGGACGGCAACTGCGTGATCGCCGCGCTCGACCAGCAAGCCGCCCTGCTCGCAGATCGCACCCAGCCGTTGGACGTACGCCGCAAGGCCTTGAAGTTCGTGGTGCATTTCGTCGGCGACATCCATCAGCCGATGCACGCCGGCTATGCGCACGACAAGGGCGGTAACGACTTCCAGCTGCAGATCGACGGCAAGGGCAGCAACCTGCATGCGCTGTGGGACAGCGGCATGCTCAACGACCGCCATCTGAGCGACGATGCGTACCTGCAACGCTTGCTGGCATTGCCGGCCGCCACTGCGGGGTCTGCGGCGCTGCCGCCGCCGGCTGCGGCATGGGCGCAGGCTTCGTGCAAGATCGCCATCACGCCGGGCGTCTACCCGAGCGCACACGTGTTGCCCGCCACCTACATCGCCACCTATCGCCCGATCGCCGAAACCCAGCTGCGCATCGCGGGTGACCGGCTTGCCGCCATCCTCAACGCGGCGCTGGCCGGCCCCTGACGTGGAGACGCCGATGCAGCCCCAGGTGCTTGCCTTCTTTCATGCCGACAGCAACACCTTCACCTACGTGGTCGCCGATGCGGCCACCGGTGCGGCGGCAGTGATCGACCCGGCGCTGGACTACGCGGCCGATAGCGGCGGCGTCGGCAGCCAGGCGGCGCAGGCCATCCTTGCGGCCATCGAGCAACACGGATGGCAGGTGCAATGGCTGCTGGAAACTCACGCGCATGCCGATCACCTGTCTGCAGCGCAGTGGCTGAAGCAGCATTGGCCGCAGGCGCGTATCGGTATCGGCGAGGGTATTTGCCAAGTGCAACGAACCCTTGCCGCGCAGTACGCATTGCCGGCCGACTTCCGCGCCGATGGCTCGCAATTCGATCATCTGTTTGCCGACGACGAGCGCTTCAAGCTTGGCGGTATCGAAGCACGCGTCATCGCGGTGCCCGGCCACACCAGCGACAGCATTGCGTATCTGATCGGCGATGCGTTGTTTCCTGGCGACTCGTTGTTCATGCCGGATGCGGGCACGGCGCGTTGCGATTTTCCCGGCGGCGATGCACGCCAGCTGTTTGCCTCGATCCAGCGCCTGTATGCGCTGCCGGAAAGCACCCGCGTGTTCGTCTGCCACGACTATGGCCCTGGCGGGCGCGCGGTGGCGCATCAGACCAGTATCGGCGCGCAGCGGCGCAGCAATATCCATGTGCGCGACGGCGTGGATGTAGAGACCTTCGTGGCGCAGCGGCAGGCGCGCGATGCCACCTTGCCCGAGCCCAAGCTAATCCGCCCGGCCCTGCAGACCAATCTTCAGGCCGGGCGTTGCGCCGGAGTGGTCCTGTAGCGCGCGCAGGCTCGCCACGCGGTACGCATCGCGTAGCCGCTATGATCGGGGCCCTGTCCTGGTGAGGAGCCTTCGATGCGCATGATCGGTTTCTGGCAGCGCGCGTTGTGCGTGCTGATGCTGGCGTTGCCCCTGCTGGCGAGTGCGCAGACCGCACCGGTGACGGTGTTTGCGGCCGCGAGCCTGAAAGAATCGATGGACGAAGCCGCGGCCGCGTACCAAAAAGCCACCGGCACGCCGGTGCGCGTGTCGTATGCAGCGAGTTCTGCACTGGCACGCCAGATCGAACAGGGCGCGCCGGCAGACGTGTTCTTTTCGGCCGACCTGGAGTGGATGGACTATCTACAGCAGCGTGGGCTGGTGCTGCCGGCGCAGCGGCACAGCCTGCTCGGCAACACACTGGTATTGATCGCGCCGGCGAACAGCAAGCTGCACGTTGACCTGCGCACCCCCGGCGCCATTGCCAAGGCGCTTGGGCAGGGCGGACGCCTGGCCGTAGGCCAGACCGCCAGCGTGCCGGCCGGCAAGTACGCAGCCGCCGCGCTGCGCAAGCTCGGCCAATGGGACAGCGTCGGCAACCGGCTTGCCGAATCGGAAAGCGTGCGTGCGGCTTTGATGCTGGTCTCGCGTGGCGAAGCGCCGCTGGGCATCGTGTATGGCTCGGACGCGCGCGCCGATGCCAAGGTGCGCGTCATCGCCACCTTCCCCGACGACAGCCATGGCCCCATCGTGTATCCGGTTGCTGCATTGAAGAACAGCAACAACCCCGCCACCGCCGCATTCGTCAGCTGGCTGGGAAGCAAGCCGGCCAAGGCGATCTTTGCGCGCCGTGGTTTTTCGCTGAAGGATTGAGGCACACCGTTTGTCGATGTTCACCCCGGAAGAGCTGACCGCGATCGGCTTGAGTCTCAAGGTCGCGATCGTGGCAGCGCTCGCCAGCCTGCCGCCGGGCATTGCCTGCGGCTGGCTGCTGGCGCGCCGCCGCTTCCCCGGCAAGGCCCTGCTGGACGCGCTGCTGCATCTGCCCCTGGTGATGCCGCCAGTGATCACCGGCTATGCGCTGCTGGTGGTGCTGGGCACGCAGGGGCCGGTGGGCAGCTGGTTGCTGGAACATCTCGGTATCCAGTTCGCCTTCCGCTGGACCGGCGCGGCGCTGGCGTGCGCGGTCATGGGATTTCCGCTGATGGTGCGCGCGATCCGTCTGTCCATCGAAGCCACCGATCGTCGCCTGGAAGCGGCCGCCGCCACGCTGGGGGCCGGGCCGTGGCGGGTGTTCTTCAGCATCACCTTGCCGCTGGCCTGGCCGGGCCTGGTCGCCGGCATGGTGCTCGCGTTCGCCAAGGCGCTTGGCGAGTTCGGCGCCACCATCACCTTCGTGTCGAATATCCCTGGCGAAACGCAGACCTTGTCGTCGGCCATCTACGGGCTGATGCAGGTCCCGGGGATGGAATCGGGCATCTGGCGGCTGGCCGGCGTGGCGCTGGCGATCTCGCTGGCGGCGCTGCTGCTGTCCGAATGGCTGGTGCGCCGGCCGCATCCGCGCGAGGACGCGTGATGCTGGATATCGACCTGCAGCTGCAGCGCGGCGCCTTCGAACGCCGCATCCGCATCCACGACGATGCGCGTGTCGTGGCACTGGTGGGGCCCTCCGGCGCGGGCAAGACCACGGTACTCAATGCAATTGCCGGCTTGCTGCGTCCGCAGGCCGGGCATATCCGCATCGATGGGCGCTGCCTGTACGACGCCGGGCAAGGCATCGACCTGCCGACGCACCAGCGCCGGATCGGTTATGTGTTCCAGGATGCGCGGCTGTTTCCGCATCTGGATGTGCGGCGCAACCTGCGCTACGGCCGGCATGCGCGCGGCAAGGCGCCGTTCGGCTTCGACGATGTGGTGGCCTTGCTCGGCATCGCACCGCTGCTGCAACGCCAGCCGCGCAACCTCTCTGGGGGCGAAGCGCAGCGCGTGGCGATTGGCCGCGCGTTGTTGGCGCAACCGGCGATTCTGCTATTCGACGAACCGCTGTCGGCCCTGGATCAGGCGCGCCGCGAAGAATTGATTCCCTACCTGCAGCGCGTGCGCGACGAGATTCGCCTGCCAATGCTCTACGTCAGCCACAACCCCGATGAAGTGCAGCGCATTGCCGACAGCGTGCACGTGCTGGATTGAAGGCGGTGTGGGCGGTGATAGGGCGTTAGCGGTTGACGCGTTATGAGAGGGCGCCGCGTTGTTGGTGACTGGACATGCTGCGCAACGGCTGCAGCAGCTATCGGACCACCTTCCCGGTCCGCACGCTCACCTTGCCTTGCCGCACCTCGAAGGTGAACGCGAACGACAACGTCACCGGTACCGGCTCGATCTGGGCGGCGCCAGTGCAATCGTCTGGCACTGACGGTTGCGCAGCGCCTGATGGATACGTGCACATCGCCGCCGGAACAAACTGCCATCGCAGCGCGGCGGCGCGCACCGCTTGCATGAGATCGGCGTTGTCCGGCAGCAGCCCGGCGGCGCATTCGTCGCGGTCGGACATTGGATCCACGCGCTGCACCGTGCCCTCTGCGCTCAGAATGAGATGCGCGCAGACGGTGGTGGGCGCCAGGCTCTGGCGTGGCGAATCGGGGGGCAGCACCGGGGCGTCGCTGCGCGCCGCGCGTGGCATGCGAAAGCGTTGCGTTGGTGCCAGCGTATAGGATTGGACGCCCGCAACGCCGCCGCCGTCCGGCTGTGGAGGCAGCATGCGTTGATCCACCGAATCCTCGCGCTGGCTGCGTTGCTGCTCGGCCAGTTGGCGCGTGGCGCAACTACTCATGGCCAGCATCAGGGCGAGGCTACCGATCAGGCAGCGGTTCATTGCAACGCCCCGCGTGAGGCGCATCCCGCAGGTGCGCAGCTGGCCACACGTTCGGACCGGTCGGCAGCGTGTGGGCCTGCAGCAGCTTCGGTACCGGAATGGATATCTGCAACTGCCGATGCCGCATCTGGTGGATCCAGTTCGAATTTCACCGGCACGCGCACCTCGGACGCGACCGCCTTGCCATCCTCCAGCGCAGGTGTGAAGCGCCAGTGGCGTGCTGCGTCGAGCACGGTCTGATCGAACACGCCTGCCGGCGTGCTGCGCACGATGGCGATATGGTCGGGTGTGCCAGTCGGGCTCACTGCGATCTGCAGTTCGACAAATCCCGCCAGGCCTGCAGCGACGGCGTCAGGCGGATACCTGGGCGGCTGCATGGTGCCAAAATCCAGCGTATTGCCAGGCACGCGCATGCCATGCAATCGCGCAGGCTGGAATGCCCAGCAGGCGCCACTGACCATCACCGCCAATGCCACCACCACGCGCAGGTTCCATCGCGCGCGGGGCGCCTCCACCGCAGGCTTCAGCAAGGCTGCCACGCGTTGGGTAAGCGCATGCGGCGCATTCCAACGGCAGGCCGTCGGCGTCCAGCTGGCACCACAGTGGGTCTTGAGCATCGCGGTGGCGTAACTGCGGCGCTTGCCCGGATAGCGCGTCAGCACCTCTGCGTCGCACGCCAGTTCCTGATCCAGCCGGAACGCGCGCCATGCCAGATGCATCAACGGATTCCACCAGCCGATGCACAGCAACAGCGCGGCCAGCAGATTGGCATACAGGTCACCGCGCCGCAGATGCAGGCGCTCATGCGTCAGGATCAAGGTGCGTTCGGCGGCGCTGTAGCGCGTATCGAAATCCATCGGCAGCACGATGCGTGGGCGCCAGAGTCCCAACGATACCGGCAGGCCTACATCGTGCGTTGCCGCCCATACTTCGCCCTTGAGCGCATGCAACGCGCCCAAGCTGCGTACGAATCGCCGCTGTCGCCACCAGAGCGCTACGGTCATCGCGACCGCACCGGCCAGCCAGGTGGCCATCAAGGTCCCCGCCCATGCGTGATCGCCCTCCTGCAGGTTGAGCGGCATCGCGACCATCGCCGGCATCTTCGGCAACGCTGACGCGAGCGGCGGCCCTGGTATTGCAGCTGCCAATACGGCAAGTGGCACGGCGAGCCAGATCGCATACGCCGCTGTTGCGCCCAGCCAGCCACGCAGTGCGCGCCGCAGCACCAGACAGGCCACCAATGCGGCACTGCTATACAAGGTGACGCGCAACAGCAATGGCAGCTCAAGGTGCATCGTCCAACTCCTTGAGCAGACGCTTCAATTCTGCGATGTCCGAGGCACTGAGTTGCCCGCGTTCGCTGAAGTGCGCCACCAGCGGTGCAACGCGCCCGCCGAACAGCCGCTGCAGCAATCCTTCGCTCTGCTGCTGCACCCACTGTTCGCGCGCCAGCAGCGGCGCGTAGTGATACCTGCGGCCGTGTTTTTCTGCCGCAACGGCGCCCTTGGTGAGCAGCCGATTCAGCAAGGTCTTGATGGTGGGCTCGGCCCAGCCGGTGTGCGCCAACGCGGCGATCACTTCTTCTGCGGTGCGCGGCGCACCATCCCAGAGCACTTGCATCACCACCGCTTCGGCGTCGCTGATCGGCATGCGATTACATCCGTAATTTTTATCGATTACGCGCGTAAACAGCTTGCTTGTCAAGCAGTGATCGAACGGGCTCCCGACGCCTGCCCGCATTGATGGCGGCCAAGCATGGCGCACGAGTATCGGGATGCAGGCAGCACGCGACCGGCTCGGCTACTCTGCGTGGATGACCGAGCACCTCACCGACCTGAGCGCCGCCGTGGAGCGGATCCTGCAACGCATCGACGGCCCGCTGCGCGTGGGCGCGCCGCTGGGCATCGGCAAGCCGCACCGTCTGTTGAACGCGCTCTACGCACAGCTCAAGGACACGCCGTCGCGGCCACTGGCGATTTACACGGCGCTCTCGCTCAATCCCCCCAGGCCGGGTACCGGACTCCAGGCGCGCTTTGCCGCACCGTTCATCGCGCGCCACTTTGGCGAGGATTTCCCTCGCCTTGCCTATGTCGACGCCATGCTGCGCGATGCCTTGCCCGCGCATGTGCAGGTGGAAGAGTTCTACATGCAATCCGGCGGGCTCTTGCATTCCACCCAGGCCCAGGCCGACTACACGAGCCTCAACTACACGCATGCCGCTGCAGCGGTGGCGCAACGCGCGCCCAACCTGATCGTGCAGAAAGTGGCGCGCGAACCGGGCAGCACGCGGCTGTCGTTGTCGTGCAACAACGACATCACCCAGGACACGCTGGACGCGGTGCAGGCACTCGGCTTGCCGCGCCCGATGCTGGTGGCGGAAGTCGATCCGCTGTTGCCGTGGATGGGAGGCACCGCAGCGGTAGATGCCGCATTCTTCGATCTGATCATCGATTTGCCAGGCCCGTTCCCGCAGCTGTTCGGCTTGCCGCGGCAAGCGGTGAGCAGCGTCGACTACGCCATCGGCTTGTATGCCAGTGCCCTGGTGCGCGATGGCGGCACCTTGCAGATTGGCATCGGCACGCTGGCCGATGCACTGAGCCATGCACTGGTGCTGCGGCATACCGATAACGCGACCTATCGCCGTGTGCTGCATGCGCTGGATCCGGCACTGGAACACCACCCGGCAGTGCAGGCCAGCGGCGGCCTGGAGCCGTTTGCCGTCGGCTTGTACGGTTGCAGCGAGATGCTCAACGAAGGCTTCAAGCAATTGGTGGACAGCGGCGTGATCCGTCGCAAGGTGCACGACGATCTGCCGCTGATGCAGCGCATTGCCGATGGCAGCGCCGACATAGCCGATCACGCACGTCTTGCCGCCGAAGGCGAGTTCCTGCATGGCGCGTTCTATCTCGGCTCGCCCGCGTTCTATCAATGGCTGCGCGATCTGGATGCCCCGACACGCGCGGCGATCGGCATGCGCCGCATCAGCGAGATCAATCAGCTCTACGGCGGCAAAGAGACGCTAAACCGCTTGAAACGCAAGGATGCACGCTTCTTCAACTCCTGCATGATGGCGACCGCGCTGGGCGCGGCAGTCTCCGACGGGCTGGAAGATGGCCGCATCGTGTCCGGGGTCGGCGGGCAGTACAACTTCGTGGCGATGGCGCATGCACTGCCGCAGGCACGTAGCGCCTTGATGCTGCGCGCCACCCGCGAGGCTGGCGCACACACCGCCAGCAACCTGCGTTGGAACTACGGACACACCACCATTCCACGCCATCTGCGCGACCTCTACATCACCGAATACGGCATTGCCGATCTACGCCACAAGACCGACCAGGACTGCGTGCTGGAAATGGCCGCCATCTGCGATGCCCGCTTCCAGGGTGAATTGCTTGCCCAGGCGGAACGGTCGCGCAAGTTGCGCACAGCGCCGGCAATGCCGGTAAGCGCGCAGCGCAACACACCATGGGCACTGGAACAGGCACTGGCGCCATTTCGACGCGACGGCAGCCTGCCCGATTACCCGCTCGGCAGCGACTTCACGAAAATCGAACAGCGTCTGCTGCCCGCATTGGGCTGGCTCAAGGGCGCAACTGCCAGCACTGGCGGAAAGATCGCCACGGTGGCCCGCGCACTGCTCACGCGCCAAGCGCCCGGTGCCGATGATGTTGCTTGCCTGCAACGCATGGCACTGGATGCGCCAAACAGCCTTGGTAATCGCCTGCAGGCGCGGCTGCTGATCTATGCCTTGCGACAGACCGCCGCGTCATGAAGAAACAGTGCCGCGATTTGCCACCGGCTCGAACGCACCGCGGCAAGCACTAACGCATCACGGAAACACAGCGGAAAGATATGCGTCAAACTGGGCCGTGATGATGGCGACCTCGTCGCTTTCCGGCTGTGCTGCATGCATCTTTTTCGCGTATTTACTGCTGTCACGTCAGGGTTCGATCGCAAAACGAATTTGGTGCGCGCAAAGCGAAGAAGGACGCAACGCACCGCCATCTTCGCCGCGCTGTTGCTGAGCAGTCTTGTCGCGCAAGCCGCACCGCGCCTGACCGACCTGCAGTACATCGGCAGCCACAACAGCTACCACGCCGGCTTTGCGCCCAGCGAAGCGGCGTTATTGAAGCAACTGGACCCGACACTGTTTGCCGCGCTGGATTACCGCCATCCCGCCTTGACGCAGCAACTTAACGATGGCGTGCGCCAACTTGAACTGGACGTCTTCGCCGATGCACAGGGCGGGCGCTACGCACATCCGGCCATCGTTGCGCAGATCGCCAAGGCCGGTCTGCCGACCGCACCGGCAAGCGCGCCCACCGGAGTGATGGACAGGCCCGGCTTCAAGGTCATGCATGTGCAGGATCTGGACCAGCGCAGCAACTGCCAGCCGTTGATTGCCTGCCTGCAGGAAATCCGCACCTGGTCGAAGCAGCACCCGGGCCACGTGCCCATCTTCATCCTGCTCGAAACCAAGCAGGCGCCGATCCAGTTGACGTTTCCCACCGTACAACCCGAACCCTTCGATGCAAAGGCGATGGATGCACTGGATGCCGAACTGCGTTCGGTCTTCCAGCCCGGTGAATACATCAGCCCCGATCAGGTGCGGGGCCGCGCGCCTACGCTCAACGCGGGCGTGCTCGCGCATGGCTGGCCGTCGTTGGCCCAGGCGCGCGGCAAGGTGGTATTTCTGCTCGACCAACGCGTTGCCGGTGCCAGCTACCTGCCCGGCCACCCATCGCTGCGTGGCCGGGTGTGTTTCACCAATGCAGTGCCAGGCGAAGACGATGCGGCCTTCGTCGAACGCAACGACGGCCCTGCCGATGACATCAAAAAGCTGGTCAAGGCGGGCTATCTGGTACGTACACGCACCGATGCGGATTTGAAGGAAGCCCAGCACAACGACACCGCCCGGCGCGACGCCATGCTGGCCAGCGGCGCGCAATTGCTCAGTACCGACTTCCCGATCAACGAGCCGGCCGATAACGGCTACGTGGTGCGCTTCGATGGCGGCGCGGTGGCGCGTTGCAATCCGCAACGACCGGACCCGGGTTGCCACGACATCGACCTGCACCACTGAGGGCAGCAACGCGCACAAGCGGCCCTACGCATCAGCCCTGTCGCAATGGAAGCGTCGGCGATCCATGGCCGTGCCCGCTGCCCGGGCGCGAGCCTCCCCTTCCCCATCACGCGAGCATCAAGATGCAGTTTTCCCGCCCCCTCCATCGCTTGACCTGCGCCATTGCCGCGGCGCTTTGCGCGCCATCGCTGGCGCGCTGCAGAGATGACCACCACCACGTTGGACTCGGTCAACGTGCAAGCCACCCAGGCCGCGGCGCCCGGTTCGCTCAACGAACAGCGCCTGTCCAATAGCGTCAACAGCGTGATGAGCAAGCAGCAGATCGATGCAATTCCCTCCGGCGGCATTGCCGATGTGGTAGCGCACATGCCGGGATTATCGGCCTACAGCGACATGCATCTTGGCCAGGCCACCACCGGCGAGAACGCCTACGTCAGCATCCGCGGCATGGACGCCAGCTATAACGCATACACGCTCAACGGCTTTGGCATGCCGGAAACCGACTCCTCGACGCGCGCCATTTCCTTGAACATGCTGGCGCCATTCGGCATCCAGTCGGTGCAGGTCTCCAAATCGCCGACGCCCGACATGCCCGGCGATTCGATCGGCGGCGCGATCGATATGCGCACCCCCAGTGCATTTGATTTCGACCAAGACCTCTATGCCAAGAGCACCGCGCAAGGTCAGTTCAACGCACTAGCCCACCACCTGGGTGGCAAGGACAGCGGCGGCACGTTCCAGCAGGAGCTGGCTTGGAAGTTCGGGGAAGGCGATGCGTTCGGCATCTACGCATCGGCCTATTACGGCAAGAACAACAACATGGCGCAGGCCCCTGCACCCAACAGCAAATACGTGCCCGCCGACCCTGCGCTCGCCGCCGCCACCGATTTGCGCGATGTCGGCCCGCTGATCAGCACCCGCTACAAGTACAGCCTCTACGCCAGCCAGATCGAACGCTATGGCGGCAACCTGTCGCTGGATTGGCAGGGCGACACCAGCGCGTTGTATGCACGTGCCATCTACGGCAGTTACGGCGTCACCGGCACGCAGGACCAGTCCAGTGCGCGCCTGGAGACCTATCGCAACCAGCCCACGGCGGTGCGCGGCGGGTACTTCTATACCCACGATATCGACGAGACGCTGGCCACGGTGCAACTGGGCGGGCAGACCACGCTCGACCGGCTGCACCTGGACTACGGTACCTCGTTCGGCCGCGGCACGCGCAGCCGGCCGGATTATGTGTCGGCCAGTCTGTATGGGTTTACCCCGGGCAGCTTCGCCTTCGACCTCAGCGACCCCACCTACCCGAGCATCGGCCCAAGCTCGCCGGCGTTGAAGGACTTCTTCTACAACCTGGATTCTTCGCTGTTGTGGAAGGTGCAGGGCCACGACGCCGGCAGCCACGATAACCGTTTCAACGCGCATACCGACATTGCGTACCAGGTCGATGGCGCTGTGCTGGACAGCGTCAAACTTGGCCTGTCGGCCGATCACTCCGAGCGCGACGCCTATGACCACCCGTTCTTCCACAAGGATGGCAACTTCGTCACCAACGGCCCGTACTTTGGCGGCCCCAATTACGCGTTTCCCACCGCCGGCGGCCCGCCGCTGAGCGCGATTCCCGGCCGCATCACGTACAACGCATTCGATGGTCACTATGCAGGGCCGTTCAAGCTGCTCGATCGCGGCTGGATGCGCGCGCAGGCGCTGCCTTACAAGTACATCGACGACCCGAACGGCGCAGGCATCTATACCGCCAACGACTACAACGCCAACACCACCTCCAGCACCGAAGCGATCTATTCGGGCTATGCGATGGCCGCGCTGCATCTTGGCAAGGTGAGCATACTGCCCGGCGTGCGTTACGAACTGACCCAGTATTCGGCCGACTCCTGGCAATCCAGCGGCGATGGCAGCACCGGCAGTTTCGTCGGCAGCGGCAGTACCTACGGCAAGGTCTTGCCAGGCATCAGCGTCAACTATCGGCCGGACGATCTCACCGTATATCGCGCGTCGTTGCGCCGCAGTTTCAGTCGCCCGGCATTCGGACTGATTTCCGGCGAGACGGTGTATTCGATCGATGACACCCAAAAAGTGGTCGGCATCTCCAAGCCCAACCCCAACCTGCAGGCGAGCACCGCCGACAACGCCGACCTGTCTGCCGAGTTCTACGATCATCAGGGCGGCGTGCTCAGCGCCTCGACGTACTACAAGCGCATCAATGGGTTCATCTATACCTCGCAATCGGCCACCAACAACGACAGCACCCTGGGCGGCCTGGTGCCAACCGGCACCACCTTCGAAAATGGCGTGCCGGTGACCATGCCGCAAAATGGCGGCACCGCAAAGCTCTATGGGCTGGAGTTGGCGGCGAGCAAGCGCCTGCAACAGTTGCCCGGCCTCTGGAGCAACTTCGGCGTCACCGCCAACCTTACGCTGCAGCACAGCCAGGCAGATAGCAAACGCAGCGACCAGCCGGAAAAGACCTGGCTGCCGCGCGCACCGGAACGCATCTACAACCTGGATCTGTTCTACGACGACACGCACCTGCGCACGGACCTGAGCTACAACTACACCGGCCTGCAACTGCTGGGGCTCACCACCGACCGTCTCAATTACTACCTGCAGCCGGTGAAGTCGCTGGATTTCAACGCGACCTATCACTTGCCGCACCATATCGATGTCGGCGTGTCGGCAAAGAACCTGCTCAATGCCGCCACGTTCTACGAAACGCAGGGCAAGTCCAAGCGCTACATGGCCTACGATCCCGGCGCCGACGGTGCCTATGTGCAAACCGGACGCACCTACATGCTGACCTTGGGCTACACGTACTGATCCATAGGCCGGCACGCTGCAGCGGTGATCTTTCAACGGAAAGTACGCCGCTGCGGCGATTGCCACCTGCTATCCAGCGGCTGTCGCAGTGCCATTGCTGGATCCGCGATTGCGCAGCGGCATCATCGCGCCGCGGTATCGGTATCGGTATCGGTATCGGTATCGGTATCGGCAGTGAGGCTCCGTCACAACGGTGTGCTGCGTCAGTCGATTGCGCAGCGCGCAATGTCCACCGCAATGCCGCATCGCACCGCTTGCCCAGTCAGTACCGGTGCAGCGATTTCACGCAGAAAACGCAGGCGGCTGCGGCAAGGTGCGCGCATGCCTCTTTCGGACCTGCACATGCCACCACGCCCCTACGCTCGCGCCTGCTTGCTTGCCCTTGCATTGGGTACTTCCTTGTCTGCGCTGGCGCAGGCGCAACAGCCCGCGCCTGCCGCTGCGCCTGCATCGGCCGCAGCTCCCGCGGCCAAGGTTGTTCCTACCGGTGCGCGCTCGGACCTGCACGCGCAGGTGTTGCTGGATCGCGCGCATTTTTCGCCGGGCCAGATCGACGGCGAGCGCGGTTCCAATCAAAAGCGCGCAGTGTCAGGGTTCCAGGCCGCCCACAACATCAAGGCCACAGGCGAGCTGGATGACGCGACCTGGCAAGCCCTGCAGGCCGACACCACACCGGCCCTGGTGCAGTACACGCTTACCGACGCCGATGTCGCCGGCCCGTTCCAACCCATTCCCAAAGGGCCTGCCGAGCAGGCCAAGCTGACTGCGCTTGGCTATGCCTCCGTCGACGAAGCGCTGGGCGAACGTTTCCACGCAGACCCCGCGCTGCTGGCCCAACTCAATCCTGGCGTGGATCTGAGCAAGGCCGGCAGCGTGATTCAGGTACCCAACATCGACGGGGTGCCGCCCCTGGCCAAGCCAGCCAAGCTGGTGGTGGATAAGTCCGATTCGACGCTGCGGCTATTGGACGCCGACGGCAAGGTCTATGCGCAATTCCCGGTATCTTCCGGCAGCAAGCACGACCCGCTGCCCATCGGCCGTTGGAAAATTCTCGGCATCTCGCGCGACCCGGTGTTCAAGTACAACCCCAAACTGTTCTGGGACTCGAAAAAGGGCGATCAGAAAGCCACCTTGCCAGCGGGCCCAAACAATCCGGTCGGCCGCGTCTGGATCGATCTGTCCAAACCGCATTACGGCTTGCATGGCACGCCCGAGCCAGGCCATGTCGGCAAGACCGAATCGCATGGCTGTGTGCGTCTGACCAACTGGGACGTGGTCAACCTCGCCAGCGTGGTCGGCCCGTCGGTGCCGGTGGTGATGCAGGAATAGACATGAAACTGCTGATGACCTTGGTGGTGGGCGTCGTGCTGGGCGCGGCCGGCTATTGGTGGCTGGAACGCACCGCACCGGAAGCGAAAGTAGAACCGTCATCCAGCGCTGCACCCGTCGCAACAGATCGCAGCTCAGCGAGTGCTGCGCCGATGGCAGCCCCTGCAGCGGCCGCCACGGCGGCACCGATGGCTGCCTCAGCACCACTGTCCGATCCGGCGCCCGCCGACATGCCTGCCGCAACAACGCCAGCGCAGCCGCCTGCTGCTGCGGCACCGGGCAGCGACTTGCTGATTCCGGTACAGGGCATCGGCGCCAGCCAGTTGCAGGACACCTTCACCGATGCGCGCAGCGAAGGCCGCGTGCACGATGCCATCGACATCCTCGCTCCTACCGGCACACCGGTTGTGGCAGTTGCCGACGGCACGGTGGAGAAACTGTTCACCAGCGAGCGAGGCGGCCTGACGATTTACCAGTTCGAGCCTGGCGGCAAATACTGCTATTACTACGCGCACCTGGAGCGCTATGCCGACGGCCTAGCGGAGAAACAATCGATCAAGCGCGGCCAGGTCATCGGCTATGTCGGCAGCACTGGCAACGCCAATCCTGCCGCACCGCATCTGCACTTCGAGATCCATCGGTTGGGGCCGGAAAAACAATGGTGGAAGGGCGAGGCGCTCAATCCCTATCCGGTGTTGCACGGGGACCAGCCCCTGCAGTGAGATGGTCGCCCAAGTGTGTCTCGCTACGGCCTGCGTTTTTCGCATAGCGCCGCCATCTGCCGCAACGCCTGCGCGCCTTCATCGACTGGTTGGCAGAGGTCATGGCACCGTATCTGCAGCCGCTTTTGCAATAAGCAGCAGGTAGATCGGCGCAGCGCGCTACGCCGATCGGCAGTCATCCACAGCGAACCCTTGCATTGCGGACTTCGCAGCGCACGTGGGGCGCTGATGTCTAGTGCATGCCCGTTGACTCGATGACGCGACACGTTGCCTCACGACAACCGATCTCGATCCACCGCGCGCGCTGATCGCGCAATCAGCGCGGCTGACAGAGGCCCTGTTCGGCAGTGCAATTCCCTGCAATCTGCTGAAACTCGGAACACCAAAAAGCACAAGCATCTTTCGCAAGATGCCCGTGCCATGGCGCAATCGCAGCGAGCGTTGCAGACGCCCGATGTCGCTTCAGATCAGAACGTGTAGTTGAAGGTCAGCATGCCGTTGCGCGAGGCGCCCCACGCACCATAGCCATTGTTGAACTGCGCGTAGTAACGCTTGTCGAGCAGGTTGTCGATATTGAGCTGCACCGAAAACTGCGGCGACAGGCGATAGCGCGCAAACGCGCTGACCACTGCGTACGGGCTCTGCTGGAAAGTGCCATACACCGGGTCCACATAGTACGAACGGTTCTGCCAGTTGACGCCACCGCCCACGGTCAGGTCGCTCCACGCGCCCTGCGGGGTGTAGCTACTGAACAGCTTGATGGTGGTGCGCGGCAGTTGCGTGTTGATCGAGGCACCGCTGTCGTCGCGTGCGGTGTAATGCGAGGCGCCCAAGGTCGCGTTCCAGCCCTGAGTCAGGCGGCCGGAGAGTTCGAAATCGAAGCCTTCGCTGACCACACCATTGGCAGCGACGTAAGCAAAATCGCTGCTGCCCGGCACCAGCGTGCTCGTCGCCACACCCAGATTGTCCTGCTCGATGCGGAACAGGGCCAGCGAGGCATTGAGCTGGTCGTCGAACCAGGCCGCCTTGACGCCGGCTTCGTAGCCCTTGCCGCTCAACGGATCCAGGTAGCCGCCATTGGCATCGCGCAAGGTCTGCGGGTTGAAGATCTCGGTGTAGCTGACATAGGTCGACCAGACATCGTCGATGTCGTACACCAGCCCGGCGTACGGAGTGACTTCGGTCTGGGTGTCGGAGAACGGCACCAGCCCCTGCGTCGCATCGGCGTTACGGCCGTCAATCTGCCAATCGGTATAGCGCGCGCCCACCAGCAACGTCAGTGGATCGGCCAGCGAAAAGCGTGCGGCCACGTAGGCGGCCTTCTGCTTGATGGTGCCATCGCTCTGCACCGTGCGCGGGCTCCAGTTGGGCTCCGGGTACGCGCCATTCCAGCCCAGGTAGCTGTCCAGGGGTGCGGGGAAGTCGAAGGTACCGTTATTGACGTACTCGCGCCGGTTGTAGCTGGCGCCGGCGACCAGTTGATGTTCGCGGCCGAACAGCTGGAACGGGCCCTGGGCATACACGTCGGCGCCGTCGGCCTTGCGCTCGGTCTGGTAGTTGCCCGAATACGGCACCACCCCACCGCCGGTGGTGCGGTCGAAGCCGAAGATGGTGTAGAACGGATAGAACAGGTGGTTCGTCGCTTCGGTGTTTTCGTGGCTCACATTGGCCTTGAGGGTCCAGCCGTTGTCGAAGCTCTGTTGCAGGCTGGCGAAGGTGCGCTGCAGGCGCGTGTCCCAGAACGTCCAGTCGGCCGCCGGATTGAACGAGCGCTTGTAGTCGGTACGCGTGCCATCGCTGTAGAACAGCGGGAAGCCGCCCCAGGTGACATCGTCCGATTCCTTTTTCTGGTACTCATAGCCCACGCTCAACAGCGTGCTGTCGGTGAGGTCGGCATCGATGATGGCCGAGCCGATCTTCTTGCGCAGGCTGTAGCGATCCATGTCCGATTCGCCGTCCTGATACACGCCCACTACGCGTGCGCGCACGGTGCCTTCGGGACTCAGCGGCACGGTGAGATCGGCCACGCTGCGGGTCTTGTTGAAGTCTCCCCCGCCCACCGACACGGTGCCGGTGAAGTCGCGGCTGAGCGCATGCTTGCGTACCAGATTGATCGAGGCCGACGGATTACCCGAGCCGGTCAATAAACCGGTTGCGCCGCGCACCACTTCCACCCGGTCGTACAGCGCTACGTCCAGTGCCGAATCGCCGTAGCTCCACGCCTGCTCCATGTAGGCCGGGATGCCATCGAATTGGTAGTTATCGATATAGAAGCCGCGTGCATAGAAGTCCAACCGTTCGCTGTCATTCTGCGAAGCCGAGATACCGGTGACGTTGTTGAGCACGTCGGTGATGCTCTGCAGGTTCTGGTCGTCCATGCGCTCGCGGGTGATCACGGTGACCGACTGCGGAATCTCGCGCAGCGCCAGGTTCATCCGCGTCCCGGCAGAGGTTTTCTCCACCGTATAGCCCTTGGCCTGCTCACCCTGCACGGTCATCCGGTCCAGTGTGGTGACCTCGGCATCGGCGGTGGGCGCTTCTGCCAAGACCTGGCCGGCGGCCAGCGTACAAAGCGCAGCGAACAGTGCGCGGGGCAGGGCGTGGCGGCGTGCGCCCACAGAAATAAGACGCATTTCGGTACTACGGATCATCGGGTGACTCCAACGCAGGCGGATCGGGCCGTACGCACCGCATAGGCGCAGCGCCGGCAACAAGGGGGAGGAACGGTGCGCCATACCATCGGCAGCGCATCATTTTAATGGGAATGATTCACATTTTAAATAGCCCGCGTAGCACCTCGTTGGTATCGACCGCCACAAGGCGAACGCTGGCTCCCTGGCTCCCTGGCTCCACGCCCTGCCGGGTCGCGATATCACGCGTGGGAGACCATGGCGTGCAAGAGCCGCCGCGTACGCATCGGCTCGCCGGCGCCAGGTCCACGGGCCGCAGCTGTCCCGCTTCTGCCATCAGCCGTCATACGTGGCGGGCATGGCCTCGCGCGTTGGCGCCACCCTGTGCAGGCCCTCCCGCGCAGCCATTGCGGTTACACATGCATCTGGCAACCCGTCGGCCGCCACGGTTGCCGCAATGATGCATGCCGCGGGTTTGCGTACTGTTGCGATGGCGATCGTCCCTAAGACTGCGGCGCTCCGATCCACCGCTGCAGGAAGCGCTCGCATCGAATTGCGCAAATTCTCGCGACATGCGGCGTTGCCAGAGATGCGGGCGCCCCCCTCCGCCGGCCACGCAGCACTCGAAATGGAGACATCGCACCGCGAGTGCGCGAAACGCAGCGCGTTGGGACATCCGCCACAAACAAAAACGCCGGCTTTCGCCGGCGTCTTTGTGACTCATATCAGCGCGCTACAGCGCCTTCGCTGCGGCCACCACGTGCTCGGCAGTGATCTTGAAGTACGCATACAGCTGATCGGCCGGTGCCGAGGCGCCGAAGGTATCCATGCCGACGACATCGCCATCCAGGCCGACGTACTTGCGCCAGAAGCCGGTCACGCCCGCTTCCACCGCCACGCGCTTGCGCACGGCATTCGGCAACACCGACTCGCGATAGGCCGCATCCTGGCGGTCGAACACATCGGTCGACGGCATCGACACCACGCGCGTCTTGAGGCCGGCCGCATCCAGCGTCTGCTTGGCTTCCACCGCCAGGCCCACTTCCGAGCCGGTGGCGATCAGGATCACGTCCGGCGTACCGCCTTGGGCATCGGCCAGCACGTAACCACCGCGTTCGATCAACTTGATCTGCTCGGCGCTGCGCGGCTGATGCTGCAGGTTCTGACGGCTGAAGATCAGGCAGCTCGGGCCGTCCTTGCGGGTAATGGCCGCCTTCCAGCTCACTGCCGATTCCACCGCATCGCCCGGGCGCCACACATCGTTGTTGGGGATGTAGCGCAGCGAGGCCAGGTGTTCCACCGGCTGATGGGTCGGGCCGTCCTCGCCCAGGCCGATCGAGTCATGCGTGTACACATGAATCGCATGCGCCGGGTTCAACGCGCTCATGCGCACGCCGTTGCGTGCGTAGTCGCTGAACACCAGGAAGGTGGCGTCGAAGGGAATGAACCCGCCATGCAGCGCCAGACCGTTGGCAATGGCGGTCATGCCGAACTCGCGCACGCCGTAGTACACGTAGTTGGCATCCGGGTCGTCGGTGGCGACCGACTTGCTGGCCTTCCACAAGGTCAGGTTGGAATGCGCCAGGTCGGCCGAACCACCGATCAACTCCGGCAGCAGCGGCGCAAACGCTTCGATCGCCAGCTGCGAAGCCTTGCGCGAGGCAATGGTCTGGCCCTCTTCCTGCGCCTTGGCGATGTAGGCATCGGCCTTGGCGATGAAGTCGGCCGGCAACTCGCCGTGCGAGCGACGGGTCAGCTCGTCGGCTTCGCTGGCGTACTGCTTGGCATACTTGTCGAACAGCTGTTCCCATTCGGCCTGACGCAAGGTACCGGTACCGCCGGCACGCCAGCCGGCGTAGATCTCTTCGGGAATTTCGAACGGGCCGTACGGCCATTCCAACGCCTTGCGTGCGCCTTCCAGTTCGTCCTTGCCCAGCGGCGCGCCATGCGAGGATTCCTTGCCGGCCTTGGTCGGCGCACCGAAGCCGATCTTGGTACGGCAGCAGATCAGCGTGGGCTTGTCGGTGTTTTCCAGCGCCGCCTCGATGGCGGCCTTGATCTTGTCGGCGTCATGCCCGTCCACATCGCGGATCACGTGCCAGCCATAGGCCTCGAAACGCGCCGGGGTGTCGTCGCTGAACCAGCCGGCCGTATTGCCGTCGATGGAAATCTGGTTGTTGTCCCAGAACGCCACCAGCTTGCCCAGGCCCCAGGTACCGGCCAGCGATGCGGCTTCGTGCGAAATGCCCTCCATCAGGCAGCCGTCGCCCATGAACACCCAGGTGCGGTGATCGACGATTTCCAGCTCCGGGCGGTTGTAGCGCTGCGCCAGCAACTTCTCGGCCAACGCGAAACCGACCGCATTGGCGAAGCCCTGGCCGAGCGGACCTGTGGTGGTTTCCACGCCGGGAGTTTCGCTGCGCTCGGGGTGGCCGGCGGTCTTGCTGTGCAGCTGGCGGAACTGCTTGAGCTGCTCGATCGGCAGGTCGTAACCGGACAGGTGCAATAGCGCGTACTGCAGCATCGAACCGTGGCCGTTGGAGAGCACGAAACGGTCGCGGTTGAACCACTGAGGGTTGTTCGGGTTGTGCCGGTAGAAGTCGTTCCACAGCACTTCGGCGATATCGGCCATGCCCATCGGCATGCCGGGATGACCGGACTTGGCGGCTTCGACCGCGTCTGCGGCAAGAAAACGGATGGCGTTGGCCAGCTGGCGGCGGGTGGGCTGGGTCATGGGCGTCTATGGAAGCGGAGGGAACACCGCTGGAAGCGGAGGCCCCTATTCTCCCATACACAGCGTTAGGGGGCCGGGATTGGTGATTGGAGAATCGGGATTGGCGAAGGCACGGGCGACCTGACCTTCATCCAGGAAGGCCCGATGGCACCACACGATCGCAACAGCCCGCTTTAGCGAATCCCCAATCCTGACTCCCAAATCCCTACTCTTCGCCCTTGGCCACCAAGGTCGTCAGCGCCAGATCCCCGGTCACGTTCAGCGCCGTGCGGCACATGTCCAGGAAGTGGTTGACGCCCAGGATCATGCCGATACCCACCGGGTTGACCCCGACCATCGCGCAGATCAGCGCCACCACCGGCAGCGAGCCGGACGGCACGCCGGCCGTGCCGATCCCGCCCAGGATGCAGACCAGCATCACCATGAACTGCTGGCCCAGGCTCAGGTCCACGTTGAAGAACTGCGCCAGGAAGATCACCGTGACGCCTTCGAAGAGTGCGGTGCCGTTCTGGTTGGCGGTGGCGCCCACGGTCAGCACGAAACGCGACACGCGCGGCGGCAGGCCCATCTCGTCGGCCACGCGTAGCGCCGTCGGCAGGGTTGCGTTGCTGGACGCGGTCGAGAACGCCATCACCGTCGCTTCCTGGGTCTGGCGGAAAAAGCCCAGCGGCGAGCGTCCGGCGAATTTCACCGCAATGCCGTAACTGACCACCATGTGCAGGCCCAGCGCCAACACCACCACGCCCACGTAGGCGCCCAGACGAATCAGCAGATCGAAGCCGAACAGCGCGGCCAGGTTGAACATGAAACACGCCACCGCATACGGCGCCAGGCGGATCACCAGCCCGATCAATGTCATCGAAATCTCGAAGACCCCCTCGATGCCGCGCCGCAAGGTGGCGACCTTTTCGTCTTCGGTCAGCACCATGCCCACGCCGAACATCACCGCAAAAAACATCAGCGACAGAATCGCGCCATTGCTCGACGCGGCGGCAATCACGTTGCTGGGCACGATCGACAGCAGCATGTCCATGCCCTGCGGCTGCGTGCCGGAGCTGGAAATGATCTCGCGGGTGCGCTCGGCATTTTCCTGGATCAGCTGACTGGCCAGTTGCGGGTCCACGCCCGCACCGGGCTTGAGCACGTTGACCAGCACCAGCCCCAGCAACACCGCCACACCGGACAGCACCACGGTATAGCCCAGGGTGCGCCACCCCACCCGCCCGAGCGCGCGGATGTCGCCCATTTCGGAAATGCCCATGACCAGCGCCGAGAACAGCAGCGGCACGATCAGCATGAAGATAAGATTGAGGAAGACCTGCGAAAACGGCGTGGTGACGTACTTGGTCGCCAGGCGCACCCACTCAGCGTCGCTGCCGGCCAGGTAATAGACAGCCAGGCCCAACAACAGGCCAACGGCAAAGCCAATTCCCATCTTCCAATGCAGGGGCAGGCCCGGGCGGCGCGTGGCTGGGGATGCTGTCATCTGGTCAGGCCTTGGTGGACACAAAGACCGGAGCTTAACAAACGCCATGGATGCGGCCACCTACCCGGGTGCTGCTATATGCCTGGTGCGGGTAGGCGAGCTTCTCGCTGTCGGGTGAGGCAGGCGTTTTGCAGTTGGCTGTAGGAGTTGCTGTTTAGGCGCAAAGCAGGACGGCCGGCATTTCGAGCCGTCGCGGCGTTCAGATGAAATCAGATGGCTGAAAGCGAGAGCCCGCCTGTCGAGTGCGCGATGCCTGCCCTCGCCGCTCGCGGGACACGCCGTAAACCCATCCCTGGGGGCTCGATGGCAGCGTCCATGCCGCCAACGGTCCCGCAATCGGCAAGGACACCACACTAGACAGTTGGCTGGTGGTTTCGTTGAAGAGCGAATACGCCGTGTCGACAGCGCTGATCGCTTGTTGAAAACTCTGCACACCGACCAACTTGACCGGTCCTTGCCCACCGTCGCGGGACCCTTGGCGCCATGGATGCCGCCACCGAGCTTACAAGGACGTACTTGCAGCGTGTCCGGCGAGGGTGGGCGGGCAAAGGCACTGCGGCTAAACCCAGCGCCAACGCTCCTTGCTCTGTGCCCCATAGTTTGCAGATCACGCGCATCCAAAATCGACGCGTTATCCGCGCTGGAAGGCAATGTCGCCGCTCAGAGCAAGTAATGGCGGCCAACAAAATCTAACGAGCCACTGTTAGGTGTGCAGATCCCCCACCAGCAATCGAAGTACCGTTGTTGCAGACCCTTCGTCACACCGGCTGCAACTGCGCGGCCAATATGTCAGTCGTTCCAGGACGCCACCAAAGCAACCCGTCAGTCAAGGCGCAGGCGGATACAGCGGCGCCAGCACCTCCGGTTCGGCCGCACTTGCATGCCGCCAGCGCGGCCCCTTGGCGAACGCTTCACGCAAGGCAGCGCGCGCGCCGGTCACATCGCCGTCGCCGCCCCAGCGTGCCCGCTGCATGCGCGCCACGGCTGCACGCTGCGCCGGGTCGGCCAATGCCGCCATCACTGCATCGATATCGGCAACGCCGGCCATGCCGCAGAGCACCGCCGCCACCTCGTCCATGCCGCCGGTGTCGAGCGCGCGGCGCAACTCGGCAACGCCGTGGGTCGCACGTCTGCCCTGGGCTGGCACGTCGCTGCCGTTGCCCTCATTGCCGCCTGATGCACCGCGCGGAGCACCGCGCCGACGCAATAACGCCCACACCAGCGTGGCGATCCACAAAAGCGCAAATCCGATCGCCGCCGCGATCCATCCCCACGGCGCTCGCGCGGGAGATGGTGCTTGCAGGGTGAGCGTGCGATCGGGTGTCGGCGCCGATTGATCGGGTGCCGGATTCGGCGCCGATGCCGGCGCAGGCGTCGCAAACGCACCGCTACCTGCCGCCACATCGAGCGTCAGGTCGGGCAGTGACGCGGTCTTGGCTGCGCCTGCCCCCACATCCCACCATGCCATCTGCAGCCCGGGCACCACCAACGGACCGGCGCGGTTGGGCACGATCGAATAGCGCCGGGTCAGTCGCAGTTGCGGCGAGCCGTCCACAAAGCGTTCCTCGAATTGCGGCGGCTCGGCGAATACCTGCGCGTCGGGCACGCTGGGCGTGGGCAATTCGGGAAACTGCGCCTGGGTCGCGCCGCGCGCACTGGCTTCCACCACGAATTGGGCCGCCTCACCGGCTCTCGCCCGCTGAGGCGTGGTCGTGTAGCGCAACTGCAGGCTGCGCAACGGCAGCCACGGCTGCGGCGCATTGGCCGGTTGCGCGCGCACCTGCAGCGGAATGCTCGCACTGCGCGCACTCAACTCACCGTTGCCGCGCCCGAAGTAATCGTCGAAAAACCCGCCTACCGAACGCCCGTTGAAACGTGCCGGCGGCAGTAGCAGGCGACCGCTGCGCTCGGGCACCAGCAGGTAGCGCCGCTCCACCACATTGTATTGGCGTCCATTGACGACCTTGACCGAGCTGACGTCGTCGCCGACGCGCTGCATCGATGCCCCATCGGGTGCCTCAAGATCCAATTCGCCCGATGCCAGTTGGGTGGCGAAGTACAACCGCACCACCACGCCCACGCTTTGCTGCACGTAGGGTTGCGGGTCGTCCACCTGGGTTTGGACGAAGGCTTCTTCATTGCCCTGCGCCGCACTCGGCGCGCCGGCAGCGTTGCCGGAGCTGCTCGCGGGATCGTTCGCCGCGCCAACCACCTGCAGGCGCAGCGGTTCGGTGCGTTCATTGCCCACGCGTATCGCCGGCACGATGAGTTCGCCGCTCCTGCGTGGCGTCAGTACCACGCCGAACAAGGCACGCACCGTCACCGACCCATTGGTCACCTGCATCTGCTGATTGGCGCTCTTGGCGCCCAGCGAAAAATCGCTGCGCAGCGGCGTGTAATCCGGGTCGACGCCGCGTTGGTCGGTTTCGATATTCAACATCGCCACATCGCCGACATTGACGCTGTCGCGATCCAGCCACGCGCGCGTGACCGCACCCACAGGCGCGCACGCCAACAGTGCCACGCTGGCCAGCATGCCGATTGCCGCGCGACGTAAATGCTGTCTGCCGATCATCGTCCGTCCCGTTGCCTGCGTTCGTATTCCAGCCTGAATTTGGTACGCAGCAGGCTGCCCGGATCGTCCGGCACCCGCCGCAGCCATGCGTCCACCGCCTGACGTTGCTCGCGTTGTTCCGGCGTCTCGCCGGCGACGGCGGCCTCCTGCTTGCCGCTGGCATCGGCCTGCTTGTTGCCCGCCTGCGCCATGGCCTGCTGCATCTTGCGACGCTGTGCCTCATCGGCCTGCTGCTGCGCCTTGGCATCGGCAGATTGCGGCGGCGTGTCCTGCTTGCGTTGCTCGCCCTGCCCGTTCTTGGCCTGCGCATCTTGTGGCCTGCCGTCCTGTGGCGGCTGCGCCTCAGAGGGTTGGTTCTTGCTGTCGTGCTGATTCTGCCCATCCTGGCCGGATTGCTTGTCCTGCTGATTCTGGCCCGCCTGCTGTTGCCCCTTCCCATCCTGGCCGGATGGCTTCTGGTCCTTGGACTGCCCCTCGCCATCCTTATTGTTCTGCTGCTGGCGCTTGCGCGCCGCATCGACCGCCGCGCGATTGGCGATGGCGTCCTGCTGATTCGGATGTTGCTTGAGCGCACGGTCGTAGGCCGCGATCGCCGCGTCGTACTGGCCTTGTCGCGCCAGCGCGTTACCGAGGTTGTACAGCCCCTCATCGGTCGGTACCGCTTCGAAGGCCTTCTGCGCCGCTGCGAAATCGCCCTTGCGATACGCCTGCACCCCGGCATCCAGGCGCTGTTGTTGCACCTGATCGGCACGCTGCCACAAGGTGCCATCGGCCGCGTGCGCGGGCTGCGCCAGCGGCAGCACGCACACCATCGCCAGCACGGCCACCACCGCGCGGCGACGAAACGCCAGCAGGGACAGCAGCATCACCGGCAGCACCAGCCAATAGCCTTCGTCGAGCCAGCTCTTGCCGCCATCGGACTCGGCGGTTTCATCGGCCAACGGCTGTTGCGATGGATCGAGCACGCCCAACGCCCGCAGGTCTGCATCGTCCGGCGCAATGCGCGCATAGCGCCCGCCCCCCTGCGCGGCCAGGGTGCGCAGACTGCCCTCGTCGAGCTTGGCCTGCGCAATTTCACCGCTGGCCGTGCGATACGCCGCACCGCGCTCGCCGCCCACACCGAGCGCAGAGACACTGAAGCCGCGCGAACGCGCCATCCGCGCCGAACTTTCGGCGGAGCGATCTGCGCTATCGCTGACAAGCAGGATCTCGCCTTGCTTGAAGCCGGCCTGCTGCAACAACTGCGCGGCCGCATCGATCGCCCGGTCGGCACGCTTGCCATCGACCGGCATGACCGACGGCGACAGCGCATCCAGAAACAAGGCCACGTTGGCACTGTCTTCGGTCAATGGCGCAACCGTAAAGCTCTCGCCTGCATACACCAGCAATGCCACCTCGCCACCGGCACGTTTGCGCAGCAGCGTCGCCAGCTTGGCGCGCGCCTGCAGCAGGCGCGAAGGCGGCAGGTCGGTTGCGTTGGCACTGGACGACAGATCCAGCACCACTACCAGCGGCATGCTCGATTGAAACACCGGACGCTCGGTCTGCCGCCAGCTCGGCCCGCTCATCGCAAGCACGGCCAACGCATAGGTCAGCGCAGCCAGCACGAATCCCAGCCATCCGCGCCGACCGCCGGAGACCAACAGCTTCGGCAACAGATGCGCATCCACGCTTTGCCGCCAGACGTCGGCATCGCGGCGACGCCAGTGCCACAGCGCAGCCGCCGGTACGATCGCCAACAGCGCCCACAACAGCGTCGGGCGCAACAGATGTAACGACTGCAGCCACCCCGCCAGCTCGGTCAGCGCGTCCATTGCCACCTCCGCGGCAGCAGATAGGCCAACAGGGCAACGACGATTGCCGCGCCCAATGGCCAGTAGTAACGCTCGACGCGCGGCTGCACCGAAGGCCCCAGTCCCTTGACCGGTTCCAGCCGATCCAGCTCGGCATAGATGCCGGCAAGCTCCTCAGTATCGCGGGCGCGGAAGAAGCGCCCGCCGGTCTGCTGGGCGATCTTGCGCAGCCCGTCTTCGTCGATGTCGTCGTTGCCGCCGGCCGGAATCGGCACCCCGAACAAGGAATAGCCGCCACTGCCGCCAAAGGCAATGGTGTGCACGCGCACGCCTTCGGCCTTGGCCAGTTCCGCGGCCTTCAGGGGATTGAGTACGCCGGCGGTGTTGACGCCATCGGTGAGCAACACCACCACGCGCTGGCCCTGCTTCTGTTCGCGCAGGCGCTTGACCGACAAGGCGATCGCATCGCCAATCGCGGTTTCGCGCCCGGCCAAGCCCACCACGCTGTCGCTTAACTGATCGCGCACGGAGGTCAGATCCGCGGTCAACGGTGTCAGCGCATACGCGCGTTGGCCGAATACCAGCAGACCGACGCGGTCGCCGTCGCGCCGATCCAGAAAGTCCGACAGCACGGCCTTGGCGGCGGTGAGCCGGTCTACCACCTTGCCACCAAGCACCATGTCGGGCTCGCTCATGCTGCCCGAAAGATCCACCGCCAACATCATCTGGCGCGCCTCGCGCGGTGGTTGAATCACCTCGCCCAATTGCTGCGGACGTGCCAGCGCAGCACACAACAAAAACCAAGCCAGCCACGCCAGCCAACGCGGCATCCGCAGCACCGGCGCGCTTTTGGCCTGCGCCACCGCCTGCAACTGCTCCGCATATGGCACGCGGAGTGCGGCCGCATCGGCGCGGCGTTGGGGCCAGAACCACATCAGCAACGGCAAGGGCATCAGCCACCACGCCCACGGCCAGGCGCAGTGCGCCAACGCATCCTGCCATTGCGACCACTGCAACCAGTTCATCGCCGGCCCCGCATCAACGCCACAAAGCGCTGCCGCGCCAACGCTTCTACCGCAGGCAGATCGCTGATGGTGGGTGCGCGCTGAAAGCCGCCTTCCAGTACAGCCCGGCCCGGCCCCTGCGAAAACACCTGGTCCTTGCGCTTGCGCCCATCCAGAAACTGCAACCACGCCTCGCCCTGCAAGCGGTCGGCCTGCGGGTCGACGCGCCGCGCCGCACGTCGCAGCAACACCGACACGGCCGCCAAGCGCTGCGCAGGCGTCGTGGCGCGCGCTAGTTCCGCATCGAACGCAGCCAGCCAGCGGCGCTGGCACTGACGCCGGCGCCACCACCAGACCCATGCGCTCCCCACCACCAGCACGACAACCGCGATCACCAGCCACCAGCCCGGTGCCAGCGGCCACCACGACGGCGACGGCGGCAGGTGCACATCACGCAGCGGCAGCGACTGCGGGGACATCGTCAGCGACTCCGCGCGGCAGGGCTGCCGCCCAACCACGCATCGCTGGCATCGTCGGTGGACAGGCGATGCAAGCGCACGCCGCGTGCCTGCAGGAGCGATCCCAAATGCTCCAGCGGCGCGACGAATTCGGCCTGCCAGCGTGCACGTCCGGCCTGGGTCGACAGATCGATCGCGATGCGCTCGCCACGCACGTCGAAGGTGACTGCACGTGCCGGTGGCGCCAGTTCCAGCGGATCGACCAGCACGATCACCACCACCTCGTGATGCAAGGCCAAACCCGACCAGCGCGTGGCAGAAATCGAGCCGGCGCTGCGCGCATCGGCCAGCACGGTCAGGCGCGCGCCGGGGCGCAACAGGCGCGCCGCATGATCCAGCGCCACCTCCAGCCCCGCATCGCCGGACGGCGGCTGGGCATACCAACGCGCCAAGGCATCCAACACCGGCAGCACACCACGCTGACCGGACCGCGGCGCAATCGGCGCCTCGCTCGCGGTGCCGCGCAAGGCTGCAATGCGATCGCCCTGGCGCTGCGCCAGCCATGCGGCGACCGCGCCGGCGCGTGCGGCCTGCACCGATTTGTAGCGCACGCGCGTACCGAAGAAGAGCGCAGGCGAGGTATCGGCCACGATCAGGCTCAAACGCTCGCGCTCAGCCTGAAACAATTTGGTGTGCGCTCGCCCGGTTCGCGCGGTCACGCGCCAATCGATATGCCGCGCATCATCGCCAGCCACGTACTCACGCGACTCGGCATATTCCATGCCGCGCCCGCGCGTGGCGGCCGGCACCGGCCCCACCACCCCGTGCCGGCCACGTCCCGGTTGACCGCGATGGATTGCAGTACCGCGCAGCGCAATCAGTTCTGCAAGCGCTGGGCGCACTCCATCGCCAGCGACTGGCGAGGTGGCGGCTTCAGGGGACGAGAACGGCATCGAAGACATCGGTGTCTGGCGAGAGTGCGGCATACCTCAGCGACGCTGCCCGATCAGGGCAGCGGAATCTTTTCGAGCAGTGCAGCGATCAGGCGTTCGCCGTCCCAACCCTCGGCGGTGGCCTCGTAGCTGGGTAGGACGCGATGCCGCAGTACGTCCGGGGCAACGGCGCGGATATCGTCCGGCGTCACGTAGTCGCGCCCGGCCAGCCACGCCCTTGCGCGCGCGCACCGTTCCAGTGCGATCGAGCCACGCGGGCTGGCGCCCCAGGCGATCCTCCGTGCCAATGCCGGGTCGTAACGCTTGGCATCGCGCGAGGCCAGCACGATTTCGATCAGATAGCGTTCCAGCTGCGGTGCCAGATGCACGTCAAGCACCACACGGCGCGCGGCGAAGACATCTTCCAATGGAATCTTGTCGGGTACGGTCTCGTGCTTTTCCAGCGTGTCGCGGGCGGACTCGCGTGCCAGGCGCAGGATTTCCGCCTCGGCGTCGGCCTGGGGATAGCCGATGCGCACATGCATCAGGAAGCGATCCAACTGCGCTTCGGGCAGCGGGAACGTGCCCTCCTGCTCGATCGGATTCTGCGTCGCCATCACCAGGAACAACTGCGGCAGCGCATAGGTATGCCGGCCGACCGTCACCTGCCGCTCGCCCATCGCTTCCAGCAGCGCAGATTGCACCTTGGCTGGTGCGCGGTTGATTTCGTCGGCCAGCAGGATCGGGTGGAAGATCGGCCCGGGCATGAACTCGAACCGGCTGTCCTGCGGCCGCCAGATTTCGGTACCGGTCAGATCGGCAGGCAGCAGGTCCGGGGTGAACTGCACCCGTGCAAAATCCGCTTCCAGCCTCGAAGCCAGCGCACGGATCGCGGTGGTCTTGGCCAACCCGGGCGCGCCCTCGACGAGCAGATGGCCATCGGCCAGCAAGGCAATCAACAGCCGCTCCACGAGCGCTGCCTGGCCAACGATGCGCTGCGCAAGCGATTCGCGCAGCGAGGTGAATTGACGGTGCAGCCGGTCCTCGGCGGGCGCGGCAACGGCTTCGGGGGGGAGCAGTGGCGGTGCGTTCATAGGTCCAGTGTGACTGATTCGAACGCGATTGGTTCACTCGGCGATGGGGCCAGGTTCAGTCAAGGCCCAACATTTGCTCTGGATCACAAAGATCAGTTGGTTGGGAAAATTCGTTCTTTCCGAAGGCACCCCTCGCTTCGCATTAAACAAATTTGAACCGCACTGGATTAGAGCACCATCGGCGCCGGCGCAGACAATGCCTACTTCTGCGCAGCCTAAATCTCACCTATTGCACTGCATCGACTGCCAAGCCGCCGCGGCCCCTTGTGTACCCCTGCACGTCGATACGATCACCCTCACGACACGCTCCAGGCCGCCACACTGGCCACGCCTGGGTTGGCATATATCAGACGCGGCCAACCCTGCTAGCGACTCCCCTCATTTGCAATCCATACGAGAAAGGCCGCTTTCGCGGCCTTTTCCGGTAAAAGTTTCAATTACGGATTCGCGCTGGCCACGCGAAGAACCTTAGGAGTTACAAACACCAGGAGCTCGGCCTTCTCCTTGCTGCGTCCGCGCTTCTTGAAGAGATTTCCCAGGAACGGAATATCTCCAAGGAACGGAACTTTGGAGACGCTTTCGCGATCGGTAAATTCATAGACACCACCAATGACTACTGTCTCACCGTCGCCTACTAGCACAGCAGTATTGACCTCCCGGCGATTAATCTCGGGAACTGTTCCGTAGCCTTCCAAAATAATGAATCGAGCCACCTCGTCCTTCTTGACATTCATATTCAAGAAGACGCGATTGTCATTCGTGATGGTGGGCGTAACCTTCAATTCAAGTAGAACTTCCTTGAACTGCACATTCGCCTGCGCGGCGGAACCTGCCGCACCACCACCACTGATTGTCACATACCCAATCTCCCGACCTTGCTTGATGACACCCTCACGCTGATTGGCCGTCACGATCCGCGGATTTGAGACGACCTCACCTCGCCCTTCCTCTTGCATTGCCGATAGCTCAATGTCGAGGTTGAAATTGGATCCAAGCAAGGTATACGCCAAGCCGGCCGCTCTGCTATTGGTAAAGCCACTAGCCCCCAAATCGACATTCAACCCCGAAGGGAACAAATGCGAAGCCAGCGTTGTACTGGTACCAGTATTAGCGATTTCATTAGCTCGTTGCGCTGAAGTGTTCTGGAAGTTGACGTTACTCTCCAGCGCCCCGCTCAAAATCCCACGTCCGGTTGCGCCAGTGATGCCGAACCGCGCGCCCAAATCACGCGCAAAAGTATCCGTCGCAATGACAATCCGGCTCTCGATCAGCACCTGATCCACTGGGCGGTCAATATGCGAAATCAGCTCGCGCATTTGCGCGACCTTCTTCGGAATATCGCTGATCATCAATGTGTTGGTGCGTTCATCGGCAACCAACCGACCACGTGGCGAAAGGAAACCATTGTCCTGCTGCCCCGCACCACCTTGTCCGCCCTGGCCGCCCTGGCCGCCACCACCGCCACCAATCCCCTTGGCCTCCGTCAGCGCTTTGAAGATCACCGCAGCGTTGTGGTAATTGATCTGCACATAATCGGTGATCAAGTCCTCGCGGTTCTCGATCGCGATGCGGGCGTCTTCCTTGTCCTGCTCGAACTTGGCCAGCTCCGGTTGCGGGGCGACCCACACCACGCCACCATCGCGGCGCTTGTCCAGGCCCTTGGCACGCAGCACGATGTCCAGCGCCTGGTCCCACGGCACGTTCATCAGGCGCAGCGTGACGTTGCCCTGCACGGTGTCGGAAGCGACGATATTGAGGTTGGACTCCTCGGCGATCAGCTGCAGCACGGTGCGCACCGGCACGTCCTGGAAATTGAACGTCACCGGGCGGCCGCTGTAGCCGCGCGCAGCGATCTGCGCGGCAGCCTGCGTGACCGCCGCCGGGCTCACACCGCCAACCGCCGGCTGGCCCTTGCGCGGGGTGATTTCCACCACGTATTCGTTGCCGGTCTGGTAGGCCAGCGAGTCGAAGGCACCCTTGGTCGACAGCACCAGCTGCGAACCGGAGCCGGACGGCTTCACTTCAACGCGCTGCACCGGCGTGGCGAAGTCGGTGACATTGAGCGGGCGTTGCAGCTCGGCGGGTAGCTTGGCATTGCTGATGTCCACCAGCACGTTGTCGCCTTGCGTCCGCAGGTCCGGGCTGGCGCCCTGGCCGTCGAACTGCAGGATCAGACGGCCAGCGCCGTCTTCGCCGCGCTTGAAATCGATTTTGGACACCGCCAGGCTCGCCGGAGCGACCTTGGCCGGATCCTGCGCGGGCTGAGTCAGCGCCGCGGCGGCGAACGCGCTGCAGCTCGCCAGCGCCAGCGCGAACCCCAACGCGCAGGCCTGGAAGATCGCGTGGCGTCGTACCGGACGCAGCCGCTGGGCATTGGAAAACGTCATCGTGCTATCCCCTATCACTTTATTGATCATCCAATGCGAGTGCGGCCGGCCGTTCAAGCCATCCACCCGCACCGTCCGGCACAAGTTCAATCAGCTCGATGCGGTCTTCGTAGACCCCGGTCACCCGGCCATCGCTCTGTCCCAGATACACACCCGGCCGCACCCGGTAGGTCACCTTGTCAGGCGCCATCACCAATGCGATCAGGCCCGAACCGCCGCCAATGGTCCCCACCATGTCGAGGGCGTCGAGCGGAAAGGCTTCCAACGGTTCCTTGCGCCGGTTCGGATCCGGACGCGTGCCGTTGCCACCTTCCGCGCTGACCCAGGCATCGCTGAACGGGTCGCGCATCGCCTGCGCTGCATATTCGAAGGTCTCGAACTGCTGCATCACCGGCAATGGCTCCAGCGGCGGCGCAGGACGCGCGCGCACCTCGGCAACCCAGGCTTCCAGATTCGGCGCATCGCCCGGTGTGCTGGTCACACCGCGCGTGCACGCCGGCAATACTGCAATTAACGCCACACAGGACAGAATCTTGAGCAATTTCATGGTCATTGGCCGCCCTTCTTCGCAGCGT
Organism: Xanthomonas sp. NCPPB 1754; assembly: GCF_041475725.2. Classification (NCBI taxonomy): domain Bacteria; kingdom Pseudomonadati; phylum Pseudomonadota; class Gammaproteobacteria; order Lysobacterales; family Lysobacteraceae; genus Xanthomonas; species Xanthomonas sp. NCPPB 1754. The sequence continues at coordinate 3,837,071 of NZ_CM192982.1, forward strand.
TGGCCGCAGCCTTTTCCTGCTCGGCCATTTCCTCGTCGTCCAGATAACGATAGGTCTTGACCGTTCCGGACAGCTCCAGCGCACCGCGCGGGCCGATGCCGGCCTTGGGGTCCTTGGGCTTGAGGTTGATGTCGTGCATGGTCAGGATCACCACGCGCGGCAGCGAGGCCACACCGCTGACGAAGGCACCAAACTGGTGGTAGCTGCCCACCATGCGCAGAGCGATCGGCTTTTCGGCGTAAAACTCCTTCGGCGATTCCGGACCAGGCTGGAACAGCTCGTTGGACAGGCCGCTGGACAACGCGGTCTGCGAAATGTCGATGATCAAATCCGGCATTTCGGTCTTGCTGGGCAGCTGACGCAGCATCTGCTGCAGCACTTGTTCCATCTGCGCGAGCTGCTGCTTGAGCGGCTCCAGGTTCACCGCGCGGCCCTGTTGGGTCTCGAACTCGGTGCGCAGCTGGGATTCGGTGCTTTCCAGGCCTTCCAGTTCATCGCGCTTGCTGCTGATCAACAGGAACCAGGCCAGCACCATGATGAACAAGCCGACCACCACGCAGAACACGATGCGCGCCTGCTGCGGCCAACCGCCGATGTTGTTGAAATCCAGATCGCTGAGCTTGAATGATTTCTTACTCATGACGCCGCCCCCTCCTGCGGCCGATTGGCTGGCGCCGGTGCTGCCTGCGTCGGTGCAGGAGCAGCGGCCGGCGGCGTTGCGGGCGCAGGCGCCGCTGCCGGAGCAGCAGGCGTCGCACCGGCAGGCGCAGCACCCGGTGCTGCGGTGCCCGGCGCAGCCGGATCCGCTGCGCCCGGCGCGGTGCCGTTCTTGTCAGCCTCGTTCGGGTTGGCCAGCTTGACCTTGAGCGTGAACACGTACGGCAGCGTCTTGGTGTCCATCGACGACGCGGCAGGTTGACCGGCCTTGTCCTGACTCTTGGCCTCGATGATCGACAGGTCCGGATTGGTCATCCAGCCCGAGCTTTCCAGGTTGCGCATGTATGCACTGACCCGCGCATTCGATTGCGAGCGACCTTCCAGCGTGAGGATGTCGCCATCCTGCTTGATGTTGGTCAGGGCCACGCCATCGGGAATGGTGCGCACCAGCGAATCGAACAGGTGCACCATCTGCGAGCGGTTGGCTTGCAGTTCCTCGATCACCTTCTTGCGGGCAAGCAGGCGGTCCTTCTTCTTGTCGAGTTCCTTGATCTCTTCGTTCTGCGCCTTGACCTTGTCGATCTCGGTGGTCAGAAACGCATTGCGCTCGGTCTGGCCGCTGATCTGCGCGTCGTAGTAGAACCAGATCAACGCCGACAACAGCACGCCGCCCAATGCGGCGAAGCCCAGCATCGAATAGAACTCGCGCTCGCGTGCCTTTCGGCGCTCCGCGCGCCAGGGCAATAGATTGATTCTTGCCATCAGTCGAAGCTCCTCAGGGCCAGGCCGGTGGCGATCATCAATGCAGGCGCATCCAGCGCCAGCGCATGGGCCTGAACCTTCGGGCCAAGCGTCATCTGGGCAAGCGGATTTGCAACGACCGTGGTCACGCCGAGCTGCTCTTCCACCATCTCCGGCAGGCGCGCCAGCGCGGCGCAACCGCCGGCCAGCACGATGCAGTCGACGCGGTTGAACTCACTGCCCGCATAGAAGAACTGCAGCAGACGGCTGATCTGCTGCACAGTGGCTTCCTTGAACGGCTCCAGCACCTCGACCTCGTAACTTTCCGGCAGGCCACCCTGACGCTTGGCAAGGCCAGCCTCTTCATAGGTCAGCCCGTAACGGCGCATCACTTCGTCGGTGAGCTGCTTGCCGCCGAACACCTGCTCGCGGCTATACAGACTGCGACCGGAGCGCAGCACGCTCAGCGTGGTCATGGTGGCGCCGATATCCACCAGCGCCACCACCGCGTCGGCGGCCACCGGCAATTCGCTGGCAACCAGCGCGAAGGCGTTTTCGACCGCGAAGGCCTCCACGTCCATGACCTTGGCGGTCAAACCGCCGAGTTCCAGCGCCGACTGGCGCAGTTCCACATTCTCCGAACGCGAGGCGGCCAGCAGCACCTGCACCATGTCCGGGCTGTTGGGCATCGGGCCCAGCACCTCGAAATCGAGATTGACTTCCTCGATCGGGTACGGAATGTAATTGGTGGCTTCCAGTTCGACCTGGGCTTCCAGGTCGCTATCGTCCAGATCGGCCGGCATCGGGATCAACTTGGTGATCACCGCCGACCCGGCGACAGCAGCGGCCGCGTTTTTGGCCTTGCTGCCGGAACGGTTGATGGCGCGGCGAATGGCTTCGCCCACCGCCTCCACTTCGACGATGTTCTTTTCCACGACCGCATTCGGCGGCAATGGTTCCACCGCGTAATGTTCCACGCGAAAACGGTTCCCGCTGCGCGATAGCTGCAAGAGCTTCACGGCAGTAGAACTAATGTCGACACCAATCAGTGGCGACTGACTCTTGGGTAAAAGCCCCACGGTAACTCCCCTGCCGACGGGCACTTGGACGCACGTGCGCCCTCGTATTAATAATCAAATTTTAACAGTTGACAAGCCCTTCACGCGCAAGGCAATGACCCCGCGACCGTGACCCCAGTGCTGTCTTCTGCGATCCCCAGAGTTCGGCCCCAGCCAAACTCGGCGTCATCTATACTCTGTGACCAAGAAATCTGCAATCGGAATCTCTCTTACATGCCCCGTATTCGCCGTTGGCTGGGCTGGATCCTGGCCACGATCGTCGTGCTCGCACTGCTTGGCGCTATTGCTGCCGGCGGCCTGTATTACGCCATTTCCTCGAAGTTGCCAGACGTTCAATCGCTCAAGCAGGTCGAGCTGCAGGAGCCGATGTACGTCTATTCCAGCGATGGCCGCCTCATGGCCGTTTATGGCGAGACCCGGCGTTATCCCGTCCAGATGAAGGACGTGCCGCTGCGCCTGAAGCAGGCCTTCCTGGCCACCGAGGACGCGCGCTTCTACGAGCACGGCGGCGTGGACTACAAGGGCATTGCCCGCGCGGTGTGGCTGCTGACAACCACCGATGCCAAGCGCGTGCCGGGTGGTTCGACCATCACCCAGCAGGTGGCGCGGCAGTTCTTCCTGAGTTCGGAGTACAGCTACACCCGCAAGCTGGCGGAGATCCTGCTGGCGCGCAAGATCGAAAGTGAGCTGAGCAAGGACGAGATCTTCGAGCTGTATCTCAACAAGAGTTTCTTCGGCAACCGCGCCTACGGCGTCGGGGCCGCTGCCGAGTATTACTACGGCAAGAAGATGAGCGAATTGAGCCTGGACGAGATGGCCTCGCTGGCCGGCATCCCCAAGTTCCCGTCCAGTGGCAACCCGATCAGCAACCCTGAGCGTGCGCAGGAGCGTCGCGACTATTACGTGCTGCAGCGCATGGCCGACCTGGGCTTTGTCAGCCAGGCCGAAGCCGACGCCGCCAAGGCCGTGCCGATGCACGCCAAGCCGCATGAGCCGCCGGTGGAGGTGTACGCCCCTTACGTGGCCGAGCTGGTGCGTCAGGAAATGATCGCCAAGTACGGCGGCGATGTGCTCAACAAGGGCTATCACGTCACCACGACCATCGATGCGACCCTGCAGACCGGTGCGGATGTGGCAGTCGCCGACGGCTTGCGGGTCTACGATCATCGCCATGGCTGGCATGGCGTAGAGCAGCACTTCGACGTGCCCGCCGATGCGGACGCGCCTGCACTGGCCAAGCACCTGGCAGGCGCGTTCACCCAGGGCGGACTGCGTGCGGTGATCGTGGCGCGCACCAATCCCGATGGCGGGGTCACGGTCGTGCTGAGCGACAAGACCGAACTGACCCTGCCCGCCAGTGCCAGCCGCTGGACCGGCAAGACCCCGGCCAAGCTGCTGACCCGCGGCGACCTGACCCGCATTCGCGCCGGCGAAAAGGACGGCGAGTGGATCATCGACCAGTTGCCGCGCGGCCAGGCGGCATTGGTTTCGCTGGACGCCAATAGCGGCGCCCTGCGTGCCCTGGTAGGCGGCTTCAGCTTTGCGGGGAACAAGTTCAACCGCGCCACCCAGGCACGCCGCCAGCCAGGGTCGAGCTTCAAGCCGTTCGTCTACGCAGCCGCATTCGAAAAGGGCTTCAACCCGGCCTCGATCGTGCTGGACGCGCCGGTGGTGTTCCGCGACCGGCGCGGCAAGACCTGGTCGCCGCAGAACGATGGAGGCGGCTTCCGCGGGCCGATGCGCCTGCGCGAAGCGCTGGTGCAGTCGCGCAACCTGGTGTCGGTGCGCCTGCTGGACGCCATCAGCGTCGATTTCGCACGCAAATACATCAGTCAATTCGGTTTCCAGGAGGCCGAATTGCCGCCAAACCTGTCGATGTCGCTGGGCACCGCTTCGCTGACGCCGCTGTCTGTGGCACGCGGCTATGCGGTGTTCGCCAATGGCGGCTCACGGGTGGACACCTGGATCGTGGATGAGGTCAAAGACCGCGAGGGCAATGTCATCTTCAAGGAGGTGCCGGCCGTAGCCTGCCGCACCTGCGCCCTGCAAGGCGGCAATGTGGCGCCCGTGAGCCAGGTCGTCGATGGCTTCAACTTCGGCGCGCAGGCACCGGAGACACCGCCTGCCGCGCCGGCCACGGCCACGCCGACGCAGGCGCAGACCGCCCCTGCGGCAACCGCGCAGACCAAGATCGCGCCGCGCGCGATCGACGAGCGCACCGCCTACCAGCTGGTGTCGATGATGCGCGACGTGGTCCAGCGCGGCACCGGCACCGCGGCCAAGGTCCTCGGCCGCGAGGACGTGGGCGGCAAGACCGGCTCCACCAACGAGCACCGCGACGCGTGGTTCTCCGGCTTTGGCGGCCCCTACGTCACCACCGTATGGGTGGGCCGCGACGACTTCCGCTCGCTCGGCTATCGCGAATACGGCGGCAAGGCGGCGCTGCCGATCTGGATCGACTACATGCGCGTAGCGCTCAAGGACAAGCCGATCGCCGCCAACGATCCGCCCGATGGCATGACCCAGGCCACCATCAATGGCGCCGTCGAATGGGTCAAGAACGAAGATCTGGACCGCCTGCAGGATTACGACTACGGCCTGCAGGAACAGCAGGACGAAAAGGCGTTCGACATTTTCTGAGGAATCGGGATTGGGGAATCGAAAGCGGCGTGGCTGTTCGGTTCCCCAATTTGTTGGCCCCCGTTGGATAAGCGCCAGCCATTGCCGACCTGATGGATCGCTGGCGGCATCGTTGCCGGGTCGGCGCAGCGCTCACCTGCCCGCCACGGATATCGCACGCGCCTTGCGCCTTGCCCGTGCATACCCGCACCTGGACCATCGCCCGGTCACCGCTGCGTGATCGTTCCTTTGCAATGACATGACGCATTCGCCATGTCTTCATGCAGCTGTTGTAGAGTCCAGATCAGGTTCATTAGGGGAGCCCGGTCATGCATCACGCACGCGCGCACGCCGATACACGAACCCGGGAACGTCGCCATCGTCTGGCGCACGAAGCCGCACGCCTGATGGCCGAAGGCGGCATCCGTGATTTCCATCAAGCCAAGCTCAAGGCTGCCAGCCGGCTCGGCATTCATGACGATGCGTCGCTGCCACGCAATCGCGAGATCGAAGATGCGTTGCGCGAGTACCAACGCCTGTTCGCCGGACCTGCGCACGGTGCGCGTCTGCGCCAACGTCGCGAAGCCGCGTTGCGGGCGCTTGAGTTTCTCAGCCCCTTCCAGCCACGGCTGACCGGCCCGGTGCTGGACGGCACCGCCGACGCCAATGCACCGGTGCACCTGCAGTTGCACAGCGACGATGCCGATGCCGTGCAGCGGTTTCTGGAAGAACACCGCATTCCGGCCGAGTCGCGCACGCGCCGGCTGCGCCTGGATCGCGAGCGCAACGGCGAGTTTCCGGTGTGGCTGTTCAGCGCCGAAGACCTCACCTTCGATCTCACCGTGCTGCCCTACGACGCGCTGCGGCAGGCGCCGCTGTCGCAGCTGGACGAAAAGCCGATGCAGCGTGCGTCGGCCGCGCAGGTGCGACAGTTGTTGACAGACGGCGACGGTTCCACCGGCTCACCGCTGCTGCGCTGAGTCGGCCATATGACGCGGAACCTGACTACGCGGGCGAGCTCTGTGCTTCTTTAACCGGCGTCACGACGCCGCTACGCAGCGGTCGTTTATTCGGGCCTAGCCAGCCGGACGAACCGTCGTGCAACACGACGCTGCCAATCGCCACGACAGCAGCACGCTGTGCTGGAAGGCGACTGCCGCGCAACCATCCAAATGCAAACGCCCCGCACTGCGGGGCGTTTGTTTACGCAGGTACGCGTGGACCGATCAGCGCTTGGCGCTGTCGGTGTAATCGCGCTTGTCGTAACCGGTATAGATCTGGCGCGGACGGCCGATCTTCATTTCCGGGTCGACCTGCTGCTCCAGCCAATGCGACACCCAACCTGCGGTGCGTGCGATGGCGAACATCACGGTGAACATTTCCACCGGGATGTTGAGCGCCTTGTAGATGATGCCCGAGTAGAAGTCGACGTTCGGGTACAGCTTGCGCTGCACGAAATAGTCGTCCTTCAGCGCGGCTTCTTCCAGCTTCAGCGCCACTTCCAGCAGCGGGTCGTTGACGCCCAGCTCGCCCAGCACCTTGTGGGTCATCTCGCGGATGATCTTGGCGCGCGGGTCGAAGTTCTTGTAGACGCGGTGACCGAAGCCCATCAGACGGAACGAGGAATTCTTGTCCTTGGCCTTGGCCACGGCCGATTCGACGTTGTCGGCGGTGCCGATCTCTTCGAGCATCTTCAGCACGGCTTCGTTTGCGCCACCGTGTGCCGGACCCCACAGCGCGGTGATACCGGCGGCGACCGAGGCATACGGATTGGCACCGGTCGAGCCGACCAGACGCACGGTCGAGGTCGAGGCGTTCTGCTCGTGGTCGGCGTGCAGGATGAACAGCAGATCCAGGGCCTTGGCAACGACCGGATTGATCTCCAGCGGCTCGCTCGGCACTTCGAACATCATGTGCAGGAAGCGGTCGACGTAGTTCAGGTTATTGCGTGGGTAGCGGATCGGCCAGCCGATCGAATAACGGTACGCCGCAGCCGCCAGGGTTGGCACCTTGGCGATCAAACGGATGGCGGCCTGACGGCGCTGCTCCGGATCGTTGAGGTCCAGGGTGTCGTGGTAGAACGCCGACAGCGAGGCGACCGAGCCGGCCAGCATGGCCATCGGGTGCGCGTCGTGACGGAAACCGCCGAGGAAGTTCTTCAGCGACTCGTGCATCATCGTGTGATGCGTCACTTCGTGGTCGAACTTCTTGAATTCGTCCGCCGTCGGCAGTTCGCCGTTCATCAGCAGGTACGAGACCTCAAGGAAGCTGGACTTTTCGGCCAGCTGCTCGATCGGGTAACCGCGATACAGCAACACGCCATTGTCGCCATCGATGTAGGTGATGGCCGACTTGCAGCTGGCGGTGGCGGTGAAGCCCGAGTCGTAGGTGAACAGACCGGTTTCTTTGGTCAGCTTTGAGATATCGACGCAATCATTGCCAAGCGTGGGCTTGAGAACCGGCAGAACGACCGACTTGTCGCCGGCGTTGAGCGTGACCTGATCAAGATCGGACACTGTGTACGCTCCTTCAGTGGAAGGCGCCTGATCCCACATGGGCAGGCACGTGATGGAAGTCCAAGGCATCGCCCCGGATCAGACCATTATCGCACAGCAGCATTTTGGCCGTCGCTTGGACAGAAGTCGTAGACGCATCGCGCCAGGCATACAGGCGAAGCGTTCAGCGCCCCAAAAAACAACGGCCGCGCAATGCGCGGCCGCTGCCGGTACAGCCCGTCCTGCAAGTTCAGCGCGCGTAGCGCTTCTGGAACTTGTCGATCCGGCCGCCGGTGTCGATCACCTTGTGCTTGCCGGTATAGAACGGGTGCGAGGACGAGGAAATTTCCACCTTGATCAGCGGATACTCCTGGCCGTCTTCCCACTTCACGGTCTCTTTCGAGGTCATGGTGGAACGGGTCAGAATCTTGAAATCGGACGTCACGTCGTGAAAGACGACGTCTTTGTAGTTGGGATGAACGTTATCTTTCATGGACTTGGCGCCGGGCTGCCTGGATAAGCCGGGTATTATAGCTGCGCCCAGGCAGCCGGCGCAAGGTCGCCTCAGTTCGCCGCCAGGGCGGCCCCGACCAGCGCGTAGAACTGCTGGATGTCATAGGCCAGCAGCAGATTGGCATTGTCGGGCGCCCCGCCCTGCCGGTTCCAGTCCACCAGGGTCATGCCACGGGTATGCGCACCGGACAGTTCGATATGGACCGGGCGCTGTTCCAGCCGCTGCGCGCCTTCCGGGTGCAGTGCGAACGCCATCGCCAGCGCGTCGGCGGCATACCAGTACTCGCCGCGGCTGTCTTCGGACCACAGCCGGGTCTTGCGCGAGATCTCCTCGTAGAATCGGGCGCGGCCAGAATCGGCCGCCAGCCATTGCTCCACGTCCCGGTGCAGCAGGCCGTGGGCAATGGTGGCTTCCCAGTCGGCCACGTCGAACTGCGGAAAACCGCCGAACACGATATGCGCCGCTTCCGGGTCGAATCCGATATTGAACTCGGCCGCAGCGGTGATATTGCCGTGCCCGGTCAACGCTCCGCCCATCACCACCAGCCGCGCCACGCGCTGCGGCAGGGTCGGGTCCAGGGTGAGCGCCAGGGCAAGATTGGTCAGTGGACCGAGCGCCACCAGCAGCAGCTTGCCGGCGTGTTCGTGCGACAGACGCAGGATGGCGAGCGCGGCGTGTTCGGCCTCGGCCGTGCGCTTGGCCGGTGCCAGGCCCACATCGCCGAATCCGTCGAGACCGTGCACGTGCGCCGCATCCACCGACGGGTGCAGCAACGGCTGTGGGCAGCCGGCGTAGACCGGCACATCGGTACGGCCAGCGATCTCGCAGACCTTCAAGGCGTTGCGCACGGTGTGCTCCAAGCCCACGTTGCCGGCGGCGATGGTCAGGCCGACCACCTCATGGCGGGTGTCGTTGAAGGCCATCAGCAGCGCCAAGGCGTCGTCCACGCCAGGGTCGGTGTCGATCAGCAGCGGTATCTTGTCAGTCATGGGATTCGGGATTGGGCATTCGGGATTCGTTGCCGCATCTTCGCAAGGATCGGCCGGCCACGCGAATCAGCAGCACGCAGCCGCCACGCTGTTACGAATCCCGATTCCCGACTCCCGGCCGCTCAAGCGGCCGCATACCGCACCGCGCCGCCGATCCAGCGTTCGACCACGCGGTCGGCGACTTCCGGCGCCTCGTCCAGCAGCCGCTCGGCCAGTACCTGCACGCGCGGCAACAGCCCGGCGTCGCGTGCCAGATCGGCGATGCGGAAACTGGCCAGGCCGGTTTGCCGGGTGCCCAGCAATTCGCCCGGGCCACGTAATTCCAGATCCTTCTCCGCGATCACGAAACCATCGTTGGTCTGGCGCATGGTTTCCAGACGCTGCCGCGCCATCATCGACAACGGCGCCTGGTACAGCAGCACGCAACTTGAGGCGGCTGCGCCACGCCCGACCCGACCGCGCAACTGATGCAATTGGGCCAGGCCCAGCCGCTCAGCGTTTTCGATGATCATCAACGAGGCGTTAGGCACGTCCACGCCGACTTCGATCACGGTGGTTGCCACCAGCAGGTCGCTGCGGCCCTGCTTGAAATCCAGCATGGCCTTCTGCTTTTCGGCCGGCTTCATGCGGCCGTGCACCAGCGCCACCCGCACGCCCGGCAACTGCGCCGACAAGGCCTCGAAGGTGACTTCGGCGGCCTGCGCTTCGATGCGCGGCGGACCGCCTTGCTGGCCTTGCGCGCCTTTCTCGGGTTCTTCGCTTTCTTCGATCAGGGTGCACACCCAATATGCCTGCCGTCCTTCGGCGCAGGCGGCGCGAATGCGTTCGACCAATTCGGGCCGGCGCTCCGCGCTCAGCACGATCGTCTGCACCGGCGTGCGGCCGGGCGGCAATTCGTCGATGGCCGAAACATCCAGATCTGCGTAAGCCGACATCGCCAACGTGCGCGGAATGGGCGTGGCGGTCATCACCAGTTGATGCGGCACGCTGCCCGCCGCCGCTCCCTTGTCGCGCAACGCAAGGCGCTGATGCACGCCGAAGCGGTGTTGCTCGTCGATGATGGCCAACGCCAGGTCGTGGAAGACCACCGCTTCCTGCATCAACGCATGCGTGCCGACCACGACCTGCGCCTGACCGGAGGCGACCTCGGCCATCACTGCAGCGCGCGCCTTGCCGGTGACCTTGCCTGCCAGCCAGACGATGCGGATGCCCAACGGTTCCAACCAGCCGCGCAGATTGGTGAGGTGCTGCTCGGCCAGCAATTCGGTGGGCGCGGCAAGTGCGACCTGCTTGCCCTGCTCCACCGCCAACATGGCCGCCAGCGCCGCGACCACGGTCTTGCCGCTGCCGACATCGCCCTGTACCAGCCGCAGCATCGGCGAGGGTTGCGCAAGGTCATGCGCAATCTGTTCGAACACGCGTTGTTGCGCGCCGGTCAGCTGGAACGGCAGCGCCTTGCACAATTGCTGCACCAACGTGCCGTTGCCGGGCAGGCTGGGCGCGTGAAGACGCTGCAACGCGATGCGTTGCCGGCGCAGGCTGAGCTGGTGCGCCAGCAATTCCTCGATTGCCAGGCGCTGCTGGGCCGGGTGGCCTCCGGCGAGCAGTTGCTGTGGATCTGTGCCAACCGGCGGGCGATGCATGGTGAGCAAAGCCGCGCGCAATGAGGGCAATCGCTCGTCCTGCAGCCAGTGCGGTGGCAACAATTCCAGCGCACTTTCGGACGGCAGACGCTCCAGCGCCTGGCCGATGAGCTTGCGCAACGTCGCCGGGCCAACGCCTTCGAGCACCGGATATACCGGATCCAGACTGTCGCCCAACCCGGCATCTTCGTCCGGCGCGAGCACGCGGTAACTGGGGTGCACGATCTCCCAGCCGTGCTGGCCGGGCTTGGGTGTGCCGAACACCCGCAGCCGCGTACCGACAGCGAACTGCGCGACCTGCGCCGCACGAAAATGAAAGAAGCGCAGCACCAGCGTCCCGTGCGAGGCGTCGGACACTGCCACGCGCAGCACCGGCCGGAAGCGGAAGCCGCGCTCCACAGCCTCCACGCGTCCTTCGACCTGCGCCGGCACGCCACCTTGCAGCTGCGCGATGGTGGTCAAGCGCGTGCGGTCTTCGTAACGCAGCGGCAGATGCAGCCACAGGTCCTGCACGCTCAGGATGCCGCGCGCAGCGAACTTGTCGGCCACTTTCGGGCCGACACCGGGCAGGCTGGACAGCCGAGCCTGGCCGGCGACGGCCAGGCTCGGTGTGACGACGCGCGTGCGCGACACGGCCGATCAGCGGCGCAAGATCACTCGATCACCATTACTGCATCGACTTCGAAGCCGGCGCCCTTGGGCAGACCGGAGACTTCGATGGTCGAACGCGCCGGGAACGGTGCCTGGAAATACTCCTGCATCACCGCGTTGACTGCAGCGAACTGCCCCAGGTCGGTCAGATACAGACCCAGACGCACGATCTTGTCGAGCGAGCCGCCGGCCGCCTCGGCCACCGCCTTGAGGTTGTCGAATGCACGGCGTGCCTGCGCACCGATGTCGCCCGGCACGATCTCGCCGGTGGCCGGGTCCAGCGGGATCTGCCCGGAGAAATACACGGTGTTGCCGGCACGCACGGCCTGCGAATACGGGCCGATGGCGGCAGGCGCCTGGTCGGTATGGATGATCTGGGACATGGACACTCCACTGCAAAGGGTTGCCGCAGTTTAGGCCTTTGTGCGGATTTGCTCGACTGTTGCGCGAGCGCGCCAGGCGCTACTGGCGTCCGACGCTCTGCACCACGTGCAGACGCCGTAGCCGGCGCATCACCTCGGCCAGGTGGCGGCGGTCGCGCACCTGGATGTTGAAGCGCAGCACGGCTGCGTTGAAGTCGCGGTCCAGATAGTCCACGCGCTCGATATTGGACTGACTCTGCGCGATGGCTGCGGCCAACTGCGCCAGCACGCCGGTGCGGTTTTCCACTTCGACCACCAGCGCGGTGTCGTAGTCGCCGGTCACGTTGGAGTCCCAGTCGATCGGCACCCACCGTTCGGGCGATTTGCGCAGTTCCGCCAGGTTCGGACAGTCCAGGCGGTGCACCACGATCCCCTTGCCGGCGGTGTGATAGCCCATGATTTCGTCGCCGGGAATCGGCTGGCAGCAATTGGCGAAACTGATCACGCCGCGCTCGCTGCCGTCGATCAGGATCTTCTCGTGCGAATGCTTGGACAGGCCACCGCCACGCAGTTCTGCGTAAGCCATCAACGCCTGCGCGGCCTGATTGGGCATCCAGTTGCCAAGCGCCACATCGGCCAGCAGCGCTTCCAGACGCGGGTAGCGGTGCTCGGCAAGGAAGGCGTCCAGGCGGCCCTTGGGCAGCCGTTCAAGCGAAGAGTCCATTGCTTCCAGCGCGCGGTCCAGCATGCGGTGGCCCAACTGCACGGCATCTTCGTGCTCGAGTTGCTTGAGCTGATGCCGGATGGCGGTGCGCGCCTTGCTGCTGACCACAAATTCCAGCCACTGCGGTTTGGGCGTGGCCGAGCGGGCGGTGATGATCTCCACCGCCTGCCCGCTGACCAGCTTGGTGCGCAACGGCACCAGCTTCTTGTCCACGCGCGAGGCCACGGCGCGATTACCCACGTCGGTATGCACCGCGTAGGCAAAATCCAGCGCGGTGGAATTGCGCGGCAACGCCAGGATCTTGCCCTTGGGCGTGAACAGATAGACCTCGTCCGGGAACAGGTCGACCTTGACGTTGTCCAGGAATTCCAGCGACGAGCCGGCGGCGCGCTGCGAATCGATCAGTTCCACGATCCAGTCGTGCGCACGACTCTGCGCGCTGTTGGGCGAGGCCGAGCCGACCTTGTAGGTCCAGTGCGCGGCGACACCGCGCTCGGCGATCAGGTCCATCTCTTCGGTGCGTATCTGCACTTCGATCGGCGAGCCGTATGGTCCGAACAACACGGTGTGCAGCGACTGGTAGCCATTGGCCTTGGGGATTGCGATGAAATCGCGGAAGCGCCCGTCCAGCGGCTTGAAGCTGGCATGCACCGCGCCCAGCGCGTGATAGCAATCAGCCACCGTGCGCACCACCAGGCGAAAGCCGAACACGTCCATCACCTGGTCGAAGGACTTGTTCTCTTCGTGCATCTTGGAATAGATGCTCCAGGGCGTCTTGATGCGGCTGACCAGCCGATGCTCCAGCCCTTCCTTGGCCAGCCGCTGGGACAGCTGCACTTCCACCTGCGCCATCGATTCGCGCCGCACCACCGGCTGGCTGCGGATGTGCTTTTCGATGATGGCGTGGCGCCACGGATACAACGCGCGGAAGCCCAGATTCTGCAATTCGGACTTGATCAGGCTCATGCCCAGCCGCTGCGCGATGGGTGCGTAGATCTCCAGCGTCTCGCGCGCGATGCGGCCGCGCGCCTCGGTGCTCTGTGCGCCGAGCGTGCGCATGTTGTGCAGGCGGTCGGCCAGCTTGATCATGATCACGCGCAGGTCGCGCGACATCGCCAGCAGCATCTTGCGGAAACTTTCCGCCGCCGCTTCCTGGCGGTCGCGGAACTTGAGCTTGTCCAGCTTGGTGACGCCATCGACCAGTTCGGCCACCGCCTCGCCGAACTCCGACGCCAGTTCTTCGCGCGTCAGCGGCGTATCTTCAATGGTGTCGTGCAGGATTGCGGCGATCAGCGATTCCATGTCCAGGCCAAGCTCGGCCAGCACGCCAGCCACCGCCACCGGGTGGGTGATGTAGGGCTCGCCCGACTTGCGGGTCTGCCCGGCATGCGCGCTGGCGCCCACTTCCCAGGCACGGCGCAGGATCGGCAGCTGCTCCTTGGGCAGGTAGCTGGCCGCGCGCTCGAGATGCAGGACGTAGTCGGGGATGGCCTGGTCGGAAGACGGAGACGTCACGACGGTCGCCTGGGCAGTGGGGCCTGGGTTCATGCCGGAAGACTATGCCAGCCGTGCAGTCTCGGCAAACATTTGCACACGCAGGCGTATTGCCGGGACCGAAAACGAAAACAGCCCGCATCGAGGCGGGCTGTTCTGATCGATCGCAGCGATGCTGGGATCAATCGTCGTTCTTGGACATGTCTTCGTCGGCGACCACTTCGGCGGCGGCCCATTCCAGCGCTTCGCGCTCGGCGCGTTCGCGCTCGGCCTTCTCGACTTCATCGATCAGCGCGTTGTCGATCCGACGTGCGGCGATCTCGCGCAGTGCCATCACGGTGGGCTTGTCGCTGGCATCGGCATTCTCGATCAGCGGCTGCACGCCGTTGGCGAGCTGACGGGCGCGCTTGGAGGCCATCATGACCAGCTCAAAACGGTTGTTCACGACTTCCAGGCAATCTTCTACGGTAATGCGGGCCATGCGGGCTCCCGGCGACCAGCAACGGCCGCGCATCGAATGAGGGAAAGGGGGCGGAGTGTACGCTCCGGCCGGCGCCGCAGCAACCGCCACCCATTCAGTTTCCTTTGGAATCAGCGGTTTGAGCCGCTTGGAGCGATCAGGAAACCTTCCTGAGCAGTCGCTGGTGCAGCCGGCGCGTGTCAGGACCGCGGTCTACGCGCGGTGGCTGCCGTCGCGCGGCGGCGCCCGTCCGGTGACCAGCCCCGCGCTGCCAGCGGCGCTTACTCCAGCAGCGCCTGGATCAATCCGGCGTGCCGCTGCTGTTGTGCCTGCCGACGCAGCCGGCTGGCGGTGAAGATGGCGCACATCTCCGCCACGGCGATGTCGAAGGTCTCGTTGATGATCACGTAATCGAACTCTTCGAAATGCAGCATCTCTTCACGGGCGGCGGCCAGGCGTTGCGCCATCACGTCCTCGCTGTCCTGCCCGCGCTTGCGCATGCGCTCGTCCAGCGCCTGGCGCGACGGCGGCAGGATGAACACGCTGACCGCATCGGGCACCTTCTGGCGCACCTGACGCGCGCCCTGCCAGTCGATCTCCAGCAGGACGTCGTGGCCGGCGGCCAGCTGCGGCTCCACCGACTGCCGCGCGGTGCCCTTCCAGTCGCCATGCACCAGCGCATATTCGAAGAAATCGCCCGCCTCGATCATGCCCTGGAACTCGTCGGCGGAGACGAAATGGTAGTGCTCGGCATGCCGTTCGCCCGGCCGCGGCGCGCGCGAGGTGAACGAGATCGACAGGGCGATCTTCGGGTCGCGTGCCAGGGTGGCGTTGACGATGCTGCTCTTGCCGGCGCCGGAGGGGGCCGCAACGATATAGAGAGTGCCGCGCATAGGATCAGGGATTCGGGATTGGGGAGTCGGGATTCGCGAACGGACTGCGGACCGGTGCCACCGGGGTCGACATGCTACCGGGATTGGCCGCAGCCCGCTGAAACGCGAGGTTGCCGTCGACCAATCCCGAATCCCCAATCACCAATCCCGGCTACTCGATGTTCTGCACCTGCTCGCGGATCTGGTCGATCAACACCTTCAGATCCACGGCGGCATTGGAGGTGCGGCTGTCCACCGACTTGGAGCCCAGCGTATTGGCTTCGCGGTTGAATTCCTGCAGCAGGAAGTCCAGGCGGCGACCGACCGGTTCGCGCTGCCTGAGCACGCGACGGATCTCGGCGATGTGGCTGGACAGGCGGTCCAGCTCCTCGTCCACATCCAGCTTCTGCAGCCACAGCACCAGCTCCTGCTCGGCACGGCCCGGGTCGACCGGATGCGGCAGGTCGGCCAGGCGCGCGGCCAGCTTGGCGCGCTGACCTTCGCGAATCACCGGAATCAGGACGCGCACCTCGGCGGCGATGCGTTCGATGGCATCTACCCGCTCGCTGATCGCCTCGGCCAGCTTGGCGCCCTCGCGCTCGCGCGCGATCACGAAGCTGCCCACCACCTCCTCCAGCAACGCCAGCGCCTGTGCCTGCAACGCGGGGGCGTCCACGTCCTGCACCTGCAGGACGCCGGGCAGCTGCAGCAGGTCGGTGAAGCCGACCTGCAATTTGGGGAACAGACCATCCAGCCGCGTGGCCAGCGCACCCAATTGCTGTAGCAGCGATTCGTTGACCGCCAGCGTCTGCGCGTTGTCGGGCGCGCGCAGGCGCAGCGTCAGATCCAGCTTGCCACGGCTGTTTTTCGCCGCCACCCGCTCGCGTAGCAACGGTTCCAGCGCACGCAATTCCTCGGGCAGACGCACACCCACTTCCAGAAAGCGGTGGTTGACCGAGCGCAGCTCGCAACCGAGCGTGCCCCAGGGTGTGATGCGTTCGCTGCCAGCGAACGCCGTCATGCTTCGGATCATCGTCAATCCCGTGCCGTCAAAGCGCGAATGGTACCCTAGCCGCCCTCGCCGGCTGCCTGCACGCTGCGCAGTGGCGCCAGACCCACCTCCCGACTTCCGGACTCATCGCATGACCTTTTCCCGTCCCAGCGGCCGCACGGCCGACCAGCTGCGCCCGGTGCGCATCGAACGCGCCTTCACCCGCCATGCCGAAGGCTCGGTGCTGGTCAGCTTCGGCGACACCCGCGTGCTGTGCACCGCCAGCGTGGAAAACCGCGTGCCGGGCTTCCTGCGCGGCAAGGGCGAAGGCTGGGTCACCGCCGAATACGGCATGTTGCCGCGCTCTACCCACACCCGTTCCGACCGCGAGGCTGCACGCGGCAAGCAGGGCGGACGCACGCTGGAAATCCAGCGCCTGATCGGCCGTGCACTGCGCGCCTGCGTGGATCGCAATGCACTCGGCGAACGCACCATCACCCTGGACTGCGACGTGCTGCAGGCCGATGGCGGCACCCGCACCGCGGCCATCACCGGCGCATACGTGGCGTTGGCCGATGCGGTGAACCTGCTGATCAAGCGCGGCGACATCAAGAAACACCCGCTGATCGGCGCGGTGGCTGCGGTGTCAGTCGGCATCTATCGTGGTGAACCGGTGCTGGATCTGGATTACCCGGAAGACAGCGACTGCGATACCGACATGAATGTGGTGATGAACGACGGCGGCGGTTTCATCGAGCTGCAGGGCACGGCCGAAGGCCATGCGTTCCGTCGCGACGAACTCAACGCGCTGCTTGCCCTGGCCGAGAAAGGCATGGGCGAGTTGTTCGCACTGCAACGCGCTGCGCTGGCCGGATGAGCCGTCGTATCGCCCTGACCACCTTGCTGGTTGCCGATTACGATGCGGCCATTGCCTGGTACGCCGGCGCGCTGGGTTTCCACGTGCTGCAGGATCGCCCGCTCGATGACGGCCAGCGCTGGGTCGTGATCGGCCCGGGCGGTGCAGACGATGCCGCCCTGCTGCTGGCGCAGCCTGCCAACGCCACGCAACGCGCGCGCATCGGCGACCAGACCGGTGGGCGGGTGGATCATTTCCTCTACACCGATAACTTCTGGCGCGACCACGCGGCCATGCAGGCGTTCGGCGTGGAATTTCTGGAAACCCCGCGCGAAGAGCCGTACGGCACGGTCGTGGTGTTTCGCGATCTGTACGGTACCAAGTGGGATCTGCTGGAGCCCAAGCAATGAAACAACTGGTCCTGGCCAGCGGCAACGCCGGCAAGCTGGAAGAACTGCGTGCCATGCTCGCCGGCCTGCCGCTGCGCATCGTCGCGCAAGGCGACCTGGGCGTGGAAGATGTCCCGGAAACCGGCCTGACCTTCGTCGAGAACGCGCTGATCAAGGCGCGCCATGCCAGCGCGGTGACCGGTTTGCCGGCCCTGGCCGATGACTCGGGGCTGATCGTGGATGCATTGGATGGCGCGCCCGGTCTGTACAGCGCGCGCTATGCCGGCAGCCCAACCGATGCGCAGGCCAACAACGCCAAGTTGCTCGATGCGATGCGCGAGGTTCCGACCGATCGCCGCAGCGCGCGGTTTTATGCGGTGATCGTGTTGCTGCGGCATCCGGAAGATCCGCAGCCGCTGATTGCCGAAGGCAGTTGGGAAGGGGTGATCACCACCGAACCGCGCGGCGCTGGCGGCTTCGGCTACAACCCGGTGTTCCTGGACCCGGTGTATGGCCTGACCGCCGCGGAGATGGACACCGCGTTGAAGAACCGTCTCAGCCATCGTGCGGTCGCCCTGGCCACGCTGCAGCACAAGCTGCATGCGATGGCGCTGTAAGGCACGCCTCGCGCAATGCCCCAGCTGATTCCGCCGCCGCTGTCGCTCTACGTGCACCTGCCCTGGTGCGTGCGCAAATGCCCGTACTGCGATTTCAACTCGCACGCGGCCAAGGGCGTGCTGCCGTTCGAAGAATACGTGGATGCGCTGATCCGCGACCTGGATGCGGATCTACCGCTGGTGTGGGGCCGCGTGGTGCATTCGGTGTTCTTCGGCGGCGGCACGCCCAGCCTGTTTCCGCCGCAGGCGATCGACCGCTTCCTGCAGGCCGCGGCGGCGCGGCTGCGTTTTGCCCCGAATCTCGAAATCACCCTGGAAACCAATCCCGGTACCGCAGAACACGGCCGTTTCGAACACTACCGCGCTGCGGGCGTCAACCGCCTGAGCTTCGGCGTGCAGACCTTCGACGACCTGGCACTGCAGCGACTTGGCCGCATTCACGACAGCGCCGAAGCCGAGCGCGCGATCAAACTGGCGCAAGACGCCGGCTACGATAATTTCAATATCGACCTGATGTACGCGCTGCCCGAGCAGACGCTGATGCAGGCCGAGCACGATCTGGAGCGCGCCTTCGCGCTGCAGCCGACGCACCTGTCGCATTACCAGCTCACGCTGGAGCCGAACACGGTGTTCTTCGCGCGGCCGCCCAAGGGCATTCCCGACGACGATGCCGCCTGGGATATCCAGGAGCACTGCCAACGCCTGCTGGCCGACGCCGGCTACGCCCAATACGAAGTCAGCGCGTACGCCAAGCCCGGGCGACAGTGCGCGCACAATCTCAATTACTGGCGCTTCGGCGACTACCTGGGCATTGGCGCGGGCGCGCACGGCAAGATCAGCTCCGGTGCCCAAGAGCACGTGTTGCGGCGCTGGAAGCACAAGCATCCGCAAAGTTATCTGGCCAGTGCCGGCACCGCCGCATCCATCGGCGGCGATGAAATCGTGCCGGGCGAACGGCTGCCGTTCGAATACATGCTCAACCTGCTGCGCCTGCATGAGGGCTTCCGGCTCAGCGACTTCGAGGCTTCGACGGGCCTTGCGGCCTGCGTCATCGACGCGCCGCTGGCGCGCGCAGTGGCGCAGGGCTGGATGAGGCGGCAAGACGGGCGCGTGGTGCCGACCGAGTTGGGACGGCGCTTTACCAATGATGTGGTCGAGCTGTTCCTGGTCTGAGCGCAGCGAAGAGCTGCGTTCACTGCCAGGTCGGCGCGGCCGGGCGCCTGACATCGGCTTGTATCGCCTGCGTCCAGTACGCCATCACGCCTGGCTGACCCGTGCGCGGAGGTGTGAGCGGGCCTGGGCGCGTTGGCAGTACCGATGAATCGGCCGTCCGAGCTGCCGCATACCCGCATGACCACCGGCTGGCACACCGCAGGCCGCATGCGCCGGCGCGCGCCGATGCCGCGCGGTCAGCGAAAAAACATGCTACATAGCTCACGCTTCGAACCGAGCCCACCTCCCCCGGATGTCCATGCACGTGTCTTCCATGCAACCTGCAGTTAGCGGCCCGATTGCCGATGCGCCGGTGTCCGCGCGCGGCCGGCGACTGCTCGGCATGCTGCACGCGCAGTGCGTGCAGGCGTTGAGCGGGCCGCTGCGGCTGACCGTCGTCGAGCTGGAACGCGAGCTGTTGCATCAGGCCGAGCATGCACGCAATAGCCAGATCCAGGCCGAAACCTACGCACAGATGCGCGGCCTGCGCGACCACATCGACCGGTTTCCGCAGGCATTCCTGCAGGAACTGGCGCACGCGCTGGCAAGCCTGCGTGAGCGCCCGGTGCTGACACCATTGACCGATGTGCCTGCGCAAACACAGATGCTGACCCTGGTCGAAGACACCGATATCGACCGCGACATCGTATTGAGCGACATCGCACGGCGCGAAACGTCGCGGCGTGCCGATGCCCTGCACCTGCTGGCGCAGCGCTTGGCAGTGATCGGCGCGGTGGCCGAATTCGAGCTGGAAGAATTGCCGATGGGTCCCTACGCGCTGTGCCGCATCGTGCGCCAGTGCGGTCAGACGCTGGGGCTGAACCTGGATGGGCAGCTGACGCTGTACAAGGTGTTCGAGCGCCAGGTGATGGACCGCCTGGGCGACCTGTTCGAAAGTGCCAACGGCGCGCTGGCCCAGGAAGGCATCCTGCCGGGGCTGATCTATCACCCGTATCTGGTCAAACCCACGCAGGTGCAGTCGCGGCGTGCGCCGCCGGCAGCGGCGCATGGGTCGAAGGACGCTGCCGCAATGAGCACGCCCGGTGCGGGCCCGCGCACACCGCGACCGGCCACCGGCTGGGCGGGCCAAGCCGCACCGACGGCGTGGCAGAGCGCCTTGCTGGATCCCGCTGCCGCGCCACCGGCCATGGCAATCGCCGCACCTGCGCAGGCGCTGTCGCCGGCGCTCAACGACGCAGTCCAGGCGCTGGGCGGCTTGATGGCGTCGGCACGGCAGTCGCAGGCAGCGGTGCACGCAAGCCACGCAGGCGCGGGGGCGCCCGCCCATCACGAGGTCATGGCGCCCTCTCCCACCTCGCTCGCCGCTGTGGCCCAGGCATCGCAGCACAGTGCCGCCGCTGCGGTGCCCAAGGCAGCGCTTGGCGATGCCTTGGCCAGCCTGCAAGGCGTGCTGGCCACGCAGGCGGCAGCAACGCCACATGCATCCGGCATCGATGCGGTGCAGCGGCAGGTGCTGAAAGTGCTGCGCCGTCAGCACGGCCCCGATGCCGCGCTATCGCCGCAGGACAACGACACCTTCGACCTGCTCGGCCTGCTCTATGCGCAAATGCAGCGCGAAGTGCGCGAGCAAGCTCCCGCCCAGGCGCTGCTTGCCAAGTTGCAGGTGCCGGTGGTGCGCGCAGCGTTGGCCGACGCGCATTTTTTCGTGCGCGACCAGCACCCGGTGCGCGAACTGCTCAACACCGTCGCCGAGTCCGGGGCCGTGTGGCTGGGCGAGGACGATGCCGACCCGCAACTGCTGCACAAGCTGGGCAGCGCGGTCGACAAGATCGTCAACGACTATCAAGGCGACGAGGCTGTTTTCGCCGCGGCCAACGACGACATCCAGACGCATCTGCGCACCCTCGCGCGCAAGGCCGAGGTGGCCGAGCGGCGGCATGTGGATGCTGCGCGCGGAAAGGAGCGGCTGGAATCTGCCAAGCAGCAGGCCCAAGCGCGCATCGAGCAGCTGTGCGAACAAAGCGCGCCGCCGCGCTTTGTGCAATCGCTGCTGCGCCAGGCCTGGTCGGACGTGCTCACGCTGACATTGCTGCGGCAGGGCGAGCAGTCGCCCGAATGGGACGAGCGCCAAGCGCTGACCGCACGCATTGGCGAGGTCACCTGCCGCAGCAAGGGCCAACCCACCGACATCGCGCTGGGCACCGACGTGGAAACCGCGTTGCTGCAGGTGGGGTATCACCACGACGAAGCAGCGGCGATCGCACGGCGCTTGTCCACGCCCGGTGGCGAGGACGAGGTGACCTCGCGCACCGAGCTTGCCGCCAAGCTCAAGGCACGCGCGCGGCTTGGCGACCAGGGCGACAACGCTGCGCGCAAGCAGGCGGCTACGCCGCGCACGCCCGCCGAAGAGGAGTGCTACCTGCAGGTGCGCAGCTTGCCGTTCGGCACCTGGTTCGAATTCGTGGTCAACCAGCAAGGCGACCTGCGCCGGCAACGCCTGTCCTGGTACAGCCCGATGACCGGCAACGCGCTGTTCGTGAATCAGCGCGGGCAGAAGGTTGGCGAGCACTCGCTGGACAGCCTGGCACGGCTGATGGCCGGTGGGCAGGTACGTTTGGTGGTGGAAGAGAAATCGCGTCTGATCGATCGCGCCTGGCATGCCACCGTGCGCACACTGCGCAGCCTGGCCGGCCAGTCGCCTGTTTCCGAGGGCCAGCCATGATCCAGGACACCCGCCGCGCACCGCGCCGCCAGCCGACCGACCTGCTGCCGGTCATCGATATGCTCAGCGAGGCGCAGATCGGCCGGGTCGGCAATGTGTCCGAAACCGGCATGCTGTTGTTGGCCTCGGTGCCGCTGCACGACGACGCCCTGTACCAATTGCGCTTTTCGCTGCCCGAACGGGTTGGCCGCGCGACCGAGATCGATGTCGGCGTGCATCTGCTGTGGTCCGAAGCCGCACACGCACCCGGGCAGGCCTGGGCGGGCTTCCGCTTCCTGACCATGTCCGAGCCGCACCGGCAACGCCTGCGCGCCTGGATCGCCGAAGAACATCTGGCCGGGTAAGCGCGGCCGACACACGGCCACGCAATGGCCAAGCGGGCGCTGCCGCTGCCTGCCGCTGCAGGCCCATACGTCGCCTGTTGCTCCTTCGCGCCGGCGGTCGTCCACGGACGATCGCGCCCTGGTTGTCGGCCGTATCAGACACAGCGCCGTTGCAGGGATTGCGGCAAACTGCGCATCGCCTTTGCATTGCCGATCGAGCCCCGCATGCCCCAACCCTCCTTGAGCAGCCTGTACTCCGACCACCTGCGCACTCTCACCGCGCGCGCCGACGAAGCGCTGCAACGCGGCGGCTTCGAGCATCTGGTGGTTCCCAGCGGCAGCACGCATTACCAGCTGTTCGACGACCGCGATTACCCCTACGCGGTGAACCCGCAGTTCAAGGCCTGGGTACCGCTGACACGGGTCCCCAACAGCTGGCTGGTCTACACGCCGGGCAAGCGCCCGACGGTGATCTTCTATCAGCCGTTCGACTACTGGCATGTGGTGCCCGACGCGCCCAGCGGCTGGTGGGTCGACCACTGCGACATCCACATCATCCGCACCCCGGAGCAGGCGCTGGCGCTGCTGCCCAAGCACGCTGAGCGCTGCGCGATCCTCGGCGAGCCGCAAAGCACGCTCGGTGCATACGTGCCGAACAACCCGCAGCCGGTGCTCGATTACCTGGAATACCAGCGCGCGTTCAAGACACCCTACGAGCTGGCATTGCTGCGCATCGCACAGCAACTGGCGGTGCGCGGCCATCGCGCTGCGGAAGCCGCGTTCCGCGCCGGCCAAAGCGAATTCGGCATCCACATGGCGTATTGCGCGGCAGTGGGCCAGGACGCCAATGACTTGCCGTACGGCAACATCATCGCGCTCAACGAACACGGCGCGGTGCTGCACTACACCGAACTGGGCCAGCAGCCGCCGCAACCGCTGCGTAGCTTCCTGATCGACGCCGGCGCCTCCGCATACGGCTACGCCAGCGACATCACCCGCACCTACGCCGCCGACCCCGGCAGCGACTTTCAGGCACTGATCGACGCGGTGGACGCCGCCCAGCTGCGCATGGGCCAGAACGTGCGCGCCGGCGTGGACTACAAGCAGTTGCACATCGAGGCGCATCTGGCGTTGATGGGCATCCTCAAGGAGTTCGGCGTGCTGACCGTCTCGCCGGAAGCAGCGTTGGCCACCGGCGTCAGCGCCGCGTTCTTCCCGCACGGCCTGGGCCATCTGATCGGCCTGCAAGTGCACGATGTGGCCGGTTTTGCCGCAAGCGACCGCGGCGGCCGCATCGAACGCCCGGCCGGCCACCCGTATCTGCGCCTGACCCGCGTGCTGGAACCCGGCATGGTGGTGACGATCGAGCCCGGCGTGTACTTCATCGACATGCTGCTGGACGAAGTGAAGAAGAACGGCCACGCCGCCAGCGTCAACTGGCAGCGCGTGGAAGCCTTCAAGCCCTACGGCGGCATTCGCATCGAAGATGAGGTGGCGTGCACCGACGGCAGCGCGGAAAATCTGACCCGCCCGGTCTTTGCCTCCGCATGAGCACCAGGCGCAACTGACGGCACTACGGTTGCGCTGAAGTGGGCTCTCAGCCGCGCCATCCACCGCCCGATCACGCTCCGCAACGTTTGGGCATCACCCTACGGAACATCGCCATGAACGACCCACGCCAGAGTTCGCACCCGGACCACCCGATGTATCAACAGATCGAACGCGGCGTGCATGCGATCGACGCTGCGCACGGCCGCGTCCCCGACCAGACCAGCGCACGCCTCACCGCCGCCTTGCTGCCACTGGCCAAGGAAGGTGGGCTCGCGCGCGTGGATCATGTGCTGATGAGCGAAGCGAACGATCGCGGCGTGCACGGCGGCGAAAACGTGTTCGTGGTGCAAGGCGACCCGGCCAACCCGGCGCATCTGCGCGCGCACATGAAAACCGAACAGGCGCTGGGCACGCCGGAAGAGCAATCGTTCGAGCGCGCCCGTCAGCTCGGCGGGCAGAGCGCGCCAGTGCAACAGCCCGAACGCACGCAGGCGCCGCAGCTGGGCCAATAACCGCCAGCCAACCCACGCCTGCGCAGCCGCCCGGCGCGCGCGGCCGATGCCCCGAACCGGCGTCCGCCATGGCACTGCTGCGGCAATTGCGCTGCGGCAACGTCTGCGTCATGACGCCAGCTGCAGCGTGTCGGTCCTTGTCAATGTCGTGCACGCCGGCGCTCATGCGCCGCCGGCCATCTCCGCTTCGATCTCGTCGGCACTGCGCGCCAGCGCATCGGTCAGCACACGGTGGCCATCGGCAGTGATCAGCACATTGTCTTCGGTGCGAATGCCGATGCCGCGCCACTTGGCCTCTACCGAAGTGTCGTCGGCCGACACGTAGAGCCCCGGTTCGATGGTGAACACCATGCCGGGCTCGAGCAGCCGCGAATCGCCGGCCAGCCGGTAGTCGCCCACATCGTGCACATCCAGGCCCAGCCAGTGGCCGGTCTTGTGCCGATAAAAGCGTTTGTAGTGTCCATCGGCGATGTTGCGCTCAAGTTTTCCCTTGAGCAGGCCCAGGCGCAGCAGGCCTTCGGTCAAGGTTTCCACCGCCGCCAGATGCCCGGCTTCGTACGCCACGCCGGGGCGCGCCTGTGCAAGCGCAGCCGCCTGCGCAGCACCGACCAGATCGTGCAATGCACGCTGCGCTGGCGTGAAGCGGCCGTTGACCGGAAAGGTGCGGGTGATATCGGCCGCATACCCACGATATTCGGCACCGGCATCGATCAGCACCAGCTCGCCATCGCGGCTGCGCGCATTGTTGGCACGGTAGTGCAGCACGCAGGCGTTGCTGCCGGTGCCGACGATGCTGCCGTATGCCGGCCATGCGTCGGCAGCGCGGAATTCGCGCTCGACCTCGGCCTGCAGTTCGTATTCGTGCACACCCGGCCACGCCATCCGCATCGCTGCACGGTGCGCGCGCACGCTGATGTCGGCAGCCTGCTGCATCAGCGCGATTTCGTCGCGTGATTTGAACAGGCGCTGCTCGTGCAACAGATGCCCGAGCTCGAGGAATTCGTGTGGCGGCTGCGCCCCGTGGCGCACCTGCTCGCGCACGCGCTTGAGCCAGCCGATCAATTTGAGATCGAAATCGACATCGCGCCCGAAGTGGTAGTACACGCGGCTACGCCCTTCCAGCAGGCCGGGCAGGATCTCGTCGACATCGTCGATGGGGTACGCATCGTCCATGCCGTAGCGTTCCACCGCACCTTCCTGGCCCTCGCGCGGGCCATCCCAGGCTTCGCGTTCGGCATCGCGTTCGCGGCAGAACAGAATCGCTTCGCCATGCTTGCGGCCGGGCACCAGCACCAGCACCGCCTCGGGCTCCGGAAACCCGCTCAGATACCAGAAATCCGAATCCTGTCGATACGGGTAATGCGTGTCGTGGCTGCGCACGCGCTCAGGCGCGGCCGGCAAGATCAAAATCGCCTGCTCGCCCGCCATCTGCATCAGCTGCTTGCGCCGGCGCGCGTACTCGGCCGCGCCAATCCCGGTGAGCTTCTTCATGCCGGCAATCAGTTCAGACGCTGGCGAAAGCGCGGCCCCATCACGCAGTCGCCATGCAGCAACAGCACCGCCACGCGTACGAATTCTTCGATCTCGGCCAATGCGGTGTCGTCCTCGTCGGCCGCGTCGAAGTCCTCGCTGGAGGCCTGCGCCAGACGC
This sequence comes from Xanthomonas sp. NCPPB 1754, assembly GCF_041475725.2. NCBI lineage: Bacteria > Pseudomonadati > Pseudomonadota > Gammaproteobacteria > Lysobacterales > Lysobacteraceae > Xanthomonas > Xanthomonas sp. NCPPB 1754. Next base: position 3,863,155 of record NZ_CM192982.1, read on the forward strand.
GCCAGATCCTGCAGCGCTTCCTCGCCTTCTTCGCTCAGTGCCGGACGCTGCTGCGCAGCCAGGCCGAAGCCGCCCAGGAAGGCGCGGCACCAGTCGAACAATGCATCGGTGCGCGCCGGCAACGGGGCGCCGTCTTCGACCAGCAGCAGCTCGAAGGCGAAATCGCGGTCTTCCAGTTGCGCCACGGTGGCCTGCCGCAACTGATCCAGCGCCCCACCCTGCTGGGGCGCCACCTGACCGCTGTCGGCCAGAATGCGCGCCAGCCAGTCGGCGCTGTCGGCACCGCCGCCGGAGAGCCACCCGCACAGTCCACCATGCAACTCCGCCGCAGAGGACGCCAGCGCGAGCTGACGGCTTTCGTGTTGCACAGCGGTTACGTCGGGCAGATCCATCGGGTCATCCAGGCTGAAGAGCGAAAGGTGCCGGCGCACGGCCGGCGATATGACTTCCCAGTGTACCAAGGCGGCCTGCGTGGGCCGCGACCTGCGCGTTTCAGCGCGCGTTCCCCTCCTGCAATGCCGGCCTGCCTGGATCGGTGCCAGGCCTTGCAGGGCTTGGACCGACGCCAGGGATTGGGGCAGCGTGGGCGCTTGACCACCCCGCGCACGCGCCCCTATCGTGAGCGCATGGACAACGCTGCCGCCCTCGCCCAGATCCGCGCACTCGCTGCCCGCGTGGAGGCGTTGGTGGAGCGTACCCAACGGCTCACCGACGAGAACCGCAGCCTGCGTCACCAACAGGAGCAGCTCATCGGCGAGCGCTCCCAACTGTTGACCAAGAACGAGCAGGCGCGCTCGCGGGTGGAAGCGATGATCGCCCGCCTGAAGTCATTGGAGCAGCACACGTGAGCAACAACGAACCGGTCAGCGTGCGTATTCTGGATCGTGAATACACGGTGGGCGTGACGGCAGACGAGCGCGAAAGTCTCACCGCCGCCGCGCGGCTGCTGGATCTACGCATGCGTGAGATCCGCGGCAGCAATCGCATGGCAGCAGTGGACCGTGTGGCAGTGCTGGCTGCGCTCAACTTGGCGCATGAGTTGCAGCAACTGCGCGAACAACAGGCGCTCTACGATCGTGAATTGGCAACGACGCTGGACACCTTGAATCGCCGGCTCGACAGCGTTGCCGACACACCGCGCTGAGTGGAATTCGCACTGCCATCGCAAATATGAATCCTCAAGCCCGCCGACCGACGAGTGGGCTAGCCATCGCGGCACAGAGGTCTATAATTCACCTGCGTTCTCTGCTGTAAACGACAGCGTGCAAAACATTCGCCTTGTCCCTTAATTACGACCACGGGGGCGCGACGAAGCCGGGTGTGCAAGTCCGCCGTGTAGCGGGAAGCCCGATGGCCTCACAACGTCCCCACTTGAACCCCGGGTTCAAGGTCGTTTCGCCCGCATCGTCACGGCGGAGAATGCAAATCTGAAACGGCGCCTTCGGGCGTCGTTTCTTTTTGTGCGTCTGACGGTCTGACATGCGACAGTTGAAGCGGCCCTGCGGGTCTGTTGCGCTCGCGATGCTGGTGCCGTGTCGGTGGCGTTGCCGCGCGCGGCAATGCGCACGCTGCATCGCCCATGCAGATGCAGATGCAGGGCATATGTCCGGGTAGTGCGTACCCCGTAAGGCTCTATCGGCACGCCCACAGCGCAGGCGCAACTGCGGGCCGCGTCGCACGCCATGCTAGGCAGGCGCGTGTGCGCATTCGACAATGCAACACCGATTGCGCTGCGAGACACCGATGACCGAGGACCGAGATGCGTTGCGCCAGCAGTTGCGCGCACACCGCCGCAGCCTGCCGGCAGCGCAGCGCCTGGCCGCAGCCGATGCGTTGGCACAGCGTTTGCTGGCGCTGCCGTTCGCACCGCACCGCGGTGCCGTGGCGGGCTATTGGGCGATGGACGGCGAAATTGCGCTGCACCGCTGGCAGCTGACCTTGCCGGCGGGAGTGCGCTACTGCCTGCCGGTGCTGGACGGGCGCGTGCTGCGCTTTGCGCCGTGGCGGCCGGGCCAGCCGCTGGTGAGCAATCGCTACGGCATTCCGGAGCCGGATGTGGCACGCGCCGACACGTTGGCACCGGAGGAGATGGCACTGGTGGTGACGCCGCTGACCGGCTTCGATGCGGCGTGCCGTCGGCTGGGAATGGGAGGCGGCTGGTATGATCGCAGCTTCGCGTTCCGGCATCGCCAGGCGCCGCCTCCCTGGCTGGTCGGTGCTGGCTTCGCTGCGCAGCAGGTGCCCGCCCTGCCTTCCGAAGCATGGGATGTGGCGGTCGACGCCATCTGCACCGAACGCGCCACCTTCCTGAAAGACGACACCGTTTCCGAATGACTGCCCGCAAGCGCTACTGGTTGATGAAGTCCGAGCCGGACACGTTCTCCATCGATGATCTGGAACGTGTCGGCACCGAGCCCTGGAACGGCGTGCGTAACTACCAGGCGCGCAACTTCATGCGCGATGGCATGCAGGTGGGCGATGGCGTGTTTTTCTACCATTCCAACTGCAAGGTGCCCGGCATCGTCGGCATCGCCAAGGTGGCGAGCGCGGCGTATCCGGACGACACCCAGTTCGACCCGTCTTCCGACTACCACGACCCAAAATCCACCCGCGAGGACCCGCGCTGGATGCTGGTGGACGTGGCGTTCGAGCGCAAACTCGCCCGCACGATTTCGCTGGATGAAATCAAGCAACAGGCCGATGCGCTGGGCGAAGGCTTTGCGCTGATCGCACGCGGTAACCGCCTGTCGATCCTGCCAGTGACCGCCGCGCAGTGGAAGTTGCTGCTGGCGATGGAAACGCCGTGATTGGGGATCCGGCAGTTGGGATTCGCCCATTGCCACCCCGCGTGACCGGCTTTTACGAATCCCAAATCCCCAATCACTAATCCCGAGCTCTTTACCCATGTCCGAAGCAAAACGCCTGGCCGCCGAAAAAGCGATCGATTACGTGGAAGACGGCATGATCGTCGGAGTGGGCACCGGCTCGACGGTGGCTTACTTCATCGACGCGCTGGGCCGCATCGGCCATCGCATCAAGGGCGCAGTGTCCAGCTCCGAACAGAGCACCGCGCGCCTGCGCCAGCATGGCATCGAGGTGCTGGACCTCAATCACACCGGCAATCTGTCGCTGTACGTGGACGGCGCCGACGAGTGCGACCCGAACCGTTGTCTGATCAAGGGCGGCGGCGCAGCGCTGACGCGCGAGAAGATCATTGCCGAAGCCAGCGAGCGCTTCATCTGCATCGTCGACCCCAGCAAGCAGGTGCCGGTGCTGGGCAAGTTCCCGCTGCCGGTGGAAGTGATTCCGATGGCACGCAGCCTGGTGGCCCGCCAGATCCTGGCATTGACCGGCGGCCAGCCGGTGTGGCGCGATGGCGTGGTCACCGACAACGGCAACGTGGTGCTGGACGTGCATCACCTGCAGATTACCGACCCGGTGGACCTGGAGCGCAGCTTGAACCAGATTCCCGGCGTGGTCTGCGTGGGTTTGTTCGCGCGGCGCCCGGCCGATGTGGTGATCGTGGGCGGCGAGCCACCGCAGGTGATCTGAAGATCGCGTGCGGGCCTTCGCATGCGCAGTGACGGCCCGCATTGCGAAGCGATGGCGGGTCGCACATATCCCGCTTGCAGCAACCGCACGACGCACCGCAGCCGCTTGACGCACGCGGCCGCTTGGCAGATGGTGCGGCATCCTCGCCAGTCGGTATGCCGCATGCGTTGTTCTGGTCTTCTAATCCTTGCGCTTCTGATGCTGCTCGGCGGCTGCGCCAGCAGCGGCGACAGCTGGGTGGAACTGGCAGGCACGCGCTACAAGGTGGAACTGGCGCAGAACGATGCCGATCGCGCCAAGGGCCTGATGTTTCGCGATGCCATGGACCAAGACCGCGGCATGCTGTTCATCCACGACCGCCAGGAGCCGATGGCGTACTGGATGAAGAACACCAAGATCGCGCTGGATATCCTGTATTTCGATGAACAGCGCCGGCTGGTCTCCCAGCAGCGCGATGTGCCGCCGTGTTCGGCCGGCGACGCCTGTCCGCCCTATCCCAGCAGGCAGCCCGCGCGCTATGTGCTGGAGCTGAATGCCGGCCAGGCCGCCAAGCTCGGCCTGAAGGATGGGGCAACGCTGCGCTTCAGCCCGGACATCCCGACGCCCGAATAAGCGGCTGCAAGCAGGTCCTGGGACCATACCAGCCAGGCGCATGGGGCCTGCCGACGGGTGAGACCTGCGCGTCACCTTTCCGAACGGCGTTTGCGACCGTCGGACGCAGGGCCGCCTGTCAGCGTTACGCGTTCATGCGCCCCGCGTCCCTGTCAGGAAGTACCGGACTTGAACCCTGCGCCGCTTGCCGACACTCTTGGCAGCATGGTCGACATGCTCCCACTTCCCCATTGGACCGCGCTCGCCAGCCTGGACGACGATGCGGTGCCGTTGATGTCCACCGCGCTGCTGATCGCGCGCGACGAGTATCCGCAGCTGGATGCCGAGCTGTACGACACGCTGGTGCAGAGCCACGTCGAGCATCTGCGCCGCGAAGTGGACGCAATCGATCTATGGCCGCTGAAGATGGCGGCGGTCAATCGCTACTTATTCGACGAGCTGGGCTATTCGGGCAATCACGACGAGTATTACGACCCGCGTAACAGCTACCTCAACCAGGTGTTCGAGCGCCGGCTGGGCAATCCGATTTCACTGGCGATGGTGCAGATCGAAGTGGCGCGCCGGCTGGGCATCCCGTTGGCGGGGGTGTCGTTTCCCGGCCATTTCCTGGTGCGTCTGCCGGTGGATGACGGCGTGCTGGTGATGGACCCGTTCAACGGCGGCCGTCCGCTGGGCGTGGATGAGCTGCGCGAACGTGCCCGCCCGCACCTGGGCGGCGAAATTCCCGACGACCGCGCGCTCGCGCAGATTCTCGACCCCGCCCCGCACCGCGCGATCTTGATCCGCATCCTGCGCAACCTGCACGGCGTCTATGCCGATGCCGAGCACTGGGACCGCGCCGCCCGCAGCGCCGACCGCATCCTGAAGCTGGTGCCCGACCAACCCGAGGCCCTGCGCGACCGCGGCATGGCCTATCTGCATCTGGGCCACCGCAACGGCGCACGCCACGATTTATCGCGCTACCTGGTGCTCAACCCGGGCGCGCAGGACGCGGCCCATCTGCACGAACACCTGGTGGAATTGAATAGCCAGCGCGCGCGGGCGCATTGAGCGGGTAGACGCGCCGGCTGGCTAGGCCAGTCTGCCCGGATAGGCCACCGCCGCGTGGTTCTCGGCAACGCGCGCACTGGCCGGCCCGCATCGCAGCAGCATCGTGGTCGCCGACACTGCCTGATTGCACGCCGTTGGCGGCGCTCAGTCGATCTCCACCATCTCGAAGTCCTCCTTGGTCACGCCGCAATCGGGGCAGGTCCAGGTGTCGGGGACGTCCTGCCAGCGGGTACCCGGGGCGATGCCTTCTTCGGGGATGCCGTCGGCCTCGTGGTAGAGAAACCCGCAGACGACGCACATCCAGGTGCGGTAGGTGGTCGTGGATGTCTCGCTCATCGGATAATCGCGGTCATGCAACAGTGGGCCTGCATTGTCCCATCCCATCCACCGCTTTCGGAAGCGTTGCCATGCCCAACCGTCTCGACGTTCGCGGCGTCTATCTGATCACCCCCGACGAGCCCAACACGCAGCGCCTGCTGCTGCGCACGGCGCCGTTGCTGGGGTCGATCACCTGGCTGCAATACCGCAACAAGCAGGCGGATGCGGCGCTGCGGCTGCGCCAGGCCGGCGCCTTGCGCGAGGCATGCGCGGCCCATGGCGTGCCGTTGATCATCAACGACGATGCGCAGCTGGCGGCGCAGGTCGGTGCGCAAGGCGTACATCTGGGCGAAGACGATGGCGATGTGGCGGCAGCGCGCGCACTGCTGGGCGAGCAGGCCATCATCGGGGTGTCGTGCTACGACGATATCGAGCGCGCGCGCGCCGCAGCGGAAGCGGGCGCCAATTACGTGGCCTTCGGTGCATTTTTCCCGACCACCACCAAGCAGACCACCCGGCGCGCAACGCCTGCGTTGCTGCAGCAGGCAGCCGAACTGAACCTGCCGCGCGTCGCGATCGGTGGCATTGCGCCTGCTCAGGTGACTGCGCTGGTGACTGCCGGCGCCGATCTCATTGCGGTGGTCAGTGGCGTGTACGCGGCGCCGGATCCGGTCGCAGCGGTGCAGGAGTATCGCGCAGGGTTTGCGGCTCAGCGCGGCAAGCTTTGAAAGTTGTTCATCCAAGCGCTTCAATCGATTTGAAGACAGCGCGTTTTTCATTTCGCTGCATCGCTTGGGTGAAAAACCAGGTGCGTCGCGCGCGCGGTGCCCTCGCCGCTTGCGGGAGACGCCGCAAATCCGTCCTTGGAGGCTCGATGGCGGCATCCATGCCGCCAACGGTCCCGCAAGCGGCGAGGACACCGCACCAGAAGGTTGGCTGGCGGCCAACCGAGCGGGTCGTTGCGTGCGCGGCCACGCTGCTGCCGATTGCTTCGTGATGGCACTTGCCGGGCACGACGAGAGAATGACCAGAGAAGCGGGTGATTGACCGATGTGGAAAGCGCCTCGAGCGCTGCTCCCACATGCACAGCAACCAACGCGACAGGCCCTTGCCCGCCTACCGTCGCCGGACCTTACGCGGCATGGATGCCGCGTAAGAGCTTACAGGGACGTACTTGCAGCGTGTCCGGCGATGGTAGGCGGGCAAGGGCCCTGCAGCCAAGAAGCAGATCTAAGGCTCCCAGGCTTGGCCATACAAACCGTCCAATCCACTTCAAGACCGCGACATGTATTTCACTGCATCGCGTTGCCTCGAACATCGCGTGCGCGGTGCCTTCGCCAGACGGTTTGCTGGCAGTTTTATTGAAAGCGATGCGGACACGCGATCATGACGTACCTCTGCTAGCCGAACGCCGAGATCAAGTGCACTGCGCTCAGCCAAGTCGTCGCTCAGGCGGCGTGTTCCCGCTCATCAGAATGATGTCGACTTGAGCGCCATCCCCAAAAAAAAACAGCGACGCGTGCCATCACGCGTCGCTGCCGGGACTGCCGTTATCGCGTGGCGCAATTAAAAGTCGTAGCTCAACGTCACCCGACCCGAGCGCGGCGCCTGATAGGCGACGACCTGGTCCCATAGCGGGTTGGTGGTGTTGTCGGGCAATTGCGAGAACGGGTAGATGTTGGTCGCGGTCTGCTCGTTGGTGATGTTGAATACGTCCAAGCGCAACGCCAGCTTGCCATCTGCAAATGCCGGCTTGTAGGTCACGCCCATGTCCAGCTGCGCGATCCAGCCCAAACGCCCCTGCGAGCCGGGAGGCGATGCCACGCCGGTGCCGGTCTCCGGGTTGTAGCAGTAGTGGTACGGGCCGCCGGTAATTGCACTGCCGCCGTAGCCGGCCGGATCGCGGCCGCTATATTCGGTCCCGTAGTAGTTGCCCAGGCAGTTGTGCGGAGCACCGGAAATCAGGCTGAAATTGGCCGATGCGCCCCATTGCGGGGTGAATTGGTAGAAGCCGAACAACTTGAGCTGATGGCGATGATCGTTGGATTGATCGCCATTGAAGTGTTCCATCAACGCAGGGTGGTCCCAGCTTTGCGTGGTCGAGACCGAGGCCTGGCCCTGATAGCTGCCCAGCGCGCCGCCGGTGCGCCACAGATCCGAACGCACCTGGCCCTCGGTGGTGCCGTAGCTATGCGACCAGACGTAATTGACTTTGGCATACCACTTGCCGTCGAACGGACGCTCCAGATTGAATTCCAACGCCGAATAATTGCGCTTGAACTTCGGGAAACCTGCCGCCTCACGGCTCACCGATATTTCGTGGAACTGGCCATCGGTGCCGATCACCCCCCAGGTATTGGTCTGGCCCGGATTGATCAACGATGCGCCCGCCACCTTGGAGAAATCGATGGTCACGCCTTGCGCCGCTGCCGCATCGATCAACGCGGTGTTGGAGACGTCATAGTTCTGGTCGTCGATGCCGGCATTGAGACGGCGATGCGTGCCGCGCACGCCCAACACCCAGCCGCTATCGAGTTGCTTGGTAAACCCGAGGATGAGTTCGTCCTGGTTTTCGCCTTCGATGTCCTTGGCCACCGCGGTGCGTACATCGGCGATGCGACCGAAGCGCGAATTGGCCGACACCGCCGAACCCAGCTGCTGCGCCAGGATCGGCGTGCCGTCGGCATTGATGCCGCTGTAGGTGAAGTAGGTATCGGTGGTCGTGGCCGGGGTGAACAGACTCACCGCCGACAGCGGCAGACCGAGGTAGTAACGGCCAAGGTTACCGAACACCTTCAAGCTGGAATCGCCATTGACGTCCCAGCTGAAGCCCAGGCGCGGCGCCCACGCGTTGTCGATTTCGATGTAGGGATCACCGAACGGGGTGTAGTTGGTGAACTCGTCCTTGCGCAGGCCCAGGCTCAGCAGCAGATTGTCGGTGACCTGCCACTTGTCTTCGATGTAGTAGGCGCGTTGCTTGGCCTCGTACGAATACAGGCTGGTGTTGATGTTGCGCACCACGTAGTAGCCACTGGATCCATTGACCGGATCCACCAAACCCGGGCTCGGCGCACCGATGCCGCCGGCTTCGTTGGCCGACTGGCTGACCAGACCGCCGGTGGCCAGCCCGTACGGGTCATTGGTCTGTCCGTAGGTCCAGGCATACCCGGGGCCAGAGAGGATCGAGCCGACATCGATGCCTTCTGACTTCTGGTTATCGATGCCGAAGTTGAGCGTGTGGTGGCCGATGCGCCATTCCAGATTCAGGCGCTGGTTGTCTTTTTTGTACTCGCGGTCCGGCGAGCTGACCGAGGTGACCAGCTGGTTGCCGATGCGCGGTGTGCCGCCGGTGTAGGCAGGGTTCTGCAATGCGGCGCTGTTGATCACCGGACCGCCAGCCGCGTCGTAGTTGAACGGCGTCAGTTCGTCCGGCGTTCTCATCTTGCCGTACAGGGCGGTCACGGTGAGGTTGTCGCTCAGATAGCCGGTGTACTTGCCGGTGAACAGCGTCGGCCCGGTTTTCCAGGTGGATTCGTCGGTGAAGTAGGCGCCACGCTGTCGCGTAACATAGTCGTAACGATAGATCGAGCCATTGGTTTCGGCGACGTCGCTGGCACCGGTCACCTCGATCAGGTGGTTGTCGGTGATGTTCCAGTCCACCTTGGCGTACCAGCGCTTCTGCGTGTAGTCGTAGTCGGTGAGGCCGCCGGTGCGGCCGTTGTCGGTGTCGCGATTGGTGCCCACGCGCACGCCGTCGGAGTTCACCTGCTCGGCGGCCAGGAAGAAGAACAGCTTGTCCTGGATGATGGGTCCGCCGACATAGGCGCTGTAGGTGGTCTGGCTGGCCTCGGCCTCGCTGGCGGGCTGGTACAGGCCATTGGCCGCACGCGCATAGCGGTAGGCGGCGTTGTTGATGGTGCTGCCCTGGCTGTCCGGGCGCCAATAGATGTCGCGCTGATTGGCCTTGAGGCCGTTCGGCTCCCAGATCACTGCAGCGCCGAACTTCCACTCATTGGTGCCACGCTTGCCGATCTGGTTGATCACGCCGCCGTTGGCGCGGCCGTACTGCGCGCCGTAGCCTCCGGTAAAGATTTCCTGCTGGTCGATGGCGCCGTACGGCAGGGTCAGGCCGCCCAGGTTGTTGCTGATGGTGGTGGTGTTGAAGCCGTTGAGGTAGTACGCATTTTCGCTGGCGGCCGAGCCGCCGAAGCTGGGGAGCGAGCCGCCGAGCGGGCCGTTGTCGAAGCCGCCGCTGTTGACCACCACCCCCGGTGCCAGCAGCGCGATCGCTTCGGCGGTGCGGCCCAGCGGCAGTTGCTGCAACTGTTCGGCGGTGACCACGGTGCGCGTATCCACGCTGCTGACGTCGATGGTGGTGAGGCTGGCGGCGCTGACGGTGACGCTGTCCAGCGTCTGCACGCCGCTCACCGCGGCTGCGCTGGCAGCGAAGGACACGTCTGTGTTGGCCCCGACGGTGATGGCGACGTTCTCGCGCGTCTCCACCACTGCGCCATCGCGCTTGACCGTCACCTTGTAGGTGCCCAGCGGCAGATTGCCGGCGGTGTAGCGGCCGCGTGCGTCCACCGGCACCTCGCGGCTGAAGCCGCTATTGTTTTCCACCAGCACGCTCGTGCCACTGCCCTGCCCCACGCTGCCGACGATGCTGCCGGTGGTGGACTGCGCGTGGACGCTGCCCATGGCCACGACCAATGCCAATGCCAAGGCACGCTTCTGGATACTACGGTTCATGCTCTCTCCCCAGGTCTTGAACTGTCGGCAAGGCGACAAACGAACGGTGCCAATGGCTACCGAAATCACACTTTCTGAACATCTGCAGCGCGATGCCAATGACTGCGCGCCATCAGCTCATTCCAAACTGTCGATCACGTCGCGTTCGATGATAGGCAGCCAAGTTCCCCCATCCGCCCACTTCGACGGGTAGGCGGGTGTCCGACGGGTAGGCGCGCAAGGCCGCAGGCCTGACAATGGCGCACGCGATGCCCGCTGCCGGGCGTCGATGCCCCCAATCGGTATTCCTCAAGGATTTGCGCATGAACCATTCCCGCTCCCACGCCCTGTTCGCCCAGGCGCAGACCTTGCTACCCGGCGGCGTCAACTCGCCGGTGCGGGCGTTCAAATCGGTCGGCGGCGAGCCGTTCTTCGTGGCGCGCGCCGATGGCCCGTATCTGTTCGATGTCGACGACAACCGCTACATCGACTACGTGGGCTCGTGGGGGCCGATGATTGCCGGACACAACCACCCGGCCGTGCGCGAAGCGGTCGAGCGGGCGATCGGCAACGGGCTGTCGTTCGGTGCGCCGTGCGCAGCCGAAGTGACGATGGCGCAGACCATTACCCGGCTGGTGCCCTCCTGCGAGATGGTGCGCATGGTCAACTCCGGCACCGAAGCCACGCTGTCGGCGGTACGCCTGGCGCGTGGCGCCACCGGGCGCAATCGCATCATCAAGTTCGAAGGCTGCTATCACGGCCACGGCGATTCGTTTCTGGTCAAGGCCGGCAGCGGCATGCTGACCCTGGGTGTACCGACCTCGCCCGGCGTACCCGCAGGGCTGAGCGAGCTGACCGCCACGCTGAGCTTCAACGACTTCGAGGGCGCCACCGCGCTGTTCGACGAGATCGGTGCGGAGGTGGCGGCGGTGATCATCGAGCCGGTGGTCGGCAACGCCAACTGCATTCCGCCGCAGGCCGGCTATCTGCAGCATCTGCGCACGCTGTGCACGCGGCACGGCGCGTTGCTGATCTTCGACGAAGTGATGACCGGCTTCCGCGTCGCGCTCGGTGGTGCGCAGGCACATTACGGCGTGACCCCGGACCTGACCACCTTCGGCAAGATCATCGGCGGCGGCATGCCGGTGGGCGCTTACGGCGGCCGCCGCGACTTGATGGAGCAGGTTGCTCCGGCCGGGCCGATCTACCAGGCCGGCACCTTGTCGGGCAACCCGGTGGCGATGGCCGCCGGCCTGGCGATGCTGGAGCTGGTGCAGGAGCCGGGCTTCCACACGCGCCTGAGCGAGGCCACCAGCCTGCTGTGCGAAGGCCTGGAAGATGCCGCACGCGCGGCCGGCATTGCCGTCACCACCAATCAGGTCGGCGGCATGTTCGGGCTGTTCTTCACCGACGACATCGTGGAAAGCTACGCACAGGCCACCGCGTGCGACATCACCAGCTTCAACCGCTTCTTCCACACGATGCTGCAGCGGGGCGTGTACCTGGCGCCCTCGGCGTACGAAGCCGGCTTCATGTCCAGTGCGCACGACCAGGCGGTGATCGAAGCCACGCTGGCGGCAGCGCGCGAGGCGTTTGCGGAAGTGGCGCGCTGATTGGCCGGGAATTGGGAATTGGGAATCGGTGAGCGCGGAGGCGTCGCTGGTTTGCTGCTTTGCGATGCGGCGTGATCGTGCCGCACTGGCAGTGGCGCAGGACACTGGCGAGGTAGGCATCACCGGGGTTCCTGGTGAGCCTGCGCGTACGTGCAACCGGTTTCGTTCGTAGCAACGGCGACTGCACGGCGGTGCGCGTTGCCAGACTGTGCGCCATGCTCGCAGCGAACTGTGGATGGCGCTGTCTTTGCACAGGAGCGGCTGCCACAACGCAGCGGGTAGCCGTCAGCCGGGCCTGGGCGGGGCGCAGGACCGCGGTGCGTGGTCCACGCCGCATCGCGCATCGGCCGCGGTTGTGTGGCAGCGAGCGCAGTCGCTTTGGCAATTGCTTTTGGTCGCTGCTCTCTCACCACCGCGGCCACGAGCAGGCGACCTCTAGCGCTCCTTGACCGAGTGCACGGGCCGGCGCTTCGGCCGCAATGCCTCCTCGACTCGGCGCAACACGCTTTGCTTTTGTCGTGTGGCTGTCATACCTTTCTGAAAAAGGTGCTCAGGGACGGGCATGGGTGGGGACCCTCGAAGCAGCCGCTGCACCTGCGTCGCCGAATCCGGTGATGACGCTGCATTGCCGCTGTTTCACCCCGATCTGCAGCGTGTCGAGTCGGCGCGCTGTCGACGCTCGATACGGCCGCCCTCGCCTCATGCTCAAGCCTGTTGCGCTGCTCACCCCGCGCCCGACACCGTCGCGCGACCCCGTGAATCCCGATTGGCTGCTTGCCGGCAAGCTGGAGCCTGCGTTGCCGCCCCCCCGGCGCGGTGGTGCGTGGCGCACTGCTGGCTGCGCTGGATCAGGCGCAGGCACGTCCGCTGACGCTATTGCTCGCCCCGCCCGGATTCGGCAAGACCACGCTGCTGGCGCAGTGGCATGCGCACCTGAGTACGCGCGAGCAGAGCGCGGTGGCATGGCTGTCGCTGGACGAAGAAGATGCCGACGCCGGGCGTTTTCTCGGCCATCTTGCGTATGCGCTGCAGAACGCAGGCGCGGACCACGCGCTGTGCGCGGCCGTGCTGCACAACCGCGATCACGACCCGCGCGACGCGGCGGCATTGCTGATTCGAGCGCTGCGCGCAGCGCCCCGCCGCATCAGCGTGATTCTCGACGACTACGACCGACTCGGCAGCAGCCCTGTCGATGAACTGGTGCTACGCCTGATCGAACACAGTGGCGGGCGTTTGCATCTGGCACTCGCGACCCGCCGCGTACCCAATCTACCCCTGGCGCGGCTGGATCTGCACGCGCAGCTCAGCCGCATCGGCAGCACGCAGCTGGCGCTCGACGACACCGAAGCGCAGGCGTTGCTGGGCCCGCACGTGACCGCACCGGTGGCGGACGAACTGCGGCGCTACACAGAAGGCTGGCCGGTGGCGCTGCAACTGGCACGGCTGTGGTTGGAAGGCGATACCCAGCGTCGGCAGGAAGTCACCGTACGTTTCTCCGGGCGCAGCGCGCAGATTGCCGCGTACCTGGCCGAACAAGTGGTCAACGATCTGGACCCAGACACCCGCGAACTCCTGTTGCGCACCAGCCCGCTGGAACGCTTCAACGCCGCGCTCGCCGACGCGGTGCGCCAACGCCAGGACAGCGGCCGCTTGCTGGCGCGGCTGGAGCATTTCCATGGTCTGCTGGTGCCGCTGGATGGCGAGCGCGAATGGTTCCGCTACCACCCGCTGTTTGCCGACTTTTTGCAGCAACTGCTCGACCGCGAACATCCAGGCCTGAGCGTGCAGCTGCATCAACGCGCAGCGCGCTGGTTCGGCGATCATCAGCAGCTTGCCGAAGCGGTGCGGCATGCTTGGCGCGGCGGCTGCGGCGATCTTGCCGCCAGCTACATCGCACGCGCCGGCACCTGGCAGCTGCTGTTGACTCACGGCACGCATGAAGTACGCGCACTGCTGCGCCATTTCGACCACCGCACCATCCGCGACACACCCGCGCTCAATCTCACCCAGGCGCACCTGCACATCAAGCTGGGCGAATTCGCCCACGCACGCCTGTTGCTGGAGCGCTTCCGCGATTTTCCGGCTGCGTTACGCGAGCCGCTGCAGCGCGACTACACCGTGGTCGTGGCGCTGCTGCGCGACCGTCTGGATGAAATCTGCGGCAATCCGCATGGCCTGACCCAGATTGCCGCCCAGGCTGGCGCACTGGACGAAGACGACCATCTGGGCCGCGGCATGTTGCTCTGCATCTGCGCCACCACCGCGATTGCGCAGGGCGCGTTCGCGGTTGCCGAGCGCTACGCGCGCAACGCGCGCGACACCATGCAACGTGGCGGCAGCGAGGTCGGTGCCAGCCGGGCCATGTTGTCGCTGGGGCAGAGCCTGTTCTATCGCGGCCGGCTCAGCGATGCGGAAGCCTGCTATCAGCAGGCACTGAGCTGGTGCGCACGTACCCCGCAGCCGGATCGGGTGCTGGAAGCCGCCGCTCAGTGCCTGCTTGCGCAGTTGCACTACGAACGCGGCCATCACGACGACGCAGCCGACCTGCTGCATCCGGCGCTGGAATTGCTGGAGCAGCACGATGGCGGCGTGGACGTGCTGGCCGCCGGATACGGCACTGCGCTGGGGCTGGAACGCGTGCGCGACCATAGCGGACGCAGCGCGTTGCTGTTGCTGGAGCATATCGAACAGATCGCACACGGACGCAAATTGGCGCGCTTGTCGGAACTGGCTGCAGCATGGCGGCTGATGCTGTTACTGGAACATCCAGGCAACGCCGCCATCGATGTGCTGATCGCACGTACCGGCGGCGAATCCGGCCTGGCGCATACCTTGCGCTCGCCACACCGCTGGCACGATCGCGCGGCGATGGGCTTCGCACTGGCCCGCTGGCATCGCCTGGCCGGGCGCAGCAGCGCCGCGCTGAGCATCCTCGGACAGATCGAGCAAGCCTGCCTGGCCAACGACAATGTCTGCCATCTGGCGCGCGCCCGTGTACGCATCGCGCTGGTACTGCAGCAACGTGGCGAACTGGTTGCCGCCCTGCCGTATCTGTACAGCGCATTGGACCATGTCGCGCTCACGCAAAGCTGGCAGGCGATCGTGGAACTGGGCTTGCCGGCCAAGGCGATGCTGCGCTCGCTACGCCAGCACGACCCGCAGACCGTGGGCGGCACCACGCGTGCCTTGACCATCCAGGCCTTGCTCGAACGCCTTAGCGGCGACGACGACCCGGCCGGTGACATCTTCAGCGAGCGCGAACTGGAAGTGCTGGCGCAACTGGCGCGTGGCTATTCCAACAAGCAGATCGCACGCTGCCTGCACCTGTCGGAAAACACGGTCAAATTCCATCTGAAAAACCTGTACCGCAAGCTCGACGCGCGCAGCCGCGAAAGCGCGCTTGCGCAAGCATTGCAGCGCGGGTTGTTGCGTGGAAGCGGCCCGCATGCAGATCAGCCGCTGCGACCTGGCTGAGCCAGGTCGCATGCATCTTGCGTTCAACGCAGGTTTGCACGTGTGGCGGCCAGGCCTGACAGCGTTGGCCGCCCGCACGCATCACCCGAACGTCAGCGTGCCCTTCATCATCGCCCAATGGCCGGGGAACGAGCAGAAGAACGTGTAGTCGGCGCCCTTGCTCAGTTTGCTGGTGGGAAAACTCACCGTGGTGCTGTCGCCGCCGCCAATGACCTTGGTGTGCGCAATCACGCGTGCGTCGGCCTTGGGCAGATAGCTGTCGGCGATGGTCGAACGTACGCCGGCATTGGCCACCGCCTGGAAATCGGCAGACTTGGTCAACACCCAGTTGTGCCCCATCACGGTGGCAGCCATCTTGCCGGAATGCTTGAGCGTAAGCTCCACCTGCGTGCACTCGGGCGCTAGCTTGATCGCGCTCTGGTCGAACTTCATCTGATCGTTGCCGGTGATGGTCACCGCGCACGTCCGTGCCCATGCCGTCGGCGCCATCAGCGCCAGCGCACACACAGCAATCGTGGAAAACAGCTTCAAGAGAACACTCCTGCGTTGGGAAGGTGCAGCACATCGCACGCGGCGCACCATTGCAACAGCGACGTGGTCAGAGGTGCTGATAGTGCCAGAGTAACGCGGAGTCGCAATCAACAAGGCATCACGCGCGAGCCCACTGCATACGCTCGCGCATCGACCAACGGTGCCAGGCGCCCTGCTGATTGCAAGCAGACCTTCGGCCGCATGCGTGCTTCACGCGTAACGGAAAAACGCATCCATCGGATCTGCTGCTGCGGACGCGATGGCCGGCACCGGCAACGGGCCGCGCTTACCGGCGATCACTTGTACGAACGCCTGCTTGAAACGCGCCATCTCCGCATCGGTGCCCACAGTGATCCGCGACCAGGTTGGCCACACCGGCCAGCTGCGGCCGATGAACACGCCATGGGTGGCCATGTCGTCCTTGAAACCGGCGGCAGGCCGCTTTACATCCACCATGAAGCAGTTGCTCTCCGAGGCAGTGCATGCATAGCCCTGCCTGGCGAGAAACTCCATCACATCCGTGCGCGTCGCGGCCGTACGTGCGCGCCGTTGCGGCACCAGTGCAGGATCACGCAGGCTGGCCAGCCCGGCAGCGGCGGCGGTGACCGGCAAGCTGTTGACGCTGTAGAACTTCAGCTTGGCCAGCAGGTCCGGACGCGCGGCCGCATAGCCCAGGCGGATGCCGGCCATGCCATAGAGTTTGGAGAAGGTGCGCAACACCACCACGTCTTCGCCTGCAGCCACCATGTCGACCATGCTGCGCGTGTTTTGCGCGAAGTGGATATACGCCTCATCCACCACCAACACGCTGCCTTTGGGCTTGTGCGCCAAAGCGTAGTCCAGATCCTTGCGTGCGGTGACCGAACCGGTGGGATTGTTGGGGTTGCAGATGTAGATCACGCCCGCGTTGGCGTCCGCCGCGCACATGGCCTGTACATCGTGCGAAAAGTCCTTGCGCAGCGGCACCTTGATCAGGCGCGCACCATTGCGGGTTGCCGCACGCCAACCGGATTCGTAGGTGGGGTCGGCCGTGACCAACGCGGCGCTGGGCGAAGTAAATGCCAGCATCGTGTAGTCGAGCGGTTCGGTGGACCCGGCATACGCCATCAGGTGATCGACCGGCAGCGCGAGCTCGGCAGCCAGGGTAGTCATCAATTCCATCTGTACCTGCCGCAAATACCGCCCGCCTTGCGGGGCGATCTGCGCGATGGCCTTTACTGCGGCAGCCGACGGTCCATCCGGAAATTCATTGGAGTCGATCATCACCGGTGCCAGCGCCGTTGCCGGTGCGGGCGCGATGGCAGTGGCGCGTTCGACGGCGCTGGCCAGCAGCGGCAAGCTGCCGGCACCGGCGGCGCCGGCAAACAACGCAGACTCGCGTAGAAACGTGCGGCGCGAAAGAACAGTGTTCATGACAACCTCCAGCAGGATGACGACGCGGATTCAGGGACGCACGGCAACCACTTCGATCTCGACCCGGTACAGCGGGTTACCCAGCGCTGCGATCTGGAATGCCGAGCGCGCCGGCAGGTTGGGTTGCTCCTTGGTGCCGAAAAACTGGCGATAGCCTTCCATGAAGCCGTTGAAATCCATCTTGCCGCCCATCGCCGGATCGCCGACCAGAAACACCTGCATCTTCACCACATCGCCCATGCCCAGCCCCAACGTGGCCAGCTGCTGCTTGATCTGGTTCAACACGCTCACCGTCTGCGCCTTGGTGTCGCCATAGGCGGCCGCCGAATCCTTCGGCGCACTGGTATCGATCACCGCCGGCACCTTGCCGCTGACATACACCGTGGCCTTGCCTGCGGGAATTTCCACCGCTGCAGCGATGGGAAAATCGCTGTTGGGAATCTTGTGGCGGATCACCTCGGCCGCGTGTGCGGCACCGAGACTGGCAGACCACAGCACTGCGGCGGTGAGAACGGTGGTGATGGAACGGAGCATGGCAATTCCTTGTAGGAGAGAAGATCAGCGGCGGAGTAATCTGACGTCGTCGATGGTCACGCGCTCGGCATAGTCGTTACCGAAGTGCGTGCGCACATAGCTCACCACTTCGGCCACCTGGCGGTCGTCGAGCATGTCGGCGAAACCCGGCATCCCCGCGTGGCCGTCGAGCACCATCATGGTCACGTACGGGCCGGCGGCCAGCTTGGGGTTGCCGGCAAGCGCAGGATAGTCGCCGGCACCTTGCGCGCCACGCCCGGCCGGCATATGGCAGCCCTGGCAGATCGCCCGGTAAACGTCCTGGCCGGAGGCCTTGGCGAAGCCTTGCTGCGGAAACAGCTGGGTGGCATCGGAACTCTGCGCCTGCGCATCGCGCACGTTGGGCGGCAGCAACAAGGCGAGAATGGCGAGCGCAACAGTGGCGCCGCACGCTCTTGGCAGCAGACTCATGCGCGCGCTCCCTGGGCAATGACCTTGCGATGCAGGCGGCCAACGACATCGTGCGCCGACAGAATGGCACCCTCCTGCCAGGCCGGAATGTACGACACGTGCTCGCCGGCCAGTGCCAGCCGTCCGTCGATCTGGCACAGCGGTTGGTAATGCTCGGCGCGCGCCTGCTCGCTCCACATGCCGAAGCAGCCATGCGTGAACGGCACGCGGTGCCAGCCGACCGCAATGCCGTTTTCGAATTCGCGCGGATACTGCGGATGCAGCTGGGTGCCGTATTCCACCGCTTTATGCACGCGCTGCTCCGGTGACATCGCGGTGAACTGGTAGGCATCCAGCCCCCACACATAGGCGCCGAGCAGCACGCCTTTGCCAGAGCTGTGATAGTTCGTACTGGGGTAGCTGATCAAGGTGATCGGCAGATCGGTGTAACTGATGCCGCCGTAGATCGCTTCGTCTTCTTCCCAGAAACGGCGCTTGAATTGCAGCCCCACTTTCACCGAGGCCGCATACGGCACCTTGCCGATCGCCGTGGTCATCGCATCGCTGGCGGTGACCGGTATGCGGCTGAGCACCGACAACGGAATGGTGCAGATGCACCAATCCGCAGTGGCGAGGCGTTCTTCGCCGCCACGCGCCGCATCCTGCCAGGACACGCGCACACCGCTGCCGTCCTGATCGATCTTGGTGACCTTGGCGTTATAGGTGATGGCATTGCCCAGTTGACGCGCGAACGCCCTGCCGATCTGGTCCATGCCTCCCACCGGCTGGAACATGGTGGTCTGCATTTCGTAGTTGTTGCCGGCTGCCAGTGTGGTCCACAGGCGCGAGCGCAGCACGTCCTGCACGCTGAAAGGATCGGAGAATTCCGGCCTGCCCGACAAGCCACCGCCGGGATAGCGCGCAAACCCGCGCCGCTCGCTGCTGTCCTTGCCTTTGACATATCCGAACTTCTGGTCGAGCGCGCCCCAGGTACGCAGTGATTCCAGCAGCAGCTCCTGATCCTCGCGGCTGACGGCCGTGTCCAGGGCGCGTTGCTGCGTGCACTTGGCCAGCAACTCGGACACATGGCCCTTGTAGTCTGCGTCGATGGCACGAAAGCGCTGCGGTTTGCCGCCGAAGCCTTTCTGGCTGTGCAGCAGCGCGTTGTAATTGACCTGATTGAACGCTTCCAGCGCCACGCCGAACTGCTTGCAGTAACTCAGCACCGCCTTGTGGTGATGCGGAATGCGCCACGGCCCGGGATTGAGATACAAACCCTCGTCGAACTGGCAATGCTGCCTGGCCCCGCCCAACTCGGCATAGCGGTCGCCGCCGCGCAGGGTCCAGTTACGCCCGCCGGGGCGGTCGTTGTATTCGAGCAGTTGCACGCGGTAACCGGCCTTGCGCAACTCGAACGCCGCGCTCATGCCGGCCAGCCCGGCACCGAGGATCAAGACCGATGCCCCCTTGGGGTCGCCATCCAGTTGTAGTGGGCTTTTGAAACTGGATTCGGCCGCCATGCCCAGGCTGCTCATCGCCTGATACATCATCGCGCCGCCGGCGGTCATACCGATGCGCGCCAGCAATTGCCGCCGCGTCATCGCTCCCGTGTGATTGCCTTGCATCAACGCACGTCCCCTGCATGTCGTGGACTAACGCACGCGACCGGCAACCCTGCCGGCCGCGGCTGCACTTCAGAATGTGTAGGCCAGGCTGGCGAACAGCTGCCGTGGTGCGATCAACTGATACGAGCCCGAGCTTTCGTTGGGAAATACCGCCCCGATCGCATCGTCCTTGTCGAACAGGTTGTAGACCGACAACTGCAGCCGGCCACCGGCAAGGAACCCGCCGTCTTCGCCCTGATACCCGACGCTGCCGTTGACGATGAAGGTGGCATCTACCCGATCGGTATTGAGCGTATCGCCGTAGCGCTTGCCGGTGTATTTGGCATCGAGGTTGGCAAACAAATGCGTGCCTTCCCAACCGCCGTTGACGCTGAACATCACCTTCGGCGCATCCGGCACCTCGTTGCCTTCCACCTGCACCAGGTTGCCGCTGACCGGGCCGAAATAGTTGTCCTGGAACTCGGAGTTGTTCCAGGTCAGCGATGCGCCCAGCCGCCAGCCTGGCGCCGGCTTCCACATGCCGGACATTTCGGCCCCGTACGTCTGCACGTCGCCGACGTTGGCGTAGACGGTGGGCGCCACCACCAGCGGGTCCGGGTCGGTCAGCGCGATGATGCGGTTCTCGTAATCGATCCTGTAGGCGGCGATGTAGCCGCTCCACTGCGTGGATTCGGCGCGGATGCCGATATCGATGTTGGTGGACTCTTCCGGTGCGATATCCGGGTTGAACGCACCGGAGGTCAGCGCCAGCCGCGGCGCCGAGCTGAAGTTTTCCGCATAGTTGGCGAACACCTGCACGCCCTCGGCAAGCTGGAAGCTGGCGCCGACCTGGGGCTGGAACCAGTCGCTGTTCTTGATGGTGACATCGCGGCGCACGCCGACATTAAAATCATCCAGATTGGCGATGCCGTTGTAGTCGCGTTTGACATCCAGCCCCTTGGCACCGAACTCCATCGTCAAGCGGTCGTCGAGCAGGCGCAGCGTGTCCTTGATGTAGAGCTGCTTCACCTCGGTGGAGAACTGGTTGTCGTAGTAGATGACGATCGGCAGCGCGCCCTTGAGCAGCGCGCCGGTGGCTGGGTCCAGGTTGTACAGCGGGCGCACCTGGTCGAAATCGTAGTGCTCGTACCACGCACCGACTTCGAGTTTGTTGTGCTCGGTCTCCCATGACACCGCTGTGGTGAGGCCATAGCGATCGCCCCCCATGATTTCTTCGCGCCGCGTCATCGCACCGACGTGGGTGACAGTGCCGTTGGCATCGACGATCTGCGGGTCGTTGATGGCGATGTCGGTGCGCCCCGGCGTGCCGGCGATGGCATCGT
This sequence comes from Xanthomonas sp. NCPPB 1754, assembly GCF_041475725.2. Classification (NCBI taxonomy): domain Bacteria; kingdom Pseudomonadati; phylum Pseudomonadota; class Gammaproteobacteria; order Lysobacterales; family Lysobacteraceae; genus Xanthomonas; species Xanthomonas sp. NCPPB 1754. Next base: position 3,884,356 of record NZ_CM192982.1, read on the forward strand.
TGTACAGGCCTGTCGCCGTGCTCGGCGGAGTGCCGCCGACGCCATACCCATGCTTGTTCTCGTAATAGCCGGTAAAGGTGAAGCCGATTGCATCGTTGAACAGGAAATTGCCGTGCAGGCTGAGCAGCGAGTCGCGTCGCCCGTTCTGCCATTCGCTGTAATGCTCGGCATCCACTTCCGGGTTGCCGGTGATGCGCTCATGCAGGTCCCACGCCACCGAACCGTCGGAGTTGTACGACTGCACGTCGTAGTCCTTGCGGTTGTTGTAGATCCATCCCAGCGTCAGGCTGCCAGCGTCCCAGGCCTGGCGAATCTTGGCTTCGAAGTGATCGCTCTTCTGCGTGGCCGGCTCCATGTCCCACACCCCGCCTTGCGTGCGCGAGGCGGACAGATACGCGCTGGGGCCGCCTTTCCACCAGTCCGGCGTATCCAGGCGCACGAAGCTGCGCACCAGATCGTCCGAACCAATCGTCTGGGTGAGATTGCCGCTCCAGCTGTCGCCGCCCTTTGGTGGCAGGCTGGTGTAGCGGATCGCACCGCCCAGTGCATGGTAGGAAGGCTGGGTGACATCGCCCGAACCGGCGGACACCGTCACATCGAGCAGGTTTTCGCTGGAGACGTAGCGCGTAATCGGCCCGCCTTCGCGGGTGTCGAAGGTTTCGATCGGAATGCCGTCCAAGGTCACGCCGATCTGGTTGGCGGAAAACCCGCGGATGGTCATCGAATCACCGAATTCATACAGCCCGAACGGGTCGGTGGTCTGCACGTTCACGCCGGGCAGGCTGGCCAACAGCTGCTGCGGCGCCACCCCTGGCACCTGCGCCTGGATCTCGTCCGCCGAGATGGACGCGGTGGTGCGCGTGGAGCCGGTGCCCACCACGCTGACCGCATCCAGCGTGCGTGCGTCTTGCGCCAGCGCAGGCAAGCTCTGCGCGCCGGCCAGCAGCAAGGTCATTGATGCCAGCGCGCGGCGCGGGCGGGTGGTGGCGAGGATGTCGGCGACCGAGGCCGCCAATCGATCGGTGTTCGAGCACTTTGGCATGCAATCAACCCCTGGAGACGTGTGGCGTGCTGAGTGACCGGGCGCTCCCCCGAGACCGGCTGATACCGCGGATGCGGCGTGCAGTGACCATAACCAGCGCGATTGCTGCCTAACCTGGGTGCGGCGGGTGGGCTCGGCGCAGGCGGGTAGGTCGCTACCGAATTCAAAACTCTGAATAGGTAGCGCAGCCACCTACCTGCGCGAATGCCCTGCATTGCAGCTCTTGCGCGCTTGCCATGCCGCGCCGAATCGACAACGCTGCGCAGCCGCCGTACGAGCACGCATATGTCGCCCGCACCACCATCGCTGCTGTTGCTGGATTTCGACGGCGTGCTCGCGCACTACGCGCGGCCACGGCGCCTGGCCGCGCTTGCAGCAGCGGCGCGTTGCTCACCGCAGCGCGTGCAGGAGGTGCTGTTCGTGCAGGGTCTGGAGCGCGCTTACGATGCGGGTGAGATCGACACGCAGGCGTATCTGGCGCAGTTGAGCGAAGGGCTGGGGCAGCCAATCGATCGCACTACCTGGATCGATGCGCGCGTGGCCGCCTGCCGCGCCGACCCGTCGGTGGTGACACAGGTGCTGGCGGTGTCGACGACCACGGCGGTGGCGGTGCTCACCAATAATGGCCCGTTGATGGCAGAAGCGATCGAGCGGATCGTGCCCTCGCTATTTCCGTTGTTGCGGGGCCGCGTGCTGTGCAGCGGTGCACTGGGCGGCCGCAAACCGGATGTGCCGGTCTATCAGCGCGCGCTTGCGCAACTTGAGCAACGCGCCGAACGCACGTTGTTTGTCGACGACCTGTTCGTCAACGTGCGTGGCGCACGCGCGGCCGGCCTGCACGCCGACACCGTGCGCGATGCGCGTGCACTGCGGCGAGTGCTGAAGCAATACGGACTTGCATGAAACCAAGCCCCTCTCCCGTCGGGAGAGGAGTTGGGGGTGAGGGTACGGCGGAAGACAGCCATCCCATCCGGGCAATGAAAGGACCGGGCACTGCGTCAGCGCGCTACATGCCACACACCACGCATCTCCAAGGCCCTTGCAGCCGGCTGCGGTGCCGGCCAGGGGGCGCGCAAGCACCGCCCGACATCACGCCTGGGCGACATACTCGGCAATGGCCAGACGCAAGCGCGCCAGGCCATCGGCCAGTTCGGCATCGGTGAGATTGAGTGCCGGCACGAAGCGCAATACATCCGGGCCGGCCTGCAGCAGCAGCAAGCCATGCGTGGCCGCCAGGTCGAGAATCGCCCCGGCCTGCCCCGCGTGCGCAGGAGCCAGTACCGCGCCCAGCATCAGGCCACGCCCACGAATCTGCGCAAACAGGCCAAAGTCGGCATTGAGCGCTTCCAGCCCGGCGCGCAATGCCGCAGATTGCCGCACCACGTTATCGGCAATCTGCGGCGAGGCCAGCTTGCGCAGCGCCACGCGCGCCACTGCCGCGGCCAGCGGGTTGCCGCCGAAGGTGGTGCCGTGCGCGCCGAACTGCATGGTTTCGGCGACCTTGGGCCCGGCCAGCATCGCGCCGATCGGGAAACCGCCACCCAAGGCCTTGGCCAGGGTCACGATGTCCGGCGTCACCTGCTCCTGCCAATGCGCGAACAGCGTGCCGGTGCGGCCCATGCCGCATTGAATTTCGTCCAGCACCAGCAGCGCATCATGCTGGTCGCACAGCGCGCGCACGCGGCTCAGAAAGCCCGGCGCGGCCGGCATCACGCCGCCCTCGCCCTGGATCGGCTCGACCATCACCGCCGCCACATCGCCGCCGGCCATCGCCGCTTCCAGCGCCGCGACATCGTTGAAATCCACATAGCGAAATCCACCCGGCAGCGGCTCGTAGCCTTCCTGGTACTTGGGCTGCGCAGTGGCGGTGACCGATGCCAGCGTACGGCCATGAAAACTGCCGCGGAAGGTGACGATGACACGCTTGTCGGCCGGACGGCCCTGGCTGCTGGCCCACTTGCGCACCAGCTTGATCGCCGCCTCGTTGGCCTCGGTGCCGGAATTGCACAGGAACACCTTGTGCGCGAAACGCGAGACGCTCACCAGTTCTTCGGCCAGTTTCAGCGGCGGCGCGCTGAAAAACACGTTACTGGTGTGCCACAGCTTGCCGGCCTGCTCGGTGAGCGCAGCCACCAGATCGGGGTCGTTATGGCCGAGTCCGCTCACCGCGATGCCCGACGACAGATCCAGATATTCGCGCCCGGCATCGTCCCACACGCGACTGCCCTGGCCGCGCTCCAGCACCACCTGGCGCGGGCGATACACCGGCAGGTAGTAGTGCGCGAGGGACAGGGGCGAATCGGCAGCGGTGCTCATGAGGATGGGTCGCAGAAGCGGAGGGAGAAGCGGCATTCTCGCGCATTCGCCGGCCTGCGGCACAATGCGCACATGCGCCCCTTCTCCGATCCGCAACTCACTGCCGCCACCGACGATGGCTGGCGCCGGCAGTGGTTCGACATCATCTACCGCCACGACACCCGCCCCTCGCGCAATTTCGACCTGATGCTGGTGGTCGCGATCCTGGCGAGCGTGGTGGTGATCATGATCGACAGCGTGCCGCGCATCCATTCGCATGCCGCGGACTGGCTGGTGCCGCTGGAATGGGCGTTCACGGTGATCTTCACCATCGAATACGCGCTGCGCCTGGCCGTGGTGCGGCGACCGCTGCATTACGCGCTCAGCGTGTGGGGCGTGATCGACCTGCTGTCGATCCTGCCCAGTTATCTCTCGTTCTTCGTGCCCGGCGCACAGACGCTGTTGGTGGTGCGCGTGCTGCGCATCCTGCGGCTGTTCCGCATTCTCAAGCTCACCCGCTACATCGAAGAAAGCGGACAGTTGCTGGATGCGCTGTGGCGTAGCCGTCGCAAGGTGTTGGTGTTCCTGTTCACCGTGCTCACCATCACCGTGATCGCCGGCGCCACGATGTACATCATCGAAGGCCCGCAGCACGGCTTTACCAGCATCCCCACCAGCATGTACTGGGCCATCGTCACCATGGCCACGGTGGGCTTCGGCGATCTGGTGCCGCAGACCACGCTGGGTCGCTTCGTCACCTCGGCCCTGATCCTGATCGGCTACAGCATCATCGCCGTGCCCACCGGCATCTACACCGCCGAACTGGCCAGCTCATTGCGCGACGGTGGCCACACCGGCAAACGCGATGCGCGCAACTGCGCCCGCTGCGGGCTGGAAGGCCACGCGGCCGACGCACGTTATTGCCGGCAATGCGCCGAGCCACTGCCGGAGCTGGGCAACGGCTGAGGCGCTGGAGCAGCCAACGCCACGGCGCCGCCGTCAGGCGGACGCGGCCGTTGCTCGGCAGGGCGTGTGCCACGCGTACACTGCGGTAGCGCCGTGCCGTCCACGCTCACGACAAGTGCGTACCCTGTGGTTAGCCGCTCTCAGTCCAGAAACAGATCTGGCAACAGCGCGCGCGATGGATCCATTGCATAGCCGCTCAAATCGGTGATGCCAGCCTGGGCGAGCACGTCGTCATCGATCAGGAACCGGCCGTAAAACCCGGCTGCGGCGTGCGTCAGCACCGCATGCGCGGCGTCAGCCATGATCTCCGGCCGACGGCAGGCCGCAGCGTCCACGCAGGCAAGCATGTTGATGGCATCAGTGGCGATCACGGTACGCGGCCACAACGCATTGATCGCCACGCCTTGCGGGCCGAATTCCGCGGCCAGCCCCAGGGTGACCAGACTCATGCCCATCTTGGCCAGCGTGTAGCCGGTGTGCGCGCCCCACCACGCCGGGTTCAACGACGGCGGCGGGGCCAAGGTGAGGATGTGCGGATTGGCCGCCTGCAGCAGATGCGGCAGGCACGCCTGCGCGCACAGGAAACTGCCGCGCGCGTTGACCTGCTGCATCAGATCGAAGCGCTTCATCGGCGTGTCCAACGTACCGCGCAACCAGATCGCACTGGCGTTGTTGACCAGGATGTTGATCCCGCCGAACGCATCGACCGTTGCCGCCACTGCCGCACGCACCTGATCTTCGTCGCGGATGTCGCACTTGAGCGCCAGTGCCTGCCCACCGGCCGCCGTCACCGCCGTGGCCGCGCTATGGATGGTGCCAGGCAATTTGGGATTGGCCACCGCCGACTTGGCCGCAATCGCCACATTCGCCCCATCGCGCGCCGCCCGCAACGCAATCGCCAAGCCAATCCCACGCGAGGCACCGGTGATGAACAGGGTTTTGCCCGATAACGTCATGGGATTAGGGAGTCGGGATTGGAGATTCGTAAGAGCTTATTCCTTCATTGCTACCACCAACCAACCCACCGCTCAAGCAATACGCTCTTGCGAATCCCCAATCCCGAACAACCAATCCCCGCCGCTCAGGGCTTGGGCCCCTGCCCTTCGTTGTCTTCCCAGTGCAGTACGCGGCGGGTCACGAAGCGGTAGACCGGTTTGCCGGTGGCAAACCACAGCTCGCGAACCCAGGAGGTGCGCTTGAGCACGCGGCGTTCCACCGGGGTCAGTGCGGCCGGGCAGTACATGCGCTTGTGTTTAAGCAGGTGGCGCAGATCCTCGCGGGCAAGCAGACGCATCCAGCGCGCGCGCGGGTTGCCGCGCACCGCCAGCTGGAAGTCGATCACCGCCGGGCTGCCGTCCTCCTGCACCAGCCAGTTGGCTTCCTTGGCCAGATCGTTGTGGGCCACGCCGCGGCGATGCAGCTGTTGCAACAGCCTGCGCGCGCTGCGGAAGTAGGCCAGATCGCCGCGCGGCGGTCGCTGGTACATCGCAGCGCCGTCCAGATAGCTGCGGTCCAGGTGCCGCCCGTCCCAATGCAGCAGCCGCGGTGTGCGCGGCACGCCATCCAGCTGGCGCAAGGCCAGCGCTTCACGGCGTGCCAGCCACCAGGCCACGCCGCGCAACAGCCACGGCGCCACGCTCAGGTCGCGACGCACGAACATGCGTTGGCCATCGCGGATCAGCAGAATGCGTCCGAACGTATCGGACTTCAGCGGCAGATTGGCTGCAGGGTCGTGAGTCATCCCCCATTGTAGGCGGCAGGTCTGTCTCGCTGCGCACCTCTGCGGCGCGCGCGCGTGCGGCAGCTGCATGGCCGCAACCTCAGGTGAAGCCGATCCCCCGATGTGAGGACGATGCAGGTCAGGCGCCGCCGCGCCCACCTATAATTCAGGTATGAACTCATGGATCGACGCCACGCTGGAGTGGATCGGACACCACCCCACCTTGGCTGGCGTGGTGATCTTTGGCATCGCATTTTGTGATGCGGTGATCGTGCTGGGCGCCATCGTGCCTGCGTTGCCGTTGCTGTTCGCCATTGGCGTGCTCATCGGGCTCGGGCAGATCAACGGCCCCTACGCGGTGGTGTGCGCCACCCTGGGCGCCTTCGTTGGCGATGCGCTGAGCTTCTGGGTCGGCCATCGCTGGGGCCATCAGCTGCACACCTACTGGCCATTCCGGCGTTACCCGCAACTGCTGGAACGCGGCGAGCTGCTGTTCCGCCGCAATGCCTTCAAAAGCATCCTGATCGCGCGCTACGTGGGTGCAGTGCGCCCGTTCGTGCCGGCGATTGCCGGTATGTCGCGCATGCCCTTCAAACGGTATCTGGTCGCCAGCGGCCTGGCCTGCGTGTCGTGGGCGTTGTTGTTCCTGGTGCCCGGCTGGGTGCTGGGCACGGCCTACGACGCAGTGGCCGCAGTGGCCGGGCGCCTATTTGTGGTGGTTGCCTTGCTGGCGGCCGTGATCGGGCTTGCCTGGGCGGTGGTGCTGTATTCGTATCGCTGGTCGGCCGGTCACCTGGATGCCTTGCTGGCGCGCCTGCTGGAGTGGTCGCACCGGCATCCGGTCCTGGGGAATTGGTCGGTCGGCGTCTTCGACCCACGCCGTCGCGAATCGGTGCCGCTGGCCATGATGGCCTTGATGCTCTTGCTGCTCGGCTGGGGCTGGTTTGTGCTGCTGATGGTGGTGCTGGCGCATGGCGAGCCGCTGCGCGTGGACCTGGCCGTGCACGACCTGATGCTGGCGCTGCGTAATCCGTTGGCCGACTACCCGATGGTGGCGCTGGCCTCGTTGGGCGACTGGCAGGTGCTGTTGCCGGCCATTGCCGCCGCGATGGGCTATCTGGCCTGGCGCCGTCGCTGGATGGCCGTGGCCCATTGGGTCATCGCGCTGGCGTTCGGCCTGGCGCTCACGCAGCTGCTTGGCGCCACCGTGCAGGTGGTGCGCCCGCCTGCGGCCAGCAGCGGTTTCGGCTTTCCGTCGGTTGCGGTCACCATGGCCACGATCGCCTTCGGCTTTTTCGCGCTGTTGATCGCGCGCGAGTTGCCTGGCCGCCGCCGCGTGTGGCCGTATCTGGTCAGCGGCGCCATCGTCTCGCTGATCGGTTTTGCGCGTTTGTACCTCGGTGCGCACTGGCTCAGTGACGTCGTCGGCGGCATGTTGTTCGGCATCTTCTGGCTGCTGGTGCTGGGCATTGCCTACCGTCGCCGTGCCACGCGCGCGTTCTGGGTCAAGCCGGTGTCGTGGATCTTCTACGGGGTGTTCGTAAGCTGCGCAATTTATTTTGCGCCGCGCAACCTCGACCTCAAGCTGGCCAAGTTCGAACCGCCGCCGCCGGCAGTGATGGAGTTACCCGCAAACGCGTGGTGGGAAGACCAATGGCGCCTGCTGCCGGCACGCCGCAACGAATTCGACGACGATCAGCGTTGGCCGCTGGACGTCCAGTTGGCCGGCCCGCTCGCCCCGTTGCAGCGCCAGCTTCAGGCGCGCGGCTGGCGGGTCCAGCCGCAGGCGGGCTGGGAACAAGCGCTGCACCTGCTCGACGTCAGCGGCCGCCCGGACGAAGTGCCGATTCTGCCGGCCACGCTGGATACCCAGGTCGAGGCCCTGTTGATGGTGCGCCACGCCGCGCCCGGCCACGTGCATGTGCTGCGTCTGTGGCCGGCGGCAGCGCGCCTGCAGCCGGATGCACAACCGCTGTGGGTGGGCAGCACCCAGACCTTGCGCTACAGCCGCCATTTCAGCCTGATCGGGCTGTGGTACCCGCTGCGCGGCGTCGATCCTGCACTGAGCGCGTTGCGCGAGGCACTCGGCCCGCTGCCCCATCGCATGGAACAGCGTCGTCGCTCGCAGGTGCCGGTGATCCTGATCGACAGCACCTCGGGCAGTGCAGTGCGTGGCGAGAACAAAGACAACGCCGCGCCGGGGACGGATACCGCTGCGTCCGATCCTGCTGCATCGGGTCCGCCACAACAACGCCGTTGATCGATCGGGCAACAGGCGATTGGCCGGCGATCGCGTGGTTGGGTCGAGATGGGGTGTCAGCGACAGCTGTTGAGCCCTGTCTCGATGGTGACGTGCTGGCGCCGTCTGGAGGCTGCTGAATTTTCAGGGTGAACGCTTAGTTCGTCGAGCGCGGCGCCCTCGCCGCTTGCGGGACACGCCGTGAACCCATCCGTGGGGCTCGATGGCGGCATGGATGCCGCGTAAGAGCTTACAAGGACGTGCTTGGCAGCGTGTCCCGCGATGGTGGGCGGGCAAGGGCCCTGCGGAAAACTCGCCGTTGGCTGCTCCACAACTGCTTGCACCGTTCAATCGCCTCTCAAGGCGAACGACAAGATGCGAATCAGCGCAGTTCGGCGATGCAAAGGCCGCATTGGCCTGGCGCGCGACACCTCACCACAACACGCCATCCACTGGCTGCATCGGCTCCGGCGCTTGCTCACCAATTGCCTGAAGCGCATCGATCTCCACCGTGCGGCACATGGTATCCAGCGGCAGGTCGTGGATAGTGTTGGCGAATGGGTCGACCAACTCGTCGCCGATCTTCAGCACCGCCAGAAACATCAGGCCGGCCACTGTCGATCCCACCGGCGTGGCGTACTGCAGCGTTTCCACCAAGCCGATTGGCAGCAGCACGCAGAACAGCCGCGTAAACAGGTTCGGATAGAAGCGATATTGATACGGCAGCGGCGTATTTTTCAGGCGCTCCATGCCGCCTTGCGCGTTGGCGATGTCCACCAGAATGCGTTCGACGCTGGCCTGCTGGATGCTGTCGATCCAGCCCTCGCGACGCGCCTGCTCGACGCTGCGCCCGGTGGTATCGAGCAACCCGTTTGCCACGTTGGTGCGCACCACCACCGCCGCCGCTTCGTCGGCATCCACATGCGGGGACAATGCCATCGCCACCGGCAACCGGCGCAGTTGGCAGCGCAGCGCGTTGACGTAGGCAATCTGGCGCAGCGCAATGGTGCGCCCAAGATCGCCGGCTTCCGGTGCGGAAAGGATACTGACGCTCAAGCGCACCAGATTACGCGAGGCATTGATCATCTGGCCCCACAGCACCCGCCCCTCCCACCAGCGTTGATAGGTGGAATTGGCGCGAAAGCCCAGGAACAACGCCAGCGCAGAACCAAAGATGGTCAGCGGCAACGCCGGCGCACGGAACGGCAGCACGTAGTAAATGATGGTGATCAACACATCCCATACGAACAATACCGCCAGGGTCCGCCAGACCTGGCTGATCACATCTGCCACACGCGGCTTTACATCGACAATCAAAGGCACACTCCATCAAAAGAAACGAGTGACGCCATTGCGCGCATCCAGTGCATGGATGCGGTCGGTAGCGCACTCAAGCGTGCGCAGTGTGCCGTTGCCACGGTGCAAGCATGGTGATGGGGCCGATCGAAACCATTGCCCCACGCGACCAGCGTGATGGAAGGCGTCGCGAGCGGCCATCCGTTGGGTGTGCACGGCGTGCGGGACACAGTGCACACGTGGCGCATGAAAGTTCGGAGCGCAGCCCGTACCCATATGGCGGGCGCAGCCGTGTTAGCAGCCGCTCTTAGGGCATCCAGGCCAGCAATTGGTCCAGCCGCCGATGCGGATCGTCCTGCTGCAACAGCGAGAGCCGCTGCTGCTCGGTCAATGGCAGCAGCTCGGCCAACCGCCAACCAACCCAGGCGGCCTGATCCATCAACCCCGGTCCCACCGATGCAAATTCGCCACCCACCTGCTCCAGCATGCGCTCCAGCACCGTGGACAGCAGGCCGTGCTCGGGCCGCAATTCGTCGTCCGGATCCGGTTCGCGCCAGGCGACATCTCCCACCACCAGACCGTTGTCGCGAATGCGCGAACGCTGTACGTGGAAACGCCGCGTGCCACGCAAGCGCAGCACCAGCACGCCGTCGGCGCCCACATCGAAATCCTCGATGCGTACTTCGGTACCGAACGCGGCCGGCGTAGCCGGCACGCCGACTTCGTTGCCTTCCAGGATCAGGCACACGCCGAAGCTGGTGCCGTTACGGCCGCATTCGCGTACCAGATCCAGATAGCGGCGTTCAAACACGCGCAAGCCCATCGCCGCGCCAGGCAACAGCACGCTGTGCAAGGGGAACAGCGGCAACGCGCTGGTGTCTGCAGTGGCGGGGATCGGCACCATCAGGACAACTGCGCCAGGAAACGACGCGGCGCACCGTCGAAGCCACCGTTGGACATGAACACCACATGGTCCCCGGGCTGGGCAATTTCGCCCAGCGCGCGCAGCAAGGCATCCACGTCCTGCACCACGCGCGCCTCGCCGCGCACCTTCGCAATGATCGGTGCCGCGTCCCAGGCCAGTTCCGGCCGATGCAGAAACACCACTGCATCGGCATCGTGCAACGACGGCGCCAGCGCCTGGGCATGCGCGCCCAGCCGCATCGAATTGCTGCGCGGCTCCATTGCCACCACAACACGCGCCGCACCGACCTTTGCACGCAGACCCTGCAACGTCGTCGCGATGGCGGTGGGATGGTGCGCAAAGTCGTCGTACACGGTGATCGCGCGCGCGCTACCGATGACTTCCAGCCGCCGCTTGACGCTCTGGAACTGTGCCAATGCCGGCATCACCGTCGCCGGATCCACGCCTACCGCCTGTACTGCTGCCAGCGCCGCCAACCCGTTCAGGACGTTATGCCGCCCAACCAGGGGCCACTGCACCTGGCCAATTTCCACGCCACGGTGCAGCACCGCAAACGCGCTGCCATCGGCCGCGATCAACCGCGCGCTCCAGTCCAGCGACGCATCGAACCCGAATCGCTCCACCGGCGTCCAGCATCCCATCGCCAGCACCTCGGTCAGGTGCGCGTCTTCGCCGTTGACGATCAGGCGACCGCGCGCGGGCACCGTGCGCACCAGGTGGTGGAACTGGCGCTGGATGGCCGCCACGTCCGGGAAGATGTCGGCGTGGTCGTATTCCAGGTTATTGAGGATCGCCACCAACGGCCGGTAGTGCACGAACTTGCTGCGCTTGTCGAAAAACGCGGTGTCGTATTCATCGGCTTCCACCACGAATTCGCGCCCCTGGCCCAGTCGTGCCGACACGCCGAAATCTTCGGCCACACCACCGATCAGAAACCCGGGCGCCCGCCCGGCCGCCTCCAGCAGGTAGCTCAGGATGGTGGTGGTGGTGGTCTTGCCGTGGGTGCCGGCCACGGCCAGCGTGTCGCGGCCGGGCAATACGTGCTCGGCCAGCCATTGCGCGCCGGAGGTATACCGGCGGCCGGCATCCAGCACCGCCTCCACCGCCGGATTGCCGCGCGAAAGCGCATTACCGACAACCACGTCGGTCGCATCCGGCGAAATATTGGACGGCGCATAGCCCTGCGCCAACGCAATGCCCAGCGTTTCCAGCTGTGTGGACATCGGCGGATAAATGGCCTGGTCGCTGCCTTCCACCTGCCAGCCCAGCTCACGCGCCAGGGCGGCCACACCGCCCATGAAAGTTCCGGCGATGCCGAGAATGTGGAGTTTGCTCATGCCGCCCATTGTCGCCGATCGCCGCAGTTGCCGGACATTCCATTCCAACGCAGGCCCAAGTGTCGGGGATTTCCTACCGTACTGTCGGGAATTTCCCGATGTGCGAACCCGGTCACATCCCTCACTATGCTGAACGCCAGTCGCAGCATCCCTTTGGTCCTACTCCCCAAGAGGCCAAATCCCCAGGGAGCTCATGCTGTTGGGGCTCTGAGCAAGCCTACTACTGGCGTTATTCTGCCCCGGGCGTCTTGTACGTCCGGGGTTTTTCTTTTGGCACCACTGCCCGGGCGATCACGGCGAGAACACGGCGCGGCCAGACGCCGCGCCTGCGGCCGGGCCTTGCGCCCGGCCCATTGCCGACTCAGCGGCCGAGCGCCTTGCTGATGCGCTCCAGCACTTGGTCCAGCGAACCCACGCCGTCCACGCGCGCCAACTTGCCGCGCTGCTCGTAGAAGCCGATGACCGGTGCGGTGGAATCGGTATAGACCTGCAGCCGCTTGCGCACCGATTCGGGGTTGTCGTCTTCGCGGCCTTCGGCCTTGGCACGACCGGCGATGCGCTCGACCAGCAATTCGCTGGCCACATCCAGCTGCACCACGGCATCCAGCGGCTGGCCGATCTTGCCGAGCAGCTCGTCCAGCGCATTGGCCTGGGCCACGTTGCGCGGGTAGCCGTCCAGGATGAAACCCTTGGCCACATCGGCCTGGCCGAGGCGCGCCTCCAGCATGCCGAGCAGGATGTCGTCGGACACCAGGTCCCCGCGTGCCATCACTTCCTTGGCCTTCAACCCCAGCGGCGAGCCAGCGGCCACTTCGGCGCGCAACAGGTCGCCGGTGGAAATGTGCGGAATATCAAACGTGTCTTTGAGACGTGTCGCCTGGGTGCCCTTGCCCGAACCGGGCGGTCCCAATAGAACCAATCGCATCAGTGGACTCCACTTTCGAATAAAAACGCGTTGCGGTGGGCGGCGTTAGACTCACGTCTTCGCCGGCGCTGGACCGTATGGTCGTGCAGCTTACCGCATCCGGGGAATGTCCCGGCACTGTCCCCTGCGCCATGCCCCCATGTGAGGAGTCTGTCCCCCTATGACCACTGGCAACCTGCTCTATGCCCAATCCGGCGGCGTCACCGCCGTCATCAACGCCACTGCAGCCGGCGTCATCGCCGAAGCGCGCGCACGCAAGATCAAGGTGCTGGCCGCACGCAACGGCATCCTGGGCGCCTTGCGCGAGGAGTTGATCGACACCTCCAAAGAGTCCGCCGCCGCCATTGCCGCCCTGGCGCAGACGCCCGGCGGTGCATTCGGCTCGTGCCGCTACAAGCTCAAATCGCTGGAAGAAGACAGCGCCAAGTACGAGCGCCTGCTCGACGTGCTGCGCGCGCACGACGTCCGCTGGTTCCTCTACAACGGCGGCAACGACTCGGCCGACACCGCGTGGAAGGTCTCGCAGCTCGCAAAGGCCTATGGGTACCCGCTGCACTGCATCGGCGTGCCAAAGACCATCGACAACGATCTGGCAGTGACCGACACCTGCCCCGGCTTCGGCTCGGCGGCCAAGTACACCGCCGTCTCGGTACGCGAGGCCGCACTGGATGTCGCTGCCATGGCCGACACCTCCACCAAGGTCTTCATCTATGAGGCGATGGGCCGCCATGCCGGCTGGCTGGCCGCAGCGGCAGGCCTGGCCGGGCAAGACCCGGACGACGCCCCGCAGATCATCCTGCTGCCCGAACGCGCCTACGACCAGGCTGCATTCCTGGCCAAGGTGAAACAGGTCGTGGACAAGGTGGGCTGGTGCGTGGTGGTGGCCAGCGAGGGCATCCAGGACGCACACGGCAAGTTCGTCGCCGATGCCGGCGGCGCGGCCGACTCGTTCGGCCATGCACAGCTCGGCGGCGTGGCCTCGTTCCTGGCCGCACAGGTCAAGCAGGAGCTCGGCTACAAGGTGCATTGGACGCTACCCGATTACCTGCAGCGCTCCGCGCGCCATCTGGCATCGAAGACGGACTGGGAACAGGCGCAAGCGGTCGGCAAGGCCGCCGTGCAGTACGCGATCAAGGGCATGAACGCGGTGATCCCGGTGATCGAACGCGTCAGCGACGCACCATACCGCTGGAAGATCGTGCCTGCGCCCCTGCACAAGGTGGCCAATCACGAAAAGAAGATGCCGCCCAGCTTCCTGCGCAAGGACGGCTTCGGCATCACCGAACGCGCCCGCCGCTATTTCGCCCCGTTGATCAAGGGCGAAGCCCCGCTGGCCTACGGCAGCGATGGCTTGCCGAAGTATGTGAGTTTGAAGAATGTCGCGGTGGCGAAGAAGTTGCCGGCTTGGGAGGGGTGAACAGGAAGCGATCGTCTCCAGCCAGAGCTGCCACTATCGCAAGCCTTGCGCAGGCGGAACCGGTGTACTGTCGAGAACCGGTGCACTGCCGCCGATCTGCAATGTCCGCACTCCGCACCATGGTCAAGCTACGGTCAACCTCGGCCGCCACCCCGGCCGCCCATTGGTATCCGAGAGATAGGCCGCGCCGGCAAATGCCGCGATTGACTGTAGGACTTTTCCTACAGATGCCCGGCAGACCAAGACAGGCGTGCGACTTGGCGGGAGTGAAGGCGGGGGCGCCCCATTGGCTCGGTAGAAATTTGGTTAACTGTGTGCCACAGTTCGCACCAAACCTGCCTCATCGCGCATAAGGATCATGGCTTCAGCAGGCAATCCTCTCCAACGCCCCAAGGCGGCAGTTCCTGCCGCAGGTTGCCTGCGTGCGGAAAGAAGCGGCCTCACTCATTCGCGACGAGCCGATGATTTATAACGCCAGCGCTGCTTGCTGACCAAGCGAGCGGCCCTCACGTCTGTTCCCGCTGCACTGTTCCTGCCACCTATCTACACCGTAAAGATCGACGAGACTCGCCATGACCGCACGTTCCCGCCGCCTCCGCCATCCGATTTCCCGCCTTGCCGCCGGCTTGCTGCTAAGCATCGGGCTGTATGCAGGGTCTGCCAATGCGCAGGTCGTCGTGACCAACCCGACAGGCATGGCAAAGGATCTCAAGGAATATGCGGAACAGGCCAAGCGCTGGACCGAAACGATCAAGCAGTATCAACAGCAGTTGCAGCATTACCAGCAGCAGCTCATCAAGTTGCAGCGCCTGCAGTTCAATGAGCTTCCACTCGAAAACAACTTCGTTTTGCGCGATTCGAATTTTGGGATGGACGCCTACTGTCCCGGAGCCTCTGGCATTGGGGGCATCGTAGAAAAAATGGTGCCGATTTCGTTGGGTTCGCTGACTGGCAACGATTTGCGAGAAAAGCAGACCGAAGTTTGCAGGCAAATTGTGATTGCACAAAACGCGCAATACAACGAGGCTGTCTTGATGATCCAGCGCCTGGTGGAACGTGCCAGAGACTTCGAACGTGTGCAACGCCAGCGCGATAGCGGGGGAGACAAGCAAGGAGCGCTCGCTGCAAACGACAACGAAGTTCAGCGTTATGCGGCACGCAACGCGATGGAGCTCAGCCACTGGGAAGCCAGGATGAAGGCCTATGACATCTACATCGCAGGCCTCAAGGATGACCAGAGCCTGCTAGCCAAGCGCGCGCTCGAAGGCGACAAAAACAACCTTTTCGGGCAGGTCATCCAGGCAGCCGCACTGAAGATTGCGCTGTCTAAGTAAATGCATTAGCAGGCAACCAAAGCCTCACTACGGTACATAGGCAGACAGCAATGGACGTTTTGTTTCAGGGCGGAATGAACTGGTTGCAGCCGTTGGCGGATGCCAATCTCGGCGACTTCGTTTTCTTCAAGTTGGTCAACGACTACTTCAACAGCGAAATCCAGGACTTCGGCATGGACCTGATGAAGCGGGCCATGCGCTGGGTCAGCGCCATCGCGTTGACCGTTACCACGCTGTGGATACTGATTCTGGGTTACCGCATCGCCACCGGGCAATCGCGTGAGAGTGCGATGGCCACCATGATCAAGGCCGGCAAGGTGGCCCTCATCATCAGCTTTGCCTCGGCCCTGGGCGCCAATGGCGCCATGCTGCATCAAAGCATGACCCAGAATTTGGACAAGGAGATCCACACCCTGTTCACCGGCAAGGAAAGCACCGCTGCCGATGCCATCGACGAGAACCTGGCCTACACCCAGATTGCGCTGGCCACGTTGGATGCGGTACGGGTGGAGTCCACTGAGCCGGAAATGTTGGAGAAAAAAGGTCGCGCCATGCTGATGGCTGGCTTCGGCACCGCCAGCCCACCGATGGCGGCCGGGGCGATGCTGCTGCTGTTCAAGTTCACCATGGCCTTCTTGATCGGCATCGGGCCCATCTTCATCCTGGCGCTGGTCTTCGATCAGACCAAGGATCTGTTCAAGAAGTGGCTGTTCTACATCATCGGCACGCTGTTCTCGATGGCCATGCTGTCAGTGGTCACGTCCATGGTGCTCAAGTTCACCGCCAAGGTGGCCGCCGCCTACTGGGCGGTCAAATTCATTCCATTCGGCAATGCCGAAGGCTTGTCCAGCCAGGCGCTGCAGCAAGGCGGCATCGGCCTGATCATGACCATGCTCATCGTCACCATACCCACCATCGCCGCCGCGCTATGGCAAGGCAATATGGGCACGTTCTTGACCTACACAGCGTTCAATAGTGCGGCATCCCCAGGTCCCCAGGGGCAGCCGGCGGGGTCGTATATGCCGCAGCGGACAGCGCCTAATGAAGATAGGGGAAACACTAATGCAATTAGCAATGTAGGCGTGCCAAGCAGGCCTACAATCGCAGGCAGCGATTCGAGTGAAAGCGTTGCTTCAGGCTCTCGCGGTTTGGCAGCACAAAACTCTCGAAATCGGACTTGATTTTTAAGCCGCTTTACGACGAGCGACCTTGTGAAGAATGAAAAATAAACTATTAACCTTTGTTCTGGCAGCCTGCACCGTCAACGCCTATGCAGAACAGGGGTGCCCACCTGGGCAATATCCAATTGGCGGCCAAGGAGTGGCTGCATGCGCGCCAATCCCTCAAGGTGGAGGCACCCAACAGGCTCTTCCTGCTGGTAAATGGCTCAAGACTTGGGGCGCAGTTGCAAGTGATGGCAGCAACAGATTGGGCGTCTCAAAGAACAAAATCAAAAAAGCGGATGCCCAAAGAGATGCGCTTGAAAAATGCGAATCAGTGAGCACGAAGGGTTGCAAATTACAATTTACATATCAAAACCAGTGTGCGGCTGTGGCAGAGCCTCATCGAGGGGATTACTCCATTTCCGGGATCATGTCCTACGCTGGCGCTCCAGCTAAAGACATTGCCGACAGTGACGCATTGAGAAATTGCCAAGAGAAAAATATGGGCAAAGAATGTCGGGTAATATACTCAGCATGCTCCGAGCCAATATTCAGGCCCTATTAGATACCTATCTTCCATCAAAAGGATATTCAGTAAAAACCTCTGTACTCTCACTGGATCACTGCTTTCGACTATCGCCCTCAATGCTGCGGCACAGATAGCCATTGGCGGTTCCTACGAAGCAATCACCAACCATAGCTACCCTTTCACCTTTTGCAAGCTTGGTGTGCCAATTGATTGCTGACTCTCGGGCGACTCGGCTACCGGCACTTTCCGGCAACCAATTCGCATTATTTCAATTCAGCGTCAGTGCAAATATTCACCTCCTTGCCGTATCGCTTCACCCAGCACTGCAGCCCTAAGAGTCGAGCCGGCGTACCACCTAATAACTGGTGACCGATGCATCCATGGCTTTGTCGCTTTCAACGCATGGTAGGTTCACCTGTAGTGTATTGATCGGCAGATCGCCTTTATGCTAAATCTACTAATCTGCGTCACCGCGCTAGTTCAGTCTTGGGATTAAGGCAGATCACCCCAACTCGAGCCAAACTGCATATCTTCTATCGCACAATGCGCGCAGGCAGCAGAAGCATTTCAAATGACTCCCATGAGTATCGGCCGTTTCGCTTTCCTCCTAGTGTCCTTTCTCGTTGCAGGATGCAAACCCATGACTACCCCACCCTCAAAGGCCGACGCGGCGACCAGCGACCCGGTCTACCAGAAGAATCCGCATCCTACTCAGGCGCATCGCATCACTTTGACGATTGAAGATGCACCAGGACCGTTTGAATGGATCTCCGGCACGGCTTTCTACCAGATAACCAACCATAAGCAATGCACGCCCATCGAGCCCATTGCCGGTGTATGGAGCAAGTCTGATGAGGATGGCATACCTATTCACTTTGAGAAGCTAGATGCATCCACCTACGTTGCGACAACCTATGCCGATGGCATGGTTGATGCTGACTATTACGGAAAAGGGGTATGCAAATTTGAGCTAGATGGGATCGGAATCTCTCTTCGGGCGACTGGCAAGGAAGAGGAAACACGGTTTCAGCCCGCACTCTTCAAATCACAAATACACGACACAAGATCGGTAAAGTTTTACTTCTGGAAAGGCGGTTATCCACGAAGTGAGATGGACAACTACCCAGACACCGGCGAATACAGTGCGGACAAATACTCAGAACCCAACAGAAGCAACTTATTTCAGATAACGCTAAAGTCTGAAAAGGTGTCTAAATGAGCCTGACACATCAGCAGTATGCACTGCTTGCAAGCGATGCGTATAAAGAGCCTAACGAGACGGGCCCCAATAGTAAGCCAGTGAATCTCGGCGATCTCCTAGTTAGGCGCCTTGAATACATGGATCGTCCCTCAGGTTATCAGGGTGTCATCTATGAGAGGATAGACACAGGCGAGGTTATCGTAGCCCACCGCGGCACAGAGACCGAGAGACAGTTAAAAGAAGATGGCGTGTATACCGACGGCGGCATGGTTGCAACACGTCACAACAACCAGATCGATGATGCGATCGAATTGACCCGTCATGCGTTGATGTATGCAGAGCAAAAACATCTCAAGACCGGCCAATCAGCGCCTCAAGTTACCGTCACCGGCCACTCGCTTGGCGGCGATCTGGCCCAGGTCACCTCGCATCACTACGGCCTCAAGGGCGAGACCTTCAACGCCTACGGCGCAGTAAGCCTAGACCGGCACATCCCCGAAGGCGGTAACGATGTCATCAATCACGTGATGGCTGGGGATGCGGTCAGTGCTGCCAGCAGGCATTACGGCCAGGTCAGGATCTACGCTGCAACACAGGAAATCACTGCTCTGCAGAAGGCAGGCTATGCCAACGATCGCAGTGTGTTGGATGACCGCAACCCGCTTGTCGCCGGGGCGTTGCGTGATTCGCATCGCATGCATAACTTTCTGCCCGTCGATGCCAACGGCAAGCCAGATCGCTCGGTGTTGGAAGATCCCAAGTCGCAACAGCTAGCACAGCAGTACGCGCCGATGATCGACAAGTACCGCGACGACGTGGCGCTCTTGCGCAGCTGCCTGACCCTGGCATCACGCAGCGCCCAATCGATGAACTTACCCGATGCCATCAATCACCTGCGCGGCACGCTGGCCCCAGGTGCCGGCGCAGCGGAGATGGCGGCAGAGCGCTGGAAGGAAACGCAACAGCGCATGGAGCGCGAAGACAAGCCTGTGTATGTGCCACCTGGCTGGAAGGTGCCAATAGGTTCCGTTACCGAGCGTTCCGTCGAGCCAGGCGCGGCTCCCATCTCGAACGATCCGCTGTACCGCTCCATCCACAGCAAACTGCCGCAGGGCACCGCCGATGCCGTGGCCATGCATGCGACTGTGGAAGCCAAACGCGCTGGCATCGTCAACGTCGACCAGCTACGCAGCGTAACCGTGCAGGATGGCAATGCCTGGATTGTTGGCAACACCCCGGGCTTCCGCACCAAAGTGGAACTGGCAGCGGACGTCCCTCCGTTGCAAGAGAGCCAACAGCAGTTGCGCGCGCTGGATGCGCAACGGGCGCAGCCGGAGATGACCACACCGACACCGACGCGTGTAATGTAAGACCATGACCGCGCGGATCGCACCGATGACTGACCCGATGCCCACTGCTGCGGCAGCTTGGTGTGCACCGCGTGCGGCAAACTGGTATCAGCCCTTGGCGGATGCCAATCTCGGCGACTTCGTTTTCTTCAAGTTGGTCAACGACTACTTCAACAGCGAAATCCAGAACTTCGGCATGGAGCTGATGAAGCGGGCCATGCGCTGGGTCAGCGCTATCGCGTTTACCGTTACCACGCTGTGGATACTGATTCTGGGTTACCGCATCGCCACCGGGCAATCGCGTGAGAGTGCGATGGCCACCATGATCAAGGCCGGCAAGGTCGCCCTCATCATCAGCTTTGCTTCGGCCCTGGGCGCCAATGGCGCCATGCTGCACCAAAGCATGACCCAGAACCTGGACAAGGAAATCCATCGCCTGTTCACCGGCGATGAGGGTACCGCCGCCGATGCCATCGACGAGAACCAGGCCTACACGCAGGTCGCAATGGCCACACTGGATGCGGTGCGCGTCGATCCAGCCCAGCCGGAAGTGCTGGAGAAGAAAGGCCGCGCCATGCTGATGGCAGGCTTCGGCACCGCCAGCCCACCGATGGCAGCCGGGGCGATGCTGCTGCTGTTCAAGTTCACCATGGCCTTCTTGATCGGCATCGGGCCGATCTTCATCCTGGCGCTGGTCTTTGACCAGACCAAGGACCTGTTCAAGAAGTGGCTGTTCTACGTCATCGGCACCTTGTTCTCGATGTCGATGCTGTCGGTGGTCACGGCCATGGTGCTCAAGTTCACCGCCAAGGTGGCCGCGGCCTACTGGGCGGTCAAGTTCATCCCCCTGGTCAGCGCCGAAGGCCTCTCCAGCCAGGCGCTACAGCAAGGCGGTATCGGACTGATCATGACGATGCTCATCATCACCGTCCCCACCATTGCCGCCGCGCTATGGCAGGGCAATATGGGCACGTTCCTCACTTACACAGCGTTTAATAATGCGGCATCCCCTGGCCCGCAGGGGCAGCCGGCTGGGTCGTACTCAGCTCCCGCGAAAAATTCTGAGACTTCTCGTAGCTCAGAAAATCTTAGTACATTGAATAATGGTGGAGCTTCTACTGGATATTCCCAACCCCCAGTTCAACAAAATCCCGGAAGTCGTGGCTTAGCAAGTCAAAACAGTAACGACCGCCTATCTTCCTAAGACTTTCATTAATCTAGTACTAAATTCCGCCTTTAAAATAGGTCGAAAAGTTAGCAGTCATGAAAATTTTCACAAGCCCTTATAGTGCATTTACGTTGTATTTCTTAATTGCATATTCAACAAACGTGCTTGCTGAAGGCAGCTGCCCGCCAGGCCAATATCCTATAGGCGGCCAAGGAATAGCCGCCTGCGCTCCAATTCCGCAAGGCAATTCTAGCTCTGAGCAAAGCTACCCAAGCGGAAAATGGGTTAAAACTTGGGGCGCGGTAGCAGTTGGAACACTCAATAACACCCCTTATTACGGGGTTCCGACTGGGAGAAAATCAAAATCAGATGCAACCAAGGATGCGTTAAATCTTTGCGCCAAAAAGGGCCCCACTAACTGCAAGGTAACATTGACTTATTTTAATCAATGCGCAGCCATAGCTGAGCCACAAAATGCATCAGGCGAGGTTGACATGAAAGGAAATGTGATAGCGGTCGGAAAAGCATCACTAGAAGAAGCGAAGCAATATGCAACAGAAGAGTGCCAAAAAGACAATAAAACCTCCGAATGCAAAGTTATATATAACAAGTGCTCAGAACCTTTCTTTAAAGAGTTCTGATTTCACAGAATCTAGGCAACTAAAAATTTAGGTAGATACAACGGAAGCGTGTCACAAAATTGCCTATCTTTCTCTTAGATTTTACTAAGCACCTTAACTTAACAGTCTTCAGCACAGATGGGTGAGTAATGATGACACCCCTCACTATATTAAAGCAACGATCTATTCAGTTCCTGGGCGCTAGGCCCCTCTATCACTTACTGGTTTCTATCGACCCAGGCACATCCACCTGTACAGTGGCTAATTCGTATCGCCTCAATGAGAGCATGCGCTCAGATCTTTGCGCACATGGACCATCTTCTATCAGCACTATAACCAGAATAGTCCAACTAGCGGCATTGAATAGTAATTGGTGACTGACGCATTCATGGCTTTGGTGTTTTTTAAGGCCTTACTTTTCACCTGTAACGTGTTGATCGACATATTGGCTGCTTGGCGCCCGCTGATCCAGCCAATTGCATTATCGCGGTGGCGCGACGCCAGAAGTAGCGTGGACCACCTCCATTTGGGCCTAAACTGCGCATCTTCATTGCATAGTGCGCGCAGGCAGCAGAAGCATCCCAAATGACCCCCATGATCATCAGCCGTTTCGCTTTACTCCTCATGCCCTTCTTCTTTGCAGGATGCAATCCCATGAATGCCCCATCCTCACAAGCTGACGCAACGCACAGTCGTCCCGATCCGGTCTATCAGAAGAATCCGCATCCTACTCAGGCGTATCGCATCACTTTGACGATTGAAGATGCGCCAGGACCGTTTGAATGGATCTCCGGCACGGCCTTCTACCAGATAACCAACCATAAGCAATGCACGCCCATCGAGCCCATTGCCGGTGTATGGAGCAAGTCTGATGAGGATGGCATACCTATTCACTTTGAGAAGCTAGATGCCTCCACATATACTGGGACGATCTATGCCGACGGCATGGTTGATGCTGACTATTATGGCAAAGGCGTGTGCGTATTTGAGCTAAATGGGGTTGGCATCTCGCTAAAGGCCACCGGGAAAAACGAGGAAACACGGTTTCAGCCAGTTTTATTCAAAAGCGAAATTTATAGCTCAACCCCTAAGATTACTTATTTCTGGAAAGGCCGTTACCCCAAAGAAGATATCGACAACTTCCCCGATGGCGGGCGTCTTGCAGAAGATCAGTTTAATGATAGCGCAAGAAAAAACATCTTTAGGGTGACATTGACCACGAAGAAGGCAACGCCATGAGCATAACAAGCCAACAGTATGCAGCGCTCTCGGACGATGTCTATAAGCCCCCTGGGGAGACGGGCTCCAACAGCACACCTGAAAATATTGGTGGCATTTCCTATCGCCGTATCGAATACGTCGATAGCCCCTCGGGTTACCAAGGCATCATTTATCAGCGTATCGATACAAACGAAATAATTGTCGCTCACCGCGGCACAGAGCCAGAACGACAGCCAAAAGAGGATGTCGTCTACGCCGATGGCGGAATGTTGGCTGTGCGCCACAACAACCAAGCCTTAGAAGCGATTGAGTTGACGCGACATGCGTTGGCTTACGCGCAAAAAACAAGCAAGGATGGAGCGCTCCCCGAAGTCACCGTCACCGGTCACTCGCTTGGCGGCGATCTAGCCCAAGTCACCGCACATCATTATGGCCTCAAAGGCGAGACCTTCAACGCCTACGGCTCGGTCAGTCTTGATCGTCGCATTCCAGAAGGCGGCACACATGTAATCAATCACATAATGGCAGGCGATGCAGTCAGTGCTGCCAGCAAGCATTATGGCCAGGTCAAGATCTACGCCATGCCAGAAGAAATCGCCGCTTTGCAGAAAGCCGGTTATGCCAACGACCGCAGTGTGCTGGATGACCGCAATCCACTTGTCGCAGTGGAGTTGGGCGACTCGCATCGCATGCATAACTTTCTGCCCGTCGATACCAACGGCAAGCCAGATCGCTCGGTGTTGGAAGATCCCAAGTCGCAACAGCTGGCACAGCAGTATGCGCCGATGATCGACAAGTACCGTGACGATGTCGCGCTCTTGCGACGTCCCCCCGCCCTGAGTAGCGGTCGGGTTTAAAGTCCGGGGTTGATGATATCGGTGTTTGCCAGATGTTGGGCATAAGCGGACGGCGTCATGCCGCCAATTGCTTTCTTCGGTCGGTCCTCGTTGTATTCGCGTCGCCAGCGTTCGATCTCGGTGCGCGCGTGCAGCAACGTCGGGAACCAGTGCTCGTTGAGGCATTCGTCGCGTAGTCGGCCGTTGAACGATTCAACATAGGCGTTTTGATTTGGCTTGCCGGGTTGGATTAGCCGTAGTTGCACACCACGGGCATGTGCCCAGACGACCATCGCTTTGCCGCAAAACTCCTTGCCGTTGTCGGTGCGGATCACCTTCGGTAAACCGCGACTGTGTGCCAACCGATCCAGCACGCGCGCAACGCCGTGCCCGGAGATCGCGCGTTCCACCTCGATGGCGACCGCTTCGTGCGTTGCGTCGTCCACGATCACCAGACACTTGATCACTCGGCCGTCGGCGGAGCGGTCGAACACGAAGTCCATCGACCACACCTGGTTGGCCTGCGCTGGCCGCAGCAGCGGCTGACGCTCGCCAACCGGCACCTTCTTGCGCTTGCGGCGCCGCACTTGTAGCTGCTGCTCGCGATACAACCGCTCCACGCGCTTGTAGTTCACCAGGCGTCCTTCCTGTCGCAGCTTGAGATAGATCATCCCCACGCCGTAGCGGCGATGGCGATGCGCCAACGCAAGAATGCGCTCGCGCAGTTCGCCATTGCGGTCTTGGCGTGGGCAATAGCGCAGCGCGCTGGCGCTCATGCCGATCGCCGCCAAGGCGCGACGCTCGCTGGCACCACGCCCGATCCACTCGCGCACCAGCGCACGACGCGCCGGTGCGCTCACCACTTTTTTCGCAACGCATCCTTGATCAGGTCGTTCTCGAACAACTGCTCGGCCAGCAACTTCTTTAGCCGCGCGTTCTCGGCCTCAAGATCCTTGAGCCGCTTGGCGTCGGGCACGCTCATTCCGCCGAACTTGCTGCGCCACAGGTAATACGAGGCCTCGCTGAAGCCATGCCGCCGGCACAGATCCTTGATCGCCACACCGGCATCAGCTTCGCGCAGGAAGCCGATGATCTGTTCTTCAGAAAAACGCTTCTTCACGTCCAATCTCCTTGGGGTAGGGAATTGGACTCCAAACTGAGGTGCTACTCAAAATTGGGGGGACGTCGACCGGCTAACGATGACGATCGAGGATGCGCCGGGTCCGTTTGAATGGATCTCGGGCACGGCGTTCTACCAGATGACCAACCACAGGCAATGCACGCCAATCGAGCCCATTGCCGGCGTGTGGAACAAGTCTGATGAACACGGCATTCCAATCAATTTTGAAAAGCGCGATGCATCCACCTACGTTGCGACGATCTATGCCGATGGCATGATTGATGCGGACTACTATGGCAAGGGCGTCTGCCGGTGGGAACTCACTAGCGTGGATGTTTCGTTAAAGGCAACAGGGAAGAACGAAGAAACACGGTTTCAGCCAGGTCTATACAAAGATAAAATATCGAGCGACCTCCCGACTACGACCTATTTCTGGTCAGGCGGATATCCTAAAGATGAGATGGACAACTACCCCGATTCAGGTCACTCAGACCCGACTCAATTTAAGGAAGATTTACGCAAACAGCTGTTCAAAGTGACTCTGATTGCCAGAAAGGACGCATTATGAAGCTGACCGCACAACAATATGCTGAGCTGGCAAGCGATGTTTATAGAAAGCCAGACGAAACGGGTGAGGATAGTCAAACGGCAAATATAGGCGGCATTTTGTATAAACGGCTCGAATACATTGACACACCTTCGGGCTATCAAGGCATCATCTATCAGCGCATAGATACGAGTGATATTATTGTCGCCCATCGGGGCACCGAATTTGATCGTCAACCCAAACAAGATGGTGCCTACGCCGATGGCGGCATGGTCGCAGCTCGTCACAACTACCAAGCTGCCGATGCAATTGAACTCACCCGACATGCAATGCAGATAGCTGAGCGTCAAGGCACGCGTGACGGGCATACGCCCGAAGTCACCGTCACCGGCCACTCGCTTGGCGGCGACTTGGCGCAAGTCACGGCACATCACTACGGCCTGAAAGGCGAGACCTTCAACGCCTACGGCGCGGTCAGCCTGGACCGACGTATCCCCGAAGGCGGCACCGATGTGATCAATCATGTGATGGCTGGCGATGCGGTCAGTGCTGCCAGCAAGCACTACGGCCAAGTGAAGGTCTATGCTTCGTCTCAAGAGATCGCCCTGCTTAAACAAGCTGGCTACGAAAATACCCCCAGCGTGTTGGATGCGCGCAATCCAGCTGTAGCCATCCCGCTCGGTGACTCACACCGCATCCACAACTTCCTACCCGTCGATGGTAACGGCAAACCAGATCGCTCGGTGTTGGAAGATCCCAAGTCGCAACAGCTGGCGCAGCAGTACTCGCCGATGATCGACAAATACCGTGGCGATGTTGCGCTCTTGCGCGGTGGCCTGACCCTGGCATCGCGCCACTTGCAGTTCATGTACATAGCCGATGACGTCAATCATCTGCGCGGCCCCCCTCGCCCCTGGTGCCGGCGCGGCGGAAATGGCGGCAGAGCGCTGGAAGGAAACGCAACAGCGCATGGAGCGCGAAGGCACGTCGGTATATGTGGCTCCTGGCTGGAAGCTGCCTCTGGGCAATACCCCAGCGCACTGCATGGATTCGGGCGCGGCGGCCATGTCCAATGATCCGCTGTACCGGTCCATCCACAGCAAACTGCCGCAGGGCACCTCCGATGCCGTCGCCATGCATGCCACCGTCGAGGCTAAACGTGCAGGCATCGTCAACGTCGACCAGCTGCGCAGCGTCACCGTGCAGGACGGCAACGCCTGGATCGTCGGCAACACCCCGGGCTTCCGGGCCAAGGTGGATCTGGTGGCAGAGGCACCGCCGTTGCAAGGGGGCCAGCAACAGTTGCACGCACCGGATACACAACGGACGCAGCCGGAGATGACCAAACCGACACCGGCGCGCGTGATCTAGAACGATGGCTGATCAAAAACGACGATGTCAGCAATATGCTCCAGGAGCCTGGCCTGAGATACAGACGACGAACAGTATTGGAACATGGAAGTGGTGCTTGCCAAACATCAGAACTCGCCGCATCGCCCTGAGTGCTATGAGGCGAGCTTGCTCGCCGCTCTCTACTGACACGCCTTGCCTTCCACCGTCATCTGCGCAGCGAACATGGGCACCTGCGGGATCTTGCCGGCAGCGGCTTGTTGCTTGGCGTCTTCCAGATAGATGCGCGACTGGCCCTGGCCATCGAGCTGCGGCTTGGCATCCACCGGCTTGCGCCATACGCGTACCACCGCTTGCTGTGACGGGCAGGCTGCGCTTGGCACGCGGATCACATCGTTGAAGATCCAGCCCGAGGCGACACTGGGCGCGGCCTTGGCGAAATCCACGAAGCGTGCGCGTGGTTGACAGGTGGGGCTGCTGCGGACCACCGACAATGTATACGGCTGTGCAGCATTTCCGGTAAACACGCCTTCCAGTCGTGCGCAGGCTTCCGGGATCTGACGCAAGGTGTGCACGGCGCCGACCGCTTGCGCGGTGCCGGGTGCGCGCGGCTTGAGTTCGGGCGTGGGATCGGCCGCAAACGCTTGGCTGGTCAGCAACAGCGTTGCGAGCATCGCGGCGTATTTTTGCGCAGCATGGTGGGACATGGACACTCCTGGGTCGACCGAATCACGTTGGCCGCAGGCTGTCACGCCGCAACTGAACGACGCGCCAAAGCCATAACGCTGGTCGCCACGCAAGGCGCGGCGCATACTCGGTCGCGATCCGGCCACCTGAACATTCGCGACGCGCATTACGGCCCAGGCGGCCGTCGAGTCCGTATTCGTCAGTCCACTCGTTGTGTGCATCGCCCTTGGTTCGTCCCGACCGGACGACATCCATTCTCTTGGGAGGGGTCATGCTGGAACACTATGGGTTGTGGCTTGCGCTGGGTTGTGCGGTCTTGGCAATCGTCTATGGAATCGTGTCGGCGCGCTGGGTGGTCGCGCAGCCGAGCGGCAATGCACGCATGCAGGAGATCGCCGCCGCGATCCAGGAAGGCGCGCGTGCCTATCTCAACCGGCAATACCTCACCATTTCGGTTGCTGGGGCAGTGCTGTTCGTGTTGGTCGGGCTGTTCCTGAGTTGGTACACCGCGATCGGGTTTGCACTGGGTGCGGTGTTGTCCGGGTTAGCCGGCTATATCGGCATGAACGTCTCGGTGCGCGCCAATGTCCGCACCGCCGAGGCGGCGCGGCACGGCATCGGCAAGGCGATGGATGTGGCGTTCCGCGGCGGCGCGATCACCGGGATGCTGGTAGTCGGCCTCGGGCTGCTCGGCGTGGCCGGCTATTTTGCTGTGCTGCAGGCCATGGGGCTGCCACTGGAACAGAACCTGCATGCCTTGGTGGGCTTGGCATTCGGGTCGTCGTTGATCTCGATCTTTGCGCGCCTGGGTGGCGGGATTTTCACCAAGGGCGCAGATGTGGGCGCCGATCTTGTCGGCAAGGTCGAGGCCGGCATTCCCGAGGACGATCCACGCAATCCGGCAGTGATTGCGGACAATGTCGGCGACAATGTGGGCGACTGTGCCGGCATGGCCGCCGATCTGTTCGAAACCTACGCAGTCACCGTGATCGCCACGATGCTGCTCGGCAGTCTGACGCTGGCCGAAACCGGTCCGCATGCCGTGCTCTATCCGTTGGTGCTCGGCGGAGTATCGATCATCGCTTCGATCGTGGGCGCGGCCTTCGTCAAGGTCAAAGGTGGCGGTTCGATCATGGGTGCGCTTTACAAAGGCGTGATCGTGTCGGGCGTGCTGGCGGCGTTGGCTTACTGGCCCATCACCCAATCGCTGATGCGCGACAACACCCACGGCGCCGCGGCGTTGTACGCCTGCGCATTGATCGGCCTGGTGCTCACCGGCCTGATCGTGTGGATTACCGAGTACTACACCGGCACGCAGTACACCCCGGTGCAGCATGTTGCATCGGCCAGCACCACAGGGCACGGCACCAACATCATCGCAGGGCTCGGTATTTCGATGAAATCTACCGCGCTGCCGGTGATCGCGGTCTGCGCGGCAATCTGGGGTGCGTTCCACTTCGGCGGCTTGTACGGCATTGCGATTGCAGCAACGGCCATGCTGTCGATGGCCGGCATGATCGTTGCGCTGGATGCGTATGGACCGATTACCGATAACGCCGGCGGCATCGCCGAGATGGCCGAGCTCCCTCCCGAGGTCCGCAACATTACCGACCCGCTGGACGCGGTGGGCAACACCACCAAGGCAGTGACCAAGGGCTACGCGATCGGATCGGCGGCGCTGGCGGCGCTGGTGCTGTTTGCCGACTACACGCACAACCTGCAGGCGGCCAATCCCGACCAGGTGTACGCCTTCGATCTATCCGACCACACGGTGATCATCGGGCTGCTGATTGGCGGGCTGATTCCCTATCTCTTCGGCGCGATGGCGATGGAAGCGGTCGGCCGCGCCGCGGGCGCCGTGGTGGAAGAGGTGCGCCGCCAGTTCCGCGAACTTCCCGGCATCATGGCCGGCACCGCCAAGCCGCAGTACGACCGCGCCGTCGACATGCTGACCCGCTCGGCGATTGGCGAAATGATCGTGCCTTCGCTGCTGCCGGTGGTGGTTCCGATCATTGTCGGGTTGCTACTGGGTCCGCGTGCACTGGGGGGCTTGTTGATCGGCACGATTGTCACTGGTTTATTCCTGGCGATTTCGATGACCACTGGCGGCGGCGCGTGGGACAACGCCAAGAAATACATCGAGGACGGCCACTTCGGCGGGAAAGGCAGCGAGGCGCACAAGGCTGCGATCACCGGGGACACGGTCGGTGACCCGTACAAGGACACCGCGGGGCCGGCGATCAACCCGTTGATCAAGATCATCAACATCGTGGCCTTGTTGCTCGTGCCCCTGCTGTAACGCTGCGATGACCGCAGGTCACGTGACCTGCGGTCATGACGTCGGGAAGCAGCCGACCGACCGAACGCGTCGCGGCAGGTCCGAACCCGTCACTGCGGAAAGCGGCAACTGGGGCATAGGGACCGGGCCAATAAGGCGTCGCCGGGCCGGGGCATTTGCCCTTCCCAGCTCAGGATCGGCATCGCGCCGGGGCCCGCTGGCGGCCCCCATCGTCGACACGAAGATGGCGCCATCAGGCAGAAGGGGCTGGCCTGTGCCGGCAAGCACCGTCCCGCCCGGCCTACGATCACAGGCAGCCGATCAGGCCGTCATAGATCGGCGGCGCGCCGCCCGGCAGTGGCTTGAACAGCGGATTGGCCACCGCAAGCGTGCGATACATCTCATCCAGGCGGGTACCGGCCTTCAACGGTGCCGTGCAGCGCCACACCCGGCTGTCCGACCGCAAGTAACCGCTACGCGGGTCGACGCTGACCTCACTGGCGCCGAAGGTCCAGATGCAGCTCCGCACCACCCCGGTGACGCGATGCACCGAGCAGCGGAAGCGCAGCGGCTGGTAGTCGCTGAAGTCGCCGCCACAAAAGGTGTCGCCGCAGATATTGTCGAAATCGCGGTCCAGCCGGTGCTCCAGATCGATGAACGCCTCCCAGCCCTCGCCATTGGCGGGCCAGTCCACCGCATCCACGAAGGTGGGCGGAGGCGTCGCGGCGGCAGCGAACTGGGCGGTAAGGGACAGCAGCATGAGAACCAGCAAACGCGCAAGCCTGGACATGGGCAATTCCTATGCGGTGGATGAGCCTGCAGCGTGCGCCTCCGGCCGGGCCGCAACGATCAGGCAGCCACCCGCGATGAACGCGGGCTATGCCGCACGCAGCGGTCAGGACATTGCCCATTCAGTGTCGCTGCAGCGCAACAGCCGAACGCGTAGAATCGCGCTCCACACACTGCTGACGCCTCGGAGCTACCCGCATGGGCCTTGAACTGGTCACCTCTGGCAAGAATCTGCCGGAAGAAATCAACGTCGTCATCGAGATCCCCAAGGATTCGGAGCCGGTCAAGTACGAAGTCGACAAGGCCAGCGGGGCGATCTTCGTCGACCGCATCCTGTCGACCCCGATGCGGTATCCCTGCAACTATGGCTACGTGCCCAACACCCTGTGCGGCGATGGCGACCCGGCCGACGTGCTGGTGGTGCTGCCCTTGCCACTGGTGCCGGGCTCGGTGGTGCGCTGCCGTCCGGTGGGCGTGCTGCGCATGAGCGACGAGGCCGGCAGCGACGAAAAGATCCTGGCTGTGCCGATCGAGAAGATCTTCTCCGGTTACGCGCACATCGAAGACATCAACCAGGTGTCCAGCCACTGGATGGAACGTATCGGCCACTTCTTCGAGCATTACAAGGACTTGGAGAAGGGCAAGTGGGTCAAGCTGGACGGCTGGGGCGGCGCGGCCGAGGCCAAGCGCATCCTGACCGAGTCGGTGGAACGCTACAATTCCGACGCACCCTGATCCATCGATCGTGATGCTGCCCTGCGTGTAGGGGGCGATCGGGATCACGCTTCTGGCGTGATCCCGGTGACCGCAGTCGGCAGATTGGGTACATTGCCGAAAGCGTTTGGCCGGTGTCTGTCACCGGTGACTTCTGGGGAAGTGTCTTGCGTATTCTGTTTGTTGGGGACGAAGCCAGTCTTCCGTCCGACCTTGTCGACTACGTCGCCGACCTGGGCGACCAGTGGCAGGCGCAGCAGGTGGCCGATGGCAATTCGGCGATCGAAGCTGCCGCGCTGTCGCCGTTCGACGCCGTCATCGTTGCCCCGGTCCTGCCGGACCTGACTGCCGCCACCTTGCTGGGGCAAATCCGCACGCTGCGCCCGGACACCATTCGTATTGCGTTGATCGATGCGCAAGGCGGTCAGCGCACGCCGCCGGCCCGCATCATCGGCGTGGCGCATCGCTTCTTGCCGATGCCGCTGGCGCCCGAAGTGCTGCTCGAGGCGGTCACCAGCCTGGAGGAACTGCGCGAGCTGCTCAGCAATCCGCGCCTGCGCGCGGCGATCGGGAGGATCGAAAAGCTGCCCTCGCCCCCGCATTTGTACCTGAGCCTGATGCATGCGCTGGAAGAGGACGACGGCGCCGACGCGGCCGATATCGCCAAGCTGATCGCCGGCGACCCGGCGATCGCGGCGAAAGTGCTGCAATTGTGCAATTCGGCGTTCTTTTCCGGTGGCCGCAGCATCACCGACCTGCGCACGGCGGTGACCCGCCTGGGGGTGGCGACGCTGCGCGACCTGGTGCTGGCCAGCGAAGTGTTTTCGGTCCAGACGCTCACGCCGGCCGAGCGCAACGCGATGCAGCGCCGCGCCCTGCTCTCCTCGCGCCTGGCGGCCAAGGTGCTTCCGCCGACCAGCGCAGAACTCGGTTCCACCGCCGCATTGCTGGCCGACATCGGCTTGCTGCTGCCGGGCGTACGCGACGAGCGCGAGGCGCCGGCCGAAGGTGGCGACGAACGCCTGGGTCACACCGAAGCCGGCGCCTACCTGCTCGGCCTGTGGGGCTTGCCGATGCCCATCATCGAAGCGGTGGCCTTCCATCGCCATCCGCTGCGTTCCAGCATGCGCAGCTTCTGGGTCACCGGCGCAGTGCATGTCGCCACGGCATTGGCCAGCGGCGAAAGCGTGGACGAAGAGTACCTGACCAAGGTCGGCGTCATCGCCCGCCTGCCGAGCTGGCGCGAACAGGCCGACACGTTGCTGGGGCTTGCCGAGGCGTAAGTCACTCGCATGCGGCATCCCGAAAGAAGCGCGGCCAAGGCCGCGTTTTTTTATGCCGTTTCTTCGACCGCCCTGCATGGGGCCGTTGCGCCAGGGCCGCGCATTGCAAGCCTTGGTCTGGGCGATGTGTCACGGCACTCACCCCAAGCGCACCGCACTACAGGCAGACAATGCGCTCAAGCGCGGTGGAAGCTGCCCGAGAAGAAAGACTGCAGTTCTTTGCGAGCGGAGTCGCTGAGCAACTTCCACATCCTGCGCGCGTTTTTCGCGGAACTGCCGCACCGCTTGAGTCGCGCAGCGATGACTTCGCATCTAAATCACGCGCCGCATGCGCATTGCCTCATCGCAACAGGGCACTGCATAAAAAAAGACGGGCCTTGCGGCCCGTCTTTCATTTACTACGCGCGTCGATGGATCAGAAGCGCTGGGTGTACTTCATGTACATGAAACGACCGATTTCGAAGCCGCCGTAGTAGGCAAAGCTGCTGTTCGGTGCCGAGTACTGCAGCGGACCGCGGTGATCGAACACATTGTTCGCGCCGAGTGCGATCGTTGCGTCCCACGGCGCCTTCCAGTTGACCTGCAGGTCGTGGAAGGTATTGGCGCCGGTGTGACGCAGCGGGTCGGACTCGCCGTTGGCGATATGGTCCGGCGCATCGCAATAGCCTTCGGCCAGCGTGATGCAGCTTTCCTTCATGCCCGAGTAGTAACGCAGGGTGTAGTTGACGCCGAAATCACCCAGCGACCAGTTCACGCCAACGTTCGAACGCACGCGGAAGATGCCCGGCTCGCCGACACGGCCAATCATGATGGCGTTGCCTGCGCTGTCCTGGCCGGCTTCGTCGTACTTGCTGACGTAGCTGGTCTGCCAGTCGAAGGTGAAGGAACCGATGGCCGTTTCCGGCAGGCGGTACTTCACACCCAGGTCGTAGCCTTCGGTTTCCATCTGACCGAGGTTGGCCACGCCGTAGCTCATCGCCGAGATATGACCATCGGCTGCACGTGTGACATTGGCGCAACGTTCAGCGTCGCCGAGCACATAGCAGTCGCGCAGGATGCGGTCGACGCTATCGGCGATGATCATGTCGTTGATCTCGTAGCGGTACCAATCCAGCGAGATGTCCAGACCCTGCACCCAACGCGGGCTCCAGACCAGACCGGCGGTCTTGCTCGTGGAGGTTTCCGGCTTCAGGTTCGGATTGGCGCCGCTGATGAATTCATCAGGCGTCTGGCACGGATAGGTCGTGCAAGGCACGAAGCCCTGGCCGAGCTGGGTGTAGCCCAGCGGCACGCCAGCGTTGGTGCAGGCCGCGTTGCCGTTGACGCTGTTGGGGGCGCCGACGCCGCAAGGATCGATGTAATCCTCGAAGCTGCTGCTCAGGCCGCCGTACAGGTCGCTGATGGTGGGCGCACGGAAACCTTCCGCATACGTCGCACGCACCAGCAGGTCTTCCAGCGGACGCCAGGTCAGGCCGAACTTCGAGTTCAGCGTGTTACCGAAGTTGCTGTAGTCCGAGTAACGCGTTGCAGCGTTGAAGGTCAGTTCCTTAGCGAAGGCGACATCGCTCAGGAGCGGAACATTCAATTCGAGGTAGACCTCGTCCAGCGAGTACTGGCCCTGCGTGGTCTTGGCACCCAGACCGGTGCTTTCGCCCGACTGCGCAAACGCATCCGGAGAGAAGCGACCTTCTTCCTTACGGTGTTCGTAGCCCACCGCAACGCCCAGATCGCCAGCCGGCAGCTCAACCACCGAACCGGACAGGTTTGCGGTGAAGCTGGTGGTCTTGGTCAGACCGGTATCGGTGAAGGTCGGGAACAGGAATTCCTGCAGCGCCGGGTCGGCAAGCGAGCCCTGACCTGCAACGTTGTACGGCAGCAGCGGATTCCACGGACGGCAGGCCGACAGCGAGATCGGATCTGCAGCGGTACCGCACTGCGCAACGCCCTGGCCGTTGATGAAGGACGGGCCCAGCGCCTGACGCGACGCGATGAGGCTCATGTCGCCACGGCTACGCTTGGTGTTCTCGTTGCGGTTCCACAACGCACCCACATCCCAATCCCAGGTCTTGCCGCCGATGTCGAAGTAGCCACTCAAGGTCGGCGCGAAGCGCAGGGTCTTGAGCTGGTTTTCGCTGGCGCGCGGCACTTCCCAAAGACGACGACGGAAGTCGACATCCTGGCCGATCGGATTGAATGCGCTGCTGCCTTCCAGCGGAGTGCCGAAGGAACCGGACTGATACGGGTAGCCCGCGATCTGCCCGTCGGTCGTGCGCTCGTTGTAGGCAATATCGGCGTTGAAGGTGATGGCATCGGCAACGTCGTAGTTGACGTTTGCAAATACCGACTTCCGCTCGATACCGGTCTGCACCATCATCTGCTGGTTCGAGTTGGCGTACTCGGCCGGCGTGATCGGGTGATAGTCGGCCGGGTTGTTCGGGTTGCCGCCGGCATTGAGCGTCTGCCACACCGCGGTGTCCGGATCATCGCAGTCCACCTGCAGCGGATTGCACCACGAACCGTTCTGGCTGATGGGGCTCCAGCTGTTGGGGGTCGAGTTGGGACCGCGCGAACCATCGCGGCTGAACCAGCGGTTCTTGGCGAATACCGGGTCCTGCTTGGAATATTCGGCAGACAGCGTCACGCCACCGCGCTCGCCCTGCGAGCCAACAGTGAAGGAGTACTGCGTGGTGTCGCCGTCGCCCTGGCCGAACTGGCCGAACTGCACGCTGGCTTCAGCGCCGTCGAAACGCTTACGCGTGATGACGTTGACCACACCGGCGATCGCGTCGGAGCCGTAGATGGACGAGGCGCCGTCCTTCAGCACTTCAATACGCTCGATTGCCGACATCGGAATC
The DNA here is from genome assembly GCF_041475725.2 of Xanthomonas sp. NCPPB 1754. Lineage (NCBI taxonomy): Bacteria > Pseudomonadati > Pseudomonadota > Gammaproteobacteria > Lysobacterales > Lysobacteraceae > Xanthomonas > Xanthomonas sp. NCPPB 1754. The sequence goes on from NZ_CM192982.1 coordinate 3,919,562, forward strand.
TGGCTGAGATCCTGCAGACCGGAGGTCGACGCACCCAGACGCTTACCGTTCACCAGCACCAACGTACGCTGCGCGCCGAGGTTGCGCAGGTCGACGTAGTAACCGCCAACGTCTTCGCCGGACGACAGCGCGTCGGCACGCGAGATGGCCGGGGAGCCGGCGGAGGTCAGGTTCTGCAGCACATCGGCAACAGACGTCAGGCCCTGCTTTTCCAGCGCTTGACGATCAAGGGTCAAAATCGGCTGCTGCGTTTCGACGTCGGCGCTGCGGATGCGCGAGCCGGTGATCTCGATACGGTCAAGCGTGGTGGTCGACTCTTGTGCGGCGGCAAAAGCCGGCGTCAACGCGATCGCAATACCGGCGGGCAACAGGCCCAGCCGCACTGCGGAGGTGCGAAGGTTCATCAATCTCTCCAGGGTTCGTTAGTGGCGCGTTAAGCGCCCCTGTGCAAATTACGATTGCGTGAACGCCGTCGCTTTGCGCGTCACGTTACGTGGCTTTGCCGAATCTGGCGGATTTGCCGTTTGGTCGCGGTAGTGCGATGCGGAGACACCGAAGCGCGCACGAAATGCACGCGCGAAGCTGCAGCAATTGTCGAAGCCGCTTGCGGCTGCAACCTCGCCGATCATCATCGAGGTATCGCGCAACAAATCGGATGCACGTTCCAGACGCAAGCGTGCGGACAGCGCCTGCGGGCTTTCTTCGTACAAACTCTGAAACGTCTTGGAGACGTACCAACTGGAAAAGTTGGTCAGCTGCGCCAGTTCGCTGATGCGCACCACGCGGTCGCTGTTGCCTTCCAGGTACAGCCGTGCACGCTGCATACGCCCAAACACCTGACGCCGACGGCTGCGCGAGCGGCCCGGGCAACGCTGTTCCTGCGCAATAAAATCGCGTTGCATCGCGGCCAGGTGCAACAGCAACGGCCGCGCGGACGCACTGCCGCTTTGTGCGGCGGCATTGCGCCACAGGCGCAAGGCAATGCGCAGATCGCTGCGCGACAACTGGGCGCGGCCGGGATACAGCGTGGCATCGGTCAGTTCGGCAAGCGACTGCAGGCTCTCGCCATCCAGACCGACGCCCACGCATAGCGCGCTGCGATCTGCCTGCACGGTGGGATGGGAATCCTTGTCGAAGGCGATCCAGTCGCCGGCACGCAGACGAAAGCGGCCCTCCTTGGATTCCACCCATGCGCGTCCGCGTAGCTGTATCCACAAGGTGAATGTCGCCGCGTTGGTACGGATGCTGCCGAGCCGCGAGACCGCCAGACAGATAGTCGATGTCGACTCGTTGGCGTTATCGAGCGCGAGCGCAAGCCCACGATCCGCGGTGATGACCTGTTGCATGTTGGCAGCCCCCTGTACAAAAGAGGGCGTAGTGTTTTGCCGACTGTGGCGTCAGTCAGGAAGTTTTGACGAAACTGCGCCGAAATTGCCACGAAGCCTTTCCGAAGAACTTACGAGGCGATTTTTCTCAATATCGACAATAAGTTAGCAATGACGCCCATAGGCGCCACGGAATGCTGTGGCAATGGCATATACGCGATGGCGCTGCCATCTTCTTCGGCCAGCGACACATACAGCGTCCCATCGCGCTGGTTCAGGCTGAAACCGTTGATGGTGGTGAACTTGACCGCATCCAAGCACTGGCCGCGGCCGCTGCGCAACTCGCGATCGTAGGCAGCGCAACTGTCGGTGGACGACAGGTAATGCAGTTGGCCATTCACGCCCGGCGCCCAACTGCGATACCGCCAGCGCGATGGCTGTTGCGGATCGACAGCATGCAAGGTGTCGGCGGCCAGCGATGGAGCGACCTGCCACACACCGCCCCCGCTGAGGCGGGTCAGCAAGACCTGTCCGCTGACGCGGTCCAGTCGCAATTGCGAGACGTCCTGCAGCGTCGCCAGCGCACGCCATGGGCTGCTGCGCCGGTCGTACAGCGTTGCGAAGGTATGCCCGTCGTCGGCAGCAGCAAGGACCAGCAGCCGGTCCGGATCGGGAAGATGGATCGCCTGCAGCGGGCGCGGCTGCGGCACGGGTAGTCGCACTACCTGGCCGCTACTGGGGGTCACTTCGAATAGCGCCGCATGCCCGGCCGCATCGCTGCCGCTGACCAGCACGCGTTGCGAATCGGCTGACCAGTCGGCGGCCTGGCGCGAATCCGGGCGCAGCCCTTCGATCAAGCGCACCGAACCGGGCTTGCGGACATCGCCCCACCACAGTGCGTACGCACCGGATCGATTGGATGCAAAGATCAGCTGGCGCCCATCCGGCGCAATCATCGGCTGATCGTCGCGCCCGCTGGATGGAAACAGTCGGCGTCGAATGTAGCCACCGTTCATCGTGTCGCCAATGACCTGATAGACGCCAAACTGCGGTTTGCGTTGCACGAACACCAGATGCCCATGCGCCACGTCCGGTGCTTGCGCATCGTCCACGCCCACATCGTGCAAGCTGTGGTCCCGCAGATCGAGGCGATACAGCCGCGCCTCGCTGTCCACGCGACGCCCGAAGATCAAACCGCTGCCATCGGGCAGCCAACTCCATCCACGGATATCGGCGTTGTCATGGGTGAGCCGTTCGGCGACGCCGCCTTCGGCAGGGATCCGCCACAGGTCCCCGAGCTGCGGATTACGCAGGAACACGATCCAATTCCCATCGGGCGAATACCGCGGCGCGTAATCGAAATCACCCGCCTGCGCCGGATAGTCAAGCGTCTGCCACTGCCCGGTTGCCAGATCCAGGCGACGCATGCGGGCCGCACCGTGCGTGCCGGTCATGCTGCCGAACACCAGCGCGCGCCCATCCGGCGACCAGCTGAAACTCAGCATGTCGGCACCATCGCACCGCATTAACTCGCGCGACGCCGCAGGCCCGGTGGCTGCGGCAATCATGACCCGGCAGCTGCCATCGGGCGCCTGCCTGGAAAACGCGATCTGCCGGCCATCCGGCGACCACGCCGGCAAACGATCGGAGACGCCGGGCGCAGGCGTCTCCAGTACCCGTGGATAGGCGTTGTCGGTGGTCTTGACCAGGATCGAGGTGCCGGTGCGATCGCTGGTCAATGAGGCGTACGCCACCCTCGCGCCATCGGGCGACAGGCTTGGCGTGAGATCGAATCCACCGCCTGCGGTAATGACCTGATACGGCCGTTTGGGGCTGCCCAGCACCGCATGCGCTTGCGCGGTCTCAGGTGCCGGAGCAGGTCGCCATAAGGTCCATACCGCAAGGCTCAGCACGACCAGCAACGCCACGCTGGCGACTGCCAGCGCCATCGAGCGCCGGTGTCGTGGCGCGGCCGGCGCCGCAACGACGGGCGCTACAGGCTGGCCAGGCGCGGTGCGGACGGGCGATGCGGTAGCGTCGGACTGGTCGGGGACGGACGCCACGCCTTGGTCTGGCTGCGCCGGCTCGAGCGTATCCGGACCCAGTGCTTCACCAGGCAGCGTCGCCGATGCAGGTGCCTGCGCTTCCCACACAACCGCCGCCATCAAGCGATACCCGGTCTTGGCGATGGTCTCGATGTGCTCCGAGCGCTGCCCGCCGTGGCTGGCAAACGCCTTGCGCAGCTGCGTGACCGCCTGGGTCACCACATCGTTGGTCGGCAAGGTATCGGGCCAAACCTCGGCAAGCAGTTGCTCGCGCGTGACCACCTGGCCCGGCTGCCGCGCCAGGGTCAGCAACACCGCCAGGGATTTGGGCGCCAGCCGCAGCGGACGCTTTGCGCCAGGTGCGTGCACCTCGCGCGAGGCAATGTCGACCACGCACTGACCGACACGCAGCCGGCCCGATGGCATTGCAATAGCGGGAGGAACACTCATCGGCAAAAACACGCGTCGGCATGCAAGAACAACAAAGAGCGCCCCGCGCCTTCCGCGAAACGCCAAATTCAGCAAAGGACGACGACCAACTGTGTCATGCATCCATTTGGTGCAAATTTTACGCTATGCCCCGTTGCTTCCTAAGACAGGCGGCAGCGTCAGGCTCTCTCTCTCTCGCCGACGAATTCGAATAATTACGACGTACCCTTCGCGCCTTCTGGCGCGATTTTTTTATCTGCGATTCAGCTAAATCAGCTGAAACCCTTATTTACTGGAATCGCTTGCAACCCTGCCATAGCGCGGCACTTGCGGACCGCGCCGTAATCTGTTCAGTACAAAACTGAACTTTTCCTAAGTAGGCGCTACATCACGTTTTATGAAACGCTGCCATGTAACGCGTCACGTGGCGCGATAGACCTGCGCGCCCTGCGCGACAAATTGCGCGGACTTTTCCTGCATGCCCGTCGACAGCGCTTGCGCCTCGCTTATGCCGTGCTCGGCCGCGTAATCACGCACGTCCTGGGTAATCTTCATCGAGCAGAAGTGTGGCCCGCACATCGAGCAGAAGTGCGCCAGCTTGTGCGCGTCCTTGGGCAGGGTTTGGTCATGGAACTCCTTGGCCTTTTCCGGATCCAGGCCAAGATGGAACTGGTCGTCCCAACGGAATTCGAAACGCGCCTTGCTCAAGGCGTTGTCGCGCACTTGCGCGCCCGGATGCCCCTTGGCCAGGTCGGCGGCATGCGCGGCGATCTTGTAGGCCATGATGCCGTCGCGCACGTCCTGCCGGTTGGGCAGGCCCAGGTGCTCTTTCGGAGTGACGTAGCAGAGCATGGCGGTGCCGAACCAGCCGATCATCGCCGCACCGATCGCGCTGGTGATGTGGTCGTAGCCCGGCGCGATGTCGGTAGTCAGCGGCCCCAGGGTGTAGAACGGCGCCTCGCCGCATTCGCGCAGCTGCTTGTCCATGTTTTCCTTGATCAATTGCATCGGCACATGGCCGGGGCCTTCGATCATGGTCTGCACATCGTGTTTCCAGGCGAGCTTGGTCAGCTCGCCCAGCGTTTCCAGCTCGCCGAATTGCGCCGCGTCGTTGGCGTCGGCGATGCAGCCGGGGCGTAGGCCATCGCCCAACGAAAACGCCACGTCGTAGGCCTTCATGATCTGGCAGATGTCTTCGAAGTGCGTGTAGAGAAAATTCTCCTTGTGATGCGCCAGGCACCACTTGGCCATGATCGAACCGCCACGCGAGACGATGCCGGTCACGCGCTGTGCGGTCAGCGGTACGTAACGCAGCAACACGCCGGCGTGGATGGTGAAGTAATCCACGCCCTGTTCGGCCTGCTCGATCAAGGTGTCGCGAAAAATTTCCCAGGTCAGCGCCTCGGCGCGTCCATCGACCTTCTCCAGCGCCTGATAGATCGGCACCGTGCCGATCGGGACCGGCGAGTTGCGGATGATCCATTCGCGCGTCTCATGGATGTGCTTGCCGGTGGACAGATCCATGACCGTGTCCCCGCCCCAGCGGATCGACCACACCAGCTTCTCGACCTCTTCGGCAATGCCTGAAGACACCGCGCTGTTGCCGATGTTGGCATTGATCTTGGTCAGGAAATTGCGGCCGATGATCATCGGCTCGCTCTCGGGGTGATTGATGTTGTTGGGCAAGATCGCGCGGCCCCGTGCGATCTCTTCGCGCACGAACTCCGGTGTAATGCGTTGCTGGATCGAAGCTCCGAACGCCTGGCCCGGGTGCTGCCTGCGCAAGCTTGCATCGGTCACCGCTTCCAGGCGCTGGTTTTCGCGGATCGCCACGTACTCCATTTCCGGCGTGATGATGCCGCGGCGCGCGTAATGCATCTGGGTGACGTTGGCGCCCTGTCGCGCGACCCGCGGCAGACGCCGCGCCGGAAAGCGCACTGCATCCAGACGCACATCGTGCTCGCGGCCACGCCCGAAGCTGGAGCTCAGCCCGTCCAGGGCGACGGTGTCGCCACGCTCGGCAATCCACTGCGCACGCAGCGGTGCCAGACCGGCTGCCAGATCGATCGCCACCCGCGGATCGGTGTAAGGCCCGGACGTGTCGTAGACGCTGAGCGGCGGATTCTCTTCGCCGCCGAACAAGGTGGGCGTGCGCGTCAAGGCGATCTCGCGCATCGGCACCTGCAGATCGGCGCGCGAGCCTTGCACGAAGATCTTGCGTGAACCGGGAATCGGCTGGGTGACAGCCTCCGACAACGACTGGGCTTGTTGTTGCAAAACGGTGGGCGCGGCATTCATGGCATTCGTCCTGTGTGCTGGCCCTGCGAAGGAGTCGCAGTGCGGACGAAGCGGCGGCGCTCGATACTGATTGCCCGTGCACGCACGAACCATCGCATCTGACGAAGCTTCCCTACGCCGGTATCAGCCGGATCAGGTTCGAAGGGACTATCTCAACCGCAGCACGCTGCGGTACCCCCACTTCGGCGGCGATTAAACCACATCGCACCTGCGCAGCTAAACAAAATCCGCCACATACCCGCAGCGCGCACGGCCCGCGCTAAACCCGTAGGGCATACCGCACTGACGCAGCGGCCGCACCGGCCTGCTGTTGCGCGTCGCAAGGTTGTCGCGTTCGGCGGCGACATATGTCCGCACAGGTCATCTCACGTCGCTGCAGCACACGCCCAGCGTCGCCCGGGCATTACATGGCGCGCCGATGCATTGCGCGCGTCGCCACGCAACAAGGCGCCGATTGACGAAAAACGGCGGCGAAACCCGCTCGTTAAATTCCCGCTAAGCCTGCGTGGCGTGCCGAATACGCCGCACGCATACAGGTGTCATTCACGGGGATCGCGCTGTCGCTCCTCCTCTACCGGGAACCGCCGTACATATGACTAAGACAACGCTCCACCCGACGATGCGTCGGGGCTCGCTCGCGATCGCCATCAGCCTGTGCGTCAGCACGAGCGCCATCGCCCAGGAACAAACCGACAAGAGTCCGACCAACCTGGACAAGATCGAAGTCACCGGCTCGCGCATCCGTTCGGTCGATGTGGAAAATTCGCAACCGGTACTGGTACTGACGCGCCAGGACATCGAAAAGCAGGGCTTGCCCTCGGTTGCCGACGTTCTCAAGCGCATTCCCTCCAATGGCGCGACGATGAACAGCACCGTCAACAACGGCGGCGACGGCTCGGCCACGGTGAGCCTGCGCAACCTGGGCGCCTCACGCACACTGGTGTTGGTCAATGGCCGGCGCTGGGTCTCGGGCCTGTCCGGTTCGGTGGATCTGAACACCATCCCCTCGGCCATCGTGGAGCGCGTGGAAGTCCTCAAGGATGGCGCCTCGTCGATCTATGGCTCCGATGCCATCGCGGGCGTGGTCAACATCATTACCCGTACCAATTTCGATGGCGCCGAAGTCAACGCCTACGTTGGCCAATACGGCCAGGGCGACGGTCAGCGCACCTCTTTCGACGCGACCGTGGGCGCCACCAGCGAGCGCGGCAATTTGGTCATCGGCTTGTCCAGCGTCAAGGAAGATGCGGTGATGGCAGGCGACCGGGAGATCTCCGCCGAGCCGGTGTACGGCGCGGGCTCGTCGGCCTATAGCAGCTACTCGGCAAGCGGCCGCCTCCGTGCAAATGGCACCAGCGGCGCCTGGACGGTATTGCCCGACAGCGCCACCGCGAGCGGCGACAGCAGGTATCCGCGCTATGGCCTGGACCAGTACACCGCCTTCAACACGTCCGAATATGGCTACAACTACGCCAAGGACAATTACCTGGTCACGCCACAGAAGCGCGACGCGTTGTACGTGCAGGGCAACTACGCACTCACCGACAACGTGCGCTTCAAGTTCGATGGACTGTATAACCGCCGCCAGTCGTCGCAGCAATTGGCAGGCTTTCCGCTGGCCTCCGTCAACACCGGCATCCTGTTGAGCGGCGAGAGCTACTACAACCCGTACAACACTGCCTACGGCGGCGACGGGCGCGATGTGGGCTGGTCGCACCGCTTGACCGAATTCGCGCGCACCTATCAGCAGGACGTCAAGACCTCGCACGTGTACACCGGGCTGGAAGGCGACTTCCAGTTTGCCGACAGGCAGTTCAGTTGGGATGTGGGCTTTGCGCACAACCAGACCGACCAGACCGAAACCCAGTATGGCGATGTCAATCTGCTCAACCTGGGCAATGCGCTCGGTGCATCGGGCATCGTCAATGGCACCCTGGCGTGCCTGGACAGCGGCGGCGCCGTCATTGCCGGCTGCGTACCGTTCAACCCCTTGTCGCCGGCCGGTGGCGTGACCCAGGAAATGCTGGACTACATCCTGTTCACTGCGCACAACACATATCAATATAAAAACAGCAGCTTCACCGCCAACCTCACCGGCGAGCTGTTCGAGCTGCCCGCCGGCTGGATGAGTTTTGCCGCCGGTGTCGAACATCGCGAGGAAAGCGGATTCTCCTCACCGGATGCCTTGATTTCGGCCGGCTATACCTCGGGCAATTCGTTTACGCCCACCTCTGGCTCGTACACGCTCAACGACTACTACACCGAAGTGGCGATTCCGCTGCTGAAGGATGTGCCCGGTGCGCAGTTGCTGGAATTGAGCGCAGCAGTGCGTTATTCGGACTACAACACCTTCGGCAGCACCACCAATAGCAAGTTCGGCTTCAAGTGGAAGCCGGTCGCCGACCTGCTGATTCGCGGCAATTACGCCACCGGTTTCCGCGCGCCATCGATCGAAGATCTGTATCTGGGCGCCTCGGACAGTTTCGACACCTATTCCGATCCCTGCTCGACCAATAGCACCTCCTACACCAGCGCGATTGCGGCCGCATGCGCAGCCCGCGGCGTGCCTGCCAATTACGTTGCCGAATACAACAGCGCCAGCGGCAACTCCGGCCAGACCATCTATCCGTTCACCTACACCAGCAACGCCAACCTGCAACCGGAAAAATCCAAGAACACCACGCTTGGCTTTGTCTACAGCCCGGCTTCGGTGCAGGGCCTGGACGTGTCGCTGGACTGGTGGAAGATCGAAATCACCGACGCCATCACCGAATTCAGCGCCAATCAGATCCTGTCGCAGTGTTACCAATTCAACGTCTCGGCGTTCTGCGATCTGGTGACCCGCGATGCGACAGGGACCATCACCGGCCTGGTGATCCAGCCGGTGAATGTCGGCGAGCAACGCATGCAAGGCTACGATTTCACCGCGCGTTACAAACTGCCGCAGACCGCAATCGGCCAGTTCATGCTCACGCTGGATTCGACCTACGTGGCCGTCAACGAGCAGAAGCAGGACGACAATTCTGCGTGGGAAAGCTACAACGGCATCTACCGACGTCCCCCCGCCCTGAGTAGCGGTCGGGTTTAAAGTCCGGGGTTGATGATATCGGTGTTTGCCAGATGTTGGGCATAAGCGGACGGCGTCATGCCGCCAATTGCTTTCTTCGGTCGGTCCTCGTTGTATTCGCGTCGCCAGCGTTCGATCTCGGTGCGCGCGTGCAGCAACGTCGGGAACCAGTGCTCGTTGAGGCATTCGTCGCGTAGTCGGCCGTTGAACGATTCAACATAGGCGTTTTGATTTGGCTTGCCGGGTTGGATTAGCCGTAGTTGCACACCACGGGCATGTGCCCAGACGACCATCGCTTTGCCGCAAAACTCCTTGCCGTTGTCGGTGCGGATCACCTTCGGTAAACCGCGACTGTGTGCCAACCGATCCAGCACGCGCGCAACGCCGTGCCCGGAGATCGCGCGTTCCACCTCGATGGCGACCGCTTCGTGCGTTGCGTCGTCCACGATCACCAGACACTTGATCACTCGGCCGTCGGCGGAGCGGTCGAACACGAAGTCCATCGACCACACCTGGTTGGCCTGCGCTGGCCGCAGCAGCGGCTGACGCTCGCCAACCGGCACCTTCTTGCGCTTGCGGCGCCGCACTTGTAGCTGCTGCTCGCGATACAACCGCTCCACGCGCTTGTAGTTCACCAGGCGTCCTTCCTGTCGCAGCTTGAGATAGATCATCCCCACGCCGTAGCGGCGATGGCGATGCGCCAACGCAAGAATGCGCTCGCGCAGTTCGCCATTGCGGTCTTGGCGTGGGCAATAGCGCAGCGCGCTGGCGCTCATGCCGATCGCCGCCAAGGCGCGACGCTCGCTGGCACCACGCCCGATCCACTCGCGCACCAGCGCACGACGCGCCGGTGCGCTCACCACTTTTTTCGCAACGCATCCTTGATCAGGTCGTTCTCGAACAACTGCTCGGCCAGCAACTTCTTTAGCCGCGCGTTCTCGGCCTCAAGATCCTTGAGCCGCTTGGCGTCGGGCACGCTCATTCCGCCGAACTTGCTGCGCCACAGGTAATACGAGGCCTCGCTGAAGCCATGCCGCCGGCACAGATCCTTGATCGCCACACCGGCATCAGCTTCGCGCAGGAAGCCGATGATCTGTTCTTCAGAAAAACGCTTCTTCACGTCCAATCTCCTTGGGGTAGGGAATTGGACTCCAAACTGAGGTGCTACTCAAAATTGGGGGGACGTCGCTACCACACCAACAACCCGAACTGGCGCACCCGCGGCACGCTCACCCTGGACTGGAGCTACGGCAATCTGGCCGCCAACTGGGCCGTGCGGTACTACTCGGGCATGAAGGACTACGATTCGGAACTGGACGACAACGGAAACTATCGCCACGTTGCGGCGACTGCGTTCAACGACATGCAGGTGTCTTACCAGCTTCCATGGAATGCGACCGTGCGGTTGGGTCTGAACAACGTCTTCGACCGCGATCCGCCGGTCGCGCTCAGCGCCTCGGCTAACTCGTTCGATCCGGCCTACGCCATCCCGGGACGCTACAGCTACCTGCAGTACACGCAGCGCTTCTGAGCACGCTGTCCTGATCCACGTGTTGTCACAACGACCTCCTTCGGGAGGTCGTTGTCTGTGTGGCACGGCTAACACGCAATCAAGCGCTTGGCACACGGCACGGCGATGGCGACATGCACAGACATTTCCAGGGCACATCGCACCGCTAGCCTGCAGCCACTACAACAAGAAACCTGCTCTCTCTCCCTGCCGCCGATCTTCGGCGGCTTTTTTTTGTTGTCCGGGTGGAGGCGCAGCAGCCAAACCCCGGCCGGGCGACGCCATCACTCCAGCGTATAGCCCACCCGCAAGCCGCCCCAGTGCTTGCCGCCGACGAAGATCGGCGTGGACAGGTCGAACATGATCTGGCCGGTATCGCGGCGATAGACCTGCAGACGGTAAGGATCGGTATGCGCGCCCACGCTGCGCCCAACGCGGTCGGTGAACTTGCGCTTGGTGCGGTTGCCGACCAGATCGCGCTTGGCATCGCCGGTCAACGGTTGGGTGAAGCGCAGGTTGTGCGTGGGCACATACCCATCGGGGTTGGCGCAGATGGCGAAGACGATCCACGGGTGCGCGTCCAGCAGCGGCTCCTGCAAAGCGGGCAGTAGCTGGTCGCAGAGCGCATCGAAGTCGGTACTGAACTTGGGCGGCTCCACGCCGGCGATCGGCGTATAGGTGCGCGCGAACAATGCGGCTTGCTCGATCTGCCCGCGCGCAATGGCTTGCGCCAGCGCACTGCCGATCTTGCCGGCCGTGGCAACGGCCAGCTCCTTGACCCGCGCGTGCCTGGGCACCTGCAGCGGGTCCGGCGGCAACCGGAACAAGCCCACGCAATCGCGCAGGGTTTCGGTGCCGCGCTCCAGCGCTTCGCTGCGTTCGGCCACGTGCGCGGCATGCTGCAGATTGCTGCGGCCCAACGCCACCACGCCATCTACCGCACGCTCGATCCCGCGAATTTCGCCGTCCTGCGCCTGGATGCGCCCGGCCACGGTGGTCATCGCGCTGCTGGCCTGCCCGAGCACACGGGTGATGCCATCGAGCACCGCTTCTGTGCCACGTGCAGAGGCTGCGCCCTCCCCTACGGCGGCGCTGGTTTCGGCCAGGATCGCGCGTACGTCGCGTGCCGCCGCTGCGGCGCGTTCGGCCAGCCGCCGGATCTCGGTGGCCACCACCGCAAACCCGCGCCCGGCATCGCCGGCATGCGCGGCTTCGATGCTGGCATTGATCGACAGGATATTGGTCTGGAACGCCACCGAATCGATGACTTCGATGACTTCGCCCGCACGTGACGCTCGGCGCTCCACTTCGTGCATTGCTTGGCCCAGCGCATGCGCGGCAGCCACACCTTGCCGCGCACTGTCGTCGGCGCTGGCGGCCAGCGCAATCACCTGCGCCAGCTCGGCATTGACGTCCTGCAGGCTGGACGACAGCCGCTCCACCGCGGTGCGCGCACCGTCCAACGCCTCGTTCTGCGCCTGCGACTGGCGCACCATTTCATCGTTCTCGGCCACCAGCGGCGGCACTTCGGCAGCGATCTGCACCGACAAGGCCACTGCCTGGCGGATGGCCTCGGCCAGATTGCCGAACCCGGCTTGCAGGCGCCGGCCCATCTCGGTTTCCGCCAGTCCCGGCGGCAACAGGAGTTCGAGTTCGCAGCCGGCCAGCGCCTGGGCAGTGCGCTCGAGCACCGTGCGGTCTTCGTGCTCGGCCTGCAGGCGTGCAACCAGCGGCTGCAGCAGGGGCGAGATCGGCACCGGCCGGCTGCCGTCGGCCAGACGCGTGGCCTCGCGCAGCAGGATCGCCGTTTCCACATGCGGCAGCGACAGCATCCAGCCGCCATGCGCGCGGTCGCGCACATAGCGCACGCGCCGCGCCGGGTCGTCGCCCGGGGCAGCCCAGACGCCGTCTTCGCCAACCAGATCGGCCGCGCTCAAGCCCCACACCACCGAGGCCGGCGCGCCCTGCAGCTCGAGCGCCGTTTTGCCCAGCACATCCAGGCCGACGCGGTTGCAGGCCACCACACACGCCTCGGCGGACAACCGCAGCAAGGCCACGGGCGCATCCGGGAGCACGGCCGTCTGGGTCTGCGACGGCGGGTCGGGCTGTTGCATCGAATTCATGAGGGGCTCCTGCTCCATCCCGTGATTAGCGGCGTGCGGCGGCCGGAGTTGAGCGGCAACCTCAACCGTGTCGCGCGCTCAGTATCCGGCCGCCTGGCCGTCCTTGCGGCTCTCCGACGCACCGTAGTACACGCCGCTGGCCGCATCGCGGGCGATGGCCTGATACCCGCCGTACGGACCGTCGGCAAAGATCACCCGGTGGCCTTTGCGCATCAGCGCGCGGATGGTGTCGTAGGAGAAGCCGGTTTCCAGATTCACCTCGCCGCCATCGCGCATCGCGGTGGCCTGCCCGGTCGGTTCGGTGGAGCCCTCGTGCTGGATACGCGGCGCGTCGCCGGCTTCCTGCAGGTTCATGTGGAAGTCCACCAGGTTCATCACGATCTGCACGTGCCCCTGCGGCTGCATCGCCCCGCCCATCACGCCGAAGCTCAGCCAGGGCTTGCCGTCCTTGGTGACGAAGGCCGGGATGATGGTCTGGAACGGCCGCTTGCCCGGCGCGTAGCCGTTGGGATGATCCTTCTTCAGCACGAACATCTCGCCGCGGTCCTGCAGGATGAAACCCAGCCCCGGCGGCGCCATGCCGCTGCCCATGCCGCGGTAGTTGGACTGGATCAGCGAGACCATCATGCCGTCGGCATCGGCCACGGTCATATAGATGGTGTCGCCTTCTTCCAGTTGCCTGGGTGTCCCTGGCTGTACTTCCTTGAGCGCCTTGTCCATCGAAATCAGCGCGCGCCGCTGGTTGGCGTAGTCCTTGGAGATCAGCCTGGCCAGCGGTGCCGGCTGAAACGCAGGGTCGGCGTAGAAGCGCGCGCGGTCGGCGAAGGCCAGCTTCTTGGCCTCGGTGAACAAGTGCACGTGCTCGGCCGAGCCGAACGGAATCTTGGAGAAATCGTAACCCTCCAGGATATTGAGCATCTGCAACGCGGCGATGCCCTGGCTGTTGGGCGGCAGTTCCCACACATCAACGCCGCGATAATTGGTGGACACCGGTTCGACCCACTCGCCCGTATGGCTGGCCAGGTCCTCATAGCTGAGGTAGCCGCCGTTGGCCTTGAAGTAGGCACCGATGGTGCGGGCGATGTCGCCCTTGTAGAACGCGTCACGGCCGCCGTCGGCGATCTGCTGCAGCGTGTTGGCCAGGTTCGGGTTCTTCCACAGCTCGCCCTTGCGCGGGGCGTGGCCGTCGATGGTGAACTGCTCCTTGAACCCGGGGTATTGCGACAGGCGCGGCACCGAACGGTCCCAGTAATAGGCGATGGTCTCGGCGACCGGATGGCCTTCGCGCGCGTAGCGGATCGCCGGCGCCAGGTTCTGTGCCATCGGCTTGCGCCCGAAGCGCGCGTGCAGCGCGAACCAGCCGTCCACCGCACCCGGCACCGACACCGGCAACGGGCCGGTCGGCGGAATGTCCTTCAAGCCACGGCGCTGGAATTCGGCCAGGGTCAGCGATTTGGGCGAGCGGCCGGAGCCGTTGTAGCCGTAGAGCTTGTGGGTCTTGGGGTCCCAAACGATCGCAAATAGATCCCCTCCCACGCCATTGCCGGTGGGCTCCATCAGGCCCAGCGCCGCATTAGCCGCGATCGCTGCATCCACCGCCGAGCCGCCATCCTTCATCACGTCCAGCGCGATCTGGGTGGCCAGCGGTTGCGAGGTCGCGGCCATGGCATGCGGCGCAATGACTTCCGAGCGGGTGGCAAACGGCTGCCCGGTGACGCGGTCGGCAGCGCCGAGGGGCGGCGCGAGCAACGCCAGAGCAGACACCAACAACACAGGTACGCGACGCATCACCGAGGGCCCCTGACACTGAGAATGAGGTGCCAACCATACCAGCGGGCCGCGTCCTGCCGTCCGATCGACACTTGGCAGCGCGCTCAATGCCGCGCAGATGGTGATCCCCGTCGGCGCTTGTTGTGCCGTCCCGATCAGGTTTCAGCAGTAACCATGCAGCTGCGACGGGGCTTTGCATGCCACTCGGCACATCGATGCGGATGTTTCATGCGCAAGGGTTGACACCCTGGTTGCCGCGGTGGTTATCTCAGGCCCATGCCGCACCACTTCACCACCTCGAACGCCCCACTGTCCGCGCCCTCCGGCGCGTTGGCTGCGTCGCTTCTCGTGCTCGTACTTATTACCTCGCCAGCCGGTGCGGGACGAGACTTCGTGTAGGCAACAGACACACAAGGCTTCGATCAGACCCCGCACCGGCAACGGCGCGGGGTTTCGCGTTTCAGGGATCACCAAAAGTTTCGAATGACATGAACGACATCACTGCCACATCCGCAACATCGCCATGCGCCCAGCTGCGCATGAGTGCCTGTGGTTGCCTGCGCACTGTCATCGCGCGTCCCCGCTTTGCTCAGCCGGCCAGTGCACGCACTGCCGGCTGATCCATTTATCCACTGCCCATCTCCACTGCCAACCCCGCAAGGACATTCCATGAGCAACGACACCCAACCGAAAATCGCGATCATCGGCTACGGCAGCCAGGGCCGCGCACATGCGCTGAACCTGCGCGATTCCGGCTTCGACGTCACCGTCGGCCTACGTGCCGGCGGCCCGACCGAAGCCAAGGCGCAAGCCGACGGCTTCACCGTCGTGGCGCCGTCAGAAGCGGTCAAGAGCGCGGACCTGGTCGCCATCCTGACCCCGGACATGGTGCAGAAGAAGCTCTACGAAGAGGTCATCGCCCCAAACATGAAGCAGGGCGCCTGCCTGCTGTTCGCGCATGGCCTGAACGTGCACTTCGACATGATCAAACCGCGCGCCGATCTGGACGTGGTGCTGGTCGCGCCCAAGGGCCCGGGCGCATTGGTGCGTCGCGAATATGAAATCGGCCGCGGCGTGCCGTGCATCTATGCGGTGTACCAGGACACCAGCGGCAAGGCCGAGCAGTTCGCGCTGACCTATGCCGGTGGCCTGGGTGGCGCGCGCGCCAACATCATCAAGACCACGTTCAAGGAAGAAACCGAAACCGATCTGTTCGGCGAGCAGGCCGTGCTGTGCGGCGGCGCCTCCTCACTGGTGCAGGCCGGTTTCGAAGTGCTGGTCGAGGCCGGGTATCAGCCCGAAATCGCATACTACGAAGTGCTGCACGAATTGAAGTTGATCGTGGACCTGTTCTACGAAGGCGGCATCACCCGCATGCTGGAATTCGTGTCCGAAACCGCACAATACGGCGATTATGTCAGCGGCCCGCGCGTGATCGATGCCGGCACCAAGGCGCGCATGAAGGACGTGCTGACCGACATCCAGAACGGCACCTTCACCAAGAACTGGGTAGCCGAATACGACGCCGGCCTGCCGAACTACAACAAGTTCAAGCAGGCCGATCTGGAACACCCGATCGAGGAAGTGGGCAAGAAGCTGCGCGCCAAGATGGTGTGGCTCAACGGGCAACAGCAAGCCGCTGCCGCACCTGCGAATCAACAGGCGGCATAACGCCGCCGCCTCCCCCACCGCTTAAACCGAAGGTCCGCAACGCATGAACACCTCCGCACACAGCACGCCCCGCAATGGCGCGCGCTGGCTGACGCAGGCCCTGGAAGCCGAAGGCGTGGAAACGCTGTTCGGCTATCCGGGCGGCACCATCATGCCGTTCTACGACGCCCTGGTGGATTCCAGGCTCAAGCACATCCTGGTTCGTCACGAACAGGGCGCTGCACTGGCTGCCAACGGCTATGCCCGTGCCAGCGGCCGGGTCGGCGTGTGCGTGGCCACTTCCGGCCCGGGCGCGTCCAACCTGGTTACCGGCATCGCCGACGCGATGCTGGACTCGGTGCCGATGATCTGCCTGACCGGCCAGGTCGCCACGCCGCTGCTGGGCACCGACGCCTTCCAGGAGCTGGACGTGTTCGGCATGACCATGCCGATCGTCAAGCACAGCTTTCTGGTGCGGCGTGTGGAGGAGCTTCCGGAGATGGTGCGCGAGGCATTCCGCATTGCGCGCGAAGGACGTCCCGGGCCGGTGCTGATCGACCTGCCCAAGGACGTGCAGGTGGCCGACGCTTCGCATCTGCCCCTGCATGTTCCGGCAGCGGTGCAGCCGCCGCCGGCGCCGGCGGACGCAAAGCTGGCCGAAGCACTGGCGGCGATCGCCAGTGCCGAGCGCCCGGTGGTGTACGGCGGGGGCGGAATCGCGCTGGCCGGCGCGGTGGAGGCGTTCCGCCGTTTCGTCGAAGCCACCGGCATCCCGACCGCGCTGACCTTGCGCGGCCTGGGTGCA
Source organism: Xanthomonas sp. NCPPB 1754 (assembly GCF_041475725.2). Lineage (NCBI taxonomy): Bacteria > Pseudomonadati > Pseudomonadota > Gammaproteobacteria > Lysobacterales > Lysobacteraceae > Xanthomonas > Xanthomonas sp. NCPPB 1754. The sequence continues at coordinate 3,936,584 of NZ_CM192982.1, forward strand.
TTGCCGCATGCGCATCCGGACTACCTTGGCATGCTTGGCATGCACGGGACCCGTGCGGCCAATATGGCCATCCAGGAATGCGATCTGCTGGTGGTGGTCGGTGCGCGTTTCGACGACCGTGCCACCGGCAAGCTGAGCGAGTTCGCCCCGTTTGCGCGCGTCATCCATCTGGATGCCGACGCATATGAAATCTCCAAGCTGCGCACTGCCGATATCGCGGTGCCCGGCGACGTAGCAGTCAGCTTGAAGGCCTTGAGTGCGGCACGCGGCAACTGCCAGGCCTGGCGCACGCGTTGTTTTGCCAACCGCGAAAAGTTCGGCGCGCGCTACGACGCGCCCGGCACCGATATCTACGCACCGGCGCTGCTGAAGCGCCTGAGCGAAGTGGCTCCGGCCGACACCATCATCGCCTGCGATGTGGGTCAGCATCAGATGTGGGTGGCGCAGCATTGCCGCTTCAACGATCCGCGCAATCACCTCACCAGCGGCGCCCTCGGCACCATGGGCTTCGGCCTGCCGGCCGCGATGGGCGCACAGTTCGCCTGCCCTGACCGCACCGTGGTGCTGGTCTCCGGCGACGGCAGTTTCATGATGAACGTGCAGGAGCTGGTGACGATCGCACGCTGCAAGCTGCCGGTGAAGATCGTGCTGCTGGACAACAGCTCGCTGGGCATGGTGCGGCAGTGGCAGGAACTGTTCTTTGCCGAGCGTTACAGCGAAATCGACCTGTCCGACAACCCGGATTTTGCGGCGCTGGCGCAAGTGTTCGGCATTCCGGCCAAGCGCATCATCGCCCGCGGCGACGTGGATGCGGCACTGGCCGAGCTGCTGGCCCAGCCCGGTCCAGGCCTGCTGCATGTCGCGATCGACGCGCGTGCCAATGTGTGGCCGCTGGTGCCGCCCAACAACGCCAACAGCACCATGCTGGACAGCAATCCCGCACATGCGGCCAAGGAGACATCGCATGCGTTACCGGCTTGATCTGGTGCTGAAGCCGGCAGAAGGCGCGTTGGTGCGGGTGATCGGCATGACCGAACGCCGTGGCTTCCGCCCATGTGCGATCCAGGGCGCAGCAGCGCCGGACGATGCCGGGCGCTGGCATCTGCTGCTGGATGTGGACAGCAACCGTCCGCCGGAAACGCTGCGCCTGCAGCTGGAGAAGGTCTACGACTGCGAATCGGTGGTAATCACCGCACTGGAATCGGTCGAGGCTGCGGCATGAGCATGCAGACCTCGCGCGACCATCAGACTGCCGTCCGGAGGTGTCTTCTTCCGGATCGGCCGCGCGCGTGCCGCAATGCCTGATTCCGGCCGCCCTTCCGCACAGGAGCCAGAGGTAGGCGACGTGGCCGTCAGCGTGGCCGATGTGCTGGCCGCACAGGCGCGCCTGCGCAAGTACCTGTCGCCCACGCCGCTGCACTACGCCGAACGCTTCGGTGTGTGGTTGAAGCTGGAGAATTTGCAGCGCACCGGCTCCTACAAGGTGCGCGGCGCATTGAATGCGTTGCTGGCCGGGCTGGAACGCGGCGACGAGCGCCCGGTGATCTGCGCCTCGGCCGGCAACCACGCGCAAGGTGTGGCGTGGTCGGCGTACCGGCTGGGCGTGCAGGCCATCACGGTGATGCCCTACGGCGCGCCGCAGACCAAGATTGCCGGTGTCGCGCATTGGGGCGCCACCGTGCGCCAGCATGGCAACAGCTATGACGAAGCGTTCGCGTTTGCGCGCGAGCTGGCCGACCAGAACGGCTATCGCTTCCTGTCCGCCTTCGACGACCCTGACGTGATCGCCGGCCAGGGCACGGTTGGCATCGAGCTGGCGGCGCATGCGCCGGACGTGGTGATCGTGCCGATCGGCGGCGGCGGCCTGGCCTCCGGCGTGGCGCTGGCATTGAAGTCGCAGGGCGTGCGCGTGGTCGGGGCGCAGGTGGAAGGTGTGGATTCTATGGCGCGCGCCGTCCGTGGCGATCTGCGCGAGATCACCCCGGTGCCGACGCTCGCCGATGGCGTGAAGGTCAAGATTCCAGGCCTGCTCACGCGCCGCCTGTGCTCGAGCCTGCTCGATGACGTGGTGATCGTGCGCGAGGCCGAATTGCGCGAGACATTGGTACGCCTGGCACTGGAAGAACACGTCATTGCCGAGGGCGCCGGCGCCCTCGCCCTGGCCGCCGGTCGCCGGGTTTCCGGCAAACGCAAATGTGCGGTGGTCTCTGGCGGTAATATCGACGCAACCGTGCTGGCCACACTCTTGTCCGAGGTGCGGCCGCGTCCGCCACGCAAGCCGCGCCGTCGCAATACCGAGCGGCTGCGCAACGAACGCAGCGCCAATCCGCCACCCGCCACACACGTTCATTCCCGCCCATCCGCAGTCGCTTCAACGCCTGTCACCGCCATCGCCGTAGAGGAGTCTTCCTGGTGAACACGACCGTATCCAACCAGACCCCGCGTATCCGAATTTTCGACACCACCCTGCGCGACGGCGAGCAATCCCCCGGCTGCAGCATGACGCCCCAGCAGAAGCTGGTCATGGCGCGCGCGCTGGACGAACTCGGCGTGGACATCATCGAAACCGGTTTTCCCGCCAGTTCGCATTCGGACCGCGAAGCGGTGGCGATGATGGGCCGCGAACTGCGCCGCCCCACCCTGGCGGTGTTGTCGCGCTGCCTGCAGGCCGACATCGAAACCTCGGCCAAGGCGCTGGAAACAGCCGCAAACCCGCGCCTGCATGTGTTCTTGTCCACTAGCCCGCTGCATCGCGAGCACAAGCTGCGCATGAGCCGCGAGCAGGTGCTGGAATCGGTGCACAGGCACGTGACGCTGGCACGCGGCTATATCGACGATGTGGAATTTTCTGCCGAGGATGCAACTCGCACCGAAGAAGATTTCCTGGCCGAGGTCACCCGCGTGGCGATCGCCGCCGGCGCCACCACGATCAATTTGCCCGACACGGTCGGCTTCACCACGCCGGAAGAAATCCGCGGCATGTTCTCGCGCCTGATCGCCAGCGTAGAAGGTGCCGACAAGGTCATCTTCAGCGCGCATTGCCACAACGATTTGGGCCTGGCGGTGGCCAACTCGCTGGCGGCCATCGAAGGCGGTGCGCGCCAGGTGGAATGCACCATCAATGGCATCGGCGAGCGCGCGGGCAATTGCGCGCTGGAAGAAATCACCATGGCGCTGAAGGTGCGCGGTGCGTTCTACAACATCGATTCGGCGATCAATACGCCGCGTATCGTCTCCACCTCGCAATTGTTGCAGCGTCTGGTCGGCATGCCGGTGCAGCGCAACAAGGCGGTTGTGGGCGGCAACGCATTCGCGCACGAATCGGGCATTCATCAGCACGGCATGCTGCGCCATCGTGGCACCTACGAAATCATGCGCCCGGAAGATGTGGGCTGGGAATCCTCGCAAATGGTGCTGGGCCGCCACAGCGGCCGCGCCGCGGTCGAGCAGCGCCTGCGTGCGCTGGGTTATCTGCTGGAGGAGGAAGAGGTCAAGCTGGTGTTCGAGCAGTTCAAGGCGCTGTGCGAGAAGCAGCGCGTGGTCACCGATGCCGATCTGCAGGCATTGATGCAGGACGCTACCGTGCAGGAAGGCTACCGCCTGGCGTCGATGACCATCAGCGATGTGGGCAGCCGCGCGAATGCACTGGTGGAGTTGTCCGACCCAGAAGGCAATCGCGTGGCAGAAACCGCACAGGGCAATGGCCCGGTGGATGCGCTCTTCGGTGCATTGGCCTCGGCCACTGGCGTGAAGCTGGAGCTGGACAGCTACCAGGTGCACAGCGTGGGCATCGGCGCGGACGCGCGCGGCGAAGCCAGCCTGAGCGTGCGCCACGACGGCGTGGAATACGAAGGCACCGGCACCAGCAAGGACATCATCGAAGCCAGCGCGCTGGCGTGGCTGGATGTGGCCAACCGCTTGTTGCGTCAGCGCGAACGTGGCGTGGTCGCCGGCAAGACGGCTGCGGTCGCGTAACGCTGCGCATTGGATCGATGATGCAAGCCTCACGGCCAGCAGAGTGATCTGCTGGCCGTTTCGGTTTTTTGCATGCGAACATTTTTACAAGTGTGTCGGTTGGCTGCTGGCGCGCTTGCCGACGTGGCAAAGCTCCGGCCTGCTACAGGCACTTGCACGCATACCGGCCTGGGACACGCCGCAAGTACGTCCATGTAGGCTCTGCCGCGGCATCCATGCCGCTCAAGGTCCACACCGGTACGCGCGCAAGCACCAGCGACTGCTGTCGGCAGCTGAGGACACGGATGCGTTATTGCGCTGGCGACCATTCCCGCGCACTACAACGACTGCGAGCGCTTTTACAGCGCAGCCACCACCGCATCGCCCATTGCCACGGTGCCCACCATCGTGGTGCCTTCCGACCAGATGTCGGCGGTGCGCAGGCCTTGATCGAGGACCTTGCCCACGGCGCGCTCGATGGCGTCTGCGGCATCGGCCTGCGCGAAGGTGTAGCGCAACATCATCGCCACCGACAGGATCGTGGCAAGCGGATTGGCAATGCCCTTGCCGGCGATGTCCGGCGCCGAACCATGGCACGGCTCGTACATGCCTTTGCTGTTGGCATCCAGCGAGGCCGACGGCAGCATGCCGATGGAACCGGTGAGCATGGATGCCTGGTCGGAGAGAATGTCGCCGAACATGTTGTCGGTCACGATCACATCGAACTGCTTGGGCGCGCGCACCAATTGCATCGCCGCGTTGTCCACGTACATATGCGACAGCGCGATATCCGGGTAGTCCTTGGCCACTTCCTCGACCACTGCACGCCATAGCTGGCTCGATGCCAGCACGTTGGCCTTATCGACCGAACACAACTTCTTCCCGCGCAGGCGCGCCATCTCAAAACCTGCCTTGGCGATGCGACGAATCTCGCTCTCGCTATACGGCAAGGTGTCGTACGCCTGGCGTTCGCCGTTGTCCAAGGTGCGCGTACCGCGCGGCTGGCCGAAATAGATGCCGCCGGTGAGCTCGCGCAGGATCAGCAGATCCAGCCCGGCCACGACCTCGGGCTTGAGCGTGGACGCATCGGCCAGCTGCGGATACAGCAATGCCGGCCGCAGGTTGGCGAACAAGCCCAGCTGCGAGCGGATCTTGAGCAAACCGCGCTCCGGGCGCAGCGACGGGTCGATGGTGTCCCACTGCGGGCCACCCACCGCGCCCAGCAACACCGCATCGGCGGCGCGCGCGCGCTCCAGTGTTTCATCGGCCAACGGGCTGCCGTATTTGTCGTACGCAGCGCCGCCCAGCTCGTCATACACCATCTCGAAACCCAGACCGTGTTGCGCGTCGATGCGCTTCAATACCTTGACCGCTTCGGCCATGATCTCCGGGCCGATCCCGTCGCCGGGAAGAATCAGAATCTGCTTGCTCATGCCACCCTCGTGAAGTGACGCCGCAGCGTCATTGAATTCAATGCAATACACGCACGCGGCATGATCGACGCACGCGCGTGCGGCTCAACCTCACTGCAGCGCGCCAAACAACCACGGCTGGCGCGCGCGATGGTCTTGCTCGAAGCGCCCGATGGCATCGGCGTCCTGCAAGGTGAGGCCGATATCGTCCAGCCCGTTGAGCAGGCAGTGCTTGCGGAAGGCATCGATGTCGAAGCCGTACTCCACGCCATCGGGGCGGCGCACGCGTTGTGCGGCCAGATCCACGGTGAGCTGGTAGCCCTCGGTCGCCAGGCATTGTTCGAACAACGCATCGACCTGCGCTTCGGCCAGCACGATCGGCAGCAGGCCGTTCTTGAAACTGTTGTTGTAGAAGATGTCGGCAAAGCTCGGCGCGATTACGGTGCGAAAGCCGTACTCGTCCAGCGCCCACGGCGCATGCTCGCGCGAGGAACCGCAGCCGAAGTTTTCCCGGGCCAGCAAGACGCTGGCGCCCTGATAGCGCGGGAAATTGAGCACGAAGTCGGGATTGAGCGGGCGCGTGCTGTTGTCGCGACCAGGCTCGCCGATATCCAGATAGCGCCACTCGTCGAACAGGTTCGGACCGAAACCGGTGCGCTTGATCGACTTCAGGAATTGCTTGGGAATGATCTGGTCGGTATCGACATTGGCGCGATCCAGCGGCGCCACCAGTCCGGTGTGTTGGGTGAAAGGGGTCATTGAGAGAGGCCGGGATTTGGGATTGGGGATTGGGGATTCGAAAAGGCTGCGGATGGGCGGAGCGCTTCTACGAATCCCGAATCCCCACTCCCGAATCTCCAAGTTCACGCACATCGACAAAATGCCCGCTCACCGCCGCAGCCGCCGCCATCGCCGGGCTGACCAGATGCGTGCGGCCGCCGGCGCCCTGGCGACCTTCGAAGTTGCGGTTGGAGGTGGACGCGCAATGCTCGCCGCTGCCCAGCTTGTCCGGATTCATGGCCAGACACATCGAGCAGCCTGGCTCGCGCCATTCGAAGCCGGCGTCCAGAAACACCTTGTCCAGGCCTTCGGCTTCGGCCTGGGCCTTCACCAGGCCCGAGCCCGGCACCACCAACGCCTGCTTGATGGTGGAAGCGACCTTGCGGCCCTTGGCCACTGCGGCGGCCGCGCGCAGGTCTTCGATCCGCGAATTGGTGCACGAGCCGATGAATACGCGATCCAGGCGGATGGCGGTGATCGGCTGGTTGGCGGTCAATCCCATGTATTTGAGCGCGCGCTCGATCGAATCGCGCTTGGTCGGGTCCTGCTCGGCGGCCGGATCGGGCACGTGCTGATCGATGGCCAGCACCATTTCCGGCGAAGTGCCCCAGCTGACCTGCGGCTTGATGTCTTCGGCACGCAACTCCACCACGGTGTCGAAGTGGGCGTCCGGGTCGGAGACCAGCGTGCTCCAGAGCGCCACCGCCGCATCCCAGTGGGCGCCCTTGGGGGCGAACGGCCGCCCTTTGACGTAGGCAATGGTCTTCTCGTCCACCGCCACCATGCCCACGCGGGCACCGGCTTCGATGGCCATGTTGCAGATGGTCATGCGGCCTTCCATCGACAGCGCGCGGATGGCGCTGCCGGCAAATTCCAGCGCATGCCCGTTGCCGCCGGCGGTGCCGATCTTGCCGATCACCGCCAGCACGATGTCCTTGGCGGTCACCCCGAACGGCAGCGTGCCTTCCACGCGCACCTGCATGTTCTTCATCTTCTTGGCGATCAGGCACTGGGTGGCCAGCACGTGCTCGACTTCCGAGGTGCCGATGCCGTGGGCCAGCGCGCCGAATGCTCCGTGCGTGGACGTGTGCGAATCGCCGCAGACCACGGTCATGCCCGGCAAGGTGGCGCCCTGCTCCGGGCCGACCACGTGCACGATGCCCTGGCGGGTATCGTTCATCTTGAACTCGAGGATGCCGAAGTCGTCGCAGTTCTCGTCCAGGGTCTGCACCTGCAGGCGCGAGACCTCGTCGGAAATCGACTCCAGACCGCCCTGGCGCTCGGCGCGCGTGGTCGGCACGTTGTGATCGGGCGTGGCGATATTGGCGTCGATGCGCCATGGCTTGCGCCCGGCCAGGCGCAGGCCTTCGAAGGCTTGCGGCGAGGTCACCTCGTGCAGGATGTGGCGGTCGATATAGATCAGCGACGAACCATCGTCACGGCGTGTGACCTCATGCAGGTCCCACAGCTTGTCGTACAGGGTCTTGGCAGTCATCGCGGCAATCCGAGTGGCGGATGGTGGGTGCGCCCACCTGGCTGAGATCGATGCTAGGAGCTTGCCTTGGATTACGCAAATTCATATTGTTTATTCAAGAAATGAATTTTAGGAATAGCAATGGACCTGGCGAGCCTCAATGCATTCGTGGCGATCGCCGAGAGCGGCAGTTTTTCGGCAGCCGGCGAGGCCTTGCACCTGACCCAGCCAGCGGTAAGCAAGCGCATTGCACTCCTGGAAGCGCAATTGTCGGCGCGGCTGTTCGATCGCCTGGGCCGGCAAGTGGTGCTGACCGAAGCCGGCCAGGCGTTGCTGCCGCGCGCGCAACGCATCCTGGCCGAGCTGCAGGACACCCGCCGCGTGCTGGAGCATTTGGGCGCAGCCGTTGGCGGCCGCTTGAGCCTGGCCACCAGCCACCATGTGGGTCTGCACCGCCTGCCGGCCTTGTTGCGCGGCTTTGCCACGCAACATCCGCAGGCGGCGCTGGACATCCAGTTCCTGGATTCGGAGCTGGCGTACGCCGCGGTGCTGCGCGGCGAGGTGGAGCTGGCAGTGACCACCCTGGCACCGGACACGCGCGCTCCGCTGCGCGCGCAGCCGATCTGGCACGACCGCCTGCAGTTCGTCGTTGCACCCGATCACCCGTTGGCGGCACTGCCTGCAGTGTCGCTGGACGATGTGGTGGCGCACCCGGCGGTGTTGCCCGATCCGGGCACCTTCACCCATCGCATCGTTGCCAACCTGTTCGCCGAGCGCGGCCTGGTGCCGAGTTTGCGCATGACCACCAATTACCTGGAAACGATCAAGATGCTGGTGTCGGTGGGCCTGGCCTGGAGCGTGCTGCCCGAGCGCATGATCGACCACCAGATCGTGGCGCTCCCGCTGGCCGATGTCGCGTTATCCCGCGAGCTGGGATGCGTTACCCATGGCGGGCGCACCTTGTCGCGTGCGGCGCAGGCGTTTGTTGCGCTGTTGCATGCGCAGGCGGATCCGGCGCAGGCGTAGGCTGTGGGCGAATGTCTGCAGCGTGCTGCACGTGTCGGCGAAAGATGACGTCAGCAGTTTGATCTCGGCACGAGCGCACGAGAGGTGCGATGCGTCCTGCGCACGCGGCTTGCTGACTCGGCGATGCCGCGGCCCGGCCGGCAACGCTGCGCTTCTTCTTCGCCACGCACCGCCCGTGCAATGTAACAACACCTGTCTTGCATCGGGCCCGCATGCAGCAGTCCACGGGCCTCAGCAACGTCTTACGGCCCGATCAAACGATCCCGCCCCTGCCGCTTGGCTTCGTACAGACGATGGTCGGCCAACGCCAGCAATTCGCGCCGGCTGGGCGCCTCCTCGCTCATCGCCATGCCCATGCTGGCGGTACAACGCACGGTCATGCCCTGCGCATCGACTTCGATGTGGGCCAGTCGCTGTCGCATGCGCTCGAACAGCGCGCGCGCCTGTACCGCATCCAGCCCGGTGGCCGCCAGCAGGAATTCTTCGCCACCATGACGCGCGGCAAAGCAGCGCGCCTGATCCTGCTCGCTCAATACCTCGCCGATGGCCGACAGCACCGCATCGCCAACCTCATGGCCGTAGTCGTCGTTGATACGCTTGAAGTGATCGATATCCATCAACGCCAGCGCCAACGCCGCGCCACCGGCGTGCGCCTCATCGAACCATTGCTGCAGCACACGCTCGGCTTCGCGCCGGTTCGGCAGCGCCGTCAGCACGTCGTGGCTGGCGCGGTATTCCAGCTGGCGCATCAACGCTTCGCGCTCCTGGCTGGCCTGCTGCAGCGCCAGGTTCTTGTCGCTCAGTTCGCGCGTGCGCCGGTCGATGACGGTATTGAGCTGGCGCTGACGCAGGCGATAGCTGGCGGTACGCCACAGATACAACCCGTAGATCACGCTGGCCAGGCCGAGGATGCCCAGGCCGACCACTTCGCCGCGGCGCCACCACGGCGGCGCCAGTTCGATGACCAGGCTGGCTTCACCCAGCAGGTCGTTCTGCCGCCAATCCACCGGTAGCGACATCGCTTGCACGCGGAAGCGGAAACGGCCCGGCGGCAAATTGGTGTAGACCGCTTCGCTGGCATTGTCGGCATCCACCCACTCCGGGTCGAAGCCCTCCAACCGGTAGCGATACCGCACCTTGTCCGGGCCGCGGAAATTCAGTCCGGCATACACGATCGCGATACGCCGGGTCTCGGCGCCGAACCGGTGCGGGCCACTGAGCGGCTGCACCATGCCATCGACCAGCAGGCGCTCGAACACGATCGGCACCCGATGGCCTTGCAAGGTGCCCACGCGGGCCGGGTCGATCACGCCCAGGCCTGCGGCGGTGGGGAACAGCAACTGCCCGGACTGGGTCAGCCAGCCAGCCGGCGCGCTGCTGCCGTTGCCCTGGTTGCTGGGCATGCCGTCGCTGCGGTCGACCACTTCCACGCTCAATTGCTCGCGCGTGCCCGCATCGAGCTGGTCGAAGTTATCGCGTGCGATGCGGAACACCCCGTGGTTGCTCGACAGCCAGAAATAGCCACGGCCGTCGTCGATCACGCGAAACACCTTGTCGCGCGGTAGCCCGACCCGGTGGTCGTAGACGCGGAAGCTGTCGCCGCGCAACCGCAGCAGGCCGCGATCGCTGGCAATCCACACATCGCCAGCGGCATCGCGCAGGAAATCGAAGGCGTTCTGCCCGGGGAAATCCTGCTCGCCCAGCCAGGCGCGGGTACTGCCGTCCGGCGACAGCGCAGTCACGCCGCGATCGGTGCCGATCCAGACGATGCCCTGCGCATCGCGGTACAACACCTGCACCGAGCCATCCGGTACGCCGTCGGCTGCGGTGTAGCGGCGTGCCTTGCCGTTGCGCCACCGCACCAGCCCGGCGGTGGTGCCGATCCACAGATCGTCGCCGTCCGGCAACACCGCACGCACCGACATCGAGGGCAGGCCATCGGCCGCGCCGATGCGCACCAGCACGTGGCCTTGCGCGTCCAGACGCACCACGCCCTGGCTATAGGTACCGGCCCACACGCCGCCATCGCCAGCATCGGCCAGCGCCAGCACCGATTGCTCGAGCACGCGCCCTCCTTCGCTGGGCGACAGCGACACGCGGCTGATGGTGCCCTCGCGCCAACGATCCAGGCCGACGGCATTGCCCACCCACACCGTGCCCTCGCCGGTCTGCAGCACGCAGCGCACGTAGTCCGAACTCAGACCCTCGTCGTGGGTGACGCCGTGCGCGGCGCCCTCGGCAATGCGGAACAGCCCGTGGGTGCTGCCGACCCAGATCAGGCCTTCGGCGTCTTCCAGCAGCGCCGGGCTGGCGACGCCGGAAATGGCGATCTGCTCGTCCGGGTCGTTCGGCCCGCTGTGCACCACCAGCGTGCCCGAAGACAGGCTCATCCACAGGTGCCCGCGGCGGTCCAGCAACACCGAATCCACGCGTTGGCCCTGGCGGAAACGCTGCAGGCCACCGCCACGGCTCCACCACCACACGCCATCGTCGCCGGCGACCAACAGGCCGCCCTGACGGTCGCTGGCCAGCCGCCGTACCGGCGCATCGCGCATCCCGTGCCCCCTTCCCCAGGCCACCGCCTGGACGCCATCGTGCGGCAGCCGATACAGCCCGACCTCGGTACCAACCCACAGGTCGCCGCGTTCGTCCGCAGACAATGCCGTGACGCGCGCACGCGGCAAGCCGGTCTGGCGGCCGACGTCGACCACCCGCCCGTCGCCCTCGATGCGGTACAGCGTCTGCGGCGTGCCCACCCACAGCGCGCCATCGGCACGCCGCAGCAGGGCGCTGACCGCAAGATGCCGCGCCGACGCATCGCCCAGTTGCTGCCAATGACCGTCCTGATAGTGGTAGACGCCGTCGAACGCAGTGCCGAACAGCATGCCGCCGGTGCTGTCGCGAACCACCACAAATACCCCGCCCAGCTCGACGCCGGGAGTGTTCTGGCGGTCGTACACGGTGAAATCGCGCCCATTGAAGCGCGCCACGCCTTCCCAGGTACCCAGCCAGATCAGCCCGTCTTCGCCCTGGGCCACCGCGTGCACCAGGTTGTGCGGCAGGCCGTCGTCCATGTTCCAGCGCGTGACGGTGTGGTACGCGGCGTGCTTGAGCACCTGCGCGGCCGCGGGCCAGGCGTTGAGCAGTGCGCAACACAACAGCAGCCACAGCCACGCCAGCCCGATCCGCCGCACGCACGTGCTGCGAACGCAGCTTGTGTGCGCCTGCGTACCGCCCCTTCCCACGCTCCCCGTCCCCTCGTCCGTGCTCGCTGGAGATACCTGCCCGTATGCACCGGCAGGCCTACGGCAAATTTATCACCGGGGTTTTTGTGCTGCCTTCGGTGGATCCCTGACAGCTGCCGGGAGCGGCACGACACCGGGAACCGGGCAGGCGGAACCGTTAACGTAGCGGTCGGGCGCCGAGTATAAATATAGAACCCGATGGTCTAGTATTGACGGCATGTCCAGCTCGTCCCCCCTCAATTCCAAGACCAAGAGCAATGGCCCTGGTCGTCCCAAGGATCTTGGAAAGCGTGCCGCCATCCTGGGTGCCGCCCGCACCATGTTCATGGAGCAGGGCTATGCAGGGGTCAGCATGGATGGGATCGCCGCGCAGGCCGGCGTCTCCAAACTGACCGTGTATAGCCACTTCGGCGACAAGGAGAGCCTGTTTTCCGAGGCGATCCGCGCCCAGTGCCAGCACATGATGCCGGACGACCTGTTCGATCACGCCCCCAAGGGCGCATTGCGCGACCAGCTCACCGAGATTGCCCATGCGTTCTTCGCCATGGTCAGCACCGAATCGGCCATCTCCACCCACCGCATGATGATGGCGCCCGGGACCGGCGACGTGCATATCCGCGAGATGTTCTGGGATGCAGGCCCCAAGCGCACGCAGCGGGCGCTGGCGGATTTCCTGTCTGCGCGGGTGGCCGACGGCCAGCTGGAGATTCCGGACGTGGCGCGCGCCGCCTCGCAATTCTTCTGCCTGCTCAAGGGCGAGCTCTACGCCTTGATGATGTGCGGCCTGCACGGCCAACCCACCCGCGCCCAGGTCAATGAGCACATCGACACCAGCGTGGACTTCTTTTTGAGGGCCTATGCGCCGCGCTGAGCGCCCCCGGCCTTTGGTGGCGATGACTTCCGGCACTGCGCCGGATGGCAGCGCGCGGCGATGCTAGATGCGCCAGGTGCCTCGCGCACCGGTAAAATGTTCGCCCCACCGCGTTGGATACCCGCACCATGACGATCGATTTCACCCAGGCCCGCGAAAAGATGGTCGAGCAGCAGATCCGGCCGTGGGACGTGCTGGACCTGCGCGTACTCGACGTGCTGGCGCGCATGCCGCGCGAAGCCTTCGTGCCGGAGGCCTACAAGACGCTGGCCTATGTCGACGTGGAAATTCCGCTGTCGGCCGGTCACAAGATGATGAAGCCGGTGGTCGAAGGCCGCATGTTGCAGGCACTGGACCTGCAACCGGGCGAGGACGTACTGGAAATCGGCACCGGCAGCGGCTTTGCCACCGCCTGCCTGGCCGCACTGGCGCGCGAAGTCCTCAGCCTGGAGATCGACCCGGCGCTGGCCGCGGCTGCGCGCGCCAATCTGGACCGCACCGGCCTGGGCAGCAACGTCCGTATCGAAACCGCCGATGTCTTCGGCTGGCAGAGCGAGCGTCGCTTTGACGCCATCTGCGTGACCGGCGCAGTCGACACGCTGCCCGTCCAGTGGCTGCAGTGGTTGCGCCCGAACGGCCGGTTGTTCGTCGTGCGCGGTCACGACCCGGTGATGGAAGCGGTCCTGGTCCGTGGCGAGGTCAACGCCCCGCGCATCGAATCGTTGTTCGAAACCGACCTCGCCTATCTCCAGGGCGCCGCACCGACGCCCCGATTCCAATTCTGATTCCCAAGGAAGCTCACCCGATGATCCGCCGATCCCTCGTCCTGGCCCTGGCCGCCGCCCTGTCTCCGATGGCTGCGCACGCCACCGACCTGCTGCAGGTCTACGAAATGGCCCGCAACGGCGATCCGCAGCTGGCCGTGGCCGAGTCCACGCGCCTGGTCAATCGGGAGGGTCAGGTGCAGGCGCGTGCGGCGTTGTTGCCGCAGCTGGACGGTAGCGCCAGCTACACCCAGTCGCATCGTGAGCTGGAGGGCGTCGATGGCCGCTCCACGACCAAGCAGCGCCAGTACGCGATTCAAGGCAGCCAGACCATCTTCAATTGGGCGCAGTTTTCCAACCTGCGTGCGCAGCGCGAAGTGGCCAAGGCTGCGGATTTCACCTTGGCATCGGCCAACAACGACCTGATCACCCGCACCTCGGCGGCGTATTTCCAGGTGCTGGTGGGGATCGAGTCGCTGGCGGCAGCCGAGACCAACGAGGCGGCCGCAAAGAAGCAGTTCGACTACGCCGACAAGCGTCTGGAAGTGGGTCTTGCACCGATCACCGACGTGCACGAAGCCCGCGCCCAGTACGACCAGGCGCGGGCAGACACCATCAACGCGCGCAATACGCTCAAGGACTACTACCAGGCACTGACCGAGCTCACCGGCCAGCCCGTGGTCGGCTTGCGCGCATTGCCAGATGAGTTCCGCCCCGAAGTACCGGCCGCCTACAGCAACGTGGATCAATTGGTTGCCACCGCGATCGCCGACAATCCGGCGCTGCGGGCGCAGCAGTTGCAGGTCAGTGCTGCCGAGGCGCAGGTCAGTGCCGCGCGTGCCGGCCATCTGCCCACGCTGAGCCTGGGTGCCAATGTCGGCCGCAGCAATAGCTGGGGCGGTCAGGGAACGGTGGATGAGGCGGCGGGCAACTTCACCACCGCAGGCCGCGACATCGACACCGATTCCGTCGGCATCACGCTGACGATTCCGATCTTTGCCGGCGGCGCGACCCAGTCGGCCGTGCGTCAGGCACTGTCGCAACGCGATATCCAGCAGGACACCTACGAGCAGCAGAAGCGCGCGCTGGATCGCAACACCCGCAATGCCTACCAGACTGTTGTTGCCGGTATCAGCGAAGTGGAAGCCCGCCGCCTGGCCGTGGTGTCGGCGCAAGCCGCCTACGACGCCTCGCAAGTGGGTCTGGAAGTGGGCACGCGCACGGTGCTGGACGTGGTGCAAAACCAGCGCACGCTGTTCCAGGCGCAACTGAACTACGCACAGTCGCGTTACAACTTCCTGCAGAACCGCCTGCTGCTGGGCCAGGCCATCGGCAAGCTCGACATCACCGATCTGCAGGACGTCAACCGCCTGCTATCGCAGGACGCCGAATCCAAGCTGCAGGGCAGTGGGTCGTTGCAGTAAGGCGAGCTGGATGCACAAAAAAAAAGCGGGCTAAGGCCCGCTTTTTTGTGCGCGATGCAACCGCATGCGCGCCTGTCGTGACGGCGGCTGCAAGTGCGCTAACCCGGCAACGCCGGCGTGCAGCATCCGGTGCAAGTGATCCCACCACGCGTCTCACTGCCCGGCGCAAGTTCTCACGGTTGAGCGCAACGAGGGCTGCACGCCGGCGCCAGGCTCGGCGGAGTGCGGCACGGCCATGCACGCAGCCACGCAGCGAGCGACAAACCTCATGCCACAACGCCCGCGCTCGCCAGCGGCGGCAGATCGGCAGCGATCTGCACCAAGGTGCGGGCCACCGCGCCCTTGCCGTTGGCGACCAGCGCCAGGCCTGCAGTGGTCATCGCCTCGCGTTGTGCGGGGTCGGCGAGCAGGCGCGCCAAGGCCTGGTAGACGCACTCGGCATCCTCGCAGATGGCAACCGCATCGGCTTGGCGCATGCGCCGCGAAATCTCCGAGAAGTTATGCAGATGCGGGCCAGTGATTGCCGGCGTTCCGACGGCGGCCGGCTCAAGCAGGTTATGCCCGCCGATCGGTTGCAGACTGCCACCGACGAAAGCCACCTGCGCGCACGCATAGAAGCTCATCAGCTCGCCCAGGGTGTCGATGACGAATACCTTGTCGCCCGCCTGCGGCCATTGCTGCGCCTTGCGCGTGGCAACGCGCCAGCCGCGCTCGCGTGCCAACGTCTCGACCTTGGGAAAGCGCTCGGGATGGCGCGGTGCCCACAACAGCAGCAAATCCGGAAATTGCAGCAGCAACCGTGCGTGGATATCGGCAACGGCGGCCTCTTCGCCTTCGTGCGTGCTGGCGGCGATCCACACCGGGCGCGTGGCCGGCACGTGCATGCGAAACTGCGCGACCAACGCCTGCAATTGCGTTGGCGCTGCGATATCGAACTTGAGATTGCCCAGCGCGATCACCTGATCCGGGCGCGCGCCCAGGGTGACGAACCGCTCGGCATCGTCCTGCGACTGCGCCGCCACGCAGGTGACGGTGCGCAGCGCGCGACTGATCAACGGCGCCAGCAACCGATAGCCGCGCAACGAGCGCGCCGACAACCGTGCGTTGAGGATGTACACCGGAATCTGGCGATCGCGGCAGCCGAACAACATGTTCGGCCACAGCTCGGTTTCCAGGATCAAGGCCAGGCGCGGGCGGAAGTGTTCGAGAAACCGCCCCACGCTGCCCGGCACATCGTAGGGCAGATACACATGGTCCACCGCATCGCCCCACAGCGCGCGCACGCGCTCGGAGCCGGTGGGGGTGATGGTGGTGATGACCCAACGGATATCCGGGCGCTGCGCTCGCAGCGCATTGACCAGCGGCGCGGACGCGTTGACCTCGCCCACCGACACCGCATGCACCCACACCCGCGGGCGCCCGCAGGCGTGCGTGTAGGACGCATAGCGCTCGTTCCAGCGATTGAAGTATTCGCGCACGCGGAAACCGCGCCACACCAGGTGGTACACCGTGACCGGCAACAACAGGTAGAGCAGCGCCGAGTACAGCCCGCGCAACAGCCATTCGATCGGATCTTTCCGCATCCGTGCAGGATACGGGAGCGTCCGTGCGTGCGCATGTGCACGCTGCCTGCTGGGCGCAATCCCTTAGAGCGTGTTATGTACGTTGAGGTGAGTGCGAAGCGTCTTGTGGCGCGTCGAGACACCGCGTGCGCCTTGCCCAGGCGGCCAGCCTGGGCAAGGCGCGCAACGCAGTATCGGTGTGCCACAGGGCGCTCCCGGAGGGTTGGCCGTCAGCGGCGCGGAGCGGGCACCGCGCCGCTGACGGCCAACGCATCTCATCTCAAAGTGCATCACACGCTCTAGAATTGACGCATGTCCGAGCCCGCCAACGTCGCCGTCCGCCCTTCCCTGCGCAACCCCAAGCACTGGCCGATGTATCTGGGCCTGGCGGTGATGGTGGTGGCAGGGCGCCTGCCCTGGACGCTGCAACGTGCCGTGGGCCGCGGCGTGGGCTGGATTGCCATGCGCCTGGCGGGCACGCGTCGGCGCGCGGCCGAGGTCAACCTGAAACTGTGTTTCCCCGAGCAGGACGATGCCTGGCGGGCGCGGCTGTTGCGCGACAGTTTCGACGCGCTCGGCGTGGGCCTGTTCGAGTTCGCGCGCGCCTGGTGGGGCAGCATCGATGTCATTCGACCAGGCGTGCAGATCGAGGGCCTGGAGCATCTGCAGCAACTGCAACAGCAAAAACGTGGCGTGTTGCTGGTGTCCGGCCACTTCATGACGCTGGAAATGTGCGGGCGCCTGCTATGCGACCACGTGCCGCTGGCCGGCATGTACCGCAGGCATCGCAACCCGGTGTTCGAGTGGGCGGTCAAGCGTGGGCGCTTGCGCTATGCCACGCACATGTTCGCCAACGAGGACCTGCGCGCCACCATCAAGCATCTCAAGCGCGGTGGTTTTCTGTGGTATGCGCCGGATCAGGACATGCGCGGCAAGGACACCGTGTTCGTGCCGTTCTTCGGACATCCGGCCTCCACCATTACCGCCACGCATCAGCTGGCACGGTTGACCGGCTGCGCGGTCGTGCCGTACTTCCATCGTCGCGAAGGTGGCCGTTACATCCTCAAGATCGCACCGCCATTGGCCGACATTCCGTCCGATGACGTCATCGCCGATACCACGCAGGTCAATGCCGCCATCGAAGACATGGTGCGCGAAGCGCCGGACCAATACCTGTGGATCCATCGGCGCTTCAAGCGCCAACCGGGTGGACGTAGCGATTTCTATCGCTGACGCCTGCTCGGCGAACGCCTGCAACGCATGTGTGGGCGTTGCCGCCGCAGCTCGTAAAAGGGAGGAAGTGCCGATCAACCGCGTGCACCGCGCTACTGCGGCGCGCGGTCCGCATCGTCGTTGAGCAAGGCGCCGGCATACAGCCCGGCCAGCATCAGGCTCAGCCCGCCCCAGAAGCTGGAATAGAACGCCAGATGGGTGTTGAACGGAAATACCGTGGCCACCAACGCAATCATCGCCGGCCGCGCCTGCTCGCGTGCCACCACGCTTGAGTAGCGCCACGCACGCCATGCCTGCGCCGCGCCAGCCAGCCACAGCAGCAAGCCGATCACGCCGGTTTCGGCCAGGATCTCGAGCACGATCTGATGCGCATGAAAGGCCGGCCCGCCGCCCCAGGCCGGCGCTTGGCCAGGTGCCGGATTGCAGGCCGGATAGGCCTGCCGGAACCCGCGCACGCCTACGCCGTTGAGCGGATGCGCGCGGATCATGCACAGCGACGCCCCCCAGATCTGGGCACGCCCGGACAAGGCCTGGTCCACGCCCTGTTCGCCATTGCCGAACGCCAGCGTAGTGCGCTGGATGCGCTCGCGCGCCTGTGGCGCCACCGCCACCACCGCCACGGCCAACAGTGCGCCGACCACCGCCGCGGCCAGCAAACGACGTCCGCCCAGCAGCTGCCAACCGGACAGCAGCATGATCACGCCATAGGTGATCCACGACGCGCGCGAGCCGGCCAAGACCAACACAATGCCGACCGCCGCCGCGCCGACAAGCCAGGCCAAGACATGACGCCGCCCCAACGCCAGCAACAGGAACGGCGACAGGCTGGCCAGGGTCTGCCCGAATTTCAGATTGCAGGGGCCCAGCACGCCGCTCAACCGGTCCACCAGCGCCAGTTCCTGGGCCGTGCACAGGCCATGGCCGCTGATCAACTGCTTGATCTGATCGATGCCAAAAAACAACGGGCTGGTGCCGAAGGCGGCCTGCAGCAACGCGTCCAGCGTCCACACCCCACCGATGACCGCCAGCCCGGTAAAGGTGCGACCCCGACGCTGTGCATTGGCCACGGCGATGGCGCATAACCACATGAACGGCAGGTAGCGCAGATCGGTGGCCGACTTGCGTAGTGCGCGGCCGGCATCCATCGCGTCGAACGCCGACAGCATCTGCGGCAACCAGTACGCCAGGAACAACACGCTGGTCAGCGCCCAGGCTGCGCCGCTGAGCAGGCGCGTGCCGCCGCGAAAGCGCGCGTGCAACAGGCGGTACGCCGCGAACAACGCGCCCAGCGACAACACCGTTTCGGCCAGGCCGGGCGTAGACCATAGCGCCACGAACACGATCACCCACAGCGGCGCCCAGCGGCCGGCATCGGGCGTCAACACGGGCGCCCGCGGGAGGGCCTCAGCGGCGGAGTTCGTCATAGACCTTCAGGGTGGCCGTTTGCATGGCCTGCAACGTGTAGGGGATCACGGCCGGCGCTGCCGGGGCGTGCTGCAGCAACTGCAGCGCCTGCGTGCATAAGGCCCGGGCATCGAAAGCGGCGACCGCACCACCGGGCTGCAACTCGGCCAGCAATTCGCCAACGCCGCCGTGTGCCCAGCCCAGCACCGGACGGCCGACCGACAGTGCCTCCACCACGGTGCGGCCGAAGGCTTCCGGCTTGCGCGAAAGCTGCAGCACCAGATCGCTGGCCGCATAGGCCTCGGCGATGCCGGCAGTGGGCTCGGTCAAAGCGATTGCCTCGGCAATGCCCAGCCTCGACGCTTCTGTCTCCAGCTCCCGCACATATGCCTCGCGCCCGGGCTCGCGTGCGCCGGGCAACCACAAAAAGGCCGGCACGCCGGCTGCTCGAATGTCGGCGAGCAGCTGCAGGCCATCGGCATGCCCCTTCAGGCGCGTGCCGCGGCCCGGCAGCAATAGCAGCGGTGCATCGGCCGGCAGAGCGGGCAGCAGCGTCTGTGCCCATGCACGGGCACTGCGGTCCGGCTGCAGCCGGCGCGGGAACTGCGCGATATCCACCCCACGCGGAATGGTGCGCAGCCGCGCCGGATCGGTCTGCGGGTAATGCGTGCACACGTATTCGCGCACCGTCTTGGACACGCAGATCACGCGCTCGCCGTAGGTCATCACTGCGCTGTAGCGGCTGGGCGAATTGAGTCCGTGCACGGTGGTCACCAGGCGCGGCCGCGTTGCCTCGGGCATGCCGCGCAGCGCGTACCAACCCAGCCAGGCCGGCAGCCGCGAACGTGCATGCACGATGTCGGCCCCGAGTTCGGTGAACAAGCGACGCAAGCCGATCACATGCCGCAGCGTCAGCAACGATTTGCGGCCGATCTCCAGGGTGAGATGCTCGCCACCCACATCCAACAGCGGCTGCACCAGGCGTCCACCGGCCGACACGACGACGGCGCGATGACCGGCGCGCACCAGCGCGGCAGCGATTTCCAGGGTGGAGCGCTCGACGCCGCCGGACTGCAGTGCCGGCAGCAGTTGCACCACGGTCAGGCGGTGCATCCGGCCAGTATCAGTCGGCGAGCACGAACAGCGCGCCGCAATACGGGCACTTGGCTTCGCCGTTGGGCTCGTCTTCGATCGGCAGGTACACGCGCGGATGCGAGTTCCACAGCGCCATCTGCGGCGTCGGGCAGCTCAGCGGCAGGTCGCCGCGGTGCACGGTGTAACGCTTTTCGGCATTGGCGGGCGCGGTGGCGGTCTGGCTCATGGCGGTGCGATCGGAAGGCAAAGGCAGAGCGCGGATTCTAGCAGCCCGCGTGGTGATCGGCCCATCGACCTAGCCGTGCGCGATGGCGCAGGCGATGGTTTCACTGTTGCCGGTCAGGTTGCCGAGGTGGTCTACGGAAGCGGTGGCCCCCGACGCTTCCGCCCCCCCGTCGCTGCAGCGCACGCACGACACTGCGCCCTACCATCGCGCCTTAAGCAGGAGGTCAAGGCACCGCGCTAGATACCGGAACCGCCGCAACCGACATGTTTCCCTCATCGATCGATGCAAGCAGCTGCGTGCGGAGAGTGGTCATAACGCCATTTTCGAATAGCAATACCCGGTCTGCGCTGGCGATGGTTTCCGGACGATGGGCGACGATAACCTTTGTGAGCTTGAGCTCTTTCACCGCCTCGTTGACCAACCGCTCGCGCATGACATCGAGATGGCTAGTGGCCTCATCCAGGAACAACAGCCGAGGCTGCCGGTACAGCGCACGCGCGAGAATGACCCGTTGCTTCTGTCCTCCCGAAAGCGAGCTACCCATATCACCGATGAGACTATGATATCCCATCGGCATCGCGGTAATTTCTTCGTGCACTGCCGCCAACCGCGCAGCTGCCATGATCCGCTCGAGGTCAAAGTCAGTGTCAAAAAAGCTGATATTGTCCGCGATACTGCCAGCGAACAGCTGGTCATCCTGCATAACCGCGCCAACGAGAGCGCGGATACTGCGTGGACCAAGCTTATGTATGTCATGTCCACCAACACGAATAGTTCCTTCGCAAGGCCTGAGCAGTCCAAGCAGCAATTTCATCAGCGTCGTCTTGCCGCAGCCAGATGCTCCGATGATCGCCACAGATTCGCCAGGCTCGATGGTGAAGCTACAGTTGTGTATTACAAAGGGCTCGCCCTCGGCGTAGCGAAAGGAAAGGCCCTCTACCACGATACAAGTATCCATCGGTGGCGCTGACTCTGCCACGCCATCATCGTCTTCAGGCGCCTCGAGCACGATATCGGCCAATCGCTCACCATGCAGCCGTAACATGCGGAACTCGATCCATTTGTCGATCAAAGCACTCACGCGCGTAGCAAACTGGTCCTTGTACGCTAGATAGGCGACCAGCATCCCGACCGAGAACAGATTATCCAACGTCATCCTGGCACCGATCCAGATAACCGCAACACGCTCTATGCCAAATACGAGCTGGCTCGCGGTGCTGAATCCGAGCCCCATACGCGCCAACCGCACATCCTGGTTGACCGTACCATTGAGTAAATTTGCATAAGTAGATCGACGTTGTGATTCCTCACCTGCGACTTTCAGACTCTGGATGCCGCGTAAGGACTCCAACAGATGGGTCTGTTGCCTAGCAGCGGCGACGAGTTGCTGCTCGGTGCAGTTACGCATCGGATGATAGGCAATCGCACGAATCGTCAAATAAAGACTGACCGCCAGCAAAGTCACCAATGCAAGCTTCCAGCTGTATACCAGCATCAGTCCCAACGTTACCATTGTCATCAACCCATCAATGATTGACTCGACAAAGCTGGTAGTGAGTGTCTTCTGGATGGTTTGCACGGACGACAGACGCGACGTCACGTCACCCAAATGGCGTTTTTCGAAAAATACCAGCGGCAACTTCAAAAGATGCGCAAAGACATTACCCATCCATTGCAGTCCAAGCGTGGACGCCAGATATACTACCGACCATCCACGCAGCAGTCCAATGCCGATCTGCAGCAATAGCGCCAAGCCGAATCCAAGGCCGACAACCGCCAGAAGGTCGCGATCGCCCGACACCAGTACTTGATCCACCACCCACTGCATATAGAAAGGCGCAAGGATGACAAATACCTGCAGCGCGCATGAAAGCAAGAGGATCTGCGCAAACGCGCCCCAAAGCCCTCGGATCGGCCCGGTAAGCTGGCGCACTGACACCGACCCCATCGCTTTTTTCGGCTTAAATTCTGCAGCGGGCGTCAGCTCCAACGCCACACCAGTGAAGTGCTTGGACACCTCGTCAAGCAAAAGAGTGCGCTCACCGAGGGCCGGATCGAAAATCGTGGCCTTGGACTTGCCGACCTTCGCCAGCACGACATAATGATTGAGATCCCAGTGCAAAATGCAAGGTAGTTTAAGCTTGCTCAGATGCTCCATGTCTAGACGCAGCGGACGAGTCGCAAAGCCCAGCTGTTGGGCGATCCGGATCAGATGGTTAAGCTTTGCCCCCTTGAGCGAAAGCGGAAAGCGGCGACGCATCTCCGGCAGGCTAATGTGCAAACCGTGACTGACAGCCGTAATCGCCAACGCAACCAAGCCACATTCGGCAGCCTCTGATTGGAGAATGCTTTTCATAGACGAAGCCCGCGCATCAATTCATATTCTCCTATAAATTTTTCCCATCGGCACATGGCCATCAAATATAATTAAGTCGTAGGAAAACAAGTCCAGAATCCTAAAGCAAGGTGCCATGATGATTTTCAATGTGAGGTCGAGCGAAATTCAGGCCTCATTAAAACTACGCACCACCTGCCTTGAGATACCGAATTCAAACTTCATCCCGATCTCAGCCATACCCAGAAGCAATCCGATGAAAAATCCGAAAAGATGCGCGAACCAACTTGCATGTGGATCCAGCAGACTTGCGACGAGAATGGTCGCCAGGGAGAAATAGCCCATCACCCACCACAGGCCAACTGGAAATACTTGCCGGTTTCGCAGCGCGATACCAACGACCCATCCTAGTAGGGCAAACACCCCTCCCGACACTCCAAGAAAGGCATCCAAGCCGATCCAGTGCGGCAGAAAGGTCAATGCTATTCCAGGCAGAAAGACACCAGCGGCGAACACCAACCACAACACCGCGTTCTTGCCAAGGGCGAAGGCAAAGCCCGAGCCGACCATCAATAGCGAGAAATTTGCAATCCAATGGGCGAGCCCTGCATGCAGGAAAGGACCGGTCAGATAACGCCACGGATCTTGAGGTACCTGGTTAAACACCAATCCATAGGTTTCAATGACCTTCGACAGATCGCCGATCCGCGACTGCGTAAGATACTGTGCACTTCCCGCCAACACCATCACTGCAGCCATCCATACGACTGGTGCCTGCGGTTGCAGATAGCACCAAGAAAATAGTCGGGAATAGTCGCGCACCCTTTCAAGGAGCACCAGGACAAAAAAGTACTGGAGCATAACGAACAGCAACAGCAAAGCGACGGCCAGACTAGCCTTGAGAAAGAATCCATCGCCTGTCGCGTAGCCGGCGATACCTGACCCTACCAGCATGCACAACACCAGCAGCAGCAACGCACGGTACTGAATAAGCATCCTGCGATGTAGTGCCTGAGCTATTTCCGCAAAGCACACTGGCGGCAGCATTCGCCCTGCTCCCGGCACCGAAACTAGCAGCGGGTCCAGCGGGTGCCACTGCCATGTGGCTCGTCGCACAGCGGATTCGCCCATCCGCTTGCGACCAAATGGCGGGCGCCACGCGCTCCAGTCATCTCCCGGTGCCGGGGGAAAATTCTCATCGAATTTCCAATGCATCGTTTCTTCCATCGATATGGCGCCCGCCAGTGACGGCGGGCGCCGGAACCTCAAGTTATGGCTATCCGCTGTTACTGCTGATAGTGACCGACCACCAGCATCGCCCCTCCAACAAGCAGACCGAAAGCCGCAGTCGCTGGGCCACCAGCAAATCCGATCGAGATCACCGCGATGCCGCCAGTAGTGAAATCGCTCATGCCACCATCAATCTCTTTCGTTTCTTCCGCAGTCAGTTCGCGCATTTCCATTCCAACACTCCTTTCAAGATCGGCACAGCCCCTCTGCGCCAGAGGATTGGGTAGTTCCCAATGTCATTCCACGCTAGCGCCTACACGCGCCTATGCAAGCCATAGGATGCAGCTCAATTCAAAATCCGCTTCCTGAGGCCCCAGATGGGCTCGAAAATCCATTCGATCAAAGTACGCTTCTCGCCGAATATGTCCGCGTCCAGCAGCATCCCAGGCTTCAGCGGATCGGGCTTTCCGTCAGCCGATATCGCTTGGTGGGCCAAGGCCACGGTAACTCGGTAATACGGCTCGGACTCTTTTGCGCTGCCTGTCAAAGCAGCCAATTCTCCTGGGATCAGCGCGCTTCGACTGATCTCGGTCACCACGCCTTGCTGATGACCGAACTTCTGATATGGATAGGCTTGATAGCGCAACAGAACACGGTCGCCCGACGCCACGAAGCCGACTGCGCGACTGGGCACTAACAATACCGCTTCCAGCCTACCCTCCCCTTGGAGGAGGCTCAGCAACGGCTGCCCAGCCTGGATTGCCTGCCCCGGCTTGACCACCTGCGTGGCAATCAAGCCAGCGACCGGCGCGGTTACGACCAACGCGGCACTCGCCTGCACCTGTTCCTGCTCCACAGCTGCGCTGTCCCGCCGATAGTAGGCCTGCACGCTACCGCGCTGACCAGGTAGTATGCGTAATTGCTGTTCGATCTGCGCGGAGGCGCGCCGCAATTCCGTGGACTGCCGCTCGAGTGCCTTCATTTGGCTGGTATATTCCAGCGTACTGGACTCCTGTTGTTTGATCTGCAGCACGCTGACGTACTTGTCGTCCTGTAACTGGCGCCAACGCTGTAACACTTCATTGGCTAGGGCGATCTGGCTCCGGCGTGTCGCCACCTCGCCGTCAATCTGGACCAGTTCTTGGCGAAGAGTGGCCAATTGCGCTCGCAGACCCTGCTCCTGTGCTTCCAGTTGTTGCAATTGCGCCTGTTTAGCGGATTTCAGACTTTCGCCCCGTTGGCCCAGTTGCCGTTGTAAGGCGGCACCGGTATCGCCGCTGGCGAGCGTGGCTCGCGGCACCGTCACGACGCCCAGGATCTTTCCCGCAGCAACGCGCTTCCCTTCGATGACGTCGAGCCGGGTGAGAACGCCCGTAGCGGGAGCCATCACAGTAACGAGCCCCCTGGTCGGGACCAGTTGACCAGACACACTGGATCGATGCGTATAGGTAACCGCGCACAGAAAGATCACCACGGAGATCGCGGCGATTCCAACCACGGTCACGAACAACCATGTCCGCAACGGCTGCACGAGCGAGATTCCGCCGAGCCAGCTTGCGCGGTGCGCCTGCAAGACCTCTTTTCGGAATAGCGGCAGGTTCATTTGGCCAAGCTGTTGACCGAGCGCGTTTCCACGCATGAGTACGCGCGCAGGGGCACTGCCGACCAGAAGCATATCCAACCGCAGGAAGCGCAGATCACCGGAAAAAGGCTTATAAAAAAATCGATAAAAGACGACGCATCACCCGCGGCCGCGTCGACTATTGGAAGGCCGACCATAACTTTCCGGCGGCTGACCCGCCTTCTGGCTCGCTTCAAAGGTCCCCTTACCGCCTCGCCTACCGAGTTCGTTGCAACACCAAGAAATATGCAGCAACCGTTCAGACTGAGCGAGGTGCCCCATAATTCGACCATGTCGAAGTTTTCGTCCATGCGCTCAATTAGGAGCCAGGATGCCGCCAGACACAATGCGTTGGGTGTGCCAGAACCGCCACGCGCGAGCGGGAATGGTGAGTCAATTGCGACATCCGTTTTAAGAGGCGCGTGCGGACCTTGCGTATCAAGGGATAAGCAAGCCCGATAGGGATCGCCAACTATTCCAAATAAGCCGAAGCACTTTCCAATAGGGCAATCACGGTCGCCAGGAATGACACCGGTACATGCCGCGACAGTGTCAGCATGCGCGACTCAAGACGTCGGCGCGAATCCGGCACCGCCGTCAACACCGTTTCTCCAGCAACCACACCTCCCACCGCCAGCCACTCAAATCCGACACGCAGCTCCCTACTGAGCGCACGCAAATTCTCGACGCTTGGGACAAACCCACCGTCACGCTCCCAATGGGCGATGGTGGCCCGGTGCACGCCGAGGCGGGAAGCCAAAACGCCTTGCGATAGACCGAGTGCAATGCGAGCAGACTTGATGCGGCCGGATACGGCGGTCGAATCCATGGGGTTGCTGAGGTGGGTGCTGTCCATGCGGCTGTACGTGGGAGAGATGTCTCTCGAATTCTGCGCTTATGGTCGAGCTTGTCAACCTGACATGCCCGCGGAGAACGCGCCGGGCATGCCATCGGGCCAAGGCCAAGAGGGGGTATTGCGTGCGTATCAAAGAGGCGCTTACCAGGCACCAACCCCAACGCTGCAAGACAATTGCAATACGAAGCGAACTTCCTTTTGGCTACATGCATGTGTCGATAAAGCATCTCCTCAGTCATTTGTCCGCCCCAGTTCGCTTGCATGCAGCATGTGCTTTGTTCAGGATCGATAATGCGGTCCTATCCGCCTGATCCGGTCGCGGAGCCTGCACCGCAATGCGGTCGGGCGCGATCTGCCCGATCCGGCCGACGTCTCAGTAAGGAATCCTCCAAACGTGCTTGCTTCTTTCATCGTGCATCGTGGGCTGCTGACATCAATCGCGATTTTCTGCTTGCTCGGGGCGCTGCCCGCGGCACGCGCGACGGACCGTTTCTCGACATCGTTTGAGCCGGGACAAATAGATCCAGACGCGGCGGACTCGTCAACCATCACAATTGCAGTAAGAACCGGACCACAGGCGCCGTACGCCGCCAAGCCAAATGCCGGCTACAGCGCAGCGCATGCGCTGCGTTACGCGAGCAACGGCGCAGGTGGGCGACGCGCGTTGTTCACCACCGATCTGCTGATCCAGACGCAGACCACGCTGTCGTGGATGGTCTTGCCGGAAAGTGTCGGCAACGACCATGTGGCATCCACGTATGTCTCGCTGGACCTGCTGCTGGACGACGGCACACATGTCTCTGCCAGCGCAGCGCGCGATCAACATGGCGTGGCATTGGGTGCGCAGGCGCAGGGCGATTCGAAGACGCTGTACCCGCAACAGTGGGCGCGCAAGCAGGTGCGGTTGGGAGATGTGCCCGGGCTGCGTGGGCGGCGTGTGCGTGCGATCGAACTGGACGTGGCGCCGCCTGCGGGCGCGCGCGCTGCCGGGTGGATCGACGATATCGCCATTGCCGAGTGCTGACCACGCGCGGCACGCAATCCAATGGCACGTTTTCGCGCGGCAATAATTTTCCTGCGACGGCCGTGCCGCACGGTTTCAACTTCTGGACGCCGGTCACCGATGCGGGAACGCTGACCTGGCTATACCGCTGGAACGAGCACAACGGTGCAGACAATCGCCCGCGTCTGCAGGCGCTGTCGCTGAGCCATCAACCGAGCCCGTGGATGGGCGACCGGCAGACGTTTCAGGTGATGCCCTCGCTCACTGCCGGCGTGCCGGATGCCGATCGCAGCAGGCGTGCACTGGGGTTTTCGCATGACGACGAACAGGCCCGCCCCTATCGCTACGCCGTGCAACTGGACAACGGCATCCATGCCGAGATCGCACCGACCGATCACGCGGCGCTGTTTCGTTTTCGCTTCCCGGCGCGGGGCGATGCCAACCTGCTGTTCGACAACGTGGACGCGCGCGGCGGGCTAAAGTTGGATGCTGCGACCCAGACACTGTCCGGTTACACCGATGTGCGCAGCGGTTTGTCGACGGGCGCAACGCGCATGTACGTCTATGCCAGCTTCGACAGGCCCTGGCACAGCAGCGGCCTGCTCGACACTGGCCGCCCGACCGGATGGATCAAGTTCGATGCCGGCAGCACGCGACAGGTGCAGATGCGCATTGCCACTTCGCTGATGTCGGTGGATCAGGCAAAACACAATGCAGAACTGGAAATTGCCGCAGACGCGAGCTTCGAGCAGGTCGCCGCGCGCGCGCAGGAGGCCTGGGATGCATTGCTGGGGCGCTTCGAAGTGCCCGATGCCACTGCCGACCAGGCAACCACGCTGTATTCCAACCTGTACCGGTTGTACCTGTATCCGAACTCGGCGCATGAAAACGTGGGCACTGCGACTGCCCCGGATTGGCGCTACGCCAGCCAGAACAGCTGGTCGGACGACACTATCGACGGCAGCGCGGTGCGCAGCTTCGCACCGATCCGCGATGGCCGGGTGTACGTCAACAACGGGCTGTGGGATACGTTTCGCACGGCCTGGCCTGCGTATGCGCTATTTGCGCCCGATGATGCCGGCGCCCTGGTGCAGGGGTTTGTCGAACAATCGCGGGCGGGCGGCTGGATTGCGCGCTGGTCGTCGCCCGGTTATGCAGACCTGATGGTGGGCACCAGCTCGGATGTGGCGTTTGCTGATGCATGGCGAAAAGGCGTGCAAGGCTTCGACCCGGCCGAGGCCTACGCCGCTGCACTGAAGAACGCCACGGTCGTTGCGCCGGACCGGCATGTCGGGCGCAAGGGCATGGCGCGCTCGACCTTCCGCGGCTATACCGATACCGACACGCATGAAGGCATGTCGTGGTCGATGGAGGGCGCCCTCAACGACTTCGGCATTGCCAACATGGCCGAGGCGTTGTCCATCCAGGCCAACACTGCCGCAGCGCGCGAGCGCTATGCGACCGAAGCGCTGTATTTTCGCCACCGCGCAGCCGGGTATGCGGCGCTGTTCGACCCGGCGGTCGGCTTCTTCCAGGGGCGCAAACCCGACGGCACGTGGCGCGTGGATGCGGCGCAGTACGATCCACGCGTGTGGGGCAACGATTACACCGAATCCAGCGGGTGGACGTTTGCATTCACCGCGCCACACGATGGCGAAGGCCTGGCTACGCTCTACGGTGGCCGCGCGGCACTGGCCGCCAAGCTGGACATGTTTTTCGCCACGCCCGAGACTGCCCAAGCGCAGTTTGCAGGCTCGTATGGCAACACCATTCACGAGATGACCGAAGCACGCGATGTGCGCATGGGCATGTACGCGCACAGCAACCAGACTGCGCACCACATTCCATGGATGTATTTGTATGCAGGGCAACCGTGGAAGACACAGCGCATTACGCGCGAAGTCCTGGCGCGCCTGTACCTGGGTAGCGAGATCGGCCAGGGTTACCCTGGCGACGAAGACAATGGCGAGATGTCGGCGTGGTATCTGTTCGCTGCGCTGGGGTTGTATCCGTTGCGGATGGGAGCGCCGGAGTATGTGATCGGCTCGCCGCTGTTCAAGCAGGCGCGCGTGCGCTTGCCGGGCGGCGGTACGCTGACGGTCAATGCGCCGCAGAATTCGCCGGAAAATGTGTATGTGCAATCGCTCAGGCTCAACGGCAAGCCATGGCGCAAGACCTGGTTGCCGCATGCGGCGATCGCCAAGGGTGCGACGCTGGACTTCGAGATGGGGCCCACGCCCTCGCGCTGGGGCAGCGCACCAGAGGATGTGCCGCCGTCGTTGACCGCGCCAGGCAAGCGCTCTGCCCCGTTGCGTGACCTGCTGGGTGCCAGCGCACGCGTGACGCAGGCCGATGGTCGCGCGCTGACGGCTTTGCATGACGACGATGCGGGCAGCGCGAGCGCGGTGTCGCCCGCCACGGTGCTGACGTTGAGCGGTCTTGATCGCGGTGAGGCCATGCTTTACACCGTGACCAGCGGCGACGCTGCGATTGCGTCGGCCGCGTGGACGCTGGAAGCACGCACTGCAGGAGGCACGTGGCGCGTCGTCGATACGCGCCGCGAGGAGCGTTTTCAATGGCCGCTTCAAACGCGCCCGTTCCGGATCGCGACGCCCGGTTCGTATGCGGAGTATCGGCTGCATTGGACCGCGCCTGCGCGTGCACAGGTGGCGGAGATCGAGTTACTGGGTGCGGTGCCGGATGCGCGCTGAGGACTGAGGTTTTGGGCGTGATCGCTGGGATGATGACGCCCCGCGACGCCTGCTGTTTGCGTCGCTCGTCAACGTTTTGGATGGTCGACGCTGAGTCGCTGCCAAGGGTAGGCCGTACCCTCACCCCAACCCCTCTCCCGCGGGGAGAGGGGCTTGTGGGTTATTGCTGCAGACTGGGGACTAAGAGCAGCTAACAAAACTACTGCGCTACGTTTTGTTAGCCGCTCTAAGTGCCTGGGCGCCTTGCAACACCCTATCGAGGAAGACACTTCTCGGCCGTTGTCTTGCCGGCCGAGCGCTTGCTGCTTCAAATCAAGCAGCACTCGGCCAAGTCTTGGACACCTGGCAAGTCTGAACATCTCGAGTCAGTCGGTGCCCTTGTCGGCTGCCGCCTTTTCCGCATCGCGCTGCCTGCGGATCTGCGCATCCACCGCTGCGATGGCGGTCATGTTCATCACCCGGCGCGAGGTGGCGCTGGTGGTGAGGATATGCACCGGCTTGGAGATGCCCATCAGGATCGGGCCGATCGCCACGCCATCGGTGAACACGCGCACCAGGTTGTAGGCGATGTTGGCCGCTTCCAGGTTCGGCAACACGAACAGGTTGGCGCGGCCCTTCAAGGTGCTGTTGGGCATGATCTGCTTGCGTAGCGCCTCGTCCCAGGCGGTGTCGCCCTGCATTTCGCCGTCGATGTTGAGCTCGGGCTTGCGCTTGAGCAGTGCCTCGCGCACCTGGCGCATCTTCAGCGCATCGCGCGAGTCGTGGCTGCCGAAGTTGGAGTGCGACAGCAGCGCGATATTCGGCTCGATGCCGAACAGCTTGAGGCGGTACGCGGCCTGCAATGTGGCTTCCACCACCTGCTCCACCGTGGGGTCTTCCTGCACGTGCGTATCCAGGAAGAAGAACACGCCCAGCTGGTTGATGACACCAGTCATCGCCGAGGTGGAGCTCACCCGCGGTTCCAGCGGAATCACGCTGCGCGCGTAGCCCAGCTTCTTGTGGAAGCGGCCGACCACGCCGGACAGCATCGCGTCGGCTTCGCCGCGCGCCACCATCACTGCCGCGATCAGGGTCGGGCGCGAGCGCATCAACTCCTTGGCCGCGGTGACGGTCACGCCACGACGCTCGGTCAGCGCGTGGTAGTACTGCCAGTAATCGTTGAAGCGGGGGTCGTCGAGGATGTTGGTGATCTCGAAATCCACGCCGGCGGTCAGGCGCAGGCCCATGCGTTCGATGCGTGCTTCGATCACGTCCGGGCGGCCGATCAGGATCGGGAAGGCCAGGCCCTCGTCGACCACGTTCTGCACCGCGCGCAGCACCACTTCTTCTTCGCCTTCGGCATACACCACGCGCTGCTTGTCGGCGCGCGCGCGGTCGTAGACCGGCTTCATCATCAGGCTGGTGCGGTAGACGAACTGGCCGAGCTTGTC
This sequence comes from Xanthomonas sp. NCPPB 1754, assembly GCF_041475725.2. Taxonomy (NCBI): domain Bacteria; kingdom Pseudomonadati; phylum Pseudomonadota; class Gammaproteobacteria; order Lysobacterales; family Lysobacteraceae; genus Xanthomonas; species Xanthomonas sp. NCPPB 1754. Next base: position 3,968,240 of record NZ_CM192982.1, read on the forward strand.
GCGGTAGGCCTCCATGTCGGTGATCGGGCGCGTGGCCACGCCCGAATCCATGGCCGCCTGCGCAACCGCAGACGACAGTTCCACCAGCAGGCGCGGGTCCAGCGGACGCGGAATCAGGTAGTCGGGGCCGAAGCTCGGGGTCTCGCCGCCATAGGCCGCACCCAGGTCGGAGGCCTCGCGCCGCGCCATCGCCGCGATCGCCTTGACGCAGGCGATCTTCATTTCCTCGTTGATGCCGGTGGCGCCCACATCCAGCGCGCCGCGGAACAGGTACGGGAAGCACAGCACGTTGTTGATCTGGTTCGCATAGTCCGACCGACCGGTGCCGATGATGCAATCCGGGCGCACCGCCTTGGCCACTTCCGGGGTGATTTCCGGATTGGGGTTGGCCAGCGCGAAGATCACCGGCTGGCGCGCCATGCTGGCGACCATCTCCGGCTTGAGGATGCCGGCGGCCGACAGGCCCAGGAAGATATCGGCGCCTTCGACGATTTCGGCCAGGGTGCGCTTGTCGGTATCGCGGGCGTAGCGCTGCTTGTCCGGGTCCAGATCGGTGCGGCCGGTGTGGATCACGCCATCGCGGTCCAGCGCCAGGATGTTCTCCGGCTTCAGGCCCAGCGACACCAGCATGTTCACGCAGGAAATGCCGGCCGCGCCCATGCCGGTGGTGGCCAGCTTGACCTCTTCGATCTTCTTGCCAGTGACCACCAGCGCGTTGAGCACGGCCGCGCCAACGATGATCGCAGTGCCATGCTGGTCGTCATGGAACACCGGGATGTTCATGCGCTCGCGCAGCTTGCGCTCGACGATGAAGCATTCCGGCGCCTTGATGTCTTCCAGGTTGATGCCGCCGAAGGTCGGCTCCAGGCTGGCGATGATGTCCACCAGCTTGTCCGGGTCGTTCTCGTTGATTTCGATATCGAACACGTCGATGCCGGCGAACTTCTGAAACAGCACGCCCTTGCCTTCCATCACCGGCTTGGAGGCCAGCGGGCCGATGTTGCCCAGGCCCAGCACCGCCGTGCCGTTGGTGATGACCGCCACCAGATTGCCGCGCGCGGTGAGCTCGCTGGCCTGGGTGGCATCCTCGACGATGGCCTCGCAGGCGAACGCCACGCCCGGCGAATACGCCAGCGACAGATCGCGCTGGGTCAGCATCGGCTTGGTCGCGGTGACCTTGATCTTGCCGGCCGGCTGCTGGCGGTGGTAGTCGAGGGCGGCCTGTTTGAAGTCGTCGGTGGACATCGGTGGTGTGGTTCTCGAAGGCGCAGGAGGCTGAATTCTACCCTCCTGCCTGAACAAGGGCCTGTCGCGCAGCTGTCAGCGCGGCAGGGAAATCACGGATGCGGCGTGGCGCGCAGCGCAGCCGGCGTGGAGGCCAAACAAGAACGGCCCTGCATCCCGTCGCTAACACCGACGGAAGACAGGGCCGTAGGAAGCATCAACGCAGGCTGGCAGGTGCCACGCCGGGTTGGCCGACCGGGGCCAGCAGCGGCGGTTCGCCGCCGTCCAGCACCAGCTTGAGCCGGTCGCGGTCCAGGGCGTTTTCCCAGCGCGAGACCACCACGGTGGCCACCGCGTTGCCGATGAAGTTGGTCAGCGAGCGGCATTCGCTCATGAAACGGTCCACGCCCAGAATCAGCGCCATGCCGGCCACCGGCACTTCAGGCACCACGGCCAGCGTGGCGGCCAGGGTGATGAAGCCGGCACCGGTGACGCCGGCCGCTCCCTTGGAGCTGAGCATCGCCACGGCCAGCAGTGCGATCTGATGGCCCAGGGTCAGTTCGGTATTGGTGGCCTGGGCGATGAACAGCGCCGCCAGCGTCATGTAGATGTTGGTGCCGTCCAGATTGAACGAGTACCCGGTTGGCACCACCAGACCCACCACCGACTTCTCGCAACCGGCCTTTTCCATCTTCTCCATCAGCGACGGCAAAGCCGACTCCGACGAGGACGTGCCCAGCACCAGCAGCAGCTCGGCCTTCAGGTAGCGGATCAGCTTGAGGACCGAAAACCCGCACAGCCGGCTCACCAGCCCCAGGATCACCAGCACGAACAGCAGGGATGTCAGATAAAACGAACCCACCAGCCAGGCCAGGTTGACCAGCGACTCCACGCCGTACTTGCCGATGGTGAAGGCGATGGCGCCGAAGGCACCGATCGGGGCGGCACGCATCAGGATGTGTACCAGCTTGAACACCGGGGCGATCAGCGCTTCCAGCAGGTTCAGCACCGGCTTGCCGCGCTCGCCCACCAGCGCCAGCGACACGCCGAACAGCACCGCCACGAACAGCACCTGCAGGATGTTCGGCCCGGTCAGCTTGCCGTTGACGACCTGATCGCCGGTGAACGCGCCGATCAGCGAGTTGGGGATGATGTCCATCAGGAAGCCGACCAGGGTCAGGTCATGCGACTTCTCGACGTAGCTCTTGACCGCACTCTGGTCCAGATCGGCCGGATTGATGTTCATGCCGGCGCCGGGCTGCACCACATGAGCGACCACCAAACCGACCACCAGGGCCAAGGTGGAAAAGAACAGGAAGTAGGCCATCGCCTTGCCGAACACCCGGCCCACCGTCTTGAGATGAGTCATGCCGGCGATGCCGGTGACGATGGTCAGAAAGATCACCGGGGCGATGATCATCTTCACCAGCTTGATGAACGCGTCGCCCAGCGGCTTGAGGCTTTCGGCGAAGGCGGGCTCGAAATGGCCCAGCAGGGCACCGAGAACGATCGCCACCACCACCTGAAAATACAGTTGGCGATAGAAGGGGACGGATGCCGGCAGGGGGCCGGCAGGCTTGCTGATGTGCATGACACCACTCCGAGAGACGAGAGAGGGTGCCGAGCAGGCACCCGTTGCACGCATTCTGGCCGCACGTCACAGCCCCGGCCGATAGCCCATTGGTACTACCCCATGTCCAGCGGCTGAACGTGGGCTTACACTTCAGCCGCGCCGCCGCCGGCCGTTAATTCCGTTTAACGCAGACACCGTTTCTGTGCTGCCGTCGTCCGGACCCTGCGCGCTTGCTGAAGACATTCATTGCGACCGCCATGGCAGGACGCCCGGCCCCTTTTCATTGCCGAAGACCATACCTATGCGCCTCAATCTGCTTGTCCTGGCGTTGGCTGCTGCCATCGTCCCCGCCGCTGCCAATGCAGCCACCTCGATCGACAACTGGCCGACCAAGTACACCTTCGGTGACGGCACCGAGCTTGGCCTGACCGGCAACTACGCCTACGACGACAACAACTTCTCCGGCGACGACCGCCTGGAAGACCGCAACGACTTCCGCCGCAAGGAATTCGGCGCCACCATCAAGAAGAAGGGCGTCTACGACGCCATGGTGTACTACGACTTCGAGTCCAAGCTGTGGCTGGACGTGTTCTACCGGTTCGAGACCAAGGCCCTGTTCGGCCAGGATTACGGCCGCGTGCGCCTGGGCTACATGAAGGTGCCGGTGGGCCTGGAAGCGGTGCAGAGCTCGCGTGCGGGCAGCTTCATGGAACTGGGCCTGCCGATCCAGGCGGTGTTCCAGGGGCGCCGTACCGGCGCGGAATGGACGCTGGAACGTCAGCAGTACCTGCTGCAGGCCGGCGCGTACGGCGGCAAGGATCTGCAGGGCGACAACCCGGGCACCACCCAGGCCGTGCACGCGGCATGGACCCCGATGAAGGCCGAAGGCGACGTGCTGCACCTGGGCATCGCCGGCTCGATCGAAAACCCGCGCGGTTACAGCGACGGCCGCGGCGTGTCGTTCAGCCCGCGTGTGCGCCTGCGTGCGCGCCCGGAAGCCGGCCTGACCGATGTGCGCCTGATCGATACCGGCACCATCCTCGATGTGGACCATGTGATCCGCACCGGCCTGGAAGCGGTCTGGATCCATGGCCCGTTCTCGCTGCAGAGCGAAGCCCTGCGTGCCGAAGTGGCGCGCAACGCGAACCAGCCGCACTTCATCGCCCAGGGCCAGTACGTCTACGGCACCTGGACGCTGACCGGCGAATCGCGCAGCTATGCCGGCGGCGTGCCGGGCAACATCAAGCCGTCGCACGACTACGGCGCGGTCGAGCTGACCGCCCGCTACAGCCGCCTGAACCTGGAAGACAACAATGTGCATGGCGGCCGTCAGCACGACACCACCATCGGCGCCAACTGGTACCTCACCAGCCACTTCAAGTTCCAGGCCAACTACAGCTGGGTGGATTCCTCGCGCAATGGCGTGCATGAAACCCCGCACGTGATGGAACTGCGTGCGCAGGTGCAGTTCTAAGCTGCACTGAGCAAAAGCAGTCATGGCCGCGCGCCGGTTCGCCGACGCGCCGCCGGAACCGCACCGCCACAGGCATTCGACACGGCCGCATCCATCCCGGGTGCGGCCGTTGTCGTATTCGGCGCTTGCTCAGCGTGCGATGAGCGGCTGACACAGATCGCGAGCAGCGGCCAGGCAACTGCGGGCCGAGCGCCCGGAACCGTCGTCGACGCGTGGCACATGCGGCACCGAGCGCCGGCTGCGTCTGTCTGGAGTTGAGCGCAACCGTTTCTTGTTGGCCGTTACGCGCTGATGGCTACGCGATCCGGCAGCAGACCGCATACTTGCGCCCATGTACGCATCGCAACGCCGTCGCCTGCTGCTCACCTTGTCCATCGTGCTGGGCGGGATGGTGGTGGCCATGGTGGCGGCCGGGCACTTCGTCGAACAGAGCGCGCTGCACGATGAAAGCGCCACCGTGCGCCGCCAGCTGCGGCTCTACGCGCAGGCGCTGCAGCAGCGCGTGGACCGCTATCGCACGCTGCCGCAGATTCTGGCGCTGGACCCGGAGTTGCGCGCGGCCGTGTCCGGCCCGCTGTCGCCGGCACAGGTGGATGCGCTCAACCGCAAGCTCGAACGCGCCAACAATGTCACGCAGTCGTCCACGCTGACCTTGATCAACCATGACGGCGTGGCACTGGCCGCCAGCAACTGGCGGGCGCCACGGAGCAACGTGGGCGTGGATTACGCCTTCCGTCCGTATTACCAGCAGGCGCTGGCCACCGGCAGCGGCAGCTTCTACGGCATCGGCATGACCACCAGCGAGCCAGGCTACTTCCTGTCGCAGGCCATTGTCGATGGCGCCGGCCGGGTGCAGGGCGTGGTGGTGATCAAGATCGCGCTGGCTGCGCTGGAGCGCGAGTGGCTGCAGACCCCGGATATCGTGCTGGCGTCGGACGCGCACGATGTGGTGTTTCTGGCCAGCCAGCCGGAGTGGCGCTACCGCGTGCTGGCCCCGCTCAGCGACCGCGATCGCCGCGAACTGCAGAGCACCCGCCAGTACGCCGACCAGGAATTGCTGCCGCTGCGGCGCCGGCTGATCGAGCAGACCGGGTACGGCGGCGTGCTGGCCGACGTGCGCGACCCGCCGCTCGGTGCGCAGGTGCTGTGGCAGACCCTGGAAGTGCCCGAAAGCGGCTGGCGCCTGCATCTGCTGCACGACACCCGCGCCAGCGCCGCTGCCGGCCGCGCCGCGGCGATTGCCGCCGCCGGCGCGTGGCTGGCCTTGGCACTGCTGTGGTTGTTCGTGCAGCAACGGCGGCGGCTGTCGGCGCTACGCCAGCGCAGCCGGCACGAACTGGAAACCTTGCTGCAGCAACACGCCGAAGAACTGCGCACGGCCCAGGACGGCGTGGTGACCGCCGCGCAGCAGGCCAATGCCGGCCTGAGCCGCAGCCTGGAACATCTGCCGCAAGGCGTGGTGGTGATCGACGAGGCGCTCAACCTGGTGGCGTGGAATTCGCGCTATGTGGAGCTATTCCGGTTCCCGCCGGAACTGCTCAAGATCGGCCGACCGATCGAAGACCTGTTCCGCTTCAATGCACGCCGCGGCCTGCTGGGGCCGGGGCCGATCGAGGCGGCGATCGAGCGGCGCCTGAATCATTTACGCAGCGGCAAGCCGCATATGCGCGAGAGCGAAAAAGAAGACGGCACCGTGCTGGAAATCCGCGGCAATCCGCTGCCCGATGGCGGCTTTGTCACCAGTTACGCCGACATCACCAGCTACAAGAACGCCGCACGCGAACTGCGTTCGCTGGCCGACGCGCTGGAACACCGCGTGGCCGAGCGCACCCGCGACCTGGCGGCGGCCAAGCGCGAAGCCGAAAGCGCCAACCGCTACAAGACCCGCTTCGTCGCCTCGGCGGTGCACGACCTGCTGCAGCCCCTCAACGCCGCGCGCATGTTCGTCTCGGTGCTGCGCGGGCAAGTGCGCGAGGCTGGCAGCGCACGCGTGGTCGACAACATCGACGGTGCACTGGCTGCGCAGGACGCCATCCTCAACAGCCTGCTCGACATCTCGCGCCTGGAAGCGGGCAGCCTGAAGACCCAGGTGCGCGACTTTGCGCTTGCGCCCTTGCTGGACACCCTGGCGCGCGACTTCGGCATCCTGGCCGAAGACCGCGGGTTGGTGCTGGAATCGGTGCCGACCTCGGCGGTGGTATTGAGCGATGAAAACCTGCTGCGCCGCATCCTGCAGAACTTTCTGTCCAACGCCATCCGCTACACGCCGCGCGGGCGCGTGCTGATCGGCTGCCGTCGCCGTGGCGGCTGGCTGCGTATCGAAGTGCACGACCAGGGCCCCGGCATCCCCGACGCCTTGCAACACGAAATCTTCGAAGAATTCCGCCGCCTGGACGACGGCGTGGCCAACGATCGCGGCGCAGGCCTGGGCCTGGCCATCGTCGAGCGCATCGGCCGTCTGCTCGGACATCGCATCGGGCTGCGTTCCACCCTGGGCGCCGGCAGCGTGTTTTCGGTGACTGTCCCGCTGGGCGATCGCACCGCCATCGCTCGGCAACTGCCAGCGGCGGCCAGCACTGCCGAACACGGCAACGACCCCATCCTGCACGGCTGCCGGGTATGGTGCGTGGACGATGAGCCATTGGTGTGCGAAGCCACCCGCACGCTGCTGGAACGCTGGGAATGCCGCGTGGATTTCGCCGGCGGCCCGGATGAGGCATTGAGCGCTGCCAATGCCGAGGAGGTGCCGGAACTGCTGCTGCTGGATGCGCGCATGGGCGCACACCACGGCCCCATGCTGCTGTCGCAGTTGGTGGAACGCTGGCAACGCGAGCCACGGGTGATCCTGGTCACCGCAGAACCCGACCCTGTCCTGCGCGAGCATGCGCTGGATCTGGGTTGGGGATTTTTGTCCAAACCGGTCCGTCCGCCTGCCTTGCGTGCGCTGGTGACGCAGATGTTGATGCGGCGCGGGTAGCGCGCTGCCAGCGCTGCCTGCTTGCTCTCACGCGCCCAAGACCGGCAGCGCACGCACCAATCTAATCGGCACATCGGCAGGCCGCCAGCGCACCTGCGGCGACGGCATGGACGGATCGACCTTCAGGTCAGGCGGCAACGCCAGCGGCCGCTGGCGAATGCGGCATGCGCATCGTGGCGAGGGTACTGCGCGTCGCGCACTGCAGCCGCGCGGGCCGATGTTCAACGCGCATCAATCGATGAGAAAGCAGCAATTATCAACATCGACCATCTGGACCAGAATCGAGTGCCTCAGGTGTCAGACGTCCATGCATACCTATCGTGGAGGGCGATTTATGCACAGTTCCAGCGGTGAGGCAACGCAACAGTCCAAACTCGGGATGGTGCTGAGGGTGACCTCGGGCAACTTCCTCGAGCAGTTCGACTTCTTCCTGTTCGGTTTTTACGCAACGCAGATCGCCGCGGCCTTCTTCCCGGCGAGCAACGAATTCGCGTCCCTGATGATGACCTTCGCCGTGTTTGGCGCGGGCTTTCTGATGCGGCCGCTGGGTGCGGTGATCCTGGGTGCCTACATCGACGATGTCGGGCGCCGCAAAGGCCTGATCGTCACCTTGGCGATCATGGCCAGCGGTACCGTGCTGATCGTGCTGGTGCCAGGCTACGCCAGCATCGGCTTGTGGGCCCCGGCCCTGGTGCTGCTCGGGCGCTTGCTGCAGGGCTTTTCGGCCGGCGCGGAAATGGGCGGCGTGTCGGTGTATCTGGCCGAGATGGCGACACCGGGCCGGCGCGGCTTCTATGCCAGTTGGCAATCGGCCAGCCAGCAGCTTGCCATCGTCGCGGCGGCCGCGATCGGGTTTGCGCTCAACCAGCTGATGGCGCCGCAGGATCTGGCGCAATGGGGCTGGCGGATTCCGTTCGGCATCGGTTGCGTCATCATCCCTTTCATCTTCTTGCTGCGGCGAAGCCTGGAAGAGACTGCCGAATTTGCGCAGCGCCGGCAGCCGGTCACGATGAAGCAAGTGATGCGCGGGCTGGCGAACAATGCCGGCATCGTGATTGCCGGCGGCTTGATGGTCGCGCTGACGACGACCGCGTTCTATCTGATCACCGTGTACGCACCGACGTTCGGCAAGACCGTGCTCAAACTCAGCACCGGCGATGCATTGATCGTGACGCTGCTGGTGGGCGTGTCCAATTTCATCTGGCTGCCGATCGGCGGCGCGCTCAGCGACCGCTTCGGCCGCAAGCCGCTGCTGGTGACCATGGCGGTGGTGTGCATCGCGACGGCCTATCCGGTGCTCGCGTTGCTTGCGGCCGCACCGAGCTTTACGCATATGTTGCAGGCGCTGCTGTGGCTGTCCTTCATCTATGGCCTCTACAACGGCGCCATGATCCCGGCGCTCACCGAACGGATGCCGGCGCATGTGCGGGTTGCGGGATTCTCGCTCGCCTACAGCCTGGCAACCGCGGTGTTTGGCGGTTTTACGCCGGTGATCTCCACCTGGCTGATCCATGTCACCGGCGACAAGGCGGCGCCCGGCTATTGGCTGGTCTTCGCGTCGGCGTGCGCGCTGGGGGCCACGCTGTTTCTGTATCGCCGCCAAGGCAATCCCGCGACGGCGACCGGCCTGGATGCTGCGGCAGGAGCGACGAAATGATGCGGAGCAGGTGGAAAAAATGGTTGGCTGCGATCATTGCAACGGTTTTGCTGTCCACAGCGGCGGGCGCACAGGAGTTGACCGTGATGACCTCCGGCGGTTTCACGGCCGCCTTCGATCGCCTGGCGCCGCAATACACCAAGCAGACCGGGGTGAAGGTCACCACCCTGCTCGGTCCTTCGATGGGCGAAACGCCACAAGCCATTCCCAACCGGCTTGCACGCGGTGAGCATGCCGATGTGGTGATCATGGTCGGCAGCGCGCTGCAGAAGCTGATCGATGCCGGCGTGGTCGACCCGGCATCGCGGGTGGAACTGGCCGATTCCAGGATCGGCATGGTGGTGCGCAGCGGTGCACCCAAACCCAAGATCGACAGCGTCGAGCACTTCAAACAGACGCTGCTGCACGCCGATTCGGTGGCCTATTCCGACAGCGCCAGCGGCGTCTACATCGAAACCACGCTATTCAAAAAGTTGCAGATCGAAGGCCCGATGATGGCCAAGAGCAAGAAGATTCCGCGCACCCCGGTGGGCACGGTGGTGGCCGATGGCAGCTATCAGCTCGGCTTTCAGCAGGTGGCCGAGCTGCTTCCGGTGGCAGGCGTGGAGTTTGTCGGCAAGATCCCCGAACCGCTGCAGTCGATCACGCGCTATGCGGCGGGCGTTCCGGTCAACGCGGAGCATCCCGAGGCGGCCAAGCGCCTGCTTGCGTACCTGCAGTCGGGTAATGCGCAGGCGGTGGCGCGCGCGAGCGGCCTGGACCCGGTGTCACCCTGAACGTGCGGGCATCCGTCGCACCAGTTCCGCCAGTTCCAGCGCGGTCGGTGTCAGCGTGCGTCCGCGACGTTTCAGCAGCCCCACGTTGCGCGACACCTCCGGTTCGACCAGCGGCACCGCCGCCAGCACCGGATGCGGGCCGGACGGCATGGCAATCGACGGCACGGCGGCAATACCGACGCCGGCCTCCACCAACCCCAGCAACGTGGTGACATGCCGGGTCTCGCAGATGCTCGGCTTGTCCGGCGTGAATGCAGCCAGCGCCCGATCCAGCACCAGCCGGTTGCCCGATGTCTTGTCCAGCGTGATGTAGTCGTAACCGTAGGCCTCCTGCCAGCTGACCTGTGCGCGCCCGGACAGCGGATGGTCCTGGCGGCAGGCAATCACATAGCGCTCCTGCAACAACGGTTCGAACTCCACCTCCGGCGCCAGGTTACCGCTGAAGCTGACCCCGAAATCCGCTTCGCCGGAGGCTACTGCCGCGCTGACATGACTGGCGCTGCCGTCGAACAGCCGGATGCGGATCTTGGGAAACAACTGATGCAGCCCGTGGATCGCCTGCGGCATGAAGTAGTACGCCGCAGACGGCACGCAGGCCACGGTCACCGTGCCCATCCTGCTGGACCCTGCATCGCCGATGCTCATCAGCGCCATGTCCAGATCGTCGAGCATGCGCTCGACCTGCGGCATGAACGCCTGGCCGACGGTGGTGAGCGTGACCTTGCGCGTGGTGCGCTCGAACAGTTTGACGTTCAACGCCGACTCGAGCTTGTCGATCCTGCGGCTGAGTGCCGGTTGCGTGATGCGGATGCGTTCGGCAGCGCGGCGAAAGCTGCCGTTTTCGGCAACCGCACGGAATGCCTGCAGATCGTTGAGGTCGAATTTGATGGTCACGGTGCCGCGGCTTCAGTGTTCGATGGCGGTCGCCATAGCATAGACGCTTGCCTGCGGTGCTGCGTCTGACGCCAAGAGAGCCGCTGCATTCGGGCGCAGTGCATGCATCGGCAGGGGAACAGCCATGACTAGCCGCGGCCATTCGGACGATCAGGCAAGGATGCCGGATAACCAGGCTCACGCTCGCCCCCCGCGCCGCGGCACAGTGGCTGGCAACACGCACCACGTCGCTACCGGGAGACATCACGCATGCATCAGCCACGCTCACTGGACCACTACCGCCTGCTCGGCCGCTCCGGCCTGCGCGTCTCGCCCCTGTCGCTGGGCACCATGACCTTCGGCGAAGCCTGGGGCTGGGGCGCAGATGCAGGCGAAGCCAAACGCATCTTCGACGCCTATGCCGACCGCGGCGGCAACTTCATCGACACCGCAGTGAACTACACCAACGGCGGCTCCGAACGCATCCTCGGCGAGTTGATCAAGGACCGACGCGAACGCTTCGTGCTGGCCACCAAATTCACCATGGCGCGCGATGCGGACAACATCAATTCCGGCGGCAATCATCGCCTGAACCTGATTCGCTCGGTTGAAACCAGCCTGCGCCAACTTGCCACCGACCGGATCGACCTGCTGTACCTGCACGCCTGGGACTTCACCACCGCACCGGACGAGGTGATGCGCGGGCTGGAGCATCTGGTGCAATCGGGCAAGGTGCTTTATCTGGGCATCTGCAATACGCCGGCCTGGCGCGTGGCGCAATTGCAGACCCTGGCCGACCTGCGCGGCTGGTCGCCGTTGGTGGCGCTGCAGATCGAGTACAGCCTGGTCGAACGCAGCGTCGAACACGAGCTGCTGCCGATGGCGCGCGAACTCGGCCTGGGCGTGTTGCCGTGGTCGCCGCTGGGCGGTGGCATCCTCACCGGCAAATACAGCCGCGCCGATCTGACCGACGACAATGCGGCAGAGGTGTCGAGCAGCCGCAAGGGCGTGATCGCCTCGACCGGGCATCTCAATGCACGCGCGCTGGAGATCGCCGATGTGGTCGGTGCGGTCGCCGATGAACTGGGCGCATCGCGCTCGCAGGTGGCGCTGGCCTGGACCTTGCGCAACCCGGCCGTCGTGTCGCCGGTGATGGGCGCACGCACCTTGCAGCAGGCCGAAGACAACTTCGGCGCGCTGGAGATCGTGCTCAGCGACGCGCATGTCGCGCGCCTGGACGCGGTCAGCGCAGTGCCGCCGATCTTCCCCGAACGCTTCATCGGCAGGCCGATGGCGCAGCAGTTGATCTACGGCACCCATCACGTGCAGCTGCGCACCTAACCACCACGGAGCAGCCATGACCAGACTCCCAACCATCACGGCAGCAGCGCTGCTTGTCGCCGCAGCGTTCGCAGGCAATGCCGGCGCGACATCCAAGGATGCTGCATCCACAGACACCTGCGCAGAGCAACTCGTGCCCATCTGCAACAAGCGCATCGTCGAAGCGGCCTTTGCGCAGTGGCGAAACGGGGGCAGCGGTATCTTCGAGACGCTGCTGTCGCCCGAGGTGGTGTGGACCATCGAAGGCTCCGGTCCGAGCGCCGGCACCTTGCGTGGTCGCGAGGTGTTGGTCGACGCCGCGGTGCGTCCGCTGAGCGAGCGCCTGGCCTCGCCACTGCGGCCCGTGCAGCAACGCATCTGGGCCGATGGCGAGCACGTCATCGTGCAGTGGGAAGGCGTGGCCACGCTGCGCGATGGCGGCAGCTATCGCAATCGCTACGCATGGATCATGCGGATGGCCGGTGGCAAGGCGGTCGAGGTCAACGCGTTCCTGGACCTGCCCGCCTACGACGCCGTGCTGCAGCGCGGTCGCAGCCAAATGCAACGCAGGGCCAGCCCATGAGCGACAGGCCGATGAAAGCCGCCATCGCGGTGGCGCTGGGCGCCGGCTCGGCGCTCGCCTGCCCGTTCGCGGCAGCTGCGCAACCGCCCACGGCACCCGCCACGATCGCGACCCAGCAACCAGGACATCCGATGCAAGCACACCCCTATCTCGGCATGTGGGTCACCGGCGACGGACGGATCCGGCAGGAACTCCTGCCGAACGGCCGCTACGACGAGGCCCGCGGCACGCGCCAAAGCGCCTACCAGGGCCGTTACGAAATCACCGGCACGCACATCGAATACTGGGACGACACCGGCTTCACCGCCGATGGCCGCTTCATCACCGACGACGAGCTGCATCATGGCGGCATGGTGTTCTATCGGCAGCCGCCGGCCTAGAGCCAATAGACACTGCTGCAGTCGCCATGCGGCTGGTGCTCGCTGCCGCATGTAGCTGCGCGTGCACTGAGGGTCTGAGTACGCAGTCCATGCTCACCTGACGACTGCGCGCTGCGTTTTGCCAGCCGCTCTTGATGCGCAGGCGCAATGCCTGCAAGCGTTCTGCGGGATGTGTCATGCCGGCTGCAGACGGCAATGCGCGGCCACCCGTCGCGCAGGCTAGCTCAGCCCTCGCCTTCCGGCTCCAGCGCCTTGACCAGCACCGCGGCCTGGGTGCGGCTGTAGCAGTCGAGCTTTTTCAGGATCGCGGTGACGTGCACCTTGACGGTGTTCTCGGCCAGGCCCAGTTCGTGCGCGATCTGCTTGTTGAGCAGGCCATCGGCCAGGCTCAGCAGCACACGGAACTGTTGCGGGGTGAGCTGGGCGAGTTTGGAAGCCAGTTGTGCGTCGGCCTCCGAACGCTCGGCGGTCATCGGCGGGAACCAGGTGCCGCCTTCCAGCACGCTGGCCACCGCGGTGCCGATCGATTCGGCCGGCGTGGATTTGGGAATGAACCCGGCCGCGCCGAACTGCTGCGCACGCCGGATCACACGCGGATGATCGTTGGAGGAGATCACCACCACCGGAATGTCCGGGTGTTCGCCACGCACGTGCAACAACGCCGAAAAACCGCGCGCACCGGGCATGGCCAGATCCAGCAGCACCAGCTCGGCCTGCGGATGCGAACGCAGCATGGCACTCAGGGTGGCAGCGCTGGAGGCTTCCACCACGTTGGCCTGCGGCAGGGTCTGCTGCAGCACGTGGATGACGGCGGCGCGGAACAGCGGGTGGTCGTCGGCGACGAGAATGGTGAGATCAGCCATGCGCCAAGTCTGGCACAGGGCCGCCGCCGATGCCTTGCACTAGAGCGTGTCATGTACGTTGAGGTGAGTGCGAAGCGGAGGGTTGGCCGTCAGCGGCACGGAGCGGGTGCTGCGTGGCGCCGGCTTGGCTGGCGCCAAGGCAAGCCAATCGGTGGCCGCTCCACACCGCTGACGGCCAATGCATCCCATCTCAACGTGCATCACACGCTCTAACGCGGCGGCTGCGTGCTCGCCCGCCAGGCGTCCAGGAACTGGCGGCGTTTGAGCTTGTCCAGATACACCAGCAGACCGGGGCCGAGCGGGATCGGGCGGAACGGTGGCTGCGCCGAACCGCCGCGGCCACCGGCGGCCGGCAGGATCGGCATCAGCCGCGCCTCGCGCGACAGCACCTGCTGGCCGCGCGGCGAAAGCAGGTAGTCGAGAAACCGGCGCGCCTCCGGCGCATGCGGCGCCGTCTTGGGGATCACCGCCGTGCGCAGCGCCACCAGCGTGTAGTCCTGCGGCTGCACGATGCCCAGCGGCGCGCCCGCATCGATGCGGGCCTGCGCGTAGGAGCCAAGCACGTTGTAGGCCAGCAGGAGCTCGCCACGGCTGACCCGATCGAGCAGGCTGCCGGTGCGCTCTTCCAACACCACCCGGTTGGCCCCCAGCGCCGCGAGCAGCGCGCCGGCGATACTGCCCACCTGGCCGTCCTGGGTCGCGAACAGATACCCCACGCCGCTGCGTTCGACATCGTAGGTGCCGACCTTGCCGCGCAGCGGTGCATCGGGCGCGCGCAACAACGCCAGCAACTGCCGGCGCGTGCGCGGCACGCGGGCGGCATCCAGCTTGCGCGTGTTGTAGACGATGGCCACCGGCTCGTAGCTGATGCCGAACACTTCATGGCGCCATTGCGCCCATGCCGGCAAGGCTTCGGTCTGTGCGGAGCGATGCGCCAACGCGTGGCCGTCGTTCACCAGTTTGGTCTGCAGATCCATGCTGGCGCTGATCAGCATGTCTGCAGCAGGTGCGCCATGACTTGGGTGCAGATAACGGTCATAGATGTCCCAGGCAATCACGTCTTCGTAGATCACCTCGGTGCCCGGATGCAGCCGCTGGTAATCCCGGATGACTGCGCCGAACACTTCCAGGTCGGTGGAGCCCTGCACGCGCAGCTGCACACGCACCGGGCCCTGTGCAGGAAAGCGCCGCACATCGCCGGGCGCCGCGCAGGCCAGGCCATGGACCAGCAGCAACAGCAGCATCCACATCGCCCGCATCACGCGTCTCCTCCGGGAAAATGCAGCGAGGCGATCAAGCCGCCACCGATGCGGTTGGAAAGATCGATGCGCCCGCCATGCGCTTCCACCACGCGCTTGACGATGGCCAACCCCAGCCCGGCGCCGCCGGCCGGCGCATCCGCCCCCCGCACGAAACGCTCGAACACACGCTCGGCCTCGGCCGCCGGAATGCCCGGGCCATGATCGGCAATGGTCAGCACATGGTGGTTGCCGTCGCTGGTGAGCGCCACCTGCAGCGGGGCACCGGCACCGGCACCGTATTTACAGGCGTTGTCGATCAGGTTTTTCAGCGCCTCGCGGAGCAGCAAGGCATCGCCGCGCAGCAGCGCCGGTTTCGGGTCGATCGCCAGCTGCACGCGCGGTGCGCCTGGGCTGCGCGGCAACGCTTCGTGCAGGGCCTGATGCAGTACATCGGCCAGATCCACGGTGGCAAAGCGCTGCAGGTTGGCACGGTGGATCACGCTGGCATCGCTGAGCAACTGATTGAGCAGCCGGCTCATATGGCTGGCGTTGCGCTCGATCGCCACCAGGCTGCGTTGCATCTCGTGCGGGTCGTCGTCGTCCATCGCCAGCTGCGCCTGCGCGCGCAAGGCCGCCAGCGGTGTGCGCATCTGGTGCGCGGCTTCGGCCATGAAGGCGCGCAGGGTTTCGTTGCTGGACGATAGCCGCGCCATGAACCGGTTGAGCGCGGTCACCATCAACTGCATTTCCTGCGGCGCCGGCACGTTCAGCGGCTTGAGGTCGGAGGGTTCGCGCCGCGACAGATCGCGCTCGATGCGCTGCAGCGGCCGCAACGCGCGGTAGACACCCAGCCACACCAGGCCCAGCGCCAGCAGCGACAGCACGCCGATCGCCACCAAGGCGTTGAGCACCACATCGCGCGCCACCGCATCGCGTGCGCGCCGGGTCTGGCCCACCTGCACGCGCACCTCGCCCTGCCCCGAGGCCGACGCCACCCGATGCATCACCACCGCAAAGCGCACCGGCTCGCCGCTGTACTGCGCATCGAACAGCAGCGGCCGCTCGTCGCGGGGCGCACGCGGCGGCGGCGGCAGCGTGTCTTCGCCGGTGATGGTGCGGCCCTGCGCATCGAACACGCGATAGAACACGCGGTCTTCCGGCGCCATGCCGAGCAGATCCAGCGAGGCATACGGCAGATCCACCTGCCAGTCGCCGCCGACCAAGGCCACACTGTCGATGATCGACAGCGCCGAGGACACCAGCAGGTGATCGTAGGACCGATTGGCCGCCCGCTCGCCGTAATCGCGTGCGGCAAAGAACAGCACCACTGCACCCAGCAGCGACAGGCTGCCCAGGTACAGCAGCAAGGTGCGCCGGATCGACGGTGCCACCACCAGCGGCTCAGCCATCGGCGCCCGGCTCCACCGGCGCATGCGGGTCGGCTTCTTCGAGTTTGTAACCGGCACCGCGCACGGTGACGATACGCAACGGCGCGGCGGCCAGCTTGCGCCGCAGCCGGCCGACATACAGCTCGATAGCATTGGGGCCGGCGTCGTCGTCGAAGCCGAACAAGCCGTTGCCGATCTCGTCCTTGCCAACCACCTGTCCGAGCCGTCCGATCAGGATCTCGAACAGGCGATATTCGCGATTGGGCAACTCGATCGGCACGCCATCCAGCAGCAGCGTGTGCGCGGCATTGTCGAAGACGAATCCGCCGATCTGCACCACCTCGCTGGCCTGCCCCCGGTTACGCCGCAGCAACACGCGGCAACGCGCTTCGAACTCACGAAAGTCGAACGGCTTGCCCAGGTAATCGTCCGCACCGACATCCAGTGCCTGCACGCGGTCTTCGATGCCATCGCGCGCAGTCAGCATCAGCACCGGCGTGGTATCGCCCCGCTCGCGCATGCCGGCCAGCACCCGCAGCCCATCGAGTTTGGGCAGACCGATGTCCAGCACCACCAGATCGAAGCTCTGATACCGCAGCACGCTGGCCGCCGCCAACCCATCGGCCTGCCAATCCACCGCATGCCCGCTACGGCGCATACGCCGCACGATGGCATCGGCGAGATCGGCATTGTCTTCGACTAGCAGAAGGCGCATGGGGCAGGGATTCGTGAATAGGGATTGGGGATTCGGAACAGCGGTTGGTCGCGGCCGGAAGGTAACAGGCCACGCGTACAAAAGCTCGCCGCTGTTGCAACTCTGCTTTTGCGAATCCCAAATCCCGACTCCCCAATCCCCGCCCCCAAACGACAGGTCCATGACAGCTTCGCCGGACTAGGCTGCTGCCAACGCGCCGCGGCGGTTGTGCGGTGCATTGCCAAACGTGATTCACACCTGTACCTGGGAGGGTCTGTGAGCAACGACACCTTGCGTTTGCGTGCCTTGGGCGCCTGCGCGGCGATCTGCCTGGCACCGGCGGCACATGCAGCCGACGAGGCCGGCCCGGTCACTGCCGAAGTGGGCGGGCGCGTGCATTGGGACTTCACCATGTTCGACAACGACGACCGTGGTGCACGCGAGCGCAACGACACCCAGTTCCGCCGCGTGTGGCTGGACGTGTCCGGCAAGTTCTACGGTTTCAACTACAAGGCCGAGGCGGATTTCGCCGGCCTGCAATACGAGGCGGGCAGCCGCGGCATCCTGGCGCGCGATGTCTATATCTCCAGGAAGTTCTCGGCCGGTACGTTGACCGTTGGCCAATTCAAGCAGTACTTCTCGCTCGACGATCGCACCGGCTCCAACTACGGCCCATTCCTGGAACGCGGCTACGCCTCGACCACGCTGGCGCCGATCTACCGCAAGGCCATTTCCTGGCAGACCAGTCGCCCGGATGCAACCTGGTCAACGTCCGCCTACAGCCTGGAAAGCATCGACAATTCTTCGACCAAGGGCGGTGCGCTCGGCACGCGCCTGACCTATGCGCCGGAGATGGGCCAGGCGCGCTTGCGCCACCTGGGTGTCTCGCTGGCGCACGAGCGCTATTCGCATCCGGGCAGTGGGGGCGCTTCATCGCTGCTGATCCGCCCACGTCCGGAAAACGATCTGGCCAACAATAGCCGCATCACTCTGGCGCGCTTTGCCGATGGCCGCGATACCGATTTCGACAAATGGTCGCTGGAATATGCCGAAGTGCTCGGCCCGTGGTCGTGGCAGAGCGAATTCAGCGGTGGCCTGCTCGACGATGGCGCGCAGCACGCCAAGGTGTTGGCCAGCTATGGGCTGGTCAGCTGGTTCGTCACCGGCGAATCGCGCGGGTACGACCGAAAGACCGGCCGCTTCAGCCGCATTGCCACGCCCAACCGCCCGTCCGGTGCGTTCGAGCTGGCATTGCGCTACGACTACATGCGTGGCGGCCAGCATCTGGACGGGCAACCGGACTTCATCAACGCCAGCACGCAGTCGTGGACGCTGGGCGGCAACTGGTATTTCAAGCCGAACCTGCGCGTGATGCTCAACGTGATCGATAGCCACAACCGCGATCGCATCGCCAACGCAGTGGTCGACCACACGCTGGCGGTAACCGGCCGCTTTCAGTACGACTTCTGATGCGCAACTGCATCGTGTCGGCAATCAGAAACACCGACGTGCGCACGCTGTTCGCGCATAGCGGCGCAACGCGCCGCTACCGCGGCAGGTCCGCGCGCAGCGCCGCGCTTGCGCTAGCTCGCGTACGTCCAGCAGCAACCGCATACCTGCATCGTCGGCGCTGCGCACCTTGCGCAACGCTGGGCTCCACTCTCCCCCTGCCGTACGCCTCAAAGGATTCTCCCGCATGCTGACCGCGCTCGGTTTCGGAATGGTGATCACTTTCATGTACCTGATCATGAGCAAGCGGTTGTCGCCGCTGGTAGCTCTGATCACGGTGCCGATCGTGTTCGCGTTGTTGGGCGGCTTCGGCACCGGCATCAACGAGATGATGCTCGAAGGCATCAAGAAGATCGCGCCCACCGGCGTCATGCTGATGTTCGCCATCCTGTATTTCGGGGTGATGATCGATGCCGGGCTGTTCGATCCGCTGGTCGGCCGCATCCTGCGCCTGGTCAAGGGCGATCCGCTGAAGATCGTGATGGGCACGGCGATCCTGGCGCTGCTGATCTCGCTCGACGGCGACGGCTCCACCACCTACATGATCACCGTCTCTGCGATGTTGCCGCTGTACCAGCGCCTGGGCATGAACGCGCTCAACCTCACCTGCGTCACCATCCTGTCCAGCGGCGTGATGAACCTGACCCCGTGGGGCGGCCCCACCGCGCGTGCCGCTACCGCGCTGCATGTGGATCCGGCCGATGTGTTCGTGCCATTGGTGCCGGCCATGGTGTTGGCGATCGCCGGCATTCTCACGCTGGCCTGGTATCTGGGCATGCGCGAACGTCGCCGCCTGGGCGTGGTGCGCCTGCCGGCGGACGGCAACTGGCTGGACACCAGCATCCCCGAAGACAACGACGCCCTGCCGCGCGTGGAAGACACCGAAGACATGAAGCGGCCCAAGCTGCTGTGGGTGAACCTGATCCTGACCCTGGCGCTGATGGGCGCGCTGGTGGTGGGCGTGCTGCCGATGCCGGTGTTGTTCATGATCGGCTTTGCGCTGGCGCTGATGATCAACTACCCGAACCTTGCCGAACAGCGCCGCCGCCTGGTCAATCACGCCGGCAACGTGCTGTCGGTGGTGTCGCTGATTTTCGCTGCGGGCATCTTCACCGGCATCCTGTCCAACACCGGCATGGTCGAAGCGATGTCGCGCAGTTTTCTGGCCGTCATTCCCGACAGCTGGGGCCCGTATCTGGCGGTGATCACGGCGATCGTCAGCATGCCGTTCACGTTCTTCATGTCCAACGACGCCTTCTATTTCGGCGTGCTGCCGATCCTGTCCGAAGCCGCAGGCCATTACGGCATCACCCCGGTGGAAATGGCCCGCGCCTCGCTCGCCGGCCAGCCGGTGCACCTGCTCAGCCCCCTGGTGCCATCGACCTATCTGCTGGTCGGCCTGGCCAAGGTCGACTTCGCCGACCATCAACGCTTCACGCTCAAGTGGGCGGTGCTGATTTCGCTGTTGATGCTGGGCGGCGGGTTGTTGTTTGGTCTGTTCCCTTTGGCGCGCTAGCCGCGCGCCGGGATTCGGCATTCGGGATTGGGGATTCGCAAAAGCGAATACCGCTGCCCGCTATTGCGAATCCCGTCATCCCCAATCCCGAATCCCAACTCCGAAGGAGTGACACCCAATGACTCTCCGCATCGCATACGTCACCAGTGGCATGGGCAGTGTCGGTACCGCGATTTGCCAGAAACTGGCGCGCAGCGGGCACACCGTGGTTGCCGGTTGCGGGCCCAATTCGCCGCGCAAGACGTCGTGGCTGCGCGAGCAGCGCGAGTTGGGCTTCGATTTCGTGGCATCCGAAGGCAATGCCGCCGATTGGGAATCCACCGTGGCTGCGTTCGCCAAGGTCAAGGCCGAAGTCGGCGAGATCGATGTGCTGGTCAACAATGCCGGCGGCAGCCGCGACACCTTGTTCCGGCAGATGAGCCGCGACGACTGGAATGCGGTGATCGCCAGCAACCTGCATTCGTTGTTCAACATCACCAAGCAGGTGGTCGATGGCATGACCTCGCGCGGCTGGGGGCGCATCGTCAATATCGGCTCGGTCAGCGCGCACAAGGGGCAGATCGGCCAGATCAATTTCGCCACCGCCAAGGCGGCGATGCATGGTTTCAGCCGTGCGTTGGCGCAAGAGGTCGCCTCGCGCGGGGTCACCGTCAACACCATCTCGCCCGGCTATATCGCCAGCGCCTCGATCAGCAGCTTTCCGCCGGATGTGCTCGATCGCCTGGCCACCTCGGTGCCGGTGCGCCGGCTCGGCAAACCGGCCGAAGTTGCCGGACTGTGCGCCTGGCTCGCCTCCGATGAGGCCGCCTATGTCACCGGCGCCGATTACGCGGTGAATGGCGGGCTCTACATGGGCTGAGCGAGCGCGCAAACTAGGCCCGTTGCGCTGTACGCACAACACGCTCTCGCCGCGCACCGCTAGATGTCTCGCTGCCCACCTGCCCCGCACGTCCGGCGCCCGATCTGCGGCAGCGCCCACAAGGCCAGCAGATCCGTGCGCGTGCGCGTGTGCGCCGCGCCCGCGCGCGCAAGCAGCCGCCACCGTGCGAACAACCCGCCTCTAGTGCGAACTGATTACACTCTGGCTTTTCCGCAGCGCGCTGCCATGGCCAAACCTTCAGACCGCACCACGCTCACTGCCCGTCCGCAGATGGCCGACATCGCGCGCATGGCGGGCGTGTCCGAATCCACCGTGTCGCGGGCCCTGGCCGGCAGCCCGGTCGTGGCCGAACGCACGCGCGCCTATATCAAGCAGATTGCGGCCGATGCCGGCTACCAGGTCGACCCGGTGGCACGCAGCCTGCGCGCCAAACGCTCCAACACCGTGAGCGTGGCAGTGCCGATGATGCATGCGCTGGATCAGCCGCTCTCGGACCCGTTCCTGATGACCATGCTGGCGCTGCTGGCCGAAGAACTCACCGGACGCGGCTACAGCATGCTGCTCTCCAAACTGGACCGGCATCAGGATGGCTGGGTGGAACAACTCGCGCGCGGCAGCCGCTCCGACGGCGTCATCGTGCTGGGGCAAAGTTCCGAACACGCCGCGCTGGATGCGGCCGCACGTGACGGCCTGCCGATGGCGGTATGGGGCAGCCGCATCGATGGGCAGTCGTACATCAGCGTGGGCAGCGACAATTTCCAGGGCGGCGTGCTCGCCACCGACCATCTCATCGCCAGCGGCCGCCAGCGCATCGCCTTTCTGGGCGACGACCAATTGCCCGAGGTGGCACCGCGGTTTGCCGGCTATCGCCACGCGCTGGAGCGACACGGGCTGGAATTTGATACGCGGCTGCACGCGCGCAGCCATTTCGTCAGCGAAGATGCCTACCGCCTTACCCGCGCGATGCTCAAGAAAGCCGACCCGCCCGATGGCCTGTTCGCCGCCTCCGATGTCATCGCCGTGGGTGCAATCCGCGCCCTGGTCGAGGCCGGCCATCGCGTGCCGCAGGACATCTCGCTGGTGGGCTTTGACGACATCCCGCTGGCCGCCTACAGCCAACCGCCGTTGACCACCGTGCAGCAGGATCTGGGCCTGGCCGCGCGGTTGTTGGTAGACCGGCTGCTGGCGTTGATTGCAGGCGAGCAGGTGCAATCGGTTGAAATGCCGGTGAAGCTGGTGGTGCGCGAGTCGGCGTGAGGCGGAGATTCGGGATTCGGGATTGGGAGATACCAGCCCGGCAACCCGCTTCCTTCTCCCGCCTGCGGGAGAAGGTGCCCGAAGGGCGAATGAGGGCCGGCGGCCAGCCGATCCACCGTACTCGCCACCCCAGGCAACCCGGCAGGCACTCGCGTCTGGCATCTGCGGCAGCCAGCGATGTCAGCCCCGCATTGCTATGCCCCTGCCGGGATCGTCCCCTGCTTGCGGCTCCGTACGCACAACATCGCCGCTGCCGCTGCCAGCATCAGCGCGCCGGCCAGGCGGACCACGTTGCGCGGGTCGCCGTGCAGCACATGCTCGTAATACAGCGGCAAGGTGACGATCTGGATCAGCATCGGCAGTACGATGAACAGGTTGAACAAGCCCATGTACACGCCGGTGCGCTCGGGCGGGATGCTGTCGGCCAGCATCAGATACGGGTTGCCCATCATGCTGGCCCAGGCCAGGCCAATGCCGATCATCGGCAGCAGCATCAGCCAGCGATTTTCGATGCCAGGCAGCAGCCACATGCCGATACCGGCGGCGACCAGGCAGGCCGCATGCGTGTACTTGGGACCGAAGCGACGCACCACCGGCACCATCGCAAACGCCGCCAGAAACGCAACGAAGTTATAGAACCCGCCGATCTGCCCATTGACCAGGCCGGCCTCGCGGAAACCATGCGAGGTGGGGTCGGTGGTGCCGAACAACGTGGTCGACAGCGACAGCACGATGTATTGCCAGTAGCAAAAGATCGCGTACCACTGAAACAGCATCACCGGGGCCAACTGGCGCATGGTGGGCGGCATCTCGCGCAGCGCGCTGCCGATTTCGCGCACCGTCGCACCCAGCCCGGCGCCGCGCTGGCGGATGCGTGCGATCTCTGCCGGCGCGATCGCCGGCTCGCGCACGCTGCGTGCCGTGAGCAGGATCGAGCCTGCTGAAAAGCCCGCGCCGATCACGAACGCGGCAATGGTGACGTAAGGGATGTGGTGTGCGTTGGCAGCGTCCTGGTTCATGCCCATCCACACCAGCAACGGCGGCGTGAGGTAGGCCAGCGTCTGCGCAAGGCCGGTAAATGCGCTCTGGGTGAGATATCCCAACGGTCGCTGCGGCGGCGCCAGGACGTCGCTCACCAGCGCACGGTAGGGCTCCATCGCCACGTTGTTGGCCGCATCCAGCACCCACAGCAGGCATACCGCCATCCACAGCGCGGTACTGAACGGCATCGCCAGCAGGCACAGGCTGCACACCAGCGCGCCTAGCACCATGTACGGCATGCGCCGGCCCCACCGCGTCACCGAGCGGTCGCTCCACGCCCCTACGAACGGCTGCAGCACCAGGCCGGTGATCGGCCCGGCCAGCCACAGGTACGGCAGGTTGGCGTGGTCGGCGCCCAGATAATTGTAGATCGGGCTCATGTTGCTCTGCTGCAGCCCGAAGCTGTATTGCACGCCAAAAAACCCGGCGTTGAGCGCCAGGATGCGCGCGAAGGAGAGCTTAGGAACGGTCGACGACATGCAAGGCCCTGGGCATCGGTGCGGCTCCCGGTGGCCGCAGCGCACTGTACCCTGCCGTTGATGCAATCGATTGTAACGCTGCATCGCAGCACGTTTCCCCATCTGAAATAAATCAGATGCAACTTGCCATTTATGCTGCGACGCAAGATTGCAATCGATTGTATTACAGCGTATTACTGCGCTCGCACTGCAGGCCACATAGCCACTCCCTGGGAGGGGACGATGCAGGCGTCGGCACACCACCATCTGTGAGAGAGAGAATCGCAATGTCCACCTTGCACACCATGCGCCTGCATGCCCTGGCCTGCGCGGTCGTCTCCTGCCTGTGCGCGCCCGCCGCGCTGGCCCAGGACACAGCCGCCGCTGCGCCGGCCACGCCGCCGGCTGCCGACAGCGCCGCGGTCAATCTGGATTCGGTGTTCGTCACCGGCACCTCCACCGCCACCACCAAACTGAAATCCAGCGTCTCGGTCAGTACCGTCGGCGCCGAGGCGATCGAACAATCGGCGCCGCGCAGTACGGCAGAAATCTTCCGCAATATCCCCGGCATCCGCTCAGAATCCAGCGGTGGCGAAGGCAATGCCAATATCGCCGTGCGCGGTTTGCCAGTGGCCTCCGGCGGTGCGAAATTCCTGCAACTGCAGGAAGATGGCCTGCCGGTGATGGAGTTCGGCGATATCGCCTTCGGCAACTCGGACATCTTCCTGCGTTCGGATTTCACCCTGGACCGCATCGAAGCCATCCGCGGCGGTTCGGCGTCCACCTTCACCAGCAACGCGCCCGGCGGCATCATCAACTTCATCAGCAAGACCGGTGACACCGCAGGCGGCAGTGTCGGCGTCAGCCGCGGCCTGGACTACGACAACACCCGCATCGACTTCAATTACGGCGCACCGTTCGCCGAGCAATGGCAGTTCAACATCGGCGGCTTCTTCCGCCAGGGCGATGGCGTGCGCGATGCCGGCTACACCACCGACAAGGGTGGCCAGCTCAAGGCCAACCTCACCCGCCTGTTCGACAACGGCTACGTGCGCCTGTACGGCAAATACCTCAACGACCGCGCCGCCGGCTACCTGCCGGTGCCCACCTCGGTGCGCGGCCGCGATGGCTCACCAGACCTGGGCGGCTTTCCCGGTTTCGATCCCGGCAACGACACCTTGTACAGCCGCAACTTTCGCACCGACGTGGGCCTGGACGGCAACAACCAGCCGCGCCGCACCGATCTGGGCGACGGCATGCACCCCATCTCGCGCACCATCGGTGCCGAGGCCTGGTTCGACCTGGGCAATGGCTGGAACCTGAGCGAGAAGTTCCGCGTCGCCGACAACAGCGGCCGCTTCGTCAGCCCGTTCCCGGCCGAAGTCACCGACGCCGCGTCGCTGGCCGCTTCCATCGGCGGTGCCGGTGCGCAACTGGTGGAAGCCGGCGGACCCAATGCTGGCCAGGCCTACACCGGCAACGCGATTCGCACCCACCTGTTCAACGTGGCCATCAACGACCTGGGCAACGTCACCAACGACCTCAGCGTCTCGCGCGAGTTCGGCGGCGACGGGCGCACGCTGAACCTGCGCATGGGCTATTACAGCTCACGCCAGACCATCGACATGGACTGGACCTGGAACTCGTACGTGCAGAGCCTGGGCCGCAACTCGCGCTTGCTCAACGTGGTGGACGCGGCCGGCGTCTCACGCTCGCAGAACGGCCTGTACGCCTACGGCACGCCGTTCTGGGGCGACTGCTGCGTCACCCGCAGCTACGACGTGCGCTACGACGTCAACGCGCCCTACGTTGCGCTCACCTTCGACAGCGGCAAGTTCAGCGTCGACGGCAGCCTGCGCTACGACATGGGCGATGCGCGCGGCAGCTACAACGGCACTGCCATCGCACAGAACCTGGATGTCAACGGCGATGGCGTGATCCAAACGGTGGAACAGCGCGTGGCCACGGTGGACACCGCCAATTCGCGCCCGGTGGACTACGACTGGAATTACCTGTCGTACTCGCTGGGCGGCAACTATCTGATCACCGACGACCTGGGCGCGTTTGCGCGCATCAGCCGCGGCGCACGCGCCAACGCAGACCGGTTGTTGTTCGGCGTGGTGCGCGACGACGGTTCGGTGTCTTCCGAGGAAGGCGTCAACGTGGTGCGCCAGGCCGAAGCCGGCCTGAAGTGGCGCCGCGACGGGCTGAGCCTGTTCGCCACCGCGTTCTCTGCACGGACCCAGGAGCAGAATTTCGAAATCACCAGCCAGCGGTTCTTCAATCGCAGCTATGAAGCGCACGGCGTGGAACTGGAAGCCAGCTATCGCTACCAAGGTTTCACCCTCAATGGCGGCCTGACCTGGACCGATGCAGAAATCTCGCGCGATCAGATCACCCCGGAAAACACCGGCAACGTGCCGCGTCGCCAGGCCGATGTGGTGTGGCAGCTCACGCCCAGCTACCGCGGCGACAGCTACCAGTTCGGCGTGAACCTGATCGGCACCACCGACGCCTACACGCAAGACGCCAATCAGTTGAAGATGCCCGGCTATACGCAGGTGAACCTGTTCGGCGACTACCGCGTCACCGACGCGCTCACCGTGGCGCTCAACGTCAACAACCTGTTCAACACCTTTGGCCTGACCGAAGCCGAAGAGGCGACCATTCCGGCCAATGGCATCATCCGCGCGCGCTCGATTGCCGGCCGTACCACCAGCATCAGCCTGCGTTACGACTTTTAAGGACCCCGCGCCGGGCCCTGCCCGGCGGCCTCTGATGAGCACCTCCCCGATCGATTCCACCGCACTGCGCGCGGCCTTCGCCGCGCCGCTGGACCCGCAACGCGCCGACGTGCTGTTGTCGCGCTACGACCAGCACGCGTCGCGTTTGCTGGATGCCTTGCACGCGCTCTACGGCCAGCGTGCCGACTATGCATCGTGGCTGGCGCAGTGGCTGGGCGAGGTAGGCACGATCGCCCGGCAACGCCCGCAAGCCTTGCAAGCGCTCGACAGCACCCGGCACGCCGGTTGGTTCGGCGAACAGCACATGCTCGGCTACAGCGCCTACGCAGACCGCTTTGCCGGCACGCTGCAGGGCGTGGCCGAGCGCGTGCCGTATCTGCAGGAACTGGGCGTGCGCTACCTGCATCTGCTGCCGTTCCTGCGCGCACGCGCTGGCGACAACGACGGCGGCTTTGCGGTCAGCGACTACGGCCAGGTGGAACCCAGCCTGGGCACCAACGACGACTTGATCGCACTCACCACCCGCCTGCGCGAAGCGGGCATCAGCCTGTGCGCGGACTTCGTGCTCAATCACACCGCCGACGATCACGCCTGGGCACAGGCGGCCCGCGCCGGCGATGCACGTTATCTGGATTACTACCACCACTTTGCCGACCGCAGCCTGCCCGACCGGTACGAAGCCACGCTGGGGCAGGTGTTTCCGCACACAGCGCCTGGCAACTTCACCTGGGTGGACGACACCGCGCAGTGGATGTGGACCACATTCTATCCGTATCAATGGGATTTGAACTGGAGCAACCCGGCGGTATTCGGCGACATGGCCCTGGCGATGCTGCGGCTGGCCAACCTGGGCGTGGAAGCATTCCGCCTGGATTCCACGGCCTATCTGTGGAAGCGTATCGGCACCGATTGCATGAACCAGCCCGAAGCGCACACCTTGCTGGTGGCTCTGCGCGCGGTGACCGATATCGTCGCGCCGGCGGTGGTGATGAAGGCCGAAGCCATCGTGCCGATGACGCAACTGCCGCCATACTTCGGGAGCGGCACGGACCAGGGCCACGAATGTCATCTGGCCTATCACAGCAGCTTGATGGCGGCCGGCTGGTCGGCACTGGCGTTGCAACGCGGCGACATCCTGCACAACGTGATCGCGCACAGCCCACCGCTGCCGCGCCACTGTGCATGGTTGAGTTATGTGCGTTGCCATGACGATATCGGCTGGAATGTGCTGCAGCACGAAGCCAGCGGCAATGCAGCGCAGCCGCCGTTTTCGCTGCGCGATGTGGTGCGCTTCTATGCCAACGCGGTGCCTGGCAGTTACGCGCGCGGCGAGAGTTTCCAGAGCAGCGGCGACGGCGTGCATGGAACCAATGGCATGGCTGCTGCACTCACGGGCATCCAGGCCGCGCAGGAGGCAGGCGATGCGGCGGCGTTGGCGGTTGCAGTGGACCGGCTGGTGTTGCTGTATGCCATTGCGCTTGCCATGCCGGGTGTCCCGCTGATCTACATGGGCGACGAATTGGCGATGGTCAATGACCCCGGCTATCGCGACGATCCGCTCCGCCAGCATGAAGGCCGTTGGCTGCATCGGCCGGCGATGGATTGGCAGCTTGCCGCGCAGCGTCACGATGCCAACAGCCTGAGTGGCACGGTGTACCGACGTTTGCGTGGATTGATCCGTCAACGTACCGCACTCACCGCGTTGGCGGCGGATCAGGCACTGGGCAGCATCGCGTTGAACGATGCTCGCGTGTTCGCGTTGACGCGTGGCGAGAGCTTTATCGCCTTGCATAACTTCAGTGACCAGCCGCTCGACGTGGAGCTTGCGGCGGTCGGCGTCGATGGATGGACGCTGCTGGCCATCGACGACGCGGTTGATGCCGCGGCCATGAGCGACGATGTATCGATCGTGCTTCCGCCTTACGGCGTGCGTTGGTTGCAGCGTAAGGGCTGAACATACCCGATAGGCGTAAGCGGTGATTGGCCGCGCGTTTGGTGAGCCGCATCTTCGCCTAAGCGCGCTCCGCGCAATCACCTACTGATGCAAGCGCAGCATGGCCCGCGCACCAGGAGCGCGCGGGCCATGCCTTGAGCCCCGACGGGAACGGGGCTTTTTCAAGACCCGTCAATTGCCAGGAATCAGCGCTTTGCCAGCGCCAGCAGCGTTTCTGCGGTTTTCTCCGAAGACGCCGGGTTCTGACCGGTGACCAGGGTGCCGTCGGTGACCACGTACACGCCCCAGTCGGCGCCCTTTTCGTACTTGCCGCCGAGTTCGGTCAGCACGTCTTCGACCAGGAACGGCACGATCTTGGTCAGGCCCACGCCCTCTTCTTCGCTGTTGGTGAAACCTGTGACGCGGCGGCCATTGACCAGTGGCTTGCCGTCGCTGCCCTTGACCCGACGCAGCGCGCCTGGTGCGTGGCACACCAGACCATGCGGCTTGTTGGCCTTGGCAAAGGTCTCGATCAGCGCGATGGAATCGGCGTCTTCAGCCAGATCCCAGAGCGGGCCGTGGCCGCCCGGGTAGAACAGCACATCGAAGTCCTCGGCCTTGATGTCGGCCAGACGGTGCGTGCTAGCGAGGGCCTTCTGCGCATCCTGGTCCTGCTTGAAGCGTTTGGTGGCGTCGGTTTGTGCGTCGGGCTCGTCGCTCTTGGGATCCAGCGGCGGCTGGCCACCCTTGGGCGAGACAAGGGTGATGTCCGCGCCTGCATCCTTGAACACGTAATACGGCGCGGCAAATTCTTCCAGCCAAAACCCGGTCTTCTTGCCGGTGTCACCAAGCTGGTCGTGGGACGTCAGTACCATCAAAACTTTCATCGCATTGCCTCGTGTCATGGCCCAACTGGGCAAGGCAGCCAGTGTGCAGTTCAGCCCGTTGCAGCCTCGTGTAGAGCGCGTGGTGCCCGCTGCATGTGTTCATGAATGTTGCGATCGCGTCCAACAAGCCAATGCAGTTGACAGGCGCGCCGCCGGTGCTCCGGGCGCCGCACGTGTCTTTTTACATGCCGGCTTTTGCGCGCCATTCGCGCCCACCCAACAATGTCTCGCCAGCTGTGTCAGCAACTGTCGGGCGCTGCGATGCGCCGCAACGGCAGCAAACGCCTCGCCTCACACATTCATTGCCGGCGGCTGCAGCTGATCCATGCGGATGCGGTTGGCGAACAACGAAAACGCCAGCATGCCGGCCAGCCCGCTGACACGGCTCACCCACGGCGGCAGCCAGCGTGGCGCGACCAGCACGCCGCTATCGAACAACGGCGCAAAGCGCGCCACATCGCCCAATGCCATCTTGCCGGCGAACAGGTAACGGCACAGCTGCAGCTGGTCGCGCTGCAAGGAATGGCGGAAGAAGGTGTGCACCGCGACCAAACCACGCAGATACACGGTGTCCTTGGTGAACGCACCGCCGCCACTGGTCGGCACGCCGCGGAACACGCGCTGCGCCGACGAAAAACTTTCTGCAGCGCTCTGCCCGCCTGCGGTGAAATAGCGAAATACCTCGATGAAATCCGCACCCGAGCGTGCCATCGCAATCGCTTCGATGCGCAGGCTGATGCGCTTCATGCGCTCGATATCGATGCTGCCGGTGATCTGCTCGGCAAACGTGGCCAGGCCCTCCTGCGTTGCGGTCGTGCGCGGGGACGAAATGCCCAGGCTGGGCAGATGCACCTGCGCGCGCCCGTTGAGCGCGGTCAGCGAATGCACCAGCGCTTCGTGATGGAACAGCTGCGCGCGGTCGTAATCGCTGAACGTGGCACCGGTGCGCAAGCGGATGCGATGCGCGCCGGCCGCCGCCTTGGCGAGCAGATCCGGATCGAGCGTGACAGTGATGACGCGCCCCTCGAAAAACCCGTCCAGATCGTTCTGCAACTGCATGCGCAAGGCGGTGGCCGAGACCGGCACCTGCTCTTCCGGCGCCATCAGTTCGCGATCCAGCTCCTGCGCGATCTGGATGAAATGCTGCGCCGCTTCGCGTGTGCTCGGCCCGTTGCCCGGCATCGGGTCCTCCGGCACGCCGAACAATTGCGCCGAGTACTCGCTCACCGCCGGGGTGCCCAACGACTCCAGCAAACCTGCTGCAAGACTCCAGCTATGCGCCGAATCGATGAGGTATTCACCCAGCGGATGATGCGGGTCGGCGTCCTTGGCGATGGCGGCCAGTTCGCGCCGGGTGTCGCCGAAATCCAGCGATGGATACTCGACCTGCGGCAATTCCGGCTGCCCGCGCGCCACGCTGTTGAGAAACGGCTCCTGCAGCGAGCGCGGCCAGCTGGCCAGGGCCAGCAGGCGCACACCGCGCACGGCCTTGACCAGGCGCGCATCCAGCGCCGCGTGATGGACGATGTCCGGCGGCCCCTTGCGCGAGGGCATCAGCGCCGCCCGGGACGATCGACGCTGGCCGGCCGCTTGCCCGACCCCTTGCCGCGATTGTTCTGCGCAACGCGGGTGGCGAGCTTCTCGGCGGCGCTGGCCACTTCCACCCGCAGCTTCATGTAGTTGGCAACACGCTCCGGGTCCAGCTCGCCTGCGTCGATCGCCGCACGCACCGCACAGCCCGGCTCGGCGATATGCGCGCAATCGTTGAAGCGGCACTGCGCCGCCAGGGCCTCCACGTCCGAAAAACCGCCTTCGGCCAGATCCTCTTCGCCGGTCGGCTTGAGCTCGCGCATGCCAGGCGTGTCGATCAGGCACGCCCCGGACGGCAATGGAATCAACGCGCGATGCGTGGTGGTGTGACGGCCGCGCGAATCGTTCTCGCGCACCGCATTGGTCTTCATCTTCTGCGTGCCGAGCAGCGTATTGGTCAGGGTCGATTTACCCGCACCGGACGAGCCCACCAGCACCGCCGTGCGGCCATCGCCCAGCCACGGCCGCAACGCGGCCACGCTGTCCGGATCCTTGGCATTGACCGCGCGTAACGGAATGTTCTGCGCCTCCAGCTCTTCCAGCACCGCCAACGCATCCTCGGCGTATTCGGTCTGATCGGCCTTGGTCAGCACCACCACCGGCTGCGCACCGCCGCCGCCCACCAGCAACAGATAGCGCTCGATGCGGCGTGGATTGAAGTCCGCATCCAGCCCACACACGATGAACACCGTATCGATATTGGCCGCGATCACCTGCTGGTGGTAATGCTCGCCGGCCGCCCCCCGCTTGATCGAGGTGCGCCGCGGCAGCAACGCCACGATGCGCTTGCCCTCCATCAACACCCAATCGCCCACCGCCGCCCGCTCATGGCTGGGAAAGCGCGGCCGCTGCCACTCCGGCAACGACTCGGCCTTGACGCTGGCCTCCGGCGTATCGGCCACCACATAACCGGTGCGATGCTGCTCCACCACCCGCGCCGGCAGCGCCTGCGGATGCGCGGCAAAGAGCGCCTGCCAGGCCGGATCCTCGGCAGGGCCAGGCCAGGGCCAGCCAATGGACTGGAGGGTGGGGTAATCGGGGGACACAATGCTCATGGGGGGAATTCTAGTCTGAATCTCGGCGGTGCTACCCAACCCGCGACGTCCCCCCGCTCTGAGTAGCGGCCGGGTTTAGAGTCCGGGGTTGATGATATCGGTGTTGGCCAGCTGTTGGGCATACGCAGATGGCGTCATGCCGCCAATGGCCTTCTTGGGTCGCTCCTCGTTGTATTCGCGTCGCCAGCGTTCGATCTCGGTACGCGCATGCAGCAGGGTTGGGAACCAGTGCTCGTTGAGGCATTCGTCGCGCAGCCGGCCGTTGAACGATTCGACGTAGGCGTTCTGGTTTGGCTTGCCAGGCTGGATCAGCCGTAACTGCACGCCACGCGCATGTGCCCAGGCCACCATCGCTTTGCCGCAAAACTCCTTGCCGTTATCTGTGCGGATCACCTGTGGCAAGCCGCGACTGTGCGCCAGCCGATCCAGCACGCGTGTCACGCCATGGCCCGAGATTGCGCGCTCCACCTCGATGGCGATCGCTTCGTGGGTTGCATCGTCCACGATCACCAGACACTTGATCACTCGGCCTTCGGCGCTGCGGTCGAACACGAAATCCATCGACCACACCTGATTGGCCTGCGATGGCCGCAGCAGCGGCTGACGCTCTCCTATCAGCACCTTTTTGCGCTTGCGGCGCCGGACCTGCAGCTGCTGCTCGCGGTACAACCGCTCCACACGCTTGTAGTTCACGATGCGTCCTTCCTGTCGTAATTTGAGATAGATCATCCCCACACCATAACGGCGATGGCGATGCGCCAACGCACAGATGCGTTCGCGCAGTTCGACGTTGCGATCTTCGCGCGGGCAATATCGCAGCGCACTGGCGCTCATGCCGATCACTGCCAACGCACGACGCTCGCTGGCACCACGCCCGATCCACTCGCGCACCAGCATGCGACGCGCCGGTGCGCTCACCACTTTTTTCGCTGTGCATCCTTGATCAGGTCGTTCTCGAACAGCTGCTCGGCCAGCAACTTCTTCAGCCGCGCGTTCTCGGACTCAAGGTCCTTGAGCCGCTTGGCATCGGGCACGCTCATCCCGCCGAACTTGCTGCGCCACAGATAATAGGAAGCCTCGCTGAAGCCATGCCGCCGGCACAGGTCCTTGATCGCCACACCGGCATCAGCTTCGCGCAGGAAGCCGATGATCTGTTCTTCAGAAAAACGCTTCTTCACGTCCAATCTCCTCGAGTTAGGGAATTGGACTCCAAACTGAGGTGCTACTCAAAATTGGGGGGACGTCGTCCCCTGTTGCAGTCTGTACAGATGTGCGTATTGGCCTTCCGGGCGGTCGACCAGCTCGGCATGCGAGCCGCTCTCGACGATGCGTCCCTTCTCCACCACGACAATGCGATTGGCCTGCCGCACGGTAGAAAGGCGGTGCGCGATGATCAGCACGGTGCGTCCCTTGCAGATCGCGCGCATATTGCTCATCACCGCGTGTTCCGATTCGTAATCCAGGGCGCTGGTGGCTTCGTCGAGAATCAGAATGCGCGGATCGCCGATCAGTGCGCGCGCGATCGCAATGCGCTGCCGCTGCCCACCGGACAGGCCGGTGCCGTGCTCGCCAACCTTGGTGTCGTAGCCTTCCGGCAGTTCCAGAATGAAGTCGTGGGCACCTGCCAGCTTGGCCGCATGGATCACCCGCTCCAGCGGCATGCCGGGATCGGTCAACGCGATGTTCTCGCGCACGCTGCGGTTGAACAGGAAGTTTTCCTGCAGCACCACGCCCAACTGACGACGCAACCAGGCCGGATCGGCCAGCGCCAGGTCTTGGCCATCGATCAGCACCCGCCCGCGCTCGGGCGTGTAGAGCCGCTGCACCAGCTTGGTCAGCGTGCTCTTGCCGGAGCCGGAACGGCCGACGATGCCGATGATTTCGCCTGGGCGGATATCCAGCTCGATCCCGTTGAGCACCTCGGGCGCATCCGGCCGATAGCGGAACGTGACCCGCTCGAACGTCACCTGCCCGCGAATCGGCGGCAATGCCAGGCGACTGCCCGGCAACTCGGTGCGGGTATTGAGGATGTCGCCCAACCGCTCGACCGAGATACCGACCTGCTGGAAGTCCTGCCACAACTGAGCCAGCCGAATGATCGGCGCGGTGACCTGGCCGGACAACATGTTGAAGGCGATCAGCTGGCCAATCGACAGCTTGCCTTCCATCACCAGCTTGGCGCCCCAGAACAGCACCGCCACGGCGGTGAGCTTCTGCACCAGTTGCACGCCTTGCTGGCCCAGCGTGGCGATGCGGGTGACGTTGAACCCGGCGCTGACATAGCCGGCCAGCTGGTTGTCCCAGGTGCGGGTCACGCGCGGATCCACCGCCATCGCCTTGACCGTGCCGATGCCGCTGACCGTCTCCACCAGGAAGGATTGGTTGTCGGCGCCGCGCGCGAACTTGTCGTTCAGGCGTTTGCGCAGCACCGGGGTGACCAGGCCCGAGATGGTCGCGTACAACGGCAGCGACAGCACCACGATCAAGGTCAGCCAACCGCTGTACCAGAACATCACCGACAGAAAGACCACCGTAAAGAATAGGTCCAGCACCGAGGTCAGCGCCTGTCCGGTCAGGAAGTTGCGGATGTTCTCCAGCTCGCGGACGCGCGCGATGGTGTCGCCGACCCGCCGCGATTCAAAATACGCCAGCGGCAGCGACAACACATGCCGGAACAGCCGCGCACCCAGCTCCACATCGATCTTGCTGGTGGTGTGGGCGAAGACGTAGGTGCGCAATCCGGACAGCAGCACGTCGAACACCGCCATCGAGACCAGCCCGATCGCGATCACGTCCAGCGTGGTCAGGCCGTTGTGCACCAGCACCTTGTCCATCACCACCTGATAGAACAGTGGCGTGATCAGCGCGAACAGCTGGATGAAGAACGAGACGATAAAGACCTCGATCATCAACTTGCGGTACTTCACCACCGCAGGAATGAACCAGCTGAAGTCGAACTTGGCCAGGTCGCCGAGCACCGAAGCCCGCGAGGCCACCTGCAGCAACCGCCCCTGGTAACGTGCTTCGAACTCGGCGGGAGAGATGGAGCGTGGCCGCTTTTCGACCAGATCGTGGACCAGGATCTGGTCCGCACCCACCTTTGCGACGATAAAGGCATCACCATCCGGCACCAGGGCCAGCGCCGGTAACGCGGCCATGCCGATCCGCGCCGCCGGTTGGGCGACGACCTTGGCTTTCAGCCCCAATTGCTTGGCAGCCAGCAGCAGCGCGGTTTCGTCGAATGGCTCGCCCCCACGGCCAAAGCCGTGCGCAAGCTGCGTCGCATCGGCGGCAACGCCATGAAATTGCGCAAGAAGGACAAGTCCCTGCAGCCCCAAATCCGGTCGGTCTTGCACCGACGAGCCGCCCTCGACCAACGAGAGCGACGCACTTCCCCCTGACATACGCGTTCCTTGCTGTAGAGCCCAAGCCGGACTCGAGTGATGGAATAGAATCCGGAGATGTTAAGAAGCTGTCAATCAGCCCCCCCTCGCTGTCGATCTATTTTCTCAATCAGGCGTCTCTCAGGCTGAGACGCACTCACTGATGTCCGCTCGTGCCATTCCCCAATAGCCATACCTACTAATAGTAAGCCGGAGGGTGACGCCTCTTGACATCGTTGCCGATGCAAGCATGCCCGCCTGTCATATTTCCGCTACCATGCCAAGCCTCACGCCTACCACCGGCCCGTCGCATGTCCACTGCCCCGCAAAAGC
Organism: Xanthomonas sp. NCPPB 1754; assembly: GCF_041475725.2. Taxonomy (NCBI): domain Bacteria; kingdom Pseudomonadati; phylum Pseudomonadota; class Gammaproteobacteria; order Lysobacterales; family Lysobacteraceae; genus Xanthomonas; species Xanthomonas sp. NCPPB 1754. The sequence continues at coordinate 4,003,849 of NZ_CM192982.1, forward strand.
CGCTCGCCATCCGCGAGCGTCTGTCCGAAGTCCGCTACGAGATCCGGGGCGAGCTGGCGCGACGAGCGCGGGAGTTGGAGGCGCAGGGACGCAAGCTGATCAAGCTCAATATCGGCAACCCGGGTGCATTCGGGTTCCGCGCGCCGGAGCATCTGCAGCGCGCCATCGCCGACGACATGGGCCGCACCGATCCCTACACCCATCAGCAGGGCCTGCCGGAAGCGCGCGAGGCGATCGCCAAGGCGTATTCGCGACGCCAGCACCCCGATGCGCATCCGGACCGTATCTTTGTCGGTAACGGGGTCAGCGAGCTGATCGACCTGTCGCTGCGCGCCCTGCTCAACCCCGGCGATGAAGTGCTGGTGCCCTCGCCCGACTACCCGCTGTGGTCGGCGGCGACCATCCTCAATGACGGCCGCCCGGTGTATTACCGCTGCGCGCCGGAGAATGGCTTCCAGCCGGACCCGGTGGAGATCGAAACGCTGGTGTCCTCGCGCACCCGCGCCATCGTGTTGATCAATCCCAACAACCCCAGCGGTGCGAGCTATTCGCGCGAGTTGCTGGAGCGCATCGTGGCGATCGCCACCAAGCACAACCTGCTGCTGATGGTCGACGAAATCTACGACCAAGTGCTGTACGACGACGCGGCCTTCGTGCCGGTGGCGCCGCTGGCCGGTGCGCACCCGTGCATCACCTTCAGCGGGCTGAGCAAGGTGCACCGCGCCTGCGGCTGGCGGGTGGGCTGGGCGCTGCTGTCGGGCGAGCAATCGCGCATCAACGATCTGCGCAACGCGATGGACCTGCTCGGCGCGCTGCGCCTGTGCGCCAACGTACCGGGCCAGTACGCCATCGATGCGGCGGTCAATGGGCCGGACACCATTTCCGCGTTGTGCGCGCCCGGTGGCCGCCTGTACGAAACCCGCCGTGCGGTGATCGAGGCCTGCGCGGCCAGCGAGCACCTGTCGCTGGTGGCGCCGGCCGGTGCGCTGTACGCCTTCCCGGCGGTGGTCGGTGCGGCCGCGCGCAATTTCGACGATCATGCGTTCGCACTCGATCTGATGAACGAAGAAGGCGTGCTGGTGGTTCCCGGCTCCAGCTTCAACGTGCCGTATCGCCACCATTTCCGCGTGACCCTGATGCCGGAAGCCGGTGTGATGCGCGATGTGTTCGCCCGCATCGACCGTGCATTGGCACGCCGCGCCGAAGCGGTCACCAAGGTGGTTCCACTCAAGCCACGCAGCGTGGCCTGATGACTGCGCCTGGCGCGCCGCTGCGCTATCTGGCGCTCGGCGATTCGTACACCATCGGCGAAGGCGTTGCGCCTGACCAGCGTTGGCCTTCGCAACTGGTCGATGGCTTACGTGCATACGGTTGGAACGTGGCGCCGCCGCAGATCATCGCCACCACCGGCTGGACCACCGACGAATTGCAGGCCGGGATCGACGCGGCAGCCCCGCAGGGTCCGTTCGACCTGGTGAGCTTGTTGATTGGCGTCAACAATCAGTATCGCGGGCGCCCATTGGACGAGTACCGCCAGCAGTTCGACGCCCTGCTGCTGCGTGCAATTGCATGCGCGAACGGCCACCCGGCACGCGTGTTCGTGCTGTCGATTCCCGATTGGGGCCTGACCCCGTTTGCGCGCGCGCGCAGTGGCGATGCCGCGTTGATCGGTGCGCAGATCGACGCGTTCAATGCAATCGCTGCCGACCGCTGCAGTGCACATGCGGTGCGCTTTGTCGACATCACGGCCACCAGCCGCGATGGCGGCCATGCGGTGGACATGCTGGTGGACGACGGTTTGCATCCTTCCGGCGCAATGTATGCGCGTTGGACGGCACTGGCGCTACCGGCAGCGCGCGATGCGTTGGGCGCAACTGGGTCGTTGGACACGATCGTCTAAGCGTAGCTGGGCAACACAGACCGGGCTGCTGCCAGGTAGCTGCGGCCGGCGCCCGGAATCAGGATTCACCAACCGTACGCTGCAGTTCTTGCATGCGGCCCAAGCCCATCTGCTGGCTGCGCGCAACATCTTGGCAAGGCACCAAGTCACAGCGTTTTGCTGCGCTTCTCTGCCGCGGTTGTGCGCGCTTGGGTTTGCACGTGCCTCCACAGCGCGAGATGTCGCACGCGATCCCTGCCAGCCCTCTTTACGTCGATGCGGTAGCAACAGGCGTTGCAGCCAGGCCTTTCGATCCGCGCACGTCGAATACCAGCCACCGATGCATCCGTGGGCACGCATCGCAAACTGCCAACCCGCCCTACCCCAACCAGCCCGGCAGGCCCTAAGCTAGCCGCGCAGCACGCCTGATTGCCAAGGAACGACATTGCACACCACCGCCACCCAACCGATGAGCCGCGCGCAGGCGTTGACGATTGCACGCGCATTTCTGCCGGCGCATCCGCTGGGCAACCGCTACGACTACTACTACACGCAAGCCAAGCTGCGCACCGACCCGCTGTATCCGGGCGTGCTGGCCGAGCTGCGCACGACCACGGCGCCGGTGCTGGATCTGGGCTGCGGGCTCGGCCTGCTGGCCCATGCACTGCGCGCCGATGGCCAGGCCTTGGCCTATCACGGCGTGGATGTGGATGCGTCCAAGATTCGCCGCGCACAGCACATCGCGCAGCGCTCGAACCTGGGCGCTACCAAGTTCGAAGTGGTCGATCTGAGCGTGGCATGGCCGCAGCATCGGGGCAGCGTCACCATCCTGGATGTGCTGCAGTATCTGCAAGCGGACATGCAGGCCAGTCTGCTGCGCAGCGTGGCGCAGATGCTCACGCCCGGCGCGAAGCTGGTGATTCGGAGCGCGCTGAGCGATGCCAGCAGCCGTGGCCGCACCAGCCGTGTCACCGACGTCCTGGCGCACCTGAGCGGCTGGATGCAGCGGATGCCGCGCAGCTATCCCACGCGCGAGAGCCTGCAGGCGCACCTGGACGCGGCCGGCCTGCGCGCCACGTTTGCGCCGCTGTATGGCAACACGCCCTTCAACAACTGGCTGATCGTTGCAGAGCCACGCTGAGCGCGGCAGGCGACGGGCACACGTTGCGAGCAATCGTCGACCAGACGTCGAAGCGGGGAAGGAACTGTCATGTCTGGGCGGCGCATGCCGCGCCAACACCGGCAGCGCCCGCCAGGCGGCGACTGCAATTGTTTTGTCCGTCGCGCTTAATCCGGCCGCCGCCCCACCAACCCGCGCGCCTGCATCGCCTCCAGCACGCCGCGCAGGATGGTGAGGTTGTGGCCGTGCGCAGCGCCTTCATGCAGCAGCACGATGGCGCCGGGTTGCAGATCGCGCACGATGCGGGCGACGGTGGTGTCCGGCTCGCATTGCACGCCGTCGAAGCCGCGCGCGCTCCAGGCCACCCGGGTCAGCCCGTGCGCGCGCAGCGGCGAGGCGACGAAGGGGTTGGTCATGCCGACCACCGAGCGGTACAGCCGTGGCGCCTGGCCGGTAATGCACGCCAGCACGCGCTGCGCCTGGCCGATTTCCTGCGCCATCCGGCGCGGCCCCAGCGCCCAGAACCAGGCTTGCGGATGGGTGTGGCTGTGGTTGCCGATGCCATGCCCGCGCCGCACCATGTCGCGCACCAGCTCGGGCCGCTGCTCGGCACGCGCGCCGACCAGGAAGAACGTTGCCTTGGCGTCGTAAGCATCCAGCAGGTCGAGGATGGCTGGGGTGTCGTCGGACGGGCCATCGTCGATGGTCAGCCAGACATGCGGCGCGCGACCGGGTAACCGCGCCAGCACCGGCGCATACAGCCGCGCGCGCGGCAGGAACACCGGCACCACGAACAGCGCGTGCGACAGCAGCAGCGCAGGCAGCCCCCAGGCCCAGCCCAGATGCCACCACAGCAGTGCCACCGCTGCCTGCGAGAGGGCCAACAGGCCCACCCAGCGGTAGGGGCGCGAAGGGGTGCGATACAGCGTTTCCGGCGTGGTCATGCCCAATGATGCCATGCGGCGTAGAATGCCCGGTCTCCACGCTGCCACCCAAGTGCTGCCATGTCTCTCGATCCCGCCCTGCGTTCCCGTATCGATACGCTGCTGCAATCCAGCCGCGTGGTGCTCTTCATGAAAGGCCAGCCCGGCATGCCGCAGTGCGGTTTTTCGGCCAAGGCGGTCGGCGTGCTGGACGGTCTGGGCATCGACTATGCCCACGTCAACGTGCTGGCCGACCAGGAAATCCGCGAGGGCATCAAGGCCTATGGCGACTGGCCGACCATCCCGCAGCTGTACGTGGACGGCGAGCTGATCGGCGGCAGCGACATCATCGTGCAGATGGCCGACAGCGGAGAGCTGAGCAGCATGCTCGGCCTGCAGGCGCCCGACCGCAGCCCGCCCAAGATCACCATCACCCCCGCCGCGGTCGAGATGCTCAAAAGTGCGCTGGCCGATGCGCCGGATGCCTCGCTGACGCTGGCCATCGATGCCAATTTCCAGCCCAATTTCCAGCTGGCGCCGACCAACCCGAACGCCATTGCGGCTGAATCCAACGGGCTGCGCGTGCAGTTCGACCTGGCCAGCGCGCGTCGTGCCGACGGCATCACCATCGACTGGGTCGACGACATCCGCGGCCGTGGCCTGGCCATCGATAACCCCAATGCGCCCAAGCCGGTGCAGGAGCTGTCGGTGCGCGATGCCGACGACCGTCTCAAGGCCGGCAGCCTGACCCTGGTGGACGTGCGCCCGGCCGACGAGCGCGCACTGGCCACGGTGGCCGCACCGTTCCGCACGCTGGATGCGCACGAGCGCGCCGCCATCGAACAGTTGCCCAAGGACACCCCGCTGGCGTTCCTGTGCCACCGCGGCGGCCGCAGCCTTCAGGCCGCCGAACATTTCCGTGGGCTGGGCTTCACCAATGTCTACAACGTCACCGGCGGCATCGATGCGTGGTCGGACGAGGTGGACAACGGCGTGGCGAAATACTGAGCAACACATCGGCGGTCGTCGCACGGTTGCGGCTGCCGCTCGCCGGTCATGCGTCCTGGGTAGACTGCTGCGCTTGCGACAACCGCGTGACCGCGGTTCGCCAAGAGGCAACCTAGGCCGGCGCACCTCAGACCGAAACGGGCGCTCCCTGGAGCGCCCGTTTTTTCATGGATCACCCTGCACAAGGACATCGCTGCAATGCATACCCGCCTGCTCTCTGTCGCCCTGGCCGCGCTGCTGCCGTTGGCCACCCACGCCGCCGAACCGTCGCGCGCGGTGCTACTGGTCCAGACCTACGACAACCAGCCGACCGACGATCCGCTGGAATACATCCCGGTCTGGCTCGGCGAGGGTATCGCCAGGGAATCGACCCTGCCCGAGGCGCTGCTGGGCCAGCCGTTGCGGGTCTTCAACGCAGGCGTTTCCACCGGCAACGTGCGGCTTGCGGCACTGACGGTAGACGACAACAGCATGTGCGGCGGCACCGCGAAGCTGCGCATCAAGGGCAACCCCACGCTGTCCGACTCGCCGCTGCTGTCGACCGTGGATGTGAATCCCGGCAAGCGCTTTGCCGGCCGCGCAGCCACCGCCAGCGAACAGGCCGAGCTGTTTGCACAGGTCAACAACACCGCGCCGCTGCGCAAGCGCGTCAAGCCGGCAGCCCTGGCGCAGGCGCTGGCCGCGTTCGATGCCGATCGCGCGCAGGATCTGGCGGCGCTGCAGATCGTCACCGATACGCAGCAACCGCAGCGACGCGTGGCGATCCTGACCTCCAACCATCCCATCGAGACCGGCAACCCGGACAACCCCACCGGCGTGCTCGTCGTCCTTGCGATCTTCGAGCATGACGGCAGCCGTTGGCAGTTCCGCAAGGGTCACGCTGCCAGCGGCTGCGACGATTGCGAAGACCTGCCGCTGCGCACGCATCTGCTGCAGTTCGGGGATATCGACGGCAACGGCACGCTCGATTTCGTGCTGGCCGAAAGCGGCTACGAAAGTTACGGGTTTTCTCTGCTGCTCGGCGAAGGCGCCAGCTGGCGGTCGGAAGCATTGCCGGGCGGCTGCTGATCGGTGTTGACTGCTTGCACGCTGCCCGGTGCGGCATGCGCAGGGCGGCATCTTCTGCGTTGCGATGCCCACCCGTGCCCGGCTGCAGCAGCGTCGTTACCCACGCTGCACGGCAGACCTCGATCATCGGCATGCAGATCGCCGATGCAGGTCTTCAACCGGCAAATCCACCCTCATCCAGAAACTGCTGCTCTTCTGCCGTGGTCTCACGTCCCAGCACCGCATTGCGGTGCGGGAACCGGCCAAAGCGCTCAATGATGCGCTGATGCTCCAGCGCCCAGTGGGTGGTCTGTGCATCGCCCAGTGCAGTGATCAGCTGCACCGCGCGCGCCTGCTCATCGGCGTGTTCGGCATGCTCGAAGGGCAGATAGAAAAACAGACGCAGTTGCGCCGACACCTGTTGATCGAAGCCGCTGGCGAGCGCCTGTTTGGCGTACCGCAGTGCCAGGCCATCGGTGGCATAGGCATGCGCACTGCCGCGAAACGCATTGCGTGGAAATTGATCCAGCAGGATCAGCAAGGCCAGTGCATCTTCGGCGCGTGCCATCCACTGCGCGTACTCACCCCGTGCGGCGGCAAAATGCTGCTCGCTGAAGTGTTGGCGAAAATTGGCATCGAAGGCGTCGTTGTGCGTGAACCAGCGCGCCGCGCCGGCAAGCTCCCAGAAAGCCAACACCACATCGGCCTGCTTGTTGCGCTCTGTTTTGGCAATCATCGGCACATCCCCTGACGAATTCGGCATAGCATGCACGGGTGCATGTGATGAGCCCGCCGCTCTCGACCTCCAGCACTTGGCAAGCACGCCGCCGACGACTAGGTTGGCGGCTGACGTTTTCGTGTTACCGGGGAAATCCATGCGTTCCATCCTGTTCGCCGCGCTGGGCGCGGCGGTGCTGTGCGGGCCTGCGTCTGCGGCATCGGCCGCATCGCGCTTCGTGCAAGATCCCTACCCCAGCACCTATCGCGCGCTCGCGTCCGCTCCGGTGCTGATCCAGCACGCCACCGTGCTCACCGGCACCGGCGAGCGGCTGGACGATGCCGACGTGTTGCTGCGCGACGGCAAGGTGGCTGCGGTGGGCAAGGCGCTCCAGGCGCCCGCTGAAGTGCGCCGTATCGACGGCACCGGCAAGTGGGTGACGCCCGGCATCATCGATGTGCACTCGCATCTGGGCGTGTATCCCAGCCCGGGCGTCAGCGCGCATAGCGACGGCAACGAGATGACCGCGCCGGTGACGCCCAACGTGTGGGCCGAGCATTCGATCTGGCCGCAGGATCCCGGCTTCGGCACTGCGCTGGCCGGCGGCATCACCTCGCTGCAGGTGTTGCCGGGCTCGGCCAATCTGATCGGCGGGCGCGGCGTCACGCTCAAGAACGTTGCTTCCACCACCTACCAGGGCATGAAATTCCCCGGTGCACCATGGGGCCTGAAGATGGCCTGCGGCGAAAACCCCAAACGCGTGTACGGCCAGAAAGGTGGCCCCGGCACGCGCATGGGCAACGTGGCCGGTTACCGCGCTGCGTTCATCGACGCGGCCGAGTATCTGCAGAAGAACGCGCCGAAAAAGAAAACCGCCAAAAAGCGCCATTGGTGGAGCCGCGGCGGCGACAACGACAGCAGTGGCGATGCCGGCGGCAAGCGCGATCTCAAGCTCGACACACTGGCCGGTGCCATCAACGGCGACATCCGCGTGCACATCCACTGCTACCGCGCCGATGAGATGGCGACGATGCTGGATCTGTCCAAGGAATTCGGCTTCCACATCGCCGCCTTCCATCACGGCGTGGAGGCCTACAAGCTGGCCGACCGCCTGGCGCAGGACAACGTCTGCGGCGCGCTGTGGGCCGACTGGTGGGGCTTCAAGATGGAAGCCTTCGACGGCATCCAGGAAAACATCGCACTGGTCGATCGCCCGGCCAACAGCTGCGCCATCGTGCATTCGGATTCGGAAGAAGGCATCCAGCGGCTCAACCAGGAGGCCGCCAAGGTGATCGCCAACGCGCGCCGCAGTGGCATGGAGATCCCGCCGGAGCGCGCCATCCGCTGGCTCACCAGCAATGCCGCCAAGGCGCTCGGGATCGAGCAGCAGACCGGCGCACTGGAGCCGGGCAAGATGGGCGATGTGGTGGTCTGGAACGGCAACCCTTTCAGTTCGTATGCGCTGGCCGAGCAGGTGTATATCGACGGCGCGCAGGTCTACGACCGGCACAACCGCGCACTGCAGCCGGTGTCGGACTTCATGCTCGGCCAGGAGGTGGCACGATGAGCCGCGTCACGCACATGCCCCCGCGGTTGCGCGCGATCGCGGCATTGGTGATGGCCACGCTGGCATTGCCGGCCTTCGCGCAGCAGGTGCTGATTCGCGGCGCCACCGTGCACACTGCCACCGCGCAAGGCACCCTGCAGAACACCGACGTGCTGGTGCAGGGCGGCGTGATTCGCGCCATCGGCCGCAACCTGGCAGTACCCACCGACGGCCGCGTGGTCGAAGCAAACGGCCGCCCACTGACGCCGGCCTTGTTCGGCGGCATCACCGAAATCGGTGTCGAAGAAGTCTCCGGCGAAGAAAGCACCGTGGACAGCGGCGTCAAGCTGGCCGATCAACCGATGCGCCCGGAATTCGACGTCACCCTGGCCTACAACCCCGATTCGGTGCTGGTGCCGGTGGCGCGCGTGGAGGGCATCGGCTTCACCGCGTTGGGGGCGACCACCAGTGGCGCCTTCATCGCTGGCCAGGGCGGCATCGTGCGGCTGGATGGCAGCCCGGATCCGGCCGGCCCGCACGCCTTGTTTCTTCGCATCGGAGCGGCGGCGTCCGATCTCACCGGCAGCTCGCGCGCCGCGCAATGGATGTTGCTGGATCAACTGGTTGCCGAAGCACGCGGGCGTATCCCGGCCGATTCGCCGCATGCATTACTGACCCCGGTTGGACGCGGTGTACTGGCAAACTACCTGGCCGGCCAGGGGCGCATCGTGGTGCAGGTGGAACGCGCAGCCGACATCCGCCAGCTGTTGCGCTGGGCGCAGCGCGAAAAGGTGCGCATTGCCATTGCCGGCGGCGCCGAAGCCTGGAAGCTTGCGCCGCAACTGGCGCAGGCCAAGGTCCCGGTGTTGGTCGACGCGCTGGCGGACCTGCCATCGACCTTCGACCAGATTGGCGCGACGCTGGAAAACGCCGCACGTCTGCGCGCTGCCGGCGTGGAGGTCAGCTTTACCCAAAACGGCGATGCCTCGCACAACGCACGCAAACTGCGCCAGCTCGCCGGCAATGCGGTCGCCAATGGCTTGCCATGGGAAGCCGGCCTGGCCGGCCTGACCCGTGTGCCGGCAGACATCTTCGGCGTGGGCGATCGCATCGGCAGCATTGCGATCGGCAAGCAGGCCGACCTGGTGCTGTGGGAAGGCGACCCGCTGGATGTGGCGCATTATGCCGAGCAGGTCTGGCTGGGCGGCCGCGACATGCCGATGCGATCGCGCCAGAGCGAGCTGCGCGACCGCTACATGCAGCAGGCCGGCCCGCTGCCGCGCGCCTATCTGAAGTAAGCGTGCGGTGGGTTGCTCAAGCGCCACCTGAGCATGGTCTTTCATCGTTGGTGTGCCGGCACAGCGGGTACCGGCGCACCGCTTCACCGCTTCGCTGCTGTGCACAGGTGATGTGCTGTCATGGCGTCCTGCCGCATCTTGCTGGCGGCCTTCGCTGTTGTGATGTTTCCCATTAGGCCTATCGCATGTTTTCGGTTTCGCTCCTGATAGCGCTTGGCCGCCTTGGCGTCTTGCCACTGCATATGCCGCGTGCCCATCTCGCCGTTGCACGGCCGTGAGCTCGCTCTTCCACGGTAGCGGCTTGCGTTCGATCGATCGGGCGGTATTGCGCCAGGCACCTGCCAATCTGCAGCGCGGGATGGAAGCGGTGGGCGGGCGTCTGATTCTCACCGCCGATGCGCTGCTGTTTCAGCCGCACGCGTTCAATGTACAGCGCCAGACGCTGAGCCTGCCCTTGCCGCAGATCGTGGCGATTCAGTCCTGCTGGACACGCCTGTTCGGCCTGCTGCCGATCGCGCCGACATCGCTGGCAGTGCGGCTGGAGGACGGAAAGCGATACCGCTTCGTGATCGGCAAGCGCACGCAATGGATGGCGGACATCGCCTCGGCGCGGGATGCCCTGCGCTGAGCCGTGCAAGGACGCCGGTGCGTCGCAGAGGCAGCTGGCAAGGCGACTGCGTCACCGCCAAGCCGGAGGCGGCCGCCGAGCCGTGCGGCATGTCCCGCTCGTGCAGCGCGGTGGCCGTGCGCCGTCCACGACAACCGACAACCGACAAAGGCTCTCGAGGTTTTGGTAGCCTCTCCATGGCCGATGCCGGAACTGCGTATTGCAGTTGCCCACTGCGGCGACAGTCAGCGATGCCCGCAGGTAACCAACGACGCCACCCTTGATCGCTGGAATTTCGAACAGTGCGTACATTCTCTGTCTTCGGTACTGGCCTAGCATCGCGCGCACGCATCGCCACCATGCCTTGCTTCCGACAGCTCACCCGCATGCCTCGCAATCTTCGACATTACTTCGCCTGCGCACTGCTGCTCTATGCCGGCATCAGCGCACCTGCACTGGCCGACTTCGGGATCAGCCGCAGCGGCAACCGCGTGATCGTCGACAGCGGCGCCGAGCTGGTGTTTGCGGTCGATGCCCGAAATGGCGACATCGTGTCGATGCGCTATCGCGACAACGAACTGCAGACCACCGAATCGAAGGGCTCGCACATCGCTTCGGGGTTGGGCAGTGCCAGTGTGGATGCACGCATCGTTGGCGGGACGATCGTGGTGTCGGCCAAGGCCGGCGACTTGGTCCAGTACTACATCGCACGCAAGGGCCGCAATGCGATCTACATGGCCACCGATGCGCCCACCTTGCTGCCAGTGGGCGAATTGCGCTTCGTCGCCCGCTTGAACGTGTCCAAGTTGCCCAATGCGCAGCAGGAGCCCGATTCCAATGTCGGCAGAGCGATCGAAAGTGAGGATGTCTTTCTATTGCCGGATGGGCGCACCAGTTCCAAGTTCTATTCAGCACGTCGAATGATGGACGACCAGGTGCATGGCGTCAGTGGCCCTGGCGTTGCCGTGTTCATGCTGATGGGCAACCGCGAGCACAGCGCGGGCGGCCCGTTTTTCAAGGACATTGCGACGCAAAAAACCAGCCTGACGCATGAGCTCTATAACTACATGTATTCCGATCACACCCAGACCGAAGCCTTTCGCGGCGGCCTGCACGGGGTATACGGGCTGCTGTTCACCGATGGAAGCTTGCCGTCGAGTGCGCAGCTGGACACCGCGTTCGTCGATGCCACGCTGGGCCTGAGCGGTTATTTGCCGGCAAGCGGGCGCGGCACCGTGAGTGGGCACGTCGGCGGCGTGCTGCCGGGCCAGCCGGCCGTCATCGGCCTGCGCAACGCGCAGGCGCAGTACTGGGCCACCGCCGACGGCAGCGGGAACTACCAGGTGACGGGTGTTCGCCCGGGCAGCTATCGCATGACGCTCTACCAAAACGAACTGGAGCTCGCACAACGCAACATCGAGGTTTCTGCCGGTGCCACTGCGCACGCCGCACTGCAGGCGGTCGTTTTGCCGGGCACGGTGAAGTGGCAGATCGGCATTCCCGACGGCACGCCGGTGGGGTTCAGCGACGCGGACCTGCTGCCGCGGGCGCACCCTTCCGATGCGCGCATGCACTGGTCTGCGGTGACCTACACCGTGGGATCGAGCAGCGTGAGCAGCTTTCCGGCAGTGCAGTGGCGCGGCATCAACACCCCGAGCCGGATCGACTTCACCCTGCCCGCCAACGAGGTGCGCGGCTATCACCTGCGTCTTTTCGTGCCGTTGGCACAGGGCGGCGCACGTCCGCAGATCAGCGTGAACGCACGCTGGAACGGCCCGCTGCCTGCCGCGCCCACGCAACCAAAGACACGCGGCATCACGCGCGGCACTGCGCGCGGCAACAATACCCTTTACGAAGTGGACATCCCTGCCTCGGCCTTGCAGGCCGGCAACAACCGCATCGAGATCGGCATTGCCTCCGGCTCCCCGGATAACGGCTACCTCAGCCCGGCAATCGTGTTCGACAGCATCCAGCTGGTGGCGTTATAGCAACGTCCGAACACACGATTCGCGCAGTGGCCAGGCACGCGCGGCTGGTAGGTGGCGTCGGCATGCAGCGCTCAACCGTTCCGATGTTCTTCGGGCCGGCACTGCCCGCGTAGCGGCGCGTTGTTCGCCGCTCCAGATGTGCGCGCCAGCGCATCCGCGGCCACGCGCGGCGCAGGCGCAGTGATCCATGCACATCGCTCACGTGAGCTCATCCGAAATCCGATATCGAGGCGACAGGCGCCACACACCGCACGTGGCTGTCACATGCGCAGCGCTGCGCCGCCAGCCGCTCGAACAATGCACAGGCGGCGACTTGTCCAACGTTGAAAAAACCTGCGTGCGTGCCGACCGATACCGCCGACACGCACGATACAGCGGGGCTGCGCTTACTTCGCATCCAAGGTCGCGCTGACCTTGGCCCATCCATTGCCGCGTACCACTTCAAAGCCCGCTTCGGCCGCATGCAGGTACATGCTGTTGCTGTAGCGGCCATCCTTGGCGCGGTTGTTCTGCAGCCAGGTCAGGAACGGCTTGGCATCCACGTTGAGGCTGCCGCTGGTCTTCAGCGTCGGCTGGCCGGCGGTCCCGGTCGGGATGAAGGTGTAGACGTAATAGCCGGCGCCGGAATTGAAGCCTTCCCACAGATCGAAAGTGCGCCCGCCCGCGGTGATGACCTTGGTCGCGGTCACGGTGCCGACCGGCCAGGAATTGTGGTCGCCCCAGATCATCACTTCCAGCTGCGGATTGCCCTTGGCGGTGTCCCAGCGAAAGAAGATGTCGTAAGCAAAATCACCGGCCAGATTGGTGCCGCCTGCGCTGTAATTGAATTTGAATGGCAGCGAGCTGATCGAGGAGATCTGCTTGGGGAACAGCGTGTCGGTGGTCGGATTCTAGTTGTAATGCCAGCCGCGCACGATCGCAGGATAGCCGTAGAGGTTGTAGTCGGCGAAGTTGAAGGTGGCCGTCAGCTCCGGCGTACTGCCGGTGCCGAACGTGCCCTGGATGATGTTGTTGGGATCGTTGAAATTGTTCACCCACGCATAGTGGTTGCCAAAGATCTTGTACGGGCCGGCGAGCGCCGCCGGGGCGATTGCGACCAGACCGAAAGCAAGCGCCGCGGTCCACCAGCGCGAGGCGCGCCGCCGCGTGGTCGGCGCCTGGGCGCACGTCTGGACAAGGGAGCTGGATGGGCAGTTGTGCATGGTGACTCTCCGTATGATTCAGCGCGGCGGCGCTGGTGCAGCGTCGTCGGGACCTGCCGTGCGGCAGTCGGGTCGGACCGTAGCAGCGGCGCCACGCGGGGAGCTATAACGATTCCGGCGGCGCCACCCGGCCAAGCGCGATAGCGGGCGCCACCTTGCACTTGGAGCGTGCGCTGGCTAGCACTTAGGTCACCGGACACGGGCGTAGCGGCGGGTTTCGCGCCAAAGACGCCCGCGCGTGGGGCGGTAAATGGTGCACAGCCACATACGCATCGCCCGTGTCCGCACGTGCCGGCGGCGTCGCTTGCGCGTGCAATGCCTTTCAACGCAGTGCGGCGTCGCTGCCACCGGCCTGCATCAGTCCGGTCGCCATCCGCGCGATCGGCGCCCGCAACACGCTCCACCTCAGGCCTACGCGGCGGAGCCGTTTTGCGATAGCGTTCGCACTACAGACAACGCAACAGCCGGAGGGGGCGACGATGCGTATCGGAATCGTGGTGGACAGCGCGTGCGATCTGCCGCAGGACTTCATCCAACATCACAACATCATCGTACTGCCGATCAGCGTGCGTATCGGCGAGGCCGTGCTGGCCGATCATCGCGACGAGGAAGCCACGCTGAGCTTTTTGCAGGCGCATGTGGCCGAGCGCGGGCACGAAGCGGAAACCACGCCGTTTTCGGTCAACCAGATCCGCGATCTGTTCCTGCAACAACTGGTCATCGACTACGACCATGTGTTCTGCCTGACCATTTCCAAACTCCGCAGCCAGATCTTCGACAATGCGATGCAGGCCAGCTTCGCGATCCTCAACGACTACAAGCCGATCCGGCAGGCCGCAGGCCACACCTCGCCGTTCGCGCTACGGGTGATCGACACGCTCAACCTGTTCGCCGGCCAGGGCATCACCGCCGTGGAAGCAGTCCGCCTGCGCGACCAGGGCCAGAGCGTGGCGGCCATCCGTACCCGCCTGGAACAGCTGGCCGAGCACACCTATGGCTACATGATTCCACGCGATCTCTATTACCTGCGCGCACGTGCACGCACCAAGGGCGATCGCAGCGTCGGCCTGATCGGCGCCGCGCTCGGCAGCGCGCTGGACATCAAGCCGGTGCTGCGCGCCTACCGCGGCGTTACCGAGCCAGTGGCCAAGCTCAAGGGTTTCGAACCTTCGGCCGAAAAGCTGTTCGGCTTCACCGTGCGCAAGATTCGCGACGGCCTGATGACGCCAACGGTGTGCGTGGGCTACGGCGGCGAGCTGGCCGAGCTGCATGCCCTGCCCGGCTATGCCGCACTGCAGGGCGCCTGCCAAACCCACGGCGTGGAACTGCTGGAAAGCGTGATGAGCCTGACCGGCATGGTCAACGTCGGCAAGGGCGCCTTGGCAGTCGGATTTGCTGCCGAGCCACACGCGTTTTCGGCCTGAGGCATGGGCGGGGGTGCGATGCGCTCACCAGACACGCCGTCATCCATCACGCGAGTCGATTGCTACGTTGATGCCGCCAACGGTGCCGCAATGCCGAGGCACCGCGCCAGGCAGCGTGCTGATGATTGCCTTGAATGCGGCGCAGTCCAGGACGTGGCTGCCGTCCATGGCGGCAGCCACGCCGCATTGGACACAACGAAGGACCTGCTACAGGTCGTAAGACAACACGTCTTCGAAACCGAATGTGTCGAAATTTTCGATGCGCGAGGGATACAGGCGACCGACCAGATGGTCGTATTCGTGTTGCACCACGCGTGCGTGGAAACCTTCGGCATCGCGCTCGATCGGAGTGCCGTCGGGTGCGAAGCCGCGGTAGCGAATGAAGCGATAGCGTGGAATGACTGCGCGCAGGCCGGGAATCGACAGGCAGCCTTCCCAGCCGTTTTCCATTTCTTCCGACAGCGGTTCGATCTGCGCGTTGGCCAGGGCCGTGCGCGGCACTGCGGGCGCTTCCGGATAGCGCTCGCTGGCGTCGAAACCGAACACCATCAATTGCAGATCCACCGCGATCTGCGGTGCTGCCAGACCGACGCCACGCGCAGCGTCCATGGTTTCGAACATATCGGCCACCAGCGTGTGCAACTCGGCGCTGCCCAGGTTGCTGACCGGTGGCGCCACGCGTAGCAGGCGCTTGTCGCCCATGCGGATAATTTCGCGAATCATGCGGGTGCTCCTGACGATCGTGGCGTGGATTCTAGGGCCACTGCCGCCCGGCAGCGAACAGGCGCCTGGCGGTGCAATGGTCCGCAGGCGCTGCAGTGTACGAGCGGTCGCTGCCGCGGGCTGTGCATGACGGCACCGGGCAACGCTCGCGCCAGCGCACGGTGCACGCAGCCGGCCTGCTGTGCCGCGCTCAGCAGGTGTCGTGCATGCGCAAGTGGGCGTGCAGCCGGCTTGTTCATCGCGCCGTGAATAGGCGCACTGCATCTATCGCCAGCGCTGCGGCCAGCGTGATGGCGCAACACCGGCTTGGCGCCGGTTGAACCGGCTCAAACATGTCAGCGGCCAATGCGTTGACCGGCCTCGTCCAGCACGCGTTCGCCGTCTTCCTTGATGAAGCCGTGCGTGGCCGGCGGCAACAGGTCGAGCACCAATTCGGAGGGGCGGCACAGGCGCGTGCCGCGCGTGGTCTGGACGAATGGGCGGTTGATCAGGATCGGATGGGCGAGCATTGCGCTCAACAACGCCGCATCGTCCAGGGTGGGATCGTCCAGTCCCAGTTCCAGATAGGGCGTGCCTTTCTGGCGCATGGCCTGGCGGACCGTGATGCCGGCAGCGGCGATGAGCGCCTGCAGCGTCTGGCGGCTTGGCGGATGCTGCAGGTAATCGACAATCTGCGGTTCGATGCCGGTGTGGCGGATCAGGGCAAGGGTATTGCGGGAGGTTCCGCAACCGGGATTGTGGTAGATGACGGCGTGCATGGTGGCCTGGCGCCGGGTTGGCTGGTGGCTGGTGGCTGGCGGCGCCGGCAACGGATGACCGAACGACGCCCAGACCGGCCAGTGTACGAGTGGCGCCCGGGCGTGCCGAGCGCTGGCCACGACGTGCGCAGGCGCCTTGGCGACGATGCCTGGGGTGAACTCCCAGACTGCAACCCTGCCGATAACTTTTTCAGGTTGCCGCTTCGCATTCGACGGCGAATGTGTCAAAAGATTGACACGAATCACGGATTCATGATTCAGTCATGAACAGACTGAAATGGAAGGATTCTCCCGAGCGCCGGTGTCAGCACGGCGTTTTTTTCCCTGTTGGACCCAAGGAAACCCCAACGATGATGAGCTTTCGCAAGCCCGGATGGATGCTGTCCGGTGTGTTGTGTGTCGCATGCCTGCCGGCGATCGCTGCAGCGCAGGAAGCAGCTACCAGCAGTTCCAAGGTCGGTATCGACCCTGCCACCGGCAAATTGCGCCCGCTGACCGACGCCGAGAGCGCGGCGCTGGATCAGCAGGCGGCTGCAGCGGCCTCCGCAGCACGCGGCAGCGCCGCACGCAGCTCGGTTCCGCAGACCGAAGCGGCCGCGCGCGCGACCGAGCGGCGCCTGCCCAATGGCACCGTGGCGCGCAAGTTGCCGGCCACCCAAATGAGTTCGCTGACGGCAACCCGCCAGGCCGATGGACGCATCGTCATCGAACACAGCGACGACGCCGACACCACCCAACCCACCCACGCCGAGCACGGAGCGCTGCCGCATGAATAAGCCCTTGTTGCTGTTGTCCCTGGCCGTGGCGGCCGCATTGGCACCGCTGCACGCCCGGGCAGCCAATGTCACGCTGATCAATGGCGATGCCGGCACCGTGGTCGGTTTGAACGACCCGACCGCTGCCGCACCACTGGGCGGCAACCCGGGCCGCACGATCGGCGAGCAACGCCGCATCGCATACCAGTACGCCATGGACCTGTGGGGCGCGGTGCTGCAGAGCAATGTCGAGATCAAGGTGTATGCCTCGTTCGCACGGCTGACCTGTACCGCCACCGGCGGCACGCTGGGCCAGGCCGGCCCGAACTGGATCGTCAACAACTTCCCCGGCGCCAAGGCCGATACGCTGTATCCGTCCGCGCTGGGCGATGCGATCGCCGGGCAGGACCTGGTGCCGGATCCGGCCGATCCGGCCGACGTGTTCTCGCAGTTCAACGGCGACCTGGGCAAGGACGATTGCCTGGCCGGTTCGGGCTGGTATCTGGGCCTGGACGGCAAGACGCCCGAAGGCCAGATCAACTTCCTCAACGTGGTGATGCATGAGATCGGCCACGGTCTGGGCGCGGCGGGCTTTCTCAACAAGACCACCGGCGTGCTGGGCTCGGGCAGCGGCCTGACCGACGTCTACACCTCGCAGGCCTACGACAACGTCCAGAACAAGCGCTTCGACGACCCGACCATGACCAACGCCCTGCGTGCCGAAGCGATGCGCACACCCGGCCGTACGGTATGGGCCGGGACGCGCGTGAACCGCGAGGCGGCGCTGATCCTGGATCCGCGCACGCTGCTGCGCGTCACCGCACCGGCCAGCGCTGCGGGCAAGTTCGAAGTGGGCTTTGCCAGCTTCGGCCCGCTGGCCACCGCGGCCAATTTCCCGGCGCGTTCGGTGGTGACGGTCAATGACGGCGTGGCGGCCGCATCGGCCAGCGATGGCTGCGAAACCCCGTTCGTCAATGCGGCCGATGTGGCCGGCAAGGTGGCGCTGATCGACCGCGGCACCTGCGCCTTCGCGATCAAGGTGAAGAATGCGCAGCTCAACGGCGCGGTGGGCGTGATCGTCGCCAACAACGCGGCCGGTGTACAGACGATGGGCAACGCAGCACCGCCGATCACCGACATCACCATCCCCGCCATCATGGTCTCGCAGGCCGACGGCGCGCGCCTGAAGGGCAGCACTGCGGTGGTTGCGGCGCTGTACGAAGATCCGCAACTGCTGCAGGGCACCGACAGCGCAGGCCGCACGCGGCTGTACTCGCCCAGCGTGGTGGCCGGTGGTTCGACGTTCTCGCACTTCGATACCGATCTGCAGCCCAATGCCTTGATGGAACCGTTCGACACGCCGGAGGTGCAGGCGCACGTGAACATCGACCTGACCCCGGCGCTGTTTGCCGACATCGGTTGGACCTTGAACACCAGGCCGGCCAAGTTGGGCACCTGCAACACCCTGGTCCCGACGGTGGAAACCGGCGGCCTGATTCCAGGTGCGAACGTGTCTGCCGAAAGCAGCCTGTGCAAGACGCAGAACGCCGGCAACCGCCTGGGTTACCTGACCTGCATGGACGAACACGCGCGCGAGCTGCAGAGCCAGGGCGTGATCAGCCGCGTGCAACAGGCAGCGGTCTTCGTGTGCGCCACCAAGGTGCGTCCGTAAGCGCCGAACGTGTGATGGGATGCAATGCGAACGGCGCCGGAAGGCGCCGTTCGTTTATCTGCTGCCGCGTTGTGGCGCGCAGGCCAGGCGGTCCCTGCAGCGTGGCGGCGATGCACACCATGTCGCAGGCGAGCATGCGGACCCATGCACGCGCGTCATCCCGTCGCCTGCGTGCATCCGCTGCAGCCCCTGCTGCGCACCTTCGGGGCGAGGCACCAGGTTTGCCGTCACCTCAATGCTCCGCCGCATACGGCGAGGTCAGCACCTGCGGTGCACGCCCCAGCGCAGCACCCAGGCGATCCATCACGAAACGCAGGTAAAGGTTGCTGCTGAACTGGTTGTAGTCGCGTGCATTGTTGAAGGTCAGCCGCCCGCCCAGAAACAGCTGCGGCGCCACCTGCCATTCGGCCGCGCCACTGAGGTTGTAGGACACGCCGGTGCGGCTTTCGCCCGCATACACCGGGTCGGTGTAGCGATTGACCAGACCGAGCAGCGCGGCCAGCGACGCGGCGTCGTAGGCGGCCTGTTGCAAGGTCGGGTCGGTAGGGAAATACGGCGAGGCCTCGGTGCTGAAATGCTGCACACCGACGCTGGCGTCGACCTTCCAGTTCACCGTCTGCCCGGCCGTGCGCCCGCTCCAGTGCACCGGGAACCCCAGGTCCACATAGTCCTGCGGGCTGAAGTAGCCACCGTGCCCGTAAGTGAAGCCGCTGAGATTCTTGTCGTACTGCATGGTGGTCAGATTGACGCCGGCGGTGAGCGATTGATGCTCGGTCTCCAAGGCATGCACGTAGAAGCCCAGGTCGACCTGGCGATGGTCGTTGTCGGCCACGTGGTTGCCCTGCAGGCGGTGCGCGGCAAGGTTGGCGTAGCCGCCGAGCAGGCCGTTGTCGGCAGTGGCCGACAGCGAAAGACCGGTGCTGGTCACACCGCCCCATTCGCGCCCGCTGCGCGCGTCCTGCGCACCGGCAAACGACAGCACGCTATCGGTGACTGCACGCCGCGAGGCCTCGGCCGACCAGCTGACGGTGTCACCGAGCTCGCCGCGATAGCCCACGCCACCGATGAGGTTCTGCTCCTGGAACCCGATCGGCGTACTGCCCACGTCGGCACTGAAACCGCCATTGCGATACCGCACGCCGACGCCCACGCCGGTGTCGTCCTGGCTGAGCCGGCGGCTGCCGTTGCCGCTGGCGGCCATGGCATTGAGCGTGTCGGCCAGGCCGGTCGGCGTCTGCTGCGCGGCGGCTGTGCTGCCGGCCAACGCGCGCAATGCGGCAGCATCGCCTGCACCCAGCTGTTCGCTGAGCGCGGCATTGCCCAGGATGTCGCGTGCCAGCTGCGCAATCGGCGTGGTGGAGGCGTTGATGCTGAGCAGGTAGGCCGGCAGCGGCTCGTTGGCCAGCGCCGCCAGCGCGGCGGCATTGCTGTTGTTGTGCTCCACCAGCAGTGCATTGAACAGGCCGGTATTCAAGCTGTACCGGCGCAGGCGTTCGCGCGTGGCGGCGGTATCGCCTTCGGTGGCGAGCAGCTGATACACCGGCGAATCGACCAGCGTGTCGATCGGGCCACGGTTTGCGGCCAGCGCATCGCCGATGGCGCTTTGCGGGCCGGTGCCGAAGCGGCTGGCGGTGGCGTAGTCGGTGCCGAGCGTGCCGGCATCCACCACGGTCGGTGTCAGCGTGACGCCGAGCTTGCCCTCGCCGACTGCGAATTCGGCCTGCACCGGCATTTCGATGTCGTCCAGACGGCCCAGGCCGTCTTCGCCGTCGCGTGCGCGATACAGCGCGCCGCCGGCAAGGCCGTCGCTGTTTTCCGCCTGCACGGCGCGCAGTTCGTCGAGCACGCTGTTGCCGCTGCTGCGCGCAGGCAGTGCTTGCGCGAGGTTGCTGCGCGGCTGCAGATCGCTGCCCGACACAGGCGGCAGCGTGCCATGCGAGGAAGCGCGCAAGCGGCTGCCGGGCGCAGGCAACGTGGAAAGCACGGTGCTGGCGCGCACCGGTTGTGGCAACGCGTCGCTCCTGATGTCGGCGGCAGCATTGGCGGGTGCGGCAGGCGCGACAGGTGCGGCGCTGGGCTGCATGGCGAGCGGCGCGATGTATGCAGCAGGCGCGGTTGCGACATCGGTGTAGGCGCTGCCGGCGTCCATGCGTTCGGACAGCACCGCCGGCGCACGCGGCATGGCGCCGGTCATGCCGGAGAATGGGTTGAGCGGGCGACCGGATGCGGCGACGGCAGCCGGGCCACGTGCAGACGCCAGGCCATTGTCGAGCTGCCCGGCCTGACGTTGCTGCGCGGCCAGCGCTGCACGGAAATACTGCTCGGCCTTGCGGTTCTTGCCGGCACTGCGGTACACGCGGCCGGCGGCCGCGAGCACCTCCGGCGACTCCGGTGCCTGCGCCAACGCGCGTTGCAGATAGCTCTCTGCATTGCGCAGGTCCGATTGCGCGGCGGCGCTGTTGGCGGCAGCGGTGAGCGTGTCCAGATCGCTGGGCTGACGTTGCAGGAGCTGCTGGTAGATCGCCAGCGCCTGGCGGTGCTCGCCGGCGGCCGCGTACAACCGCGCGAGCGCGGCCTGTGCATCGCGGTTGTCCGGCTGCTGGGCCAGTATTGGCGACAACGCGTCGTAGGCGCCTTCCAGATTGCCGAGCTCACGCAATGCATCCACCTGCCGCAGCGTGTAGGCGCTGCGCAGGCCTTGGTAGCGGCGCAGCTGCTCCGGGGTCAGGGTGGTGGCCTGCAGCTGACGCAACACCGCCGAGAGCTCGGCGTCCTGATGCGCGCGCAGCAGCACGCTGGCGTATTGCAGGCGGTCTTCGGTGCGCGGGTTGGCGCCGGTGACCAGCCGCTGGGCCAGCACCAGCGCGCGCTGGGTGTTGCCGGCGTCGGCATGCGCGCCGGCCAGGGCGGCCAGCAGTTGCGGATCGTCGAGCTGATTGCCCAGCGCCGTTTCGGTACGCGCCAGCAACTGCTGCGCCTCGCCCACCCGGCCCTGCGCAACCAGCTGCCGCGCCTGACGCGCCTGCAATTCGATCCAGGCGGTGGCGCGCAGCTGGGCCATCGCCGGCGTGCGTGCCGCCGATGGAATGCGGTCCAGACTGTCGTAGGCGTCCTGCCAGTCGCCGCTTTCCTGCGCCAGCAGCGCATTGGCGTGCAGCGCCTCGGGTTGGTCGCCATGGACGGCGAGCAGGCCGTCCATCACGCTGCGCGCCTGATCCGGGCGGCCAGCCTGCTGGTACAGGCGCGCCAGGTCGAGACGGATCCAGGCATCGCCGGGGCGTTCGACCATGGCCGCTTCCAGTTCGGTTTGCGCGCTGACCGCATCGCCGCCATCCAGAAACTGACGCGCACGGGCGCGCTGCACGTTGGAGCGCAGCAAGGCTTGGCCACCGGACTTGGCGCGCTCGGCCGCCGGCAGCCGGTCGAACAAGGCGCTGGCTTCCTGCAGGCGGCCCTGGCGGCTGTACAGCCCGACCAGGCCCTGCAACGCGCCGGCATTGTCGGCCTCGCGCGACAAGGCTTTGCGATAGCTGGCTTCGGCAGCAACCGGGTCGCCGGCGGCCTGCACGTCGCCCAGCGCCACGTGTCCGGCCGGCTCGTTGGGCAGCAGCTGCACCGCCTGCTCTACCAGCTGGCGCGCCTGCGCCAGATCGCCGCGCGCGCGCGCCGCTTCGGCCTGCTGCAGCTGCTGCCAGTAACGGGCACTCTCCAGCGCGCTTTTCCATTTGCCGTTGCTGGCCGCGGCCGGTCGCAGCAGTTCCTGCGCCTCGGCAAAACGCTGCTGACGCAGACGTACCGAGCCCAGGCCGCCGAGCGCTTCGGGGTCGCGCGCACGTGCACGCAAGACCTGGGTAAAGCGTTGTTCGGCGGCGCTCAGATTGTTGGCGCTCAACGCGCGAAAGCCTTCGCCCAGCAGCACGCCGTTGGGATCGGCCGGCGTGGCCGCGGCAGTGCGTTGCGCGCGCAGCTGGCCGAGTTTGGCGGCCACTTCGGCATCGTTCGGGGTACCGGCAAGAAACGCTTGGTACAGCGGCGCATCGGCCATGCCGGCGTTGAGCCACAGCAGCGCCTGGCGCCAGCTGCTGCGTGCCGGCCCACCCACGTCCGCGCGCTGGGCAAGCGTGCGCAATTGCGCAATGCCGTCGCGGCGGGTGGGTTCGCGGTAACTGAGGACCTGCGCCAGCGCCAGCTGCACGGACGGATTGCCCGGGTCGCTGGATTGCAAGCGTCGCAGGCCGTCGCGGGCGCGCTCCCAACCGGTGGGGGTGCCGGCCAGCGATTGGTAGTACTCCAGCGCCAGGTTCGGCGGCGGCGACTTGCCGGCGAAGGCGGCTTCGTAACTGCGCGCCGCTTCCACATAGCGCCCGGCAGAGGCGGCACGACGTGCATTGCGCAGATTGGAATCTTCGCCCGCGTTGCTGCTACCGCGCGCGCCGATCGCCACGCGCAGGCGCTGCGCCTGCGGCGATTGCGGATGCGCGCCTTCGAGTTGCTGCAGCCGCTTGCGCGCTTCGGACTGGCGCCCCTGCGCCAGATCGATCTGGGCCAGGCCGAGCAATGCGTCGGGTTGGTCCGGGTCGATGCCGAGCAGCTTCTTCCAGGTATCGGCGGCCAGATCGTCGCGACCCTGGTCGTGCCAGTAATTGCCCTGCTCCACCAGCTGCTGGGCGGCACTGGTCTGCGCGTGCGCTGCCGGTGCGGCGAGCAGGCACAGCGCGAGCATTCCGGCGAGGTAGAACGGCTTCAGGTCGTTGCGGCACATGCAGGGGTTCTCCAGGCGGGCAACAGGCGCCCGTCTGCGGCGAAGCGGTAGCGGTTCTCAAGCCATCCCTGTCCGAACAGGGCCAGCGTGCGTTCGAAATACGGCAATGCAGCGGCGGCCGGTTGCGTGGCGGCGGGCACCCGCTGCGCCTGCGCCTTGAGCAGCGCGGGCTTGCCCAGTGCGCTCAGGTACGGCAGCAACGCCGCAGAAAATCCTACCGGCAGGGCGCCGGTGCCCACACCGCGCGCGGTGTCGATCTTTTCGGCCGGCGCCTGCTGCGCGGCGAGCAGGTCGGCCGGTCCGGACAGGTCCTTCAGCAATCGCGCGCGCAGCGGCTCGCCAGCGTCCAGCATGCCGGCCCACAGGTACACGCGGATGGCGTCGTAACTGCCGACATTGCCGCGCTTGGGATCGGCATTGAAGGTCTTGCCGTCCCACACCGTCCAATCCGGGGCAAACCCCACCGGCGCGCTGTCACGCAGCAGGCGCGCGCTGTTGGCGGCAATGGCAGCCCATGGGCCCTTGGGGTCGGCATTGGCGCAACGACGCAGCACCTGGATCGGCAGATAGCTGGGATTGAGCGTCCAGCGCCCGTTGTCGACGAAACCGGTGCGGCCCGGCAGCAGCATCGGGCCCAGCCCGGGCAGCGTGCCCACTTCCTGGGTGCGGATCAGCTGCAGCATCTGCTGGCCGGCCTTGA
The DNA here is from genome assembly GCF_041475725.2 of Xanthomonas sp. NCPPB 1754. Lineage (NCBI taxonomy): Bacteria > Pseudomonadati > Pseudomonadota > Gammaproteobacteria > Lysobacterales > Lysobacteraceae > Xanthomonas > Xanthomonas sp. NCPPB 1754. The sequence continues at coordinate 4,027,979 of NZ_CM192982.1, forward strand.
GGTAGCCCGGGCGGCTCCACAACCGTCCGGCTTCCAGCAGCGCATAGGCAATCCACAACTCGCCATCGCTGGCGGTGTTGGCGTCCAGCACGCGCCAGGCGCCGCTGCCATCGCGGCCCCACAGCCATGCCGGCAGGTTGAGATCCGGGCGGCCGCCGCACAGGTTGTGGCGGGTCCAGCTCAGCACCTTGTCGAACAGCACCTGGTCGTTGTTGACCAATGCGAAGAACAGCGCATACGACTGCCCTTCGGAGGTGGAGCGTTGATCGGGATTGAGAAAATCCACCACCCGCCCATCGGGCTGGATGTGCTTGTCGACGAAGGCGCTCCACAGCGGCCACGGCCCGCACTGGCTGGGCGCCGCCCGCGCGGCTGCCGGCAGCAGCGCGGCCACGCCGGCCAATGCGCCTGCATGCAGCAGGCGACGGCGCGTCATGCCACCGGTATGTGCGTGCGCGCTCATGCACCGCCACCGTCGTTGAGGCGCTCGGCGGTGTGCCTGCGCAGCAGCACGCGTGCGGCCAGGGCCAGCAACAACGCCAGCAGCACCACGGTAAGGGCCAGCCACACCGGGTGGTGCGAGAAATACCAGCGCAGCCAGGTCGGCAGCGGCAGATGCCCCACGTAATAGGCCTGGTTGCCGACCAGACTGGTGACTTTGTTCTGCTGCAGCACCACCACGCTGCCCTGGAAATCCTTGAGCAGGGTCGGGTCGAACCAGGCATCGAACAGGCGGCTCATGTTGGCCGGGTCTTCGGTCTGGAAGGCGACCACGCTGCGGCCGGCTGCCAGTGGCGACTCGAAGCCCATCAGCAGGACGTCGTCCGGCTGCGGCTGCAGGGCGATCTCGGCGGTGGTGGGCAGGTCGGTGCGGCGCGCATCGAAGGAGAGAAAGCGCGGCAATCGTTCGAACAGCCAGTCGGTCAGCGCAAAGCGGGTCGCCCGCCCGTCCTGGCCGATCGGCAGATGCGCGCGCCACTGCTTGAACAACGGTTGCGATTCGGCGCTACCGAGCAGCAACAGATCGCGGCCTGCATGCTGCTGCACTGCGCCGGCGCCGATGATCTGCGCATGCAGCGCCGGGTAACCGGTGGAAGCCCCGAAATGCCCGAGCAGGGTCAGCACATTGCTCAGGTCCTGATCGCCGGGATTGTTGGGCAGCACGATGGTGGATTCGGACAAGTCCGCCAGGCGCGTGAACGGGTAGCCGGCATTGGCGAACGCCGCCAGGTTCGGCATCGCCATGTAGTGGTGGAAGCCGCTCAGGTCGATGGTGGAATCGGCATCGATGGCACCGGACACATCCGGGAAGGTGTTCTTGCACGCTTCGCCCTGCGGGCGATCGAAGAAGAAATGGAAGCGCAGTTGGCTGTTGGCCGAAAACGCACCCACCGGCAGTGTCAGGTCCTGATGCACCGGCATGCTGCCGCGCGTCCCCAGGCTGTTCCACCAGCGCATCGGCGTGGATTGAGCGAATGGGCGACCGGTCAGCGGCAGCGTGGTCACGAACGATTCGTTGATGCTGACATTGAGCGCGGATTTGTTGTCCTGCTCCGGCAGCGTGTAGCGGTAGTTCAACGCAACCGGGATGCCGTCGCGTTCCCACACGAACAGGTCCGGCGGCAGTTGCAGGCCGACTCGGATCAGGTCGGGGTGATAGCCGGTGACGTTGAGCTGGCTGGGCTGGGTGACCAGATCGCCGAAGCGTACCGGACTCTCGCTCGACACCCAGTTGGGCGCGTCGTAGGGCCGCCGCGGCGCAGGCGCGCTGATGTCGCCGATGCGTGCCACCGCACCGGTCAACGGTGCGCGCAAGGCCAGCGCGGTGGCGGCACGCTGCAGGTCTTCGCTGTTGCGGCCGAGCACCAGCAGCAGCTTGCCGTTGCGATCGTTCGGGTTGGCCAGCACGGCCACGGTGGGGCCGCGGATGTCGGCCACGCCGCTGTCGGCGGTCGCAAATTGCGCGGGCAAGGTGCCGGGCGTAGCGAAGACGACCGCATTCCCGGACGCCGGCAAGGCCTCGGTGGAGGCCGGGAACACCGCGCCACGGTAGCCGGCCAGGCTACCGAACCACGAGGCCACCGTGCCGGCCGCCTGCAACGTGGCCGTGTCCGGGCGCTGCGGGAAATAAAACGGCAATTCCAGCCGGCGCGTGTCGCGTACATCGAAGAACGGCACCGGCAGCAACGCCAGATTGTTGGCCAAGGCCAGCGGCGTGGTGGTCAGCGACAGGCTGGTGGCCGCATCCACATTCGCCCACAGGCTGCTGTGGTCGGGATCTTCGCAATCGCGCGTGTAGTGGCCGATCAACTGCAGGTTGAGCTGGTTGTAATCGGTGACCAGGCGCGGGTCGATCGGCAGATCGGCCGAGAGCAACTTGCCGGCGTTGGCCTTGTCGGTGGGCAGCGTGGCCACGGTGACGCCGTTGATGGTGACCTTGAGGTGCGACAGGTCGGGCAACAGCGAGGGCGAGTAGCTGTATTTGAGATTCAACGTGGCCGCGGTGACGATCTCATCGCTGCGCACGCTGAAGGGCACGCCGGCGCTGCCCTGCACCCCGCGCAAGGTGATTTCGTAATCGATGCCCAGCTCGCGCAGTGTTGCCGCACGCGTGCTGCCGCCTGGCAACGGTGCCGCTGCGAAGGCGACGGGCACCTGCGCTGGGGTGACTGCCTGCATCTGGCTGCCTGCCTGCGCAGATGGCGTTGCAGGCATGGGCTGCGCCTGCGCCAGGCCTGCCAGCAAGGTCAACGCACAGCTCAACACAGCCGGGAACATCCGCATCAGCGGCATCTTGGTAAAGGAAAGGGAAACACCACGCATCACACTCACGACTCCAGATCCACCGGGCGCCTCGGACGAAAGCCCTGCCGCGCGCTGTCCACGATATGCCCGCCCAGTCGCCCGAATCCGCGTGCACTGGCTTCCAACACCTGGCCCATCGAGCGCCAGAACGCATCGCGGTCGTGCTGGCCCCACTGCGACAGCCAGATGTCGGCGCGCGCGAAGGTCGACGCCACCAGCCAGCGCTCCTGTTCCATCGACATCTGCGTGAACTGGATGCTGACCTGTCCATCGCGATCCTGGCGCACCACCGCCGGCAAGGTCTGCTCCACGCCACGGTGGCTCAGGCCGATCTGCACCGGCAGACCCGGCTCGATCGGCTGTGGCTGCGCGAGCGTGATCGCCATGCCGCCCGTGGAAAAATTCACCGAGCGACTCGGCAGCACACCGCCGTCGGGCAGATACAGGGTGACCGGCACATCCAGCGGCACACGGTGTGCGCTGCGCACCTGGCGCGTTTCGCTGGCGGTGGCAATCGTGGCGCCCAGCAGCACCATGTTGTAGAGCGTCCAGGCCAGGTTGAACCAGATGGTCTGCTGCTCGCCGCTGCCACCCACATAGATCAACCGCAGCACGCCAGCCACCACGCCCACCACGTTGAGCAACAACAGGAACAGATACGGCTTGGCGATCTGCGCGTCGAAATAGCTGCGCGACACCAACCCACCCTTGGGCGTGACGTTGAACTTGCCGAGTTTGGGATTGAGCAGGGCCACCAGCGTGGGACGGAAGATGTACCAGGCCAGCGTGGTTTCATAGACCTCGTTCCACAGCAGATGGCGGAAGCGGCTCTGCACGCGCAGGTTGGTCAGGTTGGCCTGCAGGATGTGCGGCAAGGCGTAGGCCAGGATCATCAACGCCGAGGCCTGGATCACGTGCGCGCCGAAAAACAGATAGGCCAGCGGCGCAGTCAGATAGATGATGCGCGGCAAACCATAGAAGAAGTGCAGCATCGCGTTGAGGTAGCACAGCCGCTGCGACAGTTTGAGCCCGCGCCCCAGCAAGGGGTTGTCGATGCGCGCGATCTGCGCCATGCCGCGCGCCCAGCGGATGCGCTGCGCCACGTGGCCGGACAAGCTTTCGGTGGCCAGACCCGCCGCCTGCGGCACGGCCAGGTAGGCGGTGCGGTAACCGCGGCGCTGCAGCTTGAGCGCGGTGTGCGCATCTTCGGTGACCGTTTCCACCGCCACGCCGCCCACTTCTTCCAGCGCGGTGCGCTTGATCACCGCACACGAGCCACAGAAGAACGTGGCATTCCACTGGTCGTTGCCATCCTGCAGCAGGCCGTAGAACAACTCGCCTTCGTTGGGCACCTTGCCATGCGTGTCCAGGTTGCGTTCGAACGGGTCCGGCGAAAAGAAATAGTGCGGCATCTGCACCAGTGCCAGCTTGGTGTCGTGCAGGAACCAGCCCATCGCCACCTGCAGAAAACTGCGGGTGGGAATGTGGTCGCAATCGAAGATGGCCACATAATCGCCACTGCACTTCTTCAACGCGGCATTGATGTTGCCGGCCTTGGCATGCGCGTTGTTGGTGCGGGTGACGTAGTTGATGCCGACCTCGGCGCAGAACGCGCGAAACTCGTCGCGACGGCCGTCGTCCAGCAAATGGATGGTGATCTTGCCGGCCGGCCAATCGATCACGCTGGCCGCCAGCACGGTGGTGCGCACCACCGACAGCGGCTCGTTGTAGGTCGGGATGAACACGTCCACGCTGGGCCACAGGCGCTGGTCGGCCGGCAACGGCACCGGCTTGCGGTTGAGCGGCCACAGCACCTGGAAATAGCCCAGCACCAGGATCACGAAGGCATACAGCTCGGCGCCAAGCAGGCCCAGGCCGAGGATGAAATCCACCGCGCTGCCCACGCCCATGGTCTGGGTCATGCGCCACCAGATGTAGCGGCACGACACCGCCAGCGACATCCCCATCATCATCAGGATGACCACCCGCCCGCCGCGGTTGCGCACCGCCAGCGCCACCGCGAACAACACGCCGGAAAACACCAGCTGCTGCGTCACATCCATCGGCACGGCCACCACGAACACCAGCAGCAACGCACCCAGCAACCACAGCGCCCAGGTCGCCAGCGTCGGCAGCGGTGATGCGCAATGGCGGTTGGCAGCGGTCATCAATCGTCCTTCAGGCATGGCGGCGTGCGGCACAACAAGCGACAAGCGCACCGGCGCCTGCAGCGGGAAACAACGGGCAACAGGTCAACGCGAGCGCAGGCGCTTGAGCGGGCTTTGCGCGCAGCTGCGCGCATCGGCCTGCAACAGGCGCTGGAACAAGCGCTCCAACGGCGTCTGCGCCGGCCGATCGGCCGGCTGCACGCCGCGCGGCGCAGGTTCGTCGAGCTGACGCAATTTGCGCAGCGGGGCGAGCGCATCCGGCACCGGGTCTGCTGCCGTCACGACGGGTTGCAGCGAGCGCTCTGGCGCCGGTACGGCGGCCGGCATGCCCAAGTTTGGCGTCGGCGCGGCAACCGCCACCGGCGGCTGCACGGCATCGGGCGCAACGGTGACCGGTTCGACCGCTACAGGCGCACCGGCCTGCGGCAGGCTGCAGGTGCGCGGCGACAGCTGGGTGTAGGCGAAATCGTGGTACCCCTGGCTGGCCGGCGTCCCCAAACGCGCGAACAGGCCCGACACATCGTCATGTTGGGGTGCGTCCTTGCCCTTCCTTGCTGTCATCACACTCTCCTTGCCCGATCAGACATGCTCATGCCGTGCGCGCCAACACAAGGCGGCGCAGATCGACGGTGTCGCTCGGCACGCTCTGCACCGCCAGACCCGCCAGCATCCCCAGTTGCTGAAACCACCCCTCGTAGACACCCTGCAAAAACCCATCGCTCCACGCGGCGCCATTCAGCGCGACGCTCAACGGCGCCCCCGCGTGCCGGATCTGCACATGGTCGGTGTATTCCTCCAACACGCACTGGCCCCAATCGCAGCGGTCCCAGACCGCATTGGCCGCGAGCTGCGCGTCGTCCAGCGTGGCGCACGGCGCAAGCCGCTGTTCGCGTGCGAAGCGCTGGCCGATTCGCGCCATCAACAGGGCCAGATCGTCCTCGGGCAACTCGGCGCCGAACTCCTCGGCCATCGCGCGCACAAACCCCAGCCATTGCCGGGAGCAACTGCGCGTGCGGTATAGCGGCAGCGGGTCGAGTGCGCTCATTCAACAGACTTCGCAAGGAAAAAGGGCCGTCACATGCGACGCATGCACCCGATGTGATGCATGTGTGATGACATGTTAGCGGCCGCCATCCTCGAATCGAGAGCTGCGTCTCACTTTTTTCGGGCATTCCCCGACAGCGTGTAGGGAATTTCTGTAGCGGGTGGCGACGCGCGCCAGTCAGTCCCCGCCGGCATCGCCCCGAACGATCATCCCTCTGCCATCGGCGGCAGTCCGAACACGTCGCGCAGATAGCGCAGATACCCGATGTCCTCGCACATGCTCTTGCCGGGCGAGTCGCTGAGCTTGGCCACCGGCTGGCCATTGCAGCGGACCATCTTGATCACGATCTGCAGCGGCGTCGGCCCCAGATCGTTGGTCAGGCTGGTGCCTACCCCGAAGGCCAGCCGGCAGCGCGTGTGGAAGTGCTGGTACAGCCGCATCACCTTGTCGATATTGAGCCCGTCGCTGAACACCAGCACCTTGGTCCGGGGATCGACGCGGTGCGCTTCCAGATGCGCGATGACGCGCTCGCCCCATTCGAACGGGTCACCCGAATCGTGGCGCATGCCATCGAACAACTTGCAGAAATACAGATCGAAATCGCGCAGGAACGCATCCAGCCCAACCACGTCCGACAACGCGATACCCAGATCGCCACGGTATTCGCGCGCCCACGATTCCAGCGCCGCCACCTGCGAATCGCGCAGCCGCGGCCCCAACGCCTGGAACGCCTGCAGATACTCGTGCGCCATCGTGCCCAGCGGGGTCAGCCCGTACTGCTTGGCGAAATACACGTTGCTGGTGCCGACGAACTGTTCGCCCAGGCCATCGCGCAGCAGCGGCAGCAACTCGCCATGCCATTGCCGCGAGTAGCGCCGCCGGGTGCCGTAGTCGGCGATCTTGCAGCCGGCCGGCATGCTGCGCAGGCTCGCCACCTTCTCGCGCAGGCGGCTGCGGCCCTCTTCGAAATCCGGCTCGGAGGTATTGCGAAACCACATCTCGTTGATGATCGCCAGCAGCGGCACCTCGAACAGGATGGTGTGCAGCCAGGGGCCGCGGATGGTCAGCTCGATCTCGCCCGGATGGGTGGCCGATGCGGTCAGGCTCAGATACTTGCGATCCAGATGGAACAGCGCCAGGAAGTCGGCGAAGTCCGGCTTGATGAAGCGCAGGCTGCGCAGGTAATCCACTTCGTCCTCGCGCAGCCGCAACCGGCACAGCGCATCGATCTCGCGCGAGATCTCATCGACGAACTGCGCCAGATCCACGCCGGGGGTGCGGCACTTGAAGCGGTAATCCACCTGCGCTGCCGGGTGCTGGTGCAGCACTGCCTGCATCATGGTGAATTTGTACAGGTCGGTGTCGAGCAGCGAATGGATGATCATGCCGCCGGATTATGCCCTTGGCGGCGATGACAGCGCGTGCAGTGCGCAAGCCGCGTGAGAACGCAGCGCACCTGTGTCGTCAGGTAGACAGCCGCGATTGCCAAGCTGGGCCAGCGCGTTCCAACCCGTTCTGCGCAGCGCAGCCGCTGGCGGAAGGAGCACGTCGGAAGGCATGCAACGTGACGCCAGCACGTGCTGTGCGCCCATCTGACGCACAGCACAGGCGCACGCCATGCACGTGCAGCGCGATCTAGCGCGACCGGCAACCAGAGCGAGCCCGCATCACGTGACGTGGCCGGCGTCAGAAGCCCAAGCGTGCGAGCGGGTTCTGGCGATCCCGGGCACTGGCCGCACCCCGTCGCTGCGGCGAACGCAGCTGTTCGCCAGTCGCCCTCAGCGCGCCAGCACCTGCTGCGCCGGCTTGCCCTGCACGGTGAAATCGCTGTCGCCCGGGCCGCCGGCCTTGGGGTCGGTATACCAGCACCACAGCGCAATGCCTTCCACGCCATGCGCCTGCAGTACCTTGCGCCACTGCTGCAATACCTGCAGCTGCAGGCGCGTATCGACGGCGGCCGTGCGCTGCTCCGGGCTTTCCCACGGCGCCGCCAGACTACCGCGCGCCGAACGCAACCCCAGCTCGGCCACCCACACCGGCTTGCCCACGCGCTGACCCAACTGCTGCAGGCGTTGCGCCGCGGCGGTCATTTCAGCGCTGCGTGCGTCGGCAGCCTCGGACAGGCGCGGATACAGGCTGGTGCCCACCGCATCGAACAACGACCAGTAACGGAAACTCTCGGCATGCTCCATACCGTCGGCCACGTACAACAGTTTTCCGTGGTAGACCTTGCGCACTGCCGCGACCAACGCTGGCCATTGCGGCGCGTCCTGCAACTTGCGCAACTCGGTGCCGATCACCAACGCTTCGGCGTGTTCGTCCTGGGCCAACCTGGCCAATGGCAGCAATGCCTGCTGGTAGGCCGCAAACCACGCCGCCGGGTCGGTGGGCGCGGCATCGCCGGCCCAGTGTCCCGGAATCCAGACATGCACCTTGAGCGTCGGCTGCAATCCAGCCTGCAGGCTTTGCCGCAACGCAGCGCGCATGGCGTCCACACTGCTGTCGCTGCCCAGCACCGGGTCGTTGGACTGCGGGTTGGCCTGCCACACGAACGCGACCAGCAACGCCTTGCTGGCCCCCGTCTTGGCCAGTGCGTCCAGCGACTGCGCTGCAGCCTGACTTTCCCACGGGGCGTTGGCGGACACCTTGACGTTGGCGCCCATCCAGGTCGGCGCGGCGGCATTGCAGCCGTTTGCCAGCAGACACACGCCGATCAACGTTGCGACGCTTAGAACGCGCTTGAACATGCAGCAGACACCTCGGCATTCGGCGGCGCCGCGTGCCGGGAGCACGCCGTCGCACGCAAGGATGCACTGTTCTTGTCCTGCGGCACCGCCGTGACCGCTGCCGGGTTGGCCGGCTCGGCAGTGTCGGCAGATGCCGTTGCAGCCGGGGCCACCGCAGCGCTCTGGGCCATCGCCGGCTGCATCACCCCAGCCTCCTGCGTAGCGGGAGCGGCCGCCGCACGCACCGGCAACGATACCGGCGTCGTCATGACAACGGCCTCGCCCTGCATCAGGGCCTGTTCGTCGGGCGCTGCGGCACGCATCCAGCTACCCCAACCCTGCGGTTGTGCCCAGATCGCACCCACCAGGCCCAACACCAGCAATCCGGCCGCCTGGCCGCGCTGGTCGGCGTGCAGCGCACGCAGCAACAACGCCGCCGGCACCCACAACAGCAGCAGGGCATCGAAGCCAGCCCAGCCGAACGCGAACGACAACGCAGCCGCGCAGATCACGGTGCCGGCACTGGCCACCACGCCACGCGCCAACGCACCGCTGCGCGCACGCGCCACCAGCGCAAGCACCGGGAAGCACGCCACGGCCGCCACACCCCAGCGGACCGCCGGCAACCAGCCGTCGGCATGGCCGGCCAGTGGCAACGGCAACGGATGCGACGCCTGGGCAATGCTGGACAGCGTCGGCCACGGCGCATTGAACACGACCAGATTCACGTAGGCCCACATGCCGACCAGGAATGCGAACGGCAGATAGCACACCAGATAGAACGAGCCTGGTGCCTTGCGCAGCATCTGCGGCGGCATGACCAGCAGCAGCCACGGCGCGACCATTGTCGACAGCGCCAGCGTCTGCAGATCCAGGCACAGCAAAATGCACAACCAGCCCGCAATGCGCAGATAGGTGAAGGCTTCCACCGGCGCCTGCAAGCGGCGCAAGGTGCGGCACAAACCGTAGAAGGCCAGCAACCCCACTGCCTGGCTGCCGCCGGCAGCGATCGGCAGCAGGAACAGCGGGTTGCAGCCCACCAGCAGCGTCAGCGCGCTGGCCCAGCCGCGCCCGAACACGCCAGCCAGATCGCGCCACAGCAGCGACAGGAACAGCGCGTTCGCAGCCACCGCGACACATGGCCAGACCTGGAACGGCAGATTCCAGCGATGCAAGGTGAGATCGACCGCCCACGCCAGCAACCCGGTCGCCGGCACGCCGATGTCCGGCGCAAGCGCGGGCGTCGTGGCCACCGACTGCACCAGCAGCGGCTGGCTCAGCAGCGACAGCGCCACCACGGCGATGAGAAACGCCGGCAGCCCGCTCTCGCGACGCTGCGCAACCGGCTCACTCTTCGAGTGCGGCGCGGCGCTCGTTTTCCGAATGCTTGCTGATGCCATGCGTGGTCTTCTCCCAATAGAACGGATTGTGGATCAGCTGCCAGAGACCCTTGTAGGCGGCGATCGACTGCAACGCCCAGTAGAACGGCACCGTCAGTGCGTACGGCGCCAGCTTGAAGTAGTCGCGCTTGAACGCTGCAACCAGCGTGATGTAGATGAAGAACGCATTGGCCAGCAGCAGATTGACCAGCGAGACCCCCGCCAGCCACGGCGGGAAGAAGCGTTCGAACATCGTGGTGCCGGTCAGCGCCCACGCCGCGTACAACGCCCAGAGCACCGGCACGCCCAATGCGGTGAAAAAACCGCCGCCGATGAAGAACTGGAACCCCCAAAATCCCTTGAAGCCGGTGCTGCGATACAGATGCACCGGGTCGCGCATGTGCACCAGCCAGGTCTGCATATAGCCCTTAAGCCAGCGCGACCGCTGCCGGATCCAGTTGGGAATGCTGACGTTGGCTTCTTCGAAGGTGGTGGAATTGACCACATTGACGCGGTATCCGTTCTGGATCAGCCGCACGCCCAGATCGGCGTCTTCGGTGACGTTGTACGGATCCCACGCGCGCACCTGGCGCAATACGTCCAGACGGAAGTGATTGGAGGTGCCACCCAACGGAATCGGAATGCGCAGGTATTCCAGCGCCGGCAGGTAAAAGTCGAACCAGAGCGTGTACTCCAGCGTGAACATCCGCGTCAGCCAGTTTTCGTCGGCGTTGTAGTAGTTCAGCCGCGCCTGGATGCACACCACATCCTTTTCGGCCTTGCGGAATGCCGCAACCACGCGCTTGAGCTGGTCCGGCTCGGGCTTGTCTTCGGCGTCGTAGATGGTAAGCAGCTGCCCACGCGCAAAATGCAGTGCGTAGTTGCAGGCCTTGGGCTTGGTCTTGGGCTGCGACGGCGGCACCCGGATGATTTCGAAGAACGCTTCCAGGCCGAGTTTCTTGGCCGCTTCGATGGTGTCCAGGTCGTCCGCTTCCAGCACCAGCTTGACGTCCAGCTTGCTGATCGGGTAATCCAGCTTGCGCAGCGCGTTGGCCAGGATCGGCAGGACTTCCGGCTCCTTGTACATCGGCACCAGCACGGTATAGACCGGCAGGTCGTCGTCGCGCAGCGCGGCCACCTCGTCTTCGGTGACCTTGATGTCGATGCGATGGCGCGAGCCGAACCACACCAGCAGCAACTTCAATCCGAAGGTGGCCAGAAAGCCCAGCGCCACCAGCACGTTGACGGCAATCAGGGCCGGCACCGGGAACAGCACCAACGTCGCCAGCATCACCGCCGCCAACGCCCACAACGCGAACTTCTGCCCGCGCGTGATGACCTGGCGTGCCGAATACGTCGGCGCATGCGCCGCAAGCAGGTTCAGCGCGTTGTCGGTGAGCTGCTCGTCGGCATAGCGCTGCAGGCTCCAGATGATGTCGAACTTGGCGGTACCGACAAAGCGCACGTCTTCGCCGTAATGGGCACGTGCCCAGGCGAACAAGGCCGGATCCGGATCGGCTACCGCCAGCACCAGCACACCGTCCTCGCGCCGCCACGGCAACACCAGGCGCTGCGCGTAGCTATCCAGGTCGCCGGGGGTGAGCAGTGCAGGATCCGGCGGCTGCTGCACCAGATCGATGAATTGCAGCCCGAAGTGCGCGGCAACGATGGCGTAGAACCGCTGCGCCGGCACGCCGCGCTGGGCCAGGATCACATCGCCAAGGCGCGAATTCCAGCGTTGCTGCAAGGCCAGCGCCGAGCGCAGCTGTTCATCGGTGATGACGCCTGCCGACACCAGCGCACGACCCAGCAGACCGCGTTCGCGGCCGATGTCCGGTGCTCGTCCCAGCGCGTCCGTTTCGCAGGTGACCGTCATGTGCGGCCCCTCAGAAACGCCACCAGGCGGCCACGAATGGCCCGCCCGCGGCACCGGTGTTGCGCCCCATCACCGGCTGCTGATACCCCACCTGCCATTGGCTGCCACCCGGCGCCGTGTACAGCGTGGACAACTGCAACTTGGTGAGATCGTAGTTGGTGCCGGTGGCGACGAAGCCCACGCCGCCACCGCTACCGGCAACATCGAAGTTGCCACGCCCGTTGCCCAACCCCTGGATCACGTTGAGTTCGCCCAACAGCAGCCAACTCGGGGTCAGACTCAGACCTGTGGACGCGTCCACCCGCAGTTCGTCGGACGCCGCGCTTCCGCGCAGGCGGATTGCGCCCCCCAGATCGACATAGCCGTTACGGTCGCCCAGCGTGTAGCCGCGGCCGCGGCTGTAGCGCAGCTCAAGGCCATAGTCGCCCAGGCCAAGCGCAGGGTCGGAATTGGCAGAAGGATTGTCCGGGTGGTAGGTCTTGCTGCGCCCATACGCGGGGATGCTCACCAAGGCCTGCACGGCACTGCGCCAGACATCGTTCTGTGCGCTCGGCAACGCATAGCTCAAGCCGATTTCCTGATCGGCAAAACCGGTCGTCGTGGTTTGCTGACGGCCGTTGACGGCATCGTGGTTGCTGAAACCCACGTCGTTGAAATAGAAGTTGCCGATGAAGCTGAGCTTTTCGGTCAGACCATGCTCGACGTAGACGTTGAGCTGGTCCTGACGGCTGCGGCCATTGCCATCGAACTGCTGGCCGTCGCCGAAGGTCGTGCGGTGGTGGCTGTCGTCGAACCACCCGCGGCCATCGCTATGCAGCGCCTTGACGATCACCAGGGTGTCGCCCTGCGGCTGGGTCCACGCACCGGCCAATGCGGTACCCGGCAATGCGGCCAGCACACAGCTCAGTGCAAGCGCCGATGCCAGGACCGACAGCGCACGCGGTTGGGTTGGATTGGGATGACACGGCGAGGCAATCGAACTGGACTGCAGCGGGGTAGCGCACGACCGACGTACCCGCCTTTGCGGGTCGTTCTGTAAAGACATTGCACGATTCCTGATGGGGGACCCGGAAGGGACAGGAAGCTAGGGTTGATCACACTTCGGGGCGAAACGTATCACAGTTGCGGCCGGCGCCCCATCACCGACTTATCACAAATTTAACGCGATCCAACTCATTTGTTTTGCAACAAACGCGGCACCTGGGCCACTGCGTGGATCCAGATCGCAAGCCACACGCCAAGCCGCGTCGGCAGCCCGCGTCGATCAGCCTCGAATTTACGAAAATAGCGCCACAATCCACGATGTTTGTGCCACTCCACAAAGAACGGCCGCGCGCGGCTGGAGACCCCGCGTACGTGGAGCACTTGAAGATCGTTGGCCACCGCCACCAGGGCACCGGCCTGGCGGGCGCGCCGGCACAGATCCAGGTCTTCAGCATGCAGCCGGTAATTGCCGTCCCAGCCGCCCAGCCGGTCGAACAGGCTGCGCTGCATCAGCATCAACGCCCCGGAAATGGCATCCACCGGCTGCAGGGCGCGCGACGGATCGGCCGGCACCGCCAGATTGGCGGCGGCGCGCGGCGCGCGCAGCATCGCGGCGAAGTCAGGGTCGCGGCGGCGCACGGCCGCATCCGGGCGCCCCTGCTCATCCACCTGCTCCACCCCCAGCAACACCGCCGGATGTCCCGCTGCCCGGTCGTACAGCTGTAGCAAGGTATCGCGCGCGACCATCAGGTCCGGGTTGATGAAGACCAGCCAGGGTGCCTGCGAATCGCGCGCGCCCTGGTTGCAGGCAGTCGCAAAACCAGGGTTGTCGGGATTGGCGATGAAATGCAGCCGCGCATCGGCCAGGGCATGACGCTGCACCACTTCCAGGGTGTCGTCGCTGGAAGCGTTGTCGACCACGCGGATCTCGCTGATGCCCTCAGCCGCGCGCAATCGCGACAGGCACGCATCGATGGTGCTGCTGCTTTCATAAGTGACGACGACGGCGGCGATCTGGACGGGAGTCATCCGGCCATTATCCGGTGCCGGAGCGGCGCAGCGCCATCTTGGATTGGCCGACGCTCGCTGCGCGACAGGCGCTGCCGCGGCCGCATCGCGCCGACGTCCGGACGCGATTGGAACGGCGCCACGCTTCCGCTTGCACGCAGTGCCCGGGCGCGAACGCGCCTTGCAGCATGGCGACCCACCGCCGCAAGGCGCATACTGCGCGCCCGGAGCCGCACGCGGTTTCCGTTGCCACACTTTTGTGCAACCGGCAAACCGACTGCGCAGCCAGGCAAGCGCGGGCAGCACGCGATGCATGTACCAGGGGTACATCTGCGTCAGAGCGCGTCGCCCGCTGCACCTGATCGCCAGCCGGGTTGCAGGTTGCTTTTGGTGCACTCCCACACCTGATTGTTGAGATGACGGTTAGCGACCTTGCGGTTTCGCGCTGCCTTTTCATTGCTTGCATCGCCGCGACCTGATGGCGGATGCGATGCGACAACGGCCCGGCAGCGCCGTTCTTGTTCTTGCCGGCGCGCGCGCCGCGTCCGCCGCCTTACTCCCGATAACCTGGTCTATACCACTCACCGGCGCAGCACGGTTGCCGCGCCCGTCGGGAGTCAGGCCATGAACGTGCCGCATCAGGTGCATGGCATGAGCCTGGAACTGGCATTGCCGGACTGGCCAGTCCTGACCACCGATGAAATCCATCGCGTGCTGCAGCGGTTTGCGGCGGTGGGCCGCCTCACTGCGGTGCGCTGGCATAGCGCGCGCCCGTTCTCGGCAGCGGCCTGCGTGGACACTGCAAGCGGCCCGGTCATCGTCAAACGCCACCACTGCAGCGTGCGCAGCGTAGCCGCGCTGCGCGAGGAACACAGCTTCATGGCCCACCTGCGCTGGGCCGGCGCGCCGGTGGTGGAGGTGCTGCACGACGCCCGGGGCCGCACTGCGCTGGCGCACGCCGATTGGGTGTACGAAGTGCAGCGGGTGGGTGCGGGGCACGACCTCTACCGCGATGCATTGTCATGGACACCGTTCTCCGATGTTGCGCATGCGCGGGCGGCCGGCGCCGCGTTGGCGCAACTGCATTGCGCGGCCCAGGGTTTCGATGCGCCGGCACGCTCCACCAGCGTGCTGGTCGCCAATCTGCGATTGTTTGCCCAGGCAGACCCCCTGCAGGCGTTGCACGATGCCTTGCCAACGCGGCCGCACCTTGCAGCAGCCCTTCAGGACCGCCCCTGGCCAGACGATCTGGCCACCCACCTGCTGCCCTGGCATGCGCAGGCGTGGCCGCTGCTGTCTGCGCCAGGCGCGCTACCGCCGCTGTGGACCCACGGCGATTGGCATGCGTCCAACCTGCTGTGGGACACCACCGACGGAGCCACCCGCGTCAGCGCCATCTTCGATTTCGGATTGAGCGATTGCAGCAGCGCGCTATTCGATCTGGCCACCGCGATCGAACGCAACCTCATCCCCTGGTTGCGGCTGGACACCGGCGCACGCGCGCAGGCCGAGCTCGACCAGCTCGACGCGCTGCTGGAGGGCTACGCGCAGCATCGCCCACTGGACGCCAACCACTTGCACCGCCTGGCTGCGCTGCTGCCGATCGTTCATGCCGACTTCGCCTTGAGCGAAATGGAATATTTCGCCGGCATCACGCGTTCGCCCGCCAATGTCGATATCGCCTATCACCGCTATCTGCTCGGCCACGCGGACTGGTTCGCCAGCACCGATGGCCAGCACCTGCTCGCGCATCTGCACGCACGTGCGCGCCGGCTGCCGTGAGCACTTTCCTTTCTCTGTCGAGTCCTGCCCAATGTCCGTTGCCTTCCCCCTGCTGTCCCGCTGCCCGCTCGCGCTTGCACTGGCATTGTGCTGCGCCCCCGCACTGGCGCAGCAACAACCCGGCGCCGATGCGGTCGAACTGGACACGGTCAACGTGCGTGGCGAGCGCGCGCAGACCAGCACGGCATTGAGCGGATTTGGCGCCACCCGGCTGCTGGACGCCCCCGCCTCGATCGCGATCATCGATCGTGCGCAATTGCTTGATCGCCAGGCACGCGTACTCAGCGAGGTCTTGCGCGCCGATGCCTCTTCCGGCGATGCGTATGCGCCGATCGGCTATTACGAAAACTTCGTGGTGCGCGGCTATTCGCTCAATGCCGCCAACAGTTACCGCATCAACGGCATGAGCGCGGTGGGCGAACAATCGATCGCACTGGAAAACAAACAGCAGGTGCAACTGCTCAAGGGCCTGGCCGGGCTGCAATCGGGCGTCAACGAACCGGCCGGACTGATCGACTACCGCACCAAGCGACCCGAGCACGTGCGCAGTGTCACCCTGGGCACAGACGAACAGGGCTCGCGCTATGTCGCCGCCGATCTGGGCGACTGGTTCGGTGCCGAACGCACGCTGGGCTTACGCGTCAACGCCGCACGCGAAGACATCGACAGCTATGTCGATCACGCCGACGGCTACCGCAATTTCCTGTCGCTGGCCGGCGACTGGAAGATCACCCCGCAGGCGCTGTTGCAGCTGGACGTGGAGTATCAGCACCGGCAACAGCGCTCGGTGCCCGGCTATCAACTGCTGGGCGGCACGCAGGTACCGCGCGATATCGATGTGCACCGCCTGCTCGGCTACCAGCCGTGGGCGCGGCCGGTGGAAATGGATTCGCTCAACGCGCAGCTGCGTTACGCCTACCAGTTCAACGACGACTGGCGCGCCACCGCCGAAGCATCGCGCAGTCGCTCGAAGATCAACGATTTCTCTGCATTCGCCTGGGGCTGTTATGGCGCGGCAAGTTGCGCCGACATCGCCACGCCGAACTTCTTCAGCGCGCAGGGCGAATACGACATCTACGATTACCGCAGTCCCGACGACACCCGCATGCACGATCAGCTGCGTGCCACGCTCGAAGGCCATGTCGCGACCGGCGCGCTGGAGCAACACCTGAGCATGGGCGGCGAGTGGCTGCGCCGCACCATCGACCGTTTTGGTTCGGTCAACGAATTCGTCGGCAGCGGCAGCATCGATCGCGACCCGGAGGTCTTTGCGCAGACGGATGTTGCGCTGGACCCCAAGCAGCGCCGTCTGGACAGCCGCCAACGCGCGCTGGTCATGGCCGACCGGATCGGCCTGGGCGCGCAGTGGGAACTGTCGCTTGGCGCGCGCTACGTGCAGCTGGACGAGCGCAGCTTCGATCGCGACGGCCTGCTGGAGCGACGCACGCGCAAAGACACGGTACTGCCGCAGGCGGCGCTGCTGTTCAAACCGCAGCAGAACATGTCGCTGTATGCCAGCTACGCCAAGAGCCTGGCGGCCGGCGGCACGGCGCCGTGGTTTGCCGATAACGCCGACCAGATCCTGCCGCCCACCAATGCATACCAGCTGGAAACCGGCGCAAAGATCGACCTGCAGGGCCTGCGTCTGGGCGCGGCACTGTTCGACATCCGCCAGGCCTATCAGTTCACCCAACCGCAGGCCGATGGCGGTCTGCTCTATGTGCAGCAGGGCCGCCTGCACAACCGCGGCCTGGAGCTATCTGCCGACGGTGCGGCGACCCGGCAGCTGCGTCTGTTCGCCAGCGTCGCGGCAATCCGCGCGCGTGCAGAGGACACCGACATTGCCGAGTACGAAGGCCATCAGGCGATCAACGTGCCTAAGCTGCGCGCCAGCGTGCAGGCCGATTACAGCGTGCCCGGTATCGATGGTCTGGCCCTGCTGGGCGGTGTGCAATACAGCGGGCGCAAGTTTGCCGACCGCCTCGGCAACGCCAGCGTGCCGGCCTACACCGTGGCCAACCTGGGTGCCCGCTACGCCACGGCGCTGGGCGGGCTGGCGACCACCTGGCGCGTGAACGTGGACAACGTGTTCGACAAGCGCTATTGGCGCGATTCCGGCGAATATCAGGGCGATGCGTATCTGTTCCCCGGTGCGCCGCGCACCGCACGGCTGACGGTGCAGGTGGATTTCTAACCTGCACTGTAGGCACACATTGCGCGCCCTGCCGTGCATGCACAGGAATGAGGGGGAATGCGCTGTCGGGCAGCGTCGACAGCCGGTCACCGGCGCTGCCAGCTCGCCTGCGGATTGTGCTCGTGGACGACGAGGTGCCGTGTTCCAAGGCTGAACTGTATGCACCGTCGTCCCAACGCCTCCTACGCCGCAACACGTTGACCTATCACGCACCAGGTACCGCATGTCGCTGCTCGAATCCATCGCTGTCGTGATCAACCTGCTGGGCGTGTGGCTCACCGCGCGGCGCATTCGCTGGTGCTGGCCGGTGGGCATCGTGGCGGTGGCGTTGTATGCGTGGCTGTTCTACCAGTGGAAGCTGTACTCGGACATGCTGCTGCAAGGGGTCTACGTGCTGACCCAGCTCTACGGATGGTGGCACTGGCAACCCGGCAACGCTGCAGACACGCGGATACGCCCGCTGCCGATGCCGTCCGCCGAACGCTGGCTTTCGCTGGGCATCGGCGCGGCGTTCGCTGCGGCGCTCGGCGCCTATATGCATTACCGCACCGATGCGGTGCTGCCGTGGCTGGACGCGGCGCTGGCCAGTTTCAGCCTGGTGGCCAGCGTGTGGGCAGCACGCAAGCGCATCGCCAACTGGGTATTGTGGATCGTGCTCGACTGCGTCTACGTCGGCGTCTTCATCAGCAAGGGGCTGTACCCTACTGCCCTGCTCTACGCAGGCTTCGTGGCGCTTGCGGTGTACGGCTGGCATAGCTGGAAAACCCAACAGAACCAGAATATGGCTATCGCACGCTAAGCCGGTCGCGGTTTGCGCGCGCGTTCTTCTTTACCATCGCAACATGCACGCCTGCCACCTCATTTCCTTGCTCACGCCCTGCGTCTTCCGCCTGCGGTTCGCCGCATGAGCGTGTCGCGCCAACACACCATCACCGAAGCGATCTCCGCACAAATCTCAGCCGGCGAATGGGGACCGGATCAGCGCCTGCCGGTGGAACGCGCGTTGGCCGAGCGATTTTCCTGCACCCGCATCACGCTGCGCGAAGCGCTGCAGCAGCTTGAAGCCGAAGGCCGCATCTATCGCGAAAACCGCCGCGGCTGGTTCGTCAGCGCGCCGCGCGTGCGCTACGACCCCACCAGCATCGCCGGCTTCATGCAGTACGTGGCGGCGCAAGGACGCAAGCCGCGCACTGAATTATTGAGCGCCACCCGGCAGGTCGCGGGCGCGGCTTACGCCGCGGCGTTGCGACTGGACAGCCCGTACGACGAGGTGTTCGTCCTGCAACGTCGGCGCTGGATCGACCGCCGCGCCGTGCTGCTGGAAACCAATGTGGTGCTTGCGGGCTGGGCGCCGGGCCTGCTCGAACACGATCTGGCAGGGTCGCTGTCCAGCGTGTTCAACCAGCGGCTGGGACTGTTCCTGAGCCGCGCGCAGCTGTCGATGCATCCGGCCGGATTGGACGCGACACAGGCGATGCTGCTGCAGTCCACGCCCGGCACGCCGTGTTTTCGGCTGCAGCGGATCAGCTTTGCCGAAGACGGCCGCGCGGTGGAACTGGATATCGAATCCTGGCGCCACGACGCATTGGATGTGGTGGTGCGGACCGAGGCGCCGACGCGGTCTGCTTTTTAGGGGCGGGAATCGGGAATCGGGAATCGTTGAGGAGCCTGCCGCATTGCTGCGTTCGCGGTACGCGCGGCTTTGCTGCCGCCTCGGTGTCATCAACAGCGGATTCGAAACTGCTCGATAGCCGGATGACGTGTTCGGCCGACGTCCCCCCGCCCTGAGTAGCGGTCGGGTTTAGAGTCCGGGGTTGATGATATCGGTGTTTGCCAGATGTTGGGCATAAGCGGACGGCGTCATGCCGCCAATTGCTTTCTTCGGTCGGTCCTCGTTGTATTCGCGTCGCCAGCGTTCGATCTCGGTGCGCGCGTGCAGCAACGTCGGGAACCAGTGCTCGTTGAGGCATTCGTCGCGTAGTCGGCCGTTGAACGATTCAACATAGGCGTTTTGATTTGGCTTGCCGGGTTGGATTAGCCGTAGTTGCACACCACGGGCATGTGCCCAGACGACCATCGCTTTGCCGCAAAACTCCTTGCCGTTGTCGGTGCGGATCACCTTCGGTAAACCGCGACTGTGTGCCAACCGATCCAGCACGCGCGCAACGCCGTGCCCGGAGATCGCGCGTTCCACCTCGATGGCGACCGCTTCGTGCGTTGCGTCGTCCACGATCACCAGACACTTGATCACTCGGCCGTCGGCGGAGCGGTCGAACACGAAGTCCATCGACCACACCTGGTTGGCCTGCGCTGGCCGCAGCAGCGGCTGACGCTCGCCAACCGGCACCTTCTTGCGCTTGCGGCGCCGCACTTGTAGCTGCTGCTCGCGATACAACCGCTCCACGCGCTTGTAGTTCACCAGGCGTCCTTCCTGTCGCAGCTTGAGATAGATCATCCCCACGCCGTAGCGGCGATGGCGATGCGCCAACGCAAGAATGCGCTCGCGCAGTTCGCCATTGCGGTCTTGGCGTGGGCAATAGCGCAGCGCGCTGGCGCTCATGCCGATCGCCGCCAAGGCGCGACGCTCGCTGGCACCACGCCCGATCCACTCGCGCACCAGCGCACGACGCGCCGGTGCGCTCACCACTTTTTTCGCAACGCATCCTTGATCAGGTCGTTCTCGAACAACTGCTCGGCCAGCAACTTCTTTAGCCGCGCGTTCTCGGCCTCAAGATCCTTGAGCCGCTTGGCGTCGGGCACGCTCATTCCGCCGAACTTGCTGCGCCACAGGTAATACGAGGCCTCGCTGAAGCCATGCCGCCGGCACAGATCCTTGATCGCCACACCGGCATCAGCTTCGCGCAGGAAGCCGATGATCTGTTCTTCAGAAAAACGCTTCTTCACGTCCAATCTCATTGGGGTAGGGAATTGGACTCCAAACTGAGGTGCTACTCAAAATTGGGGGGACGTCGGTGCTGCGGCGGGCATCGACGAGGCGCGACTGTCGAGCGAGCGGTGGTTGCGTCTTTTGCTCGATGGCAGACATCACGACATCGATCCGGTAACGCGACAAGCGCGATCGCGAGACGAGGCAAGTGCGGCAGCGGAGTGGAACCTGCAGTTGCCAGGTGGGCATGGTCGGATGACAAATGCCTTCGTGCATGCGTGATCCATGTCAATCCCGGACGATAGCCGCGCGCCTGGCGGTGCGCAGGTCTCGTCGGTGGCGACGCTAGGCCTCGAACAAGGCGCGTTGCAGGTCCGGTGGCGGCAGGTGCGCCAGGAGTCGAGTCAGCTGGTCGCGCTGCGCGCGCAACGGGTCGTGCATGAGAAAGTTGGCCAGGCGCGCATGCCAGGCCGGCCAGCGTGTGGCCAGCGCGTCCATGTCGCCTTCGGCCGGGCGGCCTTCGTGCGGAGAGGCAACGAAGGCGGTGTCGCACAACACGTTACGCCAGCCCAGCCCAGCCATGCGCAGGCTCAAGTCCACCAGTGCCGCGTACCACGAGCCGTAACTGCTGGCGTCCAGGCCACCGGCCTTGCGCCGCGCCGTTCCGCGCAACAGCACCGCGTGCCCGATCGCCGACGGCAGTTCCGGGTGCAGCGGCGGCATCGCGGCACAGGCAGCCGCAAGCCGCTCGGGCGCGTCCGGCATCGGGTTGAGTTCGCCCAGCCGCGGCCAGCTGCAGGCCTCGCCCACATTGCTCCATGGCGTGGCGGTGGCGATCGCGGCATCGCGTGCAAAACACGCGGTCAGCTGCCGCAACCATCCGGGCAACGGGCAGGCATCCAACCCCAGCACCACCACGTCGGCATCGCCGCAGGCGCTGAGCATTTCATCCAGATGCGCAACCTCGCCCAGCATGCGCTGGCGACGAGTGTGATGCGCCTGCAACTGCGTGCGCGCCAGCCAGTGTGCGATCACTGCACGCCCGCGCGGGCCGGCCTGCGCATCGTCGGCCAGCCAGATCCGCGTGCCGGCGGGCGTGGCGGCGTCCAGCGCACCCAGACACGCATCCAGCGCCTCGTCGTCGGTGCCAATCGACATTAGCACAATCGGTTGCAGCTCAGATCTCACCGAATCCGTGTCTTAAAAGTAATGAAAATTTTATCAAAAATAATTTTACCAACAAGTGATAGTGCCCCTTCCAGGGGCACTATCACTCCTCATCTCAAAAATCACCCTCTAACGTACTGCACACAAGTATAAGCTGCAGTTACCTCATAATAATTGGGGTCGTATGTATTTGGTCGCCACCATTGATAACCAACAAATACACATTCGCCAAAGTTCTTGACCCTAGCATAACCAATAGCATTTAATTGTGCCTTTTCAAGCGCAATCTCTAAAGAGTTCCACCGCGCGGTGCCATAAAAATCTTGATAGACAGGCACGTATGTTTGGGCCAAGCCATTGCCGGAAAAAAAAGAAAACCCAAGCAGAGTAAAACCAAGTCCGAATCTTTTGCCAAGAAACATCGCAAGCCCTCCATTACATCCATTTAAAAACAACCCCTGCATCAATCTCAATCTCAACCTTAATTCTATCTACCCTTCTCAAGTGGCTGCATTGCTTTAAACTTTTGCCCGTACTCATCGGTCAAGTTACGCGCCTCTTGAGGATTCCGCACTATTGACGGAGTGATCAACACAATAACTTCCCTGCGATCCTTGTTTTGTGTCTTACGTCCAAAAAGAGCGCCAACAACCGGCAGCTTGCTCAAGATAGGAAGCCCAGCACTGCCGTCGGAGGTCGAATCGTCAATTAAACCTGCAAGCATAATTGTGTCTCCGTTCTGGACAGCGGCTTCGGTTTTTACCCGGCGAGTATTTATGTCAACATTACATGCAGCGCTATTGACAGTAGTTGTTGACGCTGAAGTGCAAGCTGCGGGGCGCGCACCAGGAGTACTAACCTCTTGGACAATATCAAGAAAAACCATTCCATCCTTAGTGACGCGCGGGCGAACCTTTAAAATAACGCCGGTATCGATATATTGAACTGAAGAAAAACTACTATCACTACCCAATCCCGTATTTATCGATGTCGAATTAATAGGAATTCGAGAACCTACATTGAGTGTAGCCTCTGCATTGTTCCGCACAAAAACTGACGGAGTCTGGAGGAGGCGTAAATTTGTGACACGGTCCAATGCACTAATTATCGCGGCAGCGTTTTTCCCCAGAAAAGTCCAGGCAAGACCATTATTTGTAACGCTACCGGATACATCCCCCCAAATACCTCTACCAGCAGCTGATGGGAGACCAGCACCGCCCGTACCATCTGCGTTTACAGGTGCATTGACTGCATTCTCGAAATACCAGTTAACACCGTATTCCAGCTGACCAGTCAATGTCACTTCAGCGATCTGTGCCTCAATATGGACCTGCATTGGCATCACATCGAGCCGTTCAATCACATCGCGAATGGAGCTCCATGCTTGCGCACTTGAACGTACAAGTAGCGTATTGGTTTCAGCGACTGCAGAAACACCAACTTTGTCGCCTTCGACCTCCAGCGTCACACTACCGTTCTGGTTGGTACTAGGCTGTAGCTGAAGCATGCCGCCGCCACTGCCACTGCTTCCGCCGAAGCTCCCAGAGGTACCCGACTGACTCGAACCATTACTCGTGCCACCTATATCTCCACCTGTGGCGCCACTGCTACTTCCAAGACTTTCATCCCGATCGGCTCCACCGCTGTTATTGCCCAACATATTTACGACACCGCCAGGCACCAAGGTAGGACTGCTACTACCGCCATTGCCACGGCCACCGAACACTTCGGAGAGACGATCGGCCAGGTCCTTGGCCTTGATGTACTTCAGCTCGTAGGAAAACAACCGCACCCCGCCACCGGCGCTGTCGATGCGGTCCAGCCACTGCTGGATCTGGTCCAGGTAACGCGGCTGCGGGGTGATCACCAGCACCGCGTTGGCGTTTTCCAATGGCATGAAACGGAACATGCCGGCGCTGGGCGTCTTGCTCTGTTCCCCGAACACCTTTTCCAGATCGGCAGCGACTTTCTCGGCCTTGCCGGACTGGATCGGGAACACGCCCACCGACATGCCCGACAACCAGTCCACATCGAAGATCTGCACGGTGCGCAGATAGTTTTCCAGCTCGGCGCGAGTGCCGCCCAGGGTAATCACGTTGCGCGCCGGATCGGTGCCGACGATGGCATTCGGGCGGGCGTACGGCTCCAGCACCTTCTTCATTTCGCTGGCGGAGATGAACTTCAACGGCACCACGCGCACCTCGAAGCCGCGCGCAGCCGATGGCGATGCGGTGCTGGGCGCGACGGTGCCGGCCAGCGCCTGGTCGGCCGGCACAATGTTGTAGCGGCCGCCACTGAATACCATGCGGGCGTTGTTCCAGCCCAGCACCATCTCCAGCAGGTTCAGCGCCTGCGCGGGCGACACCGGATTGGGCGTGGCCAAGGTCACGGTGCCCTGCACGCCGGGCGCGATGACGTAGTTCTGGCCGAGCATGTCGCCCAGGATCGCCTTGACCACCGCCTGCACCGATTCGCCTTCGAAATTGAAGGTGGCACTGCCGCTGCTGGCCATGCCCAGCGTGGGCGCCGGCGCGGACGCGGCGCCCTGGTTGATCATGGTGCCGCTGCCGCGCCGGATCACCGGACTGGGCTTGGCACTGGCGTTGGCGTTGCCATCGGCAGCCTGCTCGGCGGCGGTCTGGGTGGCGCCGGCAGCACCGACTTGCGGATCCAGGCGCGCGTTGCGGCGCACGTCCGGCGGCGGAGTGGTGGCGCAACCGGCCAGCAGGCCAATCAGCAGGGACACGGGAAACAGGCGCGGCGTCATGCGTTCACTCATTGGGTCTGACCGGGGGTAGAGCCGCTCTGGCGCTGCTGTTGCAGCTGGCGGCGTCGGGCTTCGATGCGTTCGCGGATGGCACGCATCTGATCGTCGGAGGGGCGTGGGGCTTCCTGCGCGCCATCGCTGCGCTGCGGCGGCACGGTTGGCGGTGTCTGCCCGCCTGGCTGCTGCTGTTGCACCGGCGCGACCGGTTGCGGTTGCGGCGGCTGCGGCGGGGCAAGTGCGGCAGCGTCGGGGGACGGTACCGGCGGGGTGGCAGTGGCGGCACCCCGTGCGGCGGCATTGGCGGTGGGCGGCTGCCCGCCCTGGCCGTTGAACACATGCAATTCCAGGGTTTGCGTGCCGCTGGGGCCTTCGATGGTTGCGCTACGCGGCTGCAGGGCGAGCAGGCGCCAGCCTTTCACCGCTTCGCCGCCCAGCTGCACGCGCACCGAATCCTGCGGGTCCAGGGTCAACGTCGCCATCTTGAAGTTGTCCGTCAGCAGCACGCCGGTCAGGCGTACTGTCGAAGCGGCGCTGCTGCCATCGTTGCCGGACAGGAAGAACGGATGCGGCAGGCGGTCTTCGGCAAACGCCGGGTGCGCGGCGATTTCCGAATATTTCTCGAATGCGCCCAGGCGCTCCGGCGCCGGTGCCGGCAACGTGGGCAGACGCTGCACCAGCGCCGGGTCGTCGGGCAGCAGCTCGACGCGCTTGCCCAGGCCGGCGACGGCCAGCACGCACACCAGCAGCGCCCAACCGACCACGGTGGCCAGCAGCCAGGTGCGCAGGCCGATCATGTCAAGGCGCATTGCTGGCCTCCGCGGCGTTGGGGGCAGCAGGTGCGGCCTCGTTGTTCAGCGGTGCGGCGCTGGCGCCCGGGCGCAGATAGCCGGCCAGCTCGAAGGCGATATCCAGGCCGTTGCCGCTTTCGTTGGGCGAAAGCTGGTAGCGCTGCGCCATCACGTTGAGGTTGTCCACGAACAAGCGCGGCGTGCCGTTTTCCAGGCTGTACAGCACCGAGGCCAGTTCCGGCGTGCCGCAGCGCAGACGCACCTGCACCGCCACGCGGGTGAAGCGGTTCTTGCTCTCCGGCTGCAACGGCGAGCGGTTGCTGATGGCACAGCTGCGGTTGCCAGGGCTGGCCTCCACCACCGCGCGTTCCAGCCGCTGCACCAGCCCGGCGGAGGCGAGTTCGGCCGAGGTTTCCGGCAGGAAGCCCGGGCGGCTTTCCAGCGTCTGCCGCGCCTGCTGCAGCCGCTTGCTGACTTCCGGCGCCTGCTGCAATTGCACGCGCACGCGCAGCTCGCGTTCGCGCAGCGCCTGCAGGTCGTCCTGCACCGCGATCATCGGTTGGGTGAACCATGGGTGCACCAGCACCAGGTAGGCCACGCCGATCACCAGCAACAGCAGGCCCAAAGCGATCCAGCGATCGCGCTTAACGCTGCGTGGCATCGGCCGCCTCCTTCGCATCGGGGCCGGCAAGCTCGGCGGTGATGGTGAAACGGTCGACATTCCGGCCGGCATCGCTCTGCAGCACGCCGGTCAACGACGGCGTACGCCACAACGGCGAGCCTTCCAGACGACGCACCAGCGAAGAGGCTTCGTTGCTCAATCCGATCAACTGCAGTTGCCCGCCTTCGACCGAAAATTTTTCTAGATACGTGCCACCGGGCAGGCGCCGGCTCAGTTCGTCCCAGATTTCGACCGAGGTCGGGCGGGTGGCGCGTTGCTGCTGGAAGAACCGCGCGCCTTCGACCAGGTCCATCAATTGCTGCCGTTCGGCAGCGACCTTGCGCGCGCGCGCGGCGTTGGCCTGCACCTTGGCGCGCAGATCGTCGGCGGCCTGACGGCGGTTGTCGAGCAGCAGCCAGCCGGCAACGGCCAGCAGCACCAGCGCAGAGGCGGCCAGCAACAGGTTCCAGCGCTGCATCGGGTCGCTGCGGCGCAGGCGTCGCGCCGGCGGCAGCAGGTTCACGCCCAACGGCAGGCCATTGGCGTCGGTCACATCGATGCCCGACAGCGCGCTGCTCCATGCGTCCGGCACACCGGCCGGGCCATCGACCATGCGTCGCGGCACCACCACCAGTTCGGCATCGAGCTGGCCGTCTTCGCGCACATCGAGCACGCGCGCATCGAAATACACCTGGTCGGCAGTGAACGGGGTTTGTCGATCGATCTCGAAACGCGCCACGTCCTGCAGGCGCGCCGCTGCCGCTGCGGGCAGGCGCAATGGCCGGCGCAAGGCGTGCGCGGCCGGCAACAGCCAATGCCGCGGCAGGCCTTCAAGCGCTGTCGGCAGCAAGCCATTGACTTCCTGCGGATGCACCGGCCACGGCAGGCTGGCGACGGTGTCGCAGCTGTGATCGCGCTGGCGCAGCAACTGCAGCGTGTCGCCATCCTGTTGCAACAGCAGGCGTGCCTGCGACAGGCCCAACTGCCATTGCCACCGCTGCGGCAGCCAGGCCAGCAGCGATTGTTGCCACCAACGCCAGAAGCCTCCGGCTCCCGGCATGGCGCGTACGCCGATACGACCCAAGGTATCCCGCCATGCGGTCATTGCACTGCTGCTCCCTCTTCCCAACGCAACACGGTATAGGCCGACCCTGGTAATGCGGACGCGCTGGTCGACACCACCGCCCGCAACACGGCCTCGCGTCCCTGACTCAGTCGCGCCCGGCTCTCGATACTATAAGTGTCAGACCCACCGACCGTCGCCTCGCTGCCCGGCAAACCCAGCGGCGCGTCACGCTGGGCCAGCAGTTGCTGCGCGTCCAGCCCCATCGCGGTGAGCACCGGGGCGGGCGCAAAACGCGCTTCAGGCCGCGAACGACCGCTGTACAGCGTGACGTTGGGCAACAGCTTGCGATACAGCTCGCCGTCGATGCCCAACACCAGGCGCAGTTCGCCCAGGGTTTCGAATGGACTGTCTTTTGCGCCATACGGCAGCCCGGCATCGGCGTAATCGCGATCTTCCGCGCCACCGCCGGGCTGGCTCAACGAATCGCCATCGCGCCAATCGACGATGGCACCGGCGATGCGCCCGGCACTGGCCTGCTCGCCGCCCACCGCGCGCACCAGACCGGCGAGCAAGGTGGGCTCGGCCATGTTCAGATCCACCTTGCCGCTTTCATCGGTGATACGAATCTCCACGCTGGCATCGTCCATCTGCCAGCGATAACGTCGGCCGTCCGGGCGCCAGCGTGCCTGGGTGTCGGCATCTTGCAAGCGAAACAATGCGTATTCCAGGCCAGAACGTGCGTACTCCTGCGCCTGCGCGCCGTTGCGCAGCATGCTGCCCTGCAGCGCTTCCACGCGTGCGGTGAGCGCGAACGCACCGATCATCGCGGTAAGCAATGCGATCAACCACAACACCAGCACCAGCGCGGCACCGCGCGAACGACTCATTGCCCTGCCCCCGGGTTGCTGGATTGCGGCAACGCCACCACCATCGGCGGCCATGCGGCATCGTCGCTGCGGATGTCGATGCGCACCATCAGCGGCAGGCGGTCGTGCCATTCCCACTGCGGCAGCCACGCGCTCAGGCGCCCGGTTTGCGGATCCATGCCGCGATACCGAAAACTCACCTGTTGCACGCCTTGGGCAAGGATCTCCGGCGGCAGCGGGCTGCTTTCTTCGATCGACTTGCCGGACTGCAGCATGGTCAAGGCAATCAGCAGGTTGCGCCGATCGCCATCGCCGGCGACCGACAGGTCGTGCAGATACGGCCCGCCGCGTCCCAGGTAATCGGGCACGTCTGCGGCAAAGCGCAGGCGTTGCGGCTCGCCGATGAACAGGATCGGCTGCTGGCTTTGCGTATCGATGCCCATGGCGATCGGCAATGCGGCGGCCAGGCGCCGCCGCAGGAATTCTTCCACCGCACGTACGCGCTCGCTGCGCTGTGCGATCGCTTCGCCGCGCTGACTCACCGCACTGGCCGAGCGCAAGGTGGCAA
Organism: Xanthomonas sp. NCPPB 1754; assembly: GCF_041475725.2. Taxonomy (NCBI): domain Bacteria; kingdom Pseudomonadati; phylum Pseudomonadota; class Gammaproteobacteria; order Lysobacterales; family Lysobacteraceae; genus Xanthomonas; species Xanthomonas sp. NCPPB 1754. Next base: position 4,056,716 of record NZ_CM192982.1, read on the forward strand.
ACGCCAACGCCAACCCACCGACCAGCAACATCGTGGCCAGCAGCACTTCGATCAAGGTGAAGCCTGCGCTGCGCGAACGTCTCATGGCGGGCTGCCCTGCGTGTTGGCCGCCACCAGCCGCAACGTGCGCCATTGCAGCATCTGATTGGGCTGCTCGCCCCAGCGCACCACCAAGGTCAATTGCAGCAGCCGGTGCGCGCCGGGCAACATCGGCGCCTGCGGGTTGCGCCGTGGCTCGTCGTACGGGCGCACGTCCATCGACCAGCGAAAGTGGCCGTTTTCGAACGTGCCTTGTTGCTGCTCGGGCTGCAGCGGCTTGTCGATGCCCTGCACGGCCAGCAGCGACTGCGCGTGCAAGGTGGCGCGCGTGCTTTCATCGGCCGCGCGCACCTGGCGTGCGGCGCCGGACAACGACCCAAGCAACAGGGTCAATGCCAACGCCAGCAGCGCAAAGGCAACGATCACTTCGATCAGGGTGTAACCGCGCTGACGCTTCATGGCGCCGGCGTCCGCAAGGGGCCCGAACGCACCTCACCGGTGATCCAGCCCACGTCCACGCGCCACCGGGCGTCCTTGACCTGCAGATCGATGCGCCCGCCGGTGGACGCACCATCCGGAAAGAACTGGATCGCGCCCTGATCCTGCCGCGATTGCACCTGGCGCGCGCCGGTGAAGCGCACTTCCAGCGACGGCGGCAGATCGCCGTGATGGCCGCCGGGTGCTTCCCAGCGCCGCTGCTGCGGGTCGATCAGAAACCGCTGCGGTGTGCCGGTGGCAATCGCCTGGGTGCGCGTGTAGCGCAGCTGCGAGGCGATGGCCTTGCCGGCAGTGCGCAGGCGCATGCCGTCGATGCCGCCGTTCAATGCTGCGGCAGCAAGCACGCCGGCTATTGCGATCAACGCGATCACCAGCAGCATCTCCAGCAACGAGGTGCCACGCGCGCGTGCCCGACCAGGGCCGACCACTCCATGCCGATGACGCAACGGCTGACACGCAACGCGCATGGCGAGCGCTTATTGGTACTTGATGTCCGCGTCGTAACTGCTGCCACCGGGCTTGCCGTCCTTGCCCAGGCTGATCAGATCGAACGGCTGACCGTCGCCGGGCGCGCGGTATTCGATGGCGTGGCCCCATGGGTCGTTGAGTTCGGCCGGCTTGGCATACGGGCCCAGCCAACCGCTGCTGTCGCCGGGCTGGGTGACCAGGTCATCGAGTTTGCTCGGCAACTTGCCGGTGTCGAGCTGGAAATTCTCGATCTTGCCGGCCAGCGTCTGGATCTGCGACTTGGCAAGATTGGCCTTGCCGCGATCGGCACCGCCCAGCACGCGGCTGCCGACCAGCGTGAGCACCGCACCGATCAGCACGATGACGATGATGATTTCCAGCAAGCTCATACCGGCCTGGCCTGCGCGCGACGGACTGCGGGTGATGGAACGCTTGATCATGAACGATTTCCTTGCACGTCGATGAAGGATGCTGCCGCCAACACATGACACGGCGGGCATTGCAAAGGTTCCCGCATGAGTGTCGTGCGGTCACCGGAACGTTGTGGTGAATACGCTGCCCGGTCAAGCGCGTGGCTGACAGGGCATTGCGCGCGCTTGGCCCTTGGACGCGGCACACGCGCGGGATGTGCAGTGTACGAGCGCGCCATGCCGATTCCGAGCAGCGGCTGTGCCCAAGTGAAGACTGCACCGTTGCGCAGAGCTCCGCTCTCAGCCGATTGCATTGGTGAGGTCATACAGCGGGACCAGGACCGAAATGATGACAAGCCCCACCACCGAGGCCAGCACCAGCGTGATGAACGGCACCAGCGCGGCCAGTGCGCGGTCGATGGCCTGCGCGGTTTCCAGCTCGAAGGTGTCGGCGGTCTTGAGCAGCATCGTGTCCAATGCGCCGGATTCTTCGCCCACCTGGATCATCTGCAGCGCCAGCCGCGGAAAGCGCTTGCCGCGTGCCAGCGACATCGACAGGCCATGGCCGTTCTTGACGTCGTCGGCCGCATTGGCAACATCCTCCACCAACGCCAGATTGGACATGACGTTGCGCGCGATGCCGATCGCCGCCAGCAACGGCACGCCATTGCGCAGCAAGGTGCCCAGGGTGCGCGTCAGGCGTGCGGTTTCCAGCCGGGCGATCAGGCTGCCGACCACCTTCTGGCGCAGCAGCCATTGGTCCAGCGATGCACGGAACGCGGCATTGCGACGCTTGCGATCCAGCCACAGCCCCAGCACGCCCGGCACGACGATCAGCACGATCCACCAGTCGCGCACCAGCAGGCCCACGCTCAACACCGCCTGGGTAAACCATGGCAATGCCACATCCAGGCTTTCGTACATCTGCGCAAATTGCGGCACCACGTAACCGAGCAGGAACAGCAACGCACAGCCCACCACCGCCAGCAGGATGGCCGGGTAGATCAGCGCGTTGATCACCTTGCCCCTGAGCGCACGGCTGCGCTCCAGATAATCGGCCAGCCGCTGCAGCGTGTCCTGCATGCTGCCGCCAGCTTCGCCGGCGCGCACCATATTGATGTACAGCTTGGAAAACAGCCCGTGCTGGCGCTCGAGTGCGGACGACAACGGCGCACCGCCGCGCACGGTATCGCGCACATCGCCGATCACCCGCCGGCTTTTTTCGTCTTCGGGCAGATCCATCAGAATCGACAGCGCACGGTCCAGCGGTTGCCCCGCGCCGATCAACGTGGCCAGTTGCTGGGTGAATTGCACCAGCGCCGCATTGTCGAACGGCTTCTTGCGCAGCAGCATGCGCAGCGACGGCGAATCGTTTTCGCCGGTGGCCAGGCGCGTTTCCACCGGCAGATGGCCTTGTTCCTGCAGACGCAACGCCACCTCGGCATCGCTGGCCGCTTCCATCTGGCCGTCGAGCATTTCGCCGTGGGCGTCCAGAGCCTTGTAACGGTAGAGGGGCATCAGGCTGGGAGGCCGGGATTGGGGAATCGGGAATCGGGATTCGGGAAAAGCACATCGCTGCGTATTGGCGACATCGCGCACGCATCGCTGTCCACGCACAGCAGAGCCAGCGGGTGGCTGTGCTGGCGGTTCGTTGGTCCGGTGCCTGCCAGGCGTGTTTCTGCCGCCTTACCGATCACGCATCCTCCGTGACGCGCAGGACTTCTTCGATCGTGGTTTCGCCGCGCAGGGCCTTGGACAGCCCATCTTCGTACATGGTGCGCATGCCGGCCTGGCGGGCGAGTTGTTCGATTTCGCCCATGCCGGCACGGCGCATGACCGCACGGCGCAATTCGTCGTTCATCACCAGGAATTCGACGATGGTGGTGCGGCCCAGATAACCGGTGGGCGCGGTGGCCGAGGGTCGCGGGCGATACAGGAAGATCTCGCCCTCCGGTTGCAGGCGACGCAGGTCGAACCTGGCGATTTCTTCCGGCGAGGCGGCGTAGCGCTCGGCGTTGGCCAGGTCGAGTTTGCGCACCAGGCGCTGCGCCAGGATGCCGTTGATGGTGGAGGTGAGCAGATAATCCTCCACGCCCATGTCGAGCAGACGGGTGATGCCGCCGGCCGCGTTGTTGGTATGCAGCGTGGACAGCACCAAGTGGCCGGTGAGCGCGGACTGGATCGCGATGCGTGCGGTTTCCAGGTCGCGCATTTCGCCGATCATGATGATGTCCGGATCCTGACGCACGATGCTGCGCAATGCGTTGGCGAAATCCAGCCCGATCTGCGGCTTGGCCTGGATCTGGTTGATGCCTTCGATCTGGTATTCCACCGGGTCTTCGACAGTGATGATTTTCACATCCGAGGTGTTGAGCTGGCTCAACGCGGTGTACAGCGTGGTGGTCTTGCCCGAGCCGGTGGGGCCGGTGACCAGCATGATGCCGTGCGGTTGCTCCAGCACCTTGCGGAACTGCGGCAAGAAGTCTTCGGTAAAGCCCAGCTTGTAGAAGTCGAACACCACCGTTTCGCGATCCAGCAGGCGCATCACCACGCTTTCGCCATGCGCGGTGGGCACGGTGCTGACGCGCAGGTCCAGCTCCTTGCCCTGCACGCGCAGCATGATGCGGCCGTCCTGCGGCAGGCGGCGCTCGGCGATGTTGAGCTTGGCCATGATCTTGATGCGGCTGATGACTGCAGCAGTGAGCTTGGCCGGTGGGCTTTCGCCTTCCACCAGCACGCCGTCCACGCGGTAACGCACCTTGAGCCGGCTTTCGAACGGTTCGATATGGATGTCGGAGGCGCGCAGTTCCACCGCGTGCTGGATCACCAGGTTCACCAGCCGGATCACCGGCGCTTCGGAGGCCAGATCGCGCAGCGCTTCGATGTCGTCGCTGCTGTTGGCATCGCCATCGGCGGTTTCCACGATGGTGCCCATCGCACTGCGGCCCTGGCCGTACCAGCGCTCGATCAGGTCATCGATTTCCGAACGCAGGCCCACCTGCAACAGCAACGTGCAGCCGGTGGCAAGACGCACCGCATCAATGGCGTAATCGTCGTAAGGATCGGCGATCCACAGCTCCAGCCGGCCATCGCGTTCGCCGACCGGGCACAGATGAAATTGCTTGAGAAAGCGCAGCGACAACCCCTGTACTTCCGGCAGCATTTCCGGCGGCGTGTCGCCGAGCTGGCGTGCGTCCACCAACGGCAAGCCAAGCACATCGGCGCAGGTTTCTGCATGATCGCGTTCGGACACCAGACCCAAACGGCCGAGCAAGGCGAGCAGGCCCATGCCGGATTCGGCCTGCAATTGGCGCGCGCGCAGCAGATCGGTGTCTTTCAGACGACGGCGTTCAAGCAGCGCATCGACGATGCGCGTCTCCGCACTTCGATGCTCGATTGGATCGACGGCAACCGCGTTCACACTCGTCTCCACTGGTCCGGCGCCGACTGTAGCAGTTTGCCGCGACGATCAACCGCACGCATTTGAAACGCCCTGAAAAACAATGCCCCCGGCGATTGGCCGGGGGCATCGGTCACACTATTTCGCTACTTACTGTCGTGCAACGAGCGTCAGCTTCGCGTAGCTCGCCGCGCCGACCAACTTGATGTAGTAAGTGCCGGCCTTGGGGACAGTGAAACGCACGGTTTCGCTGTTGCCCGGACGGGTCGACTTGGCGTCGTATCTTGTGGCGCTGGGCTCGGCCTCGAAGCTGACGTACATCGACACATCGCCGGTGCCGCCGTAGGTCATGAAGCTGAGCACGGCGCCGGCCTTGGCCTCGAAGCTGTACAGCGTGGAGCTGCCGGCGGTACCGCTCAATCCAGCAACAGGCGCCTTGTTGGTGAGCGCAATGGCGCTCGGCGCGCAGCTCTCGGTGGCCGGGTCGCACGGCTCCTCCAGCACGGCTTCCAGCGCGGCCTTGGCGTCGACGATACCGCTGCCGATCGGGGTGCTGGCCGGCGGAGTCACCGGGAAGGGGCGACTGGTCTGCTTGAGCAGCGCTTCGACCGCAGCCGGGGTCAGCGGGCCATCGCCCAGACCGATGGCCGCGCTCTGCACCAGCGCCACGACGCCGGCCACGTGCGGCGAGGCCATCGAGGTGCCGCCTAGACCCATATAGGTATAGCTACCGGAGGTCGGCGTGGTCGCACCGGTGTACCCGGCCTGCCAGACGTAACCGCCCGGATTGCCGTCCACGCTACCGCCGCCGCCCGGGCCAGAGAGGTCGACCTTGCTGCCGTAGTTGGAGTAGTAGGCGATGCCACCGGTAATGCGCGTGGCGCCAACGGTGATGGTGTTGTTGCAGCTGGCCGGCGAATGGTTGGCCGCATCTTCGCTGCTGTTGCCGGCTGCGACCACGACGGTGGTGCCGCGCGACACCGCGCCATTGATCGCCAGCTGGGTGGCCGAATCGCAGGGCTCGCCGCCCCCGAGGCTCATGTTGATCACTTCGGCCGGATTGGTGTTGGCCGGCACGCCGTCGACGCTGCCGCCGGAGGCCCACACGATCGCATCGGCGATGTCGGAGGTGTAGCCGCCGCAACGGCCGAGCACGCGCACCGGCAGGATGGTCGCCTTCGGCGCGACGCCCGCCATGCCCACCCCGTTATTGGTCGCCTCGGCCACGGTGCCCGCAACGTGGGTGCCGTGCCAGGAACTTTCCTGCGCCTGCGAGCCCGCGTAGCAGACGTTGTCGGCCTCTTCCCAGTCGCCGTAATCGAGTGCGCCCGGCACGCGCGCATCGGTGGGACGACGCGAGACTTCGGCGTCGGTGATGAAGTCGTAGCCCTGCAGGAGATTGCCGGCAAAATCGGGGTGATCCGGCAGGATGCCGGTATCCAGCACCGCCACCACCACGCCTGCGCCCTGCGACAGATCCCAGGCGCCCGGTGCGTTGATGCCGCCGTTGGGGTTGCTCAGGTGCCACTGGTACTGGGCGTAGAACGGGTCGTTGGGAACCAGCTGCGGGCTCACGTCGGTGGCAGGAAGGCTTTTGCTGATGTCGATCGGGCGCAGCATGCGGTCGATCTGCACGTCGGCCACGGATGGGTCGTTCTTGAGCTCGACCACCACCTTGTCCACCTGCGCGGCGGTCAGCGTGCTGGACAGCTTGATCAGGTCCGAGCCGATGCCCAGCTTGCGCACATACGTCGCCTTGGCGGCGGCAGCGCTGCTGCGCGCGCCGGTACTGGCGCCAACGCGGCCCACCGCGGCCTGCACGGCGCTCAGCTTGCTGCTGCGATCGGTTGCAGCGGCGGTATTGTCCTTGTAGCGCACGATCAACCGGCTACCGAACGCTGCGCCGGCCGGGGCTGCCTGGGTCGGTTCCTTGACCAGCAGTTTGGGGGCGGCAGCGAGCGTGCCAGAGGCACCGAGGGCCATCATCAGGATGGCGCCGGTCAGCGGGTTGAGACGGAAATTCTTGTCGATCACGGTGAAGTCCTCTTCGTATTTTTCGTGAATCAGGCTTGGCGCAGCCGGCGCAATCGCTGCGTAGCCGCGGTGCGGTGCGCTGCGTCCTTGTCGGCCACCCCTGGTACGGCCATCACTCCATGCGAATCCGTTGGCCGGCCCAGCCACGGTCCTTGCCCGCCCCCTCAGGCCTTGCAGATCGCGACGGCGCACCTGGCGCCGCCGCGCTTGATGCGAGAACGCCTTACCAGCCGAAACCGGCACCCACGCCGATCGAGCTGTCGTCGCCGCTGAGTGCGCCGCCCACGGTGAGGGTGGCGCGCGGGCTGATCGCACGCTGGTAGCCCACCGACAACGCCGACTCGCCGTTCTGGAAACCGACACCGGCACCGATGCGGTTCTGCGAGGCGATACCGGCCACGCTGGCGGACATGTTCAACATCGCCGAGCTCATCGCGCCCTGGCGATCCAGGCGACGGTTCTGCCGGCGCAGGCGGTCTTCGATATCGCCCTGGTAGCTTTCGAAGCTGTCGGCCATCGCGTTGTAGCGGCTGTCGGTGTAGCTGTTGGCGGCGGCAACGCCGCTGTCCAGCTGGCCCTTGTTGACCGCATCGGTGGCACGCGTACCGGCCGCCACATTGGCCACCTGACGCTCGCCGCCCACGCTGCCCACCGACACCGTGTTGGCACGGTCGGCAACCGAACCCTGGCCCAGTGCCACGGCGCCTTGTGCCGTGGCGCGGGCGCCCTGGCCGATCGCCGTGCCCGACGCGGCCGTCACCTGCGCGCCTTCGCCCATCGCCACGGCATTGGTCGCCACCGCCGCGATCTGCGTGTTGGCACCCACCGCCGTACTGCCGTCGGCATTGACGCGTGCATTGCTGCCGATGGCGGTGTCGTTGGGACCATGCGCATACGCGCTGCCGCCAATTGCAGTACCGGTGACGTGGTTGGCCACTGCTGCCGTCCCCACTGCCGTGGACGTGGCCGCCGGCGTGATGCTGCCGTCCACAGCAGCGGTGGGCGTGCCCTGCACAGCGGCCGTTGCATTGCCCGTAGTGCTGGCGACATTGCTGGACATATCGCTGACCGCAGTCGCCGCCACTGCCGGCACCGTTGCGGTGCGCAGCGATGCGGTGCGTGCGGCGGTGCTGGTCGGCGTGCTGCCACTGCGTGCATCCAGCTCGCTGACCTTGCTGTCCAACGCCGTCAGTGCCGCACCGACATTGTTGTAGCTGGCCCCCTGAATCACGTAGGTCGGCGCAACAAATACGCCTTGCGCACCGATCGCCGCACCGCCGCCGAGGAAGCTGGCCGCATTGCTCAACGACTGGAACAACTGGCCGCCATTGATCGCATCGGTGCTGGCACTGGCAATCGTGCCCGCACCCACATTGACGATACGGCGCGTGGCCGGGCCGCCGCGGCCATTGCCGCTGCCCACCGACACCGTATTGGCATCGTAGGTGCGCGAGCCCGAGCCCAATGCCACCGAATCGGCACCGCTGGCGCCAGCGTTGGCACCCAGTGCCACGGCATTGCTGCCGCTTTCGCGGACGAAGGAGTTGTAGCCCAGCGCAACGCCGTTTTCGCCGATGGAATTGGTCTGCCGGCCCATCGCGGTGCTGTTCACGCCGCTGGCGCTGCTATCCACACCCATTGCGCTGGCACCGGTGGCCGAGGCACGGCTGCCGGAGGCAACCGCCACGCTGCGTGCGCCACTGGCGGTGGCGCCGGCACCTGCCGCCGTGGCGCGATCGCCAGTGGCCGAGGCCACGCCGTCGCCGGTGGTCTTGAGCATGCCGCTGGTGGTCTGCACATCGGCCGCCAGTGCATCCAGTTGCCCCTTGTTGACCGCGTCGGTGGCCGCCTGGCCGGCGCTGACGTTGACGATGCGGCGCGTGGCCGGACCACCGCGGCCATTGCCGCTACCGATCGACACCGTGTCGGCTTCGTAGGTGCGCGAGCCAGACCCCAGTGCCACCGAATCGGCACCGGTCGCACCCGCATTGGCACCCAGTGCCACGCCGTTGACCGCGCTCTGGCGCACGAACGAGTTGTAGCCCACCGAGACTGCATTTTCGCCGATGGCATTCACCTGACGACCGACGCCGGTGCTGTTGATGCCGGTCGCCGACGCATCCACGCCAACCGCACTGGCGCCGACCGCATCGGCGCGGCTGCCGCCGCCCAATGCCAGGGTGTTGTCTGCAAGCGCCGCTGCGCTCTGGCCCAAGGCGCTGGCATTGACGCCGTCGGCATAGGTATTCCAGCCGATGGCGGTGGTGTAGTCCGCGGTGGCCCAGGCACCGGCACCGAATGCCGCTGCGCCCGTGCCGGAGGCACGTGCCGGGATGAACCCGAAGAACGTGCTGCCGCCCACGGCCACGCTCTCGTCGCCAGTGGCTTCGCTGAATTCGCCGACGGCGACGGCGCTGGCACCGGAGGCCAACGCAACGGCGCCGACGGCGGTGCTGTAATCGCTCGACGCGACCGCGCCATAGCCCAGTGCCGACGACAGGCGGCCGGTCGATTCGCTGTAACCACCGAAGGCGGCGCTACCGACATTGGATGCGGTACTGCGGAAACCCGCAGCGATGGCCTGATTGTCGGACGCCACCGCTTCGCTGCCCAGCGCTGTGGTGTAGGTCGAAATCGCCTGCGCGCTTGCACCATTTGCCGTGGCGCCGATATCGCTGGCCAACGCGTTGCTGCCGACCGCGCTGCTGTTTTCGCCCAGCGCCTGGGCATTGCTGCCCAGCGCTGCCGCGCCGGTGCCGCCAGCCAATGCGCCCACGCCCACGGCCGTGGCGTTCTCCACCACGGCCTGCGCGCCCGCACCCAATGCGGTGGTGCCGGTACCGGTGGCATTGGCACCCTCGCCTGCCGCCAGCGCGTTATCGCCCTCGACGTAGGCACCTGCATCGCTATCGGCGCTGCCGCTGGCCTGGAAGTATTTGCTCGTGGCTGCGCCGGCTTCGGCAACGGCGTTGAGCTGGTCCAGATTCACCGCGTCGGTGCCCTGCGTGCCGGCCGCCACGTTGGTGATCTGACGCTCGTTGCCGGCACTGCCCACCGACACCGCGAAGTCGCGATCGGCCACCGAATCGGCACCGAGCGCCACGCTGCTTTCGCCGGTGGACTCGGCAAAATTACCCAGCGCCGTGCTGTTGAGACCCGGCGCCCACGCCGCGCCACCAACGGCAGTGGAGTAATCGCCGGAGGCTTCGGTCGGCAACAGACCGAGCAAGGCGCCGCCCACCGACACGCTGTGGTAGCCGCTGGCCACACTGCCCTGGCCGGCGGCAACACTGTAGGCTCCCGTGGCGGCCGCATCGCCGCCCACGGCGACGGTATTGGAGCCGCTGGCAGTGCTGAAATTACCCAGCGCGGTGCTGTTGAAACCGCTGGCGCTGGAATACCCACCCAAGGCAGTGGAGTAGTTGGACGTCGCCTCGGCACCGAAACCGAACGCCGCGGCGCTGGTGCCGTTGGCAACGCTCTCCGCGCCGACGGCGGTGGCCGATTCGCCGCTGGCGCTGGCGAAATAGCCCATCGCGGTGGATTCGCTGCCCTGCGCTTCGCTCAGTGCGCCAACTGCCAGCGCGCCATCGCCATACGCACCGGCGGCGGCGCCGAGTGCGGTGCTCTGCGCACCGGCCGCTTCGCTTTCGCCCCCCACGGCCACGGCATAGTCGCCGCTGGCCTGGCTGAAGGCGCCATTGGACACGCTGCCAAAGCCGCTGGCCGCTGCGTTGTAACCGGCCGCATTGGCGTATTGCGCAGTGGCGCTGGCGCCGCTGCCGATGGCCACCGCACCGATGGCCGTGGCCTGGCTGCTGGACCCGAACGCGCTGCTGTAATCGCCGTCGGCCGTGGCATTGGAGCCGGCGGCGGTCGCGTCTTCGCCCTGCGCATCGGCGGTGCCGGTGCCGGTGCCGGCGTACAGGCGCGCGGTTTTTTCAGCGGCGCCAGCCACGGCGTTGAGCTGGTCCAGGTTCACCGCATCGGTGCCCTCGGTGCCGGCCGCAACATTGGCAATCTGCCGCTCGGTTCCGGCTGCACCCACCGACACCGTGTTGGCGCGATCGGCGAGCGAACCTGCACCCAGCGCAACGCTATCGTCGGCAACTGCCACCGCACCGCTGCCGAGGCCCATGCTCCGCGTGCCCGAGGCGTTGGATTGCCAGCCCAACGCGACGCTCTCGACACCAGGCGCATAGGACTGGCCGCCAATCGACGTGGCGCTTGTACCCGTCGCAAGGGCGTAAGTGCCCAGGGCGACCGAATAATAGTTGTCTGCCTGCGCATTTGCGCCCAGTGCCACCGACGAATCGTAGATTGCCCGCGCATTTGCGCCCAACGCCGTGCTGTCGCCACCATCGGCCACACTTTCGGTACCGATCGCGGTGTCGCGATCCATGCGCGCCACGCTTTCAACACCGATCGCCGTCGTTCCACGCCCACTGGCAACGCTGGACCCGCCAACGGCCGTGCTGAAATATCCCGACGCCATGCTGTCGCCACCCAGCGCGGTGGCGTAGAAATCAGCGGCACGGCTGTTGTTCCCCACTGCCGTGGCAGAGTAGGCACTGGCGCTGGCATAGCCGCCAATGGCCGTGGAGTACGCATCGGCTTGGCTGCCTGCGCCGAGCGCAATGCCCTGGTCGCCTTCAGCCTGCGCTTCCCAACCCAGCGCAATGCTCTCATCGCCGGTCGCCCTGGATTGGCCGCCGAGCGAAATGGCACGAGGACCATATGCATTTGCGTAGGTGCCCACCGCAATCGAGCCGGTATCGGCCGCAGCCGCATTCGCGCCCACTGCCGTGCTGTTGTCACCGTAGGCGAGACTTTCGGTACCGATGGCGGTACCACCGTCACCCCACGCCACACTGGCAAAACCCAGCGCGGTCGATGCAGTTCCATTGCCGATGGTTTCGTAGCCGATCGCCGTTGCACCGCGCCCATTGGCGATGCTGGTGCCGCCCACGGCGGTGCTGAAATATCCCGATGCGTTGCTGTCGCCGCCGAGTGCGGTGGCGTAGTCATCGCCGGCACTGCTGTTGAAACCGACCGCAGTGGCATTGGCGATGCTGGCGTTGGCATTGCTGCCGACGGCCGTGGTGCCCAGCGCAGAGGCCTGACTGTTCGCACCGAGCGCAATGCTGTCATCGCCCGACGCGTTGCTGGCGCCGCCCAGCGCAACGGTGCGCTCGCCGAAGGCGCTGCTGTTTGCGCCGATCGCCGTGGATGCAGTGCCGCCGGCCGCGGCATTGGCGCCGAAAGCAGCGCTGTCGGCACCGAAGGCCACGCTTGCACCACCCACGGCGGTACTGGTGTCGCCGAATGCCACGCTACCCACACCCAGTGCCGTGGCGTCCGCGCCATTGGCGATGCTCTCGTAACCCAGCGCCGTCGCGCCGCTGGCGGTGGCCTGGCTCGCGCCGCCCACTGCGGTGCTGGCATCGCCCGAGGCGCTGCTGTTGCCGCCAAGCGCCGTGGTGTTCTGTGCCACCGCAGTGCTGTTGAAGCCGACTGCCGTGGCGTTGTCGGTGGTGGCATTGGCGCCACTGCCAACGGCAGTTGCACCCTGCGCAGATGCCGCGCTGCTGGAACCCAGCGCGGTGCTGTAGTCGCTGTCGGCCAATGCGTTGGAACCGGCAGCGACGCTGTCGATGCCTTGTGCGATCGCAACGCCATCGCCGGTTGCGACGAAGGAGCGCGCAGTGGTGGACGCAACATCGGACACCGCAGTGAGCTGATCGAGATTCACCGCATCGGTGCCCTCGGTACCTGCCGCCACATGGGTGATCTGGCGCTCTGCGCCATCGGCACCCACCGACACGGTATTGGCGCGCGTGGCGACCGAGTTGGCGCCCAACGCCACCGAATTGGCGCCGCGGGCAGTGCTGTAATAGCCCAGCGCCGTGCTCAGTTCGCCGCTGGCCCACGATTCCGGACCCACGGCAGTTGCGCCTTCGCCCGGTGCATACGCGAAGTAGCCCACGGCGGTGGCTTCGGTGCCGGAGGCTTCGCTGAGCGTGCCCACTGCCGTGGTGTAGGCGCCTGATGCGATCGCACCGGCGCCGAGCGCGGTGGAGGCTTCGCCGCTGGCCTGGGTCTGCACGAAGAAGCCCAGACCCGGGATGTAATCGACCGGACCACCGACCGCGGTGCTGCTGGTGCCGCTGGCGCTGGTCTGCGTGCCCACGGCGGTGGCGTAATCGCCTGCCGCATTGGCCACCGCACCGAACGCGGAAGACTGCGTACCGGCCGCATAGGCACCGACGCCGAACGACGAGGCGGCGAAACCATCGGCATTGGCGCTGGCGCCGACTGCGGTTCCGCCGACGCCGGCACTGGTGGCGCCGGTGGTAACCGGCACGCCGCCGTTGGTGACCAACGGCTCGCCGTCTTCGTCCACGGCAGCGCCGCCCACCGCCACGCTCGCCGGACCATTGGCCTGTGCGTTGTGACCGAATGCTGCGCTGTTCTGCCCGGAGGCCAGCGCGTTTGCGCCCACCGCAGTGGCGTTGTTGGCTACCGCATTGGCACCGGTTCCCAGTGCCGTGGTCGCCGTGCCGACGGCATTGGCGCCGTCGCCGGCAGCCAGGGCGCTGTCGCCGTCGACATACGCGCCCACGCTGTCTTCGCCCGGAGAGGCCTTGAAGAACAGCGCGGTGTCTTCGGCCACATCGGCCACGTCGCGCAATTGCGCCACGTTGACCGCATCGGTGGCATTGACGCCGGCAGTGACGTTGGTGATGCGGCGCGTGGCCGGGCCACCGCGACCATTGCCGCTGCCCACTGACACCACGTCGTCTTCGTGGGTGCGCGAGCCTGCGCCCAGCGCCACCGAATTTGCGCCGGTCACGCCGGCATTGGCGCCGAGCGCCACGCCGTTTTCGCCGCTCTGGCGCACGAAACTGTTGTAACCGATGGCCACGGCGTTTTCGCCGATCGCATTGGTCTGGCGACCGATCGCGCTGCTATTGACGCCACTGGCGCTGCTGTCGGCGCCGGTGGCCACGGCACCGGTGGCGCTGGCATGGCTATTGGCGCCGATGGCGGTGGCCTTGCTGGCCGGCGCCGCGGCGCCGCGGCCTACTTCCACCGATTGCGCATTGGCAGGAAGCGGCGTGGCCAATCCGGCGCCACCCAGCGCAAGGGCGATGGCGGCGGCCAGTGCCAGGCTCTGGCGGCGATCGATGAATGCGGCTGAGGCCACCGCTCCGGGGCTGTCGCCGCTGGCCAATTCCGAGGCTACGGCCCACACGCCAAGCGATTTGTTCCAGACCTTGCGATAAATCCGATTCATCGACGCACGACTCCTGAGTTGTTGGACTGGTTTTTGTGGCGAACACCCGGCGGCAGAAGGCGTTCCAGCCTGCAGTGACCGCAGTGATTCGCGCCATGGGCCTTGCGGCGGAGCGGCTTGCGCCTGCTTCCTGGATAGTCAAAAAGTGAACGCTACCCAACCATAGAACTGAGCGGAGTGTTAACAGCCGTCATTTCGGGCGTCAAGTTTTTGACAGAAAGCGAAGAGAAGTGCGCGATTGATCACACTTCGGCTTGCTTTTATTAGATTTTTGATAAATCTTTGGAAAACAGCGACCTAGATCATGTCCTTCGAGACATTTCAGGGCTGAATAGGCGGTACTGGAAAAGACAAAAAAACCCGCTGGCAGGACGCCAGCGGGCTTGGTTGCGCAAAATGCAGGGGTGGCCGGTCAGATCTGCGGCCAACATGCCCCACAGCCAGCATGCGCGGTCGATCGGCGCGCGAGGTGGCCGTGTTTCAGGCGTTCACCGCCAAGGAAATGACGATTTCGCCGAACCGATGGCGACGTGTCGGATCATTGGCGCGCCAGCAGGCTCACCGCGTCGAAACCGCTGCCTTCCAGCTTAAGGATGTAGGTGCCGGCACGCGGCGCAGTGAAGCGCACCGTCTGGCTGGTGCCGCGACGCGTGGACGCGCCGTCGTTGTCGGTGGCGGTGGGCTCGCGCCCGAATGCCACGTACAACCCCGCCTGGCCGCTGCCACCGAAGCTGATGAAACTCAGCACCGCACCCGCCTGCGCTTGGAACGTGAACACCCCCGCATCGCCCGACAGATTGGAGATGCCGCTTTGGACCACGCCATTACGCAGAGGCTGCGCATCCACCTGACACCCCACATCGCCCCTATCGCAGCGACGTAACGCGCGCGCAACTGCGGCTCCGGCATCCACGATGCCGGCCCCGGCCGGCGTTGCCACCGGAATCGACACCGGGAATGCGCGCGCAGTGCGCTTGAGCAGGCTCTCCATTGCGGCCGGCGACAACGGCGGTTTGCCGTCGGCGATCAATGCGCTCTGCACCAATGCGGCGGTGCCGGCCACATGCGGCGACGCCATCGAGGTGCCGGCGTAACGCGTGCCGCCATAGGTGAACTGCCCGGAGGTTGGTGTGGTTTTGCCGGTGTAGAGGGTTTGCCAAACAAAACTGCGGACCGGGCCATCGTTGGTGATGAAGGACATCGAGCTGCCGCCCGGGCCGGCCAGGTCGATCTGACGGCCGAAATTGCTGTAATCGGCAAGCGCACCGGTTGCGCGTGTGGCGGCAACGGCAATCACATTGGCGCAGTTGGCGGGAGTCGTCGTCGATACATCGGCCGTTGAATTACCCGCCGCCACCACCACGGTGGTGCCGCGCGCCACTGCGCCATCGATCGCGGCCTGCATTGCCGAACCGCATGCGCCGCCACCGCCCAGGCTCAGGTTGATCACTTCGGCCGGATCGCGGTTGTCCGGTACGCCATCGACGTGACCGCCGGACGCCCAGACGATGGCATCGGAGATGTCGGAGAGTCGCCCGCCGCAGTGCCCGAGCACGCGCACCGGCAGCACTTTCGCCCTGTAGGCGACGCCTGCCCCGCCAATGCCGTTGTTGGTGGCTTCGGCAACCGTGCCGGCCACGTGCGTGCCGTGCCAGCTGCTGTCGCTGGCCACCGAGAACAGCCCGCAGTCGCCGTCTTCGGCGATCCAATCGCCGAGGTCCAGTGCGCCGGGCACACGCTCGGCCGTGGCGCGACGCGAGAAGAACGGGTCGGTGATGAAGTCGTAGCCGGTGAGCAGATTGCCGGCCAGGTCCGGATGATCGGGCAGGACGCCGGTATCCAGTACCGCCACCACCACGCCTTCGCCCTGCGTGGTTTTCCAGGCTTGGGCGACGTCGATGCCACCCACCGGGTCGATGAGATGCCATTGATTGGTTTGCAGCAGCGGATCGTTCGGCAATGCGCCGCTGGTTTGCAGCGGATACATGCGCAGATCTACCTGCGCCGATTCGACCGCCGGGTCTGCGCTCAATTCCTGCACAAGCCGGTCGGCATCGGCACGACTGAGCTGGGCGGGCAATTTGATCAGTTCGCCGCCCGCGGCAAGCGTGCGCAGATAGGTTGGCGCTGCGGTGGCACTGGTGCGTGCGGCAGGCGCAAGACGGACGGATGCGCGCGAGGCGGCCGCACTGACTGCCGCCGAGGCACTGCGGCCGATATCGCGCGCGGTACCGACCTGCCCGCTGCGGTAGCGGACGATGATTCTGTCAACCGGCGCATTGGCCATGGCCTGTTGGCGTTGGGCATTGGCTGCTGCCGCATCGGCGTTGGCGTTGGCGTTGGCGTTGGCGGCCAACGCTGTACTGCACGAGGCCGCCAGGACACAGCAGGCAAGCACAAGGACCTGCGTAGAAGAACTCTGGATCACGATGGGATTCCTTCGAGGTGAGTGCGAAAGGGCATGACGAAGAAAGCGCGCCGCCCGGCAACGGGCGGCGGGAATGCATGCGACCGCGTGGCCGTGCTGCGGCTACCAGCCGAAACCGGCGCCCAGCCCAACCGATCGGTCATCGCCGCTGAGTGCGCCGCCCACGGTGAGGGTGGCGCGCGGGCTGATCGCACGCTGGTAGCCCACCGACAACGCCGACTCGCCGTTCTGGAAACCGACACCGGCACCGATGCGGTTCTGCGAGGCGATACCGGCCACGCTGGCGGACATGTTCAACATCGCCGAGCTCATCGCGCCCTGGCGATCCAGGCGACGGTTCTGCCGGCGCAGGCGGTCTTCGATATCGCCCTGGTAGCTTTCGAAGCTGTCGGCCATCGCGTTGTAGCGGCTGTCGGTGTAGCTGTTGGCGGCGGCAACGCCGCTGTCCAACTGGCCCTTGTTGACCGCATCGGTGGCACGCGTACCGGCCGCCACATTGGCCACCTGACGCTCGCCGCCCACGCTGCCCACCGACACCGTGTTGGCACGGTCGGCAACCGAGCCCTGGCCCAGTGCGACGGCGCCTTGTGCCGTGGCACGGGCGCCCTGGCCGATCGCCGTGCCCGACGCGGCCGTCACCTGCGCGCCTTCGCCCATCGCCACGGCATTGGTCGCCACCGCCGCGATCTGCGTATTGGCACCCACCGCCGTACTGCCGTCGGCATTGACGCGGGCATTGCTGCCGATGGCGGTGTCGTTGGGGCCATGCGCATACGCGCTGCCGCCAATGGCCGTGCCGGTGACGTCGTTGGCCACTGCTGCCGTGCCCACTGCCGTGGACGTGGCCGCCGGCGTGATGCTGCCGTCCACGGCAGCGGTGGGCGTGCCCTGCACCGCCGTGCTTGCGGAAAGCCCAGTTGCAGTGGCCGTCGCTGCAGACGACAAGGCACTGTCGGCTGTGGCGTCGGTTGCCAGCGCTGCCGGCTGCACGCCATCGGCTGTTGCGTCGACCGCTGCAGTGCGCGCCGTTGCCAGGCGTGCGACAGATGCACGTGAGGCAGCTGTTGCCGCGCCGCCTCGGGCATCCAGCTCGCTGACCTTGCTGTCCAACGCCGTCAGTGCCGCACCGACGTTGTTGTAGCTGGCCCCCTGGATCACGTAGGTCGGCGCAACAAATACGCCTTGCGCACCGATCGCCGCACCGCCGCCGAGGAAGCTGGCCGCATTGCTCAACGACTGGAACAACTGGCCGCCATTGATTGCATCGGTGCTGGCACTGGCAATCGTGCCCGCACCCACATTGACGATACGGCGCGTGGCCGGGCCGCCGCGGCCATTGCCGCTGCCCACCGACACCGTATTGGCATCGTAGGTGCGCGAGCCCGAGCCCAGAGCCACCGAATCGGCACCGCTGGCGCCAGCATTCGCGCCCAGTGCCACGGCATTGCTGCCGCTTTCGCGGACGAAGGAGTTGTAGCCCAGCGCAACGCCGTTTTCGCCGACGGAATTGGTCTGCCGGCCCATCGCGGTGCTGTTCACGCCGCTGGCGCTGCTGTCCGCCCCTATCGCGCTGGCGCCGGTGGCCGCGGCACGGCTGCCGGAGGCAATCGCTACGCTGCGCTCGCCGGCAGCAACCGCACGGCTACCCAACGCAGCACTGCCCTGGCCAACGCTGGAGGCATTGAAGCCCACCGCGGTGGCAGATGCGCCAAGCGCGCTGCTTGCGCCACCCAGTGCCATGGCGCCCTGTCCCTGCGCAGATGCCGCCGCTGCGTACGTGGTGGCCGGCGTCACTGCCAGATAGCCATCAATGCGTGACGTGGCGGCGCGCACCGTATCGAGCTGGGCCACATTCACCGCATCGGTGGCTTCGGTACCGGCTGCAACGCTGGTGATCTGGCGCGTCAAGCCGGCTTGCACATCGCCGACCGACACCGTATTGCTGCGAAACGCATAGGAGTGCGCACCCAGCGCAACCGCGCTGGATGCCGAACGATTCCAGGCATCGTCGACCCAGGATCCCACCTTCGCGCCGTAACCGATCGCCACGGCATCCACGCCGTTGGCCTGCGCGTCCGCACCAATGACGGTGCTGTCGCCATTGAACTGCGAGGTCATCGCACGCGCGCCTAACGCCACGCTATTTTCGTTGTAAGCGGTGCTGCCATGTCCGATCGAGATGCCGCCATCGCCGGACGCCAGGGCAAAGCCGCCCAATGACACGGTGCGTGGTGCGAACGACCCGGCGCTGTGCCCGATCGCTACCGCATCGGTATTGCCGGGCGCATTCGGAAACACGTTGGAATCGTAGCCAATGGCAATCGCATAATCGGATTGGCTTTGCGCACCCGAGCCCAGCGCAATGCCGCCAAGACCGGTCGCTGCGGTAATCGAGCCGAAGTTGCTGACGCCGCCCACGACAACGCTCTGTGCTCCGCTGGCCAATGCGGTGTCGCCAACTGCGACGCTACTGGCACCGTCGCTTCGCGCCCTGTAACCGAATGCGGTCGAGGTGTCTGCGCTGGCGCGCGAGGAATAACCGCCGGCAGTGGAAAGAAAGCCACTGGCGCTGGAAAGCCCGCCCACGGCGGTGGCACCGTCGCTGGAAGTCTGTGCGCGATACCCCAGCGCCGTGCTCTGCACGCCACTGGCGCTGGCGCCGCTGCCGATGGCGCTGGCATACGGCGTGCCCGCTACCGCACCACCGCCCACAGCCGTGGCGCCCACACCTGAGGCCTGCGTGGCCTGTTCGCGTTGGCCGATGACGAAGCCGTTGGCATCGTAATCAAACACGGTCGTTACGCCGCCAACCGCAATCGCCGATTCTCCCGCGGCCGCAGCGTTATGACCGATCGCGGTCGCGTCGCGGTCCAAGGCCAGGCTTCCACCGCCCAATGCCATGGTTCCATCGCCTAGCGCATTGCTCGCATTGCCCAATGCCAGCGCATCCTCGCCGTCCGCGAATGCCGGGATCTGCGCATCGGCGGCGGATATTGCTGCCACTTGCGTGGCACTGTCGTTGGCTCCTGCAGTAGCGACCTGAGCCACCGTGCCCGCCTCGCCCGGGCACTGTCGCCTGCCATCGATCACCTGGCACTGCGTGGTCGCTGCCGCCGGCGTGGTCGTGGCGCAGGCCGCCCCGGCCATGCCGAACAACACGATCACCATTGCCGTGGCCAGCACTCCGCCGGCATGGTCGCGCGGCAGTCTCCCCTGCGTATTTCCCACCGTGCGAGCACGCGTCACCGTTTGGTCGTGAGCACAAGACGCGCGACCAGCCTCCAGATAAATTCGCTTCATTAACGCCTAACTCCCCATTTTGGTCTGGTGTGTAAAAAACCGACCACCGCACGAACAGATCGCACGGTCCCCCTGAGGTTTTATATTCGCGCGCACTTGCTTCAGCGATGGAGTTTTCCACCGCGAAAGATTCAACACAGTAAATAAAAAGATGCAGAGATCGAAAGATCGATAACGCCGGATGAATTTATTGAAAAAACCAACTTTCAAATGCGATTGCCGTCACACATAGCACGCAATCAGTCATGCGAAATAAATAACTAATACTTTTGTTAGTTATTTCAAAATGACCAGGTGCCGATTAATTATTTAGTCCCATCTTCGCTGCCACTACAAAAATAGTCTCGAAAAAATTTCGAGGCGCACTTGGCTAATCGCGCGACCATCGTCATCGAGCCGCTCCATCGCCTGATTCGAGCGCGCCACACGCGCCACCGGTCGCGTGTGCCCGATGCTGGCGAGGCCGGCAACCACGCATGGGTTTGCAATGGGCACCGCGCAATGGAGTGGTAGCGGCAGCGCGCGACGAGCCTGCAACCGATTCCAATTGCAGATTCAGCGCGCCTGCCAAAACGACAACGGCCGTGTGCATCGCTGCACACGGCCGTCGGATCATGCGTCAGCGGCTGCCGATCAGCCGCACGCCATCAACCGCACCACACCCGCGCGTTGCGGAACATCCGCAGCCACGGCGAGTCGTCGCCCCAGTCGGCCGGGTGCCAGCTGAGGTTTGCGCTGCGTGGCGTACGCTCCGGGTGCGGCATCAGGATGGTGACGCGGCCGTCGCTGCTGGTCAGCCCGGTGATGCCGTCCGGGGAACCGTTCGGATTGAGCGGGTACTGCGAGGCCACCCCACCATCGCCATCGATGTAACGCAGCGCCACGCGTGCAGCGGCCTGGTCCACGGCGCTATCGAACGCTGCGCGGCCTTCGCCGTGCGCCACCGCCACCGGAATCCGCGAGCCCGCCATGCCGCGCAGGAAGATCGACGGCGACTCCACCACTTCCAGCAGCGCGGTGCGCGCCTCGAACTGCTCGCTGCGATTGCGCAAAAAGCGCGGCCAATGCTCGGCACCGGGAATGATGTCCTTGAGCTGGCTGAGCATCTGGCACCCGTTGCACACACCCAGCGCGAACGTATCGCTGCGTGCAAAGAACGCGGCGAACGCATCGCGCAACGCCGAGCGTTCCAGGATGGATGTCGCCCAGCCGCGGCCGGCGCCCAGCACGTCGCCGTAGCTGAAACCGCCGCACGCCGCAAAGCCCACGAACTCGCCCAGGTTCACGCGGCCCTCGATCAGGTCGCTCATGTGCACGTCGTAGGGACGGAAACCGGCGCGCTCGAAGTTGTAGGCCATCTCGATCTGCCCGTTGACGCCCTGCTCGCGCAGGATCGCCACCTTGGGCCGCGTACCGGTGGCCACGAACGGCGCCGCCACATCGTCGGAAGGGTCGAACACCAGCTTCGGACGCAGGCCTGGCGCCTTGAAATCGCGTGCCAGCGCGCGCTCCTCATCGGCGCTGTCCGGGTTGTCGCGCAGCTTCTGCATCGCATGGGTCACCGACCACCACGCGTCGAACAACTCTTCCCAGCGCCACTCGGCCAGCACGCGGCCCTGCCCGCTCACGCGGATGCGCGGCGTGCCGGTGGGGCGCGCGATGCGCTGCGCGCATTCGGTCAATGCGTGGCGCTCGACCAAGTCGGCGAACGCGGCGCGGTCTTCGCTGTCGATCTGCACCACGGCGCCCAATTCTTCGTTGAACAGGCTGCGGAACGCATCGTCGCCCCACGCATCCAGCGTGATATCCAGGCCCTGCCGCGACGCAAACGCCATCTCGCACAACGCAGCAAACGCACCGCCATCGCTGCGATCGTGATACGCCAGCAACAGCCCGGCCTCGCGCGCGTCGCGGATCAATTCGAAGAAACTGCGCAGACGCTGCGCATCGTCCAGATCCGGCGCCTCGCCGCCGAACGCCGGCAGCGCGCTGTCGTCGGCATACACCTGCGCCAGCACCGACCCGCCCAGCCGCTGCTTGCCGCCCCCCAGCCCGATCAACCACAGCTCGCTGTCTTCCCCGCTGCGCAGCAACGGGGTCAGCTGCGTGCGCACATCGGTCACCGGCGCGAACGCACTGATGATCAACGAGACCGGCGAAACGCTTTTGTGAGAGACGGGATTGGAGATTGGAGATTGGGGATTCGCAACAGCGGCGGATTCCGGTGTGTTGCCAATCCCGAATGCCGAATCACCAATCCCGGCTTCAGCCCACTGCGACTGCATCGACAGCGAATCCTTGCCCACCGGAATGCTCAGCTCCAGCGCCGGGCACAACTCCATGCCGATGGCGCGCACCGCGTCGTACAGCAACGCGTCTTCGCCGCTGTGGCCGGCGGCGGCCATCCAGTTCGCCGAGAGCTTGATGCTGTCCAGCCGCTGCACCGGTGCCGCGCACAGGTTGGTGATGGCTTCGCCCACGGCCATGCGCGCGGATGCGGCGGCATTCAACAGCGCCAGCGGGGTGCGTTCGCCGATCGACATCGCTTCGCCTTCGAAGGTCTCGAAGCCGGCCAGCGTGATCGCGCAATCGGCCAGCGGCAGCTGCCACGGGCCGATCATCTGCTCGCGTGCGGTCAGCCCGCCCACGCTGCGGTCGCCGATGGTGACCAGAAAGCTCTTGGACGCCACGGTGGGATGCGCCAGCACACGCAAACCGGCCTGCTGCAGGTCCAGCGACGCGGTCTGCAGCACCGGCCACCTGGGAGCGGCCGGATGCGCGGCATCGCGATGCATCTTCGGCGCCTTGCCGAAGAGGACGTCCATGGGCAGGTCGATCGGGAGCTGGGATTCGGGATTCGGGATTCGGGATTGGTTAGAAGCGGCATCGGTTGCCGGCAATGCGCCGTTGCGAATCCCGAATCCCGAATCTCCAATCCCGTTATCCAGGACGCCATACCCCACCACCAGCCGCTCCTCTTCCGTGGCCACACCGACGGCGGCAAACGGGCAGCGTTCGCGGGCGCAGATGGCGGCGAACTCTTCCAGGCGCGCCTGCGGCACGCCGAGCACGTAGCGTTCCTGCGATTCGTTGCACCACAGTTCCAGCGGCGACAGCGACGGGTCGTCGGTGAGCACGCGGCCCAGGTCGATGATGCCGCCCACCCCTGAATCGTGCAGCAGCTCGGGAATGGCGTTGGACAAACCACCCGCGCCCACATCGTGGAACCAGCGGATCGGGTTATCCACGCCCAGCGCCACGCAGCGGTCGATGACCTCCTGGCAGCGGCGTTCCATCTCCGGGTTTTCGCGTTGCACGCTGGCAAAATCCAGCGCCTCGGCGCTGTCGCCGGCCGCCACCGAACTGGCCGCACCGCCGCCCAGGCCGATCAGCATCGCCGGGCCGCCGAGCACGATCACCGCATCGCCCGGCTGCAGGCGCAGCTTTTCCACCTGGTTGCGATCGATCGCGCCCAGGCCACCGGCCAGCATGATCGGCTTGTCGTAGGCGCGGGTCAGGCCCTGGCCTTCGGCCAGCTCGAAGCTGCGGAAATAGCCGAGCAGGTTCGGGCGACCGAATTCGTTGTTGAACGCGGCGCCGCCCAGCGGGCCGTCGAGCATGATGTCCAGCGCCGGCGCCATGCGCGGGTTCAGCGCGCGCGGCGCTTCCCACGGCTGCGGCAGGGTCGGAATGCGCAGATGCGAGACCGAAAACCCGGTCAGCCCGGCCTTGGGCTTGCCGCCGCGCCCGGTGGCGCCTTCGTCGCGAATTTCGCCGCCGGCACCGGTGGCCGCGCCGGGGAACGGTGCGATCGCGGTCGGGTGGTTATGCGTTTCCACCTTGATCGCAAACGCCGACGGCAGCACCGCTTCGCTGCGGTATTGGCCGGTGGCTGGATCCGGGCGATAGCGCGCGGCCGGCACGCCTTCCACCACCGCCGCGTTGTCGCTATAGGCCGACAAGGTGTGCTGCGGGGTCTGCTGATGGGTGTGCTTGATCATGCGGAACAGCGAGCGCTCCTGCGGCTTGCCGTCGATGGTCCAGCTGGCATTGAAGATCTTGTGCCGGCAATGCTCGGAGTTGGCCTGGGCAAACATCATCAGTTCGACGTCGGCCGGGTCGCGGCCCAGCGCGCCGAAACGTTCGCGCAGGTAGTCGATCTCGTCCTGCGCCAGCGCCAGGCCCAGGTCGCGGTTGGCCTGCTCCAGCCCATCCAGCGGCACGCGCTGCAACTGGCCCGGGTCGGGCACGTTGAACAGCGCTTCGGCGGCAGCGGCCGAACCGAGCAGCGATTGCGTCATCGGGTCGTGCAGCAGTTTGGCCACAGCGGCCTGGGCGGCCGCGTCGTCCGGCCAGCCGGCCAGGTCGATGCGGGTGCCGCGCTCCACGCGCTGGATCGGCTGCCCGGCCCCGCGCACCAGCTCGGTGGCCTTGCTCGACCACGGCGACAAGGTGCCCAGGCGCGGCACCACGTAGCGCGAGGAGGCATCGGCATCGCGCGCGGCGGGCGCGGCGTTGGCCTGCAGGATCCGCTGCAAGGTGGCCTGGTCGGGCGACTGCCCGGCCTCGGCACGGATGAAGTACACGTGCCAGGCGCCAGTGATACGCAGCGCGGGAACGAGGGTTTGCAGGCGGGTTTCGAGCCGAGCGCGGCGGAACGGCGAAAGGGCGGAAGCGCCCTCGAGGACCATCATGTCCGGGGAACCGTGTCAGAAACGGGGCTGCAGATTGTAACGGAGCTGATGGATCGACGCCGGACCGGGCGTGCGATGGCCGGGAATCGGGAATCGGGAATCGGGAATGGGGAATCGGGAATGGGGAATCGTCGGGCGGGAGCGTTGTCGCCGCTTCCGTGCCAGAGAGTGGCGCCGGCCAGCATGAAGGAGGCGGCCAGATGGCGGCTACCCCTCAGAAACGGCAAAGGCCCGGATGCAGTCGCACCTGGGCCCTTGTCGTTGCGCAAACGACCACCGCAACGTCGCCATCGGCGACGCCACGATGATCAGAGCCGAGACGGCCTCAGCGGCTGCCGCCTGCCGTGCTCACGGCACGCTTTTCCAGCGCCTCACGCAACTGCGCTGGCGGCAGGTAGCCACCGAGCTGGGTGCCGTCGGGCGCGAAGATCGCCGGCGTTCCGTTGACGCCCAGGCGCTGGCCAAGGTTGTATTCCATCGACACCGGGTTCTTGCAGTCCTTGGAGGCGACCGGCTGACCCGACTTGGCAGCGGTGAGCGCCTGCTTGCGATCGGCAGCGCACCACACCGCAATCATTTCCTTATGGTCCTGGCTGCCCAGGCCCATGCGCGGGAACGCGAGGTATTCCACCGCGATGCCCTGCTTGTTGAGCTCGCCGATCTCGCTATGCAACTTGCGGCAGTAGCCGCATTCCACATCGGTGAAGACGGTGACGGTGTACTTCGGGTTGGCCGGCGCGAACACGATGCGGTCGGCCTTGGGCACGGTGTCAAGCTGCTTGCGGCGGTAGGCCAGCAAGCCCGGGCTGGCGGCGAACTGCTTGTTCTGGATGTCGAACGGCTGCGCCTGGATCAGGTAACGGCCGTCGTCGCTGACGTATAGCACCTGCCCGCCGACGACCACTTCGCGGAAGCCGGGGAACGGCGCAGCACCGATGTAATCGGGCTTGAAATCCGGGTCCAGCGCCTTGAGCGCCGTGCTCACGCGCTGGTCCACCGTGCCGGTGGCGGCGGGCGCGGCGGCGGGCTTGGCGCCGGCAGTGCTTGCCGCAGGCTGCGAGGATTGTGCGCAGGCGGTAAGGCTGATCGCGCCCAGCAGCGCGGCGATGGCAAGACGATACATTCACGCATCCAGATGGAATGAGGTGCCCAGATTCTCGCACAGCGCAGATGAAGCCTGGCCGCGGCCGCGACAGTTTGTGAACGCTGCAGGCACCCCGTTGCTGCACCTGTTGGACAGACGCAATACCGAGCGTGGCCTGCCGGGTCTGGCGGCGGGCTCGGCACTTTCGCCGTCGCAAGGCGCCTTGAAGGTGCCCGTAAGCGTCGTCCCCCCGCTCTGATTGTTTCCTGGAGTGCACCGCCGCGTGACGTCCGGCGCTGAGCGTCAGCTCGAGGTATGACAACCAGGAGGTCACGCCAGCCGATGCCAGCCTGACCGGCAACGCCGCCGGAGCCGCCGAGCGTGTCTGGCGAGCCCCCCAGCAACGTCGGCTGGCGTTGTTGGTGCGGCCGCCAGCGCGGCGATGACCTGTTGGCAGTTCTGCCGCAACCGCGACAGGTGCGTCGCCGGCACGCATGCGCACGGCGGGGCGCTGGGCCGACTAACCGCGCGGATGATGGCTGGCGTGCAGTTTCTGCAGATGCTGGCGCGCCACCAGCGTGTAGATCTGGGTGGTCGACAACGAGCTGTGGCCCAGCAGCATCTGCAACGCGCGCAAGTCGGCGCCATGGTTGAGCAGATGGGTGGCAAAGCTGTGGCGCAGCCCATGCGGGCTGACCGTGTCCGGGTCGATACCCGCGACTGCTGCATAGCGTTTGACCAACGCCCAGAACTGCTGTCGGCTGAGCGGCTGACGCGCGGCGTCGATGAACAACGGCACCTGCCCGTCCACCGCCGCCACCGGCTTGTTTGCGGCCAGCAGCGGGCGCGCCTCGCGCAGGTAACGCTCCAGCCAATGCTGGGACTCCTCGCCCAGCGGCACCAGCCGGTCCTTGCTGCCCTTGCCGGTCACCCGCAGCACGCCCTGGCGCAGGTTCACCCCCACTGCCGGCAGGTTGACCAGCTCGCTCACACGCAGGCCCGCGGCGTACATCAACTCCAGCATGGCGCGATCGCGCAGGCCTGCCGGGGTGTCAACGTCCGGCGCAGCCAGCAAGGCCTCGATCTGACTTTCGGTCAAGGCCTTGGGCAGCGAGCGTGGCAGTTGCGGCGGGTCGATCAGGGCGGTGGGGTCGTCGCTGCGCACGCCATCGCGCAGGCACAGCCCGTAGAACGCACGCAAGGTCGACAACAGCCGCGCCGTGCTGCGCGGGGAATAATTGGCCTGGGTACGCCAGCGCAGATAGTCGAACAGGGCGGCACGGTCGATGCCGAGCAAGCCGCCATGTGCGCCGTCGCGCCAACGCGCCAGCCCTTCCAGGTCGCGCCGATAACTCTCCAGGGTCTGCCGCGCCACGCCTTGCTCGGCCCAGAACCGGTCGAGAAACCGTTCGATCACGCTGGCATCGGCCGCCTGCACCGGTGGCAGCTGGCGGGCAAGTTGGCGGCGTTCGGCGGGACTGCTGGCAGACATCGCCACAGCATAAAACGCGGCGCGCGTTTTGAGCGCCGATGCGCGTGGGTTGCCGGTAGGTGTGTTGCCTGCGCGCGCGGGGCGGTAGATGTGCGCGTCATTGTTCTGCCTGATCAGCACGCGTCGGCCGCAGGCGCAAAGGCGACCCGGATCGCGACGCCAGCGCCGCCATGGCCGGTAGGTCCCGGCATGGGCATGCGCCCGATTGAACACGCCGAGTCTGCGCACCAGCCGTCGCGCCAGGATGCGGTTGATCGCCGTTCGATGCGTGGCGTGCGTCAGCGCGTGCAGGCACCAGAGCGCGGCTACTGCAGCGCGGCGTTGCGCCGTGCTTGGCGACCGTTATGCTCGCGCCATGACCTCGATCCCTTCGCCTCGCGTTGCGCGCCCCCCTGCCCTGGTGGGCTGGCGGCTGCTGGCGTTGTGGTACGACGCCTGGCCGGTGCTGGCGCTGTCGATGCTGATCTCCACCGTGTTCACGCTGGGCTTTACGCTCGCCGGGCACCCCGCGCGCGAAAACATCGCGCCTTTCAGCGGCTGGCAATGGCTGTTGTGGCTGTGCTGCTGGATCGCCGCAGGTATCTACGCCACCGTGAGTTGGCGGCGCGGCGGGCAGACGCTGGGCATGCGCCCCTGGCGGCTGCGCTTGATCGACCCACAGGTGTCATGGCGTGCGCTGTGGATCCGCTATGCCGTCGGCACCTTGTCGCTGGCGCTGGGCGGGCTGGGGTTCTGGTGGGCGTGGCTGGATCGCGACCGGCTGACCTGGCACGACCGTGCGAGTCACACACGGCTGGAACGGATTGCCAGGCCATTGAAGTAATCAGGTCGGCAGTCCATCACCCGCATATCCAGGCTCCGGCATGTTCCATGCATGCGACTTGCACCTGGAGTGGGATGGGGCCGGCGGCAGTGACCAAGCCAGGCTGCGGCTTATTTGGCGCCCAAGAAGACGCGCGCAATCAGCCACTGAAACGCATGCCCAACTGCATACAGCACTGCCAGAAATGGCGGAACCAACAACGCATAACTTGTCGCCCAAGGCATGTTGGTCAACCAGGCATCCGCGTGGAGAGCATCCAGTGCGATCAGCTGAGGCGTCAACGGCAGTTGCAGCAGAACGAAGTGGCCCTTGGGATCGCCCTGAGCGCTGAGCGCTCCCCACACGCAAAAAGCAGCCGCCGCCAGATATAGCAGGCAGAGCGCCACACCCAACACGCTTACCCGCCGCATGCGCTCAGCTACTACGCCTGCGGAACAACCACGCCGACACACCCAGCATCACCATGGGCGGCAGCGCATAGGCAATGCGGTAATCCAGCTTGAGGGCGCCGGCCATGCGGCCGAAGAACAGCTGCAGCAGCCAGAAACCCAGCGCGAACAGGATGCCCAGGAACAGGCGCTTGCCCAGGCCACCGCTGCGCAGCGAGCCGAACGAGAACGGGATTGCCGCCATGCACAGCGCCAGCACGTTGAGCGGATAGAACCACCGGCTCCAGTACTGATCTTCGTAATCGCGCGCGTCCAATCCATTGCGGCGACGGTATTCGATGCTCTGCTCCAGATCGTGCGCAGAAAGATTGCGCGGCTTGGCCAGGCCAGCGGCCAGCGCGGCAGGATTCAGTTGCGACTGCCACGGCAATTCGGGAAAGGTTTCGCGCTGCACCGAGCGTTCCTGGAAGGTGTCGCGACGGACCTGACGCAGGGTCCAGCGGCCGTCGCGGTGTTCGGCCACCGAGGCGTAGGTCAACTGCTGCATCCTGCCACTGGAATCAAGGTGGTAGAGCCGCACATCGTGTAGATCGAGTGCGGTGCCACCGCCATCGAGCAGCTTCTCTTCACCGCTCAATGCATTGAGGAAGGTGTCGCCCTCGCGTGCCCACAGCCCGGCGTAGCGCGAAGACGCCATATCGCTGTTGAAGCGGGCACTGGCCTTGAGCGTGTCGGCCTGGTTCTGTGCCCACGGCCCGATGGTTTCGCCACTGATCACCATGCTGGCGGTCAGCAGCGCCATCGCTGCGACGACCGAGGCGGACATGCGCTTGCGCGACACGCCCAGCGCGCGCAGCGCCGTCAGCTCGGAGGTGGCGGCCAACTGGCCCAGGCCCATCAGCGCGCCAATCACCGCGGCAGTCGGGAACAAGGTATAGGCCCGGCGCGGCACGGTGTAGGCCACGTAAGCCACCGCGTGCCCGAAGGTGTAGCTGCCCTGCCCGATGTTCTTGGCTTCGCTGGCGAAGGCGTTGACCAGATCCAGCCCCAGCAGCACCGCCCAGGTCAGCAGCACGGTGAACAGCACCACGCGACCGACATACCAATCGTGGACCCGCGGCGTCAGCTTCATGCGCGCGCCCCCGGCCGACGCACGCGGCCATCGCGCGCATACGCCCACACCGCCACGGCCAGCAGCGGCAGCGTCAACCACCACAGGCCCAGCGCCGCCGGAGTCTTGCCATTGGCGATCCACTGGGTGCCGACGATCATCAGATTGGTGCCCACCATGTAGGCCAGAAACGCCAGCATGATCCGGCCATAACGCTGTTGCCGCGGCGCACTGCGCGACAACGGCAAGGTGAGCAAGGCAAACGCCAGTGCCAGCAACGGCGGCGCAAGGCGCTCATGCAGCTGGGCGCGCGCGGCAGGGCGCTCGTCGGACAGCAGCTGGGTGGTCCACATCACTTCGGGGTCGTTGGCATCGTGCACGCGGGTGCGGTCTGGCAGGGCGATATCGCTGCTGGCGAACTTCATCAAGCGGTAGTCCAGGGTCGCGCCGCTCGCCGGGCCCTCGGTGCGGTAGCCATCGTCCAGGCGCAGGTAACGGTCGGTCTTGCCTTCGAAGAACATGGCGCCGCGGTCGGCGGTGACCACATCGATGCGGTCGTTCTGCTGGCGCTGCATGAAGACCTTGCCCAGGCCCTTGCCATCGGCAGAGATCGTTTGCAGGTAGACCACCCCGCCGCCGGACAACGGCGTGAACTGGCCCGACTCCAGGCCGGCCATCAGCACGCTGCGGTTGGCATCTTCCAGCATCGCCTCGGCGGTACGGCTCGCCCAGGGGCCCAGCCACAGCGAGCACAACCCAATCACCACCACCACCGGCACCACCAGCATCAGCATCGGCCGCAGCATGCGCCTGGGGCCCACGCCAATGGCGGTAATGACGGCCATTTCTGAATCGCGGTACAGCCGCGCCAGTGCCAGCAGCAGGCCCAGCATCAAGGCCAGCGGCAGGATGATGGGCAGATACGCCACGAATTGCAGCCCTACCTGCGACAGCAACAAGCGCGCCGGGATGCGGCCGTCGGCGATATTGCCGAGGATATCCACCAGCACGCCGCCGACGCTGACGACCAGCAGCACGATCAAGGTGGCCAGGAAGCTCTGGGTGAAATCGCTAAGCAGGTATCGATCGAGCTTCGGCATGGGGTGGGCTTGTTTTAAACTCTCGGATTCGTTCGCGGCGCCGCCAGCCTAGTCCGGTTGGCGTAAACAGCCCGCGATTGTACGGATTTGCCTACGGAATCTGATCAATGGCCCTGCAATTCACCCTGAACCAAGACGCGCCGGCAAGCGCTGCCGTCGACTGCATCGTGGTTGGCGTGTTCGCCGACAAGACCCTTTCGCCCGCTGCCCAGGCGCTGGACAGCGCCAGTCAGGGTCGCTTGACGGCCTTGGTCGCGCGCGGCGACGTGGCCAGCAAGACCGGCAGCACCACGCTGCTGCACGACCTGCCCGGCGTCACCGCGCCGCGCGTGCTGGTGGTCGGCCTGGGCGAAGCCGGCAAGTTCGGCGTGGCGCCCTACCTCAAGGCCGTCGGCGATGCGACCCGCGCGCTGAAGACCGGCGCGGTCAGCACCGCCCTGCTCACCCTGACCGAACTCAGCGTCAAGGCCCGCGATGCGGCCTGGAACATCCGCCAGGCGGTGACCGTTAGCGACCATGCCGCCTACCGCTACACCGCCACACTGGGCAAGAAGAAGGTGGACGAGACCGGCCTGACCACCCTGGCGATTGCCGGCAACGACGCCCGCGCGCTCGCCGTGGGCGTGGCTACCGCCGAAGGCGTGGAATTCGCCCGCGAGCTGGGCAACCTGCCGCCGAACTACTGCACCCCGGCCTACCTGGCCGAGACCGCCGCGGCATTTGCCGGCAAGTTCCCGGGTGCCGAAGCCGAGATCCTGGACGAGGCGCAGATGGAAGCGCTGGGCATGGGCTCGCTGCTGTCGGTGGCACGCGGCTCGGCCAACCGCCCGCGCTTGATCGTGCTGAAGTGGAACGGCGGCGGCGACGCGCGCCCGTACGTGCTGGTCGGCAAGGGCATCACCTTCGATACCGGCGGCGTCAACCTCAAGACGCAGGGCGGCATCGAGGAAATGAAGTACGACATGTGCGGTGGCGCCAACGTCATCGGCACCTTCGTGGCCACGGTCAAGGCCGAGCTGCCGATCAACCTGGTGGTGGTGGTGCCGGCGGTCGAGAACGCCATCGACGGCAACGCGTACCGCCCGTCGGACGTGATCACCAGCATGTCCGGCAAGACCATCGAAGTCGGCAATACCGATGCCGAAGGCCGCCTGATCCTGTGCGATGCGCTGACCTACGCCGAGCGCTTCAACCCCGAGGCGCTGGTGGACGTGGCCACGCTGACCGGCGCCTGCATGGTGGCGCTGGGTCACCAGACCGCCGGGCTGATGAGCAAGCACGACGACCTGGCCAACGAACTGCTGGCCGCCGGCGAACACGTGTTCGACCGCGCCTGGCGCCTGCCGCTGTGGGACGAATACCAGGGCCTGCTGGATTCCACCTTCGCCGACGTCTACAACATCGGCGGCCGCTGGGGCGGCGCCATCACCGCCGGCTGCTTCCTGTCGCGCTTCACCGAGAACCAGCGCTGGGCGCACCTGGACATCGCCGGCGTGGCCAGCGACGAAGGCAAGCGCGGCATGGCCACCGGTCGCCCGGTCGGTCTGCTGACCCAGTGGTTGCTGGATCGCGCCGCCTGATGTCGCCGCGCGCTGCACTGGCGCTCATCGCTGGCTTCTCCGTCGTGAACGGAGCCGCCAGCGCGGTGCCGGGCTGGACCAGCCCCGGCATCGATCTGCTCTGGATCGTCGTGCAGCTGTTGCTGTTGTTTGTGTGGCTGGCGGCCGACAGCCGCCGGCTTGGCTACCGCCGGCCGGCCTGGATGAATATCGGCATCGTGGCCTTGGCCGTGCTGTTCCTGCCGGTGTACCTGTACCGTTCGCGCCCGCCCGGGCGCCGCCTGCGCGCATTCGGCGGCCTGCTGTTGGCCGTGCTCGGCTGTGCGGCCCTGTTCGTGGCCGCCGGCATGACCACCGAATTGTTGCTCTCCTCCCGCTTTGTGACCGCCTGATGCCCCGTGCCGACTTCTACCTGATCGCCAAGCCGCGCTTCCTCAACGAACCGCTGCGGCTGGTCTGCGAGCTGGCGCGCAAGGCCAACGACGCCAACCTGCCCACCTTGATCCTGGCCCGCGATACGCAGCAGGCCGAGGCGCTGGACGACCTGCTGTGGGCGTTCGACGACGAGGCCTACGTGCCGCACCAGATTGCCGGCACCGATGAGGAAGACGAACTGGCCCCGGTGCTGATTGCCGCCCCGGAGTTCGCCGCCCCCTCGCGCCCGCTGGTGATCAACCTGCGCGACGACCCGTACCTGGGCGCCTGCGACCGCGTGCTCGAAGTGGTGCCGGCCGACCCCGCTGCCCGCGAACCGCTGCGCGAACGCTGGAAACAGTACAAGGCCCTGGGCCTGGAACTGACCAAGTACGACATGTGAGTGCGGCGGGGATTGGGGAGTTGGGATTGGGGATTCGTAAAGCAGATCTTGCGTCTCCAACGACTGCATCCAACCTCAGACAGCCGATCTTCGCTCCGCAGCACGAACACCGACGTTGACGAGTGGATTGCCGGTGACTCTCGCCGGCCCCATGACGCAACCAATCCCGAATCCCGAACAACGAATCCCGGCGCCCCTATGACCACCCTCGCCTCCAGCTACGACCCCTCTTCCTTCGAATCGCGCCTGTACGCGCAGTGGGAGGCAGCCGGTTATTTCGTGCCGTCCGGCAAGGGTGAGCCGTACACCGTGTTGCTGCCGCCGCCCAATGTCACCGGCACGCTGCACATGGGCCATGCGTTTCAGCAGACGCTGATGGATGCGTTGGTGCGCTATCACCGCATGCGCGGTTACGACACCTTGTGGCAGGTGGGCACCGACCATGCCGGGATCGCCACCGAGATGGTGGTCTCGCGCAATCTGGCGCTGGAAGGCAAGGGACAAACG
Organism: Xanthomonas sp. NCPPB 1754; assembly: GCF_041475725.2. NCBI lineage: Bacteria > Pseudomonadati > Pseudomonadota > Gammaproteobacteria > Lysobacterales > Lysobacteraceae > Xanthomonas > Xanthomonas sp. NCPPB 1754. Next base: position 4,090,166 of record NZ_CM192982.1, read on the forward strand.
CGCGATTCGCTGGGGCGCGAGGGCTTCATCGCCAAGGTGTGGGAGTGGAAGGCCGAATCCGGCGACACCATCGAGCGCCAGATGCGCCGGCTGGGCACCTCCAGCGATTGGTCGCGCAGCACCTTCACCATGGACCCGCAACCGTCGGCGGCGGTCAACGAAGCGTTCGTGCGCTGGTACGAGCAAGGCCTGATCTATCGCGGCCAACGCCTGGTCAACTGGGACCCGGTACTGAAGACCGCAATCTCCGATCTGGAAGTGGAAAACGTCGAAGAAGACGGCTTCCTGTGGTCGATCCGTTACCCGCTGGCCGATGGCGTCAGCTACGAACACGTCGAGCACGATGCCGACGGCAACGAGACGCTGCGCGAAACCCGCGATTATCTGGTGGTGGCCACCACGCGCCCGGAAACCATGCTGGGCGATACCGCGGTGATGGTGCACCCGGAAGATGCGCGTTATCTCACGCTGCATGACGCCCGCATCGTGTTGCCGCTGACCGGCCGGCACGTGCCGGTGATCACCGACGATTACGTCGACCGCGCCTTCGGCACCGGCGTGGTCAAGGTCACGCCGGCGCATGACTTCAACGATTACCAGGTGGGCGTGCGGCACTCGCTGCCGATGATCAACATCCTCACGCCAGAGGCAAAGATTATCGGCCTTTCTAGCTATCGCGAGCGTCGTGATACTGAAAACCCCCGTGAGCCAATTTTGACCTTGGAGCGCGACGCTCTACCTTTCGACATAGGAATTCCAGAGAAGTATTGGAATCTTGATCGTTATGAAGCTCGCAAACTTGTCCTAGCTGATCTAGAGGACGAAGGTCGATTGGTCGAAACCAAGCCACACAAGCTGCAGGTGCCGCGCGGCGATCGCACCGGCCAGGTCATCGAGCCCTACCTCACCGACCAGTGGTTCGTGAAGATGGACGCGCTGGCCAGGCGCGGCCTGGAGCTGGTCGAAAGCGGCCAGATCAAGTTCGTGCCGCCGAACTGGATCAACACCTATCGCCACTGGATGGAGAACATCCAGGATTGGTGCATCAGCCGCCAGCTGTGGTGGGGCCATCGCATTCCGGCGTGGTTCGACGAGGCCGGCAAGTGCTACGTGGGCCATGACGAAGCGCAGGTGCGCGCCAAACATGGCCTGGGTGCGGAGATTGCGCTGCACCAGGACAGCGACGTGCTGGAAACCTGGTTCTCCTCGCAGCTGTGGCCGTTCTCCACGCTGGGCTGGCCGGATGCGCAGGCGATGGCCGAGCGCGGCTTCGAGCGTTATCTGCCTTCAAGCGTGCTGGTGACCGGCTTCGACATCATCTTCTTCTGGGTGGCGCGCATGATCATGGCCACCGACAGCTTCACCGGCCAGGTGCCGTTCCGCGATGTCTACATCACCGGCCTGATTCGCGATGCGCAAGGCCAGAAGATGTCCAAGTCCAAGGGCAACGTGCTCGATCCGCTGGATATCATCGACGGCATCAGCATCGAGGATCTGGTCGCCAAGCGCACCCATGGCCTGATGCAGCCGCGCATGGCCGAGAAGATCGAAAAAGCCACGCGCAAGGAATTCCCGGACGGCATCATCGCCCACGGTGCCGATGCGCTGCGCTTCACCATCGCCGCGCTGGCCACGCATGGCCGCGACATCAAGTTCGATCTGGGCCGCGCCGAGGGCTACAAGAACTTCTGCAACAAGCTGTGGAACGCCACGCGCTTTGTGTTGATGAACACCGAAGGCGCACGCTTTACCGGCGTGCCGCAGCCGCGCACCGAAGCGGAAAAGTGGATTTTGGCGCGCCTGGACAAGGCCACCGCAGAAACCCACGCGCATTACGCCAACTATCGCTTCGACCTGCTCGCGCAGTCGTTGTACGAATTCGCCTGGAACGCGTTCTGCGACTGGTTCGTGGAGCTGGCCAAGCCGGCGCTCAACAACCAGGACGCCGACGCGGCCGCCAGCACGCGCCACACGCTGCTGTATGTGCTGGAGTCGTTGCTGCGCCTGTTGCACCCGCTCACCCCGTTCGTCACCGAAGAGTTGTGGCAGCATGTCGCGCCGCGCCTGGGCATCACCACTGCGACGATCTCGTTGCAGAGCTTCCCGCAGCCCGGCGATGTCGACACCAGCAGCTATGCCACCGCTGAAGCCGATGTCGAATGGCTCAAGTCGATGGTGTCGGCGCTGCGTCGCGTGCGCAGCGAATTGAACGTGCCACCGTCCAAGCAGGTGCGCCTGCTGCTGCAGGCCGGCACTGCCGACGACCGCCCGCGCGTTGCCCGCTTCGCCTCGCAGCTGTCGTTCCTGCTCAAGCTCGAACGCATCGACTGGCTGGACGCTGGCCAGGACACACCGCCGTCGGCCGCCGCCATCGTCGGCGAACTCACGCTGCTGGTGCCGCTAGAAGGCCTGGTCGACATGGATGCCGAACGCACTCGCCTGGACAAGGAAATCAAGCGCGTGGAAGGCGAGATCGCCAAGTGCAACGGCAAACTCGGCAGCGCCACCTTCGTGCAGAACGCACCGGCCGCCGTGGTCGAACAGGAGCGTGCGCGCTTGAACGACTGGACCACGCAGCTCACCGGCCTGCGCGAGCAGCGCGCGAAGATCTGAAGCGGTTGACCAGCTGCTAGCATATCGAGGGCGTAGTGCCCTCGCCGATTGCGGGACCAGCCGCAGCATGTCCGTCATGTCTCGATTGCAGACATGCGCACCGACCAGCTCGACTGGTCCTTGCCCGCCCACCGTCGCGGAACCCTTGGCGGCATGGATGCCGCCAAGGAGCCTACAAGGACGTACTTGCGGCGTGTCCTGCGATGGTGGGCGGGCAAGGGCCCTGCAGGAAAGCCGCAGCGCCAATGCCCTTTCGCCAACGCATCGCACCAGCCAGGCGCTGTTGGACTAGAACTTCAAATCCACACGCGCATACCAGAAGCGTCCGCCGGGAATATCGTAGGTGGATGCGTCGTAACCATTGAGGGAGCACGACAGGCAGATCGGCGGATCCTTGTCGAAGACGTTGTTCAAGCCGGCCGTGAGTTGCAGGCCCTTGAGCCAATCGATGCGATAGCCCACCTGCGCGTCGTGATAGGTGATCGCATCCAAGCGGTTGGTTCCCACCGACGGATCCGAACACACCGCAAACTCCACCGCGTCACCGCACTGCTCGGTGAGCTTGGAAATGTGCCGCGCAGTCCACGAAGCCGTCCAGTTACCCAGCGACCAATCCAATACCGCGTTGCTGGTCCACTCCGGAATTGCGCTGTCCACCACCTCGATGCCCGGGCCTTGCGGCTGTCGCTGACCCGCCGCACCCAGCGCCTCGTAGCGGCCTACCAAGGTGTTCTGCCACGATAGCTTGAAGCGCCCGAATGCGGTTTGCGGCAAGGTCCAGAACAGATCCACGTCCCAGCCGTCGGTCTTGATCGAGCCCAGGTTGGTCAAGCGGTTATTGAAGGCGTTGATGCCGCCGGTGGATGCCCGCCCGATGCCATCGCAGTACAACGCATCCAGCGTATCCACGCACAGATCCAGCTGCGTCTGCGCATTGATCGCCTGGATCGCGCCATCCACATGATGGCGATAGAAGGTCACCTCCAGGTCGAGGCGGTCGGACCAGCTGGCATCGCTCGCAAATCCCGGGCTGAAGACGAAGCCCGCACTGAAACTGCGCGAACGCTCTGGATCGAGTTGCGCGTTACCGCCGGTGGTGACCGAGATCTGCTGGTTGGCCTGCTGATAACCGGCAGGCACACCGAGTGCTGCGCAGTTGGCCGCACTGCCGCGCGGCGCCGTACCGCCCAGACCGATCGAGCACGGGTCCGACAACTGCAGGTCCGCACGCGCCGCCGAACCGAACAGCTCGCCGATGGTGGGCGCCCGGAAGCCCTCGGCATAACTGGTGCGCAACACGAACTCATCGGTGACCTGCCAACGCAGGCCGTACTTGGGCGTGAATTCGCCACCGAATGTCGAATAGTCCGAATAGCGCCCGGCGATATTCAGATCGAGTTTGTCGCCCAATGCGGAGTTGGCGAAGATCGGAATATTGAGTTCGAGATAGGCTTCGTTGACGTCGTAGCTGCCTGCCGTGGGCAAGGAGGGCACGCCGTTGTAACGCCCGGCCACGGTGAGCGGATCGGGCCGATAAGTGCCTTCGTACTTGCGGTATTCGTAACCGCTGGCGAACGACACCGCACCGCCGGGCAACTGGAACAACTCGCTGCTGAGGTTGGCGGTGAACAGGCTCAATTCGTTCTGGCTGCGGTCGCGCACCACCGGTTGGATCCAGCGCAACATCTCCGGCGTGATGCTGCCGGCACCGCTGAAGATATCCAGCGGCACGCAGCCGGCCACGGCCGCGCAGGCAGCCGGGTCGCCCAGCGCCAGGTTGATGTTGTAGAGGTTGTAGCTGCCGTAGTTGGTCTGCTCGGCCTTGTTCTTGCTGTACATGCCGTTGACGTCCCAGAACCAGGTCCGCCCTGCGCCTTCGAACGTGCCGACCAGGCCGGTGCCGAAATATTGGGTATCGACCTGTTGCTCGTAACGCCGCGGCCCGCCTTCCACCGGCCTGCGACCGATCTGGATCAGATTGGTGGCCGAATCCAGATCGAATCCGAACGGGTTGAACGGATTGAGCGCGGAGATCACGATGTTGTCGGCCAGCGGGTTGCCGGTACCGGCATCGGGCCCGAGGAAGATGGGCTCCGGTGCGGCCTGGTTGGTCGATTCGCGCCGGTTGCCCAATGCCTTGACGTACCACTGCACGTCGTCGTTGAAGTAATAGCGGAACTGTGCAAACACGCCCTTGCGCTCGGACGGCGTCAGCAACAGGTTCTGCTCGGCAAAGTTGTAGCGGTCTGCGGTGCCGAAGCAGTGATAGTCGTCGCTGCGCGTGCAACCGCCGGTGCCATCGTATTGCGGTGTGCCCACGCCGGCATTGGGCGTGAGGTTCTGGCGCACGCCGGTGTTGGGATCGACGAACTGGAAGCGGCCATCCGGCGTTGCCGAGCTGGCGAAGGTCAGCCCGGTGCCAGGAATCGGGAAGCGGGCCTGCGCACGATCGCGCGCATAGATCGGATCCTGTTTGACGTAGCTGGCGCCCAAAAACAGGCTGAAATCCTCTCCGCTTTTACCCCAGGCCAGATCCATGCCCTGGTTGGCGCCATCGCCCTTGCCGTACTGCCCGTAGTTGAGCGTGACCTGCGCACCGTCGAACGTGCGACGGGTGATGATGTTGACCACACCGGCAATCGCATCCGAGCCGTACAGCGACGATGCGCCGTCTTCGAGCACTTCGATGCGCTCGACGATCGCCAGCGGAATGGTGTTGAGATCGGTCGACGAACCCACGCCGGAGGCGGAGGATTCATTGACCCAACGAATGCCATCCACCAGCACCAGCACACGCTTGGAACCGAGATGGCGCAGATCCACCTGCGCCGAGCCTGCACCCACGCCACTGCCATCGGGCGGAAAGCCGAAGTTGCCGGACGAATTGAACTTGGCATTGAGCGCCGAACCGGACGCGGTGAGCTCCTGCAGCACTTCGCCGATGGAGGTCAGGCCGGTGCGTTCGATATCGGCACGATTGAGCGTCTGGATCGGTACCTGGCCCTGCAATTCCGCGGTCTTGATGCGCGTGCCGGTGACCTGCACGCTGTCGAGCGTGCGCGTGTTCGGTGCGGCCTCGGGCTGTTGCGCCCAGGCCAGTGTGGGAATCAGACACAACGACAACTGCACGGCCAGGCATGACCGACGGGGGCCAATCAGACGCTTCATCCTTTCTCTCTCCAGAAGGATTCTTGAGTGTCCGCACGCCCCCGTGCCCTGCGGTCCTTCCCAATTCTTAAATGAAACATTAACGCACCGCAACTGGCGGTGCAGCAGCGCACCGCGCGGCAGCGGTCGCAACAAGTTGTCATCTGCACGCACGCGCGTGCTCGACCCATAGCGCTTGCAAGCGAAGACTTTCCTCACCATCACGCGCAAGCGGCGCGCATTCACTCAGGCGCTCAGGCGTGCTTGGGTATCATCACCGCATGACTTATGCCCCCCGCCTTGCCACTGTTTTCATCGGCCTGCTGTGCCTTGGCAGCACCGCATTGCACGCGCAAACCCTCGACCCGCAGTTGACTGCCATGCGCGATGCCATCGCGGCCGCAGAGCGCGGCCAGACCGATGCCGGTCAGCTCGCTGCGCTGAGCCGCCATCCACTGTATGGATGGCTGGAATTTGCCGCGCTCAAGCGCACTATCGACACTGTCTCCAACGCGCAGGCGCAAGCATTCTTGCAGCGTTACGCCGGCCAGCCCGTGGCTGAAAGCTTCCGCAGCACGTGGTTGCCGGCAGTGGCGCGGCGGCAGGACTGGAACACGCTGCTGGCCAACTGGAAGTCCACCGACAACGTCGGCCTGCGCTGCGCGCAACTGACCGCGCGCCTGGCCACTGGCAAGGCCGATGCCCAATGGAGCCGCGATGCGCTGACGCTGTGGCGCAACGGCAAGGCGCTGCCCGATGCTTGCGATGCAGTGGTTGCCGGGCTGGAATCGCGCGGTGAACTCACACCGGCGCTGCGCTGGGAACGTGTGGAAGCTGCTGCCGATGCACAACAGCCTGCAATCATGCGTACGGCAGCACGCGGGCTACCCGCCGCCGATCTGGCCCTGGCCACCGATTACGCTGCATTTCTCGACAAGGTCCACCCACGTGCACTAGGTTGGCCCAAGACCGAGCGCAGCCGCCGCATCGCGGTGGACGGGCTGGCCAAGTTGGCCAAGAGCGATCCCGACGCTGCCGAGCAGCAGCTACCGCAACTTGCCAGTGCGCTCGGCTTCAGCCAGGCGCAGCGTGGGCAGGTGCTGTACCAGATCGCATTGTGGACCGTCGCCTCGTACCTGCCGGACTCGGCGCGTCGGCTCAATGCCGTACCGGAGGCGTCCTACGACGAACGCCTGCACGAATGGCGTGCACGTGAGGCGATGTCGCGCGGCGATTGGCCGGCGGCATTGGCCGCGATTCGCAAGATGCCGGCGAGCCAGCGCAGCGACTCACGTTGGCAGTACTTCGAAGCCCGCCTGGCCGAAAAGACCGGCGCTGCTGCGGCGGCCCAGCCGCTGTATCGCGCCGCCGCGCAATCGCCGACCTTCCACGGATTCCTGGCCGCCGACCGCCTGCAGCAGCCTTACCGGCTGTGCCCCTGGGAGCCCAACGACAGCGCGCAGGCGAAGGCCGCTGTTGCGCGCGACCCGGCCCTGGTCCGCGCAATCGCGTTATTTCAGATCGACCGCCCCGGTTGGGCCGTGGCCGAATGGAACGATGCCGCCACCCGCTTCGACGACACCCAGCGCCGTCTGGCAGTGGAAGTTGCCGGCGACAACGGCTGGTTCGACCGTGCGGTGTTCGCGCTCGGCAAGCAGCCGGACGAGCAACGGCTGTATGCGTTGCGTTTTCCGCTGCACCACGACGACAGCATTCGTCGCGAGGCCGCCAAGAATGCGATCGACCCAGCCTGGGTGGCTGCGGAAATTCGTGCCGAAAGCATCTTCAATCCGCGCGCGCGCTCGCCGGCCAACGCAATGGGCCTGATGCAGGTGTTGCCTGGCACTGGCGCGGCCGTCGCCAAGGGGATCGCCCTGCCCGGCTATGCGGGTGCCACCAGCCTCTATGAGCCGGACACCAACATCGCCATCGGCACGGCGTATCTGCGCCAGTTGCTCAACACCTACGGACTGCCCTACCTCACCATTGCCGCCTACAACGCAGGTCCAGGCCCCACCGGGCGCTGGCAGTCGCAGCGGCCGAATTTCGAGCCGGACTTCTGGATCGAAACCATCAGCTACAAGGAAACCCGCGACTATGTCGCGCGCGTGTTGGCCTTCAGCGTGATCTACGACTGGCGCCTCAACGGCGACATGCTGCCGCTCAGCGACCGGCTCATGGGCAAGCTGGTGGACAAGCGCTTGAAGCCGGTCTGTACCCCGGGCCAGGCAGCCAATAACACCGCGCAGGATTGAGCGACGCCAGGCGCCCTGCACGGTTGCAGGGCCTTGGCGAGTGCGTAGCGCCGTCATTGCGTACGGCAGCTGACGCAGCATGGACGCCACGCAGGGACCGGCAAGGATGTACCTGCAGCGCGTCCAGCGATCATGGATAGGCATGGATGGGTAAGAGTGTTGCAAGCAGCTCCCGACTGCCCGTTGCAACGCCGCTACTTCCGTGAGACCCCACATCGCCACACGGAACGCACAACGCCCGCATCACTGCGGGCGTTGTGCAACGACGTGCGGCGCTGACTTTGCAGCCCTGCAACCAGTGGCGGTTAGAGCTTGCCGGCGCCTGCCTTGGCCTTGACGTCTGCAGCGACCTTGTCGGCCGAGAGCAGGTTGTAGGTATAGGGCGGGGTCCAGCCGATGTTGGTATTCCACGAGCACGACAGCGCCTTGCCATTGAGCAGGGAACCCTGATCGCGATACACGCTGCCACCATAGTCGGCGGCAATCTTGTCGCAGCTGCTGACACCGCTGATCTCGAACACGTTCCGCTCGGAGAAGATCTTCGACTCCTTGCCCACGCCATGCGCGTAAGAGAACGGATAGACCTTATTGCTGGTGCTGCCGACGTGGTAGTTGTTGTACAGATGCACCTGACCGAAGCGCACACGCGGAGCGCGCGCGGAAATGTTTTCGAACAGGGTATTGTGAATGGTGACCTTGAGCTTGCCGCTGTCGGTACTGGACGCGCTGTCGCTGGAGCCGATCAGGTTGTTCTTCTCGTGCGACTTGAAGGCCGAATACGAGACGGTGACGAAATTGGCGCCTTTCTTGATGTCCATTGCGCCGTCGTGGTGCTGCTTCGGACGGCCATTTGCGGTGCCGTTCTGATCGTCGGTCCTGCGGCCATCGGTGAAGGTGACATGGTCCACCCACACGTTGCTGGCGCCTTCCACAGTCAGGCCATCGTACTCCGCATTCCAGTTGCCGGCGCTGCCGTCATCCGGGTCCCAGACCGGTTCCGGGTCCCATGGATTTTCGATGGTGAGGTTGCGGATGATGACGTCGTTGGCCTTGACGTACATGTAGCCTTCGCGGATTTCCGCGTTGCTGGTGATGCCTATCAAGGTGGTCTTGGTCGGAATATCCAGGCGCGCACGTGACTTCATGTCCGAGGTCTTGGTGTACGGCTTGCCTTCGCTGATATCGATGATGCCGCTGACCTTGATGATGCGTCCGTTGCTACCGACGCTTGCGCTCAATGCAGCTTTCAACTCGGCGGCATTCTTGACGGTGTAGATATTGGCGGCAGCCGCTTTGGAGCCGCCCTTGGTGCCGCCGTTCTGGGTTGCCCAGCCCGTGGTTGCAACCTCCAACGCCGCATCGGCATAGGCAACGCCGGTGAGCAGCAACGACCCAACGAACAGCGACGCGGCGGCCGCCGTCGAAAATTTCGGCTTCATCTTGATCTCTCCCTCAGATGGGTTCGATGCGCCGCGCAGCGGCGCACCCCTGGTCCATCAGACTCGGAACGTATTATTCAGCTGTGGAATATTCCATTCCGCGGAGCCGATACTAGGAGCATTGCAACCGCTTGTATCTAGACGTTTTTCGGATATGCATGCGTAATCACGCAAACGCTTGCGAGACACAAAAGAAGAGACAAAACGCTGCGATCAGGACACGCGGAGACAGCGCAAGGACACTGCAACGCAGCAAGATTGGGTGTCACGCCGTGCGGGGTGCCACGCGAGAAGGCACGCCACCGTGCAAATACCTGTATTTTTCGACGTGCTCGTCGTTGCAATCCATTGCCGCGCTGCGGCATTGGACATAAACCGCAACGAAAAAAGCGCTTATCGGCCCATGGCGAAACATTCGCCACCTCGCAGACGGCCGTATCTGCCAACACCCTGCGCGAAGCGCAAACCCATCGCCGCAGTGTTGCCGGCATTCCACATGACCACGTTGGGATCGATTGCACAGGCGCAGCATTGTGTTGACCCCATGCGTTTTGATACGCATGGGTCAGCGCTGCCCTTAATCAATTGGGCTACCGTGTCGCTGCGGACCTCATCAAGCCGCGTGGTAGTGCGCAAGACCAGCCCGTTGGGCAAGCGTGATACCGCACGCGCCATGCGCAGGTGCGTCATGCAACCGCTCAGCGCAAGCATCGAATCGAAAAACCATCAGCGCCGGCATCCAGCGCAGCAACCGCGCACCGCAGCGACGCCAACCAGCCGCATCCTCAACGACGAGTGCGTGCGCTCAGGAAAACCCTTCGAAGAACAATTCGATCGCCATCACCAACGCGTCTTCGCGCCCGGTGTGGGATGGGTAATAGCGCGGGCGCCGGCCGATTTCGTTGAAGCCTTCGGAGTGGTACAGCGCGATCGCCGATGGATTGGACGGGCGCACTTCCAGGAACGCGCGCCGCGCACCGCGATCGCAGGCGCCCTTGATCAGCGCGCGCAGCAACACGCGACCGTGTCCTTGCGATTGCGCCTCCGGTGCGATGCAGACGTTGAGCACGTGCGCCTCGTCGGCGGCGATACTGATCACGCCATAGCCGATGACACGGCCGCCCTGCTCCATCACCCAGCCGGGGTAGCCGGCCTGCAGGCAGTCGCGAAAGATGTTGCGCGTCCACGGAAATGGATAGGCGCGCAGCTCGATCTCCATCACCGCATCCAGGTCGCTCTCGCGCATGGCGCGCAGCGAGGTGGGTTGCGGCGCGTTCAATGCGCTCACGCCGGGTCCCGGCGCCGACGCAGCGCGCGCAGCTGCGGCCACAGCGCGCGCTTGGCGGCCGGATTGCCGCGCAGTTCCGCCAGCGGCCAGGAGGCCATCAAGGCCTGGGTCGCAGGATCGCCCGGATTGCAGCCGGACGCGCGCAGCAAGGCCATCTGCAGGCGATCCGGCATGCCGACACGGCTGCGCCGTTGCGGCGCCGACGCTGGCGCCGACGCTGGCGCAGTGCTGGGCGCGCGGGGCGCTTGGGCCGGTGCCGCCGGTGCATTCCGCCGCGCAACGGGCGCATTGGCCGTTGCAGGGTACGGCGCACGCTCCATACGCGTCGGTGCGGCCGTGGGTGCGCGCTCGGCAACCTCGACAGGCGCCGGCAATGCGTCGACCGCAGCGCGGTCCAGATACACGGTGTGCCCCAACGCCTGCAGATACGACACCTGCAGATCGGACCACATCGGCTCGCTCATCGCCTCGCTCACAAAAACCGGCTCATGGCAGCTCGGGCACGCGCCGCCAGCGTCGCCACAACCACATCAACGGACCCGACAAGGCGTACAGAACCCCGATCACCAGCAACGAGCGCGCCAGATCGATCACCAACAGCGCAATCACCACCGTGGCGATCGCCAGCGCCAGGAACGGCACGCGGTCGGCACGCGGGCCGCGCGCGCCGCCCTTGAAGCTCCAGAACCGGATCCGGCTGACCATCAGCAACGCCGCCACCACCGTGACCGCCAGCGCCACATAGCGAAGCTGCTCGCCATCGAAGCCCAGGCTGTCGTCGGCGAAGGCCCAAACGAAGGACATCATCAGACCAGCCGCCGCCGGGCTGGCCAGGCCGATGAACCAGCGTTTGTCGACCACGCCGACCTGGGTGTTGAAGCGCGCCAGCCGCAGCGCCGCGCAGGCCGCATACAGGAAGGCAGCCGACCAACCGACCCGGCCCATCACGCTACTGTCGTACTTCAGTGCCGACAGCGACCAGTGGTACATCACCAGCGCGGGCGCCATGCCGAAGCTGACCAGATCGGCCAGCGAGTCGTACTGCACACCGAATTCGCTGCTGGTATTGGTCAGACGCGCCACCCTGCCATCCAGCCCGTCCATCACCGCAGCCACGAACACCGCCATGGCGGCCTGGACGAACTGTCCATTGGCGGCGGCGATGATGGCGTAGAAACCGGAAAACAGCCCGGCGGTGGTGAACAGGTTCGGCAGCAGGTAAATCGTGCGCGAGCGCGGGGGCGGTCTCATCTCATCCATCCGCCAAGTGTAGGGCCTGAGGTCTGTCCGGCGGTAGCGCGCTGGCTGGTTCAGCGCCCTGCGCGCCCATCACTTGCCAGCGCCCGCTGCGGATGCTGCAATCGCGGCGGGAATCATCCAGGGGAAGCTACATGCAGCTGTCGTCCGGGCTTTGCGCCCTGTTGATGCTGGTCAGCGCCGCCGCCGGCGCGACCGATCTTTATAAGTGGAAGGACGCCAAGGGCGTGACCCACTACACCGAAACCCCGCCACCGACCGGCCAGCGCTATGAAGCGCGCCGAATCGATGCGCGCAGCGGCACCGCCGCCATCGCTGCAGCAGAGACGGCCGCGCCCGAATCGGCCGACTGCCTCACCGCGCGCCGCAATCTGGAACTGCTCAGCGGCAAGGGCGAGGTCTCCATGGCGGCCGGCGCCGATGGCAAGCCTGGCGCCGTCCTGGACCAGGAAGCCCGTGCGACCCAGAGGAACCTGGCCGACGCCGCCGTCAAGGCCTATTGCAAGCCGGCAGCCCCAGGCGGCCCGGCCACCTGAGCCGGGAAAAGCTCCCAGGGGGACGGGAGTTGCCGTCCCGCCGCAGGGCTGGGGTTCAACGCCTGGTGCCGCGACCACCTGCAGAGCCAGCGCGCCCGACCTGATGGCAACACATGCGTAGGTGGTAGAAAGCGCGCCCCCGGGGCCGCATGAGCGCCCGGCACCGGTGATGGATACGTGCGGACGACTGCGCGGTCTACGGCGCACGTGCGCCGGCAAGCCAGCCACTCGAGCCGCCCCGCAGGGGCCTGCCCTGCCAGCGACAACCGGCAACGCGCGCCTGGCGATGACCGGCAGGGCGCGAGACTGGCAAACTAGCGGCTTTCCGCCCAAGCGAAGCCCGATGCGTCTTTCCCAGTTCCACCTGCACACCACCAAGGAAACCCCGGCCGACGCCGAGTTGGTCAGCCACCGTCTGATGCTGCGCGCGGGCATGATCCGCAAGCTGGCCTCCGGGCTGTACACCTGGTCGCCGCTGGGCCTGCGCGTGTTGCGCAAGGTCGAAGCCATCGTGCGCGAAGAGATGAACCGCGCCGGCGCAGTGGAAGTGCTGTTTCCCACCATCCAGCCGCGCGAGCTGTGGGACGCTACCGGGCGTTGGGAGAAGTTCGGCGGGCAGCTGCTCAAGATCAAGGACCGCAAGGAACAGGAGTTCTGCTACAGCCCCACCGCCGAAGAGGCCGCGGCCGAATTCGCGCGCCAGGAAATCAACAGCTACAAGCAGCTGCCGCTGAATTTCTATCAGATCCAGACCAAATTCCGCGATGAGATCCGCCCGCGCTTCGGCGTGATGCGTGCGCGCGAGTTCCTGATGAAGGACGCGTATTCGTTCCATCTCACTGACGAGGACATGGCACGCGAATACGACAACATGCGCGCCGCCTACACGCGCATCTTCACCCGCCTGGGACTGGATTTCCGCGCCGTGCAGGCCGATTCCGGCGCCATCGGCGGCGATGCATCGCAGGAATTCCACGTCATCGCCGACTCCGGCGAGGACTCGCTGGCGTTCTCCACCGGCTCCGATTACGCCGCCAACGTGGAAACCGCCAGTGCGGCACCGCCGGCCCCGCGCGCCGCGGCCAGCGAAGCAATGCAGCAGGTGGCAACGCCCACCCAGAAGACCTGCGAAGACGTGGCCCAGTTGCTCGGCATCGCGCTGCAGCGCACGGTCAAGTCGGTGGCGGTGATGACCCAGGCCGGCTTCGTGCTGGTACTGGTGCGTGGCGACCACGCGGTCAACGAGATCAAGCTGGCCAAGGTGCCCGGGCTGGCCGATTACCGCCTGGCCAACGAAAGCGAAATCCGCGAACACCTCGGCTGCGAGCCGGGCTTCCTGGGCCCGGTCAACACCGCGCGTCCGGTGCGCGTGGTGGCCGACCGCGATGTCGCCGCACTGGCCGATTTCGTGGTCGGCGCGAATGTGTCCGGCGCCCACCTGGTCGGCGTCAACTGGGGCCGCGACCTGCCCGAACCGGAAACCGTGGCCGATGTGCGCAACGTGGTCGAAGGCGAACGCGCGGCCGACGGAGGCGAACTGCGCCTGGCTCGCGGCATCGAGGTGGGCCATGTGTTCCAGCTTGGCAGCCAGTACGCGCAGGCGCTGCAAGCCACTGTCATCGACGAAGGCGGCAAGGCGGCGGTGATGAAGATGGGCTGCTACGGCATCGGCATTTCGCGCATCGTGGCCGCGGCGATCGAACAGAACCACGACGATGCCGGCATCATCTGGCCCGCGCCGATGGCGCCGTGGCAGGTGGTGGTCTGCGTGATCAATCCCAAGCAGGACCCACAGGTGCTCGCCGCCGCCCAGGCCTTGCTGGACCAATTGCTTGCCGCCGGCCTGGATGCCGCCCTGGACGATCGCGGACTGCGCCCGGGCGCCATGTTCGCCGATATGGAACTGCTGGGCATTCCGCATCGGGTGGTGGTCTCGGAACGTGGATTGGCGGCTGGCACATTTGAATATCGCGCCCGTACCGCCGATGCAGCGGAAAGCCTGGATAAAGCAGCGTTATTCTCCCGCCTGGGGCATTGATCAAACCCCGGGTATCGGCTTCAAATGGATGAACACAAAGCGCCGAATTATTTCGGCGCATTTGTCACACCGGTTTTCTCACTTTATGATGGCCACCGCTGCCATGGACCGGCATTCTTTTTCTCTCATCTTCCGGAGCAGTGATGTCGATCGATCTTAGTGGCCTGTCGGCCAAGCAGTTGAGCGCCCTGATCAAAAATGCAAAGAAGCAGCAGACCGTGGTTGCCAAGCGCGCGCCGATCGCCAAGGTCCGCACGCAGCTGGTCCGCGCTGCAAAAGCCCAGGGTTATTCCATCGAAGAATTGTTTGGCGCTTCTGCCAGTGCCGGTCCGGGCCGTCCGGCGGGTGCCGGCAAGCCGGGTCCGCGTGCCGGCCGCAAGCTGGGCAAGGTGCCGCCGAAGTATCGCAACCCCGCCAACGCCCAGGAAACCTGGACCGGCCGTGGCAAGCAGCCGCGCTGGCTGGCCGAGTTGACCGCCGCCGGCAAGAAGGTGGAAGACTTCCTGATCAGCAAGGTCGGCGGTGCGAAAAAAGCAACCGCCAAGAAGGCCTCGCCGCGCAAGGCCGTCACCAAGCGCGCCGCCAAGAAGTCCAAGACTGCCTGATTCAAACCAATAAAAACGCCGGCCATGCCGGCGTTTTTATTGCGGGGTGTTTGCCCTTATAAATTCTTGCGGGCCGGAATGAGCAGATTGCCAAACAGCAATCCGGCCATCAATGCCATCACGATATTGGTCACCGCCAAGAGTGCGGCTTGTCCGACGCTGACATCCTGTTGCTGCACCAAGGTCAAAAAGCCACGCAAACTGACGCTCCCGGGAACCAGCATGATGATGCCGGGCAACCGGATCAGCGCACCGGGCTTGTGGACCACGCGCCCGAATAAATTGCCCGCAGCGGTCAATGCCATTGCCGAAGCGAATACCCCGGCCGGACCACCCCAGGCATGTCCTGCATAACGCGCGATGACATAACCTGACATGGCCGCCGCCATGATCCATAAATAATCGCGTCGATTGGCCTTGAACAGCACCGCGAACGCATAAGCGGCCACCACCAGCGAGGCCCATTCCACCCAGCCGGCCTGCGGCCGCAGCGCGGCCACCTGGGGATGCAGGCCAACCAGCTGGGTCAGGGTCACCGCAATGACCGCACCTACGGTCAGCTTGAGCACCGTGGTGACCGCACCGGCCAGACGCGCGGTGCCGGAGACCCAGTGCTGGCTGGCCAGCTCGTTGAACGCATTGGTCAATGACATGCCGGGCAGCAGCACCACCAGCGAGGCGATGATCACCGTGTTGAGGTTCAACGGCCCGATCAGCGAGGCCACCAGCGCGGCCACCACGCCCGCCAGCAGACCGGCCAGCGCCTCGCCGGCTTCCTTGGTGGCAGCGCGCTTGTCGGTGTACTGGGTGAGCAGGCCGATTGACATGCCGATCGCCCCGGCCGTGGCGATATCCAGCCATGGCAGCTTCCACAGCCCGGCCACGCCGGCGGCGGCCAGCCCGAACGCCAGCACCTGCAGGGTCTTGCCGCGCCGGTCCACCTCGCGGTCCAGCCGGCGCAATGCGGTATGTCCTTGCGCGATGCTCATGCGGCCGTTGGCCACGCTGTCGGCCACATAATCGGCCACGCTGAGCTTGTAGAGATCGTTTTCGCCCGGCGCCAGGCGAATCACCCGGGTGATGTCGCTGGAACCGATCGCCTTGGTGGGGTCGCTGAAACTCAGGATGATGCCGGTGGGGTTGGACCAGGGCTCGCAGTCCAGGCCCAGCTTCTGCGACAACCCCACCACCGCTGCTTCCAGCCGTTGCGCGGTGGTGCCATAGGAATGCAGGCGCCCGGCAATTTCGGACACAAAGGCGACGCGCTGGGCGTAGGTGGCGCTGGCGGACGGGAGGACGACGGTGGCAGCGGACATGCGTGGCGGGTCGGATCGGAGAAACGCCGTGTCCGGCGAGGCCGCCAGTGTATGCCGCAGCGCGCGTAGCCGGCGCCCTCATCGACGGCCATCGGCACACCGCTGCGGTTGCGTCCCCATCCGTCGCTCACATTGGCCCTGTATGCTGGCGCCACGGACAGGCCACCCATGATCAAACCGCAACCTCCACGCATCGAACAAGACTCGCAGGATCAGGCACAGGTCCGCCTCGCTGGCAGTTGGGTCCTGGCGACCGCCCTGCCTCAGGCAGAACTGCTGCAGGCCGTACCCGACGGGGTGCGCCGCATCGACGCGCGCGGCATCCAGCAGCTGGATTCGGCCGGCGTACTGCAGCTGCTGCGCTTTGCCGGCCGCATGGGCCTGAAGGAAGACGCGATCGATTTCCGCGATGAGCACCAGGCACTGGTGTGCACCATCGAGGAACTCAACGACGAGCGCCCCAAGCCCAAACGCGATTACGGCTTCGTCGCCGCGCTCGACCGCCTGGGCCGGGCAACGCATCGCGTCGGCCAGGACATCCTGGAGTTGAACAGTTTTCTGGGCGAAAACCTGGTCAAGATCATGCGGCTGATCCACGAGCCGCGGCGCTTCCGGCTGACCTCCACCGTGCATCACATGGAGCAGGTGGGCCTGGACGCGGTGCCGCTGGTGGTGCTGCTGTCGTATCTGGTGGGCGCGGTGATCGCCTTCCTGGGCTCGACCATCCTGCGCGACTTCGGTGCGGAAATTTACGTGGTGGAGCTGGTGTCCATCGCCTTCCTGCGCGAATTCGCGGTGCTGCTGACGGCAATTGTGTTGGCAGGCCGCACCGCCAGCGCCTTCACCGCGCAGATCGGCGCGATGAAATCGCGCGAGGAAGTGGACGCGATCCGCACCCTGGGCCTGGACCCGATCGACCTGCTGGTGATCCCGCGCCTGCTCGCGCTGATCTTCACCCTGCCGCTGCTGACCTTCATCGCGATGATCGCCGGCTTGGCCGGTGGCGTCACCGTGGGCGCGTTCGACCTGGATATTCCGCCGCAGATGTATCTGGCGCGCATGCACGAAACCATCCAGTTGCGGCATTTCCTGGTCGGGCTCTCGAAGGCGCCGCTGTTTGCGCTGGTGATCGGGCTGATCGGCTGCCTGGAAGGGCTCAAAGTCAGCGGCACCGCGCAATCGGTGGGCGAACGCACCACGTCCTCGGTGGTGCAGACGATTTCCCTGGTCATCATCCTCGACGCGATCGCGGCGTTGTGGTTCATGAAGATGGGGTGGTGATGAAGCCGGGATTGGACATGCGTGATTCGGGATTCGTACAAAGCCGCAGCGCGGCGCTTGCACTGGTATTGGAGAGGAAGGTGCTGTGACCAATCCCGAATCCCCACTCCCTAATCCCGGCCCACAGGCCGAGGCCGACGACGAACAGCTGGCGATTTCCGTGCGCGGGCTCACCAACCGTTTCGGTAGCCAGACCGTGCACGAAGACCTGGATCTGGACGTGCGGCGCGGCGAAATCCTCGGCGTGGTCGGCGGTTCGGGCACCGGCAAGTCGGTGCTGATGCGCAGCATCCTGGGCCTGCGCGAACCCGATGCCGGCAGCATCCAGGTGCTGGGCGCGGACGCGCGCTCGGGCCGGTTCGCCGACCGCCAGCACATCACCCGCAACACCGGCGTGCTGTTTCAGGACGGGGCGCTGTTTTCGTCGATGACCGTGGGCGAAAACGTGCAGGTGCCGCTGAAGGAACACCATGGCGAGTTTCCCGAGCGCTGGTATTTCGAACTGGCGCTGCTGAAGATCAAGCTCGCCGGCCTGCCGGCCGATGCGCTGGACAAGCTGCCTTCGCAATTGTCCGGCGGCATGCGCAAGCGTGCCGGCCTGGCACGTGCGCTGGCGCTGGATCCACCGTTGCTGTTCCTGGACGAACCCACCGCCGGGCTGGATCCGATCGGTGCGGCCGCCTTCGACCGTCTGATCCGCACCTTGCAGCAGGCCCTGGGCCTGACCGTGTTCCTGATCACCCATGACCTGGATACGCTGTACGCCATCTGCGACCGCATCGCGGTACTGGCCGATCGCAAGGTGATCGCCAACGCGCCGCTGGCCGAGGTCGAGCAGATCGATCACCCCTGGATCCAGGACTATTTTCACGGTCCGCGCGCCCGCGCCGCGCGCGCGGCCAAGACCGACTCTACCGAGACCGCCTGAGCATGGAAACCAAAGCCAATTACGTCCTGATCGGCGCCTTCACCATCGTGGCCGGCCTGGCCCTGCTGCTGTTCGGGCTATGGGCCGCCAAGTACTCCTCCGACCGCACCTGGCAGCAATACCGGGTGGTGTTCCGCGAGGCGGTGACCGGCCTGTCGGTCGGCAGCCCGGTGCAGTACAACGGCATCGCGGTCGGCTCGATCACCGAGCTGACCCTGGCGCCGAACGACCCGCGGCAGGTGGTCGCGCATGTGCGCGTCAACTCCACCACGCCTATCAAGAGCGACACCCGCGCCAAGCTGGCGATCACCAGCCTGACCGGCCCGTCGATCATCCAGCTCTCCGGCGGCACGCCCGAAGCGCCGGCGCTGACCAGCATCGACAAGAGCGACGCGCCGATCATCCAGACCACCCCGTCGGCGCTGCAGAACATCACCGACACCGCCAATCGCATCGTCGAGCGCATGGACCAGATGCTCTCGGACAAGAATGTGGCCAGCATTTCGGCCACGCTGCAGAACCTGGAGAAGATCAGCGGTGGCATCGCCGATCGCGACGAAGGCATGCAGGCACTGATCGTCAGCGCGCGCGACGCCGCGCGCAATCTGGACACCACCCTGACCACCACCAACGGCACCATCAAGCGGCTGGACCAGAACCTGGTACAGCAGCTGCCGGGCATCCTAGAAAAACTCGATGCCACCCTGGTCAAGCTGGATTCGGCCGCCGGCAATGCCGACAACATCCTTGGCGAGAACCGCGCGGCCATCAATAGTTTTGCCAACGATGGGCTGGGCCAGCTCGGCCCCACACTGACCGAATTGCGCGGCCTGATCCGCGACCTGCGCCGGGTCAGCGACAAACTGGACAACAACCCTGCGCGCTACCTGCTCGGCCGCGACGCACCCAAGGAGTTCGAACCGAAATGACTGCCATGCGCCTGTTGCGTCCCTTGCTGTGCGTGTCGTTGCTGGCGCTGGGCGGCTGCTCGGTGCTGACCGGCGGCGACCAGAAGCCTGCCACCATCTACGCCCCGACGGTGCGCGTGACGCCCAATCCCACCTGGCCACAGGTGGCCTGGCAGCTGGTGGTGGCCAAGCCCAGCGCCGCACGCGTCATCGACAGCCCGCGCATCAATGTGCGCCCGACCCCTGGCGAACTGCAGGTCTACCACGGCGCTGGCTGGGCACAGCCAGCCACCGACATGCTGGAAGACAGCGTGGTGCGCGCGTTCGAAGACTCCGGCAAGATTGCCGCGGTGGCCCATATCGGCACCGGCATCCGCTCGGACTACAAGCTGGCGATCGACCTGCGCCGCTTCGAATCCGATTACGCCGGCCAGTCGCTGCCCTCGGCCACGATCGAGCTCAACGCCAAACTGCTGCATTCGACCGACCAACGCGTGGTCGCCTCGCGCACCTTCCTGGTCGCGCGCCCGTCCACCGGCACCGATACCGCCGCAGTCGCGGTGGCTTTCGAGCAGGCGCTGACCCAGGTCACCACCGAGCTGGTCGGCTGGACGCTAACCGCCGGGCAACAGGACAGCCAGAACTTGCCGCGTTCGTTGTAAGCGCAAGCGACAGGCTTGAAGCGGCTGACAGGCGACGTCACGCCGGTCTCCTGCAGAGCGGCTGATCTGTGCCGTGGCTGCAGGGCGCTTACCCGCCCACCATCGCGAGACACGCTGCAAGTACGTCCCTGCATGCTTCCTGGCGGCATCCACGCCGCCAAGGGTTAGGCGAGGGTAGGCGGGCAAGGACCAGTTGAGATGGTCGGTGCGCACAGCTTTCAAAGAAGCAGCTAGCGGCTTCTCGACGCGGTCTGCTCGTTCTTCAACACAGCAGCCAGTCGACTGTCTGGGCGGGGCGTCCTTGCTCTTCAATCACGTCACCAATGCACTTTCTGGTGCGGTGTCCTCGCCGCTTGCGGGACCGTTGGCGGCATGGATACCGCCATCGAGCCCGCATGGATGGGTTCACGGCGTGTTACGCAAGCGTTGAGGGAACCGCGCACTCGATCCACTCATCGTTTGACCTGGATTGCTGATTGCGCCCACGCAAGCTGCGGCCGACACGCCCACCGGGCTCACCGCCCAGGCGAGCGCGCTGCATGTTGCTAGCCGCTCATGGCTGGGACACGCGCACCGCGATCTGACGAAAGGTCAGATTGATGCGCTCGTCGACCGGCTTGGCGGTGCGCGGCAAAGCGTGTTTGTAGTGGCGCTGGGTGTCGCCGCCCATCAGCAACAGGTCGCCGTGACCGAGCTCCAGCGTTTGCTTCAGGGCCGCATCGTCGCGGTGCTTGAACGCAAAGCGCCGCGTCGCACCCAGGCTCACCGAGGCAATCAATGGCTGCGCGCCCAGATCAGGCTCGTCGTCGCTGTGCCAGCCCATCGCATCGCTGCCACTTCGGTAGCGATTGACCAGCACGCTGTTGAACCGGTGACCGGTTTCGTCTTCCAGCCGCATGCGCACGGGCTGCAGCACCTCCAGCCACGGCTGTGGCGAGAACCGTGTGCCCGAGTAGCGATAGCTCGCCTCCGGATCGCCGATCCAGCTGCTCAAGCGCGGCGAATCCACCATGCGTCCGAACATCCGGATGCGGTGCACCTCCCAGTGCGCCTGCGCCAGCAGCGCCTGCATCAGCGCATCGGCCTGCGCGGGCGGCAGCCAACCACGCCACCAGTTGATCTCCGCCCCCGGCAATGCCACCCGAATCTTCATCCGGGAAACGCTAGCACGCAGCCCCGCATGGCGCGGATGAATCGACCCGATTTGCCGCCGTCACATGCAATCCCGGAAAATGCGCAACAGCCATCGAGCCAACGGGAGCGGAGCAATGTCGGAAGCGGGAGTGGGCGCACACGCGTCAGAGGCGGTCGAGCGCGACGTCATGGAATACGACGTCGTCACCGTCGGTGCCGGTCCGGCCGGGCTGTCGTTCGCGATCCGGCTCAAGCAGCTCGATCCGAACATCAGCGTCTGCGTGATCGAAAAATCCAGCACCATCGGCGCGCATATCCTGTCCGGTGCGGTGATCGAGCCCGGCCCGCTGGATGCATTGCTGCCAGGCTGGCGCGACAATCCGCCGCCGATCTGCGTGGCGGCCACCGACGACGAATTCTGGTTCCTCGGCAAGGACAGCGCACGCAAGTTCCCGGTGGTGCCGCCGGGCATGCGCAACCATGGCAACTTCATCGTCAGCCTGGGCGCGATGTGCGCCTGGCTGGCGCCGCAGGCCGAAGCGCTGGGCGTGGAAATCTATCCCGGGTTCGCCGCCGCCGAAACGCTGCACGACGACAGCGGCCAGGTGGTGGGCGTGCGCATTGGCGACATGGGTATTGCAAAAGACGGCACGCACAAGCCCGGCTACACCGCCGGCATCGACATCCGCGCCAAGGTCACCGTGCTTGCCGAAGGCGCGCGTGGCCACCTGACCAAGCGGCTGCTCAAGCGCTTCGACCTCACCGCCGACAGCGACCCGCAAGGCTATTCGATCGGCATCAAGGAGCTGTGGCAGGTGCCCGAAGGCCGCGTCACGCCCGGCAAGATCGTGCACACCATCGGCTGGCCAGCCGACAACCGCACCTACGGCGGCAGCTTCGTCTATCACCTGGACAACAACCAGATCGCGCTCGGTTATGTAAGCGGGCTGGACTACAGCGACCCGGCCTACCAACCGTGGGAAGCCTTCCAGCAATGGAAGAACCACCCCATGATCAAGCCGCTGCTGGAAGGTGGCAGCATCTTGTCTGCCGGTGCCCGCGCACTGGTCAGTGGCGGTTGGCAGTCGCTGCCGAAAGTGGACATGCCCGGCGCCTTGCTCATTGGCGACACCGCCGGCCTGCTCAACGTGCCCAAGATCAAGGGCACCCACCAGGCGATTCGCAGCGGCATGCTGGCCGCCGAACACCTGGTGCAATCGCAGCTGGCGCCGCAGGGTTTCGATGCCACATTGCGCGCCTCCGACGTCATGGCCGAGCTGAAGCAAGTCCGCAACATCAAGCCCGGTTTCAAGAAGGGCCTGTGGTTCGGCCTGCTCAACGCGGCCTGGGAAACCGCGCTCAAGGGCGCTTCGCCGTGGACGCTGAAGAACAAACCCGACTGGTCGGCGCTGCACAAGCTCGGCGAGTACGAACAGCCCAAGCGCGACTACGTCACCCGCGACCTCGCCCCGCGCGATCGCCTGCAAGCCGTATATTTCGCCGCCACCGAGCACGATGAAGACCAGCCGGTACATCTGAAGGTGTTGGACACCGATGTATGCGCCACCCGCTGCGTGACCGAATACGACAACCCCTGCACCCGTTTCTGCCCGGCCAACGTCTACGAAATGGTCGCAGACACCGCCAGCCCCTCCGGCAAGCGTCTGCAGATCAACGCGGCCAACTGCGTGCACTGCAAGACCTGCGACATCAAGGACCCGTACGAAATCATCACCTGGGTCACGCCGGAGGGTGGTTCTGGTCCGAACTACCAGAATCTCTAAAAGCCAGGGGCCTGACAGGCCCCTGCTTATTTATGCGGCAATGAATGCAACGCCTGTTTTTTTGCGCAGTTCCTCCAGCTCCACTCCATCGGCGTGTTCAACCAGCACCAATCCATCTGCAGTGACATCGAACACCGCTAGATCGGTAATGATGCGGTCCACCACGCCGACGCCGGTCAGTGGCAGGTCGCATTCGCGCAAGATCTTGTGGCTTCCGTCCTTGGCGACGTGCTCCATCAACACCACCACGCGTTTGACGCCGGCCACCAGATCCATTGCACCGCCCATGCCCTTGACCATCTTGCCGGGCACCATCCAGTTGGCCAGATCGCCACGGTCGGTGACCTGCATTGCGCCGAGAATCGCCAGGTCGATGTGGCCGCCACGGATCATCGCGAATGAATCGTGGCTACCGAAATAGCTGGCACCGGCGCGGGCGGTCACGGTCTGCTTGCCTGCATTGATCAGGTCTGCATCCACTTGGTCTTCGCTTGGAAACGGGCCGATGCCAAGCAGGCCGTTCTCCGACTGCAGCCACACATCCACACCGTCGGGGATGTGGTTGGCGACCAGCGTCGGCAGGCCGATGCCCAGGTTGACGTAGGCACCATCGGTCAGTTCGCGTGCCGCGCGTGCGGCCATCTGGTCTCTGGTCCACGCCATCACTGCTGTCCTTCGCGCACGGTGCGCTGTTCGATGCGTTTTTCCGGCGTGGCGTTGAGCACCAGGCGGTCCACGTAAATGCCGGGCAGATGCACCTGATCCGGATCGATATCGCCCAGCTCCACGATGTCCTCAACCTCGGCGATGCACACGCGTCCGGCCATGGCGCAGGCGGGATTGAAATTGCGCGCGGTCTTACGGAATACCAGGTTGCCGGCGGTATCGGCGCGCCATGCCTTGACCAGCGCCACGTCGGCCTGCAACGCGGTTTCAAGCACGTAATGCTTGCCGTCGAATTCGCGCGTTTCCTTGCCCTGGGCCACGATCGTGCCGTAGCCGGTGGCAGTGTAAAACGCAGGAATGCCCGCGCCACCGGCGCGCAAACGCTCGGCCAGGGTGCCTTGCGGATTGAACTCCAGCTCGAGCTCGCCCGCCAGGTATTGGCGTTCGAATTCCTTGTTTTCGCCCACGTAGGACGAAATCATCTTGCGGATCTGCCGGGTGGCCAATAATTGACCAAGCCCGAATCCGTCGACGCCGGCGTTGTTCGAGATCACGGTCAACCCGCCGACCCCACTGTCGCGCACGGCTGCAATCAATGCCTCCGGGATTCCACACAACCCAAAGCCGCCCACCGCCAGGGTCTGACCATTGGCCAGTACCCCGTCCAGTGCTGCCTTGGCATCGGCATAGCGTTTGCCGCTTGCCGCACCACGTCCGTCACTGCGCATCACCGCCCTCACCTCGCTGATGTGAAGCGCCCATTCTATCCGCTGACTGTTCCCTGTCCCCGGTCGCAATTCCGCCACACCCAAGACACGGCGCAGCCGCTAAACTCGGTCGTCCCCCACTTCAGGATTTGCCCATGACGCTACCCGCCTTCAAGGCCTACGACATTCGCGGCCGTGTGCCGGATGAACTCAACGAGGACTTGGCCCGCCGCATCGGCGTGGCGCTGGCGGCGCAGCTGGATCAAGGGCCGGTGGTCCTGGGCCACGACGTGCGCCTGGCCAGCCCGGCGCTGCAGGAAGCGCTTTCGGCGGGCCTGCGCGCCAGTGGCCGTGAAGTGATCGACATCGGCCTGTGCGGCACCGAGGAAGTCTATTTCCAGACCGATTACCTCAAGGCCGCCGGCGGCGTGATGGTGACCGCCAGTCACAACCCGATGGACTACAACGGGATGAAGCTGGTCCGCGAGCAAGCGCGACCGATCAGCTCGGATACCGGTCTGTTCGCCATCCGCGACACGGTCGCGGCCGATACCGCAGCGCCTGGCGAGCCCACCGCCAGTGAGCAGAGCCGCACCGACAAGACCGCGTACCTGGAGCACCTGCTCAGCTACGTGGACCGCAGCACGCTCAAGCCGCTCAAGCTGGTGGTCAATGCCGGCAACGGCGGCGCCGGTCTGATCGTCGACTTGCTTGCGCCGCATCTGCCGTTCGAATTCGTGCGCGTGTTCCATGAGCCCGATGGCAACTTCCCCAACAGCATTCCGAACCCGCTGCTGCCGGAAAACCGTGACGCCACCGCCAAGGCGGTCAAGGACAACGGCGCCGATTTCGGTATCGCGTGGGACGGCGACTTCGACCGTTGTTTCTTCTTCGATCACACCGGCCGCTTCATCGAAGGCTATTACCTGGTCGGCCTGCTGGCCCAGGCGATCCTGGCCAAGCAGCCGGGCGGCAAGGTCGTGCACGACCCGCGCCTGACCTGGAACACGGTCGAGCAGGTCGAAGAAGCCGGCGGCATTCCGGTGCTGTGCAAGAGCGGCCACGCCTTCATCAAGGAAAAGATGCGCAGCGAAAATGCCGTCTACGGCGGCGAGATGAGCGCGCATCACTATTTCCGCGAGTTCGCCTACGCTGACTCCGGCATGATTCCGTGGCTGCTGATCGCCGAACTGGTGTCGCAGTCGGGCCGTTCGCTGGCCGATCTGGTCGAAGCGCGCATGCAGAAATTCCCCTGCAGCGGCGAGATCAACTTCAAGGTGGCCGATGCCAAGGCCTCTGTTGCCCGCGTGATGGAGCATTACGCGTCGTTGTCGCCGGAGCTGGATTACACCGACGGCATCAGCGCCGATTTTGGTCAATGGCGTTTCAACCTACGGAGCTCCAATACCGAGCCGCTGCTGCGCCTGAACGTGGAAACGCGCGGCGATGCCGCACTGCTGGAAACGCGTACGCAGGAAATTTCCGCCTTGCTGCGCGGCTGATCTACCATTCTCCCCCACCTTTGACGCACTGGAGTTTCCCCCGCCCATGAGCGACGTCCTACCCATTATCTTGTCCGGCGGCTCCGGCACGCGCCTGTGGCCGCTGTCACGCGAGTCCTATCCTAAGCAATTCCTGCCGCTGGTCGGCGACAAGAGCATGCTGCAGTCCACCTGGTTGCGCGCGGCTCCCGTCGCAGGCCACGCCCCCATCGTGGTCGCCAATGAAGAACACCGCTTCATGGCCGCCGAGCAGTTGCAGCAGTTGGGCGTGAAGCCTTCGGCCATCCTGCTGGAGCCCAAGGGACGCAACACAGCGCCGGCAATTGCCGTTGCAGCGTTGGAAGCGACCCGTGACGGTGCCGACCCGCTATTGCTGGTACTGCCTTCCGATCACGTTATCGGCAACGAAGCTGCATTCCAGGCAGCAGTGAAGGTTGCCGCAGATGCGGCAGCGCAGGGCAAACTGGTGACCTTCGGCATCAAGCCGACTGCGCCCGAAACCGGCTATGGCTATATCAAGGCCGGCGCCGGTACCGGTGCAAGCGCAGTCGAGCGCTTCGTCGAGAAGCCCGACCTCGCCACCGCACAAAGCTATCTGGCAAGCGGCGAGTACTACTGGAACAGCGGCATGTTCCTGTTCCGTGCGTCGCGTTACCTGGAAGAGCTGCGCAAGTTCCATCCGGCCATTGCCGATGCGTGCCAGAAGGCGTGGGAAAACGGCAAGCGCGACGCCGATTTCACCCGTCTGGACAAGGACGCCTTCGCCGCCAGCCCGTCGGATTCGATCGATTATGCCGTGATGGAAAAGACCGCCGATGCGGTCGTGGTGCCCTTGGACGCGGGCTGGAACGACGTCGGTTCGTGGTCTTCGCTGCTGGATGTTTCCAACCAGGATGCGCAAGGCAACGCGCACCATGGCGACGTGATCCAGCTCGATTGCCAGAACACGTATGCGTACGGCTCGCGCCTGATCGCCATGGTTGGGCTTGAGGATGTGGTGGTCGTTGAAACGCCGGACGCCGTGCTGGTCGGCCACCGCGACCGCATCCAGGAGGTCAAGGACGTCGTCAGCCAGATCAAGACCGCTGGCCGTTCCGAGGCCACCTGGCATCGCAAGGTCTATCGCCCATGGGGCGCTTACGATTCCATCGACATGGGCCAACGCCACCAGGTCAAGCGCATCACCGTCAAACCGGGTGCAGTGCTGAGCCTGCAGATGCATCACCACCGCGCAGAACACTGGATCGTGGTGAGCGGCACGGCCGAAGTGACGCGTGGCGAAGAAGTGCTGCTGCTGACCGAAAACCAGAGCACCTACATCCCGCTGGGCGTCACCCATCGCTTGCGCAATCCGGGCAAGCTGCCGCTGGAGTTGATCGAGGTGCAGTCCGGCAGCTATCTGGGCGAAGACGATATCGTGCGCTTCGAAGACACCTACGGCCGCGCTTGATCGCGCGTCTCACCGTAGACTGCAATATCGACGGCGGCCTTCGGCCGCCGTCCTGCGTTATCAGTGGCCACGTTTATCACGATACGCTGCGCGCGGATTAGAGGCCGCATGCCTCATTGGCTGTGTCGCACACCTGTGAATGCGGGCAACGCAGCTGCATCGCCCACGGTTCGCCACCGCGGGTACCTGCCTGCGAGGCGGTAAATAGCACCGCATCGCCGTGAATCCCATGGGCGACCTGGCGGGTGGCATCGCCACCGCCAGGACTTAATAAGCGCCTGTCTGGCTCAGTTGTCGCCGAACAGGTCGCGCGTATACACCTTGTCCTGCACATCCTGCAGCGCGTCGGCCATGCGGTTGCTGATGATGACATCGGCTTCGCGCTTGAAGGCCTCCAGGTCGTTGACCACGCGCGAGCGGAAGAACTCAGGATCGCTCAGCGTCGGCTCGTACACGATGACGTCCACGCCCTTGGCCTTGAGGCGCTTCATCACCCCCTGGATGCTGGACGAACGGAAATTGTCCGATCCGGCCTTCATGATCAGCCGATAGATGCCGACCACCTTGGGATTGCGCCGTAGCACGTCGGCGGCAATGAAGTCCTTGCGGGTCGTGTTGGAATCGACGATCGCCCGGATGATGTTCTGCGGCACGCTCTGATAGTTGGCTAGCAACTGCTTGGTGTCCTTGGGCAGGCAGTAACCGCCATAGCCGAAGGAAGGATTGTTGTAGTGGCTGCCGATACGCGGATCCAGGCAGATGCCCTCGATGATCTGGCGGCTATCCAACCCATGGGTAAGCGCGTAGGTGTCCAGTTCGTTGAAGTAGGACACGCGCATCGCCAGGTAGGTATTGGCGAACAGCTTGATCGCCTCGGCCTCGGTCGGCTCGGTGAACAACACCGGCACGTCGGGCTTGAGCGCGCCTTCCTGCAACAGCCGCGCGAAGGTTTCCGCACGCGCCGAACGCTCGCCGACGATGATCCGGGACGGGTACAGGTTGTCGTACAACGCCCGGCCTTCGCGCAGGAATTCGGGCGAGAAGATGATGTTGTCGGTACCGAACTGCGCGCGCAGCTTGGCGACGTAGCCGACCGGAATGGTCGACTTGATCACCATGGTCGCCTGCGGATTGATCTCCAGCACCTTGGCGATCACGACCTCGATCGACCCAGTGTTGAAATAGTTGGTGTCCGGATCGTAGTCGGTGGGCGTAGCGATGATCACGAACTCTGCGCCGGCAAACGCCTCCTTGGCGTCCAGGGTGGCCTTGAAGTTCAAGCCACCCTGGGCCAGCGCGGCTTCGAGTTCCTTGTCGACGATCGGCGAGCGGCCTTCGTTGAGCAGCTTCACCTTGGACTCGACGATGTCCAGCGCCACTACCTCATGGTGCTTGGCGAGCAATACGCCATTGGACAGACCGACATAGCCGGTACCCGCGACAGCGATCTTCATTGGAATTCCTTGCGACATTGGATGGGGGAGGATGTAGCGCGCTGCATGCAGGTCGCGGCGTAATGACGGGACGGCCGAGCCCGCAATGGGGCTGGCGCGCCCGCTGGGGGATACGCGAGAACCTGCACGGTGCCGGCTGATGCGATACAGCGCACACCTGCATGCATCCAACGTATGCATCGTGCGTGGCATCCGCTTCAGCGGCACATCCACGTCGGCCGCGACCTGCGTGGAGCAGATCGCCGGTCCGGCGCGGATCAACCCTGATGGTAGCCGAAGCGAAGTGCAAGCTATGAGTCGGTGCTGAAGCCGCACCGATCGATGGCACCACCGACGACGCTCATCGTTGGGTGAGCGTGTCCAGCACCTGGCTCAGTCCATCCTGCCAGTCCGGCAGGCGGACGCCGAAGGTGTCCTGCAGGCTGTGGATATCCAGTCGCGAATAGGCCGGGCGCGTGGCCGGCGTGGGATAGTCGGCGGTGCTGATCGCCTCCACGCGCGGCGCACGGGCGAGCAGGCCGCGCGCGCGCGCCTGCGCGAAGATGGCTTCGGCGAAGCCGTGCCAGGTGGTCTGCCCGGCGGCGGTCAGATGCCACAAGCCGGAGGGTTCGCCTGGCTGGCGCAGCGCGTGCGCC
Organism: Xanthomonas sp. NCPPB 1754; assembly: GCF_041475725.2. Taxonomy (NCBI): domain Bacteria; kingdom Pseudomonadati; phylum Pseudomonadota; class Gammaproteobacteria; order Lysobacterales; family Lysobacteraceae; genus Xanthomonas; species Xanthomonas sp. NCPPB 1754. The sequence goes on from NZ_CM192982.1 coordinate 4,119,771, forward strand.
GTGATGTCGGCGATTAACGCCGCTGGCGTTGGCGTGCCGATCTGGTCGGCGACCACGCGCAGCACGTCGCGCTCGGCGCCCACGCGCAGCATCGTGCGCAGGAAATTGTGTCCATGCGCCGCGTAGACCCAGGCAGTGCGGAAGATCAGATGACGGCCGCCGGCCGCCTGCACTGCCTGCTCGCCGGCCAGTTTGCTTTGCCCGTACACGCCGAGCGGCGCGGTGGCATCGTCCGGCCGATAGGGGTGCGTGCCCTGTCCATCGAAGACATAGTCGGTCGAGTAATGGACCAGGGGCACACCGGCGCGCGCGCACCATTGCGCGATGACCGCCGGCGCCTCGGCATTGGCACGGAAGGCGGCATCACGCTCCTGCTCGGCACGATCGACGGCCGTATAGGCGGCTGCGTTGACGACGCAACTTGGCTGCAAGCGGTCTAGCAAGCCAGGCAATGTTTCCGGCGCATCGAAATCCGCGGTCTCGCAGGTCGTACCGTCAGGTAGCTGCCCGCTACGGGTCGCTGCCACCACCTCTGCCCCGCCCCTTGCAAGTGCACGCAACAGCTCTGTACCGACCTGTCCGCTGGCACCAACCACCAACGTGATCATGCTGGGAAGGTTGGCAAGCGATCAGGCGGCACATCGGCCAGAAATGGTGCAGCTGCGTCCTTGGTAGAGAGCACAGGATTGCTGATCGGCCAGTCGATACCGATCGCAGCATCGTCCCAACGAACGCCGGCATCGGCCTCCTTGACGTAGATATCGGTGCACAGGTAACTGAACAGTGCTGTTTCCGAAAGCACTGCAAAGCCATGTGCAAAGCCCTCCGGTATCCAGACTTGGCGACGGTTCTCAGCGCTCAGCAGGACAGCTGTCCAACGCCCGAAATGAGGCGAGCCAGACCGCAGATCAACAGCAACGTCATACACCTCACCGGCAAGGACGCTAACCAGCTTGCCCTGTGGACGTGGCCACTGATAATGCAGACCACGTAGGACACTCTTGGCGGAGGTGGAGACATTACTCTGCACAAAGTTCTGCGGCAGGCCGTGCTGCTTGAAACGCTCGGCATTCCACGTTTCGAAGAAGTATCCCCTAGCATCTCCAAAGACTGTTGGCTCTATCACAACGCAGCCAGGCAACGTCGTTTCGATCACTTTCAACAGACCACTCCGCGCTTGGCTAGGGCGTTTAGATACTTACCGTAGTCATTTTTAGCCAGCGGCGCCGCAAGGCGCTCCAGCTGTTCGGTGTCGATCCAGCCCTGACCAAATGCGATTTCCTCAGGACAGCACACCTGCAGACCCTGCCGCATCTGGATGGTTTCGATGAAGTTGGCCGCTTCATGCAAGGACTGATGCGTACCGGTATCAAGCCACGCATAGCCACGCCCTAGCGGCTCGAGATGCAGCTTGCCGGCTTCCAGATAGCAGCGATTGAGGTCGGTGATCTCCAATTCGCCGCGCGGCGATGGCTTCAGGGCAGCCGCATAGTCGCTTGCTCTTCCATCGTAGAAATACAAACCCGTTACCGCATAGTTCGAACGGGGCTTCTCAGGCTTTTCGGCGATATCGATCACCTTGCCCTGCTGATCGAATTCGGCAACGCCGTAGCGCTCCGGGTCGTTGACCCAGTAACCGAACACGGTCGCCCCCTGTTCACGCGCATCGGCGCGGCGCAGGGTCTCGGTCAGGCCATGACCGTGGAAGATGTTGTCGCCCAACACCAGGCAGCTCGGCTTGCCGTCCACGAAGTCGCGGCCGATCAGATACGCCTGCGCGAGCCCGTCTGGACTCGGTTGCACGGCGTACTGGATATTGACACCCCATTGCGAACCATCGCCCAGCAACGACTGGAACAGCGCCTGCTCGTGCGGTGTGTTGATGATCAGGATGTCGCGGATGCCCGCCAGCATCAGCACGCTGAGCGGGTAATAGATCATCGGCTTGTCGTACACCGGCAGCAGCTGCTTGCTGACGCCCTTGGTGATTGGATACAGGCGGGTGCCCGACCCGCCTGCCAGGATGATGCCTTTGCGTTGTGTCATGAGAGCTTCCTTGGAAGGTCGGCACGCACCTGAGCGGCCACCAGAGAGAGGGATGTCAGGACGCCGCGCCGATACGTTCCAGACGGTAGCTTCCGTCCAGCACGCCCTGTACCCACGCCTGATTACCGAGATACCACTCCACCGTCTGCGCGATGCCCTGCTCGAAGGTATAGGCAGGCTCCCAACCCAATTCGTTCTTCAACTTCGAAGCATCGATCGCGTAACGACGGTCGTGCCCGGGCCGGTCGGTCACATGGGTAATCTGGCTCGCGCGTGGCTTGCCGTCTTCGCGCGGACGATGCTGATCCAGCAATGCGCAGATGGCCTGCACGACCTCGATGTTCTGCCGCTCGGAATTGCCACCGACATTGTAGGTTTGGCCGACCCTACCGTTGCCCAGCACCGTACGGATCGCCTCGCAGTGATCGCTGACGAACAGCCAGTCACGCACCTGCTTGCCGTCGCCGTAGACAGGAAGCGGCTCGCCAGCCAGCGCCTTGGCGATCACCAGCGGGATGAGCTTTTCGGGGAAATGATATGGGCCGTAGTTATTCGAGCAATTGGTGGTCAGCACCGGCAGCCCATAGGTGTGGTGGAATGCACGCACCAGATGATCCGAGGCGGCTTTCGACGCGGAGTACGGTGAGTTCGGCGCATATGGCGTGGTCTCAGTGAACTTGCCGGTCTCGCCCAGAGTGCCGTAGACCTCGTCGGTGGACACGTGCAGGAAGCGGAACGCATCCCGACTCGCATCCGGCAACGCCTTCCAGTAATCACGCACTGCTTCGAGCAGGGCCAGGGTCCCGACGACATTGGTCTGGATGAAGGCGCCAGGCCCATCGATCGAACGATCGACATGGCTCTCGGCAGCGAAATTCAGCACCGCATCGGGCCGGTGTTCTTGCAGCAGGCGGGTGACGAGCGCACCGTCACCGATATCGCCCTTGACAAAGACATGGTCAGGATTGCCCTCCAACGACGCCAGTGTGTTCAGGTTTCCCGCGTAAGTCAGGGCGTCCAGATTGACCACGCGGACGCCGCGGGACACCGCTTCCAGCACAAAATTGCCGCCGATGAAACCGGCGCCGCCGGTTACAAGCCAAGTCGTCACTGTTTACCCCTTGTGTGCTGGTCACGCGAACCGTGCCGCGCTTTTTAAACCACACAGGATATACGGTCCCAGCCGCATCCGGCTTAAGCGCGGCACGTGCTGCGGCAAGCTTGGTGGTGCACCGCACCACCCATACGCCATCGCATGGTTCGCTTCACCCGGTTAGAATGCCCCCACTCCCGTGCCTGCCGCCGCGGCCGGGCCTTCCCGCAATAGCTGAAGGATCTCGTACACGATGAAAATCCTCGTCGCCTACAAGCGCGTGGTGGACTACAACGTCCGCATTCAGGTCAAGCCGGATGGCTCCGGCGTGGTGACCGAGGGCGTCAAGCTCTCGCCCAACCCGTTCGACGAAATTGCCCTGGAAGAAGCATTGCGCCTGCGCGATGCCGGCATCGCCACGGAAGTCGTGGTCGCCACCCTGGCGCCGGCCGATGCGGCTGCGCACCTGCGCAACGGCCTGGCCATGGGCGCAAATCGCGCAATCCATGTAGTGACCGATGCGGCTGTTCAGCCGCTGACCGCCGCGCGCGCGCTGCTCAAATTGGTCGAGAAGGAACAGCCGGATCTGGTCATCCTCGGCAAGCAGGCCATTGACGACGACGCCAATCAGACCGGCCAGATGCTCGCCACCCTCTGGGGCCGCCCGCAGGCCACCTTCGCCGGCAAGCTCGTCGTTGCCGATGGCAAGGCCACGGTGACGCGCGAAGTCGATGCCGGCCTGGAGACGCTGGAAGTGGACCTGCCGGCAGTGGTCACCACCGATCTGCGCCTGAACGAGCCACGCTTCATCAAGCTGCCGGACATCATGAAGGCCAAGAGCAAGCCGCTGGAAACGCTGGCGTTTGCCGACCTGGGCGTCGACGCGCATGACAGCCTGACCACCACGCACTACGCCGCGCCGTCCAAGCGCAGCCGCGGTGTGATGGTCAAGGACGCCGCCGAGCTGGTGGCCGCACTCAAGCAGAAGGGGTTGCTGTAATGGCCAAGGTTCTCGTTGTTGCCGAACATCTCAACGGTCAGCTCAATGCGGCCACCGCCAAGACCCTCAGCGCTGCGCTGGCGATCTCGGCCAACTCAATTGATGTGGTTGTGCTGGCTGCCGACCCGGCCGCGGTTGCAGCGCAAGCCGCGCAGTTAGCCGGTGTTGCCCGAGTGCTGACGGTGGCGAACGCCGCAAACGAACACGCCATCGCGCAGGTGCTGGGGCCGCAGATCGCCCAGCTTGCCGGCCAGGGCTACACGCATGTCTTTGGACCCTCCACCACCTTCGGCAAGGACCTGATGCCGGTCGTGGCTGCACTGCTGGGCGTCAACCAGATCTCCGATCTGATGTCGGTCGAAGACGCTTACACCTTCAAGCGTCCGATCTATGCAGGCAACGCCATCATCACCGTCAAGGCCCCGGCCGAGCAGATCGTGGTCGCGACAGTGCGCAGTGCCTCTTGGCCGGAAGCGGCCGGCGGTGGAAGCGCGACGGTCGAGGCGGCCACGGTGGAGGCCGCGTTGCCGACCCATACCCGTTTTGTCGGTCTGGCAGCAGGCAGCTCCGACCGCCCCGACCTGCAGAGCGCAAAGCGCGTGGTCTCTGGTGGCCGCGGCGTCGGCTCGGCCGAGAACTTCCAGCATATCTACAGCCTGGCCGACAAACTCGGCGCCGCCGTGGGCGCCTCGCGCGCGGCAGTGGACGCCGGCTACGTACCCAACGAGCTGCAGGTCGGCCAGACCGGCAAGATCATCGCTCCGGAACTGTATGTGGCCATCGGCATCAGCGGCGCCATCCAGCACCTGACCGGCATCAAGGACGCCGGCACGATTGTGGCGATCAACAAGGACCCGGAATCGCCGATCTTCGAGATTGCCGATATCGGGCTGGTGGGAGATTTGTTTACGCTGCTGCCGGAGTTGGAACAGGCACTGGCCTGAGTGTAGCCGCCGCGGGCGTTCAGCTTCGCGGCGCCTTCAGAATTGTGTGGAATGGCGGGCAACCTTTCCGCCACGTTGGCTCGTGCCGCTATAATCCGCGATCACTTCGCGGGATACCTTGGATGCCCTTTCTGAGCTTCCAGGCCCCGGCCATTCGACGGCTGAAATCCCCTCAGCACTGCGTCGCCGCTTTTGCTGCTGGAACTGACGACTCGGCAAATCCAGGTGCTGCGGATGAAGATACGATAGACAGCGTGGCAAAGAGTCAGTATTTGCCGGCCGGCATGGCATACGGACTGTTTCAATCATTCCAGGGCGGGCGCTTGTGCTCGCTTGAGCGCGTCGCCCCATACCGCAGGTTTGGCGCAATACCAGATAAGTGGGGTCGGCACCCCCGCTCACTAGCCGAAGTCAGCTAGCCCGCTGACACCTGCCGCACACGATATCCTTCCGGTCAAAGATCCCTCCTGCGGCATGCCGCAGTATTTCAATCCAACCGCACATCACTTGATACTTCGGATTCCATGGACGCCCTGATTCCCGTCAACTCGTTATCCCGCCACATTGCACCCATACAGGATGCACTGTCTCAGATTGCAACCACGATCGTTGCAAGTGGCTACTATGTGCTTGGTCCGAACGTCAAAGCTTTTGAGCAGGAGTTCGCCAACTACTGCGGCAGTCGTCATTGCGTCAGCGTTGCCAATGGAACCGACGCTCTTGAGCTATCCCTAAAGGCACTGGGCGTCGGCCCCGAGGATACGGTGGCGGTTGTTGCCAATGCGGCGATGTACGGCACCAGCGCGGTCCTGGCCTGCGGCGCTTCACCGGTCTTTGTCGATACGGAAGCGGGGACCGGGCTGATGGCCGTACCTGCGCTGGAAGCGATGCTCGCCGGCGACTGTGCACCGGCAGCTGTGATCGTGACCCATCTCTATGGCCAACTGGCTGACATCGAAGCGATCGTCGCGCTGTGTCAACCGCGTGGCATAAAGGTCGTAGAAGACTGTGCACAGGCACATGGCGCAGAACGAAATGGCCGCCGCGCTGGTAGCTTTGGTGATATTGCTTCCTTCAGTTTTTATCCCACCAAGAATCTGGGCGCCCTGGGAGATGGCGGCGCGATTGTGACAAACCATGACGACTTGGCTATCCGTGCCGCACAACTGCGCCAGTATGGATGGACGGCCAAGTACACCAATACCCTGCGTGGGGGCCGCAACAGCCGCCTCGACGAATTGCAGGCAGCCATGCTGCGCCACATGCTTCCCCTGCTGGACGGCTGGAACCAGCGTCGCCGGGATATCGCAAACCGTTACGCTCAGGGATTGTCCAATCCAAGAATCGAAGTTTGCGGCGTGGTAGGGGCCGACAATGTGGCGCATCTGTATGTCGTGCGCTGCGATGACCGCGAGCAGCTGCGGTCGCACCTGCAATCCGCCGGGGTGCAGACGGAGATCCATTACCCGCTGTGCGACCATCGCCAACCCTGCCATGAGGGTGCATTCGATTCAGTGGTGTTGCCAAACACGGAAGCCGATGCGGTGCGCGTGACGACGCTGCCATGTTTTCCGGAGCTGACCGATGAAGAAATTGATCGGGTTGTCGAAGCATGCAACCGGTTCTGAGCAAGGTGCAGTCACCTTCCCTCAGTCTGGTCGTCCCGATCTACGGCAATGAAGGCTCGATCGACGACCTCCTGCAGGCTGTCGATTCGATCGCTCGCAGCGTCAACGGGAAGTTTGAAGCCATCTTCGTGGTAGATGGTAGTCCCGATCGCAGCTACGCCCTGCTGCGCGATAAATTGCCTGCCGTCGCTTTTAGTGCGCAGCTGGCGACCCTGACCAGAAATTTCGGCGCTTTCCCGGCAATCCGCACCGGCTTGCAACTCAGCCGCGGCGAATTGACCGCGGTAATGGCGGCCGACCTACAGGAACCTCCCCAGTTGGTCATCGATTTTTGGCAGCGCTACGCTAGCAAGCGATATGACGTTGCCTTCGGCGTGCGCGAGGCGCGGAGCGATCCTGCGGCCTCGAAGCTGGCGTCGACCCTGTTCTGGGCGACCTATCGGCGCATGGTCATCAAGGACATTCCCAAGGGTGGCGTGGATATCTTCGCTGTCAGCCGTGACTTCCTCGAACGGCTGTTGCTGTTGAACGAAGCTCATTCCAGCCTGCTCGCGCAACTATTCTGGCTGGGCGGCAAGCGCGAATTTGTCAGTTACCAGCGACGCGAGCGGCAGCACGGCAAGAGCGCCTGGACCTTGAGCAAGAAACTGCGGTATCTGTCCGATAGCGTCTTTGCTTTCACCGACCTGCCAGTCCGCATGCTGACGGCGCTGGGCCTGATCGCGCTGGCATTTACGACGTTGCTCAGTGCGCTGGTGCTGGCTGCGAAGTTTTCCGGACTCGTCGCAGTGCCGGGCTATACCCTGACTATCTTGACCATTCTCTTTTTCGGCGCACTCAATTCATTGGGACTGGGTATTGTAGGTACATACGCTTGGCATGCCTTCGAAAATACCAAGGCACGTCCATTGTCAATCATGCAGTCAGTCGAAAACTTCGAAAAGGATAACCAGTGAGCTATTTCGTGCACCCCAACGCTCTTTGCGAGAGCGCCACCATTGGCGAGGGCACCCGCGTCTGGGCATTTGCCCACGTACTGCCAGGCGCTCGCCTTGGTCGTGACTGCAACATCTGCGATGGCGTATTCATTGAGTCCGACGTCGTGATCGGCGATCGTGTGACGGTCAAGTGCGGCGTGCAACTATGGGATGGCGTGCGCTTGGAAGACGATGTCTTCGTAGGCCCTAATGCAACCTTCACCAACGATCTTTTCCCCCGCAGCCGGGTATATCCCGAGAAATTTCTCGGCACTTTAGTGGAATCAGGCGCGTCGATTGGGGCCAACGCGACAATCCTGGCTGGCACCACTATCGGCAGTGGCGCGATGATTGGCGCAGGTGCAGTGGTCACGCGCTCGGTGCCGCCCAATGCCATCGTAGTTGGCAATCCTGCGCGCATTGTGGGTTATGTATCCGACAAGGACGCGGATCAAGCGGCTTCACTGCCCGTCGTTCAGGGCATCACCGACACCATCGTTCCCGGCGTCAAGCTTTACCAGATGCCCAGCTTTTCCGACATGCGCGGATCTCTGTCAGTCGGAGACTTCGACAGCTTCCTTCCCTTCAATGCGCGGCGGTACTTTCTTGTCTACGGTGTACCCACCCAGGAGACCCGTGGCGAGCATGCGCACAAGCGCTGCCATCAGTTTCTCGTATGCGTTTCCGGTTCGGTCAGGGTGCTGGCAGACGACGGTGCGCGCCGCATCGATGTCGAACTCAACTCACCGAACCAGGGCATCCATCTGCCGCCGATGATCTGGGGCACACAGTACAAGTACTCCAAAGATGCCGTGCTGCTGGTGTTTGCGTCCGAGCCCTACGACACCGATGAGTACATTCGCGATTACGCGTCCTTCAAGAGTCTGGCGAATGCGGGCGGATGAGTCCCCACATGCCGATGCCCTGCTTTGGCGGCATCGGTCATTGTTCGCTGTGGCCCTACGCTTCCTGTTGGGCGGAGCACTCAACACGGGCCTGACCCTGGCACTGTACTGGGTGCTCCTTGATTTTATGTATTACCAGTGGGCTTATCTTGCGAGTTTCTGTGCAGGCATATTGCTCAGTTATCTAATCAACACCCGTTACGTCTTTCGTGCTCAACACAGCTGGTTGAAATTTGCAGCGTTTCCGGTCATCTATCTGGTGACCTACGCAGTTGGAGCCCTGGCGCTGAAAATCAGCGTAGGGCATCTAGGCGTGCCGGCGGCAGTCGGCCCGCTGATCTCCATCGTTGTCACGCTGCCAGTGTCGTTTATCCTGAGCAAGTTATTGTTGCAGCCTCCCAAGCCAGACTCCCACCAAGGCTGAGACATACACAGCGTAGAATGTTGCCCTACCTCCCGCCTGCCTGCCTGCCTGCCTGCCTCCCGTTGGCGCGGCGCATCCATTCTTGAATCGTGGATTACATGATTACCCTATTTCCTGCCACGGCGCCGGCCAGTCCCCTGATCAAGGCCGAATGGCTACCCCTGCTGTTAGGTGCCGTTATGTCCGTCGTGGCGGGCAGCCTCCTGCTGGTCGGCTGGCCGGCTGGCCTCTTGTCCTTGCTGGATTACCCATTCTCGTATAAGGGCGACGCCTTGAGCAGCCTCTGGCTGACGCAGCGAGCGATGGAAGGATGGATTTTTGAGAACGACCGCAGCGGATTCCCATTCGGCTCCTCCTTCCTGGATTATCCTGGAGCAGATTCCGGCAGCTTTCTGTTCCTGAAGCTCGCCGGCATGCTGACCGGCAGCAGTGCCGCCGCAATCAATCTGTTCTTCCTGCTGGGTTTTGCCGCGAACTTTCTGACGGCATATTGGGTAATGCGCTGGCTGCGCGTCGGTCGTTCGCTGTCCTTTACCACTGCCATACTCTTTACGTTGGCACCGTTCCATTTCCTGCGGTTGCAGCACATCTTCTACACCTGGTATTTCGGCGTCCCGATCTACTTCATGCTTGCGATTCGAATTGTGCGCGCCGATGTATCGCTGGATTTCTGGAGCGCGCGGCCCGCACGTAAGATCACGCTTGCCGCGCTGTACCTGATCCTGAGCTGTTTCGGCGTTTACTACACGGCATTCGGTCTGATCCTGATTGGAACGGCTTGCCTCATGGCGCTGTTCCAGAAGAACTGGACGTCCATCAGCCGCCTCGCAGCACCCGTCATTTTCTTCCTCGCGCTCGGTACGCTGGCAAATGTCGCACCCAATGTGATCAACGATCAGATCAACGGTCACAACCCGGAAGTCGCTGCTCGCGCGCCAGCAGAGTCCGAGATCTACGGCGTGAAGTTGATGCAGTTGATCCTACCGCGCCCCGACCACAGGCTACCCAAGCTGGCCAATGTCACGGCCCGGTACATGGCCAGCACACCGTTGATCAACGAGAACACGACCGCCTCCCTGGGCCTGATCGGTTCCATCGGCCTTGCCATCCTGGCGCTGGTCACGTTCGCGCGCCTGGCCGAGCAGCGCAATGAAGAACGCATTGCCCTGTTGGCGATTCTCTCCGGCGTCCTTCTGGCATTCATGACCATCGGCGGACTTGGCTCACTCTTCGCGCACCTTGTATCGCCCTCCATCCGCGGCTGGAATCGGGCCAGCATCTTCATCACATTTAGCACGCTGGCTGCGGTGGCCATTGCAGTGCAGATGTTATCCGACAAGGTGGGGCGTCGACACCACATGACCATTGCCTCGATCGCTGCGGCCAGCATGCTGGTCATCGGCATCTGGGATCAGACCTCAGCTGTGTGCGGCCAGTGTCAGTCCAGCGCGCGCACTGCGTACGAGCAGGACAAGCGTTTCATCCGCAGCATTGAAGCTGCCCTCCCTTTCGGTGCAGCAGTTTACCAGTTGCCCTACATGCCCTTTCCGGAAGTGCCGCCTAAGAATGCCTTGCACACATATGACCTTGCGGTGGGATTCGTCCACTCGCAGCACTTAAAGTGGAGCTACGCAGGCATGAAAGGCCGTGAGGGCGACCTGTTCTACCGGAATCTGGAAACCCAACCCGCCGCAGCGCAGCTCCAGGCAATCGGTCGCTTCGGCTTCGACGCTATCTATATCGACAAGCGCGGTTATGCCGACCAGGGAGCGCAAGTCATTGCTGAATGGACACAGGCCATTGGCGCGCCGCCAGCAATGACTCGCGAAGATGGAGCGGTTGTGGTCTTTCGTCTCCCAGGGGGGGCGAAGCCTGCAAGCATCGAAGCTGCCAAAGAGGCGGCGTTCGCCGAGCCTGCCGTAGATACCAGCATAACCCTCCCCTCGCTGCGCAGCCTACTGACACAAGGCTGGTCGTCAGATGAGGCATGGGGCGTCTGGTCCGCAGGTACAAGCTCATCGCTGAGCTATCGTGTCACCCCGACAACAGTCGGCAGAACAACAGTAATTTTGCGTGGTAACCCGTTTCTGGCTGGCCCCCATCAAGCGCTTCGCATCCGTGCCTCGGTCAACGGCGTTCAAGCGCTCGACACCCTAGTCACTCCAGCACAAGCCCTGCCGCTGGCACTACGGATTCCCGTCACAAGCCGCCAGCCGGGTGAAGTGGTGCATATCGTCCTGAACTACGAAACACCGGTCTCTCCCGCTAAGATCGGCATATCCGCAGACCAACGGCTGCTTGCCTTCGGGCTGACAAGTCTTGAAATCTGCAAGGCCGATTGCGACAGATAAGCTGCCGTGGCCGCACGATCGCCAGTGTCGCCTGCCACTTTCAGCTGGCGCAGCTCCTCGCGGCCGGCGGTTCATCAGTGCTTACCATAACGCCGAACCAATTCGCAAGGCGGGGCTTCGGCTGAATTTTCCAGCCGAAGCTCGATTGCCTTCAATTCCCTTGGATTGTTCTAACTGCCCAGTGCTAGTGCTGGCAGCTAGCTTCGAGCATCCAGCGCAGCGTGTCCTCTAGCGCAAGACTCTGCCAATCGCCGATCAGCTCCTGCAATCTGGCATTGCTGCCAAGCAACTTCTTGACTTCATTCTCTCGAACGAATGCAGGGTTCACCTGGACGTCAATGTCGTGGCCAGTGATTTTCGAGCAGATCCCGATGATGTCCCCCAGCGAACTGGCGACACCCGAACACACATTGACGATCTGCCCTTCGGCCGCCGGTGCCTGCAGGAGCTTCCGGTAAGCCAGCACGACCGATCTGACATCGCCGAAATCGCGCCACACTTCGGTGTTGCCCAACTCGATGGAAGAGGCATGAGATGCGAAATGGGAAACGATCTTGGGAATCAGGAAATTGGTCGCCTGACCGACCCCGGTATAGTTAAAAGGGCGGGCAATCACCAGGGATAGCCGCTCGCGCCACAAGCTGGCGACATATTCCATGGCGAGCTTGCTCACCGCGTAGTCGTTCGCGGGCGCGGGTGTGACCGCCTCGTCGATCACGCCCTCAGTTGCATTGCCGTAGACATTGGCACTGCTGGCGATCAGCACCCTTTCCGGACGGTGGCGGCTTGCGGCCAACGCCTGCAAGAGGTTCCGGGTGCCGAGCAGATTGACACGATAAAAATCGTCAGCATCCCCGTGACCGACAAAGGCCACTGCCGCTAGATGTACAACGTAGTCGGCTTGGGCATGCGCAACGATGCGAGCGACGTCGGCAGCGTCGCGCAGATCCATCGGCCAGAACTCGTCGGTACCAGCCGTGCCGGTACCATCCGAACGCGTTCCGACGCCGATGACCGTGCAGCCCTGTTCCTTGAGCTGCTGGGCCATGTAGCGCCCGGTGAACCCGGACGCTCCGCTTATCAGAACCCGCTTACCCGTCAGGTCAGAATGAGAAGCCACGCTCGTTCCTCTTCAGATCAGCCTCGACCATCATCTGGCACAGCTGCTCCAGCGTGGTTTCAGGCTTCCAGCCGAGGATACGGGCCGCCTTTTCGGGATCGCCGATCAGCAGCTCCACTTCTGCAGGGCGGTGGAACTTCGAGTTGATGCGCATGACCACCTTGCCGGTGGCAATGTCCACCGCAGTCTCTTCAGCGTCCTCTCCACGGAACTCGACGTCGATGCCTGCGCCCTTAAACGCCATGCCGACAAAATCGCGCACGGTTTCGGTGCGATTTGTCGCGAGCACGAAAGTGTCCGGCTCCTCGGCTTGCAGCATCCGCCACATACCTTCCACATACTCGCGCGCAAAGCCCCAGTCACGCTTGGCGTCCAGGTTTCCCAACTCCATGCAGTCCAGCAGCCCGAGCTTGATCTTAGCCACCGAGTCGGTGATCTTGCGGGTAACGAATTCCCGGCCGCGCAGTGGACTTTCGTGGTTGAACAGAATTCCGCTGGATCCGAAGATATCGTAGCTCTCGCGATAATTCACCGTAATCCAGTGGGCATACAGCTTAGCAACGCCGTATGGGCTACGTGGCCAAAACGGCGTGTCTTCCTTTTGAGGGACTGCCTGGACCTTACCGAACATCTCCGAAGTCGATGCCTGGTAGAACCGGATCTTCGGGTTCACCAGACGAATCGCCTCAAGCAGGTGCAGTGCGCCGATACCGGTAATCTGCGCTGTCGTTGTCGGCTGATCGAAACTGACTCCGACGAAGCTCTGGGCAGCGAGATTGTAGATCTCGTCGGGCTGGATCTTCTGGACCATCGCGATCGTCGTCCCCAGATCCGTGAGGTCATACTCCACCAACTCCAGATTCGGATGTTTCGCGACGCCAACCTCCTCGAGGCGCCAGAAGTTGACGGAACTGGTCCGTCGATATGTGCCATACACCTTGTAACCCTTGCCAAGCAACAGCTCGGTCAGGTAAGCACCGTCCTGTCCGGTGATACCGGTAATGATTGCAATCTTGTTAGTCATCTACATTCTCTTCGGATATTTGTGAAAGCAACCCCGCTCTAGATCACGCCCATGAGCGCCCCGAGCATCGCCGTGCAGGAAGCGCGCCATCATAACTTGCCTGACCTCACTTGGCCTCCTGGCTCGGATATACCAGACTGGCGGCCGGCTTCAGAAGTGCGGCGGCAAGCTGATCGGCGCTCTGCGCCCAGGTCAACCAGGACAGCTCGTCAGTCCGCGGATGCGCGTTCTGTGTATGCAGTTCGAGCCATTTTTCGATGGCGCTCGCTATCTCCACCGGCGTGTGCCCTGCGAAGTAAGTTGCATGCTCGCCAGCAACCTCGCGGAACACCGGGATATCGCGGGCCAGAATTGGCAGTCGTCGCTGTCCCGCCTCGATCAGTGGCAAGCCAAAACCTTCGCCCTCAGAGGCGGCGATGAGGCAGGTGCAGGCTTGGTAGAGCTTTTCCAAGAGCTCGTCGCTGGCGGAGCTGAGCCAAAACAGATTGCGATGAAGCTGGGGATGCGTTTCCAACTTTTCGCAAAGCTCGTCCACCATCCAGCCTTTCTTGCCGACGATCACCAAGGCGATATCCTGCCCTGCAGACCATAGATACTCGAATGCGGCCAACACGCCGGCATACCCCTTGCGGGGTTCGAGCGTGCCCACCATCAAGAAACTCCTCACCTGCTTCAGGCGAGAGAGAAGCGCGTCGGCATGATCCGGCATGCCCCGACTGGGAGCGCTTCCTTCAAGATCAGCACCAAGGTGGAACCATGCGACGTCCGGCTGCTTGCCGATTCCATTTTCCAGCATCCATCCAGTCACATCATCTGCAACGGCCTGGGAAATACAGATCAACCGATCCGATACGGAAACGATACCTCGCAGCCAGCGCTCGTGGTGCTGCCCGCCGGGCCCGGGCCACCATTGTGGATTCCGCACAGGAAGGATGTCATAGACCACGAAATTGATCACTACCCCTGCAACATGAAAGTAATCGAACCAATCGGAGGCCAGATCAACAGCGTGTCCCACCAGATCCAGGCCGACGAAGACGTCGCCCGCGTGACACACCAGTGCCGCATCCTCACCGAAATCCTGACCTAGAAGGTGGCCGGCGTAGGCATTGGCGCACACATAGCGACGTGACTCGCGATCCAACCTGACGAGCTGGATGCGGTAGCCATGCGGCGGCCGGCGCAGCCACTCATTCGAGATGGCGCGCGTCACGCGCTGGATACCCGTCCCACGATCGTGCGCGGCCAGCTCGGTAACGTCGAGCATGAGCATGCGCTCCTCTGGCGCTATGCTGCGGTCCAACGCATCTGCTGCTGCAACCACTGCGAGCGTTTGCGTACTTTTCCGGCCAAGTGCGGCCATGGCTATATTGAGTGCCTGACCAGCATCGGTGCGCGGCAAGGATCGCAGATGCACGCTCTCGCAAGCGTCGAGAAACGCTGTTGCGCTTCTCTCCCAAGAGAACGCAGTAGCCCGATGCTCCGAAAAAGCGCGAGCTTCCGCTACGGCTGCATCATCCTCAAGCATCCAGCGGATCCGCTCGGACATCTCGGCAGTGTCATACGGATCAAACAGCATGGCCGGCTCCGTGGCAATCTCCGGAATACTTGAAGCGTTGGCTGCAATGACCGCTGCACCACATGCCATTGCTTCCAATACCGGCAAACCAAATCCCTCGTGCCAGGACGGAAACACGAAGAAGCGGCATTCGTTATACAGCGCAACCAGCTCTTCGTCTGAAACATAACCGGTAAAGATGATCTCGTCCGCTCGCAGCCCCCGCTCCAATGCGACGCGATTGAGATCGTCCACCAACGACGCAGGCATGCGTCCGGCCATGACCAGACCGGCAATCTTGCGCGTTGCCACGGGGAGTGCCGCATATGCATCGATCAAGCGATTCAGATTCTTGCGCCGATCCGCTCCACCGGTATAGAGAAAGAATTCGCCTTCGATCCCGAACTTGGCGCGGACCAAGCGACGCGCCGGATGCTGGATTTCCAACTGTGAGAAGACAGCATCGCATCCTGCAGAGATGTTGAAGACCTTATCGCTGCCAAATTTCCCAACCCGGCGCGCCTCGTCAGCTGAACTTTCCGATATCGCTAAGACAGCATCCGCCCGCTGCAAAAAAGAAAATTTCTCCGCGTAAGCTTTGGCATAGACTGGGTCGTGATTGAGATAAACCTCTGGGTTCATCATCGGAATCAAGTCATACATCGTCACCACGGTCGGGATCTGGAAGACACGACCAATGCTGGTCAATGCGTTGTCGCCGTAACCTTCAAACAGACTGGATACATGCACGATATCGGGCTTCAATGAAGCCAGCGTTGCCTCCCGCACGATCTCGGCATGACTGCACCGCGTGCTATTTCCAGTATCGCAGGCATGCACGGGAAGAGGCACATGCCATACATGGATATTGCTCTGCGGAATGAGCCCCTTAAATGCAGTCCGAATATCCTTCACTGCCTCCGGAAATGCACCGTTCAATGCGAGATGGATATCGTGCCCCCGTGCATCGCGGGCTACTGTAAGCGCTAACGCCAGGCTATAGCGCCCGATACCCCGGAAACGACTCTCCGACTGTGCTCCCTGAAGATCCATCACGATGCGCATTAAGCAGACTCCCCATTGCGTATGGCCAACATGCGCTCATAGATCTGATGACCACGGGCAGACAGCCTCGCTGCCGCGACCGGCTCGGCAAGCACGGTGACATCCACAACCTGGTCGGGGCGCGGCCGATCCTCCATCACTGGCTGAATCACGCGATCAATCCCCATATCCGCCGCGACGGCGCCCCTGATCCTGGCATGGACAGAAGGCGCCATACGTAACCAGTTGTTTAGCGCACGGGCAAGCGCCGGGCGCTTGAGAACTCGGCGAACCAGAGCAAGTAGGATCCGCTTCAGCGATGCGCGAGGCGACCTCACCAAACGCGCCATCCCTCTTAAAGGGCGCGTCAGACGCCATGACGCGCTAGTCTGGATATCGTGCAGGTTTTGCTCGGCAGTGCTGGCACGCAGGCACCAGTGGTGGGCGTTTTGAAGTGAAGAATCGAGCTGCATGCGGAGTTCATCCAGCTGCTCACGGACGACCGTGAAGCTGGCACCTGAAGTTTCCAATCTCCGGCGGAGGTCATGGATGTTCGAGGTGCCCGACAGCTGCAGATGATGCAACTCGCCGATAGTGTCTTTCAGCCCATTGATCTCGCTGTTCAGCTTGTCGATGGCCTCTTCGCGCTCATTTGCGCGCAGATACCAGTGATGCGCGTTACTCAGCGACTCATTGAGCTTGGTCTGGACTTCGGCCGAGCGTGCTTCGGCCGCCCGGATGGCCTGCTCATAGATGAGAAGTGCACGCTCCTGCTTTCGCAACAGCCATACCCAGCCGGCTCCCTCTGCCTCCCCATCTTCTTGGCCGATCGCCTCCCTCAAAGCGCGAAACGTCCATTCCCCACGTGGGCGATTGAATATCGTATAGAACGCGACCCGGTAGCGAGCCGGCAGCATGGAGATATCGAGGAGCGGGCGGCGAACGGGCAAAGGCGGTGCGATCTGCCCCTGCACCAATTCCCGCAGCGTTATCAAAAGCGAAAGAAGCAGATCATCAGGCCAGACGCAATCAACTGCGCTAGTCGAGACGGCACCATAGTCGATAAAGGTGGCAGTGCCATTATCGTTGACAAGCAGGTTCCAACAGCGCAGATCGTTGTGGTAAAGCCCGACCGCCTCCAGCGCAACAAGTTGCGCAATGATGGAATCGGCTATCTCCTCGTAGGAATACGGGGCCTTGTCTTGGATCATCTCCGAAAGCAGGCGCCCTGGCAGCTGCTCTCGCAGAATCCATACATCGCGACTGTCCTCCAGGTTGTGCATCAGAGCCGGAACAGCCACCCCAGGAGGCGGATCACGCAAGAAGCTCACTTCGTTCTCGTACTCTGCGAGGTTGATCTTCTTCCTCGACGTCTCAACCAATGACATCTGCTTGAGAATCACGCCATCGGCAAAGTAGTAGCGTCGCGTCCCTGCGTGACTGTTCATCGCATGGGCGTGTGATTCCGTGCGCCACGAGAGAAATTCGCGGAAGTCATTACCAAGCAGCCAGTAACGGCTGCTTGCGAAATACAAGGGCCTGGCGATACCTGACAGATGCGTTCCCTGATGAGCCAGCACTCGGAGAAACGCATAGCGCTGCAGCAATTGCGCGGGATCACCCGGCTGCGATGCACCCCAATACAGCGGCTCTTCCCGCACAGCAAGCTCGTATATGCCAACTGCGATGCAGGCGTCGATCTGCCCAATCAACCCGACAATAGGCTCCAGGCCATGCTCATGAATCAGGTGATGAAAGACGCTCAGCCCGAGGACGAGATCATATCTGCCAACCTCCAGCCCCCCGACGATGTCCTCGATCCGGGCACATTCGAAGGTGGCGGCCACGAAGCCCTGCTCTTCCGCCAGCGCCCGGCAGACCGCTACATTGCGATCAAGAAAATCCGCACCATGGACGATGGCCCCCCGCGCCGCCAGGTTGAGGGAGAAATAGCCTTGCGCGCATCCAAGATCCAGCACCCGAATCGGACGCCCCAATGCCATCCGCAGGTGGTCGACCACATCGAGGATGACCTTCAGGCGGTCCTCGCAACCACGGGAGCTACCGTCGGAAATTTCTGGATGGCCAAAAATGGGCTGATACTTTTCGGGTAACGCAGCAACGAGATCGGCGATAGAACTGTTGCCCGGGGAAACGGAATGCGTCATCAATAGAAACCTGGAATTAGCGGCACGCCAGCGGCGCGGACACGGACGGCAATCAAGAAACGTCGGCGGAAAATTCGGCATTCAAGTCAACGATGCCCCAGAACTGCATGGGACGGCTGACATCCAGCAAGATGGAATCATAGCGCCTGTCCAGGGGCACCAACTCGCCGAGCGGATCGCCGCTCGACACCCCCAACGACACCATGTAATGCCCCTCATTGACGCTCAGCGGCAATGCGAAATGGCAGGTAATCACATCGCCTGCGCGTGGGGAAAGCATCTTCCGCCCGTCGCTCGCCAAAAATGAATTTGTCCCATAGAGGAACAGCCCTTCGAGCGTCTTCAACAGCAGACCTGGGACCACGTTGTCGAAGTCACGCTCGAAAAAGATCTTCATGTGGAATTTCGTGACCGCACCGCTGTCGATACGCGCAGGAAAACGCTCGCCACTACTGGTCACCGCATAGTCGACGATCTTCGCTCCGCCCTGACCCCAACGATGCTCGTTGCGGTTATACAAAGGGCGAGTGTGGAATACGTCATCGATGCTTTCGCCTGGGATCGCTTTGATCGGAACGTCCGCACGCGCAGAATCAGGACTGCTCTTTCGCCCAAAAAGCTCGTCCAGATACAGATTGGAAACTTCACGCGCCGGGCCGTCGGCATAGACGCCGCCATCCTTGATGAATAGCACGCGCTCGCAGTGCTTGACGATGTCACCCACTGCATGACTCACCAGGATCAATGTGGTTCCCTGCTCCTTGAATTCCTGGACGCGCTTGAAGCACTTCGCCTGAAAATAGGCGTCTCCCACAGAAAGCGCCTCATCGACGATCAACACGTCGGGGCGGAACGCCGTCGCTACGGCGAATGCCACCCGCACCTGCATTCCGCTGGAGTAGGTCCGCACTGGCGTATCGAAGTATTCTCCAACCTCGGCGAACCGCTCGATGCCGGGCATGGCCGCATCGATTTGCTGTTGAGAGTACCCCATCAAACCTGCTGAATGGTACGCATTCTGCCTGCCTGTCAGGTCCGGGTTGAATCCCATGCCCAGCTCCAGGATCGCCGCGATTCGCCCCGACCGGGCAATGACGCCTTCAGTAGGCTGCACGGTTCCGGTGATCAGTTTCAGCAGCGTACTTTTACCCGCACCGTTGCGCCCCACTACGCCAACGGATTCGCCGGTCTTGATCGAAAACGACACATTGCGCAGGATCCAATGTTCCTCGCGCGCCTGCACTGGAGCACCGAACCAACTGGCCGCCCGCAACCATTGACTGCTCCAGACCCGATAGGCCTTGCCAACGTCATCAACACGCATTACGACATCGCTCATAGCGCATCCACCATTTCTTGACTGGCACGTCGGAACACCACTAACGACATCAGGCCCAGTATCGCAGTGGCCGCACACAGCGGCATCAATGAGCGCCAATCCGGTGTTGTGCCGTAAAGCAGTACCTGCTGATAAGCCGTCACCAGCGGAAACAGGGAGTTGAGTTTAAAGACCTTGGCGACGTCCTCGGGAAGAATGCTGATGTTGTAGACAATGGGCGTCAGCCAGAAAAGCGCCTGAAGCACCACTGGCACGACTTGGGCGATGTCGCGCATGAATACATTGAACACCCCCAGCAACAAGCCCAACGACATCGCGAAGGTCAATGTCAGCACCAGCAGGAACGGCAACCAAAGGACCTGCAACCCCGGATAATGACCAAGCACCGCAAACACGATGAAGATGGCGAGCAGCAGCAGAAGGTTGTTAACCAGCATTGCTCCTGCGGCAATGAAGGGAAGGCATATCCTTGGGAATGCCATTTTCTTCATCAGGTTTCCGTTTTCCACGAATAGCGAGACACATTTATTGATAGTCTCGTTAAACAGGCTCCAGCATAGTGTTCCAGACATCAAGTACAGCGCATAGGCATATTTATTGTCGATTCCAGGCAGCTTCGCCGCGAGAACCTCGGAGAGGATCGTTGCGAAGATCAGTACCTGCATCAGCGGATGGATGATCATCCACAACGCACCAAGCTTGCTTTGGATAAAGCGCATCCTCAATTCGTTCTTGATCGAAGAGAAGATGAAGTATCGGTATACCCATAGGGGGCGCAGCAGGTCTTTCATGAGATTAAGCTTACCGAAGAGAGCGGGATCAGAATTGTCACGATCGCGGAAACCGAAAGAGAGAGGCCGAAAAGAATGACTGTCACGAGCAGACTACCTCTGCAGGCCGCGGCGAGAAAATCGAAGGATCAGCATGCCGCTGCCACAGCAGCGCACGGACGATGCTCCATACACGCAACGCAGATTGCTGGATCTCCACGTTGTCCCCAAGGGTGGGGAGGATCGCCGTGTTCGCACTGACGCCCTGGCTCTTGAGCAGATTGAGATCGGCAAACCCCTCGACCAGGACGCGATCGCATCGCCTGAGTGCACGAATCAGCGCAGGCTCCCAAGGATCGGATGCGGCAACTCGACGCAACAGCACAACGACAATCCGACCACGATCGAGTTGATCCTCCAACAGGCCAGCGAACCAATGACCATGATGCAGGATGTGAGGATAATCGATTACCACCGCATTGGTCAGCTGATGGCCGATGACAGGAAGGGAGCGGGTTGGGCAATGGCGCGGTTCAGACAGGGAAACCAGGCCTGCCGGCATCGTCGCGCCTGAATATATGATCGATGCGTCGATCTCAAATAGCGTTAACTCGCCAGCTAGGCCACTGAGCTCAGCGAAAACGCCACCCGAGCTCTGAGCTGGCGCGGAGGGCGCAATCCACGCGATGAGAGGCGTGGCAGTGCGAATCGGCCGAGCCCACAGGTCGCGAACAAACGCCAGGAGCCGCTGCGCCACATCCGCCCATTTGAAGTGGCCCTGCAGGAGCTGTCGACCACGACGGGTCCGCTCGTTGCGCTGCTCGGCGGGGAGACGGTGCACTTCGCGCAAAAGTCGGCTTAGCCCTGTCCGGGAGGGTTCAGCCCAGACCGAGTGAGGGAGCCCAAATACCGTCTCAGCAGGCGCGAATGTGTAATCAATCAACCAGGCGGTCTGGTCGTTGCAGAAATCGCATTGACCACCCCACGCAGTGGTGATGACAGCAAGACCAGACAACATCGCCTCTGCCAATGGCAGCCCAAAGCCCTCGGCCCGGCTTGGCGCAACCATCACGTCGCACTGCGAGTAAAGACGTTTCAAGCTGGCACTGTCGAGATCTTCCTCGATCAGAATCACATGAGGAAAGTCGGCCCGGGCGCGTCGTGCGCCATGCAGCAAACGACGAACTTCGTTCTGAGGGTTGGCGAAGGTCTTGATGATCAGCGATACGTCGTCGCGATCGCTGAAGGCATCGCCGTAGGACTGCAACAGGACGTCCACACCCTTGCGAGGAAGGCAGGAAGACACATGGAGAAAACTGAAACCACGTTGCTGCAACGAAGTACCCTCTGCCGCAGCAATTGATTCCCAGTGATCCACCCCGGCGCCACAAACGCCGAGTGGGATCGCGACCCCACTGTCCACCAATGCCTTGACCACATGTGTGGAAAGCGCGGAAATGCCTTGGACGAACTCGTTGAAATCGGCAACCCAAGCCTCGGGCACGGCCGATTCTTCCCAGGCATAGGCATGCAGCAGGTTGAAGCGGGAGTCCATGTCGGCAACGCGAGGCGGATACAGCAGCCTGCTGCACACGTCGGCCGCAACCGGCGCGCTTCCAGATGCGCGCGAATGAAGCCGCGCAATCTGCTGATCGGAAGCGAGGAATTCTGGATCGGCGTCGAAGTCTCCCGAGCCATCGGTCGAATGCAAGAGCACATTCAGCCCCTGCGCATCAAGCGCACGCGCCAGTTCACGATTTACCAGGGCGAGGCTATAACTGCTGTCAAACGGCCCTTCCACACGCCACGAGGGGAACTGGGGGAGCGGATGTTGCCTTCGCAACACGTCGCGCAGCAGATCTTCATTTGCATCCATGGCGACGGCCACTTGCACCAGGTCCGTATCCGCAACTGGCACGCGGCTGCCGCATGCGTGCGCCAAGTCCGTGACGAGCGCAGCACGCTTTTTCTGCAACGCCTCGCTCGTCTCTCGCCAGCCCCACTTAGCGGCCGGATGTAACTGGCCGTAGGCCTCGAACGCATCTAGCGCGCGCGACGCACTGCCTGCCCATGAGAATGCACGGGCGCGTTGTGGCCCATGGTGGCGGAGGCTGCGCGCAAAGTCCGTGTCTTCCAGAACGCGCCGCATCGCTCCAGCGATAGCTGCAGGATCGGTCGGATCGAACAAGGCATCGTCGCGCCCGATCACCTCCGGAATGCTACTTGCGCGTGCACCAATCACGGCGGTTCCACAGGCCATCGCCTCGAGCAACGGTAGGCCGAATCCTTCCTGCAAAGAAGGCAGGACGAACAGCTCAGCACCGCAATACAGTTCGACCAGCGACTGATCAGTCACGTGTCCCGTACAGACGATCCGGTCCGGCGACAACTTCAATCGACGCGCAACTAGCGCAAGCCGCGCGCGCTCCAACTCGTCCAGGTGGCCGGTGACCACCAGCTGATAACGTTCCTGCTTCTCTTTACCCAGCAGCGCATAGGCTGCGACCAAGGCCTCGAGATTCTTGCGAGGATCCATTGCCCCGCTGTACATCACGTACCCGCCGACAATCCCATGCTCGTGCGCAAATCGTCCACGCAGCACGCTATCGACATGGATCGGCCTGAAGATCTGCGAGGCCGCAGACGAGATATTGACCACGCGCTCCGGCGCTACCGACAACCGCTCGATTGCATCGTTCCGAACGTAATCGGAGATCGAGAGCAATACATCGGCCCGCTGCAGCGAGGCGACCTTATCTGCATACCATTCTGCGGCCCATGGGGTGGCAATGTATCGCGGATCATGGAGCGGGATGAGGTCGTACAAGGTTGCAGCAGTGCGTGCCCCCCCCGTTCCACGACCGATGGAGGTCACCGCTCCATCGCTCGCACCCTCGATCACGCTAGTGACGTGGACGATATCCGGCTGCAAGGCCTGCAGGAACGACTCGCGCATATGCTCGGAGGCCGTTCGCCGCCACGCGTTTGCCGGATCGCGCCAATGCACGGGCTGAGCCGTGCGGAACGCCACCACGCGCTCGCGTGGCAACAGAGCAGCAAGCGAATCGATCGCGTCGCTGGCAATATCGCCATTGATGACCAACCAGAACTCATGCGCGCGCGGCTCACGCAGCATCGCCTCAGCCAATGCAAGCGAATAACGCCCGATCCCTCTATGCCTGCTGGCGGTCTGGGCTGCCTGTAGATCGATGGCGATGCGCACGACTCAACGATCCCTGGCGGCCATCGCCCGACGCAGATCTTCGTAGATCCGGGCGGCACGCGCAGTCATGCGTCCTTGCGACGCCAGACCACTCGCCCTTCCATTGATCGCCAGGTGACCGGGCCCCATCAGGCCGCCAAATCCGAAACGTACCCCAAGGCGTTTGATCGCCATGAGTAGGCCCGGTGTCGCTGACAGCGCACGCATCAACCGGCGTTTCAGCGACGGTCGCACAAGGACATAGCGAATTGCCCCAGCCAGGACCGCACGTAGAAACCCGGTGCTCGGCAAAACTCGCGACATGCGCGCCTTCATTTGGCCACTGCCAAGCCGCGCGATGAGCGCCAGGTTTCCGTTACGTGGATGTGCTGCTTAACGCGCAAGCGCCCACTCCAAATCCCCACGCAAATCCCCCACATCTTCAATCCCCACGCTCAACCGCACCAGCGCATCGCTGATACCAAGCTGGTCACGGCGGGCAACCGGAATGGAGGCGTGGGTCATGACGGCGGGATGGTTGAGCAGGCTTTCCACGCCGCCGAGCGATTCGGCCAGGGTGAACAATTCGGTCTTTTCGCAGAAACGCTTGGCTGCGTCGAAGCCGCCCTTGAGGACGATGGAGACGATGCCGCCGAAGCCGGACATCTGGGTTTTCGCGAGCGCATGCTGCGGGTGCGAAGCAAGGCCGGGGTAGATGACCTTTTCGATCGCAGGGTGGGTTTCCAGCCATTGCGCGAGCGCCAGGGCATTCTCGCAATGCGCGCGCATGCGCAGCGGCAGGGTCTTGAGGCCGCGCAGGGCAAGGAAGCTGTCGAACGGGCCCTGGACGCCACCGATGGAGTTCTGCAGGAACGCCATCTGCTCGGCGAGCTCGGCGTTGTCGCCAACCACCGCGATGCCGCCGACCATGTCCGAGTGGCCGTTGAGATACTTGGTGGCCGAGTGCACGACGATATCCGCACCCAGGCTGAGCGGGCGCTGCAGCATCGGGGAAGCGAACGTGTTGTCGACCACGATCAACAGGCCGTGCTTGCGCGCGATCGCGGCAATGGCAGCGATATCGACCAGCTTGAGCATCGGGTTGGTCGGGGTTTCGATCCACACCATCTTGGTGTCGGGGCGGATTGCAGCTTCGAAGGCAGCCGGGTCGGTCAGGTCGACGAAGCTGAAATCCAGGCCGGCGGTGCGACGGCGCACGCGCTCGAACAGGCGGAAGGTGCCGCCGTACAGGTCGTCCATCGCCACCACGTGGCTGCCGGCATCCAGCAACTCCATCACCGTCGAGGTGGCAGCCATGCCGGAAGCGAACGCAAATGCGCGCGTACCGCCTTCCAGCGCGGCAACGCAACGCTCGTAGGCGAAGCGCGTGGGGTTGTGGGTGCGCGAATATTCGAAGCCCTGATGCTCGCCGGGGCTGGACTGCGCATAGGTGGACGTCGCATAGATCGGCGGCATCACCGCGCCGGTGCTCGGATCTGGCGACTGCCCTCCATGGATCGCCAGCGTTGCGAGCGACAGCGCGCGCTCGCCGTCATGGCTATGAGTGGTGCGATTGGACATGGAGGTTCCCGAAAAAGTGGGCGATTGTAACAAGCAGGTCTGAATGGCCCGTGCCGCGCGTCTCATCCGAGCGCGCGGCAGTGCCGGATTACTGCACGATCACTGCACGCGACGGCGCAGGTAGTTGAGCAGGTCGATGCGGGTGATCAAGCCAAGAAATTGCGTGCCGTCCATGACGATGGCGACCTGGCCACGGTCGAACACCGGCAGCAGCGCTTCGATCGGCGACGCGACGTCCAGACGATCCAGCTTGCTGACCATGGCAGTGGAAATCGGGTCGCGGAAACGGGATTCGTCGCCATAGACATGCAGCAGCACGTCGCTTTCGTCCACGATGCCTACCAGCTCGCCATCGTCGATCACCGGCAACTGCGAGACGTCGTACAGCTTCATGCGCTGGTAGGCGGTGGTCAGCAGATCCTTCGGGCCCACCACCACGGTGTCGCGCTTGTTGTAAGGGCGCAGGATCAGGTCGCGCAGATCGCCATGTTGCGGGCGCTCCAAAAAGCCGTTGTCGAGCATCCAGTAGTCGTTGTACATCTTCGACAGGTACTTGTTGCCGGTATCGCAGACGAACACCAGCACGCGCTTGGGCGTGGTCTGCTCGCGGCAATACTTCAGCGCCGCAGCCAGCAGGGTGCCGGTGGACGAGCCACCGAGGATGCCCTCCTTGGCCAGCAGCTCGCGCGCGGTATGGAAGCTTTCCGCGTCGCTGATGGAATAAGCCTTCTTGACCCGCGAAAAGTCGGAGATATCCGGCAGGAAATCCTCGCCGATGCCTTCGACCAACCAGCTGCCGGACTTTTCGCTGACCGTGCCCTCTTCGATGTACTGGGTCAGGATCGAACCGACCGGGTCGGCCAATACCAGTTCGGTGTGGGGCGAGGCGCTGGCGAAGGCGCGCGACAGGCCGGTCATGGTGCCGGAGCTGCCGCAACCGAACACGATGGCGTCCAGTTGGCCGCCCATCTGCGCCAGGATTTCCGGGCCGGTGCCGAATTCGTGCGCGGCCGGGTTGTCCGGGTTGCCGAACTGGTTGATGAAGTAGGCGCCGGGAGTCTCGGCTGCGATCCTGGCAGCGAGGTCCTGGTAGTACTCGGGGTGGCCCTTGGCCACATCCGAGCGCGTCAGCACTACGTTGGCGCCCATGGCCTTGAGATTGAAGATCTTCTCGCGGCTCATCTTGTCCGGCACCACCAGGATCAACTGGTAGCCCTTCTGCTGCGCCACCAGGGCCAAGCCCAGACCGGTGTTGCCGGCGGTACCCTCCACCAGGGTGGCGCCGGGCTTGAGATCGCCGCGCTGCTCGGCCGCTTCGATCATCGACAGACCGATGCGGTCCTTGATCGATCCGCCAGGATTATTCGCCTCCAGCTTGAGGAACAGCTCGCAGACGCCGGTGTCCAGGCGCTGGGCCTTGACAATCGGCGTGTTGCCAATCAGTTCGAGTACGGAGGAATGAATCGCCATCGGGATATCGTCGCTGCGCCACGCGGGCTAGACCGGTCATTATCCGACGAACCGCCGGGGAATGCTCATTCAGCATTGAACCGATTGCACGGGCCGATGAACGAACAGGCTCAACCGTTCGCCGATGTGCCCCCGCCAGCAAACGCCGCTCCAACTAAAGACGCGGACGGTGGCAAGCCGACGAGGAGGCCGCCACCGCCCGCGACGGTGAACTTGTTCTAACGGTGGGGAAGGATCAGTGGGTGAGCTGGTCGTACATCCGGGTGAGCTTTTCTTTTGCCTGCAACTTCTCGCGCTTCATCTGGCCCAAGGTCACGTCGTCGATCGGGAGCACCCCGAGTTCGGCATCCATGCATTTCTTGTTCAATAGCTTGTGGCGTTGGTAGAGCTGCTTGAACTGGGGATCGGACTTCATCAATGCGTCGATTTCGGTCTGCGGTTGCCCTTCGAACATGGCGTTACCTCCTTCACTTAAAACAAGAACGCCCCGGCCAGCGAAGGCACGGGGCGCAGCTTGGGGATGGAAGACCAACGCGTTGCAAAGGCCGACACACCGGCGGAACCACCAACAACTGCTCCACCATGTTGTCTCGTTGCGTGCCTCTGCATCACTGGCCCGGCCCTCCGTACTTCCCGGGCCGCGGAGTTGCTGCCCGGAGGTACGACCCTACGCCGGTCGCCCAGGGGGTTCAAGACCGAAACGGCCGCATTTGCCGTTCCCTGCCTCAATCAGTGACCGCGGTTCAACCAGGCGTCATGCACGGGTTAAAAGACCTTAACTTCCAATCACTTGCAACGAATGACATCAGGGCGCGACAACGACCTCGGCCGCGCGGGTCTTGCTGGCCGCGCCTTTGGTGCCGGTGACCTGCAGCCGCGAGGCCGACACGCCGCCTGCCACCAACGCATCGCGCAGTGCTTCGGCACGCTTCTTGGCAATGGCTGGATCGGTGTCGAAGCCGACGATGCTGACCCGGCCCTTCTTGCCGATGTTCAGATATTCGGCCAATGCCTTGGCCTGCCCGGCGGCATCCCCGGACAACGCCGCCTTGCCACCGAAGGCGCCACTGCCCAGGGAAAACACTTCGCCGCGGCTGTCGAACTTGGCGGCCGGCAGCTTGGCCCCGGCGACCAGCTCGGCCTCCTCATGCGCCAGTTGCACCGCCTTCTGCTGGGCCGCGTTGAGCTTGGCGGTCTGCTTGCCGGCCACGCTGGTCAACGCCAGCTCGGCGTCCTGGCGGGCGAGCGCTTCCTGTTCGGCGGCCTGGCGTGCCTGCTCGGCGGCCTCGGCCTGGATCTGCGCCTGCACGCGCAGGCGTTCGGCTTCCTGGCGCGCCCGTGCGGCATCGCGGCGACTGGCTTCGATCAGCAAGTCGTTGCGCGTGCCTTCCAGGCGGTCCAATTCGCGCCGCGCCAGCGCGGTACGGGCCGTGAGTTCGGCGATTTCGACCCGCCGGTCGGCCAGGAACACCAGCTCGTCGCGGTCACGGCGTTTGGCCTCGGCCAGCGCAGCCACGCTTTGCTGCGCCTGCAGCCGCTCAAAGCGCGCCAGATCATTGGTCTGCGGGTCGTTCTGTAGTGCGGCCAGGCGCCGGTTGAGCGCGTCGGCCTGCGGGTCGTCCTTGGCCGCCATCGCCAGCGGCGGCAACGTGGCCAGGCTCAACACACCGAGATACAGCAGGGGGCGCAGTTTCATCGGCCGCCCTCCCCGGTATTGAGGGTGTTCTGCAACTGCGCCACTTCCTTCCTGCGCTGTTCCAGTTGAGCGGTGACCACCGCTTCTTCGCTGCGGGCCTTGGCCAGGTCGGCGTCGGCGGCGGCGCGCAAGGCGATCTGGGGCACTTGCTTGCGCTGGCGCTTGTCCAGTTGCGCCTGCTGGGCCTGCATCAATTCCTGGCGGGCCAGGTTGACCAGATCCGGGGCGTATTGGTCGGCATCGGCCTGGGTGGCGCGTTGCACGGCCTGTTCGGCGGCGGTGAGCTCCGGTGCCACCTGGGCGGCGGCCGGAGAGGAAAGGACCATGAAACAGGCGATGCCATACAGGGATCGCCGCAAGTATGCGAAGCTAGCCGTCATTAGGGGAGCCGTAGCGAGAAGTCTCGAGCACGGCCATTGTCGGAAGCCTGCGGCGGACTTGCAACGAGACGCTGCTGTTTGTTGGGGAACCATTGCGCATGGATATCGGCTACTTCCTGAAGCTGATGACCGAAAAGAATGCCTCGGACATGTTCTTGACCACCGGCGCGCCGGTGTACATCAAGATCGAGGGCAAGCTTTACCCGCTCGGCAATACGGGGTTGCCGCCGGGAATGGTCAAGAAAATCGCCTACTCGTTGATGGACGAAGGCCAGGTGCCGCAGTTCGAACGCGAGCTCGAGCTCAACATGGCCATCGCCCTGCCCGATGCCGGCCGTTTCCGCGTGAACGTGTTCAAGCAGCGCGGCGAGGTGGGCATGGTGATTCGCGCCATTCGCAGCCGGATTCCCAGCATCGAAGAGCTCAACCTGCCGCAGGTGCTCAAGGACGTCATCATGACCCCGCGCGGGCTGGTGCTGGTGGTGGGTTCGACCGGTTCGGGCAAGTCGACCTCGCTGGCGTCGATGATCGACCACCGCAACAGCACCACCACCGGGCACATCCTCACCATCGAGGACCCGATCGAATACCTGCACAAGCACAAGATGTCGATCGTGAACCAGCGCGAGGTGGGCCTGGACACGCACGCCTTCCAGAGCGCGCTGAAGAACGCCATGCGCGAGGCGCCGGACGTGATCCTGATCGGCGAGATCCTGGACGCCGAAACCATGGAGGCGGCGATCGCCTTCGCCGAAACCGGCCACCTGTGCCTGGCCACGCTGCACTCCAACAACGCCGACCAGACCATCGAGCGCATCCTCAATTTCTTCCCGGAAAGCGCGCACAAGAACGTGCTGATGAACCTGGCGCTGAATCTGCGCGCAGTGGTCTCCCAGCGCCTGGTCAAGGGCGTGGACGGGCGCCGCCGCCCCGCCACCGAGGTGTTGCTCAATACCCCGATGATCCGCGACCTGCTACGGCGCGGCCAGGTGCACGAGGTCAAGGCAGCGATGGAAGAGTCGCTGGAAGAAGGCATGCAGACCTTCGACCAATGCCTGTTCCGGATGGTGAAGTCGGGCGAAATCGAGCAGGAAGAAGCACTGCGCGCGGCCGACTCGCGCGACGGCCTGGCGCTGAAGTTCCGTCTCTCCGAGGGCGGCTCCGGCGAGCACGACCCGTATGCGGATTACGAAGCGGCCGCGGCACCGAAGATCAGTCACGGGTTCATCTAATCGGTTTGGCGGCGACGATCGGTGATCTTGCGTCACCGGGGGCTGCTGGATCCTGGTGGTTAAGAGCGAACTCTGCGACGTGCTCCGCATTCGCGATGCCGATGCAACCGGCGCCCTCATCCGGCGCTGCGCGCCACCTTCTCCCGCTTGCGGGAGAAGGACGAGATCGGCGCTCGCACGGTGCTTTCAGGTGCCGGTGCCGAAGCTCTCAAACTTGCATTCCTATTCGCCTGGCGTGACGCCGACTGCCCGAACCGGGTGATTGCCTGCCCTTCTCCCGTGCCATGGGAGAAGGCGCCCGAAGGGCGGATGAGGGCTGTGACAGCCTGCCCTCAGCCCACCGCGTCGGCCTGCATCTCCGGGCGCGCCGCGTCGAAGGCCGGTAACTGCAGGCAGGCCTGCTCGATGCGCCGCAGGGTCGGATACGGCGCCAGATCGACCTCGAACCGGTGCGCGTTGTAGAGCTGCGGGATCAGCACGCAATCGGCCAAGCCCGGTGCATCGCCGTGGCAGAAGCACCCGGTCTGCGCATCGCGCGCCAGCTGCGTTTCCAGTGCCGCAAAGCCCCGCTCCATCCAGCGCCGTGTCCACTGCTGGCGTTGTGCGCCCTCCAGCGCGAACTCGCGCTCCAGCACCTGCATGACGCGCAGGTTGTTGAGCGGGTGCACATCGCAGGCGATGAGCTGCGCCAATGCGCGCACCCGGGCGCGTTCGGCAGGCGCGCGCGGCAGCAGCGCCGTGGTGCGCGCGAATGCCTCTTCCAGATACTCCAGAATCGCCAGCGACTGCGTGATGACCACATCGCCATGCCGCAACGTCGGCACCAGTTCCTGCGGATTGAGTTGCGCATAGGCCGGCGCGTGCTGCTCGCCCCCATCGCGCACCAGATGCACCGGGCGGGCGATGTAATCCAGCACCTTCAGCCCAAGACCGATGCGCACGCGATACGCCGCGCTGGAGCGCCAGTACGAAAACAGCTCCAGGGCCGCGCTCATACGCGACCGCCTGTCGTCGCTGCGCCGCAGGTCATGGCAGCGGCTGCCGCTCGACGCGCTGTTCGATCGCACCGAAGATGCTGGCGCCACTGGCATCGAACATCTCGATCCGCACCATGTCCCCGAACGCCATGAACGGCGTGCTGGGCTTGCCGTCGCGCAGCGTCTCGACCACGCGTTGCTCGGCAAAACACGAGGCGCCCAAGGCGGTGTCCTGGTTGGCGATGGTGCCCGAGCCCACGATGGTGCCGGCCGACAGCGGACGGGTCTTGGCGGCGTGGGCGATCAGTTGGGCGAAGTCGAACTGCATGTCGTTGCCGGCTTCGGGCGCGCCGAACCAGGCGCCGTTGACGTGCGTGACCAGCGGAAGATGCACCTTGTTGTCGCGCCAGGCATCGTCCAGCTCGTCGGGGGTGACGAACACCGGCGACATCGCCGAACGCGGCTTGGATTGCACGAAACCAAAGCCCTTGGCGAGCTCGGCCGGAATCAGGTTGCGCAGCGAGACATCGTTGACCAGGCCCACCAACTGGATATGCGCGGCCGCCTGCTCGGGCGAGGCGCCCATCGGCACGTCGTCGGTGATGACCACAATCTCCGCCTCCAGGTCGATGCCGTAGTCCTCGCTGATCACCTTGATGGCATCGCGCGGGCCATAGAAGCCGGCGCTGGTGGCCTGGTACATCAGCGGGTCGGTGTAGAAGCTTTCCGGCACTTCGGCATTGCGTGCGCGGCGCACCCGCTCCACATGCGGCAGGTAGGCACTGCCGTCGACGAACTCGTAGGCGCGCGGCAAGGGGGCGGCCAAGGCCTGCACATCCAGATCGAACACGCCGTCGGCGCTGCCATCGTTGAGCGAGGCCGACAAGGCATTCAGGCGCGGCGCCACATTGCTCCAGTCCTCCAGCGCGCGCTGCAGCGTGGGCGCGATGCCGGTGGCGCGCACGGCGGTGCGCAGGTCGCGCGAAACCACGATCAGGCTGCCGTCGCGGCCGCCTTCCTTCAGGGAACCTAGCTTCATGACCATCCTGTGCTGTGGCTGATCGGACGATTGTACGGCCTGCCGCACTACTGGTTGCACCTGAAACAACTGACCGTGGCCACAACCGCGAAACCGCGATTTTGTGCAGCGCGCCAAACGCGAGTACACTTGCCGGGTCTGCATGCGGCCGTCCGTTTCCCTTAGGGACAGCCGGCGAGGCCAGGATCGATCGATCCGCTCGCCCGCCCCACCCGACGCCTTTCGTGGTGCCGACAAACCCATCGCTCCTTGATCGGGTTGATCCACCATCTCGCAGCGCGGTTCACGGGAACGCTCCGAGCCTCACCTTCTTGCATCTGCAATGCGTTTGCGCTCCGGGCTTGGCTTGGCGGCGACGCTTTACTTGGAGCTTCCTGATGTCTTTTGAATCCCTGGGCCTTGCGCCCTTCCTGCTGCGCGCGTTGGCCGAGCAGGGCTACGAAACCCCCACCCCGATCCAGCAGCAGGCGATCCCGTTGGTGCTGGCCGGTCACGACCTGCTGGCCGGCGCGCAGACCGGCACCGGCAAGACCGCTGCCTTCGGCCTGCCGCTGCTGCAGCACCTGGGCACCGCGCCGCAGACCGTCAACGGCCCGCGCAAGCCTCGCGCGCTGATCCTGACCCCCACCCGCGAACTGGCCACCCAGGTGCACGACAGCCTGCGCGGCTACAGCAAGTACCTGCGCATCCCCAGCGCGGTGATCTATGGCGGCGTGGGCATGGGCAACCAGCTCGATGCGCTGCGTCGTGGCGTAGACCTGCTGATCGCCTGCCCGGGCCGCCTGATCGACCATATCGAACGTCGCAGCGTGGACCTGTCCGGTATCGAAGTACTGATCCTGGACGAAGCCGATCGCATGCTCGACATGGGCTTCCTGCCGTCGATCAAGCGCATCCTGACCAAGCTGCCGCGCCAGGACCGTCAGACGCTGCTGTTCTCGGCCACCTTCGAAGAGAACATCAAGCAGTTGGCGCTGGAGTTCATGCGCAACCCGATGCAGATCCAGGTCACCCCGAGCAACACCGTGGCCGAGAGCATCACCCACCGCGTGCACCCGGTCGACGGCGCGCGCAAGCGCGATCTGCTGCTGCACCTGCTGGCGCAGGACAGCCGCGAGCAGACCCTGGTGTTCGCGCGCACCAAGCACGGCAGCGACAAGCTGGCGCTGTTCCTGGAGAAGTCCGGCATCAAGACCGCGGCGATCCATGGCAACAAGAGCCAGGGTCAGCGCATGCGCGCGCTGAGCGACTTCAAGGCAGGCCGCGTGACCGTGCTGGTGGCCACCGATATCGCCGCGCGCGGGATCGATATCGACCAGCTGCCGAAGGTCATCAACTACGACCTGCCGATGGTGGCCGAGGACTACGTGCACCGCATCGGCCGCACCGGCCGTAACGGCTCCACCGGCGAGGCGATTTCGCTGGTGGCGCAGGACGAAGCCAAGCTGCTGCGCCAGATCGTGCGCATGCTGGGCCGCGACGTGGAAATCCGCGACGTGCCGGGCTACGAGCCGCAGACCCCGATCCGTTGGGGCAACAGCGCGCCGGGTCGCGCCGAGCAGCCGGGTGGCGAGCGCGCGCCGCGCAAGAGCCACGCCCGTCGTCCGCATGGCGATGCACCGCGTCAGGCGCATGCGCATGCCGGCCCGAAGAAGCCGGGTGGCCAGCGCAGCGGCGGGCCGCGTCAGGCCAACGCTGGCGCGGGCGCAGGCCGTCGCGATGGTGGACGTGGCGGCAATGGCCGTCCGGCCAACCGCGGCGCCTGAGCGCTGGGCATGCGCTGAGAACAAGGGCCGCGATGCGGCCCTTGTTCTGTCCGTCCCGGCCTGCCCGGGCTCTTGCGGGATCCTGCCCTGTGCAGTCACGCATCTCTCCTTCTTCCTGCTTGCCGAATCACCATCATGGACATCTTCAAGGTCTTCACCCTGGAAGCCGCGCACCGGCTTCCCAACGTGCCGCCTGGGCATAAATGCGCGCGCCTGCACGGCCATTCGTTTCGCGTTGAGCTGCATGTCAGCGGCGAACCCGGCGCCGAGACCGGCTGGATCATGGATTTCGGTGACATCAAGGCGGCCTTCCAGCCGATCTACGACCGCCTGGACCACCATTACCTCAACGACATCGAAGGGTTGGAAAACCCCACCAGCGAACGCCTGGCGATCTGGATCTGGCAGCAGCTCAAGCCGGCACTGCCGCAGCTGAGCGAGATCGTGGTGCACGAGACCTGCACCTCCGGCTGTCGCTATCGCGGCTGAGCGGCAGCGCAGTGGAGTGACCTAAAGCCGCCAGCTGGCGGCTTTTCTCATTTGAGCGGCCGGCTAAGCTGTTGATGTTAAAGCGCTTCTACGCACATTTGGAAAATCTTCAGGAAACGTGTTGCATCGCAGCAACTTCGGCGTATGCTGCAACGCAACAAACGGTCACGGCTTTCCCCAAGGGGTTCGCAATGTCGGCGCAGTTCGAAAACAGCTTCACCAGTCAGTTCGCGTCTGTCGCAGCACGTGCCAACCAGTTGGCCTTGGAGACGCTGGAACGCAACGTCAACGCGACCAGCAGCTTCTTCGGCGAGTTCGCGCAGGCGCGCGATCTGGGCGCCTACCAGACGCTCTGGCCGAAAGGCTTGCAGGTTGCGCGCGACAACCTGGAACGCCTGGCCTCGGTCAATCAGGAAGTGGTCGGGCTGGGATTGAAGATGTCCAGCGAGCTTGGGCAGTTTGCCAAGCAGCAGTTCGAAAACGGCAGCGACCAGGCCGGCGCATCTGGCAAGACCCGGCGTAAGTAAGCGCCAATAAATTCAGCGTCTTTGCATGGGTCCCTCCCCCCGTGCAATCCGGCCCGACAGATCCCTCCCTCTGTCGGGCTTTTTTATTGCCCGCGCGAGCGCGCCGTGCCAGCTAGCGCGGCAATTGCAGCCCGTGTGCCTGGGCGGCAGCGTCGGCGCCCGGCCGCCACGGGATCCGGCCCCAGCACGGCATCGCCAGGCGCTGGCGCAGCATGCCGATGTTCTCTTCGATGCGCTCCATCTGCGGATCGATTTCATTGGCGATCCACCCGATGCACTGCAGCCCATCGGCAGCGATGGCCGCAGCAGTGAGCCGCGCGTGGTTGATGCAGCCCAGCCGCACGCCGACCACCAGCACCACCGGCAGCTGCAAGGCGCGCACCAGATGGGCTTGGTCCAGGGTCGCGCTCAGCGGCGCGGCCCAACCGCCCACCCCTTCCACCACCACCACCTCGGCCTGCGTGCGCAATTGCGCAAACGCTTGTGCGATGGGCTCCAGCGCCAGCGTCACGCCGACATCAGCCGCCGCCAGTTCCGGTGCCAGCGGCGCCGGCAAGGCGTAGGGATTGAGCGTGGCGTAGTCCGGCTGCGGATCGCTGGCCGCCTGCAGCGCCAGCGCGTCTTCGTTACGCCAACCCTGCGGCGTGTGCTCGCAGCCGCTGGCCACCGGCTTCATGCCGACGGCGCGATGGCCGCGTGCGCGCAAGGCGTGCAACAGCGCGGTGCTGCCCATGGTCTTGCCGATGCCGGTATCGGTGCCGGTGACATAAAAAGCTGGATGCTGCATACGCCTGATCCTGCGGCCGCGCCGCCATTGCCGTGAGGGCGCGCAGCATAGCGTGCGCACTGCACGTGCGGCTGAGGACGGTTGGTGTCGTTTGCCTGCGAGGCCACGTTGCCCCTGTGCGGGGCCCTGGCTGCCTTGGCCAATGATCGCGATTCAGTGCTGGAAAGCTCCTGCGCGTTACCTGCCCGTCGCAACCACGCTGCAAGACGGCCACTGCTAAACTTTGCCGATGTTCGCCACCTCTTCGCTGACCGGCAGCAAGCCGGAACAATATGCCCAGCTCACCGCCCAGGCCCAGGCACTGGTGCACGGCGAGCCGGACCGGATCGCCA
Source organism: Xanthomonas sp. NCPPB 1754 (assembly GCF_041475725.2). NCBI lineage: Bacteria > Pseudomonadati > Pseudomonadota > Gammaproteobacteria > Lysobacterales > Lysobacteraceae > Xanthomonas > Xanthomonas sp. NCPPB 1754. The sequence goes on from NZ_CM192982.1 coordinate 4,155,640, forward strand.
ATGCCGCCAATCTGGCCGCGCTGATCTTCCATTCGTTGCCGTCGCTCAACTGGGCCGGCTTCTACTTCTACGACGGCCGCGAGCTGGTGGTGGGGCCGTTCCAGGGCCTGCCGGCGTGCGTGCGCATTCCGCTGGACAAGGGCGTGTGCGGTGCGGCTGCCAGCACCCGGCAGAGCCAGCGCATTGCCGATGTGGACGCGTTCCCCGGGCATATTGCCTGCGATTCGGCATCGCGCTCGGAGCTGGTGATTCCACTGGTCAAAGGCGATGCGCTGATCGGCGTGCTGGACCTGGATAGCCCGGAGCTGGACCGCTTCGATGCCGACGATCAACGTGGCCTGGAAGCCATTGCGCAACTCTTCGTAGACGCGCTGGCGTGACCACCGAGCGGATGCGCAACATCGGGCCCAAAAGCGCGGCATGGCTGCGCCAGGTCGGGCTGCGCACGCAGCAGGACCTGCAAGCGGTGGGTGCGGTGGGCGCATTCGTCAAGGTGCGCCGCGCGGGCTTCAAGCCCAGCCTCAACCTGCTGTATTCGTTGGAAGGCGCGTTGGCCGATTGCCATTGGCAGGACGTGCCCGAAGCGCGCCGGCATGCCTTGCTCGCCGAGTACGAAGCGGCCAGCGCGCTGCTGCCGGTGCGCGGGCGTGCCGTCGGCGGGCCGGTGGAAACCGTGCACTATGCGCGCGCCGACAACGACGATACGCACGGCGACGCGGCTACGGCAACCGACCTTTACGACGCTGCGGATGCAGAGCGAGCAGGCGAGGATTGAATCGGCCGGCAGCGCCCGGCAATCGGCTGATCGATGCAGCTGGCCCATGCGCGCGCTCATGCATGCAGCCTCGCGTCGCACTACGCATGGCTCGTTTCAGAGCCTGAAGCGCAAGGTCCTGCGACGACACGCACCGGTCGGCATGCATGGCTCACCACCGTGTCTTGGGTGCTGGCCGCTCAGCGGCACAGGTCGCTGTTGCACAATCTCCCGCTTCAGCGCAGACGCCCGAGCTTACGCCTGCGGCCGTAACGCACGCCGCCGCATCGGTCGATCCGTGGTGCGCGCGTAGGTCAGCGCAACGCGAGCAGTTCACGCATGTCGTCGACGATGGTCACGGCACCGGCGCGTTGCACATCGAAACCGCGCAGGTAGCCGTAACGCACCATCGCCAGCGGCATGTTCGCGGCGTTTGCGGCGGCGGCATCGGTGGCCGAATCGCCGACCATCAGACACTGTTGCGGGCTGCGTTGAAAGTGACTGGCAAGCTGCAGCAGCGGTGCCGGGTCGGGCTTGCGCTGTGGCAACGAATCGCCCCCGAGCACACGGCTGAAATGCGCGGCGATACCCAGATGCTCCAGCAACGGCGCGATAAAACGCGCAGGTTTGTTGGTGCACAAGGCCAGCGTGGCGCCCGCATCGCGCAGGCCGGCCAGCGCCTCGGCAACGCCCGGGTACAACTGCGGGTCGTGCAGCAGGCTCGCCTCGTAATGGCGCATCATCACCGGCATTTCGGCATCGGCATCGCGCGTGCTGCCGGCTTCGCGCAATGCGGTGGCAAGCAATACCTTGACGCCTTCGCCGATCCAGCTGCGGATCGTGGCTTGGCTGAACTGCTGTAGCCCCAGCTCCTGCAATGTGCCGTTGAGAGCCTCGGCGATATTGGGTGCGCTGTCCACCAGCGTGCCATCCAGGTCGAAGATCACCAGCGGATACGGAAACATTCGGACGGCCTCGTGCGTGGGAGAGCCGCAGTGTACGCAGCACAAGATTCAGCACGTGTCACTGCCAAGCGCCGTGGATTGCTCGCCACCTGCGTTAGATGCAGTCATCGCCGCATGCGAGACGCAATGCAGCACGGGCCGCTCACTCCAACGGCGGCATCTGGCCGAACAACTGCCCCTGCACGGCGCCATCCTCGACATCGCTGAAACCGCTCAGGCCCACACCGACCAGGCGATAGCGCGTCTGCGTGGGCAGCTCCACGCGGCGGGTCAATGCCAGGGCAATCTGCGCCAGCGCCTCCTGCGAGGTAGGCGGCTGCTCGGGCGTGTAGGAGCGCGTCAGGATGCGAAAATTCGAGGTCTTCAATTTCAGCACGACCGTGCGCCCGATGCGTTCGGTGCGGCGCGTGGCGAGCCAGGTCTTTTCGGCCAGCCGCAGGATGTGCGGGTCCAGTGCATCAAGCGCCAGATCTTCGCTGAAGGTGTCTTCCGAGGAGACCGATTGCACTTCCTGATCCGGCTCGACCGGGCGCTCGTCGATGCCGCGCGCGCGGCGATACAGGCTCTGACCGAAACCGCCGAAATGCGCCTGCAGTTCCTCCAATGGCCGCTGGCGCAGATCGGCCACGGTGACGATGCCCAGCGCCGCCAACTTGCCATCCATCACCTTGCCTACGCCGGGAATGCGATTGACCTTGAGCGGCAGCAAAAATGCATCCACGCGGCTGGGCGCAATCACGAACTGGCCATCGGGCTTGCGCCAATCCGACGCAATCTTGGCCAGGAACTTGTTCGGCGCGATGCCGGCCGATGCGGTGAGCTGGGTTTCCTCGCGGATCTGCGTACGGATCAACTGCGCGACCTCGGTGGCCAACTGCATGCCGGTTTTGGCGTGCGTGACGTCCAGATAGGCCTCGTCCAGCGACAACGGCTCCACCAAGTCGGTATGACGATGGAAAATCTCGCGTACTTGCCGCGACACCGCCTTGTAGCGCGCAAAATCCGGCGGCACGAAGATCGCGTCCGGGCACAGGCGCTCGGCACGCACGGCCGGCATCGCCGAGCGAATACCGAAGGTCCGCGCTTCGTAGGAGGCCGCGCACACCACCGAGCGCGCGCCGCGCCAGGCCACCACTACCGGCTTGCCGCGCAGGCCCGGGTCGTCACGCTGCTCCACGGACGCGTAGAACGCATCCATGTCCACGTGCACGATCTTGCGCATCAAGCGGGGTTCTCTGTCGCAGGTCTGCGCCCATGATAAGCCAGCGCCGTCTCACCCCTTGCGTCGAGAGACATCGCCACGGATTGGCAAAGCGAACACGAGCGCGTCCTCAATAGCAAAGGTAACGCATCCGACGACAGCGCCTGCACGGCCAACCATGCAGGCCTGCCACGCATGTGCCGACGGCGGTCCCGAGCACCGTGACTTCGCCTGCAACAGTGCATCTGCGCACTGGGCACTCAGCGGAAAACAGCACGCATGCGTACGGATAAAACGTTTGATTGAACCGCGCGACCTCATGCACCCTTCCCCGCCTCGCCTCTCGCTCCTTGCAGGACACGTTCGTCATGACTCGTCAAAGTACGTACTCGCGCGACCAATTGCTGGCCAGCGCGCGTGGGGAATTGTTTGCGCCCGACAGCGGCCGTCTGCCCAACGATCCGATGCTGATGTTCGACCGCATCACCGAGATCAGCGACGCCGGCGGTGCACATGGCAAGGGGCTGATTCGTGCCGAACTGGATATCCGCCCGGACCTGTGGTTCTTCGGCTGCCACTTCATCGGCGACCCGGTGATGCCAGGCTGCCTGGGCCTGGATGCGATGTGGCAACTGACCGGCTTTTTCCTCACCTGGATCGGCGCACCGGGCCGTGGCCGCGCGTTGGGCTGCGGCGAGGTCAAGTTCACCGGCCAGGTGCTGCCCAGCGCCAGGCTGGTGCGCTACGAGGTCGATGTCAGCCGCGTCATCAACCGCAAGCTGGTGATGGCGCAGACCGATGCACGCATGCTGGTGGATGGGCGCGAGATCTACACCGCCAAGGATCTGCGTGTGGGCATGTTCACTTCAACGGAGAATTTCTGATGCGTCGCGTCGTCATTACCGGAATGGGCATCACCTCATGCCTGGGCAACGAGCTGGACACCGTCTCCAGCGCACTGCGCGAGAGCCGCTCCGGTATCACCGCGCTGCCCGATCACGCCGAAGCAGGCCTGCGGAGCCAGGTCGGCGGTGCGGTGGCGCTGGATTTGGACAGCCTGATCGACCGCAAGCTCAAACGCTTCATGGGCGATGCCTCGGCCTACGCATACCTGGCAATGCGCGATGCGATCGCCGATGCGGGCCTGGATGCCGAGCAGGTCAGCGGCCTGCGCACCGGCGTGATTGCCGGCTCCGGTGGCGGCTCCAGCCAATGGCAGGTGGAAACCGCCGACCTGCTGCGCAACCGTGGCGTGCGCAAAGTAGGCCCATACATGGTGCCGCGCACGATGTGTTCGTCGGTGTCCGCATCGCTGGCCACCGCGTTCAAAATACGCGGGCTGAGCTACTCGCTGTCGGCCGCGTGCGCGACGTCTGCGCATTGCATCGGTGCAGCGGCAGATCTGATCCGGCATGGCGCGCAGGACGTGATGTTCGCCGGTGGCGGCGAAGAACTGCACTGGACCATGAGCGTCATGTTCGATGCGATGGGCGCGCTGTCCACCGGCTTCAACGATCGCCCTGCCGTGGCCTCGCGCCCGTACGATGCGCAGCGCGATGGCTTCGTCATCGGCAGCGGCGGCGGCATGCTGGTGCTGGAAGACTACGACCACGCCATCGCGCGTGGCGCACGCATCCATGCCGAACTGCTCGGCTATGGCGTGACCTCCGACGGTGCCGACATGGTCGCGCCCAGCGGCGAAGGCGCCGTGCGCTGCATGCACATGGCCATGCATGGCTTGCAGCGCCCGATCGATTACCTCAACACGCATGGCACGTCCACGCCGTTGGGCGATGTCACCGAACTGGGCGCGGTGCGCGAGGTATTCGGCGACAACGTGCCGCCGCTGTCTTCGACCAAGGGGCTCTCCGGGCACTCGCTGGGCGCGGCCAGCGTGCACGAGGCGATCTACAGCCTGCTGATGCTGCGCGATGGCTTCATGGCCGGCTCGGCGCATATCGACGAACTCGACCCGCGTGCCGAAGGCTTTCCTATCTTGCGGCAGACACAGGACGCGACCTTGAACACGGTGATGTCCAACAGTTTCGGCTTTGGTGGCACCAATGCGGCACTGGTCTTCGGCCGGGTGTAACCACTGGCGCCACCGCCGCGATCACGCTGCGGTGGCTCGCCTGCGATGCGGCAACGCGCGCCTAGATCACGCAATGCTGCCAGGGTCTTGCAGGCACTCAGCCGAAGCGTCAGGCCTGCCGTAGCAAGCGCACGCTTGCGCCGCTGATGCCGGCCCAGGGGCCAACCGCGCGTATCCTCCTAGTGCACGCCGGGCCTGGTTCGACGAGCGGTCGGCTGGCAATCGTGACGGCCACCAATTTCCATTGCCGAGGCAATTTGTCGCACTCGATGCGTGCCTAATCGATGCAACGCTGTAGCGCGTCATCCTGGTTGCGTGAATTTTCGCACCGTTGCCGAACCGATTGCTCGTAATCGCTGCGTGCCTGGGAGATACAGCTCTGCACGGTGCTGTCCTGACTTCCCGAGCGTTCGCATCGATGTATCTTGTCGTCCCGCCTGTCGGCATCTATCCGATTCAGCGCAGCCCGGTCTATCACGGCCCGCTCGCGCTGGGTGCGCTCGGTTTCTGCGCGTGTTTCGGCCTTGGCGCGCCTTGCCAGGGACTGTACTCCGTCCGCCGTCACGCCCTCGCCAGGTGCCAGCAGCTCTAGTGGCAGCGAGTCCCCTGGAGTGTGATCGCGCCAGTAGGCGCGCTCGCTCTCGACGGTCCATTCGCGGCCGCGATAATGCGTGTCCCAGTAGGCATCCAGCGAAAACGTCAGCTTCGGCACCACCTGATTCAGGGCGCCGTGAGCGAGCACGATCGAGGCCGCAGGAAGCCAGCCACGTGCCTCCGGTGAACGCACATCGCACCAGGCGCCACTCTTGAGACAGCCATAGACCTGCAGCGTACCGCCGGGCTGAACTTCGCCCACGCGCCGGTACTCTTCGGAAGGTCCGGCGCGCAGGCCAACCAGACCGTTGGCGTGGCCGGTGTGCTGCGCCCAAACCGGCAGGGCCGCGGCCATCAGCCATAGTGCACTCCATGAAAAACGTCGCTGCATTGCGCTCTCCTTGTGCCCTATCCCACCGCATGCTGCGCCTCCCGAAGAGGCGCCAGGTCGCGGTTATAGGACAGCTCACCTCAATGCAATGCGAACGCCGTGGCGACGGTAGCAGGTGACGACTGCGCCATCGGCGCCGTCAGCCCGCCATGCCGTTATGCCGTAGCAGCGCATCGATGGTCGGGGCCCGACCGCGGAACGCGCGGAAGTTCTCCGCTGCCGGACGACTGCCGCCACGCGCAAGCACCTCGGCGCGGAACCGTGCGCCGGTCTGCTCCAGTTGGTCGGGCGCCTCTTCGAATGCGGCATAGGCATCGGCGCTGAGCACTTCGGCCCACTTGTAGCTGTAATAGCCGGCCGCATAGCCACCTGCAAAAATATGGCTGAACTGATGCGGGAAGCGATTCCATGCCGGCGGCCGATTGACCGCCACTTCGTCGCGCACGCGCTCGATCAATTGCAGCACGTTGTCCTGCGAGGGGTCGTAGGTGCTGTGCAGTTGCATGTCGAACAAGGCGAATTCCAGCTGACGCACGGTGAACATGCCGCTCTGGAAATTGCGCGCCGCCAGCAGGCGATCGAACAGGTTCCGCGGCAGCGGTTCGCCGGTCTGAACGTGCGCGGTCATCGCCTGCACGCGCTCCCACTCCCAGCAGAAGTTTTCCATGAACTGGCTGGGCAGCTCTACCGCGTCCCATTCCACGCCATTGATGCCGGCCACGCCCAGCTCGCCAATCTGCGTGAGCAACTGATGCAGGCCGTGGCCCATTTCATGGAACAGCGTGGTGACTTCGCCGTGGCGGAAGGTGGCCGGTGCATCGCCGCTGCCGCGCCCGAAGTTGCACACCAGATACACCAGCGGCGTCTGCACGCCGTTGGCGGTGTCGCGGCGATTGCGGCAATCGTCCATCCACGCGCCGCCGCGTTTGCCTTCGCGCGCGTACAAGTCCAGATAGAACTGGCCAACCAGGGTGCCTTGCGCATCTTCCACCCGGTAGAACCGCACGTCCGGGTGCCACACCGGCGCGCTGTCGGGTTTGACGGTGAGCCCGTACAGGCTGTGGATCACATCGAACAGGCCGGCCAGTACCTTCGGTTCGGTGAAGTACTGCTTCACCTCCTGCTCGGAAAAGCTGTAACGCGCCTGCTTGAGTTTTTCCGAGGCGTAGGCCAGGTCCCAGGCCTGCAGTTCATCCAGACCCAACTCGTCGCGCGCAAAGGCTTCCAGCTCGGCGCGGTCGCGCTGTGCATGCGGCTTGGCGCGCGCGGCCAGATCGCGCAGGAAGCCCATCACCTCGTCGGGGCTCTGCGCCATCTTGGTGGCAACCGAATAGTCGGCGTAACTGGCAAAGCCGAGCAGCTGCGCCAACTCGGCGCGCAGGGCCAGGATGCGATCGATGTTGGCGCTGTTGTCCAGCGTGGCATCGCCGAATTCGGACGCACGCTCGGCATTGGCGCGATACAGCCGCGCGCGCAGGTCGCGGCTGTCGGCATCGCTCTGCACCGGTAGATAGCACGGCATCTGCAAGGTGAATTTCCAGCCCGGCACGCCGTCCTTTTCGGCGGCGGCGCGTGCGGCGGCAATCACTTCTGCCGGCAGGCCCGACAGCTGGGTCTGGTCTTCGGTCACGTACGACCACGCATCGGTGGCGTCGAGTACGTTCTGCGAGAACCTGGCTGCCAACGCCGAGAGTTCTTCCTGGATCTGTGCGAACCGCGCCTTGGAGGCATCATCGAGTTCTGCACCGCCCAAGCGGAAATCGCGTAGCGCATTTTCCAGCACCTTGCGACGCGCCTCATCGAAGTGTGCGGCTTCCGGCGATTGCGCCAGCGCCTTGTATTGCGCATACAGCGCCAGATTCTGCGCCAGCGCGCTGCCGAAGCGGCTCACCTTGGGCAGGTTGCTGTTATAGGCCTCGCGCAGCTCGGGCGTGTTGACCACCGCCTGCAGGTGACCCACCTGCCCCCACGCACGCCATAGCCGCTCGGTGGCATCGTCCAGCGGCGTGACGAAGCTGTCCCAGCGCACCGGGCTGACCTGCTCGGCCGCCTTCACCGCCGCCTCGGCCTCGGCGAGCAATTGGTCGATCGCCGGGCCCACGTGTTCGGGGCCGATCGCATCGAAGGACGGCAGTCCGGACAGATCGAGCAGCGGGTTGGTCATGGAGCGCTCCGGCAATGGACTGGATGAGTGGATTCAAGGATCGGCAAACGTGGCAGGCAACCGTCAGCAGGTGAGCACGGCACCGAGGGCACGGTGCCGTGCTCACCTGCCGACTGCGAACACCGATCGCACAGGCGTGGCGGTGAGCGCAGCGCCTTGATGCCTACGTCCCGGATATGGCGGTCATTCCAGCGCCGCACAAGGCAAGGCAGGCAAATCGCCGCCGTTCACGGCCAGCGCAATGGCTGTATCGCTGTCGCTGACATCGATCGCGCGCGCCTGGTACCAGGCCGGGTCGTAATAACTGTGCGCGTATCGTTCGCCGGCATCGCACAGGATGGTGACGATGGAACCGTGCCGGCCTTCGTCGCGCATGCGCCGGGCAGCCTGCAGCACGCCGACGAAGTTGGTGCCGGTGGAGCCGCCCACGCGGCGGCCCAGCGTGGCGCTGACGTGGCGCATGGCCGCCAGGCTCAGCGCATCGGGCACCTTGATCATCACATCCACGCAGCTGGCAATGAAGCTCGATTCCACCCGCGGGCGGCCGATGCCTTCGATGCGCGAACCGCCGGTGGTGGCCAGCTCCTTGGGGCATTGGCCGTCCACTGCGCGGCAATAGCCGTCGAAGAACACCGACACTTCCGGGTCGGCGCACAGGATGCGGGTGGCATGGCGCCGATAGCGCACGTAGCGGCCCAGGGTGGCGCTGGTACCGCCGGTGCCGGGGCTGCAGACGATCCAGTCCGGGATCGGGTGCGGCTCTTCGGCCAGTTGCTTGAAGATCGATTCGGCGATGTTGTTGTTGGCGCGCCAGTCAGTGGCACGCTCGGCATAGGTGAACTGGTCCATGAAGTGCCCGCCGGTCTCGCGTGCGAGCTGGTGCGAGGCGCTGTCCAGGTCGCAGGCGCGTTCGACCAGGTGGCAGCGGCCGCCCTGGAATTGAATCGCGGCGATCTTCTCCGGCGAGGTCGAGGCGGGCATCACCGCGATGAAGGGCACGCCCAGCAGGCGCGCGAAATATGCTTCGGAAATGGCCGTGGAGCCACTGGACGCCTCGATCACCGGGCGCCCGGCGCGCAGCCAGCCATTGGTGAGCGCGTACAGGAACAGCGAGCGCGCCAGGCGGTGCTTGAGGCTGCCGGTCGGGTGGCTGGACTCGTCCTTGAAGTACAGGTCGATGCCTGGATAGCCCGGCAGTTCCATCGGAATCAGGTGGGTGTCGGCCGAACGATTGAAATCGGCCTCGATCTTCCGGATGGCGGCGGCCACCCACTGGCGCTGCGACATGGCAGGACTTGGCTGCAAAAGTAGCCTCAATTCTACCGCCCCCACCTGCCCGCTTACGCACCCAGCGCATCGGGCGGACAGCTGGGGGCCGATGCTATGCTCGCTGCACCTGTCACTGCCGCGACTACCTGTGCTGCATCGCCTGCTCCGCCTGCTGCTGTGCCTGAGCCTGGTTGCCAATACGGCCACCGGCGCGTGGGCGTCGGTGGGCATGGCCATGCCGGCAATGGCGTCGGGCGCGATGCCCGCCGTGACCATGGCGGGAGGCACCGCCGCGACCCAGAGCGAGTCACCGGCAGCCGTGCCGTGCCATGAGGCGATGCCTACGCCGACAGCCATGCAGTGGCACGACAAGGCCACGCGTGCGCACGCGCCCGACTGCTGCAAGCTGGGCAGCTGCGATTGCCTGCAGCACGCCAGCCTCGCCTTGTTGACCTTGCCTGCCGTAGCCGCCGGCCTGCTCGGCCACCCGGCGGTGCCGGACACCCTGACCGAGGGGCGCAGCAGCCCGCTGCCCGACCAACCGGTACGACCTCCCATCGCCTGAGCGCCGACGGCCCTGCCTTGGCCGTCCTCGGCCCCGCGCGTGCTTGCGCGGGTTTCCTCAGTTTTGCGCTGCGCTCCATCTTGCCGATGGAGCGCGCAGGAGATGTCATGTCTTTCGATCCCCCGTTTTCCCACGGCTCAACCGCCAGCGGCCTGAGCCGGCGCCGCTTCGTCCAGGGCCTGGCCCTGGGCGGCGTCGCCGCAGCCAGCGGCCTGTGGCGCTACGACGCGCGCGCCGCCGCCCAGGCCACCACGCCGGTGCTACGTGGAAGCAGCCAGTCGCTGCAGATCGGCCGCCTGCCGGTGAACTTCACCGGACACACCCGCTCCGCAATCACGGTCAACCAGAGCCTGCCGGCGCCTACCCTGCGCTGGCGCGAGGGCGACACGGTGGGCGTGCGCGTGCGTAACGCGCTGACCGACCAACCCACCTCGGTGCATTGGCATGGCCTGTTGCTGCCGGCCAACATGGACGGCGTGCCGGGGATGAGTTTCGACGGCATCGCGCCGGGCCAGGAGTATCACTACCGCTTTGCGCTGCGCCAGTCCGGCACCTACTGGTACCACAGCCATTCGATGTTTCAGGAGCAGTCCGGGCTGTATGGCGCCATCGTCATCGACCCGCTGACGCCGCCGCCGTACCGGCACGATCGCGAGCATGTGGTGCTGCTCTCGGACTGGACCGACCTGGACCCGGCCGCCCTGTTCCGCCGGCTCAAGCAGATGCCCAGCCACGACAATTACGCGCAGCGCACGGTCGTCGATTTCCTGCGCGATGCGCGCGACGACGGCCTGCGCGCCACGCTGGCCGACCGCGGCATGTGGGGGCGCATGCGCATGACCCCGACCGACCTGTCCGACGTCAACGCCAACACCTACACCTACCTGCTCAACGGCGTGGCGCCGGCCGGCAACTGGACCGGGTTGTTCAAGCCAGGCGAAAAGGTGTTGCTGCGTTTCATCAACGGCTCGTCGATGACCTACTTCGACATCCGTATTCCCGGCCTGCGCATGACCGTGGTGGCCGCCGACGGGCAGTACGTGCATCCGGTCAGCGTGGACGAACTGCGCATCGCCGCGGCCGAGACCTTCGACGTGATCGTCGAACCGCTCGGCCAGGATGCGTTTACGTTATTCGCGCAGGACATGGGCCGCACCGGCTTTGCCTGTGGCACGCTGGCAGTGCAACACGGCTTGCAGGCGCCGATTCCCGCACTGGATCGGCGCGCCATCCTGACCATGCAGGACATGGGACATGGCGATGGGATGCACCACGCGCTACCCGCAATGCACGGCGCGCCCGGGATGTTGGCGGCGCATGGGACGCACACCATGCACTCGCACGACGATGCCCAGGCACACGACAAGGCGCCGCATCATCCCGCCAGCGAAACCGGCAACCCGCTGATCGACATGCGCAGCAATGCCACCGCACCGCGCCTGGACGACCCCGGCGTGGGCCTGCGCGACAACGGCCGCCGCGTGCTGTGCTACGCCGATCTGCATAGCGTGTTCGAGGATCCGGATGGGCGCGAACCCGGGCGCGACATCGAGCTGCATCTGACCGGGCATATGGAAAAATTCGCCTGGTCCTTCGATGGCATCGCGTTCGCTTCCGCGCAACCCTTGCGTCTGCAATACGGCGAGCGGCTGCGTATCGTGCTGGTCAACGACACCATGATGCAGCACCCGATTCACCTGCATGGCATGTGGAGCGACCTGGAAGATGCACACGGCAACTTCCAGGTACGCAAGCACACCATCGACATGCCGCCGGGCACCCGCCGCACCTACCGCGTGCGTGCCGATGCGCTCGGCCGCTGGGCCTATCACTGTCATCTGCTGTACCACATGGAAGCAGGAATGATGCGCGAAGTGCGGGTGGAGGCATGAGTCGCTTTCGCACACAGGCCTGGTTGGCTGCTGCGTTCCTGGCGAGCGCATCTGCACTTGCGCAGGAGCATCAGCACGATGCGCTGGAGGACGCACCGCAGGACATGCAGGACCATGCGATGCAAGTGACCGATGGCATGCAGACGACCCCTGCCTCATCTCAGGCCGCTCACATGGACCACGCTCACATGGCGCACGCTGACACGGGTACCGGCCCCATGGACGATGAATCGATGAAGCATGGATCCATGGGCGATGCATCCATGCACCACCAGGCGATGGATCACGCGTCGATGGATCACTCCAAGATGCACCACACGCAGCCCACACACGCTGCACAAACTCCTGCATCACCCGCCGAGACACGCAGTCACCCACTCCCTCGCGACCCCATTCCCCCACCCACGGCGGACGACATCGCCGCCGCATTCGCACCATTGCACACGCATACGATGCACTCGGCAGGTATCAACCACTATGTCCTGCTCGATCGGCTTGAAGCGTCCAACACGCATCGCGGTAGCGGCCAGGCCTGGGAATCACGCGCATGGATCGGCGGCGACATCGACCGGCTCTGGCTGCGCAGCGAGGGTGAACGGCACGACGGGCGCACCGAACCTGCCTCGCTGGAAGCGTTCTATGGCCATGCCATTTCGCCATGGTGGGATGTACTCATCGGCGCGCGCCAGGACATCGGTGCAGGCGAACATCGCAGCTGGGCGGCTTTCGGCGTGCAAGGCCTGGCGCCCTACAAGTTCGAAACCGAAGCCACGCTGTATGTGGGCACTGGCAGCCGCGCGGCGCTGCGGCTGGAAGGCGAATACGAGGTACTGCTGACCAACCGTCTGATCCTGCAGCCGCGTGCGGAAGCTGACATCGCGCTTACCGACGACAACCGCCGCGGCATTGGCAGCGGTCTGGAAGCGGTGGAACTTGGCTTGCGCCTGCGCTACGAGATTACCCGCCGCTTCGCGCCGTACATCGGCTGGGTGCACAGCCGCAGCTTCGGCGATAGCGCACAACGCGCCGCGATGGACGATCCGCCCGCACGCGACAACCGCTTTGTTGCCGGTGTGCGCGTGTGGTTTTGAGGCGATGGCATCGTGGCACGGGCAGATGCAGTTGGCCCTCTCCTCCAACGCCAGCGCATTCGAACCGCTGCCATTTCGCCATGACACGCCGACAACCCTGCCCTGGCTACCATCCCCCTTCGCGCAACACCCCCCACCCGCAATCCACACCAGGAGACCGCCATGCCTTTGAACGATCTGCAACACGTGCCAGGCGCCAATGCCGCGCCCGCCGACACGCACGGCTTCGTGTTCAACCACACCATGCTGCGCGTCAAGGACGCAACACAGTCGCTGGATTTCTATACCCGTGTCCTGGGCTTCCGCCTGCTCGACGCACGCGATTTTGCCGACGCAAAATTCAGCCTGTATTTTCTCGCGCTGCTGCCCGAAGACATGGCCATTCCCGATGACGATGCGCAGCGTCGCCTGTGGATGGCCGGCATCCCCGGCGTGCTCGAACTCACCCACAACCATGGCACCGAAAACCAGGATGGCCCGGTCTATCACGACGGCAACAGCGACCCACGCGGCTTCGGCCATATCTGTATCTCGGTGCCAGACATCCATGCTGCCTGCGCACGCTTCGACAGCCTCAACGTGCCGTATCAGAAACGCCTGGAAGACGGCCGCATGAAGCACCTGGCCTTCATCAAGGACCCGGACGGTTACTGGGTGGAGATCATTTCCAATACGCCCTTGGCGTAAGTCCGCCGCTCAGCGGCAAGCTGGCGCGTCAGCGGATGCACAGGCCGAACGCAGCGCATCCGCGACGTGGAAGCCCCGCGCCGCAACGACGTGCGGGAGCCGCCAGGCCCGGTGCAACGACTGGACACAACGGCGGGCTGGAGTAGACTTTCGCCGCCCTCCGCAATGGATGCACCCCAATGCTCGTCAGGAAGATTTCACTTGTCCTTGCGCTAGCAACGATCGCCGCCTGCACACAGGCGACACCGGACGCCACCGCTCCGAAGACCGCCGCAGCCGCGGCCGGCACTCCTCCAAAACCGTCAGAAAAGGATGCACCTCCCATGCAGGACGCAACCCAGGGATCGACCCAGCAATTGCAGCCGCCGCGGACCGACAGCGTGTTGTATTTCATCAGCAACGTGGACGGCGATGGCGCAACCTCCTACGAGGTCGCCAATGGCAGCTGGATCAATTATTGGTACGGCTTTCAATTCGAACTCGGCGGTACGCGGTATTACACCGGCTTCGCCTGGGAAACGCCCGAGCTCTATGGCGCCGAGCGCGAGAATCACGATGCTGCCCCTGGTACCAAGGTGACGCTTGCTCACGCCACGTTTGTGGCCAGCGAACCGGGGAGCAAGTCTCCATGGAAGCTGCTTGGCGCAGAGCCTTACATCGGCGAATTCGGCGGTATGGAGCAGGGCAACACCGTCGACACGACGCGTCAACCACAGACCTTTGTCACCGATGACGGCAGGCTGGTGCTGGCCGTGCCGACGTGGAGCCTGCAGTCGGGCGTGCGCATCCTTTCCTACGACGCACTCGTGTTCAACCCGAAAGAAACCGATAACGTCAACGACAAGCATTGGACCTATATCGGCAACATTCCGGCGGGTGAGGACAACAGCGCCAACTGTGGCGAAGATGCGCCCGGCAAGATTGCCTGCGTCAAGAACACCAGCACGCTTGCGTTCGTGAAGCAGCCAGGACTGCCCGCATTGCGGGTAACGGTCTCTGCCGTTCCCCCGACGAGCGGGGGTGACGCGACGGTTGAATACCGCTACGATGCCGCCAGCAAATCGTATTTGCCGACCCCTTGATACAGGACCAAAGGAATTGGTTCGGGCGGCGTACCGCTGCAGCCGCGTGGCTGCAGCACTCAATCAAGGACCTTGAGCGATGCCGACGAACTACTCACGAGCCCAAGTGCTCGACATCATCGAACGCGAAGCGGCCGAGCGGAATATTCCGCGTGACGACTTCCTGCGTTTTGCCCACGTAGAGACTGGCGGCGCCTTCGACGAGTTGGCCAGTCGCGGCCCCGGCGGTGCGAAAGGACTATTCCAGTTCACGCCGCCAACTGCCCAGCAGTACGGCATTGCCGGACGCGAGCTGGACGCGGTGGCCAATACCGACGCAGCAGCGCGGCTGTATCTGGACAACCGGACGAGCCTGGTCAATCGGCACGAACGCGATGGGCGGCCGTACCTTTCGGGCAAGCCCGAGCCCGATGGCCTGGATATGTATCTGGCCCATCAGCAAGGCGCCGGTGGCTATCGCTCTTTGCAGACCGCGATCGCCACGGGATCTTTTGGCCTGGAAAGCACACGCGCCAACATTCTCAACAATGTCGGCGAGAAAGAGCTGAAGTCCCTGACCGGCGTCGATTCGGCGACGTTCCGGCGCATGTCCGACAAGGACATGGCACAGACCTTCGTGCAGTACTGGGATACGAAGATGGACCGTATCCGGATTCCTGAAAAAGGCATCGAGCCGATTTCGACCACGCAGCAGGCACCCTCGCACGCTGCGCCAGCGCACTCTGCGCCTGCCCAGCCGGAAAAACCCGCAGCGCAAGGCATTGCGCTTCACGCAGCCTATGACCTCACCAACAAATACGATCACGTCAAATACGGCCTGGGCGCGAAAGATCCCGACAAAGGCAGGGTCGATTGTTCTGGCTGGGTGGTCGAGATGCAGAACGCGACCATGGACGAGATCAACAAGGGCGCCGGCAAGGCCATCTTCACCAAGGACGAAAAGTTCAGTCCGGGTTTCGACAGTGCATCCGAACTGCTGCGCAAGGCCGAGCTGCGCTCCGGCGTGCTGATCCAAGGCAAGGATGTGACTGCCCAGACCCTCAAGGAAGGCATGATCATCGGCGAGGACAATGGCCCGCAGAGTTGGGACAAGGGGCGCTACAAGGGCATCGACCACATCACGATGGTGGTGCGTGACCCCAAGGATGGCCAGCTCAAGATCAGCCAATCCCGTGGCGGCGAGGGTGTCGAGCTCAGTTCGCTGGATTCCTACCTCGAGCGCAAGCACGCCAAGGGCGTCAAGCTGTATGCGAGCGACCCGCTGTCTGAGGCGCGCGACCTGCTGCAGGAGCGCAGCCAGAACAAGCAGCAATCTCACGCAGCGACCGAGCACAAACCCAGCCAGGCACACGCCGCCGCTGATGCGCCGGGTGTCCTGCGCGAAAATGCGCGTGGCGCAGAAGTGCGCACATTGCAGCAGGCGCTGCAGCAACTGGGTTACAAGGACGCAGGCGGTAACGAACTCAAGGCTGACGGCGCCTATGGCCAACGGACCAGCGAGGCGGTCAAGGCATTCCAGCGTGCGCATGGGCTGCAGGACGATGGCGTGGTTGGCCGCGATACGCAGGCTGCGTTGAAGCAGGCGGAAAAGACGCCCCTGCTCTCGGAGAAAACCAATCCCGACCACCCGCTGTTCAATCAGGCCGTCAACAAGCTGGAGCAGCTCGGTCCGAATGCCTTCGCCAATCGGCAGCAGTTGGTAAATGCGGCCGGCCACATGACCTTCGAAGCCAAGGTCAGCGGCATGCAACGCATCGACATGGTGGCGCAAAGCAAGGACGGCAACGGACTGTTTGCCGTGCAGGGTCAGCCAACCGACCCGGCGCATCAGCGGATCTACACCGACAAGGCAACCGCTGCGGAACGGCCGCTGGAGCAGAGCAGCAATGCTGTGCGGCAGGAAGCGCAGACGCAGACGCAGGTTCAAGATCAGCACGAGCAACAACGCAGCCAGGCGCGCAGCGTCGGTTGATCGTCGCGCAACACAAACACAGAAGAGGCACCGATCGATGGATCGGTGCCTCTTCTGGTTTACGCCTGCATTACGCGCTGTTTCCCATCACATCGGGCGCCGGATATCCGGCGCCACCAGCACTGGTCCGTCAGTTGGACGTCGCAACAGCTTCTCTGTCAGGGAACCACTGCGGCAACTGCTCGGCGAATTTCGCTGCGCATTCGTCGCTGTAGGCTTGTGCGGCTGCTTTGACCAACGCGTAATCGTTGGCTTCCCATTCTTCCAGCGAGGCAGTACGCGGTGTCGGCGCGCAGTCCAGACTGACCGGGCTCGCCTTGCGCTTCAAGAAGCCGCTGCGCTCCCCACCGATCGTCACTGCGTAGCGCAGCTCGTAAGGCGACTTGGTATCGGCCAGGCTCTGATACACCAGCAGCCAGTCCGACATCAACACCTGCAACGGGAACGGTTCTGCGGGTACGGCCCGCGGATGCCCGGTGAAGTAGGTCTTCAAATGCGCGTTGACCGCATCGCGCTGCAATTGATAGCCGGGATTCCCCAGGGCCTCCATCTTTTCGCCTTTCAGCTGATCTTTTCCGAAGGCAGAGACCGCAACACCGCGCGCGAACAGGCTGGTGGCAATTTGCAAACCGACGACCATCCCGGTATGTCCGCGGCGGACGACACGCAGCATTTCGTCGCCGTTGGGCAGGCCGTTCGAGCCCACCCGCATGCTCGAATGCAATGGGAGCTGCAAGGCCCAATCTGCCGAGGGCGTCATGGCAACGCCTGCATCGGACTGCAGACTTGGTTGCGCCTGTGTTGCGGCAACCGCCACAGTGCCTGCAACTGCAGCAGCCGCATATGCAGTTGCCGTGGAGAAATCCCCGCCTGCAAACGCATGCACCACCGCAGTGGCTTCGGTCACGCGCGCAGCGGTACAGAAGATACCAGCCGCCCGCATCTGTGCCTCATGGAAGCCAATGCCGTTGATCTGGTGCACGCCGGCATCCTTGCCGTACTGCTCCACCACCTTGCCGATCAATGCATCGGACGGCGATTGCTGTGCGCAGACCTTGGCGGCTGCGATGCGCGACCAGGCGAATTGCAGCGCAGGATCCCAGCCCATCGCATCTTCGCCCACGAATCCGTGGTCGTAGTGATACGCATAAATGGCAGGGTCGATCTCCTGCAGCGTCATTCCGCCCTGTCCGGCATAGCCCAGCGGCACGTCTTGCGCAACAGCAAGCCCCGGCAGTGCCAATAGCACCGCCGCGATACACGTCTTCATGAATCCCTGTCCCTATGGATAAGTGCGACGCGCTGCATGTCCCCCATGCAGCGCGACCGATGCGCCACCGCTCGCACACGACGGCTTCCAACATGCAGGGCGCTGATCGACGGGTAATGGCACAACGCACCCGGCCGTTCGTCCTGCAGGGATAGTGTGCCCGCACACGGCCGCCATCGCAGTCGGGGCAGTCCCCACGCATGTGTGGGGACCGCCCCTCAGATGCTCACTGCTTAGGCATGCAAGATTCCGCCTGGGCCTGGTTGCCAATCGCGTGGCGTGCGCAATGCGGCCAATATACGCACCAGCTCGCGATAGCTCTGGGCCAGTTGCGCGAACAGACCTGCATCGCTGCAGCGGGTGTCGGCCACTTCGGAATACGCGCCCCTGCCCAGATCGATGAAGTAATCCACACTGAGGCGCCGGCGTTGCGCCACGCCCGGAAACAGGCCTGCAATCAGCAGGCAACCGTCTCCCACGTCACGCAATGCGTCGGCCCGCACGCTACCGATCTGGTCCTGCGCATGCAGCCATGCCAGCGCCTGCGTGCGCGAAAGCAGATGCGCATCGCGCTGGAAGCGCAGCAACACGAACACCAGATAATGCTCGCGCGATTCGTCCAGCGGACGCGCAATCCGCTGCCCCGCCTCGCGCACCAACGCCTGCCACAACTCGGCCGGCGCCCCCTGTTTGAAAGACTCGTGCATACGTCCTCCTGCGTGGTGTGGACCCTCGCCAGGAGCTTATGCATAACTTGGGCCACTGCGTTGGCAGAGGCTGTGGTGGAGCGCTAAGGACCGGCCGCTGGCAGTGCGACCGCGCCTTCGCCAGACGGATACGGCCACTCCTGGAAGCGGCATCGCCACGTGCATAGGCAGGACGTCGGCGACTGCTTTGCGAGGAGCTGAACCTCGCGCGTTGCGCGTCAGCGCAACCAGCACGACGTCGCACGCAATCGCCATCCTGGAACATGACAGCGACAGAGCCGAACATGCACTGCGTGCATGCACCGACTGCATGCAGCTGGCAGTGCGCGCAGACGGCACCGCGGCAGCGCTTACTCCACCGTCACCGACTTGGCCAGATTGCGCGGCTTGTCCACATCGGTGCCGCGTGCCAGGGCGGTGTGGTAAGCCAGCAGCTGCACCGGGATGGTGTGGATCACCGGCGACAGCACGCCGGCATGGCGTGGGGTGCGGATGACATGCACGCCTTCGGAGTCGCTGAAGTGGCTGTCCTGGTCGGCGAACACGAACAGCTCGCCGCCGCGTGCGCGCACTTCCTGCATGTTGGATTTGACCTTTTCCAGCAGGCGGTCGTTCGGTGCGATCACCACCACCGGCATCGCCGCATCCACCAGTGCCAGCGGCCCATGCTTCAACTCGCCGGCCGGATACGCTTCGGCGTGGATATATGAGATTTCCTTGAGCTTGAGCGCGCCTTCTAATGCAATCGGATAATGCAGGCCGCGACCGAGGAACAGCGCATTCTCCTTCGGCGAAAATCGTTCGGCCCAGGCCATGATCTGCGGTTCAAGATTCAATGCATGCTGCACGCTGCCGGGCAAAAAGCGCAGCTGCTCCAGATACTCGGCTTCTTCGGCGTCACTGATGCGGCCCTGCAACTTCCCCAACACCATGGTGAGCTGGAACAACACCGCCAGCTGGGTGGTGAAGGCCTTGGTCGAGGCCACGCCGATCTCGGCGCCGGCACGCGTGTAGCAGACCAGCTCGCTGGCGCGCGGGATCGCACTTTCCGGCACATTGCAGATCGACAGCGTGTGCAAATGCCCCAGCGATTTGGCGTATTTCAGCGCTTCCATCGTGTCCAGCGTTTCGCCGGACTGGGAGATGGTCACGATCAGATGCTTCGGGTTGGCATACGCGGCGCGGTAGCGGTATTCGCTGGCGATCTCCACGCTGCACGGCAGCCCCGCAATGGCTTCGATCCAGTAACGGGCGGTCATGCCGGCGTAGTAGCTGGTACCGCAGGCCAGGATCTGCACGCCTTCAATGTCGCGCAACACCGCTTCTGCGTTGGCGCCGAACAGCGATGCCGGGAAACCCTTGGCATCGATCGCCGCCTCGATGGTGTCGGCCAAGGCGCGCGGCTGCTCGTGGATTTCCTTCTGCATGAAATGCCGGAACGGGCCCAGTTCCAGCGAGGCCAGCGACACGTCCGACAGGTGCAGCGGGCGCTCCACCGGTGCATCGTTGCCGTCGAAGATGCGCACGCCTTCGCGGTGCAATTCGGCGGTGTCGCCTTCTTCGAGGAAGATCACCTGGCGCGTGGCCTGCACGATCGCCGACACGTCGGAAGCGACGAAGTTTTCCCCCTCACCCACCCCGATCAGCAACGGGCAGCCCATGCGCGCGCAGACGAAGCGTTCCGGTTCGGCCTGGCTCATCACCGCCAGCGCATAGGCACCGGTGAGTTCCTTGACGGTGCGCTGCAGCGCGGTGAGCAGGTCGCCGGCGCTGCCCAGATGATGATGGATCAGATGCGCGATGACCTCGGTGTCGGTCTGCGACTCGAAGGTGTAGCCAAGCGCGCGCAATTTTTCGCGCTGCTCCTCGTGGTTTTCGATAATGCCGTTGTGCACCAGCGCCACGCCGGCGCTGATGTGCGGGTGCGCGTTGGCTTCGGTGACGCCGCCATGGGTGGCCCAGCGGGTGTGGCCGATCCCCAGCGTGGCGCCGAACTGTTCGGCCTGCGCGGCCTGCGCCATCTCGGCCACCCGCCCGGTGCGGCGCACCCGGCGCACCTGTACGCCGTCGAGCACTGCAATGCCGGAGGAATCGTAGCCGCGGTACTCCAGGCGCTTGAGTCCTTCGATCAGGACCGGGACCACATCGCGCCCGGCGATCGCTCCGACAATGCCGCACATAGGACAGCTCTCGCAAAAGAAGTCGGACATTTTAGCGTGTCCGCTCTTGTCCGCTGCATGACCGTGCCCGGACAGCGTGTCCGCCCCCAGTGTCCGCGGACACTGCGGACACCGGTCGCCACGCCAACAAAACCATCCATTTCAATGACTTGAACGTTGGCACGGGTCCTGCTTTATCGCAGTGACGCCACCGAGCCAGCCGACCATGATTCGCGATACCTCTGCCCAGGACCAGGTTCTCCGCACACCCGCCCAGCGCGCGCCATGGCGCCGTTGGCTGTGGCCTGGCGTCGCCGCGGTGACGGTGCTTGCCGGGATCGGCTGGGCCGTGACTGCGTGGAGCGCCGGCAGCCGCTCGTTCGACGCCAGCCGCGTGCGCGTTGCCACCGTCACCCGAGGCGACCTGGTACGCGACATCGCCGCCGACGGCCGCGTGATCGCCGCCAACAGCCCGGTGCTGTACGCCATCTCTGCCGGCACGGTGACGCTGAGCGTGGTGGCTGGCGACGTCGTCAAGCAGGGCCAGGAACTGGCGCGCATCGACAGCCCCGAGCTGCGTAGCAAGCTGGCGCAGGAGCAGGCCACCCTGGCCGGCCTGGAGGCCGAATCCAGCCGCGCGGCCCTGGATGCCACCCTGGCGCGTGCCAACGCCAGCAAGCTCACCGACCAGGCCCAGATCGACAAGCAGGCTGCCGCACGCGACCTGGAGCGCTACCAACGCGGCTACGACGGTGGCGCCGTGCCGCAGGTGGAACTGGCCAAGGCGCAGGACACCTTGAAGAAGACCGATATCGACCTGCAGCACGCCCAGCGCGATGCCGCGTTGAAGAGCCAGGGTGCGGACCTGGATTCGCGCAACAAGCGCCTGCTGGCAGACCGCCAACGCGCAGTGGTGGCCGAAGTGCAGCGCCAGGTGGACGCGCTCACGCTGCGCTCGCCCTTCGATGGCCAGGTCGGCCAGGTGCAGGCGGTGCAGCACACCCAGGTGGCGGCGAACGCGCCGATTCTGGGCGTGGTGGATCTGTCCAAGTTCGAAGTGGAGATCAAGGTGCCGGAGAGTTTCGCCCGCGATCTGGCGATCGGCATGCCGGCCCAGCTCACCAGCGGCAGCGGCCAACCGTTCGCCGGCGCCATCTCGGCAGTGTCGCCGGAAGTGGTCAATGGCGAAGTCACCGCGCGCATCCGCTTCACCGACAAGCAGCCGCCAGGCCTGCGCCAGAGCCAGCGCATGAGCGCACGCGTGTTGATGGACACGCGCCGCAACGTGCTCAAGGTCGAACGCGGCCCGTTTGTCGAACAATCCGGCGGCAGCTATGCCTATGTGATGGATGGCAACACCGCCGCGCGGCGCCCGGTCACGCTCGGTGTCAGCAGCCTGGGCGAAGTGCAGGTGCTCTCCGGGCTACAGGTCGGCGACCGCGTGGTGGTCTCCGGTGCAGACAACTTTGGCGACGCACCGCGCGTCACCGTCCACTGATTCACTCATTTCCACTCGTCGCACACTCTCTTCGCAAAGGAATCGGCAATGCTCAAGATGCAAGCGGTCTCCAAGGTCTTCCGCACCGAACAGGTGGAAACGCATGCGCTGCGGTCGCTGGACCTGCATGTGCGCGAAGGCGAGTTCGTCGCGGTCACCGGCCCCTCCGGCTCGGGCAAGACCACCTTCCTCAACCTGGCCGGGCTGCTGGAAACCTTCACCAGCGGGCAGTATCTGCTCGATGGCGAAGACGTCAGCCATCTGTCCGACGATGCACGTTCGCGCCTGCGCAACCGCAAGATCGGCTTCATCTTCCAGGGCTTCAATCTGATTCCCGACCTCAACCTGTTCGACAACGTCGATGTGCCGCTGCGGTATCGCGGTATGGCGGCAGCCGAGCGCAAGCAGCGCATCGAAGAGGCACTGACCAAGGTCGGCCTGGGCTCGCGCCTGCGTCACTACCCCACCGAACTCTCCGGTGGGCAACAGCAGCGCGCTGCGATTGCGCGCGCACTGGCCGGCAGTCCACGCTTGCTGCTGGCCGACGAACCCACCGGCAACCTCGATTCGCAAATGGCGCGCGGGGTGATGGAACTGCTGGAAGAGATCAACAGCCAGGGCACCACCATCGTCATGGTCACCCACGATCCGGAACTGGCCGCACGCGCGCAGCGCAACGTGCACATCGTCGACGGGCAGGCCACCGACCTGGAACGCAATCCCAGCCTGATGCGCACGCCTGCCGCCGTTGCAACCCTGGCCGACTGAGGAGCCCACCCATGTTCGGCTACTACTTCAATCTTGCGGTACGCAGCTTCCGCCGCAACAAGGTGCTGACCGCACTGATGGTGCTGGCCATCGCGCTGGGTATCGGCGCCAGCATGACCACGCTGACGGTGTTCCATGTGTTGTCGGGCGACCCGATTCCGCAAAAGAGCGATCGGTTGTTCTATGTGCAGGTGGATGCGGAACCGAAGTCCGGCTATCAGCCGGGAGACGAGCCCGATTACCAGTCCACCCGCTTCGACGCCGAGGCGCTGCTGCGTGAGAAGCGCGCCATGCGTCAGGCGATGATGTCAGGCGGAAGTGTCGCGATCGAGCCACAGCGCAGTGGATTGAGTCCTTTCAAGCTAAACGCTCGTTTCACTTCGGCCGATTTCTTTGCGATGTTCGACGTGCCCTTGCTCTACGGCCAAGCGTGGTCCGGCACAAGCGACGAGCGGCACGAACGTGTCGCGGTGATCAGCAAGTCGCTGAACGAAAAGCTGTTCGACGGTGGCAACAGCGTCGGGCGCGAAGTGCGCGTGGACAAGAACACCTTCCGTATCGTCGGCGTCCTGGATACCTGGAAGATCGACCCACGCTTCTACGACATCACAGACACCTACGGCTCGAACGAACAGCTGTATGTGCCGTTCAGTACGGCGATGGATCTGAAATTGGCCCACGCCGGCGGGACCAACTGCTCCGGCAAGGTCGAGGCGGGCGACACCACCGCGCTGAATGCGCCCTGCACCTGGGTGCAGTACTGGGTGGAGCTGGAAAATGCCAAGCAAGCGGGCGACTACAAGGCCTACCTCGAAAACTATTCCGATCAACAACGTGCCGCCGGGCGCTTTACCCGGCCCAACAATGTGCGCCTGCGCAACGTGATGCAGTGGCTGGACTACAACAAGGTGGTTCCCAGCGACGTCCGTCTGCAGTTGTGGCTGGCCATGGGCTTTCTGCTGGTGTGCCTGCTCAACACGGTCGGCCTGTTGCTGGCGAAATTCCTGCGCCGCAGCGGAGAGATTGGCGTGCGGCGTGCGCTTGGCGCGTCGCGTGGCGCAATCTTTGCGCAGTGCCTGGTGGAGGCAGGGACCATCGGCCTGGCCGGCGGCATCGGCGGACTTGGGCTGGCGTGGCTGGGGCTGTGGGCCGTGCGTCAGCAACCGGTGGATTACGCCGCGCTGGCGCATCTGGATATCACGATGCTGCTGCTGACATTCGCCATTGCGATCGCCGCGAGCCTGCTCGCCGGCATCCTGCCGTCCTGGCGCGCCATCCAGGTCGCACCGGCACTGCAGTTGAAGTCGTCCTGAACCTCCTGCCCGCCGCATCGCGGCGAGCCACGCTTCCTATCTTCAAGGTCAGCCCATGGACATCCGACCCATCATCTCCACCTTGCGCCGCCATAAGACGGCCGCTGCACTGATCGTGCTCGAGATCGCACTGGCTTGCGCCATCATCTGCAATTCGCTGTTTTTGATCGGCAATCGTCTGGACACGCTCCGGACTCCCAGCGGCATCGCCGAACAGGAGTTGCTGAGCATCCAGCTGGACGGCATCGGCCCGCAGGCCAATGCCGATGCACGTACCCGGGAGGATCTGGCAGCGCTACGCGCGGTACCCGGCGTGCGCAATGCGGTCATCACCAATCAGATCCCCTTCGTCAATTACTCGTCCAACACGGGGCTGACCCTGACCCCGGAGCAGGAACGCCCCACGCTCAATGCCGCGCAGTATCTGGTCAGCGAAGGCAGCCTGAGCGCGCTGGGTCTGCAATTGAATGCCGGCCGCGACTTCAGCCCCGACGAATACATCAGCCAGGAAAAGGCTGATAACGACGATGAAGTCCGCAAGAAGGGTGCGGCGGTCATTCTGACGCAGGGGGCAGCGGACAAGATGTTCCCCGACCACAGCGCGCTCGGCAAGACCATCTACTCTGGCGATGTCCCGCTGCGTATCGTCGGAATCGTGCGCACCCTGGCGCGGCCGAACAATGTCAATGGACTGTCGGCAAAGGACTATTCGATGCTGCTGCCCATCCGTCCACCGTATAACAACGGGCAATACATCTTACGTGTCACCGATCCCTTGCGTCGGGCGGAAGTGCTGAAGGCGGCAGTGGCGGTCTTGATGAAAGTGGACAACAGCCGGTTGGTGCTGAAACAAGAGACCTACACCGAAATCCGCGAAAAGTATTTCCGCAATGATCGCGCCATGATCTGGCTGCTTGGAGCGGTGTGCATCGCACTACTGATCGTCACCGCCTTGGGCATCGTCGGCCTGGCGAGTTTCTGGGTGCAGCAACGCACCAAGCAGATCGGTATCCGCCGTGCGCTGGGTGCAACGCGCAGCCAGATCCTGCGCTACTTCCAGATCGAGAATTTCCTGCTCGCCTCGGTCGGCATCGTGCTCGGCATGCTGATGGCCTACTCGATCAACGTCTGGCTGATGGCACGCTATGAATTGCCGCGACTGCCGGCAATCTACCTGCCGATTGGCGCGCTGCTGCTATGGATGCTCGGCCAGCTGGCGGTGTTCTGGCCGGCCCGCCGCGCAGCCGCAGTGCCCCCGGCTGTTGCCACCCGCAGTGCATGATGGCCGGCGTTGCTTCCCCGTCGCTTGGCAGTGGGGAAGCAACCCGGCTCGCCATCCACCGTGCGTTTCCACCATCGTTACGAACCGGATTCCCTCATGCCTTGCTCTCTTGCATCATCGGCACTGATCGCCCTGACCGCCTGCTGCCTCCTTCACCCCGGCCAGGCCGATGCGGCAACGCGGGCGCACGCGGCGTCGGCCTCGTCCAGCACTTCGACGCAAGAGGTGCTCGCCATCGACGACACCCGGCTGAACTGGCGCCATGACGATCAAATTCTGGAGCTCGTCGCCAGTAGCGACGGATTGCTGGTGACCCAGGCCAGCGCGTCGCTCAGCCTGCAGTTGCAACGTGGCGACCGCGTGCGCACGGCAGGCCGAACCCAGATCACCACAATCGCAACATTGCTGGCCGCACTGCAGGCTGCTGCAGGCAACCCCATCGCTGTGGATGTCATGCGCGATGGTGTGCAGGTGCACCTGATCTGGACAGCGGCCACGTACACACCGCTGTTGCCGCCCGCGGCTCCATAACCAGCGCCGTGCCGGCAACAGCCGATGCACCCTGCATCGGCCGCTTGAGTCCGCCGACCTTGCCGCCCGGCGATCTGCCGCCCCCGCCGAGCAGCGCGTTGTCGCTGCGTGTTGCCAGTATTCTGTGCCGATCCCATCCCGCGCCTTCTTGAGCAATGCGATGCCGCACATCCTGATCATCGACGACAACACGGCCGTGGCCACTGCATTGGAAGTGCTGTTTTCGTTGCACGACATCGAGGCGCGGCACGCGCATTCGCCGAAGGCCGGGCTGGCGCTGCTGGACGAGCAGGCGTTCGATCTGGTGATCCAGGACATGAACTTCACCGCCGACACTACCTCCGGCGAAGAAGGCGAGGCGCTGTTTACCCAACTGCGTCAGCGTCATCCGGACCTGCCGGTGATCCTGCTCACCGCCTGGACGCACCTGGGCAGCGCGGTGGGCCTGGTCAAGGCCGGTGCGGCCGATTACATCGCCAAGCCCTGGGACGACACCAAGCTGCTGACCACGGTCAACAACCTGCTGGAACTGTCCGAAGCACGCCGCGAACTGGAACGTCGTCGCGAACGCGAACGCCGCGGCCGCGAGCAGCTGACCCAGCGCTACGACCTGCGCGGCGCGGTGTTCGCCGATCCGGCCAGCGAGCGCGCAATCGCCCTGGCCTGCCAGGTCGCACGCTCGGACTTGCCAGTGCTGATCACCGGCCCCAATGGCAGCGGCAAGGAAAAGATTGCCGAGATTATCCAGGCCAATTCGGCCACCAAACATGGCCCGTTCATTGCACTCAACTGCGGCGCCTTGCCAGGTGAATTGATCGAAGCCGAATTATTCGGGGCCGAAGCCGGCGCCTACACCGGCGCCAACAAAGCGCGCGAGGGCAAGTTCGAAGCGGCCGATGGCGGCACGCTGTTTCTCGACGAGATCGGCAACCTGCCGCTGGCGGGTCAAATGAAGTTGCTGCGCGTGCTGGAAACCGGCCGTTACGAGCGGCTGGGTTCCAACCGCGAACGCCACGCCAAGGTGCGCGTGATCAGCGCCACCAATTCAGATCTGCCGGCGATGATCCGCGACGGCAGTTTTCGCGAGGATCTGTATTACCGGCTCAACACGGTGGAAATCGCACTGCCCGCACTAGCCGAACGCCCCGGCGATATCGGCCCGCTGGCC
Source organism: Xanthomonas sp. NCPPB 1754 (assembly GCF_041475725.2). Taxonomy (NCBI): domain Bacteria; kingdom Pseudomonadati; phylum Pseudomonadota; class Gammaproteobacteria; order Lysobacterales; family Lysobacteraceae; genus Xanthomonas; species Xanthomonas sp. NCPPB 1754. Next base: position 4,183,055 of record NZ_CM192982.1, read on the forward strand.
GAGCACTTCCTTGCCGGTGAAAAGCCGCTATCCGCGCAGGCGCGCGATGCCTTGCAACGGCATGCCTGGCCCGGCAACGTGCGCGAGCTACGCAACGTGCTGCAACGCGCCGCCTTGCTCGCGCAGGGCGCGCGCATCGAAGCGGGCGATCTGAACCTGCCGCGTGCAGCCGCGCCACGGCCGGCGACGCCGGCTGCAGGCGAGCCGGATCGCGCGCGTATCGAACAGGCGCTGGCACGCGCGCAAGGCGTGATCGCACAAGCGGCCGCCGAGCTGGGGTTGAGCCGCCAGGCGCTGTATCGGCGCATGGACCGCTACGGCATCAGCTCGGAATGAACCTTCGCATGCGGAACCGCTCTTTCACGTTTTCGCTGTTTTTACGCTTGCTGCCAGTGCTTGCGCTGGCGGCTGCATTGCCATGGTTCATGGCGTACTGGCTGGACCACGGCTGGCAGGTGGCGGCGATTTCGGTCCTCGTCCTGCTGGCAGCGATGTGGTTCAGCCTCAACCGCGCCACCGCACCGATGCGCTCGCTGTTTCGTGCGCTGGCCGGCACCACCAGCAGCTACCGCGATGGCGAATACAACTTCGGTGTGTATTGGCGCGGCAACGACGAACTGGCGCAACTGGTGCAGGCGCATGCCGAGCTTGGCGATGTGCTGCGTGCGCAGCGTAGCCATCTGGTACAGCGCGAGCTGATGCTCGACACCATGCTGCAGAACACACCGGTGGCCATGCTGCTGGTGGTCGCCGGCGGCGATGGCCTGCGGCGGATCGGGTTTTCCAACAATGCCGCACGCAAGCTGCTGTACGAAGGACGCAAGCTGGAAGGCCAGCATCTGGACGATGTGCTCGGCCGCATGCCGGCCGAATTGCGCGACGCCCTGGCACGTGGCGGGGATTGCCTGTTCGCGGTACGCGAAGATGGCGACGACGAAGAAGACGAGCAGATCTATCACCTGTCGCGGCGTAGCTTTCACATCAACGGGCGCGGGCACGAGCTGTTGTTGATCCGCACCTTGACCACCGAGTTACGCCGCCAGGAAGTGCAGACCTGGAAAAAAGTCATCCGCGTGATCAGCCACGAATTGAACAATTCGCTGGCACCGATCGCCTCGCTGGCGCATTCGGGCGCCGAGCTGCTGCGCCGCGAACGCACCGATCGCCTGGGGACGGTGTTCGAGACCATCGAAGAACGCGCGCGTCACCTGGAAGGCTTTATCCGCGGCTATGCGCGCTTTGCCAAATTGCCGCAACCGCAGCTGCAGACCATCGAATGGGCGCCGTTTTTGCAGCGCTTGCAGCAGCAGATTCCGTTCCAGGTACAGGGCACGCTGACCGATGTCTCCAGCCGGATCGATGCAGCGCAGATCGAGCAGGCGCTGCTCAATCTGCTGAAAAATGCCCACGAGGCCTGCAGCGAAGCACAGCCGCCCAATAGCGATGTCGCCCTACGCGTCACGCGCGTGCCGCAGTGGCTACGCATCGAAGTGCTCGACCGCGGCAACGGCATGAACGAAGCGGTGCTGCACAACGCACTGATGCCGTTCTATTCGACCAAGCGCAATGGCACAGGTCTTGGGCTTGCCCTCACCCGCGAAATCGCCGAAGCGCACGGCGGCCGCATCTCGCTGCACAACCGCGAACACGGCGGCCTGTGCGTGACCTTGCTGTTGCCATTGGCGGCTTGAACGCAGCAAGGCTTGCAGGACTTGCGATGCAATCCATGCGTTGCATCACGCCTTCCGTCAGCGCACGCGCCCCGCGCATGTCATGGCAGCACCCCTGGGCGCGATGGACGGCCGATCGCGCCCGGGGGCGCTCCCGCACGTTCAGCGCTCCGCCAGCGGCCGGGCCGCCTGGTCCCGCGAGCAGCCTTGATGCGTCGTTCCGAGAACGGCGGAGCTGTTGCGCACTTCCCATGCATCGGGCCAACAGGCGCAATCAGCGCCAATGCGGCGCTGTTCCCTGCGATCCAGCGTGCACCGCAGCCTATTTCTTGGTCGGCCGCTTCCAGCCTTCGATCACGGTCTGCCGCGCACGCGTCACACTGAGCTGGCCCGCTGGCGCATCGCTCGTGATCACCGAACCGGCACCGATGGTGGAATTGGCGCCAATCTCGATCGGTGCCACCAACGCGCTGTTGGAGCCGACAAACGCACCATCGCCGATGGTGGTCTGCGACTTGTTCACCCCGTCGTAGTTGCAGGTGATGGTGCCGGCGCCGATGTTGACCTTGCTGCCGATCACCGCATCGCCCAGATAGGTCAGATGGTTGGCCTTGCTGCCGACGCCCATGGTGACCTTTTTGGTCTCCACGAAATTGCCGATATGCACGCCATCGGCCAACACGGTGCCGGGGCGCAAACGCGCGAACGGGCCGATCTGCACCGCGCCTTCGGTGACCACGCCTTCCAGATCGCTGTGCGCACGCACGTGCGTGCCGGCACCGAGCGTGACGTCGCGCAAGCGCACGAACGGGCCGATCACCACATCATCGCCCAGCGTCACATTGCCTTCCAGGATCACATCGATATCCAGCTGCACATCGCGCCCCACCTGCACGCTGCCGCGCTGCTCCACACGCGCCGGGTCGGCCATGCGCACGCCCTGCAGGCAAAGCGTGCGCGCGGCGCGCAGTTGCCAGGCACGTTCGAGCTGGGCGAGTTGCCACGGGTCGTTGGCACCCTCCACGTCCTGCGGGTCGGCCACGTGCACCATGTCGGCCGGCGTGAAATCGGCTGCGGCGCTGGCGAACACGTCGGTGAGATAGAACTCGCCCTGCGCATTGTCGTTGGACAAACCAGCCAGCCAACGGCGCAGCGCAGTGGATTCAGCGGTGAGGATGCCGGTATTGATGGTACGAATGCGGCGCTGCTCGTCATTGGCGTCCTTCTGCTCGACGATCGCGGCCACCTTGCCCTCCGCATCGCGCAGGATGCGCCCATAGCCGGTGGGATTGGCCAGTTCGGCAACCAGCACCGCCATGCGGCCCGGTGCATGCAGCAACTGCAACAGGCTTTCGCTGCGGATCAGCGGCACATCGCCATACAACACCAGCACCGTTGCCGCATCGGGAATCGCAGGCATCGCCTGCTGCACGGCATGTCCGGTGCCCAGCTGCTCGCGCTGTTCGGCCCACTGCAGATCGCTTTGATCGGCGAAGGCTGCCTGGACCTGGTCGCCACCATGCCCGTACACGATATGGATTGCCGCCGGCTGCAGCTGCCGCGCAGTGGCGATCACATGCGCCAGCATCGGCTGGCCCGCCAGCGGCTGCAGCACCTTGGGCAGGGACGAGCGCATGCGCTTGCCTTCGCCTGCGGCCAGGATCACAACGTGCAGGGGCAGGGTCATCAAGACATTCCAGGCATGGAGATGTCCAAATTCTAGTCGCTGCGCCCCCTCACGTCGTTGCCCGGATGCAGCGTTCGCCCGCACTAACAACGTTTGCGCCTTGCTGCCGCTAGGATGGGCGCCCCTTTCCTTTACCCCGCACGCATGAGTCTGTTCCGCCAAGGCAGCCAGTTCATGATCATTGGCGCCCTGCAGCTGGTCGTCGATTGCGGCATCTTCATCGCCGCAACCGCCGCAGGCATGCCCGCGGTGCCCGCCAATCTGCTCGGACGCATCGGCGGCGCCATGCTCGGCTTCTGGCTCAACGGCCGCTACACCTTCGCCCAGCAAGGCGATGCGCGACTGGGTTGGCGACGCTTCGGCCGCTTTGCGGTGATGTGGCTGACGCTCACGCTGATCAGCACCTGGCTGCTCTCGACCACGGTAGACCTACTCGGCCTGCGTCAGGCATGGCTGGCGAAACCGCTGGTCGAAGGCGGGCTGGCGGTCGTGTCGTTCTTCCTGGGCCGGCATGTGGTGTATCGCTGATCGAGGCATGCGCAGGCGCCGAGCGATTGCTCGATCGTGTGGCGATACGACGCAAAAGGGGACACCGCTTGCGCGCAGACATCGCGCAGCACAGGCGCGGCATCTGTTCCAGTGCTGATCGATCGCGCGGATGTCCTTGTCGCTCTTATGCGGCATCCATGCTGCATCGGGTCCACACCCGGTCGGGGAACAAAAACCAGTCGCGTCGGCCGGTGTGCGTGGCATTCAACCAGGCTGCCAGCGACCTTTCTCGTACAGCGTCCTCGCCGATTGCATGACAGTTGACGGCATGGATGCCGTCATCGCCTTTCCAGGACGGGTTGAGGGCGCGCCTGGCGAGCGCCCAGTGCACCGCGCCTTGGACACGCTCAGCGTTCGATCTGAACGCCTGACTGCATCCACCAGGATGCGGCCGACAAAACCGCTGCAATCGCCACCAAGCGAACGCGCACACGTGTTGTCGGCCGCTCCAACCGCATGACAGCGCGTTGGTCTCGCAGACACGTTGCCGCTATGGATCAGTGGCAAAAATCGCCCAGGCCGCGCACCAGTGCCGCACGATGCAGCGCATCCAGCTGCCACTGCTCTGCGTAATGCGCAGCGGCACGCGCGGTGCTGGCCGGGCAGTCGGGCGCGCTGCGCGTCGAGGCCACATCGGCCAGCGCATCGAGCAGTTCGCTCTGCAGTTGATCCAGGCGAGCGCGCAGCGCGCTGAGATCCGGACGTGCGGTGTTCGGCGCATGTCCGCGCTCGTGCCAATGGTTGAGCAGCGCGTACTGCACCGACTTGTTGGCCTCGATTTGCGCGCCGAAGAACCGCGCCGCGTCGTCGGCATCCAGCCCATGCGCCGGCGCCTGATCGCGCACGCTCTGCAGCACCGCCGCCTCGCGCACCTGATCCAGCACCGGCTTGCCGCTGTCCCACTTGCTTAGCGCTACCGCATCGCCAATGGCATTGCGCTGCACGATGCGATCCATCAGCAGATCCAACGGCGGCTGGCTGCGCGCCGGCCATGCGCACCCCAGCAGTCCGGCGGCCAACAGGCCGCTCACCATGTAAGCGCGAATGCCATCGATCGAACGGGTCATGCCATCTTCCTCAACGTGCCGGGATAAGCTTGCCATGCAGCGCTGCGGTGCAGCGGTGCGCCAAGGCACGCAGTGTGCCTGCCGCGTGCCACCGCGGATTCACGCACCCGCACGCGGCGCTCCAAAAACGAAAACGCCGACACGATGGTCGGCGTTTCGAACTTCATATCTGCAGACGAACTTGCAGCAGTCGGACGTGCACGCCCACCCTGGAGGTGGGCAGCCCACCGCTTAGTGCTTGAGGTTGCGACGCAAGCGCTCCAGCGCCTGCAGCTGTACTGTCGCTTCGGCCAGCTGACGCTGTGCCTCGGCCACGTCCACCGTGTTGCCACGGTTGGCCAGCAGCCGCTCGGCCTCTTCCTTGACCTTGCGCACGGCCGCCTCGTCGATGTCCTGCGCACGCACCGCGGTGTCGACCAGGATGGTCACCACCTGCGGCTGCACTTCCAGGATGCCGCCGGAAATGGCGAAATCCAGCTGTTCGCCATTGGCGGTGGTCACCACCACCTTGCCCGGCTTCAGGCGTGTGATCAGCGGCGCGTGCTTGGGCGCAATGCCCAGCTCGCCCAACTCGCCGGTAGCCACGACCAGCGTCGCCTCACCGTGGAAGATTTCCTTCTCGGCGCTGACGATGTCGCAACGGATAGTGCTCATGCTGCCTCACTCTGTGAGGCGGGGATTGGGGATGCGGGATTCGGGATTGGCAACCGCAGCTTTCACTGTGGTCACTCACCTCGTTTCCGCTCCCCAATTACCGCCGTACCAAATCCCGAATCCCGAATGCCAAATCCCGGCTCTTACGCCTTGGCGCTCATCTTGTTAGCTTTCTCGACCGCTTCTTCGATGCTGCCGACCATGTAGAACGCCTGCTCCGGCAGGTGGTCGTATTCGCCGTCGCAGATCGCCTTGAAGCCGCGGATGGTGTCCTTCAGCGACACGTACTTGCCCGGCGAACCGGTGAACACTTCGGCCACGTGGAAGGGCTGGCTGAAGAAGCGCTCGATCTTGCGCGCGCGCGACACCGACTGCTTGTCTTCTTCGCTCAGCTCGTCCATGCCCAGGATGGCGATGATGTCCTTCAGTTCCTTGTACTTCTGCAAGGTCTGCTGGACGCGCTGGGCGGTGTCGTAATGCTCGTGGCCGATCACCAGCGGATCCATCTGGCGGCTGGTCGAGTCCAGCGGATCCACCGCCGGGTAGATACCCAGCGAGGCGATGTTACGGCTCAGCGTGACGGTCGAGTCCAGGTGGGCGAAGGTGGTCGCCGGCGACGGGTCGGTCAGGTCGTCCGCAGGCACGTACACGGCCTGGATCGAGGTGATCGAACCGCTCTTGGTCGAGGTGATGCGCTCCTGCAGCACGCCCATTTCCTCGGCCAGGGTCGGCTGGTAGCCCACCGCCGACGGCATGCGGCCGAGCAGCGCGGACACTTCGGTGCCGGCCAGCGTGTAGCGGTAGATGTTGTCCACGAACAACAGCACGTCCTTGCCCTTGCCGCTGGCATCCTTCTCGTCGCGGAAGTACTCGGCCATGGTCAGGCCGGTCAACGCCACGCGCAGACGGTTGCCCGGCGGCTCGTTCATCTGGCCGTACACCATCGCCACCTTGTCCAGGACGTTGGAGTCCTTCATCTCGTGGTAGAAGTCGTTGCCCTCGCGGGTACGCTCGCCCACGCCGGCGAACACGGACAAACCCGAGTGCGCCTTGGCGATGTTGTTGATCAGTTCCATCATGTTGACGGTCTTGCCGACGCCGGCGCCGCCGAACAGGCCGACCTTGCCGCCCTTGGCGAACGGGCACATCAGGTCGATCACCTTGATGCCGGTTTCCAGCAATTCGGTGCTGGAGGACTGGTCTTCATACGACGGTGCGCCGCGATGGATTTCCCAGTGGTCCGAGGCCTGCACGTCGCCGGCTTCGTCGATCGGGCGACCCAGCACGTCCATGATGCGACCCAGCGTACCGGCACCGACCGGCACCGAGATGGCGCGTTCGGTGTTGGTGGCGACCAGGTTGCGCTTCAGGCCGTCGGTGGAGCCGAGCGCAATCGTGCGCACCACGCCGTCGCCGAGCTGCTGCTGCACTTCCAGGGTGATTTCGGTGCCGTCGACCTTCAGCGCGTGATACACCTTCGGCACTTCATTGCGCGGGAATTCGACGTCGACGACCGCGCCGATGATCTGAACGATCTTGCCCTGACTCATTTTGCTGCTCCGGTTAGCTTTGTTCTGTCCGAGTGGCCGATGCCATCTCGTGGAATTTGTGATTTGGGATTCGTGATTGGGGATTCGCAAGGGCGCACTTCGCTGCGCTCCAACCAATCCCGAATCCCCAATCCCGGCGTACTTATACAGCCGCTGCGCCGCTGACGATTTCCGAAATTTCCTGGGTAATCGCCGCCTGACGTGCCTTGTTGTAGACCAGTTGCAAGGTGCCGATCATCTTGTTGGCGTTGTCGCTGGCGGCCTTCATCGCCACCATGCGCGCGGCATGTTCGGACGCAACGTTTTCCAGCACGGCCTGGTACACCAGCGACTCGATGTAGCGCGTCATCACGTGCTCCAGCACGGTGGCGGCATCGGGTTCGTACAGGTAGTCCCAATCGTGGTGCGCCACCTTGTGTTCGGCGGCCGGCAGCGGCAGCAGCTGATCGAAGCTGGCCTTCTGCGTCATGGTGTTCACGAAGCGGTTGTAGACCAGGTAGACGCGGTCCACCTTGCCTTCGATGAAGGCATCGATCATCACCTTGATCACGCCGATCAGCTGCTCCACCTGCGGGCTGTCGCCCAGGTGGGTCACGCTGCCGACCATGTTGACCTTGATGCGACGGAAGAACGCCGAGGCCTTCTGGCCGATGGTCACCACGTCGATCTCGGCACCGGTGTCCTGCCACGGGCGTACTTCGCCCAGCATCTTGCGGAACAGGTTGTTGTTCAGACCGCCGGCCAGGCCGCGGTCGGACGAGATCACGATATAGCCGACCCGCTTGACCTGTTCGCGCTCGACCAGGAACGGATGCTGGAAATCGGTGCTGGCCTGCGCCAGATGCCCGATCACCTGCTTCATCGCCTGCGCATACGGACGCGAGGTCTTCATGCGGTCCTGCGCCTTGCGGATCTTGGAGGCCGAGACCATTTCGAGCGCGCGCGTCACCTTGCGGGTGTTCTGCACGCTCTTGATCTTGGTTTTGATTTCGCGTCCGCCTGCCATACTCGCTCGCTTCGCTCGCTTAGTGAGATTCGGGAATCGGGATTGGGGATTGGCAACAGCCTCCCTACCTCACCGCTTCCGCGAACCCCGGATGCCTAACTTCTGGGATATGGGAACAACGATTCGAAATCGGCCAACGCCCCGAACCATCGCTCCTACGAATCCCGAATGCCCAATCCCAAATCCCGGCGACTGGCTTACCAGCTGCCCGTGGTCTTGAACTCTTCGATGCCTTTCTTGAAGCTGGCTTCGATGTCGTTGTCCCAACCGCCGGTGCTGTTGATCTTGGAGACCAGCTCGCCCTGGGTGTTGGCGAAGTGCGCGTGCAGGCCTTCCTCGAACGCCAGCAGCTTGTTGACCGGCACGTCGTCCAGGTAGCCCTCGTTGACGGCGTAGATCGACAGCGCCTGGTTGGCGATGGACATCGGCGCGTACTGCTTCTGCTTCATCAGCTCGGTGACGCGCTGACCGCGCTCGAGCTGCTTGCGGGTGGCTTCGTCCAGGTCCGAGGCGAACTGCGCGAACGCCGCCAGCTCACGGTACTGCGCCAGCGAGATACGGATGCCGCCGGACAGCTTCTTGATGATCTTGGTCTGGGCGGCACCACCGACGCGCGACACCGAGATACCGGCGTTGACGGCCGGACGGATACCGGCGTTGAACAGGTCGGTTTCCAGGAAGATCTGGCCGTCGGTGATCGAGATCACGTTGGTCGGCACGAATGCAGACACGTCGCCGGCCTGCGTCTCGATGATCGGCAGCGCGGTCAGCGAACCGGTCTTGCCGGTCACCGCGCCGTTGGTGAACTTCTCCACGTACTCCTCGGACACGCGCGCGGCGCGCTCGAGCAGGCGGGAGTGCAGATAGAACACGTCGCCCGGGTAGGCTTCGCGACCCGGCGGGCGCTTGAGCAGCAGCGAGATCTGGCGGTAGGCCACGGCCTGCTTGGACAGATCGTCGTACACGATCAGCGCGTCTTCGCCGCGATCCATGAAGTACTCGCCCATGGTGCAGCCGGCGTACGGGCTGATGTACTGCATCGCAGCCGATTCGGACGCGGTCGCCGCAACCACCACGGTGTGCGCCAGCGCGCCGTTCTCTTCCAGCTTGCGCACGATGTTGGCGACGGTCGAGGCCTTCTGGCCGATCGCCACGTACACGCACTTGATGCCGGTGCCCTTCTGGTTGATCACCGCGTCGATCGCCAGCGCGGTCTTGCCGGTCTGACGGTCACCGATGACCAGCTCGCGCTGGCCGCGGCCGATCGGAATCATCGCATCGACCGACTTGTAGCCGGTCTGCACCGGCTGATCGACCGACTTGCGCCAGATCACGCCGGGCGCAACGCGCTCCACCGGTGCGGTCTGGGTGGCGCCCAGCGGGCCCTTGCCGTCGATCGGCTCGCCCAGCGCGTTGACCACGCGGCCCAGCAGTTCCGGACCGACCGGCACTTCCAGGATGCGGCCGGTGGTCTTGGCCACGTCGCCTTCGCGCAGGCTTTCGTAGTCGCCCAGCACCACGGCGCCGACCGAATCGCGCTCCAGGTTCAGTGCCAGCGCGAAGGTGTTGTTCGGCAGTTCGATCATTTCGCCCTGCATCACGTCGGCCAGGCCGAAGATGCGCACGATGCCGTCGGACACGCTGGTCACGGAGCCTTCGTTGCGCGACTCTGCGGACAGCTTGACCGCTTCGATGCGGGTCTTGATCAGGTCGCTGATTTCGGAGGGGTTGAGCGTGGTTGCCATCGTTCAGTCCTAGGTGCCGGCCGCGAGGGCCGTGCGTTTATGTGAATTCAGTGGGCGAGCGAGCTTTGCAGACGCGCAAGCTTGCCCTTCAGCGAGCCGTCGATGACCACGTCGCCGGTGTCGATCACCGCGCCGCCGATCAGCGACGCATCGACTGCGGTGGTGATGCCCACGTCGCGGCCGAAGCGCTTCTTCAGCGCAGCAGCGATCGTGTCGAGTTCGGTCTGGCTCATTGCAGCGGCCGAGGTCACCGTCGCCTTGACGACATGTTCGGCCTCGGCACGCAGTTGTTCGTACAAGCCTGCCACTTCCGGCAGCAGCGACAGCCGCTGCGCATCGGCAAGCACGCCAAGGAAACGCAGATAGTCCTCGCCCGCCTGCGGCGGGGCCAGCAGCGTAACTGCCTGTTCCTGGCCAAGGGCCGGGTTGAGCAGCAATGCGGCCACGCGCGGGTCGCCGGCCACCTGCGCCGAAAAGGCCAGCGCATCGGACCAGGGCGCGAAGTTGCCGCCCTCACGCGCGATCGCAAACGCGGCACGGCCGTAGGGACGGGCAAGGGTGAGGGCCTGACTCATCGCTTAAATCTCCGCCGCCAGCTCGTCGAGCAGCGCCTTGTGGGCGTTGGCATCGATTTCGCGCTTGAGCAGCTTTTCTGCACCGCTGACGGCCAGCACCGAGACCTGCTTGCGCAGCTCCTCGCGGGCACGCGTGGCGGATGCGTCGATTTCGGTCTGCGCCAGATCCTTCTGACGGTTGGCTTCGGCAATTGCCTCCAGCTTGGCCGCTTCGATGATCTGGTTGGCGCGCGCATGGGCCTGATCGATGATCTCGTTGGCCTTGGTGCGTGCGTCCTTCAGTGCTTCGTTGACCTTTTCCTGCGCCTGCGCCAGGTCCTTCTGACTCCGGTCGGCCGCAGCCAGACCTTCAGCAATCTTTTGCTGACGCTCTTCGATCGCCTGCAGCAGCGGCGGCCAGATCTTGGTCGCGACGATCCAGATCAGACCGGCGAAGGCCAGCGCCTGGGCAAAGATGGTAAGGGTGATATCCATGGGTCGCTCAATCGCTGTTTAGGGGTGAAAGCGCCACCGCGCGGGCGGCGCTTTCCGACCTTCATCCGCGGATGCAACCGCCAAGGGCCGCATCCACATCCTGCTACCGCTGGATCAGCCGGCAGCCTGCGACAGACGCTCGATGAACACCTGGGCCAGCGGGTTGGCGAAGGCGAACAGCAGGCCGACGGCGACGCTGATGATGAACGCGGCGTCGATCAGGCCGGCGGTGATGAACATACGAACCTGCAGCACCGGGATCAGTTCCGGCTGGCGCGCAGCCGATTCCAGGAACTTGCCAGCCATGATGGCCAGACCGAGGCCGGCACCCAGCGCGGCCAGGCCGATCATGATGCCGACGGCGAGGACGGTGGAGCTCTGGACTTGAGCGAGGTTGGTCAGGACGGCGAGGTACATGGTGATCTCCGAACGAAAGTTTCTAAGGGTGATGGATGAAGCGGAATAAAGCAGATGAAGGGTGACGCAAACTCAGTGACTGTCTTCAGCCAGGCTCAGGTACACGATCGACAGCATCATGAAAATGAAGGCCTGCAGCGGAATCACCAGCAGGTGGAACAGCATCCAGCCCAGGCCGAATGCGCCGCCAGCAACCATGCCGGCGATGCCTGCACCGCCCAGCACCCAGATCAGCAGGAAGACGATCTCGCCGCCGAACATGTTGCCGAACAGTCGCATCGCCAACGAAATCGGCTTGCTCAGCCACTCGACGATGTTCAAAAGCAGGTTGAACGGCATCATCCACTTGCCGAACGGCGCCGTCAGGAATTCCTTGGTCATGCCGCCCACGCCCTTGGAGCGCAGCGAGAACACGATCATCAGGAAGAACACGCTGATCGACATGCCCAAGGTGGCGTTGACGTCGGCGGTCGGCACCGGCTTCCAGGCGTGCACGCCGGCCCAACCCAGCGGAATGGCGATGAAATCGGCCGGGATCATCTTGATGAGGTTCATCAACAGGATCCAGAAGAAGATGGTGATCGCGATCGGCGTCACCAGCTTGCTGCTGCCGTGGTAGGTGTCCTTGGCCTGGCGGTCGACGAACTCCAGGCAGATTTCCACGAACGCCTGCCACTTGCCCGGCACGCCGGCCGTGGCATTGCGGGTCGCCGTCCAGAACGCCAGGACCATGACCAGGCCCATCAACACCGCCATGATCAGGGTGTCGAGGTGGATGGTCCAAAACGTGCCGCCACCATCGCGAACCGGAACGATCAGGTTCTGCAAGTGATGCTGGATATAGGAGGTAGGTGTTGCTGCCTCGCCCGCCATGTGTCCGGAGCCCTTTAAGTTCGAATCAACGCCTGGCCAGAGCCAGAACCTGAAAAATCAGCCCGATGGCGATACCCGCCAACAAAGCCAGAGGAGGCAGCCGCCACAGGCCGAAGCCCAGCGCCAGCGCCACGAAAACCAACACCCACTTCAGCACCATTGCCAGGATCAGCCGCACCATGGCGATGCCCGCTGCCTGGATACCGCCACCTAGCGCGGTACGTGCCGCAACCCAACCGCCCAGCACCGTCGCAAATCCGGTCAATGCCAGACCGGCAGCGTAACGGGGACCGACCAACAGCAACCCCAGACTGGTTATAGCTACGGCGGCAAGCGGATATACCGCAGCGCGCAGCATCAACCGCCGACCCGCGTCAACGGAGTTCAGCACTACGGTTACCTTACGTGTGAATGAGTGGGAAGCGCAGCTGCGCCTCGTCGAGCCGCGAAAGTATAGCAATGGGACAAATTGCGAGACAACCGGCAGAGGTCATCGCTTGCTGCAACGCACCACATGGCTGCCCCCGTCGCGGGTGGGAACTTTGCCACAAACCAGCGGTCAGAACTTGCGAGGCCTGCACATCCTCGTCGAAAGGTAGCGCCGCAGGCCGCGTCTGGGAGCCCTGGGAGACCGGGGCTCCTGCTTTTGTACGCATTTTGTCGCACCCTGCGACCTTCCCATCGGCGGTCCAATCGATTTCCTGGTTTGCGTTGCCTCCGAACGACCCTTGGCAGCGCCGCTGCACGTGTTCCGTGACTCCACCAAAGAATTAGCAAAGCGGACCGTTTTGTCCGATTGCTACGGCCGCCTTCACGCCCACTGGACGGCCCCTTCACTTTTGAAAGACGCGCGCTTATCGACTATGCGCTGCACAGGCCGAACCGCCTGACCATTCCAAGAATTCGGAGCCCCCATGAAACACCTCCTCGCACTGGCGATCCCGTGCGTCCTGGCCGTCGCCTATGTCGCGCCCGCACACGCCGAAGACACCGATGATCGCTTCCAGCTCCGCCTTGGCGCGATGAATGTCGACAACGACAACACCCTGCGCGGCAACACCCTGCTGGCCGGCAACAATGTCTCGGTCAACGAAGATTTCAAGTTGGGCGGCAAGGAATGGGAGCCGCGCGTGGATGGCGTGTTCCGCATCAGCACCCGCCAGCGCCTGATCTTCGACTACTTCAAGTACGACAAGGATCGCCGCGAGACCCTGAGCCAGGATCTGAGCGCCGGCGGCGTGACCGTGCCGTCCGGCAGCTTCATCAAGGGCGAGCTGAAGTACCAGGTCGCCACTTTCGTGTACGACTACTCGGTGATCGATTCTCCGGAATTCAGCCTGGGCCTGCAGATTGGTGCCGAGTACGCCAAGGTCGAGGCCAATGCCTACGCCGATCTGGGCACGCTGTTCAGTGGCGACGTCTTGGACGAAAGCGAAGACGGCGTTGCGCCGGTCGTCGGTATCCGCTTCACCGCGCGTCCCAGCGAACACTGGCTGTTCAATGTGCAGGGCCAGTACCTCAACACCAGTTGGGGCGACTTCGGCGACTACGATGGCGACCTGAGCCGCGCCAACGCGATTGCCGAATACCGCTTCACCAAGAACTTCGGCATTTTCGCCGGCTACGACTGGTTCAAGCTGGACGTGGACCGCGAGGGCAGCGACGGCCTGGTCGGCCTGAAGCAGGAGTTCAAGGGCCCGGTGGCAGGCGTGACGTTCGCGTTCTGATCCTCTCGGGCCCCGGGACCCGGGACCCGAAAAGCAGCTTCATGCAGAACCCCGCAGCGATGCGGGGTTCTGTCGTTTGACGGATGCGTGGCACGTAACCGACGCGGCGCCGGCCACAGGGCAGCGGCGGACACAGGCTCAGGGCGGCTTGGTCGCACCCGCTACCAACAGATGCTGGTGCGTGATGCAGTAGCACTCGTCGTGCCACCCGTAGTGCGGATCGGTGCAGATCGCATGCTGCACCGTCGCCGGCAGCGACGCCACGTCGCTGCGCAAGTCGCGCTTCAGCGAGACGAACACCGAGCCCGGATGGGGCCAGTCGGTCCTCCGCGGCGGCTCGGCGATACGGTTGCCGCCGGCCAATTCGCGCTGCAGCAGCGCCTGCAGTTCGGGACACAGATTGCCCTGCCCCACGGCGACCTCCGTGCGTGGCGTCACCGCCGCGGCGACCGTGCCACACGTGGCGGCACGGTCGTGCGGAGCGGCGTCACTTCTTCTTGGGGATGTACAGATCGGTGATGGTGCCGTCGTAGACCTCGGCGGCCATGCCGACCGACTCGCTCAGGGTCGGGTGCGCGTGGATGGTGTGGCCGATGTCTTCGGCCTCGGCACCCATTTCGATCGCCAGGCCAATTTCAGCCAGCAGGTCGCCGGCATGCACGCCGACGATGGCGCCACCGATCACGCGATGCGTCTGTTCATCGAAGATCAACTTGGTGAAACCTTCGGTACGGCCGATGCCGATCGCGCGGCCGCTGGCGGCCCACGGGAACTTGGCCACGCCCACCTTCAGCCCCTTGGCCTTGGCTTCGGTCTCGGTGACGCCGACCCAGGCGATTTCCGGGTTGGTGTAGGCCACCGACGGGATCACCCGCGCCACCCATTCCTTCTTCTCGCCGGCAGCCACTTCGGCAGCCAGCTTGCCCTCGTGGGTGGCCTTGTGCGCCAGCATCGGGTTACCGACGATGTCGCCGATGGCGAAGATGTGCGGCACGTTGGTGCGCATCTGCCGATCGACCGGAATGAAGCCGCGCTCGGTGACGGTGACGCCGGCCTTTTCCGCACCGATCTTCTTGCCGTTCGGGCTACGGCCCACGGCGACCAGCACGCGGTCGTAAGTGGTGGCCTGCAGGCCGGGCTTTTCGTCTTCCACAGCCGCTTCGAAGGACACGGTGATGCCGGCCTTGTCGGCCTTGACGTCGGTGGCCTTGGTCTTGAGATAGACCTCGACGCCCTGCTTTTTCAGGCGATCGGCCAGCGGCTTGACCAGGTCCTTGTCGGCGCCCGGCATCAGCTGGTCCATGAACTCCACCACGGTGACCTTGCTGCCGAGCGCGCTGTACACCGTGGCCATTTCCAGGCCGATGATGCCGCCGCCGACCACCAGCAGGGTCTTGGGAATGTCGTGCAGCTCCAGCGCGTCGGTGGAGTCCATCACGCGCTTGTCGTCCCATGGGAAGTTGGGCAGCTTCACCGCCTGCGAGCCGGCGGCGATGATGCAGTGCTCAAAGCGCAGCAGCTGGGTCTTGCCGTCGTCGCCGACGATTTCCAGCTCATTGGGCGAGACGAAGCTGGCCACGCCGGTGACGGTGCGCACCTTGCGTTGCTTGGCCATGCTGGCCAGGCCGCCGGTGAGCTTGCCGACCACTTTTTCCTTGTACTCGCGCAGCTTGTCCAGGGCGATCTTGGGCTGGCCGAAGTCCACGCCGAAGTCGCCGGCATGGGCCACTTCATCGATCACCGCGGCGGCATGCAGCAGCGCCTTGGACGGGATGCAGCCGACGTTGAGGCAGACACCGCCCAGGCTGGCGTAGCGCTCGATCAGCACCGTCTCCAGGCCCAGATCGGCCGCGCGGAACGCAGCGGTGTAGCCGCCGGGGCCGGCGCCGAGCACCACCATCTTGCATTCGATGTCGGCCGGCTTGCCGCTGGCCAGCGCCGGCTTGGGCGCGGCCGGCTCGGCCGGGGCACGGTGCGACGGCGTCACCGGCGGCTTGCTGCCCGGTGCGGCGGCAGGCGCTGCAGCGGCCGGGGCAGCCTTGGGTTCGGCCTTGGCCGGCGCGGCAGCCTCGCCTTCGGTTTCGAGCAGCAGCACGAGCGCGCCTTCGGACAGGGTGTCGCCGACCTTGACCTTGAGTTCCTTGACCACACCGGCCGCCGAGGACGGCACTTCCAGCGTGGCCTTGTCCGATTCCAGCGTCACCAGGCCCTGGTCCTTGGCCACGCTGTCGCCAACGGCGACCAGCACTTCGATGACGGGGACATCGCTGTAATCGCCGATGTCGGGAACCTTGATTTCAATGACCGCCATTTGCTTCTCCTGTAGCTCAACCGGCCGTGCCGGCAAGCGTCTGCTGGAGTTCATCCAGCGACGATTCGATTTGGGTCCAGCGCTTGTCGCGCTTCTTTTCCTTGCCTTCGCTGGCTTCGATCAGCAGCGCGGCCTGTTTCAGCAGCAACTCGCCGGCACCGCAGCTGGGGCGCGCGCCGCTGTAGCGCACGCCATCGACCTGGAACGAGAGCACTTCGCCCTCGCTCACCGGCGCGGTGCGTCCGTTCGGTGCGAGCTGGGTCAGCGTGTTGGTCCAGTTGCTGACCAGGCGCTTGGCCAACGGCGCCGGGATCGGGACCTCGACCGTTTCCGGGGTCTGCTCGGTGCGGAACTGCACGCTGCCGCGGTCGGTCTGGCTGACCCAGCTGTAGACGCGCTCGTCGGCGCGGCTATGCCGCAGGGTCCAGTCGGCGCCTTCCTTGCCCGGCACCAGCGACACCGCGCTCTCTACCCCACGTGTGGGCAGCGTCAGCAACGACAAGGCCGGCTTGGTGCCGCCATCCAGCAGCGTGGTCACGGCAGTGCCGTAGTTGCCCACGGCCGGCGGCCAGCCGCGGCCGAGCGTGCTCTCGCATTCGCGTGCGGCCGCGTTTGCCCACGGCAGCACGCCGAGCGCGGCGATGGTCAGCAGCGCGGCCCTCACAGCAGGACGCGACGCATGTCGGCCAGCACCTGGCTGAGGTAGGTGGTGAAACGGGCTGCCAGGGCGCCGTCGATGACGCGGTGGTCATAGCTCAGCGACAACGGCAGCATCAGCTTCGGCGCGAACTCCTTACCGTTCCACACCGGCTGCATCGCCGACTTGGATACGCCCAGGATCGCCACTTCCGGCGCATTGATGATCGGGGTGAACGCGGTGCCGCCGATACCGCCGAGCGAGCTGATCGAGAAGCAGCCGCCGCTCATGTCGGCCGGGCCCAGCTTGCCGTCGCGCGCCTTCTTGGCCAGCTCGCCGCTTTCCTGCGCGATCTGCAGCACGCCCTTCTTGTCGACATCGCGAATCACCGGCACCACCAGGCCGTTGGGCGTATCGGCCGCAAACCCGATGTGGAAGTACTTCTTCAGGGTGAGGTTTTCGCCGGCCGCATCCAGCGAGGCGTTGAACTCGGGGAACTTCTTCAGCGCCGCGGCGCTGGCCTTGATCAGGAAGGCGAGCATGGTCAGCTTGATGCCGGCCTTCTCGTTTTCCTTGTTGAGGGCCACGCGCAGGGCTTCCAGGTCGGTGATGTCGGCCGACTCGAACTGGGTGACGTGCGGAATCATTGCCCAGTTGCGTGCCAGGTTGGCACCGGAAATCTTCTTGATGCGCGACAGCGGCTGGGTTTCGGTCTCGCCGAACTTGCTGAAGTCCACCTTCGGCCAGGCCAGCAGGTTCAGGCCGTTGCCGCCACCGGCAGGCGCAGCGCCGGCTGCGGCCGGTGCGCCACCGCTGAGTGCAGCCTTCACATACCGCTGCACGTCTTCACGGGTGATGCGGCCGCCCTTTTCGCTGCCCTTGAGCTGGTTCAGGTCCACACCCAGTTCGCGTGCGAACACGCGCACCACCGGGCTGGCGTACGGCACCTTGGACGGCAGCACGCTGTCGGCATCGAAGGTCACCGGCGGGCTGCTCGGGTTGCCCGCGGACGGCTGGCCGCCTTGCGCTGCCTGCGTGCCGGCGCCGGAACGCGCGCCCTGCACCTGCGCGATTTCGCGCTGGGCCAGCTTGTCCGGCTCGGCCGGGACGGCAACCGGCTCGACCTTGCCCGCGGTTTCGGCGGTGTCGGTGGTGGGCTTGGCCGGCGACTGCGCCGCACCGGTGCCGCCATCGCTGGCCGCGATGATCGCCACCACATTGCCCTGCGAGAGCGTGTCGCCGACCTTGACCTTGAGTTCCTTGACCACGCCGGCGGCCGAGGACGGGACTTCCATCGTGGCCTTGTCCGATTCCAGCGTGACCAGGCTCTGGTCCTTGGCGACGGTATCGCCCACGGCCACCAGCACCTCGATCACCGGGATGTCGGTGTAGTCGCCGATATCGGGCACGCGCGCTTCGATCAGGCCGCCTTCCGAGGAGGCCGCAGGCGCAGCAGATTCGCCCTTGGCGGCCGGTGCCGGGGCGGCGGCGGGCGCCGCCTTGGCCGGTGCGGCGGGCGCGGCGGCGGCGGGCTTGGCGGTCTCGGCGCCGGCATCGGCCACTTCGATCAACGCCACCAGCGCGCCCTGCGAGAGCGAATCGCCGACCTTGACCTTGAGTTCCTTGACCACGCCCGCCACCGACGAAGGCACTTCCATGGTGGCCTTGTCAGATTCCAGCGTGACCAGGCTCTGGTCCTTGCTGACCGTATCGCCGACGGACACCAGCACCTCGATTACCGGGACGTCGCTGTAGTCACCGATATCGGGGACAAGTGCTTCCTTGATTTCGGCCATACGGGGAACTCCGGCAACAGAATGGGGAAACCCCTATTGTGGCCGGCTGCGGGCCGCAGCGCCAACCATTGCCGTGCAAAAAATCGCGCGCCCGGCGAGATGCAGCGTCCGCATGCGTGCGTACGCCGATCATTTCGCCGCGCGCCGATCGACCCGCAACAGTTGCAGTGGCTCGCCCGACGGCAAACGATACGCTAGCGCATTGTCCAGCGCATCGAGCGCTTCCAGGCGCTGGCACAACTGGTGCGCGCGTGGCCGCAATGCACGCGCCTGCGGCTCGACCAGGCGCTCGATGCGCGCCTCCATGCCATCGAGCGAACGCAGCTGCACGTCATTCCCGGTGATCGCGGACTGCACCGCGCCGGCCACCACATCGCCGATCAGCTGCGGCAGCAGCTCGGCCACCAGCGCGCCGATGTCGTCGTCGATATCGATCGGGGTCAGCTGGCTCTTGCTGAAGCTCTGCTTCAAGCGCACATCGATCTTCTCGCGCACGTTTGCCAACTGCGCGCGCGTGGCGTCGGGGCTGCGACTGAAGCCGGCGGCCACCTCGCCCAATGCAGTGACTGCGATATCGGCCCCTTCGCGCCCGACTGCCTGCGCCAGCGGCACCACCTCGCGGGTCTGGCGCTCGAACTGGACCAGGCGGGCGCGATCGTCTTCGCTCAATGCCACCCAGCGGTCGTCGACGAACAGGGCGCCCTGGCGCATCACCAGCCGCTGCGGCGTGCCGGATTCGCGGATCAGGATCAGGCTGCGGGCGTTGAGCGTGAGGTCGTAATCGCTGCTGACCTCGCAGTGCAGGTCCTGGTCCTTGGCAGCGGCCACCCCTGCGCCGCTCAACAGCCCGAACAGCGCAGCTGCTGCCATCGTGATTGCGTGTTTGATCGCCATCTCGCCACTCCGTTGCGGACAGGCTGCAGCATGCCTGCGCCTCTGGCACGCAGACCTGTGCCGGAGGCTGGCATGACTTCTGGCCAATGGCGGCCACGCGCGCAGCGCAGGTGTCGACGCAGGCGGGCAGCGTGCGTCAACGATCAATGCGGGGGCACCGCGACGGCGGCGCGGTCACTGCGACGCTGGCATTCCATATCGACCTCGCGGCGTCTCACCCCGGCTAGCGCAGCGCATCGCACAGCGGCTGCCAGGCCGCGGCCAGCCGCGGCAGCGACCAGGCCGCATTGGCCGGGCTGGTGGATGGCAACGCGACGACTGGCAGCGCGCAAAGCTGCGCCGATAGCCGCGGCTGTACATGCCGGCGCCAGGCCTGTGCTGCCGCAGCGCCATTGCAGGCCACCATGCGCAGCTGCGGCAGCGTGGCCAGCAACGCGGGCAGCGGATTGACCACGATGCTCGCCGCCACAATCGACGTATCCAGACTGCCGCGCCGCTCGCATTGGCCGATGACGTCCCACAGGCCCACGCGATGGTCGAGCAATGCTTGCAAGCGCAATGCATAGCTTGCGGCCGCATCAATGCCCAATAGGGCATGCATCAGCGGCCAGAAACGATTGCGTGGATGCGCGTAGTAACGCGCGGCTTCCAGTGACGCGACACCGGGCATCGAACCAAGCAGCAACACCCTGCAATCGCTGCGAACGTGCGCTGGCAAGCCTTGGCTGAGGTGTTTTTTCGTCACGGCAATCGCATCTGCGTGAATGTCTTTTTCAGACTGCATGACGTAACGACGGCCTTCTTGGGGGAATTCCTGAACAAACGAAATTTTAGCGGGCCGCAGGTGGGCGTGGATTCAGATTTTTAGGAATAGTTTTGGCGCGGCCCACTCCACGGGCCCAACAACAAGACGAGGAGACCCTCATGCGTTCCATTTCCATCCTGAGCCTGGCTGCTGTATCTGCACTTGCGATTGCACCGTCCGCGTTCGCGCAGGACACCACCTATACCGGCGACACCTCCTCGACTTCTTCCAGCACGATGTCCACCAGCAGCGATACCGCTTCTGGCAAGCATTGGGCCGTGGTCGGTGGCGTGGCGCTGCTGAACCCCAAGAACAACCCGGCGCCGGGCCTGGACGTCGATGGCGGCCCGGCACCGACGCTGAGCGCCAGCTACTACATCAACGACAACTGGGCCGTTGAACTGTGGGGCGCCGCCGACAAGTTCAACCACCGCGTCAACGCCGATGGCGTGGGCAAGGTCGGTACCGTCGAGCAGCAGCCGATCGCCATCAGCGGTCAGTATCACTTCGGCGAAGCGGACAACGTGTTCCGTCCGTTCGTGGGCGTGGGCTACTACGAGTCGAACTTCAGCAACGAGAAGATCGACGCGGCGTCGACCACCGGCGACCACGTGGGCCTGAGCACCGCCAAGGGCGTCATCGGCACTGTTGGTGTGGACATGAACATCAATTCCACCTGGTTCGCACGTGCCGACGCCCGCTACATGCGTTCGCGTCCGGAACTGCGCGTGGGTGGCCAGGGTACCGGCAGCGAGCTGGAACTGGATCCGTGGACCGTTGGCTTCGGCATCGGTGCGCGCTTCTAAGCAGACCGCTGCCCACCAGGGCGTTGGTTGAAGAAAAAACGGGCCGAAAGGCCCGTTTTTTTTGTGTGTGGCGTGAGATGTGGGGTGCGGGCCGTTACGACCGAGGCCTGAGGTGCCGTGTCAGCTCTCCGGTACGAATGCGAATAGTGGCGTGACTATTTGCCTCCGACTCTGCTTCATCGCTTCCAATGCGTCTGCAACTCCGTGCACCTGCATGCGTCGACACCCCCGTGCATGCGTCGAACACAATCGCCTGGCGCGCGCTTTCAAACGCCCTCACCGCCAATAAACGCTGCCGCGCAAACGTGCGCTGCGCCAGCGCCACCACAGCAAGGTGGCATAGGCGAGCGCATAACCGAGCAAGACGCCGGCAGCGCCGAGCAGGCTGGCATGACTGAGCCATCCGTCGGTTGGCCAGGCCACCCCCTGCCAGGCGCTACGCCAGCCCTGCACCATCCCGGCGATCACCCGGACCACGACCAACGCGGTCAAGCCCAGCACCAGCCATAGGTTGGGCCGGTAAAACAGGCCTTGCGTGGTGCGTTCGAAACGGGTCAGGCGCAACGCCAACGCACCCAGCGCCAACCCGCAGGCCCAGCCGAATGCGGCGTGGCTGATCGCGCCGGGCCAGAACGCCGCCGCGATCAAGCTGAAGATCACAAACAGCACGCTGGAGATGCCCGCCGACACCAGGTTGATCATCAGCAGCCATCCACGCGCCTGACGACGTGCAGTACCCATGCGGAAGCGCTGCAGCAGCGACAACGGGAACACCACCACGAACACTGCCAGGGCAATGATCACAGCCAGCGGAATGGCAAGCAGCAAAGGCATCGGGAGACTGCCGTAGAAAGATGGCCGATGACGCTACTACGTATACGTGCAGCAGCGCGTGTTCGGTGCCAATTGCGCCCATCTGCAGCACGGCGAACGCGCTCGGCTCGGGGCGAACGCGCCAACGTGATACGCATTGGGAAGGATCGAGCGCGTCCTGCCGAAGATCGGCAGCGACCACGGAGACATCGTCGGCAATGTTGCCGCAGAGCTGCGATCTGGGCGCCCTTTGGCAAGAACGGGACACCCGCCTGGCGAGCTGCAACTGGATCGTTGGGCTGTTGATCCCGGTACCGGCGCGCTTCCAGGCGATCAAGACGCGATGTTCGAAGAAGCAGGCCTCGCGCATCCGTTTTCGTCCAAGCAGAACACTTCGTTTTCCAGTCCCATCGGTTCGGCAGCGGGCGTGCCCTCATGCAGGGGCGATGCGAGGATCCAGACGTGTATCGCGGGTGGTCCTGACTCCATGAAGCCGGCTTCCATCAGACCCGACACATCCACCAGCACCGCTTACACCGCGGAGCCGCCGCCGTCGGCCGATCCAGCCGACGGGATTGCGCAATGGCCTGCGCCCCACCCCGACTGCCAGGGGTTGCCGCGCCAACGACCCAGAAAGCGTGTTGCCGACACCGCGGGCGATGGCGATGGCGCACGGGCCGGCAGCCGTGCGCGCCCCTGCGGCAGCGACGCATTTGCCATCCCGGACGGCTTTACCCGAGAGCAGATCCAGCCATTTCACGATCTGGAACGACAATACGCCGCACTCTTTTGCACGTCCCACATCCGCGCCGTCCGGTCTGCACGCGATATCCAAGCCAGCCGGACAATGGATGTGGATATGGACGCATGTGTCGTCATCAATCTTGCGCAAGATGGATTTGATTCGATCGGCACGCACGGTTTGTCTTCATGCGTTTGCATTTGTGCAAAAGGAAAGAATCCTCGCGGCCACGACATCCTTGGCCTGCTGCATTATTCGGGGATACAGGATGCACAAGATGCACTTTCCGAAATCCGCGACGATATGCGCGAAGAAGGCGTGCGTAAGCCCGACATATTCCTGGTAGGCGGCATGATCTCCAACCAAGACGAGCTGGGCAGCTTCGAAATCGAGAGAGACCTGCTGGCGCTCGGGCACGACTTCAATATCGTAGGCGCCAAGCTGCACCCCAGCATGAGCGATCGCAACGGCGAGGAGAATGCCATCAACCTGGTCATGACGGCCGATGGCATCTATTACTACAAGTCGTGGTGAAGACGCCTGGGTGTAAAAGCGCCGCTGACCGCACTCAAAACGCCGGCAGCACCGCGCCCTTGTACTTCTGCTCGATAAAGGCTTTCACTTCCGGGCTGGTCAGCGCTTTGGCCAGTTTCTGCACGCGCGCATCGTCCTTATTGTCGGCGCGCGCCACCAGGAAGTTGACGTACGGCGAGTCCTTGCTTTCGATTGCCAGCGCATCGCGGGTGGGATTAAGCCCGGCGTCGAGCGCGTAATTGGTGTTGATCAGCGCCAGATCGACCTGGTCCAGGAAGCGCGGCAGCATGGCCGAATCGAGTTCGCGAAATTTGAGTTGCTTGGGGTTTTCGACGATGTCGCGCTGGCTGGACAGGGCGTTGCTCGGGTCCTTGAGTTTGATCACCCCGGCCTTGTCGAGCAGGATCAGCGCGCGGCTGTTGTTGCTCGGGTCGTTAGGGATCACCACATCGGCGCCGGTGGGTAGCTCGGCCAGCGCCTTGAAGCGGCGCGAATAGGCACCGAAGGGCTCGATATGCACGCCGACGACGGTGACCAGCTGGCTCTTGCGGTCGCGGTTGTACGCATCCAGATAGGGCTCGGTCTGGAAGTAGTTGACGTCGATCTGCTTCTGCACGACCTGGTCGTTGGGCTGCACGTAGTCATTGAACACCCGTACATCGAGCTTGACGCCCTGCTTGGCCAGCAGCGGTTCGACCACTTCCAGGATTTCGGCATGCGGCACGGCCGTGGCGGCCACGGTCAGGGTGTCGCCGCCGCTGCCGCCACCGCCACCACAGGACGCCAATGCCAGCGTGGCTGCCGCCAGGAGGGAACGAAACGCGAATGTGCTCATGTAGGGATCCGTGGGAGGAGGAATGCGGACCTGCCGCAGGCGCTCAACCTACCAGACGCGGCGTGTGGCAGCGATGCACCGCGCGGTGCGAACGGGGCGGCGATGCAGCTGTTGGGTCACGTGCGCCCCAACAGCCGCGCACCGGCTCAGCGCCGGCTGTAATGAGCCACCAGGCGGTCGCCCAGCATCTGCAGCACCTGCACCAGTACCAGCAAGGCGATGACGGTGATCAGTGCCACGTCCGAGTGCGAGCGCAGGTAGCCCTCGCGATAGGCCACATCGCCCAGGCCGCCGGAACCGATCGCACCGCCCATCGCGGTGAAGCCGATCAGCGCGATGGTGGTCACTGTGGCGCCGGCGATCAGGCCGGGGCGCGCTTCGGGCAACAGCACCCGCAGCACCAGTTGCCGGGTAGTGGCGCCCATTGCCTGGCTGGCTTCGATGATCCCGCGGTCGACTTCGCGCAGCGCGGTTTCCACCAGGCGTGCGTAAAACGGCGCGGCGCCGACCACCAGCGGCAGGATCGCGCCGCGCACGCCCAGCGAAGTGCCCATCAGCATCAGCGTGAGCGGGATCATCGCGATCATCAAAATGATGAAGGGCACCGAGCGCAGCAGGTTGATCAGCGCCGCGAGCGCGCCGTAAAGCACCGGGCGCCGGCGCAACTGCGGCGCGCCGCACAGGAACAGCGCAACGCCCAGCGGCAGGCCGATCAGCAATGTCAGCGGCAACGCACCGGCCAGCATCAGCAAGGTATCGAGGGTGGCCTGGCCGATGTCGCCCCACTTGGCGGCATCGAGATTACGGAAGAAACCACCGGCTGCAGCAACGATCGGGGTCATACGCGCAGATCCTCCACCTGCACGCCGGCGGCGACGAAACCGGCGCGTGCAGCGTTCTGGTCGCCGCCGGTCAGGGCGACGATGAGCTGGCCGTAGGGCGTGTCCTTGATGCGATCCACCCGCCCGGACAGGATGTTGTAGTCCACCCCGGTTTCGCGGGCGATGCGGCCCAAGACCGGTTCGTAGGTACCGTTGCCCAGGAAGGTCAGCCGCACGATGCGTCCGCCGACTGCGGCGAAATCGCGATGCAGCTCGGCTTCGTCCACATGTTCGGCTTCGGAGACGAAGCGCCGGGTGGTGGCGTGTTTGGGATGCAGGAACACCTCGGTCACCGGGCCGGTTTCCACCAGCTTGCCGGCGTCCAGCACCGCGACGCGGTCGCAGACACGGCGGATCACATCCATCTCGTGGGTGATCAGCACGATGGTCAGGCCGAGCTCGCGATTGATCTGCGCCAGCAGCTGCAGCACCGAGGCGGTGGTCTGCGGGTCCAGCGCGCTGGTGGCCTCGTCGCACAGCAGGATCTGCGGGCGCGTGGCCAGCGCGCGCGCAATGCCCACGCGCTGCTTCTGCCCGCCCGATAGTTGCGCCGGATACTTGTTGGCGTGCTCCTGCAGCCCGACCCGGGCCAGCAGCTCGGCCACGCGCGCATCGATCTCGGCACGCGGCGTGCCGGCCAGTTCCAGCGGGAAGGCGACATTGCCGGCCACGGTGCGCGAGGACAGCAGGTTGAAGTGCTGGAAAATCATGCCGATGCGGCGGCGCAAGGCGCGCAGGCCCTGGCCGTCCAGCGCGGTCACGTCCTCGTCGCCGATCAGCAGACGACCGCCGCTGGGCTCTTCCAGCCGGTTGATCAGCCGGATCAGCGTGGATTTGCCGGCGCCGGAATGGCCGATGATGCCGAACACCTCACCCGGGCCGATCCGCAGATCGAGCGGATGCAGCGCCACGATCTGGCGACCGTCGACGGAATAGGACTTGTGCAGGCGCTGAAACTGGATCACCGCGCGTGGCCGATTGGGGGGTCGTGAAGCCTACCATCGGGATTGGGGATTGGGGATTGGGGATTGGGGATTGGGGATTGGGGATTGGGGATTGGGGATTGGCAAAGGCCACGGCGGCCCCGCTGTTGCCAATCCCGAATCGCGAATCCCGAATCACGGCCGCCAGGGATTCGCAAAGGCCACGGCGCTTCGGCTGTTGCGAATCCCGAATCCCGAATCCCGAATCCCAAATCCCGTCCTCACGGCCTCTCAAGCGGCAACGGCCTGTCCGCCTGGCGTATCCGCTCCCGGCGCAACAAATACAGCCCGCTGGCGACGATGATGCCGGCGCCGGTCCAGGTCCAGCTGTCGGGCAGGGTCTGCCACAGCAGCCAATCCCAGCCGATCACCCAGACCAGACCGGTGTATTCCAGCGGGGCGATCATCGAGGCCTCGCCGCGCATGAAGGCCTGGGTCAGCGCAACCTGGCCCAGCGCACCGGCCAGGCCCATGCCGGCAATCAGCCCGGCATGCCCGGCCTGAAGGGGCACCCAGCCGGGGATGGCCAGCAACCCGGCGCCGATGGCCATGAACAGCAAAAACCACACCACCATGGCCTGCGGGGTGTCGGTGCGGGTCAGCAGGCTCACGGTGATCGCCGCGACGGCATAGGCGATGGCGGCCAGCAGCACCATCAGCCCGGGCAGCGAGATCAGCCCGTCCACGCCCGGGCGCAGCACTACGATCACCCCGACCAGGCCAATGCCGATCGCGGTCCAGCGGCGCGGGCCGACGTGCTCGCCCAGCAGCGGCACCGACAGCGCGGCCACCAGCAGCGGCGCCACGAAATACAGCGTGTAGGCGGTGGACAACGGCATGCGTTTGATGCCGAAGACGAAGCAGCCGATCATCACCATGCCCAGCACCCCGCGCAGCAGGTGCAGGCCCCAGCGCACCGGCACGATCGCGCGCGGCCCGGCAGTGGCGAACACCCACACCAGCACGAACGGCAACGAGGCGGCGCCGCGCAACAAGGTGACCTGCAGCGGCGGGTAATGCGCCGACAGCAGCTTCATTCCCGCGTCCATCAGCGAGAAACAGGCCACGGCGGCCACCATCCAGGCGATGGCGGGAAGCGGGGAGCGGGTGGTGGGCATGCACGCATTATCGCCGCGGCACTGGCACGCCCGCCAAGGCCCACATGACGGCCGGGCCGGCACGATGGCCTAGAATGGCGGCTGTTTTTCAATTGCAGGAGCTTTGCATGCCTTCCTTCGACGTTGTGTCCGAAGTAGACAAGCACGAACTGACCAATGCGGTGGATCAGGCCAACCGCGAGCTGGACACACGTTTCGACTTCAAGGGAGTCCAGGCCAAGTTCGAGCTGGAAGACGGCAAGGTGATCAACCAGTCCGCGCCCAGCGATTTCCAGATCAAGCAGATGACCGACATCCTGCGCGCGCGGTTGCTGGCGCGCGGCATCGACATCCGCTGCCTGGAGTTTGGCGAGGTGGAAACCAACCTGGCCGGCGCGCGGCAGAAAGTGACCGTCAAGCAAGGCATCGAGCAGAAGCAGGCCAAGCAGCTGGTGGCCAAGTTGAAGGAAGCCAAGCTCAAGGTCGAAGCGCAGATCAATGGCGACAAGCTGCGCGTCACCGGGAAGAAGCGCGACGATCTGCAGGATGCGATCGCGCTGCTCAAAAAGGCCGACTTCGAACTGCCGCTGCAGTTCGACAACTTCCGCGATTGAGTGCGGCGGGGTGACCGCAACGATCGGGACGGCGCTGCGCGTGCGCGCCGTGCGGCCGGGTGAGCCGGAGTGGCGCCTGCGGCCTGCGCGCGGCACGCGGCGCGGTGGCGCCCGTCACCTCGCCGCACTGGCCTAGCCTGCGAGCATGCGCGACCTGTTCGCCAGCCTGTTGCAACGCCTGCGCATGCACGGGCCGGCCAACGCAGCGGGCGAACATGCCCGGCACGCCGCCGCCCATGCGCAACCACGCATCGAGACCGGCTCGACGCTGCACACCATGGCCGGCCTGGATCCGGTGGCGGCAGCGGCGTTTGCCGATGCCTTCCTGGTGGAGATCGAACATGCCATCGCCACCTGCACGCTCGGCGATGCCGGCACGCCGCAGGCGCAGGCGCTGCAGCAGATCCATTCGTTGAAAAACACCATCTCGCTGACCGGCTCGCAGCAACTGCTGAAGGCCTGCGACCAGTTGCGCGATGCCGCAAGCCATGGCGCGCTGGGCGAAACGCTTGCGCAGCGTTTCACTGCGGTGGCGAACGCGGCTGGCCTGCTGGTCAAGCAGTACCGGCGTACCCTTCCCTCCGACGATGCGGACCCTCATGCGTAGCACTCCCAACCGCGCAGCGCCCGGCCTGATCCTGGCCGCCAGGCAGTTGCGCAACGACAGACTGGTGCGGCTGTTCGAGTCGTTCCTGGAATATCGCGCCTGCGTCGGCCGCGTGATCGTGCAGAGCATCGTCACCGCGTGGTGCCTGGGCTGGCTGTACGGGCCGCAACCGGTGCTGGTGGCCGACGCGCACCATGTCTTTCCCACCGCGGTCGGCCTGTGGGTGCTGTCGGTGGTGTGGATGCTGCTGGTACGCCGCCGTGTCATTGCGCCCAGCGAATGGCTCGATGCGATGGGCTTTGCGATGAACCTGCTGTTCATCGGCATCCAGACCTACCTGGCCTTCATCCTGTTGATGTCGTTGAATGCATTTTTGCCGTTCATCACCATCGCGGCGGTGGCGCGTTACGGGCAACGCGCGATATTTCCGGTGTTGCTCAGCACCTTCGTGCTGCTGCTGTTGACCGCACCGTCAGGCTATTGGCTGTCGCGTCCGGCGTATTTCGTCTATGCCGTGGCGCTGATCATCGTGCTGCCGTTGCTCGTGGCGCGGATCGTGCTTGCGATGCAGGAAGTGGCACTGCAGGCACTGGCCTCGCGCGATGCGCAAAGCCGTTTCATCAGCACCATGAGTCACGAATTGCGCACGCCGCTGAATGCGGTGATCAACTGCGCCCAATTGATCGAAACCGAGCAAATGCCGGCACAGCAACGCGAGCTGCTGCAATCGGTGACCGTCAATGCGACCGCGCTGCGCCATCGTGTCAACGAGGTGCTGGATGTGGCCAGCATCGATGGCGGACGCCTGCAGCTGCATCGCAAGCCGTTGAACCTGCTGGACGTGGTCACCACGGTGAAAGCGGTCTGCGCCACCGCGGCGTCCAGCAAGGGCGTCACGCTCGATGTGCGTGTCGATAGCCCGCAGGCACCGCACGTGATGGGCGACGAAGGCCGCATCGAACAGGTGATCAGCAACCTGGTGATCAATGCGATCAAGTTCACCCCGGCCGGCGGCACGGTGGATCTACTGATCGACGCGACCCAGGTGCAGGAGCGCTGGAGCATCGCGGTGACCGTCACCGACACCGGTATCGGCGTACCGGACGATCAGAAGGCCTACATCTTCACTCCGTTCACTCAGCTCAGTACCGGCTTCAGCCGCGTCGAAGGCGGCGTAGGCCTGGGGCTTTACATCGCGCTGTCCGTTTCCGATGCGATGGGCGGCAGCCTGACCGTGAGCGACAACCCCGCCGGTGGCAGCATCTTCCGCTGGATTTTCGAACTGCCCGGCGCCGCGGCCGGCAGCCATACGCTCGCGCTGCGCGATGCGCTGGCCCAGCACGCAGAAAACGTGCCTTCCCTGCATTGCCTGGTCTTCGAAGACATGGATACCAATCGTCTGGTGATCGGCAATCTGATGACCCGCGCCGGGCATCGGGTGAGCTTCCAGGTCGATGGCACCGACGCGGTGCAGCGCATCCGCGAGGCAGCGCCGGACCTGGTGTTCCTGGATCTGCACATGCCGGGCACGTCCGGCTGGGATGCGCTGCGGGAGGCGCGCGATGCGATGTCGGCGCTGCCGCCGATCATCGTGCTGACCGCCGACACGCGGACCGATTCGATGCGCGACGCCAGCGCGGCGGGCGTGGCCGGCTATCTGCCCAAGCCGATCAATGCGCACGAGTTGCTGGCACTGCTCGCCCGGCATGCCAGCCATGCACGCCCCTGAGCTCAAGCCGGGCAACGCCGCACGCGCCTACTGGCAGCATGCCGCACACGCCGGCACGCCGCTGGTGGTGCTGTACCTGCACGGCTTCAGCGCCAGCCCGGGCGAAGCAGGCGCGCTACCCGAACAGATGGCCGATGCGCTGGGCGCCAACGGTTACGTGCATCGCTGGCCCGGGCACGGGCTCACCGCCGCCGATGCAATGCAGGGGCTTACACCGGCGGTGTTGCAGGCCTCGGCGCTGGAGGCACTGGCCCAGGCGCAACGCATGGGCGAGCGGGTTGCGATTGTCGGCTCGTCGATGGGCGCGACACTGGGTTTGTGGCTGGCCGCGCGGTACCCGGACGCGGTGGCCGGCGTGGTTGCCTGGTCACCCGGCATCCGGCCAGCCGACCCGGCATTGCTCGAGCAGATCTGCGCCGCGCAGGCGCCGTTGATCGACCCGCGCACGCGCACGCCTGCCGCGCGTGCGTTCTGGTCGGAAACGATCCATCCGGACGGATTTCGCGCCTTGCGTGACCTGTTTGCGCTCATCGCCGCCGACCCGCCGTGGCCACAGGTGCGCTGCCCGGTGTTTCTAGGCTATTACCGCGCTGCCGACGGCCGCGAAGACGGCGTTGCCTCGGTGCCGGCGATGCTGCAGATGTTCGCAGCGCTGGGCACTGCGCCGGCACACAGGCAGGCGCTGGCCTTCGACACCGGCGCGCATGCGATCGGGTCGCCGCACAAGACCGCGCTGGCCGGCGCCGTCGCGCAGGCGTCCATCGCGTTCTTGCAGGCGCAGCTCCGTGCTGCGCCGCACGGCCTAAATGCGTGAGCGCAAGCTGGTCTGCGCGCGCGGTGGAAGAAACCTGCCGCCTCGCTGGCAGCGTCGCGATGGTGCCCCGCTAGCGCCCGCTGCTGCCTCCAACCACGCGCGCGGTCCGCTGCATGGCGATCGCATACACTGGCGCGCCAGCCCGCTGCCGCCACGATGACCACCACGCCCGCAACCTCCGATCCGATCGCCGACACCCGCAAATGGATCGAACGTGCGGTGATCGGATTGAACCTGTGCCCGTTCGCCAAGGCGGTGTACGTCAAGGAACAGGTGCGGCTGGTGCTCAGCGATGCCAGCACGCCCGAAGCCTTGCTGGAACAACTGGCCGAGGAACTGGTGCTGCTGCGCGATACGCCGGCCGAACAGATCGACACCACGCTGATCGTGCATCCGGACGTTCTCACCGACTTCCTGGACTACAACGACTTTCTCGACAACGCCGATGCGGCAGTGGAAGCGCTGGACCTGCAAGGCGTGTTGCAGGTGGCCAGCTTCCATCCGGATTACCAGTTCGCAGGCGCGGCGCTGGACGATGTGGCCAACTTCACCAACCGCTCGCCCTTCCCAACCTTGCACCTGTTGCGCGAAGACAGCGTGGAGCGTGCGGTGGCGGCGTTCCCGGATCCGGATGTGATTGTGGAACGCAATATCCAGACGCTCCAACGCCTGGGCAGCGATGGCTGGGAGCGCGTGCTCAACGGTGCAAAGCACTGAGTGCTGCACCTGCCGTCCGGGACTGCAGCGAGTGCGATTTTCGCCACCTGCGCCCGCAGGTCGTTGGCATAAAACAGGGCGAAAGTTCTTCAGCCGCATGCGGATCACGTGCTCGGCGTCGAACTGGTCGAGCGCCGCATGCCGCCGGGCACGCTGCACACGCGTGGCACCGGGCAATCGTGTGATTGAGTGCAGGCGCAGCAGCACCGGCGGCACCGGGACATTGCGGAACGCACGCGGCCCGGGCAGCTGCCCGGATCAGCCTGCATCCGTCAGGTTCAATGCGGATGACATCGAGCGCACGCGTGGCACGTGCGCCCCAATCCTCATCCGCGCTCCACGTTGCTGCGACGACGACAGCCCGCGCGCTACAGTGCCGCCACCCTCACCCACGTGCCGCATGCCATGGCCTTGATCCCCGCAGTTTCCGCATGGAACCCGTCGCCGCTACAGGACCGCGTGGTGGTGGTCACCGGTGGGGCGCAAGGTATCGGCCGCGGCATTGCCCAGGCGGTGCTGGGCGCGGGCGGCAGCGTGGTGATTGGCGATCTGGATGCCGATGCCGGCAAGGCCTGCCTGCAGGAGTGGGCACTGCCGCGCCGTAGCGCTTTCGTCCGCTGCGATGCCGCGCGCCAGGCGCAGGCCACGCGCCTGGTCGCCACAGCGCTCAAGCGCTTCGGGCGCATCGATGGGCTGGTCAACAATGCCGGCGTGCCCGATCCGCATATCGCAGCACTGCCGCAACTGGACTGGGACACCTGGAACAGCCGGCTGTCCAGCCTGCACGGCGCCTTCCTGTGCAGCAAGCAGGCGCTGCCCGCGCTCAGGCAGGCGCCAGCCGGTGGGGCGATCGTCAACATCGCCTCCACCCGCGCCTGGCAATCGGAGCCGCACAGCGAAGCGTACGCCGCAGCCAAGGGCGGCCTGGTGGCCTTTACCCACGCGCTGGCGCTGAGCGAAGGACCGCATGTGCGCGTCAACAGCATCAGCCCGGGGTGGATCAGCACCGATGCGTGGCGCGCGCCGCAGCGCCGGCGGGCACCGAAATTGTCGCGTCGCGACCATGCACAGCACCCGGCCGGGCGCGTGGGCACACCCGAAGACATTGCGCAGCTGGCGGTGTATCTGCTTGCGCCGCAGCTGTCCGGTTTCGTCACCGGGCAGGATTTCATCGTCGACGGTGGCATGTCGCGCAAGATGCACTACGCGTAGAGCGTGTGATGTACGTTGAGGTGAGTGCGAAGCGTCCTGTGGCGCGTCGAGACAAGGCGTGCGCTGCGGCCCAGGCTGGCCGCGTGGGCAAGGCGCGCAACGCGGTATCGGCGCGCCACAGTGCGCTTCCCCGAGGGTTGGCCGCCAGCGGCACGGAGCGGGCACAGCGCAGCGAGGCGGTCGGCAGCGCCTGCGTGATCACAGCCGGGTTGGCGCATGAACTGGCCCCGCGACGTATCCACCCGAACCCGTCACCCCGACAAGCGTGCTTCCAGCAAGCGTTGCGCATCACCCAGCGAGGGCAGGATGCGGTGGCCGAGCGCACGCACGGTGGCGTCGGGCTCGAGCAGGTCCGGAATCTGGATCGGTGTCATGCCGGCCGCCAATGCTGCACGCACGCCGGTGGGCGAGTCTTCCAGCACCAGGCAGTGCGCAGGGTCTACCGCCAAGGTGCGCGCAGCCAGCAGGTAGATATCCGGCGCAGGTTTCGGATGGACCACATCGCTGGCCGTGCACACGGCATCGAAGCGCCACAACAGATCGGCCGCTTCCAGCTTGCGCAGCGCCAGCGGGCGCTGGGTGGAAGTGGCCACCGCGCGCGGCATGCGCTGGGCTGCCAGATAGTCCAACAGCGCAATGATGCCGGGCCGATGCGGGATGCCGCGCTCGACCGCAGCGGCATACAGCCGTTGCGCATGCGCCAGCATGGTGTCGGCCGCGGCCTCGCCGATCCGTTCGCCGAGCAGCCGGCGGCAGGCCGCATCGCCGGTGCCCACCATGCGCAACCAGAAGGCCGGTTCGATCTGCAGATCCTGGTCGTCGGCGGCCTGCGCCAGGCAGGCCGTGATGGCGCGCTCGCTATCGAGCATCAAGCCATCCATGTCGAAGATCACCGCCTGCGGGCGAAACGGCAGCGCTGCACTGTGGGTCATGCCGGAGCGCCGCGGCCGAACAACACCTCAAGATCGTTCGCCTCCAGCGCACGCCATTGCCCCGACGGCAATCCATCCAGCGACAGGCCGCCGATGCGGCTGCGGTGCAGCGCGACCACGTGGTTACCGGCGGCAGCGAACATGCGCCGCACCTGGTGATAGCGGCCTTCGTGCAAGGTCAGCCGCGCCTGGCGTGGGCCAAGCACCTCCAGCTCGGCCGGCAGCAGCGGCTTGGTTTCGCCGTCCAACAGCAAGCTGCCGCTGGCGAACAGCGCGGCCTCCTCGCCATGCAGGTCCTCGGCCAGCGTGATGTCATACACCTTGTCCAGGGCCGATTTGGGCGAAATGATCCGGTGCAGCAGCGCGCCGTCGTCGGTCATCAACAGCATGCCGCTGGTCTCGCGGTCCAACCGACCCACTGGCGCCAACACCGGCGCGCGCAGGCCGAAACGTGGCGGCAGCAATTCGTAGATCAGCCGGCCGGTGTCCTTGGTCGAGCAGGTGTAGCCGCTGGGTTTATGCAGCAACAGGCTCAAGCCCGCTGGCGGGTCGAGCGGTTCGCCATCGATGCGGATGGCGTCGTGCTCCACCTGGTCGTCGGCATACAGCACCTCGCCTTGCGCATCGGTGATCGCGCCCTGCCGGAACAGCTGGGTGACCTGCTTGCGGCTGCCGTAGCCGAGATTGGCGATGTGTTTGACCAGCTTCATGGGCGCGCTCCGCGGCCGCGGATCGCCGCGATCAGCTTGAACCCATCGCGTTCGGCAGCCACGCGGACCTGTCCGAAACTGTCGTTGAGCACCTGTTCGTAAGGCAGGTGCCGGTTGGCGACCAGTATCAATTGCCCGCCCGGGCGCAATGCCTGTGCGGCCACCGCAATGAAGCGCTGTCCGATGTCCGGGCGGTCGGCACGCGACGGCGTATGGAACGGCGGGTTGCTGACGATGAAATCGTATTGCGCCACCAGCCCGGCGGTGACATCGCGCCAGTGGTAGTGCAGCTGCGCCGGATGCGCGATGTCCTGCAGGTTGCGCCGCGCCAGCGTCAATGCGCGCGCCTCGGCTTCGTACAGATCCAGCGCGGTGACCTTGGGACAACGCGCCAGCACTTCGGCCGATAGATAACCAAAACCAGCGCCCAGGTCGGCGCCATGGCCGGCCAGCGTGGTCGGCAGATGCTCGACCAGCAGCGCGGACGCCGGGTCGATGCGATCCCAGGCGAAGACGCCGGGACGGCTGACAAAGCGGCCGTCCAGAATCTTGCGTGGCGCATCCAGCGCGGCCCAGCGCGCCTGCAGCGCGGCATCGGTGTCGGCCGGCAGCGGCGCGCTCCAATAGGTGCGGCAGTGGTACTTGGTCAGGCTGCCGGCCAGCCCGGTGAGCTGGCGCAGATCGGCTTCCCCCGAGCGTGCGCCTTCGTTGTTGGACTGGCAGGCCACCACACGGCCACCGGGCGCAGTCAGCGCCACCGCACGTGCGAACAGCGCGCGCGCCTCCTCGCGCTGCCGCGGAGGCAGCACCAGCACCAGGGCATAGCGCGTACTGTCGGCCTCGATCTCGCTTTCTTCGCGCACGGTCCACCCATTGCGCTCCAGCGCTTCGGCGAACGGACGGAAGCTCTGCTCGCAGGTCAGCGTTTGGGGGCTTGCCTGCTCGCGCAGCGGAAAACCGTCGCGCGCGCGCAGGAACAACACCGGTCCTTCCGACCATGGCAGCGCGCCTTGGGCAAAAGGCAGGAACAGGGCTTGAAGCGGGGCGTCGTGCGGGCCAGCCATCGGATCATCGGGTCAGGAACAGGCCGTCATTGTAAGGGACGTGTGCCAGATGCCCGCCGCGCGCCTTCCATTGTGTATACGGACCATTGATGCGCGCGCAACATTCGCCCGCCTAGGCTGGGGTCCAAGCCCACACGGAGAGACACGATGCGAGCCTTGTTCGTAGGAGGAGTTGTCGACAACAGCGAAATGGATCTGGACGACACCCCGCCACCGATGCACTACCCCGAAAACACAGGCGCCGGCAGACCCCGCTACCGTCTGCACCAGATCGGCGAACGCGGCGACGGCACGGTGGCCTACGCGGTGTACGGCGCCCCGGAAATGGCAGACGAGGACATCACCCGCATTACCGAAGAGCGTGGCTATGCCCGCCGCTTCAGTGCCTCGCCGGAGGCGCCACGTTAAGGGAACGAGGTAGTTGATGCGGGCGCCTGGAACCCTTCCCTGCCGCATGCGATGAAGCATACGTCAGGCGCTCTCGACTGCAGCGCACAGTTCACAGCCGACACGCTGCGCGAGGCTGGACCGGGTTCTTGCCCTGATTTTGCCGATCGGACGCAGTTCGTCCGACCGCTCACATCGGTCAGCTCGCGGACCTTCGCATTTTCCGGCAAAAAACCGAGGGTGCACTCTCGAATTGCCGCGTGTTTCCAGCCGCGTGTTTCCAATTGCTGCCTGCGGCGCATGTCAGCAGCGCTGCGACAAACCGTTTTCTACACGGTGTAGACCCAGGCTGCGCACATCGCCTTCGTCCACCTTCGGGCCGCCCTCCTAGTGAGAGACGGAGGGTGATCCTTTGGGGGCCGTGCGTCTCCCGCAACCAACTGGTAGTGCCCGCTGGTGTGCGCAAGTGATCGACGTGCCCGGCTCAACGCGCCTTCGGCGTCACCCGCCAGATCACATTGCCCACATCGTCGGCCACCAGCAGTGCGCCACGACTGTCCGAGGCCACACCCACCGGGCGGCCCTGCGCATTGCCTTCGGCATCCAGGAATCCATCCAGCACCGTGATCGGCGGGCCGTTGGGCTTGCCATCGGCGAACGGGACAAACAACACCTTGTAGCCGCTGGGCGGGTCGCGATTCCACGAGCCGTGCTGGCCGATGAAGGCGCCCTGGCGGAAACGCTCGGGCAACAAGGTACCGCTGGCGAAGCTCAGGCCGAGCGATGCGGTATGCGGGCCGAGCGCGTAATCGGGCTTGATCGCCTTGGCCACCAGTTCGGCATTCTGCGGTTTGACCCGCTCGTCGACATGCTGGCCGTAGTAGCTGTACGGCCAGCCGTAGAAACCGCCGTCGCGCACCGAGGTGAGGTAGTCCGGCACCAGGTCGCTGCCGATTTCGTCGCGCTCGTTGACCACCACCCACAGCGATTTGCTCTGCGGCTCCCATGCGGTGCCCACCGGGTTGCGCAAGCCGCCGGCGAAGACGCGGCTGCTGCCGGTGGCCGGGTCGATTTCCAGGATCGCCGCACGATTAAGCTCGGCTTCCATGCCATTTTCGGCCACGTTGCTGTTGGAACCGACGCCGACATAGAGCTTGCTGCCGTCCGGGCTGGCCAGCAGCGACTTGGTCCAATGATGGTTGATGCCACCGGGCAGATTGGCCACGAAAGTCGGCTTGGCGGTGAGATGCGTGTCGCCGGGCTTGTACGGAAAACTCACCAGCGCATCGGCATTGGCGACATAGAAGCGGTCGCTGATCAGCGCCATGCCGAACGGCGAAAACAGCCCGCTGACGAACTGCGTGCGCACTTCTGCCACGCCGTCGCCGTCGGCATCGCGCAGCAAGGTGATGCGATTGGCGCTCGCCACCGCCGCGCCGGCCTTTTTCATCATCGCGCCCTGCACTTTCTTGCGCAGCCCACCACCTGCTTCGGCATCCTCGGGCTTGGGCGGCTCGGCCGTTTCGGCCACCAACACATCGCCATTGGGCAGCACGTAGATCCAGCGCGGGTGATCCAGATCGCGCGCAAACGCAGCAACCTGCAGATCGTCGGCCGCGATGGGCTTTGCATTGGCTGCCCAGCGTTTGACCGGCGCCACCTTGACGGTGGGAATCAGACGCTTCACCGGCTCGGGCAATTGCGGGTCCGGCCCGGTTCCCTGTTCGATCGCCAATGTTGCCGTGTCGCCGCACGCGGCGAGGGCGGCCAGCGCCATCAACGACAGCGGCCAGCGAGCGAACTTCAATCGGGATGCATTCATTGCGGGCAAATCCTGGACGGTTGCGTCAGCCAGCGATCATGCCGCCAACGCGTCGGCGAGAAGTAAACACACCGTCAACACACCACCGTCACGGCATGACTTGCGGATCGGCGCCCAGCAACAACGGGTGCACCGCCACGATCCGGTCCATCCAGATCCATTGCGGCTCTTGCGATGCATCCAGCTGGTCCAGCCGCAGCTGACCGTTCAATCCCTCGTTGTCGTGTTCGTCCAGATAGGTCTGCAGGCTTGGGCGCACGGCAACCGTGCCGCTGATCATGCTGCCGTCGTCGAGTTCGATGCGCACACGCTCCTGACCATCGAGCAGGGACACCCAATGTTCGAGCGTGGCGATCTGGACCTGTTCGGAATACACGTGCGGGGCATACTTGGGCATTGCGCGATCTCCGTGAGCTGAGCGCACCACGCTAGGCCAGCATGCGTGAAAGAGGCAGAAAACGTCGTGTACCGGTGATCGGCAAGGGCGTTTGTTGGCACCCAGCGGCATGCGCACGCACCCGTCTTCTCGCGCGGCCATGCTGCGACGGTGGTGAAAGGCTCATCCACGAAACCACCTGTGCGTCGCATGACGATCGGTTGTTCTGGGGCAGATCGGCGCCTCATGGAAAGACGCCAGGTACGCAAGCCACACACGCTACTGCATATTCAACGCGTCGCCTCACCACCTTGCGGTGACTCGCTGCGCAGCTGTGCGCTGCGCGCCGGTTACTCCACCGCCTGGCGCGCGGCACGCACGGCCGTGACCAATTGCGCCACGCTGTAGGGCTTGGCCAGATGTTCCTGAAACCCGGACTCCAGCGCGCGCTTGCGGTCGTCTTCGCGGGCCAGGGCGGTAACTGCCACGGCCGGCAACGCGGTGGCATCCAGCCCGAGGTTTTCGCGCACCGTGCGGATCAAGCCGTAACCGTCCATGCCCGGCATGCCGATATCGGTCAGCATCAAATCGAAGCGCGCGTGGCCACGATGATCGATCAATGCCAGCGCATCGGTGGCGCTGCCGGCAACCACCACTTCGGCGCCCTGCTCTTCGAGCAGACGCCGCAGATAATCGAGCATGTCCGGTTGGTCTTCGACCGCCAGCAGGCGCAAGCCATTGAGCGCGCGCGCTTCGACGATCTGTTCGGACATCAGACGCCGCCGCAGCTCGCGGCGTGGGCGCTTGGCCTGGTCGGGAATATGTTCCGGCAGCCGCACGGTGAAGGTCGCGCCCTTGCCACGGCCGCCACTGGTGGCGCCGACCTGTCCGCCGTGCATTTCCACCAACTGCTGCACGATGGCCAGGCCCAGACCCAGCCCGCCATGCTGGCGCGTGGTGGTGCCGTCGGCCTGGCGGAAACGACCGAACAGGTGCGGCAGGAATTCGGCTGCAATGCCGTCGCCGGAATCGCAGACCGAGACCACCAGATGCCCATCGTCGCGCTCGATTTTGACGTCGATACGACCATGTGCCGGGGTGAACTTGATTGCGTTGGACAGCAGGTTCCACAACACCTGCTGCAGGCGCGTGGCATCGCCAAGCACCAGGCAGGGCGTGGGCGGCACGTGCAGCTCCAGGACCTGGTCCTTGCCTTCGGCAGCCAGTTCCTGGGTGTTCAAGGCTTCGCGCACCTGCTCGACCAGATCTAGCGATTCGACTTCCAGCTGCACCTTGCCCAGCAACATGCTGCTGAGATCGAGCATGTCGGAAATCAGCCGCTTCTGCGCGCGTGCGCTGCTGGCGATCACCGACAGCCCCTTGTAGTACGGCTGGCCTTCTTCGACCCGCTGCAGCAGCAACTCGCTCCAGCCCAGGATGGTGGTCAGCGGGGTACGCAGTTCGTGCGACAGCGTGGCCAGGAACTCGTCCTTCAACCGCGCCATGCTTTCGGCCTCGTTGCGCGCGCTGCGCTCGGATTCCAGCAATTGTTCGCGCGCCAGTTCGATCTCGCGCTGCTCGGTCACGTCCGGGCTGCTGCCGGCCAGCCCGATGAAGCGGCCGTCGGCCGAATAGCGCGGGGTTGCGGTCATTTCGATCCAGCGCCACTGCCCATCATGGCGGCGCGCACGCACCAGCGCGCGCAGGCCGCGCTGTTCCTGCAGCGATGCGGCCAACTCGAACTGGAACGTCGGCAAGTCGTCCGGATGCAGCAGTT
Organism: Xanthomonas sp. NCPPB 1754; assembly: GCF_041475725.2. NCBI lineage: Bacteria > Pseudomonadati > Pseudomonadota > Gammaproteobacteria > Lysobacterales > Lysobacteraceae > Xanthomonas > Xanthomonas sp. NCPPB 1754. The sequence goes on from NZ_CM192982.1 coordinate 4,222,944, forward strand.
CGCTCCACGCCGACACCGTACCGCTGGAAATATCCAGGCCAAAAAATTCGCCATACGCACTGTTGACGAAGCGCACCACGCCCTGCGCGTCCAGCACCCAGACCGGCATCGGCAAGCCGTCGGCCAGCGCACTGAAGCGCGCCTCGCTCTCGGCCAGCTCGCGCTCGACGCGTTTGCGCTCGGTGATGTCCATGAACAGGATCGCCACCCGTGCCTGCTCTGGCTGCCCGACCCGGAACGCATCCACCGAATACCAGCGCTTGAGCGCCTTGGCCTGCATTTCGAAGTGGATGCGGTTGCCGGTGCGCGCGACGTGGCCGTAGCGGTCGAACCATTCCTGCTCGTGCTCGGGGAGCAGGTTGCGGATGGAGACGTTCAGTGCGTTGGGCGACAGGCCGGTGTAGCGCTCGAAGGCACCATTGGTGGTGCGGATCACATAGTCCACCGCCTGCTCGCCGTCGAACACCATGTCGATGACGCAAAACCCGGCATCGATGTTGTGGAAAATCTCGTGATACATCGCCGGGTCCAGAAACGGCTCGGCGATGGCGGCCGGCAGTGCGGCAGCCAGCGTGGGGCTGGAAGAAGGAGTGCTCAAATCGGAAACCACGGATGCTGCCGGAGCGGATGACGGGCAGATGAAACCATGCCTGATGTCGTCAGCGGGTGCACGTGGGGCTGGGCAAGTTCACGCTTTCCTCGCCCAGCCCCGTGTTCACCACAAGGTGGTGGCGGCGAATCCGATGCAGGTTGCCAGCACCACGATGCCGGCGATCACGCCGCGGAACACCCATTCGCCCTCGCGACGCAGCTGTTCGTCCATCCAGCGTTGCGCTTCCTCGCGCCAGGCGGTGGACCTTGCGTAATCGGAGTCCAGCAGCAACAGGCGGACCCGCGCCACCCCCATCTGCGCGCATTCCTCGCGGCAGCGCTGGCTGAAGCCGTCTTCCCCACCGGCAATCTACGCGCCCACCGGCAATTGCAGTTCGAGTTCATGCCTGGACATAACGGGGACGCTCCTGATCAAGCTCATGTTCCAGCGCCATGCGCGCCAGCTGGGTGTAGTTAGCACGCGGACCCTGCCCACGGCCGGTGAGCATTCCCTGATAGTCCAGGTCGTGCCAGACCCGGCCGGTCCACTCCACGCAATCTTCAGCAATGACCAGCATCAGCGAGTAGCGGTAATCCAGGCCATTGGCCGCGGTATAGGTGTAGACCGGCGGGAACTGCACGGCCACATCCACCTGGCGCGCCAGTGCAGCCAGATGCTCGCGAAGCGCCGCGCGCGAATCGGCACCGGGCTCCAGCTGCAGCGCGCGTGTGGCCAGGTCCAGGTCGACCTCGCTCTGCAGTGCCACGAAGGCGGCCGCGCCGGAGGCGGGGTTGTGCCCGTGCTGCTTGGCCCAGTCGATGAATTGCAAACGCACATCCGACGGCATGTGAGCCGGCGCCAAAGACGCTGATTTTGTGCGGAAAGTGTGGGTGTCCATGCTGGCGATCTTCCGGGCTGTGCCGTGAAGCGCGGGCGCAGGCGCAGTGAACCCGCCGTCATGGTGTTCCGCAAGCGGATTAACCGCGCGGCAACGTGGTGACGAACCCAGGCGTGCAGCGCGTTGCGGGCGTTCCGAGGCGCCCCCACACTGCGAAAACAGCCGGTACACACCGTACCTTCCGCTTGGAGGCTTTCGATGAAACTTTCCAATCTTTCCGGCGCCAGCCTGCTGCTGGCCGGTGTGCTTGCCGCGACCGGTGCGCAGGCCGGGGTGCGCAACGTCACCGACCCCGATGCGCCGCGCGCGCTTGGCAGCGACGGCAAGGTAGACGTGCGCTGGACCGACCCTGCGCAGTTCTCCGAGATGCGCTTCAGCGGCAACCGTTGGGAGGCGCAACGCGGCGATTGGGTGACCCAGCTGGCCACCCACTTTCAGAAGAGCGCAGCGCGCCAGTTGCCCGATGGCCAGCATCTGAGCGTGACCATTACCGACATCCGCCGCGCCGGCCAGTACGAGCCCTGGCACGGGCCGCGCATGCAGGACGTGCGCGTGGTCAAGGACATCTACCCGCCGCGCCTGAGCTTCACCTACACGCTTACCGGCGCCGATGGCCGCGTGATCGACCAGGGCGAACGCAAGCTGGTGGATTCGGCTTTTCTGATGAGCGGACCGCGCCTGACCGACAGCGATCCGCTGCGCTTCGAAAAGGCGATGATCGACGATTGGGTGCGCAAGCAGTTCCATGGCGATCGCAGTACCGCCGGGTTGTGAGTTGCCGCTGAAAGCCCCTCTAGGGATGCACCTACGCTGAAAGTTTGCCTACTGCCGCCTCACCCACATAGCTCCGCGGCACCCGCTTGAGCCCGCACAGCAGCTGGTAGGCGCTGACGTTGCATTGCGCCGCCAGCGCGCTGACCTGCGGTGCGTCGCCCCACAGCTGCACCGGCGTGCCGATGTCGGCCTGCGGGTGGTCGGTGAGGTCCACGGTGAGCATGTCCATCGAGACGCGACCGATCAACGGGCAGATCTGCCCGTCCACCAGCACCGGGGTGCCGTTGGGCGCGAACTGCGGATAGCCGTCGGCATAGCCCATCGCCACCACGCCGACGCGCGTGGGTCGTTCGGCAACGAAGCGGGCGCCGTAGCCCACCGGCTCGCCGGCCGGCAACTCGCGCACCGAAATGATGCGCGAGCGCAGCGTCATCACCGGACGCAGCTGCGCGGTGTTCTCGGTGTGCTGCGGGAACGGGTTGGCGCCGTACAACATCAGCCCGGGGCGCGACCAATCGTTGCGCAGCGCCGGCCAGCCAAGAAGGCCGGGCGAATTGCGCAGGCTGGTTTCTGCGCGCATGCCGCCGGCGGTGAGCGCAAAGGCCACCGCCTGCTCGTCGGTGCGGCTGCAGTCCAGCTCGTCGGCACGTGCCAGGTGGGTCATCAGCACCAGCGAGGCGATCTGCGGTAGCCCGCGCAGGCGCAACCAGGCGGCGCGGAAATCCTCCGGCGACAGGCCCAGCCGATGCATGCCGCTGTCCATCTTCAACCACACCCGCAACGGCCGCGGGCTCTGGAACTCGGCCAGCGCGCGCACCTGCTGCTGCGTGGCCGCCACCGTCCACAGATCGTGCTCGGCGATCAGGCGCAACTCGTCGTGTTCGAAAAATCCCTCCAGCAACAGGATCGGCGCACGGATGCCGGCCTGGCGCAGTTCCAGCGCCTCTTCGATGCAGGCCACTGCAAAGCCATCGGCTTCCGGCTCCAGCGCCTGCGCGCAGCGCACTGCACCATGCCCGTACGCGTCGGCCTTGACCACCGCCAGCGCCTTGCTGCCGCCCAGGCGCCTGGCCAGGCGGTAGTTGTGGCGCAACGCTTCCAGATCGATCGACGCTTGCGCAGGACGCACTACGCGGCCTCCCGCTGCGCGCGCGCGCTGCGCGGCGACAGGTAGCGGAACACGTCCAGACCTTCGGTATCGATCTCCGGCGTGCGGCCCTGCATGAGGTCGGCCAGGTAGCGCCCCGAACCGCAGGCCATGGTCCAGCCCAGCGTGCCATGCCCGGTGTTGAGGAACAGGTTGGCATAGGGCGTGGCGCCCACCACCGGGGTGCCATCCGGGGTGGCCGGGCGCAGGCCGGTCCAGAACTCGGCCTGGGCCAGATCGCCGCAGCCGGGGAACAGGTCGTTGACGACCATTTCCAGGGTGGCGCGACGACGCGGATTCAACGACAGATCGAAGCCAGCCACCTCGGCCATGCCGCCGACGCGGATGCGGTCGTCGAAACGGGTGAGCGCGATCTTGTAGCTCTCGTCCAGCACGGTGGAGGTCGGCGCGCGCTGCGCATCGACGATCGGGATGGTGAGCGAATAGCCCTTGAGCGGGTACACCGGCAGGTGCAGGCCGAGCGAGAGCAGCAAATCGGCCGAATAGCTGCCCAGCGCCAGCACGTAGCGGTCGGCCGTTTCCATGCGGCCATCGATCTGCACGCCGCTGACCTGGCCGCCGCCGTGCTCCAGCCGCTCGATCTGTTGCCCGTAGCGGAACGTGACCCCCGCCTGCGCGGCCAGTTCGGCCAGGCGCTGGGTAAACAGCCGGCAGTCGCCGGTCTGGTCTTCGGGCAGGCGCAGCGCGCCGGCCATCTGCGCGCCGCCGCCGGCCAGGCCGGGTTCGAACTGCGCGATCTGCGCCGGGCTCAGCAGCTCGTACGGTACGCCGTACTGGGCCAGCACCTCGATGTCCTGCGCGGCCGCATCCAGCTGCTGCTGGGTGCGGAACAACTGCGTGGTGCCAAGCTGGCGGCCTTCGAATTCGATGCCGGTCTCGGCGCGCAGGGCGTTGAGGCAATCGCGGCTGTAGTCGGACATGCGCACCATGCGCGCCTTGTTCACCGCATAGCGTTCGGCGGTGCAGTTGCGCAGCATCTGGCTCAGCCAGGCCAGCTGGCGCAGGTCGCGGGTGGGGCGGATCGACAGCGGTGCGTGCTGCTCGAACAGCCACTTCACCGCCTTGCCGGGAACGCCGGGCGCCGCCCACGGCGAGGTGTAGCCGAACGACAGCTGGCCGGCGTTGGCGTAGCTGGTCTCCAGCGCCGCTGCCGGCTGGCGGTCGACCACGGTCACTTCGCAACCGGCCTGCGCCAGGTACCACGCACTGGTCACGCCGATGACGCCGCTGCCGAGAATGAGCACACGCATGTCGTTCTCCTGGAAAGGGCATTCCCCCACAACCACACGCCGAGGGGGACAGTTAGACGCAGTATATTGCGAGCCAGGCAGTGCCATTTCTGGAATCGGCACGGCTTTGCAGTGAAACTTCCTGCCAAACCCTGCGCAGACAAACCCCATGAGCACCCGCGCCCGCGAGCTGGACAAGATCGACCGCAAGATCCTGCGCATCCTGCAGCAGGAGGGGCGGATTTCGTTCACCGAACTGGGCGAGCGGGTCGGCCTGTCGACCACGCCGTGCACCGAGCGCGTGCGCCGGCTGGAGCGCGACGGCGCCATCACCGGCTATTACGCGCGGCTGGACCCGCACTATCTCAAGGCCAGCCTGCTGGTGTTCGTGGAGATCAGCCTGGCCTACAAGTCCGGCGACATCTTCGAAGAATTCCGCCGCGCCGCGCTGAAGCTGCCCAACGTGCTGGAGTGCCACTTGGTCTCTGGAGACTTCGACTACCTGCTCAAGGCGCGCATCAGCGAGATGGCGTCCTACCGCAAGTTGCTCGGCAGCACCTTGCTGACCATGCCGCATGTGCGCGAATCCAAGAGCTACATCGTGATGGAAGAGGTCAAGGAGACGCTGGCGTTGCCGATCGCCGATTGAGGCGGGGATTCGGAATTCGGAATTCGGAATTCGGAATTCGGAATTCGGGATTCGGGATTCGGGATTCGGGATTCGGGATTCGGGATTGGCGATTGGCGATTGGCGATTGGCGGTTGGCGGTTGGCGGTTGGCGGTTGGCGCATCAGATCGCGCTGCTGCTGTCAGCGCACCACGCGCATGCCATCGCCCGCCGGCACCGCGTCGTAGTAGCGGCCGGTCTTGGTATCCAGCACCCGGTTGGCGCCGGCCGGCTGCATGCCCTGCAGCAGGCGGCCGTTGCGGTCGTAGACCATCGGCTTGGTCGGCGCCACCTGGCTGCCGGCAGGCGCGACCGGCATTTGTGCCGGCCCATGCGTGGGGATGCTCGGCGCGACCGGGCGTTGCCCCAGTTGCGAAGGCACCGGTGCGGCCGAAGGCGCCGGCTGCAGCGCGCGCGGCGGCGTTACCGTGGGCGGGACGGGCGTCGGCGTGGTGATGGGTTGCAAGGTCGTGGATGAGCGCGTGGTGGTGGCCGACTGCGCCGCCACCGCGCCGGTCAGCGCCAGTAGAACGCATAGCAGAACGCGGCGGCTTGATGCGTGGATCGCCATGACAGGCACCTTGTGTGTTCGAGGGTCATGCAGTGATTGGGGCGCAAGGACGCTGCGGCAATGCATGCGACCGGCCAGGGGATGAACGCTTTCGCAAGGTGGTTGCGGTGCGAAGAAGGGCTGCCCCTCCGCCGCAGTGGCGGGCCGCTGGCTGCGTCTCACCGGTTGAACCACCCCGACACTGCCCACATCACGGAAGCAGGCGCCGGCACCCCGCTGGCGAGCGCATGCGAGAGCCCCATGAGCCAGTTCGATCTGACCCCTCCCTCCCCCGCCCAACGCGATGCCCTGATCGCCGGGCTCAGCGACGAGGAACAGCGCGTGCTGCTGCACCATGGCACCGAGGCGCCATTCTGCGGGGTGTTTCTGGACAACAAGCTGGACGGTGTCTACACCTGCCGGCTGTGCGGGCTGCCGCTGTTCCGTTCCAGCGCCAAATTCGAGTCCGGCACCGGCTGGCCGAGCTTCTTTGCGCCCTACGACCCGGCCCATGTGCGCGAGATCCGCGACACCAGCTACGGCATGATCCGCACCGAAATCGTCTGCGCGCGCTGCGACAGCCACCTGGGCCATGTGTTCCCGGACGGCCCGCCGCCCACCGGCGAGCGCCACTGCCTGAACTCGGTCTCGCTGGGCTTCACCGAAAACGGCCAGGCCCTGCCGAACCCGCTGCAGCGCCAAGGCGCCGAGGCGCAACCGGCCTGATGGCGCCGCGTTTGTGGGCCACCGCCGTTGCAGTGCCCGGGAGGAAGTAAACAACGCCTGCCTGCGCTTTGCGCGCCATGACAGGCACCGCCTACAAGCGGCTCGAGCCGGCAATGACGATGTGCAGATCGGTTGCCGGCGCGCGAGACGCAGATACGGCTTGATTTCCATACGGCCGCCCACACGCAGGCTAGGTCCCTGCGGTAAAGCGGTCGCATGCTTAGTCGTAGCAGGCCGTCCCGGCCCGGCGCGCAAGATGCACGCCCTTGGGGTCCCAACCGCCGCAAACACGGCGGCAATCCGAACCAGGCAGGAGTACGCAGATGCACACGTCCTCATCCCTGATGCTCACCGGCCTGCTGGCGGCCGCACTCGCCGGCTGCAGCGCAGGTAGCCCGCCCCCGGCAGCGCAGGCGGGCAAGCCCGCACACGCCCAGCCAGCCGGTGTCCAAACCGATGCCCGCCCGCTTGCCACAGGCACCGACGCCAGCGTGACCGGCCCGCTGCCGCGTCCGGCCAAGACGCCCGCTCCAGCGGCGGCGGCGGCGGCCGACCCCGCGCTTCCCGCGCAGACGGTGGCCTGGCGCTGCGGCCCGCGCACGGTCGCGACACGTTTCGATGCGGCCACCGATGCCCTGCAGCTGACCCTCGACGACCGCAGGCTGATCCTGCTCAGTGCCCAGGCAGCATCCGGGGCGCGCTTTGCCGATGCACAGGGCAACCAATTCTGGGAACACGCCGGCGAAGCGACACTGTCGCTGGCAGGCGGCGAGGCGATCAGATGCGTGCATGAGACCGCCACCACAATCGGTTAGACATTCAGCTACAGCGCGCGTCTTCACGCCATGCGCTTCAAGAATCGGCCGCGCAAGCCGAAACCACTAGCAACCCCAGTTTGCTTCCGGCTGCGCCATGCTCATCATCGTTGGCTTCATCGTCGTCATCGTCAGCGTCCTCGGCGGCTACGTGCTGTCGCACGGAAAGCTGGGCGCGCTGTGGCAGCCGTACGAGCTGATGATCATCGGTGGCGCGGCGTTGGGCGCGTTCCTGGTCAGCACGCCGGGCAAGATCGTCAAGGAAACCCTCAGCGGCATCATGGGCGTGTTCAAGGGCCCGCAGTACAAGTCCGAGGACTACAAGGACACCCTGAGCCTGATCTACGAACTGCTGAACAAGGCGCGCCGCGACGGCTTCATGGCGCTGGAAGACCACGTCGAAAAGCCGCAGGACAGCACCATCTTCGGCAACTACCCCAAGGTGGTGGCCGACCATCACCTGCTGGACTTCATCACCGACTGCCTGCGCCTGATGATCGGCAGCAACATCGAGCCGCACGAGCTGGAACCGCTGCTCGAACTGGAACTGGAAAAACACCACCACGAAGCCCTGGCGCCGTCGCATGCGCTGAGCAAGGTCTCCGACGGCCTGCCCGGCTTCGGCATCGTGGCCGCGGTGCTCGGCATCGTGATCACCATGGGCTCGATCGGCGGGCCGATCGAGGAGATCGGCCACCACGTCGGCGCCGCGCTGGTCGGCACCTTCCTCGGCATCCTGCTGGCCTACGGCTTCGTCTCGCCGTTGTCGGCGGCGATGGAAGCGCGGGCCGAGCAGGACGGGCGCATCTATGAAGCGGTCAAGACCGCGCTGCTGGCCTGCCTGCGTGGCTACAACCCGAAGATCGCGCTGGAATTCGCGCGCAAGACCCTGCCCTCCAACGTGCGTCCGAGCTTCGGCGATTTCGAAACGCACCTGAAGACAATCAAGTAGGGCCGCGGTCATGGCCGAGGCCAAATCCACCGTCATCATCCGACGGGTCAAGAAGGTACAGGGTGGCGGCCATCATGGCGGCGCCTGGAAGGTGGCGTTTGCCGACTTCGTGACCGCGATGATGGCCTTCTTCCTGGTGCTGTGGCTGATGGCCGCCACCACCAAGGAACAGCGCGCGGCGATCTCCGAATACTTCCGCAACCCCAGCCCGCTGTCCGGCAAATCGCCGGCGCCTTCGCCCGGCATGAACGGACCCGGTGGCGCCAGCACCTCGATGATCAAGCTCGGCGGTACCGCCGACATGGCCAAGGGACAGAAGGACGAAATGGGCCGCAAGCGCGACAACGCGGCCGATACCGACGTGGACAGCCGCGCCAAGGACAAGAGGCGCCTGGAAGCGCTGATGCAGGACCTGAAGGAGGCCATCGACAAGAGCCAGGCGCTGGAGCCGTTCAAGGACCAGCTGCTGCTGGACCTCACGCCCGATGGCCTGCGCATCCAGATCGTGGACAAGCAGAACCGCCCGATGTTCGACATCGGCCGCGACCAGCTCAAGCCGTATACGGTGGCGATCCTGCGCGAGCTGTCCAGCTTCATCAACCAGGTGCCCAACCACATCAGCATCACCGGCCATACCGACACCACCGCCTACAGCAGCGATGCCGGCTACACCAACTGGGAACTCAGCGCCGACCGCGCCAATGCCGCGCGCCGCGCCCTGGTGGCCGGGGGCATGTCCGATGCCAAGGTGACGCGTGTGGTGGGGCTGTCCTCGTCGGTGCTGTTCGACAAGACCGATCCGCAGAACCCGATCAACCGCCGCATCAGTATCGTGGTGATGACCCAGGACGCCGAAAACGCAGCGCTGGCCGGCGCAGACCAGGGCGTGGCACTGGGCAAGTCGCTGCACGATGCCGACACCCAGGTGCCGGATCTGAGCGGCGCCGCGGCCACCGGCACCGCCACCGTGGGGACGCCTGCCGAAAGCGCAAAACCGGCCGCGGCCCCGCCAGTCGCCGCCGCCGCGGCTGCGACCCCGGCTCCGGCCCTGGCATCGGCAGGAACTGCTGCTGCGCGTCCGGCAGGACCGCGCATGTCGTCCAGCGCGCAGGTGGCCTCTGCCACGGCGCTCGCCAAAGCGGCCGAAGCGGCGGTGGAGAAGCGGTAGTTCGGGGCAGCCAGGCGTGTGAGGCACCGGCCGCAATTGCTGGACCCGCCAGGAAGTCGCCCCCCCCCCCCCCCGGAACATGGCCTGCGGTTGTTCGGGCTTGGGGCGTCCTGGTGGCGGCTCTCAGGTCGGTGCCTGCGGAGACGGTGCCCCCCGGCGGCCGGTTCGCATCCACGGGCCAACTCCGCTACGCATCGCATCGTGCGGCGCACGCTCTAGAATGGCCGGCCATTCCCAGCGTCGAGAACACCGTGTCCCGTAATTCCAAGGCCAAGCGCGACAAGCGCAAGAAGCAGCAGCCCAAGCGCCCCTTCGTCCGTCTGGGCCAGGCGCCCCAGGTCACCAACCATGCCGTGCTGCAGGACGCCGATGGCCGCGTGGTCGCCGCGATCGGCCTGCAGGGTGGCAGCGAGTGGATGCTGTCGATCGGCGGCCAGACCATGGGCAGCGCCGACAACCCGGTCCCGATGCTGGCCATGCTCAAGCACCTGGCCAACCTGCAGGAAGCCGAAGGCAAGACCATTTCGCTGGAATATTCGACCCAGCTGCAGCAGATGATCGACGACCTGGCCGCCGACGAAGGCCAGACCGCCGAGGAATACCTGACCAAGCTGGTGTCCGAGTTCCAGAACGCCGATGCGGATGAAGACGGCGAGGCGGAAGACGCAGCACAGGACGCCGGCACCGAGGCCGGTGCTGACGACGCGGCTGAAGACGACACTGCCGGCGCCACCGACAGTGCTGCAGATGCCAGCGACCAGGCTTCCGACGCTGCAGCGGACGCGCCCGACGGCGACAGCGCCGGCAAGAAGCCGAAGAAGTCCAAGAAGGCCTGACCCGGCCGATGGCCGTCTACGTCGACGATGCGGTGCACCTGTGGCGCGACCAGCGCTGGGCGCACCTGCTCGGCGATACGCTGGACGAGCTGCATGCCATGGCGGCGCGGCTGGGCATTCCCCGCCGCGCCTTCCAGAACAAACTCAGCGGTGCGCACTACGCCGTGCCCGCGCCGCTGCGCCTTGAGGCCATTGCCCTGGGCGCCATTCCCATCTCCCGCCACACCGACCGCGCACTGCTCAAGGGCTTGATCGCCAATGCGCGGGCGCAGGCGCGCGGCCAGGCGCCTTGAGAACCGGGATTGGGGAGTGGAGATTCGGGATTCGCAAGTGCCGGGCGATTGCGGCGATCACGTGCGCATAAGCACATCGGGAGGCCTGATTTGAACGCACGAGCAAGGCCATTTCCATCACGCGTCATGCCGGCAAGCGTGCTCCCAACCAAGCAGCGCATCTGTCTTGCTGCCGCTTGCCCAAACTTTCCGACCAGCCAGTGCGCGCATCAGCGTGGCGAACAAAACGTTGTGAACAGCCGTCAGGCGGATGCGAACGCCGCGGTGGTCCACCGATTCCGAGCAACAGCCGCACTCGCTCGGCGTCCGCACAGCCTGATGAGTGCGGCTTTACGTTTGTCGCAATTCAGCGCGCGCAAAGATCGACTCACGCGACAGCAAGCACGGGACCGCCCCTGCGAATCCCGAATGCCAAATCCCCAATCCCAACCCTCAGAACGCCTCATTCCCGAGCCGCACTTCCACCCCCAGCAACGAGGTCAGCGCCAGCATGGCGTCGTCGTCGCGGCTGAGCGCAATCCAGCCGGCGTAGGCGTCGCCACCGGTGTTCCAGTTCCACAGCGAGTAGCCGTGCTCGCGCAGGCGATCGAATGCCACCGCCATCAAGTCGGGGACCTCCAGGTTGCCGGCGAAGTCTTCGTCGTCCAGGTCGCCGCCCCAATCGATGCGCAGGTTCCAGCGCGCACTGAGTTCGTCGATGGCGGCGATGAACGCATCGGCGTCCTTCCAGTCCACATAGAAACCCGAGCGCCAATCGATCACGTCCTTCAGCGCCCACAACCAGGCATCGTCGCCGTCGTCGCCATCGGTCCCGGCCTGCGTTTCGCGCCAGGCGTCGAACTGGGCCAGCGCGGTGTCCTCGTCGCCGGGGTTGATCAGCACCAGCAGGTTCCACACCCGCGCGGGATGGTCATCCACATCGTCTTCGTCGCCCTCGGGCTGCAGGCCTTCGTCGTCTTCGTAGTCGGCACTGTTGTCAGGCATTGCGGTCTCGTTTGCTGGAGTGCAGGGGCATAAAGTGTGAGGCCTGACGGCGCGCAAGCAAACCGATGAGCGCACGTCGTTGCGTCGCCGGGGCTGGTCTTCCCGGCGCAGGCCCGTATCCTGTGCGGCCGAAGACGGCTATCCCGGCCGCCATGACGCCTTTCCCATGAGCGATACCCCTCCCGATCACCTGGCCATCGACGCACGCAGCCCGTTCCACAACGCCGATGCCCTCAACCGCGGCGTCGGCGTGCGCTTCAACGGTATCGAACGCGACAACGTGGAGGAATACTCGGTCAGCGAAGGCTGGATCAAGGTGCAGGTCGGCAAGGCACGCGACCGTCGTGGCAACCCGATGACGATGAAGATCAAGGGCGCTGTGGTGGCCTATTACCTGGACACCAAAGATGGCGCCAAACCGGCTGCCGAGTAAGAGCGGCTGACCAAACGACTTCACGCTGTTCCATTGCAGAGCTGCTGAGCGGCGAGTTTGCTACAGGCTCCTTGCCTGCCCACCATCGCCGGACACGCTGCAAGTACGTCCTTAACAAGCTCTTACGCGGCATCCATGCCGCGTAAGGTCCGGCGACGGTAGGCGGGCAAGCACCTGTCGAGAGTGTCGGTCCGCAGGGTTCAAGCAAAGCAATCGACCAACTTTCTAGCGCGGTGCCCTTGTCGCTTGCGGGACCGTGTGGCGGCATGGATGTCGCCACCGAGCTTACATGGACGTACTTGCGGCGTGTCCCGCGAGCGGCGAGGGCACCGCGCCCTCGCCTCGCTCACCGTTCGACCCGGACCTCTGGCCGCATCCACCAAACTGCGGCGACAAACACCACTGCCTTCACCACTCACGCCTTGAGCCGATAGCCGCTGCGGAAGATCGCCGCCACCACGCCCAGGCACGCCAGCAGGAACAGGAACGTCATGCCGGTGCTCACCGCGATATGCACATCGGCCTTGCCATAGAAGCTCCAGCGGAAGCCGCTGATCAGATACACCACCGGGTTGAACAGGGTGACCTTCTGCCACAACGGCGGCAGCATGTTGATCGAATAGAAACTGCCGCCAAGGAAGGTCAGCGGCGTCACCACCATCAGCGGAATCACCTGCAGTTTTTCGAAGCCATCGGCCCAGATGCCGATGATGAAACCGAACAGGCTGAAGGTCAGCGCGGTGAGCACCAGAAAGCCCAGCATCCACACCGGGTGCGCGATCTCGTACGGCACGAACAGCCGCGCGGTCAGCAGGATCAACAACCCCAGCATCACCGATTTGGTCGCCGCCGCGCCCACGTAGCCGATCACGATTTCCCACCACGCCACCGGCGCGGACAGCACCTCGTAGATGGTGCCGGCCCAGCGCGGCATGTAGATGCCGAACGAAGCATTGGAGATGCTCTCGTTGAGCAGCGACAACATCACCAGGCCGGGAATGATGAAGGCGCCGTAGCTGATGCCGTCGATATCGCCCATGCGCGAACCGATCGCCGCGCCGAACACCACGAAGTACAGCGAGGTCGACAACACCGGCGAGGCGATCGACTGGGTCAGCGTGCGGAAGGCGCGCGCCATTTCGAAGCGGTAGATCGCCGCAATCGCATGCAGGTTCATGCGCGCACCTCCTGCTGACGTGCGCCATGCACCAGGTTGACGAAGATCTCTTCCAGCGAACTCTCGCTGGAATGCAGGTCCTTGAAGTCGATGCCCTGCTCGTTGAGCCGGCGCAGCAGCGCACCGATGCCGGTCTGCTCGGCCTGGGTATCGAAGGTGTAGATCAAGGCGTTGCCGTCGGCGGCCAACTCCAGCGGCAGGTCGGCCAGCGCGGCGGGCAGCGCCTGCAACGGCGCCTGCAGGCTCAACGTGAGCTGTTTCTTGCCCAGCTTGCGCATCAGCGTGTGCTTGTCTTCTACCAGCACCAGCTCGCCGCGATTGATGACACCGACGCGGTCGGCCATGTCTTCGGCCTCTTCGATGTAGTGGGTGGTCAGGATGATGGTGGTGCCCTGCTCGCGCAGCCGCCGCACCATCTGCCACATGTCGTGACGCAGCTCCACGTCCACACCGGCCGTGGGCTCGTCCAGGAACAGGATGCGCGGCTCGTGGGCGAGCGCCTTGGCGATCAGCACACGCCGCTTCATGCCGCCGGAGAGCGTGGAAATCTTGTTGTTGCGTTTCTCCCACAGCGAGAGCTCGCGCAGGATGGTTTCCAGGTACTGCGGATTGGCCGGCTTGCCGAACAGGCCGCGGCTGAAACGCACCGTGGCCCACACCGTTTCGAACGCATCGGTGGCCAGTTCCTGCGGCACCAGGCCGATGCTGGCACGCGCGGCGCGGTAGTCGCGCACGATGTCGTGCCCGTCGGCCAGCACAGTGCCGGAGCTGGGGTTGATCAAGCCGCAGATGATGCTGATCAAGGTGGTCTTGCCGGCGCCGTTGGGGCCGAGCAGCGCGAAGATCTCGCCGCGCCGGATCTCAAGATCCACCTGTTTGAGCGCCTGGAAACCGCCGGCGTAGGTCTTGCTCAAGCCCTGGATGGAGACGATCGAAGTCATGGGTCTGGCACGGGAGGATAAGCGCCACAGGGTAGGCCGTGCGCCATGAAAATGGCAGCAGTGCGAGTGGGATGGTGTCTCCCGACACGCATGCAGGAGCGTGAGCGAACTGGGCTGCGCACGCACGCTGCATCTCGGTGTTGGCGTATCTCTATGCAGGAGCGCGCCTGAGCGCGATGGGGCTTGCCCGCCAACGCCCCATCGCGCCCAGGTGCGCTCCTACCCAAACACGGCAACCGCCTTGGCTCTTGCGATTCCCCACTCCCGATTCCCGATTCCCGCGCGCATCAGCGCGCTCACGCGCGCTTGCGCGACTCGATCAGATCCAGATTGCGCACCAGCCGCCGCGACAGGTCGTCGGAAATTTCGCGTCGTCGCGCAAGCTTGAACAGCTCATTGCGCTCGGCCACCAAGGCCGCATGGCGAAACTGGCGCAGCGCCTTTTCGTAGGCAACCGCCTCTTCCGGATCGGTCTCGGCCATGTCCACCGCGCCGAGCTTGCGCTGATAGCGCTGGCTCACCTGGTTGGCCGCCGCGTTGTAGCGCTCGGCATGCTTGCTGTCTTCCACCAGCCGCTGGCGCAGCTTTTCCACTGCATCCAGCGCCGCCTGCGAAGCGGCCTTGACGGCTAGGTCTTCCTTGAGCTGCTCGTCTTCTTCTTCGGGCAACTCCAGCCCGCGCAACAGCCGCGGCAATGCGACGCTGGCCACCAGCAACGACACCAGAATGACCGAGGCCGCCAGGAAGATCGCCAACTGACGGGCCGGGAAGGGCGAGCCGTCCTCCAGCATCAACGGCAGCGTGAGCACGCCGGCCAGGGTGATGGCACCGCGCACGCCGGCCAGCGACACCGCCACCACGATGCGCCAAGGCGGACTGACGTGCGCCTCGCCGCGTCGCTGCGCCTTGAAGATATTCCAGCGCAACGACAGGAACACCCACACAAAACGCAACGCCATCAGGCTGAGACTGATGGTGGCCACGTACACCGCCAGCCACCAGGGATTGAGGTGCCCGGCCTCCTGCACGCTGCGCACCGCGCCGTCCAGGATGCCCGGCAACTGCTCGCCCAGCAGCACGAAGATGATGCCGTTGAAGGTGAACTGCACCGTGTCCCACACCGCCGAACGCTGCAGGCGCATATTGCCCGGCGCATTGCCGGCCATTTCCACGTAGCTCATGGTGATGCCGGCGGCCACTGCGGCCAGGATGCCGGAGGCATGGAAGGCTTCGGCCAGCAGATACGCCGCAAACGGGGTAAGCAGGTTGACCAGGATCGCCGAACCGGGCTCCTCGCCGAAATGCCGCCAGATCCAGGCCTGGATGCGGCTCAACCCAAAGGTCGTCGCCACGCCCAGGGCCAGGCCGGCCAGCGCCACCCACAGAAAGGTCAGCGAAGCGGCCGCCACCGAGAAGGTGCCGGTCAGCACCGCTGCCACCGCGAACTGGAAACACACCAGGCCCGAGGCGTCGTTGAGCAGCGACTCGCCTTCCAGAATGTGCATCAGGCGCTTGGGGATCGGCACCTTGGAGGCGATCGAAGACACCGCCACCGGGTCGGTTGGCGAAATGATCGCTGCCAGCGCAAACGCCACGGCCAGCGGCATCGCCGGTATCAGCCAATGGATGAAGAAGCCGGCACCAATCACGGTGAAGATGACCAGCCCCAACGCCAGTTCCAGAATGGCCGCCTTGTCGCGGAACAGGCCTTGTTTGGGAATGCGCCAGCCATCCAGAAACAGCAGTGGCGGCAGGAACAACAGGAAGAACAGCTCCGGTTCCAGCTCGTGCCCGGCATCGAAGACGCCGGAGACCACCGCGCCCAGCGCGATCTGGACCAACGGCAGCGGCAACGAAAACGGCAGGATGCGGATGAGGTAACCGCTGGCCGCGACCGCCAGCAACATGGCGAGGACGACATCGATCGAATGCATGAAGAACCCGGAATGAAGAAACGGCCGCACGCGCGGCATCGCATATTGCGACGCACAACAACGCACCTACCGGACCATACCGTGTTGCACCCGGTGATGAAAACCACCGCATTGCCTCGCACCTTGGCAGGTTGGGCGATGCGGCAGGGTTGTTGCGGATCGGTTCAATCGGCCGGCGTCCGATACGCTGGCGAATGGAGGCAGGCGCGGTGACGCGCTTCAAGTGCGCGCCCTGCGGCAAACCGATCGTGCAGCGACGCGATGGCGAGCGGCTGCGGCTCGATCGGTGACGAACGATGCAATGACGCACAGGCGTTTCCGCAACCGCAGCCGGCATGTTGGACACACGCACGTCTGCGTCGGCCGCAGTACATGAACGCTCGATCCGATCGCGCCGAGGACATGTCGCGCCCACGGCATCGAAGGGCGTTGCGCATCGCCTTGCCGCTTTCTTGAAACGCCACGGACCATCGCGCTGTAGCCACGGATGACACGCGAGCGCGTGCGGGTGCAGCGACCGCTGTCGTATCGCTGTCGGTCGTGGCCCACGCGGGCACCAGCCACCTGTGACGCCACCATCACCACGCCAAACGTGGTGATGAATGTCAAAGCAGCGTGATGCATCCGGCCGTTTCGCAGGTGCGTATTGACGCTACGGTTGCCATCCAGGCGATCGCCAACCCAAAAGGATCGATGACTCATGAAGACTTCATTCCAGTCGCTTGCCGTTGCCACCGCCATCGCCCTGAGCAGCGCCATGGCTCCCGCCTATGCTGCGTCCAATCCGACCGTTGGCGGCGCGCCGATGCTGGCGACCAAGGACATTGTCGACAACGCGGTCAACTCCAAGGACCACACCACGCTGGTCGCTGCCGTCAAAGCCGCCGGCCTGGTCGACACGCTGAAGGGCCCGGGGCCGTTCACCGTGTTCGCACCGACCAATGCGGCCTTCTCGGCACTGCCGGCCGGCACCGTCGACACCTTGCTGAAGCCCGAATCCAAGGCGACGCTGACCAAGGTGCTGACCTATCACGTGGTGCCGGGCAAGGTGGATGCTGCTTCGCTGATCGCCAAGATCAAGGCCGGCGGCGGCAGCGCCACGCTGACCACGGTGCAGGGCGAACCGCTGACCGCAAAGCTCAATGGCAAAAAGGTCACCATCACCGACGTCAAGGGCAATACCGCCAACGTCACCATTGCCGACGTCATGCAGAGCAATGGCGTGATCCACGTGGTGGACAAGGTGCTGATGCCGTAATGGCCTGCCGTCGCACTGCGACGCGTCGCGGCTGACGCAGGCACGCTGCCATCGGCGGAACGTGGTTTTTCCGCCGATGGCGCAGCGCTTTCATGCAGCGCGTCACGGCGTCAAAGGCGCTGTTTCAAGGAGTGCTTCCGTCGATGAGGCAACCGTCCGGCAGGCGCAGACGTTGCCCGGCATCGACACACACACGATGCCTTGGCCATTTCGGCACCGGGCAACCAAGGGCAATGCCTGACGGCTGCCCGCCAGGCTCTGCTTGGCACTGTCGATCAGCATCTGTGCGATACGGATCTACGGTGGATGGCAGTCGATCTGCGAACGCACGACCGAAGGCAAGGCGTGGTTCAACATGCTGTGTGTCGCGCGAGCCAGCCTCCAGCGACCGCAATCAAACCGTCAAGCGGCGGTGATGGAGTGACCGGCGTGCCGGTGGCTCCGCTTGGTGTCCTGATTCTCCGACACCGTGCGCGTGCCCTTGCACGCGTATTTTTTTGCCCGTGCGACGCGCGGTTTCCCTATCTCGACTGATCGCTGGACGGCGGCGGTGGATCCAGCAATCGACGGAGATCTTCGACAAATCCGCGATACCCTTCTTCGCGCGCATCGGTCGATGGCTGGCGCAACACCCAGGACGGATGCACCGTGGTCAACACCGGCGTGCCGTCGTCCAGGCGGTGCCATTGCCCGCGCTCGCGCATCAATCGGAAGCTGCTTCCCAATATCGCTTGCGCCGCAGTCGCGCCCAGGCAGACGATCTGCGCCGGACGCAATTGCGCCCGTTCGGCCTGCAACCACCCGCTACAGGCCTGTACATGGGTGCGCTCGGGATTGCGATGCAGCCGCCGTTTGCCGCGCTGCTCGAAACGGAAATGCTTGACCGCATTGGTGACATAGAACTTCTCGCGGTCCACACCCAGCTCGCCCAACGCCATGTTGAACAGGCGCCCGGCAGGCCCGACAAACGGACGACCGCTCAAGTCCTCTTCATCGCCAGGCTGCTCGCCGATCACCATCACCGACGCATCGTCGGGTCCTTCGCCGAACACCGTTTGCGTTGCCGGTTGCCACAGCTCGCAACGCCGGCAATCGCGTGCGGCAGTGCGCAACTGGGCCAGGCTTTGGGTGGCCACGTCCGGCAGTGGCGCAGGCGCCGCCGGCACCCGTCGCCGTACCGGCTCGGGCGCGCGCTCGGCCATCTCGCGCACGCGCACGCCGGCTTCACGGATCAGCTCCGGCAACAGCGTGGCTTCGGGCAGGTTCTTCCAATATTTCTGCGGCATTTCCTGCCGCATCATGGTCGGGTTGAGCCGCGCCGGGTTGAAGATATGCGCGTAGTACGTGCGCCAGAGCGTCTCCTGCGCATCGTCGGCCGGGACCTGGGTGCGCACCGCGCCTTCGCCAAAGGCCAACGCCTGCCCATCCCAACGCACGCTGCGGTACGGGGTCAGGATCGCCCCGCGCATGCCGGCAAACCGACGCGCAAAAAACGGCGCCACGCGATCCACGATCCATTGCTCGGGCTCGAACCAGGACACGAAGTCTTCTTCTTCCCCGGGCAGGCGGCGAAAGCGCACGAAGGCCTTCATCTTGTGCGTATCGCGCTGCACCGCTTTTTGCCACTGCCGTAGCCGGTGCACATCCACATCGGTGGCGCGCTCCAGCAAGGCTTTTTCTCCAGAGGCAACGCGCCACAGCAAGCGATACAACACGGCATGCCGTTGCGGGTCGCGGTGACACAGCACCGAGGCCGCCAGCTGCATGAAATCTGCAGAGACCCGTGGTGGAGGCACCACAGCCGGCAACGCCAACAGGTCCTGCCCCATCAGCAAGCCGCCCTGCGCCCCGCCATTCCAGGCCACATCGTCCGGCTCCACCTGCGCGCACCAGCCCGCCCGCGCCAACGCGCGCCACGCCTCAAAACTCCACGGCGGCTCCACCTCAGCGCTGAACATCGCTCACACCGCACTCCCCAGAGACTAACGCCACCATCAACACCAAGACCCTATCGCCGCTGCTATTGCTATTGCTATTGCTATTGCTATTGCTATTGCTATTGCTATGGCCGTGGCCGTGGCCGTGGCCGTGGCCGTGGCCGTGGCCGTGGATCTTGCTTCACCCCGTCGCCTTAAAGCGAGCCGAGCACCGCAGTCACGCGTGGCCGAAGCGGCGCCCTTGTTTGAGCGTAGCGAGTTTGGGCGCCGTGCCGCGCGTGGCGAGGAGCGCAGGGGACCGGTGCGGCCTTATCGCACCGGATCGCGCCAGGCGACAGCGGTTTGGTGACTTTTGCCAAGACAAACGTCACTCGGGCCGCAGGCGCGAAAGCTCTGCACTTGCCGTGCTGGGCACTTGCCCTGCTCTGCACATGCACTGCCTGGCACCGGCCATGCGAGGCACTAATCAAACAACCCCGCCTGCCTAGGCGCAGGTGCCAATTGCGCCCGCAACCGCACAGGATCATCCAAGCGTTGACGCGGATGATGATCCAGCACACTCACAAACGGCAGCAACTTCTTCATTGGCACGCGCAGCCGTGCCAGATCCCCAACCCGCAAGCGCGCATGCCGCCGCGACAACAACAGACGCTCCACGTTGCGCGTGCCCAGGCCCGGTACGCGCAGCAGCATTTCGCGCGGTGCCGCATTCAGATCCACCGGAAACCGCTCGGGATTGCGCAATGCCCAGGCCAGCTTGGGGTCCACGTCCAGGTCGAGCATGCCGCTGGACTGCGCCGGCGCAATGTCTTCCACGCTGAACTCGTAGAAACGCAGCAACCAGTCGGCCTGGTACAGCCGGTGCTCGCGCTGCAGGGGCGGCGCCTGCAACGGCAGCTTGGACGAGGCGTCCGGGATGGGGCTGAAGGCCGAGTAATACACCCGGCGCATGCGGTAATTGCCGTAGAGGTTGTGGCTGGTGTCCAGAATGCTGCGGTCGTTGGCATTGTCGGCGCCGACGATCATCTGCGTGCTCTGCCCGGCCGGTGCAAAGCGTGGCGGCTTGGCGCGGCGCACCGTTCGGCCTTGCGTTCGAGCTGGTTCTCTTCGATGCGCCAGCGCAACTCGCCCATCGCCGAGCGAATGCCGCCCACGCTTTTTTCCGGCGCCAGCAGCGTCAGGCCCTGTTCGGTGGGCAACTCCACATTGATGCTCAAGCGATCGGCATAGCGTCCGGCCGCTGCCAGCAACTCCGGGGCCGCATCCGGGATGGTCTTGAGATGGATGTAACCGGCGAAATGGTGCACCTCGCGCAGCTGCCGCGCCACTTCCACCAGTTGCTCCATGGTGTAGTCGGAGTTGCGGATGATGCCGCTGGAGAGAAACAAGCCTTCGATGTAGTTGCGCTTGTAGAAATCCAGCGTGAGCGTGACCACTTCCTCCGGCGTGAAGCGCGCACGGCGCACATTGCTGGACACGCGATTGACGCAGTACGCGCAGTCGAAGATGCAAAAATTGGTCAGCAGGATCTTCAACAGCGACACGCATCTGCCATCGGGCGTGTACGAGTGGCAGATGCCCATGCCCTCGGTGCTGCCGATGCCGCCGGTGCCCAGCGAGTTGCGCTTGTTGGCGCCACTGGAAGCACAGGAGGCATCGTATTTGGCGGCGTCGGCGAGGACGGCGAGCTTGTCGAGGATTTTCACGCGGGCAGCATGCAGCGGTGGCGTCTCAGCCTATGAGACTCGCATGCACCCGATCGTGAATGCTTCAGAGCGCTGCGGGTTGGCGCGATCCGGCGCTCGCAACTGCATGCGTCCCCGCCCTTGCCGACCGTGCGATTGCACCATCCCGATCGGCATTGCAGCACTTGGCGCAAACATGCCGATGCGCCCACGTCCGCACCCCGGCGCTATGCCGCGATCGGCTCCGCCGCCGCTGCAGGGCCGTCGAAGCGATACAGATCCATGGCCATCAAACCCGCATCGATGCCGGCGTCGATGCGCTGCGCACCAAGCCGGTCATCGCCGGCCGCCCCCATCGCCACGTACAGCGGCAGCCAGTGCTCGTCGCTGGGATGCGCGCGTGCGGCATACGGCGCCTGGCGGCGGTAGTCCAGCAGCGCGGGGATGTCGTTGTCCAGCAGCTTGCGTTCGGTCCATTCGATGAAGGGCCGCACGTACGGCGCTTGCCGCTCGGCGCTGTAGCCGTGGCGCAAGTCGTGCAGGTTATGGGTGATGCTGCCTGAGCCAACCACCAGCACGCCGTCATCGCGCAATGGCGCCAGCGCACGCCCCACCGCGAACTGGTGCGCCGGTCCCAGCTCGGGCTGGATCGATAGCGACACCACCGGGATGTCGGCGTCCGGATACAGCAGGCGCAGCGGCACCCAGACGCCGTGATCGAATCCGCGCTGCGGGTCCAGCTGCGGATGCAGGCCGGCCTGCTCCAGCCGGCGCACGATCTGCTGCGCCAATGCCGGCTCGCCGGGCGCCGGATAGTCCAGCGCATACAACGGCGCCGGGAAGCCGCCAAAGTCGTGAATGGTCGGCGGCCGCAGCGCACCGCTGACCAGCGGGCGACGGCCCAGCCAGTGCGCGCTCGCCACCACGATGGCACGCGGCCGCGGCAACGCGTGCCGCAGGTCGGCCAGGCGCTCGCCGACCTGCCCCGGCTGCAGCGCAGTCATCGGCGAGCCGTGCGAGATGTACAGGGAAGGCAAGCGGGTCATGGACAGCTCCTTGATCGATGAAAACAGCATCAGCGCGACGGCCTCATGGCGAATGCGCCTGGTCGGGCAAGGCCCGGGCGATCACCGACTCCGCCCATGACGCCAGGTCCCCGGTCGCCGCCCGGGTTTCGGGCGCCAGCCACGGTGACAAGCGTGTCTGTCGGCGGCGGCAAGCCCACAAGCGCCAGGCAGCGGGCGCAAGCCGGCCGGAGCGCACGCCATCACGCGGTCATGCCAGGCACCGCAAATGCCCACGCTGATGCAGACAGGCGTGCCGATGGGGGCGCGAAAATGCAAGGCCAGCCGTCATGGCGGACTCCAGTAGGCACCACACCAGTCTATTCGTTACAGAATTCTGATAAATACAGTTACTTCAGATAAATTATTTCACTTAAGGTAACAATCGGACCTCCATGGATACCCTCGATGCGATGCGCGTGTTCGCCGCGGTGGCCGAGCGCAGCGGCTTCAGCGCCGCCGCCGATGCATTGGACCGCTCCACTGCCAGCGTCACCCGCCAGATCGCCGCGCTTGAACAGCGGCTCGGCACCCGCCTGCTCAACCGCACCACCCGCCGGGTCAGCCTGACCAGTGCCGGCAGCGCCTACTACCAGCGCTGCCTGCAGCTGCTGGCCGATCTGGACGACCTGGAGGCCACCATCGGCGCGCAAGCGCTGGAGCCGGCTGGCGTGCTGCGGGTGAACGCGCCGGTGAGCTATGGCATCGAGCGCCTGGGCGCATTGCTGCCGGGCTTTCGTGCACGCTACCCGCAGGTGGAACTGGACCTGTCGCTGTCCGACCGCCTGGTGGACATGGTCGAAGAAGGCTTCGACGTCGCCATCCGCATCACCCGCCAGCCGGCGCCGATGTTGATCGCCCGGCAGTTGGGCAAGGTCCGCATCCTGGCATGTGCATCGCCGGCCTATCTGGCGCGTGCCGGAACACCCCGGCACCCATCCGATCTGGCCGGCCACGAATGCCTGCTCTACCACTACTCCCCCAGCGGCGACGAGGTGCGCTTTCAGGGCCCGGAGGGCGATATCGACGTGCGCCTGCGCGGCGGCCTGCGCGCCAACAACGGGCATGTGCTGAACGCTGCCGCGCTGGCCGGGCAAGGCATCGTGATGCAGCCGGATTTCCTGGCCGAGCCGCACCTCGCCGCAGGGCGGCTGGTGCGCATCCTTCCGGACTACGCACTGGACGAAATCGGCATCTTTGCGGTGTACACCAGCCGCAGCCACCTGGCACCGAAGGTGCGCAGCTTCATCGATTACCTGATCGAATGCATGGCCGAGCCCGGACCTGGTTGAGCCAGCGGCGACGCCAAGAAACAGGTCGCTGATCCGGCACGTGAGCCAATGCGGCCGGGATGCGGGATCGGGGAACTGGGCGCGCAAGCACGCGACATTTCGACAAACGCATCCCGGTTCACCCGCGGCGGCAAACGACCGCGGCAACAGTTCGTCCCGTGCGTGGTCATTCTGCTGTCGCGACCGGTGTGCGCACAATCCGGCTCCCCGTTCAACAGGAGTGCCCATGAGCAAGATCGCCATCGTGTATTTCAGCGGCTACGGCCACACCGTCAAGCAGGCCGAAGCCGTGCACGCGGGCGCGGCCAGCGTTGGTGAGGCCACGCTGTACCGCATCGATCAGGACGGCAACCTGCCCGACGACGCGTGGGATGCCATCAGTGCCGCCGACGCCATCATCTACGGCAGCCCCACCTACATGGGCGGCCCGGCGTGGCAGTTCAAGAAATTTGCCGATGCCAGCTCCAAGCCGTGGTTTGCGCAGGCCTGGAAGGACAAGGTCGCTGCCGGCTTCACCAATTCAGCATCGGCCAACGGCAACAAGGCCACCACCATCCAGTACTTGTGGACGCTGTCGCAACAGCATGGCCAGATCTGGGTCGGCACCGGGCTGCCGCCGGCCAACACCAAGGCGCATGGGCCGCAGGACGTGAACTGGACTGGCGGCTGGGGCGGTGCACTGGCGATCTCGCCATCGGACGCGTCGCCGGACGAAGCGCCGCGTCGCGGCGACCTGGAAACGGCCAAGCTGTTCGGCAAGCGCGTGGCCGAAGTGGCCGCCAAGCTCAAGGGCTGATTGCACGCCGCGCCGGCCCGCGCAGATCGCAGCATGGCCTGCCGATCTGCGCGGGCCGTGCGTTAGCGCGTGGGCCACATCGCGCTAACGCCTTTCACGCCATTGTCTCCCGACCTTTTGCTGCACGGAGTCCCCCCATGCAAACCCGCACGCTTGGCCGTTCCGGCCCCACCGTTTCGGCCCTGGGCCTTGGCTGCATGGGGATGAGCGCGTTCTATGGCGACCGCAGCGACGAGGCCGCCTCGATCGCGGTGATCCACCGCGCGCTCGATCGTGGCATCAGCTTGCTCGACACCGCCGACATGTACGGCCCGCACACCAATGAAGTGCTGGTCGGCAAGGCGATTGCCTCGCGCCGGCATGAAGTGTTTCTGGCCACCAAATTCGGCATCAAGCTCGACCCCAACGACCCGTCGGTGCGCGGCATCGATGGCAGCCCGGCGTATGTGCAGTCCGCGTGCGAAGCCAGCCTGCGTCGGCTGGGCGTGGAGCATATCGACCTGTACTACCAACACCGCGTCGACCCCAACGTGCCGATCGAAGACACCGTAGGCGCGATGGCGCGCCTGGTCGAACAGGGCAAGGTGCGCTTTCTCGGTTTATCGGAAGCGGCCGCAGCCACCATTCGCCGTGCGCACGCGGTGCACCCCATCACTGCAGTGCAGACCGAATATTCGCTGTGGTCGCGCGAGCCGGAAGACAACGGCGTATTCGCCGCGGTGCGCGAACTCGGCATCGGGTTCGTGCCGTACTCGCCGCTCGGGCGCGGTTTTTTGACCGGCGCGTTTTCGTCGCCGGACGATTTCGATGCCGACGATTACCGCCGCCATTCGCCGCGTTTTCAAGGCGAAAACTTCACCCGCAACTTGCAACTGGTGGAGCAGGTCAAGACCATTGCTGCCGACAAGGGCATCACACCGGGGCAACTGGCACTGGCCTGGGTGCTGGCGCAAGGCCAGGACCTGGTTCCGATCCCGGGCACCAAGCGGTTGGCCTATCTGGAAGAAAACATCGCTGCGCTGGATGTGGCCCTGATGCCGGACGAACTGGCCCGCATCGATGCCATCTTCCCGCCGCAGGCTGCGGCTGGCACGCGCTACCCGGAAGCAATGATGGGCGCGGTCAACCGCTGAGCCGTGCTGCGTGGCCTAGGTTGGCTGACACGCAGCGGCGGCTGCCAGGTGGCTGCGGACGGCGCACTTGGAACCGGCGTGTACGAACGTGGCACATGCCGATTCTGGGCACGGCCGCGCCCGCATGGCGGTGAGCGCAATCGCCTTGCGGTATGCCGCGGGTCCTCGCAGCGCACCGCCAGCGCTGCGGCACTGCGTTGGCGCCGGTGGAGCTTGCCGCGCGCCACTGCTGCCATCCAACTGTCACACCGCAATCGATAGATGCGTGTGTGTTTCGCAGCGCTCGTCGATCGCGCGTACTGGATGCTGACCGCCCCTGCTCACACTCCCGCTTCGCAGCCCCTTGCACACTGGCTGCAGTTCACACGCCTATTGCCCCATGCTGTCCTTCGTGATTCCCGCCCATGACGAGGCTGCCCTGATCGGCGACACGCTGCAGTGCCTGCATGCCTGCGCGCAGGCCATGCAGCTGGACTATGAAGTGATCGTGGTGGCCGATGCCTGCGAAGACGCCACGGCAGCCATCGCACGCAGCCATGGCGCGCAGGTGCTGGAGGTGCAGTTGCGCCACATCGCCGCCACGCGTAATGCCGGCGCACAGGCCGCACGAGGCGAGCGCCTGTTGTTTCTGGATGCCGACACACTGATCAACCCGCACGTCGTTGGCGCAGCACTGGCTGCGCTCGATGCCGGCGCGGTAGGCGGTGGGGCGCAGGTGCATCTGCAGGGCAAGCGGGTGTGGTCCGAGCGCATGGCGCAGGCGGTGTTTGGCTGGTTTTTCCGTGTTTCCGGCATTGCGCCCGGGTGCTTTCTGTTTTGTACACGGGTGGCCTTCGTCAGTGCAGGGGGCTTCAACACGCGCTACTACGCCGGTGAAGACGTGGCACTGAGCCGCGCCCTGGCGCGCTGCGGACGCTTTGTGATCTTGCGCCAGACCGTGCACACCTCCGACCGCAAGCTGCGCAGCTTTTCCAAGCGCGAGCACCTGAGCCTGCTGTTGCGGTTTCTGTGGCGCGGGCGGCGCATGCTGCAGACCCGCGACGCGCTCGGCTTCTGGTATCAGCGCCGGCGCTGAACCGAGCGTGTCCGCATCACCACGATCCGCAGCGGAGCCTACGCTGGAACCGGCACCCGGCACTGCAGGCCACTACACTGTGCTGTCCGTTTTGGTTATACGAGCTGCGCCGCATGGCTTCTTTGCATCGCCCCGTCCTCATCGCCGCCATGTCTGCCGCGCTGTTGACCACCGCCGCATGCCACCGCGATGGCGCGACACCGGTCGCGAGCACGCACCCCGCGCCGCCCCCTAGCAAGCCCAAGCTCGGCGATTTCGGCTTCGATGCGGCCGGTATGGATCGCAGCGTGGCGCCGGGCGACGACTTCTTCGATTACGCCAGCGGCAACTGGGTCAAGCGCACGCAGATCCCGGAAGATCGCGCCAGCTTCAACAGTTTCGTTTCCATCGCCATCGAGACCGAGCGGCATAGTCGCGACATCATCGAAGGCGCTGCCGCCAACGACCGCGTCACCGGTGAAGACAAGCAGATCGGCGACTACTACGCCGCCTACATGGACGAAGCCAGCATCGAGGCCAAGGGCGTGCGCCCGGTGCAACCGGAACTGGAAGCGATCGCCCAGCTCGACGACAAGCAGGCCCTGGCGCGCACCTTGGGCGGCCAGCTGCGTGCCGATGTCGATCTGCTCAACGCCACCAATTTCCATACCGACCGGCTGTTCGGCCTGTGGGTGTCGCAGGACCTGCATCATCCGGGCCGCTACGTGCCCTATCTGGTGCAAGGCGGCCTGGGCATGCCCGAGCGCAGTTTCTACCTGGACGGCGGGCGTATGGCGCAGCTGCGCGAAGCCTACCGCGCGCACATCGTCACCTTGCTGGAGCTGGCCGGCATCGACGATGCGCCCGCCAGGGCCGAGCGCATCCTGGCGCTTGAAATCGCCATGGCACGCGTGCACGCGACTCCCGAGCAGACCAACAACGTGCAGGCCGGCGCCAATGCCTGGAAGCAGTCCGATTTCGCGCGCAATGCGCCCGGCCTGGACTGGGCGGTGTTCTTCGAGGCAGCCGGCCTCAACGCACAACAGGATTTCATCGTATGGCAGCCGCGCGCGGTGAGCGGGTTGTCGGCGTTGGTGCAGTCCGAGCCGCTGCAGACCTGGAAGGATTACCTGAGCTTCCGCGCGCTGGATCGCGCCTCGCCCTACCTGTCCAAGGCCTTCGCCGACGAGCGCTTCGCGTTTTACGGCACCACGCTGGAAGGTACCCCGCAGCAGCGCCAGCGCTGGAAACGCGGCATCGACGCGACCAACGCCGCATTGGGCGAAGCGGTCGGCAAGCGCTACGTGCAGAAGTACGTCAGCGCGCAGACCAAGACGCGTGCCGAAGAGATGGTGAAGAACATCATCACCGCGTTCGGCAAACGCATCGACGCACTGGAGTGGATGAGCGCCGAAACCAAACAGCATGCCAAGGCGAAAATCGCCAGCCTGACGGTGGCGGTCGGCTATCCGGACACCTGGCGCGACTACAGCGGGCTGGACGTGCGCCGCGATGATGCGCTTGGCAACGTGCAACGCGCCGAGGTCTTCGAATACCGCCGCAACCTGGCCAAGCTGGGCAAGGCGGTCGATCATCGCGAGTGGTACATGCTGCCGCAGGAGGTCAACGCGCTGAACGTACCACTGGAAAACCGCCTGATCTTCCCGGCGGCGATCCTGCAACCGCCGTTCTTCGATCCCGCCGCCGACGATGCGGTGAACTATGGCGCGATCGGCGCGGTGATCGGCCACGAGATCAGCCACAGCTTCGACAACATGGGCGCGCTGTTCGACGAACACGGCGAGCTGCATAACTGGTGGACACCGCAAGACCTGAAAAAATTCGAGAGCGCCGGCAACGCCTTGGCCACGCAGTTCAGCGCCTACCAACCGTTCGACGACTTGTCGGTCAACGGCAAGCTGACGCTGGGCGAAAACATCGCCGACGTTGCAGGCCTGGCCACTGCATACGACGCCTACCAGCTGTCGCTGCAGGGCAAGCAGCCCCGGACCCTGGACGGTTTCAGCCCGGATCAGCGCTTTTTCCTGGGCTTTGCGCAGGCCTGGCGCGGCAAGTATCGCGATGCGGCACTGCGCAATGCGCTGCTCACCGATGTGCATGCACCTGGCCGCTTCCGCGCGCAAACCGTGCGTAACCTGGATGCCTGGTACCCGGCCTTCGATGTGACACAGGGTCAGCAGCTGTATCTGGCGCCGGAGCAGCGGGTCAGGATCTGGTAGGTGCTGGTCGAGGTCGATGCAGCGCCAATGGAGCTGGTGTCTGCGGCATTGTTTGTCGTGGCGCGCGGCAGTGCCATGCCGGGGGATGGCGAAGTGCGTGAGTACCCACGTCGTGGCTGCCGTCGAAAAAACGGCACGACCAGCGATTGCCTATCGCGCCACCAGCGCACCTCAGAACACCCGCTCCGCCCGGCCCACCGCCGTTACACGCTGTCAGGCCACTCCAGCAACATCGCCGGCGGCAATTGCATGCGCCTGCATGCGCGCGCAGAAAGTCCGTCGCGCAAGGCCGTGCGGAACAGCGGCGACAGGCTGCGCAGCAACCGTGCCGATGCGCGCGCCTGCGCGCGTTGGGTGGTGGTGCGGCCAAGCATGTCGCTGGCCCAGCCGGGCAACAAGGCCGTGCCGGCGCCGAGAAATACCCCGCGCGACAGGCCCGCGGCGGGCACCGGCAGCTGGATGCTGGTAAGGATGTCGAGCACCTCGCGCGAGCGCGCGTCCATGCGTAACTCTCCCAGGACCGATGCGAAATACGCATCCACCTGCGCCTCGCTGGCCGGCACATCGGCTGCGCCCAACGCCTCGGCCACGCGTCGCGCTTCGTCGTAGTAGCGGTCGGCGATGGCAGCAGGCACCTGGCGGCAATAACGCCGGCATCCCTGCAAGGACCCATAGGCCTCGGTCACATGCACCCAGGTGAGCAACTGCGGGTCGTTGGCCTCGTAAGGCACACCGTCGGCAGTGTGGCCGCGAATCTGCGAGTGGATCTTGCGCACGCGCGCAATCAGCTGTTCGGCTTCCGCGGCTGGCGCGTAGGTGGTGCCGGCGACGAAGTTGGTGGTGCGCCGCAGCCGCCCGATCAAATCGGTGCGGAAGTTGGAATGGTCGTAGACCCCGGCCAGCGCGCGCGGATGCAATAACTGCAACATCAATGCGCACAGGCCGCCGGACAGCATGCCCGGAAATTCGGAGTGGATGCGCCAGGTGATGCTGTCGGGCCCGAAGATGCCGGGATCGCCCAGCGGCTGATCGTATTCGATGGTGCTCTGACCACGCGGAAACGCGTCGAGCACCCAGCGGTGGATCTGTTTGGCGGCGGGGGCAGTGAGAGTGCGCAGGACGGCTGACATGCGGCAATGATACGCAGCCCATCTGCAACGCCAGGTCAGCGTAGCGCTGACCGGCATCCGTTCGGCACGTCAGCGCGGCGGTGGCGACCAGATGCTGACGGGCATCGTGACCGCGAAGCCGGAAGAACGCGACCTGGCATCTGGGTGGGGTACTGACCATCCGGGCGATCAGGCCCGCTGAGCTTTCTACCAACGGGCCCGGCGTCGCCGAACGTCCTACCCTTCCAGCATGTCCGGCAAGCCAGCTTGCCTGTCCTTGGAACCCGGCAATTGCCGCAGCGCCGAGTGTGCAGTGCAGCAAGATCGAAGGCGCCGCGCAGGCACGCGGCGGCGGCATGACCGCAAATCCGCCTGAATTCAGCAATTTGTGCGCGTCCGCGCAAAATTGCGCGGCCAGCGATTCGTTTGAGGCATTGCCATGCACAGCGAAAGTGCTAGAACTAAGGCCGTCCGTCGACGCACTGCTTCGCCAGCACGTTGAGGACGCTCCAGGGCACCGGCCGCGGCCAGTGCAGCAAGTCGTTCGTACCAGCCATCCGTCAGGAGCTTGTCATGATCGCTTTGTTCCAGGGTTTAGGCCTGCTATTGCAGGACAACGCACTCCATCGGCTCCCCTTCGACGAGCAGGTGGCTCACTGGCGCGACAAGACCGACGCGCAGCTCGACGAAGAGCTCTCGCTGCTCAAGGTGGCCAAAAAGCAGTGGGTGATCGCCTCGATCATCGGCTGGCAGGCGATCTCGCTGATATTGTTGGGCGTGATCACGCACCAGCTGTGGCAGAACGACTACCACCTGACCTTCAGCCGGGTGGTGATCATCTTCACCTCGTGGGCGTCGATCCTGTTCGTGATGTGGTACATCGCCGACCTGTTCGACCACAGCGCCGGTTTCGAACGCTGGCTACGCGCCTTCAACAGCCGCGCGCGGGTGACGCCGGACGCCGACTCGGTCGAATGCGTTGCCGACGCGCTGGACATGACGCGCCGCTACCCGGAGGTGCTGCGCTACAAGCAGGAGGTCACGTCCAAGCGCGAGTTGCGCCACGAAGACATCGTCAACATGCGCGAAATGGGCCGGCTACGCCGCTATACCGAACTGCTGCGCGACCTCGACCGCTTCGATGGCGCGCCACGGCTGGTGGTCAATTCCTGACCAGGCCCAGCGTGGCGATGCAGCGACGTGTTGACCGAGAAACACGCTACCTGCAGCAATGATTCGGCTGCAAACAGGAACGGCCGGTGCGCACTGCGCCGGCCGTTCTTGTTTATTCCCAGCGGTGACCGCCAGCCGGTTGCCGGGAGTCGGCGCCGGCTAGCGCCTGTGAGCATTCACGCCTGCGCAACCGCCTTCTCCACCGAGGGAGTCCGCCAGCCGCTGCGCACGCCCCAGACGTAGAACACCGCGCCCACGACTGCGACCAAGACCAGATCGGTGCCGTAGCTGAGGTAGCCATGGCCACCGAAATCGGTGCTGCCGGCCCACGAGACCAGTGCGATGGTGGGCAGGTAGCAGATCATCCAGGCCGCACCCTTGAGGTTGCGGCGCAGATCCGGCCAGCCTTGCTTGGCCTGGTAATAGCAGTACACCGGCAGCGCCACGACCATCAGCAGGATGATCTCGCCGGTCAGCGGCCAGCGTGCCCAATACAGCAGTTCGGTGGCCATCACGAAGGCCACGCCGGCCAGCACCGGCAGTGCGGCGATGCGCAGCGGGCGGTGCAGTTCCGGCGCGTGCCGGCGTAGCGCCATCGCGCTGATCGGGCCGGTGAGGTAGGAAATGATGGTGGCCACCGAGATCACGGCCGCCAGCGTGCCCCAGCCGCGGAAGAAGAACAGGAACACGAACGACACGGCCAGGTTGAAGAACATCGCCATGCGCGGCACGCCCCAGACCGGGTGCAGCTTGCCCAGCACGGCAGGCATGGTGCCGTTCTTTTCCATGCCGTAAACCATGCGTGCAGTGGTCGCGGTATAGGTGATGCCGGTGCCGCTGGGGCTGACGAACGCATCGATGTAGAGCAGCATCGCCAGCCAATGCAGGTTGACGATGATGGCCAGCTCGGCGAACGGCGAGCGGAAATCGATACCGTGCCAGCCGGCCTTGGCCAGCAGATCCGGCGGCACGGCGCCGATGTAGGCCACCTGCAGGATCACGTACACCACCGTGGCCAGCGCGATCGAACCCAGCACCGCGAACGGAATGCTGCGGCCGGGGTTACGCGCTTCGCCGGCCAGATTCACCGGGCTCTGGAAGCCGTTGAAGCTGAAGACGATGCCGGCGGTGGCCACCGCCGTGAGCACCGCAGCCAGGTCGAGCACATGCGAATCGCCGTGGATGCCGACGCTGAAGTTCTCGCTGTGGAAGCCGCTGGCGATCAGCGCCACGCCAGTGGCGGCAGGCACCACCAGCTTGAACACGGTGATCAGCGTATTGGAGCGTGCGAACAGCTTGACGCTCCAGAAATTCAGAAAGAAATACACCAGCACCAGCACCGCGGAAATCAGCAGACCGGGCACCGAGAGCTCGCCTGCGCCACCAGGCGCCTGCACATACAAGCCCTGCGCCCAGGCCCATGGCCAGGACGCCATGTACTGCACCGAGGCCTCGGCCTCGACCGGGATCACCGAGACGATGGCGATCCAGTTGGCCCAGCCGGCAATGAAACCCACCAGCGAGCCGTGCGAATAGTGGCTGTAGCGCACCATGCCGCCGGACTCTGGGAACATGGCGCCCAGCTCGGCATACGACAGCGCGATGGTGGTGATGATCGCCGCGCCCAGCACCCAGGCCCAGATCGCGCCGGGGCCGGCCAGGCCGGCCGCGCGCCAGGCGCCGAACAGCCAACCAGAGCCAATGATCGAGCCCAGGCCGGTGAGCATGAGGGCGAAAGGGCCAACGTCGCGGCGTAGCGAGTGTTCGGACATGAGGAGCCTGGCAGTGAGGACGCCGTGAACCGGCAACAAGCCGGTAATGATCGCAGAAGCGACCGCTTGCCGTCAGTGCGTATTCAGGCATGACCGGATTGTCGCTACCGACATCCTGCCGATCCGGCAGTGCGCAGCCGATCCACGCACGCCAGTGCTCGTTATCTGCAGCAGCGACCAGCAGTGCCTGCACAGCCGCCAGGCTGGCGCCGCCGGTGCCCGGAACCCGCAGGCACCCCGCGATGGGCACTAAGGCTTCTGCGCGTGGCCTATGCACACGCACGCACGCCCCACCACAGCTCGGTGCGTGCGTGTGCCTTCCTCAGCCGTGGCAATCGGCCTGCGGTGCGGTGGTCTCCACGCAGGTGTGCGCCTGGCCGGGAACGCCGCGCACTTCGCGCACTTGCCCTGGCACCAGCGCAAAGCTGTCCAAGGTCTTGCGGGCACACGTCGGTGTGCTTGCGCCATCGCCGCTGCCGCGCGCGCCGCACTGCTCCTCAAAGATCAGGTAGTAGCAATGGCCGGTATCGCTGGCCAGGCAATGCACGCTGGTACTGCTCGCGGTGATCAGCGTCTTGCTGAAGATCACATCGTGGCCATCGCGGGTGGCACGGGTGATCGAGGTGGTGCCATTGCGTTCATGGCAGCCGGCCAGGGCAAGCAGGCAATACACCAGGGAGGCGATCAGGCGCATGGAGACAGTCCTTTCAGTCGATGCAAACGGGGGAATCAAAGCAGGCTGCAGCGCGTCAGGCAGCGGTTGTCGGTCATCGGAACGCTGTGGCACTCACGCGCATACGTAGGTTCCACGCGCGCTGTCCGCATCCATCCGGGACTGCGCGCGATGTCTTGCAGTCGCACTTACATGCCGCGGAACAGGCTCATGAACGGCTGGCTGACGGTCAGCGTTTCGCTGCGGCCGCGCAGCGCCAGCCGGCCCTTGCCGGTGTCCTCGCGCACCACCGAGGCAACTGCCTTCATGTTGACGATGGTCGAGCGGTGGATCTGTTTGAACACCTGCGGGTCCAGCACATCCAGCAGTTCGCGCAATGGCGTGCGCAACACCGCGTCGCCGGCCGCAGTCATCACCGTGGTGTACTTCTGATCGGCCTGGAAATACGCCACCTCGTCCAGCGCGATCAAGCGCGTCTCGCGCCCGCTGCTGGCGGTCAGCCAGGCGAGCGGCGGCGTGTGGCTGGCAGCGGCCGGGCGCGCGGACAGACGCTGCAGCAAAGCCTCCAGCAGCGCGCCATCCGGCTGGCCGGCAGTAGCGCGTTGTTGCACGCGCTGCCAGGTGGCCTGCAGCCGCTCGCGGCCGATGGGCTTGAGCAGGTAATCCACTGCGCCGTGTTCGAACGCATCGATGGCGTACTGGTCGTAGGCGGTGACGAACACCACCTGGCTGCGCGGGCTGACCTCGCGCATCGCACGCGCCACCTCGATGCCGGTGAGGCCGGGCATGCGGATATCCAGAAACACCACCTCCGGCTGCTGCGCGGCGATGGTCTCCAGCGCGCTTGCACCGTCCTCGCAGTCGCCCACGATCTGCAACTGCGGGCACACCTCGCCCAGCAGCGTCAGCAACGACTGCCGCAGCAAGGCCTCGTCTTCGGCCACCACGGCGCGCAGCGCGCTCATGCCCGCACCTGTGCGGCGTGTGCCGCCTGCGCGCCCGCAACGGGCAACGGCGGCGGCGGCGGTGGCGCGGCACCCAACTGCGTCGGCAGCGGCAGGCTCAAGGTGGCCGCCACCCCGCTGGGGAAGTTGGACACGATGGCAAAGCTCGCCTTGTCGGCATAAATCAGCTTCAGCCGCTCGCGCAGGTTCTTCAAGCCGATGCCGGTACCGTGGCTGTGCGTGTTGAAGCCCTGGCCGTCGTCGGCCACGGTGAGCGTGACATGGTCATCGTGGCGACGCGCCAGGATCCACACGGTGCCGCCACCGGGCTTGGCTTCCAGCCCGTGCTTGATGGCGTTTTCCACCAAGGTCTGCAACATCATCGACGGTAGCGGCAGCGCACGCAGTTCGTAGGGCACTTCCACCTGCAGGGCCAGCCGCGTGCCCATGCGGATGCGCAGGATCTCCAGATACGCCTGGGTGCGTTCGAGTTCCTCGCCCAGGGTGGCGATGGCACCGTCGGCGCTGGGCAGCGAGCTGCGCAGGTACTGGATCAGATGGCCGATCATGATCTCGGCGCGCGGCGGGTCGGTGCGCGCCAGCACCTGCGCGCTGGCCAGCGTGTTGTAAAGAAAGTGGGGCTCGACCTGGGCGTGCAGCAGATTCAGGCGCGCCACGGCCAGTTCCTTTTCCATGACCGATTGCTCGGCGGCGGCCTGTTCGTCACGACGTTGCTCACCGACCCGGCGCACCACCGCGCGATTGATCGCCTCGGCGTTTTCGTAGTTGCTGCCTTCGTCCACCGCGAACAGATCCACCCAGGCGCCAGCGTCGGGCTCGCACAACACGGTGACGCTGCTGGTGCCCTGCCCTGGCGCGATCGTCGCCAGGATCTGGTTGTGGGTGATGGCAAAGCGCGCGAACAGGTTCCAGCGCGAGGGCTGGCGACCTGCGTACGGGTCGATGCGGCGCACCTTGGCGCGAATCAGCAGGCTGCCCGGCGCGCATTCGATGTCCTGCACACGCGGTAGCGCACGCACCGCCTCTTCCATCACCGCGAAGCTGGCCTGCACATCCAGCGGTACTTCGATCTGGCGGCGCTGGCGGGTGGACAAGGTGGTGTGGTCCAGCCGATCGGCGATCAGGCGCACGCGCCGCACATGGGTGACCGAACTCATCAACGCCAGCGTCAGCAAGACCATGCAGGCCAGCGCGAAGATCGGGCCGATGGAGCCGAACAACTGCGTCCACATGATCCCTGCCACCACCAACGCGGCGGCCCAGGCGAACACGATGCGCACGATCAGGAAGACACTGGCAGACACGGGTGGGCAGCTCGTTGGGATGGGACGGGAGCGAGCATAGCCGGCGCGCGCCACTGCGAAAGCCCCGGGCGACGAATGGCCGCCAGCGCGGCATCAAACGTCAGGATTGCGGTGCGAAACCCTGGTGCCGGGCCATGGCCGCGGCAGATGCGCGCGCTATGCTGGATGCACGCTTGCGCTGCGCATGCCGCGCTCGGTTGCTGCCACGCGGCAGACAGCATCTGAAGATGGCCTCGGCATGCCTCCGCGCAGGCGTGGCGAGCCGCATCATGGCGACCCCATCACCCACCACACCTTGTAAGGGAGTTGCATGCACCGTCGTCATTTTCTACGCAGCGCCGGTGTTGCGCTGGCGGCCGCCTCCACCGCGAGCTGGGCAGCAACGAACAAGGCGCTCGCCGTCCCGCCCGCCACCCAGCCGGTCACGCTGCCGGGTGGTCTGCCTGCGCCGTTCGCGGCTGCCCCGCCATTGGCGCCGATGCGCGCCTCGGTCGATCGCATCATCGCCATCAACGGGTGCACGCGTCCGTTCCGCGCGCAGGGGCCGCGGATCGAAGCCGAGCGCATCGGCCGCAAGACGGTGGTGCACAACTATGGACATGGCGGCAGCGGGTGGTCGCTCTCGTGGGGTGCCGCCGAACAGGCATTACGGTTGGTGCGTGCCGCCGACCCGCAGGCGCGCGTGCTGACGGTGATCGGCTGCGGCGCGATCGGCTTGACCACCGCCCTGGTGGCGCAACGCGCCGGCTTGCGTGTGCGCATCTACGCGCGCGAGCGCCTGCCGGATGTGCGCTCGTTCTATGCCACCGGCGTGTGGTCGCCGGATTCGCGCGTGTGCACCAGCGACCACGCCACTGCCGACTTCAAGAGGCGCTGGGAAGAAATGGCGCGCACGTCGTTTCGCCGCTACCAGACCTTGCTGGGCCTGCCCGGCGAGCCGATTGAATGGCGCGATGGCTACGTGCTCTCGGACGTGCCCTTCGATCAACCTGTCGCCTCTGCCGAAGCGCATGAGCCGGACTATCCGCCGCTGGAGCGCGAACTGCTCGATGATCTGGGCCCGCGCTCGCAGCCGGTGGCGCCCGGTGATCATCCATTTCCGGTGGCGTTCGTGCGCCGCTACAGCCAGCTCACCTTCAACCTCAGCGCGTATGCGCGCTTGTTGATGGATGACTTCCTGCAGGCAGGCGGCGAGCTCTACACGCGCGAGTTCGAGCATCCGCGCCAATTCGGCGATCTGCGCGAGAAGATCCTGATCAACGCCACCGGTTACGGGGCGCGCGCCTTGCTGGGCGACGACAGCGTGATTCCGGTGCGCGGGCAGACCGCACGCCTGATCCCGCAGCCGGAAGTCACCTATGGCCTGGTCTGGCGCGGCCACAATCTCAACGTCGTGCCGCGACGCGACGGGTTGTTGGTGCAGGCGCAAGGCGCACACGACTTCAATAACGCAGACGCCATGCCCGACCGCGCCGCAACGGAAGCGGCGGTGCGCGAACTGGCGCGGCTGTTTGCCACACGCTGAGCGACGCGAGCGCGGTGGTGGCCTGCGTGCATTGCAGAGCGCATCGGTGCTGGCAATGACATGCAAAGTCCTCTACCGGACGCCAGCATTGCAGGTGGTCGTGCCGAACCAGCAGTGCACTTGTTGGTCGTTGGAAGGTCGAGCCACGCCAAGCGCAGCGTCGACAACCATCAAGCACGCCTCAGGTCGGCATGGACGGCGCAGGCGAACCGCGGGGGACGCGCGACCGCACGGTCACCAGCCGCAGCCGCCAGGCAGTGCGCGCAGTTGTTCCATTCGCGCTTCACACGCTGCTCGGCACCGCCACGCTAACGATCTTCAAGCGAAGCCTGCAATGCACTGGCCAGCGCAGCGTCGCCGCTGACCAGTTCTTCCCAGCGCAAGGTCACGCCTTTGCGCCTGCCTTTCTCGACCAATTTCAAACCTTGCGGATCGATGATCAAGGTATATGCCTGATCACCGATCTGCAGTTCGCGACGTAAGGGTTTGTCCAGCGGCGTCATCGCACGGTCTCGCAAAAGGTTCGATCGTCGTTGTACCGCATCGACGTGGATCGATGCTGGAGTGCAGCGATGCGCAACCCTAGCCGCATCGGCGCAGAGGTGATGGCCGTAGTAGGCGCGTCATTGCACCCCTTCATTGCAGGCGCAGCGAGCGCGGCCTGCACCACAGCACAGGTCGCCATCGCATCGGGATCACCGTTTCCACCAATCCCGCTAACACTCGCAGGGCTAGCGTAGCGACCACGCGGTACTGCCTGGAGATCGACGCGATGACCACGGTGTACTTCGAAGAACGTCAGGTGAAGTGCGCACGGCCCTGCGCTGCAGGCGAGTGACACGCACCACGACGATTTCGGAGTTGTCGCACGTGCTGCATCGGCACGCCTGTTCGCAGGCGTGCAACGCGAGCTCATCAAGGCATCGCCACCGACATGGCGAACCGCAGCAACCCATCCTCTGACCAACCCCAAGGAGCCACACATGGCGATCAAGACTGTCGAAGAACTTTTCATCCACGAACTGTCGGACATCTACAGCGCCGAGAAGCAGCTGACCAAGTCGCTGCCGCGTCTTGCGCGTGCGGCCACCGAGCCGAAACTCAAGCAGGCCTTTGAAACCCACCTGGAAGAGACCCAGGGCCAGATCGAACGCATCGATCAAGTCGTGGAGACACTGGGCATCAAGCTCAAGCGCATCAAGTGCGCTGCGATGGAAGGCCTGGTCGAAGAAAGCCGCGAGGTCATCGACGAAATCGAGGCCGGCCCGGTGCGCGACGCTGCACTGATCGGCGGCGCGCAGAAGGTGGAGCATTACGAAATCGCCTCGTACGGCACCATTGCCGCCATGGCCAAGCAACTCGGTTATGCCGATGCATTGCCGCTGCTGCTGGCCACGCTGGAAGAAGAAAAGGCCACCGACGAAAAGCTGACCCTGCTCGCCGAACAAGGCGGCAACCAGAAGGCATCCAAGGCCAGCAAGGCCGCCTGAGTCACCGCGCAGGACGGTCGCCGCCGTCCTGCGTCGCTTGCATCCCTGCGGGCATCCCCCCGAAGCCAAAGCCCCACGTTTCTGCCCGCTCGTTGAGTGGTCGTAGTTGCCGGGCGTCAGCCATGGAGCACCACCCATGTTCATGCACAACAAGCGTTTGATGTACACCGTCCGCGTCGCCCAGCCCAATCCGGATCTGGCCACGCTGATGTTGGAACAGTTCGGCGGACCGCAGGGCGAACTCGCCGCTGCAATGCGCTATTTCACCCAGGCACTGGGCGAAGACGATCCGGGCCGCAAGGACCTGCTGTTCGACATCGCCACCGAAGAGATCAGCCACCTGGAGATCATCGGCTCGATCATCGCCATGCTCAACAAGGGGCCCAAGGCGGTGCTCTCCGAGGGCATGGAAGAGGCCATGGACATGCGCAACATGACCCAGAACAGCACCAGCCATACCCAACAGATTCTGTATGGCGGTGGCCCGGCCCTGGTCAATTCCAGCGGCGTGCCGTGGACGGCGGCGTATGTCGACAGCATCGGTTGCCCCACGGCCGACATGCGCTCCAATATCGCGGCCGAAGCGCGTGCCAAGCTGGTGTATGAGCGCCTGATCAACGTCACCGACGATCCGGGGATCGTGGATGCGCTGCGTTTCCTGATGACGCGCGAAGTGGCGCATCAGAAGTCGTTCGAAAAGGCCTTGTACTCGATCGAGCCGAATTTCCCGCCGGGTAAGCTGCCGGGCGATCCGCGCTTCACCGACAAGTACTACAACACCTCCCAGGGCGAGGGCGACATGATCGGTCCGTGGAATGCCGGCGAGCAGTGGGAAGTGGTGGCCGACCGCGAGGCGCAGGCCGCCGTGGATGGTGGCGACGGCTCTGCCACGGTCGCGCTGGATGCCACGCAAACCGCGGCACTGGATGCCATGTCCGAGCGGCTGCTCTCCAATCCCGAGCTGGACCGCGTGACCGGCGCTGACCTGGGTGCGGGCCCGGGCGCCGGTTCCACCACCGGCGATATCCAGCGTTAGACCTGATGGGTGCAGCTGCACCCATCACCAGCCCGGAGCCAGTACGCTCCGGGCTTTTTCATTGCACTGCACAGGAGTTGCCATGAACGAAAAATCCACGCTCGACACACACGACGAACGCCAATCGGCCTATCGCGGGAACGGTACCGACGCATCGGTGGATGGCCAGGGCCGCAACGATCCATCGGCTGTCCAGACCCGCGATGCACTGCCGCCGCGTGACGACGCGCCGGAAGCGTTGCATCAACGCGGTCATGGCCGCGGCGGCACCTTGGGCGAAGGCGAACCCGACGGCCACCCGGAACGTGACGGCAGCACGCAACCCAACTTCGGCCAGAGCGGCACTTACGGCAAGCAGCAACACATCGACGCGCAGCAACGCGCCCTGGACGACAACGCCGAGGAAGCAGAAGACAACTGATCGATTGCGAGCCTGCCGTCGGTGGGTTGACCTGTTCGCGGCGCGATCGTTAGCAGGCAGCGATCAGGATCGACCCACACTACCGAAACGATGAAGGGGCCCGCTGGGCCCCTTCTTTGTTGGCTGCATGGCGCACGCGCTTATGCTCGCGCAATCGGTGCCGTGGCCCCTTCGCTCGCCCACTCCGGGCGTACGCCTGCCGCAGCGGCGCAGCGTTCCAGCCGCCAGGGCGTGAGATGGCGCATGGCTTCGGCGCCGCCCATGTGCAGCCACTTGCTCAGGTCCGCGTCGATACACAGCGGCCGGTAGGTGGGCATGCTCGCCGATGAGGCGACGAGCAGCGAGAATCCCACCTGCAGGCGTCCGCCGATGTCCATCACGTTGCGCAATCCGGCGGCATACACCGCGCTGCCATCCTGGCTCAACCAGGTCGCGGCGGTGGTGCCATCCGCCGATGCAGTGCAGACGAAACCGCATAGCGCAATGGCGCAGCGTTGGGTTTCCCAGATGGCCAGATCCACGCCGCCCAATCCGCCGGGCTCCTGCAAATGGATCGAACGCTGCTGCCCCGGTGCGCGGCGGCCGAAGGTCGCGCGCTCCTCGCGTTTGCCGCCACGGTCGGCGACGAAGATGTCGGCATCGGCGCCCACCCCGACTTCGACCCATGCGTTGCTCGCCATGCGGGCGGACAACTGAAGAATGCGCGTAATCATGCCTACTCCACTATGTGCATCTCGATGACATAGGTGGTTACGCACAATGCGCGCCAACTTTCTGACGTTCGCAAAAGTCGGTGCTGCAAGCGTTTGACGCGGCTTCAGTTGCGCAACATGCACTACGAAAGCCGAATCGGTCGCAGGTTCTGCACCATCGCGCAGTATTTGCCGTTGGCTGCGCGTGTACAGCGCGCGGCAACGCCGTTGGATGCAGATGCACGTGCAGCAGCGTTTGCTGTCAACCGCACATGTGCACTGCACGGGCGTCTTGCGTGCAGCACAGCGCTCTTTCACTGGCGGTTTCGATGGTCGCGCACGTCTTCATCGTCGCGAGGGCGCGTGCCCGGCACTCAGACCTGCGGATTGCAGCGTGGGCAGGCGATGCATGTGCATACGCTGCTCACCTCAGCGGCCATGTCCCCGCAGGCCCGAGGTCTTGCGATCCAACTCACCCGTTCACCGGATTGAGCGGCAACTGGATCTCGCATTCCAGGCGCGTGTCGCTGAGCTCGTAGCGCGTCTGCGCGCCATGGCTATAGGGCAAGGCATTTTCGATCAGCCGGCGCCCGAAGCCGCCGGCCTCATCACGGTCGCCGCGCAGCTGCTGGCTGGCGCCTTCTTCGATCCACAACAGCTTGAGGCGCGCAGGCGTATCGCTGCCGGAGACGACCTCCCAACGGATCGACAAGGTGCCGGTCTCCACCGCCAGCGCGCCATGCTTGAGCGCGTTGGTGGCCAATTCGTGCAACGCCAATGCCAGCGTCTGTACGGCGGATTTGCGCAACGCCACGTTCGGTCCCTCCACCACGATGCGTCTTTGATCCGGCTCGGCCCCCAGCGCATCCAGTTCCATGCGCAGCAAGGCGCCGATGGTGGTGGGCATATTGTCCGATTGCGACAGCAGCCCCTGCACGCGTGACAACGCGGCCAGCCGGTCTTCGAACTTGGCCGCAAACTCGGGCATGCTCTGGCTGGCCTGTACGGTCTGCTTGGCCACCGACTGCACCACCGTGATCAGATTGCGCGTGCGGTGCTGCAACTCGGCCACCAATACGCGCTGTTCTTCCTGCAGGCGGCGCAGGTTGTCCGACTCGGTGGAGGTGCCCAGCCATTCCAGCACCTGGCCGCGTTCATCGCGTACCGGAGCGCTGCGCGTATGAAACCAGCGGTAACCTTGTTCGGCCGCATTGAACAGGCGGTGTTCGATATCCAGCCCGCCGCTGGACGCACTTCCCAGCCAGGCATTCATGGTCGGCTGGCGATCGTCCGGGTGCACCGCCTGCAACCAGCCCAGGTCCAGGCTTTCGGCATCGCCCTGGCCGGTGTAGCTGGACCACTGCGGGCTGGACCAGGTCCAGCGGCCGCCATCGAGCGAGCGCCACACCAGCTGTGGGATGCCTTCCATCAAGGTGCGCAGGCGTTGCTCGCTGCTGCGTAGCGCACGCTCGGCGCGCGTGAGCGGGGTGACGTCCATGAAGGTCAGCACCGCACCACCGATGAAATTGTCCACGGTGCGATACGGCAGCACGCGCACCATGTAGCGCGCATGCGTGGTGGGGTTTTCGACCTCGCGATCGAGCACCGCCAGGGTGCGGATCACCCGCCGCGCATCATCCTGCAGTTCGTCGTAATCCACATGCAGCTTGATGTGGCTGATCGGGCGCTGGATGTCGCTTTCCACCAGCGGCAGGATGTCGGTGACGGCCGGGGTGAAGTTGGTGACGCGCAATTCGTTGTCGAGGAAGACGGTGGCGATCTGGGTGCTTTCCAGCAGGTTTTTCAGATCGCTGTTGGCATGCGCCAGCTCCTGCACGCGATGGGCCAGCTCACCGTTGACGGTGGTCACTTCCTCGTTGACCGATTGCAGTTCTTCCTTGGAGGTTTCCAGCTCCTCGTTGGCGCTCTGCAGTTCTTCGTTGAGCGACTGGTATTCCTCGTTGGAAGACTTGAGCTCCTCGTTGGTGCTCTCCAGCTCTTCGATCATCGATTGCAGGCGCTCGCGGGTGATGCGCAGCTCGTTTTCCAGCACTTGCACATGACCATCGTCGTGCACGCTGTGGTGTGGGGCGGGCAGCTCCACCGGTTCGCGCGCTTCCACTTCCTGGAACAGCACCACGTAGTCGCGCGGCACCTCCGAGTCGGCGGTCGGCTCGACGAACAGGTTCACCGCCCAGGTCGCCGCATCTTCGTGCACCTGGATGCCCTTGACGTGCACCGGTGAGCGGT
Organism: Xanthomonas sp. NCPPB 1754; assembly: GCF_041475725.2. Classification (NCBI taxonomy): domain Bacteria; kingdom Pseudomonadati; phylum Pseudomonadota; class Gammaproteobacteria; order Lysobacterales; family Lysobacteraceae; genus Xanthomonas; species Xanthomonas sp. NCPPB 1754. The sequence goes on from NZ_CM192982.1 coordinate 4,265,951, forward strand.
CGCGTTCGGCGCGGCTGAGCGCGCTGCGCAAGTCCAGGCGCAAATCGCGATGAATCAGGTTGAGCAGGTTGAGGCTGGGGGTGCCGCCGCCAGGACGGATGAAGCGCCCCGCCTGCGACGACAAATGCAGCACCTCGAACTGCTCGTCCAGCACCGCATACGCCGGCGCATAACGGTCGGCGATGCGCTCGCCGGCGCGCACCAACGCATTGCTGGACGTGCGCTGCCGCTGCGGTGGTGCAGGCACCCTGGCGGCCGCAGCCGGCTGCATGGTCGGGAATGTTGCATGCACGTTGCTCTGCGCATCGATGCGCTGAAACACCCGAAAGCTGCGCTCGACCGGCGTAAACAACTGCGCGTGCCGCGAGACGTTTTCGGCATTGCCCAGGAACAGGTAGCCGCCCGGACGGATGGCGAAATGAAAGATCGGGATCACCCGATTCTGCAATTCGGCATCCAGATAGATCAGCAGATTGCGGCACGACACCAGGTCCAGCCGTGAAAACGGCGGGTCCTTGACGATGCTGTGCTGCGAAAACACGCACAGCTCGCGTAGCTCCTTGCTTACCACATAGGTGTCGCCTTCCTTGACGAACCAGCGCCGCAGCCGTTCGGGCGCAACCTCCCCGACGATGCTGGAGGCGTAGCGCCCCACCCGCGCAGTGGCCAGTGCGCGCCCGTCGATATCGCTGGCGAAGATCTGGATGCGTGGCGCGGTGTCCAGGGTTTCGGCGTGTTCGCGCAGCAGCATCGCCAGCGAATAGGCCTCTTCGCCCGTGGAGCAGCCCAGCACCCAGATGCGCAGGCTGTCGCCGGTGTGCTTGCCCTGGAACAACCGCGGAATCACCTGTTGCTCGAGGAATTCGAACTCGCGGCGGTCGCGAAAGAACTTGGTCACGCCGATCAGCAGGTCGTTGAACAGCTGCACCGGTTCGTCGAAGCGATTGAGCAATACCTCCAGATACTGCTCCAGCGTTTCCACCTGCGCGACCTGCATGCGCCGTTGCACGCGGCGCAGAAAGGTCGCGCGTTTGTAGCCATGAAAATCGTGGCCGGTGGTATTGCGCAGGATGGCGGCGACCTGGCTGAGCTTGTCGCTCTCGCTGCCATTGCGCACGCCGGTCGGCACCGGATGACCGTAGCCGTGATGGCGTTGCATGTGCGCGGCGATACGCGCGGCGATCTGTGGCAGGGGCAGGATGTCGTCGGTGATGGCGGCCGGGTTGCTGGCACTGCGCAGGTCCAGCCCATGCAGTGCGGCATCGTCCACGGCCAGCGCCAGGCCCCCGCATTCCTTGATCGCCGCGGTTCCCAGCGTACCGTCGCCATCGAAGCGCCCCATGATCAGGCCGATCACATTGCCATCCTGGTCGTGCGCCATCGAGACGAAGAAGCTGTCGATCAAGCCGTGGTCGCTCTCGCCGTTGGGCAACGCACGTAAGCGAATGCGCCCTTCCTCCAGCGTGACGACCGTATCGGCCGGCGGCAGATAGAAGCGCCCCGGTTGCAGCCGGTCGCCATCGCTGGGTACCGACAGCAGGGTGGCCTGACTGCCAAGCAGTTCGCGCAGGCGTGCCTCATCCAATAATTGGCGGTCGCGCAACAGCAGCATGATGGCCAGATTCGACGCGCCAGCAATCGCATCGAGCAATTCTGCCAGGCGATCGGCGTCCATGCCGGCGGCGCCCACGCCAAGCACGAACAAGGGCGGCTGCGTGTTCGCATCCGTAGCGATGTCGTTGTTGGAAGTTTCGTCGTCGGTCATGGCGGCACTATCGTTGCAATGCTGGATTCAAGCGCAATCGGCCATGATCGCGTAAAGCGCGGCGGACTACCATGCAGCACATGCGTCATCGCGTGCGCACATTGCAGAGACCGGTCCTGGAAGCGTCTGCTTGCGCGCGGTGTTAACCTGCAGTGCGAGCACCATGCGCACGCGTGTTGTCCGAAACGCCACTGCTTTGGAGCCTGTCATGCACGACACTGCACTTGCCGGCCGCCGCATTCTTGTTGTCGAGGACGATTACTTGCTGGCCGAATCGCTCAACGACTTGTTGGTGGAAGCTGGCATCAACGTGGTGGGGCCGGTCGGCAGTGTGCCTGACGCGCTTTCGCTGGTAGCGTCAGGTCAGGCCATCGATGGTGCCTTGCTGGATGTCAATGTGCGCGGCCAGGCGGTGTTTCCGGTCGCCGATGCATTGATGGAGCGCGGCGTGCCGTTTTCCTTCTGCTCCGGCTACGACCGCTATACGCTGCCGCAGCGCTTTGCGCATCTGTCGTACTGCATGAAGCCCTACAACCCGCGCACGATCACCAGCTTGCTCAGCCACCAGACCGAGTTGGCCGATCACTGATCGGTGCAGGCGGGCTGGGCGCTCTCGCCCGGTTCCACGCCGGGCTGCTGCAAGGCGCGCTCCTGCTCGCCAAGCTGGTTGAGCAGTTCAACGGCGGACTGATGCGCCGTGCGCAGCGTCTCCAGCGGCTTAGACGTTTCGTTGCGCAACGCATACAACGCAAAACCCATCACGTTGAGCCGGTTGCGCAACTGGTGCAGCAGCTCACGCCGCTGCCCACGCGGTGCCTCGCTCACTCCGCACCCTTGTCGCTGAGCCGGTTGTGCAAGGTGCGCACGCTGCTGCCCAGTTCGCGTGCGGCGGCCTTCTTGTTGAAGCGGGTGCGCGCCAGTGCCGATTCGATCATCGCGTCTTCGGCCTGACGCATGGTCCAGCCGGCAGGAATCAGCAAGCCGTCCTGGTCGGCCTGCGGCACGGTCTGCTCCACATCCGGGGCGCTCAACAGATCGCCATCGGAGCGCAGATACAGGTAGTGGATGAACGAGCGCAGTTCGCGCACGTTGCCTGGCCAGGCATGGTATGCCAGGTAGCGCAGCAACGACTTGGTCGGCAACTTGCGCTTGCCATACTTGACGTTGAGCTCGTCGATCACGCGTAAGCCAAGCAGGCGCGCATCGCCGCGGCGCTCGCGCAGCGGCGGCACCTGGATCGGGTATTCATTGAGACGGTAGAACAGGTCTTCACGCAGCACCGCCTGCTCGCGCTGCACGTGCTGGTGGGTGGCTGCCACCACGCGCGCATCCAGTGCGATTTCCTCGTTGCCGCCCACGCGCATGAAGCTGCGCGATTCGATCACCCGCAGCAGATACACCTGCAGCCGCGTGGGCATCTCGCCGATTTCATCCAGGAACAGCGTGCCGCCTGCGGCCTGCTCCAGGAATCCGGCATGCCGACGGTCGGCGCCGGTGAAGCTGCCGCGCTCGTGGCCGAACAACTGGCTGGCCAGCAACTCTTCCGGAATGGCACCGCAGTTGACCGGCACGAAACGGCCGCGGCGACCGGACACACGGTGGATGGCGCGCGCCACCAGATCCTTGCCGGTACCGGTTTCGCCGGTCACCAGTACATTCAGATCGGTCGGCGCCACGCGCACGATGTCCTTGCGCAGCATGACGATGCTGTCGCTGTTGCCAACGATGCCCAGGTTGCCCTGCTGCGCTTCGCGCAGTCCCCCGAGCACCCGCTCCAGGCGTTCGGGCGCGAACGGCTTGGTCAGGAATTCGCTGACCCCGAACTGCTGCGCCCGACCCTGGGTTTCGCGCGCGTAATCGCCCGAGACCACGACGATCTGCGGGGTGTGGTCCGGGTCGAGCCGCTCGATCAGGTCGAAACCGCTGCCGTCCGGCAGGCCAACATCCACCACCAACAGGTCGGGAAAGTTGCTGTCCAGCCAGCGGCTGGCTTCGCCAAGGGTGTGGATGCCCTTGGCACGGAAGCCGCTATCGGTGGCGAGTTCAACCACCTGATCGCAAAACTCCACGTCGTCGTCGATGATGGCGCAGGAAAGGCGGTCCATGAGCGCTTCTGTCCGCAATGACTGATACATGTTCAGTTGAGAATTGTGACGGCCGCGCGAAATGCGCTGACACACCACATCGGAAATTGCCTGCTGCTGTCACGTTCTGTGGTGCGGCGCTCTTCCCCCAGTCGAGCCCGCCCTGACGGCTGTGGGCGAAGTACGCATGGAAGCGCTCGATTGCGCCAGTGCCAAGCGTCACGCTCTGGGTCGGTCGCCGCTTCGAGAATGCCGAAACGCCAAGGAGTGCAAGGTTTGCCGCGGCAGCCGCCGGTCCACCGACGGGTGCGGTCTTGATCGAGCGCTGGCTGAGCTCGCTTGCGTGCCTGCATCGGAGCCAGGATATCAGCCGGGGCTGACGTAAGCCGACGCCACCATGGCGCCGCATGAACCCGTCAGGAAACTGCATCGGTCCACTGGGTTACCCACAGCCTACGCACCGCTCGTGGAGAGGGCGTGCACAACGCACTCACGCGTTCCTTCCACGGTGCGGCGAACACTCGCTCGATCCAGCGAGCGAGGTGTCCCATGCACGCAGTCTCGGCGCCCGTGCAGGCCGATGTGCAAACCGAATTGGAGTACTGGCGTGGCGAGCACCGCCGGGGCCAGCTTGGCTATCACGCCTTCGACGGCATTCCCGAAGGCACGATCCGGGCGGTCTGCGCGGCATACAACGCACGCCCCGACCTGACCGATGCAGAAGCGGTCAAGGCCGTGCGCGATGCGCTGTGCCTGACTCCCGGCTCGATGAATGCCGTGCTCGCCGATTGGCTGGCGCCGCGTTGCCTGCGCCACCTCCGCCAGGCGTGATGCAGCTACAGGTTGGGCCCGCTTGATTAGTGCGGTGCACGCCTGCCGTGCTCGGAAGGGGCTCTTCGGGCCTGCAAGGTATCGCACGGTGCGTCAGTTCACTCTTTTTCGCGCGTGATGGGCGCAGGCTTGTCATTGGCACCACGCGTCTGCACGCGGTGGCGGCATGCGTGCCCAGGTGCCCGTTGTTCGCGCACGCTGCAGGTGCCAGCTGCGCTTGCCCGGCCTGCGCCGCATGCCGCGGCCGTGGTGTCGGCGCCGCCGCATACCGCCAGGCATAGGAGAAACCTGTGGAAGCGCTGCTGCTGTCCCGTATCCAGTTCGCCTTCGTCATTTCGTTCCATGTGCTGTTTCCGGCCTTCACCATCGGCCTGGCGAACCTGCTCGGGTTTCTGGAATGGCGTTGGCTGCGCACGCACGACGAGGCCTGGAAGCGGCTGTACTTCTTCTGGTTGCGGATCTTTGCGGTGTCTTTCGGCATGGGCGTGGTCAGCGGCATCGTCATGGCCTTCCAGTTCGGCGCCAACTGGCCCGAGCTGAGCCGCATTGCCGGCAGCGTGATCGGCCCGCTGCTGAGCTATGAAGTGCTCACTGCCTTCTTCCTGGAAGCCAGCTTCCTGGGGGTAATGCTGTTCGGCTGGGGCCGGGTCTCCGAACGCCTGCACTTTTTCGCCACCTGCATGGTGGCGATCGGCACGCTGGTGTCCACGTTCTGGATCTTGTCGTCCAACAGCTGGCTGCACACCCCGCGTGGCTACGCGATGGTCAACGGCATCGTGCAGCCGGTCAGCTGGCTGCAGATCATCTTTAACCCGTCGTTTCCGTATCGCCTGGTCCATATGGCGCTGGGTTCGTTCATCACCACCTGCTTTGTGGTTGGCGGCGTCGGCGCTTACTACCTGCGCAAAGGGCTGCATGTGGATGCCGGCGCCCGCATGTTGCGCTTGTCGGTGGCATTTGCCGCCATCGTGTTGCCCATCCAGGTCCTGGTAGGCGACCAGCACGGGCTCAACACATTGGAGCATCAACCGCTCAAGGTCGCCGCGATGGAGGCGCACTGGCACAGCGAAAGCGATGGCGCCGGCGTGCCGTTGGTGGTGTTTGCGCTGCCCAACGCACAGGCCGAGCGCAACGACTATGAGGTGGCCATCCCGCGCCTGGGCAGCCTGATCCTGACCCACAGTGCAGACGGCGACATTACGCCGCTGACGTCGGTGCCGCGCGATCAACGCCCGCCGGTGGCTCCGGTGTTCTTTGCCTTCCGCATCATGGTGGGCCTGGGGATGGCGATGCTGTTGCTGGCGTGGATCTCGGCCATTGCCTGGTGGCGTGGACGCCTGCATGCCAGGCCGCTGATCCTGGCCTGGAACCTCATGCTGCCGGCTGGATTCATGGCGCTGGTGGCTGGCTGGTTCGTCACCGAGATCGGGCGCCAGCCGTGGGTGGTGTACGGGCTGTTGCGTACTGCCGATGCGGTGGGCCCGCAATCGACTGCGACAGTGGCGGTCTCGCTGCTGGTGTATCTGCTGGGCTATGCGTTCGTATTCGGCTTCGGAATCTTTTATCTGACCAAGCTGGTCCGTGCCGGGCCGCAACCCAGCCGCGACGGGCCGGATGTGGCCGGCGGCGAACACACGCCGGCACGCCCGCTGTCCGCGGCAGATACATCACTGGAACAGGAGAACACGCCATGGAACTGAACTACTGGTTGCCGGTGGTGTGGTTTGGCGTGATCGGTTTCGGCGTGCTGATGTACGTGGTGCTGGACGGCTTCGTGCTCGGGCTGGGCATGCTGGCGCCCTTCGCGCGCGACGAACAGGAAGTGGACCTGATGATGAACACCGCCGCGCCCATCTGGGACGGCAACGAAACCTGGCTGGTGCTTGGCGGCGCCGGCCTGTTCGCTGCGTTTCCCACGGCGTATGCGGTGATCCTGTCCGGCCTATATCTGCCGGTGCTGTTGATGGTGATGGCGCTGGTGTTTCGTGGGGTGGCGTTCGAATTCCGTTTCAAGGCGCAGCGCTCGCGTCGATTGTGGACGTTATCGTTCATCGCCGGCTCGATTCTGACCGCCTTCGCGCAAGGCATCATCCTCGGCGCGCTGGTGGAAGGCATGCCATTGGACAACGGGCGCTACACCGGCGGCGTGTTTGGCTGGTTCAGCCCGTTCACCATCCTCACCGGTGCTGCGCTGGTGTTCGGCTATGCGCTGCTCGGCAGCACCTGGCTGATCCTCAAGACCGATGGGCGCACCCATACCTTGGCGCGGCAATTGACCAAGCCGCTGGTGGGCGTGGTGGTCACCTTCGTCGTGCTGGTCAGCGTGTGGCTGCCGTTCCTGAGCTCGCATGTGATGGCGCGCTGGTTCGAACATGGCAATTTCTGGTGGCTGTCGCCGATTCCGCTGATGACCGCAGCCGTAGCGCTTGCGCTCTGGCGCAACAGCGACAGCTCGCGCAGCGACGCATGGCCCTTCCTGTTGACGCTGGCGATCTTCGTGTTGGGCTTCATCGGCCTGGTGTTGGGCATGTGGCCGTATCTGGTGCCACCGAGCTACACGATCTGGCAGGCGGCCTCGCCACCCTCTTCGCAAATCTTTCCGATGGTGGGCCTGGTGGTACTGCTGCCACTGGTGCTCGGTTATACGGTGTGGTCGTACCGCGTGTTCCGCGGCAAGATCACCGCCGATGTGGGCTATCACCACCATCACTGAGCGAGAGTGCGGCACGCAGGCGTGTGCACCATGCGAGGCGTTGCGGCAGATGTCTTCAGACAACCCAACAGCGCCCGCGTTGCGGGCGCTTTGGCGATACGGGCGGTGTGCTTCAGCGTTTTTCCGAGCCGTCCGGCCGTTCGTAGTCGTGTTCGGGGTCGGCCTTGTTGACCTCGGGATCTTCGTCGGGCATGTCGTGCACCTTCCATGCGACATCCTCGTTGCGACGCTCCTGTGGCGTAAACGGCTTTTTCTGATCGTCTTCCGGGCCCCATGGCTTTTTCGATTCGCTGCCCATGCTCATCTCCTGCGTGGTCGTCATGACCCAACGCTAGGCGCGCAGGCATTGCGAGGTGGTGAACGAAGCCCGGTGGTGGCGTGAAGTGCGTGTGGCAATGCACTCCCCGCACCAGACAGCACAGGCTCCGGCTGCGTACCCTTCGCCGCCTCGCAAAGGGCTCAAGCCGCGTTACCCGCCGGTCTGCGAATGCGGCGCCTCGACCGGCTTGGACTGCGGCGAATCCTTCTGCCGCAACCAGATAGTCAACACCACCAGCGAGAACACCGCCAGGAACTCGCTCTGCCAGTTCTGCATCGATTCGAACCAGAACGCTGCGCTGGTGAAATGCTCCAAGACCGTGATGGGCGGCAAGCCCTTCTGCGCACGTTCCACCACCTCCAGTCGCCAACTGCCGACCAGATGCAGCGCAAAGCTCATCAGGAACAGCGCTCCGAACGCGATGGCCAGCGAATGGTCGTACAGCCGTCGCCATATCCCGCCGGCACGCACCGGCCAGGGCGTGGTGCCAGGCTTGATCTCAACGCTTTCTTCAGCCGGATCGAGCGGGCGCGATTCGGCAGAGCCCACCTGCCGCAACTTCACGGTGAGCAACACGTACATGCCCATCTGCAGGAACTCGCTCTCCCAGTTTTCGAACAGTGCCGACATGAAATGCGGGCTGTGCAGATACGCAGACAGCAGCAGCGTCGGCTGCCCCTGCTCGCGCAATTCGTCGTTGTATGCATGCAACCCGGCATAGATCTGGCAACCGATGAAGAAGATGGTCAACGCAAGCAGACACAACGACAGCCCGTTACGACGCAAGAACATGGATGACCTCCTGACGATGCGCGCAGTATCGAGCGTCCTGGGCAAAACCGCATGAAGTTTGCGTGCAACCGCGCTGTTCCGCATGCCGCGCGATGGGTGACTGCCACGCACAGGGCGCAACCCGCAACACACCACGCGCACATCGTTTAGCCCGGACGTTTACGTTTGCGCGACCACACTGGCGTGCAACCAACGACTTCCACTGCCAGGAGACCACGATGCCCGTACCCAACTATCCACGCCCCCCCTTCAAGCCACAGCAGCAGAGCTTTCCCGGACGCACCGAGAAGATGGACCCGCGCCCGGACCATGGCGAAGACAGCTACGTTGGCCACGGCCAGTTGAAGGGCAAGCGCGCATTGATTACCGGTGGCGACAGCGGCATCGGCGCTGCGGTTGCCATCGCCTATGCACGCGAAGGCGCAGACGTGGCCATCGCCTTCCTTCCCGACGAGCAGGAAGATGCAGCGCGCATTGGCGCGCTGATCGAAAAGGCCGGCGTCAAGGCGCTGCTGGTGGGATGCGACATCAGCGACCCCGGCCAGGCAGCGGCCCTGATCGACAAGGTCAACAGCACGCTGGGCGGCCTGGATATCCTGGTCAACAACGCCGGTTACCAGAAGTACTTCGAGACCTTCGAAGACATCACCCTGGACGAATGGCGCAAGACCTTCGACACCAACGTGCATGCGGCCTTCAATCTGGTACGCCTGTCGGTACCGTTGATGACCGATGGCGGCTCCATCATCAATACCGCCTCGGTGCAATCGAAGAAACCCACGCCCAACATCCTGCCCTACGCCGCGACCAAGGGTGCGCTGGCCAACCTCACCATCGGCCTGGCCGGCGTGCTGGCGGAGAAGAACATCCGCGTCAATGCGGTCCTGCCGGGCCCGATCTGGACACCCTTCATTCCCTCCGGCATGGATGAAGAGTCGGTGGAAAACTTCGGCGGGCAGACGCCCATGGGGCGCCCAGGTCAGCCGGTCGAGCTGGCATCGGCTTACGTGATGCTGGCGGCCGACACGGCCAGTTACACATCGGGCACCTTGCTGACCATCTCTGGCGGCGCAGTCACGCTGTAACGCCGTCGCATTGTTGCCACGCCCGCGTCGCTGATCGAGCGACGCGGGCTTTTTATTGGCTCAATCTTTTAGGTGGATGCTCAGCGCTCACCAGCGCATGCCTCCTCGCGTCTGCTTGTTCGTGCGGTCGTTCGGGCGCATTGCCACAGCGCGCAAAAAAAACGCACAGCCAAAGTGAGTTTCCGGTCAACGTTGCGCTCGCGTGGCACCCACCCGTTCCTGCGGTTGCTCTCACGGTCGGCCTCCTACCGTAGGTGGCGTTGGAACGTGATGCACCACCCCTCTCCAAACAGTGCTGCCCGCCACGCCTGCGTGGCGCAGGTGCGAACCCACTGCTGGCGCAACGACATCGCCCACATGCATCGACGCATGCGGCGTGATGCATCCGCGCCATTGGCAGGCCAGCGCAGTAGCGCCCCCATAAGGCAGACAACAATGCGAATTCTGGTCACCGGTGGCACCGGCTACATCGGCTCACACACCTGCGTGGAACTGGCGCGGCGCGGTCATGACGTGTGCATTGTCGATAATTTGAGCAACTCCTGCGAGCGCGTGCTCGACCATCTGCAGCATCTGATGGGGTTCCGCCCGGAGTTTCATCGCATGGATGTGCGTGCGCCCGAGCTTGCCGACCTACTGACCAGCGAGCGCATCGACGCCGTCCTGCATTTTGCCGCACTCAAGGCCGTTGGCGAATCGGTGCGCGAGCCGCTGCTGTACTTCAACAACAACGTCACCGGCACGCTGGCGCTGCTACGCGCGATGCGGACTGCCAAGGTGTGCAACCTGGTGTTCAGTTCGTCGGCCACCGTGTATGGCGACGCCAACCGCAGCCCGATCGACGAGAGCGCGCCGCTGAAGGCGATCAACCCCTACGGGCGCACCAAGCTGATGATGGAAGAAATGATCGGCGACCTCAGCGCCGCGTGGCCGGATTTCAATGCGGCATTGCTGCGCTACTTCAACCCGGTGGGTGCGCACCCCAGCGGGTATCTGGGCGAAGATCCGCGAGGCGTACCGAACAACCTGATGCCCTACATCGCGCAGGTGGCAGTGGGGCGTCGCGCGGCATTGCAGGTCTTTGGCGACGACTACCCCACCGACGACGGCACCGGCGTACGCGACTATCTGCATGTGATGGATCTGGCGCGCGCGCATGTGGATGCCATCGATTACCTGCAGCGCGAACGCAAGGGCCTGGTGGTCAATCTGGGCACCGGGCGCGGCTACAGCGTGCGCGAGGTGGCGGCCGCGTTCGCGCGCGCCAGTGGCAGGCGCATTCCGCTGAGCATTGCGCCACGTCGCGATGGCGATGTGGCGGTGTACTTCGCCAGCACTGCGCTGGCCAACCGGCTGCTGGGCTGGACCGCGGAATACGACCTGGACCGCATGTGCCGCGATACCTGGCGCTGGCAATCGATGCACCCGGATGGCTACGCCGGTTCGCGTCTTCCGCGCCCGGGCTCCGCGGCGGCCGTGCCCGAACGCGACAGTGCGCGCGAGCTGCCGACATCACCGCGCCGGCGACCGCCCGGTCCGGACACGCGCCGTCGCAGCGAGCCGGTACGCACGCTGGCGGTCGCCGATGGTTTCTCCGGCGCGTAATGCGCAACGACCCGTTTCTTTCCTACGAGGGCATTCCATGAGTTGGGCTGGCCAGTTCCAATACGCGATCGGCAAGACCCGCCGCGCGGTTCCATCCGACAGCACGCCGCAGTTCGATCCCGCGCGGCCCACGCTGTTGTGTCTGTCGCATCTGCGCTGGAGTTTTGTCTATCAGCGCCCGCAGCACCTGATGTCGCGCTTTGCACGCGATGCCAATGTGCTGTTCTGGGAGGAGCCCATCGCCTGCGATGCAGCCGAACCCTGGCTGGAGGTGGGTGGCCAAGAGCACGGCGTGCACGTCTTGGTGCCGCGCCTGCCCGTCGGGTGCGGGGGCGAGGAGGCCGTGCAGGTGCAACGTCGCCTGCTGGACGGCTACCTGGCCGAGCTTGGCGTACGCGACCTGCTGCTGTGGTACTACACGCCGATGAGCCAGAGCTTCAGTGCGCATCTGCGTGCGCGCATGGTCATCTACGACTGCATGGACGAGCTGTCGGCCTTTCGTGGCGCGCCCCCGGAGCTGGTCCAACGCGAGCGCGCACTGCTGCAGCGCGCCGATGTGGTCTTCACCGGCGGCTACAGCATTTGGGAGGCCAAGCGCGCGTTGCACGCCAATGCACACGCGTTCCCCAGTAGCGTGGACGTGGCGCACTTCGCCGCCGCGCGCACGCCGCAGCAGGAGCCTGACGACCAGGCCGGCATCGCGCACCCGCGGCTGGGTTTCTATGGTGTCATCGACGAGCGGTTCGATGTCGAGCTGCTACGCGCGATCGCGACGCAGCGGCCGCACTGGCAATTGGTGATGATTGGCCCGGTGGTCAAGATCGATCCCGCCGAGCTGCCGCAGGCCACCAACATCCACTATCTGGGCGGCAAGACCTACGACGAACTGCCTGGTTATCTCTCCGGCTGGGAGGTGGCGTTGATGCCGTTTGCGATGAATGCCTCCACCCGCTTCATCAGCCCGACCAAGACACCCGAATACCTCGCTGGCGGCTGCCCAGTGGTGTCCACGCCAATCCACGATGTGGTGCGCACCTATGGCGACACCGGCGTGGTGCGCATTGCCGCGACCGCCGACGCGTTCGTCGCCGCGTGCGAAGCCGCACTGCAGGACAGTGCAGATCGCGCGCAGTTGCTCGACCGCGCCGATGCCGTGCTGGGCGACATGTCCTGGGACCACACCTACGACCTGATGAAGGAGACGCTTTCTTGGACGCAATGACCCCGCCGGCCGCCGCGCCGCTCGCCGCCCGTCGCACGCGCGGCAATGCACGGCGTGGTTTCGATTACCTCATCGTCGGCGCAGGATTTGCCGGCAGCGTGTTGGCCGAACGGCTGGCCGCCGGCCTCGGCAAGCGTGTGCTGGTGGTCGACCGTCGCCCGCATATCGGCGGCAACGCCTACGATTTCCATGACGATGCCGGCGTGCTGATCCATCGTTATGGTCCGCATATCTTCCACACCAACGCGCAGCGCATCGTGGATTACCTGTCCAATTTCACCCAATGGCGTCCGTATTCGCACCGCGTGCTTGCGCAGGTGGGCGACCAGCAGGTGCCGATCCCCATCAACATGACCACGTTGAACCGTCTGTACGGCCTGCAACTCAGCAGCGAAGAACAGGCCGCAGCGTTCCTGGCCAGCCGCGCCGAGCCGGTGGCCGATATCCGGACCAGCGAAGATGTGGTGGTCAATCAGGTGGGCCGCGAGCTCTATGAAACCTTCTTTCGCGGCTATACGCGCAAGCAGTGGGGGCTGGATCCGTCGCAGCTGGACAAGTCGGTGACCTCGCGCGTGCCCACCCGTACCAACGACGACGACCGCTACTTCACCGACACCTTCCAGCAGATGCCGCTGCATGGCTATACGCGCATGTTCGAGCGCATGCTCGATCACCCCAACATCAAGGTGATGCTCAATACCGACTACCGCGAGATCTGCGACGAGCTGGAGTACGACCAGCTGGTGTACAGCGGGCCGGTGGACGAATACTTCGACTATTGCTACGGCAAGCTGCCGTACCGCTCGCTCAGGTTCGAGCACAGCACGCTCGATCAGGAGCACTTCCAGGCGGTGGCCACGGTCAATTATCCGGACGAAGCGGTGGCCTACACGCGCATCACCGAATACAAGCACCTCACCGGCCAGCAACATCCCAACACCAGCATCACCCGCGAGTATCCTTCTGCCGAGGGCGACCCGTATTATCCGATTCCACGCGCGGAGAACGCAGAGCTATATCGGCGTTACGAACGCCTGGCCGCCGAGACGCCCAAGGTGACCTTCCTTGGCCGTCTGGGCACCTACAAGTACTACAACATGGATCAGGTGGTCGGCCAGGCGTTGGCCTTGTACAAGCGCATCGAAGACGCCGAGCCGCGGCGCGCCGAGCTGGCGGTCTGACAACGCACGCCCCGCCCTGCAGCACCGTGGCTGCAGGGCAGTTATCGACGCAGCGCTGCAACCCAGCGGCGCGCGCAGCAGGATGTTGGATGCATACCCCCACACTGTTCGAAAGTTTTTTCATGGCGGGGTTCGAGTGTTCGACCCACCGCCGCCGCGACGGGCGCAGGCTCGACCTGATTGCCGCCACCGGGCATGACCGTTGGGCCGCCAAGGACTACGCGGCGTTGGCGGCGCATGGCCTGCGTACCGCGCGCGATGGCCTGCGCTGGCATCTGATCGAACCACGCCCCGGGCATTACGACTGGTCCAGTTTCCTGCCGATGCTGCACGCGGCCGACAGCGTGGGCACGCAGGTGATCTGGGACGTGTGCCATTACGGCTGGCCGGACGATGTGGACATCTGGACGCCGCAGTTCGTCGACCGCTTCGCGCGCTTTGCTGCCGCCGCCGCACAGTGCATCAAGGACGCCTCCGACGCCGTGCCGTTCTACGCGCCGCTGAACGAGATCTCGTTCTGGGCATGGAATGGCGGCGATCACGCCCGCATGCATCCGATGGCGCGCGGGCGTGGTTTCGAGCTCAAACATCAATTGGTCCGCGCCACCATCGCCGCGATCGACGCAATACGCCAGGTGGATCCGCGCGCACGCTTCCTGCAGGTGGACCCAGCGATCCATGTGGTGCCATCCAACGACCGGCCCGGCCCGCGCCGCGAAGCCGAACGCCTGCGGCTGGCGCAGTTCGAAGCCTGGGACATGATCTGCGGCAAGCAGTGGCCAGGACTCGGCGGGGCGCCGGAGTATCTGGACATCATCGGCCTCAACTACTACTCGGACAATCAGTGGTATCTGGGCGGCGTGCCGATCCTGCGCAACTCGCCCGACCACCGCCCGTTCTCGACCATCATGCTGGAGTTCTGGCAGCGCTATCGCCGCCCGATGATCGTCTCCGAAACCGGTGCCGAAGCCGATCAACGCGCCCCCTGGCTCGATCATGTCGGCAGCGAGGTTGCGCTGGCCCTGCAGCACGGCGTGGCGATGGAAGGTGTCTGTCTGTATCCGGTGCTGGACTACCCCGGTTGGGACAACGACCGGCATTGCCCCACCGGCGTGCTCGGCTATGCGGACGAGCACGGCGAACGACCGCTGCACCAAGGCCTAGCCGACCAACTGCGCCGCGAGCACGCGCGTTTCGGTCTGCGCGCACCGCAGTTCGCGCTGGCCGATATCGCCCCGTGAGTACGTCCGCCCACTCCACCTTGCTGCCGGACACGCCGGCGCGTTTTCTCTGGCACTACGTGGGCCGACGGCCGTGGCATTTCAGTGGCTTGCTGCTCCTGATCGTGGGCGCGGCCGGCTGCGCGGTGTCGGTGCAATACGGCATGAAAATGCTGGTGGACGCGATGGCCACCGATCAACGCAGCCAGGCAAACGTGTGGCTGCCGCTGGGCCTGTTCATCAGCCTGATCGCGGTGGAAAACCTGCTGTGGCGCCTGGGCGGCTGGCTGGGCTGCCGCACCGTGGTGGCCAGCGTGGTGGACATCCGCGTGGATTTGTTCCGCCATCTCACCGGCCACCCGATGCGCTACTTCACCGAGCATTTTGCCGGTGCGCTGGGCAACCGCATCACCGCGCTCGGCAGCGCCGCCGGGCAGATCTTCGGTGGACTGGCGTGGAAGATCGTGCCGCCCATCGTGGATTTCGTCGGCGCCATCGTGCTGCTGTTGACGGTGGATTGGCGCATGGCCGCCACGCTGGTCGGCTTCATTGCGATCGTGGCGGCCATCATCACCAGCTTCGGCATTCGCGGCCGCGCCAAGCATCAGCGCTTTGCCGCGCAGGCCGCCCGGGTGGGTGGCGAGCTGGTGGATGCGGTTTCCAACGTGTGGACGATCAAGGCGTTTGCCGCGCGCGATCGCGAAAGCGCGCGGCTGGCCGAACAGATCGGTCACGAGGCCGTGGCGCATCGGCGCAGCTGGATGTACGTGGAAAAGGCGCGGGTGATTCACGACATCTGCCTGTCGCTGATGGCCGGCGGCATGCTGATCTGGGCCATCGGCATGTGGCGCTCCGGAGCGGTGAGTGCAGGCGATGTGGTGTTGGTCAGTGCGCTGACCTTCCGCATCCTGCATGGCTCGCGCGATCTGGCGCTGACCTTGGTGGACACCACCCAGCAACTGGGCGCCATTGCCGACACCTTGCAGATCATTCTGCAACCGCACGCCATCGTCGATGCGGACGTGCCGCTGGCCTCGGCCGAAGGCGATGTGCGTTTCGAACAGGTGCGTTTTGCCTATCCCGAGCGCGCCGCGGTGCTGGAAGGATTGAACCTGCATATTCCGGCCGGCCAGAAAGTGGGCATCGTGGGGCCCTCCGGTGCCGGCAAATCCACCTTGATTGCCCTGATCCAGCGCCTGGACGATGTGGAATCCGGACGCGTGCTGATCGACGGGCAGGACATCCGCGGGGTCAGCCAGGACAGCCTGCGCGAAAAAATTGCGGTGGTGCCGCAGGAAACTGCGTTATTCAATCGCAGCATCGCCGACAACATCCGCTACGGACGTCCCGATGCCAGCGATGCCGAGGTGCACGACGCGGCGCGGCATGCATTCTGCGATGGCTTCATCCGGCAATTGCCCGAAGGCTACGACACCCAGGTGGGCGAGCGCGGGGTGATGTTATCGGGCGGACAGCGGCAACGGCTGGGGATTGCCCGCGCCTTCCTCAAGGATGCGCCGATCCTGATTCTGGACGAGGCCACCTCGGCACTGGACACCGAATCGGAAGCGGAGATCCAGGCCGCACTGGATCACCTGATGCGCGACCGCACCGTGTTGGCGGTCGCCCATCGCCTGTCCACGGTGATTGGCTTCGATCGCATCGTGGTGCTGCAGGACGGCCGTGTGGTCGAAGATGGCAGCCCTGCGGAACTGCGCGGCCGCGGTGGCGTGTTCGACAGTTTGTGGCAGCGCCAGGCTGCCGGATTCGAGACGGCACCGGAAGCACCGTGAGGCGGCTGCGCCCAGAAGCGCTGCTTGCCTTGCGTCATGCGCGGCGAGGCAGGCGCAGCCAGCGGCTGGCCCAGTGCGACGAGCATGGCATGAGATGTACTTTCCGGCCTGGCAGCAACCACGTTTGCGATCGCTGGCGCGCAAAAAAAACAGGCAGCGTCTGGCTGCCTGTTCCACTTCCTGCGCAACGCCTCAATGCGGTGGCCGATAGTCGCGCAGCCTGGTCGTCACGTTGCCGACCTCTTGCACTGCGCGTTTGAGGTCGTTTTCGGACATCCCCAGTTCGCGCGCCCAGTACTGCAACTCCCATTCCTCGCTGATGCTTACATTGTGCATGTCAATGGGTTGACGATTTGCATCCCGTGGTTCGCCCATGGCGATCTCCCATGTAGGACAGCTGGTGAGCCGGCTGCGACGCCGGCGCTTCGCACGGTTTGCCGGCTGCCGCATCGACGCGTTGTCTGGCGAGCTGTGGTCAGTGGGGCTGGCCCTGCTTGGCGCGCAGCGCCTTGGCGTGTTCCAGATGCTCGGCGATGGTGTCGCGTGCGCGCTGCAACTCTTTACCCAGGTCGCTGGAGCCCGGCTCGCTGCTGAGCTGTGTGTCCAGCAGGGCCAACGCCTGCTCGTGGCTGTCCACACTGGCTTGCAGATACTGCGATTCGAACTGTTGCCCGTGCAAGTCCTGCAGGCGCTTGCGCACGCCCTCGGCGCCCGCGGTGGCGGCCTGGGCCAACGTGCCATTGCGATCCGGCGCAAATCGGCTGAGGTCCGTCAACGCAGCGCTGTGGGCTTCGTCCATCTTGCGTGCGAAGGCCAGCACCTCGCCTTCCACACCCTTGACCACCGCCAGTTGCGCAAGCGTGCGTTCGTTCTCGTTGAACACTGCCAGCGCGCCAAGCGCCTGCTTGCGGTCGCGGGCATCGCCCACGCTATCGCGCAACGGGTCGCCGTGAGGCGGCGTGCTACCGACCACCGTGGCTACGTTGCTCTGTAGATCCTGCGGATCGCTCGTGTGCCCCTGCCGGCGCTGCCAGGCCTTGTACGCCACATAGCCCACCGCGCCGGCGGTCACCATCTTGAAAAGTCCCATCGCTGTCTCCTGTTGAGCGCGATCTTTCATCGCGTCTGGCGGTCGTTGATTGTTGGGTTCGCAGGGACGGCGAAGGCGGCATGCCTGCGTCCCAGCGCGTCATATGAGCCTGCGAGCGCGGGGGTTATCCAGACGTGACCTGCGCATCAACGCCGCGTCGGCGATCGGGCGCGTCCACACCGCGCCCACGCAGTGTGCTGACAGGTTTAACACCGCTGCACGAACACTGCAGTGCGCCGCCGCGTCTAAATGCCCACAGGAGACAGACATGCTTGCCCTCAACTACCACGGTTCACGCGATGTGCGAGTGGAAACCGTGCCCGATCCACTCTTGGTCGAACGCGACGACCTGATCCTGCGCGTCACTGCCACCGCCATTTGCGGCTCTGACCTGCATCTGTATCGCGGCAAGATTCCCGACCTACGCCCCGGCGACATTCTCGGCCACGAATTCATGGGCATCGTGGAAGAGGTGGGCCCGGATGTCACGGCGGTCAAGCCGGGCGACCGGGTCGTGATTCCGTTCGTGGTCGCCTGCGGGCGGTGTTTCCACTGCGTGCTGCAGGAATTTTCCGCGTGCGAAACCACCAATACCGGCAAGGGCGCGGCGCTCAATCACAAGGACATGCGCCCGCCCGCCGCGCTGTTCGGCTTCAGCCATTTGTATGGCGGATTGTCCGGCGGCCAGGCCGAATACGTGCGCGTGCCCAAGGCCAATGTCGGCCCGCTGGTGGTGCCCGATGCCTTGCACGATGAGCAGGTGCTGTTCCTGTCCGACATCCTGCCGACCGGGTATCAAGCCGTCGTCGATGCAGGCGTCAAACAAGGCTCGACCGTTGCCATCTTCGGCGCCGGCCCGGTCGGCCTGATGGCCGCGGCGTGCTGCCGCATGCTGGGCGCAGAGCGCATTTTCATGGTCGACCGGCACGCATACCGGCTCGATTTTGCGTCCAGGACCTATGGCGTGATTCCGATCAATTTCGACGAGGTCGACGACCCGGCCGATGTGATCGTCTCGCAGACCGATGGCCGGGGCGTCGATGCCAGCATCGAGGCGGTCGGCTTCGAGTCCGAAGGCAGCGCCATCGAAACCGCACTGACCAACCTGAAACTGGAAGGCAGCAGCGGCGTGGCGATCCGCCAGTGCATCGCCGCCACCCGTCGCTGCGGTGTGGTGAGCGTGCCCGGCGTGTATGCCGGCTTCATCCATGCCTTCATGTTTGGCGATGCGTTCGACAAGGGCCTGACCTTCAAGATGGGCCAGACGCATGTGCAAAAGCATATGCCGCATCTGCTGGAATGCATCGGCAATGGTCAGCTCAAGCCAAGCTCGATCATTTCGCATCGCATGCCGCTGGCTGACGCGGCGCGTGGCTACGAACTCTTCGACAAGAAGCAGGACGATTGCCGCAAGGTGGTGCTCACGCCGTAAAAGCGTGAGTGGGATCTACGCAGACGGCGCGATCTTCGACCGCGCCGTCTGCATGTTGTATAGCCGTTGAGTGCTGGCAACAGGCTCAGTCCAGCGGCTTGGCCGGCACGAACGGGGACACCGGGTCGCTGGCCGGGAAGGTCTCTTCCACCGCTTCGTCCTGCAGCGCATCCTGCT
Organism: Xanthomonas sp. NCPPB 1754; assembly: GCF_041475725.2. Taxonomy (NCBI): domain Bacteria; kingdom Pseudomonadati; phylum Pseudomonadota; class Gammaproteobacteria; order Lysobacterales; family Lysobacteraceae; genus Xanthomonas; species Xanthomonas sp. NCPPB 1754. Next base: position 4,285,260 of record NZ_CM192982.1, read on the forward strand.
TTTTCTTGTCGTGCTGCGTTTGGTCATGCGGCACTTGATCGCGCTGTTCGGCGTGGTCGTTTGCAGAGGAAATCTGGTTGGATGTGCTCATGTGTTTTCCTACGACGTGATGCGAGCCACTACGCTACGGTGCGCTGCGTTGGCACAGGTGAAAAGCGTCTTCGCACATCAACGACAAAGGCAACGGATGTGCTGCACTGTGCATGCCGGGCCATGCAGTGCATTAGGTGCGGTCTCGCATTCCTTCCCATGCGGCGCAACCATGGTCCCTCTCGATCACGCGCGGCGCCCGGGCGCGACCTGTGCTTGCGCAGATGAAGTCAGGCAGCGCTGTGGCGACCAGCAGTGTCGCCGAACGCGGCATCCGGCACCCACGCAGTTGCACCTGCACAGCCGCCATGCGACGACGCGCCTTGGGTTCACATCCGCACGCGTCCAGGGTGTATGGTGCATAGGCGGCCGGAATCCGGTATCGCCCTCATTTCATCTGGCCCTTTCCATCGACAATCTCTGCGAACGCTGCGACGCCGTCTGCTGCCGGCTCACCGTCATGGTCGATCCATCCGACCGTATCCCACACCATCTCACCAGCGTGACGCCGCAAGGCTGGCATGTGATGGCGCGCGACGAGGAAGGCTGGTGCGTGGCCATCGACGCTGCGCGCATGTGTTGCTCGATTTACGAGACGCGACCGGCGATCTGCCGGCGTTTCGTCATGTCCGGCCCGTATTGCCGCGACGTACGTGCCACCTACGACGATCAACGCCGCCGGGGCATTCCCTTGACGCTGTACAACGCATGAGGATTTGCGATGCATCATTCCCGCCGCCAGTCGATGACCGTCAGTAACCAGCCGGGCAAGCCGCGGTTGTCCGAACAGCGGTTGGCCGCCGATCTGCAGGCATTTCAGCAATCGGGCGGCGCAATCGAGCGACTGGGCGATACACCGCTACGTCGCGAAAAAAAGCGCGGCACGCCAGAGGCTGCGCCAGCCGCTGCAGTCACACCGGCCGTCGCAGCCGAGGCCGAGTAAGACAGCAACGGATGCCTCGCGGGCGCCTACGCGCATCCGTCCGCCATTACCGACGCGATGCGACGTAGTCGGCCATCAGCTTCAACCACGCGATCAGGGCAGCTGCAACTCTGGGCCGCACTGCAGAAGCTGCTTGGGCAGTCAGCGCACGCGGACTCAGTGCTCAACAGATCAGGCACCGCGCGCAGGCGTCGCCGCCCGCACGGACATGGGCAGTTACAGCAGTTGCGCGCGCTTGGTCGCGCCAAGCCCTTGTGCCAGTGAGGCCATTTCGTTGGCCAAGGCGACCATGTTGCCGCCGGCCTGCGCCGCGATGCCCATGATGCGCTGGTAGGCGTCCCAGAAGTCGGGCCCATTGCCATAGGCATCGTGGAACCCTTGCAGCTCCAAGACCAGCAGATCGGACACTTGCATGTCGGAGCGGTCCATTGTGTTACCTCGATGGGGTATTCCCCGGCCCGCAGCTTATACCCGTTCACCTTACAAAATCGAGTCAGCCGGATGGCCGGAGGCCTGGACCTGAATTGGTTAGAAAGCCTGGCGGATACTGCATGTCGGGCGTCTGGTTGGGGCTGCTTGCTGCCTCCTGAGTGCGCCGGTGGCTGGCAGCGCCGCAGGTCAGGCCGTCCGCCATACCCGGGCCTGCCGCCCGCCTCGGACCGGCTGAATGCCAGCACGCAAGCTTCCGGCAGCGTGCTCGCTGCTGCCGCCTGACGCGCCGACCGGCATGCGTTCCCGTGTAAAATGCCCGGTTTTTGACCGGAAGAATGGCGAAAGTTGCTCCACGGGCGCCCTTGTCGGGCCCGGCGTTCATTCGCCTGCTTGCTCGCCTCAGCGACGCGCACATCGCTCAGTCCAACCACGCGCTGGCCGACCGGCTGAGCCAGTGGATCGACTGGACGCGCGCGGTTGCCGTGTCCAAGGCGCTGGACGGCAAGCTGCCCGACACCGACGACCTGCCCGAACCGCGCCCGCTCGATGCGGAGGCTTGCGCACGCGTGCGCACCGGTCTTGCTGCCAGCAGCGTGACCGAGTTGGACGCGCTGGTTGTGCGCGTGCGTGCCGAGGCGCGCAACGCCGCGCTCGCAGACGCACCCGTCGCCGCGCCGGATTTCGCACCATTCCGGCAGCACTACTTGGCCATGCAACGCGCCATGCGTACCGCCACCGGCGATCTGCGCGGGCGCCTGCGCGACCTGCTCGCATTGGCCTCCACCGACATAGCGCGGTTGGCCGAAGTGGATGCGGTGATGGAGCTCACCCTGAGCCCGCGCGAGCAGAGCCTGTTGAACACCGTGCCGAGCCTGCTCGGCGCACATTTCGAACGCCTGCGCGATGCTGCACAGGCGCAGCACCGGCCGACCGATGACGGTGCCGCGCCACGCGCGGTGCCCGATGGCTGGCTGGATGTCTTCCGCAAGGACATGCAGAGCGTGTTGCTCGCCGAACTGGATGTTCGTTTTCACCCGATCGAAGGCCTGCTTGCAGCGCTTCGTACCCGCTAACTGGGACGTCATGTTCAGAACTCTCGTACACGTGTGTGTGTTTCTCGTCGGCCTGCTGGCGGTTTGCTGGGTCGGCATCGGTTATCTCGGCTCCAACCCGCTCGGCGCCTGTGTCGCGGCGGTGATCGGTGCCTGCTATGTGGCCGGCGCGCTGGAGTTGTATCGCTACCGCCAGGCCACGGCGACGCTGGAAGCGGCAGTCGATGGGCTGGCCACGGCGCCTTCTGCCCTGGGCGATTGGCTACAAACTGTTCATCCTGGCCTGCGTAATGCGGTGCGCCTGCGTATCAAGGGCGAGCGCGTGGCGTTGCCGGCCCCGGTGCTGACGCCGTATCTGGTCGGCTTGCTGGTGTTGCTCGGCATGCTCGGCACCTTGCTCGGCATGATGGCCACGCTCAAGGGCACCGGCTTTGCATTGCAGAGCGCCACCGACCTGCAGGCCATTCGCGGCTCGCTCGCAGCACCGGTGGAAGGCCTGGCGTTCGCGTTCGGTACCTCCATCGCCGGTGTGGCGACATCGGCCATGCTGGGGTTGTTGTCGGCGCTGTGCCGGCGCGAGCGCCTGCAGGTGGTGCAACGGCTGGACCTGAAGATCGCTGCCGAACTGCACACGCATTCGGACGCGCACCGACGTGGCGAAGCATTCAAGCTGCAGCAGCAGCAAAGCGCCTTGATGCCAGCCTTGATCGACCAGCTGCAGACGCTGGTGCACAGCATCCAACAGCACAGCATGGCTGCCGAGCAGCGCCTGGCCGCCCAGCAAGCCGATTTCCAGGCCAAAAGCGAAGCGGCGTATGCGCGGCTGGCCACGGCCATGGAGCACGCGCTGCAAGCCGGTGTCGCCGAAAGCGCACGGGCGGTCGGTGCGGCATTGCAGCCGGCGATGGAAGCCACCATGGCCAGCATCGCACGCGATACCGCCGCATTGCAGGAACACGTCACGCAAGCCGTGCAGCAACAGCTGGACGGCATTACTCATGGCTTCCAGACCAGTGCCAGCACCACGGCGCAGCACTGGAGCACGGCATTGGCGGCGCAGGAACGCGCGCAGCAGACCCACAACGCGCAGTTGCAGACCGCGCTGGAACAGATTGCCGCGCACAGCGTAGCCGTGCAGGACAGCGTGAGCAGCGCCGTGCAGCAGCAGTTGCACGGCGTCAGTGCAGCCATCGAGCAGAACGCGCGCACGGCGACCGAGCACTGGCAGGTGGCATTGGCTGCGCAGGAACGCACCCAGGCCACGTTGGCCGAACAGTTGCAGGGCACACTGGAACAAATCGACCAGCGCAGCGTTGCCGTGCAGGACAGCGTCACCCAGGCCGTGCAGCAGCAATTGAGCGCACTCAACGATGGCTTTGCCAGCAGCACCGCGGCCAGCGCCGCCACCTGGGCGGCCGTGCTTGCCGAACAGCAACGTGCCACCGAAACGCACAGCGCGCAGTTGCACACCACCCTCGAACAACTGACGCAGCAGACCAGTGCCCTGCACGAAGGCGTGCAGCAGGCCGTGCAGCAGCAGCTGGACGGGTTGAGCAGCGGCTTCGAAGCCAGCACCGCCACGGCAGCGGTCACCTGGACGGCTGCGGTGGCCGAGCAGCAGCGCGCCAATCACACGCTCACCCAGGAGTTGCAGAACACGCTCACGCAATTTGCCAGCACCTTCGAGACACGCTCCGCCGCGTTGGTGGATGCGGTCTCGCAACGCATGCAGCAATCCAGCACCGACGCTGCCAATGCGTGGCGCGATGCACTGGCTCAGCAGCAAAACGCCAGCGCCACATTGTCCAGCCAGCACCACAGCGCACTTGCCGCCGCCACCGCCAGTTTCGAGGCGCATGCGGCGGCCCTGGTCGGCACCTTGCAGCAATCGCACACCGACCTGCAGGCGGCACTGGAAGCGCGCGACACCCAGCGCCTGGCGCTGTGGAGCGAGCGCTTCGGCGCGATGAGCACGGCCCTGACCGCACAATGGGAACAGACCGGCGAACGCGTCGCCCGGCAACAGCAGGCCATTTGCGACACCCTGGCCAGCACCGCCAGCGAGCTGTCCACGCAGGCGCAGGCGCAGGCCAGCGCGACGATCAGCGAAGTGTCGCGCCTGATGCAGATCGCCTCCGAAGCGCCCAAGGCCGCGGCCGATGTCGTGGCCGAGCTGCGCCAGTCGCTGTCCGAGAGCATGGTGCGCGACACCGCCATGCTGGAAGAACGCAGCAAGCTGCTTGCCACCCTGGACACCTTGCTCAACGCAGTCAATCACGCCTCCACCGAACAACGCGAAGCGGTGGATGCCTTGGTGACCACCTCGGCCGACCTGCTGCAGCGCGTGGGCAGCCAGCTCACCGAACAGATCGGCAGCGAAACCGGCAAGCTGGGCGCAGTGGCCGCGCATGTCAGCGGCAGCGCAGTGGAAGTGGCCAGCCTGGGCGAAGCGTTCGGCATGGCGGTGCAGTTGTTCAGCGGCGCCACCAGCGAGCTCAATGAGCGCCTGCAGCACGTTGCCACGGCACTCGATGCCTCGCTGGCACGCAGCGACGACCAACTTGCTTACTACGTGGCACAGGCGCGCGAAGTGGTCGACCTCAGCATGCTCTCGCAGAAGCAGATCATCGAAGAACTGCGCCAGCTCGATCGCGGGCGTGGCGAACCCGGCCAAGCAGAAACGGCATGAGCGACGAGATCGAAAGCGACGGCGAGCTGGGCACGCCCATCTGGGCGGCATTCGGCGACCTGATGTCGGTGTTGCTGGGCGCGTTCGTGCTGATCCTGGTCGGCGTGATCGGCGTGCAGTTGCAACTGTCCAGCCGCCTGGACGCGGAGGTCAAACAACGCCAGGCCGAAGCGCAACGTCGGCAGACGCTGGAACAGGCACTGGCCGCACCGTTGGCTGCCGGCCGCGTGACCCTGGTCGATGGCCGTATCGGCATTCGCGGCAATGTGCTGTTTGCGTTCAACTCCGACGAACTGCAGCCGGAAGGACGCGAGGTGTTGAAGTCGCTGGCCACGCCATTGACGCACTACCTGCGCGCGCGCGACGAGATCCTGATGGTCAGCGGATTTACCGACGACCGCCCGGTGCTGGGCGGCAATCGCCGCTACGCCGACAACTGGGAACTGTCCGCACAACGCGCACTCACGGTGACCCGTGCCTTGATCGCCGAAGGCGTGCCGGCGTCATCGGTGTTCGCCGCCGCATTCGGCTCGCAGCAACCGGTGGATTCCAACGCCGACGAAGCCCGCCGCGCGAAGAACCGCCGCGTGGAGATCGCGCCGATCGCGCGCCCGTCGTCGCGCGCAAGCGCATCGGCGCCGCCCGCAGCAACCGCTGCACCGCGATGAGCAAGCCGGCACTGCCCGCACGCGCGCAACTGGAGCGCTGGCGCAGCCAGGGCGCCGATCGGTTGGATCCGGTGCGCTTCCATCTGATGGAAGCGTTGGCAGCGCGTGCCGATGCGCAGGCCGATGCGGTGCGTGAGGTGCTGGACCACAAGCTTGGCGCGATGGTCGATGGCTATGCGACAGCGCTGCAGCAGACAGCGCGTCGCCGTGCCGGGAACCGTGCAGTGCCTTCCCCGACGCCGGCGTCGCCGCAGCCCAGCGCATTGGGTGCGCTCACCGCGCAGATGGCCGGGCATGCGGCGCTGATGGAAGTGGACAGCCGCAAGACTGCCAGCGCAGATGCCATGCTGTTTCCGGAGCTGCCGGCGCTGGACGACTTTCGTCGCACCTGGACCACCGTGCGCACCGCCAGCCAGGTGCGGCAGTCGCTGCAGGATGCGCCCAAGGATGCCGGCCCGCTCAATTCCAGCGTGCTGGTGCATCGCTGCATCACGCTGATGCGCGAGCGCTCGCCGGGCTATCTGCAGCACTTTCTCGGCTATGTGGATGCGTTGTCGTGGCTGGAGCAGCTGCACACCGGCGGCGCGTTGGCCAACGAGGAGGCTGCGCCGGCGACGCCGGGCAAGAAACGCAGCAAGAGTCCGTCGAAGCGACGCAGTTAGATCCTCGATCGGTCCGGATCTACGTCGGGCCGACTGACGCAGGCTCCGATCTCGGAGATGCAGCGTGTGGCAGGTCACCCGCCGTGAGCATGAGGTCACTGCACGCCTCTGGCTGCGAACCGCGCTGCACTTGCTCACGCGGCAGCGGCAGCTGCATGCAAGCGCACAACGATGTCCAGCAAGCACTCGCCGGCGCGTTGCAGTCACTCACTGCAGTCACGCCCGAGCGCGAAGCGTATTCAACTGGAACGTGGCGGCCGTCGGTAACGCTGACATCCACCACGCTGGCGCATGCGCCGATCGCCGCTTCGGCTGTCGTGGAGCATCGCTCAAAACCGCAACTGCGCACCCACCGTCCAGCTCCGCGGCGCACCGGGATACACCCATTGCTCGCTGTACGAAAACGCCGCGTAACGGCGGTCGGTGAGGTTTTCCACCTTGGCATACAGGCGTAGCCTCTGGCTCAGATCGTAATGGCCAACCGCTCGCCACACGGTATAAGCCGGCAACACGAAATCGGTGTTGCTATCCACCGAGCCCAGCCGCTCGCCGGTGTGCAAGACGCCCACACCCAGCGCCGCGCTTCGTTTGCCGGTCAGCGGCTGCTCGTAGTTCAGGAACGCGTTACCGCTCAAACGCGGCACATTCGGAAACCGCCGGCCTTCAGCCAGCCCCGTACTGGCGGCAGCAGCACTGCTGCGCGTCACCTGCGAATCGGTATAGGCCAGGCCCACCGACGCGGCCAGGTGCGGGCTCAACCTGCCCAGCAGATCCAGCTCCACGCCCTGGCTGCGCATCTGGCCCACCGGCAGCGAAAAACTGGTGTCGGCCGGGTCCAGGCTCAACACGTTTTTCTTGTCGCTGCGGAATGCGGCCACGGTGGCTTCCAGGCCATCGCCGGGCTGCACGTATTTCAAGCCGGTCTCCAGCGAGCGGCTTTTCTCAGGTGCAAAGCTTTGCCCGTTGGCGCCCACACCGCTGTTGGGGCGAAAACCCGCCGCCGCACTGGCGTACAGCGACAGCGCATCGTCGACATGGAAGGTCATGCCTGCACGCGGGCTCGCCACGCCGTCGGATGACCGCTGCGTGGTGCCGCGCAAGTGGTTGTCCAGGCCTTGCCGATAGTGGTCGTAGCGCAGGCCAAGCAAGGCCTTCCAGCGCGCGCCCAGGTCGATCTGGTCCTGCGCGTACACACCCCACACCTGCTGGCGTTCGTCGGTATCGGTGATGGTGGACAGCCGTCCTGGCTGTGCCAGGCCATAACGCGGCGCCAGCACATCGATGCTGTAGGGCGTGGCCGCGGAACGGGCGCGCTGCTGAAAGCGGCTGTCGTCGAAGCGATTGCCATCGATGCCGAACAACACATTGTGCGTGACCCTGCCGGCCTGAAGACTGCCAAGCACTTCTGCACGCGCTGCGATATCGCGGCCCTGGTAGTCGCGGTAGCGGCGTTCGCGGCGCAAGCTGCGCTGGTCGGCCTGCAGCGTCCAGGGCTCGGTGGAAAATCCGCGCATGCCACTGTCGCGGTAAGTCGCCCCACCCTGCACCGACCAGGTCTGATCCAGGCCGTGCACCACGAACAGCTGGTGCCCGGTGGAATGCAGGTCGATATCGCCATCGCGCGGCTCGCCCAGAAAGCGCGAGGCCGGCAGCCGGTTGGCATCGCCACCGATGGCCGTCACGCCACGATCGAAGGGCGTGTGGAGCCGCACCGCTTCCAGCTCATACGACACTGTCGTATCGGGCGTCGGCATCCACAACAGCGATGGCGCCAGCAAGGTGCCGTCGCTGTCGACGGTATCGCGAAAGCTGTGTTGATCCTTGTGCATCACATTCAAACGGTACGCCACGTTCTCGCTCAGCGGGCCGGTGCTATCGATGGCCGCGCGATAGCTGTCGAAGCGGCCTGCCGATACATCCACGCTGTGCTGCGGCTGAAACAGCGGCTTTTTGGTGACGATGTTGACGGCCCCGCCCGGCTCGCCGCGCCCGTACAACGCCGACGCCGGCCCCTTGATCACCTCGATGCTCTGTGTATTGGCCGCATCGCGCAGACCGTTGTAACCGCGGCTGGCATTGAAGCCGTTGACCATGTAATCCGAACTGAAATTCGGATCGCCGGTGAAGCCGCGCATCGAATAGCTATCCCATAGGCCGCCCAGGTTGTTGGCCTTGGTGATGCCGCTGGCCAGTTCCAGTGCGCCAGCCAGATCGGTGACGCCTGCATCTTCGAGCAAGGTCCGGTCGAGTACCCGTGCACTGATCGGCAGATCACGCAGCGGCGCATCGGTCTTGGTGGCACCGGTAATGCTCAGCGCGCGGTACGGCGTGTATTGGCTGCGCACCTGCACCACATCCAGGTCGCGCGCCTGCGACTGCGCAGCCTGCGCGCAGGCAGTGCCGCAGGTGCAGGCCAGCAGGCTGAGCAGGGGCAGCGCGTGCAGCGTGCGGTGGCGCGAGAACACGGGCATCGGGCAGAACTCCTGAAGCGCCCCGGCGCAGTGCATCCGGGGCGCAAGTAAAAGACGCAAGGAAAGGTGAAACGCAGATACCGCTATGAAGCAGGGCCGGCCGTTGTTTCGAAGCGTGGCGCTCGCCCGAAATCGTCGCGCGTGAACGGCCGGTCGCGGAACAGATAGCCGTAGTAGAACGTGCGCAGCGCCCGGTGATAAGCGCGAATGCGATCCTGATAGGCCAGCTGTGCCTGCAGATCGGTGTCGGCCAGGCGCGTCAGCGCCGCCTGCAGCGCAACCGGGGGCAGCACGCTGGCCACGCGTTGCGCCAACGCTTGGCGACGCTGCAGCCCCTGGCGATACGCTGCCACCTGCGGCGCCACCTGCTGGTCGCCATTTTCATGAAATGCGAAGTACCACTTATAGTGGAACGCCGTGGTCAGCGGCGCCGAGTCGGCCCATTGCCGATTGCGCGCGTAGAACGCCTGCATGGTGTCCTGGCGCGGAATGTCCCAGGCGTGGTTGACCGCCTCGCGCTGCAACCGCGCAATCTCGGTACCCTGGTTGACCGGCACTGCCTGATTGATTGCCACGTGCGCCAGCGCCGGCGCCACCAACGCCAGCACAACCCAGCAGGTAGCCAACGCCGTGGCATGCGCGGCAGGCCGCCACTGGAGGCGCCCGACCAGCACCGACAGCAGCACCCAGAACAACAGGTACGCACCGCCCAGTGCCAGCACCGCCAGTTGCTGCAACCACGGCACCGCATTGAACGTAGCGAACATGACGAACGGCACGCTCAGGCACACAAACACCGCCGCTGCGCGCACCACCACGCGCCGTACCAGCAGCGCAGCGCCCGCACCGGGCAGTGCGGCAAGCATGCGTGCACGCCCCGCTTCACGCTCGCCCGAACGCAGATCGAACAGCAGCGCGATCACGAACAGCGGCAGCAGGAACACCAGCACGAACGCGTAGTCGAAGCGGCCAGCCAATGCGAGCTCGGGGTTGTAGCTGTCCCCGTCATGGATCTGCGCTTCCAGCCCCAGCGCGCGCACGCGCAAGATATACGGCGAGACATCGCGCATGCCGACCGCCGCAAACGCCAGCGGCGATGGCAGGTCCCAGGTGGGGTGGAAGCTGTAATAGGCCGCGCTGCCGGCATCGTTGGAACGCGCCACATAGTCTTCTACCGCCGCGCTGTCTTCGCGCTGCAGCGCTGCAATCCTGGCGATGTTGTCGCGCTGCGTCGCCATCACATGTTGCCCGGACAGCAGGCTGCACACGGTGAGCAGCGCAAGCAACAGCAATCCGGCGAGCGCCGCACGTGCGCGTAGCAGCAACAGCAGTTCGTATTTCCACAGCACCATCAGCGCGCCACTCCCACACCTCGCCCGGCTGCCGCCAGCATGCACAGCGCAGCAAGCAGCCAGGCCCCGATCAGGCCGAACGCCGCACCTGCCGTGCCGATCACCTCGGTCGCCGGCGCCGGCTGGAACGCAAACACCGGAATCTCATGCCAGTGCTCGGACGAAATCCGCTTGCGCCGATCGGCGCCTGCATCCTGGGCGGTGTCGTCGGCCATGCTGACCGCGTCTGCCTGCAGTTGGTTGAGCTGCTGCACCAGCGTGTAGCGGTAGTGCTCTGCCTGGGCCAGGAACCGCAGATGCGCGCGCAGGTCGGTTTCTGCCAGCGTCATCGACACCTCGCGCAGCGCCACCGTCGGGCTGAGCAAGGAAAACGCACGCACCAGCAGGTTCTGTTGCTGCTGGATGGATGCATCGCGGCCCGCATACCGCTCGAACAGGCTTGCGCTCAGCCGCTCGCCTTCCAGTGCCAGCAAGCCCTTGTAGTTCACCGGCAGGTCTTCCACGCGCTGCACGCCGTAATGGGCCAGCGTCTGCTGCTTGAATTGCGCAAAGTGCGGGTCGTCCGGATTGTGGCTGTCGCCGAGCGTGCGCAGGTCGCGCTGGATCGCCACATCGGTTTCCAACCGCGTCGGCAGGCGGTACGCGGCATTGGCCGCGTCCGGCGCCACGCGCGGTACCAGCAGGGCCAGCCACACCCATACCGCCAGCGACACCAATAGCGCATCGCGGCCGCGCCGGCACCGCATCGACACCGCCAGCACCAGCGCACACCACACCAACAGATACGCGCCATAGGCCAGCACCAGCAGCGCAACCAGCGGCGCTTGCCCTGGCAACAACGCGATCGGTGCCAGGCCGATCAAGGCCGGCAGCAGGCAGGCGCCGGCCACCGCCGCCAGCGCCAGATACTTGCCGCCAAGCAACTGCCGGCGCGTGGCGCCCTGCAACAACAGCGCGCGCAAGGTGCCGGTTTCCTGCTCGCGCGCCACTGCGCCATAGCCCAGGAAGACCAACATCAGCGGCGCCAGCACCTGCAGCACGAAGGCGGGCGTGAGCTGACCGAAACGCACCAGCAACGAGCTCTGACGCACATCGCCGAAATTGGCAGTGTTCTGGCGGTGCCCTTCCAGAAACATGCTGTTGCCGGTGAACGCATCCACGCCGGAATCGAATGCAGCCAGTGCCGGCAACGGGCGATAGATGAAATGGCCGTAGTGCACCACGCGGTGCGGATGCCGGTCCGGCTGCGCTTGGAACGCCTGCTGCGCTGCCTGTTGCTGCCGCGTGCGGAAATCGGCCACTTCGCGCTGGTGGTGCGCAGCGGTCAACGCCGCCACCAGGGTGAGCAACATCAGCAGCACCACACCGATGGCAGCGGACCGGTTGCGCGCCATATAGCGCAGTTCTTCGCGTGCGACCAGCAACACCGGACTCATACGTGCAGCCTCACGCAGCGCGATCCTGCGGGCGCGCGAAACGCGCATGCAGGGTGCGCACGTCGAAGCCGCTGTCGCCGGCACCGATCTCTTCGGCAATCCGGCCGTTTTCCAGAAACCCGCTGCGGTCGGCCACATCCACCGCACCGAGCAGATCGTGGGTGACCATCAGCACCGCGGCGCCGCGTTCGCGCACGCTGCCGACCAGGCGATTGAAGTCGGCGATGGCGCGCGGATCCAGCCCGGAGGTGGGCTCGTCCAGCAGCAGCACCGGCACCTCGCGCAATGTGGCCACGGCAATGGCCACCTTCTGCCGCATGCCCTTGGAGAACCCTGCCAGCCGTTGCGCCCAGGCATCGCGCTGCAGGCCAGCGGCCGCAAATGCCTCGCCAATGGCGGCCTGGCTGCGGCGCTGGCCGGCCAGGGCAAGCAGATAGTCGGCATTTTCCAATGCGCTCAGATGCTCGTAGAGCGCCACGTTTTCCGGCAGATAGGCCAAGCGCGCGCGCGCCTTGCCGGGGTCGGCGACCGGGTCCACGGCGTCCACGCGCAGGCTGCCGGAGACGGGTTTGACGAAGCCCAGCAACGTGGACAGCGTGGACGACTTGCCGGCGCCATTGCCGCCCAGCAAGGCGTAGACGCTGCCGGGCGCGACGCCGAGGTTCAGCCCCTGCAGCACCGCGCGGCCACGGTAGGCCACGTGCAGGTTGGAGATTGAAATCGCGTGGGTCATTGAAGAATTGAAGGGCGTGGACACAGACGTATCAGGAAATGATACGTTATCACATTGCTTGCACCGCCAATCCGCCCGCCGTCGCGGGCAGGAGCCCGGCCGGCACTAATAACCGCCGCGCCGCGCATCGCGCCTGCGGTCAGCGCCTTGCGGCGCGAACGTCCAGCCAGGCGCCTGCGCCGACACGGCTGACTCGCACAAGCAGACACCGTCGCCCACCACTCGAGACCCTCACACCCCAATGACCTTCGAAACGCGCAGCTGTCATTCGCCCGATGCTTTCCATGACTTCGACCGCCACGCTCCCGCTGACGCCAAGGCCTGCAACACCGCGCGCAGCACCCGACGCCTCGCCAACGGGCTGGCCATCGCATTGTTCGCTGCCGCACAGCTCAACGCGCAGACCATCGATACCAGCGCCCCGTTGCCGCCGGTCCGCGCATGGCACGGTGCCAGCGAAGCATTGATCGTGGCACCGGACGATCCGTGGATGACGCCGGCCGAGCGTAGCGACTTTGTCAGCACGCCCAGCTACGCGCAAACGCGTGCGTGGCTGCAACGGCTGGTTGCTGCTTCGCCGCTGCTGTCGCTGGAGGTGTTCGGCAAGACCGGCGAAGGACGCGATCTGCTGCTGGTACGCGCGCGCAAGGGCAAGCCCGGCAAACCGGTCGTGCTGGCACAGGCCGGCATCCATGGCGGCGAGATCGATGGCAAGGACGCCGGCCTGATGCTGCTGCGCGATATTGCACAACGCGGCAAGGACGATCTGCTGGACGAGGTCGATTTCGTATTCGTGCCCATCCTCAACAGCGATGGGCACGAACAACGCGGCCCGCTCATCGGCGCCGCATTGCGCGGCCCGCAGCAGATGGGCTGGAATACCACCACGCGCGGCATCAACCTCAATCGCGACTATCTCAACCTAGAAGCGCCGGAGACGCGCGCGATCGTCAGGCTGCTGCACACGCTCGACCCCGCCTTGTATATCGACCTGCATGTCAGCGGTGGGCTCGATCATCAGTACGACATCACCTTCACCTTCGCCGGCTGGGGCACCTACGCGCGCTCGCGCGCCACGGCCGGTTGGCTGCAGCAGCGCTTCACGCCAGCCGTCGACGCCGCACTGCGCCGCCAGGGTCATGAACCTGCGATCTACCCCAGCCTGATCGACGAAGACGCGCCGCGCTCGGGCTTGCGCTATTCGCCCGAAGGCCCGCGTTATTCCACCGGCTATGGCGACTTCGCCGGCATCCCCACCGTGCTGGTGGAAAACCACCGCCTGAAGTCATACCGGCAACGCGTGCTCGGCGATTACGTGCTGCTGGAAGAAGCCCTGCGCGTGGTCGGCCGCGATGCACACGCCATCGATGCCGCCAAGCGTGCCGATCGCGCGGCGCGCCCGCAGGAATTGATGGTGGCGTGGGAACGCCTGCCGCAGCCGATCGACCATATTCCGTTCAAGGGCGTGACCTACACCCGCGCCCTGTCGCCGGTGTCCGGCCGGCCGGAATTGCGCTGGGAAGGCCGCGACGAAACCTGGACGATGCCGGTGATCGGCTACCGGCAGACGCAGGCGGTGCAGTACCCGGTGGCGTGGTGGATTCCGCCCGGCAACGACGATGTGCTCGCCTTGCTCGATGCGCATGGCATCGGCTACGACCGTCTGCAACAGCCGGCCCGGCGCGCGGTGCAGCAGATACGCATCAGCAAGACCGGCGGCGATCAGGTTCCGCACACCCACGACGTCGAAGAAGTCTTTCCCGCCGGCAGCGTCCGCGTGCCGGCCGATCAACCGATGCGCATGTTGGCCGCCGCCTTGCTGGAACCGCGCAGCAGCGATTCGCTGCTGGCCAGCGGACGTTTCCGCCATGCCGGCAGCCCCGACAGCGGGCTGTATGCCACCGAGCTGGTTGAATTCAGCGAACGCGTGTTGCGCAGCGATGCCGCGTTACGTAGCGCGTTCGAGCAAAAACTGGCCAACGATGCGGCGTTCCGCGCCGATGGCGATGCGCGCCTGCAGTGGGTCTATGCACGTTCGCCCTATGCAGCGATCAGCGGCTGGCGGTATCCGGTGCGGCGCGAAGTGAGGCAATAGCGCCGCGCATCCCTGTGGCGCTCACCGCGGTGCGGGCGCCATCACTGGCGCATGCTCGGCCATCAGCGCAATCACCCAATCGATGAACACACGCAGCTTGGCGCTGACATGGCGGTTGGGTGGGAAGGCGATCGACAGCGGCATCGCTTCCAGCTGCCAGTCCTGAAAGATCGGCACCAGTTCGCCGCTGGCGACATGCGCGTTGGCCATGTACACCGGCAGCCACAGCACACCCATGCCGGCCAGGCCGGCGGCCAGATAGGCATTGCCATCGTCGGCGGCCACCACGTGGCGGCCATGCACGCGCACCGCCTCGTCGCCGCGTTGCATCACATACGGCACGGTTGTGCTGCTGCCCCAGCGCATGAAGCCGACGCAACGATGCCGTGTATTTTCCAGCTCGGTTGGATGCGTCGGGGTGCCCAGCCGCTGCAGGTAATCGGGCGCTGCGTACACGCCGGCCTGCAGGTCGCCCACGTGACGCGCGATCAGCGACTGGTCGGTGATGGTGCCGCCGCGTATCACGCAATCGACGTTTTCGCCGATCAGATCCACCCGGCGGTCGCTCACGCCCATGTCCAGCTGGATCTCCGGATAACGCGCATGGAATGCCGGCAACGCCGGCATCAGGATCAGCCGCGCCAATGGGCTGGGCACGTCCACGCGCAGGCGCCCGCGTGGCAAGCTGGCTGCAACCGACAGGCTGGTTTCGGCATCGTCCAGGTCTGCCAGCAGGCGCAGCACGCGCTCGTAATAGGCCGCGCCATCGGCAGTGACCTGCACCCGGCGCGTGGTGCGATTGAGCAGCTTCACCCGCAGGCGCGCTTCCAGTTGCTGCACCAGCTGGGTCACGCTGGCGCGGCTCATGTCCAAGTGTTCGGCCGCCTTGGTGAAACTGCCGGTCTCGACCACGCGCGCAAACGCCTGCATTGCATCGAATCGATCCACCACTGCTCCCGCGGCCAAGATTGTTTGGATTCTACAAACAGTGTTGGTCGATGCTGCCGATTTATCGCAACTGCAGACCCGCCTAACGTGTGCCTTCGTTCTGATGCACTTCGATGGAGAGCCACATGGCCACACGCGACGTCGTTTTCCCGCAGGGGCGCCACGCCCTGTACGAGCGCCACCATTACTCGCCGGCGGTACGCGCCGATGACCTGCTGTTTGTCGCCGGCCAGGTCGGCAGCCGCGAGGACGGCTCGCCCGAGCCCGAGCTGGACGCGGAAATTGCCCGCGCCTTCGTCAACCTGGATGCCGTCCTTGCCGCGGCCGGCTGCACTTCGCAGGATGTGGTCGACGTCACCTTGTTCATGGTCAACCCCGAGGTGGTGTTCGAGGCAATGTGGGACAAGTGGGTCAGCTACTGGGGCCCGGCCCCCTACCCCACCGTCACCGCGGTCGGCGTGACCTGGCTGGCCGGCTTCCAGTTTGAGATCAAGGTGGTGGTCAAGCTGCCGGCGAAGGCTGCATAACACCTCCCATTGCCTGCGCGGTAGTCATCGCGCCATCCCATCTGCAGCAGATCTGCGCCTGCGTAACTCAACCAGCGCGCGCAGGCGCGCGTCTCGCATTCGATCGGCCACGCCTGGCTCGCCAGCGCGTGGCGTTGCCTGTGTCCACGCCGCGCAACGTGCCCATCGCACCCCTGTCAGATCTCCAAACATCAGCGAAGAAGATCGCCGAGAGCATCAGCCTCATCAACGGCATCGCCTCCAGACCGAATGCCAAGCGTCTGGCTACACGCCGAAACAAGATCTGGGCGACCGCACGCTGCTCGGGTCCAAGTCACCAACAAGCAACATTCGTATGCGATAGCTGTAGCGCTCGCCATGCCGCGAGCCCTCTGTTTCCCTGGCGCGTTGTCCAACGTCGATGTGCTGACGCATCGCGGCGGCGGCTTCGTGCGTCCGATGATTTCAAGGAGATTGACTTCCATGCGCTTGAAGACCTTTTTCGTCGTTCTGCTTCTCACCACCTTCAGCGCCGCCGCACAGGCGCAGGTGGTGACCCTCAACAAGGGCGGCTATACGCTGACGTACGACTGCACCAACCGCGCCGCACTGCGCTACGAATACGTGCTGCAGGCCGACACAGGCTCGGCTGCACGCCCGTCCAGCTTCAATCTGGATACCGAATTGCCCAGCGGCTGTGCCGGCCAGACCTCCACGGCCTCGTATGCCAGCGTGCGTTCCGGCTATGACCGCGGCCATCTGGTGACCTCCAACCACATGGACTACAACGCGACCTACATCCGCCGCGCCAACCTCATGAGCAACATCGTGCCGCAGGTGGCCAGCTTCAATCAGGGCATCTGGGTACAGGCAGAGAACGTGGCCGAGTGCTATCGCGATATCGCCAGCGTGCAGGTTTACGGCGGCGTGATCTACAGCGACACCAGCAACGATTACTTCCTCAGCAGCCACGGCATCCGCACGCCGGATTTCTTCTGGAAGACCATCATCACCGCCAACCCGGGCGGCGGTTCGCGCGCCATCAGCTGGCTGATTCCCAATAGCGCCAACCTGGGTGCGTTGGACAGCTATATCGTCAGCATCGACGAACTCGAAGACCTCTACGGCGCCAGCACCATCGGCATCAGCGCACCAGCGGCTGTCAAAGCCATGCTGCCGTCCACCACCTGGCCGCAGCCGAGCAATTGCGATCTGGGTTGAGTCGCGCTGCATCCACGGCATGTCGCCCAGCCCGGCCTGTGCCGGGTTGGGTCACGGCGCGGCGGGCACTGGCTGCGTGGCGCCGCGCCGCCTGCGTGACAGCCTGCGCGCGGCTCGACATCTCCATCGCAGAGCCGGCGTGCCGGTGGAATGGACTGCGGTCCCGCGGGCGCCAGCCATGTGTCAGGTGTGTCAGCGCTGCCACATTTATTGGCGAGGTCTGCGCTGTTTTGACGGCCAACGGCCGACATATGCTTGATCGCACTCTCGCTCCCCTCTTGCGATCACGCTCATGCCATCCCCCTTGTCTGCCAACGCCGGCCTCGCCTTGCTGAGCGCCCTGTCGATCTTCGCTGCCAGCCCGACAACCGCCGCACCAGTGCAGAGCCTGCCTACCATCGTGCTGGTGCATGGCGCATTTGCCGATGGCTCCAGCTGGTCTGGCGTGATCGAGGCGTTACAGCGCCAGGGCTATCACGTCACTGCAGTGCAGAATCCGCTCACCTCGCTGGCCGACGACGTCGCTGCGACCCGCCGCGTGCTGGAGCGACAACCTGGCGACGTGCTGCTGGTCGGGCACTCCTGGGGCGGCGCGGTGGTGACCGAATCGGGCAACGCCGACAACGTCAAGGGCATCGTCTATCTGTCGGCCCTGGTACCCGATACCGGCGAGTCGGTCGGCACGCTGCTGGCACGCCTGAAAGCGCCGATGGAAGGTTTGCAGCCGGATGCGCAGGGCCTGGTCTGGCTCGACGACGCGGCGACCTACCAGCACGTGATGGCCGCCGATGTGCCGCTGGCCAAGGTCCGGCAGCTTGCCGCCGTCCAGCAGCCGATGACCGCTGCCGCGTTCGGCGACGCGGTTTCGCAGGCCGCGTGGCATCGCAAACCGACGTGGTACCTGATCACCGACAACGACAATGCGTTGCGTCCGGATGTGCAGCGCGCCATCGCCAAGCAGATCGGTGCCACCAGTACCACCATCGCATCCAGCCATCTTTCGCTGGTTGCGCAGCCCGCCAAGGTGGCCGAGTTCATCGCACGTGCCGCGCGTACCATCGGTACGTCATCGCGGTGAGCACCAACACGAACCTGGCGTGTCGCGGCGGCCCTTGCATGCGCTCAGGTCGGCTAACAAAACGTAGCGAGCAGTCGTCCGGCGGGTGCGGACGGCGCGCTCAGAACCGCCGTGTACGCGTGGTATATGCCGATGCCCGGCAGCGGCCGCGCCCGCCTGGCGCTGCGCAGTCGTTTTGTCCGCTGCGCTTAGCCTGATACCTCGTGTTCGGCGCTCTCCAGCACCGCAGGCAGGACGTCGACCAGGAACTCGATCAAGGCGCGCACGCCCGGCGCCAGTCCGCGACGCGAGGGATACACGGCGTGTAGTTGATGCACCGGCAACGTGTGGTCGCCCAATAGCACCACCAGTTCGCCGCGGGCGATGCTGCCCCTGCACAGGGCCAGCGGCAACTGCGCCACGCCCATGCCGGCCAGCGCCGCGTGGTGCAGCAGCTCGACATCCTCGGTGAACAGGCGCGAACGGTAGTCCACCAGTTCGCTGGTGCCTTGCGGGCTGGTGAGCCGCCACCGGGGCGGCTCGCCATTGACGCCACGCGGGCCCATTCCCAGTACCTCATGCAGTGCCGCGGCAGAGGCGAACGGCCCATGCGCGTGCACGAACCCGGGGCTTGCCACCAACGCCTGCCGGCTGACGCCGAACGAGCGCAGGATCAAGCCGGAATCGTCCAGGCTCGAACGCACCCGTATCGCCACGTCGATGCCTTCGGCAATCAGTTCCACCCGTCGACTGGTCAGCTCCAGATCGACCTGCACATCCGGATGCGCCAACAAAAACCGCGGCAAGAGCTCGGCCAGAAACAGATGCGCCACACCGGTCGGGCAGCTCACGCGGATCCGGCCGGAGGGATGCTGCGTGGCGCGCTCGGCCACATCCAGCGCCCATTGCGCCGAGCGGGTGATGGATTTGCAGTGCGTATAGAACTCGGCACCGACCTCGGTGAGGCTGACCGCACGGGTTGAACGCTGCAACAGCCGCACGCCCAGGCGTTGCTCCAGATCTGCCACCCGCCGACTGACCTTGGAGCGGGGAAACCCCAACGCGCGACCGGCCGCCGAGAAGCTGCCGTGGTCGACCACTGCCACCAGCAGCGCGAAGTCGTTGAGGTCTTCCATCTGAATCCAACCCCACGCAAGGAGGCCGTCATTGTCCTGCCAGGCAGGACAGTTTGTCATCCGCCAGCGGCCTACCTGCGCCCGAGGGCGCTTCGTAGAGTGCCGCCACCGACCACAGCACACGAGCCCACCATGCGCTTGCTCCATCTCGATTCCAGCATCCTGACCGACACGTCGGTCTCCCGCCAGCTCACCGCCCAGGTGGTGCAGGACCTGCACGCAGCGATTGACGATCTACACGCCACCTATCGCGACCTTGCCGCGGTTCCCATCGCGCACCTTTCCGGCGCGATTGCTGCCGGCTTCCGCCCGCTGCCGCAACCAGCCAGCGACGCGGCATTGGTGGCCGAACATGCATTGTCCGAGCAACTGGTGGACGAATTCCTCGCCAGCGACATCGTGGTGATCGGCGCGCCGATGTACAACTTTTCGGTGCCGACCCAACTCAAGGCCTGGATCGATCGCATCGCCCAGCCCGGCCGTACGTTTCGTTATACCGCTAACGGACCCGAAGGCCTGGCCGGCGGCAAGCAGCTGATCGTGGCGTCCTCGCGCGGGGGCATGTACACGCAAGGGCCGATGGCCTCACTGGATTTTCAGGAGGCGTATCTGACCGCAACGTTCGGCTTTCTGGGCGTGCGCGAGGTGCACTTCGTGCGCGCGGAAAATCAGTCGCGTGGTCCGGAGCCGGCCGCGGCCGCATTGATCAGTGCGCAGGCCTCCATTGCCGATGTCGTGCGCAGTGTCGGGCGCGGGGTCGCGCGCGCGCGCGTGGAGGCCTGAGCCATGTTGCATCTCATCACCCTCACCTATCGCGTCGCCCCGCCGGCACTGGCCGCACATCTGGACGCCCACAAGCAGTGGTTGCGGGAGCACATCGACACTGGGCTGTTCCTCGCGGCCGGCCCATCGGCCGATGGTCTTGGCGGCATCGTGCTAGCCCACCACACCGATGCGTCGGCATTGGATCGGGTTGTGGCGCACGACCCGTTCGTGCTGCATCAATTGGTGGATGTCGGCATACGCCGTTTCGAGCCAGCACTGCGCGCCAAAGGGTTTTTGCCCGGTTGAACGAGACCATGCCGGTGGAATGCGACGCCGCGGTCAGGGCATTCGTCGTAGCGACACAGGCGTCGTTGTCAATCGAGACCTGCAGGCGTGTCGACGCTTGCAGGCCGGGGCGCGGGGCCGCTTGCCGCAAACCACGCAGCGTACGGGGTGTTCTTGACCAGATGCCGGTTGAAATCCTTGGCACCATCGGTCCACCACACCGCGCCGCGTTCACCCAAGGCGCCCTTGGCTGCATCGACCGCACCGCGCGCGGCCAACAGGCGTTGTGCATCGTCGTCGCGCTTGGCGGCCTTGACCGCGCGTCGCGCCTCCATGAGTGCACTGACCAACGCGGCACGCACCTCTTCGCTCAGGTGCGGGTTGCTGGTGCGCCACAGGCGCTCTCGCACGATGAGGTAACGGCCGTCGGGCGTCGTGAGGGGCGTGGTCGCGGCAGTCATCGCGCGCTCAAGGCCAGGCGTACGGTTGCCGCATCGCGGCAGTGCGTGCGGCGCTCACTCCACGCGTTCGAAGCGAGCGCGGGCGACACCGTCCACCTCGACCTGCTCGACGAACATCGCATACGGGCGCACCCACAACCCGATATCGCGCTCCAGTGGCCGATACAGCACCAGCGGCTCCAGGGTTTCGCTGCTGCGCACCACACCGAGCACCTCATAGCGGCCGCCTTTGAAATGACGGTACTCGCCCAGTGCGATGGAAGGTAACGGCGGCAGGGTGTCCATGGCGGTATCAACGCGATCGAAAGGCCCTGGAGTTTAGGACCGCACGCAATGTGTGGCGAGCCGGCTTGTGTTGACGCTGCACGCCGGCGGTCGATGACGGACATCCACACTCCTTGCATTCTCGGCAGGCCGGGTCCGCCGTGTCGCTGGCGCCTGCCTTGAAAGAGGCGCACCGGCCGCCACTGCAGCGGCGGCCATGGCACCTCGCGCCGTCGACAGCATCGGGGCCTGTCGTGCGCCGTCGGGGGTCGCCGCAATCGCGTGCGTCCCGCAGAAGCAACCTCAGGTGTCCTCTTCGTCCTCTTCGTCCTCATCCAGTTCGTCCTCGATGCTGTCGTCGTCATCGATTTCGCTGTCCTGCGCAGGCCCGTCCTGCAGCAAATCCTCGTTCTTGCCCGGCGCCTTGACGCCATTGGGTGGCGTCGGGTCGTCGATACCCCGGTTGGCGTTCTGGTTGTTGCTCATGGTCAGCTCCCGCGGCAGAAGACCGCCTGCCCACCCTCCTCCCGGCCCTGTGATGCGCACGTGTGCCGCACCCAAAAAATGCGCCGTTCATCGCAGTATCTGAACCATTGTGGCTCCGCGCAGGGTCGCCCCGCGCCGGCCTGCATCCGCGTATCGCCTCTCCCCGTAGACAGCAGGACGCCTACCGAGGAAACACCATGCCGAGCTTGATCTGCGATCTGGAAGACCTGCTCGCCTCCTGGAAGGCCGAGGCACGCACCTTCGACGCCTGCGACATGCCGGCCTCTGCACTGGCCTTCCGCGATTGCCACCGTCGCCTGTCCGCGTTGCTGGACGCGCATGCACCCCAATCGGCCTCGCCGACAGCCGCGCTGGTTGGGCACGAGCAGCCCAGCTCAGTGACCGAGCTGCAGCCGCGCGCCATCGCGCCGATGGGTTCCTAGGGTGTCGATCAGCGCGTCGCTGGCCTGATTCGCGCCAGCCACCTCGACCTCGGCGCCGTGCGCGCGCAATTTGAACACCACCCGATCCAGCGCCGCCACCGCACTGATGTCCCAGAAATGCGCGTGGCTCAGATCGATCAGCACCTTCGGCGGCGTGCCGAGGAAATTGAAGCTGGCGACGAATTGCCCGGCCGATGCGAAGAACACCTGGCCGCGCACCGCATACACGCGCACCCCATCGTCGCCATCGCTGGCCTGCACCTGCAGCATCCGCCCGACCTTGCGCGCGAAGAACAGTGCCGACAGCAGGACGCCGACCAACACGCCGCGCGCCAGATCGTGCGTCCAGACCGTGACCACGACGGTGCCCAACATCACCACCGACGAACTTGCCGGGTGCCTGCGCAGATCGCGCAGCGATCCCCAGTTGAAGGTGCCGATGCTGACCATGATCATCACCGCCACCAGTGCCGCCATCGGAATCTGGCGCACCCAGGCCGCGCCATAGACCACCATCAGCAGCAGGACGACGCCGGCCACCAGGCACGACAAGCGCCCACGTCCGCCCGAGCGCACATTGATGACCGACTGCCCGATCATCGCGCAGCCAGCCATGCCACCGAAGCAGCCCGCCACCATGTTCGCCAGTCCTTGACCTGCGCATTCGCGGTTGCGCTGCGATGGGGTATCGGTCAGGTCTTCGACAATCTGCGCCGTCATCAACGACTCCAGCAAGCCGACCACCGCCAGCGTCGTCGATACCGGCAGCAGGATGCGCACGCTGTCCCATGTCAGCGGCACGTCCGGCAGCAAAAATACCGGCAGGCTATCAGGCAGGTGGCCCATGTCGCCCACGTGCCGGAGATCGAGGTGCCAGTACGCGCATGCCGCCGTCAACACCACAATTGCGACCAGCGGCGAAGGAATCGCCGTGGTGACGCGCGGGAGCAGATAGATGATGACCAATGCCGCTGCACACACCGCATACACCGGCCATGGCATGCCGACCAACTCCGGCAGCTGTGCCAGGAAGATCAGAATTGCCAATGCGTTGACGAAGCCGGTGATCACCGAGCGCGAGACAAAACGCATCAATGCGCCCAGACGCAATGCGGCTGCAATCAGCTGCAGCACGCCCGCCAGCACGGTCGCCGCCAGCAGGTACTGCACCCCATGGTCCTTGACCACATCCACCATCAACAACGCCATGGCACCGGTGGCGGCAGAAATCATGCCTGGCCGACCACCGGCGATCGAAGTCACCACTGCAAGACAGAACGCCGCGTAGAGCCCAACCTTGGGATCAACGCCGGCAATGATCGAAAACGCGATGGCTTCGGGAATCAGCGCAAGCGCGACCACGATGCCGGCGAGCACATCGCCACGCACGTTGCCGAGCCATTGCTGGCGCAACGGGAAACTTCTGGACATTGAACGACTCCTTGCGCCGGCAACCACACGGCGCATTACATGCACGTCAAACACCTGGACCTTCGCAGCAACTGCGAGCGCGTAAGGCCTGAGGTCAGGGTGGTGTCATGTGTCCAAGGAGATCGTTCTTGAGCAGTGGCGATACTAACGCGCTCAGGCTAGCCCGAACAACCCGACGCTGCGCCTGTGTCTGCGCATCGAACATCAGACACAGATCAACGATGCGCACGCATGCGCGCAGCCGTTGCTGACAGCACGCGGCTCAGTCGTCGCTAGCCACGCGTTCGCCCATCAGTTCGCGCTCGCGTTTTTCCAGTTCTTCGGCGTAGCGCTTGCGCACGAATCCCTCCGACAGCACGCCCAGTACCTTGCGATCGCTGTCGATCACGGCCAACTCATCGGCCTGTGTCGTATCGAAGACCTTCATGATCGCCACGATGTCGGTGTCGGCCAGCAGCGCCGCATCGCGGTGCTTGGCATAGTCGCCGACCGGGGCGTCCAGCTGCACATTGTCGGCGTACAGCACGGCCAGCGGCACCACGCCGGCATAGTGTCCGTCTGCATCTTCCAGCACCACGCGTTGCGTGGAGCCCAACGGGAACCGCCGGCGGAATTCGGCCACGCTGATGTCGTGCGCGGTGTGGTTGGCATCCTTGCGCATCATCTTGCCAGCCGACAGATTGCGCACCCAGCCCACATCGCGCGCACTGCGGATGTTTTCGCCACGCAGATGCAGCCGCCAGGTGGAGAACGAATAACCGAACACCTGCCGCACCACGGTATTGGCCACCAGCACCGCCGCCATCACTGCGCTGGCCAGCACGAAATCGTGCGTGCCTTCCAGGATCAACATGGCCATGGTCATCGGCGCGCCAACGATGGCCGCCGCCAATGCAGCCATGCCCACCAGCGATGCACTGGTGGTGTCCACCACCGCAGCGCCCAGCAACAGGTTCAGGCTCACCGCGAACAGGCTGCCCACCAGCGAGCCCATGAACAACGATGCGAAGAACAGACCGCCGCGGAAGCCGAAACCCAGCGAAATTCCCGACGCAATGCACTTGAGCACCAGCAGGATGGCGAGCACCTGCAAGGTACTGCTGCTGGTCAGGTCCAGATGCAATGCGCCATGCCCCGAGGACAGCACCTGCGGCGAATACAGCGCCAGCGGAATCAGCAGCAACCCACCGATGACCGGGCGCCCCCACACCGGCAGATTGATGCGGCCCACGCCGCGTTCGATGCCGGCGACCAGGCGCATCACCGCAATGCCGATCAACGCGCACGCCAGGCCCAGCGCGATGTAGACCGCATAGTCGCGCGGCTGCAATTGGTAGGCCACCGCAGCAGGCAACGAGTACGGCGCTGCGCCCAGGGCATTGGCCATGAACGCGCCAGCCAATGCGGCGGCGGCCACCGGTGCCAATGCCGATGGCGTGTAGGCACCGATGACGATCTCGAACGCATAGAACGCACCGGCCAGCGGCGCGCCGAAGGCGCCGGCAATCGCACCGGCCGCGCCGGCGCCCACCAGCGTGCGCATGTCGGCACGCCGCACCCGCAACACGCGCCCCAGCTGCGAGCCGGCACCCGACCCCATTTGGGTGTAGGTCGCCTCCAGTCCCACCGACGCACCGAAGCCGTTGGACAACAAGGTCTGCACCGCAACGATCAGGTTGTCGCGCATCGACATGCGCCCGCCATGCAAGGCATTGGCTTCCACCGCATCCACGAGGGGCCGCTTGCGCCGCCGCGCCATCAGCGTCACCAGACCAACCAGCAAGCCGCCCAGCGGCAACACCAGCAACTGCGTTGCCGTCATCGAGGTGGCCGTGCTGAGCCGCTGCTCGGGCGCGAGCGCGTACAGCCAGCTCTGCAGGCCATGCGCGATACCGGCCTGCAGCACCATCAATCCAGCCGCGATCAGCCCCACCAGCGCGGCCAAGGCGATGAACCAGAGATCGTTGGCGCGCAGCTGCCTGCGCAAGCCGTCCAGCGGCCGGCGGAGTTGCGCCGCCATGGCGTGCACGGCCGGCAAGGTGTGGGAAAGTGGCTGCATGGGACCAGTGATTGCGGGATCGGCACCGGCAGAGCCGGCGTCCGCTGTGGGGCCTAGTGTGCATGAGCGCCGCTGACCTGAGCCAATCTGGCGCGGCGATGAAACGCGCGCCGCGCCGCAGGCGTGATTGCAGGGCCAGGCATTCAGGCGCCAGAATCGGAGCCGGCACGCGGCGCACCTGCGCGTGCGATCGTTGAGCCACTCGAACAGGGATGCACGATGCTCTACCTGCTGCTGGGCTTGATTGCCACCGAAGGCCTCTTGCTGATCACCTGGAACCGCCCCTACTTCAGCTGGGGCCTGCCGGTGTTTACACGGCGTATTGCGGTGACCCGCGATGCGTTGGCCTGCTTTTCGCTGGCGCAGGTAGAAAATGCGGTCGAGCCATCGCGCTGGCCCGACTTGCGGTTCCATCGCCTGTCCGAAGACGTGTATGCGTTTCGCGAAACCTTCCTGTTCGTCGGCGGTGTCTATCCGATGATCATGCGCGGGCGCATCGTGATCGACCGTCGGCAACGCGAGATCATCGTGAGCGGTTTCTGCAACTGGACCGTAGTGATGATGGTGGTTGGGTTCCTGGTTCCGGCAACCGTCGTCAGGCCAGGGGCCACGCTGATGTTCGCGGGGCTTCTCATGCTGTCCTATCTGCTGCAACGCAGCCGTTTCATCAGTGTCGAAGCGGCCGTGCGCATGCTTCTGCACACCAACACCACCCCGCTGATTCCGCGCCGACCAGAGGCGACGCCGCGCGTGCAGGCCGACTGACAGCCGCCTGACGCCATGCGTTGCGGTGCGTCACTCCACCACGCACAGCGGCACTTCGGCGGGCCGCAAGGTCAACACACGTACGCCAGTGCGCGTCACCGCCACGGTATGTTCGAACTGCGCCGACAACCTGCCATCGCGCGTATGCACCGGCCACTGATCCGGTTGCGAACGGATCGCCGCACGGCCCTGGTTGATCATCGGCTCGATGGTGAACACTATGCCTTCCTGCAGTTCCAAGCCGGTGCCCGCGTGGCCGTAGTGCAGAATTTGCGGGTCTTCATGCATCTCACGGCCGATGCCGTGCCCGCAGTATTCCTTGACCACGCTATAGCCGTGCGCACGCGCGTGCCGCGCAACGGCATGGCCGATATCGCCCAAGCGCGCGCCAGGGCGCACCGCTGCAATCCCTTTCCACATCGCCTGATACGTGGCCTGCACCAGGCGACGTGCCGGGTAAGCGACCTCGCCCACCAGGTACGTGGTACTGGAATCGGCGATATAGCCGTTCTTTTCCAGCGTAATGTCCAGGTTGACGATCTGCCCGCTGCGCAACACGTCGTCTGCCGATGGCACGCCATGGCAGACCACATCGTCGATGGATGCGTTGAGTACGAACTCGAAACCGTACTGCCCCTTGCTCGCAGGCCGTGCGTCGAGCTCATCGACAATCATGCGCTCGACAAACCCGTTGAGTTCCAGCGTGCTGCGACCTTCCAGGGGCAAGCGATCCAGCGCATCGAATACCTGCGCCAGGAGCTGGCCAGACACCGCCATCAGCGCGATCTCATCGGGCGACTTGATCACGCCCGGCCCGGTTTCAAGGCTTGCGGCCGTACGCCCGCCGCGCGCAATTGTTCGGCCACGATCTGCTGAAACGTCGTGTCCGGATGCATCTCGCACAGCATGCCGACCTTGATCCAGAAATTGGCCTGCGCATTGATCGAACGGCTACTCACCGTGCACGCACGGCGCAGTTGGTCGTGCAGG
The DNA here is from genome assembly GCF_041475725.2 of Xanthomonas sp. NCPPB 1754. Taxonomy (NCBI): domain Bacteria; kingdom Pseudomonadati; phylum Pseudomonadota; class Gammaproteobacteria; order Lysobacterales; family Lysobacteraceae; genus Xanthomonas; species Xanthomonas sp. NCPPB 1754. Next base: position 4,312,700 of record NZ_CM192982.1, read on the forward strand.
TCGTCGTCGATATTGACGATGCCCATGATGGCTCTCGTTTTGCGTCGATATACGAATCGTATATGAAACGTATATTTGCACGCAATCGCTCCGGGGAGGGGCGCCGTCGAGGGCGATGCCTGTCCGGCGTGTGCTGCGTGCCTTGTCGGACAGGCCCGGCAGCCTCGCAGTACGGTGAGCACGGCACAAAAGCGAATCGGCCCCGGGCCGATGCGATGCCACAACGCCCGGAAGCAAACGCCGCACATCACGTGAACCCCACAGGTTGCGCTCGTCAGCGCTCGACCGCCGAATGTGTCCGCCCGATCCGGGCATAGATCTCGCTCACCCACTCGATAAACACACGCACCTTGGTGCTCAACTGTCGGCTGGGCGCATAGGCGATGAAGACATCCAATGGCGCCGGGCGCCAGTCCTGCAGGACCGGCACCAGCGCGCCGCGTTCGATGGCCGGCCGCACCATGAAATCGAGCGTGTGGATCAGCCCGAGCCCGGCCAATCCGGTCGCCAGATGCGCGTTGCTCTCGTTGACCATCACGCTGCAGTTGGGAACGATCTCCAGCGGCGCGCCATCGTCCAGGAAATGCAGCGGCGGCGCTTTGCCGCTATGCGCGGAGAAGTAGCCCACCACGGGAAACGCCAGGCTTTTCAGCTGTTCCGGGTGGGTCGGGACACCGTAGCGTACGAGATAGTCAGGACTCGCGCAGGTGGTCCAGGCAAGGCTGCCGATCTTGCGCGATATCAGCGCGCCGTCGTCCGCCGTGCTGCGGATCGCGCAGTCGATGTTTTCGCCGATGACATCCACCGTGCGATCGGTGACGCCGAGCTGCAGCTGGATATCCGGATAGCGCGCACAGAACTCCGGCAATGCGGGGATCAACAATCCGCACGCCGTCGAGCCGCCCGTATCTACACGAAGCCGGCCCTTGGGGCTGCCCTGGGCACGCCCCAACGTGGCTTCCACGTCGTCCAGCTCCGTGAGCAGGTGCCGCACGCGCGCGTAATACGCAGCTCCGTCGTTGCTGACACGCACGCGGCGCGTGCTGCGTTCAAGCAATGTGACTCCCAGATGTTTTTCCAGCGCGCTGATCGACTTGCTCAGTGTGGCATTGGGCATCTGCAGCGATTCCGCCGCACGGTTGAACCCACCGGTTTCCACAACGCGCGCAAAGGCGCGGATTGCCTGCAGGTGATCCATTGATCGCTCCGTCTAGAGCGCCGGATTATTCCCGCAGGGAAATAAAGAATCAACAATGCGCCCATTTATCGCCGCGGCGAGGGTCAATAGACTGCCTGCAACGCGGGAACTCCGCTCAAGAGGCAAACACCATGCACGTCCAGGATCTGGCCAACATCCACCCCACCAAACACGCCGGGAAGATTGCCCTGGTCACCGGCGGCAGCTCGGGCATCGGCCTGGCCGCCGCAAAGCGGCTGGCGCTGGAGGGCGCAACGGTGGTCATCAGCGGCCGCCGGCAGCAGGAACTGGACCGGGCGGTCGCCGAGATCGGCCATGGCGCCACGGCGGTACGCGCCGACATTTCCGTTGGTGCAGAGCTTGACGCCGTCATGGACGTCATCGCCACCGCGCATGGACGACTGGACCTGCTGCTTGCCAACGCAGGCGGCGGCGAATTTGCGCCAATCGAATCCATTACCGAAGCAGGCTTCGACAAGTACTTCGACATCAACGTCAAGGGCACCCTGCTGACCGTGCAGAAGGCGCTGCCACTGATGCGCGCCGGCAGCGCCATCGTGGTGACGGGCTCCATCGCGGCCAATCAAGGCGTCGCCAATTTCGGCGTGTATGCCGCAACGAAGGCGGCACTGCGCTCTTTCGTCAGGACATGGGCATCCGAACTGAAAGGTCGCGACATTCGCATCAACCTGATCGCGCCCGGCGTCGTGGTCACACCCGCCTATAAATCCGAATTGGGCATGAGCGACGAAGACATCGACGCCTACCTGGCCGAGATCCAACTGAAGGCCCCGCTGGGCCGCGCAGCGAGCCCGGATGAGATGGCCAAGGCGATGTCCTTCCTGGCATCGGACGATGCCTCCTACATCACCGGCATCGAGCTGACAGTGGACGGCGGCCTGACCCAGATCTGACCATACGTGCAGCGCGCTACCGTGAGTGCACTTCCAGCCCACCAGAGACAAACAAGATGAGCATGCAAAACAATTTGGCGATTGCGCAAAACTTCCTTGAAAAGATCGGCTCCGGTGCATCGCCTGAGGCGATTGCGGCGATGTTCAGTGCGGATCTGCGATGGCATATCCCAGGCGATCCATCCGCACTGCCGTGGATTGGGCGACGCAGCGGGCGCGGCGCGGTAGAAGCGTTCGTGCGTGATTCCGGCACCCTGATGGAGCGCATCCGGTTCGAGGTGCATGACCTACTGGCCAGCAACGACCGCGCTGTCATCGTGGGCGAGCTCGCCAGCCGCATCACCGCCAGCGGAAAGCTCATCGAGACGCCGTTTACGATCGTGCTCACCATCACGGGGAACGAGATCTCGCACTTCCTGATGCTTGAAGACAGCTTTGCGGTAGCTGCCGCGGCGCGGCGCTGATCCGCCCATGTTCGGAGTGCGGCTGACGCGTTACGAACCTGCTCTTCCAAGGGATTGTTCGAGGAAGCGGATCAATGCAAGAATGCGCGCGACGCGAAAAACGTTCGCCTGTGTGCCGTCGGCACCAAGAGATCGAATACACGCCATCCAGCATGCTTGCTAGGTTGGCCAGCGCCCCTCGCCGAGATCACCCGGCCTTTCTTCGAGCTGCCGCCTGTGCGAACGCTCGTTGTATTTGGAGCGCTCATGACAGCCAACAACACCAACCCACGTCTATCTTCAACTGATCAGATCGCTATCGTCGGTGCTGGTCTGGGCGGTTTGACACTCGCACGTGTCCTCCACATCAACGGCATCTCCGCCACCATCTATGAGGCCGAGGCTTCACGCAACGCCAGATCACAAGGCGGCCTGCTAGACATACACGAATGGAACGGGCAGCTAGGCTTAACCGCGGCAGGCCTCTACGACGCCTTCCTGGCCCTCGTCCTCCCGGGCGAGGACGCCAAGCGCGTGAGTGACAAGCACGGCACGATTCTGTTCGACAGACAACGCTCTGTCGGCTCTCTCAGACCGGAGGTGGACCGCAGCGCACTCCGCCGGCTGTTGATTGACTCCCTGCCCTCCGATGCCATTCATTGGGGTCGCAAGCTCATACGGGCAGCACGCAATGCGGACGGAGCGCTTGCCCTCACTTTTGCCGACGGTTCATCGATCACGGCGGGCCTGGTTGTCGGAGCGGACGGCGCATGGTCGAAGGTTCGGCCGTTGCTGTCGACCGCACCCCCGCATACGTGGGCACCACTTTTATCGAGACATCTCTCACCGATGCCAGCACCAAATGTCCGGCTAGCGCCAAGATGGTCGGGCGCGGCACATTGATGGCTTTAGCCCCCGGCCAAGGCATCTTTACCCACAGATACGCAGACGGCGCGCTACGCAGCTACATTGCGTTGACCAAGCCCGAAGCATGGTTTCGCGAGCTCGACTTTGGTCGGCCTACAGCCGCGATGCGCCGCATTGCCAAAGAGTTCGAAGATTGGGCTCCAGCTCTGTTGGCCATGATTACCCACACTGACAGCGCACCCATCATTCGCCCGATTTATGCACTGCCGATCGAACATGCTTGGGCACGCACTCCGGGCGTAACGCTCGTCGGCGACGCTGCGCACCTGATGTCACCGTTTGCGGGAGAAGGTGCAAACCTCGCCATCTACGACGGAGCCGAGCTCGCACGTTCGATCATTGAGAACCCGGGCCAGATCGAGGCGGCACTGAGTGCCTATGACAATGCGCTGTTCCCACGTAGCACCGCTCTCGCGGAGCAGAGTGCGAGCAATCATGCACAGTTCTTCGGCTTCAATTCGCCTGCCAGCGTGGTGAACTTGTTTTCTGCCCACCAGGTGTAAGGGAAGTAGGTGGCGTTCAAGCGCGACGCGCTAACCGCGGCGGTCTTGCGTCGGCGGAAACGAGCTTAGCGGGGATCCTCAAGCCAACTATGCTTACAGGAAGAGAGCGCTACGCCTGCGCAATTGGTGGGCCCACCAGGACTCAAATTTGATATACAAGTCATTGTATTTATTTGTTTAATTGAAGACACATACGGGGCTTGACTCGCAATATGACTCACTTCTTGTGGGGCCGCAAAAGGAGCGCACTGGACGTTAGATAAGAGAGATATGTTGATCCTGGACGGTGCTGCCCCCGTATCCTTAGGTAAGGTCTCAGTGGAACGGGCAATGGTGAAGATGAAGAAGAAGTCCACAGAGATGCGCAAGGTAGTAGCCCCGCGGCAGCCCACGCCGAAGCCCAAGGCGTCGCCCAAGCCTAAGATGAAGGCCAATCCCCGAGCACGCCCAGCGGTAGACACGGTCCGCGCCTCACGCGATGGCCACGAGTTCCACGAAGCCTGGGTCGCTCGAAAGTGCCTGGGCTTGCTTCTGCCAGGGGCCGAGTTAGTCGGTATTGCGGTGGAAGGTTTCGCCAACGAGGACCAGCGCGGCGTCTCAAAGGAAGGCAATGAGATTGCCGACGCGGTGCTGTACTTCGGAGGTGGCGCCAACCTGCAGCAGGCCACGCGTGTGGTTGTCGTCCAGGTTAAGTACTCCAAGGCGGCCGAGCACAAGCCGTTTCGGGCAGCAGACGCGAAGAAGACGATCGAGAAGTTCGCGCGTACGTATCGCGCCTGTAAGACGTCGCTTGGGACCGAAAAAGCGCGGGCTAAGTTGCGGTTCGAGCTAGTCACCAACAGGCCCATAGAGCCCGCACTGCTCGAGGCCATCGAAGGTCTGGCGGCGCAAAGCCCGCTCAAGGGAGACCCGAAAGCGCAGGCGAATCAGCTGACGGACGCCTGCAAGCTGACGGGCAAGGACCTCGCCGAGTTCGCCGCGCGGCTGGACATGATCGGCCTGACCGGCGACCTACGAGAGAACAAGCAGCAGCTCGCACTCACTTTGGTGGACTGGTCAGACGCGCGGGACCATATGGCCCGCCGCCGTCTCGCGGACATCCGGGAGATGGCACGCGACAAGGCCGGTTTGATCAAGCAATACCGCAACGTCATCGTGCGCACGGACGTGCTGGCTGCGTTGGGCCTGTCCGACGACAAGGACCTACTCCCGGCGCCGGCGAGCTTTCCGCCGATCGTAAAAGTGGTTGATCGCGTGCAGTTGGACGACACAGTCCACCGCATCCCGCTGCTCACCCGGCCGTTGGTCGTCCATGCCGAAGGCGGGTTCGGAAAGACGGTCTTCATGAACTCGCTGGCCGCCCGCCTGAGCCACGAGCACGAGACGATCCTGTTCGACTGCTTCGGCATGGGCCAATACCGTGCTTCCGACGACAGCAGGCACCTGCCAAGCCGCGGCCTGGTGCATATCGCCAATGAGCTCGCCTGTCGGGGATTGTGCGATGCCATGCTGCCCTCGACCAGCACCAGCGAAGACATCCTTCGCACCTTCCGCATGCGCCTGGAACAAGCCGTTACGACTTTGCGCCGCGGCTCGGCAGACCGGCAACTGGTCCTGCTGCTCGACGCGATCGATAACGCCAGCGAGATCGCACGCGATCGCAATCAGGATTCGTTCCCTCGCCTATTGCTGCAGAGCTTGGAGCACGGCACAGCGATCGCCGGTCTGCAGGTGGTCGTCAGTGCCCGAACGCACCGGCTGCTCGCCGCAACCGGCGAGATCTCCGCCGAGGAACTCGAATTGGCGCCGTTCGTCGAGCTTGAGACACTTGCGTTTCTTCGCACCCGCGCAGGCAAGCTTACCGAGACGATGATCCAGGTGGGCCAGGCGCGGTCCAAGGGCAATGCTCGTGTGCTGGAACATTTGGCCGCAGAACGTTGCCTGCTGGCGCCAAGCGAGATCAACAAGTCGATCGCGCTGGACGATCTTATCCAGCACCGCCTCGACCAGGCCTTGGTCGAGGCACGCAAGCTGGGCAATGCAGATCGCAGCATCCGTGCTTTCCTGGCAGGTCTGGCCACTTTGCCGCCGCCCGTGCCGCTAAAGGAGTTCGCTCAAGTCAATGGTATGGCCGAAGGCGCGGTCGCCAGCTTCGCGGCTGACCTGTCGCCGTTGCTGGAGCAGACCAAGCATGGCCTGATGTTCCGCGACGAGCCCACAGAAACTCTCATCCGGCGCAAATATGCCGGCGACGCGGCGCCGCTACATGAGCTGGCGACGAACCTGTTCGCAACGCAAGGCGAGTCGGTCTATGCCGCCACGACGCTTCCCGACCTGCTACTGCAGCTGGAGGATGGCGAGAAGCTCTTCCAGTTGGCCTTCGACCAGCGGCTGCCTGCGAGCATTACCAGCACCGTGGGCCAGCAGAAAATTCGCCATGCGCGACTTCGCGCCGCCGTGGCGCACGCCGTTCGTGTCAACGACATCGATCACCTCGTGCCGCTGCTGGTCGAATTGTCGACCCTCGCCGCGATGGACCAGCGGGGAACGACGTATCTGCTGGATTACCCCGATTTCGTGGTCGCCTTGGCCGATCAGGATTCACTTCGGCGCATCTTCGAGGCACGAACCCAGTGGCCCGGCTCCCGCCACGCCCGCCTGGTAATTGCGCATGGGTTGATGGGCGAGACCGGCGAGGCAATCTCGCACGCCCAGTGGGTCGCTGAGTGGCTGCAGCACTATTTTGACCAGAAGTGCGACGCGCATGACCGCGCGCACCCAACGGTCCTGGACTTAGCGGCTCTCCCGTTCTGCTACCTGCTCAAGGGCGACGGCAAGGCAGCGGCCCGAGACCTATCGAGTTGGGTCAGCGCCGAGTACGGGTACGACATCGCCAAGACGATGCTCCAACTGGTGCGCCGTCCCGAGGCCGCGACTTTGCTCCGGCCGGAGGTGATTCGAACCTGCATCGATGCGCTGGCGTCGATTGGGCCGATCGTCGCGGCAATTCAGTACACCGCCGGCAGCCCGGAGCAGCAACGCGCTCAGCTCGAGTCGCTCTCGGCGGCATGCACGGCGGTCGGCCCGGTGAAGCTTGGGGATCACTACCGACCCGAAGAACGCCCAGTGGTACAGGTAATGGTGGAGGCCGCGGCGAAGGCCGTGAGGTTGGGGATGCCTGCCCAGGCCACCGCGATTCTCGCCGCGCTGCCATTGGTGCCGCCCAGCCTGCACGTGTTCATGGACTCGTCGTACTGGATCGGTGAGGTCGCAACGTACATTGCGTGGCAGGTCATCACCTGCTGCGCGTCCGGCACCCAGATTGGGCCTCGCGACCTGCTGCCGCGCGAACTAGCCGAGCATGCAGCGAGCTTGACTCCGAATCTGCCGGACGCGGAGTTCCTGACCGCGCTCAAGGAGGCAATTGACGCTGACCACCAGGCGAAGGTCAAGGCCGCCCAGGACGCTAAAGAAGATGCGCGTCACGAGTACACCCGCCATGCATTGGCCATGCAATTTCTCGGAGGACGCATTTCGCGCTGGCTCGATATCGCGCGTGACTTCGCACAGTCCGTTGTCGGTTTTGGTTCCACTGCACCTAGCTTGGCACCGCTGACGGCCCGCTGGATCACGCTGCGCAACACCGACGACTACCACTCGGGTGGCCGCTGGGCGCAACAGCAGCACAACACAGTCGGTGAGCGCTTGCTGGCGCTGGCACTCGCGGCGAACGATGCATTTCCCGCGGGCGAAGTAGCGGCATACATCGAAGCCACCAGCGAACCGGACACCACGCCCGTGTCGAACCTGATCGAGCTCGTCGCCTTGCTGGCGTCCCGGCCCGCGTTCCATGCAATGGCAGGTAAGCTTGCGATCAAAGCGAGCGCGGCCACCGAGAAGGAACATGAGGTCACAGACCGGGCTGCACACTTCGCGCAACTCGGGCAGGCGATCGCGTTGGCAAGCCCCATCGAAGCGGTCGCGTACTTCCGCAAGGGTCTCGAGCAGATGGATGCAATTGGCTCGGGCGACTACCGCTTCGTCGAAGGGTTGATGCACTTCGCCGGCGCGTTGACTGGTGAAGGCCTCGGCCAGCGCGAGAGCCACACCTTGTCCAACATCTGCGAACTCAACTTCGGCGAGGAGCAGAAGTTCGGCTGGGGTTCTTACGGCACGGCGATGAGCCGGGTATCAGGTGTGTCGGGGCTCGCTAGGCTGGCGCGGTGGCAGGACCGCGGACGAATATCTTTGGACTACACGCTGTTGCCGTATGTGAGGGCCTTGTTGGAGGATGACAAACTCGACGCCGAGCTCGCCCTGACGCTTTTGCGACTGTCTAACCCAGCAGAGCTCTATGTATGCGGAACCACAGAGCTGGTGGCCACCTTCGAATCCAAGCCGCCCGCATGCGTGCCCGGCGTAGCCACTGAGCTCGTGGCGCAATATCTGCAGAATAACCCCGGTGCACTGGGATCTGAGACGCCTCGGGCACTCGCCCGCTTCTCCGACGCGGTGCTGGGTGAAAACGCATGGCAACGTCACTACTTAGACGCGGCGGCGGATCGGCTCTACGTCAAGCGCGATGACCACAACACGCACGCCAATTGGCGAGCGCAAGGCGCCGACGCGTCGCCTCGAACCTGGGAAGGTGAGCAGGCCATGGCCAAGGCGCACTTCGTGCAACTCGCCGCGGACACCGATCCGCTCGATGAGCTCGCAGTGGGGCGCGTCCTCGATGCAGCGCGCACGCATCACTTGAACATGCGCTTCTCTAGTGATGTCCTCGATACGCTCCGAAGGAAGATTTCTTTCAAACAATGGCCTGACTATCTCTTGCTTATAGCGCGGCTTGAGATGTTGGATCTGTACGAGAAAGAACGGGAACTGCAAACCTGCAAGGAGCAATGGGCCGGCTCCTCACTCGCCGTAGCCCCAGCGCTCAAAGCATGCGCACCGGTCATCGCACGGGTGAATGCACGCGAATACATTTCCTTCGACTACCTATCGGGTTCGCACGTCCGTGCCCTTGAGGATATCTGTGGTCTGGCGCGCCGCGACGTACTAATGCTGCTCATCGATGAGTTCACCCGTCCCAAGATGGCGGTGCCGGCCTCGGTGTGGCTCAACTTCGCTGCAGAGTTCAACGGGAAGACGACGCATGGCGTAGGCGAGGCAGCACTGACCCGCCTGTTGCAGAGCGGGCCGGCGAAGCTCGCGTCCAATACAGAGGACGGTGCGTGGCAGGAAACGATGACCTTTACCGGAGATGCAGTCGAGGCCATCGCGGGATTGACCTGGTTCCAACTCGGCTCGCCCATTACCCGGCAGCGATGGTTAGCTGCCCATAGCCTGCGCACGGCGGTTCGCCTAGGACGCGCCGATGTGTTGGATAGGGTCGTTACGAAGTATCGGCGCCGTGACGCGGCTCCCTTCCAAGCGGCGGAGCTGCCGTTCTTCTATCACCACGCCCAGCTCTGGTTGCTTATCACGATGGCGCGCATCGCACTGGAGGCGCCCAAGGTCGTTGCTCGGCATGCCGATTTCCTCGAAACGATCGCATTGGACGCTGCGGACCGCCACGTGCTTCGCCGGCATTTCGCGGCGCAGGCCCTACTAGCCTGCATGAACGCGGGGGAGGTGACCCTACCGAAGGCGCTGGTCCAGAAGCTGCAGCGCATCAATCGATCAAGCTTCGCGGCCCGGAAGGAGGATGACTACTATGGAAGCGGCTTCTCCCCCATGCGCCCCAAGGGCATGGCCGAGCCCGAGCCCGAACTGCATCTGGATTACGACTTCAGCAGGGACGACGTTGCACAGCTGGCGAGCCTGTTCCGACGGCCGCATTGGGAAACGGTGGATGCCCTCGTCGCCAAGGTGCGTGAACACGACGCCCATATCGAGTCCATGGGCGATCGCAAAGGGCGATTGCGACCGGGGCGTGACCACTACACGCGCGGCATCGACGCCGAGTACCAAGCCTACGGCGAGCAGCTGGCCTGGCACGCCTTGCTCTCGGTGGCCGGCGATCTGCTCTCCGCGCACCCGGTAGTCTGGCGCGGCTACGAGGAGGAAGACCCGTGGGAGGACTGGCTCTCGCACAAGGTGGTGACGCACCCGGCGGGCTTGTGGCTCGCGGACGGCATGGATCGCCAACCCTTGGACACCTGGGTCTCATTAATGGTCATGGGTGACACCACTATGGACCTCACCGCGGATCCGGCCGTATTGAAATCGTTGCTAGGGATCGGAGATTCGGTAGGAGACTGGCTCACCGTCGATGCCAGTTGGCACTCCAACGAGAACGTAGAAATCAGGGTGATGTCAGCGCTGGCGCCGCGAGACCAGAGTGCCGCATTGGCCGAGGACTTGGCCGCTCAGGGGCCTTTCCAAGCCCATGTGCCGCAGCTCCAGATATACGAAGACGACGGGGTGGCCTCGAAGCGCGATGCGCCATATCTGCCGTGGATCGTGCGCAAGGATACTTATGCCCATCTGGACGAGACCGATGTCTTAGGCGCTGCGACGTCCCCCCGCCCTGAGTAGCGGTCGGGTTTAGAGTCCGGGGTTGATGATATCGGTGTTTGCCAGATGTTGGGCATAAGCGGACGGCGTCATGCCGCCAATTGCTTTCTTCGGTCGGTCCTCGTTGTATTCGCGTCGCCAGCGTTCGATCTCGGTGCGCGCGTGCAGCAACGTCGGGAACCAGTGCTCGTTGAGGCATTCGTCGCGTAGTCGGCCGTTGAACGATTCAACATAGGCGTTTTGATTTGGCTTGCCGGGTTGGATTAGCCGTAGTTGCACACCACGGGCATGTGCCCAGACGACCATCGCTTTGCCGCAAAACTCCTTGCCGTTGTCGGTGCGGATCACCTTCGGTAAACCGCGACTGTGTGCCAACCGATCCAGCACGCGCGCAACGCCGTGCCCGGAGATCGCGCGTTCCACCTCGATGGCGACCGCTTCGTGCGTTGCGTCGTCCACGATCACCAGACACTTGATCACTCGGCCGTCGGCGGAGCGGTCGAACACGAAGTCCATCGACCACACCTGGTTGGCCTGCGCTGGCCGCAGCAGCGGCTGACGCTCGCCAACCGGCACCTTCTTGCGCTTGCGGCGCCGCACTTGTAGCTGCTGCTCGCGATACAACCGCTCCACGCGCTTGTAGTTCACCAGGCGTCCTTCCTGTCGCAGCTTGAGATAGATCATCCCCACGCCGTAGCGGCGATGGCGATGCGCCAACGCAAGAATGCGCTCGCGCAGTTCGCCATTGCGGTCTTGGCGTGGGCAATAGCGCAGCGCGCTGGCGCTCATGCCGATCGCCGCCAAGGCGCGACGCTCGCTGGCACCACGCCCGATCCACTCGCGCACCAGCGCACGACGCGCCGGTGCGCTCACCACTTTTTTCGCAACGCATCCTTGATCAGGTCGTTCTCGAACAACTGCTCGGCCAGCAACTTCTTTAGCCGCGCGTTCTCGGCCTCAAGATCCTTGAGCCGCTTGGCGTCGGGCACGCTCATTCCGCCGAACTTGCTGCGCCACAGGTAATACGAGGCCTCGCTGAAGCCATGCCGCCGGCACAGATCCTTGATCGCCACACCGGCATCAGCTTCGCGCAGGAAGCCGATGATCTGTTCTTCAGAAAAACGCTTCTTCACGTCCAATCTCCTTGGGGTAGGGAATTGGACTCCAAACTGAGGTGCTACTCAAAATTGGGGGGACGTCGGCGGGTATCGAGCCTGGCTCCCCCAGCGCCAGGTGCCGGCGGTCGTTCCCTGACGGATCGTGATCCTGCTGGAAGCTCGCTCCACTCGGAAGCTCCTGAAATGTCATTCGTGCAAGAGGGAGGTACGGATACGAGTCTCTGAGTTTCCCCCTCAGCGTGCGCTGGACGAGGGACGCTTGAGGCTCAAGGGCGCGGACCTGGGGCGGGAACCTGTTGAGAGCCGCTTTTCTTATTGTCGAGTTTTGTGGTGTGCAGATAGATCGCACATTGATTCCAAAATTGCTGGACCTCGAAGGACGGGCACCGTTGGAGTGCGTCGGTGATCTCCGCATAATCCCATTGCTGCCCATCGGGCGGGCGCACTGTCACTCGCGAAGGCAGGTGACCTCCCCTACGCATGACCAGGTAGCCCCCACCCGATAGTTCGAAGCGCTGTGTCGACACTGGGTTTCTGTGGTCCGAATTTATCCGCTTCACATGGTCACGCAGCCTTTTAGCCAGACGGCAAATATCCCTGAACGTCTCCTCGTTCCACAGGTTGCTTGTACGCCGGTTGATGGCCTCGATCGGTGTCTCTCCCGGATTCGGCTGAGCCGGATACCTCGCCTCTAATGTGACCGCATTCTTCAGGAAGCGCAGAAGATCCGGGGGCGCGACAGCCTCCTCGATCTCCAGGTCATTCGCCAGCTGCTCGTACTTGTGGCCATAACCCTTCGCATCCCCATCCAGCAGCGTTCTCTCGCAGCCCATCAACCACTTGGCCAAGCCTGCCTTGAGGTACATCTCGACGGCGTAGCCCATGAGAAGAACCGATGCACGGGGATTTCCTGTCAGTGCTATCCACTCGGCATGTCGCAACATCAAAGGCCTATCCGCCTTGATCTGCCGCTTCTGTCGCAGCCACCGGGCTCGGATCGAACGCGCTGTGGCTTCCTGCCCTTCCCCTTCCTGCATCCAGGCGTTCGCATCGCTACTGTCCAGACCCTTTCCGACGGTGCGCCTGAACTCCAGCGCAGATGATTGATCCATGGTTTCAACTTGTATGGCCATGAGCCATCAATCTTCGCAGATCATTCCCGTACAGAGATCGCACTCTTTTCTCCAATGGGTCTGAGACCAACGGCACCATGGGACTGTCATAGACGCTGATCGATGCCGTCCGCCCTGAGTAGCGGTTTGGTTTACAGTCTGGTACTAATGATATCGGTGTTGGCAAGATGTTCGGGAGCACCAGCAGGTGTCATGCCCCCGATTGCTTTCTTGGGTCGGTCCTCGTGTATTCGCGTCGCCCACGTTCGATCTTGATATGCTCGTGCAGCAACGTCGGGAACCAATGCTCGTCGAGGTACTCGTCGCTTGGCCGGCCCTGAAGGATTCGACGTGGGCGTTCTAGCTCGACTCTCCTGGTTGGATCAACCGCAACTGCACGCCACGGGCATGCGCCAAGACGGCCGTTGCTTTACCGCAAAACTCCTTACCGTTGTCGGTGCGGATCACCTGCGGCAGGCCGCGACTGTACGCCAATCGGTCCAACACGCGCGTCACACCGTGGCTCGAGATCGCGCGTTCCAAGTCGATGGCGATCGCTCTGTCTGTTGCATGATCTACAATCAAAAGACACTTGATCACCCGGTCTTCGGCGGTACAGTCGAGCAAGAAGTCCAACGACCACACCTGCTTGACCTGCATTGGCTAAAGCAGCGGCTGACGCTCTCCTATTGGCAACTTTTTGCGCTTGCGACGCCGGATCTGCAGCTGCTGCTCGCGGTGTAACCACTCTAAACGTTTGTAGTTAACAGGACGTCCCTCGTCCAGCAATTTGAGATAGATCATCGCTACGCCATAGCCACGATGGCGATGCGCCAACGCAAGGATGCGTCCGTCCAATTCGACATTTTTATCCTCGCGTGGGCAATAGCGCAGCGCACTGGTGCTCATACCGATCACTGCCGACGCATGATGCTCGCTAGCACCACGCGCGATCCACTGACGCACCAGCGTACGACGTGCTGATGCGCTCACCACGGTCTTCGCGGTGCATACTTGATCTGATCGTTCTCGAACAATTGCTCGGCAAGCAACTTCCTTAGCCGCGCGTTCTCGGCGTCAAGGTCCTTGAGTCGCTTGGCGTCGGGCACGCTCATGCCGCCGAACTTGCTGCGCCACAGATAGTAAGAGGCCTCACTGAAGCCATGCCGCCGGCATAAGTCCTTGATCGCTAGGCTCGCTTCGGCTTCGCACAGGAAGCCGATGATCTGCTCTTCGGAAAAACGCTTCTTCACGTCCAATCTGCTTGGGGGTAGGGAATTGGACTCCAAACTGAGGTGCCCCTCAAAATTAGGGGGGACGCTTCCGTCCCAGGAAGGATCACCTGCTCGACTACACATAGCGTGCGACTCGTGCTACGGCGCATGGGCCATACGGCCTAAGCGCCGTAGCGCTTTCTTGTACCGCAGGACTACCAGATGGCATCACTGGGTGAAGCCGAGCATGAAGGCTCGGCTCGCCGTTTCGTCAGGCGGCTACATCCGCCAGGGTCGGATAATCGGTATAGCCCGTTGCATCACCGCCGTAGTACGTGTTGTAGTCTGGCTGATTCAACGGGGCGTTGGCTTTCAAACGTTCAACGAAATCGGGGTTTGCAAGCACCATCTGGCCGTATGATTCCAGGTCAGCTAGGCCAGACGCCAGATCGGAGCCAATCCGTTCGCGCACGCGGCCAGGCCTGTTGATGATCAACGGGCCTGGCCACAGATTGCGGATTTCTGCCAGCACTGTCTCATCACCCTGGTGCATGACATGTAGGTAGGCCAGACCTAGCTTGGCGAGTGTGGCAGTGACATGTTGATACAGCGCCGGCGTGTCGGCGCCTTCGTCAATGCCCCAAAGCTTGACCCCTGGAGAGAAACGGATGGCGGTGCGATCGGCGCCAATTTCCTCGGCAATCGCCGTGGTCACCTCTATAGCGAAGCGGGCACGGTTTTCGATCGACCCGCCGTATTGGTCTGTGCGAATGTTGGCGCTTGGGGCAAAGAATTGCTGGATGAGATACGCGTTAGCACCGTGAATCTCGACTCCATCGGCACCTGCGTCGATGGCCCGACGAGCAGCTAACCGGAAGTCCGCCACGGTCTGGCGAATCTCGTCGATCGTCAATGCACGTGGCTCGGGGATCTCCTGCATGCCTGTCATGGTGAACATCGGCACCCCGGGAGCGATGGCTGAGGGTGCGACCGCCTGCCTGTGATGCGATGTGTTGTCGGGATGGGACATGCGCCCGGCGTGCATGAGCTGGATGAAGATGCGTCCGCCTTTTTCATGGACTGCGTTGGTGATGGCCTTCCAGCCTGCAACATGTGCATCGCTATAGATCCCTGGGGTGCTCATATAGCCTTGACCATCCTCGGAGGGCTGTGCGCCCTCGGAAACGATCAGACCCAAGCTGGCACGCTGGGCATAGTACGTCGCTGTCAGCGGCTTTGGGCTCCCGTCGGGCGCTGCGCGTGAGCGTGTCATCGGCGCCATTATCAGGCGATTGGAGAGAGTATTGCGTCCTACGCGGACGGAGCTCAAGAGTTGAGACATAACGGTCTCCGGATATATTTGAAGGAAGAGTGAAAGGCTGAATCGCGCAACTCGGGCTACGATTCAGAGAGCACGGCATTGATGGGTAGGACGCTTGATCAAAACGGGAACAGATGGCGGTGCCGGGTCATTGCGCAGCTGGCTGGTAGCTCATTGAGTGGGCGCCGGCATCAATGACGGAATGGGCTTTGTATGAGGTGAGACGGCAGATCTGAGCGCTGGTGTGTCGTGCTGTATGGATTGAAGTGATCGCAGTTACTTAAAGACCGGGATCGTTCCGGAAGCAGTGGTACCGTCACCGGCAGATTGCATCTGTTTGCCAAGCGTGCGAATTCGCTCTTCGCCAACGGCCAGCGCGTCTGGATTGGTGTGCACCGAGTAGTAGCCCAGGTGCAATGTGTGCGGGTGTGGAATCGCCGAGCCGAGTACGAAGACTGCATCGGTGGTCCCACGCGCTTCCAGCACGATGGGTGCACCATCTTCGGCAAAAGCCACCATGTCGCCGCATTGCAGCGATGCGCCGGCATCCAGCGTGCCGCTGGCAACTGCCAACCATCCGACCAAGTGACCTGCGGGCGGGCGATATGTCCAACGCTCGCCCGGCTTCAACGTGACCATCAGGTAATTGATCCCGTCGGGCGCATCAACCGGGCTGTGTGCGCCCTCGTATCCGCCAATCACCACATGCGCGGGGCCGACCCTGGGCATGTGCTGCGCTTCGATGTAATGGCTTTGCGGCTCTGCCAGTTCCAACGCTGCAGGCAGTGCAAGCCACAATTGGAATCCCTGGATGCAGGAAGCATCGGCTGGCGGCGTCATTTCCTTGCCGTGCCACACACCAATACCGGCGCGCATCCATTCGACTCCGCCGTAGCCAATGGTGCCGCGGCCGGTTTCCTCGTCGTGGTAATGCATGCTGCCTTCGGTAAAGACCGTGACCGTTGCGATCCCCGAATGAGGGTGCAACGGCATGCCCGACATCGTATGGATGATCGAACCCTGCGCATCAAAGATATCCAGGAAGACAAACGGTTTGAGCAACTGGCCGAGATCGGACGGGCTCATGAGCCGCGTGATGGGACCGCCGGAGCCATTACCGCGTGTGCAGTGGACGATTGCGCGCGGCACGGTGACCGTCGCCTCTGTAGATACGGATGACCGTTGCAGCGATAGTGTTTTCATGGCAACCCTCCGATCAGGACGAACGCGTTGAGTGCAACACCGCTGCAAAACGCGCGCGATTCAACCAGGCAATCGTTGCGGTCACCACCATTAGGACGATCGCAGGCACCGGGCTGCCGCCAATTACAAATAGATGCACACCGGTCGCAACGAACATCATGGCTGCGAGCAGTGCACCGCTGAAGGCAAACGTTGTCGGCAACAGCAACGCGATGGCACCGACGATTTCGATGGCACCTGTCACGATGCGGAACCACTGGCCGAGGCCGATGTGGTTAAACACATCGACCATCATCGGAACGCCGGCCAGCTTGGCGGCACCCGCGGCGAAGAACGCCACGGCGGCAAAGATGCGCAAGGTCCAGGAAAGTCCGCGGACGAAACGCCCGGAGGCGGGATGGCTAGGGAGGGAGGATGTGCTCATGGCGTGTCTCTCGGAAAGGATGTGGGCAAGGCGTGGCGGGGGGGAATGGGTCCGGCGGAGTGATCTAGACGGTCGTTCTTCGCAAAGAGCGGCCCTGACGTCGCCCTCGAAGCAGACTGTGACGTTCCGAATACGGCTAAGCTAGCCACGCCAAGCGACATGCCGTGTCGCAGAATCCGGAACGCCATGGAATTCGAAGATCTCCGCACGTTCGTCGAGGTGGCAGATGCGGGCGGCGTTTCGCCCGCGGCCAGGCGCCTGGGCGTTGCAAAATCGATCGTCAGTCGACGTCTGATCCGGCTTGAGGAGGCCTTGGGAATCCAGTTGCTGGCGCGCACCACGCGCGGCGCTGCCGTGACCGAAGCCGGCGCCACATTTCGCGAGCATGCCGCGCGCATGTGTGCCGAGATGGACAGCGCGCGTGAAGCCCTGCTGCCGGCCGGCGATCTGCGCGGGCGTTTGCGGATTGCGGCACCGCTGACCTTCGGCCCCACGCATCTGGCACCGGTGTTGGCTGAACTGGCGAGCCGCCATCCTGCGCTGCAGGTGCATGCCTGCTACAGCGATCGGTTTATCGACATCGTCGCTGAAGGCTTCGACTGCGCGATCCGGCTCGGCTATCTGACCGACTCGAATCTGGTGGCGCGCCGCGTGGCCCCGATGCGCGGCAGCCTGGTTGCAACGCCCACCTATCTACGTCAACACGGCGAGCCCGCAACGCCGGAGGCATTGCTGACGCACGAAGCGCTCCTGCAAGGCACCGAGAGCTGGCGGTTCATGGACGGCACAAAGATGATCACCATCCATCCACGTGGACGCTTCAAGGCCGACAACGGCACTGCGCTAACCGCCGCCGTGTTGGCCGGACTGGGCATTGCCGCCCTGCCGGATTTCCTGATTGCTGCGCATCTTGAATCGGGCGCCCTGGTCCGCTTGCTGACCGGTTTCCCGCCCCCGGAAGCGGGGCTGTACGTCGTCAGGCCACCAGCGGCGCACCCTGCCCGCAAGATCCGCGTACTGACGGATCTGCTGATCGAACGCTTTGGCTAGCCCTGCCGGTGCAGTGAGCGCCTGCGGCGCTGTCCGCCCACCGCAGGCGCTGCCAAGCCGCGCATACCCGAAGAAACGCCACTGCCTACCCCTTCAACACCAGCGACACTTCCGGATAGCGGGCGCAGATGAAATCCACGAAGGCGCGCACCTTCGGCGCTGCTAGGCGTCTCGAGGTATGCAAGACCCACAACGCCGGCTCTACGCCGGAGATTGTGCCCCACTGCACCAACTCGCCGCGTGCAAGTTGCTCCCACGCAATCGACTGTGGGAGCAACGCAATGCCGCCACCAGCGATTACCGCATCGCGCACCATCAGGAACGAGGAAAAGCGCATCCGCGGAACTGGCTCCAACACCAGGCGCCCGTCATCCAGCGACCAAGTGGTGGGCTGGAAACTCGACATCACCACGCCCGGCACCGGATGCACTGCATCGCCGGACGGCATCGCAATGGACGGTGCGGCCACCACCACCAGCCGGTCCTTGGCAAAGCAGCGCCCGACCAGGCTGCTGTCCGGACTTGGGTTGATGCGGATGGCGACATCGAATTGCTCGTCCACCAGATCGACCGTGCGGTCCTCGGCCACCACCTCAAGCGTGATCTCCGGATAAGCCGCACAGAAGTCCGCGCCGATGCGTCCCATTGCCAGCTGGGAGAACAACACCGGAGACGCCACACGTAGACGCCCTCGCGGTGTGGAAAGGCCCTCGCGTGCGGCCGTCATCGCCTCGGCCACTTCACTCAGCGGCACTTCGGTGCGGTCCATCAATTGCTGCCCTGCTTCGGTGAGCCTGAGCCCGCGCGGGCTGCGCTCGACCAGCCGCACGCCCAGCTGTTCCTCGAGCTCGCTGATACGCCGCGACAGGGTCGCCTTCGATCTGCCGCTAGCACGGCTGGCCTTTCCCAGCCCCTGGTTGGCGGCCACCAGCGCGAAATCGATCAGGGCATTGAGGTCCATGGTGTTCCGCATCTGAAACGGGGCGTCTATATCTTGGCGTCTTCGTACTGAAGGAGCAACGGCATATCGTTGCCCCACCGCAACGAACCAACTAAACCACCATGAGCACCACCCAACGCGCTGTCATGATCCAGGCATACGGCGATGCCGACGCCGCCCAGGTGTCCACCATCGCAAAGCCGCAGGCCGGACCGGGCCAGATACTGGTGCGTATCCGCGCCGCCGGCGTCAACGGCATCGACTGGAAGGTCCGCGCAGGCCTGGTGCGCGAGGTCTTTAAACTGCAACTGCCGGCCGCGCTGGGCGCGGAACTGGCCGGGGTCGTCGATGCAGTCGGGCCGGGCGTTACCCGCTTCCAGGTCGGCGACCGGGTCATGGGCGCGGTGGGAGGACTCGGCGCCTATGCCGAGTTCATCGCGCTGGACCAAAACACGCTGGCACACACCCCTGAAGGCCTTGACGACATCCACGCGGCCGCCATGCCGGTGGCCGCGGTCGCCGCCTGGAAGAGCCTCCATCACGCCGGGCCGGTGCGTCCGGGCCAGCGGATCCTGATTCATGGCGCGGCCGGCGGGCTGGGCGGTTATGCGGTGCAATACGCCAAGCGCGCCGGTGCCGAAGTCTTCGCCACTGCTGCCGCTGCAGACCTGGACTACATCCGCAGCCTCGGCGCGGACCAGGTGATCGACTATCAATCGCAACGCTTTGAAGACCTCGTCGGCGACATCGACCTGGTGCTCGACTACGTCGGCGGCGCGGTTCTGGATCGCTCCTGGCAGGTACTGGCACCGGACGGCGTCATTGTCGGCACCACCTCGCCGGATATTCTCGCCCGCACCCCGCCCGGCCGCCGTGGCATGTGGTTCATGAACACACCCGACGTTGCATTGCTGGAAACGCTGGCCGCAGAGGTTGCCAGCGGCGCGCTGACATCCAGGGTCAGCGAGGTCGTCGGCTTTGCCGAGATTCCCCTGGCCATCGAACGCAATCGCACCACCCCACGGGCCGGCAAGGTCGTGGCCGACATGTCGCGCTGATCCATCCATCCCTTCATCCACAGCAGGAGATTCACCATGAGCATTCTCGTCACCGGTGCCACCGGCACCGTCGGTTCCCTCATTACCCAAGGCCTGGCCGACGCCGGCGCGCAGGTCAAGGCGCTGGTCCGCCAGCAAGGCAAGCGCCCCTTCCCGGCAGGTGTCACCGAAGTGTTGGCTGACCTTACCGATGTTGCGTCGATGCGTGCCGCACTGGCATCGGTGCGCACCCTGTTCCTGTTGAATGCCGTCACCCCCGACGAAGTGACGCAGGCGCTGATCGCCTTGAATCTGGCCAAGGAAGCCGGCGTCGAGCGGATCGTGTACCTGTCGGTAATTCATGCCGACACGTACACCAACGTGCCGCACTTCACCGGCAAGCACACAGTCGAGCGCATGATCGAAAGCCTGGAGATTCCGGCCACGATTCTGCGGCCTGCGTATTTCATGCAGAACGAAGTCATGGTGCAGCAGACGATCACCGACTACGGCGTGTACCCGTTGCCGATCGGCGCGAAAGGCATAGCGATGATCGATGCACGCGACATCGCCGATATCGCTGTGGCCGAGCTGCTGCGCCGCGATCGTGCCGACGCCCCGTTCCCGCGTATCACGCTCGAGTTGGTAGGCCCGCAGGCGCTGACCGGCACCGACGTTGCCAAGGTCTGGAGCGCAGCACTTGGCCGCGAGATTGCCTACGCCGGCGATGACGTGGCGGCCTTCGAAGCACAGCTGGCGAAGTACGGCCCGTCCTGGCTGGCCTACGACATGCGTCTGATGATGGCCGGCATCCAGCGCTTCGGCATGCACGCGGCCGAGGGCACGGTGGAAAAACTGCAGGCCATGCTGGGGCGCCCGTTGCGCACCTATGAAGACTTCGTGCGCGAGGCTACCGCGAAGGCGTGATCGCCTGCGACGTAGCACGCGCGGAGATTCGCGCGCGTGCTACGCGATGCGCTGCTTCAGGTCAGTCTGGCGTTGTGCTACTGCGTCTTCGCCGGCACTAGGTCGAAGATCTGTTCGGTGGCTGCATCCACCGCAGCGCGCGTGTACAGCAGCGGGAAATAGCGGCCCTGCAGCCACAGCGGTGCAAGGTCGCGGTAATGCGGGCTGGCCGGGTCGCCGGACTGGCCGGGGTAATTCATGGCGCGCGAGTTGTCCCAGTTGCCCAGGTCGACGATCAGGCGTGCGGACGGACCGATGGTCTGGCGGAAATCGGCAGGCTCGTAGCTGGATTGATTTGGCGTGTACGGGCTGCCGCCCTTGGCGAACGGGCCGACATCGAGCAACGCGTGATCGACATCGGCCACAGCGCTCATCGGATGCGAGACCTTGTTGGTGTGTAGTTTGCCCCACTGCCATTGCGTGGCATCGGCGCCTTGCAATGAGACCAGTGCCTGGTACGCGCTGCGTAGCGACTCCAGCAGCAGTTGGTCGCGGCGTGCGGCCGGCGTTGCGCCGAACGCGGCGTCGGGATGTTCCAGCGCATCCAGCATGGCTGCGGCATCGGGCACGCCGAAGCTGGCTGCGTCTGAGGGGCGCAATCGCAACGCCTTGTAGGCATCGCCGAGATAGCGACTGAACCAGACTTCTTCCAGCGCGGCGGCGGGCGATGTGGCGCTGATTTCGCCATTCCAGGGGCGCAGCAACGCCAGCGCGGCATGGGTGTCAGGGTCTTGCGAATGCAGCGGTTGCAGCAACGCGACCAGGCGTTGCGCAGGCAACGAGACCTGATCGTTCTGCAGCTTTTCCGAATCCTCCAGCGTCACCCTGGGCCGCTGCGAGAGCACCTGGGTGATGCGCGCATGGCGTGCGTCGTTGGCCCACTCGAAACCGAGTTTGCGCTGCGCGACCGGATAGTCGCTGGGCAGGTTCATTTCGTTGGAGGTGGTGATGAAACCGGCTTGCGGATTCTTCGACCAGGGCAATGCCGTACTGTTCCAGAAGCCGTTCCACTCGTAGCGGCCATCGCCAGGCACAGGCAGCAATCCATCGCCAGCATCGCGACGCGGCGTCATGCCGGCGGTGGCCCAGCCGATGGTGCCTTTGACGTCGGCATACACCTGATTGACCGACGGCGCGCCCCAGTGCGCGAGCGCGCTCTTGAACTGCGCGAACGAGTTGCTGCGCAGATAGCGCAGCGAGCCCAGATACGGCGCAGTGCCAGGCTGGCTCCATACCGAGCGCAGCGCGTACGCCACATGCTTGTCGGCATCGACGTAGAGTACCGGCCCATGCCGGGTGAATTGCAGCTCCACCGTCACCGGCGCGCCTCCGCGCACAGCGATCTGCTGGTGCTCGCTGTGCAGTGGCTCCCACTTGCCCTGATACCAGTACGCCGCGTTGTCGTCGGGACGCAACCGATAAACGTAGAGATCTTCCTGGTCGATGTTGAAGATGGTCAGGCCGAACGCACTGGTGCGGTTATGCCCGATCGCAATGCCGGGCGCGGTGGGCTCACCGGCACCGATGATATCCAGACCTGGGCTATGCAGATGTACGAAATAGCGCAAGCTGGGCACGCTGTAGGCCCGATGCGGGTCGTCGGCAAGCACGGCGTGACCCGTGGCGGATTTTTGCGGCGCGATGACCCAATTGTTGCTGCCTTCGGCAGAAGCTTGGTCACCGATAGCCGGTAGCGCCGATGCGGTTGCCGCCAGCTGCGTGCCGGCGCTCAGCTTGGGACTTTGCGTCGCCAGCTCGTAGACCTTCAGCACGTCTTTCGGCAGGCACGGGTCCAGCCCATCCGGCAGCGTGGTGGTCCAGGCCGGCTGCAATCTCAGGCGAACTGCATCGACCGCCAGCGAGGCCTTGCAGGCCACACTCGCACGCGTCACTTCGCTCTTGACATTGCGGCTCAGGCCGGTGGTGCGGATGCGCAGCACATCCTCCGGCGCCCAGCGTTCCGGGCGATAGCCCAGTTTGTCGAACTCGTAAGGCAGTGCCTGCGCGTGGCTGTCCAGCCATGCGATATACGCATTGATGCCTGCAACGAAACGGCTGACATCGCGCCGGGCATCGGGCCCGTAGCTTTTCCATTCCGGGGTCATGTCGCCGCGATACAGAAACAGCCGCGCGGCGCGATCCTGTTCCACATAGGTTGGCCCGAACGCTTCGGACAGATGACCCAGGCCTTTGCGACGCAGCAGATCCAGCTGAAACAAGCGGTCGCGCGCCACATTGAAGCCTTGCACGAAGAACGCGTCGTTGTCGGTTTTTGCATAGAGGTGCGCCACGCCCCAGCGATCGACGCGGATCTGCGCCGGCTGTTCGAGACCCGCCACCGTCATGGTGGCCTGGCTGGGTGCGGCCGCTGCACGCGCAGCCGTCGGCGCCAGCGCGGTGCAGGCAACACCCAGTGCACACAGCAACGTAATGATAGTCATGCCAGCGATCGCCTGTGGTAAAACGCATCATCATGCACCTCTTGTCATGCGGGGCCGAGCACTGACCCGAAGCGCTAGCATCGCAAGCGAATGCCTATTGGCTAGTGTGTGCACGGCGACCCTAGCGCAAGAACTCAGCCTCCTCAACAAAACACGGTGATATCTCTGTTCCTAATCTTCGGCGCGGCATTTTCATGCTGCCCCGCACAGAGTAAAGCAAAGGGCTCGGTGTGTATGGCAGCACGCCACAGAGCATCGGGTCTTCGCCTATGGATAGCGACAGCCAGCAGATCAGCCTTGCCGCTGCAAACTAGCCGATAGGCATACCACGGCAAGCCGACCAGTTGATTCGGCGTGAAGCGCCAGTGTAGGCGGAGCTTTCCTCTATCACACGCGCCTGATGATGACCGGCCAGCGCTTCTACGTGCTCGCAGCCGAGTGCACGGAACATCATGCAAACCACGCTTGGGTACACGCTGCGGCCGATAAAGATTTTGTATGCAGGGCGACTGCGCAGGCTATATGGCTAATTGCGAGGGAAGTTAGTGGGTTGAACTGCCCGCTTAAGCGGCACCGGACACACCGGCGGACGTCCGCGGACACTTCCGCATGACGCAAAGCCTGGGCCGCTATGAGCGAAGATCCTGGCATGCTAATTGCTTGATTTAACGTACCCTCTTCGGATCTCAAGGCACATGCATCAGATTAACCAGTCATCCGGCGCTCCATCTGAGCGCCGCTCCCCACGTCGAATGGGAACTCACCTTCTTGCGCTCGCGCTGATCGCTGCGTCGTCTTGCTTGGCAGCAGAAGAGGCGCCAGCTGCGCCGCTGCACGGTTGGGCAGCGATGGCTAACAATGACATCGAATTTTCATTGCGCTGGTTTCGGGAACAATCGATTCTAGCCGCCTATCCCAATCCAGCAGCCTTTGAGGTCACACTGCAGAAAGCGCGCCGACAGGCAGATACAGACATCAAGCAGGTCGATAGCTTTGACAGCTATCGCCAGACCCTCGCGCATTTCTTTTCAACTTTCAACGATGCTCACGCGTATGTCTGGATGCAGCTTCAGCCAAAACACTATCAATGGCCAGGATTTCTTACCGTATATCAGGGCGGCCGCTTCGTTGTCGCTGGTTCTGACGGTAGCGTGGCAAATGGCGCGGAGATTACCGCCTGTGATGGGCTGCCAATAAGCGCATGGTCCGAGCGCAATGCTCTGTACGAAAACATGATCCCTGTACAAGTCATCCCTGGGCTGGAGTCCACACGGGCACGAATGGCGCCAATCATTTTCAGGTATCGCAGAAGCCCTTTTTTAAAGCGCCCGGAGCAATGCACAATCAACGGTCGTAGCATCAGCCTGGATTGGAAAGGTCTTTCCCAAGAAGAGTTGACGAAGGTCATGTCCGTGATCAAACCCGACCTTGGCAGGGACGTAGGCATAAGTCCTTTCGGGAAAACTGGGGCGTGGGTCCGGCTTGGAAATTTCTCCCCTGAAACCAAGCAAGAGTCGGACCAGTTCGAAGCGTTCTACAAGGCTGCGCCATCATTACGCGACAAGTCAGTTATTGTCCTTGATGTGCGAGGCAACGAAGGCGGCCCCTATGAGTGGTTCATGGCCGCGTTGCGCTCACTTTACGGTGCCGATTACACCAACTATTACGCAAGAGAGCGCCTGAAGATTTCAGCCGTCTATCGAATCACGAAAGAATCGGTCGATGCATCAACCCCCTCTCACGCAAGCCCTGGAGAAGACGCACCAGCAGATGCGCCACCGGATGGGATTCCCTACGACGAAGATGGCAAGCTCTCGCTGGCGGCCATGGCACGAGGCGACAAAGTCATGCGTGCACCTGCCAATGTGGGAAAAATCCCGAAACCAAAGCGTCCACCAGTCAATCCGGTGCATGCCCGCGTCCTTGTTCTGACCGACTATGATTGTGAGAGCGCGTGCATTGGATTTGTCGATGAGCTGAAAAAATTTCCCGGCGTCATGCAAGTTGGCACCGAGACTTTTGTCGATTCATACACTGGGTCGCCTATCAGCGCCCGGCTGCCCAGCGGGAATGGCGGCATCGCCGTCCCTTATATGACACGCGACGGTCGTCCACGCGGGGATAATGTACCACAGAAGCCTGATATCAGATTTTATGGTGATATAAATGATACAGCCGCAGTGAAGGAGTGGCTGATAAATATCCTATAATTATATTAATTTTAATATTTAATAATCCTACACATGAAGTTGATAATTTCACAATTTATATTGATCAAAAATGCCATCCTGCTGATATGGTTATATCCCGGCCATCCAGATCAACACTACCCGCAGATTAAATTCCGCAAATTGAAAGGGATATTTTTTCGGCTTTTTCCCTCATAATTTCATAGTGTTCCGGCGACTCTGAATCACAAAGAACCTGAAACGACTCTACCGAAGCACCAACATATTCAAAAACCCCCTCTCCAATAACTTTTTTAATTGACGCTTCATAGCCGCGCCTCGAAAATGTCTCAGACTTGGAGCCCCCTAGGCAGAGCACATGAGCTCTCAACCCTTTAAGTTTACCGCGCATCCCTTCCTGAGGCGACCAGTCGAATGCCCACCCATTAGTGAAAACCCGATCCACCCAGCCCTTGAGCATAGCGGGCATGCCCCACCAATGAACCGGAAATACAAGAACTAAATTTTGAGCAACTTCGACACGTTTCTGATGATCCACAACGTCAGGCGGCAACTCAGCTTGTTCGTGATATGAAGCGGCATCCTGCTCAGAAAATACTGGATTAAATTTTTCTGCATACAGGTCGAGCAGGTCCACGGTATGCCTAGGCGCCGAACGCAAAATTTCATCCGCGACGATACGTGCCAAACCATGGGTCAAAGCTTCTTTTCTCGGATGCGCTACGACTATTAGGGTATGCACCTGCAATTCGCCTCTAGATTAATCGACCTTGATATTTTACAACATGAAGGATGCTTTGCAGTTAAAAAAATAGAGATAATCGCGCCCTTGACCCGAAGAATAACTGCGTCACCAACCTTATTGGGACCGGTCAGCACCCGTGCGCTTCAGGCGGTATGCCGCAGTCTTGCGTCTGCGTGGACGTTTGCGCCGCAGGTTGAGGCAAGCTTGGCAGTACAGCCGATATACACGCTTATGGTGGGCCTTACCGCTGCAACAGCACGTAAATCCGCCAGAACCACAGCGAAACCGGACGGCCGCAATCTCTTCGATCCGTCGAAGGAGCGGCGCATCATCATTATCTAGCATGAGCAACATATCAGGCCTATATATTTGTTTTTAAAAGGGACAAAGCCCGAAACTACTCACTGATACCCGCTCTGATACCCGCTAACTTGTTTGATACCCAAGCTGCTGGAGGAGCGAGCAACACTAGGACGTATCTTCGCACGGGCTCGCTCGAGCTTTTGGGCCCCTGTACAGCTGCAAGCCTACGAGCCGTACAAGCCGGTCGACGCCACTCGACGTGAAGTATGGGCTGTGTACGTCGAAAGCTACCTCTCAGCCTCGGGGGCCTGATAGTCGTCTGCGTGCACCGCTGCCCTGCATTGCGAAGGCATACGGGCAAGCAGAAGGGCCCTTCTTTGCTAATTCAGTCTTCCAACAAGCCATGGCCGTGTGGGATAACAGATCAGGCCACCAATGAGATGGTTGATAAGACAAAAGCTCCCACGCTGCGCCTGAGCTGCGTCCGGGCCGAAGCATTGAACCACCGCGTGAAGAGCATGGAAGCAGAGGCATGACTACGTCCACGAAGTCATCGCCCAAGAACTCTAGACTGCCCACTCGGCATGGCCAGCGCTGGAGCCCTGAGGAACTTGGAGAACTACTAGACGGCATCAAGCGCGGCCTGGATCTGGACCAGCTTGCCTGTAACCACCAGCGGTCACGTTCAGGCATCAGTGCGGCGGCAGCCCGTCTTCTTCCTGAGCAGATGCGGCCGGCAACGCGAACGCACTCGATTGCCGTCATAGCCCAGCACCTAGAGCAACGGCAGGAGTGTCAACAAACCTCGACGATCGAGAGAGTTCTTACCGATCCCGTACTCCAGAAGGAACTGGGGCTGATTCAGCAGGGATCGCCGGACATGTCGAAGCCTTTACCGCACGTACCTTGCTGGAAGTCTGCGCCGCGCTCAACGGCACCCAGCAGGCGCCCGCGGCAGAAGTGGCGATACCGGCGCTCGGTGCACGTGCGTTACCCGGCATGGCCGATGTGCGCGGCCAGCCACACGCCCGCCGCGCATTGGAGATCGCTGCCGCAGGCGGCCACCATCTGCTGCTGGTCGGCAGCCCCGGCTGCGGCAAGACCTTGCTCGCCTCCCGCCTGCCCGGCCTGCTGCCGGAAGCCAGCGAGGCCGAAGCATTGGAAACCGCCGCGATCACCTCGATCAGCGGCCGCGGGCTGGATCTCGCCCGCTGGCGACAGCGGCCCTATCGGGCTCCGCACCACACCGCCAGCGCGGTCGCCCTGGTCGGTTGTGAACTTGTAAAGACGTTGCAACTCGGCAAAGTCGTTGCAACCGGCTGCTTGCAGACTTACTGAGTTTAACAGCCTGCCATCCCAGCCACAGATGGTGTGAATTCCAGCCAATTACGCGCATTTCCAACTATTACTGAGACTGCGGCAGAACCCTTCCAACACTCACAGTCCCTGCGCACTGCTCCCGATCCCCATCTCACGGCGCTGGCGCGGAAAGAACCTCAGGATCAAGTATCTTTGGGAACTAGGACTTCACAACGGTGCTTTCGGGGGGAAAAGTGGCCGGAAACTACGACAGCCGCGGCATCAGATCACTTGAACAGATGGGGCCATCGAGGGTTAGTACCCTATTGGCAACATCACCGAAGGACTGGAAACTGGAGGACTGGCTCCGGGCGGTGTATACGGCTGACGACAATAGTGCGTATCGCTACGAGCTGCAGATTCACCTAAGAGAAGCGTACCCAGAAGCTCCAGAGGAAATAACCAGGGTGCTCGATTTCTTCGAATGGCGTGAGGCAAGGCTTGGTCGCAGGATCGGATCATGATCCCGCGCTAAGCTTTAGCGAGCTGGTCTGCTAGCGGACCGCGCTGACGTCTCCAACATAATTAGCGACCGGGTTATGTTGGGGGTCACTAAGGCCCCACGCTCACAGCGTCCGTGCCGATCATTGAAGAGTTCCCAAAAGACGATGCTTACCGGCTCGTCAAATGGGTGGACAAGTTCACGCTCCCGCATCTGACGACGCGGTCGACCTCGGTAACCGTGCGGCTGCAACGAGTTCCATTTCAGCGCCATAGCGACCTTAATCGGCTCACGCGCGAGAGCGCTGTTGCGACGCCGGCCCGAAGCCGCAAGATGCTGCATTGGTGGAGCAGCTACGCTCTTCCATCGCAAGGCTCGATGAAAGCGCCAACAAACCGTGGGATGAGCGCAGCGATCGCATGGCTGCGAGCGCGTACAAAATGGCAGTTGAGGCGGGATTCAAGCCTGGCGACAAGGTCGATGTCGCACTGAACGTACCGACCGACAAGCTTCCGGGCGGGGTGACGATGTTCGTGATGCGCTCAGGCCAGGAGCGTCCCCGGATCCGTATGCCAACCGCGCTCACATGCCGACCAGCGAGGCACTGGCGGCGGCTCCCGAACAACAGTATCTGGCGGCGAATCAGGCACGCGACACGCAAGAGCAAACGCGACTTATAGAGCTTGCACGGTAATCCCCCCGCCCATTAGCAGACGCCAGAAGTGGAATTTTCTCGTACCCTTTCCCGAGGAGGTTCCATGAAGAAGTCCCGCTTTACCGACAGCCAGATCATCGCCGTGCTCAAGCAGGCCCAGGCCGGTGCGCCCGTGCCGGAGCTGTGCCGCGAGCACGGCATCAGCTCGGCCACGTTCTACAAGTGGCGTAGCAAGTTCGGCGGCATGGACGTGTCCATGGTCGCACGCATGAAGGAGTTGGAGGAGGAGAACCGCCGGCTCAAGAAGATGTACGCCGAGGCGCAGCTCAGTACCGACCTGCTGAAGGAAGCGCTCGCAAAAAAATGGTGAGGCCATCTCAGCGACGCGAGATGGCCCAATCGGCAGTCACGAGCGGGCGCACGAACATCCGCCACGCCTGCCAGACCTTCGCGGTGAGCCAGACCTGCTTCCGCTACCAGGCCAAGGCCAGCGAGCAGAACGCCCGGATCGCCGACTGGCTGGTCCGCCTGACGACCGCCCATCGCGACTGGGGCTTTGGCCTGTGCTACCTGTACCTGCGCAACGTGAAGGGCTTTGGCTGGAATCACAAGCGGGTCTACCGGATCTACCGCGAGCTGGAGTTGAACCTGCGGATCAAGCCGAAGAAGCGGCTGGTGCGTGAGCGGCCCGAGCCTCTGGCGGTGCCGGAGGCCATCAACCAGGTCTGGTCGATGGACTTCATGCACGACCAGTTGGCCGACGGCCGCAGCTTCCGGCTGTTCAATGTGCTCGACGACTTCAATCGCGAGGGGCTGGGGATCGAGGTGGATCTGTCGCTGCCGTCAGCCCGGGTGATCCGATCGCTGGAGCAGATCATCGAGTGGCGCGGCAAGCCCGCCGTGATCCGCTGCGACAACGGCCCTGAATACATCAGTGGCGCGTTGCTGTCCTGGGCACAGCGGCTTGGCATCCGGGTCGAGCACATCCAGCCGGGCAAGCCACAGCAGAACGCCTACGTTGAACGCTACAACCGCACCATCCGCTACGCCTGGCTCGCCCGCACCCTGTTCGACACCATCGACCAGGTGCAGGACAAAGCCACCCGCTGGCTATGGACGTACAACCACGAGCGCCCGAATATGGCGCTCGGCGGCATCACGCCTGCCATGAAGTTGGCGATGGCCGCTTAGCTCCACTTCTGGCGACCGCTAGAAGTGGGGGGGTTACCGCACAAGCGCATGCTCACAGCCAGGATGATCCAAACAGGAGCGGGCCGCGGGTCTCCTGATCCACTACGCCCGACAGGTGAGCCTGCTAGTAATGAAGGGGGTGGAGAGCCGGCGACGTCCCCCCAATTTTGAGTAGCACCTCAGTTTGGAGTCCAATTCCCTACCCCAAGGAGATTGGACGTGAAGAAGCGTTTTTCTGAAGAACAGATCATCGGCTTCCTGCGCGAAGCTGATGCCGGTGTGGCGATCAAGGATCTGTGCCGGCGGCATGGCTTCAGCGAGGCCTCGTATTACCTGTGGCGCAGCAAGTTCGGCGGAATGAGCGTGCCCGACGCCAAGCGGCTCAAGGATCTTGAGGCCGAGAACGCGCGGCTAAAGAAGTTGCTGGCCGAGCAGTTGTTCGAGAACGACCTGATCAAGGATGCGTTGCGAAAAAAGTGGTGAGCGCACCGGCGCGTCGTGCGCTGGTGCGCGAGTGGATCGGGCGTGGTGCCAGCGAGCGTCGCGCCTTGGCGGCGATCGGCATGAGCGCCAGCGCGCTGCGCTATTGCCCACGCCAAGACCGCAATGGCGAACTGCGCGAGCGCATTCTTGCGTTGGCGCATCGCCATCGCCGCTACGGCGTGGGGATGATCTATCTCAAGCTGCGACAGGAAGGACGCCTGGTGAACTACAGGCGCGTGGAGCGGTTGTATCGCGAGCAGCAGCTACAAGTGCGGCGCCGCAAGCGCAAGAAGGTGCCGGTTGGCGAGCGTCAGCCGCTGCTGCGGCCAGCGCAGGCCAACCAGGTGTGGTCGATGGACTTCGTGTTCGACCGCTCCGCCGACGGCCGAGTGATCAAGTGTCTGGTGATCGTGGACGACGCAACGCACGAAGCGGTCGCCATCGAGGTGGAACGCGCGATCTCCGGGCACGGCGTTGCGCGCGTGCTGGATCGGTTGGCACACAGTCGCGGTTTACCGAAGGTGATCCGCACCGACAACGGCAAGGAGTTTTGCGGCAAAGCGATGGTCGTCTGGGCACATGCCCGTGGTGTGCAACTACGGCTAATCCAACCCGGCAAGCCAAATCAAAACGCCTATGTTGAATCGTTCAACGGCCGACTACGCGACGAATGCCTCAACGAGCACTGGTTCCCGACGTTGCTGCACGCGCGCACCGAGATCGAACGCTGGCGACGCGAATACAACGAGGACCGACCGAAGAAAGCAATTGGCGGCATGACGCCGTCCGCTTATGCCCAACATCTGGCAAACACCGATATCATCAACCCCGGACTCTAAACCCGACCGCTACTCAGGGCGGGGGGACGTCGAGGTCACGGTAGAACTCCAGGATCTCCCCTGGCTGGACGACCTGGAAGCGCTTTGAAACCACTGCCAGAGGCGCCTTGGTGTCAGAGCGATAGAGAACCTTATTCCGTGGAAACGCATTGATGGCTCCAAGGTTCTGGCCGCCACTGATGTATCGAACCTCCGACTCCTCGATCTTCCAATCCATCCCTGCCTGTTGCTTCCATGTCTCGATAGATTGCTGTCGAGCGAGCTGATTACCCAGCCCGTGCCAGGGCTTTTGGCCGACATAGGCCATTGATTCAAGCAAGTGCATTGTCGATTCCTAATAGTTGAGGCCATAAATGCACAAGGCCCGGACGAGCCGGGCCTTGTGAGAGGTAACGCTGGTTATGCCTATCAGTGATCGAAGAAATCACTGCAGTTAGGGCAAGTCGCCGCCACCGTGCATTTGACGATGCCAGCCATGACGGCTGTGGCCACGACCATGATGCAGTAGATCAGTTCGACCTTGCTCTTCATCATTACGTGCATCCTAAGCTAACGCTTCAATGCGGAGCGCCGAACGCGAGGCAGGGTGTCCTGCCTCGTATAGGTAATATGGGTTTGATAAAAATTTAAATGAATCAAAGTCAACCCGCGCTTTCCTACTGTGCGCGACACCCGGCCGTTGGACCAGTTTGTGGCATGAAACGGCTCTCCAAGCAAGCTCGGCCTAGACAACGATCAGGAATTATTTGCGCTGACCTTGGCAGAATGATATCGGCGAGAGGGAATTGCAGTGGATTTAATTGAGCCGGGGAACCCAATGCAAAACTACTTTATCGAACTATTCAATGGCAATCACCGGCACGGCATATTGAACAGGCGATGCCCTCGGTCAAGAGCAAGATGTGTGAACAGACCAAGTGTTGACTAGCCGAACGACCACAACCAACAGATGCCGAACGACAGCTGGGTTAGCTAAGACCTTAATCCCATATTCAACATCAACGGAGGACACCCAACGTCATACTGCACTGGATTGCGGGAAATCGACACGCTTCGTAAATCACGCAGTCTTTGGCGCACTGAGCGAGGCCATGTCGATCACAAACCGATAACGCACATCGGAACGCTCCATGCGCTCGAATGCTTCGTTGATTTCTTGAATGTCGATCACCTCACACTCGGGAAGAATGTTCTTATCCGCGCAGAAATCTAACATCTCCTGGGTCTGAGCAATGCCGCCAACTGGTGTGCCGGTAACGTGGCGGCGACCGAACACCAACGGCGCACTGTCGAAACCTTCCATCGAACCAATCTGTCCCACCATCACCAGCGTTGCGTTGAGGTCCAGCAGCGGCAGATAGGGCTTGAGATCATGTTGGACCGGAATAGTATCAATAATGACGTCAAAGTCATTCGCCGCCGCGGTCATCGCTTGCGTGTCGCTAGAGAGTAGTACGTGGTCGGCGCCGAGTGCACGAGCGTCGGCTACTTTTTCGGCGCTGCGGCTGATCATCGTGACGGCTGCGCCCATGCCTTTGGCCAGTTTGACTCCCATATGGCCAAGGCCGCCGAGGCCGATTACCCCACGCGAGTGCCGGGTCCCACGTTCAGCGCGCGCAGCGGGGTGTAGCACGTAATGCCAGCGCACAGCAGCGGCGCAGCGCGGGTGATGTCGAGGCTCGCCGGCAACTTGAGCACGAAGGTCTCGCGCACCACGATATGAGTGGAATAGCCGCCGTAGGTGATCTGCCCGTCGCGCCGGTCGTAGCCGTTATAGGTCACCGTGACCCCCTGGCGGCATAGTGCCTGCTCATGCGCTCGGCACTGGTCGCAGTCGCCGCAACTGTCCACCAAACAGCCGACTGCAACCTTGTCGCCAACACTGTGTCGAGTGATTGCGTTTCCGACTGCGCAAACTTTACCCACAATTTCGTGGCCAGGCACGCACGGATAGATCGTGGGCGCCCAAGCCCAGTCACCTCGCGTCTGGTGCAGATCAGAGTGACACACGCCGCAGTAAAGGATTTCAATGGCGATGTCATCCTCCCGCAGATCGCGCCGTTGAAAGGAAAACGGCGCGAGTGTGGAGTGCGCATCTTGCGATGCGTAGCCGATGGTTTGCATGGTGAGATCCTTAGACAGTGCAGAGATTGAAATCAAGTGGGGGCTCGGGGAAAAGCGTGTTGCGAACTCTTCGCGACAACGAGCAGCGACAGGAGGATGGAGGTGAGCGAGAACAGTGGCAGAACGGCGACGTCCGCTTTGCTGATCAGTATCCCGCCCGTCACTCCTCCACCGAATATTCCTAGGTTGTAGATGGTAGTCAGCATGGCGGTGGCGAGTTCGGCATTTCCTGCAGCAACTCTTCCCGTTGCCGACTGGAACACCGTTGGCATGGCGCCAAACGATGTCCCCCAGGCAAACAATGCGATGCAGGCCAACGCTAGCGTTGGATTCGTCCAGAGCACGACCATCATTGCTGCCGTGCAGACTTGGGAAGTCATGGTCAGCCATCGCAGCCGCAGGTCGATCAAACGGCCAGCCAACAGAACGCCGACCAACGCTCCAGCACCAAAGAGCAATAGCCCCTGCGCGGTACCCCCAGGCAAGCTCAGTGTCTGTGCGAGAGGCGCCATATACGTGTAGAGCGTGTAATGCGCCAGGATCGCTGAAGCTGTTGCAAACAGAATGGGACGCAAGCCTGGCGTGCGCAACACGTCAAGAGCTGTGATGCGCTGCTGCTTTGGGTTGCTGGAAACTGCAGGTACGGCAACCAGCACCCACGCAATAACAAACAAACTCAGCAATGACAACAAACCAAAGCTGTAGCGCCATCCGAGCAGATCCCCCAGCGCGGACCCTAGTGGCAACCCTGCTACCATCGCCAAGGTGCTACCCGCCAGCGTGATCGCAACCGCGCGCCCCATGTGCCCGGGTTCGACAAGGCGGATTGCATAGCTACAGATTACTGGCCATATCACTCCTGCTGCTAGACCGGCCACAAACCGCGAGGCAAAGGTCAGCGCATACGAAGTGGAGAATGCGGTGACCGTATTGGCAATGGCGAAGCTCAACACCAAGGCAATGTAGAGAGTTCTACGAGGTAGCGATCGGGTCAATGCGACCATTGGAATTGCTGCGAGAGCCGAGGCCAGAGCATACACAGAGACCAACTGACCGATACCGGAAGACGAACTCCCCAAACTACTTGCCATTCCCTGCAACAACCCTGCGGGCAGGGTCTCGGTAATTATGGTCAGGAACGCCGTCGTCGAGAGCGCCAGCAAACCAAATATCGGCAGGTTCTGTCTATTGGTCTGATATGACATTTTATATTGTTCTTACCAGAATCTTCCGCGACGGCAAATCCGATTAGGAGCGCATAATATTCCACCGTAGATAATTTATCGCATCGGACGCTCTCCTGGATAAGATTCGTCGCCTGCATCATTATCGTGTAGTCAAAGCGCAACAATTTCTGCACAAAGCCTAGACTTAGCCATCAAAAAAATCAACGTTAAGTCGAGCGCATCACCCTCCAATAATTACACATATTTTTATTAGCAGAACTAATATGCTCTTTAATAATTAATCACCTATTAAACGTGCGATGTACGCGCGATAATTTTTCTTCCTGAAATTATTAATCGCGCTCCTCCAGCATTATTTATGGGTAGGATTACCAAACCGCTGAGTGCTTACACTCGTCGTCTCCAAATCCATGTTCATCATTTTCCGACGCCGATTGCATGTTGATCGAACGGAAGACACTCTAAGCACAGCGTTACATCGGCTTTGACCGCATGACTGAAGCTTAACAACTGTAGCCGTCTCGAAAAATCAAGACAGCGTTGCTGTTTTTGGCCACTCCGACAAAGCGGATGAGGGACCTGTGCAGCTCATTGAAGAGGCCGGGGGCAGATTTCGAAATTACCGCCCATTCTCACCGAAATTAACCATGATCGGCGGGAGGAGAAATTCAACCACTCCGGACAATAAGAATTCGAACCGACTATTCGTGGCTGCATAGTGCCCCACCCCCTCGATGATGGTCTGCTTTTC
Source organism: Xanthomonas sp. NCPPB 1754 (assembly GCF_041475725.2). Lineage (NCBI taxonomy): Bacteria > Pseudomonadati > Pseudomonadota > Gammaproteobacteria > Lysobacterales > Lysobacteraceae > Xanthomonas > Xanthomonas sp. NCPPB 1754. Next base: position 4,348,301 of record NZ_CM192982.1, read on the forward strand.
ACATCTAGGTCAAGTCCGTCTTGGGCCTCTAATCCCACCGCCACTCGATACCGAAACACGTCGTGCCACCACAATGACTAAGACTAATCAGCGAGCAGTCTCAGTTAAAGCAATTTTCCATTCGAACCATCACCGATACCGCAAAACTAGAGCATTCAATGCGACCCATTCTCCCATCTTGTGCATCACTATTTTCGCTCTTCGTCGCCACAGCACCATCGCTCGGTCTTGCCGCGTCGCAACCTCCGTTACTTGTCGCGGTTCAGGAGCATGTCGCAGCTCCTGCCGGAACGAGAGTTCCACGGTTTGCGGTCGATCCTTCGTGGCCACACATGCCTGAAACAATGCTCTGGGGCGAAGTCAGCGGCGTTGCCATTGACGCCGATGACAGCGTCTGGCTTGTACATCGCCCGGACTCGCTTACTAAAACCGATGACGGACTCAGTCAATCACCCCCCATTGCCCTGTGCTGTCGCGCGGCGCCGCCGGTCACGCATTTCAGTGCGGAGGGTGAATTCCTCGGTGGCTTTGGCGGGCCGGAAACAGCCCCAACCATCGACGGCGTCAACCAATGGCCTATCAGTCTCCACGGAATTTTTGTCGACAGTGACAGGACACTTTGGTTTGCCGGCATAGGCCGCGGTGACCATGTCGTAATGAACTACACTCAGACGGCAAGTTTATCCGGCAGATCGGGCAGCGGGAAAAGACTAACGGCAATGCCGATACCGAGCATCTTGGTAACCCATCCGACGTCAGCCACATCGGAGACCAGGTGATGGTTGCCGACGGCTATATCAATCGACGCTTCCTCGGATTTGATAAGTCCAGCGGCAAAGCCTTCGGCGTCTGGGGTGCCTATGGCGGCGCGCCAACCGCCCAGACCCGTCAAGGCACCTTTGACCAAAGTCAGGCGACGTCCAATGCAGGCAACGCCCCAAACCCGAACGCGCCCGAATTCGGCACGATCGTCCACTGCCTCGTGCCGACCGGCGACGGGCAGATCTATGTCTGCGACAGGCAGAACAACCGCGTCCAGTTGTTCGACCTTAGCAAGAACGGAACGCTGAAGTTCGCGCGGAATGTCGTGATTGAGGGCAAGACTGGTGGACTGGGCACCGTCACCGACGTCGCACTCTCACCCGATAAAAAGTATCTCTATGTCGGCGACATGATGAATGGACGTATCTGGATCCTCCTGCGCGCGAACCATCAGATTCTTGGCTCTTTTGGTCGCATCGGACGGCAAGCCGGCCAGTTCACCTGGATGCATTCCATCGACACCGATAGCCAGGGCAACCTCTACGTCACAGAAGTCGGCACTGGACGACGGGTCCAAAAATTCGTTCTCACCGGGGTTAGATGAGCGCTACCGGCTACCAACTCGTTCGAAGGCGCTACTACAAAATCAAGCAGAGATCGCTAGCCGACTGACTGGACACCTCTTCAGTCTCGAGACCTTCAATGTTCATCACTCAAAAGCAGTCAACGGAGTTCATATGACAATTCATTTCGACTATACGGGTAAAGTCGCCTTTGTGACCGGAGGTGGGACCGGTATCGGCAGAGCGACCGCAATTGCGTTCGCCAGAGCAGGCGCTAATGTCGCCGTGATCGGACACTCCGATGCGACCAATCTTGAAACAGTGCGCCTGATCGAAGAGGCCGGCGGCAAGGCCCTTGCCGTCCATTGCGATGTGTCGATCGAAGAGCAGGTAAAAGCGGCTGTCGCGACCACGGTGCGAGCATTCGGCCGCATCGATTTCGCGTTCAACAACGCCGGCGTAGAGCAAGCCAACCACGCTACGGCCGACCTGCCCGTTGATGAGTGGAATCGCCTCATCAGCGTCAATCTAACCGGGGTCTTCTTGTGCATGAAGCACGAAGTCCCAGAAATCCTGAAGCACGGGGGTGGCGCGATCGTGAATACCTCGTCCGGTGCGGGCGTGAAGGGCTTCCCAAACTCTGCAGCTTACTGTGCCTCGAAGTTCGGTGTGATCGGTATGAGCAAGTCGACCGCACTGGACTACGCCAAGTCGAATCTGCGCGTGAACGTGGTCTGCCCCGGCATTATCGAGACACCGATGATGGATCGCTTTTCAGGCGGTACCGACGACGGTCGCGCCGCCGTGATTGCCCAAGAACCGATCGGGCGGATGGGGCGGCCTGAAGAAATTGCCGCGACCGTTCTGTGGCTGTGCTCGGACCTTGCGGCCTTCACGGTCGGCGCAGCCATCGTCGTCGATGGAGGCCAGACGGCTTGATGAAATACGTGCGAGGCACTCGGCTCGATTGATCTGCTGCCGGTAGGACGAGCGAACCGGCTTTATCGGTGGCTGTCATCGGTGCGACAAGCCAAACCGGTTCAACGCCGCTTTGGGCTTGCCGGGGGCGAAACGCGCAGCGCTTTGACCACCAACGTGAATGCCGGCGAAGGCTGCCGGCGACTGGGGTAATAGAGGTAGTAGCCCGGGAACGGGGGGCACCAGTCCTGCAGCACACGAACAAGCCGACCCTCCTCGATGTGCGGCGCGAACTCATCCTCGGGGAGGTGCGCTATACCCAACCCAGCCAACGCGGCATCCACCATACTCGGTGAGGTGTTGAAAATAAGTTGGCCATCCACTCGCACGTTGAGTTGCTTGTCGCGGCGCTCAAAGTCCCAAACGTACAGGCCCCCAGCGGTCTGCATACGCATATTGATGCAGTTATGCTTGATCAGATCGCTAGGTTCCTTGGGTATGGAATGGGTCTCGAAGTACGCGGGCGAAGCCGCGACCGCCATACGCAACTGCGGCCCGATCGGCGCCGCGATCATGTCCTTGTCGATGGTATCGCCCATACGCACACCGGCATCGAAACGGTCGGCCACGATGTCCCGAAACCCGTAGTTGATGTCGAACTCGACCTTGATGTCGGGGTACTCGCGTAGCAACGGAGTGAGTTTGGGCAGCAAAGTGGTCCGAAGGACATGTTCACCACAAGTGATCCGCACCGTGCCAGCCGGCTTGTCACGCAGTTCCGTGAGCTCGTCCAGCTCCGACTCGATCTCATCAAAGCGATGACCGATCGCGTTGAGCAAGCGCTCTCCAGCGGCCGTAGGCGACACGCTGCGCGTGGTGCGCGTGAGCAGTCGAATCTCCAACCGCGCCTCCAGACCGCTGATGGCCTGGCTGAGGGCAGATTGCGTGACCCCTAGCAACGACGCCGCGCGCGTGAAGCTGGCTTCCCGCGCCACAGTCACGAAGTACAGAAGATCGTTGAGATTGCGTTTGACCATTGCAATAGTTTTTCACGAAGATTAATTAGTTGATCTTATATCCCCTTTAAGCATTAATTAGCTAGTCAAGCGCGCGTCCACGCGAAATGATTCAGGGTATGAAAAAGTCATCCCTGATTTCCCGGCAGCGGCTATGGCATCAAACCCAGATGCTGTTCTTAGTCTCGATTTTGGGACTGGTGGCATGCGGCGGCTCTAGCTCTGCTGCAGCAACGGATGGCGCTTCGCCCGGACTTTCTCAGGAGTTGCCCTTGAAGATTCGATTGAGCGTCGCTGGGCAGGAAGCCATCGCCACACTTGACGACAGCCCATCTGCGAGAGATTTCGCGACACAGCTGCCGTTGACGCTGACGCTGACCGACTACGCCCGTATCGAACGTATCGCCGTTCTTCCCCAGAAAATCCCCCGGAGCCGTGCCCAAAGTTCGGTGCCTGTCAGAGGTGGTGATCTCGCCTACTACGCCCCCTGGGGAAATCTAGCGATCTTCGTTGAGAACGGGACAGGAAATTACACAGCCGACCTGATGCGGCTTGGCCGCGTAGAGACGGGCCTAGCCATCTTGCAGCGCCCTGGACCATTTGAGGTTCGGATCGAACGCGTAGCTGACTGACTGCCATCGAACTTTCAAACAGTTGGCATCTATCACCAATTCAACTTGATTGGCATCGAATATGAGTAAGCAGAACATCACAGACCCTGAAATCACAAATGCGTCTGGCGCCAAAGCAGGTCGAGGGTACTCTCTCAAGACCGGAAGCACTGTAGCTGGCGCGGCGGCGTCGATCAATGCCGCACCGATGGCGCCTGCTGCCATGGCTCGATCTGCGCACCGCGCGAACCTCATTCTTTGGGACAAGTTGAGCTCGTCCTCTGGCAAGCGTCTTGCTCAGTCGGTGGCCTCGTGACCGCACGAATGTCTGAAGCCTTGGGCCAGGGAAGTTCTTCTAAACACAAATTGGGGGAGCGACCGTTGGTTGCGCACTGGGGCGGCGTGCTCGCCATGTCTCTGTGCGTCTTCACGCTCGTTGCTTCGGAATTCATGCCGGTCAGCCTGCTGACGCCGATAGCAGCCGACCTCCGGGTCACGCAGGGGATGGCCGGACAAGGCATCGCAATCTCCGGCGCATTTGCGGTACTGACCAGCCTGTCGATTTCGTGGCTTGCAGGTGGCATGAACCGCAAGATGTTGTTGCTGGCACTGACGGCGCTGATGGCTGTCTCCGGCAGCGTGGTGGCGCTGGCACCGAGCTATCTGATTTACATGATGGGCCGTGCGCTCATCGGCGTGGTAATCGGCGGGTTCTGGTCAATGTCGGCGGCCACAGCCATGCGCTTGGTGCCCGCCGATCAGGTGCCGCGTGCCTTGGCGATCTTCAACGGCGGCAACGCACTGGCGACGGTGATAGCTGCCCCGCTGGGCAGCTATCTCGGTTCGTTGATGGGCTGGCGTGGCGCATTCTTCTGCATAGTCCCGGTGGCCGCACTGGCTTTGGTCTGGCAGTGGATCAGCCTGCCGGCCATGCAGGCCCAGGAGCGCGTACCGAGCTCTGGTAACGTCTTCAAGCTGCTAAGCGCCCGACAGGTGGCCCTTGGAATGGCTGCTTGCGGCGCGTTCTTCATGGGGCAGTTCGCCCTGTTCACTTATGTAAGGCCGTTCCTGGAGACAGTGACGCACGTAGAGGTATCCACGTTGTCACTGATCCTGCTGGTGATCGGCGTGGCCGGCTTCATCGGTACAGCGCTAGTCGGTTACGTCTTCAAGCGCAGCCTCTACGGGACGCTGGTCGTAATCCCCGTTTTTATGTCGGCAATTGCACTTGCACTGGTTCCCTTCGGTACCTGGGTCCCTGCAGTGGGTGCGCTGCTGGGCTTGTGGGGCCTAGTCGCTACCTCAGCACCCGTCGGATGGTGGAGCTGGATTGCCGAAGCCATGCCGAACAACGCGGAAGCTGGCGGCGGGCTGATGGTGGCCGTGATCCAGTTGGCTATCGCCCTGGGTTCAACTGTCGGCGGCCTGCTGTTCGATTCGACCGGCTACCAAAGCACCTTCATGGCGAGTGCTGGCGTGCTGCTGTTAGCGGCTTTCCTTACGTTCCTCACCTGGCGCTCGCAAGTACGACAGACGGACTGAGCCATACCTCACGACCGGAGGACACCATCGCCATGCGCCCCAATACTTCTACGAAGACGGTCATTGAACAACGCCCTGGGCGCAGCCTGCGGGGAAGGATCAGGCGCGCGCAATGTCTGCTTTGCGGTCTGTTCTTGCTTGGCGGGTGTGATGCCGCACAGCCGAGTGCTTTAGCCGCTCCCACCGCCAATGCGCCGGCAACTACCCAACCAAAGGAATCCCGCATGTGGATGACCGTCGGCGAACGCCGCTTCGCCATCACCCTGGCCGATACCGAGGCCGCCGGCGCCTTGATTGCAATGCTGCCGCTCTCGATGGACATGCCTGACCTCAACGGCAACGAGAAGCACGCCGAGCTGCCGAAGGCGCTGCCTATGAATGCCAGTCGGCCCGGCACGATCCGCAACGGCGACCTCATGCTGTATGGATCGAAGACGCTGGTGGTCTTCTACCTGACCTTCAACTCGTCCTATTCGTACACGCGCCTCGGCCGTGTAGACGATCCCGCTGGCCTCGAACAGGCGCTGGGCGGCGGCAGCGTGCGAATCGAGTTTTCTAAGAACTAGATGCAGGAGACTCCTTTGAAGAAGCCCTATGTCATCATCCACACGCTGACTTCGCTGGACGGAAGAATCCACGGTATTGAATTACCAGAATTTGATTCGGCAGCGCTTCAATACGAGCAACTTGCGCTGCACGCAGATCGACAAGTCCTGAACATCCAGGGCTATCTGAATGGCCGGGTTTCGACAGACGATAACTTCACACGCTACCGCGAGCCAGACCTGAACTCATCGGCGGAGATCGTTCCCGAAGGCGACTTCGTGGCAGAGGCGCACGCGCAGATATACTACGTAGCGCTCGACCCTGCCGGACGTCTGGGTTGGCAGGATAGCCACGTCGATTACGGCAATGTGCGCTCGCACGTGGTGTCAGTACTCACCGAAAAAGCGAGCAACGCCTATAAGGAGCTGCTACGTCGCCTGGGGATCTCATACGTTATCGCGGGGAAAGATGCACCGGACAACGCCCTGGCGCTGCACAAGCTCGCGACGCTGTTCGGCATGAGGCGCGTGATGATCGGCGGCGGTGGCGTGTTGAACTGGTCGTATGTGCAGGACGGCTTAGTCGATGAAGTGAGCCTGTTATTGGCCCCAGTATCCGACGCTTCGCCCGATGCACCGGGCCTGTTCACGGCCAAAGAACCACTGACCAGAACCCGGCCGTACTCGTTCACGCTGATCGACGTAAAGCCGTTGAACGACAGCACCGTGTGGTTGCGCTACAGGGTGAACAACCTACGCCCCTGACCCTCGAAGACTCCCAGCTTGCAAGGCAACCCAAATAAGAAAGATCGTCTTGCTGTCCGGTCTCCTTGCCGCTGCTTTTGAGGTTACCGAAGCTATCGCGTCAAGCACGTGTAGCGACACCGAATGCTCTCGGAGGGCCAAGTCAGTGAGTACAACGAAGGCCAACTCAACCATGAAGAACGTAATCCTGATCGGCGCCAATGGCAGTACGTCGAGAGAAATCATCCCCCGCCTGCTTAAACAAGATGACGTGAAGCTAACCCTTTTACTGCGCCGCGCAAGCCGTATGCAGAGCATGCGAAGCGATCGCGTCAGTGTCGTGGAAGGCGATGCCACCAGCGTTGCAGAGCTAACTCGTGCAATCCGTCGGCAAGAGATTGTCATCAGCACTCTGGGTGGCATAGACCTGGACGTTAAGACGGCGAATGTCGTTCGGGCCATGAAGGAGGTCGGCGCACGCCACATCGTCGTCACCAGCGCAGGCGGCATCTATGAGGAACTGCCCGCAGCCTTCAACGTCTGGGACAAAGGTATGGTCGGCCAGTACCGCCCCATCAACCTGCAGGCCGCAGAGGTCGCCGAGCAGTCGGGGCTCGACTACACCGTCCTGCGCCCCGTGTGGCTGACCAACAAGCCAAGCGAAGAATTCGAGTTGACCAGTAAAGGCGAAACCTACAAGGGGACGGAAACCTCGGGCGCGAGCATCGGGCGCTTCATGGCCGACCTCGTAAAGGATCCGCAGCGCTACGCAAAACAGAATCTGGGCATCAGCCAGCCCAATACCGACGGCGACAGGCCGGCAGCGTACCGCTGACCCTCATAGACGAGACCTAAACCGATTTACCGGCCTCACCACCAATAACACACGGGAAAACATCATGAACGAAGCTACCCTGAACATCACGAGCATCAAGCGGCGGACAGCCCTCAAAGGTTTCGTTCAAGGCTCGCTCCTTGCAGGAATGGCCGCGACTTTCGGCGATCAAACGGTGCTGGCGGCAAATACTACTGTCACCGCCAAGGAAGGCAGCGTGCGGTTAACGCAAGAATGGGACAAGGTGTTTCCCAAGAGCCAGAAGGTTGACCATCAGAAGGTCACCTTCAAGAATCGCTACGGCATTACCCTCGCGGCCGACCTATATCTTCCAAAAAATCGGGCGAACCAGCGGCTGGCGGCGATCGTCGTCGGTGGTCCATTCGGCGCAGTGAAGGAACAGTCCTCGGGACTTTATGCGCAGATCCTGGCTGAGCGCGGCTTCGTCACGCTGGCCTTCGATGGCTCCTATACCGGAGAAAGTAGCGGCGAACCGCGTAACGTCGCTTCACCGGACATCAATACCGAAGATTTCATGGCGGCGGTCGATTTCATCGGCCTGCAAACCTACGTTGATCGTGAGCGCATCGGCATGATCGGCATCTGCGGTTGGGGAGGCATGGCACTGAATGCCGTGGCTGCTGACAAACGCGTCAAGGCAGTTGTCGCCAGCACCATGTACGACATGACACGCGTCATGTCCAAGGGCTACAACGATAGCGTGACCAGTGAACAGCGCGCGCAGACACTGGAGCAACTGAGCCAGCAGCGCTGGCAAGACGCTGCGAACGGAAAGCCGGCCTACCAACCGCCTTACAACAAAGAACTAAAGGGCGGCGAAGCACAGTTCATGGTCGATTATCACGACTATTACATGACGCCGCGCGGCTACCACCCGCGTGCGGTCAACTCCGGCAACGCCTGGACGGTTACCACGCCGCTGTCGTTCATGAATATGCCGATCTTGAGCTACATCAAAGAGATCTCGCCGCGTCCGATCCTGTTCGTGCACGGCGAGAAAGCTCATTCACTCTATTTCGCCCAAACCGCTTATGCGGCTGCTGCAGAGCCTAAAGAACTCGTGATCGTCCCGGGCGCCAGCCACGTTGATCTGTACGACCACGCGGACAAAATTCCCTTCGACAAGATCAGCGAATTTTTCGGAAAGAACCTCAAGGGTTGATCCACCTGATCACGAAGTCTTACATGAGCATCCAAGAGAGCGCCGCGCTCAAATGCGCAACGCGTGGCGTGTGCTTCAACGCCGTGTGCGTCGGCACGATGGACACACGATGGTCTCGTTAACGCTGGACAACGAAGTGCTGTCGATAGACGACCTGCTGCACGCTTCTTATGAAGCACCTGTGCCATGGCGAGGAAATCGCCGACGCAGTGCTCCGGGATTTACGGCTCGGACTCGACCTTCGTGAGAAGCGACGCGTTGGCTGTAGACAGCAGATTTCCTATGTACTGAACTCACGCTGGCAGACCTTGCCGGTATTTTAAAAAAGGCAAAGAAACATCATGATTAAAGACAAAGTTGTCATCATCACCGGCGCGTCATCAGGCATTGGCGAGGCCACAGCCAAGCTGCTTGCAAGCAAAGGCGCCAAGATCGTTCTCGGTGCGCGGCGCGCGGACAACCTGAAGCGGATCGTTGACGAGATCAATCAGCGCGGAGGCCAGGCTGCGTATCAGGCGCTGGACGTCACCCAGCAATCCGAGAACGATGCCATCGTCAAGCTGGCCAAGGACACCTTTGGCCGCGTGGATGCCATTTTCCTCAATGCCGGCCTGATGCCGAACTCGCCGCTGTCCGCGCTCAAGACCGTCGATTGGCATCAGATGGTTGATGTCAATGTTAAGGGTCTGCTCAATGGCGTGGCAGCCGTATTGCCCGAATTCTTGGCACAAAAATCTGGCCACGTCATCGCCACTTCATCGGTGGCCGGGCTCAAGGCTTATCCGGGCGGCGCGGTCTATGGAGGTACGAAGTGGTTCGTGCGCGATTTCATGGAAGTCTTGCGCATGGAGTCGGCCATGGAAGCAACCAACATCCGTACGGCGACGATCTACCCCGCAGCCATCAATACCGAACTACTGACAACGTTCAGCGACAAAGAGTCCCTCGATCAAATGCAAAGCATCTACGACAAATTCGGCATTTCCCCGGATCGAATTGCCAGCGTCGTTGCATTCGCGATCGATCAGCCGGAGGACACGACGATCAACGAGTTCACGGTCGGCCCCGCGAATCAGCCGTGGTGATTGCGGCACGCCTTCCTCAGTATTTCTGAGCACAACCAAGCAACTGCATGGAAGCATTTGGCTGGATTCGAAAGCGTAAAAAAATAGCCTGTTCCATTCGCTTTTTCATCGCGGCGGCTGGGTTCAACAGAGCAAATGGTCGCAAGCGACACCACGTCGTGCGGCCGACAAAGGAAACTCTTATGGACCGTCGAAAATTTCTCTCCAGCAGCGCCGGACTAGGTTCGGCGCTAGTTGCGGATTCGCTATTGAGCGTCACGGCATCCGGGACGCAAACGATGAATAACAGTCGAAAGGAGTTTCCCATACCCAGCATGCAACGAGGCACAGGCAATACGGTGAGCCGCAAAGCTCGCGTTTTCGTCACCGGCTCGGCCGACGGGTTGGGCCATGCCACAGCCGAGACCCTACTGGCCCAGGGCCATGACGTCGTCGTGCATGTGCGTTCTCAGGCGCGACTGTCGGCGGTGCAGAAACTGGTGGACCAGGGCGCTATCGCCACGATCGGAGACTTGTCGGATCTCGCACAGACCCGCGATCTCGCTAGCCAGGTCAATGCGATTGGCGCGATGGATACGGTCATCCATAACGCAGGCATCCTTTCTGGCTCGCCATTGCTGATGGTCAACGTCGTCGCGCCCTACCTGCTAACGACGCTGATCAAGCGCCCCAAGCGCCTGATCTATTTGAGTAGCAGCATGCACAAGAGCGGACGCGCCAACCTGGTGGACATGGACTGGTCCGGCCGTACGTCAACGGGCAGCTACTCGGACAGCAAACTGTTTGTCACCACACTGGCAGCATCGGTCGCACGGCTGTGGCCTGAAGTCCTTAGCAATGCTGTCGACCCGGGTTGGGTACCAACCAAGATGGGCGGTCCGGGCGCGCCCGATGACCTGCGTTTGGGACATGTGACCCAGGAGTGGCTAGCCGTCAGCGACGTGCCCGACGCACTTACCAGCGGCGGCTACTGGCATCACCAGCGACGTGAACAGCCGCATCCCGCTGTCAGCGATATCCGGTTCCAGGACCAGTTGTTGACCGAACTCGCGCGTACCACCGGCACCAAGCTGGCGTGATGGCAACCAAGGGATCCCCTACATGAAGCGATTCTGGACTCGTCTGGCCATGGCCGTTGTCGGTATTGCCATCCTCGGCACGGCGGGTGTCATCGGCTATTTGCAGCGTCCCCTTTTCGGAGCGTTGCCCACTGGCAAGCAGCTGGAACGGATGTCCCACTCGCGCAACTATATCGATGGTGCGTTTCTCAACCAGATCGATACGCCCATGCAGACAACGGATCAGTCCGAGTGGTCGATGTGGATGGAAACCATTCTTGGAGAGAAAGGCCATCCCCGGCCACCGGGCGCGCTCCCATCCGTCAAAACCGACCTCAAGGCGCTCGACCCGGCGCAGGATCTGGTCGTCTGGCTGGGCCATTCTTCCTACTTTGTGCAACTGGGCGGGCAACGCTTTCTGGTAGATCCCGTCTTTAGCACCAATGCCGCACCCGTTCCCGCGGTGAACAAAGCTTTCAAGGGCACCAGCATCTATGCGGCTGTCGACATGCCCGAAATCGACGCGCTGTTAATCAGCCACGACCACTACGACCACCTGGACTACCCGACCATGCGGGTACTGCAGCCCAAGGTTCGGCAGGTGATCGTGGGACTGGGTGTCGGGGCACATTTCGAGCGCTGGGGCTACGACATGAGCCGCGTGCGCGAGGCCGACTGGAACGAGGTCGTTGCGCTGACGCCGCAACTGCAGATTCATGTCACGCCGGCCCGCCACTTCTCCGGACGTACCCTCACCCGAGACCAGTCACTTTGGGTCGGCTTTGCGCTGGTCTCTCCAGAGCATCGGCTCTTCCTTAGTGGCGACTCTGGCTACGGGCCACATTTCGCCCAGATAGGCCAGCGACTCGGCCCGTTCGATTGGGTGGCGCTGGATACCGGACAGTACGACCCGCGCTGGGCAAACGTCCATATGAACCCGGAGCAAGCTGCGCAGGCGGCCGAGGACCTGCGCACCCATGTGCTTATGCCGGCGCACGTGGGCCGCTTCTCCCTCGCGCCTCACGACTGGGACGACCCTTTCAAGCGCATCGTCGCAGCCAGCCAGGGACGTGGCTATGCACTGTGGACGCCTGAGATTGGACAACCGGTCTATCTAGACGGCCGCGCGCAATCATTCACTGCTTGGTGGGAAAGCGGCGCTATGAACACGCAGCCCCATCCGGCAACTGAGTCCAAGGAGATGAAATAATGCTGCAGTCCACTGTCGCCTCACTGTGGCAACGCTTGGCCGGCGTGCGCCCCGAAGAGGCGCCTGCCGTCCTGTGGTCCATGCTGTACGTGATCGCGCTGTTCCTGGCGTACTACGTGCTGCGCCCGATCCGCGACGAGCTGGGCGTTGCTGGTGGTATCGAGAACCTGCCGTGGCTGTTCTCGGGCACGCTGTTGGCAATGTTAGTGGCCAGCCCATTGTTCGCACTGACAGTGCGTAGCTTGCCGCGGCGCAAGTTCATCGCCTTGGCCTACCGCTTCTTCGCGGCAAACCTAGTGCTGTTTGCTCTGCTGATGCACTTTGCCAATCCCGATGCGCAGGTGTGGATCGGACGTACCTTCTTCATCTGGGTCTCGGTCTTCAACCTGTTCGTCGTCTCGGTGTTCTGGTCCTTTATGGTGGACATCTTCGACAGCGAGCAAGGCAAGCGGCTGTTCGGGCTGTTCGCCGCCGGCGCGACGACAGGTGGCATCATCGGCTCTGCCATCACCTCTAGCCTCATCTCACACCTCGACAGTGCCTGGCTGATGGCGATCGCTATCATGTTCCTGGAGATGGCGGTTCTAGCCTCGCGCAGGCTGTCCCTGCTCGCCCCTGCGTTGCAGCACCGCCCACGCCACAACAACCCCGATTCGCCCATGGGCGGCAGCATCTTCTCGGGTATGGTCCACACCCTGCGCTCGCCATACCTAAGCGGCTTGGCGTTGTTCATCCTGCTGTACTCAGTCACCTCGACTTTCCTGTATTTCCAACAGGCCAGCATTGCCCAGTCATCCTTCCCAGACCGGGCGGCACGCACCGCGTTTTTCGCCAACATCGATCTGATTGTCAACTCGATCACGCTGGTCTTCCAGCTCTTCGTCACCGGCCGAATAATCGCCACCGTGGGCATCGTGGTGACCCTCTGCATCCTGCCCCTGATCAGTCTCGCGGGCTTTGCAGCACTCGCCGTTAGCCCCAGTGTCACCTTCATCGTGGGCGCACAAGTAGCCCGCCGTGTGGCGAACTTCGCGCTGGCTCGGCCGGCCCGCGAAATCCTGTTTACCTCCAGCGCGCGCGAGGACCGTTACAAGGCCAAAAACTTTATCGACACAGTGGTCTATCGCGGTGGCGATCAGCTCGCCAGTTGGGGCCACACCGCCCTGATGAGCCTTGGCCTGGGCCTTATGCAGATCCCTTTTATCGCGCTGCCCCTGTCGGCGGTCTGGCTAGGCCTGAGCATCTGGCTAGGGCGGGTCCATCAGATGCAAGAGCGTCAAGACGGCTGCATCACTTCATCCACTGACTGAGACAATGACCATGAGCTCTTCCCGCAGGCTTGTTCTGAAATCTCTCGGCGCGCTGGCCACGTTGCCAGCACTCATTTCGGTGACTCGCGCCTTCGCGGCCGAGCCGATGCGCATCGGCGTGATCGGGGCCGGCTCGTTGGGCGGCACCGTAGGCAGCCTGTGGGTCAAGGCAGGCCATCAGGTCATGTTCTCCTCCCGTAACCCCGACCAACTGACAGCCATGGCCCGCGAGCTGGGGCCGCGCGCTTCGGTGGGCCTTCCAGCGGCGGCAGCTGAGTTTGGCGTCGTGCTCCTGCTGGCCGTGCCCTTCGAAGCATTGCCCCAAATCGGCCGCGATCTTCGCAGCGCCTACAGCGGGAAGATTGTCCTGGACGCGACCAATGCATGGGGCGCGAACAGCAGCGCTGTCTATCGCGAGGCGCGAGAACTGGGTACTGCCCAAACCGTTGCCAAATACATGCCCGGCTCGCGACTGGTCCGTGCGTTCAGTGCGGTCGATGCCACCGTAGTGGAGACCTCTGCTTCTCGACGCAGCGGGCACATCGGCATGCCCATCGCAAGCGATGATGCCGGGGCCATGCGGGTGGCCGCGGCGCTGGTGCGCGATGCCGGCTGCGATCCCGTGATCGTCGGCAACCTGGCCGCAGCTGCCGTCTTCCAGCCCGGCGGGCCGGGCTTCCGCGCCCATCTGACCGCGCCGGAACTGCGACGTCGTCTCGGCCTTTCCGCCGCCGGATGAATGCGCACACTTTGATGCAGAAGCGGATTCCCCTATGAGCCTGACGTTCGTTCTCTTTCGCTCCCTAGTGCTGACGCTCGTGGTTGGCCTGTTCTTAATAGCGAGCGGCCCGGCCGCGCGCAGACCGAGAGCTCAAGCGACCTTCTGGACAACCGCCGCGCTCGTGCACCTAGTCTGGTGGTTCCTGCCCGATCTCAACGGCGCTTCAAGCGAGGCTGGACGCTGGCTCGTCAGCACCTGGATCGGCACGCTGGTGACAGCGGTGCTTCTGATTGTGCCTTTCGCCCTGTTCCAGGCAGGACGCTGGCTGCTCGGTCGCCGCTTGCCCGCTGGGACGAAGCAGCATGGCCCGCTGCTGCAACTCATGTATATCGGCCTGTCACTAGCGGTTGGCATCGCCGTGAGCTTCGGCACCGTCGGCGGTCCCGTCGTGCGCGAGGAGGTGATCCAGGTGAGTGGTCTGCCCAACGGTCTGGATGGCCTGCGCATCGCCAACATCGGCGATGTCCACATTGGGCCTTTTATCAAACCCGCCGATCTGGCTGCCGCAGTGGATATCGTCAACGCACGCAACGTGGACCTGCTGGCAATCACCGGCGACCTGATCGACGACCTAGATCAACTTGAATCGACGCTGGATGCTCTGGAGCGCAGCGAGGCTCTGCCAGTGCTCTCCATCCTCGGCAACCACGACAAATATCCCAACGAGGCTGCCGTCGTCGCCGCGCTCAAGCGGCGCAATCCCCGCATCGAGGTGCTGATCAATAGCAGCATGCAAGTCCATCCGCGAGGCGTTCCTCTGCGCGTGGCTGGCGTGGACTATCCGCTGGCTGCGGACGGGCGTCACATGCTCCCCCGCGATGAGCAGGACGCCGCGATGCACCGATTCGCCGACCTCGCTTTTGCGAAGGTCATGCCGGGCGAGCCTCTCGTTGTGCTCTCGCACCACCCCGAGTTCTTTCCCATCGCCACGGCGCGTGGAGCCATGCTGACGCTGTCCAGCCACACACATGGGGGCCAAGTTCGCTTGTTCGGGCGGCCGGTGATCGTCGCCTACGACTACATGCACGGCATTTATCAGGAAGGGAGTGGATATCTCGATGTGAGCTCGGGACTTGGCCACTGGCTACCGTTGCGTATCGGCGTGCCACGCGAGGTGTCGATCATTACGCTGCGACGGGACCGAGACCTATGAAGAGAGCAAAACCATTGGGTCAACTCAGCAGGATGACTCCATCCAAGCGCATCTGATCCTGGCAACTCACAAGACGCGAAATTAGCTGATACCGCATGGGAGTCTGCCCCCCCTTGGCCATGCCAAACCGCCAACGCCTTGAGCGTTACAGAAAGGACACACGATGAAATATCCCATCGAGACCGAACCGCCGGTCGAGCTGAGCGCTGACGAAGCAGCACTTCTGAGAGAAATGCCTGCGTTAGATGGTGTGGGCCAGTCGCGGCGTACCTTCATGATCAACTCCGCCGTAGGCGGCGTTGGCGTGTTCGCTGCGAACTTACTGGCTCAAGAGGCCGCATTGGCCCACTTGCCGCTCGCCGAAGGTGCTGCCGTGGCCCCTATCAAGGCGCAGAACGTCGTCAAAGTGGCCTTTCGGGTCAACGGCGTGCAGCAGACCTTAGAACTCGACTCTCGCGTGGTTCTGCTCGACGCGCTGCGAGAGCGCTTAGCGATGACTGGATCAAAGAAGGGCTGCGATCAGGGCCAGTGCGGTGCCTGCACGGTGCTGGTGGACGGCCAACGTGTGCTGTCCTGCCTCACCCTGGCAGCGACGCTCGAAGGGCGAGAAGTCACAACCATCGAAGGCCTGGCTCAAGGGGACCAACTGCATCCCGTGCAAGCCGCCTTTATCAAGCACGATGGTTTCCAGTGTGGCTATTGCACACCGGGACAGATCTGCTCGGCCGTTGGTCTACTAGGCGAGGCACGTCGCGGCGACGTCAGCCACGTCACCGCCGACGTTAGCAAGACGACCACACGTCTGACGGACGATGAAATCCGCGAACGTATGAGCGGCAACATCTGCCGCTGCGGCGCCTACCCCGGCATCGTCGCCGCAGTACAGGAGGCGCACTCGGGCCGCCAGGCTGCCCAAACCTGGGGATTCGCCACCGAGATGCAACTGGCGTCGGCACGATTGGAGGATGGCCATGAGACCGTTTGAGTATGTACGCGCGGCCGATGCTGCATCGAGCGCTGCGGCAATGGCGGGCGTTCCTGGCGCGAAGTTTCTCGCCGGCGGGTCCAACCTCGTGGATTTAATGAAGGAAGACATCGAGCGGCCCACACGCCTGGTGGACATCCGCCAGTTGCCGCTGCGGCAGATCCATCGCAGCCGTGCCGGCCTTTCCTTAGGTGCACTGGCGACCAACACCGAAACCGCCAACCATCCACTGATCCGCGAGAACTATCCGCTGCTGACGCAGGCCATCGTCGCAGGTGCCTCAGGGCAATTACGCAATATGGCAACCAATGGCGGCAACCTCCTGCAGCGCACTCGGTGCAATTACTTCTACGACACCGCTACGCCATGCAACAAGCGCGAACCCGGCACCGGCTGCGGCGCGCGCGAAGGACTGAACAAGATCCACGCCGTGCTCGGCTGGAGCGAAGCATGTGTGGCGACCTATCCGGGTGACATGGCCAACGCGCTGTACGCGTTGGACGCCAACGTGCGCGTGCGTGCTACCGACGGACGGGAGCGGTTGATCCCGATTGTGGACTTCCATCGCCTTCCGGGTGACACGCCGCAGCGCGACAACAACCTCGAGCACGGTGAGTTGATCCTCGCCATCGAGTTGCCGGTCGCCACAGCGGAGTTCGCCCGCCACTCGCACTACCTCAAAGTGCGCGATCGGGCGTCCTACGCCTTCGCAATGGTTTCCGTCGCCGCTGCGCTGCAACTCGACGGCGACACCATTCGCCAGGCGCGAGTGGTGCTGGGCAGCGTTGCGCACAAACCTTGGCGCAGCGCCGAAGCAGAGGCTGCGCTGATCGGACGCCGAGCCGGCGAGGACACGTTCCGGCAGGCTGCGGAAGCCGCGCTGCGCGATGCCCGTCCATTGGCTCACAACACCTACAAGGTAGAACTGGGACAGCGATCTGTTGTGCGTGCGCTGATGCGTGCTTCGAAACTGGCTTGAGCGGAAGGAAAATTGCTATGGCACGCTATCTTGGAAAAGAAACAACCCGCGTCGATGGAATCGCCAAAGTTACGGGAAAGGCCAAGTACACCGCTGAGTTCCAGATCCCACACATTGCCTATGGCTTCATCGTACTGAGTACGATAGCCAAAGGACTGATCACCGCAATCAATACTAGTGAGGCCGAACAGGCCCCAGGCGTGGTGCGCGTCTTCACCCATCTAAACGCGGGCCGTTTGGGCAAAACACCGGTAAACGGCGCTCCGCCGCAATGGTCCTGGCCGCTGCAATCGGATCGGGTGTTTTTCAGCGGGCAGCCGATCGCACTGGTGGTCGCTGAGACCTACGAACAGGCCCGGTATGCCGCACGGCTGGTCAAGCCAAGCTATCAGGCCGAGTCGCACGTCACCGATCTAGAGACGGTATTGGACAAGGCGCAGCCTGCACCACAGAACACTCCTGCCCGCGGCGATCCGTCGAGGGCACTGCAATCAGCAGAAATCAAGGTTGAGGCGGAATATCACATCCCGATCAACCACCATAATCCGATCGAGCCGCACGCAGCTATCGCTTTCTGGGAAGGCGACCAGCTCACCATTTTCGACAAGACCCAGAACGTCTACGGCATCCAGAAGCACCTCGCCGAGGGCCTGGGCGTTTCGGCCGAGAAGATTCGCGTGGTGTCGCCCTTCGTCGGTGGCGCGTTCGGCTCGTCCCTTAAGCCGAACTACTACCCATCGTTGACCGCCATGGCCGCTCGCGAACTCAAACGCCCAGTCAAGGTGGTCTTTACACGTGCGCAGATGTTCACGGGGCACGGTTATCGGCCGCAGACGATTCAGAAGGTCACTTTGGGCGCGGACCGCAGTGGAAAGCTGCAAGCCATCATCCAGGAAGCGTTCCACAACACCTCGTCTTTCGAGGCATTTTCGGACAACACCACCGGCTTTCTCAAGCAAGTCTATGCATGCCCGAACCTGGACATGCCGTTGAAGGTGGCGGCCACTGACTTGTCCACGCCAACCTGGATGCGAGCGCCCGGCGCGGTCAGCGGCATGTTCGCGCTGGAGAGCGCAATGGACGAACTCGCCTATGCACTGAAGATCGACCCGCTGCAACTACGTTTGATCAATTACGCAGAGGTCGACCCGGTCAGTGGCAAGCCTTTCTCCAGCAAGGCCTTGCGCGAGTGCTACCGCCTGGGCGCTGAGAAGTTCGGCTGGAAAAGCCGCAACCCCGAGCCGCGATCAATGCGCGACGGCAAGCTGCTGGTCGGTTGGGGCATGGCATCGAGCATCTGGGGCGCCATGCAGATGCCCGCGAGCGCGCGTGTAACTTTCCGCGCCGATGGTACCGCCAGCGTGGAGAGCGCGACCAGTGACATCGGCCCCGGCACATACACCGTGATGACCATGATTGCCGCTGAGTTTTTGGGCCTACGGCTGGACCAGGTGAAATTCGAGTTGGGCGATACGCTCCAGCCACAAGCGCCCGCGCAGGGCGGATCGTGGACGACATCCAGCGTTGGTTCGGCAGTACGCGGTGCGGCGTTGACCATCACGGCGAAGCTCTTGGAGTTGGCGAACCGGAATGCTGACTCTCCCCTTCTGGGTCTCACTGCTGAGGACGTGGAGATGCTCGATGGTCGCCTGCGTGCCAAGAACGATCTGCCACGCGCTGCCGATATTGCCGAGGTCATGCGGCGCACCGACACGACTGAGATTACCGAGGTTTACAACTCCATACCGTCGCCAGAACGCGAGAAGTACGCCTCGCTTGCCCATGGCGCACAGTTTGTCGAGGTCAAGATCGACCCTGACTTGGGCACCATTCGGGTGACGCGGGTGATCGAGATCACTGCCTGCGGCAAGATCCTCAATCCTCTGGCCTCACACAGTCAGGAGATCGGCGGCGTGGTGTGGGGGATTGGCATGGCGCTGGAAGAGGCGACAGAAGTCGATCATCGATCGGGGCGATTCATGAACGCGAACCTGCAGCACTACCACGTGCCCGTTAATGCCGACATCCAATCCATCGAGACCATCTTCGTCGAAGAGGATGACACCATCGTCAACCCGCTGGGAGTCAAGGGTATGGGCGAACTGGGCATGGTCGGCATCCCGGCGGCTATCGCCAATGCGGTGTACCACGCCACCGGCAAGCGCATCCGCAACCTCCCGATCACTCCGGAAAAACTCCTGTAACTCCACCCCACACGGCGATGCATCTCATGGCAAACAAGAATCCCAAAGGCTCTACATCGAAGCCGCGTCGTTCGTGGCCTGGAAGGCTCGTGGCGCTATTTCTGCTTGCGTTCGGTCTGGCGCTTGCCGGCGGCGGCATGGTACTGGCCGCCAGCGGAGGCTCGCTCTACTACCTGATAACCGGTGTGGCGTACATCCTTAGCAGCGTCCTGATATGGAGGGGTAATGCGCAAGGCATCTGGATCTACGCCGCGATGCTGATATGGACCGTAGCTTGGAGCCTTTGGGAAGTGGGCTTTAGTGGCTGGCAACTCGCACCGCGGCTCATTGCCCCCTTCGCTTTGGCCGTTTTGTTGCTGCTGCCATCAATCAGGCGCTTGCCGGCAAGCAAGACAGCGCCTTGGCGAAACCACGGTTGGGGAACCTTCGCAACCGGGTTGATCGTGGCGGTAGTACTTGGCGGATTTGCCCACACCTTTGACGACGCTCCTGAAATGCCGGTGCTGCGCCGCGGAATGCAGCCGCACGCGCCAGTAGCGCTGCCGCATCCGTTGGCGACCATCGAACGCGATGACTGGCAGGCCTATGGTAACAACCAGGGCGGCACGCGCTTCAGTCCACTCGACCAAATCAACACTTCCAACGTCTCTGGCCTGACCAAAGTCTGGGAGGCCGAGATGACGGCGACTGTGTCCGGCGAGATGAACGCGTTGGAGGTAACTCCAATCATGATCGGAGACACGCTTTACAGCTGCGACGGCAACAATGGTGTTCACGCGTTTGATGCCGAAACCGGCGAGGTTCGCTGGCGACAGAATGTCTCCAACGGCGAGCAATCTTCCGGAAAACCTTGCCGAGGTGTGGCGTATTACAAGGTTCCAAACGCGAGTGGTCTTTGTGCCGAGCGAATTTACGCGCCAAGCCATAACCCCACGTTGACCGCACTCGATGCAAAAAGCGGACAGCTTTGCCCAGGTTTTGGCACCAATGGCTTAGTCAATTTGCAGGCCGGTATCGCGCCCTATCCACGCGGGCACTTCTACGTAAGCTCGGCACCGCAAGTGATCCGTGGCAAGCTCGTGGTCGGTGGGGGCGTCCCGGACGGCCAGTATTGGGGCGGACCTTCCGGAGTCATCCGCGCCTTCGATGCCGTAACAGGCGAATTGGCCTGGGCGTACGATGCGGGTTCGCCAGAGCGGATCGGTGCGCCGCCGCAAGGCGAGTTTTATACGCCATCCTCGCCCAACAGTTGGGCGCCAATTAGCGCGGACGAAGCGCTTGGCCTGGTTTACCTGCCGATGGGCGGTGCAACGCCCGATGCATTCGGCGGACTACGGCGGCCGTTCGACGACAGTATTGGCAGTGCAGTCATTGCGCTGGATGCAGACACCGGCCGATTGCGCTGGCGCTTTCAGACGACACACCACGACATCTGGGACTACGATGTTCCCTCTCAACCGACGCTGGCGGATGTGCCGACGCCGCGGGGTGTGCGGCCCGCTTTGATTCAACCCACTAAGCGTGGCGAGATCTTCGTACTAGACCGAGAAACCGGAAAGCCGATCAAGACAGTGCAGGAGCTGCCAGTGCCGCAAGGCGGCATCGCTCAGGGTGAGCACTTGTCCCCGACCCAGCCTGAGTCCAGCGAATTACCGGCTTTCCGCGAACCCAATTTGCGCGAGAAGGACATGTGGGGCGTGACGCCACTCGACCAGTTGTACTGCCGCATCGAGTTCAAGCGTTCGCGCTACGAAGGAATGTTTACACCGGTCACTCTCAACAAGAACATCGTGATTGCGCCTGGCTCAATGGGAGGGGTCAATTGGAATAGCGTGTCGCTGGACCTCGACCGCGGCATCATGATCGTGAACTGGACCCAGGTGCCCGACCGGCTGAAGCTCATCACACGTGAGGAGGCAACACGCCGCAAGATTCAGATCGCCTCAGGCATAGATGGTGGTGGACAGACTGGCCAGCCGATGCTTGGTACTCCGTATGGCGCTGACCGTACGCAGTTCCTATCACCGCTAGGCTCGCCTTGCACAGCGCCGCCGTGGGGGCTAATTGCCGGCGTCGACCTGGTTAGCGGCAAACTGCTCTGGTCCAAGCCCCTGGGCACAGGTCGTGATATCGGCCCTCTGAAGCTAGGCATCCGCACCTTGCTGCCAATCACGATTGGCACGCCGACTGCAGGCGGCGCGGTGACGACCCGCGGCGGCCTGGTATTCATTGGTGGCGCGGCAGAGCACACCTTCCGCGCATTGGACGCTGCAACCGGTCGCGAGCTGTGGAGCAACCGCTTAGAAACAAGCGCCAACGCAACACCGATGACCTACCGCAGCCCGCACAGCGGCCGGCAGTACGTGGTGGTCGCCCAAGGCGGGCGGCCAAGCTACGGCACAAAACCGGGCAACAAGCTCGTCGCTTTCGCCCTGCCGTCCTCGAGCAAATAACTGAGTTTCACAATGTCATGGATCAATGCCAGTCTTTCGGGTCAGTTCCTCATCGGCGGCGAACTATCCGTTCATCGCCTCGGCTTCGGCGCCATGCGCCTGACCGGCCCAGGTATCTGGGGCGAGCCACAGGACCGCGACGAAGCCGTTCGTGTGTTGCGGCGTGTTCCCGAGTTGGGGATTAATTTCATCGATACGGCTGACAGCTACGGACCGTTTGTCAGCGAGGACCTTATCGCCGAAGTCTTGGCGCCGTATCCAGGCATGAGCATTGCTACCAAGGGTGGCTTGGTGCGGCCAGGCCAGACAGAGGGCCAGTGGCCGCAGCTCGGAGACCGTGCTTATCTCGGCCAAGCGTTGCGCATGAGCCTACGCCGTCTAAAAGTCGAACGCCTCGACCTGTGGCAGATGCATCGCATCGATCCGAAGCTACCGGCCGTCGAGCAATTCGAGACGATTCGTTCGTTCATCGATCAGGGCCTTATCCGTTTCGCCGGCCTCAGCCAAGTGTCGGTCGCTGAGATCGAGGCAGCAAGAAAGATCTTCCCCGTAGCAACGGTGCAGAACCGCTACAACCTGGTCGACCGCGCCGACGAGGACGTACTGAAATACTGCGAGGCTAATGGCATAGGCTTCATTCCATGGTTCCCATTGGCGGCCGGCGAATTGGCAAAGCCTGGCAAGATCGTCGACGTACTTGCCAAGGCGAAAGGAGCGACACCAAGCCAGATTGCCTTGGCGTGGTTACTCAAGCGTAGCCCGGTGATGCTGCCGATCCCGGACACCAGCCGCGTCTCGCATCTAGAAGAAAATGTAGCTGCCTGCGTCATCACCTTGTCTGATGAGGAATATAACCAGCTCGACCTGGAGTCTCAAACTCTATAAAAACAGCTATCGAATTTGCACACATTCAAACCGCATCTGCAATGCGGCAAGTTCGACCTTCACTCTCTTGCGTTCACTGGTACTGATCGTGCTACCCGGCCTTCCATGTGATCACCCAGCTACTTGATGATCACATGACAGAAAAAAATTAGTTTCCAATAGTTAATATTGCACAGACAAATAAATTACTGGGCGCATGCTAATTAATTATTTAACCGAGCGAATTATTAAGCACTCCACGTCGTTCTAACTACTGACAGATATGCTGTCAAATAGCGGAAATTTTTTCAGCCCTGCAACTTATATCGCAAAAAATGAGTAACACCGCAACATGTCCAGTCTTCTTAATTATCGCATCGGATAAATTTATGCCACCCTTACAAAGCTGGTCATACGAGTACACAGATGCCGACCTGAAAATAGGTGGATGGATGTCAGTCCCTTCTGGCAAGCCGATTCTCCATTTTCTCCACGGGACAGGATTTTGTAGCCGCGCCTACACTCAGCTTCTGCAAAACCTATTAGCCGATTTCGATCTTTTTATGAGCGATATTTCAGGTCATGGGGTAAGCACGCACGGAAAACGATACCTTGGCTGGGATGGAAACGCAGAGGTTGCACTCCTAGCGTTTCAGGCACATCGGCATCTTTTCGCAGACGTCCCCGCTTTTGGCGTTGGGCATAGCTATGGAGGCGCACTCACTGCCTTGATGGCGCATAACCGCTCGCACCCCTTCAGGGCATGCGTTCTTCTTGATCCCATGATCGCCACGCCACTAGCAATCTCGGCTTTCTCAGTAGTTAAACTGCTAGGACTTGCAAAAAGGACGCCATTGGCCCGAGCGGCACTCAGGAGGCAGACTCGTTGGGAGAGCTTGGCTACTGCACGTAATTACTTCCAAATCCGCGGTCCATATCGTCATTGGCACCCTGAAGCATTGACTGACTTTCTGCACCACGCTTTTTGCAAAACCGCGACCGGTGAGGTTGAAATGCGCCTATCGCGAGAACGAGAAACAGAAATGTACTGCTCGGCTCCAGACGACCTCTGGGCAACACTCCGTGCACTGCAGACTCCAACCCGTATCATCTGTGCCAAGAATGGAATATCCATTATTCCGCCAGCCGCTCATCGCGCATCGCGCGTCAACCCACTAATCTCAACTGAAATATTAGAAGGAAGGCATTGCTTCCCCCTGGAAAAACCAACAGATACTGCCACCAAATTGCGTGAAACTCTTCGGGAATTGCAAGAGCTCAATACAGGTCAACCGCCCGATCAAACAAAAATGACTGATTTTGTATGACTGTGCATAACAGTCCTGCGTGAGAGCAGACTTACAGGTGCTGTATCGCTGCTCAGCTTAGACAACTCAACATTGCCTCGACCTATCAACAAATTGGAGCTCGGCTCAAACTTTCGGTATCCACAGATAAGTTGCGCTTTCCTTGATGAAAGATGAATACCTGTTAAACTTTATCAGCAAGCATTTCGACAAAACCCATTTCAAATTCAATGATCTTTCGTATATGTGTGACGAGCCCGCCAACACGGCCTGGAGTGTGTGCTGAGGACATGCTCTTCGAACGCCGCTGAGACCGAAATGACGTGAGAGAATTGGTCTCAGCGGACGCCCGCAGGCACTGCGAACGCAAAACCATCATTGGGATCCGCCACTGGCACGATTCTTGCTTTTTTAATTATCCAAACACACAGGCACATCCTGGTTATGTTTAATTGCAACAAACGATTAACTTTTTTTCACTGCACTCGTGTCAGGGCTGCAGCGCTCGCAGCACTTTCATTGCTCGCTACTACGCAGGGCCAAGCGGCTCAACCAGCGTCACTTCACTCAGCAACCGCTAACCGAGGTTGGGCGGTGATGGCCGATGACGATGTGAACTTTTCTCTTCAATGGTTCAAGGACCAATCCATACTCGCTGTGTATCCCGACCCGACCGCGTTTGCTGCGATGCTAGCGAAAGCGCGTCGCCAGGCGGATGACGACCTACAACACGTTACTAGTTTTGAGGGCTACCGTCAGACACTGTCGCACTTCTTCTCGACCTTTAATGACGCTCATGCATACGTTTACATGCAGCTAGCTCCGGCGAGCTACCAATGGCCCGGCTTTCTTGCTGTGTATCAAGGCAGGCGCTTCTTAGTTGCTGGCACTGATGGCACCGTAGCCAACGGCTTGGAAGTCACCGAATGCGACGGCATACCCATGAGCGAGTGGTCTGAGCGCATTGCTCCTTACGAAAATATAATTCCCGGCCTGCAGTCCACGCGAGCGGCTACGGCGTTGTTGATTTTCCGCGATGCGGGGAGCCCCTTTTTGAAGCGACCAACCCAATGCGTTATCGGCGGGCGAACTATCGATCTGCAATGGAAAGATATCTCTCGGATGCAGTTAGGCAAGGTCAGATCAAAATTGCAGCCTGAGCTCAGCGCTGATGTAAGCGTCACATCCTTTGGCAGCAACGGTGCTTGGATCCGTCTAGGCAACTTCAGCCCAGACAGCCGACAGCAATCGGATCAATTTGAAGCACTCTACAAGTCGGCTGCGGAATTACGCGAAAAGTCAGTTCTCATACTCGATGTGCGCGGCAACGGGGGCGGTCCGTATGGATGGTTCATGGGCGTGCTGCGTTCTCTGTACGGTAATGACTATGCAGATTACTACGCACGCGAAAGACTGAAGATCTCCGCTGTGTACCGACTTGCTGATGATGTAGCAAGTTCTACATCGCCACAGGAGAGTGGTCCAGATCCTTCTGCGCCGGCAGCTGCACCGCTTGATGGTACTCCCTTTGACGCGGACGACAGTCTCGCTGATGCAGCCATCGCACGTGGAGACAAGGTTCTGCACGCACCGATCAATGCCTACAAGGTCCCGATGCCGAAACGAAGGCCAGTTAATCCTGTCAAAGCACGCGTGTTCGTGTTGACAGACTACGAGTGCAAGAGCGCCTGTATCGGCTTTGTCGACGAGCTGAAGCGGTTCCCTGGCGTGATACAGGTAGGCGTTGAGACGGGTGTCGATTCGCGCACTGGGTCTCCAAAGGATGCGTTACTACCCAGTGGAAATGGCGGAATTGGAGTTCCTTACATGACACGCGACAATCGTCCGCGCAACGACAATGAGCCGCAGAAGCCAGCGATCGAGTTCGATGGAAACATCAACGACACTGCGGCAGTGAAATCATGGCTCACACAGATTGTTCAGGAAAAAAGATACCAACAGTGATGCAGCAGGGGCCCGACTGGGTCGGGCCCCTGCCTGCTACGTAATGAGCCATGTTCGGCGCGGCTCGTAGCGATGGCGTAGCGGAACACTTGGCCGGGTATGTGCACAGGCCCGATGAATAGTGTCGATGACGCACGGCTGCTCAAGCTTCCACAGGGTAGCGAGCAAGACTGGTGCGCTCACATCGGTACTGGGCATATCGGCAACGGACGCTGGATCTTTCTCGATCAGTCGGCGACTGCGCTTGACCGAACCGGGACTTAGGCCTTTCTTCGCACACTTATCAGCAGCTTTAGCCCAGTGGCGCCGAACGTGGTGTTCACGCGCTCGGCCTAAACGGTTCGCTCGACACGCGCGACAAGGGCCGCTTTAGTCAGAAGCCCAAATATGCCTAGGCGGTAAGTTAGCGTGCCTACTGCTGCCTTTACCAGGATCGCAATTTTGCTGGAATCATAGCCGCCGCCCTGATTGACTTGGAGCACACCGACCTGAATCCAGACGAAGACGGCAACCACTTCCCGTCATCGGCAGCGGTGGCGCCGCGGTAGACATTGAGATACAGACAGTCTTCGTCCCTCTAGCCTGCGCGAAAAACGCCAAGATCGGCATTCTGGACACAACTGCTGGCCTATGCATTCGCCTTGATGGGAGTTGTTCATGGCTGGACGGCTTGCGGAGATTGCCAACGCAAAGGACAAGCTGGATGCCTGGAAGATGGAATCCCGACCATGACTTCACACCGAGATTGACCATGCGGGTCACGGGGCCTAATGCCGTCTCGACGGCAAATAGCTGTCACGCCTGGCCACGAAAGGTAGTAGCCTTACCTTTCACAAGCATTACGACAAACAGGAAGCTACGCAGATAATGCGTGTTATCCATGACGTTTGTTTCAATCAGTGGCGCGGCGCAGGTAGGGATAAAAAATTCAAATGCGTTGGAATTATGCCAGAAGCGCGCAGTGATTCGATCGCGACTGGCATGGGTACACGGCAGTAAGTTACTTGAAAATATATATTCTAAATGCAGATGGATTCTTTGCATTGCCTCCCATTTAACTGATAAATATTAGCCAGCATTACATAAAAGGCCTAATTAGCCTGGCTTATAAATCGCCACCTAAAACCTGGGGTACCCTCGCTCTCAGCTTTTGCGCTACCAATCAGAACTGTGGTCCACAATGCAATTGACTCATTCGCTTTTTTTAAGGAGACACCTTTGATGGGTCAGGAACAACGGATCGATTCTCTCACTGGTATCCGAGGAATGGCTGCACTTTTAGTGGTCTATGCACACTTGGCAGAAGAACACTTTTTTTCCATAAGCCAACTACATCCTGGCGAGATTGGAGTAATGGTCTTCTTTACCTTGAGTGGCTTCTTGATGGCATTCCTCTATGGCGAAAGGCCTTTGACTACACCGACGTTGCTCGCTACGGGATTTCTCGCTTTTCTCGCATTGCTCCAGCGTATCTCACGGTCGTTATAGCGTCGTACCTGATTTACAACATGATGGACTCGCATTTCGTCTATGCAATTGATCATCAAAATTTAATCCGCCACTTACTCTTCTCTGGCAACGTCTCAGCGCTGTGGAGTATTCCTCCCGAAGTTCAGTTCTATGTTCTTTTCCTTGGCATTTGGCTGGCACTCTGGTCTTTGAAGAGCCGTGGCAATGCTGCGATCTTGGTGGTTGCGCTGGCGGTCGTCTTCGCATTGATTTCACAACGAGCCGCTTTGCCCGGGACCTTTGTCGGCTCCAAGATCCATTATTTTTTCACCGGCGTTGTCTTCGGCCTGTTGCGCATCAAGGTAGTTGCGTCCGTTGGCCTTAAATCTTTGGGCTATCTCCAAGCATGCGCACTGCTGTTGATCGGCCTGATTGTTGCGGATAGCGTTCATATGGACCTTGGATCCAAGCGCGAACTGTACTTAAATCTTGTCCCAGCACTTTTCGCAGGAGTATTTATCTTCCTGTTCTCATTCGACACCGGCTTAAGCAAGCGCATATTTGGAAATCGCCTGATCTCCATGTGCGGCGAATGTAGCTTCTCCATGTATCTGATTAACATCCCGGTGATCTATGTGGCGGTCATGCTACTGGGGAAGGACGTTCGTCCTGCTCCCGTGCTGGCAGTGCCCGTCACAGCGGTCATTCTAGTGGCAGCTTGGGCAATGTATCGGCTGGTCGAGATGCCGGGTAATACGCTTTTGCGCACGCTTGGTACAAGGCTGCTGCTTGGTAAGCAATCTATCCAGACTCCGACCGTAGTGGCGACGCCACAGGCAGAGGACGCGCAGAGTGCTAGCTCTGCTAGCACCCGTGTATGACGCGCGCCGTAGTGCACAAGGGCCTCATGGCAGTCCAATCTCCGTGCAGGCCTCCGCCCCCTTGACTACCCTCACTGCACCAAGTCTAAGCTCGCCGTCAGTCCTGCAGCTTCAGCCGACGGCGCCACCCATACATCGAACACACCCAGCTCCACGGTCGCTTTCAATACCTGACCGATGAACAACAGGTCCGCACGCCACAACGTAAGCTCCACCGACGTGCTGCCGCCAGCTGGCACCGCGAGCTTGCGGAAATCCTTCAGCTCCCGCACCGGCCGGGTGACACTGGCGCTGCGGTCGCGCACATACAGTTACATCACTTCGTCCGCACCGCACCTGCCGTAGTTGTAGATGCATGCATTGACGCGCAAGCTGCCATTGGCAGGCAGGCATGCCGTGGCTGGCGCATCGAAGCGATGCCTCAGGCTGGTCAGCAGGTTCATATTGCTTTCGTTGGCCTGGTCCAGATGCGGCAACTTGGTGTTCGCCAACGTCGGGGCTATGCGCGGCGTAAGCCCAGGCTCGCCGGCCAGGCAGTTGAATACGCGGCCTGGTGTCGCGCCATCTGTGCCGGCGCGAAGTGCACATGTCTGCGGTCAGATCTGCGCTTCGCGTCCGCACGGTAATGATGTCCAGTGCACCGTTGAATTCGACCTCATCGACGGTGAAGATGTCCTTGCGACTAATCTCAGCTTGCCAGACGGTGTGTCCGTAAACCTTCTAAATAATCAGCCCATGCCTGCATCATCTTTCGTCGCTCAGTGAGATGAGCCGTGCGGTTGTAAGCTCTCCCCAATGGATCACGCACTGCATGCGCGAGTTGGTGCTCGATATAGTCTGGGCGGAACCCCAGAACTTCATCCAGCACGGTGCGCGCCATTGCACGAAATCCGTGACCTACGATAGTTTCGCCATCGAAACCCAAATTGCGGAGCGCAGCATTGACCGTGTTCTCACTCATGGGGCGATCGGCGCTACGTACGCCGGGAAACACGTAGTCGCTGCGCTTGGTTAGTGGCCACAGTTCCCCAAGCACGGCCACTACTTGTGCGGACAAAGGAACGATATGCGCGGTCTTGGTCTTGCTGGTGACGTAGCGCCACTCACCGGCTTCCAAGTCGATATCCGTCCACTTGGCCTGCCGCAGTTCGCCAGGGCGTACAAAAAGCATGGGAGCGAGCTTGAGGGCCGCGCAGGTCACAGGCGAGCCCTGGTAGGCCCACAGCGCGCGCAGAAGCTCGCCAATTCGCGCAGGCTCGGTCAGGCTTGCGAAGTGCTTGGTTTGCGGCTGTTCCAATGCACCCACAAGGTCTTCAGCAGGATTTCGCTGAGCCCTGCCCGTCGCAATTGCGTACCGGAAAACTCGTCCTGCATGAGACCGTGCCCGGTGGGCAGTCTCCACCACGCCCCTCTGCTCCAACTTCCTTAGAGCAGCCAGAAGGATGGGGGCACTGACATCAGTGATAGGCATGTCAGCAATAAAAGCCAAATCCTTTTCGATCAAACGGCGCTCTCGCTTTACCGAACCTGGACCCAGCCCCTCCCTAGCTCGCTTAGCCAACAGCTCAAGCGCAATGGTTCCGAATGTAGTGTTTACGCGCTCGGCTTGGACGGCTCGCTCAACCCGAGCGACGCCGGCTGGGTTGGCTCCGCCCTTTAGCAGCATGCGTAGCTTGTCGCGCTCTGCACGGGCCTGCATCAGTGAAAGCGCCGGGTACTCGTCGATGGTCACAATGCTTGGCTTGCCTGCATAACGGTAGCGATACCGCCAAACTTTTGCACCAGTGGTACGCACCTCAATGCACAAGCCATTTGAGTCAGCTACCCGAAAGGCAGCATCCCTAGGTTTAAGCGCGCGAAGTTTTGTATCTGTAAGCATGTGAGTCAGGCAGCTGTGAGTCAGGCCGGCAAGATGCGGCAGGTGACTCACAGCCTGACTCACTTCACACATGGATGCAACTGGATGCAGCTGGACCTCGCAAGACCAATTATTGGTGGTTTTCAGCGGGTTTTACGCACTTTCCGGACTACATCGGACGTTCTTGAACTGAAATTTGGTGGGCCCACCAGGATTCGAACCTGGAACCAAAGGATTATGAGTCCTCTGCTCTAACCGTTGAGCTATAGGCCCGTGTGTCTGGCGGCGAGATGGCGAGCATGTCGGGCCGTGCCGCGGACGCGAAAGTTTACCTGTGTGGACGTTGCCGTGTCTGCTATGCGCCCTCTGCCTGCAGCAATACAGCGCTCACTGCCGCGAGATCCCGTGTCGGCTGCCTACAACGAAAAGCCCAGCGGCGGCTGGGCTTTGGCATCAGATTTCTAGCGTGATGCACGCGATCGCGTCATCTAGACGCACCCAGCAAACCTACCAATCCCGAATCACCAATCCCAAATCCCCGCCCCTTACGCATCAGCCGTCTCAAACTGCCCATCAATCAGCTGCCGACCCGCGCGGAAGCCGTGCGCAATGGCCTCCTGGTACGTCGCATATGCCAGCCCATTGCAACCGATACGCGGCTGGCGCTTGCCGCCGAGCGCGTACACGTCCACCCAGAGCGTCCACTTGGCATCAGGGGAAGCCTGCTCGGCGCGTACGCGGATCTCGTGTTCGCGGTACGTGGTGGTTTCAAAGCGGCTTTGCCTGCTCATAAAGCAATCTCGTCTCCATTCGTCGGCCAACTTAGAAGTCGCGGTCAGAACGCCACGTGAGGTTTGCAGAAACATCGGTTTAATGTTGCGTGGCCGTGTAGCTTCGTCGGCGGTACGTGAAACATCGCGGCGCTACCTCACTGACGCATGCCTTGCATGCGACCAACCGCTACCCGCTACCAAGCATAGCCAACTGCCTGCGCCATAACGCAACAGCCCCGCATGAGCGGGGCTGCTGTGTGATCACTGCACGGTTACGACCGCGGCATCAGTCGATATCCAGAAACGAGCGCAGCTGTTCCGAACGGCTAGGGTGACGCAGCTTGCGCAACGCCTTGGCCTCTATCTGACGAATCCGCTCACGGGTGACGTCGAACTGCTTACCGACCTCTTCCAGCGTGTGATCGGTGTTCATGTCGATACCGAAGCGCATGCGCAGCACCTTCGCCTCGCGCGGGGTGAGGCCGGCCAACACGTCACGCACCGTCTCGGAGAGATTGATGTTGGTGGTGTTGTCGATCGGGGACTCCACATTGGTGTCCTCGATGAAGTCGCCCAGATGCGAATCCTCGTCGTCGCCGATCGGGGTTTCCATCGAGATCGGCTCTTTGGCGATTTTCATCACCTTGCGGATCTTGTCCTCGGGCATGTCCATTTCCTTGGCCAGCTCCTCCGGCGTGGCCTCGCGACCGAACTGCTGGAGCATCTGACGGGAAATGCGGTTCAACTTGTTGATCGTTTCGATCATGTGCACCGGGATACGGATGGTGCGCGCCTGATCGGCGATCGAACGGGTGATGGCCTGACGGATCCACCACGTGGCATACGTCGAGAACTTGTAACCGCGACGGTATTCGAACTTGTCCACGGCCTTCATCAGGCCGATGTTGCCTTCCTGGATCAGGTCCAGGAACTGCAGGCCGCGGTTGGTGTACTTCTTGGCGATGGAGATCACCAGACGCAGGTTGGCCTCGACCATTTCCTTCTTGGCCTTGCGCGCCTTGGCTTCGCCATAGGCCATCGCACGGCTGATTTCCTTGATCTCGCCCAGGGTCAGGTAGTTGGCCTTTTCCATCTCGATCGAGCCCTGCTGCTCGGAGATGATCTGGTCCTTGACGTCGCGCAGCGCCGACGACCACTTCTGCTTGCGCTTGAGTGCGTCTTCCACCCATTCCAGGTTGGTCTGGTTGCCTTCCCAGGAGCGGATGAAGTCCTTGCGCGGCATGCGTGCCACGGTGGTGGCCAGGTGCAGCACCTTGCGCTCGTGATCCTTGATGCCATTGACCACGCCACGCAGCTGGGTGACCAGCGCGTCGGTCAGCGGCAGCGGCAGCTTGAGCGTGGTGAAGATGGCGGCCATGTCTTCGCGGGCCTTGACCACCAGCTTGTGCTCGGCGCCGTTCTTGGCATAGGCCTTCTTGAACTTGGCGTATTCGTTGGCCAGGTTCTCCATGCGCGTGGCCACTTCCACCGGATCCGGACCGGTCGGGCCGGCCTCTTCTTCGGCGGCCTCGTCATCGCCGTCTTCGTCGTCGTCTTCGTCGACCGCTTCATCGTCGGACACGGCGACCGGGCCGGCCGCGGCGAGCGCAGCAGCAGCTGCATCGGCTTCTTCGATCAGGTCGTTGAAGCCAACCACGATCTCGGCCAGACGCTTCTTGCCTTCCTTGTGCGCTTCGTAATCGGCCAGCAGCATTTCGGTCGACAGCGGGAACACGCCCAATGCGGCCTGGACCTGGCTGAGGCCTTCTTCGATGCGCTTGGCGATGGCGATTTCGCCTTCGCGGGTTAGCAGCTCGACCGTGCCCATTTCGCGCATGTACATACGCACCGGGTCGGTGGTGCGGCCACCTTCGGTGTCCAGCGCGGTCAGCGCGGCGGCAGCTTCTTCGGCGGCGGTGTCGTCAACCTCGCGGTTGCCGGTGTTGCCATCGTTGAGCAACAGGGTTTCGGCATCGGGTGCAACTTCATGGACATCGATGCCCATGCCGTTGATCATGCTGATGATGTCTTCGATCTGCTCCGGGTCGACGAGGTCGTCGGGCAGATGGTCATTGACTTCGGCGTAGGTCAGATAGCCCTGTTCCAGGCCCTTGCTGATCAGTAGCTTGATGTCGGATTGCTGGGCAGGACGTTCGTTGGCCATGAGTGCTCGCGCCACCGGCTTTGAGATTGGAAAGAGAACCTAGCATTATACCAGCGTGAAGCCCGGTCTGCCGGATTCAAGACGGGACCGCTGGTGGACGTGGTGTATCTAAGGTCTAAGAAGGAAGGTCACCGGGCCATCGTTGACCAGGTCGACAACCATATGGGCACCGAAACGCCCGGTTTCCACCCCACCGCGATGTTTTTCGCGGCAGATCGCCACCAATCGATTGAACGCCGGTTCAGCCTCCAGTGGCGGCGCGGCGGTGCTGAAGCCTGGGCGGTTGCCGGAACTGGTGTCCGCAGCCAGGGTGAACTGGCTGACCAGCAGCAGGCCGCCGCCGGTATCGGTGAGTGAGCGGTTCATCTTGCCGGCGTCGTCGCCGAATACCCGGTAGCTCAGCAGCCGCTCGGCCAGGCGCCGGATCTGCGCGTCGCTGTCGCCGGGCTCCACGCCGATCAGCGCCAGCAGCCCGGGGCCGATCTGCCCGACGATCTGGTCATCGACCGTGACGGTGGCGCGGGTGACGCGCTGGATCAGTGCAAGCATGGGCATTCTCGGGCGGCAAACTGTGCCGCGCAGCATGCCCAGCGCTGCCGGCACTGTCACGCGCGGGCCTTCGTGGTCTGCGCTGTTTAGAATTGCGCCGATGACACCTGATGTTCGCGCTCGCCTGTTGTATGCCGCCGCCGCCACCGTGGGCCGCTTGCCGTGGCCGTTGCTCAAGCGCGTGGCCGACACGCTGGCCTGGAGCTGGCGCAAGCTCAATGCACGCGAATCACGCGTGGCGCGCCGCAATCTGGAGCTGGCGTATCCGGAACTGAGCGCCGAGCAGCGCGCGCGCTTGCATGCGCAGATCCTGCAATCGACCGCGCGGCAAACGCTGGAAGTGCTGCGCACCTGGACCCGCCCGCCGGCGGAGAACCTGGCACGCCTGCAGCGCAACGGCCAGGAACTCTACGACGCCGCGCTGGCCTCCGGGCGCGGGGTCATCGTGGCGGCGCCGCATTTCGGCAACTGGGAATTGCTCAACCAGTGGCTGTCCGAACGCGGGCCGATCGCGATTGTCTACCGGCCGCCGGAGTCCGAGGCGGTGGATGGCTTCCTGCAGTTGGCACGTGGTGGCGACAACGTGCGCCAGGTGCGCGCCGAAGGCCCGGCGGTGCGGCAGTTGTTCAAGGTGCTCAAGGACGGCGGCGCGGTCGGCATCCTGCCCGACCAGCAACCGAAGATGGGCGATGGCGTGTTCGCGCCGTTCTTCGGCATTCCGGCCTTGACCATGACCTTGGTCAACCGGCTGGCCGAGCGGACCGGGGCGATCGTGTTGTACGGCTGGTGCGAGCGTGCCGGCGACGATCTGCAGTTCGCGCTGCATGTGCAACCGGCCGACCCGGCAGTGGCCGATGCGGACCCGGTGCGTGCGGCCAGCGCGCTCAACGCCGGCATCGAACAGATCGCCCGGCGCGACCCGGCGCAATATCAGTGGACCTACAAGCGCTACACCTTGCGTCCGCCGGGCAGCGGCGAGGCCAACCCGTATGCGACCGAGCGGCATCCGCACTAGCGACCGAGCTCAGTCGTCGTGCGGATCGGCAGGTGTGTCCAGGATGCGTTGGTAGAACGCCAGGTCCAGCCAGCGCCCGAACTTGAAACCGGCTTCGCGCACGGTGCCGGCGTGGGTGAAACCGAACTGTTCGTGCAACGCGATGCTGGCCTGGTTGCTGGCATCGATGCCGCCCACCAGCACGTGCACGCCGCGCGCTTGCGCCGCTGCGATCAGGGCCTGCAGCAGCAGACGTCCCAGGCCCTTGCCGCGATGGTCGCGATGCACGTAGATCGAATGCTCGACGCTGTACTTGAAGGCGGGCCAGGCGCGAAAGGTGCCGTAGCTGGCAAAACCCATCAGGGTGCCGTCGTCGTGCTCCACGCCGATCACCGGAAAGCCGCCCGCCTGCTTGGTGGCGAACCAGCCGACCATGCTCTCCGGTGGCCGGGGACGGTAGTCGTACAGCGCAGTGGAATTGGCGATGGCTTCGTTGAAGATGTCCAGGATGGCGCTGGCGTGGCGCGCGTGGCTGCAATCGACAATGTGCATGAGGCCCGACGAACATGGAGGTGGCCCGATTAGAAAGCATTGCCGCACCCTGAACAACGCGGGCCGCAGGGCAACCAAGCGGCGCAGGCCCGCCCACTCAATCGGCAGCGGCTGGATGCAGCGTTCTACCCGGTTGTGGCGACTGCCTGTTGCCAGGCGCGCGACAATGGGCAGATGCGATCAGGCAGTGACCGCGGCGGCGTCCGCCTTGAAGCGGCCGTGGCAATCCCCATTTGGAGTCGTGCATGAGCAGCCCCCTCCCCTCCCCCAGCGCACAGGCCTTCGGCGATCCGGCGGCCATTCGCTGTGAGCGCGCCGCCTCCGAACTGCGCGCCGGGCGCCCGGTCCTGCTGACGGCGGCGGATGGGCAGGCGCGTGCGGTGCTGGCGCTGGATAGCAGCACGGCGCAGTCGTATGCGGCTTTCGCCCGCGCCGCGCGGGGCCGCCACTATCTCTTCGTGACGCCCACCCGCGCTCAGGTGCTGGGGCTGAGTGCGCCGCAGGGCGCGCGCGTGGGCTTGCTCGATCACAGCTACGACCAGCTCGCCGCGCTGGCCTACCTGCGCGACACCCCGGTGCCCGCGCAGTGGACGGCCGGCGATGCGCTGGATGCCGGCGGCGTGGAGATCGCGCGGCTTGGCCTGCTGCTGCCGGCGCTGCTGGCGGTGGAGCTGCGCGATGTGCACGACCATGCCGCGTTCGCCGGCTGCCAGTCGCTGGCGCTGGACGATCTGAGCCGCGGCTGTGCCACCTCCTCGGCTGCCGGCTACGAGTTGGTGACCCGCACTCCGGTGCCGCTGCGCGGCCTGGGCATGAGCGAGTTCGTGGTGTTTCGCGGCGGAGTGGCGCAACGTGATCAGGTGGCGATCGTGGTCGGCCAGCCTGACCTGGGCACTGCCGTGCCCGTGCGCGTGCATTCGTCGTGCCTCACCGGCGACCTGTTCGGCTCGCTCAAATGCGATTGCGGCGACCAGCTGCGGCACGGCCTGGCCAAGCTGAAGGACCTCGGTGGCGGCGTACTGCTGTATCTGGACCAGGAAGGTCGCGGCACCGGCATCGCCGCCAAGATGCGCGCCTACGGCTATCAGCATGCAGGCCTGGACACCATCGATGCCGACGCGCAATTGGGCTTTGGTCCGGACGAGCGCCGCTATGGCAGTGCGGTGGCGATGCTGCGCGGGCTGGGCATCAGCCGGATCCGGCTGCTGACCAATAACCCGGCCAAGGCCGAGCGCCTGCGCGCGGCCGGCATCGTGGTCGAAGACCGCATCGCGATCACCGGCGACATCACCGCCGAAAACGAGCAGTACCTGCGCACCAAGGCCGCACGCGCCGGCCACGCGCTAGATGTGGATGCGTTGATCCTGGCCGCGCAATAACGCGCCCGGCGCCGGGTGCGCCTGCACTGGGCAGCCGGCTATGCTTGCGCACCGCTTCTGCAGGCCAGCCACGTGCACGACGCTCCACCGCCGCACCCCGACGTCATGGTCCAGCCCGCTCCGGCACAAACCCCAGCCGTGACGCACGGCCAGTGGCAGTCGCTGCCGCGGCGCGGTGCGTATGTGGCGGCGATCAATGGCGCACTCGGCGGCGGATGTGCAGGCCTGATCGCAGCCGGCGTCACGATTGTCTGGCTGCACGCCTGGCGTTACTGGCCGATGGCGCTGGGCGTGACCGCGGTCATTGCCCTGCTCGGCGCATGGCTGGCGGTCAAACGGCATCGGCTGACACATTGGAAACTCGATCAGCACGGCCTGGCGCTACAGCGCGGCCATCTATGGCAAAGCGATACGCGCGTTCCGATTTCGCGCGTGCAGCATGTGGACCTGCGCCGCGGGCCGATCGAACGCGCGACCGGCCTGACCACGTTGGTGGTGCACACCGCCGGCAGCCGGCTCAACGCGGTGGCGTTGTCGGGGCTGGATCAACACGATGCCGAGCGCCTGCGCGACCGCCTGGCCCGGCAGCTCGATCACGACGACGACGCGCTATGAGCGCCGTTGCACATCCCGGCAACGACGAGCAGCGCCTGCATCCGTTGTCGTGGGTGTTCGTGTTGCTGCAGCAGATCCGTCAGTTCCTGATTCCGCTGGCTGCACTGATCCTGTTCGGCAGCCGCGACGGCAATCGCGATGTTGCCGACCAGATCGCCACCGGGGTAGTGATTGCGGTGCTGGTGGCGATTTCGGTGCTGCGCTACTTCACCTACCGCTACCGGATCGGCAGCGATAGCGTGGCCATTCGCAGTGGCCTGCTGGAACGCAGCCGGCGCGATATTCCGTTTGCGCGCATCCACAACGTGGTGGTGCATCAATCGCTGCTGCACCGTCTGGCCGGCGTGGCCGAGGTGCGGCTGGAATCGGCCGGTGGGCACAAGCCGGAAGCGGAAATGCGCGTGCTGCGGCTGGATCAGGCGCTTGCGCTGGAAGATCTGATACGGCGCCGTGCAACCGAGGCAGGCGTGCCGGCGCCGCAGATCGAGGAAGACAGCGGCAGCCTGCTGCGCCTGCCGATGGCCGAGGTCATCCGGCTGGGCCTGATCTCCAATCGCGGCATGGTGGTGGTGGCGGCCGGCTTTGGCGTGATCTACCAGATGATTCCACGCCGTACGGTGTCCAACTTCGTCGAGCATAACGGCGAGCTGGCCTATCGCTACGTCAGCCAGATCCATCCCGGCGTTGCGGTCACCGCAACGCTGGCGATCCTCGCCACGCTCGCCCTGTTGCTGGCGATGCGCGCGCTGTCGGTCGCCCTGGCGGTAACCCAGTACCACGGCTTCCATCTGAGCGAATCCGAGCGCCGCCTCACCGTGGAGCGCGGGCTGCTGACGCGCATCCGCAGCAGCGTGGCCTTGCGGCGGATCCAGTCGTGGACGTTGTACGAGGGCCTGCTGCATCGCCTGTTCGGCCGTCGCCAGTTGCGGGTGGACACCGCAGTGGCCGGCACTGGCGACACCCACGGCAGCGCGTTGAAGGAACTCGCGCCCATTGCCGACCCGCAGCAGTGCGACGCCTTGCTGCAACGCCTGCTGACTGGTATCGCCTGGCCGCCGACGCAGTGGCAGACGATCGCCACGCATTGCTGGTGGCGATTGAGTCTGCCTGCCGCGCTGATGCTGCTGCCGCTGACGGCGGGCCTGGCGTGGCAGCTCGGCAGCCAGGCCTTGTGGTTGCTGGTGTGGCTGCCGTGGAGCGCGTTCAAGGCGCAGCGCCAGGTGCAGCGCATGGCCTATGCGGTGGATGCGCGTTACGTTGCGGTGCGCGGCGGCTGGTGGAAGCGCTGGTGGCGGCTGGCCGAGCTGGACAAGTTGCAGGCGCTGCAACTGCAGCGCTCGCCGCTGGATCGCCTATCCGGCACCGCCACGCTATGGCTGGATACAGCAGGCGCCAGTGCCACCGGCCCGGCATTGCGGCTGCGCTTTGTGCCGCTTGCCCAGGCGCAGGCGCTGCAGGCGCAACTCGGTGCCGCGCTGGCACGGCGCAAGCTGCGCTGGTGATCAGCGTTAGCGCTCAGTAGTTGCACTGATCAACATCCGCGATCAGCCTTGTGCTGCTCGTCAGTCGCAATCCGGGTCAGTGGTCTGATCAATGACAAGGACGTAAGTTCGGCAAAACGTCGCCGATCATCACCACCCGCTCGTTGCCGCTGATCGCGCTCAGCGCTGCGCCGGCCCCCAGTAGCCCAACTCGCGACGGATCTGCAACCCGCGCCACACTGCACCCAGCGGTTTGCGACGCAGCCCGCCGAGCTTGCCGGCAATGAAGTCTTCAGTGGCGGCAATCACCCGCTCGGAAGAATGCCCGTCGCGATACGGGTGAATCGCATCGGCATAACTGGCAAGCGCGCTACGCAAAGCCGCATCCGGCGCCAGCGCGCGCGCCAGCTGCTGCGGCAAGTGCTCTGCCTGCCGGAAGTCGAGCATGTGCGGCTGCGGCACACGGTTGCGAAAGGTCACCACCGGTTTGTGCTGCACCACGAACTCGGACACGATCGACGAGGTATCGGAAACCAGCACATCGGCCGCACGTTGCGCGGCCATGACCTCTTCGGGTTCGATGAAGCGTGCGTTGGCGCCTGCCAGTGCGCGATAGCGATCGAACAATTCCTGCGCGCACTTCGGGTGCAAGGTCAGCAACCAGTAATGCGCGCCGCGCGCGATGTCGGCGGCGATCTCGTCGTAGAGTGCGGGCGCCGCGCTCAGGCGCTCGGTAAAGGTGGAACCGAACAGGATCACCGGGCGGCCGGCGGCCGGTGCACGCAAGGCCGCGCTGCGGCCGCCATCGTCGCGAAAGACCGGGTCGAGCTTGGGCCAGCCGGTTTCCACCACGGCAAAATGGCCCTCGCGCTGCGCCAGCGCGCGGAACGGCGCGGTGGTGGCGGGGCCTTGCGTGCAGTACAGATCGAACAGGCCACGCACCCGGAAATGGCCGCGGTTGTCCTCGCGCTTTTGCACATTGAAACCGTGAAACAGCTGCACTTTCGCGCCCGACACAAACGGTGGCACCCAGTTGGCGGCACTGAATACCGCACGCGGGCGCAGCGCCAGCGCCTCGCGCAGGCCAACCTCACGCACGCCCGGCAGCGCCAGCCCGCGCGCGCCACTTTCGAACCAGGCCGACACCACGTGCCCGCAGCCCTGTAACGCCTGCGCCAATGGCGCCAGAATAGGCAACGCGTAACGCTCCGTTGCGAACAGCAGGTAATCGGCCATCACATGTCCTCTTCGACCGCACCCGACGAACGGCCGCGCATCAGCGCCTGCATTATCGCGTTCAACGAGGCCGATCGCCTACGCGACTGTCTGGCCTCGCTGGCGTTCTGCGACGAGATCGTGGTGGTGGACTCCGGCTCCACCGATGCCACCACCGCCATCGCCAGCGCACACGGCGCGCGCGTGCTGCAACGCACCTTCGATGGCTACCGCAGCCAGAAGGCATTCTGCGTTGCGCAGGCCAGCCACGACTGGGTGTTGTGCCTGGACGCCGACGAACGCGTCAGCGATGCCCTGCGCGCGGCGATCATCGCTGCGCGCGACGCCGGTTTCGCCACGGCGGCCGGCTACCGCTTCGCACGCCTGTCCGACTACTTCGGTCGCTTCCTGCGCCACGGCAATGCGTATCCGGACCGGGTGCTGCGCTTGTTCGATCGCCGTCGCGGCGGCTGGCGCGGCAAGCGCGAGATCCACGAGGCGGCCAGCGTGGATGGCCCCGTGGAGACCTTGGCGGGCGATCTGATCCATTACCCGTACCGCTCGCTGATGCAGCAGCTGGCCAAGACCCAGCGCTACGCGCAGATGATGGCCGAGCACGAACATGCACGCGGCAAACGCGCCACCTGGAGCAAGCTGGTGCTGGCGCCGGCCTGGCGCTTCTGGCGCGGCTACCTGTTGCGCGGCGGCTTTCGCGATGGCTGGCATGGGCTGATCTACGCCTATGTGCGCGCCAACTACGTCCGCCAGAAAACCATCATGTTGTGGCTGCTGCAAAACGATCAGCCGGTGCAGGACCCGCCATGGGCGCCGGATCGGCGCAGCGAATAAGAACCGGTAAAAACTCCGAGCTGCAGGCACGCTGCTGCGAACGCCGCCAACGGCGAGTGGAAGTCGGCATGTGCAAGCCAACGCATGCCGACTCCGGCAACGACCGCCCCCTTCTGTATGTGCACGGGCGTGTGCCCAGGCACCGAAAGCGCGCTGCCGGGGCATGCGCCACATGCAGCCGGTGGATCATCCGCCGCTATCGAGCGCGTGCCACGTCCGACTGCACCTGTTGCGCCTGCCGCGCCGACAGACCCACCAGCACGCCGACCATGGCCGTGTAGAAGCTCGCCGCCACCTGGTGCGCGAACATCGATTGGGTCAGGCCGCACAAGGCATAACTGATCACGAGCATCACCCCGGCCGCCGCCGGGCCGCGGAACTGCTGCTGCCCGCTGCGCCGATGCAGTCGCACGAACATCCACAGCGGCACGCCGTAGACGGCAAGCAGCAGCAACAGCCCGGGCACGCCCTGGGTGGCACTCCATTCGGCCAGATCGTTGTGCGCATGCCCCAACTGGCAACGGAACAACGACGGGTCGGCGGCACAGGCCGGCAGGTCGTGCATCGCATCGTCGAAACGCCCAACGCCCACACCGGTCAGCGGATGCGCCGTCACCGTGTCCCAAGCCACATGCAGGCGTTCGATACGGGCACCGGCCGACGAATCGGTGTCGCCCACTTCGTAACGCTGCAGGTCGCGCTGCAATTCGCCCAGGCGCATCTGATCGGTCAGCGCCGGCACGCTGAGCGCGACGCCCACCGCCAGCACCGCGCCGCCGATGAAGGTCAGCAGGCGCACGCGCGTGCTGTGCCAGGGCGCACCCCAGATCAGCACGCCCAGCGTGGCCAGCATCGCCAGCCACACCCCGCGGCTGCCGCTGAGCACGATCACCACCACGCTGGCGACCCCAGCGCCCACCAGCCAGCGCACGCTGCCGAGCGGGCGGCAGAACACCGCCACCACCAGCAACATCAGCACGATGTCGGCAAACACAATGGCGTTGGTGAAGCCTTCGGCGCGGTCGGCACCGTTCATCACCTGCAGCAGCGCGATCAGCATGGCCGCAAACACGCCGACCAAGGCACCGCGCCACAACCACAGCTGGCGCGGCTGCAACGCATAGGCCCACAGCGCCGCCCAAGGCAGCACCAGGAAGCGCGAGCGATTGCCCACATCGCGCAGCCCGTGCTCGAACAACGCGATCGACAGCAGCGACATCGCAATCACCGCCACCGTCAGCCAGCCCACCACGCGCAACGACCACTCGCGCGCGGCAATGGCCTCACGCAAGCTGCGCCAGCCCATCAACGAACTAAGCAGCAGGCACAGGCCGAACGGCAGCAACCCGCTCGGCATGCTCACCACCAGCGCAGTCAATGCGAACGCGCCCAGCTCGGCAATGCGCACGCCTGCCCGCGAGGTGGTCGGGGCAGAGGGCGACAGTGACGCGGGTTGGGGACGCAAGGAATTCATCTACAAATCGGTGGGAAAAGGGAGGCGACGCAGTGCGCGGGCTTCGGCAGCGCCGGCCAAGCTAACGATGCGACGCATGAATCCCTGCTAGACAGCGACCGGCCGCTGCATTGACGCCGTGCCAATGGCACCTGATACGCGTGTGTGCCGGTGGAGTCGGCCGGCTCATTCGGTATCCAGGTTGCCCTGCTCCTTTGCTTCCACCGCACGCTCGCTGGAGCTGGCCACGCAGGGGCCACGCACGGCATCGGCCGGCACCAACCACCAGCGCCGGCGATTGGCCACGCCCACCAACTGGCTGCGGCTGCGATCCACGCAGGCCAGCAATGCGGTCTCCTGTGCCATCAGCCAGCGCTGGCCGGGTTGCTCTGCCTGCCAGGCCACGCCGCGCTGCAATTGGGCTTCCCACGGCACCTTGAAGCCGAAGGTCTGCGCAGGCCGGTCGGCCATCAGCAGGTTCTGCTCCTTCCACGCCACCAGCCCGAGTTGCGCATCCGGGCCGATGCGGCGCCCGGCCTCGCGCATCACCGCACCGGCCGAACTGGAATCGTTGAAGATCGGGTAACACACCAGCCCGAACGCCACCCACCACGCGCCAAGCAGCGAAACCACCGCGAACGCGGAGCGGCGCACGCGCACCAGCAGCAGGCTGACGATGCCCCAGCTACCCACCGCCAGCAGCAGCCAGCCCAGCGGGTCGGTGGCTTCGCTGCCGACCCCGCGGCTGTCCATGATCTTCTGCTCGAAGCCCGGGTGGCCGATCAGCATCGCCACGCCGCCCGCGCTGAACGCCACTGCCAACAGCAGCCCGAACCCGAACAGCAGCCGCTGCACGCCAGCCCGGCGCAGCAGGCCCGGCACCAGCGGCGCCAGCCCCAGGCAGAACATCGGCAGCGCCGGCAGGATGTACACATCGCGCTTGCCGCTTGGAATGGTGAAGAACACCAGCACCAGCAGCCACCAGGCCAGCAGCAGCAGATAGCGCGGATCGCGTCGCTTCAGCCGGCGCCGCCACGCTGGAATCGCCCACGGCAGCAGCAGGATGGTCGGCAGCCACATCGTGGCCATGCTTTGCAGGTGGTACCAGACCGGCTGCGCATGATCCCAGGAGTTGGCGTAGCGCTTGGCGGTCTGGCGCAGCAGGATGTCGTTGAGATACACGCGGTACTCGGGCTGGCCGGCGGTCAGCGCGGTCACCATCATCGGCACGAACCACAGCGCGATCGCCACGAAGAAGAACAGCGGCCCCAGCCAGAAGCGCCGGTCGCGCACGTGCACGCGCACGCCCGGCCAGCCACGCGCCGCTGCAATCCCGGCCGGGATCAGCAGCAGCAGCGCGATGATGCCAACGCCCTTGGTGATCACGCCCAACCCGGCGGCGAACCAGCCCAGCGTCCACCAGCGCCAGGCAGGACCCATCAGCAGATGCCGCAACAAGCCGTAATTGGCCAGGGTGATCCAGAACACCACCAGCGGGTCGATCTGCGCCTTCTTGGCCTGAAAGGTGAAGTGCAGCGTAAACAGCAGCATCCAGGCCGCA
This sequence comes from Xanthomonas sp. NCPPB 1754, assembly GCF_041475725.2. Taxonomy (NCBI): domain Bacteria; kingdom Pseudomonadati; phylum Pseudomonadota; class Gammaproteobacteria; order Lysobacterales; family Lysobacteraceae; genus Xanthomonas; species Xanthomonas sp. NCPPB 1754. The sequence goes on from NZ_CM192982.1 coordinate 4,392,147, forward strand.
TACACGCCCACGCGCCGGGTCCACAGCCGCCGGCCCAGATCGTAGACGCAGGCCAATGTGCCCAACGCGGCCAGCAACGACGGCAGCAGGAACGCCACCCGCCAATTGCCCAGCAGCGTGTAGAACAGCGCCTGCAGCCACATCAGCATCGGTGGCTTGTCCGAATACAGCTCGTTGCCGCGATGCGGGAACAACCAGTCGCCGCTCAACACCATCTGCTTGGCCACCAGCGCAAAGCGCGGCTCGTCCGCCGGCCATGGGTCACGCAACCCCAGGCCGGCTCCAATTACCAGCACGGCGGTCATGGCCAGCAACCAGACATCGGTGGAAGCGCGATTCTTGAACATGTCGGGCGGCAGTCGGACGCAGAGGGTGGAGCGCTGGACTTCGCGCGATCAGGAGGCTTTTAGCAAAAGCGCGTAGAAAAATCCGTCGCAGTGCGCCTCGCCTGGAAACCGCTGACGTCCGGCGCCGGCGGCATGCCCGAACTGCGCACCCAAAGGCTGCGCCTGTGCATCGGGAGTGCGCTGCAGAAATGCCTCGACCTGCGCCTGGTTCTCGCGCGCCAACAGCGAACAGGTGGTGTACAGCAATTGTCCACCCGGGCGCAGCGTGCGCCAGGTCGCATCCAGTAGCCGCGCCTGCAGCGCGCACAGCGCATCGATATCGTCGGCGCGCCGGTGCAGCAGCACATCCGGTTGACGACGCACCACGCCGGTGGCCGAACATGGCGCGTCCAGCAGCACCGCATCGAACGGCCGGCCGTCCCACCACGCGTCCGGATCGGCGGCGTCGGCCGCCTGCAATGCAATCTGCGCATCGGGGACTGTGCGCTGCAAGGTCTGCTGCACGCGCTCCAGGCGGCGCGCATCCACATCCAGCGCAGTGAGCTGCAAGCCGGGGTGGCGCTCCAGCAGATGCGCCGCCTTGCCGCCCGGCGCCGCGCAGGCATCGAGCACGCGTGCCGACGGCGCCAGGGTCAACGCATCGGCCACCTGCTGGGCAGAGCCGTCCTGCACCGAAACATCGCCTTCGGCAAAGCCCGGCAACTGGCTCACCGGCACGGCGTTGTGCAGGCGCACCGCATCCGGCAGTACCGCGTCGGTGTGCGCGACGATATCCAGTTCGGCCAGTCGCGCGACATACCTCGCAGGGTCGGTGCGCGAACGCTGCACGCGAAGCCACATCGGCGCCATCTGCGCACTGGCGGTAAAAATGGCTTCGGCACGATCGCCCCAGTCCGCGCGCAGCTGCTTGCGCAGCCACGACGGCCAACCGGCATCGTCGGCCACCGCCGGAAATCCTTCACGCTGGGCGCGCCGCAAGATCGCGTTGACCATGCCGGCCTGACGGGGCCGGCCCAATGCGCGGCACGCATCCACCGTGGCCGACAACGCGGCGTGCGCGGGCAGCTGCAGCACGTCGAGTTGGGCGAAACCGACCATCAGCAGCGCCTTGAGTTCGGCATCGCGGGGCGGCAACGCACGTTCCAGCCATTGCCGCAACGCGACGTCATAGGCCGGACGCCGGCGAATGGCCGCAAAGCAGATCGCCTCCACCAGCGCACGATCGCGCGGATCGCCGATGCCGGGCAAGGTGGCGGCAAGTTCGGCCTTCAACGACCGGCCCTGATCGAACACCGCCGTCAGCACGCGTGCGGCGGCCAGGCGCGAGGCAACGCCGGCGGTTGCGGTATCGGCCGACATCAGCGCAGCGCCGGCAGGTCGCGTCGCGCGTTGAGGTAATCGGCGGCGGTGATCGCCTTGCCGCCCTCGCGCTGGAGCACGCGCACCCGCAGCGCACCCTCACCGCAGGCGATATCGATGCCCTGCTTGCTGGCCGCCAGCAGGGTGCCCGGGGGGTGTTGATGGGCCAGTTCAAGCGCCACCGCGCCATGCAGGCGCACGCGCTCGCCAGCCAGGATCGCCTCGGCCACCGGCCACGGGTTGAACGCTCGCACGCGCCGCGCCAGTTCCTGCGCCGGCTGCGCCCAATCCAGCCGCGCCTGCGCCTTGTCCAGCTTGTGCGCATAGGTCACCCCGTCGGCCGGCTGCGGTTGCGCCACCGGACGGATGCCGGCGCGCAACAGACCCAGGCCATCGGACAGCACTTGCGCGCCCAGCGCGGCCAGCCGGTCGTGCAGCTGCCCACCGGTTTCCTGCTCGCCAATTTCGATGCGCTGCGACAGCAGCACCGGGCCGGTGTCCAACCCGGCTTCCATCTGCATCAGGCACACCCCGGTCTCGGTGTCGCCGGCCTCGATCGCACGCTGGATCGGCGCGGCGCCACGCCAGCGCGGCAGCAACGAGGCATGCACATTCCAGCAGCCGTGCGTCGGCGCGGCCAGCACTGCCTTTGGCAGGATCAACCCGTAAGCCACCACCACCATCAGGTCCGCATCCAGCTTGCGCAACGTCGCCAATGCTTCGGGCGAACGCAGCGTCTGCGGCTGGAACACCGGAATGCCGCGCGCGATCGCCTCCAGCTTGACCGGCGAGGGCGTCAACCCGCGGCCACGCCCGGCGGGGCGATCCGGCTGCGTGTACACCGCCACCACCTCATGCCGCTGCGCGGCGGCACGTAGCGACGGAACGGCAAAATCCGGCGTACCGGCGAAGATGATTCTCATAAGGCTGGGAGTCGGGATTCGGGAGTAGGGATTCGCAACGGCAGGTGTGCTGGCCGGGGCGCGAATGGCGTGGAGCTGAGAGGTAGGAGCAGATTTGTGGGGGATTTGGAAACCTGGCGCCAGAACCGGCGTTGCCCGTCACCATCGAGCGCGAGGCGGGAATCGCAGCCGGCAATTCGATGCCTGCTACGGCAGTGCCTTATCCAATCCCGAATCCCGATCTTTGAGACCATCCGTCTACAGACGGGCCGGTATCGCGATGCGCGGGCAAAGCCCACGAGCCAGATCGCAGCAGACTTCGCATTCGAGGATTCGACACCAGCAGATTCAAAACACTGCAAAAACCCGCTTTTGCCAATCCAGAATCCGCAATTCCCAATCCCGGCCCTCAAGCCACATGCTTGCGCTGTTTGGCCAGCTTCTTGCGCACCATTTCGCGCTTGAGCGGCGAGAGATAATCCACGAACAGCTTGCCGTCCAGGTGGTCCATCTCGTGCTGGATGCACACGGCCAGCAGCCCGTCGGCCTGCAGTTCCTGCGCCTGGCCCTGGCGGTCGAGATAACGCACGGTAATCGCGTCGGCGCGGCTGACATCGGCATAGATGCCGGGCACCGACAGGCAGCCTTCCTGATACAGCTGCTCGCCCTGTTTGCTCACGATCTCGGGGTTGACGAACACCTGCGGCAGGTTTTTCTCGTCGCTGATGTCGATCACCATGAATCGCTTGTGCACGTCCACCTGACTGGCGGCCAGGCCAATGCCGGGCGCCTCGTACATGGTCTGGAACATGTCGTCCAGCAGCGTCTGGAACACCTGGCTGGTGACCTCGGCAGCATCGACCGGCACCGCCTTGGTGCGCAGCCGCGGGTCGGGAAACTCAAGAATTGGGAGCAAAGCCATGGGGTTACCCGTCTGGAAACACCGGCGCGGCGCCGGCAAGACGCTGTCATTCTAGCGCAATGCTTGCGTGACGCCCCGGTTTCTAGACTATAGTGCGCAGACCTGTTGGGGAATCAGGCAAGAAGGCACCTATGTTGAACCGACTTCGTACGGTCGTCGCTGCGGCGATGCTGACCGTCGCGACCTACGCTGCCGCGCAAGCGGTGGGCGAGCATCCAGACACCTATGTGGTCCGCAAGGGCGATACCTTGTGGGACATCGCTGGGCGTTTCCTGCAAAAACCATGGCTGTGGCCGGAAATCTGGCAAGCCAATCCGCAGATTCAGAATCCGCACCTGATCTATCCGGGTGACGTGATCAGCCTGGCCTATCTGGACCGGGTCGGCAAAGGCACGATCCAGCCCGGCCCGCGCCAGGAAGCGCCGATCAACGCCATTCCGCTGGCCGACGTCGAGCCGTTCCTGAAGAACCTGCGCGTGGTCGACGACTTCGACCAGTTGCCGTATGTGGTGGGTCTGGAAGGCGGTCGCACGCGTGCCACCACCGGCCAGGTCGCCTACGTGGTCGGCCTGGAAAACGCGCAGCCGGGCCAGCGCTTTGCGGTGGTTCGCCCGACCGTGAAGTTCAGCCTGCCCAAGCACAACGAAGATCTGGACATGGCCGGCAACATCACCGCCGGCTCGGGCAACATCTGGAAGAACTTCATCGCGCCGAGCACGCGCCGCGAGTTCCTCGGCTACGAGATGGCGCAGGTCAATGTCGGCACCATCACCCGCAGCGCGGCAGGCGGCAACTCCAAGGCGGCGACCCTGCTGTTGCAGGACAGCGGCCGCGAAGTGCGCGCCGGCGATCGCATCGTTGCGGTCGAAGCGCAGCCGTACGATCTGCAGTTCATCCCGCATCCGCCGTCGGAACAGGCGCTGCAGACCGAACTGCGCGTGCTGGCCATCTCCGATGCCTTCACCGTCGGCGGCACGCGCGATGTGATCGCCATCTCCGGCGGCGCCCGCGAAGGCATCAACAACGGCACGGTGTTCTCGATCTGGCGCAAGGGCCGCACGGTCAGCGACCGCGTCAAGCACTCGCGCTTCTCGCGGACCGACGACGATTTCAGCGGCCCGTCCGGCTCCACCGTCGGCCTGCCCGACGAGTACGCCTCGCATGCGATGGTGTTCCGCACCTTCGACAAGGTCAGCTATGCGCTGGTGATGGAAAGCGTCAAGCCGACCGGCCTGGGCTATTTCGTCAAGCATCCTGACGCGCAATAAGCGAAAGATCCGATGCACCAACGCGACGGCGCCCGAGGGCGCCGTCGTCGTTTGCGGCCTAGCCTGGGTGTATGGCCCAAACCGCTCCCGACCTGCGCGCACTGCTCATCCTGCTGCTGGCAGGCGGCCGCAGCCCGCCGCGCCGAAAATTGCTGACCTCGTACGGGTCAGCGTCCGAAATGCTGGCAGCCGGGCCTGGGGCGTGGCGCGCCGCTGGTTGCGATGAGGTGCAGGCTGCGCTGCTGCAGGGCCCCGATCCACAGGCGCTGGAGGCCGGGCTGCGCTGGTGCGAACAGCCCGGCCACCACCTGATCGGCTGGTGCGATCCGGATTACCCGGCCCTGTTGCGGCATATCGCCAATCCGCCGATGGCCTTGTTCGTGGACGGCGACCCCAATGTCCTCTGGCACCCGGGCGTGGCGGTGGTCGGCAGCCGCTCGGCCACTGCCGGCGGCCGCGACCATACCCGCGCATTCGCCTCCAGCCTGGCCTGCGCCGGGCTGAGCATCGTCAGCGGCATGGCCGCCGGCGTGGATGCGATCGCACACGAGGCCGCATTGGCCCAGCACGACGGCATCACCGTGGCGGTGGTCGGCACAGGTGTCGATGTCGCCTATCCCGAGCGGCACCAAGGCTTGCGCGATCGCATCGCCGAACGCGGCGCGGTGGTCAGCGAATATCTGCCGGGCACTGCTCCGGTCGCGGCGCACTTTCCGGCCCGCAACCGGATCATTGCCGGGCTGGCACTGGGGACGCTGGTGGTCGAAGCGGCGATGCGTTCGGGCGCACTGATTACCGCCCGGCTGGCGGCCGAAGCAGGGCGCGAGGTGTTCGCCCTCCCCGGCTCGCTGCACAATCCGCTCGCGCGCGGCTGCCATCACCTGATCCGGCAGGGCGCCACGCTGGCGCAGGAGCCTGCACAGGTCATCGAAGGACTGGGCCAGCTGTCTGGCGAATTGGCCAGCGCCTTGCGCGAGCGCCTGGCCGCCCCCACTGAATTGCCCAGCAAGGCAACCACCAGTGCTGGCGCCGGTCCCGCCCGCTCCGATCCCGACTACCAGCGCTTGTGGCAAGCGCTGGGCCACGACCCAACCCCTATGGATTCATTGGTGCAGCGCACCGGATTGACGGCCGCCGCGCTGTCCTCCATGCTGCTCATCATGGAACTGGAGGGAGACGTGGTCACCGAGCACGGTCGCTATACCCGCAATCCTTAGTTTCTTCACCTCCACAGCGTCGCGCGACGCAGGCCGAGGGCAATGAAAGAGAGCATTCTCGATGTACTGCTGTACCTGTTTGAACATTACTTCAGCGAAGACGCGGACCTGGTCCGTGACCGTGACTCGCTTCAAAATGGCCTGATCCAGGCCGGTTTCAGTCCCGCAGAAATCAGCAAGGCCTTCGATTGGCTGGACGCGCTTTCCGAGCAGCGGCCCAGCGTCGCGCGCCCGCATGTCGATGGACCGGTGCGTATCTATCACGGGCCGGAGCTGGACAAGCTCGATGTCGACTGCCGCGGGTTTCTGCTGTTCCTTGAGCAACACCGCATTCTCGACGCCGACCAGCGCGAGTTGGTGCTGGACCGCGCCATGGCGCTGGATCAGGACGAACTGGATCTGGACGACCTCAAGTGGGTGGTGCTGATGGTGTTGTTCAACCAGCCCGGGGCGGAAGCGGCCTACGCCTGGATGGAAACCCAGATGTTCCTGGACGAGCCTGAACCCGTACACTGAGCGTTGAAGCCGCCACGGATGTGCGTGCAGGGGAACGGGGATGCGCAGTTGGTATTACGCCGATGGCCACCGCCATCGGCATGGTCCGGTGGCCGACGACGTCTTGCTGGGCCTGTATCGCGATCGCGTGATCGCCCTGGATACGCTGGTCTGGCGCGAAGGCCTGGACAACTGGTTGCCGCTGTCAGCGTGCGCCGACACCCTGGGCCCGCCAGTCTCCACGGATGTGCGTGCGGGCGCGGTTCCGCCGCCGTTGCCGCCTGCCGCGGCGCACATTGCGCCTGCCCAGTCGTCTGTCGCGCCACCAGTGCAGCCGCGTCGCAATGGCCCCGGCTGGCCGCTGGTTGCAGTGCTGGGTGCGCTGGCCGGTGTTTTCGTGATGGTGGGCGTCATCGGCATCCTCGCTGCGATCGCGTTCCCGGCCTACAACGATTACCTGAGCCGCGCCAAGGTCGCCGAGGCGGTCGGCGAACTGGCCGCATTGAAGCCGCAGATCACCGGATTCCTGGCCAGTGAGGGCCGCTGCCCGGTCAATGACGACGCGGGGTTCAAGCCACCCGAGCAGTACGCGAGCGAGCGGCTGAGCAGCGTGCGCATCGGCCGTTTCGAGGGCAGCGAATGCGGCATCGAAGCCGTGCTCCATGCGCCCAAGTCGGCCAGAATCGACGGCAAGGCCGTGTGGCTGGAGCTGGATGCGGATGCCGGCAGCTGGCACTGCAGTTCCGAAATCGACGACACCCAACTTCCACCGGATTGCCGCGGCTGACTGCCTGCTGCATGCCGATCGCTACACGTTAAGGGGACAACATGACGCAGTGGTACTACGCCGACGCACAGCGGCAGCGCCAGGGGCCGGTGGACACGGACACGCTTCGCGCGCGCCTGTCGCAGGGCATCATCGACCGTTCCAGCCTGGTCTGGCGCGAAGGTCTGGCGCAGTGGGTGGCACTGCACGAGATCGAGGGCGAGCTGGGCTTGGACAGCGCGGCGGCGGCCGCGGCCCCGGAAGCCGGCGGGCAGATGCCGGCGGATGCGGCAAGCCATGCACCATTGTCGGCTGCGCATCCCGGCCACGACGCGCCGGCGACAGGTTCGCCCACCGCGACCCTGCCGATCGATGACCACGCCAGGGGGACATCGCACTGGCAACCGGCAGCTGCCGATGGCGGCATTGAGGGTGCGGGTGCAGGCACCAGCGCCAGCGATACCGGCGCGGCTGCCGGTGCCGATCACCGCCCGGCAATCGCCCCATTACACCGGCCACACGATCAATCCCCTTCATCAGACACCTCGGCATGGTCCAACACGCCGCTGGCGTCAGATCCAAGCCCGACCACGCCCTCGGGCACCACGTGGCCACCGGGTTACACCGCGGCAGCGGCGACCACGCCACCTCCAGGGGCCTGGGATGCCCCGGCCCTCGCCGCGCCCGCCGCAGACACGGCGCTGCAGGATGCGCCAGTGGTCTACGCCGGGCTCTGGCGGCGCGTGGCCGCCAGCATTCTCGATAGCCTGATCACCACCTTTGCGGTGTACCTGATCGTGATTCCGCTGGTGTTCGTGGTGGCGCTGGTCACCACGCGCGGCGATTCGGGTTCGGCGCTGGACGACGGCAGTGCGCTCGGCATCGCCATCGTGGTGATGTCCTACGGCATCGGCCTGGCCATCCCGACGCTGTATTTCGCCTGGATGCAGTCCAGCCGGCATCAGGCCAGCCTGGGCAAGCTCGCCTGCGGCATCAAGCTGGTGCGCGCCGACAGCAACGGCGGGCGGGTCGGATTCTGGCGCAATGTGCTGCGCTATCTGGCCTACATGCTGATCAGCGTGCTCACCCTGGGCATCGGCGTGATCGTGGCGGCCTTCATGGCCGGCATGACCGCGCGCAAGCAGGCTCCGCACGACAAGGTCTGCGACACCCTGGTGGTGGACCGTTGGGCATTCACCGAGCATCCGGAGCGGCAATCCAGGGGTCTGGATACCGTGTCCATCGTGGTTCTGGCCATTTACGCGGTGATCCTGGTGCTCTCGGTGGTGGCCGTCGCCTTCATGCTGGCGGCGATCGGAATGAGCCAGCGCTAGCAATTCGCGGCGCCGGCCGCTTGACACGGCGGCGTCCGCCGTGATCTTTCTAATAAGAGAACTGAACGCCCGGGAGTCCTTCCCGGGCGTTAACGCGTGGGAAACGGTCGATCTGCTTCCCTCGACCGGCCAATTAGGCCACGCTACCCGCCCCCCGGGCTCCGCCCCAAGAAGTTGCCACCATGCCCAAGCACCTGCTCATCGTCGAATCGCCCGCCAAGGCCAAGACGATCAATAAATACCTCGGCAAGGACTTCACCGTCCTGGCCTCGTATGGGCACGTGCGCGACCTGGTCCCCAAGGAAGGCGCGGTTGATCCGGACAACGGCTTTGCGATGCGTTACGACCTGATCGAGAAGAACGAGAAGCACGTCGAAGCCATTGCGCGTGCCGCCAAGAGTGCCGACGACATCTTTCTGGCGACCGACCCGGACCGCGAGGGCGAGGCGATCAGCTGGCACATCGCCGAGATCCTGAAAGAGCGCGGCCTGCTCAAGGACAAGCCGATGCAGCGGGTGGTGTTCACCGAGATCACCCCGCGCGCGATCAAGGAGGCGATGGCAAAGCCACGCATGATCGCAGGCGACCTGGTGGATGCGCAGCAGGCGCGCCGCGCGCTCGATTACCTGGTCGGCTTCAACCTCTCGCCGGTGCTGTGGCGCAAGGTGCAGCGCGGACTGTCCGCTGGCCGCGTGCAATCGCCGGCGCTGCGCATGATCGTCGAGCGCGAAGAAGAGATCGAAGCCTTTATCCCGCGCGAATACTGGTCCATCGATGCGCACTGTCGGCATCCCTCGCAGGCGTTCAATGCGCGGCTGATCAAGCTGGACGGGCAGAAGTTCGAGCAGTTCACCGTGACCGACGGCGACACCGCCGAGGCGGCGCGCCTGCGCATCCAGCAGGCCGCGCAAGGCGTGCTGCATGTCACCGACGTGGCCAGCAAGGAGCGTAAGCGCCGCCCCGCCCCGCCGTTCACCACCTCCACGCTGCAGCAGGAAGCCTCGCGCAAGCTCGGCTTCACCACCCGCAAGACCATGCAGGTGGCGCAGAAGTTGTACGAAGGCGTGGCACTCGGCGACGAAGGCTCGGTCGGTCTGATCAGCTACATGCGTACCGACTCGGTGAACCTGTCGCAGGACGCGCTGGCGGAAATCCGCGATGTGATCGCGCGCGATTTCGGCACCGCTTCGCTGCCCGACCAGCCCAACGCCTACACCACCAAGTCCAAGAACGCGCAGGAAGCCCACGAAGCGGTGCGCCCGACCTCCGCGCTGCGCACGCCTGCGCAAGTGGCGCGCTTCCTGTCCGAGGACGAGCGCCGCCTGTACGAGCTGATCTGGCGCCGCGCAGTGGCCTGCCAGATGATTCCGGCCACGCTCAATACGGTCAGCGTGGACCTGTCGGCCGGCAGCGAGCACGTGTTCCGCGCCAGCGGCACCACCGTGGTGGTCCCGGGCTTTCTGGCCGTGTACGAAGAAGGCAAGGACACCAAGAGCAGCGAGGACGAAGATGAGGGCCGCAAGCTGCCGCTGATGAAGGCCGGCGACAACGTCCCGCTGGACCGCATCGTCACCGATCAGCACTTCACCCAGCCGCCGCCGCGCTTCACCGAAGCGGCGCTGGTCAAGGCGCTGGAGGAATACGGCATCGGCCGTCCCTCCACCTATGCCTCGATCATCCAGACCCTGCAGTTCCGCAAATACGTCGAGATGGAAGGCCGCAGCTTCCGCCCCACCGACGTCGGCCGGGCGGTGTCCAAGTTCCTGTCCGGGCATTTCACCCGCTACGTCGATTACGACTTCACCGCCAATCTGGAAGACGATCTGGATGCGGTGTCGCGCGGCGAAGCCGAGTGGATCCCGTTGATGGAGAAGTTCTGGGGCCCGTTCAAGGAATTGGTCGAAGATAAGAAAGACTCGCTGGACAAGACCGATGCCGGCAGCGTGCGCGTGCTCGGCACCGACCCGAAAAGCGGCAAGGAAGTCAGCGCGCGCATCGGCCGCTTTGGCCCGATGGTGCAGATCGGCACGGTTGAAGACGAGGACAAGCCCACCTTCGCATCGCTGCGTCCTGGCCAGAGCATCTATTCGATCTCGCTGGAAGACGCGCTGGAACTGTTCAAGATGCCGCGCCTGCTCGGCCAGGACCAGGACCAGGACGTCAGCGTGGGCATCGGCCGTTTCGGCCCGTTCGCGCGCCGCGGCAGCACCTATGCCTCGCTGAAGAAGGAAGACGACCCCTACACCATCGACCTGGCGCGCGCGGTCTTCCTGATCGAAGAGAAGGAAGAGATCGCACGCAACCGGGTGATCAAGGAATTCGACGGCAGCGACATCCAGGTACTCAACGGACGCTTCGGCCCGTACATCAGCGACGGCAAGCTCAATGGCAAGATCCCCAAGGATCGTGAGCCGGCGTCGTTGACGTTCGAAGAAGTGCAGCAGCTGCTGGCCGACACCGGCAAGCCCGTGCGCAAGGGCTTTGGCGCCAAGAAGGCCACCCTGAAGAAGAATACGGTCAAGGATTCGGCGCCGAAGAAGCCTGCCGTCAAGAAGACCGCGACCAAGACCGCGGCCAGCAAGACCGCTGTCAAGAAGGCGCCGGCCAAGAAGACCGCTGCCAAAACGGCCGCCAAGCGCGTGGTCAAGAAAACCGTGAGCAAGGCCGCAGGCTGAGAGGCGCAGCATGACCGACACACTCGACCTGGATCGCGCCGTCGCCACACTGACGCAGGGCGGCGTGATCGCCTACCCGACCGAAGCGGTGTGGGGACTGGGATGCGACCCGCGCCAGGAGGCGGCCGTACTGCGGCTGCTGGAGATCAAGCGGCGCCCGGTGGAGAAAGGCGTGATCGTGGTGGCGTCGAGTGTGGACCTGCTGCGCGACTGGGTCGACATCGACGCACTGGAGCCGGCACGCCGGCAGGACGTGCTGGCCAGCTGGCCCGGCCCGCACACCTGGATCCTGCCGGTCACCGCTCGGGCGCCGCGCTGGGTCACCGGCGAACATGACGGGCTAGCGGTACGCATCAGCGCGCATCCCGTGGTGGCAGCGCTGTGCGCGGCCTGGGGGGCGCCGCTGGTGTCGACCAGCGCCAACCTGGCCGGCGAGCCGCCGGCGCGCAGCCGCGCCGCCCTGGATCCGGCATTGCTGGCGACGATCGACGGCGTGGTGGATGGCGAGACCGGCGCCCTGGCGCAGCCGACCCAGATCCGCGACGCACGCAGCGGGCAGATCCTGCGCGACTGAGTGCGGCCGAGAAACGGCCGCGCAGCCATGAGGCGCGCGCGGCGGGTCCATTGGTCGTCTATCCCCACGCCGAATGTTCCGGGCCGTCGCCCTTGGCGGCCTACCTGGCCACTGCCTGGCATTCCGGAAGCAGGCCGCAGCCATCCGGTGCGTTGTCGCCTCGCCCCTGCACACCGTTCGTTCAGCCGCACCCCCTTTGCGGCGGCCGCACGGACGCGCACACTGCAGCCATGCGTACCGTCCTGACTCTTCTGCTGCTCGCCGCGGCGCTGCCGGCGTCGGCCGCCACCACCGCGAGCAAACCCGACCCGAATGTGCGGGTCTATCGCTGCGTGAGCAGCACCGGCACTGTCGCCCTGCAGGATGCACCCTGCAGCAGCGGTCGCCAGCAGGTGCTGGATCTGCAACGGCCGCAAGACCCGCCGCCGCGTCCAGCGCGCGTGGAGCCGCCGGCACCGGTCGCCGCAGCGCCCACGCATGAGGTCCGCATCGTTACCGTGCAACCGCCACAGCCGATGTACGAGTGCACCACCGAAGACGGCAACCGCTACACAAGCGACAGCCCGGAAGGCAATCCGCGCTGGGTGCCGACCTGGGGGCCCGCCTATGTGGGCAACACCATTGCTCCCCCGGTCCGCGGCGGTGGCGGCATCCAGCGTCCACCGATCTCGGTGAGCCCGCGTCCGGCGATCTCGGTGCAGGGTGGCTCCGGACGAGGAAGCGTTCGCGGCAGCGCAAGCTTCGGCGTAGATAGCTACCAAGGCGGCTATCAGGGCGGTTACAACGGCGGCGGATACGGCGGCACGGTCATCGTGCCGTACGGCAACGTGCAGATCCGCGACGAATGCCACGCCCTGCCCGCACAGGAAGTCTGCGCGCGGCTGGCCGACCGCCGTTGGGAGCTGATCCGCCGCTACAACAGCGCGCTGCAGAGCGAGCGCGAGGATCTCAGCCGCGAACAGCGCGGCATCGAGGCACGCCAGCAACGCGACTGCGGCGGCGCATGAGGCGCTGGCCGTTATTGGGCGCAATGACGCTCAGCATGATGGCGCTCGGTTCGCTGGCCGGCGCGCAGGAAGTGGCCATCTATCGCTGTACCGATCCGACTGGCGCACTGACGGTGCAGAACATGCCGTGCCCGAAGGGCATGCAACAACAGAAGAAGCTGATGACCGCACCGGCGGCGGTGCCATTCGCGCCCGGCGGCGCTACCAACCCAGCGCCTGCACCTGCGATGCCAGCGGCGCAACCACGGGCTGCTGCGCAGGCGGCTGCATCGGCACCCGCCGCACCGGCCACGCCCGCCGCACCGCCAGCACCGACGGTTACCTCGACATCGACCCTGCCACCGCCGCCGCTGTTCGAGTGCACCGCACACGACAACGGGCGTTACTTTACCGAAGACCGCGAACCGGCCACGCGCTGCCTGCCGATGCAGACCACCAATCTGGCCGGCGGCCCGGCCACCGGGGGCGGCAGCGCCTGCGAGGTGGTCACCGACCGCTGCGCGCCGGTGCCGGACCAGAGCCTGTGCGAGGCCTGGCGCAAACGCGCCGAGCAGGCCGAATCCACCTGGCGCTTCTCCGATGACGCGCAGTCGGCCGAACGCAAACAACGCTATGAGCAGATGCGCCGGGTTCTCGACGAGAGCCGTTGCGCCAATCCGGCCGCCACGCCCTGAGCACGCCTGTCGCGCGATGAGCCAACGGGTCTGGACGGTTGGCGGGCAATCGCCATTTGGCTGAAAGACGACGCGCAGCATGGGCGGGTGCATGAACATGGTGCATGAACATGCCGGCTCTGCGTCCATGCGCATCCACTCGGAACCAGGCGGTATGTGTCGCCTGCGCTAGAACCCGTAGCGCAAGAAGCCGCCGTCCACCGCGATGCATTCGCCGGTGATGTAACTGGCAGCCGGCAGACACAAAAAACCCACTGCCGCGGCAACTTCTTCCGGTTCGCCAATGCGGCGCATCGGCGTGCGTTCGATGACCTGTTCGTAGTAGTCCGGATCCGACAACGGACCGGAGGTGCGGCGGGTGCGGATGTACCACGGCGCCACTGCGTTGACGCGGATGCCGTCTTCGGCCCACTCCACCGCCAGGTTGCGCGTCATTTGCTGCAACGCCGCCTTGGTCATGCCGTACGGCGCGCCGCTGCGCACATGGGTGATGCCCGAGACGCTGCCGACGTTGACGATGGCCGAGGCTGCGTGTTGCGCCAACAACGGGTGCGCATAACGCGACAGTTCGAATGCGGAAAACACGTTGGTTTCGAAGATGCCGCGCCACTCGTCTTCGGTGTAATCGATCGCGGCGCGGGTCACGTTGCCGCCGGCGTTGTTGATCAGCAGATGCAGGCCGTCGGCGTGGTCTTCCACCCAATCCAGGATCGCGCGGCGCTCTTCATCGTCGGAGACATCGGCGGCCAGCCCGTGCAGTTCGCGCTCGGGAAACTCGTCGGCAAGCTCATCGCGCGCCTGCGCCAGGGCATCGGCATCGCGCGCCACCATCAGCAGGTCGGCACCGAAGCCGAGCAGCTCGCGCGCGATGGCAAGACCAATCCCGGCACTGGCGCCGGTGATGAGGGCGGTCTGTCCATCCAGCCGCCAACGGTGCGTTGTCACGTGGTAATCCTCTTCAAAGCGCAGGAAACGGCCGCTGCAACGCAGTTGACGCGCATGCGTGGCCCGGGCGTTAGAGCGTGTTGTGCACGTTGAGATGAGATGCGTTGGCCGCCAGCGGTGCGGAGCGGGTGCTGCGCGGCGCCGGCTTGGCTGGCGCCAAGGCAAGCCGCGCGGCGCCTGCTCCATGCCGCTGGCGGCCAACCCGCCGGGAAGCAATCACCTCAACGTACATAACACGCTCTAGGATAACGCCACCCCAAGCGAGGTCACGACGATGAAGATGCATTGGATGCTTGCGGTTGGTCTGGCGTTGTCGCTGGGCGCCTGTCAGCGGCCGCAGCCCGCGCCCACCGATCAGAAGCCCGATCCGCAAGCCACCGCCTTGCGCGACCACATCCAGCAACCGTTGAACAAGGCGCACGCGGTGCAGGCCGCAACCGACCAGGCGGCCGACGATCAGCGCAAGGCGATCGATGCCGCCACGCAGTAGCAAAACCTCGGCAACCGGTGAACTGGCGCCCTGAAGCGCCTGCAGTTGGTGCCAATCAGCGCACGGATGTGCCAATAGCCACCGGTGAACGCCTGCCAAGGCTGTAACTGCACTCAGCACGACATGCGCGATACGAGTGGCCGATGGTTGCGCGCTCGACGATTGCTGCGTGGGTCTTGCCGCCTGCTTCGTTCGTTCGGCCGTTCAAATCACCGCATCATCCGCGCGCACACAACAACGCCGGCACATCGCCGGCGTTGTCGATGCATCAAGTGCGCACTGAGCGCAACGCGTCAGAACCCGCAGAAGCAGTAGGCCAGCGACTTGACCGGCGTGCCGCCTGCCTTGCTGTCGTGCACGGCGCTTTCGACAAAGCGCAGCTGCGTATCCACTTCCGGCAACGAGCGGGCCAGCAGCGCGCGCGCCATGCCCGAGTCGCCCAGCATCCAGGCGCCCATGCGGCTGCCGGCAAACCCGCTCATGAACTGCGAGAACGGCGTGGCCGGCTTTTCCACATAGCGCACGCGGAACTTGCCGCGGCTCAGCTTGGCGCGGTCGGCCGCATCGGCCACCGCTTCGGACATGCCGCCGAACGCATCCACCAATCCACGCTCCTTGGCCTGCGCGCCGCTCCACACACGGCCACGCGCCACCTTGTCGATCGCCTCCACCGACTGGTGACGCGCCTGCGCCACCTTGCCGGTGAAGTCGGCGTAGCCCTTGTTGATCACCGCCTGGATGACCTGGCCGGCAGCCGGATCCAGCGGACGGGTGATGTCGAACGCACCGGCGAACCGCGTGGTGGCCACGCCGTCGGTGTGCACGCCGATCTTGTCCAGCGCGCGGGTCAGGTTCGGCACCATGCCGAAGATGCCGATGGAGCCGCTGATGGTCGACGGGTCGGCGTAGATGCGATCGGCATTCATGCTGATCCAGTAACCGCCGGACGCGGCCAGATCGCCCATCGACACCACCACCGGCTTGCCGGCCTGCTTGAGCGCAACCACTTCGCGGCGGATCTGCTCGGAGGCGAAGACTTCGCCACCGGGCGAATCCACGCGCAGCACCACCGCCTTCACTTCCTCGTCGTCGCGCGCCTGGCGCAGCAGCGCCGCCGTGGACTCGCCACCGATGCGTCCGGCCGGCTGTTCGCCACCGCTGATCTCGCCCGCCGCCACCACCACCGCCACCTGCGGGCGACTGTCCATCGGCGAACGCTGCGCCTGCAGCTGGCTCAGATAATCGTTGAACCCGATATTGCGGAAACCGCTGTCGGCATCGCTGTCGGCCACACCGCGCTTGACCAGCAGCGCATCGACTTCTTCGCGCGTCTTGAGCCCGTCCACCAGCTTCTGTTGCAGCGCGAACTTGGCCAGGTCGCCACCGGCGGCGGCCACGCCTTCGGGCAGCGTGTCGATGCCGGCAGCCAGCTGCGCCGGGCTCAGCTTGCGCGCGGTGCCCACGTCGGCCAGATAGCGCTGCCACACATCGTTCATCCAGAACAAATCCGCTTCCTTGGCATCGGCCGAGGCCGCGTCCAGGATGTACGGCTCGGCTGCAGACTTGTACTCGCCGACGCGGAACAGATGCACGTCCACGCCGAGCTTGTCCTGCAGGCCTTCGCGGAAGTACTGGCGATAGCGGCCAAGGCCTTCCAGCAACACGCTGCCCATCGGGTCCAGATACACCTCGTTGGCCTGTGCGGCGAGCAGGTACTGGCCCTGGCTCATGCTCTCGCTGAAGGCCACGATCTGCTTGCCGGAGGCGCGCAACTTCTGCAATGCGACGGCCACTTCGCGTTGGGAAGCAAATCCGGACGGTTGCAGCTTGTCCAGGTTCAACAGCACGCGCTCGATCTTGCGGTCCTTGCCCGCCGCCTCGATCACGCGCACCAGGTCGCGCAGTTGCACTTCTTCGGCGCTCTTGTCGCCGACCGCCTTGGCCAGCGACCGGCTGACCGGGTCGGCACTGAATTGTTCGACCAGCGTGCCTTCCGGGTTGATCACCAGGGTGGTGCGCTCGGCCAGCGGCTTGGTGCCATCGCCACGCGCCAGCGCCACCACGAACACCAGCAGCAGCAGGAACAGGAAACCGAAGAACACCAGGTTGAAAATCAGGCGCCGGGTGAAATTCATCACATCCCACAGGCCGACGAAGAAGCTGGCGATGGGATTGCGACGCACGGGGTGGTTCATGGAAAGCTCCGTCGAAAGACGCTGCATACAGATCGATGGTGCCCAGCATACCGGCTGCGCAGCGCGCGCGGCATGCGCTGGAAGTCAGGGTGTCACGGTGGCGGTCAGCCGCCGGCTGGTCTGGCGGAAGCGCAGCCCCATCAGGATCGAGGCCACCGTCAGGCCCAGGATCAGGCCCACCCACATGCCCTTCGGTCCCCAGCCCAGCCCCAGGCCGAGCCCGGCGCCGATCGGCATGCCCACGCCCCAGTACGAAAACATCGCCAGGAACATCGGCACGCGGGTGTCCTTGAGCCCGCGCAGCGCGCCGGCCGACAGCACCTGGATGCCGTCGGGAAACTGGAACGTGGCGGCAAACAGCAGCAACACCGACGCCAGCGCGGCCACGGCCACGTCGTCGGTATAGACGCCGACGATGGCATCGTGGCCCAGCAACAGTGCGCTGGCCGACAGCGCTTGGGTGCCCAGCACGATCGCATAGCCGGCCCAGGCCGCGCGCCGCATCGCCAGCGGGTCGCCGCGGCCCACTGCGTGGCCCACGCGCACGGTGGTGGCCTCGGCCACGCCCATCGGGATCATGAAACACAACTGCGCGACGTTGATCGCGATCTGGTGCGCGGCCGCTTCGGTGGAGCCCAGCCGGCCGATCAACAACGCAGTGACGATGAACA
This sequence comes from Xanthomonas sp. NCPPB 1754, assembly GCF_041475725.2. Classification (NCBI taxonomy): domain Bacteria; kingdom Pseudomonadati; phylum Pseudomonadota; class Gammaproteobacteria; order Lysobacterales; family Lysobacteraceae; genus Xanthomonas; species Xanthomonas sp. NCPPB 1754. Next base: position 4,409,988 of record NZ_CM192982.1, read on the forward strand.
ACCCGCCTTCCATCAACACGGTGATGCCGATCGGCAAGCCGGTGCGTAGCAACTCGCCGATGGCGCGCCAGCGCGGTCCTTCCAGGTGGGCGAACAAGTGCAGATGCGCAAACCGCCGTGCGCGCCACAGATACAGCGCAAACACGCTCGCCTGCACCCACATGGTGATGGCCGAGGCGATGCCCAGACCTTCGGCACCGTGTTCGGCGAAGCCGAACTTGCCATAGGTCAGCGCATAGCCCACCGGTGCCAGCACCAGCAGGCCGCCAAAACCCAGCAGCATGGTCGGCAGCGTCCAGTGCATGCCCTCGCTGAGATAGCGCATGCAGAAGTAGAAGGTCAGCGCCGGCACGCCCCAGCGCACCGCGTGCAGGAACGCGGTGGCGCCGGGCACGATGTCCGCTGCAATCCCGAAGGTGGGCAGCAACGGCGGCACCACGCTCAGGAACACGAACATCAGCGCACTCAGCCCCAGCGACAGCCACAGCGCCTGCCGGAACAGCGGCCCGATCTCGCGCTCGCGGCCGGCGCCAAGCAATTGCGAGACCGAGGCAGTCAACGAGATCAAGGTGCCGATCGGCACCAGCATCGGCAGCCACAGCAGCGAGGTGCCGATGGTGACTGCAGCCAGCGTGGCGGTGCCGTGGTGGCCGGCGATGACGTTGTCGACAAAACCGATCAGGCCGGTGGAAACGTGGCCGAGCACCAGCGGCAACGCAAGCAGGCCGGTGGTGCGCACTTCCGAGGCGAAGCCTGGCGTCGCGGACGGGGGTGCAGAAGAAACAGACATGACAACCGATCGCTGCGCGGACTACGGCCGTGCCGGGAGGCGCTGGCACCGGGTCGCGCGGGCCGGCTATCTTACGCCTACTTTCCGACTGCGACCTTGCCGCGCAGCTGGGTAGAGCCCGCTGCGCGACTGCGCGCGCGGGCAAAACGCGAAGGCTGCTGCAACCGGGCCGGCGCGGGAGACAGTTGTACGCGTGCGCCAACGCCGTTCTTTCGGGATCAGGTCGACGGCAACGCGCCTTCCCCGACTCGCCAACCGGACCTGGCTCATGTCACCGCATTCGACCGCGCACCCTCCCACAGACTGCAAAAATTGTGCCTCTGCCTTGCAGGGGGCGTACTGCCACGCCTGCGGGCAAAGCGCGCACAACCCGGTGCGCAGCGTCGCCCATGCGGTGGAAGAAGTGTTCGAGTCGTTCTGGCATCTGGATGGGCGCATTTTCCGCACCCTGCGCGACCTGCTGGTGCCCGGACGCGTGGCCCAACGCTTCCTGGGCGGCCAACGCGTGCGGTACGTGGCGCCGATGCGGCTGTTCCTGGTACTGAGCCTGTTGACGTTCTTCATCGCGCGCATCGCCGTGCATGCGTCCGCCGCAGACAGCGATATCGCCGCCGCGCCCGGCACCAGCCAGACCACGGTTCCCAAGGATTTCGCACAGGCACGCACGCCGGCGCAGGTGGAAGCGGTACGCAGGCAGTTGGTCGACGCGCTGACGCAAACGCGCGCGGCCGTGCCGAGCGGCATCGCACGCGAGCGCGTGGACGCCGGCATCGCGCGTGCCAATGCGCAAGCGCAACGTCGTCTGACGCAGCTGCAGGCCGACGCGCGTCCGACCAGCGCCGTGCCCACCGCAGAGGCAGACAGCGATAGCACGTTCTTTTCGGTCATGGGCAAGCCGTGGGACCCGGTGAGCAACCCACTGCACTATGCGGCACTACCGCAGTTCGCCAACCGCTGGATCAATACCCAACTTCGCCATATCCGCGACAACCTGCCGCGGCTGCGCAGCGACCCGCAACTGCTCTACAACGCATTCTTCGCAGCGGTGCCGTCTGCATTGCTGGTGCTGGTGCCGCTGTTTGCACTGCTGTTGCGGGTGTTCTACGTGCGCAGCGGGCAGGTGTATCTGGAGCATCTGGTGGTGGCGCTGTATAGCCACGCCTTCCTGTGCCTGAACCTGCTCACGCAACTGCTGTTGTCGCTGCTCAGCGATGCGCTGGCGCACGTCGCCAGCCCGATCACCTGGAGTATCGGAGTCGTGCAGTTCGGGCTGACGCTCTGGATGCCGGTGTATCTGCTGTGGATGCAGCGGCGTGTGTACGCGCAGTCCTGGCTGGTCACCGTGCTCAAGTACATCGGCCTGAGCGGGGTGTATCTGGTGTTGGTGACGGTGGCCGCGGCGCTGTTGATGGTGGCCAGTCTGGCGCGTCTTTGACGCGCTGACTGCGCAGACGGTTGCGCGAAGACAGCCACATTGCAGCGCGACGCAGCGATGCCGGGCCTGGGTGCGGCGCGTCTGAAGCGGCGCTATGGGGCAGGCACCGCTAGAACGGATATGACCGGCGCAACACTGAAAGGCATTGCGCGCGCCGACGGCACGCGAGCGATCAACGCGCCAGTTGGCGCTTCAACCAGATGCTGCGCGTGGCCGGCGCTTCGGCCAGGAAGGCCTCGCGCAGGCTGTCGCGCTCCTGGGGCGGGGTGCGCTGTGCCAGCACCGCCAGTTGCTCCAGCTGGCCGGCGTCCAGGCTGCGCAGCGCGGCCAGCATGGCCTCGCGCTGGGCGGGCTGCACGTAGCCGATCAACGGCTGCAACTGGGCATAGAACGCCCCCACCTGCGAGCCCAGGCGCCAGCCGTCGCGATGCAGGCGATCCATCGCGCCGAACTGGGTGCGCAGCGCGCGTTGCTGATCCTCCGGCAAGGCCTGCAGCCGCTCGCGTGCCTGGCGCAACACCACGCGGTCTGTGGCCGTCAGCCCCTTCCAGGCGGCATAGCGGGCACGCAGCTCGGCTTGCTGCGCAGGCGTCATCGCTGCCCAGCGTGCGCGTTGCTGCGCGGCGCTCGGCGATGTACTCGGCACTGCGGCAGCGGAAGTGGACGCGGCCGGCGCAGCGGCCGATTCTTCCAGCGGCGTCGGCAAGCGCTGCGCGCCGGCGACGCCGGCAAACGCGCAGAGCAGCAGGCCGCACCAGTCAGTTGGTTTCATCATCGACCGTCTCCAAAGCGGCGGAAGGTTGCTCGGCTGCGGTGGCATGCGCACCGGATTCATCAACCGGCACCGGGTGGCCGGCGGCATACCAGGCATAGAAGTCCGCAGCGCGGGCCAGCTCCAGATCCGGGTCGGCCAGCATCGCCTGGTCGCGCGGATCCAGGCCCGGCGTGGCCACGGCATCCGGCAGGTCGGCCGCCGGGAGTTCCTCCACCAGTACCGGCGCCGCGTCGGTCACGTGCAGCACGCCGGCAGGCGCCTGGGAGACAGGCTCGGGAGGAAGCGCGGGCCGGCGGTGGGCCCACCACCAGCCCAACACCGCCAGCAGCAGTGCCACCGCCAGCACGCCCAGCGCCATGCCGGCGTGGCGGCGCTCCAGCTGCGGCCACCGCCATTGCCGTCGGGCCCGGGCAGCGGCAGGACGGCGCGGCGCCGGTGCCGGCTCGGACGGCGCGGCAGTGAGCGGCATTCCGGCCAGGGCCGAATCGCGGAGCTGGCTCAGCCGGGTCAACTGGGCCGGGCTCAGGTCGCGCAGTTCCACTTGCGCCGCTTCTGCCAGGGCCCGCCAGGCCTGGGCATCCGGATTGCCGGCGGCATCGCGCGGGCAGGCACGCGCCAGCGACTGCCGGTAGTCCGCCGCTTCGACGCCTTGCACCTCGCTGGCCACGCCTTCTTCCAGCCCGGCCACGATCCGCAGCAGCAGCGCCAGGCGGTCGGCAGTCTGCATCCGGCCCAAGACGGTGAACGGGGGCAGCCACGTGCCCGGCATCGGCTCGCGCCGCAGCGGTGGCGCGGTGGCCAGCAGGCTCCAGAAGCGCATCGGCCAGCTTGCCATCGGCCGACCTGCCGCCTGGCTGCTGAAGGCGCGCAAGGCCGCTGCGAGTGCGCGCTCGGCGGCGGCCACGTCGCCGCATTGCAATTGTGCGAGCACCAGACCCCGGCGTTCGACACCGCGCAGGAAGGCAGATAGCGCGGCAGGGGTCACGGGGGCGTCGGGGACTACGGTCATGAGAACTCCAGCATCGGCCGGCATGATACCGACGCGATTGGCCCCCGCCGACGGCTTGACAGATCGGCCCGGCCCCGCTCCGCCTTCACACCGGCCGTGCCTGCCGCCGCGGCGGGTTGTGCACAGCGGCAGACATACCGATACGCAGGCGTCTGTCAACTGTTGTTTTTTCTTTGTTGCATTCGTGTTTCACGCCTAAGTGATTGAAATTTATTGACTTATGCATGTTGGCTAAAAAATGTCCAAGAGGTTGCAGAGGCTAGTGAATCCATCGTCACAGCGTGGAGCACGACACTAATTCACAGGTTTATCCACAGCCAGTGTGGATAAACCCGTTTCCTTAACCCTCACATAGGTTTACGTCGTATTTATCACTTCCGTCACAGAAACGCGGCCGCTGCCTCGGGTTGGATTCGGGCCGATTCGGGGGCGGCCGCCGGCCTCTGGACAGGGTCGGTAGACTGGTCGGATGACTTCGACCGTCGCCACCCTGCGCGTCGCCTTGCCGGTGCCGCTGCCCCAGTTGTTCGACTATCTGCCTCCGACCGATGCGCCGTTGACGGACCCGGCGCGGGTCGGCTGCCGGGTGCGGGTGCCTTTCGGGCCGCGCGAGTTGGTCGGGGTGGTGGTGGACATCGGGCAACTGCCCGCGGCCGACGGCTTGCGCCCGGCACTGGCGTGGTGCGACCAGGCCCCGCTGCTGGTCGATGAACTGGCCCGCTCGCTGCACTGGCTGGCCCGCTACACCCACGCTCCGCTCGGCGAGGCCCAGACCAGCGCCTTGCCCGGCCCGCTGCGCCGCGGCGAACCGCTGGCCGACACCCACGCCTGGGCCTGGCAGCTGACCGAAGCCGGCCACAGCGGTGCCGCCAGCCTGCGCGCGGGCAGCCGTCCCGCCCTGTTGGCGACCCTGCTGCTCACCGGCGCAGTGGGCGAAGAGCAACTGGATCCACTACTGCCGCAATGGCGGCAGGCAGCGCGCAGCCTGGCCAAACGCCACTACGCCGAGCGCGTGGCGGTGCCGGCCGACAGCATCCCGCCCCGTCCCGGCAGCGGCCCGCCGCTCAACGACGAACAGCAGGCCGCCGCCACCGCGATCCGCGCGCATAGTGGCTTTGCCACCTACCTGCTCGACGGCGTCACCGGCAGCGGCAAGACCGAGGTCTACCTGCAGGCGATCGCCGACTGCCTGGCCGCCGGCAAGCAGGCGTTGGTGCTGGTACCGGAGATCGGCCTGACCCCGCAGACCCTGGGCCGCTTCCGTACCCGCCTGGGCGTGCCGGTGCACGCACTGCACTCGGGTCTGTCCGATGGCGAACGCGCGCGGGTGTGGGCGGCGGCCTGGCGCGGCGAGGCAAAGCTGATCGTCGGCACCCGCTCGGCGGTGTTCACCCCGCTGCCCAACGCCGGGCTGATCGTGATCGACGAAGAGCACGACGGCAGCTACAAGCAGCAGGACGGCATCCGCTATCACGCGCGCGATTTCGCCTTGGTACGCGGCAAGGCGCTGGATGTGCCGGTGATACTGGGCAGTGCAACGCCATCGCTGGAAAGCCTGCACAACGCCTATTCCGGCCGCTACCAGCATCTGCGCCTGTCGCGGCGCGCCGGCGAAGCGCGCCCGCCGCGCGTACGCGTGCTCGACGTGCGCAAGCGCCCGCTCAAGGACGGCCTGTCGCCCGAGGTGCTGGCCGGTATCGGCGCCACCCTGGCGCGCGGCGAACAGGTCCTGGTGTTCAAGAACCGCCGCGGCTATGCACCGGTGCTGCTGTGCCACGACTGCGGCTGGACCGCGGCCTGCCAGCGCTGCAGCACGCCGCTGCACCAGACCCCGATGACCGTGCATGCCGGCGGCCGCCGTCTGCAGTGCCACCATTGCGGCGCGCGCCAACCTGCACCGCTGGCCTGCCCGGCCTGCGCCAGCCTCGCGCTGCAGCCGCAGGGCATCGGCACCGAGCGACTGGAAGAACGCCTGACCGAGGCGTTTCCGGACGTCCCGGTGGTGCGCATCGACCGCAGCACCACCCAGCGTCGCGACGCACTGGAGACCCAGCTGGCGCGCCTGGGCAGCGAGGCCGGCATCCTGGTGGGCACGCAAATCCTGGCCAAGGGCCACGACCTGCCACGGCTGACCATGGTGGTGGTGGTCGGCATCGACGAAGGCCTGTTCTCGGCCGACTTCCGCGCCGCCGAAAAACTGGCCCAGCAGTTGATCCAGGTGGCCGGACGCGCCGGGCGTGCCGACCGGCCGGGCGAAGTCTGGTTGCAGACCCATCACCCCGAACACCCGTTGCTGCAGACCCTGGTCAATGGCGGCTACCACGCCTTCGCCGACGCCGAACTGCAGCAGCGCGAAGCGGCCGGATTCCCTCCCTTCGCGCACCTGGCCTTGTTCCGTGCCGAAGCCAAGGATGTGGCCGCAGCCAATCAATTCCTGCTGGCGGTGCGCGGTTTGACCAGCGCCGACCCCGGCACGCAATCGCCGGCGTTTGCCGCAGTGGAATGCTACGGCCCGATGCCGGCACCGATGCCGCGCCGCGCCGGTTTCCAGCGCACGCAGCTGCTGTTGTCGGCGCAACAACGCGCGGCATTGCATCGCCTGCTCGACACCCAACTGCCGGCCATCTATGCGCTACCGCAAGCCCGCCGTGTGCGCTGGTCGCTGGATGTGGACCCGATCGACTTGTATTAGCGCACGGCGTATCGACCATGGAGCAGAAGCCAGACCCACGTCTTGCGCGCTGTGCCCAGGTCATTGAGCGCACGTGGCGTGATCCTTGGTAGGAGCGCACCCGGGCGCGATGCGGCATGACGGGAATGCCCTCGCGCCCGGGTGCGCTCCTACAGCACTGCAGGCTACCTGTCTGCGTGATGTACAAGGCCCACTTGCTTGCAGCAACGTGCCGGGTCGGCAGCTCAGGCGGTGCCTGTCATGAATCGCATTGACTCAGCGTCGGCGCGACACTCAGGTCAGCGCGGTCATTACCGCGCGCCGGTACGCCGGCCGCGCACGCAGGCGCGCATACCACGCCTGCAGATGCGGCAATTCCGGTCGCTCGATCGGCATTTCGAACCACGCGTAGATGAAGCTGCCCAGCGGAATATCGCCCATCGCGAACTGCTCGCCGGACAGGTACGGCTGTTGCACCAATGCCGCATCGGCACGTGCGAGCAACTCACCCGAGTGGGTCAACGCCGCAGCGATGCGTGCGTGATCGCGCTCGGCCTCGGGCGTGCGCAAAACGCCCCAGAACAGGTCGCGAAACACTCCAGCGAAAGTGGAAGTGGTCCAATCCATCCAGCGGTCGCCCAGCGCGCGCTCGGCCGGCGCATGCGGATACAACGCCGGCGCATATTGCGCGGCCAGATAGCGCACGATCGCGTTGGATTCCCACAGCACCAGCGCGCCATCCTGCAGTGTCGGCACCAGCCCGTTCGGGTTCAGCGCGCGATATTCCGGCGTGGTGTTGCCCCCGAACGCGCCGCCCACTTCGATCGAGGCGTAGGCCACGCCGGCTTCTTCGGCGCACCACAGCACCTTGCGTACATTGCTGGAATTGCGCCGCCCCCACAGCGTGATCGTCGGCGGTGCGTGGTCGCTGGCTGCATGCGTCATCGTCATTTCCCCGGAGCAGGCTTGGCGGGTGCGCGCGCCGCGCGCTTGTTGGCCGGTGACGGCGCCGCTGCGGCAGGCACTGCGGTTTTCGCGCCGCTGCCCCCACCCTTGGGCGCGTCGCGCACCCACAACGCCTGTTCGTCCTGCCTGATCTCGAACAAGCCGATCGCGCGTACCAGATCGCTGAGTTTGCGATAGCCATAGTTGCGTGGATCGAACGAGGCCTGGTTGGCCACCTGCTTGCCGACCGCACTCAGCAGCGCCCAACCATCGTCTTCGCAGGCGCTGACGATCGCATTGCGTAGCATTTGGACCAGACGCGTATCGCTGCGTAATGCCGTGGCGTCCTTGCGACCGGCAGCCGTTTCGCTGGCCGCTGCAGCCTGTTGCCCGAGCGCCTCGACATAGGTGAACTTGGAGCACGCATTGACGAATGGCGCCGGTGTCTTCTTCTCGCCGAAGCCATAGACCTTCATGCCGTCGGTCAGCAGCCGCATCACCAGCGGCGTGAAGTCGGCATCGCTGGAGACGATCGCAAATCCATCCAGATTGCGCGCGTACAACAGGTCCATCGCATCGATCACCATCGCCATGTCCGAGGCGTTCTTGCCGGAACTGTAGGCAAATTGCTGGATCGGCCGGATCGCGTAGTCGTGCAATGCCGCCTCCCAACCTTTCAAGTGCGGGCTCTTCCAGTTGCCGTAGGCGCGGCGCACGTTGGCCACGCCGTAGCGCGCCACTTCGGCCAGCACCACGTCGATCTTGCCGGCCGGCGCATTGTCCGCATCGATCAGCAGCGCGATGCGTTTGTCGGGGTTGTCGATCATGCTCATTGCTCCAGGGAGTTCGCAGATTCGGTCTTGAAGTCGGTGTCGGTGTCGGTGTCCATCTCACTCTCCTCCACGTCGGTCTCGGCCGGCAATGTGTACTCGGTACCATCGCGCAGCGTGAGCACGCCCGTACTCAGGATCTCGCGTTCGGCACCGTCGCTGACCCAGGTGGCGTGCACGCGCCCGGTGCCGCGATCGCCTTGCACATCGAACACGAACTCATCGCTCCCCGGTGCCAGACTGGTTCGATACAGATCCACCCGCATGTCGCGGATCTGCCCGATATGTTCCTGCACCACGGCATCGGCCTGCAGCGCACTGCGCGCCTGATCGGCAAACAACGACCAACCGGTCGACATCAGCCAGATGAGCGCGCCAAACACCAGCATCGCCATCAGCACCACGCACGTCGCCACGCCAATCAGCCCGATCGCCACACTACTGAGCGACTTTGGGGCGACAGCTGCCGGCGACGGTGCAGCGGGTTGCACAGACGACAACGGCGGCAACGGCGGCGGGAGCGAGGACATGGGCTGGCCGGAAGCGGGAGATGCGACATGATGCCGCAGGCGGGCCGCGCTCACGCGGCATGTTCATTGCCGATGCGGCATCCTGATGGGCCCGCGTCGCACTCCATCGGACCTCACGATGACCTCTCCCCCCTCCCAAGCTCCGCTGCATCTGGTTGTGGTCGGCGGCGGATTCGCCGGCTTATGGGCGACCCGCGCGCTCGACGACCCCGGCATCCGCATCACCCTGGTCGACCGCCAGAACCACCACCTGTTCCAGCCGCTGCTGTACCAGGTGGCCACCGCCGGCCTGTCGGCACCGGACATCGCCGCGCCGCTCCGGCACATCCTGCGCGAGCAACGCAATGTCGAAGTACTGCTCGGCGATGTCACCGATATCGCACCAGACCGCCGCGAGGTGGTATTGGCCGATGGCAGCACGCTCGGCTACGACATGCTGCTGCTGGCCACCGGCGCCACCCATGCCTATTTCGGTAACGACCAATGGGCCGAACACGCCCCCGGCCTGAAAACGCTGTACGACGCGCTGGTGCTGCGGCGCAAGCTGCTGCTGGCCTTCGAGCGCGCAGAAGCCGAATCCGACCCTGCCGCACGCGCCGCCTGGCTGAGCTTTGCCGTGGTCGGCGGCGGGCCCACCGGCGTCGAACTGGCCGGCACCCTGGCCGAAATCGCCCGCCACACGCTCAAGAACGAGTTCCGCCACATCGACCCGCGGCAGGCGCGCGTGCGCCTGGTCGAAGCCGGTCCGCGCGTGCTGCCCTCGTTTCCGGAAGATCTCACCGCCAAGGCGCGCAAGCAGCTGGAACGTCTGGGCGTGGAGGTGCACACCGGGACTCCGGTCACGCAGATCGATGCGCTGGGCTACCAGCTCGGCGACACCTTCGTGCCGGCACGCACCGTGGTCTGGGCCGCCGGCGTGGCCGCCTCGCCGCTGGCGCGTACGCTGGGCGTGCCGCTGGATCGCGCCGGCCGCGTGCTGGTCGAGGCCGACCTCAGCGTACCGGGCCACCCGGACATCTTCGTCGGCGGCGATCTGGCCTCGGTGCAGCAGGACGGCCGCCCGGTGCCGGGCGTGGCGCCGGCCGCCAAGCAGATGGGCAAGCACATCGCCAAGGCGATCCGGGCGCGGCAGCGCGGCCAGACCGCCCCGGCGTTTCGCTACCAGGACTACGGCAACCTGGCCACGATCGGCCGCATGGCCGCCATCGTGCATGTGGGCAAGCTCAAGTTGTCCGGCATCGTCGCCTGGTGGTTCTGGCTGGCTGCGCACGTGTACTTTCTGATCGGCTTCCGCAACCGGTTCGTGGTGCTGGTGAACTGGGCGATGGCGTACTGGAGCTACCAGCGCGCCGCACGCATCATCTTCGGCGGCGCCGCCGACGACCCGCCGCCCAGCAGCAAGGACGGGTGATAGCGGCGCAGGCCGTGCGATGCTGTGCGGCCTGATTCGACGACCCGATCGTGGCAACTGTCCTGTTCCTGCTGGATCTGCTCGGCACCTTCGTGTTCGCCCTGAGCGGAGCGACCTTGGCGGTGCGCAACCGCCTGGACCTGTTCGGCGTGCTGGTGCTCTCCTGCGCGGCAGCGGTGTCCGGCGGCATCGTGCGCGATGTGCTGATCGGCGCCACCCCGCCGGCCGCGCTGGTGCAGCCGCAGTATCTGCTGGTGGCCTGCCTGGCCGGCGTGGCCGGGTTCTATTGGCATGCAGCGGTGGAGCGGCTGCGCAACCCGGTGCAACTCTTCGATGCGGCCGGATTGGCGCTGTTTGCGGTCTACGGCACCAGCAAGGCGCTGGACTATCACCTCAGCCCACTCAGCGCGACGCTGCTGGGCATGCTCAGCGGCATCGGCGGAGGCATCGCGCGCGATCTGCTGGTGGCACGCACGCCGGTGGTGTTGCAGGCCGAACTGTATGCGGTCGCCGCGCTCGCCGGTGGCGGGCTGGTCGCGATCGGGCACGTCCTGGATGTGCCGCAGGCCTGGTCGTTGGCGACCGGCGCCGGCGTGTGTTTCGGCCTGCGCTTCATGGCCATCCGCTACGGCTGGCATCTGCCGGTGGCGCGCCCGCCGGAGTAGCAATCGCGTAACACCACATATGCAAACGGCCCGGAAAACCGGGCCGTCTGTACAACCACTCGCGCAAGACCGACAGGGTCAGGCGACGAACAGCGCCTTCATCTTCTTCAGCGCATTGGCTTCGATCTGGCGGATACGCTCGGCCGAGACGCCGTATTCGTCTGCCAGTTCCTGCAGCGTCACTTTCGAATCGGAATCCAGCCAACGGCGCTTGACGATGTCGCGCGAACGCACATCCAGTCCAGCCATGCCTTCGCGCAGCAGCTGCAGCTGGTTGTCTTCGCTGTCGTGACGCTCGTACGCCTGCGACGGGTCTTCTTCATTGGCGACCAGATAGCTCACCGGCGACGGCGGGCCGTGATCGTCGTCTTCGTCCGACGACGCGTCGAAACCGATATCGCGACCGGCCAGGCGCGACTCCATCTCCATCACTTCACGCTCGGAGACGTTCAGGTCCTTGGCAACCGCAGTCACTTCCGACGCATTGAGCCAACCCAGACGGGTCTTGGACTTGCGCAGGTTGAAGAACAGCTTGCGCTGCGCCTTGGTGGTGGCGACCTTGACGATGCGCCAGTTCTTCAGGATGAACTCGTGCATCTCGGCACGGATCCAGTGCACCGCGAAGCTGACCAGGCGCACGCCCATGTCCGGGTCGAAGCGCTTGACCGCCTTCATCAGTCCGATATTGCCTTCCTGGATCAGGTCGCCCAGCGGCAGGCCGTAGCCGTTGTAGCCGCGGGCCACGTGCACCACGAAGCGCAGGTGGGAATGGACCAGTTCGCGCGCGGCGTCCAGGTCCAGCTCGTCGCGGAAGCGACGGGCCAGATCCTGCTCCTCATCGACCGACAGCACCGGGATCTGGTGCACGGCACCGATGTAGGCGTCCAGCGAACCGAGCGCACTGGGAATCGGGAGATTGTTTGCCACAAGGGCAGTCGAGGTAGTCTGGTTCATAGGCACCATCTTAGCAGTCGAACTATTGGACTGCCGGGTACAGAAAGAGTTCCCAGCATTCCATTTATAGAACGTTCGGGTCTTTGGCATCACCGGTGTTCTACAGCCCGGCACCCCAAATTCGAGGCTTACGGTATCACCAAGCCCCTGTGCAAACCGTGACAAATTGGTTGCGCGACGGGATGCCGCCAGCGTCGTTCAGGCGCCGGTGGAGGTGGTGTCCAGCGCGCTGCGTGGTGGCAGCGACCAGTCGATCGGGCTCAGACCACGCCGCCGCAAATGGTCGTTGGTCTTGGAAAAATGCCGGCAGCCCAGGAAGCCGCGGTGCGCCGACAGCGGCGAAGGATGCGGCGCCTTCAAGACCCGATGGCGTGCCTGGTCGATGACCTTGCCCTTGGACTGCGCATAGCTGCCCCACAGCAGGAACACCAGCCCTTCGCGCTCGCGGTTGAGGGTGTCCACCACATGATCGGTGAAGCCTTCCCAGCCCTTGTTCTGGTGGGCGCCGGCGCGTCCCTGCTCCACCGTCAGCACGGCATTGAGCAGCAGCACGCCCTGGCGCGCCCAGGGCATCAGGTAGCCGTGATCCGGCCGCGCGATCCCCAGGTCGTCCTGGATCTCTTTGTAGATGTTGAGCAGCGACGGCGGCACCGGCACGCCGGGCAATACCGAGAAGCACAGCCCATGCGCCTGACCTTCGCCGTGATACGGGTCCTGGCCCAGGATCACCACCTTGACCTGCTCGAACGGGGTGGCGTCGAAGGCGGCGAAGATCTGCGGGCCGGGCGGAAACACCCGCGCCCCGGCCGCCTTGCGCTGGCGCAGGAATGCCGACAACTCCTGCATCTGCGGGCGCGGCAGCCAGTCGCCCACTCTTGCCTTCCACGACGGTTCCAGCTGGATGCGTCCCTCCCCTTCAGTCATAGCGTGACAGCCTGATCCTCCAGGCGTGCCAGGCGCAGCTGGAACAACACCTTGGTCACCAGCAGGCGCTCTTCGATCGGTTTTTGCACCAGATCGTTGGCACCGGCGCGCAGCAAGTCGGATTGATTGCGCGGGTTGGTGTCGCCGGTCATCACCAGCACCGGCAGGCGGCGCTTGCCGTAGGCGAAATCGATGCGGATACGCTCGACCACGTCGCGGCCGTTGAGCTCGCCTTTGAGGGTCACGTCGGTGAGCACCACGTCGATGCGGCGCTCGGTGCGGCCCAGCGATTCGGCGGTGAGCAGCGCAAAGGCATCTTCGGCGGTGAGCACGTGCACCACTTTCAGGCTCTGGCGTTCGAGCATGCGCTTGGTCGCCTCGGCCACCACGCGGCTGTCTTCGATGTAGAGCACGGTCGCGCCCACCACCGGCTCGGGCTGCACGTAGCCGCGGATGAAGGTCGCCAGGGCTTCATGGCCCAGCGCCTTGTCGAAATAATCGGTGACGTACTCGGTGAATCGGCGCTCCACCAGATGCTGCTGCGCATCGCCGGAGACCACGATCACCGGTACATAGGCCTGCCCGGCGGTTTCGCGCACGCTGCGCGCCAGGGTCAGGCCGTCGCCATCGGGCAGCGACAGCGAGGTGGTGACCAGATCCACGGCGCCGGCTTCCAGCGCCTGCCGCGCTTCGGCAATGTTGGAACAGCCGATCACCTGCACATTGGGCAGGTCGCGCTTGAGCACGTCGGCAATCAGCTTGCGCACCAACTTGGAACCATCGACCACCATCACGCGCGGTGCGTCGCTGATCAGGTGTTTGAGATCTGGTGGATGCATGGCAGGCCTCAGGTCTCGGTAGGACGGGTCTGGCGAAGGAAATGGCCGGTCACCAGCCAGGCACCCAACCAACCCAGGACTAAGGTGCCGACCAGCACCATCGCAGAATGCAACAGATCCAGCCCGTGCAGGGTAAAAGAACTGCCGTAACTGTCGGCCAATGTCGCCAACGGCGCACGCAATGCCAGGCCCGAGGCGGCGATCAGAGCGAGCGCGACAGCGCCGGCGCCGAGTCCGTACCACGCGCCCAGATACAAAAACGGGCGGCGGATGAAGCCATCGCTGGCGCCGAGCAACTGCAGCACGCCGATTTCCTCGCGCCGCGACTGGATGTCCAGCCGCACGGTGTTGCCGACCACCAGCACCGCACCGATCCCGAGCAGGGCAGACAACACCTGGACCAGGCGCTCGCCGAAGTGCAACCAGCCATCCAGGCGCTTGCGCCACAGCGCGTCGTGCTGCACCTGATCGGTCTGCGGCAGCGCCTGCAGCGCATTTGCCAGCTGCGCGTCGTCGGTCGCATCGGCGGGAGTGACGATCAGCAAGGTGGGCAGCGGGTTGTCGCCCAGCGCATCGGCCGCTTCATCGAGCTTGGCGCTTTCGCGCAGCTCGGCCAAGCCCTGCTCCGGCGTGCGCAGCGTCACCTTGGCGACATCCGGGCGTGCACGCAGCTCGCCGGCCAGCGCCTGCGCCGCCTCGGCAGCCACGTCGACCTTCAGAAACAGATTGATCTCGCGCGACTGCTGCACGCTGCCGGCCAGCAGCTTGACGTTATCCAGCGCGATCGACAGCCCCAGCGGCAGGGCCAGGGCCAGGGCCATCACCACGATGGTCAGCAACGTGGCCCACGGCTTGCGCATCGCACGGCCCAGGCTGAAGGCAATGCTGTGCAGATGGTGGTCGATCCAGACGCCGAGCCGCGACGGCGCGACGGTTTCGGTATTGGCGGGCTTGCTCATTCGGCCAGGTCCTGCGGCGAGATGTCGTCGACCAGGCGGCCGTGATCCAGGATCAGCACGCGCTTGCGCATCTGCTTGAGCAGCGCCAGGTCGTGGCTGACCACCAGCACGCTGGTGCCACGGGCCGGAAGTTCGGCGAACAACTGCATGATTTCCGCGGCCAGTGCCGGGTCGAGATTGCCGGTGGGCTCATCGGCCACCAGCAGCCGCGGTTCGCCGACGATGGCGCGCGCGATGCCCACGCGTTGCTGCTCGCCGGCAGACAATTGCGACGGCAGGGCTTTCTCGCGATGGGCCAGACCGATGCGCTCCAATGCCGAGCGCACGCGCTTGCCGATCTCGGCACGCCGGGTGCCGCGCAAGATCAGCGGCAGGGCCACGTTCTCGGCGATGCTGCGGTCGTTGAGCAGACGGTGGTCCTGATAGACCGCACCCACCTGGCGCCGATGCAGCGGAATCTGCCGGCCACGTACCTTGAGCAGGTTACGTTCGCCCAGCAGTACCGCGCCCTGACTCGGGCGTTCGCTGAGGTGGATCAATTTGAGCAAGGTACTTTTGCCGGCGCCGGAGTGGCCGGTCACGAACAGCATCTCGCCATCGGCCACTTCGAAGCTGACATCGGTCAGCGCCTGGTGGCCACCGGCGTAGTGCTTGCTGACGTTGTCGAAACGCAGAACGGTCATTCAGCGATTATGCCGGAGCGTCAGTGCTTGCGTCGCATCGCCGATGCGCGGCGATGCGATCAGTGCCGCAAACGGTCAGTTGCCTGAGACCAGCGAACGCAGTCGGCGGCCGATCCGGCTGAGCAGCGAGGGGCTGCCCGACGGCTTGGCGGCGGCACGCACCGGCTTGGCAACCACCTGGGTGGGCTTGCGCGGTGCGGCAGGTGCGGGAACCGGCGTGGATGCCACTGCCGGCTCGGCACCCTCGACCGGACGACCGTTACGACGACGCCGACGCTTGCGTGGCGCGCGCTCGGCATCGGCCACGCCCGCGGAAGGTGCCTGTCCCGCCGCTGCGGCAACGACCGGATGTTCGGTCGACGCCGCAGTTGCAGGCGCCTGGCCTTCCACCCGTGGCTTGCGACGCGGACGCGGCTTGCCATCGGCACCGGCGCCTTCGCGGCGACCACCGCCACCGCCACTGCCGCTGCGCGACCCGCCCGAACCACTGCGCCCGCCACCGCGACGCTGTTCTTCGGCGGCGCGCTGCTCGCGCGCTTCGCGGAAGATCGTGCCCACGCTGTCGCCAGCGTCGTCGTCGGCCTCTTCGCCTTCCACCGGCACGCGTGGCGCACGCGGCAGCGGCGTCAGCAGTTCGGACGTCACCGGCTCGACCGGGATCTTCTGCTCGATATAGGCCTCGATGTCCGGCAGGCTCATCGCATAGCGTTCGCAGGCGAAGCTGATCGCATCGCCTTCCTCGCCCAGGCGCGCGGTGCGGCCGATGCGATGGACGTAGTCTTCGGCGTCGAACGGCAGGTCGTAGTTGTAGACGTACTTGACGCCATCGATATGCAGACCGCGCGCAGCCACGTCGGTGGCGACCAGGATTTCGAGCTGGCCTTTCTGGAAGCGGTTGAGCAGCGACTCGCGCTTCTTCTGCGGCACATCGCCCGACAGCACGCCGACCCGGTAGCCGTGCCGCTCCAGGGTGCGCGCCACGCGCTCCACGAACGCCTTGGTATTGACGAACACCATGGTGCGCGCGCCTTCGCTGCGCGACAGCAAGCCCAACAGCAGCGTCTGCTTCTCTTCGTCGGAGGGGAAATAGATGCGCTGGCGCACCCGCGCAGCGGTGATGCTTTCGGTTTCGACGACCAGCTTTTCCGGCTCGTTCATGTGCTCGTAGGCCAGCTCCAGCACGCGGTGGCTGAGCGTGGCCGAGAACAACAACGTCTGCCGGGTGCCGCGCTCGGGCATGCGCCGCAGCAGGAAGCGGATGTCCTTGATGAAGCCAAGGTCGAACATGCGGTCGGCCTCGTCCAGCACGCAGATCTCGCAGGCGTGCAGCGAGACTACCTTGTGCTGCTTGACGTAGTCGATCAGGCGGCCCGGGGTGGCGATGATCACGTCCACGCCCTGCTGCAACAGTTCGCGCTGTTTGTCGTAATCCACCCCGCCATAGACCAGCGCAAAGCGCAGGCCAAGGTCGGCGCCGAACTTCACTGCGTCCTTGTGGATCTGGATCGCCAGCTCGCGGGTCGGCGCCAGGATCAGCGCGCGCGGGTCTTCCGGCTTG
This sequence comes from Xanthomonas sp. NCPPB 1754, assembly GCF_041475725.2. Lineage (NCBI taxonomy): Bacteria > Pseudomonadati > Pseudomonadota > Gammaproteobacteria > Lysobacterales > Lysobacteraceae > Xanthomonas > Xanthomonas sp. NCPPB 1754. The sequence continues at coordinate 4,426,966 of NZ_CM192982.1, forward strand.
CGGTCGGCCAGGGCCGGGCGGATCAGCAGCCGATTCATCACCGCGACCAGGAACGCCAAGGTCTTGCCGGTACCGGTCTGGGCCTGGCCGGCGACATCGCCGCCCGGCAGCGCGACCGGCAAGGTCAGCGCCTGGATCGGGGTACAGCGGGTAAACCCGGCGCTCTCCAGCCCGGCGATCAAGGCCGGATGCAGATCGAACGAGGAAAAGGTCACATCGGTCAGCGGTTTGTCGCTCATTATTCCGTCTTCGTGAGGCGCCCTGGGCAGCCCGGGCGCGGCTTGCATCGATGCCGACAGCGTCGCAAACTGCGGCTGTTGTGGCGGACAGCGCGGCTTCAGGACTGACACTTGATTCAGTCGCGCAATGCCCCAGTTTAGCGCAATGTAGCGGCCTGCCCGTTCGGGTGGGCCGTTTTGGTTTCCAGGAGACCCAAGGTGAGCGATAAGGTTCAACATGTCGGCGATGCCGACTTCGACACAGCTGTACTGCAATCGGGCGAACCGGTTCTGGTGGATTTCTGGGCCGAGTGGTGCGGCCCGTGCAAGATGATCGCCCCGGTGCTGGACGATCTGGCCGACACCTATCAGGGCCGCCTCAAGGTCGCCAAGGTGAATGTGGACCAGAACCGTGCGCTGGCCATCAAGTACCACGTGCGCTCGATCCCGATGCTGTTGCTGTTCAAGGACGGGCAGGTGCAGGCGACCCAGATCGGCGCCGTCGGCAAGGGCCAGCTGACCCAGATGATCGACAAGACCCTGGGTGGCGCGGCCGCCTGAGCAGGCGGGCGTCCAGCAATGGGCGCCCGATGATGCGCCGGCAGTTAAATCATGCCCGGGAAGACGCTTGCGCGGTCACGCGCGGCGGTGATAGTGTCAGTTGGTCCGGCGCACGTTCGTGCGCCGCCGCACCCCTCTAGAAGCTCTTCTAGACTCCCATCTACCACCAGTTCGCCCCTAGTTGGGCGCTCGCACCTTAGCGAGGAATCACGCACTTGTCCGATCATCCTTCCTCCGATACCGGGAGCAGCGTCGACGCTCCCGTCGAGAAGCGCGTGCGCAAGCCGCGCGTGAGCAAGACCGCCGCCGCCACTGAAGAGGCTGGCGCACAGCAGCCCAACCTGCCCTTGCCCACCAGTCCCGCACCCGAAGCACCCCGTGCCCCGCAGGCACCGTCGCGCGCTGCCGATCCGGCACCGGCGCAGACGTCCAGCGATGGCGCATACGCCGGTCAGGCGCCCAGCGCCAGCCACGGCGGCGACACCCACGGCGAGCCCCGCGAGGTTGGCCAGTCGCAGCAGCAGCGCTTCAACCAGGCGCAGCAACAGCAGAACCAGAATCAAGGCCAGAACCAGGGCCAAGGTCAGCAGCAGGGCCAGAACCAGAACCAGAACGCCGGCCAGAATCAGCAAGGCCAGGGCGGTCAGAGTCAGGGACAAAACCAGCAAGGCCAGAACCAGCAGGGCAACCGCCGTGACCGGTTCCGCAACCGCCGCGACCGCGGCCCGCGCGACCGCTTCGGCAACGACGGCGGCATGCCCTCGTCCGACGGCAGCAACGAGCCGTTCATCGCGCGTCCGCATCCGGCCGTGCCGGAAGGTTTTCCGGTGTATTCGCTGAGCGACCTCAAGCGGATGCCGGCGCAGAAGCTGCTGGACATCGCCGACCAGCTCAACATCCAGGAAGGCGTGGCGCGTGCGCGCAAGCAGGACGTGATCTTCGCCCTGCTCAAGGTGCTGACCCGTCACGGTGAAGGCGTTGCCGCCGACGGCGTGCTGGAAATCCTGCCCGACGGCTTCGGTTTCCTGCGTGCGGCAGAAGCCAGCTACCTGGCCGGCCCGGACGATACCTATATCTCGCCCAGCCAGATCCGTCGCTTCAACCTGCGCACCGGCGACCACCTGTCCGGCCGCATCCGCTTCCCCAAGGACGGCGAACGCTATTTCGCGCTGTCGATCGTCGACACCATCAACGGCGAGCCGCTGGAAGCGAGCAAGAACAAGGTCCTGTTCGAGAACCTGACCCCGCTGTTCCCGCGCCGCCGCTTCCGTCTGGAGCGTGGCGATGGCTCCACCGAGGACATCACCGGCCGCATCCTGGATCTGATGGCACCGCAGGGCAAGGGTCAGCGTGCGCTGATCGTCTCCCCGCCCAAGGCCGGTAAGACGATGATGATGCAGCAGGTGGCCACGGCCATCACCACCAATCATCCCGAAGTGCACATGATCGTGCTGCTCATCGACGAGCGTCCGGAAGAAGTGACCGAAATGCAGCGCACCGTGCGCGGCGAAGTCATCTCCTCAACGTTCGACGAGCCGGCTGCGCGTCACGTGCAGGTTGCCGAGATGGTGATCGAGCGGGCCAAGCGCCTGGTCGAGCACAAGAAGGACGTGGTGATCCTGCTGGACTCCATCACCCGCCTGGCGCGCGCTTACAACAACGTGGTGCCTAGCTCCGGCAAGGTGCTCACCGGCGGTGTGGACGCCAACGCCCTGCACCGCCCGAAGCGTTTCTTCGGTGCGGCGCGTAACGTGGAAGAAGGTGGCTCGCTGACCATCATCGCCACGGCGCTGGTGGAAACCGGCAGCAAGATGGACGAGGTGATCTACGAAGAGTTCAAGGGCACCGGCAACAGCGAAGTGCACTTGAACCGTCGCATCACCGAAAAGCGCGTGTACCCGGCAATCGACATCAACCGTTCGGGCACGCGCCGCGAAGATCTGTTGATCGAGCCGGAACTGCTGCAGAAGATCTGGATCCTGCGCAAGCTGCTGCACCCGATGGACGAAATCGCGGCAATGGAATTCCTGTTGGACAAGATGAAGACCACCAAGTCCAACGACGAGTTCTTCAGTTCGATGAAGCGCTGAGTTCAGTCGGTTTATCGAGACGAAAAAGCCCCGCATTGCGGGGCTTTTTTGTGCGAGGCGGCCGTTGCGCAGGCTTTAGCCTTCTCTGTCAGCTCTGTGAGCCGCGCTCAACTTCCTTGCAGCGGCGTGACCAGGCGAACACCTTCCCCGCGTGCGGAGAACAACCCGCTGGCAGGCAGGGCATCCGGGCTGTCGCTCGATGTCGCTGCGCCGCGCTGTTCATCCCATGGGGCGGCCTGACGGGTGCCAGGCAGATACGAACGCCATTTCTGGACCTGTTGTGCGGCGATCAGATCGCGTGGCGACGTTCCGATGTCGAAGCTGACCGGAACACGCATGACCCAGTACGGCGCCTTGACGTCCGGACCCTCTGTCGGCGGCAGAAACGTCCATGCACGCGCCCTCGTCGAGGCCGCATCGGCAAACGCCTGGCGCAACCGTGCACGTTTGGATTCCGGCACGAGGGATGTCAGGTTGACTTGCTCTGCGATCAGATCCTGGACCTTGCCGTCGCGCCCGATCTTGAGCATCAGATAGACCACGCCGGTGGCACCGGCCCGAAACGCCGCTTCGGGGTAGCGCGGCGGCCGCATGTCGTTGGTGCGCACACTCGTCGCGTCCTGCGCCTGGCCGCCAAAATGCGCGCTACGGATCGACACCAGATAATTTTCCCCTTCCCCCTGTTTGGCGACCAGCAGCAGGCTCATCGGCAACTGCGCGGGCAAGGCGCTTCCGTTGTCGCGCACAGGGTCGAAGCGCCACGATGCGACCGAACGCTTGATCCGCTCGCGCACTGCCGGCGGCAAACTCGCTTCGTCGGCAAGTTTCACTGCCGTGACGGTACCGTCCGGGGTCAGGGTCAACTCGCCTGCCACATTCATGCTGGCCTCAATCTGCATGTGCGCCTGTTCTGCGCCTGGACGTGCCTGCGTCGCTGCGATGCTGCTCAATGCCAGCAAGATGCCAAGACTGAAACGCTGCTTCCATTGCATGACCGCACTCCCTGATGATGTAGCGTGCGTTGTACCAGTGTTGCCGCTGCCGGTAAATCGCTACGCCAGCCTGCGCGACTCCGCATAGGGCGGGGTGTCGGGATAATCGTCTTCGCGCAGCCGGCTCTGCAGGTCGCGCCACCAGCGTGGGTCGAACAGTTCCGGGTGCTGGTGCTTGACCGCTTCCAGTTGCGAGGCGGGCAGGCCCATGAACAAGGCGAAGCGCTCGGGAAAGACGTCGCGCGGGCCGACATGGAACCAGGGTTCTGCGGCCATCTGTTCTTCGTAAGTGGTGGGCACTGGCCAATCGCGGAAGTTGCATTCGGTGATCAGGCATAGCTCGTCGTAGTCGTAGAACACCGCGCGCTGATGGCGGGTAATGCCGAAATTCTTCAGCAGCATGTCGCCAGGAAAGATGTTGTTGCGCGTCATGTCCTTGATGGCCTGGCCGTAGTCCAGCGCTGCGGCATGCGCGGCTTCGGGCAATTGTTCGCGCAGGTACAAATTCAACGGGCGCAACCGGCGCTGCACATAGCACAGTGCGATCAGGACATCGTCGCCGTCTTCGCTCAGGCTCATCGCGCAGCTGGTCTGCAGTTCTTGCAGCAACGCCGGTGAGAAGCGCGCCTTGGGGAAGCGCAGGAAGCGATACGGCTGCGCGTCGAGCAGGCGGCCGATGCGGTCGAGCTGGAAGACCAGTTCGTACTTGCCCTCTACCTGCGCGCGGCTCATGGTTTTGGGATACGCAAAGCGGTCGCGAATGAGTTTGAAGACCAGCGGATAACTGGGCAGCGTAAACACCACCATGACCATGCCGGGAGTGCCATCGGCGTGCACCAGCTGTTCGGACGGATGCGCCTGAAAATGGCTGAAAAACGTGCGGTAACGCTCGGTCTTGCCCTGCTTGGCGCGACCCAGCATCGTGTATAGCTCATCGACCGGCTTGTGGGTGAGCAGGCTGCGCAGGAACACCACCGCGTCGCCGACAGTGGACAGGTCGGCTTGAAAATAGCTACGCGAGTTACTGAACAATTGCGCGACATCGCTGCGCCGGGTCAACACCGCTTCGGCGCGCAGGCCCGCCTCGTTGTTGATCAGCGCGATCACGCACGGCGAAAAGCGATGTTCGCCGAACACGCGTCCGACCAGATACGCGCGCCGCTCGCGATAGAACACCGTCTCCAGTAATTCCACGCTGCGCACCGGATGCTCGCCCCAATGCGCAAGGTCGTCGAGCAGACGCACCGCGATGGCGGCCGCGCAGCGGGTGCGGTGCGTATACGGTACGGCGAACGCGTAGTCGCCGAGCACCCGCACCAGCATGTCGGTCAGGCGGCCGGGCGAGACCGCATAGGTGTGGCGCGCAACAGGCACGGTGATGGCGTCGGTCGGTTCGATATCCAGGGCGATGAATTCGATATCGGCATCGACGCCGTGGGTACCGAAGTAGCGCCGGGTCAGGGTGTTGTAGAACGTCTTGTACAACTCCTGGTCGATCAACCCGCTCAGCAAGGCGGCGTAATGATCGCGCGCACGCATCCACAGCGCGCGATCGTGCGCCTGGCCCAGCAGCACTGCACGCAGGCGCAACATGCATTCGGCGATGTATTGGTCGTACAGCGCGATGCGCGCTACCGCGTCTTCGCGCGCGCCGCTCCAGTCGCGTGTTTCGAACCGCTGCTTGGCGCGTGCGGTGATTTCGGAAAAGCGCGCGTGATAGTCCTCGAACGCTTCGTACACGGCCTGGGCGATCGCCAGCGCGCGGCGCTCGGATTGTGGTGGCAAGGGTGGATGGCTCATGGCGGCAGTGTCCCGGAGCGCTTGCGGCGCGCGGCAAGTGGTATGGCGGTCGCCTGCTGCGCATGCGCGGCGTGTTCGCGCGCCTGGCCCTGCAGCCAGGTGCGGAACGCAAGAAACCCGCCATGCGTGCTGGAACGTGGCGGATACACCAGGTAATGCGACCAACTGGTCTTGAGCCGTTGCGTGGACAACGCCACCAGCTGGCCGGACGCCAGCAACAGACGTGCGCGCGTCACGCGGCCCAGTGCGACGCCGACGCCATCCAGGGCGGCACGGTGGTGTGCCTCCGATTCGTCGAGTACGGCGACATAGCGTCGCGGCACATCGCCGCCGAACGCGGCAAACCAGCGCAACCAGGCGTCATCCGGGTCGCCCAGCAATGGCCACTGATGCAACGGTGGCGCCTCCACGCCGCCCATGCGGGCGATCAGGGCCGGGCTTGCCATCGGCACCAGCCATTCGTCGAACAAGGGCTCGGCGATGACGCCAGGCCATTGCCCGGCGCCGATGCGCATGGCGGCATCCACTTGCTGCTGGCGCTCGAAATCCACCAGCCGCTCGCTCGACAGCAGGTTGATTTCGATGGTGGGATGAATGGCCAGAAATTCGCCCAGGCGTGGCACCAGCCAGGCCGATGCCATCGACGGCGTGAGACTCAGGGTCAGGGTGTCTTCGCGACGCGCACCGAATGGCTCGAATGCCTCGGCGATGGCGTCCAGGTGCGGTGCGATGCGGTCGAGCAGTTGCTGGCCCTGCGGCGTGGCAGTGACGCCGCGCGCATGCCGTTGCAGCAGCGGATACCCGAGCCGTTGTTCAAGCACGCGCATCTGGTGACTAAGGGCGCTGACGGTCAGATGCATCGCGCCAGCAGCGCGCGACAGGTTGCCCAGGCGTACCGCGCTGACGAAGCCTTGCAATGCGTGAAGCGGCGGACGCGACATGGCCAACCCTTGAATGGATTTCAAGACTCACTTGTAAAAGTCTCGCTTTTACGTCCACTAGCCTGCGCCTACCGTGGATTCCACTCAAGTGGAGGTGGGCCATGCGCATCTTTAGCGAACTGTTGTTTCAGCACGGCCACATTGCCGATGTGGCACTGGCCCAGCGCCTGGCGGAACCGGACACGGCAGTGGAGGCGATGCAAGGGCAGACCTCAATGGAATCGCCGGAATCTCCCGCGAAGCCACGGCAAGACGTTCAGACAATGACCGATCCGCCTTCGCAACGCCGGCGCGAGCGACGCATGGCGCGGCTCAGCCGACGCCTGCTGCGTGGCGTGACGGCATTGTCGCCGTTTCGCTGAAACGACAAGGCCCGCCTCTTGCGAGACGGGCCTTGAACACGCCATGCGGAGACCGCAGGCGGTGCGGCGACTCAGGCCTTCAGCGTGGCCAGGATGTCGTTGAAGGTCTTGCTCGGCCGCATCGCCTCGCTGACCTTGGCCAGGTCAGGATGGTAGTAACCGCCAATTTCCACCGGCCTGCCCTGCGCGCCGTTGAGTTCGCCCACGATGGTGGCTTCGTTCTCGGTCAGGGCCTTGGCCAGCGGCGCGAACTTGGCCTGCAATGCCGTGTCTTCGGTCTGCGCGGCCAGGGCCTGCGCCCAGTACATGGCCAGATAGAAGTGGCTGCCGCGGTTGTCGAGCTCGCCGACCTTGCGCGCGGGCGACTTGTTGTTGTCCAGGAACTGACCATTGGCGACATCCAGCGCCTTGGCCAGCACCGTGGCCGACGGATTGTCGTAACGGTTGCCCAGATGCTCGAGCGACGCGGCCAGGGCCAGGAATTCACCCAGCGAATCCCAGCGCAGGCAGTTCTCTTCGACGAACTGCTGCACATGCTTGGGCGCCGAACCACCGGCACCGGTTTCGAACAAACCGCCACCGGCCATCAGCGGCACGATGGAGAGCATCTTGGCGCTGGTGCCGAGCTCCATGATCGGGAACAAATCGGTGAGGTAGTCGCGCAGCACGTTGCCGGTGACCGAGATGGTGTCCTGGCCCTTGCGGATGCGCTCCAGCGAGAACGTGGTCGCTTCCACCGGCGGCAGGATGCGGATATCCAGGCCGTTGGTGTCGTGATCCTTCAGATACTGCTCGACCTTGGCGATCACCTGCGCATCGTGTGCACGCGCCTTGTCCAGCCAGAACACGGCCGGTGTCTCGCTCAGGCGGGCGCGCTCCACGGCCAGCTTCACCCAGTCCTGGATCGGCGCGTCCTTGACCTGGCACATGCGCCACAGATCGCCGGCTTCCACGGCGTGCTCGAACACCGTCTTGCCGTTGCCATCGGTGACCTTGACGGTGCCGGCAGCGGCCATCTGGAAGGTCTTGTCGTGCGAGCCGTATTCTTCGGCCTTCTGCGCCATCAGCCCCACGTTGGGCACCGAACCCATCGTGGCCGGATCGAACGCACCATGCGCCTTGCAGTCGTCGATCACCGCCTGGTATACGCCGGCATAGCAGCGGTCCGGAATCACCGCCTTGGTGTCCTGCAACTTGCCTTGGGCATTCCACATCTGGCCGGAGTCGCGAATCATCGCCGGCATGGAAGCATCGACGATCACGTCGCTGGGCACATGCAGGTTGGTGATGCCCTTGTCCGAATTGACCATCGCCAGGCCCGGGCGCTGCGCGTATTCGGCCTGGATATCGGCCTTGATTTCGGTTTGCTTCGCTTCCGGCAGCGACGTGATACGTGCGTACAGATCGCCGATGCCGTTGTTGGGATCGAAGCCGACCGACTTGAGCGCATCGGCATGCTTGCTCAGCGTGTCCTTGTAGAACTCGCCGACCACCACGCCGAACAGCACCGGGTCGGAGACCTTCATCATGGTGGCTTTCAGATGCACCGAGAACAGCACGTCGCGGGCCTTGGCATCGGCAATCTGCGCGTCGATGAAGCTGGCCAGCGCACGCTTGCTCAATACGGCAGCGTCGACGATTTCGCCCGCCTTCACCGCCACCTTGTCTTTCAGCACGGTGCTGCTGCCATCGTTGCCCACGAACTCGATCTTCAGCGTGCCGGCCTCGGCCAGCGTGGTGGACTGTTCGCTACCGAAGAAATCGCCAGACTCCATGTGCGACACGTGCGACTTGGAATCGCGGCTCCACTTGCCCATGCGGTGCGGATGCTTGCGCGCATAGTTTTTTACCGACAGCGGTGCACGACGATCGGAATTGCCCTCGCGCAGCACCGGATTCACCGCGCTGCCCTTGACCTTGTCGTAGCGCGCCTTGATGTCTTTTTCCGCGGCATCCTTGGGTTCATCCGGATACGCCGGCAATGCATAGCCCTGGCCCTGCAGTTCCTTGATCGCGGCCTTGAGCTGCGGCACCGAGGCGCTGATGTTGGGCAGCTTGATGATGTTGGCTTCCGGCGTGGTGGCCAGCTCACCCAGTTCGGCCAGGTCGTCGGCGATCTTCTGCGTGTCGCTCAAATGCTCGGGAAACAGCGCCAGAATGCGGCCGGCCAGCGAGATGTCGCGCGTTTCGACCACGATGCCGGCAGTATCGGTGTAGGCATCGATGATCGGCAGCAGCGACTGCGTGGCCAGGTAGGGTGCTTCGTCGGTGAGCGTGTACAGGATCTTCGGTGTCTTCGACATGAGGTGCGATGGCTCTTGTGGTCGGGAGGAGCGCCGGCATTCACGGACGATGGCAGTGGTGCGCGCGACGGGGTCGTTGATGCACACCGGTTAACCAGCGCGTTGGGTGCGGCGATGGATCAGCACGGCATTGTCGCGTCTGAGCCGCGCCCGGGTAAAGCGACCACAGGCGGATGCTTCGTCCCGTCACCAGGGCAATCGACATGGATGCAGCTGTAACAAATGCGATGCAACAAAAAGGCGCGACGTCATCGGTCGCGCCCTGCTTGGGTGGCTTGGTGCCACGTCGAGCCACCCGTTGACTGAAGCAGTGGCGACGCGCGGCCAAGGCTGCACATCCCACTCCATCACCCATCCTTACTTGACGGTGATGGTCTGCGGATTACCTGCAGGCTTGCCGTCCACCATCACCTGCGCGGTGTAGGTGCCGGCCGGCCAGCCATCGGGCTTGCTGAAGCTCAGGTTGGTGGTTTCCGCACCGGTGGTATTCAACGTCGCATTCTGTTCGCCGGCCACCTGGCCATCCTGGTAGGTCAGCTTCGCCGACACGGCCACGTTGCTGGCGCTGCCGTCGGTCTTGACCGAGACGATGATGGTGTCCTTGCTGCCGACACTGGTGGCCGGCGTCACCGTCTTGTCCGCCGCGGCCTGGGTGCCGACCGCCACGCTGGACACCGTCACTGCGCTGCCCATCGCAGCACCGCCATCGGTGCTGGCCGCACCGGTGGCGCTACCCTGGGCAGCCTGATCGCTCCCCGGCGGGGTGGCAGCCGGGCCGGGCATCGCGTCGGTTGCGGCACCGGACGTGGGGTCCTTGGAAACGCTGTCGTCGTCGGCTTTCTTGCTGCAGCCGGACACTGCGAGAACGCTGGCCAGGGCAAGGGCCAAGCTGCTCGAAACAGAGGTGATACGCATAAATCGATTCTCCGGTAGCCAGAACATCTGCAGTCGCAGTGCTCGAGTGGGTGTCTAGGTGTGTTGAATCGTGCCGCCGCCAGCGAGACTGGACGCCGACCTGCGATTACGACTTTGCAGGCAGGCGCAGTACCTGCCCGGGAAAGATCTTGTCCGGATCCTGCAGCGTCTCGCGGTTGGCTTCGAAAATACGTGGCCACAGATTGCCGTCGCCCAGATGGCGCTTGGCAATACTGGAGAGGCTGTCGCCGGCCTGGACGGTGACCGATTCTTCAACAAGCTGCGCGGTGCTTTGCACACTGGTGCGCACGTTGGAAAAATCCGGCGCAGGCGTCACTTCAGCGGTGCTATCGACCGATGAGGTGACGTTGGAGAAATCTGCTTTCTTGTCGACACTCATTGCTGCAATCCCTGTGCATCGCGGTGTCAGCAGGGTGCGCGGGGCGCTGTTAAGCGTGGATCGCGCCGCCGTGAAGCCCGCGCGATCCCGCATGGGCGCGATCTACTGGCGCAGGTCGCGGAAGATCGACAGCGGCGTCGGCACGCTGGCCGAACTGCGCAGCGGGTTGATGTCCAGGCCGCCACGACGTGTGTAGCGCGCTTCCACCACCAGCCACTGCGGCGCGCACTGCGTCAGCACGTCGTTGAAAATGCGCTCGACGCATTGCTCATGAAACTCGGCGTGGTCGCGGAAACTCACCAGATAACGCAGCAATCCCTCGCGATCGATCGGTGCCCCGCGGTAACGCAAGGTGACGCTGGCCCAATCCGGCTGACCAGTCACCGGGCAATTGGATTTGAGCAAGGCCGAGGTCAGCACTTCTTCCACCGCTGGCTGCGCGCGTGCGCAGAGATAGGCCGCGTTCGGCGGGCCGTAATCGTCGATGCTGACATCCAGCGCATCGATCGATTCGCCCTCGCCGACCGCATCGATCGGCGGCAGGCCGAACTCCACCGCCACATCGGCGCCGGCGCGCGTGGACAGGTCGGTGGCAATGCGCGTGCGTACCGCTTCGGCGCTGTTGAAGCGGGTGGCGTTGAGCGAGTTGAGATACAGCTTGAGCGACTTGGATTCGATCAGCGAAGGCGAATCGCAGGGCACATGCAAGGTGGCGGTGGCCACGCAGGGCTTGCCTTGTGCATCGAGCCAGCTGAGTTCGTAGGCGTGCCAGCGATCGCGGCCGATAAACGGCAGCTCACCGGTCAGCCCGATGGCCTGGCGCCCGGCCGCACGCGGAATCGGAAACAGCAACGACGGGTCGTAGCCGCTCGGATAGGCGACCTCACGACCGAGGGTGGAATCTTCTGGGGTATTCATGCCGCCATTTTAGGCCGCACGGGCTGGCCGTGAGGTGTATGGCGAGGCGTATCACGGGCCAATGGAGCACTCGCAGAGCATCGCTCGTGCCCAATCACCCCGCACCGCCGCCGGAAGCGAGAATCGCCCAGCCGCAGACGATTCCCCATTCCCCATTCCCCATTCCCCATTCCCGATTCCCGATTCCCGATTCCCGATTCCCGATTCACCCCTGCTGCAGATAATCCAGCGACACCTGCAACAGCGCGCGCAAGCCCACATCCAGCGACGACTCGTCCAGCAGGAACTGCGGCGAATGGTTGCTGGGTGCGGTGGCCGGATCGATACCCTTGGCGGTGGAGCCGACGAAGAAGAACATCGACGGCACCTGCTGGGCGTAGAACGAGAAATCTTCCGCGCCCATCTGCAACGGCGGCTCGTACACATTGTCGGCACCCACCACGGCCTGCAGGCTGGGCAGCATCTTCGCAGTCAATGCAGGGTCGTTGACGGTAGCCGGGTTGCCTGGCTGATCCGGCACCTGCGCCTGGACCTTGGCCCCGTGCGCGGCGGCGGTGTGTTCGGCCACGTTCTTGAGATCGGCAAAGATCTGCTGCCGCATGCCCTCGTCGAAGGTGCGGATGGTGCCCACCATTTCCACATCATCGGGGATGATGTTGTAGCGGATGCCGCCCTTGATCGCGCCGAAGCTGAGCACCGCCGGCTGCTTGGAGAGGTTGGCGCGGCGGCTGATCACCGTCTGCGCGGCGCCGATCATGTCGGCGCTGGCCACGATCGGGTCGATGCCGTTCCACGGCGCCGAGCCGTGGGTCTGGCGGCCGATCATCTTGATCGCGAAGCGGTCCGAGGCCGCCATCAGCGGGCCGCTGCGCACCGCGATCTTGCCGGCCTGCACGCTGGAGAACACATGCAGGCCGAACACCGCCTGCGGCTTGAAATCGGCGAACAGGCCTTCCTTGAGCATCAGCGAGGCGCCGCCCTCTTCGTTGCCGGGCGCGCCTTCTTCGGAGGGCTGGAAGATCAGCATCACTTCGCCGGGCAACTGCTCGCGCATGCCCACCAGCGCTTCGGCCACGCCGAGCAAGATCGCGGTATGCGCATCGTGGCCGCAGGCGTGCATCACCCCGACCTGCTCGCCGCGGTATTCGGCGGTGGCCTTGGAAGCGAACGGCAGCCCGGTCTGTTCTTTCACCGGCAGCGCGTCCATGTCGGCACGCAGCGCGATCTTCGGCCCCGGCTTGCCGCCCTTGATGATGGCCACCACGCCGTGATGGGCGATGCCGGTGCGCGGCTTGAGGCCCAGCTTGCGCAGCTGCGCGGCCACGGCGGCGGCAGTGCGCTCCTCGCGGTTGGACAACTCCGGATGCTGGTGGAAGTCGCGGCGCCATTGCACCAGCTTGGCCTGCAGCGGGGCGGCAGCGGCCTGAACTTCGGGCCGCTGCGCGGTCTGCGCGGTGGCGAGCGTGGGCAGGGCGAGCAGCAGCGCACTGGTCAGCAGGCGGGAGGGGCGCATCGGTAATCCTCGATAGATGGTTGCTTAATGTAGTGCAGGCGCGCGCCGGATGGGCTGCAGTGGGGCCCGATTCAGCCCGGCGGTCAACCGCGGCAGCCGTGGCGCGTTGCCGCTGCAGTGCACCTGTGACCGTTGCGGTCATTTCGCCAGCCGAGCCGTTACTTCAGTAACGCTCAATTGGCAGAGCGCAACGATATGCTTTGCACCGCCGCCCCCACGGTCGCATCCACGCGCCCGGCCCGCCCTCAGGAGTTGTCGCATGTCGCGTTTTTGGAAGATCACACTGCTGGTTGTCGCGGTGCTTGTCGTGGTGTTCGTCGCAATGCGGATGATGGGTGGGGGCAATCACGGCAAGCGCGCGGGCGCACCGGACGGCAATGACCCGGACAACAGCGGCCCGGTACCGGTGACGGTGGTGGCGGCCACCACGCAGGATGTTCCGGTCTATGCCAGCGCGCTGGGTACGGTCACCGCGCTCAATACGGTCACCGTCAGCCCGCAGGTGGGCGGCCAGCTGATGAGCCTGAACTTCAAGGAAGGCCAGGAAGTGAAGAAAGGCGATCTGCTCGCGCAGATCGATCCGCGCACGCTGCAGGCCAGCTACGACCAGGCGCTGGCGGCCAAACGCCAGAACCAGGCGCTGCTGGCGACCTCGCGGGTGAATTACCAGCGTTCCAACGACCCGGCCTACAAGCAGTACGTCTCGCGCACGGACCTGGATACCCAACGCAACCAGGTTGCCCAATACGAGGCCGCGGTTGCGGCCAACGATGCGCAGATGCGCTCGGCGCAGGTGCAATTGCAGTTCACTCGCGTCACTGCGCCGATCGACGGCATCGCTGGCATCCGTGGCGTGGACGTGGGCAACATCGTCACCAGCAGCTCCACGATCGTCACCCTGACCCAGATCCGCCCGATCTACGTGTCTTTCAACCTGCCCGAGCGTGAGTTGCAGGCAGTGCGTACCGGTCAGACGGCGGCGCCACTGGCCGTGGCGGCATTGGATCGTGGCGATGCGCATGTGATCAGCAGCGACGGCAAGCTGGATGTGATCGACAACCGCATCTCCGCCGACAGCGGCACCTTCGGCGCACGCGCGATCTTCAACAACACCGACAACGCGCTGTGGCCGGGCCAGTTCGTCAATGTGCGCCTGCAGCTGCGCACCATCGCCGGCGGCACCGTAGTGCCGTCCCAGTCGGTGCAGCGCGGCCCCGACGGCGATTACGTGTACGTGGTGGGCAGCGACAACACCGCACAGATGCGCACCGTGGTGCAGGGCGTGGAGGTGGACGACAGCCATGTGCAGATCACCAAGGGCCTCAAGCCCGGCGAGCGCGTGGTGACCGAAGGCCAGTTCCGCCTGAAACCGGGCAGCAAGGTCAGCGCGCTCAAGCCGGGCGAGACGCCGCCGGAACCGACCGAGGCCGAACTCAAGGCCGCGAAGGACAAACAGAGCCGTGGTGGTGGCCCAGGCGGCCGTCGTGGCGGCGGTCCGCGCTAATCCTCGACCACCGGCGGCGGAACCTCCGTCGCCGATGTGCGCCGGCGCTGCATGCGCCGGCTTCGCTTGACGTCTTCAGCAAGGACACCCCCCGTGGGCTTTTCGACCATTTTCATCCGCCGCCCGATCGCCACTTCGTTGTTGATGGCCGGCGTCCTGCTGCTGGGCATCCTGGGCTACCGTCAATTGCCGGTCTCGGCGTTGCCGGAAATCGACGCGCCCAGCCTGGTCGTCACCACCCAGTACCCCGGCGCCAATGCGACCACCATGGCCTCGCTGGTGACCACGCCGCTGGAGCGCCAGTTCGGGCAGATTTCCGGCCTGCAGATGATGACCTCCGATTCGTCGGCGGGCCTGTCCACGATCATTCTGCAGTTCTCGATGGAGCGCGATATCGATATCGCCTCGCAGGACGTGCAGGCGGCGATCCGTCAGGCCACCCTGCCCTCCTCGCTGCCGTACCAGCCGGTCTATAACCGGGTCAATCCGGCCGATGCGGCCATTCTCACGCTCAAGCTCACCTCCGATTCGCTGCCGCTGCGCGAGGTCAACCGTTATGCGGATGCGATCCTGGCCCAGCGCCTGTCGCAGGTGCCCGGCGTGGGCCTGGTGTCGATCGCCGGCAACGTGCGCCCTGCCGTGCGCATCCAGGTCAACCCGGCGCAGCTGTCGAACATGGGCCTGACCATGGAGTCGCTGCGCAGCGCGCTGACCCAGACCAACGTCAGTGCGCCCAAGGGCTCGCTCAACGGCAAGACCCAGTCCTACAGCATCGGCACCAACGACCAGCTCACCGACGCGGCGCAGTACCGCGAGACCATCATCAGCTACAAGGACGGCCGCCCGGTGCGGCTTGCCGACGTGGCCAACGTGGTCGATGGGGTGGAGAACGATCAGCTGGCCGCCTGGGCCGACGGCAAACAGGCGGTGCTGCTGGAGATCCGCCGCCAGCCCGGCGCCAACATCGTGCAGACGGTGGAGCAGATCCGCAACATCCTGCCGCAACTGCGATCGGTGCTGCCGGCCGATGTGCATCTGGAGGTGTTCTCCGACCGCACCGAAACCATCCGCGCCTCGGTGCACGAGGTGAAGTTCACCCTGGTACTGACCATCGCCCTGGTGGTGGCGGTGATCTTCGTGTTCCTGCGCCGGTTGTGGGCCACCATCATTCCCTCGGTGGCGGTGCCGTTGTCGCTGGCCGGCACCTTCGGGGTGATGGCCTTCGCCGGCATGTCGCTGGACAACCTCTCGTTGATGGCGCTGGTGGTGGCCACCGGGTTCGTGGTCGACGATGCGATCGTGATGATCGAGAACATCGTGCGCTACATCGAACAGGGCAAGAGCGGGCCGGAAGCGGCCGAAATCGGCGCCAAACAGATCGGCTTCACCGTGTTGTCGCTGACCGTGTCGCTGGTGGCGGTGTTCCTGCCACTGCTGCTGATGCCGGGCGTCACCGGGCGGTTATTCCACGAGTTTGCCTGGGTGCTGTCGATCGCGGTGGTCATCTCGATGCTGGTGTCGCTGACGCTGACGCCGATGATGTGCGCCTACCTGCTCAAGCCCGATGCCTTGCCCGAAGGCGAAGACGCGCACGAGCGCGCAACCGCCGCCGGCAAGACCAACCTGTGGACGCGCACCGTGGGCGCCTATGAGCGCAGCCTGGACTGGGTGCTTGCCCATCAACCGCTGACCCTGGGCGTGGCGATCGCTGCGGTGGCGTTGACGGTGGTGCTGTATGTGGCCATTCCCAAGGGCTTGCTGCCCGAGCAGGACACGGGCCTGATCACCGGGGTGGTGCAGGCCGACCAGAACGTGGCGTTCCCGCAGATGGAGCAACGCACCCAGGCGGTGGCCGCCGCGTTGCGCAAGGACCCGGCGGTGACCGGCGTGGCAGCCTTCATCGGCGCCGGCACCATGAACCCCACGCTCAACCAGGGCCAGCTGTCGATCGTGCTGAAGACGCGCGGCGACCGCGAGGGCCTGGACGAGGTGCTGCCGCGGCTGCAGAACGCCGTGGCCGGCATTCCGGGCGTGGCCTTGTTCCTCAAGCCGGTGCAGGACGTCACCCTGGACACGCGGGTGGCCGCGACCGAATACCAGTATTCGATCTCGGACGTGGACAGCAGCGAGCTGGCCACCTGGGCCGGGCGCATGACCGAGGCAATGCGCAAGCTGCCCGAGCTGGCGGATGTGGACAACAACTTGGCCAACCAGGGACGTGCGCTGGAACTGAGCATCGACCGCGACAAGGCCAGCATGCTCGGCGTGCCGATGCAGACCATCGACGACACGCTGTACGACTCCTTCGGCCAGCGCCAGATCTCCACCATCTTCACCGAGCTCAACCAGTACCGCGTCGTACTGGAAGTGGCGCCGGAATTCCGCACCAGCACCGCCCTGATGAACCAGCTGGCCGTGGCCAGCAACGGCAGCGGCGCGCTCACCGGCACCAACGCCACCAGCTTCGGCCAGGTCACCTCGTCCAACTCGTCCACCGCCACCGGCGTGGGCGCGCAGAACACCGGCATCGTGGTCGGTGCCGGCAGCATCATTCCGCTGGCCGCGCTGGCCGAAGCCAAGGTCACCAATACACCGTTGGTGGTGAGCCACCAGCAGCAGCTGCCGGCCGTCACCATCTCGTTCAACCTGGCGCCGGGGCATTCGTTGTCGCAGGCGGTGGCGGCAATCGAGAAGGCGCGCGAAGAACTCAAGATTCCGACCCAGGTGCATGCGCAGTTCGTCGGCAAGGCCGCCGAATTCACCGGCAGCCAAACCGACATCGTATGGCTGCTGCTGGCCTCGATCGTGGTGATCTACATCGTGCTGGGCGTGTTGTACGAAAGCTACATCCACCCGTTGACCATCATCTCCACGCTGCCGCCGGCCGGTGTCGGTGCGTTGCTGGCGCTGATGCTGTGCGGGCTGAGCCTGTCGGTGGACGGTATCGTCGGCATCGTGCTGCTGATCGGCATCGTCAAGAAGAACGCCATCATGATGATCGACTTCGCCATCGACGCACGCCGCGAAGGGGCGAGCGCGCACGATGCGATCCGGCGCGCCTGCCTGCTGCGCTTCCGCCCGATCATGATGACCACCGCTGCCGCCATGCTGGGCGCGTTGCCGCTGGCGCTGGGCACCGGCATCGGCTCGGAACTGCGCCGCCCGCTGGGCATCGCGATCGTCGGCGGGCTGCTGCTGTCGCAGCTGGTCACGCTGTACACCACCCCGGTGATCTACCTGTACATGGAACGCGCCGGCGAGCGGCTGCGCGCCTGGCGCGCGCGCCGCGCAGCGCGCCATGATGGCGCAACACCGGCATCTACCTCGGAGCGATCGGCATGACGACTGCTGACGTCTTCGCTGATCGCTCTGCCTGCCCACCGCATCGCCTGCGCACACGCACGCGTGGAGGCCGCGCTGGCTGTTGCCTTTACCGATTCCCGAATCCCGAATCCCGATTCCCGGCAGTCACCCGATGAACATCTCCGCGCCCTTCATCAAGCGCCCGATCGGCACCTCGCTGCTGGCGATCGGTTTGTTCGTGATCGGATTGATGTGCTATCTGCGGCTGGGCGTGGCGGCGCTGCCGAACATCCAGATTCCGATCATCTTCGTGCACGCCACCCAATCCGGTGCCGACGCCAGCACCATGGCCTCCACCGTCACCGCGCCGCTGGAACGTCACCTGGGCCAATTGCCCGGGATCGACCGCATGCGCTCGTCCAGTTCGGAGAGCAGCAGCCTGGTTGTGCTGGTGTTCCAGAGCAGCCGCAACATCGATTCGGCCGCGCAGGACATCCAGACCGCCATCAACGCATCGCAATCGGACCTGCCTTCCGGGCTCGGGACGCCGATGTACTCCAAGGCCAACCCGAACGACGACCCGGTGATCGCCATCGCGTTGACCTCGGAGACGCAATCGGCCGATGAGCTCTACAACGTGGCCGATTCGCTGCTGGCGCAGCGGCTGCGCCAGATCACCGGCATCAGCTCGGTGGACATCGCCGGTGCGTCCACCCCGGCAGTCCGCGTGGACGTGGACCTGCGCGCACTCAATGCGCTGGGCCTGACACCGGACGATCTGCGCAATGCGGTGCGCGCGGCCAATGTGACCTCGCCGACCGGATTCCTGTCCAACGGCAACACCACCATAGCCATCATCTCCAACGATTCGGTGTCCAAGGCCGCCGATTTTGCGCAGCTGGCCATCTCCACCCAGTCCAACGGACGCATCGTGCGGCTGGGCGATGTGGCCACCGTTTACGACGGCCAGCAGGATGCCTATCAAGCCGCCTGGTTCGACGGCAAACCGGCGGTGGTGATGTACGCCTTCACCCGCGCCGGCGCCAACATCGTCGAAACCGTCGACCAGGTGAAGGCGCAGATTCCCGAACTGCGCAGCTATCTGCAGCCCGGCACCACGCTCACGCCCTATTTCGACCGCACGCCCACCATTCGCGCCTCGCTGCACGAGGTGCAGGCCACGCTGATGATCAGCCTGGCGATGGTGATCCTGACCATGGCGCTGTTCCTGCGCCGGCTGGCGCCCACCCTAATCGCCGCAGTCACCGTGCCGCTGTCGCTGGCCGGCTCGGCGCTGGTGATGTACGTGCTCGGCTTCACCTTGAACAACCTCAGCCTGCTGGCGTTGGTCATTGCGATTGGCTTCGTCGTCGACGATGCGATCGTGGTGATCGAAAACGTCATGCGGCATCTGGACGAAGGCATGTCGCGCCTGGACGCGGCGTTGGCCGGTGCGCGCGAGATCGGGTTCACCATCGTGTCGATCACCGCCTCGCTGGTGGCGGTGTTCATCCCGATGCTGTTCGCCAGCGGCATGATCGGTGCGTTCTTCCGCGAGTTCACCGTGACGTTGGTGGCGGCGATCGTGGTGTCGATGCTGGTGTCGCTGACCTTGACGCCGGCGCTGTGCAGCCGTTTCCTGTCGCCGCACGCCGAGCCTGAAAAACCCGGCCGTTTCGGCGCCTGGCTGGACCGCATGCACGAACGCATGCTGCGCGTGTACACGGTGGCGCTGGATTTCTCGCTGCGCCATGCACTCCTGCTGTCGTTGACGCCGTTGTTGCTGATTGCCGCCACCCTCTTCCTGGGCAGTGCGGTCAAGAAGGGCTCGTTTCCCGCGCAGGACACCGGCCTGATCTGGGGCCGCGCCAATTCCAGCGCCACGGTGTCCTTCGCCGATATGGTCAGCCGCCAGCGCCGCATCACCGACATGCTGATGGCAGACCCGGCGGTGAAAACCGTCGGCGCACGCCTGGGCTCCGGCCGTCAGGGCTCCAGCGCATCGTTCAATATCGAGCTCAAAAAGCGCGATGAGGGCCGTCGCGACACCACCGCCGAAGTGGTCGCGCGCCTGAGCGCCAAGGCCGACCGTTACCCGGACCTGGACCTGCGCCTGCGTGCGATCCAGGACCTGCCCAGCGACGGCGGCGGCGGCACCAGCCAGGGCGCGCAATACCGCGTGTCGCTGCAGGGCAACGACCTGGCGCAGCTGCAGGAATGGCTTCCCAAACTGCAGGCCGCGCTGAAAAAGAACCCGCACCTGCGCGATGTCGGTACCGACGTGGATACCGCCGGCCTGCGCCAGAACATCGTGATCGACCGTGCCAAGGCGGCGCGCCTGGGCATCTCGGTGGGCGCCATCGATGGTGCGCTGTATGGCGCGTTCGGCCAGCGCTCCATTTCCACCATCTATTCCGACCTCAATCAGTACAGCGTGGTGGTCAATGCATTGCCGTCGCAGACGGCCACCCCCAAGGCGCTGGATCAGATCTTCGTGCCCAACCGTGCCGGCCAGATGGTGCCGATCACCGCGGTCGCCACCCAGGTACCGGGCCTGGCGCCGCCGCAGATCATCCACGAAAACCAGTACACCACGATGGACCTGAGCTACAACCTGGCGCCGGGCGTCAGCACGGGCGAGGCGGATCTGATCATCAAATCCACCGTGGAGGGCCTGCGCATGCCCGACGGCATCCGCCTCAGTGGCGACGACAGCTTCAACGTGCAGCTCAGTCCCAATTCGATGGGCATCCTGCTGCTGGCCGCGGTCCTCACGGTCTACATCGTGCTGGGCATGCTCTACGAGAGCCTGATCCATCCGGTGACCATCCTGTCCACCTTGCCGGCCGCCGGCGTGGGCGCGCTGCTGGCGTTGTTCATCACCAACACCGAATTGTCGGTCATCTCGATGATTGCGCTGGTGCTGCTGATCGGCATCGTCAAGAAGAACGCCATCATGATGATCGACTTCGCGCTAGTGGCGCAGCGCGTGCACGGCATGGATGCGCGCGCAGCCGCACGCGAGGCCTCGATCGTGCGCTTCCGCCCGATCATGATGACCACGATGGTGGCGATCCTGGCCGCCGTGCCGCTGGCGGTGGGCCTGGGTGAAGGCTCGGAGCTGCGTCGTCCGCTGGGCATCGCGATGATCGGCGGGCTGGTGTTCTCACAGAGCCTGACCCTGCTCAGCACCCCGGCGCTGTACGTGATCTTCTCGTGCCTGAGCGAGCGCTGGAAGGCGCGTCGCGCCCGTGCGCGCGCACGCCGTTCAGAACGCGCGGCAGCGCGTCGCCCGGCCACCCCGGCGCATTGAGGTTTCGCGTCGACTGACCCGCCCGGCCCGGCAGCGCAGCCTCGGTGCGAGCAACCGGAAACACGCAGGCGCTCGTCTGCGTGTGGACCCATGCCGTGGGGCGAGGACACCTGCGCAAAGCAAGCACGGACGCATGCGCTGAGCCCGGCTTGATACCGCCGACGCATGCGGCATGCGGCATGCCGCGATGCTACGCAAGCAACCCCTGCAAGGACTCCCGCTCCAGCTGCGCATACAGCGCGAATTCGTCGTGCACCTGCGCACCGAGCGCCTGCTCGAAACTGCGCTTGCTCGAATGGGCGGCATAGGCGCGTTGCTCGGCACCACCGAGGTTGGATTGGAAGATGCCGGCCGCGCTGACCGGCAAAAAATCTTCGTAAATGATCGGGTCGGCACTGACCAGGCCGAGCGCGATCGCGGTTTCTGCCGGCATGGCGGCCACCTGCGCTGGGTCGGCGCGGCCGGCATCGGTGAGCGCATAGCGGAAATAGCCCAGCCCTTCCTGCCGCAGCAACGCCTCGTCGTCGGGGAAGGCCACGAAGGCAGTCTGCAGCCGGGTGGCGTAATCGGTGCCGGTGCTGCCGGCGCCATCGGCATCGCGCGCCTGCGCCAGCAGCGCGTCGTACAGCGCGCGACCCTTTGGCGTAAGGGCAAGGCCGCGCTGCTCGATCTCGCCGAAGCGTGCGGTATGCGTGCCGTGTTCCGCTTGCCCGCCATCGCCGACAAAACGCACCGGCTCTTCCAGCGCCTTGAAACTGGTCTGCCGCAACAGGATCGGTACGCGCCGACGCGGCGGCCCCTCGATCACCGCCTTGGCATCGATACCGGCGCGCTGCATCTGTTCCTGCGCGGCATCGATGTCCAGCGTGCGTGGCGTGAGGTGATTGATGTGCGGGCCGTGGAAGCTCACCACATCGGCAATCAACTTATGCGCCTGGCTCAGCGCGCGATAGGTCGGCAACGACACCGTGGCATCGCCATGCCAGCGGAAGGTTTCCAGCGCTTGGGCCACGAACTGCCGTGCCTGATCGGCATCCAGCCCGCCCTGCTGTTCGTAGCGCTCGATCAACTGCAAGGCGCCGGCGGTAAAGATCTGGCGCTGCTGCAGGATCTGCTCGGCCTGTGCGCGCAGGGCGGCGTCTTCGATCAGTTCCAGCCGCAGCAGCGAGGTGAACACGCGAAACGGATTTGCCGACAGCGCCGCCTCGTCGATCGGGCGGAATGCGGTGGAATGCACCGGCACGCCGGCCACCGACAGGTCGTAATAGCCCACTGGCTGCATGCCCATCACTGCGAACAACCGACGCAAGGTCGCCAGTTCGGCCGCCGTGCCGACGCGGATGGCGCCGTGCCGTTCCAGATCCAGCCGCGCGCGCTCGTCGTTGCGCTGCAGCCGCTGCGCCAGCGCCGGATTGGCTTGCAGCGTCTGCGCGTTGACCTGCGCCACCAGCGACATCAGGTCGCCATACAACGGCACCTCGGTGCGATACATGTCCGACATCGCCTGGGCGAACCAGCTGCGGATCTGATCGGGAGAGACAAAGGCGGTATCGCGCATGGGCTGGTCTTGGGCAGGTGCCGGCCGAACGCCAGCGGTAGCGCATTCTCGCCGACCGCGGCCTGGGTCGACCAGCGGCACGGCAGCATCGCAGGCGACGTGTTGTTGCGCAGACAGCCGCGCCATGCCGGCAAGTGCATGGCGCGACGACGCAGCGACCGCGTCAGAGCCCGGCCTGCACCGCCGCTTCGGCCGCTTCGCTCGCCTGGCGCGCCGCTTCCAGGCGCTGCGCATGATCGCCGAGCTGGCGCCGCAGCAATGCGTCCAGGGTGATCGGACGTTCCCAGCGGTCGTAGCTGGCCACGATGGCATGCCGCAGTGCGCGCATGTGCAGGTTGTCCGGTGCCACCGACAGCCGCGTGACCACACCCTCCCAGCCATCGCGATGGTCGCGGCTGTAAGCGCGTACTGTGTCCCGGCACGACAGCTGCACGGTCTGCGCCCAGAAGCACGCGAAATAGATGTCCCCGGCATGCCAGCCGTGCACTTGCAGCAGCGCCTGCACATACGCGCGCGGCGTGCCGGTATAGCGCGCCACCTCGTCGATGAAGCTGGCCGGATAGCGCTGCGCATAACTGCCCATATCGGCCAGGTGCTGATCCACCCAGGCGTCGCCGGTGCCTGGCGTCACCGCTGGCGCCGCTTCTTCCGTTGCAGCTGCGGTCGCCGATGGCGGCGAGGCCTGCGCTGCGCACAGCGCCGGCCACAGCGAGGCCACCAGCAATGGCACGGAGCGCAACACGGATGAGCAAGAGACAGGCATGCAGCGATGATGCCGCATGCGTGCGGTGCTGTCAGGCGGGCGCCGGGTCAAGCGCCGCTGCTGGGCGCCAGGCACACCCGCGTATCAACGGCCCACGCCTGGCGAGGAAGCGCAGCGCAGTGCCCCAGGTGCACTATCAGGCATAGATCAGCGCGTCGGCCGCAGCGGCCCCGTGCGCACTGATTTCAACCAGCCATTGCAGTGGTCGTCAGCCGCGGCGCGCAGTCCAAGGTCCGGCGAAAGATCGGCCACGGCGATCTGCGCGGCAATGACACGGTACGTCCAATGGATGGCGTGGGCCGCACCCTGACTCCTAGCGCAGCTCGTAAAACCCGAACTGGTGAACCTCGCGGCAACCGCTCAGATCGCAGGAGCCGATGTAGCCGGGGCCGATGTAGCCGGGGCCGATGTAACGCTGGCGTGCGTCGCGATTGTGCGGACTGCTGTACGGATCCGGACCATACAGACCATTGCCATAATACATCTGGCCGTAGGGGCGGTTGCGCGAGGCACCAAGGCGAAGTGGGCCACCAACGGCCCGATATCCGCCATCGCCCACATCCCGGTCGTCGTACCCGGCGCCGACAAACCCGTCGCTGCGATCGCGCTCGCTCGCTCGAGCCTGCGACCTGGCGACACTCTCGCCGTGCGCATCCACATAGCCCTGCTCGCGATCGAAGCGCACCTTACGGAAATACACCAGCTCACCGCCCACACGGCGCGTTTGCAGGCGTACGTAATCGCCGCCGTCGTCGTAGTAAGGCTGCCCGTCGCGAAAGGTGACTTCGCTCGGGTTGATGATTTCCTCTTCCAGCTCAGCGGCAGCCAGCGGTGCGGCGCTCGCTAGCAGCCCGAGCAACAAGGCCAAACCGGCGCGCTGGGCAACGGACACCATGGTCATCGGCACTCCCTCCAAGCTCCGGCCGCGCACGCATGCACAGCCGTAAACATCCTGTCGTTGGGCGCGTGAGGCGCCCGCGCGTTGACGCATCAACTTACCAAACCAGCATAGCCGCAACAACGGCGCCCCACCCCAGCTTAGCCCTGCCGCCGCGCCAACGCATCCAGCGCCTGCACCGCTGCCGGCCAGCCGGCGGCGTCGGGCACTTCGCGCATGCGCGGTTCGTCGGCCGCGACCCCGTGCTCTTGTTCGTGCGCCCAGGTCACCGCGTACGGGGTGTAGATGCCCCAACCACCGATGGCCAGTACCGGTTCCACATCCGAACGCAGCGAATTGCCGATCATTGCAAACTGCTGCGCCGGCAAACCGAATTCGCCGAGCACGCGCGCATAAGTCCGGGGATCCTTTTCGGACACCACTTCCACCCGCGGGAACAGATCGGCCAGGCCAGATTGCTCGATCTTCTGCTCCTGGTGAAACAGGTCGCCCTTGGTGATCAGCACCACTTGGTACTCGGCGGCAATCGCACTGACTGCCTCGCGCACCCCGGCAATCACTTCCACCGGATGCTGCAGCGTGGCGCGGCCGATCTCGACGATGCGCTGGATATCGTGCGCGGCAATGCGCGCCTGGGTCAGTTCGATCGCGGTTTCGATCATCGACAGCGTCATGCCCTTGGCGCCATACCCGAAGACCTTGAGGTTGCGCCGCTCCACCGCCAGCAAATGCTGCTGCATGCGGCTGTCGCCCAGATCCAGGTACCCGGCCAGGACCGCTTCGAAATCCGCTTCGGCAGTGCGGTAATAGTCCTCGCTTTTCCAGAGGGTATCGTCGCCATCGAAGCCGACCAGTTGGATCGCCTGGCCGTCGCGCTGTGCAAGTGAGCTCATCGGGCAAGTTTAGCAGCGCACGGGTATGGCACCGTGCTCAATCGCCTGCAGCATCGCCCGGGCCAGGCTGATAGCTGGCGAATTCCTCGCGCGACAGACGCCCGTCGCCATTGCTGTCGAAGCTGGCGAAGTTTTCGCGCAACACCGGGTCGGCGCTTGCTTCGGCCAGCGTCAGCGATCCGTCGGCGTCTGTATCCAGGCTACGGAAACTGCGCGGTGCCAGGCTGCCGGCGGCGGCAGCGGACGCCTCGGCACCGCTCGTGGACTTGGCGGGCCCGGGTGCCGTCGGCAGCAGGGGCGTGGTGGCCGGAGCCGGCGGATCGATCGGCAACGGCGACATCGCCGGTGTGGTGCTGCCAGCGGTTGCCGGCACCGACGTCGTCGGGGTGGCGGGCGGCAACACCGGCGGTGCGGCGAGCGCAAGCACGGGGTTCGCCAACCCGAGCAGAAGGGTAAGACGTAAGTGCGACATGATCGATGAGCGCTCGACACGGAACGGCTCACCCTAACCCGGCAGACGTCAACAAAACGGGAGCGACCCTGGCAGATCGCTCCCGCGTGTCCATCCTGTTGCTGGTGCAGGTCAAGCTGGTCGCTGAGCGCCGACGGGACTCTACGTCGGCGCGTTGCTTGCCTTACTTCCTCAAACCAGCGCTATGTTGAACGTGGCTTAGTTGCCCTGCGAACCGGTGGCACCGCCACCCTGCTGCTTGGCGACGAAGGCCTTGTACTCATCCGGGGTCAGCTTGCCATCGGTGTTGCCGTCGGCCTGATCGAAGATCTGCGCGAGGCCGGCGTTGACCTGCGCTTCCTGCTTGCTGATGGCGCCATCGCTGTCGGTGTCCACGCTGGCCCACGTCTGGCCGCCACCGGAGCTTGCACCGCTCGATTGTGCGGAGGTGGCCGAACTGCCGGACTGCGCCGCTGCGTCCTGAGAAGTGCTTTGCGCCATCGCCGGCAGCGCCAGGGCGGCAGCAAGAGCGGCGGTAGCGGCGAGCAGCGAGGTGCGGTTGCGATTCTTCATTGGGGTGGTCTCCTTATGCTTGGGAATGCGCGGTGTCGCCGCACATGGCACCACCCTACCCATCGCAAATGAACGCCCAACTCGGCGCAATTTCGCGCGAAACAGGCTTTTAACCACCGCCTGAATATTTGCGGCTAAGCGCCTGTTAGGCGTAAGTGAGTCAAACCGAAGCGCCTCATTCAATGCATGGAATTTTGCGACATGCCCCGCACTTTATGCCGCACGCTCAGGCACTTGGCGGGTCGTTTTCCCAGCTCCCGGAACTGAACAGTTTCCAACCCAGCACCACGCCAGCGAGCGCGCCGGCCACTTCCAGCACCACGCGCGAGCCCAATTCGTTGGGGTCGTGGATCTTGGCCAGCGCCAGGCGCGCATACAACGGCGATTCCAGCCGCACGATGCTGGTGTAGACGAGATGCCAGATGTCGTATCCGGCACCGATGGCCACGGCCAGCAGGCACGCAATGCCCAGCGTGTGGCCATGGTTGAACTGCAACCGTCGCCCGCCCCGCTCCACTGCCGCAAAGACCACCACGCCCAGGACGAGCGCAATCAGCCCGGCCTCCAGTGAACCGAGCAGGCCGAAATGCAGGGGCAGATTCATTGTGACGATCCAGGCAGCAGGCGCACCAGTCTAGCGGCTGCAGCGCCTGGATCCGCGCGCCTTGCAACGCGGGTGCCCTGAACGAACCGGAGGCTGCCAGGCCCATGGCGCGGCCGTGACGACCTGCAGATGACAGGCGATTGCCGGCATACGCATGCCACCGGGCGCGCTACTGTCGCGTATCACAATCACAGGCGGGCCAGATGCGGCCGCCCGCACAATGGCTCAGGCGTCGTCCTGACCACGCGCAGTCACCTGCGCTTCGCCTTCTTCGTCCCAGCGCACGCTTACCGCAATCGGCTTGCAGCAGACCTGGCAATCTTCGATGTAATGCTGATCGCCGCCCGTCAGGTCCAGCGCCAGCGTGATCCACTCCCCGCAGTACGGGCAGGCGATATCGACAAAGCGTTCCGGGTCGGACATGACGGTTCCTTGGATCTATCGAAGCCAGTGACCGGACGTGGCGGGCGACCCCGGCCGATGCTGCTGGCGGACATCGGAGTGTACGACTGGCGCTGCGCTGGTGCTTGCGCCGTGCCGGTGAGGCGACCGATGCCAGCACGATCTGCATGAGGCGAGCACGCGCCCGACCATGCAAGTGCGGCCGACGTCGACACGATGCCTGCCTCCACGGGTCTCGCGAGCGGCCAACCGATCGCGAGCACGACCAGATCGATCAGCGACCAAGAGCGTGTTGCCTGGTCGCTGTCAGTCCACCGGAACATCGTAGGCCGTCTCGGGCGTGGGTTCGGGACGCAACGTGAAATGCCACCATTCCATCGGATAGTTGGAAAATCCTTCGGCCGCCATCGCCTGCAACAGGCGCTGGCGGTGCGCGCGTTGCGCTGCGCTGATGTCGGGCGCGTGGGTGTGCGCCCGCGCATCGAAGAAGTCGAATCCTGTGCCCATGTCCACTGCACGGCACCCGCCCGGCCGGCACTCCAGCAAGCCCAGGTCCAGCGTCGCGCCACGGCTGTGCCCGGAGGTGGGCGCAATGTAATCGCCCAGCAGTGCGCGCTTGTCCACCCGCGGGTAGTACTGCGCCTTGGTCGATTGATCCTGCAGATCCGCAGCCCAGGTGACGAATGCCTTCACCGACCGCACCGGCCGATAGCAATCGAACACCTGTAGCCGATAGCCCTCGGCCTTGAGCGTCTGCGCTACCCGCGCCAATGCGTCGGCAGCCGGCCGCAACAGGTAACACCGCGGCGCGTCATAGCCCGGTACCATCCGCCCAGTGAAGTTGTTGCTGCTCGCATACCGCATGTCCAATGCGATATCCGGCGCGAGGGCGTGCACGTCCACAAGGCCGGCCTCTGCCGCGGTCCTTGCCGAGGACATATGCACCTGGCCGGCGACCAGCGCAAATGGCGCCACGGCGCTCATCAGCAAAGCGCCTTGAACAAAGCACTGACGCCAGCAGCGCCCATTCCGGAACAGCAGGTTGTCGGTCATTTCGGTTCCCTTGCAAGAGGCCGCATTTGCGCGGTAGATCAAGCCGCGCGTCTTTCGCCACCGGCTACAGCGTGACGCGATCCCCGTGGGCCTAGTGGTCGTCGCCTTCAGTTGGCTCAAGCGCCGGTCGCGGGCTGGAAGGTCTCGCGTGGTGGGTCAACGCAGACAAGATGCGCAGGTCTTCGGCATCCAGGGTGGTGGCGCTGTTGCCGCGATAGTGGTGGTGAAACGCCTGCAGGGTGGCGGCCGGATCGTCGATGCTGTAGCCGATCAGGGCCAGCGCCTGCCACGGATCGAAACCTTCCGGGGCAGCGGGCGCGTCGGCAGCGGGCCAGCGGCCGAAACCGGCGTCGGCCAGGCGCTTCCAGGGGAACAACGGTCCGGGGTCGTTCTTGCGCGTCGGGGCCACGTCTTCATGGCCGACGATCTGCGTGCGCGGGATACGCAGGCGCTGACACAGATCGTCCAGCAACACCAGCAGGCTGTCGATCTGCGCCGGCGCGAACGGCTCGCTACCGTCGTTGTCCAGTTCGATGCCGATCGAGGCCGAATTGATGTCGGTGATGGTGCCCCAGCGACCGGCCCCGCCGTGCCAGGCGCGCTGCCCATCGCTGACCAATTGGTAGCGCTGGCCGTCTTCACCGATCAGGTAGTGCGCACTGACGCGCCCGCCACTGTTGCGGCCGCGCAGGGTACTCAGGCTTTGCCGGACTGACTGCTGGTCGGTGAAATGCAACACGATCAGGATCGGTCGCCGCGTGTCGTAGTTGGGCGATGGCCCCCACTGCGCCAGCGGATTGCGCTGCGGTGCGTGGGCACAGGCGCCCAGCGACAGAGCGGCCAGGCAAACAGCTGCACGCAGCCAGGCCGATGACGAGAGAGAAAAGCTGGGCAGCACGGATTACTCCTGGGAAGGCCGGACGACCTGCGCAGCACCATTATCGGCCGAGTCGTGCTTGCGCGGCCGTCTGCCGATGGGACCGTCGGCAGCGCGGTGCCTTACGCGCTGCCATCGGTGAGTCGCAGGTGGTGTCTCCCAGCTTGGCAAGCATCGCCGTTGCGGAGACGGCAGTAGCGGCCACTCGCGTATCTACGGCTGCGGCAAGGAGGGTCATGGGCTTCCCGCACGCTCTGCACCAACGCGCCCCCAAACGTCCCCTGCCGGCAAGAGTCGCCACGCAGTTAGGACATGTGGATACGCTCTGCGCCGCATGCCACTATCGGCCTTGCCTCGCAGCGCGCCAGCGGCTGCCTTCCTCCCGAGCCCTGCATGCTATTGTCGCGCCACCTGCTGATGTTGCTGCTGATCGCGCTTGCCCGTTCCAGCGGCGCCGCACCAGCGCCTGCTGCCACGCCGGCCGCGCAAGCACCGCCCTTTGTCGTCAGCGATGCACAGCTCACCGCAGAGTATTGGATCCGGCGCAGCCGCAACGCGCAGATGCCGCGGATCGACCCCGCGCAGATTGCCGACGTCAATACACGCCTGCTGCGCGACGATGCATCGATGCATGACATCGCGCAACTTCCCCAGACGCTGCCCGCAGCCGATGTGAGAGCGCGTATCGACGCGTTATCGGCAATACCGACGCGTCCGCTCTACGACGCAGACGGGCGGCGTCTGGATACCGCACGCTTGGCGACATTGCGCACGGCCTTGGCATTGGATGCGATACCCGCACAGGTGCCACTGCGCTTTGCGCTGGTCGTCACACGTGGCGCATTGCGCACCTTCCCCACTGCGCAGCGTGTGTTCACCAGTACCGACGACCGCGATATCGACCGCTTCCAGGAATCGGCGCTATACCCCGGCACGCCGGTGGCGGTCCTGCACAGCAGTGCCGATGGCGCGTGGAAGTTCGTGATCGCCGCCAACTACGCTGCCTGGATCGCAAGCACGCAGCTTGCCGAAGGCAGCCGCACCGAGGTGCTGAATTACGCACAGCGCAGCCCGCGCCTGATCGTCACCGCAGCCCGCGGGCAGACCGTCTACACACCCGAACGTCCGGCAATTTCTGCACTGACCCTGGACATGGGCACCAGCCTGCCCTTGCTCGGCGACTGGCCGCCGCAGCAGCCAGTCAACGGACAGTTGCCGCTAGCGGCCCACGTGGTGCAATTGCCGGTGCGCAGTGCCGATGGGCGTCTGCAGCTGGTGCCCGCATTGATGCCGCGCGGTGCCGATGTGCGCATCGGCGCATTGCCCGCCACCGACGCCGCACTGCTCCAGCAGGCCTTCAAATTCCTTGGCGAACGCTATGGCTGGGGCAACGACTACGATGCGCGCGATTGCAGCGGCTTCGTGCTGGATGTCTATCGCAGCCTCGGTCTCGCGCTGCCTCGCAATACCGGCGATCAGGCGCGCAGCGCGGTGTTGCACGGTGTTGCGTTCGACGCTGGCGCGCCGTTGGCGCACCGCCTGCAACGGCTCGCACAGCTGCAGGTTGGCGATCTGATCTACATTCCAGGCCATGTGATGCTGGTCATCGGGCATGCAGATGGCACGCCATGGGTGATCCATGATGTGGCCGGGGCCAGTTACCGCGTCGTCGATGGCAGCGTGCAGCGCGCGCGTTTGAATGGTGTGTCGGTCACCCCGTTGCTGCCGTTGCTTGCCAGCGATGGCACTGCATTCATCGACCACATCACCCGCATTCAACGCGTTTTTCCAACGGCCACCTTATGAAGATCACCGGCTTTCGGCTTGGCATGCTGCGCGTGCCCTTGAAAACACCATTCAAGACCGCCGTGCGCACGGTGCAGGCAATCGAGGACGTGGTGGTGCTGTTGCAGACCGACAGCGGCCATATCGGGTACGGCGCCGCGCCCGCCACCGCGCCCATCACCGGCGACACCCATGGCAGCATCATTGCCGCGATCGAACACTGCATCGGCCCCAAGCTGATCGACCAGGACGTGGCCGATCTCAACCGGCTATGCGGGCGCGTCCAACACGCGATCGAACGCAATACCAGCGCCAAGGCCGCCGTGGAAATCGCACTGTACGACCTGTGGGCGCAGGCGTTTGGTGCGCCGCTGTACCGGTTACTCGGTGGCGGCACGCCGCGTATCACCACCGACATCACCATCAGTGCCGATGCGATCGACACCATGGTGGCGCAGGCGCAGGCCGCGCTCGCACGTGGCTATCGCGCACTGAAGATCAAGGTCGGCAAGGACATCGAGTCGGATGTCGAACGCGTCACGGCAATTCATGCGGCAGTGGCCGGGCGCGCATCGCTGCGGCTGGATGCCAATCAAGGTTGGACGCCCAAACAAGCGGTGCGCACCATGCGCACGCTGGAAGATGGCGGCATCGCGCTGGAGCTGCTGGAGCAGCCGGTCAAGGCCGCCGACCTCGACGGGCTCGCCTTCGTCACCGCACGCATCGACACGCCGGTGATGGCCGACGAGAGCGTCTTCTCGCCCACGCAGGTGATCGAGCTGATTCAGCGTCGCGCCGCCGACATCATCAACATCAAACTGATGAAGACCGGCGGGCTGTCCAATGCCATCCGCATCGCCGACACCGCCGGGGTGTACGGGCTGCCATGCATGATCGGCTGCATGATCGAATCCAGCATCAGCGTGGCTGCCGCGGTGCATCTGGCGGTGGCCAAGGCCGACAGCATCACCCTGGCCGATCTGGATGCACCTGCGCTCGGGCAGTTCGACCCCACCGAGGGCGGCGCGCATTTCGACGAGGCGCAGATACACATCGACGATTCGCCGGGACTGGGCATCCGCCGCATTCGTGGGCTGGAGCTGTTGCCGGCGTGAAAGCGGCGGACGCGGTGCAGCGCACGGCTCCCAAGTGGAGCAGACCGCGCTGAAACGTTGGTATGACCAGCGTTACTCGCCGATTCCGGGCAACGGACGCGCCTGCCTGCTGCGCGGCACGCATATGCACCACCGGGCGGCATTGCTGAGTACAGTAACGACAAGGCGGTGCGATCACGCGACACCAGCGTGGCCCCCGTCTTCAGCAACGTGTGTCGCCCCTAGATTCATCCCGCTCGACCCAACACCCGGAGCCTGCATGCGCCTTGCCACCGTGTTTCGATCCCTTGTGCTGTTGGCGCTGACAAGCTGTAGCAGTCTCTCCATTGCGGCCAGCCCGGTCGATGCGTTGAATCAGGCACGCACGTTGATCGTGGTGACCACCGCGGACTGGAACAGCACCCAGGCGCGTCTGCACACCTTCACCCGTGTGGATGGCAAATGGCAACCGGCTGCCCGGAGCTTTACCGTCGCGCTCGGGCGGCATGGCAGTGCCTGGGGCGAGGGCCTGCATCCGGCGCAGACGCAAGGCCCGCAGAAGCGCGAAGGCGATGGCCGCAGCCCTGCCGGCGTCTTCGCCATCGGCCCGGCGTTCGGCTATGCCTCGAAGATCGACAGCGCGATGCCGTACCAGGCGATGAGCGCCACCCACTACTGCATGGATGTGCCCAGCTCGCCGCTGTACAACCGCATCGTCGATGCCGCGCAAGTGGGCGAGGCCGCCGTCGCCGGCTCGACCGAGCCGATGCGTCTGGATCTGCGCCACCCAGGCGATGCGCGCTACAGCGAGGGTTTCGTGATCGCGCACAACCCCAAGGCCATTCCCGGGCGCGGCAGCTGCATCTTCGCGCACTTGTGGCGCACGCCGGGCCAGTTCACCGCCGGCTGCACTGCGATGGCGGCGGCCGACATGCAACGCCTGCTCGCCTGGCTGAAGCCGGAAGATCGCCCGTTGTTCGTGCTGCTGCCACGCACCGAATACGCACGCCTGCACACTGCATGGCAATTGCCTGCACTGACCGAGGACGCGCCATGAGCACGCCGCAACCTGCGCCGGACGCGACGGGGTTGGTCCGTGTCGTCAGCCGATGGCAGATCGTCGGCCTGTCGATCAACGATGTCATCGGCAGCGGCATCTACCTGCTGCCTGCCGCAACCGCCGCGCTGCTCGGGCCGATGAGCTTGTGGGCCGTGATGCTGGCCGGCCTCGCGGTCGCCTTGCTGGTGCTGTGCTACGCGCAGGCGGGCAGCTACTTCGATACGCCGGGCGGCAGCTATCTCTATACGCGCGAAGCATTCGGCCCGTTCGTCGGTTTTCAGATTGGCTGGATGATCTGGCTTACCCGCATCAGCTCGGCCGCCGCCTTGAGCAATGGCCTGGCCGACGCAGTGGCGCGGTTCTGGCCCACCGCCTCCACCGATCCCTGGGCGCGCTTGCTGGTGGTCGTCGGCTCGCTGGGACTGCTCACCGCCATCAACGTGATCGGCGTGAAGTCGGCCGCGCGCACCGGCATCGCGCTGGTCATCGGCAAGCTGGTGCCGTTGTTGCTGTTCGTGGCGATCGGCCTGTTCTATGTCGATTGGTCGTGGGCCTTTGCCGGCACCGCTCCCGATCTGCGCGACCTGGGCAATCTCGGTGAAGCGGCCTTGCTGCTGCTGTTCGCCTACGCGGGTTTCGAAAACATTCCGGCGGCCGCTGGCGAATACCGCAACCCGCGGCGCGATGTGCCATTTGCGTTGATCACCATGATCGTCACCGTCACCCTGATCTACGCCGCCGTGCAGGTGGTGGCGCAAGGCACCCTGCCCAACCTTGCGGCCTCGCCGACGCCTCTGGCAGATGCCGCAAGCCGATTCGG
The DNA here is from genome assembly GCF_041475725.2 of Xanthomonas sp. NCPPB 1754. NCBI lineage: Bacteria > Pseudomonadati > Pseudomonadota > Gammaproteobacteria > Lysobacterales > Lysobacteraceae > Xanthomonas > Xanthomonas sp. NCPPB 1754. Next base: position 4,460,930 of record NZ_CM192982.1, read on the forward strand.
TGGCGAAGCGTTGGCACTGATCCTCACCGTGGGTGCCACCATTTCCATCCTCGGCACCACCAGCAACACCGTGATGCTCGGCCCGCGCTTTCTGTTTGCGCTTGCGCGCGATGGCTATGGCCCTGCGTTTCTCGCACGCGTGCATCCGCGCTTCCACACGCCCGCCGCGGCGGTGCTGACGCAGGGTGCTTTGTCGCTTGCATTGGCGTTGTCGGGATCGTTTACGCAGCTGGCATTGCTGTCGATGGTCACCCGCCTGTTCGCCTACATCGGCACCGCCGCAGCAGTGATCGTGCTGGCGCGCAGGTACCGGCAGCGCACCGACACGTTGCGCCTGCCCGGCGGCCCGGCCATCCCCATTGCCGCCTTGGTGCTGTCGCTGGGCCTGCTGGCCAGCGCCAGTTGGCAGAATCTGGCCGCAGCAGGCGTCGCACTTCTGGTCGGCTGGGTGTTTTATCTGTTTCCGCGCAAGCAGGTCGAAAGCGGCTGAGGGCACGACGAACTGCGGTTGAGCAGCCTTCGAGGCGGCATGCGCGCACGAACGCATGTTTGCTGCACGTTCCCGTCCATCGGGCAGTGAGCCGCGCGCCCGGCGATGACCTGCGATTTCGCGGCATGCTCGCGCAGCGCTCACGCACACCTAACCGCGCGCACCCAACGCTGCGCTTCTATCTGCATGGGAGCTTGCGATGAAACTGCGCCATGTCTACAGCACCGCCGATCTCGACAGCGCCCAGCGCGTGCTGCAGGCCGCGCGCAGTACCGGCATCGACAATGATGCGCTCTCGTTGATTGCCCGCTCCGATATCGAGCTGCAGGAGGTGCCGGACGAACGTAAGGACGTCAAGACCGACTTCCTTCCCGCTGCCGCACGCGGCGCTGCCACCGGCGGTGCCGCCGGCCTGGTGGCTGGCCTGGTCGCCATCGCAGTACCGCCGATCGGGCTGACCTTGGCCGGCGCGGGCGTCATGGCACTGGCTGGTGCGCTGGTCGGCAGCTGGTCGTCGGCGTTGATCGGCGCCACGGTGCCCGATCCGGTGCGTCGTCAGTTCGAAGATCAAATCCAGGCCGGGCGCGTGCTGGTGATCATCGACGCAGAGCAGCCGGAGCTCCAGGACGCCGAGGCCGCCATGGTGGCGGCAGGTGCCACCCCATTGCCGTATGAAGCGGCCTCAGCGACCACTTGAAGCGATCGACCAGGCGCCTGCCATGCCACGCAACGTTGCAGCGATCGCACGTTGAAAAGCGTGGCCGACGCTGCCGTTTCGAGCCTGCTGCATTGATGTACTCCTCACCTGCCCTGGCAATGAAATTAACGGCAATCGGCCTAGGGTAATTCGCACATCCACCACGGAGACAGGCATGAACGTGCCGTATCAGATTCCGGGCCGGGCACCGGACGAAGACCGCAGTCAGAACATATCGACGTATTGGCGCGAACGCTTCACCGAAGAGCCGTATTACACCGAAGGTGATCGCTACGAAGATTATGAGGGCGCTTATCTTGCAGGGCATGAAGCGCGCATCCGCGACAACGCACGTGCCTACGACCAGGTCGAAGCCGAATTGCATCGCGATTGGGAAGCCAAGCGCGGCACCTCGTCGCTGAGTTGGAGCAAGGCGCGGCATGCCGTCAAGCGCGCCTGGGAAAACGCAGCCGATTTCGTCACCGGGGACGATACGCATAAGCGCTGAGACGACAACGCCACCGTCAAGGTGGCGTTGTTGCGTCTTACGATCTGCAATGGATCAGTCGAGTACTGGCGGCACGCTACGCGCACTGCGCGGCGCGTCGGTGATCTCCATCGCATCGCAGGTATTGTTCTGCACCGCAACCGCACCGAACAGGCTCAACGCATACGCCATGGCATAAAAGCTTTTTTCGCTCAGCAACAGCGTGGCATTGATCAGGCCGATGGTCAGCAGCACCAATGCGACGATCAGCGAAAACCAGCAAATGGCGTAGTACAAGCCAGTGACCGGAATCCCATCGGCACGGTCACGCACGCTCTTCTGCAATGATACCGATGCGAATAAACCGAACAGTAGCAGCGTGAAGTAGTAACCCTTTTCGTTGAGCAACCTCTCGGCATTCCACAACTCGATCAGATATGCCGCACTGCCTAGCAACAAGGCGGTCCAGGATGCAGCGATAAAAGCAGGCGAGGTTTTTTGCGTGGCTATGGAAACGTCTTTCCATGGTGAAACGATGCACGACATACAACGATGTGAGACGCGGGCGTCGTGCAGACAGTGATCTGCAACAAGGGTGCCCCCGGCGACGTCGTGTAAGGTACTTGAAAACCCGACGCGGGACACGTTGCGGGAGGGCTGCAACGTACCGCGCCCATCCCCAGGAGGACCCCATGTCTGTCCGTCGTGTGCTTGCCCTGGCCTGCTCGGCCACCCTGTTTACTGCCGGCACTGCAGTTGCTGCGCCCGCAGCCGCCCCCGCGGCCTCCATTCCCAAGGCACAGTGGCCATTTCAGGCCACCACGGTCGCCGATTTCGACGAACCGTGGGCAATGACCTTTCTGCCCGATGGCAGCTTGCTGGTCAGCGAAAAGCGCGGCGCCTTGATGCGACTGGACTTAAAGACCAAGCGCAAGAGCGCCATTACCGGTATTCCGGCCGTTGCTTATGGTGGCCAGGGCGGTTTCGGCGATGTGCTGGCGCATCCGCGCTTCGCCAAGAACGGGCTGGTCTACGTGAGTTATGCCGAGCCCGGCGAGGGCGACACGCGGGGCGCCGCGGTGGCGCGCGCCAAACTCACGCTGGATGCAACCGGCGGCGGCACGCTGTCGGACCTGAAGGTGATCTGGCGCCAGGATCCCAAGGTCACCGGCAATGGCCACTTCGGGCATCGGCTCGCGTTCGGGCCCGATGGCAAACTGTGGATCAGCTCCAGCGAACGGCAGAAATTCACTCCTGCCCAGGACATGAAAGCCAACCTCGGCAAGCTGATCCGGCTCAACGACGACGGCAGCGTACCGACCGACAACCCGTTCGTTGCGCAAGGCGGCGTTGCTGCGCAGGTGTGGTCGTTGGGTCACCGCAATATTCTTGGCCTGGCCTTCGACAGCAGGGGCCGCCTGTGGGAACACGAAATGGGCCCGCTCGGCGGCGATGAGTTGAACCTGATCCAGCGTGGCGCCAACTATGGCTACCCGATCGTCTCCAACGGCGACAACTATGACGGCACGCCGATCCCCGACCACTACACGCGCCCGGAGTTCGCCGCGCCCAAGATCAGCTGGACACCGGTGATTTCGCCGGCAGGCTTTGTGATCTACAGCGGCAAGCAGTTCCCGGCGTGGCGCGGCAATGGCTTCATCGGTGGGCTGTCGTCGATGGCGCTGGTGCAGGTGTCGCTGGGCGACCAGCCGCGCGAAGTGGCGCGTTACGACATGGGCGCACGCATCCGCGAAGTGGAACAAGGTCCGGACGGCGCGCTCTGGCTACTGGAAGACGAAGCCAGTGGCAGCACCGGACGTCTGCTGAAGCTGACGCCCAAGAGCAAGGCCGCGGTCGAGAACGACGCCTGATCGATTCCGCAGCATGAGCCGGTGTAGCTGACGCAGCGCACCGGCAGACGCGATGACGACATGAACAGTCGTCATCGCGTCTGAGCACCGCATCAGCGGGGGCTTCGTGTTGTAGCCGTGGTCATCCGTTTGCACGATAGCCGCTGGCTGTCGGTGCCAAGCGCGCCGCTATCAGCGTTTTAGCAGCTCGAAGCTGACGGCCTCGCCGCTCTTGGCCGACGCGCACACCCATAGATCGAACAGACCCGGCTCCGCACCGAAGATGCCCTTGTGGTTGGTGAATGCCAGCGCGTCGCGCTCCAGTGTGAACACCACCTCCTGGCTCTCGCCGGGCTGCAGCAACACCTTGCGAAATCCCTTGAGTTCGCGCACCGGGCGCACGCGGCTGGCCACGCGATCGTGCACATACAACTGCACCACTTCCTCGCCGGCGACCTTGCCGGTGTTGGTGACGCGCGTGGTAATGGTCAGTGTCTCATCCCAGCCGAGTTGCGCCGCGCTCAACTGCGGCTGCGCATACGCAAAGGTGGTGTAGCTCAATCCATGTCCGAACGGATACAACGGTTCGTTTGGCATCTCGCGCCAACGCGCCTTGTACTCGGACAGGGCCGGCAATTCCGGGCGTCCGGTGCGCAGATGGTTATAGAAATACGGCTGTTGCCCGGTCACCTGCGGGAAGCTGATCGGCAGACGCGCCGACGGGTTGTAGTCGCCGAACAGCACATCGGCCACGCCGGTCCCGGTTTGCGTGCCCAGATACCAGGTCACGGCAATCGCATCGGCATCGCGCACCGCACCACTCAAGGCCAGCGCGCGGCCATTGCGCAACAACACCACCATCGGGGTACCGGTCGCTGCAATCGCTTCGGCCAGTGCCTGTTGCGCCGGCGGCAAGGTGATTTCGGTGCGCGATTGTGCCTCGCCACTGAAACGCTGCGGCTCGCCCAACGCCAGCACCACCACATCGGCCGCCTGCGCTGCATCGATCGCAGCGGAAATGCCACCCGGCAGCGCCTCTTCCAGTCCGCAACCGGCCACCACGCTCAGATCTTCGGTGCCGACCACCGCACGCACGCCCTGCTCCAGGGTCACGTAGCGTTCCTTGTCGCCGAACAAGGTCCAGCAGCCCTCGATGTTCTCGCGGTCCTGCACGAACGGGCCGATCAACGCGATGCGCTGGCCGCTCTTCTTCAGCGGCAACACGCCGCCTTCGTTTTTCAACAGCACGATCGAACGCCGCGCCGCATCGCGCGACAGCGCATCGTGCGCCGGCAGGTGCGTGGTGTCGGCTTCGCGCGCCGGGTCCAGCGAGCGATACGGATTGTCGAACAGCCCGATCGCGTCCTTCAGCTGCAGGATGCGCCGCACGCTGGCATCCAACGTGGCCATCGGCACCTCGCCGCTTTCCACCAGCGCAGGCAGATGCGCGGCATAAAAGCCGCTCTGCATGCTCAGGTCCAACCCGGCCAGGAAGGCTTTCTTGGTCGCGTCGCGCTCATCGGCGGCATAGCCATGGGCGATCAATTCCATGTCGGCGGTGTAATCGGAAATCACCACGCCTGGGAATTGCCATTCCCCGCGCAGGATCTCGGTCAGCAACTCATGGTTGGCGCTGGCCGGCACGCCGTTGATGTCGTTGAAGGACGACATCACGGTCAACGCGCCGGCCTCGAAAGCGGCCTTGAACGGCGGCAAGTGCACATCGCGCAGCGTCTGCGGCGCGATGTCGACGGTGTTGTATTCCATGCCCGCCGCCACTGCGCCATAGGCGGCGAAATGCTTGGGCGTGGCCAGCAGGCAATCGTGGGCGGTCAGGTCGCTGCCCTGAAACCCGCGCACACGGGCAGCGGCAAAGGCGGCGCCCAGCATCACGTCTTCGCCGGCACCCTCGGCACCACGGCCCCAGCGCTGGTCGCGGGCGATGTCCACGGCCGGCGCGTAGGTCCAGTGCAGGCCGGCAGCGGTGGCCTCGATCGCGGTGGCGCGCGCGGTGCGCTCGGCCAACGCCGGCTCGAAACTGGCCGCCTCGCCCAGCGGGATCGGGAACACCGTGCGCATGCCGTGGATCACGTCGGCGGCCAGGATCACCGGGATCCCCAGGCGACTCTCTTCCACCGCGACTTTTTGGATCTGCACGCCCAGCGCGGCGCCCACCCCGTTGAACAGCGAGCCGACCCGACCCAGGCGCACCTGCTGCAACACCTCGTCGGCATTGAGCACGTTGGCCTCGGGATTCACGTCCGGCGCGAACGGCCGCACCATGTCGGCGAACACACCTAACTGTCCGACCTTCTCTTCGACGGTCATCCGGGCAATCAGGGTTTCGATGCGATCAGCAGCCATGAGATCCTTGAGAAAACGTTTACATGGCCGTCAATTCTAGCCTGACGCACCTGCGCGCAGGCAAGTTTCGAGGGCCGGGAGTGGGATTTGGTGATTTGTAGAGGCCGGTTGCAACGCACAGTGCGCGCCAGAAAGCCGCGGCGGCGCAGCCCTCTCCGCCAGGCGCCCCCAGCCCTCGGCTTCCGCCATGGAGTGAATGGCCGGCAGGCGGGTGCGCAGGCGGCGATCAGACCGCTCGTTCCCGTTCGATGATCACGCCCACCGCCTGCGCGCCGCGCACCGCCCCCGGCTTGCTCAGCTTCAACCGCAGCCAGTGCACGCCGAATTCGTCCAGCACGAGCGCCGCGCAGCGCTCGGCCAGCGTCTCCACCAGCCCGAAGTCCGAGGTTTGCACGAACTCGATCAAGCGCTTGCTCACCGCCTTGTAGTTCAACGTATCGGCGATGTCGTCGCTGGCCGCCGGAATGCGGTTGTCGAACCCCATTTCCAGATCGAACCGCAAGGTCTGCCGGATGCGCCGTTCCCAATCGTAGATGCCGATCAGCGCATCGATGTCGAGACCTTCAATAAACACTTTATCCATGGGGAATCGGGAGTCGGGAATAGGGAATGGGGAGGAGCAAAGACAACAGCGCACGTACGGACAGGATCGGCGTAAAGCTCTTCACTATTCCCGATTCCCCACTCCCGATTCCCGCGCCGCCGCCAGCGGCGGCAAGCCCGCCATATCCCACCGCGGCGTCACATGCACCGCCGCATCCGCATGCTCGCCGGCCTGCAGCCGCAGCGCGCCGGCGAAGGCGATCATCGCGCCGTTGTCGGTGCACAAGGCCGGGCGCGGGAAGCAGACCCGGCCGCCGCGGCGCTGGGCGGCCTCTTGCAGGCGCGCGCGCAAGCGCTTGTTTGCGCCCACGCCGCCGGCCACCACCAAGGTGTTGCAGCCGGCCGCATCCAGCGCGCGCAGGCACTTGATGGCCAGGGTTTCCACCACCGCGTCTTCGAAGCCACGCGCGATGTCCGCGCGGGTGGTGTCGGACTGGTCGCTGGACCGCCAGGCCAGCAGCACCTGGGTCTTGAGCCCGCTGAAACTGAAATCCAGGCCGGGCCGGTCGGTCATCGGACGCGCGAACTTATAGCGCCCCGGCGTACCGGTTTCGGCCAAGGCCGCCAGCTGCGGGCCGCCCGGGTACGGCAGGCCCATCATCTTGGCGGTCTTGTCGAAGGCTTCCCCGGCCGCGTCGTCCAGCGTCTCGCCCAGCACTTCGTAGCTGCCCAGCGCCTTCACCGACACCAATTGGGTATGCCCGCCGGAGACCAGCAAGGCCACGAACGGCGCCTGCGGCGGGTCGTCCTCCATCAACGGCGCCAGCAGGTGGCCTTCCATGTGATGCACGCCGATCGCCGGCACATCCAGTGCCCAGGCCAGCGAACGCGCCACCCCGGCACCGACCAGCAAGGCCCCGACCAGGCCCGGACCGGCGGTGTAGGCCACGCCATCGAGTTCGTCGATCCTCAACCCGGCTTCGCCCAGGGTCTGACGGATCAGCGGCAGCAGTTTGCGCACATGGTCGCGGCTGGCCAGCTCGGGCACTACGCCGCCGTATTCGGCATGCAGCGCAATCTGGCTGTACACCGCGTGGGCGCGCAGCGCCGGCACGCCCGACAATGCGGTGTCATAGACCGCCACACCGGTCTCATCGCACGATGATTCGATCCCAAGGACTTTCACGGCAGCTCGGCATGCAGGGAGATGCCACTATTTTCGCAGCTTTTGCACTGCGCAGATCGGCCGATTCCCAGATGCTGCTCGGCCCTGCCGTGCCTGCCGCATATGGCCCGGGCGCACGCTTTATCAGTGTCGCGGCGGGAAATTCTGCCGGGGGCTTGCAGGTCGTCGGCAAGTCGTTATAATGCGCGGCTCGCCGGGGCAACCCGGAAATTCCGTCACGCGAGTCCGCTCGCACCCGCCCGGGGCTCCCGGACGGAAATCCCATTTCTGGAGAACACATGCCCAGCGTTAAAGTCCGCGAGAACGAGCCCTTCGAATTTGCGCTCCGTCGTTTCAAGCGCACCTGCGAAAAGGCCGGCGTGCTGGCCGAAACCCGCAAGCGCGAGTTCTATGAAAAGCCGACCCAGGAGCGTAAGCGTAAGGCTGCCGCTGCCGTGAAGCGTCAGCTGCGTCGTTCCTCGCGCGACGTCACCAAGCGCCAGCGCTTGTACTGATCGAACGCGGTTCCTTGCCGGTAGGTCTGCGCTGAAGGCGCGACCTGGCGGGAGCGAACCCAAGAGCCGGCACGCGCAAGCGTCGCCGGCTTTTTGTATTGGCCTGCCACAAGGCATTGCGCTGGAGACATCAGGCAGTCCGCGCCACGCGCGAGGCGCTGCAAGACATCTCTCCACGCACGCCCTGCCCCCGTTCGGCCGAGGTACCCAGCCCGCTTGGGCGCCTTGGCCACCACTCGATCCCTACACTCAGGAGTTACCGCATGTCCCTGAAGCAGCAACTCACCGATGACATGAAGGCCGCGATGAAGTCCGGCGACAAGCACAGCCTGGGCGTGATCCGGCTGATCAACGCCGCCATCAAGCAGAAGGAAGTGGACGAGCGCATCGAGATGGACGACGCCGCCGTGATCGCCGTGCTGGACAAGATGGTCAAGCAGCGCAAGGACTCGGTCACCCAGTTCCAAGCCGCCGCGCGCGACGACCTGGCGCAGATCGAGCGCGAGGAGATCGTGGTGATCGAGCGCTATCTGCCGGCCAAGATGGGCGAAGCCGAGATCGTGGCCGCCATCCGGGCCGCGATCTCCGAGACCGGGGCAAGCAGCCCGGCCGATATCGGCAAGCTGATGGGCGCACTCAAGCCCAAGCTGGCCGGTCAGGCCGACATGGGCCTGGTCTCGACCCTGGTCAAGCAGCAGCTGGCAGGCTGATGGATCGCCGCAGCGCCCTGTGCCACGGCCAGGGCGCTGCGACCGGTGCGCAGTGAGCGCTGCGGCACTGCCTGCCGCATCACCGAGCGGCTTTTCCAGTGGAAGGCGGACCTTCCAACGAACAGTGATGGTGCAAGACGCCGCTGGAGCGCCACGGCCGTTGCACATCTGCCACACGCAACGCATCAGGCAAGGCGCAATGCCGTCTTCAGACGCGTCTGGCCCAGCATGCGGACCAAGCGCTCTGCACAGTGTGCGCTCTCGTCATCGCGTGGACAGCTGGCAGTGCCAGGCACGGACTGATACAGGTAGATCGGCATCTGGCGCACATTGAATGCGCTGACAGACACACCGCGCACCTTGCTCCCGACGAGCAACAGGACTGCGCCTACCAGATGCGCCGCCTCCTGCTTTACCCACACCGCGTGCGCGCTTTCACCCGTCCTTCGATCCGGCCCTGCTAGAACGGGTGCGCCAGCGCAGGCATGGGCAAGGTCCTTCCGCATACCGACCTTGCCCTGACGTCGCCTGCGCGCCAACGGTATGCGCCAAGGATTCTCCCGCCGGTGACGACGCTTTCATCCGCCTATCTGCACAAGCATCTGAGCCGTCTGCAGCGCAGCGTGCCGATGGCGCTGCTGAACCGCTTCATCGAGATCGACGTGATGACGCAGGCAGCGTCGCTGTCGTTCTATGCGCTGCTGTCGCTGGCCCCGTTGCTGGTGCTGCTGTTGTGGCTGACCGCCTCGCTCTATCCGCCAGCGCAAGAAGCGTTGGTGCAGCAAATCGGGCAATTGGCCGGCGGCAGCGCGGCCGAAGTCGCCCAGACCATCATTCGCAATGCCACCGATCAACCTGGCGTTGGCTCGCTGGCCGGCGTGTGGAGCACGCTACTGCTGTTCATCGGCGCCACGGCGGTGTTTGCGCAGTTGCAGAACGCCTTGAACCTGATCTTTCGCACCGACAAGCAACGCCTGGACGGCTTGATGGCCTGGCTGCAGAAGCGGGTGTTCTCGTTCGGGGTGATCCTGGCGCTGGGCTTCTTGCTGATCGTGTCGATGATCGCCACCACCGCACTACAGGTGGTTTTTGCGCGCTTGCCCTCGGTCCTGCCGGCGGTCGGCTACGTGACCACGCTGGCCCTGTATTCGCTGGCGTTCGCGTTCCTGTATCGCTACCTGCCCGATCGCACCGTCGACTGGCGCCAGGCATTTTTGGGCGGCGTCATCACCGCGGTGTTGTTCGCGCTGGGCCGCTACGCCATCGGCGTGTACATCGCCACCGCAGCGCCGGGTAGCGCCTACGGTTCGATGGGGACATTGGTCATTTTGCTGGTGTGGATGTACTACGCCTCGGTGGTGTTCTTCGTCGGCGCCTTGATCACTGCGGTGATCGACGAGCGGGTGCGCTCGCATCGCAAGCTGCGCGAGGCGGGCGTCGACCCGGAGCATCCGCCGGTGATCGTGCCGCCTGCCGATGCGGCGCCTGCATCTTCAACGTCTGACTCGCACGCGCTGCCACGCGGCTGAGGACTGCTGCAAAGCCTGCCTCGCCGGCCTCGTCAGCGGGGGCGACGAAGTGCTGGCAGGCCGCTGGGATATCCTATCGGGATGGCCCGCATCCCCGACGCATTCATCGACGAACTGCTAGCACGCACCGACATCGTCGAGGTGGTGGGCGGTCGTGTGCCGCTCAAGCGTCAGGGCAAGGAATATTCGGCGCGCTGCCCGTTCCATGACGAGCGCTCGGCCTCGTTCACGGTCTCGCCGACCAAGCAGTTCTATCACTGCTTCGGCTGCGGTGCGCACGGTACCGCCATCAGTTTCCTGATGAATTACGACCGCCTCGAATTTCTCGATGCGGTCGACGAGCTGGCCAAGCGCGCCGGCATGGACATCCCGCGCGAGACCCAGCAACGCACCCCGCAACAGCAGGACGACAGCCGCGAGCTGTATTCGGCACTGGACGCGGCGACCAAGTTCTTCCAGCGCCAGCTCGAGGGCAGCGAACGCGCCCGCGACTATCTGGACGGTCGCGGCGTGGATGCCGACAACCGCGCGCGCTTCCAGATCGGTTACGCGCCCGATGGCTACAGCGCACTGAAGGACACCCTGGGCACCGATGCGCGCCGCATGAGCGTGCTCGAACGCGCCGGGCTGTTTTCCAAGAACGATCGCGGCCATGTGTACGACAAGTTCCGCGACCGGGTGATGTTCCCGATCTTCGACCGCCGCGGCCGCGTGATCGCCTTCGGCGGGCGCATCATGGGCGCGCCGGCCGATGGCCGCGACCCGGGTCCGAAGTATCTCAATTCGCCGGAAACCGCGCTGTTCCACAAGGGCCGCGAGCTGTATGGCCTGTGGCAGGTGCGCCAGGCCAATCAGAAGATCGAGCGGCTGATCGTGGTGGAGGGCTACATGGATGTGGTCTCGCTATTCCAGTTCGGCGTGACCCAGGCGGTGGCCACGCTGGGCACCGCCACCACGCCCGAACATGCCGAGCTGCTGTTTCGCAACGCGCCGGATGTGTATTTCTGTTTCGATGGCGATAACGCCGGGCGCAAGGCCGGCTGGCGCGCGCTCGAATCGGTGCTGCCGTGCATGAAGGACGGCCGCCAGGCGTTTTTCCTGTTCCTGCCCGATGGCGAGGACCCGGACACCATCGTGCGCAAGGAAGGCGCGCAGGCCTTCGATCAGCGCCTGAAGCAGGCCACGCCGCTGTCGCAGTTCTTCTTCGACGAGATGTCGCGTGAGATCAACCTGCACACGCTCGACGGCAAGGCGCGCCTGGCCGAACGTGCGCGCCCGCTGTTGGCGCAGATCCCCGAAGGTGCGTTCGGCGATCTGATGAAACAAGAACTGGCGCGCCTGACCGGGGTTGGTGCCACTGCGTCTGCCCAGCAGTCCGCACCCAGGCCACGGCCGCCTGCGCGCATGGGTGCGCCCACGCAGAAGCGCAGCCTGGTGCGTGCGTCCATCGCCATCCTGCTGCAACGGCCGTCATTGGCGATGAGCCTGGAGGGCGTGCATGATTTTTCCGGGCTGCGCCTGCCCGGGATCGACTTGTTGATGGAGTTGCTGGACCTGGTGCGGCAACGCCCGGAAATCAGCACCGGCGCGCTGCTGGAGCACTTCGCCGAGCGCCAGGAGCTTGCTGCCTTGCAGAAGCTGGCGGCGCAGGAGCTTCCCGGCGACGAGCACAGTTGGACGCTTGAACTGCATGACGTCGTCGCGCAACTCGACAAGCAGTTGCTGCGTCAACGCGTGGAGGAGCTGCAGGCCAAACAGCGCGCGCAAGGGCTGGACGACACCGACAAATACGAAATGCGCGAACTGCTCAAGGCGCTCGCAGCGTTGTGATGCAGTGCTGCCTGGCCGAAGGCAGCGCAAGGCCATCGCGCACTGCCGTGCCGTTTCAGGCCTGACCGGTGACGTCGATGCCACAGCCAGGGCCTGCACGCATCGTAGAATGGCCCATACCAGGCGCAAGATCGCGCGCTACCGTTGGACCTCGATGAAGAAGCTGCTGGCGCGGTTGCGCATTGACCCCTTCACCCTCGCGCTGCTGTGCACAGTTGCACTGGCCTCGTTTCTCCCGGTCACGGGCACGGCGGCGGCGGTTATGGACGATGTCACCGACGTGGCGATCGCGGCGCTGTTCTTCCTGCACGGCGCGCGGCTGTCGCGCGAAGCGGTGAAGGCCGGCGCGTTGCACTGGCGCCTGCATCTGGTGATTCTGGGCTGCACCTTCGTGCTGTTCCCGCTATTGGGGCTGTTGTTCAAACCACTGGCGCATCTGGCACTGACGCCGGAGCTGTATGTCGGCGTGCTGTTCCTGTGCGCGTTGCCGTCCACGGTGCAGTCCTCGATCGCTTTCACCTCGATGGCACGCGGCAATGTGCCGGCCGCAGTCTGCGCCGCTTCGCTTTCCAGCCTGCTGGGCGTGTTTTTCACCCCGTTGCTGATGGGCGCACTGGTCGGCAGTCAGGGCGCCATGGCGCATCCGGCCGAAGCGATCGGCAAGATCCTGCTGCAGTTGCTGGTGCCGTTTCTGGCCGGCCATTTCATGCGTCCGTGGATCGGCGGCTGGGTCGAACGTCACCGCGCCGTGCTGCGTTACACCGATCAAGGCACCATTCTGCTGGTGGTCTATACCGCCTTCAGTGCATCGGTGAACGAAGGGCTGTGGCAGAAGACGCCGCTGCCTGCACTGCTGGCGGTACTCGGCGCTGCAGCATTGTTGCTGGCCATGGCGATGCTTTCGATCACCTTCATCGCCCGGCGCCTGCACTTCAGCCGCGCCGATGAAATCGCCATCGTCTTCTGCGGCTCGAAAAAGAGCTTGGCCACCGGCGTGCCGATGGCCAAGGTGATGTTTGCCGGCGGCGGGCTGGGCGCGATCGTGTTGCCGATCATGCTGTATCACCAGTTGCAGCTGATCGTCTGCGCCGTTGTGGCCGCACGGTATGCGCGCAGTGCATCCGGCCAGCCGCAAGGCGCAGCCGAGCGTCATTGACGCTGCGCCACGCCAGCACCTGCCCGCTGCGTATCGCGTAACAGCAGTTCGCATCGCCGCACATCCAGGTTGTAAGCAGATGTACAACGGTGATGACGCACGCCCGCCCAGGTCCGCCAGCGGCCGCTAGAGTGCGCGATCGACCTTCTGCCGCCCCACGGTGATTTGCCATGACGCTGTCGCTGCCACGCCCTTCCCCTTCCTTGATCGCGCTGCTGGCCGTGCTGGCTGCGCTGACTGCCTGCGACAAGCCAGCACCGCCTGCGGCGCCCGCACCACCCAAGACGGCGTCCACGCCGGCACCCGTTGCCGGCATCGCCTGGCGCGAGGGCGACGTGGAAGATGCCTTTGCCGAAGCCAAGGACAGCGGCAAGCCGATCCTGTTGTATTGGGGCGCAGCCTGGTGCCCGCCCTGCAATCGCCTCAAGGCCACGCTGTTCAAGGATCCGGCCTTCATCGCGCGCACCCAGCAGTTCGTCGCCGTGCACCTGGACGGCGATTCGGAGGGCGCGCAGGCCTGGGGCGAGCGCTTCGGGGTCAAGGCGTATCCCACCATCATCGTGCTGCGCCCGGACCGCAGCGAAATCACCCGACTGGCCGGCAATGCCGATAACGCGCGCCTGGCCGAGGTGTTGCGGGTTGCGGCCAAGAGCACCAGTACCGCCCAGCAATTGCTCGACAAGGCGCTGCACACACCACAACAGCTCAGCGCGGACGATTGGGCCGTGCTCGGCAACTACGCCTGGGGCACCGACGATACGCTGGTCAAACCCGATGCCGCCGCCGACGTGCTCACCCGGCTCTCCACCTCGGCGCCACAGCCGGCACTGCAACGCAGCTTCGCCCTGGCCGCCATCAGTGCCGCCAGACACCCACCGGCTGCCAGCAGCGCCAACCGCACGCTGTTGGAAGCGGTGTTGGCCGACCCGGCAGAAGTGCGCGCCAATCTCGGCACGCTGAACTATGTGCCGGCACGCCTGGTCACCGCCGCCAGCAACGAGGCCGGCGAGCGCAGCACGCTCTCCAACGCACTGAATCAGGCCTTGGACAAGGTCTACGCCGATCCTTCATTGCCGATCTCCGACCGGCTTGGCACCGCATACGCGCGCATCCAGCTGGCACGCCTGGCACAAGGCCAGCCCACCGAAACCGAAGCCGAAGGCCCGCAACCACCGTTGCCCAAAGACGTGGTGGAGGTGGTGCACCAGCGCGTGCAGTGGGCCACCGACACCGCCAAGACCGACGAGGAGCGCCAATCCACCATCAGCATGGCCGCCGCGTTGCTGAGCGAGGTGGGCGATCGCAGCGCGGCAGAGCAATTGCTGCTGGCCGAGTTGTCGCGCAGCAAGACGCCGTACTACTACATGCCCGAATTGGCGGATCTGGCCGAACAACGCGGCGACAAGAAGACCGCCCTGTTGTGGCTCAAACGGGCCTACGACAGCGCGCAAGGTCCCGCCACACGCGTGCAGTGGGGCGTGATGTACGTGGATGGGCTCATCCGGCTCAGCCCCGATGACACCGTCGGCATCGAGGGCGCCGCCACCCAGGTGATCGGCGAGTTGGCCGGTCAACCGGATGGTTACCGGCAACGGACCCGTCAGCGCTTCGCCACCCTCGGCACCGCATTGAAGACCTGGAGCAAGCAGCATCGCCGCGAAGGCAGTGCAGTGCTGGCGCGTCTGCAGCAGAAAATGCAGTCCAGCTGCGACAGCAAAACTCCCAGCGAGTGCGCCAGTTGGCTGAGTTGAGTCGACACAGTGCCGTGTGCCGGCAACGCATGATGATCAGAGCGTGGCAAGCCGCAAACCGCGGCGTCTGCTGACATGGACGCCGCTGGTGACCTCGACGCGGCGCACGCGGCACGCATCCGGCACCTTTCGCCACACGCGGCAGGCGCTGCAGGCGTGATCCATCCATCCGCCTGATTGCCACGCAAGTCATCGGGCAGAGCTACCGCATTGCCGCTCGTCTCGCTGCGGCGACTAGCGCACCCACGGCAGCAGCAGATGGTCGACCATCAGGAAGGCGAACAACGCCATCAGGTACACGATGGAGTACCCGAACATCTTCATTGAAAACAGTTCGTCCGGCGGGTTCAGCATGCGCCACGCGTACCAGAGGAACACCGCATTGAGCACGATCGCACCGCCCAGATAGAACACCCCGCTCATGCCCACCGCCACCGGCGCCAAGGTCACGATCGCCAGCAATACGGTGTACACCAGGATCTGCTTGCGCGTATGCGGCACGCCATGGGTCACCGGCAACATCGGGATCGCGGCCTTGGCGTAATCGGCACGGCGGAAGATCGCCAGCGCCCAGAAATGCGGCGGCGTCCAGATGAAGATGATCAGCACCAGCAGCGAGGCATTGATCCAGTCGGCGCTGGTCGGCAGCCCGGTCACCGCGGCCCAGCCCAGCATCGGCGGGGTGGCGCCGGCCAGGCCGCCAATCACGATGTTCTGCGAGGTCGCACGCTTCAGGTACACGGTGTAAATCACCGCGTACCCGATCAGCGAGGCGAAGGTCAGCACCGCGGTGATGACATTCACCCACACCACCAGAATGGTCATGGAGATCACGATCAGCGCGCCGGCGAACACCAGCACCTGCCAGGGCCGCACCTTGCCCACCACCAGCGGGCGCCATGAGGTGCGCGCCATCTGTGCGTCGATCTTGGCGTCGAGCAGTTGGTTGATCGCTGCCGCCGCTGAAGCCGCCAGCCAGATACCCAGGAAGCCCAGCGCGCCGGTGCGTACCTGCAGCCAGGTCGGCATGTCGGGAATGGCCAGGAACATGCCCACCAACGCGGTGAACACGATCAGTGCCACCACCTTGGGTTTGGTCAGATCCCAATAATCGCGTGCGCTGACAGCCATGCTCACTCCGGCGCGCGCAGCCGCGCCAGCAGCGAGACCAGCACGAACAGCAACGCCACCGCCCCGCCGTTATGCATGACCGAGACCTCCAGCGGCAGCGCCAGCTTCACGTTGAGCATGCCCAGGGTCACCTGCACGGCCACCAGCAGCGCCAATGCGCCGGCCCACACCCGCATGCCCGGCGAGCGCGACAAGCGCCAGGCCAGCCACCACAAGTACAGCGCGGTCGCAATTGCCCATAGCCGATGCGCCATCTGGATCGCGATACGCGCCGCACCGTCCAGCACGCCACCTTCGTAATCCACTCCGATGCCGCGCCACAGCGTGAAACCTTCACGGAAATCGTGCGGCGGCCACCACTGGCTGACACAGCGCGGGAAGTTGTCGGCCGACCAGCTGCCGCCGCCACACGCCAGCGCGGCGTAGTTGGCGCTGACCCAGCCACCAAGCGCGATCTGCAGGCCCAGCACCGCCACTCCCAGGCGCAGCAGCCACTTCAAGCGCGATGCATCGGCCAGGGTGATCGGCAAATGCGTCGCGCGCCAGGCCATCCACACCAGCAGCGAGAACATCAGCATGCCGCCCAGCAGGTGTCCCATCACCACGATCGGCTTGAGCAGCAACGTCACCGTCCACATGCCCAGCAACGCCTGGAAGATCACCACCGCCAGCGTCAGCACCGCTGCACGCGCCAGATCGATGTTGCTCCAGCGCAATGCCGCCAGCAGCAGGATGGCCTCGCCGGCGATCGCCACGCCGAAGGCCATGGCGTGCCAGCCGGACATATAGAGCGGGATCGACAACGCCACTAGCACCGCGGCCGACACCACCTGGGCAATGCCCATGCGACGGCGACGCACCGCCAGCAACGACAGCACCAGCACTTCCACGCCCAACGCACCGGCCAGGAAGCGGTGGACCTGTTCGCGCCAGGCCTTGTGCGATTCCAGCGGGCGGATCTTGCTGGCCACGTGCGTGTTGGCTTCGTCGCTGGTCTGCGGCCAGGTCACGCGGCCGTAGCAGGTCGGCCAGTCCGGGCAGCTCATGCCGGCATCGGACAAACGGACGAACGACCCGAACAGGATCGTGCTCGCAGTGAACAACGCGGCCAGCCAGGCCATGCGATGGAAGTGACGGAACAACGCCGGTGGCGCAAACAGGTTCATCGAAACGGGCTCACATCAGTTTCAGCAGCTTGACCAGATCCGACCGCAGGCCGGCCGGGTCGAAACCCGGGGCATACCGCAGGATCACAAAGCCATTGGGGTCGATCACATACACCGGCACGCCGGCCGCATCGGTGCCGCGCGGCAATGCCTGGCGCAGGCGGGTATCGTCGCGCAGCACGCGCAATGCAGGCATCGGCGGCAGCCCGGCCGGCGGTGGGCCGATCCACAGCACCTCCACCTTGTCGGCGCGATGCCCGAGCAACTGCCACACCTTGTCCAGTTCCGCGGCCAACGCCACGCACTGCTGCGTGCAATCGGCCGGCGGCGCCACTGCAATGCGCCAGATGCGCTCGCTCGGCGCCCATGCATACGGTTGCCCGTTGGCACGGACTGGCACCAGCGCCCGCAGGTCCGCGGGCGGCTTCAGCAGCTCGCCGTGATTGCGCATCGACGCCGGCTGCCATCCGGAGAAGCGCAGCACGCCGGCCAGCAACATCGAGCCGAAGAACAGCACCGCCAGGGCAATCAGCATCCTGCGGCCGCGTTTGACCGAATGCGGCGTGGCCGATGTGGAGGAGGTCATGCCGGCGATTTTCTCATGCCGCAGGCGTCAGTGCCCGCGGTCGCGGCGGCGCGCACGCCATGTCAGCAGCATTGCGGTCGCCAGGACCGCGACGGCCAACCCGAACCATTGCACCGCGTAACCCAAGTGCCGCGCGGGTGGTAGCGTGTTTGGCAGCATGTCCAGATCGCGTGCGTAGCCAACCGGCAGTGCAGGGTCCAGGCGCAGGACCTGCGACGAAATGTCGCGCCTGCCCAGCGTGCTGCGTAAGGCCTGCAGATCCAGTCGCGTGGCCAGCCAGGTCTGCGCCGCAGCCCCCGGCGCCAGCGCCGGTCCGATCGCCAGCCCCGCCGACGGCGGAGCGCTCAAGAGCCCCTGCACGGTCTGCACGCCTTTCAGCGCAACGATGCCGGGCAACTGCCGATCGGCCGGTAATGGCAGCCAGCCCAGATCCACCAGCACGTCTGTCGATCCACCTTCGGGCACTGCCAGTTGATACACGCGCACACCGGCACGCCCGTCATGCAGCTGATTGTCCAGCAAGACCAGTTGCGGCAAAAAACGCACTTGCCCACGTACCCATGCCAACTCATTCTGCGTCGCCAGCGCCGGTGCCAAGGGCAGCGTGGTGTCGCGCACATGTGCGGCACGGTCCAGCAAGGCTTGCTTGCTCTGCATGCGCTGCAACTGCCAATGCCCAAGCGCCGCGAAACCCGCGCTCACCAGCAGCGCCAGACACCAACCGATGACCGCCGTGTGCTTGCGCGTCATGACAAGCGGCGCAAAAAAGCGTGCAATGCCATGACCACGCCGACTGCACCCGGGGCTGTTGTGAACGATTCGCTCAAGACGCTGCTGATTGTCGCCTTCCTGATCGTGATCCTATGGAACCTGGGCGCTGGCCTCTACTACCTGCTGACCGACCGTGGCCAGACCAAGCGCACCGTCAACGCCCTGACCTGGCGCATCGGTCTATCGGTGGCATTGATCGCCATCGTGATCCTCGGCATCTACACCGGCTGGATCAAGCCGCATGGGCTTGGCCGCTGAGGAGCCGGGATTGGGGATTCGGCATTGGGGATTCGTGAAAACTAAAGCCTTCCGCTTTTACGAATCCCAAATCACCAATCCCGAATCCCCGCCTCAAAGGACATACACGAACAAAAACAGCGCCAGCCACACCACGTCGACGAAGTGCCAGTACCACGCGGCCGCTTCGAAAGCGAAGTGGTTGTCGCGGCTGAAATGCCCCTTCGCCGCGCGCAGCCACATCACCGCCAGCATGATGGTGCCCAGCAGCACATGCATGCCGTGGAAGCCGGTCAGCATGAAGAAGGTCGAACCATAGATGCCCGAGCCCAGGGTGAGATTGAGCTCGGTATAGGCGTGGATATATTCCTCGGCCTGCAGGAACAGGAACACGCAGCCCAGCAGCACGGTCAACCCCAGCCACAACAGCAGCGCGCCGCGGCGCCCTCCCTTGAGCGCGTGGTGGGCGATGGTCAAGGTCACGCCGGAACTGAGCAGGATCAGCGTGTTGATCAGCGGCAGGCCCCAGGCCGGAATGGTCTGGAACTGCCCACCGATGGTGCCCGGGCCATTGGTCGGCCACGCAGCGGAATAACCATTCCATAGCAGCTCGTTGGTCATCACGCCGTCGCCTTCCCCGCCCAGCCAGGGCAGCGTCAGCACACGCGTGTAAAACAGCGCACCGAAGAAAGCGCAGAAAAACATCACCTCGGAGAAGATGAACCACACCATCCCCATGCGGAACGAGCCATCCACCTGGCGGTTGTAATGCCCGGCATTGGATTCGCGGATGACATCGCCAAACCACATGAACAACGTCGCCAGCAGCATCGCCACGCCGGCGAAGAAGGTCCAGCGCCCCCATGCCGCGTCGTTGAGCCAGCTGGCCACGCCGATCATCATCACGAACATCGCAATCGACCCGACAAAGGGCCATTTGCTCTGGCTCGGGACGAAATACGCATCGGCGTTGGGACTGTGATCGGCCATGGCGTTGCTTCCGTGTCGTGGTACGGGTGGATGGAAGGTTACGGCGCAGCGCGTGGCGCGCCAGCTGCGCCTCCGCCCTGCAGTTCGGAGGTCAGCGCGTCGTTGCGATAGAACGTGTAGGACAGGGTGATCGTAGTGACTTCCGGCGGCAGTGCCGGGTCGACGATGAAACGCAGCGGCATGTCGCGCGTTTCGCCGGCCTGCAAGGTCTGCGCGGTAAAGCAGAAGCACTCGGTTTTATTGAAGTAGCCCGACGCACGCGCAGGTGCAACCGAAGGCACCGCACTGCCCACCACCGCACGTGCACCATCGTTGCGCGCGAAATACAGCGCCTCGTTGAGCTCGCCCGGCACCACATCCATCGTCATCTGTTCGGGATGGAAGGTCCACGGCAGTTTGGAATTGACCCCGCCATCGAACTCCACGCGCACCGTGCGCTTGCCGGCGGCAGGTGGCGCGCCCGCGTTTGCGCGCGAGCTGCCGGGCGCACGCTCCATGCGGATGCCAAACACTTTCTCGCAGGCGATGCGGTAGAGCGGCACCAGGGAAAACGTCAGCACGAACACGCCCAGCACCACGCCCAGCAGCTTGAACAAGCCGGCTGTGGGTGCGTGTGCGGGCGCGCGTGCACTCACCGCCCGATGACTCCCGAGGCGATGAAGCCCGCATAGATCAGCAACGCGATGATGCCGACCGTGATCGCGGTACGGCGTACCGCACGGCGCTGCTGCGCCTGCCGTTCCGCAGCAGATAACAGACGCGTCACCGCCGGCTCCGAGGCGGACTCAGTGGCCGATGTCTTCATGTGCAAGATCTCCAGGCTTGATCACCGGCGGCACGGTGAAGGTATGCGCCGGGGCAGGTGACGGCACCGTCCATTCCAGACCCTTGGCACCTTCCCAGGAGCGGGCCTGTGCACGCGCGCCACTGCGCAGCGAGGACAGCAGGATCGCGGCCATCAGGAACGGCGTGACGAACATGCCGAACGCACCGATCGAACTGACCAGATTCCAGTCGGCAAACACCACGTTGTAGTCGGGAATGCGCCGCGGCATGCCGGCCAAGCCAAGGAAGTGCTGCGGGAAGAACAGCAGGTTGACGAACACCATCGTCCACCAGAAGTGCACCTTGGCCCAGGTCTCGTTGTACATCCGCCCGGTCCACTTGGGCCACCAGTAGTACACCGCCGCGATCAGCGCGAACACCGCACCGGTCACCAGCACGTAGTGGAAGTGCGCCACCACGAAGTAGGTGTCGTGGTACTGGAAGTCGGCCGGCACGATCGCCAGCATCAGGCCGGAGAACCCACCGATGCTGAAGAGGATCACGAACGCCACCGCCCACAACATCGGCGATTCGAAGGTCAGCGAGCCCTTCCACATCGTGCTGACCCAGTTGAACACCTTCACCCCGGTCGGGATGGAGATCAGCATGGTGGCGAACATGAAATAAATTTCGCCGCCCAGCGGCATGCCCACGGTGAACATGTGGTGGGCCCAGACGATGAAGCTCAGGAAGGCGATCGCGGCAATGGCGTAGACCATCGCCTGGTAACCGAACAGCGGCTTGCGGCTAAAGGTCGGAATGATCTCGCTGACCACGCCGAACGCCGGCAGGATCATGATGTACACCTCCGGGTGCCCGAAGAACCAGAAGATGTGCTGGTACATCACCGGGTCGCCGCCGCCGGCCGCGTTGAAGAAGCTGGTACCGAAGAACTTGTCGGTCAGCAGCATGGTCACCGCGCCGGCCAGCACCGGCATCACCGCGATCAGCAGGAACGCGGTGATCAGCCAGGCCCAGCAGAAGATCGGCATCTTGAGCAGATCGATGCCCGGCGCGCGCATGTTCAGCACGGTGGCGATGATGTTGATCGCGCCCATGATCGAGCTGACGCCGGCCACATGGATCGCAAATACGCTGAAGGCGACGTTGTAGCCGCCCTGCAGCGACAGCGGCGGGTACAGCGTCCAGCCGCCTGCTGGCGCGCCGCCCGGCAGGAACAGCGTCAGCAGCAGCAGGGTAAAGGCGACCGGCAACAACCAGAACGACCAGTTGTTCATGCGCGGCAACGCCATGTCCGGCGCACCGATCTGCAACGGAATCATCCAGTTGGCCAGGCCGACGAAAGCCGGCATCACGCCGCCGAAGATCATCACCAGTGCATGCACGGTGGTCATCTGGTTGAAGAACTCCGGTTTGACGAACTGCAAGCCGGGCTGCATCAATTCGGCGCGAATCACCACGCTCATCGCCGCGCCGATGATGAACATCACGAAGGAAAACAGCAGATACAACGTGCCGATATCCTTGTGATTGGTCGAAAAGAACCAGCGCTCGACGAAACCGGGCTGGTGGTGTCCGTGGTGATCGACTGCGGTATGCGCCATGACGGAACGACCTCTGCGAAGCGAGCGGTTGCGGGCGATTAAAGAGCGGCGGTCGGTGTTGCGGCCTGGGCCGGTGCCGCCGCAGGCACGGCGTCACCTTGCGGAGCGGCCTGTGCACTGGTCGGCGTCGGTGCGGCCGCTGGCGCCGCTGCTGGAGCAGTGCCTGACGCACTACGACGCGACGCCAGCCAGCGCTGGAAGTCAGCCTTGGGCAGCGCCTCCACCACGATCGGCATGAAGCCATGATCCTTGCCGCACAACTCGGCGCACTGCCCGCGATACACGCCCGGTTGTTCGATGTTGGTCCAGGCTTCGTTGACGATGCCGGGAATGGCATCTTGCTTCCATCCCAGCGCCGGCACCCACCAGGCGTGGATCACATCGTCGGCGGTAATCACGAAGCGGATCTTGGTGTTGACCGGCAGCACCAGGCGGTTATCGACATCCAGCAGATAGTGCGGCTGCGAGGCCGCGGTGGGGCGCTCGCCGCTTTGGCGGATACGATCGGATTCGCGTGCCAGGCGGCTGGTAAATTCCACGCCCTGGCCCAGATATTCGTACTTCCACATCCACTGATAGCCGGTCACCTTGACCGTCATTTCCGATTCGCGGGTGTCGTACATCGCGATCAGTTTTGCCGTCGCCGGCCACGCCATCGCAATCAGCACCAGGACCGGAATCACCGTCCACAGCACTTCCGCGGTGGTGTTGTGACTGAATTGTGCGGCCACCGCGCCCTTGGACTTGCGGAACTTGAACATCGCATAGCCCATCGCCGAGAACACCAGCGCGCCAATCACCACGCACACCCACAGCGCCACCATGTGCGCCTCGTAAGCCATCCGCGCGGTCTGGGTCACCCCGCGCCCCATGTTGAGCTGCCATTCCTTGGGATCGGCCGATTGCGCCCAGGCCACCGGCGCGCTCAGCAGCGCCGCCATCGCCAGGCCCACGTGTGTGCAGGTGTTGATCGACTTCCAGCTGCTGCGTTGCGTCATTGCCTAGACCCTTACGTCATCGGTGACGGCCATTGGCGGCCGCGAGCAAGCGTTTGAGCGTTGTTGCCAGTTCCACACGTTCGGCCGGCCCGAGAAAACTTCCGATCTCGATCTGCTTGCCGCTGCTGACCAGCAACACCCTGTCATCGCGTTCTATGCAAAGCCGCACCCAGTGCGGATGTGCCTGAAACGCTGGTGGCGCATGCCCGGACGGAAACACCTCAACAACGGCTTCCCCCACCCGGATCGCTTCTTCGCGCTCGCCACTTCGCCACAACTGCCGTAGCGCCAGCGCCACCACACCACTGTGCACCAGGGCAAAGACCGGCGCGAACGCATTGCCGGTCCACCACCCCAGGCCTGCAAATAACCACATCGTTCCCGCCAGCACTGCGAACAGCTGCACGAATTGCCTGGCCGACAGTGCCCGCGGAGGCCGCAACCGCAGCTGCGTCCCAACCCCTTCGGACATCAACGGCAGCACTTCGATCATAAACGGCACGCAGCGCACTGCGGGAATAGCCCGATGGTAGACCCGCGCCAACGCATGCGGCAAGCATTTCCGGCGATCAAGAATTTGCTGCAGTGCAGCTAAAAGTGCGCACAAATCAATCACTTCCGCGTTGTTCGCCAATGGCCGTGCCGTCACTCTGCGCGATGGCGGCATGCACAAAACGGCGGGAAAGCCGCCGCTTCCACACAAGTGCGCAAGCCGTCTGGCTCACTAGAATGAGCACGGAATCCAAGGCACCTTTCGCATGAACGCACAGCTCGACCCGCTTGCCTCCACCTCAGTTGCGCGCCCGCTGTTGGCGCCCGAACTGCCCGCCGCACCTGGCGCGTTGCGTGCCGCCATCACCGCGGCCTGGCTCAAGGACGAAGCCGAACACGTGCGCGAATTGCTCGACCAGGCACGCCTGCCCGCCGCTGAGCAAGCCAAGGTGCAGGCGGTCGCGGCCGATCTGGTTACCCGTGTGCGGGCACGCGCGCAGGACCAGGGCGCCATCGAAGCCTTCATGCGCCAATACGACCTGGGCAGCGAAGAAGGCGTGCTGCTGATGTGCGTGGCCGAGGCACTGCTGCGCATTCCCGACCAGGACACCGCCGACAAGCTGATCCGCGACAAGCTCGGCGATGCGGATTGGAAGAAGCATATGGGCGGCAGCGATTCGGTGCTGGTCAACGCCTCCACCTGGGGCCTGATGCTGACCGGCCAGCTGGTGCAGCTCAACGACCTCACCCGCGCCGATGTGCCGGGCGCCTTCAAACGCCTGATCGGCCGCGTCGGCGAGCCGGTGATTCGCCTGGCCGTGCGCCAGGCCATGAAGATCATGGGCCATCAGTTCGTCATGGGCCGCACCATCGGCGAAGCGCTGTCGCGTTCGCGCAAGGGCGACAACGCCAACTACCGTTATTCGTTCGACATGCTGGGCGAAGGCGCGCTCACCATGAAGGATGCGCAGCGCTATCTGCAGGCGTATCGGGATGCGATTCATGCGATCGGCCGCAGCGGCAACTTCGTCGGTACCGATGTATTTGCCGCGCCCAGCATCTCGATCAAGTTGTCGGCGCTGTATCCGCGCTACGAACATGCCAAGCGTGCGCGAGTGATGGCCGAGCTAGTTCCGGGCGTACTGGAGTTGGCGCAGCTAGCCAAGTCCTATGGCATCGGCTACACCGTCGACGCCGAGGAAGCCGACCGGCTGGAACTGTCGCTAGACATCATCGAGGCCACCTTCTCCGACCCGTCATTGGATGGCTGGGAAGGCTATGGCCTGGCCGTGCAGGCCTATCAAAAACGCACGCCGTACACGATCGATTTTCTTGCCGATCTGGCGCGCCGTGTCGGGCGACGCATTCCGGTGCGCCTGGTCAAAGGCGCGTATTGGGACGCAGAGATCAAGCGCGCGCAGATCGAAGGGCATCCCGGCTACCCGGTGTTTACGCGTAAGCAGAACACCGACGTGTCGTACCTGGCATGCGCACGTCGCATGTTCGCGCACAGCGACGCGCTCTACCCGATGTTCGCCACGCACAACGCGCAGACCATTGCGGCGGTACGTGCGATTGCGGCAGGCAAGACCTACGAGCACCAGAAACTGCACGGCATGGGCGACGACCTGTATGCCGAGGTGATTCCTGCCGATCGTCTCGATCTGCCGTGCCGCGTCTATGCACCGGTCGGCTCGCACGAAGATCTGCTGCCGTATCTGGTACGTCGCCTGCTCGAAAACGGCGCCAATTCCAGCTTCGTCAATCGCATCACCGACGAGGATGTCGCCATCGAAGACCTCATCCGCGACCCGGTCGAGGCAGTGACGTCATTTACTTCCATCCCGCATCCCAAGATTCCGCTGCCAGCTGACTTGCTGCGTAGCCAGAACCAGAACAGGAAAAACTCCATGGGCGCCAATCTCGCCAACGACAACGATCTGCGCCAGCTGGCCGAGCAACTCAACGCCGCGATCAAGCCGTGGAAGGCCACGCCCCTGGTACCCGGTGCGCTGATCAGCACGCCCGGCCAGGCGGTGTTGAATCCGGCAGATCGCCGCGAGACGGTTGGACAGTGGCACCCGGCCGATCCGGATACCGTCCAGAAGTCGCTGGCCAGCGCTGCGGCCGCGCAACCGGCCTGGAACCGCACGCCTGCAGCGAGCCGCGCCACCATCCTGGAACATGCAGCCGATCTGCTCGAAACGCGCATGCCCGACTTCATGGCGATCTGCGTCAAGGAAGCCGGCAAGACGCTGCCCGACGCAGTGGCCGAAGTCCGCGAGGCCGTCGATTTCCTGCGCTACTACGCCGGCCAGGCGCGTGCGCAGTTCGGTGCGCCGGAGCGTCTGCCCGGACCGACCGGCGAATCCAACGAGCTGCAGCTGCACGGGCGCGGCGTCTTTGTCTGCATCAGCCCATGGAACTTCCCGTTGGCGATCTTCCTCGGTCAGGTCGCCGCAGCGCTGGCGGCCGGCAATACGGTCATCGCCAAGCCGGCCGAGCAGACCAACCTGATCGGCTTTGCAGCGGTCAAGCTGCTGCATGAAGCCGGCGTGCCGGAAGCGGCCGTGCAGTTCCTGCCAGGCGATGGCGCTACCGTTGGCGCTGCGCTGACCAACGACCCGCGCGTTGCCGGCGTAGCCTTCACCGGCTCTACCGAAACCGCGCGCATCATCAACCGCACCCTGGCCGCACGCGATGCTGCCATCGGCGTCTTGATCGCCGAAACCGGCGGCCAGAATGCCTTCATCGCCGACTCGTCCTCGCTGCCCGAAGCAGTGGTCAAAGACGCCATTTCCAGTGCCTTCATCTCGGCCGGGCAGCGCTGCTCCGCGGCGCGCGTCCTGTTCGTCCAGGACGACATCGCCGACAAGGTCATGACGATGCTGGCCGGCGCGATGGGCGAGTTGAAGATCGGCGATCCGGGCCTGCTCTCGACCGACGTTGGCCCCGTCATCGATGCTGATGCGCTCAAGATTCTCGACGATCACGCGGCACGCATGGATCGCCAAGCGCGTCTGATCGGCAGCACCACCTTGGACGCCAGCACCGCGCATGGCAGCTTTTTCGCTCCACGCGCCTATGAGCTGACATCGCTGTCCCAGCTGCAGCGCGAGATTTTCGGGCCGGTGCTGCACGTGATTCGCTGGAAGGCCGACCAGCTCGATGCCGTCATCGAGCAGATCAACGCGACCGGTTACGGCCTCACGTTGGGTGTCCACTCGCGTATCGATGAGACGATCGACCGCATCACCTCGCGCGTGGCGGTAGGCAACGTCTACGTCAATCGCAACCAGATCGGCGCCGTGGTCGGCGTACAACCGTTCGGCGGGCAGGGCCTGTCCGGCACCGGTCCCAAGGCGGGCGGCCCGCATTACCTGCTGCGCTTCGCAACCGAGAAGGTCGTCACCGTCAACACCACCGCGGCAGGCGGCAACGCCTCGCTATTGACGTTGGGTGACTGATGCCGGCCAGCAGATAGCGGCGTCCGCCCGCTGGTCGGTCCGTCATGACCCGATTGCAGCCAGATGTACCGACTGTACCAACAAAAAAACCCCGCTCAGGCGGGGTTTTTTTGTTGGTTGGGCGCAACGTTTCAAGCCGTCAGTCGTGGTGAGTATCCCAACGACATAAAGCATCGCCCCAGCATGGCGAAAACGGGGTGCCTTCGCGGTGCTTTGCCAGCTGTTCGAGTCGACGGCTCCAGGCGTGCGCCCCGCGATGCACATCGCTGGCTTCAAACCGAGATTTATCGAACACCTTAACCACGCCTGGCGCTGCCACTGGTCTTGCATTTGGTCTCAACAAAGATGTGTGAAACATCTGCCTTGCGTCTTGTCTCACCAAGGATGTGGGACCCATCACTGATGCCGTGATCGATCCGCTCCAGGCCGTTCCTTGTATCGAGGATATGCGCACTAAGACGTCGGCCGAGCGAGGCTGTCATAGGCGATGTCTGTTATCGGCTTCAGCCACTACCGCACCCGTGCATCTGGCATTGGCCAGGCAGGTTATTTGGCCAACAGATGGATCGCGCCCCTTTTCTCCAAGAGATGGGCGCGTGGCGTGTGTGGCGAGGCTTGGTGCCAGCGTCCTGACGGGCTACCGGCCCCGGCGGTACTGCACGCACAGCACGACATCGGTACCGGTCGGCAAGCGGGGCGGAATGCAAGGCGCATTTACGCGCGGCGCAGCCCAGCGCTTGCGCAAAAAAGAAACCCTCAGTCCGTTTGGACTGAGGGTTTCGGGGTAAAGCCCCTGGCGATGACCTACTCTCGCATGGCTTGAGCCACACTACCATCGGCGCAGCTGCGTTTCACTTCCGAGTTCGGGATGGGATCGGGTGGTTCCACAGCGCTAATTTCACCAGGGAGACGGTTGGAGCGTCGCCATCCAAGAAACGGATTAAGGCGCCCAGTCTCGCAGAGTTAACTTGTGACGTAGCTTGCATTTGATGATCTACCAACGTTCGTTGGGACCAAGGCAACTTGAGGTTATATGGTCAAGCCGCACGGATCATTAGTATCAGTTAGCTCAATACATTGCTGTACTTACACACCTGACCTATCAACCACGTAGTCTACATGGTTCCTTTAGGGGGCTTGTGCCCCGGGAAGTCTCATCTTGAGGCGCGCTTCCCGCTTAGATGCTTTCAGCGGTTATCGCTTCCGAACATAGCTACCCGGCAATGCCACTGGCGTGACAACCGGAACACCAGAGGTTCGTCCACTCCGGTCCTCTCGTACTAGGAGCAGCCCCTCTCAAACTTCCAACGCCCATGGCAGATAGGGACCGAACTGTCTCACGACGTTCTGAACCCAGCTCGCGTACCACTTTAAATGGCGAACAGCCATACCCTTGGGACCGACTACAGCCCCAGGATGTGATGAGCCGACATCGAGGTGCCAAACACCGCCGTCGATATGAACTCTTGGGCGGTATCAGCCTGTTATCCCCGGAGTACCTTTTATCCGTTGAGCGATGGCCCTTCCATACAGAACCACCGGATCACTAAGACCTACTTTCGTACCTGCTTGATCCGTCGATCTTGCAGTCAAGCACGCTTATGCCTTTGCACACAGTGCGCGATGTCCGACCGCGCTGAGCGTACCTTCGTGCTCCTCCGTTACTCTTTAGGAGGAGACCGCCCCAGTCAAACTACCCACCATACACGGTCCCTGATCCGGATAACGGACCTAGGTTAGAACGTCAAGCACGACAGGGTGGTATTTCAAGGATGGCTCCACTGCAGCTAGCGCCACAGTTTCATAGCCTCCCACCTATCCTACACAGACGAACTCAACGTTCAGTGTAAAGCTATAGTAAAGGTTCACGGGGTCTTTCCGTCTTGCCACGGGAACGCTGCATCTTCACAGCGATTTCAATTTCACTGAGTCTCGGGTGGAGACAGCGCCGCTGTCGTTACGCCATTCGTGCAGGTCGGAACTTACCCGACAAGGAATTTCGCTACCTTAGGACCGTTATAGTTACGGCCGCCGTTTACTGGGGCTTCGATCAAGAGCTTCGCCTTGCGGCTGACCCCATCAATTAACCTTCCAGCACCGGGCAGGCGTCACACCCTATACGTCCACTTTCGTGTTTGCAGAGTGCTGTGTTTTTGATAAACAGTCGCAGCGGCCTGGTTTCTGCGACCCTCTTCAGCTATAGCTCGCACGAGCCACCAAAAAGGGTGCACCTTCTCCCGAAGTTACGGTGCCATGTTGCCTAGTTCCTTCACCCGAGTTCTCTCAAGCGCCTGAGAATTCTCATCCTACCCACCTGTGTCGGTTTACGGTACGGTCTTCGTGAGCTGAAGCTTAGGAGCTTTTCCTGGAAGCGTGGTATCAGTGACTTCGCCATAAAGGCTCGTCTCGGTGCTCGGTCTTAAAGGATCCCGGATTTGCCAAAGATCCAAACCTACCGCCTTTCCCCGGGGCAACCAACGCCCGGTACACCTAACCTTCTCCGTCCCTCCATCGCACTCACGCGAGGTGCAGGAATATTAACCTGCTTCCCATCGACTACGGCTTTCGCCCTCGCCTTAGGGACCGACTAACCCTGCGTCGATTAACGTTGCGCAAGGAAACCTTGGGCTTTCGGCGTGCGGGCTTTTCACCCGCATTATCGTTACTCATGTCAGCATTCGCACTTCCGATACCTCCAGCAGACTTCTCAATCCACCTTCGCAGGCTTACGGAACGCTCCTCTACCGCGCATAAAACAAGTTTTATGCACCCCAAGCTTCGGTTCACTGCTTAGCCCCGTTAAATCTTCCGCGCAGACCGACTCGACCAGTGAGCTATTACGCTTTCTTTAAAGGGTGGCTGCTTCTAAGCCAACCTCCTGGCTGTCTATGCCTTTCCACATCGTTTTCCACTTAGCAGTGAATTTGGGACCTTAGCTGTGGGTCTGGGTTGTTTCCCTTTTCACGACGGACGTTAGCACCCGCCGTGTGTCTCCCATACAGTCCGTCTCGGTATTCGGAGTTTGCAATGGTTTGGTAAGTCGCGATGACCCCCTAGCCATAACAGTGCTCTACCCCCGAGAGGATACATATGAGGCGCTACCTAAATAGCTTTCGAGGAGAACCAGCTATCTCCGGGTTCGATTAGCTTTTCACTCCTAATCACAGCTCATCCCCGTCTTTTGCAACAGACGTGGGTTCGGGCCTCCAGTACCTGTTACGGCACCTTCACCCTGGCCATGACTAGATCACCCGGTTTCGGGTCTACTGCCCGCGACTATGCGCCCTTATCAGACTCGGTTTCCCTTCGCCTCCCCTATACGGTTAAGCTTGCCACGAACAGTAAGTCGCTGACCCATTATACAAAAGGTACGCAGTCACTCTTGCGAGCTCCTACTGCTTGTACGCACACGGTTTCAGGATCTATTTCACTCCCCTCTCCGGGGTTCTTTTCGCCTTTCCCTCACGGTACTGGTTCACTATCGGTCGGTCAGGAGTATTTAGCCTTGGAGGATGGTCCCCCCATATTCAGACAGGGTTTCACGTGCCCCGCCCTACTCGTCTTCACTGGAGTGGCCCTTTTAAATACAGGGCTATCACCTTCTATGGCCAATCTTTCCAGATTGTTTTTCTAAAGCCATTCCAGCTTAAGGGCTGCTCCCCGTTCGCTCGTCACTACTTAGGGAATCTCGGTTGATTTCTTTTCCTCCGGTTACTTAGATATTTCAGTTCACCGGGTTCGCTTCCAGCAGCTATGAATTCACTGCAGGATACTGCCGAAGCAGTGGGTTTCCCCATTCGGATATTGCCGGATCAAAGCTTGTTGCCAGCTCCCCGACACTTTTCGCAGGCTACCACGTCCTTCATCGCCTCTGACCGCCTAGGCATCCACCGTGTGCGCTTATTCGCTTGACCATATAACCCCAAGTTGCCTCAGGGTCACATGCCGTGTTGTGTGGGGTACAAAGCCACCAACGCGAACATACGACTCAATTATTTAGGGACTCGAAGTCCCCGCCTTAGCCTCAACGACACGTTTAGATAGATATCTCAAACGCTCGCTACGTCACAAGTTATAAAAGAACATGTCTCAGCCTCAACGCTGAGCCATATAAATTCTTAAGTGTGCACTACATTCAGAGTGGTGGGTCTGGGAGGACTCGAACCACCGACCTCACCCTTATCAGGGGTGCGCTCTAACCACCTGAGCTACAGACCCAAAGTCGTTTCACTCAAATGGTGGAGCCTGTCGGGATC